>NZ_CP168521.1:0-4515054 GCF_059492155.1 Pseudarthrobacter sp. Pseusp20
AGGCCCCAACCTGGTGGTTGGGGCCTCGACCAATGTGTGTCCGGCGGTGACCTACTCTCCCACACCCTCCCGGGTGCAGTACCATCGGCGCTGTGGGTCTTAGCTTCCGGGTTCGGAATGGGACCGGGCGTTTCCCCCACGCTATGACCGCCGTAACCCTTGTACCCGCCCGCCCGGTGTTTTTTCGGGGGTGGGAAGACTCGTGGTTACAACATTGTGGTGTTGTTCTTCAGTTGTGGTGGTTCCGTGCCGTGACAACCCCGCGTGTTGGGGGGTTGTTGGTTGGGAACCACATAGTGGACGCAAGCAGAGTTTTGTATGTATCTGTGTGGTGTAAGTTGTTGGCCTATTAGTACCGGTCAGCTTCACGAGTCGTTAGTCCTCGCTTCCACATCCGGCCTATCAACCCAGTGGTCTGGCTGGGGGCCTCTCACACCCGAGGGTGTATGGAAATCTCATCTCGAAGCGAGCTTCCCGCTTAGATGCTTTCAGCGGTTATCCCATCCGAACGTAGCTAATCAGCGGTGCACTTGGCAGTACAACTGACACACCAGAGGTTCGTCCGTCCCGGTCCTCTCGTACTAAGGACAGCCCTTCTCAAATTTCCTGCGCGCGCAGCGGATAGGGACCGAACTGTCTCACGACGTTCTAAACCCAGCTCGCGTACCGCTTTAATGGGCGAACAGCCCAACCCTTGGGACCTACTCCAGCCCCAGGATGCGACGAGCCGACATCGAGGTGCCAAACCATGCCGTCGATATGGACTCTTGGGCAAGATCAGCCTGTTATCCCCGAGGTACCTTTTATCCGTTGAGCGACGGCCATTCCACAATGTACCGCCGGATCACTAGTCCCGACTTTCGTCCCTGCTCGAGATGTCTCTCTCACAGTCAAGCTCCCTTGTGCACTTACACTCGACACCTGATTGCCAACCAGGCTGAGGGAACCTTTGGGCGCCTCCGTTACTTTTTAGGAGGCAACCGCCCCAGTTAAACTACCCATCAGGCACTGTCCCTGACCCGGATTACGGGCCGAAGTTAGATGTCCAAAGTGACCAGAGTGGTATTTCAACGATGACTCCACCCGAACTGGCGTCCGGGCTTCAACGTCTCCCACCTATCCTACACAAGCCACTCCGAACACCAATACCAAACTATAGTAAAGGTCTCGGGGTCTTTCCGTCCTGCTGCGCGTAACGAGCATCTTTACTCGTACTGCAATTTCGCCGAGTTTATGGTTGAGACAGCGGGGAAGTCGTTACTCCATTCGTGCAGGTCGGAACTTACCCGACAAGGAATTTCGCTACCTTAGGATGGTTATAGTTACCACCGCCGTTT
Organism: Pseudarthrobacter sp. Pseusp20; assembly: GCF_059492155.1. Taxonomy (NCBI): domain Bacteria; kingdom Bacillati; phylum Actinomycetota; class Actinomycetes; order Micrococcales; family Micrococcaceae; genus Pseudarthrobacter; species Pseudarthrobacter sp. Pseusp20. The sequence continues at coordinate 1,338 of NZ_CP168521.1, forward strand.
ACTGGGGCTTAAATTCTCAGCTTCGCCTTGCGGCTAACCGGTCCTCTTAACCTTCCAGCACCGGGCAGGAGTCAGTCCGTATACATCGTCTTGCGACTTCGCACGGACCTGTGTTTTTAGTAAACAGTCGCTTCCCCCTGGTCTCTGCGGCCCCGATCCCCTCCACACCGCAAAGGGTGTATCAAGGTTGGGGCCCCCCTTCTCCCGAAGTTACGGGGGCATTTTGCCGAGTTCCTTAACCATAATTCTCTCGATCGCCTTGGTATTCTCTACCTGATCACCTGTGTCGGTTTGGGGTACGGGCGGCTAAAACCTCGCGTCGATGCTTTTCTCGGCAGCATAGGATCACCAAATCCCCCCAAACGGGGGTCCCATCAGATCTCAGGCACCATGAGTGGCGGATTTGCCTACCACTCGCCCTACATCCTTAGACCGGGACAACCATCGCCCGGCTCGGCTACCTTCCTGCGTCACACCTGTTAATACGCTTGCCTCCCGGGATCAGGTCCTGCGCTCCACCAAAACCCTCACACCACAAGGGCGCTCGGGCAGGCTTCGGGCAGTTAGTATCCCCCGCTCAGCATGGGCGGTTTTTCGCCGGTACGGGAATATCAACCCGTTGTCCATCGACTACGCCTGTCGGCCTCGCCTTAGGTCCCGACTTACCCAGGGCAGATTAGCTTGACCCTGGAACCCTTGATCATTCGGCGGACGGGTTTCTCACCCGTCTTTCGCTACTCATGCCTGCATTCTCACTCGTGTAGGCTCCACCGCTGGTTTACACCGCGACTTCACCGCCCACACGACGCTCCCCTACCCATCCACACGCCTGAACCACAAGGGCTTAGCTAAAATGTGAATGCCACAACTTCGGCGGTGTACTTGAGCCCCGCTACATTGTCGGCGCGGAATCACTTGACCAGTGAGCTATTACGCACTCTTTTAAGGGTGGCTGCTTCTAAGCCAACCTCCTGGTTGTCTGGGCAACTCCACATCCTTTCCCACTTAGCACACGCTTAGGGGCCTTAGTTGGTGGTCTGGGCTGTTTCCCTCTCGACTATGAAGCTTATCCCCCACAGTCTCACTGCTGCGCTCTCACTTACCGGCATTCGGAGTTTGGCTGACGTCAGTAACCTTGTAGGGCCCATTAGCCATCCAGTAGCTCTACCTCCAGCAAGAAACACGCAACGCTGCACCTAAATGCATTTCGGGGAGAACCAGCTATCACGAAGTTTGATTGGCCTTTCACCCCTACCCACAGCTCATCCCCTCCATTTTCAACTGAAGTGGGTTCGGTCCTCCACGACGTCTTACCGTCGCTTCAACCTGGCCATGGGTAGATCACTTCGCTTCGGGTCTAGATCACGCCACTCACACGCCCTATTCAGACTCGCTTTCGCTACGGCTGCCCCACACGGGTTAACCTCGCGACGTAACACTAACTCGCAGGCTCATTCTTCAAAAGGCACGCCGTCACCAGAATCAGACTGGCTCCGACGGATTGTAAGCACACGGTTTCAGGTACTGTTTCACTCCCCTCCCGGGGTACTTTTCACCTTTCCCTCACGGTACTGGTCCGCTATCGGTCATTAGGGAGTATTTAGGCTTATCAGGTGGTCCTGACAGATTCGCACGGGATTTCTCGGGCCCCGTACTACTTGGGATACTCTCACAGGCGGTACAAACACATTACGGTTACGGGACTAACACCCTCTCTGGCCGGCCTTTCAAAACCGTTCACCTATGCGCGCACATCACACCCCACCAGCCCGGCAGAACTGGTATGGAAAGTCCCACAACCCCGACCATGCAACGCCCGCCGGCTATCACACATGGAACGGTTTAGCCTGATCCGCGTTCGCTCGCCACTACTAACGGAATCACTATTGTTTTCTCTTCCTGCGGGTACTGAGATGTTTCACTTCCCCGCGTTCCCCCCACGCACCCTATGTGTTCAGGTACGGGTCACCGAGTCACTCGCGCGCTCGGCGGGGTTTCCCCATTCGGACACCCTGGGATCACAGTCCGGTTATCGACTCCCCCAGGCTTATCGCAGATTCCTACGTCCTTCTTCGGCTCCTAATGCCAAGGCATCCACCGTGTGCTCTTAAAAACTTGACCACAAAGATCAAAAACATTTCTCGAGAGAACCACAGAAACCAACCACACCCCAACACCCAAAGGGCATCAACAGCGCAGCCAGATCCAGGTTCATTAATCTTGGAAATTGCTTCTTATACAAGATGCTCGCGTCCACTATGTAGTTCTCAAACAACAACCCCACACCACACACCCCACACACCCAAACAGGCGCACGGAACGTCACGGCAGGGAAACCAGAAACAAACAAACCCGACAAGGAACCACCACGACCAAAGCCGCAACAACCCCTCCCCGGCCCTGTTGCCTCAGGACCCAACAGTGTGCCAAACACTAAACCACGCATCCCCCCGCCCCACCGTTCCAGAACCATCACTGGCTCGTACTAGACAAGACAAAAAAACACGCAGCCGCTATTTGCTGATATTCCACCCATGAGCACCCGCCACGGAACAATCGTCCATGCTGCGGGCTTGCTTCCTGACAACCCCCCACACCGGCATTCACCAGCACAGAAGAGTTGGAGGTGCTCCTTAGAAAGGAGGTGATCCAGCCGCACCTTCCGGTACGGCTACCTTGTTACGACTTAGTCCCAATCGCCAGTCCCACCTTCGACAGCTCCCTCCCACAAGGGGTTAGGCCACCGGCTTCGGGTGTTACCAACTTTCGTGACTTGACGGGCGGTGTGTACAAGGCCCGGGAACGTATTCACCGCAGCGTTGCTGATCTGCGATTACTAGCGACTCCGACTTCATGGGGTCGAGTTGCAGACCCCAATCCGAACTGAGACCGGCTTTTTGGGATTAGCTCCACCTCACAGTATCGCAACCCTTTGTACCGGCCATTGTAGCATGCGTGAAGCCCAAGACATAAGGGGCATGATGATTTGACGTCGTCCCCACCTTCCTCCGAGTTGACCCCGGCAGTCTCCTATGAGTCCCCACCATCACGTGCTGGCAACATAGAACGAGGGTTGCGCTCGTTGCGGGACTTAACCCAACATCTCACGACACGAGCTGACGACAACCATGCACCACCTGTAAACCAGCCCCAAAGGGGAAACCACATTTCTGCAGCGGTCCGGTTCATGTCAAGCCTTGGTAAGGTTCTTCGCGTTGCATCGAATTAATCCGCATGCTCCGCCGCTTGTGCGGGCCCCCGTCAATTCCTTTGAGTTTTAGCCTTGCGGCCGTACTCCCCAGGCGGGGCACTTAATGCGTTAGCTACGGCGCGGAAAACGTGGAATGTCCCCCACACCTAGTGCCCAACGTTTACGGCATGGACTACCAGGGTATCTAATCCTGTTCGCTCCCCATGCTTTCGCTCCTCAGCGTCAGTTAATGCCCAGAGACCTGCCTTCGCCATCGGTGTTCCTCCTGATATCTGCGCATTTCACCGCTACACCAGGAATTCCAGTCTCCCCTACATCACTCTAGTCTGCCCGTACCCACCGCAGATCCGGAGTTGAGCCCCGGACTTTCACGGCAGACGCGACAAACCGCCTACGAGCTCTTTACGCCCAATAATTCCGGATAACGCTTGCGCCCTACGTATTACCGCGGCTGCTGGCACGTAGTTAGCCGGCGCTTCTTCTGCAGGTACCGTCACTTACGCTTCTTCCCTACTGAAAGAGGTTTACAACCCGAAGGCCGTCATCCCTCACGCGGCGTCGCTGCATCAGGCTTTCGCCCATTGTGCAATATTCCCCACTGCTGCCTCCCGTAGGAGTCTGGGCCGTGTCTCAGTCCCAGTGTGGCCGGTCACCCTCTCAGGCCGGCTACCCGTCGTCGCCTTGGTAGGCCATTACCCCACCAACAAGCTGATAGGCCGCGAGTCCATCCAAAACCACAAAAGCTTTCCACCAACCACCATGCGATGGAAGGTCATATCCGGTATTAGACCCAGTTTCCCAGGCTTATCCCAGAGTCAAGGGCAGGTTACTCACGTGTTACTCACCCGTTCGCCACTAATCCACCAGCAAGCTGGCATCATCGTTCGACTTGCATGTGTTAAGCACGCCGCCAGCGTTCATCCTGAGCCAGGATCAAACTCTCCGTTGAAGTAAAACAAAAACAGACACAACCACAACCACCGGAAATAACGGCAGAAACAGCTGCACAAAATTTGAAACCAGCTAAAAACACCATGCACACCACGGGGTGGCGGCACAGCACAATCAACCAATTACATACATAATCGGTATCAACAAACTTGGCACACTATTGAGTTCTCAAACAACAGACACACCCGGCACCACCCAAACCAACGTCCAGGCTCGCTCCGGAGCAACTTTCCAAACTTACCCGATCAACCACCCCGACGCAAATCCATTTCTCAGGATTCCCATCAGACCAGAAGACGGTCCCCCACCAATTTCCGGCGCCCTAAGGAGCGACCAGAATTTGGTCTTGAATTTGGGGGTTTGGCCACCCGCGGTTACCAGCTCTTGGCTGTCTCCCCCGCGGCGACTTAGAAAACAATACACGCACTCGTAGCCCACCGCAAACCGCTCATCCAATGGCTGCAATTCCCCGGGATTCCGGGCAGGAACGGCCATGCGGGGCACCCGCCGGCCTCCCGCCGTCGTAATTCCGCTGTGTGCGCTGCCGCACATCCGGCAGCCATCACGGCAGACAGCAAAAGGGCCGGCAACCCTAAGGTTGCCGACCCTTCTCAAGCAGCTGGATTCAGCGGTGCTGGATTACCAGGAAGACTTGGTGATGCCCGGGAGTTCGCCCTTGTGGGCCATGTCGCGGAAGCGGACACGGGAGATGCCGAACTTCTGGAAGGTACCGCGGGGGCGGCCGTCGATGATGTCGCGGTTACGCAGACGGATCGGGGACGCGTTGCGGGGCAGCTTCTGCAGGCCCAGGCGGGCTGCTTCGCGTGCTTCGTCGGTTGCGTTCTCGTCAACCAGGGTCTTCTTCAGCTCGAGGCGCTTTGCAGCGTAACGCTCAACGATGACCTTGCGCTGCTCGTTGCGAGCAATCTTGGACTTCTTAGCCATGTTTAGCGCTCCTCTCGGAATTCGACGTGCTGGCGGATCTTGGGGTCGTACTTCTTCAGGACCATGCGGTCCGGATCGTTACGACGGTTCTTGCGGGTTACGTAGGTGTAACCCGTACCCGCGGTCGACTTGAGCTTGATGATCGGACGTACGTCCTTGTCCTTAGCCACTAGAGCTTCACCCCACGAGCCAGGATCTGGGCGACGACTACGTCGATGCCGCGTACGTCGATGGTCTTGATGCCACGTGCAGAGACCTGCAGCGTGACGTTACGGCGCAGGGACGGAACCCAGTAGCGCTTCTTCTGGATGTTCGGATCGAACCGACGCTTGTTGCGGCGGTGCGAGTGCGAAATGCTGTGCCCAAAGCCCGGCTCGGCCCCGGTCACTTGGCAGTGTGCTGCCATGACTTCTCCTCAAGAATTGAAAGTAATGATCCGCATATCTGCTGCTGGACCATGCTGCTAAGGGCGACCCAAAAATGCAGAAGGGCAACGGTTAGTCACGCAACTTGAGCCCCTAACTACCGGCCACCCTGGAGAAAATTACCGGGCAACCGGAGCAATTGCGCACGCTCCGCGCACTTAGCGCCTACCAAGTCTACGAGTTGGCGCAATTAAAGACCAATCGGGGGTCATCGGGTGTATAAGGGCCGCCGGAAGGTCACAGCCACAGGTTGGTCCTTTTCACAGCAGGCACATAGCTTCGCCAAGCACCTTGGATACATGAACACGCAGCTCCTGCCGGCATCTCCGGCCGCAAGCAGCTCCGGCCGCCCGGAGCCTTCATCACCTTCAGCGAAGAGGCCCGCCCGTGGCTGGTTTGCCCGACAGTACCGGCAGCGCATGCTGCGGACGGACCTCCTGACGGTCATTGCCTGGGCCTCCGTTGCCGCCGCAATTGCCCTCTGGCTTGCCGACGGCGGGGCCACCGCGATCACGTCGCCGGCGTCCCTGTTCACGGCGGCGGGCATCGTGGCCGGGCTGGCGGGCATGGACCTGGTCCTGCTCATGCTGCTGCTGGCCGGGAGGATTCCCTTCATTGACCGCACCATCGGCCACGACCGCGCGCTGGAGTTCCACGGGAAGCTGGGAAAGCCTTCGCTGTACCTGCTTCTGGCACACGGCCTCCTGGTCGCGGCTGGGTACGGCATGGCCGAAGGACTGGATCCGTTCACCGAGTCCGTCAACCTTTGGGTGCAGGTGCCGGACATGTGGCTGGCGTTTGTCTCCATGGCGCTGTTCATCGCGGTCGTCGTCACGTCCCTGGTGGCTGTGCGGCGTCGTTTCCCGTACGAGTTCTGGTATGTGGTGCACCTCCTGACCTACGCCGCGGTGGCAACGTCGCTGCCCCACCAGTTCAGCGTGGGAGGCCTCTTTGCGGCAGGCACATGGCAGCGCTGGTACTGGCTGGCCATTTGCATCTACACCGGCGCTGCCCTGGTGTATTTCCGGGTACTGGAACCGGTACTGGCCACGGCGCGGCACCAACTGTCGGTGGCCCGCGTGGAGGCCGTGGCGCCGGGCGTGGTGAACATCGTCATGAATGGCCGGAAACTGGACCAGCTGGCGGGCACGGGCGGACGGTTCTTCATCTGGCGCTTCCTGGCTCCGGGACTGTGGTGGCATCCCCACCCGTTCAGCCTGTCCGCCGAACCCGTCTTCCAGGGCCCGGACGGCCAGGGGACGCTGCGGGTCACCGTACGGAACCTTGGCAGCGGCTCCGCCCAGCTCCTGCGGCTGCGGAAGGGGACCAAGGTGGCGCTGGAGGGTCCCTACGGACTGCTCAGCACGGCTGCCAGGACCAGGAACAAGGTGGTGATGATCGGGGCCGGCATCGGCATCACACCCCTGCGCGCACTGCTGGAAACCACGCCGTTTGCTCCCGGCGAGGCGACAGTCCTGCTCCGCGGCCACACCGACCAGGAGCTGTACCTGGGCAGCGAAATCCTCGACCTCTGCCAGGCCAGGGGGGTCCGGCTCTTCCACCTCACCGGGCCGAGGGCCCACGGCCACTCCACCTGGCTTCCCGGGGACGCCGTGCGGAACGGCTACAGCCTCACCTCCTACGTGCCTGACATCGCGGATGCGGACGTCTACGTCTGCGGCCCGGCGGCGTGGGCGGCCAACGTCATGGCGGATGCCGGGAAAGCCGGCGTCTCCGGGGAACAGATCCATCACGAAAGGTTTGACTGGTGAAAATACGCGGAACAGTTGCAGCGGCCCTGGCCTCCGCCGGGATCCTCCTGGCGGGATGGCAAACAGGCACCCAGGCAGGCGGCATCAGCACCGTCGCATCAAGCACGACGGCGACAGGCACCACGGGCTCGACGGGTACGGGTACGTCCGGCTCTTCGGGCACCTCGGCTTCCGGCACCTATAAGGGAACCGCCGTGCAGACCCGGTTCGGTCCCGTGCAGGTCCAGATTACGGTGGCCAACGGGAAGATCACGGATATCACCGCCCTCCAGCTCACCAACACCGATGGCAAATCCATCCAGATCAGCAACCGCGCGGCACCCCTGCTCCGGAGCAAGGTCCTCGCGGCGCAGTCGGCGGATGTCCAGACCGTCAGCGGCGCCACCATTACCAGCGACGCGTACCTGACCTCAGTCCAGGCGGCCATCGATGCAGCCCACCTCTAGCCCCCTGGACGCCGCAACCCCCGCCGCCATGCTGAAGGCCCGCACCTTTGAATGCATGGGCACGGTCATCGGGCTGACGCTGCCCGTCAGCTCCCCTGCGGAAGGGCAGCCTGGGCTCGATGAGCTGGCTGCCGCCACCGCCGTCGTCGAACGCCTTTTCCGCGACCTGGACGAACAATTCAGCCTCTACCGCCCGGATTCGGAAGCGGCCAGGCTGGCCCGCGGCGAGCTGATGCTCCGGGGCGCCTCAGCCCAGATGCGAGAGCGGTACGCCGAGGCGCACGAATGGCGGCTGCGCACGGAGGGCGCCTTCACCCCGGAACGGCCTGACGGCGTCCTGGACCTGTCCGGGATCATCAAGGGTCATGCCATCCGCGAGGTGGGCACGTCGCTCAAGGCCCTGGGCCGGCACGATTGGTGCCTGAATGCCGGGGGCGACGTGTTGGTCAGCGGCTCACCACGCCCCGGCAGCGCCGAGCCCTGGAAAGCCGGCATCGTGGATCCGGCGGACCGCCAAACCCTGATTACCGGCTACGCACTGGGCGCGGGCAGCCGGCACAGTGCGATCGCCACCTCCGGCTCCGCTGAACGCGGTGAGCACATTTGGCGGGTGGGACGCGGCGCCGGGTTTGTCCAGGTCACCGTGGCCGCCGCGGACATTGTCACCGCCGACGTGCTGGCCACGGCGATCGTCGCCGGCGGAACACAGATGCTGAACCGCGCCACGGACACCTGGGATGTTGCCGTGCTGGCGATCCGCGCTGACGGCTCCACGCTGGCGACTCCGGCCTTCCATCCCGCCTGAACCGCCCGCGCCCCACCGCCGCTACAACCGCTACAGCCGGGTGAGCTGGGCGTACTTGGGCTGCAGGTTGTCGCCGGACGACTTGCCGGTGACGCGCCGGACCACCCACGGCGCGGCGTACTCGCGGAACCACCGGGCGTTGGCGCGGAGGGCGTCGGCGCCGCTCAACTCCGGAACAGGGGTCATCGGCGGGACGTCGATGGAATGGTCGTACTTGAGGACCTCGAGGACGCGCTTGGCCATGTTGGCGTGGCCGGCGGCGGACATGTGCATCCGGTCGTGGGCCCACATGCCCCAGTCGTAGTACTCGCTGAAGCGCCAGTAATCCACCAGCAGGGCGCCGTGGTCCCCTGCGATTCCGCGGACCAGTTCGTTGTAGATGGCGGTGCGGCCGCGCATGGTGCCGAACACCTTTGAACCCCGGGCATCGAAACCCGTGAACATCACCACAGTGGCGCCGGTGGCCGCCAGCTTCCCGACGGCGTCGTTGTACTCCACCAGGAGGTCATCGATGTCCACGCGCGGGCGGAGGATGTCATTGGCCCCGGCGTAGATGCTCACCAGCGTGGGTTTGAGTTCGACGGCGGCGTCCACCTGCTCGGCCACGATCTGCCGAAGCTTCCTGCCGCGGATGGCCAGGTTGGCGTAGCCGAAATCCGGATCAGCGGCGCAGAGCTGCTCCGCCACCCGGTCCGCCCAGCCGCGGACCCCGTTGGGGCGGGTGGGGTCGTCGTCACCGACGCCTTCGGTAAACGAGTCGCCAAGGGCCACGAACCGGGAAGTGAAATCCATGCGGTTAGTTTGCCATCCGTTGCCGGAAGCAACCAATCGCCGGTTATGTCGCTTGGTCAGGCTGGGTTTCGCGCAGGATCCAGTGGTCCTTGTCCAGGCGTCCCACCACTTTCTCGCCGATCCGCGCCAGGTCCAGCACATCCTGCCCGGTCAGGGCATCGAGGAACAGGTCGCGGACGTCCTCAACATGGCCCGGGGCCAGCCCAACGATGGTGGCCATGCCTTCCTCCGTGAGGTGCGCGGTGGTCACCCTTGCGTCATGGGGGTGGGGACGCCGCTCCACCCAGCCGCGCTTCTGCAGCTTGGTCACCACATGCGAAAGCCGGGACAGTGAAGCGCTGCTGCGGGCGGCGAGCTCACTCATGGGCAGGAACCGGTCGTCTGCCTCGGACAGCATGGCAAGGACCGTGTAGTCGAAGAGCGACAGCTTCCCGGCCGCATGCAGCCTGGTGTCGAGGGCCGCCGGCAGCAGCGTATTGATGCTCACCAGCGCCAGCCAGGCGCGGCGTTCGTCAGCGTTGAGCCAGCGGGGTTCGGTCATGGCCCCCATTCTACGATTGATCTTTCAAGTAGCTGGAAGCGGCACCGGTAGGCTTGCCCCATGTATGTTGTCTCCCTCACCTACCGCGTGCCGCAGGAGATCGTCGACTTCCACAACGACGCCCACATCGCCTGGCTGCAAAAGGCGTTCGACGACGGTGTCTTCATTGCCGCCGGCCGCAAGATTCCCCGCACTGGAGGGCTGCTGCTCTCGCAGGCGGAACGGGAAACCCTTGACGCGAGCCTTGCGCAGGACCCGTTCTACATCAACGGCGTGGCCGACTTCGAGGTGCTGGAGTTCCACGCCGGCCGGGTGGCCCCGGGGTTCGAAAACCTGTTGGACACCCCGCCCGCGCAAACCACCTAAGGTGACGCAGGCCGCTAGGGTGGGCTGCCGCCGTCGTACCCTTCTGCGGCGAGCTTCTTCAGGCCACCTTTCCGCGGCACCTTCACAGGCTTGGGCCAGCGCGGGCTGAGCCTGTCCCCCAGCGTCACCCCGCGGAGCTTGCGGCCAAAGAGCGGCAGGACCCAGTCATGGACCCAGCGCCGCTGGCGCCGTTCCCATTCGCGCAGGCCCAACCTTGGTGGTGGCTCCCAGTCCCGGGGTTTGATCTTGTGCGGCACGCCCAGCTGGTCCAGCACCTGCCCGGCCAGGTATTTGTGCCCGGCCTTGGACATGTGGAGCCGGTCAGAGTCCCACATCCTGGCGTCGTGGAAGGCATCCAGGCACCAGTAGTCCACCAGCACGGCCCCGTACTTTTCCGCGATGTCCCGCACCCGCTGGTTGTAGTAGGCGTTGCGTTTCTTCAACGGCTCCAGGAGCGCGGAAACCTTGACGTCGAACCCCGTGAAGAGGACCACTGTGGCCCCCGTGCCGGCGAGCTGGGCAACAAGCTGTTCATAGTCCGCCATGAGCGCGGGCATATCGGTCTTCAGGTCCAGGATGTCGTTACCGCCGGCGTACAGGGTCACCAGTGTTGGCCGCATCCGCAGTGCCGGCTCCAGCTGCTCGTCGATGATGTGCCGCAGCCGCTTGCTCCTGATGGCCAGGTTGGCGTACTTCCACCCCGGCTGCGCCTTGGCGAGCTTCTCGGCAACCCTGTCGGCCCACCCCCGCACTCCGTTGGGCAGCCGCTCATCCCGGTCCCCCACGCCTTCGGTGAAGGAGTCGCCAAGGGCCACAAACACCCGCCGCCCGGAGTCAGGAAGCAAGGATCCAGTCACCACCGCCCCAACGTAGCGGCGCTGGGAAAAGCAAGGACGACGCCGGGATGAACAGTAAGTGAGCGGGAGCTTGGGAAACCGCTGCGGGATCCCGTGGAGCGCTTATGGCGTCCGGGACCCGCTGTCCGTCTGCATTCCTCCGTGAACCGGACGGAACTCCCAGGTGTAGGAGCCGTCCGCTTTCAGGCTCATCCTCAGGTGGCCCCAGGTATCACTGAACTTCCGCTGGACGTAGGCCGGGTTGCTCGCGAACGATCGGAGGCCGATACCGCCGGTGGACACCTGGAACTGCTGCATGCCGTCGGGGACGCATTGGTCGGCGTTGTTCACCGGGCAGGTCCGCTCATAGTTGTGCTGGGACCCGGACAGCAGGACTTTCACCCGGTTGTTCCAGAACATGTCGATCCAGGGCTTCGCCTGGGTGAAGCGCGTGTGGCTGGATGTGTCGGACGTGAAATACGGGTCGTGGTAGACGGCCGCCAGATGCTTCCCCGTGGCCTTGGCCGCCTTCAGGTCAGCGTCCATTTCGGCGGTCATCGCCTGCGCCCGGGCCACGTTGTAGCGCCATGTGGCCGTGGGCGCCACCAGGATATGCCAGTTCCCCTTATCGAACGAATACCACTCCAGCGCATCCTGGAACCGGCCCAGAGTGGTGCTGGTAGCGGACTTGGTGGTGTCGACGCACTGGCCGTCCATGAACCGGTCCACGTCATCGTTCACACCCGGCTCCACATCGTGGTTGGGGCCCGTGGTCCAGTACGTCTTGGCTTTCAACCCGCCCCACAGCGTGTTCCACGCTCCAAGCGCCGAGCAGGTCCCCTTGTCGTACTGGAAGTCGCCGATGGCAAGGAAATTATCCAACGAACCATCGTTGAGGCCGCTGATGATGCTGGCAGCGTTCTTGCCGGACGCCGAACTCGTGGACGTATTTCCTGACGGGTTCATGTCGCCAACAGCGGCGAACTCGAAGGAATCACCCGCCGGCGGCGTGGTAGGCGCGGGGGTTGGAGTCGGGGTGGGGGTTGGAGTCGGGGTGGGGCTCGTCCCGCCGGCGGCCGGGTAGACACGTATCCAGTCCACGCGCATTTCCGCAGCACCGTCAGCAGTGGAATCAGGGAACCAGTCCAGTTGCAGCGTCTGGTGCATACTGCCCGGAGGCTGGTGGGTGGGGTCGGTGTCCTCGAACCACTTCACGCCATCCACGTATCCGACCATCCCGGCGGGGGACCAGTCCACTGCGTAGTTGTGGAACTGGGTCACGTCCAGCGTCTTGCTGGCCCTGGTCTGGGAGTTGCTGCAGGAGAAGTGCTGGAAGAAGTTGATCACGTTCCAGGCGCCCGTTGTTTCCGCGTAATCCACTTCGCCGTCGCAAGGCCAGTTTCCGCTGTCCGGCCACAGGATCGAAACCATATGGTACTCATTGTCGCCCGACCCGGCGGCGCGGACTTCCCACCGCCCGTACTTTTGTTTGGCGAACTTCGCGGACATGCCGGCAGTGGTCCCGTCCGGGGTCCCGCTCATGACCATCTTGGAACCGTCCACTGTTACCTGCTGCGGGCTGCGGATACCTTGGCCGGCGTGCCCTGCGCTGTTGTACACGCTCCATTTGGTGGCGTCCGGGGCTCCGGTGTAGTTGAACTCGTCCCCGGCCACAGGTGCGCCCCAGTTCTGCGTGGCAGCAGCCTGGACTCCGCCCGCATCAACGGGCGCGGGCGCAGGGGTGGAGGTAGGGGTGGGGGTTGGCGTCGGGGCGGGGCTTGTCACCACGGCGTCAGCGGCGGTGGTGACAACCAGCTTTGGGCGGAGTGCCGCGTCCAGGGCCTGGTTCGATTTGAAGCCCAGCCATTTCTGCGCGCTGGATTCGAGCCGGAAGTTCTGCTCGCCGCCGGTGGCGCCGACGCCCTTGGTAACGTCCCATTCCACCCAGGCCCCCGTGGCGAACCCGCCGGCCTTGGCCAGCCAACTCCCGCGGGCCGGTGCGTTGTTCCAGGTGACGCCCGTTTCGGCCCATGTGCCGCTGGTGGTGTAAACGTCCACAAACTCGGTCGAGGTTGCCGCCGCCTCAGAATATGCCCGCAGCTTTGCCGAGACGACGTGTTCCCCGGCGGGGACTTGGACGTTGAACCGCAGGAGACTGCTCCGCGAGATGCTTGTCCGGCCCTCCGTGGACCAACGCACACTGGTCCCGAAGTTCTCTGTTGGCCGGTCGGCCTGGACATAACTGTCGCCGGTCGGCGCGAATGTCAGCGCTCCCACCGCGTTCGCCACGCTGCCCACTACGGCAAGTGAGGCGAGCATGACTAAGAGTGTCAGGACGGAAACAGCTGGCCGCAGGATAGTTTTCATGGAATGAGACCTTAATGTTCCAGTTGAAATATCCGAAGCATACGCGTGTCACACCCTGTGACACAGCAATTTCCTTAATTGGCAATTGCTGAAAATTTGTGTTACTGCGCGGAGGCGCCGAGCGGGCCGGGGTTAGCCTTCGGCTTTGCCCTGCCGCCAGTAACCCATGAAGGCCACCTGTTTCCGGTCCATCCCCACGTCGCGCACCAGGTAGCGCCGCAGGTCCTTGATGACGGCGGCTTCACCGGCGATCCAGGCGTAGAAGGGCATGGCGCCGGCGGGCATTCCGGGGTTGCCGGCGGCGCCGATGTCCCCCGTTTCGAGGCGTGCGGGGGTTTCCCAGAGGATGTCCGTGTCCACGTTGACGTCTTCGGGCTCCGGGCCGGCGCCGCCGCCGTCCGCTTTGATGCCCACCCAGCCCGGCACGGGGACTGCTGTGCGTACGGCCTCCTGCAGCAGCTGGCCGTGCGGCCGGGAGCGGCCGATGACGGCGCCGCGGGCAAGCCACGTGATCTCGATGTCCGCCGGGGACTGCAGGTCAAGGAAGTCGCCGGCCTGGGGAACCTCAAGGAGGGCTTGCCCGCTCATGTACGGCGGGAGGGTTTCGAGGATGGCGGAGATGGCGGGGACTGCGGTTTCGTCACCGGCAAGGAGGATGCGCTGGGCCAGGCCGGGCCGCCATTCGATGCCGGAGTATGTCCCGGCGGTGATGCAGTGGGCGGCACGGTTGTTGGGCCCGATGATGGTGAGGGCGTCACCGGGTTTGGCCTTCAGGGCCCAGTCCGCGGCCGGCCCGCTGTTGTGCGGCCCGTCCTTGTGCATCGCAAAGTCCACGTCGATCTCCGGATAGACCGCGTCCAGCCGCGCCTCACGGACGGTGTAGGTCCGCATCGAGCCGCGCACCTCCGGGTCCATGGCCAGCCAATCCCGATACCAGCCGGGCTGGCCGGTGTTGACGGCCGGCAGCGGCAGCTGCGAGCCGTCCGGGGCCAGGGACGGAATCAGGAGCTTGATCCGGAGGTCCAGGGCGTGGCCTTGGACGCCGAAGTCACGCAGCGCGTAGCCACCGAACGTGATCCTGCGGAAGGTGGGGCTGAGCTGCTGGACGGAGGAAACGGTGACCTCAAAGGCGAGACTCATCGGCTGGGTGGTCATCGGCTGGGCACTTGCCGGTTGTGCAGTTGCCGTTTGTGTTCGGGCGGTGTCGCGGGTCGTCATGGGACGGGCTCCAGTTCGTAGGCAGTGTGGTGGCGGCCGATGGGGATGATCAGCGGGGTGGCCGAAACGGGGTCCGGGATGACCCGGCTCTCCAGGCCGAAGACGTGGCGGACCAGTCCTTCCGTCACCACCTCGCGCGGGGACCCCACCGCTGTCACGGTGCCGTCCTTCATGGCGATGACGTGGTCCGCGTAGCGGGCCGCCAGATTGAGGTCGTGCAGGACGATTGCCACGGTGATACCCCGTCTGCGGTTGAGGTCCGTTACCAGGTCCAGGACCTCCACCTGGTGGGCCAGGTCCAGGTAGGTGGTGGGTTCGTCCAGCAGCAGGACGTCGGTTTCCTGGGCGAGTGCCATGGCAATCCAGGCCCGCTGCCGCTGGCCGCCGGACAGTTCGTCCACGTCGCGCCCGGCGAGGTCCAGCGTCCCGGTGGCTTCCAGCGCGCGCTGCACGGCGGCGTCGTCCTTGTCACTCCTGCTCCGGAAGAAACCCTGGTGCGGGTAGCGCCCGCGTCCCACCAGGTCTCGGACGGTGATGCCGTCCGGGGCGGTGGGGTGCTGGGGAAGCAGGCCGAGGGTCCGGGCCAGTTCACGGGCCGGACGGGTGTGGATGTCCCTGCCGTCCAGGGTCACGGTGCCGCCGGCGGGCTTCAGGAGCCGGGACAGCCCGCGCAGCAGGGTGGACTTTCCGCACGCGTTGGCACCCACGATCATGGTCACCCTGCCCTCGGGAATCCGGACGTTGAGCCCGTCCGCCACACAGCGCTGGCCGTACGTGAGCGTCAGGTCGCGTGCTTCGAGAACTGCCACGTCAGGCATCCTTTCGGTTGGCCGTGACCAGGAGCCACAGCAGGAAGGGGGCGCCGAGCGCGCCGGTGACAACACCCACCGGCAGGACGGTGCCGTCCAGGAACAGGGGGGCCAGGTTGGCGGCGACATAGTCTGCCGCCAGGACAATCAGGGCGCCCACCAGGGCCGACGCCGGCAGGCTGGCCTTGCCGGCGAAGCGGCGGGCGATGGGAGCGGCCAGGAAGGCGACGAACGACACCGGCCCTGCGGCCGCCGTCGCCACTGCCGCCAGGGATACCGCAATGGCCACCAGCGCCAGGCGTGCGGCATTGACGCGGACCCCCAGCCCGGCCGCGGCATCATCACCCAGTTCCAGGATGCGGAGCGGACCGGCGATGAGCACAACGGCGGGAACCAGCACCGCGAGCGCCAGGAACAGGACGCCGGCCCGGTCCCAGTTGGCGGAGTTCAGGGATCCATTGAGCCAGACCAGGACGTCGGCGGCAGTGCGGATGTCAGCGCGGGCCATCAGGAAGCTGACCACTGCGTGCAGGGCGGCAGCGATCCCGACGCCGGCAAGGACCAGCCGGTTTCCGGCGGCGCTCCCCCGGCCTGCCCTGCGGGTGGCACCGCCGCTGGAGATCGCATGGATCAGGCCTGCCACGGCCAGTGCACCCGCCAGCGCCGCCCCGGAAACCAGCGCACCGGAGGCGCCGAAGATGACAATCGCAACCACCGCCGCCGCGCTGGCCCCGGAGCTGATGCCGATGACGTCGGGGCTGGCCAGGGGGTTCCGCAGCATGGTCTGGAACAGGGCGCCGGCCAGCCCGAAGGCAGTCCCGGTCATGGTGCCGATGACGGCCCGCGGAAGCTTGTTCTCCATCACGATGAAGCTGGCGCCCGGAATCCTGGCGCCGCCCGTCACATGGTTGAAGACGATGGTGAAGAAGTCCGGGACGGTCACCGTGTAGCTGCCCAGCAGGACGGATACGAAAAACAGGAGCACGACGGCGGCGCCCAGCACGGCGGTCCGGTTGCCGGCCCCCTTGGCCATCACAGCCCGGCCCCCTTTCCGCGGCGGATCAGCCACACGAACACCGGCGCACCGATGAGGGCGGTCATGATGCCGGCCGGGACTTCGCCCGGCGGCAGCACCACCCGCCCAAGAATGTCGGCGGCCAGGAGCAGGACCGGAGCCGCCACCAGGGAGAAGGCCAGGATCCAGCGGTAGTCGGGCCCGGTGAGGACACGCACGGCATGCGGTACCACCAGGCCCACAAAGCCGATGGGGCCCGCCAATGCCGTGGCGGTGCCGCAGAGCAGGACGATGCCCAGGGCCACCAGGGCCCGCGAGGGCCCGACGCGCCGGCCAAGCCCCCGCGCGATGTCGTCCCCCAGCGCCAGGCTGTTGAGGGTGCGGCCGGCCAGGAGCACGATGAGCGCACCGGCGGCCAGGATCGGCAGGCCGGGCAGGAGTACGGTCCAGTCACGGCCCGCGATGCCGCCCACCTGCCAAAAGCGGAACCTGTCCAGGGTGTCCTGGCTGGAGACCAGGATGATGTTCATGAGCGAGGACAGTCCGGCGCTGAGCGCGGCTCCGGCCAGCGCGAGCTTGACCGGGGTGGCTCCCTCCCTGCCCAGCGAGGCGATGAGGTATACCACCACTGCGGCAGCAGCGGCCCCAATCAAGGCGAACCAAACGTAGCCGGAGAAGGTGGCCACACCGAAGATGTAAATGCCGGCGACCACCGCCAGGGCGGCTCCGGCGTTGACGCCAAGAATGCCGGGGTCGGCCAGCGGATTGCGGGCAACTCCCTGCATCGCGGCCCCGGCCAGGCCCAGCGCGCCGCCGGCCAGCAGGCCCAGGACCGTGCGCGGAATGCGGGCCAGCACCACGGCATGGTCACCGTTGGCGGGATCGAACGCGGAAAGGGCCTGCCATACCGTCGCAAGGGGAACCTCCCGGGCCCCCACGGCCAGCGATGCCCCGGCCACCAGCACCAGCACGACGACGGCGCCGGTCAGCCAGGCGGCTCGCGTTCCCGGCGCAACACCGCAGACGGGAGCAGCGGCTGCCCCGGCCCGCACCTGGGTGCCCGTGCCGGCGGCCGGACGTACCGTCGTCGTACCCATGAAGGCGCGGCCCCTACTTCACTGCATCCGCCGCCGTGGCCAACTGCGGCAGGAACGTATCCAGCGACCACGGCAGGCTCAGCGGCGACGACGCCGAGATGGACAGGGTCAGGGTGTTGTCCTGGTCGGCCACCAGGGCGCCCTTCCTGATGGCCGGGATCTGCCCGAGCAGCGGATCAGCCTTGATGGCCTCCGCGGTGGACGCGTCGGGAACCCAGGTGACGAAGATGTCCGACTGCAGTTCGTTCGCCTTCTCGGCGGACCAGGAAAGGTAGAACTCCTTGGAACCCTTGGAGTTCTCCGCGACCACCGGGGCCAGGGTCATGCCGATTTCGGTGAGGAAGCGGGGACGGTTGTCGTTGGTGGTGTAGACGTTGACGCCGTCACCCCGGGCGGGCTCCAGGTTGCCGTAGATAAAGCTCTTGCCCTGGATCTGCGGGTACTGGGAGACCTTGTCCTTAACGGTGGTCTCGGTGTCGGAGACCAGCTTGGCCGCTTCCGCTTCCTTGCCCAGGGCCTTGCCGATGATGGTGGTGGAGTCCTGCCACGAGGTTCCGTAGGCCACTTCCGGGTGCGCCACCACGGGGGCGATTTCGCTGAGCTTCCTGTAGTCCTCCTCGGTGAGGCCGGAGTAGGCGGCGAGGATGACGTCCGGGGCGAGCTTGGCGATTTCCGTGAAGTTGATGCCGTCCGCCTCCGAGTACTGCACGGGGGCCTTGGCCGATCCGAATCCGGCCCCCAGCTTTTCGAGCGCCGCGTCCTTCCAGGGGGTGGACCCCTTGTCATTGCCACCCCAATCGTTCCTGGGGACACCGACGGGCACCACGCCGAGGGCAATCGCGACGTCGTCGTTCACCCATGAAACCGTCGCCACGCGCGCGGGCTGCTTATCGATGGTGGTTTGGCCGAATGCATGCCCGATGGTCACCGGGAACTGGGTGCTGCTGCCGGTGCCGCCCGTGCCAGCCACTGAAGAGGCCGGACCCGTGCTGCAGGCGGACAGGGTCAAGGCTGCCGCGGCGAGCACCGCAGCCGCCTTGCCGGCGGAAGAGAAAAGCGTCCGGCGGGTGGAGAGAGGGCCGGAAAAGAGGGGGGATGTCACGGGGCTCCTTGGATCAGGCTGCAAACTTAAGTAAGGCTAACCTATGTAAATGTCGATTACGCAACGTTTTTGTCACCTAATCCCGCAACGTGACAAAGGCCACATCCGCCATCAGGTTCTTGGACAGGGCGGGGCACATTTGGCAGGATTGCCTTGCCGGCAGGGCACCCTTACCAGGGCACGCTGAAACAGAAACGGAACAACGGGAACAATGCGCATGCAAAAGGTCGTTCCGGCCGCCGCTGCCATGGGAAGCGGGGTGGCCGCTTTGGCCTGCTCCGCGGAGACTGACTGACTCCCCTGTTACCCCGGCCCGGCTTAGGGCCGCCCACCCTTTACGAAAGTTCAGCCATGCAATCAGTCACGCCCCAACAAATCCGTTCATCCTTCGTCAACGCCAGCCGCTCAGAAGCAGCCAAGCTGACACTGCCCAGGAACTTCGACGCCCTGGACTGGGACAGCCTGGAGTTCCTGGGCTGGCGCGATGAAAAGATGCCGCTGCGCGGGTACTTGGTGGTTCCCGGCCCCAAGGGCCTCACGGGCATCCTGCTCCGGGCGCCCGAAGGAGGAGCCAGGAAGAACCGCTCGGTACTGTGCGAACTGTGCCGGGATGTGTTCTCGAAGGAGGACGTGCTCCTTTGGGTCGCAAGGCGCGCAGGCCAGTCAGGACGCGACGGCAACACCGTGGGGACCCTGATCTGCGCCGACTTCCTGTGTTGTGGCAACGTCCGCAAGGAACCGCCGGCCAACGAGATCAACCCCGATCCGGCGGCCGTCGTGGTACGCCAGATCCAGGGCCTGCAGGACCGCACCGCGCAGTTCCTGGCCCGCGTGCAGAATAAGTAGGCGGGCAGCGGAAGCCCTCCATCACTCCGGTGACGGAGGGCTTCCCCATGTGCCTCAGCGGTAAGAGAAGCTCATCAGCAACGCCTTCAGTTTTTGGCCATCCCCGCCCCAGTACCACGCCTTCGCCGCCTCGTCATTGGCAAACGGCGGACCGGTGAACAGCACGTCTGCGGCCAAAATGCGGTCGCCGAGCATGACGGGCCCGTTTTGCACCTTGCCGTCCGGTGACACCGGCAATCCCGCCGTCAGCCCCATGCGGTACTCAACGGCACCATTGACGTGATCGGCGAAGAACGACGAATGGGGCGTGGGAACTGTGTGGCTCACCAGCCCCGGCACAGGGTCCGCCGCAAGGACAAACCTGGCATCAGGACCGGCCACGGCGTCACCCACCTGGCTGTAGTAGATGTTGACCCGCCCGGCGCCGTTGGCATCAATGACGGCGGCCGTTTCCACCGGGGGTGATGCGGAAACCTGCTCATGTACCACGCGCCAGTCCGCCGGATGGGCAAAGGACAGCCGGCCATCGGGGAAGGTATAGGTCACCATCCCGGCAGGAGTGGGCGCGGACGTGGGAGCAGGCGAGGGCGGCGGAACGGCAGTCTCCGTGGACGCGCCCCCGCTCCCTGCGGGGGCGTAGTCCGCGCAGGCGGCGAGGGACAGCGCCGCTGCGGCTGTTATCACAAGGAGGATTGGAGCGGGGTGCCGTGGGCGCATGGGGGTGCCTTTCAAGAGGACGCCATCGTTCTCTCGGAGAAAGTGCGGACCCAGCATCCTGCAGTACCTATGGGATCTACTCTGGCGAGGTGAGTTGGTAAAGCCCAGAGTGGCACAGCGAAAAGACCGGCCACCACGGCCGGAGCGATAAATCCATCAATTTGTTATATTGCTGGATCCGGTTTCAGCGCAGGACGATATCCACCGGGTTTGCCTCGGAGCGCCAGGCTCCTTCCTCCCCCGGACGCGGCCGGATCACCGGGGCCGTGAGGACGCCGGAGCGGTTGGTGCGGCGGTCACGGAGGATCTCGGTGACGGAGCCCAGGTGCCGGGACAGATCGATGACGTTTTCCGGGGCGGCCAGCAGCAGCTGGAACCCGAATTCGTGGAGGGCCTTGATGCCGGCGCCGGCGAATTCCTCGGAGGCGAGCACGAACGCTTCGTCCATCATCACGGTGCCGTAGGTGGTGAAGCCCTGCTCGGCGATCCCCAGCTGGTAGCTCAGGGCCGCGGCCATGATGAACGCGGTGAACCGCTGCCGCTCGCCGCCGGACATGGAACCGGTGTCTGCGTGCATGAAGACCTCGGTCTTCGTGCCGCCGCCCTTCTTTTTGCCAGCCGCCGGGCCGGTCACTTCCCGGTGCTCCTTGCACTGGATGAACAGGTGGCCGCGGACGTCGAGCACCTCCGCCCGCCACCGCCGGTCTTCCGGCGCCTGCGAGCCAAGCCTCTTGACCAGGGTCTCCAGGGACTTGTAGCGCGCGGTGAGCTCGGCGTCGTCACCGTCCGGCCCCTCCCCCCTGGCGGCGTCCGTCCTGGCCGGCCGAGCGTGGCGGGCCTTCAAGGCGTTCTGGATGGCGTCCTTGAACTGCTTGGCAGTGGGCGGCAGCGTCTGCTTGATGTCCAGCTCCAGGTAACTGCCCTCATGGAAGTTCACCTGGGAGAGGATGCCGTTGAGGGGCAGGATGCGGCTGGTGATGGAGCGGCGTTCCTCGTCCAGCAGGTGCAGCAGGGTGCTGAAGGATTCGTGCGTGCGCTGGTTGAAGAACTGCCGGAACTCCGCCTCCTGCGCCGGCAGGCCGTCGTTGACGATGGCATGGTAGCGGGATTCGAATTCGCTGGCCGCGCCGATGCTGGTGCCGTGGTCCGCCGAAATGGCGCTGCCCCACTCCCGGACGAAGCCTTCGAAAATCCGGGTGAGCCGCTCGGCTGTCCCTTGCCCCCGTGATTCAGCAGTGTGCAGTTCGCCCAGCAGGGTGGTCCGGACGCGGTTGGCAAGGTTGTCCAGCTCGTGCATTTCGGTAACGTCGCCGAATTCCGCAAAGTACGGTTCCAGCGCCGTCACGGTAGCGTCCGACGGCGGCGCCTGGGCCAGGCGGTCACGCGCCGCTTCCAGCAGTGAATCCGCAGCCGTGAGCTGGCGGTCCAATGCCTTGTATTCGCTTTGCAGGACGGCCGCGGACTCGGTGCTGGTCTGGTGCTTTTGCCGGACCTCCTCGATGGTGGCGCGCAGGGGCTCCAGGTCCGCCTGCGCGGCAAGTGCGTCCTTGAGCCGCTGCTCGATCCTGGTGAGCTCATCGGCAGCAACGGCCGCGGACACCTGTTCCCAGGGCCGGTCGTCTTCGGCAATCCGGCGCAGGGCGTCGAGCTGGCGGCTCATGCCCTGGTGCGAGTCCTCGCGGCTCTGCGCCAGTTCGGCGGCCTTGGCCACTTCCTGCCGGAGGTCCTCCACCTGGCCGGCCACGAGTTCCAGTTTGGCGGCATTGTCGAAGCCCAGGACGTAGTCCTGGCGGCTGGTGAAGCGGTCGTCCTTCTCCACCGTGTGGCGGTTCCGCTTGACCACGCCGCCCAGGCTCAGGCCCTTGTCCAGGGCTGCCAGCTCGTCCGGGTCCTCCACGCAGGGGTAGGCAAAGTCCAGCGCGATGCGCTCACGGACCCACCCGCCGGCTTCGGCCGCCGCGCCGGACTCGAGGATATCCAGCTTGGTGAGCAGGTCGCCGTCGCGCACGTCCTCCACAGCGAGCGCGCCGCCGGCGAGCGGCTTGGAGACGTCCACTGCCCGCAGCGCGCCGCGGACGTTGTGGTCATTCAGGTAGCGGGTGACGGCGCCGAAGTGCTCACCGGGCACCAGCAGGGTGGTGGCCAGGCTGCGGAGCGCACGCTCGGCAGCGGGGCGCCACCGTTCCTCGCCGTCTGCGAGGTCCATGAGCTCGCCGGCAAAGGGCATGCGGTCTTCCGCAATACCGGTGGCGGCGGCGATGGCGGCACGGTTTTCAATGCTCGACGGCGGCAGCAGGGACTTGCGCGTCTTCAACGACACGAGTTCCTGCTCGGCAGCCGCCAGCTCCCGCTTGCGGCTGGCGTGGGCGTCGAAGGCCTCGAACCGCAGCTCCTGCAGGGCCTGCGAATCATCCTTCAGCTCGGCCGACCGTGCCGCCGCCTGCTCGTGTGCCTGCTCCCAGCCGGCCGCGCTCCACTCAAGCTGCAGCCCGGCGTCGGCCAATGCCTGCTGCGCCGCCTCCTCCACCTGGCGCCGCAGCTTCAGGCCAACCCGGGCGTTCTCCAGCGACTGCTCAATCGCGGAGATCGCGTTGCCGCCCTGGTTGTTGTACTCGGTTTCCAGCTGCCGCAGTTCCTTGGCCAGGTTGTCGCGGACCGCACGCTCGGCGCCGAGTTCCTTCGCCTTTGCCTGCGCCAGCTCGCGGAAACGGACCAGCGTCTTCTGGTGCACGGTGACGGCGAGCTGCTGCCTGTACGCCTCGAACTCCCCACCCACCAGCTCCCGCAGCCGGTTCGCGTCCAGCAGCGACTGCGCATATTCGCGGTTCAGTCCCGGCACCGGCGCCAGCTGGTCGCGCTGCTGCCGGACATCCTCCAGCCGCTGGCGGATGGACATCAGGTTGCTGAACTCCTCCACCACGTCATCGGCGGCGGCAAGGGTTGCCGGGGCATCCAGCACCTGGTCGCGGAAGAAGGTGTTGACGCTGCCGCCCAGGCCCTTGCCGGCCTGGATGACGCGCAGCAGGGGCAGGGCCTGGTCCGAGTTGATCCCCAGCAGCCGGCGGAACCGCTCCGCGAACGCCTTGTGCACGTCGAAGACCTGGGCGTGCGGGAAGATCGCCTCAAGCGCGCCCTTGGTGAACCGTTTGTCGGCGATGCCCTCAACCGCCTCAAGGTCCAGGGGCACGTTGTCGATCAGGTAGAACCGGCCCACGCTGGACTCCGTGCCGTTCTTGGGCAGGTCGAACAGCGCCGACACCGTCACCCGCGTCCCGGCGGCGTTGTCGAAGGTCAGGGCGACGGCGGACCAGGTGGCACCCGGGCGCTGGAACGCACTCGCCGAGCCCTCCCCCACCGCCTTGTCCCCCACCTTGCCGCGCATGTACGTGAAGGTGGTCCGCTTGTCCTCCACGGCACCGCCCGACCGCTGCGCCGCCGCCTCGTTGGACCGCGGCCGCGCATCGAAGACCCGCAGCATCGCGTCGAACAGCGTGGATTTACCCACGCCCGAGTTACCGGTCAGCAGGGTTCCGTTCCGGTCAACGTGCATGGTGTGCGCTCCATGGAACGTCCCCCAGTTGACCACCTGCACCAACGCAAGCCGCATCTGGCCCGGGTTGGTGACATCCCCCAGCGGGAGCATGCTTGCGATGGTCACTGGTCATCCTCCTCGGACGTGGTTCCGTTCGTCTCCGCGGCGGCTGTGTCCTCCAGGTCCAGGAGCGGCTCCGTTCCTGATTGGTCAGCCGAGGCGGCTACGAGGGCTTCGATGTGGGCCGGGATGTCGCCGATGTTTTCGAACGGCAGGGCCACGGGCAGGGCGTTGGAGATGGTGTAGACGTCGTCCAGTCCGGTGGGGAGCAGGAGCTGGCGGGCCAGGAGCTTGGTGATGGCACGGGTGACCACATCGGAGTCGCGCAGGGCGTCCTGCTGGCCGGCGGGCTGGTAGTGCGCCACCAGGTCCGTGATCTCCTCGCGGGTGATGGCGGGGTCGGTCTGGGCCGTGACGTGCCGGTCCAGCAGCAGGCGGAGCCGGAGCAGCACAATGGTTTCCACCCGGCTGAGGGCACGCTGCTGGCGCAGGATGCTGGACCGGGCGCTGCCGCCGATGACGTCCGGGTCCACGGGGCGAAGGACCGCGATTTTCCGCTCGTGGTCCAGCTGCAGGGTCAGGAACAGCTCGGACAGGCGGCTGCGCAGGATCACCTGGTTGTCCAGCAGTACCGTCCAGAGCTTTTCGTCCCGGCCGCCGTCGATGTACGGGCCCTTCAACAGCTTCACCAGGGCCTGGCGCACTTTCATGGACAGGACGCCGGTATCGCCGGGGAACAGGGCAGCGCCGTCGACGAAGGTATCGCGCGGGGACACTGCGAAGGGGCGCTCAACGCCCGGTGCCGCCCCCGCCCGTTCGCCGCGCGGCTGGTCTTCGATCAGCTCTGGGCCCTCAGCGTTTGAAACTTCAGTCATGTGGATCCTTTGCGAGCGTAACCACGGGCAGGTAGGCCCTGCGGGTGGAGCCGTCTATCTGTTCGAAGTCCAGGCCATCCCAGGCGCTGCGGTTGAAGTCGGCCCCGGCGTGCAGGGCCTCGGACAGCAGCGCGCGGATGGTGTTGATGTGCTGCTCTTCGGGCGGCAGCTGCTGCCAGGCGTCGGCGAGCGTGGCAGCCCCAGCCATGGCGGACCGGACGACGTCGGGCCTGGCCTTGCCCGTCCGCGGCGAGCGCACCCGGTCCGAGTCGGTAAACGCGATGGGATCGGCCAGCCTGGGTGGTGCCGCGAACTCGTCGGGGTCGAAGAGCTTCACCATGGACAGTGACTCAAACCCTGCGTTGTACAGGACGGGGCCGGGAACCAGGCCGGGCCGTTCACGCTCGTACGGGAGTGAACGGATGGCCTGTTCTGCCTCACGCAGGACCTTCCGGAGCCGGACCGACTGGCGGAAGTCGTCGCTCTGGACGTACGTGTTCAGGCTTTCGCTGAGCTTGCCGTAGATGCGCTGGATCTGGCTGTGCTGCTGCCGGAGCTCGGCCACCAGGTTCTTCAGTGTCTCCCGGTCGTCAGGTGACAGGTCATCCGCGAACTGGCGGCTCAGGACCTCCCCAATCGCGGACCGGAACCGCAATTGCTGCTGCGGGTCCTCCAGGAAGGCGGTAAAGGACCGGAACGTCCTGCCCTCCGGGCTTTGGCGGAGCCGCTTGTCCGCCTCCAGGACCTGGGCCATGGTGGCGCCCTTGGTCAGCGACTCCTCGATGATCTGGTTGCGCAGTCCGCCCACCAGTTCCTCGATCCGGTCGCGCATCTTTTTGTAGTCCGCGGGCAAACTGGCGGCCAGGTCCAGGATGTTTCCGGCGGCCTCCACGGCCTCGTCGTCGTCAAGCAGGCCGTCGAAGTCGCCCGTGCTGATGTCCTGGATCAGCTGCTGCCGCTCTTCGATTTCCTCTTCCAGGGCTTCGAGGCGCGCACTTTGGTCCGGGTTGGTCTCGTTGGCGAGCTTTTCCACGTCCCCCAGCAGGGTGCCCAGCCGGGAACCGTTCAACGTGGACCGCTCGCTGGAAAGGCTGTCAAGGAAGGCGAGCACGCGTGCTGCAGGCTCGGTGGCCTCGTAGACGATCTGGCCTGACTGGTTCCGCCGGGTCAGGAACTGCCGCCGGGTCCACTCATCCCCGAACGCCTTTCCGCTGGCCCCTCCGCCCAGGCCCGGATCCTGGCGCCGGAGCTCCTCAAGGAAGGAGTCGACGTCGGCATGGAATTCCTCGAGCGGCACCTGCGGCCGGGTGCGGGTGAAGGAAGCCTGGAGCACGGCGATCACCCAGGGCGCCGAACGCGTCAGTGCCCACGCGGGCCCCTTGGTGAGGAGTTCGAGGTCCCGGAGCCGGGCGCTGATGGCGTCAGCGGATGACCTGGCGGAGCGGGGCACGCACTCTCCTTGGACTGTTGAACGGGGGCTGAACGGGGACCGGGCAGGGGCGGCACGCAGGGGACGAACCGGAAAACTGCCAACTACAAGGTTAACGCAGCCGCCGCGACCGCTCCGTGACCTACCTGCCGGTAGCATTTCGATCCCATATCAACAGGCTCCCCCGCCCGTGCCGGGTCTGGCTGGCCGCGCAGCTGTCCCCCTACGCTTCTGCTACTGGTCTTCGCCACCGCAGTCTTATGCAAAGCAACGTCGCAGCAGGGGGATTCATGCAGTTCGATCTAAGCTCAGTGGAAACAGCCACCTTGGTCTTCATCGGGACGCTGGTGTTCGGCGCAGTCCTGGCCGCATTCGTCCTCTCGGCGGGGCTGGTTGCCCTGGCGCTGCTGGGGGTGGGCAAGCTCACCTGGATGGTGGTGGCCAATACGCTCCTGGCGGTGGTCCACGGGATCAACTCCGGCTGGGACCGGCTGGTCCACCGGGCCTCCACCGTGGAACTGCCCGGCGATTTCCAGGCGCAGCCATCCCCTAGCACCGGAACCTACCCGCGGGTAATCTTGAGGGACAGCTGAAGGGTTCTCCAACCCGGCGGATCCATGGCTACACCGGCCACTCCGGCCAAGGAGATAACCCATGACCTCCGCAACTGACAGCCAGGCCAAAGACGCCCCGGCTGAAGAAACCCCCGTCCCCGCCGGCAACATCGGCGCCGGAGCCACCGCCGAAGATGCCCGGGCCGTTGCCGAAGCCGCCCGTGAATCCGGCTGGGACCGTCCCAGCTTCGCCAAGGGCCTCTATTTGGGCAGTTTCGACCTGGGCCTGGTCCATCCCTGGCCGGCTGCCGACCCCGCTTCCGTGGACAAGGGCGAGGCATTCATGGCCCGCCTCACGGAGTTCGCCAAAACCATGTCCGGACGGGTCATTGAACGGGAAGCGAAGATTCCGGACGAATACATCAAGGACCTGGCAGCCCTGGGCGTCTTCGGGATGAAAATCCCGGAGGAATACGGCGGCCTGGGCCTCTCCCTGGTCTATTACGGCAGGGCCCTTGCCCTGCTGGGCAGCGTGCACCCCAGCCTGGGCGCCCTCATCTCCGCCCATCAGTCCATCGGCGTGCCCGAGCCGGTCAAGGTGTTCGGCACGCCCGAACAGAAGCGTGAGTACCTGCCGCGGTGCGCTGCCGGCGCCGTCACTGCTTTCCTCCTCACCGAACCGGACGTGGGCAGCGATCCCGCCCGGCTGGGCAGCACGGCAACTCCCACGGACGACGGCGACGCGTACCTTTTGGACGGCGTGAAACTTTGGACCACCAACGGGGTGATCGCGGAACTGGTGGTGGTCATGGCAGTTGTCCCGGCGCACACCGATCCGGACGGCACCAGGCACAAGGGCGGCATCAGCGCGTTCGTGGTGGAAATGGACTCGCCGGGCATCACGGTGGAAAACCGCAATGCCTTCATGGGCCTGCGCGGCATCGAGAACGGGGTTACCCGGTTCCACCAGGTGCGGGTGCCGGCCGCCAACCGGCTGGGCCGGGAGGGCCAGGGACTGAAGATCGCGCTGACCACGCTCAACACCGGCCGCCTGGCGCTTCCGGCGCTGTGCGTGGCGTCCGGGCGCTGGAGCCTGAAGATTGCCCGTGAATGGTCCAACGCCCGCACCCAGTGGGGCAGGCCCGTGGGTGAACATGAGGCAGTCGGCAAGAAGATCGCCTTCATCGCGGCCACGGCTTTTGCCCTGGATGCCGTGTTCGAACTCTCCGCAGAACTTGCCGATGCCGGGCAGAAGGACGTCCGGATCGAGGCCGCGCTCGCAAAGCTCTGGGCCACGGAAATCAGCTGCCGGATCGCGGACGAACTGGTCCAGATCCGCGGCGGACGGGGGTTTGAGACCGCTGAATCACTGGCCGCGCGCGGTGAACGTGCCGTAGCGGCGGAGCAGCAGCTGCGGGACATGCGGATCAACCGGATCTTCGAGGGGTCCTCCGAAATCATGCGGCTGCTGATTGCGCGCGAGGCGGTGGATGCGCACCTGGCTGCCGCCGGCGACCTTGCTTCGCTGGATGCGAGCATGGCGGACAAAGCGAAGGCCGCCGTCGGCGCCTCCGGCTTCTATGCAAAGTGGCTGCCCAAGCTGGTGGCCGGCGCCGGCATGGACCCCCGCTCCTACGGGGAGTTCGGCAGGCTGGCCAAACACCTTCGGTTCGTTGAACGGTCGTCGCGCCGGCTGGCCCGGCAGACCTTCTATGGCATGGGCCGGTGGCAGGCCAAGCTGGAGCGGAAGCAGGCGTTCCTGGGCCGAGTGGTGGATATCGGCGCCGAACTGTTCGCCATGACTGCATGCTGCTCCCGTGCCGAGATGCTGCTGAAAACCGCCCCGGAAAAGGCTGCCGGCGCCTACGAGCTTGCCGACGCCTACTGCGAGCAGGCCAGGGTGCGGGTGGACGAGTACTTTGACCAGCTGTGGCGGAACACCGACGATGCCGACCGGGCGTTGACGCGGAAGGTCCTCGCCGGTGACTACCTATGGCTTGAGGCAGGGGTCCTGGACCAGTCCGAAGGCACCGGCCCGTGGATCGCCGATGCCTCGCCGGGCCCATCCAGGAAGGAGGACCTGCACCGGAAATACCGGTAAAGCCGCAGGTCACAAAATAGTAAGCACGCTTGCTATCACCCGGGGCGGGTGGTTGAGTTGAGCCATGAGCAGCTCAACGGAACCAGAGAACCTGCCTCCCCGGCGTGCCCGGGAGGACGAAACCACCCGCAGCGGAAGCTACCGGGAGGCAGCCGCAGACGATGCCGCCACGCGCTCGATGGACCAGGCGCCGGCCGGCCAGCGGGAGCGGGACTACACCCGCGCCCCCGCCGCGGAGCGCGAATACCAGCCTGCCCCCACCAGGGCCACACCAGTGGTGGAACCGGTGGCAGACCCAACGCTTGCGAACCGGGAAACCGCCGTCGCGCGCCAGAAGGAGCGGTTTGGCGGCATCAAAGTGGGCTCGGCCTTCTTCGGATGGCTGACCGCCACCGGGATGGCCGTGCTCCTCACGGCACTGGTGGCAGCCGCCGGAACCGCCGTGGGCCTGGCCAGCAACACCGACGTCAACGAGGCCGTGAACCAGGCGGCGCAGAACAGCGGCACGGTTGGCCTGGTGGGCATCATCGTGCTGCTGGTGATCCTCTTCCTCTCCTACTACTGCGGCGGCTACGTGGCCGGGCGGATGGCCCGCTTCAACGGCCTCAAGCAGGGACTCATGGTCTGGATCTGGGCGCTGATCGCAGCCGTTGTGGTGGCCATCCTGGGCCTGGTGGCCGGGCAACAGTTCAACGTCCTGGCCAACCTGAACAGCTTCCCGCGGATCCCAATCAACGAGGGACAGCTGACCACCACCAGCATCATCGCCGCGATCGTGGTGGCGGCAGTCGCCCTTGTCGGCGCGCTGCTGGGCGGCCTGGCGGGCATGCGGTTCCACCGGAAGGTCGACCGCGCCGGATTCACCCCGGACAGCGAGTTTTACGACGACGGGGAGTAGTCAGGCGAGGATGTCACCGTCCACATACAGCCACCGGCCATCCTCCCGGACAAACCTGCTGTTCTCGTGCAGGACCCCGCGTTCCCGGCCCTGCCGGTAGTAGGCCTTGAATTCGACGGTCCCTTCGGAATCGAAGGGACCGCCGTTGCTGGTGGACACAATGTCCAGGCGGCGCCATTCCATGGCCGTGTCCAGGTCCAGGCTGGCCGGCGCGGTGGACGGATGGTGGGTGCGCAGCAGGTAGTCCTCATCCAGCCGGACGAAGGCGCTGTAGCGTGACCGCATCAGCTGTTCGGCAGTGGCTGCAGATGCGCGGCCGGAAAGGAACCTGCCGCAACATTCGGCGTACGGCTCCCCGGACAGGCACGTGCAGTTCGCGGACTCCATCGATTCGGTCATCCGGTGATGCTGCCATATCCGGTAACAGCTTCGCTACAACCTCGAACCGTGCCGGGCAGGCGGCGGCATCGCCTGGTAAAAATCCGTATGGTGGAGAAGGAGCCTGCCGCCGGCCGTGAGTGCCGGGGCGGCCCAGGATGTTGATTGGAGAGGAGAGAAGACGTGGAGAACCCGGACACTCTCGTCCTCAACCTGACATTCCTGGGCACGGTGGGCGTTGCCCTCCTTATGTTTCTGGTCCTCTTCCTGCTGGGCGTTATCACCTTGGTGCTCGCGGGCCTGGGCCGGTTTGCCGCCCTTGTGCTGATGGCCTTGTTCGGGCGCGTTCCCGGCAGGAGGGATTCTCCCGGTACCGCCGGCGCCCCCATGAATCCGGGCCAAGCCCGCAGGCCGCTCCGGGCTCGGGCCTCCGCACTCAAGCCGGACCGGCTGAAAAAGTCGCTCCGCACCGCCGTCGAACGCCATCCCAAGCTTGCCGCCGCCCGCCACGACCCCCCGGTCCTCGCTGAGGACTGGGCCTCCGCGGTCGCCGAGGCCGACAAGCGCGCCCAGGCCAGGGCGCGCGCCGCGGCACCCGAAATCAAACTGTCGGTGCGGGACCTTCCAGACCCGGCCGTCCCTGCCGACAAGGTGTCCGAGGTAGCCCCGCTGGTGGAGTCCGCCCTGCACAACCACCGGCCGCCGCATGAGCTGCCCAGGTCCTTCAAGAAGCCCCAGCCGCCTCATCCGGTACCGCCGCTGGATACCGGGTCCCTGGTTTCCATAGCCGGCCCGCAGCAGGTGCTCAAGGAGAAGGCGCAGGATCCGGGCCCCCAGCCGTAAGGGAGAAACGGCCAAGCCCTTACCCTGAGCAACCATCTGGGTTAGCGTGAACATATGGAATTCAGATACCTCGGAAACAGCGGCTTCAAAGTCTCGGAAATCACGTTCGGCAACTGGCTGACGCACGGCTCGCAGGTGGAAAACGACGTTGCCACCCAGTGCGTGCGGGCTGCCCTCGACGCCGGCATCAGCACCTTCGATACCGCCGACGTCTACGCCAACACAGCCGCGGAAACCGTCCTGGGCCAGGCCCTGAAGGACGAGCGCCGCGAGTCCCTGGAAATCTTCACCAAAGTCTTTGGCCCCACCGGCCCCAAGGGCAAGAACGATCTTGGCCTGTCCCGCAAACACATCATGGAGTCCATCAATGGCTCGCTGCGGAGGCTGCAAACGGACTACGTGGACCTCTACCAGGCCCACCGCTATGACTTCGAAACGCCGCTGGAAGAAACCATGCAGGCCTTCGCGGACATCGTCCGGCAGGGCAAGGCGCTGTACATCGGCGTGAGCGAGTGGACCGCGGACCAGCTCCGCGAGGGCCACAAGCTGTCCAAAGAGCTTGGCTTCCAGCTCATCTCCAACCAGCCGCAGTACTCCATGCTGTGGCGCGTGATCGAAGCCGAGGTGGTCCCGGCGTCGGAGGAACTGGGGGTCTCCCAGATTGTCTGGTCGCCCATGGCCCAAGGCGTCCTCAGCGGCAAGTACCAGCCCGGCCAGCCCGCTCCGGAGGGCAGCCGCGCCACGGATGAAAAGGGCGGCGCCAAGATGATCCAGCGCTGGATGCGCGACGACGTCCTGGCAGCCGTGCAGGAACTGAAGCCGATCGCCCAGGAAGCGGGCCTCTCCATGCCGCAGCTGGCTGTGGCATGGGTGCTGCAGAACCCCAACGTTGCGTCAGCCATCGTGGGTGCCTCGCGGCCCGAGCAGATTGCCGACAGCGTGGGCGCAGCCGGCGTGAAGCTGGAGGCGGAGGTCCTCAAGAAGATCGACGACGCCGTCGGTGGCCTTGCTGAACGGGACCCAGCACAGACCAAGTCGCCGGCCACGCGGGAAGCGTAAGTGGCGTCCCCGTCGGAACTGTCCCCGTCAGAGCTCCCGGAGCTTGCGGTCACCGGGGCCACCGGAGGCCTGGGCGGAATGCTGGCGCGGCAGCTTGCCGCCTCCGGCTTCGCCCAGCGCCTGCTGGTGCGCGATGCGGCACGGGCGCCACAGCTGGATGACGCCCATCCCGTGGTGTGTTCCTACGGGGACGGCGCTGCCTCCCGGCGCGCCCTGGAGGGGGCGAAAATCCTCTTCATGGTGTCCGCCGCGGAGGCCGAAGACAGGCTGCAGCAGCACTACGCATTTGTGGACGCCGCTGCTGATGCCGGCGTGGAGCACGTGGTGTACACGTCCTTTTACCAGGCCGCACCGGACGCCACCTTCACCCTGGCCAGGGACCATCACGCCACGGAGGAGCGGATCAGGGCGTCCGGGATGCAATACACCTTCCTGCGGGACAACTTCTACCTCGACTTCCTGCCGCTGCTGGCCGGGGAGGACGGCGTGATCCGCGGGCCTGCCGGCGACGGCGTGTTCTCGGGCGTGGCCCGGGAGGATGTTGCCCGCTGCGCCCATGCGGTCCTGCGGGATCCGGCCATCCACAAGGGCAAGACCTATGACCTGACCGGTCCGGAGGAACTGACCCTGGCACAGGCGGCGGAGGTGCTGAGCACCGGGACCGGGCGCACCATCAGCTACCACCCCGAGACGGTGGAGGAAGCCTATGCGTCCCGGGCCTCCTGCGGTGTGCCGCAGTGGCAGCTGGACGCCTGGGTCAGCACCTACACGGCGATGGCCGCCGGTGAGATGGCGGGGCTCTCGCCGGACGTCCATGGGCTGACCGGCCAGGACCCCATCAGCCTTGCCGAGTTCCTGACGCGGCCGGTGCTGTAGCGGGCAGTTTTATGCGTTGACGGGCGGGTGGACCCGGCGTAGACCTGTGGCGGGGACCTTTTACTCCGCCAAGCAGGGTTACTACGCCAAGCAGAATCGCACCGCCATGAATCACAGCAACCAGCAGTCCATTGGCCAGGAGCCGGCGGCAGGGCAGGCGCCGGTGCTGTCCCCGGCCGCGCAGCCCGTGTCAGGTCCACTGACGCGTGAGGAGCTGCAGCTCGCCGCCCGGAACCATGCCTTGCCGCTGGAGGCGCTCCGCCGCGACGTCACGCCGCCGGGGCTTCACTACGTGTTGACCCACTTCGACATTCCAGACCTTGATGCTTCGTCCTGGCATCTGCGGATCGGCGGCGCAGTGGAACGTGCCCTGGAGCTGGGAATGGCGGCACTTCGCAGGGATCCGGCCATCACCGTCCCGGTCACCCTCGAGTGCGCGGGCAACGGCCGCTCGCTCCTGGAACCGCGGCCCCTGAGCCAGCCCTGGGTGCTGGAGGCGGTGGGCACGGCGCACTGGACCGGGGTGCCGCTGGCGTACCTCCTGGGCAAGGCGGGGGTGCTGCCGGACGCGGTGGAGGTGGTCTTCACCGGAGCCGATGCCGGTGTTCAGGGCGGCGTCCCCCAGCAGTACGCGAGGAGCCTGCCGATCCGTGAAGCGCTGCGTCCCGACGTCGTTCTTGCCTACAAGATGAACGGCACCGACCTTCCGCCGCAGCATGGGTACCCGCTGCGGCTGGTGGTGCCGGGCTGGTACGGCATGGCCAGCGTGAAGTGGCTGCAGTCCATCGACGTGGTCCGGGCGCCGTTCACCGGGTTCCAGCAGCAGTCCGCCTACCGCTACCAGAGTTCCGCGGACGACGCCGGCAGGCCGGTCACGCGGATCAGGGTGCGTTCGTTGATGGTTCCGCCGGGCGTTCCGGACTTCTTCACCCGGCAACGGTTCCTTCGCCCGGGCCCGGTCATGCTGGAAGGCAGGGCCTGGTCAGGGGAAGGCGCCGTGACCGCCGTCGAGGTGGGGATTGACGGCACCTGGCTGCCGGCCCATCTGGACAAGCCGTCCGGCGGATTCGCGTGGCGGAGATGGAGCCTGCCCTGGGTGGCCGACCCCGGCGAGCACGTCCTGGCCTGCCGCGCCACGGACGTCACTGGTGCCACCCAGCCCCTGGAACAGAACTGGAACTACCAGGGGATGGGCAACAACGTGGTGCAGCGGGTCAGCGTGACGGTGGAGTGAAGTTAGTCCTGCGTGCAAGGGTACGGCCGGTCAGGGTTACCGGGCATCACAGCAGGCTGGCCGGTGCCATGACCATCGCGACCAGGGCCGTGATGGAGAGTCCCACAACAATCGGCCCTGCCACAAGCATCCACGTCGTGGCCGGGTAGCGGCGGTAGCCCCTGCCCCGCAGCCTTGCCGTCCACAAGGCTCCGTAGGCAATGCTGGCCACCACGTACGGGACGCCCAGGGCGGGCAGCGCCAATCCAATCCAGATGGTCGCCTGCAGGACTGCCGAAGTGCCGCCGGCATACATGTCCCCGACTCTTGACGTGCCCATCATGAGCAGGAGCAGCAGAAGCAGCAACAAAATCGCGGCCAGGACCAGCAGGACCGTCCGGAACGTCCCCGCCCATGCAGGCAACGCAGGCCTTTGTGATGAATCCGGATAGGCTCTGGGGTCCTGGTGCTGGTGAGGGCGGTAGGGCTCCACGTTTCTCTCTTCCTGGCAGGTGCTCCAAGTCTTGCACGAGGCGCGGGACGGCACGACGCGGCCGCGGCTATACTCGGTGCCAACCATGACCAGCCTCCCCTCCTCCCCCGCCAGTGTCCGAATCGATGCCTGGCTGTGGGCCATTCGCGCCTATAAGACGCGGTCCGCCGCCACAGCAGCCTGCCGCGCCGGGCATGTCCGCCTCAACGGCAGCCCTTCCAAGGCATCAGCCACCCTCGTCACCGGTGATACCGTGACCGTCCGCATGCCGGGATACGAGCGCATCCTGGAGGTTCGGCGGCTGATCGCCAAACGTGTGGGAGCCGAGGCGGCATCGCACTGCTTTACCGACCACACTCCCCCGCGGCCTGTCCTGCCGGCACTTGGCCTGCCGCAACGGGACCGGGGCGCCGGGCGGCCCACCAAGAAGGACCGTCGCGAGATGGAGCGTTTGCGCGGCCCTGCGTGAGGAGCGTGCTGCAGAGGTCAACCGCCAGACTTGGTGCGCGCCTGCACGAGGTTAGCGAACGGCAACCGGCCGAATTCCGCCACGAAAGCTGAATGGCAGGCCGCTTCTGCGTCATTCAGTTGTTCCGCCGGGAGTTCTTTCCACGCAATGGCCAGTGATCCAGCATTCGCCAGCTGCCAGATCGCCCGCCCATCCCAGTGCCCGGGCGGCTTTCCTTGCCCGAAGTCCACAAACTCCTGGATCTGACGTCGCAGCCCCCGGTTACCTTTGCTTCCCGGCCCGGCCTTTCCGACATAGAGAACGACGGCGCCCTCTACCCACTCGGCGGTCAGAGCGGCGGCGGAGAGGGATGGCTCCTTCTTCTTGAAGACTCCTGCTGTGCTTTTCGTGAGGAAGCGCGGCTGGAAACCTTCCGGAGCCACGACGGTGAAGAGGCCTGTTGCCTGCGGGATCCTCATGGTCTCGAGATCCTGGATGGGCCGGAAGCCAGCGAAACCTTCGGCCTTCAGGCCCTTCCTGGTGAACTGCATAATCCATTGAACAGCATGTCCTCGGACCCTCACTGTTGCAGCCTGCCGTTTTCCACATAGGGCTTTTGGGTGGCTGTCGTTGTCGGACCCTGGTGGAAGACTTTGGTCATGGAAGCGGTTGGTGGGATGGCGGCAGTGCTTGGGGCGGAGCCTCGGGGGCTGTTGGCTGCTGGTCCGCCGCATCGCACGTTTGCTGTTACGGGTGTCAAGGATGGGCTTCCGTTCCCGCCTGCTGCGCCTTCGATTGGTGAGGTCTTGAAGCTGCTCGCTTCTGTTCCGCTGGCTGCCGACAGCGCGGGGATGATCGACCAGATGCGTGGGCTGGAGGATTTGAAGTGCCTTGCCGGTGCCCGTCAGGCCGATACCGCGGTGGCGTTTGATCTACAGCAGCGGGGTGAGCAGGCCGCCGCCGGGGTCCCGGCTCATGAGCAGGGTGCCGGGGTCGCGGCGCAGCTCGCGTTGGCCCGGCGGGAATCCCCGGCCAGGGGGTCCCGGTTGCTCGGCCTGGCCAGAACCCTTCCCGGGATGCCGCGCACGTTCGCGGCGTTCCGGGCGGGCCGGCTGAATGAATGGCGGGCAACCCTCATCGTGAAGGAAACCATCTGTCTGTCAGCGGAGGACCGGGCCGGGGTGGATGAGGCACTCGCCGCCGACACCGGCACCCTGGACGGCGCCGGCGACAAGGCCATCATTGCCGCGGTCCGGGCCGCCGCGTACCGGCGGGACCCGGCAGCGGTCGCCAAACGGGCCGCCCGTGCGGTCACGGAACGGACGGTAACCCTGCGGCCGGCCCCGGACACCATGGCCTACCTCACCGCGCTGCTGCCCGTCGCCCAGGCCGTGGCCGCCTACGCCGCGTTGTCCCGCGAGGCGGATACGGTGCGTTCGGCCGGGGATGGGCGCTCCCGGGGGCAGGTCATGGCTGACGCCCTCGTCGAACGCGTCACCGGGACCCGTGGAGGTGTCAGCGGGGTCGAGATCCAGCTCGTGATGACCGACCGGACCTTCCTCCACGGTGATGCCGAACCCGCACGGCTCCCCGGCTACGGCACCATCCCCGCCGCCGGGGCCCGGAACATCGCCCTCACCGGCGCCGGCCACACCGAACCCAGCCTGTGGGTCCGCCGGCTTTACACCGCCCCCGGCAGCGGGGATCTGGTGGGCATGGATTCCAGGGCCCGGCTGTTCCCGGCGGGGTTGAAACGCTTCCTGCAGATCCGGGACGATACCTGCCGCACCCCGTACTGCGACGCCCCGATCCGGCACCACGACCACATCGCCGCCTGGCACGATGGCGGCTCCACGAGCGCCGGCAACGGCCAGGGCCTCTGCGAAGCCTGCAACCACACCAAGGAAACCCCCGGCTGGACCGCCCAACAGGTGCCCGGCCCGCGGCATACGGTGGCAACCACCACCCCCACCGGCCACACCTACCATTCCACCGCACCACCACCACCCGGAACGCCACACCCCTGCTCGCCCGCCGGCAGGAGCACGATCACGCAACTCCCACGAAGAGTGGCTGCCGTTCGCGCATGAGGCCCTCTGACGTCGTCATTTACTCCCACAGCCCGGCCGGCCCAAATTTGGTGTGCCCACCCCTCCCCGCAAAAGCGTAGAGTGGCATAGGACGCCTGATTCTGGACGCCTCGCTGCAAAGGGAGAAATCGTGACGATTGATTGGGACGAAAAAAAGGCCCTGCTACAGGAACCAAATATCGCGAAGGTAACCCAGCTTTGCGATGAACTGATGGAAAAGAAGCCCGGTTCCGTCGTCCCCTATATCGACCCCGTCCACGACGAAGACGAGTGCAGGATCATCAGCCTCCAGGCGAGCCCCGGCAAGGGGACGGAGTCCGGATTCGTCTCCCACAACAACGACGACGAAGCGGCCCGCCGAGCCACCCAGATCTATGAGCTCGCTGAACTGGATCCGCGCTACGTCATGCCGTGGAACGCCTACCCGTGGGTCCGCGAGAGTGGCAGCCCATCGGCCCTGAGTGTCCAGGAAAAGACCGACGGCCTGCGTCCTTTCCGGCAGTTCCTCAAAATCAATTCCCGCGTTTCGGCGATCATCGCGCACGGCACGGACGCCTCCACGTTCCTGACCCTGTTCGAGAAGACCTACCATTCATCGCTGAAGAACGCCGGCATCAAAATCTACAAGGCCTCTGCCCTCGGCGGCAGGGCCTTTGCTGTTTCCGAAGCCAAGCAGGAAGAACTGCTGGCCAAGAGCGTGGACACCTACCGTGATGCCATGCAGCGGGCAGGCATCCAGCACCTTTAGCGGACGGTTTCCCAGCTTTCTTCCAGCCGCGCAGGCGCATACTCGTAGGTACCCTGACCGGCGAGAGAACCAGGCTGACCTTGATGTCCCACCCCGACCGTTCCCATGAGGCAGGACCTCCAGCGGAGGCTGCAGCCATCCGCATGGCCGTGCTCCCCCAGCTTCGGCACTGGATTGCCGTGCCCGTCATCGCAGCAGTCCTGATTGTGGCAGGCGGACTGGCGCTGAGGTTCAGCCCGGCATTGACGTCAGCGGACATGTCCGTGGACGCCGAGCTGAGCCATGACCACACCGCACCCCTGACCGGCATGGCGATGTTCATCAATGTGGTGTTCAGCCCGGCTGGCGGGGTGCTGATGATCGCAGCCCTGTGCCTCTATCTGCTGCTGGTCCGCCGCAGCCCCGTCAACGCCGTCGCCACGGGCCTGGTTGCGGCCGGCGCCTGGGTGAGCAGCGAATTGTTCAAGGTGCTGGTGGCCCGGCACCGCCCGGACTCGACAGCCCTGTACAACCCGCTCATCCCGGAGCCGGGAACGGACAGCTTCCCCAGCGGGCATGTGGCGCTGGCTTCCGCGCTGGCCATTGCCGTCTTCCTGCTGGCCCGCGGCACCAGGTGGCAGCGGCCGGCTGCCGTCCTCGGAATCGCCGTGGCGGTCCTCGTGGCCTTCTCCCGTGTTTACCTCGGCGTGCACTACCCCACCGACGTCACGGCATCCTTCCTTACCGCAGCTACCGGAGCCGCGTTCCTGACCGGCTTGTGGAACCGCTTTGGGCTGTCACTGCTGGCCCGGGTCCCCTTCCTGGCAAAGCTCGGCCCCGTCCCGGCCCCGCAAGGCTGACCAGCAGCCATGACGGGCTTCATCGACGGCCTCCTTAACGTCAGCCCGCTTGTGGCATATATTGCCGTCTTCTGCCTGGTCTTTGCCGAGGACGCATTGTTTGTGGGCTTCGTGGTTCCAGGTGAGACAGCGGCCGTCCTGGGTGGAGTAGTGGCCAGCCGCGGTGAAGTGCAGCTGGGCGCGATGATGGCCCTGGTGGTCGCTGCCGCCATCATCGGCGACAGCGTGGGCTACGAAGTGGGCAAACATCTGGGCACGCGCATCATGAAGGCAAGAATGCTGCGCCGCCATGCCGGGAGGTTGGAGAACGCGCAGGACTTCCTCCGCCGCAAGGGCGGTTCGGCAGTCTTCCTGGGCCGCTTCACCGCCTTTTTCCGGGCCGTCATGCCCGCCCTCGCGGGCACGTCCCGGATGCCCTATGGCCGGTTCCTTGCCTACAACGCGGTGGGCGGCATGGTGTGGGGCATCGGCTTCGTCCTGCTGGGTTTCCTCGCGGGCAACTCCTACGAAGCCGTTGCCCAGGCAGTGGGCCGGGATCTCGCCGTCGTCATAGCGATCGTGGCGGTGGCAGGGCTCATCATCTGGCACGTCCGGTCACGACGGCGGCGCGACCGGCGGCGTGCGGCCAGCCGGCGGCAGGACTAGGGAGAGCTTGACAGCAACTGTGACCAGTGCCATATTTAAGGCGTGAACCTGTCAGACAGCCGGACAGCAGGACAGCCTGCATTCCGCCCCCTTGCCCGGCTGAGCGCTGCCGAGGCGGTGTTCAACGCCATCCGTGAGGACATCGAGTCCGGCGCGCTTCCGGTGGGAAGCAAGCTCAGCTCGGAGGCAACCCTCTCGCGGCAGTACGGAGTCAGCCGATCGGTAATCCGGGAAGCCCTCCGCTCCTGCACCGCGCTGGGCCTCACGGTCACCAGGACCGGCAAGGGCACGTTCGTCATTGCCAGCAAGGTGGCCAACGACCTCATGCTGGGGCAATACTCGGCGCGGGACCTGACAGAAGCGCGTCCGCACATCGAGGTCCCGGCTGCAGGGCTGGCAGCGGAACGCCGCACTCCGGAGGAGCTCGACGTCCTCCGCGGGATCGTTGCCGCCATGGCCACGGAAACCGATCCGGAATCCTGGGTGGCCCTGGACTCCAGCTTCCACGCCGCGATCGCACGCGCCAGCGGCAACAAAGTGTTTGCCAGCGTCGTGGCTGACATCCGCGACGCTCTGGCGCACCAGTCCGAGACCCTGAACATGGTGGCAGACCGCCAGCATGCCTCCGATATTGAGCACCAGCAGATCCTCGCTGCCATCGAGGCCGGCTCGGCGGAAAACGCCCGCGCCGCCATGGCCCACCACCTGGAAGCCGTGGGCGTGGCCCTGGACTCCATCCTTAACAACTAGCCGTATCCAACCAAACCTTCCTAGGACTCCATGCCATCCCCCGTGTTTTCTGCTGCCCACACCGCTGCCCCGGCCCAGCTGGCCCTGCCGCAGCACGTCCCGCTGGTGGCCGCCACCCGTGACGGCCTGGTGGAAAGTGTCCACTACGGCTCAGCGATCGCCCTTGCGGCTGACGGTTCAGTGGCGGCAGCCGCTGGGGATCCCCAGACTCCCTTCTACCCCCGCTCTGCGCTCAAGCCCCTCCAGGCAGTCGCCCTGGTCCGCGCCGGCCTTGAACTCCCCGCAGACCTCCTGGCATTGGCCGCCGCAAGCCATTCGGGTGCCGCAGTCCACCGGGACGGCGCCCTGCGCATCCTGGAACTGCACGGACTCGGCCCCACCGACCTGGAAAACAGCACCGACCTTCCCTACGGCACTACCGAGCGTGAGGACTGGCTGCGGAACGGCGGAAACGCCACCCGGATCACCCAGAACTGCTCCGGGAAACACGCCGCCATGGCCGCCACCTGCGCCATCAACGGCTGGTCCGTGCAGGGCTACCTGGATCCCGCCCACCCGCTGCAGCAGCTCGTTGCGGAGACCGTCACCGACCTGACCGGCGAGGAGCCGGCCGCGGCGAGCACCGATGGCTGCGGGACCCCGTTGTTTGCCCTGAGCCTGCGCGGCATGGCCCGCGCCTTTGGCCGGATCGCCCAAGCGGCCGCGCACAATGACGCCTTGGATTCGGGAAGTGCGGAGGCCGCCGTCGGGCTGGCCATGCAGCAGCACCCGCACATGGTGGCCGGGGAAGGCCGCGACGTCACCGAACTGATGCGCCTGCTGCCCGGCGCCGTGGCCAAGGACGGTTTTGAGGGCGTGCAGCTGGTGGGCCTGGCCGACGGCAGCGCCGTGGGTGTAAAAATTTCCGACGGCGGCGACCGCGCCCGGATGCCCGCCACCGTCCGCCTGCTGGATGCGCTGGGCGTGGACATCGAACCGCTCACCGGTATCGCCACCGCACCCGTGCTGGGCGGCGGCCACCAGGTGGGCCGGCTGTTGGCCACCGATTTTCTTGCCCCTGTTTCCGCATAACCACCGTCCGAACCCGACAACGACGCCCCGTAAGGACCCCATGACCATCACCCAAACCACCGCAGACGTCCGGTCCGAGCACGACCTGCTCGGCGACCGCGACGTACCGGCCCACGCCTACTGGGGCGTGCACACGCTCCGCGCGGTAGAGAACTTCCCGATCACCGGCCAGAAGCTGTCCTCCAACATGCACCTGGTCCGCGGGCTTGCCGCCGTGAAACTGGCCGCCGCCCGCACCAACCGCGAGCTTGGCCTGCTGGACGCCGAACGCGCCGACGCCATCGAACAGGCATGCCAGGACGTCCTGGCCGGACGGCTTGCCGACCAGTTCGTGGTGGACGTGGTGCAGGGCGGTGCCGGGACGTCGTCGAACATGAACGCCAATGAGGTCATCGCCAACCGGGCGCTGGAAATCCTTGGCCACCCCAAGGGTGACTACGCGCGGCTGCACCCGAACGACCACGTCAACCTCAGCCAGTCCACCAATGACGTGTACCCCACGGCCGTGAAGCTGGGCACCATCTTCGCCGCGAGGGAGCTGCTGGCTGCACTCGAAGAACTCGAGGATGCCTGCGCTGCCAAGGCCATGGAATTCCGCACCGTGGTCAAGATGGGCCGCACCCAACTGCAGGACGCCGTCCCCATGACCCTGGGCCAGGAGTTCGGCAGCTACGCCGTCACCATCGGCGAGGACCGGCTGCGCCTGGCGGAGGCAGAGCTGC
Organism: Pseudarthrobacter sp. Pseusp20; assembly: GCF_059492155.1. Classification (NCBI taxonomy): domain Bacteria; kingdom Bacillati; phylum Actinomycetota; class Actinomycetes; order Micrococcales; family Micrococcaceae; genus Pseudarthrobacter; species Pseudarthrobacter sp. Pseusp20. The sequence goes on from NZ_CP168521.1 coordinate 43,223, forward strand.
TGATCCACGAGATCAACCTCGGGGCCACCGCCATCGGCACCGGCCTGAATGCCCCGGCCGGTTACGCCGCAACGGCCTGCCGGCACCTTGCGGAGGTCACCGGACTGCCGCTGGTGACCGCCGTCGACCTCATTGAAGCCACCCAGGACGTGGGCGCTTTTGTGCACCTGTCCGGCGTGCTGAAGCGTGTGGCGGTCAAGCTGTCCAAGATCTGCAACGACCTCCGCCTGCTCTCCTCAGGCCCCCGCGCCGGCTTCGGCGAGATCAACCTGCCGGCCGTCCAGTCCGGATCGTCCATCATGCCCGGCAAGATCAACCCGGTCATCCCGGAAGTGGTCTCCCAGGTGGCCTACGAGGTGATCGGCAACGATGTCACCATCACCATGGCCGCCGAGGCCGGGCAGCTGCAGCTCAACGCCTTCGAACCGATCATCGTCCACAGCCTCCACAAGAGCATCTCCCACCTGGAAGCAGCATGCCGCACCCTTACGGCCCGCTGCATCCGTGGCATCACCGCCAACACCGAGCACCTGCGCCGCACCGTGGAGCAGTCAATCGGCCTGGTCACCGCATTGAATCCCCACCTCGGCTACGCCACCGCCACCGCCATCGCGCAGGAGGCGCTTGCCACCGGCAAGGGCGTGGCTGAACTGGTCCTGGAACACGGGCTCCTCACCGACGCCCAGCTCCAGGAACTCCTGAGCCCCGAACGCCTGGCAAACCTCAGCAAGTAGTCCCCACCTGCTCCGAAGGACACACCAATGACAAATACTCCCCTTCCCGACCACCTGATTGATGGTGGTCACGCGCATGCGTCCGAGACCTCCCTGCACGCGGAGGACAAGGGTTACCACAAGAACCTCAAGCCCCGGCAGATCCAGATGATCGCGATCGGCGGCGCGATCGGCACCGGCCTGTTCCTGGGCGCCGGCGGCCGGCTCAACGCCGCGGGCCCGTCCCTGGTCATCGCCTACGCGGTCTGCGGATTCTTCGCGTTCCTGATCCTGCGCGCCCTGGGCGAACTGGTCCTGCACCGGCCCTCCTCGGGCTCGTTCGTCTCCTACGCCCGCGAATTCTTCGGCGAAAAAGCCGCGTTCGTCTCCGGCTGGTTCTACTGGATCAACTGGGCCACCACCACCATCGTGGACATCACCGCCGCCGCCCTCTACATGCACTTCTTCGGCAACTACATCCCCTGGATGGCCGACGTCCCCCAGTGGGCCTGGGCACTGACCGCCCTCATCGTCGTCCTGGCCCTGAACCTGGTCTCGGTCAAGGTCTTCGGCGAAATGGAATTCTGGTTCGCCCTGATCAAGGTCGCCGCCCTGGTCGCGTTCCTCATCATCGGCACCTACTTCGTCATCTTCGGCACCCCCGTGGACGGCCAACAGGTCGGCATCAGCCTCCTGTCCGACAACGGCGGGATCTTCCCCAACGGCCTGCTGCCCATGATCATCCTCATGCAAGGCGTCCTGTTCGCCTACGCCTCCATCGAACTCGTCGGCACCGCCGCCGGCGAAACCGAAAACCCCGAAAAAATCATGCCCAAGGCCATCAACTCCGTGGTCTTCCGCATCGCCGTGTTCTACGTCGGCTCCGTGATCCTCCTGGCCCTGCTGCTGCCCTTCACCTCCTACCAAAAAGGCGTCAGCCCCTTCGTGACCTTCTTCGGCTCCATCGGCGTCCAGGGCGTAGACGTCATCATGAACCTCGTCGTCCTCACCGCCGCCCTGTCCTCCCTGAACGCCGGACTCTACTCCACCGGCCGGATCCTGCGCTCCATGTCCGTCAACGGCTCCGCACCCCGCTTCGCCTCCCGCATGAACAAAGCAGGCGTCCCCTACGGCGGCATCGCCATCACCGCCACCGTCTCCCTCCTCGGCGTCCCCCTGAACTACCTCGTCCCCGCCGAAGCCTTCGAAATCGTCCTGAACATCGCCTCCGTCGGCATCATCATGACCTGGGCCACCATCGTCCTGTGCCAAATCCAACTCAAACGCTGGGCCGACAAAGGCTGGGTCACCCGCCCCTCCTTCCGCATGTTCGGCGCCCCCTACACCGGCTACCTCTCCCTGCTCTTCCTCATCGGCGTCCTCATCATGGTCTTCATCGACTCACCCCTGACCATGCTCGTCACCGCCATCGCCTCCATCCTCATGGTCGCCGGCTGGTACGCCTGCCGCACCCGCATCCGCCAAATCGCCGAAACCCGCGACGGCTACACCGGCATGTCGCCGGTGGTTGCCAATGCCCCGGCGGAGACCTTCAAAAAGTAGCTGCCCTGAACGACGGCGGCACCCAGGTCCTGGAAATCCAGGAGCCGGGTGCCGCCGTCGGGCGTTTAATGCAGTGGCTCTTCTACTTTGACGGTTTGACCACCATGGCCGATCCGCCGCCGCGCCTGACCGGCTCGGCTGCCGCTAGTGTCCGGCCGTCCTCCAGGAATTCGATGGCGGTGGCCGCCCCGATCTCCGAGGCGGAGGAGAACGAGTCGCCCGATGGGGTCAGGGTGTGCCCGAAGCGCGACGTCAGTGCTGCGCCGTACTTGTCGATGAACGCCGGCTCAGCAGTGACGGCCTTGGTGTTCCGCTGTGAAGCACGGGGAGCGGCGATGGCGTCCGGGATGCTCATGCCCAGGTCGATGCGGTTGACCAGCGTCTGCAGCACCGTGGTGATGATGGTGGAGCCGCCCGGGGAGCCCAGGGCCAGGAACGGCTTGCCGTCCTCCAGCAGGATGGTGGGCGACATGGACGACCGCGGCCGCTTGCCCGGCTCGATCCGGTTGGGGTCGGCAGGGTCATAGACCGTGGAGAAGTCGGTCAGCTCGTTGTTGAGCAGGAACCCGCGGCCGGGAACCACCATGCCGGAGCCGCCGGTCTGTTCGATGGTCAGCGTGTACTCGACGACGTTGCCCCACTTGTCCGAGACGGTCATGTTGGTGGTGGAGATGTTTTCCGTATCCTTCTCATCCGCGAGCGCAGCCGGTTTGACCGGGCAGGTGCCGTCGTAGGAGGTGACATCGCCTGCGGTCTTCAAGGGCTTAATAGCCGCGTGCATGGGATCAAGCTCGCAGGCACGCTCCTTGCCGAAGATGGGATCGGTCAGCGCCTTGGTGGGCACCTTCACGAACGCGGGGTCCCCCACGTACTTGGCACGGTCCGCGAAAGCCAGGGCGCTGGCCTCCAGGTAGTGGTGCAGCACGGCGGGCTGGTCAGCCTTGAGGGACGGGACGTTGAACACGTCCAGGATGTTCAGCGACTCACCCACGGTGGTGCCGCCACTGCTGGAGGGTGCCATGCCGTAGACGTCATAGCCACGGTAGTTCACGTGGGTGGGGTCCTGGTCCAGGGCCTTGTAGTGCTCCAGGTCCTCCTCGGTCATGGAGCCTTTGGGCACAGGAAGCTTGGTGTCCGGAGACTTGGGCGGGTTCTGTACGGTCTTGGCGATCTCCTTGGCCAACGCTCCGTCGTAGAACGCGTCCATGCCCTTGTCTGCCAGCAGCCGGTAGGTGTCGGCGAGGTCAGGGTTCTTGAAGACCGAGCCCACCTCCGGGAGCTTCCCGTTATGCAGGTACAGGTCCATGGTTGAGGTGAAGCCTTCAAACCGTTTCTGGTTGTCCGCCGTCTGGCTCCGGAACGTCTCGTCCACCACGAACCCGCGGTCCGCCACCTCGATGGCGGGTTCGAGCGCCTTCTTCAGGCTGAACTTTCCCCAGCGCTCCAGCGCGCGCTCCCAGGTGGCAGGCGTCCCCGGAACACCCACCGAGACGCCACTGGTGACAAGCTCGGGAGTGAACGGGTAGGGCTTGCCGGTGGCCGGATCGATGAACGCATCATGGGTAATCCCCGCCGGAGCCGTCTCGCGGCCGTCAATGGTGCTGACCTTTCCGGACTTCGCGTCGTAGTAAACGAAATAACCGCCGCCGCCAATGCCGGCGCTGTAGGGTTCGGTGACGCCAAGGGTGGCCGCAGCAGCCACGGCGGCGTCCACCGCGTTGCCCCCGTGACGGAGGACGTCAATGGCCGCCGCTGAAGCTTCCGGGTCCACGGTGCTGACGGCACCGCCGTAACCGGTGGCGGTGGGATTCTTGTCCGTGTGCCGTTCATCGGCGCCCTGTTGGTTGGTGGCAAAAGCAGGACTGATGGCCCCGGTGGTAACGCTCATAGCCAGCGCTGCAGTAACAGCTGCGAGCCGGCCTCCATAATGTGGCATGGTGGCTCCTAATTGGGGATTTGAGTGATGTGGGCCACGCTACTCTTCGGGTAGGACACACTCAACGGCTCCGGAAAGGCAGAGTGCACCATGGCAGGATCCAAGCTCGCTGTGGTGGGCGCCGGGAGCGTCGGGACGTCGCTGGCGTACGCCGCACTGATCCGCGGCTCCGCCAGCAGTATCGCGTTGTACGACGTCAACACGCCCAAGGCGGAGGCGGAAGCACTGGATCTTGCCCACGGCAGCCAGTTCGCCGCGGCGTCGGCCACCGTCACCGGCGGCGGGGATATCGCCGTCACGGAAGGCGCCGACGTCGTGGTCATCACGGCCGGTGCCAAGCAGAACCCAGGCCAGAGCCGCCTTGACCTGGCGGGGACCAATGTTCGGATCCTCGAGCAGCTGATGCCGCCTCTGCTGGAACGTGCGCCGGATGCTGTCTATGTCCTGGTGACCAACCCCTGCGACGTCCTGACGGTGGCTGCCCAGCGCATCTCCGGGCTGCCACCGGAACGGATTTTCTCCTCCGGCACGGTGCTGGATACGTCCCGGCTGCGGTGGCTCCTGGCCCTGGAGGCCGGGGTTTCCGTTACCAGCGTCCACGCCAGCATGGTGGGAGAGCACGGGGACACGGAGTTCCCGTTGTGGTCCGGCGCCACGATCGGTCCGGTCCCCATCAGGGACTGGACGGTGGGCGGGAAGCGGATCTTCACGCCCGAATACCTCGCCGGCACCGCCCGTGAAGTGGTGCAGGCGGCCTACAAGGTCATCGCCGGCAAGGGGGCCACGAACTACGCCATCGGCCTGTCCGGTGCCCGCATTGTGGAGGCGCTGCTCCGGGACGACAACGCTGTCCTTCCGGTTTCCACTGTGCTGTCGGGGCTGTACGGGATTTCCGGCGTGGCGCTGTCCCTCCCCAGCGTGGTGGGAAGGGGCGGGGTGCACCGTGTCCTGGAAACGCCCATGGACGACGTCGAGCTGGCCGCCCTGCACCATTCCGCGGACACGCTGCGGAACACAATGGACATGCTGGGAGTTTGAGCAGCGGCACGTCATGCAACGCCACCGCAACCCCGCCCGGTGCCTGCTTCACATATGCTCACCTGAGATGTCCACGCTGGCTCGACCACGACTGGCTCAATGACGAACCAACAGGAGTAACGCATGACCAACTGGCGGATCAGGGATTTCCACTCGGCGGACCTGGACGGCATCCTGCACCTGTGGGAGACGCTCAAGGCCCACAACGTCGAACCCGTATACGCCCTGTCCGAGGTCCTGGCATCGTGCGAAAAAGACCATGCGGTGGTTGCGGTGCAGGGCGAGCAGGTGGTGGGCGCCGCCGTGGGGCGGGCCGCGCACGACCAAGGCTGGATCGTGTTCCTGGCCACCCTTCCCGAGTACCGCGGCAGGGGCATCGGCACCTCGCTGCTCGCCGCCGTCGAAAACCGGATGGCCCCGCACGGCCTGAACAAGCTCTCCGCCCTGATGCCTGAGTCCGAAACCCGCGTGGAGGCCTTCCTGGGCCGCGGCTTCGCACTCAAGAAGAACCTGCGCTACTTCGAGCGGACCATTCCCGTCCAGCGCCAGGAGCTCGGCGCCCTGGGCCAGCTGGGCGGCCGCGTCCTGGCCCGCGACCTTTGGGAAAACGTTGCCGGCATGCGCAGGGAAAAGGAACTGCTGGAACGGCGCCTGGTGCTGCCGCTCGCCCAGGCGGACCTGGCCGATGAATTCGGCGTGGTGCCGCCGCGCGCCGTCGTCCTTTTCGGGCCTCCCGGCACCGGCAAGACCACCTTTGCCAAGGCCATCGCCTCCCGGCTGGAGTGGCCGTTCGTGGAGGTCTTCCCGTCCCGCCTGGCCGGCGACCCTCAGGGCCTGGCCGGCGCGCTGCGCGAGACCTTCCTGGAAATCGCGGAACTGGAGCACGCGGTGGTGTTCATCGACGAGGTGGAGGAGATCGCTTCCCAGCGCGCCGGTGATCCGCCGTCACCGCTGCAGGGGGTGACCAACGAGCTGCTGAAGATCATTCCCGCATTCCGGGAACAGCCCGGCAGGCTCCTGGTCTGCGCCACCAACTTCATCCGCGCCCTCGACTCGGCCTTCCTGCGCCACGGGCGGTTCGACTACGTCATCCCCATCGGGCTGCCGGACCGGCAGGCCCGGGAGGCGATGTGGCAGCGTTTCATCCCGGCGGCCGTGGTGGATGCCGTGGACGTGGAACTCCTGGTGGAACGTACCGAGGGCTTCTCCCCGGCCGACATCGAGTACGCGGCCCGCAGCGCCTCCCAGCGGGCGCTGGAAAAAGCCGTGTACGACGACGGCGGGCTGGCCTCCGGGGGCGGCGTTTCCGTCCGCGCCGCCGTCAGGAAAGGTCCCTCCACCCAGGACTACCTCGACGCCATTGGTGATACCCGCACCACCGTGAGCGCGGAGGTGCAGGCGGACTTCCTGGAGGACATCGAAGCGCTGGGACGGGTCTAGTCCCCGGCTGCCGCAGGACGCCTGCAGGGCACCGCATGCAGGGACCTTTGCCCCTTTGCCCGGTTCCGGGCGGACGCCAGAGTAGTGGTCATGGCAAGAATCCTGATCCCGTACGGAACTTCGGAAGGGCAAACGGCCCGCATCGCCGACTACATCTCTGATGTCCTGCAGGCCCACGGGCACCAGGCCGACACGTTGGACCTCAAGCACGCAGACCACGACCTGCCTGACGGCTATGACGGCGTCATAGTGGGTGCCTCCATCCATGCCGGGAAACACGAGGGCTACGTGGCCGATTTTGTCCGCCGGAACCGGTCCGGCCTGGAGCGCCTGCCGGCCGCCCTGTTCTCGGTCAGCCTCTCGGCGCACGCGGAGCCGGAAGAGGCGGAAAAGTACGTTGCGGAGTTCGAGGACAGCACCGGCTGGCATCCTGACAAGGTGGCGATGTTCGGCGGCGCCCTCCTCTACACCCAGTACGGATTCCTCAAGCGCATGATGATGAAGAAGATCGTCAGCGGCCAGGGCAGCCCGGATACGGACACCGGCCGCGACTACATCTACACGGAATGGGACGGGGTGCGGCGGTTCGCGGAGGAGTTCCTGGTCTACTTGGAGCGGGAGCCCGGGCCGGAATCGTAGCGGAGGTTCTCGTAGTCGGTGTCATCGGCCTCATCCAGCTGCGCGTCGAATTCCTCCAGCAGCCACGGATTGGCCCGAGCCAAAATCTTGCGGACCTCCTCCACCTCCACGGCTGCGTAAAGCACCGGCCTGGCGTCCCGGTACTTTGTCACCGGGGGCTTGTCCGGCCACTTCTCCGCCAGCGCCTGGACGCGTTCGGGCAGGGAGTGGTGCGCATTGTCGGCGATCTTGACCAGGGCGGCGTCATGGTCCCCGGCGATCTCACGGATGCCGGACTGGTAATCGTCGGGGTCGCTGTGCAGGCGGTTGGTGACGCGCTCGATGATGTCCACGGAGCGCTCGGGAACCCCCATGTCCAGCAGGGCCTGCCGTGTCATCGGTGTGTCCTCGGCGATGTCGTGGAGGTAACCCGCGATCCGGATCTCGTCGTCGAAGTCCGCCAGGGCATCCCCGACGGCAAGGACATGGTCCCGGTAGGGCCGCTTCAGCTTGTCCTTCTGCCGGTTGTGGGCAACCTCCGCGAGGACTTTGGCGGTCTCCACCGTGAACCTTGGCGTCCGGGCCTGGGCCGGAATGTGCTCGTCTGACATCTACCAAGCTTAGCCAGCGGCCGGGCGGTCCATCCCGGGCCACACCCAGGGTTCGCGGGGCAACCGTGCCGGGTCCAGGACCTGCAGTGCGTGGCCCAGCGTTCCGGCGGGTAATCCCAGGGACTCCAGCAGCAGGTTCCGCACCTCGTGGGCACCCACCCCGGCCTGGGCGAGGTCCGCCAGCGTGACCGCTCCATCGCGCTTTGCCAGCCTCACGCCGTCGCGGTTCACCACCAAGGGAACATGCACATATTCCGGGAGGGGAATATTTAGGAGCGAGGCGAGATAAGCCTGCCGGGGCGTTGAGGGGAGCAGGTCGTCGCCGCGGACCACCTGGTCTATGCCCTGCGCGGCATCATCCACCACGACGGCAAGGTTGTAGGCGGTTACCCCGTCATTCCTGCGAAGCACGAAGTCGTCCACAGCCCCGGTGAACTCGCCGTGCAGGACGTCCTGGACCGTGTATTCCCGCACATCCGCCCGCAGGCGGATGGCGGCCGGCCGCGTGGACCGCTTGTACTCCAGTTCCGCCCGGTCCAGGTTGCGGCATGTGCCGGGATAGGCACCCTGCGGAGCATGCGGGGCGGACGGCGCCTCCTGGATCTCGCGGCGGGTGCAGAAGCACTCGTACGTCAGGCCGGACTCTTCAAGCCGTGTGATCGCCGCGGCGTAGAGGGGCCCGCGGTCGGTTTGCCGGACCACATCGCCGTCCCAGGTGATGCCCACTGCCGCCAGATCGCGCAGCTGCACGGCCTCCGCTCCTGCGCGGGCGCGGTCCAGGTCCTCCACCCGCAGCAGGAAGCGGCGTCCGGTGGAGCGGGCGAAAAGCCAGGCGAGGATTGCGGTCCGCAGGTTTCCCACGTGCAGCTCACCGGACGGGCTGGGGGCGAAGCGGCCGGCGGAGGTCATGGATCAACCCTAAACGGAAGCACACAAGAGCCCCTCAGCTACCGATGACTCCGGTAGGCGGGCGTCGGTAGCTCAGGGGCTCTTGCCGTGTTTGCAGAATGAGCGTGGTGTGAACAAGCGTCAATCAGCGGCGGCTTCCTTGCGGGAAGCGGTGTCCAGGTGCCGGGTGGTGTGCCGGGGAAACTGTAGCCTGCGCGGACCAGCGGTAGCTTTTGTCCTTGTTGCCACTATTCCAGCAGAGAACATACAGTTGGGACAATTGGCCCAACTTGAGTTGATCAGTTTGATCAATCCCAGAGGCCAGCAGCAACAGGAAGTGGTCAGATTGCAGGAACTGGACGCCACCGACCGGCGCATCCTGAATGCCCTGGACCAGGATCCGCGTGTCCCCATCATGGTGCTTGCCCAGCGGCTGGGCCTCGCGCGCGGAACCGTCCAGAGCCGGCTGGAGCGGATGACGGCATCCGGCGCCCTCCGCCCCAACAGCAGCCGGGTGCTTCCGGCGGCCCTGGGACGGGGCGTGGCCGCCGCGGTCAGCGCAGAGCTGGACCAGAGCCACCTGAACGAGGCTATCGCTGCCCTGCGTGAAATTCCCGAAGTCCTGGAGTGCCATGCGCCGGCCGGCGATACCGACCTCTTGATCCGCGTGGTGGCCAAGAGCCCCGACGACCTCTACCGGGTGTCGGAGGAGATCCGGCTCTGCCCGGGCATCGTCCGCACGTCCACCAGCATGTTCCTCCGCGAAGTCATCCCGTACCGGACCACCGGGCTCCTGGGGGACCAGGCCGAGTAGGCGGGGACCACAGGGGCACCACTCCCCATCGCCGCACGGAGGATGCCCCGTTAGGCTGGCACGGAAGAGCCAACAGCGGGGGAGCCAACAGGGGGCAGCATGGCGGGAAACTTTTACGGCGGCGATGTGGCCCAGCTGCGGCAACTCGCCAAGGACTTGGCTGCCGGCGCCAACCGGCTCAACGTCCTGGGGCAGCAGCTCAGCAGCAGCATTGGTTCCGGCCTGTGGAAAGGGCGCGACGGCGACAGGTTCCGCAGCGAGTGGACGTCATCGCACGCCAGGCTGCTGAGGTCGGCAACGGCAGGGCTGGAGTCGGCCGCCAGGACACTCCTCGCCAACGCGGACGAACAAGAGAAGGCCAGCACTGGTGGACCGGGAGGCCCCGGGTCGGGATGGTCCGGGTCGGGCGGATCCGCCCAGGACCTGACAGACAGACTGAATGCCATGACCCCGGCCGAGCGGCGCGCCTACCTGCTGAGCGACGGGTTCCGCCAGTGGGCCCAGGCGAACCCGGAGGCAGCCAAAACCGCCATGGACGCCGCGGCGGACTCCGGCCTGGTCAGCAAGAACTCCAAGGGCTACCAGGACTTCCTCAATTCCTACTGGAACCGGCAGGCGATGCTGGACATGGGCATTGATCCAGCCGACTGGGACACGTCAAAAGGTACGGAATACAACTGGGAGACCATCACCAAGGTCTACGACTTTTACGGCCAGGCCTACCTTGCCAACCCGGACCTGCAGTGGGCAGGCATGGCCAATATGATTGGCCCGTCCTTCGCCGGCGGATTCCGGGACATGGCCATGCTGCGGGATTTGGCTCAACAAATCACCGACAATCCAGCCTCGGACATCCCCCTTCCCGTCCTGGACCAGCTGGAACAGCTCGCAGGGATGACGGATGCGGAAATCCGCTTTTATGAAACCAGCATGCTGGACATGAACAAGGAAATCTTCCTGGACCAGGCGCGCCAGCACCAGGCGTATCTGAACGGCGGCATCGATGAGATCAACCGCCTTCGCGACTCCGGCGCCATCGACCAGGCCACGGCCAACGCGTGGGCGCAGATCGATTCGGGAGATCCCGACCAGGTCCGTGAAGGAAACACGGCCCTCCTGTACCGCGAGCAGAACGAAATTATCGCGGACGACTACGACAACATGCGCGGCCACCCTGGAGGGGAAGCCGTGACCTATATGGTGACGCTCGCCGGGGAACCCTCCATCCCGGGCGCCAAAAGCTACCCTGAGGTGTTTCCCTACAGTTTCAGCGTGGAAAGCCCCGGTCCCGAGAACATCCCCTTCACCAGCTGGGACAATCCCGCCCAGTTCCGCACCGACTTCACCACGGGCTTCCCCGACGGCAACATCGCCAACGCGGACCAGCGCTGGAACCTCATCCGGCAGGACACCCTCCCCGCTTACCAACATCTTCTGGCCACGGACCCGGACCGGGCGGCGCAGATCATCGGCTCCGACTTTGACGGCCGGGTGGACCAGTACCGTCCCACCAACAACATTCCCGGCATCATGGACCGGTTCCTTGACGGGTTCGACGCGGAGGTCACCCAGTGATTGCGCCCCGCCGACGCGCCGCACCCGGCGAACGGACCGCCGTCGTCATTGCCCTCGTTTCACTCCTTGTCCTGGCCGGCTGCAAAGCGCCAACTCCGGCCGATCCGACCACCGCCACTTCATCTTCTGCAGGGAGCCCCGTGAAAACCTCCGCTTTCTCCACCCTTGACGCCGCCGGCGTGGAAAGTATCCGCACCACCGGGACGGCCCGCCTGGATATGAGCTCGGGACGCCTGGAAAAGGACGCCGTCCGCGTCACCAAGGACAGTTACGGCCCCGAGATCAATACCCGGGGTTCGGGCAAGATCAGCCTCAGCATCCTGGCGCCCAACGGCGAAATAACCGCCGAAACGGACCGGATCCGTTTCAACACCACGGACCGGCGGACGGACTTCAGCGAGGTCACCTACTTCCTCACCGCCGGCTCACCTGACGAGTACTTTGAGTTGATCAGGGACGGCGTGCAGCGCTACGGGATAGCAGCGGAGCCGGCTGAAGAATGGATCAGCAGCACCCAGGCGGATCCTGCTTCCAAGAGCGATTTCTCCATCACGCCGGGAACAGGCACCGGACTGACGGTGAACTACGATCTCCGCTACGACGGCAGCAAGGACACGCAGGTGATCATCGTCCACATCCTGCCTGCCGACTGACTTGCGGACCGCGGGGACCTAGACGGGCGGACCCGCGTTGGACTTGAGGTTCTTCATGACCAGCGTTGACGTCAGCCGTTCAACGCCGGGCAGCGATGTGAGCTCGGTGTCGTAGAAGCGCTGGTACGCCGGCAGGTCCTCCGCTATGACCTTCAGCAGATAGTCCGGTGAACCAAACAGCCGCTGTGCCTCCACAATGTTCGGGTTGTCCGCCACCCGGTTCTCGAAAATCTCCATGGTGGGGCGGTCCACCTGGCGGAGCGTGACGAAAACGATCGCCTCGAACCCCAGGCCCACCGCCGCGGGGTCGATGTCTGCCTTGTACCCGCGGATCACCCCGGACCGCTCCAGGTCGCGCAGCCGCCGGTGGCAGGGAGCCACCGTCAGGCCCACCTTCGCTGCCAGCGCGGTGGCGGTCATGCGCCCGTCCTCCTGGAGGTGCCGCAAGATATTCCTGTCAATCTTGTCTATCACGCAATAAACATACTGCTGTCACCGCGGGGCGGGCGAAAACAGGACAGCACTTATGGCTGGATTCTCCCTATGGTTGCTCCTGAGAGCCTTTCGACAGGAGAAACCCGATGAACCCGCAGTTGTTCCTTGCCTTCCTGGTGGTTGCTGCAGCCCTGGCCTGCACGCCGGGGGTGGACTGGGCCTACACCATCGCGGCGGGCCTGCGGCAGCGCAGTTTCGTCCCCGCGGTTGCCGGGCTCTGCGGCGGATACGTCCTTCACACCGTCCTGCTGGTGGCCGGGCTGGCCGCCGTGCTGGCAGGCATGCGCGGGGTCCTGGGCTGGATTACCCTGGCCGGCGCGGGCTACCTGCTGTGGCTGGGGGTGGGAACCCTCCGGTCCTGGCGCGGCGCGAGCTTCAGCGCGGACGCGCCCGGCGCCGCCGGAATACAGGCCGCCGGAACACAGCTGCGCACCTTCCTGCAGGGGATGGGCACCAGCGGGATCAACCCCAAGGGCCTGCTCTTTTATGTGGCCCTCATACCGCAGTTCGTCAGCTCCGAGGCCTCCCTGCCCGTGCCGGTGCAGTCCGGGCTGCTGGGCATGACGTTCGTGGCACTGGCGGGCCTGGTTTACACGGTGGTGGCCCTGCTCTCGCGCTCCCTGCTGCAAAGCAGGCCCGGCGCCGCCCGGGCAGTAACGCTTGCCAGCGGCATCATCATGGTGGCACTGGGGGCCGTGCTGCTCGGCGAGCAGCTGGTGCCGTTCCTGGCCGGCCGCCCCCAGTAGCCGGTCCGGGTTCCTACTCTCCGCCGAGTTCCTTCCAGTCCTGCTCCCAGATCCGCCGCATCTCCTCATCCTTGCGGATGCGCGGCGGCGCCTCGAGTTCGCGCTGCGGTTCCGGGTCCCCGCGCCGGCGTCCCCAGTCGCGGGGATTCAGCGACCGCCGGCCCGATTCCAGCACGAGCAATGCCCGGTCCGTCAGCGCGTCGTTGCGGAGCACAAGGTGTGTCTTGCGGCGGCGCAAAACTTCGGCGATGGCCTGGTGCGCAGCCTCCAGCCGGCCTTCACGCCGCAGGGCACGGGCGCGGACCAGCAGCAGGGCAGCGGAGAGATCGTCCGCGTTCAGCAGCCCCTCCGTCCAGTCAATGACCGTGCGGCTTCGTCCCAGGGTGAGGGCCAGCGAGCAGCGCGCCAGGGCCATGGGAAGCGATGGCGGCAGCCCGCCCAGTGCGTCGAGCGCCGCTTCGGTGCGGCCCGTCTCGCGCAGCGCATGGGACAGGGCAAGGAACACCGATTCCTCGCTGAACAGCACGGGGATCTCCACCCGCTCGGCCAGTTCGATCCGGGTGACGATACGGGTGAGGTAGGTCGATGAGTAACGGTTGGCTTCGTCGTCATTGCGGGTGGCGAGCCCCCGTTGCAGGAGTTCCGACGCCCGCAGGTAGCCGCCGTGCTTGTACGCCAGGAGCCCGCCCATGAGGTAGCAGAGCCCCGCCCACCCGGGGTAGGCGCGCGCCAGGGTGATCAGGCGCTCCGGTTCGTGGCTGGTGAAGACGGCTTCATGAACCGCCTTGGCAGGCTTGGGCAGCAGCCGCTTGAGCCGCGGCACCTCGCCGTCGATGGAGAGCAGGGCAGGGTTGCGGCCGCCGAGGACGCCGGTCAGCAGGCCGCCCACTCCCCCGGCAAGGTCGTGGACAGGGGTGCGCAGCTGGGCCTGCCCGAACGGTGTGAGGTCGCGGTTGTCCCAGTAGATCGGTGCGGTCTCCCCGGCGCTCATCTTTCCATGCTAACCGGGAGGGATCTCCGGCTTCCCCGCCATGAACCATTCAGTAAAGGAGCGGGCACGGCCGGATCCATCAAACCTGATCACCCACAGATTGTCGTACGTGGGCCTGCCGCCCGAGTAGGTGGTGAGGCCCTGGACAAAGGCGGTGTCGCCGTCGCACCCCAGCAGTTCCCAGCTGAACGTCCAGTCGGTTGGCTCGTCACGTGCCGCCAGCCAGCCCTGGACGATCCCGTCCTGGCCGCGCCAGGGTTCGGGATCATGGGGACGCGTCTCGTAGAGCGCGTCCGGGGCAAACAGGTTGCGGATGTCATCGGCGCCGTTGCTGGTCCAGGCAGCCTGGTATTTTTCCATCCAGGCGTGGACATGGTCCCGGGCTGAAGCTGGCTGGGTCATACCTTGGTTGTACCCGGGCAGGGTCCGGGGCGCAATGGACTCAGCCGTTGGCGGCGGCGATCCACACACCAATGACCCAGGTGCTGGCGGCAAGGCAGGCCAGCCCGAACTCCGCGAGCATCCCCAGCCCGGTGGCCTTCAGCGCGGCCCAGCTGGACTTCGCCGCCGTCGAAAAATTCCGAGTCCGGAGGAACTCGCTGGCCAGCAGCCCGGCCGCGAAACCAACGAAGAGGCCCACCACAGGGATGATGAACATCCCCACCACGCCCGCCACGAGGGCCACCACAATGCTGCGGCTGGGAATGGCATGCTGCTTGAGCTTCCTGCCGGTGAGGACGGCACCCGCCGTCATCCCCGCGGCGACAAAGATCATGGCCACCGCAAATACGACCCACCCCGCAGACCCGGCGCCGCCCCAGATGGCCCACGCCAGCAGGCTCACGCCAATGAGGACGCTGCCTGGCAGGACGGGAATGATGGTGCCGGCCACCCCCACCAGGATCGCCAGGCCGCACAGGATGGTCACCACGGTTTCGGAGCTCATGGACTTCAGTCTAGGGCCGGCCCTTAACGCCCGACGGCGGTGCCTCCTTCGGGGAAGGAGGCACCGCCGTCGTGGTTTGTGTCGGAAAGGGGATTTACTCCGCTTCCACCGCCGCGGCGACGGCCGCGGTGACCGCCGGTGCCACGCGGGGATCCAGCGGGCTGGGGACGATGTAGTCGGCCGAGAGGTCCTCGGCGGCGAGCCCGGCGATGGCGCGCGCCGCTGCGAGCTTCATGGCCGGGGTGATGCGGCGGGCGCCGGCGTCGAGGGCACCGCGGAAGATGCCGGGGAACGCCAGGACGTTGTTGATCTGGTTGGGGAAGTCGCTGCGGCCGGTGGCCACCACGGCGGCGTACTTTACGGCCACCTCGGGCAGGACTTCGGGATCCGGGTTGGACAGGGCGAACACGATGGCGTCCTGGTTCATCGATGCCAGGTGCGCCTCGTCCAGCTTCGAGGAGGAGACGCCGATGAAGACGTCGGCACCGGCCAGCGCTTCAGCAGGTCCGCCGGTGATGCCGCGGGGGTTGCTGCGGCCGGCGAGGTCGGCCTTCTTGCTGTCGGGGCTGGCAGCGAGGTCGGCGCGGCCGCTGTTGATGACTCCGCGGGAGTCGAGCAGGACGACGTCGGTGATCCCGGCTGCGAGCAGGATTTCGGCGACGGCGATCCCCGCCGCGCCGGCGCCGGACACCACCACCTTCAGGCCCTCGAGGCCGCGGCCGGTCACCTTGGCGGCGTTGGTCAGCGCTGCCAGGGCCACGACGGCGGTTCCGTGCTGGTCGTCGTGCATGACCGGGCAGTCAAGGGCTTCGATCAGCTTTTCCTCGAGCTCGAAGCAGCGCGGGGCGGAGATGTCCTCAAGGTTCACGGCGCCGAAGCTGGGGCGCAGGCGGACCAGGGTTTCCACGATCTCGTCCACGTCCGTGGTGTTGAGGACCAGCGGGATGGAATCAAGGTCGCCGAAGGTCTTGAAGAGGGCGGACTTGCCTTCCATGACCGGCAGCGAGGCGCTGGCCCCGATGTTGCCCAGGCCCAGGACGGCAGTGCCGTCGCTGACCACGACCACCAGGCGCTCGGCCCAGGTCAGGGTGCGGGCCAGTTCGGGCTTGGCGTGGATGGCCCGGCTCACCTCGGCCACTCCGGGGGTGTAGGCGATGGACAGGTCCCGCTTGTTGGACAGCGGAACAGTGCTGGTGACGGAGAGCTTGCCGCCCTGGTGGGCCGTGAAGATTTCGTCTTCGGTCAAGGCCGTGGCTGCTGAATCGTCGGTGGCTGTGATTGCGTCAATGGACACGTCGTTGTCTCCTGGTGCTGGCCGTGGGCACACGGCACATCGGGAACCGGGCCCTCCCGGGCCCAGGCGTGGAAGGTAGTGCGACAGGAAACCCAAGGGTGGCGGGTCCGCGGGAACGCCGGGGATGTTTCCGCCCTGCCGCTCCTGTGCCCCAATGGTAGGCAGGCCCGAAAGGGCTGCCGGGTCCTGCTTGACACAGCTTTAGCCTGACAAAACGTTTATGCAGGACGTTTTGTGATCCAGATCACGGCATTATGGCGTATTTAATTGCCTTTTGGTCTAGACCAGTTACGCCGACCGGGACACTGTGAAGCCCGCCTCTGCCCCGGGGGACAGCCGACCGCACGCCTTTTTCAGGTCCTCCTCGGCTTCGAAGAGGGACAGTCGCCGGTTCCGGACGGACTGGACCAGACCAGTGACGGTCAGGAGGAGGACCCTGGCTCCCACGGCGTCGCCGCAGGCACCCGCAACGAGCTTTTCGCTGAGTGCATCAATCTCGCGCAGGAGTGCGGTAGTGTCCTTGTCCGGGTGGTACACGCCCCGGCTGAGGCATTGCTCCACCGCGGGCTGCATGACGCGCATGTGGAAGATTTCCATCAGCAGGCCGGACAGTGCCCGGCCCCGGAAGCGCGGCGACGAGCCCCGGGAACCGGCCTGCAGCTCGTCCAGCTGCTGCCGGTACAGCGCCAGCATCAGGTGAGTGGGGGACGGAAAGTAGCGGTAGAGGGTTCCCAGTGGCACGTCCGCTTTTTCTGCGACTTCGGAGAGTTCCACGGCGTCAAGACCCGTGCGGGCGAACCCTGCGGCGGTGTCCAGGATCCGCGTGTAGCGGAGGCGCTGGCGTGGAGCGGAAGGCCGGGCGGCCATGGGCGGATGGTCTGAAAAAGTCTCGGGCATCAGCATTCCGGGGTTGTGTCGTAGGGACTGCGGCCAGGAGCGCCCCCACTTCCGTACCGCCCTGCAGCCCGGTTCAACTATACGGCACAGGCGTGTGCCCTAATTAGTCAGCGGCCTTAGTTTCGGGCGCCGGCAGGTCAGTCGACGCCCTTGATTTTCACCACGAAAACGGCACCCAGCAGCCCGATGGCAGCCGCCGTGAGGAACAGCGTCCGGTAGCCACCCCAGTAGGCCACGGCCAGCAGCGCCAGTCCCGGGGCAACCACCTGCGGCAGCGAGTTGGCCACGTTGATGATCCCCATGTCCTTGCCGCGGCTGACGGCGAACGGCAGGACCTGGGTCAGCAGCGCAAAGTCCACGGCCAGGTAGGCGCCGAAACCGACGCCCAGGACGGCGGCGCCGGCGAGCGCGCCCGGCCAGACGGGAAAGAAGGCCATGATGGCTCCGGCCATGGCGATTGTGGCCGAGGAGGCGATGACGAACGGTTTCCGCCTGCCCACCCGGTCACTCCAGGGACCGGCCACCACCGCGGTGGCCATGACCATCACCGCGTAGATACCCGTCAGGACCAGAACCCCCGCGGCAGGATCCTCATGGCCTATGACGTCACGCAGGAAGAAGAGCAGGTAGACGATGGTCAGCTGGTTTCCCACGTTGACCAGGAAGCGCGTGAGCCAGGCCCAGGCGAAATCCGGGTGGCGCCGGGGACTGATCCAGAAACCCTTGAGGAAAACCCTGGGCCGGAAAGCCTCCAGCCCGGACTTGGGCAGGGCGGGATCATTCCGGTGGAACAGGTACGGCAGCACGGACACCAGCAGGGCGCCCGCACACAGCCAGTAGCCCACCATGAAGTTGCCGGAGACCACTGCCCCGAAAACCGCGCCAGTGAGGATGCCAAGGGTCTGCCCCATGGCCGCGAGTCCGCCCACTCCCCCGCGCTGGATGACGGGAACCCGGTCCGGGACGGCGGCGGTAATGGCCGCGTACGCGGCATTTGCACCCAGCTGCACCAGGCACCAGAAAAGCACCATCAGGGCCACCGCGGCAGAGAAGGACATGGCCAGCAGCGCCGCCGTGGCCAGGACTGCCCCGGCCAGCACCCACGGGGACCGCCGGCCGAACCGGGACGTGGTCCGGTCCGAGAGGGCACCGAAGAGGGGGTTGGCCACCAGCGAAACCCCCGCACCGCAGGCCGTCACCAGCGAGAGGATGGCTTCCTTGGAAGGCGCATCAATGCTGATCGCCTGCTGGCCGATGAACACGTTGATGGGACCGAAGAACGCCGCGTTGATGCCCACGTTCACCAGCACCAGGCCGGTGACCCAACGGGCGGTGACCTTCTGCACCGGCTCGGCGAGCGCCGCCGTCGCGGTTTTGCCTGCGGCATCATCCGGCGGCGCGGGCGTGTTGAACGGACTCATTGGCGTGCTCCCCCTGGTGCGGCCGGCTGGCGGTGGAATCAGACTATCGTGGGCGGTACCGGGCCACCGGGCACGCGGCGGTCAACGCCGCCCGGGGGATCACGTTGCCGGGTAACAAATTGCCGAGTATCGAGGAGAACCAGATGAGCGCACCCACCCCGGCCGAAGGCACAGCGGTCAATACCGCCGACCTCTACGATGAGCGCGGCGACGAGCTGGCGTCCGTCTCCCTGCAGTTCCAGTCCCTGGGCGGCCGCTCGCACTTCAGCGGCCCGGTCCGCACCATCCGCTGCTTCCAGGACAACGCCCTGGTGAAGTCCACGCTGGGGTCACCGGGGAACGGGGCGGTCCTGGTGGTGGACGGCGGCGGATCGCTGGGCACGGCCCTGATGGGGGACATGATCGCCGAAAGCGCCGTGGCAAACGGCTGGGCCGGCGTCGTCATCAACGGCGCCATCCGTGACCGGCTGGCCATCGCAGACCTGGACCTCGGCGTCAAGGCCCTGGGCAGCAACCCCAGGAAGAGCCGGAAGGCGGGGGCAGGCGAGGTTGACGTGGATGTGGTGATCGACGGCGTGACCTTCCGTCCCGGAGCCACCGTCTGGTGCGATCCGGACGGCATCCTCGTGGAGCGCCAGCAGGAAGCCCGGCAGGGCGGGGAATAAAAACAACGAGTAAGATAGTTACTGAAAGCAACTATCGCTGCTTATATCCTTTCCTTCCCCTTGGAGCACCCATGTCCAAAGCCACGGCCGCACCCGGCCCCGGAGAAACCCTGACGCAACGCCAGATCGTCACCGTGATGGTGGGCCTGATGCTGGGCATGTTCCTGGCATCCCTTGACCAGACCATCGTCTCCACTTCCATCTACACCATTGCCAACGACCTGGACGGGCTCTCCCTGCAGGCGTGGGCCACCACCGCGTACCTCATCACGTCCACCGTCAGCACCCCGCTGTACGGCAAATTGAGTGACATCTTCGGCCGCCGCCCGCTGTACCTGACCGCGATCCTCATCTTCCTGGTGGGCTCGCTTTACGCCGGCTCGGTCCACTCGATGACCGAACTCGCAGTTGCCCGCGGCATCCAGGGCCTTGGCGCCGGCGGCCTGCTGGCCCTGGCGCTGACCATCATCGGCGACATCGTCTCGCTCAAGGACCGCGCCAAGTTCCAGGGCTACTTCATGTCCGTGTTCGGCATCTCCTCGGTCCTGGGCCCGGTGGTGGGTGGGGCATTCGCCGGCTCGGCGAACATCCTCGGTTTTGACGGCTGGCGCTGGGTCTTCTTCATCAACATTCCCATTGGCCTTGCCGCGCTGACGGTGGTGTTCCTCTTCCTGCACCTGCCCGCCAAGCACCTGAAACAAAAAATCGACTACTGGGGCGCCGCCGCCATCACCGTGGCCATCGTTCCGCTCCTCCTGGTGGCTGAGCAGGGCCGCACGTGGGGCTGGACCTCCGTGAACTCTTTCCTCTGCTACGGCCTGGGCGTGGTGGGCATTGCCTGGTTCCTGCTGGCGGAGAAGCGCGCCGGCGACTACGCCCTGATCCCGCTCCGGCTCTTCCACAACATCACGTTCGGACTGTCCTCGCTGCTGAACTTCATCATCGGCATCGGCATGTTCGGCGCAATCGCCATGCTTCCGATGTACCTCCAGCTGGTCAAGGGCCTCACCCCCACCGAGGCCGGCCTGATGATGATCACCTTCACCGTGGGCATCCTGTTCGGCTCCATCACCGCCGGCCGCACCATCTCGGCCTCCGGCACGTTCCGCATCTTCCCCATCATGGGTACCGGCATCCTGACCGCCGCCGCCCTGGTGATGGGCTTCTCACTGGCAGTGGACACCGAACTCTGGGTCCCCGGACTCATCGCCGTCTTCTTCGGCGTCGGCCTGGGCTTCTGCATGCAGCCGCTCACCCTGGCCATGCAGACCTCGGTACCGCCGCGGGACATGGGCGTGGGAACCTCCTCCGCAGCGTTCTTCCGCTCCATGGGCGGCGCCGTGGGCACCGCCGTCTTCATCTCCATGCTCTTCAGCATGGCGGCAAGCCGCATTGCCGACGGCATGAAGGCCGCCACCACGGACCCGGCCTACCTGGCCGTCCTGAAGGACCCTGCCGTCGCGTCGGACCCTGCCAACGCCAAGCTCTATGAATTCTTCAAGAACGGCGCCTCGAACGACTCCCTGAACGACACCAGCTGGCTGCATACCGCCAACAGCACCCTCACCAGGCCCATCACCGAGGGCTTCGCCACGTCCATCGACACCGTGATGCTGACGGCCGCGGCGCTCACCGGCCTGGCGTTCCTCATCAGCTTCGCCCTTCCGCGGAAGAAGCTGACCGACCAGAAGGCATCCCCGCAGGACAAGGACAGCATGGAGATTCCGGCGCACTAGCCCGTAAGCGCACGGGTGGGACGACGACGGCGGCACAGCCCGCCGTCGTCGTCCTGCGTTAACGGGGCAAACGGCGCCAAGTGGAACCTCGGGCGGTGACGTGCCACACTGTTTAGCGCGTGTGCGCCGGCCATTCTGCCGGTACCGCAGCCGACGACGTCCGCACCGCATCCATAAAACCCCCAAACCCAGGGAGAACCATGCCCACTGCACAGGAGCAGACCACAACCGGGATACCGCGGCGGGTGATCTGGCTGGCGCTCGCGGGGGCGGTGGGCGGATTCCTCTTCGGCTTCGACTCATCGGTGGTCAACGGCGCCGTGGACGCCATGAAGGAAGAATTTGCCCTGTCAGAGGCCGTCACGGGCTTCGCCGTAGCCATTGCCCTGCTGGGCTGCGCGGCCGGCGCCTTCCTGGCAGGCAAGGTGGCGGACCGCTACGGCCGCATTCCGGCCATGAAGCTGGGCGCCCTGCTGTTCCTGGTCAGCGCCGTGGGCACGGGTTTCGCGTTCGGCGTCTGGGACCTGGTGTTCTGGCGCCTGGTGGGCGGCCTGGGCATTGGGCTGGCCTCCGTCATCGCGCCCGCCTACATCTCCGAGATTTCGCCGCGAAAGGTCCGCGGCCGCCTGGCTTCGCTGCAGCAGCTGGCCATCACTACGGGTATTTTTGCCGCGCTGCTGTCTGACGCGCTCCTGGCCACCAGTGCCGGCGGTGCGGACCAGGCCTTCTGGCTGGGCATTGAATCATGGCGCTGGATGTTCCTGGCCGCCGCCGTCCCGGCCGTCGTTTACGGTTGGGTGGCGTTCACCCTGCCCGAGTCCCCGCGGTTCCTGGTGTTCCAGGGCAAAGAGGACCAGGCCCGGGAAGTCTTTGAGTCCATCGCACCCACCGAGGATGCCGGTCGGCATATCCGGGACATCCGGGAAGCCATTGAGGAAGACAAGCTGGCCGGGCAAAAGGGGTCCCTCCGCGGCAAGGCCTTTGGCCTGCAGGCTGTGGTTTGGGTGGGCATCACGTTGTCGGTGCTCCAGCAGTTCGTGGGCATCAACGTGATCTTCTACTACTCCACCACCCTGTGGAAGGCGGTGGGCTTCCAGGAGAAGGACTCCCTGGCCATCTCGGTGGCAACCTCCGTCACCAACATCCTGGTAACCCTCGTGGCCATCGCCCTGGTGGACCGCGTGGGCCGCCGGCCCATCCTGCTGGCTGGGTCCGTGGGCATGGCCGTGTCCCTGGGCGCCATGGCCGTGGCGTTCTCCTCGGCAACAGGCAGCGGCGAGAACATCAGCCTGCCGGGCGCGTGGGGCCCCGTGGCCCTGGTGGCCGCCAACGTCTTCGTGATCAGCTTCGGCGCGTCCTGGGGACCGCTGGTGTGGGTCCTCCTGGGCGAGATCTTCCCGTCCCGGATCCGTGCCCGGGCGCTGGGCCTGGCCGCAGCGGCCCAGTGGGTGGCCAACTTCGTGATCACCCTGAGCTTCCCGGTCATGGCAGCGGGCTCGCTGCCGCTGACCTATGCCATGTACGCCCTGTTCGCTGCGGCTTCCTTCTTCTTCGTCATGTTCAAGGTCCCGGAGACCAACGGCATGTCCCTGGAGCAGGCCGAGACGCTGTTCGTACCCAAGGGCTCCGCCAAGGCCTAGCAACGCCCCATCACTTTTGGCGGCCTTCCCTGGAACGCTCCATCAGCTTCAGCAGGAAAACACCAAACCCTCCATCACATGCCGTGATGGAGGGTTTGGTGTTGGTGCGCCGGCAGCGGCTACACGACGTGCGGTTCGTGCGAGGACAGGTAGGCCCGGCCGCCGAACGCGACCAGGATGGCGATCACCATGGCCACCGCCCCGGCAAAGAACGGGACCTGCGGGCCGAAGTGCTCACCGAGCTGCGCCGCCGCGAACGGGGCCAGGGCACCGCCCATCCAGCGGACAAAGTTGTAGCCGGAGGAAGCCACCGGCCGGGGCGAATCAGAGACGCCCATGGCCAGTTCCGTGTAGATGGTGTTGTTGATGCCCAGCAGCGCGCCGGCAACAATGACCAGGACGACGACGGCAGGCACCGAGTGCCCCGCGGCCAGTCCCAGCCCGGCCAGGTCCAGCATGAGGACGAACAAAGTGCCGGTCAGTACCTTCACCGCGCCGAAGCGGGTCTGCAGGACCGGTGCAACGAAGACGGAAAATACCGCCACGGCCACACCCCAGCCAAAGAAGACGCCGCCGATGCCGTACGCGTCCATGCCCAGGATGAACGGGGTGAAAGCCAGGATGGTGAAGAAGCCGTAGTTGTAGAACAAGCCGCTTGCCGCCGTCGTCCGCAGTCCCTTGTGGCCCAGCGCCAGCAGGGGGTCCCGCAACCGCACCTTGCGCTCAGGCAGCGGCGTCCTGGGCAGGAGGGCGATCAGGGCGATGAAGGCGGCGGCCATGAGGACGGCGGTGCCGAAGAACGGGGCGCGCCACTGCCAGCCGCCCAAGAGGGCGCCGAGCAGCGGGCCGAGCGAGATGCCCAGGCCCAGTGCGGCTTCGTAGAGGATGATGGCGGTGCCGGCGCCGCCGCTGGCCACCCCAACAATGACGGCGAGGGCGGTGGCGACGAACAGGGCGTTGCCCAGTCCCCAGCCGGCGCGGAAGCCCACCAGCTCATCGACGCTGCCGGACAGGCCGGACAGCGAGGAGAAGACAACGATGACGGCCAGGCCGATCAGCAGCGTCCGCTTGCCGCCGATGCGGGAGGAGACGAACCCCGTGATCAGCATGGCCAGCGCGGTGACCAGGAAGTAGCTGGTGAAGAGGAGGGAGACCTGGCTGGGGCTGGCGTCCAGGTTGGTGGCGATGGCCGGAAGGATGGGGTCCACCAGGCCGATGCCCATGAAGGCGAACACTGCGGCGAGGGCGGTGGCCCATACCGCCTTCGGCTGTTTGAGGAATGAGGCCTTTTCGGCCGTCAAGGTTGATTCTGGTGCTTGCAGGGTTTCTGCGAGCTGGCCGTCCATGGAGGGTGCTCCTAAGTTCGTGGCTGGTTCAGTTCTGGAGGGATGCGTTGATTTTGTCGATGACCGGCAGGGCCTCCGCCAGGGCTTGGCGGTCCTGGTCGGTGAGCGTGCTGAGGATGGCGGCCATCACCTGGTTGCGCCGCCGGTTTGCGGAGTCGACGGCGGCACGGCCTTCGGGGGTCAGGATCACCCTGACGGCGCGGGAGTCATCCGGGTCCGGTTCCCGGCGCGCCAGGCCTGCGCGTTCGAGCTTGATGATCTGTTCGGTAGCGCTGGGCACGCGGACACCGAGGTTCCGGGCGATCTCACCGACGCGCTGGCCCTCGCCGAGCAGCATCTTGAGGGTACTGAGCTGGGCGGCGCTGAGTTCGCCGTCCGCGTCGAGGCGCCGGACCAGGTAGACGCTGTGCCGCAGGGCTTCACGGAAGGCGCCGGCAAGTTCGTGGAGCTGGGGATCGTCGTCAGTCATCGTTAGGTAGCCTAACAGTTAGGGAACCTAACGGTCAAGGGTCAGAGGGTCAGCTTCATCCCGACATGGCTTGCTTCGAAGCCCAGCTGTTCGTAGAACCTGTGGGCGGCCGAACGGCTATGGTGCGTTGTCAGCTGCATCAGGTCGCAGCCCCGGCGCCGCGACTCCGCGATGGCCCAGCCCACCATGAGCCTCCCCAGGCCCTGCCCGCGAAGGGACGCGGCCACGCGGACACCTTCGAGCTGCGAGCGCCACGCGCCCTGCCTGGAGATGCCGGGAAGGAAGCTCAGCTGGAAGGTTGCAACCACCGGCCCCTCCTCTTCCCCCTGCGGCACCCTTTCGCCGACGAGCAGGAGATGGGCGGGGTCGGCGTGGATCGCGTCAAAGGCGCGTTCGTAGGGTTCCATATCCTTCGCGGTCTCGCGGCCGGCGCCCAGGGCGTCGTCGGCCAGCAGGCGCACCATGTCCGGGATGTCGGCACGCGTCGCGTGCCTGAGGCGGAACGTCCCGCCGTCAACGTCGGCGGTGAGCAAAGCAGGCGCGGCATTTGGGTTCTGGTTCACCCGCCCAGCTTTGCACAGACAAAGAACGACGCCGGCACTTGGGTAAGTGCCGGCGTCGTTCTGATGGAGCGTCGCCGGAATTCCTGCAGGATCTGATGGAGCCTTGCGCTTGAGGGCGCAGGTAATGATGGAGCGTGTCAGTTGGCGCGTCAGGCGGGGGTGCCGGCCATTTCGGCCTGCCGCTCCTCGACGAGGGTGGCAACGGCGGCGAACAGCGGGTGGCCAGGCGTCAGCCCGGTGATTTTTGCCGTAGCGTCGGCGGGGCTGGTGGAGCGAAGGATTTCTGCCAGCTCCGTGGCCTCTGTATCAGCGGGGTCGTTGAACCGGAGCGCTGATGCGATGGCACCAAGCAGGGCCTCCGGCACCACGCCACGTTCGGCCAGCTCGGCGGCGGGGCCGATGAAGCGCTCGTTCCGGCTCAGCTTCCGCAGCGGAGCACGGCCCACCCGGTTGACGGTGTCCGGAAGATAGGGATTGGAGAACCTGACCAGGATCTTCTGGACGTAGGCTTCCTGCTCATCGTTGCTGAACCCGTGCTTGGCCACCAGGAGCTGCTTGGTTTCCTCCAGCACCGCCCGGACATCCTCCGCCACGTCCTGGTCCGCCATGGCGTCGGAGATCTTCTCCAGGCCCGCCTCGAACCCGAAGTATGCCGCCGAGGCGTGGCCGGTGTTCACGGTGAACAGCTTCCGCTCGATGTAGGGCGAGAGGTCGTCCACGAACGTGGCGCCCGGAATGGCCGGCGCTGAGTCACCGAACGCGGTGCGGTCGATGACCCATTCGTAAAAAGTCTCCACTGTTACGTCCAGCCCCTGCCCGGCCTCCTGGTTGGGCACGATCCGGTCCACGGCAGTATTGGCGAACACTGCCTTGCCGTCCAGCACTGCGGCGGTGGCCCCTGGCTGGGCGGCCACCTCCTTGGCCAGGATGTCCGTGGCGTTGATGGCGTTCTCACAGGCCATCACCTGCAGGGGCGCCCGGCCGGGTTCCCTTGCGGCGATGCCCTTGGCGATCACCGGCGCCACGAACTTCAGGATGTGCGGGCCCACTGCGGTGGTGACGATGTCCGCCGTGGCGATCTCGGAGACCAGTTCCGCTTCCTGGGCGTTGGAGTTCAGTGCCCGGAAGTTGTCCACGGTCCGCACGGCGGGATTCTCCCCCACTTCGTGCACGGCGTAGCTGTCCGCTTCCTTCAGCCGGTTGATCAGGTCTTCGGCCACGTCCGCGAACACCACTTCGTAGCCGGCGTCATGCAGGAGCAGCCCCACGAAGCCGCGGCCGATGTTGCCGGCCCCAAAATGTACTGCCTTCACTATGCGTTGACCTTTCCGAAAAGCTCCAGGACTTCATCCTCGGATGTGGCGGCCTCGAGCCGGGCAACCTGTTCCTTGTTGGTGAAGACCTTGGCGATGGACGACAGGATGTGCAGGTGCTCGTTGTTGATGCCGGCGACGCCCACCACGAACTTCACCTGCTTGCCGTTCCAGTCGATGCCTTCCGGGTACCGAATGACGGAAACCGCCGACTTGCGGATGTGGTCCTTGGCGGCGTTGGTGCCGTGCGGGATGGCCAGGAAGCTGCCCATGTAGGTGGATACGGACTCTTCCCGCTCATGCATGGCGGCGATGTAGCCCTCATCCACGGCGCCACGGGCCAGCAGCAGCCGGCCCGCCTCGTCGATGGCGGCGTCGCGGGTGGTGGCCGAACCGCGCATGACCACGCTCTCGCGGGCCAGGATGTCGGAGCTGCCGGCGGTAGGAGCTGCCGCTGCCGCACCTGCTGCGGCAGGCGCTGCGTCCACCGGCGCCTCGGCGGCGTGCGCACCGTGGGCGGTGCCGGCGTCGGACGTTCCGCCTTCCGTGTTGCTCTCGCGGACCAGCTCGACGATCTCGTCGTACCGCGGGCTGCTCATGAAGTTGTCCACCGAGTAGTGGACGGCACTGGACGTGGCCGGCTTGGCCCGCTCGGTCAGGTCCTGGTGCGTGATCACCACGTCGTAGGTGTCGCTGAGGCTGGCGATGGAGGCGTTGGTGACCTTGACGTCCGGGAACCCGGCCGCCTTGATCTTGTTCCGCAGCACCGAGGCGCCCATGGCGCTGGAGCCCATGCCGGCGTCGCAGGCGAACACGATGTTCCGGACGGGTCCGGCCAGCACGCCCACTCCGCCGCGGCCGCCGGACGCGGCACCTGCGGAAGCGCCTGCACCTGCACCTGCACCGGTCAGGGTGGAGGAAACCGAGCTCTTCTTGCCCTTCATTGCCTCCATGCGGGCGGTGGCGTCGCCCAGGTCTGTTTCGTCACTGTGCTTGGTGGTCTTCATGATGACGGAGGCCACCAGGAAGGATGCCGTGGCGGCGAGCACCACCGACAGGATCACGCCGAGGTAGCTGTCGCGGGACGTCTGGGCCAGCACGGCGAGGATGGATCCCGGAGCGGCCGGCGCAACCAGGCCCGCGCCGGTGACGGCCAGGGTGGCGATGCCGGTCATGCCGCCTGCGATTGCGGCCAGGATCAGCAGCGGGCGCATGAGCACGTACGGGAAGTAGATCTCGTGGATGCCGCCCAGGAAGTGGATGATCGCAGCACCGGGCGCCGACGCCTTGGCGGCACCGCGGCCGAAGAACATGTAGGCCAGCAGGATGCCGAGGCCAGGGCCCGGGTTCGCCTCGAGCAGGAACAGGATGGACTTGCCCTGGTCCAGCGACTGCTGGACGCCCAGCGGGGTCAGCACACCGTGGTTGATGGCGTTGTTCAGGAACAGGACCTTGGCGGGCTCGATGAAGATGCTGGTCAGCGGCAGGAGGCCGTTGTTGACCAGGAACTGCACCACGTTCCCGGCGCCCGTGCTGAAGGCCGTGACCAGCGGTGAAATGCCGAAGAAGCCCAGCATCGCGAGCAATGCGCCCCAGATGCCGGCAGAGAAGTTGTTGACCAGCATTTCGAAGCCGGGGCGGATCTTGCCCTCCCACAGCATGTCGATCTTCTTCATGGTCCAGCCGCCCAGCGGGCCCATGATCATGGCGCCGATGAACATGGGGATGCCGGCACCGACGATCACGCCCATGGTGCCGATGGCCCCCACCACGCCGCCGCGGACGTCATAGACGTTCTTGCCGCCGGTGTAGCCGATCAGGAGTGGCAGGAGATAGGTGATCATGGGGCCCACAAGGCCGACGTTGGGCTTCCCGCCGGTCTCACCGAAGCCACCGAGGACGGGTACGGGCAGCCAGCCCTTCTCAATGAAGAGGGCCGTGATGATGCCCCAGGCGATAAACGCCCCGATGTTGGGCATGATCATGCCGGACAGGAATGTCCCGAACTTTTGGACGTGCACGCGCGCGCTGGTGCGGGGTTTTGCAACTGTCTCTGTTGCCATGTGATTTCCTAACCTCATTCCTGCTGCTCCGCAGGAGTGGTCCGATGATTACGACGACGTACTGCTGGGTACTACGGGGGTCCGGGGCTAGCCGGCAGGGCTGGTGGAGATCCGGTGAAGCCATTCGAGGAAGAGCTTGAGTTCCGAGCTGGAAAGCTGGTCAGAGTGCGAAGCCTGAAGTGCGGCGTTCAGGGCGATCGCTGCCACCACCACCGAGGACTTTCCGGTGCCGCCCGGGGCCGGGCCGCTGGCGGGCTCGGCGGACACCGCGAAGATCATGGCGTCCCGGGTCATGGTGGACAGTTCGAGGTTGCGTTCGGAAGCGGGCTCCGCAATCAGCATCAGCGTCACGCCCACGTTGGCGGCCAGGATGGACCTGGCTGCCTCCCGGGGCTGGACGTTCAGCTGGCCCGCCGCCGCTGCCTTGTTCAGCATCTCCTCCATGAGCGCCTCGGCGTCCGCCACGATGGCAGGCCGGCTCTCCGGGCGGATATTGCCGAACATCACCAGGTACAGCTCGGGCTGGTTCAGTCCGAACTGGACGTGGTTGTCCCACATTCTCCGGATGTCCTCGATGGGCTGTCCGGAGGGGGCGAAATCCCTTTCGCCCGCGACATATTCTTCAAACCCTGCGGCGACGACGGCGTCGAA
Organism: Pseudarthrobacter sp. Pseusp20; assembly: GCF_059492155.1. NCBI lineage: Bacteria > Bacillati > Actinomycetota > Actinomycetes > Micrococcales > Micrococcaceae > Pseudarthrobacter > Pseudarthrobacter sp. Pseusp20. The sequence continues at coordinate 72,308 of NZ_CP168521.1, forward strand.
CAAACCTTCCTTGTCACCGAAGTGGTGGTACAGCGTAGGAGCCGAAACCCCGGCCAGCTGCGTGATCTGGCGCGTGGACACCGGAGCCCCCGCGGATTTCGCCAGCAGTTCCGCGGCAGCACGGAGCAGCCGCATTTTGGGGGGAAGCTGGCCATCCAAACTCATAACCGCTACCCTAGCACCTATAGCGTTGCTATATGAACTGAATCACATACAATTTTTTCAGGCACGTTTCCCGCCCTGGACGTAGCAGTCCTCCGGCGGACCCGGCACGGCGCCGGGGGAACTTGGCGGGCCTGTCTACCGGCAGAGAATGAGGACCTTCAGTGCAGAACTTCCCAGGAGTAGGCGTCAGTCCAGGCCGCGTCATCGGCACCATCCGGCAGATGCCCAAACCGATCAGTGAGCCTCCCGCCGGTGAACAGCTGGCCCCGGACACCACTGCAGAAGAAGCCACCGCAGCACTGAAGGCCGCCGCGCAGGCCGTGCACGACGAACTGAAGGACCGCGCCGCCCATGCCACCGGCGACGGCAAGGCCGTCCTGGAGGCCACCGCCCTGATGGCCAAGGACACCATGCTGATCAAGGGTGCGGCCAAGCTGGTGGCCCGCGGCACCTCTGCCGCACGCGCCATCTGGGAGTCCGGCTCCTCCGTCTCCGAAATGCTGCACAACCTGGGCGGCTACATGGCCGAACGTGCCACCGACGTCCTGGACGTGCGCGCCCGCATCGTGGCCGAGCTCCGCGGCGTGCCCGCGCCCGGCATTCCCGCGTCCAACACCCCGTTCGTCCTGGTGGCCGAGGACCTGGCCCCCGCGGACACCGCAACGCTTGACCCGAACAAGGTCCTGGCGCTGGTCACCGCCGGCGGCGGCCCCCAGTCCCACACCGCCATCATCGCCCGGTCCCTTGGCCTGCCCGCCGTGGTTGCCGCCGTGGGAGTGGACGAACTGCCGGACGGCACCGAGGTGTACGTGGACGGCGCGGCCGGCCTCATCACTTCCGACCCCGACGAATCCCTCCGGGCAACAGCGGAAGCATGGGCCGCCACGGCGTCGCTGCTGGCTGAATTCACCGGCACGGGCGCGACGGCGGACGGCCACGAGGTGCCGCTGCTCGCCAACGTGGGCGGCGGCAAGGACGCCGAAGCGGCCGCCAAGCTGGGCGCCCAGGGCGTGGGCCTGTTCCGCACCGAGTTCTGCTTTTTGGAGCGCGACACCGAACCCAGCGTCGAAGAGCAGGCTGCTGCCTACAAGAGCGTTTTTGATGCCTTCCCCGGCAAGAAGGTGGTCCTCCGGACGCTGGATGCCGGCGCGGATAAGCCGCTGCCGTTCCTGACGGATTCCACGGAGCCCAACCCGGCCCTTGGCGTCCGCGGCTACCGCACCGACTTCACCACCCCCGGCGTCCTGGACCGGCAGCTGGAAGCCATTGCCCTGGCCCAGAAGCAGTCAGAAGCCGACGTCTGGGTCATGGCCCCGATGATCTCCACTGCGGAAGAAGCGGCCCGGTTCGCCTCCATGTGCGCCGACGCGGGCATCAAGACCCCCGGCGTGATGGTGGAGGTCCCCTCCGCGGCCCTCACCGCCGAGGCCATCCTCCGCGAAGTCAGCTTTGCCAGCCTGGGCACCAATGACCTCACCCAGTACGCCATGGCCGCCGACCGCCAGCTCGGCCCGCTGGCCAACCTGAACACCCCGTGGCAGCCGGCCGTCCTGCGGCTGGTCGGACTGACGGTTGAAGGATCCCGGGCCGAGGGCCACAACAAACCGGTGGGTGTCTGCGGCGAGGCCGCCGCCGATCCCGCCCTCGCCGTTGTCCTCACCGGCCTGGGCGTCAGCACCCTGTCCATGACGGCGCGGTCCCTCGCCGCGGTGGCAGCAGTCCTGAAGACGGTAACCCTGTCCGAAGCCCAGGACCTGGCCAAGCTCGCCCTGTCCGCGCCGAGCGCCACCGAGGCGCGGGCGTGGGTCCGGGAAAAGCTGCCGGTATTGGAGGAGCTGGGGCTCTGACGGGTCCGCGGCCACGCGGGCTGCGGCCGGGATAGGCTACGTTCATGGCATTGATAGCCCCCCGCGTCACGGCCGGCCTGCCCGCCGGCGAAGCCCGCGTCCTGACGCGCGCCCTCGAGGACAGCAATGACATCACTGTCTTCGTCGACGGAACGGTCCATCGGCTGCCCGGGCAGGCGCGGGACGCCGTCGTGGACCTCCTTGCCCGGCTGGCCCGCGGCGAAACGGTGACCGTGAGCAGCGTGGCGGAAATGCTGACCACGTCGCAGGCGGCAGAGCTGGCGGGGATTTCGCACACCTACCTGCGCAACATGACGGACCGCGGTGAGATCCCGGTGGAGTACCGCGGCTCGCACCGGCGGATCCGGCAGGCTGACATCATGGCGTGGCTCGAAAGCCAGAAACTTGCCGAACACAAGCGCAGGCAGGACAAGAACGCCGGGGCAGACGCCGGCCCGCGGGAATAGTGCCCATGGCGAAGGCCGGAGGCGGGACAATCCCTCCGCTGCAGTCAGCCGACCTGGAAGCCCACGGGCTGAAAGGCCGGATCCTGTGGGCTGATGGAACACCTGCACCGGGGCTGGAACGCGCGGACGGTTCGCGAGAGCCCGCATACATCCTCATCCACGGCATCGGCGTTTCCCACCGCTACCTCCGCCGCCTGCACGGTGAGCTCGCCGCCACTGCCCCCACCTATTCCCTGGACCTGCCTGGCTTTGCCGGCACCCCCAGGCCGGGGAGGCAGTTGTCCGTGGAGGACTACGGCGCCTTCATCGCGCAGGCTCTGAAGGCCAGCGGCATTGGCCCGTACATCCTGGTGGGACATTCGATGGGCGTCCAGTTCGCCATCGAGGCGGCACTCTGCGCACCGGACCAGGCACTGCGGCTGGTGTTGATGGGTCCCGTGGTCGATTCGCGGCACCGCAGCGTGGGGCGGCAGGGCCTGGCACTGTTTCTGGACTCGCTCCTCCGGGAAAGCGCCTCCTCCAACTGGCTGGTGGTGTCGGACTACTTCCGCTGCGGTCCGCGATGGTACTTCACCGTGCTCCCCGTGATGATGGGCTACCCCACGGAGCTGCGGCTGGCGGGCATCAATGTGCCGGTGCTGGTCCTGCGCGGGAAACAGGACCCGGTGGCCGGCGCGGATTGGTCGCGCCTCCTCGCCCAGGTGGTGCCGCAGGGACGCTTTGTTGAGATCGACCGGGCAGGACACGTGGCCCAGCACCTGCGGCCACGGCAGGTAGCGGCCGCCATCATGTCCTTCACCGGGGCCGGTGCCTAACGCCAGGTCTGGGTACTCAGATCCTTGGCCTCGCCGCCCAGCGCCGCATCTTCAACGCGGCGTGCAGCTCCAGGCGGGGCATCCCCTTCAGCGGGTCCACCCCCAGCAGCTGCCGGATCCGGCCCAGCCTGTTGTAGATGCTGCTGCGGTGCAGGTGGAGCTTGCCGGCCACATCCTGCACGGACCCATCGTTGTCATACAGGAGTTCAAGGACCGGGATGAGCTCGCCGTTGCGGTCGTGGTCCTCGAGCATCCGGAAGTACACCGAACCGGAATCCGCCCAGGCCCCCACCCCTCCCCCGGCCGAGGCGAGAAGCTGGTAGACGCCCGTTGCGCGGATGTCCACCAGTTCACCCAGCTGCGGGTCCACGGCTGCCGCCTGCGCTGCCACCCGCGACTGCCGGTATGCCTCGGAGAGCTGGCGGGTCTTGGAGAAGCCCTCGCTGATGCCCAGGATGATCCGGTGGACCGGGCGGCCGGACCGTTTGGCCAGCTCCAGCTGGTAGTGGACCAGGACCTGGGCGTGGTTGGCCCGGCCCGTCGACTCGCGAAACAGCACCACCGAGTGGGTTTCCGTACCGGCGCTGAAAAGGGCGGCGTCCACGCCCACGGTTGCCTGGAGCGCTGTGGAGCGGTGGATCAGGGTGGACGCGATGGGGTCCGGGCCGCTGGCCCAGCCGTCCGCATCGAGCACCGTGACCATCTGCCACGGACCGCGGCCCTGGACTTCCTTCCACCCGGCCACGGCGGCCACAGCGTTCGGTTCTCCCGCGCAGGCGGCCAGGAACTCCCGCTCCCGGCCCCGCCGGAATTCGGATTCGGCCGTATTCGAATCGAGCAGGAGGCCGGACAGCAGCTCAAGCTCATGGTTCACGCCCGGCAACTGGGTGAGGATCGCCGTCGGGCTTTCCTCCGCGGAGTCCTGCTGCACCCAGAGGTAACCCACGCGGAAGCCCCGCACCATGAGCGGAACGCAGACCCTGCCCAGCATGCCCAGATCAGGGTTGGCCGGGACCACAACGGGCCGCACGGCGGTGGCGATGCCGTGCGAGAGCTGCCACGCGCTCACGTCCGCCGGGACCTTTTTGCTCAGCAGGAAGTTCACCCGCACCCGGTCGGCGTGGGACTGGTTGGAGCTGTAGGCCAGCAAAAGGCCGTCCAGGTCCTCGAGGGACAGGCCGCGCCCCAGCTTCTGCGCCACCTGTTCGACGAGCTGTTCCACACCCTGCTGCTGCATGGGGCAACACTACTGCGCTGGAAGCTCTACAGACGAACGGACACGAGGCGACACCTGACGCTTCAGTGCTCGACACCTGTCGAGCACTGAAGCGTCAAAACCGCGGAATCACGGGGGTCCTTGGCATGGCTGCAAGCCCGCTCCGTGTCACGTGGCTCACAGCCGGATTTATCGTTGAAACACGAAATCCTTTCCGTTTTTTCGGCCCACCGGCCCCGCACACTGGAGCAGACGATGATCATCGGCGTCCCCAAAGAAATCAAGAACAACGAATTCCGCGTGGCCATCACCGCGGCCGGAGTCCACGAATTCCGCACCCACGGACACACCGTCCTGGTGGAGCGCGGTGCCGGCCTGGGCTCAGGCATTACCGATGAGGAATACTCGATCGCGGGCGCCGAGATCGTTAACGAGGCGGACGATGTCTGGGCCCGGGCCGACATGGTGATGAAGGTCAAGGAGCCCATCAAGTCCGAGTACCACCGCTTCCGCAAGGGCCTGATCCTCTTCACCTACCTGCACCTGGCTGCCGAGCCGGAACTCACCCGCGAACTCATCAACTCCGGCGTCACTGCCATCGCCTACGAAACGGTGCAGGAAGGCCGCTCGCTGCCGCTGCTGGCTCCGATGTCCGAGGTTGCCGGCCGCCTCTCCGTCCAGGTGGGTGCCACCTCGCTGATGGCTCCGGCCGGCGGCAAGGGCGTCCTGCTGGGCGGCGTTCCCGGCGTGCGCCCCGCCAAAGTGGTGGTCCTGGGCGCCGGTGTTGCCGGCACCAACGCCGCAGCCATGGCCCTGGGCCTGGGTGCCGACGTCACCATCCTGGACATCAACATCAACCGCCTGCGCGAACTGGACGCCCAGTACCAGGGACGGCTGAAGACGGTTGCCTCCAACAAGTACGAGATCGAAAAGTCAGTGGTGGACGCCGACCTGGTGATCGGTTCCGTCCTGATCCCGGGCGCCAAGGCCCCCAAGCTGGTCACCAACGACCTCGTGGCCCGGATGAAGCCCGGCTCGGTCCTGGTGGACATCGCGGTGGACCAGGGCGGCTGCTTCGAGGACACGCACCCCACCACGCACCAGGAACCCACGTACAAGGTGCACAACACCATCTTCTACTGCGTGGCCAACATGCCCGGCGCCGTGCCCAACACCTCCACCTACGCGCTGACCAACGTCACCCTGCGCTACGCCGTGTCCCTGGCCAACCTGGGGGTCAGGGCCGCCTTCGACCGCGACCCCGCCCTCGCCGCCGGCCTGAACATCGCCGCCGGCCACGTGGCACACCACTCCGTGTCCGAAGCCCACAACCTGCCCCTCGTCAAGGACTGGCACGAACTGGTCTCCGCGTAAGCCCCTCCGTCGATTGCTCCTACTCGCCCTTTTGAGCCCTCAAAACGGCGTCTACGGGGGCCCTGTGGGGAGCAATCGACGGGCCTAAGCCAGTTCGCGCGCTTTTTCCATGATTTTCAGGGCCGCGACCGCGTCCTCCGGGTCTACCGGGAGGGGACGGGCCGACGCGGTGCCGCCGTCGAGGATCTTGTCCGCCAGGATCCGGTAGAACTCGGGGTACGCGCCGCGTTCGGTGGGGAGCCGGTCCAGGTGGCCGTCGCGGCCCAAGTGGCCGGCCCACTCCGGCGCCTCCTGGCCGTAGGCGGGATCCAGGGGGCTGCCGCCGGCCGCCATGTAGGGCTCCTGGGGGTCCACACCGTTCTTGGTGAAGCCGCCTATCGAGCCCAGCACCCGGAAGCGCGGACCCTGCTGCGCGCACAGCATGTTCATGGTCAGGTGGCTGGTCACCCCCGAATCGTGCCGCAGGACCAGGAAGACGTCATCATCGGTCCGCTCATCCGAGCGCCGCGCCTTCAGCTCGGCGTGGAGCACGGCGGCCGGGCCGAACAGCTGCAGCGCCTGGTCGATCAGGTGGCTGCCAAGATCAAACAGGATGCCTCCCCCGTCGACGGCTGTGGCCCGGGCCTTCCAGGCTTTGCTGATGGCCGGGGACCAGCGTTCGAAACGCGACTCGAACCTGGTGACGCTTCCCAGCGACTGCGCGGCCAGCAGCTTTCGCAGCGTGAGGAAGTCCCCGTCCCACCGCCGGTTGTGGAACACCGAGAGCACGCGGCCCAGCTGCCGCGCCAGGTCGATTAGTTCCTGCCCCTGCCCGCTGGTGACCGCAAAGGGCTTGTCCACCACCACGTCCAGCCCCGCTTCCAACGCTGCCTTGGCCAGCGAATGATGCGTCGCGGGCGGCGTCGCCAGGACCACCAGGTCAAGGTCGGCTGCCCGCTTAAGGACGGCGGCCCCGTCCCGCATTACCTCCACCCCTGGAAGCCTGGATGAGGCAGCCGCCCTCCGCCCGGCGTCGGACGTGGCCACGGCGTCCAGCGAGTAGCTGCTGTTGGCCGCGAGCAACGGCGCGTGGAACACGCTGCCGGCGAGCCCATAGCCGACGACGGCGGTACGGATGGTGCGCTGGTCGCCTTCAGTTCCGGTCATGGAACCAACGCTACCCCTGGCGTGGCGGCGTCGAACAAGACCCGTTAAACGCCGAAAGACGGCACCCCTGGTGACCAGGGGTGCCGTCTTTCGGCGTTGTGCGGCTACTGCCGCGGGAGGGACGTTACTTCTTTTCCCAGCCGATGGTGGTCCAGTCCGGAACCTGCGAGAGGCTCTTGAAGAGGGACGGGCCGTAGTTGGCCAGGCCGGTGCGGACGAAGGAGATCTGCGGGCCGTTGAAGACCACGCCCATGGAGTAGTACTTGGCCATGTGCTCCTTCTCCACATCCATGGCTGCCTTGTTGCGGGCGGCGTTGTCCTCGATCGAGGCGAGGTCGGCAATCTTCTTGTCCAGCTCGGCGTCGCCCAGCTTGTTCTCGTTGGTCTTGGAGTCGTAGTACTGCTTGACGGCATCGGTGGCGTCCGGACCAACCGTGTAGCCGGAGATGCTCAGGTCGAACTCACGGCTGCCCAGGACCTTGCCGAAGTCGGCGGAAGCGCGCTGGTCAATCCCGACATCCATGCCGCCGGCCTGGAGCTGCTTCTGGAGCGTCTGGGCCACTGCCAGGGTGGTGGGGTCGTCGCCAAAGTTGCTGATCTTGAAGGCGGCGGGCTTGCCGTCCTTCTCCATGATCCCGTTGGCGTTGGCCGTGTAGCCGGCGTCGGTGAGGACCTTCTTGGCGGCGTCCGCGCCGGTTTCCTTGACCGGGTAGTTGTCCTGGTAGTAGTCCGAGAACGGCAGGAGCATCATGGAGCCGGAGCTGGGCTCCTCCCAGTTCAGCCCGTTGAAGCGGACCTTGCGCAGGGCTTCACGGTCGACGGCGGCGAAGATGGCCTTGCGGACGTTGACGTCGGTGATGCGCTGGGCGTTCAGGTTCAGGCCGCCGGCAAACAGCCGCTGGCCGCGTCGGATGTCGGAGTCCTTGGTGCCGTCCAGCTGCTTGTAGAGGGAGATGGTGTTGGCCGACATCGCGTCAATCTCGCCGTTCTTGAACGCGGCGATCTGGGCGCTGGTTTCCAGCTGCCGGAAGGTCACGTTGGCAAGGACCGGCTTCTGGCCCCACCACTTGTCGTTCGGCACCATGGTGACGGTCTTGGCGGCGGTGTCGTACTGGTCCAGCTTGAAGGGACCTGCCATCCATTCGGGGTGCATGTTGCCGTTGAAGCCCTCATTGAAGATTTCGGGGGTGTTGACGGCCGGGTGGATGAGTCCGAAGAACAGCGAATCCACCGGGAAGACCGGCTGGCTGGTCTTGACGATGACTTCCTTGTCGTTGCTGCCCGCTTCGACGGAGTCAACGAACTCGTAGGCGCCCGAGCTGACGATGTCGTAGCCGGCATCCGGGCTCTTGAGGATGTTCCAGGTGTTCTTGAAGGCCTTGACGTCGATCGGGGTGCCGTCGTTGTAGGTGGCCTTGGGGTTCACCTTGATGGTGATGGTCTGCTTGCCGTCCTTGACCACGCTGTCCACTGACTCGCAGAAATCCGTGTTCGGCGTGACCTTGCCCTTGAAGTCCACCTTCCAGCAGCCGCCCATGCCGCCGCCGTTCATGGCGACCGGGTTCATGGGAACCTGCAGCGCTGAGTTGTCCGCACTGTTGCCGTTGTTGGAGAACCCGTTGAAGTCCGGCCCGATGTTGCCCAACGGAAGGGTAACCTTGCCGCCCTGCTGCAGGTCGGCCGCCGGCTTCTCGTTGATGCTGATCAGCTTGGCCAGGTCGCTTCCCGATGCCTGTGCCTTGGCCGTTTCGGGGCCGCTGGCACCGCCACCGCCGCAGGCCGTCAGCGCCAGGGCCGCAGCAACAGCTGCAGCTCCGCCGATCCTGTTCAGTTTCCTCATGGTTTTCCCTTCATTGGTGCGAGTGGTGGTGCTTGTGGGTCGAGAAGTCCTAGGGCGCATGGTGGTCCGCCGGTTCGTGGACCACCAGCATGTCCTCATCCAGTTCCCCATCCGGAAAGAAGCAGGCGAACTGCTGGTCCGCGGCGGATGCCGCAGCTTCCAGGGGCGGTTCCAGGGTGAGGCACTTTTCCTGCTTGGCCGGCGGCAACGCCGCGAAGACAGGACAACGGGTGGCGAAGTTGCATCCTTTGGGTGCCTGCAGCGGCGAGGGCAGGTCACCCTGCAGGATGATGCGTTCGCGGGTGCGTTCCAGCTGGGGGTCCGGAACGGGAATGGCGGAGAGGAGCGCGCGGGTGTAAGGGTGCCGGGGGTTGTCGAACACCCGGTCCACGGCACCGATCTCCACGATTTTGCCCAAGTACATCACCGCCACCCGGTTGGAGATGTGGCGCACCACGGAGAGGTCGTGCGCCACCAGCAGGTAGCTCAGGCCCAGTTCGGCGCGCAGGTGGTCCAGGAGGTTGATCACGCCGGCCTGGACCGATACGTCCAGGGCGGAGACGGGTTCGTCCAAAACCACCAGCTTGGGGTTCACGGCCAACGCCCGGGCGATCCCGATCCGCTGGCGCTGGCCGCCGGAGAACTGGTTGGGGAAGCGGTTGACGTGGTCCGGCTGCAGGCCCACGAGCTTCATCAACTCCATGATCCGCTTCCTGGTGGCCGCCCGGTCCATGCCCGCGTTCTGCAGGGGTTCGGCAAGGACCTCGTACACCGTGAACCGGGGATCCAGGGCGCCGGTGGGATCCTGGAACACCATCTGGAGCTCGCGGCGCATCCTGGCTTTGGTCTTTGCGTCGGCAGCCTGCTTGTTGCTGAGCCCGCCGATCACCACCTCGCCGTCCTGGTCCGGATGGAACTCCATGATCTCCAGGAGCGTGGTGGTCTTTCCCGATCCGGACTCGCCCACGATGGAGAAGCATTCACCTTCGCGGATATCAAAGGTCACGCCGTCCACGGCCTTGACCGTGCCGATCCTGCGCTTGATCAAGGCGCCCCTGGTCAGCGGGAAATGCTTCCGCACGTCCTTGAGCCTCAGCACGGTGTCCCGCTGGGCACGGGGGATGGCGTCGAAGCGGGACACAGGCACCGGCGGGGCGGCGAACACGTCGTGGACATCCACAGTTCCGCCCAGCGATCCGGACTTGATGCAGGCGGCACGGTGCAGTGCGCCGCCGTCGACGGGTGCGAGGGCGGGCTCGCCGTCAAGGCAGGCCTCCGAGGCAAGGGGGCAGCGGGGTGCGAACGAGCATCCGGTGGGGGCGTGGAGCAGGTTGGGCGGCATTCCCTCGATGGGGACGAGCGAGGATTTCTCCGCCACGTCCACCCGGGGCACGGCGCCCAGCAGGCCCATGGTGTAGGGCATCCGCGGGTTGTAGTAGATGTCGTCCACGGCACCGGTTTCCACCGGCTTGCCCGCGTACATGACCATGATGTCGTCTGCCATCCCGGCCACCACGCCGAGGTCGTGCGTGATCATCACGACGGCGGCACCGGTCTCCTCCTGTGCCGCGTGGAGCACCTCGAGGACCTGGGCCTGGATGGTGACGTCCAGGGCCGTCGTCGGCTCGTCCGCGATCAGGACGCGCGGGTTGTTGGCGATGGCGATGGCGATCATGACGCGCTGGCGCATGCCGCCGGAGAACTCGTGCGGGAAGGCTTTCAGCCGTTCACGGGGGCTGGGGATCCCCACCATGGCGAGAAGCTCGACGGCGCGGGCTTCCTTGGCCTTCCTGCTCATGGAGGGGTGGTGGATGGCCAGCGCTTCGATGATTTGGGTGCCCACCGTGAAGACGGGAGTAAGGGAGGAGAGGGGGTCCTGGAACACCATGGCAAGGTCGTTCCCGCGGAATTGGCACATGGCCTTGTCGCTCAGCCCCAGCAGTTCCCTGCCGTTGAGCCGGACGGAGCCGGAGACCTGGGCCGCGGGCGGGAGGAGTCCCATGATGGCCAGCGAGGTGACCGATTTGCCGGAGCCTGATTCACCAACGATCCCCAGGGTCTTGCCGGGCATCAGGTCGAAGTCGACGCCCCTGACGGCGTGGACAACGCCGTTCTCTGAACTGAAGCGGACATTCAGGTCGCGGACGGACAGCACTGCGTCGGCAGGGGCGTGCAGTCCTGCCACGTGCAGGCGCTCCACGTCCGACCGGGCGGGTTCCATGGCTCCGGTGGTGGTTTCGCTGCTCATGCCGTCTTCTTTTCCGCGGGGATGGTCCGGGCTTTGGCCTTCCTGGCCTTGCCGGTGGAACTGGAGCTGGGGTCGAAGGCGTCCCGCAGGCCGTCGTTCATCATGGCCAGCGAGCCGGTCAGGAGGAACATGACGGTCAGCGGTACCCAGAACATCCAGGGGAAGGTCTGCACCTGGGAGGTGGCACCGCCGATCAGGACGCCGAGGCTCACGTCCGGGACCTTGATCCCGATGCCGATGAAGGAAAAGGCCACCTCGGCGAGGATGGCCGCCGTGACCCCGCGGGTGATGTCCAGGATCAGCAGCGAGCCGATGTTCGGAACCAGGTGGCGCCAGACGATCCGCCGCGGCGGCACGCCCATGTACTGGGCGGCCTTGACGAAGTCACGCTGCATGAGGGACATGGACATGGAACGGATCAGGCGGGCCGTCCCCATCCAGCTGAATACCAGCAGCACGATGATGAGCAGCAGCCACGAGGGAAGGTCCCGCTTGAGGCCCGCAGCGCCGCCGCTGGTGGCGACGGCCACCACCAGGAGTGCCGGCATCATGATCAGGGCCTCCAGGATGAACAGCATCACCTTGTCCACCTTGCCGCCGAAGTAGGCCATGCTGCAGCCGTAGACGGCGGCGATCAGGACCGACACGAGGCCTACCACCAGGCCAATCAGGATGGAGATCCTGGTGCCCTCGACGGTCATGGCGTAGAGATCGATTCCGGCCTGGGACGTACCGAGGAAGTGGTCGGCCGATGGCGGCATTCCGATGTTGAAGGGGTCGATGGTTTCCTTGTCCCACGGGGTGAAGAACCCCCCGATGAACGAGAAAACCGTCAGGGCCAGGAAGATGGCCAGGCCCGCCACTGCGGTCCTGTTCCGCAGGAAGCGGCGGAAGATAATGGTGTTTTTGCCGATGACGACGTCGGCGCTCTCCAGGTGCGCGTCCTGCGCCACGGCTGCCGGGTCAACGGCGTTCAGGTTGGTCATGGCTACTGCACCCGCACTCTCGGGTCGACAAGCGTGGTGGCGAAGTCCGCCAGGATGGCGCCCAGGGCGAAGATCACGGAGCCGTAGGCCAGGGTGGCCGTGGCGGCGTTGACGTCCTGCAGCGAGATGGCGTCAATGCTCCAGGAGCCAACACCCGGCCAGGCAAAGATCTTTTCGGCGAAGAAGCCGCCGGCGAAGATGGCCGGGATGGTGAACGCGATGCTCTGGGCCACCGGAATGAAGGAGACGCGGAGGGCGTGCCGGGCGATTGCCTGGTTCCGGCTGAGCCCCTTGGCCCGGGCGGTGCGGACAAAGTCGGCGTTCACGTTGTCCAGCAGGTACTGCCGCTGCGCAATCTGGTAGGCGCCCCAGCCCACGAGTGTGATGGCCACCGTAGGCACCACGTAATGCGCGGCCAGGTCCATGGCCTGGGGCCAGCCGGCCGCTACGCCCGGTGTGGAGATGCCGGTGACGAAGAAGATCCGGTCCCCCACGGACTCATTGATGTTGATGGCTCCCAGCTGAACCAGGAAGTACGCGATGGGCGCGGGCACGATGTATGCGAGGTAGCTGTAGGACGTGATGACGCGGTCCTGGAACTTGTACTGCCGTGCGGCCGAATAGACGCCGAGCGCGACGCCGATAACCAGGGTAAGGATGATGGACGCCAGGAAGAGCCGGGTGGAGATCCAGACGCGGTCCCCAAACTCGGCGTTGATGTAGGCGCCGTTGGGGCTCCGGCCCCAGTCCCAGCGGGTGACGATCCCGGTGAGCCAGTCAACGTAGCGCTCCCACGGGCTGAGGCCCGGGTCCAAGCCCTTCAGGCGCATGGAGTTGGCCACCTGCTCCGGGGTGGGCCGGGGGATGCGTTCCTGCTCGAGCAGCGCCGGCTTGAGCGAGCTGACAGCCAGGAAGTATCCGGCGGATGTGGTGAGGAAGATCATCACCACGTACGTGAGGCCGCGTTTGGCGAGGTACTTGAGCATGGGGCTATTTCTTTGGCCGCGCCGCCGGATGCTGGACGGAGGAACACTCCAATGTCCGATGTCGTGCCGTGCCGCTGGCCAAGTCAACCATCACTGCTGGATCCTTCCGTCGTCCCCGGACAAGCACGGGTTGTGCCGCCTCACCGGGTTCTGCACCAGCGGGTAGCTGGCCTCCCGCAGCCCCATGGGCAGGTCCTGGTGGACTATGTCGCGGGTCACATTCCAGAGGAAACTATCACAAGCATTCACCGGAAAAGCGCCGCAATCCCCCGAAATCAGGCGGGCCGTATCAGATCGTTATGAATAGTTCTGTGAAGTTGGTTTGACTGGACGCAAGGGCGTTCCACCGCGTAATCTACGCGCCGCCCGCCACGCGTGTGACAAGATCGCGCCAGGAAGTTGCCAGCCGTTCACTGGTGACCCCATGTTCGCGGACAAGGTGCAGGAGCCGCTCGGGGTCCAGGCTGGCATTAAGGGATCCGGCCATCAGCCACGGTTCGGGGGACTCGAAGCCGCCTTCGCGCAGGAGCATCTCCACGTGCCGGTTCCAGAGGGCGGCGGCCGGGACGTCAAACCTGCTGCGGGAGGCGTGTCCGGCAGCGAGGACCAGGTCGCCGTATTCCAGTACGTAAGCGATCCGCTCGGTGCCAAAGGCGATGAGCCGGTCCAGCGGCGCAGCCCCTGGACCCAGGGGCGGCGGGCCGAACAGGACGCGGGCCTGGAAGGCGGCCTCCGAATCGTTCAGCAATGTCAGCATCAGTCCGGCGCGGCTGCCGAAGCGGCGGAAGACCGTGCCCTTGCCCACCCCGGCGTGCCCGGCCAGGCGGTCCATGGTGAGCGCCGCCGCTCCGCCCTGCGCAATCAGCTCCCGGGCAGCCAGCAGGAGACGTTCCCGGTTCCGGGCAGCGTCGCTGCGTTCCGCGGCCGTTACCGGGGTCATTCCCGGCCGCACTGGGATGGAACTCACACAGACAGTGTAGCCACCGGGAATATAAGCGGACTGCGGTCCGTTTAGTACGGTGAAGGCTCCATGAGCCTCTGTTCACCCGAACGCGGTCCCCGCCGCGACCCTAGCCAGGAGATTCCATGACCAAGAGCACAGTCCTTACCCTTGTCGGCAGCCTCCGCGCCGAGTCCACCAACCAGAAGCTGGCGGAAGCCATCCAGCTCAACGCGCCCGAGCAGGTGGACGTGGTGATCCACGAGAGCCTGGGCAACATCCCCTTTTACAACGAGGACCTGGACGTGGAAGGCCAGGTCCCGGCTGCCGCCGCGGCACTGCGCGCCGCCGCCGAAGAGGCCGACACCCTCCTGTTGGTCACCCCCGAACACAACGGCACCGTTCCCGCCGCCCTGAAAAACGCCATTGACTGGCTGTCCCGCCCCTTCGGTGCCGGCGCCCTGGCGGGCAAGCCGACCGCCGTCGTCGGTACAGCATTTGGCCAGTACGGCGGCGTGTGGGCCCAGGATGAGGCACGCAAGGCCGCCGGCATCGCCGGCGCGCAGATCCTCGACGACGTCAAGCTGGCCGTCCCGGGCTCCATGGTCCGCTTCGCCGAGGTCCACCCGAAGGACGACGCCGAAATCGTGGAGCAGATCAAGGGCATCTTCGACACCCTGGCCGCCGCAGCACCGGCAGCCTAACCTCCCGCGCCACTTGGCAGCTTAGGGAGCCCGGCAGCGCCCGGCATGCAGCTTTGCATGCCGGGCGCTGCCGGCTTAAGGGGCACTTCCCAGCCGTGACCAACTCTTGTCCCAACCGGTACCTTCCGGACATCTGCGCGGACCAGGGCCGCCGTAGCGTTAATCCACTGGACCTACCGGATGGGATTGCGTGCCGCATGGCAAAGAGACGGAGTTGGGGCGGCGGTGGCAGCGGCAGCCTGGCAGCGGCAGCAGGGTGCCTTGCGCTGCTGCTCAGCGCTTGCAGCGCCCCTCTCCCCCAACCGGAAGGGCCATCCGTGCCTGCCACCGGCGGAAATGCCGGAACCAGCGCAGCGCCGCTGGCCCTCCTTCCGGCGACGATGGAAAGCAGCCCTCCGGGGGCGGAGCAAGGAAGACCGGCCGGAAGGCCGCAAAGTACGCCCCAGGCAGCGGCACCCGCAGGTCCCCGGGCCAGCGCCGCCGCCACGGCCCCGCCGGTAACGGCCTACTTCGTGATGGTGGACGACGGCGGGAGGCACGGTATCCGCTTTGGCTGCAATGACAGCCTGGTCGCCTCCGCCCCACTGGCCGGCGCCGGGGATGGCCGGCTGAAGGCTGCAATCGCTGCGCTCCTTGACGGCGGACAGCAGGCGGATGGACTGTACAACGCGCTGGGCGGCTCCAGGCTGAAGTTCCTGTCCGGCAGCTTTGACGGCACCACGGTCACGGTCTACCTGGCGGGCGCGCTGAAGCCCGGCGGAACCTGCGACCTTCCGCGCATTGACGCCCAGCTCACCCAGACCGCCCTTGAGGCAGTGGGTGCAGTCCGGGCTGATATCTACATCAACGGAAAGACCCTGGCGGACTCCCTGAAACTGAAGTAGCCGGCCGTCGGTAAATCAGTAATAAACATATGTTGCTTTTAGAGCAACAACTGGCTGTATCCTGACTCTGTGACCCACGAGACACTTGACACCGCGGCAGGCACGCTGCCGGCGGAAGCCATTGATGCAATCGAGCGGGCGGCAACGTCGGCACACCGGCACGAGGAACTGTTCTCCGAGCGCGCGGCGAACATCCGGCAGTCGGCGGTGAGGGATGTCTTCGACATCTCCATGCGGCCCGGCTTGGTGTCGCTGGCGGGGGGAAGCCCGTACCTGCAGTCGCTCCCCCTGGACCGGCTCGCAGCCACGGCGGCGAAAATCATCGCGGAGGACGGCCTTACCGCCCTCCAGTACGGGGCCGGGCAGGGCACAGCGGAACTCCGGGCACAGATCTGCGATGTCATGGCTGCAGAAGGAATCCTGGATGCCCGTCCGCAGAACGTGGTGATCACCGCAGGTTCCCAGTCCGCCCAGGACGTTGCCACCAAGCTGTTCTGCAATCCGGGCGACGTGGTGCTGGTGGAGGACCCCACCTACGTGGGCGCACTGAACACGTTCGAGGCATACCAGGTCCAGGTGGAGACCGTGGAGATGGACCAGTACGGCCTGGTTCCGGAACTGCTGGAGGCGCGGATCGCCGCCCTGCAGCTGGCGGGCAGGAGCATCAAGTTCCTCTACACCATCCCCAACTTCAACAATCCATCCGGCATCACCCTGGCCAGGGAACGCCGGCAGCAGGTGGTCGATATTTGCCGCAGGGCGAATATCCTTGTCCTCGAGGACAACCCTTATGGCCTGCTCCGCTTCGAGGGGGAGCCCTTGGCTCCCTTACGGGCCGCAAACCCAGACGATGTCATCTATTTGGGATCATTCTCCAAGATCTTCGCGCCCGGCCTGCGCATTGGCTGGGCCCTCGTGCCGGAGCACCTGCAGCGCCGCTACTACCTGGCCGCCGAAGCCGTGACGCTCTGCCCGCCCGCCCTGAACCAGATGCTTGTCTCGGCCTACCTGCGCGACTACGACTGGAAGGGACAGATCGAGACCTACCGCCGGCTGTACGCCGAGCGCTGCCGCGCCATGCTGGCCGCCCTCAGGGAATACATGCCCGCGGGAACCACCTGGACCAACCCGCAGGGCGGCTTCTTCGTCTGGGTGACGCTGCCGGAGGGTGTTGATACCTACCCATTGCTGCACAAGGCGATCGATGCCGGCGTCGTGTTTATCCCCGGCGCCGCCTTCACGCCGTCGGACGAACCGTCCAATAAGCTCAGGCTCGCCTTCAGCGCCGTACCACCCGATGCCATCGCCGAGGGAGTGCGCCGGTTGGCGCCGGTGCTGCAGGAAGCCATCGCCGCGCTGTAGCGTAAGCCACACGAGTGCCGAAACCTAGCAAAGGAGCATGCATATGGCTGGAATCATCGTTGTAGGGGTTGACGGCAGCGAGACGGCGAAGAAGGCGGCGCAGTCAGCCAGGGACCTGGCTGCGGCCCTGGGCGCTTCCCTGCACGTCGTGTCCGCCTTCGACAGCGACCGGACCGAGGTGTTCGGCAGCGGCAGCGACCGCTGGATCGTCTCCGACGCGGACGCCGCGGAGCAGGTGGCCCGGACGGTGGCGGAATCGCTGGGCCGCGACATCACGGTGACGTATTCGGCAGCGCGCGGGCGCCCGGCCGACGCCCTCATCAAGGAAGCCATCCGCATGGACGCCAGGATCATCGTGGTGGGCAACCGGCGCATGCACGGCATCGGGCGCGTCCTTGGCAGCGTGGCCAACAGCGTTGCCCACAACGCACCCTGCGACGTGTACATCGCCAACACCTACGACGCCGACTGAACCGTCAGGACCGGCCGCCGGCGTAACGCCGGACACTCCCCGTGGTGGTGCATGTCGCTGCGGGGGGTGTCCGTTCTCACCGGCTGAAACCGGTTTCGCTGCGTTCTCCAACGATAAAATTGGAAAAGGCCCCAAAGGCGTGGACATTGACAAATCCACCCCCATCGAAGGGCTCCCCCTTGATCACCTTGCAGCGCCGGCAGCTCGTTGGCCACGACATCCTCCTGGCCCGCCACGGAAACCACATCTCCTCCATGCGCGTGGACCGGAGCAACGGCAGGGTAGTTGCGCTGCTTGACGACGGCAGCCTGGACAGCGCCCCCAACCTGATCGCGCCGGGACTCGAGCTTCCCCAGACCGTGCGGAGCGTCCTGCGCGAGGACTGGAAGCTGCTGGGCGCCTGGGCCGGGATGGCGGCCCTGATGGGCGGCCTGATGACCGCAGCCGCTGTGGTTCTGGGAACCACAGCTGATCCTGCCCTGCTTGAGGCCCTCACGGCCTACTCCGCGTACTAGCGTTCAGCCCACCAGCCAGCCCTGGAGCAGCCACCAGATCCCGGCCATCACCACTCCGCCAAAGAGCGAACCTGCCACCACCTGCCCCGGGGTATGCGCCCGCAGGACAACGCGTGACCAGCCCACCGCCGGAACCAGGAGCAGCAGCGGGGCCCAGGCCGCGCCAAGCATCAGCACCAATACGACGGCGGCACAGGACACTGCAGCGGCATGGCCGCTCATTTTCCAGAACGGGCTGACGACTGCCAGCACGGCCACGCCGCCCACCACCGCCAGGACCATGGCGGTCACGCTCTGCGGGGCGTTCACGGTGTCCAGCACCAGCAGCCCCACGGCAATGCAGGCCAGCGCCATCAGCAGCACCGGGGCGCGCTGCCTGCGGTCGCTCACATGATGGTCCGTCACCTTCCCCAGCCTGACCAGCACCAGCAGCACCACAAGCGGAAGCACGCACACAAAGAGGGCCGCCAGCGCCCCGTAACCCATGGTCCCGGGGAATCCTGCCTCCGTCAGGGGGCTGATCAACAGCTGGATGCTCACCACCACCGGCGGCTGGAAGACCTCAGTCAGCCACCTGGCGGTGTGGTTCCTGGCCCGGATTGAGCCGCTGCTTACCGTCACGTCCTGGTCCGGGCCCTAGTCCAGCAGGAGCGCGGGCTCTTCCAGGATGGCTGCGACGTCGGCCATGAAGCGTGCGGACAGGTCACCATCCACCACGCGGTGGTCGAAGGATCCTCCCAAGGTGGTGATCCAGCGGGGAATCACCTCACCGTCCAGGACCCAGGGCTTTTGCTTGATGGTTCCGAAAGCAACGATGGCCACCTCGCCCGGGTTGATGATGGGCGTGCCGGTGTCGATGCCCAGGGCACCGATGTTGGTGATGGTGAGCGTGCCGCCCTGCATCTCGGCCGGCTGGGTCTTCCCGGCCCTGGCGGTGGTGGCCAGGTTGTTCAGCGCCAGCGCCAGCTCCTTCAGGGACAGGTCCTGGGCATTCTTGATGTTCGGGACCATCAGGCCGCGCGGGGTTGCGGCGGCAATCCCCAGGTTCATGAAGTGCTTGACATGGATTTCAGCGGTGTCGGAGTCTTCGTTGTCCACCCACGACGCGTTCACGCTGGGGTTCCGGGCCGCGGCCCAGATGACGGCCTTGGCCAGGATGAGCAGCGGCGAGACCTTGATGCCCTCGAAGTCCCGGGAGGCCTTGAGCCGCTTGACGAATTCCATGGTGCGGCTGGCATCCACGTCCACGAAGATGCTGACGTGCGGCGCTGCGAAGGCGGATTCCACCATCGCCTTTGCGGTGGCCTTGCGGACGCCCTTGACCGGAATCCGCTCCACGCGCTGGTCCTGCGGCTTTCCGGCCTTGCCCCAGAAGCCGTCCGCCTTGTCCAGCTCGGCATCGCGCTGAGACTGGTAGCTGACCAGGTCCTCGCGCGTTACTTCACCCCGTGAACCGGTGGCAACAACATCTGCCAGGTCGATGCCCAGGTCACGGGCAATTTTCCGGACGGGCGGCTTGGCCAGGACCCGGTTGACCAGGCCCGTGATGGTACCGCCAAGGGTAGGACGGTTGTCGACGGCCGCGGGTTCGGTGGCGGACACTGCAGCCGGCGTGCCCGGCTGGACAGGTTCAACCTGCGGGGCATTGACCGTCACGGCAGCGGCCGGCGCCGTTTTCCGCGGGCGCCGCTTGACCGCGTCGGCCTTGGGGCCGGACCCCACCAGCGGGCCGGCGGCCGGGGCACTTCCGCCAGCGCCGCCGTCGGCCGTTGTGTCCACTGCCGCATCCTGCGGGAGCTTGCCGTAGAGCGGCTGCACTGGTGCTTCCGGTGCACGGACGTCAGCGGGTGTGGGATCGCCGGACACGTGGTCGCTGACGCTGATGATGGCCGTGCCGACGTCCACGGTCACCCCTTCCCCCACCAGCAGTTCGGTGACCGTCCCGGCGAACGGGGACGGCAGTTCCACGATGGACTTGGCGGTTTCGATCTCGCAGAGGACGTCATTGATGGCGACGGCGTCGCCCGGCTTGACCTTCCAGGAGACGATTTCCGCTTCGGTGAGGCCCTCGCCGACATCGGGCAGGTTGAACTTGTTCAGGGTCATGGTGTCCTCAGTAGGAGAGGGCGCGGTCCAGCGCCTCCAGGATGCGGTCGATGTCCGGAAGGTAGTCTTCCTCCACCTTGGCAACGGGATAGGGCATGTGGAATCCGCCAACGCGGATCACCGGGGCCTCGAGCGAATGGAAGGCACGTTCACTGATGCGGGCGGCGATTTCGCCGCCGATTCCACCGAAGGTGGGCGCCTCGTGCGCCACGATCAGCCGTCCGGTCTTCTGGACGGAGGCGGTGACGGTGTCGAAATCGATCGGCGAGATGGACCGGAGGTCGATGACCTCAACGCTCCTGCCGTCCTCCGCCGCGGCGTTGGCGGCCGCAAGCGCCACGGGAACCAGGGGGCCGTAGGCAACAATGGTGGCATCAGTACCCTCACGCAGCACGTGGGCCTTGAAGGGGTCCTCCGAGGGACCCGGAGCGTCAACGTCGACGTCGCCCTTGAGCCAGTAGCGCCGCTTGGGTTCGAAGATGATCACCGGGTCCTGGCATTCCACGGCCTGCTGGATCATCCAGTAGGCGTCGTGCGGGTTGGAAGGGGTGATGATGCGCAGGCCTGCCGTGTGCGCGAACAGCGCCTCGGGGGACTCGGAGTGGTGCTCCACGGAGCCGATGCCGCCGCCGTACGGGATGCGGATGACGACGGGAACCGTAAGGTTGCCGTGGCTGCGGGCGTGCATCTTGGCCAGCTGGGTGGTGATCTGGTTGAAGCCGGGGAAGACGAAGCCGTCGAACTGGATCTCGCAGACGGGGCTGTAGCCGCGCAGGGCCAGGCCGATGGCGGTGCCGATGATGCCGGATTCGGCCAGCGGGGTGTCCACCACGCGGTCCGGGCCGAACTCGCCGATCAGCCCGTCGGTCACCCGGTACACACCACCCAGGGGACCAATGTCCTCGCCCATCAGCAGCGACTTGGGGTTTGCCGCCAGGGTGGCCCGGAGGCCCTCGTTGATGGCCTTGGCAATGGTCATGGTGGTCATCAGTGGCCTGCCTTTGCTTCCTGCGCGGCGGCTTCTTCCTCGCCGGCGAATCCTGCGCTGTACTCCTCGAACCATGCCAGTTCCTCGGCCACCAGCGGATGCGCCTGGGCATAGACGTTGGCGAAGGCCTGCCGGATGTCCGGGTTTTCAAGATCATGGGCGGTGCGCCGGACATACGCGGCCAGCTCGTCGCCGTCGGCCTTGACCTTGGCGAAGAAGTCGTCGTCCGCCAGGCCTTCGGCACGCAGGTACTTCTCGAGCCGTGTCAGCGGATCCTTGGCCCGCCAGGCGTCTTCTTCCGTCGACGGGCGGTACTTCGTGGGGTCGTCGGCGGTGGTGTGCGCGCCCACCCGGTAGGTGAAGGCCTCGATCAGGACAGGTCCGTTGCCCTGGCGGGCATGCTCCAGGGCCCATTCGGTGACTGCATGCACGGCGATCACGTCGTTGCCGTCCACCCGGATCCCCGGGAAACCATAGCCCTTGGCGCGGTTGGACAGCGGAACCCGGGTCTGGACGTTGGTGGGTACGGAGATGGCCCAGTGGTTGTTCTGGCAGAAGAACACCACCGGCGCCTTGTAGGAGGAGGCGAACACCATGGACTCGTGCACGTCACCTTCCGAGCTGGCGCCGTCACCGAAGTAGGCGATGACGGCGGCGTTCGGCTGCTCGTTGGCCGCATCCGTGGCGGCGGCGAGCTTCTGGTCGCGCTGGATCCCCATCGCGTAGCCCACGGCGTGGAGGGTCTGGGCAGCCAGGACCAGGGTGTACAGGTGGAAGTTGGTGTCCTTGGGGTTCCAGCCGCCGTTGGAAACTCCGCGGAACTGGCGCAGGAGTTCGGCCAGGTCCACGTTGCGGGTCAGCGCGACGCCGTGCTCCCGGTACGTGGGGAAAATGTAGTCCTGCGGCTGGCTGGCACGGCCCGAGCCAATCTGCGCTGCCTCCTGGCCGGTCAACGGTACCCACAGTGCCAGTTGGCCCTGGCGCTGGAGGGCGGTGGCTTCAATATCGAACCGGCGGATAGCGGCCATGTCCCCATACAGCCCACGCAGGTCCTCCGGGGTCAGTTTGTCCGCGTAGCCGCTGAAGACCGGATCGCTGCCGAGCTTCCCGTCGGGGCCGAGCAGCTGCACCATCTGGGCCGCGGGCTCGCCCATGACGGCTTCAGCATCGGCTTCCCGCTGATCGTCTACCGCTGTTCCGTCGAACTCGGTGGAAGGCAGATGAGTGCCCATACCGTCTCCTTGCTTGCCGCATCCGGATGCAATGCAAATGTCGCTGGGATATATGCCTCAAAAGGAATACATTCCCCTTGCGGCATATACATTGGCTTACTGATCCTAACTTTATCTTCGGTAAGTAGCGGGAGGGCTACTTGTTAAGTGCTAGGAAGTTGCCGCTGCCTTTGTATAGTCGGCACACAACTGGAGGAACCGGGTGTTGGCCTCGGGTTCCCCGATACTGACCCGGACGCCCTCCCCGGGGAAGGCCCGCACGGAGAGGGCACGCGTCCCCGCCAGCTCCGCAAAGGCTGAACTTTCAGCACCGAGTGCCAGCCATACGAAGTTGCCCTGGGCATCCGGGACGGCCCATCCGAGCTCCTTCAGGCCGGCGGTTACCCGCGCCCGCTCGTCCACGAGCTTTTGTACCCTTTCCACAACCTGGGCGTAATTCCCAAGGGAAACAATTGCCGCGTCCTCGGCAATTTGGGACACGGCGAACGGGGTGGCGGCAACGCGGAGGTACTGCGTCAGTTCCGGTTGGGAGACGCTGTAGCCCACCCGAAGGCCGGCCAGTCCGTGGGCTTTGGAGAAGGTCCGCAAAACCACCACGTTGGGGTATTTGCGGTAGAGGTCGATCCCCTCAACGGCGTCCTGGGCCCTGACGAACTCCTGGTAGGCCTCGTCGATGACCACCACCACGTCCGCCGGCACGGAACGGATAAAGGCTTCGGTTTCAGCAGCGCCGAGTGCCGGGCCCGTGGGATTGTTGGGCGTGCAGAGAAGGATGACTTTGGTGCGGGCCGTTACTGCAGCCGCCATCGCTTCCAGGTCATGCCGTCCGTCCGCGGTCACGGGGATGCGCACGCTTTCCGCACCTGCCAGGCCCACGCTGATGGGGTACGCCTCAAAGGAACGCCACGCATAGATGACCTCGTCCGCCTTGCCGTCCTCGTTCTGGCCCGCAAAGGCAGCCAGAATCTGGTTCAGTGCGCCCAGGCTGCCGGCGCCGGTGACGATGTCCTCGGCGGGCACGCCAAGGAATTCCGCCAGCGCCGCCCGGAGTTTGCTGCTCAGCGGATCCGGGTACCGGTTGAAGTCCCGCTGCCGGGCGATCGCCTCGAGGACGGCCGGGATCGGGGGCAGCGGGTTCTCGTTGGACGACAGCTTGTAGCTGGCCAGCCCGCTGACGGCGGCCGGTGGCTTTCCTGCAGCGTAGCGGGGCAGCCGCTCCAGCACCGGGCGGGGTGCAATGCCGCCTGCCCTGGTCTCAGATGAGGTCATGGCTTCTAGCCTACTTCCAAGCCCCCACGGGAATCGGGGGACCATGCACCGAAATTCAGGGCACGCTGCCGGCCGCACATCAGCACCTTGTGGAAGCATGGTGCCATGGGTTCATTCATCCTCCGGGTCATCGTCAATGCCGCAGCTCTTTGGGTGGCCAGCTGGATCCTGCCGGGCATGGACATCTCCAGCACGGCGGCATCGGATGCCGTGGCCCGCAGTGGTATTTCACAGGACACCGATGCCATCGGGATCGTCCTGGCCTACCTCTTCATCGGCCTCATCTTCGGGGTGGTGAACGCCTTCGTGCGGCCGCTGGTCAGACTGATGGCGCTTCCCATCACCATCCTGACCCTGGGCCTGTTCGCGATCGTCATCAACGCCGCCATGCTGTACCTGACAGCCTGGATCAGCGGCTACACACCGGTGCACCTCACTATCGATTCCTTCTTCTGGACCGCCGTCCTGGCGGCGATCATCATCTCCCTGGTCTCACTGGTGGCAGGTTTGCTCCCGGGCGGCAGGCGCTGACCCCCGGTCCGGGATCCAGCCTCTAAGTAGGAAGGCGGGCGGAAACAGGTACCCGGCAGGTGCCGTTTCGCCACCCAGCTCCCAAAACAGCAGTACCCGCCACCCATGACCCCTGCCGGACGGGCCGCTTAGGCTGCGAACCGGGGCCTCCAGAGGCCCTGTTGCTGTCAGTTCCGGACCACGGGGGGCCCACGCATGAAGCCCATGAGATTCCTGCTTGCCGCCTGCCTGCTTTTGGCGTGGCAGGCAGGCCCTGCACAAGCAGACGCCGAAACAGGGCCGGCACCGCGGAGCATGACCGCGCTTGGCAACGACATCTCCTGGCCCCAGTGCGGCGCAGACCTCCCCGCACCCCCGGCATTCGCAATCGTGGGCGTCAACGGGGGACGGCCGGACACCGTCAACCCATGCCTGGCTGCCCAACTGGCGTGGGCGGACCAGACGTCGGATGCCGCCGGGGGAACTCCGGCGGCGGTGTACGTGAACACCGCCGCAACAGGACCGGTGGAGTCGGTGTGGTGGCCTGCGAGCAACAGCTACCGTGGCATGGACGTCAGCAACCCCTACGGAGTGTGTGACGGCACGGGGGCACCTGCCTGCGCCTACGTCCACGGGTACGCCATGGCCGCCAATGACGTTGCCATCCTGAAGGACTCCGGCGCCGGGGAGCTGCGGCGCATGTGGTGGCTGGATGTTGAAACCGGAAACAGCTGGCTGTGGGACAAGAGCGCCAATGCTGCGGAGCTGGAGGGCATGACCGCGTTCCTGGAGGGCACTGGCTTGGACGTGGGGATCTATTCCACCGGTTATCAATTCGGTGAAATTGTGGGGGAAGTGGGCCCCGGCAGCAACCTCTACCGGCTGAGGAACTGGCTGGCGGGTGCGGAATCCACGGACTCTGCCCGCGAATACTGCTCGGCTTCCCCCCTGGCGCCGGGCGGGACCGTCACGCTGACCCAGTTCACCGAAGGCGACCTGGACTACAACTACCGGTGCACAGCCGCCGTGCCGGCGCCGGCCCCGAAGCCCGCCCCGCAGCCGGACCCGCAGGGAAAGACGCGCACCAAGAGGTTCGCGGAAATGCACGCCGCCCAGATCTCCTGAGGGCCTGCCCTGCTTTGGCTGGATGCAAGTTTTACCTGGCACCCGGCTGCGGCCGCCCCGAAAAGGGGTCCCTGCGTTCCCTGGGAAGAGGAGGCGGTGGCGGCTTGGACAGGGAAAACCTGGTGGCAGTGGCAGCACCGCCGGCACCCAGGACCCCGCCCAGCACCGCCGTGGACTGGGCCAGGGACGGGTCCTTGCTGGCGCCCACCAGGCGGGCTGCCTCCTCATAGCCGGTGAGGCGGTGGCCCGGCCCCAAGCCGGCGTCTTCTCCCCCGCGCACGTAGAGGTCGTTGTTCACGGTCACCGTGACCTGGTTCCTGGCATCCCGGTTGTCCAGGCCATCGCTGCCGGGCACCCAGTCCGTGCGGTGTTCCAGGTGAAGAGTGCTGACATCGGGGGGAGGCGTTATGCGCGAAATGGGCGATCCCGCAGTCAGGACGTATTTCATGTCGTACTCCTTGAGGAACTCCTTGTCCGCCGCCAGGTTCATGGCATGGATTCCGCCCTGGCTGTACCCCACCGCAACGACGTCCGCTCCCGGCTCGGCGCCGGCCTCCCGGAGTGCCTGCAGGACGGCGGCATTCACCTGCCGGGAATCGCTGCCCAGGCCGTCGACGATTCCGGCAAGATCGAACGGGTTGGTGCCTTCGTCTTCGTCATGGACCTGGGTTCCCGGAACCACCACCACGTAGGCCTTTCCGCCTCCGTTGTCCACCTCGATGACTTCGATGTAGCCACTGCCGCGCTCCTCCACCAGCCTGACCCGTTCAAGCAGCCCGGCGGGGGTGGCGTCGAGGTCGATGGGCACGCGCTCTTCCTGCCTGGCCGTCACCGGGCCCGGACGCAGCGCGGGGTTGACGCCTTCGACCAGAGACTTGATCAAGGGAAGGGTGGTGACGGCATTGGCCACCAGCATCTCCATGGCATCCCCATTGAGGAATCCCGTCCGCCAGAAGTCCACATGCTTCCGGAGTTCAACGTCCGGATTCGACAGGCCCAGCATCCACTGCGTGTGGGCAATGGATTCGGCCATCTGGTAATCCCACCTGCAGCTCCGTACCTGGCCGCTGATCCGCTGGAGCTCCAGCCGGACCCTGAGGACCGCCTCCCTTGACTCCCCCACCGCAATAAGCGCTGCAGTCCCCGTGGTTCGCGGCTGGTTCTGGTACTCACCAAGCTCCCGCCAGACCGTGAAAAGCTCCGCCTCGATGGCAGCGAGACGGCCGGCGAGTCCATCGAGCTTCGCGGCCCCCGCATCCAGTTCCTCCAGCTGGACGGTGATTCCACCCACGCCACCGGAAATGGTCAGGATGCCGTCCGGGGGCGGTGGTGAAACGTGGATGGGACCTCCTGAACCGGAGGGCGTCACATCGGCCATCAGAACCGGCTGCCCGGCGAGCACTCGGCCGTCAATGCCGCGCTGGCGTGCGCGGCCACCGCGGCAGACGCCTCCCGCACCCGGTCAAGCGCCCTGCGGACCGCCACCGCCTGCAGGCTGACCGAATCGCGGTATGCCTGCCCGGCAGGTGATTCCCAGTTCGCCAACTGGATCTCGTGGAATCCTGCGAGCACCTCTTCCGCCGTGTGACAGCACTGCGCCACCCTTCGCCCCAGTTCCTGGACTTCAAGGCTGACGCCCAGCCCGTTGCCCCATATCCCGTCCGTCAGATCGTTCCCCATGCCAGCTCCCCGTCACGGCCTTCCCGGCCAGATGTTTCGCCATCTCCCTGCTGTGTCCAACGCTAGGCAGGCAGCCCCCGCGGGGTAAGCACCGCCGTCGGCTATGTGGACAAGTAACGTGGCCGCCCGGCTTAAGGCGGTGCCGGACTTCATGAAAGAATCAGCACATGCCTGAAACTGCCGCCACAGCTGATACCCGTACGCCCTCAGGACGCCTGGCCCTCGCCGCGTCATCGGAAAAAATCGCGCTCGGACCCCTGGACGGCCGTTACCAGTCCGCCGTCGCCCCCCTCGTGGACTACCTGTCCGAGGCCGCCCTGAACCGCGACCGGGTGGCTGTGGAAGTCGAATGGCTCATCCACCTGACCAGCAACAACGTCCTGCCGGGAGCCGGTCCCCTCAGCAAGGAGCAGCAGGACCAGCTCCGCGCCATCGTCACCGAATTCGACGCCGCCTCGGTAGCCGAACTCGCAGAGATCGAGGCCGTCACCGTCCATGACGTGAAGGCCGTGGAGTACTACATCGGCCGCCGGCTGCCCGCTATCGGCATCGAAAACCTGACCGCCATGGTCCACTTCGGCTGCACTTCCGAGGACATCAACAACCTTTCCTACGCGCTGGGCATCAAGGGCGCCGTGAAGGATGTGTGGCTGCCCGCCGCCCGCGCCCTGGTGGAACAGATCAGCAGGATGGCGGAAGACAACCGCGCCGTCCCCATGCTGTCCCGGACCCACGGCCAGCCGGCCACGCCCACCACCCTGGGCAAGGAGCTGGCTGTCATCGCGCACCGCCTGACCCGCCAGCTGGACCGGATCGAAAAGACGCAGTACCTGGGCAAGATCAACGGTGCCACGGGCACCTACGCCGCGCACGTGGCCTCCGTCCCGGGCGCTGACTGGCAGCAGGTGTCCCAGACCTTCGTGGAGGGGCTGGGCCTGACCTGGAACCCGCTGACCACGCAGATCGAGAGCCACGACTGGCAGGCAGAGCTCTACGCCGACGTGGCACGCTTCAACCGCATCCTGCACAACGTCTGCACGGATATCTGGAGCTACATCTCCATCGGCTACTTCGCCCAGATTCCGGTGGCCGGCGCGACGGGTTCGTCCACCATGCCGCACAAGGTGAACCCCATCCGCTTCGAGAACGCCGAGGCCAACCTGGAGATCTCCAACGGCCTGCTGGACACCCTGGGCGCGACGCTGGTCACCTCCCGCTGGCAGCGCGACCTGACCGACTCCTCCAGCCAGCGCAACATCGGCGTGGCATTCGGCCATTCCCTTCTCGCCATCTCCAACGTGGCCAAGGGCCTGGAGCGCCTGGACGTTGCCGGGGACGTGCTGGCAGCGGACCTGGACACCAACTGGGAAGTGCTGGGTGAAGCCATCCAGATGGTCATGCGCGCGGAGGCGATTGCCGGCGTCGAAGGCATGGAGAACCCGTACGAGCGCCTCAAGGACCTCACCCGCGGCCAGCGCGTCGACGCAGCGCGCATGCGCGAGTTCGTTCAGGGACTGGGCCTTTCCCCAGATGCCGAGGCACGCCTCCTTGCCCTTACCCCGGGCAAGTACACGGGCATCGCTGACCAGCTGGTGGACCACCTGAAGTAGGCTCCGCACCAACGCAGAAGATTACGACGGCGGCGCCGGGCTCCCCAGGGCCCGGCGCCTTTCTGCGACCCCGGCGATGTGACGCCCGTTCCGGCCGTACGCCGGCAGCATTCCGGAGTGCGAAACTGGGACCATGAAGTTGCTCCTGATCCGCCACGGCGAAACCCCCGGCAACGTGCTGGGCCAGCTTGATACCGACCATCCCGGCCCTGGGCTGACCGAACTGGGCGAGCGCCAGGCGGAGGCCATGGCGCGGGCCCTGGCCAACGAACGCATCGGGGCCCTCTACGCCTCAACGCTGATCAGGACCCAGATCACCGCCGCCCCGCTGGCGCGGCTGCAGACCCTCGATGTCGAAGTGCTGGAAGGGCTGCACGAAATCGAGGCCGGATCGCTGGAGAAGCTCACCGACCACGAATCCCACAAGCGCTACATGGGGACGGTCATCTCCTGGGCCGCCGGGGACCTGGATCTCCGCATGCCGGCGGGTCCGGACGGCCACGCCTTCTTCGAACGGTTTGACGGTGCCATCGCCCGGGTGGTGGAGCGGGCCGAACATCACCAGCACGGCACCGTTGCGGTCGTCAGCCATGGTGCAGCCATCCGCACGTGGGCCGGGTTGCGGGCCGACGGCGTTGACCACGAGTTCGCCGCCCGTCATGTCCTTGCCAATACCGGGATCGTGGCGTTGGAGGGCGACCTGCGTGCCGGCTGGAACCTGATCCATTGGGACGGCAGCCCGGTGGGCGGCCTCGCCCTGGCGGACCCGACCGCCGAGGACCCGACAGGGCGGGACGCGGGCGCCCCCTAGACCTGCTGCCGGTGGCGCCGGGGAGAGAAGATGCGCATTGCCTTGCACGGGACGGCACCCGGCTCCACGCGCTGACTTACACGGCTGCGCTGGTCGTCCCCGCCGGGCCGGCTGTCTTGGGCCTGCACCGGGGCCGCGGGGATCAGCCGTGCTGCCATCGCCGCGGCGCTTGCCGCCGTCGGCCGTTCGACGGGATCCATGGCTGTCAGGGACCGCAGCAGGATGGCCCATTCACCGAGGTGGTCCGGAACATCCGGTGACCGCAGGGTCCTGGCCACAAGGGATTCGATGGCGGTGCCCGGAAACGCCTTGGAGCCGGTGAGAAGCTCCAGCAGGACCAGGCCCATGGCGTACACATCCCAGGAGGGGTCAGCCGTGCCGCCGGAGGCCTGCTCGGGGCTCATGTAATGCACGGTGCCGGAGGAAATTCCGGGCTCGGGAGCCGACCCCGCCGCGGCGGCGATTCCAAAATCGATGATCCGGACCGGACTCCTGCGCAGCCCGCTCAGCATCAGGTTGGCAGGCTTGATGTCCCGGTGCACAAGCCCGCTGGAGTGAAGGTGCGCCAGTGCACGGAAGAAACCCTGTGCCCAGAGTGCAACATCCCCGGGCCCCGAATTCTGCAGCCGGATGGTTTCGGCCAGGCTCGCGCCCAACGCAAGTTCCTCCACCAGAAAGGGGCGCCCGGAATGGCGCCCGCCGTCGGGCATGACGCCCTGGGCCAGCAGCCGCACGATGGACGGGTGGTTGAGCCCCGCCAGCACGCTTGCTTCATTGCGGATGCGCTGGTGCTGCTTCCGGCCGTTGACTGCCGCGATCTTGACTGCGGCATCAGGACCGCCCTCCAGGTCAACCGCACGGAAGACTTCGGCAGCGGACCCGCGGCCCAGGCGTTCCCTGAGCTGGTAGCGCCCGGCAATGAGACCGTCCGGGCCAGGTTTCTGCGGGCTGAGCGGCAGTACAGGCGCTGCCGTCCCGGCGATGCTCATGCTGAAAGGGCAGCGGAGGTGTGCGTGGCGCGGACATCGGCCGGCTGCCAGGCATCCAGCTGGAATCCGCAGGCGCAGCGCCACACGGGCGGAAGCTCCGTACCCCCTGCGTCGGCCGGCGTGAAGGTGTAGCTGGCGCGGTGCCATCCCACAGCCGGCGTCACGAGCTGCATGGCGGCACCACAGTGGACTGCCGGATCTCCCTGCGGCGCAGTGGTGCCGTCCAAGGTGGATTCCAGCAGGTCGCTTGTCAGGACCGCCCCGGCCAAGCGGGGTTCAGGCGGTGAAACTTCGGTGAAAGTAACCAACACACTCACGACTCCGTTGGGAAGCAACTTTGGGAACAATCGTAAGCTTACATATAACTAGTTGATCTAGCTAGTCCACCTAGTGAATTTTCTGGTCCTTGCCTTCGGGCGCCTGGAGCGCGTCCGTCATCCGCTGGAGGAAATCGACCACGACCCGGGCCTCCTCCGCGGTCAGGCCTTCCGCCACCTGCATCATGCGCCGGTGCATGGCGCCGAGCGTCTCGCGGACCTCCTTGTCCGATTCAACGGTGGGGATGACCACCACGGACCGGCGGTCCGAGGGATGCGCCTCGCGGCGAACGTGGCCGCTGGCCACCAGCCGGTCGATCAGCGAGGTTGTGGAAGCGCTAGTAATATTGAGGAACTGGCTCAGGTCCTTGGGGACAACCTGCTTGCCTGAGGCCTGCACACGCAGCAGATACCGCAGCGCGAGAATGTCGGTTTCCCCCATGCCCATGGAGTCCCTGGTGGTGCGGCGGATTTCGGTTTCGGCCGCGCGGTAGTCGCGGAGCGACTTCAGCACCGCAGCACTGTAGTCCAGCTGCCCGTCGGGCCCGTACCAGTAGCCGGATCCCTCGTTGCCCATAGAAGCCATGGATTTATTTTAGACCAGCTGGTAACTAGGCTGCCAAGTAACCTGCCCAGCCGCGTCAACATCCGCGTTATCCAGGTGCTTACCGCCAGGAAACACCTGTGTAACTCCCCGCGCCTAGCCTTATCAGGCATACCCCTCCGGCGAATCGAGGCAGATATGCAGACCAACCCCAGGCTGAACATCCGGCAGGTCCCCTGGTCCAACCCCGTGGGCGCCGACCTCCGCCGCGCCCAGCAGGCCGAACTTGACGCCCGCTTTGGCCGGCCTGACCACGAACCCGGCCCGCCGCCGTCGGGCGCCGACTGTGCGGTGTTCCTGGTGGCGTACGACAAGGGTTCGGGGCAGCCTGTGGGCTGCGGGGGGCTGCGGCTCCTGGACGGATCGACGGCGGAAATCAAGCGCCTCTACGTACTGCCGTACACGCGGGGATCCGGGGTGGCCAGCTCCATCCTGGCGGCCCTGGAAGCGGAGGCCTTCAGGCAGGGCATTACCCGCATCAAGGCAGAGGCGGGGTCCGCGCAGCCGGACGGCCGGAACTTCTACGAGAATTCAGGATTCGAGGCCATCCCGAACTTCGGTCCCTACGTCGGGGTGGAACACTCGTACTGCTACGCCAAGAGCATCAATGCCCGCAGCGCGGCGCAAACCGCCATGGCCTAGCAGTGGAGCCCGTGGCACCGGTGCCGGCGCGCCGTCACACTGGAAGGGCGCACCGCCCCTTCGGCTAATCTCAGCCTATGGAAACAGCGGACATCACCTTCCGGACCCGCAAGTGGGTGCGGCCCGAGGACCTCAACGCCAACGGGACGCTCTTCGGCGGCAGCCTGCTGAAATGGATTGACGAAGAGGCCGCCATCTATGCCATCCTCCAGCTGGGAAACGGCCGCGCCGTCACCAAGTACATTTCGGAGATCAACTTCGTCAGCTCGGCCGTCCAGGGCGACCTCATCGAGATGGGCCTCACGGCCACCCGGTTTGGCCGGACCTCCCTCACCATGCGCGCCGAGGTCCGCAACATGATCACGCGGCAAAGCATCCTCACCATCGAGGAGATCGTGTTCGTGAACCTGAACCAGGACGGCAAGCCCGAGCCGCACGGCTACACGGAGATCACCTACGACCGGGACCGGATTCCCACGCACCACCTCAGCGGTACCACGGTCAAGGACTAACGTTCGCCCCCGGTTCACGCCGCGGGCCCCCAGAGTTTCCCCATCTGGTCCAAAGTGGACAGCCGGGCTGTTTATCGAATCGATAGGTATAACAGCCCGGTTTTTGTCATGCGCGGCTATAGGCTGTGCGGACATGCTCCGATTCCAGTCCAGAAATGAGTCCTGATCGTGCGTAAATTGCAGACTTTGGTTGCCGCCGCCGTCGCCGTCACCCTCCTCGCCGGATGCGGTGGTGGATCGAACCCACCAACTTCAACGGGGGAAGCTTCCAAAGCTCCGCAAGGTGCTTCCGGGGACACCCTGGTTGTCTACACCAACTCCAACGGTGAAGGCCGGGGTGACTGGCTGGCCGCCAAGGCGGCCGAGGCCGGATTCAAGATTGAGATCGTGGGGGCCGGCGGCGCTGATGCCACCAATAAACTCATTGCCGAGAAGAACAACCCGATCGCGGACGTCGCATTCGGCTTGAACAACATGTACTTCTCGCAGATCAAGAACGAGGGCGCATTGGAGGCCTATCAGCCGGCGTGGGCAGGTGACGTAGACAAGGGACTCGGTGACGGCGAGACGTACTGGCCCCTCGTGAAGCAGGCGATCCTCCTTGGCTACAACTCTGACAAGTTCGCCAAGGATGCAGCACCGAAGGACTGGACTGACCTGTGGGCCAAGGATGAGTTCAAGAGCCGCTATGAAAGGGTCACCGGCCTGGGCACCGCCACAGCCCAGCTGGTCTTTGCCGGCATCCTCTCGCGCTACCGGGATGACTCAGGGGATTTGGGAATCTCCGATGACGGTTGGAAGCAGGTTGAGCAGTACTTCAAGAACGGAAGTCCCGCCGTGGCGAAAACCGACCTGTTCGCCCGCATCGCATCCGGTGAAGTGGACATGGGGCAGATGCCGTCCTCGATCATTGCCGACCGCGAAAAGTCCTTCAAGGTGAACGTCGACACGGTGATCCCTGCGGTTGGCGTCCCGCTGGCGGTAGAGCAGATCGCGCTGGTGAAGGGGACCAAGAAAAAGGACCAGGCGCAGAAGTTCATCGACTGGTTTGGCAGCGCCGAGGTCCAAGGCGAGTTCGCCCAGAAGTTCAACTCCATGCCGGTCAACAAGGGCGCCCAGGCAAAGGCCAATCCCGAGGTGGTGGGCTTCTTCGCGGATCTTAAGCAGCAGGACATCGACTGGGACTTCGTCCAGAAGAACATGGGTGCCTGGGTGGAGAAGATCGAGCTCGAGTACATGACGTAACCGTCCTGCCAGTCACCGTTCCGCTTTCCATCAGACAGGTATGCCATGATCCGCTTGGAAAACATCGAAGTTACCTTTGGCGATTTCACCGCCATTCCGCAGCTGGACCTGCATGTGCGCCCCGGCGAGTTCTTCACCCTCCTGGGGCCCTCGGGCTGTGGAAAGACGACGGCGCTGCGCACCTTGGCCGGCTTCATCCAGCCGGCCAAGGGTACGGTCCGGGTGGATGGGAAGGACGTGACCCGGCTTCCCAGCGACAAGCGGCAGGTGGGGATGGTGTTCCAGAATTACGCCCTGTTCCCCAGCATGAGCGTGTGGGAAAACATCGCCTTCGGGCTCCGTGTCCGGAAAGAAAAACCTGCCGAGAGCGACCGACTTGTGCGGGATATCGCGCGGCGCGTTGAGCTCAGTGATGAGCAGCTGGCGAAGAACGTGGCGGAGCTGTCCGGTGGCCAGCAGCAGCGCGTTGCCGTGGCCCGCGCCCTGGTGCTGCGGCCCAAGATCCTGCTGCTGGATGAGCCGCTGTCGAATCTCGATGCCAAGCTCCGCCACCAGCTGCGCCAGCAGCTCAAGGACCTGCAGAGTGAATTTGGCATCACCACCGTCTATGTCACTCACGACCAGGATGAGGCACTCGCCATGAGTGACCGCGTCGCGGTGTTCAACAAGGGCGTCATCGAGCAAGTGGGGACACCCCAGGACATCTATGACCATGCCGCCACGGAGTTCGTCTGTAACTTCATCGGCGACAGCTCAACCCTGACTCCGGACTTTGTCTCCGAGGTGAACCAACTTTCGGGGGCCGGCCTCAGCACCGACGCCAGATCCTACCTCCGCGTGGAAAAGGCTTCACTGGACCGGCCCTCCGGCGGAGGCACCGCCGTCGGGCTTCCGGCCACTGTGGTCTCCCGCACCTATCATGGCCTCCACAGCCGCTACGTTGTGCGCAGCCACGGCGCGGACATCCGCCTCCTTGTCAGGGAGAACGGAGGCACGCACCCGGAGGCCGGCACGAACACCACCGTCTATGTCCAGCCTGAACACATCCTCCAGTACCATCCGGAAACCGGTGCGTCGCTGCGCCGGGACCGGGCAGTTGCCCTGCCATGAGCGCCAACGCCACTGTGCGCAGCATGGGCCGTTCACCCTTCGTCCTGGTGGTGGGCGTCGTCCTCACCTGGTTCATCACCGCGTTTTTGGTCTGGCCCAACGTCAATATCCTGATTGCCACCTTCTTTCCTGACGGCAGCTTCTCGGGGCGCGCCGCGGAGAAGCTGTTCTCGTCGCAGCGGGCCATGAAGGCACTCGGCAACAGCTTCCTCCTGGCCGTGGCCCTTTCCGTCACCGTCAACCTGGTGGGGGTCTTCATCGTGCTGGTGACGCACTATTTCCGGATCCGCGGCTCGCGCATCCTCTTCCTTGGCTACGCCTCCACCTTCATCTATGGCGGCATCGTGCTGGCTGCGGGATACAAATTCATTTATGGGGACAAGGGCATCGTCACCTCGCTGCTGGTCAAGCTGATCCCCGGAATGGACCCGGGATGGTTCTCCGGGTCTTTCGCCGTCCTGGTGGTCATGACCTTTGCCACCACCACCAACCACATGCTCTTCGTGGCCAACGCACTCAAGGGGATCGACTACCAAACCATCGAGGCCGCCCGGAACCTTGGCGCATCCCCCTGGACGATTCTTCGGCGCATCGTCCTGCCAATGCTCAAGCCCACGCTGTTCGCCGTCACCATCCTGTCGTTCCTGACCGGGCTGGGGGCTTTGAGCGCACCGCAGGTGCTGGGCGGCCGCGAATTCCAGACCATTACCCCGATGATCCTGACCTTCACCAACAGCCCCACGTCCAGGGACCTGGCAGCGCTGCTGGCAGTGATCCTGGGCCTGGCCACCATGCTGATGCTCGCCGTCATGTCCCGGCTTGAGAAGGGCGGCACCTACTTCTCGGTGTCCAAGGTGTCCTCCGAGCTGCAGAAGCAGGACATCACCAACCCCACAGCCAACATGGCCGTCCACGCCGTGGCATATCTCCTCTTTGCCATCTACACGCTCCCGGTGGCCCTGATCGTGCTCTACTCGTTTGCCGACGGCGCGGCCATCCAGACGGGGCAGCTGTCGCCGGCCAACCTCACGCTGGACAACTACGTGCGCGTCCTCACCCAGCAGTCCGGGCTCCGTCCATTTGTCGTCAGTGTTGTGTACAGCGCCTTGGCGGCCGTTATTGCCGTCGGCGGACTGCTCTTCGTGGCCCGGCTGCTGCAGAAATACAAAAACTGGGTGGCCTCGGCCTTCGAGTACCTGCTGCACATTCCCTGGATCCTGCCGTCTGCGCTGCTGGCTTTGGGCCTGATCGTCAGCTACGACCACCCCAGCCCGCTGGTGGGCGGTGCCGTGCTCACCGGAACAACGGTGATCCTGCTCATCGCATTCGTCACGGTGAAGATTCCGTTCACCCTCCGGATGCTCAAAGCGTCCTTTGCCTCCGTGAATTCATCGCTGGAGGAGGCTGCATCCATCATGGGCGCCAAGACGCTGTACGTCTTTCGGCGCATCCTCCTGCCGTTGGTACTCCCGGCGGCAGCAGCCATAACCGCCCTGAACTTCAACAGCCTGTTGGACGACTATGACACAGCCATCTTCCTGGCCCACCCGCTGGTACAGCCGCTGGGCCTGGTGATCAAGGCCAACACCGATGGCGCAGAAGGCACCGAGGGTATTGCCAACACGTTCGTCTACACGGTGCTCCTCATGATCATCACCGGCGTGACGATGTACCTGGTCTACGGCAGGTCGGGGCGGAGGCGGACCAGGAAACGACTGCCCGCGGTACCGCCCGTCCAGCAGGCTCCTGGAGGACTCCCCGGCGCCCAGGCCCCGGGCGGGGACGACGCAACACGGCCTGCCGCGGCCGTGCGCTGAATCACCTGCCGGCACTGCTGCCGACGGCGGCGCGTTTGTTGCGCCGCCGGGCCAGGTTGAGCAGGCCATCACGCAGCGGCTGGCCGCGTTCGGTGAGCGCGACGCGGCCCAGCGCCGAGGACGCCAGGCTCACCGCGCGGGTCCGGAACCTCCGCTGCCGGTCGTAGGCGCGCAGTGCCTGGTCTTCGGGCAGCGTGTTAAGCAGGTCTGCAAGTGTCACCGCGTCAACCAGCGACTCGCAGGCGCCGCGGCCAAGTGTGGGCATCATGGCATGGGCCGCATCACCGATGAGCGCAATCCTGCCACTGACGTAGGAGCCCAGGCGCGGAACCGTCCACAGGCGCTGGACCAGGCATTCCTCCGGCGTGGCTGCAGCAAGGGCGCGCCGGATGGCAGGTGCGTGGCCCGCATAGCGCTCCCTGGCCTGTTCCAGCGCTGACGGAACGTCGATCCCGTAGGGGCCAAGTCCGGACCGGTAACTGGCGTACCAGAAGGACCCGCCCCGGGCGGCGGCCATGCCGAACAGGTCCCCGCGGCCCCAGTACTCGCCCACCTCGTCCGGGGCAACTGGAGTAGGCAGGGTCCCGCGGAGGGCGAGGTAGGGCGTCAGACGTGCGTCCGCGCCGGGACCCCAGGCCGTGCTGCGGACAACGCTGTGGACGCCATCGGCGCCAACCACCAGTCCCCCGTCCGCGGGCAGCCCCCGTATCTGGCTGGTGGCCCGGCGGACGCTCCCCGGGACGGCCGTGTCCAGGAGCCGCAGCAGGTCGGTCCGGGAAATGCCGAACATTTCCCCGGCATCGACCGTAACCCAGGGCTCCCCCTGGGCGTTACGTACCGACCCGCTCCCGAGCACCGGGCTCACCGCCCGCGCCTGGTCCAGTATCCCCAGCCGGGCCAGGGCGCGTTGGGCGTTGGGCCACATCCCGAGAGCGTTGCCGACGGCGGGCAGTTCCGGACGCTTCTCGTACACCGTCACGTGGAAGCGGTTGGGGTCCAACGCCGCCGCGAGGGCAAGCCCGGAGATGCCCCCGCCCACGATGGTGATCGTCTCCATACGCAGGATTCTACTACTTTTGTAGTGAATTGAAAGGAGTCCCACTAGACTGTGGCCATGCGCGACAGACGTACCCAGCTCCTTGATGCCGCGCTGTCCGTGGTGGCAAACAAGGGGCTGAAAGGCCTCACGCACCGGGCCGTGGATGCCGCCGCCGACGTGTCCGAAGGCACGACGTCAAACTATTACCGCAACCGGTCAGCACTGGTGGAAGGCGTCCTGGACCGTTTGCTGCAGCTGGACGCAGAGCTCCTGCAGCGCGTTGGCCCGGCCGGTCCCCCACGGGACGTCGACCAGCTGGCCGGGCAACTGGCCGCGATGGTTCTCGCGCTGGCCCGGCAGCATGCCGGCCTCACCAGGGCCCGGCTGGCCCTGTCCCTGGACCATCCGGAGGCGGTGACCGGCGGGCACCACCTGCTGGTGGGCGGGCTGGAACAGGCTCTTGCAGCCCTGGGGGTGGCTGACGCAGCAGCACGCGCCCGGGATATCGCGGACTACGGCGACGGGGTGCTGTTGCACCTGCTTACCGTCAGGCGCGACGAGCAGCCTGACGCTGCCGCCATCGCGGCGGCCGTCCGGCGACTGGCAGGCCCCTGAACCCACCCCGGCCGACCGCCGTCGTCCTTCTCCCGCGGCTTTAGGCGCCGCCGGGCCAGCCCGTGTAGGCCTCGGCCAGGTAAGCCATGCCGTGGCGGGAGGAGACCACCGAGTTCAGCTCGCCGAGCTGGCGCGCGCGGGAGAAATCGTCCGCGTCGGCGGGGGTGTGCAGCATGGTGGTCATCCAGTACGAGAACTGCTGCGCCTTCCAGACACGCTCCAGGGCCCGGTCGCTGTAGGTTTCCAGCAGGCGGCCGGAACCGGAGTTGTAGTGGCTGTCCAGCCCCTCGAAGAGGACCTTGACGTCGTTGATGGCAAGGTTCAGGCCCTTGGCACCGGTGGGCGGCACGGTGTGCGCGGCGTCGCCGGCGAGGAAGAGGTTGCCGTGGCGCATGGGGGTGTGGACGAAGCTGCGGAACGGCAGCACCATCTTTTCCAGGACGGGCCCTTCCTTGAGCTCGAAGCCGTTGCCGTTGACACGGCTCCGGAATTCGGCCCAGATCCTCTCGTCGTCCCAGTCGGCCACGTTCTCCTTGGGGTCGCACTGGAAATACATCCGCTGGACTGTCTCCGTACGCTGGCTGATCAGGGCGAATCCGTTGGCCGAGTTGGCGTAGATCAGTTCATCGGAGCTGCGCGGGGCCTCGGCCAGGATGCCGAACCAGGCGAAGGGGTACTCGTGGAAGTACCACTTGCGGTGGGCTTCCGGGATCTGGAACCGGCAGTGGCTGCGGGAGCCGTCGGCACCCACCAGGAAATCCGCCTGGATCTCGAACTCAACGCCTTCGGAGTCGGTAAACCGGACTTTCGGGCTGCCTTCCAGGTCATGGACAGTGGTGTCGGTGACGCTGTAGCGGACGTCGCCGCCGTCGTCCTTCCTCCGCGCGGCGAGGTCCAGGAAGACGTCCGTCTGCGGGTACAGCCAGACGGACTCGCCCACGAGGTCCTTGAAGTCGATGCGGTGGCTCTCGCCGTTGAACCGCAGTTCGATGCCATCGTGCCGGTCGCCCTCGCGCAGCACACGGTCCGAGACCCCGCTGTCCACCAGCAGGTTGACCGTCCCGTGCTCCAGGATGCCGGCGCGGACGGTGTGGGCAATCTCCTCGTGGCTGCGGACCTCGATGACCGTTGACTCGATGCCTGCCTTCGCCAGGAGATGGGACAGCATCAGCCCTGCCGGGCCGCCTCCCATGATGGCCACCTGGGTGGTGATGGTTTTTCGTGCCATGACTGCGTCTCGCTTCGTTGCGGGTCCCGCCACGGGCGGCACCGGACCGGTTTGTCTGCCATCAGTGTGGGGGAAGCCGGGTGACCGGCGTTACAGAAATTCCGTTGAATGGTTCAGGCGTCCGCAAGTTGCCGGGCAATGCCCCGGGCGGCCGTTTGCAGTGCCGGAACCAGTGCCTGCAGGCGCATCTCCTGCAGGGGCACCACGACGCCCAGTGAGGCTACGGCCCGCTGCCGGCGGTCCAGCACGGGCACCGCGATCCCCCAGGTGCCCGCATCCACCACGCCTTTCAGTTGCGCAAAGCCCTGATGGGCGGTCTCTGCCAGCAGCGCCCGGACGTCGGCCGCAGCCAGCCTTCCTTCGGGATCGGTGAACTGGCCCAGGTACTCCTGCTGCATGGCCTTGTCCTGGTGGGCCATCAGCGCCAGTCCGGCGGACGAGATATGGATGGGCATCCTGCCCGCTACCTGCGCCCGGTTGGCCACCGAGCCCCGGCGGGACAGCCGTTCCACAAAGAGCGCCTCCCAGCCATCCAGCACCGCGAGGTTCACGTTTTGGTTCAGGACCTGCTGGATGTCCTCCATAAAGGGCATGGCTGCCTGCCGGAGCGCCAGCGCCGGCGAGGCACGGTTCACCAGTTCCCACAGCCTGAGTCCAGGCCGCACCATCCCGCCGGGAGCAGTCTCCAGCAGTCCGTAACCTGCCAGCTGGCCCACCAGCCGGTGGGTGGTGGTCAGCGGAAGGCCTGCCCGCCCGGCAAGGTCAGACAACTGGAGGGCATTGACATCCTGGGGAAACGCGGAGATCAGCCGCACGATCCGGTCCACCACGGAATCGCCGGACGGGGAGTTGGCCAGCGTGAACACCTGCTTCCATTGAATGGGAAAAGTTGTCCCAGATTACACCCGATAGTGATACAAACCTCACTGGGGATGTGGGCAATGCTGCCCACCCACTACCGGCAAAGCAGCCTGCCGCTCAAAACTCCTGGAAGATACACCGAGGTATTTCTATGTCATTTGCGCCATCCCAGCACCGTTCCAAGTGGCCAGTCTGGCTTTGCTGGCTGGCTATGGTTCTTGACGGTTTTGACCTGGTGGTTTTGGGCACCGTCATTCCCACACTGATCAAGACCCATGAGCTTGGCTTCGACGCGGTGGGTGCCACCTTGGCCGCCACAATCTCACTGGTGGGCGTTGGCGCCGGTGCCCTGTTCATCGCCCCGCTGTCCGACCGCTTTGGCCGGCGCCGCCTCCTGGTGGCCTGCGTCCTGTGGTTTTCGATCTTCACCATCGCCGTGGTGTTCGCACCCAACGTGGCGGTGTTCTGCGCCTTCCGGCTTCTTGCCGGGCTGGGTTTGGGCGCCTGCCTCCCGGCCGCCCTGGCCTACATGAACGACTACGCTCCGGCAGGTACCGCCGGAAAGTCGACCACCCGGACCATGACCGGCTACCACGCCGGCGCTGTGGCCACGGCCTTCCTTGCCCTGCTGCTGATCCCGGACTGGCGGATGATGTTCATCGTGGGCGGGCTGGCAGGCTTCGCCCTGGCACCCTTCCTGTGGTTCAAGCTCCCCGAAACCCTTCCCCCGGCGGCGGCAGGAACAGAACCTGCCGCAGCCCGCACGGGCTTCCGGGACCTGGCACGGAAGCCTTACCCCTTGGTGGCGCTGGCCATCGCGGCCGCGTCCTTCATGGGGTTGCTCCTGGTCTACGGCCTGAACACCTGGCTTCCGCAGCTGATGGCCGGCGCCGGGTACACCGTCAGCACCGGCCTGGTTCTCCTGCTGGTCCTCAACGTAGGGGCCGTGGTGGGCCTGGTGATCGCAGGGATCCTGGCCGACAAACACGGCACCAAGCGTGTGGTGCTGCTGTGGTTCGGACTCTCCGCGGTTTTCCTGGCTGTCCTGAGCGTCAAGATCCAGAATGAACTGCTGCTCAACGCGGCAGTCTTTGTCACCGGCG
Source organism: Pseudarthrobacter sp. Pseusp20 (assembly GCF_059492155.1). NCBI lineage: Bacteria > Bacillati > Actinomycetota > Actinomycetes > Micrococcales > Micrococcaceae > Pseudarthrobacter > Pseudarthrobacter sp. Pseusp20. Next base: position 113,688 of record NZ_CP168521.1, read on the forward strand.
TGTTCGTCTTCAGCGCACAGGTCCTGGTTTACGCATGGGTCAGCCAGCTGTTCCCGGCAACCCTCCGTGCTACAGCCCTCGGCTTCGCCGCCGGGGTGGGCCGGCTCGGCGCGATCATGGGCCCCGCCGTCACCGGCACGCTGGTCGCTGCCAACATCGCCTACCCCTGGGGCTTCTACGTCTTTGCGGCCGCTGCCGCGATTGCCGTGGTGGCGCTGGTGACGGTGCCGCACACCATCGCTGCGGTCCGGGAAGCATCAGCCGCGGAACGTCCGTAACGCGTCACTGTCCGTCCCTGCCCCTGGTGTTGCAGGGACGGGCACAAGGCGGTCAGGCCGCCGTCGTCCTTTGCCTGATCCGGCGCCATGCGCCGGGCGCCAGCACCACGGCAATGCCGACAGCGGCGCCGATCACGGTCTCGATGATGCGGTCGCGCAGCAGGATGGAGGGTGACGCCGGGACCACCAGCAGTGTTGAGACCAGCGCGAGGGGTGTCACGAAAACCTGGGCCAGAAGGTACTGGCGGATGATGAACATCTCGGCCCCGAACTGGCACAGCGCCATCACCAGCACGGTTTGCCACGGCTGCAGGCCCACCAGCAGCACGGCCGCGAGGACCAGCAGGCCCAGGACCGTGCCGATGATCCTTTGTATGCCGCGGCGCACCCGGTGCCTGGTGGTGTGGCCCACCAGCGGCACCACGGCAGCAACCATGGCCCAGTAGTTGTGCCCGAACCCCAGGCGCTCCCCCGCCCACGTTGCCAGCGTGCCGGCAAGGCCTGCGGCCACCAGGTAGCCGAGTCCTTCAACCCAGGCCGCGCGCTTCTCCGCGGGAGTGCGGCGGATTCGGGGCGGCCTGGCCCAGGGAGTCCTGTGGCTGGGAAGGATGCGGGACGAGAAGCCGACCAGCAGGGCGAACACCGTGGTCAGGACGGCCACCAGCATGCCTTGCCAGAGCGGCGGCTGGTTGGGAATGGATGCGATGGCGGCGAAGGCGAAGATATGGAAGAGCGAGCCGCCGGGGCGCAGCCTGAGCCAGGAAATGGCAACCGAACAGGCGCCGGCCACCAGCGTGGTGGCCAGGACCAGCAGCCACGTGTGGGTGGGGGCGTCCAGGCCCCAGGCGGGACCCATGCGCGCCGCCAGCGCCGCCAGGAGCATGACGAGCAGCATCAGCAGACCGGCGCGCAGCTGCAGGATAAACCGGACGGCGTGGGGTTCGCCGCGGCCGTAGATTCCGGTGAAGGCGCCGAAGGACGCGAAAATTGCCAGGTCCAGCCTGCCGAGCAGCACCAGCGTGATCAGCGGAACGAAGACGCCCACGGCGCACCTGAACGCGGGGTGGTGGTCCTTGTTGCCGGGGGCAATGCTGAACATTTCAGCAAACAACTTCACGGGCAGCGCCTTCCTGGGGTGGATTCTGACGGGCGGCCGCGCTGACGTTCCTGATAAATCCTACGGTGCGGGACCCGGAAGGCCCCCGGCGCGTTCCCATGAATGGAATCGGGAGGCAATGCGGTGGAAACAGCACCGCACCATGCTTGTGTCATGAAGCGCCCTGCCCACAACACACCCGCTGCCGAACTGCGCTGCGAGGTCTGCGGCCTGATGCCTGAGCCGCCCAAGGCGCGGCTGACCTTGGCGAACGTCGCCGTGATGCTGCCCATCGAGCTGCTGGTCCACGCCCTGGTGGTGGAGACCCACCTTCCCTATGTGGCCAAGGTCCTGGTGCTGACCCTGACGGCCACAGTCCTGGTGATCTGGGTGGCCGAGCCCTCGGCTGCCCGGATCCTGCTGCGCTGGCTGCACGCCCCGGCCCTCCGGCACCGGCGGCAACTGGCGTCGGCGCCGTCCCTGTGGCGGGCGCGGACGCTTCTCCAGGACCGGCCCGGTTCGCTGCAGCGGATCACGGCGGCGCTGGCCCGGCTGGACACCAACATCCTGAGCATCCACGTCCACCCGGTACCGGCTGGGGTCCTGGATGAGTTTGTCCTCTCGGTGCCCGGGGACGTGGGCGAACGGGAACTGCTGGCGGCACTTCACGACGGCGGCGGCAGCAGTCCGCACGCCTGGCCCACCACCGCCCTGGCCATGGCTGACGGGCAAACCCGGGCGCTCAGCCTGGCAGCGAGGATCGCTGCCGCCCCGGACGAACTCCCCCTGGCGGTGGCCGAGCTGCTGCACGCACGGATTGTGCCGCCGTCGGACGCCGGCTTCAAAGCGTCCGACGACGGGACGCACCTTAAGATCCCCACGGCCTGGCATGGCCCCATCACCTTCTCCCGGCCGGATGAGCCGTTTACGCCGGCTGAGTCCGCGCGGGCCCACCGGCTGGCGGAACTGGCCGAGATCCTGTCCCACCGGCCGGACGGATCCCCCACGGCGCGTTGAGCTTTCCGCGCTGCTGCCGCCCGGCCTTACCCGTGCGCGGCAGTCACAATCCGTCAGCAGGGCCCCTGCAGCGCCCGGCCGGCAAAAACCCTTGACAGTGGCCGGAGTCACTTCTACCTTTGATTTTGGGATCCCAAATTGGGATCCCAAAAGTGCATTTCCCGCTCAACGCTCCGGATCGTCCAGCGGCCCCCTGCCGGCAGGCGCAACAACCCTGCCCGGCACGTACGTACAACGCACCATTCGCATCCTCCCCATCCGTAAACTTCCCCGTGAAGGAGAAGCTGTGTCCATCCCAAACACTGAAACAACGGCCACGTCCGACGAGGCCACCCCCGGCACTACCGAAACGCGCGGAAAGGACGGAACGCAACGGCGCACCTCCGTCCGCTGGCGGCTGTTCCTGCTGCTCCTGGTCCTGGTGTCCGTCAACTACATCGACCGCGGCTCCATCTCGGTGGCCCTGCCCATCATCCAAAAGGAGTTCGACCTCGCCCCGGAACTGGTGGGCCTGCTGCTCTCCGCCTTCTTCTGGACCTACGCCCTGATGCAGATCCCTGTGGGCCTGCTCATCGACAAGTTCGGTCCCCGCAAGGTGATGACCGCCTCCTGCGTGGGCTGGGGCGCGGCAACGGCCGCATCCGGCATGGCCGGCGGCTTCCTGAGCATGTTTATCGCCCGCCTCGGCATCGGCGTGACCGAAGCAGGTGTCATGCCCGCGGGCGGCAAGCTCAACGCCATCTGGATGCACAAGTCGGAGCGCGGCCGCGGTGCCACCATCCTGGACGCCGGCGCCCCGCTGGGTGCAGGCCTTGGCGGCATCCTCATCGCCGGCCTCATCGCAGCGACGGGCAGTTGGCGCAGTTCGTTCGTCATCGCCGGCGCCGCAACAGTCCTGATGGGCCTGGCCGTCTGGTGGTACGTCCGCGACAACCCGCGGCAGCACCGCGGTGTCAATGCCGCCGAAGCCGAGTACATCGAAGCGTCGCACGCTGCCGAGGATGCCGAAGCTGAGCTCGACGGCAGCCAGGGCAAACGCGCACTGCTCCCCTACCTCAAGTTCCGCTCCTTCTGGGCGATGTGCTTCGGCTGGCTCGGCTTCAATGGAGTGTTCTATGGCCTGCTGACCTGGGGCCCGCTCTATCTCGCCCAGGCCAAGGGCTTCGACTTGAAGACCATCGGCTGGTCCACCTTCGTCATCTTCGGTGCCGGCTTCGTCGGTGAAATCCTGGGCGGCACCATTGCGGACAAGTGGCGTGCATCCGGCGCGTCAGCCAACCGGGTGATGCGCACCCTCCTGGGCATCTCGAGTGTCGTGGTGATCGGCGGCCTGGTGGGCGTCACCGTGGTCCCGGACCCCACCACCGCTGTGGTCCTGCTCTCCCTCGTCATGTTCTTCCTGCGCTGGGTGGGCCTGTTCTGGAGCATCCCCTCCATCCTGGGCGGCCGCACCAACGCAGGCGTCCTGGGCGGTGCCATGAACTTCAGCGGCAACATCTCCGGCTTCGTCACGCCGATCGCCGTCGGCCTGATCGTCGGAGCCACAGGTTCCTACACCTGGGCGCTGCTGTACTTCGTGGGTTCCGCGGTGATCATGGGCGCCTCAGTCCTGACGCTGAACTACAACAAGCGGCTTCCTGTCTAAGCTGACCCTCGCAGGGAAACTTGCAACCAACGCCCCCGCAGCCGGGAGCAGTGCCGTACAAAATCCGAATGGAGCATCATGCTGACCGCAGAAGAGACCCAGGACAAGGACCGCCCCCTCCGCGAGACTGTCCGGGATACCCTCCGCACCAGGATTTTCGAAGGACACTACGCTCCCGGCACGCGGCTGGTGGAACGCGACCTGGCAGCCGAATTCTCCGTCTCCCGGCTGCCGGTCCGCGAGGCCCTGCGCATGCTTCGCCAGGAAGGCCTGATCAGCGACCGGGGCGCCCGCGGGGCTGAGGTGAGCAGCCTCAGCCCCAAGGACGTGGAGGACCTCTTCGATGTCCGCCAGTCCCTGGAAGTCCTGGCGTGCCGGCTCGCCGCCAAACGGGCTACCAAGGAGGACCTCGCCCATTTGAAGGGGCTGCTGGACGATGCGGAAACCTTCCTGGCCAAGGGATCAGTGATGGAGGCGCACCGCTCCAACAGCGAATTCCACGACGCCATCACCCGCATCGCGGACAACAACTTCCTCAAGTCCGCCCTGGAACCCCTCCAGGGCCGCATGCACTGGCTGTTCCGGCATGTCAGCGACCTGCCCGAACTCATCCGCGAACACCGCGACCTGTACACCGCCATTGCCAGCGGCGATCCGGACAAGGCAGCCGCCCAGTCCGCATCACACATTGGAAAGTACCGGGACCAGTTTCCCGAGGACTTCCAGAAGACCGAACCAGAATTCCACCGGAAGAGAAAATGAAACTCCTGGTCATCAACCCCAACATCAGCGCCGATGTCACCGCGCTGATTGAATCAGAGGCGCTCCGTTCCGCCTCCGCCGGCACCGAACTGCTGGTCAGGACTGCCGGGCACGGCGTGGAGTACATCGAGACCCGCTTCGAAGCCCTCATCGCCGCGGGTGCCGTGGCAGAGATCATTGCCGAACACACCCGTCCCGGCGCAGACCCGGTGGACGCCGTGGTGGTGGCTGCCTTCGGGGACCCGGGAATGCCGGCCCTCAAGGAACTGGCCGAGGTGCCCGTCATCGGGATCACCGAGGCCGCCCTGTGCGCAGCAGCACTGCAGGGCCACCGGTTCTCCATCATCGCCATCTCGGACCGGATCAAGCCCTGGTACCGCGAGTGCGTGGAGCAGTTCGGACTTGCCGGACGGCTGGCCTCCATCCGTTCCATCAATGACTCCCTGACCAGCATCGCCTCCGTCCAGCAGGACTTCAGGGAAACCCTGCTGGCACTCAGCCGGCAGGCCGTGGCGGAGGACGGCGCCGACGTCGTGATCCTTGCCGGCGCCCCGCTGGCCGGCCTGGCCCGCGACCTCACGGGGCAGATTCCCGTCCCTGTGGTGGATGGCATCTCCGCAGGCATCCGCATGGCCGAGGCCGTTGCCGCGCTGCAATCCGGGCCGCACCGCGCCGGCGCCTTCGCCCCGCCGCCGGCCAAGGACCGCAAGGGCCTGTCGCCAAATCTGGACGCGGCCCTTGCCGCCCGCCAGGAGCACGCCGGCACCCCCCAGCCCGCCGCCTAGCCAGAGCCCAACAACTTTAGGAGGACACCGATGTCCCACCAGCCACAACTCGTCATTGCCAACGCCACCGTGGTGAACAGCCACGGCCGCCGGGAGGCGCACGTCGTGGTCCACGACGGCCGCATTGCCCGGCTCGTCGACGCCGCCGGGCCCGTCCCCGCGGCGGACCGCACCATCGATGCGGCGGGCAAACTCGTGATCCCCGGCGGCGTGGACGGACACTGCCACGTGGCCCAGGTCACGGGGCGATTCCGCACCCTGGACGACTACCGGACCACCTCCACGGCAGCGCTGTGGGGCGGAACCACCACCATCATCGATTTCGGAATTCCCCGCGACGCCCAGGAAACCCCGCTCGCCGCCGCCCTGCACAAGAAGGAACTCGCCACGGAGTCCCGCTGCGACGTTGCCCTTCACGGCGCCGTGGTCACCTGGGACGAAACCGTCCCGTGGCAGCTTGAGCAGCTCGCAGCGGAAGGCGTCCGGTCGGTGAAGATGTACACCACCAACCGGGGCACCACCATGGCCGACGGCGACACCATCCTGAAGGTCATGCGGGAAATGGTCCGGCTGGACGGGTTGACGTACATCCACGCCGAACACGATCCCATCATCGCCGACTGCACCGCCCAGCACGCTGAGGACGGGCGGATCGGCATCGAACACCTGCACCGGACCCGGCCGGAACTGGCCGAGGAGATCTCGGTCAAGGAAACCCTGGCCATGGCCGAATACACCGGCGCCCCGGTGTACTTCGTCCACCAGTCCACGCCCGGGGCAGTGGACCTGGTGAGCGAAGCCCGCTCCCGGGGACTGGAGGCCTACTCCGAGACCTGCCCGCATTACGTCACGCTGGACGATTCCGTCTACGGATCCACCTTCCCCGAGTGGTTCGCCTGCTGCCCGCCCATGCGCAGCCCGGAAACCGTGGCCGCCCTCAAGGAGCGGCTGGTGTCCGGAGCCATCCACACCATGTCCTCCGACCACTCCTGCTACGACCTGTCCCAGAAGCGCGAGCGCACCGACGACGTGCGCGCCATGCCGCACGGACTGCCCGGCGTGGAGACGCGGATGCCGGTGACGTTCACCGCGATGACCTCCGCCGGGGCAACCGTGGAGCAGTTCGTGGAGGCTTTCGCTGCCGCGCCGGCACGGATCAACGCCGTGCCCGGCAAAGGCTGCATCGCCGAGGGGTTCGACGCCGACCTGGTGGTTTTCGACCCCGCAGAGGAACGCACCGTAAACGGCGCGGCCCTGCACATGGGAACGGACTTCTCGCCTTTTGACGGGAGGGCACTCACGGGCTGGCCCGCCGTCGTTGTTTCCAAGGGACGCGTGGTCCTGGACGCGGACGGCTTCCATGACCCGGGCGCCGTGGGCCGCTTCATCAACCGCACCGGCTTCCGGCAGCACCAGTCTGCTGCCCCCGAAGCTTCCCGACTCGCCGCCGCCCTCTAGGAGCCCCCATGCCTGCAAGCACACGCCCCCGCCGGATCGGCATGATCGTGCCGTCCTCCAACACCTGCCTGGAACCGCAGACCTACCGCATCCTGGGCGGCCGCACCGACGTCACGGTGCACTTCACCCGGATCCCAGTCACCCGCATCGCGCTCGATGACTCCTCCGACCGCCAGTTCGATCCCACAGTCATGCAGGAGGCAGCAGCGCTGCTGGCGACGGCGGACGTGGACGTGATTGCCTGGAACGGCACGTCAGGCTCGTGGCTGGGCCCGGCGCACGACCAGGAGTTGGCGGCCGGGATCAGCGGCGCCACGGGCATCCCCGCCACCACCTCCACGCTTGCCTACCTGGAAGCCTTCCGGACCTTCGGCACGGAGCGGATCGGCCTGTTCACCCCCTACACCGCGGACGTGAACCACCGGGTCATCGCCTGCTACGAGCGCGAAGGCATCAAGACCGTGGACCACCGGGCGCTGGGTTTGAGCGACAACGAGTCCTTTGCCCGGGTCACCGACGACGAGATGCGCCCGGGTTCCCTGGAACTGGCTGCCGCGGCACCGGACGCACTGGTGTACCTGTGCACCAACCTCTACGGGGCCAACATCACCGCCGAAATCGAGGACAGCACCGGAGTGCCGGTGCTGGACTCCGTTGCCGTCACCCTCTGGCACGCTCTGAAACTGGCAGGCGCGCCGTTGCTGGAACCACGCTGGGGACGGCTGCTGGGCTAAACCGCCCTACATCCGCAAGGTCAGGGCGCCGGGCTCCATGGTCATGAGCACGTGCTTGCTCTCGCCTTCGTGGTCCCCGTCCAACTGGTAGTCGTCCTTGTGTTCCAGCGTGATCTCAACGGTCTTGCCCTGGAAGTACTCCACGGCGGTGTCCTTGCCGCGGCCCTTGCCGATCATTCCCGCCACCACGGAGAGCCACCCCAGCTTTCCGTGGTGGGGAGCCAGGACGGCGATGTCCAGCAGGCCGTCGTCCACCTTGGCATCAGGGAAGATTTCAAGACCGCCCTGGACCTTGCCGCAGTTGCCCACCATCACGCTGCGGACGCCCCGGTGCACCACGGGCTTGCCGTCGATCACCACGGTTGCCTTGACCGGTTTGCCGGGCAGGTTCCGGATGCCGGCGTCCACGTAGGCCAGCCAGCCCACCTTGTCCTTCAGGTCCTCGTTGGTGTCCGCCATGATGGTGGCGTCATAGCCCAGGCCGGCCATGACCAGGAAGAGCTGGTCCTTGTCCGGGTCGCTGCGCCGGGCCCGGACCACGTCGATCTTCCGCTCCGTGCCGATGAGGGCCCCGGCCATGGCGCCGTCGTAGTCGGTGACGTCCATGCCCAGGTTGCGCGCCAGCAGGTTGCCCGTCCCCAGCGGCAGCAGGCCCATGGGGGTGTCGCTGCCGGCCAGGACCTCGGCAACGCACCTCACGGTGCCGTCGCCGCCGGCCGCGATCACGATGTCCGCACCCTGGGCCAGCGCTTCCTTGGCCTGGCCGACGCCCGGATCCTCCTTGGTGGTTTCCAGCCAAATGGCTTCCCCCCACCCGTTTTCCACGCAGTGCTTGGCCACCAGGCCGCGCACGTCGATATCCACCGGCTTGGCAGGATTGACGATGATGGCGGCACGTTTGGGCGAAGTGGAGCTGTTGTCAGTCATGGCGTCCTCTGATGGCGGATGGAAAGCAAGCTTCTGAGAGAAGGGTAACCCGCCCGGTGCGCCGTTCAGCGCCTACAGGGCCTTGACCGCGCCCAGCACCTGGGCCAGGGAGTCCTTGGCGTCGCCGAACAGCAGCGATGTCTGGGGTTCGTACAGCAGGTCGTTCTCGATGCCGGCGAATCCCGGGCGCATGGACCGCTTGAGGAACACCACCTGCCGCGCCTCCGCCACTTCAAGGATGGGCATGCCGTAGATCGGCGAGCCGGACGAAGTCTTGGCGGCGGGGTTCACCACGTCGTTGGCGCCCACCACCAGGGCCACGTCCGTCGTCTTGAACTGCGGGTTGATCTCGCCCATCTCCTTGAGCGACTCGTACGGGACGTTGGCCTCGGCCAGGAGCACGTTCATGTGTCCGGGCATCCGGCCGGCCACGGGATGGATGGCAAAATCCACTTCGATGCCTCGGGCCTCCAGGGCCAGGGCCAGCTCGGCGGCCGTATGTTGGCCCTGCGCCACGGCCAGGCCGTAGCCGGGGACGATGATCACCCGCTGGGCGTACCCCAAAAGGACCGCCACGTCCTCGGCCGAGGACGAACGGACCGGACGCTCGCTTACGGCGGTGGACCCCGCCGTCGAACCTCCCCTGAAAGCCCCGAACAGGATGCCCGCCACGCTCCGGCCCATGGCGGCGGCCATGGCCCGGGTGAGGATGGTGCCCGAAGCCCCCACCAGGGTCCCGGCCACCACCAGCAGGACGTTGCCCAGCACCAGGCCGGACGCCGCGACGGCCAGGCCGGTAAAGGCGTTCAGCAGCGAGATGACGATTGGCACGTCGGCGCCGCCTACCGGCAGCACCAGCAGGACGCCGGCGGCAAGGCCCAGCAGCAACAGCAGGACCGCAAGGGGCAGCGAGGCGGTGAGCACCACGGCCACGCCGGCGGCCACTGCGGCGAGCAGGACCACGGCCATCACCACCGGGAGGCCCGGGAAAACCACGGGCCGGGTGGTCATCAGTTCCTGCAGCTTGGCGAAGGTGACGCCGGAACCGGCGAAGGAAACGGCACCCACCAGGAGCGTGAACACGATGGCCACGCGGACCCAGGGATTGCCGGCATGGCCCAGTTCCAGGAGGGCCACCAAGGCAGCCGCGCCGCCTCCCACGCCGTTGAACAGCGCCACCAGCTGGGGCATCTGCGTCATCTTCACGCGCCGGGCCACGGGTGCCGCCACCACGCTGCCCACCGCGATGGCGGCCAGGATCCAGGGGATGTTCTCCAGCCGGGCGGACAGGAACACCGTGACGACGGCGATCAGCGCACCGAGTGCGCCCACCAGGTTTCCGCGGCGCGCGGTCCGCGGGGAACTGAGCCCGCGCAGGGCCAGGATGAAGCAGACCGCCGCGACGAGGTAGAGCAGGGAGGTCCCGATGGGGTCGAGGAGGCTCATTTGCTGCCCGTTTCAGGCTGCACGGCACCTTTTGGGGCTGCGTCCTTCCTGGCATGGAACATGTGCAGCATCCGGTCCGTCACCACGAACCCGCCCACCAGGTTGGCGGTGGCAAGGACAACGGCGAGCAGCGCCACCGCCAGGACCCATGGGTCTGCTGCCTGGCCGGCCACAATGATGGCACCGACAAGGATGATGCCGTGGATGGCGTTGGCACCGGACATCAGCGGCGTGTGCAGGGTGCTGGAGACCTTGGACACCACTTCGAAGCCGACGAACACCGCCAGTACCGTAATGGTCAGCAGGGCTGTTCCGTCCATCAGAGCGTTCCTTCCTGCCGGGCCGCGGCCGTGGCCGGCTCTGCGGCGGCACGTGCGCGGGCGGCCAGCAGCTCCGCCGTGGGCTGGTGCCGCACCACGCCGTCGTGGGTGAGGCAGGCACCGGCCACCACTTCGTCGTCGAAATCCAGGGTGAGCCCGCCGGCACCGGCGTCATCCGGGCGCACCAGCAGGGCCAGCAGGTTGGCCACGTTCTTGGCGTAAAGACGGGAGGCGTCCGACGCCATCGCCGAGGCCGGGTCCTTCAGGCCCACCAGGGTGACGTGCCCCATTCCATCGGCGGTGGGGATGGGGATGTCCTGGCCCGGTACCGAACCCTCCACGTTGCCGCCGGACTCCGCGGCGAGATCAACCACCACCGACCCGGGCCGCATGCCCTGCACCATCCCGCGCGTCACCAGGAGGGGTGCGGGGCGCCCGGGGACCGCCGCCGTCGTAATCAGCACGTCCGACTGAGCCACGTGCGGCGCCAGCAGCTGCCGCTGCCGTGTGCCGGCATCGGAGCTCAGCTGCCGGGCGTAGCCGCCGGCCGCCTCCGCCGTCTCCAGGTCCAGCCGGATGAAGGTGCCGCCCATGGAGGCAACCTCGTCCGCGGAAGCCGGACGGATGTCGTTGGCGAAAACCCGGGCGCCCAGGCGCTTGGCCGTGCCGATGGCCTGCAGCCCCGCCACCCCGGCTCCGAGGACCAGGACCCTGGCGGGCGGAATGGTTCCCGCGGCCGTCATGTAGAGCGGGAAGAAGCGGGGCAGCCGGATGGCAGCCTCCAGCACGCAGCGGTAGCCGGCCACCAGCGCCTGCGAGCTGAGGGCGTCCATGGACTGGGCACGGGAAATGCGGGGCACCAGTTCAAGGGCGAAGGAGGTCACCCCGTTGTCCGCGAGCGCCTGCACTGCCGGCAGCTCGGACGACGGCGACGCGAGCCCCACGGTGACGGCTCCCCTTTTCAGGGACGCGGCGGTGTGCGGGTCAAGGGGGCGGACATGCGCCAGGATGTCGAGGGCCGTGGTGTTGAGTTCCGGGACGACGGCGGCGCCGGCGTTTTGGTATGCCTGGTCAGCGTGCCCGGCGCCGTCCCCCGCCCCGGTCTCCACCAGGACCTCCAGCCCCATCCCGGCCAGCTGCCTGACGGTATCCGGCGTGGCGGCCACACGACGCTCGCCCTCCCGGCGTTCCCGCGGTATGCCCAGTTTCACCCGCCGACCCCTCCTCCTGACAAGCGATGCAGCGGCTCTGCTGCACGCAGTTGGCTAGAGTCTATGGCCCGTTCAGCTGCGGCGGGAGTGGTGCGCTGTGCTTGTGTGGAAACAGTTACATGGCAAGCGGCCTTGAGCGCGGTCCACCGCGGGAGGGAGGGTCAGCCGCGGGTGGTTGGGCCAGGGCCGCCGTAATCGAGTGCGATCCGCCGCGCGGTCTCCATCAACGGGGGAAGGACTGACGCTTCAATGTCCTGGGCGGCCGCCCGATGCGTCTGCAGTGAAACATTCGCCGCAGCCACCACCTCGTTCCCCCGCCGCACCGGCACGGCCACGCCGCGCAGGCCTTCCTCGAGCTCCTGGGAAACCATGGACCAGCCCCTTTTACGCGCCAGCTCCACTTCGGAACGCAGGTCGTCAATGCTGCTGATGGAGCGGTCGGTGTAGCGGTGCAGCTGGACCGTGCGGAGATACTCCTCGAGCTGCGCCGGGGGCATTCCGGCGAGGAGCACCCGGCCCATTGACGTCGCCCAGGCCGGAAACCGGGTCCCCACGGTAATGGAGACGCTCAACAGCCGCGGCGACGGCACGCAGGCAACGTAAACCACGTCGCCGCCGTCGAGGATGCACAAGGCCGTGGTCTCGTTCAGGTCCTCCGCCAGTTCCTTGAGGTGCGGCTGGGCCACCCCGGGCAGCGTAAGGCCGGCCAGGTAGGCCCGACCGATGTCCAGGGAACGGGCGGTCAGTTCAAAGGCCTGGCCCTCGGCGCGGAGGTAGCCAAGATCTGCCAGGGTCAGGAGGAACCGGCGCGCGGAGGCGCGGGTCATGTCGGTCCGGGCAGCAACCTGGGAAACAGTGAGCCGTGGCTGGTCGGGGGAAAAGGCGAGCAGCACGTCGAAGGCCTTCTCAACCGACTTCACAAAGTAGGCTGGCTGCTCCTCCATGAACGTTGCGGTTCCTCTCCCGACGGTCGGCGCCCCGGCATAGGGTCCGCCGGGCTTCAGCGCCTGTCCGATCATATCGGCCCGGTGGGCACTGGAGTGCGGGGGGCGGCCCGCTGGTCAGGAGGCGGCCCGGATGCGTTCCAGCGTTTCCTTGAGCAGCCTCCCGGACTGCACGTCGAGCCCCAGGAGCGGCACCATGGCCACCGCCTGTTCCCGCAGGTGCTCCCAGCCATCGATGCACCGGACTCCCAGGCCACGCGCCCGGGCCACGCTTGCAGTGGTGTGGCGGGCATACACGAAGTCATAGAGGACGGCGTCAGGGGCGAGTGGGCCGTCGCCCCATGCCGGACCGTCAGACATGCTTTTGCCGATGGGAGTGGCATTCACGATCAGGGAGGCATCGGCGGACAGCTCCTGCCCCTGCTGCCAGGAGACCGTCCGGGCGTCCATGCCGCGTTCCCGGGCAAGATCCAGCAATTCCGCCGCGGCGTGCGGGTCGCGGTCAGTGATGGAAACGGTCCCCAGATGCCCCTCCAGGGCGATCATCGCGGCCCTTGCCGCTCCACCGGCGCCCAGGAGGAGGGCGTGCCGTTGGTACTGGCCGCCCAGCAGCGCGGTCACGGCGGATATATCGGTGTTGTGCCCCACCAGCCGTGTGCCCTTTCGAACCAGGAGGTTGCAGGCACCGCTCAACAGGACCGGGTCTGTTGCCTCGTCCGCTGTTTCCGCCGCCCAGTGCTTGTGCGGCATGGTCACGTTGGCCGCCACGATGCCAGGCGCCAGGAGCCGCCTGCGGACCTCGTCGAGGTCGCCGCCGGCCGGCACATCCCAGGCATCGTAGGTCCATCCAAGGCCGAGTTCCTGGAAAACAGGATTCCAGAGGCGCGGGGACATGGCCTTGGAAGCTGCTGATCCGATCAGGACTAAGCGGGAGGGTTCCATCGTGAAGCACCTTTCCGTCGGCGTTGTGATTGGCGTCACCGACTAGTATCCTCTTTCTAGGCGCATTACGCACACATGTTCGCAATGCGTACAAATAGAACAGATCCCCCGCCTTCAGCGTGGAAGGAAAACCCGGACATGACCGACATCGCAGCAGGAGCCCAGGCCAAGCCGACGCCTGAGGCACAACGCCGGCTAAAGCGCGCCAAGAAGGCAGCGCTGGCCGCATTCCTCGGCGGCGCCCTGGAGTACTACGACTTCTTCATCTACGCCACTGCCGCTTCCCTCGTCTTCTCGAAGATCTTCTTCCCGGCGGGCGACCCCACGGTTGCCTTGCTGGCCTCCTTCGCCACGTTCGGCGTGGCATACGTGGCCCGGCCCTTCGGCGCCGTGGTGTTCGGCCACCTTGGTGACAAGATCGGCCGGAAGAATACGCTCGTGCTCACCCTGGTGCTCATGGGCAGCGCAACGTTCCTCATCGGCGCCCTGCCGGACTTCAACACCGCCGGCTACTGGGCACCCGCGCTGCTGGTCCTGCTCCGCCTGATGCAGGGCCTCTCCGCCGGCGCCGAGACGGCCGGCGCCTCCGCCCTCTCCACGGAAGAGGCTCCCGAGGGCCGGCGCGGCTTCTTCGCCAGCTTTGCCATGAGCGGCATTTCCGCGGGCATCGTCCTGGCATCCCTGGCCTTCCTGCCCGTGGCTGCCATGAGCGAGGCCGACCGCCTCGCCTGGGGCTGGCGGATCCCGTTCTGGCTCTCCCTGATCGTGCTCATCGTCGCCTACCTGGTCCGCCGGTCACTGGCCGAACCTGAGGTCTTCGAGGAAAAGCAGGAGCACGGTGAACTGGTGAAGCTTCCGTTCGCCAAGATGTTCCAGACCCACCCGGCGCAGTTCTTCCAGGTGGCGCTCATGTCCTTCGAAACGGTCACCAACACGTTCATGCAGTCATTCGGCCTGGCCTACGCCGTGTCCGTCGGCGTTCCCGCTTCCACCATGCTGTGGGTCAGCATCGTGGGCAACATCCTGGCCGTCTTCACCCAGCCCCTGACCGCGCGCCTGTCGGACACGTTCGGCCGCCGGCCCATCTTCATCATCGGCGTCCTGGGCTCCGGCATCATGATCTTCGTGTATTTCTCGGTGATCGCCACCGGCAACATCCCCATGATCTTCCTGACCAGCACGCTGATCACCGCCGGCACCTATGCCATGTCCAACGCGATCTACCCGGCCTGGTTCTCCGAGCTCTTCAACGTCAAGGTCCGCTACTCCGGCATGGCCATCGGGCTCCAGATCGGCATCCTGTGCGCCGGTTTCACCCCGCTGCTCGGCACCGCCCTGGTGGGCGCCGACAAGGCGAACTGGGGACCGGCAGCCTGGATCGTGGCAGGCTCGTCGATCCTCGCCGTGGCCGGCGCCTGGTGGGCGCGCGAGACCGCCAAGACGCCGCTGCGGGAACTGGGCAACCCCGTCCGGTAGGGGCATTCACAGCCCCATAACGAACAGAAGAGGACGACGGCGGGAAGCACCCGCCGTCGTCCTCTTGCTTAACCTGGCGGCGCGGCGTGGCCCTGGTTGAGTGCGCAGGAACAGTCCCGGCGCACTCAGGCCAGGAGTGGACGCGCGGCTGGGGTTTTTGTTATCCGCGGGCGGTCAGGTCCGCGGAGATGAGTTTCGCGGTGGCCATGATCTCCTGCGCCACCGAGGCCAGGTAGGCTTCCCGGTCCGGTTTGGCCTCCACGGACTGGGCCTGCAGGGAGACGTTCACGGCGGCCACCACCTTGGGTCCGTCGTACACAGGAGCGGCAACGGACATCAGGCCCAGCTCCAGTTCCTGGTCCAGCAGGCACCAGCCCTGTGCACGGACCGTTTCCAGGACGGCCAGCAGTTCCTGGACGGACCCGAGGGCGCGGGGGGTCAGGGGCTTGATGTCGGCCGCGGCGAGATAGGCCTTGAGGTCCGACGCCGGCAGGTGGGCCAGCAGGACCCGGCCCATGGAGGTGGCGTAGGCGGGGAACCGGGTGCCCACGGTGATCCCGATGGTCATGATGCGGCGCGTGGTGACGCGGGCAATGTAGGCGATGTCGGTGCCGTCCAGCACGGCGGCCGACGTCGATTCGCCGAGTTTGAGGGACAGTTCCTCCAGGTGCGGCTGGGCCAGTTGGGGCAGCGACAGCCCGGAGAGGTAGGCGTAGCCCAACTGGAGGACTTTGGCCGTCAGCGCGAAGGTCTTGCCGTCGGTGCGCACGTACCCCAGCTCCACCAGGGTGTGCAGGAACCGGCGTGCCGTGGCACGGGTCAGGCCCGTGCGGCCCGCCACCTCGGTGAGCGTCATGACCGGCCGGTCGGCGTCGAAGGCGCGGATCACCGCCAGCCCGCGGGCCAGCGACTGGACGTACTGGTCGCTGGCCTGCGGGGTTGGCTGGATATCGGTACCTGCGGCGTCGGTCATGGTAACCAATCCTAGGGCCGTCCTTAGCCGGCCGAGGCGGCCTTGAGCGGGACGGGGATGAGTTCCTGGAGTTCCTCGAGGGTGCAGCCAAAAGTCTCGCGGACGGTGACACCGTTGGGACCGGTGAGGAAGACGGCCTTGTCCGTGTAGACGCGGGTGACGCAGTTGACGCCGGTGACCGGGTAGGTGCAGGCCTCGACGATCTTGGAGGCGCCGTCGCGGGTCAGGAGGGTCATCATGACGAAGACGTCCTTGGCGCCGGTGGCCAGGTCCATGGCACCTCCGACGGCGGGAATCGCCCCGGGTGCGCCGGTGTGCCAGTTGGCCAGGTCACCGGTGGCCGAGACCTGGAAGGCGCCCAGTACGCAGATGTCCAGGTGCCCGCCGCGCATGATGGCGAAGGAGTCGGCGTGATGGAAGTAGGAAGCGCCCGGGAGTTCGGTCACGGGAATCTTGCCGGCATTGATCAGGTCCTCGTCAATGTCATCACCCTTGGCTTCGGGGCCCATGCCGAGCATGCCGTTCTCGGTGTGGAGGGTGATGTTCTGTTCCTCGGTGAGGTAGTTGGAGACGAGGGTGGGCTGGCCGATGCCGAGGTTCACGAACGAGCCCGGGGCGATGTCGCGGGCCACGAGCCGGGCGAGGTCATCCCGGCCCAGGGGCGTGGCGGAGGTCTGGAGTGATGTTGCAGTGGTCAAGGTCAGGCCACCTTTCCGCTGGTGCCGGTTGCGCTGCGGTCTGAGGCCGGGACGCGGACAACCGTGTTGACGTAGATGCCGGGGGTGACCACGTTTTCCGGGTCCAGCGCCCCCGTGGGCACGATCTCGGAGACCTGCACGATGCTCTGCTTCGCGGCGGCAGCCATGATGGGGCCGAAGTTCCGGGCCGTCTTGCGGTAGACCAGGTTGCCCTTGCCGTCCGCCTTCAGTGCCTTGATCAGGGCGACGTCGGCGTGGATGGGTGTTTCAAAGACCTGGCCGCGGCCGTCGATGATACGGGTTTCCTTGCCCTCGGCAAGCATGGTGCCGTACCCGGTGGGGGTGAAGAACCCGCCGATCCCTGCCCCGGCGGCGCGGATCCGTTCGGCGAGGTTGCCCTGCGGGACGAGTTCCAGTTCGATTTCGCCTGCCTTGTACTTGGCGTCGAAGTGCCAGGAATCGGACTGCCGCGGGAAGGAGCAGATCATCTTCTTCACCCGGCCTTCCTTGATCAGCAGGGCCAGGCCCTGGTCGCCCTGGCCGGCGTTGTTGTTCACCACGGTCAGGTCCGTGGCGCCGCAGTCCAGCAGCGCGTCGATCAGTTCGAACGGCTGCCCGGCGTTGCCGAACCCGCCGATCATCACGGTGGAGCCGTCGTTGATGCCGGCCACGGCATCCTGGACGGTGTCAACAAAAGTCAGCATTACTGGTCCTTTCCAGCGGTGACGTTCTCGAGTACCACGGCCAGGCCCTGGCCCACGCCGATGCAGATGGCCGCGACGCCCCAGCGTTCGCCGGAGGCCTGCAGGGACCGGGCCAGGGTGCCCAGGATCCGGGTGCCGGAGGCACCCAGCGGATGGCCCATCGCGATGGCCCCGCCATGCCGGTTCACGATCGAGGGATCGATGCCCCAGGCGTTGATGCAGGCCAGGGACTGCGCGGCGAACGCTTCGTTAAGTTCGACGGCGCCCACCTGGTCCCAGCCGATGCCCGCCTTCGCGAGGGCCTTGTTCGCCGCCTCGACGGGTGCGTACCCGAAGTACTGCGGATCATTCGCGTGCGCGCCGCGGCCGGCGATCCGGGCCAGCGGATCCAGCCCCAGCAGCCCGGCGGCCGCCTCGGATCCGATCCACGCCGCGGAGGCGCCGTCGGACAGCGGGGATGCGTTCCCGGCGGTCACCGTGCCGTTCTCGGTCCGGAACACGGTCTTCAGCCCGGCCAGCTTCTCCGCCGACGATCCGGCACGGATGCCTTCGTCGCGGACCAGGTCCGTCCCGGGCACCGGGGCGACCAGGTTGTCGTAAAACCCTTCATCCCAGGCGGCGGCGGAGAGGTTGTGGGAGGCCGCGGCGAACTCGTCCTGCGCCTCGCGGGTCACGTTGTACTTCTCGCGCAGCCGCTCGGTGGCCTCGCCCAGGGAGATGGTCCAATCCTTGGGCATGGCCTTGTTCACCAGCCGCCAGCCCAGGGTGGTGGAGGCCAGGGTCATGTCCCCGGCCGGGTAGGGCTTCTCCGTCTTGGGCAGCACCCACGGGGCACGGGACATCGACTCGGCCCCGCCCACCAGCATCAGGTCGGCGTCGCCGGCGTTGACCTGCCGCGACGCGATGATTGCCGCGTCCAGGGACGAGCCGCAGAGGCGGTTGACCGTGGTGCCCGGGATGGACACCGGCAGCCCGGCCAGAAGGGTTCCCATCCGCGCGATGTTGCGGTTTTCCTCGCCCGCGCCGTTGGCGTTGCCGAACACCACCTCATCGATCCGCTCCGGATCAAGCCCGGGGGCCCGCTTTACGGACTCGCTGATAACGTGCGCGGCAAGGTCATCCGGCCGGACGCCGGCGAGGCCGGAACCGAACTTGCCGAAGGGGGTGCGCACGGCGTCGTACACAAATGCCTGGTTCATGGGGTTTTATCCGTTCCGGTGTTGTCCATGTCGTGGAACACCTGCTGTGCTGTCTTGAAGGCGGTGTTGGCGGAGGGGACGCCGCAGTAGATGGCGGTCTGGAGCAGGATCTCCTTGATCTCGTCCCTGCTCAGGCCGTTCCGGAGGGCGGCGCGGATGTGCATGGCCAGCTCTTCCCAGTGCCCGTGCGCCACCATGGCAGTGATGGTGACGGCGGAGCGCATCTGGCGCGGGAGCCCCGGGCGGGTCCAGATACCACCCCAGGCGATCCGGGTGATCATGTCCTGGAAGTCCTCGGTGAACTCATCCTTGTTGGCGTTGGCCCGGTCCACGTGCACGTCCCCCAGGACTTCGCGCCGGACCACCATGCCGCCGTCGTAAATCTCCTGGCTGGTGGCGCCGGGCTGGACCACGCCGTGCCGCTCATTTCCGCTCACTTGGCTGCTCCCTGGGATTCGGTCCAGCTGATCAGGCTGCGCATGAGATCGGCAACGTGCGCGGGAGCCTCGGCCGGTGCCAGGTGCGCCACGCCTTCCAGCGTGACGGCCGTGGCGGTGCCGCCCCCGGCGGTGATGCCGGCTGCCACCTCGTCAGCCATGGCCGGCGTGGCCACGCCGTCCACCGCGCCGGCGATGACCTGGGTGGGGACGCGGATGCTGCCCAGCTGGCTGCGGACGTCGAAGGAGGCCAGGGCCTCGCAGCAGAAGGCGTAGCTGAAACGGTCGGCGTCGCGCAGGGCGTGCAGGAGCCGGCTGCTGAACTCGGGTTCCCGGTCCATGTAGCCCGGCGCGAACCAGCGCTGCGCCGAGCCCTGGATCATCACGGGTGTGCCCTGGGTGCGGACCGTTTCGGCCCGTTCCAGCCAGCCCTCCGGGGTGCCGATCTTCGCCCCGCTGTTCTGGATGGAGAGGCTCTTGAGCCGCTCGCCGTGCTTGATGCCCAGCTGCAGGCCCACGGCGCCGCCCAGTGAAACGCCGGCGTAGTGGAATGTTTCACCGGGGGCGATGGAATCCACCAGGTCCACCACGGCGTCCGCGAGGGCTGCGACGTCGAAGGTTTCGGTGGCTGCCGGAGAGACGCCGTGGCCGGGCAGGTCCCAGGCGACCACGTCGTAGTCATTGCCGAGCAGGGTGGCCACCCTGTTCCACAGGATGGAGGAGGTGCCCAGGGATGGGCCCGCCACCAGCAGGGGGTGGTCGCCAAGGGGTCGCTGGGGGGACAGCAGCGCTGCCTTCAGGGTTGGCTTAGCCACGGGAAGCTCCGTTCGCGTCGGTGGTCTGGGAATCAAAGTCGGGGAACGCCGCCAGGATGCGGCGGGAGATCTGGGCCGCCTGGCCCAGGTAGCTGCCGGGGTCCAGGAGCTCCTCCAGCCGCTGGTCGGGAACGACGGCGGCAGGGACGGCCTCGCGGAGCAGCTTCCGGTAGGTGGCGGCCTGGTCGGAAGGCGGTGCTTGAAGGGTCTGGTCCACCACGTCCTGCAGCTGCTGCTTGCCGGTGCGGCCGTCCTTCCCGTCCAGGAGGGGCGCCACGGCCGCGCTGACGCCTTCTGCCAGCAGCAGCGGCCCGGACAGGTCCAGGTTGCGGCGCATGGCGTCGGGGAACACCTGGAGTCCTTCGGCGAGCTCACGGATATGTCCGGCAGCGCCGAGCGTGAGCGCCAGGAGCTGGCGGAGTGCCGGCCATTCGATGTGCCAGGCGCCGTCCGGGCGTTCGTCGTTGAAGGTGGCGGCGGCCAGGTGCAGCTGGGCAGCCAGGCCGGGCGCCTGCAGTGCGGCGCTGCGGACCAGGACGGACAGGACCGGGTTCTGCTTTTGCGGCATGGCAGAGGAAACCCCGCGCCCGGGAGCGCGTGGCTCGGCAAGCTCGGCCACCTCGGGCCTGCTCAGGAACAGGACGTCCGCGGCGATCTTTCCGAACGCATCCAAAACCGAAGCCAGCCCATGCCCAAGGGACGTGATGGCCAGCCGGTTGGTGTGCCAGGGAGCCGCCGCGGGGGCCAGGCCCAGCTGGGCGGCCAGGGCATCGGCCAGGGTAAACGGGGTGGCAGTGGATCCGTCGGTCAGCACGGTTCCGGCGGCGAGCGTTCCCGCAGCCCCGCCGAACTGGACCGGGAACTCCAGGCCTTGCAGCTGCCGGCCCGCGGCGGCCACGCCCTGGAACCACTGCGCGGCCCGGAGCCCGAAGGTATAGGGAAGCGAATGCTGCGTCAGGCTCCTGCCCACGCACAGCGTCTGCGCATGTTGCCCCGCCAGGGCGGCCAGCGCCGCGGCGGTGCCTTTGAGGTCGGCCAGCACGGCGTGGACGGTGTTGCGGGCCACCAGCATGAGGGCGGTGTCCAGCACGTCCTGGCTGGTCAGGGAGGTATGCACGGCCTTCCCGGCACCGATCCCGGCGCTGTCCAGCGCGGCCACCTTCTTCCGGAGGTCCGCCAGCAGCGGAATGACCGGGTTGCCGCCGCCCTGGGCACGCAGCGCGATGTCGGCGAGGTCGTATCGCCCTGCCTCGGCAGCGGAAGCCACGACGGCGGCAGAACCGGCAGGTGCCAGGCCGGCCCGTTGCAGCACGGCTGCCCAGCCCGATTCGACGGCGAGGATCGCCGCCAGCACTGCCCGGTCCCCCGTCAGCGCCGCCACCAACGGTGACGCTGATACGGGACTGAGCAGGCCGGCGTCGGCCTCTTCCGCGAAGGCGCGCAGATCTCCCGGGGCGGCGTTGGTCACTGGAAGTCCAGGAAGACCGTCTCGCCCTCACCCTGGAGGCGGATGTCCCAGGTGAGGCCGCCGTCAGGGTCGCGGCGGGCGATGAGCGTCTTGCGGCGCTCCGGATCCAGCGAGCTGAGCAGGGGGTCGTTGGCCAGCGCCTCGGCGTCCTCAGGCAGGTAGATGCGGGTGAACAGCCGGTTGGTCAGGCCGCGGGCAAAGAGCGCCACGGAGATGAACGGCGCCGCACCCGGTTTGGTGGGGCCGGGGTTGACCGTGGTGAACGTGAAAACGCCGGAGTTGCCCACGGCGCCGCGGCCCCACCCAGTGAAGGTGTAGCCGTCGCGGACCAGGGAGCCGGTGCGCTGGACAACCCTGCCGTCGGCGTCCGGCTGCCAGATTTCCAGGATGGCGTCCGGGATGGTGTGGCCGGCGCCGTCGTAGACGGTGCCCTGCAGGCGGGTGGAGCCCGGGAAGCCGGGAGGCAGCAGCTCGTTGTCCTTCTCGAACGGAAGCGCATAGCCATAGAAGGGGCCAACGGTCTGGCCCGGGGTGGGAACAAGTTTGGTGCTCATTTTCCTACTCCTCGTCACCTTCTGCGCCGAGCGCCTCGTTTTCGGTCCAGGTCCGCTTGGGCCCGGTCAGGACGATGTCCCAGTTGTAGCCCAGGGCCCACTCGGGCTCGGTGAGGCTGTGGTCGTAGGTGGCCACCAGGCGGTCGCGGGCGTCCTGGTCCACGATGGTCTGGTAGATGGGGTCCAGCGGGAAGAGCTGGTCGCCCGGGAAGTACATCTGGGTGATGATGCGCTGGGTGAACTCCGTGCCGAACAGCGAAAAGTGGATGTGGGCGGGTCGCCACGCGTTCAGGTGGTTCTTCCAGGGGTAGGCGCCGGGCTTGATGGTGATGAACCGGTAGGAGCCGTCCGGGCCGGTGATGCAGCGGCCGATGCCGGTGAAGTTGGGGTCGATCGGGGCGGGGTGCTGGTCGCGCTTGTGGATGTAGCGGCCGGACGAGTTGGCCTGCCAGATTTCCACCAGCTGGCCTGCCACCGGGCGGCCGTCGCCGTCCAGGACCTTGCCGGCGACGATAATCCGCTCGCCCAGCGGTTCGCCGTTGTGCTGGATGGTCAGGTCGGACTCCAGGGCGTGCACGTCCTGGTGCCCGAACGCCGGCGAGTACAGCTCGATGGTCTCCGGATCCGCGTGGTGCAGGCTCTTGGTGGGGTGGCGCAGGATGCTGCTGCGGTACGGCGGGTAGTCCAGCCGCGGCTGGGTCTCCGGCTGGGCGCCGTCCTTCAATGCCCGCTGGTAGGCCTCGCCGATGGCGTTGATCTCTGCGCTGAGGTCCGCCTGTGACTCGATGGCCTTGTCCAGGGGCTGGTGGGCAGCCTTCGGTTCGGCCGGGGGCACGAGTTCCTCCGACTCCAGCTCGGCGGTGATGTCTTCCGGCATGGCTGGCTCCTTTCTGATCTGTTCGGTTTCTTGCGTCCGGGGTTGTGTGGTGCGGTCTAAGGCGTGCGGTGCAGCGAGTCGTACTGGACGGCGTGGCGCACCGGAGCATTGGGGGCGCCGTAGCCGTCGTAACCGCCGCGGCGTTCCACCATTTCGAAGAACACGCTGCCCACGGTGGCGGTGTAGAAGTGCAGGAATTCGCCGTCGGCGTCGCGGTCGAACAGCAGGTTCAGCTCCTGCAGGGTGGCCAGGAACCCAGGCTCCAGGTCGAACCGGGCGTCCAGGTCCTCGTAGTAGTTGGCCGGGATCTGCAGGAATTCCAGGCCCCGTTCCCGGGCTGCCCGGGCTGTGGCCACGAGGTCGTCCACGGCAAAGGCGATGTGCTCCTGGTAGGTCTTGCGGACCTCGCTCCGTGCCTGCTGGATGGGGGCGAGGTTGAGCACCAGCCGCACCGCGCCGTCGGAGGTCTGCATGACCTGCGAGCGCACCAGCCCGCTGGGGCTTGGCACCTCCGCGAACGGCTGCGGCTCCAGGGCCAGGGCGCTGGTGTAGAAGAGGACAGCTTCGTCGAAGTGCTGCCACGGCTGGGCAAGGTTGACGTGGTCGATCACGGCACTGGCTCCGGCGGACGGGTGTTCCAGCCCCTCCCCGAACTCGTGGGTCCACGCCGCCGTGCCGTCCGGGCTGCCCTGGCAGAGAAAGATCTCGGTGGAATCGGGCGCGGAGATGCCCTGGAAGACTTCCTCGTCCGCCTGCACCTTGCGGGCCACCACGGGGGCCTTGAGCTGCTGGGCGCGCGCCGAGGCAATCACGGGGGAATCGACGTCGAACCCCAGTGCGGCAATGGCGGGCTCGGCATGCCGGGCCGCCTGTTCGTTGATGATCACCCGGGCCTGACCCATGGTCCACAGCTGGACGTCCTTGGTGCGGTGCCTGCCCTCGAAGGCGAAGCCCAGCTGGCCCAGGAGTTTCTCCAGCTGCGCGGTGTCGTCCGCCTTGACCTCGGCAAAGTTGAAGCCCGCGGGTTCGTTCACCTTGGGCAGGGTGGCAAGTTCCATGGGGTAACGACGGCGGAGCGCTGCTCCGTTGCCTGGTGCGGCTTCGGTACCGGCCAACCATTTGGCGCTCTGTTCTTCAAGCCAGATGAGCGACCGCATGGCATCCACGGCCGTCCGCTCCACGTCCGACTGGCGGAAAACGTCATTGAAGACTTCCAGCGAGACGGGTCCGGTGTACCCGGCCCGGACCACGTGGCCCATGAACTTGGCCAGCTCAAACTGGCCCTCGCCCGGGAACACCCGGTAGTGCCGGCTCCAGGACAGCACATCCATGGAGAGCTTGGGGGCGTCCGCAACCTGGACGAAGAAGATCTTCTCCGGGTTGAATGCCTCAATGTGGGCGGTTTCCCAGTCCCGCGAGAGGATGTGGAAGGAGTCCAGGCAAGTGCCCAGATTGGGATGGTCAACCATCTCCACCAGCCGGTAGGCATGCTCGTAGTCGTTGACGTACTTGCCCCACGCAAGCGCTTCATAGGCCACCTTGACGCCGTGGTCGCCGGCCAGGTTGGCAAGCTGTGCCAGCTGCTCGGCGCGGAGGCCGTCGTCGTCGATGGTGGCGGTGGCAACGTTGGAGCAGACCAGGATGGTGTCCATGCCCAGGCGGGCCATGAGCCGGAACTTGGCCTCGGCCCGGCGGAGGTTGGCCTTCAGCAGGTCCGGGCTGACGCCGTCAAAATCCCGGAAGGGCTGGTAAAGATCCAGGCCAAGGCCCAGGTCCGCGGCCAGCTTGCGGACGTCCTCGGGACTCAGCGGGGACGTCACCAGGTCCTGCTCGAAGATCTCGATGCCGTCGAAGCCTGCGATGGCGCAGGCCTGCATCTTCTCTTTGAGGGTTCCGGACAGGCAGACAGTGGCGATTCCGGTGCGCATCAGGCAGCCACCTCTTCCGCTGCCACGAGCTCCAGGAAGTGGGCGCGCATGCGGTCCGGGTCCGCGTCCAGCCCGGTGAAGATCCGGAACGCGTCCGCGGCCTGGCCCACGGCCATCCGGCCGCCGTCCAGGACGTCGCAGCCCTTGGCCCGGGCGCCGCGGACCAGTTCCGTGTCGATGGGGCGGTAGACGATATCCGCCACCCAGTGCCGGGACTCCAGCAGGTCCAGGTCCAGCGGCACGCCGGGGTGGGCGGCCATCCCCACGGGGGTGCAGTGCACCAGGCCGTCGGCCACGCGCATCAGCTGCGGCAGCTCCGCCGTCGTACCTGCCGTGACGGTGCTGTCCGGGAAGAAGCCCTGGAGCTCGGCGGCCCGGGCTGCCGCGCGTCCCGGGTCCACGTCCACCAGGTGCAGGGTCCTGACGCCGGCGGTCAGCAGGGCGTAGGCGACGGCAGATCCGGCACCGCCGGCACCGAGCTGGACCACGCGGTCCAGCGACGCCCCGGGGAGGCCGGAAGCCAGTGCCGCGGCGAAGCCGGAGAAGTCGGTGTTGTGGCCGATGAAGCGGCCGTCCCGGATCACCACGGTGTTGACGGCGCCCAGGCGGCGGGCGTCCGGGGAGATTTCGTCAAGGTACTCCAGGACCAGCTGCTTGCAGGGATGGGTGATGTTCAACCCATTGAAGCCCAGCGTCCGGGCGCTCTGCAGGATGCTGCCGACGGACTCGCCCGCCAGGCCCAGCTCCAGGAGGTCGATGGGGCGGTAGAGGTAACGCAGGCCCTGCACGTCACCTTCCCGTTCGTGCATGGGCGGCGTGAGCGACGGCGTGACACCGTCTCCAACCAGTCCCACGAGGTAGGACTCAGTTCGAATACTCATCCGTGCAGCTCCTTTGGTAACGGCACCGGCAGTGTCCATGCGGGGATGGGCTGCGCCGGTGATAGGGATTACAGTACAGCATTTGTTCACTTCTCGCACTACTGTTCGAGATACGAACCAAATATTTTGAGTAACGGCACAGGCGCCTTAGCCGCGCTGCGGAAGGCGTGCAGCCAACTCGGCTGCCGCATCGACCAGGACGGGGACGTGGGCCTCCAGCTCCTCGAGGCTCAGGCGGAAGACCGGAACGGCCGTCGCCAGGGAGGCAAAGGCGTGGCCCTGGCTGTTGAGCAGGGGCACCGCCACGGCACGCATGCCGGCCTCGTTCTCCTCATCCATGACCGCGTAGCCGCGGCGGCGCACCTCCTCGATTTCCGCCCGGAACGCGTCCCGGTCGGTGATGGAGCGGGCGGTGAGCGCCTCGAGCGGGAGTTCCGCGAGCAGCCGCTCCCGTTCCGCATCCTCGGCGAATGCCACCAGGGCCTTGCCGACGGCAGTGGTGGACAAGGAGCCCAGGTGGCCCGGATCGCTGGTGACGCGGAAGATCTGCGGCCCGTCCACCTTGCTGACGGTGAGGTGGTGCAGGCCGTCCCGGACGCTGAGGATGGTGGCTTCCCCGGTCTGCTCGGTCACCCGGCGCAGGATGGGCATGGCAGTGCCCGCGAAACCGTGGTGGTTGGAGACCCGCTGGCCCAGCTGGAAGATGCGCAGGCCCAGGTGGTAGCGGCGGCCGTCCGGCTCGTAGTCAACAAAGCCGTCACGGGTCAGGGATCCGAGCAGCCGGTAGGTTGTGCTGAACGGCAGTTCCGCGCGGCGGGAAATTTCCGCGGCGCTGGCACCGCGGGGTTCGTCCCCCAGGAGGACAAGCAGGCCCAGGGCCTTGCCCACCATGTCCGTGCGTTCCGCAGGACGCGCGCCAACCTTCGCCTCCAGGGGCATGGCGTTCACGGGCTCCGTGGCGGCAGGGGCAGCAGCGGATTCTTCATTGGCCGCTGTGGTTTGGTTCACACTCATGGCAATCATGTTGCCACAATGTGAGAGCTATTTCTAGATGGTGATTATTTTCTTGACAGGTGACTGCCCTCACAGTCATAGTTTCTATATCGCACAAGTAGCTCCCACCATGTGGCTACTGACGCCGGGTCTTCTTCCGGACTCCAGCCGCATCGCGCCCCGCCCGCACCAAGGCAGCGGCGGCTGCGACCTCCAGATCCATCCGCGACAATGTCGTCACACCAAAGGAACACCATGAGCCAGACACTTCCGTCCGCCGGGGCGGGTGCCCTCACCCGTGCCGGGACGCCCAGGAAAGCAGCCCTCGCCAGCTTCCTGGGCAGCGCCGTCGAATACTACGACTTCTTCATCTTCGGATCCGCTGCGGCGCTGATCTTCCCCAAGGTCTTCTTCCCCGATGCAGACACCAACGCTGCCATCATGTCCTTCGCCACCTTCGGCTTCGCCTACGTGGCACGTCCCGTGGGCGCCATCATCCTGGGCCACTTCGGCGACCGGGTGGGCCGCCGGAAGGTCCTGATGTTTACCCTGCTGCTCATGGGCGCGTCGACGTTCGTGATCGGCTGCCTCCCCGACTTCCACACGGTCGGCTGGTGGGCCCCGGTCCTGCTGGTGCTGGCCCGCCTGTGCCAGGGCCTCTCCGCCGCCGGTGAGCAGGCCGGCGCCTCGTCCATGACCCTGGAGCACGCTCCGGACAACCAGCGTTCCTTCTTTACGTCCTGGACCCTCACCGGTACCCAGGGCGGCCAGATCCTCGCCGCCCTGGTCTTCATCCCCGTCCTGGCCCTGCCGGATGAGATCAAGTACGGCATCGGCTGGCGCGTCCCGTTCTGGCTCAGCGCCGTCGTGGTCATGGTTGCCTTCTTCATCCGCCGCACGCTGCACGAGCCGCCGGCCTTCGAGGAAGCGCAGAAGAACGCCCAGATCTCCAAGCTCCCGGTGGCCGACCTCCTCAAGGGCCACTGGCGCGACGTCCTGCGTGTTGTCGCCTGCGCCTTCATTGCCGCCGTCTCCACCGTCTTCGGCACCCTGGCCATCAGCTACGCCAAGACCGTGGCCGGAGTGGACGGCACCACCACCCTGTGGCTCGTCGTGGGGGCCAACCTGGTGGCCCTGGGCACCCAGCCGCTCTTCGGGAAGCTCGCGGACAGGATCGGCCGCAAGCCCGTCTTCATTTACGGCGCCGTGGCCAGCGCAATCCTCACCCCGCTGTTCCTGCTCAGCCTGGAATCCCACAGCATCCCGTTGATGTTCGTTGCAGCCATCGGCTTCTTCTCCTTCGGCTACGCCGCCTCCAACGCCGTGTGGCCGTCCTTCTACGCCGAGATGTTCAGCACCAAGGTCCGCTTCTCCGGCCTGGCCATCGGCACCCAGCTCGGGTTCCTGATGGCTGGCTTCGCCCCGGCCATTGTGGCTGCGATGGGCGGCATCCAGGCGGGCGGCTGGGTCCAGATCAGCATCTTCACCGCCATCATCTGCGCCATCGCCGCCGTCTCGGCACTCACGGCCAAGGAGTCCTTCCGGACCCCCACCAACCTGCTGGGCGTGAAGTAGGCGCCGACGTCACACCAGCCCGGTTTAGAGCCGGAAAGCCCGCCATTCCCCCAAATGGCGGGCTTTCCTTCGTGAAAGATGGGCTGCTTCGGAAGCGTCCCGCAGGGCACTTACCCCCGCCCGGTCTCCAGCACCGAGGCCAGGTCAAAATTGACCGGTTCCTCCAATTGCTCATAGGTGCAGGACTCCGGGTCCCGGTCCGGGCGCCAGCGGTTGAACTGGGCCGTGTGGCGGAACCTGTCGCCCTCCATGTGGTCGTAGCGGACCTCCACCACCAGTTCGGGCCGCAGTGGGACGAAGGACAGGTCCTTCCCGGCGCTCCACCTGCTGCCTTCGGCGTTCCGCGGCGTCCGTTCCCCTTCTTCCTGCTTGCCCCACGCCCACGGGTGGCCCTCGAAGCCGGTCACCAGCGGCTGGAGTTCTTCGAACAGTTCCTTGCGGCGCTTCATGGGGAAGGCGCCGATCACGCCCACGCTCGCCAGGCCGCCGTCGTCCTTGTAGAGGCCCAGCAGGAGGGACCCGATAGCATCGGGACCGCTCTTGTGGAGGCGGTATCCTGCCACCACGCAGTCGGCCGTGCGCTCGTGCTTGACCTTGAACATCACCCGCTTGTCCGGCTCGTACCGGCCGTCCAGCCGCTTGGCCACGATGCCGTCCAGCCCGGCGCCCTCGAACTGTTCGAACCACTGCGCGGCCGTGGCTTTGTCCGTGGTGGCAGCTGTGAGATGGACCGGGGCGCTGCTGGCCGCGAGCGCCTTCTCCAGCGCGGCCCGCCGCTCAGAAAAAGGCCTGCCGGTGTAGTCGTCGTCGTCCAGCGCCAGCAGGTCGAACGCCACGAAGCTCGCCGGGGTTTGTTGGGCCAGCAGCTTCACCCGGCTGGCCGCGGGGTGGATGCGCTGCTGCAGGGTGTCGAAATCCAGCCGGTCGCCGGACGCACCGATAAGGATGATCTCGCCGTCCACCACGCAGCGCGGCGGCAGGTTTTCCTTCAGTGCCGCAACGAGCTCCGGGAAGTAGCGGGTCATGGGCTTCTCGTTGCGGCTGCCGATCTCCAGGTCATCACCGTCGCGGAAGATGATGGACCTGAAGCCGTCCCATTTTGGCTCGTAGCTGAGGTCCGCGCTTCCTGGAATGCCGTCAATGCCGCTGACGGCCTTGGCGAGCATGGGCGGGACGGGCGGCATCACGGGAAGTTCCATAGTGCCCATTCTTGCCCGGCCAGCGCCCTGCACGGTAGGGCGGCGCGGCGGCGGAGTGGTTTTCAGCCTGCCAGCAGCCAAACCACCAGCACCAGCACCGGCGCCGCGGCGGCCGTGGAGAGCAGGATGGTTTCCCGCGCCACCGCCACCCCCCTCCCGTACTTGCTGGCGAACAGGAACACGTTCTGGGCCGAGGGAAGCGCCGCCATGAGCACTACGCCCAGCAGCATGTGGTGGTCCAGGTTGAAGAGGAAGCGGCCGACGACGAACGCCACCGCCGGCATCACCGCGGACTTGAGTGCCGTGGCAGTGAGGATTTCGGCCGTGTGGCCGCCGCTTCGAAGCATCTTTGTTCCGTGCAGCGACATCCCGAAGGCCAGGAGCACCACCGGCACTGCAGCACCGCCCAGGAGCGTCAGTGGAGCCATCACCGGAGCCGGAAGCTGCACATGGAACGCGGCCAGGACCACGCCCAGGAGCGAGGCGATGATCATGGGGTTCCGGAAGGGCTGCGTCAGCATGAGCCGGGGCGAAAACCGGCCGGCCTCGGAGAGGTCCAGCAGGGTCAGGACCAGCGGGGCGAACAGGAGCAGCTGGACCAGCAGGACCGGAGCTACGGGAGTGGCGTCCCCCAGGGCATACAGCGTGATGGGGATGCCGATGTTGTTGGCGTTGACGTAGGAGCCCGCCATCGCGCCCACGGCCGTCTCCGCGAGCGGCCGCGGAAACCAGATCCGGCTGGCGGCCACATACAGGAGGGCCGTGATCGCCGCCGTGATCATGGCGAGCGGAACGTATGCGGAGAGGACCACGGAGAGGTCCGATTTCAGCACCACGGTGAAGAGCAGCACCGGGTTGGTGATGAAGAAGGCGGTCCGGGTCAGCGCCGAGATGGTGGGTTCATCGCCCAGGCCGCAGCGTGCGGCGATGTAACCCACGGCAATGACGACGCCGATCACCGCCAGTCCGATCAGCACACCGCCCACGTGGGGTACTTCCTTCCGCTCCCGCCGCATCCTGCCGCGCCGCAGGACAAAGTACTACAAGTCTCAAACTTATCGGACAAGCGGTCCCGACATTGCCAGGTGGGCCGCGTGACCCGCTGCCCCCGGTGTGCGCTGTGTGAAAAGATCAACCATGCACGCAATGCAGCACTCCAGCAAGCTTGAAAACGTCCGGTATGAGCTCCGCGGGCCAGTCCTGCAGGCGGCCAAAAACATGGAG
The DNA here is from genome assembly GCF_059492155.1 of Pseudarthrobacter sp. Pseusp20. Classification (NCBI taxonomy): domain Bacteria; kingdom Bacillati; phylum Actinomycetota; class Actinomycetes; order Micrococcales; family Micrococcaceae; genus Pseudarthrobacter; species Pseudarthrobacter sp. Pseusp20. The sequence goes on from NZ_CP168521.1 coordinate 144,254, forward strand.
GCCGAAGGGCACCGGATCCTCAAGATGAACCTCGGGGACACGGCGCCGTTCGGCCTGGAAGCACCTGAATCCGTGGTGGTGGACATGATCCACCACCTTCGCGGCGCCCAGGGCTACAGTGACTCCAAGGGCATTTTCACGGCGCGGACCGCCATCTCGCAGTACTACCAGACGCGTGGCCTGATGAACATCGGGGTCGAAGACATCGTGATCGGCAACGGCGTCAGCGAACTGATCTCCATGTGCCTCCAGGCGTTCATGGAGAACGGCGACCAAATTTTGGTCCCGGCACCGGACTACCCTTTGTGGACCGCCGCCGTGACCCTGACGGGCGGAAAACCCGTGCACTACGCCTGCGACGAGGCGGAGAACTGGTGGCCGGACATGGCCGACGTGGAGGCAAAGATCACCAGCCGCACCAAAGGCATCGTGATCATCAACCCGAACAACCCCACCGGCGCCGTCTACCCCCGCCACATCCTGGAGCAGTTCGCGGCGCTGGCCCGGAAGCACAACCTGGTCCTGTTCTCGGATGAGATCTACGAGAAGGTGCTGTACGACGACGCAAAGCATATCCACACCGCGTCCGTGGCTGAGGACCTGTGCTGCCTGACGTTCAGCGGACTGTCCAAGGCCTACCGGATGCCTGGCTACCGGGCAGGATGGGTGGCCATCACCGGACCGCTTGCCGCTACCGCCGCCTACCGTGAAGGCCTTGAGCTGCTTGCCTCGCTGCGCCTTTGCGCCAACGTTCCCGCCCAGCATGCCATCCAAACCTGCCTGGGCGGCTACCAGAGCATCGAGGCGCTGGTGAAACCCGGAGGCCGGCTGCGCGAGCAGCGGGACCTTGCCCATAGACTCCTTACCGCCATTCCCGGCGTGACCTGCGTGCCGGCGTCGGGCGCCATGTACCTGTTCCCGCGCCTGGACGCGGACCTGTATCCCATTGCCAATGACGAAAAATTCGTCCTGGACCTGCTCCGGGACCAAAAGATCCTGGTCTCCCACGGCTCGGCCTTCAACTGGCCCGCGCCGGACCACTTCCGGTTTGTCATCCTCCCCTCGGTGCTGGACATCGAGGAAGCCGTCCGGCGGATTTCCAGCTTCCTGGCCGCCTACCGCAACGGCACGGACGAATAACGCCGGGGACATGTAAGCAGAGGCAGGAAACCGCAGCGGCGCGAAGAACTAACCGGGCGCTAACCACGGGGAAACCGCTACGCAACATTCCCGGCCCACACTGGGTAGTGCAGGCAAGAGCCGGCACCAGCTCCAGCCAGGAGGCCCCCGATGTTGAAGAAAGCGACCACGCATGTAACCAGAGTCCGCGCCCTGGACCAGCTCCACCGCGGTGACGAAATCGAAGCCCGCCTCTCCGTAGGCCCTTCCTACGACGACGTGGTGATCCGCCGCGGCAGCGTGCAGGAAACGGCGCCCGGCATCGGGGTGGTGTGGATCCTGGACCGGATCACGGGGGTCCGGAAAGCAATCAATACGGACGAATGCACCGTCTGGCGTGTGGCATAGGGACCTGGATGCGGGGCTGCGGGCGTAGTCAGTAAGGACTGCCCGCCACCGGCCCGCCTCCCGGTTAGCCGCCGGCCACGGACTGGATCACCAGTACTTCCTGGCCCGGCGCCACCCTGGTATCCAGGCCCTGCAACCGCCGCACCTCGTCGCCGTTGACGTAGATGTTGACGAACCGGCGCAGCGCACCGGTTTCGTCACGGAGCCGCCGGCCCAGCACCGGGTAGTCGGAGGCCACCGCATCGAGCAGGCTTTCCACCGTCACCGGCCCGTCCGCGGGCGCAGTCAGTACGGACTGCCCGCCGGCCAGGGGCTGCAGGACGCTGGGCAGCAGCAAAGAAATCTCAGGCACCTGCCACCACGGCCGCCCTGACACACAGGACATCAGGCAGGTGGGAGGCCACCTCCCTGAATGTCTCCCCTTCATCCGCACTCGCATAGACCGTCCCGCCCCGCGTACCGAAGTACACGCCGGCGGGATCTGCGGTGTCCACGGACGCCGCGTCCCTGAGCACGCTGTTGTATTCGTGCTCAGGGAGCCCGGTGCTGAGCCGCTTCCAGGTGTTCCCGGCGTCGTCGGTGCGGTGGACGGCAAGCTTTCCGTCGGGCGGGATGCGTTCGCCGTCGGCCTTCAACGGAATAACCCAGGCGGTGCCCTCCCTGCGGGGATGCGTGAGCATGACGAAGCCGAAATCGGCAGGCAGGCCTTCGGCGATGGATGTCCAGCTGTCCGCATTGTCGTCCGTCCGGTACACCCCATGGTGGTTCTGGGCATAGAGGCGCCCTTCCACGGCGGCATCGGCGGCGATCTTGTGCACGCACTGGCCGAACTCGGGGTTGGGGTCCGGCATGAAGTAGGCCGAGATGCCCTTGTTGCGCGCCTCCCAGGAGGTGCCGCCGTCCAGCGAGCGGTAAACGCCGCCGGTACTCATGGCAACGTGCACCGTTTCCCCGGCCGGCTGGACCACGATCGAATGCGCAGCCGCCCCGCCATAGCCCGCTCCCCATTCGCTGCGGTGCGGGTGGTCCCACAAGCCGCGGTTCAGCTCGAAGTGCTCCCCGCCGTCCGTGGATTTCCAGACGGAGATGGGTTCGGCTCCGGCCCATACCACTCCGGGGCGGGACTCGGCGTCCGGATAGATCTGCCAGACCCGCTCCAATGCTGCCCCGGTGTCCTCTGGGAACTTGATGGCGCCCTGTTCCGGCTCGGTCCAGGTGGTGCCGAAGTCGTCGGAGTGGGCAACCGTTGGTCCCCAGTGCGGACTGCGGACACCCACCAGGATGCGCGTGCGGCCTTCCCTGGTATCGATCCCGATGCTGGGGATCTCCGCCATGAGGAAGTGCGGCCCGGTGAAGGACCACTCCTGCCGGTCCCGGCTCGTGGCAAGCCACAGCCCTTTCTTGGTCCCGATTGCCAGGACAAATGATTCTGCGGCCGTTGCCATGCGGACCATGCAACCACCGGATCAGTCACCGCGCAACGTTTCCAGGTGCGCAGGCTCCACATTCACAGAGGCAGGAGTCAGTCCACGAACTCCGACTGCGTCTGGATGAAGTCCCAGTCGGCGACGGTCAGCACGGCGGCGGGATTTCCGGGGTGCGGGCCGCCCGCCTCAGCGATGCCCTGGAGCACCGGAAGGGGCAGTTCCTCCGCATAAAGGTTTTCCCGCAGCCACTCTTTGCTGGCGAGGTCCAGGTCCAGCCACCACATAAAGATTTCCACGAAACCCCTCCTTGCGTCGCTTTAAACGTTAGGCGCGGCCCCTCCGGGGGACAAGGTGCTGCGGCCGGAAGCAGGTGTGTCCGGCCGGGTTTCAAGTACTGGCAGGTAACTTTCCCGGCCAACCCCGTTGAAAGACGAGTATCCCCTACTGGCGACTGCGCAAGGCGGCGCTCCTAGCCTGAAATCTCAAGCAAGCTGACCGTGCTGCTGGGGCATACGGCGTCACCGCTGGCCTTTCCTCGCCATGGTCCGTTTCACACATATATGGGGAGACAAAATGAAACGCACCTTAGCAACAATGGGGGTGATGGGGCTTGGCCTTATCAGCCTCACAGCGCCCGCCATCGCGGCTTCCGACCAGGTGGTGGTCGCCCGCTCAAACGGAAGCGCCCTGATACCGCTGGAGATCAATACCAACGGCGGCACCAACAACGGCGGCGGCAACAACACCGGTGACACCAACAACGGCGGCGGCAACAACATCGGTGGCGGCAACGGCGGCGGCGGCACCAACAACGGTGGCGGCACCGGCGGCGGCGGCACCAACAACGGTGGCGGCAACGGCGGCGGCGGCACCAACAACGGTGGCGGCAACGGCGGCGGCGGCACCAACGGCGGCGGCACCGGCGGTGGCGGCACCAACGGCGGCGGCACCGGCGGTGGCGGCACCAACGGCGGCGGCACCGGCGGCACCAACAACGGCGGCGGCAACGGCGGTGGCGGCACCAACGGCGGCGGCACCGGCAACGGTGGCGGCGGCGGCACCAACAACGGTGGCGGCAACGGCAACGGCGGCGGCAACAACGGTGGCGGCAACGGCGGCGGCGGCGGCAACAACGGTGGCGGCAACGGCGGCGGCGGCGACAATACCGGCGGCAACACCGGCGGCGACAATACCGGCGGCGGCGATACCGGCGGCGACAATACCGGCGGCAACACCAACACCGGCGGCGACAATACCGGCGGCAACACCGGCGGCGACACAACCGGTGGAACTGCTCCGGCCGCTGTGGCGGCTGTGGCCCCTGCTGCCGCACCCGCGCAGCCGGCGCCCGCCAAGCAGGCTGTTGCCACACCCAAGGCCGCCCCTGCCGCGGCACCCGTCAGCGTCGGAACCAACCAGGGCTACAACGCACAGACGGCGGTGGGAGCACCCGATGGCTTGCCGGGCTGGCTGGTAGGCCTGGGAGCGCTTGCTGCCGCGGGGACCGTGGTGGCAGTACGGCGCCAGTCGCGTCCGCTGCACACTGTCGGCTAGCCGGAACACCGCCACCACCAGTGGCCCCCTGACAAGGAAGGCGTCCTGCCAGTGCCCGGCAGGACGCCTTCCTTCCACCCCCGCCAACCCGTGAGGAGCGCCATGCCACAGGACCGGAGCCGGCACGCAGCCCCCCAGCACGGCATGTGGCGGCGCATATGGCGCCGGTGGAACGCCGGTGACCTGGCAATCCTGTGCTGTGGCGTCCTCGCCTTCGTGTCATTCACCCTCGGCGCTCCCCTGTTCCACCCGGCACCGCCACTGGCAATCGGAAATGCCCCCGCTTCGGTTGCCCTGGTTCGTGGCGGCATTCCATCCGCCGCGGGGGCGGCTCCCATTGCGGAGACCGGCCTGCAGGACGCCGCAGCGGCACCCGACCAGGCAGCGGCAGCCCAGGCTCCTGGCGAAACAGCAACGGAAGCGCCTGCGGGACCGGAGCTTCCGGCGGCATCCCAGCCGGTCCGCATCCGCTACCCGTCGGCCGCCTTCGATGTGCCCGTCCACCCGCTGGACCTGGACAGTGGGGCCCAATACAGCCGGACCATTGAACCTCCCGCCACCAAGGACGGCTACTGGCTCACGCCCTTCGGGGTTCCGGGCAAGGGCTCCGGCAACACCACCTACGTGATTGGCCACAGTTGGGACGGCGCGGATGCTCCCTTCAACCACCTCAGTTCGGCGGCGGCCGTTGGCGACCGCCTGGAGGTGGAAACAGTGGCGGGAACCATCAGCTACCGGGTGGACAGCGTCACGACCTACCTGAAGTCCAGCCTCAAGGACAGCCCCGTCTGGGACATGGTGCCCAACCGGCTGGTCCTCATCAGCTGCTACACCGAGGATCCGTGGGGCAAGAACGTGGTGGTCACGGCATATCCCAGCCTTCCCTAGGCCTCCGGGCCCGCACTCCGGAGGTCTGACGGGCCGAACGAACCTGTTCATGCAGCCGGTGCGGGCGGACAATTGCAGCATGACGTGGGAAAACTTCGACGGCGCTCCGCTGCTGACGGGAATCATGCCCAAACAGCACCCGGAGGTTCTCCAGACCGCAGCCTCCCTGGCAGCCCGGTTGTCGGCGCCATTGGTCTGCGCGTACGTGGACGAAGCCAGCTACCTGGTGGAATGGGACCCGGCCCGCTCCGCCCACCGGCTTTCCCTGCACCCGGACGCAGATGACGACATGCTGGCGCTGACAACGGAGTTGAAGGCACAGGTCCAGGCTGCGGCGGACAAGGTGCCTTCCGACGGCGGGCCCCTGCAGTGGTCCTTCCGCACCCTTTCAGGCGATCCCGCACGGGCGCTGGCGCAACTGGCCGCCGAACTGGATGCCCCGGTCATCATCGTGGGCACCTCCGAGCGCGGCTTCACGCACCGGCTCTCGGAGGCACTCAACGGATCGGTCGGGCAGTGGCTAAGCCACCACCAAAGCCGCCCCGTGCTTGTGGTTCCATACCGGATGCCGGCCCATGAGGACAGGCCCTGAGCGGCGGATACCGGGGAAAATGCGCCTGGAAATGGCGGGCTTAAAGTAAAGCGAAAGTACTTATTCGTGGTGCTGGCGCGCTGCCCGTACCTGCCAGTAAGCTGATTCAAGCAAGGCCGATCCACACGAGTGGAAGCCGGATTTGCCCAAAAGCTGCTCCGGAGTGCGTATCCCCCAATAACGCACTCCGGAGCTTTTTTTGTGCCCGGGATACTGTCCCACGGACGGGTGGGAAGAGTTCCCGGATACCCCTAGGGGGTACTTGCGCTCATACCCCCAAGGGGTATAGGTTGGCTGCATGAACGCTATCGAAGAAGCCGTTGCGGCGGTAGCAGCCGCACCACCGGCCGCGGAGTCCGGCGTTGCAGCCCAACACGGTTACGCAGCCCAGCACGGTTACACGGAAAACAAGGACGCGTACCTTCGCCGCCTGAAGCGCATTGAGGGGCAGGTCCGGGGCATTGCCCGGATGGTGGATGAGGACAAGTACTGCATCGATATCCTCACGCAGGTTGCCGCCGTCACCAAGGCCCTGCACGCCGTCAGCCTGGGGCTGGTCGAGGAACACATCGGCCACTGCGTGGTGGGTGCAGCCTCCGAGCCGGACCCGGCAGCACGCGCTGAAGCCATCGATGCCAAAGTCAAGGAAGCCGCCGACGCCATCGGCCGACTGCTTCGCTGACACCCACCAAAACCCGGATCCCGGCCACCGCCGTCCCAACTGAAGGAGCAAGCCATGAGCACCACCTCTCCCACCACCACGACCATCAGCGTCTCCGGCATGACCTGCGGGCACTGTGTGTCGGCCGTCAGTGAAGAACTTGAAGCCCTCGAAGGCGTTGAAGAGGTCACCGTCGACCTGAACGCCGGCGGGGTCTCCACAGTGACCATCACCTCAAGCAAGGAACTCCCACCCTCCGACATCGGGGAGGCCGTCGCTGAGGCGGGCTACCTGGTGGTTGCCAACGAGGCCTAGAAACCCCTACACCGCGGAAAGCTGACATGAGCCACCAGGAACTGCTCCACCCACCGGGTACCCGGATCGTCGAACTGGACATCGAGGGGATGACCTGCGCGTCCTGCGTCAACCGGGTGGAGAAGAAGCTCGGCAAGCTCGACGGTGTGGCGGCCACCGTCAACCTGCCGCTGGAGTCGGCCTACGTGACGGTCCCCGAGGGCATCACCGACGAACAGCTCACGTCAACGGTCGAGGCAGCCGGGTACAAGGCGAGGGTCCGCCACCGCAGCACTACTGGTGCGGGGGCGCGGCCGGTGGACCCGTCTGCTGAGGTCCACGCTTCGAGTCTCCGCCCGCGCCTGGCCGCCGCTGCGGTGCTGACAGTCCCGGTGTTTTTGGTCAGCATGGTTCCGGCGTTCCAGTTCCCGCACTGGGGCTGGGTGGCAGCGGTCCTGGCGCTGCCGGTGGTCACGTGGGCGGCGTGGCCCTTCCACCGGGCCGCAGCAGTCAATGCCCGCCATCTCGCCTCCACCATGGACACCCTGGTGTCGCTCGGCGTGGCCGCCGCCTACCTCTTCTCCGCCTGGCAGCTGCTGGCGGACCCGCGCATGACGGAGCATCCCGGCATGGAAGGCATGTCCGGCGGCCTGTACTTCGAGGTGGCCGCGGTGGTCACCACCTTCCTTCTCCTGGGCCGGTACCTGGAGGCCAATGCCAAGCAAAAGGCCGGCGGCGCCCTCCAGGCCCTGCTGAACCTGGGCGCCAAGGACGCCACCGTCCTGCGCGGCGGCCGGGAAGAGAAAATTCCCGCGGACGGTCTGCAGGTGGGCGACGTCCTGGTGGTAAGGCCGGGTGAAAAGATCGCCACCGACGGTGTGGTGGTGGACGGCGCCTCCGCGGTGGACGCCTCCCTGGTCACGGGTGAGTCCGTCCCCGTCGAGGTGGGGCCGGACAGCCGCGTTACGGGTGCCACCATCAACACCTCCGGCCGCCTGCTGGTCAGGGCAACCCGGGTCGGCTCCGAAACCACACTGGCCCAGATGGCGCGCCTGGTGTCGCAGGCCCAGACCGGCAAGGCCCCCATCGCGCGGCTCGCCGACCGCATCAGCGCCGTCTTCGTACCGGTGGTCCTGGCCATCGCCGCCCTGACGTTCGTGCTCTGGCTCCTCGTCGCCGGCCCGGGCGCCGACGGCAGCCACCTGCGGCAGGCGTTCACGGCCGCCGTCGCAGTGCTGGTGATCGCCTGCCCCTGCGCGCTGGGCCTGGCCACTCCGGTGGGACTGCTGACCGGAACCGGACGCGGCGCACAGCTGGGCATCCTGATCAAGGGCCCCCAGGTCCTGGAGGACACCCGCACCGTGGACACCATCCTGCTGGACAAGACGGGGACGGTCACCACCGGCGCCCTGGCCGTGGATGCCACGGCCGCGTTCCCCGGCTTCCAGGACCGGGATGTCCTCCGGCTGGCCGGAGCCGTTGAGGCCGCCAGCGAGCACCCGGTTGCGCACGCCATTGCGGCAGCAGCAGCTTCCGCCGCACGCCTGGCGCCCGCAGGGGACGACGGCGGCACCTCGCCTTCAGTGCACCTGCCGCCAGTCCAGGGGTTCAGTTCCGCCCCGGGTGGCGGAGTGTCGGGCACCGTCGAAGGCAGCCACGTGATGGCCGGGCGGAGCAGCTGGCTGGAGCAGAACGGCATTGCCCTGGACGGCGGCCAGCAGGCGCAGTTGGCTGCTGCAGAGGAAGGCGGCGCCACGGCCATCTGCGTGGCAGTGGATGGCACGCCCGCCGGCATCATCAGCCTCAGGGACAGCGTCAAGGAAGGGTCCGCCGCAGCGGTCGCCCGGCTTAAGGCGCTGGGCCTGCGGCCCATCCTGCTGACCGGCGACAACGCCGCCGTCGCCGCCCAGGTGGCTGCCGCCGTCGGCATCGCCGCGGATGACGTCCATGCAGGCGTCCTGCCGGAAGGGAAGGTGGCAGCAGTCCGGGAGCTCCAGGCGGACGGGGCCACGGTGGCCATGGCCGGGGACGGCGTCAATGATGCCGCGGCGCTTGCGCAGGCGGATCTCGGGATTGCGATGGGCTCCGGGACCGATGTAGCCATCGAAGCCGCGGACCTGACGGTGATGGGGAACGACCTCGCCCAGGTGGCCCAGGCCATCGAGCTGTCCCGGAAGACCCTGGGCACCATCAAGACCAACCTGTTCTGGGCGTTCTTCTACAACGCCGTGGGGATCCCGGTGGCCGCCCTGGGGCTGCTCAACCCGATGATCGCAGGAGCTGCCATGGCTGCCAGCTCGGTGCTGGTGGTGGCCAACTCTCTGCGGCTGCGCAGCTTCGGCAAGTAGCAGCGCGGGCTCAGGCCGCGCCGTAACGGACCGCGGCGCGCGCCCTGGCCTTGGCCGCTTCGGCCTCCCGGTCCTTCGGCGGCGCCTGCGTCACCAGGGAATCCAGCAGGTGCTGCGTGATGTGGGCTATCTGGTGCACGGCCTCATCAAAGGCCTCCTGGTTGGCCTTGGACGGTTTGGTGCTGCCGCTGACTTTGCGGACATACTGCAGCGCCGCCGCGTGCACTTCCTCGGAGGTGGCGTGCGGCTCAAAGTTGTGAAGGGTTCGGATATTCCGGCACATACCGCCATGCTAGGCTCTTCCAACGCCTGGGATCGACCCCTTTTCATGGTCCCTACCCGGCGTCCATGGGGAGCCCGGCATGGGCAGGGCTGCCCATCGACACTGTTTTGGGGGCCGGGATAGGTTTGAGGCAATGGATCTTCCGGATGAGCCGGGGGGCCACTGGGGAGCCGATCTGGTTCGGATCCACGACCTAACAAGGAGAAACTGATGGCTATTTGGGGTGCAGACGTTGAGCAGCTTCGCCAGCTCGGCAGCAAGCTTCAGGCAGGGGCGTCCGAGATCGAGACGCAGAAGTCCACTCTCACCAAGGTCCTGAGCGGCACTGACTGGAAGGGCCCGGACGCTGATAAGTTCCGCCAGGAGTGGTCCGGAACCCACACCACCATGCTTACCAAGGTTGCCGAGGCGCTGAAGGAAGCCGGCGCGCAGGCCAAGCGCAACGCCGAGCAGCAGAGCCAGGCATCGAACTAGGCTTATCGCCGCATTCCGGCAAGGGGCAGGGACACCAGGTGGTGTCCCTGCCCTTTTGTGTTGGCGTGCGACGCCGGTGCCCGGCTTACGGGACCTGCGCTCCTAAGGGACAGGCTCGACGTCGTTCGCGTGCTCCAGCGGTGACGCCGGCACCTGGGTGCCCTTTCCGCCGTCGTAAGGAGCAATGGTGGCGGGGGAACGCAGCTCGTCGAGCCTTACCAGGATGACCCCGCCGACGATCAGCACCCCGCCCAGGAGTTGGATGGTGCCCGGCAGCTCCCCAAGCAGCAGCCACGCCCAGACCACGGCGAAGAGGACCTCGGTGAGCGACACGAAGGACGCCACCTTGGAACCGAGGGCCCGGGCCGCCATGACGCCCGAGACGTACGCCAGCACGGTGGCCAGCACCACCAGCCCGGCAAGCGGCACCCACCACGGCGTAAGCCATGGGCCCAGGGTGGTGTCCGCAGTGCTGAAGGCCATGGGCAGCAGGCCCGTGGCGGCAGCGAGCCACATGGCGGCCGCACCCACCAGCAGGCCGCCGGAAGCCAGCACGATGGGCGGCAGCGTGTCATTTTCCTTTGCCGTGATGAAGAAGTAGATGGCCAGGCAGACCGCGGCAGCCATGCCCCACAGCACCCCCACCAGGTCAACCTTCACGGCTCCGGTGAGGTCAAGGACCAGTACCAGCCCGGCCAGCGAAAGCAGCGTCCCGCCGGCCGTGAGGACGCGCGGGCGGCGTCGGCTGGCGGCCCAGAGCCACAGGACGATGATCACCGGGGCCAGGTACTCCAGCAGGAGCGCGACGCCCACGGAGAGCAGGGCCACTGCGTTGAAGTAGAACAACTGGCATGCCGCCACCCCGATGAGTCCGAACAGCATGATGGTGAGCCAGTTGTCCTTCAACTGGCTCCAGCGGCCCCTAAGCGCCCACGCCGCGGGCAGGGCAAGGATCAGGGCAGCTCCCGTCAGGCGGGCAGTCACGGCCGCCCCCGGGGACCAGCCGGTTTCCAGCAGCGACTTGGCGAAGGATCCGGACAGGCCAAAGACGGCGGAGGAGAACAGCGCGACGCCGAGCCCGGAGGCCTGGAAGCCGGGACGCCTGGGGGACAGTTCCGGGGTGGGGGTGTGGTTTTGGGCGGCAGGCACCGTTGCCTCCTGTCAGGAGTAAAGTGGGGTAATGCTCATGACACTACGCTCAAGCGCTGTAAGGAGTCAACATGGTTTTCGCCCCTGACACTGAAGTGGCGCTGCGGACGGTGGTGAACCTCATCAACACGGCCGCGAACGGCAGGGAAGGCCTGGCCTCCGTTGCGGACCTGGACAGCTTCCTGGCCGCGGAGGGTTTTTCCGGCTCCCGGAACCGGGACGCTGCGGAATTGGAAAGCGTGCGGCAGTTGCGCCGTGAACTGTCCGCGGTATGGACGGCCGGTGAGGACGCCGCCGTGGAAACCGTCAACCGGCTGCTGCGGGACGCCAACGCGCTGCCGCAGCTGATGAAGCACGACGGATGGGACTGGCACCTTCATGCCACGGCGCCCGAGGCACCCCTTGCCGACCGGATGAGCACCGAAGCGGCCATGGCCCTGGCTGATGTGATCCGCAGCAAGGAGATGGACAGGCTGCGGATGTGTGAGTCAGAGGACTGCGATGCCGCCGTGCTGGACCTGAGCCGCAACCGGTCCAAGAGGTACTGCGATACCGGCAACTGTGCCAACCGTGCGCATGTTGCTGCTTACCGGGCCCGCCAGGCTGCTGCGGGGTAGGGATTTTCCCGCGCTTTGTCCGGTTGCCGCCGGTAACGGCTAGCGCTGGGGAGTTTCGTCAGTGCCATCGCCGGATGCCGGCGGGTTCTGGTTGCCGGGAGCTCCGAAGCCATGGCTTGGCCCTGCGTGCGGGGATCCTTTGGGCGCCGAACTCAGGTTCACCCCTGATCCCTTGCCCAGGTGTTCGGCGTTCTCCTTGTAGCTCATGGACAGCATTGCGGCGATCACCAGGGTGGCGATGAAGGCGATGCCGGCTGCGGTGAACGCGAGGTCGAACCGGGGTGCACGTGCGCTTCCACCGGAGGCGAAGATCAACACTGCCACGAAGGCGACGACGGCCCAGAATGCCGAAAACATCAGCGGCCCCTTCACCGAGGTCCGCAGCTTGCGCGGTTTTCCTTGATGCTGGTCAGCCACGGTGGTTCCTCCCTGCGGGCGGCGCACGGCCGGCCCGGTTTACGAATTGCGGTGTCGCACCGAATTTTCTACAGAAAGTAGAAGGGCGCTCCCCCTAGTTTACGGCTTCCCTGCGCCGGCACGGGCATCGTGCCGCAGCGTCAGGCCGGAAAGCACCCACAGGACGCCGGAAATAATGGCGCCTCCACCGGCCACGCCCAGCAGGGCATGGGCACCGAGACTGATGAAGAACGGCAGGAGCACCGCGGTTCCAATCCCGATGACGCCGGAAGCAATCCAGTCGCGGGCAAGAACATGGCGGCGCCTGTGCTGCAGGCCGCAGGCAAGCTCCAGGATGCCGGCTGCGCCCAGGCCCAGGGCTGCGATCACCCCGAACAGCAGGTCACTGTGCAGGAGGAGCACGGCAAAGCCTGCGCCGGCCAGGACCGCGCCGGCGGCGGACAGCAGCTTGCCGGCCGCCGAGTTCTGCGCGAATCCGGCTGCGGGGACGGTCCGCAGGGAAACCACACCGGCGGCCAGGAGGTAGAGTCCCCCGGCCCAGCCCATGACCTCCACAGACGGTGACGTCCAGAAGACCGTCACGGCGCCAAACACCAGGGCAGCGGCCGCACGGAGCAGGACCGGCTTCCAGAGGTCGTGGCGGGCGGTGGTTCCGGGAGCAGCACCGGCGGGGGTGGATTGTTGTGTCACCGGTCCAGTTTAGTGGGGGCAGCTGGAAGGTCTAACCGGGCCGCGTCAGGCAGAGCCCAGCACCATCCAGCGGTCGGACCGGGCACGCAGGCCCAGCGTCACGGCGCGCGCCGCCATATACCCCAGCGCGAAGGCCACCCAAAGCCATGCGAGCCCGGTGGTGCCGGTGGCACCGGACCAGGCAACCGCTGCCAGCAGCGGCACGTAGACGGCAAGGTTCACCAGCCCCGCCAGCGCGAGGTACCGCGCGTCCCCTGCGCCGATCAGCACGCCGTCCAGGACAAAGACATAGCCGGCGATCGGCTGCCCGGCCGCCAGGATCCAGAGGGCAGCGGTGAGTGCCTGCTGCACCTGGGGGTCCGTGGTGAACAGAGCCCCGGCCCAGGGGGCTGCCGCTGCCAGCAGCAGGCCCGTCACCACGCCGAACCCCGCGCCCCAGCGGATCATCGTTCCGGTCAGCAGCCGGGCCCTGGCGGCATGGGACGCGCCGAGCTCCTTGCCAATGAGCGCCTGCGCCGCGATCGCCAGGGCATCCAGCGCGAACGCCAGGAAGGAAAAAATGGTCATGGCCAGCTGGTGGGCGGCAAGGTTGACCTCCCCCTGGGCCGTCACCACCAGCACCGTGGCCAGGATTGCGGCCCGGAGGCTGAGCGTGCGCAGCATCAGCCAGGATCCAACCCGCGTCATGCTGCGGATGCCGCGCCAGCTGGGGAGCAGGCTCACGCCCTGCCGCACTGCGCTGCGCCGCACCATCACCACATAGACAGCCGCCATGGCCCACTGGGCCAGGCTGGTGCCCACCGCGGAACCAGCCACAGACATGCCCAGCCCGTACACAAGCCACAGGTTCAGGACAATATTGACCCCGAAACCGGCCGTGGCCACCACCAGCGGGGTGCGGGTGTCCTGCAGTCCGCGGAGAACACCGGTGCCGGCGAAGATCAAGAGCATTGCCACCAGGCCCGGCATGGACCAGCGGAAGTAATCGACCGCAAAGGTCCGGACGCTGCCCTGGGCCCCCATCAGGTCAATCAGCGGTTCGGCCGCCGCGATGCCTGCCACGGCGAGGACCACGCCGAGGAGCAATGCCAGCCACACGCCGTCGCGCCCTGCCGCAAGGGCCTTGCCCAACTGCCCGTCACCAATGGCGCGGGCCACGGCGGGCGTGGTGGAGTAGGCCAGGAAGACCATGAGTCCGACGGCAGTCTGGAGCACCGCAGATGCCAGCCCCACTCCCGCGAGCTGCGCAACACCAAGATGTCCCACAATGGCGGAGTCCGCCAGCAGGAAGAGGGGCTCAGCCACCAGCGCGCCAAAGGCAGGGACAGCAAGGCGGAGTATCTCCCGGGCATGGCCTTGGCGGCCGGCCACGGCGGAGGGGGCGGGTTGTTGGGGCACGCTGCCAGCTTAACCGCGGCCGCCGACAACACGCTCCGGAGATGAGAAAGCCCACAGTCCCCCAAAGAATAGTTGACACTTCAACCATTGGTCGGCAAGAGTGGTATCCATGAACCAGTTACGACTCACCACCACCGCCCTCACCGCCCTGCGCATCGTCCTTGGCTTCCTCTTCGCAGCCCACGGATGGCAGAAGTTCAACGAATGGACCATCGCCGGCACCCAGGCATCCTTCGCCAAAATGGGGGTTCCGGCAGCCGGGCTCGTGGCACCCGCCGTCGCCGTCCTGGAACTGGCGGGCGGCGTTGCCCTGATCCTGGGGATCCTCACCCGAGTGGTGGCCGCCCTCCTCGCCCTGGACATGCTGGGCGCCCTTTTCCTGGTGCACGCTCCCGCCGGCATCTTTGCCGCAAACGGCGGCTACGAACTCGTCCTGCTCCTGGCCGCCGCGGCATTCGCGCTGGCGCTCACGGGCGCCGGCCGGCTTTCCATGGACCGCGCGCTCTTCGGGCGCAGCAACTCGCGGCTGGCCGCCCTCGCCTAGGATCACTTGTCCCACCGGGTGCGACGGCGGCAGGTCACCCAAGGTGGCCGGCCGCCGTCGGGCTTTAATCGCGGCACTCCCGCCGGGAAGTTTGTTTCAGGCCCAACCGGCCGGTAACCGTGGCCCTCAGTAAGATCGCAGCATGACTGAGACCGGCCGCGCCAACTCCGTGACCCTCCGCTTCCTCGCTGCCCCCACCGACGTGGGGCACAGCGGCTCCGTGGACGCAGGCACGGTGCTTGAGTGGGTGGACAAAGCCGCCTATGCCGCGGCAGTGGGATGGGCCAAGTCCTACTGCGTCACCGCGTACGTGGGAAACATCCACTTCGCCGATCCCGTCAACAGCGGCGACATGGTGGAGGTGGAAGCGACCATCGTCTACACCGGCCGGTCCTCAATGCACATCCATACCGTGGTTTCCTCGGGTGACCCCAAAGGCGGCCCTGCCACCATGCGCAGCCAGTGCATGGTGATCTTCGTTGCGGTCGGCCCGGACGGCAGGCCCATCCCGGTGCAGCAGTTCGAACCCCAAACCCCGGCCGAGATCGAGCAACGGGACCACGCGCTGGCCAGGATCAAGGTCCGCGAGCAGATCGTGGAAGCCATGAACCGGCAGGAATATACCGACGCCGGTACGGCCGAGCGGGTGACGCTGCGGTTCATGGCCGCCCCCACGGACGTGAACTGGGGCGGCAAGGTCCACGGCGGCATTGTCATGAAGTGGATCGACGAGGCCGCTTACGTGTGCGCTTCCCGTTACTGCGGCAGGGATACCGTGGCTGTCTTCTCCGGCGGCGTGCGCTTCTACCGGCCGCTGCTGATTGGCCATGTTGTGGAGGTTGAGGCCCGGCTGGTTTACACCGGGACCAAGGGAATGCACATCGCCGTCCATGTCCGTTCGGGCGATCCGAAAGGCCGTGAACTGGCCCTCACCACATACTGCCTCACCGTGATGGTGGCGCGCGACGACGAGGGCAACTCCGTGCCCGTCCCCGCCTGGGTGCCGGTCAGCGAGGAGGACAAGCGGCTCCACGCCCACGCCCGCGAACTCCTGGAGATCCGGGGAACAGCGCCCGGCAACCGCCTGCCGAACCACCTGCTGGCCGCCGCAGGGCCTGCCGGCGGCGGAACCAGCGCCCGCCGGGATACTTAGAAGCCGCCGCCGCCGGTATCGCCGGCCATGTTGGCGAAGCGGGAGTAGTGGCCCTGGAAGGCCACCACAATGTCCTTGGTGGGACCGTTACGGTGTTTGGCCACCAGGATGTCCGCTTCTCCGGCACGGGGTGATTCCTTGTCGTAGACGTCCTCGCGGTGAAGCAGGATCACCATGTCCGCGTCCTGCTCGATGGAGCCGGACTCGCGGAGGTCGGACACCATGGGCCGCTTGTCCTGCCGCTGTTCCGATCCACGGTTCAGCTGGGACAGCGCGATCACGGGGACCTGGAGTTCCTTGGCAAGGAGCTTGAGCGCACGCGAAAACTCGGAGACTTCCTGCTGGCGGGACTCCACCTTCTTTCCCGAGCTCATGAGCTGCAGGTAGTCCAGGATGACCAGCTTGAGGTCGTGCTGCTGCTTCAGGCGGCGGCATTTGGCCCGGATTTCCATCAGGGACATGTTGGGGCTGTCATCAATGAACAGCGGTGCATCATTCATCCGGCCCATGGTGGTGGCGATCTTGGACCACTGTTCGTCCTTGATGGTGCCCTTGCGGAGGTCCTGGAGACCAATGGTGGCCTCGGCAGACAGCAGGCGCATGGCGATCTCATTCCGGCCCATTTCCAGCGAAAACATGACGGTGGCGAGGTTGTTCTTGATGGCTGCGGAACGGGCGAAGTCCAGTGCGAACGTCGACTTACCGACGGCCGGGCGGGCGGCGATGACGATCATCTGCCCCGGGTGGAGCCCGTGGGTCAGCTCGTCGAGCTCATAGAAGCCGGTGGGCACACCCGTCATGCCCTCTCCACGGTGGCCGGACGCCTCAATTTCGTCCACCGTGGACTCCATCACGTCCTTCAGTACCACGTAGTCCTCCGCGGTGCGGCGCTCCGCTACCGCGTAAACCTCCGCCTGCGCCTGGTTGACCAGGTCCTCCACCTCGCCGTCCGACCCGTACCCCAGCTGGACGATCTTGGTTCCGGCGTTCACCAGCCGGCGGAGCACTGCCCGTTCGGCCACGATCTCGGCGTAGTAGCCCGCGTTGGCTGCCGTGGGAACGGTCTGGATCAGTTCGTGCAGGTAGGCAGGGCCGCCGATCCTGTTGATCTCGGCGCGCTTGGTCAGCTCATCGGAGACGGTGACGGCATCGGCGGGCTCCCCCCGGCCGTAGAGGTCAATGATGGCCTCGTAGATGGTCTCGTGCGCGGGACGGTAGAAATCCTGCCCGCGGAGGATCTCAACGACATCTGCGATGGCATCCTTGGACAGCATCATGCCGCCCAGGACCGACTGTTCGGCCGCGATGTCCTGGGGAGGTTTCCGGCTGGCGTCCGATCCACGGGTTGTCTCGACAGGGTCCAGATGCGCGATTGACAAAGCTGCCGTCCTCAATTTATGCCCGGCCTGGCGGCCCGGCGATCCATCCTGTTCGCGGCACCCGGTAACCGGCTCCGCCACCTGCCCAGGTCTACCCGCTGGCCCTGACAATCAAGCGCCGGCGGCTCCGGATGCCCGGCTCCGCAGGAGTTATCCCCACTATCCACAGCTTTTCCACAGAGACCTGCAGGAGGCCGTGCGCCGGGCTGAAAACCGGTGCAGGCATACCCTGTTTTGACCGCGGAGAACAGGTACCCCGCTACGCTAACCGCCCTGGCGCCAGCCGCAAAGCCAGCATGCCGCAGGGGCTGTGGATAACCTGTGCAGTACCGGGCATACCTTGTGCACAGTCTGTGGGGAACACTGTGGATATCAAAGTTTTTTGTCGCCGCTTCCGCCTCTGACCTGGGGAAACACTTGGGACAGCATGTGGAGTAAATATTTCTTCCAAGGAATTTCATCCACAGGCCATTGTTGGCACCACTCGCGGAAAGCGGAGGTAAGGCCGGGCCGGGAGCACTTCGATCGGCGCTGTGGCACTACTCATATTCCCGTCAGGGAGTTTGACCCACACCAGCGGGGCGCTGTATGCGAAGCAGTGAATATGCTGTGGATAACCACGATCTGGATTAAGCTCTAGGTATGGGCGATCTACTGCTGGTGCTGTTGCCGGCGATAGTTTTGGTGGCGCTCATCTGGGGCATTGCCACAGCCCTGCGGCCGCGTGGTGCGGGCACCTCTGAAGCCGAAAAATACCAGCACGAACTTGCCGAACGGTCTGCCCGGCATTACGCAGCCCAGGTCGAGGCGGCCACCGCCGCCCGCGCCCGGCTGGAGGCGGCTACCCACCCAAGCCAAAACAGGCAGCAGCGCATCCAACAGCAGGAACACGGCTGGGCGGATGACCAGCAAAGCAATCGCACCTGGCGAGGGCCAGGAAGTACATAGAACGGCTCGTGAAAATGGAATCGCTTGTGGTCCCGGTCCTTATCCTGCTCGCCGTGGTTGCGGGAGTCACCGTGGCCTACCGCGCGGCCACCAGGCGGAGGGCCGCACATACCGCCTCCCAGTCCCAGCCCGCTGCCACCCCACAGGAGCTGGCCCGGGCTGCGGCAGACCGGCTGTCGGAAGACGAACACCGGCGGCTTTATGCCCTGATTGCCCAGGGCCAGGCCATGGCTGCCATCAAGCTCTACTACGAAATCACGGGCGACGGGCTTCGGGCCTCCCGTGACGCCGTCGGGGCCCTGGCGGCCCATCCCCAGCCCTACCGGAGCCCCGAGTCGGCGCAGGCACCCGAGGCCGACGACGACGAGCCCCAGCGGTTTCCTTACCGCTACCGGGCGATCGCCAGCAAGGGCGACGTCACCCGCGAAGTGAGCAGCAACATGCTCAACGACGAGATCTATGGCAGGATCCGCACCCTTGCCCGCAGTGGCGACACCGAAGCGGCAGCCACTGCACTGTCCAAGCATTCTGATATCTCCATGAAGCAGGCCCGCGAGTTCATTGCGCTGCTGGACGACTGACACCTGCCAATTGAAACGGCTGTACGGCCGGGCTCCCATTCCTGCGAATGGGTCCCGGCCGTACTTGTCCTGTATGCCTTGCCTGGCTCAGGATGAAGATGGGCTGGCTGCCGCCCGCCTACCCGGCACCGCCGGTGGAATCGTAGTAGTGCCAGTACCGGCTTGTGGCATTCACGTCAGCGAGCACCAGCAGGCCGCTGTTGGCCGTGCCCCGCGCAACACTGTTGACGTTCTGCTTGGTCGACGTGACGTTGTGGACGTACTGGTCGGCGTCAACGATCCGGGCCGTCTTGGTGGTGCTGAAGCTGATGTTGTCCAGCGACGTGGATTTCTCGTAGATGGCCCCGCCGGAACTCGTGCATACCCCGGCATTCGTTGTGCCACCCGGCTTCGGATAGGTAGCGAAGGTACGCAGCTTGCGCGCTGCCTCGTCGATCATGACGATCACCCTGTTCGGGCACTCAGACACTGTCGCGATCGTGTATGCAGACCACGTCGACGTAGACGTATTCAGTGCCAGCAACTGGATCAGCGGCTGGGACGCCGAGGTGTACGAGGTTTTGATTGCGGCAAAAACCTTGTCTGTTGAGGCATCCAGCCACTTCAGGTTCATGTGGTCGTCGCCGCTCCGCTGCCCCTTCACCGCCGCCACAGGAGTGGTCCAGGTGGTCTTCGACGCTCCGTCGACGTGGTAGCTCCAGTACATGCCGTCAGTGGAGTCCCCCACCTGCCTGCTCCACATCACACCGATCTTGTTCCCGCTGAACGCGATGACCGCCGAGTTATCGTCCACGGACACATTGCTCAACGACGCCGGATGGGCAAACGGGGTGCCCCACGTGGCGCCGTCCGTGCCGGTGACGTTCATATAGATCCGATTGCCCTGCTGCCACGTGGCCCACACTCGGCCGGTTGAGTCCTTATCAATGGAGATGGTTTCAGTTTTTTGGTTGTTGATTTGGCTGGATCCCAGGCTCGTGTACGACTTGGTGCTCGAGTTGTAGCTGTACCGCCGCATAGTCGTGGGGAAGTTCGGTTCGGACGGCAGGCCGTCATTGACGAACCGGAAGCTCGCGACATACAGGGTCTTCCCGTCCCACAACACGTCATGGTGGGTGTTCGCCCGGGACTCCGTCACCACACCTGTACTCGTCCACGAACTTGTCGAGGCATTGAACCGGAAGATGCGGAAAGTGGAACTGCCGGCGTCCCAAAGGTTCCCCCACCAGGTCCCGTCGTTGAACCACAGCGAATTCGTCTGCCGTTTGGTCCCGGTGGGCGTTGCCGTCCCGGAGTGGGACGGGCCCTGGACGCCTACATCACCGGTAGCGGCGGAGGCGGCCAACGGCGCCACCAGACCACCAAGCACAAGCAGCAGCGCCGTCAGCAGTGCGGGAAACGCCAGTCGGCGTTGACGCATGCGGCGGCCCTCGGGACCGGCAGGTCCCCCTCTAAGAAAGGGCCGGGAAGCCCCGGCACCCCGATCATGCTCGTCCACGTTGGATATTGGATGGTCTCTCAACTTCACTCCCCGGTGTTGAATTATCAGTCAACCCCCAGACTGCTCAGTGTTGGCGGTGGAAGGATCAATAGCAATCCCCGGACCGCCCCCTAAAACCCGCGGCCCGGGTCCCCTAACCCCGAAACCACGGGGTCCGGCACCGGGGGCGGCCGCCCGTGTGTCAGCGGTTCCCGGAAATCCCGGCCAGCAGCTGCTCGAAGGGAAGGGACTCCAGCGGGGCGGGCTTCCGGCCCGGTTGGGGCCCCTGCAGCAGAGTGGTGAATTCACCGGCTGCGCGGTCGATGCGGTCCGCCAGTGACCCCCCGCCCTCTTCAGCTGTTCCCCAGTCCTGGGGTCCGGCAAAGACGCCGGTTGCAGCCATGCGCGTGCGGAGGTAGCTGAACAGTGGCCGCAGCGCGTAGTCCAAGACCATCTGGTGCCGGTCCGTGCCGCCGGTGGCGCCCAGCAGGACCGCCTTGCCGTCCAGCGACTTCGGGTCGAGAACATCGATAAAGGATTTGAAAAGGCCGCTGAAGGAGGCGCTGAAGACCGGTGTCACGGCGATGATGCCGTCCGAGGCCTCCACCCCGGCTATGACCTCGGCCAGGCGTGGTGCGGCATACCCGGTGACGAAGTTGTTGGCGATGTCCACGGCAAAGTCGCGGAGTTCGACGACGTCCACCTCCACCTCGTAGCCCCCGGCCCTGAGCTGGCGCTCGGCGGCAGCAGCCAGCTGGTCAGCCAGCAGCCGGCTGGACGAAGGTACGCCAAGCCCTGCGGAAAGGACGGTGATACGGCGGGTTTCCATGGCATTCTCCTGGTAATCGTTCACTTCAGCATACATGCGTTTGCATCTATACCTGTGAACTGCCGCCGGCAGCGAAGTATTCCCGGACGTGAACCCGGGCCGCTGCGTCAGAGCAGGACGCTTCCCTGGATGCAGGTGGCGGAGTCCCCGCCCACCCAGATGTCCCCGGCATCGGCAGTGATGTGGATGCGTCCGGCACGCCCCAGGACGGTCCCCTGCGAAGCCACATATTCCTCCGGCGCCCTGCCGCTTCCAATGAGCCATTGGGCGGCGCCTGCATTGAAGCTGCCGGTGACCGGGTCTTCGGCCATGGCGTCGCCGGGCAGGAATGTGCGGACCTCAAAGTCGGCGTCTGCACCCGGCTCGTGCGGCCCGACAACGCCGATCTTCAGGTTGCCCATCGCCGCCTGGTCCGGATTCAGGGCCAGCACCTGGGCCGCAGAAGGCAGCAGGACACCGATCCATTCCGGACCATTCACCAGCCAGGACGCGTCAACGATGTCGGCAGCGGACACCCGCAACGCCGCGGCCAGTTGACGGCGGATACCCGCATCCACAGGCCCGAAGCGTGTCAGCGGCGGTGCCGCGAAAGCCAGCCTCCCGCCGTCGCGCTTTATCCGGACCAGGCCCGCAGCGCACTCCTGCACCACGTGGCCGTCAGACCGCGGCACTCCCCCGGCCCGCAGCCACGTATGGGCCGAGCCAAGGGTCGGGTGGCCTGCGAACGGAAACTCTTCGCTGCCGGTAAAGATCCGGACCCGGTAATCGGCGCGGGGATCTTCGGGAGGCAGGAGAAACGTGGTTTCCGAGAGATTGGTCCAGTTGGCGAAGTGCTGCATTGTTGCCGTGTCCAGCCCTTGGGCATCAAGTACGACGGCGAGCGGGTTGCCGCGGTAGGCCTGGCTGGCGAAAACATCCACCTGATGGAAGGGGCGGCTGCGTGGTGTCGGGTTCACCGGAGCAGGCTACCACCGGAAAACGAAAGACCCCCGCCGCCGGAGTCCGGCGACGGGGGTCTTCCGATGCAGTTGAGGACTACTTTCCTGCAACCACGTCGAGTTCGATCACAGCAGCAACGTCAGCGTGGAGGCGGACGTTGGCCTGGTAGGAACCAACCGACTTGATGTGGGCAGGCAGTTCAACCTTGCGCTTGTCGATCTTGCCGAGGCCGGCGGCCTCAACAGCGTCGGCGACGTCGCCCTGCTTGACGGTGCCGAACAGGCGGCCGGACTCGCCGGCCTTGACGACCAGCTTGACCGGCTTGGCGGACAGTGCAGCGGCCTGCTTCTGAGCATCTTCCAGGGAAGCGTGCTCGCGGGCAGCGCGGGCAGCCTTGATGGACTCAACCTGCTTCTCGCCACCCTTCGACCAGGTCAGGGCAAAGTTGCGGGGCAGGAGGTAGTTACGTGCGTAACCGTCCTTGACCTCGACAACATCGCCAGCAGCACCGAGACCGGTTACTTCGTGGGTCAGAATGAGCTTTGCCATGTTAGTTAATCCCTTCCTTAGCCGCGGCCAGCGCCGGAGTAAGGCAGCAGAGCAACTTCGCGGGCGTTCTTGATTGCCTGGGCGATCTTGCGCTGTTCCTGCACCGTAACGCCAGTGACGCGACGGGCGCGGATCTTTCCGCGGTCGGAGATGAACTTGCGCAGCAATGCTACGTCCTTGTAGTCGATGACAGTGATGTCAGCGGCCTTCAAGGGGTTGGACTTTGGTTTGGGCTTACGGAGTTCAGCCTTAGCCATCGTGGAGCTCCTATTCTAGGGAGCCCGTGGATATTGATCCACGGGATGGTGGTGGTCCGACGGCGGCAGTTCCCTGGGTGCCTTTCGGCTCCCTGGGAGGCCCCGCGCCGGACCGTTGTTTGGGTTTTAGAAGGGAGGTTCGGAATCGGGGCCGTTGCCCCAGCCGCCTGCGTTGGACACGCCGGGCGTAGCCCAGGGATCGTCCTGCGCAGCCTGCTGGTTGCCGCCGCCCCAGCCTCCGCCGGCGTTGGCGCCCTGGCTTCCACCAGAGTTGCCGCCGCCGAAACCACCGCCGCTGTTGCCGCCGCCAAAGCCGCCCCCACCCTGTCCGCCGGAGCGCTGGGTACGGTTAACCTTGGCGTTGGCGTAGCGCAGGCTCGGGCCGATCTCGTCGACCTCAAGCTCGATAACGGTGCGCTTTTCGCCTTCTTTTGTTTCGTAGGAACGGCTCTTCAGGCGGCCGGTCACGATGACGCGCATCCCCTTGGTCAGGGATTCAGCAACGTTCTCGGCTGCTTCACGCCAGACAGCGGCGCGGAGGAACAGGGTTTCCCCGTCCTTCCACTCGTTGGACTGGCGATCAAAGGTGCGGGGGGTGGAAGCGATGGTGAAGTTCGCTACTGCCGAACCGGACGGTGTGAACCGCAATTCCGGGTCATTGGTGAGATTACCGATGACCGTAATGGTGGTCTCGCCTGCCATCTACTGCCTCCTTGTTCGATCCTGGGTGAAGAGTGCGTGTCCTGCGGGGTAAAGAATGAAGAGGTGGTGCTGAATTACTCAGCAACAACCTTCTGCTCTTCGGGGCGGGTGATCTTGGTGCGCATGATGGTCTCGTTAAGAGACAGCTGGCGGTCAAGTTCCTTGGCGGTTTCCGGCTTGGCGGTGAAGTTCACCACGGCGTAGATACCTTCGGACTTCTTCTTGATTTCGTAAGCCAGACGGCGACGGCCCCAGATGTCAACCTTTTCGATGGTTCCACCATCGTTGGTGATGACGTTCAGGAACTTCTGAAGCGACGGCTCAACGGTACGCTCTTCGACCTCGGGGTCGATGATTACCATCAATTCGTAAGGACGCATATGTGAACCCACCTCCTTTGGGCTAAGCGGTTACGGCATTTCCGTAACAGGAGGTTCATTTGCGATTCCGTGCAATGCCTTGCCCCGGAACGGAGGCAGGACGCAGCACAGACTTCAATATCCTAGTGCATTTGGACCCGATAGGCGATTCGCGCTTGACTCAAGGCTAGTGCCGTGGTGCGCAGCCCAGGCAGCGGCGCGGCACGCTATGTGGAAAAACCGCGGCTGCTATCCACCCCGCCGCTGAAGCCCCTATTATCTGACACATGCGTCGACCCGCGATGGCCCTGGGGATGGCGGCACTGTTCCTGTCCGGCTGCTCGGCCAGCTCAGCCCAACCCATGACGGACTCTGCCGCGACCTCTGCCGCGGCAAGGCTGGGCTGGGGCACGCCGATCGCCGGCGACGAGTTCAATTACGCCGGGGCACCGGACGCCGCGAAGTGGTCCGTGTACGACAGTGACGGGCACGCAGGGAACGGCATACGCAGTCCCCGGCAGGTCACGGTGGATGGTTCCAGGCTGGTCATTACCGGAACCTCGGATGGCACGACCGCGGGAATGAGTGCCAAGTTTGGCCTCCAGAGGTATGGCCGCTGGGAAGTCCGGGCAGCGGGCTCCGGGGACGATGAATACCATATGGTGTCGATCCTGTGGCCGGACAGCGGGCACTGGCCCTGTGACGGTGAAGTGGACTATGCGGAGACTACTGGTGACTGGAACCGCACCAATTTCTTCCACCACTTCGGATGCTCGAACGCTAAGACCTCTGTTTCCAAGCCCCTGGACGTCACGCAGTTCCACAACTACGCAGTTGACTGGTCCCCCGGCGGCATCATCGGCTACGTCGATGGCGTGAAGTGGTTTGAGGACAGCGACCCCACGCATCAGCCGCCGGGGTCGATGCACCAGACGTTGCAGCTGGACTGGTTTCCGGACGGCACTCCCAACGGTCACGGCGAGATGCGGGTGGACTGGGTTCGCGTCTACGCCCAAGGTACCCCCTCTACCTGACGCACCGAACGGGACAAACCCCCAACGTACTTAACGCCACGCCCGGACGTGCCCCTCCACCCCCAGCCCTGCGAAAAGCGCGCCATTCCCCACGTAGCAGGCGATGCAAAAGGCGAGTACTCACTACCGGTGTTTACCCGGGCGGCCTACCCTACGCTCGATTCTGCCGGCGGAGTTTTACGGCCGGGGTTTCGAATCCGTCTACGGGCACTGGGTGGATTGGCCCGGGCCGGAGCTGTATTCGGCCGACACCAATCAGACAGGGGAGGACTATGAGCACCAGGCGGGCGAAGGCACTGCACTTCGACATTCACGGCCGCGTCACGATCAGCGTCGACGCAATGGCCCCCACGGCAAGGCAGCTTCAAAGCATGTTGGCGTGTTTCGCCTCCGACACGGAGGATCGGCAGCCCGACATTATTGTTGATGACCGCCCCGAGCCTATGCCGAATGCCGGCTTCGTCGAGCATGAGCTGGCGTACACGGACAACAGTGTGCGCTTCCAGGCTGACCGGGTCCAAGTTGTCAGGGGTGCAGAGCAATGGCGTATTCACGGACCCGGAGAGCTCTTGACCTCCGTGGTACCGGTTCTCGATGCCGCCATGATCTCCCGCGGGGCGGCCATGATCCACGCGGCAACGATGGCCTACCGGGGCCACGCCATCGCGCTGCCCGCGGCCGGCGGGACCGGTAAGACCAGCACCGCCGCCAAGCTGATGCGGCGTGAGGGCTGGTCGTTCATGGGTGACGACTGGGCATTCCTCGCCGAGGACGCAACGCTGCTTGGATACGCGAAGCCCATGTTCATTAAGCCGCATCACCGCGCAATCTACCCGCACCTGTTTGAAGGTGCGCGCAAGCCCCTCGTCCCCTCCCGGTTCTCCGGGAGCATCGGACGCCTCACCACTGTGGTGCACCCGTTCGTTATCCGTTATCCACGCCTGGCCGACTTCTCCCGACGGTGGTCGCCGGAGCACCGCATGGTCACCCCGGAGGCAGCGTTTCCCGGGCGGAAGGTGACCACCTCAGCGCCGCTTGCGGCCGCCATATATGTGGAGCGCTACGAGGGCGCACGGTCACGGGTTGTTGAACGGACCACCGACTGGATGGTGGACCGCATGATCGGCAACTTCCATATCGAGATGGCGAGCTTCTCGCAGCGGGTCGTTACCGGCCTCGCGGCAAGCTCCGTGGTCCCGTGGCGCGAACACTTCGCGGCGAAAGGACTCGTTCTCAGCAAAGCCCTGGACGGACGCCCCTGCCACCTGTTCCAAGTCCCGGCCGCCTACTCCGCGGACGAGGCATCGGACGATATTGTCCGGCACCTGGACGAGCTGCTGCCGTCGATCCTCGACGAGCAGGCCTAAGGGGGAGCACGGTGGGCTACAGCACAGCAGACGTCACCGCGGTCGTTCCGGCCCGCAACGCGGAGCAGCTGCTTCCGCGCTGTCTGGAAGCCTTGCGTCAGTCCGGTGTCGCGGAAATCATCGTGGTGGACGGGTTGTCCACCGACCGCACGGTCGAAATTGCCCGCGCTGCCGGCGCCCGGATCCTTAGTGACGAGGGCCGCGGCCTGCCCTGGGCCCGCACGCTTGGCGTCCAGAACAGCACCACCCGGTGGGTCCTGCTGGTGGATGCCGACGTCGTGTTCGGAGCCACCGGCGTCGCAGACCTGCTCATTGAGTTGGTGGAAGACGGATATGACGCCCTCCAGGCAGGCCTTGAAAGCGTCGCAGGACCCGGCTACTGGGGCCAGGCGCTGGCACATCACCATCGCACCGGACGCAGCCGCAACTGGTTCGGACTCGTCGCCACGCTCGTAGACCGGGACCTGATGTTGGGCCTCGGTTTCGACGACGCATTCAAGTCGGGCGAGGACATCGAACTGCGGTGGCGGATGCGGCAGTCAGGGATGAAGACCGGGGTGTCGCAGCGGGTCATGGTCGAACACCGGTTTGCCGCCGACGACTTCGACTTCGCGCTTGACCAGTTCCTCATGGACGGTACGGGACTGGGCCGGATGGTCCGGAAGCACGGCTGGGGCGGCGCACGATTGGCGCTCCTGCCCGCCGCCGCCGCCGTTCGGGGAAGCGCTTTGAGCCTCGCCTCCGGCCAGCCTAAATGGCTTCGCTATTACATCGCCTTCTGCTGGTACAACTACGCGGGTATGGCGAGGGGTTTAGGTCGTGACGGCTGAACGGGAGATCGCTCCAACGGAGGCCCCACCCGTCGTCCGGCATTCCCCCCTGCGCAGCTCGCTTGGACTCGTCCTGGCCAAGGCTGCGCAGACGGGCACGGGTTTCGCATTCTGGGTCGTCGCCGCGCACGCGGCGATAGACCGTGAGGTTGGGTTGACCACTGCTGCGGTTTCGGCGGTGATGATCTGCACCCAGCTTGCGGTGCTGGGCACCGGTTCGGCCGTCATCGTCTCGGTGGGGCGGGGGGAGCCGCCGGCCCGGGTGCTGGACGCGGCGTTTGGCATCGTGGGGGTGGCAGGGACCGTGCTGGCCCTGGGCTACCTCGTGCTGGAGTTGTTCGTGGCGCCGAACACGGCCCCGATGTCGGTTCTCTTCTGGTTGACGTTCGTGGTGGCTGCCGTCACGGGAACCATGTGCACGGTGCTGGACCAGGCGCTCGTCGCGTTGGGACGCGGCAGCAGCGCAACACTGAGGTACACACTGGGCGGCATGGTCTCCCTTGGGGCCACGGCGTTGGTGGCGTTGCAGGCGGCCCACGCGGCTACGGCCGATGTGCTGATGGCCTGCTGGACCCTCGGTTCGGCCGTCTCGTGCATCATCGGTGGCGTCCAGCTGCGGAGATTGGTGGGCTATCGGCCACGGCCGTCCCTGCATCCCGGGCGCGGACGTTCATTGCTGAAAATGGGCATTCCAAACCAGCTCCTCACCCTCACCGAACGCGCCCCGGGACTGGTGCTGCCGCTCCTGCTTGCGCACTTGGTATCGCCGGAGGTGGCGGCCTACTGGTATCCCGCATGGATGATGGCCTGGGCTGCCTACACAGCTCCGATGCTTATAGGCATTGTCCAATTCTCCGAGGGAGTCCGTGAACCGGGCCGCCTGGCGGCCACCACCTGGGCAAGTTTCCGCTGGTCCCTCATAGTCGGTGGCCTAGCTGCGATGGTCCTCATCGTCTTTGCCCACCCGCTGCTCCATCTGCTCGGCGACAGGTACGCCAATGCATCCACCGGCACCCTGCGGTTGTTGGCCGCGGGAGTGGTGGCCTATGCAGTGCTGCAGGCCTACAACTCCGTCTGCCGGGTGCTCGGCCGCTATACAGAGTCGATCATCGTCGGGGTGACACTTGGCGCCGCGCTCTGCGTCTCGGCGCTCCTGGGCGCCGACAGTGGCTCCAGCGCCATGGCCCTTGCGTGGCTGGTAGTGCTCTCCGCCGGGGCCCTGGTCATCGGACTGCGGCTCATCGCAATTCTCCACCGCACCAAAAAGGAGGCATCATGACCAGCACGCTCAAGGAGGCCATCCACCGTCCCCAGGCGCGCTGGAAAACCAGGGATGTCTGGTGCGCCGCAGCGGGGGCGGTGTCGCTCGCACTTGCAGCGTGGGCCGCCTCCACCGTGGCACTTCCTGTGAACAGCGACCTTGGACTGGTCGGTGTGCTGCCCTACCCGTTCTGGGTGGGGGTCCTGATTCTCAACATCGCCTTCGTCGTGGCACTGCGCGGGGATGCCGCGGGCCCTGCACGCAGCCCGGTGATGCTGTGGCTCCTCGTGGTACTGGTGCTCATACTCTTCGGCGCCGCTGTCTTCGTGACGGACGTACCGCGCGGTGAAGTGGCGTTCCGCCACCTGGGCATCGCCGACGCGATGTCGCGCAATGTGGCCATCGATCCCAACATCGATGCGTACTTCAACTGGCCGGGATTCTTTGCCCTCCTGGCGACCGTGCTCGGAACGGCCGGCCTCGACCCCGTGAGCGTTGCCCTGTGGGCACCGGTGTTCAACGTGGGCCTGTGGCTCGTCGCCGTGGCCGTGGTGACACGGTACCTGATCAGCGATCCGCGCCGGCGCTGGCTGGTGCTCTGGCTCTTCTGCCTCGGCAACTGGCAGGACCAGGACTACCTCTCCCCCCAGGCCTTCGGCTTCTTCCTCTACCTGGTTGTGGTGGCCCTGGCACTGGGGCCGCTGGCAACGGAGCCTTCCCACTTCCGCGGGTTCCGGCGCGCCGACCTGGCAGCATGGTGGCGGGGCCGGTCCCCGGCCGAACCCCATCCGGGGCGCCGGATTGGCGCCCTGGCGGTAACCCTCCTGCTGATCGTGGTCATTTGCGCGAGCCACCAGCTCACGCCGTTCATGGTGCTGATCGCCCTCACCGCCCTTACCCTGAGCGGACGTCTCTGGCCCAGCAGGCTGCCCCTGATCGCCGGCGTCGTACTGGTGCTCTGGCTTGTTTTTCCTGCAAGCACGTACCTCGCAGGCCATCCGCCGCTGGCGGACGCGGGCCTGCAGACCGCCATCGAAGCAAATGTCGTCGACCGCACCAACGGGACCCCTGGACATCTGCTCGTGGTGCAGGTCCGAATGGGCCTCACCCTCCTGCTCTGGGCCCTCGCCGCCGTTGGAACGTTCCGCGACTGGCGCAGGGGGCGCCTTGACATCCGCGTGCTCCTCCTGGCCGTCGCCCCGTTCCTGCTCTTTCCCGCGCAGTCCTACGGCGGGGAAATGCTCATCCGCGTGTCACTGTTCGCGCTCCCCTTCGTTGCGATGCAGGCGTCATCGGTCCTGCTTCCCGGAAACGTGGGATACCGGCCTTCCTTCCGTGCTGCGGGAGCCCTTGTCCTCACCTGCATCCTGTTCGCCGTCATGACCGTGACAGGCCGTTTTGGCAACGCGCAATATGACGTCTTTACCGATGACGAGATGGCCGCCATCGCCGCCGTGGACCACATGGCGCCGCCCGGCTCTTCGATTATCTCGGCTGACCATCCCACACCGTGGCGCAACCAGGACTACCTGGAGCACCGATACCGGACCATTGAGGACCTCTGTCCCGCCGACCTGTCGGCCGAAACCTGCGGCCCCCTCATCTACGGTTACGCCAGGCACAATGCCGCCGGCGCCTACCTGCTGCTCCTGCGCTCATCGGAGTCGAGCCTGATCATCCAGGGCCAGACCACCGCCACGGGCCTCGGGGAGCTCGAGGACTGGCTTGATACGCAGGTCGGCGTGGAGCTCGCGTACAGCAATGCCGACGCACGCGTATACCGGGTGGGGCCATGACCGGCCGCGGAGTGAGCCGGCCCACCCTGGCGCTGGGGGTTGCCGCGGTGGTACTGGCCCTGGTCACGCTGGTCGGGTTGCCGACACCGCTGCAGACGGTCGCCGCCATAGCCATCCTTATCCTGCTCCCGGGCCAGGCACTGGCCCGGCTTATCCCGATTACCGACGTCCCGCTTGGCGTGCTGCTCGTCCTGGGACTGGGCCTGGCCACACTCACCGCAGTGTCCACGGCCATGTTCTACCTCACGCTGTGGTCGTGGCAGGCATGCGTCGTGACAATGGCCGTCATTACTGTCCTCGCATGCTTGGCGCGGGCACGTCAGGAGGTCGCATCATGATGGATCTGGCAGGAGTGCTGGCAGCTGCCGTGCTGCTCATCACCCTCGTAACCCTCGAGGTCCGGCGGCTTGGACCCGGCAGGTCAACCACCGCACCAAGCACTGGATCAAGCACTGGGCAACCGGCAGCAGCGCCGGTTCCCCACAGCCAGTCCAGGAACAGCAGGATCGTCGTCGGCGTCATGTGGGCAGCCTTCCTGCTCCTTCTCTTCCCCCGCGTCCTTGGACTGCTTACGTGAACCTGGGGCGCGGGGCGCGATGGTTGCTCGTCAGCGACCTCCATCTGGACGTCACTGACGACGATCCCCGGAACCCCGGCAGGGTACTGCCGGGGTTCCTCCACCGCGAGGTGCCCGCCGCCCCGGGCATGCAGCAACACCTTGTCTTCGTTGGTGACACTTTTGAACTCACAGGCCTGTCCGAGAACGAGAGCCTGGCCCGGCTTGACTCCATCTTCGAACGGCACCCGGCCACTCTCCGGGCCCTCGAGGCGTGCGTGGCGCGCGGGGTGCAGCTGCACTTCGTATGCGGGAACCATGATGTGGAGTTGGCCCGCCCATCGGTGGCCGCACGGCTGGCGGCGCTGCTGGCACCCGATGATCCCACGCGGGTCCGGGTGCACCCGTGGTTCCTCTATGTCCCCTCCGTGCTGATGGCCGAGCATGGACACCTGCATCACGCGCTGCACCGGATACCCGAGGTGCTGCGCACCGCCGTCAACGGCACTGACGGGCTGGATCTGCCGCCCCTCGCCGCCTGGCATGCCCATCCCACGCGGTCGCGCCTCAGTCGTGCCGGAGCTGTTGCCCAGGCCTGTTTGGCCTCGGAACGGGCGGAACGGCGCGTCCGCGGCCCGGCCTATGACGAGCTGCTCCAGACCGAGTCGCAGCGGCTCGCGCTCAACGGGACGGCAGTGCGGGAACTTGCACGCCTGTCCCGGTTCCGGACGGTGTCAGCGCTTCCCCTTACCGCGACCCGCATGGTGCTTGCTGCCACTGGACGCAATATCAGTGGCGGGCAAGCTCCTGCGGCGGCAGCCCGGGTGGCGGGCATTCTTGAAGCGCACGGTTCCGAAGTGGCCTGGTACATCTCGGCCCACACGCACCGCGCCCTTGAATCACGGCTGGAAGGTTCTCCAACCCGGTACATCAACACCGGCACCTGGTCGTCGGACGTCCGCGGCCAAGGTCCGGATCAGTTGGACCGCCAGGTCTTTCCCTACGCGCTGATCGATGTCGCCGACGACGGGGGCACCAGCGGCGGATTGCGGTACTGGCACCCGGACGCCGGCTGACCCCACTGCCGCAGCCCCTGAACGCAGCGCTTGTGCCGGGTTCGATTCAACCTCCACATTAGGAAAGACCTCTTAGTCGTTGGCTCTGTTTGGTTGCCACCAACGTTAAGAGGTCTTTCCCATGGACGGGACGGGCAGCGTCCTGGCTAGGTGTTCACCCTCACTGGACTTCCCGCCAGACTGCGCCTTGGGGAATTTCACTGCCCAACTGGGTTGTGGAGCTGTGCGCCAGCCGGCGGCCGCGGAGGTAGCCGGCGGAGGTGAAGGCCAATACCGCAAGGACGGATCCTGCCCGTCCCAGTCCCATGGGATTGTCGCCCCGACTCCAATCGCGGATTCCAGAGAACACGGCGCGCGGCAGTGTGCTGCGGACATACCGCCGTTCGGGACCGAGGGCCCGTTTGTGCCCCACGACGTGGCTGACCTGTGCCTTGGAGAGGCCCTCCGACCAGGACCTGGAAAGCATGTAGCGCACAGTCCCACGTTCCTGCGGGACGTGATGCCGGACCAAGGCAGCAGGTTCGTAAACGATCCGGGAACCGGGTGCGCCCATGGTGGAGCGGATGCAGATCTCGGTCTCCTCGCAGCCAAGCGGCAAATTGCCTTGCCTGCCCAGCGCGATGTTGAAGCCACCAACCTGCCGGAGGACGTCGAGCCTGAAGGACATGTTTGCCCCAATGAGGTTCCGGACTTCGGAGGCAACCGTCGGCATTCCGCGGTGGCTGCATCCAACGATCCAGTCGAGTTCTTCACCGAAGTAGCCTGGGCGGCCCTGGTCCCATACAGGTTCGACGCGGCCGCCAACGGCCAGCACGTCGGGATCGTCGTAGAGGACAAGCAGGCGTTCCAGCCAGTTTGGCGTCGCCACCGCATCATCATCCAGGAAGGCCACGATGTCCCCCTCTGCGAGTCCGACGCCCGTGTTGCGTGCCCCTGAAAGCCCCGGAGGGCCTTCGCTCTCCACCACTGTCACGTCGTCGACAATTTCGAGGAGCCGACCGTAGAGGTCCTCATTATGGTCCACGACCACCAGGATCTCCTGGGGGGCGACAGTTTGGGCGCGGACGGACTCGATCACGTCCAGCAAAAGCTCCCAACGGCGTTCGGTGTAGGCACAAATCACGATCGACACACTTGGACGGACAATTCGATCCAGCATGCTAAGCCCCCTGAACCAATGCAAGGATGCTCTGCGGGTCGGTTGGCGTCCGCGGAACGCTGACGTTGGCGTAGGCGTACTTGACCCGGCGCAGGGCTTCGGGCCGGGCGCCGGCCGTGGGTGCCTCCCACATGGTGCATTCGTGGGCCAGCTTCCGCAGGACCCGCCACCCATCACGGAAGGTCTGCAGGTTGGAGGCTCCCGAAATCCGGTCAAGCTCAATGCTGGGGACTTCCGCAATCCGGAGGCCAGCCCGTGCTGCCCGGACGATCAGTTCAGTTTCGATTTCGAATCCGTCTGATTCGAGTTGCAGGATCTCAAGGCATTCACGCCGAAACGCAATATATCCGTAGCAGAGATCGGAGTAATTGCTGTGCAGCACCGCGTTGGCCAACTTGGTCAGCGCCTGGTTGCCGGCTTTCCGCAGGCGCGTGAGGTCCTCGGAGCCCCCACCGGTGACATGCCGGGAGCCCTTGACGAAGTCGTAGTCATGTTGCAGCGGGGAAACGAACCACCCGATCTCCTGCGGGTCCATGCTGCCGTCCGCGTCAAGCATGACAATAATGTCGCCTGAGGCGGCAGCGAACCCTGAGCGTAGGGCCACACCTTTCCCCTTGCGGGGCTCATTGACGATGACGAGATTGTC
Organism: Pseudarthrobacter sp. Pseusp20; assembly: GCF_059492155.1. Classification (NCBI taxonomy): domain Bacteria; kingdom Bacillati; phylum Actinomycetota; class Actinomycetes; order Micrococcales; family Micrococcaceae; genus Pseudarthrobacter; species Pseudarthrobacter sp. Pseusp20. The sequence goes on from NZ_CP168521.1 coordinate 178,018, forward strand.
GCGGACCGCCTGGGCTACTCCCACAGTGTTGTCGGTGGACCGGCCGTCCACGATGATGACCTCATCAACGTAGGACGGCATCCTGCGCAGGACCCACGGAATGTTCCTGGCTTCGTTCAGTGTTGGAATGACGACGCTGACGGAGGCCTTACCGGGCTCCGTGCCCTGCATCGCAAGAGTAATTGGGAGCTGGATGGAAATGGACAAATACCTCACCACTTCATGACGTTTGCGGATAGTTAACAACGAACCCGCCCGCTTGGAAGCCGAGCGCGTCTTTGACGCTTTATCCGGTCATGGGTCTGGTCTCGGGCCCCAGCTCTCGTTAGCCTTTGACTCTGGCCGTGGAGAAAGCCTATTTCCACCCCTTTCGAGTGTCACCAGTAGCGAGTACTCAGTTTCTGAAGTCATATTTACTGCGATAAGGCAAGTACGGGGATTACGGGTGCAGGGTGATATTAGGTATAGGGGTTATTGTCTGCCGCGCGTTTTTAAGTACGGGGGTTATCATGCCGCCCTTCGTGGTTCATGCGATGGGGTGGCGCCGATACTGCCGCCAATACCGCAATCGCCAGGCCCTGCAAGGCCCCAGCGTTCGCCGGGCCGGCCTTCAGCCACGCGGCCGGGACCTTGAGCAATTGTGGATCTAATCTTGATGCAATCCAGCGCAAATTTGTGTGGTGCCATGTTTAGTGGCGCGTTATATTCGCTTGTAGCGGCCTACGCGTTGGGGAGCGCGGCCACCATTTGAACCGGCAGTACAAAATGCGGTCTCCTTCTTCGATGATTGGGGACCCCATGCCGCTTGTGGGCCGAAACAAAGAAATTGACCGGATTCTTTCTGCGATCCGTGGCCCCAAGGAAACAGCCTTGGCCATCGTCGGCGGCCGGGGCATAGGCAAGTCAGCCCTGTTGTCCGAAATTTCCTCTCTCTGCGAATACCGGTCCGTGTTCCTGGCCGCCAGCGCCGCTGAATCGGGCTGGCCCTTTTCCGGGCTGACTGCGCTGCTGAATGAGATGGATGACCCGGTCCTGAACGGGTCCGTCGACGCCCTCCGGGGTGGCAACGCCGGTGCCCTGACCGTTCCCGCTGTGTCCGGCATGCTGCTCAGCGGACTGCAGCGCCGGTCGTCAACGCGGACCATCATTGCGATTGACGACGCCGACAGCCTGGATCCGGCCAGTCAAGCAGTCATTGGATTCCTGGCACGGCGACTGGCCGGCACGGAAATTGTCCTGTTTGCGGGCATGCGGGACGAGGTCCCCGGAAGCCCCTTCACCGGCCTCCCCGCCCTGCGCCTGGGTGCGCTGAGCCAGGGTGACACCATGCGGATGCTGGAAAGCATGCCAACCAAACAGACCACGACGGCGGTGGCCCACGCGGTTGCCGCAGCCACCGGCGGCAACCCGCTTGCCGCCGTCGAACTGTACAGCGGGCTGGTGGAGAGGCACGCCGGCGGCAAGTGCGCACTGCCCATCCCGCTGTCCTCCACGAGCAGCCTTGACGCTGGACACGCATCAGCGGTGGCCGCTCTGACCCCCGGCGCGAGCATGGTCCTGGACCTGCTTGCGCTCTCGTTCCGCAGTGACATCACCACTATCGGGAAAATCGACCATGAAGCGTGGCTCCACGCAGATGAATTGGTGGCTGCCGGACTGGTGCAGCGATCCGGACAACACCTGTGGATAGCGGACCAGATGCTGCGGGGCCATGTGCACGCGGCCATGCCACCTGACGTCCGCACCGCAACCCACCGCGCCCTGGCTGAAGCAGCACGGGGCACCGATCGGCATGCCCGCAGCTGGCACTTGAGCTTCGCGGTGGTCTTGGAGCACGAAACTCCCTTCCACCTTCTCCGTCACGCGGTGCACCTGGTCCGGAGGGGCGAGGTGTCCTTCGCGGTGGAGTGCATCGAGCGGGCCCTCGCCATCAACCCGGGCGAAGCGGAGACGGCGGCACGCCTCACCGGGCTGGCCGAGCTGCTCTTCACCCGCGGTGATCTGGTGCATGCGCGCCGGTACCTGGAGTGGGCGCAAGGGGTCACCCGCGACCCCAACTTGATTCTGCGGTTGACCGGCCTCTCCTTCGAGATCGATTTCGTCCAGGGCGTTGCGGTGCGCTGCAGCATGCTGCAGCGGCTGGTAAAGGAGTTTGGCCAGCACGATCCGGGGTATTCCGCTGCCCTGCTGGCCATCGCCGCCGTCTATTATGCCGAGCGGTGGGAACTGAAAGAGGCAGTTGAGCTGCTGCGCCAGGGCGGCGCGTTCCGCGGCTCCGCGTCCTTGCAGTGCCTGGCCATCGCCGACCATGCCGAACTGCTGGTCGAATCGATCAGCGGCGGAAGGGCAAACCCCTCCCGCCGCCCCGGGCAGGTCCGCAGCGCCCGGCCGGCCCGCCTCCTGCTGCGCGGCCGGGCGCTCACCTATGCGGAACAGTACGAAAGCGCCCGTGAAGCCTTCGCGATGCTCCGCAGCTCCACAGAACCGGACCACGCCAACTGGCGGGAAACAGCAGCCCTCACGGCAGTAGACAATGAGATCCGCGCCGGGAATGTGGCAGCGGCGGTCAGGCTGATCGACGAACTCGAGCTCTGCCAACCTGACCTGGAGTACCACCGGGGAGCCCGGCACCTGTTCCGGGTTTGGCGTGCCTACTCGTTGGGCGATGACGAACTCGCGCGTAACCAGGCCGCCAATGCCCTGGACTATCTGCGATCGGGAAACCACCCTGGGCTCACGGCACAGCTGGCGGCCTGCCATGGCCACTTCGCACTCCTGCGGGGTGACCTGGCGGAGTCCGTTGTCCAGTTGTCCAGGGCCGCGGAAATCGGTCTGGGGCTGGGCAACCCCACCCTGCTGCGCTGTGAGGCCGACCTGGTGGAGGTACTGGTCCGTCTTGGCCGGCACCGTGAAGCCACCCAGGCTCTTCAACGCCTGGAAAGCCGTTCGGCGGGGTTGCGCTCTCCGTGGCTGGTCATGGTGGTTGCCCGGAGCCGCGCCATGCTTGCGGACGGCGAGCAGTCCCTGCAGCTCTTCAAGCAGGCGCTTGAAGACAGGAACGGTCACAGACTTGAGCGGGGCAGGACCCGGATGTGCTATGCGGAACGTTTGCATGGCTTCGGCAGGCTGCGCCACGCGCGGGAGGCCTTGCTCCGGGCCAAGGTGATGTTTGACGAGGCCGGGGCTGATGCCTGGACGCAGCACGTGGACGCCCTCCTGCTGGACGAACGGTGGGAGGCCGCCCGCCCGCAGGGCAACCCGTCAATGCTCTTGCTCACGGACCATGAGAGGGCGCTGGCGATGATGGTGTCCCGGGGGATGCGCAACAAGGAAATAGCCGGCACATTGTATGTTTCGGTCCGCACCGTCGAAGTACGCCTCACGGCCATCTACCGCAAGCTCGGCGTTGAGTCCCGCGCACAGCTGACTGCCCTGGCCGCCGGCAAGGCAACTCCGGCTGCGGAGCCGTACGTCCTGCCCGTCCTGTGATCCACAGGTCCCCGCAGTTTCCACATAGTCCCTGTTCCGAACCACATAGCCTTCGGTGTCCAGCCGGAAAGTGTGCCCTTGGCGAATAGCCTTGTCCCACGTTCAGAGGACGTCACGCGCCGGGAAAGGTACAGCATGGACCGGATTCCAGTAACGACACCCCGGCAGGCTGCTGCCGGAGCCGTCACGTGAGCGAACTGATCCTGATAGGTGCCAGCGGCCTGGCGCGTGAAGTCCTGGCCATGGTCCGCGGCAGCGGCCAGTATGACGTGGTTGGGCTGCTCGATGATGACAGGGAGATGGCCGGCGTCACCGTCGATGGTGCCCCCGTCCTTGGCAGCATTGATGATGCAGTCAACTACATGCACGCCTTCCTCCTGGTGTGCATTGCGTCCAGCAGGGAACGCGAAGCGGTGGTGTCGCATCTGGGCACCCTGGGGATCGGCGAGTCGAGGTACGCCAGTGCGGTGGATCCTTCCGTCCAGTACCCGGAAGGCTGCCGTGTGGGCCGCGGCAGCATCCTGCTGCGCAACGTAACCCTCACTGCCGCCGTGAGCCTGGGATCCCACGTGGTTGCCATGCCCTCCGTCACGTTCTCGTACGACGACGATGTCTCCGACTTTGCGACCTTCGCCGCGGGCGTCTCACTGGGCGGCGGCGCCAGGATAGGCAAGGGCGCCTACCTCGGATTGAATTCGAGCGTCCGGGAGAGGACATCCGTGGGAGACTACGCGACCATCGGCATGGGCGCGGCCGTTCTCAGCAATGTTCCCGACGGCGAAACGTGGGTAGGGGTGCCTGCCCACCAAATTGACCATGGTGGGTTCAACTACGGCTGGATCCGTTAGGGGTGTGCCCCCGCCGGCAAGGCCGCCGTCCGGAAGAACAGCTCCGTCACCGCGGCCAGGCGGTGTGGATCCTCAATTCCGCACAGCTCCCGGGCCGAGTGCATGGACAGCAGGGGCACGCCCACGTCCACGGTCCGGATGCCCAGCCGGGTCGCGGTGAGCGGCCCGATGGTGGAACCGCAGGGCACCACGTTGTTGGACACGAATTCCTGGTAGGGAACGCCTGCTTCGCCGCAGAGCCGCGCCCAGAATGCGGCGCCGAACGCGTCCGTGGCGTAGCGCTGGTTGGCATTGATCTTCAGCAGCGGCCCGCCGTTCAGCACGGGATGGTTGGCGGGGTCGTGCCGCTCGGGATAGTTGGGGTGCACGGCGTGGCCGGCATCGGCAGAGAGGCAGAACGACGCCGACAAGGCCTGCCGCCGTTGGCTCACCGTCGCGCCCAGGCCGTCGGAGATGCGCACCAGCACGTCCTCGAGGATAGGCCCGCAGGCCCCTGAGCGGGAGTTGGAGCCGATTTCCTCGTGGTCGAAGGCGGCAAGGACCGCAATCGGGCCGCCGGCGGCTGCGGACTCCGCATGGGCGGTCAGCGCTGCCAGTCCGGCATGCGTGGCGGAAAGGTTGTCCAGCCGCCCTGATGCGAAGAACTCCCCCTTGCCCCCGAAAACCGCAGGCGCCTGCGTGTCCGCAATGACGACGTCGTACCCGCCAATCTGCCCCGGATCGACGGATGCGCCGGCAACCGACGCCGCCAGCACGCCCAGCAGGTCGGAGTCTGAAGGACTTCCCAGCCCCCAGACGGGGTTCATGTGGCGCTGTTTGTCCAGGGTGAGGCCATCGTTCACGGCCCGGTCCAGGTGGATGGCCAGCTGCGGGAAGCGGAGCAGCGGCCCGGTGGCCGTGAGGTGCTCGGTGCCATCGAGCATCACCAGCCGGCCCGCCAGCCGCAGCTCCCGGTCCAGCCAGGAATTCAGCAGGGGGCCGCCGTAGATTTCCACCCCGGCCTGGAGCCAGCCGTGCGCACCCGTGGTGGGCTTGGGCTTGAGCTTGAACGACGGCGAATCGGTGTGCGCGCCCAGGATGTTGAAACCCGTGGCGGGTCCCGCGTCTTCGGGGACCACCCAGGCGATCAGGGCGCCGTCGCGGATGATGAAGAAGGAACCGGGCCCGGCCTCCCACGGCTGCAGCTCATCCAGGCGGGTGAACCCGGCTTCCTCCAGGCGCCGGCCCCCCTCATGCGCAGCGTGGAAGCTCGACGGCGATGCGCTGACATAGGCGCCAAGGTCCTGGATGTGGTCTGCAGCAGAGGGAGGCAAAGGCATGGTCCCGAGTCTAGCGCCGCGCCTACTCGACAGGTGCCGGCGCAGCCTCGGTTGCCACGTCCGGCTGGCCCGCGGCGGCCACGCCCTTCCGCCGGTAGCGCAGCACGCCCACCGCCACCACAACGGCTGCCAGTGCAATCGAAAGCAGCAGGGACTCCCGGGTGGACTCCACGATCACCATGCCGATCAGCAGGGCCACGATGCTGATGATCGCTGCCCACGTGAGGTAGGGGAAAAGCCACATCTTCAGCTGCAGGTCCTTTGCTGCGGCTCCCATGCGCTTGCGGAGGACCAGCTGCGAGGCGGAAATGACCAGCCAGACGAACAATGCGATGGCTCCGGAGGTGTTGACCAGGAAGAGGAACACCGTGTCCGGGGCAATGTAGTTCAGGCCCACGGTGACGAAGCCGACCACGGTGGAGGCGAGTACGGCGGCAGCGGGTACGCCGCGGCGGGAGATACGGGTCCATGCCCGCGGTGCGTCACCGCGGGTGGAGAGTGAGAACAGCATGCGGCTGGCGGTGTAGAGGCCGGAGTTCAGGCAGGACAGCACAGAGGTCAGCACCACCACGTCCATGATGGTTCCGGCGCCCGGGATGCCGAACAGTTCGATGACCGCTACGTAGGGGCTCTTGGCCACCGAGGCCGAGTTCCACGGAAGCAGGGTGACCACCACGGCGATGGAGCCGATGTAGAAGACCAGGATGCGCCATACGGTGGACTTCACGGCCTTCTTCACGGCATCCACGGGGTTTTCTGATTCGCCGGCGGCGATGGTGGCGATTTCGGCGCCGAAGAAGGAGAAGACCACCACGAGGATTCCGGCCAGGACAGCGCCCGGACCGTTGGGCATGAAGCCGCCGTTGTTGATCAGGTTGCTCAGGCCGGGGGCTGGGACACCGGGGATGAGCCCCAGGATGGCGGCGGCACCGAAGACCAGGAAGAGGACGATCGCCGCCACCTTGATGGACGCGAACCAGAACTCGAACTCGCCGTAGGACTTCACCGAGCCGAGGTTGGTGAGCGTCAGCAGCACCATGAGGACAAGGGCCCAGACCCACTGGTCAATGCCCGGCACCCACCGGTGCATGATGGCCGCGCCTGCAGTGGCCTCGATGCCCAGGACGATGATCCAGAACCACGCGTAGAGCCAGCCGATGCTGAACCCTGCCCAACGGCCCAGTGCCTTGTCCGCATAGGTCGAGAATGAGCCCGTTTCCGGGTTTGCCGCGGCCATCTCCCCCAGCATGCGCATGACCAGGATGACCACCAGTCCCGCGGCAGCATAGGCGACGAGGATACCCGGGCCGGCCTGCTGGATGGCGGCACCCGAGCCGACAAAGAGGCCTGCACCAATGACGCCGGCGATGGCGATCATGGACAGGTGCCTGGGTTTCAGGGACTTTGAAAGTTGCTGGTCAGCATGCATGGAAGCGCCGTCCTGTTGGGAAAATAGCATGGGTTGAGCGACGTGCCTTGGTGGACCACCGGGGGACCGTGTGATGCACCACATCGTCGTTTCACCCTAGGTCGGCCATTATGCACCTTGCTTTGTGCACTCCAACAGACCTGGTTGCTCCCAACAGGACGTGCCTCCAAGCAGGAACCACCACGGGCAAAGAAAGTTTCCCGCCATGCACTTTTGTAATGTGCCGGAAACCACGCGCCGTCCCTCTCGCCGGGGGCGTCAGCAGTGGTTGGCCGCTAAACGTCCCGCCGCTTCAACAGGACTGCCGCAAGCAGGACGGGGATAATGACCCAGGCGCCAAGGACGAGTGCCGCCTGCCAGGCTTCCAGGGTGTCCGGAACATGCTGGGCCGCCGTCAGCGGATCAACGGTATTGCCTGGCAGGTACTTGCGGGCCTCCTTGAAGAAGTCCCCGGGAATGAGCTGGAAGGCGATGGGTGCCACGAAGAAGATGCCCACCAGGCTCATGATGCCGCCGGCGGAATTCCTGATGAGAGTGCCCAGGGCCATGCCGATGGCGGCGACGGCGGCCACATAGATGCTATTGACCAGAAGGAGCTTCACCGACTGGGAACTGCCAAGGTCCAGCGTGAGGCCATAGTTGTCCAGGATGGGCACGGCCACCAGTCCTGCCACCCAGGTGGAGACGGCGGTAACCACGAATGACGTCACCATGACCACCACGAGCTTTGCAGCGAACGCGGGAAGCCGCCTGGGCACGGCCGCGAAGGTGGACCGGGCCATCCCGGTGGTGAATTCCGAACTCATCAGGAGCACACCAAGGGACCCCAGGATCAGCTGGGCGAAGGCGATGCCGGAGGTGGGCACGCTGACGGCAAGATCGCCGCCCTGCGATGCCATCCGCGCCGCGGCCTGCGGATCCCTTGTGGCCGCGTCGGCGAACTGGCCCGTCCCCCACGCGGACAGCGCGCCGAACCCGACCATGACCACCGCCGTGGAAGCGAGCAGGATCAGCGTGGAAAGGAGGCTGCGGAACTTGATGACTTCCGAGTTGAGCACCCGGAAGAACGTGGGGCCGGGCAGGGCCCGTCCACCGGCACGGGGGCTGCGGCCCCCGGCGGAGGATGCGGGGTCAGGCGAAGACGTGGGTTCGGTGGTGGTTACGCTCATTACTTGCTTACCTCCGCGGCGGGCAGGGAGTGGTATTCGACGTCGTCCTTGGTCAGTTCCATGTACGCCTCCTCGAGGCTGGCGACGAGCGGCGTCAGTTCGTAGACCATGACGTGGTTTTCCAGGGCGGCCGCCGCGATGGTCCTGGGCTCCAGGCCCGTTACTTCGAGCAGTTCCCGCTCCGGGACGTCGATGGACGCGCCCCGTCCGGCGAGCAGCTGGTAGAGACGGTCGGGTTCGTCGGTACGCACCCGGACCCGTGCCTGCCCCTTGCCGGTGATGATGTCACGGATGGGTGCGTCGGCAATCACGCGGCCGCGCCCAATGACGATCAGGTGGTCGGCGGTCTGGGCCATCTCGCTCATCAGGTGGCTGGAAAGGAACACCGTGCGTCCCTGCCCTGCGAGGTAGCGGACCAGGTTCCGCACCCAGACCACACCTTCCGGGTCCAGGCCGTTGACGGGTTCATCCAGGATGAGGGTCTGCGGGTCCCCCAGCAAGGCTGCCGCTATGCCCAGCCGCTGGCCCATCCCCAGGGAGAAGCCGCCGGCCTTCTTGCGTGCCACGGCCTCCAGCCCCGTCATTTCAATCACCTCGTGCACCCGGGATTTGGGGATGCTGTGCGTGGCCGCCATGGCCAGCAGGTGGTTGTAGGCACTGCGGCTGGTGTGGACCGCCTTGGCATCGAGAAGGGCACCCACTTCGCGCAGGGGTGCCTTGTGCCGGACGTACGGCAGGCCGTTCACGGTGACCGAGCCCGACGTCGGCCGGTCCAGTCCCATGATCATCCGCATGGTGGTGGATTTTCCTGCCCCGTTGGGGCCCAGGAAGCCGGTCACTTGCCCTGCCCTGACGGTAAAGCTGACGCCGGCCACGGCGGTTTTGGCGCCGTAGACCTTGGTCAGCCCGTTTGCCTCGATCATGAAGAATCCTTTGCACGGCAGCGCGCGGCTGCAGACGACTTTCGGTGGGTGTTCATGCCTTACGCTACCGATGCCCGGGCAGCTTTTTCCCGGAATCAGGGTTGATTCAGGGGAGAATCAGGGTAGTTACTTCCCCCACGTCCACGTGGTCAGCGGCGCGGGGAGTAATACGTCAGTGCCTTCGGCTGGATCCGGTACGCGACGCTGCGCACGCCGGCCAGCGCTTCGCCATCCACCGCCAGCGCCATGGGTGCGCCTCCGGCGTCGATCCTTACCTCGGTGGCCTCCCGCAGGTGGGTGATGCGGGAGCTTGCCACTGTTCCCGTCAGCACGGACCACAGCAGCCGCAGCCGGGCAAAGGATTCGTCAGCCGTGATCATCCGGACGTCCAGCACGCCGTCATCCATCACCGGCCGGAACAAGGGCGCATGGTCCCGGGGGTAATAACGCCCCCTGCCCAGATAGGCAATCCACACCTTGCGCACAACGCCGTCCACGGACAGGGTGGTTGGGGTGCCCGCCGCAAAGGTCCTGAACATGGCCACCACCCCTGCCAGCGGCTTCCCGAGCGCCGGTTGCAGGTGTTCCCGGCGGCGGACAAAGTTCGGATAAAGGCCGACGCTGGAGGTGTTCAGCATGACCATTTCGGAGACCTCCGGGCTTCCCGCCAGGCCCCGTTCCGCCGTCACCACCCCGATGTCCGCCAGGGCCGCTTCACCTTTGCTGGCCGCATCCACTGCATCCTTCAGGCTTCCCGTCCCCGCGTCGCGCGCAAAGTGGTTCAGGGTGCCGCCGGGCAGGACCAGCAGGGGAATCGAACGTGCGACGGCGGCGGCGGCAGCTGCGCCGACCGTTCCGTCACCGCCCCACACGCCCAGGGCGCGGGTGCCAGGGAAGTCGGCGGTGGCGGCGATCCGTTGCACCAGGTCCTCGTCCGGCTGCACGGTGTTTATATGCGCTTTGGGAAATACTTCCTTGAGTGCTGACGCCGTCTCCTCCTTGAAGGATCCGCCCAAGGTGTTGACCACAATGCTCAGACCCTCGCCCCCCGGCAACTCAGGCGCACTGGTCCATGCCCTGGTCGTCTGCGGAATCGGCGGACGAACCGGCCACCAATGGCGGGTCACCAACGCAGCACCGGCACCAAGGGCCGAACCGAAGAGGACGTCCGACGGCCAGTGGGCGCCGGTGTGAACCCGCGAATAGGCGACTCCCACGGCTGCGGGAGCCAGGGCAGCACCTACGGCCGGGCGGACCAGGCCTGCCCCGACTGCGAACGCTATCGCAGACGCCGAATGCCCCGATGGCATGGAGGAACTGGTGGGCTGTGGATGCACGAAGCGGAACACCGGAAGATGTTCGGGGAGCGGGCGGGTCCGGGGGAGCAGCGTCTTGAACACCACGTTGGTCACGGCGGAGGCCACCCCCTGGGCGATCAGCCCATGCAGTGCTGCCCTCCGCGTCTTGCCGGGAAACAACGCCAGGACGGCCGCCGCTCCCATCCAGAGCTTTCCGTGGTTGGCCGAGGCGGAAAGCCGGCGGAAGAATACATCGTGGTTGCCGCCGGGCAGGTTGGATACATGCTTGAGAAGGTATCTATCGAGGCGGCTGATCCAGCTTCTCCCCCGCGGCCTGGCGCTTTGCATGTGATCACCCTAACCCAAGGTCTAGTCCCGCTTGGCGGCTTCCTGCCCGGCGGCTTCCTCGACCGCGTTAAGGGGCCTCGCGGCACCGGCAAGAAGCAGCGCCACCAAGATGGGTGCCATGATGGCCAGCAGCGCGGTGTGGATACCGGTGAGGTCACCGAGGTAGCCCAGCAGCGGTGGTCCAGCAAGGAATGATATATACCCCAAAGTGGATACAACGGAAACGCGTGCGGCTGAGTGCCGCGGGTCATCGGACGCAGCGGACATGCCCATGGGGAAAGCCAGGGCGGCGCCGACGCCCCACAGGGCGGCACCGATGCCGGCCAGCCAGATATTGGGCGCCAGCACAAAAAGGCCCAGGCCCGCGGCCGCTGCGGCCATGCTGGCCCGCAGGACTGCCACCCGTCCGTATGCGTCAATGACTCGGCCGCCCAGGAACCGCATGGCGGTCATGGCCAGGACGAAGAGGGCGAACATGAGGGCGCCGGTGGATTCGGAGGCCGCGAGCCCGTCCACTGAGGCCTTGGCGATCCAGTCGTTGCCCGCTCCCTCGGTGAGGGTGGCGCCCAGGACCACGACGCCGATGAGCAGTGTCCTGCTGTCCCGCCACGCGGACGGTCCCTTGGCGGGTTTCGGCTCCCCCTCCACGGGGGCGGTGGAGATGTGGGGAAGGAAGTAGCGTGGCACGGTCAATGCCACCAGCACCACCACGGCTGCAATCGCCATGAGATGCAGCGGCAGGTCCACACCCAGGGTGGAAAGCCCTGCACCCACCAGGGCGCCAACGAATGCGCCGCCGCTGAAGGCCGCGTGGAACTGGGGCATGATGGTGCGACGGAGCTTGTGCTCCACGTCGGCCCCTTCGATGTTCTGTGCCACATCCCAAAGGCCAATGCCAATGCCAAAGAAGAACAGCGAAACCGCTGTTCCGGGAATGGACGTGGCCGAAAGCGACAGGGCGATTCCCACACCTGCGGCCGCCGCCAGCAAGCCCGCAAAGCGAACCGTGTTGGCGGTGCCAATCCTGCCGACCACCAGGCCGGCGGTGGGAAGTGCCAGCAGTGAGCCTACGGCAGTGCACAGCAGCAGCGTGCCCATTTGCCCCGACGTGATGTGCAGCGTCTGCGTAACGGCAGGGATCCTGGCCGCCCAGCTTGCGAACACGAGTCCGTTGATCCCGAAGACCACGAACGTGGCTGCGGCGGCGGCTCTCAAGCCTGCCTGCTGTTCCTTACCTGTACTGGAGCTCATACGTACACTACTTCCACAGAGTATTTTTTAAGGTCGGCATGGTCCTGGGCGCTGAATTGCCGGTCCGTCACGATGACATCCACTTTTTCCAGGCCGGCGACGAGCACCCGGGCGCTGGCCTGCCACTTTCCCGCGGAGGCGGCCACCACCACTCGTGCCGCAGCTTCCAGGCCGGCCTTCTTCACCGCGGCATCGTCGAGGTCGTGGGCCAGCAGGCCGTCGCGGAAGTCCACTGCGCAGGGCGTGACCACCGCGGTGTCAAAACGCAGGGACCTGATGTTGGACTCGGCCAGCGGTCCGCGGAAACAGAGTTCACCGGGCACCACGCTTCCACCCGGCAGCAGCAGGGCGGGGCGGGAGCCTGCGGCACCGTCACCGCCTGCAGCCGCATTGAGGGCCTGCAGGGACATGGGCATCAGGGTCACCTGCCGGCCGGCCGCTGCCCGCGCCACTTCGGTTGCCGTGCTGCCGCTGTCCAGCCAGACGTGTTCGCCGTCGGCCAGCAGGCCGGCCACGGCAGCTGCGATGCGCTTCTTGGCATCCCGGTCCTCCAGCTCCCGCTGTCCGTAGCCCGGGTTGCGGCCGTGGCCTATCAGGCTCCTGGCGCCGCCGTGGACCCTGCGGAGCACACCGTGGCCGGCCAGTACTTCAAGGTCCCGGCGGATGGTTGCGCCAGAGGCGGCGCAGGCCTGCATCAGGTCCTCGACGCTCACCTCCGGCTGCCGCCGGAGGATTTCGGCAATGGTCCTGTGCCGCTCGTCCGTTTTCATGAGCAAATGATATCAACTCATGATCATTTGCTCATGTGGTGGCCGGGACAGCTCAGCGGCTGTGCGCCACCCTCTGTTCGTCCCACACCGGCTCCGCCGACTCGTACACCTTCCCGTCGGAGCCGAATACCAGGAACCGGTCGAAGGTCCGGGCAAACCAGCGGTCGTGGGTGACCGCCAGGACAGTTCCCTCGAAGTGGTCAATGGCCCGCTCCAGCGCTTCAGCGGAGTGCAGGTCCAGGTTGTCCGTGGGCTCGTCCAGCAGCAGCAGGGTGGCACCACTGAGCTGAAGCAGGAGGATCTGGAACCGCGCCTGCTGGCCGCCGGAGAGTGACTCATACTTCTGTTCCGACTGTCCCGCCAGGCCGTAGCCGTCCAGGGCACCCGCGGCGGCCTCCCGGCCCAGCCCGGAACGGTGTTCATCGCCGCGGTGCAGGATTTCCAGCAGGGTCTTTCCCAGCAGGTCGGGACGGACATGGGTCTGGGCAAAGAATCCCGGCCGGATCCTGGCACCGAGCTTGACGGTGCCTTCGTGCGGTACCTCGGCGATGTCAACATCGGACACGGGCAGGTGTTCGCGTTCGGGGTCAGTGCCGCCAGTGGCCAGCAGCCGCAGGAAGTGCGACTTGCCGGAACCATTGGAGCCCAGCACGCCCACGCGGTCGCCGAACCACACTTCCGTGGAAAAGGGCTTCATGAGCCCGGTGAGTTCCAGCTTCTCCGCCACGATGGCGCGCTTGGCGGTCCGTCCGCCTTTGAGCCTCATTTGCACGTTCTGCTCGATGGGCAGCGCCTCGGGCGGCCCCACTTCAAGGAACTTTGCCAGCCGGGTCTGGGCGGCATGGTAGCGGTTGGCCATGTCGGAGCGGAACGCGGCCTTGTTCTTGTACATGTTGACGAGTTCCTTGAGCTTGATGTGCTCCTCGTCCCAGCGCTTGCGCAATTCCTCGAACCGGGCGTTCCGGTCCGCCCGGGCCTCCACGTACGATTCGAACCCGCCGCCGTGGATCCACGCGGCGGCCCCGTTGACACCCGGCTCAAGGGTGACAATGCGCCCGGCGGCGTTGTTCAGCAGCTCGCGGTCGTGGCTGATGAATAAGACGGTTTTCCTGGAGTCATTGAGCTTCTCCTCGAGCCAGCGCTTGCCCGGCACGTCAAGGTAGTTGTCCGGCTCGTCCAAAAGGAGGAGATCGTCCGGGCCGGCGAACAGTGCTTCCAGCACCAGGCGCTTCTGCTCGCCTCCGGAAAGGGTCGACGCCGGGCGGTGCTGTGCGCGGTCAAAGGGCAGCCCCAGCGCGGCCATGCAGACCTCGTCCCAGACGGTCTCGACGTCGTAGCCGCCGGCGTCCCCCCAGTCCACGATGGCCTGGGCGTACCGCATCTGGGTGGGCTCGTCGTCGTCCTCCATCATGGCCAGCTCGGCGTCATCCACCTCGCGGGCAGCGGCTGCCAGGGCCGGGGGAGCGGCGGACACCAGGAGGTCCCGGACGGTGGAGCCGTCCCGCACCTGCCCCACGAACTGGCGCATGATGCCCATGTTTCCGGACCGCCCAATGACGCCCTCGTCCGGGACCAGGTCTCCGGCGATGATCCGGAACAGCGTGGTCTTCCCCGTGCCGTTGGGCCCGATGAGGGCGGTCTTGGTGCCGTCAGGGACCTTGAAGGTCACTCCGTTCAGGAGCTGGGTGCCGTCGGAGAGGAAGTAGTCGATGCCGGAAACGTCAATATGGGCCACACCGTCAATCCTCCCACGCCGGTCCCTTGCCTGGCGGGGTCCCCTAGCCGGCGGCGGTGAGGAACTGCTTCAGCAGCGGGCCGGAGGTGGTGGCGCCCAGGCCGCCGTCCTCCACGAAGACGGCTACGGCCAGGTCCCCGTGGACGGCCACGATCCAGGCGTGCGTCTTTGGCGGAGTCTCGGTGCCGAATTCGGCGGTTCCGGTCTTCGCCCCTACCGGTGCCCCGGGGACGCTGGACAGGAACCCTGCGTGGCCGGACGTGACGACGGCGCGCATCATGTCTGCCAGCGACGCCGCCTCCGCAGCCGTGATCGGCTTGTCCGAGGCGGTGGAGGGTGCCTCGGCAGCGGCGGTTGCGGACCGGTCGGCCGCGGGGGCAGTGGAACCTGCCGTTGTTCCGGCAGCGGGCGCACCGGCGTCGGGGTTGAGGACCAGCTGCGCGGCGACGGGGGCGCCCTTGGCCACGGAGCCGGCCATGATTGCTGCGGCCAACGGGGAGAGCAATACCTTGCCCTGGCCAATCATGGACGCTGCGTGTTCGGTGCCCTGCGCCTGCCCTGGAACGGAGCCCAGGAAGGCTTCGGCGCCAAGTTTCGGCGCCTCCACCGCCACTCCCATGGACGTGGCAGCGGCTTCAAGCTGGCCCTGCGACACAGAGTCACGCTGGGAGATGAAGGCAGTGTTGCAGGAGTGGGCAAAGGCGTCCCGCAGGGTCACCGCGCCCAAAGAGGTCTCGGGGTAGCCTTCCGAGTTTTTGAAGGTCCGCCCGTCCACCGTGAGCGTGGGGGTGCACTGGATGGTGGAGTCGGGCGTCATCCCGTTCCGGAACATGGCCAGGGAATCCACCATCTTGAAGATCGATCCCGGGGCGTACTGTCCCAGCATTGCCGTGTTGTAGCCGTTGCTGCCCGGCCCGGAAGCCGCTGCCAGCACGGCTCCGGTGGAGGGTCGGAGGGCCACGATGGCTGACGCCGGCCCCACCGGCTCCAGGATGCCCTCAGCCAGCGTCTGCAGCCGCGGATCGAGGGTGGTCTTCAGCGGCGTCCCGGGCTTGGGCTCCACCTGGAAGAGGACGCGGCGGGGGTCGGTGCCGGCGGATTGGATCTGTTCGCGCGTGAGGTCGGCCCGTTGCGCGCGGATGACAACGGCGTCCGATCCGCGGAGCTGTTCGTCATACTGCTGCTGGAGCCCTCCGATGCCCGTGACGTCCCCGGGGGCCAGGGCGCCATCGGACGCCTCGATTTGTTCCGCCGTCGCTTCCCCTACCGACCCGAGCACGGCCCGGGCAAACGTCCTGCTCGGGGCCAGGGGGATGGATGCCGGGATGCCGCGGGCGCCGGGAATGGCCTGGATCTGTGCATCGGTGATGGTACGGCCCTCTTCGCGGAGGGTGATGGCGGAAACAAAGGCCTGGGCACCTGCTGCCTTGACCTGCTGCACGTAGGCGGCAGGGTCCACTCCCACCAGGGCAGCCAGTTTGCCGGCGGAATCGGCGGGGTCTGCGCTGCCCAACTGGGGCTTGTCGATGCCCACATTCACCACGGGGCGGTAGGTCACCAGCGGGACGTCTCCGGCGCCCAGGATGTCTGCGCGCTGGGGGGTCTGGGATCCTTTGGTCACGATTTCGCTGTCCCCGAGGCCCGGTGCCAGGATGGCCGGATCCCAGACGGTGAGCCATTTATCGCCGGACTTCCTGAAGTTCGCTGCGATGGTGTACTTCCATTCCGCGTCGCCGAACTTCCAGGTGTAGTTCAGGGGTGCGGAGGCCTTGTCCCCGTCCAGCGTGAGTCCGCCTGCCTGGACCTCGGGCTTTTGCGGGTCCAGGGCCGCGAAGACCTGGTGCAGCTGGTCGTTCGCTGCGGCGGCGTCCTTGCCGTCGAAAGCCACGGACCCTACATCAAGCGCCGAGACTGCGCCGGCCAGCTGCCGTGCCGCGGCTTCGGCGCCGGACTTTCCGTCATCGCAGGCCACCAGCGAGGTTCCGATAATGAGCGCAGTTATGGCAAGCGAAAGTTTTGTTGTTTTCCCCATCGCGCCATTATCCCCCGGGCCGGCTGACATCAGCGCCACGCGTGTTCAGTCCCGGGTCATGGAGCGTTATGAGAGCCCCAGGTCCGGCACCGGCAGTTTGAAGACGTCCTTCAGGGCGGACGTTGCGGCATGCAGCCCGGGCATGCCCGTCACCCCGGGACCCGGCGGTGTCGACGACGAACACAGGTAGACGCCCAGCAGCGGCGTCCGCCACGGGATGGGGGACACCACCGGCTTCTGGACCAGACCCCGGACGTCCATAATGCCGGCGCTGAAATCGCCCCCAATGTAGTTCCGGTTGTATTCGGCCAACTCCGCTGCGGTGATGACGTGTGATTCCACCACAAGATCGCGGAATCCCGGGGCGAACCGTTCCAGCTGCGCGGCAACCTGGCTGGTCATGTCCTTCGTCGAGCCGGAGGGAACATGGCAGTACGTCCACAGTGTGTGCCGGCCTGCAGGGGCGCGGCCTGCGTCGAAGCGGGACGGCTGGGCCACGAGCACATATGGCCGTTCAGGATGGCGTCCGGCACTGACTTCGTTTTCCGAGCGTGCCAGCTCGGCCCGCGTGCCGCCCACGTGCACGGTGCCGGCGTCGGAAAGTCCGCTGGCCTGCCACGGCACCGGCCCGGACAGGATGAAGTCCACCTTGCACGAGCCATTGCCGTAACGGAAGCGTTCCAGGGCCCGCCGGTAATGTCCGGGAAGTGATTCCCCTGCCATGTCCAGCAACCCTCGGGGTGCCACGTCCAGCAGCGTGGCGCGGGTGGCAGGAAGCTGTTCCAACCGGTCAATCGGGGTTCCGGTGTGGATGACTCCTCCGTGGGCGCGGATGTCGTCCGCGAGGGCTGCCGCGATGGATGCGGAACCGCCGCGGGGGATGGGCCATCCCACGGCGTGTCCCAGGGCACCAAGCATCAGCCCGGCTCCGGAGGCGGCGAGGGAGGGCAGGTGGGAGATGGCATGGGCGGCCACACCGCTGAGGAGGGCCGGCGCCAGTTCCTCCCGGAACCGAAGGTTCCACAGCCCGGTCCCTTGTTCCAGGGTCCGCAGGCCGTAGACGCCGGCCACCAGGGGGTTCCGGGGGATCCGGAGGAGTTGGTTTTGGGTGAAGTCCATGACGTCGTCAATGTGGCGGACCAGTGGCTCCATGAGCCGGCGGTACGCGGGTCCGTCCCGGCCCAGTCCTTCAACGGTCCTGTCCATCGATTGATAGGCCAGGGCTGCCCGGCCACCTTCCAGCGGGGAACCGAAGGACACGTCCGGGGTGATGAGGTCCACCCTTCGGGGCAACTCGAAAGCGCGGAAGAAAGGGGACGCCACAGCCATTGGGTGCACGGCGGAGCAGACATCATGGAAGTGCCCGGGCTGCATCAACTCCGTGGTCCGGGTTCCGCCGCCAATCGTCGCTGCGGCCTCGAAGACCTCCACTGACAGGCCGGCCCGCGCCATCACCGCGGCCGCGGAGAGTCCGTTGGGGCCGGACCCTACTACTGCCACATCAGGCACGGGACCCCGCCTTCGCCGCGCGGAATGAAGCCGGCAGCTTGAGCCGGATCCGGTCCGGCGCGTTGGAGAAGGGGCCGCCGTGGGGGTCGTCCAGGTGGTGGCGGCGGATGGGATCATAGGCGGGATCGTAAATATCCCAGACGACGCGTGCCATGAGATAGGCCACCGCGGCCATATGCGCGGCCACCGCCAGGACGTAGTAGGGCATGTCCAGGTTGTGCTGGGAGGAACCTGCGCTGGTCACCTGTCCAAGGTACATCCATATCGCAGCCCAATGCAGGGCTTCGATGCCCTGCCAGACCAGGAAGTCGCGCCACCGCGGCCGGGCCAGGGCCAGCAGCGGAATGAGCCACACCACGTATTGGGGCGAATACACCTTGCTGCTAAGGATGAAGGCCGCCACGATCAGGAAGGCGAGCTGCGCCATGCGGGGACGGCGGGGGGCCGTCAACGCAACAGCGGCAATGCCTGCACAGGCCACGGCAAAGAACCCGGTGGAAAACATGCTGACGGCACCGGCGCCAAGCCCGGACCAGCCCAGCCTGTCCGCCACCAGGTTGTAGGCAAACCAGGCTGAGCTGTACCCGGCGCCCCGCTCAGCGCTGTACTGGAAGAAGAAGGCCCACCCGGAAGGGTTGGCAGCCGCGAACGGCAGGTTCACTGCCAGCCAGGTGGCGGCCGCGCTGCCGCCGGCCACCAGCAGCGGGCGCCATCTTCCCGTGCGTACTGCAAGCAGCAGGATGGCGCCCAGCACCAGCAGCGGATACAGCTTGGTGGCCGTGGCGAGGCCAATCATGACCCCGGCGGGCACAAGCCGTTGCCGGGCAAAGAAGTACATCCCCAGGGCAAGCAGGCATGCGGCCCAAAGGTCCCAGTTGATGGTTCCGGCCAGCACGATCCCCGGGGCCACCGCCACCATGGCCGCATCCCACGGACGGCGGCCGGGCATGCGTGCTGTCACCAGCACGGTGGCCATGGCCACCGCCGCCAGCAGCACCGCGTTGATGTCAAAGTAGGCCAGGGCGCGGGCACCGGCCTCTCCGCCGGGTACCAGCCAGGCCGTCACACCCGCGATCAGCCCAAGGAGCACCGGGTATTCGAACTGGCTGCCGCTGCCCAGGATGGGAAAGATTCCCGCGGCCATGCCGCGGTTGCGGAACAATTCGGGGAAATCCGAGTAACACGTGGCATAGAACTGCGTGGGCGTCTCCCAGCCGTTGGCCCTGCAATAGCCCTTCAGCAGGACCCCCACCAGGGCTGCCAGGGCCGTGAGGACAATGAGCACCCGTTCCACCGAGTAGATACCGGGGGAGACCACGCCGGGATCTGTCCTGGATCCCAGCGGGCCGCCGATCACCTCGGTGAAATTCCGCAGCAGGGCATCGCTGCGGCTGGGCACTACGATTCGGGGCCGTCGTCCGCTGTCCGGCGACTGGGTCTCGTGCATGGCTTCGAGCTTACAGCCGGCCCCCTGCCGGGGGTTTGGGGGCCGGCCCGTCAGCGCAGGCCACCTATTTGCTGGTGCATGAGCACGAAAACGTCGTTCCGGTGCTGCTCCAGCAGGGCGCTGTTAAAGGAACTGCGGCGCTGCAGGGGCCGGGACAGGAGTCCCATGATTTTTTGCATCAAGGTAGCCACCTCCTTTCTTCGGTTATAAGGCACAAAAGTGCATGGCGAATTAGCACCCCTTTTCAGTGCGCAAAAGCGCGGAAATTTGGGCGCAAGGAATTCACCGAGGGAATTAGTGGAATTGCGCAGGAGCGCAGTGGCAGCGCGGACTACCGGGAGCCGGGAGTGAACCGCAATGCCGGTGGGAGAGCTGTGGCAAATGCGGGACTATGCGGCTGCGAAGGGGAGGCCTGGGCAGCAGCAGTTCCCGGAAGTCAGCGGAGAAGCACGGTGGTCCGACCTGGACGGCCCGTCCTGGACATGGAGTCCCGCATGGGCCTTGACGGTACTGGCACCGTGGCCCGCGGCCAGGTGGCTGGCGCCTAGCGGCGTCGCAGCAGGCCCGGGAGGTCCGCCGGCCGGCGGTAACCCGAGTTGACCGAAGCCACGCGCACAGGATCAGCAAAGGCCGGGAATGCATTGATGGAGGCATTCCATTCGCCAGTCAAAGTCATCATTATCCCAACCTCCTTTTCTACTGTCCGCTGCGTGGATTGCAATGCGGTCTTTGACCCCGGCAGATTGCCGTGGGGTCAGGAATAAAGGTACCCCAGGAATTCGCGGAAGACCAGCAATTTCCGGAGAAAAGAAGAAAACTTTTAAATAGGGGTATTTAGAGGCCCCAGCGGACAATGGCGGGGGTCTTCTTATCCCATCCAAGCGTGCAGACCTTCGCCGTGCCCAGGATGAAATGCCGGCCTTCCGTGGGCGGCAATTCCAGCCAGCGCGCGGTGAGGATCCGGGAGAAGTGCCCGTGCGCCACGATCAGCACATTGTCCATCCCGGATTCCAGGATCCGGCCGATGATCTTGTCCGCCCTGGCGGCAACCTCGTCGAGTGTCTCCCCGTTGGGCACGCCGTGGGTCCAGATCAGGTAGTCGGGGTTGTCCTTGCGGATCAGGTCCGAACTGATGCCCTCGTAGTCGCCATAGTTCCATTCGACCGCGAGCGGTTCATGCCGGGCATCGGGGAAGCCGGCGAGTTCGGCTGTCCGCCGTGCCCGCCGCAGCGGGGACGTGAGCACCAGGTCGAAGTCGACGCCGTCCAGCACCTTGCGGGCCTCCACGGCCTGCTGCTCGCCTTCCACCGTGAGGGGGAGGTCGGTGAGGCCGGTGTACTGCCCGCTCTTTGACCATTCGGTTTCGCCGTGGCGGAGGATCCAGAGCTGGGGGCGCGGGGCAAAGGCGGGGTTGGTCACTTGGACTCCTCAACGGGTGAAGGTTCGACGGCGGCGGAAGAGACTCCAGGGCCGGGTCCGGCAGGTGCTGATTCAGGCTGTTCGGCCCACCACCGGAGCAGGCGCGCCTCAGCTTCCGCGGTGGGCAGTGGTCCGTGTTCCATCCGTTCATTCAGGAGGAACTTGTAGGCGCGGCCCACCACAGGCCCCGGTTTGAGTCCCAGCACGGCCATGATCCTGGCCCCGTCCAGGTCCGGGCGAACTGCGTCCAGGGACTCCTGTTCCCGGAGTGCGGCGATGCGGGCTTCGAGGTCGTCGTAGGCGAAGGCCAGGCGCTCGGCCTTGCGCTGGTTCCGGGTGGTGACGTCGGAGCGGGTCAGGCGGTGCAGGCGCTCCAGCAGCGGACCAGCATCGGTCACGTACCGGCGGACGGCCGAGTCGCTCCAGCCGGCGTCGCCGTAGCCGTAGAAGCGCATGTGGAGCTCCACCAGGCGTGCCACGGCCTTGATGGTGTCATTGTCGAACCGCAGCGCCTTCATCCTCTTGGAGGTGAGCTTGGCACCCACCATGTCGTGGTGCCGGAAGCTCACCGCGCCGCCCGGTTCGAAGCGGCGCGTAGCCGGCTTCCCGACGTCGTGCATCAATGCAGCGAAGCGCAGCACGAAGTCCGGTCCGGGCACCGGACCCTCCGCGTCGGTTTCGAGCTCGGCTGCCTGCTCCAGGACCTGGAGCGAGTGCTGGTAGACGTCCTTATGCCGGTGGTGCTCGTCGGATTCGAGGCGGAGGGCGGAAACCTCGGGCAGTACATGCTCGGCCAGCCCGGTTTCCACCAGGAGGTCGATGCCCGTCCGTGGCCGGGCACCGCAAATCAGCTTGACCAGTTCATCCCGCACGCGCTCGGCGGAGATGATTTTGATCCGGTCCGCCATGCCTGTCATTGCGTCCCGCACGTCATCGTGGACCGAGACGCCCAGCTGCGCGGCGAACCTGGCGGCCCGCATCATCCGCAGGGGGTCGTCGGAGAAGGAAGCTTCCGGCGCGCCGGGGGTGGCCAGCACGGAGGCGTGGAGGTCGCGGACGCCGCCGAAGGGGTCCACCAGCTCCATGGAGGGCAGCTTCAACGCCATGGCGTTAATGGTGAAGTCGCGGCGCAGCAGGTCATCAGTCAGCGAGGAACCGAACGCCACCACGGGCTTGCGCGAATCGGGATCGTACGCCTCGGCCCGGTACGTGGTGATCTCAATCTGGAAGCCGGCCTTGCGCATGCCAATGGTGCCGAAGGCGCGCCCGATTTCCCAGAAGTTGTCCGCCCACTTTTTGATCAGGGCCACGGTCTGGTCCGGCGTGGCGTCGGTGGTGAAGTCAAGGTCGGGGGAGGTCCGCCCAAGGAACAGGTCACGCACCGGACCACCCACCAGGGACAGCTCGTGGCCGGCGTCCACGAAGCGCCGGCCGAGCTCCAGGACCACCGGGTCCACCTTGAAGTCGACAGTGTGGGAATCAATCTTGTGATGTGCGTGCGACATAGTTCCTTAAGCTTGGCAGAAACCAGCGCCGCGGCAGTCCAAAAAGCGTCACGATCCGGGCCAATTGACCTTCGCCGCCGGAAAGTGCGTCATATCCTGTCCATGTTGGTGTCATGTTCCGGTCATCACGGAAGGGCAACAGTCGTTAGAGTGGACTCCATGGCCCATCCAGTACCGAGCGCTCCAGGCAGGAGGACGAACGCACCATTGCCGTCGGCAATCGGGGCGCACGTTGCCCCTGCCCAGCAATCGGCACCGGCGTCGCTGCCTACGGTCGAGGAAGTCTCGGCCGGCGGTGTCGTGGTGGATACGTCCGACGCCGAATTGAGGGTGGCGATCATCGCCCGCCTTAACAGGGGTGGCCGCCTCGAGTGGTGCCTGCCCAAGGGCCATCCGGAGGGCAAGGAAAACAACGAAGAGGCCGCGGTCCGTGAGATTGCCGAGGAAACCGGCATCGAGGGCACCATCCTGGCGCCGCTTGGCAGCATCGACTACTGGTTCACCGTCAGCGGCCACCGGGTCCACAAGACCGTGCACCACTACCTCCTGCGGGCCACCGGCGGCGAACTCACCATCGAGAACGATCCCGACCAGGAAGCCGTGGACGTGGCGTGGGTCCCCATCCAGGAACTTGCCCGGAAGCTGTCATTCCCCAACGAACGCCGCATCGCCGACCTCGCCCGTGACGTCCTGCCAGGACACCTCTAAGCCCGGACGCCGCCGTCGCCATTGCGGTGTTAAGTGCCGGTGGGTGAGACGATGAAGTCGATGTCAGCTACCAACTTTCCTTCCGACCGGTCCGGCCGGCCCGATGACGTGGCACCCGACGGCGTGCCCCCGGAGCCGGCCGCTCCGGACCTGGCCCAGCCCGTGGCCGCTGGCCCCAGCGAAACCCGTTCCAGCGCCATCATGGCCGCCGGAACGCTGGTTTCGCGTTTCCTGGGCTTCGGCAAGACCTGGATGCTCGGTACCGCCTTGGGCCTGGGCTCAACGGTCAATGACACGTTCATCAACGCCAACAACCTGCCCAACCTGATCTTCCTCCTGGTGGCCGGCGGCGTGTTCAACGCGGTCCTGGTCCCGCAGATCATCAAGGCCAGCAAGGCTCCGGACAGGGGAGCGGACTACATCAGCCGGCTGCTGACGCTGGCTGTCCTGCTCCTGTTCGGCCTGACGGCCCTGGTCACCCTGGCAGCTCCCGGCGTGATCGAACTGACCACCCAGGGCTATTCACCCCAGCAAAAGGCCCTGGCGGTCACCTTCGCGTTCTGGTGCCTGCCGCAGATCTTCTTCTACGGCCTTTACGCCCTGCTCACCCAGGTCCTGAACGCCAACGGCGCCTTTGGTCCTGCCATGTGGGCGCCCATCATGAACAACCTGGTGGCCATCGCCGGCCTGGGCATGTTCATCTGGATTTTCGGCAGCAACGAGGTCAACCCGCACAACCTGGACAACTGGGGATCAACGCAAACGCTCCTGGTGGCAGGATTCTCCACCATCGGCGTGCTGTCCCAGACAGCCATCCTGCTGGTCCCGGTCTTCCGGCTGAAGCTCGGCCTCCGGCCACGGTTTGGCTGGCGCGGCGTGGGGCTGGGCCACGCAGCCAGGCTGAGCGTATGGACGCTCCTGACGGCCGCCGTCGGGCAGCTCGCCTTCCTGTACGTCATGCGCATCGCCACCATTCCCGGCGCCGAACGCATCCGCCTGCAGCAGGCGGGGGACCCGTCGGCATACACCCTGCCCGGCAACGCGGTCCTTGAAGTGGCCAGCCAGCTGTACCTGCTGCCGCACTCGATCATTGCCCTGTCGCTGGCCACCGTGCTCTTCAACCGGATGACGCGGGCATCGCAGGACGGCAACCGGGCTGAACTGCGCGATGCCCTCTCCCACGGCCTGCGGACCATGGCCGTGGCCACTGTGTTCGGGGCGCTGGCACTGTTTGCCCTGGCCGGTCCGCTGGGCATGTTCTTCTCCGGCGGACTGCGGCAGGACGGCGTCATGCTGGCCCAGACGCTCACCATCCTGGCCCTCAGCACTCCGTTCATGAGTGCCAACTTCATGATGTCCCGCGTGTTCTACGCCAACGAGGACGCCCGCACGCCGTTCTATGTCCAGCTGCTGCTCGCCGTGGTGTACGTGGCGGGGGCGTTTGCCATCCAGTTCCTGCCGGTGGGCCAGATCATCTACGCCATTGCCGTCCTCTACATGGTGGGCAACATCCTCTCGGTGGTCATCAGCGCGTTCTTCCTGCGGCGCATGCTGGGCCACCTCGACGGCCCACGGATCGCCAACTCCTACATCCGCATGGGGTACGCGGCCCTCGGTTCGGCAATCGCCGGTGCGGGCGCCCTGTGGCTCATGGGCAGCTACAATCCGGACGGTTTCGCATGGCAGAACCGGATCACTGCCCTGGTCACCGTCATTGTGGTGGGACCCGTCATGCTGGTGGTGTACTTCGTCCTTCTCAAGCTGTTCCGGGTCTCAGAGCTCACCGACATGCTCCGGCCCCTGCTGGGCAGGTTTGGCCGCGGCAGCCAGGCCCCTGCTCCGGATGCCGGGGACGCGCCGTCGTCCCCTCCCGCTGAAGCTGTGGACGGGGAGCGCGGTCACCGCCCGGAGCGGGCCACCACGTCCGTTGATACCGGCCTTATCCCCCGTATCTCCGGTGAATTCGACGCCGTCTCCTTCCGTGCCGGCCCGGACCCGCAGCGTGGGACGCACCGTCCGCAGATGTACGACGGCGGCACGGCCCAGGGTGCCGAGGACGCCTACCTGCCGGGGGAGGACCAGCCCGGCACCGCCCGCGGCGGCCTGCTCAGGGAACAGATCCCGCTTCCCGGCCGCCGCACCTACCAGGGGAAGCCCGGCGAGAACCCGTATTTCAAGACCAGGCGCAAGCGGAAAAAGTAAATTCCGTCCGGTCTGGCGCACGTCTTCTCCGCAGCCGTTTGGGGCGGATCGGCTAGGATCGAACAGGTACAGGGGTAGTTGCATTACGGGTTTGCCGTGCGCGGCACCCGAACGGCGGTTGCGTCATCAGACCGGCAATCCCGGACAGTCTAGGAGGAACACGTGTCCAACCCGATCGACGTCGGATCAGTACTGGGCGGCCGCTACAAGGTCACCGCCACAGTGTTGGCCTCGCACGACCACGATCTGGTGCTGGACGGTGTGGACCAGGTCCTCAACCGCCCGGTCAGCATCCTGGTTGCCGGCCCGGAGAACACCGAACAGGTTGCGCAGAGCGCCCGCGAAGTCGCCACCGGCGAACGTCCCGGCACCGTTCAGGTCCTGGACCTTGGCGTCACCGAGGACGCCACCTACCTCATCACCAACCACACATCCGCCGCCGACCTGCTGGACTTGGTGGTTGCGCCCAATCCGCCGTACGTGGAGCCATTCTTCACGGACACGCTGGGCAGTGAAATCTTCGGCCAGCCGCGGTCGCACGAGCCGGAGCCGTACGACGAGGAAGACCACGTCGACGCCGGATACATCAACTACGCCGATTCGCACCCCAGCCAGGTTGATCCATACCGTTCAGCGCCGGCCGTACCGCCCAGGCCGTCCGTTCGTCCCGCTGCCCAGCAGCCCGCCGCACCAGTGCGCGCTGCCGGGGCCGCTCCGGGCGCTGGTGCGGCCGCAGCGGCTGCTGCTGCAGCGGCCGGTGGGGCTGCAGGTGCTGCTTCGAACAAGGGAAACGGGTCCTCCCGGACGGATCCGGATGCCACTGCAGCGCAGCCGGTGGCAACCAATGCCCAGTCCCCGTCCGGACGCGCCAGCGCTGCGGAGGCGGACACAGGACCCAACGATACCGCTGCCGCAAGCACCCTACGGCAGCAGGTCCAGCCAACCGCTGAGGACCGGACGCCCAAGGTTTCCCTGTGGTCCGACGACGACTATGCGCAGTCAGGGGATCAGGACCACTACGAGGAGACCCACGAATCCCCGCAGGAATCGCATCCAGTCAAGGGGAAGGCAGCCCTCTTTGCACGTGCGGCTGCGCCCGCTGCCGCCGGCGTCGCCTTCGCGGACCGTGCCGAGGATGACGACGACGATCGTGATGAGTCCGAAAACCAGCCCCGATCCATGCGCTGGCTGGTGGGCGGGCTCCTGGCCGTTGTGCTGATCGCCGGCCTGATCTTCGCCGTGACCAACCTGGGCAGCCTCTTTACGCCGGGGCCTCAGGCCAAGCCGACAGCTGGCCCCGCAACCACCAACTCCCAGGCATCAGCGCCTGCCACTCAGGCAGCACCGTCGGCGCCGCCCGCCGTTCCGCCGGCCATCGAGAGCGTCAGCCGGCAGGGGAACTTCGACTTCGCCGCCACCTTCGATGGCGATCTGGTCAAGGCCTACGACGGCAATGCCGCCAGCTACTGGTCCGATATGGAATTCGCCACGGAAAACTGGGGTGGCCTGGCCCCGCAGGGCGTCCCCCTCGTTGTGAAGCTGAAGAGCGCTGCCACTGTCTCCTCCATCACGCTCTCCCAGCTCGGGGGATCGGGGGGCAACATCACGGTCTACACCAATGACCGGCCCACCATGGACGGAGCCAAGGCAGTAGGAACCAACAGCTTCACGTCCACAGACCTGAACATGCCCCTTCCGGAACCGGTGCAGGCACAGTACGTGATTGTCTCCATCAATTCCCTTCCCAAGCTGGCGGCTCCCAAGACCCGCTACGGCTACGGTCTCCGGCTGGCTGAAATCAAGGTCCAGTAGGCGTCTTTCCGCCTGCGGGTGTTACCGGCGCTGTTACTGCCGCCCACCGGCACCCGCAGCGGGAATGTAGTCTGGAAAGAGCGCCCTGCGACGGCTGGTCCTCTGACTTCCCCGATGGTTCACCTTGCCCGGGCGCTGGAATATTCAGCACGCGGACACAGTTGTGCCATGTGGCCGGCCTCCACGGGGAGGCGAGTCGAACAAGGAAGAGGTTCACGGTCCAGTGACCATCGAAGAGAAGACGGCGTCCGGCGTTCGCGACGTCATCATTGTGGGCTCCGGCCCGGCGGGCTACACGGCCGCCGTCTACACAGCCAGGGCGAACCTCAAGCCTCTGCTGCTGGCGGGTTCAGTGACCGCCGGCGGTGAGTTGATGAACACCACCGACGTTGAAAACTATCCCGGCTTTCCGGAAGGGATTATGGGGCCGGACCTCATGGAGAACTTCGAGAAGCAGGCGGCACGCTTTGGTACCGAGATCCAGTTCGAGGATGTAACCACGCTCGAACTTGAGGGCGCCATCAAGACGGTGACCATCGCCACGGGGGAGACCTTCAAGGCGAAGGCGGTCATTCTCTCCACTGGTTCCGCATACAGGGAACTTGGCCTGCCTAACGAGAAGCGCCTGTCCGGGCACGGTGTCAGCTGGTGCGCAACCTGTGACGGTTTCTTTTTCAAGGATCAAGACATCGCCGTAATCGGCGGTGGCGATTCCGCCATGGAGGAGGCCCTGTTCCTCACCAAGTTTGCGAAATCAGTAACGGTTGTTCACCGCCGCGATTCGCTGAAAGCCTCAAAGATCATGGCGGACCGGGCACTGGCACACGACAAGATCAACTTTGTGTGGAACAGCACCGTGGACGATGTCCTGGGAACGGACAAAGTG
Organism: Pseudarthrobacter sp. Pseusp20; assembly: GCF_059492155.1. NCBI lineage: Bacteria > Bacillati > Actinomycetota > Actinomycetes > Micrococcales > Micrococcaceae > Pseudarthrobacter > Pseudarthrobacter sp. Pseusp20. Next base: position 206,117 of record NZ_CP168521.1, read on the forward strand.
ACGGGTATTCGGTTGAAGAACCTGTTGGACGGATCTTTGTCAGACCTCGCAGTGACAGGTGTCTTCGTCGCTATCGGCAACGATCCCCGTACGGACCTCGTCAAGGATGTCCTCGCGCTGACGCCTGAGGGAACCATCGCCGTGGAGGGTCGAAGCTCCCGTACCAGCCTTCCCGGCGTCTTCGCCGCCGGAGACGTTGTTGACCCTACCTACCGCCAGGCCATCACTGCCTCCGGTTCCGGCTGTGTCGCGGCAATAGACGTCGAGCACTACCTGGCCGAACTGACGGCATAATCTGCCCCCACTGTTATCCGAAGAGAAAGATAAGGTTATGAGCAACGCTAAAGATGTAACTGACGCAAGTTTCGGCTCCGACGTTCTGTCCGCCGAAAAGCCGGTAATCGTGGACTTCTGGGCCGAATGGTGCGGGCCCTGCCGTAAGCTCGGACCTATCCTGGATGAGATTTCCGTGGAGTATGCTGAAAAGGTTGACGTCGTCAAGGTCAACGTAGACGACAACCCTGCCATCGCCGCTGAGTATGGAATCACTTCCATTCCTGCCGTTTACCTTTTCCAGGGTGGCGAAGTGAAGAGCACAGTTATCGGTGCCAAGCCAAAGCAGTTCTTCGAAAAGGAATTCGCAGACGTTCTCTCCTGAGCACCCCTCCCTGCGGTAGGCAGGAAGTGGGATCTGCACAAAGTTGGCCATCGCCCCGGGGCGGTGGCCAATTTTTTTGTCTGCGACCATTGAGATGGGACGGGTCAGACAGGGTTTCACGTGAAACATTTGTTTGGGAGGGCATGAAACGCCTACTCTGCACTATCAGGGCATTTTCGCTGGCGACGTACTTCGTGCGGGACTGTGAACCGACCATTCGGGCCGCACGACGGGTTACTGCCTCCAGCTACTGGTAGGTCGCGTTTCACGTGAAACATCCGTCTGGGTGGACTGGGTTCCGAACTTGAGCCCATGCTGCCCCGGGTAAATAGGACTAGGCGACCGTAACTAGCGTGGCAATGAATTTGTGCGTCCCCCCTTCTTGAGAGCGTGCGAGCCGTGTTCGCCTCGCTTGACCGCCCGAGAAATGGGGCGCCGGTGTGGAGCTTTAGCTGCCCCCAACGCGGTGAGCGGCGATGAATCACGCTTGCCGCGATCCGGTGGGTCATTTCTGGTTCCGACCTCCTATATTCCAGGCAGAGCACAACTATCGAACTATTCCCGAGGCCGCGAAGCTTGTTCGATCGGAGAATTCATTACGTGCAGCCGGAGACCCTGACGTGCGGGGAGGGTGAAGGTGCGGTCCTCCCAGCACTTCCAGGTCGCTTTGGAGCGTCACGAGGGGACGAAATTTCAACCCGGCCGGAGCCGGCGCAGTGTGGCTGGGAATTCGTCATCTTGAGGCAGGGTGAAGGAGAACGGTGATAGTTCACCGCTCCCAAACTATAGGCACAGCCGATCCTGGCCCGAACACAGAAAGTCGGGCATGATGTGAGGTGCAGTGGGCATGTACCGAATCTGACGTTTAGAGATGCTGGCCCAGCGAGGTCGCTGCATCTGTTGTTGCGCGTGTCCGGGCTACTGTCTGTGCACCCTGGTCCTGCAGTAGGCCGTAAAGGTCTCAGGTAGTCCAGAAGACTTGGAAATTCTATGGCAGGTCGTTAGCCATATCGTGGCGTCCAGGGCTCCGGCGGAGCGCAGAAGTGTTTCACGTGAAACATGACAGCACAGGAGAGTGCGCTGCGTTTCACGTGAAACATCTCAACGCTCGGCCCGCGACTCAGACCGGAGACGGGCAGTAAGGGTAGCCGCGCGCCAGTGAAGGAGTAACGGAAACCCTACAGCGCAACGTGGCATGAGTATCGGTACGTTGAACCCCTTGCTTCGTTTATCCAAGCGCTTATCCGACCTCGGTTACCGAGGTGCCGCAATCACTTACTGGACGGTCGCGCACTGATCGATGCGACCGTCCGCCCCCAGCTCGCGGTCGGCAAAGGCAACAAGGATCGCACTAAGGGCCAAGCGCGTCAATCTCACCTGGTTCGCGACGCATTCACACTGTGTGTGCGTTTCGACACCACGGCCTGGGGGGCTCCAGCGGCGGCACATACCAATGCAGCAGCAGCTAGACCGCCAGGCGGATGGGCCAGCGTGGACATGTGGATCGAAGCCTCCCGTTCAGCGCCCCACGAAACGATATCCACTGTGAATTGGAGCAGGGGCATGTCCCTGTCCCGGTCGGAAGCTCCACGCAGTCGCGCCTCCGGCCGAGCCGCCCTGCAACCCGTCACCTCCACCGTGCGCGCAGAGCTGTACACAGAGTTTTCCACATGCCAATCGCGTAAGTATCCACATACTTATCCACAGCCGCTGCAGCTTCGGCAAACCTGGTCCCCATCACATGGCAGACTTTACTGCCGGCAGATCAGGAATTGTCCGAGCGGATATCGGTGTGAAAATGCAGGCCGAACGGTTCCGAGATGGGGAGGTGCGTCCACGAAAGCCACCAATCAACCAGTCGGGTGCTATCTCTCAGCGTACGCGGGGGCTGCAGACGACATTGAGGATCGTTTCACGTGAAACGCATACCCACGCTCCGAGCCGGATGGCGCGCGCGGCGGGAACGGTCGTCTTGGACCCCCGACTGACGGTTTAGCACATGGAGTCTTACCCACACCTGCCGCCAGAGTTATCCACACCGTTATCCACAGGGATATCCACCGATGAAATTGGTCACACAAACCCGTGGCATCTCTGCTCCGCCGGCAACTGCGCCAAGGGAGCCATGGGACCTCCTGCCGGCCAACAGGACAGGGATATGTGCCACCCGCGATGGGGCTTTTGGTTAGTCACCTCTGGAAGCGCAAGAAGCCAGTACCGTGATGACCCTATCCAGCCCCTCTCCTGGTCCTCAAGAGCTTCGAAGCAGACCACCCTTTCGGCCGCGCCTCCCGGTACAGTGGCTGGTGCAAAGTAGCGCGCATACCAGTAGGACATTGCCGGTACGTGGCCACGACTGTGCCCCTTCCATTACGAGGTCACGCATCTGCAATCCGCGAGCCATCAACATCCAGATGAATCCCAGCCCCGCACTCAGTGATCGGCGCCCACCCACTCAGCGGCGGCCCCACGTTCCAGAGAACAGCACCACATATGGCTCAGCTGCGAAAAAAGGCGGACTCGTCACGAAGAGACAATCAGTGGCCAGGAGACAATTATGGCGCCCCCGATAAGACCGGAGGTCAAGCAGGCATCGAACAGAGGTGTGGGAGCGAGCACGCGAGGCGAAGGCCATAGAGTCCGCTCTACTCTGGTGGGGCCGGCATTACTGCTGGGCTGACGGATGACGCCTTCCAGTCGGGGCCTGGTGCCCATAGCAAGCGCGCATGTTTCACGTGAAACGCGGAGCGTAGCCTTCCCGCAAGGCTCCAGCATCATCAGTACCAAGAATCCACGTCCTAGCCGCTGCCTCAGCGGGCAGCCGAACCCCATGGCAGCTGGTTGTTTCACGTGAAACGCCAGGCTTGACTGACGCCCGCGAGCAGCCGCGTGACGGTATCCCCGCGCACGTGGAGGCGAAAGCATTTCTAGATACGGGGGAGCCTTGCATAGTGAACTTTCGCCTGCCCCATGGCTCCGGGGTATCACCAGGATTGAAGAAGTTCCATGGCTATAGTGCTATGACAGTCGGCCCAGGTCGTCCACGTCGAGGACGTCTACGAGATTCTCTGCGCACACTTGGTGTCGGGACCGGACGCGCTCCGATATGGCACTGGACATGTTCCCGCAGTTACCGAACCTGACGCCGATATGCCGCTGAAGCGGGAAAGGTCAAGAACCTGGGTCTTCCACGAATGGGGGCGTTCATCGAAGCGCCCGGATTCTCGGTTACCAGCCGCGTATGCCGATCATTTCAACTCGGGCGGAAACCCCATGCAGAGCAAAATGCTCCAGCAATGGCACTACATTCACCAAGATCTGGCAAGTCCTCCACGCGAGCGTCCAGCAGAAGGGTGGAGTGTGGCCGAGCGTGCAGTTATCGGACTTTGGCGGCAAGCCACAGATCACCGCAGCATCGCACTAAGCGTCTTTGCGGGGTGATTTGCGGAGCGATTGCACCGCAGAAGGCGGCGGGACTCACCCTTGTTTCACGTGAAACAAGAACGAGGGTAACCAGCCCATGAGTCCTTGACCCACCAGAGACCACACCACAACTGGCCGACGCATAAAGGTCAGGAACACCGTTTTGTGACGCCGGCACCGACGCCCGCGTCTAGCGTGGACCCAGTATGGCGGATCTGCAACTTACCGCTGCGCACGTACATAGATGGAGTTGGGGCTGCTGTCCGGCCTCCCAGCGGCACTAAATCGGCCCCGTGCACGCCACCAATCTGACAGAACAAGTGCAGCCGCACGATGTACGCCGGCAACCCCGCGGAAGCCAGCCAGGAACAACCAGGAATAGGCAGGGTTCGGGGACTAGCTGGGGGAGGGTTGAACGACACAAGGGCCTGAAAACAGCCTCATCAACCAACCATGGGAACCACGGGCAATGATCACCAAAACAAAAAGGCCCGATTCGCAACGAACCGGGCCTTCTAACTTTGAATCAGTTGGTTGAACCTGGAGCCAAGACATCCATGATCCTGTTCAGGTCTTCGACGCTGGCGAACTCGATACTGACCTTACCCTTCCTGACACCAAGGGAGATTTTGACGTTGGTATCAAGGCGGTCCGACAGCGAGGATGCCAGGTAGTCCAGGCGTTCGTGCCGTGCTCCGGGACGCGGGATATTGTTCTTGGCGGGCTTGGCCGGATCCTGGTAGAGCGTAACCGCTTCTTCAGTAGCACGGACAGACATTCCCTCTGCGACAATTTTCTGCGCAAGCCGTTCCATGGCTGCAGCATCGGGAAGGGAGAGAAGCGCCCTGGCATGGCCGGCGGACAGCACACCCGCCGCAACTCGCCGCTGAACCAGCGGGGGCAGCTTCAACAGGCGGAGCGTGTTGGATACCTGGGGCCGGGAGCGGCCGATGCGATCCGCCAGCTGCTCGTGGGTGGTGCCGAAGTCTTCGAGGAGCTGCTGGTAGGCCGCCGCTTCTTCGAGGGGGTTCAGCTGGCTGCGGTGCAGGTTTTCAAGCAGCGCATCCCGGAGCAGGTCATCGTCCGTTGTGTCACGGATAATGGCGGGGATGGTTTCCAGGCCCGCTGCCTGTACGGCGCGCCAGCGGCGCTCACCCATGACCAATTCATAGGGCTCGCTACCGGATTCGGTTGAGGTGCGGACCACAATTGGCTGGAGGACGCCGATTTCGCGCACCGAGTGCACCAGCTCAGCCATGTCATCCTCATCGAAGACATTTCGGGGCTGCTTGCGGTTCGGATGGATGTCGGACACCGGGATTTCCGCAAAGCGGGCACCGGGAACTTCCACCAGCTCAACACCGGATTCCTCCCGGAAGTCTGCACCGGCGGTCTCGGCCGGCACTGGACCGTCTTCGGCAGGGCTGTCCACAACCTCGGGGACTGCCGAGGTTTCAGCGGCGGGGGAGGATTCCGGGGACTCATTGGAGCTGGCCGCGGAAGTCTTCCCGGCAGCCGTCTTTTTCGCCGGAACTTCCGGACTTGAGGAAGCAGACTTCCTGCCGGCGCCGTCTTTGTCCGGCGCCGTCGTGGCAGCCGCTGCGTTGCCTGCCGCGGTGCGCTGGCCGGGAGCCGTGGCTTCCTTGTCCTGCGTTTTCGCGGGGGCTTCGGCTGCGGGTTCTTCTACCGACTCGGTTTTCTTCCGTCCTTCGGGAAAGAACAGATCCACAGGCCGGGATACCGTCCCACCGTTGCCCGACCCATTGGTTGCGGCGGAACTCGGAATCAGCGCGCCAAGACCGCGGCCTAGGCCCCGTCGCTTCTCGCTCATGGGTAAATCCCTCCAGTGGTAGAGCCCCGGACCAGCCTGGCTCCGTGCGTTGCGGTATTGAAGATTTTAGCGTTCGGCTATTTCAGCGGCGGCTTCCAGGTAGGACAGTGCGCCACTCGAGGACGGATCATACGTCATGACTGTCTGCTGGTAGCTGGGAGCTTCGGAAATCCGCACGGACCGTGGAACCACAGCCGCGAGCACCTGGTCCGGGAAATGCTGGCGTACCTCTGCGGCCACCTGGGCAGCGAGGTTGGTGCGGCCGTCGTACATCGTCAGGAGGATGGTTGAAACAACGAGTTCCGCGTTGAGGTGCTTCTGGATCATCTCGATGTTCTTGAGGAGCTGGCTCAGGCCCTCCAGCGCGTAGTATTCGCACTGGATGGGGATAAGAACCTCGCTGGCGGCGCAAAAGGCGTTGACCGTCAGCAGGCCCAGGCTGGGCGGGCAGTCAATGAACACGTAGTCCAGGCGTTCTTCACCGTTCTTCTCGCGGGTCTTCGCGTAGACATCGATGGCACGCCGCAACCGCTGTTCGCGGGCAACAAGCGAAACCAGTTCAATCTCGGCACCCGCAAGATGGATGGTGGCCGGGGCACAGATGAGCTTTCCAATGTCCGGGCACGGGGCAACCACATCCGCCAGCGGGACGTCATTGATCAGGACGTCATAGATGCTGTCCACGTCGGCATGGTGCTCAATTCCCAGTGCGGTGGAAGCGTTGCCCTGGGGGTCGATATCAATGACCAGGACGTTCAGTCCGGCAGCCGCCAGGGCCGCGGCAATATTCACGGTGGTGGTGGTCTTGCCCACCCCGCCCTTCTGGTTGGAAACCGTGAAGATGCGGGTCTTGTCAGGACGCGGGAGCTGACGTCCCATCAGGCGCTCACGGCGCTTCGTCTCGTGGGCAAGCTCGCGGGCGATGGGACTTGAATCATCGATGGCGTCAATGACGTTCGAACGACCTGAAGTGGTTGTTTCACGTGAAACCGCACTGCCGGCGGACGCGGCACCAACCGTTTTAGGGTGATTACCACCTCTTCCGGGTGCCATTGCTATACCGGCAAGCCCGGACCCAGCGACAGAACGTGCCGACCCCAAGGACACAAACGGCGGGATCCGTTGTGCGGAGGCTTCACTACTGGTCACTGGGGCACACTCACTCTCGTTCAGCCAATTTTGCTGCCGTTGTCTAGCCTAACTGCTCCGACCCGCTGACAGCCGTCAGCGGGCCCGCATTAGGACTTCTTTTGGGGCTTGTTTACAACGATGCGGACCACCGTGGTGGGTTCCTCAAGGAGGTTGTCGCCCACCGTCAGCACGGAAGTCTCAATACCACCCAACTTGCGGATGGTCTTGGCAGCCTTCTCGATCTCCTCGCCGGCGCTGCGGCCCTTGATGGCCACCACTTCACCGTGGCCACCCAGCAGCGGGATGGTCAGGCCGGCGAGGTTGGTCAACGCCGATACCGCACGGGCTGTCACCACGTCAGCCTCCACCTGCCCCACGGCGAGCTCGGCGCGGGTGCGCATCACCGTGACGTTGTCCAGGCCCAGGTCATCAACCACTTCCTGGAGCCAGATCACGCGGCGCTCCAGGGGTTCAATGAGCGTGAGCTCAAGGTCGGGGCGCGCAATGGCAAGGCACAGGCCGGGCAGTCCGGCGCCGCTTCCGACGTCGGCAACGTGGCTTCCCTGGGCGATCTCGCTTTCGATGACGGCACAATTGAGCACGTGCCGGCTCCACAGCCGGGGAACCTCGCGCGGCCCGATCAGGCCCCGCTCGGTGCCGGACGTTGCGAGATGCTCCACGTAGCGCTTTGCCAGGTCCAGGCGGTCGCCGAAGATCTTCTCAGCAGCGCGAAGCTCTGCTGCCGTGATGTCAACCATGGTTATCGGGTCAGCATTCTCTAGTCTGCGGAAACAACAATGTGGCGTCCGGCGCCTTCGCCCTCGGACTCGCTGACCAGGCCGAGGTCGGCCACGGCGTCGTGCACGATCTTGCGTTCGTAGGCGCTCATCGGTTCCAGGGCGACGGACTTGCCGGTCTCCTTCACGGAAGCCGCTGCGTCTTCGGCGATCTTCTGCAGATGGCCGGTGCGTTCCTGCCGGTAGCCATTGATGTCCAGGACAAGCCGGGAGCGGTTTTCCGTGGCGGACAGGACCGCCAGCCGGGTGAGCTCCTGGAGGGCCTCGAGGACCTCGCCGTCCTCGCCGACAAGGCTCTCCAGCCCCTCGGCTTCCTCGTCGGCAACGATGGAAATGTACGTCCGGCCGTTGCGGACCTCGATGTCAATGTCGCCGTCGATGTCGGCGATGTCCAGCAGTTCCTCAAGGTAGTCGGCAGCCACGTCCCCCTCCTCCTCGAGGCGGCTGACGGCAGAGACCTTGGCGGACGAAGCATCCTGGTTCACGGACTCGTCCTGATCTTCAATCTCTTCAGAAAGGGCGTGTTCGGTGCTCTCGGCTGACATTACTTCTTCTTCCTGTTCTTGCGCTGGGGCTGGACGCGCTGTCCCTTGGTCTCAAGTGCGGCGGCCGCGGCGGCGTCGGTTTCTTCATCCCGCTTGCCGGTGAGGACGGAAAGGGCGGGGAGGCCCTTGGCGGCACGGCGTTCGGCGAGGGCCTTGGCTGCGGGGGATCCCGGCGTCGGCATGCGGCGGATGACGAAGAACTGCTGGCCCATGGTCCACAGGTTGGTGGTGGTCCAGTAGATGAGCACACCGATGGGGAAGTTGATGCCGCCCACACCGAAGACGATGGGCAGGATGTAAAGCATCATCTTCTGCTGCCGCATGAACGGGCTGGCCATGGCCTCTTCGGACATGTTCTTGGCCATGATCTGCTTCTGGGTAATGAACTGCGAGGCCGTCATGGCCAGGATCATCACGATGGAAAGGATCCACACAGCAACCTGGTTGCCGCCACCCCCGCCATGCAGCAGGGAGGCAGACAGCGGAGCACCAAAAATGCTCGACGCGTCGAATTCCACAACCTGCTCATGGCTCATGGCACCAATGCCGGCGCCCTGGTCCTTTGCGGCGGAGATACCGGAGAGCACCTGGAACAGTGCAAAGAAGAACGGCATCTGGATCAGCATGGGCAGGCAGGCCGAGAACGGGTTGGTCCCATGCTTCTTGTACATGGCCATCTGTTCCTGGGCCATGGCCTGGCGGGACAGCTGGTCGGTCTTGCCCTTGTACTTGTCCTGGAGCTTCTTCAGGTCGGGCTGCAGCAGCTGCATGCCGCGCTGGGCCTTGATCTGCTTGACGAATACCGGGATCAGGGCGGCACGGATCACCAGCACGAGTCCGATGATGGACAAAGTCCAGGTCCAGCCGTTCGCAGCAGGCATCCCGATGGCGCTCAAGCCATCGTGGAATCCGATCATGATGATGGAAACCAGCCACTTGAACGGGGCCATGATTGTTCCAAAGAAGTCCATACTTATCCCTATTCGTCAGGCCGCACTGCGGCCTTCTTCATCAGTCCGAGCAACCAGGTACCTGTCCGGATTGTTCAGCACAACAATTGTGGGGGTCTGGCCTGCGGGCCATTCCCTGTGGCCGGCGGGGACGTGGTCCACTCCGCCGGCATTCCATGGATGGCAGTGGCCAAGGCGCCGGACCGCGAGCCAGCTCCCCTTGACGGCGCCATGGACAGTGACCGCTTCAAGGGCGTAGGCCGAGCAGGAAGGGAAGAATCGGCAGACCGGCCCGTACAAGGGAGAAACCACCTTGCGGTAGGCCATCAGCAGAAGAATGAGGACGTTGCGGGGCAGGTTCCAGAGGAACTTGCCGACGGCGGCAGGCACGTTGCGGAAACGGGCGACGACGGCGGTGGCGTTAGACACGCGTTGTCCCCTCCTGTGTTGTACCGGCCGAACCTGTCGCGGCAGCCCGTGGAGGGCGGCCAGCCAGCCGGTTCAGCGTGGATTCCAATGCAGCGTTGTAGTCCGACAGCAGCTGGTCCCAACTGGCGGACGCGGACGCCGGAAGCGCCCGCACCACAATAGCCAGTCCTGTACCGTGCTCTCGCAACGAGGCAGCAGCTGCTTCTCTCAGTCTCCTCTTAACGAGGTTCCTGACCACAGCGTTCCCTACACCCTTGGAAACAATGAACCCGATCCGGCTGGGTTCGTCGGCAGCAATGGCTGCCGCATATAACACTACGTTCCGGCGCCCATTGCGGACACCGGAACGTACGGTTGTTGAAAAATCGGTTGAGGTCCTCAAGCGGTTGCGGGCGGCCAGCACCTTAAACTCGCAAAGGGATGTCTACCGACAAGCCAGTTATCTAGGCCGACAGTTCGGTGCGGCCCTTGCCACGACGGGCTGCCAGGATGGCACGGCCGGCACGGGTACGCATACGAAGGCGGAAGCCGTGCTTCTTGGCTCGACGGCGGTTATTCGGCTGAAAAGTCCGCTTGCTCACGTTAGTTACTCCAGTGGATCAAAGGTGCGCCCACCCGATCAGTATGGGGAAGAACTGGCCGACGCTAAGTTTTGTATATGCACGCTTCCCCCGGCTGTCCGGACGCACTGCGCCTGGAGAGTTCAGATGGGGCCAAAAAGCGGACACAAAGGACTTCACAACGTTAGGGCAATCTGCAGGCCGGAGTCAAACCGGAAGGCGCCTTGGCGGCTGTCCCCAGCTGTGCCTAAGTATCCCCAACAGCCTGTGGATGAAGTGGCTCACAGGGGCGTTCCGGGAACCACAACAGTGTAATTATCCACAGCCGGATAGCCAGCTATCTTCTAGGCTTTTCATCCCCTAGAGTGTCCCAGTAGCCGATTATCCACGGACTGTGCATAACCCTGTGGATTAAGTGGGGCCAGCACCCTGGTTCCGGACTTGGGCTGCAGGCAATGCAGGCAAAGCAAGTTTTGAGGGAACCGATTGATGACAGTAGACGAAGCCAACCACGCCAATACTGTCGGAAGTTCCTGGCGCCGGGTTGTCAGCCTGCTGGAACAGGACCACCGCGTATCACCCCGCCAGAGGGGCTTTGTCATCCTTGCCCAGGCGCAGGGGCTCATCGGTTCCACCCTCCTGGTGGCCGTGCCCAATGAACTCACCCGGGAAGTGCTGCAGACCCAGGTCAAGGACGCCCTGGACGATGCCCTGCACAACGTCTTCTCCGAGGACATCCGCTGCGCCATCGACGTCGACACGGATCTGGTTCCCATCCATGAGGAGCCTGAGCCCGTCGTCGAGCCCGCCTACGCACCTGACCAGCTCATCGAGCAGAAGCCGCAGCCCATGCTGCCCAGCACGTCGCATGAATTCGGCCGGTTGAACCCCAAGTACGTCTTCGACACCTTCGTGATCGGTTCCTCGAACCGCTTTGCCCACGCAGCCGCCGTCGCTGTCGCCGAAGCTCCTGCCAAGGCGTACAACCCGCTCTTCATCTACGGTGACTCCGGACTGGGCAAGACCCACCTCCTGCACGCAATCGGCCACTACGCCCGGCGGCTCTACAGCGGGATCCGTGTCCGCTACGTCAACTCCGAAGAGTTCACCAACGACTTCATCAACTCCATCCGTGACGACGAGGGCGCCAGCTTCAAGACCACGTACCGGAACGTGGACGTGCTGCTCATCGACGACATCCAGTTCCTGGCGGGCAAGGACCGGACGCTGGAGGAGTTCTTCCACACATTCAACTCGCTCCACAACAACAACAAGCAGGTAGTCATCACCTCGGACCAGCCGCCCAAGCTGCTGGCAGGGTTCGAGGACCGCATGAAGTCCCGGTTCGAGTGGGGCCTGCTGACGGACATCCAGCCGCCGGAACTCGAAACCCGTATCGCCATCCTCCGCAAGAAGGCACTGAGCGAGGGATTGTCGGCACCGGATGATGCCCTGGAGTACATCGCTTCCAAGATTTCCAGCAATATCCGCGAGCTTGAAGGTGCCCTGATCCGGGTAACGGCCTTCGCAAGCCTGAACCGCCAGCCCGTGGACGTGGCACTTGCCGAAATGGTCCTGAAGGACCTGATTACCGACGACGGCGCGCAGGAGATCACGTCCGCCCAGATCCTCCAACAGACGGCGGACTACTTCAAGCTCAGCATGGAAGAACTGTGCAGCAAGTCCCGGACCCGGACGCTGGTCACCGCCCGGCAGATCGCCATGTACCTCTGCCGGGAGCTGACTGACATGTCGCTTCCCAAGATCGGGCAGGAACTTGGCGGCCGCGATCATACGACGGTCATCCACGCCGACCGGAAGATCCGCGAACTGATGGCCGAACGCCGTGTGATTTACAACCAGGTGACAGAGCTGACCAACCGGATCAAACAGCAACAGCGCGACTCCTGAATCCACACCGCCCCCGGCACTCCATACCTTATTAACAGGGGCATGTGGATAAGCCTGTGGATAGTTCAGGGGACAAGCGCGGTTAATGGGCTTAAAACCCTTAAGCCGTCTGTGGATCGTTAAAAACCGGCCTTCACGTTGTCCCCATCCACACCCTGTTTAAAACCCAGTTAACGCACAGTCCGTGAACAGGCCTTAACCGCGGAACGGTGGGGCAGGACAGGGTTATCCACAGTTTCCACAGCAGTTATTAACACTACGAATCCCAAAAAATTGAATTCCCTCAAACAACAAGATCGATCCGAACGCCCGCCGAGGGGCCTGCCGGCCCCAAAGCGGGCCGGGCTGTACACCGGGGGATGGGTTAATCGAGGATCTTCCGGCTAAGCTGTCAGCAGCGCTCCCATCCCTGGGTTTCTGCGTGGTTGCGAGCTCGACGAACCATGCACCAGCCAGGGTGCGCCCCACTTCTTCCGGAGTTTCCCTGCGAAATTCCCGGGTTTACCTGGCAGCAGCAATGAAAGGCGGCACCCTTCCGTGAAGTTCAGAGTCGATCGGGACGTCCTGGCAGAAGCCGTCACCTGGACAGCCCGCTCGTTGTCTCCGCGGCCGCCGGTGCCTGTCCTCTCCGGCCTGCTGTTGAAGGCTGAAGCGGGAACGGTCAGCCTCTCCAGCTTCGACTACGAGACCTCGGCACGGCTTGAAATCACGGCGGACATCAGGGATGAAGGAACCATCCTCGTGTCGGGCCGCCTGCTCGCCGACATCTGCCGCAGCCTGCCTTCCGCTCCGGTGGATGTCGAAACGGATGGCAACAAAGTCACGCTCACCTGCCGCCGAAGCAGCTTCCACCTGGCCACCATGCCCGAAGCCGAGTACCCCCCGCTGCCTGCCCTGCCGGCCATCAGTGGAACCGTTCCGGGCGACGCCTTTGCCCAGGCCGTTTCCCAGGTCATCATCGCTGCGAGCAAGGACGACACCCTCCCCATCCTCACCGGCGTGCGGATGGAGATCGAAGACGACCTGATAACGCTTCTGGCAACGGACCGGTACCGGCTCGCCATGCGCGAAGTACCGTGGAAGCCGGTTACCCCGGGCATCTCCACCAGTGCCCTGGTCAAGGCCAAGACCCTCAACGAGGTGGCCAAGACGCTGGGCAACAGCGGTGACATCAACCTGGCCCTGTCCGACGACGACAGCCGGCTTATCGGCTTCGAAAGCGGCGGCCGCACCACAACGTCACTGCTGGTGGACGGTGACTACCCGAAAATCCGTTCGCTGTTCCCGGAGTCCACGCCCATCCACGCCACCGTCCAGACGCAGGAACTGGTGGAGGCCGTCCGGCGCGTCTCGCTCGTGGCCGAACGCAACACCCCGGTCCGGCTTGCTTTCACCTCAGGCCTGCTGAACCTGGACGCCGGCACCGGTGAGGACGCCCAGGCCTCCGAGGAGCTGGAGGCCCAGCTTTCCGGTGACGACATCACGGTTGCCTTCAACCCGCATTACCTGATTGAAGGCCTCAGCGTCATCGAGACCAAGTTCGTCCGTTTCTCCTTCACCACGGCGCCCAAGCCGGCCATGATCACGGCCCAGGCAGACGCCGACGGCGAGGACCAGGATGACTACCGCTACCTGGTGATGCCGGTCCGCCTTCCCAACTAGTCCCCATCGGCTCCCAGCCTTCGCAAGCTCAGCCACGGAACCCTGGCGGCGTGGGCGCACGCAGTTGGGCTACCCATCCCCCACCAGCGCAGAAAAGAGAACCCGCATAATGCACATTGGACTGATTGGCCTTGGCAAAATGGGATTCAACATGCGCGAGCGGCTGCGCAAAAGTGGCGTGGAGGTCACCGGCTATGACCGGAACCCGGACGTCACTGATGCCGCCAGCGTCGATGACCTGATCGCTGCCGTCCCGGTGCCCAGGATTATTTGGGTGATGGTGCCGTCGGGGGCCATCACGGACGCGGTAATCAGCGAACTCAGTGAAAAACTGGAACAGGGCGACCTGGTCATCGACGGCGGGAACTCCCGGTTCACCGAAGACCAGAAACACGGCGAACTGCTTGCCGCCAAGGGGATCCGCTTTGCGGACTGCGGCGTCTCGGGCGGAGTCTGGGGCCTGCAGAACGGCTATGGACTGATGGCCGGCGGTGACGCCGCCGACATCGAACGCGCACTGCCCGTCTTTGACGCCCTGCGCCCCGAGGGCGAACGGGCGGACAGTTTCGTCCACGTGGGCGGCATCGGTGCCGGCCATTACGCCAAGATGGTCCACAACGGAATCGAGTACGGCCTGATGCAGGCATATGCCGAAGGCTACGAACTGCTCGCGGCCAAGGACATCGTCACCGACCTGCCCGGCACCTTCCGGGCATGGCAGAAGGGAACGGTGGTCCGCTCGTGGCTGCTGGACCTCATGGTCAAGGCACTTGACGAGGACCCGGGACTGTCCTCGATCGACGACTACGTAGAGGACTCGGGCGAGGGCCGCTGGACCGTGGAAGAGGCCATTGCCAACGCAGTGCCCGCTCCGGCCATCACCGCCGCGCTGTTCGCCCGGTTCGCATCGCGCGAAGACACCTCTCCTGCCATGAAGATGGTTTCCGCGCTCCGCCACCAGTTTGGCGGCCACGCAACCCGTCCCGCCAAGTAGCACCCACCGGGAACCAGCAGCGTTCCCAGAATTGCCGAAAACCGCGTGTACCTGGAACACCTTTCACTGACCGACTTCCGCAGTTACGCCCAGGTTGACCTTGCCCTGGGCCCGGGCGTCACCGTCCTGGTGGGATACAACGGCATCGGCAAGACCAACCTCATGGAGGCCATCGGCTACCTGGCCACGCTCAGCTCGCACCGGGTGGGTTCCGATGCGCCGCTGCTGCGGTTCGGCACGGAGCGTGCCCTGGTGCGTGCCCGGCTGGTCCGCGGAACCCAGGTCACGGTCCTAGAGCTGGAAATCAATGCCGGCCGCGCCAACCGTGGCCGCATCAACCGCAGCAACCCGGTCCGTGCCCGCGATCTTCTCGGCATCTGCCAGACCGTCCTGTTCGCGCCGGAAGACCTGGCATTGGTCAAGGGCGATCCGTCCAACCGCCGCCGCTTCCTTGATGAGCTGCTGGCCAGCCTTATTCCGCATCATGCCGCCACCCGCAGTGACTACGACCGTGTCCTGAAACAGCGCAATGCCCTGCTGAAATCGGCCCGCGCCGGAAAATTCACCGCAGCGCATGAATCCACCCTCGACGTATGGGACCAGCACATGGCCCGCGCCGGCGCGGAACTGTTGCACGCCCGGCTGGAGCTGGTGGAACGGCTCCGCCCGCACCTGGCCCGCGCCTATGCTGAGCTCACGGACGCCACCAAGCCCGCCGACGCCACCTACCGTTCAACGCTCCAGAACCAAATGGACGACGACGGCGTCCCGGCCGGCGGCGTGCAGCGCGCCGCTGCCGGGGGTACTTCGGACGGGCAGGATGACCTGCGACTTCTCTCGGTGGAACAACTCACGGAACGGTATGTCCAAGCCTTTGCGGAGTCGCGGAAGAAGGAACTGGAACGGGGCATATCGCTGGTTGGGCCGCACCGTGACGAACTGGAGCTGATGCTGGGCCAGGCGCCGGCCAAGGGGTATGCCTCGCATGGGGAAACATGGTCCATGTGCCTGTCGCTCCGGCTGGCCTCGTACTACGTGATGCTGGACGATGCCCGGACCGGAGGCTCGGCGCCCATCCTCATCCTGGACGATGTGTTTGCCGAACTTGATGTCCAGCGGCGGCGTAAACTGGCGGCAATAGTCTCCGGCGCGGAACAGGTCCTGGTGACCGCCGCCGTCGACGCCGATATTCCGGAAGAGCTGTCCGGGCGGCGGGTGAAGGTCATCCCGGGAGGTATCGATGAGCACTGAGCAGGGCGGGGGGCCGCAGCCCGGCCGCGAGCCTGACAACATCGATGCCCCGCAGGCTGCGCTGAACCGGATGCGCGAAGCCGCGGCCGCGCGCGGTGAAGTCCGGCGCAGGGTGGCCCGGCCTGGTTCGCAGAAGGCCAAGGGCGGTATCCGTGACACGCGCGGCTTCAGCCAGTTCCACTCCACGGGCCGCGACCCCCTGGGCCTGGGAAAAGTTGTTGGCCGGCTGGTGGCAGAGCGCGGCTGGACGTCACCGGTGGCCGTCGGTTCCGTCATGGCGGAGTGGGCCACACTGGTGGGGCCGGAAATCTCGGCCCACTGCACTCCCGAAAGCTTTACCGACACCACACTCCACGTGCGGTGTGATTCCACTGCCTGGGCCACGCAGCTGCGGCTTTTGAGCAGCAGCCTCCTCGATAAATTCCGCCGGGAACTGGGCGACGGCGTGGTGACCAGCATCCAGGTACTCGGCCCCTCGGCACCCAGCTGGCGCAAGGGTGGACGCAGCGTCAACGGCCGTGGGCCGCGGGACACGTACGGATAGCCGGCACCCAGCTCTTGAAACTGCGCCCGAGGGCGTGTAGGGCGCTGTAAGGACCGCAGCGTGTATAGGCACCCGGAGGGCGTACCGCGGGGCCGCCCTAGGCGGGACCCAGAGCCTCGGAGGGCCATGTTCACTGGCGGCGAAGGCCCTCCGAATGCAGGGATCTGGACCTGTTCGCGGTAGAATCGATGCAGATAACTGGGCGCGGATGAAACGTTGACACCAGTCCGTTCTCCGCGCGCTATCCGCGTGCGGAGCGTGGAGCACCAACCGTCAGCAAGTCACCGGCGCCATAAGTTTGTGCCTGTTGGCGGGTGGCTTTTCCTTGGGAAAAGAAACCGGCCGGCCATCATCGAGAACAGAGGAGTCGCAGCGCCTGTGGCTAACGACAATACAGATATTCTGGCAGCAGATACAGCAGTCGAGGATGGCCGCACCCCTGATACCCCGGCTGCGCCCAGCACCCAAAGGGAATACGGCGCCAGCGATATCACTGTGCTTGAAGGCCTGGAAGCTGTCCGCAAGCGTCCCGGCATGTACATCGGCTCCACAGGGCCCCGCGGCCTGCACCACCTGGTCTATGAAGTGGTGGACAACTCAGTGGATGAGGCGCTGGCCGGCTACTGCAGCCATATCGAGGTGGTCCTTCAGGCCGACGGCGGCGTGAAGGTGGTGGACGACGGCCGCGGCATTCCCGTGGACATGCACCCCACTGAACATAAGCCCACCGTCGAGGTGGTCATGACCATCCTGCACGCCGGCGGCAAGTTCGGCGGCGGCGGTTATGCCGTCTCCGGTGGCCTGCACGGTGTCGGCATTTCCGTGGTCAACGCCCTCTCCAGCCGCGTGGACACCGAAGTGCGGCGCCAGGGGCACGTATGGCGGATGTCGTTTGCCGACGGCGGCAAGCCCCAGGGCAGCCTGGTGAAGGGCGAGGAGACGGACGCCACCGGCACCACCCAGACCTTCTACCCCGATCCTGCGATCTTTGAATCCACCGAGTTCGATTTCGAGACGCTCCGCGCCCGTTTCCAGCAGATGGCCTTCCTGAACAAGGGCCTGCGTATCACCTTGACGGACGAGCGCACGGCAGCCGACGACTCGGACGGCGACCTGGACCTCGACGACCTCAGCACCGAGGGCGAGGTCAGCGCAGAGCACCGCACAGTGGTGTACCAGTACGACGAAGGCCTGCTGGACTACGTCAAGCACCTGAACTCGGGCAAGAAGGTGGAGGTTGTCCACGAAGACGTCATCGCCTTCGAAACCGAGGATACGGAACGCCGCATCGCCCTGGAAATGGCCATGCAGTGGACCAGCGCGTACTCCGAGAGCGTGCACACCTACGCCAACACCATCAACACCCACGAGGGCGGCACCCACGAAGAAGGTTTCCGCGCTGCCCTGACATCCCTCATCAACCGGTACGCCCGGGAGAAGGGCATCATCAAGGAGAAGGAAGACAACCTCACGGGTGACGACATCCGTGAGGGCCTCACCGCCGTCATCTCCGTCAAACTGGCTGAACCCCAGTTCGAAGGCCAGACCAAAACCAAGCTGGGCAACTCCGAGGTCAAGGGCTTCGTCCAGCGCGTTGTCACCGACGGCCTGGGCGACTGGCTGGAGCGCAACCCAGGCCCCGCCCGCGACGTCATCCGCAAGGCGATCTCCGCCGCCCAGGCAAGGATGGCAGCGCGCAAGGCCCGGGACAACGCCCGGCGCAAGAGCCCGCTGGAGTCCTTTGGCATGCCTGGCAAGCTTTCCGACTGCTCCTCCAAGGATCCGGAAAAGTGCGAGGTCTACATCGTGGAGGGTGACTCCGCCGGTGGTTCCGCCAAGCGCGGCCGCAACCCCGAGACACAGGCCATCCTGCCGCTGCGCGGCAAGATCCTGAACGTGGAACGCGCGCGCCTGGACAAAGCCCTGGGCAACGCGGAGGTCCAGTCCATGATCACCGCCTTCGGAACCGGCATCGGTGAGGACTTCGACCTCGCCAAGCTGCGGTACCACAAGATTGTGCTCATGGCAGATGCCGACGTGGATGGCCAGCACATCACCACCCTGCTGATGACCCTGCTGTTCCGCTACATGCGTCCCCTGATCGAGAACGGCTACGTGTACCTGGCGCAGCCGCCGCTGTACCGGATCAAATGGTCCAACGCGCCGCATGACTACGTCTACAGCGACCGCGAACGCGACGCCAAGCTGGTGGCGGGACAGGCCGCCGGTCGCCGCATCCCCAAGGATAACGGCATCCAGCGCTACAAGGGCCTGGGCGAGATGGACTACACCGAGCTGTGGGACACCACCATGGATCCCGACCACCGCACGCTGCTGCAGGTGACCATGGACGATGCCCTTGCCGCCGACCAGATCTTCTCCGTCCTCATGGGCGAGGACGTGGAATCACGCCGCAACTTCATCCAGCAGAACGCCAAGGACGTCAGGTTCCTGGACATCTAAGGACCCGCTCCAAAGTATTCGGAACCAGACATATACCTGAAACGGAAAATAAAGAATGAGCGACGAAACCCCCGAGATTCCCGCCCCCGAGGCCGGGACTCCGGACACCGTTCTTGAAGGCGACGTGCTGATCGACCGTGTGGAACAGGTGGACCTGCAGACCGAAATGCAGCGTTCCTACCTGGACTACGCCATGGCCGTCATCGTGGGCCGTGCCCTTCCGGACGTCCGCGACGGCCTCAAGCCCGTGCACCGCCGAGTCCTGTACGCGATGTTCGACGGCGGCTACCGCCCCGACCGGTCCTTCAACAAGTGCGCCCGCGTGGTGGGCGAGGTCATGGGCCAGTACCACCCGCATGGCGACACCGCCATCTACGACGCCCTGGTCCGCCTCATCCAGGACTGGACCATGCGCTACCCGCTGGCCCTTGGCCAGGGCAACTTCGGTTCGCCCGGCAACGACGGCGCAGCGGCACCCCGGTACACCGAAACCAAGATGGCACCGCTCGCCATGGAAATGGTCCGGGATATCGACGAGGAAACCGTCGACTTCCAGGACAACTACGACGGCAAGAACCAGGAACCCACCATCCTGCCGGCAAGGTTCCCCAACCTGCTGGTGAATGGCTCCTCGGGCATTGCCGTTGGCATGGCCACCAACATCCCGCCGCACAACCTCCGGGAAGTTGCCGACGGCGTGCAGTGGTACCTGGCCAACCCCGGCGCCACCCGGGAAGAACTGCTCGAGGAACTGCTGGTGCGGGTCAAGGGCCCCGACTTCCCAACCGGCGCCACCATCCTGGGCCACAAGGGCATCGAGGACGCCTACCGGACCGGCCGCGGTTCGGTCACCATGCGCGCAGTGGTTGCGGTTGAGGAACTGCAGGGCCGCACCTGCCTGGTGGTCACGGAGCTCCCGTACCAGGCCAACCCTGACAACCTGGCCATCAAGATCGCCGAACTGGTCAAGGACGGCAAGATCTCAGGCATCGCCGACCTCCGGGACGAAACCTCCGGCCGCACCGGCCAGCGCCTGGTGATCGTCCTCAAGCGCGATGCAGTGCCCAAGGTGGTGCTCAACAACCTTTACAAACACACAGAGCTGCAGAGCAACTTCTCCGCCAACATGCTCGCCATCGTGGACGGCGTTCCGCGGACACTCAGCCTCGATGCGTTCATCCGGCACTGGGTAACCCACCAAATGGACGTCATTGCGCGCCGTACCCGTTACCGCCTGCGCAAGGCGGAAGAGGAAGCCCACATCCTCCGTGCCCTCCTTAAGGCACTGGACATGCTGGACGAGGTCATTGCCCTGATCCGTGCCTCCAACACCACCGAAGCCGCACGCGACGGATTGATGGAACTGCTGGATATCGACGAGCTGCAGGCCCGGGCCATCCTGGACATGCAGCTGCGGCGCCTGGCCGCCCTGGAACGCCAAAAGATCCAGGACCGGCACGCCGAACTTGAAGCCCTGATCGAGGAGTACAACGCGATCCTGGGCTCCGAGCAGCGCCAGCGCGAGATCATCAGCGTCGAACTGGGCGAAATCGTTGACAAGCACGGTGACGACCGCCGGACCAAGATCCTGATGGGCTTTGATGGCGACATGTCCATGGAGGACCTCATCCCCGAAGAGGAGATGGTGGTCACCATCACCCGCGGCGGCTACGTCAAGCGCACCCGCAGCGACAACTACCGGTCGCAGCAGCGCGGTGGCAAGGGTATCAAGGGTGCCCAGCTTCGGGGTGACGATGTAGTGGAACACTTCTTCGTGACCACCACCCACCACTGGCTGTTGTTCTTCACCAACCTGGGCCGGGTCTACCGTGCCAAGGCATACGAGTTGATGGAAGCGGGCCGGGATGCCAAGGGCCAGCACGTGGCCAACCTGCTGGCATTCCAGCCGGATGAGCACATTGCCCAGGTCCTTGACCTGAAGGACTACCAGCAGGCGCCGTACCTGGTCCTGGCCACCAAGAGGGGCCTGGTGAAGAAGACCAGGCTGGAGGACTATGACACCAACCGTTCCGCAGGCGTAATCGCCATCAACCTGCGCGACGGCGATGAACTGGTCTCCGCCCAGCTTGTGTCGGAAACCGACGACCTCTTCCTGGTGTCCCGCAAGGGCCAGTCCATCCGCTTCACCGCTACGGACGACGCGCTGCGCCCCATGGGACGTGCCACCTCGGGTGTGACCGGCATGAAGTTCCGTGAGGACGATGAACTCCTGGCTGCCGACGTGGTCACCGACGGCTCATTCGTGTTCGTCGTAACTGAGGGCGGCTACGCCAAGCGTACGGCCGTGGAGGAATACCGCCTCCAGGGCCGCGGGGGCCTGGGCATCAAGGTGGGCAAGTACCAGGAAGAACGCGGGCACCTCGTGGGGGCGCTCATTGTCCAGGAGGAGGATGAAGTCCTGGTGGTCATGGAGGGCGGCAAGGTTGTCCGCTCCTCCGTTGCCGGTGTCCCGGCCAAGGGCCGTGACACCATGGGCGTCATCTTCGCCAAGCCGGACAAGAACGACCGGATCATTGAGGTGGCACGCAACAGCGAACGCGGTCTTGAGGACGAGGAATCCTCGGGGGATGACGTAACGTTGGCTGAAGATGGCGGGACCGCTGGGGAATCCGCCGAGCCAGCAGTGGCAGAAGAATCACCGGCCGTTGAGTCAGAGGACGCCTCGGGCGACGCTGAGCCGAACGAAGACAACACGGAGGTAACGAGTGAGTAATTCCGACTCATTTCCCAAGCCGAACAGTACTGTTCCCGACGGGAACCGGCCTGCAGGGGCTCCCCGCGTGAACGCCCCCGTACGTCCGCAGCAGCGGCCGGCAGCCCCTGCCGGCGCTCCCGGCCAGCGACCTGCTGTCCCGGGCCAGCGGCCGCAGCAGGGAGACCGTCCCGCGCAGCCCGGCCAACGCCCCTTCCAGGGCCCTCAGGGGCAGCGCCCGGCACCGGCGGGGCAGCGTCCCGCCCAAGGGGCCCCGGGCCAGGGGACGCCCGGCCTGGTCAAGCCGGCGCCGAAGGCCAAGGTCCGCCGGGCCCGTCTTCTGATCAGCAAGGTGGACCCGTGGTCCGTCTTGAAGATGGCGTTCCTGCTCTCCGTGGCACTGGGAATCGTTACCGTGGTGGCCGCCATTGTCCTCTGGACTGTTCTGGACCTGACCGGGATCTTCGACCAGGTGGACAGCCTGCTCGGTACGCTCGCAGGTTCTGAAAGCGGCGGCTTCGAACTGAAGAAGGTGGCCTCACTGGGACAGGTCGCCTCGTTCGCCACCATCATTGCCGTGGTCAACGTCGTCCTGTTGACGGCGCTGTCCATGCTGTCAGCTGTCCTCTACAACATTTCTGCCACCCTGGTGGGCGGCATTGGCGTTACCCTCACCGACGACTAGGAAGCCATTTCCGCCGGCCCAAAACCGGCGGAAAGGCCCGATTTGAGATCGGGCCGGGGTGTGCTGTAAAGTCATGTCTCGGCCCGATGAGGGATCGGGGCGTATAGCTCAGGCGGTTAGAGCGCTTCGCTGATAACGAAGAGGTCCCAGGTTCAAGTCCTGGTACGCCCACGGAACCTGTGCAGGTTTCAAACAAGGGTCAGGGATGGATTCATCCATTACCTGGCTGGAACGGGGAGCATGTGAAGAAGTTGCTTGTACTGGCAGCGGCAATCGCAGGCATCCTGGTCTACCGGAAAGCACAGGAATCCGAAGCCCGGAAAACAGTCTGGAGCAAGTCAACCGATACGGTGGACTAGCCCGGGAGCCCGCACCGGGAGCCTGTCAGCGGCTCCACGGTTCTAGGGTATGATTGACGGGTTGCTTCTTATGGGGGCATGGCGCAATTGGTAGCGCACCTGCTTTGCAAGCAGGGGGTTCGGGGTTCGAGTCCCCGTGCCTCCACCATAAGGAAGTCCCGGTCAGCGGAAACGCTGGCCGGGACTTTTCGCTTTCCATCTCTGTCAGGGACGAGCTTCAGGGGGTTGCCGTGAATCTGATCATCGCGGCCCTCGGCGTTCTCGGCGTCGCCTCATCGGGCCCCCTGATAGCGGCCACACTTGGCGCAACCAGCGTCAGCGCCCTGGCCATTGCCTTTTGGCGGAACGCCATCGGAGCGGCCGTCATGGCCACGCCCACCCTGGTCCGGGAGCCCCGCCAGTTCGGCAGGATTTCCCGCCGCGAGTTCGGCTGGTCGTCCCTGGCCGCGGTCGCCCTCGCACTGCACTTTGCCTGCTTCATCACTTCCCTGCAGCTCACCTCCGTAGCCGCCGCAACAGCCCTGGTCTGCCTGCAGTCGGCCTGGATTGCGGTCTTCCAGCTCTTCCGCGGCACCCGGCACCGCTGGCAGGTCCTGGCCGGTCTGGGCATCGCCTTCGGCGGGGTCGTTGCCATCACCGGCTTCGACCTCGGAACCTCACCGCAGGCACTCACGGGAGACCTGCTGGCGGTGGCCGGTGGCGCACTGGCAGGCCTCTACACCCTGGCCGGGGGCAAGGCGCGGCAAAGCATGACCACCGGAACCTACACCACGCTTTGCTACGGGATGTGCGCCGCCCTCGTGGCAGTACTGGCGCTGTTCGCCGGCCAACCCCTGGCCGGGTTCGAGCCCGCAGGCTGGCTGGGAATCGCAGCCATCACCGTCTGTGCGCAGCTGGTGGGCCACACCGCATTCAACCACCTGCTGGCCACCATGAGCCCGCTCATCGTCTCCATGATCATCCTCCTGGAGATCCCCGGCGCAGCCCTGCTGGCTGCCGTGTTCCTGCACGAGACCCTGCCGGCCGGCACGTACGCCGGACTCGGCCTGATCCTGGCTGGACTCGCCGTCGTGGTCCTGGGCCAGAGGGCCGCAATGGCAACGCGGCGCGGAACGGCCCCGCCGCCGGACCGGCTCGCGGAGTTGGGGACGGACTGAGCTACTGCCCGCCGCGGCGCACGGGCTGGGCTGTGTTGACCGTGTGGATGGCCCGGAGGAGCTTGGCCGGGAAATATACCGAGAAGAAGACCACCATGGGGGCCTTCAACGCCATCTTCCTGACATTGTGGGCTTTATAGGTCCGGTCAAAACGGGTGACGTAGTAGCGGTAGTCGCGCGGGGAATCCTCCAGCCGGCGTGCCGACATCCCGGACACCATTTGCGGCCAGTACCGCACCGGAAGCTCATGATCGGCCAGGTGCAGGGACAAATCGATGTCCTCGTGCATTTCGTCCTTTTCGTCGCGGCAGGTCTCGGAGCGGATGGTCTCCCAGGCACTGGCACGCAGGGCCATATTGGAGCCGAACAGGAAATGGTACTGGTGCTTGGCCAGCTTGAGCATCAGCTGGCGCATTTTGTCGTCGGCCTTGAGCCCAAAGCGGCGCATCGGCATGTCGTAGTACACCACAGGGCCCGTGGCAGCCTGGACGGACCAGTCAGCGAAAGCCTTCTGGACCTGCTCAACCCAGTCCGGTTCCACGATGGAGTCCGCGTCAATGCGACCCAGGATGTCCCCGGTGGCGCTGTCCAGACCGAAGTTCCGGGTGGGGATCAGTCCCTGCTCCCGGTCCTGGCTCAGCAGGATGATGGGACTTTCCGGGTACTCAAGCTGCATCTGGCGGACAATGTCGGCAGTGCGGTCTTTGGAAAGGTTGTCCACCACGATGATCTCGTGGGCGGGAACGGACTGGTAGATGGCAGCGATGAGGCACTGCCTGATCACGCTTTCCTCGTTGTAGGCCGGGATGACGATGGACACGCGGAGCTGTTCGGCTGCGTCGTTCAAGGCATCCCCAGAGGGTCGATTGGCTGGCATCACTACAAATCTAGCACCCGGGCCACCGCCTGCCTTATGCGGTGGCCGCGCTTCTGCGGCGGCCCGGGAGTCTGTGGAGGGCAGTCAGCAAAATCGGCGGGAGGAATGGCTCTGGTACGCAAAAGGGGCCCCGCGGTGAAACGGAGCCCCTTGGTGCGTTGCGGGAAAACTAGGCCTGGCTGCTGCCCTTGTCAGTCTCCGTGGCCGGCTTTGCGTCATCGGCTGTGCTCTTGGCAGCCTCCGAGGTGTCGGCGGCCACGTGCTTGGCCTTGTCAGCGGCGTCTGCGGACTTTTCAGTGGCCGTATCCGCTGCCTCACCTGCCTTCTCCGCTGCGGCGGCTGAGGCAGATCCGGCAGCAGAGGCAGCGCCGCCGGCAGCGTTTGCCGTGCTTTCCTTGACATCACTGACAGTGGTGGCGGGCACCGGGGCAGGAGTCGGCGTGACCGGTGAAGGAGTCTTCCAGGGGTCCTCCACAGGCTTGGATGCCTTCCACGCGGCGACACCGGCGGCAACGGCAGCAGCAACAACTCCGAAGACCAGCCAGCCGCGCTTCTTGGGCTTTTCGGGCTGGGCCAGCTGGAGTTCAGCGGCACGGCCGGCACCTGCTGCGGCTGCCTTCAGCTGTGCACCGGTTGCCTGGGCCTGTTCCTGGAGGGCGTGGATGATTCCCACATCGCCCAGCTTCTGTGCCACGGCATCCACCCGTGCCGGAGTGTTTTCCAGGGTGCGGTGGACTGCACCGGATGCCACGCCGATCTGGTCCGAAAGCTTGGGCAGGTATTCCACCACCACCCGGTCGCGGGCATTCAGGACAACGGGCGTGGCTTTGTCCAAAGCCTCGTGCAGCCTGGGTGAGGCGCCTTCGACGACGTCATTGATCTTGGGGGCCAGCTGGGCCAGACCGTCCTGGATCCGGGGAGTCACGGTGGCAACACCGTCGGCCAGGGAGTGCGCGGCCGTCTTCAGGCCTTCCTGGATCTTGGGAGAAGCGGTATCCAGGCCGTGCTGGAGACGGGGAACAGCCCAGTCCACTGCAGCTTCCACCCGCGGCGCCGCCCAATCCTTGGCATTTTCCACCGCACTGGTGACCGACTGCTCAAGGTCACGGGTAATACGATCCGATTTCTTCACAACTACCTCCCGATTAATGTGACGGTTCTGTCGCTAGCCTACGTGCCCAGATCACCCCGGGCTATTCACTCTGCGGATTTTAGGGGGATTTCACCCAGCGCGGAACTGCCCCCGCAGCCGTGGCCGCAAATAACCGACATGGGAGAATGGGGCCTATGACTGCCATCGCAACTGCAAAAGCAACCATCCACACCAGCCTCGGCGACATCGTGGTTAACCTCTTCGGCAACCACGCGCCCAAGACTGTCAAGAACTTCGTTGGCCTTGCCACGGGTGAACAGGCATGGACCCACCCGGAAACCGGCGAGGACAAGGCCGGCACCCCGCTTTACAACGGAACCATCTTCCACCGCATCATCAAGGACTTCATGATCCAGGCGGGCGACCCCCTGGGCCGTGGAACCGGTGGCCCCGGCTACCGCTTCGACGACGAAATCCACCCGGAGCTGAGCTTCAACCAGCCCTACAAGCTCGCCATGGCCAACGCGGGAATCCAGATGGGCAAGGGCACCAACGGTTCACAGTTCTTCATCACCACCATTCCCACTGACTGGCTCCAGGGCAAGCACACCATCTTCGGTGAAGTGGCTGACGAGGAATCCAGGAAGGTCGTCGACGCCATTGAGGGTGTCCGCACCGGCATGGGCGACCGCCCGGTTGAAGACGTCACCATCAACAGCATCGACATCGAGCAGCTGTAACACCCCAGCATGAGTTACGGAATTCCGTCGGCCGAGCCGTCCGCCCAGGTCCCGGTCTGTCCCCGGCACCCGGACCGGCCGTCCTACGTGCGCTGCCAGCGCTGCGGGCGCCCG
This sequence comes from Pseudarthrobacter sp. Pseusp20, assembly GCF_059492155.1. Taxonomy (NCBI): domain Bacteria; kingdom Bacillati; phylum Actinomycetota; class Actinomycetes; order Micrococcales; family Micrococcaceae; genus Pseudarthrobacter; species Pseudarthrobacter sp. Pseusp20. The sequence continues at coordinate 233,004 of NZ_CP168521.1, forward strand.
GCATGCCCTGACTGCCAGCGGGCGGCCGCCGTCGGATTCCAATGCGTTGACTGCGTCAACGAAACAGGACGTTCGACGCCGGAAGTGCGGACCGTCTATGGCGGCGCCGTTGCCACCGGCAAGCCATTGGCGACGTTCGGCATCATCGCGGCCTGCGTTGTTGTTTACGCACTGCAGATGCTCATCCCGGGCGACTTCGTATACAAGCAGTTCGCCTATAACAACATTTTTGTTGCCCCGCAGTACGGTGCTTTCGAGCCTTGGCGGATGCTGACATCAGCCTTCCTCCATTCCCCGGATTCGCTGCTGCACATCCTCCTTAACATGTATACGCTCTGGATTTTCGGCCAGGCCCTCGAACCCGTTCTGGGCCGCGTCCGGTTCCTGGCGCTGTACCTGATTTCAGCGGTTGGTGGTTCAGTCGGCTACCTGCTGCTCAATCCCGTGTTGGTGCCCGGCCAAGGGCTCGTGGGGCTGGTAGGTGCTTCCGGAGCCATCTTCGGCCTTTTCGGCGCCATGCTGTTGGTTCAACGGCAGCGCGGCGGCGACACCCGCCAGCTGTGGGTCCTGATTGCCATTAACGGCGTCATTGGCTTCCTGATCCCCCACATCGCCTGGCAGGCCCACCTGGGCGGCCTCATTACGGGCGGACTGTGTGCGGCCGTCCTCGCCTACACTCCGCGCGGACGCCGCCAGGGTGTCATCCAGGCCTTGGGGCTGGCGGCCGTGCTGGCCCTGCTCATCGCTGTGAGCTGGGTGCGGGTAACTCTCTAGGATCCCGCCCAAACCGCAACGGCACTCTGCCCCCGCCACCAATGGTGTCGGGGGCAGAGTTGTTTTCCACAGGGCTTATCCACAATGTTGGTAACTTACACAGCTGTAGTTCATATGCGCGTCCTCCCGTTTATGGCCTGCGTCCGGGGATGGGCTGGAAGGCTGCGCCACTTTCTCCACATCTGTGGATAACCTGTGGGGATATTGCTGTGTGTAAGTGGATAAGCAGGGGATTCCACGGGATTTTGTGGACAACTACGCACCGGCAGCGTCATGTTGGCCCAGTGCACCACCCCGGAGGGGCGTTATCGACACCCTTATACACAGTGTTAATAACTGACAGAGGTGTAGTTTCCGCGTTGGAAAACCCGCGGGAGTAGGCGCAGCGCCCGGCGGCGGGAGGATTTCCACGGGCTTACCCACAGTTGTGGATAACTTGTGGGTATTGCGCTGTTGGTAAGTGGATAACATCCCCGGCGGGCCCTCCGCGTCCTGCCTATGATGGTTGCCTGCCAAGCCGTTCTATCGACAAGGACCCCCGTGAGCGTCACCGAGCATCTATACCTGGACAAACAGCACCCCGCTCTCTGGAAGTCAATCAGCGGCCTGGGCCTCAGGGTGCAGGAAGCAGCAGAGGAGGCTGGAATCGGGCGCGGCCTGCTGGAACTCCTCAACGTCCGGATCTCCCAGATCAACGGATGCGCCTACTGCCTGGACCTACACGTGCGGAAGGCGGGCGAGGCAGGGGAAACCCCGCAGCGGCTGGCAGTATTGCCCGCGTGGCGTGACACGGCCTTGTTCACCGGCAAGGAGCGGGCGGCCCTGGCGTTGGTGGAGAGCATCACTGAACTCCCGGACCAGCGGACGCAGGAGCATGCGGAGGCGGCCGCCCGCGAATGCCTCACGGCAGAGGAATTTTCGGCCGTGAGCTGGGTTGCGGTGACGATGAACGCGTTCAACCGGGTTTCCATTACCAGCCACCATCCCGTCAAGCGGGACCGCCTGTAGCCTCCCGGACCCCCGGACCCCCGGACCCCCGGACCCCGCGGGTATCCACCGGGCACGTAGGGATTATCCACAGGTATTCCACACTGTTAATAACCGCATCTGCCCGGCAGACTTAGCCTTATCAGCACGGCCCCGGGGGCCGGCTGCCACATCTGGAGCTGCCAGGGAGGCTTTTCCACACTGTGGATAACTTTCCCAACAATTGGGGATAACGGTGTGCCGCGGACCGGTTCTGCCCCGACCGGCCTCACACCTGCCAGACGCCGGAAGATCCCCGCCGATGGCTCGCCAGGAGGTGGGTGTCCACGATTCCCACCGCCTCCATCAGGGCGAACATGGTGGTGGGTCCCACGAAGGAAAAGCCGCGCTTCCTAAGTGCCTTGGACAAGGCAATGGACTCTGCAGACTGGGTGGGAATCTCCGCGGCAACCCGGGGCTCCGGGGTGCTGTCCGGCCGGAAGCCCCAGACAAAGTCCACCAGGCCGCCGTCGTTCCGAAGCTCCAGGGTGGCCTGTGCGTTCTTAACCGTGGCAAGGATCTTCAGCCTGTTTCTGATGATGCCCGGATCCTGCAACAGCCGCTCCACGTCCGCGTTGCTGAACAGGGCCACAGCCTCCGGATCGAAGCCGGCAAAGGCGGCGCGGAACGCGGGGCGTTTGCGCAGGATGGTGGCCCATGAAAGCCCGGCCTGGAAGCCCTCCAGGCAGATGCGTTCATACAGGCCCTGCTCGTCGGTGACGGGCATGCCCCATTCCTGGTCGTAGTAGTTCCGCATGAGCGGGTCCGTCGCGGCCCACGCCGGCCGCGCGAGGCCATCCTCGCCGATAACTACGCCGGCGGATTCGGGAGCCACGGCAGTCCTCCCCGGAACAGTCGCGGGACGCCGCTCAGGAGCGCCAGCGGGTAGTCATCAGGAAGCCGACGATGGCAATGCCAAAGCCGGCAACGATGTTCCACGACTGCCAGGCCTGCACAGGGAAGCGTCCCTCGCTGATGTAGAACGTGATGATCCAGAAGAGGCCAATAATCATGAGTCCAAACATGACCGGCTTGAACCAGACGGGATTGGGCTTGTAAGCCTGGGGGGAAGCCGGCTGGGCGGTGCTGGCGGTCTTCTTGCGAGGCTTTGACTCGGGCACTGGCTCTCCTTGGCGGGATGGGGCAAGACCGGCGCCCCGGGCTTGGTATCCTGCAAGAAGGAAATTTCCAGCGGTCTGCGCGATCTTGGTCAAATCTGGATTCTTACTAGCAGCCAATTCTAGCCGCAGTTGATGGGCAGCCGGTGCCCAGGGTAAACGCCCGGAGGAGAACGCGTGGTATTGCAGGAGAAGGCGGGGCCCGCCACTGCGCCCGCCCCCCGTCGTGCCCTGCTGCGCGGCACCATCCAGGTTCTGGGCGAGCTGTTGATAACCGCCGGCGTTATCCTCCTTCTCTTTGTGGCATGGCAGCTGTGGTGGACCAACGTCGAGTCCGATGCCAGGCAGAGCCAGGTCATCAAGGAATTCGCCCAGGACCTGGGCACTGCCGCCCCCGCTCCCGCACCAACTGCGCCCGCCGCGGCACCCGCCGCCGGTGAGGATTTTGGCAAGCCCGTGGTGGGTACCGCCCCCGGCCACGCGGGAACGATCGGCATCATGTACATCCCCCGGTTCGGCCCCGGCTACACCCGCCCCATTGTCGAGGGGACCAGCCAGGATGTCCTGGACACCCTGGGCCTTGGGCACTACGGCAACACGGCCATGCCCGGTGCGGTAGGCAACTTTGCGGTGGCTGGGCACCGCCAGACGCACGGTGCAGTGCTGGATAACATCCACACCCTGGTGCCCGGCGACAAGATCTACGTCCAGACCAAGGACGGTTATTACGTCTACGTCTTCCGGAACAACCAGATTGTGATGCCTTCGCGCACGGACGTCCTGGAACCGGTGCCCACCCAGCCCGGCGCCACGCCCACCGAAAGCTACCTCACCATGACCAGCTGCAACCCCCGCTTCGGGGCGGAAGAACGCATCATCGCCTACGCCCTCCTGGACAGCTGGCGTCCGGCTGCAGCGGGCCCGCCGGCCGAAATCGCGGCGCAGGTTGCGGCAGCCACCGGAAGGAACTGACTGTGTACGCCTGGATTTTCCGCCACCTGCCCGGACCGCTCTGGCTCCGGATCTTCATCTCGCTGGTTCTGATCTTCATTGCCCTGGTATTGATGGTCCAGTTCCTGTTTCCCTGGATGTCCCATTTCACCCAATTCACCGACTCGACGATTGGTTCCACAGACCAGCCATGACCACAACCAAGATCCTTGTAGTGGATAACTACGACAGCTTTGTCTACACCCTGGTGGGCTACCTCCAGGAGCTGGGCGCCGAGACCACAGTTGTCCGGAATGACGACGTGACGCTGGCGGAGGCGATTGAGCTTGCCAGCACCCGCGACGGCGTCCTCATCTCCCCGGGTCCGGGTAATCCTGCTGAAGCGGGCATCTGCATCGAGCTGATCAAGTGGTGTGGCGAAAACAGCGTCCCCATGTTCGGCGTATGCCTGGGCCACCAGGCACTGGCCGAGGCCTTCGGCGGCAAGGTGACGCACGCCCCGGAACTCATGCACGGCAAGACGTCCCAGGTGGAGCACATCGGCACCAGCGTTTTCGCCGGGCTCCCCTCCCCCATCACGGCCACCCGCTACCATTCCCTGGCCGCGGTCCGGGAGTCCATTCCTGACGTCCTGGAAGTCACCGCGCAGACCGCATCCGGCGTGGTCATGGGGCTGCAGCACCGGACCGCGCCGCTCTGCGGTGTGCAGTTCCATCCCGAATCGGTCCTTACCGAAGGCGGCTACCAGATGCTCGGCAACTGGCTGGAGTCCCTGGGCATGAAAGGCGCAGCCGCGCGGGCGGCGAAACTGAGCCCCCTCATCCAGCACTAGGCCGGCGCCCTCCACCAACCGAAAACAGGTCCAGGGAGGACGTCAGCCCTTCCTGGTGGGCTTCGGCGTGGGAGTGGGAGTGGGCGTCGGCGTCGCCGTTTCGGTCGGAGCCGGTGGGGGCGGAGCCTTGGCCACAACGATGCCGATGGTCTTTCCCTGGTCGACGGCGGCGTTGGCGGGGTCGCTCTGGTCCGTCACCTTGCCCGGCTCTACCTGGGAATTCTCCGCCTCCATCACCGACGGCACCAGGCCAAGCCCCTTCAGGGCCGCCTCGGCCTCATCACGGGCCAGGCCGCGCAGTTCGGGGACAACCACCTTGCCCGTGGAAACGATGAGTTCCACGCTGGTGCCGACGCCAACGCTTTGCCCGGGCGCCGGATTGGAGGTGATCACTATTCCTGCCGGAACGGTGGCGCTGTTGGCCGTGCTGGTTGACGGCGCGCCCACCAGTCCCACCTGCCGCAGGATATCCCGGGCGGCTGCCTCGGTCTTGCCGGGGATGCTGTCCGGGACCTTAACCGAACTGGGGCCCTCGGAGATGTTGAGGATGACCTCCGCCCCCGGCTCCAGTGACCCGCCCGCCGCGGGATCAGTCCCAATGGCGGTTCCCTTGGGCACTGTGTCATTCACCGCCCGCGCGATCCTGGGGCGCAGGCCGGCGTTGTACAGTGCCTGAAGCGCCGCGGTCTCCGTCATCGACGACACCGAGGGGATTGACACTTTGGGTGCAGCGGGGGCTGGGCGGTTGACCGTTTGGTAGAGCCACAGGCCACCGCCTGCCAGTACCAGCAGGGTGAAGATCACCAGGGTGGCGATCCACGCACGACGGCGGGACTTTTGCCGGGTGGTCCGCTCACGTTCCGGAGGGAAGCCAAGCGGGAGCGGCGCAGCCGACCCGTAATCGTCTGCCCTGTATCCGCCCGGCCTGTACCCGTCCATCTCCTGCTCATCCGCAAGTTCCAGCGGACCTGCTGCTCCGTCGTCATGGAGGGAGGGGGCTGCCAGGCGGCCGGTGGGCGCGTCATCAAGGAAGTTGGTCCCCGATGCGGCGAACGCCTCCGTTGGCGGGGACGCTTCGGGAACGTGGTCGTTGGGATCGGTGGGCGCCTCGGACACAGGCACGGCAGGGACAGGGACCCCGGCCTTTGCCGCCCTCAGGGCGCGCCGGAAGGCTGCGGCATCCTGGAACCTGTCGGCCCGGTTCTTTTGCAGGGCCTTGGCCAGTACGGTGTCCAGGGCCGGTGACACATCCGGATTCAGGCTGCTGGCGGGCTCCGGAATTTCCCGCACGTGCTGGTAAGCCACGGACACCGGGCTGTCCCCGACGAACGGAGGGCGCGAGGTCAGCATTTCGTAGAGCAGGCATGCGGCGGAATAAAGGTCACTGCGGGCGTCGACGGTTTCGCCCCGGGCCTGTTCCGGTGACAGGTACTGCGCTGTTCCCACCACTGCCTGGGTCTGGGTCATAGTGGCGGAGGAATCGGCAATCGCGCGGGCAATGCCGAAGTCCATCACCTTGACGGAATTGCTGCCCGGGCAATACATCACATTGGCGGGCTTGATGTCCCGATGCACGATTCCGGCCTTGTGGCTGTATTCCAGGGCGCCCAGGACCCCCAGGCAGTACTCGATGGCCTGGTCGATGCTGACCTCATGGGCGCGGATCAGATCGCGCAGGGTCTTCCCCTCGACGTACTCCATCACGATATAGGGCACGCGGACGTCCTCGCCGGTGCCGTCGTGGACCAGGTGTTCACCGGTATCGAAGATGGCCACGATCGAGGGGTGGTTCAGGGCCGCCACCGCCTGTGCCTCACGCTTGAACCGTGCCTGGAACTGCGGGTCGCGGGCCATATCCGGCCTGAGCAGTTTGATGGCAACAGTCCTGCCCAGGCGGGTGTCGGTTCCCCGGTAGACATCCGCCATGCCGCCCCGGCCAATGAGGCTGCCCAGTTCGTAGCGGCCGCTCAGGACACGCCGGTTGTCCACCGGCAGGCTGTCCTCCCGGTGCAACGGTGTGCGTGGTGACTCATTCACTGGTGGTCCCGACGTTTACGGCGTGCAGGTCGCAGGCGTTCCGGGCGTCTGGCCGGCCGCACAGGTTGGCAGGGGCGAGAGGGGCGTGGGGCCCGCCACGGGTGAGGACGTGGTGGGAGCAGGCGTGGGTGCCGCCGTCGTGGGCGCGGGTGATGGAGCGGTCGCGTAGATGACGGTAATCAGCGAACCCTTGGGCACCACGCCGGTCGGATTGAGCTCCAGGACGGTGCCGGGGGCGGCCGTCCGGCTCTCCTGCGGCAGGACCGTCACCTGGAGTCCCAGGTTGGCAAGGGCAGTCTGGACCTGGCGGTAGTCCTTGCCGAGGTAGGCGGCCGGGATCACGTTGACAGTGTCCTGGGTGGGCTCGGAAGTAGGCGTCGGCGTCGGTGTGCTGCGCGTCTGCGTCGGCGTGGCTGACGCAGTGGTCCGCGTGGGCGTTGCCGACGACGGCGGCGCGCTGCTGGTGGTGATGCCGGATGTCGGGTTGCCGGAGGGCGAGAAGAGTCCCATTTGGTTCAGCAGGAAACCCACCAGCGCAAACAGGAGCAGCAGGATCAGGGCGACCAGGGGCCAGGTCCATGGACTGCGTCCCTTGCGCCGGGGCTCATCGGAGGGACCGTCGTCGTACGTTTCCTCCTCCTGGTCCCAGTTCCGCTCGGCAGCCAGCGCATCGGCCCGGGCCAGTGGCCCCTTGGGAACATCCCCGTCGGCGGAAGCGCCCGCGGCGCCCGCAGCCAGCCCGGCCGCGGCGCCCGCCGCGCCGGCACCCAGCACTGGAAGGGCTGATGTGGCAGCCGGAGTGGAGTCATGCTGGGCGCCAATGACTCCGGTGGGGGCAGTGGCAGTGTCAACGGGGGCCGTGATGGGCCCTGTGTCGGCGTCGAAAAGAAGCATGCCGGGAACGGCGGCGCGTGCTGCGCTGATGTCGCCGTTGCGGATGGCCTCCGCAGCCTCGGCCAGCTTGATGGCGTTGGCGGGACGGTCCTTGGGGTCCTTGGCCAGCATTGACATCAGGAGGGCCCGGACCGGGGCCGGCAAGGTCTCCGAAAGAGGCGGCGGAGCGTCGTTCACCTGGGCCAGGGCAATGGCGATCTGCGATTCGCCGGAGAAAGGACGGTGCCCGCTGAGGCACTCGTAGCCGATAACGCCGAGCGAGTAGATGTCCGAGGATCCCGTGGCGGTCTGGCCGGTCGCCTGCTCGGGTGCCAGGTACTGCGCCGTTCCCATGACCTGGCCGGTCTGCGTGAGGGGCACCTGGTCGGCGAGTCGGGCGATGCCGAAGTCCGTGACTTTGACCCGTCCGTCCGGGGTGATCAGGAGGTTGCCGGGCTTGACGTCGCGGTGGACCAGGCCCTGGGCGTGGGCGACGGCCAGGGCGCGGGCGGTCTGCGCAATGATGGACAGCGTGCGGTCCGGCGACAGCACTTGTTCGTGCTCGATGATGCTGCTCAGGGGCTGGCCCGGGACCAGTTCCATGACCAGGTAGGCCGAGCCTTCTTCTTCGCCGTAGTCAAAGACGTTGGCGATCCCCACATGGTTCAGCAGGGCAGTGTGGCGGGCCTCCGCACGGAAGCGCTGGAGGAATCCGGGGTCCCCCGTGTACTCCTCCTTCAGCACCTTGATGGCGACGATGCGGCCCAGGACGAGGTCTTTGGCTTTCCAGACTTCCCCCATGCCGCCGATCGCAATCCGCGTGGTCAGCTGGAATCTGCCGCCGAGGGTGATTCCGGTTGTAGGCCTCACTTATTCAACACCGCCTCAAAAATCTTCTTCGCGTTAGGACTGGTCAGCTGTGCGCCGGTGGTGATGTTCACGCCCTCCATGACGATCGTGACACTCACCTGCGGATTGTTTGCGGGCGCGAAGCCGGTGAACCAGGAGTTATTGGTTCCGTTCCCGAGCTCTGCGGTTCCTGTCTTGCCCGCCACCTGGACGCCGGGGACCGCTGCGCCCTTGGCAATGCCCTCGCTGACTGCGCTTGCCATCCACTCGGTGATCTGGCTGGCGATCTGCGGGGTGGTGGAGGTGCGCAGTTGCTGCGGCTGCGGTTCGTCGATGACACGAAGGTCCGGAGAGCGCAGGGTCTTGATGAGGTTAGGCTGCATCTGCTTGCCGCCGTTGGCGATGGCGGAGGTCATCATGTTGATCTGCAGCGGCGTGGCGCGGACATCCTTCTGTCCGATTGCCGACTGGGCAAGGCCGGGTGCGTCCAGGTTTCCGGGGAAACCATTGCCCAGCGCGTGGCCCAGCTTCAGCTGGCCGCCGACGTCCTCGCCGAAGCCGAACTTCTTGGCCTGGTCGGCGATGGCGTCGCGGCCAAGATCCAGGGCAATGCTGGCGAAGGGGGTATTGCAGGACTGCTGCAGCGCGAAGGCGAAGCTGGCGGTGTCCCTGGTGTAGCAGTTGCCGCCCGCGTAGTTGGGCAGTTTGTACTGGATGCCGTCAAAGGGCATCTCCGCCGGGTTGGGGAGGACACTGTCCTTGTTGTACTTGCCGGAGGCAAGCGCCGCCGCGGTGTCCACGAGCTTGAAGACCGATCCCGGTGCGAGCAGCTCGCCGGTGGGGCCGCTGACGTTCTGGTTCAGGTTGATGCCCGGAACCTTGACCAGCTCGTTCATGCCGGCGCGCTCCGCGGCAGCGTCCTGGGTGGCCACAACGTTGGGGTTGTAGGACGGCTTGGACACCATGGCCAGGATGGCGCCGGTCTTGGGGTTGGTCACCACAATCGAGCCGCGCTGTCCGTCCGGGATCAGGCTGTAGGCAAGCTTCTGGATCTGGGGGTCGATGGTGAGTTCCACGGACGCGCCCTTGGGCTGGTTGCCCAGGAAGAGCTGGCCCACCCGGTCAAGGAAGAGCTGGTCCGAGTTCCCTGCCAGTTCGGCGCCCATGGCCTGTTCCAGGCCGGTGGCGCCATAGTTCTTCGAGAAGTAGCCGGTGATTCCCGCATACAGTTCCGGCTGCGGGTAGGTGCGCTGGAACTTGCAGGTCTCCGAACCGGTTTCCACCGACTCGGCAACGGGGGTGCCCCCAACGATGATGGCGCCGCGGTCGTTGCAGTAGTTCTGCAGGATGGCACGCTGGTTCAGGGGGTTGGTCTTGAGGTCGTCGGCGCCTACCACCTGCACGTAGCTGATGGCCCCGAACAGCAGTGCAAACATGGCCACTGCGGCTACCCATGAATGCCGGATTGCCTGGTTCATGCCTGCTTCACCGCCTCGGTTGGAGTGTCAATGCCTGTTGCCGCTGCCGTCCCGGCCGGCGGCAACGGTGTAGTGTCCACCGGCCCGCGGGCCGCATGCGAGATCATCAGGAGCAGTCCCACAATGATCCAGTTGGCCAGAAGGGACGAACCGCCGGCCGCCAGGAACGGCGTGGTAAGCCCGGTCAGTGGAATGAGCCGGGTGACCCCGCCGATGACCACGAAGCACTGAAGCGCCACCGCGAAGGAAAGGCCGCAGGCGAGCAGCTTTCCGAACGCGTCCCGTGTGCCCAGGGCGGCGCGGAATCCGCGGGTGATCAGCAGCAGGTACAGCAGGACGACGGCGAACAGGCCGATGAGGCCCAGTTCCTCGCCCAGGGAGGCGATGATCATGTCGCTGTTGGCGAACGGGACCAGGTCCGGGCGGCCCTGGCCAAGGCCGGTGCCCACCAGGCCGCCGTTGGCCATGCCGAACAGGCCCTCGATGACCTGCCGGCTGCCGTTCTCGTAGACATCGGGGGAGAAGGCGTTGAGCCAGCCGTAGACGCGCTGCTGGACGTGGGAGAACACCTGGGCGGCCACGAAACCGCCGCCGAGGATCAGGGCCAGGCCAATCACGACCCAGCTGATGCGGCTGGTTGCCACGTAGATCATGACGATGAAAAGCCCGAAGAAGAGCAGGGAGGAACCAAGGTCCCGCTGGAAGATCAGGACACCGATGCTGACCAGCCACGCGGTGATCATGGGGCCCATGTCCTTGAACCGGGGAAACTGCAGGGGGCCGATCTTGCGGCCTGCCAGCAGGATGAGGTCACGGTTGGAGGAAAGATACCCGGCGAAGAATATGGCGAGCGTAATCTTGGCTACTTCGCCCGGCTGGAACGTCATGGGGCCAAACCTGATCCACACCCGTGCGCCGAGGATTTCGCCGGCGCTGATTCCCGGGACCAGGGGCAGGATCAGCAGCAGGGCGGACGCAGCCAGGGAAATGAAGGTGAACCGGCGCAGGATGCGGTGGTCCTTCAGGAAGAACACGACGGCGATGGCCACCGCCATGGCGATGAGGGTCCACCGGAGCTGGTTGTTTCCCGTGTCCTCGCCCGGAGCATCCAGGCGGTGGATCATCGCAAGACCCAAGCCGTTAAGGGCGACGACAATCGGAAGTATTACCGGATCGGCATACTTTGCGCGGAAGCGCAGGACACCGTGGAAGGCCAGGGCTGCCGCCGCCAGCAGGCTGGACTGGAACCAGAAGTCGGAATCGAAGGCCTTCTCCTGGTCCACGCCCACCATCATGTTGGCGCCGATGCCAACGGCGAGGGCCAGGAGCAGGAGGGCAAGTTCAACGTTGCGGCGGGGCTTTGGCAAAGTGCTTACCTGGCTCATTTGGCCGCCTCGCAGGTGATAGTCGGAGTGGGGGACGGAGAAGCCGCGGAGGGTGCGGGCGCGGCGGCATCTGGTGCGGGCGGCGGGGCGGCTGCGCTGGCGGGCGGCGCTGCACTTGCCGACGTGCCTGTGCTTGCCGACGGGGCAGGCGCAGCGGCGGAGGTAGATGGCCTGGGGCACTCCTCCTCGGGGGAGGTTGTTCCCGTGAGCTCCAGGTTCTTGACGATCCGCTGCGCGTCATAGAGGTCATTGGCGGGCACGGTCTGGCGGACCCGTTGCTGCGAGAACGGCGGGAGCGAGTCCATGCGGATGTCCGTCACAGCCTCAAGGGAGGACAGCTGGATGGGTCCCAACCGTTGGGAGACCCCGTTGTAGATGGCCACCCGGGAATCGAACTCGCCGACGTAGTAGCGGGTCTGGGTCCAGGCGTACCCCAGCCACAGGCCGACGGCAACGACAACCAGCACGGCGGCTGCAACGGACCAGGCCACCCAGCGGCGCGGACGCAGCGTCGGCAAAGTGTCCTCGGGATCGACGGCCGGTTCTGCCTTATGGGTGAGGAGCGTGGCTGCCCGCCGTGCCACGGTACGTCCGGCCACGGTGGGGATGGAGCCCGATTCGGCGGCGGCAGCGGCAGCACCCACCAGTTCATGCGGGCGGGAGGCAAGTTCTTCGCGGAGGACTTCAGCGGAAAGATGTTCGCCCAGGTGGGGGTCTGTACTGCCGGCCTCGGAGGAGCCGGCCTCCGGATCCCTGGTGCCGCCGACGGCCGTCTTCTTTTCGGGCGCCCGTTCCTGCCCGGCATCGTCAGTGGCTGAACCGGACTTGGCCGGTTCCGTCCCGCCGGCCGGAACAGGGGACGCGGCGGTGGCGCCTTGCCCGCCAGCTGCCGCGGCAGCGGACTTGCCGCCCTGCACCGGCGGAACGATTTCGACGGCGGCCGTGCTGACGTCGTCGGGCGTTTCCTCCACGATGTCCACCATGACCACGGTGACGTTATCCGGCGAACCGGCCTCAAGAGTCAGTTCAACGAGGGTGTCAGCGCATTCGTGCAGGTTGTGGGTTTCCCGGACCGTCCGCTCCACGGCGTGCGCGGCGACGTAGTTCAGCCCGTCGGAGCACAGCAGCCACCGGTCGCCGGGACGGGCGTCCAGGGTGTCCAGATCGAGTTCGGGGCTGGCATCGACGTCGCCCAGGACCCGCATGAGGACATTCTTGTGCGGGTGCGTTTCCGCTTCCTCAGGCCTGAGCCGGCCTTCGTCGATGAGCCGCTGAACGAAGGTGTGGTCCACGCTGACCTGCTTGAATTCACCGTCGCGGAGCCGGTAGGCCCGGGAGTCGCCGATGTGCGCGAAGTGCAGCTTGCCGTCTGCCAGCAGGAGGGCCGTCACGGTGGTGCCCATGCCGGCCAGCTTGGGGTTGATGTGCACCAGTTCGGAGAGCAGTGAGTTGGCGGTCTGGATTTCGTCGGCAAGGATCGTCCCGGCCTCATCGCCGTGGTCGGGGCTGTCCAGGTGGATCATGTCCAGGACGGTCGCGGCTGAGGCAACGTCACCGCCCGCGTGGCCGCCCATGCCGTCGGCGACGACGGCGAGGTGACGGCCCGCGTAGGCGGAATCGTCATTCTTCGAACGGATCCGGCCGACGTCGGACCGCGCCGCGAAGCGCATGATGAGGGGCCGCTGCGCCGGGCTGGAGCCGGTTGCGGGGTTTTCAGCCTCGGCCACGGTCACGGCCTCAATTCAATGACCGTCTTGCCGATTCTCACGGGGACCCCTGGCTCCACGGGCAGGGCACGGGTCAGTTGCTGGTCTCCCAGGTAGGTTCCGTTGGTGGAGCCAAGGTCTTCGATGAACCAACGGCTGCCCTGCGGGAAGAGCCGGGCGTGGCGGCCGGAAGCGTAGTCGTCTTCCAGCACCAGGGTGGCTTCCTGGGCGCGGCCCAGCAGGATGGGGCTGGCCGCCAGGGGCAGGGTCCTGCCCTTGAGCGGGCCTTCGACCACCACCAGTTGCCGGGCCTGCTGCTTTACGGGCTGCGGGGTCTCGGCAAGTTCCGGGTTCCGGCGGACCTGGCGGGCGGTGGGCACGCCGGATGCGGCCTTCCGGCCCAACATGAGGTCCCGGCGCATGGCGGAGACGATGCTGAAGATGAGTACCCAGAGGAGCAGCAGGAAGCCGAACCGCAGCGCGGTGATGGTCAGGTCGCTCATGCGTGGCCACCCGGGTTGGCAGGAAGCAGGCGGAAGATGATCTTTGTCCGTCCCATCGTGATGGTGGAGCCGTCTGTGAGTTCGATGCTTCCGGAGACCTTCTGCCCGTTGACGTAGCTGCCGTTGGTGGATCCCAGGTCCACGGCGCTGGTGGCGCCGTTGGCCGTTCGGATTTCCAGGTGGCGCCGCGATACGCCTGTGTCATCAATGTGGATGTCCGCCTCGGACGACCTGCCCAGGACGATGGACGGGGCGTTCAGCGAATAACGCTGGCCCTCGATGTCCAGCACAGGCTGCAGCCTCACGGGCGGCCGGCTGGGAGCTGCCGGCACGTTCGGCCGGGGCGGCGTGGCGCCGCCGGAGCCTTGGGACTTTTCGGTGGAGGAGGCAATTTCGAAATCACCGGGGCGGAGTGCCGTTTCGCGGCGGAAGGAGATCCGGACGGGCCCCTGGAGGGTGTAGCCCTGGCTCCGGACGTGGTTGATGACCACGTCGCAGAGTTCTTCGGCCAGCGGCGTGCCCCACTCCTGTGCGCGTCCGAAGTCCTCATCGCTGAGCTGGACGTCGAAGACGTTGGGCACCAGCGTACGTCCGGCCGCAATGGTGATCGCTTTATGGTCCACCTCGCGGCGGAGCCTGCTGGCGATCTCCACAGGTTCGACCTGGGCCTTGGAACCGGTGGAGAAGACACCGCGGACGGCCTTTTCAATGCCACGTTCAACCTTGTCCAGCAGACCCATGGTTCTTCTCCTTTCCCCCCGGTTCCGGGGCAGTAGTTGTTGCTGACCAGCACCTGCAGGGCGGTCCGGCACTGCGCGGCATGCCCGCCGGCAGCGGCCACTCCTACATCCGATACTACTGGGCACCCCTGCGAATGACCTTAATCCACAACGGCCGGGCGCCGGCAAAAGTTCAGATCTGTGACTGGTCCGGTCCCAACCCGCGCAAACCGGCGGCGGCTCCGGCCCTCCGTCTCCGGCCGGTGAGGCCCCTCTGTTATGCCGCCTTTAAGGGCATGGGGAAAGGGTGCCGACGGCCAATTGGTAATTTGCGGCATCTGTCCGTTATGCTTGATTTCGCTGCTTTTACGAGGCGCGGAAACGGGAAACCGGACCGGCTGAGTGGAAGAAGTTGCGCGCGAGTGGCGGAACGGCAGACGCGCTGGCTTCAGGTGCCAGTGTCCGAAAGGGCGTGGGGGTTCAAATCCCCCCTCGCGCACGCAAATGGTAAGGGCCCCAATCACACGATTGGGGCCCTTACCTATTTAACACCGGGCTGGGTCTGGAAACGTCAGGGGCTTGTTCGCAGATCCGGCCCTCGAGGGCCTGGATCCGCGAACAGGCTTAGGACCCGGCGGTCCTGGCTGCGTCCTCCTGACTGGACGGGCGCGCCGATGCCTTGAACCGGCGTCGTGAGTTGGCCAGGTGGCAGCGCATGGCTGCCGCGGCCGCAGCCTCGTCACCATCTGCGATGGCGTCCCGGATGGACCGGTGCTCCAGCACCACCTGGTCGAAATGGTCCAGGGCGTAGTGTTCGACGCCGGTCATCAGGCGGGTGCGCGGCATGGCGATCATGGTTTGCCCCAGCGCCGCCAGGCAATCTGAGTAATAGGGGTTGCCGGATGCCGCCGCCACAGCGCGGTGGAACTCGAAATCCGACTTCATGGCGTGGGCAGGGTGGCCTGCGCTTTTGGTGAAGGATTCCAGTGCGGCACTGACGGCCCGCAACTGGCGGTCCGTGCGGTTCCGCGCCGCCAGTGCGGCGGCTTCGGCCTCCACTCCCATCCGGAATGCCAGCAGGTGCAGCCGGTCCTCCGTGGTGGCCACCGGGCGGCCACCCGGCACTGCCGGGGGCACGTCGGTGGGGGGAGTGAGGGCGAAGCTTCCCCGCCCCCGCTCGGTTTCGACAAGCCCTTCGGCCTGGAGCCGGGTGAGGGCGGCGCGGACGACCGTGCGGCTGACGCCAAAGTCGTTGATGAGCGTGTTCTCGCTGGGCAGCTTCTCGCCCGGCTGGATCACGCCGTCGACGATGCGGTTGCGAAGGTCAGCGGCAAGGTCCGCGGTGAGGTTCCGGCTCATGGCTCAAGATTACGCGCCGAACTCTACGCGCTCGGTGGTCCAGGCACGGGCCTGATCGCTGAGCGTGATGCCAAGGCCCGGGCGGTCCGGAACGATCATGCGGCCGTCTTTGGTTTCCAGCCGTTCGTTGAACAGCGGGTCCAGCCAGTCGAAGTGCTCCACCCAGGGTTCACGGGGGTAGGCCGCCGCGAGGTGGAGGTGGATTTCCATGGCGAAGTGCGGTGCCAGGCCCAGCCCGCGTTCGTCTGCGAGGGCGGCGAGGCGCAGGAACTGGGTGATGCCGCCCACGCGCGGGGCGTCGGGCTGGATGATGTCGCAGCCATTGGCGGTGATCAAGCCCTTGTGCTCGGCCACGGACGCCAGCATCTCGCCGGTGGCAATGGGCGTGTCCAGGACCTGTGCCAGATGGGCATGGCCTTCGAAGTCGTAGGCGTCCAAGGGCTCCTCGATCCAGACCAGGTCGAATTCCTCGAGGCGGCGGCCCATCCGCAAGGCGGTGGCACGGTCCCATTGCTGGTTTGCGTCCACCATGAGCGGCACGTCCCAGCCGATGTGTTCGCGGATCCCTGCCACGCGGCGGAGGTCTTCCTTGCTGTCGGGAAGGCCAACCTTGATTTTGATGCCACCGATGCCTTCCTCGACGGACTGCGTGGCCCGGGCCTTAACTTCGTCCAGGGTGGCACTCAGGAAGCCGCCGGAAGTGTTGTACGTCCGGACGGAGTCGCGGTATGAGCCCAGGAACTTCGCCAGCGGCAGGCCTGCGCGCTTGGCCTTGAGGTCGTACAAAGCAATGTCGACGGCGGCGAGAGCCTGGGTGGCGACGCCGGACCGGCCCACCGAGGCACCTGCCCACAGTAGCTTGGTGTAGATCTTCGCGATGTCGTTGGGGTCCTCGCCGATGAGGCCTTCGGCGACTTCCTTGGCGTGGGCGTACTGCGCCGGACCCCCCGCGCGCTTGGAGTAGCTGAAGCCGATGCCGGAGTGGCCCAGCTCCGTGGTGATCTCCGCGAACAGGAAGACCACCTCGGTCATGGGCTTCTGCCGCCCGGTGAAGACCTTGGCGTCGCTGATGGGAACGGCGAGGGGAAGGCGGGCGGTGGACAGTTTGACGTGCCGGATCAGATCAACGGTGCTCATAAGTTCTCCTGGAGGCGGGATAGGGCTCCTTCGCCCCACCTGCTTAGGATATAAGTATCAGACTTGTATTACAAGTACATCCGCCGGAGGTGTGGTGCGACACTCCCGGGCCGGAGCAGGAATAGTGGCGGACCGCTGCGCCGTTGTCGCAGGCATGCAGGCAATTACCTACAGCGAATACGGAAGCCCGGACGTCCTTGAATTGACCGAGAGGCCGATGCCGAAGGTGGGGCCGGGGATGGTCCTGGTCAAAGTGAAGGCAGCCTCGGTGAACCCCGTGGACTGGAAGATCATGGCCGGTTACCTGGATGCGGCAATGGACCTGCAGTTTCCCGCGATCCCGGGATGGGACGTGGCGGGGGTCGTCGAGTCGGTGGGGATCGACGCCCGGGCGTTCCAGCCCGGTGACGAGGTCATTGCCTACGGCCGGAAAGACTATGTCCATGGCGGAAGTTTTGCCGAGTACATCGCATTGCCGGAACGGCTGCTGGCCCGCAAGCCCGAGTCTCTGGGATGGAACGAATCGGCGGGGCTTCCGCTGGCCGGACTGACTGCTTACCAGGTCCTGAACCGCCTGGGCCTCGCGTCCGGTGAGACTGTCCTTATCCACGGTGGCGCCGGTGGAGTGGGGTCGCTGGGCATCCAGATTGCGGTGGCACTGGGTGCGAAGGTCATTGCAACGGCCTCCGAAAAGAACCATGAATTCCTCCGCTCCTTGGGGGCCGAGCCGGTTGCCTATGGGGAAGGACTCGTGGAGCGTGTTCGTGCATTGCGTCCCGCCGGCGTGGAGGTCGTTGCCGACTTCGCTGGAGGCAATCTTGAGGCGACGCTGGCCGTACTGGCTGAAGGGGGCAGGCATGCATCCATCGCCGACAGCGAAGTGGAGGAGCACGGCGGCACCTGGATGTGGGTCAGTCCGGTGGGAGCAGACCTGCAGGAGCTCGCCGGGTTGGTGGACCGGAACAACATCAGGGTAGAGGTTGCCAAGGTTCTTCCGTTGGCTCAGTCCGCGGAGGCTTTCCGCCTGAACATGGAGGGCCATACCCGGGGCAAGATCGTGGTGGCCGTGGACGGAGAAGCCTGATTCAGGGCTTTTGCGGCACGGCTGCCAGCGCTATGAACCGGATGTGGCGTCCTGTGTTCGCAGAGCCCCCAGCCCGGAGATCAGCGCATCAAGCCCCAGGCTGAAGGCGGTGTCGGCAGGTCGGCCACGCTCCCGGCCGGCTGCCGAACTGCGCACCGCGGCGGAGAAGTTGGGGGTGGAGCCGGCCATGGAGCCGGAATCGAAAATGTCCTCCGGAGCGGTGACGTCGTAAGCGGAGCCGAAGATGAAGGACTCCAGCGCCACGATGGCGGGGATGATGCGCTCCTGGGGGAAGCCGGCGTCGAGGAACCCCTTGCTCACGGTTTCGTACATGGCAAGGGTCTGCGGCGCGTCCGTCACGGGCAGGACGGCGATCACGGGAATCAGCGGTGTGTGCTCGGCGAAGACATCCCGGTAGCTCCACGCCCAGGTCCGGACGGCGTCCTCCCAGCTCCCGCCGCCGAAACCCGTAACGTCCACCAGGGACATCAGGTGGTCCTCCACCAGCAGCAGGACGTCCTGCTTTGATGCCACATGGTTGTAGAGGGCGGAGGGAGCGACGTCCAGCACCTTTGCCAGGGCGGCCATGGTCAGCCCGTCATATCCCTTGCGGCTGATCAGTTCCAGTGCGGCTTCGGTAATTCCGGACTTGGCCAGCACGGCCGCAGACGGCCTGCCTGCCCGCCTCCTTTGTGCTCCGCCGTTGCTGGTGGAGCGTCCCTGTGCGGCTGATACTGCCGGCATTGCTGCCCTTTCGTCGATGTCCCCTGCATTATTCCACCCGGCACTTCCCCTCCCGGCAGGCACCCGCTATAGTTCTCATAAATGAATGGCATTCATTTAGTGGTCCCCGTCACTAAGGGGCCCAGAGAGGACATCATGCTGAACCTGAACCGCGACGTCGTGGTCGTCGGAGCCGGGCCGTCCGGACTCACCGCCGCCCGCGAACTGAAAAAGGCCGGCCTCACGGTCGCCGTGCTCGAGGCCCGTGACCGCGTGGGCGGCCGCACCTGGACCGACACGGTGGACGGTGCCATGCTCGAAATCGGCGGCCAGTGGGTTTCCCCGGACCAGACCGTACTCCTGGACCTGCTCCAGGAGCTGAACCTGGAAACGTACCCGCGCTACCGCGAAGGGGAGTCCATCTACATCGGCGCGGACGGCGCACCCGTGCGCTATACGGGTGACACGTTCCCGGTGGATCCGGACACCGCCGTCGAAATGGACCGCCTGGTGGCTCTGCTGGACGGCCTTGCGGCGGAAATCGGCCCCACAGAGCCCTGGGCGCATCCCAAGGCGCGTGAACTGGACACCATTTCCTTCCATCACTGGCTCCGGCAGAACTCGGGCAACGAGGAAGCATGCAAGAACATTGGCCTCTTTATCGCCGGCGGCATGCTGACCAAGCCGGCCCACGCCTTCTCTGCCCTGCAGGCCGTCCTGATGGCAGCCTCCGCAGGTTCGTTCACCCACCTGACGGACGAGGATTTCATCCTGGACCGCCGCGTGGTGGGCGGAATGCAGCAGGTCTCGCTGCTGCAGGCGCAGCAGCTGGGTGACGACGTAATCCTTAACTCCCCGGTGCGCACCGTCAACTGGGAGCCGGATTCCGACGGCGGCCACCGGGTCACCGTTGAATCCGACCGGGCCACGGTCAACGCCCGGTTTGTGATCATGGCCGTACCGCCGAACCTCTACTCCCGCGTCTCCTTCAACCCGCCGCTGCCGCGCCGCCAGCACCAGATGCACCAGCACCAGTCCCTGGGCCTGGTGATCAAGGTGCACGCCGTCTACAGCACGCCCTTCTGGCGGGACAAGGGACTCTCCGGCACCTGCTTCGGGGCGGACGCCCTGGTCCAGGAGGTCTACGACAACACCAACCACGGCGATCCGCGCGGCACCCTGGTGGGCTTCGTGTCGGATGAGAAGGCGGACGCCGTCTTCGAACTCAGCGCCGAAGAACGCCGGAAGGCCATCCTGGAATCGATCGCCGGCTACCTTGGCGACGAGGCCCTGGCGCCGGAGGTCTACTACGAGTCCGACTGGGGCTCGGAGGAGTGGACCCGCGGCGCCTACGCCGCCAGCTACGACCTGGGCGGACTGCACCGTTACGGCAAGGACCAGCATGCACCCGTGGGCCCCATCTACTGGTCATCGTCCGACCTTGCTGCCGAGGGCTACCAGCACGTGGACGGCGCGGTCCGCATGGGCCGGATTACCGCTGCACGCATCGCCGAGGTGGCAAAGGTGCCGGTGGCCGCCGGCTGGTAAATAAGCATGCTTACTAATAGGCTGGCGGCGGGGAGCGTCCCCGACTTTCGACGAACGAGGTGAGGCATGACTGACGCCCAGAGCATCAGCAAGGTTACTGAGATCATCAACGATTCCAGGATCGGGATGGTCACCACCATCAACGAAGAAGGCGCCCTCGTCAGCCGGCCGCTGGCCGTCCAGGAGGTAAAGGACGACGGCGACATGTGGTTCTTCACCGGCCTTGGCACTTCCCAGGTTGCGCATGTCCGGGCTGATCCGCGCGTGAACGTCGCCTTTGGCAGGAAGACCGAATGGGTTTCCGTGGCCGGGACCGCCGAAGTGGTCACAGACCGAGCAAAAATCCGTGAACTGTGGAACCAGGCGGTTGAAGCCTGGTTCCCTGATGGCCCGGATACCCCCGAGGTGTGCCTGCTGCGCGTCGATTCGGATTCTGCCGAGTACTGGACCAGCCCCGGCGGCACGGCCGCCACGGTGCTGCAGTGGGTGAAGGCAAAGGTCACCAACAGCCGGATGAGTGTCGGTGAAAGCGGCACCGTGGAGCTGTAGTTCCCGGGAGCGCCGGGTAAGCGAACGGGGCGGAGCGGCTAGGGCTGCTCCGCCCCTTTCAGTGCCTGCAAGACCGCCGGAAACAGTACGCCGTTCCTTCCCCAGACCGGATCCAGGATTTCCACGTACCAGGAGTCGGCCAGGAGCAGGGCCAGGGCATCATTGGTTTCCTCTGCCCAGTCCCGGATCTGTTCCTCCTCAACGGGGTTCTCGCTGGAGCCGAGCACGGTGGTGACTTCCGATCCGGCAAGGGTTACCGGGATGGCTGCACTGCTTGCCTCGCCCGGTGCATGTGCCACGGTCACCAGTTCGGTGCGGGTGGACAGCGCCAGCAGTTCACCGGCGGTGGCGGCGCTGCAGAATCCGGTGACGTACTCCCGTTGGGCCGCGGCCCCGTTACGGATGCCGGGCTGGGATTCCTTGGTGAACAACCCGTGACGGTTCAGCTCTGCCAAGTCTGTGGCGATGGGTTTGGTCTCGTCGTCGGAGCCCGGCGCAAAGTGTCCAGGCTGGTAAGAACTCCCGCCCTCCAGCCACCGGGCAGTCAGTTCGCCGGCCGCTTCCAGTGTGGTGGCCTGCCGCCAGACTCCGCGGTCCTCCAGCAGGCGGCCATACTGATCGTGGACAGGCAGTTCCTCAGGCTTCATCCTGGGATGCTACCGCCGGGCTCTCCGCTGATCCACCGCCGGCGACACAGCAGTTAACCTCAGGTGGCCTGCTCCGCAGGCAGCGCGGCCGGGATTCCCGCCGCCCGTTCCGCCGCTGCCAATGACGCAGCCAGCCTTCCGACGGCGTCCGGGTAACCCTTGTGCGCGGCCGTCCGCAACTGGTCCGCCGTCCGCATCGCCTTGATCAGTGCCGACGTTTCGGGCAGCCGCACGTCAGTCAGTGCCGGGTAGTCGATGCTGTACGCCGGATCAAGTTCGTAGCGCCGCCACCGGACCATGAGCTCGTCGTGATGCGCGCTGGCGGCCTGGTGGGCCGAACGCTGCCGCCGCCCTTCCCGGCGGACGGTGCGCCAGGCCAGGAACCGGGGGCTGCCACGGTAGGCGGCGATGCCGGCAGCGGCAGCTGCCCCTGTCAACAGCAGTCCAGCCCACGGCGAGACCAGGGCGGGGATAATCAACGCGGGAAGGGCGACACAGGCACCCAGGAACAGGTCCCAAAACAGCTGGTCCGGAGCCTCCGCTGCGCGGCCGGCCAGTGCGTTGCCGGCTGGTGCGCTGCCTCCGGAAGCCAAAGCCCGGCGTCGGACAACAAAGACCGTGGCGGCCACGCTGGCCACCAGCACGGGACCGCACAGCAGGACCGCCCACGCACCTTGAAGCAGCCCCTGCATCAGAGACTCCGCCACAACTGACATCCTGCACCTCCAGCGCCCAGCCCCCGGCCGGAAGAGGCCGGGCTGGTCCTTCCATTGCACCGTCTCCCGGGCGCAGCGTCAATGGCGGAGAAGGCGTGCCACAACCTCCCGGAGCAGCCGGAATAACCGGAGCGGCCGGAATAAAAGGACATGGGGATGCCTTCACCTGAGTTACAAAGGTGCCATCCGCAGGCCAAGGAGGAAGGCAATGGTCAGGATCGCCGTGGTTGTCGGCAGTACGCGGCCGGGGCGGCGCAGTAGGCAGGTAGCCGAGTGGGTCCTCAAGCACGCACAGGAGCACGGCGGCGCCGAGTTCGGGATGCTGGACGTTGCCGATTTCGCCCTGCCCTTGCTTGATGAGCCGTTGCCGCCCTCTTTGGGCAAGTACCAGCAGGACCACACGAAACGGTGGGCCGCGGCGGTAAAGGGGTTCGACGGGTTCATTTTTGTCACCGCCGAATACAACCATTCCGTTCCGGGCGCCCTCAAGAACACGCTGGATTACGGCTACGCGGAGTGGCCGTTCGCCGCGGATTTCCAGGAATACACCACCTTCACACCGTCAGAAGGGGCGGAAGAGGCGCTGCAGCCGCTGCTTGATCAGGTCATTTCCTGGTCCAAGGCACTGCAAACCGTCAGGAGCTGAGCGGTACGGTGAAGGCATGCGACTCAAAATGTGCAGCATCCACGTCCAGGACCCCGCCGCCGCCCATGCCTTCTATACGGGAACGCTCGGCTTTGACACGCTCATGGCCATGCCGGAGTACAACCTCTACATCATCAAAGACCCGGGAGCGGACGACAGTTCAGTAGGACTCCTCCTCGAGCCCAGCGACAACCCAATCGGCGCGAACTACATGAAAGCCGTGCGCGAGGCGGGCCTACCCGCGATAGTCTTCGGGGTTCCCGATGTGCAGGCGGAATACGACAGGCTGGTGGCCGCCGGAGTCAGCTTCAAGACCCCGCCCACCACGGATCCGTTCGGGACCAGTGCAGTGTTCGACGACGGCTGCGGAAACTACATCCAGATCCACCAGGACTGAGGGCTAACGGGCCTGGGTGCGGTCCTTCTTCGCCTGCTTCTTCGCGGCCTCTTCCTTGACCCGCTGGGCCTCGGCGCGGACAGCCGCGTGGGTGGCACGTTCGGTGACCAGCCACTGCGGCGGAGCCTGCAGCAGCGCGGTGATTTCCGCCGTCGTCAGTGCTTCCTCCACGCCGCCGCGGGTTAGGCCGCTGATGGACACGTTCAGCTTCTGTGCCACCACGGGGCGGGGGTGCGGGCCGTTGCGGCGGAGCTCGGCGAGCCATTCCGGCGGGTTGGCCTGCAGTTCGGCGAACTCCTCGCGGGTGATGGTTGAATCCTGGAACTCCTGCGGCGTGGCCGGGAGATAGATGCCAAGTTTCTTGGCAACGGTGGCCGGCTTCATGGACTGGGAGTTTGCAGAGGTCATGCTTCAAGGGTATCCGGGCGGCGGGTACTGTGAAGACGTGCCCTCCGACAATACCCCCTCGCCTGATGCCCAATCCGCCCCTGACGGGCCGGCCGACCAGGCGGCACCCCGGGTGCTGCGCATCGCATACGTGGCCGGCGTGACGCCGGGCAAATGGATCCGCCGCTGGGAAGAGCGGATGCCGCATATTCCCCTTGAGGCATTCATGGTCGACGACGGCGCGCAGCTTGGGAAGCTGCGGGACGGCGCGGCGGACATGGGTTTTGTCCGCCTTCCCATCGAGCGGGAAGGGCTCAGCGTCATACCGCTCTACGAGGAACAGCCGGTGGTGGTGGCGCCGAAGGGGCACGAGATTTCAGTGTTCGAGGAAGTGGCCCTGGCCGACCTGGCGCAGGAGTCATTCCTCGATGTTGCTGCCCTGGGCGGACCGGAGGCCGCGCTCCAGGTGGTTGCCGCCGGCGCCGGCCTGGTGGTCCTCCCCATGTCGGTGGCCCGCCACTTCAACGTCAAGGACACGGTGGCGCGCAGGCTCACCGGCGCGGACGGAACTGAGATCGCGCTGGCCTGGCCGACGGAGGCCACGGATGAGGTGCTGGAGGAGTTCATCGGCATCGTGCGCGGACGCACTGCCCAAAGCTCACGCCAGCCCTCGGCCCAGCCGGTCAAGGTCAAGAAGGATCCGAAGCCGGACCGCCGCGGCACCGGCGCCAAAAAGGCGCCCAAGGTAGCCCAGAGATACGCCCCCAACCCGGACAAGGGCCGGGGGAAAGGGTCCCGAAAGAAGGGCAAGCGCTAGGCAGGAGTCCAGGCCCGGCAACGGCAAAGCCGGCCCGCGGGATGCGGAGCCGGCTTTGCTTTGGTACGTGGATACCCACGCGGGTTACGTGTTTTGGACGTGGTCTTTGGCGTCGGTGGCGCGGTCTTTGACGTCGGTGGCGGCTTGTTGGCCTTCGAGTTTGACGTTTTGGGCGGCGTCGGTGGCGGTGGCCTTGACGTTTTCCATGGCTTCCTGGGCTGGTTCCTTGAGGTCCTGGGCCATGGTTTTGGCGGCGTCGGTGACCTGGGTTGCCAGGGGCTGGGCTGCGGTTTTGAGCTGGTCCGCGGCTTCGCGTTCCTTCTGGCTTGCCGGGATCAGCGAGGAGACCAGGAGTCCGGCGCCGAAGGCGATCAGGCCGGCGGCGAGGGGGTTGCCGGCGGTTTTGGCTTTGACCTGGTCCGGGGCGGCGGAGACGGCGTGGCCGGCGTCGCTGAGTTTTGCTGAGACGGTGTCGCCTGCCTGGTGGAGGCTGTCGCCGGCGGTGTGCATGGCGTTGGTGGTGTGCCCGGCGCCGGTGGCGGTGGTGTCGTGGACATTGGTGGTGGCGTTGTCTGCGGCGCCCATGATTTTCTCCTTGACGCCGGTGACGGCGTCTTTGACCTTGTCGGTTTGGCGGTGGACGATGTTGGACGGGGTGACCTTGTCTGCCACGGCGTCCACGTTGGTGCCCAGGCGTGCCCGGGTGGCTTCTATGTCTGCGCGGATGACGTCAGGGTTTTCGCTCATCGGTTTACCTCACCTGGTTTTAGGGTTGGGGGAATTTCTGAGAGGGTTTCCCCGGTTTGGGGCAGGCCTTTGATCTGCTTGAGTTCGTTGCGGCCGATGGAGGCCAGGACGGCGGCGATGATGGCCCAGATGACGGCGACGATCAGTGCGGACCAGCCCAGGGGCATGATGGCGCCCAGGGCCCACATCAGGGCCAGGGAGAGGAAGAGCAGGACGAAGTGTCCGCCGACGCCGGCGCCGGCGAGCATGCCGGCGCCTTTCCCTGCGCGGGAGGTGGATTGTTTGAGTTCGGCCTTGGCCAGTTCCACTTCCTGGCGCATCAGGGTGGACAGGTCCCGGGTTACGTCGCCCAGCAGCTCGCCCAGGGACGCGTTGTCCGCTTTCACATGCGCCGCACTCGGCGGCATTTCCGGAATCTGGCTACTCATTACAGGCCACCCGTGCCGCGGCGGCCAGTCCCGGAGGTTCCCTCGGTGCCGAACGCCTCGTCACCGGTGTACACGCCGTTTTCGGCCCGGTAGGGGTCGTCGTCGAACCGGAGCGGGGTTTCCTCCGCGGTACCCGAGGGAAGCGTGCTGGTGGATACCGGGGTTGCGCCTGTGACGGTGGGCTCATTGAAGAGGTCATCGTTACCCGCGGCGTACACGGTCTCCTGCCGCAGCGGCGCTACCGGTGACTGCACTGCCGGGGGTGTCTGCGCCGCGCGGTGCTGGCCCGAAGCCTGGACCTGCCCCTGCGAGTCGGGGGCGCCTGCGGTGAGGCCGCGGGTGAGGCGTCCGGCAAGGACACCGGCGCCGGCGGCGAGGAGCAGGAACGTGCCGGGATTGTTGCGGGCGTACCGCTGGACCTCGGTCAGGAGGTCACCGGGTTCCCGGTTCTCCAGCCAGGACGCGATGGAAGACGTCCGCTCGGCTGCCTGCCGGACAAGGTCGCTGGCCATGCCCTGCTGGTCCGGGGCGCTGGCCATGCTGTGCAGCTGGCTGGAAATGTTGCGGATGCCCTCGGCGGCCTTCTGCTGCTGCGTGCCGGCCTGGGTGGTCAGGCCCGACTTGGCCTGGTGGAGCAGGTCCTGGGCATTGAGCTTGGCCTCGTGGGCCACATTCGCGGCCTCGCCCTTGGCGGTCTCCGCTACATTCTGGGCGGCTGATGCGGCTTCACCAGCAACGTTGGAAGCCTCTTCCTTGGCTGCCTGCGACTTGGAGGAATCGGTTGAAACCCCCGTGTAAGAGTCATGCTGGGGCGCTGTTTCCGTTGCGCCGTACGGATCGGCAACACCGGGGGCGGCGGGGGTATGTGGAGTCTGGGGCCATTGGTTCTCTGTCATCATCGCTCTCTTTCAGAAAGGGTTAGCTGGCGAACAAGAACCAGCAGTGCTGGCAACTTAGTAAGCAAGGTTACTAATTAGATACTAAGCACACTTCCCATTTCGATTGCAAGGGGTAGTGGTGTTCGGCTTCCAATGGCTGCGCCTATGCAAGGGCGTGAAGGTGGGCGGTTAGTAAGCCTACTTGCGAATGTGTTGCTAAGCATGCTTATTGTAGGGGTGTAGCGACGCATGGTGACCAGCACTTTCGCCACCTACAGGAAGGCTGCGGCCGATGACCAGCAATCTCGATCCGGACGCCCGGAGCAGCTACCGCCTGATCACTCTGGCGGCACGGCTGATCCAGCGGCGGCAGGACGATGCACTGGCCCCCCTTGGCCTCACCCGTGCCGCTGTTATTGCATTGGAAGGCCTGATGGGGGGCCCACTGAACCAGGAACAGCTTGCCGACGCGATCAGGGTCCAAAGCCAGACGTTGGGCCGTGTCCTGACCCGGCTTGAATCCACAGGACTCATCACCAGGATGCGCCATGCCACAGACCGAAGGCAGCTGAAAGTGGAACTCACCGATGCCGGTGTTGCCGCCGTTGAAGCGGCGCGGGAGGCAGAGGTCAAGGCCTATCCTGACGATCCGGACATCGCATGGAAGGCACTCCGCGAGGAGCTGACAAAGTTTGTCCGCGCCGCACCGCTCAGCCACGACACCGGCGTGGTTCCGTTTGCCCCTCCCGAACACCGGGCCGCGCACGGTCACCGGCCGCAGGCCGGGCGTGCAGGCGGCCTGCGGGGATGGGACCAGCCCCGCCAGAATTGACGGGAAGTCTAAAAAGCAGTGGCCGGACCTTTCGGACCGGCCACTGTTTTGTCCAACCTTCGGCTTCCCGTTCCTCCTCCAGCAGTCCCCCTTGCACCAGGTGGGCTGCATAGGCTGATTACGACGACGGGACGCCCGGGCCCGGGGACCAGCGGAGCAGTGCCGCCACATCCACGCCCTCCGGCAGGACAGGTCCAGGGACCAGGAGAACGCGGGCGTCAGTCAGGGCAGCTGCCCGCAACAGGGCGGCAGGGGCCGGAACTTCGCCAAGTATTCCTGCCGCCAGGGCTTCCTCTTTGGCCGTGGCGATCCACGGTTCGGCATCCAAGGCCAGCATGGTCCGCCGGGACAGGGCGGCGTCATCAAGGATCAGGACCTCAACCTGTCCCTGCTGGAGCGCGTGGACCACAGCTCCCGCCCCGTGGGCCGCTTCCGGATTTGCCTGGCCCTCCTGGACTGCCAGCCTGTCCATGACCGCCTGCTGTTCTTCAGCCCAGACCTCCGCCACCCGCTGGCTGACCTGGTCCTCCAGGTTGGCGCTGTCCGCCCCGGCAGTGTGCGTGTGGGAATCGACCTCCGACAACAGTGCCCTGCCGGCCTCGGAGAGGCTTTCCCTGACCAGCCCGCGGGCGCGGATATCGCCGGCGAGAACAATCAGCCGGGCGCCGCCCGCACTGGCCACCCTGTCTATTTCGCCCGCCACTTCGTCGGCGTTCCGGCGCCACACGTCCTCGGTGTGGTGCTGGAACCGCAGCTCCGACCAGCCGCCGCCATGGAATTTGTGAATGTGTTCGGACTCGCCCTCCACCTCCCGGACGCTGGCAGGGGCCCCCGCCCCGGCACGGTACAACCGGATTTCCCCATGTTCGCGGCTGACCTCGGCCACAACGTACGGAAACTCTTCGGGCTGGTGTTTCAGCAGCGGGAGCAGGTCCGGGACGGGCTCGACGACCATCCTCTCCGGCAAGACCAGCCGGCCCGGGAGCACCTCGTTGAGTTCGGCTTTCCCGCCGTGGACCAGCACGAACCTGGACACGGGGGAGGGCATCCCCGTTGCGGGCGTGAGGGCCTGTTCCATGGCGTCGATGTCAGCGGACGTTGCTCCCTGGGCCTCGAGCTGGGCGCGGGTGTTTCCGGCCCGGACGTCGCCGGCTTCCAGGCTGTCCACTGTTCCGGTTCCGGCATCCACGTAGGCTGTGCACCAGGGGCCGGGCAGGCGGTACAGGTCCGCGTATGCCTTCAGGCCGGAACCGTGGGTGGTATTGCCGCGTTCTGCCATGACGATCTCCTTCGCGCGTGACGTGGTGTCACAGGCTTATTGGTTCGTCACTTCACGCTAGCACCGGGGAAGAGGCGGCTGAAGGGTCTTCCGGCCCCCCGACAGTCAGCCCGTCCGTCAGGCCTGGCAGGCGTCCTTCAAGGCCCGGACTGAGTCTGCCGGCACCTGGTCTCCGGCTTCGGCGATCTGGCCCAACGGCGTCGTAATTTCCGCCGGTACCCCTGCCGTGCGTGCCGCCGAGACGAGCCCGGCCAGCGCCTGTCGGTCCTCCACGCTGACCAGGCCGTCCTGCACCACCGCGCAGATTTGCCGGTTGACTTCCTGTGCGGCGGCGGAGGCAACTTTGGATGCGGCATCGCTGGCGGCATTGCCCGCAGCCTCCTCCACCCCGCCACATCCGGTCAGCAGCAACAGGGCGGTGGACAGGGAGGCGGCAGTAACGACGGCGGCGCGGAAGGTCATGCCTCAAGCGTACCGGCGGTGCCTACCGGCGGGCCGGGACGCCGAGGATGCTGTCCAGGAGTCCGTTCCGGAACTTGCCCTCCGGGTCGTGCCCGGCAGCAAAGGAACGGAAGTCGGCGAAGCGCGGGTACAGCTTTTCCCAGTCATGGGCGTCCGCTGTGAACAGTTTGCCCCAGTGCGGGCGCGCCCCGAAGGGCCGGAGGGCGTCTTCCAGGAATGGGAGGAAGGCTTCCACCTCCGGCTGCAGCGGTTTCCAGGTGAAGTGCAGGGCAACGCTCTGCTGGCGGTAGAAAGGGCTGAGCCAGAACTCGTCGGCGGCTCCGGTGCGGATCTCCGAGACGAAGAGCAGGGGTGCAAGTTGGCCGGCCAGCCCGCGGACTGCCTGGAGGGCGGCGGGGGCGTGCTCCAGGGGAAGGATGAATTCGCTTTGCAGTTCGTCCCCGTTGCTGGGAGTGAACTCGTGCCGGAAGTGCGGCAGCCGGTCCAGCCAAGGCCCGGGTTCGTCCAGCTGTGCAGTGCAATTCTCGGCGGACATGTCCGGCAGCGGGTGCCGGGGACGGAGGGCGGCGGTGGCACCAAACAGGTTGGCGGGTGGTTGCTCCCCGTCGAGTGCTTTGAGCCAGACCTGGTTGATCCGGTCGCCGGCGTAGTCCGTAAACAGGCTCACGCTGTAGGCGCTGGAGACGATGGCGGTGAAATCCGACAGGGCGTTGTCCCAGGGAAGGTCCTCCAGGACACGCTGGCGCACTGTGAAGCTGGGACGTACCGCCAGTTCCAGTCCGGTGACGATGCCCAGGGCGCCGATGCCCACCACGCTGGCAAGGAACTCATCGCCGTCCGCCCGGGTAAGTGTCACCTGCTCGCCCGAGGCCCGCACCAGGTCGATGGATTCCACGGCGCCGGCGAGGGACGGGTTGTCCACCCCGGAGCCGTGCGTGCCGGTCTGGACCGCACCGGCTACCGAAATGTGCGGCAGCGAGGCCAGGTTGTGGATGGCAACCCCGGACTCCTCCAAGGTCCGGCACAGTGCCCCGTAGCTCACCCCGCCGCTGACCCGCACGGTTCCCCGCCCGGCATCCAGTTCCACCTGCTGCGGCAGGGCATCGAGGAGGATGTGGACGCCGTCAGTGTCGCCCACCCGGTTAAAGGAGTGCCGGGAGCCCAGGGCCTTGACCCGCGGCGAGTCCGCCACGATGTCCGCCAGCTCCGCTACGGATTCCGGCCTCCGCACGTCCGCGGAGGAGTATTCGAGGTTTCCTGCCCAGTTCTTCATCGGGTGGCTTTCGTTTGACATCGGTTTCCTCCAACTGTCAGCGCTAACAATCTTCGCTGTCAAGGCGCTTCCACGGGACGGGCGGGGGCCGCAGGAGTGGCAGCATGCCAGTGCCCGGGCTGCTCAAGCCCGGCGGGGAGGAGGGTGGAAGCGCTGCCGTGGGCCGCGGTGATTTGCGCCTGGGTGAGGAAGAGCGCCCCGGTGAGGTCGGCGTCGTCGAGCTTTGCATCCCGCAGGTCGGCACCAAGGAGGTCCGCTGCCGTCAGGTCGGCGCCCCGGAGGTCCGCGGCGATCAGGCAGGCACCGCGAAGGTCCGCAGCGCACAGCGGCAGGCCGCGCAGGTTTGCTCCCGCGAGGTCGGCGCCCGGCGCCAGGCGGACCAGGCGCGGATCGTCGCCGGAGGGGCCGGCGCCGAAGTAGCCCGCGCGGACCTCCTCACTGACCTCGCGGAGTGCGCCGCCCACCTGGAGGTGCAGGGATGCGATGTCGGCTGCGAGGACCTCCTCAAGGGCGCCCGCTGCAACTGCCCTGACCTTCGCCTGCAAGCGGCGGACATCCTCCGCGGTATCCGGGCCGTAGGCTTTCGCCCCAGCCTGGGCCAGGAGCCACAGCATTTCGTGCAATTGGCGCAGGACTTTAAAGGCGCCGAACATGTCCGGCGCCGATTCCGGGTCTTCCCGCCAGCTGATGCCCCTGAACAGCCGCTGGCTGACTGCCTGGCCTGCGCCGAAGCAGTCGAAAACCGTGCAGCCCGCAAACCCGCGGGGCCGGAGCCGGTCATGGATGGTGCAGGAGAAGTCCGGCGCCAGGTTGGGGCATGGCGTGGCGGGCGGTTTGTCGATGGCGAAGTCGGCCGAGCGGGTGAACCCGAAAGCCGTGCAGCACAGGGCAAAGCACTGCGAACAGTCAGGCCTGAGGGCGGCCGGGCCGGTGGGGGTGGCGGCGGAAGGAGGGTTGGTGGGTTTCATGATTGCTCCCGAGGGTGGTTCCGGTAGGGGCGCGGGACGGAGGGGAACCCATGGTGGGGTTCCCCTCCGTGGCACGCGGAATCACCGTTCCTGCCGGGAATGACGGGAACTGCGGACGGCTGGACATCAAAGGCAATGAAGGAGAATCACTGCGTCCAGAATATCCGCATCGGGCGGGAATGGTCAGTCGCTGTTCGTGTTTACCGTGCCCTTTCCTGAGGCTTTTCCTGTGGGCGTGGTGCGCGGCGGTGGAACGCGGCGGCTCCCGGTGGCTTCGAAGGCCGCGGCCAGCCGCAGCACGTGGGTGTCACTGTAGGCGCGGCCGGCGATGGTGAGGCCAACGGGCATCGCGATATCCGCAGCGATGCCCATCGGAACCGTGACAGTCGGGATGCCGAGGTGGCGGGGTACCAGGTTTCCATTGGCCACCCAGACGCCATTGCGCCAAGCGATGTCCGCCGAGCGTTCATTGGTATCCGCGTCGGCAGGTGCCACGTCGGCCGCCGCCGGGAACACCACGGCATCCAGTCCCAGCCGGTCCATCCATTCCTCCAGGTCCACCCGGCGGGTTTCCTCAAGTCCCGCCAGGCCTTCGGGCAGGTGCGGAATGTCGGCCAGGACGGGAACCCCGTTGTCGCGGATCCAGGAAGGATAGTCGGCGATGTCGTCGTCGAACCCGTCGTAGCGGTCCGGCAGCGCGCCCTGGGGGGCGGGGAAGATCGCGGAACCGTCGACGTCGGCAAGGCGGTTCAGCCGCGGGTCGCCGTTGGCGTCGAGGAAGTCATGCCACGCCCAGGCCGACAGGTCCACGATCTCCCGCCGCAGATACTCCGGCGACACTAGTCCGCGGGTGGCGATGGTGGGCGAACCGGGCCGGTCGCCCTCATAGTTGGACACCACGGGGAAGTCCACTTCCACCACTTCCGCGCCCGCGGCTTCCAGAGCACGCCGCGCCGCGTTCCAGAGGTCCAGGATGGACCCGCGCGTCTCGATCCGTTGCCCCGTGGGACCGCCGATGCCAGGTGCTTCGGCCGTACCGGCGGCGGGATCGGCATTGATGTACATCCGGGGGATGCCAAGCCTTTGTCCCGCAAGCACGCCCGCGGCCGCCGAAGCGTCCCGGACCGCGAGGCCAACGTACGACGGCGGGCGGACGGCGGATGCCTTGGGCAGCGGGATCCACGGCTGGACGCGCCAGAAATCCCCGCGGGCCTCGGCGTCATCCGCCACCACCACATCCAGGACCTCCAGCAGGTCCGCCATGGTGCGGGTGTGCGGCACCACCACGTCCATGGTGGGTACCAGGGGCCAGTTGCCACGTACGGAGATGATGCCGCGCGAGGGTGTGTAGGCGCACAGGGCATTGTTCGACGCCGGTGCCCGCCCCGAGGACCAGGTTTCCTCGGCGAGGCCGAATGCCGCGAAGCTGGCGGCCGTGGCGGTACCGGAGCCGTTGGATGATCCGGAGGCGAAGGCGGCGGTGAGGTATTCCGCGTTATAGGGGCTCTCTGCCCGGCCATATACGCCGCGCTGCATACCTCCGTTGGCCATGGGCGGCATGTTGGTGAGCCCGATCAGGACCGCCCCGCCTGCCCGCAGCCGTTCGATGGTGAAGGCATCCCGCTGTGCCACCAGGTCCTTGAAGGCCGGTGAGCCCGCGGCTACGGTAAGCCCCTTTACCTGGTAGCTGTCCTTAGCCGTGTAGGGGATACCGTCGAGGGGTCCCAGGGTGAAGCCGGCAGCGCGGCGCCGGTCTGACGCCTGTGCTTCGGCAACTGCATCCGGGTTCATCACGACGAGGGCGCTGAGGCGTATGCCGTGCGAGTCATACTTCTCGATGCGGTCAAGGTAGAGACGGACCAGTTCCTCGCTGGTGACCTGGCCGGAGTCGAGGGCGGCGCGCAGCTGTGCGATGCCGGCCTCCACGACATCGAACGTCTGCCCCACCGGCAGCGGAACCTCCGTTTCGGCGAGCTTCACAGTGTGCCTCCATCCTTGGCAGCCGGCTGCTGCTGCGTGATGCAGTGGATGCCGCCGCCGAAAGCGAAGATGTCCCTGGCATCCACCAGTTCCACGGCCCTGCCCGGATACGCGCGTTCCAGGATCCCCGCGGCGATGGTGTCGTTGGGATCGTCAAAGCTGCACAGCACCACCACGTCGTTGCCGACGTAGTGGTTGATGTAGGACCAATCCACCCAGCCATCAGCATCGCGCAACACCGTGGGTGCCGGGACGTCGATAATGCGCAGCGGCCGGCCTTTGGCATCCAGCTGGCCCGCGAGGACGGCCTTCAGCTGCAGGTAGACGGCATGGTCGGGGTGGGCGGGATCGTCCTGGCGGTGCAGCAGGATGGTGCCGGCGCCGGCGA
Source organism: Pseudarthrobacter sp. Pseusp20 (assembly GCF_059492155.1). NCBI lineage: Bacteria > Bacillati > Actinomycetota > Actinomycetes > Micrococcales > Micrococcaceae > Pseudarthrobacter > Pseudarthrobacter sp. Pseusp20. Next base: position 266,500 of record NZ_CP168521.1, read on the forward strand.
AGGCTGCCACGATGTCCACGTGTCCCCGGGTGCCGAATTCGTCGTAATCCCGGGTCAGTCCGCGTGGAAGCCAGATGGCTTTGGTGGTGCCCAGGGCGGCGTGGACTTCTGCTTCAACCGATTCCTTGGTGGCGCCGGGATTGCGGCGGGGATCCAATTGAACCGTTTCGGTAAGCAGGACGGTCCCTTCGCCGTCCACATGGAACCCGCCGCCCTCATTCACCAAGGGGCTCGGCCAGACGGGAACTCCGGTGCCTATTGCAACAGTCCGGGCAACGTCCTGGTCCTTGGCCCACGCCGCCCACTCCTGGGCCCCCCATCCATTGAAGATCCAGTCGACGGCTGCCAGTGCGCCGTTGGGCTGGTGCACGAACGTGGGGCCGCTGTCCCGCAGCCAGGCGTCATCGAGCGGGACCTCCACGACGTCGATGCCGCTGCCGAGCCATTCCCGTGCGGCCGTGGCGTCCCTGGGGTCAGCCACCACCGTCACGGGCTCGTGCCGGGCGATGGTCTGGGCCACCGTGGTCCAGGCGGCCCGGGCCCGGTCAAGGGTGGGGCTGCCTATGGGGCCGAAGGTGTCGTTGGGTGGTGGAAACGCCATCCATGTGCGCTGGTGGGCCTCCCACTCTGCGGGCATGTGGCCTGCGGTGCCGGTGGATACATGGTCAGGGGCGGCGCTGTCCCGGACTGCGGTCGAATAAATGAATGCCATTCATTTATTATGGGGACCGTACTGGCAGCGCGCAAGAGTATTTCGTTTCAGTCCCTGCCTGTCCGGTCCACCGCCGACAGGATGGCCTGGGCCAGTTGGTCCGGTTTGGTGAACTGCGGCCAGTGCCCGGTGGGCAGGTCGATGAATTCCACGTCCCGCACCTTGGCCAGTTCCGCCACGAAGGGATGGTTTGCCGCGATCCACTCCCGGAGCATGGCCGAGGGGAACCCGCACGAGATGACGGTGGCGGGAACGTCGTAGCGGCGCCCGTCATGCAGGCGCTGCCTGCCGTACGCCACGCCGCGGGGTTCGGGAATGGCGCGGGCGCGGAATGACTGGCGCAGCCGGTCGTTGAGGTCCACCGGTTCGGCGTCGTCAAAACTCTGCCAGGGCGGCAGCGGGACATCGTCCCCGTGGGCAGGCAACTGGTCGTTGATGACGCTGCCGTCAGCCAGCGGCCCGCTGTCCACGTAGATGGCGCTGCCGTCAGCCAGCGGCCCGCTGTCCACGTAGATGGCGCGTTCCACCCTGTCCGGCCGCGCATCCACTACCCCGTGAATGATTGCCCCGCCGCCGGAGTGGCCCACCAGGACCACCCTGCCCGGCAGCCCGTCCAGGACCTCCACCACCGCATTGATATGGTCCTGCAGGCTGATGCCTGCGCGGCTGGCATCCACCGAGTCCTTGCCGGGAAGCGTGAGGGGATGGGGGCGGTGCCCGGCTGCTTCCAGGGCAGGTGTTACCCCCTCCCATGACGAGGCGTCCAACCAGAAACCGGGTACCAGGATGATGTCCATGACCGAACCCTACTCCCCACCCATGACACGGAATAGGCGTTCTCCTACCGCTTGCGCTTCCGGTCCTTGTCTCCGTTCCGGCTTCCGCGTTCGGAGGCCTCGCGCTCAGCCCAGCGTTGCGACTTCCCCGCCGAAACCACCTTCTGGTGCCACTCCCGGTGGTAGGCGCGCTGGGCGGCGACATCGGAGCGGCGCGCCAGCGCCGCCAGTTCCCGCTGCATCTTCAGATACGAGTTCCAGCGGCGCGCGGCCAGGACGCCGGTGTCGATTGCTTCGCGGACAGCGCAGCCAGGCTCGCTCCCGTGTGAGCAGTCAGCGAACCGGCAGCCGGCAGCCAGTTCCTCGACGTCGCCGAACATCCCGTCCAGGCCGTCCCCGGCATCGAACAGGCCAAATCCGCGCACGCCGGGAGTGTCCATCAGCACCGTCCCGTTGGACAGCGGAACCAGCTCGCGGACGGTGGTGGTGTGCTTGCCCTTGAAGTCTCCGGACCGCACTTCGGCGGTCTGCTGGACGTCGCGGCCCACCAGGGCATTGATCAAGGTGGATTTGCCAGCACCGGACGGTCCCAGCAGCACGATGGTTCCGCCCGGCGGAATCCGTGCCATCAGTTCGTCGATACCGTCGCCGTTTTCGGCGGATGTGGTGACCACCTCCACGCCCGCCGCCTGAAGGATAACTTTTCCGACGACGTCGTCCGCCACCTCGGCCAGGTCCGCCTTGGTGATGATCACCAGGGGGGTGGCGCCGGAATCCCATGCGGCGACGAGGGTGCGTTCCAACCGGTTGTGTGTGAGGGGCCGGTCCACGGGCACCACCACGCCCACGGTGTCCACGTTCGCGGCCAGGACCTGCGCGGCGGACGAATCCTCGAAGGCACGTTTGCGGCTGAGTTCCGAGCGGCGGGGGAGGACGGCCAGGATTTGCCGGTCGCCGCCCCGGTTGGGGCCGATCCAGACCCAGTCTCCGGTGACGGCCGGCTCGCCCGAGAGCGGGTAGGGCAGGTGGAGGAGACCGTCATGGACCGCAACGAGCAGCAGGGTGCGGTCCACGCGGACCACCCGGCCCCGTTCAGTTGCCGGCGGACAGGGATGCTGATCGAAATAGCCGGCAACGGCGGGCGTGTAGCCGTATGCGGAGGGGCCGGGCAGCGGACGAGTGCCAGCAGCGCTGTCTGTTTCTGTGGTGTTGGTGGTGTCCAGGGGGTTGCCTGAAGAAGTATGCACTGTGGTTCCTTGGGCTGTCCCCGGTGCAGTGCGGCTGGACGCGCAGCGTCAGGAACCGCGAAGGCAGCCGGGAGGGATGGTGGGTGTGATGGATGCGGGGCGCCCAGGGCGCGCGGCAACTGCAGTCATCAAAACCACCTCCATTCCCTTGTGCGGTTTCCCGTCCTCCTGCCGGAAGCGGCGGGGCGGGACCGTCTCCCACTTTAGCGGCCGCCAACGCCGGAGGCTAGAGGTTGGCATCTTCCGCAGGGGATTGCCGCGTGCTACCGCCGAAGTTCCTGCGCCCGCTTCTGCCGTCCGCTGATGGACGAAGCGTAGCCGCAGTTGGTGCAGGTGATCAGGTATTTCCGGGACACCGTGAGGACAGGGATGAAGAACAGCGTGAACTTGGTGGCCTGTTCGTCCAGGGCATGGTGGACGAAGGCGCCGCAGTGCTGGCAGGTTGCCGTCCGGCCCGGCAGGGCCTGGTGGACGGTCTTGAAGCCGAAAAGGAGGAGCATGGGCGGGCCTTTCATTGCCTGGGTGGTACCTGCCACCCTAGGTGAGTTTGACGGCTGTCCTTCAGGGGTACGGACGCTTCTGTACGGTGTGCGTGGATGCCATACTGTGCTGGGCAACATCGGGCCTTCTGGGGGGACTTCTGGCACATGGTTCTGGACACGGCGACCCTGCGCATCGCTTTCGGCCTCATGGCCCTGGTCCTGGTGGTTCTCTTCTACTTTTCCGCCTACCGGCTGACGCGTTCGCCATACAGCGCCTGGTGGTGCGGTGCCCTGCTGTTCTTCCTGGCCGGATCAGGCTGCTTCCTGTTTGACGGCACAGTGCATCAGGTGTGGGCCAACCCCCTGGGAAACACCCTGCTGGTGCACGGCGGCGTTGCAGTGTGGGCCGGGGCGCGCTCCCTGCGGACCGTACGGCCTCCCAGGTGGGCCTTTACCGGCATTCCCTTGGTCACCCTGGTGGCCTCCCTGCTGGACCAACCCGCCACCAACACCTGGTCCGGCGGCACGGTGTTCCTCGCCGCCATGAGCCTGACCGTCGGATTGGCGTCCCGTGAGCTCTGGCGCCTTGAGCCCGGGTATTCGCGGGTCCGGATCCCCATGGCTGTGGCGGCAGGAGGGCTCAGTGTCTTCTACTTCTTCCGTTGGCTGGCGTTCCTGGTGGAGGGCCAGAACGGGCCTGTCTTCGTCACCGTTTTTGGGTCCGCCATCACCACCCTGGTGACCATGGTCCTGCTGGTGGTGGTGTCCTTCAGCATGGCGGCCTTGAGCACCGAACAGCAGACGCGTGCCCTGCGCGTGGTGGCCAGCCGCGACGACCTCACCGGGCTCCTGAACCGCAAGGCCTTCCTGGACCTGGCCACCGAGCAGTTGGCCGACCGCACCATCACCGGCGGCTCGGGAGCCCTGATCCTTGCCGACCTTGACCACTTCAAGACTGTCAACGACACCTATGGGCATGCCGCCGGCGACCTGGCGCTGCAGGCCTTCGCCGACGCCTGCGCTGCCACCGTGCGCTCCACAGATCTGACGGGGAGGTACGGCGGGGAAGAGTTCGTCATCCTGGTTCCCGGAGCAAGCGCCGAACGGGCCGAGACGATTGCCGAGGAGATCAGCAGGCGCATGGCCGGCGCGGACACGCCGGCCGGCATGGAGATGCCCACCGCGAGTTACGGCATTTCCACCTACGACGGCGTGACCTCCGATGTTGATCAACTTATCGCCGCAGCGGATGCCGCCCTGTACCGGGCCAAATCGCTGGGCCGGAACCGCGCCGCCCGCAGCGACGGGCTGCGGTAGCTTTACTGCCCAAAGCGGCACGGTTCCGGACAGCCGGCTACTGGGACTGGAGCGCATCCGCCTGTTCGGCCAGGACGGTGAGGGCCACGCTTTCCGGCCGCTCCACCGTGCTCCGGATGCCGACCGTCATGCCGCTGCGTGCGGCTTTGAGGACGGATTCCATGACTTCCAGGACGTGGAAGGCAAGTGCGCCACCCGCCCTGGGCTCCTTGCCTTGCGGGGTGGCGGCAAGGTCCGCGATGCCGAACCCGCGTCCGGCGTCGACGTACCCTGCGGAGGCGGGAAGGGTCTCCCAGTCCTCGGCGCCGAGGGAGAACAGTTGGACGTCGCCGTCAAAGTGGTTCGGATCCGGCACCACCAGGGAACCGCGCTCGCCATGGATCTCGATGTTGGGCGACTTCGACTTCACGGCATCGAAGCTCATGAAGAGGGTGGACAGCGCACCGGAGGCGTGGACCAGGACGCCGGTCACGTGGGAGTCGATGGTGACCGGCACTTTCTCGCCCTGGCGCGGCCCCGAGCCGATGGTGCGCTCATTCCGGGTGTGGCTGGCCGCGCCCATCACGGAGACGACCGGACCCAGCAGGGTCACCAGGGCGGTGACGTAGTAGGGGCCCATGTCCAGCAGCGGGCCGCCGCCGGGCTGGTAGTAGAAGTCCGGGTTCGGGTGCCAGCGCTCGTGGCCTGGGGTCACCATGGTTGCCGACGCCGAGATGGGGGCGCCGACCAGCCCGTCGTCGATCGCCTTGCGGGCGGTCTGGATGCCGGTGCCCAGTACGGTGTCAGGAGCGCAGCCGACGGCGACGCCGGCCTCGCGTGCCGCGTCCAGCACCTGGCGCGCCTCCTCAGTCGTGGCAGCAAGGGGCTTCTCGCCGTAGACGCTCTTTCCGGCGGCGATGGCCTTCAGTGCCACCTCGGCGTGGGCGGCGGGGATGGTCAGGTTCAGGACAAGTTCGACGTCGTCCGCGGCGAGGAGTTCCTCCACGGAGATGGCGCGGACACCTTCGTAGCCATCCGCCACGGCCTGGGCACGTGCGGGGTCCAGGTCCGCCACGGCCACCAGGTCGATCTGGCTGAGTTTGCGGAAGTTCGCCAGGTACTGCGCGATGATGGCTCCGCAGCCAATGATTCCGACTTTCAACGGCTTGCCCACAGCAGGCCCCTTTCGATGATGGTGCGGACATTGGTGTCCTGGAGGATTTCGACCCGATGGCCGGGGGTGGCGACGAAGATGCGGCCCTTGCCCCACTGGCGGGTCCAGATGGCGGGGGAGGTCACTTCACGGTTCCACGGGTCCCATTCACGGACCTTCTGGGTGGTGGTGGCCAGGACATCGATGTAGTCGTCGGAGAGGACCCAGTACTGCTCGGTGACCAGGTCGAAGTCCTGGATGCCCCGGGTGATGGGGTGTTCGGCGGCCGCGGGCAGCATGTTGACGGTATAGGGCACGTAGTTGTCCGACTGCTCGCCGATGCACTCATCTGGGTGCTTGCCAGGGTGGCAGGCGAACTGGCCGCCGATCAGGTGCAGGTAGTCGGAGGTGTTCCGGTAGGAATCGGCGATTCCACCGTGCCAGCCGGCCAGGCCGGTGCCGTTCTCCACGGCGGCCCGCAGTCCGGCGAACTCGTCCTTTTCGATGGTGGACATGGTCATGCACTGCATGATCAGGTCCACACCGGCCATGTAGGCGGCGTCGGCGTAGACCTTGGGGGATTCCTCCACCCGGACGTCATAGCCGTTGTCTTTGAGATAGGGAATGAAGAGCTCGGTGGCCTCGTAGGGCTGGTGGCCGTCCCAGCCGCCGCGGACCACCAGTGCATTCTTTCGTTCTGTCATTGAATTTCCTTTGTTTGGCTACCGGCCTTGCGGGCCGGAAAGAGCAGGGGGTCAGCGGCTGGCGAAGGCGGCGTCGAACGCCGCTGCGGGCGGGGCGATGCGGGCCAGTTCCTGGACCATGGCAAGGGCCTGCGGGGCGCCGATGAGGCGGTCCATTCCGGCATCCTCCCATTCGATGCTGGTGGGGCCGTCGTAGCCAATGGCATTCAGGGTCCGGAAGATCCGGTTCCACTGCACGTCACCGTGTCCTGCCGTGACGAAGTCCCAGCCCCGCCGGGGATCCGCCCAGGCGAGGTGCGAACCCAGGCGGCCGTTGCGGCCATCCAGCTGCCGGACGGATTCCTTTACATGCACATGGAAGATCTTGTCCGCGAAGTCCTGCAGGAACATCACGGGATCCAGGTCCTGCCAGATGAAGTGGGAGGGGTCGAAGTTCAGGCCAAAGTTCGCCCTGTGGCCAATAGCCTCAAGGGTCCGTTTCGCCGTCCAGTAGTCGTAGGCGATTTCAGACGGGTGGACCTCGAGTGCGAACCGGACACCTGCCTCGTCGAAGACGTCCAGGATGGGGTTCCACCGGTCCGCGAAGTCCTGGTAACCGGCGTCGATCATTGCCTGCGAGGCCGGCGGGAACATGGCGACGGCCTTCCAGATGGACGAACCGGTGAACCCCGTCACGGTCTTGACGCCAAGCCGTGCGGCCGCCCGCGCGGTGTCCTTCATGGCCTCCGCCGCCCGCCGGCGCACCCCTTCAGGCTCGCCATTGCCCCAGACTTCCGCGGACAGGATGCCCTGGTGGCGCTCATCGATAGGGTCATCGCAGACGGCCTGGCCCGTGAGGTGGTTGGCGATGGCGAAGACCTTGAGGTTGTTCTTCTCGAGGATGTCCAGCCGGCCCTGGAGGTAGTTGTCGTCCTCCGCAGCCCGGCGGGGGTCCAGGTGGTCGCCCCAGCAGGCGATTTCCAGCCCGTCAAAGCCCCACTCGCCGGCAAGCCGGGCCACTTCCTCGAAGGGCCGGTCGGCCCACTGGCCGGTGAACAGCGTGATTGGTCGTGTCATTGGGTGTTCCTTGGTTTCTTGAAGCTGTAGGTCGCTCAGACTTTTTGCCACTGGCTGGAATTCGCGGCGCTGGACTCCACTGCGGCGAGGACCCGCTGTACCTGCAAGGCGTCGCCGAACGACGGTTCCGGTTGGCGGCCCTCGCCGATGGCCGTGACCAGGTCCACCACCTGGTGGGTGAAACCGTGCTCGTACCCCAGGCCGTGGCCCGTGGGCCACCAATGCCCCACGTACGGGTGCTCGGGCTCGGTGACGAAAATCCGGCGGAAGCCGGCGTCCGGCGATTCGGCCGAATCGTAGAAGGACAGGACGTTCATGTCCTCGAAATCAAAGGCGAGGGAACCCTTGGTGCCGTTGACCTCCAGCCGCATGGCATTTTTCCGGCCCAGGGCGTAGCGCGTTGCCTCAAAGACGCCGATCGCGCCCGCGGAGGCGCCGCCGTCGAACTTTGCGCTGAAGATGGCCGCATCATCAACGGTGACGGTCCCGCGGGGGGTGTCACTGCTGAGGTCGCCGTGGCCCCCAAGGCCCACCAGGTCGCCTGCCAGCGGACGTTCCCGGACAAACGTTTCCAGCATTGCCGACACCCCGCTGATGTTCTGCCCCGTGACCCACTGGGCGGCGTCGATGCTGTGTGCGCCGATGTCGCCCAGGGAGCCGGAACCGGACTTGTCCTTGTCCAGCCGCCAGGTCATGGGGGCGTTGGCGTCGGAGAGCCAGTCCTGCAGGTACTGGGCCCGGACGTGCCGGATGTCGCCAATCCGTCCTTGCTCCACGAACCGCTTGGCCAGTGCCAGTGCCGGGGTGCGGCGGTAGCTGAAGCCGCACATGGAGAAGACGCCATGCTTTGCGGCGGTCTCCGCTGCCAGTGTCATCCGCTCGGCTTCCTCCACGGAGTTGGCCAGCGGCTTTTCGCACAGCACGTGCTTTCCGGCCTCGAGGGCTGCGATGGCAATCTCTGCGTGGGTGTTGCCGGGCGTGCAGATGTCGATGAGGTCGATGTCGTCGCGCTCGATCAGGCGCCGCCAGTCGGTCTCCACCGACTCCCAGCCCAGCTTGTCAGCTGCCGCGCGGACGCCGTCGGCATTCCTGCCGGCGACCGCGGTGAGCTGTGGCTGCAGCGGCAGGTCGAAGAACCGTGGCGCGGTCCGCCAGGCGTGGGAGTGGGCGGCACCCATGAAGGCGTAGCCCACCATGCCGACCCGCAGGGGTTTGGCGGTGGTCATGGACGTGTCCTTTCTACTTGCTGAAGCCGGCCGTCAGGCCTGCCAGCAGTTGGCGGCGGCCGATGACGTAAAGCACCAGGATGGGCAGCGTGCTGAGCATCACCGAGGCGAGAACGGCCGGGATATTGACGCTGAATTCACCCTGGAAGCTCCACAGGCCCAGGGGCAGGACGCGCAGGCTGGGGCTCTGGGTCAGGACCAGCGGGAGCAGGAACCCGTTCCAGACATGCAGGCCGTTGTAGATGGCAACGGTCACAATAGCCGGGCGGGTCAGGGGCAGGGCGAGCCGCCACATGGTCTGCCACTCGCTGCAGCCGTCCAGCCGCATGGACTCGAACAATTCGTTCGGGACGTCGCGGATGAAGTTGGACAGGATCAGCACTGTGAGGGGGATGGCAAAGGCAATGGACGGCAGCATCAGTGCCAGCAGGCTGTCGTACAGGTTGAGCCGGATGATCATCAGGTAGATCGGGATGATCGTCGCCTGGAGCGGGATGGCCAGCCCCATGAGGAACATGCCGTTGACCAGCTTGAGGAACCTTCCGCTGCCCCGGACGATCGCGAACGAGGCCATGAACGAGATCAGCACCGTGGGAATTACGGAACCGAGCGTGACGATGACGCTGTTCATGAAATATGTGGCGAAGTCTTTCTCAAGGACCAGTTGGTAGTTCTCCAGCGTGGGCGAGGTGGGAACGGCCAGGGGATTCTGGCCGAAGTATCCCGCCTGCGTCTTCAGGCTGGTGATCACCACGTAGTAGATCGGGAGGATGATAATGGCCAGCCAGATCCACCCACCGAGGCCGCCGGGGATGTTGAGCCGCCTCAGCCGTTGGCCGAGTCCCTGCTTGGGTGCGGCGGAACCGGCCGTGGTTCCGGTCCGGGCCTCCTGCGAATTGCTTTTCAGGACGGTACTCACCCTACAAACCTTCCAATTGGCTGCCTTGTTTGTCCTTGCCGCCAAGACGCTGGAGGAACAAGGCCAGTGCAAGGCCGATGATGACGAGAATGACGGCGATGACGCTGGCCGGGCCCATGAGGTTGGCCCGGAAGCCCCGCAGGTACATGTCCAGGGCCAGGATCCGCGTGGAGTTTCCCGGTCCGCCGCCCGTGAGGACGAAGATCAGGTCGAAGTAGGTCAGCGAACCCACCACCATCAGCGTGGAGGACGTGATGATGGTGTATTTCAGCTGGGGCAGGGTGATGTGGAAGAACTGCTTGATGGTTCCGGCACCGTCGATCTGCGCTGCCTCGTAAAGGGACTTCGGGATCTGCCGCACCCCGCCCTGGTAGATGAGGGTGTGGAACGGGACGAACTGCCAGGCGATGACGAAGATGACCAGGCCTACGGCCAGTTGGGGTACCCCCAGCCAGTCCTGTGCCAGGAAGGGCAGCCCCAGGCCGGTTGCCAGGCCGAAATTCGGGTCCAAAAGGGCCTTGAAGGCGATGGCGACGGCGGCTGAGGACAGCAAGAGGGGCAGGAAGTACAGGACGGCAAGGGCAGCCCGGTAGCGCTGGCTTCCCGCCGTGAACACCCCCAGGAGCAGGCTGATGGGAGTCTGGACCAGCCACGAAACGATCATGATCAGGAAGGTCAGGCCCAGGGCGTTGTACAGTCCCGGATCCGCCAGCACAGAGAACCAGTTGTCCAGTCCAGCTGCCCCGATGGCACCGATTCCGTCCCAGCTGCTGAAGCTGAGGATGAGCACCCCGGCCAGCGGGATGACTGCGAACACCAGGAAGAAGAACAGTGCCGGCAGGGTCAGCCACGCCAGGGCGGCCCTGCGCTGTTCGGTCTGCTTGGAATCTTTCGCCCTCGTGGCGGCCCGCGGGGCAGTGGAGACGGCGTTGCTCATTTCCCTAGGGTGCCGTTCATGTTCTCGGCGAACTGCTGCGGCGTGATCGACTTCAGGAACAGCTGGTCGATGTTGTTCAGCAGGGCCTCAGCTGCGGTGGGGCTCAGCGCCTGGTCCCAGGACTGCTGGAAGTTGGGTGCGTTCTTGGCCATGTCGTAGACGAAGTTCAGGAACTCCTTGTCCGGGGAGGTGTTCAGCTTGTCTTCGATGCCGTTGACAATCGGCACGGAGCCGGAGTTGATGTAGGCGTCGACCACGGTATCGGTCAGGATCCCGTCCTTGAAGAACTTCTTGGCGGATTCCTTTTCCTTGTCGCTGGCCTTGGAAGAGATTGACATGTACGCCGCGGGGTTTCCGACGCCGTTCTTCGGGTCGCCCTTGCCGCCGGCAACCGTGGGGAAGGGGACGAAGCCCAGCTTTCCGTCCTGCACAAAGTTCTGGCCGGCCTTCTTCATGGCGCCATAGGTCCAGGAACCGTGCAGCATCATGGCTGCCTTGCCGGAGAACAGGAGGGCCTGGTCTGCCTGCGAGTCGGCAGTGATGGAGGAGAAGCCCTTGATGAAGCCGTCAGCAGAGACCAGCTCCTGGATCTTGGTGCCGGTCTCGATCACGGCCGGGTCCATCCAGGAATTGGGCTTGCCCTCGAAGATCGCCTTGAAGACGTCCGGCCCGCCGATGCGGTCCAGGAGGTATTCAAGCCACATCATGGAGGTCCAGCGCGACTGGCCGCCCAGGGAGAACGGGGCTACGCCCATGCCGTTGAAGGTCTTGACCAAGGACATGATGTCGTCCCAGGTCTTGGGCGGCTGGACGCCTGCCTTCTGGAACAGTTCCTTGTTGTAGAACAGCACGATCGGGGCGACGTACTGGTTGGGCAGGGCGTAGATCTTGCCGTTGACGGTGGCTGCACCGAACACGGACGGGAAGAACTTCTTCTTCAGGTCCGGATTCTGGTCGAACCAGCTGGTGAGGTCCTCAACCTGGTTGGCCTCGGCGTAGGTCTTCAGGCCACCGCCGCCCCAGCCGTAGATGATCGTGGGTGCCTGGTTGGCGCCGATGGCGGTCTTGATCTTGGTCTTGTAGGCGTCGTTCTGGAAGTACGTGACCGTGATCTTGTCGGCGGAGTTTGCCGAGTTAAAGGCATCCACGGCTTTCTGCATGGTGGTCTGGTTCGGCTCGCCGGACAGGTACCACATGCTGGCGCCCCCGCCGCCGCTGGAGGCACCGGGGCCGGACGTCCCGCAGGCAGTGGTCGCGGCAACGGCAAAGGGAGTGAGGGCAGCGAGGGCGAGAAAAGACCGCCGGGAGGACTGGGGTTGCTTCATTGCTTCTCCATTGTGAATTTGCGTCGGGGTACGGGGCGTCAGCTCCGCCGTTCGTTCGAAACATTTCGAACGGTGATATAAGTCACGCTGTAAACTAAAGCCCTAATTATCGGCGGCGTCAAGGGATCGTAGAGGATCTTTTCTGTCTACTCCCTATGTCCCGGTGCTCTTGACCGGAGAAGGCCCCACTCTGCACAATGAAAACGTTTCCCCACTTTCGAAAGATTGCGAACCGATGACGAGCAAATTGCAGGAGCGGACCAAACCCACGCTCGCTACCGTGGCCAGGCAGGCAGGGGTTTCGGCGCCTACGGTGTCCAAAGTGGTGAACGGGCGTGAGGACGTGGCCCCCGAAACCAGGGCCCGGATCCTTGCCGCACTGGAGCAGGCGGGCTACCAGTCGCCTGTCCAGCGCCGGGCGGCCGCCGAAAGCGGGACCGTGGTGGAAGTAGTGATCGACGTGCTCGACTCCGCATACACCATCCAGGTCCTCAACGGCATCCTGCAGTTCGCTGCCGCCGCCGACGTCGAAATCCTGGTCAGCGTGACCGGCCAGTCCACCCCCGCCCGCCACACCCCCGAGCGCCGGGCGCAGCGGATGCTCGAAGAGGGCAGGGCCGGGATGATCGTGGTGACCTCGGCCTTCAGCGAGGCGCAACTGCACGCGTTCAGGCGCCGCCACATCCCCGTCGTCGTCATCGACCCGCTTAACCCGCCCTCCGCCGACGTCGTCAGCGTTGGGGCCACCAACTGGGCCGGCGGCAAAGCTGCCACCGAGCACCTGCTGGGACTGGGACACCGCCGCATTGCCTACATCGGCGGCATAGAGGGCGCTGAATGCAACCAGGCGCGGCTGCACGGATACATGGCAGCCCTGATGGCACAAGGGATCAAGGTGGACCCCCAGTACGTTGTTTCCGGCGGCCGGTTCCGGACGGAGAGTGGGGTCAATGGATTCAAAGAGCTGCTGAAGCTTGACCCGCGCCCCACGGCGATCTTCGCCGGAAGCGACACCATTGCCCTGGGCGTCCTCAGCGAAGCGCGGCGCCACGGAATCAGGGTTCCCGAGGACATCAGCCTCATCGGCTTCGACGGCACCAACCAGGGTGAGCAGTCCGTTCCATCGCTGAGTTCCGTGGCCCAGCCCCTGGAGGAGATGGGGCGCGCGGCCCTAAGGTCGCTGCTGCGGCAGGTGCAAGGCGAAGTCCTCGATTCCCACCGAGTGGAACTGGCAACCCAGGTAATCGTGCGGGAATCCACCGCCCCTCCCGCGGACTGAAAGACAACCATGAAAATCACCCATCTCGACACCGTGGTCGTGGACTTCTACCGCACGAACCTCATCTTCGTCCGGCTTACAACTGACGAGGGGCTCACCGGTATCGCCGAGGCGACCCTCGAAGGGCAGGAACATGCTGTCCTCGGGGCGGTGGCTGTCCTTGCCGAAGCCGTCAGGGGCAAGGACCCCACGCGGATTACCCAGACCATTTATGAACTCAACCGCGACGCCTACTGGCGCGGCGGTCCGGTATCCATGACAGCCCTGAGCGCCCTTGAGATGGCGATGTGGGATGTTTCGGCGCGGGCATTGGGCGTCCCGGTCCACCGGATGCTGGGGGGACAGGTCCGCGACCGGGTCCGCGCCTACGCCAACGGCTGGTTTTCCGGGGCCATCACTCCGGAGGATTTCGCCGAGGCCGCTGTACGGACGGTCGGCCAAGGCTTCCGCGGCCTAAAGTGGGACCCTTTCGAGGCCGCGGACCTTTTCCTGGAACCGCGGGACCTGGGGCGCATGCTTGAACCTGTTGAGGCAGTGCGGGCGGCAGTGGGCGACGACGTTGAACTGTTCATAGAAGGCCATGGCCGCTTTGATGTCCCCACAGCCATCCGGGTGGCCCGCGAACTTGAACGGTTCCAGCCGGTGTTTTTCGAGGAACCGTGCCCGCCGGACGGGATCGACGCCCTCGTGGAGGTGCGCAGCAGGTCCCCTGTTCCCATTGCCGCGGGGGAGAGGTGGATGGGCCGGAACACCTTCATTCCCGCCCTGGCCCGCAACGCCGTGGATTACATCCAGCCGGACGTCACGCACGCCGGCGGGCTGCTGGAACTGTCATTCATTTCCACTCTGGCGGCAGCCCATTATGTGCCGTTCGCACCGCACAACCCCAGCGGGCCACTCAGCACTGCGGCAACCCTGCAGCTCGGGGCCACACTGCCGAATTTCCGGTACCTGGAGATCATGGCCACGGACGTGCCGTGGCGCAGCGACATCTCCAGTGAGCGCCTTCAGCTGACGGCAGACGGCGATGTCATGATCCCCGAAGGCGTTGGGCTGGGCATCGACCTCGACTATGACGCGATCGCGGAGCATCCTTTCACGCCGCATCCCATGCGGATCTTCAGCGACGTGGTGGCCGATATCCGGCCGCCGGACGCCCGGTCCTACTTCAACCTCGCAGGCGCAGGCGTCCGCTGACGCGTCGGACAACGAAAAAACGGCGGCGTCCGCCCGGCCTAATAACCGGACGGAGGCCGCCGCTGCGGGTGTGCCTAGCGCTTGACCGCCTCGAGCTTGAGCAGCTTGGCGATAACGCCGTCGAGTTCGGAGTCGTCGAAGATCTTCTTCCAGTCGTCCTTGATGATGCTGTCCTTGCCGTACCAGGGTTGGCTCCAGGATGGCGTGCTGCTTGACGGTGACCCAGTGCACGTCGATGACGGGAGCGTAGATGGTGCGGATGACGGCCTCGGCAGAGTCACGGGAGGCGCCGGACTTCAGATTGTTTCGCTTGGGAGGTGTCCGTAGAATCTGCCGCCTCGACGGCCAAGATCAGTGCCGCCCTGGGCTCCCTGGGGCGCCTTGGAAATCCTGGGCATCGTGGTGGTCCGTCCCGGCTCCGACACCTATCTTAGGGACGGCGTCTCCGAACTCCTGCCCCGGACCCTCAGTTGGGGACTGATGCTGGGTGCGCCGCGGACGCGTGAACTCGTTGAGCTGCGCGGCGGCCTGGAAGTCCAGGCTTCCCAGCTGCGCTGAAGGAACACACGGAGATCTATGAGGCTCTGGCGGTCCGCGATGCGGAGGCCGTCACGGCCACCATGCGATCGCATATGCAGACCGCGTCCCGGCGCCTGCTGGCCGGTTTCGACGCCTCGCAGTAGGTTCCCGCGTATCAGTTGAGCGAGGCCGCCAGCTTTTCCCGCTGTGGATCGTCGCCCGTCCGGCGCGGGCCCACTGAACCGCGGCGCACCAGGGTGGCCGTGAACTGCGCCGGAGCGGCGGGCGGCAGCCCCTCCATCTGGCGGATCAGTGCCTTGGCTGCCGCCACGCCCATGTTGTAGACCGGCTGGGCGATGACCGTCAGGGGCGGCGTGGTGAGCCTGGTCCATGCGAAGTCGTCGTACATCAGGAATGACACATCGGCCGGAATGGACAGGCCCAATTCCTGGATCGCTTCCACCACGCTGAGGGCAATCAGGCCGTCCGAAGCGACCACTGCCGTGGCTTGGTCCGGGCCCCGGAGCACTTCGCGGGTGATGCTGCGGATCGAGTCGGCATCGCCGGCATTCAACCTGACCAGGTCTTCCGGGAAGGGCAGCCCCGCCGCAAGGAAAGCGTCCAGCATCCCCTCGATGCGGTCCGCAATCTGGGAGGACTCCAGGGTCATGCCCGGCGTGTAGGGGGTGTCCGTCCGCAGTGTGGAGATGAAGGCGATACGCCGGTGCCCTGCCTCGAGCAAATACTGCGTAGCTTCCCTGGAAATCCGCGCCATGTCCACGGCCATGGTCTCCACCTTGAGGTCGCCGGCGGTGCGGTCGATGAACACCAGGGGGCGTCCGGACCGGTGCACCTCCTGCAGGTGTTCGGTGTCCACTGATGATGCCGGGGCGACGATGAGGCCGTCCACCCGCTTGTCCAGCAACACCCGCACCGCGTCCACTTCCGCCGCCCGGTCCTCGTCGGTGTTGACCAGGATGACGTTGTACCCGGCCTTCTTGGCAGTGTCCGTGATGCCCCGGGTAGCAAGGCCGAAATGCGGGTTTTCGATGTCACCCACCACCACGCCGATGGTGTGCGATTTTCCGGTGTTCATGCTGCGGGCCAGCTCGTTGGGACGGTAGGAAAGCGCCTCGGCAGCGGCGAGGACGCGCTCGCGGACGTCGTCGCTGACCGCGCCGTAATTGCCCAGTGCACGGGCGGCCTGTGCCTTGGAGACCTGCGCAGCTTTTGCGACGTCGGCAACGGTTACGTCCCGCCGTCGTGCTCCATCACCGTTCATCTTCACCTTTCGACGGGGTTGTTGACGCCCCATGTGACATCGGCTACATTTCTATCAATCGATGTGAGTCCGGTCTCAATCCTAAGCTGTGAGACCGGACTCAACAAGAGCATCGACGACTTTCTTCGGCGGCCCTGACAGCACCGCCTTCCCACCAACGATTGGACAACGCTGTGAAGAAAAAGAATCTCCGACCTGCCGGATTTGCCGCGGCAGCCCTGGCCGCGGTCCTGGCGCTCTCCGGCTGCAGCTCCACCTCCGCCGCCTCCACCACAGAGAACAACCCCTACGGACTGATCCAGCCAGGCACCATCCGGGTGGCAAGCCTGGGTGACTCAAAGCCGTACACCTTCGCCGATGCCTCCGGAAACTTCACCGGCTTCGACGTGGAACTCTTCAAGGACGTGGCCCACCGGGCCGGTGTGGACAACGTGGTCTTCACCGGGCAGGACTTCTCGGGGCTCCTTGCCGCAGTGGCAAACGGACAGTTCGACGCCGGCGTCGCAGCCATCGGCATCACCGACAAGCGCAAGGAAACCGTGGACTTCTCGGACGGTTACCTGGCCGGCTACCTCACGGTCATCACCACCAAGACCTCCGGCATCACCAGCGCGGACGGGCTGGCCGGCAAACGCCTGGGCGTGGTCCAGGGAACCCTGCAGGAAGCCTATGCGGTGAAGAACTTCACCTCGGCCAGCCTGGTCCGCTTCCCTGACAACAACACCGCCATCGCCGCCGTGAACAGCGGAACGGTGGACGCGCATTTCCTGGATTACGAGGCCGCCAAGGCTTACGAGGAGCAGCACGGCCTGGTCAGCGCCGCGGACATCCCGTCCTTCGACGCCCCGGCCGGGTTCGCAGTGGCCAAGGGCAAGACGGCCTTCAAGGAAGCCCTGAACAAGGGCCTGGCCGCAGCCATGGAGGACGGCACCTGGAAGAAGCTCTACCAGAAGTGGTTCCCGGGCTCACCGATGCCCGAGCAGTACCTGCCCAAGGCCGAGCAGACCGCATCACCCTCGCCAAGCAAGTAGCCCCAAGCATTATTTGCCGGGCTGTCAGGCCTTAGGGCCACCTGGCCGGGCGGGCCGCCGTACGCGGCCTGCCCGGCACCTCCCCTTCATCTACGTCTGAGAGCAATCATGGACTGGCTCAACACCATCATCCGTACCTTCTTCGACTTCGGCGCTATGGCCGAGGTCCTGCCCCAACTCCTGGCGGTCGGCCTGCTGAACACGCTGATCATTTCCATTGCCGCCACCGTCCTTGGCACGGTGCTGGGAATGGTGGTGGCCGTCATGGGCATCTCACCATCCAAGTGGCTGCGGGTCCCGGCCAGGATCTACACGGACCTTTTCCGTGGCCTGCCCGCCATCCTCACCATCCTGCTGATCGGCCAGGGCTTTGCCCGCCTGAGCCAGTCGATCTTCGGCCCGTCACCCTACCCGCTGGGCATCATCGCGCTGAGCCTGATCGCCAGCGCCTACATCGGGGAGATCTTCCGCGCCGGGATCCTCAGCGTGGACAAGGGCCAGGGCGAGGCCTGCCGTGCCCTGGGCATGAGCTACGCCAAATCCATGGCCCTGGTGGTGGTACCCCAGGGCGTCCGCCGGGTCCTCCCGGCCCTGGTGAACCAGTTCATCGCCATCGTCAAGGACTCCTCCCTGGTGTACTTCCTGGGCCTGCTGGTCACCGAACGCGAACTCTTCCGCGTGGGCCAGGACGCCGCCGTGCTGTCCGGGAACCTTTCACCCCTGGTGGCCGCCGGACTCCTCTACCTGGTGATTACCGTCCCGCTGACGCACCTGGTGAACCACTTCGACAACAAGTTCCGCACCGGCCGCCGCCGCGCCGCACCACCCACCAGCGGCCTGAAGGAAGTCAAGGAACTCGACGCGGCCTCGCCGCTCACAGCCGGGAGCAACACATGAACACCCCCACCCCCACCACCATGAATGCGGCCACCTCGGAGGAACAGTCGTTCCGCGGCTCAAGCCTGGAACTGCGCAACCTCACCATGGCCTACGGCGACATCGAGGTACTGCGCAACGTCAGCCTCACCGTGGCGCCGGGCACCACCACCTGCATCATTGGCCCCTCAGGATCCGGAAAATCCACCCTGCTGCGCGGCGTCAACCGGCTGCACGAACCCAAGAGCGGGAACGTCCTGCTCGCTGGCGACAGCACCCTGACCGTCAACCCGGACACACTCCGCACCCGCATCGGCATGGTGTTCCAGCATTTCAACCTCTTCCCGGACCACACCGCCGAGGAAAACGTGGCCCTGGCCCTCTGGAGCGTCAAAGGCATGCCCAAGGCCCAGGCCATGGAACGCGCCCGCCAACGGCTCGCCGAGGTTGGCCTCGCCGAACGCGCCGACCACCGCCCCCGTGACCTCTCCGGCGGCCAGCAGCAACGCGTCGCCATCGCGCGGGCCCTGGCCATGGAACCCGAAGTGATGCTCTTCGACGAGGCCACCAGCGCCCTGGACCCCGAACTGGTCAAGGGCGTCCTGAACCTCATGGCCGGCCTGGGCCGCCGGGGCATGACCATGCTCGTCGTCACCCACGAAATGGGCTTCGCCCGGAAAGTGGCAGACCAGGTGGTCTTCATGGATGAAGGCGAAGTAGTGGAGGCCGGGACACCCGCCCAACTCTTCGACAATCCCCGCAGCGAACGCCTCCAGCGCTTCCTTTCCGAGGTGCTCTGATGGGTGCGGTTGCAGCGGCACCCATCCGGACCGCCGTCGTCGGTTTTGGAATCTCCGGCAAGGTCTTCCACGCGCCCCTGGTGGCGGCCAACCCGGACTTCTCGCTGGACGTCATCGTCACTGCCCAGCCGGAACGTGCGGCGGAGGCGGCACGGCTGTATCCGCAGGCACGGATTGCCGGCACCCCGGAGGAGCTGTTCGCCCTGGCCGCGGACCTGGACCTGGTCATCCTGGGCACCCCGCCGCACACGCACTACGGGCTGGCCGCGACAGCCATCGCCCACGGCCTGCATGTGGTGGTGGACAAGCCTTTCGTCCCCACGTCCGACTTGGGCGGGGAGCTGATCAGCAGGGCGGCCGACGGCGGGGTGCAGCTAACGGTGTTCCAGAACCGCCGGTGGGATGCAGACTTCCTCACCCTGCAGAAGGTGCTGGCGTCCGGAGACCTTGGCGGGGTCACCAGCTTCGAATCGCGGTTCGAATGGTGGCGGCCCGAAGGCTTCGGAAACTGGCGGGACACCGTGTCCCTGTCCGAGGGCGGCGGCATCCTGCACGACCTCGGCGCGCACCTGATCGATCAGGCCATCCACCTTTTCGGCCCGGTGGAACGGAGCTACGGCGAGACGGCCAACCGCGGTCCGCATCCGGACGCAGCGGATACGGAAGCGTTCGTGTCGTTGCTGCACGCCTCCGGCGTCCGCACGCGGCTCTGGATGAACGGCATGGCCGCCCAGGCCGGGCCGCGGTTCCACATCCTCGGTTCCCGCGCCGGCTACACCAAGTGGGGCCTGGACGGACAGGAACCTGCCCTCGCTGCCGGGACGCCGCCGTCGGACCCCGCCTATGGTGTGGAACCCCAGGAGCGTTGGGGGCTCCTGGGCGTGGACGGGGCAACGGCGGCCGTCCCCGCCGAACGCGGCGCCTACCCGCAGTTCTACGTCCAGCTGGCCGCCGCCCTGCACGGGAACGGGCCGCTGCCGGTGGATCCCGCCGAACCGCTTGAGGTGCTGAAGGTGATCGAGGGCATCCACGCCCTGGCCTGACGCCACACCCAATTTCCCCTGCTTTCCCTGGCGCGTCGTCAGCGTCTTCCGCAACCACGAATTTCACAGAAAGGGACACGATGTCCTCTCTTCCAGCCACCAAGCGCGTTGCCGTCATCGGCGGCGGCATCCTCGGGGTCTCCACCGCGGTCCACCTGCTCCGCGAAGGAGCGTCGGTGATCCTGCTGACCGAGCGCGGCCTCGCCAGCGAAGCCAGCGGCCGCTCGCTGTCCTGGCTCAACTCCGCCGGCGAACGGTCCACCCCGTATCACCAGCTGCGGGTGGCCGGCGTGGACCGCTACCGCACCCTCTTCGCCTCGGACCCCAGCCGCGACTGGCTGCAGTTTGGCGGCGGCCTGATGTGGAACGCCGCGGGGCAGGGCGAGGCCACCGCGGCCCGGCACGCCTACGAAAAGTCCATCGGCTACGACTCCCGGCTTCTCGCCCCCAGCGGTATCGCAGCCACCACCCCCGGCATCGATGCGGACGCCGTGCCGGAGAATGCCATCTTCAATCCCGGCGAGGGCTGGGTGAGCCTGCCGGACCTGATCGACTTCCTCATGGAGGAGTTCCACGCCCGCGGCGGCGAACTGGTCCTGAACGCGGGAAAAGCCTCCGTCATGGTGGAAGGCGGCCGCACCTCCGGCGTGGAGACAGCGTCGGGCGGGACATACCCGGCCGACGCCGTGCTGGTGGCCTGCGGCGCGGCGACGCCCGCCGTCGTCCAACCCTTGGGAGTGCACATCCCCAACGGCTCTCCCGTGTCCATGCTGGTGGTGACCAAGCAGGTGCAGCACGACGTGGCCGCGGTGATGAACACCCCGCGCGCAGCCTTGCGGCCCAACCCGGGCGGGACGTTTGCCCTGGACCACGACTGGTACGAGGAACACATTACCGAGCACGCGGACGGCTCCTTCAGCATCCCCGATGAGGTGGTCCAGGAACTGGCCGATGAGGCATCGAAGCTTGTTGCCGGCAATCCGGAACTCAAGCCCGCCTCCTGGAAGATGGGCTATAAGCCCATTCCCGGGGACGGCGAACCCGTCCTGGGCGAACTGGGCCAGGTGCCCGGATGCTTCGTTGCCTTCACGCACTCCGGCGCCACGCTGGGACTCATTGCCGGTGAGCTCCTGGCCGGGGAAATCCTGACCGGCAGGAAGCACCCCATGCTGGCCACCTTCCGGCCGGGACGCTTCTCCTAAGCCGGGCTGCAAAGGGGCGGGGCCGCGCGGATTGCGGCTCCGCCCTTTTGCCCGTGCCGTCCGGGCTGGATGCCGTCCGGCGTGTCAGGCGCCCAAATGACCGGTGAGCCGGCGGTGGAATCCGGTGCTGCGCTCATCGAGGCCTTCGATCCTCACCGTGGCCCCGTGGTCCGCGTATTTCGTTTCAATGGAGTCGAGGGCGGCCACCGTCGAGGCGTCCCAGATCTGTGCACGGCTGAGGTCGATGGACACCAGGCCCGGATCGTCCGCGTAGGCGAAGTGTTCCACCAGGTCGTTGCTGCTCCCGAAAAACAGCGGGCCCACCACCTGGTAGCGGACACTCTCCCCGTCGCCGGCCAGGGTCCTCTCAACAGTGATCACATGCGCCACCCGGCGGGCGAACAGGACCATGGCCAGGATGACGCCGACGAGGACGCCGTAGGCCAGGTTCCCCGTCAGGACCACGACGGCGACAGTAACAGCCATGACCAGTGTCTCCGGTATGGGCATCCGCTTCAGGGTGGACGGTTTGACGCTGTGCCAGTCCACCGTGGTGACGGCAACCACCATCATGACCGCGGCGAGGGCCACCATGGGAATCTGCCCCATGATCGAGCTGAGCCCGGTCACCAGGGCCAGCAGGAACAGTCCGGCCACGAACGTCGAAATGCGGGTGCGGGCCTGGCCGGTCTTCACATTGAGGACCGTCTGCCCGATCATGGCGCAGCCGGCAATGCCGCCGTAGAAACCGGCGAGGATGTTCGATACGCCCAGCCCCCAGGACTCGCGTCCCTTATGGGACGGGGTGCCGGTGATGTCATCGACGAGTTTCGCTGTGAGGAGGGTTTCCATGAGGCCGACGAACGCCACGCTCAGTGCCGTGGGCAGGACCAGCTGGAAGGTGGCAAGGTCAAGCGGGAAAAGGAACGGGGTGATCCCCGGCAGCTTGCCCGTAAGGGGACCTTCGTCCGCGACGCTCGGAACGGCCACGCCGGCGATGATGACGATTGCCGTGACGGCCACGATGGCAACCAGCGGCGACGGAACCACCTTGGTGAAGCGCGGAAGGACGAAAATGATCGCGAACGTCAGGGCGAACAGGACGTAGGCGGGCCAGGGGACATTGAGGACATGGGGCACCTGCGCCATGAAGATCAGCACGCCCAGGGCGTTGACGAATCCGATCATCACCGATCTGGGGATGAACCGCATCAGCCGGGCAAGGCCGGCCAGGCCAAAGACCACCTGGATCACGCCGGCGAGCAGCACGGCGGGCAGGACGTACTGGACACCGTGCTGGTGCACCAGCGGGGCGATCACCAGGGCGACGGAACCGGCTGCGGCGGTAACGACGCCGGGCCGGCCGCCAAGGACCGACATCGCCAGGGCCAGCACGATGGAGGCGACCAGGCTCACCATGGGATCCACCCCGGCCACGATCGAGAAGGATATGACCTCGGGGACCAGGGCCAGGGTGGTGACCATGCCGGCCAGGACCTCACGGGAGAGCTGCCGCGGGGAGCGCACGGCGGTCAGGACAGTGGTCGGTTGCCGGACGGGGCGGGGGCGGGCGGTTACGGCCAAGGAGCGGCTCCAGGGGACATGGCTCTCCTGGGAGAGCGGGTGTGCAACGTTTCTGCGCGCCACGGTGCGCACGGGTCCAGCCCGGCCATGGAAGACAATGGGGTGGGAAGGGAATGCGCCGGTAGCTTTCGGCTGCATAGGCAACACTACCCGCCAGGGTTTATGGAGGGGCAGCCAACCGCGATACGCAGTTCCGCAGCCGTTGCCAAACTGTGGCGCTTCCGCTCGGCCCGGCCCCGGGCGGCAGTAAGCTCGGCTGATAAAATGGCCGGGTTGCAGGGCGGCCATTTGAAGCTGGGGCGAGCAGTGCCGTAACAAGTCAGGGGACCACACAAACATGACGGCAGGCGGGTCACACCTCAGGATGTCGGAGAGCCGGCCGGGCACACCGGCCGGGGTTTCCGTGCCCGCCAAAGGCCGTGCCTACCTGGCAACCCTCGAAGGCTTTGTCGGCGCCCTCATGATGTTCGTCGGTTCCATCGGAACGGGCTGGATCGCCAACGGGTCGCCCATGATCCGGCAACCGGTGGTGATCGCACTCCGTACCGAAGGCTGGGGCGTGGCGGTATCCACCGTGCTGCTGACGGCCGGTGCCATGCTCCTGATGCGCTCCTGGCTTCGCCTGGGCCAGAGGCTGGGGGACTGGGGACAATCCTCCCTGCGGTCCGTGGTGGTGGCCATATCCGCCTGGTCCCTGCCGCTCTTGTTCTGCGTTCCGGTCTTCTCCAGGGACGTCTACGCCTATACGGGGCAGGGCCGCCTGGTCCAGGAAGGCCAGAACCCGTATGAGGTGGGCATTTCCACCCTCAACAACTGGTTCTCCCTGGGGGCCGACCCCGCCTGGGCGGAAAACCGAACCCCGTACGGACCGTACTTCCTGTGGCTGGCGCGCGCGGTGGTGGGACTGACAGGAGCCCAGCCTGACGCGTCCGTCCTGCTGTTCCGCCTCCTGGCCGGCGTCGGCGTGCTGCTTTGCGTCATCTACGTGCCCAGGCTCGCCGAACTGCACGGGATCAACGGTGCCCGCGCGCTCTGGATCTCCGTGGCCAACCCGTTGTTCCTCATCAGCTTCATCGCCAGTGCCCACAATGACGCCCTGATGGTGGGGCTGGCCGTCGCCGGCGTTTACCTGGCCGCCACCCGCCGCTACCTCCTGGGCGTCCTCCTGGTCACCGCCTCCATCGGCATCAAGCCCATCACCGTCCTGCTGCTGCCGTTCATCGGTGTGATGTGGGCGGGGCCCGCTGCGTCCTGGCCGCGCAAATTCCTGATGTGGGGTGCCACGGCGGGCATCAGCTTCGGCGTGCTGGCCCTGAGCGGCATCCCCTACAACCTCGGCATCGGCTGGACGTGGGCCATCATGGACCCCACCCCCGGCTACACGGGCTACTCGCCGTCGGGCTTCCTGGGCCAGCAGGTGGAGATGCTGGCCAACGCCCTGGGACTGCCCGGCGGAACGCTGGCCACCTGGCTGCGGACCGCCATGAAGTGGGCGGCGATCGCACTGGTCCTGCTGCTGATGTTCCGCGGCGACTACTCGCGGGCGGTGCGGCGGATGGCCCTGGCGTTCACCGCCGTCGTGATGCTCTCACCCATCATCCAGCCCTGGTACATCCTGTGGTTCCTGCCGTTCCTGGCGGTCACGGGAATCCGGGACGACTGGCAGATCCGCTCGCTGTACGTGGGCGTGACGTTCTTTGTGGTATTCGGCGCCCAGGACCAGCTTTCGGTCTGGTCCTTCGTGGAACTGCCCATCGACGCCTCGTCCCTGGCCTTCTTTACGGCCCTGGCCTTCACCTTCTACCTGCTGGTCCTGGACGTCCATACCCGCAAGCTGCTCATCGAGGGCAAGCCGCTGGACGTTGCCCGGCGGGCCTGGCGGTGGGTGGCGGAGCGCCGGGCCGCGCGCCAGGCTGAGGCCCGTGCCGCCGTCGACCGGTCGTCCGGGGGCAGCTAGGCTCCGGCCGGCACCTGGGCTGACGTTTTCCGGCCCAACTCCGCGGTGCGCTTCACCGACCACCACAGCAGGACCACCAGGAGCACGTTGCGGGTGGTCAGGATGGCTGCCATGACGGGGTGCGCATGGATGAGCGGGGTGTAGAACAGCGGGTAGATCACGAACGTTGTCATGGCAATGCCCATCAGCAGGGCGGCCGGGACCTTCCAGCGCTCCCAGTCATGCGCCAGGCCGGCGATGATCACCGGTGCCAGCCAGATGATGAACTGCGGCGAGCCCACCTTGTTGAACACGATGAAGGCGGTAACCATCATGAGCGCGCCTTCGAGGAACAGTTCCTCGCGTTCGGCGCCGCGCCGCAGGGCGCGGACCAGAAGGATGGCCGCGGTGACGGCCGCAAGGACCAGCAGCGGCTGCATCAGGAATGCGGCGGTGCCGGCACCGGGGCCGTAGACCTCGGTGGAATTGATGGCGGTGTTGTCGGCCATCCGTGAACCGGCGATGTGGAAAACGCTCAGCCACACCCAGGGCGTGGAGAAGGTGGCTTCAAGCTGCATTCCGCGCTCGCCCTGGTTCAGGAGGAAGTCCATGATGTGCGGCAGCCCGCCGGTCAGCCACGTGCCCAGGCCCACCACCGCGGTGACGGCGGCGCCGGCGAGGACCACCTGGATCCGCTTGTGGCTGGCGATGACGATCGGGACCAGGACGGCTGCGGGCCAGACCTTGATCCAGGTGGCGATGCTGAGCAGGACGCCGGCCACGATGGGCCGTTCAGCGGCATAGAGCAGGGCGATCAGCACGATCGGCGCCGTGATGCCCTCCACCCTGGCGAAGCTCAGGTAGCCCATGAACACCGTGAAGAACAACCACCACCAGGCGGGGGCAATGCCCGTGACCTTCCGCGGGCCACGGGTGAGGTAGACCAGGCCGACGGCGTTGAGCGCCGTGATGATCAGGAACCACACCAGCAGGTAGAGGCCTGGGCCGGCGATGTTGGCCAGGAAGATGGGGATCTGAGCCAGCACCGGGTAGACCCAGGGGCTGATCTTCCCGGTGAGGTCCGCCGGGTTGTAGCCGTCCAGGGCCCACTGCCGGTACTGCTCGGTGTCGCTGAACGTATCGCCGTTCAGGAAAAAGGATGCCATCCAGCCCAGGAAGTACAGATGGACGACGGCGAAGCCCCACCAGACGCTGGATGGGCGGGCGAACCAGTCCACCACTTTTGCCGGGAGCAGTCTGGTGCGGACGGTCACCAGGCGGTCAAAGAACCTCGTGGAAATGTCAGGTCTCCTTGAGCGCGGGGGCGGGGGCTGCGGTCTTCTTGCCCAGCGTGTAGAGGCGCCGGACGCTCCACAGGAACAGGACCACCAGCAGGACGTTGCGGATTGTCAGTACCAGGGCCATCCAGGGGTTGTTGTGGCTCAGGGCGTCGTAGAAGAGCGGGTAGATGAAGTAGGTTGCCACGGCGATGGCGATCAGCATTGCCGCCGGAACCCGCCATTCACGCCAGCTGTGCGCCAGGCCCACCGCGACGGCGGGGCCGAGCCACACCATGAACTGCGGCGAACCCACCTTGTTGAAAACCACGAACGCGGTGGCCAGGGTCAGGGCCCCGGCCAGGAGCAGCTCGGTGCGGTCCACGCCGCCGGCCACCTTGTGCTGCTTTCCGTTGTGGAGCGCCCAGAAGGTCAGCCCGGCCACCAGGAGTGCCGCCAGCACCAGGAGGGGCTGCATCAGCACGGACATGGTGGCGGTGCCCGGGCCGTCCACCTGCATGGAGTTGATGTCCGTGTTCATGTACATGCGCGAGCCGCCGACGTTCAGGACGGAGAGCCAAAGCCAGGGGGTGGTGAAGGTGGCCTCGAGCTGCATGCCGCGGTCGCCCTGCTGGGTGAGGAAGTTCAGGAGCTTGGGGACGCTGCCCAGGGCTGCTGCCAGCGCCACCACGCCCGCCGTCGTCGCGATTCCTGCCAGCACCACCAGCAGGCGGTTCTTTACGACGGCGAAAAGGGCCAGCATGATGGCCGCCGGCCAGACCTTCACCCAGGTGCCGACGGCCAGCAGGACCGAGGCGACGAACGGGCGCTGGACGCCGTAGGCCAGGGCCACAAGGACCAGCGGGGCGGTGAGGCCGTCCACCCGGGCGAAGCCCAGCCAGCCCATCAGGAAGGTGAAGGCCAGCCACCACCAGCCGGCGGGGATGGCGCTGGCGTTGCGGCCCCGCCCGGTGAGCTTGAGCAGGGCCCAGGCGTTCAGGAGCGTGGTCATGAGGACCCAGATGAAGAAAAACGGTCCCGGTCCCGCCAGGCCTGCGATGGCCATGGGGATGAGCGCCAGGATGGGGTACACCCACGGGCTGGGGCCGCCCCGGAGGTTCGCGTCGTTGAATCCCGCCATGGCCCAGTCACGGTAGATGAAGGTGTCGCTGAACGCCTCGCCGCGAAGGGAGAGGGAAGCGGCGAAGACCAGGAAGACAAGGTGCACCACGATGAATCCCGCCAGCAGGCCGCCCCCGGTGTTCAACCGGCTCCGCACCGGGGTGGGGAGGATGACGTTGCGGATCCTGGTGAGATGGCCGAAGAGAGCGTCGGTGGAAATGGCGGATCCTTGTCAGGTCGTGGCACACGTGTGGTGTCGTGCTGGTGGCTTGGTTCTGCCGCAGGGCTGGGTCAGGGGCAGCGGAGCCGTTCGGAAACAGCTTCCACTCCTGTCCAACTCTAATTCACGGTGCTTTAGCGCCCGTAATTGCTGAGGCAGGCTCGAGCCGTCACGCCTTGACCTGCGGCGACTTATTACTTGATTTTTCAAGTTGCTGGTGATCCATCCCTCGGGCATTATGAGCTGGGCACAAAGGTTCCCAAACTTCGCCTGCAGCCTTGGGGAGCGCAGGTGTTGGATATCACCCCCTACCCCCAACACACAAAGGCTAGACCCATGAACTTCCCGCTGACCCTCACCGTGTCCGACCGCCAGAGCATGGACCGCGAGCTCGACGCCGCCGTCGCTGCCGCCAAGGCCCACGCCCTGGACGGCAAGAGCCACGGCATCCTCGTTACCCGGCACGGCGCGAACAAGTTCACCGTTGCCCTCAGCGACGCGGTTCCCTTCGGCCTTACCCGCGAACACCAGGCCTGGTAGGTCCTGGCCTGGCGTTGGCGCCACAGGATCTTGACGCCAACGCCTGGTGCCGGCCCGGCTGTCCTTTTCTGCTGACGCTCGGATTTTTTACCTGACGGACTCTTCGGCCGCCGGCGGCACCTTCCCGCGGGAGCGTGCCCGCCGGCTGCGCCACAGCCGCTCCAGGGCGTCGAGCTCCTCCGGGGTGGCGTTCCGGAAGGGCGGGTCCGCGGGAAGGTGCGGTTCCTGCCGGCCCGTGCGCCGGGTGGCGATGAGGCTCGCCCCGACGGAAACGCCCAAAATGGCGGTGATGACGGCGAGGGAGACCGGCGTCGGAATGTAGTAGACGTCGATCTTGAGCGCCATCTTGATGCCCACCCAGATCAGCACCAGGGCCAGGCCCGTCTTCAGGTATACGAAGCGGTGGATGAGGTCCGCCAGCAGGAAGTACATGGCGCGCAGGCCGAGGATCGCGAACGCGTTGGCCGTGAACACCAGGAAGACCTCGTCCGTGACCGCGAAGATGGCCGGGATGGAGTCGACGGCGAAGATGATGTCCGTGACTTCAACCAGCACCAGGACCGCCAGCAGGGGAGTGGCAAGCAGTGCACCGCCCTTCCGGATGAGGAAGCGCTGGCCATGGAAGGCGTCCGTCATGGGCACGTGCCGGCGGAACAGCTTCAATGCCTGCGACTTCCCGGGGTCGATGTGCTCGTCACGCTGCCTGAGCATCCGGTAGCCGGTGAAGAGCAGGAATGCCGCGAACAGGTAGAGGACCCACCCGGCGCTGGCGATGATCGCCGAGCCCGCGGCGATGAACAGGCCGCGAAACACCAGCGCCCCCAGGACACCGAAGAAGAGCACGCGGTGCTGGTACTCGCGGGGAACGGCGAAGAACGTAAAGATGATTGCCCAGACAAAGACGTTGTCCACGGCGAGCGACTTCTCGATGAGGTATCCGGCGAAGTACTGCTGGCCGAACTCCGCGCCGTACAGGAACCACACCAGTGCGCCGAATGCAACGCCGAACAGCACCCAGATCCCGGACCAGGCTGCGGCCTCGCGGACGCTGATGACATGGGCGTGGCGGTGGGCCACGAGGTCGACGACAAGCATGAGGAGGATGAATCCGATGACGGCGAACCACATCCAGAGGGGAACGTTCATGGGGCACCTGCTTCCAGTCAGTGACAACCAACTGGAGGTCTCTCCCGGCCGTCATGCGGCCCGCCCACCGGAAGGCTCAGGGGCCTCCGTACTGACGATGGACTGTGAAGTGGGGATACTCCCCTCCGTATGAATAATTTACAGAATCCTGGAGACGTTGGGTAGGTATGGAGAACACCAAACCTGGACCGGAAGGCGGATTCGATGGATACGAAACCCAAGGTGGCTGTGCTGGGGACGGGAATCATGGGAGCGGCCATGGCGCGCAACCTCCTGCGCGCCGGTCATGAGGTCTCGGTGTGGAACCGGGACGCGGCCAAAGCGGAACGGCTGGCCGCGGACGGTGCCCGGCATGCCGCTGCCCCCGCCGAAGCTGTCGAGGCAGCCGACGTGGTCCTGACCATGCTCCACGACGTTGCCGCGGTGGAGCAGGTCATCCGGAGTGCCGCACCCGGCGTCCGGCCGGGCACAACGTGGGTCCAGTCCACAACGGTTGGGGTGCAGGACGCGGCCGCTTTGGCCGCACTGGCCGGCGAACTTGGCCTGGACCTGGTGGAGGCGCCCGTTTCCGGAACGCGCGCCCCCGCAGAAGCCGGCCAGCTTCTGGTCCTCGCCGCCGCTCCCGAAGCAGTGCGCCAACGCGTGGGGCCGGTCCTCGATGCCATTGGCGCCCGCACCATCTGGACAGGCGACGACCCGTCCAAGGGTTCCGCGGCCCGCCTCAAGCTGGTGGTCAACAGCTGGGTCATCGCGGCGTCCAACGCCGCCGGCGAAGTGGTTGCCCTTGCCCAGGCGCTGGGCGTCGATCCGCAGCAGTTCCTCGACGTGCTCGACGGCGGCCCGCTTGACCTGCCCTATCTCCGCCTGAAGATGGACCTCATCCTCAACGACCAGCTGGAGCCTGCCTCCTTCGCCGTGGACACCGCGCGCAAGGATGCCCACCTCATTGTGGATGCCGCCGTCGAGCATGGCCTGACGCTTGACGGCGCCGTTGCCTCCACAGCCCGGCTGGACCGGGTGGCCGGCCAGGGCCGCGGCAGGCAGGATATGGCCGCGGCCTACTACGCCAGCCGGTAGCAGGACCCCGCTCATCCTGGCGCGGACCGTCCGGGATAGCGCTTGCCCATTGACGTAACCGGCATCACCTCCTATATTGGATGAATCGATTCAAAGAGCTGCCGCTCCAGTCCATGACGGACTGCGGCGGCGCAGACACCACCACGAACATCGGCTGAATTCCAGCGGTTCCGGTTCCTTGCCAATGAAGACGAAGGACATAAGCACATGAGCACCACCCCAACCCGCGTGGCCCTCCCCAGCCAGGGTGCCGGCACCGGTTCGCGGGACCCCAGGAAAGCGGCGATGAGCGGCTGGATCGGAAGCGCCCTGGAGTACTACGACTTCGCGCTGTACTCGCTGGCCGCGACCCTGATCTTCCCCACCATCTTCTTTCCCTCGGAGAACCCCACAGTCGGCATTATCGCCTCCCTGGCAACGTATGCCGTGGGCTATGTCTCCCGTCCGGTAGGCGCGGTTGTCCTGGGGGCGTACGGTGACCGGCACGGCCGCAAGAAGGTACTCGTCTTCGCGATGCTGCTCATGGGCTTTGCCACCTTCGCCGTCGGGCTCCTGCCCACCTATGGGCAGGTGGGCCTCCTGGCGCCCGCCCTCCTGGTGCTCCTTCGCCTGATCCAGGGCTTTGCGGTGGCCGGCGAGCTCGGCGGCGCCAGCGCGATGATCGTTGAACACTCTCCCGATGCCCGGCGCGGATTCTTTGCCAGCTTCAGCCTCCAGGGCACCCAGGTGGGCTCGATCCTGGCCACCGCCGTCCTGCTCCCGCTCGCGGCAGTCCTCCCCGCCGACCAGTTCGGCACCTGGGGCTGGCGCATCCCCTTCCTGCTCAGCGCCGTCGTGATCCTGGCCGGCTACTTCATCCGCCGCCGGGTCCAGGAACCGCCCGCCTACGCAGCACAGTCCGGCAAGCCCGAAACCAAGCGCTTCCCGCTCGTCGAACTCCTGCGAACGCGGCCGGGCGTCCTGGTCCGCTGCATCGCGATGACCTTCACCAACGTGATCGGCATGGCCACCCTGATCTTCGGCGTATCCTTTGCCACCCAAAAGGGCTACGGCAACGGCTTCTCCAGCAGTGAGTTCCTGTGGGTGACACTCGTGGCCAACATTGCCGCCGTCATGACCATCCCGCTGTTCGGCGCGCTGTCCGACAGGATTGGCCGGCGGACGCTCATGGCTGCCGGCGGGGTGGCGGGCGGCCTCCTGGTGGGCGGATACCTGTGGGCCATTGAACAGGGGAGCCTGCCGCTGGTCTTCGTCTGCGTTGTGATCGTGCAGGGCATCTTCTTCCAGATGTGGAATGCCACCTTCGCCACGTTCTTCCAGGAGCAGTTCCCCATGCGGATCCGCGTGACCGGGTTCGCCGTTTCGCAGAACATCGGGCTCATGATTGCATCGTTCTTCCCCAGCATCTTCACGGCGATTGCCCCTCCGGGCTCCACCAACGTTCCGTTCACCATCGGACTGGCCACGCTGGGCATCTGCCTCATCTCCGCAGTGGCCACCCTGATGTCCCCGGACACCAAGGGCAAGTCACTCGAGGACCTCGAGGTGCAGAAGGTGGCACCTGCCGGTACCGCCGGCAAGTAGTCCAGCCGCAGTGCGTCCGGCCAGGGGCGCGCCACCGGGACAGGGGGAGGGGGCAGCGGATGCTGCCCCCTCCCTGGTGTTTCCGGGACTTGGGGCTGCTTGTATAGATGTATACAAGTATGATGGCCGGGGAGGTACACCATGGCCGAATCACCTGCCCGGAACACCGGGGCACACGTTGTCTACGCCGAGCTGAAACGGCGGATCCTGAGCCTTGAGCTCAAGCCGGGGGAGCGCATCTACGAGCCGGCAATGGCCTCGGCCCTGCAGGTGAGCCGCACACCGCTCCGGGAGGCCATCCGGCGGCTCATTTCGGAGAGCCTGCTGGAACAGCAGCCCACCGGAGGCGTGCTGGTGCCCGCGCTGGACGAGGCAGCCATTTCGGAACTCTACGAGGTCCGCGCAGCCATGGAGTCCCTCATGGCGCGCAATGCCTGCATGAAGGCAACGCCGGCTGACATCGAGGCCCTCGAAGGCATTCTTGAACGCAACGCGGCCATGGTGGCGTTCGCCGACGACGCGATGCAGCAGGGCATGGCACTGCACGCAAAGATCGCGGGCATTGCCGGGAACTCCTGGGCCCGCCGCTTCCACAACCAGATTTCAAGCCACATGGAACGGTACCGCCACTTCACCAACAGCACCCAGGAACGGCGCGACCAGGCCCTGGCCCAGCACCGCACCCTGGTGGCTGCCCTGGCCGGCGGCGACCCGGAGAAGGCAGCCAAGGTGGCGTTCGACCATGTCATGGGCGCCCGCGACGCCGCCGTCCAGGCCATGTCCGGCACCAGCGTCCCCGGCTCATGATCGGCGAGCTGGGCCGCCGCTCGGCCACTGCCCTCCTGGTCCACTCGGCGCTGATCCAGGCCGTCACCTTCCTGGTCCGGCCGGCGGCCACCTACCGCGCATTGGAGCTGGACGTTCCGGACTTAGCCCTGGGCATGCTGGCTGCCAGTTATGCGGTGTTTCCGCTGCTGCTTGCCGTCCCCACGGGCACCCTGGTGGACCGCCTGGGTGAGCGGCGGCTCATGGCGATCGGGGCCGCCGTCGTCCTTTCCTGCCCTGCCTTCCTGCTGCTGTGGGGCTCGTCGATCGTGGCGCTGGTGGCGGGAACCGCGCTGCTTGGTGCCGGTCAACTGGCCTGCGTGGTGGGGCAGCAGGCCGTGGTGGCCAATAATGCTGCCTCGTCCCGGATGGACTCCGCGTTCGGCTACCTGACGTTCGCCGCCTCCCTGGGGCAGGCCCTCGGACCGCTGGCGATTGCGCTGGTGGGCGGCGCCTCGGTCCGGCCCGACACCCAGGCGATCTTCCTGCTCTCGGTGGTCTTGAGCCTGGTGCTGTTCGCTGCCACGTTCGCCGTATCGACGCACGTCAGCGGCGGCAGGAAGAAGGGAGCGTCCGCTGGCAGCAGCGCCAGTGGCGTCTCACTGCTGAGGGCTCCCGGCGTGGCCCGGGCGCTGGCCACCAGCGCCACCGTCCTCGCCGTGGTGGACCTGACCGTGGTTTACCTGCCCGCGCTCGGCGCCGACCGCGGACTCACAGTGGCAACAGTGGGTGCCATGCTGACGGTGCGCGCCGTGTTCTCCATGGTCTCCCGTCTCATGCTGGGCCGGGTGTCCCGGCGGATCGGCCGCATGAGGTTGCTGGTGGTGAGCCTGGCCCTGTCCACGTTTGCGCTGGCTGCGCTGGCAATCCCCATGCCCCTGTGGCTGCTGTTTGCCGTCATGGCATTGCTCGGGCTGGGGCTCGGCATCGGCCAGCCGCTGACCATGTCCTGGCTGTCGGCCCAGGCGCCGGCCGGGCAGCGGGGCAGGGCGCTGGCGCTGAGGCTCGCCGGCAACCGGGTGGGGCAGGTGGTCCTTCCGAGCGCCATCGGCGGCGTGGCGGCCGGGCTGGGGGCGGGTGGAGTCTTCCTTGCCTCGGCGGTTGTGGTGGGCGGGACGCTCCTGCTGCTCCGGGGCGTGCAGCTCGACTGACTGCGGATGCCCTCGCGTCACGCCGGGCATGCTTCGGAGGAATGGACGACGGCGGGACCACGTGTTTCCGGGGCCACGGCCACCTCAGGTGGGCCGAAAGCGCGCCGTGCGTGACGCCGTCGTGTGCTTTCCCTGCCGGCCGTTTCCCCGGGTGCCGTCAGTAGACGGAGCCCTCAAGCAGTTCCGCCAACCTGGCTGCCGCCCGCTTCAGCTCCGGAACGCCCACCTTCAGCGTGTCCTCGGAGGCGGCCTCCACGGGGCTGGTCAGCGAAATTGATTCCGTCGGCTGTCCTGACCTCCTGGGCAGGGCTACAGCCACCGACAACACTCCTGAAGCGCGCTCGTCGGCTGAATAGGCGTAGTCGGCATCCGCCGCGGGCAGCCGCGACTGCAGCTCCCCGAGCGTGAAGGCCTTGCCTTCATGGCCCGCTCCGATGGCGGCCTCCACGGCCTCCTGCAGTTCCTCCGCAGAGGCCGTTGCCAGCAGGATCTTTCCGGCCGCACCGGATGTCAGGGGCAGCCGCTTGCCCAGCGGGAGGTCATAGCGAAGCGGGGCCTCTCCATCCACCCGGGCCACCAGGATCCGTTCATAACCCAGGCGCGTGTAGAGGGAGGCGGTGAGGCCGGTCTGCGTCGCCAGCTGCTGGAGGACGGGCCGGGAAGAGACCACCAGGGGATCGTTCTCCAGGTAGCTCCTGGCGGCCGGGAGGACGGCAGGGCCGATCCGGTAGGACTTGTCAGTCTGGCTCACCATCCCGAAATCCTGCAGGACCCGAAGGATCCTCAGTGTGGTGGGCAGGCTCATGCCGCAGTTCCGCGCAAGATCGCTGAGCCGCTGCGGGCGTTCCGCCCGCTGCAGTTCCGCGAAGACCTCCAAGGCCCGGGAAAGGGAGCGCATGTTCGAGGACTTGGGGCTGTCCTCCGTCGGGCTGCCTGAAGTGGAAGTCATCGCCATCATTTCATTCTATGTAAGTTTCTTGCGCTTGACAGCCAATGTGTCTGCTGTCACTATTTCTCAGTACGCAATATAGTTTCATTCTGTGAAACGCAATGACGCGCAGTGAAAAGGAAATCCATGACAACGGAGTCAGTCACGACGAAACCCGGAAGTCCCGTACGGGTGGCCCGCAGCGTGCTGGTAGGAATCGGTGCGTTCGCCGCCGTCGGCGTCTATGTCCTGGCCAGCTCGATCGGCCTGGGACTCTGGACCTCCCTGGGCCCGGGCCCGGGCCTGTTCCCCTTCGCCATGGGCGCAGTCCTCGCCGCCATGGCCGTCCTCTGGCTGTTCCAGGAACTCCGCAACCCCAGCGAAACCGCAGCCGGCGTTGACCGGGGCCTGGTGATCGCCGTCGTTGCCAGCCTGGTAATCCTTGCGGCCGTCATGGACCTGCTTGGCTTCCAGCTGAGCATGTTCCTGTTCCTGCTGTACCACCTGAAACTTCGCGGGCGCAGGACCTGGAAGTCCTCGCTGATCATCGCGGTGGCCGGAAGCTTCGGAGCGTTCTATGCCTTCAACTACGGCCTGAACGTCGCGCTGCCGGTGTCCGCCCTTCCCTTCCTTAACGCCATCGGACTCTAGACGTGGATACCCTCAACGAACTGGTCAACGGCTTCGCGGCCGCCATGACCTGGCAGAACCTGCTGTTCGCCTTCCTAGGCTGCCTCCTGGGCACCATCATCGGCGTGCTGCCCGGCATCGGGCCCGTGGCAGGCGTCGCCCTGCTGATCCCGCTCACGCTGAACATGGACGCCACCGGGGCGATCATCATGCTGTGTGCCATCTTCTACGGCACCGCCTACGGGGGAACCATCACCAGCGTGCTGCTCAACACCCCCGGCGAAGCAGCATCAGCCATCACCACCATCGACGGCTACGCCATGACCAAGATGGGCAAGGCCGGCGCCGCGCTGACCATCGCCGCCGTCGGATCCTTCGTTGGCGGAACCATCGCCACCCTCGGCCTGGTGGCGGCAGCCAAGCCGCTGGGAGAACTGGGCCTGCTGGTCGGCCCGCCGGAATTCTTCGCCCTGATGGTGGTGGGCATCTCGCTCCTGGTGGCCCTGGCCGGGAAATCCATGGTCAAGGCCGTCATCTCCGGCGCCCTGGGCCTGCTGATCTCCATGGTGGGCATCGACCCCGTGGCCGGTGCTCCACGCTTCACCTTCGGCATGGACCGGCTCCTGGACGGCGTCAGCTTCGTGGCCGTCATCGTCGGAGTCTTCGGCCTCTCGGAACTCCTGTCCTACCGCAAGGGCGACCAGCCCGCGGCGGTGCACGCCCCCAACCTGCGCTCGCTGCTGCCCACCGCCACGGAGTGGCGGCGCAGCGCCCCGGCGATGGCCCGCGGCACCGGCATCGGCTTCGGCCTGGGGCTCATCCCCGGCATGACCGGGTCTGTGTCCTCGCTGCTGTCCTACGGGGCGGAAAAGAAGTTCTCCCGGCACCGCCACGAACTGGGCAGGGGTGCCATCGAAGGCGTGGCCGGACCCGAAACGGCCAACAATGCCCACGCCAACGCGGCCCTGATTCCGCTGTTCACGCTCGGCATCCCGGCCTCGCCCACCATCGCCGTGCTGATGGGCGCCTTCCTGCAGCAGGGCCTCACACCGGGACCCACCCTCTTCACCGAGAACTCCGAGATCGCCTGGGCCATCATCGCCAGCCTCTTCATCGGCAACCTGATCCTGCTCCTGCTCAACGTCCCGCTCGTGGGGCTCTGGACCTCCATCCTCCGTGTCCCGTCAACAATCCTGACGGCCCTGATCCTGCTCTTCATGGTCATCGGCGCCTACACCATCAACTTCAGCGTCTTCGATGTCTTCGTGATGATCGGCTTCGGGCTCCTGGGCCTCGCCCTCCGCCACCTGGACATCCCGCTGGCGCCCATGGTGCTGACCCTGGTCCTTGGTCCCCTGATGGAGCGGTCCCTCCGTGAGTCGCTGGAGATCTCCCAGGGCGACTTCGGCATCTTCACCAGCCGTCCCATTTCCGCGGTCCTGATCGGCATCGGCCTGCTGATTGTCATCAGCCCGCTGCTCAAGCTCCGCAAGCCCAAGGCTCTTACCGAAGACCCCGAAACCTAAACCCCACCCGGCCCCTGAACCCCGCACACCTTCAAAGGAGAAGACCTATGAAAACCCGCCTCCGCCTCACCGCCGCCCTTGCCGCGGCCTCCCTGATCGGCCTCACCGGCTGCGGCGCCAATGCCGGCGCCACCAACAACAATGCCGCCAGCGACTTCCCGAAAAAGGGCAAGTCCATCGACCTCGTGGTCGCGTTCGGTTCCGGCGGTGCCGTGGACACAGCCGCGCGGCTCATCCAGCCCGTTCTCGAGAAGGAACTCGGAACCAACGTCGAGGTCATCAACAAGCCCGGCGCCGGCGGCCAGATCGGCTACACCCAGCTCACCAGCGCCAAGCCGGACGGCTACACCATCGGCGCCACCGGCTCGCCGTCCGTGGTCGTCTCGCCCCTGGACCCGTCCCGCGGCGCCAAGTACACCCGGGACAGCTTCCAGCCCCTGGGCCGCCAGGTCATCGATCCCACAGTCATCGCCGTCCAGCCGGACAGCCCGTACCAGACGCTGAAGGACCTCCTGGAAGCGGTCAAGGCCAAGCCCAAGTCCATGACCGCCAGCACCACCGGGCTTCAGACCGGCGAGCACTTTGCCCTGGCCCAGATCCAGCAGGCCACGGGTTCCGAGTTCGCCCCGGTCCACTTCTCCGAAGGCGCGTCGCAGGCAACCACCGCGTTCCTCGGAAAGCACGTGGACGTGCTGGTGGCGAACGTCAGCGACGTGAACGACCTCACCAAGCAGGGCAAAGCGCGGGTGCTGGGCGTCATGTCCGCGGAACGCGCACCCTCCCTGCCGGAGATCCCCACCTTCAAGGAATCCGGCTATGACCTGACGGCGGGAACCGCCCGCGGCTACTCCGCCCCGGCCGGCCTGCCCGCTGATGTGGCCAAGAAGCTCGAGGCCGCCATCCAGAAGGCCATCGAGGACCCCACCGTGGTGCAGAAGATGAAGGACCTGGGCCTGCAGACCAGCTACCTCAACGGCGCCGACTACAAGACGTTCTGGGCCGGCCAGGAAGAGGACTTCAAGGAAGTCCTCCCGCTGGTCCAGAAAAAAGACTGACCCCCACTGCCCGGAACGGAAAGACCCATCATGACAACTCCTGCCATTGACGCCATCGGCGCTGATTTCGCACGTCCCAGCAGCGACATCGTGGAAAGGCTCGGCAAGCTTCCCGCGGCCAATATTGGCGACGCCATGGACCGGCTTGGGGTGGCGGACTCCGCCATCCAGGCGGTCTGGCCGGGCGCAAAGCTCGCCGGCCCGGCGTTTACGGTGTGGACCCGCCCCGGAGACAACAAGGGCATCCACGCCGCCCTGCAGCTGGCCCGTCCCGGAGACGTCATTGTGGTGGCAGGGGGCGGCGATGAATCCCGCGCCCTGCTGGGCGAACTGATCGGGGAGCGCGCCATCAACCTTGGTGTAGCGGGATTCGCGCTGGACGGAGCAGCCCGCGACGCCGGGGCGCTGGCAGAGATTGGCATGCCCGTCTTTGCGAGGGCTACTTCGCCGGCGGGCCCCTACAAGGACGGTCCCTTCCGGCTGGGAACCGCCCTCGCGTTCGGCGGCGTCCCCGTCCTGCCCGGCGACGTCATCGTCGGCGACTCGGACGGCGTGGTGGTCATCCCCCGGGAACAGGCTGCCGCCGTCGCCGATGCCGCCGAAGCGGTCTTCGCGGACGAAACCAGCCGCCGCCAGGCCATCGTCGCCGCCCGCAACTGAACCTTCACCAAAGCCAAGAAAGAACAGAGCAAACCATGACAGCGTGCACCGTCATCGGCCTCGGCGAAGCCGGAGCCACCTACGCCGCGGCCCTGACCGCCGCCGGCCACACGGTTACCGGCTTCGATCCGGTGGCCCCCAGTACGCTGCAGGGAGTAACCCGGGCAGCAACAGCCGCCGAAGCATGCACCGGTGCAGACATCGTCCTGGTGATGACCGGCGCTGCCGCGGCCCGCAGCGTGGCACAGGAGTGCCTTCCGGTCCTTGCCAGCGGCAGCGTCTACGCCGACTTCACGTCGTCCTCACCGGCTACCATGCAGGAACTGGGGCAGCTTCCCGGCAAGGCCGCCTTTGCCGATGTCGCCATCCTGGGACCGGTCGCGGCGTTGGGCGAGAAGACACCCCTGATGGTGAGTGGCCCCGGCGCCCAGGCCGTGGCCGACCTGCTGCGGCCGCTGGGAGTTGATGTTGAAATCACCGACGGCGGCCCGGGGGCGGCGATGGCGCACAAACTGCTGCGCAGCGTCCTGATGAAGGGCCTGGCATCTGTGGTGGTGGAAGCTGTGACGGCCGGCCGGGCGGCCGGCCTCGAGGAGTGGATCCGCGCCCAGATCGCCGGTCAGCTGGCCGGCGACGGGCAGGCCGTGATCGACCGGTTCCTGACGGGCACCGCCAAGCACGCCGTGCGCCGCTCCAAGGAGATGCAGGACACCGCAAGCTACCTCTCGGACCTGGGTGTCCCCGCCGAGATGACCAACGCCTCCGCCGCCGCGCTGGCCCGTATGGCGCAGACCTCGGAGCCGGCCTTGCGCTGACCGCGCAGTCAGGCACAATCAGGAACGGGTAATACACGTGACCACAACAACCGGCATCTTGCCGTCAGGAGCAGCATCATGATCGGCATTTGGGCACTCGGCGCCTACCTTGCCGTCATCCTGCTCTGGACCACGGCCTTCAAGCGGAGCGTGGGCGAAGCCATGATCCTTGGCTTCCTGGCCGTCCTTCCCTTCACCGGTGCCGCAGCAGCGGCAATCGGCTGGGACGCCCTGTACTCTGCCATCACCGACGAGATCGTGTACGCCACCATGGCGTTCGTCTTCATGGGCTACCTGCTGGACAAGGCCGGCGTGCTGGACCGGCTGATCGACCTGCTGAACTCCCTGATCGGCGGGGTCAAGGGCGGGCCGGCCTGGGTCTCCACGGTGGCCTCCGCAGGCCTCGGCGGCGTGGTCCACAACCAGGCGGCCATCGCCGCCACGGTGGGCTCGGTGACCATTCCCTGGATGGAGAAGTCCAGGCTGGACAAACCGTCAGCAGCCACGCTGGTGGCGGGGAACGCCGGCATGGGCATCACATTCCCGTTCAGCGCCTCGATGTTCGTCCTGGTCGGTTCCGCCACCGTGGGACCGCTGCTGGACATCAACGCACTGGTCCTGCCCCTGCTGTTCGGCGGACTGTGGTGCTTCCTGCACCGGCTGGTGGTCACTTGGCTGCTGGTCCGCAAGAGCGGGATGACCCCGCTGGACGCCGCGCACCGCCTGTCCGTCCGCTCGGCGTTCGGCCGCGGCTGGGCCACCCTGCTGCTGTTCGTCGTGGTGGCCGTCCCGCTGGTCATCACCACCGGCGCCATCGCCAAGAGCCTGTCGGAGTGGACGGGCGGGGACGTTACCAAGTCGGTCAGCGTCATCGTCTGGATCCCGGTGGTCCTCATCATCACCGGTCTCCTGCTGGGCAGGAAAACGCTGCCCCGCGACGGGCGCGGCTGGTGGGCGCTGCTCCGGGAATCCGCTCCGCGGTTTGGAATCGTGGGCGTCACCGTGGTGTTCGCCTTCGCCGGCGCCAACGCCCTGGCTGCCACCGGCCTGCCCAAGCAGATGACCTCGCTCCTGAACGGGATGAACCTGCCGCTGTGGCTGCTGGCCATCCTGATCGGCCTGATCGTCATCGCGGTGGCGGCCCCGCTGTCCGCCACCGCCACCATGGCCGCCGTGGGGACGGTGGGAGTGGCAACCCTGGTGGCCGCCGGGGTTCCGGCCACCACCGCGGCCGTGGCCGTGCTGGTGTTCTCGTCCTGCGAAGCGGCGGTCCCGCCCGGCGGCGCCCCGCTGTACGTGGCCTGCGGCATCGCTGACGTGGACCCGCTCAAGACCTTTGCCCGCCTGCTGACCCATTACGCCCTGCCGCTGCTGGGCATCGGCGTCCTGATCATCCTCGGCATCCTGCCAATCTAGGAAACATTCCATGAACACCATCCGAAGGGCCATCGAAGTCCTCTTCGTCCTGACGCTCGCCGCACTCCTGGGCGGGGGCATCCTGTTCGTCCTCGGCCAGGCCATTGGCCTGGTTGCGGGGCAGGCCCAGTGGCTCACCCTGCTCAATGACGCCATCAAGACACCCATCTGCATCGCTGCATCCGTCTGCGCCGTTGCCGGGTTCCTGCTCAGCTACAAGCGCCGCCAGCCCCAGGAGCAGCACCAGAAGGCCGGTGCACGGTGAATGCCGCTGAAGGAATATATCCGGATTTTGAAGGTCTGCTGCAAAGGGAGGGCCGCCTGGCCGGCACCTCCTGGGGCCTCTTTCCGCACCAGAGCCGCGGGACGCCGTCGTTCATTACACCCCAAGGTGTGCTGGATGCCCGGCAGTGCATCCGCACCGGAACGGTGTTCGGCCTGGACTACCCGGCTGACGCCTTCGATCCCGGGATGTCCCTCAAGCGCGGCGCCCCGCGGCACACCATCTACTCCTCGCACCCGGCGCACCGGGACGACTACCTGGACGGGTACTACCTTCAGGGGTCAACCCAGATTGACGGGCTCAGGCACCGCCGGGCCGATGATGTCGGTTTCTACAACGGCACCCCGGATGACCGGATCACCGAGGGCACCCCGGACCTCGGCATCCAGGAATGGGCGGAAAACCCGATTACCGGCAGGGGCGTGCTGGTGGACCTCGAGGGTCACCGGGACGAAGCAGGGGAGCCCATCGACCACGCGGGCGGGGAACCACTCACCCTGGACCTGGTGGAGTCCGCCTTGAAGGCCCGGTCCCTCTGCACCCAGCCCGGGGATATCCTCATGCTCCATACAGGCTGGTGCGAATGGTTTCTGGGTCTGTCCGCGGAGGACAAGCAGCGCATCCGCCAAAGCCGGAAGGCCTCAGGCATGGCGCAGTCCCGGGAGTTTGCCGCCTGGGCGTGGGATAACCGCTTTGCCGTCCTCGCCGCCGACAACTTCGCCCTCGAGTGCCTGCCCGCGGTCCCGGACAGCCCCTACCGGCATTCGGCCGCCAACGACAACGGCATGATGCACCAGCAGCTCCTGGCCAAACTCGGCCTGCCACTCGGGGAACTATGGAAGCTGGGACCGCTCGCCCGGCATATGCGCAGCACCGGCAGATGGGACGCCTTCATCACCATTAAGCCGCTGAACATCACCGGGGGCACGGGCTCCCCGGCCAACGCCACCGCCATCACGTGACGTGAGGAAGGGGCGCCGTCGGACGCCCTCCTAGGGAAGCCGCGACGGCCGCAGCAGGCTCGCCCGGCCCGCCTGGGCCGGGTCCAGCGGCACCGGGCTGACCAGCACGGCCGGACCCCGGTGCAGCAATCCGCTGGACAGGGCACGGCAGCGGATGCCGCCGCGGCCCCGCATGGCCGGGTGCGCCCCCGGTGCCAGCATCCCGTTCATCCACGCGCACGGTTGGGCGTGCCGGCCGCCATGGAACGAAACAGCCGAGCCGCCGGACTCCAGCGCAAAGTCCTGCCCCAGCAGGGGAGCCAGCTGCGCTCCGCGGAGCACCACGTTCCGCCGGGTCAACAGGGGATTGAACGGCCCGGCGCCAAGCTCCGCGGCGATGGCCTCAAGGGATTCGACGGCGAACAGGGTCACCGCCGCGTCCATGTGGGCGGCCTTCCCGAAGAACCTGTCGCCCACGATGCCCTTGCCGGCCACCACCTCTGCCGTCTGCGCATCAGTGGTGGGAACGTCCGCCGCGCCGTCCCGGGCGCGTCCGAAATAGGCGTGCGCGGGCGACACCAGCAGGTGCAGGATCTCGACGTCATACCGGTAGGTTTCGGGCATAGGCCCAGCGTAGGCCAGCGTTCAGCCACCCACGTACGTGGCCAGGTGCTGCCCGGTGAGCGTCCCCCGCCCGGCCACCAGCTCGGCCGGCGTGCCCTCGAAGACGATCCTGCCGCCGTCGTGCCCTGCGCCCGGACCGATGTCGATGATCCAGTCAGCATGCGCCATCACGGCCTGGTGGTGCTCGATGACGATAACCGACTTGCCGGAATCCACCAGCCGGTCCAGCAGGCCCAGGAGCTGTTCGACGTCGGCCAGGTGCAGGCCCACCGTTGGCTCGTCCAGGATGTAGGTGTCACCCGTCTCCGCCATCTGCGTGGCCAGCTTGAGCCGCTGGCGCTCGCCGCCGGACAGGGTGGTCAGCGGCTGGCCGAGGGTGATGTAGCCCAGGCCGACGTCCGCCAGGCGTTCGAGGACTTTGTGGGCGGCCGGGGTCTTGGCCTCGCCCCCGGCAAAATAGGCAAGGGCCGCGTCCACGGACATGTCCAGCACATCGGCAATGTTCTGCCCGCCCAGCGTGTATTCGAGGACGGCGGGCTGGAAGCGGCGCCCCTCGCAGTCCTCGCAGGTGGACTCGACCGTGGCCATGACACCCAGCTCGGTGAAGATCACGCCCGCGCCGTTGCAGGTGGGGCAGGCGCCCTCGGAGTTGGAGCTGAACAGCGCCGGCTTCACGCCGTTGGCCTTGGCGAACGCCTTGCGGACGGGCTCCAGCAGCCCGGTGTAGGTGGCCGGGTTGCTGCGCCGGGATCCCTTGATGGCGCCCTGGTCGATCACGATCACGCCCTCGCGCCTGGCCAGTGAGCCGTGGATCAGCGAGCTCTTCCCGGACCCGGCCACGCCCGTCACCACGCACAGCACTCCCAGCGGGACGTCCACGTCCACGCTGCGCAGGTTGTTCGTCGAGGCCCCGCGGACTTCGAGTGCCCCGCTGCGTTCGCGGAACGAATCCTTCAGCCGGGCCCGGTCGTCCAGGTGGCGCCCGGTGATGGTGCCGCTGGAACGCAGCCCGTCGACGTCGCCCTCGTAGACAATCTCGCCGCCGCCGGTGCCGGCCTTGGGGCCGAGGTCGACGACGTGGTCGGCGATGGCGATCATCTCCGGCTTGTGCTCCACCACCAGGACGGTGTTGCCTTTGTCCCGAAGCTGCAGCAGGAGGGTGTTCATCCGC
Organism: Pseudarthrobacter sp. Pseusp20; assembly: GCF_059492155.1. Taxonomy (NCBI): domain Bacteria; kingdom Bacillati; phylum Actinomycetota; class Actinomycetes; order Micrococcales; family Micrococcaceae; genus Pseudarthrobacter; species Pseudarthrobacter sp. Pseusp20. The sequence continues at coordinate 310,073 of NZ_CP168521.1, forward strand.
TCGATGTCGTGCGGGTGCAGGCCGATGCTGGGCTCGTCGAAGACGTAGGTGACATCGGTGAGGGAGGAACCCAGGTGGCGGATCATCTTGGTCCGCTGCGCCTCGCCGCCGGAGAGGGTGCCGGCCGGGCGGTCCAAGGAGAGGTAGCCCAGGCCGATTTCGGCAAAGGAATCGAGGAGGTCCCGCAGCCCGATGAGCAGGGGACGGACGGAGGGCTCGTCCAGGTCGCGGATCCACTGCGCCAGGTCGCTGATCTGCATGGTGCAGAGGTCCGCGATGTTCTTGCCGTTGATCCGTGCGTTGAGCACCTCCGGGGTGAGCCGCGTCCCGCCGCAGTCGGGGCAGGTGGCGAACGTGACGGCGCGTTCCACGAACCTCTTCACGTGCGGCTGCATGGCCTCCACGTCCTTGGAGAGCATGGACTTTTGGATTTTGGGGATGATGCCCTCGAACGTGAGGTTGACGCCCTCCACCTTGATCTTGGTGGGCTCGGCGTACAGCATCGTCTCCAGCTGCTTCTTGGTGAACGTGGCGATGGGCTTGTCCATGGGCAGGCCCATGCCTTCGAACAGGCGCCCGTACCAGCCGTCCATGGAGTAGCCGGGGACGGTGAGCGCGCCTTCGGCGAGGGACTTCGACTCGTCGTAGAGGGCGGTCCGGTCAATGTCGCTGATGTTGCCCATGCCCTCACAGCGGGGGCACATGCCGCCCAGGTAGGTGACCTGGCGGACCACGTTCTTTTCCACCCGGCCGCCCTTTTCGGTGCTCATGATGCCGCTGGCCTTGCGGGTGGGAACGTTGAAGGAGAACGCGGTGGGCGGGCCGACGTAGGGTTTGCCCAAACGGCTGAACAGGATGCGCAGCATGGCGTTGGCGTCGGTGGCGGTGCCCACGGTGGAGCGCGGGTTGGCGCCCATCCGTTCCTGGTCCACGATGATGGCGGTGGTCAGTCCCTCCAGCCGGTCCACGTCGGGGCGGGCCAGGCTGGGCATGAAGCCCTGTACGAACGCGCTATAGGTCTCGTTGATCATGCGCTGCGATTCGGCGGCGATGGTGGCGAAAACCAGGGAGCTTTTGCCCGAGCCGGACACACCGGTGAATGCCGTGAGCCGCCGCTTGGGCAGCTCAAGGCTGATGTCCTTGAGGTTGTTCTCCCGCGCCCCCTGGACGCGGATCAGGTCGTGGGTGTCGGCGATATGGGTCCCGGCTTTCGTGGCCACGCCCTCATCGGTGGTGATGTCCGTGCTCAAAATGTCCCCCTTCTCCTGGAGCGGCGCGGAGGGAGGCTGCGCTGGCAGCCTCCCGTCGGCGTCGTCCGTTATATACGTGACTGGTTATATGCCTAGGCCTGCTGGTTGATCCGGACCGTGTTTCCGGCGGGGTCGCGGAATGCGCAGTCGCGGATGCCGTACGGCTGGTCGATGGGCTCCTGGACGACGTCCGCCCCGGTCGCTTCCACCTTGGCGAACGCGGCATCCACGTCCGGGGAGGACAGGACGATGGTGGCGTAGGTGCCTTTGGCCATCATCTCCGTGATGGTGCGGCGCTCGTCGTCGGTGATGCCGGGGTCTACGGCCGGCGGGTGCAGGACGATGGAGACGTCCTTTTGGCCTGCGGGGCCAACGGTGATCCAGCGCATGGTGCCCTTGCCCACGTCGTTGCGGATTTCGAAGCCCAGGGCGTCGCGGTAGAACGCCAGCGAGGCGTCCGGATCGGTAGCGGGAAGGAAGGTTGAGGAAATGTTGATGTCCATGGCAGTCATGCTAGTAACGGCTCGGGGGCGGACGCTTCTCGATTCCTGACCGGTCTGGTGACCTGCTTCGCCACGCAGGCGGGGATGCCCGCCGCCGCGCTTTGCGCCTCCTGCTTGTAGATGCTGGGCGGCATCCCCACCAGTTCGCTGAAGCGGGTGCTGAAGGTTCCCAGCGAGGAACAGCCGACGGCGAAACACACGTCGGTGACGCTGAGGTCACCCATCCGGAGCAACGCCATGGCCCGTTCGATGCGGCGGGTCATGAGGTAGCTGTAGGGGGATTCGCCGTAGGCGAGTTTGAACCGCCGGCTGAAATGGCCCGCGGACATATGGACGTCCCTGGCGAGGGATTCGACGTCGAGCGGCTGGGCGTACTCCCGGTCCATGCGGTCCTTGACGCGCCTCAACTGGGTGAGCTCGCGGAGGTAGGGATCGGAAGCGGGACTGGTGGTCACAGCTCTGATCGTGCTACGCGGGAGGGGTCTTGTCCACCCTTCGGGCGGTGGGGAATTCGGCGTCAAAGTGACGCTCGGCAGCGGGGTATGATTGTGCCGCTGCCAGCGCATGAGGTCCTCGCCCGAACAGGGCTCGAGGCAACGCAGAGCTGGCGAAACCAAACCCTGAATCACCATCTTCAGCCCTGCCCGGATACTGCGCAGGCACCACTTTGGAAGGACACCATGGAACTGCTGTGGGAAATTGCCGGCTGGGCAGGCGCTGTTGCGATTCTCAGTGCTTACCTTGCGGTTTCCATGGGCTGGCTGAAGGCAGGCAAGGGTTTCCAGACGGCCAACCTGTTCGGATCCGTTGCCTTCATCATCAACGGGACGCTGCACGGGGCATGGCCGTCCGTGGTTACCAATGTGGCGTGGTTCCTGATCTCTGCCGTTGCGCTGGTCCGCATGCGTTCCGAAAACCCAGCTGCTGCCGTCGAGCCGGCGCAGGTTCAGTATCCCGGTGTCCCCGACACCACCGGCCAGATGGCGGTTGTTGAGGCCTTGACCGGTTCCATGCCCGTTGTGGCTTCCAGGCCTGTTGGGGGTTCCGCCCCGGTTGGAGCGGACGGGCCGCGCCTGGCGTTGTAGGGTTCGACGGCGGCCCGCGCGTGGGGGCGGCGGTTACAGCAAAGGGTGTGGCTGGTTTGTCAGATTTCCGGCCCGCCCGGTTGCCCGTTCCACGATTTCCTGGGCGATCGCGTGCACCTTGCGGTTCGTATCCTGGCTCAGCTGGCTCATGAGGTCGTAGGCCTTGTCGGCGTCAATGCCGGTGCGCCCCATGAGGATGCCTTTGGCCTGCTCAATGACTGCCCGGCTGCGGGCTGAGGCGGCGACCGCCTCGGTAGCCAGTTGGTGCCGGTCGGTATGAATGGATGTGGTGAGGTCCACCACCACGCCCCAGACGCCAACAGGGGTGTCCCCGTCCAGGATGTAGTCCGCCGAGTAGAGCAGTTTGTGTTGACGGTCCTTGCGGTCCCGGATGGAAACGTAGATCGATGATGGGCCGCCAGCGGCTGAGACGTGGTCCCAATACGCCTGGACCCGGGGCCGGTCTGCCGGCTCGATGTGGGCCATGGCCATGTCCATGGAGGGGACAACCTCGCCGCGCTCATACCCGTAGATCCGGTACAACCCGTCCGACCAGCGGAAGATGCCGTCCGCGAAGTAGTACTCGACCAGTCCGGTGGGACAGTCGAGAAAGACATCATTCGGGATATCGACGGATCCAAGTCCTGGAAAGCTGCTGCTGGAAGTCACTGAAGGGCCATTCGACGTGCTGTGTCCCGGCTACCCCCGGCCTGGACGTGAAAGCAACAGAATATAGCAGCGGCCCCACCCCGCGGATCCCGCACGCATGAGTGCGGGATCCGGGGGGCGTGGGCGGGACGGCGCCGGTTGTTACCTGGCGTCCTCTACGAGCACCAGGTCGCGGCCATTCGTTTCCGGGGTGAAGAACGTGGTGGCGAACGAGATTGCCGCCAGGACCAGCGAGTAGACCGCCGGGACCAGCCAGGAGTGGTTGGTCACTGCCAGCAGTGCCACGCCGATCATCGGGGCGAAGCCGCCGGCAAGTACGGCGGACAGTTCGCGGCTGAGGGCCACGCCGGTGAAGCGGTGCTGGGAGCCGAAGAGTTCCGGCAGCAGGGCGCACTGCGGGCCCAGCATGGCCTGCACGCCGAGGGCGATGCCCATCACCATGACCACCCACACCAGGGTGACATTGCCCAGTGTGACCAGGTAAAAGGCCGGCAAGGCGATAACGGCCTGGAAGAGTGCACCGTAGCGGTAGACGGGAACCCGGCCGAAACGGTCGGACAGGGCGCCGAAGGCAACAACCATTACCGCGGCGAAGCCCGCGGCAATCAACAGGCCTGTGGGGCCGATGAACTTGTCGCCGGCGAAGACACCTGCAGGCATGCTGATGAAGGACACCAGGAGCGCGGAATAGATGGACGAGTTGCCGTTTTCCCCCATCCGCAGGCCGATACCTATCAGCACGTTTTTCTTGGAATGCTTCCAGATCTGGCCCACAGGGTTTTTGGCCACGGCCTTGTGCTTCTCGAGTTCCTGGAAGACCGGCGTCTCTTTGAGCCGAAGCCTGATAAAGACGGCAATCGCAATCAGGACGACGCTTGCCAGGAACGGTACGCGCCACAGCCAGGCCTGCAGGACTGCCTTGTCCGCCAGCGCCATCAGGGCAAATGTCCCGGCGCCCAGGAGGGTGCCCAGCTGGATGCCGACGAACGGCAGTGACGCGAAGAAACCACGACGGCGGCGCGGAGCCACCTCCGAAATAAGGGTCGTGGCGCCTGCCTGCTCGGCGCCGGCGCCAAGGCCCTGCAGGATACGCAGGGCCACCAGGAGTACCGCACCGAGCATTCCGGCCTGTTCAAAGGTGGGCAGGAGGCCGATGGCGCAGCTGGACAGGCCCATCAGGCCGATGGTCAGGATCAGCACCATCTTCCGGCCAAAGCGGTCACCAATGTAGCCGAACACCACGCCACCGAAGGGCCGGGCGGCGAAGCCGACGCCGTAGGTGGCGAAGGAGGCGATGACGGCTCCGCTCTCACCCAGCGGTGCGAAGAAGAGCGGGCCGAAGATCAGGGCCGAGGCAAGGCCGTAGATGTAGAAGTCGTAGTACTCCAGGGCGGAGCCCACGGAGCTGGCAAGAGTTGCCCTTCGCAGCTGGTCCGGATCGACGACGGCGCCGTCCGCGATGGCCTGCGGTGATTTAGTACGAGTTGTCACGAGAACTCCCTCTAACACACTCCAGGCCCCCGTTGGCCTGGTGGGATAGCGACAACGTCCATTGCGTCGATCACTATGCTGAACACGATACAGCAAGTTGAACAACTGGCAATAGTCTCTGGCTGTTATATGTCGCAGAAGGCCGCCGCCGCTTGGCGTTCAGCCCATCGGGTTGCCCAGCGAGTGGGCCAGTTCCTGCAGTTCCTTGACTATCTGGGAGCCCTGTTCCGGCGTGTAGGTGGCTTTGAGGGCCGTGACGGACAGGCCCAGGCTGGGGCCGTGCGCGCCCCGCGTGGGAACGGCAACGGCCAGGCAGACCACGCCGGTGGTGGATTCTTCGTCCTCGAAGGCAAAGCCCTGCTCGCGGATTTCCCGCAGCTGCGCCTTCAGCTCCGCCCCTGTTCGTAAGGACTTTGGCGTGAGGACGGGCAGTTCTGCGTCATCGGGGAACATCTCCTCGATGTCGTGCACATTCAACCGGGCGATCAGCGCCTTCCCCACTGCGCAGAGGGATACGGGCATCTTGTCGCCGATATTGGAGGTGAGCCGCACGGCCGGGTGGCCCTCGTACCGGGCAAGGTAAATGACGTTTGTTCCGTCCAGCATGGCGATCCGGACCGTCTCGCGGGAAAGGACGGAGGCCTGTTCGCAGTAACGGTAAAACTCCTGGACTTCGTCCATGCGGCCCAGGTAGGCGGCACCCAGTTCCACCAGCTTGCGGCCAAGGGTGAACTCCGAGCCCTGCCTGCTGATCAGGCGCGCCTCCTCCAGGGCCAGCAGGAGATTGGAGGTGGATGACTTGGGAATTCCCACTTCGCGCGAGAGATCGCTGAGCGTCAGCCGCCCGGTTGCCGAGGCGGCCAGGGCATCCAGGACGGCCGCGGCGCGGGTGACTGCGGGCGCCGGGGAGGCGGTTCCCGATTTTTCGGATGACGCAGGAATGGGGGAATCGGCCATGATTCTCCTTGGGTTTGCCGGGGCGGGCTTCGCTGTTGTTCAGTCCTCTGAACGTTATCCATCTTAACGTCCTGCGACGCCCGCTGACGCCGGCCGGCTCAGGCCACGCGGTTGCTCAGGGTTCCGATGCCCTCCACCGTGATGTCCACACGGTCCCCGGGCTCGACGGGAACCACTGTGGCGGGCGCTCCGGTCATCACCACGTCGCCGGGTTCCAAGGTCAGCCATGAAGTGACATAGATGAGGCAGTCCACCACCGAGGAGGGGAGGTTGAAGGTCCCGGAAGTGGCCTTTGCGGCCCCATTGACGTAGACGTCGATGGCCACCCTTTCGGGATCCGGGAGTCCGGTTTCTATCCAAGGGCCCAGGGGTGTGTAGTTGACGCCGGCCTTGCCCTGGAAGTTCCGCTCGTCCACCGCGTTCTGATCCACGTTGGTGACGTCGTTGACGCAGGTGTAGCCGAAGACGTGCTCCAGGGCGTTTTCCGCGGTCAGGTTGGCGGCGGTCCTGCCCATCACGACGGCGAGTTCACCCTCGGCATTGACCGTGCCTTGTCCACGGACCGCGGTGATGGCATCGCCCGGCCCGGCGATGGTGTGGACGGACTTGTGCCACGCCTGGATGGGCAGGGGATGGTCATTCAAAGTGCGGTTATGGCCAATGCCCAGGACGACGGCGGGCCTCACCGGGGCGAGGAATATTGCCTCGTTGTGGGTGGTGGCACCGCCGGTGTAGCGGAGGCTTTCCTCAAACGGGTCGACGATGTGGTCCCAGCCGCTGTCGCTCTCAACGGCGTACTGCGGACCAGCTGCTGTATCTAGTCTTGCGATGCGCACCGGTTCTCCGCCCCGTCCTAGTAGAAGTGGACCGTGTCCACGAGGTGGGGGAGATCCCCGCCGTCGAGGAAGGTGCGCAGGTTGCTGCAGAAGCGCTCGGTGATGAGTCGGTTCTCGGCTGCGCTGAGGGCCGAGGTGTGGGGCGAAACCATGACCCGGGGATGGTTCCATAGCGGGCTGTCCTGCGGCAGCGGCTCCACGGCGAAAACATCCAGGCAGGCGTAGCCCACCTGGCCGTTGTCCAGTGCCTCCAGCAGGGCGTCCTCGTCCACCACGGTGCCGCGGCCTACGTTAACGAACGTCGTGCCGGGCTTCATGGCGGCGAACAGTTGGCGGTTGAACAGCTTCTCCGTGTAGGCAGTGCCGGGCAGGGTGTTGACGACGGCGTCTGCCGTGGCCAGGAGGGCAGGAAGGCCGGCGTTGTCCACAACCTGATCGATCCCGTCGATGGGCTCTACGGACCGTTTGGTACCGCTGACCTTCATGCCCAGCGCCCGGGCGATCCGGGCCGTTTCCAATCCGATTTCCCCCAGGCCGCTGACCACGAGGTTGGAGCCGTTGACGAGCCGGGTGGGGACGCGAAGGGTGGGCCAGGCCTTCGCCGCCTGGTCCTGGGCAAGTTCGGAACTCCGCTTGAAGCCGTTCAGGATTCCCATCGCAGCGAATTCCGCGAGGGGCAGGGCGTGCACTCCGGCGGAGGTGGTGATCCTGAATTTCTGCAGGACGTCCTGGCCGAGGCCGGACGCCTTCACCGCTCCGCCCGCTCCCGCCGCCATGGCATGGATCCATTGCAGTCCGGGATTGTCGCGGGCGATGCGGGCAAGCCCGGCTGGGCTTTCGTTGGGGAAGCCGTAGAGCACTTCGGCCCGGTTGAGCATGGCCCAGTAGCGCTCCTCCTGCTCGTCGGTGCGTTTGAAGGCGGGATCGCCGGCGTGGTCGGCTGGATAGCGTTCCGGGGGCAGGAGGTCGGGCTCATAAAGGACGGTAATCGAGGGATCAACGGCGCGGATCTGGTCCACAAGCTCTGCTTCGAGCGGGACGGCGATGGCTACGGTCGTACGGGAAGTCATCTGTTCACTATAATGGATAACGTCCTGTAGGCTGAACTTTGCAAGGCTTCTGTGAAGCTTGCGAGCCCTGACAGGCGCCCTGGTAGTTGGGCACCGAACTAACTGGTTCCCGGCTGGGACACACCTTGGCTGCGTGTCAGGTTGGGATCTATAGAGGTTGGATTAGCACGCCAGGAAAACGGGTTTCGGACTTCAACCTGACGTAGCTCCCACACCTGGCTGACGTCAGGTTGGGGTGTACCCAATCGGGTCGGCTTCGAAGTAGACCGATCGCCCTCTTTGCGTTGGGCGCTGTTGCTGAAAGGGGTCTTGGGACTGGCGATGCGGTGCCGGCCCTGTCAGGTGGGCGAGAGGCGTGCGAGAACCGCATCCAGACCTTGGCCCACAGCGGTGAAGGTACCTTTCGAGGTGAGGTGCTTTGCGAATTGTTCATTGAGGCCTCCTTCTGTCGTGTGCGCATGAGCCAGGGCACGGAAGTCGACGTCCGGCGTGTCCATTTCCTCGGACAGGTCGCTGAACGTGGCGGCGACGTACCGACGGGCATCTGTGCCGGCCACTCCACGCGCAGTGAGCCAGTCGGCGATGGCCCCAAGGTAGTGGAAGTAGGCTTCTACAGTCGCCGATGCCGCAGAAACTGCTTCGTATGCGAGCTCATCGGCGAGTTCCAATCGTCCGCCGAGTCTGTCGTAGAGGTCGCGGGCAGCTTCCGTAGAGGGGAAGATCGGTGTAACGCTCGATCGTGTGGCTACGGCTGGCGCGGGGATGCTTCGTGCGATGTCTCTGACCGGGAAGACCAGGTTTTGCAGGACGGTCCGATGCACCCCGGCCACGGCACTGACGACTTCCTGGGTTTCTCGAAATGCCAATTGCCCGAGCACTTCCTCTGCCTGGTGCGGTAGTACGCACAAAACGACCACGTCGCTCTGGTCGATGACCTCTTGGTTGGTTGAAGCAATCGTGACTGTTTGGAAGCGTGCGGCAAGATCACTGGAACGCGCCTGGCTGCGCGGTGACAGCACTACCTGTGGGGGTTCTCCGACGTCTTCACATAGGCCCGTGACGATCGCGGAGGCAATGGACCCGACGCCGATTATTCCGAAGACCGTCATGAGGAGGTCCTTTCAAGAGGAGAAGCTAATTGCAGGATCAGGGCGTGGCATTGCTTGGGTCCCGTGGTACCCATGCCGGTTATGCCTGCTACCTTGCGGGCTTCATAGCAGCGCGTATTTGGGCTGCAACCCGTTCTCCTTCGGAATACGCCCCATGGGTGCCAGCGGTCTCCGAGGTATAGTCACCGGCGAAGTGCAGCCATCCAACGGGGTGCTGGAGTTCGGGAAGGGCAGATGCCCGTTCCGGGCTGAGCAGGGCGAAACAGTGCTGCCAGGTTTGGGCGTGCACGCCGAGCACCCGGCCGCGAAGCTCGGGAGCCACCGTGTACACGTCCTCCATCCAGTCCGTGATGTTTTGCTCGTTGTCGGCAAACCCGGGCAGGTAGCCTGACGAATTTCCATAGCAGGTCAACTGGAGTATGTTCGCCTTGCGTGTCTCCTCGGTTCCGCCGGGAACAGGGTTGATGATGGCGTCAAAGGCCATGCCGACCGTCACAATGAAAGCCCAGTCCCTGAGCTCGGGCAGCCCTTCAATGTCGGCGACGATGTTGAGGGTTGTGCTGCCTGGACTTGCTACCTTTTGCAGCGCTGCCGTCTTCCAGCTTGGCAGGCTCTTGACGATGTCGGGAACCACCGGGGCGGGGACGGCCAGCACGACGTGCTTGGCCGTGAGCTTCTGCAGGCCTTCCTCACGGGTCACGGTGACCTCGTAGAGCTGTTGTTCGAGCGGGACCACGTTCGTGACGTGGGTGTTGCAGCGCAGTGTGTGGTTGGGAAGGTGTTTGAGCAGTGCCCGGGGTATGGTTTGCATGCCTGCCGGCGCGAACAGGCGGTTGTTCTTCTCTCGTGCGAGGTAGCTGGCAAAGTAGCGGAGCGCGTACTTCGCGGAGAGGTTGGCGGGATCACCTACTGCGCCGCCGCGGACGGCTGTGGTGATGATTTCCTGTATGGCGGGCTGCAGGCCGATCAGGCGTTCAGCTACGGTCTCTTCCGATAGCTTGCCCAGTTCACCGACAGGTGTCGCGTCAGCTACGTAGTCCTGGTATTCCGTGAGGGACGCATCGATGAAGTTGAGAAGCTCTGTTTTTTCGGACTCGCTGATATTGAGGCCGGCTACAACGTCTTCATTGGTTTTGGCCACAACGGTCTTGCCGTTGACGTGGATTCCGTAGGTTTCCGGGAGGAACGGAACGGCATCGATTCCCAGCTCATTGACGAGCTCTTCGGTTTTGGTGTCTTTGTAGACAAACATGGCTCCGGAATTGGCTGCGGTTCCGGCGAGGGGGACTGTGTGTGCCCTGCCGCCGATGTCGTCGCTGGACTCAAGGATGAGGACGTCCAGGCCAGTGTCCCGCAGATGGTACGCGGTGCTGAGTCCCGCCGCGCCGCCTCCGACAATGATCACGTCATGCAATATGGGCTCCTGATGAAATTCAGACTCTGGACTCGTGAATGCTTTTCGGCAAGCGCTGGTTCAGTCCGCGTCGTATGTATTGGCGATGTAGACGTCGCAGGGGGCGTTGTGGGCCACGCTGTTGGCCACGCTTCCGAGGACCCGTCCGATGCCCTGCATGCGGCGGTTGCCCACCACGATCATGCGTGCCTCTTTGCCGGTCGCTTCCCTGATGATGGCATCGGCTGGGCTGCCGTGCGCTGCGGAAGAGGTGATGTTGATGTCCCCGCCCAGGGTGTCAGCGACTGCCCGGGCGACGTGTTCGGCCTTGTCTGCGTCCGATACGAGCCATTTGTTGCTGCCGCTGCCGAACACCTGCGAGCGTTCGCTGTCGAAGGCCGAGACCACATGAAGGGTTGCTCCCAGCGCCGATGCCAGGTCCCTTGCGGCCTCTGCTGCCTTTCTGGCCGTTGGGCTGCCGTCAACCCCCACAACGATGGTTCCGCTCATGCGCATGCTCCTTTGCTTGCTTTGCTTTCAGACTCTGATGTACGGCGCCAACAGGGACGCCGCATAGGGCGGCGCCGGAGAAGACATATATTCCGGCGCCGCCCTGTGCAAGACGTGTCGGTTAGAGCTCGCTGGGTGCCCCCGGCTCACCGACAGAGGGGTCGATGCCGTACTTCTCGAGGATCTTCTTGATCGTTCCGTCTTCACGGAGCTTCTTGATGTCCTCGTCCAGCGCTTTGCCGAGAGTGTCGTTGTCCAGGCTGGAGGGCAGCATGACCTGGCCGACCGAGGCGAACTGGGGGACGCGCGGGTTGGGCTTGACGGGAATCACCTGCGCGCCCTCGATAGGGGCGTCCTTGAACCGGTACTTGGCGGATGCGGCGGATGCGACGAGGGCGTCGATGCGGCCGGCTTTCAGGTCGGAGTAGATGGATTCGTCGTCCTGGTAAATCTTGAACTTGTCGCCAAGCCACTTCGACATGCTGTCGTTCCAGAGGTTGCCGGCGACCGAGCCCACGACTTTGCCCTCCAGATCATCGCTGGTTAGGCCCTTGGTGGAGACGATGGCCTGCGGGTCGCTCCACAGCGGGGTGCTCAGGTAGACGATCTTGGTGCGTTCCTTGGTGCGCAGCCAGTTTCCCGATCCGATGTCCACGCGCTTGGCCTGCACGGACGGGATGACTGCTCCCGCACCGCCGGAAGTACTGACGGTGAGCTTGAGGCATTCGAGCTTCGCAATCTCATTGATCAGGTCGCCTTCCATGCCGGTGACGTTGTCGCCCTGCAGGATGGTGGCGGGTGCGTAGTCATAGCTCGCCACGGTCAGCTCGCCCTGGTTGATGGTTTTAAGGTCTGTGTGGGCAGCCTTGCAGTCGCTTGAGCTGCTGGCAGTGTTGGTGCCGCCGCAGGCGGAGAGGCTGATGGCGAGCAAACCGGCGGCGGTGCCGGCCGAAAGCGCGCGCACGAGAGTACGGGACATGGTTTCTCTTTCTTGTTGAGCTGGTGGGGTGAATCCCCGGGGATGGATGGAAAGGTTTAGTTGCGTTGCAGGTGCCGTCCGAGGCGCTGTTCCAGGATCCGGACGAGGCCGAGGAAGACGAGGGTGAGGGATCCATAGATGACTGCGGTGAGGGTGTAGACGCTCAGGTACTGGAAGGTAATGGATCCGATTTCGAAGGCTTTGGACATCAATTCGGGTACGGCGATCACGAAGGCCAGTGCGCTGCCCTGGAAGATCAGGACAGCGAGTCCGGCCAGTGGCGGGGTGGAGATCCTCAGTGCCTGGGGCAGGATGATGAGCCGGAATCCTGTCCAGCCGCGGAGCCCTGAGGTCAGTGCCGCTTCCCGTTGTCCCAGGGGTACCGCCGCGATCCCGGCCCTGAAGTACTCCGAGGCGTAAGCGCCGGTGTTCCAGCTCAGCGCTATGACCGCTGTGGTGAACGACGTCAGGGTAATGCCGGCGTCGGGGAGGCTGAAATACATCAGGTACAACAGCACCAGGGCCGGAAGGCCGCGACCGATCTCCACGAAGAAGAATGAGATCCACTGCAGGGGCGCGATTTTCGCGGCGGCCATGACAGCAAACAGCAGGCCGAGCGGGAAGCCGAAGAGCAGCGACAGCCCGGTCAACTGGAGGCTGATCATGAGGCCCGGAGTGAGGGCGGGCATCCAAGCGAGCCATTGGGTGAAGATGTCCATCACGCCACTCCGATCTTCCTGCGTAGCGTGAGGTCGACCCGCCGGGAGATGAGGGCGACGATGAGGCTGATGACGATGTACAGGGCACCGGCGACGACGAATGACAGCAGGCCTTCATGCGTCTGCTTGGCGCTTTGCTGCGCGTAGTAGGTGATCTCACGCACGCCGATAGTGGAGGCCAGGGCAGAGTCCTTCAGCAGCCCGATCCCATAGGTGGCGATCGCGGGCAGCGCGACCCGGAACGCCTGCGGTGTGATGATATGCCCCACCGTGGTGACCGAGCTCAGGCCGAGCGCGTGGGCCGCCTCTCGTTGACCGTCCGGGATGCTCAGCAGTCCCGAGCGGTAAATCTCCGCCATGAACGCCGAGGCGATGACTGAGAACCCGATAATTGCGGCTTGGATGGTGGTCAGCCTCAGTGCGAACTGGGGCAAGCCGAAGTAGATCAAGAACAACCAGGTGATCGGCGGGATGACCCTGACGATGTTGATGTACAGAGTGGCGACAGCCCGAACGGGGGCGATGGGTGAACGGGCAGCGCCGACGAGCACCAGGCCGCCGATGCCGCCGAACAGCAGCGACGCGCCGGTGACGTAGAGGGTGAGCCCTACACCCTGAACAATCGAGGACAGAAGTTGCATGATCATCGCCGGCTCACCTGTCCAGCACAGCTTTGAGGAACTGCCGCGTGCGTTCGTTCTGCGGGTCAGACATCACTTGGTGGCTGGGTCCGATCTCCAGCACCCCGCCGTTGCCCATGACCATGATGCGGTTTGAGACGTCCCGGGCGAAGTGCATCTCGTGCGTGACCACAAGCATGGTCATGCCCTCGTCGGCCAGGTCACGCATTACGGCGAGGACTTCCAGGCCGATCTCGGGATCAAGCGCGGACGTCGGCTCGTCAAAGAGCATCACCTTCGGGGACAACGCCAGGGCCCGCGCGATCGCGATGCGCTGCTGCTGGCCTCCGGAAAGTCGGGCAGGATAGGCCTTGGCCTTCTCGGGAAGACCCACCCGCTTCAGCAGCCGGTTGGCGACCTCTTCGGCCTGCTCCTTGCTTGAGCCCAGCACCTTGCGCTGGGGGAGCGTGATGTTCTCCATGACGGTGAGGTGCGGGAACAGGTTGAAGCTTTGGAAGACCATTCCGGTGACCCGGCGAAGGTGATCAAGGCTCGCCTTGTCCGGCAGCTTCCCGCCGGCCACGACGTGGGCCCCGCCGATGGAGATCTCGCCCTCGGTGGGGGTCTCCAGGTAGTTCAGGCAGCGCAGGAAGGTGCTCTTGCCAGCCCCTGAGGGGCCGATGATGGAGACAACTTCACCTTCGTTCATCGTCAGATTCACATCCGACAACACGCGGCTAGCCCCGTAACTCTTGCCGAGTCCGGAGACCACGACGCCTCCAGAGAGCGCGAGCCGGGGAGCTTTCGTGCCAAAGCTTAAGCCCATCTTCGTTTCCTTCAAGTAGCGGACGCCTTGACCCTGAGAGTCGGTCCAAGCTGGGTTTTCAGGGGAGCGTGACTTGCTGATCGCCGGTAACAGTGCTTGCCGGCTTGTGGTCTAAGTCACTGTAGCCAGCCCGCTGCGCCCTGTCTAGATCTGTGATCACATTTCTTTTGCCAGAGAGGCGCCCCCGGTCCTGCACACGCCCGCCTGCCACCACGATCCCAATCCTTGGTCGAAGACGTCCCCTGGGCGGGTCTCAGACGATGTGAAGTGAGGGGTACCGGTCCTGCCGGTCCCGGCAATGGCGGAGCTAGCTGTACTGCCCAGGGACGTTGGTTCGGTGAATGTGATGACTCGCTGGAGTCGTTGAGCCAAAGGTGAGGACCTCCGGTTGCACAGTGGAGTTGCTTAGACAACCGCTGCAGCGACCAGGAGGTCCTCATGTCCCACGCTAATGCCGCTTTGACTCCGCGCCAACGTTTACGCGTCGCGCGTCTGGTCGTTGACCACGGCTGGCCGGTATCCCGGGCTGCCGAGCAGTTCAACTGCTCCTGGCCGACCGCGAAACGGTGGGCGGCCCGTTACGCCGCGATGGGTGAGGCCGGTATGGCTGATAGGTCCTCCCGCCCGTACCGGGTGGCCAACCGGACGCCGCAGCAGCTGGTGCGCAAAGTTGTGCACCTGCGCTGGAAGCAACGGCTGGGACCGGTCGCGATCGGGGCGAAGCTGGCCATGCCGGCCTCGACCGTGCACGCGGTCCTGGTCCGGTGCCGGCTGAACCGCCTGCATCACGTGGACAAGCGCACCGGAGAAGTCATCCGCCGCTATGAGCACGTGACTCCCGGAGCGATGATCCATGTGGATGTGAAGAAGCTCGGCAACATCCCCGACGGCGGCGGCTGGCGCTACGTCGGGCGGCAGCAAGGCAAGCAGAACCGTGCTGCGACTCCGTCAAAGCCGCGCAGCAGACACCGTAGCCCGCTGATCGGGACCGCCTACGTACACACGGTCATTGACGACAATTCACGGGTCGCCTACGCGGAGATCCATGGCGATGAAACAGCGGCCACCGCAGTAGCAGTCCTGCAAAGGGCTGTGTCCTGGTTCGCTGCCCGCGGCGTCATCGTGGAACGGGTTCTCTCTGACAACGGGGCGGCCTACAAATCACATCTCTGGCGGGACACCTGCCAAGAACTGGGGATCACGGCAAAGAAGACCCGGCCATATCGCCCGCAGACCAACGGCAAGATCGAACGCTTCCACAGAACCCTTGCCGATGGGTGGGCATTCAAGCGCTTCTACGCCACGGAATCAGCCCGCAGAAACGCCCTCCCGGCATGGCTGCACCACTACAATCACCACAGGCCCCACACCGCAATCGGAGGCCACCCGCCCATCAGCCGCTTAACCAACCTGCCTGGGCAGTACAGCTAGCCCACCCGTGCAAGGTGGCCGGTCTACGGTATTCCGGCAGGCCTACCGGGGGATATCAGGCTCTAAGCAGAGTGCTGGTCGGCCAAGCGGGCCTTGATCCGCTCGCTGGCGTCCAGAAGGGAGGCACTGTTCACTGCCGCCGCCGCAGTCGGATCGCTGTTGCGGGCAGCGGTAATGAGATCCTGCTGGTACCGCCACAGCGAGTCGTCGTTCCCGTTGTCGAGCGAGCCCTGGGCGCCCACGATCTTGTACGCACGGCACTGTTGCCACAAGCTCCTGATCATCTGGAGCAGCACCGGGTTGCCGGCGGCCTGGTACAGGATGGCCAGCATTGCCTCGTCATGGTCCAGCGTGGGGATGACCTGCCGCTCGTCGATCGCCTTGCGCATGAGGTCGTATTCGGCCTGCATCCGGTCGCAGTCCTCCGAGCTGACGTTTTCGCTGCCCAGTCGCGCCGCTTCGGTTTCCAGCAGCCGCCGGACGTCGTAGACGTGGATCAGCTCCTCGAAGGTTAATGTCTTGACCACCGCGCCCTTGTGCGGCTCGCGCTCGGCGAGTCCGATCTCCTCCAACCGCCGGATTGCCTCACGGACAGGCATCACGCTCGTCCCCACTTGCTCGGCCAGGTCGCGCACCTTGAGGCGTGAACCGGAGGGAAGGTCTCCGCTCAGGATCGCGGCGCGAATCATCGAATAAACCTGATCGGTCAGCAAGGTGGGCTCTGCGCGCTGGGATATGACCACAGATCAAATATACGGGTGAGCCGGGAGGCTCGGCCTTGGCTTGCCCGGCCAGTCCAAAAGATTTTGCGACAACCCCCTTGTTTGATTTGTGATCACATCTTATGGTGGTTTGTGTCACAACGCTTGGATCCCACCTAGGGGAGGGACTCGTGGTTTGGCTTGGTACCCAGCCAATGATGGCAGGTGCCTGACAAGAGACTTATCTCCTTGTGGTGAATCCGCAGGGCCGGCCCTTACGCCAAGGAACCGGGGCGTGCACTCGCCAACACATCAGTATCAACACAGCTAGGAATGGGAATCATGAAAGACGCAGTTATCGTCGGTGGTGGCCTGGCCGGACTCTCCGCAGCTTGGCGGCTCCGGCACTGGGACACAGTAGTCCTGGAGTCTGGAGACCGGGTTGGCGGTCGCATCCGCTCCGAACGCCGGGGTGACTACTGGCTGAACTGGGGCGGGCACGTCTTCGCCGGCGCCGGATCCTCCACCGATGCGCTGCTTAATGAGGTTGGCGTTATGGCAGTCGAGATTCCCGGGTCACTGCAGGGCCTGTCGATGAACGGCAAGTTCATCAAGAAGGGGCACATCGCCACCTACCCTTTCCGCATTCCAATGTCCCTCAACTCCCGTATTGACACCTTCCGCGCCGGCCTGAAGGTGGTCAGCGGAGTGGCAAAGTACACCGGGGTGGTCCGGAAGCGTGCGGGGGAGTCCGGTGCCATGCGGCAGCAGCGCATCTACGACTTCGAGAACAACACCTCCTTCCAGGACTTCGTCGGCAACCTCTCCGAAGACGCGGCTGCCCTGTTCAAGACCACCGTCACCCGCTCTGCCGGTGACATGGACCAGATTTCCGCCGGCGCAGGCATCGGTTACTTCAGCCTTGTCCTCGGATTCGGCCAGGGCCTCAGCCGGGGCATCGTGGGTGGCCCGTCCACGCTGACCGAGTCCATCGCAGCCGCCATGGGTAGTGACCGTATCGAACTCGGCGCCGTGGTCCACGAAGTTGTCCATAAAAAGGAATCCGTGCTGGTCCGGTACCGCCAGGATGGCGTTGACCGCGAAGTTGAGGCGCGCACCGTTGTCCTGGCCACCACCGCCGACGTGTCGCACCAGGTCGGTGTGGATCTTCCGGAGGACCTGCGCGGGGCATTGAGCCAGATCAAGTACGGCCCGCACGTCAGCACCGCGTTCCTCACCAACGAAACCAGCGCCCGCCCGTGGGACGACCTCTATGCCATCGCAGCTCCCAAGCGCTCCTTCGCGATCGCCCTGAACCAGGCCAGCATCGTCCGCGGCACCGAGTCCGTGCGCAAGCCCGGGGGGAGCTTCATGACGTTCTCACCGGCCAGTCTGGGCAGGGCCCTGTTGGAGAAGAGCGAGGAGGACGTCATCAAGACGCACCTCACCGACCTTGACCAAGTTCTTGGCCACGGCTTCGCCGACAGCGTTGTGGAGGCCAAGGTGGACCGGTGGAAGAACGCTTCCCCTTACTGCTTCCCGGGCCGCGCCAAGATCCAGTCCACCCTCATGCGTGGAGCGGACCGAGTCTTCCTGGCCGGCGACTACCTGGGAACCCTCTACACCGAAAGCTCCATCACCACCGGTTTTTCCGCAGCCCAGGAGGCCGCCAGCGTCCTGGCCACCCAGCGCCAGGCCCCGCACCAGTCCGGCCTGTCCGTCGTCGCCTGACCCCCTAGACCGCTGACCACACCCACGAACTTCACTAAGGAACCATTCATGTCGCAGAACCTCCGCGGTGTTCTCACCGCCCTCTCCACGCCCTTCAACCAGGACGAAACCATTGATGTCGAAACCCTCCGCCGCATCGTGGACCGCTCCATCGACGCCGGTGTCGACGGCGTGGTTGCCGCAGGCTCCACTGGTGAGGTCGGCGCCCTGTCCTCGGAGGAACGGCTGCTGCTCATCGAGACCGTCATCAAGCAGGCCAACGGCCGCGTGCCGGTCATCGCCAACACCGGCGCCACGTCCACCGCCGAGGCCATCCGCCTGTCCCAGGCCGCCGAGAAACTCGGCGCAGACGTGCTCATGTTGATCACCCCGTACTACGAGCCGCTGTCCCTGGAAGAGACCGTCACCTACATCAAGGACGTGGCCAACTCCGTCACGATCCCGGTGATGCTCTACAACATCCCTGCCGTTACCGGCGTAAACCTGGACCCGGCCACCGTCCGTGCCCTCGCCGAGGAAGTGGAGAACATCCGCTACATCAAGGACTCCAGCGCCAACTGGGAGCAGGCACTGCAGCTGATCCACCACCACTCCGACGTCATCGGCACCTTCATCGGCTGGGACGTCTACCTCTACAGCGCTCTTGTCGAAGGCGCGGCCGGCGTCATGGCAGGCACCGCCAACGTGGTCCCCAACGAAATCGTTGCCGTTAGCCGCAGCATCGCCGAAGGTGACCTGCAAGGTGCACTTGACCAGTGGAAGCGCGTGTACCCGGTCATCGATGCCCTGCTCTCCGTGCCATTCATCCCCGCAGTCAAGGTCGGCCTAACCCTCCAGGGTCTTACCGCCGGCGTGCCCAAGCGGCCCACGGCAGAGCTCAGCGCCGAGGACCACGCCCGCGTCGAGCAGGCACTGTCCGCCCTCTACCAGACGGTGGCATAGCAATGAGCACGACCAAGACCTCACCGTTCACAGTTGTGCGGGCAGAAAACACTCCTGCCCCATCCCTTCCACCCTTTGGCCAGTTCATTGGCGGCGCGTTTGCTCCGTCCACCTCGGACGAAAAGGTCGACGTCGTCAACCCGGCCACCGAGGAAGTTCTCACCCAGGTGCCCGCCGGCTCCGTCGAGGACGTCGACGCTGCCGTCGCTGCCGCAGTCGCTGCCAAGGCAGCGTGGGCGGCGACAACGCCCAAGGAGCGCGCGGCCGTCCTGCTGCGGATCGCGGACATCATCGAATCCAACCGGGAACTGTTCGAGACCCTGGAATCCGCCAACACCGGCAAGACGGCGATGGTGGCCGAGGACGACATCTCCAGCGCCATCGACACCTTCCGGTTTTCCGCCGGCGCAGCCCGTGCCTACAACACCCTGGGCGCGGACGACTACGCCGAGAACCACACCTCGGTGATCTTCCGCGAACCCGTGGGCGTCGTCGGGGTGATTACGCCCTGGAACTACCCGCTGCTGATGGCTGCCTGGAAGATCGCCCCCATCCTCGGCGCCGGCAACACCCTGGTGCTCAAGCCCTCAGAACAGACACCCCTGACCACGCTCAAACTCGCAGAGCTCATCGCCGATGAAGTGCCCGCCGGTGTGGTGAACATTGTCACCGGGCCCGGACGGGTGGTGGGCAACAGGCTCGCCGAGCACCCGGATGTCGACCTCGTGGCCATCACCGGAAGCGTCGGCAGCGGCCAGAAGGTCGCCGCAAGCGCCTCATCCTCGGTCAAGCGCGTGCACCTGGAACTCGGTGGCAAGGCCCCCGTCGTGGTCTTCGCCGACGCCGACCTTCAAGCCGCCGCCGAGGGCGTGCGTTCTGCCGGGTTCTGGAACGGCGGCCAGGAATGCGGCGCCGCCTGCCGCGTCCTGGTGCACGAATCGGTCGCGGACAAATTCATCGAACTCCTCGTCCGGGAAGTCAGCGACATCTCCATCGGCACCCCCGGTACCGGAGGCGACGTCGAAATCGGCTCCATGATCTCCGGCGCCCATTACGAGCGGGTCCTGGCAGCGCTCGAGGACATCCGCAAGGACGGCCTGACCATCGCCGTGGGCGGCAACGCCATCGACGGACCCGGCTACTTCATCGAACCAACCGTGGTCACCAACGTGCCCGCCGGCGCCCCGATCACCAGCAACGAGATTTTCGGCCCGGTGGTATCCGTGGAGACCTTCAGCACCGACGAAGAAGCCGTGGCCCGCGCCAACGAAACCATCTACGGACTGGCCGCCTCCGTGTGGACCAAGGACTCCGCACGCTCCCTCACCGTGCCGCGGCAGCTCGATTTCGGCACGGTCTGGGTGAACTCGCATCTGGTCATCGCCACCGAGATGCCCTGGGGCGGCTTCAAGGGCTCAGGCTACGGCCGGGACCTCTCCGCCTACGCCCTGGACGATTTCTCCCGCACCAAGCACGTCATGTACAACCGCGGATAAGGCCAGGTCGACAATGTCCCAACGCCAACTTCTCAAAGAAGCGAACAAGGCGAACCCCTCTGTCCCTCCCAGGTCGCCAGGAGTGATCATGTCTTCCATGAAGAACCAAACGGCCCACAAGGCTGTTGCATCAGCGGCCAGCAAACGACGGTTCCTGATCAGAATGGTCACTGTCCTGATCGGCGGAATGGTGCTGGACGGCTACGTCCTGGGCATCATCGGTCCGGTGTCGGGGACCATGGCCCAGGACCTGCACCTAACGGCCCTGTGGCAGGGCCTCATCGCCGCCGCCGCCCTTGTCGGCATCCTGATCGGATCACCTATCGGTGGATGGGCCTCCGATAAGTGGGGCCGCAAGCCGATCTTCATGTTCGACATCGGAATTTTCGCCATCGCCTCGGGAATGCAGTTCTTCGTCGACTCACCGGTATTGCTCGTTGTGGTCCGCCTGCTGATGGGAATCGCGATCGGCACCGAATATGCCGTGGGCTGGCCCCTGATGGCTGAGTTCTCACCCTCCCACCTGCGCGGACGCCTGATGGCCGCCATGGGGATTGCCTGGTACGGCGGCTTCATGGTCGCATTCCTGACCGGCCACCTGCTCAGCACATACACGCAGCTGAGCTGGAACTTCATCCTCGGCACGAGCACCTTCATCGCAGTGGCCATCTTCCTCGCCCGGCTCGGAATGCCCGAGTCACCACGCTGGCTGTGGAGCGTTGGACGCAAGGACGAAGCCCGTGCCCTCGCTGCCAAATACATGCCCGAGGACGCACTCGAGGACGTCCAGCACGAAGACGTCCGCAAGGGCAGCTTCGGGATGCTGTTCTCCAAAGAATACTGGCGGTCAACACTGTTCATCTCGGGCTTCTGGTTCTGCGCCGTGACACCCTACTTCGCGATCGCCACATTCGCAGACAGCGTCCTGGACCAATACGGACTCTCGGGCGGCCTCGCAGGCGGAGTCGGTCTTTCCGCCGTCGCCCTTGCAGGCGTGATCGTCACGTTCCTGCTGATCGAAAAGATTGGCCGACGTGCCCTGACCGTCCCGCCGCAATGGTTGTGCGCCATTGTCCTGGCAATCATTGGGCTCTGGGCCGGTGCGCCGGCCATCATCGTGCTGATCCTGTTCCTGGTCTTTTCATTCTTCAACGCCGGATACAACACGTTGACGAACGTCTACCCGGGTGAGGTCCTCCCGACCGAAATCCGCGGAATCGGAACAGGCTTCGCGGCTGCCGTCAGCCGGGTCGGGGCAGGCATCGGCACCTTCCTGCTTCCGATATCAATGCAGAACCTTGGACCAGGTCCCACCATGCTGATCGCAGCCGGGGTCGCATTCGCCGGAGCCGCGTTGTCCCAGTGGCTCGCCCCGGAAACCAAGGGCAAAACGCTCACGGAAGCGGCCGCCGGGTACGCACACTAGCTACGACCGCCTCCACGCCGGCCGCTTTCCCTTCTTCTGTATGAGCTTGCCCCGAGGTATCGGGGCAAGCTCATTGTGAAATCCATGACGACTCAATAACGAACAGGAACCTGAGCTTTGGACAAGCGACGCATCAAAGACTGGACGATCCTCCCCGGGGCAAGTGTCGAGATCCGCCAGCAGGGGACCAGCGTTTGCAGCGGCTATGTAGACGCAGTTACTGACGACGGGAAAATCCTCTGGGTCAGCTCTCCTGCACAAAACCGCAGGCTCTTCGAAAAGGCTGAGTTCTACGAGGCCTGGGCAGCGGAGGACCGAGACGGTTTCCATTACGAAGTCACCAAGAGCCTCGAAAAAGCAGATGAAGTATCGGCGGAGTAAGCCCCAGACTAGTTCGAGCGTTCGTTCACCATTCCGGGCCGTGCGGCATCAGCAGGCTATGCGGAACATGCCGCCCGCGGCGGCTCAATGACGGCGAGCTGGCCGGTAGTGTCCGGAACGCCGGGAAGTTGCACCGGCGGCGCTTCGCCGGAAGCCGCACCATAGTCCGCACGCATCCGAAAGAGTGCGACAGCGGAAATCAGGAACCAAGCGACGTTCGTGGCAACGGAAGGCCAAGCTCCATGGAAGGCGCTGTTAATGATGAATGCGCAGGCACCCACGAGGTTCGCACTCTGGAATGCCCGCCCGGTCTTCAGCCAGCCCATAGACACGGCGAGGTACGCTCCAAGTATCGCGACGGCGCCAGCCCAACCGGCAACTTCCCAAACCAGTTCCATCGTGCCCCTTCCGTAATCGTTACCTGGCAATTGTCCGGGGCCCAAGAGATGTAGTTCAATTGCATTCTTCTGAAGACCTCGTTTAGGAATGCTTAACATGGATCTGGACCCCCGCCGGCTACTTGTGCTTGTGGCCGTCGCCCGGACCGGGGGCATCCTCGCAGCTGCCGACGAGCTGCGCCTGACGCCATCCGCCGTGTCCCAGCAGATCAACAAATTGGAGCGCGAAACGGGCCACGCGCTGGTGGTACGTACTCCGAAAGGCTCAGCGTTGACCCCCGCAGGCGTAGCGATTGCGGAAGCCGGCGAAGAAATCGAACGCGCGCTCAGCGTGGCCCAGGCCCGAATGGAGGGCGGCGCCGAAGTGGCCGGCGAGGTGAGGGTGGGCGGCTTTACAAGCTTCATTCGGACACTGGTGATTCCACGTCTCCCCGAATGGCGGAATCAGTACCCCCAGCTAAAGATCCGCATCATCGAGGACGATTTCCCGGCGTTGATGCGGCTGCTGCGTCAACGCCAGCTTGACGCAGTGGTGGTCGAATTGGATTCGACCACGGCCGCACAGCTTTCACTCGGCGCCGGCATGATCGAGGAACCCCTGCTGGACGAACCCTGGAAGCTGGTAGTCCCCTCCGGAGCACTGTTTAGCACCGAAAACGTGGACCTTGGTCGCCTGCCGCTCCCGTGGCTCGGGGTGGACTCCTCAGCCGCAAACTCCACGGTACTCGGAAGGCTTCGCCAGTCGACTGGCGCCAACATTGAGACAGTGCACCAGTACCAGGAAACCCTAACGGCCCTCGCGCTGGTCGCTGCCGGCGAGGGAGTGGCCATTGTGCCCACCCTGGCGCTGGCCGGCGTTGTCCATGACGGCGTCGAGATCTTGGACATCCCCGGCCTGGGGACGCGTCGCATCGTTCTGCGACGGCTTGACGGCCGCCAGCGTAACAGCACGCCGGTGGATACCGTCGCCCGGCTGCTGCGCGAATCAGCCGCGGCCTTCGATACGCGGTCGGCGTCCTGACAGGCACCGATTATCCCCACCCCCCTCTGGAAATGCGTCCAGATCTCCGCAGTCCCGTTCGTTGCAAACGGCGGTTGCGGGACCAGGGCTAAGCCTCCTGGCCTGGGGAGAACGCGCTAATAAAGGCGGGAAATGACCCCGTTTGGCGCCCCTCCCCCGGCTATTTCAGAGAGCCGATAATGGAGACTACGTAAAGCTAGGGTGTCACAGGCTCCCGCAACGTGAAATCAATGCCGGTCCCCAGCAGCGTCTGAAGCGTCGCTAACTTACTGCTCATTGGCTGGTCTTTTTGTTGCTTGTTGACGGCGTTCATCGCCCACACCAATGGGGAAACCGCTGTTCCCAAGTGATCATTAAGCGCGGGGTGACGAGCCGGGAAGTACACACCAATGCCGCCGTCGTCATCCTTGTCCAGGTAGCTATTTGAAACGGCTAGTGATCCATGGCTGTACGGGCTGTACATACGGTAGATGACGTACATAGGTGTATCGCCACAGTCCAGAGCGGCAATCATTCTGTCGAACCGTCGCGCTTCATATGCGAGATGATCGCGGGGACGTTCAGGCTCAGCCTTTATGCGGTCCAGCGTTTCACGAAGTTCTTCGAAAACGGCCTGACCGTCCATCTCCTTTGCGGTGTTCTTCTGTTGCCGCTGATCATCCCAGCGAAGGGCTTCGAAGCCCTCAGCTCCCCTCAGCGTGAGCCACACGCAAGTGATGCCAAACTCAAAGATTGATCGTGCCAGAATGCCTCTGGCTATACGGTTTTCTGGCAGCGTATCCAAACAACTGCGTGTGCATTCGGCCGCCGCGTTAACCAATCCGACACTGTTAAGGAAAGCGTCAAGATCGGTCTCCTGAGGGTTTGCTGCGACTCCGGGCAGCGCAAACCAGGCATCGATGAGCTTCCGGATTCGCCGCTCAAGGTTGGCGTCAGTTGTCTTCAGGGTCTGCACCTTCGGTTACGGAGGTTGATAGTCCGCGCGGAGGTTAGCGCTCAAAGTTCTTGCAGGCTTGAGAGCGGCCCCTGCACGATGCTGTGGCTGTTGTTGACGCGGTACGAACGGCCACTAAAGTTTCGCTCTCAACGAGGGGGCCCCACTTTAACGGGGCCCTGTGTCGTCTCCAGTTTAGGGCAGGCGTCCTTGTCTGGACGTCGTAGCAGGCCGCCTGCAGTTGGCCCAGCAGAATCCTTGCCTGCTCGGGGCCATAATTAACCGCCCCACCGGGGCCATCTAAACCTGTCCCAGTCATTCGTATACTTCGGTCTCATGTTGAGGATGAAACGTCACATCGCTTAGGGGACACTGACAGCATGGTAAACGAACTGAATGTGGGCGATCGGCGTTACGGAAATATCATTGACGGCGATCCGGATACGCCGTCCTTGACCGCAACCCTTATGCGGACTGAGCAGGGCGTCTCCTTCTCGATGACGTTCAACCATGAAGAAACCCCCGAGTATCGGCGTTGGTTTACCGACGGCGGTCTTATGTTCCCTATAAGCCCGGAAGAAACTAAGCCGGTTGGCCCACCAGCGGAACTTATGTTCGTAGATTCTCACGGCCAAATCGCGCTTTTGGGCTGTCGCGCAGTGAACTGGCACTCTAATTTTCATACTGGATACGGGACCATCGAAGCCAGTGCGGCAGTCATAGGGGCACCATCCATTGCCTATGCGAAAATTACAGGCCTTCGCTCCGAGGTTTCGGGTCTGAGGTCCTGGATCGGTGCAACTAGTGTCCGGGACTCCTTGGAGAGGGACCTGGACACGAACAAGACAAAGCAGACGGTTGTGCTGGAGTCCCCCGACTCGATCAACATCCCCGATTCAGGACTTACGTTTAAACCCGACTACTTTTTCTCGCGGAAAACGAACACCGTGAATATTAGAGACATGGTTTATCTGATAAACCGAACGGAACAAGACGAACCTTGGCACGTCCATCAAGGTGCTCAGCTAGCCGTACGCGACCTCCTTGCCATTTCTCGATGGCGTGCGGAAACAGTCATACCTGCATATGCGTCCCGCTCCGACGATCTGCTGCATGACAGAAAGGGCCAGCCAACCCAGAATCCATGGTGGCGCAAAGCCATTTTCTCCGGTACACCATCTCCGATGGAGGAAACCACAAGGATCGAACACTTGATCTGGTGGGACGAGTTGAAGCCTGAAGGAATGGCGAAGTGGATCAAACTTCGCGAGGACTTGCACGTGCGATTGATCCGGCCGTATCAAGCATCTACTTGAAGCAATCGATAATCGAAGTACAACTGACCCAAATGGCCATCGGCCTTGAAGCACTGGGGTATTTGATTGCCATGCGCGACGATGGCAAAACCGAAGATGAAGCCAACTCTCTCAGCTATAAGGAACGACTGCTTCGCATAGCCCAGGATGTGTCTGGTGTTCTTCCCTTCGTGAACAAGACGTGGGCGCAAACGATGGCCACCGCGTACAACTCCCTCAAACATGTGAACCGACGTAGCCAACCGATTCCGATGGTTGCTAACTGCTGGCGTGAAGGGACTCTCCTCTTCCGAGCATGGATCGCAGCTGAGCTGGGGCTTGACCACGAAGAAATTAAGTCCCGCTTGGCACGAGATCGACACGCTTATCCGCTGGTCGAAGCCAGCCGCCTATAACGCACCCCCGATCAGTTCGGAACGGACAGGTTAATAAGCCAAATAGATCCGTGGTCCGCGGCGTCCTGCCTCGGGTCCAGTTGCGGTCCTTCGACATCCAAGGGCCGGAGTTATGAGTCTCAACCGGGAAAAGCCCCAGAGCTTCTTGAGGCGCCACATCTGCAATCAGATGCATGATTCTCCCGTCTAATGACAACCAAGACCTACCGCCGATATTGGACGTTGTGTTGGGTGGGGTAGCAGGGCTAGAGGCTCTGCGTAGGAGGAAGTGGCTGTGGATTTACTCCATTAGCGAGGCGGAGGTATTGGTACACCCTTTCTCGGCTGATTCCGTAATCCCTGGCCAGGACTACTTTCGGGATACCACTGCCGGCGCGTTGGACCAGTTCGGCCGCCCGTTCCGGTGTCAGAGACTTCTTTCGTCCCTTGTACACGCCGCGCTGCTGGGCCAGGGCGATGCCTTCCCGCTGCCGTTCCCTTATAAGTGAGCGTTCGAATTCGGCGAACGCGCCCATAACGGAGAGCATGAGGTTGGCCATGGTGGAGTCCTCGCCGGTGAAGGCGAGCTGCTCCTTTATGAATTCGACGCGTACGCCGCGGCTGGTGAGTCCTTGGACGAGTGCGCGCAGATCGTCAAGGTTGCGCGCCAGTCGGTCCATGCTGTGCACGATGACTGTGTCGTCGTCGCGGGCAAACCGCAGCAGTTCCGTGAGTTGCGGCCGTGCGGTGTCCCTTCCGGAGGCTTTGTCGGTGAAGACCCTGTCCAGTACCTGGCCTTCGAGTTGGCGTTTCTCGTTTTGGTCCAGAGTGCTGACCCGCACGTACCCGATGCGCTGACCGAACATGGTCGCCTCCAAACCCTTAGGTGTGTGTTTGAGTTTCAGGGTCCGCTTGACGCACGTCAAGGCTTCCGCCCTGGTTGCGAGGCGACCTTGGATTCGACTCCCAACGTCGATGTCGAGCGGGTGTCTTGTCACGATCCCAGCTGTTTTCAGTTTGGCGCCGAAGTGAAGCTCCGGTCGGCCGCTATGTGACCGGAGCTTGACCATGCATGAACTGGCCGCCTACACCACCTTGGGATCGAGTTGCTGAAGTGACCCCCCGTTGGCCGGACTCCTTGGGACTGGCGCTTTCCGCGCCGGCCGCTCTATTTGCCGACCATTCATCTAGCATCAGGCTATGGCCCAACGACCGACGGACATGAGTGGCTTTGTCACGGCGCTCGTGCCCATGCTCTCCCGGAGCCTGGCCGAGGAGTTCAATGTCTTCCGGGTGATGCACCACGGCACCCACGAGAAGCAACTTTCCAACGTCTTCGCCTGGCTGCTTGCCACCGATGCGACTCACGCACTCGGGGATGCCTTCCAGCGCATCTTCCTCGAGAGAATCAACGCCGAGCTGCCGGCTGACCAGCAGTTGCCTTCCGCCGGCTACCGCGTGGCCCAGGAAGTCGACACCAGAGGAGACGAGGAAGCCGCTGGCGGCCAGGTCGGCATGGACATCGCCGACCTTCTCCTCTTGCGAGAGGATGCCGCCGTCGTCGTCGAGAACTACGCGACCACCGATGGGCACGGTCACGGCTACCACCGGTACCTCGCCCACGCTGTTGGGCCCGGGAGAGCGGCCGCAGTCGTTTTGCTCTGCCACCGCCGTGAGGCCCACCGCCAGCAAGATGGGTGGGAACAGGCTGTCGTCGTCACCTATGCCGAGGTTTTAGGGGAACTTCGCGCACACGTTGATCGCGATCGGTCGTGGCGTCGGGGGCATCGTGAGCAGCTTTTCTTCATCCAGCAGATGATTGACCACTTCGTGGAAGGCCCGACGGCAGTGAACCTCGACGACCAGATTTCCTTCATCAAGGCGATGTGCGAGACCGGGGAGTCTGCACGTTACGGGTACCGGCCGCAGGATCGTGCGGCCCAGGAGTTCGCCGATCTCATCGCCGAGCATGCGCGGCGGCAGCTGGAGGACAGCCGCAAGACCTTAGCCGCTGTGAAGGCCGGGCTGCGCAGCTTTGCGGAGACGACGCTGACGGAGCAGGTGAACGAGATGGTCGAGAGCGGGCCGGTGACGAAGGTCGAGGCGAGGCTCGCCGGAAAATGGGAGTGGTGCGTCGCTATGCGACGCGCTGATGTGCAGCCTACGATCCTCCTCGTGTTCGGGCCCACTGCCGTCGTGGAAAACGAGCGGGCGCCAGAGGTGGTGTCCGACCCTGACTACTCGCGAGTGTTCGTGACGCTTAAGGCCGCGGGTCAGCAGGGCTTCGAGCCGATCGTGCAGACAGGCGTCAGTCTCGATGAGGTCATCAACGGGCTGTCTCAGGACGATCACCGTTTGCGAGACGCCGTGCTGGCGGTGGCATCCGGAGGCTGACGGGGACTGAGGTATTTCGAAATCCAACCCATCCATACCCGGCGTTGGGAATCGAATCCAGGCCGCCCCGCAGTCAGCGCGCCAGCCTTGATGTGCGTCAAGTGGACCTGAAGCTCAAACACACGCAACGGTTTGGAGGCGAACCATGGTCGGTCAACGCATCGGACACGTGCGGGTCAGCACCTTGGACAAAACGAGACAGGCCGACTCTCGAAGGTACGGCATCGCTCTCAGCTTTCACGTGAATGCAACGGCCACTCATACTGCATCGAATGCGAGGGCTGGGACAGCCCTCGCGGAGGCGGGAGAGCTCCTGAGGCCGCCCGGTGGCCGGCGACAGGTTGGCATAACTGATAGCCGATAACTTTGGTTCGCAGCTGTCACCGGCGGTCGTGGGTCGTCTCGGCGGTCGAGCCTCAGCTAATGGCTTGAATGATGCATCGGATGCAATACGCAGGCTTTAGCTTTACATAACGCCGGCTATCGGACAGATACGTTTTCTTAGCTGGGCAGGGGAGTGGATGCCTGCTGCCTGGGCGGTCGCAGCCCAGAGTCGGAGGCAGCACCTAGCGCCTTCCGTATTTACGGTGGACGGCTTGGTTGCTCACGCCCAGGCACAGCGCGATGGCTTTCCAGGAAAAGCCGGCCTGCCGGGCCTTCCTGACCAGGGACGCTTCTGTTCGCCCGACTTCCTTCTGCAGCTGGGCGACCGCCTGCAGGGCTTCAGCCGGTCCTTTCCCGTCCATGGATGCCACCAGAGTCTTCATCCGTTCCACCTCCATGCGTCAACATTAGTTGACGCCAGAGGTTGGGTCAACATTTGTTGACGACCTGCCGAGCGCTGAGGCTGTCTCGTGAACTCCCCGAGGAAGGTGCGCGTGGACTGGACACCCGAGAGCAGGTGATCACTTCTACTGGATGCCAGGCGACATCTTGCGCCGGCAAGCGGTCCCACGAGAAACTCGAGGAACGCGCGCTGAATTGATGAAAATTTGGACGGCGGGATACCAGGGAAAACGGAGGCAACGATGCCACCGCTCCTGTCCGGCGGCAAAGATGCCGCCCCAAGATCCCGCAGACGAAAGGATCGCAATGGCAGGAATGTTCGAACTATTTATCGACACCGAATCTGCGTTCAGGTTCCGGCTCACAGCACCCGATGGAACTGTCATGGCAGTGTCCAAGCCCTTCGATACCAAGACCGACGCCGTTGCCGGCATCGCAGCCGTGCGCGAATATGCCGGCATGGGACTGATCACCGACCACAGCACAACAACCACAAATGCGGCACCGCCAGCCACCTGGACTGACCCCGGCAGTCAAACTGACGATTCCCCGCGCATGCCAAAAATCGACTTCCATGGACGTACCAGGGCGGTCCGCCGGGCCGTCTCGGGTCCCCGCTGGGCCGGGGCAATCCACAGCCTTTCCTGAACGGCGGGGGAGGGGTCGCTCCACCCCCTCTCGCTCGCGGCTTTGCACAAGATCAACTATCGGCCCTTAGGCTGATGAGAGTCTGCTGCGTTCGTCGGCCTCTTGTCCCAACACACGAAGAAGGTCAAGGGTGGTCATCCTCAGCTCCCCATAGGCGTGCTGGTCAAAGAGCGGCGTCAGGTGGACCAGAGGAGTGCGGTCGAGTTCTCGGATCAGCTGCCGTGCCTCCCCAATAACCTCCCATCGTTCAGGGAATCTGGTTCAGGTCGCGGGTTCGATCCATATAAACGGGCCGTCAAGGTACCTACCCCTACTTCTTCGTCATCCGATACCGTTCGATCTGCCGCAGCCGCCGCAGGAGGCTGTCGCGCCGCGGGTGCGGGACGGCGTCGGGCCCTTCCGCGGTGAGGTCGATGTGCTTGGTGCCGTACTGCCACAGGAGGAGGTCGTCCAGGAGCCGGTCCGGCCCGGGGGAGTAGCGGTGGTCCAGGGCCTTGCGGACCTCCGTGATGCGGTTGGCACTGAGCAGCCCGGCCAGCTGCATGGTCTGGTTCAGGCCGTGCGCGGCGAGGAGTTCGGCGGCCCAGCCCCAGTCGTCGTCCACCTTGCGGTCAACGTGGGGGAGCAGCGTGCGCCACACGTCCCGGATCCGGTTGGGCGTGAGCGGCGCGGCCCCTTCGCCCTCCACGTCCCAGAAGCTGCGGACTTCCTCATACCGTTCGTGCAGGTCGGCGAAGGCCGTCTCCACGGTTTCCAGCATGGCCGCGGTGGCGGTGAACTGCCGGTCGAAGTGCGGGGTCCAGGCGCGAGGGTCCTCGGCCTTGAACCGGATGTCGTGCTCGATCTCACTCCATGCGTGGGCGAAGATGGTGCGGATCTGGCACTCGAAGAAGTAGCTGCCGTTGGGCTGCAGGTCCGGGTTGAAGACCTGCTGGTATTCCTTGACGGCCTCGTTCTGGATGGTGCGCAGGATGAGGTGGCGGCTGGAATACCCGTATGTGCCGCTCTCGATGGAGCCGATGTCCTTTTCGCGGTCACCGCGGCAGTCAAACAGCTGCCGTTGGCGCTTGATGATGTTGGCCACGGCGGCGTTCTCGGCCGGCAGCTTGGTGATCACCCGGATGCCCACCATGTCATTCAGCGTGCGGAAGGGGTCCGGGAACTTCAGGAGCCGCCTGCCGCCGGGCTCCAGCGGCTCCTCCGTGCGGGAGATCTTCTCCTTGAACGATTCCACAGTCTTGGTGCGGCCGGTGACAAACAGCGGCGTGACCTCGCTGTCCTTCAGCATGTCCCGCAAAACCAGCAAAACGTCCCGGGTAACCAGCTTCAGGGCAGGCCGGACGCGCTCATAAATCTCCACGTTGTGCTGCACCGACTCACGCAGCGGCTCGTCCAGGCTTTCCCAGTTACTCGGCATGGTCCCAGCTTACGGCGGGGGTCCGACAGGAAGCCTTTGGGCCCCCTACGTTTCGGCGGCCGACGTGGACCCGCGCACCACCAGGGAGCTCTCCAGGATGAGTTCCTCCTGCTCCAGCGGCCGGCCTTCCATCAGGCGGCGGAGCTGCTCCCCGGCCTTCAGGCCCAGCAGCGCCGCGGGCAGGTGCACGCTGGTCAGGCCCGGGCTGCTGGTAGCGGAGTACGGCAGGTCGTCGAAGCCGGCAACCGCCAACTCCTCCGGAATCCGGACCCCTTCCACCCGGGCTTCCTGCAGCACACCGTAGGCGTGGGTGTCCGTGGCGCAGACGACGGCGGTCACCCCCTGGCGCTGCCAGTCCGGCCACGCTGCGGCAAAGGCCGCCGCGGCCTCGCCAACGTCGATGGTGGTGGCAGGGATATGCTGCGGATCCACCGCCATGCCCCGGGCGGCCGCTTCGGCCAGGAACGCCTCGCGGCGGATGGCAAAAGTTTCGGTTCCGGTCACGCTGTCCAGGTAGGCCACGCGCCGGTGCCCGGCCCCGGCGAGGTGGGCGGCCAACTCCCGGGCGCCCTGCGCGACGTCCAGATTGACCGCGGGAGCAACCGATTCCAGGCCGGGTGCGTCCAGCAGGACCAGGGGCCCGGCCACGGACAGATCGGCCAGGAAGTCCGCGTTCGGTGCGTCAACCAGGAGCCCTGCCGGCCGCAGGGACATCAGCTTCCGGACGTCGTCGGCCTTGGGGAATTCGCCCGAATCGGTGACCGAAAGCAGCAGCTGGTAGTTGGGCCCCAGGGATTCCCGCACCCCGCCGATCACCTTGGCGAAGAACGGGTTGGAGATGTCCGGCGCCACCAGGATCACGATTGAACTGACGCCCTTGGCCAGCGAGCTCCCGATGCCGTCCACCACGTAACCCAGCTCGGCGATGGCCTCCCGCACCCGGGAAATGTTGTCTTCGGACACCCGGCCCGCCGTCTTGCCGTTGGCCACCAATGACACCGTGGCCACGGAGACGCCGGCCCGCGCCGCCACCATGGCTGCCGTCACCCGCCGGGGCCGCGCCCGCTGCTGCACCTGTTCCCCGGAATCCATACTTCGATCCTATCCGCCGCAGGGAACACCAGGGGCAGCAACGCATCAAGCGTTTGACGTGCACAAACACCTCCCCAACGTTAAGCGTTTGACGTGAGCCGCAAAAGCCTGCCATGATCACTCCCGGAATACTGAATCCCTGCCTCACCGGCAGGCCCCAATGACGTGGAGAACCATCGTGGAACTAGATCCCCGGCCCGTAGACAGCCACCCAAAGCCCCGGAAGATCATCCTGGACTGCGACCCCGGCCATGATGACGCCGTGGCCCTGCTGCTGGCGCACGGCAGCCCGAACATCGAACTGCTGGCCGTCACCACGGTGGTGGGCAACCAGACCCTTGAAAAGGTCACCCGCAACGCCCTGGCCGTCGGCACCATCGCCGGGATCACCGGCGTCCCCTTCGCCGCCGGCTGCCCGCGGCCCCTGGTCCGCAGCATCGAAACCGCGCCGGACATCCATGGCGAGTCCGGCATGGATGGCCCCGCCCTCCCGGAGTCCACCATCGAACTGGACCCGCGCCACGCCGTCGACCTCATCATCGACACTGTCATGGCGCACGAGCCCGGCACCGTCACCCTGGTCCCCACTGCCGGCCTGACCAACATCGCCATGGCCGCCCGCAAGGAACCGCGCATCGTGGAACGCGTCCGGGAAGTGGTCCTCATGGGCGGCGGCTACCACGTGGGCAACTGGAGCGCCGTGGCGGAGTTCAACATCATCATCGACCCCGAGGCCGCCCACATCGTCTTCAATGAACAATGGCCGGTGGTGATGGTGGGTCTTGACCTCACCCACCAGGCGCTCGCCACCCCCGAGGTCGTGGAAAAGATCGCCGCCATCGGCACCACCCCGGCCAAATTCGTCACCGAGCTGATGGACTTCTTCGCCCACACCTACAAGGACGCGCAGGGCTTCGATCACCCGCCGGTCCATGATCCGTGCGCCGTGGCCTACGTGATCGACCCCAGCATCGTCAGCACCCGCAAGGTGCCGGTCAACATCGAACTGCAGGGCGCCCTCACGCTCGGTATGACCGTGGCGGACTTCCGCGCCCCCGCCCCCGCCGACTGCCACACCAGCGTGGCCGTGGACCTGGACCACGCGCGCTTCTGGGACCTGGTCACCGACGCGCTGGAACGCATCGGCGAGCCAATCACCAAAGGCAACGCGTCCGACGTCGAACGCCACGCCAGTGCCTCCCTCACCGCCGGAGGGATCAAGTAAGTGACTGCCACGATGACCGAAACCAAGACCGGCCGCGGCAACATCGCCGCCCTCATGACCGCCCTGCTGGCAGCCTGCGTGGCCTTCCAGCTCAACGCCTCCATGCTCAGCCCCGCCCTGGTCACCATGGGCGAGGAGCTCAACACCGACCAGGCCGTCATCGGCCTCTCCCAGACCTGGTTCTTCACCGCCGCCGCCCTCTTCTCCCTGTTCCTGCCCCGGCTCAGCGACATCGTGGGCCGCAAGAAGGTCCTGGTGGGCATGATGGTGCTCATGGCCGTGGGGTCCGTCATCGCGGCCCTCGCCCCGGACGTCACGTGGCTCTTCGTGGGCCGCATCATCCAGGGCGTCAGCGGCCCCACCGTGCCGCTGTGCCTGATCATGCTGCGTTCTGCGGTCAGCAACCCGCGGAAATACGGCACCCTGATGGGTCTCATCACCGCGGTCAACGGCGGCGTGGCCGGCGTGGACTCCTTCGTGGGCGGCTACTTCGCGGAGCACTTCGGCTTCCGCAGCATCTTCTGGCTCATGGTGGTGCTGGCCGCCGCCGCCACCGCCCTGATCATGGTCCTCGCGGCGGAAAGCAAGCCTGCCGCCGGCACCCGGATGGACTGGCTGGGCGTGTTCTTCATCGTGGTGGCCGTCGGCGCCCTGCTGA
Source organism: Pseudarthrobacter sp. Pseusp20 (assembly GCF_059492155.1). Classification (NCBI taxonomy): domain Bacteria; kingdom Bacillati; phylum Actinomycetota; class Actinomycetes; order Micrococcales; family Micrococcaceae; genus Pseudarthrobacter; species Pseudarthrobacter sp. Pseusp20. The sequence continues at coordinate 344,461 of NZ_CP168521.1, forward strand.
CCGCACTGAACGAGGCCTCCAAGCTGGTGGGCGGCTTCTCCGCCACAACGCTGATGCTGAGCCTGGCGCTGGTACTGGTGTCCGCCGTCGCGTTCTTCGCCTTCTGGCGCACCGAACAGCGCGCCGCGCAGCCCATGGTGGAAACCGTGCACCTGCGCCAGCGCTCCACCTGGGCTCCGCTGCTCACCACCACGCTGACCATGACCGGCATCTTCGCCGTCATCAACGGCATCGTTCCCGCCTACGTCCAGGCCGCCAACCCCGGGTTCGGCGTAGGCCCCACCGAAATGTCGCTGATCATCCTCACCCCGTACGCCCTGCTGGGCTGGCTGGTGGGCCCGATCAGCGGAAAACTGGCTCCGGTCCTTGGCTACACCAAGGTGCTCCGGATCGGCCTCCTGGGCAGCATCGCGGCCCTGGCGCTGATTGCCTTCCTGGGCCTGGACAGCCTGCCCCTGATGATCGCCGGCACGGTCTTGCTGGGCATCATGTACGCCGGTACGGTCAACATCATGCTCAACGGACTCGGTGTTGTCCTCTCGCCCGCCGGAAACCCCGGCTTCCTGCCCGGCATGAACGCGGGCGCGTTCAACCTGGGCGCAGGCCTCAGCTTCTTGATCCTGCCGGCCGTGCTGGTGGCGACGTCGGCACTTGGCGACGCGAAGGCCTCCTACCTCACCGTCGTGGTCGTCGGCTTGGCACTGACCGTCGCCGCCTTCGCCGCGTCCCTGCTGATCCCCAAGCCGGTTGAGGCTGAGGTGACTGAATGAGTACCGCGGCCGGCAGCACGGGCCGGATCGTCGTCGTCGGCTCCCTCAACGCCGACCTCACCATCTACTGCGAACGCCTGCCGCAGCCGGGCGAAACCGTCCAGGGCAACGGATTTGCCGTGAACCCGGGCGGCAAGAGCGCCAACCAGGCGGTGGCCGCCGGCCGACTGGGCGGCCACGTCAGCCTGGTGGGTGCCGTGGGAAAGGACGCCAACGGAGCCATGCTCGAAGCCTCGGTGGCAGGGGCCGGCGTGGATGTGGGGCACGTGCGGACCTCCACTGAGCCCACCGGCGTCGCGGTCATCGCCGTGGACGCCCGTGGCGAGAACAACATCATCATCTCCGCCGGGGCCAACGGCACTCTGTCCCCGGCCGACGTCGCGGACGCCGGGGACGTGCTGGAGGAGGCCGCCGTGGTGAGCCTCTGCCTTGAGGTCGGCATGGACACGGTGCTGGCCGCAGCCCGGGCAGGGCACGACGCCGGCGCAACGGTCCTGCTGAACCTCTCGCCTTACGCGGAGATTCCGTCAGCCCTGGCCGGATTGGCTGACGTATTGCTGGTCAACGCCCACGAGGCCGCGCTGTTCCTTGGTGTTTCCGTGCCGGGTGCCGGCGCGCCAGCCGACGAGTGGGAAGCGGCGCGGGAGCGGTTTGCCGCCCGGGGCATCCAGCAGGTATTGGTGACGCTCGGTTCGCAGGGCTCCGTGGTGCTGGACTCGCTGGCGTCTCCCGGCTCCCGCGTGACGTCCGTTCAACCCACCCAGGTGCACGCGGTGGACACCACCGGTGCCGGGGACGCGTTCACGGGAGCAGTTGCCGTGCGGCTTGCGGCGGGGGATGCACTCGCCGATGCCGCCGCCTTCGCCTCCGTTGCCGCGGCCCTGGCAACCACCCGCAAAGGGACCCAGGCAGCGTACCCGGACACGGCCGACGTCGAACGCCGCCTCCGCGCGTCCTGACGCCGCCGGCGGGGCCGGCCGGTGAGGCTAGGCCCGCGCCTGGGCCCGGACCGAGGCCCGCTCCACTGGCGGGCAGTGGATCTTGGCGGCCCCGTCAGTGGCGGCGTCGATGCCCAGGAGGGTCCGCACACCGGCCGCGCCCAGCTCATAGTGCGGCAGGGACACGGTGGACAGCGGCGGGCGAAGGTGGGCGGCGATGACCTCCTGGTTGTCGAAGCCCACCACCGCCATGTCGTCCGGGATGGACAGGCCCCGCTCCCGCAGGCCGTCGTACAGGCCCATGGCCATCCGGTCGTTGTAGCAGTACACCGCCGTCACGTCGCGCGTGAGGAGTTCCGCGGTTGCGCCGTAGCCGCCCTCCTGGTCCGGATAAGCCTCCATCACCAGCCCGGGATCGAACGCCACCCCGGCATCCTCGAGGGCTTCGCGGTAGCCGGCCAGGCGTCCGTCCTTGGCCGGAGCGGGAATGGTGGCGTTGATGAAGGCGATGCGGCGGTGGCCGTTCCGGAGCAGGATTTCGGTGGCGGAGCGGCCGCCCTGGACCTCGTCCGGAACCACGGCGCGGGTGCCGGGCTCGTCGGAGAAGCAGTTGACCAGGACGAACTCGGCTTCGCGCAGCGGCTCCGGTATCTCGGTCTGCCGGTGGAACCAGGTGGAGTACAGGATGCCGCGCACCTTGTACTCGAGCATCATCTTGATGGCGTCCTGTTCCAGTTCGCCGTTGCCCTCGGTGTTGGCGATGAGCAGGGCGTACCCGTGCTTCCATGCCTCGTCCTGGGCGCCGTGGATGATCTGGCCCGCGAAGGGGGTGGTGGCCACGCCGTCGGCCACGAGCCCGATGAACTTCGAAGTCCCGCTGACCAGCGTCTTGGCCATGGCGTTGGGCCGGTACCCGAGGGTGCGGATGGCGTCCTTGACGCGTTGCCGGGTCTCCTCGGCGATCCTGGCGCTCTTCTTCTTGTTGACCACCAGGGAGACGGTGGCCGTGGAGACTCCGGCGGCTTCGGCCACTTCGCGGAGGGTCACCGGATGGGCGCGTTCTGGCATCCGCGGCGGTTGGGCGGTGGGCGCCGGCCCGCCTGGCTTGTTCTCCGTTGACATCTTCTGGCCTCCGTCTGGAGTATATCTGCCTGCCGTGGCGGTCATCCCTTGGTCGCCCCGCTTTCGAGGCCCTGGATCATGGCCTTGTTGAGCACCAGGAACACCAGCAGCAGCGGCGTAATGGTGACGCACACGGCGGCGAAGGTTGCCGTCCAGTCCACCTTGCCCATGGCGCCGATGTAGTTCTGCAGGCCCAGCGGAATGGTCTTCAGCTCCTCGGACAGGACGAACGTGTTGGCGAAGATGAAGTCGTTCCAGATGAAGATGCTGTTGACCAGCACCACCGTGACCACGGTGTTCAGGGACAGCGGCAGGGTGATCAGCCCGAAGATCCGGTAGGGCCCTGCGCCGTCCAGGGAGGCTGCCTCATAGGTTTCCTTGGGGATGTACTCGTAGAACGAGCAGAACAGGTACACGGACATGGGCAGGGAAAACCCGGCCAGCGGGATGATCATTGACTGGTACGTGTCCAGCAGGTTCACCGTGGAGTAGTCGATGAACAGGGGGACCAGGGCGATCTGGACCGGCACGATGATGCCGATCAGGAACAGCCCGCGGACCAGTTTGCTGAGCCGGAAGCCCAGCACCTGGATGGCGTAGGCGGCCATCATGCCCAGCAGGACGATGAGGATGTTGGCGCCCATGGTCACCACGAAGCTGTTGAGGATGTTCCGGCCCAGGTCGCCTGTTTCGAATGCCCTGGCGTAGTTGTCCCACGTCAGGGCGCCGGGCAGGGCGAAGGGGTCGCCGGTGGCGAAGTCGTGTTCGGTGCGGAGGCTGGTGAGGAACAGCCACGCGAGCGGGTAGACCTGCACGATCACGATCAGCATGATCAGCACGCGGGACAGGGTCCGGAACAGGTCCGGCCGGCGCCTGCGGCGTGGTGCGGCCGGCGTGGGCGGGACGACGGCGGCGGGCCGGGTGGGCGGGGCTGCCTGGGTGATCATGCGTCTGCCTTCCGCTTGAGCAGGAACAGGATGAGGCCGACGGCCACGAGGCACTCCACCACGATGAACACCGAGATGGTGCTGGCGTAGCCGAAGTCCGTGCTGGTGAACGCGGTCTTGTACATGTAGGTGGTGAGCAGTTCCGAGGACTGGCCCGGACCGCCGTTGGTCATCAGGTAGGGGATGTCGAAGCCGCGCAGCCCGTAGGTGGTGGCCATGATCGTGGTGGTGATCCACACCGGGCGGATGTACGGGAAACGGATCCTGGTGAACAGGGTCCACCGGGAGGCGCCGTCAAGGACCGCGGCTTCCTCCAGCTCCTTGGGCACCGCCAGCAGCGCCGCGTAGATGATGAGCATGTACAGCCCGGTGAAGCGCCAGCCTTCCGGCGCGGACACCGCCGCCAGGACGGTATTGACGTCCGAGAGCCAGGGCCGTTCCAGGCTGCCCAGCCCGATCCAGTGCAGGAGCTGGTTGAGCAGGCCTACCGGCTCCAGCGAGTAGATCCGCACGAAGAGGAAGGCGATGGCCACGGTGGAGATCACGGCAGGCAGCAGGTACAGGGTCTTGATGAGCTCCCGTCCGCGGCGGAGGGAGGTGAGGAGGCTGGCCACCACCAGGGCGCCGCCCAGCTGCAGGACCAGGCAGATGGCCAGGTAGAGGAGGGCGTTCAGGAACGCCCGCCAGAAGATGTCGTCCGCGGTGAACATGCGGAGGTAGTTCTCCAGTCCCACGAATTCCATGTCGCTGATGCCGTTCCAGGAGAAGAAGCTCAGGAACAGGGACTGGAGGATGGGGAAGAGGACGGCCGCGCCGTACAGCAGCAGCGGCGGGAGCAGGAAGACCAGGACTGAGGTCCTCGATCTGTTGGGAAGCATCCTGTTGGGGAGCATGGCTGGCCTTTACTTGAAGAACTTGGGGGCGTTCTGGGCGATGGTGCTGTCCATGGTCTCCGTGAACTGCTGGGGCGTGATTTCGCCCTGCACCAGCAGGACGAGCTCCTGCTGCAGCCGCCCGTTGGTGGTGGGGTCCAGCTGGGTGTCCCAGGGCATGGCCTGCTTGGCGCCCAGGTCCTTGGCCTGGTCCAGCGCCTTCCGGTACAGCGGCGTGGCGTTGGCAGGAATGGCGGTTTCGACGTCGGTGGTGGGGGAGAGTGCCCCGGTGGCGGCGTATTCAGCGGGGTACTTCTGGAGGGCGAACTTAAGGAAGTCGCTCACCAGCGGATCGTAGGTCTTGGCGTTGACCGCCATGCCGATGCCCGACGGGGACACGAACTCGTTGGCCGCCGTCACCGAGCCGGCTGTGGTGGGCAGGGTGAAGAAGTCGATGTCGTCGCGCACGGCAGGGTTGAGCTTGTCCGTGGCGAGGCTGGGCAATTCCCAGGTGCCGATGTTGTACATGGCGGCCTGGCCGGAGGTGAACTGGTTCTGCGCGTCTGAATAGCCCTGCGCGGAGAACCCGTCCTGGAAGCACTTGGCCTTGCCCAGTTCCGCCAGCCAGTTGACGGTCTTCTGTCCTGCGGGGTCGGTGAACTTGGCCTCGCCCTTCTTCAGTTTCTGGACGAACTCCGGTCCGGCTGCCCGGAAGGGCTGGTAGGCGGCGTAGCGTTCCAGCGGCCACTGGTCCTGGCCGTCGATGGCAATCGGCGTGATGCCGGCGCCGCGGAGGGCGGTGCACATGGCGGGAATGTCGTCCAGGGACTTGGGCACGGCCACCCCGGCCTTTGCCAGCAGCGCCTTGTTGTACCAGATGTATTCCAGCTCGTACTGGAACGGGATCATGTACAGGGATCCGTCGTCGAACCGCTGGTAGTCCAGGGCCCCGGGGCGGTATTTGTCGTAGATGTCCAGTGTCTTCAGCAGCTTCTCGGCGTCCAGCATCTTGCCCTGCTTTGCCAGCTGCTGCGCGAACGGAGTGGCGTCGGTGTCGAACAGTTCGGGCAGCTTGTTGGCCGCCGCCAGGGTTTCGAGTTTCTGGATGTAGGAGGGCCGGTCCGGGGTGGTGATCAGGTTCAGCTTGAAGCCCGGGTGGTCCTTGCCGTAGTCGTCGGCCAGCTTCTTCATGATGTTGATGACCGCGCCGTCAGCCGGGCGGGACAGCAGCCACGAAATTTCGCGGGGCTTGATCTCGCCGGTGGGGGCGACGTTGGTGGAACTGGTGGAGCTTCCGCCCCCGCAGCCGGTCAGGGCCAGGGCGGTGACTGCTGCGACGGCGGCAGCGCGGAACAGGTTCTTCATTGCGGCAATCTCCCTTGATTGGAGTGGATCATGTGGAACGGGTCGGGTGGAACGGAGGATTGGTATTCAGTTGTCGGTGCGCTTGCGTACTTCGAGGTCGGTGACGGTAACGCATCCTTCGCCGGCGAACACGCCGATTGCGCCGGCGGGAAGGTCGTAGATCCGGGTGCTGAGCGCCACCTGGCGGTCCACGACGGCGACGCAGAGGTCCCCGTCCACCACCACTTCCAGCGTGTGCCGGCCGGGTGGAAGGTTGCAGGGGCGTTCGAGTTCGATGGCGAAGGGAACATCGCCGGACACGTGCCACTGGGCGTCGCCGGTGATGGTCCGGGGCCAGCGGTCGAACACCAGGCGCCCGCGCTTCGGTTCGAGGCGGAGGACGTAGGAGCGGTCACCGTCCGGGCTGGAGCGGAGCAGCATTCCGCATTCGGTGGTTCCGGCCTGGATATCGAACACCGCCCTGGCATGGAACTGGGCGGGCAGGTTGCTGGTGGCGACGGCGGCGCCGTAGCCGTCCGGCACGTCCAGCCGGAGGGGCAGCCCGGATTCAAGCTCCAGCGGCACGTCGTCCCAGAAGCTGTCCACCAGCTCGTCGGTGAACCCGAACGCCAAAGTCCCGTCCGGGTTCTGCCGCGCCTCCAAGACCGCCATGGTGCCCGCCCACTGCCAGGCGCCGTCGTCGGAATTCCCTTCCTTGCTGGCAATCCAGCCGAAGAAGAACCGCCGGCCGTCCCGCTCTGCCGTCTTGGAGGCGTAGAAGGCGCGGCCGTCCACGCTGTCCAGGGCGGGGACGGTCCACGGGCCGGTGGGGCTCTTGGCCATGCGGTACCTGGTGGTGAAGGTTTCGGAGAATTCCGAGTAGACCATGTACCACCAGCCGTTCCATTCAAAGACGTCGGGGCACTCGTGGGTGATGTAGCGGCGGGGGTCCCAGAACGGGTCCGTGTGCGTCCAGGCCATCAGGTCGGTGGAGACGCACTGGGCGATGACGCCGCGGCGCCGCTCGGGCCCGTCGGAGTGGCGGGCGGCGAGCAGCATCCGCCACAGGCCGGCGGCTTCGTCGCGGAAGACGAAGGGGTCGCGCCAGTCAGCGGATTCATACCCGGTGGGTGCCCCGAAGGTGAGCCCGGGGTGCTTGGTCCAGGTGTCCATGCCGTCCGTGCTGGTGGCGTGCATGACCAGCTGCAGGGGCAGCCCGTCGGTGCCGAGGTTGGCGGGGTTCTGTCCGGTGTAGAACAGGTGGTGCACCCCGGACCCGTCGGCCACGATGCTGCCGGTGTAGCAGTTGAAGTCCGGCTCCTCCGTTGTTCCGTGGGGGAGGGCCACCCCGTGGTCCTGGAACTGGGTGAGGTCCTTGGTGGTCACCAGGTTCCAGGCGGTGCCCGGCTTGGGTTCGGCCCGGACTTCGTGAAGGTAGAACAGCCAGAACTCGCCGTCCTTCTGGAAGGGGATAAGGTCTCCAACCCAGGCATCGGCGGGCTGGAAGAAGACGGGATAGCTCATCAGCGGTGATGTCCATTTCTGCTAAAGCGTTTGATCACCACGAAGGTAGCCTGGAATGCGCCACTTGATCAAGCGTTTTAGCAAAAATACTTTCCCCGGTCGTTTTCGGCCGCATTGTGACGGGGGCCATTTTGCTGAAACGCTTGACCAGTCGAGTGGATGGACATTACCCTCTCCTGCTAAAGCGCTTAAGCACGGCGGTGGGTCCTGGGCTGACGAGGGTCCCGGCGCCGTCGAGCGCCCCGGCGATGACGCCGGCCATGAGAGGAAGTCAACGATGACCCACGCCCTGTCCCGCCGCCACGTCCTGCAAGGTTCAGGAGCAGGCGCGCTCGCCCTGTTCCTGGGCAACGGACTCACCGTCCCCACGCGCGCCCAAACCTCACTGCGGACCGCCTACCACATGACTCCGCCGTCGGGCTGGCTCTGCGACCCGCAGCGTCCGGTTCACCTGGACGGCACCTACCACCTCTACTACCTGCGTTCCGCGCAGAACAACGGCCCCGGCGGCTGGGACCACGCCACCACCGCGGACGGTGTGGCCTTCACGCACCACGGGGTTGCCCTTCCGCTGCAGCCGGACTTTCCTGTCTGGTCCGGCTCCGCAGTGGTGGATACGGGCAATACCGCAGGCTTCGGAACCGGTGCCGTCGTTGTGCTGGCAACGCAGCCCACGGGCGGCATCCGCAAATACCAGGAGCAGTACCTCTACTGGTCAACGGACGGCGGCTACACCTTCACCTCCCTGCCCGAACCGGTCATTGCCAACACCGACGGGCGTACGGCCGTTACCCAGGCGGAAATTGAAAATGCGGAATGGTTCCGCGACCCGAAGATCCACTGGGACGCGGCCCGCGGGGAGTGGGTGTGCGTGATCGGCCGGGCGCGCTACGCTGCCTTCTACACGTCGGTGAACCTGCGGGACTGGCAGCTGAAGCGCAACTTCGACTACCCCAACCACGCGCTGGGCGGCATCGAGTGCCCGGACCTGTTCCAGATGAAGGCCGACGACGGGACCTGGCATTGGGTGCTTGGCGCCAGCATGGATGCGTACAGCATCGGGCTGCCCATGACCTACGCCTACTGGACGGGAACCTGGGACGGTAACCAGTTCCTTGCCGACGACGTGGACAATCCGCAATGGCTGGACTGGGGCTGGGACTGGTACGCGGCGGTGACCTGGCCTGCGGCCGAAGCACCGGAGACGCGCCGCTACGCCGTTGCCTGGATGAACAACTGGAAGTACGCCGCCCGGGATGTCCCCACCGATGCCACGGACGGGTACAACGGACAGAACTCGGTGGTGCGCGAACTGCGCCTGGAGCGCCAGGCAGGGGGCTGGTACAGCCTGCTGAGCAGCCCCGTCAGGGCGCTCGCCGGCTATGCCACGGCCACCACCGGGCTCCCGGACCGGACCGTGGAGGGGAGTGCCGTCCTGCCCTGGAACGGCCGCGCCTACGAGCTGGAGCTCGACATCTCATGGGAGGCGGCCACGAATGTGGGGGTCTCCGTTGGCCGCTCGGCGGACGGGACCCGCCACACGAACATCGGCAAGTATGGGGCCGAACTGTACGTTGACCGGGCGCCCTCGGACCTCCCCGGCTACTCGCTGGTGCCCTACACACGGGCGGCGGCGCCCATCGACCCCAACGCCAAGTCCGTCCACCTGCGCGTCCTGGTGGATACCCAGAGCGTGGAAGTGTTCGTTAACGCCGGCCACACTGTGCTGTCGCAGCAGGTGCACTTTGCGGACGGCGATACCGGCATCTCGCTGTACACCGACGGCGGCCGGGCCATCTTTTCCGGCATCACCATCCGGGAACTGGCGGCCCCCGCGTGAAGGGCTAGGTGTACTGCCCAGGCAGGTTGGTTAAGCGGCTGATGGGCGGGTGGCCTCCGATTGCGGTGTGGGGCCTGTGGTGATTGTAGTGGTGCAGCCATGCCGGGAGGGCGTTTCTGCGGGCTGATTCCGTGGCGTAGAAGCGCTTGAATGCCCACCCATCGGCAAGGGTTCTGTGGAAGCGTTCGATCTTGCCGTTGGTCTGCGGGCGATATGGCCGGGTCTTCTTTGCCGTGATCCCCAGTTCTTGGCAGGTGTCCCGCCAGAGATGTGATTTGTAGGCCGCCCCGTTGTCAGAGAGAACCCGTTCCACGATGACGCCGCGGGCAGCGAACCAGGACACAGCCCTTTGCAGGACTGCTACTGCGGTGGCCGCTGTTTCATCGCCATGGATCTCCGCGTAGGCGACCCGTGAATTGTCGTCAATGACCGTGTGTACGTAGGCGGTCCCGATCAGCGGGCTACGGTGTCTGCTGCGCGGCTTTGACGGAGTCGCAGCACGGTTCTGCTTGCCTTGCTGCCGCCCGACGTAGCGCCAGCCGCCGCCGTCGGGGATGTTGCCGAGCTTCTTCACATCCACATGGATCATCGCTCCGGGAGTCACGTGCTCATAGCGGCGGATGACTTCTCCGGTGCGCTTGTCCACGTGATGCAGGCGGTTCAGCCGGCACCGGACCAGGACCGCGTGCACGGTCGAGGCCGGCATGGCCAGCTTCGCCCCGATCGCGACCGGTCCCAGCCGTTGCTTCCAGCGCAGGTGCACAACTTTGCGCACCAGCTGCTGCGGCGTCCGGTTGGCCACCCGGTACGGGCGGGAGGACCTATCAGCCATACCGGCCTCACCCATCGCGGCGTAACGGGCCGCCCACCGTTTCGCGGTCGGCCAGGAGCAGTTGAACTGCTCGGCAGCCCGGGATACCGGCCAGCCGTGGTCAACGACCAGACGCGCGACGCGTAAACGTTGGCGCGGAGTCAAAGCGGCATTAGCGTGGGACATGAGGACCTCCTGGTCGCTGCAGCGGTTGTCTAAGCAACTCCACTGTGCAACCGGAGGTCCTCACCTTTGGCTCAACGACTCCAGCGAGTCATCACATTCACCGAACCAACGTCCCTGGGCAGTACAGCTAGGCCAGCGCGTCGAGGGTGACCCCGGTGTGGTCCGCAAGGCGAGCCAGGAGGGCGTCCTGGAAGCGGGGGTCGGTGGCCGCCGGATGCGGCGTTTGCCGGTGCTGGTGGTACCAGTAGCCCCCGCTGGCCAGGGCCCCGGGATCATCACTGGTGGCCAGCCACTCCTGGGTCCGGTGCCCCAATTCCAGGTCATCCGGAGCTGACCGGCCGCCCATCCGCGTGGGTACCCAGCCGGGGTCGACGGCGTTGCTGGCGACATGCGGGACAAGGCGGGCCAGCGCTGCCGACAACGCAGTGACGTGCAGCTTCGTTGTGGAGTAGGAGGCCGTCGTCGTCCGTCCTGCCCAGTCCAGGCCGTCCAGGCCGGTGCTGCCGCCGCGGTGCATGCCGCTGCTGAGGTAGATGAGCCGGCGCGGGCCGGGAATGAGGGCGGTGAGCAGGTAAGGGGCCACCACGTTCACCGGGAGCAGGGCCGCACCGTTGAGTACGCCCGCGTTGTGGATGACCGCGTCGATGCCGCCGATCGCGTTGGCCTGGTCCGCGATCTGCCGGACTTCCTGTGCAACCGCGAGGTCACCGGTGACGCAGTGCGCCCCGCGGTCCAGCAGGTGCTGCACCGCGGGGACGCGCCGGGAGGACCGCGCATGCACGATCACGTCGTGGCCGTCCTGCAGCAGCGTCTCCGCCGCGGCCAGGCCAAGCCCGTCGGTGGATCCGGTGATGAAAACGCGTGCCATGCGCGGCCCTCCCTTGTTCCCGGTGTTGTACCAGTATCCCGGCGTCAGACGGCGTCGGTGGGGGCCGCGCGGTGGTCAATCGCAGCCGTCAGTTCGTCGATGCGCTCCATGGCTCCGTTGAGTTTCTCGACGGCGGCCCACAGGTCCGGATGCTGTTCCCGGACCTGATCCAGGGTTGCACCGGCGGACCGCAGTGACCCGAGGTCAAAGCTGACGTTGGTGCGTGCCCCGGCAACGGCAGCCCGAAGGGCGCCGAACGCGACGACGACATCGGCCACGAGCGACCGGTTGCCGTTTGTTGCCAGCCAGCCCAGGTCGTCGATGGCCCCGATGGCCCGTTCGCCCAAGAGGGCGGAGGACGCCGCGGCTTCCAGCGACGCGGAACGGATCGCCTCGTCCCGCTCCGGGCCCGGGTCCAGCCGGAAGGCGGCGCCGAACGCCTTGGAAGCGGACGCGTCGTCATCTGCCAGCCGCAGGGCTTCCTGGCGCAGTGCGTGCGCCCGGGCGCGTATCCGGGCCGGCTCCCCGCCGTCGTCCCCGCTGTAGCCGGCCACCATGGACGTCAGCGAGGCGGCGACGGCGAGCATCAGCCCTGTCCCCGCCCCTCCGCCGGGTGAGCCTGTGGATTCCGCCAGCGCGCGCGTCCACTCTTCCACCGTTGACCCTTGGGTGGTCACTACAGGTTCCTCCATGCCAGGGACCGTGCCCAGAAAAGTGAGGGGCTAAACGGCAGGGCACGGCGGCACCGCGCGCTTCTGGCCCAGTTTTGATGGGCCTGGCCGCGGAAACACGGGGCTCTTGCGGCGATCCGGGCCGCTAAAGTGGGCCAGTGTGACGCGACGCTACCGCCATGACTACGGCGACGACCCCAGCCAGTGGGGCGAACTCTTCCTTCCCGATCTTCCGGTTGGCGGGAGGCACCGGGGCGTGGTGGTGGTCATCCACGGCGGGTACTGGCGCTCCACTTACGGGGCCGAACTGGGGGAGCCGCTGGCCAAGGACCTGGCGGAACACGGCATGGCGGCCTGGAACCTCGAGTACCGGCGTGCCGGCAACGGCGGCGGCTGGCCGGGCACCTTCCAGGACATCCTGGCCGGCATCGACAAGCTGGCCGACCTGGCAGCACCGCACGCGCTGGACCTGGGCAGAGTAGTGGCGCTGGGCCATTCCGCCGGCGGGCACCTGGCGGTGTGGGCGGCAGGCAGGAACAGGCTGGACGGGCTCGGACCCGCAGAGGGCAGCCAGGTGGAAAACAGCACGGACGGCGTCCGCCTCACCGGGGTGGTGAGCCAGTCGGGGGTCCTCAACCTGGGCGGGGCCGAGCGGCTCAGCCTCAGCGATGGTGCGGTGGCAAACCTGCTGGCCGGGCCGTCGTCGGAATTTCCCGGACGCCACCGCATGGCCGACCCCATGGCCGCGCTGCCGCTGGACGTTCCCGTCTATGCCGTCCACGCGCTGGGGGACGACGACGTCCCCCTCAGCATGTCCACCACCTATGTTGAGGCCAGCCAGGCCGGACCCGTGCCGGCACAGCTGGTCAGGGTGCCGGGGGACCACTTCGCCCTGATCGACGTCACGGCGGAGGCGTATCTCACGTGCCGGGAACTGGTGGGCGGGCTGCTCCGCTGACACGACCTGCTGACCGGTCCGCTTTCTGGCAGAGTATGACCATGCTCACAGTGATCGGCGAAGGCCTTGTTGACGTTGTCCAGCGCGCCTCCGGAATTGAGGCCCATGTGGGCGGCAGCCCGCTGAACGTTGCGGTGGGCCTGGCCCGGCTGGACCATCCGGTGCAGTTCATTGGCCGCTACGGCCGGGACGCGTACGGCGATTCGGTGGCTGCCCACCTGCGCGCCAGTTCCGTCATGCTGCCGGTACCGCCGGATGAGTTGCCCACCAGCGTGGCCACCGCGTTGATTGACGACGACGGCGCCGCCACCTACACGTTCGACCTCACCTGGGAGCTCCCGGGCCTCGCGGACCGGCTCGGCTTCATGCTGCAGGGCACCACGCTGCTGCACACGGGTTCGATAGCCACGATGCTGATGCCTGGTGCCACCGAAGTCCTGGCCGCCGTCGAGTACGCCCACCCCTCGGCCACCATCAGTTTCGATCCCAACTGCCGGCCCAGCATCATCACCGACGTGGACTTCGCGCGGCGGCAGGCGGAGAAGTTCGTCACCCTGGCGGACGTGGTCAAGGCCTCCGACGAGGACCTGGAATGGCTTTATCCGGGGCAGGACGTCCTGGACTCGGCGCGGAAGTGGCTGGCCCTGGGAGGCTCGGAGGGGCCGGCGCTTGTGGTGGTGACCCGGGGCGCGGATGGGCCGTGGGGAGTGTGCCGCGCCGGCGAAGCGTCCGTTCCCGCACCGAAAGTTGACGTGGCGGACACCGTGGGGGCTGGGGATTCCTTCATGGCGGCGCTGCTGTCCGGCCTGGTGGACCGGGACCTGGACGGCGCGCAGAACCGCGGGGCGCTGCGCGACCTGCCCGCCGAAGGGCTGGCCGAACTCCTTGCGCATGCTGCCCGTGCAGCGGCTGTCACGGTGTCGCGGCCCGGCGCCAACCCGCCGACGCGGGCTGAGATGGACCGGCTGGGAACTGGCGAAGAGGGTTAGGAGTCGAATCGGCTGCTCCGCAAGTGCCGCTCTGAGGACTCAAAAGGACACCTGCGGAGCAACCGATGGAGGGAGGGCCTACTCCTTGCCAAGCCCCGCTGCCGAGGTCTTCCCGTCCGAGACGCTGTTGAGGGCCCGCAGATCGAAGATGCCGTTGATGTCCGCCTGCTTGGTGGTGCCGGCAGTCACGCCGTCGGCCAGGAGCTTCTGGTAGGTTCCGGCGAGCGGGTCCACGGTGAAGACGATGTTCTTCAGTGAACGGTCGATGACGTCGGCCTTCAGTTCGGCCCCGGCGGCTTCCTTGAGCGCGGCGTTGATGGCAGTTGCCTTTTCGTTGGCCGGTGCCGCGTTCAGCCACTCGACCGACTTCACATGCCCCTTCAGGAGTGCCTTGACGGTGTCCGGATGGTCGGCGGCGAACTTCCGGTTCACGATCAGGATGGTGGTGGGGAACTCGCCCGGCTTGCCGGACAGTGTGCCATCCCACAAGTCCTTTTCATCGACCAGGACCTTCGCTCCGGCCGTCAGCACCAGCCGTGACGCCCACGGTTCAGGCAACCACGCGCCGTCGAGCTTGCCGTCCTGGAACAGCTTTAGGGTCTGGGCGTTCTCGGTGGGATTGATGGCCACGTCCCCGCTGCCGTCCACGTTGGTCTTGTAGCCCTGGGTGGCAAGCCAGGCCCGGAGGGCGACGTCCTGCGTGCCGCCGAGCTGCGGCGACGCGAGCGTCCTGCCCTTCAGGTCTGCAGCGGAGCCGATTTCCGGCTTGACCACCAGCTGTGCGCCGCCGGCCGCGGCACCGGCGATGATGTTGACGGATTCGCCCTGGCTCTTCACGAAGGAGTTGATGGCCGGGTTCGGGCCGATGTAGGTGGCGTCGATGGCGCCGGCGTTCAGCGCCTCGATGGCTGCGGGGCCGGCGTTGAACACCTGGGTGCTGAGCTTGGTGCTGCCCAGTTCATCGGCGATGAAGCCCTTGCTGACCCCCACCAGGGCCGGGGCGTGGGTGACGTTGCCGAAGTAGCCAAGCTTCAGCTCGGCCGCCGGGTTGCCGGCGGGCGCCACGTCGGCTGCCGGTGCAGCGGTGCCGTTGTTGACGGCGGAGGCGATGGCGGCACCACCGCCGATCAGGGCCAGGGCGGCTGCCGCGATGCCGATTTTCAGGCCAAGCGGGCGCTGGGGCTTGGCTGACCCGCCGGCGACGATGCGGGTGGATGCTTGCTGGTTTTGCGGACTCTTGTCCTGCGGGTTTGCCATGGGGAAATCCTTTGCTGGGGCTGATGCTGAGACGAGATTACGGAGCGCCCGGCGGCCCCACAATCATTCGTGTCGCAGTGGTTCACGCGGAGACGCGAAGCCTCAATGCGGCGTAGCAGGGCGTCAAAAATCGTCGCGGAGCGTCTTGATTCGGCCCTCCTGGTGCCCCTACGCGGCCTTCACCAGGGGGAGCTCGTCCCAGTGCGTGGTGTAACGGGGCGAACGCATGTCCCGCTTCATGGTCCAGTCCAGGCCCGACTTGATGCCCGCATGCCCCAGCCCGATGGACCCCCGTCCAAACCGGCGGCTCACATCCTCAAGCAACGGCCCGATGCCGCGTTCCTCGTGCCGGTTCTCGAACAGTTCGAGCGGGGGCTGGTTTCCCGTGGGCCGCAGGTCGGTGAGCATCAGGCCTGCTTTGGCATATTTCAGTCCATCCCGGATATTGGGCAGCAGCGCGTGGGCGGCTTTGGTGAGCAGGAGTGGGTCCGCGGTGGGCATGGGCAAGGAGACGCAGACCGAAGGGTAGGCCTGTTCGTAATCCCTGAAGGGGGACGTGGCAGCGAAGGCCGTCAGCACTTTCGCCTGCAGTCCGTGCTTGGACAGCCTGGCGCTCGCCTGCTGCCCGTAGATGCTCAGAACCTCGCGCAGGCCGGCGGCGGTGGTCACGGGAGTGGCGAAGGAACGGGAAAATATCAGCTGGTCGCGGCCGACGCGCTCCTCCTCCATGGGAATGCACGGGGTGCCGCGCAGTTCCAGGACGGTGCGCATCAGCACCACCGAAAACTTGTCCCTGATCGCCACCGGATCCGCCCGGACCAGGTCCAGCACGGTGAAGATGCCCAACACGTTGAGCCGCTTCATCAGCCGCCCGGCAATGCCCCACACCTCGTCCACCGGCAACCGGCCCATGAGGGCCTCGCGAACGTCGGCCGGGACCGACTCCCAGAGGCAGACCCCGCCAAAAGCGGCGTTGTTCTTGGCCCACTTGTTGCAGAGCTTTGCCAGGGTCTTGGTGGGGGCGATGCCCACGCAGACCGGCACCCCCACGTGCCGCCGCACGGCCTCTTTCATCCTGCGGCCCAGGGCCAGCAGCTCGTCGGGTTTTCCCTTCACGCCCAGGAACGCTTCGTCGATGCTGTACACCTCCAGCCACGCCGAGTACCTGCCCAGCAGCTCCATCACCCGGGAGCTGATGTCCCCGTAGAGCTCATAGTTGCTGGACTTCGCCACCAGGCCCCACTCCTTGGCCCGCGGCGCGAGCTTGAACCAGGGCTCGCCGGTGGCGATGCCCAGGGCCTTCGCCTCGGGGGAGCGGGTCACCGCGCAGCCGTCATTGTTGGACAGCACCACCAGCGGGCGGCCCTCCAGGGAGGGGTCGAAGGCGCGCTCCGCGGAGGCGTAGAAGCAGTTGACATCCACGTGGGCGATCTGCGGCATCCGCCGCATGAGCACCGGCTTAGGCATGCTGCTCCTCAAACATGGAATACCTCAGACATGGTGCAGGCACCTGGTGGCGACACCCCAGATGGTCAGCTCGGACAGGGCGGGGACGTGGATATCCGGATATTTGGGGTTCTCCGCCTGCAGCACCACGCCGGTGCCGGTGATGCGGAGGCGCTTAACCGTCAGCTCCCCGTCCAGCACCGCAATCACCACGCACCCGTCCTTCGGCTCCAGTGCCCGGTTCACGATCAGTTCGTCACCGTCGCTGATGCCGGCGCCCTCCATGGAGTCCCCGGTGACCCGGACCACGAAGGTGCTGGTGATGTCCTTGATGAGGTGCGCGTTCAAGTCGATCCGCCCGTCAAAGTAGTCCTGCGCAGGAGACGGAAACCCTGCCGCCACCGCCACGGGGGAGATCAGCACCGAGAATAACGAGGCGCCCGCATTTATCACGCGGGGACCGATAATAACGCCCACAACACACCTTTTATTCGAATATATGTTCGATAATTTCAGTGTAGACCCGGAGGCTGACAACGGCACCACCCCGGCCGTCCCTGGACAGCCCGCGGACCCGAAGCGGCCGCCCCGGCGGCGACGGTGCGCAAACCCCCACGTAGACTGGCATCATGCGGCTGGTAGCAAGCGATATTGACGGAACGATCCTTGGGCACGACGGAAAAATCAGCCCCCGCACCATCCGCGCCTTCCACGCCTGCCGCGATGCCGGCGTCGAGCTCGTGTTTGTCACGGGCCGTCCGCCGCGCTGGCTGCACCCCCTCGAGGAGCAGCTGGGCCACACGGGACGGGTGATCTGCTCCAACGGTGCCGTGGTCTGGGACCTGGAGGCGGACCGCCTGGTCTCCGCCCGCACCCTGGCGATCCACACCGTCCTGGAGGTCCGCGGCATCATCAAGGCGCTCCGCCCCGCGGCCCTGTTCGCAGCGGAAACGCTCACCGGATTCCATCTGGAACCGGGCTTCATCGAAAACGAATCCAGCGAGCTGCTGGCCGAATTCACCCCGGCCCCGCTGAAGGACACGCTCACCAGTGACGATTCGGTGGTCAAATTCCTTGCCATCGTCCGCGACGGCACACCCGATGATTTCCTCGCCGAGGTGGCACCCGCCGTCGAGCACCTGGCCGCGACGACCCACTCCTCGCCCGGCGTTGCCATGCTGGAACTCTCCCTGCCGGGGGTCAACAAGGCCGTTACCCTGGCCGAGTACGCTTCGGGGCTGGGCATTGACGCCGCGGATGTGGTGGCCTTCGGCGACATGCCCAATGACATCGAGATGCTCCGGTGGGCGGGTCACGGCTATGCCATGGCCAGCGGCCATCCGGAGGCCATCCGCGCGGCGGGGCAGCAGGCACCGCATTTTGACAACGACGGCGTGGCCCAGGTTTTGGAGGCGCGGCTCGCCTCCCTGGGCGTCCAGTTTTCCTGACCGCAGCAGCCCCCCGTATTCACAGCTGCCGCTCACCTGGCGTTTACCTTCGCCCCCTAGCGTGAACCACGGAAAGCAGGCACTACTTACGCCGGCTCATAGGGGGCAACCATGGCAAGGAACGTCAAACAGCACATGGCCGATGGGCCGCACCGGCCAGCAACCCCGGCTCCGCACTGGAAGCAGCTGCGCCAGGGCGACCGGGTCCGCGTCCTGCTTTCTCCCGGTTTTGAGGCGGGCGGCGTGGTGGACACCATCACCGCCGACCACACGGCAGTCTGGGTCCACCTGGACGGCGGCCGCGGCCGGGCGCTCCTGCACTGCGGCGACGGGGTGGACATTGTGCCATGCGGGGAAACCGACTGCGCTGACTGACCCGCCGGCCCCAACCCCGCGCGGCTCGGGTACGCTCACATTGTGACCCTGCCCTTTTTCGAGCACAAGGACGACGCCGGGCGGCAGCTACCCATCGCCATGGCCCACCGCGGGTTCTCGGCTGAGGGGCTGGAAAACTCGATGGCCGCGTTCCGCTCCGGCGTCGAACTGGGCTTCCGGTACCTGGAAACGGACGTGCACACCACGGCCGACGGCGTGCTGCTGCTCTTCCACGATGAAGCCCTGGACCGCCTGACCGACGGCAGCGGCCGCGTGGCGGACCTGCCGGCCGCGGACGTCGCCAAGGCCAGGATCAACGGCCGCGAGCCCATCCCCACGTTCGATGAATTGGTGACCCAGCTGCCACACGCCCGGCTGAACCTGGACGTCAAGGACTGGGGCTCCGTCCACAGCACGGCCGCCGCCATCGAGCGGCACCAAGTGCACCAGCGGGTGCTGGTCACCAGTTTTTCGGACCGTCGACGGCGGGCGGTGCTGAAACTGCTCAGCCGGCCGGTTGCCTCCTCCGCCGGCGTGTCCTCCAATGCCCTCTTCACCCTGCTGGGCCCCGTGCTTCCACGCCCGGTGTTCCACCGGCTCATGCGCCGGGTGCTCAGGGACGTCCATGCGCTGCAGGTCCCCGTCCGCTATGGACGGATCCCTGTGGTCACCGCCGGGTTCATCCGCCGCGCCCACGCCCTTGGCCTGGCGGTGCACGTCTGGACCATCAACGATGCCGCGGAAATGCACCGCCTCCTCGACCTGGGCGCGGACGGCATCGTCACGGACCGCGCGGACCTGCTTCGCGAAGTGCTCATGGAGCGCGGGGAGTGGCCGCAGGGCCACCCGCCTGCGCCGGGTTCCTAGCCTCCGGACGGCGCGGTGGCGTCGCCGGTAAGGCCGTCGCGGTCCGCCTGGCCAGGGTCAGTTTCGTCGGTGTCACCGCCCAGGGGGCGGTTGGAGACCGGTGCCGGGGCAGCCCCTGTCTTGAGGCCGGGCGCCTTCTGCTTCTCCGCCTCCATGGCATTTGAACCTTCACTCAGGGACGAGTGGACTTCCACGTCGTCATTGGGGTTCGTGGGGTCGGGCACATCCATCTTCTCCGTCGGCTTGGATGTTCCGGCCAGGTCCTCCATGGCGTTTTCTGCTGCCTTGCCGATGCTGTCGCCGATTCCCATCTGACTGCTCCTTCCGACATTGCGTGCCGGCGCCCAGCGGCATACCGGCCCTACTCCTCCAGAATTATCAGCATGCTTACAATTAGTCCAGTGCTGGGGAATCGGACCGCAGCCGGAGAGGAAGGAAGACCAGCATGAGCACTTACCATCCGGAGAATGACCCCGCGAACCCCGACCGCCCGGGGAAGGAAGACGTTGGCGCCGCCCAGCCGCACCTGGCGGAGCAACGCAGCAGGGAGGCGGCCGGTTCGCCAAACCCCGACCCGGCGGAGGGCAATGTCACCGGGCTGGAACCGGGCGGGGGAGTGCCCCCGGGAGAGACGCCGCCGGCAGAGGACCAGATGAGCCGGGACCAGGGCCACTCCGAATAGCGGTCAAATGGCAGGCGCGGCGCCTGGCGTCATGCCATGCGCCGCGCTGCTCGCCTTAGGTGTGAGCGTGGTGTGTGTCAGGAAGTCTCTTTGCCATGGCGGCCCCGCGACTCCCCTGGTCCCGCCAAATGGCGCTCCAGGCCGTCCACGTCCAGCCGCGTGTTCCAGTTGGCCCAGTCCTGGGGCCGCACTGACGGCCGCCCCAGCAGGTAACCCTGGCCGGCGCTGATGCCAAGTTCGGTGAGGACCTTGAGTTCGCCCACCGTTTCGATCCCCTCAGCCACCAGGATGGTGCCGATCTGGTCGGTGAAGTCCACCAGGCAGGCCGACAGTGCCCGCTGGAGGCCGTCCTTGTCGACGTCGCCAATCACGTTGCGTCCCACCTTGAGGAAGTCTGGACGCAGGTGGATCATGCGGCTGAGGGCGCCGGCCCCGGTGTGGGTGTCATCGACGGCAATCCGCAGGCCTTTTTCCCGCAGTGGATTGATCGCGGAAATGAACTGCAGATATTCCTCTTCCGGAATGTCCTCGGTCAATTCGAGCACTATGCGGTCGATGGGGAGTTCAATATGGTCGAACAGTTCCGGCAGCCGCGGGTCCATGCAGGAGGTGGGCGAAATATTGAGGGACACATAAAGGTTGTCCGGCAGGTCGCGGGCTGCCACCGCGGCGGATCCCAAAGCCGAGAACTCCAGGTTTGCGCCCAGGCCCACGGCCGCGGCCTCGGCGAACCACAGTTCCGCAGCGGCACCGTCATCGCTGACGAAGCGCGAGAGGGCTTCCGCGCCGACCACGGTTTTTCCTTCCAGGCCGTAAATGGGCTGGAATGCGGTCATCAGCATTTGGTTCTCGAGCAGGGCGCTGATCCGTGAGATGCTGCGGATGGCGTCCAGCTGCTCAGCGAACTGCGGCGGCAGGGTGGGCGCTGTGAGGCGCATGTCCCTGGCCGCTTCCAGTGTTTCCACGGTGTTGGCATCGCTGCGCCGGGTCTCCAGGAGATACTCCAGCAAAGCGCGTTCCGGCACGCCTGGATTCTCGTCGAGGCTCTTGCTCAGCCGTTGCCGGACAGCGGCTCCCGCAGGATCCGTATCCGCCAGCACGGCAGCGATAATTCCCCATGCCTGTACCCGAACCGACATTAGCAACGCCCCCAGTTGACGAAGTAATGACCCGATGGCCCAATAATGTTCAAATTTCCAAACGCCCTATAAAAGTACGGTGTTGCCAGACCTGAATTTCGCGGCGGCGAAAAACCAGACACCGCACGCTGATCGTATAACGGCGGCCACAAAAGCGCAGTAGTTTTGCGTTACTGGTTAGCGCTTTCCTGCTGGTCAGCCAGCAGTTGGGGTATCTGGTCCGGCGGAACCGGACGGCTGAAGTAGTAGCCCTGCGCGCTGCGGCAGCCAAGCCCGCGCAGGATTTCCGCCTGCTCAGCGGTTTCCACGCCTTCCCATACGGCTTCCAGCCCGCACGCCCGTACCAGCTGCAGCACGGCGGCCACCAGGGCAGGCTGGCTGGGATCGGTCTCCAGCCCGGTAATCAGCGTTCTGTCCACTTTGACCCGGTCCACGGGCAGCCGGCGGAGGTAGCTGATGGAGGAGTAGCCGGTGCCAAAATCGTCAATTTCGATGCCCACGCCCAGGCCGCGCAGCCCGCCCAGCGAGTACCGGTCCAGTTCATTGCCCTTGACGATGGCCACTTCGGTCAATTCGAGGACCACCTGGTCGGGCCTGACCCCGGTCTCCTGGAGCACGTTCCGCACGTCCTCGATGAACTGCAGGCTCTGCAGGTCCGTGGCGGAGATATTGACGCGCACGGAAAACGTACTGTCCAGCAGGCATGCGTCGATCCAGGCCCGGAGCTGCCTCACAGCCGTCCTGAGCACCCACAGGCCCAGTTCCGAGATCAGTCCCGCCTCCTCGGCGAGGGGAATGAACTCGTCCGGCATGATGAAGCCGCGGGTGGGGTGGTTCCAGCGGACCAGTGCCTCCACGCCCTCGATCCGTCCCGTGGCGAGCTCCACCACGGGCTGGTAGTAAAGCGTCAGCGCGTCATCCTTGATGGCGGCCCGCAGGTCGTCCACCAGCTGGCTGCGGAGCCGCCGCATCAGCAGCAGGGCCGGCTCGAACCGGTGCAGCCTGTTCTGCCCTTCGGCCTTGGAGGCATACATGGCGACGTCGGCCTCCATCAGCATGTCCTCCGGGCTGTGGCCTTCACTGCCCACGCTGAGCCCGATGCTGGCACCGCAACGCACGCTGCGGCCGGGCAGTTCGATGGGTTCGGTGAGCGCGGCCAGGATGCGGTGCGCCACGATGGCGGCCTGGTCTGCCGACGCCGACGGCATGACGATCGCGAACTCGTCACCACCCAGCCTGGCGACGACGTCCGCCGCGCGGACCGCGGTCCGGAGCCTTTCGCCCACAGTCACCAGGACCTGGTCGCCGGCCGTGTGTCCCAGGCTGTCATTGATGGATTTGAACGCGTCCAGGTCCATCAGCAAGATGGCGGGGCCTTCATCCGCCGGCTCGCCGCCGGCCGCGGTGCGGGCTTCCAGGGCGGTGCGCAGTGCTTCGATCAGTGCGGACCGGTTGGCCAGGCCGGTCAGCGGGTCCTGCATTGCCATCTTCTGCATCTCAAGGTGCGCCTCGTGCAGCAGCTGGGTCCGGACCTGCACCCGCTGCTCGAGCTCCTCGTAGATGATCTGCAGGTCCTCGGCCAGGAGATTGGTGCCCATGATGATCGCGTCCAGTTCATCCCGGGCGGGTGAGACCTCGATCCGTGAGCTGAGGTCCCCGGAAGCCAGCCGGACAATACCTTCCAGCAGCTGCGAAAGCCGGGGATCGTCGTCGGCAAACATGGCAGGTCCTCCTTCGGCGCCTAGTTGGCCTGGACGTTGTCGGTGCCGAGGGGAAGGCTGACGGTGACAGTGGTCCCGGAGCCCAGGGTGGAGGCGACGTCGATCCGGCCGCCGTGGCGGTCCACGATGTCCTTGGAGATGGCAAGGCCCAGGCCTGTTCCCGGGATGGCGCCGTTCATCGCGTTGGAGGCGCGGTAGAACCTGGTGAATACGTGGTTGATTTCATCGCTCGAGATGCCGATGCCGGTGTCGGCGATGCGCACGGTGGCCCATTTGGAGCCGTCCGCGGCGGCATGGGACTCGCTGCCCACCTCGATCCGTCCACCACTGGGCGTGAACTTGATGGCATTGGACACCAGGTTGGTGAAGACCTGTTGCAGCTGCACTTCGTCCGCGAGTATCTCCGGATCCTCCGGAACGGGGTCCACGTCGATGGTGACGTTCTGCAGCGTGGCCAGCGGACGGAGCGCCGCGGCCACCAGATCCAGGGTCTGACCCAGCCGCACGGGTGCCAGCTGCATCGCGGCGTTGTCCAGCCCGCCGCGGGAGACGCTGAGCATGTCCTCGATGAGCGTGCGGAGGCGTTCGGTGTTGCGGACCACGATGTCCAGCATCTGGTGGACCTCCCGGGACACCGGATGCTCGGTGCTTTCCTGGATCATGTCCAGGTAAGCCATGATCGAGGTCAGCGGCGTCCGCAGCTCGTGGTTCACCGTTGCCAGGAAGTCAGTCTTGGCCTTGTCGAGTTCCCTCAGCTGCTTGACCACCTGCTGCTGGCTGCTGATCAGGTGGCTTTGGATGAGGCCGTAGGCGGCGTTGCCGGCCACGTGCTGGATCAGCCCCAGTTCAGCGCTGGACCAGGTCCGGGGCCGGTCCATCATGGCGATCCAGATGATGCCCAGGGAGGAATTCCCTTCGCCGATGGGCACCGCCAGGGTTGAGGCGGCTCCAGCGATGGCGGGACCGGGGCCGGGCCTCGCCTCGCTGCGGGCGGCCGGTTCGTTTCCGTCGGCGGAGAGCGTCTCGGTCCCGGCCCAGAGCATGTCCGCCGTGGCACGGGCGTCTTCCTCGCGTGGAAGGGCGTCAGCGGGCAGCTCCGCGAGGCCCCGCCTGTGCCACCCGGCCGTGATGACGGGGACGCGGTGATCCTCGAAGGTTGCCAGGACAACGTGGTCGGCCTTGAAGGTGCGGCCGAATCCCGCGACGACGTGGTTTGCGATTTCCTGGGGGTCGTTGGTGGCGCGCACCGCGGCAGAGACTTCACGCAACTGCTCCCGGAGCGCTTCGGCTTCCTGCCTGGAGGCGCGGCGGCGGGATACCTGGTCGATGAGGACGGACGCGCGGTGCACCAGCTCCTGGGGTGCAGGCGGCTTGGTGATGCAGTCGTGGACACCTGGCGGGTTGGCAGCTGCGATCTCCGCGGGGCTGTCCAGGTCCACCATCACCAGGACCGGGGCGGCGGACGTGGTGGTGGACAGGACGCCGGAGAGGAAGGCATCGGCGACGACGACTGACGGTTCACCGCCGTCCAGCACCGCGGCGAGGCTGCCGGCGTCGGTGGCTTCGAGGACGGTGTATCCGGCGTCGCGCAGCGCCTGGGCGTTACGGGCCCTCCGGCCTGCGTCGGGATCGGCCACGACGGCCGTGCGGGGCAGGCGCGCGTCACTCGGGACAGCCGTCACAGTGCTCCCTTCCCTCCCAGTTGACTACATTCTAGGGGGATGCGGGCGAAGCGGGTCCACGGCGTGCGCACCCTTACCCCCGCTTTCCGCGCTGCCAGGGAGTTGTGGCACGCCGTAATGTTGCCGAAGGTCCGCCACCGGGACGGGCAGGACCATATATTTGAGCCGTGTCTTCAACAAAGTCGCCACGGTCCACCTGGCAGAAGTACCTGATGATCCCCAAGCTCATCAGGCTCTCACGCAGCGCCCCCAAGGACCGGCATAAGGCGTGGGACCGGTACTGGGCCGGCATTACTTCCACCGGTCCGGGCGGCGAGGTCCTGTGGGACTCGGGGAGCAACCATGAGTTCCAGGGCTACCAGGACAGCCTCCTTCGCTACCTGGACCCTGCGCTTCCCGTTGTGGACACCGGCTGTGGGCACGGCAGCTTCACCCGCGCGCTCGCCGGGATCTTTCCACGGGTCATCGGCGTGGACGTCTCACCCCATGCTGTTGCCCGGGCGCGGGCGGAGTCCGCAGGAATCGCAAACGCCGCCTTTGAAGCCAGGGACATGACGGCGGAGGGTGCTGCCGGGCAACTGGCGGAGTCCTTCCAGTTGAACCCTGACGGCGCCAACGTCTTTATCCGCGGCGTGCTGCATGTCCTCGATCCGGCCCACCAAACGGCGATGGTCGACAACCTGCGGATCCTGGTGGGCGGCCGCGGGACGGTCTTCATGGCGGAAACCAACTTCCAGGGAAACCCGCTGGAGTACGTCACCCATCTTGGGGCAAGCACGCATGGCATTCCGGCGCCGTTGGAGCTGGCCATCCGCGGGCTTCCCATGCCGGGGCACTTCGGGCCGGAAGAGCGCGAACGTGCGTTCCCGGCGTCGGACTGGGAACTCCTTGAGGATGGCCATGTGGCCATCGAAACCAACCCGGTGACCGGCGTGCCGGGCCAGGACAGGGTGCCCGGGTATTACGCGATGGTCCGCCCCCGCCGGTAGCCCTGGCAACGGGATGTTCGAACTGTTCCGCAGACTTCACGCATATCCCCGCAGTCCGGCCGCAGGCTGCCTTCCATCCCCTTGACAGGGGCCGGATCCGGAGGCTCCATGGTAAGTAGACTTACTAGTTAGCTGGGGATGGAGGGAAGACTGCCATGGCAGGAGATAAAGGCAACCGGATCCGCGATGCGGATGCCGCGGATCGCGAAGACGCCTAAGCCGCACCCGCGCCACCCCGTTCGGCCGCCACCGGATCACCCTCCGGCGCCGCCACCCCGACCGCCGGCGCAAGACCTACAGGAACCATCATGAGCAACTTCATTCCATCCGGCGCCCTGCGCCGGATGCTCCTTCCGCCCACCTATGGGCGGCACGTCACCTCCGCCACGGAGTTCACCATCCTCTCAGTGGAGGTTTGGGCATCCGGCCTGGTGGTCAACATCCACCTTCCCTCGGATGACGCGGCTGAACCGCACCTCATCGTGGAGGACCACTTCGGCACGGAATACACCCTGCAGGAATCGGCCACTGTCGGTTCCCGCAACCTGCAGGTGTTTACCCCGTCGGTGCCGCCCGGCACCAGGAGCCTGACCATCAGGTCGGCGGACGACGGCGGTGCCCGGCCAGTGGTGACCTTCGCGGTTCCGTTGATGGCCGTGCCCGAACCGCAGCCGGAGCCCCGGGAAGCCGGCGGCAGCACGGCCACCGCCGCCGACGAGTCCTACCAGCCCGATCTCCGCCGCCCGGCCTGAACAGAGCCGGCCTGCCCGAACCAGAGCCGCCCTGCCCGAACCAGAGCCGCCCTGACAAGACCCGCCAGACCTGACGAAAGGCCCCGCCATGCCGGATACCAGCAACTTCACGCCCACCACCGCCATCGTCACCGCTTCAGACTCAGGAATCGGCAAGGCCACCGCCGTGGCGCTCGCCCGCGCCGGCATGGACGTGGGTGTCACCTGGCATTCGGATAAGGCAGGCGCCGAGGGTACCGCCGAAGAAATCCGCGGCCTGGGGCGCAAGGCCGTGGTCCGGCAGCTGGATACCACCGAGCTCCACGCCGCTGCCGGCGTGATCGATGAACTCGCCGGGGAGCTGGGCGGCCTGGATGTCTTCGTGAACAATGCCGGGACGGGTGCGAGCACAAAGTTCCTGGACATGGGGATCGATGACTGGATGAGGATCCTGGACACGAACCTCAACGGCGCGTTCGTCTGCCTGCAGGCGGCAGCAAGGCGCATGGTCAAGGCCGGGAAGGGCGGCCGGCTGGTGGCGGTGTCCAGCGTGCACGAGTTCCAGCCGCGCGTCGGATCGTCTGCTTATGATGCGTCCAAGCACGGCCTGGGCGGCCTGATGAAGACGCTCGCCCTGGAGCTGGGCCAGTACGGCATCACCGCCAACACGGTGGCGCCGGGGGAGATTGCCACGCCAATGACGGGGCAGGAGGACCAGGACCCGACGACGACGAAGCGCCCCGGGGTGCCGCTGGGCCGGCCCGGGCATGCCCGGGAGATCGCCGACGTCATCGCCTTCCTCGCCTCGCCTGCCTCCAGCTACGTGACCGGTGCGGCGTGGGTGGTCGACGGCGGGATGCTCCAGATGGGTCCGCAGGCGGGATCGCACATCACCAGCAACGACTGGCGCGAAGCGTAGGCCCCTTGTGCCTGTCGCTGGCTGTTCTCCTGACCGTGGGGCAGTCACAGAGTCCATATCTCGGATCTGGCAAGCGCTTTCCGGCGGCTTGCTGGCATGATGGAGCGCATGCGCATTCTTATCGCTCCGGACAAGTTCAAGGGGTCCCTGACGGCGGCCGAGGCTGCCGCTGCCATCGCGGAAGGCGCCTTGCGGGTGTACCCGGACGCCGTCGTCACGCAGTTCCCCATTGCCGACGGTGGCGAGGGCACCCTTGAGGCGGCCGTGGCCGCAGGCTACGAAGAGCGGCTGAACGCCGTGGTGGGGCCCATCCTTGCCCCGCTGGGCGCTGCCTGGGCCATCCACAAGGCCGGGGACGGCAAGGTTACGGCAGTGATCGAAACGGCCCAGGCCTCCGGTTTGGCGGACATGGAACCAACGGCCGCCAACGCCCTGCGTGCCCACAGCTATGGCTGCGGCCAGCTCATTGCTGCCGCACTGGATGCGGGCGCCACCGAGATCGTCCTGGGCCTGGGCGGCTCGGCCATGACCGACGGCGGCAGCGGCGCCCTGCGCGCCCTCGGCCTGAAGCCCCTGGACGGCGCGGGGAACGTGGTGCCCCTGGGCGGCGGTTCCCTGGCGGACATCGTCGCCCTGGACACCACCGGGCTGGACCCGCGGCTGTCTGCAACCACGTTCCGCATCGCCGTCGACGTCCGCAACCCGCTGTACGGGCCATCCGGTGCCGCGCACGTTTTCGGCCCCCAAAAGGGCGCGGACCAGGACAGCGTGGAAATGCTCGACGCCGGGCTGCGCAACTGGGCGTCAGTGCTGCGGGAAGCAACGGGCCGGGACGTGAACGTCCCAGGCGCCGGCGCCGCCGGCGGCTTCCCGGCGTCGTTCCTTGCCTTCACCGACGCCACGCTGGAAGGCGGCTTCGCACTGGTGGCCGGACTGACCGGCCTGGCCGCGCAGCTGGACCAGGCAGACCTGGTGATCACCGGTGAGGGATCCATGGATTCCCAGTCACTCACCGGCAAGGCGCCGATCGCGCTCGCGGACGCAGCCCGGGAACGTGGAATTCCCGTCATCGTGGTGGCCGGCAGGATCCTGGTGACCCTTGAGGACCTTGCCGGGCACGGCGTGGTTTCCGCGGCGCAGCTGCTGGACGTCGCATCCAGCCCACAGGACGCTGTGGCGAACGCCGGCAAGTACCTGGCCTGGGCAACAAGCCAGGTACTCGAAGGGGCCTAGCCCACGGCCACTTGGGTGGGGCTGGTTGGATTGCCGGCTGGATTGGGCCGGGTGTTGGATCGGCCAGGTGGGCCGGGCCTTCAGGTCCCGGTCTCGTAGTGGGGTTCGGCAACGGGCTTCGATTCCGGGGACCCCTTCTCCCGGAGGTAGACCGACGCGCCCACCAGGACCGCGACGGCCAGGAACTCGCTTTGCCAGTTTTGGAAGGACTCAAACCAGAAGCGGCTGGTGCCCAGGTACTGCAGGTACGTGATGGCGGGCTGGCCATGGCTTTGCTGGTTCTGGTTGTACTCGTCCACACCGCCGGCGGCGTGCAGGAAGAACGAGCCAAGGAACAGGGAGAACAGCAGGATCGACAGTGAATGCTCGTACACCTTGAGCACCACTCCGCCCCGCCGCACCGGCCAGGGCGTGGCCTTCCGCAGGGCCGCCTGGCGGGGATCTTCATCCTGCGGCGCCTCCTTGCCCATTGGCTTGGATTCGGATGAGCCTTTCTGGAACAGGAACACGGTGAGGACCACGTACATGGCCATCTGCAGGAACTCCGATTCCCAGTTCTCGAAGGTGGCCTCGACGAAGGCGCCCGTGCCCAGGAACTCCAGGACCGAGACGGCGGGCTCCCCGTGGGCCTGCTGGTCTTCACTGTAGGAAGCGGCTCCGGAGAGGATCATGCCCACGAAGAACGCCAGGAAGCAGCCCAGGTTGGCCAGCAGCAGGCCATGTTCCCTTGCCCATTTGCGCATGTCTTACTCCTTGTCCGATGCTGGCGGGAGGATCCTGCCTGTAGCCCGCTTGTTCAGGCGGAGCGGAACGAAAACCAGCATGACCACCATGACGCCCAGCAGTGCACCCCCGGCCGTGACGCCGGCAGACCGCCCGGCGGCAACATCGAACACCAGGGCGGCTGTTCCGGCGCTCAGCAGGGCGATGCCGCCCAGTGCGATCTTGGTGATGCTGTCTGCGCTGGAGACCAGTGTTTCCTTGAGCCGCTTGCGGAAAAGCCGGCGGTGCACACTGACCGGGAGGAGGATGAAGGCCGTGGTGAGCGCGGCGATGACGACGTTGACGAGATACAGGCCAACCTCCCAGCCGTCCAGCTTTTCGAACCGCTGCTGGAACGGCAGCGTCAGCAGGAAGCCGGCCAGGATCTGCACCCCGGTCTGAAGTACGCGGAGCTCCTGCAGGAGTTCCGCCCAGTTGCGGTCAAGCTGCTCCTCGCGGGTTTCATTGCGTCCCGTCCGGCCCGTGTAGTCCTCAACCTCAGACATCGGCCCTCCTTCCTCTCCGGCCGCGGCCCAGGCTTTCTTTCTACTCCTCCCGTACCCAGAAACAAGGCAGGCCGTTGCGCGTGCTCCTACATTTGATAAGTTTACTGATTATTAGTCTTGGGCGGTGGACTTGGTCCTCCGCCCGGGATAGCTTCGAAGGGCCGGAGCACGGCGGGCCCTTCGCACCGACACAGGTCAACCGACACAGGCAGGCGGACTATGAGCGAGACCGACAAGCAAACAGACCAGCCGAAGGATCCGCGCGGCGGCTACCACTCGGACCCGTTTCCCGAGCAGGAACAGAAGCAGCCCGGGCTGACCGGCCCCATGGACCCCAAACCCGACCACGGGGAGCGCAGCTACGAGGGGCACGGCAAGCTCGACGGCAAGGCAGCCCTCATCACGGGCGGGGACTCAGGCATCGGCAAGGCTGCCGCCATCGCCTTCGCCCGGGAAGGGGCCGACGTCGCGATCTCGTACCTGCCTGAGGAGGAAGACGACGCGCAGGACACGGCGGAATGGATCCGGAAAACCGGCCGCCGCGCGCTCCTGCTTCCCGGTGACGGACGTGAGGAGGAGTTCAGCACCCGCATCGTGGAGGAGACGGTCTCCGGATTCGGCCGCCTCGACATCCTGGTCCTGAACGCCGCGTACCAGAAGAACCGCGAGAGCCTCGAGACGCTCCCCACCGAGGAGTTCGACAGGGTCTTCCGCACCAACCTCTACTCGCTGCTGTGGTCCGCGCGGGCGGCCGTGCCGCACCTGAAGGCGGGTGCCTCGATCATCACCACGGCCTCCATCCAGGCCTTCAACCCGTCACCCGGGCTCATCGACTACGCCATGACCAAAGCGGCGCAGGTGGCGTTCACCAAGGCCCTGGCCCAGGAACTGGGTCCCAAGGGGATCCGCGTCAATGCCGTGGCCCCGGGCCCCATCTGGACACCGCTGATCCCGGCCACCGAATGGCCGGACAAGCTCCCCTCCTTCGGGCAGGACACGCCGCTGGGGCGCGCGGGGCAGCCGGCCGAGCTTGCCGCGGCGTACGTGCTGCTCGCATCCGAGGACGGGTCCTACATTTCCGGTGCAGTCCTCCCGGTCACGGGCGGCAAGGGGCTTTAATGGGGGTCCCACCCGCTGGGGCATCCAGGCCGGCATCACCAGACCAGCAATATCGGCAACGAACAACAGGAGGAAGCATGACGCAGGAAAACCAGCAGGCTGAACCCGAGACGGCTCCGGGCGGCTACGGTACCCCCACGGCCGAGCAGGAGGCGGCAGGCACGCAGGGTGGCCAGCAGTCCGGCGGCGGCGCGTCCACGGCCGGCGCGGACACGAACGAACCGCAGTCGGGCACGGGCCAGGCTCCCGTCCCGCACGACATGGATCTTCCGTCCAGCGCGGCCGAGATCGACGAGTCCAATGACGATTCCCAGGGGTCGGCGCCGGTGTCCTCGGAGTCGGGCCAGGAAGCGACGGGCCTTCCCGACGGCAGCGGAAACGACCTTCCGAAGGAAGAGTCGCCCAATGACGACGACGAGAGCTTCGACGCCGGATAAAGCCTCCTGATCCAAAGGGCCCCCGTTTCCGCTGCCCCCGGGCAGTGGAAGCGGGGGCCTTTGCGGTTCCGCCAAGGCGAATACATCCCGTCCCCCGGGGTACGGAACACGCGGAACCCCATCCCGCCGGCAGGCAGCAGCAAGCAGCCTGCGTTGCCGCCGGCACCAACGTCAACGCCAGGAAGGTGGACTGTGGGCAGGAGATCTGCGGAACAGTGGGCGCGGCCGCAGGACCGGCCGGACAAGGTAGCGGTGGACGTCCTGGTGCCCACCTGCAACCGGCCTGCCGAACTCGCCGTCACCCTCGCAGGACTGGCCGCACAGTCCGAGCCCGCGTTCGCCGTCGTCATCAGCGACCAGTCAGCCGGACAGCCGGCCTGGGACCATCCCGCTGCCGCCGCCATGGTGCGGGTGCTGCAGGCGCAGGGCCGGCCCGTCACGCTGCTGCGGCACCTTCCGCGGCGCGGACTGGCCGAACACCGCCAGTTCCTGCTGGACCAGTCCACCGCGGATCAGTGTCTCTTCCTGGACGACGACGTCTGGCTGGAGCCCGGTGCCGTGGAACGGCTGAGCAAGGCACTGGACCAGCTCCAGTGCGGTTTCGTCGGGATGGCACCGCAGGGCCTGTCCTTCCTGGACGACCGCAGGCCGGAACAGACGGCCTCCTTCCAAGCCTGGGACGGACCGGTGGCTCCGGAGCGCATCCGTCCGGGTGCCCCGGGTTTTGAACGCTGGCCGCTGCACAGCGCCGCCAACCTCAGCCACGTCTGCGCGGAACTGTCGCTGCAGCCCGGCGAGTGGGTGCCCTACCACGTGGCCTGGCTGGGCGGCTGTGTGCTCTACCGCAGGGAGGCGCTGGACGACGCCGGCGGGTTCCGTTTCTGGAGCACGCTCCCTGCAGACCACGCCGGGGAGGACGTGGTGGCGCAGTGGCAGGTGATGGAACGGTACGGCGGGGCCGGGATCCTGCCGTCCGGCGCGGTCCACCTTGAATCGCCCACGACCGTGACGGACCGGCGGGTAGAGGCGTACGACGTGGTCCTGAACGAGGACGCTGTGTGACCAGGCCCTAGTGGCCCTGCGCGGCGTCCAGCGGGTAGGCCACATACGCGAACCGCTTCGAATCCGGCGCCCAGCTGTTGACGTTGAGCGTGCCCTGGCCGCCGAACAGCGGCCAGGTGTGCAGCGGCGCGGTCCAGTCGCCGGTGGAGACAAGGACGACGTCGACCGGCAGGTCTGCGGGGTGGCCCCGGGTTCCAGCGGGAAAGCGCACATAGCTGGCCAGGCGCCCGTCGGGGGACAGGTGCGGGAACCAGTCGACGGTGGCACTGCTGACAAGCCGCTCGAACTGGCTGCCGTCCGGGCGGACCCGGGCAAGCTGGGCATGGCCGGGTGCCGTGGTGAACGACTCCGTGTTGAGGTACAGCCAGTCGCCATCGGGTGAATACTCGGGCCCGTCGCAGTGTCCCCCGCCCACCTCCACGTCCCAGGGCGGGCCTCCGCCAGCGGGGATGGTGCGCAGCCGGCCGGGCCGCGTGAAGTCTCCCGCCGCAATGTCCACGTACGCCAGCCTGCGCCCATCCGGACTGACGCCGTGGAGGAAGTGGAAGGATCCGTCGTCGTCCGTGATCCTGGTGGCCCGCCCGCCTGCCAGTGGTGCGCGGTAGATGTGGCCGTCCTCGCCCGAGAGGAAGATGCTGCTGCCGTCAGGGTCCAGGACGTGGTCATTGTTGAGGTCCGGGGCGCCGGTCAGTGGGAGGGGCTCCAGCGAACCGGCCGCCAGGTTGAGCCGCCACAGTTCCCCGTTTCCGTTAAGGATCAGCGCCCGGCCGTCGAGGGTCCAGTTGGGCGCCTCGAGCAGCATGTCCCCGGTGCGGAAGACCAGCGAGGATTCGCCGGTGACCGACGCGGTCCACACCTCGCAGCGCTGGCCTGGTTGAAGGGTGCGGACCACGTCAGTTCGTCCTAGTCCTTGCTGCTGAAGGCGGCGTCGAAGCTGGTTTGGGAGGCGGGGAAGTCGTATTTTTTCAGGGCCGTGAGTGCTTCGGGGGCGCCGTGGAGGCGGTCCATGCCGGCGTCTTCCCATTCGATGCTGATGGGCCCGTTGTAGCCGATGGCGGCGAGGGCGCGGAAGGAGGCTTCCCAGGGGACGTCGCCGCGTCCGGCGGAGACGAAGTCCCAGCCGCGGCGGGGGTCGCCCCAGGGCAGGTGGGAGCCCAGGACGGTGTTGCGGCCGGTCTGGCGGATCTTGGTGTCCTTGCAGTCCACATGGTAGATCCGGTCCTTGAAGTCCCAGATGAAGGAGACGGGATCGATGCCCTGCCACATCATGTGCGAGGGATCCCAGTTCAGGCCGAACGCTGCCCGGTGCCCGATCGCTTCGAGGGTGCGGACGGTGGTCCAGTAGTCGTAGGCGATCTCGGAGGGGTGGACTTCGTGGGCGAAGCGGACGCCGCATTCGTCGAAGACGTCCAGGATGGGGTTCCAGCGGTCGGCGAAGTCCTGGTAGCCGGCGTCGATGACTTTTTCCGGGACGGGCGGGAACATGGCCACGTATTGCCAGATGGAGGAGCCGGTGAACCCGACGACCGTGTCCACGCCGAGGGCTTTGGCGAGCCGGGCGGTGTGTTTCATTTCCTCGGCGGCGCGGGTGCGGACGCCTTCGGGGTCGCCGTCGCCCCAGACTTTGGAGCCGACGATGGCCTGGTGGCGGAAGTCGATGGGGTCATCGCAGACGGCCTGGCCTTTGAGGTGGTTGGAGATGGCCCAGACCTTGAGGTTGTACTTGTCCAGGATTTCGAGTTTGGACTCGACGTAGCCGGGTTCGTCCCAGCGCCAGGCGTCCAGGTGGTCGCCGGAGACGGCGATTTCCAGGCCGTCGTAGCCCCAGCCGGAGGCCAGGCGGGCGACTTCTTCGAAGGGCAGGTCGGCCCACTGGCCGGTGAACAGGGTGAACGGGCGGGGCATGCAGGGCTCCTTGGAAGACGGGGGTGCTAGTGGCGGACGACGGTGAGGGTGCTCTTGTTGGCGGCGGATTCCTCCACAGCGTCCAGGACGTACTGGACGTTCAGTCCTTCTTCGAACGACGGCGAGGGCTGGTTTCCGTCCCGGATGGCCAGCAGGAAGTCGCGGACCTGGTGCGTGAAGGTGTGTTCCCAGCCGATGATATGGCCCTGCGGCCACCACGCGTCCAGGTACGGGTGCTCCGGCTCGTTGACCAGGATCCGGCGGAAGCCCTGTTCGCGGACCGGGACGGTGGCATCCAGGAAGCCGAGTTCGTTGAGGTTTTCCAGGTCGAACAGGAGGCTGCCCTTGTCCCCGTACACCTCGATCTGCAGCGAGTTCTTCCTGCCGGTGGCCACCCGGGAGACCTCGACTGAGGCGACCGCCCCGGAGGTGAGGGACAGCGTGGCCCAGGCGGCGTCGTCGACCGTGACGTCCTCGATGCCGTTCGTGCCGGGGCGGCGGCCCACGAAGGTGTTCAGCCGGCCGCTGACCTCGGTGACCTGGTCGCCCAGGAGGAACAGGACCTGGTCGATGGCGTGGCTGGCGATGTCCCCCAGCGCGCCGGATCCGGCGGTTTCCTTCCGCAGCCGCCAGGTCATGGGGGCCTGCGCGTCGGCGAGCCAGTCCTGCAGGTACGCGGCGCGGACGTGCCGGACCGTGCCCAGGCGGCCTTCGGCGATGAGCTCCTTCGCCAGTGCCAGTGCCGGGACGCGCCGGTAGTTGAAGCCGATCATCGACTGCACGCCCTTGGCCCGGGCCTTGGCCGCGGCGGCGGTCATGAGCTCGGCCTCCGCGAGGGTGTTTGCCAGGGGTTTTTCCACCAGGACATGCTTGCCTGCTTCCAGGGCGGCGATGGCGATCTCGGCGTGCATCCACCCCGGGGCGCAGATGTCGACGATGTCGATGTCGTCCCGGGTGATCACCGTGCGCCAGTCGGTGGCTGATTCTGCCCAGCCGTACTTGGCCGCCGCCTCGGCGACGGCGCCGGCGTCCCGGCCCACGAGGACCTTCTGCTCGAAGGCCGGGACGTCGAAGAAGCTGGCCACGTTCCGCCACGCGTTGGAGTGGGCCTTGCCCATGAAGGCGTAACCGATCGCGGCTACACCCAGCGGGCGGGGAGCCGGTTGGGAGGCCGAAGGTTCGGACGGGTGTGCGGGTGTGGTCATGATGCGTTCCTGCGTGCTTCCTGCTGGCTGGACTACGTGCTGGATTTAGAGGGTGGCGGTTTCCGGTGCCCAGTCCTCGGGGAGGGCGGGGGATACCGGGGCCGAGCTTTCGACGTTCACGAATGTGCCCGCATCGATGGACTCGGAGATCGAGACCATGGTGTCCAGGACGTGGTACGCCAGTTCGCCGGTGGCCCTGTGGGCTGTTCCTGCCCGCAGCGAGCGTGCCATGTCCAGCACGCCCATGCCGCGGCCGTTGGCGGGCCCGGTGGCCGGAACGGTGGTCCAGTCCTCGTCGCCGGCGCGCCAGAGCTTGATGTCGCCCGTGAAGTAGTTGGGATCCGGCAGCGAGATGGTGGCTTCGGTCCCGGTGATTTCCACGAATCCCATCCGGGTCCGGGGCGACTCGAAGGAGAAGACGCTGTGTGAGGAGGCGCCGGATTCGAACTGCGCCATCGCGGAGACGTGGGTGGGCACCTCGACGGTGAACTCCTCGCCGGCTTTGGGCCCGGAACCGATCACGCGCACATCCTTGGCCTTGGACCCGACGGCGGCCACCTTGCGGATGGAGCCGAAGGCCTGGACCAGGGTGGTGAGGTAGTACGGGCCCATGTCGAACAGCGGGCCGGCGCCGTGCTGGAAGAGGAACGCGGGGTTGGGGTGCCAGGATTCCGGGCCGGGGGTCTGGAACGTGGTCATCGCCGTCAGCGGCGTGCCGATGTCGCCGCGCTGGATCAGGCGCAGGGCCGTCTGGATGCCGGCCCCGAGGAAGGTGTCCGGGGCGCAGCCAAGGCGGATCCCGGCGGCGTCGGCGGTCTTGAGCAGGCCCAGCCCGGATTCGCGGTCCAGGGAGAACGGCTTTTCCGTCCAGACGTGCTTGCCGGCGTTGACGGCGGCGGTGGCCACCTCCACGTGGGCGGCGGGAATGGTGAGGTTGACGATGATCTCGACGTCGGGGTGGTTCAGGGCCTTGTCCACGCCGCCCCACTCCGGGACGCCGTACTCCTTGGCCCGGGCCTCGGCGGCTTCCTCGAAGAGGTCGGCGATCACGTGGACCTTGAGGTCCGGGAACGCGGTCAGGTTGTCCAGGTACTGCTTGCTGATCACGCCGGCGCCGATGACGCCAACGCCCACCGGCCCGGTGCGGGCCGGCTTGCTTGCGGGGGTGCTCACGCGTTGGCTCCTTCGGCTGCGGTGTTGCTGTCGGTGTCGCTGTTCAGGAAGGCAAGGCTCTGGGCGATGCCATCGAAAATGTCGCCGGCATAGTCATCGAACTCCACCACGCCCACCTCCAGCGACTTTGCTGCGGCGATGACCTCCATCACGGGCACTTTGCCCTGGCCTGCGGGCTGCTGGGCCTTATTGTCCTTGTTCAGGGGGCCGTCCTTGATGTGGATGAACTTGACCCGGTCGCCCAGCCTGGCCAGGAGTTCCACGGGGTCTTGGCCGCCCACGGCTGCCCAGTAGGTGTCCACCTCCAGGACCAGTTCCGGGTCCAGCAGGGATGCGAAGTACTCCAGGGCCGTGCGGCCCTCGATGGTGGACTCCAGTTCCCAGGCGTGGTTGTGGTAGCCCACGCGGATGCCGTATTCAGCACCCTTTTTGGCGGCCGCGTTGAGCTTTTCGGCGGTGGCCTGGATGTCTTCGGCCTTTTGCCAGTGCTCGGCGGGAAGGAAAGGATCAATGACGGTGGTGATGCCCAGTTCCTTGGCCGCCGCGAAGATTTCGTCCTGGTCCTGGCTCATCAGGGGCGCGTGGCCGGACGGCGCGGTGAGGCCGTACTCCTTCAGGGCGGCGCCGAGTTCCCTGGCGGTGGCCACGAAGTTGTACGGCTCAACCTGGGTGAAGCCGATCTCCGCCACCTTCCTGATGGTCCCCGGAAGATCCTCGGAAATGGCGTTGCGGAGCGTGTAAAGCTGCAGTGAGTAGGACATGGGTTTCCTTAGCGGTTCTGTAGAGGTCGTTGGGGTTGGGGTCAGCGGCCGGCGAGCGAGCCGCCGATGCCGCCCACGCTGAAGTACTTGTTCAAGGTGGCGAAGACGATGACGGGCGGAAGCATCATGACCACGGCCAGGGCCATGACCGAGGTCCAGTCCGTTGCATTCTGCTGGAAGAAGGACTGCACGCCCATGGGAAGGGTGAAGATTTCATTCGAGCGCAGGAACACGATGGCCACCAGGTAGTCGTTCCAGGCCAGGAGGAAGGCGAAGATCGCGGTGGAAAGGACGCCGGGCAGGGAGTTCCGCAGGACCACCTTGGTGAAGGAGCCGAAAACGGAGCACCCATCGATCCAGGACGCCTCCTCCAGGCTGATCGGGATGGAATCGAAGTAGGCGGCCATCATCCAGGTGGCAACCGTCATGGTGGAGCCGACGTAGATGATGGTCAGGCCCAGGAGGTTGTCCACCAGGCCCATGCCGGCGAACAGGATGAACAGCGGCACCACGGAGGTGATGATGGGCAGCGACTGCATCACGAACAGGAGCAGCGAATATCCGGAAACCGCCTTGCTGCGGCCCCGGGAGAGGACGTAGCCGGCAGGTGCGGCCACGGCCACGGACACCACCACCGTGGAAAGGGTGGTGATCAGGCTGTTCTTCAGCCAGGTGGCGGCCAGGGTCTTGGAGAAGACGTTGCCGAGGTTTTCAAAGGTCAGGCCGGTGGCCGTGCTGTTCGGCCCGGGCGTGAAGGCCAGGAGGATGGTGACCATGATGGGCACCAGCACGATCCCCGTGATGATGAGGATCGCGGCGAACCGCCACCAGCGGCCGCGCTGTCCCGCCTCGGAGAGGACCCTGCGGCGTTTGCCGGCATCGACGCCGAGCGTGGGGCCGGATTCGGGATGGGCGTGGAGTACTGCGCTCATTATTCGACGCTCGACTTTCGGATCTGGCGGTACAGGATAACCGAGATGACCACCAGGGTCATGGTCATGAGGAAGGCGATGGCCACGCCTGGGCCGGTGGCGAAGTCCTGGAACACGGTCCGGTACGCCAGGACCACCAGGGAGGTGGTGGCGTTGACCGGGCCGCCGCCGGTGAGCAGGTAGATGGTGGGGAAGTCGTTGACGCAGAAGATGGTCATCAGGATCCAGCTGATGTAGGTGGAGCGGGCAATCAGCGGCAGGGTGATCTGCGTGAACTGCTGCCAGCGGCTGGCGCCGTCCATGCTGGCTGCCTCGTAAACGGTGGTGTCCACGGAGGCCAGCGCGGCCGAGATCATCATCATCATGAACGGGAAGCTGACCCAGACCTTGAACACCATCACCGTGATGGAAGCAAGGGAGGGGTCGGCCAGGAAGAGCGGGGTGCCCATGCCCAGGTTCCGGAACAGCGACGGGATCAGGCTGTCCGGGGTGGCCACCAGCCAGTTCCATGCGGTGGAGGAGACCACGATGGGCACCACCCACGGCAGGAGCAGCAGGACCTTGAAGGTGCCGCCGGCCGGAATCCTGGTCCGCAGGAGCAGGGCAAGGCCCAGGCCCACGAGCCATGACCCGAAGACGCCCACAATGGTGAACCACAGCGTGAACTGTGCTGCCTTCCAGAAGGCCGGCGACGTCAGGACGGTGGCGAAGTTCTGCGCGCCCACGAAGTTGCCGGTCTGGAGCAGGTCCCCGTCATGCGTGGCCTGGATGGCCGCATAGATCAGCGGGTAGCCGTGGATCAGGACAAGGAGGACCACGGAGGGAAGCAGGAGCCAAAAGAAGGTCCTGGTCGCCTGGGCGGAGAGCTTGCTCTTGCGCTTGCCGGGGGCGGTCCCGGACCCGCCGGGGGCAATCCCGCGGCGGGCCCGGGCCAGGCCGGACTGGGTGGTGGTGCTGGACATGGGCGGTCCGTCCTACTTCTTCAGGACTGATTCGAGGCCGGACTGGAAGGTCTGCAGGGCAGTCTTGGCGTCGGCCTTTCCGGTGATGATGGTCTGGCTGAACTGGTTCAGTGCCTGGCCGCCGTCGAGTGCGGCGAGGTTGGCGTTGAGCCTGCTGCCCTGGGCGGCGAAGGTCTTGGCGATGGGCTGCCAGTCCTTGACGATCTTGACGTTGTTGGGGTCGTTGGCGAACTCGGGAATCTCCGTGATCGACTTGAAGACCGGAAGGGCGGACATCAGCTTCTTCTGCCACAGCTGCTTGAGCTGGCCCAGGTAGTACACCAGGAACTCCTCCGACGCCTCCTGGGACGGGGTGTTGGTGTACATCATGATGTTGTTCGGGAAGACGATCGTTGCCTTGTCGCCGTGCGGACCCTTGATGGGGTCAGCCACCAGCAGGTCGCCCGAGGTATCGCCCACACGCTGCGGAACGTTGACCTGGAACAGGCCGTAGCCTGCCTTGCCGTCCTTCCACTGCGCGGACATGTTGTCCGTGGTGTAGCTGACAGCGGCGGGGTCGACGATGCCGTTGGACACGAGTTCCAGGACGAACTCCATGGCCTCCACGTTGCGGTCGTTCATCAGGTCCAGCTCGCCGTCCTTGTTCCAGACACCGCCGCCGTTGTTGACCATCATCATGATCATGGAGTGGTTGGCGTAGTTGTTGCCCGCGCCTGCGCCGGTGGTGAAGCCGAATGCGCCCACCTTCTTCAGGGCCTTGCCTGCTTCCAGCAGGGACGGCCAGTCCGTGGGGAGGGCAACGTTTGCCTTCTCGAACAGCGACTTGCGGTACCAGAAGACGCGCATGTCCAGCTGCCACGGGACCGCCACGTAGCCCTTGTCCGACTTGAAGG
Organism: Pseudarthrobacter sp. Pseusp20; assembly: GCF_059492155.1. Lineage (NCBI taxonomy): Bacteria > Bacillati > Actinomycetota > Actinomycetes > Micrococcales > Micrococcaceae > Pseudarthrobacter > Pseudarthrobacter sp. Pseusp20. The sequence continues at coordinate 384,507 of NZ_CP168521.1, forward strand.
GGTCCAGCACGCCGGGCAGGAAGTCGTTGAACTGGCCATTGGCCTTCAGCTTCTCGATCACCTTGTCCGCGTACGCGATCTGGCCCTGCTGCTCGAACTGGAAGGCTTGGAAGCCGCCGCCGGTGGAGACAGCCGGGCCCGTCTTCGAGGCGATCGCGGAGGAGAAGGTCTGGTAGAAGTTGTTCCACTGGATGATCTGGTACGAGGCCTTGGCGCCGTTGGCTCCGGAGAAACCTTCCGCGATGCCCTTGGCGGCGTCGTTGTAGGCGGGCGTTGCCCACGGCATGTCCCAGAACTTGACCGTTCCGCCCGCGCCGCCTCCGCCGCCCTGCGATGCCGAGCCGCCGCCGCAGGCGGCGAGGAGGGGTGCTGCGGCGGCGGCAGCCGTCAGGCCCAGGAAACCGCGCCGGGAGAAGGGGCGGCGCTGTTCGGAAGTTGCGTTCATGATGTGTCCTTTCGGGACCGGCCGGCGCAGTGCGCCGTTGGTGCGGTCCTGCTCATCGTCGAGAGTGGAGGTGGGACTGGACTGCTGTTCAGGTTGCGTATCGGTGGGTCTGGTTACGTGGCAGCGAGGGTTGCGTAGAGGTCGGTCAGCCGGGCGAACCCGGCCAGATCGTCCGGCCGGGTGCCGGCGCCAAGATGGTCCTTCAGGCGCCGCCACGCTGACCGGTGGGCGGATTCGTAAAGCGTGGGAAGCAAAAGTTCGCCATGGGCTCCGGTGACCCGGACTTCGGCCGGCCAGGCGGCGTCCGGATCCGGGACCTGGACGGACACCCCGCCGTCGGCGGTGTAGAGGCGGATGTCGACGGCGGCCGGGCGGGCAGCGGTCAGCACGCCCTGGGCGGTGAAGGGCGCGCCGTTGGCCAGCCTGCCGGCCACCGTGTATCCCGTGGCGTCGCTGCGGAGGAGGCTTACGCCGTCGAGCGGTCCGCTGACGGCCAGCAGCGCGGCGAGGTGTTCGCCCAGGAGCCGCTGCGGGTCGGTGCCGGGGGCCGCCGTCGCAACGCTGTCCAGCAGGGACGCGCTGCCCAGGGCACTGCGCACTGCGTCGCGGGCGTCCGGGGTGCTGCCTTCCGCCACCAGGGCGGGGTTGGAGGCCCAGCGGAGGTCCAGGACGACGGCGGTTCCTGCGGCGTCAACCGCGGCGGCCAATTCCGTGGTGTCCTCGGGTGCCGGGTTGGCCACCACAACGCCGCGGGCGCCGGCGGCAACGGCGTGAAGGGCTTCGGTGGTCCAGCCGGGTCCGCCTGCGACCACCAGGACGTCGGCCGTGCCCTGCCGGCTCTCCGGAGCCGGGCCGAAGGTTGCAGGCAGTGAGGCCACCGTTTGGGTAACCGCGCCCTCTTCCCGCGCGGCAGGTGATGCCGAGACCGTGTACTGGCCGCTCATGGCGTAACTCCTGCTTTTTCCGCGGCACCGGCATGCCCCGCCCCGGCGCTTGCTGCCGTGGCGTCGGCGATGGCGAGGGCAAAGGTGAGGTCGTCGATCAGGGTTTGTGCGGCGGGTGCCTGGCGGGTTCCCCGGGCAAGCCCGGCAAGTTCACGCCATTCGCCCTCATAACCGTTGTGGCCGTACGGGCCGAACGTGCGGGTATCGCTGCCGTTGCCGCGGGTGAGGGTGGCCACTGCGGAGCCGGCCTGGACATACGACGGTGTGAAGTCGATGTGAAGGGCCGCATCGTCCCCGATGGCCTCGAAGGTCCACTCGGGCTTCCAGGTGCCGTTCATGACGGCACGCAGTTCGATGACGCGGGTTGGGGTGCGCAGCGAAACGGCATAGCCGAACGGGCGGACGTGGAACACCTGGAGGACTTCGAGGTCCGTGAAGTCCGGGGTGAACCGGCGGACCAGCGGCAGGTCGTGGATGGCCAGGCCCATGATCCCGCCCCGGAGTGCGCTCTTGATGACGTCCGGGTCCGAGTAGTCGGGCCGGCCTGCGGCCGGCCGCGTGACGATCTCGGTGGCGAAGTCCTCGAACCGGGCATTGGGCGGCAGGACGATGGAGGAACGGATGGTGTGGACCTGCCCGGGAAGGTCGCCCCAGTTCTGTTCGGCCGCGAGCCAGCCGGGGTCGAAGGTGTGCATGGCCCCGACGACGATTGGGACCCCGGTTTCGGAGCTGACGGCCGAGATGCGGGCGGCCTCTTCGGCGTTCATGGCGAAAGGCTTTTCGCAGAGGACGGCCTTCTTGCCGGCCCTGCAGGCGGCGATGACCTGGTCGGCGTGGAACTGGTGGGGGCTGCAGATTGCCACGACGTCCACGGCGGGATCGTCCAGCAGGGCAGCCATGCTGGTGCCGGCCGTGGCGCCAACGCGGGCTGCCACCGACGAGGCCACGGCGGCATCCACATCCATGATGTGCCGTACTTCCAGGATGTCCTGGAGGCGGGCCAGTGCCGGGAGGTGGATGGCCTGCGTGACGGGCCCCGCGCCGAGGATGCCGACGCCGAGGAGCGGCCGGTCTGCCGGCGCTGCGTGCTGGGACGCTGCTTGCTGGGACAAGGTCAGTTACCTCTTTGTAAGCGGACTCTGGGGGTGTAAGCGGATTACGGTGCCGGAATCAGTGCGGCTGATGTTCACCATCGGATCCGCGAATGTGCCTTGAGTCACAACGTAGAACTACTTTTGACGCACGTCAAGCAAAAGTTGTTTGTTGCGCGTCATTCTTCTGATTGGTGACAGCAGAAAGTAAGAGTGTTATGACTTAGACATGACTTCAGTGACAGGTAAGCAGGCCGGAAAAGAGTCCGATGTCGGCAGCCTGTCGCGCGCCGGGGACCTCTTCCAACTGCTGCGTGACGGCCGGGCCCGCACCCGCGCCGAGCTTGCGCTGAGCACGGGTCTGGCCCGCTCAACCGTCGCCTCGCGGATCGATGCGCTGATGCTGTCCGGCCTGGTGGGTCCCGCGGGTGAGGCGCTCTCCAGCGGCGGCAGGCCGCCGTCGCGCTTTGCCTTCAACCCGTCAGCCCGCCTGGTGCTGGCCGTGGACGTGGGCGCCACGCACGTCATCGTTGCGGTGACGGATCTCGGCGGAAACATCCTGGCCGAACACCGGCTGGCGCAGCAGGTGGCCGACGGGCCGGAAGCCGTGCTGGACCAGGTGGTGGCGCAGGGCAAGGAACTGCTGGCGTCCACCGGACGGACCGTTGCGGAACTGGCCGGGATCGGCATCGGGCTGCCCGGGCCCGTGGAACATGACACCGGCAAGCCCGTCAAGCCGCCCATCATGCCGGGCTGGGACGGGTTCGACGTGGTCAGCTACGTCCAGCGGTCCCTGCCCGTCCACGTGCTGGTGGACAACGACGTGAACATCATGGCGCTGGGGGAGCAGTCCGCGCACTGGCCCGAACACAACAACTTCTTCTTCGTGAAGGTGGCAACCGGCATCGGCTCCGGCATCATCAGCAACGGGGAACTGCAGCGTGGCGCCAACGGCACGGCAGGCGACCTGGGCCACGTCCAGGTGGCCCGCGGCGCGGATGTCCTGTGTGCCTGTGGAAACTATGGGTGCCTGGAGGCGCTGGCGTCCGGTCCCGCCGTCGTGCGCTCCCTCCGGGACCAGGGACTGGACGTGGCAAAGGGCTCGGACGTGCTCCGGCTCGCCGCCGACGGCAACCTGCAGGCCATCCAGGCGCTGCGCCAGGCCGGCCGGGACATCGGCGAGGTTCTGGCCACCGTGGTGAACCTGCTCAATCCGTCCGTGATTGTGGTGGGCGGCAGCGTTGGCGAGACGGGCGAGCACCTGGTGGCCGGCATCCGCGAGGTGGTGTACCGGCGCTCCCCGCCGCTGGCCACCTCGCACCTGCGCATCAACGGCTCCCGTGCCGGGAGCCAGGCGGCGGTCCTTGGCGCAAGCAAACTGGTCACCCAGTACGTCCTCTCGCCGGCCGTCATCGAAGCCACGCTGGCAGGCGCCATCGCCGGGTAAAGCCGGGAATCCCCGGCCTACCCGGCGTGGGCCCTACGCCTCCGCCTCCGGCTCGGGCGCTTCGGCCAGGATCAGTGCCGTGCCGCCGTACGCGGGCAGCTCCAGGAAGAAGCTGTGCAGGTCATCCACCTGCCCCACCGTCTCGCCGCTGAACAGATCCTTGACGTTGGCGCCGGACGGCAGCTCGTTGGACTGGATGCTGCCGGCGATGTCCTGCCCGGAGAAGTTGAGCGCCGTGACCTGCAGGCTGCCGTCCTTCAGCCGGTTGACCAGCACCAGTGCGCTGCGGTTGGAAACGTCCGGGACGTCGAGCAGGGTGCCGGTGGCGATCCCGTTCTCTTCCCGCACGGCGAGGATCCGCTGCAGCCGGCGGGCGAACGAGTCGGGGTCCTTGAGCTGTTCGGGCAGCGGCCCGTACAGGCTGCGGGCCCGGGGCATCCCGGCGGACGAGGTGGTGGCGTCCGGACTGGTTCCCATGAGGTCGTGGGCGCCGCGGTTGATCCAGCGGGTATCGCCCTGCGAGGTGAGCTCGCGGACGCTGCTCCGGTCCAGGGCCAGGATGCCCGTGAGGTCCCAGCCGGAAAGGGCAAAGACGCCCGGCTGCAGGGCGTTGTACATGGCCAGGAGCAGGTGGACGTCCCGGATCTGGGCTTCCTGCTCCGGGGTGGTGGTGGACGGGTCCTTGATGCCCAGCGCGGCCATGATGAAGCTCACCGAGGTGCAGGCAATGCCGTTGGTGGTGAAGACGGCGTTGTAGGGCCCGTTTTCGCCGGTGAGCCGTTCCCGCAGGGTCTGCTGGACCTGTTCGGCCAGCTGCGCCCCGGTGAGTTCCTCGCCGTTGAGCTCGAACATCTCGTCCCGGTGCCCGGCGGCGAAGTGCAGGAGCTCGTAAGTGAGTTCGTCATGGTTCTGCAGGGCATGCACCAGCGACGCCTGGTCCACGCCGATTTCCAGCGACAGCCGGAGGGTCAGCCGCAGGAACTCGGTGTCGGCCGTGACCAGGGAGTAGTGGTACGCAGGCCGGGTGATGAAGTCGTAGGACAGGTCGGGGCCGGCATCGGAGGTTGCCTTGATGTCGTCGATGGTCAGGTTCAGTTCCTGGAAGGAGAACCCGCCCACCTTCCGGATCATGGAGCCGATGAGCTGGTTGGCTGCCTCGGACAGTGGGTGCCCCTCGGACCAGCCGGGTTGTTCTTCGGCGCTCTTCTCCACGCCCAGGAAGCCGTTGGCGTCCAGGCGCAGCGCCCCCGTGCCCAGGTCCACCAGCGAATGCAGGGCATCGCCCACCACCAGGCGCATTCCGGCGAAGGTGGGGTCCAGCCAGTTGATGGAGGGCTGGCCGGCCTTGAAGTAGTGCAGGTAGACCCAGCGGCGGGTCTTGCCGGTGGTATCCACGATGGGCCGCGTGGCGCTCCAGTTGGTTTCCTTCACCCCGGGTTCGTAGAAGATGACCCGCTGCAGCCTGCCGATGATGTAGCCGGCCTTCTGCAGCGCCTGCTCGGAGTCGGGGCTGAGGTTGACCGAGTCCGCCCCCTCCGGGACGTCCGGGAGCAGGTTCCAGTCCTCCTCCGGAATATCGATCATGTGGTAGATACCGGGGTAGTCCCGGAAGTTCATTTCGGCCAGGCGGAAGTCCGCGCCCTTGCCGGTGTGGCCCGGGACGATGTCGTCGATGACGGTGCCGTCGTGCTCGGCGGCCACCTCGCACATCCGCCGGAACTCATCCTCGGTGCCGAAAACAGGGTCGATCGCCATGCTGATGCGGTCGAAGTGCCCGTCCACGCTGGGCGTGTGGGACCAGCCGCTGATGCCGCCGGCGAGCTTCACGGGCCCGGTGTGGATTCCGCGGATACCGATTTCGCGGAACGCCTTCCACATGGCCGGATCGCCCAGCGCCGAAAGGAATGACTGGCCGGACGGGGTGATGAAGGACAGCGGGTAGGCGGTGAACCACACGGAGGCGCGTTCGACGGCGGCCCGCGGGTTGGGATGGGCGTACGAGTTCTGCCACATGCTGGCCTGGCCGGACAGCTGCCGGGCCAGCGTGTTCGCGTCCCCGAGCATCGCCTGGTTGCGGAGCCAGTCCACGTACGCCGCGTTCCGCCCGTCGAACTCAAAGGACGGCCTGCTGCCGACGAACTGGCGCCGGCGCGCGATGGGCCGCAGCGCCTTTGGCCTGGCCGCGAAGAACTGCTCGTCGAAATTGACGTCCAGTTCCGTTGACGGCTCCGCAGCGCCCGCTTCCACTTCCCCGATGGGGGCGGCTGCATCCGCTTCCGAAGTGTTCCCGCTGGTGCCCGGCTCAGGCATAAGCTCCTCTTTCCATTGCTCGTTTCCGTGCTGGCATGGATGCTCCAAGACCCCTTGCCCAAGGAAACGTACCCAGGGCAACAGGGAGTATTCGGCGTTCCCTCTCCCGATGCTACTGCTCAGCGGAGCCGGTGGAGGGGACAAACGTGCCTGGGCTAGTGGATGCTTTGTCCGATGTCCCGGCCAATCTGCTGGAGGAGGGCGGTGGACAACCCTGGGTCTTTGGCGGAGTCCCGGCTGGTGTAGTCGGCCAGGGCGTACACCCGTGCCAGGGACAGGTCCGCCCAGCGTTCGCGGGGAAGCAGGGAACGGCCGGCGACGGCGATGATGGGCCGGGTGCCGGACCGGCGGGCCACGGCAGCCGGGAGCTTCCCGGCGAGGGTCTGCAAGTCGATGCTGCCTTCGCCCGTGATGACCAGGTCGCAGTTGTCCCTGCGGCCATCGAAGTCCAGCAGGTCCAGGAAGAAGTCCGCTCCCGATACCTGCCGCGCGCCCAGCAGCAGGCAGGCGAAGCCCAATCCGCCGGCGCTGCCCGCTCCCTCGTGTCCGGCCAGTTCGCGGGCGGAAGCAAATCCCGCGCCTTCCATCCTTGCCACGAAGTGCACCAGCCCGGCGTCCAGGCTGGCCACATCGGCCGGCACCGCCCCCTTTTGGGGCCCGAAGACGGCAGCAGCGCCGGCAGGACCGCATAGCGGATTGGAGACATCGCTGGCAACGATCAGTTCAGCCGCCACCAGGCCTGGAAGGGGGGAGCCCTGGACGGAGCGGATCCGGAAGAGGCTGCGCCCTGTCCCTTCAAGGCGGTGGCCATCGGTGTCGGTGAAGGTGTAGCCCAGGGCGGACAGCATCCCCGTGCCCCCGTCTGTGCTGGCACTGCCGCCCAGCGCCAGCACGATTCGTGCCGGGGCAAGGCTGAGGGCGAAGCGGATGGCTTCGCCGAATCCGCGGCTGGAGGAGTTGAGCGGGTCAAGGGTGCCGTGGGGCAGGAGCGAGATCCCGCAGGTGTTGGCCACTTCCACGACGGCGGTGACTCCGTCGAAGGCGATGGATGCCTGCACCTGCTGCCCCGTCGGCCCGGTGACCTGGCAGGTGTGCCGCGCGAACCCTGCCGAGACGGCGGCGTCCACGCTGCCGTCTCCACCGTCGGCCAGGGGGAGCAGGTCGCACTGGATGGTTCGGTGGGCCCCGGCGACGGACCGGAGTCCGGCCGCCAGGGCGTGTGCCACCTCATGGGCGGTCAGGCTGCCCTTGAATTTGTCGGGCGCGATGAGGGCGCGGAGGGAGGGGGTGGAAGTGGACATGTCAGACGGTCTCGGAGTAGGCGGGGCGGCGGTCGGCAGGGAGGGGATGCCCGACGCCGGCCGAATCCTTCCCTGGGGCAGGCACCTGGTGGAGGTCGTCGTCGTTGGGGCCGGCCCCGGCATGCAGTTCCTGAGCCTGAGCCTGAGCCTGAGTCTGCGCGGGCACAGGTTCCACGGTTTCGCCCGCAAAGACGCGGCGGACACGGTCGGCGTCGAGCGTGCGGTCCCACCAGGCGATGAACAGGGTGGCCACCGCGTTGCCGGTGAAGTTGACCAGGGCACGGCACTCCGACATGAACTTGTCGATGCCGAAGATGAGCATGATGCCGGCCGCCGGGATGGTACCGATGGTGGCCAGTGTGGCGGTCAGGGCAATGAAGCCGCCGCCCGCCACGCCGGCTGCGCCCTTGGAGGTCAGCAGCATGACGGCGAGCAGGCCCAGCTGCTGTCCGATGGTCAGGCTGGTGTTGGTGGCCTGGGCGATATAGAGGGCCGCGAGGGACAGGTAGATGGCGGCGCCGTCCAGGTTGAAGCTGTAGCCCGTGGGGACTACGAGGCCCACCGTTTCCTTCTTGACGCCGGCGTGCTCGAGCTTGCGCATCAGCCCCGGCAGGGCAGGCTCGGCAGTGGAGGTGCCTAGGATGAGCAGGTATTCCTCCTTGAGGTGCCGGATCATGCTGAAGATGTTCAGTTTCAGGAAGGCCATGACCGAGCCGAGGACCACCACCACGAAGAGGATGGAAGTGGCGTAGAAGAGCGCGATCAGGCCGCCCATGCTGGTCAGGGATGAGACGCCGTACTTACCCACCGCGAAGGCCATGGCACCGAATGCGCCAAGTGGCGCCGCTTTCATGATGAAGCTGAGGATCTTGAACATCACAGCGGTGAGGCGCTGGACGCCGTCAAGGACCGGGGCGCCCACCTTGCCCATGGCGTTCAGGGCGATCCCGAAGACAACCGCAATGAAGATGATCTGCAGAATGTCGCCCACGACGAAGGGCTGGACGACGCTGGTGGGGATGATGTTGGTAATGAACTGCCACCATTCCTGGTGCGCGCCGGCGTCGATCAGCTTGGCGGCCGAGTCGGAAGTCTTGATGGCGCCGGGGTCGGCGTTCACGCCTTCGCCGAGCCGGAAGATATTGATGGCCACCAGTCCGAATGCCAGGGCGCAGATGGTGCCGACCTGGAAATACGTGAGCGCCTTCAGCCCGGTCATGCCCACCTTCTTCAGGTCGGCGACGCTGGCGATGCCGCCCACGATCGTGAGGAAGACGATGGGTCCGATCAGCATCTTCATTGCGTTGACGAACGTGATGCCGATCGGTTCCATGGCAATACCGGTTGCCGGGGCAAGCCAGCCCACCAGGATGCCGATGACGATCGCTGTCAGTACCCAAAAGTACAGTTGCCGGTACCACCGGGTTTTCGGGGCCGCTGTTGCAGCTGCGGCGGTGCTGTTGTGGTCCATGATTCCTACCTCATTGTTGGAATGTCGCTGGAGGATGTTCTGGGGAAGAGATTGCTGCGGGGCGGGCGGCAGCGCTGCTTCACCGCCCGCCCCGGGCGTGGCACCGGCGACCGAATGGCGGCGCCGGAGGTTACTGCTTGCCTAGACAGCTGCCGGAGTGAGCGTCAGGGCCTTGATGATGGCTTCGGTGACGTCCTCGGTGTTTGCAGTGCCGCCCACGTCGCGCGTCAGGTGGCCCGCGCCGGTGGCCGCTTCGATGGCGGCTTCAACGCGGCGTGCTTCCCCGTGCAGGCCGAAGTGGTCCAGCATCAGGGCGGCGCTGGCGATGGCGCCGATCGGGTTGCTGATGCCCTGGCCGGCGATGTCCGGAGCGGAGCCGTGGACGGGTTCGAACATGGACGGGAAGCGGCGCTCCGGGTTCAGGTTGGCGCTGGCTGCCAGGCCCAGGCTGCCCGCCAGTGCGGAGCCGAGGTCGGAGAGGATGTCGGCGTTCAGGTTGGAGGCCACCACCACGGACAGGTCCTCGGGCTTGAGGATGAACTTGGCGCTCATGGCGTCCACCAGGACGCTTTCGGTCTGGACGTCCGGGTAGTCAAGGGCCACGCGGTTGAAGACCTCGTCCCACAGGACCATGCCGTACTGCTGGGCGTTGGACTTGGTGACGGAGGAAACCTTCTTCACGGTGCGGGTCCGGGCCAGGTCGAACGCGAAGCGCACGATGCGCTCGCAGCCCTTTTCGGTGAACAGTGCGGTTTGCAGCGCCACCTCGTTGCCGGGGCCGCGGCCGCTGAGGTTACGGCCGCCCAGGCCGGCATATTCACCCTCGCTGTTTTCGCGTACCACAACCCAGTCGAGTTCGGTGTTGTCTGCCTTGCGCAGCGGGGACTGCACGCCGGGGAGGAACTTAACGGGGCGGATGTTGGCCCACTGGTCGAAGTTCTGGGTGATGTTCAGGCGCAGCCCCCAGAGGCTGATGTGGTCCGGGACGTTTTCCCAGCCGACGGCGCCGAAGTAGATGGCGTCAAAGTCCTTCAGGGCTTCCAGGCCCTTGGGGTCCATCATCTGTCCGGTCCTGGCGTAGTACTCCGAGCCCCAGGGAAACTCGGTCCAATCGAAAGCGAACCTGCCGTTGGAGTTTTCGGCCAGCGCATCCAGGACGCGGCGGCCAGCGGCGACCACTTCCTTGCCTACGCCGTCCGCGGGGATCGAAGCGATGTTGAATGTCTGGTTGGCGCCCATGTGGCTACCTCCTCGTTGAGTGTGGGCAGTGTGTCCTGTTGCCGGGATCACGCTGCTTTTCTTCCTCCTCAAGTAGACGCGGCCCGCTCCATCAGCGTCCAAGACCAAGATTCGATCCAGCTGATAGGAACCGCCTATCGATCCAGTGATCAATGCTCCGATAACGCCCTTTTGAGCCCTAAACTGCGCTGCCGGAGCCGCCGATGGGTTGTGCCGCGGCTACTCCGCGTGCTGCCTGGCGACTTCCAGAAAGGCGGACGCCGCAGGGGTGAGGTCGTCCTTGCGGCTCAGGATGGCTACTTCCAGGTGCGAGACCGGTTCGATCAGGAGCGTCCGCAGGCCGGCCTTGTGCGCGGTGGGTGCCCACGAGGAAGGCATCACCGCATGCCCCACGCCGGCGAGAACGAGGGGGAGGATGGATGTGCGGTGGGCCACCTCCACCACAATCTCGGCTTCGATGCCCTGGGCCAGCGCATCGTCCACGAGCCAGCGCATCAGGGAACCGCGCTGGCTGGCGATGATGCGCTGGCCGCCAAGGTCCTCCCGCACAATCGAGTCACCGGAACCAAAAGTGTCCGCCTGCGGGTTAACGATGAGGATCAGGGGCTGCCGCTCCAGCGCCAATACTTCGACGCCGGGAACGCGGATGGCGGTGGGGGAACCGGCCAGTCCTATTTCCGTGCTGCCGCTGCGCACGGATTCCACCACTTCCTCCGGCGTGAACGCGGCCCCAACGTTCAGCCGGACCGACGGGTAGGTCTGGGTGAAGGCGGCAATCATTGAGGTAAGTGGTTCAATTCCCGGTGAGGGCATGGTGATGATGTCCAGCTGCCCGCTTCGGATGCCGCGAAGAGCCTGCACCGCGGACTGTGCCGCGGCCAGGTCCCGCATTACCAGACGCGCTGGACCCACCAACTCCCTGCCGGCGTCGCTGAGGACAGCCCGGCGGCCGATCCTGTGGAACAGGGGCACGCCCAGCTCCTTCTCCAGTCCGGCGATGGTCTGCGACAGGGACGGCTGGGCGATCAGCAGGTGCTCTGCCGCGCGGTTGAATCCACCGTGGTCTACCACCGCCAGGAAGTACTTCAGTTTCCGGGTGTCCAAAGCGGCTCCTCTCCGGCAGACCGATGCTGGGGTGCGCCTGAAGCCTACCCACGCCTGCCCCATTCTGCGAATCCCCCTTTCCCCCTTGTTTCGCCAACTTTGCCCACTATGGCGGCCAGCGGTCGTATTCTTAGAGCAAGGTTTTGCAGTGGGCCCGGTGCGCTGATAGCAGGGCTGGAGCATGGCCGCTGAACCCACGGGGCAGGTTGGCTGGGGACCGCTTCCAGTTACCTCGGAGCCGGTTTTCGACAGCAAGGACGTTGAAGACTACCTCCGGGATGTTACCCGCGACTTCATGGCGGGTATCAAAGGTGAGCGCCGCAGCATCAGCTGGGCGGCCACCCTCTTCCGCCTGGGCACGGCGCGGACCATCGCAGCCAGTACGGAGCAGGCACGCGAAGCGGACCGGGAGCAATGCTCGTTCGCTGACGGACCGGTCATGGAAGCCATGCGCACCGCAGAATTCGTCCTGGTGTCGGACCTGAGCCGGGACCGCCGCTGGCCGGGGTATTCCAGCGCTGCCGCGGCCCATGGGGTGCAGTCCCTGCTCTCCGTCCCCATCCTCACCGAAGGCGGGACCAGTGCCGCAATCAATCTTTACGCGCCTTTCCCGCACGCCTTCACCAGCGATGACCTGGTGCGCAGCCAAAGCTATGCCCGTGAGGTGGCGCGGGCCATGCATGTTGTGGTCCGGGTGGCCGAACGCGCGGAAACGACGGCGGGTCTCGCCGTCGTCCAAAGCTCCCTGGTCCTGGTGGACCTCGCCGTGCGCAGCCTGATGAACGAATACGGACTCACCCGGGAGGGTGCGCTGCGGTTCCTGCAGACGCAGGCGCTGCACCACGAGCTGGATCTCCGGGACGTGGCATTGAACGTTGTGGCCCCCGCAGGGATGGACCTCGGGGTTGGGCAGCCGTCGGGGCTGCGGCAGGAAACGTACGACGGCGTGGCGGAGCTCCCGCGGCCGTCGCCGGCGGGGCGGGACTTTCCAACCGGAAGGTCGGCCCGCAAGGACGCTGCGGCGGGGACGGAACCCCCGCCTGCTGCGGAAGGGAGGACAGCATGACTATCGGGAAACAGGAACTGCGCTCCATCGCGGAAGGACCGGGCAGGCACCCCTGGCACCGGTTCGTCGCCCTGGGGGACTCTTACACCGAAGGGATCGGCGATCCCGAGCCGCACAGCCTGGGCGGCCTCCGGGGCTGGGCTGACCGCGTGGCGGAGGAACTGGCGGACAGCCAGCCGGACTTCGCCTATGCCAACCTGGCCATCCGCGGCATGCTGCTGCGGCAAATCCTCGACGGGCAGCTGGCACCGGCCCTGGCGTTGAAGCCCGACCTGATTGCCATGTCCGGCGGTGGCAACGACATCGTGTTCCGCCACGGCGACCCGGACAAGCTGGCGGAAAAGATCGACGAGGCCGTGGGCATCCTGGCTGACACGGGCGCCACCATCCTGCTGTATGCAGGTCCCGATTGGGGGAACACGCCGGTCTTCGGCAAGATCCGCGGCCGCGTGGCGGTCTACAACGAACATCTCCACAGGATCGGGGCCCGGCACCACGCCATCATGGTTGACCTTTGGTGCCTGCCGGAGCTGCAGCATGCGCTGATGTGGGACCCGGACCGGCTGCACCTGTCCCCGCTGGGCCACCATTCCGTAGCGGTGGCCACCCTCAACGCCCTGGGCGTACCGCATACGCTCAGGCCGCTGCAGCCGCGGCCGCTTCCCGCGCACGGCTGGACGCAGGCCCGGGCCGAAGACCTGGTCTGGGCCAAGCAGTACTTTGTGCCGTGGGTGCTGAAGCGGATGCGGCCCCACCAGGTCAGCGGGTTGGCGGCCAAGCGGCCGCAGCCGGTCCCGGTGTTCGGCCTTGGCCGTCCCGGTCCCTTCCCGCCCGGACATCCCGCGGCCAGGACCTCCGGACCGGGTTATGACGGACAGCCTGGAGTGGACCCCGGGGTGGAAACCGGCAGGGTGGCTTAGCGCTTCCTGGGGGAGCGCTTGGCCGCGGCCTTCATCGCGGCCTTCGCTGCCGGAGGCAGTACGCCCTGCTCGGTTTCGGGTTCGGCCACCGTTCCGCGCGCCTTCGCGACGGCTTTCATGCCGTGGTAGATCACCAGGGCGGCAGCTGAACCCAGGGCGATGCCGGTGAACTTCAGGTCGCCAATGGTCCAGGTGTAGTCCGCGATGCCGATGATCAGGGCCACTGCGGCAGTGGTCAGGTTGACCGGGTTGGAGAAGTTCACCTTGTTCTGGACCCAGATCTTCACGCCCAGGATGCCGATCATGCCGTACAGCATCGTGGCGGCCCCGCCCAGCACGCCTGCCGGGACGGTGGCGATCAGTTCGCCGAACTTCGGCGAGAAGCTGAGCAGGATGGCGAACATGCCCGCCACCCAGTAGGCCGCCGTCGAATACACCTTGGTGGCCGCCATGACGCCGATGTTCTCCGCGTACGTGGTGGTGCCTGATCCGCCGCCCAGGCCGGCCAGCACGGTGGCAGCACCGTCTGCCATCAGCGCGCGTCCGGAGACGCCGTCGAGGTTCTGTCCTGTCATGGCGGCAACGGACTTCACGTGGCCGATGTTCTCTGCCACCAGCACCAGGACCACCGGGACGAACAGGCCCAGGACGCCGATGTGGAACTCGGGGGTCTGGAAATGCGGCAGCCCAACCCAGGCTGCGGCGTCCATCTTGTCGTACTTCACCTCGCCGCGGAGCATGGCCACCAGGTAGCCCACCACAACGCCAACCAGGATGCTGAGCCGGCCCAGGATTCCGCGGAACAGGACGCTGACCAGGATGATGGTGACCAGTGTGATGAGGGCCGTAATCGGGGCGGCGTCGAAGTTCTGCTTGGCGGCGGGGGCAAGGTTCAGGCCGATCAGTGCCACGATGGCACCCGTGACGATGGGCGGCATCAACCGGTTGATCCAGCCGGCGCCGAACTTCTGCACCACGGCCCCCACCAGGGCCAGGGTGGCGCCGGCAAGCACCACGCCGCCCAGGGCGCCGGGGATGCCGAACTGCGCCTGCGAGGCGGTGATGGGTGCAATGAAGGCAAAGCTTGAACCCAGGTAGCTGGGCACCCGGCCCTTGGTGACCACCAGGAACAGCAGCGTGCCGATCCCCGAAAAGAACAGCGTGGTGGCGGGCGGCATCCCGGTGATGATGGGAACCAGGAAGGTGGCGCCGAACATGGCCACCACGTGCTGCATGCCCACGCCGATGGTCAGGGGCCACGCCAGCCGCTCATCCGGGGCCACCACCTGGCCGGGCTTGATGGTTTTGCCGGTGCCGTGCAGCTTCCATTTGATTCCGAGCATGCTCATGGGAAGGAATGCCTTTCAGGGGGTGCCGCGAGGGGGCGAAGATCAACTCGCTCCAGAATACCGCCAAGTGTTTGTGCGGGCCCGCTGTGGCCAAGGTCACCCGGCGTCACGGGAAGAGGAGGAAAGCAGTTGAAGTTGCAACTATGGAAAGCATCAGAGGCCACCCCGGCAGGCGGGCGGCGCAGCGAAAGGTAAGCCAATGACCATTGCCCACGAAGAAGCGGTTATCGATTCGGCAGCCGTGGACGCCATCTTTGCCCAGGCCCGCACCGCCAACTCCTTCACCGGCGAGGTGACCGAGGAGCAGGCCCAGGCCATCTACGAGCTCACCAAGTTCGGCCCCACCGCGTTCAACTCCCAGCCGTTGCGCGTCACCTATGTCCGCTCGGCTGAGGCCCGCGCCACCCTGGTGGATGCCCTGTCCCGCGGCAACCAGGCCAAGACGGCTTCCGCCCCGCTGGTGGCCATCCTCAGCTACGACACCGACTGGGCCGGCAAGTGGGACGACTTCCTCCCCGGCTACAACGCCCCCAAGGCCATGTACGACGCCGACCCGCAGCTCGCCGCAGCCACGGGCAACAACAATGCCCACCTGCAGGCCGGCTACTTCATCCTGGCCGTCCGTTCGCTCGGTTTCGCCGCCGGCCCCATGACCGGCGCTGACTTCAACGCCATCGACGCCGCCTTCTTCCCGGCCGGCGACCAGAAGAGCTTCCTGGTGGTCAACATCGGCCAGCCGGGCGAGGACGCCTGGGGCGAGGCAAAGCCCAAATTCTCCTACGACGAGGCTGTCCGCACCGTCTGACGCCCCATCACTTCCTGCGTCTTTTCTCCAAACGCCCCATCACCTGGTGATGGGGCGTTTGGGTTTTTTGGGCGGGATGTGATGGGGCGTTCAGAGGCGTGGAGGTGGGCCGGTGGGAGACTGGGCGTATGCCGATGCGGAACCTCATTTTTGTGGCCTTCGTGGAACCGGTGGCGGACGGCCAAGTTTTTCTGCGGACGGAGTGGCCGCTGCACGTCACCCTGGTGAGGTTCGACGCCGCCGCCACGGACGGTGCCGACGTCGCCCAAAGCATCGCCGCGCTTGCAGATGGGCCGGCCAACGCAGCGCTTGGCGCGGAGCTGACCGTGGGGGAGGACGCCGCCTTTGGCCGCAACGGGTCCGTCCCCGTCAACCTGGTGGAGCCGCACCCCGCCCTGCAGGAACTGCATGAGCGGCTGGTGCAGGTGGTGGTGGACGCGGGCGGCAGGATCCTCACGCCGCGCCACACGTTGTCCGGCTACCGGCCGCACGTCTCCCACCAGGCCACCCCAGGCCCGGACGCCAAGCGCCTCCACCGGGGCGACGCCGTCGTGCTTGACAGCGTGGCTTTGGTGGACATGGCGCCCGGCGGCGACCACGCCATCAGGCGCATCCTCCGGTTGTGGAGCCAGGAACCTTCGCAGTACTAGGCGATGACGCTGTCCACCAGCGCCTTGGCCTCCGCCTGCACCTGCTTCAGGTGTTCCTCGCCCTTGAAGGACTCGGCGTAGATCTTGTACACGTCCTCCGTGCCGGACGGGCGGGCCGCGAACCAGGCGTTTTCGGTGACCACCTTCAGGCCGCCGATGGGCGCGCCGTTCCCTGGCGCCTCGGTGAGCTTGGCGGTGATCGTCTCGCCCGCCAGTTCCGTGGCGGTAACGTCCGACGGCGACAGCTTGCCGAGTGCAGCCTTCTGCTCGCGGGTGGCGGCGGCGTCGATCCGGGCGTAGACGGGGGCGCCGAACTGGTCCGTCAGCCCCTTGTACAGCTGGGACGGGGAGCTGCCGGTGACCGCGGTGATCTCCGAGGCCAGCAGTGCCAGCAGGATGCCGTCCTTGTCCGTGGTCCAGACGCTGCCGTCCAGCTTGTTGAAGGAGGCACCGGCGGATTCCTCGCCACCGAACGCCCCTTCACCCGAGAGCAGGCCGGGAACGAACCACTTGAAGCCAACGGGCACCTCAACGAGCTTGCGGCCCAGGCTCTCGGCCACGCGGTCGATGATGGAGGAGGACACCAGCGTCTTGCCGATCACCGAGGCGGGGTTCCAGCCGCTGCGGTTGCGGTAGAGGTAGTCGATGGCGACGGCCAGGTAGTGGTTGGGGTTCATCAGCCCGCCGTCCGGGGTGACGATGCCATGGCGGTCGGCGTCGGCGTCGTTGCCCGTGGCCACGTCGAATGCGGGCTGGCCGGAGGCGGCGGCGTCGGACATCCGCTGGATCAGCGACGCCATGGCCGACGGCGAAGAGCAGTCCATGCGGATCTTCTCGTCCCAGTCCAGGGTCATGAAGGCCCACTGCGGGTCCACCGTGGGGTTCACCACGGTCAGGTCCAGGTGGTGGCGCTCGCCGATCTCGCCCCAGTAGTCCACGGACGCGCCGCCCATGGGATCGGCACCGATCCGGACCCCGGCATTGCGGATGGCGTCCAGGTTCAGTACGGACGGAAGATCGTCCACGTAGCTGCTCAGGAAGTCGAACTTGCCGGTGGTGTCTGCGGCCTGGGCGTCCGCCAGCGGGATCCGCTTCACGCCGCGCAGCCCGTTCTCCAGCAGCTCGTTGGCGCGGTTGGCGATCCAGCCGGTGGCATCCGAGTCCGCCGGGCCGCCGTGCGGGGGGTTGTACTTGAAGCCGCCGTCGCCGGGCGGGTTGTGGCTGGGGGTCACCACGATGCCGTCGGCCTGCGGGGCGCCCGGCGCGGCTTTCCGGTTGTACGTCAGGATGGCGTGGCTCAGCGCCGGGGTGGGGGTGTACCCGTGCCTGGCGTCGACGAGGACCTGGACGCCGTTCGCGGCGAGCACCTCCAGCGCGGAGTTCTGCGCGGGCTCGCTCAGTGCGTGGGTGTCCTTGGCCAGGAACAGCGGGCCGGTGACGCCCTGCGCAGCCCGGTATTCCACGATTGCCTGCGTGATGGCAGCGATGTGCTGTTCGTTGAACGAGGCCTTGAGGCTGGAGCCCCGGTGCCCGGAGGTGCCAAAGACGACGCGCTGGCCGGGATCACCCAGGTCCGGCGCAACGTCGTAGTACGCGTCAAGAAGCGCAGTGATGTCAACAAGGTCCTGGGGTTGGGCAACTGTACCCGCGCGGCTAGCCATGGCTCCAGCATGCCAGAACCTGGCAGGAGTCCAAACGACCCGCCCATAATCCGGACCCTGTGACGCGCAATGTGCTCGTCAAACCAAGTAGTCCACCTGAGTACCCGGCCCGGAAAGTACCTATATACCGGCCCTTTGACGCCCTGCTACCTTTCAAAAAATTCCAGGAAACAAGGGAAAGGAACGGACGACGGCGGGCCGCCGCCGGAGTCCTGTCCGGCTAGGAAACGGGGACGTCCAATGGGGGCAGGAGACGGGGCAGCGGAGCAGTCCAGGCTGGCTGCCGAGCGCGTTGCGAGGCTGAAGCGCCAACTCGACCAGGCCGAACGTTCCACGAAGGCGTGGGACGCCGGCGCCGCAGGGGAGCGGGTGGTGGCCGACAAGCTCAGCGAACTGGTCCCGCGCGGCTGGTACGTCCTCCACGATGTCCACTGGCCCGGCCGGCCCAAAGCGAACCTTGACCACGTCCTGGTGGGCCCCGGCGGCGTGGTGGTGATCGACTCGAAGAACTGGACCGGTGAGGTGCGGGTGGCTTCCGGGGTGCTGTGGCAGGGCCGCTTTGCGCGGACCCAGGCAGTGGAAGGGGCCCTGGCCCAGTGTGCTGCCGTGGCCTCGGTGCTGACTCCGCCGCACCGCCGCCTGGTGCGTCCACTCATCTGCATGTCCGCGCAGCCCGACCTTTTCGGGGTGACTGAATCCGACGTTGCCGTGGCCGGTTCCCAGCGGGTGGTGGGAGCCATCGAAGCGCTGCCGGCCGTGCTCGACCAGCAAACAGTGGTGGGCCTGTACGCGCACCTGGGCCAGCAGCTCACCCATGAACAGGAACCAGGCATCACCGCTTTTCGCAGCGTACGGCCGGGAACCGTGGTGCGCCCGGCGGGAGCATTGCCCCCGGCCGGCCCCGCAGCAACTCCCCGCGGGAAGCCCGGCTCCCCGGACGAAACGCGCCGCAGCCAAAGTGCATCCCGGCACCCCGCGGGGCGGGCCCTCCCCCCGCGCGGAACGAAGGCAGGACAACCCACAGGGCACAGGGCGGGAGCGCCGGCCGGAACGCGGACCGGGGCGTCGGCGGGATCGGCGCGCCGCGGCAGGAACGGCAAAGCGCAGCAGCATGGCGGCACCAGTGGAGGGAAGCTTGCCCTGCTGGCGGCCTTCGTCATTTTTGCCGTCTATATCCTGCCCTACTTGGGCCGCTAGCCTCCGGCGCATCTCCTGGCAGCAGCCGGTCTTTGGCGGCCGCGCGGACTGCTCCGGTCATCCGGTTGAGCCGTTCCGAGTCCAGGGTCCAGGCCTGCCAGTACAGGGCCACGTCCTGGTGGGGGCCGTCCTCGAGCCGCACCAGGGCGCCGGACTCCAGCTCGTCCGTGAGCTGGAGCTCCGGAATCATCCCCCAGCCCAAACCGGCTTTGACTGCCGCGAGGAATCCCTGGGACGAAGGGACGGTGTGCGTTGGGGGAAGCTGCCGCAGGCTCCTGGCCGTAAGCAGCTGCTCCTGCAGGTTGTCTTTCGTGTTGAATTTCAGGACCGGTATTGCCGCCCAATCCACGCCGCCGGACACGGAGAACCGCCGGCGCAGCCCGGGGGTGGCCACCGGAACGTACCGCATGGAGCCCAGCAGTTCCACCCTGCACCCGCTCACCGGGACAGGGTCCGACGTCACCGCTCCCATGACCTCGCCTTCGCGGAGCAGCTGGCTGCTGTAGCCCTGGTCCTCAACGTGGAGATCGAGGGCTGAGTCCTCCCACGCGGCGGCCTGATGCAGGACGGGGACGAACCACGTGGCCAGTGAGTCCGCGTTGACGGCCACCGGCAGCTGGGCCCGGGCCGGCGACCCTGCGCCCAGTGCCGCCGCCGTCTCCGCTTCCAGCACCTGCACCTGGCGGGCCATCCGCAGCAGCAGCGCGCCGGCGTCGGTGGCCGTGCAGGGCAGCCTTCGGCGGACCAGGACCTGGCCTACCGACGCTTCCAGTGCCTTGATCCGCTGGCTCACGGCGGATGGCGTGATCCGGAGCAGATCGGCCGCTGCCTCGAACGTTCCTTCGTCGATGACAGCCACCAGGGCCTTCAGGTGCTCAAGATTCATGAAGACATCCTAATGAATACCAAGAATCATTAATTTGCCTATATGTTATGCGGATCCTACCGTCAGTAGGTATGTGGACTGCTGGAATAACGGGAATGCTCACCGGGATCGCGCTGATCGTGGCGATCGGCGCCCAGAACGCCTTCGTGCTGCGCCAGGGCATCCGGCGCGAGCACATCGGGGCGGTAGTGGCCGTCTGCATGGCCGGCGACGCCTTGCTCATCGTCGCTGGCACGGCCGGCATCGGGGCGTTGGTCACCCGGTTCCCCGAGGCGCTGGAAGTCCTGCGCTGGGCCGGCGCCGCGTACCTGCTGTGGTTCGCCGCGCGGTCCTTCATGGCGGCGGTTAAACCCTCCACCCTGGCGGAGCAGGCGCCCAAGTCGAAGAACTCGGTGATCGCCACCACGGCCGCCCTGACCTTCCTGAACCCGCACGTCTACCTGGACACCGTGGTGCTGCTGGGCAGCCTCGCCAACCAGCAGGGAGCCGATCTGCGCTGGGTCTTTGCCGCAGGCGCAGTCACCGGAAGCGTGCTGTGGTTCTCCGCCCTGGGGTATGGGGCACGCGCGCTGGCTGGAGTGCTCGGCAGCCCGCGAACGTGGCGCTGGATTGATGCTGCCATCGGTGTGCTGATGCTGGCCCTGGCCATCCGCCTGGTCCTGCACTGAAGTAGGCTGGAGCCGAGATCCGCAGGGGAGAAACCATGAGTAACCAGCCATCCCAGGGGCCTGACTACCAGCGTGACGGTTCGCCGTGGCCCAGCTACCGGCCGCCGGCCGAGTACGGACGGGGACAGTACGGGCAGGGACAGTACGGCCAGCCCCAGTACAACCCGGGCTCCTACAACCAGGGCCAGTACGGCCAGCCGCAGTATTTCGGCCAACCGTCCTACTATGGCCGGCCGGTGGAAGCGAAGACCCTGAGCATCGCAAGCATGGTCTGCGGCATCGCCTCGGTCATCACGGGTTGGCTGTTGCTTCCGCAGTTTGCCGCCATCATCACCGGCCACCTGGCCCTCCGGCGCGAACCCTCCGGCAGGGGGATGTCCATCACCGGCCTGGTGCTGGGCTACCTGTGCCTCCTGGGCTACGGCGCCCTTTGGCTGCTGCTCATCATCGGCCTGGCGATCGCCGGCACCCCCGGTTCCAATACGGGCACCTTCTAGCCCTGGCCGGCTGGGAAAGCACGGCGACGGCGGCCGGGCACCTGCGCCCGTGCCGCCGTCGTGCCTTCTGCCGCCGTCGTGCCTTACCCCTTGACTGCTGCGGTGGCGGGCACCTCTACCGGATACCCGGGGTAAATGGTCTCCGCCGGCGCGCGGTTGGTGGCCTTGGCCCAGGGGTAGTAGACGGCCAGGGTGGCAACGATTCCCACCAGCCAGGAAATGTCCGCGCCGCCCAGCAGCTTGGTGACGGGGCCCGTGTACAGCGCCTGCGCCAGGAACGGGACCTGGATGACGACGCCGATTCCATAGGAAACCAGGGCGGCCACGTTCCAGCGGCCGTAGCGGCCGTCCGGGTTGTAGAGGGCGGGGATGTCCAGCCGGTCCCGGGAGACCTTGTAGTAGTCCACCAGGTTGATCACGGACCAGGGCGTGAAGACCATGAGCAGCAGGAGGACGAAGTTCTTGAACAGGTTCAGGAAATCCTTGCTGGCGAACAGTGCGATGAGCACGCTGGCGCCGATTACCGCCACGATGAAGGCAATTCGCACGACTTTGGAGACGGTATCCCTCCGGTTGACGGCGGTGCTGATGGTCACGCCGCACATGAAGGCGCCGTAGGCATTCAGGCAGTTAACCGTCAGCTTGCCGGTGACGATCATCAGGTAGATGAAGATGGCGATCAGCCCGCCGCCGGCGAGATCGCCCATGTAGCCCACCTGGTTCTTCAGGAAGTCCCCGCCCAGCTTGGCGGCGGAGAGTCCGCCGGCCAGGGCGCCCAGGGTCATGGCCCACTGCGCCCCGCCCACCGAGCCGGCGAAGGTGTACCAAAAGGTCTTCCGTTCCGAGGTGTCCGCGGGAAGGTAGCGGGAGTAGTCGGCAACGTATGGGCCGAAGGTGAGCTGCCAGCCGGCACCCAGGGCAACGGCGGTGAGGAACGTGGGCCATTCAAAGCCCTTGACCATCATCACCTGGGTGATGTCGAACTTGGTGGCAACCGCCAGGGTCAGGTACAGGAAGCCTGCCAGGCCCAGTACGGTGGCGATGCGGCCCAGCGCGTGGATGTACTTGTACCCCAGGATGGCCAGCAGGGCCGTTGCGGCACCGAAGACCAGGATTCCGACGGCGGGCGCGTCCACTCCCAGCATGAGGTTTATCGCCTGCCCCGAGAGGACGGTGCCTGTTGAGGCGAACCCGACGTACATGAGGATGACCAGCACCAGCGGAATCACGGCCCCGTAGACGCCGAACTGGGCGCGGCTGGAGATCATCTGCGGCAAGCCCAGCTTGGGACCCTGGGCTGAGTGGAGGGCCATGACCGCGCCGCCCAGCACATTTCCCACCAGCAGGCCCACTATTGCCCAGAAGGCGTCCGCGCCGAACACCACGGCCAGGGCGCCGTCCACGATGGCGGTGATCTGGGCATTGGCACCAAACCACAGGGTGAACTGGCCGCGCGGGTGTCCGTGCCGCTCGCCCGGTGGGATCATGTCGATCGATCGTGCCTCAACGGCGGTACTGCCTCCGGCCATGGCCTAACTCCTCAGTGATGGAAACGTAGGGTCCATCACACCGGGTTTGGCGGCCGGCCAACACCCGCAACCGGGTCCTGCTGTCCGGGAAACCAGACGCCTCCGCGTGTCGCGCGGCCTGGCTAGCGGAGCAGTTCCACGTCCGAGACAAGCTCGATGTGCGCCAGCATGGCGTCCGCGGCCGCCGCCGCGTCCTGGGCCCGGACGGCATCGGCGATTTTCCGATGCGACGCCAGGGACTGTTCGGGCCGGCCGGGCTGCCCCAGCGACTCCATCCGCGTTTCCAGGATCATCTCGGCGATGAAGGCCATCAGCTGTGCCAGGACGGACGAGTGTGCTGCCGCGGTGATGGCCTGGTGGAACAGTTCGTCGCCGTGGGTGCCGCGGTCGCCGTCGTTGATTTCCCTGGCCATGACGTCCAGGGCATCGTCGATGGCGGCAAGGTCCTGGTCGGTCCGGCGTTCGGCGGCGAGGGCGGCAAGCTTCACTTCCAGGGTGCTGCGCGCCTCCACGATTTCGGGAAGCCGGCTTTGGTGCTCGCGCAGGCCCTTGATGACCGAGGCTACGCTGGGCCGCCGGGCCAGGACTGCGCCGGTGCCGTGCTGCACGTCGATGACGCCAAGCACTTCCAGGGCCACCAGCGCCTGCGCCAGCGTGGCGCGGGAAACCCCAAGCCGTTCGGCAAGGTCGCGCTCCGCCGGCAGGAGATCGCCCGGCCGGAGCTGGGCGGACTCGATGTAGGCGAGGATCTGCTCCACCAGCTGCTCGTACAGCCGGGGCCGCGTGACGCGTTCCAGGCCCAGCCGTGCTGTCTTCTCCACAAAGCCCTCCCTCGGGGTCGTAGGGACCAGAATACCTCCTTCGTCTATTGACAGATAGACTCACTGTCTAAGAGGCTAGTCCAGTGAGCCAGTAACTCACGTCACATTCTTTCTTTCCCCCAACGGAGGACCAACGATGTCCGCTCCTGTCTTATCGATCATCATCCTCGCGGCGATGTTTCTGCTCGCCACCGTCCTGCCCCTCAACATGGGCGCGCTCGCCTTCGTCGGCGCGTTCCTGCTCGGCGCCCTGGTGCTGGGCATGTCCACCAACGAGATCCTGGCCAACTTTCCCGGCGGCCTCTTCCTCACCATCGTCGGCGTCACCTACCTGTTCGCCATAGCGCAGAACAACGGAACCATCGACCTGCTGGTCCGCGGCGCAGTCCGCCTGGTGGGCAGCCGCGTTGCCCTCATCCCGTGGGTCATGTTCGCCATCACCGCCGTCATCACCGCCGTGGGCGCCCTGTCTCCCGCCGCCGTCGCCATCATTGCCCCCATCGCCCTGAGCTTCGCCGGCAAGTACAAGATCAGCCCGCTGCTCATGGGCATGATGGTGATCCACGGCGCGCAGGCGGGCGGCTTCTCGCCCATCGCCGTCTACGGTGTCACCGTCAACGGCATCCTGGCCAAGACGGACCTTGCCTTCAGCCCCACCGCGCTGTTCCTGTCCAGCTTCATCTTCAACCTGGTCATCGCCCTGGTGCTCTTCGTGGTCCTCGGCGGCAGGAACCTCATGTCCTCCAAGGTGGGACAGTTCGTGGAGCAGGCAGCTGAGGCACGGATGGCCGTCAGCGTCGGCGCCAAAGCCGGCGCCGACGTCCCCTTCAAGGGCTTCGGCTCCGGCATGTACGGTCCCCGGGACCCCGCAGGCGACGGCGTCGCGGCCACCAAGGAGCGCAAAGAGCGGATTCCGCAGCTGGTCACCATTGCAGGCCTGATCGTGCTGGCCGTCGTGGCCCTTGGCTTCAAGATGGACGTCGGCTTCGTCTCCATCACCATCGCCATTGTGCTGGCCCTGGTGTCACCCGCAGCCCAGAAGGGGGCCATCAACAAGATCAGCTGGTCCACCGTGCTGCTGATCTGCGGCATGCTGACGTTCGTCGGAGTGCTGGAGGAAGCTGGAACCATCAAGTTCGTTTCCAGCGGCGTTGCCGGAATGGGAATGCCGCTCCTGGCCGCCCTCATCATCTGCTTCATCGGTGCCGTGGTATCCGCCTTTGCCTCCTCCACCGCCATCCTTGCAGCGCTCATCCCGCTCGCGGTTCCGTTCCTCTCCACCGGCGAGATCGGCGCCGTCGGCGTCATCTGCGCCCTCGCAGTGTCCGCCACCATCGTGGACGTCTCACCGTTCTCCACCAACGGCGCGCTGGTTCTGGCCAATGCCCCGGAAGGCGTGGACAAGGACCAGTTCTACAAGCGGATCCTCGGCTACAGCGGCATCGTGATCGTGGCCGGCCCCGTCCTGGCATGGCTGGCGCTGGTGGTGCCCGGCTGGCTCTAGCCGCCGCTGCCCCACACCGGCGGCCGTCCGCCACCCGTTCCAGAAAGGAAACCCAAACCATGAGCACCGAGAACCGCCAAGGCCCCCTGGCCGGGCACACCGTCGTCGACCTCAGCCGCGCACTGGCCGGGCCCCACGCAGGCATGATGCTGGCGGACCTCGGCGCCCG
Source organism: Pseudarthrobacter sp. Pseusp20 (assembly GCF_059492155.1). NCBI lineage: Bacteria > Bacillati > Actinomycetota > Actinomycetes > Micrococcales > Micrococcaceae > Pseudarthrobacter > Pseudarthrobacter sp. Pseusp20. The sequence goes on from NZ_CP168521.1 coordinate 409,581, forward strand.
CGTCATCAAGGTGGAGAACCCCGGAACCGGTGACGACACCCGCGGCTGGGGGCCGCCCTTCGTCGGCCCCGAAGACGACCTCCAGTCCACCTACTTCATGTCCTGCAACCGCAACAAGGAGTCCATCAGCCTGGACCTGAAGAGCGGCGACGGGCAGACGGTGCTCCGCGGCCTGCTGGAGCGGGCGGACGTGGTGATCGAAAACTTCCGGCCCGGGGTCATGGACCGGCTGGGCTTCTCCACCGCGGCGATGCATGAGATCAACCCGCGGCTGGTGATCCTGTCCATCACCGGGTTTGGCCACGACGGGCCCGAGTCCCAGCGCAGCGGCTACGACCAGATCCTGCAGGGCGAGGCCGGACTCATGTCCCTCACCGGGTCAGGGCCGGACGACCCCCAGCGCGTCGGCGTTCCAATTGCCGACCTGCTTTCCGGGATGAACGGCGCCTTCGGCGTGCTCGCGGCGCTGGTGGAGCGGACCCGGACCGGCCAGGGCAAGGTGGTACGCACGTCGCTGCTGGCATCGCTGATCGGCGTCCATGCCTTCCAGGGCACCAGGACCACCGTTGCAGGCGAAGTTCCCCAGGCCCAGGGCAACCACCACCCGTCCATCGCCCCCTACGGCCTGTTCAACTGCAAGGACGGCAGCGTACAGATCAGCGTCGGCAGCGAGAAGCTGTGGGCGTCCTTTGCTGCGGCCTTTGGCCTGGAGCCGGGTGCCCCCGGCTTTGCCAGCAATGTCGAAAGGGTGCGGAACCGTGCGGGGGTGATTGCCGCCGTCGAACGCGCCTTTGCCGGCTACGGTGCGGCGGAACTGCTGGCGAAACTGAACGACGCCGGGATCCCGGCAGGGAAGGTCCGCTCGCTGGACGAGGTGTACGCCTGGGAGCAGGTGGCATCCCAAGGGCTGGTGGTGGATGTGGACCACCCGCTGCTCGGAAAAGTGAGCCTGCCCGGCCCGCCGCTGCGGTTCTTCGCTCCCGGGGATGCGGCCGAAACCACCCCCACCCAGCACGATGCACCGCCGCTGCTGGACGAGGACGGGCCGGCAATCCGCGAGTGGCTGGGCCTGGCTTCTGCAACGGCGGGGGCCAAATAGCATGCCGACGAGGGAAAAGGTGTGGCACCTGAACGCAACCGAACTGCTGGACGCCGTGGTGGACCAGGGCTCGTTCGTCTCCTGGGACACCGAACCGGAACAGCCGGACGTCTCTGACGAGTACGCCCGCGACCTGGTAAAAGCGCGCGAACGCAGCGGCGCCGATGAGTCGGTGGTCACCGGCGCCGGCCTCATCCGCGGCCGCCGCGTTGCGCTGATCGTCAGCGAATTCTCCTTCCTGGCCGGCTCCATCGGCCATGCGGCGGCGCAACGGATCGTTGCCGCCGTTGAACGCGCCACCGCGGAGGGGCTGCCGCTGCTGGCCGGGCCTGCGTCCGGGGGAACCCGGATGCAGGAAGGGACGCTCGCGTTTTTGTCCATGGTGAAGATCACCGGCGCCGTCCGGGCGCACCGCCAGGCCGGGCTGCCGTACCTGGTCTACCTGCGGCACCCCACCACCGGTGGCGTCATGGCATCGTGGGGTTCCTTGGGCCACATCAATGTGGCGGAACCTGGGTCCCTGCTGGGCTTCCTGGGTCCCCGGGTGTACGAGGCGCTGTACGGCGAGGCGTTCCCGGAGAACGTGCAGGTGGCGGAGAACCTCTTCCACAAGGGACTGATCGACGGCGTGGTGGAACCCGGCGATCTTGCAGACCTGGTGGGCCGGGCACTGGACATCCTCTCTCCCGGGGGCCCGGTGGCTGCGCGCCCTGCCCCTCCCGAGACCCTCAACGTCCGGCCTTCAACAGTTGACGCCTGGACGTCCATCGGGATCTCCCGGCGTCCCCGGCGGCCGGACCTGCGCCAGCTGCTGAGGGTCGGCGCCACCGACGCTCTCCCCCTGAACGGAACCGGACAGGGGGAGAAGGACCCCGGGTTGCTGCTGGCACTGGCGCGTTTTGGCACCCAGTCCTGCATCGTCCTGGGCCACGCCCGCCCGCTTCGGAAGGACGCCGCCGGGATGGGACCGGGTTCCTTGCGGGAGGCGCGCCGCGGCATGAAGCTGGCGGAGGAACTGCGGCTGCCGCTGCTCACCGTGATCGACACCGCCGGCGCTGCTTTGTCGCAGGAGGCGGAGGAGGGCGGACTTGCCGGCGAAATTGCGCGCTCGCTGCACGAACTGATCGGTCTGGAATCGCCGTCGGTGTCCGTGCTGCTTGGCCAGGGCGCCGGGGGAGGTGCGCTGGCACTGCTGCCCGCGGACAGGACCATCGCGGCCCAGCACAGCTGGCTTTCACCGCTTCCTCCGGAAGGTGCCAGCGCCATCGTGCACCGGACCACCGCGTTCGCCCCGGCCATGGCCCAGGCGCAGGGAGTGAACGTGGCCGCGCTGTACGCGAACGGCCTGGTGGACCACATTGTGGATGAGCGGGACGATGCTTCTCTGGAGCCGCGCGAATTCTGCACCCGGATGGCCCGGGCGATTGAGTTTGAGCTGGGCTCGGTGGCCGGCGTTCCCGTGCCGGAACTCGTGGCTGCCCGGGCGCGGAAGTTCGCATCCCTCGGCGGCAGCTGACGGTTGCCACTTGGCCGTGGGGGGCAGGCCCGGGAGGCGCCGGAGTATCGGTTCCGGCGCTTCCTACGGCTGGTCCGGCACGTAGAGGGCCATAATGACGCCCGTGGCGGTGTGTTCGGCTTCGAGGAGCCGCAGCGGCGTTTTTGTTGCCCCGGTGAAAAGCTGGTGACCGTTGCCCAGCACCAGGGGATGGATCATGAGCAGGTACTCGTCGATTTGATCTGCCGCCATAAGGCTGCGGATCAGCACTCCGCTGCCCATGATCACGAGGTTCCCGGGGAAGGTTTCCCGGAGCTCCTTCACAGCCGCCGGAACGTCCCCGCGAAGGAGCGTTGAGTTTGGCCACTCAAGCTTCAAGGCGGGGTCACCGGAAGCGACGTACTTGGGCGTGTTGTTCAGGGCGTCCTTGAATGGACCGCCCTGGGCGTTCCATGACGACAGGAGCTGCACGTAGGTGCGCCGTCCAAAGAGGAAGGCGTGGCCGGCGCCCATGCGCCCGCCCATCTTCTGGACTGTCGCCTGGTCGGCACGCGGAACGGCCCAGCCGCCGCCGGTGAATCCTCCCCGGGGATCTTCGTCCGGGCGCCCCGGTCCCTGCATGACGCCATCGAGCGTCACATGGTTCATCACCACGACCTTGCCCACTGCGGTCAGCCTTTCCGTGGCGGGAAGCGCCCGCGGCGGCGGGCGGCACCCGCTGCCAAGGGACTACCTCCTGGACTGGAGTCTGGTCCGGTGGGCGTTCCTGCGCAGCTGCAGGATGCGCGCTCCGCCTGCCACGGCCACCAAGACGCCGCCTGATACGGCAGCGATGAACATTGCCATCCCCAGCGGGACGGACCCCTCAAAACCAAGGAACCGGACCAGGGCCTGGCCCTGGTTCTGCAGGATGAAGACGATCAGCAGGATCAGGAGCACCAAGGATGCCACGACACCTGCCCAGATGACTCCGGCGCGGGTGACCTTGCGTTCAGGGACTCCACGGCCCGTCGCCGCTGTCCCGGTGGCCGGTGTCCCCGTTGTTCCGACTGTTCCCCCTGCGTCCGGTGCGTAGGACGGCGCGCCGCCGTAGGTTGCGGCCCGGTCTCCCGATGGCTGCGCTGCGTTCGACGGCGTGGTGGCATCCGGTTCCTGCCGGCCTTCCGGCCCTGGCGTGTACTGTCCTGCGCTCATGTCCGTCCCCTTTCCCAAAATGCTAAGCATGCTTATTGTCTAACCATAGACGCCCCGGTTGACGCGGCACAACGACCGGTACCGCGTCCTGCGTTAGGAATTGCGTCATGACCGGCGCAATGACCTGCGCAGGAAAAGGGTGCGGGGGAGCTGTCGGCCAGGAGGGGCCCTCACGTGAGAACCCCTCCTTCCGGCAGTCTGGCCGGACCATTTTCGGTCCGGTCCGGTCAGCCCGGCCCGGGTCTCACCGCCCGGGTCAGACCCTCTCCTTGCTCCGTTCGGCGGAGGGGGTGCGGGGCGCAGGCATCCTGCGCCAGTTGGGGAAGGCCCAGAACGTGAAGTCCGGTGCCTTGACCGGCTCCTCCGGAGTTTCCGCAGGGGCTTCCGTTTCGGCTTCAGGCCGGCGCTTGGTTTCTTTCCTGGCGCCCCACCCGAAGTCCTTGTTCGATGCGTAGCACATCACAGACCTCCTCATGGTGACTGCCCTTTAATCGTCCTCCTGATTGGCGGGGGAGTCGATATGCCAACGCAGTCCAGGGGCAACGAATGCACCAGAGGCCTCCGCTGCGGCAGGAGTAATGTCCGCGATTGTCAGGCGCCGTCAACCACGTCCTGTGCCTCCTGCGGGCGGTGGAACTCGCAGGGCCCCTGATGCCGGAGGGGGAGGAGGCAGGTCCGTCCCGTGGGCAGGTGGACCAGCGCGCACCGGCCGGTCATCGCCAGGTCTTCCCTGACGTTCGAGTTGCTCATGTCTGGACGTCCGTCGTCTGCCGTCATGGTGGCTTCGGTGCCTGGGGCAGGGTGTTCAACGTTCATGGTGGGGCAACTCCTCATCGGGCGGAGGGCGAATGGAGGGTGCTGAAAGGTGCTCCTTCAAGTGTGCGCCGCCAGGGTTACCAGCGGATTAAGCCGGTGTTAGGAGCAGGTCAACATCTGCCCTCCGGCGAAGCTTCCCGAAGTTTCCCTAGTAGCCCAGCTGGTGGGCCACCTGCAGGAGGAGGGCTTCGGAGCCCATGGGGCCAACAAGTTGGATTCCCATGGGAAGTCCACTGCCGGCGCTACCCGCGGTCCAGTGCACGGGAACGGTGATGGCCGGCAGGCCGCACACATTCACCATGGAGGACCACGGGGCGTATTCGCACTGCTTCCGGTAGTCGCCGTCGGCGTCCCCGGGCCACTGCGCCGACGGCCAGCGCTCCCCGCCATGCGCCGTGCCGGTAAACCATCCCACCGGCCGCGGCGTCTGCGCCAGGGCCGGCATCAGCATCAGGTCCCACTGCCCGTACTGCGCCACCGTGTCATGCTGGAACTGCCGCAGGAATGCCAGTGCCTCCGCGAGCTTGGCGGGGCTGCGCTGCTGTGCCCGACGGCGGAAGGTCCGCGTCAAGGGGGCCAGCAGAGCTTCACGCGTCGGACTGATCCTGGCTGCGCCCACCCCGGCGGTCCACGCCGTCGTGAAGGCATCCGGGTAACGGTTGTCGTAGCGGACGGATGCATCACCCAGGCTGTGGCCGGCGTGTTCCAGGAGGGCCTCACCGGCACGGAGCGCGTCCAGGGCGTCCTGTTCGGGCGTGAAGGGAAACGTGCCGGACCACGGGCTGTCCAGGGTGACGCCGATCCGCAGCCGCGGCGGCTCCTCTTGTTGCACTGCCCGGAGGTAGTGGTTTCCCGGGACCATGACGTCCATCATCAGCGCCGCGTCCTCCGTGCTGTGGGCAAGGGGACCGGGCACCACCAGCCGCGCGGGATCGCCGGCACTTTCCCCGGCTGCCACCAGCCCCCGGCCCGGCTTCAGGCCCACCAGGCCGCATGCTGCCGCCGGGATGCGGACTGACCCGCCGCCGTCGGTCCCCGGAGCGAAAGGCAGCAGCCCCGCTGCCACGGCCGCTGCACTGCCGCCGGACGAACCTCCCGAACTCCTGCTGGGTGCATGGGGATTGCGCGACGGCGGTGCGATGCGGTTTTCGCTGTAGGCCGTCAGTCCGAATTCAGGTACCTGTGTCTTGCCCAGCGAAACCACGCCGGCGTCCTTGAAGAGGGACACCAGCGGAGCGTCGGCGGGGGCGGGTTTGTGGTCAAGGGCGGCACTGCCGTGCGTGGTCACCACCCCGGCCACGTCCGTCAGGTCCTTGAAGGCAAGGGGCATGCCGTGCAGCACAGGCAGGTCATCGGCGTCGGCGCGGGCATGCAGGGCATCGGCCGCCTTGGCCTGGTCCATGGCCTGTTCCGCGGTCACGGTGATGAAGGCGCCGAGAAGGGCGTTCCGCTGGCCGGTCCGGGCCAGGAAATGGGCGGCGGCCTCCGCGGCGGACACTGCTCCACTCCGCAGGAGGTCCCGCAGGGCCAGTGCCGAAAGCTCATGGAGTTCAGTCACGGAACCGGGACTCCGTTTGCGCACCGGCAGGCCGTTCCGTGCGGGCGGCCGGAGCCGGGGGTGCGGGGAGGGCGGCGGGCTGTTGGGACATGAAAACCTCCTTGGGCTTCACCAGCCTAACCCGGGGCTTTTTGCATACCTGTTCACGATGGAAGGGGGCGGAAGAGCTAGGCTTAAACCTGACTCTGATCCGCCAAGACAGGACTCCGATGAGTGACTTCGATACCGTCCCCGTGCATGACATTCCCGCTGACGCGGTGATCCTGGACGTCCGGGAGGACTACGAATGGGTCGCCGGCCACGCTGACGGCGCACTCCACATCCCCATGGACCAGATCCCGGCCCGGCTGGGTGAGCTCGATCCGGACGAGGACCTCTATGTCATCTGCCGTACGGGCGGCCGCTCCTTCCGCGCTGCCCAATGGCTCACGGGCCAGGGATATTCCGCCATCAACGTCTCGGGCGGGATGGACCAGTGGCTGGAAGCCGGCAAACCTTTGGTTTCGGACAACGGACTCAAGCCGTTGGTGCTTTAGTGGCCGGTACTTCCCGCACCTACACGTTCCTGGGTCCGGAAGGCACCTTCACCGAGGCTGCCCTCCTCCAGGTACCCGATGCCCTTGAGGCGGTGAGGATCCCGGCGTCGAACGTCAACTCCGCCCTTGGGAAGGTCCGTGAAGGTGCGGCCGACGCCGCCATGGTCCCCATCGAGAACTCCGTGGAGGGCGGTGTCACGGCCACGCTGGACGCCATCGCCACCGGCCAGGAACTGCGGATCATCCGCGAGGTCCTGATTCCCATCAGCTTTGTCCTGGTAACCCGTCCCGGGGCTCGGTTGGAAGATGTCCGGCGCGTTTCCACGCACGGCCACGCCTGGGCCCAGTGCAGGCTGTGGATGGACAAGAACATACCCGATGCGGAATACGTTCCCGGTTCCTCAACCGCCGCCGCGGCCGTGGGGTTGCTGGCGGCCGACTGCCACTACGACGCGGCCATCTGCGCGCCGCTGGTGGCCAGCGAACATGCTGGACTGTCCGTGCTGGCGGAGGATATCGGTGACAACCCGGGTGCGGTCACCCGCTTCATCCTGGTGAGCCTGCCAGGGGCCCTGCCGGCGCGGACCGGTGCGGACAAAACCACGGTGGTGGTGCCGCTTCCGGAGGACCGTCCCGGAGCCCTGATGGAGATCCTGGACCAGTTCGCCAGCCGCGGCGTCAACCTCAGCCGGATCGAGTCCCGGCCCACGGGACAGTACCTGGGACACTATTTCTTCAGCATTGATGCCGACGGCCACGCAGGCGAGGCGAGGGTGGCCGACGCGCTGGCGGGGCTGCACCGCATCAGCCCGGGGACGCGTTTCCTTGGCTCGTACGCCCGGGCAGACAAGCAGCAGACGCCGGTCCCGGCCTATGTCTCCGACGCGGCGTTCTCTGCGGCCCAATCATGGGTTGAATCCATACTCGATGCAGAATCCGTCGCAGGTGAAACCGGTTCCGCAGCTTCGCCCAGAGCGTAGGCAAATGGATTGGGAACTACTTCCGCGGGCTGCGGACAATGCGTATGCTTGCTTGATCCACACGGGGTATGGCCCCTGACGAAGGGAGAGGGTCATGACCAGCAGCACTGAGAACGACGGCCAGGGGATGATCGTCAACCCCAAGCCGACCGCTGACAACCAGGACTGGGACGGGGATGACGCTGACCGCGCCGACCGCCTGCGCTTCGAGGAAGAGCAGGCCATGATCCGCGAGCAGTCTGAAGCCCACGCTGCCGCCAAGGCGGCCGCCGATGCAAAGAAGCAGGCCAGCGCCTGAGCCGCGCAGCACTCTTGCTTTTGTCACGTAACAGCGCTGTCAGCGCTCTTTTGTCAACGCACCTTTGCTAACGCACCGCCGTGGCACTGCTGCCATGGACGTCCCGCTTGACCCGGACCAGGAGTGACCGCGGCAGAACCTGGACGGTGAGCTGCGTGGCTTCACCCGAGGTGTCGCCGTCGAGCTGTGTGGGCATGGGTTCGGGGCACTTGATCACCACCCTGCCTGACCGGTAAACGGTCATGATGGGCAGCTTGCCGCTGTGCTTGAACATGATTTTCACGTACATCAGCAGCCACCCCAGCGCGCTGCGGGGGCTCATCACCACAACGTCGAGCATGCCGTCGTCGATCATGGCCTGCGGGATCAGGTCGATGCCGCCGGGGACAAGGCCGCAATTGGCGAAAAGCACACTGCGGATATTCCTTACCTGCTCCGGGTTTCCGTCCAGCGCAATGGAAACCTTCTTTCGCCGGCCCGGCAGGTGGCGTACGCCCGCCTCCGTGTACGCGAGCCAGCCGACCGCCTTCTTCAACCCGTCATTGGTGTCGGCCAGGACCTCGGCATCCATGCCTATCCCGGCGATCACCAGGAAGATGTGCTCGGAGTAGTGGCCGGTCCGGGAGTTCTCGATGGCCATCCGTGCGGTGTCGATGTAGCGCTGGCGGCCGAAGAGTGCTGTCTGGACGTTGCCGTGAAGGTCGTTCACATCCAGGTCCACGTTCCGCGCCAGCAGGTTGCCGGTACCCAGTGGAATCAAACCCATGGCAATGTCCGTGTGCGCCAGGGCCTCGGCCACCACCCGGACGGTACCGTCGCCGCCGCCCGCAAGGACGACGTCCGGCTTGCCGGCCAGGACGGCCTGCATCTGGGAAAAGCCGGGGTCCTCCGCCGTCGTCTCGAAGAAGACAGGCTCCTCCCACCCGGCTGCCAGGCAGGCGCGCTGGATGATTTCCCTCGCTTCCCCGGCCCGCGCCTTGATTGGATTCAGGACCACGGCCACCCGCTGCTGCGCCAGCCCGGAGTCGTAAACTTCCCCCGCCACGGTGCTGCGCATATGCAGTGCTTTGAGGCGGCGCACCCCCCACCAGCTGGACGTGGCGAAGGCAAGCGCCACCGCAATCAGCAGGTAGAGAATCCAGTCGCTCATGGTGCTTCAACAGTAGCCGTGCGGGCGGCGCGTGGGGGCACGCACCCTGCCGCCCGCCGTCGTGCGCGGTATTGGATACCCTTGTGTGGTGATCGACGTAAAAGACCTCAGCGAAAACCCGGAGAAATACCGTGCCAGCCAGCGTGCCCGTGGCGCGGACGAATCAGTGGTGGACGCGATCATCTCCGCGGATTCCGCCCGCCGCGCTGCCCTGATCCGCTTTGAAAACCTCCGCGCCGAGCAGAACGTGTTCGGCAAGAAGGTGGCGCAGGCCAAGGGTGAAGAGAAGCAGGCGTTGCTGGCAGAGGTCAAGGAGCTCGCCAACTCGGTTAAGGCTGCGTCTGCCGAGGCCGATGCCGCGCAGACCAAGCAGGAAGAACTCCTGCGCACCATCCCCAACCTTATTGAGGACGGCGTGCCCGAGGGCGGCGAGGACGACTACGTGGTGGTCAAGACCGTCGGCACCCCCCGCGAATTCCCCGACTTCGAGCCGCGCGACCACTTGGAGATCGGCGAGCTGATCGGCGCCATAGATATGGAACGCGGTGCCAAGGTCTCTGGTGCCCGGTTCTACTTCCTGCGCGGTGTGGGTGCCCGGCTGGAGATGGCCCTGCTGCAGATGGCCATGGACCAGGCCATCGAGGCAGGGTTCGTCCCGATGATCACCCCCACGCTGGTGCGTCCCGAGACCATGCAGGGGACCGGCTTCGATGTGAAGCACGACGCCGAGATCTACCGACTCGCCGAAGACGACCTGTACCTGGTGGGCACCTCCGAGGTTGCCCTGGCCGGGTACCACGCAGACGAGATCCTGGACTTCTCCAAGGGCCCCATCCGTTACGCCGGCCAGAGCTCCTGCTACCGCCGCGAGGCCGGCTCGCACGGCAAGGACACCCGAGGCATTATCCGCGTCCACCAGTTCAACAAGGTGGAGATGTTCATCTACACCACTGTTGAAGAGGCCGCCGCCGAGCACCAGCGCCTCCTGGCGTGGGAAGAGGAAATGCTGGCCAAGTGCGAACTGCCGTACCGCGTGATCGACACCGCTGCCGGTGACCTCGGCACCTCCGCCGCACGCAAGTACGACTGCGAAGCCTGGGTTCCCACGCAGGGCGCCTACCGCGAGCTGACCTCCACCTCCAACTGCACCACCTTCCAGGCGCGCCGCCTGAATATCCGTGAGCGCGTGGTGAACTCCGAGGGCGTCGCCAAGGGCACCCGGGCAGTGGCCACCCTGAACGGCACCCTCGCCACCACGCGCTGGATCGTGGCGCTGCTGGAGCACCACCAGAACCCGGACGGCTCCGTCAACGTGCCCAAGGCGCTGCAGAAGTACCTGGGCGGCCTCGAGGTCCTGCCGGTCCTCTAAAGGACCTTTCATAAGCTTGTTCGCGGATCAGGACCTTCATGGTTCTGATCCGCGAACATGCTTAGGCCTGACGGTCGCTTGTCCACATACAGGCAGCGGACCGGTGACCGCGCTTCCATGGTCCAACATCCTGTTGGAATGGACATGCCGCCCGGACTGATTGATACTGCCGCCATTCTCCGCACGGGCGCCGGCACCGACGGCGTGCACCGCGCCTTCAAGGCAGGGCAACTGGTGCGGATTCGGCGCGGCTTCTACGTCTCCACCGAGGACTGGCTCAACGCGCTGCCGTCCCAGCGCTTCGCATGGACGACGACGTCACTCGCCAGATCGGTCAAAGGTGCCGTTTTGTGCGGGCAAACGGCAGCGGTGGCGAGCGGTCTGCCGACGCTGGGAACGCCACCGTGCGTGGAGTTGGCGACTGCCTTGCCCGGCCGAAGCGGCATCAGGAAATCGCCGCTGTTGGTCCTGGGCGGGGACGGAACGGCCCAAGACGTGCGCCGCACGCGTTCCTATCCGCTTAGGTACCGGCTCAAGAGCGTGCTGGAACCTGTCCGCCATGGGGAGTTCCTCTGCACAGGACTCATGGAGACCACCGTGGATGTCATTTCCTCCACGAACCTGAGCCAGGCACTGGTACTCGCAGACGGGGCCGCCCGCAAACTCCTGGCCGACGGCGTTGTGGATCCTGGCGCCAGCCTTCTGTCCGTGCCGGGCATTGCCGCCGGCATAGCGGCTCTTCCGTCTGCGGCTGCCCGGCGCCGCGCGGAGCGGGTCGCTGCGCTGGCGAGCCCCCAGCCGGAGTCCGTTGGGGAGTCGTACAGCCGGGCCATCTTTGAGTTCCTTGGTTTCGAACAGCCCGAACTTCAACACGTCTTTAGGGACGGCAGCGGCTTCATCGGCAGGAGCGATTTCTGGTGGCCTTCCCAGGGGGTGGTGGGTGAGTTCGACGGCAAGGGGAAGTACGTCCAGGCCGCCCTGCGTGACGGGATGACGGCTGACGAGGCCGTATATCGGGAGAAGCTCCGCGAGGACCGGATCCGGGCGCTGGGCCACGGCTTTGTTCGCTGGCGATGGGCTGACCTCACGGACCCCAGCCGGCTGCGGTGCAAGCTCCTGGCAACCGGACTCCGCCCGCTCCTGGCAGCCGGACTCCGCCCGGGCTGCGGCACGTCCTCGCCCGCGAATCAGAAGCTGGTTCGCTAATCAGAACCGTGAAGGCACGGATGTGCGAACGAGGTGAGGACTGTTGGTCCAGGGAAGACGGGGACTCGTCCGCCCAGGGGGATCTGCTGCGCGAGGGACCGCCGGGATGTGGGAATCCGCCGTGTTTACCAACAGTTCAATAAACCTGTGTCCTGCGTCCTAGCGCGTGTCAGTTACGTCTGGTTCACTATGTGGATGACAACGCTGACTGAAACCTCAGTCGCCGGCAACGATGACCGGCGAGACAACAATCCGAACAACAACACCAACACCAACACCCTCGGCTTCGCCGCTGTGGACCAGAAGTTCATGGTCGCCCTGGACGTGGACGGCACCCTGGTGAACCACGACGGCCACATGTCCCCAGGTGTGCGGGAAGCCGCCCAGGCCGTGGTTGCAGCGGGGCACGAGGTGATGATCGCCACCGGCCGCTCCCTGAACGCCACCCTTCCCATCATCGAGAAGATCGGAATCGAGCGCGGATACGCCGTCTGCTGCAACGGCGGCGTAACGCTCCGGCTCCACCCTGAACTCGAAAACGGCTACGAAGTGATCCACAAGGCCACGTTCGATCCCGCTCCGGCCCTGCGTGCGCTCCGGGAGCGCCTCCCGTCCGCCAAGTACGCACTCGAGGATGCCGACGGCAATTTCCTCTCCACCGAGCGGTTCCAGGACGCCAGCTTCGGGGTGGAGGCCGTGGGCGTGGACTTCCACACCATGCTGGAAGCCACCGCCGTCCGCGTGGTGGTCTTCAGCACCGAAAACACGCCGGAGGAGTTCAACGAGGCCATCAACCATGTGGGCCTAGCGGGAGTGACCTATTCGGTGGGATGGACTGCGTGGCTGGATATCGCTGCCGCAGGGGTGACCAAGGCCAGCGCCCTGGAAAACCTTCGGGTCCGCCTTGGTTTTGAAGAGCACCTCACCGTCGCCGTCGGTGACGGCCGGAACGACATCGAGATGCTCACCTGGGCCGGCCGGGGTGTAGCCATGGGCCAGGCTCCGGCGGAGGTGGTGGCCGCCGCTGATGAGGTCACCCATTCAGTGCACGACGACGGCGCCGCCCACGTGCTGCGCAGCCTCCTCTAGGCCGGGGTACTTCCGTCCGTCCCGATTCCGGACCGCGTCCTGGGTCAAGGCAGAATAGAAGCATGACCCTTACGACGTTCGCCCTCGTCCGCCATGGCCAGACCGACTGGAATGCCGAGCGCCGGTTGCAGGGAGCCACCGACATCCCCTTGAACGACGTCGGACGCGGCCAGGCGAGGGACGCCGTCGCCGTCCTTGCCCCGTACGAATGGGACGCAATCGTTTCGTCGCCCCTCAGCCGTGCCGCGGAAACCGCAGACCTGATTGCCGAAGGGCTCGGGCTGGCGGTTTCCCGGCGCGTTCCGGAACTCACCGAGCGCAGTTTCGGCCCGGCCGAAGGGATGCAGGCCGGACCCGAGCTGGACGCGCTGCGCATTCCGGGCGGCTTCAAGGGCGCGGAAAGTGAAGACGAGGCCGCCGGCCGCGGCCTTGCCGCACTGGAGGCGCTGGCGGAGGAGTTCCGCGGCCAGCGGCTGCTGGTGGTCACCCACGGCACCCTGCTGCGCGTGAGCCTCAGCCGGGCCATTGGCCAGACCCTGGCGAGCGTGGACAACGCGGTGCTGAACCTGGCGCACCACCACGCGGTGGACGGCTGGAAACTGGAGTACTTCAACGGCGAGCCCGTGATGGCAGCCGCCGGCAACTAGGCCGGCCGGCCCGGAAGGTAGCTAAAGAGCGCTGCCTGGACAGTCAGCTGGCTACCGGGCTTCGAGGATCAGTGCCAGCAACCTGGCAGCTGCGGGCCGGGCGCCGTGCTCCTCATTCCACTGCGCCCGGGCCACCGCTTTACTGACGGCCTGGGTGGTGATGCCCAGTTCCTGCGCCACGGCTTTTTGCTGCCCCCGGACACCGGGGGTCAGCAGGTCCAGCACCCGCCATTCAGCATCGGAACGGTCACGCACGATATGGCCCAGCAGCCTGAGGATGGCCTCGGCGTCGTGGGCGACATCGGCCAGCGGTCCTTCCACCGCCACCGGGATCCGCTCCTTGCTGCTGCGGAGCCTGTCCACGGCGCGGCGCGCGTACACCAGACCGTGGCCGGAGGCGTCCTTGATCTGGTTGGGCAGCGGCTCATTTACCGGCCCCGCGCCGATCCCCACGTACCAGTGCCCGCTGCGAAGTGCGATCAGTGCGGCATCCACGGCCTGGTGCGGGCAGTCGACGATTCCCTGGACTTCGTCCTCCACCGACCGGTCGAAGTCCAGGCGCGCAGGGATGTGCCGCAGCGCCTTGAGCAGCTGCGGCACCTGGTCGCCGTCGCGCCGGCTGTCCGTCTGATTGATGGTCAACGTGAACATTTCTGGATCCACACTACCCGGAAGTAGGAACTACGGAACGGCCGATTGCAGGGCCCGGTTGCCGGTTGGGGCAGGAGATTTTCCCGGCCCGGGCGAGCCCATGCCGGCTGGCGCGGGGTGGCAAGAGCGGAAAGCCCGACGGCGGGGCTTGCCTGCCTGCCCCTCCATCTGTTGCCATGGGGGAACGGCCGCCTGCAGCGGCACACCCGACGTGAGGATGGTTATGGCCGGCAGCACTGGGCAGGATGAGATGCAGCAGGACGACGTGCAGCAGGGCGGCGCACGGCAGGATGAACGGCGGCAGGAAGACCTGGGCCTCGTCGACAAATGGTGGCGGGCCGCCAACTATCTTTCGGTGGGGCAGATCTACCTCCGGTCCAACCCCCTGCTGCGGGAACCGCTGCAGGCAGAGGACACCAAGTCCCGCCTGCTGGGGCACTGGGGCACCACCCCCGGACTCAACTTCGTCTACGCCCACCTGAACCGCGTGATCCGCCGCGACTCCCTGGAGATGCTCTTCGTCGCCGGTCCCGGCCATGGCGGTCCCGCCGTCGTCGCCAATGCCTGGATGGAGGGGACCTACTCCGAAATCTATGCCCACGTGGGCAATGACGAGGCAGGCCTGGCCGAACTCTTCCGGCAGTTCTCCTACCCCGGCGGAATCCCCAGCCACGCGGCCCCGGAAACCCCCGGCTCCATCAGCGAAGGCGGGGAGCTGGGGTACTCCCTGGCCCACGCGTACGGATCGGTGTTCGACAACCCGCAGCTGGTGACCGCCGTGGTGATTGGCGACGGCGAGGCGGAAACCGGTCCGCTGGCCGCCAGCTGGCACTCCCACAACTTCCTGGATCCCGCCGTGGATGGTGCCGTCCTGCCCATCCTGCACCTGAACGGCTACAAGATCGCCAACCCCACCATCCTGGCCCGGATGCCCCAGGACCAGCTGGAGCAGCTGCTGCGCGGATACGGGCACCAACCGTACTTCGTCACGGTGGCGGACCCGGACGACACCGAAAAGGCGCACCGCGATTTCGCCGGCGTCCTGGACCGGTGCCTGGCGGATATCAAGGCCATCCAGGATGCCCACCGGCAGGACGCTTCCGGTGAAGAGGCGGGGGACGGCGGACACCGCTGGCCCCTGATCGTGCTGCGCTCGCCCAAGGGCTGGACCGGACCCCGCATGGTTGACGGGCTGCAGGTGGAAGGCACCTGGCGGGCCCACCAGGTGCCGCTGTCCGAGGTCCGCACCAACGGCGAGCACCTGAAGCAGCTGGAGGAGTGGCTGCAGTCCTACCGGCCGGCGGAACTGTTCGACGGCGACGGCCGGCTCCGGCCCGACGTCGCCGAAGGTGCGCCCACGGGCGACTTCCGCATGAGTGCCACACCGCATGCCAACGGCGGATTGTTGAGGCGCGCGCTGAAGCTGCCCTCCTACCGCGACCACGCCGTGGAGGTTCCCAGCCCGGGCACCGAGCGGGTCAGCCCCATGGTTACGCTCGGATCCTGGATGCGGGACGTGATTGCGCAGAACATGGATAACTTCCGGCTGTTCGGCCCGGACGAGACGGCCTCCAACCGGCTGCAGAACGTCTATGAGGTCACCGACAAGGTGTGGCAGTACAGGATCGACGACGTCGACGAGCACCTTGCGCGCTCCGGCAGGGTCCTGGAGGTGCTGAGCGAGCACCTGTGCCAGGGCTGGCTGGAGGGGTACCTCCTCACCGGCCGGCACGGCGTCTTCAACTGCTACGAGGCCTTCGTCCACATTGTCGACTCCATGTTCAACCAGCACGCCAAATGGCTGAAGGTCTCCCGGAAGCTGCACTGGCGCCAGCCGGTGCCATCCCTGAACTACCTGCTGTCGTCGCACGTGTGGCAGCAGGACCACAACGGCTTCTCGCACCAGGACCCCGGCTTCATCGACCACGCCGTGAACAAGAAGGCCGAGGTCATCCGGGTCTACCTGCCGCCGGACACCAACACCCTGCTCTCCGTCATGGAGCACTGCCTGGCCTCTACGGACTACGTGAACATCGTGGTGAGTGGGAAGCAGCCCTCACCCACCTGGCTCGGTCCGGCCGATGCCGCCAACCATTGCCGCCGCGGCCTGGGGATCTGGACGTTTGCCGGTTCCGAGGTGCCCGGCGAGGAGCCCGACGTCGTCCTGGCCTGCGCCGGTGACGTCCCCACCGTGGAGACCGTGGCGGCCGCCGAACTGCTCCGGGAGGGCGCGCCCGGACTCAAGGTGCGGGTGGTGAACGTGGTGGACCTGATGCGGCTGCAGGACGACAGCGAGCACCCACACGGCCTCCCCGGCCATGACTTCGACGGGATTTTCACCGCCGACAAGCCGGTCATCTTCGCGTACCACGGCTACCCGGCGCTGATCCACCGGCTGGCCTACCGGCGGACCAACCAGCAGGGCCTCCACGTGCACGGCTATAAAGAAGAGGGGACCACCACCACACCGTTCGACATGGCCATGCTCAACGGAATCGACCGGTTCACCCTGGCTATCGACGCGATCGACCGGGTACCCGGCCTGGCTGAGAAGCACTCGCTCCTGCGCCAGGACCTGCAGGACCGCCGCAACCGGGCGCGCGAGCACACCCGCACCCACGGCGAGGACCCGGAGGAGATCCGGAACTGGAAGCTGGGCGGCTGACCCCCACCTAGTTGCGGAGTTCGTCCAGCGTGCAGGAGGGCAGGTGGATCCAACCTTCGCTGCGCGCTGCCTGCGCATGGGAACCGTCCGGCAAGAGCGTACGACGACGGGCGGCGGCCCGGGCGGTCAGGGAAGCGATGACGGCGTCGAAGAGATCGTCCGAGCCGGCCAGGGCGCCCCGGTGCCCGCCCAGGTCCAGCCATGGCGCCTGCTCTTCGAGGGCCGCCAGCAGGAGGCCGAGACGTTCGGCTTCCGGGACGCCCCGGCCCTTGTA
This sequence comes from Pseudarthrobacter sp. Pseusp20, assembly GCF_059492155.1. NCBI lineage: Bacteria > Bacillati > Actinomycetota > Actinomycetes > Micrococcales > Micrococcaceae > Pseudarthrobacter > Pseudarthrobacter sp. Pseusp20. Next base: position 426,608 of record NZ_CP168521.1, read on the forward strand.
GCCGCGCCCGTTCAGGCCCCAGATCTTCAGGGATGCTGCCGGGTAGACCTCGGCCAGGCGTCCTGAGCCGTCACGCGCCTGTGGGCCGTGCAGGGCGGCGATCTTTGCCTGGATCACGGCGCAGCGCATGGCAGGATGGGCCAGCCGGTCGGCGGAGACGCTGAGCGGGATCAGCCCGGTTTCGCGCGTGACGAAGCGGTCGGTGTCCCGGTAGGCGAGCAGCCTCCGGCCGGCAATTCCGTCGTACTCGAGGACGGGATCGGCGTCGAAGTTCAGGTGGCCGGTAAGGAACGGGATCAGCGCGTCGGGCCAGCCCACCGGACAGTCGACGCCGGTCATGTCGCAGGAGCCGAACAGCTCCACGATGTCCTGGTCGTCCACGTCCAGGGCCAGGTGGGTGAGCCGGGCCGTATCTGGCTCCCACTCGATCACCGCGACGGCGGTCTTCCTGGTGGCCGCCGCCAGGTCCACGCCCAGCGTTTTCACGCTCTCAGGCTGCCTGATACTGCAGGACTCCGGTGATGCCGCCGGACTTCCCAAGGTCGGCGCCGCGGGCGAAACCGGCCCACAGGGCCCGCACCTTCCGGCCAGCCGCCTCCACGTCCTCCCAGCGGGCGCCGGCGATCAGTCCCACCCCGTCCCATGTTTCCCTTGTGCCGAGCAGCAGGGGCAGGTCCACGGTGTGGGCCGCGCCAAAGATGTTGCCGGGGGCATGCCAGGTCAGGAGGTACCGGTGGGCTTTTCCGCCCGCTTTGGCGTGGCGCCGGGCGAACCGGCGCGTTGCCCGGCCGTACACGGTTTCGGTGACCACCCAGTCGATGGCACGCACGGCGTGCTGACCCACCAAGGGGATACCGGCCAGCCGCATCAGTCGAGGGCTGCGGGGAAGGAACAGGCGGGCCTCCTCCGAGGTATGGCCGATCAGCACCTCGATGCCGGGCGCCGTCCGGTCCCACGCCGCTTCGATCCCGGCTTCCTCCGGGAGTGGATCGTGCGCGTACTGTGTGCCAAAGGGCATGGCGGCCAGCATGCCGAACTTTTTGGCCACCTGGGTGACCTGTTCCTCGACCGCCACCACGTCCATGGCCGGTGTCTGTTCGGTGACCGATTCGGCGGCGATGCCCATGGCGTGGTTCATTTTGGCCCGCCCGCGGGTGATGCCCAGCGGTGCACTTTGGATGATGGCGCGCTGGAAGAGGGTGGGCGCCTCGGGTGTGGCCATCAGGTGGGCGATCGCGTCACCACCGGCGGACTGGCCGAATGCGGTGACCCGGCGGGGGTCGCCGCCAAAGGCCTGGATATTCCGCTGTACCCACCGGAATGCCTCCAGTTGGTCCAGGAGCCCCAGGTTGCCGGGACGTCCCGCGGGTGTGGCCAGGAACCCGAACAGCCCCAGCCGGTACGTCACGGAAACCACGATGACGCGGTTCTCGGCCACCAGCCGGGCGGGGTCGAAGATGGCCAGGTCCCCGGAGCCGGTGGTGTAGGAGCCGCCGTGGATCCAGACCATGACGGGCAGCTTTTCGTCCGGCCTGACGTCGCCGGGCATGGTGATGGAAAGGTTCTGGCAGTCCTCGCTCCCCGGAAGCTCCCCGTATCTGGTGCCCAGGACGTCGTCGAGGAACGGCACGGGCGCCTGGGGGCAGGCAGGGGAGAGGGACGTGGCGGACAGCTCGGAGGTCCAGTCCGGGACCTGCACGGGCGGCTGGAACCGTGCGGCCGCGGCGTACGGGATCCCTGTGGCGCGGATAACCTCGCCGTCCCGCCAGCCGGCGACAGGGCCGCAGGGCGGATGGAACAAGAGCTGGGAAGTCAGTGCTGGCTCAGAACTCACAGCCCCACGATTCCACAGATTTACCTTTGCGGGGACAACGACAAATCCCCGCCTTCCGGACCTATCCCCCTTGCATGAAGCGGGGACTTGTCCGGCAGACGGGGATTCAGGGCCTGGCCGCCCTGAGGCGGTGGCCCGGTGGAACCAGTGCGCCGGTGGAACCAGTGCGACGGTGGAACTAGTGCGACGCGGGCACGTAACGCTTGATGGAGGCTTCCAGCTCGGCTTCGGCCGCGGCGCGGTCGCCCCAGCCCTCGGCCTTGACCCACTTGCCGGGCTCCAGGTCCTTGTAGCGGGTGAAGAAGTGCTCGATCTCCTTGATCAGGAATTCGTTGACGTCGCTGACTTCCTGGATGTGGTCAAAGCGGGCATCCACGGGGACGCAGAGGATCTTGGCGTCCCCGCCGCCGTCGTCCGTCATGTTGAAGACACCGATGGGGCGGGACTCGACGATGACGCCGGGGTGCAGGTCGAAGTCCTGCAGGAGCACCAGCGCGTCCAGCGGGTCGCCGTCCTCGCCGAGGGTGTTTTCGAAGTACCCGTAGTGCGTGGGGTACTGCATTGAGGTGAAGAGGACGCGGTCCAGGCGGACACGGCCGGTCTCGTGGTCAACTTCGTACTTGACGCGCGATCCCTTGGGGATCTCGATGGTCACGTCGTGCTTCATGGAATGCTCCTCGGCAATTGCAGGGGGTGCGCGGCACACTTGACGGGCCCACAAAAAAGAGTGTCGGTGCCGCCGACTACTATTGAGGATATAGCGAGAGGCCCTGGAATCAGGAACTTGTGGGGAAATTTCAGGACTTGAGGACCAGCACCAGCATGACCAAAACAACCGGCCAGGAACCGTTGCGCGCGCACCGGTCCGGGCGCCCCGGCAGCCCTGGCCGGACCCCCGCGGAAGGGCCGCGCAAGCCCTGGCCCCTGGCCCTGGCGGCCTTGATCCTGCTTGTCCTCGCCCTCCCGGGAGCCCTGCTGGTGGCCCCCGGATTCCTGGGCCCAGGGTTCTTTGGTGCGGAAGCCCCCGAATCCGCCCCGGCGCCCCCCGCCTGGCAGCAGGCCCCCGCCACCCTGTCCGCCCCGCAGGCGCTCGCCCCGCTTCAGCAGTCCGCCCCAGTGCCCCTTCCGTCAGCGGTGGCAGCCCAGGTGGACCCGGCATTGAAGGCCGACGGCGGCGGTACCTTCACCGGCATGGTGCAGGACGCGCTCACGGGCCAGGTCCTCTTTGACCGGGGCGGCGCGGAAAGCCGGGTGCCGGCGTCGAACCTTAAACTGCTGACGGCGGTGGCCGCACTGCGCACCCTGGGGCCGGACCACCGCTTCGCCACCAAGGTGGTGCCGGGCTCCGCCGCCGGGGAGGTGGTGCTGGTGGGCGGCGGCGACGTCCTCCTGGCCGCCGGGGAGTCGAAGCCGGACCAGGTTATGGGCCACGCCGGCCTTGCCACCCTTGCCGCCCTTACGGTGCAGGCCCTGCAGGCCGCCGGAACCACGGGAGACATCAAGGTAGTGGTGGATGACTCCCTCTTCACCGGCGCGGCGTTGAATCCGGCCTGGCAGAGCGGCGACGTGGAGGCGGGCGAAATAGCGCCGCTGTACCCCCTGGCCCTCAACTCTGCACGCTTCGACCCCGCCGTCACCACCGGCCCCCGGCCCCAGGATTCAGCCATAACCGCCGCGGAGGAGTTCGCGGCCCGGCTCCGTGCGGCAGGTGCCGGGGCCGGCCTCACCGTGGCGGCCGGCGTCGAACGCTCACCCGGCGCGTCCCAAGCCGCCGCCCCAGCCCTGGCGGCCGTCCAATCGGCCACCGTGGCTGAGCAGGTGAACCTGATGCTGCAGGTATCTGACAATTACCTTGCCGAAACCATGGGCCGGATGGCCGCGTTGGCCACCGGCCGGCCCGGAAGCAATGACGGTGCCACGGCCGTGGTCGCGGCCGAACTCGCGGCAGCGGGCATCCCCTCTGACGCCGTGAAGCTGGTGGATGTGTGCGGGCTGGCCATGGGCAACCAGGTTGCGGCCCGCCAGTTCACTGACGTGGTGCGGGCCATCACCACCGGCGCCGACACCAGGCTGCGGGCCGCCCTGGACGGCTTTCCGGTTGGTGGCCTGTCAGGAACCCTGGACACCCGCTACGGGGATGCCACCACGTCCGGCGGTGCCGGCCTGGTTCGCGCCAAGACCGGGACACTGAACACCGTTCTGGCGCTGAGCGGATATGTGGTGGACTCCGACGGGCGGCTCCTGGTCTTCTCCTTCATCGGCAACGGCCTGACCCCGGGCGCGGCCGGCAACAAGGAAGCCCTGGACCGGGCCGCCACGGCGCTGGCAGGCTGCGGCTGCCGCTAGCACGGCTGCCATTGGTACTCCATGAGGGGGATTCTTCCTGCACTTCCAACGTGCCGGCCTGGACTGGGACGGCGCTTCTGGCCGCCTGTGCCGGGGCTGTGCAAGTTCGCCGGTCAGCGAACTTAAGGACGATCCCCAGCCTGCTGTGTTCTGATGGGAACCATGGAGTCCACTGCGCGCGAATCCGCATCGACGTTGTCCCCAACAGCCCAGTCCCTGATCAACTGGGACCTCGCTGCGTCTGCCGCAGCGCGGCTGGCTCCCGCCGGACCGGAGCTCGATGAAAAGGCCATCGGGGAAGCGGTGGACAGCCTTCGACGGCTGGCGGACGCTTCCGTTCCGCACGTGCACGACATCACCGGCCTGGAGGCGGCGCGCGACCTTCGCGATTCCTCGGTGCTGGTGGTGGACCGAGCGTCCTGGGCCAAAGCCAACACGCAGAGTTTCGCGGTGATGCTCAAACCCGCCATGCAGAAGATGCTGGACAGCCGCCGCGGAAGCCTCAGCCCCGCTGCCGCCCAGGTCAGCGGCGCCATCACCGGCAGCCAGTTGGGCGCCGTGCTTGCCTTCCTGTCCAGCAAGGTCCTGGGCCAGTACGATCCCTTCGCGGCGCTGGCAGAAAACTCCACGGCTCCCGCGGCCGGCCGGCTCCTGCTGGTGGCCCCCAACATCGTGTCGGTGGAACGGGAACTCAACGTCACGCCCGAGGACTTCCGGCTCTGGGTCTGCCTGCACGAGCAAACCCACCGTGTCCAGTTCGCGGCCGCCCCCTGGCTGCGGCACCACATGCTGGAACAAATCGACGAACTCAGCGGCCACCTGCTGGGCAACGTCGACACCCTGATGGAGCGCGCCACCGCTGCTGCCCGCTCCCTGAAGGACCGCTCCGCCACCGGAAACACTCCCGGCCGCGGCGCAATCCTGGACCTGCTGCAGGATCCGGAGGAAAAGGCCGCCATCTCGCACCTCACCGCCGTCATGAGCCTCCTCGAAGGGCACGCCAACGTGGTGATGGACGCCGTCGACGCCAGCATCGTCCCGTCCGTGAAGACCATCCGGCAGCGGTTCAACGACCGCGGCAAGGACCGGGGCGTGATCGAGAAGTTCATCCGCAGCCTCCTGGGCCTGGACGCCAAGATGCGCCAGTACTCCGACGGCGCCCGCTTCGTCCGGGCCGTGGTGGACGTGGCCGGAATGGACGGCTTCAACAAAGTCTGGGAGTCCGTGGACCACCTGCCTACCGAGCCCGAAATCCACGACGCCAAGCTGTGGCTTGAGCGGATGGGTCACTGATTGACGGACACACCTGTACCCGGGACTGAGTGGCCTGCCGGCACCGCCGGGCCACGCAGCGGACGGCGCCGGCCCGGAAGGCTCGCGCCCGTCGTCGGGACTGCGCGCAGGATGCTGCAAAACGCGCTCGCCGATGCCGGATATCCCGGCCACGTCGTCGTGGCGTGCAGCGGAGGCCCCGATTCCCTGGCGCTGGCCGCCGTCGCTGCGTACTTTGCCCGGCGCGGGCATGTGGACGGACGCCCGCTGACCGTGGGAGCCGTGGTGGTGGACCACCAGCTGCAGGAGGGGTCCGGCGACATTGCCGCGCGCACCGCCAAGACCCTGGAGGAGCTGGGCCTTTCACCGGTTGAGATCCGCACGGTCACGGTGGCTGGTGCCGGTATGGGCCCAGAGGCCGCCGCACGCGAAGCCCGGCACGCCGCGCTCGAAGCCGCCGCGGCGGGACAGGGCGCCGGCGCCATCCTGCTGGGCCACACGCTCGACGACCAGGCGGAGCAGGTACTGCTGGGCCTGGCCCGGGGCTCCGGCTCCCGCTCGCTCGCGGGCATGCGGCCGTCCCGGGCAGGCGCCGGAAACAGTGTCCTGCTGCGCCCGTTCCTCGGCCTGCGCAGGGCGGACACCGAGGAGATCTGCGCGGTGGAGGACCTGGATCCCTGGCACGATCCCACCAACGCCGATCCCGCGTTTGCACGCTCCCGGACCCGCGTGGAGGTCCTTCCGCACCTCGAGGAGAACCTGGGCCCCGGGGTTGCCGAATCCCTGGCCCGGACCGCCGCCATCCTGCAGCTTGACGCCGACTACCTGGAGGCTGTGGCGGAAAGCACCTTCGCCTCCCTGGTGGAGCGGGACGGCGGCACACTGGCGCTGCCCGAGGAGGCGTTGCGTGCCCTGGCCCCGGCCATCAGGTTCCGTGTGATCGCCAAGGCAGCGGCCGACGTCGGCGGCCAGCAGCCCAGCTACCAGCGCCTTTTGGCGGCGGAAGCGCTGCTGCGGCGCCAGGGTTCGGCGGGTCCGGTGGAGCTTCCCGGCGGCGTCAGCGTGTACCGGCTGTCGCTGGCACAGCTGGAGGGATCAAAGGACGCCGGCGTGCCGGGTGCCCAGGGCGGCCCCGGTTCTGTTCCCCGCGAACGGGCGCGCTGTGGGAAGCTAGTATTCCGGTCCCAAAAACCGCCCGCAAAATAGTCGCACCCCGCATCTAAACAGGAGCCATTGGTGGATTCAAACGACGTCCAGGCAGATCTCAAGCACGTTCTCTACACCAAGGAGCAGATCCAGCAGCGGATCACCGAGCTCGCTGCCCAGATCGACAAGGACTACGAAGGGCGCGAGATCCTCCTGGTGGGCGTGCTCAAGGGCGCCGTCATGGTCATGGCTGACCTTGCCCGCGCACTCCACAGCCACATCTCCATGGACTGGATGGCAGTGTCCTCCTACGGTTCGGGCACCCAGTCCTCCGGCGTGGTACGCATCCTGAAGGATCTGGACACCGACCTGATGGGCAAGGACGTGCTGATCGTCGAGGACATCATCGACTCCGGCCTCACCCTGTCCTGGCTCAAGACCAATCTGGAGTCCCGCGGCACCGCGTCCGTGGAGATCTGCACGGCGTTCCGCAAACCCACAGCCGCCAAGGTGGAAATCGACGTCAAGTACGTCGGCTATGACATCCCCAACGAGTTCGTGGTGGGTTACGGCCTGGACTACGCCGAAAAGTACCGCAACCTTGACTTCGTGGGCACCCTGGCCCCGCACGTCTACGAGTAAGCGGCGCCGCACACTCCGCCGCCGTACTCCGGTAAAACCGCGCCATGTGGGCAACTCCTGGGCTGTCCCGGCACTGCTACGCCCACAGGGAACTTTTGCTTTTCGCTATGCGTGATGTACTCCGGACGGTGTATAGCTAGAAGCTGACGCAGCACCATCACGCGCGCAGACTACTCGCCGTGAAGCACTACCGGAAGGGACGGGGCCAGCCCCCGAACAGATGAAAGCTAAGAACTTCTTCAAAGGCCCGGGCATCTGGATCGTCGTTGTGGTCGGTCTGCTCCTGGTGGCCTTTGCAACGCTCGCCCCCGGCGGTGCCGCCCGCATCGATACGGACAAGGGCCTGGAACTGCTCTCCGGCAACAAGGTGGAGCAGGCCAAGATCTTCGACGGAGAGAACCGCGTTGACCTCACGCTGAAGGACAACCTGCAGGTGGACGGGCAGGACAAAGGCAAGAGCGTCCAGTTCTTCTTCGTTGACGCCCGCGCACAGGACGTGGTGAAGGCTGTCACCGACGCCAAGCCGGCCCAGGGCTTCACCGACCAGCCGATTGAAAGCAACTGGTTCTCCGGCCTGCTCTCCCTCCTGATCCCCGTCATCCTGCTGGGTGCCCTCTTCTGGTTCCTGATGACCCGGATGCAGGGCGGCGGCTCCAAGATCATGCAGTTCGGCAAGTCCAAGGCCAAGATGGTCAGCAAGGACATGCCGCAGGTGACCTTCGCCGACGTCGCAGGCGCGGACGAGGCCGTCGAGGAACTGCAGGAGATCAAGGAATTCCTGCAGGAGCCTGCCAAGTTCCAGGCCGTTGGCGCCAAGATCCCCAAGGGCGTGCTGCTGTACGGCCCGCCCGGCACCGGCAAGACGCTGCTGGCCCGCGCAGTGGCCGGTGAGGCAGGCGTCCCCTTCTTCTCCATCTCGGGCTCGGACTTCGTGGAAATGTTCGTCGGCGTCGGCGCATCCCGCGTCCGCGACCTCTTTGAACAGGCCAAGGCCAACTCGCCCGCCATCATCTTCGTGGACGAGATCGACGCCGTTGGCCGCCACCGCGGTGCAGGCATCGGCGGCGGCAACGACGAACGCGAGCAGACCCTCAACCAGTTGCTGGTGGAGATGGACGGCTTCGACGTCAAAACCAACGTGATCCTCATCGCCGCCACCAACCGGCCCGACGTCCTGGACCCGGCACTGCTGCGCCCCGGCCGTTTCGACCGCCAGGTTTCGGTGGAGGCGCCGGACCTCATTGGCCGCGACCAGATCCTGCAGGTGCACGCCAAGGGCAAACCGATGGCGCCCGGCGTCGACCTGAAGGGTGTGGCGAAGAAGACGCCCGGCTACACCGGCGCAGACCTCGCCAACGTCCTCAACGAGGCCGCACTGCTCACCGCGCGCTCCAACGCCAACCTGATTGACGACCGCGCCCTGGACGAGGCCATTGACCGAGTCATGGCCGGCCCGCAGAAGCGCAGCCGCGTCATGAAGGAACACGAGCGCAAGATCACCGCCTACCACGAAGGCGGCCACGCCCTGGTGGCGGCAGCCCTGCGGAACTCGGCTCCGGTCACCAAGATCACCATCCTTCCGCGCGGCCGGGCCCTGGGCTACACCATGGTGGTCCCCGAAAACGACAAATACTCCATCACCCGCAACGAACTCCTCGACCAGATGGCCTACGCCATGGGCGGGCGCGTTGCCGAGGAGATCGTGTTCCACGACCCCTCCACCGGCGCCTCCAACGACATCGAGAAGGCCACCGGCACCGCCCGCAAGATGGTCACCGAGTACGGCATGAGCGAACGCGTCGGCGCTGTCCGCCTGGGCCAGGGCGGCGGCGAACCCTTCCTGGGCCGCGACGCCGGCCACGAGCGCAACTACTCGGACCAGATCGCCTACGTGGTGGACGAGGAAGTGCGCCGGCTGATCGAGCAGGCCCACGACGAGGCTTACGAGATCCTTACCGAGAACCGCGACATCCTGGACATCCTGGCCCTTGAGCTGCTGGAGCGCGAAACCCTCAACCAGTCCGAGATTGCCGACATCTTCCGCGACGTGCGCAAGCGCGACTTCCGCGAAGTGTGGCTGTCCAAGGAAACCCGTCCTGTCCAGATGGCAGGCCCCGTGGAGTCCCGCCAGGAAAGGGCGGAACGCGAGGCGCAGGAAGAGGCAAAGAAGGCCCGGCTGGACGAGCCTTTGGACGCCCAGCCGCCGCACTCGCAGGGCGTTCCGGAGGACGCTCCGTTTCACGGAGGCACCTCCGACTCGGGGCCTGACACCCTTCGCGGCTAAGCTTTCCCTGTGACTTCTTTCGACGACGACGACGTTCCCGCCTCCGCCGTACACCTGGCGGAGGACGGATCCCACCATTCGAAACGCGAAAAGGTGGACCGGCCGAGGATCGAGGCGGCCGTCCGCGAGATCCTCCTTGCCATTGGCGAGGACCCGGACCGCGGCGGCCTGCGCGACACCCCGAAGCGGGTTGCGAAGGCGTACGCCGAGGTCTTCGCGGGACTGCACCACGATCCTGCTGACGTGCTGTCCACCACCTTCGACCTGGACCATGAGGAACTGGTCCTGGTCAAGGACATCCCGTTCTACTCCACCTGCGAGCACCACCTGGTGCCGTTCCACGGGGTGGCCCACGTGGGGTACATTCCGTCCCACGACGGCAAGGTCACCGGGCTGAGCAAGCTGGCCCGCCTGGTGGACATCTACGCCCGCCGCCCGCAGGTGCAGGAGCGCCTCACCACTGAAATCGTCGAAGCGATGGTCCGCTACCTCAAGCCCCGTGGCGCCATCGTGGTCGTTGAATGCGAACACATGTGCATGTCGATGCGCGGTATCCGCAAGCCCGGAGCGAAGACCGTCACCAGTGCGGTCCGCGGGCAGCTTCATGACCCGGCCACCCGTGCCGAAGCCATGAGCCTCATCCTCGGAAGGTAACTACAGACCATGGATTCACTCGCTGCAGCCCCTGGAACGGGGCCCGCAACCTCCCCGCTGCCCATCCTGCGCAAGCCCCGCCCGGCCGCGCGCTTCGAAGGCCTGCCCACCGACCGCACCCTGGTCATGGGAATCCTCAACGTCACCCCCGATTCCTTCAGCGACGGCGGGAAGCACGCCACGGCGGACACCGCCATCGCCGCCGGCCTGCGGATGTTTTACGCGGGTGCGGACATCATCGACGTCGGCGGCGAATCCACCCGGCCCGGCGCTGACGATGTCAGCCCGGAAGAAGAGCAGCGCCGCGTCCTGCCGGTGATCGAGGCCCTGGTGAAGGCCGGCGCACTGGTCAGCATCGACACAACGCATGCCTCGACGGCGGCAGCGGCGGTAAAAGCCGGCGCAGCCATCATCAACGACATCTCCGGCCTGAGCATCGAGCCCGAAATGGCCGAGTTCGTGGCGGCCTCCAAGGTGCCGTACGTCCTCACCCACCGCCGTGGGGACGCCCGCACCATGAACTCCCTCGCCGAGTACACGGACGTTGCCGGTGAAGTGGTGGCCGAGCTGGCAGGAGTCCGCGACAAGCTCTACGCCGCCGGTGTCAGCCAGGAACAGATCATCATCGACCCCGGCCTGGGGTTCGCCAAGAATGACGCCCAGAACTGGGAACTGCTGCAGAACCTGGACCAGCTGGACAGCCTGGGCCACAAGGTCCTGGTGGGCGCTTCCCGCAAGCGCTTCCTCGGCACCCTGCTCACGGTGGCCGGCAAGTCCGCCGCCCCGGAGGAACGGGACGGGGCCACAGCGGCGATCACAGCCATCAGCGCCTACCGCGGGGCCTGGGCCGTCCGCGTGCACGAGGTGGGGTCCAGCCTTGACGCCGTCAAGGTGGCTGCACGCATGGCCGCAGCATCCACGGCACAAGCCGTACCCAAAAACCAATAGGGCCGGGGGACCCATGGACAGGATTACGCTGACCGGAGTGACCGCCGTCGGCCATCACGGCGTCTTTGATTTCGAACGCCGGGAGGGCCAGCCTTTCGTGGTGGACGCAGTGCTCCACCTGGACTTCACCGAAGCGGCAGAGTCCGACGATGTGCGGGACACCGCGCACTACGGCGAGGTGGCGCAGCGTATCACCGACTGGATCACGGGCGAACCACTCAACCTCATCGAGGCACTCGCAGTGCGGATCGCCGACAGCCTCCTGTCCGAATTCAAGCTCCAGGCCGTGGACATCACCGTGCACAAGCCGCAGGCTCCCATCGCGGTTCCTTTCGGGGACGTGGCTGTCACCGTCCACCGGGCACTGGTCCCCGCTGGCCAGGACGGCTCCGGGGTGCAGACGTGAACGGGACCTATACCAAGGCCGTGCTGGCCCTGGGCAGCAACCTTGGTGAACGGAACGAGACCTTGACCGAGGCTGTGGGGGACCTGGTGGATCCGCCGGAGGTCCGGCTCCTTGCCGTTTCACCCATAGTCCAGACCAAAGCCGTGGGGGGCCCGGCCGGGCAGCCGGACTTCCTGAACATGGTCATCACGGTGGAAACCAGCCTGAGCCCCCAGGAACTGCTGGAACACTGCCAGGCGGTGGAGAACAAGCACCACCGCGTCCGCGAGGTCCACTGGGGGCCGCGGACGCTCGACGTCGACATCATCACCTACGGCGACCACCGCAGCGATGATCCCGCGCTGACCCTGCCGCACCCGCGCGCCGCGTCGCGGGCTTTCGTCCTCTACCCCTGGTCGCTTATCGAACCAGCCGCCACGCTGGACGGCGAACGGATCAGCGCCCTGGCAGCCCGGGCAGAGGATTTCAAGGACCTGTCGCCGTTCGACGGGTTCGGCGACTTTGACGGCATGCCCACGGCGGGAGCGGTGGAGGAGCGATGAAGCCGATCAACCCGCTGCGCCTCCTGCTGATCTGCGTGATCCTCGCCGTGGCGGGCTGGTCAGCCACGGTAGTCACCAGCCGGTACAGCATGGCCACGCCTGTCCTGCCCGCCACAGCGCTGGCCACCATGGGCGTCATCGTTGCCATCACGCTGATTCTGGGTATCCGGGTGCTGCGGTGGCGCAACAGCCTCCAGCCCAACAGCACGGCCAGGAAGACTCAGCTGGACCCCCTTCTCGCCGCGCGGACGCTGATTCTGGCACAGGCGTGCGCCTACGCTGGAACGGTGCTCCTGGGCTGGCACGTGGGCATCTTCCTGGACCAGCTGCGGATCTGGAGCCTGCGCAGCGACCAGGGCATCACCTGGCTGGCCCTGGCCATGGCCGGCGGCGGCCTGGTGATGATCGTGGTGGGGCTCCTCGTGGAGCGTTTCTGCAAGATCCCCCCGGAGGACGGCGACGCCAACAGCCTCGACGGGAAGAAGGGCCGCCCTGCCCGCGGGGAAGCCGCCGGGGAAGGCGAATATGCATACCGAGGCGATTGACCCGCCGGGTATCGCCTGGCAGCGGGTTTCACCGAAATACATCACAGTCCGCCTGGTGGAATGGGCTGTGGCCAACCTTGTCACCGTAGTGGTCCTGGCCGCTCCGCTGCTGTTTGTCCTCCTGGGCTGGTGGCGGTGGCCGCCGCTGTGGCTCGCCATCACTGTTCCGTCTGCCACGCTCCTGGCTGCCCTGTGGCGGCTGGTGCTCATTCCGCGGCAGGTCAGGGCCATCGGCTACGCCGAGCGCGACGAGGACCTGCTGATCCGGGGCGGGATCTTCTTCCAGCGCACCATGGCCGTCCCCTACGGCCGCATGCAGTACGTGGACATCGGCGTCGGACCCGTGGAACGCGCGCTGGGCCTGTGCACCGTGAAGCTGCACACCGCGTCACCCGGAACGAACGCACGCATCCCCGGCCTGCCGGCAGCGGAGGGCGCACGGCTCCGGGAACAGCTGGCCGCCCGCGGCGAAGCCAGGCTGGCAGGGCTGTGACCACTGACGGCCAGCTGCCCGGGCAGGCAGCGGTTCCGCCTGCTGCGGCCGGGCCGCAAACCAACGGAACGCCCGACGGCGAATGGCTGCGCGTACATCCCGCCTCGCCGTTCGTCCGCGGCTGGGTTGCCCTGGCAGCCATCACGTTCTTCTTCGGCCGGGACCTCTTCGAGCGGACACTGCAGGGCCAGCCCGTGTTCGAGGAGGGGTTCGCCAGGCGCGCCCCATGGCTGCTGGGCGGCGGGGCCGTGGTGCTGGCCGTGGCGGTGCTGGGATTCGTGCTTACCTGGTACTTCACCAAGTACCAGGTATCCGGTGGCTACGTCCGGGTCAACAGCGGGCTCATCTTCCGCCAGCACCGGCAGGCACGGCTGGACCGGGTGCAGGCCATTGACATCGTGCAGCCCCTGCTGGCCCGGATCTTCGGACTGGCCGAACTCAAATTCGAGGTGGCCGACGCCGGCGAATCAGCGGTGCGCCTGGCCTACCTGAAGATCGATGACGCCCGCCAGCTTCGTGCCACCATCCTGGCGCAGGCTTCCGGAGCAGTCTCCGGCGCCGGTTCCCATACCGGTGCCGGCGCTGGTTCCGCCCCGGATGGTTTTTCCGGGGATAGTAAGGGGCCGGGACGCTTTCCCCAACCCGCACCCGAGGCGCCGGAAATCACTGTCCTCGCCGTGCCGCCGTCGCGCCTTCTCGGATCGCTGATCCTCAGCGAGCAAAGCGTCTTCATTGTGGTGGGCGGCATTGCGTCGGTGGTTCTGTCGGCACTGACGGACAACCGCGCGTTCTACTTCTACCTGGTGCCCGCGGCTCTGGGCCTTGCCGCCGGCTACTGGAACTATTTCAACAAGGGATTCAACTTCACCGCAGCGGTTTCGCCCGACGGCATCCGGCTGCGGTACGGGCTGCTGGACACCCAGGCGCAGACGCTTCCGCCCGGCCGGATCCAGGCGGTGAAAATCGCCCAGCCTCCGCTGTGGCGGCCGTTCGGCTGGTATCGGATGCAGGTGAATGCGGCCGGCTACGGGGTTTCCGGCAACGCCGTCGAGGGCAACACCAGGACCATCCTCCTGCCCGTCGGCAAGCTTGCCGACGTCATGGCAATGCTGTCGCTGGTCCTGCCGGACCCCGGGACGGACCGGCCGGAGCTGGTGTTCACCACCGGGCTTGCAGGCAGGGATTCCGACGGCGGATTCGTCACCACGCCGCGCCGGGCCCGGCTGCTGGCGCCCCTCGCGTGGCGCCGGAACGGGTTCACGTCAACGGACACGGCCCTCCTGATCCGTTCCGGGCGGTGGTGGCGTGAGCTGGTGCTGGTTCCCCATCAGCGGACCCAGTCGCTGGCCCTGCACCAGGGGCCCCTGGCACGCCGGTTCCGGGTGGCGGACCTGGTCCTGCATACAACCGCCGGGCCGGTTGTGCCGCGCCTGAGGCAGGCCGGGCTGGACGAAGCCAGGCAACTCTTCGACGACCAGTCAGCACGCGCACGGCTGGCCCGGAAGCGGCAAACCACCGAACAATGGTTGCTGCAGGTTGTTCCGGCAGTTGCGCCCACGCTGCCGGGTGGCATGCAATTGGGCGTGCAATTGCCTGCCGGGCCGACCCCTGCCGCGCCGATGTCCCAGGCGGCGGCCGGCGAAACCCGCACCCACCACCAACAGGAAGGCCAGCAGCATGGCTAAGCCCGGACGCCTCGGCGTCGGAATCATCGGTGCCGGCAAGGTGGGAGCCGTGCTTGGCGCGGCTTTGCGCGCAGCCGAGCACGCCGTCGTCGGGGTGTCGGCGGTGTCCGACGCAAGCCGGGAACGGGCTGAAGCGCTGCTGCCCGGCGTGCCCATCCTGGAAGTGCAGGACATCGTTGAGCGCGCGGAACTGGTGTTGCTGGCAGTGCCGGATGACGCCCTCCCGGGCCTGGTGGAGGGCCTGGCGAAGCTTGGGGCATGGCAGCCCGGCCAGCTTGTGGCACACACTTCCGGTCGGTTCGGCGTCGGCGTGCTGCATCCCGTCCGCGCCGCCGGTGCCATTCCATTGGCGCTGCACCCGGCCATGACTTTCACCGGAATGAGCCTGGACCTCACCCGGCTGCTGGACTGCACCTTCGGGGTGACGGCCGATGCCGCCATGCTGCCCATCGCCCAGGCGCTGGTAGTGGAGATGGGGGCGGAACCGGTTGCAATCGCCGAGGCGGACCGGACGCTTTACCACGCTGCCCTGGCGCACGGCTCCAACCATTTGGTGACCCTGGTGGCGCAGGCGTCGCAGCTCCTGCGGGAGGTTGGCGTGGAGGCGCCCGAACGCATGCTTGGTCCGCTGCTGAGGGCCACGCTGGAAAACGCGCTGGCCTCAGGGGAGTCTGCGCTGACCGGCCCGGTGGCCCGCGGGGACGTGGGGACGGTCCGTGCCCATGCGGAGGCTTTGCGGGAGTTCGATGGCGGCGGGCACGGTGATGTGCTTGAGGCCTACCTTGCGATGGCGCGGGCCACTGCCCTCAGGGCAGAAGGACGTGGACTGCTGAAACCTGACCAGCTGAAGGGGCTGCACGAGGCCCTCGATCCAAAGGAGGACTGAATGTCCATTCAACTCGTCAAAACCGTTCACGAACTGCACGCGGAAAGCGCCAGGCTCCTTGGCGCCAGGCGCGGGACCTCGCAGGGCCTGGTGCCCACCATGGGCGCACTCCACGAAGGCCATGCCGCTCTGGCGCGCACCGCCGTCGAGCACAATGACGTTGTGGTGGCCAGCATCTTCGTCAACCCCCTGCAGTTCGGCGACGCTGTGGACCTGGACCGCTATCCCAGGACGCTGGACGCCGACCTTGCGCTGCTGGAGGAACAGGGTGTTGACCTGGTGTTCGCGCCGTCCGTGGAGGAGGTTTACCCCGGTGGGGAGCCGTTGGTCCGGATTACCTCCGGCCGCCTGGGGGAGAAGTGGGAGGGCGCTTCCCGGCCCGGACACTTCGACGGCGCCCTGACCGTTGTGGCAAAACTGCTGCACTACGGAATGCCGGCAGCGGGCCTTCCTTCCGGTTCCACTGACGGGGCTTCACAAGCAGGCGGCCTGCCGGCGTACCGGGCCTACTTTGGGCAGAAGGACGCACAACAGCTGGCCCTGGTCCGGCGGATGGCTGCCGACCTGAACTTTCCGGTCGAGATCGTCGGCGTGCCCACGGTCAGGGCGGAGGACGGCTTGGCGTTGTCCAGCCGCAACCGCTTCCTGTCCGACGCCGAGCGGGATGCCGCGCTTGTTCTGTCCAGGGCCCTGCGGCTGCTGGAGGAGCGGGCAAACGCGCATGAGCCGCTGGACCTGGACTCCGCGCTGGCGCTTGTGAGGTCCCAGCCACTGGTGGAACTGGACTACTTCGAGGTAGTGGATCCGGGAACCCTTGAACCGTTGGCCGAGAACTGCCGCGAGACTCCCTTCCGGGGTGAGGCCCTGGCGCTCATCGCCGCCAAGGTTGGCCCGGTGCGGCTGATCGACAATATGCCGCTCAGTTCCTGACTTCTTGTTTCACTGGCCTCCAGCCGGGCTGAAGCGCCGGGAACGAGGATGGCGGGTTAAGGGGCAAGCCCGTCCTCGCTGGCCATCAGCTGTTCCAGGAGTGCTTTTTCCGGACGGCCGGGGTTGCGTGCAACGAACTGTCGAAGCCGTGCCCTGGAGAGTTCTTCGGCCGGATCCGTGCTGGAAAGCTGTTCGTCGATAATCTCCTGCGCCTGCCAGCGCAGGGATTCGATGGCGAACTGGCGGATCTCCACAGGAGTATCACTGGGGATCCACGGCTCGGGAGCCGATGGCACGCCTTGGACCGACCGCTCTACGGTCATAGTGGCCTCCTTGCATCAAGCTGCAGTGGCCGGGGAACCACCGCGACGTTCGAATGCACTGCACGTAGGACAAACATTACAACGGGGAAGACAAGTCTGTCTCATGACAGAATTACCCCATGGACGTGACGAATCCGGAGCCCGAAAATTCATCGTCCCCAGCATCGTCAGGGCCGGAATCGCCAGTGCCACTCCCAGCGGCGCCGGCTTCGCCGAGCGGCCAGTCGAGCCCGGAGGAACGGATCCTGTCCGTGGCGTACGAGCTCTTCTCGCGCCGGGGGATCCGGGCTGTGGGCGTCAACGAGCTCATCGAGCGTTCGGGTGTAGCGAAGGCGACTTTCTACCGGCATTTCCCATCCAAGGATTCGCTGGTCCTGGCCTTCCTGGAACGGCGGGATAAGCAGTGGACGGAGGACAGCATCATTTCCAAGGCCCGCGGCAAGGGAAGCACTCCCGTTGAGCAACTATTGGCGATCTTCGACGTCCTGGGCGACTGGTTCCAGCAGGACGATTTCGAAGGCAGTGCCTTTATCAATGTCCTGCTGGAGATGGGGCCCTCCCACCCCCTGGGCCAGGCGAGCATCGACTACCTGGCGAAGGTCCGCGGGCACGTCCGGGGGCTGGCGGAGGAAGCCGGTTTGGCCCGACCGGAGGAATTTTCGCGTTCCTGGCACATCCTGATGAAGGGCTCCATAACTTCAGCCACCGAGGGTGACCTCCAGGCCGCCCAGCGCGCCCAACAGATGGCGCGCTGGCTCATCGAGCACCACCGGGCATAGCGCCCGACGCCAGATAGGCGTCCGAGGCGAGGCATAAGGTACGACGCGATGCATTGCTCCGGCGCCACAGTTACTACTGCCCGGCGCCAACGCGGTCCGGAAAGGGCGCGAATGGCGTGGTGTAGAAGTCTGCCCAGAGGGGGTCTTCCGGTGACAGATCGTTGAGGTCTATGAAGGTGTCGTCGTCTGGTTCCCACTGTGGGTGCTCCGGGCCGGGATCTCCACCCGGGGTTGCAGCAGCGGGCATGGGCCATTGTGGCCAGTGGGTTGGTTCGGGGTCTTGGTGTTCGGGGTTGTAGTGGCGGCCTGTGGGTGAGGTCCAGCCGGGCGGTCCGTGTTCCGTCGCGGGATCCGGGGTCCAGGCGCGGGCGTGCTTCAAACGGTGATGTTTTGGGCATAGCTGGGCCAGGTTCCGGACGGCTGTTCTGCCGCCGTGTTCCCAGGCGGTGAGGTGGTCGGTGTGGTTGTCGGGGGTGTGGTTGCTGCAGCCGGGGAAGGTGCATTTTCCGTCCCGCATGCGGATCCATTGTTTGATGGTTTCGGGGAGCCGGTAGCGGGTGCGTCCGATCTCCAGGGGTGCCCCGTCGCGGGGGTCGACCAGGACGCGGTAGAACGACTCCGCCCCGTCCGCGACAAGCCTCCGCGCCATCGACGCCGGGATCGGGCCCAGGCCGTCCAGCACGGCCGGCTCATCGGTCAGTCCGAGCAGGGCGAAGACCGGGACGGTGACCAGGACATCGGCCCGAGGGGTGGGGACCTTGCCAACATCACCAGTGCTCCCTGTGCCGGAAACGCTGCCTGCGGCCGCCGTATCACCTGTAGCCCGTGCAGCCCCACCCGGAGCAGCCTCACCCGTGGCCGTGGTGGTTCCCGCGCCGAGGAGGAGTGATGCTGCGATGTCGGGGCGGAGTTGGGTGAGGGTGCGGGGCTCGTTAGGGCCCTGCAGGCCGCGGGCGGTGGCGGTGGTGCGGTTCCAGATGGCGCAGGCGGTGTCGCCGGGGAGGTAGAGCGAGAGCCAGGCCATGCCGTCGCGGTCGGGGGTGTATTCCATCCGCCGGTCCGCCACACCTTTGGCGTGGCGTTTTTCGAGGGTTTCGGGGTGGTGGCGTTCCCGCCAGGCGCGGACCTTGGCGCGGAACCGGGCAGGGACAAGTTCACCGGGCGCGGCGCCGCGGGCGGGGTTGGGCGCGTCGGGGTCGAAGAAGTGCGCCACCAAGGCAGCAGCCCCGTCAGGGGTGAGCCCTTCGGTTTCATCGGCGACGATCCTGGCATGCTGCCACGACAGGTCACCGGCTGACAGGGCAGCCATCATCGGCGGCAGGGAACACACCCGGCGGGACTGTTCCACCAAAGCACCCGCGGCCGCGGAACTGACGGTCAGGACACCGGCGATCTCCTCCACCGTTGACATCTCCGAAAACATGCGCTCATCCACCGGGGCGTCGGGGGCAAGCAGTGCCTGCTGGATCTCGACCGCTTCTGCCGCGTCACGGGCCTTCACCGCCGCGAGCTGAGCCTCGACCCGGGAGACTGCCTCCAGCCGTTCCAGCCGGAGCTCATACCGCCGCTGCAGCACATCCACGTCAGCGCCAACACCGGACCCGGCGGCAAGGAAATGATCCTCACGGTTCAGCGCATCGAGGGCAGCAACAGAGGCAGAAACACCCTCCAAAACCACCCCAACATCCGTGCCGATTCCCATGGAAACATCATCCAGCGAGGCACTGACAATCAGGCCTGCCGACCAGCCCTGCCCCCAGGCTCCTGCCCGTACCCCAACGTCAGCCGCAGCCAAGGTGCCGCGAGCGTGCCAGCCCCGTGCCGCCGTCGTACGCCTTGTCGACACGCACATTCCTTTTCGCACCCCAAATATGCCGCGCGAAAGGGAAGATGCGCAGCGCCAAAAGATATCCGCAGCGAAAAGGGCGCCGAGGCACAATCCGCAGGACTCGCAGCTCCCTTTGCCGTGCGCAGAAGGAACCCGAAAGGCCCGCAGACAACCCGTCAGCGTGCAGCCCCGTGCCGCCGTCGTCCTTGCCGGCCCGCAGCCGCCGTACCGAACAAAGCACGTACCCCGGAAAGTAAATAGTCAGCTTGCTTATGACTTTCAACTTTCCTAGGCTGGAAAGCGTCAGGCAAACAACTCTCGAAGCGGGACCTGTGCGCCAAAAGCGTGCAACCGCAAGCATGAGGAGGATCAATGTCAGAGCACAGCATCGCAGGCAAGAAGGTGGCATTCCTGCTCACTGACGGCGTGGAGCAGGTGGAGCTCACCAGCCCCTGGCAGGCAGTGAAGGATGCCGGCGGCGAGCCCACCCTGGTGGCACCCAAGAGCGGCAAGCTGCAGGGCTACAACGGCACCGAGAAGGGCGACACCTTCGACGTCGACCTCACCGTGGCAGAGGCGAATGCCACGGACTTTGACGCCCTGGTGCTTCCCGGGGGCGTCGTCAACGCGGACCACCTGCGGGTGGACAAGGATGCCCAGAGCTTCACGCGCAGCTTCTTTGAACAGCACAAGCCCGTGGCATCCATCTGCCACGGACCCTGGCTGCTGATCGACGCGGGAGTCATCAGGGGCCGGAACGTCACGTCCTACTTCACGCTTGAAACCGACCTGAAGAACGCCGGCGCCAACTGGACGGACCAGGAAGTGGTGGTGGACCAGGGCCTGGTGACCAGCCGGAACCCGGACGACCTCCCGGCGTTCAACAACAAGCTGGTGGAAGAGATCTCCGAAGGCCAGCACGCGGGCCAGACCGCCTGACCCCCAATGTTCCCTCAGGGTTGAAAAACCCGTATGGAGGAATTACTCCAGCGGGTAGAGTGTTTGCATCTGCAGCGGCGCCGGCCGTGCATCACTTCCAAAAACCCCTGAGGGAACACCCATGTCTACCGAAGTCTCTCCGAACGCCAGCGGCAAGCCCGTTCAGGGCGAAGGAATACGCGCTGAAACCCGCGAAGGAACCCAGTCCGCAGCGCCGGAGAAGATGTCCCGTGAATCGGTAACCATCATCAGCACGCTGCTGGTGGCGACATTCGTGGTGATCCTCAACGAGACCATCATGAACGTCGCCCTGCAGCGGCTCATGATGGACCTTCGCGTGGACGCTCCCACGGTCCAGTGGCTGTCCACGGGGTTCATGCTAACCATGGCGGTGGTGATCCCCACTACCGGCTTCATCCTCCAGAGCCTGTCCACGCGCGCCGTCTTCATGCTGGCCATGGGCCTGTTCGCGGGTGGAACGGCGCTTGCGGCGGTGGCTCCCGGGTTCGAGGTCCTGCTCCTGGCGCGCATTGTCCAGGCCGGCGGCACCGCCATCATGCTGCCGCTGCTGATGACCACCATCCTCACCCTGGTCCCGTTGGCCAAGCGCGGCGCCGTCATGGGCAACGTGAGCATTGCCATCTCTGTGGCACCCGCAATGGGTCCCACAGTGTCCGGCCTGATCCTGGAGCATTTCACCTGGCGCTTCATGTTCGTCTTCGTGCTGCCGGTTGCCCTGGCGGCGCTGGCCATCGGGGCCAAATACCTCACCAACGTTGGGAAGCCTGAAAAGGCCAGGCTGGATGTGCTGTCCGTCATCCTCACCGTCCCGGCCTTTGGCGGCCTGGTCTACGGGCTCAGCCAGATCGGCGGCGGGCATGGCGGCCAGGCCGGCCCCAGTGCCGGCGCCATCGCAGCCCTGGTCATCGGCGTGGCCGCCCTGACGGTTTTCGTCCTCCGCCAGGTGCGCCTCCAGAAAGCAGCCGCGCCGCTGCTGGACCTGCGCGCCTTCAAGTTCCGGATGTTCACCGTCTCCGTCCTGTTGATGGTGGTGGCCATGATGGCCCTGTTCGGCGGCGTCATCCTGCTGCCGCTCTACCTCCAGCAGGTCCGGGGCCTGGGTTCGCTGGAAACCGGCCTGGCATTGCTCCCCGGCGGCCTGGCCATGGGCCTGCTGGGCCCGGTCATCGGCCGGGCGTTCGACAAGGTGGGTCCGCTGCCGCTCACCATTACCGGGTCCGTCCTGATGGTGGTGACCCTCTGGCAGTTTTCAATGCTCGACGCCGGAACAGCGGTGTGGTGGATCGTCACCTTGCACGTTGGGCTGAGTTTCGGCCTCGCGCTGCTGTTTACCCCCGCCTTCACCACCGGGCTCAACCCGCTCCCGCCGCACCTTTACTCGCACGGCTCCGCGATCATGAGCACCACCCAGCAGGTGGCCGGTGCCGCTGGCACGGCGCTGCTGGTGTCAATCTTCGCGGTTGTGAGCGCGACGTCGGGACTCGTCGCCGGGATGAGCGCCGCCTTCCTGACGGCAACCGTCATAGCCCTTGCCGCCGTCGTGCTTTCAGCGATGATGCGCAAGACCGAAGGCGCCGGCGCGGGCCACGGCGCAGGACATTAGCCCAGGCCGCGCTAGCCGGCGAAGAAGTCGCTCAGTTCCTTGATCAGCCTGTCCGGGGCCTTGATGGCGCCGTCGTGGCCCAGCCCGGGCAGGATGGTGTAGCTGGAGCCGGAAAGCACGTCGTGGATCTGGCCGCAGGCGATGCCGAAGTAGGCGGGGCTCTTTTCGCCCACCACGATCAGCGTCTCCAGGGGGAGCGCCTGGAACGGTTCGGCCGGCATGTCGGCGGCAATGATGGCTTTGATCTCGCGGACTCCGGTGCGCATCAGCTCGCGCTGCTGCTTGCCCTCGGTGGTGCCGGCGGTCAGTTTGTTGGCCAGGGTCAGCATGGACAGCGGCATGCGCGATGAGAAGGAGCCGCCGGCTTCCAGCCCGCGCTGGATCACGGCGAGGGCGCGGTCATGGTCTCCTGCGGCGATGGCACGCTCGTACTCCACGATCCAGTCGGCCGTGACGCTGCCGTTCACCGAGACCGCGGGATCGTAGACGGCCAGCCGTTCCACCGGAAGGGTCCGGGCCGCGTGCAGTGCGACGGCGCCGCCGAAGCTGTGCCCAAAGACGTCCGTGCTGGAGGTGTGCTTCATGACCGTGTCCAGGTCCCGGATGTCCACGTCCAGCGTGTAGTCCTCGGGCTGCGGTGACGAGGATCCGCGGCCGCGCCGGTTGAAGGTGTGCACGGGACGGCCCAGGGAGGCGCTCAGTTTCTGGGCGAACTTGGTGTAATCCGCGGCGGTCACCATGGAAGGCGGCACAACCACCACGCCCGAACCGGCAGAAGCAAGCTCAGCGCCGGTGGAGAAGAGCTCCACAGTGCCGCCGTCGGGGGTCCTGATGTTCTCTCGCGTCATGTTCCGAGCCTAGCCGAGCAAGCCGGGCGGGGCATCCCGGCCACCGGCGGCCCGGAGGTCAGGCAAGGCGGTCGATGATGGCCTGGCTCGCGGCGCGGATGGCCGGCAGCCGGTCCCCGAGCCCGCACAGGATCAGCCCGGCGTCGGCGGCCTGCAGTGCCGATTCGGCGTTGGCCGCGCCGTCCGCGCGGAGGTAGATCAGGGATTCGACCAGGCGGAAGGTGAAGTCGCCGCCGTCGGGTCCGTGCGGGGAGGCTGACAACCTGGCGCCCAGTTCCCCGTAGAGCCGCCTGAGTTCCTGGCGGTTGTTGAGGAACCGGGCAAAGCGGGTGCTCCGGACCTCGGGCAGGTGGTACAGCACGCCAAGGTTCCACCGGGCGCTGCACAGCTGGGTGCCGTCATAAAGCGCGACGGCGTGCAGCCGGCTTCCAGCCGGACTTTCGGTTCCAGGTGCGTCGGCAGGAAGCGCGGCCACCGAGCGTGCGAACGTCAGCCCACCGGACACCGTCCCCTCGAGGAGGTCCTCGAGGATGTCGTCCTTGGTTTTGAAGTGGTGGTACAGGGACGACTGCCGGATGCCCACCGCGTCCGCGATGGACCGGGTGGAGGTGCTGGCAAAGCCCTGGGTGGTGAAAAGCTCCGCCGCGGCGTCCAGGATTTCATCGCGGGCGGTGGCACCTGGCCGCGAGGGCTGCTGGTGGCGGGGGCGTCCCGGTCCGGCTGAAGTCACGGCCCCATTCTTGCATTGCCAGGCGCGGCGGAAATGACGCCCGGACGTTGTGAGGGGACGGAAATCTGCCGGAAACAGGATGTCTATCCGCCTTTTACAGAGGCGAAACTGTTTGGGGACATCCCGCTGGAAAACTATCAAGTGACCGGTAATCCGCAGCCTTCGGCCGAGCGCTGCAGTGCCGGGAGGCTTCGCCCCCAAGATCCCTTTCCAGCCCCGGAGATTCCCGATGACATCAACCGTTCTCCCTACCGTCCACCAGGACGATGCAGACCTGACGTCCCTTGGCTACCAGCCCACCCTCCACCGGAAGCTCGGCCGCTACGCTTCGTTTGCCGCAGGCTTCTCCTTCGTTTCCATCCTCACCACCATCTTCCAGCTCTTCGCGTTCGGCTACTCCTTCGCCGGGCCGGCCTTCTTCTGGACCTGGCCCGTAGTGCTGGTGGGCCAGCTGCTCGTGGCCCTGAACTTCGCCGAACTTGCGGCCCGCTACCCCTTGTCCGGTGCCGTCTACCAGTGGGCGCGGCGCGTGGGCGGGGAAGGCGTAGGCTGGTTCGCCGGCTGGTTCATGGCGATCGCACAGGTGGTCACCGCAGCTGCTGCCGCAATCGCCCTGCAGGTGGTCCTGCCCCAGCTCTGGGACGGTTTCCAGGTGGTGGGCGGCGACTCCGCGCTCAACACGGTGACCGGCGCTTCCAACGCCGTGGTCCTCGGCGCCGTCCTCCTGGTCGCCACCACCATCATCAACTCCCTGGGCGTGAAGCTGATGGCCCACGTCAACTCCGTGGGTGTCACCTGCGAGATCGTGGGCGTCGCTGCCGTCATCCTGGCCCTCGTCAGTGCCGCCCAGCGCGGACCCAACGTGGTTGCGGACACCACCGTGCTGCAGGGATCGGACCTGGGCGCCGTGGGAGCCTTCCTGGTCTCGGGGCTGATGGCCGCCTACGTCATGGTGGGCTTCAACTCCGCCGGTGAACTGTCCGAGGAAACCAAGGACCCGCGCCGCACCGCACCCCGGACCATCCTTTCCGCCCTCCTCATCTCCGGCATCGGCGGCGCGCTGATGATCATCACCGCCCTCATGGCAGCGCCCAGCGTCGACGACGGCCGCCTCGCCACCGAAGGCCTGCCCTACGTCCTCACCGCGGTCCTGGGCACCTTCTGGGGCAAGGTCCTGCTGGTGGATGTCGCCATCGCCATCTTCGTCTGCACCCTGGCGATCCAGACCGCCGGTTCCCGCCTGGTCTTCTCCATGGCCCGCGACGGCAAGCTCCCGGCGTCGGCCCTGCTCTCCTCCGTGCACCCCACCCGCGGCACCCCCATGTGGCCCTCCATCGTGATCGGCGCCCTTGCAGTCGCCGTGCTGGCCATCAACGTCGGCAACGCCGCCCTGTTCACCACCCTGTGCAGCGTCTGCATCGTGATGGTCTACCTCGCCTACCTCCTGGTCACCGTCCCGCAGCTGGTCAACCGCCTCCGCGGCGACTGGAACCGGGTGGGACAGACCATGCCGGCAGGCCTCTTCTCCCTGGGCCGCTGGGGCCTTCCAGTCAACATCCTCGCCGTCCTCTACGGCGGCGTCATGGTGGTCAACCTGGCATGGCCCCGGCCCGAGGTGTACGACCCCACAGGCGAGAACGGCCTCCTTCTCTGGTCCGCGCCGCTGATGGTCACCGCGGTGCTGCTCCTGGGCATCTGGGTCCGGAGCAGGAACCTGGCCGCCAAGGCCTGACCGCCCGCCCCGCACCCAAAAACCACGCTTCCGCAAGCCACGCTTCCAGACCTACAGGACTGACATGACACAGACCATCGAAACGCCAGCCGCCGGGACGGCCACCACGGCCGGTGCCCGCGCCCATGCCCGGGAACAGCACGGCAGGACCGCTGAGACCATGCGCCACGTACCGGCAGCGTCCGCGCCCGCGCACCTTCTGGCCGGACTGCCCGGAGTGGACGGGGCCGACGCCGCGTCCCCCACATGGGCGGAATCCGTCGCCTTTGGCCGCTACACCACCATGTCCCTGGCGCGCGGCACCCGGGTCCGGCTCACCGACAAGGCAGGCGACGCCTGCGTGCACGCACTCCTGTACCGCGCCGGGGCCACCCACGAACGACTGAACGTCGCCGACACCGTCAAGGTCCCGTGGCAGGCCTACCCCGCCGCCGGGCACCCGCTGCTGTCCGACGCCGGCCGCCTGATGGCAACGATCGTGGCGGACACGTCGTCCCGGCATGACGCACTCACCGGCGCCACCACCCTCGCCGGCAACACCGCCAAGTACGGCGCCGGAACCGCCCACAGCCCCTCCCCGGCAGCACGCGAACTGCTCACCCTGGGCGCCCTCAAGAACGGCCTGGGCACCCGCGACGTGGCGCCGTCCATCTCCTTCTTCAAAGGCATCACCGTCGACCCTGCCGGCAGCATCACCTTTACCGGAAGCGCCGGGCCCGGTGCCGCCGTCGAACTCCTGCTCCAGCTGGACACCGTGCTGGTACTGGCCAACACCGCCCACCCCCTGGACCCGCGCGCTGACTTTGCGGGGACCGCCGTCGACATCGTCGCCTGGCACGCGCCGCAGGACCTGGCAGCACTGGAGGCCGGCCACCTGGCCGGACCATTGGCCCCGGAACACCTGCAGGCCCTCCGCAACACCGAACACGACCTCGCCGCAAGGAACGCCCGATGAACACTGCCGTTGACACCACGCCCATCCCGGACGCCGCCGCCAGCGCGCTGGCCCCTGGCGCCGTTGTACTTGATGAGTTCGTCGAAGCCCGCGGCCCCTGGTCTGCCGTGGTGGCAGCAGGCGACGTGCTGACCATCGTGGACCTGGAAGGCAACCAGGCGGTTGACTGCCTGCTGTACGCCGCGGCGGACACCACCGTGCGCTACTCGGCGGCAGCCACCATCGCCGCACAGCAGTCCATCGTCCTCACCACCGGTTCGGTCCTGCGCGCCGACAACCGCGCTGCCCTGATGACCGTCGTTGCAGACGAAGTGGGCGTGCACGACACCATCGGGGGCGCCTGCTCACAGGAATCCAATACCCTCCGCTACGGCCAGCACACCCGCGAACAGCACGCCTGCGTGGAGAACTTCCTGATCGAGGGCTCGCGCTGGGGCCTGGGCAAACGGGACCTGGTGTCCAACATCAACTGGTTCATGAACGTCCCGGTGGACCCGGACGGCGCCTTGGGCATCGTTGACGGCCTGTCCGCCCCCGGAAAGCGCGTGGCACTGAAGGCGGAGGTGGACACCCTGGTCCTGGTCTCCAACTGCCCGCAGATCAACAACCCCTGCAACGGCTTCAACCCCACCCCCGTCCGCATGATCGTCACCCGGCCGGAGGCTGCACTGTGAACCCCTTTGACACGCCGAACACCTTCGACACACTGTTGATCGCAAACCGCGGCGAGATCGCGTGCCGCATCATTGAGTCCGCCCGCAGGTTGGGCCTGCGCACCGTTGCCGTCTTCTCCGAGGCGGACCGCGGCGCCAAGCACGTCCGGCTCGCCGACGAGGCCGTACTGCTGGGGCCCGCGCCAGCCAAGGAATCCTACCTCCGGGTGGACGCAATCCTGGCGGCGGCAAAGGAAACCGGCGCCGGCGCCATCCACCCCGGCTACGGCTTCCTCTCCGAGGATGCGGCCTTCGCCGAGGCCGTGGAAGCGGCGGGACTGGTCTTCGTGGGCCCCACCGCCGAGCAACTGCGCATCTTCGGCACCAAGCACACAGCGCGCGACGCCGCCCGGGCAGCCGGGGTGCCGATGATCGCCGGTTCAGGGCTGCTTGGGGACGTGGACGATGCCGTTGCGGCCAGCACCGCGATTGGCTTCCCGCTGATGCTCAAGGCCACCGGCGGTGGCGGCGGGATCGGCATGACGGTCTGCCGCAACGAGGCCGAGCTTGTGGACAGCTTCCCCCGCGTGGCCCGCCTGGCGGGTGCCAGCTTCGGCACCGCAGGGGTTTTCGCCGAGCGGTACGTGGAGAACGCCCGGCACGTCGAGGTACAGATCTTTGGCGATGGCGAAGGCCGCGTGGTCAGCCTGGGGGACCGCGACTGCTCCCTGCAGCGCCGCCACCAGAAAGTCCTCGAAGAGGCACCCGCACCCGACCTCCCGGACGAACTGCGCGAAGAACTGCACCGCAGCTCCCGGGCCCTCTGCGCCTCCCTTAACTACCGCTCCGCCGGCACCGTCGAGTTCGTCTACGACTCCGCCCGCAAGGAAGCCTCCTTCCTGGAAGTCAACGCCCGGCTCCAGGTGGAGCACCCCGTCACCGAAGCCGTCACCGGGGTGGACCTGGTGGAATGGATGCTCCGACTGGCCCAGGGCGGCAGCCAGGCCCAGGCAGTCCTTGCGGACGTGCCGGACAGCCTGCCCGTGACCGGCCACGCCGTGGAGGCCCGCGTTTACGCCGAGGATCCGGCCCGGGGCTTCCAGCCCAGCGCCGGAACCGTCACCAACGCCGCCTACCCCACGGCGGTAGAAGCACGCGTGGACGCCTGGGTGGAAACCGGCACCGACGTTTCCACCAACTACGACCCCCTCCTGGGCAAGATCATCACCTCCGGCACTGACCGCACCGAAGCTTTCGACCTCCTCGCCGCAGCGCTGGGCAACACCCGGATCGACGGCATCGAGACCAACTTAGGGCTGCTCCGCGCCGCCACCGGGCTGGAGGTGGTTCGCAGCGTTCAGCACTCCACCAGCACCCTGGACAACGTGGGGGACCCGGAGCCGCGCATCACCGTGGGCCGGCCCGGCCTGCAGACCAGCGTGCAGGACTGGCCCGGCCGCACCGGCCTCTGGCAGATCGGCGTTCCGCCCAGCGGCCCCATGGACGATCTCTCATTCCGGCTTGGCAACACCGCGCTGGGCAACCCCGAAGGCGCCCCGGGCCTCGAGTTCACCATGACCGGCCCCAGCCTGACCTTCACCCACGCCACCACCGTCTGCGTTACCGGCGCCGAAGTGGCTGTGACAGTTGACGGAACGGAGGTGCCCGCCTGGACGCCCGTGACGGTCCCGGCAGGCGGAACGCTCGACGCCGGCACCGCAGCCGGCAAGGGCCTGCGCGGCTACATCCTGTTCCAGGGCGGCCTGGACATTCCCGAGTACCTGGGCAGCGCCTCCACCTTCGCCCTTGGCCAGTTCGGTGGCCACGCCGGACGGGTCCTGCGCGCGGGCGATGTGCTGCGGACGGTCAAGCCTGCCGCCGGCGCACCCGAGGAAGCCGCCGCGGCAGCGGTGCCCCTCGACAGCCGTCCCGCCCTCACCTCCACCTGGGAACTGGCCGTGGCCGAGGGCCCGCACGGCGCCCCGGAATTCTTCCAGCGTGAGGACATCGAGGAACTGTACAGAGCGGAGTACGAGGTCCACTTCAACTCCGCCCGCACCGGCGTACGCCTCACCGGCCCCAAGCCCCGCTGGGCACGCACCGACGGCGGCGAAGCAGGCCTGCACCCCTCCAACATCCACGACACCGCCTACTCGGTGGGTGCCCTGGACTTCACCGGCGACACCCCCATCCTGCTCGGCCCGGACGGCCCCAGCCTGGGCGGTTTCGTCTGCCCCGTCACCGTGGTGACGGCCGAACGCTGGAAGCTCGGCCAGCTGCGCCCGGGGGACAAAGTCCGCTTCGTGCCCATCAAAGCCAGCCAGGCGCCGTCGGCCAGGGACCTGGGACCCGGCCGCCAGCTGGTGCTCCCGGGCGACGCCGGCTGGTCCGGCAATCTTTCAGCGCACCTCCCGGCGGTGAGCCCGGCAGCCGGCCGTCCCGCACGCACGGTACGCGGCGACGGCGACGACGGCGTGCTGGGCCGGGTGCCGGAAGGTTCCGGCCGGCCCGCGGTCACGTACCGCCGCTCCGGAGACGACAACCTGCTGGTGGAATACGGCGAGATGGTGCTGGACCTGGGCCTGCGCGCCCGGGTCCACGCCCTGCACCAGCACATCGAAGCGCTCCGGGTACCCGGCATCGTGGACCTCACCCCGGGTATCCGGTCGCTGCAGATCAAGGTGGACCCGTCCGTCCTCACCACCGGGCGGCTGCTGGACCTGGTCCAGGAAATCGAGGCCGCCCTGCCCGCCAGCTCAGAATTGGTGGTCTCCAGCCGCACCGTCCGGCTGCCGCTGTCCTGGGACGATCCGGCCACCCGCGAAGCAATCGAACGCTACATGGCAGGCGTCCGCGACGACGCCCCTTGGTGCCCGTGGAACATCGAATTCATTCGGCGGATCAACGGCCTGGACTCCATCAGCGACGTCTTCGACACCGTCTTCAACGCAGAGTACCTGGTCCTGGGCCTGGGCGACGTCTACCTCGGCGCCCCCGTGGCCACCCCGCTGGACCCCCGCCACCGCCTGGTCACCACCAAGTACAACCCCGCCCGGACCTGGACGCCCGAGAACGCGGTGGGCATCGGCGGCGCCTACATGTGCATCTACGGCATGGAGGGCCCCGGCGGCTACCAGTTCGTCGGCCGCACCACCCAGGTGTGGTCGCGGTACGCCGGTTCCGCGCCGTTCGAACCCGGTTCGCCCTGGCTGCTCCGGTTCTTCGACCGCATCTCCTGGTACCCCGTCAGCCCCGAGGAACTCCTGGACCTGCGCGCGGACATGGCAGCAGGACGCGGCCGCGGCGTGGAGATCGAGGAGGGCACGTTCTCCCTCGCCGAGCACGAACAGTTCCTTGCCGACAACAGCCAGTCCATCGACGCGTTCCGGGAGAAGCAGGGCGCAGCGTTCGCGGTGGAACGGCAGGCCTGGGCCGACGCCGGCGAGTTCGACCGGGCGGACGCGCTCGCCGCCGTCGTGGCCCCCGCTGTTGACGACGTGGTGGTTCCCGACGGCGGATCGCTCATCTCCGCACCGTTCGCCGCCAGCGTCTGGAAGGTGGACGTCAAGGCCGGCGACCGTGTCGCCAAGGGCCAGCCGCTGGTCTCGCTGGAAGCAATGAAGATGGAAACGGTCCTCGAAGCGCCGTGCGAGGGCGTGGTGCTCCGCGTCCTGCCGGCCGCCGGCTCCCAGGTGGTGGCCGGCGAGGCGGTAGTGGTCCTCGGCGCCGACTTGGGCCTTGAACCGGCAGACGACGCCCAGGAACTGGAAGAGGCAGCAGTATGAGTCCGGCAACCAACAGCAGTGCCACCAGTCGCGCCAAGGCGGCACTAGCGGCGCTGGAATCAGTAAACCGGCCTGAAATCTGGATCACGGTCCGCAGCGGCGAGGACCTCCTGGCGGAGGCTGCAGCGATCGACGCCGCCGTGGCAGGTGGCGCGGATCTGCCGTTGGCCGGGCTGCTTTTGGCCGTCAAGAACAATGTTGACGTGGCGGGCATCCCCACCACGGCAGCCTGCCCTGGCTTTGCCTACACGCCGGAAAAGGATGCGGAAGCCGTGGCCCGCCTCCGCGCCGCCGGTGCCCTGGTCCTGGGCGCCACCAACCTGGACCAGTTCGCCACCGGGCTGGTGGGGACGCGCAGCCCCTACGGCGCCGTCCGGGATTCGCGCCGGCCGGAGTACATTTCCGGCGGTTCCAGCTCCGGCTCCGCGGTGGCGGTGGCACTGGGACTGGTGGACATCGCGATCGGCACGGACACGGCGGGCTCCGGCCGGGTCCCCGCCGGGCTGCAGGGCATCGTGGGCATCAAGGCAACGCTGAACGCCGTCTCCACGGAGGGGGTGGTGCCCGCCTGCCGGTCCTGGGACGCCGTCACCATCTTTGCCCGGCACCTGTCCACCGCCGAGCTGGCCATGGGCTTCATGGCCGGCAACTCCCGGTCCTGGCCCGCGGACATCAGACTGGCCGCGCCGGCACGTCCCCGCGTGGCATTTCCCGCCAGCCTGCCCGCATTGCCCCCTGAGTGGGCCGCGGAATTCCAGCGGCAGGTTGACCGCCTGCGGTCCAGCGGGGTGGATGCCGAAGCAATCGAATTCGACGACTTCCTGCAGGCAGCACGGCTGCTGTACGAGGGCGCGCTGGTGGCCGAACGCCACGCTGCGGTGGGGGCCTTCCTGGCAAAGCACGACGCCGGCACTGACGGCCAGGCGGGCATCGATCCCACCGTGGCGGGCATCATCCGGGCGGCCGGTACCGTTTCCGCCTCCCGGTACGTTGCCGATACCGCCCGGCTGGAGGAACTGCGGACCAGGGCGCTGGCCCGGATCGCCGGCTTCGATGCCCTCCTGGTTCCCACGGCGCCCTTCCACCCCACGCTGGCTGAGGTGGCCGCGGACCCGGTAGGCGTGAATTCGCTGATGGGCACCTACACCAATTTCTGTAACCTGTTCGACCTCTGTGCCGTGGCTGTCCCTGCCGGGGAAGTGGACGGCGCGCAGTTCGGCCTCACGGTGGTCGGCCGGACCTTCGACGATGCCGTGGCGGCCGATATCGCCCGCCGCCTGGAGCTAACCCCGGACGCTCCCGCCCTCTTCGCTCCGGGCGCAGCAGCGGAAGTTGGCCGCACCGGCGCCCACCCGTCGTCGTCCACGCCCTGGCCTTTGGCGGCGGGCGCAACGGCCGTGCCGCTGGTGGTGGTGGGTGCGCACCGCAAGGGCCAGCCGCTGGCACCGCAGCTGGAGGAACTCGGGGCCTCGTGGGATGGTCCGGTCCGGACCGCCGCACGCTACCGCATGGTGGCGCTGGACACGGTGCCGGCAAAGCCGGGCGTCTACCGGTCCGACGACGGCGCGGAACTGGTGGGGGAGCGGTGGCTGCTGTCCCCTGCGGCCCTGGGGACGTTCCTGGCCGCCCTCCCGGAACCCATGCTCCTGGGATCCGTGGAGCTTTCGGACGGCTCCAGCGCCGTCGGGTTCGCCTGTGATGCGGTTGCCGCTGCGGGCGGGAAGGACATCACGGCCTGGGGTGACTGGCTGGCGGACCGGAGCGTGGAACCGAAGCCGCGGACCGTGTGGCGGGACCTGGGGGAGGCGGCCCTGGCCGGGTTCAGCCGCGGCGAGCGGGGATAGTGCCGGCAGCATCCGGGCGGGTTCCGCCGTCCGGATGCCCGCCCGTGAAATACGCTGCGATGTCGGTCACAAGCTCCTTGACGGCCGCCGGAATGGACCCGTGGAAGCACTTGGGGGAGAGCTGGTAAGTGCTGCCTGGAACTGCCTGGTGCAGCCGCTCCGCCGTTTCCTTGTAGCCCGGGCTGGTGGCCTTCTTCATGTGCGCCAGGGCGTGGCCCACCTTGCCGCCGTTGACGGCGTCCTCGAACCCGTCCAGCCACGCGGTGTCGATGTTGCCGTCGATGTTCACCGCTGCGTCGTACACCGCAAGCCTGTCCGGGACCTTTACGGTTCCGCTGAACTCCTGCACGGCGTTCAGCGCCACCGCTCCGCCCAGCCCTCTCCCAGGCCTTTCGCCAGGGCGATGGAGAACTGGCGGTAGATCAGGGCCGTGAGGAACGCGCCGCCGATCAGCAGCACCCGCTTTTGCCCGGGCGCGTCTTCGGTGCCGTAGCTGTACAAAGCCAGCCTGCCGCCGTCGTGCGCTGGAAGTACCCGTTCTTTCACCCGTCCATCCCAGGGTGTGAGCCTGCGGGCCAGCTGCAAGTCCTGGCACCCAATGCCCGGTAAACTTGATGATTGTGACTTCCCAAAACACCCCCTCGCCCAAGAACGCCCCGGAGCCCGTTGATGCCAGCGAGCAGATGCGGATCCGCATGGAAAAGCGCGCCAAACTTCTTGAGCGCGGCACGGAGGCGTACCCCGTGGGGGTGGAGCGGACGCATTCGCTCGCCGAGATCCGGGAAAAGTACGCCCACCTCGAGGCCGACGACACCACCGGCGACACCGTGGGCGTCACCGGCCGCGTTGTCTTTATCCGCAACACCGGCAAGCTCTGCTTCGCCACCCTGCAGGAAGGCGGCACCGACGGCAAAGCCACCCGCCTGCAGGCCATGCTGAGCCTGGCCAACGTGGGTGAGGAGGCGCTCGCCGACTGGAAGGCCCTGGTTGACCTCGGCGACCACGTGTTCATCAAGGGCGAGGTCATCTCCTCCCGCCGCGGCGAGCTGTCGATCATGGCGGACTCCTGGTCCATGGCCTCCAAGGCCCTGCGCCCGCTTCCGGTCCTGCACGCGGACCTGAACGAGGAAACCCGCGTCCGCCAGCGCTACGTCGACCTGATGGTCCGCGACGAAGCCCGCGAAATGGTCTACACCCGTGCCGCCATCACCCGCTCCATCCGCGAAACGCTGTTCCGGCACCGCTACGTGGAAGTGGAAACCCCCATCCTGAACCTGGTCCACGGCGGCGCCCTCGCCCGGCCGTTCGAAACCCACATGAACGCCTTCGACCAGAAGATGACGCTGCGCATCGCCACCGAGCTGTACCTCAAGCGCGCCGTTGTTGGCGGCATCGACCGCGTGTATGACATGGGCCGCGTGTTCCGCAACGAGGGCGTGGACTCCACCCACAGCCCCGAATTCACCACCCTTGAGTGCTACGAGGCCTGGGCGGACCAGTTCGTGATGGCAGAGCGGATCAAGGAGATCATCCTCGACGCCGCCGACGCCGTGGGTGCCGGACGCGTCCTTCAGACCGGGGCGGGGGAGATCAACCTCGACGGCGAGTGGGCCTGGCTGGCCGTCTACCCCGGACTTTCCGACGCCGTGGGGCAGGAGATCACGCCGGAGACGCCCGTTGAGGTGCTTCGGGAGATCGCGGAAAAGCACGACGTCAAGGCGGACCCCAAGTGGGACGCCGAAAAGCTGGCGGTGGAACTCTTCGGCGAAATCGTGGAGCCCACCCTGCTGAACCCCACCTTCGTCTACGACTACCCGCCCTCCGCCCAGCCGCTGGCCCGCCCGCACCGCGAGGACGGCCGGCTGATCGAGGCCTGGGACCTGATCATCGGCGGCATGGAGCGCGGCACCGCCTTCTCCGAGCTGATCGACCCCGTCATCCAGCGCGAACGGCTCACCGAGCAGTCCCTGCACGCAGCCGCCGGTGACGTGGAGGCAATGCAGCTGGACGAGGACTTCCTGCGCGCCCTGGAATACGGCGCCCCTCCCATGGGCGGCATCGGCCTGGGCATCGACCGGCTGGTCATGCTCTTCACGGGCGCCGGCATCCGCGAAACCATCCTGTTCCCCCTGCTGAAGCCCGAAGGGCACTGACCATGGAATACGTAGCGGTTATCCTGCCCTCCCTGGTGGTGGGCCTGCTGTTCTGGTTCGCCATGAAGGCAATCTTCAACGCGGACAAGGCCGAGCGCCAGGCGGAGGCCCGTGCGCAGGCCGAGGCGGATTCCCTCCCGGTGCAGCCCACGGACCGCCCGGGCCCCGAATCCAAATAGATAAACCCCCTTCTTTCCGGTTTTATCCCCAAGGAACGAATAGGCGCTTTGACGCGTTGCCAAGATAAGAGTCATAATTTTTTTGGGAAACATCCTGCTTTTCTGAAAACCCAAGAGGAAGACCTTTAATGGCACAGAAAGTAAACATCATCCTCGTTGATGATCTGGATGGGGGATCCGCAGACGAGAATGTTAAGTTCGGCCTCGATGGGGTCAACTACGAGATTGACCTGTCGGCAGCCAATGCCGCTGAACTTCGGTCTTCACTGGAGAGGTTCATCAACGCTGCACGCAAGGCTTCCGGAGGCCGCACCGCCCAGCGGGCGAAGGCTCCGGCCGGTGGCCGCAGCCACGATTCGGCGCAAATCCGGCAATGGGCCCGGGATAACGGCTACACCGTTAACAGCCGCGGCCGAATTCAGGCTGAAATCCAGGAAGCCTACCAAAAGGCAAATTCCTAGGTACGCGCGTGGCCTGACTAAAAAGCCCTGCTTCCCCCCTTCGGGAGGCAGGGCTTTTGGCGGGGTACAGGTATTTAGCGGTACGGGCGTAATTACTCCCGCGCCGCAGCCGGGGATTCACCGCTGTGCGATTCACGGCGCAGCAGGCTGCCGGCAGCAAACTGCTCGGCGACATAGAACACGAAAGGCGGAATATCGCCTGTTTTCGCCAGTACCACTCCAGACCCGGCACTGGCGAGGGCCAGCGCTGCCGCTTCCTTTTTCCGGTGCGGCAAGGTTGCCAGGGTGCCGGACAGGGACCCGAGCGCGAGCACATGCAGCCACGCATAGGCGTGGAACGGCCACGCCGGGAAGCGGCGCGCCGCGA
Organism: Pseudarthrobacter sp. Pseusp20; assembly: GCF_059492155.1. NCBI lineage: Bacteria > Bacillati > Actinomycetota > Actinomycetes > Micrococcales > Micrococcaceae > Pseudarthrobacter > Pseudarthrobacter sp. Pseusp20. The sequence goes on from NZ_CP168521.1 coordinate 462,421, forward strand.
AGCGCTCCAGGTCCGACGCACGCATTGCGAGTTCGGACACAAATAACGGCGCCCCGGCGGCAAGTGCGACGGCGGCTGTGCCGGCGAGTGCCCTGCTCCTTCCGGGCGGGAGGGCCAGGGCCAGCCGGGCAAACGCCGCGGGCATGGCAGCCGTCCCCGCCGCCGCCACATGTTGTCCGGCCACCCACCAGCGCTGCCCCTTCCGGAGCATGTCCAGCCGCCGCGCAGCGTCGGGCTCCAGGTAGACCCCCGGCACCGGGCTGATGCCGGCCAGCCAAACCGCACCGGCCGCGAGGGCAACCCCCGCCGGGCGCCTGACGCGTTCCAGGTCCACCTGCGACATGTTCCCGCCCTCCCCGCTGATTCACGCTGCCCATGTTGCTCCCGCTGGAGCGGCCAAGGCCGCCGTTAGGGCCAAGAATGGCCCATCATCCGGCGCGGGACAAGGGCTTCTTGGAGGGCTCCTTTGCCCGCTGCTGCCCGGCGGCCGAAGTCCGTGGAAGGGGGCGCGGCAATATTCCCGGAAGTCCCATGTTTCCCCTGTGGCGAACACGCTCCACAACTTCGGACCGGCCACGTAGCATCAAAGTACGTCGTAGCTAGGAGTGTGGCGAAATGTTTGAGCGATTTACGGACCGTGCCCGTCGCGTAGTTGTGCTTGCCCAAGAAGAGGCACGCATGCTGAACCACAATTACATCGGTACCGAACACATCCTCTTGGGTCTGATCCATGAGGGTGAGGGCGTTGCCGCCAAAGCTCTTGAGTCCTTGAGCATTTCGCTCGACGGCGTGCGCGAGCAGGTGCAGGAGATCATCGGGCAGGGCCAGCAGGCCCCCTCCGGCCACATCCCCTTCACCCCCCGCGCCAAGAAGGTGCTGGAGCTCTCGCTGCGCGAAGCCCTGCAGCTGGGCCACAACTACATCGGCACGGAGCACATCCTGCTTGGCCTGATCCGCGAGGGTGAAGGCGTCGCCGCCCAGGTGCTGGTCAAGCTCGGCGCCGACCTCAACCGGGTCCGCCAGCAGGTCATCCAGCTCCTCTCCGGCTACCAGGGCAAGGAAACCACCGGCGCAGGCGTCGGCGGCGGACAGCCCGAAGGCGCACCCGCCGGTTCCGTGGTCCTGGACCAGTTCGGCCGCAACCTGACCCAGGCTGCGCGCGAGAACAAGCTGGACCCGGTCATCGGCCGCGAGCAGGAAATGGAACGCGTCATGCAGGTCCTTTCCCGCCGCACCAAGAACAACCCGGTCCTCATCGGTGAGCCCGGCGTCGGCAAGACGGCCGTCGTCGAAGGCCTGGCCCAGGCGATTGTCCGCGGCGACGTTCCGGAGACCATCCGGGACAAGCAGCTGTACACCCTGGACCTCGGTTCCCTGGTGGCAGGTTCCCGTTACCGCGGTGACTTTGAAGAGCGCCTCAAGAAGGTCCTCAAGGAGATCCGCACGCGCGGCGACATCATCCTGTTCATCGATGAGATCCACACGCTGGTGGGTGCCGGTGCCGCCGAAGGCGCCATCGACGCAGCCTCGATCCTGAAGCCCATGCTGGCCCGCGGCGAGCTGCAGACCATCGGCGCCACCACTCTGGATGAGTACCGCAAGCACATCGAGAAGGATGCCGCCCTGGAGCGCCGCTTCCAGCCGATCCAGGTCAAGGAACCCTCCGTGGCGCACGCCATTGAGATCCTCAAGGGCCTGCGCGACCGCTACGAGGCGCACCACCGGGTCACCATCACCGACGGCGCCCTGGCCTCCGCTGCAAGCCTTGCCGAGCGCTACATCTCGGACCGCTTCCTGCCGGACAAGGCGATCGACCTGATCGACGAAGCCGGCGCCCGGCTGCGCATCCGCCGCATGACCGCTCCGCCGGAGCTCAAGGCCATGGACGAGCGCATCGCCAAGCTGAAGATGGAGAAGGAATCCGCCATCGACGCGCAGGACTTCGAAGGCGCCGCTTCGCTCCGCGACAAGGAACAGAAGATGATTTCCGAGCGCGCGGAGAAGGAACGCCACTGGAAGTCCGGCGGCATGGACGACATCTCCGAGGTGGATGAGGATCTCATCGCCGAGGTGCTGGCCAACTCCACCGGCATCCCCGTCTTCAAGCTGACCGAGGAAGAGTCCTCGCGGCTGCTCAAGATGGAAGACGAACTGCACAAGCGCGTGGTGGGCCAGGACGAGGCCATCAAGGCACTGTCCCAGGCCATCCGCCGTACCCGTGCAGGGCTCAAGGACCCCAAGCGCCCCGGTGGCTCGTTCATCTTCGCCGGCCCCACCGGCGTCGGCAAGACCGAGCTCGCAAAGGCACTCGCGGAGTTCCTGTTCGGTGAAGAGGACGCCCTCATCACCCTGGACATGTCCGAGTACTCCGAGAAGCACACCGTCTCGCGGCTCTTCGGTGCCCCTCCGGGCTACGTCGGCTACGAAGAGGGTGGCCAGCTGACCGAGAAGGTCCGCCGCCGTCCGTTCTCCGTGGTGCTGTTCGACGAAGTGGAAAAGGCCCACGCGGACCTCTTCAACTCGCTGCTGCAGATCCTGGAAGACGGCCGCCTCACGGACTCCCAGGGCCGCGTGGTGGACTTCAAGAACACCGTGATCATCATGACCACCAACCTGGGTACCCGGGACATCTCCAAGAGCGTTGCCACCGGCTTCCAGTCCGGCACCGACACGCAGACCGGCTACAACCGCATGCGTGCCCGTGTGACGGAGGAGCTCAAGCAGCACTTCCGTCCCGAGTTCCTGAACCGTGTTGACGACGTCGTGGTGTTCCCGCAGCTGACCCAGGACGAGATCATCGAGATCGTGGACCTGTTCGTCACCCGCCTGGAGAAGCGCCTCAAGGACAAGGACATGGGCATCGAGCTCACCAAGGCCGCAAAGGTGCTCCTCGCAACCCGCGGCTACGATCCCGCCATGGGTGCCCGGCCCCTGCGCCGCACCATCCAGCGCGAGATCGAGGACCAGCTCTCCGAGAAGATCCTCTTCGGCGAGATCCACCCCGGCGACATCGTCGTGGTGGATGTCGAAGGCGAAGGCGACGACGCGAAGTTCACCTTCGCCGGCAACGCCAAGCCGCGCATCCCGGAGATCGCCCCGAGCGTCTAGTCTCCACAGCCAAAGCCCCGCCACTCCGCAAGGAGCGGCGGGGCTTCCGCTTGTTATCCACCCCTCCGCCGGCTGGGTCCGGCGCTTTCATCTCTGGCTGGGTCCGGCGCCGGACATCAGAGATTTCCCGGCGCAGCAAGCGGCAAATGGCGCCGGGGCCGGAGCGAACCCAGCCACGGAAAACGCACCCGGGCGCGCAGCCGGGCAGTGCGTGGCGGCTGTGCTCCAGGACACAAAACGTGTTGAATCGGTGGCATGGCTAACTTGGAACCGGCGATCCCGGATGAGCAATCACTGACCCCTTTCCACGACCTCGACCACTACCTGTCCATCCCCCGGGTAAGCGGCCTGGCCCTGAGCCCGGACGGCTCGCGGCTGGTCACCACCGTCAGCACCCTGAACGGCAAAGGCACCGAGTTCGCCACTGCACTGTGGGAGCTGGACCCGGCCGGGCAGAAGCATGCGCGGCGAATTACGCGCAGTGCCAAGGGCGAAGCCGGTGCCGCTTTCTCGGCCAACGGCGACGTCTACTTCACGTCCGCGCGTCCCGACCCGGACAGCCCCGACGAGGAGCCGGTGAACGCCCTGTGGGTGCTTCCGGCGGACGGCGGGGAAGCCAGGGTGGCTTTCAGCCGGCCCGGCGGCATCAGCAAAGTGCTGACGGCCAGGGGCGCGGACGCAGCGTTCGTCACCGCCGAGGTCCTGGCAGGGTCAACGGACGAGGAAGACGACGCCGACCGGCGCAAGACGCGCAAGGACCGGAAAGTCTCTGCCATCCTGCACAGCGAATATCCGGTCCGATACTGGGACGCGGACCTGGGGCCGGGCCAGCCGCGGATCTTTGCGGTGGAAGCGGGGGAGGACAAGGCGCCCGGCAAACCGGCAACTGTTGACGCCACCGCCCCGCTGGTCCTGCGTAACCTGACGCCGGACGCCGGGCCCCGGCTGCGGGAAGCGGAGACCGTGGTCAGCCCTGACGGCAAGACCATCTACAGCAGTTACACCAAACCACTGGCCAAGGCGGACAGCAGGTCCGTCCTGGTGGCGGTGGATGTGGCATCCGGCGGGCTCAAGGTGCTGTTGGACCAGGAGGGAATGAGCTACTTCCCGGGTCCGGTCAGCCCCGACGGCCGGACCCTGGTGGTGGTCAGCGAAAGCGACTCCACCCCGCAGCAGGCCCCCGACATCAAGATGCACCTCCTGGACGTCTCCGGCGGTGCCGCCGGGAACGCCGCGGGCCTGCAGCCCCTGGCCCACGACTGGGACCGTTGGCCCAAGCCTGCAGCGTGGCTCCCCGATGGCTCTGCCCTCCTGGTCACAGCGGACGACGACGGCGCGTCGCCGGTTTTCCGGGTCAGCATTCCGTCGGCTGCCGCTGAGGTTGGCGTCACCCGGGTGACGCAGGACGCCGCGGCATATTCCGACGTCGTCATTTCTCCAGAGGGGCGGAGCGCGTATGCCCTGCGCAGCTCCTACGAATTTCCGGCCGAAGCCGTCCGGATCGACCTGGCCACAGGGGAAACAACCCGCCTCCCGGCTCCTGCGGAACGTCCCAGCCTCCCGGGGCGGCTGGAACGCATCGCGGCCACCGCGGCCGATGGGTCCCGGGTGCCTGCCTACCTGGCCCTGCCGGAGGGCGCCTCCGCAAGTGAGCCGGCGCCGCTGCTCCTGTGGATCCACGGCGGTCCACTGGGATCCTGGAACGCCTGGACGTGGCGCTGGAACCCGTGGCTTCTGGCTGCCCGGGGATATGCGGTGCTGCTGCCGGATCCCGCGTTGTCCACGGGATACGGGCAGTCGTACATCCAGCGGGGCTGGGGCTCATGGGGGAAGGCGCCCTTCACCGACCTGATGGCCGTGACCGATGCGGCGGTGGAACGGCCCGACGTCGATGAGTCCCGGACCGCGGCGATGGGCGGCTCCTTTGGCGGGTACATGGCCAACTGGGTTGCAGGCAACACGGACCGGTTCAAGGCAGTTGTCACCCATGCCAGTCTGTGGGCCCTGGACCAGTTCGGGCCCACCACGGACGCCTCCCAGTACTGGCTGAAGGAAATGACCGAGGAGATGGCACTAGAGAACTCGCCGCACGTGCATGCGGAGAACATCGGCACGCCCATGCTGGTGATCCATGGGGACAAGGACTACAGGGTGCCCATCGGCGAGGGCCTGCGGCTTTGGTACGAGCTGCTGTCCAAGTCCCGGCTCGCGGCGGACCAGGACGGGCAGACCCCGCACCGGTTCCTGTACTTCCCGGACGAAAACCACTGGGTCCTCCAGCCGCAGCACGCCAAGGTCTGGTACCAGGTGGTGGAGTGGTTCCTGGCACGGAACGTCCTGGGCAAGGACATCGAACTGCCGGCAGAACTCGGCCTCTAAGCTGTTGGATACTCCGGCTCGGAGGCTGGGGCATTTGCCGCTTGCTGCTCGTTCCTCCCCGCTGGCCCCCTGCCTCGCAAGCTCGGCCGGGGACCCTCACCAGCGTGGGCCCAGCTTTGACGCAAGCTGCGCAAATGTCCCAGCCTCCTTCGCCTCGTAGGATAGCTCTGTGACCGACTCCTTCCACATCCGCCCAGCACGCACCAGCGACGTCCCCGCCATCAAGAAGCTGGTGGCGCCCCTGGCAGAGGAGCGCATCCTGATGGCAAAGGAGACGGTGGCGTACTACGAGAGCCTCCAGGAGTTCCGCATTGCCGAGTCCAGCGACGGCGAAATGATCGGCTGCGGCGCCCTGCACGTGATGTGGGAGGACCTTGCGGAAATCCGCACCCTCGCGGCTTCGGGTGAATGGCGCGGCAAAGGGGTGGGGCACGTCCTGGTGGAAAGCCTGCTGGAGGAGGCCCGTGCCCTCGGTGTCTCCCGGGTCTTCTGCCTCACCTTCGAAGTGGACTTCTTCAAGCGCCACGGCTTCGAAGTGATGGCGGACCAGTCGGCGGTGGACCCGGAAGTGTACTCCGAGCTGCTGCGCTCCCATGACGAAGGCGTGGCGGAGTTCCTGGACCTGGCCCGGGTCAAGCCCAACACCCTGGGCAACACCCGGATGATCCGCACCCTCTAACGCTGTTCCGCACCCTTCAAAGCCAACCGCGGGAGCACGGGGGACTGCCGTATTGGCTTTACTCGAATTGATGGATAAACTACTGCAGGCCGGTATGTGGGGGGCCTCAGGAAAGGGACAGTCATTGGGGGCTGTCCCTTTGCTGCGTCCCGGGCCGGCGGTTCCGGGAAGCGGGCGGCAAACCCGGGCAGGAAGAACCTACCGCCACCTGCGATGACGGTAGTAGGGTCGGAAAACACACCCTTCAGGAGCACAGCCAGGAGCAACGCCGTGAAGAAACTCATCAACGATCCAAAATCCGTTGTCCAGGAAGCTGTCCAGGGCTTCGGCATGGCGTACGCCGGACTGGTGACGGTCAGCGAAGACCCCATCTACATCACGCGCAAGGACGCGCCGGTGGCCGGCAAGGTGGGGCTGGTTTCCGGCGGCGGAAGCGGCCACGAGCCGCTGCATGCCGGCTACGTGGGGAAGGGAATGCTCGACGCCGCGGTGCCGGGGGCGGTGTTCACCTCACCCACGCCGGACCAGATCCTTCCCGCCACCCTGGCAGTCGACTCAGGTGCCGGCGTCGTGCACATCGTCAAGAACTACACCGGCGACGTCCTGAATTTTGAGACGGCGGCCGAACTGGCCGAGGCGGAGGGCGTGAGCGTCCGCACCGTCCTGGTCAATGACGACGTCGCCGTGGAGGACTCCCTGTACACGGCCGGCCGCCGCGGGGTGGGCGGCACAGTGCTGGTGGAGAAGATCGCAGGAGCCGCCGCCGAGCGCGGGGACGATCTGGACGCCGTCGCTGCCATCGGCGAACGGGTCAACGCCAATGTCAGGACCATGGGCGTGGCCCTGTCCGCGTGCACCGTGCCCCACGCGGGCACGCCCAGTTTCGACCTCGCAGAGGATGAGATCGAGATCGGCATTGGCATCCACGGCGAGCCGGGCAGGCACCGCATCCCCATGGAAAACGCGGACAGCATCACCAACCGCCTGCTGGAGCCGGTCCTGGCTGATTTGAAGATCAGTTCGGGGGACAGGGTGCTGCTGTTCGTCAACGGCATGGGCGGCACACCGCTGAGCGAGCTGTACATCGTGTACCGGCGGGCCGTGCAGGTGCTCGCCGAAGCAGGTGCCACGGTGGAACGGTCGCTGGTGGGCAACTACATCACGGCCCTGGAGATGCAGGGCTGCTCCATTTCGGTCCTCCGGCTGGACGACGAGCTCACGGAACTGTGGGATGCACCCGTGCACACCGCCGCCCTCCGCTGGGGCGTGTGACCGTGGTCCTGGACGCCAACTGGGCCGTGAAATGGCTGACCCTGTGCGCGCAGGCCATGGCTGAACACCGCGTTGAACTGATCGAACTGGACCGTGCAATCGGGGACTCGGACCACGGCGAGAACATGGACCGCGGCTTCCAGGCCGTCCTGGCCAAGCTGGGCGAATCCACGCCGGAGACGCCCGGGGCGGCGTTGAAGATGACGGCCATGACCCTGATGTCCAAGGTGGGCGGAGCCGCCGGTCCCCTCTACGGCACCGCGTTCCTTCGCGCCGCCACCGCCTTCGGCGACGCGCCCGAGATTGATCCGGCAGGGCTGGCCTCTGCCCTGGAGGCTGCCCGGGACGGGATCGTGGCGCGCGGGAAGGCGGAGAGCGGCGACAAGACCATGGTGGATGCGTGGACGCCGGCAGTTGATGCGGCCCGGGCCGCGGCTGACGGCGACGGCACGGACGTCCTTGGCGTCCTGGTGGCAGCCGCGGAAGCCGCCGAGGCCGGGGCAGTGGCCACCGATCCCCTCATCGCAAGGAAAGGCCGGGCCAGCTACCTTGGCGAACGCAGCGCCGGCCACCGGGACCCCGGCGCTGTGTCCAGTGCGCTGATCCTGCGTGCGGCCGTTGGGGCGGCTGCGTGACCGTAAGCATCGTGGTGGTGTCCCACAGCGAAAAGATCGCCGACGGCGCCGTGGAGCTTGCCGCCCAGATGGCTCCCGACGTGGTGATCCTGCCCGCCGGCGGCACCGACGACGGCAGGATCGGCACCAGCCTGGAGAAGGTGCTGGCAGCCCTTGAACAGGCCGGCGATAAACAGCGCAATGCACAAGAGGCCGGCGCGGAACAGCCCGGAGTGCAGCCCGGCGGGAACGGCACGGTGATCCTGACGGACCTTGGATCAGCGGTGATGACGGCCGAAGCGGCGCTGGAGTTCCTGGAGGATGCCGCCGGCGTCCTGCTCGCCGACGCGCCGCTGGTGGAAGGGCTGGTGGCCGCTGCGGTTGCCGCCCAGGGCGGAGCAGATGTGCAGGCGGTCCGGGCGGCGGCTGAAGCGGCAGGCGGTCCGGCCCGCCGGCCGGAACCCGTACGGACCGGGGGAGCGGGGCAGGGACCTGTCAGTAGCGCCGCACCGGATTCCACCGGCGACTTTGAACTGGTGAACCAGGCCGGGATGCACGCCCGGCCGGCCGCGAAAGTGGCAGGGGGCCTGGCCTCGCTGGATGCCGAGGTCACCATCAACGGGGTGGATGGCGCGTCCATGACGGGGTTGATGACCCTCGGCGCCGGCAAGGGCACCGTGCTGCACGTGGAAGCGTGGGGGGCGGATGCGGAACGGGCAGTGGAGTACGTCGGCGGCCTGGTGCAGGCCGGCTTCGGCGAGCCCTAAGCCCGATGGCGGGTTCCTGCGAATAAGCTCGATGGCATGGAACGGCCGCTTGCAGAGAACCCCCAGGAAATCGAAGTGCTGGACGGTCAAATCTCCGTGGAGGAACTGCTCGCCGAACTCGGCTTCGATTGGAGTGCCCAGCCCGTGGGTGGCGGTCCGGCGGCCGGAACCGCCGAAGGCGAAACCTTCACCCAGCCCGTGCTGTTCTAGTCCGGTGCCGCCCGGTCCAGTTACCGGGATGCAGGCTGCTGGTGCAGTCCGGCGTCGTCCAGGACGACGGACGCAGACAGGACCTTGCCGCATTGTTCACCGAAGGGGTAGGCCACCTGCGGCCTGAATTCCAGGGTGCGTACCGGCAGTGCGGTTCCCTCCGGCGCTGTACCGGACACGGTCACCGTCATGGGCGATTCGGTCAGGGTATCCAGCATCAGCACAGCGGTCTTGGTGCCGTCGGGCGAGGCAGTGGCCGAACAGGCGCCCTCGCGGCTGCACCCCGCGTCCACGGAAGTGCTGCCCGGGCGGAGTTCGACGTCGGCCTCCTTGCAGGTGCCGTCCTGGCAGGCGCGGACGTGCAGCGCCGCCACCTTCGGCGAGTAGCCGGCGCTGACGGTGATGGAAACGGCGGTGGCCTGCGCGATCGCGGGGCAGGCGCTGCCGGCAGGCCCGCAGGCGGAGATAAGGGCGGAGATGAGCGCGGTCGTCAATGCCAGGAGCAGTCCGGGCTTGTGCATGCTTTCAGGCTACGTCGGGCGGGCCCGCGCAGGGCCGGATCGGCGTCAATTGGAGGCAGCATTGTTATGCCTCCACGGCCTAACCCAGCGGGAAGATGCCGATGAACCAGAAGAGCGCGATGGCAAAGACCGAGAAAAACGCGATCAGGCAGCCCATGGCGGTGCGCGGCTCCGGGGAAACCTGCAGGGATTCGTTGGGGTTCTGCGGGTTGTAGGCCACCTCGATGAGGGCTCCCGGCACAGGCTGCTCCACCCCGGAGATCTCCGACTTGCCCATGAAGAGGGTGCCCTGCGGATCGGTGAACTGGTAGGTGGGGTAGTGGCGGAGGTTCCGGTTGGCGCCGCCCACGCCGCTGGTCCAGCCGGTGGTGCTGCCGGTGACGGTCGCCTGTACCTTGGGCCAGGCCGCCATCTGCTGTTCCTGGCGCCTGGTCCTGCGGGCCGCACGGACCAGCGAAAATATCGCGGCGGCAACGAACAATGCCCACACGATGTACAGAATGGTTTTCATGGCTCCCCCGGTTCCGGTCACCAAGAAGTATGCCATCCCGGCCTGGCCCTTGAGGGTGCGGCAGGTCAGGCGGGGAGCCGGTAGCCGCCGTCGTGGATCTCGGCGAGGCCGTCCGCCAGCAGTCCCGCCAGCGCCCGCTCCAGCTGCTCGGGGGCGGAGTTGAGCCGGTGCAGCGCGGCGAGGGGCACGCCGATGCCCTCGGCGGTGAACCCAAGGTCGGCGGGCTCGCGCTGGAACATGTCGGCCGGCACGGGAGTTTCGGCCAGCCGCAGCACGGCCAGCACCGCACCGCGGACCTGGCGGTCAGTGCCGTGCCACGCCTGGCCTTTGGGAACGTACGACGGCGGGGGCTCACCCGCGGCGAGCCACGCACAGGAGTCTTTCACCGGGCAGGCAGCGCACTTGGGTGCCCGGGCCGTGCACACCAGCGCCCCCAGTTCCATGACCGCAGCGTTCCAGCGCACGGAGGTTTCGTCGTCGTCCGGCAACAGGGCGGCGGCCAACCGCATCTCCGCAGCGGTCAGTGCAGGCGCGGGGAGCGCGACGCCGGACACCAGGCGGGCGTGCACCCGCCGGATGTTGGTGTCCACCACAGTCTCGCGGCGGCCATATGCGAAGGCGGCCACCGCGGCGGCCGTGTAGCTGCCCACTCCGGGCAAAGCCAGCAGTTCCGTGTAGGTGCCGGGGACATGGCCGCCGTGGTCCTCGACGATTGCTGTGGCTGCGGCGTGCAGGCGAAGGGCACGCCGGGGGTAGCCCAGCCGGCCCCACGAACGGACCGCTTCACCTGCCGGTTCGCCGGCCAGGCCGGCCGGCGTGGGCCACCGCTTGAGCCACTCGTGCCAGACCGGGAGGACCCGGACCACGGGGGTCTGCTGCAGCATGATCTCGCTGACCAGCACACCCCACGGCGAGCAGCCAGGTTCGCGCCAGGGCAGGTCCCGGGCGATTCCGGCGAACCAGGAGTTGATCCGGTGATGGAGCAACTCCAGGTCTGCAGGGCCGGTGGGAGCGACCGCGGCGCGGGCGGCGGTGGAGGTTTCAGTGTCGATGCCAACACTGTAGTGGATAGGTTCGGGCGGGCTGAAAAACAGGGGTGTGACCAGTGCGATGGGCCTGCGGCGGCGTGGTGGCAGTGCAGATCCGGCGGCGTTCCCTAGCCTAGGAGGATGGGCAGGCAAGGCGATTCACCAGCACGCGGCACGGCATCCGGTTCCAGCAGCGTCCGGAAGCCCAGCGCCGCCGTGTACCGCCGCCGCCGCCTGGTTGTTGGCGGCGCGCTCCTGCTGGTGATTGCGCTCGTGATCAGTGGTTTCGCCCTGGCCGGTGCCTTCAAGGGCGGCTCGCAGCAGGCGTCCTCCACGCAGCCGTCTTCCGCCGATCCGGCCACCTCCCAGGCTTCCCCGTCTGCTGCCGCCAGTCCCTCTGCGTCCGCGTCGGCAACCCCGTCCGCCACGCCGTCGCCCACTGCCCCCGCTGCCCCCTCCTGCAACCAGAACCTGGTGACTGTTTCGGCGTCCACTGACAAGCCCGCCTACGGGCCGGGGGAAAACCCGATGCTCACCCTGAAGGTGACCAACGGCGGCACCGTCCCCTGTGAGGTCAACATCGGTACCTCGCAAATGGAATTCCTGGTGACCAGCGGTTCCGACCGGATCTTCTCGTCCAAGGACTGCCAGGCGTCCAGCGAGGACCTGGTGAAGGTGATCGCGCCCGGCGCCAGCGAAACCGCGAACTTTCCATGGAACCGGACCCGCAGTGCCGATGGCTGCAAGGCCGTGGCGGCGGCACCCGGCGGCGGTGGCGCTTACTACATCTTCACCGCCAAGCTTGGCTCGCGGGCCAGTCCAAAGGCCGTCTTCCAGCTGAACTGACGCATCCCGCCGGCATGGTGGGAGCGGGCCGTGGGGTTGGGGCTTGGGGTTACAGGAAGCGGTCCAGGAGGCTTGCTTCGGCCATCCGGCTGAGCCCCTCACGCACGGTGCGGGCGCGCTGGTCGCCGATGCCGTCAACGGTCATGAGGTCGTCAATGGTGGCCGCCATGAGGAACTGCAGGCCACCGAAATGGTCCACCAGCCGGTCCGCTACCGCCTTGGGAACCGCCTTCAGGCCGGACAGGAGCCGGTATCCGCGGGGCTGGACGACGGCATCGAGGTTTGCCTCGCCGCCCGCGAACCCCACGATCGCGGAGATCTTGCCGAGATCGATCAGCTCTGTCGGGCCCAGGCTGACCAGTTCATTGACGGCCTTTTCGATGTCCTCCGCGGAGGCGTTGGGGCTGGCGTAGTCGCGGATGATCACGTCGCTGCCCGGTCCACGGCCCACGGTGAGCTCGTCAAGCTGGAGCGAGAGGAGCCGGCCGTCTTCGCCAAGTTCCAGGACGTACTGCGAGATTTCCTCCGAGATGCGGCGCACCATCTCCTGCCGCTGCAGGGTCACGGCCACATCGCGCACCGTCACCATTGCCTCGATTTCCAGGGCCGAGAGCGAACTGGTGACCTGGTCCAGGCGGGCAACATAGCGCTCCAGGGTGGCCAGGGCCTGGTTGGCGCGGGCAAGGACGTTTTCCGAGCCCTCCAGGACGTGCCGCAACCCGTTGACGTACAGGGCGATGATCTGCATGGACTGGCTCACGGATATGACCGGGACCCCGGTCTGCTTGGCCACCCGTTCCGCCGTGCGGTGGCGGGTGCCCGATTCCTGCGTTTCGATGCTTGAGTCCGGGACCAGCTGGACCGCGGCACGCAGGATGTTGCCGGCATCCTTGTCGCAGATGATGGCGCCGTCCATCTTGGCCAGTTCGCGCAGCCGGGTGGGCGAGAATTCGATGCCGATATCGAATCCGCCGGAGCAGATGGAATCGATGGTGCGGTCGGAGCCGAGGACGATCAGTGCGCCGGTGCGTCCGCGGAGGATCCGTTCCAGGCCGTCGCGGAGGGGCGTTCCGGGTGCAACCCTGCCCAGAGTGGCCCTCAGCGATTCTTCGGGGCTCCGCGCCATAGGTTTTTCCCTTCAAAGGTGCGGACCGCCACCCGCAGGAATGCCGGCGTCCGCAGTTTGCCGGCAGGATCAAAAAGTGCACTGATTCCCGCAAGCTCAATGATAGGGGTAAGAAACCCAACTTCCGCACGGGCAAGCCCCAAAGTGCCCCATTAGGGGGTGCCCGGAACGGCGGCAAAAACGCTGGTTGGGGGCATTGCGGGGCGGCCACTTTCGCCGCTTTGGGCCCCCGCCATTTTCAACCCTGCCCCGGCTTTGACCCTGCCCGGCCTTAGCTCTGCCTTTCAGCGGGTTGCTCAGGCGGAGGCTCCCAGGGGTGTGACCGTTCTGGTGCTGCTGTCCCAGAGCCGCGCTCCCGTGCAGCGGCCCTCGAGGCGCAGGTCCAGCAGGTCCACCGCCGTTCCGAGCTGATGGCCGGGAATACGCCGGGAGATGGTGACGTGCGGTGTCCACGCCCCCGGACACGTCAGCGGCAGCGCCCCTGACAGGCCCTGGTGCAGGATTCCGTGCAGGTCCAGCAGGGGAGCAGTCGGCAGCACCGCGCGGGCAAGGACATATTTTCCTGCGCCGGCGGGAAAGACGACCGCTCCGGAGAAGGTGACATCCACGGGCAGCACCTCCCAGGGACCTTCCCGGGCGGCAACCAGGTCCGTGCCTGCCGCAAGGGTGATGTGCGGTCTGTTGCTGGGGGAGGTATGCCCTGCCAGGCTGGGGAGGCCGGCGGCCGCGAGCCGTGCCCAGTCAGCCCTGACCAGGGATTCGGTGGGGCCGTCAAAGACCAACTCGATGCTGCGCATGAACCCATCATGCCGTTGCCGGGTACCCGTTGCCGGGCACCCCCATGCCTGCCAGGTTTTGCCGCCGCGGGGACGTCAGCGCTTCCGGTCCCTGAGCATCCGCTCCAAATCCCGGCTGACTTTCGACAGTGAAGCGGCACGGAGTGCTTTGTGTTCAGCCGCTGTTTGCACTCCCCGTTTCCGGGACGGGCCGGTAGGAAGGACCGAACCCGGCGGCTGGGCCGCGGCGGTGCCAAGGACCGCACCCGCGTTGGCGCCCAGGTTGGTGGCCAGGGGGTCGAAAAAAAGGTTGCCGGTGAAAGTGGCGCCATGCATCATGCGCCCAAAGCTAACTGCCCCGCATTTCGCCGCCTTGAACGTCCGGTTTCGCCCGCGTTAAGCGGAACCCGTCCGGTTTGCAGCCCTGCGATAAACTGTACTTTGGCCGTTTGCCAATCACCTTCCCCGCCCTTGAGTCGCAGCGCAGTACCCGAAAGACACCTGGGCAGCCACAACCGCAGCGAAAGTAGCACCGTGTCCCAAGATGTCCTGACCCCCGCCCGGATCTCCGGGATCCACAAAGAGGCTGGCCGCCGCAGGACCTTCGCTGTCATCTCCCACCCTGACGCGGGCAAGTCAACGCTCACCGAAGCGCTGGCGCTGCACGCAAAGGTGATCGGCACCGCGGGCGCTTCCAGTGGCAAGGCCAACCGCAAGGAAACAGTCTCGGACTGGATGCAGATGGAAAAGGACCGCGGCATCTCCATCAGCTCCGCGGCCCTGCAGTTCTCCTACCGGGACACCGTCATCAACCTTCTGGACACCCCCGGCCACGCCGACTTCTCCGAGGACACCTACCGCGTGCTCGCCGCCGTTGATTGCGCCGTGATGCTGGTGGACGCCGCCAAGGGCCTGGAAACCCAGACCATGAAACTCTTCGAGGTCTGCAAGCAGCGCAACCTGCCCATCATCACGGTCATCAACAAGTGGGACCGCCCGGGCCTGGACGCCCTGGCATTGATGGACGAGATCACCGAGCGCACCGGGCTGCAGCCCATGCCGCTGACCTGGGCCGTGGGCATCTCCGGTGACTTCCGCGGCGTCTGGGACCTCCGCAACGACCGCTTCGCCCGGTTCCAGCGCAACAACGCCGGAGCGCAGATCGCCATCACCGAGTACTTCACTCCCGAGGAAGCGGCGGAAGACCAGGGCAGCAACTGGTCAGACGCGGTGGACGAGGCCGGACTGGTGATTGAGTCCAACCTGGAGTTCGACGTCGACGCCTTCCACGCCGGCAGGGCAACCCCCATCCTGTTCAGTTCCGCTGCGCTGAACTTCGGCGTCAAGGAACTGCTGGACGCGCTGGTGGACTTCGCCCCGCCGGCAGCGCCCCGCCCCGACGTGGACGGAAACCCCCGTCCCGTGGAATCCCCGTTCTCCGGGTTCGTCTTCAAGGTCCAGGCCGGCATGAACAAGGCGCACCGCGACCACGTGGCCTTCATCCGCGTCTGCTCGGGCGTCTTCGAGCGCGGCATGGTGGTCACCCAGACCCGCACCGGCAAGTCCTTCGCCACCAAGTACGCACAGCAGGTGTTCGGCCGCGAACGCGAAGTCATTGACGAGGCCTACCCCGGTGACGTGGTGGGCCTGGTCAACGCGTCCTCGCTGCGCGTGGGCGACAGCCTGTTCCTTGAGAACCCGGTGGAATACCCGGCCATCCCGCTGTTTGCCCCCGAGCACTTCCAGGTGGCCCGGTCCAAGGACCCCAGCAAGTTCAAGCAGTTCCGCCGCGGCATTGAGCAGCTGGAACACGAGGGCGTCATCCAGGTGCTCCGCTCCGACGTCCGCGGTGACCAGGCGCCGGTGCTTGCCGCCGTCGGGCCCATGCAGTTCGAAGTGGTGGAGGACCGCATGGCGCACGACTTCAGCGCACCCATGCGCCTGGAACGCCTGCCCTACTCCCTGGCCAGGATTTCGACTGCGGATGCCATGCCCGCGCTGGCAAACGTCCCGGGCGCGGAGGTGCTGCTGCGGTCCGACGGCGAATACCTCGCCCTGTTCAACGACGTCTGGGCGCTCCGGCGGATCGAGAAGAACCACCCCGACCTGACGCTCGTGCCCATCGGTACCCATAACCCCGCAAAGTAGCCAACCATGACGGCAGTACAACCACGCGCGCTGGTCACCGGCGCCGGCACCATCAACCCGCTGGGTTCCAGCGTCAAGGAAACCTGGGAGGCCCTGCTTGAGGGCCGGTCCGGGATCGGGCCGCTGGAGCAGGACTGGGCAGGGCAGTTGCCCGTCAAAATCGCAGGGCAGGTCACCACAGACCTTTCGGAGCACCTCAGTACCCGCGAGATGAAGCGGATGGACCGGTGCGGCCAGTTGGCGCTGATCGCGGCACGCGAGGCATGGGCGCAGGCCGGCGCCCCCGAGGTGGATCCGGAGCGGTTCGCCGTGGTGATCGGCTCCGCTTACGGCGGGCTCGGTTCCACCATCGAGCAGGACCGGGTGCTGGCCGAATCGGGCCCCCGGAAGGTTTCGCCGCATACCCTCACCCGCCTCATGGTCAACGGTCCGGCCGCATGGGTGTCCATCGACCTTGGCGCCCGTGGCGGCGCCCGGACGCCTGTCAGCGCCTGCGCCTCCGGGGCTGAGGCGATTGTCCAGGCAGCCGAGATGATCCGCTCCGGTGCAGCCGACGTCGTGATTGCCGGCGGCGTGGACGCCTCCGTCAACGACCTTGTGATCACCGGCTTCTCCCAGATCCGTGCCCTGTCCACCCGGTCGGATGACCCCAAGCTGGCCTCGCGCCCGTTCGACGGCGGCCGCGACGGGTTTGTGCTGGCAGAGGGCGCCGGCGTGGTGGTGCTGGAGAGCGAGGAGCACGCCCGTGCCCGCGGCGCCGCCGTCCTTGGTGCTGTGGCAGGCGGAGCCGTGACCTCCGACGCGAACGACATCGTGGCCGCGGACCCCGCCATGCAGCGGCGGGTCATGCAGAAGGCGCTGGACTCGGCGGGCATGCGGCCGGCTGATATCGGATTCGTCCACGCGCACGCCACCTCCACCCCTGTGGGGGACCGGCTGGAGGGCCAGGCGATCAACGCCGTCTTCGGCGCTGACGTGCCGGTCACTTCCACCAAAGGGCATACCGGCCACCTGCTGGGCGGCGCCGGTTCCCTGGCCGCCGTCGTGGTCCTCGAAGCCCTGCGGACCGGGAAGGTCCCCGGGACGCTGAACGTGGAAGCGCTGGACCCGGAAGTGGACCTTAACGTCCTCACCGAAGGCACCCACCAGCTTCCGCCGGGTTATGCCCCGGCCGGGCTGGTGAATGCCTTCGGTTTTGGCGGCCACAGCGTGGCGCTGGTGCTTACCGCGGGTTAGGCCCTGCTGGGGAGCGGCGCCGTGTTGGGCAGTTCCGGCGTCTCGGGCGACGCCTCAGCCCCGCTGCGGCGTTCCTTCAGGAAGTAGACCAGGCCGGCTGCCGCCGCCGAAGCCGCAGCCAGGGCGAATAGTCCCGGGATGACGCTGCCGGTCTGCTCCTTGATGATGCCGAAACCGAACGGTGCCACGAACCCGCCCAGGTTGCCCAGCGAGTTGATGATGGCGATGGCCGGAGCCAGCACCAGCGGGTGCAGTCCGGACTGCGGAATGGTCCAGAACAGCGGTGAGGCGCTCTTGAACCCCATGGCCGCTACGGCCAGGAACACCAGCGCCAGCACGGGCGAGGCCACGGCCGCCGCGTAGGTACCGATGGCTGCCACCAGGAGCGCGACCACCAGCAGGGGCTTCCTGGACCTGGCCTTGTCCTGCCACTTCGCCGCGAAGTACATCGCGAACACGGCGCAGATCCAGGGGATGGAGGAGAGGAAACCTGCGGAGAGGTCGGTGGTCCCGGGGATCCGCTTGATGATGCTTGGCAGCCAGAAGGTGTTGGCGTAGATGGACAGCTAGATGGCGAAGTAGATGCCGCACAGGAGCAGGATCTGCGGGTTCAGCAGCATCTTCCAGCGGTTGACCTTTCCACTCTCCGCCTTGGCGTGCCCGGCGTCCTCCGCATCGATGGCCTGGGACAGCGCGTCCTTTTCGGCGGGGGAGAGCCACCTGGCGTCGGCGATTTTCGCGTCCAGCAGGAAGAACACAGTGACGCCCACCAGGACGGACAGAATGCCTTCGAACCCGAAGAGCCACTGCCAGCCGCGCATTCCCAGGGCGCCGTTGAGGCTCAGCAGCATGCCGGCGATGGGGCCGGAAATCGCCGCGGCAACCGAGGAACCGGCGATGAAGACCGCCGTTGCCTTTCCGCGCTGGCCGGCAGGAACCCAGCGGGCGAAGTAGAAGATGACGGCCGGGAAGAAGCCGGCCTCTGCGGCGCCCAGGAGGAACCGCAGGACGTAGAACATGGTCTCGTTCTGCACGAACGCCATCAGGAAGGAGACGATGCCCCAGCTGACCATGATCCTGGTCAACCAGACCTTGGCGCCGTATTTTTCCATCATCACGTTGCTGGGGAGCTCAAAGATGGCATAGGCGATAAAGAACAGGCCGGCACCGAAACCATAAGCGGCGGCGCCGATTCCCACGTCAGCCTGGAGGTGGTCCTGGGCGTAGCCGATGTTTGAGCGGTTCAGCTGGTTGCAGACCAGCATGACCAGCATGACCGGGAGCACGCGCTTGAAGAATTTCCTGGTGGCAGATGCCAGGTCCAGGACGGCGTTGTCCACAGACTTCATTGAATGTTTCCTTTGGGAGGGGTGTTGGCAAGGCGGGGGCCTTGGAGAAACTTACCGGACTTGCGGTTGCCGGCTTTCGTTACCTGCTGTCGTGGCCTGGCCCATTACCTGACCAGGCACGGCCGCTTGGGGTCGAAGGACCAGCCGTCGATGTAGTACTGCATGCCGATGCTGTCGTCACGGGCATCCAGGCCGTGCTCAAGGTACAGCTGGTGCGCCTTGTCCAGCGCGTCCCGGTCCAGCTCGATCCCCAGGCCGGGAGCCGCCGGGACTTCGATGGCGCCGCCCTTGATCTGCAGCGGCTCCTTGGTGAGGCCCTGTCCGTCCTGCCAGATCCAGTGCGTGTCCAGTGCCGTGATCCCACCGGGGGCGGCGGCTCCGGTGTGGGTGAACATGGCCAGCGAGATGTCGAAGTGGTTGTTGGAGTGCGAGCCCCAGGTGAGGCCGAACTCGTTGCACAGCTGGGCCACCCGGACCGAGCCGTGCATGGTCCAGAAGTGCGGATCGGCCAGCGGGATGTCCACGGCGTTGCTGCGGATGGCATGCGACATTTCGCGCCAGTCCGTCGCGATCATGTTGGTGGCGGTCTTCAGTCCGGTGGCCCGGCGGAACTCGGCCATCACTTCGCGGCCGGAGAACCGACCTTCGGCGCCGCAGGGGTCCTCTGCATACGCCACCACGCCCTGCATCCGCTTGCCAAGCCGGATTGCCTCCTCCAGCAGCCAGCCGCCGTTCGGGTCGAGCGTGACCCTGGCCTCCGGGAACCGCTTGGCGAGTGCCGTGACCACGTCCACTTCGTCGTCGCCGGACAGCACGCCGCCCTTGAGCTTGAAGTCGGAGAAGCCATAACGTTCCTGGGCGGCTTCCGCCAGCGCGACGACGGCTTCCGGAGTCATGGCCTCCTGGCGCCGGAGTTTTTCCCAGCGGTCCGACGGAGACTCCTCCACCAGGTACGGCAGGTCGGTTCGCGTGTGGTCGCCGATGAAGAACAGGTACCCGAGCATCGGCACGGACGCCCGCTGCTGCCCGTCGCCGAGCAGTTCCGCGACGGGAACGCCGAGGAACTGGCCGTGCAGGTCCAGCAGGGCGGACTCGACGGCGGTGACGGCGTGGACGGTGGTGCGCAGGTCGAACGTCTGCAGCCCGCGCCCGCCGGCGTCCCGGTCCGCGAATCCCGCGGCGATTTCCCGCAGCAGGGAGCGGTACCGGGCCACGGGCTTGCCCTTGATCAGGACGCCGGCTTCCTGGATGGTGCTGCGGATTTTTTCGCCGCCGGGAACCTCACCGAGGCCGGTGCGGCCGTCCGAGTCGGTAATGATCACCACATTGCGGGTGAAGAACGGGCCGTGGGCGCCGCTGAGGTTCATCAGCATGCTGTCGTGGCCGGCTACCGGTACAACTTCGATGGCGGCAATGGTGGGCTGGTTGCTCATGCGTTGCTATCTGCTTTCTCTGCGGCGGAAACCACTTCGCCGTCGATGCGCCGGTTGAGGTGCCAGGGGTTGGCGTCCTGCAGGGCTGCCGGGAGCAGTTCCTGGGGGAGGTTCTGGTAGGCCACGGGACGCAGGAAGCGGTTGATCGCCAGGGTTCCAACGGAGGTGGTGCGCGAGTCCGAGGTGGCGGGGAAGGGGCCGCCGTGGACCATGGCGTGGCCGACTTCGACGCCGGTGGGCCAGCCGTTGACAATGATACGTCCCACTTTTTGCTCCAGGACGGGGATAAGCGGCGCCGCTGTTGGATAGTCCTGTTCGGTGAGCTGCAGGGACGCGGTGAGCTGGCCTTCCATCCGGCCGGCTGCCTGGAGGAGGTCCTGGATGGAGCTGTAGCGGATCACCAGGGACGCGGCGCCGAAGATTTCCTCATGCAGGACGTGGTTGCTGGTGAATTCGGTGACGCCCGTGCCGAAGATGGTGGGGGCCGGGGCGTTCTCGGTGGGGCCGGGAGTGCCCTGGCCGATGAGTTCGACGCCGGCTGCCGCGCCAAGGTTTTCCGTCCCGGCGTTCCAGGACTTGGCAATGCCTTCGGTGAGCATGGTCTGACCGGCGCAGGCGGACACGGCACGTCCGACGGCGGCAGCGAGTTTGTCCCCTGCCTCGCCTTCGGGGGCGAACAGGAGCCCGGGGGAGGTGCAGAGCTGGCCGGAACTTCCGGTGACGGCGGTGACGTACTGCTGTGCAAGGGCGTCGACGTCGCCCTCGAGGGCGCCCTCGAAGACAAAGACCGGGTTCAGTGACGACATCTCCGCGTACACGGGAATCGGCTCGGGGCGGGCGGCCGCGGTTTTCATCAGGGCGATGCCTGCAGCCTGGGAGCCGGTGAAGCCGACCGCCTTGATGGCGGGGTCCGCCACGAGGGCCTGGCCGATGCTGGAACCGGGACCGTAGATCAGGGAGAACACGCCGGGGTGCAGCCCTGCGTCCTTGACGGCCTGGGTCACCGCCTGGCCCACCAGTTCGCTGGTGCCGGGGTGGGCGTTGTGGGCCTTGAAGACCACCGGGCAGCCTGCGGCGAGGGCCGAGGCGGTGTCTCCGCCCGCCGTCGAGAACGCCAGCGGGAAGTTGCTGGCGCCGAACACGGCGACGGGACCCAGGGGGAGCTGCCGCTGCCGGATGTCAGCCCGGGGGAGCGGGTTCCGGTCCGGGAGGGCGGGGTCGATGCGGACGCCGCGGAAGTCGCCTTGCCGCACCACGTCCGCGAAGAGGCGAAGCTGGCCGGTGGTGCGGGCCCGCTCACCGGTGAGCCGCGCCGCCGAGAGCCCTGTTTCCTGGCCGGCGCGGATGATCAGTTCCTCGCCCAGGGCGTCGATGTTGTCCGCGATCGCTTCGAGGAAGGACGCGTGGGTTTCCGGGTCAAGGGTGCTGAAGGACGGGAAGGCCTCGGCGGCCGCTGCCGTGGCGGCTTTCAACTGTTCTTCCGTGATCAGCGAGTAGGCGGGCTCCAGGGCCTGGTTGGTGGCCGGGTTGAACCCGCTGGTGGTTTTGCCTTCGCCGGTAACGGGCCGGCCGGCGATGAGTGAATGTCCGTTGAGGGTCATGGTGGGGCTCCTGTGTCTGCAGCGACGGCTATGAAACGGTGGCGATCAGGGCTTTGAGGTCCGCGAAGTCCTGCTCGTTGAGGTTCTGCAGCGGCGGCCGCACCGGGCCGGCGGGACGGCCCACGGCATCAAGGCCGGCCTTGACGATGGAAATAGAGTAGCCCTTCACGCGGTCGCGGATGTCCAGGTAGGGGATGACGAAGTCGTTGAGCTTCCTGTTCACCGCGGCCCGGTCCTGGTTGCGGACGTCCTGGTAGAAGTCCAGTGCGAACTGGGGGACGAAGTTGTACATGGCGCTGGAGTACGTGCTCATGCCGAGCTGCAGGAGGGGAAGGGCGAAGGTCTCGGCGGTCGGGAGGCCGCCCAGGTAGAAGAGGCGTTCGCCGAGCTTGGCGTAAACGCGGGCATCGTGTTCCAGGTCGCCCACACCGTCCTTGAAGCCGATCAGGTTCCGGTGCCGCTCGGCGAGGGTTGCCACCGTGGTGTCCCGGTAGATGGCGTTGGCCCGGTTGTAGATGATGACGCCCAGGGAGGTGGCCCGGCAGACCGCGCTGACGTGTTCCACGAGCCCGTCCTGGTCTGCCTCCGTGAGGTACGGGGGCAGGAGGAGGATGCCTTCTGCGCCGGCAGCCTCGGCAGCCTTCGCATTTTCGATGGCCTGCGCCGTGGAGCCACCGGCGGAGGCAAGGACGGGGATGCGGCTGCCCACCTCGTCGACGGCTGTCCGCACCACGTGCTCCGACTCGGCAGGAGTCAGGGAGAACCCTTCGCCGGTGCCGCCGGCCGCGAACAGGCCCGCCACCGGAAAGCTCGCCTGCCACGCCAGGTGCTTGCGGTAGTTCTCCTCATCGACCTGGAGCTGGGCATCGAACGGGGTCACGGGAAAGGACAGCAGGCCTTCCTTGAGCGTGTCCGCCAGTTCCTGGGGTGTGTACTTTGCCACGGTGTGGGTCCTCCGGGTGTGTGCGCCGCGGGCGGCAGGCTGATGATTCCGTTCCCACAGTAGGAGCGCCCTCGATGCCTGTCTAAGTGCATTTTTATATGCATTGATACCTTTGCTGCATTACCGACCGGAGGGGCGCCGGTTACTCCATGGCGAACTCAAGGTCCCGAAGGAGGCGCGACAGCGCAGGATTGGTGACCCTCCGGTTCCACAGCGCATGCAGCTCCACCTGTTCGTGGTCGCCACCCTCCAGCGGGAGGAATTCAACGCCGCGGATACCTAGCATGGTGGCCGAGTGGGGCACGAAGGCCAGCCCGCGCTTGGCCGCCACCAGCGACACCATGGTGAGGATCTGGCTCACCGTGTGCACCACGTTGGTGTGGCGGATGGGGAGCATGCGCACCACCAGGTCATAGAAGTAGCGGGCCTGGGTGGCCGAGTGCATGATCACGGGCTCATCGCTGAAATCGTCCGCGGCAATGCTCCGTTCCAGCTTCGTCAGCGGGTGCCCCTCGGGGACGGCCAGCATCATGGACTCGCGGTAGAGGAGATGCGAGTCAAAGGTCTCCCGGTCGAACGGCGGCCGTGCCAGCCCCAGGTCCAGTTCGCCCGTCAGCAGCCCGGCCAACTGGTCTCCGGTCACCAGTTCCTGCAGCTCGATGTCCACATCGGGGATGATGCCCGCGAGTTCCTCCAGCAGCGGACCCAGGATGCTGAAGCCGCTGGCCGCGGTGAAGCCTATCCGCAGGACGCCGGATTTGCCGGAAGCGATGCGGCGTGCGGTGACAGGTGCCCGCTCCGCGAGTGCCATGAGCCGGCGGGCCTCGTCCAGGAACGTCCGGCCAGCAGATGTCAGCTCCACTTTCCTGTTGTCCCGCTCCAGCAGTTCGGCGCCCACGGCCTTTTCGAGTTTCTGGATTTGCCGGCTCAGTGGCGGCTGCGTCATATTCAGGCGTTCTGCCGCCCTGCCGAAGTGGAGTTCCTCCGCTACGGCGATGAATCCGGCCAGTTGGTCGAAAGTGAACATGATGCCTTCCGGGTATCAAATGATGCAGATATGGGCTTAGACAGGCATCATAACTGCTCCCTACACTCAACACAGCGAGGCGGGGGTGATCCGCTTCACAGATGTACCGGGCGTCCCAGCCCGCACCTGCGCTTGCACCTAGGAGTCCCAATGATGCACTTCCCGTCCCGCCGCGCCGTTCTCGGAACGGCGTCGGCCTTCACCCTGCTGGCACTGACAGCCTGCGGCGGCAACGTTGCCGGCGGAGCCGCAGCCGGCAACCCGTCCAAGTACCCGGCCGGGCCCGTAACAATGACCGTGGGACAGGCCGCCGGCGGCAGCACGGACCTGATCGCCAGGGCGCTTGCAGACGGCGCCGCCAAGACCCTCGGAGCCCCGATGCCCGTGGTGAACAAGCCGGGCGCCAACGGCGCCCTCGCCACCAAGGAAGTTGCCGGCAAGACGGCCGACGGCCAGGAGCTGGTACTCCTCACAGCCTCCCTGGTCACCATCACCCCCCTTGCCGTGAGCAAGGACGAGGCAGTGAACCTCGACGACCTGGACATCATCACTGGACTTTCGCAGGACGACTACGTGCTGGTGGCCAGCCAGGGCTCCGGGTTCAGGAGCTTCAAGGACGTCACCGCCGCCGGCCGGAACGTCACGTTCGGGACCACCGGCGTGGGCACGGGCAGCCAGCTGGCCCAGACCGTCCTGTTCAAGCAGACCAACGTGCAGGGCACCGATGTGCCGTTCGACAGTGGTAAGCCGGCACTGACCGCCGTCCTGGGCAACCAGGTGGAGCTGGCCACTGTCCAGCTGGGCGAAGCCATGGCACAGATCCAGGCCGGAAAAGTCACCCCTCTGCTGGTCTTCTCCGAAGGGCGCAACAGCTTCCTGCCTGACGTTCCGTCCGCCAAGGAAGCCGGCTACGACGTTCCCGTGGCACAGTACCGTGCGGTCGCGGCTCCCAAGGGCACTCCCCAGGAGGTCAAGGACAAGCTCGCCGCTGCATTCAAGGACACGTTCAAGACCGACGCCTACCAGGAGTTCAACAAGAAGAACCTCCTGACGCCCAAGGAGATCTCCGGCGAGGAAGTGGTAACGCAGTGGAAGGACTACGCCGCGAAGTACAAGTCCCTGGTGGAGAAGTACGGCATCAGCCTCAACGGGAACAAGTAACGGCCATGGGGACTACTCCAGCAGTGGCTGCCGGGCGGGGCGGCAGCTCCGCCCTTCCGCCGGGCTGTGACGGCCCGGAAGACCTGCCCGAGGCCCTGACCCCCGAAGAACTGGCTGCGCAGTGGGAGGAGGAAAAGCCTCCCGCTGCAGGCCCGCTCGCCAACGCGGCCTCATCCCTGGTGGTGCTCGCCGTCGGAACCGCCGCCCTGGCGCTGTCAGTTTCCATGGGCCTTGGCACTCCGGAGAAGCCCGAACCGGGGCTGTGGCCCTTCCTGACCAGCTGCGTGATGGTGGCCCTGGCCACCTTCCAGCTGGTGTGGGGCCGGCACAACCGGGACGCGGAGAAGTTCACCCGGATGTCCTTCGCGCCCCTCACTGGCCTGGCCACGCTGGCCGCCATGGTGGCGCTGATGCCGTTGATCGGGTTCGAGATTCCCGCCCTCATCCTGTGCATCATCTGGATGAAGTTCCTGGGCAGCGAGACCTGGCGTTCCACCCTCGTGATCAGTGCCATCGTCGTCGCGTCCTTCTACGGGATCTTCGTGCTGGCGCTGGGCACTTCCATCCCCCACCTCTTCTAGGAGACCGCAGTGGATTTCCTCAATCCTGTGATCAACGGTTTTTCCGTCGTCCTGGAACCAATGAACCTTCTCTACTGCCTGATTGGCGTGGTGATCGGCATGCTGATCGGCGTGCTGCCCGGGCTGGGCCCGGCCGCCACCATCGCCATCCTGCTTCCGCTGACCTACAGCGTGGAGCCGGTCACCGCCATCATCATGCTCGCCGGCATCTTCTACGGCGCCCAGTACGGTGGCACCATCACGTCCGTCCTGCTCCGGCTTCCCGGTGAGGCATCCTCCGTGGTCACCGTCTTCGACGGGTACCAGATGGCCAGGCAGGGCAAGGCCGGCACGGCCCTGGGCCTGGCGGCCATTGGGTCCTTCATCGGCGGAACCGCCTCGATTATCGGCCTGACCTTCCTGGCTCCCGTGGTGGCGGGCTTCGCGCTCGACTTCGGACCCGCGGAGTACTCCGCGCTGGCGCTGCTGGGCATCCTGCTGGTGGCAACCATCAGCGGAGGCGCCAAGGCCAAGGCACTCATCGCGGCCGCCGTCGGACTCCTGCTCGCTACCGTCGGCCGCGATATCTTTACCGGCGAAAGCCGCTTCACCTTCGGCAGCTTGCAGCTCGCGGACGGGATCGACTTCGTGCCCATCGCCATGGGCCTCTTCGGACTGGGCGAGATCCTCTACAACCTCGAGGAGCGGCACCGGGCTGCCAAGGCGCCGTCGAAGGTCTCGAATGTCTGGCCCTCCAGGTCCGACCTCAAGCAGGCATCGGGAGCCATTACCCGCGGCTCGGTCCTGGGCTTCTTCCTGGGCATTCTGCCCGGCGGCGGCGCCACCATCGCTTCCATGGCCTCCTATGCCATGGAGAAGAAGCGGGCCAAGCAGCCGGAGCGGTTCGGCAAGGGCGCACCGGAAGGCGTGGCCGGCCCGGAAACAGCGAACAACGCGGCAGCAACGTCGTCGTTCATCCCGCTGCTGACCCTCGGCATCCCCGCCAACGCCACCATGGCGCTGATGTTCGGCGCGCTGCTGATCCAGGGCGTCACCCCGGGCCCGCAGCTGGTGGAGCAGAACCCGGAGCTCTTCTGGGGCGTGGTCAACTCCATGTACATCGGCAACATCCTGCTGCTGATCATGAGCCTGCCGCTGGTAGGCATCTTCGTCCGGATCCTCCGCGTCCGGGCAGCCATCCTGGCGCCGGTCACCGCCCTGATCACGCTGCTGGGTGCCTACACCATCAACAACAGCATGTTCGACGTGACCCTTGTGGTGTTCTTCGGCGTGCTGGGCTACCTGATGAAGAAGTTCGGCTTCGAACCGGGGCCGCTGGTCCTGGCCTTCGTCCTGGGCGAGCTGCTGGAAAGCTCACTGCGCCGCTCCCTGCTGGTCT
The DNA here is from genome assembly GCF_059492155.1 of Pseudarthrobacter sp. Pseusp20. Lineage (NCBI taxonomy): Bacteria > Bacillati > Actinomycetota > Actinomycetes > Micrococcales > Micrococcaceae > Pseudarthrobacter > Pseudarthrobacter sp. Pseusp20. The sequence continues at coordinate 489,115 of NZ_CP168521.1, forward strand.
TCGGCGGCGACGCCTCCGGCTTCTTCACCCGCCCCATCTCGGCAACACTGCTGGTGGTCTTCGTGCTGGTGGCCGTGCTGCCGGGCCTCCGCAGCATGCTGGCCAAGCGCAAGGGCACGACGGCGGCAGTCGCCTCCGCCACGGACAGCACCAACAACATCAAGGAGAAGGTATGAGCATCATCGTTGGGTTCGTCCCCACGCCTGCCGGCGAGGCAGCCCTCGCCGCCGGGATCGCCGAAGCGCGGCTCCGGCAAAAGGACCTGTACATCGTGAACTCCGCCCGCCAGGGGGCGCTGGTGGACAAGTCCGTGGCCCCGGAGGACGTCCTGGCCCAGGCCGCGAAAAAGGCGGCCGACGCCGGAGTCAATGCCACCGTCATCCAGCCGCCGTACGAGCACGACCTGGCGGACGAGTTCCTGGACGTGGCCAGGGAAGTTGATGCTTCGCTGATCGTGATCGGCCTCCGCCACCGCACCCAGGTGGGCAAGTTCATCCTCGGCAGCCACGCCCAGCAGATCCTGATGCAGGCGGACCGGCCGGTGCTGGCCGTGAAGGCAGGGGTGCGTTCTTAATGGGTCGGGGCTTCACGCCAGCGCGGCGTCGCTGACCAGGGCACTAAGGATGGGCAGCTGGCCCTTCACGAGCTTGAGCCGCGCCTCCTGCTCGGGGAACCAGCGGGCGTCGTCGATTTCGGGGTAATGCTGGATCCTGCCGGACCCCTTGGGCCATTCCAGCGGAAACGTGTTGCTGCTGATCACGGCCGGGGCGAAGTCGGCCTGGGCCGCGAAGACCGTGATGAGCTTTCCGGACGGTTGCCGGAAATCGCCCAGAAGCCGGTACTCGGCGTCCGGGGCCGCGGTGCCCATTTCCTCGGCGAACTCGCGCAGCGCGGCAGCGCGTGGGTCTTCGCCCTCGCTGTATTCGCCTTTCGGAATCGACCAGGCATGCGCGTCCTTGCGGGCCCAGAACGGGCCGCCCATGTGGGCGATCCACACCTGCAGGCCCTCCCGGGCGCCGGCGGGCATGGCCGGGTCCTGCCGGTACAGCAGGATGCCGGCGCTTCGAATGGGCATTGATCCTCCAAGAAAGCCGCTGGGAACAGGAAAGGAAGTTGCCGTCCGCCGTTAACGTGGAGTTCACGGCCCTGCTTTAGGTTATTCCTTCAGGCACTCTGCCAGGCACTCTGGTCGAAAGGGACGGGACCACTCATGGCCAACATTGCCGAGGTTTTGGGGCGGCTTACGCCCGAAGAAGTCGATGAACTCCGCAGCCTTGGGCCGCAGGGCCACCTGCCGCGGCATCTGGTGGATGCCCTGGACCGTGCCGCCGGGGGAGCCGGATCGGGCCGCGGCTATTACGTGGTGAACGGCAACGTGAGCGCCACCGGGGGCCCCCTTCTCGTGCTGCGCAGCGACGTTTCCAACTGGCTGGCCGGCACGGGTTCCTGACCCACGTCGCCTGCCGACGGCGCGGTTCCTCCTGAGGGGCAGAACGGGAGCTCCCTGCGATGGCGGGTCAGGATTCCGGCAGGATGAATGTTGCCCTGGTACCCCGGCCGGGTTCACTCTCCAGGCTGATTGATCCGCCGTGGCCCTCAACAATGGTCTTGCTCACCGGCAGGCCCAGGCCGGCGCCGGGAATGGCGGTTTCACGCGACCGGGCCGAACGGAAGAACTTGCTGAAGGCCTGCTCCTGCTCCTCCCCGGTCATCCCCAAGCCGGTGTCCGTGATGGAGCAGGCCAGGCCCTCCCGGGTCCGGAAGGCCCGGGCGGTTATCAGGCCGCCGTTGGGGGAGTACTTGATGGCGTTCGAAAGCAGGTTCCGGATCACCTGGCCGATCCGTGCCGGATCCATCCTGGCATGAAGCGGCTGCTCCACATCGAGCACCAGCTGCAGTCCGTTGCCGGCAGCCGTGGGCGAAGCTGCGTCCACCTCCCGGGCCACCAGCCGGGCAAGGTCCGCCTGCTCCAGCGCGAGGTCCACGCGTTCCGAGGCGACCGCAATGAGGTCGTTGACGAGTCCCAGCAGGTGTTCGGCATTCCGGCGCACCACCAGGAGCTCGTCGCGGATGTCCTCATGCCCGGGTTCGTCCAGGACCAGTTCCAGGTAGCCGAGGATGGATGTCAGGGGGGTCCGCAGCTCGTGCGAAACCGTGGCAACGAAGTTGTCCTTGGCCGCCAGCGCACCGATCAGGCTGGTGACGTCCACAAACGTGATGACGGCGCCGCCTTCCTGCCCGCCCGCCGGAGGAAACCCGTGCGAGCTCACGGAATAGGCGCGCTGCCGGTCCGCCGGGCCGGCCCAGTACAGCTCGTCAATGAAGGCTTCTCCCGCTGCGGCGCGGGCAGCGGGAAGCAGGTTTGCCGGCACTGGAGTGGAGCGGTCGGCGGACATCAGGGGTGCCTGGCCCCCTGCCGGGCTGATGACGCCGGCAAGGGCAGGGTCCGCGTGCATTGCCCTGTTTGCCAGCACCGTGTTCCCTTTGGCGTCCACCACCCAAACGCCCAAGCCAACCGCCCTGAGCACTGCGTCGAGCAGGGCCTGCCGGCGGACGCCTTCACCGAGTGTTCGGCCCAGGTGCAGTTCGTTTTCCATGAGCTTGATCCGCTGGCGCCGGATGGTTGTGGCCATCACATGCGCGGTCACCGCTATGACTGACAGGACCAGGGGAAGGATCAGGGTCCTGATCATCGATCCCCCCAGCACCGGGGAGCCCTGGACAACAGACGGAACCACGGTACTGAGGACTGCCCCGGCCATGGCCAGGACAGGCATGTACGGCCGGTCGTGGACGGAGAGCCAGATGACGGGGAACACCAGCATGATGCTGAGGACGTTGAAGGGCGGGCCTCCCGCCTCACGGGTGAACCCGATGGCCAGGCAGTCGAGCAGCGGGATGACGGCGAACGCACCTGCAGGGAGCCGGCCCCAGGGTGTTGCAAAGCACGCCGCGGCAATTGCCAGATGGAAGAGCAGCGCCGCCACGAACAGGTTGTCGTCGAACGTCTCCGGGCTGAAGATTGCCGTGGCGATCACCACGAGTGCAACCGTGGCCGTGACCGGCAGCTGGCTTGCGGCCACGCGCTTCCGGATGCTCAGGCCTTCGAGCAGTCCGTCAATCCGGTCCGACACAACCGGCTGCACAGGCGCCATGCGTACGCGGCCCGCACGGTCGGTGGTGCCCTGCTGTTCCTTGATTGCCATGCTTCCCCCAGCGCAGAAACCAAAAGCCTCCGTCTGCAAGAAGGTTTTGCACCAACAGTACCCGCCGAAAGCCCTGCAGAAACCAGGGCAGGGCGTTCCGTGGGCGCCGGCAATCTCCTGCCGCTACCCGATCAGGAGGCTGAGCGCTTCCGTGAGGTGTTCCACTTCCCGGACCGAAAACCCTGCAGGCACAGGGCCCGGGCCGGTGTGGCTGGCCGGAACCACGGCGTGGGTGAATCCCAGCCGGTGCGCCTCCTGGATGCGCTGGTTGATGCCCGGTACTGGCCGGACTTCACCTGCCAGCCCCACCTCGCCGAATGCGATCAGCCGGACAGGCAGGGGCTTGCGGGCCTTGGCCGACGCCACGGCGAGGGCCACCGCAAGGTCCGTTGCCGGTTCGCTGAGCTTCACCCCGCCCACGGTGGCAACGTACGAATCGTCCTTGTGCAGCTGGGTCCCTGCGCGCTGCTGCAGCACGGCCAGGAGCATGGACACCCGGGAACTGTCCAGCCCGCTGGTGGCCCGCCGCGGCTGAGAGTTGGGGCTTTCCGCCAGCAGCGACTGCACCTCCGCCAGCAGGGGGCGGCGTCCCTCCATGGTGACCGTGATGCAGGTCCCGGAAACCGGATCCTTGGTGCGGCTGACGAACAGCCCGCTGGGATCGGCCAGGCCCTCGATGCCGTTTTCATTCAGGTCGAAGCAGCCCACGTCATCCGTGGGCCCGTACCGGTTCTTCACGGCACGGAGCAGCCGCAGCCGGGAGTGCCGCTCACCTTCGAACTGGCACACCACGTCCACCAGGTGTTCCAGCAGCCGCGGTCCGGCTATGGAACCGTCCTTCGTGACGTGGCCAACCAGCAGGGTGGTCATGTTCCGCCGCTTGGCTGCGGCAATGATGGAAGCCGCCACTTCCCGGACCTGGGACACGCCACCGGCACTGCCGTCCACGTCCGCGCTGCTGAGCGTCTGCACCGAGTCCACGATCAGCAGCCGAGGTTCGATCTTCTCCACCTGCCCCAGCGCCTGCCCAAGGTCCGTCTCCGCGGACAGGTAGAGGGATTCGGCGACGGCGTCGATCCGCTCCGCCCGCAGCTTCACCTGGGCGGCCGACTCTTCGCCGGTGACATACAGGACGTCCTGGGCTGTCCGCGCGAACTTGGCGGCAACGTCCAGCAGCAGGGTGGACTTGCCGACCCCGGGCTCACCCGCCAGCAGGATGACGGCGCCGGGAACCAGTCCGCCGCCCAGCACCCTGTCCAGTTCATCCACCCCTGTTGGCAGGAACGCCGCGGTGGTGGCGTCCACGTCCGCGATCCGCCGCGCCGGCTCCACGACTGTTGTGGCCGCGGTGGTCCGCGCCACCGCCGTGCCTGTTTCCTCAACCGTGCCCCACGCCTGGCACTCGCCGCAGCGGCCCACCCACTTCACGGTGGTCCAGCCGCATTCGGCGCATTTGTATGCGGGCGCCTTGGAGGCCCGGGAAGTCTTTGTTGCCATGCGTCCAACCCTAGTGGCGGGCACCGACATCGGGCCCACCCCGCGCTGGGCCCGGCCCATCCCGCCTACAGTGCGGGCAGCACGTCCCTGGCCTCGTCCGCGTCCATCCCCGTGGCCTCCAGCAGATCCACCATCAGTGGCCGGAACAGCATCACCACCGTTTCGCCCTCCAGCCGCTGCACCTCCAGGAGTTTGGGGTGCAGGCGAAGGGCGATTTCGCTCAGGTCGCGCCGGGCCGTACGCAGGTGGGCGCGGCGGACGCCGTCGTGCGATTCCGCAAGGCCCAGCGAAAGCTCATCAATCGCGGCAGCGGTCTCCTGCAGCACCTCCGCGATGCTGTCCGTGGCCTCGTCCGAGAGGGCGGCGTGGTTGATGGCGCTGGTGAGCCGCCGCGCAAAGACTCGGCTGTTGCGCAGGGCCAGGTCGATGAAGTCCAGCGACTGCTTGAGCCGGTCCAGTTCATCCCGGTGCCGGCGGTAGGCGGGCGCCAGCGTGGCAACTTCCCCGGAGGCCCGCAGCGACTGCCGCATGGCATCGACCAGGGGCTGGCAGTTCCTGCCGCGGATCAGCGCATGCCACGCTTGGGTAGAGTCGCTGTTGGCCAGCGCGGAGGCGCATTCCCGCAGCACTTCCGCCAGTTCGTGCAGCAGTTTCTGGACGTCGCGGCGTGGTTCCCGCCGTGGGTCCTTGGGCATGAGGATGGTCACCAGCAGGGCGCACAGGCCGCCCACCACCGCATCGATGCTCCGGGTGAACGGTCCGCCCGACGGCGCCGGAAGCAGCACCACCAGCAGCGACTGCAGGGCCAGTTGGGTGGTGAAGATGTTCCCGCTGTCAAGGAACCGCGCCAGCAGGATGGAGAAGAGAAGAACGACGGCGGCCACCCAGATTTCCCCGCCCAGCCAGTGCAGGAGCAGGTCGCCAACGGCGATCCCGATGGTGCAGCCCAGGCCCACTTCCATCACGCGCCGCAGCCGCGGTTCCCGCGAAAACCCGAGCGCGATCAGCGAGGAGGTGGCGGCAAACAGCGGGCCGGAGTGGCCCAGGACGTATTCCGCGAAGGCGTAGGCGCCCACCGCGCAGACGGTCATCTGGATGGCAGGGACGAACGAGTTGCGGCTCCGGATCAGGCCGGTCCGGACGCGGCTGCGCAGGAACCGTTGGGTTGCCGAGAGTCCTGCTTCGATTGCCATGGGTTCAAGTCTATTCAGTGGCGGTGGAGCACCCGGGCAGGCCACTACGGCCGGACCTGTGATCCGCGCAATGGTGACCCGGCATTTGTCAGCCAATATCCCGCCGTCGTTAATCCTCCGTTCACTTTGGACAGCCCATCCCGTTACCTGCAGCCCATAACTTACTGAAAGGTACACACCGTACGCATCGCGCAGCAGGGTTCTCCGGCCCTGTCCCGCACCTGAATAACCCTGGAAGGGGTACATCTAAGTGAAGGCACTCCGCTTCGGCCGCCACGCGGCTATCGCTGTCATCGCAGCCGGCGCACTCGCGCTCAGCGCCTGCGGTTCAGACAATGCCACGGGCACCGCTCCTGCCGGCAGCCAGTCCGCCGGCGGCACCAAGGTCACCGGCACGCTGACCGGCATCGGCTCCTCCGCCCAGGGCGCCGCCATGGACGCCTGGAAGACCAACTTTGCCTCCGCCAACTCCGGCGCCACCGTGCAGTACTCCCCGGACGGCTCCGGAGCAGGCCGCAAAGCCATCCTGGACGGCTCGGCCCAGTTCGCCGGCTCCGACGCGTACCTGAAGGATGACGAATACGCCTCCTCCAAGTCCGTCTGCGGCCCCGACGGCGCCATCAACGTCCCGGTCTACATCTCCCCGATCGCTGTGGCCTTCAACGTTCCCGGCGTCACGGACCTGAAGCTTGACGCCACCACCGTGGCCAAGATCTTCCGCGGCCAGATCACCAAGTGGAACGACCCCGCCATCGCCGCCCTGAACGCCGGTGTCTCCCTGCCCGACCTCAAGGTCACCCCGGTGAACCGCTCCGACGACTCGGGCACCACCCAGAACTTCACCGACTACCTGGCCGCCGCTGCGTCCGACGTCTGGACCGACAAGGCCGCCGGCGTCTGGCCTGCCAGCCTGCAGGGTGAGAACGCCAAGGGAACCTCCGGCGTGGTCAAGACCGTGACGGACACCCCCGGTGCCGTGACCTACGCCGACGACTCCGCCGTGAGCGGCAAGCTGGGCGTGGCCCAGATCAAGGTGGGCGAGTCCTTCACCAAGATCTCCGCCGATGCTGCCGCCAAGGCAGTGGATGCCGGCAAACCGGTTGAAGGCCGCGCCGCCAACGACCTGTCCATCAAGCTGGACCGCAAGACCACCATCGAAGGCGCCTACCCGATCGTCCTGGTGTCCTTCCACGTCCTGTGCACCACGTACGACAAGCAGGAGACTGTGGACCTGGTCAAGGCCTTCGAGCACTACGTAGTTTCCGCTGAAGGCCAGAAGGCCGCAGCAGACTCGGCCAAGTCCGCTCCGCTGTCCTCGGACCTCGCAGCCAAGGCTGTCAAGGCGATCGACTCGATCAAGGCCAAGTCCTAGCCATCGCTGCGAAACCGGGTTCCCCGCCTGCCGGAAGGCAGTGCGGGGAACTTGGCTTTGCACCCTGCATTCCCAATCCAGCAACGACTCGAAGGGCCGTCGAATGACCGCCACCCCCCTGACAAGTACCCAAGGCGCCGGACGCGCCGGGGATAAAGTCTTTTCCGGCGCCACGCTGGCAGCCGGGTGCCTGATCCTTGCCGTCCTCTTCGGCGTCGCACTGTTCCTGGTTGTCCAGGCAGTTCCCGCCCTGACCGCGCCCGCCGACAAGATCCAGGGCGGCCAGGGCTTTTTCGCCTACATCTGGCCCATCGTGATCGGCACTCTCATCGCGGCCGTCATCGCACTGGTCATCGCCACCCCCATCGCCATTGGCGTGGCGCTGTTCATCTCACACTTCGCACCGCGCCGCCTTGCCTCCGGACTGGGCTATGTGGTTGACCTGCTCGCCGCCATTCCGTCCGTGGTCTACGGTGCCTGGGGTGCAGCGTTCCTGGCAAAGGAAATCTCTCCGGCGTACGTCTGGCTGGCGGCCAACATGGGCTGGCTTCCCATCTTCCAGGGTCCGGCCTCCACCACCGGCAAGACAATCCTCACCGCAGGCATCGTCCTGGCGGTCATGGTCCTGCCGATCATCACCTCGCTGTCGCGCGAGATTTTCCTGCAGACCCCCAAGCTGCATGAAGAAGCCGCGTTGGCCCTGGGCGCTACCCGCTGGGAAATGATCAAGATGGCAGTGCTGCCCTTCGGCAGGCCGGGCATCATCAGCGCCGTCATGCTGGGCCTGGGCCGCGCGCTGGGCGAAACCATGGCCGTTGCCCTGGTCCTGTCCTCCGGCGCATTGACGGCCAGCCTGATCCAGTCCGGCAACCAAACCATCGCTGCCGAGATCGCCCTGAACTTCCCGGAAGCCAGCGGCATCAGGGTCAGCACGCTGATCGCCGCCGGCCTGGTCCTGTTCGTCATCACCCTGGCCGTGAACATGATCGCCCGCTGGGTCATCACCCGGCACAAAGAATTCTCGGGAGCCAACTAAATGACCTCCACGCTTACGCCCGTCCGCAGCAAGCGGTCGGCGCTCACCAAGGGCCAACTGCCCAAGTATGCCCCCTACGCCGTCCTGGCTGCGGCCCTGATTGTTGGCGCCGCCATCCTGGCCCTGGTCGGCTTCAATGCGTTCGGCTGGGGACTGGTCTCCGCGATCCTGTTCGCCATCGGCCTGGTGTCCTGGAGCGCAGTGGTGGAAGGGTCCCGCAAGGCCAAGGACAAGCTGGCCACCTGCCTGGTGGTGGGCTCGTTCCTGGTGGCCCTCCTGCCCCTGGTTTCGGTGATCTGGACGGTGCTGGTGAACGGCATCCCGGGTCTTATGGACCCCGGGTTCCTCACCACCTCCATGAACGGCGTCACGGGCGCCTATGACAACAAGGCCGTGGAAAGCGGCGGCCCGGTGATGGGCGGCATCTACCACGCCCTCCTGGGCACGGTGCAGATCACCTTGCTTGCCACCATGATTTCCGTTCCGGTGGGGCTGCTCACCGCCATCTACCTGGTGGAGTACGGCCACGACGGCCGCCTGGCCAGGGCCATCACGTTCTTCGTGGACGTCATGACCGGCATCCCCTCCATCGTGGCGGGCCTGTTCGCTGCCGCGTTCTTCTTCGTGGTGGTGGGCCCGGGCACCAAGACCGGTGCGGTGGCCGCCGTCGCGCTGTCGGTGCTGATGATCCCCGTGGTGGTCCGCTCCAGCGAGGAAATGCTCAAGATCGTCCCCAACGAACTCCGCGAGGCCGCCTACGCCCTGGGCGTGCGCAAGTGGCGCACCATCCTCAAGGTGGTTATTCCGACGGCGATTTCAGGCATCGCGTCCGGCGTCACCCTGGCGATTGCCCGGGTCATCGGCGAGACGGCGCCCATCCTGGTCACCGCCGGTTTTGCCACCAGCATCAACTCGAACGTCTTTGGCGGCTGGATGGCATCGCTGCCCACGTTCATCTACACCCAGATCCTCAACCCCACCTCGCCCTCCAACCCGGACCCGTCCTCGCAGCGGGCCTGGGGCGCGGCGCTGGTGCTGATCATCCTGGTGATGGTCCTGAACCTGGTGGCCCGCCTGATCGCCAGGATCTTCGCCCCCAAAGCCGGCCGGTAACCAGGCCCTCCCTTCCGCCATACCGCGGCGGATCCTAGACTTCAATCCATACCCAGTAAGTGAAGGAACTCCATGTCTAAGCGCATCGACGTCAAGGACCTGAACGTGTACTACGGCGATTTCCTTGCCGTGGAGGACGTCAGCATCAACATCGAGGCCAAGTCCGTCACCGCGTTCATTGGCCCCTCCGGCTGCGGAAAGTCCACCTTCCTCCGCACCCTGAACCGCATGCACGAGGTCATCCCCGGCGCGCGCGTCGAGGGTGAGGTCCTGCTGGACGGCGACAACCTCTACGGCCCCGGCGTGGACCCCGTCACCGTGCGCTCGCAGATCGGCATGGTCTTCCAGCGCCCCAACCCGTTCCCCACCATGTCCATCCGCGACAATGTGCTGGCCGGCGTCAAGCTGAACAACAAGAAGATCTCCAAGGGTGAGGCCGACGTCCTGGTGGAGCGCTCGCTCAAGGGCGCCAACCTCTGGAACGAGGTCAAGGACCGGCTGGAGAAGCCCGGTTCCGGCCTTTCGGGCGGCCAGCAGCAGCGGCTCTGCATTGCCCGCGCCATCGCCGTGGAGCCGCAGGTGATCCTCATGGACGAGCCGTGCTCCGCCCTGGACCCCATTTCCACGCTGGCCATTGAGGACCTCATCAATGAGCTCAAGGACCAGTACACGGTGGTGATCGTTACCCACAACATGCAGCAGGCCGCGCGGGTTTCCGACCGGACGGCGTTCTTCAACATCGCGGGCACCGGCAAGCCGGGCAAGCTGATCGAATACGGCGACACCCACACGATCTTCAGCAACCCCGTCCAGAAGGCTACTGAGGACTACGTGTCCGGCCGCTTCGGATAGGGCACTCCAGCGTTGGCGATCTACTGGCCGGTTTAGTACGCTCATCTAGATACTTTTGAATCTAGTAGTAAGTCAGCTAAAGGAGTTTCGCCATGACGCAGACGGCCAGCAACGCCCTGGGCCCACAGCTTACGGTGTCCGTCCCCGGGCCGGGCGCACCGGCCCGGGATGCCGTGCTGCCCGTGGAGGGCTTTGCCGCAGCCGCCGGCCTGGCAGGACCCCTTGCCGCCGGCCCCCTGGCCCCTGAGCTTCAACCACACCTCGGGCTGGCTGCGGCCGGCCTTGAGGAAGAGGGCGATGTCCTGTCGGAGGTGTGGCGCACCAGCTCCCACCTCGAAAGCATGCAGTGGGAACTGGACAACGCCCTGCAGTCCCTGCACCAGGCGGTCCGCAACGCTTCCGCGGCCGGAGTGGCACACCACGAACTCTGCACCGCGGCGAACCTGACCGCCGAGGAGCTCGCGGCCGTCCTGATGGCCGAAACCGATGGCCCGGCCGCCATCCAGCTCTGACCGGCGCCCGCCCGGGCCCGGGCGGGCTTATTCCGGAACTTCCAGCTGGAATCCGCAATGGCAGCGCAGGACCCGGGTGGGCAGGGACACCGCGTTGAGGCCACTGCCCGTGTTGCTGCTGCGATAGCAGAGCCGCTCAACCTCGTGTTCCGCTTCCTCCATGGGGCAGCCGCAGTGGATGTACTCGTCCCCGAAGAGGATCACTTTCGCCATCCAGCGGACCTGGTTCAGGGCGGCCGCCACGTCGGCAGCGAAGGCACTGTGTTCCTGGAACAGGTTGCAGTCGTTGCAGGTGTAGGAAACCGTGACAAGGTCCCCGCCGGCGGCGCCGATGGACGTGATGGCATGAATGGTCAGCTGGTGCCCGGTTCCGCAGGCCTCGCACTGAAGTTGCCGTGGCTGTGGCAGGGGGCGCCGGAAATACGGGGAAGACATGACGCCTGCTCTTTTCCGCTGTGTGCATCCAAGCCGCCGTGTTGCTGCAGCGGTTGCCCGTCCGCGGCCCTGCACGCGGCCCGGACGCCGGTCCCCGCACCTTTGGCCCGGGGCGCTTTTTTCGAATCTACGTCACGGGGGTGCCCCTGTACAGGGGAGCTCCACCCTCCGCTGCCAGGGCCCACCGGGGGTGGATTCGACAGGGGTGGGCTAGGCAGAAACGGGGGACAGGGCCAGGGCCAGCACGAAGGCCAGGGCGCAGGTGGCCAGGGGCGTCAGGGCCCAGAGCCACAGGATCCTGATCACCAGCTTCCGGTTCGTTACCGAAAAATTCTGGTTCTCCCCGGCGCCCAGGGCCCCGGCGGTGACGGTATGGGTGGTGGAGAGCGGCCAGTGGAGCCCGATGGCGCCCACAAAGAGCATCAGTGCGCTGAAGGTCTGGGCCACCGATCCGCGCAGGGGGTCGATCCTGGTGAGTTTGTAGCCGATGGTGTGCGAGATCCGCCAACCTCCGAAGAGCGTCCCGGCGGTCATCATTACTGCGGAGAGTCCTGCCACCCACACGGGGATCCCGCCGTCGGAATAGCCTGCCGCCAGGAGGGCCAGCAGCAGTACCGCGCTGACGCGCTGGCCGTCCTGCAGGCCGTGGCCAAAGGCCACCGCGCCGGCCGCAACGGCCTGGCCCCTGCGAAAGCGTTGGTTCACCACATTGGGCTGCGTGTACCGGGCCACCCACGTGGCCGGATACACCAGCAGGAAGGAACCGCTGTAGGCCACAAGCGGGGACAGCACCAGGGGCAGCACCACTTGGAACAGCAGCGACTGGTCCACCCCGGCAACCCCCGGGCCGCCGATGGCAAGGCTGGCAAGGCCTGCGCCGGCAAGACCACCAACAAGGGCGTGGGTGGAGGACGCGGGGATGCCCCGCCGCCACATCAGCAGCCCCCAGGCGCAGGCGCTGGCCAGGCCGGCCACCAGGATGGTGAGCCCGTCGGCCCCGGCGGGAAGATGGATCCAGGTCTGGCTGGCGGCGACGGCAAGCAGGGCGCTCACCAGGGCGCCGACAAAGTTGAAGAACGCGGCAAGGAGCACGCCCACGCTGGGGGTGAGGGCCCGGTTCCGGACGGCAAGGGCCACTGAGGTGGACGCATCGCGGAAGCCGTTGAGGAAGGCAAACGCCGCCGCCAGCAGGACCACCGCCGCGAAGATGACTGCCGCCACCTCAGGATTCCTTGACGATGATGCTGCCTACCTGGGTGGCCACCCGCCGCATGTCCTTGGTGACCTCCACCAGCTGGTTGGCGATGTCCCGGTTGCGCGAGTACTGCGCCCATTTCATGTCCGCGATCATGTCCGCCACCCAAACCCGGTGGGTCCGCTCGGCACGCTTGGCCAGGCGCAGGATCTCGATCCAGTAGTCCTCAAGGTCATCCAGGTTGTTGAGCCTGCACATGGCGTCGACCGTCAGCTCGGCCTGCCGGCTGATGATCTCCAGCTGGTCCGCGGCGCGCTTGGGCAGGCGGTCCAGCTTGTACAGCGCCACCAGTTCCGCGGCGGCATCCATTTTCTCCATGGCCTCGTTGAGGTACCGGGAGAGGGCGTACATGTCCTCGCGGGGGAGCGGGTTCACGAAGCTGGTGCGCATGTGGGTCAGCAGGGCGAAATGCAGTTCGGCGGACTTGGCCTCGAGGTTGTGCATGTCCTCCACGAGGTTGCCGTGCTCGTCCGCGGGTACGCCAAGGATTTCGGCCAGGGTGGCGGTGGCCAGCACGATCTGTTGTGCCATCTGCGAGAGCAGGTTCAGCCCTGCGGGCTCCTGGGGGAAAAGGCGCAGCTTCACGTGTTTACCGGTCTCCGGGGACTTATCAAGGCGGGGGTCGCTGCCGTGTGACTTGACTCCGGCGCGCAACTGTCGCCTACTCTACCGGCCCGAAAGAGCACCTCTGAATTGTCCACCCGGAAGAGGGCAGAAAAATGGTGCCGAACCGGATACGCCTCTCGGCGGTAGGCCGCTCTAGGCGGCTAATTGTTGAAGCCCGGGGGTTTCGCGGCTCGGCACCGGTTTCAGTCTTCTACTTCACCCGGCCCAAGTCAATCTTGACAGCGGCGCCCTTGTTCGTCCCGAAAATAAGGGCCAGAGGGTGCCGGGTAGGCTCGAGCAACCAGCCCTGTACGGCCGGTTACCCGGTCCCGGCGGCCACTCAGTCCAGTTCGCCCAGGCGCCACGCGTTGGCGGCGTGCTCCAGGTCCTCGGCGGTCTTGACCAACTGGTGGGAGTTGCGGGTCAGCTTGCTGGCGTGTGCCTCGTTGGCGTGTTCGGCGCCGTCGGCAAGGGTGGCCTGGCCCAGCGCCACCACCCGGCAGAAGGCGGCGGACCGTTCCAGCGCGACGTCGAAATCGCCGTCGAACGCGCCGGAAAGGATTGCGTCGGCCATGGTGCGCATTTCCTCCGCGCCGGGTGGTTCAGCCGCGCCGGCCACCACGTTGGAGACCTGCGCGGTGTCCCGGCCCGCGCGGAAATACACGGAGATGCGTTCCGGATCCTGGACCGTAGCAGCGCGCAGCGCGTAAAGCCGCCATAGGGCGCCGGGAAGGGAGCGGGCCGGGCTCTCGGCCCACATCTCGGCGATGGCCTCCAGGCCCTGTTCGTCGGCAAGCTTCACGAGGCGTTCGGTGACCACCGGATCATCGCTGTCCCGGCCGTGGCGGACCAGGGCCTGCGCGGCGAGGTGGGCGGCCTCCGAGACGCGGGCGGGATCGGCCCCGCCGGCGAAGGGCTCGAAATCCATCGGGGCGAAAGGCTTGGGCTTGTGGTGCCGGTTGCTGCCGCCGTAAGGACTGGTTCCTGCTTGCTCGCTCATGCCCCCACGCTACTCCTGTGCCGCGGCGGAAATCGAGCGTCTGCGGCACCCGGCTTCACCTGCGGGAAGAGGCGTCAAAAGGAGGATGAAAGCGTCCGACGACGGCGCCTCGGCCATGTGCGAAGCCGCCGGAACCATGGGTTAGAGTATTAACGTCCAGAAATGGATTGGGCCGGATGGGCAGACACAGCGTGTTTGGCTGGCCGGCAGGGGCCTTTAGCTCAGTTGGTAGAGCATCGGACTTTTAATCCGTGGGTCGTGGGTTCGAGCCCCACAGGGCCCACCATTTAGGCAGGTCAGAGGCATCCAGCCTCTGGCCTGCCGGTGGTTTCAGGGCCGTGGCCAACTATTGCGCGGGCGTCCGCGGGCCCGGCCTGCAAGCGTTTGGGTGCCTCACGGCCGGGATGGCGATGCCGGGGGAATCTGGCTGACCAGCCCCAGGGTGTTTCCCTCGCTGTCCCGGATGAATGCCATCCACTCCTCCGTGCCGGCGGGCCCCAGCAGGCCGTCGTCGTGGCTGAAGATCACCCGCGGTTCGGCCACTATTTCCACTCCCCGGCCCTTGAGTTGCTCCACAGTGCGCTTCACATCGGGAACGCCAAGATAGAGAAGCGAACTCGGCGCGCCCTGCTCCAGCAACAGCCGTACGCCGTCAAGGTCGAAGAACAGCAGCCCGGGCGGATCGAACACGGCCGTGTATCTTGCCGAAAGCAAGGCGCTGTAAAACTCCGCTGCCCGCTGCAGATCACTGGCGTGTTGAGCGACCTGAACCAAGCGCATGACCCCCGCCTTTTCCCAACCGTTCGATGCGTCCATCCTGCTCGTGTAGCACGTGTGCGGGCAAGGGATCCCACACCGCCGGGCCCTGACCGGTCCCATCCATTGCTCCGGCCCTTGGTAACCCCCGCCTCAGGCATGCACGATGGTCCCGTTGCGCGGCAGTCCGCCGGGGAACGAGAGGGGAACGCCGGAAGCCCGGGCTGGATCGGCGGAATCCATGGCCTGCACATGCAGATGCGGTTCCGTGCTGTTGCCGGAGTTGCCGCAGCGGCCCACCATCTCCCCGCACTCAACCGGCTTGCCGGGCCGGACGCAGACGCTCCCGCGCTGCAGATGGCACAGGGCGATGAACACCGCGCCGCTCCCGATGATCACGTGGTTGCCTGCAAGGCCCGGCCATCCCTCCCGCGCCCGCCTGGCCTGCGAAGCGGCGTAACGAATGGATGGAAAGCCGCGGAAGGCGGCATGGTCCGGCTCCCCGTCATGGGCGGCGAGGACAATACCGGAGGCCGGGGCTGTCACAGCCCTGCCAAACCCCACGAACTGCTCCGGCGGCTCGGGCCGGAACAGCGACGCCAGGGTGACCGGCGCAGACCGCCCGTTCCGGTCCAGCGGGGTGAAGTCGATGGCGTGGCTCGTGGCGAAAAGCCGCGTCCCGTGGCTGGGGATCCGGTTGGCGGGAGAATTCTGCACCAGCCAGGGGCCGGTGAACGGATACTCCAGGTCCGCAGGGGTCGCCGCAGGCATGGTTTGGCGGGGCTTGATGGGTCAGCTGGCGGGATCGTACTGGAAGGCGCGCACTTCCTGTGCGCAGCGGCAGGCCGCGGCGATCTTCGCGGCCCAGTGCAGTGCGGCTTCGTAGCCGGGCAGCTCCAGCACCGTGTAGCCGCCTTCGATCTGCGCCGTCTGGGGGTAGGTGCCTTCGCTCACCGTACCGTCGCCGTCGACCATCACGGGCGGAACGCGCTCGTCGATGCCGCCGCCGAACACCCAGACGCCGGCATCCTTCGCCTCCTGGACCACGGCATGCGCGGCGTCCGCTACGGCCTGCAGGCCACCATCCGGGATGTCCATGGCGCCGCTGGGAAACGAGATCAGGTATTTGGTCATTCTCACGGCTCCTTCGCTGGCAAGTCGATAAGCTTCATCCTTCCCATCGCTCCGCTGCCGCGCAAGGATTCAGGCGCGCTGTGCCGGCGCCCGGGGACGCCGCCGCGGGGGCTGCAACAGGCACAATAGGCTCATGGCAAATACCAGCAAGGGCCGGATGCCGCGCCTGGAAGACGTGGCCAAGGTGGCGGGGGTCTCCCACCAGACCGTCTCCCGGGTGGTGAACAACCATCCCAACGTCAGCAAGGCGACCCGGGAAAAGGTGGAGGCCGCCATTGCCGAACTGGGGTACCGGCGCAACACCGCGGCCCGGAGCCTGGTCACCCGGCGCTCGCAGACCATTGGCGTGCTGGCAAGCGAGCTTTCGCAGTACGGCCCGGCCAACACCCTGCTGGGGGTTGAACATGCCGCCCGCAACGCCGGTTACTTTGTCAGTATCGCGGCCCTGCGGGAAATCAGCCGGGATGCCATCTCCAACGCCGTGGGCCACTTCATGGACCAGGCCGTGGACGGAATCGCCGTGCTGGTGCCGCACTCGGACACCCTCGCAGTGCTGGAGCAGATGAATCTTCCCGTGCCCGTGGTGGCAGTGGGCTCGGCCGGCAGCGCTTCCGTCAGCGGCGCGATGGTGGACCAGCGTGCGGGCGCCAGGCTCGCCGTCGAACATCTCATCAGTGAGGGCCACCGGCAGATCGGGCACATCGCCGGGCCGCCTGACTGGACGGACGGCGCTGAGCGCGCGGAGGGGTGGCGTGCTGCCCTCCGGGATGCCGGCCTGGATGATTCCCTGCTGGTTGAGGGGGACTGGAGCGCTGGCAGCGGTTACGCGATCGGCCGCAAGCTGGCCTCCGGACTCAGGGCCACCGCCATCTTCGTTGGAAACGACCAGATGGCACTGGGCCTGCTGCGCGCGTTCACCGAGGCGGGGGTCAGGGTGCCCGACGACGTCTCCGTGGTGGGCTTCGACGACCAGCCGGAGGCGGGGTACTTCACGCCGCCGCTGACCACCGTCCGCCAGGACTTCGAGGAGCTGGGACGCCGCTGCATGGACATCATGCTGAAGGAAATCGAGTCGGGTGCCGCGGTGAGCTCCACTGTGGTCCCGCCGGAGCTGGTCCTGCGTGCCAGCACCGCCGCTCCAGCGCGCGCCTAGGCGGACGGCACCAAGTGCCAAAAAAATCTCCATGATTCTGCATCCAAATTCGGGGCTGCGCCGGTAGTAGGAGTGTCAGCAAAAAACGCCCGTCAGCCGGGCCGTTCAAGGAGATGGACATGCGCAACAAAATCTTCACCGCAGGTGCCGGTGCAGCAGCCATTGCAGCCGCAATCGCTCTGGCCGGTCCCGCCCACGCAGCAGACGGCGATGCCCAGCTGTCCGTGCTGCATGGCGTTCCCGGACTGACCGTGGACGTTTGGGTCAACGGTGACCGCACCCTGGATGACTTTGCCCCCGGAACCCTTGCAGGGCCACTGGCCCTTCCGGCCGGCACCTACGAAATCGCCATCACGGCAGCCGATGCCGCCAACGCCTCCGCGCCGGCCATTGGTCCGGTGAGCGTCACCCTTGCCGCCAACGGAAACTACACGGCCGCAGCCCACCTCGGCGCCGATGGCAAGCCCACCGCCAGCCTGTTCACCAACGACGTGTCCCAAATTCCCGCCGGGAAGGGCAAACTGACGGTCCGGCACGCAGCCGCAGCCCCCGCCGTCGATGTCCTGGCAGGCGGCACCGCCGTTGTCACCAACCTGGCCAACCCGAACGAAAAGACCCTGACCCTGGATCCCGGCACCGTCCCGGCCGCGGTGGCTGCCGCAGGCACCACCACCCCGGTGATCGGCCCGGCCGACGTGGCGGTGGCTGAAGGTACCCACACCATCGTCTACGCCTGGGGCAGCCTGGCCGACCAGAACCTGAAGCTTGCAGTCCAGACCATCGAGGGCCTGCATTCCGCACCGGCCTCTGTGCCGGGTGCCCTTGACGGGTCCGCGGATGCCGGTGGAGCGGGCCCTGCCGTTGCCACCGCCGGGTTTGGCCTGGCAGCGCTGGCCCTCCTCGCGGGGGCGGTGGGCGCAGCCCGCGCGGTCCGCGCACGGCGGGCGGAACTGTAACCGGGCCAGACGCCCGCTGAAGGACCACACCGCAGGGGCCCGGCCGGCTACGGACGGGCCCCTGCACCGGCCCCGCCAATGGCCGGCATACATGGAAGGGAGGCGGCAGGCATGATGGCAGGCACGACGCCGGCACCCGGGTACCGCCGTCGCCATCCGGCAGGCGGCGCGGCGGCAGCGATGGTGGCTGCCGCGTTGGTTTTGTCCGGCTGCGGTCCTGCCGGTCCCACTGGTTCCCCCGGTCACACTGGTTCTGCGGGTCCCACCGGTTCTGCCGGGCAGCCGGCCCCCTCCACGGTTGCCGCGGCAACCGGCTCTCACGAGCCGGCGCCCTCGCCGGGGGCGCCGGCCCCTGCCGGCTCCGCTGTACCTCCCACCGGGGCCATCCCGGTCCGGCCCGCGGCTCCAACCGCCGCGGCGGTGGCGCCGGCACCAACATCACTGACCGTGGCGGGCACTGCCATCGACATGCCGGTGGTGCCCGGGGGAGTTTCCGGCGGGGGAGCGATGGAAATCCCTGACGCCTTCGACCGGGCGGCCTGGTACAAATTCGGTCCGGCCCCGGGAGCAGCCGAGGGAACCGCCGTCATCGCCGGCCATATCGACACCACGTCCGACCGGGCACCGTTCTCGGCATTGAAGTCCCTCTCGCCGGGAATCCTCATCCGCGTGGGCCGGGATGGGGCCGCGCCGCTCGCCTACCGGGTGGTGGGAGTGGAACTGATGGCAAAGGACAAGTTCGACGGCGGCGCCCTGTTCCGCCGGTCCGGCCCGCACGAACTCAAGCTGGTCACCTGCGGCGGCCGATGGCTGGACGAGCGGATGGACTACAGCGACAATGTCATTGTCACCGCAGTTCCTGCATGAACCTGGTTTCTGCATCACCGGTGGCCAGCCATGTAACTCGTGCGCCGACGCCGGGAAGGAGTTGCCTGTGACGCTTCCCGGGCACGCTTTCCGCGGATGGGATGACGCACTGACCGACTCCTTCCTGGCCGGGGATGAGCACGCCCTGGCAGCGGCCTACCGTGAGTTCGCGCCCCTGGTGCACACCCTTGCCCTGCGTTCCCTGCCGGACAGGGCAGCGGCGGACGACGTGACCCAGGAGGTCTTCATCCGGGCCTGGCGTTCGCGGAGTACCTTCAACCCGCAAGTGGCCAGGCTGCCGGCGTGGATCGTGGGAATCACCCGGAACGCCATCACCGATGCCCATTCGGCGGCAGCCCGGGAAGCACGCAAGGCCTTCGCCGCGGCCGGAGCCGGTATGGGAGAAGACGCCGGAACGGGAACAGAGGCGGCGGAAATGCTGGCGGACAGGCTGCTCCTGGACGGCGAACTGGAGAGGCTGGGCGAGCCCCAGGGGTCCATCATGAAGCTCGCCTTTTACGAGGACCTGACCCACGAGCAGATTTCACGCAAACTGGGCCTTCCCCTTGGTACGGTCAAGAGCCACATCCGCCGGAGCCTGTCGCACCTGCGAAGCAGATTGGAGGTAGACCATGCCGCATCTTGATCCGGAACAGTTGAGCCTCCTGGCACTTTACGACGGCTGGGAGGACCCGGGTGCCCGGGAGCACCTGGCTGCCTGCCCCGAGTGCGCCGCCGATTTTGCCGCCCTGCGCCGCACGGTGGACGCGGTGAAGACCGCACCGGACACCAGCCGCCTGGCCGTGCCCGGGCCACAGGTATGGGCTGGAATCCACCGGGAACTGGGCCTTTCGGGGTCCGTGCGGGAGGATCCGCTGGCGGCGGACGCCGCCAAGGGAAACAGCGTGGGTCCGGCGGCCGCACCTGTGGACGCGCCGCCGTCGAACGTTATCCCTGTCCGCCGGCGGACCAAAGGTGCCTGGTGGCAGCGCCCCGGTACGTGGGTGGCAGCTGCAGCCGCAGCCGTCCTGGTGGTGGTTGGTGCGGTGTTGACCTTGACCCGTCCGCCCCAGCCCCAGCAGCTGGCCTCTGCCCAGCTGGCGCCGCTGGCGCAGCACTCCGCCGCAGGATCGGCCAAGGTGGTGACGGCGCCCGACGGTTCCCGCAACCTGGAAATCAGCCTGGACAAGGATGAAGCCAAGGGTTACCAGGAGGTGTGGCTGATTGCGCCGGACCTTTCCCGGCTGGTCAGCCTGGGCGTCATGAACTCCACATCCGGAACGTTCCAGGTGCCCACCGGCCTGGACCTCTCCCAGTACCCGGTGGTGGATGTTTCCGACGAACCGATGGACGGCAATCCTGCGCACTCCAGCGTGAGCATCGCCAGGGGCACCCTGTCATCCTGACGCGGTCAGCCGCCGAAGTGTGAGTGCGGGGCACCTTCCGGCAACCGCTCCAGCAGTTCCTCCGCCACCTTGCGCAGCTTGATGTTCCGGTGGCTGGAAGCCTTGGCAAGGATGGAGAAGGCCTCCTGGTACGAGCACCTGTTCTGGGCCATGATCACGCCGCAGGCAACGTTGATGGAGGTGCGGCTGTCCAGGGCCGAACGGAGGTCGGTGGCCAGCGAGCGGGCGGAGTGCAGGTTGATGGCCATCTGCAGGCTCTTGGCTGCCAGGGCGGCAAAGGTGCGTGCCTCGGCGATGGCCTGCAGCGGGAAGGCCTTCGAGTCGTGCGCGAAGAAGGCAAGTGCGGCGGCGGTCCGGCCGGGGCCACTGGTGCCGATCGTTTGGTCATCTTCCGCGGGGTCCGCTTCCAGGCGGAGCCGTACGGCAAGGGCACTGCCGAACCCTGATAACTGCAACTGCGACGAATAGTGCTGCCACCGGAAATCCCCGTTCCGCTGGAGCACCGCGACGGGGTGCCCGCCTGACATGACGTCAGTTACCGGCCCCTCGTCCATTTCCCGTTCCCAGTCCAGCATCCGCACTACTTCACCGGTGGTGCCCGTTATGGCAGGAGTCCGCTTGGGCTGGTGCAGCACCAGGCCGCAGCCCACGTCAATCCCGGCGGTGGCGGCCACATGGTCAGCCGAGGCGGCCACCAGCAGCCTAAGGGAATCGGAGAGGGTCTGGGCGTCGTTGACCAGGTCCAGCACGAGGGCGGGGTTTCGGGGTGCACCGCGTTCACGGCCGCGCGGCTCCGGATGGGGCACGCGCGTCCTGCGGGCGTTCGCTGCGGAAAGAGGGCCGGCGACGGCTGGGGGAGAGCCCTTGGTCTCAAAGGACTCCTCGTCGCCGGCCCCGCTTAGTACCCGGGTCCTATGAACCGGGAAGCCTGGGTTTACCTGTCGTGCATGCATTGCCAGTCTCACACCCCCTAGTGAGCCAAGTACCGGAAAGCAGAACAGGTCTTGTCTCTGTGAAAAACCTAATGGCCGTCCAGCCCCCAGTGGATGCGTAACCAGTACCTGTTTTTCCGATTAGGGAGTACTTGGGCGCGCCCTGCGGAAACCCCTCAGGCGTGTTGCCGCAGGTGGGAAGCGGGTCGCTTGGCGACCCAGGGGTGAGGCCGCGCTGCCGCCCGGTCAACGGAGCACTTGACTCCCGAGGCGGGCCCCCCAACAATAGTTTCTATAACGTTGTAGAAACCAAGCCGAGGATGCCTTCGTGACCCAGCCAGAACCCGCCGCAGCAAAAATCACCGTCGACCCGTCGTTCACCGTGGGGCCGGTCCGCCGTCGTACGTTCGGTGCCTTTGTTGAGCACCTTGGCCGGTGCGTCTACACCGGCATTTTTGAACCGGACCACCCGGATGCCGACGACGACGGGTTCCGGAGGGACGTCCTCGCGCTCACCCGCGAACTGGGGGTATCCACCGTCCGCTACCCCGGCGGCAACTTTGTGTCCGGCTACCGCTGGGAGGACGGGGTGGGCCCGGTTGACCAGCGGCCAGTGCGCCTGGACCTGGCCTGGCACTCCACCGATCCCAACACGGTGGGCGTGGACGAGTTCGCCACGTGGTCCGCCAAGGCCGGCGTTGAACCCATGATGGCGGTGAACCTGGGCACCCGCGGGGTCCAGGAGGCGCTGGACCTCCTGGAGTATTGCAACATCGACGCCGGCACGGCGCTGGCCGGCCAGCGCCAGGCGAACGGTGCCCGGGACGGCTATGGCATCAGGATGTGGTGCCTGGGCAACGAAATGGATGGCCCCTGGCAGATCGGCCACAAGAACGCGCTGGAATACGGCCGCCTGGCCGCCGACACTGCCCGTGCCATGCGCATGATGCAGCCGGACGTGGAGTTGGTGGCCTGCGGCAGTTCAGGGCCCACCATGCCGACTTTCGGTGAGTGGGAACGCGTGGTTTTGACGGAGACCTACGAGCTGGTGGACCTGATCTCGGCGCACCAGTACTTCGAGGACTTCGGCGACCTGCAGGAACACCTCGCCGCGGGACACAAGATGGAGGCCTTCATCCGCGACCTCGTCAGCCACATCGACCATGTGAAGTCGGTCAAGAAATCTTCCAAGCAGGTGAACATCTCCTTCGACGAGTGGAACGTCTGGCACATGAGCCGCGACGAGTCCAAGGTGCCCACCGGCAAGGACTGGCCCGTGGCCCCCGTCCTGCTGGAGGACACCTACACGGTGGCGGACGCCGTCGTCGTGGGGGACCTGCTGGTCACGCTGCTCCGCAACACGGACCGCGTCCACTCCGCCAGCCTGGCGCAGCTGGTGAACGTCATCGCCCCCATCATGACCGAGCCGGGCGGCCGCGCCTGGAAGCAGACCACCTTCCACCCCTTCGCCCTGACCTCACGGCACGCCTCCGGCACCGTCCTGCAACTCGCCGTCGAATCCCCACTGGTCAGCGGCGGCACGACAACTGACGTCGCCGCCCTGTCCGCTGTCGCCACGTATGACGCGGACAAGGGCGAAGCCGTGGTGTTCGCCGTCAACCGGTCCGCCGGCCAGGCACTGACGCTTGACGCAGCCGTGGCCGGGCTGGGCGATGTCCGGTTGCTGGAGGCGGTGACCTACGCCAACAAGGACCCGTACTGGCAGGCCAGCGCCGACGATTCCACCTCCGTCCTGCCATCGGAAAACGGCACCGTGAAGGTGGACGGCGGGAGGCTCACCGCCGAACTCCCCGCCGTGTCCTGGTCCATGATCCGGCTGTCCGTAGACAGCTGACCCCTCCCGGGGGCGGGAGGGCACGGGCGCCCTTATGACGACGGCGGGCCGCAGGTGGGAGGATGGACGGCATGGAACTGCACATCACGGGCGATCCCGCCGCGGACAAGTTGTTGAGCGAGGACGACTTCGCCCTGCTGACCGGCATGCTGCTGGACCAGCAGGTGACGATGGAATCGGCCTTTGCCGGGCCCGAGAAGATCCGCAGCCGGATCGGGTCGCTTAAGCCGGAGGCCATCGCCGCGCAGGACCCCCAGGCGTTTGTGGAGATGTTCAAGGAACGGCCCGCCGTACACCGCTTCCCCGGTTCCATGGCCGCCCGGGTGCAGGCGTTGGCCGAGGCCGTCCAGAGCGAGTGGGACGGGGACGCCGCGGCCATCTGGACCAAAGGGTCACCGGACGGGGCCGAGGTGCTGCGCCGCCTCAAGGCCCTGCCCGGATTCGGCGAGCAGAAGGCGAAAATCTTCCTGGCCCTCCTGGGCAAGCAGCGCGGCCTGAATGCGCCGGGATGGCGTGAAGCCGCGGGACACTATGGTGAGGACGGCAGCTACCTGTCAGTGGCAGACATCGTGGACCCGGAATCCCTGGCAAAAGTGCGCGCCAGCAAGCAGGCCGCCAAAGCAGCGGCGAAAGCAGGAAAAGAACGTTAATGGCAGTCACCATGAACGACGTCGCACGGGCGGCGGGCGTTTCCCTCAAGACCGTTTCCAACGTCCTGAACGACTACGAATTCATCCGTCCGGCCACCAAGCAGCGGGTGCAGGATGCCATTGCGGAGCTGGGCTACGAAGCCAACCTCACGGCGCGCAGCCTCCGGTCCGGCAAGACTTCCATGCTGGGGCTGGTCCTGTCCGACCTCTCCGCCCCGTACTACGCCGAGCTGGCGTCCAGGCTGATGAAGGCCGCTTCCCGCCGGGGTTACCGGGTGCTGGTGGAGCAGTCCGACGCGGAAGCGGCCGCTGAACTGGGCGCCCTGCAGGGGACGTTCCGGCAGCTCACCGACGGCCTGCTGTTCACGCCGCTGATGGTTGACGCGGAGGCCATTTCCGCGCGTGCCGGCAGCAAGCCGCTGGTGATGCTCGGCGAGCACATCATGGATCCCCGCTTCGACCTGGTCACGATGAAGAACGGGGAAGCCGCGGCGGCGCTCACGGCGCACCTGCTGGCCGGCGGCCGCCGCCGCATTGCCGTGATCGGGGCGAACGCCGGGGAGACCTCCGGCAGCGGGGGCCTGCGCCTGAACGGATACCGGAAGGCGCTGGAGGCAGCCGGCATCGCGTTCGACCCTGCCCTGGTGGTGCCTGCGGAGTGGCGCCGCGACACCGGCGCCGCCGCCGTGGCCGGCCTCCTGGCATCCGGCGTGGAGTTCGACGCCGTCTTCGGGCTGAACGACGTGCTGGCACTCGGCGCATTGCACGAACTCCTGATCCGCGGGGTTAAGGTGCCCCAGGACGTGGCCGTGGCAGGCTTTGACGACATCGACGAAGCCCGGTTCGCGTCCCCGTCCCTGACCACCGTCTCGCCGGGCATGGACGAGATCGCGGAACGGTCCATCGGCCTGCTGCTGGACCGGATCGCCGGGCGCGAGACATCCGGGGCGGGCGTGCACGTGGAGGCCGGGTTCGAACTAAAGATCCGCGAGTCCGCGCCGTAGTTCCGGGCGGCCAGGTTTCGCCTGCTCCGCAAGCGGGTACGCCTATGCCACCGGTTCAAGAGACGGAAAGGTGCCGCCATGATTGCCCTCCTGGTCATCGACATGCAGAACGCTTTCTTCGAAACCCCCGAACTGGCAGCCCAGCGGGAACGGGTGGTCAGCGAGTGCAACCGGCTGCTGGAAGGGTTCAAGGCCGCCGGCCACAAGGCGCTGCTGGTGGGCACCGAACACGAGCGGGACAAATCCACCTGGACCCTCAGCATGCTCGACGACGACCAGGGGTTCATCTTCCGCGGCAGTGAACAGGCCCAGTCCGTGCCGGGGCTCATCACCGAAGACCTGCCCCAGCTGAACAAGACCCGCGACAGCGCCTTCGTGGGCACCAACCTGCTGGCCCGGCTGCGGAACTGGGGAGCCGACCAGGTGGTGCTCGCGGGCGTCTCAACCCACAACTGCATTGCCCAGACCGCCGCCGATGCATTCGCGCACAACATCCGCGTGACGTATGCCAGGGACGCCATGGCCTCCGAAGCCGACCAGGACGCCGCCGACATGCTCCGCATCCTTTCCGCTACCTACCGCCAGCCCGTCCAGTCCAGCGGGGAGATCCTTTCCGGGCTCAGCAAGTAGGCCCCACCGGTCAGCAAACAGGCTCCGGATAGACCGGCCTGATGCTGCTGAAACCTGGCGGAAACGTGCCGGGTCTACGCTGGAGCCCACGCCGTTGGCCGTCGAAGGGAAATCCATGCATCTGATGCCGCGTGAGCAGGAAAAGCTCATGATCGTGGTGGCCGCGGACCTGGCCCGGCGCCGGCAGTCCCGCGGCCTGAAACTTAATTACCCGGAGGCCGTGGCCATCATCAGCTATGAACTGATCGAGGGCGCCAGGGACGGCAGGACCGTTGCCGATCTCATGAGCTACGGCACCACCCTCCTCAGCCGCGAGGACGTCATGGAGGGCGTGCCGGAAATGATCCACGACGTGCAGATCGAGGCCACCTTCCCCGACGGCACCAAGCTCGTCACCGTCCACAACCCCATCCGCTAAGGAGAGCCGCAATGATCCCAGGCGAGTACGTTCTCCGGCCGGAGCCCGTGACCGCGAACGCGGGCAGGGACGCGATCGAGGTGGCCGTGACCAACACCGGCGACCGGCCCGTCCAGGTGGGTTCCCACTTCCACTTCGCTGAGGCCAACGCTGCCTTGTCCTTCGACCGGGACGCCGCCTACGGCCGGCGCCTGGACATTCCTGCGGGAACGGCTGCGCGGTTTGAGCCGGGGGACTCCCGGAGCGTGCGGCTGATCGAACTGGCCGGGCGCCGTGAGGTGTTCGGGCTCAGCAACGCGGTCAACGGAAAGCTCGACGGCGGCACCCGCCAGGAAGGGGACGTCCAGTGAGCTTCGAGATCCCGCGACGGCAGTATGCGGACCTGTACGGGCCCACCGCCGGTGACAGGATCCGCCTGGCGGACACCGACCTGTTCCTCGAGATCGAACAGGACCTCACCGTCTACGGTGAGGAAGTAGTGTTCGGTGGCGGCAAGGTAATCCGCGACGGCATGGGCCAGAACGGCCAGGCCACCCGCGACGAGGACATTCCCGACACCGTCATCACCAACGCGGTGGTCCTGGACTACACCGGCATCTACAAAGCGGACGTGGCACTGAAGGACGGGCATATCTTCCGCATCGGCAAAGCCGGGAACCCGCAGATCACCGACGGCGTGGACATCGTCATCGGGGCCGGCACCGAAATCATCGCCGGCGAACGGAAGATCCTCACTGCCGGCGGAATCGACACCCACATCCACTTCATCTCCCCGGACCAGGTGCCCACGGCCCTGGCCAGCGGGGTGACCACCATGATCGGCGGCGGCACCGGCCCTGCCGAAGGCACCAAGGCCACCACCGTCACACCCGGAAAGTGGCACATCCAGCGGATGCTGCAGGCGGCTGAGGGGCTGCCCATCAACATCGGGCTGTTCGGGAAAGGCCACGCGTCCGCCGTCGAACCTTTGGCCGAGCAGATCCGCGCCGGTGCCATCGGGCTGAAAGTCCACGAGGACTGGGGGTCCACCACCTCCTCCATCGACACCTCCCTGAAGGTGGCGGACGAGTACGACGTCCAGGTGGCCATCCACACCGACACGTTGAATGAGTGCGGATTCGTGGAGGACACCATCCGCGCCATCGACGGCCGCGTCATCCACACGTTCCACACGGAGGGTGCCGGCGGCGGCCACGCCCCGGACATCATCAAGATTGCCGGCATGCCCAATGTCCTGCCGGCCTCCACCAACCCCACGCTGCCCTATACGCGGAACACCATCGAAGAGCACCTGGACATGCTCATGGTGTGCCACCACCTCAACCCGGACATCCCCGAGGACGTGGCCTTCGCCGATTCCCGGATCCGGGCCGAAACCATTGCCGCCGAGGACGTCCTGCAGGACCTGGGCATCTTCTCCATCACCTCCTCCGACTCCCAGGCGATGGGCCGGGTGGGCGAGGTGATCACCCGCACGTGGCAGGTGGCGGACAAGATGAAGAAGCAGCGCGGGGTGTTGGAAGATTCCGCCGCCGGAATCCATGGCAGCGCGGGCAGCGACAACTTCCGGCTCAAGCGCTACGTGGCGAAATACACCATCAACCCCGCCATCGCCCAGGGCATCGCCGACTCCGTGGGGTCGCTGGAGGTTGGCAAGTTTGCGGACCTGGTCCTCTGGGATCCCGCGTTCTTCGGCGTCAAACCGGAGCTGGTGCTCAAGGGCGGGCAGATCGCCTACGCACTGATGGGGGACGCGAACGCCTCCATCCCCACTCCCCAGCCCCGCACCATGCGGCCCATGTTCGCCACGTTCGGCAAAGCCATGCAGCAGTCCTCCATCACCTTCCTGTCCCAGGCCGCGATCGACGCCGGGGTACCCCAGGAACTGGGGCTGGAAAAGGTCATCCGGGCCGTCTCCGGCATCCGGACCCTCACCAAGGCCGACCTCAAGTACAACGACGCCACCCCCGACATCCAGGTGGACCCGGAAACGTACCAGGTAACCGTCGACGGCGAGGACGTCACCTGCGAACCCGCGGACGTCCTGCCCATGGCCCAGCGTTATTTCCTGTTCTAGACCCCACCGGAGCCCCCACGTGATCATCGACAAAGTCCTCGGCAACCTGCACGACCTTCCGGACCCCGAAACCTACGCCGGGCTGCACCGGGAAAAGGTGGTGCTTCCCAGCTCCCAGCTGGTCAAACGCATCCAGCGCGCCACCACCGACCACGGAAAGGAAATCGGCATCCGCCTCCCCTCCGGCTCCGGGGACCTCCGCGACGGCGACATCCTCCACGTGGAAGAGGCCAACATGATCGTGGTGTCCGTGCTGCCCACCGACGTCCTGGTCATCGCACCCCGCACCATCTCCGAAATGGGCGTCACCGCGCACTCCCTCGGCAACCGCCACCTCCAGGCCCAGTTCTTCGACGCCGCTTCCGAA
Organism: Pseudarthrobacter sp. Pseusp20; assembly: GCF_059492155.1. NCBI lineage: Bacteria > Bacillati > Actinomycetota > Actinomycetes > Micrococcales > Micrococcaceae > Pseudarthrobacter > Pseudarthrobacter sp. Pseusp20. The sequence goes on from NZ_CP168521.1 coordinate 517,397, forward strand.
TACGGGGCGGACGTCATGGTGTGCGCCTACGACCACACCGTCGAGGACTACCTCCGCCACAATGCCGTCCCCTACACCCGCCAGGAACGCGTCATGCCTGTACCTTTCCGCCATGCTGAGCACAGCCACTAACTATCAGCTGGCGCTTCAGCAGCTTGTCGATTCCGCTTTGCCTACCGGGGCGTTTGCGCACTCCCTTGGGTTCGAGACATACATCGAGCGGGAGCTCGTATCTGATGAAGAGTCCTTCGGTATCTGGCTCGGCGCGTTCATCGGGCAGCAGCTGACATACTCTGACGGGCTCGCCATCCGCTTTCTCTACGGGGGTGTTGATGTGGGGGAGCTGGATACTTTGCTCTCTGCGTCCCTGTTGCCCCGGCAGGTGCGGGAGGCGGGCATCAAAATGGGGCTTCGGTTGCTGGAGATCGGGGCGGAGGTGTTTCCGTCGCCTGCGCTGGAACTGTACCGGGACCTGGTGACCACGGGCCGGGCCGCCGGGCACCAGCCGCTGGCGTTCGCCGTCGTCGCCCGCTCCCTGGGCGTGCCGCTCCAGGAGGCGCTCGCCGCCTACCTCTTTGCCACCGCCACCTCCCTGACGCAGAATGCCGTCCGCGCCATCCCCCTGGGGCAGAACGCCGGGCAGCGGGTGCTGCGGAAAGCGCACGACGACGTTGCTGCCGCCATCGACAGCATCGCCCGCCTGACGCTGGACGACTTCGGCGCCGTCAGTCCGGGGCTGGAAATCTCGCAAATGCGGCACGAACGCCAACGTGCCCGGATGTTCATGAGCTGACAGTGCCTGTAAATACTGTGCTTTTGAGTCAAAGGAGGACATATGTCTGAACCCATCAAGATCGGCATCGGCGGCCCCGTGGGAGCCGGCAAGACCCAGCTCGTGGAGCGGCTCACCCGGCACATGAGCGGCGGGATCTCCATGGCCGCCATCACCAACGACATCTACACCATCGAGGACGCCAAGATCCTCGCCGCCAACGGCATCCTCCCCGTGGACCGGATCATCGGCGTCGAAACCGGCGGCTGCCCCCACACCGCCATCCGCGAGGACACCTCCATGAACACCGCCGCCATCGAGGAACTCAAAGCCCGCCACCCCGACCTTCAGGTCATCTTCGTCGAATCCGGCGGCGACAACCTTTCCGCCACCTTCAGCCCCGAACTCGTGGACTTCTCCATCTACATCATCGACGTGGCCCAGGGCGAAAAGATCCCGCGCAAAGCCGGCCAGGGCATGATCAAGTCCGACCTCTTCATCATCAACAAAACCGACCTCGCGCCGCACGTCGGGGCTGACCTGGCCGTCATGGAGCGGGATTCCAAGGAATTCCGAGGCAACAAACCGTTCTGCTTCACCAACCTGAAAACTGACGAGGGCCTGGACAAGGTCATCGACTGGATCCGGCACGACGTCCTGATGCTCGACCTGGCGCAATAGACATGGCAGTCGTGGACTTGCCCAAATCCGGCGAAGCCGCCGGATCCGGCCACGGACAGTCACCTATGGGGCGGCTTGAGCTGGGCGTCACTTTGCGGGGCCGCCGGTCCCTTGCCTCACATCAGTTCCATGAGGGGGCCCTTCGGGTACTCCGCCCTCACTATCTCGATGACTCCGGGCAGGTTTGTTATGTCGTCGTGAATCCTGGCGGGGCGTATCTTGGCGCTGACCTCTTCCTTGTTGATGTTGAGGTCCAGGATGGGGCCGACCTTCTCCTGACCACCCAGTCCGCCACGAAGGTTTACCGGACTCCCGGGTCCTTTGCAGAGCAGCGGATGACTGTGCGGCTGGGGGAGGGGGCGCGGCTGGAACTCATGCCCGACCAGCTCATCGCCTACCGCCAGGCCAGTTACCGGCAGCGGACCTCCGTGACCCTGCGGCCGTCGTCGAGCCTGGTCATGGCCGAGGTAGTAACCCCCGGCTGGTCGCCCGACGGAGCCGCCTTCCGGTACCAGGAAGTCCGGCTGCGCAACGACATCCATATTGAGGCCGCTGATGGTGACCCGCAGCTGCTGGCACTGGACAACCTGCTGATCCGGCCGCCACTCCACGACGTCACCGGACTCGGCTTCATGGAGGGATACAGCCACCTGGCGTCGCTGGTGGTGGTGGACGCACGGGTGGACCAGGCGCTCGCCGACCAACTCCACGGCCTCACCGCCGGCCGGGAATCGCTGACCGGCATCTCCCTGACCCGCACCGTGGCAGGCACAACCGGACTGGTGCTGCGGAGCCTCTCCCACAGCACCGACGAACTGAACCTGCTGCTCCGTTCCTGCACGGACCTGCTCCGCGGACTCTGGTACGGCCAGGCCCCGCTAAACCTGAGGAAGCACTGATGACCAGCATCGGCATCCTCTACCGTGACCGGGACCTGCTGCCGCTCCGGACCCGGGTGCTGTTCACTTTCGGTGCGGTAGCCGCGCTCCATGCCGCCGCCGTCGTCCTTTTGCTAGCCGGGACCTTCGGCGCAGGAAGCCGGCCGCTGTCCTCGGGGCTGGTGCTCACCGCTTACCTCGCAGGCGTGAAGCACAGCTACGACTGGGACCACCTCGCAGCGATCGACAACTCCACCCGCAGGTTCGTTGCCCAGGGGCAGGACCCGGTGAGCGTGGGCTTCGCCTTCAGCCTGGGCCACAGCTCAGTGGTGACCCTGGCAGGCGTGCTGGTGATCGCCGGCGCGTCCGTGGTGGGCGGACTGATGCAGGACGGTACGGCCGGAAACCTGGTCCTGGGCCTGATTGGCAGTGGTGTGTCCGGCCTGTTCCTGCTGGCCATGGGACTGTTCAACGGCTCCGCGTTCACCCGCTCACTTTCTGCCTACCGGCGCGCCCGTGATGGCGCCACCATTGGCCACCGGGACCTGGCGCCGCAGGGGCTGGTGGCGCGGCTGCTCGCCCGTCCGCTGTCCCGGGTGCGCCGGCCGGGGAGCATCTATGTGATCGGCTTCCTGTTCGGCCTGGGCTTTGATACTGCCACCACCATCGGGCTGCTGATGATGGCGACGGCGGCCTCGCTGGCCGGGGTGCCGCCCTTCGCCTTGCTTGCGCTGCCGCTTGCCTTCGCTGCCGCGATGACCCTGTGCGACTCGCTGAACGGCATGGCCATGATGCGGATGTACCGCTCCGCGTTGGATGATCCCCGGCGGAAGCTCGGCTTCAACGCGCTGGTAACGGGCATTTCCGCGGTCTCGGCGCTGTTCATCTCGGTGATTACCTTGGCCGGGTTCTTCCACGCGGCCTTTGCCCCTAAGGATCCGCTGACCGCGTGGCTGGCGTCCGTCGACCTGGGCGACGCCGGCCTGCTGCTGGTGGCGCTGCTCCTGGCCGTGTGGGGCGGGGCCGGGCTGCGAGGGAAGGCACTTCGAAACACGTAGCAGGGCGCGGTGCGGCCTTGACTGCCGCACCGCGCCCTGCGGTGGTCCTGAGGGGGTTCTTTAGCCGAAGTCGGCTACGTAGCTGGGAACTCCGACGGCGTCGGTTGACACCGGTGCGCCGGTGTCATTGACCACGTGGTCCAGCGTTCCCGCGCCGAGGTTCACCGTCAAAAGGCTGTGCAGCCTCACACCCGGCGTTACCGGAACCTCAAAGCCACGGGTGGCGTGGATGCTTGGATCCACGTTGTTGTACACGTAGCTGCCGCCGCCCCACAGCTCGTGGGTTTTGACGGAATCTGCCACCTTGTAACCTGCCCAGCCCAGGACGCCGTCGTGCTGCCACGCTGCCTGGTTGGGCGCGTCGTAGGGGAGCTCATTCTGGAAGAAGACGGTCTTGCCGCCGTCGCCGTTCCAGATGACGTTGTACTGCTGGTAGTGCTCCACGAACAGGCCCGTGGCGGTGACGTTGTTGCCGTTGACGATCACGCCGTTCGCGCCGGTGTTGGTGGTCCAGCCGACGCCGTTCCCATGGTCGGCGCGCCAGGCCCAGATGTGGTCCAGGAGGACGTTGTCGCTGTTGACTTCCAGGCTGACCGAAGCCTTGCCAACATGCGGGCCGCCGATGCGGAAGAACACGTCATGGAGCGTGGTGGGGTTGACCGGATCACTGAGGGCGGCGGAGTTGGCCGGCCCGCTCCCTGCGCCCTGGCGGGCCTTGCCGACGCGCATCAGGGCAGGTGACTCCATCTCTCCGGCATCTATGGTGACGGCGGCGACGTCGACACCAGGGACATCGGCCACCGTCAAGGGGACCGCTCCGTTGACGGCGGTGAGGGTTGCCATGCCCAGCCCGAGAACGACGGTTCCTGCCCGCTTGACCTCGATGCTTTGGTCAACGTCGTACACCCCCGGGGTCAGGAGGAGGTGCTTTCCCCTGGCCAGCTGGGAGTTGATAGCCTGCACTGAATCGCCGGGCTTCGCGACATAGAAGTCGGCCAAGGGGATGCTGCGGCCCTTTGTGGGACCGTTTTCCCACGTGGTCCCGGCAGAGTCCCGGCGGACGGCGGGCAGGAACACGTTGTACTGGCCGGCCTGATCCAACGTCAGGTACGGCTTCTCGCGGCTGATCGGCGTGGCGGCCAGGGTGGTGTACGGCGGGTTCGGGAAGGACTGCGGAGGCGCCCCGTTTACGCCCGAGAACACCTGGTTCCACACTCCGTTGGACCAGCTGCCGATGCTGCTGTTGCGGACCAGGTACTGCTGCTGTGAGCCGTTGATGACGGCGCCCGTCTTTGAATCCGCGATGAAGCCGCCACTGGCGTACTGCGGCCCTGCCGTGCAGTAGTCCATGAGGGAAAGGTTGCCGCCGGTGATGTTGATCCGCCGCATGGGTGAGGCCTGCGAAGCCGCCCAGAAGTTCGCCGAGCTGCGGCAGCCTTCAAGTCCGGTGACGTTGATGGTGAGGTTGGACAGCGAACGCCAGAAGTTGTTCAGCGCGATGCAGTTGTCCGCGGACAGGCAGCGGTTGTAGACGTCCACGTGCCCGTTGATGGTGACGTCGGCGGGTGCAGCACCCAGCCCCGCAACCTCCGTGGAGTAGCCCACCTGGACAATCAGCGGCTGCTCCGGGGTTCCATAGGTGCCGGGTTTGAACAACAGGGAATAGCGTTTGGTCCCCATTTCGTCGTCCACCTGCTGCGCCGCGATGGAGTCCACCGTTGCCTGGATCCGGGCCACCGGCATGCTGGGGTCGAAGACGTACACATTGGGTCCGAAGGGGTGTTGCGTCGCCTGTGGAGGAGCCGGGATCGCGGCCGGCAGGGGGGCCTGGGGCGCGGCTGCCTGGGTCGGGGCCCATGCCTGTGGTGCGGCGGGCGACGCGACGGCCATTCCTCCTCCGCTGCCTATCAGGCCGGCCAGGAGGACCGCCGTGCCGGTGACGTGTCTGAGGGGGCTTTGCATGCGCCGCGGTTGGGGGCCGTTGGGCCTTTCGGCGCGCGGCGGTTGGGGCAGGTGGGCTAGCGGCATTGCTGGTCCTGTTCGTCGGTGGGATTCGTCGAGACGGATGTGGGCGGCGAAAAGACGCGGCCGTGGGAGCGCTCTCGTCGGGGAAGCCTAACACCGCAACGGGGTGTCGACAAGGGCATATGGGAGCGCTCCTACCTCGCCTTGACAACCATCTGTGAGATGGGACACCATTTGGTGAGAGCGCTCCCACCACGGATCGGCCTCCGACCCGTCCCCACCGCTCCCCAGCCCCACCGTCCATCGGACCAATGGGGCATTTCTGACGAAGGAGTCTTCCCCTGTGAAAAACCCCAGCAAGTTCTCCGTGCTTTCGGCTGCCGCCGCGTGCCTTGCCCTGTCGTTGACCGCGTGCGGTTCCTCATCGCCCGAGAAGGCAGGAGTCAACGGTGCAACGGGATCCGAGCCCGTAACGCTCACGGTCGGCACGTTCAACGAATTCGGCTATGAGGCGCTCTTTGAGGAATACAAAGCCCTGAATCCGAACGTGACCATTGTGCACAAGAAGGCGGCAACCACGAATGAAGCACGGGACAACCTCACGACGCGCCTGGCTGCCGGCTCAGGCTTGTCCGATATCGAGGCCGTAGAGGTGGATTGGCTCCCGGAACTCCTGCAGTATCCGGACCGCTTCGCGGACCTGAGCGACCCCGCTGTTGAAGGTCGCTGGCTGGACTGGAAGGCCGAGGCCGCCACAACCGCCGACGGCAAGCTTCTTGGCTACGGGACCGACTCCGGCCCTGAGGCCGTCTGCTACAACGCTGAGCAGTTCAAAAAGGCCGGCCTGCCCACCCAGCGTGAGGAAGTTGCCAAACTGCTGGGCACCACGTGGGACAGCTACTTCCAAGCCGGGAAGGCATTCAAGGCCGCCAGGCCGGAGTCCGCCTGGTTCGACTCCGCCGGGGCTATCTACCAGGGCATGAGCAACCAGCTTGACAAGGTCTACGAGGAGGAAGACGGCACCGTCATCGCCACGGAGAACCAGAAGGTCAGGGACACCTACAACCAGGTCCTCAAAGCCTCCACCGAGGACGGGCTGTCAGCTCATCTCAAGCAGTGGAGCGATGACTGGGCGTCCGGTTTCCAGACCGGCGCCTTCGCCACCACCCTTTGCCCGGGCTGGATGCTCGGTGTCATCGAGGGCAACGCGGCGGGGGTCGCCGGCTGGGACGTGGCCAACGTCTTCCCCGGCGGCGGCGGAAACTGGGGTGGGTCCTACCTGACGGTCCCCACCCAGGGCGCGCACCAGGCCGAGGCGAAGAAGCTGGCAGGCTGGCTGACCGCACCCGAACAGCAGATCAAGGCATTCACTGCCAAGGGCACCTTCCCCAGCCAGAAGAAGGCCCTGGAAAGCAGTGAACTGTTGGACCAGACGAACGGGTTCTTCAACGGTGCGCCCACCGGCCGGATCTTCGCCGAACGCGCCAAAGCCGTTGACGTGACGCCTTTCAAGGGAACCAAGTTCTTTGCCATCAACGACGCCATGCAGCAGGCCCTCACCCGGGTGGATGTGGACAAATCCGACGACGCCGCCTCCTCCTGGGAGAAGTTCGCCGCCGCGGTGAAAGCCCTCTAGGCATGACTGTCACCGACCGGGTCAAGCCCCAAAGCGCCGGGGGACAGTCCCCGCGTCCGGCGGGCGCGAAGAGTGTCCGGCGCCTGGCCTTCTCGCAGCAGGTCTCCAGGTGGGACGTAAAGCTGTCCCCCTACCTCTACATCTCGCCGTTCTTTATCCTGTTCGCCGTCACCGGTCTGTTCCCGCTGGTGTACACGGCATGGGTTTCCCTGCACAACTGGAACCTCATCGGCGGCCAGGGGAAGTTCACGGGCCTGGAAAACTACGCCTTCATCGTGGCCCAGCCCTACTTCTGGAACGCCGTGGGCAACACCTTCAGCATCTTCATCCTGTCCTCCGTTCCCCAGGTTGTTATCGCCCTGGTGATAGCGGCGGTGCTGGACGCGAACCTGAGGGCGAGGACGTTCTGGCGGATGGGGGTCCTGGTCCCCTTCGTCGTGGCGCCGGTGGCAGTAGGCCTGATCTTCAACAACCTCTTTGCGGACCAGTTTGGGCTGGTTAACGGGATGTTGACGGCGGCAGGGCTGGACCCGGTCCGGTGGCATTCAGAGTCCGTTGCGAGCCACCTGGCTATTGCCACCATGGTGAACTTCCGCTGGACCGGCTACAACGCGCTGATCTTCCTCGCAGCAATGCAGGCCATTCCCCGGGATGTGTTCGAGGCGGCAACAATCGACGGCGCGGGCAGGCTGCGGCAGTTCTTTTCCGTGACCGTTCCCATGCTGCGGCCAACGGTGATCTTCGTGGTGATCACATCCACCATCGGTGGCCTTCAGATTTTCGACGAACCGCGGGTTTTCGACCAGTCCGGCCTGGGCGGAGCGGACAGGCAGTGGCAGACGCTGACCATGTACATCTGGGAACTCGGCTGGGGCCAGCGCAACTTCGGCAGGGCATCTGCCGTGGCCTGGCTGCTCTTCCTGATCATCGTGCTGATCGCCCTGCTCAACTTCCTCATCACCAAACGCATCGCAAGCAACGGAGGCCGCAAGTGAGCTCCATTCCCATGATCGAACAGTCCGCCGGGAAAGGGGCGGCCAAGGCAGCAGCGCGGCGCGGGCCAGGTACCCGGAAACAAAGGTCGGGCCACGGAAGTGACCGCCGGCCCGGCTTCCTCACCTACGGCTTCCTGGGCGCTGTCCTCCTGGCGTCCCTCTTTCCGCTCTATTGGTCCTTCCTGGTGGGCAGCCACGACAACACCGCACTGAGCCGCGGCATCCCGCTGCTGCCTGGCGGGAACTTCCTGGCCAACGCCGCCAAAGTCTTTGCCAGCATTCCGTTCTGGAAGGCAATGGGCAACAGCCTTATGGTCTCCTGCGTGACGGCGGCATCCGTCGTCGTGTTCTCCACCCTTGCCGGATTCGCCTTCGCCAAGCTCCGCTTCCGCGGCAGCAAGGCGCTGCTGGTGTTTGTCATCGCAACCATGGCCGTTCCCACCCAGCTCGGCGTAGTCCCGCTGTTTATCCTGATGTCCAAACTGGGATGGACCGGATCCCTCTGGGCCGTCATCATCCCCGGCGTTGTTACCGCATTCGGCGTCTTCTGGATGACCCAGTACCTGCGCGACGCCCTCCCGGATGAACTGATTGAAGCTGTGAGGATGGACGGTGCTTCCATGATCCAGGCCTTCTGGCACGTCGGATTCCCGGCGGCAAGGCCTGCTGCCGCCATGCTCGCGTTGTTCACTTTCGTGGCCACCTGGACGAACTTCTTCTGGCCGTTCATTGTCCTTGACCCTTCGAACCCCACCCTTCCGGTGGCCCTGCAGCTGCTCCAGGCGGCCCACTTCGTGGACTACTCCGTGGTCCTGGCCGGCGCAGTCCTGGCCACCATCCCGCTCCTGCTCCTCTTTATCGCTGCAGGCCGGCAACTCGTATCTGGAATTATGCAAGGAGCAGTCAAAGGATGAGTCCCACCCGACTTGAATTTCCGGAGGGTTTCCTCTGGGGCGCGGCAACAGCTGCCTATCAGATCGAAGGCGCAGCACACACCGGCGGCCGAGAGGACTCCATCTGGGATGTGTTCGCCCGGCTGCCCGGTGCCGTCGCGGACGGCCACAACGGTGAGGTGGCCTGCGACCACTACCGGCTCTACAAGCAGGACGTGGCGCTCATGGGCAAGCTGCACATGAAGGCGTACCGGTTCTCCACGTCCTGGGCGCGCTGCGTGCCCGACGGCGTCACACCCAACCCGGAAGGGATCGCCTTCTACTCCCGCCTGGTGGATGAACTGCTGGCCGCCGGGATCACGCCATGGCTGACCCTCTACCACTGGGACCTGCCACAGGCACTTGAAGAGAAAGGCGGCTGGGCCAACCGGGACACCGCATACCGTTTCGCCGAGTACGCGGCCCTGATGCACAGCGTGCTGGGGGACCGGGTCCGCATCTGGACGACCCTTAACGAGCCGTGGTGCTCGGCTTTCCTTGGCTACGCTGCCGGCATCCATGCCCCGGGGCGTCAGGAGCCCCGTTCAGCCCTTGCTGCGGCACACCACCTTTTGCTGGGTCACGGCCTGGCGGTCCGGGAACTCCGGCGCCGAGACGCTTCAACGTCCCTGGGCATTACCCTGAACCTGACGGTCGCCGATCCCAGGGACCCCGGCAGCGCCGGCGACCGGGACGCTGCCAGGCGGATCGACGGGCAGTTCAACAGGATTTTCCTTGACCCGTTGTTCCGCGGCGAGTATCCGGACGATCTCCTGGCAGACGTCGCACACCTGGGAATGGCTGACCTGGTGCATGACGGTGACCTGGATCTTATTTCCACGCCGCTGGACCTGCTGGGCGTCAACTACTATCACGGTGAATCCCTCACGAAGGACCCGGCGGACCCCGGGGAACAGGCGGGTCAGGAGACGACGTCGGTTCCCGGGCAGGCAGCGCGCCCGGTGTCCTCCCCTTTCGTGGCGGCCGACGGGGCGCGGTCGGTTCCAAGGGGCCTGCCAAGAACGGGCATGGGCTGGGAGGTCCAGCCGGAGGGGCTGCGGCGCCTGCTCAACCGGCTGCATGGAGACTACACCGGCCCCGCCGGGATCCCCATCTACATCACCGAAAACGGGGCCGCCTACAATGATGTTCCCAATGAAGCGGGGTTCGTGGACGACCAGGACCGGCTGGGGTTCTTCGCAGCCCATCTCCAGGCCGTCCACGGGGCCATCGAAGACGGCGTGGATGTCCGCGGCTATCTCGCATGGTCCCTGCTGGACAACTTTGAATGGTCCTTTGGATACCATCAGCGCTTCGGCCTGGTCCGGGTGGACTATCCAACCCAGAATCGTGTCCCGAAAGCGAGCGGTTTGTGGTACGCGGCGGTGGCATCCGGCAACGCCATGACGGCGGCCAGCAACCTCGTGCCGGCATCAGGTCAAGGTGTCGTATTGTCGGTGTAATGAACGCAAACTCCAGCCGCCCGGCCCCGGCAGGGGCGGGGCGGCCAAGTCCAACGCTGGAGGACCTGGCGTCGGCCGCCGGCGTGTCCCGCTCTACTGCCTCCCGTGCCATCAACGGCGGATTGAAGGTGAGTCCCGAAGCCAAAGCGGCCGTCGACGCCGCGATCGTCGCTTTGGGCTACACGCCCAACCGTGCTGCGCGGAGCCTGGTTACCCGGCGTGCGGGTTCGGTGGCCCTGGTGATCCCTGAACCTGATGCCAGGGTCATGATGGACCCTTATTTTGCTGCGGTGATCACGGGAGTCAACGAGGCACTGCGCGATACGGACCTGCAGCTGGTCCTGCTGATGTCCCGGGCAGGGGACGATTCTGCACGGACCATCCGCTACCTGCGCGGCGGTCACGTTGACGGCGCGATCGTGGTGTCCCATCACCGGGCGGACGACTGGGTGGAGACCCTGGGAGCCACCGGGCTGCCAACCGTCTTCATCGGCAGGCCGTGGGACACGGCATCCGGGATTCCCTACGTGGACCTGGACAACTTCGAGGGCGGCCGGTTGGCAGCGCGGCACCTGGCCGGCATCGGCCGCACCAGGCTCGGAACTGTTGCCGGCCCTACGGACATGACAGCCGCCGTCGACCGCCTGGAAGGTTGGCTGCAGGGATTGCGGGAAGCCGGCCTCCAGCCCGGGCCCGTCATCCACGGGGACTTCACGACGGCGGGAGGTGCGGAGGCTACGGAGCACCTGCTGTCCACGGCGCCTGAGGTGGACGGGATCTTCGCTGCGTCCGACCTCATGGCGCTTGGCGTCGTGGACACTCTTCGAAGTGCGGGCCGCCGTGTGCCCGTCGACGTGGCGGTTGTCGGCTTCGATAACCATTCCATCCAGGCGGCGAACGGCCTGGGACTGACAACGGTGGCCCATCCCATGGTGGAGATGGCTGCTGCGGCAGGAAAGCTTCTGGTCAGCGCCATCGGAAACCCCGAAGAGGCATCGGAACCGGTCATCTATCCGGCGGAACTGGTGGTGCGCGGGAGCACCGCCCCGTGACCCATTAACCCAGTAACCCGCGAACCTACAGCCCCGGGTTAGGCCGCTATCCCGCCCTTGACTCTCCGGTGCTGCCGGTGCCGGGCCGGTGCCAGGCGTGAGTGCGCCCCGGCGAGGACCTCGCTGCCGTCAGGCACCGTGCTGTCGCTGTCCAGGTGGGCGCCGTGTTCGATCAGGACGCTGGAACCAATCCTTGAGTGGCTGCCAATGTGGACCCGGTTGCCGATCACCGTGCCCCGGCCAATGCGCACGCCATCGCCGATCACCGTCCGGTCACCGATCGTCGCGTCCCGGTCGATCCAGCTGCCGTGTCCAATCCGGCAGCCTGCACCCACCCTGGCCCCGTGTTCCACATAGCTCATGGAGCCGATCCTGGCGCTGTCGGCCACGATGGCTCCAGGTGCAATGAGGCCGCCGCCGTTGTCGTGGCGGGCATACCGGGTGACCTTGCCGGCGTCGTCCTCAACTGACACAAACTTTGCGGTCATACCATCCCTCGTTAACGCCGCGGTTATTTACCGCGCAGTAGGTTAACGGCTGGGAGTGCCGTGGGATTCCCAGCCGGGAAGGTAAAGAGGCCGAAAGCTACGCCACCAGGTTGGCTGCCGCGGTGTCCATGTGTTCCAGGATGGTCTTGCGGGCCAGGGTGGCATCCCCGGTGTCGATGGCGGCGACGATGTCCTTGTGCCGGTCCACGCTCATGTTGCTGACGCCTTTTTCCAGGCCGGCGAACATGATGGACATCCGGATGGAGCCCTCCAGGGATTCCCAGGAGTGGAGCAGTGTTTCGTTGCCGGTGAGCCGGCACAGCGTGCGGTGGAATTCGAGATCGGATTCGATCCGCGCCTCAAGGCTGCCGCTGGCCGCGGCCTCCATGGCGTCAATGGCCTTGTGCAGTGATTCGGTGACCTGCTGCCGGTCCGGCAGTTCGCACAGGGTCCGGGCAGCCAGGGACTCCAGGGCGGCGCGGACGGAGTAAATGTCCCGGATTTCCTTTTCGTCCAGGTGCCGGACGGACAGCCTGCCGCGGGGGCCGGCGGACAGCAGGCCCTCCTGCTCCAGTTGGCGGAGGGCTTCGCGAAGGGTGCCGCGGCTGATCTGCAGCATCTCGGACAGCTCGGTTTCCACCAGGTGGCGGCCGGGTTCCAGTTCTCCGCTGGTGATGGCGGTCCTCAGCGCCGAGAGGGCCTGCTCGCGCAGGCTCTTCTTTTCCAGTCCCAGCAAGGGGGCGGTCAGTCCGGCCATGGCTTCTGTCCTCAATGTCATAAGTCGACTGTTTACAGTCGGTAGTAGTTTCGATAGTACGGCAGAATGCACGGCACCGGCTTAGGACCGGTGCCGTGCATTTTCCATCTGGTGCCTGGCCTTTAGCCGAGTTCGGCCAGGACCTTGGCGACGATGCGGTCTGTGGCCAGCCCGTAGCGCTCGTGCAGGGTGGGCAGGGCGCCGGCGTCCAGGAACTGGTCGGGGAGCGCCACGGGCACCACCCGCTTGCCCAGGCCCGCGGTGACGACGGCGGAGGCGACGGTTTCGAACAGTCCGCCCACCACGGAGTGGTTTTCCAGGGTGACGGCGAGCCGGTCGGTGTTGATCTCCTTGAGGACGGTTTCGGCGTCGAACGGCTTGATGGTGGGGGTGTGCACGACGGCGACGTCCACGTTGTGTGCCGCCAGCGCCTTGGCTGCCTGCAACGCACGCATGGTCATCAGGCCGGAGGAGATGAAGACGACGTCGTTGCCGCCGCGCAGCACCTTGGCCTTGCCGAGTTCGAACGTGTAGTCGTACTCGTCCAGGACGGTGGGCACGTTGCCGCGCAGCAGGCGCAGGTAGGTGGGTCCTTCGGAGGCGGCGAGCTGCGGCACTGCCTGTTCGATGTCGATCGAGTCGCAGGGGTCCACGATGGTCAGGCTGGGCATGCCGCGGAAGATCGCCATGTCCTCCGTGGCCTGGTGGCTTGGGCCGTAACCGGTGGTCAGGCCGGGCAGGCCGCCCACGATGTTGACGTTCAGGTTCGGTTCGGCCGCGTCCAGGCAGAGGAAGTCGTAGGCGCGGCGGGCGGCGAACACCGAGTAGGTGGACGCGAACGGGACGAGGCCGGTTTCGGCCAGGCCGGCGGCGGCGCCGAAGAGCAGCTGCTCGGCCATGCCCATCTGGAAGAACCGCTCCGGGAAGGCCTTGGCGAAGATGTGCATGTCCGTGTACTTGCCCAGGTCCGCGGTCAGGCCCACGATCCTGTCGTTCTCCTGCGCGGCCTTGACCAGGGCGTGACCGAACGGCGCGGAGGACGTCTTCTGTCCCGGGTCCGCGAAGGATGCGATCATCGCCGAGGTCTTCAGCTTCGGCTTGGCCGCGGCTGCGGTATCGGGAGCCTCGGTGGTGGTGCTCATGCTGAAGCCTTTCCTTCATATCCGGCGGTGAGCTGCTCGCGGCAGGTCTGCCATTCGTTTTCTTCGATGCGCATGAAGTGCGCCTTTTCGCGGTCCTCGAGCAGGGGGACGCCGCGGCCCACCTTGGTGTCGCACAGGATCACGGAGGGACGTCCGACGGCGGCGGCCTGGGCGGCTGCGTTGTCGAACGCTGCCAGCAGCGCGCCGACGTCGTTCCCGTCCACCCGCTGCGTGTACCAGCCGAACGATTCCCACTTTTCGGTGACCGGCTCAGTCCGGAGCACGGTGTCGGTCTTGCCGTCGGCCTGCAGGGCGTTGATGTCCACCATGGCGGTGAGGTTGCCCAGCTGGTGGTGGTGCGCGCCCATGGCCGCTTCCCAGGTGGAGCCCTCGTCCAGCTCACCATCGGAGAGGAAGTTGAACACCCGGGCGCTTGAGCCCTGGTAGCGCAGGCCCAAAGCCATGCCGACGGCGATGGTCAGGCCGTGCCCCAGGGAGCCGCCGGAAATTTCCATGCCGGGGGTGTAGGTGGACATCCCGGACATGGGCAGCCGCGAGTCGTCCGAGCCGTAGGTTTCCAGCTCCTCGACCGGGACGATGCCGGCCTCCGCCAGGGCGGCGTAGTGGCCGATGGCGTAGTGCCCGGTGGAGAGCAGGAACCGGTCCCGGCCCTCCCAGTGCGGGTCATCCGCGCGGAATTTCAGCTGGTCCCCGTAGACGGTGGCGAGCATGTCCGCGGCGCCCAGTGCCTGGCCCACGTACCCCTGGCCCTGCACCTCGCCCATGTTCAGGGCGTGGTGCCGGATCCGGTAGGCGGCGGCGCTGATCCTGTCCACACGTTCCGGGGTCACTGCGGTCTGCAGTGCGTTGTCCTGGACTGTATCTGTAGGCATTACTGGCTCCGTGATCGTTTGGTGCGTGCGGGTCATTCAGGCGTTGACGGTGTTGGGGGTGCTTTTGGTGGCTTCGTCGGCGAGCTCCCGTTCGCGCTTGCCCCAGGTTTCCCGGGTGGCGATGGCGGCCCAGAGGCCGATCAGGGCGTAGGCGCCGAAGAGCAGTGCCGGGCCCATCCAGCCGAAGCTGACGAACAGCAGGGTGGTGATGAACGGGGTGAAGCCGGAGACCATGGCGGAGATCTGGTAGGCCAGGCTGGCGCCGGAGGCGCGGGTGCGGGCCTGGAAGAGCTCGGGGAACCACGAACCCTGGGCACCGGCGAGCGAGTTCTGGCAGACAGCGTACGAGATCACGATGGTGATGATGATGGCAATGAACAGGCCGGTGTTGACCAGCAGGAACATCGGGATGGCGAACAGTGCGGCAAAGGCGGTGGACCAGACGTACAGGGGGCGGCGCCCGATGCGGTCCGTCAGTGCTGCCCAGGCCTGGGTGGCGAAGATGCCGATGGCCGACGCGATGCAGAGGGCGATCAGGGTCTGGCTCTTGTCCGCCAGGTGCTGGCTGTTGATGTAGGAAATCATGTAGGTGATGGAGACGGCGTAGCCGGCGGTCTCTGCGATGCGCAGGCCGATGCCCTTGACGATGTTGCGCCAGTCAGTCTTGATGACCTCGACGATCGGGGCCTTGACGATGGTGCCGCTGTCCTTGACTTCATCGAAGACCGGGGACTCGGGAACCTTGGAACGGATGATGAGGCCCACGATCACCAGCAGGATGCTGGCGAGGAACGGGATGCGCCAGGCGAGTTCGTTGCCGAGCTGGACGCTGAAGAGGAAGGTCAGGTTGGCCAGCAGCAGGCCCACGGGGAAGCCGGCCTGGACGATCCCGGTGTACTTGCCCTTTGATTTCCAGGGGGCGTGCTCGTAGCTCATCAGGATGGCGCCGCCCCACTCCGCACCGAAGGCCAGGCCCTGGACGATGCGGACGAAGACGAGCAGTGCGGGGGCAAGCAGCCCCACCGCTGCGTAGGTGGGGAGCAGGCCGATGGCGAACGTGGCCAGGCCCATCAGGATCAGCGAGGCAACCAGGACGGGCTTGCGGCCCACTTTGTCACCAAGGTGGCCGCCGATGATGCCGCCCAGCGGACGGGCCGCAAAGCCGACGCCCAAGGTGGCGAAGGAGGCAAGCGTGCCGGTGACGGGATCGCTGCCGGGGAAGAACGCGGTGCCGAAGTACAGTGCGGCAGCGGTGCCGAAGCCGATGAAGTCATACGTCTCGATGACGGCCCCAACGCCGGATCCGATGGCAACTCGGCGGGCGTCCTTGGTGCCGTGCACCGGGCCGCGCATGGTCAGAGCATCTTTGCTCATGGTGGTTCCCTTTCGAAAAGCGGCTGAAGAAGTCCGCCGCTGTCGACTGTTAACAAATTGGTACGACCCAGTGTGACGCACATCATCTACACTGTCAACAGTCGACTTTCAGAGTTGACTGTTGACAGTTAACGCCTCTACTGTGGTGTTTATCACTACCGCTCGGCACGATTCAAAGGATCAATGATGTTCCATTCCAGACTTGGGTGCTCATCCATCAGCTTCCGGCACCAGGACCTGGACACTGCCCTGGGCACCATGAAGGGTCTTGGTTTCGAGGAGATCGATCTGGGCGCCCTGCCCGGGGTCTGCGACCACGTGCCGTACGAACTTGACGGGGCCGCCGTGGCGGCGGTGTCGCAGGAAGTCGTCGCCTCCGGTGTGCGGGTCCGTTCAGTGAACGGCGACATCGGGGACCTGAACGGAGTCCTCGACGCCGATGGGCAGGACGCCAGGCGGCGCCACCTGGACGCCCTGCTCACCCTCACGGCCAACATCGGGGCCAAAGCCCTGGTGCTGCCCTGCGGCGCCCTGGACCACAACCCGGTCCGGAGCGTCGAGGGAGACCTGGACCTCATTGCCGCGCAGCTCGCTGCTGCTGGCCGGCGCGCTGCAGAGTTCGGCGTCGAACTCTGGACCGAATCCCTGCACTTCCTGCGGTTCTGCTGGAATCTGGAACGTGCGGGACTGCTGGCCGACCGGCTGGCCGGATCCGGCGTCGGAATCGTCATGGACTTCAGCCACATCACGGCTGCCGGCGAGGACGTCCAGGCGTATCTTGACCGGCACCCTGGCCGCATCAGCCATGTCCACCTGCGCGACGCCGTGCCGGGGAACATCAACCTCAGCATCGGCAACGGCGAGGCCGACTTCGCCGGCGGCCTGAAGCGGCTGGCCGCGGACGGCTACACGGGCCACTTCTCCCTGGAACTGGAGACCCGGGACGTCACCCATGACGAACGCCCGGCCGCCGCCGCCAAGGCTGCAAGCTTCATCACCGACCTCATCTGAACTGAACAACCCAAGGAGCACCACCATGACCGCCATCCAGCGCACCGCCGTCCTCACCGGAGCAACTTCGGACCGGGGCATCGGCATCACCACCGCCCGCCGCTACGCCCGTGAGGGCTGGGGCATCGTCATCCTGGACCTTGACGGCGAGAAGTCCGCCAAGGTCGCAGCCGAGATCGGCAATGAATTCAACGTTCCCGCCTTCGGCCACGAGATCGACGTCGCCAACGAAGCCTCCGTCAGCGCAGCCCAGGCCGCCGTCGCCGCAGAGGTGGCCGCCGGCAACCTCCCGCCCGTCGGCGCCCTGGCCAACATTGCCGGCATCACCTCCCCGGTTCCGTTCCTGGAAACCACCCTTGAGCTGTGGCACAAGGTCATGGACGTCAACGCCACCGGCACCTACCTGGTGACCAAGGCGTTCCTGCCGGAGATGATCGAGAACGGCTGGGGCCGGATCGTGAACATGTCCTCCGTCTCCGCCCAGCGCGGCGGCGGCGTCTTTGGCAAGGTCCCCTACTCCGCCGCCAAGGCAGCCATCCTGGGATTCACCAAGGCCCTGGCCCGCGAACTGGGCGCCACCGGCGTCACCGTCAACGCCATCACCCCGGGTGCCGTGGACACCAACATCCGCGTGGGCAGCACCGAGGAGCAGGAAGCCGCCATCAACGCGGGCATCCCGCTGGGCCGGAACGCCACCACGGAAGAAGTGGCCTCCGTCATCACCTTCCTGTCCTCCGAGGACTCCGCCTACCTCACCGGCACCACCATCGACATCAACGGCGGCAGCCACATCCACTAGCAGCAACAGCTCCCAGACCACCCCGGATGCCGGAGAACCCCCATGACCAAAATCTTCAATGACCCCTCAGAGTTTGCCGAGGAGGCCCTGGCAGGCTTCTGCGACGTCCACTCCGACCTGGTCCGGCAGGTTCCCGGTGGCGCTGTCCGCCGGTACCGGCCGGCGCAGCCCAAAGTCGCCGTCCTGGCCGGCGGCGGCTCGGGGCACTACCCCGCCTTCGCCGGGCTGGTAGGCGCCGGCTTCGCCGACGGCGCGGTGGTGGGAAACATCTTCACCTCGCCCTCCGCCCAGCAGGCCTACTCGGTGGCCAAAGCCGCCGAGTCCGGCGCCGGCGTCGTCTTCACCTACGGCAACTACGCCGGCGACGTGATGAACTTCGGCATGGCCAGCGAACGCCTGGCCGCCGAGGGCATCCCCGTGGAGAACGTCCTGGTGACGGACGACATCGCCAGCGCCCCGCCGTCGGAATCCGCTAAGCGCCGTGGCATCGCCGGTGACTTCACCGTGTTCAAGGTAATGGGGGCGGCGGCGGACAACGGCGCGGACCTCGCGGAGGTGGTGCGGCTGGGCCGCAAGGCCAACGACCTGACGCGGACCATCGGCAGCGCGTTTGCCGGCTGCACCTTCCCGGGCGCCGACTCACCGCTGTTCACGCTGCCCGAAGGGCAGATGGGCCTGGGCCTGGGCATCCACGGCGAGCCCGGCCTGCACGACACGGACCTGCCTTCGGCGAAGGACCTCGGGCAGGAACTGGTGTCCCGGGTGCTCTCTGAAACGCCACCTCACGCCGGCAAGCGCATCGCCGTCATCCTCAACGGCCTCGGCTCCACGAAGCATGAGGAGCTCTTTGTCCTCTGGGGAGCCGTGGCGCCGCTGCTCCGCGCGGCCGGCTACACGCTGGTGATGCCCGAGGTGGGCGAGTTGGTGACCAGCCTGGACATGGCCGGCGTCTCGCTCACGGTCACCTGGCTGGATGAGGAACTTGAGCGGCTGTGGGTTGCCCCTGCGGAGACGCCCGCCTACCGCCGTGGCAACGCGGCCCTGGAGTCCGGGACCCGTGGCGTCGAGGAAACGTCCGACGGCGGCGCGGCCGCCGCTTCGTTCGTCGCCACGGACGCCTCCCGCGAGTACGCCGCCGCCTGCGTAGCGGCCATTGACGCCGCCCGTTCGTCGCTGCACGACGCCGAAGAGCGGCTGGGCCGCATGGATGCTATTGCCGGCGACGGCGACCACGGACGTGGAATGGTGCGCGGCGTGGATGCGGCAGCCGCCGCAGCGTCGGATGCCCTGGCCGGCGGGGCCGGCGCCGGGGATGTGCTTGCCGCTGCCGGTGATGCCTGGGCGGACAAGGCCGGAGGCACCTCCGGCGTCCTGTGGGGAGCGGCGCTGCGTGCATTTGGCGAGACGCTGGGCAACTCCTCGGCGCCCGAACCCGGTGCCCTTGCGGCAGCCGTGACCGCATTCGCTGACCGGATCATCCAGTTGGGCAAGGCCGAAACAGGCGACAAGACCATGGTGGATGCCCTGCTGCCCTTCGCTTCCGCCTTTAGCCGCGCAGTGGCCGAGGGCGTGGAAACGGGCCGTGCATGGCAGGAGGCCGCGCAGGAGTCCGCTGCTGCGGCGGAAGCCACCGCGGACCTCCTTCCGCTCAAGGGCCGTGCCCGCCCGCTGGCCGAGAAGAGCCTGGGCACGCCGGACCCCGGTGCAACCTCCCTGGCGATGGTCTTCGCCGTGGTGGGGCCGCACTTCACCCGCGCAACCGCTGCCACTGTGCAGGCGTCAGCGAAGTAATGGCAACGAAAGGAAACACCATGGGGCTGCGGCTCATTGTCGGCGCGGACGAGGCCGGCGTCGATTACAAGGACAAGATCCTGGCGGACCTGCGCACCGACCCCCGGGTCAGCGAGGTCCTCGACATCGGCGTCAACCGAAGCGACGCCCCGGACGACTTCACCAGGCCCTACCCCTACGTGGGCATCACAGCCGGCGAGATGATCCGGGACGGTGCCGCTGACCGGGCCATCCTCTTCTGCGGCACCGGAATCGGCGTGGCGATCGCTGCGAACAAAGTGGACGGCATCCGCGCCACCGCTGCCCACGACTCCTTCTCCGTGGAACGCTCCATCCTGTCCAACGACTGCCAGGTGCTCACCATGGGCCAGCGCGTGGTGGGCATCGAGCTCGCACGGCGGCTTGCGAAGGAATGGATCGGCTACACGTTCGATCCGACGTCGGCCTCCGCCGGGAAGGTCAAGGTCCTCACCGACTTTGAGGGCTGCTAGCGCTGGCGCTGAAGCTGGGCGGGCTTACCCGTCCAGCTTCGCGCGGAGCCCTCCGATGATGACGTCGAGCCCGAAGTCGAACGCATGGTTGCCGCGCTCCGCCGGAGGGCCGGCATGGCTGACGGCGCGCTTGAGCGTGGGATAGCCCTCCGCCGGCGGATCCCAGACGACGTCCGGCGCGGCCAGATCCAGGGCCGCGCCCAACGCAAAGCTGTCAATCGTGGAAATCGCCGACACCACGTCCCGGCCACGGAAACCGGCAGCCTCCAAGGCAAGCGCGAGGTCCTCGTAAAGCCCGATGACCTCGGGGTCGGTAATGGACTGGAGCACCATCAGGGGTGCCAGCCGCGGATGGCGGGCAAAGGCGTCCCGGTAGGCGCGGATCAGGATCCGCAGGGCACCTTCCCAGTCCTCATGGTCCACCGGCGGATACGGCTCCTCGGTGATGATGCGGTGCCTGAGCAGTTCCAGGATCTGGTCCCGTCCCGAGACGTGGTTGTAGATCGAGGACTGACTCACGCCGATCTTCCTGGCGAGTTTGGGAAAGCTGAAATCCCCGCTCTGGTCCACCAGTTCAAGTGCGGCCGTCGTAAGGGCCTCCACGGAAATCAATGGGAGGGGCGGGCGGCCCATCGGTTCTCCTCACTGCAGCTCTTGGACATCGGCTCCAGCCTAGCGGGCTGACACATATCCGCCCGTGCCGGCAAAACTATTGTGCTCTGGACCACTTGGTCCCATACTAAACGAAAGCCTTTCGTTTAAGTGGGCTTCAAGGAAAGGACAGAGCTGTGCCCGAGACCAAAACAAAACCAATTGCGCCGTCCGTGGATGGCGCACTCAAGCGCAATGCCCTGGGCACCGGAGGCATAGCCTTCCTGGTGATCTCGGCTGCGGCACCCCTGGCAGTGATGGCGGGCGTGGCCCCGGTGGCGATCGGAGTAGCGGGCATCGGCGCCCCTGCCGGTTACCTCCTGGCGGGCATCGTCCTGACCCTCTTCGCCATCGGTTTCATGGCGATGACGCGCCACGTCAAAGCCTCCGGCGGCTTCTACACTTACATCTCGATTTCTTTGGGAAAGACCGTGGGGCTGGCGTCCGCCATCCTTGCGATCATCTCCTACAACTGCCTCCAGATCGGCGTCTACGGGCTCTTCGCCGTCCAGACGCATGACATGCTGCAGGTCCTCTTTGGGCTTGAGGTTCCGTGGCCCGCAATTGCCCTCATCGCCGTCGCGGCCGTCTGGTTCCTGGGATACCGGGGGATCGACGTGGGCGCCAAAGTCCTCGGCGTCCTCCTGGTCGCGGAAACGGGCATTCTCGGCGTGATGGGCGTGGGCATCCTCAGCAGCGGTGGCGCACACGGTATCAGCCTGGGCTCCTTCAGCCCCGGGCAGGCCTTTGGACCTGGCGTCCTGGCAATCCTGGGCATCTGCTTCGCCGCCTTCATGGGCTTTGAATCCACGGTGTTGTACCGCTCCGAAGCCCGCAACCCGGATCAGTCAGTTCCCCGCGCCATGTACATCGCGGTGGGCTTCATGTCCGTGTTCTATGCCTTCATCGTCTGGGCCGTCATCCAGGCCTTTGGCGACGACCAGGTGGTGGAAGCCGCTGGCGAACTGTCCGGCGGGATGTTCTTCCAGACCATAGGGCAGTATGTGGGACCCTGGGCTGAAACTGCCATGTACGTCCTGATCGTCACCAGCGTCTACGCATCACAACTGGCGTTCCACAACGCCATCAACCGCTATGTCTACATGCTGGCCAGGGACGGGGTCCTGCCGGCGTTCCTCGGCCGCACGCACCACCGGTTCAGGTCACCGCACCGTGCCGGGCAGCTGCAGACCCTGTTAGCAGCGGTGGTCATCACTGTCTGCGCCATCCTGAACGCGGACCCGTACCAGCAGCTCCTGATCTGGGTGAACACCCCGGGCATCTTCGGCATCGTGGGCCTCCAGGGGCTGGTGTCCGTGGCAGCATTCCTGTACCTCCGCCGGAACCCTGCTGCTGCCCGCAACAAACTCCTCGCCCCGCTCAGCCTCGTATCAGCGGTCCTGCTCTTCGGCGTCGTCATCCTCATCGCACTGAACATCGAACTCCTTACCGCGGCCGACGCCCTGACCAACACCATCCTGATCCTGGTTACGCCTGTGGTGTTCGCCGGGGGCCTGCTGGCCGCCCGGTGGCTGCGCCGCCGTCGTCCTGCCACCTTTGACCGCATTGGAAGCTTCGAAGCACATGAATGACATGAATCCTGACCTGATTATCCTTGCCGGCACAGTCCACACCATGGACGGGACACCCAACGGACCTGCGCCCCAGGCTGTAGCGGTCCGGGACGGGCACATCCAGGCGGTTGGAACGCGGCGCGACGCGCAGTCCTGGGGTCCGGCCGAGGTCATCGATTTCGGTGACGCCGTCCTTACCCCGGGGTTGGTCGACTGCCACGTCCACCCCGTCATGGGCCTGGACATGACACGCGGCTGCGACCTCTCCGGCATCACGGACCTTGCCGCCGTGCGCGCCTTGCTGCGGGCAGAGGCGGCGGCAACGCCGGCGGGCGAATGGGTCCGCGGCTGGGGACTCGACCCAAATGCCTTCGGGTCAGCGCCGCCGCACCGGGAGCTGATCGACGACGTCGTGGCCGGCCGCCCGGCCGTGATCCGGCTGTTCGATGCCCATTCCGCCCTGGCGAGCACGGCGGCGCTGGAGACCGCCGGCATCACCGGGCCACGGCACTTCGACCAGGCAGCCGAAGTGGTCTGCGACGGCAGGGGGAACCCCACCGGTCTCCTGCTCGAAGCCGCGGCTTTGGACCTGGTCCTGAAACATATGCCCCAGGAGACTTTCCAGGAACGGAAGCGCCGGCTGGGTGAGCTCTTTGATTCGTTCTCCCGGGCAGGCCTGACAGGCATCCATGTCATGGACTGCGGGGAGGGAACCCTGGAGCTCCTTGCCGCCCTTGAGAACGATTTGGCCGGATGCGGCAGGGGCCTGCCGGTGCGCGTGCGGGTTTCGCCATGGTGCATGCCGGGAAGCGGGGAGGCCGACTGGCGGCGGCTGGTGGAGCAGGTCAGGACTGCTCGGGGCTCCCGGTGGGAAGTGGCCGGAATCAAGCTGTTCGTGGACGGCACGGTGGACAACGGCACGGCCTGGCTTTTTGAGCCCGACAGCCACGGCCAGTCCGTCGCACCCTTTTGGCCAAGCCCGGAGGAGTACAACCGGGCCATCAGGTTCTTCGCAAGCCAGGGCATTCCCACCGCAACCCATGCCATCGGTGACGCCGGCGTGGCGGCAGTGCTGGCAGCGTTCGAGGATCTTCCGGCGGACCTGCCCCGGGCTCCGCACCGGATCGAGCACCTTGAAACGGTCCCGGACGGACTCATCCAAAGGTTCGCCGGTTCCGGCCTGATCGCCAGCATGCAGCCCAGCCACTGCACCCACTATTCGCGCGCGGACCAGACGGACAACTGGTCAAGGCGGTTGGGAAAAGAACGGGCGGACCGTGGATGGCGGTCCGCTGACCTCCGGTCCGCAGGCGTAACGCTCGCGCTTGGCTCCGATTGGCCTGTCGCCCCCTTTCCGCCCCTTCCGATCCTCGCAGACGCGCAACTTCGGCGGCGGTCGGGCCACCCGGATGAACAGCCGATTGTGCCGGGCCAAGCGCTCACAGCACGCCAGGCGCTGGAAGGCTACACCTCGCACGCGGCCGAAGCTGCAGGGGAGCGGACGGTATCGGGCTCGGTAACGGTGGGCAAGCGCGCTGATTTCACCGTTTTCGACGTTGATCCACTGTCAACGGCCCCTGATGAGCTGGCGCAGGGTCACGTGCTGGCCACTGTGGTGAACGGCCTGCTGCAGCACTGTTCCGTGGGCGTCGCCGGCTAGCGGCGGCGGATTTGCCCCAGGGGTTTTGCCCCAGCCCCCGCCGCGCGGGGGCTGGGCTTACGTGATCCCCCTTCCTAGACTGGGGTGATGATCACAGTCACCGGAAGTGTGGAAACCAACCTGTCCGCGGAGAAGGCCTTTGCCTTCATGAGTGAGTTCGAGAACACTCCCAAGTGGGACCCCAACACGCCCGTGATGGACAAAACCACCCCGGGGCCGGTGGCCGTGGGGCACAAGTACCATGCCGAGTCCGAGTTCCGGGGGAAGCGCCAGACCCTGGTCTACGAGGTCATCGAGCTGACCGACAACCACATCAAGCTGCGCGGCGAGAACAAAACCGTGACTTCCTTCGATTCCATCGACGTCACCCCCAACGGGACCGGTTCGGTGGTGAAGTACACGGCCGAGTTCAGCATCAAGGGACCGGCCAAGATCATCCAGCCCCTCCTGAAGCCCGCCTTCATGTCGCTGCGGGATCCGGCGCTGAACGGCATCCGGGACACCCTCAACGCGCTGGCAGCAGCCTGACGGCTTCGAAAAACTCCCTGATCTCATGGCGGGGGTCGGCTTCAAGCCGGGACTCGCCGTCGAGCACCATGGTGCGCCGCTGCCCTCCAACTCCCGGCCACGGAAGGCGTTCCGTGCCAGGTGACCCGGTTCCGGCGAAGGCCGCCCAGGCCCGGCTCATGGCGTAGCTGAGGGACGCCGGTGCCTTGCCCCGTGTGAGGAAGGCGGCCTCCGGCGCGTCCAGGTGCCGGAAGACGAATGGGATGTCCAGGGCGTGGCAGGCACCCAGTTTCCCGCCCATGGCCGGGCTGCGCCATGTGAACAGGTAGGCGAAGTCCTTCCCGGCGGCTCCTTCACCGGTCGCTCCGTGGGCCAACCGGCCTGCGGCAGCCGCCTGCCTCGCGTCCAGCAGCCGGTTGCTGGGCTGGCGGTAAAGGGAATCCGCGATGGCGGCTTCCAGGAGTTCCTTGCCTGACGGTTCCCTGCCCAGCACCCTGGTGAGCGCCTCCGTATAGCCGGGGGCAAGCGCCGGCGGCACCCCCGCTCCGCACAGCACGGCGGCTGCACGGTCCGGGTAGCCCGGGTCCGACCCCGTGTCCGGGCGCATCTCGACGGCGAATGAGCCCTCGTTCAGGTTGGTGCCGATCAGCAGGTCCACCCCGAAGTTGACCCCGTTGCCGATACTTTCCAGCGGTGGCAACGGAAGCGACGGCGTGCCCACCGTGGGCTGGAATGGCAATGGAACCGCGAAGGACTCCGCCGCAGCACGCTGTTCCAGGGCGGCCTGCGCTTCCAGCAGCCGCTCCACACGGAGGGTCAGCAGTTGGTTGGCGGAGGAGGCATCCAGACCACACAACTCAAGGAATGTGGCGCTGATCCGCGCCGAGTCCTCCGGCCGGCGGCAGCGCTCGGCCGTGCCGCTTTGCATGATGGCCCGGCGGAAGAGCCCTTCCGACGCCGGCATGCCCAGCAGGGTGCCGATGGCTGCGGCGCCTGCGGACTCCCCGAAGATGGTCACGTTGTGCGGGTCGCCGCCGAAAGCGCCGATGTTGCGGCGGATCCAGCGCAGGGCCTCAAGCTGGTCCAGCAGGGCGAGGTTGGACGAATCGCCGTAACCGGGCCCCAGCAGGTCCGCCAGGTGCAGGAAACCCAGCGCGCCCAGGCGGTAGTTGATGGATACCAGCACCACGCCCGCCGCAGCCGCCAGCCGGGCGCCGTCGTACATTGCGTCACTGTTGGCGCCCATGAGGTAGGCGCCGCCATGGATCCATACCATTACGGGCCTGGCCGGGCCTTCCGTTGCCGGCGTCCAGATGTTCAGGTTGAGGCAAGCCTCTTCGCTCCAGGTGCGCGGCGTAGTGCCGGGAGGGGCATGGGACTCGGGATTCTGGGGCGCGGCGGGGCCAGGTGCGGTGCAATCAAGCACCCCGCTCCATGGCGATACCGGTACCGGCGGGCGGAATCGGTTGCTTCCCGACGGCGGCTCCGCGTAGGGGATGCCAAGGAACCGGTGGACGGTGGTCCCGTCAGTCTCAAGTGAATTGCCCAGGACGGATCCGTCCGGAGTGGAGAGGGGCGTCATGGTTGACAGGTTACGACACGGGCGAAGGTAGGCTGGCATCACCGTTCGGCAGTGGGCGGCCACAGAGGTGTGGCTTTTAACCAATGTCCGGGAGGTAAGACGCGTGCTCCATGCCGGCGTGCCTGAAGACGAGGATTTTGCAGACGTTGCCCTGCATCTCCAGGAGTCCTTCCTGCAGAACCCTGAAGTTGAGGCATTTCTCCAGGATCTTGCAGCCTACGCGGCGGCCCGGCTTGGCGGGGAGGGGCACGTGTGCTCCTGCGAAATCGTGGTGCTGCGGCCCAAAAAACCCGCGGCATGTGCCAGCAGCCACCGCAGTGCACAACTCCTCTGCCAGCTGGAGGCCACGCTTGGCGATGGTCCCGGCGCCACGGCCATGCGGGCAGGAAAGACAGTGCTGGTTTCCGACCTCCGGCGCGAAGACCGCTGGCCGGAGTATGTCCACGCTGTCCAGGAGCAGGGCTTCCGCTCGGTATTGAGTATCCCCGCGCTGCTGGAAGGCGATTCCCAAGGCGTGATTACGTTCCACTGTTCACAGCCCCTCGTCTTTGGCAGCCATGGCATCGGTGCCGCGGAAGCGTTTGTCCGGCAGGCCTCCAAGGGGCTGACACTTGCCCTGCGGATGCTGAAGCTGGAAGAGACCAGGGACGGCATGAGCGCCGCCATGCAGACGCGTACCGTGATCGACCTGGCAACCGGGGCCATCATGGCGCAGAACCGGTGCAGCCAGGCTGCGGCCTTCAAGCTGCTGCGGGACGCGTCCAGCACGCGGAACATGAAACTCCGGGATGTTGCGGCCGCCGTCGTCGCGTCAGTCGCCGGCGCCGCGGACACCTTCACCTACTTCGACGAGTAGGGATCCTTCCGTTCCGGGTCACGGTGTTCCGGCTGCAGGGTGGAAAGGGCGGAACCGCTGAGCGGAGCACGGAGCGGCAGGCCTTCGGAAGCGCAATGTTCGTTGACAGCCTGCGCCAGTGCGTCGCGTTCCTTCGTTGAAAGGGCGGCTTCGCCTGCGCAGTAGTCCCGGATGAGCTGTTCAGAGGCGTCCCCGCCCAGCCCAACGAACTCCAGCCACAACTGTGCCAGATCCAGCCGGTACTCCTTTATCAGAGCGCCGGTCAGGGCCTGCTGGTCCACGGCATCCATCGTCACGTCCTTGCCTTTAGTTGCACTCCTACGGTTGGGATTCGGAACCGGCGGCACCGTGGATGGGAAATGATCCAGGAAAATCCACAAGGGGAATTGACCCAGGCAGGCCGTGGGACCTTTGCCCCTAGGCAGGCAACTCCCGGAAGCAGTCAACTGGAGTGTCCGGAGCAGGCGAGTACACCCGGCGAGCACAACAGGAGGCAGAGACCATGGGCGCATGTGATGTCTGCGGCAGCAGCGAGGGCCGCATGTTCACCGTCAATATGGGGAACCAGACAGGCACGTTCGACAGCTTCGAATGCGCCATCCACATGATGGCTCCCGCATGTGAGCACTGCGGTTGCCGGATCCTGGGCCACCCCGTGGAAAGCCAAGCAGGCATCTACTGCTGCCTGCACTGTGCCAAGGAAGCAGGGAATCCCCACCAGTCCGCCAAACCTGAGCACTCCACGGTGGCCGTTCCGGCACACGGTGCATCAGCGGGTCAGGCCTAGTCCCGCCGGCACTACCGCAACAGGAAAAGGGAAGCCGTGGCCGGTAACGGAAGCTTCAGGATCGTGGTGGGCGTGGACGGTTCCGACCAGTCCCGGTCGGCAATGGACTGGGCCATCGAGGAGTCCAGGCTGCGCAAGGGTGAGGTCCAGGCGTTGACCGCCTGGAGCTTTCCTTATGTCAGCGATGCCCTGGGCACCGCCTGGGACTACGAGATCTTCCAGAAGGACGCCCAAGCGATCCTGGAGGCGGAGCTTGAGCGCATCAAGGACCAGGGCGTGACGATCACAGGACGGGTCGTGGAAGGCAACCCGGCAGCGGCACTCATTGACGCCTCCCGCGATGCCGACCTGGTTGTCGTCGGCTCCCGGGGCCATGGCGGATTTACCGGCATGCTGCTCGGCTCTGTATCCCACCAGACCATCCACCATGCGCACTGCCCGGTACTGGTCATCCGCGAGCCTGCCGCAGATTAGGACGGACCTTCCACCTTTCGGTGAATGGAAAGTGTCGTCGTGTGATGCTGCCTGCGCTGCAAGGCTTGCAGGATGGACATGATTCGGATTGAACCCCGGTGCCGCGTGATTGTCGACAACGACTGGGCCGGTGACCCCGACGGCCTGCTTGGACTGGCCCACCATGCCCTGTCCCCGGCAAACAGGATCGCAGCCGTCACAAGTTCCCTGACGAATCCGATGTTCGGGGTGCCGGAGGGCAGATCCCAGCGGGGCGCCTGCCTGGCCGGGGAACTGCTCCGGGTGCTCGAGCGCCCCGAACCGGCGGCGGTGCATCCCGGACCGGACAGCCCTTTTACCGGACAGCCACGGAGCTCCGCTGCGGCGAGCGCGATCATTGAAACCGCAATGACGGCGGATGACCTGCCCTTGATTCTGGTGTGCGCCGGTCCGCTCACCAATGTTGCGGACGCGCTCCTGCTGGAGCCGGGCATCGCCCGGTTGCTGACGCTTGCCTGGGTAGGCGGAGCCGCCCGGAACGACGACGAGTACAACTACTTCACGGACCCCGCCGCTGCGGACTTCGTGCTGGCGAACCAGGAGCTCGCAGTCTGGCAGTTCCCCGCCGAAACGTACCGGCAGATGGTGGCGTCCGTCGCGGAACTCGATCATGCCTTCAGGGTTGCCGGCCCGGCCGGCGAGTGGCTGTGGGAGCACTTCAACAGTCTTGAGGTGCCGGACTTCGTGAAATTCGGGCCGGTGTGGTGCCTTGGAGACAGTGCACCCCTGGTGGTCACCGGGCTGGATGACGTCACCTCGGTGTTCACCGAAACGTCCGCGAGGCCGTCCCGCCGGATTTATACGGGTGTGGACAGCCGGTTGGTTGTTGCGGACTTCTTTGCGAAGCTGCACCTGCACGCCCGGCGGCCGTAGACAAGGGCAAAAGGCCTGCGGCAGAGGAATGGCCCGGACTTCACAGGGAAGTCCGGGCCACTATGAACCACGCTTAAGCGGGTTGCGGTGCCCCGGCCCCGGCGTGCTCCCTGGCCAGGTTCCCCAGCCAGCGCGCGCTCTCCTTGGGAGTCCGCTCCTGCGTGGAGCGGTCCACGGCGATCAGGCCAAACTTGGGCCCGTAGCCGAAGATCCACTCGAAGTTGTCGAACGCGGTCCAGGCGATGTACCCGCGGACATCGATGCCGTCCGCAAGGCAGGAAGCAACCCCGTCGACGGCCGTCTGCAGGTACGCCACCCGCTGCGTGTCATCCTCGGTGGCCAGGCCGTTCTCGGTGACGATCACCGGGATGCCGGCGATCCTGTGGGCCTCGCGGATGGTGGCCTCCAGCGCCTGGGGATAGATTTCCTCGCCCATCTGGTTGGTGGGCACGCCCTCCGGTGCGGGGGCATGGCCATCGGGGCCGTACACGGTGCGCCCGTAAGTCTGGATGCCCACGAAGTCGTCACCCCGGGAGGCTTTGAGGAAGCGTTCGTTGACGTCCCGGCGCACCCGGTCTGCAATCCCTTCGCCACCGGGCAGCGCCTGGATATCGGAGTTTGCGAGGGTCCACCCCACCTGGAGGTCCGGGCGATGGGCTTTGATGGCCTTGGTGGCGGCCCGGTGCGCCGCCACCTTGACCTGGAACCCCGCCTCCGTGGAGCAGAACTGGAACGGGGCAACAGTGCTGGCATCCACGCCCAGGCGCTGGGCGGCGGCCGCCCAGATGGGCACCGAACCGCGGTTCTCCGGGGCTTCCCCGCCGATGCCGAATGACTCCAGCAGCCAAGGGAGGTTCGGCTCGTTCAGGGTGCAGGCGACGCCGATCAGGTCACCCAGGTGGGCCATGACCCGGTCGCAGTAGCGTGCGAAGAGTTCGGGCGTCCGGCTGCCCTCCCAGCCGCCGATCCGGAGGAGCCACAGCGGTGACGTGAAGTGGTGGAACGTGACCACCGGGGTGAGTCCATGTTCGTGGCAGGCTTCCAGCACCCGCTTGTAGTGGTCCAGCGCAGCCACCGAGAACTGGCCTTCCTCCGGTTCGATCCGGGCCCATTCAACGGAGAACCGGTAGCTGTTAAAACCGAGGCCGGCGATCAGTGCGATGTCCTCGCGGTAGCGGTGGTAGTGGTCCACGGCGTCCCCGGACGGCTCCGCGAAGATCGTTCCGGGAAGGTGCTCCAGGAACCAGGTATCGCTGTTGACGTTGTTGCCTTCCACCTGGTGGCCGGCGGTGGCCACGCCCCAAAGGAAGTCGCGGGGGAACGGGTTGGTCATGGGGTTCCTTTCGTGATGGACGCGTGCAGGCGTCCGAGGCTTCGTTGCCTTCCATCCATCCTTCCGCCCGGCGTGACCGCCGCCACAATACCTTTTCAATCAATGACATTGTCATGTTTGGCGCCTGTGGTCCCGGCTGATTCTTGAAGGGAGCCGGCGAGCAGCCAGCCCCCACAACCGTTCCTCCGTCATCACATCAGAATGCAAAGGCGCACTACATGAAACTTCCGAACTCCACCGCCCGTGCGAGCTCCGCCGTTCTGGCCGGTGCCCTGCTGATGGGTTCCCTGGCCGCCTGCGGCGGCGGGTCCAGCCAGGCCGCCGCAAAGGCTGATACCAGCAGCCTCACCCTGGCCATCGACAGCGACTCAGCCTCCTTCGGGTTCGACCCGCTGCGCGTCTCCGCAGCCCAGCGCCAGTTCTTCGAAGGCCTCTACGACAGCCTGATGACCCTTCAGCCGGATGGTTCCGCAGGTCCGGGCCTGGCCAAGGACTTCAGCTACAACGCGGACAACACCGTCCTGACGCTGAACCTCAAGGACGACGTCACGTTCACCGACGGCTCCAAACTGGATGCCGCCCTGGTCAAGGCCAACCTGGACCGCCGCTCCGATCCCGCGCTGAGCGCCTACTCCGCCGTCGCGAAGGGCGGAGCCCAGGAAATCACCTCCGTGGACGTGGTCAGCCCCACCCAGGTGGCCCTGACCTTCGCCAAGCCGCAGCCCGGATTCGAGAAGAACCTGGCCTCCACCACCGGCATGATCGTGGGCAGGAACGGCGTCACGGACACGTCCAGCCTCGCTGCAACCCCTGACGGCTCCGGACCGTACACCCTTGACCCCTCCACCGTGAAGGGCAACAAGTACGTCCTGGTGAAGAACGACAAGAGCGCGGACGCCTCCAAGTACGCCTACAAGAAGGTGGTCTTCAGCGTGGTCCAGGACCCGCAGGCCCGCGCCAACGCCCTGGTCTCCGGCCAGGCCGACGTTGCCATGCTGACGTCCTCCACGGTGGACTTCGCCAAGTCCAAGGGCGTTGGCGTTTCCCAGATCGGCGGCACCGTCAACACCATGATCTCCTTCGACAAGATCGGCAAGACCGCACCGGCGTTCGCCCAGGAGAAGGTCCGCCAGGCCATTCAGTACGCCATCAACCGCCAGGCCCTGGTGGATGCCCTGCACAAGGGCGACATCCCTGCATGGAACGCCCTGCCCAAGGATTCGGCCGGCTTCACCAAGGACCTGGAAACCACATTCGCGTACAACCCGGACAAGGCCAAGAGCCTGCTGGCCGAGGCCGGATACCCCAACGGCTTCGAGTTCACCATCATCGCAAGCGCGCAGACCCAGACGGACCTGCAGGCCGTCCAGAAGGACCTCGCCGCCGTCGGCATCACCATGAAAGTCAAGATGGCAGCCTCCACCGACGAAGCGTTCGCCGCCGTCGCCACCACACCCCTTGGCTACGCTCCCCTGAACTGGGACAACCCCGTCGGCGTGATGTACGGAGCCATCCTGAACGGCTTCACCAACGTGCAAAAGGCCACCGATGACAAGCTCAGCGCCGCTACCGGCGAGCTGGCCGCGGCCAAAGACGACGCCGCCGTCAAGGCAGCCGCCACCAAGCTGAACACCCGCCTGGTGGAGTCAGGCTGGATGATCCCGCTGTATGAGGCGCTGACCAACCAGGGCTACAACACCAAGAAGGTGGCCCAGGTGAAGTTCGCCGGCACCAACGCCTACCCGCTCCTCTCGTCCTACACGCCGGCCAGCTAATACCCGCACCTTCCCGCCGGGCCCTCCCCAAACAGGAGGGCCCGGCCGGGCAGGGCCTGACCGATGGAGGTCACCATGGCACTATTCATCACTAAGCGCCTGCTGATGGCGCTGGCCACCGTGCTGGTGGTTGCGGTGCTGGCATTCCTGCTGGTGCACGCAATGCCCGGCAGCCCGGGAGCCGTCTCCCTCGGCGCAGGCGCCTCCCAGGAAGCCATCGACGAGGTCAACCAGAGGATGGGCTGGAACGATCCGCTGTTCACACAGTTCTTCACGTGGCTTGGTTCCGCCGTCCAGGGCGACCTGGGCGTCTCGCTCATCGATGGCCGCTCCGTCAGCGCCGACCTCGCCGGCCGCCTCCCCGTCACAGCCTCGCTTGCCGCCGGCGCCACCGTCCTCAGCGCGGTCCTGGGCATCGCCCTGGGCGTCACCGCAGCGGTCCGCGGCGGCCTCCTGGACCAGGTGATCGGCGGCTTCGTTGGACTCCTGGTCGCCCTGCCGGCGTTCTGGGTGGGCGTCCTCTTCGTGTACCTGTTCGCCGTCCAGTCCTCCATCTTCCCGGCCACCGGCTACGTGCCGTTCGAGGCCTCACCGCAGGACTGGGCCCTGTCCCTGGCGCTGCCGGTGATCACCCTCGCCGTGGGCGGCGCGGCCTTCATAGCCCGCCAGACCAGGGCTTCCATGCTGGAGGCGCTGCAGCAGGAACACATCCGCACGCTGCGCGCCACGGCCACCCCCACCTGGAAGATCCTCTATGTCCACGCCCTGCGCTACGCGAGCCTGCCCATCGTGGCCGGGATCGCCCTGCAGTTCATCGGCCTGTTCGGCGGTTCGGTCATCGCCGAGCAGCTGTTCGCCATGCCCGGCCTGGGCCAGGCCGTCCAGACCTCCGTCAGCACCCATGATGCCCCCGCCGTGCAGGGCGTGGTGGTGATCGCCACCGTGGTGGTGGTTGCCGTCAACCTGGTGCTGGAGCTGGCCACCAAGTTCCTCGACCCGAAGTTGCGTGCCTCATGATCCCAACAGTTACCCCGGCCCCCGCGGACGCGGACCAGGCAGGAAGTACGACGCCGGCAGCAGCCCCCGCGCGCAACGCCGGCAGGGCGGCCATCACCAAGGTATCCCGGCACGGGCTGTTCACTTCGCCGGGCGCCGTGGCCGGCCTGGCCTGGCTTGCGGCGCTTGTCACCGCGTCGCTGACAGCGCCGCTGTGGCTGCCCTTCAAGACAGAGGACCAGGATTTCACCTCAGTCCTCTCCGGCCCCATCGCCGCCCACTGGCTGGGAACGGACGAACTGGGCCGCGACATCCTCAGCCGGATCTTCGCCGCCGCAGCCGGCACCCTGGGGACGTCCATGCTCACGGTGATTGTCGGCGTCGGGCTCGGCACCATCCTGGCCATGCTTGCTGCCGGCACCGGCGAACGCGTGGAGGCCGTGATCAGCAGGGTTACCGAGATCATGATGTCCCTGCCGGGAACCGTGATCATCCTGGCCGTCATCGGCGCGGTGGGAACCAACATCCCCGTGGTTATGGCCATCCTGGGCATCCTGATGTCCGCCGGCATCTACCGCGTGATCCTGGGCCAGGCCAAGTCCCTGCAGTCCCAGCTCTACGTGGATGCGGCCAAGGTGGACGGCGTCAACCCACTGCGGATCAGCCTCCGGCACGTCCTGCCCGGCCTGGCGAACACCATCGTGGTCCAGTCCGCGCTGATCTTCGCTGTGGGCATGCTCATCCAGGCCGGCCTCGCGTTCATCGGCTTCGGCCCGCCCATCCCGCAGCCCAGCTGGGGCGGCATGATCCAGGGCGCCTCACAGCACGTCTATGACGCCCCCTGGATGATGGTGCCCACCGGTGCCGTGCTGGCGCTCACCGTCCTCTCCGCCAATGCCATCGGCAATGCCCTGGGCAAGGCCCCCAACGCGGCCGCACCGCACCTGCCCTCCGCCGCGGCACGCCGGCAGCGCGCCAAGGCCGTCGCCGCCATCGCGGCGGAGGCGCCCGGATCGGAGGACTTGGCCGCATTGGACGGCGCCTCTGCCGATAAGGAGACGCTCAGCGTCCGTAACCTGTCCGTCGGCGTCGACAGTGCAGGTACAGGCACCGGCGTCCGCCTGGTCACCGATGTCTCGTTCGACGTCCAGCCCGGCACCGTCCTGGGTTTGGTGGGGGAGTCCGGCTGTGGCAAGACCATGACCGCGCTGTCCTTGTTGGGCCTGCTGCCCTCGGGCGTAAGTGTCACCGGCGGCCAGATCCTCTGGAACGGAAGAAACCTGGCAGCGGTGGCGGAGAGGGACATGGAAGCAGTGCGCGGCCGGGAGATCGCGCTGATCAGCCAGGAACCCATGCGCGCCCTGGACCCGATGTTCACCGTGGGGTACCAGCTCACCGCGACCATCCGCCGGCTCCGCGGCATGGGCAGGACCGAGGCCCGCCAGGAGGCGCAGACCCTGCTGGAAAAGGTGGGCATCGTGGACGCGGCGCGGATCCTGAAGACCTATCCGCACCAGATCAGCGGCGGCATGGCCCAGCGCGTGGCGATTGCCCTGGCACTGGCCGGGCAGCCGAAGCTGCTGGTGGCGGACGAGCCCACCACGGCCCTGGACGTCACGGTGCAGGCCGAAATCCTGTCCCTGCTCCGGACCCTGGTGAAGGACACAGGCATGTCCGTGGTGATGGTGACCCACGACCTTGGTGTGGTGGCGGACATCTGCGACCAGGTGGCCGTCATGTACGCCGGCCAGGTGGTGGAGAACGGCACAACCCAGGCCGTCCTGGACCACCCCCGCCACCCTTACACCCTGGCGCTCCTGGCCGCAGACCCGCACGCCAACCACGCAGACGACATGCCGGAACGTCTCGCCACCATCAGCGGACAGGTGCCGCAGCCCAAGGACTGGCCCACCGGCTGCCGGTTCGCGGCCCGCTGCCAGTTCGCCGGCTCAGCCTGCATGGAACCCGTGCAGCTGCTGCGCTCCGGCGCCGGCGAAGGGCTGGTGCGGTGTGTCAAAGCGGACCAGCTGGCCGTCGAAGGCATGGACTGGCTGGCCACGGACGTGCCCGCCTCCCGCGTTTTGGAGGTCACCCCCAAGCAAAACCCGATCGTTGAAAAGGACCCGGCATGAGCACCGCAGTGACCGAGCGCCAAGATTCCGCGGCTTCCTCCGCCGCCACCCCCATGCTTGAGATCAAGGACCTGGTGGTCCGCTTTGGACGGGGCCGGAAGGCAGCCGCCGCACCGGCCGCCGTCGACCATGTCAGCTTCAGCATCGCACCCGGGGAGACTGTGGGACTGGTGGGGGAGTCCGGATCCGGAAAGTCCACCATTGGCAAGGCAATCCTGGGCCTGCAAAAGGTCTCCGGCGGCACCATCACCTACCAGGGCAAGGACATCACCTCCGCCAGCGCCAAGGAGCGCCGGGCCCTGGGCGGGGAACTGCGTGCCGTCTTCCAGGACCCCAACTCATCGCTGAACCCGCGGAACACCATCGGCACGTCCCTGGCCGAACCGCTGCGCCTGCGAGGGGTTTCAGCGGCAGAGGCACGCGCCAAGGCCGGGGACATGCTCGAACGCGTGGGCCTGCCGCGGGACGCCGTGGACCGCTACCCCAGCCAGTTCTCCGGCGGCCAGCGCCAGCGCATTTCAGTGGCGCGTGCCCTCATCTGCGATCCCCAACTGGTGGTCTGCGACGAAGCCGTCAGCGCCCTTGACCTCTCCACCCAGGCGCAGGTGCTCAACCTCCTGGCCGACCTCCGCGACGAGCGGGGCCTGAGCTACCTGTTCATCGCCCATGACATCGCCGTGGTCCAGTTCCTGGCCCAGCGCGTGGTGGTGCTCTACCGCGGGCAGGTCATGGAAAGCGGACCTGCCGCGGCCGTCACCGGGAACCCCAGGCACCCCTTCACCCAGGCCCTCGTGGCAGCGTCCCCGGTGCCCCGGCCGGCGGAACAGGCCGAACGCCGCGAAGCCCGCGAATCGCTTGGCGTCCGCACCGGGGCGGCCGCGGTCCCCGGGCCCGGCGGATGCCCCTTCCGGCTCCGCTGCCCCCTGGCCACTGACCTGTGCGCCACCGAACGGCCGGCCCTGCGGCGTGTGGGTGCGGCGGATGTGGCCTGCCACTACGCCTGACCGGCACTTCTTCCACCTGCTTTTGACCAGCTTCCACCAGAACGGAACCCTCCTTCCATGACCTCCACGCCCTGGCACGCCGCCATGATCACGCCCCAACAGGACTTTGACGGCGCCCCCCTGCTCCGCAAGGAATTTACGCTCGACGAGGGCCACGGCGGCGTGGTGAAGGGGACACTCCGGGCCACCGCCCTCGGCGTCTACGAGGCATCCATCAACGGCACTCCGGTGGGGCCAGACGTCCTGGGCCCCGGCTGGAGTTCCTACGAATGGCGGCTGCGCTACCGCAGCTACGACGTCACCTCCCTGCTGGCGCCAACCAGCGTGCTGGGGGTGGAACTGGGCAACGGCTGGTACCGCGGACGGCTGGCCTGGCACGGGATGTCCAACCTGTACGGCAGTGAGCTGGGGTTCCTCGGCCAGCTGGACATCGAGTTCGACGACGGACACGTCCAGTCGGTCGCCTCTGACACCTCCTGGCAGGCAGGCCCCTCCGCCACCACCTTCAACGACCTCTACGACGGCCAGACCATCGACGCCCGCCGCCTGCAAAAGGGCTGGGCGGAGCCCGGCTTTGTACCCGGTGCTGACTGGACGGGTGTGCGTGGGCTGGCGTTCGACGGCGGCCGGCTGGCTGAGCCGGTGGGCCCGCCCGTGGTGCGTGCCGGCGTCGTGCATCCCGTGGAAATCCGCACCTCACCCACCGGCCGGACGCTGGTGGACTTCGGCCAGAACCTGGTGGGCTGGCTCCGCTTCACGGTGCGGGGCGAGGCCGGGCAGGCCATTACCGTGCGGCACGCCGAGGTCCTGGAAGACGGCGAACTCGGCGTCCGGCCCCTGCGGTCAGCCAAAGCCACGGACACGTTCATCCTCTCCGGCGGGAAAGACGACTTTGAACCCACCAAGACCTTCCACGGCTTCCGCTACGCCGAGATCACCGGCTGGCCGGGCGACCTCACCGATGGTGACTTGGAAGCCGTGGTGGTCCACTCCGACCTCGAGCGCACCGGCACCTTCGAATGTTCCAACGAACTCGTCAACCAGCTGCACCGCAACATCGTCTGGGGCCTCCGCGGGAACTTCCTGGACCTGCCCACCGACTGCCCGCAGCGCGACGAGCGGCTGGGCTGGACCGGCGACATCGCGGTCTTCGCCCCCACTGCTGCCTACCTGTACGACGTCAAAGGGTTCCTGCAGGACTGGCTGCTGGACCTGGCCGCCGAGCAGAAGGCCGCGAACGGTCTGGTGCCCATCACCGTGCCCGATGCCCTGAAATTCTGCCCGCAGCCGCCCGAATTCCCGGCTCCGGAATCGTCCGCCCTGTGGAGTGAAGCCTCCGTGTGGGTGCCATGGGCACTCTGGGAGGCCTACGGGGACCTCAGCGTGCTGCGGAACCAGTACGAGTCGATGGCCTCGCACACCCGCCGGGTGGAGGGGCTGCTCTCGCCCACCGGCCTGTGGGACTCCGGCTTCCAGTTCGGCGACTGGCTGGACCCCGACGCCGCGCCGGACCAGCCATGGGCGGCCAAGGCAGACACCGGCGTGGTGGCCACCGCCTGCATGTACCGCACCGCGCGCCTAACCGCCCAGGCTGCCGGGCTGCTGGGCAGGCACGACGACGAGGCCCACTTCGAGGCGCTCGCCGCCCGGGTGCGTACCGCCTTCGCCGAGAACTACGTCGCTGCCGACGGCACCATCCGCAGCGACTGCACCACGGTCTACGCGCTGGCTATCGCCTTCGACATCCTGGCCACCCCGGAGCTGCGGGAGTTCGCCGGGACCCGCCTGGCCGAGCTGGTCCGGGACAACGGCTACCGCGTGTCCACCGGATTCGCGGGCACCCCGTTCATCACGCACGCGCTGACGGACACCGGCCACATGGACGAGGCCTACCGGCTGCTGCTGGAGAAGGGCTGCCCGTCCTGGCTGTACCCCGTGACGATGGGAGCCACCACGGTCTGGGAACGCTGGGACTCCATGCTCCCCGACGGCACCATCAACCCCGGCGAAATGACCAGCTTCAACCACTACGCCCTGGGCGCCGTTGCCGACTGGATGCACAAAGCCATCGGCGGCATCCGACCGCTGGAACCGGGCTACGCGCGCGTCCTCATCGCCCCGCAGCCGGGCCAAGGAATCGACTGGGCCAGGACCTCCCTGAAGACTCCGCACGGTGAGGTCCGGGTTGAATGGACGCTCGACGGCGGTGCGTTCCGCCTCGAGGCGACCGTCCCTGACGGGGTGGCGGCCGACGTCGTCCTTCCCGACGGTGCGCAGCGCACCGTTGAGGGCGGCACCCACTCTTTCGAAGGGCGCGTTGCCCCCATGCCCGATTACGAGGCAAGCCGCTGATGGGCAGACAGGAGACGGTTCGGCTCCTGCGCCTCGATCAAATCCGGATGCGGGACCCTTTCATCCTGGAACCGGTTCCGGGGGAGTTTGTCCTGTTCGGAACCAGCGACAGGAACGTGTGGAGTGGCCCCGCCACCGGCTTTGACTGCTATACCAGCAATGACCTTGAACACTGGGAAGGCCCCTTTGCGGCCTTCCGGCCGCCAGCGGATTTTTGGGCGGACGCGCAGTTCTGGGCTCCGGAGGTGTACGCCCTTGACGGACGGTTCTTCATGTTCGGCACCTTTGCGACGTCAACGGGCAACCGCCCCCGGGGCGTCGCGGTTCTTGCCTCGGATCTGGCCACGGGCCCCTACCAGCCCTGGAGTGACGGAGCCGTGACGCCGGCGGCCGAACCGTGCCTCGACGGGACGCTGTATATCGACGAGGATTCCACCCGCTGGCTCGTCTACAGCCGGGGGACGGAGGGAACCGCTGATGCACCAGGGATCACTGACGGCGAGATGCGTGCCGTCCGCCTGGCGCCGGACCTGCGCACGGCAGTCGGTGAGCCTGCTCTCCTGTTCAAGGCATCCGCGGCGGCCTGGACCCGGCCGCTGCGGTTCCCGGAGGGGGTGGAACCCCCAAAGGACCTGAACCTTGCCGCAGATCCCCTGTTCACCGATGGACCGTTTGTTGTCCGTTCGCCGGAAGGGTCTTTGCTGATGCTGTGGTCAAGCCACGGCGAGGCCGGGTATGCAATGGGCATCGCCGAGTCGAAAAGCGGAACCATCAAGGGGCCCTGGATCCAGCAGGCGGACCCTGTGTGGTCCAGCAATGGCGGGCATGGAATGGTCCTCCGCACATCCGGCGGGCGTGACTATCTGGTCTTTCACGGGCCGAACGACACACCCAACGAAAGGGTCAGGATCACTGGCGTGGAAATCGACGGGAACAGCATCCGCGTCCTTCGATGAGGTGCAGCGGAGGCGCTGATCTGCAACGATGTGGCAAAAGATCATTCCCAGGGAGGACTCATGCCGTACACCGTGGATTTCAAGAACGTGTCCACCGCCGGTCTGGAATCGTCACCGGTAGCGGAGGCGTTGGCCGGGCTCCGCGCCAACGAGGCCCGCTACTACAAGAATAAATACGACCACGACTTCACGGTGGTCCCTGCCGGGGAAGCGCCGGAAGTGCTGGACTATGTGAACAACATCCTGTCCGCCGAGCGCAACCTGGTGATTGCCTCCAAACCCCTTGAGGTGTCCTCCTTCGAAGTGGACGGGCTGCGAATGGCCTACGTGTTCTACGAGTCAGGGCTGTCCATCAACGTCATGTACGGCATTGAGGAAGGGGGCAAGCGGGCGGTCGGATTCAAGCTCTCGGACGGCATGGACGTTCCGGAAGAGCTGGCGTCCAGCTTCAAGTTCGCCCGCCAAAAGTCGAAGCTGGCGGGCACCATCCGCGGCTCGTACTTCGTGATCAAGGGCGAGTACGCCTAGATGGTCACGTTAGACGCCGCCGCATAGACCGTCGCCGCGGATCCGGTCATGGTGGCCAGCTGGTAGATGCCGCCGTCGTCGCCGAACACGTTGTCTGACTGCAGCGTGGTCCGGGTCATGTTGGTGATGCTCTTTTCGTAACCAGGAGTTGCGTAGACGTCGTCACAGGCCGCTTTGGTCAGGGCAATCTGCGAGACGGTGAGCACCTGGCCGGCGGCGGTGGCGTTGTTCATGGATTCGAACACTTCGAAGTGGATGTGCGGCCACCGTCCGGCGTAGGCACCCGGGAAGATGGACGTGAAGGTGACCTGGCCGTTGGCGTCTGCCTCCTGGACGCCGCGCAGGTAGTTTTCGTTTTTCAGGCTCGAGTCGTACATCGAGTACTTGCCGTCGCGGTCGCAATGCCAGGCGTAGACCGCCGCGCCCGCCAGCGGTGTGCAGCCGTTGGCGTTGTCCAGCAGGGTGAGGGTGAAGGTCAACGGGACGCCCACCGCTTTAGCGGACGCGGTGCCGAAGCTGGAGGTGATGTCCTGCCGCACCACGCCGGAGGCTTCCAGGACGTTGGGTCCGTTGGAGCCGTCGCCCGGGTACGGTCCGGCGGTTTCCTGGGGAATCTCCACGCCGCACTCGGCAATGGCCCGGGTAATGGTGGGTGTCGACGTGGCGGAGGACGATGCCGTAGCCGAAGCCGATGCGGATTCGGTGGAAGCCGCCGTGGCGGTTGCGTCCGTGGCTGACGGCGCAGCCGTGGTTGATCCGTTGGGGCTGCAGGCAGCGAGTGCGACGGCGGCGCCGCCGGCACCGAGGAACATGCCGAGGGAGCGGCGGCTCATCAGCGTCGACAGGTCGATCAAGGCCGCGGTCGTGATCCGGGTGCGGCTGGTGCGCGTTTTCGGGGAGCTCATTGCGGTTGTGCGAAGTGGTCATGAACCCATCAGAAGCCACCGCACTATGCATCCGGTAGGCGGATTCTGTGAGCCACCTGTGTGACGTTGCCCCGCGACCCCGGCCTCGGCCGCGTAGGGCCGCTACCCCTGCGAGTGCGTCCGGGTGCCGGCGCTGACGGCAGCCTGGTGCCCCAGGTTCCTGGAGACGGCGCGGGCGGCCGCGCGGACAGCGGGGGCCAGTACGTTCGGGGGAGTGGACCCGTCCGGGACCACGATGGACAGTGACGCCACCACGGAGCCCTGGGCGTCGAAGATGGGGGACGCCACGGAGACGGTCCGGGACGGGACGGTACGGCGGATCATCGCAATCCCGGTGCGCCGCACATCCGAAAGGGTCCTGCGCAGCTGGCCCTCCGGCAACTCCGGCACTCCGGGCTCGTTTTCCGGCGGCCGCTTCAGGATGGTCTCCTGGAACTGCTGGTCCGCGCCCGCCAGCAGCACCAGCCCGATCGCCGTGGACCGCAGGGGCGCCCGGCCACCCACGCGGTACGCCACCTCCGTGGCATCCTTCGCGGACAGCCGCTCGATCAGCACCGCCTGCTCGTTGTCCCGCACCGCCAGCAGCACGTGGTGCCGGGTGACTTCGAACAGGTCTTCCAGGTAGGGAAGGGCAATTTCCCGCACCCCGTGACCGCGGGGCGACAGCGACGCCACTTCCCACAGCCTGACCCCCACGACATACCGGCCGTCGTCGAGTCTTTCAAGCGCACCCCATGCCACCAGCCGGGCGATCAGCCGCAGTGCGGTGGGCGCGGGCATGTCCGCATACCGGGCGAGTTCCGAAAGCGTCAGTGCCCGCCGCCGGTCGGAGAAGACGGCGAGCAGGCTCAGCGCGCGGTCGATGACGGGTTCGCCCTGTTTGGGCCGCTTTCCGCGGGCAGGCGGGGTGTCCGGGTCCGGAATGTCAGTCATGGCGGTGGTTCCTAGCGCTGATGCATTGGTGAGCTGCCCCACAATACTATTTCGACCAATGAAAATGCTGTGTGGGGGATAGGAGCACGCCAACCAAGCTGGAACTCCCAGCACCCGCACCCCAGGAGCCCTGCCGCATGACCGCCCCCACCCGGCTTCGGGCCGAGCACCTGTCAGAAGCGATGGGCCTGACCATCCGGGAGCCCAGCCTCAGCTGGACGCCTCCCGGCGGAACCACAGGCCAGGCGGCATACCGCATCACCGCAAGCAACGGCTGGGACACCGGGAAGGTCGAGTCGGCCGCCTGCAGCGGCATCCCGTACGGCGGGCCGGCGCTGCGCTCGCGGGACCGGTTCGAGTGGCGCGTCCGCACCTGGGACAGGGACGAAAAAGGCACCGAAACACCGAGCGGCTGGTCCCGTCCGATGCCGGTGGAGCTGGGGCTGATGCATGCCGAGGACTGGACGGCGCAGTGGATCGGGCCAGATGAGCCCCAAGTTCCGGCGCCAGGAGACCGGCCCGGCTATGCCCTCACCAAAACCTTCTTCCTGCCGGCGGCCCCGCACAAGGCCCGCGCCTACGCCACCGCGCACGGCATCTATGAGCTCTTCATCAACGGCCACCGCGTGGGCGACCAGCAACTCACCCCAGGCTCCACCAGCTACAACACCACGCTCCAGGTCCAGGCCCACGACGTCACCACCCTGATCCGTGAAGGCAGCAACACCGTGCGCGCCGTCCTCACCGACGGCTGGTACCGCGCCACGTTCGGATACACGCGCGACGCCGACATGTACGGAACGCACACGGCCTTCCTGGCGCAGCTCGAACTGGAGTCACGGG
Source organism: Pseudarthrobacter sp. Pseusp20 (assembly GCF_059492155.1). Classification (NCBI taxonomy): domain Bacteria; kingdom Bacillati; phylum Actinomycetota; class Actinomycetes; order Micrococcales; family Micrococcaceae; genus Pseudarthrobacter; species Pseudarthrobacter sp. Pseusp20. The sequence goes on from NZ_CP168521.1 coordinate 560,356, forward strand.
CCGGCAGGCAGGTCATCGGCACCGACAGCTCGTGGCTGGTGTCCGCCACGGAGATCCTCAGCGCCGACCTTATGGCGGGCCAGGGCGTGGATTTCAGGAAGGCCGACGGCGGCAGCGCACCTAAGGCGGGCAACGGCGCCCCGGTTGCCCGCGCACCCCGGCCGTGTTCCGCCGTCGTCCGTCCCGGCAGTTTCACCGCACTGGCCGGACCCCTTGCGCCGCCCACCCGGGTGGCACAGGAACTTGTTCCGGCGTCCACCACGCGGCTGGCCAACGGCAGCCAGGTGGTGGACTTCGGCCAGAACATCCACGGCTGGGTCCGGCTCACCAGGCTCGGCGCACCGGGCGAAACCGTCACCCTGGAATACGGCGAAGCGCTCGGAGCGGACGGTGACGTCAACCGGGACCATCTGCGCCCCCTCGACTTCCGGGCGCCGGGAGCCTTCCGGGACGCAGGCCAGGTGGACACCGTCATCGCCTCGGGTGCCCCCGGGGAAGTCTTCGAACCCCGGCACACCACCCACGGCTTCCGGTACGTCTCGGTCCAGGGCCTCGCCGCGGGCCTCCAGCCGGGAGACATCACCGGCTGCCTGGTGCGGACGGACCTGGAACGTATTGGCACCTTCAGCTGCAGCGATGCGCGCCTGAACGCACTGCATGACATCGTGGAATGGAGCTTCCTGGGCAACTCCTGCGAGGTCCCCACCGACTGCCCTCAGCGCGAGAAAGCCGGCTGGACCGGGGACTGGCAGCTGTTTGTCCCCACTGCCGCCTACCTTTTCGACGTCACAGGCTTCTCCCGCAAGTGGCTGCGCGACGTCCGTGCAGACCAATGGGACAACGGCGTCATCACCAACATCTCGCCGTCCCCCGGGCCCGCGGCCACCTCGGCGGAGTTCATGGGCTTCACCAACGGGTCCGCCGGCTGGGGCGATGCGGTGGTGATGGTGCCCTGGGAGGTCTACCTGGCGTCAGGGGACGCCGGGATCCTCGCCGAAAACTGGGAGGCCATGCAGCGGTGGCTTCACTTTGTGCAGGCTACCGCCGAAACGGAGCGGCACGCCGCGCGCGCCGCCGCAAGCGCAGCGCCCGCGCCGCACGAGCGGTACCTGTGGGACACAGGCTTCCACTTTGGTGAATGGATGGAACCGGACGGCCCCGAACCTGACCTGTTCGCCGCCCGCAGCGCCGACCACGGGATCGTGGCCACGGCCTACTACCGGCACACCACGGACGTGATGGCACGAATCGCTGCTGTCCTGGGCCTGGATACAGAGGCCGCCGAGCTCGCGGAACTTTCACACCTGATCCGGGACGCGTGGGAGACGGAATACCTTGATTTTTCCGGCAGCGTAATCCAAGCCACGCAGGCCAACTGCGTCCGCGCCCTGGCCTTCGACCTTGTCAGCCCCGAACACCGCCCCACGGTCACCTCGCAGCTGGCCGCCCTGATCCGGAACGCCGGCACCCACCTGGGCACCGGCTTCCTGGCCACGCCCTACCTGCTCCCGGTCCTGGCGGACAACGGACAACTGGACCTGGCCTATGAACTCCTGATGCAGGACTCGGAACCGTCCTGGCTGACCATGGTGGACCGCGGCGCCACCACCGTGTGGGAGTTGTGGAACGGCATCGATGCCAACGGCACGCCGCACCAGTCGCTCAACCACTACAGCAAGGGTGCCGTGGTCTCCTTCCTGCACCGCTACACCGCCGGCCTGCGGCAGGCGCCCGGAAGCGCAGGCTGGGAGCGCATCATCATTGAGCCCCGCCCCGGCGCCGGCCTGGCATCCGCCTCCACCTCACACATGGGGCCACGGGGCCTGATCCGGGTGGCCTGGACTGCGGCGGAAGGTTCAATGGACGGCGGCGTGCTGACGCTCACAGCCACGATTCCCTCCGGCACCACCGCGGAGGTGCGGCTCCCCGGCGCGCCGGCCGCCGTCGTCGGGCCGGGACACCACACTTTCCCTGCCGCCACCGGCCGGGGCACTGCACAACCTGCGCTGATGAGGAGCACACTATGACAGTGGATGACGCTACCGGGGTACTCGACCTGTCCCCTTCCGACATGTCGCGTTCTGACATATCCCGTTCCGACACCTCCCGTCCCGGAGGCAGGAAGGTTCCGCCGTTCCCTGTCTTCGATGCCCCGGGCACGGCGGGGCAGGTCTCGGACGTATCCTCCGTGCACCGTGAAGTCACCTACGCCCGGGCCATCGGATTCCGGCCGCTGAAGATGGACATCTGGCTGCCCCGCAAGGCCTTTGGGACCACGCCGATGGTCCTCTGGGTGCACGGCGGAGCGTTCCAGCTGGGCGACCGCCGCGAACTGCCGCCCACCTTCGCCCCCGATTCCGTGTTCCGGCTGCTCAACGAGGCAGGCATCGCCTGCGCCACGGCGGACTACCGGCACTCGCTGGAGGCGCCGTTCCCGGCACAGCTCCACGACCTCAAAGCCGCGGTCCGCTACCTCCGGGAGTTCGCCGGGGACCTCAGCATCGACCCGGACAGGTTTGGCGCCTGGGGCGAATCAGCAGGCGGCCACCTGGTAGCGCTCCTGGGACTCACCGGCAAGCGCGAAGACCTGGAGGGCGGTCTCGGTGCGCAGGGGCACCCAAGCAGCGTCAGCGCCGTCGTCGACTTCTACGGCGTGTCTTCGCTGGTGGACATCCCGCCAATAGTCACCCCGGACGGGCTCTTTCCCCCGTCCTTGACTGCCGCTGTCCCGCCGGGAATGTCGCTGCAGCCCGAGCAGATGCTGGTGGGCGGGTCGGACGACCCGAAACTGCTGGCCGCGGCCAGCCCCGTCAGCTACGTATCGGCGGATGCCGCCCCGTTCTTCCTGGTCCACGGCGATTCGGATGGACTGGTCCCGCACTCGCAGACTGAGCTTCTGGCCGCCGCGCTCGCGGGCGCCGGCGTGGAACATGACGTCATGACCATCACGGGCGGCGACCACTGCTTCTTCGGCGCCGAGGACCAGTTGGATACCATCCTGGCCACAGCCGTTGACTACTTCTCACGGAAGTTGGGAACACCATGACACCCCGCACAAAACCAGACGTGGCTTCCCCCGACGCCACCCCGGCCGGCCCACAGGGGGAGGCCGCTGCCGGTTTCGCTGAGTACCTGGCCAGCCCGGAAGGACCGCAGTTCCTAAACCCGGACGCCGTTCGCTCACCCGGGCCGGACGTCCCCATCCGCGCCGTGACGGCCGACGGCCGGCACGGGCCGGTGGCCATCCGGATCTACGGGGAACCGGCCGGCGCGGACAGCCCCGCCCTCGTGTGGCTGCACGGCGGCGGATTCGTCAGCGGCAGCGTGGATAGCCCGGAGTCGGATTACCTGGCGCGGGTGCTCGCGAACCAGGGCACGCCGGTGCTGTCCGTGGACTACCGGCTGGCCCGCGACGGCGTGTCCTTCCCCATCCCGCACGACGACGCCCTGGCCTGCTGGTTTTGGGCCCGGAAGAACGCCGAAAGCCTGGGGCTGGATCCGGACCTGCTCTGCCTGGGCGGTGCCGGTGCCGGTGGCAACCTGGCGGTGGGCGCCGCGCTCTACCTGATTGACGCCGGAAAGCCGCTGCCCGCCAAGCTCCTGCTGGCCTACCCCTTCCTGCACGCGGAACTCCCGCCGCCGGCCGGGGGACTGGATCAGCGGGTCATGGCCGGGCTGCCCCGGCACCTGCGGTTCACCGTGGAGGACTGCATCCGGACGGCCGAGAACTACGTGGGCGGCCCCGTCAGCATGGCATCGTCCTATGCGATGCCCGGCTACGCGGACCCTGCCGGACTGCCGCCCACGGCCCTGCTCGCCTGCGAGTACGACGACGCCCGCGGCTCCACCGAGCTGTTTGCTGCTGAGCTGGAACGCGCAGGGGTTCCGGTGTCCTGCTTCCTCGCCCAGGGCGCGGTCCACGGCCACCTCAACCACACCGCTGGCCTGCCGGAAGGGCAGGCGGCCCTGGATTTCCTGGCGGGTGAGCTGCTGGCAGTCCGGCGGGCGTAACGCTTCCGGCGTCCGCTGGTGCTGCCGGCACCTGGCTTACCCGGGGTTGGCCGCGCCGTCGTTGACGGAAGCATGGCTGCTGGACCAGATGTCACCCATCTCCTCGGTGGACTGCTCCACAATTCGGCTCATGGCGGCATGCGCGGCGGCTGCCTGGCCCCGCTGGATGGCGCTGGCCACATCCACGTGCATCTGCAGTGCCTCATGGTCCGGAAGATGGGGCATCAGGCCGTGCTGTGTCCGCCCCGCCAGCACTTCCGCCACGAGTTTATGCAGCTGCGAAAACATCAGGTTGCCGGAGGCGTTGAGGACAGCGGCATGGAATTCGATGTCCAGGCGCAGGAAATCTTCCTGGTCTCCCCGCTGCCCGGCGGCCCAAAGCCGGGCTGCCATGGAAACAAGGTCGCTGGCCTGGTCGAGTGAAGCGCGCTCGGCCGCGAGCCGGGCGGCCTGCGGCTCAATGGCGCCGCGCAGTTCATTCAGGGACCGCAACTGCTCCAGCCGCTTGGCCGAGGCCAGCCGCCACCGGATCACCTGGGGGTCATAGAGGTTCCAGCTGGCTTCCGGCTGAACCACCGTTCCCAGTCGGCGGCGCGATTCCAGCATGCCCATCGACGACAGGACACGGGTGGCCTCCCGGATCACGGAGCGGGACACCTTGTGCTGCGCCTCCAGCTCATCCAAGCGCAGGATCGAATTCGGGGCCAGCGTTCCCTCGGCAATGGCGAGCCCCAGGTTCTCGACCAGCGATGAATGCAGGTCCGGGGACAACGCCGCCTTTGGGATGGTCATGAATAAATCATATGGGGGCATGGCAAGGTCTTGTATATGTCTGCCTTATTTGTTTATGCTCGCTGAACACAACAGACGTAACGAGGCGTCTGTCACCCGCCCGCGAAGCTGCGGGCCTGAAGGCAAAGGAAGTCGTAATGAAGCGGCATTCAATTGTGAAGTACGCGGCAATTGCCGCAGCGATGTCGCTGGGGCTGACCGCCTGCAGCGGCGGCGGAGGCGGCAGCGACCAGGCCAAGCAGTCCGGCACCGTCCGTGTCACCCTGGCCAACCACGTGTGGACCGAGGGCATCAAGGCCGCGATTCCGGAATTCGAGAAGTCCAGCGGGCTCAAGGTGGAGCTGACCCAGCTCGGCGAGGACCAGCTCTCTGACCAGTACAACGTCAAGCTCAACGCAGGCAGCGACGAGATCGACGTGATGATGTACCGCCCGCTGCAGGAAGGCAAGGCTTTTGCCAAGAACGCCTACCTTGCGGACCTGACCAAGAACGTCTCATCGGACTCGGGCTGGGACTGGAAGGATTATCAGGAGGGCCCGGTCAAGGCCACCACCGTTGACGGCAAGGTGGTTGGTGTTCCGATCATCACCGAGCGCGAAGTCCTGTACTACCGCAAGGACCTGCTGCAGGCCGCAGGCCTCCAGGTCCCCAAGACCATGGAGGAACTGGAAGCGGCGGCCAAGGCCATCAAGGCGTCCTCCCCTGACACCGCAGGCTTCGTGGCCCGCACCGGCAAGTCCGCCGCGGTGACCCAGTTCTCCAGCTTCCTGTACAGCTTTGGCGGCGACTTCATGGACTCCAGCGGCAAGGCCTCCGTCAACACCGACGCCGCCAAGAAGGCCTACGCCTACTACGGCGGCCTGATCCGCAACTACGGTCCCGCCAACGTCAGCACGGACATGAGCTGGCCGGAGGCGATGGCAATCTTCACCCAGGGCGGTGCCGCCTTCTACACGGAGGCAGATTCGCTCTACAAGAACGCCACCGACCCCGCCAAGTCCAAGGTTGCGGACAAGGTTGGATTCGCTGCGCTGCCTGCAGGTCCCGCCGGTTCCAAGCCGTACAACATCCCCTCCTGGGCGCTGGGCGTGAACCAGAACTCCAGCAACCAGGACAACGCCTGGAAGTTCATCCAGTGGGCAACCAGCAAGGAACGCACCCTGGCAGCCCAGAAGGCCGGCGTCCCGGGCCCGCGCACCTCCGTCTGGTCCAACCCTGACGGAACCTCCACCTACCCGAAGGACCTCGCCGACGCGATCTCCGCCAGCGCCAAGAACGGTGTGGGCCACGACCGGCCCGAGGTTGTCACCGTAGGCAAGGCACGCGAAATCGTGGGCGCCCCGATTGTCGCCACCATCACCGGCGGGGACGCCGCCGCAGCGGCAAACGACGCCCAGACTGCTTTCCAGACCTTCCTGGACAGCGAAAAGAAGTAGGACACCGGGCGCCTATCGCGCACCAACATCCCGCCGGGACGGCCCATGGCCGTCCCGGCGCGGCCCACTTCACCCCCAAACTCCTTAGGTGAACCATGTCTGTATTGAACCCTCCCCGCAGCGCCCGCACCCGCCGGCCCGGTGGCCCCGCCGGTGCCGGGGGGAACTTTTCCGCCTGGGCCAACCGGCACCGAAAGTGGCTCTTCGCGGCACCGGCAATGATCTTCGTCGGCGTCCTGATCATCTTTCCGCTGGCCTGGACCGTGTACCTCAGCCTCACCGACTCCCAGGGATCCGTGCGGGCCGCAACGGAGTTCATCGGGCTGCAGAACTACATCACGGTCCTCAGCGATACCGAGCGTTTCTGGCCCGCCGTGGGCCGCACCCTTTCCTTCACCGGCGTCGCACTGGCCTTCGAAGTGGTGCTGGGCATGGGCGTGGCGCTGCTTCTGTGGCGGCCCTTCCGGGGTGAAAAGTGGGTCCGGGTGGCCATCCTGCTGCCGCTCGTGGCCACGCCCGTAGCGGTCGGCATGATGTGGCGGCTGATCTTCGATCCCAACATCGGCTTCGTCAACCAGCTCCTGGGCATGGTGGGCATTCCGCCCCAGCCGTGGCTGTCCGGCCAGGACACCGCCCTGGGCACCACCATCTTCATGGACGTGTGGCAGTGGACCCCCATGGTGGTCCTGATCCTGCTGGCCGGGCTGACCTCGCTGTCCGACGAACCGGACGAGGCCGCCCGCGTGGACGGCGCCAACGCCTTCCAGCGGTTCTTCTACATCACGCTGCCCCTCATGATGCCCACCGTGATCGTGGCCATCCTGCTGCGCGGCATCGATGCACTGAAGACCTTCGACATCCTTTACGCCACCAAGGGCAAGGGCGGCGGCTCGTTCCACGAAGTGGAGACGCTGAACGTCTACGCCTACGGACTCAGCTTCGACTACAACCAGTACGGGCTCTCCTCGGCGGTGCTGATCCTGTTCTTCATGATCATCATCGGCTCCATGTGGCTGCTCACCATGCGCAAGAAAGCGGTAAGCAAATGACCGTCATGACAGATTCCGCCGCCACCGCCGCGGACCGCCGGCCCCCGCGCCGCCGCAAGCCCCTGGCCACGCGCGCCTACAAGGTGTTCCGGGTCGTCGCCCTCATCCTTGTGGTGCTGTTCCTGCTTGCGCCGCTCTTCTGGATGCTGCTGGCATCGCTGAAGACCAACGTGGATATCTACGACACCGGCAAGGCGTTCCTGTTCTCGCCCACCGTCGAGAACTACGCCAATGTGCTGCAGCGCAACAACTACTTCGTGTTCATCTTCAACAGCTTCTGGGTTGCCTTCGTCTCCACCGCGTTGTCAATCGTCCTCGGCGTCCCGGCTGCCTACGCCATGAGCCGGTTCACCATGCACCGCTCGGCGCTGGTGGTCCTGATGGCCCGGGTCATTCCCGGCGTCTCGCTCCTGGTGCCTTGGTACTACGTCTTCTCCAACCTGCGCATGGTGGGGAAGTTCGAGGTGCTGATCCTCAGCCACATGTTCGTGGCCCTCCCGCTGATCGTGTACATCATGATGAGCTACTTCGACTCGCTGCCCCTGGAGCTGGAGGAATCAGCCGAAGTGGACGGGCTTACGCCGATCGGTGCGTTCCGGCTGATCACGCTTCCGCTGGCGGTGTCCGGGATCGCCACAGCCGGCATCCTGTCCTTTATCTTCTCCTGGAACAACTTCATGTTCGCGCTGGTGCTCTCCGGCTCCAAGACCAAGACCTTGCCGGTGGCGATCTTCGACTTCGTCTCCTACGCCAGCATCGACTGGGGCGGGCTGATGGCCGCGGCGACTGTTGTCACCATCCCCATCATGATCATTGCGCTCTTCACGCAGAAGTACATCGTCTCCGGCCTGACCGCCGGCGCCACCAAGGGTTAGGACCGCGGCGTGACCGTCATCAGCCGGATCGAAACATTCCTTGTTCCACCCCGCTGGCTCTTTGTCCGGGTCGAGACCGAAAGCGGCATCGTGGGGTGGGGCGAGGCCACCTGCGAGGGACGCAGCGAGACGGTGCGCGCCGCCGTCGGGCAACTCTCGGAGCTGCTCATCGGACGGGACGCCCTCCGGATCGAAGACCACTGGCAGGTGATGACCAAGGGGTCCTTCTACCGGGGCGGACCCATCCTTGCCAGTGCCGTCTCCGGCCTGGACCAGGCGCTGTGGGACATCGCGGGCAAGCACTTCAACACTCCGGTGCACCAGCTGCTGGGCGGCCACGTCCGCGACCGCATCCGGATGTACGGCTGGGTGGGCGGCGACGAGCCGAACGAGGTGGCGGACCAGATCAGCGCCCAGCTGGACGTGGGCCTCACTGCCGTCAAAATGAACGCCAGCGGACGGATGAGCCCGGTGGCGTCGGTGGCAGAGATCGACGGCGTCATCCGCCGTGTTGCCGCGGCCCGGCAGGTCCTGGGCGACCACCGGGACGTCGCCGTCGACTTCCACGGCCGGTTCAGCCTGGCCAACGCCAGGCGGGTGGCCCCCTTGCTGGAACCCTTCCGGCCCTTCTTCCTCGAAGAGCCCGTGGTGCCGGAAAACACCCACCTGCTCCGGGAATTCACCGCGTCCACCACCACCCCGGTGTCCACGGGGGAGCGGCTGTACAGCCGGCAGGAGTTCCTGCCGGCGCTGCAGGCGGGCATCGCGGTGGCCCAGCCGGACCTCTCCCATGCCGGCGGCATCACCGAGGTCCGGAAGATCGCGGCCCTGGCCGAGGTCTACGAAGTCCAGCTGGCACCGCACTGCCCGCTGGGACCGCTGGCGCTGGCCGCCTGCCTCCAGGTGGGCTTCGCCACGCCCAACTTCCTCATCCAGGAACAAAGCATCGGCATCCACTACAACCAGGGCGCCGAAGTCCTGGACTACGTGGTGGACAAGACGCCGTTCAAGTTCGTAAACGGCCACATCGAGCGTCTCACCGGGCCCGGACTGGGCGTCGAAATCGACGAGGCCGTGGTGCGGGCAGCGGACAAGCGCGGCCATGCCTGGCGCGGACCTGTGTGGCGCCACCCCGACGGATCCTTCGCAGAATGGTGAATCCCATGACATCCCAAAATCCAGCCGTCACCTCCGCCGGCCTGCTGGCCGGCATCCGGCAGTCGCGGCTTGTCGGCATTGTCCGCGGGAACGACGGCGGTGCTGCCGCCAAGGCGGCGCTGGCCGCCATGGAGGAAGGCTTCCGGTACGTGGAGATCGCCCTCACCACGCCCAACGCGCTGGAGGCAATCCGCGAGGTCCGCGCGGCTGCGCCGGCCGGCTGCCTGGTGGGCGCCGGCACCGTCCTGAGCGAGGCCGACGTCGAACACGTCACCGCTGCCGGCGGCCAGTTCATCGTCACCCCCTCCCTTGCCCCCTCCATCAGCGAGGCGGCCAGTGCCGGCATCCCGGTCCTGGCCGGCGCGCTGACCCCCACCGAGGCCTATGAGGCGATGGAACGCGGTGCCACCGCCATCAAGCTTTTCCCGGCATCGATCGGCGGGCCCGGCTACCTGAAGGCAGTCCGCGATCCCTTCCCGGACATCCCCTTCATCGCCGTGGGCGGCGTGGGCCTCGGCGAGGCGGCCGGGTACTGGGAAGCCGGGGCGATCGCCGTCGGCCTGGGCGGTCCGCTGTTCGGCAGCGCAGCCTCCGGCGGCGACCTCACGGAAATGCGGGAACGTGCCCGCAGCTTCCTGGCCCTTGCGGCCGAATTTGCTGCCCGTGCCGGAACCGGGACCCCTTCATGAGCGTTTGCCTGCTGACCTTCGGCGAGTCCATGGTCTCACTCCGCGCCGGCGGCCCCCTGGCGAACGGCGGCACCCTGAACATGCAGGTGGCGGGGGCAGAATCGAACGTTGCCATCGGCGTCGCACGGCTTGGCCACAGCGCTGCCTGGGCCGGGGCAGTGGGCGCGGACCCGCACGGCGAGTTCATCCTTAAGCAACTGCGCGGCGAAGGCGTCCAGCTGCACCACACCGTGCATGCGGACCGGAGCACCGGGGTGATGTTCCTGGAGCAGCGCACCGCCGACCTCAGCCGGGCCTTCTACTACCGCGCCGGATCTGCGGGAGCCACCATCTCCCGCGGCCAGGTTGCTGCGGCCCTGGATGGCGGAACACGGATCCTCCACCTGACCGGCATCACCCCGGCACTCAGCCCGGAAGCGCGGGACGCGGTGGAGTACGCCGCGGAACGGGCAGCGGCTGAAGGCGTGGTGGTCTCCCTGGATGTGAACTACCGGAGCAAGCTTTGGCCCCGGGTCCAGGCGGGAGCCGTGCTTGGCCCCCTGGCCCGGCACGCCACCATCGTCATAGCGTCCGACGACGAACTCGACTTGGTTGCCGTCCCGCCGGATGGGAGCGGGGAGGCAACGTCCCCGGCCGATGAGGCCCGTGCGGCCGCGCACCTGTTGGACTTGGGGGTCAGCGAAGTGGTGGTGAAGCGAGGCGCCGCAGGGGCCGCGGTCCATACAGCCGACGGCCTTCTTGAAGCTCCGGCCATCCCGGTGACGTGCGTGGACACCGTTGGGGCCGGGGACGCGTTCACCGCCGGTTACCTTTCCGCCCTGCTCGACGGCGAAGACGTCGCCGGCCGCCTCAAGCGCGGCATCCTCGCCGGCGCCTTCGCCGTCAGCACGCGCGGCGATTGGGAGGGCCTGCCCCGCCGCGAAGAACTCGCCCTGCTCGACTCCGCCAGGGGCAGTACCCAGCGCTGAGAAACTGCCCACCCCAACGGGAAATTCCCATCTACCCAAAGCCCCTACCCGAAAGCCAGCTGTGAAGATTATTGCCGCCGATGTGTTTGTGACCAGCCCCACCCGGAATTTTGTGACCCTCCGGATCACCACGGACGACGGCGTGACCGGCATTGGCGACGCCACCCTGAACGGCCGCGAGCTCGCCGTCGCCGCCTACCTGAAGGAACACGTGGCGCAGTTGCTCATTGGCAAGGATCCGCACCGGATTGAGGATACGTGGCAGTTCCTGTACCGGAGTGCGTATTGGCGGCGGGGTCCGGTGACGATGGCGGCGATCGCTGCGGTGGATATGGCGTTGTGGGATATCAAGGGCAAGGTGGCTGGGTTGCCGGTGTACCAGTTGCTCGGTGGTGCGTCGCGGAACGGGTTGCGGGCGTATGGGCATGCTTCGGGTGCGGATATTGAGTCGTTGTTTGATTCGGTGCGGGAGCATCTGGAGTTGGGGTACAAGTCGATCCGGATCCAGACGGCGATCCCGGGGATCAAGGCCGTTTATGGGGTTGCGGCGCAGGCGCAGGCGTCGGGGGAGCGGTATGACTATGAGCCGGCCGGGCGGGGTGCGTTCCCGCAGGAGGAGGACTGGGATACCCGGGCGTATCTGCGGCACCTGCCCACGGTCTTTGAGGCTGTGCGGAACGAGTTTGGGCCGGAGTTGCCGTTGCTGCATGACGGGCATCACCGGATGACGCCGATCCAGGCGGCGAAGCTGGGCAAGGCGCTGGAGCCGTATGACTTGTTCTGGTTGGAGGACTGCACGCCGGCGGAGAACCAGGAGGGGCTGCGCCTGGTGCGGCAGCACACCACCACGCCGTTGGCGATCGGGGAGATCTTCAATACGGTGTTTGACTTCCAGACGCTGATCAAGGAGCAGTTGATTGATTATGTGCGGGCGGCGTCCACGCACTTCGGTGGGATCAGTCCGTTGAAGAAGGTGATGGATTTCGCGGCGCAGTACCAGATCAAGTCCGGTTTCCACGGTCCGACCGATATTTCCCCGGTGGGGTTCGCGGCGCAGCTGCACGTGGGGTTGGCGATCCATAACTACGGGATCCAGGAGTACATGCAGCACTCGGCCAAGACCAACGAGGTCTTCGAGCAGTCCATGACGTTCGTGGACGGGTACCTGCACCCGGGCGACAAGCCGGGCATCGGCGTCGAATTCAACGAAGAAGCCGCCGCGGCCTACCCCTACCAGCAGGCCTACCTGCCCTACAACCGCCTCGTCGACGGCACCGTCCACGACTGGTAAGACCGCCACGACTGGCAAGGACCGCCACGACGCATGAGGCTGGCCACGACCTGCAAGCCGCTGCTTGCGGGGGCGCCCTAACCCTTGAGCCGGAAGGCCCGGCTCTCCCCGGCGAGTTCGGGGGCGAGCCGGGCTACCGTCTCCTCCGCGTAGGAGGCAGCCCTCTCCATCAGTGAGTTGTAGAGGGTGACGAAAATTCGGCGCGCCTCGAACAGTGGAAAATCGTGGGGCAACAGGTCCGGAGGCAAGCCCGGGTCCTCCCAGGGGAAAGCGCGCCACGCATCCATCACCTCGGTCCTCAGCCGGAAGGCCTCCTCCCCGCTCAGGCGCTGGGCGTCAAGTGTCTGGGCCTTCCCACGGTAGGCATCGATAAAGGGTGCGTACTGCCCGCGGAGTTCGTTCAGGTCCCAGGCCTCGATCAACGGCCGGCCGCGTAGTTCCTCCTCAGGCGTGCGGAAGATGGCATAGTTGTCCACGCCCAGATGCCGGCAGGAGTCCTCCAGATCCTGCACCGTGTCCCACGCGGAAACCCAGACCGCGCCGTACAGCGGAGCGAAACCAAGCCACTTGAGCCGGCTGCGGAGCAGGTCACGCACCTCCCTGGAACTCTCGGGAACGGTGAAGGCCATGACAGTCCACATTCTGTCCCACCGGCGGTCCTCGGAACCGAAACCACTGACCTGGCCCACACCCACGTCGAGGCGGGCCTGGGCTTCCGGCGTGAAGCGGTAACGGGACGTTCGTCCCGCGCTCGACTGTTCCAGCACCCCGCGTCCGGCCAGGCGGCTCAGCGCCGTAGAGGCGGCCGACGCGCTGACGCCCAGTGCTCCCGCCAGGGCCACGATCAGTCGTGAGGGCAGCCATCCGGTGTACTCCCGCCAATAGTCCGCCATCATCGTCACCACCAGGTGCTGGGAAGCGGATCCCTTCAACGGCCGCGGGAAATTGACCTGCTCGGCGGCAACGCGGTGTGCGGCGGGGTCGCCGGAGTGGACGTGGAGGTTGCTGGTCACGGTCCATCTTCTCAGGAGGAGAGGGAACGGCAAATTGAACCTTGCAGTTTTCTTGACGGCCGTTGCGATAAGCGCATAATATCTATCCAAGTGATCCGGCCCACACCCCGCGCCGGTAGCTTTTCCCGCCGCAGGAGCGAGTCAGGCCCTGCTTCAAAACTTTCCAGGAGATCCGCAATGACCGCAGGTCCCGGTCCGCTGACGCCGTTGTCACCGGACACCGTTTCCGTCCCCGCCACAGCTTCCAAGGGCAACGCCAACGCCCGCCGTGCCGCTGCCGCAAGCTTCATTGGCAGCACCCTCGAGTACTACGACTTCTTCATCTACGGCTCTGCTTCGGCGTTGATATTCAACAAAATCTTCTTTCCCGGCATCGACCCATCCCTGGGCATGGTCCTTTCCATGGCCACGATCGGCATCGGCTACGTGGTGCGGCCCCTGGCCGCCGGCGTGATTGGCCACTTTGGTGACCGCATAGGCCGCCGCCAGATGCTGGTCCTGACCCTGGTCCTCATGGGAGTCGCCACGTTCCTGATCGGCTGCCTTCCGCCCGTGTCGGTGATCGGCGCCGCCGCCCCGATCCTGCTGGTACTCCTGCGCGCACTGCAGGGGGCTTCGGCCGCCGGCGAGTCCGTGGGTGCCGTGACCATGACCATGGAACACGCCCCTACCCACAGGAGGGCCTTCTACGCCAGCTGGGTCAACACGGGAGCGGTGGCCGGCATCATGCTGGCGTCGCTCGCGTTCCTTGCGGTATCGCTGCTGCCGCAGGACGATTTGCTCGCATGGGGATGGCGCCTGCCGTTCCTTGCCAGCATCCTGGTTGTCGTGGTGGGCCTGTACATCAGGCTCCGCCTCCCGGAATCGGAAGTGTTCGAGGCCGCCAAGGAATCTGCGGGCGCCCAGGAACTGCCCATCAAGGTGGTCCTGCGCGACCATTGGGCCACCATCCTCAAGGTGATCCTGTTCGGTCTCTGGAGCGTCGTTTCCTCGGTGTTCGCGGCCTTCGGTCTTGCCTACGCCGGCAAGCTCGGAGTCCCCGCGGCCGTCATGCTCACCGTCACTATCGTCACCGCGGCCCTGGGCATCGTCGTCCAGCCGTACGCAGGCATCCTGGCCGACCGGATCGGACGTAAACCGGTGTTCATCACCGGCAACATCGTCTGCGCGGCGTCGGTGTTCGCGTTCTTCTGGTCGATCAGCGCCGGCTCCATCCCGCTGATCTTTGCCACGGCCATCCTCTTCATGACCGTCGGCTACGGCATGGTCAACCCGCTTGGCCCATCCATGACCGCGGAAATGTTCGAAACCAGGATCCGCTACACCGGAGCTGCCACTGCCTCCCAGCTGGGGCTCGTCGTCACCGGCTTTGCTCCCGCCATTGCCGCCGCCATCGTCCAGCCCGGCCCTGACGGGTGGCTGCCCGTTGCCTTTTTCACGGCCGCCTGCTGCCTCGTCTCCGCCGTCGTGACCGCCGTGTGGGTCAAGGAGACCTACCGGACCCGGACCGAAGACCTCGGCAAGCAACCCGCCTCCGCGGCCTAGCACCCCCACCCAAACGAAAGGCACCCACGTGCGCTACCTTGTCGTCGTCGACGGCGATGTTGAAGCAACCATGACCGACGGAACCATCCTCCGGTCCACCGTCTACCGGCCGGACGCGCCGGATGAAACCTTCCCGGTGCTGCTCACGCGCACGCCCTACGGGCGGGACCTGGCGGTCAACTCGGCGTACTTCAATCCGCTGACCGTTGCGGCGGCCGGGTACGTGGTGGTGATGCAGGACTGCCGCGGCAGGTTCGGCTCGGACGGCAGGTTTGAGCCTTCGGTCAATGAAGCGTCCGACGGCGCCACAACAGTGGAGTGGGCCGCGCGCCTTCCGTGGTCCAACGGCAGGGTGGGCATGTGGGGCCGGTCCTACTTCGCGGAAACCCAGTGGCGTGCCGCCCGGCAGTCCCCGGCAGCGCTCAAGGCCCTGGCGCCGGGGGTCTCGGCGGGCGGCAACGCCAACAACGGTGCGCTGTACAGGGGCGGTGCCCATGAGCTGGGCAGCCGCCTGGCCTGGGGGCACGCCTCGATTTCCCTGAATGAACTGATGCGGGAACATGCTGACGATCCCGAGCGGCGCGCGAAGGAGCTCCAGGAATGGCTTGCCCTGGACACTGGATTTGCCGATGGTTCCTGCTACGGAGTCCTCCCGCTGCGGGACCTGGAACCCAGGCTGGGCACCTTCCTTCGCAACGTGGTCACCCCGTCCGCGGGGGAGGGGCCGGGGAGTGATTTCTGCCGGTTGTGGGATGCCGCTTCCGATGCGGCGGTGCCGCTGCCAACGCTGCACATCGGCGGCTGGTTCGATATCTTCGCCCCGAACACGCTGGACCAGTACCGCCGCCAGGCGGTCCTCAGCAAGACCTTCCCCGGCATTGAACCCCGCCTCATCCTTGGCCCCTGGACACACACCAACCTCACGGGCGGGTACCCGGACATCCACTTCGGCGCAGCCGCGTCCTCCGGCATCGTCGATGGCCGCGGAGATCTGTCGTCCCTCCACACGGCCTGGTTCGACGCCGTCCTCAAGGAGGACGGAGCGGCCATCGCCGCGGTCCCCAAGGTGCTGCTGTATTTCCTGGGCGAGAACCGCTGGCGCGGCTTTGATGAACTGCCGGTTCCCGCCGGGCAGAGGTCGTGGTTCCTTTCCGCCGAGGGGGACCTGCTGGACCAGGCGGGTGTGGACGGAAACGTTGAGTACGCCTACGACCCCCTGGATCCCGTGCCCACTACGGGCGGGGCCACCATGCTCGCCGGCGCCTTTCCCGCGGGTCCGGCGCGGCAGGACGCCGTCGAGGCGCGCACCGACGTCGCCGTCTTCACCACGGAGCCCTTCACCGAAACCACCACCATCTTCGGTGCCGTCACCGCCACCTTGTTTGCATCTTCCAGTGCCGTGGACACGGACTGGGTGGTCCGGCTTTGCAGGGTGTCAGCGGACGGGGTTTCCCTGGGGATTGCCGACGGGATCGTCCGGGCGTCCTGGCGCGACGCGTACGCCGGTACCGGGCTCTTCGAGGAAGGGCATCCGCCGTCTCCCATCGAGCCAGGCCAGGTCTACGAGTACACCATCAGCCTTTGGGAGACGGCTCTGACTCTCGCCCCGGGGGAGCGCCTGCGCGTCCAGGTCACGTCGAGCTGCCACCCGCGCTGGGACCGCAACCTCAACACCGGCAAACTGGCCTACGAATCGGGAGTTGCCGTAACCGCCAACCAGCGCATCCATGTGGGCGCCTCCCACCCCAGCCGCCTGACGGTGGGGGTGCTGTGACGGCCCCGCCACCGCCGCCCCTTGAATTCCTTACCGAGCTCAACGTGGCGGTGGATCCACCTGTAGATGGTGGCCCTGCCCCCACGGGCCACCGGAGGATCGTGCCAATCACGGGCGGAACGATGGTTGGCCCCGCACTTAACGGCACGGTGCTGCCAGGCGGTGCCGATTTCCAGGTCCTCCACAGCCCGGAACTGACCGAACTCGATGCCCGCTACATTATCCAAGCCGATGACGGGGCATTGATCCACGTGCACAACAACGCGCTCCGCCACGGCTCAGCGGCGGACATTGCACGCCTGAACCGCGGCGAGGAGGTGGACCCGGGTGCCATCTACTTCCGTTGCTCCCTGCGGTTCTCCACGGCCTCCGAAGAGTGGGCATGGCTCAATCACGTGATCGCCGTGGGCACTGGTGAGCGCTACCCGGATTCGGTGCGGATCGCGGTCTTCATCGTCCGCTAGGCACTGTCCCGGCCGGGCATTGCGGAACCGGGCCGGGAGGGGCACTACGACTTAGGCCTCCGCGCCCCACAGCGCCTTGCGCAGCAGCCGCTTCAATTCCTGCGACTCCCCGTCGGAAAGCCCGGCCAGCTGGTTCAGCTCGGCCGCGTCCATGGCGGTGCGGGCCTTCGCGTGCATCTTCCGCCCCTCGGCAGTGGAGACGATGATCTTGGCGCGCCGGTCTTGCTTCCCCTGCGCCCGCTCCACCAGTCCGCGGCGTTCCAGGTCGTCTACCAGCGTGACCACCTGGCTCGGGTCCAGGCTGAGGAAGTCGGCAAGCTCCCGCTGCGTCGGCTCCAGCCCGCTGCACGCCAGTGTCAGGACCGAGAAGGAGCGCTCCCGCAGGCCGAAGTCGGCCAGTGCCTTGTTGTTCAGGACCGAGCCTGCGGCATGCAGCTTCGCCAGCAGCAGTCCCACGTCACTGCCGATCCTGGCTGCCGCAAGGCGCGGGGTCTGAACGTCTGTGCCCAAGGTGGCCATCACAACTCCGGTACTGGTAAAAAACAATCGTTGACTTTTTCAATGATCCGTAATTTCATTGAATCCAACAAGGATCTCACACCGCAGTGGGACCACCCCAACGGCTTCGGCCGGCGCATGCGAAGGAGCAGGCCATGAGCTTGAACGGCAAAGTTGCAATCGTCACCGGGAGCGGGCAGGGCCTCGGCCTCGCCTACGCAAGGGAACTGGCCCGCCAGGGTGCCGCCGTCGTTATCAATGACGTCAACGCTGAAACCGCCGCGCAGGCTGTGGCCCGGATCGAGGCCGACGGAGGCCGGGCCACCGCTGTGGTGGTTCCGGTGGGAACCACGGACGCGGCCAAGGCCCTGGTGGCCGGCGCCGTCGACGCGTTCGGGCGGCTGGACATCCTGGTCACCAACGCCGGGATCCTGCGGGACAAGTCCCTGCTGAAGATGACTGACGAGGACTTCGACCTGGTCATCAACGTGCACCTCAAGGGCACCTTCACCTGCGTCCGGGAGGCGTTTGGCTACTTCAAGGAAAACAACGTGCAGGGCCGCATCATCACCATCGGTTCCCCCACGGGCCAGCGCGGCAACTTCGGCCAGACCAACTATGCTGCGGCGAAGGCCGGGATCGTGGGCATGGTCCGCACCTGGGCGCTGGAAATGAAGAAGGCGGGCGTGACGGTCAACAGCGTCATTCCGGTGGCCGCCACCGCCATGACCAAGACCGTGCCGTACTTCCAGAAGGCAGTGGAGGCGGACGAGCGTGGCGAGGCCATGCCGTCATTCTTCCGCCATGACCTCGGCTTTGGAACGGCCGACGACGTCTCCGGACTGGTTGCCTTCCTCGCCTCCGACGAGGCAGCCAACATCACCGGCCAGGCCATCGGCGCCGGCGGTGACCGTCTGCAGGTCTGGACCCACCCGGAAGCGGCCACCACGGAATACCGCGACGGCGGCTGGACCTATGAGGCCCTGCTGGACAACGCCGGCCAGCTGTTCAACCGGGACACGCTGCAGGGCTACGGCGAGGAATTCCTGCCGCTGCCTGCAGAACTGCAGCCCGAACCGGTCCAGGCGCGCTGATCATGGCAGACCGTTACGAACTGGGCGTCGACCCCGCCAAACTCGAGGCGATCGACATGCACGTACACCTCGAGGTGGACAGCTGCGGGCACGGGTCGCTGCCTGAGGCATTGACCGAAGCATCGGCCAAGTACTTCAAGGCTGAAGACCGCACCCCGTCCCTGGACCGCATCGCCGAGGTCTACCGCGGACTGAACATGGCCGCCGTCGTCTTCACCGTGGACGCCCGCACCCAGCTCAAGCATGAGCCCAACAGCATCCCCGAACTCATCGCCGGCGCCGCCCGGAACAACGACGTACTGATTCCGTTCGGCAGTGTCGACCCGCGCACGGGTGAGGACGCCATCGCCGGGGCCAAGCACCAGGCGGTGGAGCTCGGTGCCCGCGGCTTCAAGTTCCATCCGTCCCTCCAGGGCTTCGACCCCTCGAACGAGCGCTTCTACCCCCTGTGGGGGACGCTCCAGGAACTGGGCCTGCCCGCCATCTTCCATACCGGCCAAAACGGCATGGGAGCGGGCCTGCCCGGCGGGTATGGCATCAAGCTCGCTTACTCCAACCCGTTGCTGCTGGACGCCGTGGCCGCCGATTTCCCGGGCCTGCAGATCATCATGGCCCACCCGTCGGTGCCGTGGCAGGACGAGGCAAACTCCATCGCCACGCACAAGGCCAACGTCTTCATCGACCTCTCCGGCTGGTCGCCCAAGTACTTCCCGGAGTCGCTGGTCAAGGCCTCCAACTCCTACCTTCAGGACAAGGTGCTGTTTGGCACCGACTTCCCGCTGATCACCCCGCAGAAATGGCTGGGAGCGTTCGCCGACCTCCCGCTGAAGGACGAGGTCCGGCCCAAGATCCTCAAGGACAACGCGGTCCGCCTGCTCGGGCTGGGCGGCTGACATGGGCACGCTGACGACGGCGGATGCCGCCCTGGGTGCCCGGCTTTACGAAGCAGCGGATTGGTACGACGCCGAGTCCCTGCTCACGCTCGAGGAGCGCCAGGTCCTGTCCCGGCTGCGGTCATTCCTGGACGCGGAAGCCAGGCCGCTCCTGGCCGAGTACTGGGAACGCGGCGAGTTTCCCGAACAGCTGGCGCGGCCGCTGATCGACCTGGACCTGATGGAACCGGCCGGGCTCACGGCGGACGGACCCGCACGGGGCATCTACCAGGGCTTCCGGATCTTTGAACTTGCCCGCACCGACGCGTCCCTGGCCACCTGGTACACCGCCCAGGCCGGCCTGTTCCGGACGGCCATCCGCGTGGGTGCCTCGGCGGAACAGCAGGCCGAATGGATGCCCAGGGTCATCGACTTCTCGCTCAAGGGCGTCTTCTCGCTGACCGAACCCGGGTCCGGTTCGGACATCGCCGGCGGACTGTCCACCACCGCCCGGCGGCAGGCTGACGGCAGCTGGGTCCTTGACGGCGCCAAGCGCTGGATCGGGGGCGCAGCCACCGCGGACGTCCTGGCCGTGTTCGCCCGGGACGCCGCGGACGGGCAGATCGAGGCCTTCCTCGTGGACCGCGCCGCGGACGGAATCACGCTGGAAAAGATCCACGGAAAGACGTCGCTCAGGATGATGCAGAACGCCCACATCACCCTCACCGGTGTCCGCGTCCCTGAGTCGATGCGCCTGCAGAACGTGAACTCCTTCAGGGACGTCGCGGCAATGCTCCGGGCCATGCGCTCGGATGTGGCCTGGATCGCCA
The DNA here is from genome assembly GCF_059492155.1 of Pseudarthrobacter sp. Pseusp20. Taxonomy (NCBI): domain Bacteria; kingdom Bacillati; phylum Actinomycetota; class Actinomycetes; order Micrococcales; family Micrococcaceae; genus Pseudarthrobacter; species Pseudarthrobacter sp. Pseusp20. The sequence continues at coordinate 580,715 of NZ_CP168521.1, forward strand.
CCGGCATCGCCGCCGGCGCGTTCGAGGCCGCGCTGGCCTACGTCAACGAACGCCGGCAGTTCGGACGCACCCTTGGTTCCTTCCAGCTGGTCCAGGAAAAACTGGCCCGCATGCTGGGGAACGTCACCGCCGCCCTGTCCCTGGTGGTCCGGCTTACCGAGCAGCAGGCCAAAGGCATCTACCGTGACCAGGACTCTGCTTTGGCAAAGATGCAGACGTCCCTTTTCATGCGTGACACCGTAGCCCTTGCCCGCGAGGTGGTGGGCGGCAACGGCATCACGCTGGCCACGGATGTGGCCCGCTTCCACGCCGACGCCGAAGCCGTCTACTCCTACGAGGGCACCCACGAGATCAACGCCCTCATCATCGGACGCGCCCTCACGGGCGAAAGCGCCTTCACCCGCTGAACCACCCACCCGCTGAACCTAACTTCCACACTCGAAGAAACAACTGCCAGGAGGCAACGATGCCCAATCTCGTCGTCGATTTCGACACCCTGCTCACCCTGTCCGGCAAGGACCTTGGCACCACCGACTACCGCCAGATCACCCAGGAACAAATCAACCTCTTCGCCGACGCCACCGACGATCAGCAGTGGATCCACACCGATCCCGAACGCGCCAAGGACGGCCCGTTCGGCGCCCCGATCGCCCATGGCTTCCTGACGCTGTCGCTGATCATCCCGTTCTGGGGCGAGCTGTTCGACGTGGACGGCGTCACCACCAAGGTCAACTACGGCCTGGACAAAGTCCGCTTCACCTCCCCGGTGACGGTCGGCTCCAAGGTCCGCATGCAGGCCACCATCGCCGAGGTCACCGAGGTCAAGGGCGGTGCCCAGATCAAGGTCAACGCCACCATCGAAATCGAAGGCCAGGAACGCCCCGCCGTCGTCGCCGAATTCCTCGCCCGCTTCTACAAGTAGGCCGCACTACCGGCAGTAACCCCTTCACCACGCCGGCGGCACCACACGGCGCCGCCTCTTCAGGCAACCCCAAAATCCCCTTCCCTCCGTACCCCATTCCCCAAACCCTAGGAACAGCCATGTCCGGACACACCACGCTCGCACCCGCGGGCACGGCCGCCAAGCGCAAGGAAGCGCGCACGGTCATCCTGTCCAGCTATCTGGGCAGCACCATCGAGTTCTACGACTTCCTGCTGTACGCCACGGCCGCAGCGGTGGCCTTCCCCAAGGTCTTCTTCGCCGGCACGGACGAATGGGTGGGCGTGGTGGCGGCCTACGCCACCTTCGCCGCCGGGTACGTGGCCAGGCCGCTGGGCGGCATCATCTTCGGCCACTTCGGTGACAAGGTGGGCCGCAAGGGAATGCTGATCATCTCCATGGCCATGATGGGCATCGCCTCCACCCTCATCGGCCTGATTCCCGGCGCCGGCGTCATCGGGCCGTGGGGCGCCGTGATCCTGGTGCTCCTGCGCGTCTGCCAGGGCATCGCCGTCGGCGGTGAATGGGGCGGTGCCGCGCTCATGGCCCTGGAGCACGCCGACCCCAGGCGGCGCGGTTTCGCCGCCTCCTTCGTCAACGCCGGCGCCCCCACCGGCGCCGTGCTGGGCACCGTGGTGATGGGCATCTTCTCGGCATTGCCGCAGGACGCGTTCCTGGCCTGGGGGTGGCGGGTGCCGTTCCTGCTGTCCTTCCTGCTGCTGATCGTGGGCATGTTCGTCCGCCTGCGGGTCTCGGAGAGCCCCATCTTCGCCGAGGCCGTGGCCAAGGAAGAGGCCCAGGCAACCACCAAGCGCAAGATCCCGCTGCTTGAGGTGCTGCGCCGCCCCAAGGCCCTGATCATGATCATGTTTGCCGGCGCCGCCGGGTTCGGCCTGCAGGTGGTACTGCCCACGTTCTCAGTGACGTATGCCGTGTCCAAGGGGGCGCCGCAGCAGGGCGTGCTTTACGCCTTCGCCGGAGCCTCGGCCATCTCCATCATCTTCGTCCTCCTGGGCGGCCGCCTGTCCGACCGTTTTGGCCGCAGGCCCGTGATGATTGCCGGACTGGCCCTGTTCATCGCCTACCTTTTCCCCATGTTCGGCATGCTGGGCTCCGGCAACGTCGGGCTTGTCTTCGTGGCCTTTACCGTGGCACTGGTCCTGCACTCATCCCTGTACGGGCCGCTGGCAGCCTTCGTCTCCGAACAGTTCGGCACCACGTCCCGCTACACCGGCGCCGCGGTCGGCTACCAGCTGGCCACCCTGATCGGGGCGGGTTTCACCCCCGGCATCCTGGCCGGGCTCTACAAGGACTCCGGCCAGAGCATCGTTCCCGTGGTGGTGTTCCTGTCCGTCATGGCCCTCGTCTCGATTGTCTTCATCGCCCTGACGCGCGAGTCTAAGAACAACGACCTCACCACGGTCCGTTAGGAGAACCATGGACAACAACGGAGTTGGATCCTGGCTGCACCGCCGCCGCCGGAAGTCAGGCGCGAAGGCAGCCATCCTGTCCGGAGCCCGCACGCTGAGCTATGAAGAGTTGGCCGACAGGACCGACCGCCTGGCCAGCGCGCTCCGGGACAGGGGAGTGGCAAAGGGCGACCGGGTGGCCTACCTGGGTGAGAACCACCCTTCCTTCGTGGAAACGTTCTTTGCCTGCGGTCTGCTCGGTGCCATCTTCGTGCCGCTCAACACCCGGCTGGCTCCGCCGGAACTGCAGTTCCAGCTGCAGGATTCCGGGGCCCGGCTCCTGGTCAACGCCGGCGCCCTGGAGGCGTCTGCCGCTGCTGCCCTGGAAGGTACGGGCGTCACCCACCGGCTGGTTGTAGCGGCCGACGGCGGGACGGAACCTTCCGCCGGCACCTCACCCGCCGCCGTCGTTCCCTGTGAGGTGGCACCCTACGAGGAGGCGCTGCAGGCTGCGGCACCGGATCCCGCCGACGTGCCGGTGGGGCACGATGACGCGGCGATGATCCTCTACACCTCCGGCACCACGGGCAAGCCCAAGGGTGCCCTGCTGACCCACGGGAACATCACGTGGAACTGCATCAACACCATCGTGGACATGGACCTGAACCGAAACGATGTGGCGCTGATGATCTCGCCGCTGTTCCATGTGGCGTCGCTGGACATGGGCCTGCTGCCGATGCTGCTGAAGGGTGCCACCGTGGTGCTTGAGGCGAAGTTCGATCCCGCCAGGGTCCTGGAACTCATCCAGGAGCACAAGGTGACCACCCTTAACGGCGTGCCCACCACGTTCCAGCTCCTCTGCGAGCATCCGGGATGGGCCGCGGCGGACGTCAGCTCCCTGGACAAGCTCACCTGCGGCGGCTCCGCCATCCCCCGCCGCGTCCTGGATGCGTACGAGGACCGCGGCATCGGCTTCACCAGCTGCTACGGCATGACCGAAACAGCGCCGGGCGCCACCATGCTTCCAGTCGACAGGTCCCGGGACAAAGCGGGCTCGGCAGGCCTGCCGCACTTCTTCACGGACGTCCGGATCGCCGACCCGATGGGCGGTGCAGTGGACCCGGGCGGGGTGGGGGAGATCCAGATCTCCGGCCCCAATGTGATCAAGGAGTACTGGAACCGGCCGGAGGCCACCGCCGCCAGCTACGCGGACGGGGCCTGGTTCCGCTCCGGGGACATGGGCTACCGGGACCAGGAAGGCTTCCTGTTCGTCTCGGACCGGCTCAAGGACATGATCATCTCCGGCGGGGAAAACATCTACCCGGCCGAGGTGGAAGCCGTGATCGCGGAGCACAGGGCTGTCAGCAGCGTGGCGGTCATCGGGGTTAGCGATGACAAATGGGGCGAGGTTCCCCAGGCCATCGTGACCCTGCGGGAGGGCGAATCGCTGACGGAGGAGCAGCTGCGCAGCTTCCTGGACGGCCGGCTGGCCCGGTACAAGATTCCCAAGTCGCTGGTGGTGGTGGCGGACATGCCCCGCACGGCCAGCGGCAAGATCCGCAAGATGGAGCTCCGCAAGCAGCTCTGAGCACCAAAACGGGGCAGGTGCCCGCTGGCCCGTATGGTTCCGCCGTTGTTACCGTTCACGGTCATCAATTGGCGGAACCATACCAGCCGGTGACAGCATGGTTGGATGCTTGAGGCAACTAAATCCCATAATTCCCCGGACGGGACACCCGTCAACCCTGCGCTGCAAGCGGAGAGCAAGATCGCCCGCATCGCGGTGACGATGTTCCCCATCCTGGTGGTGGCCGCAGGTGTCATCGGCTTCCTGCTCCCCGGGGTCTTCAAACCCATGGCGCCCAGCGTGCCCTACCTGCTGGGCATCATCATGTTCTGCATGGGCCTGACCCTGACTCCGCCGGACTTCGCCGCCGTGGCCAAGCGTCCGTGGGCGGTGGCACTGGGCATCGTTGCCCACTACATCATCATGCCCGGGGCCGGCTGGCTGATCGCCGGCGCCCTCAACCTCGAGCCCGAGCTGGCCGTCGGCGTCATCCTGGTGGGATGCGCACCCTCCGGTACGGCCTCCAACGTGATGGCGTTCCTGGCCAAGGGCGACGTTGCCCTCTCGGTGGCGGTGGCATCCGTCTCCACCCTGATCGCCCCGATCGTCACCCCGCTGCTGGTCCTGTTCCTGGCCGGTTCCTACCTTCAGATCGACGCCGCCGGCATGGTCCTGGACATCGTCAAGACCGTGCTGCTGCCGGTGGTGGCAGGCCTGCTCGCCCGGCTCTTCCTCAAGAAGCTCGTCGCAAAGGTGCTGCCCGCACTGCCGTGGGCGTCCGCCGTCGTGATCTCCCTGATCGTGGCCATCGTGGTGGCCGGCAGCGCCGGCAAGATCATCGGGGCCGGCGCCATTGTGTTCCTTGCCGTGGTGCTGCACAACGGCTTTGGCCTGGGCCTGGGCTACCTCGCCGGCAAAATCGGACGCCTGGACGACAAGGCGCGCCGAGCCCTCGCCTTCGAGGTGGGCATGCAGAACTCCGGCCTGGCGGCGACCCTGGCCACCGCCCACTTCAGCCCGCTGGCGGCGCTCCCGTCCGCCGTCTTCTCCCTGTGGCACAACATTTCCGGCGCCATCGTGGCTGCCTGGCTCGCCCGGCGCCCGCTGCAGGAAAAGCAGGCCTGACCAGCGCCGTCACGCTCCACGGCCTGGAAGCCGGCCTGTTTCCATCCGTACTTCGTGGGTACAGGATCGGGTAGGGACAACGTCGTTCCCGATGTTGCCTGCCGGTTCCGGACAGGAGATGGACAGATGGCTCGGATTGACCGAATAGCTGAACCATGGGGGACAAGGACACCGTACGGCAGTGGCGGTGAGTGGCCGGTCAGGGTGGACACCCACCTGGCCGAAGGGGTGGCCCCGGAGGACGTGGACAGGTGGGTCCAGACGGCGTCCCTCCTGCACTCCAACGGCGACGCCATGGACATCGCGGTCAAGGACAACCGCATTGTCGGGGTGCGCGGCCGGGCTGTGGACCGCGTCAACCACGGCCGGTTGGGACCGAAGGACCTGTACGGCTGGCAGGCGAACGCGTCAGCCGACCGGCTAACCACGCCCCTGATCCGCGAGGGCGGAAAGCTGGTGGAAACCGACTGGGACACGGCCATGCAGCGCGTGGTGGACCGTTCCAAGGCGCTGCTGGCCGAACAGGGCCCCAGCGCCATTGGCTTTTACACCACGGGCCAGCTCTTTTCCGAGGAGTACTACACCTTGGGGACCCTGGCGCACGGCGGCATCGGCACCAATCACGTGGACGGAAACACCCGCCTGTGCACTGCCACTGCCGGAGAGGCGCTGAAGGAATCATTCGGCTGCGACGGCCAGCCCGGCTCCTACACGGACGTGGACCACGCGGACGTGATCGCCCTCTACGGGCACAACGTGGCGGAAACCCAGACCGTCCTCTGGACCAGGATGCTGGACCGCCTGGCCGGACCCAACCCGCCCAAGATCATCTGCGTGGATCCCCGCCTCACCCCCGTGGCCAAGGCGGCCACCCTGCATCTGGCGCCACGGCCGGGCACCAACGTGGCCCTGATGAATGGGATCCTGCACGACATCATCGCCAACGGCTGGGTGGACCACGAGTACATCAAGGCCCACACGGTGGGGTTCCCGGAGCTCGAAAAAGAGGTCAGGAACTACCCGCCCGCACTGGTGGCGGAGATCTGCGGCGTCCCGGCGGAGCAGATCTCCGAAGCCGCCCGTATCATCGGCCACGCCGAGCGGCTGCTGTCCACGGTGCTTCAGGGTTTCTACCAGTCCAACCAGGCCACCGCCGCCGCTGTCCAGGTCAACAACATCAACATCATCCGCGGCATGCTGGGCAAGCCAGGCTGCGGCATCCTGCAGATGAACGGCCAGCCCACCGCGGAGAACACCCGCGAATGCGGGGCCGACGGCGACCTGGCCGCCTTCCGCAACTGGTCCAACGACGCCCACATCCAGGACCTCGCCAGGGTGTGGAACATCGACCCCATGTCCATCCCGCACTACTCACCGCCAACGCACGTCATGCAGATGATGCGGTACGCGGAGGACGGCTCCATCCGGATGCTGTGGGTCAGCGGCACCAACCCCGCCGTTTCGCTGCCCGAACTGAAGCGGATCCGCAGCATCCTGGAACGGGACCGCCTGTTCCTGGTGGTGCAGGACATCTTCCTGTCCGAGACCGCCCAGCTGGCCGACGTCGTGCTTCCAGCTGCGACCTGGGGCGAAAAGACGGGCACCTTCACCAACGTGGACCGTACCGTCCATCTGTCGGAGAAGGCCGTGGACCCACCCGGTGAGGCCCGGCCCGACCTGGAAATCTTCATCGACTACGCCCACCGGATGGGCCTGCAGGACAAGGACGGGCAGCCGCTGATCAAGTGGCACGATCCAGAGTCCGCCTTCGAAGCGTGGAAGGAATGCACCCGCGGCCGCCCCTGCGACTACACCGGCATCACCTATGACAAGCTGCGCGGCGGCTCCGGCATCCAGTGGCCGTGCAACGAGGAAAACCCGGACGGCACGGAACGCATTTACGCCGACGGGAAGTTCTGGGCCCACCCGGAGTACTGCGAAACGTACGGCCGCGACCTGATCACCGGGGCGCCCGTGGAGCCGTCCGAATACAAGGCCCTCAACCCGGAGGGCAAGGCCATCATCAAGGCCGCCGAGTACATGCCGCCGCACGAGCTGCCCAGCCGGGACTTCCCGCTCCAGCTCATCACCGGCCGCACGCTCTACCAGTTCCACACCCGCACCAAGACAGGCCGGGCACCGGAGCTGCAGGCGGCCGCACCGGACGTCTGGGTGGAGCTGTCAGCGGACGACGCCGGCGCGTACGGGATTGCCGAGGGCGACCTTGCAGAGGTGGAGACACCCCGCGGTTCAGTCCGTGCCAGGGTGCGGATCAGCGGTATCCGGAACGGGGTGCTGTTCCTGCCGTTCCACTACGGCTACTGGGACACCAACGGCGGCCACCGGCCGGACGGCCCGGGCCGGGCGGCCAATGAGCTGACCATCACGGACTGGGACGCCGCCTCCAAGCAGCCCATCTTCAAGACAGCGGCGGCGCGCATTACCCGGGTTTACGGCGGTGACGGGCCGTCCCTGGCGCCCACCACCACGGCGTCGGCTCCCGTCGGCGACTTCCCGGAAGAGGCCAGGACCAAGGGGACCGCCGCCGCCCTGGCTGACGAAGAAACCGGCACGGCAGGAGGGGCACGATGAAATTCGGGCTTGTACTTCAGGAAATGCACCGCTCCGAGAACGACCTGGCACACCACCTGCTGGTCATCTCGGAGCGCCACAAAGTGGACCACGAGATCTACCATCTGGCCCGTGACCTGGCGCGCTGGTCCCAGCAGCACGTGCGGGACATCGCGGAGATCGGCAGGAACTACGGCCAGGACCTGGACCCGGAGCCGCGCGGCGAAGCGGGGCTGATGGAGACCCTCCGCGAGAAGGGCAGTGAGATGGTGGGCCGGCGTCCGGAAACCGGGATGCTGCTGCTGCGGGACCTCCGGGAGCTGTACTTGATGGCGTGTGGGGTCTCGGCCGACTGGGAGCTGCTGGCCCAGGCTGCCCAGGGAATGAAGGACAAGGACCTGCTGGCCCTGGCCGAAAAGTGCCATCCCCAAACGATCCGCCAGATGAAGTGGGCCAACGGCAAGCTGAAGGAATCCGCCACCCAGGTCCTGGTCAGCTGAGGGGCTTGGTCAGCTGAGGGGCTTGGTCAGCGGGTTATCCCGCCTCACGGGCTTCCTGCAGGTGAGCCACCAGTGCCTGCATCTGCTGCACCGTCCACGGCAGGTCCTTGCTGAGTTCGGCGCTGTTGTCGCTCCACATGGCGCGGGCGGCCGCCTTGGTGCCCTCGCTGCTGTGGAACCGGGAGCCCAGCTCATCCCAGCGGCGCACCAGCTCCCTCGCCTCCGGGCTGTTGGCAGGGACACCGGCGTCCACCTGGCGCAGGCCCTCCTTGACCATCCCGGCCCATTCGGTCCGGGATTCCTCAGTGGCTTCCGGGCCCAGCCGTTTGCGCTGTTCCTCGAGCTCCCGGCGCTGGTCCTCGGTGAAGTAGTTCTCGAACATCGTCATCCTTTCCAAAACGGTCATGAAATAAGCAGGGGCGGCGTCCCCCTGGTTGATGCGGCCCAGCAGGTCCCTGATGGTCCGCTGGAGCTGCCCAAGCTGGAGAGCCTGCCCGTCCAGTGCGTCCAGTTGTCGCTGCAGGAGATCCCGCATGGACTCCGGACTGCCACCCGACCGGTCCAGCACGGCGGCGATCCCGCCCAGCGGCACCCCCAGGCTCCGCAGGGCCCGGATGCTGTAGAGGCGCCTGAGGTCCTGGCCTGTGTAGCGGCGGTGGCCTGCCGCGGTCCGGGCGCTTGCCTGGAGCAGCCCGATGCTGTCGTAGTGGTGCAGCGCCCTGACAGTGACCCCCGTGGCCGCGGCCAGTTCGCCAATGCTCCAGCGCGGTTCATCCAGATGTTCCATACCGCCAACGGTAGGACCTGACGCCGCGTCAGGTTCAAGTCCTGGGACGGCGCTCCTTGAACAGAAGGCGCTGCTTGAACAGAAGGAAGGTGCAGCCGAAGGGGTTTCATTCAGTGAAACCGGCGGCGCGTCCGGAGCCGTCCATGGCCCAGAGTTGAGTCCATGAACGCGGAGCCCGGGATTGGCCCGCTCAAAGGCACAGGACAGAAACGGCGCGGCATACATGGAGTCAACGATGACGGTACTGCGGATCCAACGGGGGATCGAGTTCGCCCGGCCCCAAAACGCAGTCCCGCTGCTGCTGGACCTCTACCTTCCCGGTACTCCCGGGGAGGGCCCGTACCAGGACGGACGCCCTGCCGTGATCCACTTCCACGGGGGCGGCTGGCGGATGGGTGAGCGTTCCTCGCTGGGGCCCGGGGTGGACGGTTTCGGCCTCAGCCCCATCGAACAGCTGGTGGACGCCGGGTTCGTGGTGGCCTCCGCCGACTACCGCCTGACGGACGTTGCCACCTTCCCTGCCCAGCTGCTGGACGCCAGGGCGGCGGTCCGCTGGCTCCGCGCCCACGCTGCCCGCTATGGCGTGGATCCGCGCCGGATCTACGCCTGGGGCGATTCGGCAGGCGGCCACCTGGCCGCGCTCTTGGGCCTGACTGGTGGATCCTCCCAACCGGCCGGCAGCCTGGACGCCGGCACCCTGGACGCCGGCACCCTGGACGCCGGCACCCTGGACCGCGACGGCGGGGACCAGGTTGCCGCCGTCGTGGCCTGGTACCCGCCCACGGACCTGGAACGCATGGGCGAACAGGCCAGGACGGATGCCATAGCCCGCGCCGATGACCCCGGCTCCCGTGAAGCGCTGTTGATCGGAGCGCAGCCGGCCGATGCCCCGGACAAGGCCAGGGCGGCCAGCCCCCTCACCTATGTGCATCCAGGCGTGCCTCCCTTCCTCCTGATCCACGGAACGGCGGACCGGTTCGTCCCCGTGGAGCAGTCCACCAGCCTCGCCGCAGCGCTGGAAGGTGCCGGTGCCGCCGTCGAACTTCTCCTGCTGGAAGACGCGGACCACATGTGGCAGCTGCCGGACGGCGGCAGCTCGGCGGCCGGGCAGGCAACCGCCGCCACCATTGATTTCCTTTGCCGGCAGGCAAAGCAGCACTGATTTCCCCACTTCCTTCGGTGCGCCATGCGCCCGGAACACACCCGAAAGGCACCTCCATGCAGTTCATTGGCATCACGCACCACGGCGAACCCTGGGCAGCAGCGCTCGCCGGTTCCCGCGTCCTCCCGCTGGCACCCGTCGCCGGCTTCTGGACCGACGCGGAAGGCTGGCAGGACAAAGCGGCATCGTTGGTTGCCGACGCGGCAGAGCATGACGCGTCCGACGCCGGCGCCTGGCTGGAGCGCGGCACCGTCACCGAAGTGCCGCTCGTCCCGGCGTCCGCACGGGTCATCTGCGTGGGCCTGAACTACAAGGCGCACGTGGCGGAAGGCAGCTTCAAGGACCAGGAACTGCCGCCGTACCCCACCCTGTTTGCCCGCTGGACGGCGTCCCTGTCCGTGGGCAACGTCCCGGTTCCCGTCCCGGCCGGCGAGTCGGGACTGGACTGGGAGGGCGAAGTGGCCGCCTACATCGGCCGGCGCGTCGAGTCCGCGGATGAGGTAACAGCTGCCGGCGCCGTCTTTGGTTACTCCACCTTCAACGACATCACCTCCCGCAGGGCCCAGAAACTGACGTCGCAGTGGACCCTGGGCAAGAACGGCGACTTCAGCGGACCCCTTGGTCCACTGGTCAGCCGCGACGAGGTGGGCGACTTGCGGGACGGGCTGCAGGTGCGCACGCGCGTGAACGGAATCGAAGCCCAAAACGGCAACACCCGCGACATGATCTTCTCCGTCCCGGCCATCATCGCGCTCATCAGCCAAACGTTCACCCTGCACCCGGGCGACGTCATTGCCACCGGAACACCGGAAGGCGTGGGGTACGCCCGCACCCCGCAGTGGCTGCTGCAGCCCGGTGACACCGTCGAGGTGGAGATCGAGAAGCTCGGCACCCTGACCACGCCCGTAGGCGATCCCTCCCTCCGGAGCCGTGCCTGATGAGCACGTTCCAGAACGCCGGCCCCGCGGACATCCCGGAGGAGGCGCGGGTCCTGGTTTCCGGCGGCGGCCCCAGCGGGCTGTTCCTGGCCCTGGACCTGGCATCCCGCGGGGTCCCCAGCACCGTCATCGATCCCCGGACCGCCGTGGACCCCACCCGGCCCCGGGCCAAGACCACCAATGCCCGCACCATGACGCACCTGCGCCGGCTGGGCCTTGCCGGCGCGCTCCGGAAGGCTTCGCCGCTGCCGGTGGACTACGCCCAGGACGTCATCTTCTGCACCGCGCTCACCGGGCCTTCCGCACATGAACTCCGCCGGTTCCGGCACGCCTTCCAGCTGGTTCCCGGCACATACGGGCCCCAGCCGGAGTGCGGCCAGCAGGTGCCGCAGCCGGTCCTCGAAGAGGTGCTCCGCGCCGCCGTCGCGGACAACCCGCTGGTCACGTTTGTGACCGGGTGGTCCGTCCAGGAGGTCCAGGAGGTTCAGGGGCCGGGCGCCCGCGGAGACGAAGGCGGCAGCCATCACGCCGGACTTTCCCACGCCGCCGCTCCCGAAGATGCCGCTGATCCGGAAGGCGTGGCAGCCACGGCGCCGTACGCCGTCGTCATCGCCGATGTTTCCGGTACCTGCCGCACCATCCGCGCGAACTACGTTATTGGCGCCGACGGCGGATCCTCTGCGGTGCGCCGCAGCCTGGGCATGCGCCTGGAGGGCGGCTCCGCAGCCCTGTCCAACATCAGCATCCTGTTCCGGTCACGGTCACTGGCCTCCGCCGTCTCGCTGGATCCTGCCGTGCAGTATTGGGTGGTGGGATCGGAGACCTCGGGAATGGTGGGGCCCATGGACCGCACCGACACCTGGTGGGCGATTGTCCAGGGCGTGGATCCGGCCGTGACCGTCACCGCCGCCGATGCTGCCGCGATGGTCCGGGCGCTGGTAGGCACTGAGGTGGACGTCGAAGTGGTGGCCACGGACCCCTGGACTGCCCGCATGCTGCTGGCCCCGGAGTACAGCCGCGGCAACATCTTCCTGGTGGGCGACGCCGCCCACCTCAACCCGCCATGGGGCGGCCACGGCTTCAACACCTGCATCGGCGACGCCGCCAACCTGGCCTGGAAGCTCGCCGCCGCCGTCAACGGCTGGGCAGGCCCCGGCCTCCTGCCCAGCTACGGGGAAGAACGCCGGCCCGTGGCAGCCCGCACCATCCGCGACGCCGCGGAGAACGGCAAGGCCCTGGCGTACCATTTTGCGGACCCGCACCTGGCGCTTGCCGGGACCCGTGGTGACGCTGCGCGCCGGGCTGCCCACGACGCGCTCGCCGTGAAGCAGAGCGAGTTCGACTCCCTGGGCCTGGTCCTGGGCTACTCGTACGCGGAGTCGGCCCTCGTGGTTCCCGACGGCCTGCCAGTCCCGGCCGAAGACCCCATCCGCTACGAACCGTCCGCCAGCCCGGGCGCCCTGCTGCCGCACGCATGGCTGGCGGACGGCACCTCCCTGTACAGCCATCTGGGCACCGGATTCACGTTGCTGGTGGACGCCGGCGCGGCAGGCGCGACCGCGGCTGAAGTCGCCCAGCCGGTGTTGGCGGCCGCCGCCCGGACGGGCGTTCCGGTGACCGTCGCCGTCGTCGGACCTTCCTACGACGGCAGGCCCCTTTCCCACGTGTGGGGCGCCAACGCCGTGCTGGTCCGCCCGGACCAGCACGTGGCCTGGCGCGGAAATTCCGCCCCCGCCGCGGGCGCAGCCCTATCCGTGGCGGCCGGATGGTCGCCCACTTCCCTTGAGAACACCAGGAGCAACCGTGTCGACGCCGTCATTCCGTGATTACCTGTTTCCCCCGGACCACCCGCGCGTGGCGGACATCCGGGGCCTGAACGCCCGCGAGTACGCAGAAGCTGCCAAGACCGACCCGTTCGCCGGGCCCATGATCGAAGGCTGGCAGAAGCTTTACCCGCAGCCCTTCACCGGCATCACCAGCGACGGCGTGCGCCGGGAAGGCCTGTACCCGCTGGCACCGGCCCGGCCCGGGGAGGAAGCGCCTGCCGCGGAGATGGTGGCCGCGGCCCGCAAGCTGCTGGGCACCGTCACTGCGGACCAGGCGCGGAAGCTCAGCTACGCCGTGGATGCGCCCGAGTGGCAAAGCTGGGCCAACCCCGAATTCATGCAGCACGATACCGGGCTGCGCCTGGATGAGCTGGAACCACCGGTCCGCGACGCTGCCCTGGGCGTGGTGGAAGCAAGCCTGAGCCCGCAGGGGTTTGAGCTGGTGCGGAACCTGATGCGCATCAACGGGTTCCTGGGCGACCTGGTGGAGCTGCCGCTGCTCATGAACGAGTTCAGCTACAACTTTGCCCTCTACGGCGAACCGTCCGAGACCGAACCGTGGGGGTGGCAGCTCTTCGGCCACCACGCGGCGCTGAACTGCCTGGTGGCGGGGACGCAGCTGGTGGTGTCGCCGGTGTTCATGGGCGCCGAACCGGACATGATCGACGCCGGCCCGCACCGGGGCGTGAAGGTGTTCAAGGAGCGCATCGCCCTGGCCCGGCAGCTGATGGGCGCGCTGCCCGCCCAGCTCCGGGCTGGCGCCACCGTCTACGCGTCGATGGTGGACGCGGCCATGCCCGAAGGCCGCCTCCACCCGGGCGACGAGCGGCACCTTGGCGGGTGCTTCCAGGACAACCGGGTGATCCCCTGTGAGGGCATCCCCGTGCGGGATATGCCCACGGAGGCCCGTGAACTGCTGGACGCGGTGGTGGATGACTTCATCGCCTACCTGCCGGACGGGCCCCGCGCCGCACGGCGCCGGGAGATCCAGCAGCACTACGGTGAATCGTACTTCAGCTGGATCGGCGGCTGGGAGGGGGAGGAGGCCTTCTACTTCCGCCTGCAAAGCCCTGTGGTGGTGCTGGAACTGGACCACCACACCGGCGTGTTCCTCAGCAACGACGAACCTGCCCCGTTCCACATGCACACCGTGGTCCGCACCCCCAACGGCAACGACTACGGCCGCGAACTTGTCAGGCAATACCCATCGGCTGCTCCGTAACTGCCGTTTTGAGTGTCCGGAACGGCCGCTACGGAGCAATGGATTGATGACAAAGCCAGGGCCCGGATTTCCTTTCGGAAGTCCGGGCCCTGGCCTTGGGAGCAGCGGTTAGGGGATGTCCAGTGCCGCGCGGCGCTGGGGCGGCGGCCCCACCACCGTCAGGTCCATTTCGGCCTGGGCGCGGCCGAAACCTTCCAGGTCCATGTAGGGTTCGCCGCCCTCGGTGTACATGTAGTCCTCGGTGGGCTGGTTGAAGTACTCGAAGAACCCGTTGAACACGGACGGCGTCAGGAACCCCACCATCTGGGTGTTGTGGGCATCAAACGCGAACGAGTGGATGGTTCCCGCGGGGGCGTGCACAAAGTCCCCCTTGGTCAGCAGCATTTCCCGGCCGTTGGCGTACAGCCACATCCGGCCCTCGGTGCACAGGAAGTTTTCCGTGTGCTGTGAGTGGAAGTGCAGCGGGATGTAGGGGGACTTGGCGCCCTTGGTGTGCACGGCGAAGTAGCTCGAACCGGTGTTGGCCGGCCGGGACAGGTAGGTGAACATGGTCTGGTAGCTGACCAGTCGCTCACCCTCCCCGGCACTCAGGAAGTAGGGGCTCTGCACAGGCGGGAGGCCGGCGTCGTGCTTGAACGACGGCGCCACGCGCTGGAAGTCGGGGAAGGTGATGCCGAACTCGGCGCCCACCTCGGCCTGCTCCTGCAGGCTGGCCTTGTGTCCGGCGCGCACCGGCGGGACGTGCGAATCAATGGGCGTTCCCACCCGCTCGTAGTACTTTTCGCCGCCGCCGGGCGTCATCCAGTTCAGGAACCGGGTGTAGTGGCTTGCCATCCGGTAGGCGTGCGGGGTGTTCGGCGGGATGACCACCGAGTCTCCGGGGGTGAGGATCCTGCTCTCGCCGGGCAGCCAGACGTGCAGGATCCCGTCGAAGACGTAGAGGGTCTTGTGTTCGATGCTGTGGCTGACAAAGGGGGATTCGGCCCCCATTCCGCCGGAGATGTAGGCCGCGCTGAAGATGCCGCCCGTATCGGCGGCGCGGGCGATGACCGTTACTAACTGGCCGTTGATTTCGTAGCGCGCGCCCTCGCCCGACGCCATGTAATACGGGACTGCCTCTCCGGGCAGCACGTTGGCCGCCGGGAGTTGCTTGTTCATTTCCTCAACGCTGAGGGACATGGTTTCCTTCTTTCCAGTCGGCCGGCCTTTGCCGGAGCGTGACCTACATCATGGCTGTCCATCGCTCCGGCCACGAGTGCAGATTCCAATGGTTGGAAACCGAACGCAGTTGGCCGTCGTGCCCCTGCTAGCCCTCACATTCCTTGCAGTACTTCTTGCCATCCTTCTCGCGCGCCAACTGGCTGCGGTGGTGGACCAGGAAGCAGGACATACAGGTGAATTCGTCTGCCTGCACCGGGACCACCTGAATGAGGAGTTCCTCGTTGGAGAGGTCCGCGCCGGGCAGCTCGAAGCTGTCCGCCAGGTCCGTTTCGTCCATGTCGGGAGCTGCCTCCCGGCGGCCGGACTTATCGGACTTCAGCTCCTCCAGGGCGACGTTCGGCTCTTCCTCGGGCGTGACCCGTGGAGCGTCGTAGTCAACTGACATGTGGTGTGTTCTCCTGTCCAGCTGCTGATGTCCAGATTGTTCTGGACAGATCGACAACGCCGGACGCGGGCAACAAATTCCCGTGCCCCGGCATCCGGCGCCGCCCCGGCATGCGGCCCGTGCGGCGGGCATGAACGGTGGCGCTCACCGGAAGTCAGTCCCCGCCAGACCGGCACAGGCGTCCCACAGCCGCCGCCGCGCCTCCGGGTCAGAACCCATGCCGGGGGTGGGAAGCTCTTTCCGGCCTGCCCACAGCTTGCCGGTCAGCACCGCCGTCTCGGGTGAGGTTGCCAGCCAGAGCGGCGTGTCGGCAGCCTTCTCTGCCGACTTTCCCAGGGTGTTCGTGATCCACCGGAACGGGCCGCCCACGTCCTGCAACAGCCCCGTGTTCTTCACCAGTCCGGGATGGACGGCGTTGACCACCACCCCTGTTCCACGCAGCCTGGCGGCGAATTCCTGGGTCAGGAGGACCCGGCCCAGCATGGTGGGCGGCGTGGAACGGAGGAAGCTGTATTTCCCCTTCGCCGTCTGCAGGTCATCGAAGGGGATCCGGACATTGCCGTACTTGGACGCGATGTTGATGACGCGCGACGGCAGGGCGGCGGACGCACCCTTCCCGAGATCGTCCAGCAGGAGCCCGGTGACCAGGTAGTAGGACATCACGTTGGTGGCGAAGGTGAGCTCCAGCCCTTCGGCAGTTTCAAGGCGTTCCTTGCGGAACACGCCGGCCGCGTTCACCAGCACATCCAGCCTGCCGTGACGGGAGCGGAACCCGTCCACGGCAGAGCGGATGGAAGACTGCAGTGACAGGTCGCAGGCCAGCGGCTCAAGCTCCGCGCCCGGAACGCGGGTCCGGATATCGGCCATCGCCGCCTGGGCACGCGCCACGGTCCGGCCCACCACCACGACAGTTGCGCCTTCGCGGGCAAGGCCGGCAGCCACTGCCCGCCCGATCCCACCGGTGGCACCGGTCACCAACGCAATACGCCCGTTCAACCGTGCCATGCCCATCGCCTCCAGCGAGTCCGTGTTCCGGGACTATCCCAGCACTATCCGGTAGATCTGGCCAGAGCCTTCCGGACCGGACTCAGGTGCCCGGGCCGTTACGGTGCAGCGATGCCCCTGGTCAGCTTGCGGATCCCGTCGTGCTTCGGGCCGGTGGCCGCGGCCGTTGAAGTTTTGGTTGGCGTGCTGCAGCCAGCCGGAGCGGCCCTGGCGACAGGAAGACCTCTTAGTGGTTGGCTGTTGGTGCCGTCACTAAGAGGTCTTCACTTGTTCACAACTGAATCAACGTTGTGGGACGTTCAGCGAGTCCGTGATCATCTCAAGGGAGATATCCCGTCATCCAGCTTTTGGGTCTAACCGGCGAGGCCGCGGGCAGCTGAGCTTGGGGACATGGCCGCGGCCGTGAGGACGGACGTTTCCCGTTCGCTCTGCTGCACCTCGTCGAGCTCCTTGAGGGTGTACTTTTTGGTCTCCTTGGCGGTCAGGGCTGAGGCTCCGGCCAGGACCATGAACCCGAGCGCGACCATGGACGGTCCGACCCAATCTTTCAGGTCGGGGCCAGCGAGGGCTGTCGAGAGAACGGGGCCGATGACGCCCGAGATGGCGAAGCCGACCTGAGTCCCAAGGGCGAGTCCGGAGACGCGCAGGCGGCCGGGGAACATCTCCGCGAAGAATGACGGCCAGGACGCGTTCACCATTGAGTAGAAGAGGGAGTAGTTGATGATGCCGAACAGGAAGATCAGCGACCAGTTCCCGGTCGTGATTGACCACAGGTAGGGGACCATCGTGACGCCCACGCCGCCCGTTGCGATGAGGAACATCGTCTTGCGGCCGATCTTGTCCACAAGGAATCCTGCGAGGGGCGTGATGCCGAGGGCGATCACGGCCGAGACGGTAGTCGTCAGGAGCATGGTCGGCTTATCCAGCTTGTATCCGGCGGTACCGAATGCCACCGAGAAGGTCTGCATCATGTAGCTCGTGCCCGCGATGAGGGCGCAGAACACGATCCGCAGCACCGCACGCCAGTGGAAGCGCAGAAGATGCCGGAGGGGAGCAACGTTCACCTTGGCGGCCTGGGCCTTTACGAACTCCGGCGGCTCCTCGATGTGGCGGCGGATCAGGTAGGCAGCGACGACTACGAGGGCGGAGGCCCAGAACGGCAGCCGCCAACCCCAGCTCAGCAACTGCTCCGAGGGCATGGCGGCGATCGGGATGAAGACCAGCAGGGTAAGCAGCGTGCCGGAGGAGGAACCCAAGGTGGTGAAGCTCGCGAGGAACCCGCGCCGGCCTTCGGAAGCATGCTCCAGGCTCATGGTGATGGCACTGGGCTGCTCGCCGGAAAGGCACAGTCCCTGGATGACGCGGATCAGCACGAGCAGGACTGGAGCAAGAGGCCCGATTTGGGCGTATGTGGGGAGGCACCCGATCAGGAAGGTGCAGCCGCCGATGCCGAACAGTGTGATCATCATGACGAACTTGCGGCCGCGACGATCGCCCAGCGGCCCCAGGATGAGGGAGCCGAGGGGGCGCACCGCGTAGCCGACCGCGAAGGTGATCATGGCGAGCAGTACGCTGAGGCCCTGGGGCAGCTCGGGTGAAAAGAAGAGCACGTTCAGAACCAGCGCCGACGAGGTGCCGTACACCGCGAAGTCGTAGTACTCCAACGTCGTACCGATCCAGGCCGCGATTGCGGCCTTGACCGGGGTCTTCCTGGGAAGTGTGGTTTCTGTCATTTCGTCTCCGTGGGTGATGGGTGAGCACCGGTTGCCGCTAAACCTGGGCTCTCGGAAAGAGATCTTGAGTGGAATGTCCTGTTGGTCCTGCTGTGAGCTCTCTCGCAAATCGTGTTTACGGCTTTGCGGACCGGCCTCAAACATCAAGTTAACGTTTGCGGTATGGGTCACACAAAGTCGGCTTTTATGTACCTACATAGCGATTTGTTATGGCTTGGAGTCGAAGGACCGGAGACCTTGGACAACACGGAAGCTCGCCGTGGGACGGGGATGGGAGGGCGGAAGGCCCGCCGGCCCGCCGGCCGGGGATCAGGCGGGACGATTACTGCGGCTGGGCCACACGCAAGCCGACGCCCCTGGTCATTTTGCGGATTTCGTCGGACTTAAGCCCGCTTGCCCCGGCAAGTTGGTAGTCGTCAAGGAGCCGGGATTTCCTGGCCAGGGCCAGAACCTGCGTTCGTTGTTCTTCCGCGTCGTTCCGGGCGCCTTCTGCTGCCGCCAGCTCTGAAGCCAATCCCGCAATGAGGTGAAGATGCCCGCTCCGGGTTTGGCCGGACGGGTACAGCTCGCCGCGTGCCAGCGCGGCAGACCGGATACTTGCTGCAGGCTGTCCGGCGGCCTTCGCGACGGCGGCAACCTTCACGCCATCGCACACGGCCTGGGCAAGGCAATCACCCAACTCGGCGGTGAGGGCACGTACCCTGCTGGACCGAAGTGCGAGGGTCGTCCTCAGCTGGGCCAGCATGGCCAGGACTTGTTGGGCTCGGGCCGTGGCGGGGTCCGGCTTCGGGACGCCGCGGTACCGGTACGCTGCCACGCCGGCCGCGCCCGTGCCGGTCCTGGCTGAACGCGGAGGTATCCGATCGTGAATTTTTCTGCCGGGCACCTCTGCTCCTTGTCTCCGTTGGTGTTCGCCTGCCCGCGCGGCTTCCCGCCCGTCGGACGTGGAGGCGTCGCGGGGGCCGGCGGTGTGCCTTCATTGGGCCCGTTATCCACCCTGCAGGTTACGCCCCGGTCAAACCGGCAGGGCAATACCGAAAGTACTTGGAGCAATAGGCGAAAGTTCTAGGTGCTCCGTCATAAGGGCTGCTTATCTGTCCACGCACTTTAGGTCTTATCCAAGGGGGCGGCTCCTTCCCTAGGCTCAAATGAACCACCCCCATCCGTACCGGAAGCCTGGAAGACACCATGCCTGAATTCGTGCCCGCATCACGCGTAACCCGTATCAAATCCTCACCCAGCGTTGCCGCGGCGGCCCGTGTCCGGGAGCTCAAGGCCGAGGGCCGCCGGATCCTGGACCTGACGGTCGGCGAGCCGGACTTCGACACGCCCCAGCACATCAAGGACGCTGCCGTCGCGGCCATCGACCGTGGTGAAACCAAGTACACATCGGTCACCGGGACGCCCGAACTGCAAAAGGCCATCCTGCAGACGCTGCACCGCAAAACAGGGCAGCAGTACACCGCCGGCGAAATCACCATCGGGGGAGGCGGCAAGCAGGTCATCTTCACCGCGTTCATGGCCACCCTCGATCCGGGCGACGAAGTTGTCATTCCAGCGCCGTACTGGGTCTCCTACCCGGACATGGTGCTCGCCAACGAAGGCACCCCCGTCATCGTTTCCTGTGGTGAGGACACCGGTTTCAAACTATCCCCCGAGGCACTGGCAGGCGCACTGACGGAGCACACCAAGTGGGTCATCCTCAACACGCCCTCCAACCCCACCGGAGCGGTCTACTCCCGCCAAGAACTGGCAGGCCTGGCCGCCGTCCTCAAGGACCACCCTGACGTCTATGTCCTCACCGATGAGATCTACGACGAGATCCACTTCGGCGAAGAGCCCATAACGGGTCTCGTGGCCGTTGCCCCTGAGCTTAAGGACCGCGTGCTGGTCACCAACGGGGTCTCCAAGGCCTACGCGATGACCGGATGGCGGCTGGGTTACGCCGGCGGCCCGGCGCCCCTGGTGGCTGCCATTAACAAGCTGCAGTCCCAAATGTCCTCCTGCCCGTCCTCGATCAGCCAGGCGGCTGCCGCCGCGGCACTCACCGGAGACCATGCGTTCGTCCGCGAAAGCGTGGAGGTGTACCGCGAACGGCGTGATGCGGCAGTCGCCGGGCTTAACGCGGTCAATGGCCTGCAGTGCGCGACGCCGGAAGGCGCCTTTTACGCGTACGTCAACTGCGCCGGGGTCATCGGCAAGACGACACCCGACGGCAGGCGGATCAGCAACGACGAGGACTTCACGTTGCATCTCCTGGAAGCGGCGTCCGTTGCCGTCATCCAGGGTTCGGCGTACGGACTAAGCCCCTACTTCCGGATTTCCTATGCCACCGGCCTGCCGGTGATCGAGGATTCCATCGCTGCCATCGAAAAGGCCGTCAGGGCGCTGGCCTGACCCAATCACTGCTTTGCCCACGCTTTCTACAAAACAGGAGCACCTCATGATCCATGTCAAAACGAAATTCGACCGCCCTTCCGAAGATGCCGTTCAGCGGCTCTCCAAGTTCTCATCTGCCACCGTGCATGAAGCCCAGGGCCGCAAAGGTGCGCTGAGTTCGAAGATCAAGCCGATTGACCGCAGCATGTCCTTCTGCGGCCCCGCCGTCACCGTGGTCTGTGCACCGCGGGACAACCTGATGCTTCAGGTGGCCATTCACTACGCCAAGCAGGGCGACGTTGTCCTGGTGGCAGCCGGTGAGTACGAGGAAGCCGGGACATTCGGCGATGTGCTGGGCAACGCCATGAAGGCGAAAGGCCTGGCGGGTATGGTTACGGATTCAGGCGTCCGCGACACCAAGGACCTGATTGAACTCGGATTGCCGGTGTTCTCCGGCAGTGTCTGCATCAAGGGGACCGTCAAGGAAACCATTGGCCCGATCAACCATCCCCTGGTGTTCGGCGACGAAATTGTCTACCCGGGCGATGTCCTGCTGGGTGATGCCGACGGTGTGGTGGTGGTCCGCAAGGATGAGATCGAGGAAGTCATCAGGCTGTCGCAGGCACGCGTGGACGCTGAGGACGACCTCATCCGCCGCTACAAGGAGGGTGGCACCACCATCGAGTTGTGCAAGCTGACCGAGGTCCTGAAGGCCAAGGGGCTGCTGGTGGAGGACGCCGAATTGGAACCTGCGCTGTAGCTTCACACCGATGGGGTTAAACCACAGAGGCCCGGAGTTCCTTTTGGAACTCCGGGCCTTCTCTTGGCCGCCGGCGGGGCGGTGGTTCAAGCCACCTCAGTTGATCCCGGGAAGAAGGTACGCAGGCGGCCCCACCTGGGAGTCATCCAGGTACCACATGGTGGATCCCCGCTTGCCCGGCGGCATCATGCTGCCCTCGAAGACAAACACCGGATCCGAGGCAGCGCCGTCCTCGGCCCGCCAGAAACCATTGGTGGGGCAATGCGAACCGGTGCTGGCCTTAAGCTGGATCCTTCGTTCCGAGGATTTCCGGTATTGCAGGCTGGTGATCTTTTTCATGCTGGGCTCCAAGGGAATCATTTGTGCCGGGTAAACGCCGTTGGCGAACCTTTATGGCTTTTATCCTAGGACGCAGCAAATTCCATGGCTAAGACTAATGGAGCGTGACCTGATAAGGGCCGCTTATGATGCGCCCGCGCCAGCTGAGGGTGTTTCGCTGGAAAGCGGCTGGTATTTGCTGCGCAGCATTTCCTGGAGCATTTCCTTCAGCACCAGCAGAACGGCGGAACCGGCCTCAGAGAGCGGTTCGTGGTCCGGAGTGCACAGCGCGATCTTGCACTGGAGTGCAGGCCCGGTGATCCGCAGGACCCGGAAGTCCTCCTCATGGAACAGGGCATCCGCGGCCGACTTTGGCAGGATGGTCGCACCCAGGTCGCTGCGCAGCAGCCGGGTCAGGGACGGCACCGATTCCACTTCCCCCACCAGGTGCAGCGTGAGGCCCTTGCTGTCGAAGCCCGCCTCCACCACCTGGCGGAGGGTGTGGATCCGTTCGGGCAGGAACAGGCCCAGCGTGGCCGCCGCTTCCAGGGCGATGGTGCCGGCCCCGGGATCCACCGGAAGCTCCCGCGCGGCGTTGACCACCAGGTACAGGTCCTCGACGATGAGGGTGGTGAATTGCACACCCCGGATGGGCCCCGGTTCATAGATGAGGGCCATGTCCAGCCGCCCGTTCTTGATGGCCTCGCTGAGTACGCCGCCGTATATCTCCGTCAGGTGCAGCACGATGTCGGGGTAGCGCCGCCCTACTTCGCGGATAATCCGCGGGGTAAGGCTTGAGGCCATGCTGTAGGGAGCGATTGCTATGGAGACGCGCCCGGAAGGTGCCGCTCCTGAAGCTGCCACATCGATCCTTGCCTGCTCCACTTGGCGCAGGATGGTTTGGGCGTGCCGGTAGAGGGTATGGCCGGCCGCCGTGGGCTCCACGCCCTGCTTGCTCCGGATCAGGAGCCGCTGCTTCAGCTCCGTTTCCAGGGCCGACACCTGCTGGCTCAGCGCCGGCTGGGCGACGTGGAGGGCGGCGGCCGCCTTGGTGATGCTTCCTGAGTCGACGATCTTCACGAAGTACGCCAGCTTCCGGGTGTCCATAGCGCTCCTCTTTTCCAGCCGGGGACGGCACAGCATGCGGGGTCATACGTTGGCGCTATGGCGGGACAGGCAATACGTCTTTGTGTGATCCGAGTCTCGGGCATAGGTTAATTGCAGATGACTTTTCCAATGACCAGATCATTCTATCCCGGCCCAAGCCATCGCCGGTTTTGATGCCGGCATATGTTTTGTGCATAAGCAGGAAAAAATTTGTTGGAAAAGCCAGTCTTGTTGTTACGAAATAAGGGCCGCTTGAATTTTTCGGGGTCGCCAATAGCGCCCCTAAAGGTCATAACTGTTCCCTATAGCGTGATACCGCATTCGTCTTTGTGTGGCTCCAATCCCGATGCCACACTGATTTACACCCGCAGCACCAGCAGAGGAAGGCCCGCAATGCCCACAGTTGATCTCGTAGCGGATCTTGGTGAAGGTTTTGGCGCCTACTCGATCGGCGACGACAACGCCCTCCTGGAAATCGTCTCCAGCGCCAACATCGCCTGCGGCTTCCACGCGGGGGACCCTGACATCATGGACGCCACCGTGGCTGAATGTGTCAGGACGGGAGTCGGCATCGGCGCCCACCCGAGCTTCCCGGATCTTCGCGGCTTCGGCCGCCGGGCCATGGACCTCACGGCTGACGAAGTCCGCAACGATGTGATCTACCAGCTGGGTGCCCTGTCGGCGTTTGCCGCCTACCACGGCGGTACCGTCTCCCACCTGGCTCCCCACGGCCGCCTGGGCAACCTGGTGGCCACCCGCGCGGACTACGCCCGAGCCGTAGCAGATGCCGCCGCCCGGGTGGACCCGAAGCTGATCATCCTGGCGCAGGACGGTGAACTCGCCACTGCGGCGGCGGAGCGCGGCCTGCGGGTGGCCATCGTTGGCATCGCGGACCGCGCCTACCAGGATGACGGTACTCTGGTGCCGCGCAGCCGGCCCGGCGCCGTGATCCACGACCCCTCCGTCATTGTCCGGCGCACTGTGCGGATGGTGACCGAAGGACTCATCGAAACAGTCTCCGGCAGCGACATCGCCATCCATGCCGACACGGTGCTGCTCCACGGCGACAATCCGGGCGCCGTCGAACTTGCCCGCCTGGTTCGCAGCGAACTGATCGCCGCAGGCGTCACCATTGCCCCGTTGGCACAAGTGCTCGCCGCAAAGCAAAAGGTTTCCTGACCATGGCCGCCCCAACGACAACCAGCCGGACAATGCTGGACATCTACGAGTCAGGCGACGCCGCCCTGCGTGTGGTGGCACAGGCCGGTGACGCAGAAGCCAACTGGGCCACGGTCCACTCCCTGGCCGGCTGGCTGGCGACCGCCGGCGTCGAAGGCATCCATGGCGCCGTTCCCACCTACGACTCCGTCCTGGTCGAATTCGACCCCTACCTCACCTCCGCCCGCCAGGTCAGGGCGTTCATCCTCCTGGGGATGCGCCAGCTGGACTTTGTTGGCACCACCCTGCGCGAGCCGCGCCGCTTCGAGGTACCGGTCGTGTACGGGGGCAGCTACGGGCCGGACCTGGAAAGCGTGGCAGAGCACCAGGGCCTGGACGTCCAGGACGTGATCGCCCGGCACACGGCCAAGACCTACGTCATCCGCTGCCTCGGAGCGCCGGCAGGCTCGCCCATGATGGACGGACCAGACTTCCCGGTCCCCGTCCCCAGGCTCAAAGACCCGCGGCTGTCCGTACCCGCCGGTGCAGTATCCGTGGCCGGACGCCAAGCCGTGATCGCGCCCGCCGTCGCACCAGGAGGCTGGTGCGTCATCGGCCAGACCCCCCTTACGGTCCTGGACGCAGCACGCGAACCCCTGGTGCCCTACGTCCCCGGCGATGAACTGCGCTTCTACCGCATTCCCGCGGAGGACTTCGGAAAGTACGAGGGGCAGTTCCTGGAGGCCCGGCCATGACCGGGTCACTTATCGTCCTTCAGCCCGGACACTCCGTCGTCACCGACCTTGGCCGGACGAAGGGTCCTGCATTCGGACTTCCCGTCAACGGCGCCCTGGACCAGTTTTCGGCCAAGGCCGCGAACATCCTGGCCGGCAACGGGGACAACGATCCGCTGCTGGAACTAACCGCCCTGGACTTCAGGATGCGCGCCACCACGGACCTGCTGATCGCCGTGACCGGCGCGCCGCTGGACCTCTCGGTGGGCGGCCGCGACTGCCCCCAGTGGGAGCCCGTCTCCGTACGGGCCGGCGAAACAGTGGCGGTCCGCGGAATCCGCACCGGTCTCCGGGCCTACATCGCCGTCCGCGGATCCTTCACTGTCCCCACGCTGCTGGGCAGTTGCGCACCGGACACGGTGGTGGGCTTCGGACTGAAACTTGTTGAGGGCACCCGGCTTGCAACGCAAAAGACCACCGCGCCCCTCACTCAGCCATACTTCGGCTTGCCCCTGTTCCGGCTGGGGCTGGCAAAGCCGGAATTCACCACCCACCCGGTCATCGACGTCACCGACGGGCCGGACGTAGCCGAATTCGGCGACACCGCAGACCTGCTTTTCACCACGCAGTACACCGTGAGCCCCCGAAGCAACCACATCGGACTCCGGCTCGGCGGCGCACTTCCCGAACGCCAACTCACCTCCGAGGTCCTCTCCCGCGGTGTCCCGGTGGGGGCCATCGAGGTTCCGTCCCGGGACGAACTGCTGGTCCTGCACCGGGGACGCGGCGTTACGGCGGGCTATCCGGTCCTGGGGGTCGTCACAAGCCGCTCCCTGGATGTCCTGGCACAGTCCAGGCCCGGACACACCGTCACCTTCAGAAAGACAACCGTGGCTGAAGCAACAGCCATGCACCGCACAGCCTGCCTGGAGCTGGACAGACTCCGGAACACCGTGAACACAGTCTTTGGACTCCTGGGGGTCGGCGCCGGCCAGCGCTGGCACGAACTCAGCCCGGCGTCAGGAGCCTGAACATCATGAATGCCCGTCCCACCGCCCGGGACCGCACCCACAAACCGCTACGCGATCCCTAACCCCCTGCCAACCACTACGCCCAGCCCATTGCCGGACCTAAGAGCCCCGCCATTTACCACTTATTGGAGTCCCTGTGCCTTTTTCCGACTACACCACAGCCCTCGTCACCGGAGCGTCCACCGGCATGGGCGCGGCCATCGCCGAACGTCTCGCCAAGCGCGGATTGACCGTGCACGCGGTGGCCCGCAACGAGGAACGCCTCGCCGAACTGGCCGACCGCACGGGAGCAGTCCCGCATGTGGTGGACCTGACCGACACCGCCGGCCTGGCCGGCGTCGTCCGCGACCTCAAGGTGGACGTCCTGGTGAACTGCGCCGGGGTCTCCCGGACCGGCAACATCCTGGACTCCTCCGAGCAGGACATCGACGAACTCATCGACGTCAACCTCCGCGGCCTGCTGCAGCTCACCCGGCTGGTGCTGCCCGGCATGGTGGAGCGGGACCTGGGCCACGTGGTCAACATCAGTTCGATCGCCGGGCTCTACAACTTCTACGGCCACACCGCGTACCACGCCACCAAGGCCGCCGTGCACCAGATCTCCCGGCAGTTGCGCAACGACACGGTCGGCAAGCGCATCCGCGTCACCGAAATCTGCCCCGGCCGGGTGGAGACCGAAATCTTCGGCCGCAACCTGGGCGGCAGCCCCGAGGCCATGGAAGAAGCCTGGCAGACCTACTACGAGGGCTACGAGTCGCTCACCACGGACGACATCGTCAATGCCCTTGATTACGCCATTGAAACCCCGCGCCACGTGAATGTGGGCATGCTCGAGCTCATGCCCACCTTCCAGGTCCCCGGCGGACTGACCTTCGACCGCCGCGACGCATAACGATCCGCCCGCAGCACCTTCCCACCAACCGATAGGCCTTCAACGATGCAGCACGTGCAAACCGTCAGTTTCCCCGAACCCCAGCTCCTGGCCGATTTGTCCCCGCTCCCGGAGGGACTGACGGGAGTGGTGTGGGACATGCAGGGGGCCCCTGACGAGGCCCACGGAAGCATCGACGGGGTCATCCTGCCGTACCTCAATGCCGGTGCGGTCCTGGCGAACCTTGGCAAGGTCCCGGACCTGAAGTTCGTGCAAACTCAGTCAACAGGGTTCGACGGCGTCCGCGAGGCAGCGGGTCCGGCCGCCGCCGTGGCAAACGCCTCGGGCGTCCATGCAGCTGCCACCGCGGAGCTGGCCGTTGGCCTCATCCTCGCCAAGCTCCGCGGCATCGACCAGGCCGCCCGCGATCAACAGGCCGAACGCTGGAACCCGCAACGCCGCCAGTCGCTGGCCGACCGGAAGGTCCTGCTGCTGGGCATCGGCGGAATCGGGAAGGAGCTGGCCCGCCGCCTGGAGCCCTTCGAAGTCACACTGACCCGGGTGGGAAGCGCCGCACGGACCGATGCGGACGGCCAGGTCCACGGTCCGGATGAACTCGTGGCGCTCGCCGCCGGCCACGACATCCTGGTCTCCGTCCTTCCCCTCACCGAGGCGACCCACCACCTGGTGGGAGCCAAGGTCCTGGCCGCCCTGCCGGACGGCGCCCTGGTGGTCAACGTCGGCCGCGGCGCCGTGATCGACACCGACGCCCTAACGGCTGAAGTGGTGTCCGGCCGCCTGCACTGCGCCATCGACGTTGTCGACCCCGAACCGCTGCCCGCCGGCCACCCGCTCTGGTCGTCGGAGAACGCCCTCATCACCCCCCACGTTGGCGGCAACGCCTCAGCGTTCGAACCACGGATCCTGAAACTCCTGAAACGGCAGCTTGAGGCCCTCGCCGCCGGCGACACCCCGGTCAACCTGGTGCAGCAGGGACCGTTCGCATGAGCTCACTGTTTGACCTCACCGGCCGCGTCGCATTGGTCACCGGCTCCAGCCGCGGCATCGGCTCGTCACTCGCCCGGGCACTGGCCGACGCCGGTGCCACGGTTGTGCTGAATGGCATCAACCCGGAGCGGCTCAAGGAAGCCGAAGCCGCGCTCGCCGCCGACTTCCCGGCCGGCCGCATCGCCAGCATCGCGTTTGACGTCACCGACGGCGAGGCGGCAGCCCGCAGCATCGCGTGGATCGAAGAGCACGTGGGTCCGTTGGAGATTCTGGTGAACAACGCCGGGATCCAGCACCGGGTGCCGATGCTGGACCTTGAGGTGGCGGATTGGGAGCGGGTCATTTCCACGGACCTGACCAGTGCGTTCCTGGTGGGGCGGGAGGCGGCCCGGCACATGATTCCGCGCGGCCGGGGCAAGATCATCAACATCTGCTCGGTGCAGACGGACCTGGCCCGCCCCACTATCGCCCCGTATGTTGCCGCCAAGGGCGGGCTGCGGAACCTCACCCGGGCCATGACGGCCGAGTGGGCCGCTTCCGGCCTGCAGGTCAACGGGATCGCGCCGGGGTATATCCACACCGAGATGACGCAGAACCTGGTGGACGACGAACAGTTCAATACCTGGATCCTGGGCCGCACCCCGGCCCACCGCTGGGGCACGCCGAAGGACCTGGCCGGGCCCGTGGTCTGGCTGGCCTCGGACGGGTCGGACTTCGTGAACGGCCAGACCATTTTCATCGACGGCGGAATGACGGTGGTGGTCTGATGCCCGCGAACACACCCGTCCAGCCAGGCCCCAACACGCTGCCCGCCTCCGGGCCGGCCGTGGTGGCCCACGCCGCCGGGGACCTCCGGATCGATGAGGTCCCGCTGGCCCTGCCGGCGGATGACCAGGCCGTCGTCGAGGTCTTGTACGGCGGCATCTGCGGCTCAGACCTGCATTACTGGCTGCACGGCGCGGCCGGGGAATCCATCCTGAAGGCACCCCTGGTCCTGGGCCACGAAATCTCCGGCCTGGTGGTCCGCGCCGCCGCCAACGGCCAGGGACCGCAGCCCGGAACCGCCGTCGCCGTCCACCCCGCCACCCCGGGACCTGGCGCGGCCAGGTACCCCGCGGACCGGCCCAACCTCTCACCCGGCTGCACCTACCTGGGCAGCGCCGCCCGCTACCCGCACACCGACGGCGCCTTCAGCCGGTACGTGAACCTGCCCGTCCGGATGCTGCGGGCCCTGCCCGAGGGCATCGACCTGCGCACGGCCGCCCTGGTCGAACCCGCGTCCGTGGCCTGGCACGCGGTCTCCCGCGCCGGGGACGTGGCCGGGAAGACCGCGCTGGTGATCGGGTCCGGCCCCATCGGTGCCCTCGCTGTCGCGGTCCTCAAACGCGCCGGTGCAGCGCACATCACCGCTGTGGACCTCCATCCCAAGCCGCTGGAGATCGCCAAGGCCGTCGGCGCGGACCAGGTCATCAACGCCGCAGACACGGAAGCGATCGCCGCCGTGGAGGCGGACGTGGTGATCGAATCCTCCGGCAACCACCACGGACTGGCCTCCGCCATCCGCGGCGCGGTGCGGGGCGGGACCGTGGTGATGGTGGGGCTGCTGCCCACCGGCATGCAGCCGCTACCCATCTCGCTGGCCATCACCCGCGAACTGGACCTCAAGGGCTCCTTCCGCTTCAACGACGAAATCGACGAGGTCATCGCGGCGCTTGCCGACGGGTCACTGCACATCGACCCCGTCATCACCCACCAATACCCCGTGGAGGACGCCCTGCACGCCTTCGAGGTGGCCAAGGACTCCACCAGTTCCGGCAAAGTCCTCCTCAGCTTCGACGGGAACGGGGAGGGACGGTGAACGCCCCGTTGCCGCCCCTGGTGGTGATGGGCGTGTCCGGCTCGGGGAAATCCACCATGGGCTCCCTGCTGGGCCTGCGCCTGGACATGCCATTCTTCGATGGCGACGATTTCCATCCGGCCGCCAACAAGCAGAAAATGGGCGCCGGCAAACCGCTCACGGACGTTGACAGGGAGCCCTGGCTTGGCACGCTGGGGGAGCTGCTCGCAGGAAAGGCCGACGGCGTCACAACAGTCCCGCCTATCGTCGCCTGCTCAGCGTTGAAGCGCCGCTACCGGGACCTGCTGCGCAGCGCAGCGCCGGATGTTGTCTTCATCCACCTGACCGGAAGCGCGGGCACCATTGGCGCGCGGATGGAAGCCCGCGCCCACGAGTTCATGCCGCGGACCCTGCTGGAATCCCAGTTCGCAGCCTTGGAGGAATTGGACGAGGACGAGGCCCACCTCCTGGCCGATATCACCGAGCCCCCGGAACTCCTGGTGGAACGGCTGGCCACGGAGCTCCAGGCCGTGTCCGCTAAGGCGGTCCGCACCGCCTGATTCACAAACGGGTGTTCCGCCCTTGTGGTGGTAGTAGGTAGACTGGCCTACCTACTACCACCGCAAGGAGCCCCATGCCTGTGTCACGCGCTTCGGCGACCAGCCGCCGCCCCGCCCGGGACCTGCTGCTCGACGCCGCCGCACGCCTCTTCTATGCCCGCGGCGTTGCGGCCACCGGGATCGACACCATCACTGCCGAGGCGGGCGTTGCCAAAAAAAGCCTCTACAACAACTTCACGTCCAAAACGGACCTCGTGGCCGCCTACCTGGAAGCACGGCATGAGGAGTGGCTCGGCCTTTACCGGACGCGGCTGGAAAAGGCCGGGACCCCGTCGGAGCAGGCACTGGCGGTCTTCGACGCCTACCTCGACCACGCAAATGCCGCCTACCAGCACGGATTCCGCGGCTGCGGGCTGCTCAACGCGGCGGCTGAACTGCCCGCAGGGGACCCCGGGCGGACTGCAGTGCGGCTCCACAAGGAGGAAGTGCAGGAACTCCTGGCCCGGCACGTCACGGCACTGTTGCCCGGGAGGGAGGGGCAGGCGCCTGCCGTTGCCGCCCACTTGGCCTTCCTCCTCGAAGGTGCCATGGCCAGGGCAGGCCTGGAGGGCGGCGACGTGCCGCTGCGGCAAGCCCGGGCCATCGCCGGGCAACTGCTGGACGACCTGTGAACAACAAGCCAAACCATCAGCAGGCCCAGCCCTGGGGAGCGCTCTCCATAGTGGCGGCATCCATCCTCTGGGGAACCACCGGAACAGCGGCCACCTTCGCGCCCGCCGTGAGCCCACTGGCCATCGGCGCGGTGGCAATGGGGCTGGGCGGACTGATGCAGGCACTGTACGCCGCACGGCACATTGCCGTTCAGTCAGGCAGCCTGCTTGCGCGATGGCGCCTGGTATCTCTCGGTGCCGTGGCGGTTGCTGTCTACCCCCTGGCCTTCTACAGTTCCATGCGCCTCTCCGGAGTGGCCGTGGGTACGGTGGTTTCCATCGGTTCAGCTCCGGTAGCGGCCGCCCTGATCGAACGTTTCGCGGACGGGAAGCCGCTGAGCCGACGCTGGATTCTCGGGGCGCTGCTGGGAATTGGCGGCGCAGCCCTGCTGTCCCTTGCCGGGCACTCGCCGGCAGCACCCGCACACGGGGCTGCTGGCGCCGGGGCTGATTCCTGGAACTCGACTTCCTTGACATTGACTTCCTTGGCGCCGACGGCGGGAATCCTGCTGGGGCTGCTGGCCGGAACTACTTATGCTCTGTACTCCTGGGCGGCACACCGGCTGACCGGTGACGGGGTCTCTTCACGGGCGGCCATGGGCGCCGTGTTCGGACTCGGCGGGCTCCTCCTGGTGCCTGTCCTTGCCGCAACGGGACGCCCGCTGCTGGAGTCCTGGACCAGCGCCAGCGTCGGCGCCTACATGGCGGCGGTCCCCATGTTTGCCGGGTACCTGCTGTTCGGGTGGGGCCTGGCCCGGGTAGGGGCGAGCACGGCCACCGGCATCTCGCTGCTCGAAACCGTGGTGGCCGCCGTCCTGGCCGTGCTCGTGGTGGGAGAACGGCTCCAAGCACTTGCCTGGCTTGGCGCCGCCGTCGTCCTGGCAAGCATGTTCATCCTGGCGCCGCGGCGGCAAACTGCTGCGGCACCCGGGGGGCCGCGCAGGTGCACCAACCCGGCCATTAGCCGGTGGTCTGCCGGCCGCCGCTCCGGGCCAGCACCGTGGGACCGAGCAGCAGGCAGGCGCCCAGCCCCAGCAACAGAATCCCTAGCACCACCGCACCGGGAGCCGGCAGCCCGGCCCCCGCGATAATGAGCACCACACCAATCAGTGCCGCCGCCATGCCCGGGAACAGGCCTGCGGGGAAACGGCGTGCCGGATAGCCGGACAGCAGTTCCATGGCCAGGTGGGGATCGTCCGCGATCAGCCCCAGTTCCAGCTCCTTGAGCAGGCGTCGCTCCTCATCGGACATTGGCATGGCAGGCCCCGGCTTCCTTGGGCGGCGGTATCGGTATCGACCGTAGGAGCCTTCCACCGGTTAGTCAATAGTCCGGGGTCCGGGCTGGAAGCCGCCTACCGGCGTCGTAATTCCGCGAACTCGATGGACGGCACGATTGCGCCCGCGTCCCGCTCCACAAAGTTGGTTCCCGGCGGCACCAGGTCGTCGATGGCATCCAGTACGGTCTCGCCCAGCTGGACATCCGCCGCGCGCAGGTACGCCCGGAGGTGTTCCTCGCTGCGCGGGCCGATGATCACGCTGCTGATG
This sequence comes from Pseudarthrobacter sp. Pseusp20, assembly GCF_059492155.1. Classification (NCBI taxonomy): domain Bacteria; kingdom Bacillati; phylum Actinomycetota; class Actinomycetes; order Micrococcales; family Micrococcaceae; genus Pseudarthrobacter; species Pseudarthrobacter sp. Pseusp20. Next base: position 613,124 of record NZ_CP168521.1, read on the forward strand.
GCGGGATGGGTCAGGGCAAACCCCACGGCCAGGTCCACCAGGGACATTTCCAGCTTGTCCGCCAGCCGGGCCAGCGAGTCCGCGGCCAGCAGCTTCCGCTCGCTGGATGGCCCGGAGATGTCGTACCGGCCGGGCAGTGTGTGGACCCGGGTGGGCGGCTTGCCCGATTCGAGGACGAAGCTGCCGGACAGCCAACCGCCCGCGAGTGGGCCGTAGGCAAGCACGCCCAGGCCATACTGCTGGGCGATGGGCAGGACGTCCCGCTCGTTGCCGCGGACCAGCATGGAGTACGGAACCTGGTTGCCCAGCGGCGGGATCAGATGGTTTGTGGTGGCCAGCCACTGGGCCTCCACCAGCTGGGCCGGCGTGAACACCGAGGTCCCGTAATACAGGATCTTGCCCTGGCGGATCAGGTCGTTGAGGGTGGTGATGGTCTCCAGGACGTCGGTGTTGTAGTCCGGCCGGTGCGCCTGGTACAGGTCGATGCGGTCCGTCTGCAGGCGCCGGAGGCTGCCCTCCACGGCCTGGGTGATCCAGCGCCGCGAGTTCCCGGAGTGCGCCGGGTTGGGGCTCATCTGGCCGTGGAACTTGGTGGCCAGGAAGACATCGTCCCGGCGGCCGCGGAGGGCCCGGCCCACCACCTGTTCGGACTCACCCTGGGAGTAGACGTCAGCGGTGTCGATTGCGGTGATGCCGGCGTCCAGGGCTTCATGGATGATCCGGATGCTCTCGTCCGCGCCGGTGGGGGCTCCCTGGGAGCTGCCGTTCCCCTCGCCGAAGTTCATGGTGCCAAGGGTGAGGGGACTGATGGGGGTTCCCGACCGTCCGAACACCCGCAGTTCGCTCAGGCTCATCTGCGGCCTCCTCCATTCAGTTGCCGTGCCTTGGATCGTCACGAGGCTACACAGATTCGGCAGGCCGCCACAGATTCCCGCCTTAGTCCTTCTCTTTTCGTCGTACGGAGTAACCGGCGCCCCGCAAATGACGTTTTGTGGCGCGCACGCGGCACTCCATAGCGCCTATATTGAGGGATGGGCTCCTCCAATAGTGACGACCAGTTCGTCCAGTTGCATGACATCATCATGGGCAGCGGCAATGTTGCTGATTTCCTGACTGAGCTGTCCTCTGTTGCAGCCTCCGCCGTCAGCGAGGACGCGGGCGTGTTCGTCGAGTGCGGCGTGACCCTCCAGCGCCGCAAACGCAGTGCCACCATTGCGGGCAGCAGTGAACGCGCCGTTGTCCTGGACAAGCTGGAGCAGGTCCTGGGTGAAGGTCCGTGCATTGCGGCGCTGGAGGCCATGAAGCCCGTCATCCTTTCCAATGTGGAGACCGATACCCGCTGGCCCAAGTACCAGAAGCTGCTGGCCGAGAACGGCTGCCGCAGCGTCCTGGGCGTCCCGCTTGCCCTGGACGGGCACCAGTCCGCCGCGTTGAATTTTTTCGCTTCGGAACCGGACGTCTTCGCTGACGAAGTCGTTCGCAGGGCTGAGGGGTTTGCTGACCTCGCGGGCCGCGCATTGAGGCTGGCACTGCGGATCGCCGACGCCCAGAACCTGGCGGACGACCTGAGGGCCGCAATGGCCAACCGCACCACGATCGACCTGGCGTGCGGGGTGATCATGGCCCAGAACCGGTGCAGCCAGGATGAAGCCATGGCGCTGCTCACCAAGGCGTCCAGCCACCGGAACCAGAAGCTGCGGGACCTTGCAGCGGGAGTCATCGGCCGGGTCAGCGACGGAGCCGTGACCACGCACTTCGATCCGTAACGTCCACCTCCGGAACCCGTCCTGATCCGCCTGGATGCCGTCCCGGTTTCGCCTCCGCGCCGCCCTGCAATAATCTGAACCAACGGTTGTGCACGGGGGTGTCAGCGCCCGGTACAACAGCACTGTAAGTTCCGGGACCATCACAGACGAGGCGGACACCCATGACGGCTTCAGACCAGCAGCACGCACCAGGCCCAGCGATCCCAGCAGGCCCTCCCGCCGCTGCGGCCGGGCCAGTCGATCCGCACCTGCTGCAGCAGCTGGCCGACGCGCATGGTGTGGGTACGTCCTTCCAGGGCTGGGATGGGCTGCCGCATTCCGTTGCCCAGGAGACGCTGGTCAAGGTGCTGGCAGCCCTCGGTGTTGAGGCACACACCAACAGTCACATTGAGGCTGCCCTGGCCGAAGCCGAACTGGCGCCGTGGCGGCGGATGCTGCCGCCCGCCGTCGTCATTAAGCAGGGCGAACCGGCCCAAGTGCCGGTCCACGTGCGCGACGGCGCCACCGCGCGCCTGACCGTCACCCTGGAAGGTGGAACCGGACAGCGCGAAGCGGTCCAGCAGGATGTCTGGGTCCAGCCCCGGGAGGTGGACGGCGTCTCCACCGGACGTGCCACCTTCGCCCTTCCCCAGGACCTGCCCTTGGGCTGGCACACGCTGCATGTCGAGTCGGAGGGCGCTATGGCCAGCGCCGCCCTGGTGGTAACCCCTGCGCGGCTGGCCACGGCAAAGCCGCTGGAGGAACGCCGCGGCTGGGGGCTGGCCACGCAGCTGTATTCGGTCCGCTCAAAGCGGTCGTGGGGCATCGGCGACTTTGCGGACCTGGCGGACCTGGCCGCGATCAGTGGTGCGCGCGGCGCCGACTACGTGCTGGTCAACCCGCTGCACGCGGCCGAGCCGGTACCGCCGGTCCAGCCGTCGCCCTACTCGCCGTCCACCCGCCGGTTCTTCAATCCGCTGTACATCCGCATCGAGGCCATTCCCGAGCTGGCATACCTCCGGCCGCGGAAACGTGCGGCGCTGGAAAAGCTGCACGAGGAAGTGGCATGGCTGAACCGGGAAGGCACCCGCCTCGACCGCAATGCCGTGTACGCGGCCAAGCTGCAGGCGCTGGAAATGCTTTATCACACGCGCCGTTCACCGGCCCGGCAGGCCGCCTTCGATGAGTTCTGCCGCAGCTCCGGCCGCGGCCTGGAGGACTTCGCGCTCTGGTCAGCCATCCGCGAGGACCTGGCGCCGGACGACCCCCTGTGGACGGACCCGGAGTGCGCCATCGGAACACCGGAAGCCGAAGCCCTCCGGGAGAAGCTGGCGGACCGGATCGGGTTCCACCGCTGGCTGCAGTGGATCTGCGACGAGCAGCTCGAGAACGCCCAGAGGGCCGCGCTCCGGTCGGGGATGCGGCTGGGCGTGGTGCACGACCTTGCAGTAGGCGTGGACCACAGCAGTGCCGACGCCTGGACGCTGCGCGGCGTGCTGACCCCGAACACCAGCGTGGGCGCACCTCCTGACATGTACAACCAGCAGGGGCAGGACTGGGGCCAGCCCCCATGGCACCCCGCACGCCTGGCCGAGGCCGGATATGAACCGTTCCGCAACATGCTGGCCAACGTGCTCAGGCATGCCGGCGGCATCCGCGTGGACCACATCCTGGGACTCTTCCGGCTGTGGTGGATCCCCATGGGGAACGCTCCGGGGGATGGCGCCTACGTCCGCTACGACCACGAGGCCCTGATCGGCATCCTCGCGCTCGAGGCGCACCGCGCCGGTGCCGTGGTGATCGGGGAGGACCTGGGCACTTTCGAGCCCTGGGTGCGTGACTACCTTGCGGCCCGGGGGATCCTGGGCACGTCCATCCTGTGGTTTGAGTACGACGGCGATTCGCCCCTTGCGCCCGAAAAGTACCGCACGCAGGCGCTCGCCAGCGTCAACACCCACGACCTGCCACCCACCGCCGGCTACCTTGCCGGGGACCATGTGGGGCTCCGAAGCCGGCTGGGGCTGCTGGAACGGTCCGAGCAGGAGGAGCGCGCGGAGCACAACGCGTCTTTGGAGAAGATGTTCGCCCTGCTGCGCGAGCGCGGGTACCTCTCCGAGGGCGCCGCCGGCGGCGTGGAGGGGCAGCCGTCCGAGGAGCACACCATCGAGGCGCTGCACCTGCTGCTGGCCCAGGCGCCGTCGGTCCTGCTCGGCGTGGCCCTGGTGGATGCGGTGGGGGAGCGGAGGGTCCAGAACCAGCCCGGAACCACAGAAGCCCTGTACCCCAACTGGCAGGTGCCCCTGGGTGGGCCGGACGGCAAACCCGTCTACCTTGATGACCTCCCCGCCAACAAGCGGTTCAACTCGCTGCTCGCGGCGGTGGAGGGAGCCCTGCACCGGGCCTAAGCGGTTCTCAAGGCAACAGGCCCCGCCGCTTTTGTAAGCGGCGGGGCCTGTTGCCGTAGTTGCTTTGCCTGGTTTGCCTTGTTCGGCGGGTGAACTAGTTAGCGGCGATCACATGGGTGAAGTGGTCGTACCGGATGGTGACCGGGCCGCCGTCGTGCTCAAACACGATGTTGGCACCCGGGGAAGCGCCGCCGGCCCCATAACTGATGTCCCAGCTGCGGTTCAGGGCCGCCTTGAACTCGTAGCTTCCCGCAGGAAGGTCCGGAACGGACAGCTTCCACACGAGGTCTGCCGGGTCCAGCACCAACTGCGCCTGGTTACAGGACGGCTCCCAGTCCGAGGCGCAGCCCAGCTCGCTGTCCATGCTTCCGGCTGCCGCCACGGCGGCCGGCTGCTGCGAGGCGTAGACGGCGCTGAGCAGGTGGGTGCTGTTGTCATAACGGAAAGTCACCGGGCCGCCGGGATGGTCCAGCACGATGTTCTGTCCGTTGAGCTGGCCGTCGGCGCCGTAGTTTTCGTCCCAGCCGCCGTCGAGCGCTGCCTTGTATTCGTACTTCCCGGCCGGCAGGTCCACGGTCAGCCGCCAAATGCGGTCCGCCGGGTCCAACACCATCCGGGCCTGGCTGCAGCCTGGATCCCATTGTGCGCTGCAGCCCATCGCCTGGTTCAGTGATCCGGCCACCGTGACCGAGTCGGGCTGCGGGGCCTGGCCCACCGTGACAGTCCTGGTTTCGCTGGTGACGTTGTAGCCGGTGCCGGTCATGGCCGCCCGATATTGGACCTTGGTGCCGTCCGCCAGCCCGGTCACGTCGTCGGTTGCTGAGTAGACGGGCGAGGACGAGTCGGTGCCCACCGCGGTCCAGACCCCGCCGCCAACACTGCGCTCGAAGGACACCACGTGGCTGGCCTTCTCCGGGTCAGCGGTGGCGCTGAGCTCAACCTTGCCTTCCACGCTGCTGCCCTCCGCAGGCTTCTGCAGGGTCAGCACGGGCGCGGGTACGGCCGCGGAGCGGCTTTGGCTGGTGGCGGCATGCCCGCCGTTGTCCAGAACGGTGGCGCGGTACTCCAGCGGTGTGCCGGCATCCAGCGCCGCGACGTCGTGGAAAACCTGGTACGGAGCGGTGTCGTCCGTGCCGATCGGCAGCCACGCGCCGCTCGCCGTCCGTGCTTCAAAGGTGACCTCGTAGAACGAAGCACCGTCGACGTCGGCCGTTACGTTGATGCGTCCGTTGTCACCAGGCGCGGCGGCCGGCTGCCGGAGGGCGACGGCGGGAGCCTCCTTGGAGTGCGGAATGCGGCCCGAGGATTCGTAGACGACGGCGGAAAGCGGCGGCACGGTCACGGTCAGTTTGGCGTCGTCAGAGGTTTTGGCTTCATCGGCGCCTTCGCCGTAAACGCGCATGTAGCTGCGCTTGGCGATGTAGGTGGGGACTTCCACCGTCTGTGTCTGGGTGCTGTTGTTCAGTGCCACCACGTATTCGCGCTGGTCCTTGGCATCGGTGCGGGAGAAGGCGTAGATGCCCGGCCCGTCAGAGGCGTAGCGGTGCTGGTGTGCGCCATTCCGCAGTGCCGGGTGCTCCTTGGTGAGGGCTGCAAGCTCCCGGATTTTGGCGTAAAGCGGGTGGCTTGGGTTGAAGTTGTCCGTGGCGTGGGTGGCGTCCGTGCCCAGCAGGTCGTCGTCCAGGTAGTCCGGGACTTTGCTGGCGAAGAGGGTCTGGCGGGCATCCTGGTCGCCGCCCGGGCCGGTGAAGCCCTGTTCGTCGCCGTAGTACACCACCGGGTTGCCGCGGGAGAAGTACATCAGCTCGTGGGCCAGCTCGTCGCGTGCCACCTTCTCGGCATCGCCTGCGGCGGGGTTGTCCTGGGCGATAAAGCTGCCGATGCGGCCCATGTCGTGGTTGCCCAGGAACGTGGGCAACTCATAGACGTTGGAATCGGCGTCGGTGTACCAGTCGTCACCGGCGAAGAATGCCTGGAGCGCCTTGGCGTCCTGGCTCTTGGAGGCAAAGTTGCGGGCGGCATCCTGGAAGGGGAAGTCCAGCACGGCCTGCATCTTGTTGCGGGTGGTGAACTGGGACGTGAAGCTCTTGGTGGTGTCGAAGACCTCGCCGAACATGAAGAACTCGTCCTTGCCGTGCTCCTTGGCGTAGCTGAGGACGTTGGGGCCGAATTCCTGCCAGAACTCGTTGTTCACGTGCTTCATGGTGTCGATCCGGAACCCGTCCACGCCAAAGTCGCCGATCCAGGACTTATAGATGTCCTCCATGCCGTGCACCACGGCGGGGTTTTCGGTGAAGATGTCATCGAGGCCGAAGAAGTCGCCGTACATGGAGTCCTCACCCGTGAAGGTGGTGTCGCCGCGGTTGTGGTACAGCGTGGGGTCGTTCAGCCAGGCGGGAACCTTGAGGTTTTCTTCGCCCGGTGCCAGGACCGGCTTGTAGGGGAATGACGTGTTGGCGTCCAGCCGGGGGAAGGTTCCGGTGCCGGCGTAGTCGCGGTCGTCGAACGCTTCGCCGGAGGCTGTCTTGTAAGGGACTGCGTCCTTTGAGATGTAGCCTTTCCGGTTGCCCTCCTGGTAGCCGATGACGTCGGCAGTGTGGTTGGTGATGATGTCGAAATAGACCTTCATGCCGCGGGCGTGGGCCTCGTCGATCAGGGCCTTGAGCTCACCGTTGGTGCCCAGGTGGGGGTCGATCTGGGTGAAGTCGGTGACCCAGTAGCCGTGGTAGCCGGCCGACTTGTCCTCGGGCTGGACCGCCTTGTTCTTGAAGCTGGGGGTCAGCCAGATGGATGTGGTGCCCAGGCCCTGGATGTAATCGATCCTGCTGCGCAGGCCGGCCAGGTCGCCGCCGTTGTAGAAGCCCTTCCCGGTGGGATCGAAGCCGGAGACCATGGGATCCGGCCCCAGGCCGCCCTGGTCATTGGCGGTGCTGCCGTTGCTGAACCGGTCTGCCATGACGAAGTAGAAGTTCTCGTCCGTCACGGGACCGCGGAGCGAATGCAGGGCGGTGGAGGATCCCTGGCCCTGGGCGCCGGGATTCTTGGAGCCTGAATCCTTGAGGCCCACCGCGGCATGGGCCGGGAGGACTGCTGCGGAAACGGCCACGGCGGCGGCCAGGAGGCCGGCCGCCGACCTCGCCGTGATTGCCCGGCCCGGGGCCCGGCGGCGGGTTGTGGGGTGCTGTGTTCCTGCGGGCTTTGCCGGCAGTTGGGCGCGTGGGGGCGCGCCGGGAGGGGTGCGGAATAACAAGGGTGAGACCTTCCTGGGAAGCAGCGCTGCTGTACAGGCTTGCCGTTGACAAGGGATGCGGCAGGAGGGTTCGAAGGACAGCATGCAGACCTGTGAACCAAGTCACAACTGTAAGCGCTTGCACTGAATTACTCCAGCGTCTGGGGAAGAGCTAGGGGAGGAAGCCGTAGCGGGCATCGCAGTTAGCCGGCGGACACCAGGGCAGTGGGAGAGGGGGTGCGAAGATCATGAAGCACGGGGCCGGGGAGCCCGGTGACGGGATCCAGTTCAAACGTGGCAATGTTGTCCGACCGTTCGTGGGCCACGTGCAGCCAGCTGCCCCGGACCATGTGGTGCCGCGGCCAGTCCCCGCCGCTGTCGAAGTCCTTGACGGGGATCAGTTCGGTGCCGCCGGCTGCTACTTCCAGGACGCTGATGAGGTTGGATCCACGCACGCCGGCGTAGGCGAAGTTCCCCTGCGGGCCAAGGCAGATTTCGGCGGCCGAATCACCGTCCTGGCTGCCGCCCGCAGTTGCAGGTCCGCGGAATATCAGCTCATAGGTGCCGGCCTCGGGCCGGACCACGAAGACCTCCACGGAGTACTCCGACACAATGAAGACGTTGCCCGTGGGGTGCTCCACCATGTGCCGGGGACCGGTGCCGCAGGGGAGGACCACCTCGTGGTCGGCTACCAGGCCGGTGCCCGGCACATAGGTCCAAATGCGGAGGGTGTCGTGGCCCAGATCGGTCGTCATGATGCGCCCGTCGCGCAGCATCAGGCTGGCATGGGCGCGGCTCGGCCTGGGGCTGCCGGGGAAAAGGCCGGCGTGGGGGTCAACCGACGGTGCCGCGGGGAACCGTGCCGTCATGCCGCCGTCGTCATCCAGCTCGTAGAGCAGGACCTGCCCGTCACCCCAGCATGCAGCGGTGACAAACCGGCCGTCCGGGTCCACGGCGACGTGGCAGGTGGCCTCTCCGGCAGGCTCCGGTGCCCCGGACAGTTCCAGCGCAAAGTCACCCCGTCGGCGGTAGGCCTGAACCATTTTGCGCTGCTCCGCCGCTGCGTACACCAAGGGCAGCGTCGGGTGCACGGCCAGGAACGACGGCGACTGTGCCTGGACTGCCGTGCCCAACCATTCAAGGCTTCCGTCCTGATGCTCCCGCACGGCCCCGATGCCATTGGCGCGGCCGCCGCCGTCGGGGGTGTAGGTGCCGATCCAAAGAATGTTGCTGGCTGTTCCCGTGGTCATTAACCCATCCTGCCAAGAGTTGGCACCCATTCCCGAGCACAAGGCCACCTATTAGCATGGGATTTCCAGCAGCGGACGAAGGAGGTGGATCCCATTACCGCAGTCACAGTTTTGGGTATTCCCGTTCGGTGCCGTCCGGAGAGCTTGGCCTAGCCGCCATGGGGACGCCCGTCTTCCCACCGAAAGGCGTTGCTGTGCCCCCTCTCGACTCACGGACTGCCGGCAGTCCTGCCCCGTCGCCGGTCTTCGAAGGCATTGTCTCCGCATTGCGGTCCGCCGGCTGCGTTTTCGCGGAGGAAGAGGCCCGCCTGCTGCTGGCGGAGGCCTCACTTCCCGGCGACTTAGCGCGAAATGTCCGGCGCAGGGTGGAAGGCGTCCCCTTGGAACTCATCCTGGGCTGGGCCGAATTTGCGGGCCGGCGCATTCTGGTGGAGCCCGGTGTCTTCGTGCCGCGCCGCCGTACCGGGCTGCTGGTAAATGAGGCCCTCGCCCTGCTGCCGGCGACGTGGCCGGAGGGGCCCCGGCGGAAGCCCGCTGTTGTAGTGGACCTCTGCTGCGGGTCCGGAGCCGTGGGAGCGGCCATTGCTCATGAGGCGCCATGGGCGGAGGTGCATGCGGCGGACATCGATCCTGTGGCCGTCCGGTGCGCCAGGCGGAACGTCGGGCCCGTGGGCGGCCAGGTTCACGCGGGGGACCTGTTCGATGCCCTGCCGCGTGAACTGCGTGGCCGCGTCCGGGTGCTCGTGGTCAATGCTCCCTACGTGCCCACGGAGGCAATCCGCACCATGCCCCCCGAAGCGCGGCTGTACGAACCTGCGGCATCCCTCGATGGCGGTCCTGATGGACTGGACTTCCACCGACGCGTCGCCGCCGGGGGCATCGGATGGCTGGCTCCCGGCGGGCACCTGATCATCGAAACCAGCCAGCGGCAGGCATCCGGCACCTCCGCGATCCTGGCCGCCGCCGGGTTCGGCACCCGGACAGTCCATTCGGAGGAAGTGGACGGCACCGTGGTCGTGGGGCGCGTGGCGGCAGGGACCCACTAACCCGTCCTCCCGCTCCCCAATATCTTGCCTGCCGCCTGGAGGATCGAGCCAACCAGGCCCAGCAGCCGTGGACCGCACGTAACGGTCCTTCTGAACCGTCCGGAAAACCCCAGTACGCCAGGCTGCGTTCCCTACCAGACTGCGTTCCCTATTCGTATTGGTGGGGTGGTGGTGGGGGTTTGAAGTAGTGGTTTTGTTGGGGTTTTTGGGTGGTGTCGATGTGGGGTGGGGGGATGAAGGTTGGGGTGTGGTTGGTGGTGGTGATGGTCCATTGTTCTTTGTGGATGAGGTGGTGGTGGTGACTGCAGAGCAGGACGCCGTTGTTGGTGGTGGTGGGTCCGCCGTGTGACCAGTAGGTGATGTGGTGTGCTTCGCACCAGGGTGCGGGAATGGTGCAGTTGGGGAAGGCGCAGCCTTGGTCGCGGGTGGTGAGGGCGGTGCGTTGGGCTGGGGTGAAGAGGCGGGTTTTGCGGCCGAGGTCGAGGATTTCGCCGTTGGTGCCCAGGAGCGCGGGGATGATGTCGGCGTCGCAGGCGATTTTCCGCAGGGTGGTGGCGGCGACGGGGCCGGTGAACGCGAAAGCCCCTGTCCCTGCCTCTGTCCCTGTGCCTGTCTGTGTCCCTGGTGGTGCGGGTATTCCCGGCCGTTCTCCTGTCGCTGTTGCTGTGGTGTGGGTGGGGAAGAGGTCCCGGTAGTGGATGGTGGCGATGATTTGGGGTTTGTTGCCGCCGGTGGTGGGCAGGGTGTTGGTGGCGAGTGCGGTTTTGGCGGCGGTGATGATGCCGTCGAGTTGTTTTTGGGCGCGGGTGCGCGGGTCCAGGTCCGGCAGGTCGGGCGGGGCCGGCTGGGCAGGCAGGTCGGGCACGGCTGCTGTTTCGGCTGTTCGTCCGTGGTGTTCGGTGCCGGTGGTTGGGGTGGTAGTGCCGGTGCTGGTGTTTGGGGTGGTGGTGCGGGGGTTGGTGGCGGTGTTCATGACGGTGAGGAGGTGTTCGTATTGGTCGGTGGTGGCGAAGATTTCGAGGTGGTGCAGGCCGTGGCGTGGTTTGCGGATGAAGGCGCCTTGGGTGTGGCGGAGGGCTTCTTCGGTGGGTTCGGTGCCGTCGGCGTCGATGGTGTCGGTCCAGCGTTGGGCCAGGCGGGTGAGGAAGTCGGGGTCGGTGGTGGTGGCTGCGGTGGTGAGGTGCTTTTCGATCCGGTCCAGGGTGTGCGGGGTGGTGTGGTGTTGGAGCCGGTCCAGGGTGGCGGTGATGAGGGTCGCGGCGTGGGAGGACACGGCCGGTGCCTGGAGGGTTCCGGTGGGCGGTTGCGGGGTCCTGTCCGTGGCGGGGTGGGGTGTGAGGGCGGTGGCGAGGTGGGGCCGGGTTGGCGGGAGTGGTTCGCCGGTGAGGCTGGTGCGGGGCAGGGTGTGCTGGGCGAGGGTGAGGCGGCGGCGTGCTTCGCGGATGGGGATGCGGAGCCTGAGGCGGAGGAACTCTGCGGTGTTGCGGCAGCCGTCATCGGCAGGGGAGGGCACGGCAGGGTGGGTGGTCCTGGCCGCGGCCTGGGTGATGGCCTGGGTGCGGGTCCGGTCCACAGTCAGGGCTGAGATGAGTTGCAGGTACTCCACGGTGCGGGCAAGGTTCTCGACCCGGGCGGCGTAATCGGCGGCCTCGACATAGGTGGCGGTGGCCAGCACGCCCGGGGCGGCCAGGGCGGCGGTGGCGAGTTCTTCGGCAAGTGCCCCGAGGATGGCAGGGCCGGATCCCTCCCCGCCGGGGACGGCGCGAAGGCGGGCCGGACTCGTCCGCCGGCTGCCGGCGTCGTCAGCGTTCCCGCCGAGCAACCCACCGTATAACCCGCCGAACGGCCCGTCCAGCTGCTCCCCAATGGCCTCCATAACCCAACTCTGCCAGCCACCACCGACAATCAAGAGCCCCCAAAACCCCTATGTGGAAAACCCGGCAGGGCGGCAATGCAGGCCGCGTTAAACGCTGCCGGCCGCCGCGTCCCCCAAGGATCGCGACGGCCGGCAAGGCGATTCAGTTGTAGCACAAAGCCCGCATCTTCCCATGTCATACGCACTTTCATGCGTAATGATGAGGGCGGAAGCGGGAATCAGGCCTTTGTGCCCGTCCCGTCGGACGTACCAAGGTTGGTGGTGTCCGGGTGCGTGCTGTGGGCCGGGATGTGGTCTTCGCCCAGGCTGTTGGCATCGCTCCCCACGGAAGAGGTGGTGGGAGTACCTGTGGAAGGCCCGGATGACTGGCTTCCGCTGGAGCTGCCCTCCCGGTGCATCGCAGAGCCAATGACCGTGCCTGCCCGGCGTGCGGCTTCACCCAACTGGTCCGCAACCTCGGGAGCCTTTTCCTTGATGGCCTCGGTGGCCACGGATACCTTGTCCTGGACCGGCTTGCTGTCCCAGATGTCGGCTGCCCGGGCCTTGAGCTTGTCATAGGCGGCACGGCCTGACCGCGAGCCGAGGACATAACCTACAGCAACGCCTACACCCAAAAGAAGCTTGTTTTTCACGATGAACTCCTGCTCTGCGAGAAGGTTGTCAGTCCCGGCCGGCGTATCGGGCGCCTAATACCGGAGAAAAAGAAAGCCGGCCTGGGGATGGTGTCCCCAGGCCGGCTTCCTGGCTTGCCCGTACAGTTATCCGCGGGCGCTTCGCTTGGTGACCATGCCGTAGATGGCAAGGACGATCAGCGAGCCGACGATCGCCAGCAGCCACGTCTGGATCGAGAAGAACTCCTGCAGTCCGCTGCCGAAGATCATTCCACCCAGCCAGCCACCGAGGAAGGCGCCAACGACGCCCAGGATCAAGGTGATGACCCAGCCGCCACCCTGCCTGCCCGGGAGGATCGCCTTAGCGATCGCACCAGCAATAAGTCCGAGAATCAGAAATGCAATAAATCCCATTTGTTGCTCTCTTCCTGCTTAGAGGAGGCCTCCGGGTTCCGGAGGCACTTCATCCTTCTGCCCCAATAGTAATCATGCTTACTATCTATTTGCCAACCCCGCTTTTGGGAAAAAGAGCAGTTCAGGAGTGTTTTAGTGCCCGGTTTTGTCCGAGTCGTTGCCCGCACCGGGGCCCTCGTCGAGGATCGATAATTCCGCTAGATCCTGCGGGTCCAGGGCGAAATCGAACACGTCCAAATTCTCTGCCATCCGCTCCGGGGAAGCGGTCTTGGGAATCGTTACCAATCCGTTTTGTATGTGCCACCGAAGGACCAGTTGGCCGGGTGTTTTTCCATGCTTTTCGGCCAACTGGGTAAGGATGGGAGCACCCAATAAGCCGGCGCCCGATCCGCCAAGCGGGCTGTAGGATTCCGTGACAATCCCGTGGCGTGCGTGGAATTCACGTTCTGCGGTTCGGGTGATTGCGGGGCTGAGCTGGATCTGGTTTACCGCCGGAACCACATCAGTCTCCGCCATCAGCCGTTCCAGGTGCGCGGGCTTGAAGTTGGACACCCCGATGGACCGGACTTTCCCCTGTGCCTGCAGCCGTTCGAACGTCTGCCACGTGGAGACATACTGGTCCCGTCCCGGCAGCGGCCAGTGGATCAGCAGCAGGTCCACATAATCCAGCCCCAGGCGCTTCAGGGATCCATCCAGGCCCGCCACAGCGCGGTCGTGGCCCTGGAATTCCCCGTCCAGCTTGGTGGTAATGAAGAGTTCGCTCCGGTCCACCCCGCTGGCGCGGATGCCGTTGCCCACGCCGCGTTCGTTGCCGTACTTCACGGCGGTATCGATGTGCCGGTAGCCGGCTTCCACGGCGTGTACGACGGCGGCAGCCACCTGTTCGTCGTCCAGCGGCCAGGTGCCAAGCCCCAGTTGCGGAATCCTGTTGCCATCATTGAGGTCGATGAGGGGTGCAAGTGTCATGCCATCAGTCTGCCCTCCCACGGCCGTTCCTGTCCCTAGGCGGGGTCCTCAGCCAGCTTCCGCTTCAAAATCTTCCCGCTGGGCCCCAGCGGGAGTTCGGAAAGAATCCTGATCACCCGAGGGTACTTGTACGCCGCGAGCTGGTTGCTGGCGAAATCCATCAGCTCAGTTTCGCTGACGGTTGCCCCAGCATCCAGCACGATCGCCGCTGCGATTTCCTGCCCGTGGACGTCATCGGGGATGCCGTAGACGGCAGCACTCACCACAGCCGGGTGGGTCAGCAGGACTTCCTCCACTTCCCTGGGATAGACGTTGTATCCGTTGCGGATGATCATGTCCTTCTTGCGGTCCACGATGGTGAGGTACCCGTCGTCGTCCTTCGTCCCCAGGTCACCGGTGCGGAACCAGCCGTCCACCACCGCCTCCGCCGTTGCCTCCGGCCGGTTCAGGTACCCCTTCATCAGCAGGTGCCCGCGGATGACGAGTTCACCGAGTTCCCCGTTGGGCAGCAGCTCAATGCTCTCCACCGTCTCCGGGCGGGCGATTTCGATGTCGACGCCCCAGATCGGGATCCCGATCGTTCCGGGCCGCGGCGCCGTGCCCACATGGTTGAAGGCCGCCACCGGGGAGGTCTCCGTCAGGCCGTAGCCCTCATGGATTTCCACCCCGAAGACGTCGCGGAACTTGTCCATGACGGCCAGTGGAAGCGATGCTCCGCCGGAGATGCCGTAGCGGAGCGCCGTGGGCCGGTCCGGCACGGTCTTGGCGGCTTCCAGGAGCGCCACATACATCGTGGGTACGCCCAGGAAGATGTTGACGTTGTGCCGTGCCAGCAGCTTCAGGGCGTCCTCGCCGCTGAAGCGCGGCATAAGCACGATGGTGGCCCCGGCGCGCAGTCCGGTGTTGAGGACCACGGTCTGTCCGAAGGTGTGGAAGAGCGGCAGTCCGCCGAAGAGGACGTCGCCAGGCCGGAAGTCCATCACGCTGGTCAGCAGGACACTGGTCTGTTCCACCAGGGCGAAGTGCGTGCCCAGCGCGCCCTTCGGTTTACCGGTGGTGCCCGAGGTGTACAGGATGGTGGCTGTATCCGACGGGCGGCACGGCTCATACGTCCGGATCGGCTCGGTGCGGGCGGCCTCCGCTTCCAGTCGGGGGAACCCGCCGTCGTCCGGAGCCATCACGGTCAGCACGTCAATGCCGTTGGCCGCCGCGCCGGCGGCCCCCTCCGCCAGCAGGGGAGCGGCGCAGACCAGCAGCTTGGAACCGCTGTCCTGGAGGACGTACTCGATTTCGCGTGCCTTCAGCAGGGCATGCACCGGGACAACGATGGCGCCGAGCGACAGGATGGCGTAGTACACCCGGGCGAAGTCCGGGACGTTGGGGATCAGGACGGCGACGGCGTCTCCCGGGCCGACGCCGCGGGCCCGCAGGGCTCCGGCGTAGGCCCGGGTCTGGCTCCAGAGGTCGGCGTAGCTGACCTGGTCCTCCCCAACGACGAGGGCAATGCTGTCCGGAGTCCTTTTGGCTGACTCAGCCAGGACGGCTGCGACGGAGATGGTGGCGAAGCCGTCGGCGGAGTGGGTATTGGTCATGGCCTGCTTCTTCGGTGGGAGGGTCATGCTTTGAGGATGAGGGCGTCGCCCTGTCCGCCGCCGCCGCAGAGGGCCACGACGCCGGTGCCACCGCCGCGGCGCTTCAGCGCCAGCGCCTGGTGCAGCACCAGGCGTGCGCCCGAGGCGCCAACGGGGTGGCCCAGGGCGATGGCACCGCCTTCGGCGTTCACGGCTTCGGGGTCGATGCCCAGGTCGTTGGCGGACTGGATGAGGACCGAGGCGAACGCCTCGTTGATTTCCACCAGGTCCAGTTCCTGGACCGTGAGCCCCTCGTCCTTGAGGGCGCGTTCGATGGCCCGGGCAGGCTGGGAGTGCAGGGATCCGTCCGGTCCCGCTGTCTGGCCGTGTGCTCCGATCTCGGCGATCCACTCCAGCCCTGCGGCAATGGCGGCCGCCTTGCTGGCGATGACCAGGGCGGCGGCGCCGTCGGAGAGGGGAGACGATGAACCGGCGGTGATGGTGGCCGTCTCCTCCTTGGAGAACGCGGGCCGGAGCTGCGCCAGTGATTCGGCCGTGGTTTCCGGACGGATGCCCTCGTCGTGTTCAAGGACTACGGCAGGTCCTTTCCGCTGCGGTACCTCGATTGGGGCGATTTCCTCAGCCAGCACCCCGGCGGCCCGGGCCTCTTCGGCGCGCTGGTGGGAGCGGGCCGCCACGGCGTCCTGCCCGGCACGGGTGATCCCGCGCAGGGTGTTGCCGGCGTCGGTGGCCTCGCCCATCAGCTTGCCGCTCACGGGGTCCTGCAGCCCGTCGTGGTTCAGGGAGTCCAGCATGGAAGCATCGCCGATGACGACGCCGGCGCGAAGCCCGGGGACCAGGTGCGGTGCGTTGGTCATTGACTCCTGGCCGGCGGCGACAATGAAGTCGGCTTCCCCGGTGCGGATCATCCGGGCGGCGTCGATTACGGCCGTGAGGCCGGACAGGCAGAGCTTGTTGATGGTGATGGTGGGAACGTCCCAGCCGATTCCGGCGGCCAGGCTGGCCTGGCGGGCGGGGCCTTGCCCGGCACCGGCCTGGATGACCTGCCCCACGATGACGGCGCCGATCTGCTCCGGGGCAACGCCGGTCCGTTCCAGGGCCGCCCGGATGGCGTGGGCACCGAGCTGGCTGGAGGAGAAGGGCGTGAGCCCGCCGCGGAACCTGCCGAACGGGGTGCGGGCGCCGCCCAGGATGACGGGGATGTTGGCGTTCTGGTTCAAGAACAGTCCTTTCGGGGATGCGGGGCGGAGATCAGGCGAAGGCGGACATGCCGGTGATGCCCCGGCCGATGATCAGGGCCTGCACGGTCTCGGTGCCTTCGTAGGTGTGGATGGCTTCGATGTCGGCCAGGTGCCGGGCCACGCGGTTTTCCAGCAGGATGCCGTTGCCGCCCAGCAGGTCGCGCGCATTGGACGCTATGCCCCGGGCGGTCCGGGTGCAGGTGTACTTGGCCAGCGACGCCTGCTCCGGGGTGAGTAATCCGGCGTCGTCCAGCCGTGTCATCTGCACCACCATCAGTTGCATGGTGGCCAGTTCGCTGAGCATCCGGGCCAGCCGTTCCTGCACGATCTGGGAGGCGGCCAGCGGCCGCCCGAACTGCTTGCGCTGCCTGGCGTACTGCACGGCAGTCTCGTAGCAGGCGGTGGCGTGCCCGACGGCGGACCAGGCCACGCCCAGGCGGGTGGCCAGGAGGACGCGGGCTGTGTCCTTGAAGGTCCGGGCGCCCGGCAGGACGTTCCCTTCCGGGACAAAGACGTTTTCCAGCCTGATATGGGCCTGCCAAATGGCGCGCAGGGCCAGCTTGCCCTCGATTTTGGTGGCGGTGTAGCCGGGGGAGTCCTGCGGGACCAGGTAGCCATGGACCTGGCCGTCGTCGCCGCGGGCCCACACAACGGTGACGCCACCTACGGAGCCGTTGCCGATCCACTTCTTTTCGCCGTTGAGCAGGAAACCACCGTCGGTACGGGTCGCCGTGCTTTCCAGGGCCACCGAGTCGGAGCCGTGGGTGGGCTCCGTCAGGGCAAAAGCGGCGTACTCGCTGCCCCTGGCG
This sequence comes from Pseudarthrobacter sp. Pseusp20, assembly GCF_059492155.1. NCBI lineage: Bacteria > Bacillati > Actinomycetota > Actinomycetes > Micrococcales > Micrococcaceae > Pseudarthrobacter > Pseudarthrobacter sp. Pseusp20. The sequence continues at coordinate 630,308 of NZ_CP168521.1, forward strand.
ATCGGCGGGAGCCAGCGCTCCCGCTGCGCGGCTGATCCGCATTCCGCCACGGACCGCAGGGCCAGGCCGCCCTGGACAGCGATCATGGTTGCCACGGAGCCGTCACCGCGGCTGATCTCCATGTTTACCAGCCCGGCGGCCATGCTGCTCATCGGCGCGAAACCATCAACCGCCACGCCGTCCCGCAGCAGGTCCAGTTCGCCAAGGCGCCGGAGCAGGTGCAGCGGGTACTCGCCGCGTTCCCAGTAGCCGTCGATGACGGGGAGGACCTCATCCTGGACGAAGCGGCGGGCCCGGTCCCAGTACGCGCGGTCCTCATCGCCGATGCGGGTGAAAACGGATGCGGGGTCAGTCCCGAGGGCCTCGGTCAGAAAGTAGTCCGGCTCCACGGTGCCTGCAGGAAAGCCTGCGGGGCTTTCGGTGCGGCCGGACACGTCGGTCCGCGACGTCGTCGTCATTAATCTGCATCCTTTAAATCAGTGGCGGGAAGCATGTGGCTTGCACCACACCGACTAAGGATGCCTTGAAACTCAGTTCCACGTCAAGAAACTGGGTACCACGGAGGGATGCAGCGGACTAGGGAAGGGCGTCGAGGACGGCCTGGGCGATCGCCTCCCTGCCGGCCTGGCCCGGGAGAACGGTGACGACGACGGTCGGCGCGGGTTGGGCGGTGGCGGCGGCACCAAGGAGTGCAGGCCGGAACGTATCTGAGAGGGCACGAAGTTCGGCCGCGAGGGCTGCAGCCCTTTTCCGGTCCCCATCGTCTGTTTCCCCGGCGCCGGGCGAGGCGCGCAACCACTGCCGCAGGAAGGCGTTGTGCACGGCCACCACGGCTGCGGCGAAGGCCACGGCCTTGTATCCGCTCCGCTGGTCGTCGGGCAGCCTGTCGTTCAAGTATTTCAGGAATGCCCGCTCGTACCGGTGCGACGTGACCAGCTCGCGGTCCCTGAGGGCCGGAACCGCCTGCAGCAGTCCATACCGGGCCCGGGACGTATCGCGGTTCCGCATATGGTGTTCGAAGACCAGCAGTGCCGCGTCCGCGACGGCGGCCAGGGGCTCGAGCCTGGATTCCGCGAGCCGGTCATTCACCTGGCGCAGGATCCGTTCGTGGTCGGCGAAGACCACGTCCTCCTTTGACCCGAAGCGTCGGAAGAACGTGCTCCGGCTCATGCCCGAGGCCTCGGCAAGCTCCTCAACGGACGTTGCATCGAAACCCTGCGAGGCCAGGAGCGCGATGGCGGCGGCGACAGGCTTATCGACGGGCTGTTCGGAAGGGGGCAACGTCATGCGCCGAAATTAGCACAGCCGGCAGGCATCGCTGGCCCGCCGCTGGATGCGGCGGCCCCAGCGATACCGGCGACGCAGGCTCAGGCGCCCTGGCGGGACCAGCCGGTGAGCTTGTCCGAAAGCTGCATATAGGCTTCGTCCACCTGCTGCAGCTCCGGGTGGCTGTCGTACCAGTCCACAATTTCCCGGGCCCCGTCCGCGAACGGGATGGTTGCGGTGTAGTCCGGGACCAGGGACTTGATCTTGGTGTTGTCAAAGACCACTGAATGGGACCGGTCGCCCAGGAGGTTGGAACCGAGTTCCTGGTCATGGGCGGCGATGGTCTCGGACGCCACGTGCACCAGTTCCGGCTCCCGGATCCCAGCTGCCCGGGCGAACAGCCGGTAGATCTGGTTCCAGGGCAGGTACTCGTCAGAGGTGATGGTGTAGCTCTCGCCCACCGCCTGCGGCCTTCCGAGCAGCCCGACGAACGCCTTGGCGAAGTCCTTGCTGTGCGTCAGCGTCCACAGCGAGGTGCCGTCGCCGTGGACCATGACGGGGAGGCCGCTGCGCATCCGGTGGATGTCCGTCCAGCCGCCCACCATGGCGATCTTGGTGCGGTCGTAGGTATGCGACGGCCGGATGACTGTCAGGGGGAAGTCCTGCTCCCGGTAGGCCCGGAAAAGCAGTTCCTCGCACGCGATCTTGTCCCGGGAGTACTGCCAGAAGGGGTTCTTCAACGGCGTCGACTCCAGGATAGGCAGCCTGGTGGGCGGCTTCTGGTACGCGGAGGCGGAACTGATGAAGACGAACTGGCCAGTCCGCTCCCGGAACAGGTCCATGCTTGTTTGCGCCTGGTCCGGGGTGTAGGAGATGAAGTCCGCGACGGCGTCGAACTCCCTGCCTCCCAGGACCTCCCGGACCGACGCCGCATCCCGGACGTCCGCGTGCAGCACTTCGGTCCCGTCCGGGACCGGCCGGGTGGACCGGCCCCGGTTCAGGATGGTCAGCCGGTGGCCGAGCTCGACGGCCCGTTCCGCCGCCGCGGTGCTGATGACGCCGGTGCCGCCGATGAAGAGGATGCTCCGCGGCGCCACCGTATCGGCAACAGGCGGGGTTACCACGCGTAGTCTTCCGGCGCCGTGCGGTGTCCCGGGAAGATGTCGTCCAGCCGCTTGAGCGCGTCGTCATCGAGGGAGACGTCCAGGGCGCGGATGGCGGCGTCCAGCTGTTCCTGGGTGCGCGGGCCGACGATCGGGGCGGTCACGGCAGGCTGGTGCAGGAGCCACGCCAGGGCAACGTCGCCGGGCTCATGGCCCAGTTCATCGGCGAAGTCCTCGTACTGGCGGATCTGGTCCTGGTGCTTCTTCAGGGTTTCGGCCGCCCGTCCTTCGGTCCGCCGCACGCCCTGGCGTTCCTTCTTCAGCACACCGCCCAGCAGCCCGCCCTGCAGGGGCGACCAGGGGATCAAGCCAAGGCCATATTGCTGTGCCGCCGGGATGACTTCAAGTTCCACCTGGCGCATGAACAGGTTGTAGATGGACTGCTCGCTGACCAGGCCGGTGTAGTTCCGGCGGCGGGCTGCTTCCTGGGCCTGGGCGATGTGCCAGCCGGCAAAATTGCTGCTGCCCGAGTAGAGGATCTTCCCCTGCTGGACGGCAACTTCGATGGCCTGCCAGATCTCGTCCCATGGCGTGTCACGGTCAATGTGGTGGAACTGGTACACGTCGATGTAGTCGGTCTGCAACCGCTTGAGGCTCGCATCCAGGGCCCTGCGGATGTTCAGTGCCGAGAGCTTGGATTCATTGGGCCGGTCCGTCATGGTGCCGTAGAGCTTGGTGGCCAAGACGGTGTGCTCGCGGCGCTCGCCGCCCTTGGCGAACCAGCGCCCAATAATTTCCTCGGTCCAGCCGCGGTGGTCTGCCCCGCCGTAGACGTTGGCGGTGTCAAAGAAGTTGATGCCGGACCCGTGCGCGGAGTCCATGATGCTGTGGGCGTCCGCTTCCTCCGTCTGAGGCCCGAAGTTCATGGTGCCCAGGCAGAGGCGGGAAACTTTCAGGCCGGAGCGGCCAAGGTGCGTGTACTGCATGGAAAATCCTTTCGGTGGCGGAGCGTTCCGGCGGCTGGGTTGCCGGACGCTACATCTGGGTGAAGGCGGCGACGGCGGGATCGGACCCGATGCGGGCACCGGACTCCAGTGCCGTGATGGCGGCCAGTTCGTCCTGGGAAAGCTGCAGGGACGAGGCTGCGAAGTTTTCCCGGATCCTGTCCGGGTTCGCCGACTTGGGAATGACGATGTTTCCGCCGGCAAGGTGCCAGGCGAGCACAACCTGGGCTGCCGTGGCGTTGTGGGCATTGGCGATTGCCGTGACGGCGTTTCCGTTCAGGTCCCCGCCCTGCCCCAGCGGACTGTAGGCCTCCACCGCGATGCCCAGGCCCCGGCACTTGGCTGCGAGGTCCGCCTGCTGGTAGCTGGGGTGCAGTTCGATCTGGTTGACGGCCGGAACGGTTTCAGCCGACTCCAGCAGTGTGTCGAGGTGGTCGGAGAGGAAGTTGGAGACGCCGATGGCGCGGATTTCCTTGTTCTCGTACAACCGCTCCATCTCCTTCCAGGCCTGGACGAAGAGCCCCTGTGAGGGGACCGGCCAGTGGATGAGGTAGAGGTCGATGAAGTCCAGGCCCAGTGCCTTGCGGCTGTTCTGGAACGCTTCCTGCGCCCGGCCCTGCTCGCCGTTGCGGAGTTTGGTGGTGACGAAGATGTCCTCACGTGCTATCCCGGTGGCGGCAAGTGCCGCCCCCACCCCTGCCTCGTTGCGGTAGGCCGCGGCGGTGTCAATGTGGCGGTAGCCCGCTTCCAGCGCGTCCTCCACGGTCCGCTGGGTGTCCTCCGGAGGGACCTGGAAGACGCCGAAGCCAAGCTGCGGGATGGTGACGCCATTATTCAGGGTCAGGTTCGGGGTCAGCTCTGACATGGTGTGCTCCTTGGAAAGTCTGGTGCTGGGATTTAGGGCCGGGTGGTGCGGGGGTATGACGCCGTCCAGAAAGCGGTTTCCACCGGCTCACTCCCGAGCCTATGCACTTTTCGCCATCAAGTCAGCAGGCAAGGCTGTTCCTGTTTTTCCTAGGACTGCCAGTCCTACCTTCGTTGTAGAGGAGGGCAGTCATCGCAGGCAGAATGGTCTGCATGGGTCAAAGCGCGGAGTTCGGAAAGTTCCTCAAAGCCATGCGGTCCCGGTTGAGCCCGGACGTTGCCGGAACGGGTCCCAGCACCGGGGCCCGAAGGGTTCCGGGGCTGCGGCGGGAGGAGGTGGCGCGGCTTGCCGGCGTCAGCACCGACTATTACGTGCGGCTGGAGCAGGGGCGGAACATCCACCCCTCGCGGACGGTCTTGGATGCAGTGGGCAGGGCGCTGCGCCTGGACAGCAGCGAACACGCGCACATGCTGGACCTGCTGGAGAACTGCGCCGGCGCTCCCCGCGAACCCGGCGCGAACACTGCGCAGGGTGTCCGCCCGGCGCTGCGCCAGCTCCTCGACGCCGTGGGGGAGGTGCCCGCGATGGTGCTGGGCCGGCGCAGCGATGTCCTTGCAGGCAACCGGATGGCCTTCCTGTTGTTCACGGACTTCCCGGCACTGCCGCCCGCGGAGCGGAACCTCACCCGCTGGACCATCCTGGACCCCGCAGCCCGGGAACTGTTCAGGGACTGGAAGACGGTCGCGGCGGAGGCCACGGGATCCCTTCGGCTGGACGTGGGACGGCACCCCAACGACCCCCAGGCCAGCCACCTGGTGGGCGAGCTCGCGGTCCACAGTGAACACTTCCGCCAGTGGTGGGCCGGGCACCGGGTGGCCACCCGCTCGGCCGGCACCGTCCGGCTGCACCATCCCGCGGTAGGGGACCTGGAGCTGAACTTCGAAAACCTTGTCCTGCCGGAGGATCCTGACCAGACGCTGCGGGTGTACTCCGCGCGGCCGGGATCGCCGTCGTCGGACGCCCTTGCCCTGCTGGGCAGCCTTGGCGCGGGGACGGACGTCCGCCCGGGCCGCGACCCCGCGGCGGTGGGCGAAAGCGGAGAAGCGGGCTGAAAGCCGCCGTGCTCCTGTACATTCGTCCAGCGAAGGGCGGTGATTCTGGCCAGCCGCCCATTGGCCGTTGACCAGGCGTTTCCTAGGGTGGGAGTACACGTTTTCCCTGCCCAGTCTTCACACCCAGGATGGTCTCAACGATGAAACGCATCGCCCTGCTGAAGGAGCGCCAGGCGTCCGCCGGCGCCGCTTCCACCGCCACCGGTTCGCACTGCCCGGTTTCGGGTCTTTGGAGCCCGGACCTCGATCCGCACACGGTCCTGTCCTTCTTTGAGGGCCACGTTTTCCCCGCGTTCGACGGCGTCCCAACAGTCTGGCGGCGGCGCAGCCAGGGCACAGCGAACTAGGGCGCCTTAAAGCAGAACTGACCCGCAGTCACCGTCGTTAAAACCAGGTTTTGCGACGATGGCTGCGGGTCAGTTGCTTAAGTCAGTGCTCTTCCAGGCGGAAGCCAATCTTGATGGTGACCTGCCAGTCTGCGATCTTCCCGTCCTCCAGGTGGCCGCGGACCTCCTTGACCTCAAACCAGTCAAGGTTCCGCAGGGTCTGGGATGCCTTGGCAATACCGTTGCGGACGGCGTCATCCACGCCCTGGGTGGAGGTGCCGACAATTTCAGAAATGCTGTACGTGTGGTTGGACAACTTCGCTCCTCGTGATCATCGTTGCTCCCGGTTGCGGGCCGTCCCTGAAGCCTAGTGGGACTGCGGGAGCGTTGAACAGACCCTGTCCGCGCGCCGGCTACTTGGCTTCCAGCACCAGTTGCTTCAGGTCGTCGAGGGTTTGCTGCATGTGGGCGTCCATGGCCTGGCGTGACCGGGCTGCATCGCGGGACTCCAGGGCCTCGGCAATGTTCTGGTGATGGCCGATGGCGTGCTCCTGGATTGCCGGAACGGCAGAGGTCTCAGTCCGGCGCTTTTCCAGCACGCGGTGCAGCGGCTCGAACAGGACCGATACGAAGACGTTCCCGGATGCGTGCAGGATGACGTCATGGAAGGCCAGGTCTGCCTCCACGAAGGCCGCGACGTCGTTGATGCTGTGGGCGGCCTTCATTGCCGCGATGTAGTTGAAGAGGGCCTTGATGTCCTCCTCGGCGATCCGTCCGGCCGCAAGCTCGCAGGCTCCCGTTTCGAGCATCCGGCGGAGTTCGATGAGCTGGATGGAGGCGTCTGCATCATTTTTGCCCTCGGACGCGGCCCGGAGCACGGCTTCCAGCGAAGCCCAGCGGCTCAACGGGTTGACGAATGTTCCCCGGCCCCGCTCCACGCTCAGGATGCGTTGGGCCTGCAGCGTCTTCATGGCTTCGCGGACGGTCATTCGGCTGACCTCGTGGCGGGCACTCAGTTCGTGCTCGCCGGGAACGGTGGAACCGGGTGGAAACTCGCCTTCGATGATGCGGTCCAGCAGTTCGTCCGCCACCACGCCTACCAGTGACTTCCGTGCCATGTTGCCCCCCGATCCCTGTGCCCGGCCGACGCCTGGCGGATATGTCAGACAAGTGTACTTGCGCGTCCGTATGCCGTGTGCCACACTAACATTCAAATGCAAGATGTCAGACATCTTACAGTTACCCTTACATCAGGATCCGTCCGCCCGGATCGCTACACAACGGAGTGCACTGTGACGCTTGAAGCAGACGTTCTGGCCGCCTACCCGGCTGACATGGAGATCCCCGCCGGGCTGGTTGCCGGCGCGCTGGCCGCTTCCAACGCGGAGGTTCCCCGTGTCCTGGTAGTGCTCGACGACGACCCCACCGGCACGCAGTCCGTGGCGGACCTGCCCGTTCTCACCCGCTGGGACGTGGAGGACTTCACCTGGGCCTTCGGCCAGGACAAGCCCGCCGTCTACGTCCTCACGAACACCCGCAGCCTCGACCCGGCAGAGGCCGCGGCCCGCAACGGCGAAGTGGTCCGGAACGCCCTGGCAGCAGCAGGTTCCGGCCTGCGCCTAGGCTTCGTCAGCCGCAGCGACTCCACCCTCCGGGGCCACTACCCGCTGGAACCGGACGTCATCGCAGCCACTGTTGCCGCAGTGAGCGGGGAAAAGACCGACGGCGTTGTCCTGGTTCCCGCATTCCCCGACGCCGGCCGGCTCACCATCGGCGGCGTCCACTACATGCGCGGCACCGGTGACGCCAAGGGCACCCTGGTCCCCGTCTCCGAGACCGAGTTCGCCAGGGACGCCTCCTTCGGCTTCAGCACATCCGTCATGGCCGACTACGTGGCGGAAAAGTCGCAGGGCAGGTTCCCCGCAGACTCCGTGATCGTCCTGGACCTGAACATCATCCGTGCAGGCGCCGCCGCGCAGGACCCGGCCATCTCCGCCAAGGCCATTGCCGATGCCATCGAGCCGGCCACCGACTCCACGCCCATCGTGGCCGACATCGTCACCGAGAACGACTTCCGGGCACTGGCCCTGGGCCTTGAAGAAGCGGAACGCCGCGGCAAGAACCTCCTCTACCGCGTCGGCCCCCCATTCGTCCGCGGCCGCATCGGCCAGGAAATCCGCACCGCGCTCACGGCCGAAGAGGCCTATGCCGGCAACACCCCGTCAGAGGCGGGCGGCCTGATCGTGGTGGGCTCGCATGTTGGCCTCACCACCCGGCAGCTGAACGTCCTCACGGCCCAGCACAGCTCCGCGCGCATCATCGAGATCGACGTCGAAAAGCTCCTCGGCGCCGAACCGGACGCCAAGGCGCACCTGGACCAGACGGTGGACGCCGTCGTCGACGCCCTCCGCGCCGGTGACGTCATCGTCCACACCAGCCGCCTGCTCATCAAGACGGACGACCCCGCCGAGAGCCTGCGGATCGCCCGGACCGTCTCCGCCGCCGTCGTGGACGTGGTCAACCGGACCCTGAAGACCTTCCCTCCGCGGTTCGTCATCGCCAAGGGCGGCATCACCTCCTCCGACGTCGCGGCCCACGGCCTGGAAATCCGCCACGCCATTGTCCGCGGCCCCATGCTGCCCGGCATCGTCAGCCTCTGGGAACCGGTGGACGGACCTGCCAAGGGCATCCCGTACATCGTGTTCGCCGGCAACGTTGGCGACGACGACTCCCTGGCCCAGGTCACCCGCAAACTCAGCAACACCTTCTGATCCCCACCCGGCACGAACCCTGATTCCCGCAAGAATTCAATGGAGAACACCATGACCAGCAATTACACCGTCACCGTCCTGGGCCTTGGCGCCATGGGCCTGCCCATGGCCACCCGCCTGGCATCCCAGCTGACCGTCCACGGCTTCGACATCGCCGAGCCCCGCCTCAAGTTGGCGGAAGAAGCCGGCATCGCCACCTTCACCACGGCACGCGAAGCCGCCAAGGGCGCCAACGCAGTCCTCCTGGCCGTCCGCAACGGCGAACAGCTCAACGACGTCCTCTTCGGCGAGAACGGCGTGGCCTCCGTTCTCGAGCCGGGCGCCGTCGTGATCCTCGGCAGCACCGTGGGCACGGACGCCATTCCCGCCACCGTGGCCAAGCTGGCCGAATACGGCGTGGACCTGGTGGACGCCCCGCTGTCCGGCGGACCCAAACGCGCCGGCGAAGGTGACCTGTTGATCGTCGTGGGCGCTTCCCCCGAAGCCCGCGAGAAGGCCGCCCCGGCCCTGGACCTGCTGGCCTCCACGCTCACGGTGGTGGGCGACAACCCCGGCGACGGCCAGGCCCTGAAGACCGTCAACCAGCTCCTGTGCGGCGTGCACATCGCCGCTGCGGCCGAGGCCCTGGCCCTGGCCGACGCGCTGGGACTGGACCAGGCCAAGACCCTCGCCGCCCTGGAAGCCGGTGCCGCAGGTTCCTTCATGCTCTCCAACCGCGGCCCCCGCATCCTTGAGGCCTACGACGAGGACGGCGCCGAGGTCCTGTCCCGCCTGGACATCTTCGTCAAGGACATGGGCATCGTGGGCAAGGCCACCCGTGCCGCCGGCCTGGCAGCCCCCGTTGCCGCCGCCGCCGAGCAGCTCTACCTCCTGGGCCAGGCCCAGGGACTCGCCGCCGCCGATGACTCCGCCGTCATCAAGGTCGTTGCGCCCACCAAGCGCACCAAGTAGGCCTACCCGGCAGTAGGCCCTCAAACGGTGCGACGACGGCGGTCCCCCCTCCGCCGTCGTCGTACCTCCCAGCGCTGCCGGCTTTGTTCCGCAGCGTTCCATCCCCGCCGTAAGACCTGATGCCCGTCTGCCCCGGACGGCACGTCAAAGGAGACATTTTCCCGTGAACCACCTCATGACCCCGCTGATACAGCGGGCGGCCGACGCCCCGGCCATCAAGCCCGCCGTTGAGCTGGGCACCCCGGTACTGCTCACCATCGCGGCGGTGGGCATTGCCATCCTGCTGGTGATGATCATCCGCTTCAAGATCCAGGCCTTCGTGGCCCTGCTTACCGTCAGCATCCTGGTTGCCGTGGCTGCCACCATCCCGCTGCAGGACATCTTCACGGTGGTGTCCGGCGGCGTGGGCAGCACCATGGGCAAGGTGGCCATCCTGATTGCGCTTGGCGCCGTGCTGGGCCGGATGATCGAGGTGTCCGGCGGCGTCCAGTCCCTTGCGGACCACTTCACCCGCAAGCTGGGCGCCAGGCGGGTGGCCGTAGCGCTCACCGCCGTCGGCTTCCTGGTGGCCATCCCCGTCTTCTTCGAAGTCGGCATCATCGTGCTGGTGCCCATCGTGTACGCGTTCGCGAAGATCGCCAAGGTCCACCCGGTCAAGTTCGGCCTGCCCATGGCCGGCATCATGCTCGCTATCCATGTGGCAGTCCCGCCGCACCCCGGGATTGTGGCCGGTGCGGGCGTGCTCGGTGCCGACATCGGACTCATCGCCCTGATCTCCCTGCTGATCTGCATCCCGCTGGGGTTCCTGTCCTACTGGGTTGCCGCCATCATGAACCGCAAGGATTACGAATTGCTGCCCGCCGTCAAGGCCCAGGTGGAGGAGTTCGGCTCCGACTCGCTGGTCAAGGTGGGCCACGACGGCCCCGGTGCCGCCGCCATCGCACCTCCCCGGCCGGCCCTGATCATCTTCCTGATTGCCGCGCCCATCGTGCAGATCCTCCTGGGTACCGCCGGCACCCTCATCCTCCCCAAGTCCCACCCCCTGTATGGCCTGGCGGCCTTCGTTGGCAACCCCTTCCTGGCGCTGCTGGTGGCAGTAGCGCTGTCTTTCTTCCTGCTGGCCGTCCGCCGCGGCTGGTCCTTCAAGGAAACCGGCGAAATCTTCGAAGGCTCCCTGCCTCCCATCGCCTCCATCCTGATGGTGGTGGCCGCCGGCGGCGTGTTCGGCAACGTGCTGCAGGTTTCAGGTATCGGTTCGGCGCTCTCCAAGACCCTGGACACCCTGGGCGTACCCCTGCTGCTCCTTGGCTTCATCATTTCGCTGGCGCTGCGTGCGGCCCAGGGTTCAGCCACGGTGGCCATCGTGACCACCACCGGCCTGCTGTCCGCAGCGGTCAGCGGCGGCGGCTACAGCCCGGCGCAGATCGCCGTGATCGTGATCGCCATCGGCTTCGGCGCCCTGGGCCTGTCCCACGTGACGGACGCCGGCTTCTGGGTTGTGGTCCGCTACTACGGGCTCACCGTTTCCGACGGCCTGAAGACCTGGACCGTGCTGACCACCATCCTGGGCCTGGCCGGCTTCGCGCTGACCTTTGTGGCCTGGATCCTGGTGGGAGGACTGGGCGCCTGATGCAGACCCGACTGGACCACCTGGTCACCTCCGCCCTGCAGCAGGGTTCCGCGGTACCCGCTTTCACCTGCTACGACTTCACCACCGCGCTGGCCGTGGTGGGCGCCGCAGAGGAATCCGGCCGGGGCGTAATCCTGCTGGTGGCACCCAAAACCGCCGCCACCGCAAACGGACTCCGGCTCATCGCGGCGCTGCGCGGCCTGGCCGACGCTGCCGCGGTGCCTGTCGCGGTGCAGCTCGACCACGCCTCCGACCTCAAGGTCATGGCCGACGCCGTCGCGGCAGGGGCGGATTCCGTCCTCGCCGACGGTTCATCACTTCCGTATGAGGAGAACATCTCACTTGTCCGGGCGGCCCGGGCCCTGCTGGGCGCCGACGTGGTGCTGGAAGCGGAACTGGGCGGCCTTGCAGGCGACGAGGACCGTGCCTTCTCGGCCGAGCAGCCGGCCGGCCAGTCCGGCGTGGACGTGGCAGGACTGACGGACTCGGCGCAGGTGGAGGACTTCGTAGCCCGCACCGGTGCGGAACTGCTGGCAGTGGCCGTTGGAAATGTCCACGGCAAGTACAAGGGTGAGCCGCGGCTGCGCTGGGACGTGCTGCAGGACATCGCGGCGCGGGTCCACATTCCGCTGGTCCTGCACGGCGCCTCCGGCATCCCCTCCGGGGAGCTCGTCAAGGCTGCGGCCATGAACGTGGGCAAGGTCAACTTCAACACCGAGCTCCGGACCGGGGTGCTGGCCACCCTCCAGGACCAGCTTCCCGCCCACCGCGCGGACGGCGAGAACCTGCAGGGCCTGCTGGCCATCTGGAACCGGTCGGCCAAGGGCTTTGCCGCCACCACGCTGGCCACGCTGGCACGCTGACGTCGCAGCAGGCGCCGCCGCTGGATTGGCGGACCCCACAGGGAGGCTAGGATCAAGCAATGGTCCTGGCCTCCCTTCTTTTTGCCTTCCTCGCCGGCGCGCTGCACGTCTTCATCTTCACCATGGAGTCGCTGACCTGGACACGTCCTGCCACCTGGAAGCGCTTCGGCCTGGCCTCCCGGTCCGATGCCGAGACCACCAGGCGCATGGCCTACAACCAGGGCTTCTACAACCTGTTCCTGGCCATCGGGGCATTCATCGGCATAGGACTCGTGGCGCTTGGCGGCCCGGGATCGGCGCAGGACGTGGCAGGGTGGACGCTCATCTTCAGCTGCTGCGGCTCCATGCTGCTGGCGGCCGCCGTCCTGGCCTTGACCGGGCGAAAGTACCTCCGCGCCGCCCTGACGCAGGGCACCACACCGTTGGTCGCCGTCGTGCTGGGACTCCTGGCAACGCTGCAGTAAGGATCCACAACCGGCTTAAGTCCTTAAATCCGCGCGGCCGCCGGGGGCACAATGGTGGCATGGGCAGCGTCAAGTCCTTATAGGCCCCCATGGGAAGCGCCGGGACGCGGGGGACAGTAACCGGAACGGACACGGCAGACCGTGATCCGGCCATCGACCTTGTCCGCCTGGTCTGCCTGGTCCTGGTGGTGGTGGGGCACTCCATGATGGTCAGCCCGGTCCTGCACCCTGATGGGACCGTGACCACCGAGAACACCCTGGCCGAGCAGGACTGGTTCGAGCCCGTCATCTGGATCTTCATGGTGATGCCCCTGTTCTTCGTCACCGGCGGCATCACGGGCCTGCAATCCTGGCGCCGGCTCAAGGCAGGCGGCGGGACGGCGGCCCAGTTCATCCGTGCGCGCCTCCTGCGGCTGGTCCGCCCGGCCACGGCGCTGCTGGCAACCATGGTGGCGGGCCTGTCCGCGGCAGCCGCGCTGGGCGTGGACCGGCAGGTGGTCCAACTCGTGGCCACCGGGGCGGGCATGCCGTTGTGGTTCCTGGCAGCCTACCTCGCGGCGCAGTTGAACATTCCAGTCCTGGCGGCGCTCCACCACCGCGCGCCCTGGCTGACCCTTGCGCTGCTGGCCGGCCTGGTGGTTGCCGTGGACTGCTTCAGGGGGGCGTTGCCGGACCTTGCCAATGTCAACCTGGTGTTCGTGTGGTGCGCCGTACAGCAGCTGGGTTTCCTGGCCGCCGATGGCTACCTGGCCCCGCTCTCCCGCTCCGGACTTGTGGGCGTCGCGGTGGCGGCACATCTGCTGCTGGGACTCGTGACGGGGCTGGGCCTGTACCGCGGCAACATGCTGGTCAACCTCAACCCGCCCAACCTGACCCTGGTGATCCTGGGCGTTTCCCAGCTGGCGGTGATGGAACTGGCGCGGCCCGTCCTGGCACCCCTCGCCGGGATCCGCTGGATCGCCCGGCTCCTGCAGCTGGCGGGTGCCAGGTCGCTGACGGTCTACCTGTGGCACCTGCCCCTGTTGGGCGCCATGTCCGGGTTGCTGCTCCTGACGCCGGTCCCCAAACCGTCGTCCGGTACCGCTGGATGGTGGTGGTCGCGCCCGCTGGTGGTCCTTGCGCTGGTCCTCCTGCTCCTGCCGGCGACCGCAGCCTTTGGCCGCCTGGAGGAACGGACGACGGCGCCCCAGGCCTTCCGCTGCAGACCCGCCGCCGCCGGGGCCGCCGTCGTGGTGGTCTTTATTCCCGTGGCGGACGCCGCCCTCAACGGCCTCTCACTGGGCCTGCTGGCAGCGGGTACCGTGTGTTTCACCGTGGCGATCCTCCTGCTGGGCGGTTTGCCGCTGCGGCGGCGGAGGGCCGTCCCCGGGGGCCGGAAGCGGGGTCCGGGGAAGAGGGGCCCAAGGGGCATTGCCAGCGGCGTGAAGTAGTGCCAGTGTCGAACCATGACCGAGAACACCGCGTCCACGGAGGACACCTTCACCGCCAATGTCTCGCTGCAGCGCAATGACGCCGAGCACCGGTATGAGCTTCTGGTGGATGGAAGGCTGGCTGTCAAGGCCTTCTTCCGCGACCTTCCCGGGCACATCGACTTCACCCACACCGAGACCGGCGAGGAGTTTGAAGGCCAGGGCCTTGGCAAGGTCCTGGCGCATTTTGCCCTGGACGACGTGGTGGCCACCGGGAAGCGCATCATTCCGCACTGCCCGTTCATCTCCAGCTACCTCCGCAAGCACGAAGGCTACGGCCAATTCGTCGACTGGCCGGAACGCTGAGCGGAACTAGCTGGCCAGGGCCTGGTCGGTGACGGGCATGGCGGCGCCGGGATCGTCGATGGTGAAGCCGCAGGCGCACCGGTAGGTGACTACGCTCTCCGGGACGGACCCGGGCCCCAGGGCAACGATGGAGTTCCCGTCGACGTAAACGGGCTCCCGGACCGACATCTCCGCATGGTCTACGCGCTGCATCGGCATACGGCAGTGCATGCGGGAATTCAGGGTCATGAGCAGCCCAGCGTCCACGGGTACGGTGGTGGCCAAGAGCTGCCCAGCTGCCTCGCTGCGTTCCCCAAACGCCGTCAGCTGGTTTTCCGGTGCGGTGGTCATTATGTTCTTCCTTGGGCTTTTCACGGAACCGCCGGCGTTGGCAGCCCCGCCGCGAACTGCTTGCGGAGGTTCATCTACGCCATAAGCAAAGCATGCTTACTAAATAATGCACAAGTCAGGGCCGCCCATACAGTGGTTGTCCATCCCGTGGTTAGGCTTGCAGCATGACGCCTACCACCTCCCGAACCACAGCACTCGTCACCGGGGCCAGCGCCGGGCTCGGCCACGAATTCGCCAGGCAGCTTGCCGCCCAGGGGCATGACCTGGTCCTGGTGGCGCGCAACGCGTCCCGGCTGGCGGAAACAGCAGAGGACCTCCGTCGCCGGTACGGAATCACGGCTGAGGTGCTTCCCGCAGACCTGACGGACGATGACGACGTTGCCGCCGTCGTCGAACGCCTGGAAGACACCAGCCGCCCGGTGGGAATCCTGGTGAACAACGCAGGGATCGGCCTGCTGCACAACTTCGAGGACAACCACGCGGCAGAGGAGAAGAAGCACCTGAAGCTGCACACGGAAACGGCCATGGTGCTGACACATGCGGCGCTCAAAGGCATGCTGGAGCGCGGGCAGGGCAGGATCATCAACGTGGCCAGCGTGGCGGCGTTCCTGCCGCGCGGCACGTATTCGGCGGCCAAGGCCTGGCTGGTGAGCTTCAGCCGGTGGGCCAATCTGGCTTACCGCAGCCGGGGCATCAAGGTCACGGCGGTCTGCCCCGGCTTCACCCACACCGAGTTCCACGACCGGATGGGGATGGACAAGTCCGTGGCCCCGTCCTGGACGTGGCTGCGCGCGGATCGGGTGGTCCGTGAAGGGCTGGCGGACAACGAGCGCGGCAAGGCCGTGTCCATCCCGTCCAAGCGCTACAAGGTGGTGGCAGCGGTGGCCAAGGTTGCTCCGGCGCGGCTAATGGCGGGGCCGGCGCGGAAACCGAAGTAGCGCCGGGAACGCGGCAGGCGTGCGGGCGCCGGGGCGGCGGACAGCCACCACCACCAGGATCCCCAGCAGTGCGCCCACCAGCGTTTCCACCGCTCGCTCAAGGATCAGGACCTGCGGTTCGGCAGGGAAGGCCAGCTGGGTCATCAGCAGAATCACCGGCGTGAACCAGACCATCGCCAAGCCATAGTGCCGGGTCATGAACAGCTCGGTGGCGAACTGGAAGAGGATGACCAGCAGGGCCAGCACCGTGGCGTGGTGCGCCGGCTCCTCAAAGGCGGGGTAGAGCGCAGCGAGCGCCCAGGGGCCCGGAAGAATGACGACGGCGGTAACCGCCAGGCCAAGGAACGTCCCCACGATGCGGTGGACACCGCGCCGGACGCTGCTGGGCAGGTCTGCGCCGGCGAGCGGTACGGCGGCTGCGGCCATCGCCCAGTGCGGGTGGCCGCTGCCGCTGATGACCCCCACGGTCCCGGCAGCACCGACGGCCAGGACGTACCTGGCAGCGTGGACGGCCAGCTCGCGCCGTCCCGCCGATGAGCGGGCCGGCACGCTCCTGGTGGCGCCGGGTTTCCAGGCCCTCCGGCGCATCCAGCCGCTGAAGCCGATCAGTATGGAGAAGAGCGCGGACCCGCCCGCGATGAGTATGGCGGCGTACCAGGGGACTGTGGTGGGAACGGAGGCGCAGGCACCCAGGGCAAGGATGCCGAAGAAGGGCCCGTTCGGTTTCAGGTGTACCCGGTCCGAGTACACCGAGCCCACTCCAGCCAGCGTGGCTTCCACCGCCACCAGCCACCAAGAGTGGATGTGGTTGATGGACAGCGTCACCCCCACGGCTACCCCGGTGAGCAGCACCAGGGCGGCCTGGCCCTGATGCCGGAGCCGCAGCTGGTGGGGTTCTGACCGGCCGTACATGCCGGTCAATGCGCCGAACACGGCGTAGATCATGAGGTCGGTCCGGCCCGCGGCCAGCAGGAGCAGCGACGGGACCGCCACGCTGAGGGCCACGCGCAGGGCGGCAAGATGGTCGTTGTTGGCAGGTTCAAGCCGGTGCAGCGCGCGGACCTGTTCCATGACGCGCTTCATTTTCCCGACCTGTCCTGTCCTGTTGTCCTGCAGCGGCCCGGGGGCCTTTGGGAACGTACCACCGGCACCGGACGGAGTCATATTGCCGGCAGTCACACTTGGACATCCGGCAGGAACGCCAAGGCCCGTCCGGCGTGCTTCCCCCAAGGAAACACGCGGGACGGGCCTGTGAGCGTGGGCTACAAGAGTGCCCGGGCGGCCGGCGGGATTATGCTCCCGCCGGAACCTTCCGGCCAGCCTGGGCGTCGATGCCGTCCTGGGTTTCAAACGGCAGTTCGTCCAGGTCGATCAGCGGGTTCTCATCCTGGGTGGCCACCAGTTCCTTCGCCTCCGCCTGGGTGTCCACGCTGGGCATGGAGCCCGGCAGGGGACGGTTGGCGGATTCCTTCAGGAAGTAGATGGCGATGGCGCCCACCAGGGAGGTTGCCATGAGGTAGTAGGCAGGCATCATGTCGTTGCCCGTGGCGCTGATCAGGGCTGCCACGATGAACGGCGTGGTCCCGCCGAAGATGGCCACGGCGAAGTTGTAGGCAATGCCCATGGCTCCGTAGCGGCTGGACGTGGGGAACTGTGCCGGCAGGGCCGAGGCCAGGTTGGCCACGTAGAAGGTCACCGGGAAGGCAATCAGCGAAAGCCCTGCAAGGGTGGACCAGATCTGCCCAATGCCTATCAGCATGAATGCCGGAACAGCCAGGACGATGGTGCTCACGGCGCCGATCCATAGCACCGGGCGGCGGCCGATCCGGTCGGACAGCTTGCCGGTCAGCGGGATGCACAGGCTCATGACCACCAGTACCGGAATGGTGAGCAGCGTGCCGTGGACTTCGTCGTAGCCCTTGGACTCCGTCAGGTAGGTGGGCATGTAGGAGGTAAGGGCGTAACCGGCGGTGTTGGCAGCGGCCACCACCACCATGGCAACGATGATGGGGCGCCAGTAGGCCTTGACGATGCCCACAGGTCCCTTGGCCGTCGCGGTGTCTCCGGCGGATGCATTCTTGGCGTTTTCTTCCTGGGCATCAAGGGTTGCCTGGAACTGCGGCGATTCCTCGATCTTGCTCCGGAAATAGACGGCGATCAGGCCCAGCGGACCTGCCACCAGGAACGGGATGCGCCAGCCCCAGTCCTCCATGGTGTCCTGGCCAAGCGTGAGCTGCAGGACGGAAACCAGGGCGGCGCCAATGGCGAAGCCGAGGTAGCTGCCCAGGTCCAGGAAGCTGGCGAAGAAGCCGCGGCGCTTGTCAGCCGCGTATTCGCTCACGAACGTGGTGGCACCGGCATACTCGCCGCCGGTGGAAAAGCCCTGGACGACCTTAAGGAGCACCAGCAGCGCGGCGGCCCACAGCCCGATCTGTGCGTACCCGGGCAGGAGGCCGACGGCGAAGGTGCTTGCCGCCATGATCATCAGCGTGGTGGCCAGGATCTTTTGGCGGCCCACCTTGTCGCCCAGCCAGCCGAAGATGACGCCGCCCAGGGGGCGGGCGATGAAGGTGGCGGCGAAGGTTCCCAGCAGGAACAGCGTCTGGGTGGTGGGGTCGGACTCGGGAAGGAATACCGGCCCCATGGTGGTGATGAGGTAGCCGAAGACGCCTACGTCGTACCATTCCATGGTGTTGCCAACAATGGTTCCGCCGAGCGCCTTTTTGAGCATGGGCTGGTCCACCACGTTGACATCTGATTCCTTGAGCCGGCGGCGCGGCAGCAGCCTGGGCTTCTTGGCAGCCACGGGGGCTGCCGGGTCTGTTCCGCTGGCGTTCCTGGCGCCTGCTGGAGAGTCGGTCCTGCTTCGGTCTGTGGGCATTTGGGCAACTCCTATGGAGGTCATTTGCTTGCGACTTGTAGCTGCCCCGCTCTGGGCAGGCCTTCAATTTTACGGGATTTCTGTAGCGCGCCGGCAGTTCAATGGCGTAGAGTGCGCCCTTTTGGGCCACTCCAGGGGTGGATTCCGCAACTTTTTGTGCCGCGTTTTCCCGCGCCATTACTGGGAAGCACGCTGATCAACGGCGGTGTTACCAAAAATTTTCCGTCCGGAACCGTTTCAGGTCCCATTTTTGGGTGATGGCGGCCGCGAAAGTGACCGGGGCCACGGCCTTTGGAGGGGGTTCACAGGACCCCGTGGCATGCCTATGGTAGAGCGATGAACACACCTCTTTCCGGGTAACAGTCCGCGCGCGCCCGGACGCTTTTCGTTGGCGTTTCGTTTCAAGGAAGAACGAAGGAAAGAAGGGAAGAACCACAATGGGTGAACAGTCCAACCAGTTCCATATCAACCCCGAGGTGGCGGACCACCTTGCGGCGGCCATGGATGCGCCGGTGGCACCGGGCCCTGCGGTCATGGGCACCGGCCCGATGGAGCAGCAAAGTGGATGGCCGGACGGCTACGGGAAGCGCCGGCATCCCAAGGACCGGGCTGCCGGCCATGGCCGGATGGGACATGAGGCGGCCGTGACCGCCGTCCACCGCACCGGCCGGCCGCAGATGCCGCACTCCTCGTAACCGGCACCTAAAGTAACCGGCACCTAAAACCGCCGTCGACCCGCAAATTACCTGGCGCCCCCGAAATCTGGCGGGCGCCAGGTAATTTGCGCGTCGTGGGGTGGTTGGCGCGTCGAAAACCCGGGTCAGGCTTCCCGAACCACTTCGGCCGGGTCCTTGTCCACGCGCCAGCCGCGCCACCGGGGATGCCGCAGCCTGCCCGGCCCGGTCCATTCGCCGTAGGTCACCTCGCCCACGAGTTCCGGCGAGACCCAGCGGGCGTCGGCGGCGTCGGGGCGGGGGACGTCATGGAACGGCGACGTCTTCCGGCCAAGCCGCTCCACCGTCTGCCGCAGTTCCGTGAGTTCGCGCATGCTGAAACCGCTGCCCACCCTGCCGACGTATTGCAGCTTGTCGCCGTCGGGAATTCCCACCAGCAGCGACCCCACCGTGTCCTGGCGTCCGCCCTTTCCCGGCCGCCAGCCGCCCACCACCACTTCCTGGGTCTGTTCTGTCTTGAGCTTGATCCACGTCCGGGTCCGCTGGCCGCTCACGTAGCGGCTGTCCGTCCGCTTGGCCATGATTCCTTCCAGCCCAAGCTCCTGCGCGCTTTCCATGAGGAGGTCCACAGGTTCGTCCAGCACCATGGAGAGTTCCACGGGGCAGCCGGACGGGCGGAAGAATTCCTCCAGCCGGCGCCGCCGGGTGCTGAGCGGCTTGCGCCGGAGGTCTTCTCCGTTGTCGAAGAGCAGGTCGAACAGCATCAGCTGGACCGGGATGGTGGTGCGGGCTTTGGCGACGTCGGCGGCCCGGGTCAGCTTCATCCGTCCCTGCAGCAGGCCGAAGCCGGGTTTCCCGCCGGGCCCGACGGCGATGATCTCACCGTCCGCCACGAAAGGGTGCTCCGGCCAGCAGGCCCGGTCCGTGAACTCGGGATAGGTGCGGCTGACGTCGTTGCCGTTGCGGGAGAAGATCCGGACCCTCTCCCGGTCTGCCACCAGGATGGCCCGGACGCCGTCCCATTTGAGCTCGTACTGCCATGCGCTGCCCTGCAGGTCACTGGTGTTCCCGGAGGTGGCCATCATGGGCTGGTATTCCAGTGGGTCTGCGGGAGCGCCGTTGGCGAGGTCCGCAGTTTCAGCAGGCGCGGCGGCCGGTGCAGGGTCCACTGCGCCTGCTTCCTGCGACGGCACCGTCGCTGCCGGGGCCGCGTGCCGCCGTCGTCCGCCTTGATGCTCCTGGTCCATCAGGTGGACCAGCCATTGGCTTTCGGCGTCCTTGCCCTGTCCGCGGCCCGTATGGATAAGCGCGATCTTCCTGGTCCCGCCAAGGCCGCCGCCCTCCGACCCGGTCAGGGTGACGATGACTTCCTTTCCGTTGATCCACTTGTGCAGTTCGTACGTGCCGGTGTCCCAGATGGTCATGACGCCCGCCCCGTACTGTCCCTTGGGGATTGTGCCGTGGAAGGTGAGGTAGTCCATGGGATGGTCCTCGGTCTGGACCGCCAGGTTGTTCTTGGCCCCGGACTCCGGAATGCCCTTGGGCAGGGCCCACGACACCAGGACACCCTCGTGTTCCAGCCGGAGGTCGTAGTGCAGCCGGCTGGCGTGGTGCTCCTGGATCACAAAACTGTTGTCACCGGCGGGGATGCCCGCGAAGGGTTCAGGCGTTGCCTTGGGATCGCGCATGGAACGGTACCTGCCCAGGCGGGGATCGCCGTCGTGGGATGCCTCCCCCTGGCCGGGGCCGCCGTCGGGAGTGCCGTCAGCGCCCTCCGCAGCGCCGGCTGCGGCACGGGCCCCGGCATTGACGACGGCGGCGAAAGGGTCCTTGCCGTCGCGCACCCGGCGCAGGACCTCCTGGTAGTCCAGGTGCTTGAGCCCCTGGGATTCGATTTCCCGCCAGGTCCGTGGTGCGGCCACCAGGGGCGTGGGCCGGCCCCGCAGTGAGTAGGGGACCACGGTGGTCTTCGCGGCGTTGTTCTGGCTCCAGTCCACCAGTACCTTTCCCGCACGGAGCGACTTCTTCATGTCGCTGACGGCGAGGTCCGGGTGGTCCGCTTCAAGGGCCCGGGCCAGTTCCCGGGCGAAAGCGGAGATCTGCTCAGAGGTCTGCGTCCCGTCCAGCGCCGCGTAGAGGTGGATGCCCTTGCTGCCGCTGGTGACCGGCACCGGGTCCAGGCCCACATCCTGCAGGATGGACCGCGCCAGGAGGGCCACCTCGCGGCATTCGGGCAGCCCGGCCCCTTCGCCCGGGTCCAGGTCGAGCACCAGCCGGTCCGGGTTGAGTTGGTTGCCATGCGAATCCACCCGCCACTGCGGTACGTGGATTTCGATCGAGTTGATCTGGCCGAACCAGGTCAGGGTGGCGGCGTCGTTGACCAACGGGTAGTAGATGGTCCGGTCCTTGTGGGTGATCGCCGCCCGTGGCAGCCAGCCCGGCGCTGAATCCTCCAGGTCCTTCTGGAAAAACACCTCACCCGGCTTGTCCGCGGTGCCCACGCCGTTGACCCACCGCTTGCGCGTGGCGGGACGGTTGGCCGCCGCCGGGATCAGGACGTGGGCCACCGCGGCGTAGTAGGCCAGCACGTCCGCCTTGGTGGTGCCGGTCTCCGGATAGATGATTTTGTCCAGGTTGGTCAGCGTCAGTTCGCGCCCCGCTACCCGGACACGTTCCCTACTCCCGGCCACGGGGCTTCACCTCCGGCCCGCTCTGATGTTGACTGTATGAATGAGAGCCATCTGGAAAGGTGCCATCGCGTTCGGGCTGGTCAACGTGCCCGTCAAGGTCTACAGCGCCACTGAGGATCATGACATCAGTCTGCACCAGGTTCACAATGCCGACGGCGGCAGGATCCGTTACCAGCGCCGGTGCGAAGTGTGCGGCGAGGTGGTGGACTACTCGGACATCGAGAAGGCGTTCGAGGAGGACGGCCGCACGGTGGTCCTGTCCAAGGATGAACTCAAGTCCATTCCCGCGGAGAACAGCCACGAGATCGAGGTGGTGCAGTTCGTCCCGTCTGAGCAGCTCGAACCCATGATGTTCGAGAAGAGCTATTACCTGGAGCCGGACTCCAAGTCGCCCAAGGCCTACGTGCTGCTCCGCCGGGCCCTGGAGGACACGGACCGGGTGGCCATCGTCCAGTTCGCGCTGCGGGAGAAAACCCGGCTGGGGGCCCTGCGGATCAAGAACGACGTGCTGGTGCTGCAGTCCCTTCTCTGGCCCGACGAGGTACGGGAGGCGAACTTTCCCGCCTTGGACGCCGACATCAGGATCTCCGCCCAGGAACGGGACATGTCCGCGGCGCTGGTGGAGTCCATGGCTGCCGATTTCGACCCCACGTCCTTCACCGACGAGTACCAGGTGCAGCTCCGCCAGCTCATCGAGGCCAAGCTCGAACAGGGTGAATCGCTGGACACGGAGGAGACCTTCGGCGTCGAAGCCGGTGAGGGCGGCAAGGGCGAGGTCATCGACCTGATGGAGGCCCTCAAGCGGAGCCTGGACAGGAAGCGTGGCGGCGGCGAGGCCGCTGCCACGGGGACTTCCGACGACGAAGCAGATACCGGGGAGGAGGAGGCCGAGCCCGCCAAACCGGCGCGGAAAGCGTCCGCGAAGTCCCCGGCTCCGAAAACCGCTGCCGCCAAGTCGAGCGCAGCCAAATCGACGGCTTCCAAGTCAACGGCCGCCAAATCGGGTGCAGCCAAATCAACCGCCTCCAAATCAACAGCGTCTAAATCAGCGGCCAAGTCCACGGACACCAAGTCCACTGGAACCAAGACCGCAGAAAAGCCTGCGGCCAAGGCCACCAGGGCGCGCAAGCCTGCCTGACCCGGGCGCCCAGCCGCAATCCTGCCTTTACAGCGGCCTGTATCGCGTCCACAATGAGTCGCATCGCAGCCTCCGCTGTGCCAACAGTGTGCTGTCGCCCATTTTGAACGGACACGTAGAGGGGCACGGACATGGACAACCAGACCGACGTGATGGACGCTGACCGGGAGCTGAAGAAGAAGCACCGGGCCATGTGGGCGTCAGGTGACTACCCGGCCCTCGCCGATGAGATGCTCCTGGAACTGGGCGCCGTCCTCGTCGAAGCCTCCGGTATCAGGCCGCGCCAGCGGGTCCTCGACGTGGCGGCAGGAACCGGCAATGCAGCCATTCCCGCAGCCATGATGGGTGCCAAAGTGGTGGCCAGCGACCTCACCCCCGAGCTTTTCGAGGCAGGGCGCCGGGAAGCCGCAAACCGCGGCGTCAGCCTGGAGTGGCAGGAAGGCGACGCCGAAGCCCTGCCCTTCGGCGATGCAGAGTTCGACGCTGTGATGTCCTGCATCGGCGTCATGTTCGCGCCGCACCACCAGGCGGCGGCCGACGAGTTGCTCCGGGTGTGCAAGCCGGGAGGGTCCATAGGGCTGCTGTGCTGGACGCCGGAAGGGTTCATCGGGCAGATGTTTACCGCGATGAAGCCGTTCGCTCCACCGCCCCCGCCGGGTGCGCAGCCGGCGCCGCTGTGGGGGAGCGAGGAGCATGTCCGCGAACTGTTGGGCGACAGGGTTACCGAAATCCATACCCGCAAGCAGAACCTGGCGGTCAAGAGCTTCCACCAGCCCGCGGACTTCGTCAGGTACTTCAAGTCCCATTACGGCCCCATGATCTCCGTGTACAAATCACTGGGCGAGGACCAGGACAAGGTCAAGGCACTGGACCAGGCCCTCACGGAGCTGGCGGACTCGTTCGGCGACGCCCACGGTGATGTGCCCTTCCAGATGGAATGGGAGTACCTGCTCTTCACGGCCAGGAAAGCCTGAGCCATGGCGGAGAACCATGTGGCAACGTCCGCCACCACCATCAACGCAAGTCCTGGGCGGGTGTGGGAGGTGATCACGGACCCGGCTGCCGTAAAGGAGTTCATGTTCGGGACCACGCTGGAGACCGACTGGAACGTTGGAAGCCCCATCACCTGGCAGGGCGAGTGGGAAGGAAAGGCGTACCAGGACAAAGGCGAAATCCTGGCGGTTGAACCGGGACGGAAACTGGTCCACACCCATTTCAGCCCGTTGTCCGGCCAGGAGGACGAGCCGGACAACTACCACACACTCGAATGGACGCTCGAGGACCAGGGCGGCGCCACCCGGCTGACACTGGCCCAGGACAGGAACCCCACCGAGGAAGCCGCCGCGCACTCGAAAGCCATGTGGGACAAGCTCCTGGCCGACGTCAAGGCGCTCGCTGAACGCCGCTGACCCGCCCGCCCTTGGAACCAACGCTTAACCGGGGTGCCCAACGCTTAAAAGCCAAGCGGCCGCCGTCGGATGTTCTTCCAATGGGGGAACATCCGACGGCGGCCGCCGGCTTGTGTGCTGCCCTCAGGCAGCGTGGCTGCTGCTAGGCGTCGTGGTCCGTTTCCAGGATCTGCACCAGGTGGTCCAGCGCATCGTCCGCACCGGCACCTTCGGCGCGGAGCACCACCACGTCGCCGTGCGACGCGCCCAGGCTCATAAGGGACAGGATGCTGGCGGCGTCCATCGCCTCGTCGACCGGCTCGCCTTCACGGGCGATGGTGATGTCCAGGTCGTACTCGCCGGCTGCCTCTGCAAAGATGGCGGCGGGGCGGGCGTGCAGGCCCACGCGGCTGGCGACGGTTGCGGTGCGTTCTGGCATTGTTGCTCCTTTAGTCTTTCGGCGTGCTGAGGGTTCAGCGGCCGGTGGGGTATGCGGCTAAGCCGGTTCAGACGGTTACGGGAACCGGTTCAACCGTATCAACGGTCTTCTTGACTGCCCAGCGCTTCAGGGCGATGACCGACAGCGCGGTGATCACCGTGCCGACGGCGATTGAGACGACGAACATCAGGAAGTTGTCGATGGCGAAGAACACGAAGAGTCCGCCGTGGGGTGCCTTGGACCCGACGCCCGCCGCCATCGAGATGGCTCCGGTCACGGCCCCGCCCAGCATGCTGGCGGGGATGACGCGCAGCGGGTCGGCTGCGGCGAAGGGGATGGCACCTTCGGAGATGAAGGAGGCCCCCAGCAGCCAGGCGGCCTTGCCGTTTTCCTGCTCAGCCAGGCTGAAGAGCTTCTTGTTCAGGACGGTGGAGGCCAGTGCCATGGCCAGCGGGGGAACCATGCCGGACGCCATGACGGCTGCCATGATCTGCCACGGTGCCTGGTTGTCCATGGTTGCTGCACCCAGGCCGGCGACGGCGAAGGAGTAGGCAACCTTGTTGACCGGTCCGCCGAGGTCGAAGCACATCATCAGGCCCAGGATTACGCCCAGGGCGATGGCGCCGGCGCCGGTCAGGCCCGACAGCCACGCGTTCAGGCCCTTGGTGATGGCCACGATCGGTCCGCCAAGGATTACGAACATCAGGCCGGAAGCCACCAGGGATGCCAGCAGCGGGATGATGACCACCGGCATCAGGCCGCGCAGCCACCGGGCCACCTGCAGGCGGCCCACCACGTGGGCGATGTAACCGGCGAGCAGGCCGCCGACGATACCGCCGAGGAAGCCGGCTCCCATGAATCCGGCCACTGCACCGGCAACGAAGCCGGGGGCGATACCCGGACGGTCAGCGATCGCGTAGGCGATGTAGCC
The DNA here is from genome assembly GCF_059492155.1 of Pseudarthrobacter sp. Pseusp20. NCBI lineage: Bacteria > Bacillati > Actinomycetota > Actinomycetes > Micrococcales > Micrococcaceae > Pseudarthrobacter > Pseudarthrobacter sp. Pseusp20. Next base: position 655,847 of record NZ_CP168521.1, read on the forward strand.
GGCCAGCGCCGGGACCAGGAAGCCCAGTGAAAGCGCACCGATCTTGAACAGCACCGCGCCCAGGTAGGCGCCCAGCGGGCCCCAGGCGTTGTCAGGGAACTCGGTGGGCAGGTTGAAGAGGCTGTTCTGGACCACGATGTTGTCTGCGTACTTGGTGATCAGGTAGCCGCCCATGAGGAAGCCGAGGGCGATGAGGAGGCCACCACCTGCCACGAACGGAATCATGTAGCTGACACCAGTGAGCAGGGCCTTCTTGAGCTTCTGCCCGATGTGCTCGCCCTTTTCCTCAGCCTCGTGCTCGGCCTGCTCCTCAGCCCCGAAGTGCGGGACGCGCCGGGCATTGGGGTTGTCGGCTGCGGCGAGCGCTTCCTGGACCATCTTGTCCGGCTCGTCGATGCCGCGCTTCACGGGGGCGTTGATGACGGGCTTGCCGGCGAAGCGCTCCTTGCCGCGCACGTCAACGTCCACGGCGAAGATCACGGCGTCCGCCGCGGCGATGACGGCGGGGTCCAGCGCCTTGGCGCCGGAGGAACCCTGGGTTTCCACCTGCAGGTCCACGCCTGCTTCCCTGGCGGCTGCCACGAGGGAATCGGCCGCCATGTAGGTGTGTGCGATGCCGGTTGGGCATGCGGTGACGGCGACGAGGCGCTTGGGGCCCTTGCCGGCGGAACCTGCCGATGCCCCTGCGGGCGCGCCGGCAGCAGCCGGGGAACCGGTTGAACCGACGCCGGCGCCAACCGGGACTGCGTCAGCGGGGGCGGGTGCGGCGTGTGCGGCCGGCTTGTCAGCCAGTGCGCCTTCGACCAGTTCCACAATCTCCGTTTCCGATGAAGCGTTGCGGAGGGCTGCGGTGAAGTCCTTCTTGATCAGGGACCGTGCCAGCTTGGACAGCAGCTTCAGGTGCTCCTGGTCCGCGCCGTCCGGAGCGGCAATGAAGAACACCAGGTCTGCCGGTCCGTCCTTGGCGCCGAAGTCCACCTTCGGGTTGAGCCGGGCCATGGCCAGGGTGGGCACGGTGACCGCTGCAGAGCGGCAGTGCGGGATGGCGATGCCGCCGGGGATTCCGGTGGCCGTCTTCTGCTCGCGGGCGAAGGCGTCTGCGAACAGGCCTTCGACTTCTGAGGCGCGTCCGGCGGCAGCTACCTTGCTTGCCAGATGCCGGATCACCGTTTCGGGGGCATTGCCCAGGTTCTGGTCGAGCTCGACCAGTTCCGTGGTGATGAGCTGGGTCACTGTCAATCCTTTCGAAGGGCCGTGATGGTTACGGCATCCGGGGTGGTTTGGTTTACTGCCGGAACAGTGGAACCCGGCAGGGAGGCAGCGGCGGCACCATGGGCCACCGCCTGGCGAAGGCAGTCGGCAGGGGCGGCGCCCCGGCCGTGGGCAAGCAGGTAGCCGGCAAGAGCGGAATCGCCCGCGCCTACCGTGCTGACCGCGGCGACCGGCGGGTGCGTGGCCAGCCACGCGCCGTCGGCCGTTACAAGGACAGCTCCCTTGGAACCGAGAGTTGCCAGCACAGCACCCACACCGGAACGTACGACGGCGGCTGCGGCGGCCGCGGCAGCAGCCGGGTCCGCTTCCAGTTCGTCACCGGAGGCCGGGGCGAAGCCGGCGGCTGCGGCCAGCTCCGCCAGTTCCTCGGCATTGGGCTTGAGGAGGTCCGGTTTCCCGGAACCTGTGGTTGTTCCGCCGCCGGTGCCTGGTCCGCCGCTGGTTCCGGCGTCAGAGGCGCCGTTGCCAGTCAACGCGGCGGCCAGGGGCGCCCCGGAGGAGTCGACGGCGATCAGCGGCGCAGTGCCGTTGCCCGCCTCCCGGATCCGCCGGGCCACCGTGGCGTAGAAGTTGTCCGGGAATCCAGGCGGCAGCGAGCCGGCCAGGACCACCCAGCTGGCACCGCGGGAGCTTTCCAGCAGCAGCTTGACGAGGGCTTCCTGCTGGTCGGCGCCCAGGACGGGGCCGGGTTCGTTGATCTTGGTGGTCACGCCGCCGGGCTCGGTGAGCGCCACGTTGGTGCGCAGCGGCTCATCGATGGGGAGCGAGACGAAGGGAACTGCGCTTTCACGCAGGCCGGCGAGGACGGGATCGCTGTCCGCCCCGGGGAGGACGGCAAGCGACTCCAGGCCGGAAGCCACCAGTGCACGGGAGACGTTGACGCCCTTGCCGCCGGACTCCTGGCGGACGGAGACGGCGCGCTGCACTTCACCCCTTTCCAGCGGGCCCGGGAGGGCGACGGTCCGGTCAAGGCTGGGGTTGGCCGTGAAGGTGATGATCATGCGACCACCACGTCTACGCCGGCATCTTCCAGGGCGGCTGCGAGCTCAGGTCCGGGTTCACTGTCTGTGATCAAGGTGTCCAGATCTTTCAGGGAGGCGAACTGGACCAGGGTTTCCGTGTCCAGCTTGGAGGAGTCGGCCAGCACCACAATGCGGCGTGCCGACTGGACGAAGGCTGCCTTGACGGCTGCTTCTTCAGGATCGGGAGTGCTGACGCCAAAAGTGGCGTGGATGCCATTGGTGCCGATGAACGCTATGTCGGGGCGGATGCGGGCGGCGGCGTTCACGGTCGCCTGTCCCACGGCCACCTGGGTGATTCCGCGGACCCGGCCGCCCAGGATCTGCAGGGCAACGCCGGGAACGTTGGAGAGCTTGCTGGCGATGGGGACGGCGTGGGTGATGACCACCAGTTCGTGGTGGGGTCCGTTCCCGTCGGAAGGTTCGACGGCGGTGCGCCGCGCCAGCATGTCTGCCAGCACCTCGGTGGTGGTGCCGCCGTCCATGAGGACGCTGGCGGACGAGTTCCGGGGGATCAGGGCCAGGGCGGCTTCGGCAATCCGGATTTTTTGGTCCGGCCGCTGGATGGCCCGGTCGGTAACGCTTTCCTCGGTGGTGCTGAAGCGGTCTGCCGCTACCGCGCCGCCGTGGACTCGGCGGACAGTGCCGGCATTTTCCAGGGCTGCAAGGTCCCGGCGGACTGTTTCGGTGGTGATACTGAAGCGCTCAGCCAGCAGGGTCACACTGACCCGGCCGCTGCCGGCGACAAGCTCGGCAATCTTTTGCTGGCGCTCCTCGGCGAACACGTACCCTCCGTTGCGTAGGTCCTGCTGTATCTGTTGCCTTGCGGGTTCCCGACTTCGACGTGACTGGCATCACATCGATGTTGAGTTACTTGACTTTATCTTTGCTTCTGTTGGTTTGTCAATGGAAACCAACATGAAACAATATTTGCGTTTCTTGGGGGACGTGCCGGGAATGGCGAAAGCCGGGCTGGACAGGTTCTGTCCAGCCCGGCTTTCCGGGTTTTCATCGCCGCCTCTCCGGGCACCTGCCCCGAATTGCGCCTTGCTTAGACGCCGCCGTCGCGGCTTTCGTGCCGGGTGATGCGCTCGCCGGTATTGGGGTCAATGACGGAGCGGGACTCGCTCACGCGGCGGCTGCGGCCGGGGGAAGCGAGGATGAGCGAAGCGATCAGTCCGATCACGCCCACGGCCATCAGGATGTAGCCCACCAGCTGCTGGTCCACGAATGGAATCAGTCCTGGAGCAACGGCCCAGGCAAGGATGGCGCCGAGGGCGATGAGGAAGATTGACGAGCCGATTCTCATGACTTGCTCCTTAGGGCCGCGTCCTGCGCGGCGCTGGTAGGGCCTGACGGAAAGGTGGTGCGTACACTTCGAAAGCTAAGCCTGCTGTCTGTCAAGCGTCACGCTACCTCCCTGTGATTCCGGATTCAACGACCCGCCCGGGACGGCGCGGTTCCATGGCTAGGCTTGTCCGGTGGAAACAGTTGTGTGGTCCAGGCCGGAAGGGCAACGCGCCGGCACTCCCTTACTGGTGATGATGCATGGATACGGGACGGACGAGTCGCGGATGGTGCGCCTGTTCGAGTACCTGCCGCAGGAGTTCACCTTCGCGGCACTGCGGGCCCCCATGCCCATCGGCGACCACTGGGGCTGGTTCCTGCTCGACTACTTCCTGGCCAACGACTTTGCGGACGTCATCTCGGCCGCCAACGCGGTGCACGCCTGGATCAGTTCCGTCAAGGACCGGCACAGCAGCGTCAGCCTCATGGGGTACTCCCAGGGCATGGCCATGGCCAGCACCCTCCTGCGGCTGCATCCCGAAGACTATAAGGCCGTCGTGGGGCTGTCCGGCTTCGTACTCAACAACGAGCTCCTCTCCGTGATGGATTCGTTCGAGGCCAAGCCGCCGTTCTTCTGGGGCCGGGACAAGGCGGACCTGGTAATTAACGAAGACGCCGTTGCCTACACCGCCGAATGGCTCGAAAAGAACACGCTGTTGACTGCCCGCACCTACCCGGGGATGGGGCACGCCATGTCCAAGGCGGAAATGGTGGACGTCAGCGCCTTCCTGCGCCATTACGTGCTGCGCTGACCCCTATGCTGCTGCATGGCCGTGGGCAGTTGTGTGAACGGCTAAAAAAACATTTGCAAGTCAAATTTGCAAGCGCTTACACTCGTCTACGGCCATGATCGGTCCTGCAGTGGGCGGGCAAGGAAGCGATGCTGTGCGCAAATGCGCCGGCAGCACCTTCCTTCAGGCTGTCCCGGCAGGGCCGGTAGTCCGCAACCCGAGAGGACACCGCACTGCTGATGACACAACAAACTGCAGCTGATACCGCCGCCTGGACCGGCGCGGCAGCAATCCTGTTTGACCTGGACGGGGTGCTGACGCCCACGGCCACTGTGCATGAGCGTGCCTGGCAGGAACTGTTCGACGGATACCTGGCCTCGCAGCCGGGGGTCTCCGGTTACAGCGAAAGCGACTACTTCGACCACATCGACGGCAAGCCCCGCTTTGACGGAGTGCGCGACTTCCTGGCCTCCCGGGGACTCACGCTGCCGGAAGGCCCGCTGGATGACGACCCTTCCAACGACACGGTCCAGGGCCTGGGCAACCGGAAGAACGCCATCTTCAACGACATCGTGAGCGCCGGCGTCGAACCGTTCGAAGGCTCGGTGCGCTTCCTCCAGGCTGCGCTTGAGCGCGGACTCAAGGTCGCCGTCGTCTCCTCCTCCCGCAATGCCCCCGCCGTCCTGAAGGCCGCCGGACTCAGCCACCATTTCGCCGTCGTAGTGGACGGGGTGGTGGCCGCAGAGCGTGGCCTCCCCGGAAAGCCAAGCCCGGCCACCTACGAATACGCAGCCAAGCTGCTGGACCTGTCCAGCTCCGGGTGCGTGGTGGTGGAAGACGCCGTGTCCGGCGTGCAGGCCGGACACGCGGGATCGTTCCACTCGGTCATTGGCGTGGACCGGGGCGCAGGGCGGCAGACGCTGCTCGATGCCGGAGCCACCCTGGTGGTCAACGACCTCCAGGAACTTCTTCCCTAAACCCGCCGCCAGAAACCCCGTTGCCTTCCCCCGGGCAACCCCTGCTGCTTCCCCGGCAGCACCAATTCGAATACCGCATTCCCCCGAATACTCCGTGCCGGCCCGCCGCCCGCACGGCATCGCCAAAAGGACCCCGACCATGGCACTGATCACTGCGGACCGCGAACGGTTCCCCGACACCCCCTGGCAGCTCGTTGAAACGCGCCATGAATCCGAAAACGCGGGAACGCTTGAGACCCTGTTTGCCCTGGGCAACGGGCACCTGGGCATCCGGGGTGCCCATTGGGCTGCGGCCGACGCCGAACTCCCGGGCAGCTTCATCAACGGGCTGCACGAAATCTGGGACATCAAGCACGCCGAGAATGCGTTTGGGTTCGCCCGGACGGGGCAGCGCATCCTCTACATCCCGGACGCCAACAACTTCACCGTGGTGGTGGACGGGGAAAGCCTGAGCCTGGCCGAATCCGAGGTCGTCGACTACCGGCGCAGCATCGACTTCTGCACCGGCATCTACGAATGCCGCATCACCTGGCAATGCCGGTCCGGCGCCGTGGTGACCACCACGGAACGGCGGGCCGTTGGCTTCGCCTCCCGCGGCAGCCTTGGTATTTCGCTTGACGTTGCCACGGACCGCCAGGTCTCCCTGGACGTCACCTCCTCCGTCATCAACCGGCAGGACCAGCCGGTGGAAGACCACTCCGTGCATGATCCGCGCCGCGCCGGCCGCCACGCCGGGCGCGTGCTTTTGCCCGTGCGGCTCGACGGCGGCGATGGCTCCCTGCGCCTGTCCTGGGAGGCCTCCGAATCAAAGCAGCGCGTGGGGATCGCGGTTGACCACTGGACGTCCCCCGGGCACCAGCCGTTTGAGACTCTGGTGGACCAGGACGACAGCAGCGTCCGGTACGTCCTGGCAGTGGATGCCGCCGAGCCGTTCCGGCTGGAAAAGAGCGTCAGCTACGCCGCCGGCCGCACGGTGCAGGACCCTGACGTCGACGCAGCTGCAGTGGCCGAAGAGGCGCTGCGCCCGGTGAATGACATCTTTGCCGAGAGCGAAGCCCATTTCCGCGGCTACTGGGCCACATCGGACATTGTGGTTGAGGGCGGCGGGCCCGGCCTGCAGCAGGCTATCCGGTGGAACCTGTTCCAGCTGGCGCAGGCCACCGCGCGCGCCGATGTTGCCGGCATCCCTGCCAAGGGCGTGACGGGCTCGGGTTACGAGGGGCACTACTTCTGGGACCAGGAAGTGTACCTGTTGCCGTACCTCACCTACACCAATCCCGACGGCGCCCGGCAGGTTTTGGAGTTCCGCCACGGCATGCTGCCCGAAGCCAAGATCCGCGCCAAGGAGCTGAGCGTTGACGGCGCCCTCTTCCCGTGGCGCACTATCAACGGGCTCGAGGCCAGCGCCTATTACGCCGCCGGCACCGCGCAGTTCCACATCGCGGCCGCCATCGCCTTTGCCACCAACAGGTACCTTTGGGCCACCGGCGACGCCGCCTTCCGGGAAGGAATGGGTGCCGAGCTGCTGATCGAGACCGCCCGGATGTGGATCTCCCTGGGCTTCTTCGGCAAGGACGGCCTCTTCCACATCCACGGCGTCACCGGCCCTGATGAGTACACGGCCGTGGTGAACGACAACCTGTACACAAACGTGATGGCCCGCTTCAACCTGCGTGCCGCCGCCGCGCTTGAGCATGCCGAAATCACCAACGAAGAGCGCCAGATGTGGGAGGCCGCGGCCAGCCGGATGCAGCTTCCGTTCGACGAGCGGATGCAGGTGCACTCCCAGGACAATGACTTCATGACCCTGGAGGCCTGGGACTGGACCACGCCGCGGTCCAAGTATCCGCTGCTCCTGCACTTCCACCCGCTGGTGATTTACCGCCACCAGGTCCTCAAGCAGGCCGACACGGTGCTTGCCATGTTCCTGCAGTGGCAGGATTTCACGGCGGAGGAAAAGCAGCGCGCCTTTGACTTCTACGATCCCATCACTACGGGCGACTCCACCCTGTCCGCCTGCGTCCAGGGCATCATGGCCGCCGAGGTGGGCTACTTCAAGGAGGCCCTGGACCACTTCACCAACGCCGTGTTCATCGACCTCGACGACACCCACGGCAACACCATCGACGGCGTGCATATCGCGTCCACAGGCGGCGTATGGAGTTCCCTGGTGTGCGGTTTCGCCGGACTGCGCGACCAGGGCCCGGTCCCGTTTTTCGATCCGCGCCTGCCTGGACAGTGGGAAGGGCTTGCCTTCCACCTGAAGATCCGCGGCCGCCTGCTGCTGGTCCGGCTTTCTGCCGACGCCATTACGCTCACGGTCCAGGAGGGCGAACCCCTGGAGGTGGACGTCCGCGGCCAGCGGTTGATGGTCACGGGCCAGCCCGTGCAGGTGCACCTGGAGCGCATCCCGGAGCCGGAGCCCACGGTCTTCCCGAGCGGACCACCGACGGCGAGCATTCCCGTGGTGCGCGGCAGAAGCTAGGTTCACGGGTGCGTGCAGGGGCTCCTTAGCCTGCCAGGAGGGTGGCGGCTTCCTGGCGGGTGGTGCCGGAGTCCTGGATGCCGTCGGCGATGTGGGCGAGTTCAGCGGGGATGTCGCGGCCTTTTTTGCGCATGGCGGTGGCCCAGAGCCGGCCGGCGCGGTAGGAGGAGCGGACCAAGGGGCCGGACATGACGCCGAGGAAGCCGATTTCCTGGGCTTCGTGCTGGAGGTCCACGAATTCCTGGGGTTTGACCCAGCGGTCCACGGGCAGGTGCCGTTCGGAGGGGCGCAGGTATTGGGTGATGGTGATCAGGTCGCAGCCGGCGGCGTGGAGGTCGCGGAGTGCTTCGCTGATTTCTTCGCGGGTTTCGCCCATGCCCAGGATGAGGTTGGACTTGGTGACCATGCCCAGGTTCCGGCCCTGGGTGATGACGTCCAGGGAGCGGTCGTAGCGGAACGCGGGGCGGATCCGCTTGAAGATCCGGGGCACGGTTTCGACGTTGTGCGCGAAGACCTCGGGGGCGGAGTCGCAGATGGCCTTGATGTGCTCGGGTTTGCCGGAGAAGTCCGGGATGAGCAGTTCCACGCCGGTGCCGGGGTTCAGTTCGTGGATTTTGCGGACGGTTTCGGCGTAGAGCCAGACGCCTTCGTCTTCCAGGTCGTCGCGGGCGACGCCGGTGACGGTGGCGTAGCGCAGCTGCATGGATTGGACGGAGCGGGCCACCTTGGTGGGTTCGAACCGGTCCAGGGGTGAGGGTTTGCCGGTGTCGATCTGGCAGAAGTCGCAGCGGCGGGTGCATTCGGAGCCGCCGATCAGGAAGGTGGCTTCCTTGTCTTCCCAGCATTCGAAGATGTTGGGGCAGCCGGCCTCTTCGCAGACGGTGTGCAGGCCTTCCTTTTTCACCAGGTTCTTGAGTTGGACGAATTCCGGGCCCATCTGGACCTTGGCCTTGATCCACTCCGGTTTGCGTTCCACCGGGACCGCAGCGTTGCGCTGCTCAATCCGCAGCATCTTCCGGCCTTCAGGTGCCAATGTCATGGTTGTTTCCTTTGCTTGCTTGGGGATTCGCGGCAGGTTGTTGCCGGTCAGCATTCGACGACGTTGACGGCGAGGCCGCCCATGGCGGTTTCTTTGTATTTTGAGGACATGTCCTTGCCGGTTTCGCGCATGGTGATGATGACTTCGTCCAGGGACACGCGGTGGGTGCCGTCGCCCCAGAGCGCCATTTTCGCGGCGTTGATCGCTTTCGCGGCCGCGATCGCGTTCCGTTCGATGCAGGGGACCTGGACCAGCCCGCCGATCGGGTCACAGGTCAGGCCCAGGTTGTGTTCCATCGCGATTTCCGCGGCGTTCTCCACCTGCGCCGGGGTCCCGCCCATGACCTCGGCCAGGCCCGCGGCCGCCATCGAGGACGCCGACCCCACCTCGCCCTGGCAGCCGACCTCGGCCCCGGAGATCGAGGCCTGTTCCTTGTACAGCACCCCCACCGCGCCCGCGGCCAGCAGGAACCGCACCACCACAGCGTCCCGGTCCTCCTGGGTGGCTTTGTCCATGCCCGGGGCGAAATGCAGGGCGTAGAACAGCACCGCGGGGATGATCCCTGCCGCCCCGTTCGTCGGGGCGGTGACCACCCGCCCGCCGGAGGCGTTCTCCTCATTCACCGCCAACGCCACCAAATTAACCCACTCCTGCCAATACCTGGCATCGAACGGGCCCGCGTCCCACGCCGCATCCGTCTCCTCGACCGGGGCGCCCGCGGATTCCTTCTTCAACCGGTCGTACCAGTCAGGGGCGCGGCGGCGGACCTTCAACCCGCCCGGCAGCACCCCTTCCCGCCTCAACGAGGCGGCCACGCAGCCCTCCATCACCGACCAGATCTGCAGCAGCCCCGCCCGGATCTGCTCCTCGTCCCGGGAGACTTTTTCGTTCACGAGCATCACGTCGGCGATGCCCAGCCCGGTCACCGCGCAGTGCCCCAGCAGCTCCGCCGCGGTCCGGAACGGCAGCGGCAGTTCCTGTTTGGACGCGTCCAGTTCCTGCTGCGCCGCGTCCTCCTCGCCCTCCCGGACGATGAACCCGCCACCCACCGAGAAAAACGTCGCCGCATGCAGCACCTCCCCGGCCGCATCAGTGACCGTGAACGTCATCCCGTTCGTGTGCCGCGGCAACACCGTCAACGGCCGCAGCACCATGTCCTTCACCCCGTACGGCAAGGCCACCGAACCGGCCAGGTTCAGGACCCCGGTCTCCGCGATCGACGCCAGCCGCTCCTCCACCTCGGCGGGCAGGATCAACTCCGGATGGAACCCCTCCAACCCCAACAAAATGGCGGTCATCGTCCCATGCCCATGACCCGTCGCCGCCAACGACCCATACAAATCCACCCGCAACCCCGCCACATCACCCAGGACACCCAGGCCCTTGAGCTCCTCAGCGAACACCGCAGCAGCCCGCATCGGCCCCACAGTATGAGACGACGAAGGCCCAATCCCGATCGAAAACAGGTCAAAGACTCCGACTGCCATAACTAAATCCTTACTGAAACTGTGGTTCGGTTGGTGTGGCCGGGCTTGGGTGGGCGGGCAGGACATCCTCTGCGTGCTCGGTCGCGAAGACGCCCGCTAAGCGGACGTGACGCTCCCTTAGACGCACGCTGCCGGATGCCCCGCCCACTCCGAGGGTCTGTCACCAAGGCGACATGCCCACGAGGGGCCGGCGGAGCCGGACTTTTCGAAAGCCTGCTCCCCACCGTCTCCCTAACCTCGCAAGCTCGGCCAGGGAACCCTGACGGCGTGGGCCCAAGCACGGTGAAAATGTCCGGTCCGCCGGGCCCGTTAGCGATCACGATCCCTCAGGACAGAGGTGCCACGCCCGGGTAGAGCGGGTGCGCCGAAGCCAGGACCTCGACGCGGTGACGCAGACCGGAGAGGTCGGCGTCGGCGTCGGCGATCAAAGCTTGGGCGATGATGTCCGCAACCTCGCGGAAGGCGTCCTCGCCGAACCCGCGGGTGGCCAGTGCGGGCGTGCCGATGCGCAGGCCTGAGGTGACCATCGGCGGGCGGGGGTCGAAGGGAACGGCGTTGCGGTTGACGGTGATGTCAATGGCGGCGAGCCGGTCTTCGGCCTGCTGCCCGTCGAGGTCGCAGTTGCGCAGGTCAACGAGGACCAGGTGCACGTCGGTGCCGCCCGAGATCACGCTGATGCCCTTGGCGGTGACGTCCGGCTGGACCAGGCGTTCCGCCAGGAGGCGGGCACCGGCAAGGACTCGCTCCTGCCGCTCGCGGAACTCTTCGGACGCTGCGATCTTGAACGCCACGGCCTTGCCGGCGATCACGTGTTCCAGCGGGCCACCCTGCTGACCGGGAAACACAGCCGAGTTGATCTTCTTGGCGATGTCGGCGTCGTTGGTCAGGATGATGCCGCCGCGCGGACCGGCCAGGGTCTTGTGCGTGGTGGACGTGGTGACGTGGGCGTGCGGCACCGGCGACGGGTGCAGCCCGGCCGCCACCAGTCCGGCGAAGTGCGCCATATCCACCATCAGGTAGGCCCCCACGGAGTCGGCGATCCGGCGGAATTCTGCGAACTCGAGCTGGCGGGCGTAAGCGGACCAGCCGGCCACGATCAGCTGAGGCTTGTGCTCCTGGGCCAGCCGTTCCACCTCTGCCATGTCGATGGTGTGGGTGTCCTCGCGGACCTGGTACGGGACCACGTTGTAGAGCCTGCCGGAGAAGTTGATCCGCATGCCGTGGGTCAGGTGGCCGCCGTGCGCCAGGTTGAGGCCCATGATGGTGTCGCCGGGCTTGATCAGGGCGTGCATGACGGAGGCGTTGGCCTGTGCACCGGAGTGTGGTTGGACGTTGGCGAACCCGGCGCCGAAGAGGTCCTTGACCCGGTCGATGGCGAGTTGCTCGATGACGTCCACGTGCTCGCAGCCGCCGTAGTAGCGCTTGCCGGGGTAGCCTTCGGCGTACTTGTTGGTCAGGACCGAGCCCTGGGCCTGCATGACCGCAGCGGCCGTGTGGTTCTCGGACGCGATCATCTCCAGGCCGTCGCGCTGGCGGCCAAGCTCGTCGTCAATCTTCGCGGCAACCTCAGGGTCCAGGATGGACAGGTCGGCGTTCAGGCTTGGGGAGGCCACCTGCTCGAAGGCGCCCACTTCTGCCGGGGCGCTCACAGCTCGCCGCCGTTTGCTGCGGCGTATTCCTCTGCCGACATGAGCGGGCCTTCCTCGGTAACGGCCACCTTGAAGAGCCAGCCCGCACCGTAGGGATCGCTGTTGATCAGGGCGGGGTCCGTGACCACGCCGTCGTTGATCTCGGTGACCTCACCGGTCACGGGGGCGTAGAGGTCGGAGACGGATTTGGTGGATTCCACCTCGCCGCAGGTCTCGCCGGCCGTCACGGTGGAGCCGACCTCGGGGAGGTCCACGTACACGATGTCGCCCAGGGCGTCGGCAGCAACGGCGGAAATCCCGATCCCCGCTGGGCCGGATCCGTCAACAGCAACCCACTCGTGCTCGGCGGAGTACTTCAGTTCAGAAACAACTTTGCTCATTGTCTACTTTCCTTCTCTTCAAAACCTGTGGTGGTTGGGCGAAATCGATTTACTTCTGGCGCTTGTAAAAGGGGAGGGGGACGACTTCGAAGCGCTCGGGCTTGCCGCGGAGGTCGATGTCCAGGACGGTCCCGACTTCAGCAAATTCGACGTCGACGTAGGCCATGGCGATGGGGTATCCGAGGGTGGGGGAGGGCTGGCCGGAGGTTACTTCGCCCACCAGGGTGCCGTCCTTGAGGACGGGGTAATGGGCGCGGGCAGCGCGGCGTCCGGCACCCTTGAGGCCCACCAGCTTCTGCCCGATGCTTGAACCGACTCCTGCGGCCTTGATGGCGGCCAGGGCGTCCTTGCCTACGAAGCCGCTCTCCTTCGCCAGCGACACCACGGGGCCCAGACCGGCCGCGTAGGCGTTGACGTGGCGGGAGAGTTCGTTGCCGTAGAGCGGCATCCCGGCTTCGAGGCGGAGCGAGTCGCGTGCGGCCAGTCCGGCTGGAACCAGGCCGGAGCCTTCGCCGGCCTGGAGCAGGGCCTCCCACAGTGCGGGGGCGTCCAGGTTGGGAACGTAGATCTCGAAGCCGTCCTCGCCGGTGTAGCCGGTCCGGGCCACGAGCAGGTCCTGGACCGTACCGTTGACGGCGAAGCCCACCTCGACGGCGGCGTAGTACTTGAGCCCGGTGAGCAGTGCGTGCTGTTCGGCCGGGACCAGCGTCAGGAGGATCGCTTCGGAATTCGGTCCCTGGACGGCGATCAGCGAGGTGTTGGCGGAGGCGTCCTCCACAGTGACGTCGAAGGCGGCGGCGCGTTCCAGCAGTTCCTTGGCCACCACTGCGGCGTTGCCCGCGTTGGGCACCACCAGGTACCTGTCCACGCCCTCTTCGGGGGATGGCCGGCGGTAGGTGATGAGGTCGTCGATGATGCCGCCATCGGCGTTGCAGATCAGCGAGTACTTTGCCTTGCCCACGGCCACCGCGGACAGTTTGCCGGCAAGGGCGTAGTCCAGGAAGGCGGCGGCGTCGGGGCCGGTCACCCAGACCTCGCCCATGTGGGAGAGGTCGAACAGGCCGGCCGCCCTGCGCACGGCATGGTGTTCCGCGAGTTCAGACTCGTACTTGAGCGGCATCTGCCACCCGCCGAAGTCCGTGAACGAGGCCCCGGCCTTCTTGTGCTGCTCGAAAAGAGCGGTGTAGTTCTCAGTCATTGGAAGTCCTCAGTTCTCAAATTCGGCTGTGCTGTCCTCGAACGCTTCGAGGGGCGGGCAGGAGCAGACCAGGTTCCGGTCGCCGGCGGCGCCGTCGATCCGGCCGACGGGCGGGAAATACTTGTCCTGGCGGAGCGAGGCAACGGGGAATGCGGCCTGCTCCCGCGGGTAGGCGCGGTCCCAGCCAGAGCTGACGACGGCGGCGGCCGTGTGGGGTGCGTTGCGCACCGGGGATGCCTCCAGGGTGATGTCGCCGCTGGCCACCTGCTGGATCTCGCCATGAATGGTGATCATGGCCTCGATGAAGCGGTCGATCTCGGCCAGGTCCTCGGACTCGGTGGGCTCCACCATCAGCGTGCCCGCGACAGGGAACGAAAGGGTGGGGGCGTGGAAACCGAAGTCGATCAGCCGCTTGGCCACGTCCTCGGCCGTGACTCCCGTCTTCGCCGTGAGTTCGCGCAGGTCCAGGATGCACTCGTGCGCCACCAGCCCGCCTTCACCGGTGTACAGGACCGGGAAGTATTCGTTCAGGCGGGACGCGACGTAGTTGGCCGCCAGCAGCGCGGACTTGGTGGCCTCGGTCAGGCCCTCACCGCCCATCAGCTTCACGTAGGCCCAGGAAATCGGCAGCACGCCGGCCGAACCGAACCGGGACGCCGAGATCGCCACACCGTGCCCGGCTTCGTGCGCCGCCTTGTTCGCATCGCCCGGCATGAACGGTGCCAGGTGCGCCTTGGCGGCAACGGGCCCGACGCCGGGTCCCCCGCCGCCGTGCGGGATGCAGAAGGTCTTGTGCAGGTTCAGGTGGGACACGTCCCCGCCGAACTGGCCCGGCTGGGCCAGCCCTACCAGGGCGTTGAGGTTGGCGCCGTCAACGTACACCTGGCCGCCCGCGGCGTGGATCGCGTCGCACACCTCGCGGACATCGGAGTCGTACACGCCGTGGGTGGAGGGGTAGGTGATCATGATGCAGGACAGGACGTCCTTGTTGGCCTCGATCTTGGCCGTCAGGTCGTCGTGGTCGATGGTGCCGTCGGCAGCCGTGGCCACGACGACCACCTTCATGCCCGCGAGCACGGCGGAGGCGGCGTTGGTGCCGTGCGCCGAGGCCGGGATCAGGCAGACGTTGCGCTGCTGCTCGCCCCGGGAATGGTGGTAGCCGCGGATCGCGAGCAGCCCGGCGAGCTCGCCCTGCGAGCCCGCGTTGGGCTGGATGGACACCTGGTCATACCCGGTGATCTCGGCGAGGTCCGCTTCCAGGCCGGCGATGAGTTCGCGCCAGCCTTCGGTCTGGGAGTCCGGGGCGAACGGGTGGATCGAGGCGAACTCCGGCCAGGAAATGGCTTCCATCTCGGCCGTGGCGTTCAGCTTCATGGTGCATGAACCCAGCGGGATCATGGTGCGGTCCAGCGCCAGGTCGCGGTCCGAGAGCTTGCGGATGTAACGCAGCAGCTGGGTTTCAGACCGGTGCGTGTTGAAGACCGGGTGCTGCAGGTAGGCCGAGGTGCGCACAATGGTGTCGGGCAGTTCGAATCCCTGGGCGTCACCCACCGGACCGGCGCCAAAGGCGACGGCGACGGCGGAAAGTGTTGCCGCCGTCGTCGTCTCATCAACGGAGACGCCCACCGTGTCCGGATCGATGAAGCGCAGGTTGATGCCGCGGGCTTCAGCGGCGGTGATCACCTTGGCGGCCTTGCCCGGAACGCGGACGGTGAGGGTGTCGAAGAAGGAGTCCGTGACCAGTTCGCGGCCCAGTGACGTGAGTGCTGTTGCCAGGACCCTGGCCTTGTGGTGGACGGTCTCTGCGATCGCCTTCAGGCCGTCGGGGCCGTGGTAAACGGCGTAGAAGGAGGACACGATGGCCAGCAGCGCCTGGGCGGTGCAGATGTTGGACGTGGCCTTCTCGCGGCGGATGTGCTGCTCGCGGGTCTGCAGGGCCAACCGGTAGGCAGGCGTGCCGGCGTTGTCCTTGGAGACGCCCACGATCCTGCCCGGGAGGGTACGTTCCATTCCCTTTTGGACGGCCATGTAGGCGGCGTGCGGCCCCCCAAAGAACAGCGGCACGCCAAAACGCTGGGTGGAGCCGACGGCAATGTCCGCGCCCTGCTCGCCCGGAGGGGTGATCAGTGTCAGGGCCAGCAGGTCCGCAGCCACGGTGACCAGCGCGCCGCGCTCCTTGGCTTCGGCGATGACGGCGGACTGGTCCCAGACGCGGCCGGAGACGCCGGGCTGCTGCAGGACGACGCCGTTGATGTCGCCGTCGGGCAGGCCCTTGGACAGGTCGGCGACCTCCACCTCGAAGCCGAGCGCCTCCGCCCGGCCCAGCACGATGGCGATGGTCTGGGGGAGGCAGTCGGCGTCGAGCACCGTCTTGCCGTCCTTCGCTGCCTTGGACTTGTTGGCGCGGCGCATCAGCAGCACGGCCTCGGCCACCGCCGTTGCCTCGTCCAGCAAGGAAGCGTTGGCTACCGGGAGCGCCGTCAGGTCCTGCACCATGGTCTGGAAGTTCAGCAGCGCCTCAAGCCGGCCCTGGGAAATCTCCGGCTGGTAGGGCGTGTAGGCGGTGTACCAGGCCGGGGATTCCAGGATGTTGCGGCGGATCACCGGCGGAGTCACGGTGTCGTAGTAGCCCTGGCCGATCATCTGGACTGCCGTCTTGTTCTTGGCGGCAAGCTTCCGCAGTTCCGTGAGGACTTCAACCTCGCTGAGGGCGTCGGTCAGCTTGAGCGCAGTTTCCTGGCGGATGGGCGCGGGGACGGCCACGTCAACCAGGCCATCCAGGCTGTCGTAGCCGATGGCCTTGAGCATGGTGTCGATGTCGGCCTGGCGGCGCGCGCCGATATGGCGGTCAACAAACGATGTTGGATGCGAATGAATCGTCATGAGGAACTCCAGATCTGGCCGGCCGAAGGTGGCACGGCGTGGGATGGGTTCCTCCCCGCTCTGTATTGGACCTGAGAGATTCCGCGTTGCCTGCTGTTGGCAGGGGACCGCTTGCACCGTCGGTGAACCAGGCAGAAGCCTGATTGCTTTCCAGAGTCGCCTCGCCGTGACGGTACGGGGGCCTGAGAGATTCCTGGGGAGGATTTGCTCCTACGGCGCCTGACCGGTGTTTCGCCGGGAGGACTCTCCCGTCACAGCTCGAAAGGCTTATTCAAATGTGGGTGATTCGGCTCACAAGGTACCGGGATAGACCCGTCCGTGGCAAATCGGGCGGCTTCCGTGCGGGGCTCGAGGGGCACGTGACGCCGTTCTTCCCCGCTTGTGTCGGGAGGGGTTTGACATTCGATCGTGACGGACACCACACTGAACCCCGGGATTGGCGCCGCCGGTGGCTGGCTCAGCGTATCCGGAGCAGCCCACCAGTCGGCGCCTGTCCCATTGCATGACCGGCCGTGGCCCAAAAAGCCTGCGGCTTCCAACTGAATACGCCTTCGACCTGCGGCGGGAGAGCCCTGCCGGGTACATCCAGCAGGCGCCGTAGGAGCAAACCCTCCCCAGGAAACTCTCAGGCCCACGTACCGCCGCGGACAGGCAACTCTGGAAAGCAGCCGGGCATGACCCTGGCTCACCGGCGGTGCAAGCGGCTTTTGCTGCGGAAACTCTCAGGTCCACTACAGAGCGGGGAGGAACCAAATCTTTTGCGGCACCCAAAAGCCGCTTTATCGATGGAGTTCCTCATGGCGATTCATCCCCCCACGTCCAACGGCGAACCAGCCCGCAGCCAAGGCGCTGCCACGGCAGCCCGCAGCGAGCCTCCCCACCTGGAGCGGCAGCTCACCAACCGGCATATCCAGCTCATCGCCATCGGCGGCGCGATCGGCACGGGCCTGTTCATGGGTTCCGGCAAGACCATCTCCGCGGCCGGCCCATCCGTGATCTTCGTATACATGATCATCGGCTTCATGCTTTTCTTCGTCATGCGGGCCATGGGTGAACTGCTGCTCAGCAACCTGAACTACAAGTCCTTCAGTGATTTCGCCGCCGATCTCCTGGGGCCGTGGGCCGGATTCTTCACGGGCTGGACGTACTGGTTCTGCTGGGTGATCACCGGAATCGCCGACGTCATCGCCATCGCAGGGTACTCAAAGGAACTTTGGCCGGCGCTGCCACTTTGGATCCCGGGCCTGGCCACGGTGGGCATCCTGCTCCTGCTGAACCTCGCCACCGTCAAGGCGTTCGGCGAGACCGAGTTCTGGTTCGCCCTCATCAAGATCGTCGCCATCGCAGCCCTGATCATCGTGGGACTCTTCATGATCTTCACCGGTTTCCAGAGCGACGCGGGCACCGCAAGCTTCACCAACCTGTGGAGCCATGGCGGGTTCTTCCCCAATGAGTTCATGGGCTTCGTGGCCGGATTCCAGATCGCAGTCTTCGCCTTCGTAGGCATCGAACTGGTGGGAACCACCGCCGCCGAGGCCAGGAACCCCGAGCGCACGCTGCCAAAGGCCATCAACGCCATCCCCGTCCGCGTGCTGCTCTTCTATGTCGGTGCGCTGGTCATCCTGATGGCGGTCACCCCGTGGACCCAGTTCGCCGCCGGCCACAGCCCCTTTATCGGGATGTTCTCCCTGGCCGGCCTCGGCGCCGCGGCCACGGTGGTCAACCTGGTGGTCCTGACTTCGGCGATGTCCTCCGCGAACTCCGGCATCTACTCCACGTCCCGCATGGTCTTCGGCCTGGCCCAGGAAGGCGACGCCCCCGGTATCTTCAGCCGGCTCTCCACGAGGAAGGTGCCCAGCAACGCGCTGTTCCTGTCCTGCGTCCTGCTGCTGTCCGGCGTCGTACTCATGTATGCCGGCCAGGATGTTGGCATGGCCTTTGAAATGGTGACCACCGTGTCTGCGGTCTGCTTCGTCTTCGTCTGGTCGATCATCCTCGCCAGCTACATCTCCTTCCGGCGCCGCCGGCCGCACCTGCATGCGGCGTCGAAGTTCAAGATGCCCGGTGGCATTCCCGCCGTGTGGGTGGTGTACGCATTCTTCGCCTTCGTCCTTTGGGCCCTTACCACCCAGCCCGACACTCTCGTTGCACTGCTGGTAACCCCCATCTGGTTCGTCATCCTGGGCGTGGCTTGGGCCATTCTGCGGCGCCGTCCCGCCCACCTGGCCCGCTTCGAGGTCTTCCGTGCCGAGCTTCAGGCAGACCAGGCCACTGCCGCGCGCAGCGGCGGCCAGGACGCCGGGGCGGCGGGGCGCGAGGTCCAGCAGGCCGGGAAGTAGCGTCCGACGGCGGGTTGCAGCGGCGGCGGTGAGGTGCAGGTACCGCATCCTGCCGCCGCAGCCCGCCGGACGAAGCCACGGCCCGGAAGTTAAGCATGCTTAGTGTCTATCCACATAGGATGGAAAGGCACGGCAGCCTAGCCGCTGCAGGTCGATTTGAATGAAGGTGACCATGGCCCGGCGCAGCAACCCCGCAGTACGCATCGCACAGGAAACCGCCCACAACGCAATGTTTGACGCCGAGGGCAAGCCCAAGCCCGGCGTCCACAACATGCTCCTGAAAGCAGTGCAGATCCAGCGGCCCCTGGTGGTTGGCTACATCCGCAGGCTCCAGAAGAGGCATCCGCGGGCGACGGCCGCGCAGCTGGCGGACATTGCAGAGCGCGACTACCTGCGGGCTGTTGCCGGAGGGGGAGCCCTGGTGGGTGCCACCGCCGTCGTCCCCGGCGTTGGAACCGTGGCGTCGCTGGGACTTTCCGCAGCCGCCACCGTTGGCTTCCTGGAAGCCACAGCCCTGTACGCAACATCGCTGGCTGAACTGCACGGCATCCGGCTGACCAACCCGGAAAAGGCCGGCACCATGGTCATGGCCATCATGCTCGGCGAGGAGGGCACCGCCCTGCTGGGCACGCTCAGCGGCCAGGCATCCGGCGGCGCCACCAACACCTGGGGCAACGCGCTGTCCAAATCCATGGTGGTGCCGGGTTTCGGCAGCGTCCGGAAGAGGATCCAGCATGCCTTCCTCAAGAACCTGCTCAAGCGCCAAGGGACTGCCTTGTTCGGGCGGGCCCTCCCGTTCGGCATAGGGGCCGTTGTCGGCGGAGCCGGTAACCTCGTGATGGGCCGTGCGGTGGCCAAGAATGCCCGGGAGGCGTTCGGGCCGATGCCGGACACCATTCCCGGGGAGCTGACTTCCGCTGCCGGGCCGGACAACCTGACGCTGGAAGGCAACATCATTGGATCTCAACGCTGACGTAGGCCAATCATTCGGCTCCTGGACCGCGGGAGGCGATCCGGCGATGCTCCAGCTGGCAACCAGCGCCAACGTAGCCTGTGGCCTCCACGCGGGGGATCCCGTCACCATGCTCGACAGCTGCAGGGCCGCGTACGAACTTGATGTCACCGTCGGTGCGCACCTGGGCTACCGGGACCTGGCCGGCTACGGGCGCCGCATGCTTGGCATGAGCTTCGACGAGCTCTTCGGGGACGTGCTGTACCAGCTGGGCGCGCTCGACGGGGTTGCGCATGCCGTGGGCGCCTCCGTGGACTATGTGAAGGCGCATGGAGCGCTGTACGACACCACGATCCATGACGCCGAGCAGGCCTCCGCCGTAGTGGCTGCGGTCAACGCCTACGATCCAGGCCTTCCGTTCCTGGGCTTCCCGGGCTCGGAGCTGCTGAAGCAGGCCAAGGAAGCCGGGCACCCGGTGTTCGTTGAGGCTTTCGCCGACCGTGCCTACCTCGCCGACGGCAGCCTGGTGCCGCTCTCCGAGGACGATGCCGTCCTGTACGACGTCGATGCGGTGGTCGAACGGGCCGTCCGCCTGGCCACGCAAGGCGAAGTGGTTGCCGTGGACGGATCCGTAATTGCGGTACGGCCCGACTCCCTGTGCATTCACGGTGGGACCCCTGACGCCGTAGAAATGGCGGCCCGGATCAGGGCAGGACTTGAGGGCGCAGGCGTCGCACTGGAGTCCTTCGCCTAGGAGCCTGCAGCCGTACGGCGGGCCGACTCCATTCCAACAATCCGAGCGTCACTCCAGCCCTCCGTGCCGCCGTCGTACGCCTTATCGACACGCACATTCCTTTTCGCACCCCAAATATCCCGAGCGAAAAGGAAGATGCGCAGCGCCAAGTCCACCCGGGACCTACAGCAGCGGAAAACTACCCAAAGATCAGCTGCGCCACCGTGAAAATCCCCAGCCCGGCCAGGGACCCCACCACGGTGCCGTTGATGCGGATGAACTGCAGGTCCTTACCCACCTGGAGCTCGATCTTCTGCGAGGTTTCCTCGGCATCCCACCGCGCCACGGTGTCCGTAATAACGCCTGCGATGTCCGAACGGTAGGTGCGGACCAGGTACCCGGCGGCGTCACCGATCCATGCGTTGACCTTCCCGGCCAGTTCGGGGTCGTCCACGAGCCGTGACCCAAAATCGCGCACCGCAGCCTTGAACTTGATGGTGAGTTCGCTGTCCGGATCATCCACGGCGCCCAGCAGCGCGTTCTTGACCGTTCCCCAGGTCCGCGAGGCCACTTCGCGCACTTCGGGGTCGCCCAGGACCTGCGCCTTGATGTCTTCCGCGCGCGCAATCATCGCGGGGTCATGCTGCAGGTCCTGTGCCAGGTCGTTGAGGTACTTGTCGATTGACTGCCGCACCTGGTGGCGGGGGTCAGCCTGGACGGCACGGACGAACTTCAGGATCTCGATATAGACCTTGTCGCCCACCAGTCCGTCCACGAACTGCGGAACCCACGTGGGGGAGCGGTCGGACACCAGGCGGGTGACGGTTTCGTGGTTGTCATCCACCCAGTCCGCCGCGCGGTCCACCAGCAGGTCCACCAGCGTGTGATGGTGCCCGTCATGGAAGATGCGCTCCGCCAGCCTGCCCACGGGAGGTCCCCACGGCGGGGTGAGCAGATGCTTGCGCACCATGCCCTCGATGACGGCCTGGACGTCGTCGTCATTCAAAACCTTGAAGGCGCCGCGGATAACGGCGGCTCCCTCCTTGGCCACGCGTTCGGCACCACCAGGGCCGGCCAGCCAAACGCCGGCCCGCCGCGCGATGTTGACGCTGGCCAGCTTCTCCTGGACCACCTGCTCGGAGAGGAAATTGGTCTCCACGAACTCGCCCAGCGAGGCCCCGATCTGGTCCTTCCGGCGGGGAATGATGGCGGTATGGGGAATCTTGATGCCCATGGGGTACTTGAACAGGGCCGTCACGGCGAACCAGTCGGCCAGCGCGCCCACCATTCCGCCCTCGGCCGCCGCGCGCACATACTGCAGCCACGGGTAGTCCTTCTGCAGCGCGAACGCAAAGACAAAAATCACGGCCATGGCGATCAGCAGGCTCAGCGCCAGCAGCTTCATCTTCCGCAGCGCTGCCGCTTTCTCGGCGTCGCCGGCACCGGGCTGGCGGCTTACGACGGCGCCTGCCGCCATAGTGCCAGGGCGCACCTGCTGCGCGGCCTCGGCGGGGGGATCCTGCGTGGTTGGCCCAGTAGTTGCCTCAGAGTTCACCTGCATGTGCCAAGCCTAGCCCCGAAGGCGGGGGCCGGTCGGCTACCGTGTGTCCATGACAATTGACGAGTCAGTGCCGCAGCGGCCGCTGGTCTTTGCCCATCGTGGTTCCAGCGGCGCATACGCCGAACACACCCGGGCCGCCTACCTGCAGGCATTGGCTGACGGGGCCGACGGGGTGGAGTGCGACGTCCACCTCACCCGGGACCAGCACCTGGTCCTGCTCCATGACGCCAACCTGGACCGGACGTCGGACGGGACCGGGCCGGTGGCTGAACGGACCCTGCGCGAGCTGCACCAGCTGGACTTCTCATCCTGGAAGGGGGTCCGCATTCCCGAAGAGTATGGAGCACGTTCGGAACAGCTGCTGACCCTCCCGGAGCTGCTGGACATCCTCCGCGGGGCGGGCCGCCCGGTGAAACTCGCCATCGAGCTCAAGCATCCCAGTCCCTACCAGCTCAAACTGGAGGACCGCGTGCTGGAGGTGCTCCGCAGCGAGGGCTGGGACCCCCAAAGCTCCACCGTGGACAACGTGGCCGTGACCTTCATGAGCTTCAGCCCGGACTCGGTCCGCCACCTGCTCCAGTCCGTCCCGCCGCAATACATCTGCCAACTGGTGGACGACCTCACCATCCATGAGATCCGCGGCGGGCTGGGCCTGGGCCTCATTACGGGGAGCGCCGTCGCCAACCTCATGAAGGCCACCCAGCTGGAGGGTGAACGGATCCTGGACGACCGGGAAGTAGGAATGGCCGGCCCCGGCATCGACTACGTCAGGGAGCGCCCGGCCACAATCCGCCGATGGCTGGACTCCGGGCGGCGCTTCCGGGTGTGGACCGTGGACTCCCCGGAGGATGTGGCACTTTGCCAGGAGCTGGGCATCCACGAGATCACCACCAACGTGCCGGCCCGCGTCCTGGACCAGCTCCACGCAGCCTCTCCGCAGGGAAAGTAGGGCGGACGTGGACGCGCACCACGTCAATCCGCTCCCGTATTCGCCCCGACGCTGGTGGGCCGGCGCCCTCGACGTCGAAGGCCTGGCACTGTACTCGGTGGGAGCCGCGGCGGAAGCGCTGAACCTGTATGCGCGCACGCCCGGCCGGTTCAGCACCACGCCGGCGCTTACCGCGGCTGCCTTCGATTCCTTCGGCCACCTGCGGATTGCCGGACGCAAGCCACAGGGCTTCGCGCCCCTGTCGGGCTTCCGGCAGACCCGCGATGGCTGGATCCGGCTCCACGCCAACTACCCGCACCACGAGCAGCGGCTGCTGCGCGCCTTGGGAGCCGCCTCCGCGGAAGGGGCGGAACAGGCTCTTCGTTCCATGGCGGCGCTTGAGGCTGAGGCCGCCATCCAGGGCCACGGCGGGATCGCTGCGGCCGTGAGGACGCGTGACGAATGGCTTGCGTCCGGCATGGGCCGGGCGGCGGGATCCGGACCCTGGATTGCCGTGGAGCATACCGACGGCACCACGGCCGGTCTGGGACTGCAGGACTTTGCCGCGGCGGCTACTACGGCAGGCGGCGAGGGCATCGGTGGCGGCCACAAACCGCCGCTGGAGGGGCTGCGGGTCCTGGACCTGACCCGGGTGATTGCAGGGCCTGTGGCCACCCGCCTGCTTGCAGCATTGGGAGCCGATGTCCTGCGGACCGACCCGCCAGCCTTCCCGGAAATCGAAGACCAGTTCGTGGACACCGCGTTCGGCAAGCGCAGCGCGGAAGCCGATCTGGGGCTTCCGCAGAACCAGCACAGCCTCCAGCAGCTCCTGGCCCGCGCCGACGTCGTGGTCACGGGTTACCGGCACGGCGCCCTGGACCGTTTCGGGCTCAACCCGCGGGAACTGCTGGCCTCGCACCCTGGGCTGGTGGTGGTCACCCTCAACAGCTGGGGGAGCGCCGGGCCATGGAGCGGTATGCGCGGTTTTGACAGCATTGTCCAGGCCGCCTGCGGAATCGCGCACGTGTACGGGAAGGACAATGACGACGGCGGGTGGCGCCCGGGTGCCCTGCCTGTCCAGGCGCTGGACCACGCCACAGGATACGGGGTGGCTGCGGCGGCCGTCCGCCTCCTGGACCGACGCCGGGCGGCTGGGATGGGTGCCTGTGCGCACCTGTCCCTTGCCCGCACCGCCGAGGAACTGTTTTCCCTTCCAATGGGCACCGAAGCAGGGGACACCGAACCAGGGGTCCCTGACGGCCCGGCAGAGCTACCCGGACCCCACCACAACTCCATGGACAGCACCTACGGGCAGCTCCGCTACGTCGGTCCACCGTTGCTGGACGCGGGCCGGCCGGTGGACTACCTGTCCCCGCCGCCCCCGTATGGAAGCTCTCCGCCCGCCTGGAATTGAGGGACCTTGCCTCACAGGCCGGTTTCTGGCGGCCACCGTGGCTGTGATTGAGTGGTTCCATGCCTCTTCCCTGGTCCGGTCCTGCAGTCAGGGGCTTGTCCGTACCGAACTTTTCCCTTCAGGGCCCCGCCGTTCAGACCCTGTCCGCGGCTGCCATGGGAGCCCTCCTGCTGGCCAGCGCGGGCAAGCACTTCAGGGATCCCGGCTTCTACCGCGACGTCGTTCCGGACTACCTCTGCCGCCGGGACGCGGAACCGGATCCGGAACCCGGTGCGGCCCACACTGTGGTGCCCAACCATCCTGTGCCCAACCATCCCCTGGCCGTCCTGTCCCGGGATGAGTGGATCGCCGTGAGCGGACTGCTGGAGCTGGCCGCCGCCGTCGGAATCCTCCTCCCGCCCACACGGAAGCTGACCGCCAACGCCCTCACAGCGATGTTTGCCGCATTCCTGGCGGGACACGCTGACGCACTGGCGAAGGCTTATGGTCCGCAGGGTACGCCCCGCCGGCGGAAGATCCACACCGTGCGGTTGCCGCTCCAGGCACCGTTGATCCTCTGGGCCTGGAGCCTCCGGAAGCCCATCCAAAAGGCACGCAAACCTGGAGGCTGGGTGTGAAACTCCTGGCCTCGCCGGCGGTCAGGGTGGGGATTTCCATCAGCATCGCCACTGGCCTTTACGGGGTGTCCTTCGGAGCGCTCGCAGTGACCTCGGGGCTCAACCTGTGGCAGACCATGGCCCTGAGCCTGCTCCTCTTCAGCGGTGGTTCGCAGTTCGCGTTTATCGGTGTGGTGGCAGGTGGAGGTTCGGGCATCGCCGCAATGAGCGCAGCAACCCTGTTGGGCATGCGCAACGGCATCTACGGCATGCAGTTGAACGCACTGCTGCGGCCCACCGGCTGGCGCAAGTTTGTCGGCGCGCAGCTGACCATCGACGAATCAACGGCCACCAGCACGGGCCAGGCGGACCCGGCCGAGCAGCGGCGGGGATTCTGGACTGCAGGGATCGGCGTCTACGTGCTGTGGAACCTCTTCACCGCCGTGGGCGCGCTCGCCGGGAGCGGACTGGGCGATCCCAAGCAATGGGGGCTCGACGGCGCCGCGGTGGCCGCCTTCCTGGCGTTGCTCTGGCCGCGGCTTAAGGGCCGCGAACCCATTGCCATCGCGGTGGTGTGTGCGGTGGCCACCGTTGTCGCCGTTCCCTTCGTGCCGGCGGGGGTGCCCATCCTGGTGGCCGCCCTGGTGGCCGCGCTGGTGGGCTGGTTCAGCCACGGCCGGCGCGACGAGGGCCTTGAGCCGGACGTCGAGCCCTATGGCGGACACCGTGACCATCACCCTGGCCGGCAGCAGGACGCAAGCCGCCCGTATCCGGGTGCGCAGGGGAGCGAAGGCACGGATCCGGGGGCAGGCGCATGAGCCTGTGGATCTGGCTGCTTCTTGCCTGCGCGCTGGCGTACGCCTGGAAGATCGTGGGCTACTTCGTGCCCGCCAGGTTCCTCGAGGACCCGCGCACATCCCGGGTTGCGGGCACCATGACCATCGGCATGCTGGCCTCCCTTACCGTGGTGAATGCCGTCGTGTCTGGCCAGGGTCTCGCGGCTGACGCCAGGCTGGGGGCGCTTGCCGCGGCCGCACTCGCGCTGGCGTTCCGCGCACCCTTCCTGGTGGTGGTCATCGCCGGGGCCGGCACCGCTGCCCTGCTGAGGGCATTGGGCTGGAGCTAGTTTGGCAGGCGTCTGCATAAATTAGTGATGGGGGTCACTTCCCCGGCGCGGCGGCGGCTGTACTATGAAATCGGCTTATGCAGTTGGCCATGGCATTCCTACGAACGGCGACCATGGAAAATCAGCTGTATCCCGCAGGCGGCTTGGCGGACAGACCCCGCCACAAGGACGCCCGACGGCGGGCGGGCCTCCCAGCCAAACGCTTCTTCAGGCGCTTTTCCCGCCTTTCAGACGTGCCGGAAGAGGACCTGGAAATTCTCGCCCAAAGGCTCCGGGAGGCATTCGACCTGGACCCGTCGTCGTCCGTTCCAGCGCTGCAGGCCCTGGTGCGTCAGGAACTCCGCAAGCGGGCAGACGCGGGCAACGCCTAGCGGGCCAGCATCGCGGGGCCAGGTGTGGTGGACTGGAGGAGATGCAGCCCACACCAGGCGGCCACCAAAGGAGGAATCGAGATGGACGAACAGTCACGGCCTGATAAGCCGCAGGACGGCCAGGGCACAGAGGACACCGAAGGGAAGGCTGGGGAAGCGCGCAGCGCCGGAATTCCTGCCGCTGAGCAAACCGGCAAGCTGCGGCCCGCCTACCTGGACCCACGCGGCTCCGAGGCAACGCGTGAATTACGGGACACTGCACGGCGGCGCCGGGATGCCGAGGAGAAACTCCAGCAGCACCTGATGGAGGCGAAGCACCACATCCCCAACGAGTTCCATGAGCACCATGACCACGAACCCCAGTCACACGGGCATCCTGAGCCAGGACAGCCATCAGAACAGCCCCGGCCCGGCACCCAAGGCGGAGAAACCGGCACTGGAGAAAACGGGGAAAATCCCTGACGGAACGCTCCCGATACCGGGGAAACACTCCTGACAGCCGGGCAGCGCCGGCCGGCTGTCAGGGGCTCGATACAGCGGTAGCTACGCCACGCCGTGGGCTGCGCCGTCGGGCGAGACCGACCTGCGGCAGCTTTCTTCCACGCCCATCTCGTACCACACCTGCGCGCCGAACTCGGGCTCGGGGGTATCAAGGTTTTGGTACAGGGCGTCAAGCAATTCGACGAGTTCCGCGGTTGTCAGCGCAGGGAGGACTTCTTCCGGCCCACGGGCGTCAGTGAGGTAGTGGAAGAGTTTTGATCTGGTCATCGCAGCGCGGCGGTTGCAGGGTGGATACGCAGGAAAAGTTCCATGGGTCGCTCCATCTCGGACTATTCGAGGCTGGCTGCCTAACCCCGCTCTGAGTTTATTGCACGTGTTGTGTGCCGACAATGGTGCCCCCGGGGATGCCGGGTACTGCGGCAGCAGGGACGGGCACCAGCACGGGAAGCGGGCGTGGCGGGCGGACCGTACGGATGGCGTCCTCGACCAGTGCCAGCGGACGGCGCCATGCATCGGAGCCCGGCTCCATGGTGTCGACAACGCCGATCAGCATGGCCAGCAGCCGGAACATGTCCGTCATGGTGATGTCCGTGCGCAGGCTTCCCTGGCCTTGCCCGCGCACCAAAAGGATGCTGATCGACTCCATGAGGGACCCGGTAATGCCGGTGAGGAGTTCGCGCCGGCCCGCCACAGCGCACAGCAGGTTGGCGTCGTCGCTTGCCGCAGCCATCAGGGCCTCGAGCACGCGCAGCAGCCCGGCAGCGGCATCGATATCGGCCAGGGCGCCGTCCATGACGGGATCCACGGTAAGCCGGAGCTGCCGGTTCAGTGCCGCCAGGACCAGTTCTTCCTTGTCCGCGAAGTTGCGGAACAGGGTTGCGGGGCCAACGCCCGCGGTGGATGCGATGGTTTGGAGCGGTACTTCCGGGCCGAACTCCCGGAAGCACTGGCGCGCCGCCGTGATGATTTTGTCCACGTTCCGCGCTGCGTCTGCGCGGAGGGGCTTACGGGCGACTGCGAGGCTCATGCCCAAAAGGGTAGCAACGGAGTCTTCGGCCACCATGGTTACTCCGGGGTAGGAGCTTATGTGACGGCGCGCTCCCGCGTTTGGGCCTGCGGCAGTCCGGGGACCGCGTGCGAAACTTGGAGGCATGTTGCTTGCATTTTCTGTTGCTCCGTCAGGCGTTCCCAGCGAAGGTTCCCGGCCAAACGATGCGTCCGTGCACGACGCCGTTGCAGCCGCCGTGAAGATCGTCCGGGAATCCGGGCTGCCCAACCAGACCGATTCCATGTTCACCACCATTGAGGGTGAGTGGGATGAAGTGTTCGACGTCGTAAAGCGCGCCACCGAGGCGGTCGGACGCTACGGCAGCCGCGTCTCACTGGTGATCAAGGCCGACATCAGGCCCGGTTACAGCGGCGAGTTGACGGCAAAGGTGGACCGCCTCGAAAACGCCATGGCCCAGGAGTCCTAAGCCTGTCCTGAGCCTCCGCGCCGGGGCTGGCGTGGGCCCGGCTAAAGTGTCTGGACCGCCGGAACGCCGCGTGCCAAACTGTGCCCATGTTCGAGCACAAACCCCGGCCGGAATGGATTGCCACCGAGGAGTTCCTGTCCCGCACTGTGGTGCATCCGGACGAGGCGGTCCAGCAGGCCATCCGCACTGCGGCTGACGCCGGCATGCCGGCCATTGAGGTGGCGCCAAACGCCGGGAAGCTCCTGAAGCTCCTGGTCCAGTTGTCCGGCGCCCACCGCATCCTGGAGATCGGGACCCTGGCGGGTTACAGCACCATCTGGATGGGCCGCGGCCTTCCCCACCACGGCAAGCTCGTCACCTGCGAATACCTGCCGCAGCATGCAGAAGTGGCGTGGGCCAACATCGACGCCGCCGGCCTGGGTGAAAGGGTGGAAATCCGGCTGGGCCCCGCGCTGGAAACCCTGGCTGCCCTCGAGGAAGAGGACAGGGAGCCGTTCGACTTCATCTTCATCGACGCCGATAAGCAAAACAACAGCCGCTACCTCGACTGGGCCGTCAAGCTGGGCAGGCCGGGTGCGGTGGTAGTCCTGGACAACACGATCTGGGAAGGGGCCGTCCTGGACCCGGACATGGACCCGGTCAACGCGCCAGGAATCATCGACGCACTCCGGCTGCTCGGCAACCACCCGCGCCTGGACGCCACTGTCATCCAGACGGTGGGTTCCAAGGGGTGGGACGGGTTCGCGCTGGCGCGCATCCTCCCGCAAAAACAGTAAGTAAGCTGTGGAGATGCGTCCGGCGCAGTGCCGGGCATCGTAGAGGGAGGGCTTTTTGCACGCGGCACCTGCTCCTGTACTCCTGGACTCCACGCCCGCAGATTTTTCGCCATGGGTTCCGCTGGTCGAATCCGTCGCCGCCGCAACGGGTGACGTCCCTGCCCTGCTGGCCCTTGCCGTCGAGGCCGGGCGGACGTGGCCGCTGCCCGGTGAGGGGCGGACCGCCGTGTTGTGGGAACTCCTGGCTTCCGTGGCTGCCACCGATGTGGCCGCGGCCCGGGTGCTTGAGCCGCACCTCGACGCCGTCGCCATTCTTGCCCAGGCTGCCCACGCAGCTGAGCCCGGACACCCGTTCCCGGACGGGAGCAGCGATGCCGCTTGGGGCGTCTTCGCCGCAGAGGCACCGGGTGCCCGGCTCGAAGCGCATTCCGCAGGTGCCGGCACCACCCTCAGCGGGTCCAAGCCGTGGTGTTCCCTCGCCGCGGCCCTGGACTGCGCGGTGGTCACCGCCCACACGGACGACGGCGGCAGGGCGGCCTTCGCGGTCAATCTTCGCCATCCCGGCGTGGCATGTGAGGAACCGGAGTGGATCGCGCGCGGGCTCCAGGAAATCCCCAGCGGAACAGTTCACTTCGACCAGGTCCCGGCGAGCCCCCTGGGTGGTACCGGCTGGTACCACAGCCGGCCTGGCTTCGCCTGGGGCGGGATAGGCGTGGCTGCCTGCTGGCTGGGGGGAGCAGTGGGCGTGGCACGGGACTTCCGCAACGGTTTGCTGGCAGGGGCCGAAGCGGGGCGGGAGCCCGACCAGGTGGCACTTGCGGCGCTCGGAGAGGTGGACCGCACGCTCTCGGCTGCCCTGCAGTATCTTGCCCGGACCGCAGCGGGCATCGATGCCGGCACCCTCGGCTCCGCCGGGAACCACAGCGCGTGGAGCGAAGCCCAGCGGGTCCGCGGAACTGTTGCGGCCGCCGTCGAACGCGTCCTTTCCCTGGTGGCTTCCAACCGTGGTCCAGGTCCGCTTGCCTTTGACGGGCCGTACGCCAAGAGGATGGCCGACCTGGCACTCTACGTCCGGCAGCATCACGGGGCACGGGATGATGCCCAATTGGGCCGGCTTGCGCTCAAGGGGGACTGCCCGTGGTGACCTTTTCGCACGCTGACCAGGGAACCGGCGAGGCCGCCTGGGCCGTGAGCGGCCTGGACGCAGCACCCGAGCTGCCGCTTGACCCCGCCGAACTGGCCGGCATGCGCTTCGTGGTCCTGGCGGCGCATCCGGATGACGAGACACTGGGGGCCGGTGGGCTGATGGCGTCCCTGGCGGCACTGGGAGCCGAGGTGGAAGTCCTGCTGTGCACGGCAGGGGAGGGGTCACACCCGGATTCGCCCACCACCTCCCCGGAACAGCTGGCCCACACCCGGCTGGCTGAATTCTCAGCGGCCCTGGCCGCACTGGGCCTGGCGGACCGCTGGGCATTCCTCGGGCTGCCGGACCGCGGACTTGGAGAGCATGCCGGAACCATCGCCAAGGCTGTCCGGGAGGCCGCCCGCCGGCTTCCCGGTGATCCCGACCGGCTGGCCCTCGTGGCACCGTACCGGGCCGACGGGCATGGTGACCACGATGCGCTCGGTGCGGCGGCGGCAGAAGTTGCGCGGCAGGACGGCCACGCGCTGCTGGAATACCCCATCTGGTTTTGGCACTGGGCCGCACCCCAGGTGCCGGAATGGCGGTCATGGCTGCGATTCCACCTGGATGAACCGGCCCGGGCGGCTAAAAGGCGGGCCATGGCGGAGCACGCAACACAGGTGCAGCCCCTGTCTCCGCTTCCCGGCGACGAAACACTCCTCAGCGGGCAATTCCTGGCGCACTTCTCACGCCCCTTTGAGGTCTTCGCCTGGACGCCGGCGCCCACTGCATCCGCGCAGGCGCATTCAAGCGATGACGCGGAACTGGTCTTCGACGGCGTGCATGGTGGCTCCACGGATCCCTGGAACTACACCGGGAGCTGGTACGAGCGGCGCAAGCGGGCGCTCACCCTTGCTGCCCTCCCGGAGGAATCCTATGAAAGCGGCCTGGAAGTGGGCTGCTCCATCGGGACGTTGACAGCCGGGTTGGCTGCCCGGTGCCGCAAGATGTTGGCGGTGGATGCCAGTGGAACCGCGGTCCACCGGGCCAGGCAGCACCTTGCAGGCTGCCCCGGGGTCCGGGTTGAACACTGCGTCGTCCCCGGGGCATGGCCGGGCGGAACTTTTGACCTTGTGGTGGTTTCGGAGGTTGGTTACTACCTGTCCGCGGGTGAGCTGGGCCAACTGTGGGACCGGATCGAAGCGTCCCTGAACCCGGGCGGAACCCTGCTCCTGTGCCACTGGCGGCATCCCATTGCAGGCTGGGAACTCGACGGCGACACCGTCCACGCGATGGCCCGGCAGCGTCTGGGCTGGCGGACCGCAGGACTGTACCAGGAACGGGACTTCGTATTGGAACTCATGGTGGCCCCCGGCCACAAAGCGTCGGCATGACGGTCACGGCTTCAGGGGGAAGCAGCGCTGCCAACAGCATCCGGCAAGTTGCGGTGGTGATTCCCGCGCACAACGAGGAGCAACACCTTAAGCGTGCGCTGACCGCAGCCCGTGACGCGGCAGACCAAGCCGAGTCGGACCTTACCGGCGTACGCGTGCAGGTGGTGGTTGTCCTGGACAGCTGCACGGATGGCTCCGCTGCGGTGGCGGCGGTCTTCGCTGCTGAGGACCCGCGGTACATGGTCCTGCCGGTGGACTTCCGGAGCGTGGGCAAGAGCAGGCAGGCAGGGGCCGAAGCCGCGCTGGAGAACGCAACCAGGCGTTCTCCTGCGGGTGGATCCACGGCAGGTTCTTCGCTGCGGCACGTTTGGCTGGCCAACACGGATGCCGATTCCTGCGTTCCGGAAAACTGGCTGGTGCGCCAACTGGAATTGGCCGCCGGGGGCGCCGACGTCGTCCTTGGATCTGTGGAGCCTGATGGCCACGGCATGCCCCACCACCTCGCTGCCCGATGGCATGCCCGGCATGTTCCAACGGAGAACCACCCCCACGTGTACGGTGCCAACCTTGGGGTGCGTGCCTCGTCCTACCTTGCGGCAGGCGGGTTTCCCGGGGTTGATTTCGATGAGGACCGGGCTCTGGTGGACCGGCTTCGCAGCAGCGGGGCGAGCATGGTTGCCACGGACACAACCCGGGTTCTCACCTCCGGAAGGACCGTGGGGCGGGCGCCGCGGGGGTTTGCCGCCTACCTCCTGGCACTGGCCCAGCCATAGCCGGGACCCTCAACGGCGGGGCAGCATGGGATGCAGAAAGGGCTGCTGCCTTCCGGCAACAGCCCTTTACGGTGCGGACGCAGGTTCCGCGTGCAGGCCTTATACCAAGTCCGGAGCGCTGGCTACGATGTAGTCCGCCGCGGCGGGTCCGGTCATGGAAAGGTTGTTGCTGTCCGGGTTGATCCCGGCATCGTGCATGGCTTCCCAAAGCGCAGCCGGCGGCTGCAGTTCAGCTTTGTGCAGGAGGCACCAGCTGGTGTAGAGGCCGTACAGCTCGTCGCGTCCCAGGCCCAGGCCTGGCTCCCTGTCCGCGACAACTGCTTCGGAAAGAAACTGTTCAAAATGGGTAGCAGGCATGTCCGCTCATAAGGGTTGACCGTGGTGCCGCCGTCTGCTTCAGCGGACCTGCCGGTCTCCAAAGGATCCCGGCGAGGTATTCAAGAAAGTATTGCAGTTCACTGCGCTTTGTCCAGTCAGGGCCTGACCCCCGGGGGGAGGCTGAGGGGGCCGACGGCGACTGGGGGGACTGGCCTCGGTCTCAGAAGAGGCCATCTCACCGCCGGCCCCGCATTGCCCCGGGCCGCATGCCACCCGGGAAACCTCAACAGGACCTCCAAGATGAATTTTCCTCCATCTTGAAGGTCCTGCCTAGTCCCTCTTCCGGTAGCCGGACCGCGCCCGCTACGCCTTCCCGCTTGGCCGGCCGTCGTCGTCGGACTCCCCGTTGCCAGCGCGGTGCTGTACCTTCTCGCGGACCCTGTCGCGGTGCCGCTCACCGTGGTGGCCGCCGTCCCGGCCATTGCCGGCAGGCTGCCCGTCCTGGCTGTCGGCGGAGCCGTTACCGCCGTTCTCCGAGGAGTACTTCTCCCGGAGTTCGCGGCCGTGCTTGATGTCTTCCTCGATCTGCTGCTGCATCTTTTCGCTCTTTTTGGTATCCCGCGGGGGCAACTGGATGGTCTCCTCCGCCTTGATGCCGGCCTGGAGCTGGCGCCCCCGCTCCACTTCGGCGTCGAACTCAGCACCGAAGAGCAGGGACATGTTCAGGATCCAGAGCCAGAGCAGCATGATGATCACGCTGCCCAAGGCGCCGTAGGTCTTGTTGTAGTTGCCGAAGTTACCCACGTAGAAGCCGAAGCCCAGCGAGGCGATCAGGAACACGACCAGCGCGATTCCGGAGCCCATGCTCATCCAGCGGAACTTGGGCTGCTTGACGTTGGGCGTGGCGTAGTAGAGGACAGCAATGATGGCGATGATCAGGACGATCATGACGGGCCACTTGGCGATGTTCCAGACCATGAGGAACGGGCCGCTGAGGCCGATGAGCCCGCCCACGGCCTCGGAGACCGGCCCGCTGAGGACCAGCATGCCGGCCAACAGTGCCACGACGACCACGGCCAGGAGGGTGACGGCCAGCATGGTGCCACGGAGCTTCACGAAGGCGCGCCCTTCATCCACCTCGTAAACCCGGTTCATCGCCCGCCCAAAGGCGCCAACATAGCCGGATGCCGACCACAGGGCGGTGGCAAGGCCGATCACCAGGGTGAGCCCGGCCGCCGGGGCACTCGTCAGTTCCGAGACGGGACCGCTGATCGTATTGACGGTCTCGGCAGGAGCGAAGCCGCGCACGATTTCCAGCAAGGCATTAGTGGTCTTCTGGGGATCGCCAAAGAGGCCAAGAAGTGAGACCAGTGCCAGCAGGGCGGGGAACAGCGACAGGACCGCGTAGTAGGTCAGGGCTGCTGCCAGGTCGGGGCACTGGTCCTTGCTGAACTCCCGGAGGGTCTTCCTGGTTATGTATTTCCAGGACGGTTTGTCCAGGTCCCTCGGGCTGGTGGGTTTCCTTGCGTCGTTTGGATCCGGAGCCTGGCCCGCCTTGGCGGTACTGGTCTCGGAATCGTCGTGAGTGGCCATGGGGTGTCCTCTCAATCAGGGGCGAAACGAACAGGCCGGCCCGCGGAGTGGCGGTGCCGGCCTGCCGAACGAAACTATTGCCTTACGGTGCGGTGCTGGACTGATCAGGTGTTTTGGACGTGGTCTTTGGCGTCGGTGGCGCGGTCTTTGACGTCGGTGGCGGCTTGTTGGCCTTCGAGTTTGACGTTTTGGGCGGCGTCGGTGGCGGTGGCCTTGACGTTTTCCATGGCTTCCTGGGCTGGTTCCTTGAGGTCCTGGGCCATGGTTTTGGCGGCGTCGGTGACCTGGGTTGCCAGGGGCTGGGCTGCGGTTTTGAGCTGGTCCGCGGCTTCGCGTTCCTTCTGGCTTGCCGGGATCAGCGAGGAGACCAGGAGTCCGGCGCCGAAGGCGATCAGGCCAGCGGCGAGGGGGTTGCCGGCGGTTTTGGCTTTGACCTGGTCCGGGGCGGCGGAGACGGCGTGGCCGGCGTCGCTGAGTTTGGTCGAGACGGTGTCGCCTGCCTGGTGGAGGCTGTCGCCGGCGGTGTGCATGGCGTTGGTGGTGTGCCCGGCGCCGGTGGCGGTGGTGTCGTGGACCCTGGTGGTGGCGTTGTCTGCGGCGCCCATGATTTTCTCCTTGACGCCGGTGACGGCGTCTTTGACCTTGTCGGTTTGGCGGTGGACGATGTTGGACGGGGTGACCTTGTCTGCCACGGCGTCCACGTTGGTGCCCAGGCGTGCCCGGGTGGCTTCTATGTCTGCGCGGATGACGTCAGGGTTTTCGCTCATCGGTTTACCTCACCTGGTTTTAGGGTTGGGGGAATTTCTGAGAGGGTTTCCCCGGTTTGGGGCAGGCCTTTGATCTGCTTGAGTTCCTTGCGGCCGATGGAGGCCAGGACGGCGGCGATGATGGCCCAGATGACGGCGACGATCAGTGCGGACCAGCCCAGGGGCATGATGGCGCCCAGGGCCCACATCAGGGCCAGGGAGAGGAAGAGCAGGACGAAGTGTCCGCCGACGCCGGCGCCGGCGAGCATGCCGGCGCCTTTCCCTGCGCGGGAGGTGGATTGTTTGAGTTCGGCCTTGGCCAGTTCCACTTCCTGGCGCATCAGGGTGGACAGGTCCCGGGTTACGTCGCCCAGCAGCTCGCCCAGGGACGCGTTGTCCGCTTTCACATGCGCCGCACTCGGCGGCATTTCCGGAATCTGGCTACTCATTACAGGCCACCCGTCTGGCCGCCCCGGCTGCGGTCCTGCGTGAGGGGGTCGTTTGCCATGGGATCGTCGGCGAGTGCGCGGTCACGCAGCGGATCGTCCGAGAGCTGGTTTCCGGACCACGGTTCTTCCACCAGCTGCGGGCTGTCCAGGCCGCTGGCCGGCCCCGCTGCCTCCGGATAGCTGCTGCCCGGTGCACCGCCGTCGTAACCGGCCGTAGTGGTGGCCGGGCCGGGGAGCTGGACCGGAGGCGGAGGAACGGTCCCGCCGGCAACGGGGCTTGTCTGGTTGTACTGGCCACCGTAGGGGGTGCCGGAGTACTGGCCGGACAGGCCGGATGTCCTGGTGCCGGCAGAAGTGGATGAAGTGTCGGGGGCGCCTGCGGTGAGGCCGCGGGTGAGGCGTCCGGCAAGGACACCGGCGCCGGCGGCGAGGAGCAGGAACGTGCCGGGATTGTTGCGGGCGTACCGCTGGACCTCGGTCAGGAGGTCACCGGGTTCCCGGTTCTCCAGCCAGGACGCAATGGAGGAGGTCCGCTCGGCTGCCTGCCGGACAAGGTCGCTGGCCATGCCCTGCTGGTCCGGGGCGCTGGCCATGCTGTGCAGCTGGCTGGAAATGTTGCGGATGCCCTCGGCGGCCTTCTGCTGCTGCGTGCCGGCCTGGGTGGTCAGGCCCGACTTGGCCTGGTGGAGCAGGTCCTGGGCATTGAGCTTGGCCTCGTGGGCCACATTCGCGGCCTCGCCCTTGGCGGTCTCCGCTACATTCTGGGCGGATCCGGCAGCGGTCCGGGCCACATCGGCTGCTTCTTCCTTGGCAGCGTCTTTGCGCGAGGACGCAGAGGTGTCACCGGTGGTGGGGTAGCCGGTTCCGGCCTCGCCCGCGTATGGGCTGGCGGTTGACGGGAAGGTGGTGGCCTCCCGTTCACCGGGGATTCCTGTGCTGCCCGGAGGAGTCGTGTAAGCGGGGTCCTCGGGCCATTGGTTCTCTGTCATCTTCGCTCTCTCTTTCCAAGAAGGCCGGTTGTTGATCAAGAACCAGCAATACTGGCCGTAAAATGATAAGCATGGTTACTAATAAAAAGTAAGTACCCTTGCTAAGCGAGTTATAACCGTTCCAAAAATGTCAGCCGGAATGGCGAGGGCCTGCCCGGTCACAACGAAGTGGAAAGTGGTGGGAAACATGGATACAGCTCCATGGGTTTGGGTGATAGTTGCCATCGTTGTCATTGCACTGATCGTGGTGCTCCTTTTGGCCGGCGGAAAGCGCCGGAAGGCCCTCCAGCAGAAGCGGGACCAGGAGCACCGGGAAAAGGCGGCAGAGATCCGGCGTGAAGCCGAGAACATGGAAATCGACGCCCGCGAGAGGGAAGCCAAGGCCACTCGGGCACGCGCCGACGCCGAACAGGCACAGGTCGACGCGGCGCGCCTTCGGCAGGAAGCCGAGCAGCGGGCCCATGAGGCGCAGGCCCTGCGCGGCGACGTAGCCAGCCACACCCGGAAGGCGGACGAGCTCGATCCCGACGTCGGCCGGGATGGCCGGCGGGACCAGGCGGCGGGCCCAGACGGCCGCCAGGCGGAATACGGGAATGCCGGCCATGACGGGCGTGGACCTGCCGACGCTGGTGCCGGCCGGGCTACGGGCGGGGACGCGGGATACGTGGAGGGCCGACATGCCGACCTGCCACATGACGGCCGCGGCAGCCGCGGCACGATTGACGGCGGAAACGAGTCGGATATGCCGGTGGGCATGACTGGCGCCGAATCCGAGCGGAGGCGTCATCGCGATGAGACTGGCACCCCGGGAAATACGGGCACTTCGGAAAATCCAACTAGTTCGGAAAATCCAGACACCCCCACGGGACGTGATGCGCGCGGCAGGGAAAACCCGCGTATCTAAGGTCCGCAAGCGGCCGCAGGCGGCGGCCGCAGTGGTTGAGCCCGGGGTCTTAAGCGCTAGGGCCGCCGCGGCTTGAGGACGGGGGAAGGGCCAACGCCTTCCCCCGTTCCCATGCCAGCGAGGACTTCCTTGACGGCGTCTATTGATGACACCCGTGGTTCCCACCCCAGGATCCGTTGTGCGCGGCTGGTGTCCATGATGGGCGCGCCCGCCGCCATCTCCACCCATCCGGAATCCGTGGGCTGGATACGTGCCCGCCACGTCAAGTCCACCACGGCGTGAAGCAGCCGCATGGGGATGGGGAGGATCCTCTTGGCGCCCAGGATGCGGCCCAGTTCCTGCGGGGTCAAAACCGGCTCGGCGGCGATGTTGAAGGCTCCGCTGGCCCGCTGGTCCACCACCCGCCAATAGGCCTCTGCCACGTCGTCCGCGTGCACGGCCTGGAAGACCAGGTTGTCCGGGACCGGCAGCAATGGAACCCAGGGTTTGCGGGGTACGAGCTGCGAAAGAACCCTTCCCAGGAAGTACCTGCCAATTTCACTCCCTGCGTTTCCCTGGAAGATGAGGGCCGGCCGCAGCCTGGCGACCGAAATCTCCGGTTCAGCGGCGGCGAACTGGTCAAGGAGCTTTTCCTGCTCGGCTTTGTGGCGGCTGTAATGCGATCCGGCCATCCCGGTGGCGGGCCAGGACTCGTCCCTGCGCCGGTCTTTGTCCGCCTTGCTGTAGGCGCCGACGGACGAGGCGCAGACAACCTGTTTGACGCCCATCTTTCCGGCAGCGTCGAGGACATTCCTGGTGCCTGTGACATTGGTGCGGTGCAGGAGGGGCAAATCGCGGTTCGGCTGGATTTGCCACGCCAGGTGGACGACGGAATCAACCCCTTCGAGCGCCTTCTCGAGCAGCGGCCTGTCCTGTTCCAGGCCCACGTCCAGGCTGTGCCACTGCACGCCGCCGTAGGGGTCCCGGGACGTGTCAGGCACCCTCCGGCTGATGCCAACCAACTGCAGGCTCCCGGGCTTTCGGGCGACGTGGCCCTGCAGGTTGCGCAGCAGTGCTGTTCCCGCGTTTCCGCTGGCCCCGGTGATGGCAATGCGCATGCCAACGACTCCTTTGCACGCTTGGACTGGTTGCGGGCCCTTCAGGACGAGCCTACAGCGGAGAAGCATTGTTTTATAAGCAACCTTATGATTTGCTGCTTCTAAGTCTTGCCGCAGGCTTTCGGAACCAGACCGAGGGAAACCAACACTCATGCCCGAATCCTTTGCCGCATTTGCCGTGGACGCTGCCCCTGTCCGCTGCCAACAGCCCGAACCGGCACAACAACCCACTCCTCCCGCAACCTCAGGACGGCTGCGGGAAACGTTTGAAAACGAACTGGTCCTCCGGTACCTGGACCTCGCCGAGGCTTTGGCCGCCCGTTTTGAGGCCCGCGGCCGGGAGCGGGCAGACCTGAACCAGGTGGCCTACCTTGGCCTGGTCAAAGCGGCCCGCGGCTTTGACCAGGCCAAGGGCGAGAGCTTTCCGGCCTACGCCGCGCCCACCATCACGGGCGAACTCAAGAGGTATCTCCGCGACCGGACCTGGGTTGTGCGCCCGCCACGCCACATCCAGGATCTGAGAACGCGGCTGTTCCGTGCAGAGCCGGAACTGACCCAATCCCTGGGCCGGAATCCCAGCGTCGCCGAACTGGCCAGCGAATTGGGAAGCGACCCGGCTGAGGTGCAGGAGGCCATCTCGGCATCCAGCAGCATGCACCCGGACTCCCTTGACGCCGTGAACCCCAACTCGGATGCCCCGTCCATCGGCGACGTCCTGGCAAGCCCCGAGACGCCTCTGGAACGGCTTGAGGAACTCGCCTGCCTGCGGGACGCCATGCAGGACCTGGATGACTCCGACCGGGAGCTTTTGTACCGGCGCTACTTCTGTGAGGAGACGCAGGTGCAGCTGGGGAAGCGGTTGGGGATGTCCCAGATGCAGGTGTCCCGCCGTTTGGCCAAGGTGCTGGTGGAACTGCAGCGGCGCCTGGAGGCCGGCGCCCAGTTCGGCGCGCCGGAGGATGCCGCCGGCAATGGGACCTCCTCCCGGGTTGTGCCGGCAGGCCGGACAGCCAACCACCCCGCGCCTTTCCGCCGTGCCCGGAACGGGCACACCGGCGCAGGTGCCGGCCGCCGCTTCGGCGGTGCGGGGACCAGGTAAAGCCCGGCCTTCGACCGGACCCGCGCAGTCAACGGACGACGGCGGGTGGCGGCCGCGGAAGCACATCATCGCCGGCTGCCGGGAGGGGCTGCGAAGCGCCCCGGAGGGAGTGCCTGCAGCAACAGGCATCCTATCTTGCCTGTTCAGCCGCCGAAAGGAAACACGCTCCTGCGGCTGAAAGAGGCCGTGGCCCTGTTTAGGAGCATCAGCAGGAGGGAACTGTTTGGTCATGGGAAGCTCTGAAAGATCCAAGCTCCGCGCTGTCCTGTTCGACCGGGACGGAACCTTGGTGATCGATGTGCCCTACAACGGGGACCCCGGCAAAGTACGGCCAATGCCCGGCGCCAAGGCCGTGCTGGACAGCCTGCGGGCGGAGGGTATCGCCACCGGCGTGATCAGTAACCAGTCGGGCATTGCCCGCGGCCTGATCTCGGCCGGGGACGTGGCAAGAGTCAACGCCCGGGTGGAAGAACTGCTGGGACCTTTTGACGTGTGGGAAGTCTGCCCCCACGCGGAGCAGGACGGCTGTACATGCCGGAAACCCGCTCCGGGGATGGTCCACAGCGCCTGCCGCAAACTTGGCATCCATGCCTCGGAGGCCGCCCTGATTGGGGACATTGGCGCCGACGTCGGTGCTGCCGAAGCGGCCGGCGCCACCGGAGTCCTGGTTCCCACCCCCGTGACCCGTGCCGAGGAGGTGGCTGCGGCGCGGCTGGTTGCTTCCGACCTGGCGTCCGCCGTCGGCCTGCTGCAGGGGACGCCCTGATGGGGCGCGTCCTGGTGGCCCGGCTGGACAGCATGGGCGATGTCCTGCTGGCAGGTCCGGCCGTGCGGGCGGTAGCCAACGGCCGTGCCCAGTACGGCGGCAGCACCAACCACGTGGTGATGCTGTGCGGCAGGCAGGGTGAAGCTGCGGCCGCGATGCTCCCTGGCGCCGCTGAGGTGTACAGCTGGGACAGTCCCTGGATTATGAACCCGGCGCCCGGGATGACCGGGCCGCACGCCGACCGGCTGATCGAGTATGTCCGCAATTCCCGGATCACCGAAGCAGTCATCCTCACGTCCTTCCACCAGTCGCCGCTGCCGCTGGCCCTGTTGCTGCGGCTGGCAGGAGTGGAACGCATCACCGGCGCCTCCACTGACTACGCCGGCTCCCTGCTGGATGTCCGCCTCAAGCCGGGGGAGGACTTCCCCGAAGACCAGCCCGAGGCGGAGCGGGCACTGGGCATTGCCGAGGCCGCAGGTTTCCGGCTTCCCGCGGGCGACGACGGGAAGCTGCGCGTGAAGTCCGGTCCGGACGTGACGGGCCTGGTGGGTGACGAACCGTACGTTGTGGTCCACCCCGGAGCCGCTGTTCCCGCCAGGGCGTGGCCCCCGCTGCACCATGCCGCCGCCGTCGAACTCCTCCAGGGTGCCGGGTACCGGGTGGTGGTGACCGGCGGACCCGGCGAGGAGTCGCTGACCGCCACGGTGGCCGGCCCCTCTGCGGTGGACCTCGGCGGGCGCACCGACCTGCCCACCATGGCCGCCGTCATGGCCGGAGCCGATGCGGTGGTCACCGGGAACACCGGACCGGCCCACCTGGCAGCCTCGGTGGGCACACCCGTGGCGTGCCTGT
Source organism: Pseudarthrobacter sp. Pseusp20 (assembly GCF_059492155.1). Taxonomy (NCBI): domain Bacteria; kingdom Bacillati; phylum Actinomycetota; class Actinomycetes; order Micrococcales; family Micrococcaceae; genus Pseudarthrobacter; species Pseudarthrobacter sp. Pseusp20. The sequence goes on from NZ_CP168521.1 coordinate 697,189, forward strand.
TTTCCCCTGTGGTCCCGGCCATCCGGTGGGCGCCCTATGGCGTGCCCCTGGAACTCCTCGGGGACCAGAACGCACCCTGCCGTATGTCCCGCGCCCGGCTTTGCCCCGTCCCGGGCCACCCCTGCCTCGACTCCGTATCGCCGGAGGAAGTGGTGGCAGCGGTGGAACGCCTGATCAGCGGAGTGAGCTCCTTCAGCACCCATGTCAGCACCCGTAGAAAGGCCCGCAACAGATGAGAATCCTGCTCTGGCATGTCCACGGTTCCTGGACGGACGCCTTTGTCCGCGGCCGCCACGAGTACCTGCTTCCCGTCCTGCCCGGAGGCGGCGCATGGGGCCTGGGCCGCGCCGGCAGGGACTGGCCGGAATCAGCGCGGGAGGTGGACCTGGCGACGCTCCACCCTGACGCCGTGGACGCCGTCGTCCTCCAACGCCCGGAAGAGATCGATGAGGTGGTCCGAACCCTGGGCCGGATGCCCGGCGTCGACCTTCCGGCCGTGTTCGTGGAGCACAACACGCCCAAAGGCAACTTCCCGAACATTAGCCACCCGCTTGCGGACCAAACCAGCATCCCGGTGGTCCACGTCACCCACTTCAACCGCCTGGCCTGGGACAACGGCTCCGCTCCCACCACGGTGATCGAGCACGGAATCCCGGACCCTGGCCAGCTCTATACCGGTGAACTGCCGGAACTGGGGGTAGTGGTCAACGAACCGGTCCGCCGCGGCCGGGTCACAGGAACCGACCTGCTGCCGGCCTTCGCGTCGGTGGCGCCGCTGCAGGTGTTCGGCATGAAGACAGAGGGCCTGGCGGCAGCCACCGGAATCGAGGCTTCACGCGTGACGTCCCGGGGCGACCTGAAGACCCGGGACCTGCACCGGGAACTTGCCCGCTGCCGGGTCTACGTCCATCCCATGCGCTGGACCTCGCTGGGGCTGTCCCTCCTGGAAGCCATGCACCTGGGCATGCCGGTGGTGGTGCTTGCCACCACCGAGGCCCCACGTGCCGTGCCGCAGGAAGCCGGCGTGGTCTCGGCCGACGTCGACGAGCTGCTCCGTTGCGCGGCGCGGCTGGTGGCCAATCCGGATGAAGCCCGACGGCGGGGAGTTGCCGCCCGGGAGGCGGCACTCGAGCGTTACGGCCTGGGCAAGTTCCAGGACCGCTGGGATGAGCTCCTGGCGGACCTGCGGAACCATCCGCGGCACCCCGTTAACGAGCGGCCGGAAGAGCGGATCCTCGTTCCGGCGCGGGAGAGGAAGACACCATGAAGATCGCCATGATTTCTGAACACGCCAGTCCGCTGGCGGCACTGGGCGGGGTGGATGCAGGCGGGCAGAACGTACACGTTGCCGCGCTGTCCGAGGCCCTTGCCAAGCGCGGCCACCACGTCACCGTCTACACCCGCAGGGACGCAACGGAGCTTCCCGCACGGGTCCGGGTGGGGCGCCGGTTCGAAGTGGTCCACGTGGACGCCGGGCCCGCCCGCCACGTGCCCAAGGACCAGCTGCTGCCCTACATGGGCGACCTCGCGGACGGCGTGGCCAGGGACTGGGGGCATCGGCCGCCGGATGTGGTGCACGGCCACTTCTGGATGTCCGGCCTGGCAGCCCTGGAGGCGGCCAGGCGGCCCGATGCCGGATACCGCGTGCCCATGCTGCAAACGTTCCATGCGCTGGGCACCGTCAAGCGGAGGCACCAGGGCGCGGAGGACACCAGCCCGGAGGCACGCCGCTGGCTGGAACCCGGCGTGGGACGAGCTGCCGACCGGATCATCGCCACCTGCTCAGACGAAGTTTTCGAGCTCAAGGCCATGGGTATCGCCACCGGCAAGATCTCCATTGCACCCTGCGGCGTGGACCTGGGCTTCTTCTCTGCAGAGGGGCCGGTGGCAGCCAGGAAGCGCCGCTACCGGATCCTGTCTGTGGGGCGGCTGGTGCCACGCAAGGGTGTGGACCTGGTGATCCGTGCGCTCCCGTACCTCAAGGCGGCGGGATTCGACGACGTCGAACTCCTGATCGTGGGCGGGGGCGGCGACACGAACGTGATGCACGCCGACCCCGAAATCCGGCGCCTGCTGGACCTCGCCGCCGGGCTGGGCGTGTCTGAACACGTGACCCTGCAGGGGCAGGTGTCCCGCGCGGAGATGCCCGGCATCTTCCGCAGTGCCGATGCCGTGGTGTGCGCACCCTGGTATGAACCGTTTGGCATCGTGCCGCTGGAAGCCATGGCATGCGGCATTCCGGTGGTGGCAGCAGCGGTTGGCGGCCTCCGGGACACGGTGGTTGACCACACCACCGGCCTGCACGTCCCGCCGCGGGACCCTGAAGCCATTGCCTCGGCACTGTCACTGCTGCTGGAAAACCCCGCCCTCAGGACGAAGCTCGGCCAGGCCGGGGAGCGGCGCGCGCGCACCCGTTACTCCTGGGACCGGGTGGCAGCGGAAACCGAAAAGGCATACCAGCTGGCCATGGCCGGTGCCCCGGCCAGCGTTTCGGCCGGGATCGTACCGATGGAAGGAGCCGCCCTGTGACTGCTGAATCGTCCCTGCGTGAAGCAGACCTCCGTACCCTGACCGCAGCACCGGCCCTGCCCGCTGTGCTCCCGGGCGCCACGTTCGTGGATGCCGCCAGCGCCGAGGCCGTCCGCACCCACCTGGACAACGTCATTCCGGCGCTTGATTCGCTCCGCAGCCAGTCGGGCCGGCTGGCTGCCTGGGGCGTGGAGCTGGCACAGCGCCTGCTGCGCGGCCAGCGGCTCCTGGCCGCGGGCAACGGCGGCTCAGCCGCGGAGGCGCAACACCTCACCGCCGAACTGGTGGGCCGGTTCGACAGCGAGCGGGTCCCGTTCTCCGCCATTTCCCTGCACGCGGAGTCATCGGCGGTCACCGCCATCGCCAACGACTACGGGTACGACGAAGTCTTTTCCCGGCAGGTCCGCGCGCATGGCCGCTCCGGTGACGTGCTGATGCTGCTGTCCACCAGCGGCAAGAGCCCCAACCTGCTGCGCGCCGCGGAAGCGGCCTCCCGGCTCAACGTGACCACCTGGGCGCTCACCGGCTCCGGCCCGAACCCGCTGGCGGACGTCTGCGACCAGGCCGTCATGATCGACGCCCGGAACGCCAACGCCCAGGAAGGGCACCTGATCGCCCTGCATGCCGTGTGCCGGGCCTTCGACCTTGAGGTTGCCCGGCACACCCCGTCAGTGGTCCCAGGGTTCCCCAGAGGTGGCCGGCCATGAGGATCGTCGTCGTGGGAGACGTGATGCTGGACGTCGACCTTTCCGGTGAGGCCACCCGGCTCAGCCCGGACGCCCCTGTTCCCGTGGTGGACGTTTCGGCTGTCCGCCGCCGCGCCGGCGGCGCAGGCCTGGTGGCGCGCATGCTGGCCCAGGACGGCTGGCCCGTCACGCTGGTGACGGTCCTTGGCAACGACGACGCCGGCAGCCAGTTGCGTGCGCAGCTGGCCGGCGTGCGGCTCGTCGCGGGCAGCAGCAGCTATCCCTCGCCCGTCAAGACCCGGGTCCGGGCGGGTTCCCATCCGGTGGTCCGCTTCGACCAGGGCTGTGAAAAGACGCCGGTCCCGGAGGTCAGCCCCGCCATGCTCCGCGCCGTGGAAAAAGCCGGCGTGGTGATCGTGGCGGACTACGGCCGGGGACTGGCAGCCAACCCGCAGCTGCGCGACGTGCTGGCCCGGCTCGCGGACAGGGTGCCGGTCATCTGGGACCCGCATCCCTCGGGGCCCGAACCGGTGCCAGGCGTAACCGTGGTGACCCCGAATATCTCCGAGGCCACCAAGGCGGTGCAGTCCGGTCCGGGGAAGGGCTCCGCCCAGGCGGATTCCGCAGACCCAGCCGCAGCCGTGGCAGGGGTCCTGCTGGAACGCTGGCGCAGCCAGGCGGTGCTGGTGACCAAAGGCGAGGAAGGGGCCGTGCTGCTGCAGCGGGGCGGTACCGCCGCCCGTTCCGTTCCCGCGCCGAGGGTGGAGGCCGGCGATCCCTGCGGGGCAGGCGACCGGCTGGCAGCCAGCCTGGCGGTGCACCTCCTGGCCGGCCGCGACCTGCCGGATGCGGCGGCCCTGGCGGTCCACGATGCCGCCGATTTCCTGGCCGCCGGAGGAGTGTCGGCCCTGCCCGATGCCGGTGGGGAAGATGCCGCCCCCGGACATCGCGGGCCGGCGCAGGCGCCCGGCCGGCGTACCACCGAACCACTGCTCCTGGCCCGTTCGGTCCGTGAAAACGGCGGAAAAGTGGTTGCCACCGGCGGCTGCTTCGACCTGATCCACGCCGGCCACGTCCGAACACTCACCGCAGCCCGGGAGCTGGGGGACTGCCTGATCGTGTGCCTCAACTCCGACGATTCGGTGCGCCGGCTCAAGGGGCCGGAGCGTCCCATCATCGGCCAGCATGACCGGGCCGAGCTGCTCCTGGCGATGGAATGCGTGGACGCCGTGATGGTCTTCGACGAGGACACACCGGAAGCCGTCCTGGACCGTCTGCGTCCGGACATCTGGGTCAAGGGCGGCGACTACAAGGGCGCCCGCCTGCCCGAGACGGACCTGGTGGAAAGCTGGGGCGGCCGCTGCCTCACCGTCCCCTTCCACCCGGCCCGCTCCACCACCGGCCTGGCGGACGCACTCGCCAAGGTCAGCTGAACCTCCCTGCCCATCGACTTGTTTTCCCCATTGAAAGGAACACCATGACAGCAGAACCAACTGCAACCGCACCCACCAACCCCGGCCGCGTCCTGGTCACTGGAGGTGCCTCCGGACTGGGGGCCGCCGTCGTCGACGCCGTCCTCCGCTCAGGTGGCACCCCGGTGGTCCTGGACCGCGACATCAGCAGCGTCTCCGGGGTGAAGGCGTTCGAAGTGGACGTCGCTGACCGCGCTGCCGTGGAGAAGGCTGTCCTGGAAGCCGCCGAAACCCTGGGCGGCCTGGACGCCGTGGTCACCGCCGCCGGAATCGACCGCTGCGGCAAGCTCGCCGACGTCGAAGCCAACGAGTGGGAAAAGGTCATCGGCGTCAACCTGATGGGCACCGTTTCCGTGGTCCGCGCCGCCCTGCCCTACCTAAAGGAAACCCACGGCCGCGTAGTGACCGTGGCATCCACCCTGGGCAAGCGCGCCGTGGCTGATGCCACCGCGTACTGCGCCTCGAAGTTCGGCGTGGTGGGGTTCAGCCACGCACTGGCCGCGGAAACCGGCGGCGAAATCGGCGTCACCACCATGATCCCCGGCGGCATGAAGACCCGGTTCTTCGACGACCGCACCGAGCAGTACAAGCCGCAGGACGACTCCCGGCTCAACGACCCCGCCAACACCGCGCAGGCCATCCTGTTCGCACTCAACCAGCCCACCGGCTGCGAGGTGCGCGAGATGCTGATCTGCCACGAGGAAGAGGGCTCCTGGCCCTAAGCCGCCGCCGGCCACAACTACGCTGCCATCCGCAGTTTGCACAAGCGACATATCCAGCACCGACACATCCAGCACGGAAAGGCGGGAGGAACACCATGCCCACCACAGCCACCGAAACATCCGCAGGCCATGGGACAGTCCAGGGCTCCGGCATCACCATCCAGGACCCGCGAACCGGTGAAGTGCTTTGGACGGTGCCCGAAGCGGCGCCCGAGGCCATCAACCACGCCGTGGGTGTGGCCCGCAGCGGTGCAGCAGCGTGGGCCGCAACTGCACCGGCCGAACGGGGCGCCGCGCTGCGGGCAGCCGCCAAAGCCCTTGATGCAGCTGCGCGGGAGCTCGCGGGGCTGAACGCCAGCGAAACCGGCCGGCCGGAGGATGAGGCCCTGGCCGGCATCGCCGCCGGGGTTTCCACCCTGGAGCAGTACGCGGAACTTGGCCCGGTCCACCGTGGCCACAGCCTCCGCGGCAACCGGCTCGCCTCCGACTACACGCTGGCCGAACCGCGCGGCGTGGCCGTCCTGCTGACCCCCTGGAACGATCCGGTTGCCGTTGCCTGCGGGCTGATCGGCGCCGCGCTGGCCACGGGCAACACGGTCATCCACAAACCCAGCGAGCGGTGCCCGCGGCTTGGGGAGGCGCTGGGCGAAGTGCTGGCGCCGGCCTTCCCTGCCGGGGTATTCCAGACCCTCTCCGGTGGCGCAGGGGTGGGAGCGGCGCTGTCGCAGGCCGCCGTGGACGTCATAGCCCACGTGGGATCCAGCGCCTCAGGCGCCCGCATTGCCCAGGCCGGAGCCCTTACCGGCGCCCACGTCATCAGGGAAAACGGTGGCAACGACCCCCTGCTGGTGGACCGCGACGTGGATCCCGGGTGGGCTGCCCAGCAGGCAGCCATCGGAGCCTTCAGCAACAGCGGCCAGATCTGCACCTCCGTGGAACGGATCTACGTCCATAGGGACATTGCCGCCGAGTTCTGCAAAGCCCTGGAGGCCGAGGCAGCGCTCCGGAACAGCAGCGGCAGCGTGGCGCCGCTGGTGGACCTGCGGATGCGCGACGCCGTCCACGCCCACGTCGCCGAGGCCCTGGCCCAGGGCGCCCGCGCGGTGGAGGGCGGTGCCCTCCCGGCCGGCCCGGGTTCCTTCTACCCGGCCACCGTCCTGCTCGGCTGCACCGAAAGCATGCAGGTGATGGCGGAGGAAACGTTCGGCCCCGTGGCTCCGGTGCAGGTGGTGGACACGTTCGACGACGGCCTGCGCCTGGCGTGCAGCGGCAGGTATGGATTGGCGGCCACCGTCCTAAGCAGCAACATCGCGCACATCCAGCAGGCGGTGGCTGCGCTGCCCGTGGGAACGGTGAAGGTCAACGAGGTGTTCGGCGGCGCCCCCGGCGGAGCAGCCCAGCCGCGCGGCGAGAGCGGGGCCGGGTTCGGCTACGGGCCAGAGCTCCTGGACGAGTTCAGCCGGGTCAAGGTGGTGCACATCGCGGCCCCGCCGGCGGCCGGTTCCGGCGACGGCCCGGATACCATCATCAACACTGACGACGGGGACCTGCCGTGAACGCGTCCCCGGAATCCATCGACCTGTCCACCCAGCGGGCACTGTCCGACTGGCTCCCCGGCCGGCTCGCCGCGGAACATCCCTCCATCCTGGTCATCGGCGACGTGATGCTCGACGGCTGGTGGAGCGGCAGCATCGAACGGCTCTGCCGGGAAGCGCCCGCCCCCGTGGTGGATATCCAGTCCCGCGAATCGGTCCCGGGCGGCGCGGCCAACACCGCCATGAACCTGGCCGCCCTGGGAGCAAAGGTCTCGGTGGCCGGAATCATCGGCTCGGACGACGCCGGCGAAGACCTCCGTGCGCAGCTTGCCGCCGCCGGCATCGACGTCCGGCACCTGCACACCCACCCGGACATGGTCACCACCACCAAGATCCGGATCAGCAGCGGCGGCCAGGTGATGCTGCGCCTCGACGACTCGGCCGGCGCTGTCCCGGCCGACGCCCTGGCCGCGCTCGCCGCCTCGGTGCGTGCCGCCGTCGAACGCCAGGACGCCGTGCTGGTGTGCGACTACGGGACCGGCGTGGTGGCGGACCCTGTCCGCACGGAACTGGCGCGCGTCCTGGGACCTGACACCGCCGGCGAAAACCGTCCGCTTGTGGTGGTCGACGCCCATGATCCGCGCCCCTGGGCTGCCCTGCAGCCCGACCTGGTGACCCCGAACGCGCAGGAAACCGCCCGGCTCCTGGACCGGAAACTGCCGGAAGGGCAGGCGCGGGTGGAGGCGGTGTCCGCGGAGTCCGCGGCCCTGCTTCAGGCAACCGGCGCCCGGGCCGTGGTGGTCACCCTGGACCGGGACGGAACCGTGCTGTTGATGCCCGACGGCGTGCGGCACCGGACGTGGGCCCGGCCCGCCGCGGAGAAGCAGGCATCCGGGGCAGGGGACACCTTCGTGGCGGCCCTGACGCTTGCCCGTGCCGCCGGGCTGCCGCTGACCGCCAGCCTGGACCTGGCCCAGTCGGCCGCCGACGTGGTGGTCCACCAGCCCGGCACGTCTGTGTGCAGCACCGCCCAGCTCAGCCGGTACCTGGAGGCCTTCGCCGATACCGCCCTGAGTGCGGACGAACTGGAACGGCAGATGGAAATACACCGCTCCCAGGGCCAGCGGATCGTGCTGACCAACGGCTGCTTCGATGTGCTGCACAGCGGCCACACCAGGTACCTCAACCAGGCGAAACAGCTGGGCGACATCCTGGTGGTGGCACTGAACAGTGATGATTCGGTGCGCCGGCTCAAGGGCCCCGGCAGGCCCATCAACACCATGGCGGACCGTGCAGCCGTGGTGGCGGCCCTGAGCTGCGTGGACTATGTGACAGTGTTCGATACCCCCACGGCCACCCCGCTGATCCGCCGGCTCCGGCCCGAAGTCTATGCCAAGGGCGGGGACTACACGCCGGAAATGCTGGAGGAGACCCCGGCGGTGGAAGAGTACGGCGGCCGGATCGCCATTCTTGATTACGTGGCTGAACGGTCCACCACCGCCGTGGTGAAACGGATCCGCGACGGTGAAGGCGCAGTGCCTACCAACTAAGGTTGAAGCATGACTGAAGCGTGGCACGGGTAATGGCAAAACGCGGAAGGTCAGGGGGCCGGAACAGCATCCGTGCGGTTGCAGGCGTGGTGGAGGTGCCTGCGGGCTCCCGCCAGAGTGGTCCGGTGGAGGGTGTCTACTACATCGATACCGGTGACTGCGAGCTGGTGGCGGACCAGGACAACTCCACGGGCTGGCTCCTGAAGATCAACGGGGTCATGAGCTCGCACATCGACCTCGCCGATCCCCTGTTTTTGGACTTCGAGTACATGCGGTGGATGGCGGCGCTCATTGAATCCCGCTGGCCGCCGTCGGACGCATCGTCGGCAAAGCTGCGCGGGCTGCACCTGGGTGGCGGCGCCTGCTCCATGGCCCGCTACTTCGCCGCAGCCTACCCGGACGCCCGCCAGGTGGTGGTGGAACTGGACGGCAAGCTCGCGGAGCATGTCCGCAACTGGTTCGACCTTCCCAAGGCGCCTTTGCTCCGGATCCGGGTAGGGGAGGCCCGCGCCGTGACGGAGACCCTGACGGCCGGCACCCGGGACTTCATCATCCGCGACGTCTTCGCCGGCGCCCACACCCCGCGCCCGCTGACCACCGCCGAATTCAATGCGCACGTCAAACGGGTCCTGGCCCCGGGCGGCCTGTACGTGGCCAACTCCGGCGATGCCCCCGACCTCCGGAATGCGCGGGAGGACGCGGCCACCATTGCGGCAGCCTTCCGGCACACGGTGATCATTGCCGACCCCGCCATGCTGAAGGGCCGGCGCTACGGAAACATGGTGATGGCCGGCAGCGACTCGCCCATCGTGGACGACCCACAGCTGCGGCGCAGGCTCCTGGGCGGAGCCGTCCCGGCCCACCTCTGGGACGACGCCCAGGTCCGGGCGTTCGCCGCCGGAGCGGCAGTCCGCCACGACCCGCCGGCGCCCCCGGAAGCCTAAGCCCGGCCCAGGAGCGCTTCGCGGTAATCCGCCATCCGTTCCCGGAGGGCCTGCACCACCGCGGCAACCGCGGGCCGGCGCAGCGAATCCGGGCGCAGGACCAGCCAGTAGGGGAGCAGTTCGCCGATCTCGTCGGGCAGCAGCCGGACCAGGTCATCGTGCAGGTCCGCCATGAAGCACGGCAGGAACCCGACCCCCGCCCCGGCCCGGGTTGCCTCCACGTGCACGAACACGTTGGTGGAGGTGAGGCCGTCGCGCATGGCCGGAACCAGCCGCCGCGGCGCGTCAAGGTCATCCACCTGCAGCATTGAATCCACGAAATACACCAGCGGGTGCCCGTTGAGTTCAGCCACGGTGGCCGGTGTCCCGTGCTCCGCCAGGTAGGCGCGGGACGCGTACATTCCCAGCCGGTATTCACCCAGCCGGATGGCCTCCGCCCGGTGCACCTGCGGCTCGCCCACCACCACCTCGATGTCCAGGCCGGACCGCTGCTGCAGGGCACGGCGCGTCATGGTCACCACTTCCACGCTGAGGCCCGGATGGTCCCGGCGCAGGCGCGCCACCGCTGGGGCTGCAATGTAGGCGCTGAAGCCATCGGTGGCGGTCATGCGTACGACGCCGGTAATCGGGTCGGGTGCCTGGCCTGCCGGTCCCAGCGTGCCCAGCACCGCTTCCACCTGTTCCGCTGCCCGCACGGCCCGTTCGCCGAGCTCCGTCAGTTCCCAGCCGCCTGCTGCCCGGGACAATACCCGGCCGCCGAGCGCTTTCTCAAGGGCGGCGATCCTGCGGGACACCGTGGTGTGGTTCAAGCCCAGGGCCTGGGCCGCCGTCGTGAACCTGGCCGAGCGGGACACTGCCAGGAGGACCAGCAGGTCATCGGGGTTCGCATTCATATCTGCAATTGTGCACATGTTTCGTGCCGCTTTGGGCATTGAAGTGCCTGGTTTGTGCAGCAATACTCATCTGAGTCACTTGTGCTGGAGATCACAGCGCGTGTCAATGTGGACACTAGGAGAAACCATGAGCGTAGAGCAGCGCCCCGCAAACGAGGCCGGGCATGCACCCAAAGGATCAGGACTGAAGAAGATCGTCGCGGCCTCCATGGTGGGGACGGTGGTGGAGTGGTACGAGTTCTTCCTCTACGCCACCGCCGCCACCCTGGTCTTCGGCAAGTACTTCTTCCCCGCCACCGGAAACGAGCTCGACGGGATCATCCAGGCCTTCCTCACCTACGCCGTGGGCTTCATTGCACGCCCGCTGGGCGGCATCGTGTTCGGCCAGATCGGTGACAAGCTGGGCCGCAAGCCCACGCTGCAGCTCACCATCGTGATCATCGGCGTCTCCACGTTCCTGATGGGCTGCCTCCCCGGCTTCGCCGACATCGGGTACCTGGCCCCCGCACTGCTGGTGGCCCTGCGGTTCATCCAGGGCTTCGCGCTGGGCGGCGAATGGGGCGGAGCAGTCCTCCTCGTGGCAGAACACAGCCCCAACAAGACCCGCGCCTTCTGGTCCAGCTGGCCCCAGGCCGCCGTCCCGGTGGGCAACCTGCTGGCCACCCTGGTGCTGTACATCATGTCCACCACCCTCAGCAGCGAGGCTTTCCTTGGCTGGGGCTGGCGCGTGGCCTTCTGGCTCTCGGCCGTGATCGTCTTCGTGGGCTACTACATCCGTACCCACGTCAGTGAATCCCCCATCTTCCTCGAAGCCAAGGAACTGGTGGAAAAGGAACAGGCCGTCAGCTACGGCGTGTTCGAGGTGGTCCGCAAGTACCCCAAGGGCATCTTCCAGGCCATGGGCCTCCGGTTCGCGGAGAACATCATGTACTACCTGGTGGTCAGCTTCGCGATTGTCTACCTCAAGAGCGTGCACAAGTACGACACGTCATCACTGCTGCTGGCACTGCTGATCGCGCACGTCATCCACTTCGCCATCATCCCGCAGTACGGCCGCCTGGCGGACCGGATCGGCCGCAAGCCGGTCTACCTCGCCGGAGCCATCCTGGGTGCCACCTGGCCGTTCTTCGCCTTCCCCATGTTCGACACCCGGAACGCCGTGGTGATTGTCCTGGCGGTGACCATCGGACTGTGCCTGCACGGCCTCATGTACGCCGGCCAGCCGGCCATCATGGCCGAGATGTTCCCCACCCGCATGCGGTACTCCGGAGCCTCCCTGGGTTCCCAGGTCACGTCCATCTTCGCCGGCTCCCTGGCGCCGCTGCTGGCCACCCAGTGGCTCAAGGACACCGGCTCATGGGTGCCCACCGCCATCTACCTGGTGGTGGCCTGCGCCATCACAACCGTGGCCGTCCTGAGCCTGAAGGAAACCAAGGGCATTGCCCTGGAAGACGTGGACAAGGAAGACGCCGCCCGCGAGGGACTGCTCAGCCCCACGCACGGCTGACCTGGCCACGATTGGACCGATGGAACCCGCTGGACCGCGTAGGCGCACAAAAGGAGAACTGCAATGGAGGACACGTTGAATGGACGCAAGGCGCTGGTCACCGGCGGTGCCAGCGGAATCGGGGCGGCGTGCGTGCGCGCACTTGCCGCGCGGGGAGCGAAAGTGGTGGTGGCCGACGTCGACGCCGCCGCGGCGGCGACGCTCGCCGATGAGGTGGGCGGCACCGCGTGGGGCGTGGACCTGCTGGACGTTGACGCCCTGGCCACCCTCAGCCTGGACTGCGACATCCTGGTGAACAATGCCGGTATCCAGCGCATCAGCCCCATCGAGGACTTTGAGCCGGCAGATTTCCGCCGGCTCATCACCCTCATGCTGGAGGCGCCCTTCCTGCTGATCCGGGCGGCGCTGCCACACATGTACGCGAACAACTTCGGCCGCATCATCAACCTCTCGTCGGTGCACGGGATCCGGGCCTCCCCGTTCAAGAGCGCCTACGTTTCCGCCAAGCATGGCCTGGAAGGGCTGAGCAAGGTGACGGCGCTGGAAGGCGGGGCTCACGGGGTCACGTCCAACTGCATCAACCCCGGCTACGTGCGCACGCCCCTGGTGGAGTCGCAGATCGCCGACCAGGCCAAGGTTCACGGCATCCCCGAATCCGAGGTCCTGGCCAAGGTGATGCTCACCGAGGCGGCCATCAAGCGCCTGGTGGAGCCGGAAGAAGTGGCGTCCCTGGTGGCCTGGCTGGCTTCCGCGGACGCCGGAATGGTCACCGGCGCCAGCTACACCATGGATGGGGGCTGGTCCGCGCGGTAGCACCCGTCCGGCCCCGCGCCTCCTATTCCAGGGGTTTGACCAGCCGGTGGTCGAAGAAGAAGACGCCGTAGGTCGTCTTCACCCCCACCGAACGCCGGTCCCGCCACACGACGACCCCTTCGCGCCTGCCGCTGAAGGGGTCGTCGCCTATGACGGTGTCACCCACCCGGTAAGGGGACCGCGGACTGAAGGCCTCCAGCATCAGTCCCAGGACCTGTCCCAGCGCTTCACCCACGCTGACGGGCTGGCCCAGGCGGGAAAAATCCTGTGCGTAGTCGTCCCTGGCCATGTGACCAACTCCTCCAGGCGGCAGCCTGCCGCCCGCTAACGGTGCTGGTTGGCCGAACGCTCCCAGCGGAGGATGGTCCTCCCATTCCGGCCGCCACCGTACGCCCACGCTAGGCGCCAATCACATCAGCAACATCAGTAACAGGTACTCAAGTTCTGAGGGGGGCATTACCTGCCCAGGCCGGCTCCGTTGATGATGTCCTCGGCGTTGTCGAATGCCCACGCAACCAAAGGCACCAGGAGAGCGCTCAATTCGTAGCCCCGCTCCGTGAGGCTGTAATCCACGCGGGGCGGAATGACCGGCTGGGCGTTCCTGCTGACCAGGCCATCACGCTCCAGGGTCTTCAATGTCTGGGCCAGCATCTTCTCGCTGATTCCCTCGGCCCGCCGCCGCAAATCACTCCAGCGCTGCTCACCCTCGGACAGGGAAAGCAGGATCAGGACTCCCCATTTGCTGGTGATGTGGTCCAGCAGGGTCCGGCTGGGGCACCCGGCGGGGAACACGCCGTCGGCAAAGGCCTGCGGGAGGGGCGACGCGTGAGGTGCTGTTTCCATGCCTTCAGCTTACCCAAAGCCTGGTATCTAACTTTTGGGTTAGTACCTTACTTCAAAGTGCGTACTCTCTGTTGGGAAGTTCTGCCGGCTGGCCATGGTTGTGCCCTCTGACAGAGAAAAACTCCCGAAAGGAACCACCGTGAGCATTGTTGTTACAGGCGCCACCGGACAGTTGGGCCGCCACGTTCTTGAAGCCCTCCTGGAGCGGGGCGTACCCGCCGCGGATATCGTGGCCGCCGGCCGGTCGGTGGAGAAGCTCGCAGACTTTTCCGCGCGCGGGGTACGCGTGCAGCACATGGACTATGCCGACCCTGGTTCCGTGGCCGAAGCACTCAAGGGCGCCCGGCGGGTGCTGCTGATTTCCGGCAGCGAAGTGGGCCGGCGGGTGGAACAGCACCGCACCGTGATCAACGCCGCAAAGGCCGAAGGCGTGGAGCTGCTGGCCTACACCAGCATCGCCAATGCGGACACCACGGGCATGCTGCTGGCGGATGAGCACAAGGCCACGGAGGCGCTGCTGCGCGAATCCGGCGTCCCCTTCGTCCTGCTGCGCAACGGCTGGTACCTGGAGAACTACACGGAACAGCTGCCGGGCACCCTGGCCCAGGGAGCGCTCGCGGGCAGTGCCGGAGAGGGCAAGGTCAGCGGGGCCGCACGGGCCGACTACGCCCACGCCGCAGCAGCGGTCCTGGTGGCCGATGGCCAGGCCGGCAAGGTCTACGAGCTGGGCGGCGACGAGGCCTTCAGCATGGCGGACCTGGCGTCCGAGATCACTGCAGCCACCGGAAAACCCGTCCGCTACAACAACCTGCCCACCGAGGATTACGTTGGCCTGCTCACCGGTGTGGGTGTTCCCGAGGCTTTTGCCGGGATCCTGGCTGATTCGGACCTGGGCATTGCACGCGGCGATCTCCTGGTCAGCACCGGCGACCTCCGCAGGCTGATCGGGCGCCCGACGACGTCCCTCGGCCAGGCGGTACGGGCCGCCGCTGCTGCGGGCTAGGGGAGCGCAGGCCTGACGGGGCAGTGGGCTGACAGGGCAGTGGCCTGACAGGCGCCGGTCTTACAGAGCAGAACATGGAAGTGCCCGGTCCGTTCGGGGACCGGGCACTTCTTGCTTCAGTACTGCTGCCAGGGCAGGTGCAGTCCTAGGTTTTGGATCCGGTTAGGGCCAGCGTTCCGCCGAGGCCGATCATCATTGCCCCGCCGACCGCCTCCACCGCGGGGACGCGCCGCGGTGAGCGGACGAACCACAGCCGCGCCCACCCCGCCGCGATCGCCCACACGCTGTCCGAGACCAACGCGATCAGCAGGAAGACAGCACCCAGCAGTGCAAGCTGGAACGGAATGTTGCCGGCAGGGTAGTCCACGAACTGGGGCAGGATCGCCACGAAGAACACCACCGACTTCGGGTTCGTGGCGCCCACCACCGCCCCCTGGCGCACCAACGTCCACGGAGTGGAGGCCGGCGGCGGCGCAAGCCGCCGGGAACCGTGCCCCCGGCGGACAATGGTCCGGATCCCCAGGAAAACCAGGTAAGCGGCACCTGCCAGCTTCACGATGCTGAAAAGAAGCACGGACTCGGCCACCACCACACCCACGCCAAGGGCCACGGCGATGACCTGGACCAACTGGCCCGTGGCATTTCCCAGGACGGTAAGGACGCCGCCGCGCCACCCCAGCGCGAGGGAACGTCCAATGACGAACAGCACGCTGGGGCCCGGGACGGCGATCAGGATTACGGACGCCAGGGCGAATGCCACCAGGTTGGACATTGGAACCATGGCTGATTGTAGCTCCGGTACGGGCGTCCGCAGCCGGCTGTTTCCGGCTTAGCTGCCCGTGCCTGCCCCGACCACCGGCAGCGGCGAGGTCTCGTCCTCAAGGTGGGCCCGGCGTCGGCCGACACCCTTGATCCACAGGCGGTAGGCCATCACCAGCAGTCCCAGCCATGCCGCGCCCACGTACAGGGCGATCCGGGTGTCCTCGAACGCGCCCAGGATGGCGATCACCAGCACCATGAAAGCGATGGTCAGGACGGAGGCGGCGGGCCACCACGGCGACGGGAATTCCGACGCCGGCAGGCCCCCGCGGGCGATTTCCCGCTTCATTGCAACATGGGACGCGAGGATCATCACCCAGACCCAAACGGTGGCGAAGGTGGCAATCGAGGCAATCACCAGGAACACATCCTCCGGAATAACGGCATTGAGGACCACTCCCACCAGGAGGATTCCCGCCATCATGACCACGGTCATCCACGGGACGCCGTGCCGGGAGACCTTGCCGAAGGCGGCCGGTGCATGGCCCTGGCTGGAAAGCCCGAAAAGGATGCGTCCGGCGCCGAAGATATCGCTGTTGATGGCTGAAAGCGCGGCCGTGATCACCACGGCGTTCAGGATGTGCGGTGCCGCCGGGATGCCCAGGCCGCTGAAGATCTGCACGAACGGGCTGCCACTGGTGCCCACCTGGTCCCACGGGAAGAGGCTCATCAGGACTCCGAGCGTGAGGACGTAGAACAGCAGCACGCGCACGGGCACAGTGTTCACGGCCTTTGGGATGACCTTTTTGGGGTCAGCCGCCTCGCCGGCCGTGATGCCCAGGGTCTCGATGCCGCCGAACGCGAACATCACCACGGCGAACGATGCCAGGAGGCCTTCGAAGCCGTTGGGGAACAATCCGCCATGGTCAACGAGGTTGCCCAGTCCCGGAGCCACGGCAGTGCCGTCGCCCTGGAAGCCGAACACGATCAGTGCAGCGCCGCCCGCGATCATGGCGATGATGGCCGCCACCTTGATCAGCGAGAACCAGAACTCAAGTTCTCCGAAGACCTTGACGCTGAGCAGGTTCAGCGCGGCGAGGAAGCAGATGACGGCCAGGATCCAGATCCAGCGGTCCACCTGCGGGAACCAGAAGCCCATATAGATGCTGAAGGCCGTGACGTCGGCGATCGCCACGATGGCCATCTCGAAAACGTACGTCCAGCCGGTCACGAAGCCGGCGAGGGGGCCGAGGTACCGGCTCGCGTACTGGCTGAAGGAACCCGATACCGGGTGCCGCACGGCCATTTCGCCCAAGGCGCGCATCACCATGAACACGGCTGCGCCGCCGATGATGTAGGCCAGCAGAACTGCCGGCCCGGCTTTCTGGCTGGCGGAGGCTGAGCCATAGAAGAGGCCGGTGCCGATCGCCGAGCCCAGCGCCATGAAGCGGATGTGCCGGACGTTCAGCCCGCGGTTGAGGACATGCCCCACGCCGGCAGTTGGCTTGTGCGTTTCCGCCGCGGTTTCGGTCCGGGTTGGGGTTGGAGCTGGTTGCATGCAAATACCTTCTCGTCATTGGGAGGGGAGCCGCTAACCAGCAGACCATTTTCGCAGGCACCGTGATGAGGCTCACGGCGGGTTGCTGTCTTTCATTTCAGACTGTTCGCGGCGCCCTTTCGCTGCGGATATCATTTGGCGCTGCGCATCTTACTTTTCGCGCCGGATATTTAGGGCGCGAAAAGGGATATGCGTGTCGATAAGGCGTACGACGGAGCGAATGTCCGGTATTCCAGACACGGTGAGTCCGAACGGGGTTCCAATGCCACCTCAAGGGGCGCAAGCTTAAGTACGGGATACCGGACAGAGCTAGCCAGAAAGACCCTTCCAGCCGATGAGCACTGCACTAAGCGCCGAAACAGGGGGCGCCGGGAACCAGGCGCCCCGGGCATCCGTCAAGGCAACGTCAAAAGTTCCTGCCGCAGAAAACACCCTGCGCATCCTCAAGCTGTTGGCTTCGCGGCGTGGCCCCATGGCGGCGTCGCAGATCGCGTCCAGCCTGGACCTGCCCCGCTCCAGCGTCTACCACCTGCTGGGGGTGATGGAGGCCAATGGCTTCGTCCTTCATTTGCACGAGGAACAGCGCTACGGGCTGGGCATCAGCGCTTTCGAGCTCAGCTCCGCGTACTCGCGCCAGGAGCCGCTGTCCCGGTTGGGCCGCCCACTGCTTGCCTCGCTGGTGGACGCGATTGGCGAGAGCGCCCACCTCGCCGTCCTGCACGGCCGCGACGTCCTGTACATCGTGGAGGAGCGGGCCAAGAACCGCCCGTCCCTGGTCACCGACGTCGGTGTCAGGCTTCCCAGCCACCTCACTGCCAGCGGCCGGGCCATCCTTGCCGCCCTGCCCAAATCCCAGGTGCGCGCCCTGTACCCCAACGCTGCTGCCTTCACTGCGCGGCACGAGGTGGAGGGGGCCATCATGAAGTACTCCGCCCTGTCCTCGCACCTGGACCAGGTCCGCCAGCGGGGCTACGCCACCGAACACGGCGAGGTGACCCCTGGCTTCGGCTCCATTGCCGCCGCGGTCACCGACCATTTGGGGTGGCCTACCGCGGCCGTCGCGGTCACCTTCCTGGAGGACAAACTGCCTGCTGACGAGTGGCCGGTACTGGCGGCCCGGGTGCAGAAAGTAGCCGACGAACTCTCGGTCCGCATCCACGGCCGCCCGGTCAAATGAGCGCAGCCAAACAACTGACGGCGCTGGTCTGAAATACCGGACAGCACCCCGCTAAAACCGCTGTGAAGCCCGTCCTCAAAGGGCTTTAGTTGATACAGAACTTCTTCGAAACCTCAGACACCAAGAAAAGGAGCCCATCATGGCACCCGCCGATTTCACCACCGGGGCCCGCCCGGTCAAGGCAGCCCGCGGCACCGAGCTCACCGCCAAGTCCTGGCAGACCGAAGCGCCGCTGCGCATGCTGATGAACAACCTGGATCCCGAGGTCGCCGAGCGCCCGGACGACCTGGTGGTCTACGGCGGCACTGGCCGCGCCGTCCGCTCCTGGGCAGCGTTCGATGCCATCACCCGCACCCTGGAGACCATGGAAAAGGACGAGACCCTGCTGGTCCAGTCCGGCAAGCCGGTGGGCGTCTTCCGTACCAACGAGTGGGCCCCGCGCGTGCTGCTGGCCAACTCCAACCTCGTCGGCGACTGGGCAACCTGGCCCGAATTCCGCCGCCTCGAGGCCGAGGGCCTCATGATGTACGGCCAGATGACCGCCGGCTCCTGGATCTACATCGGCACCCAGGGCATCCTGCAGGGCACCTTTGAAACCTTCGCCGCGATCGCCCGCAAACTCACCGGGGACGAGAACGGCACGCTCGCCGGCACGCTGACCCTCACCGGCGGCTGCGGCGGCATGGGCGGCGCCCAGCCCCTCGCCGTCACCCTGAACGAAGGCGCCTGCCTGATTGTCGACGTCGACGAAACCCGCCTGCGCAGGCGGGCCGGCAAACGCTACCTGGACGAGGTGGAAACCGACCTCGACGCCGCCATCGCCAAGGTGCTCAAGGCCAAGGAGGAACGCCGCGGCTGGTCCGTGGGCTACGTGGGCAACGCCGCCGAAGTCTTCCCCGAGATCCTGCGCCGCCACAAGGCCGGCGAACTCACCGTGGACATCGTCACCGACCAGACCTCCGCCCACGATCCCCTGTCCTACCTGCCCGAAGGCATTTCCGTGGACGAGTGGCACCGCGAGGCAGAGGCTGATCCTGAAGGGTTCACCAAGAAGGCCCAGGCATCCATGGCCCGGCACGTCCAGGCCATGGTGGAATTCCAGGACGCCGGCGCCGAGGTGTTCGACTACGGCAACTCCATCCGCGACGAAGCCCGCAAGGGTGGTTACGCCCGGGCCTTCGAGTTCCCCGGCTTCGTCCCCGCCTACATCCGGCCCCTGTTCTGCGAAGGGCTTGGCCCGTTCCGCTGGGTTGCCCTGTCCGGTGACCCGGAAGACATCCGGGTGACGGACGAAGCCATCAAGGAGCTCTTCCCGGAGAACAAGCACCTGCACCGCTGGATTGACGCCGCCCAGGAACGGGTCGAGTTCGAGGGCCTGCCGGCGCGCATCTGCTGGCTCGGCTACGGCGAACGAGCCAAGGCCGGGCTGCTCTTCAACCAGCTCGTCAAGGACGGCAAGGTCAAAGCTCCCATCGTGATCGGCCGCGACCACCTGGATTCGGGCTCCGTCGCCTCCCCGTACCGCGAGACCGAGGCCATGGCGGACGGCTCCGATGCCATCGCCGACTGGCCAATGCTGAACGCCCTGCTCAACACTGCCTCCGGCGCCACCTGGGTGTCCCTGCACCACGGCGGCGGTGTGGGCATCGGCCGCTCCATCCACGCCGGCCAGGTTTCCGTCGCCGACGGCACCGACCTCGCCGCGCAGAAACTCGAGCGCCTCCTCACCAACGACCCCGGCATGGGCGTCATCCGCCACGCCGACGCCGGCTACGAACGCGCCCTCGACGTCGCCAGGGAACGCGGCGTCCGCATCCCCATGAATGAAGGCAAGTAGAAAATGACTGTTACGACACACGAACCGCTGACCGTCACCCTCGGGTCCGTCGGCGTCACGCCCGGGGATCTGCTCGCCGTCGCACGCCACGGCGCGAAGGTGACCATCGCGCCGGACGCCCTGGAAACCGTCGCCAAGGTGCGCGCCCACATCGATGACCTCGCCGCCAGCGACGTCCCCGCCTACGGCATCTCCACCGGGTTCGGTGCCCTGGCCAACCGCCACATCCCGAATGAACTGCGCACCCAGCTGCAGAAGTCCCTCATCCGGAGCCACGCTGCGGGCATGGGGCCGGCCGTGGAGCGGGAGGTGGTCCGCGGCATCATGTTCCTGCGCGCCAAGACCCTTGCCTCCGGCCGCACCGGCGTCCGCCCCGTGGTCCTGCAGACCATGGTGGACGTCCTCAACGCCGGCATCACCCCCGTGGTCCGCGAGTTCGGCTCGCTGGGCTGCTCCGGTGACCTGGCGCCACTGTCCCACTGCGCCCTGGTCCTGATGGGCGAAGGGGAAGCGGAAGGGCCCGACGGCGTGACTTACGGCGGGCGGGGAGAGCGGCCTGTCGCTGAGCTGCTGGCAGAACACGGCATCGAGCCCGTCACCCTCGCCGAAAAGGAGGGCCTGGCCCTGGTCAACGGCACCGAGGGCATGCTGGGCATGCTCCTGATGGCCATCGCCGATCTTCGCCAATTGCTGTCGACGGCGGACATCACCGCCGCCCTGAGCGTCGAGGCGCTGCTGGGCACCGACCAGGTATTCCTGCCCGAACTGCACGCCGCGCTGCGGCCCCACCCGGGCCAGGCGGCAAGCGCGGACAACATGCTCCGCGTGCTGTCAGACTCTCCCATCGTGGCGTCGCACCGGGTGGGGGACTCCCGGGTGCAGGACGCCTACTCGCTGCGCTGCGCCCCCCAGGTTGCCGGTGCCGTCCGGGACACCGTTGACCACGCCGAATTGGTGGCCACCCGGGAGCTGGCGGCAGCCATCGACAACCCCGTGGTCCTTCCCGACGGGCGTGTGAGCTCCAACGGCAACTTCCACGGCGCGCCTGTGGCATACGTCCTGGACTACCTGGCCATCGCCGTCGCCGACCTCAGCTCCATCGCTGAACGCCGGACCGACCGCATGCTGGATCCTGCCCGGTCGCATGGCCTGCCCGCCTTCCTCGCCGCTGACCCCGGCGTGGACTCCGGGCTGATGATCGCCCAGTACACCCAGGCCGGCCTGGTTTCGGACAACAAGCGGCTTGCCGTTCCGGCCTCCGTGGACTCGATTCCGAGCTCCGCCATGCAGGAGGACCATGTCTCCATGGGCTGGCATGCGGCACGCAAGCTGCGCAAGGCGGTGGAAAACCTCCGCCGCGTCCTGGCCATCGAACTGGTGACCTCGGCGCGGGCGCTGGACATCCGCTCGCAGCTCTCGGGCGGGGTCCTGACGCCGGGGCCCGCGGGTACCGCTGTCGTGGCCGCGCTCCGCGGGGTGGTGGAGGGGCCGGGGACGGACCGGTTCCTGTCGCCGGAACTGGAAGCGGCTGACCGCCTGGTCGCCTCAGGTGACGTGCTCCGGGCAGCCGAATCCGCCGTCGGGTCGCTCGCCTGATACCGAAGAATCTTCAGCGCCTACTGACCGTCCGTCCGAAAGGTGGAATTTCCGGCGCCCCCGCCCCCCGGGGCGCCGGGAGTGTAGTAGAACTGAAGATGTAGTGAAAGTCACATCAAAGAAGCTGTGGCAGCAGAACGATACAAAGGGGTAGAAGTTCAAATGAAAGCACGTGGGGCAGTCCTGTCCAGGCGCAATGCCCATTCCGCCGCGGTATCCAACTGGAAGGCCCTCAAGGCCGGGGACCGCGTCGAGATCATCAAGCATGCGCATGTGGTGGCAGCCGGGGAGGTGGAAGAGGTGTCCCAAAGCGGCAACGTCCTTTGGCTGGTTCCGGCCGGTCCGTCAGGCCCCGCGGAGAAGCAGCTTTTCCTGAAGTCCGACGGCGTGGAGGTCCGCCGCGGCTAGCAGTCCCGCAAGCAGCAATAAAAAATCCCCGCACTGCCGTATGGCGTGCGGGGATTTTTTGTAGGCGTGGTCAGACCGCGAAGGACTCGTACGTTTCGCCGAAAGGTACTGATGCGTCCAGGGCTACCGTGTAGCTTCCCGGGTGCAGCCTGGTGACGCGGATGCCGCACTCGGCATCCTTCGCTGCCACCCCAATCAGTTCGGCCACCGCCTCTTCCAGTCCTGCGTGGACCTCGCTGGCGCTGGAGAACTCCAGGCTGATGGACCGCAAAGCAGGTCCTTCGGTGGGCTTGGCGGCGGTGGGGATCCGCTCCAATGTGGCTGTAGTCATGTACTGCACTTTCTGTGTTTCGTGCCAAGATGGCTCAACCATTCTACCGACTGCTCCGGTTAGATGTCAGATGACTGTCCTTTCGGGCGCTGGATGTGCAGTCACAAAGGCTTTTGTTCGCGGGATCGAAGCGAATCAACGACCATGGATCTCGGGGCCCAGGGGCCCTGGAAGCACCCGATCGATACGGCTTGAGGAGAATTCGGTATGAAGATCATGCGCCTGGGCGAAAGCGGCAGCGAGCAGCCTGCGGTCCTGGTTTCCCCGGCGGACGGCATCGACCGGTATTACAGCCTGCTGCCCCTTACCGCCGACGTGGACGGGGAGTTCCTTGCCGGGGGCGGACTGGACAGGGTGCGGGATGCACTGGAGGCCGGGGAACTGCCGGTTTTGGCGGGCGCCGCTGCGCTTCGGGTTGGTTCCCCCGTGGCCCGGCCCGGTTCGGTGGTGGGCGTCGGGATGAACTACGCCGCCCATGCCGCCGAATCGGGTGCCGAACCGCCAACGGTCCCCGTCGTCTTCCTCAAGCCCAGCAACACCGTTACCGGACCCTGCGACCCCGCCCCGCTTCCGCCGCACTCCACCCAATATGACTGGGAAGTGGAACTGGGCATCGTGATCGGCAGCGAAGCCAGCTACCTCGGGTCCGTCGAAGAGGCGTCCAAGTGCATTGCCGGCTATGTGACCGCCAACGACTTCTCCGAGCGGGAATACCAGTTGCCGGGAGCGGCGGGGCAATGGACCAAGGGGAAATCCCTTCCCGGGTCCACGCCCCTGGGCCCCTGGCTGGTTCCGGCGGGGGAGATCGACGGCGGCAACCTGCGGCTGCGCAGCTGGGTGAATGGTGAGCCGCGCCAGGATTCGTCGTCGTCGGAGCTCATCTTTGATGCGCCCACACTGGTCCACCACTGCAGCCAGTACATGCGGCTTGAACCGGGTGACGTGATCCTGACCGGGACGCCGCAGGGTGTGGCCCTCAGCGGCCGTTTCCCCTACCTCCAGCCGGGCGACGTGGTGGAGGTAGAGGTGGACGGCCTGGGCCGCCAGCGCCAGGAGTTGTTCCGGGCACGGGCGGCCGTCAGAGCCTAGGGTTACTGGCCCGCTTTTACCGCCAGGACCGGGCAGTCCGCCTCCAGCAGGATGCGCTGGGATGTGCTGCCCATGATCAGCTTGCCCACCGGGGTGCGGCGGCGCAGGCCGATCACGATCAGTTCGGCGTTGTGCTCCTCCGCGGCGTCCAGCACCTCGGCCGCGGCATCATGGCCGCGGACGGGCCGCTTGATCAGGTACTCGATGCCCTGGCCGGCCAGCCGCTTCTCGATGTCCTGGATATCGCCGTCCTGCGCAAAGCGGTTGTCCACCGGTGCTTCGCCCTTTGAGGAGTTGATCAGCACCAGGGTGCTGTTGCTCTTCCTGGCCTCGGTGATGGCCTGAGTGAGGGCGGCTTCGCCCTCGGGGGTGGGGACGTATCCCACAACGACGGTCATGGAGTCTCCTTTTCTGCTCGATGCGGGTAGTGGGATCTGGCGACGGGGCGGGCCTGCTCAGTCGCTGTAGTCAGCTGCGCCCGAATTGGCGGGAACCAGCGGCCTGCGGTCCGGACGGCTGCGCCGGTACAGCTTGTAGGCAAAGGGCCAGAGCAGGATGAGGCCAATGATGACATAGATCCCGACAGCGATCGGCTCGCTGAAGAGCCCTGCCGGGTCACCCGCGCTCAGCTGCAGGGTCTTGCGGAGCTGCCCTTCGATCCGCGGACCCAGGATCACGCCAAGGATCAGCGGCAGGACGGGAAGCCCGAAGCGCCGCATCATGAAGCCCAGTGCGCCCAGGACCAGCAGGATCACCAGGTCGAACGCCTGCAGGTTAACCGAGTAGGCGCCCAGCGTGGCGAAGAACAGGATGCCGGCATACAGGTAGGGGCGGGGCAGCTGCAGGAGTTTCGCCCACATCGGTGCCAGCGGGAGGTTAATCAGCAGGAGCAGCAGGTTGCCAATGAAGAGGCTGGCGATCAGCGCCCACACAAGGGGCCCTTGGCTTTCGAAAAGCTGCGGGCCCGGCTGGATGCCGTAGCTGGTGAAGGCGGCGAGCATGACGGCGGCGGTGGCGTTGGTTGGCAGGCCCAGCGCCAGCATGGGGGTCAGGGTGCCGGCGGCCGCCGCGTTGTTGGCCGCTTCCGGACCGGCAACGCCCTCGATGGCACCCTTGCCGAACTCTTCGGGGTGTTTGCTGAGGCGCTTTTCCGTGACATAGGAGAGGAAGGTTGGGATCTCGGCGCCGCCTGCCGGCAGTGCGCCGAACGGGAAGCCAAAGGCGGTCCCGCGCAGCCAGGGCTTCCAGGAGCGCTTCCAGTCGGACTTGCCCATCCAGGGCTGGCCCACGGGAATGGCATGCAGGGGGGTACGGCGCAGGTGCGCGGCCACCCAGAGGGCCTCTCCCACGGCGAAGATGGCCACGGCCACCACCACGATGTCCAGGCCGTCCGCCAGGAGCGGCTGGCCGAAGGTGAGGCGGCGCTGGCCGGTCACGGAGTCCATGCCCACAAGACCAATGGCCAGGCCCAGGCCCAGGGAAGCAAAGCCGCGCAAGCGCGACGAACCGAGTACGGCCGTGACCGCCAACAGCGCCAAGACCATGATGGCGAAGTAGCTGGGTGCACCAAGGCTCACTGCGAACTTCACCACGATCGGCGCGCAGACGGCCAGCAGCGCCGTGCCGATGGTGCCGGCGACGAACGAGCCGATGGCCGCCGTCGCAAGCGCCTGCGCCGCCCTGCCCGCCTTGGCCATCTTGTTGCCCTCGATGGCGGTGACCACGGAGGACGATTCGCCGGGAGTGTTGAGGAGGATCGAGGTGGTGGAACCGCCGTACATGCCGCCGTAGTAGATGCCGGCGAACATGATGAAAGCGCTGGTGGGTTCCAGGGCATAGGTGACGGGGAGCAGCAGGGCAACGGTCATGGCCGGGCCCAGGCCGGGGAGGACACCGACGGCGGTGCCCAGGACGACGCCGATGACGGCGTACAGGAAATTCATGGGGGTCAGGGCGGTGGCGAAGCCGTCCATCAGGGAGGACCAGACGTCCATTTAGAGGATTCCTTCCAGGAGGCCGGCCGGCAGCGCGATGCCCAGGCCGAGGTAGAAGCCGTAGAAGGTCAACAGGGACAGGGCCACGGAGATCGCGCCGTCCCGGACGTAGCGGCGGCTGCCGAGGGCCAGGACGCTGCCCCAGAACAGGACGGTTCCGGAGATCACCCAGCCGGCCCAGTCGATCAGCAGGATGTTCAGGATGAACGCGCCGGCCAGCGGCAGGACGGTCTTCCAGTCGGCGGGGTGCGTGAGGTCGACGTCCTCGCCGCCCTCAGCCTCGCCCTTGCCGCCGCGCAGGACGTTGACGGCCAGCAGCACGGCGCAGACCACCAGCATTCCGGCCACGATGAACGGAACGGTTTTGGGACCCACCGGGTCGGACTTCGAATACGGGGTTACCAGGCCGTTGGCATCCAGGAAGACCAGGACGCCGGCCGCCCCGAGCAGGAGTGCAACTCCCAGCTCGGAGCGGCCTTTGAGGCCTGTGGTCAGGGAGGTCACGCCAACCCAAGCTTGGTGAGGACGTCCGCCACCCGCTTGTCCTGCTCGGTGAGGAAGGTCTTGAACTGGTCACCGGTGATGAAGGCATCGGTCCAGCTGTGGGTCTTCAGCGCTTCCTTCCAGCCGGCCGTGCCGTGCATCTTTTCCAGGGCTGCGATCAGGGATGCCTTGTCCTTGTCGCTGATTCCCGGAGGGGCCACGACGCCGCGCCAGTTGGTGAACACCAGGTCGATGTTGGATTCCTTGAGCGTGGGTGCGTCCACGCCGTCCAGGCGCTTCTCGCCGCTGGTGGCCAGGACCCGGACCTCGCCGGATTCGATCTGCTTCAGGTACTCGCCGGCGCCGGAAGCGGCGAAGCCCAGCTTGTTGCCCAGGATTGCGGGCAGGAGGTCGCCGCCGCCGTCGTAGGCAACGTAGTTGACCTTGGTGGCGTCGATGCCCACGGCCCCGGCCAGCTGCATGGGCAGCAGGTGGTCCGGGCCGCCGGGGGAGGAGCCGCCGCCCACGGCGATGGAACCGGGATCGGCTTTCCAGGCCTTCACCAGGTCATCGATGGTCTTGTACGGGGAGTCCTTGCTGACCATGATGGCGCCGGGCTCTTCGATCAGCCGGGCCAGCGGGGTGGTGTCGGTCAGCTTGGACTCGGACTTGTTGGTGTAGCTGGCGCCGACAACGCCCAGGCCCATGAGCATGGCAAGATCGCCGTTGCCCTTCTCGTTGACCACGCGGGCCAGGCCCACCGTGCCGCCGGCCCCTGCGAGGTTGAAGACCTCGGTGTTGGTGGAGATCTTCTCGTCGTCGAGGACCTTCGCGGCGGCGCGGGCGGTGGTGTCGTAACCGCCGCCGGGGGTGTTGGGGACCATGATCTGCAGGCCGGTGATGGGTCCGGCGGCGGCGCCGGAGCTTTCCGAACCGGTGGAGCTCTTGCTGGTGGCACCGCAACCGGTGGCCATCAGGGCGATGCCGGCGGCAACGGCGGCAATTCGCAATGCGCGGATCTGGCGCATGTGTTCCTCTTCTCTCGAACAAATCTGACCGGCATCGGCTGCCTTGCGGTTCCGATGCCTTGTGGTTCCGATGCTAGGGGCGGCCGTGACGCCGATCACTCTTGTGTACGCAGAGAAAGTTGTGTTCATTGCGTTCACGTTTCCAAACCCCCACAACGGCCCGGCCGCGGGCTTTGGGATATAGTTCCCGGTACCAACCCCGGCCCTGGGCCCGCGCTGCTGCGCGCATAAGGGGCCAGCCAAACCCGCCGGACAACTCCCGGCCCAACCAGCAACTCCAGGAAGACCATTGTGACTCGACGACGAGGAATGTCCCTCGCGGGGCAGTACCTTCTGCTGCAGTTGCTCATTGTCCTGGCCGTCCTGGTGGGCGTGGTGGCCATCTCCCTGGCCCAGTCCGCGGCCGCCTTCGAACGGATCGAAGGCAGGCGTGCCCTGTCGGCCGCGGAAGCCCTGGGCGGCAACCCCGTGGTGCGCGAACTCCTCCCGGACGCCGAACCGCGCGGCGGGGCCGTCCTGCCGTCGGTGGCGGAATCCGTCCGGATCGTCTCGGGCTCCTCCCGGGTCGCGCTCGCGAAACTGGACCGCACCGTGGTGGCGTCCTCGGACCCCAGCCTGCTGGGCGAGCCGCTGGAGCTCGGCGCCAGCCGGGTGATGGAAGGCAGGGCCTGGACCGGAGTGGTGGGCGGCACGCCCGCCCCGCTCCTCTCCGCCCACGTCCCGGTCCTGGACGATACCGGCCGCATGATCGGGATCGCCTCCATCAGCCGCAACTATCCCACCGTGCTCGAGCGGCTGGGCGACGCCGTCCCCAACCTCCTCACGTACCTGGGCGTCGCCAGCGTCCTGGGCATTGCCGGCTCCTTGCTGCTCTCGCGGCGGGTCAAACGGCAGACTCTCGGCATGGAACCCAGCGAAATCACCAGCCTGGTGGAGAACCGCGAAGCCATGCTGCACGGCCTCAAGGAGGGTGTGGTTGCGCTGGACCTGCACGATCGGATCACGGTGGCCAACCACAGCGCCCGCGCCCTGCTGGGACTTCCGCCCGACTGCGTGGGCAAACGCGTGGCGGGCCTCGCCGTCGAACCCGCCCTCAAGGAAGTCCTCACCCGGGACCAGCCCGGGCCGGACCAGCTGGTGCTGGTGGGGGACCGGCTGGTGGTGATGAACCGGGTGCCCATCCAGTCCCGCGGCCGGGTCATCGGCTCGGTCACAACCCTTCGCGACCGCACGGAACTCTCCGAACTGGAGCAGGAACTCGGCACCACCCGCACTGCCACGGACACCCTGCGGGCCCAGGCGCACGAGTTCGCCAACCAGCTGCACGTCATTTCCGGCCTGATCCAGATCGGCGAGTACGACTCCGTGGTCCAGTTCGTCAACGGTGCCACCGTGGACCGGACCCGGCTCAATGACGAAGTGACCGGCCGGATCAAGGATCCCGCGCTCGCTGCCCTGCTGATCGCCAAGTCCAGCCTCGCCACCGAACGGGGCGTGGCCCTGCAGCTGCACCCCGACTCCGTGCTGGACCCCGTTGATGACGAGTTGTCCCGGGACCTCACCACCGTGGTGGGGAACCTGGTGGACAACGCGTTCGACGCCGTCACCGGGCTTCCGCAGGGAGCCGTCACGGTGCGGGTGGAGGGCAAGGCAGGGAAAGACGTCGTGGTGACGGTGCGGGACAATGGTCCCGGCGTTCCCGGCAGCTCCACGGACCACATCTTCCGCCAGGGCTTCACTACCAAGGAACCGGGCCCGGCCGGCAGCCGCGGTTTCGGGCTGGCGCTGTCCCGGGTGGTGTGCCGCCGCAGTGGCGGGAACCTGGCGGTGGCCAACGATAATGGGGCTGTCTTTACCGCCGTGCTGAAACGAGGGAGTACCCAGCCATGATCAAGGTCCTGATCGTCGATGACGACTTCATGGTGGCCAAGGTGCATGCCGGCTTCATCCAGCGCACGCCGGGCTTCGCCGTGGTGGGTGCGGCACACACCGGGGCCCAGGCCGTGGCGGAAACCGAACGGCTCCAGCCGGACCTGGTGCTGCTGGACATCCACCTTCCGGACATCAATGGCCTTGACCTGATGCAGCGCCTGCGAGCGGTGGCACCGGAGCTGGACGTGCTGGTCATCAGTGCCGCACGGGAGGTGGAGACCGTGCGGAAGGCGCTCCGGGGCGGCATTGTCCATTACCTGATCAAGCCTTTTTCGCAGACGGACCTGCAGGAGCGGCTGGAGCACTACCGCAATGCCTACCAAGGCCTTGACGCGTCCAAGGACGTGGCCGAGCAGTCGGACGTCAACCGGGTGTTCGGCCTGGACCGCGCCGAACGTCCGCTCCCCAAGGGCTGCAGCATCGAGACCCTGAAGCTGGTGGAGGCGGCATTGAACGCTGCCGCCGGTGACGTGTCAGCCGCAGAAGTGGCCCAGGAACTGGGCACTTCCCGCGTCAGCGCCCGCCGCTACCTGGAATACCTGCACGACGAAGGCACCCTTGAGGTGCGGCTCAAGTACGGCGTGGGACGGCCGGAGCGCCGGTACGTCCTGAAGGGAGCCTGATTCCGGGCTGCGGCGTCTTTCAGCGCAGCAGCGTGTCCACCAGCCGCGCTGCGGTTTTGGCGGTCCGGCCGTCGATATCGAAGGCCGGGTTCAGCTCCGCAACGTCCAGGTGCAGGAGCTTCCCGCTCCGCGCCACCTGCCGGCACACGGCGGCAATAACAGGCAGCGGCACGCCGTAGGCCGCGGGCGCGCTCACCCCGGGCGCCACGGCCGCGGGCAGCACATCCAGGTCGATGGTCAGGTACAGCACGTCGATGTCCGCCAGGAAGGCGTCCACGAAGTCCCGCACCCTCTCTGCGTCGCAGTCCTCGTCCAGCAGGTACCGAACGCCCAGCGTCCGGGCGGTGTCGAACAGGACCCGGGTGTTGTTCGGCTCCGAGATGCCCACGACGGCGTAGCGGAATTCCCGCCCGGCGTCCGCTTCCGCATGGGCCATCTGCAGGAACGGGGTCCCGGAACTGGGCACCGGCTCGTCGCGGAGGTCGAAGTGGGCGTCAAGGTTCAGGACACCAAGCCGCTGCCCGTTGCGGACCGCCGACGAGGCGCTGACGCCGAGGTAGCTCGCGTAGGCGGTTTCGTGGCCGCCGCCCAGGACAACGGTCTGGTGGCCGGCGTCCAGCAGGGCCGCCACTGCGCGGCCAAGCCGTTCCTGCCCGGCTTCCAGGTCTTCCCCGGGCACCGCCACGTCGCCGAGGTCAGCCACCGTCCGGTCGAGGTGGAAAGCGAGCGGGCCCAGCGCCTTCCGCAAGGCTGCGGGGGCGGCGGACGCTCCGGTGCGCCCCTTGTTCCGGCGCACTCCCTCGTCGCTGGCGAAGCCCAGCAGGGCCACGGGCCTGCCGGTCGCCGTACCCCCCGTACCCTGCGCGCCCATCCCGTCCCCCGCACCCGCCGTGGTGCTGTCCAGCGTGTCAACTGCCTGCCACCATCGGCGGTGGCCGGGAGCGTCGCCGTCGAACCTCCCGGTCCAGAGCTGGGGCGGGACATCGACGGCGGGGAGCTGGAGGGACATGACTCAAGCTCACCGCATGCGGGGCACGAAAACCAGCAACGCCGCCGTCGTCCTGTCCGGGATCCAAGAACCCCCTAACTCCAGGACCCGGCTTCCAGGTACCCGGACTTCTTACTGCGCCGGGGATATGCCGGGTGCAGGGGTTATGGTGAGAGCAGTCCGCCCCATCGAAGCGTGGCGTGTCCGCTTCCGGATCCACGCAACCATTCCAGGCTGGAGAGCCTTCCCCATGTTCGAAGCCCCAGACATCCTCTTTGCCGCGGCAGGCATCGCCGTCTTCATCGCCGCGGTCCTGCCCAAGCTGCTGCGCGACATGCCGCTGTCCATGCCCATGGTTTTCCTTGGTGCCGGGATGGGGGCGTTCGCGCTGATTCCATCGCTGCCGGACCCCAACCCGGTGGAGCACGGCGATTTTGTCATGCACCTTGCGGAGGTCTGCGTGATCATTTCGCTGATGGGCGCCGGACTGGCCCTGGACCGGCCGGTGGGACGCAAGCGCTGGTCCACCACGTGGCGGCTCCTGGGCATCGCCATGCCGTTGTGCATCCTGGGGTTGACGCTGCTGGGCATGTGGTTCCTGGGCCTGGGGCTGGGCGCGGCCCTGCTGGTGGCCGCCAGCCTCGCCCCCACGGACCCGGTCCTCGCGTCCGAAGTCCAGGTGGGCGAGCCCGCGGACCAGGATGGCCATACCGACAAGGAGGATGAGGTCCGGTTCGGACTCACCTCGGAAGCCGGGCTGAACGACGGGCTGGCTTTCCCGTTCGTGTACCTGGCCATTGCCATCAGCGTCGCCGGGGCAAGCCCAACTGCCTGGTTTGGCGAATGGTTCGGGCTGGACGTGCTGTGGCGGCTGGCCATCGGGCTGCTGGTGGGCTTCCTCACCGGCAAGCTGCTGGCAAGGGTCTTCTTCTCCGCCCATGCGGAGAGCTTCAGGCTGTCCAACCACTCCGAGGGGTTCGTGGCCCTGGCGGCGACGTTCCTGGCCTATGGGCTGACGCAAATGGTGGCGGGCTACGGATTCATCGCGGTCTTCGTCTGCGCCGTGACCATCCGCGCAGCTGAACGCACCCACGGCTACCACCGGGTGCTGCACTCCTACGTGGAGCAGCTGGAACGGCTCCTGACGGTGGTGATCCTGGTCCTGCTCGGCGGTGCAATCGCCCGTGGGCTGCTTGAAGGGATTGGCTTGGGGGAAGTGCTGGTGGCGTTGGCATTCCTGCTGGTGGTCCGGCCGCTTGCCGGCTGGCTGGGCCTGCTGGGCGGCAAGACCGGGCCGCGGGAACGCGTGGCGCTCTCCTTCTTTGGCATCCGCGGCATCGGGTCGGTGTACTACCTGGCCTTTGCGCTGGGCGAAGGCCACTTCACGGACCAGGCACACTGGCTCTGGTCCTTCATCGGGCTGGTGGTGGCGCTGTCCATCGTGATCCATGGCGCCACCACCTCGCCCCTCATGAACCGGCTGGACCGGCTGCGCGAAAGGAAGGCGCTGGCGGTGTCCGGCGACGAGGGACTCGCGCCGAACACCCCTGTATAGCTGCATGCCGTGCAGCTATACAGGGGTGTAGCTACATGCCCAGTGCGGCCTCGATGGGCCCGATGGCGAAGAACAGTGCGAACGCCGCGGCCACGGCCCACATCAGCGGGTGGATGTCCTTGACCCGTCCCTGGACGGTGCGGATCAGGACGTACGCGATGAAGCCTGCGCCCAGGCCGTTGGCGATGGAGTAGGTGAACGGCATCAGGGTGAACGTCAGGAACGCCGGGATGGCGATGCCCCAATCCTGCCAGTCGATCTTGCCCACCTGGGACACCATCATGAAGCCCACCACTACCAGCGCCGGGGCCACTGCCTCGAACGGCACCAGGTTGATCAGCGGGGTGAAGAACATGGCCACCAGGAACAGCAGGCCGGTGACCACCGAGGCGATACCGGTGCGGGCGCCTTCGCCGATGCCGGCGCCGGCCTCGACATAGATCTGGTTGGAGGAGACGGAAGCGCCGCCGCCGATGATGGCGCCGAGTGCGTCCACCTGGAGCACGCGGTCGACGTCGGGAATGTTGCCGTGCTCGTCCACCGTTCCGGCCTCGTTGGCCAGGCCCACCATGGTGCCCATGGCGTCGAAGAAGATGCTGAGCAGGATTACGAAGGCCAGCAGGGTGGCGGCCACGAAGCCGAGGTGTTCGAAGGCGCCGAAGGGATTGGCCTTGCCGATCAGGGACAGGTCAGGGGCGGCCCAGCCGGAGAACGCCGGCGCCACCAGGGACCAGCCCTGGGGGTTGAAGTTCTTGCCGTCGAAGCTGGGTCCGATGTGCAGGGTTGTCTCAAGGATCACGGACAGCACGGTGGAGGTGATGATGCCGATCAGGATGGCGCCCTTGATCTTGCGCACCACAAGGGCGATGGTCAGGATCAGGCCGAAAACGAACACGGCCGTGGGCCAGCCCAGCAGCTTGCCTTCGAAGCCAAGGCCAACGGGCACCGTGGTGCCTGCAACGTCCGGAATGCGCCGCACGAATCCGGCGTTGACCAGCCCGATCAGGGCGATGAACAGGCCGATGCCCACCACGATTGCCGTCTTGAGGCCGTCCGGCACGGCCTTGAAGACGGCGGTCCGGAAGCCGGTGAGGACCAGGATCAGCATGGTGACGCCGGAGAGGACCACCAGGCCCATCATGTCCGGCCAGCTGAGTTCCGGGTTCGTGGCCACGGTGACGGCCACGAAGGCATTCACGCCGAGGCCGGTGGCCAGCGCGAAGGGGTGCCGGCCCCAGGCGCCCATCAGGATGGTCAGGATGCCTGCCACGAACGCGGTCACGGCGGCCACGGCGGTGAAGCCCAGTGTGGTGCCGTTCGAGTCCGGACCGGACAGGATCAGCGGGTTCAGCACCACGATGTAGCTCATGGCGAAGAAGGTGGCGAACCCGCCGCGGATCTCGCGGGAAAGGTTGGAACCGCGCTCGGTGACCCTGAAATACCGGTCCAGGGCAGAGCCTTGCTTAAGCATTAGTCCTCCGGGGAAGTGTGTGGGGATACCTGCATCCTAAGGGGGCGGCAGGGAATGGGCCGGCAAATGCGCCTAGTCTGTAAGGAAGCCAACACAAGGAGCAGCCCAAACATGCGCCACGTCCGCCGCCGACTGCTGGGCTTTGTGCCCGGTTTCTTCGTCCTCTCCGTTGTCCTCGCCGCCGCGATGCTGGGCCTGGCGGGCCCGGCCAGCGCCCATGATGCCGCAGAGTCCACCAGCCCGGCCCAGGGTGCGGCGCTGCCGGCGCCGCCCGGCGAGGTTTCGGTGACCTTCAGCAACAAGCCGCTGGGCATCGGCTCGTCGTTCTCGGTCAAGGACGCCGGCGGTACCGAATGGGCTGAGGGGTCCGTGCAGATCGTGGACAACGTGGCCACCCAAAAGCTTCGGCCAGGCGGCCCCGCGGGGAAGTACACCGTGGCATGGCGCGTGGTCAGTTCGGACTCGCACCCCATTGAGGGCACATTCACTTTCACCGCGGCCACAGGCGACCCGTCCGCAACGGCGGGCCCGGCCAGTCCGACGGCGGCGGGTGCAGTCCCGGGAATGGGTACAGCACAGCCCGGGGTTACGGAGGAGCCGTCCGTGCCTGCCAATGCCGGCGAGCCCTTCCAGTGGAGCATCGTGATTTTTGCGGCCGTTGCCGTGGGGCTGCTGGTGGCCCTCGGCGTCCTGGCCCGGCGCCGGCTCACAGGCGACGGGGATGACGGGGACGGCATGGATGCCGGGGAGGACGGCCGGGGGTAGCCCGGCCCGGGGGGGCCGGCCGGCTCCGGCCTGGCGGCGGGCAGGGCTGTCAGCAGGTCAGCACCGCAAAGCTGCCCGTTGCCGGGAAGGCGCCGCCGGACGGGTGGCCACTGCCGGGATTGACCTTGGCGGAGATGGCCTGGCCCACCGTCTTGGCCTGGCGCAGTACTTCCTTGGGCGACGGCGTGATCAGCTCACCCACTCCCACCAGGTAGATGCCAATGGCCCGCATGGCCGCTGCCACGTTCCGGCCTACGGCGATCCCGAAGTCGTTGAGCATGCGCCGCAGCTGGCTGTGGGCGCACCTGGTCAGGACGATGTGGTCGGCCACCAGGATGCCGGTGGGGGTGTGCACCTGCCATTGCGGAGCGGCGCCGTGCCCGGGTCCCTGGAGCATGGTCAGCTGGACCGCGCGGGTTGTGTTCCGGACGTCCACGCTGTGGCTTGTGGCGTAATTGCGCAGATGGCGCAGGATCTCGTTGCGCTCCCGGAGGGTGTCGCTGTCCGCCGCGTCGCAGCGCTGCAGCGATGACGTGTTTGCGGGTTGCCCGGCGCCGAGGATGTCCAGCCCGTCCACCACAATGGAGGCCACGCGGTGGCGGCGCAGTTCTGCGGCCACGGCAAGCCCGGACAGGCCCGTGCCAATGATGACAGTGGTGGTCTGTTCGGTCTGGGCATCCCCAGGCATGCTTGACACTACAGTTTCCCTCCTTCGAAGCTTTCGGCAGGTGCCGGCGTCCTCGCCGGCCCGCGTCCCGTTACCCCCAAGTACGGCCGCAGCGCATGGCCCGGGACAGTGCGCGCAGGAAGTTGCGGTTGGCGTCCCGGACCAACAATGTCCTGAAGACTACAGAACAAATGCGGCCGTGGATAGCCCAATGAGGAAAACGTTTCTGATGACATGAAGGCGCTTTCCCAGCCGCTCCGGAGGGCCTGTGGATAACCCGGCCTACCCGCCCCTGAACAGGCTTGCTAAGCCCTGGGGGACGGAGAATAGTGGGAATCGGGAACGGCCCTTTTCCTGCCGGTGCCGCTGGGGGCCGGGATGCACGGGGAGTGGTCCGTTTTCTGGCAGAATAGCCGCAACATCAGGCGTATCGCGAGGAGGCGGCCCCCATGGGCTCACGAGAGTTGCACCCGGACCAGGCCCGGGACGGTGGTGGTGCGTCACCCGCTCCCCACGGCATCGTGGTGGGCGTGGACGGTTCGGACCATGGCCAGTGCGCCTTGGTGTGGGCCGCGCGGGAAGCCCAGCGCCGCCGTCGTCCGCTCCATATCGTCACCGCCTATTCCGTGCCGATCTTCGCCGCGTCCGGACTGGACGGAGGCTATGCCACGGTGGACGATTCCGTCATCCGTGAAGGTGCCGAGGCCATCGCCAAGCAGGCTGTTGAAAAGGTTTCCGCTTACGACATTGATGTCAGTTCCTCCGTAGAGAACGGCGACGCAGCAGGAGTCCTGCTGGAAATCTCCGAAACCGCGGAACTCCTGGTGGTGGGCACCCGCGGCCGCGGCGGCTTCGTGGGCCGCCTCCTGGGATCGGTCAGCAGTGCCCTGCCTGCCCATGCAAAATGCCCCACCGTGACGGTCCCCTTGTTCTGTTCGGACCGGCTCGGTGAAACCACCGAGGACCGCCGCGTCAAGGCGGAGCAGGCCAAGTCCGGCCACCGGCTGGTGGAGAACGTGGTGGTGGTCGGCGTCGATGGCTCCGAGCAGGCACGCGTTGCCGTCCTCGAAGCAGCCGACCAGGCCGAACGGCTGGGTGCCTCGCTCCGCGTGATCTGTGCCGTCCCCCAGTACAGCGGTTCCCTGGCCTGGGTTCCCGCACCCATGGACCGGAAGGCATTGTTTGACGATATCCGGGTCACCCTGGAGGCCGGCATGGCGTGGCTCCGCAGCCACTACCCGCACCTGCGGGCTGACTACGAGCTGAAGGACGGTTCGCCGGTGGACGTGCTCGTGGAGGAAAGCCGGCACGTGGAACTGGTGGTGGTGGGTACCCGCGGCCGCGGGGGTTTCACCGGAATGCTTCTGGGCTCAACGTCCGATGGTGTCCTGCACCATGCAAAGGGCCCGGTCATGGTGGTCCCGGACCGGGAAGACCCCCGCCTGGCGGACCGTGCGCGGTTCGGTCCGATCCTCGGCGACGCCGCCTAGCCGGCACCGGACAAACAGCAAGGCATCCCCGGAATACCGCCGCTCGGATAAGGCATCTGGGACATGGAGCAGCCAGGGCTGTCAAAAGTCGGCACCAGCACGGACGCCGGGCTGGTGCTGGACCTGCGCCGGCTCGACGCCGGAATGCTGGGCTTGGCGGGTGGCAAGGCAGCCAACCTTGGAGCGCTGTTGTCCGCAGGGTTGCCGGTCCCGGAGGGTTTCTGCCTCACTACCGCTGCATACCGGCAGGCAACCGGCGCCCCCGACTCCCTGCCTCCCGCGCTGGCCGGGGTTTATGCCACCCTGGGGGACGCCGCCCGGTCCGGCGTTACGGAACCGCATGACGTGGCAGGGCTGGCTGAAACAGCCCGTGCCGCGATCCTGGCACTTCCGCTTCCGGCGACGGTTTCCCGCGAGGTGGAACAGGCGTACGCGGCCCTGGGACCCGATGTTCCGGTAGCGGTCAGGTCCTCGGCCACCGCAGAAGACCTGCCATTCGCCAGCTTCGCCGGGCAGCAGGACACCTACCTCAACGTCGTCGGAGTGCCTGCCCTGCTTGAGGCCGTCCGCAACTGCTGGGCGTCGCTGTGGACGGACCGGGCAACCGCATACCGGGCAAGCCTGGGGATCGATCCGGCCGGCGTGGCGCTCGCGGTGGTGGTCCAGCGGATGGTGGACGCGGACGCCGCCGGCGTCATGTTCACGGCGAACCCCCTGACCGGCCGCAGGCGGCAGATCGTTATCGATGCCAGTCCCGGCCTGGGCGAGGCCGTCGTCTCAGGCGCCGTCAATCCGGACCACTTCGTGGTGGACGCCCTGACCGGAAGGGTCCTGGAACGGAAACTGGGAGATAAGGGCGTGGCGGTACGCCCCCTTCCCGGTGGCGGGACGCAGACCCTGAAGGTTCCCGCAACCAGCAATGCTGCCTGCCTGACGGACAGCCAACTGGCTGGACTGGCGCGCCTTGGCCTGGAGGCCGAGGATCATTTCGGCACCCCGCAGGACACCGAGTGGGCCATCGACCGTACCGGGGCCCTGTGGCTCACCCAGTCCAGGCCGATCACCACCCTCTACCCCGTCCCGGAGAGCAACGGTGCCGCGGGCAGGGTCCCCCAGTGCAGCCCCGCCGCAAGCGGTACCAGGGCGTATCTCTGTTTCAGCCTGGCCCAGGGGCTTACCCGCCCGCTGACGCCCATGGGCCTTGCGGCGCTGCGGCTCGTCGCCTCCTCCATCGCCCAGGCTGCAGGCTTCCCTGTTCCGGACCCCCGTGGCGGACCGTCGCCCTATGCCGAGGCCGGGGAGCGGATCTACGTCGACTTCACCACTCCCATCCGCAGTACCGTGGGCCGGCGCCTCGTTCCCCGAGTCTTCGACATCATGGAGGCCCGGACAGCAACGGTCATGCGGCAACTGTTCGACAATCCCGCTTTTTCGGTGACCACGAGGACGCCTTTCGGGCTGCTGCATCACATCGTTCCCGTCGCAGCCCGCGCCAAGGTTCCCGCCACGCTTCTCCGGGCGCTGGTCCGGCCCCGGGCAGCGCTCCGGCGGCTGGACCGCTTCACGCGCGACTTCGAGGCATCCCTGGGCTCCGAAGACGGTGCCGGCGCGCCGGCACGCCTTGACCACGCCGAATCCCTCCTTGGGCAGCGCCTGTTCCCGATTGTTCCGGCAATTCTTCCCCTTCCCGCCCTGGGGTTCGCCATGCTCGGCGTTGCGGGAAGACTGCTGGGTGGCAATGCCTGGGCTGAGCTGCAGCCCGTGATCCGTGGCCTGCCCAACAACATCACCACCGAAATGGACCTGGAGCTGTGGCACCTTGCCAAGGAAATCCGGGAAGACGTTCAATCACGAACCGAACTCATGGCCGGCGATCCCACCGTCCTGGCAGCCGCGTTCCAGGCCGGACAGCTGCCCGCACGCCTCGATGCGGGCCTCACCCGGTTCCTGGACGAGTACGGCCACCGGGCAGTGGGCGAAATCGACGTTGGCCTGCCGCGATGGTCCGAAGAGCCGGCACACATCCTGGGCATCCTCGCCAATTACCTCAGGCTCGAGGACCCGGCCCTGGCGCCTGACGCACAGTTCAGCAAGGCCGTGGAGGACGCGGAAACGCAGGTGGACCGGCTCGTTGCCCGCGCCGCCGCCCGCGGCAGGATCCGGGGAAGGCTGGTGCGTGCCGCGCTGCACAGGGCACGGCTGTTCGCCGGCCTGCGCGAGCTGCCAAAGTACCAGCTGGTGACCGGCCTCGGGGAAGTCCGCCGGCAACTGCTGCTGGTGGGCGGGGAGCTGGCCCGGGCGGGCGTCATCGAACAGCAGGACGACGTGTTCTTCCTGGACCTGGTTGAAACCAGGCAGGCCTTGTCCGTGGACGCCGACGGCGGAGCGCCCGTCCAGGACTTTCGCGCACTCGTGGCCGGCCGCCGCGAGGATTACGCCCAGGAGCTCAGGCGCCGGCATATTCCCCGGGTTCTGCTCTCGGATGGAACCGACCCCGAAGCGGTGCGCACCGCCGTCGGCGTCACCATGGAAGGAATGCTGACAGGCAGCGCAGCCTCGGCAGGAACAGTGACCGCTGCCGCGCGCGTCATCCTGGATCCCGTGGGAGCCCGGCTTGAGCCGGGCGAAATCCTGGTTGCCCCTTCCACGGACCCCGGCTGGACGCCGCTGTTCCTCACTGCGGGCGGGCTGGTGATGGAAATGGGCGGAGCCAATTCCCACGGCGCAGTTGTGGCCAGGGAGTACGGGATACCTGCGGTGGTCGGAGTCGCGGACGCTACCGGGCTGATCAGGACCGGCCAACAAATAACGGTCGACGGCGGTGCGGGCACCGTAGTGCCGGAACGGCCCGGCCGGCAGCAGGATGGGGGCGCTGCGGGTGACACCGATCCACCTGCACCGGCGTAGTCTTTACCTATGGGCTCCAACACGCTGGATTCCAGCGGACCGTCGCAACGAAACAGCACAATGAACCGCCGGGCATGGCTGCGGTGGCTGCCCGCCGTCGCGGCTCCGCTGGCGATCGCTGCGGGCGCCTTGGCCGGCTCCCTTCCGGCCGGTGCCAGCAACCCACTTCCGGCCAAGACGCCGGCGCAGGTCCTGGAGTTGGCGGCAAGCCACCAGGTGCACACGTTCTCAGGGACAGTGGAGCAGTCCGCCGACCTGGGGCTTCCGGAGCTGCCCGCCACCGGGAAACCATCCGGTCCCGCGGCCGCGGGGAGTGCCGCATCCGTGATTGAGCTGCTGTCCGGCAAGCACACCGCGCGCGTCTACCTGGACGGCAAGGACAACGCCCGCGTGCAGGTGATGGACCAACTGGCTGAACGTGACGTGGTCCGCCACGGCAGCGACGTCTGGTTCTATTCGTCGAAGGACGACACAGCCGCACACTTGACCCTGCCGGAGCATGCCCAGGATCCATCCCGGGCGAAGGACCATCAGTGGGCAGGTGGGATGCCGACGCCAGGCGACCTGGCACAACGCTTCCTGTCCAAGGTTGAACCGACCACGGCCGTTTCGGTGGGGCCGGACGTTTCCGTCGCAGGACGGGCTGCCTACAACCTGCTGATTGAGCCGCGCACCGACGCGACCCTGGTGGGTAAGGTGGCCATCGCCGTCGACGGTGAAAACGGCATGCCCCTGTCCGTGCAGGTGACCGCACGCGGAGCGGACACCCCGGCGTTCCGTTCCGGGTTCACCAGCCTTTCGCTGGAGGCTCCTGACCAGTCCGTCTTCACCTTTACCCCGCCTCCGGGCAGCACGGTCAAGGAACTTCCCGTTCCGGACAAGCCCCATGAGCCCGCAGACATGCACAGCCCCGACGGCATGCATCCCGGTGCCACTAAAGACGTTTCCGTAACCGGCGCCGGATGGGAGACCGTGGTGGGCACGGCGCGTGGGTCTGCTGCCGCTGCCGAGTCGCTGCTGCAGGACCCGCTGCTGTCCCAGGCCGCCGTTGCCGTCCCCGGCGGCCGGCTGCTCTCCACCGCCCTGCTCAACGTCCTGGTCACGGACGACGGCCGGATCTTCGCAGGAATGGTGCCGCCGGAGCGGCTGCAGGCCGCAGCAGCAGCGGCCCAATAAGTGTTGGGTGGACGGGGGAGTGTTGGCCGGACGGGGGCCGGCCCGGTGAGCGCGGGGTTGGCGATCGAGACCCGGGGACTCAGCAAGCACTTTGGCCGGCAGGCCGCCGTCGACAGCGTGGACCTGGCCGTCCCGCACGGGAGTGTCTTCGGCTTCCTGGGGCCCAACGGCTCCGGCAAGACCACCACCATCCGGATGCTGCTCGGCCTGGCGGCCGCATCCGCGGGGACGGTTCATCTGCTGGGCCAGGAGATGCCCGGCAAGCTCCATGATGTGTTGCCGCGCGTGGGCGCCCTGGTGGAAGGCCCCGCCTTCTACCCTTTTCTGTCCGGCGCCGCCAACCTGCACCGGCTCGACGCCGCGGGCCCGCACACCGTGCCCGCCACACGCAAAGCGAGGGTGCAGCGGGCGCTGGAGCGCGTGGGCCTGGAGCACGCCGCCGGCAAACGGGTGCACGCGTACTCCCTGGGCATGAAGCAGCGGCTGGGCATCGCCAACGCCTTGCTGTCGCCACGGGACCTGCTGGTACTGGACGAACCCACCAACGGGCTGGACCCGCAGGGCACCCGGGAAGTCCGGAACCTGGTGCGGTCGCTGGCGCATGAGGGCACCACCGTTTTCGTGTCCAGCCACCTGCTGGCCGAGGTGGACCAGATGTGCACCCACGCTGCCGTCATGAGCGCAGGAAAGCTCGTGGCACAGGGGCCCCTGGCTGAGTTGCGGCAGGCCGGCAGCACCCGGCTCCGGCTGGTAACGCCCGACGGCGGTGCGGCCCGGCAGGTCCTGGCGCGGCTGGGGCTGGTACCGGAACCTGGACACGCTGAACCCCGACAAGCTGAACCCCGACAAGCTGAACCCGGACCCACTGAACCCGGACCCACTGAACCCGGACCCACTGAACCCCGACCCGCTCAACCCGCGCGGGCGCGGCCGGACGGCGAGACGATCGTTGCGGCCATGGTGGACGGTGCCCAGCCGCCCGCGGTGCTTCCCGAGGACGTCGTGGCGCACCTGGTCCAGGCCGGCGTCCGGGTCCGGGGATTCGCCGTCGAGCGTGAAAGCCTTGAGGACCGCTTTGTTGCCCTCACGGGGGAAGGATTCGACGTTGCCCAGTAGTGTTCCCGCGGATCTTCCGGAGGCTGCCGGAACAGCCCGGCCGGCCGCAGTGCCGCGCAGTTCCGGGCTGTCCCTGTTGGGGTCGGAGCTCAAGGTCCTGTTCGGGCGCCGGCGGACCTGGGCGCTGCTCCTGGCGCTCGCTGCCATTCCGGTCCTGATTGCCGTTGCCGTGAAGGTCTCTTCCGCGGTCCCGCCCGGGCGGGGACCCGCCTTCCTTGACCGGATCACCCAGAACGGCCTGTTTGTGGCCTTCACCGCCATGCTGGTTTCCGTGCCGCTGTTCATGCCGCTCGCGGTAGGTGTGGTGGCGGGGGATACGATCGCCGGGGAGGCGAACCTGGGCACCCTCCGGTACCTGTTGGTGGCACCGGCCGGGCGGGTCAGGCTCCTCCTGGTCAAGTACGCGGGCGCGCTGGCCTTCTGTATCGTGGCCCCGTTGACCGTCGGTCTTGCCGGCGCTGCCATTGGCGCGGCACTTTTCCCGGTGGGTCCCGTGACACTGTTGTCCGGCGGGGTGGTCCAGCCGTCCGAAGCTGCCCTGCGCATCGTGCTGATCGCTGCCTACCTGGCGGTGTCACTCGCCGGCCTTTCGGCGATCGGGCTTTTCCTGTCCACGCTGACCGTGGTGCCGGTGGGAGCGATGGCCGCCACCGTGGTGGTCTCGGTGGTCTCGCAGGTCCTTGACCAGCTTCCGCAGCTGGAGTGGCTGCACCCCTGGCTCTTTAGCCACTACTGGCTTGGTTTCGGTGACATGTTGCGTCAGCCGTTGGTGTGGGATTCCTTTGCCAGCAATGCGCTCCTGCAGGCCGGGTATATGGCAGTGTTCGGGGCGCTCGCCTATGGCCGGTTCGTCACCAAGGACATCCTGAGCTGAGGCAGTCAAGCAATCTATCCGTGGAAGTCAACCGCACCGTTCAACCGCACAATTCATCCGTGCCGCCTAGTAGCGGGCCGCGTAGGGGTAGAGGTCCATGCCCACCATGGAGCTGATGGTGGACACGGTGATGCCTTCCTGCGGGTTGAGTGCCTGCACCACCTGGCCGTTCCCGAGGTAGATGGCCACGTGGTAGAAGTTCGGTGCCGAACCCCAGACCAGCAGGTCGCCGCGGCGGGCCTGCGAAATGGGGACGTGGACCGGCGCGGCGGCATATTGCTGTGAAGCTGTGCGGGGGAGGTACTTGCCGGCTGCGGCGAAGGCGTTCTGCACCAGCCCGGAGCAGTCAAAGCCGTAGGGACCGGTACCGCCCCACTGGTAGAAGTACGGCGCGCCCACCTTTCCCAAAGCGACGGTGATGGCTGCCTCGTAGGTGCCCGAGCCGGTGGCAGGGGCAGGCGCCGGTGCAGGTGCCGGCGCAGCGGGTGCGGGTGCCGGTGCAGCGGGTGCGGGGGCAACCGGAGCAGGAACGGGGGCGGGTGCAGCCGGGGCAGGAACGGGGGCGGGTGCAGCCGGGGCAGGCGCAGGAGCGGCGGGGGCGGCAGCAGCCGGGGCAGGCGCTGCCGGTGCCGCCGGGGCCAGTTCCTGCCCGCGGCTGTTCTGGTTCGCTGCCTGATTCTGTGCTGCCTGGTTTTGGGCGGCGTTGTCCTGCGCAGCTTTTTCCTGGGCGGCCTTGTCTGCGGCGGCGGACAGGGCGGCAAGCCGCGCCTCTTCACGCTGCCGTTCCAGGGCATCCACGCGGGCCGATTCAAGGGCCACAGTGGTGTTGCGGAGCTGCGCCAACTGGTCCACCAGGATGGTCCGCTGCGCTTTCGCGTCGGCCACGGCCTTGGCCTGCGCGGCATTGGCCTGTTCCGCCTGGGACTTCCGTTGTTCAGCGGTCTTCGCTGCGTCGTCTGCGGCTTTGGTGGCGTCGTCGGCAGCTGCCGTCAGGGACCGGTAGGCGGTGGCCGCGGTGTCCGCCGCTTCGAAGGCCCGGCTGCGGCTGGCCGAGAGGGCCTCGAGCGTGGCTGCCTGCTGCAGGCTCTCGCTGCCGCTGGCAATGGTTCCGAGGGTCGGGTTCAGGCCGCCGTTGCGGTACAGGTCCCCGGCAAGCTGCCCAACCTGCTTCCGGGTCTTGTCCTGCTGTTCACGGGCGGACGAGGCTTTGGCTGATGCAACGGATGCCGCTTCGGTCCTTTGCTGCAGCTCCACCAGTGCCTCGCTGTACGAGTTGTTGGCCTGCATGGCCACGGCAAAGGCTGCCTGCTGGGCTGCGGACGCGTCGGCAAGGATGCGCTCGATGGCGCCGACCTGGTCCGCCGTGGCGGCCTCACTGGCCTTAGCCGCGGCAATGTCCTCCGG
Organism: Pseudarthrobacter sp. Pseusp20; assembly: GCF_059492155.1. NCBI lineage: Bacteria > Bacillati > Actinomycetota > Actinomycetes > Micrococcales > Micrococcaceae > Pseudarthrobacter > Pseudarthrobacter sp. Pseusp20. The sequence goes on from NZ_CP168521.1 coordinate 740,914, forward strand.
CGAAGGGATGTCAGGCGACGCCGGAACGGCCAGTGGAGCGGACGGCGCCGGTACAGCGGCTGCCGGCGTTGCCGCGGATGCAAAAAGGACGACGGCGGCGCACAGCACGGCCGTCCTGCGGCCGGATCCGGATAAAGCCATCTGCAGAGACCTCGCAACGTTAAGGCCGGGAGTGAGGTTCTGGATGTGGCACGACGATGCCCCTCAGCTGCCCCCAGCAGTCCGAGGTTACGTGACCCCCTGCACATTAGCAACAGCAGTCACATCAATAACATAAACCACAACAGTGTCATTAGGGGCGGTTTTTGTCCGGTGTGTCGTGGTCGGCCGGGGTCAGGCGTGCTGGTGCGCCTCATGCTCGGAGTGGCTGGCAGGTTCCAGCTGGAAGGTGCAGTGGTCGGTATCGAAGTGGGAGCCCAGGCAGGTGATGAGCTTGTCCAGCAACTGGTCGGCGCCGCGGGCATTGAGCACTCCGTCCTCCACCACAACGTGGGCCGAGAAGACGGGGACGCCGGACGTGATGGTCCAAATGTGGATGTCATGCACATCCGTCACACCGGCCACCGAAAGGATGTGCTCGCGGATCATCTGCACCTCCACCCCTTTGGGACTGGCTTCCAGGAGGACGTCCACCACATCGCGCAGCAGGCTCCACGCCCGCGGCAGGATCATCAGCGCGATCAGGACGGAGGCAATGGTGTCCGCCGCCTGGAAGCCGGTCAGCATGATCACTGCGGCCGCGATGATGACGGCCACGGAACCAAGGAGGTCGCCAAGGACTTCCAGGTAGGCGCCGCGGATGTTCAGGCTCTCATCCTGTGCCGTGCGCAGGATCACGAGCGACACCAGGTTGGCCACCGCACCGAGGACGGCGGCAAACAGCATGATGTCCGTCTGCACTTCCGGCGGCGCACCGAACCGGCGGACCGCCTCCGTGAAGATGACCACGGAGATCACGATCAGGATCAGCGCATTGGCGAGGGCGGCCAGGACCTCAGCGCGCTGGTAGCCGTACGTCCGCTGGTTGCTCGCCGGGCGGCCCGCAATCCAGGAGGCCAGGAGCGCGATGGTGACACCTGCCGCGTCCGAGAGCATATGTCCCGCATCGGCGAGAAGGGACAGCGATCCGGACAGCACAGCCCCGATGATCTGGATGACCACCACGCCAAGCGTGATTCCCAGGACGGCCACAAGGCGTTTCCGGTGCCGCCCCGTGGCGGTGATCCCATGGCTGTGGCTGTGGTCTTGTCCCATGCTTACAAGGCTAGCCCCAGCCCAGCTCATGCAGCCGGTCATCGGAAATCCCGAAGTGGTGGGCGATCTCATGCACCACCGTTACGGCCACCTCGTGGATCACATCGTCCCTGGAACCGCAGATCTCCAGGATGGGTTCGCGGAAAATCGTGATCCGGTCCGGCAGCGAACCGGCGTCCCACCAGGAATCGCGTTCCGTCAGCGGAACCCCTTCGTACAGTCCCAGCAGCACGGTGTCCGGATCTTCCCCCGGCCCCGGCACGTAGTCGTCGTCGATGAAGACGGCCACGTTGTCCATGGCCCGGGCCAGCCTGTCCGGAATGCTGTCCAGGGCATCCTGGACGGCTGCCTCGAACTCGTCAGGGGACATGGTGAATTCCGGCGGTTCGTGCGGGCCGTCGGGAATGATGGGCAGTCCCGGCGGAAGGCTGGCTGGCATACCCCGACTCTAGCGCCGAAGCGGCCGCGGGTCGCCGTGGACCCGGCTCCGCCGCCGGGTGAGCCCCACCCCCACCAGGCATACCAGCCCACCCACCAGTCCCAACGCCGAGGGGATTTCACCAAGCAGCAGCCAGGAGATGAAGACCGTGGTGCCGGGGACCAGGTATGTGGTGGCGGCCAGCTTCCCGGCGTCCACCAGTGACAATGCGTACGCCCAGGTGGTGAAGGCGATGGCGGTGGGGAACACCCCCAGATACACCAGCCCCAGCGTGGCCTGCGGCGGAGCCGCCTGCACCTCGGACACCAACTGCCCGGCGAACGGCAGGCAGCACACTGCCCCCACCACGATGCCAAACCAGGTTGCCTGCGCCGCCGGGAACTTCCGCACCACCGGCTTCTGGATGATGACGCTGACTGCGGCGAGCACCGCGGCAAGGAGGCAAAGCGCCACCCCGGCCAGTTCCGCCGTCGAACTTTCCCCCGTCCGTGGCTGTCCGGAGCCGAGGGCGATCAATGCGACGCCGGCGAAGGCCACGGTGCTGCCGATGAGCAGCCAGCGCGGGAAGCCTTCCTTGAGGAAGATGCCGGCCATGATGGCCACCAGGATGGGGTTGACGTTGATCAGCAGGGCGCTGGTGCCGGCATCAAGGATGTGCTCGGCGGCGTTCAGCGCCACGTTATAGCCACCAAACCACATCACGCCATAGGCGAGGATGGGCAGCCATTCCCGTCCCCGCGGCAGCATCCGGCTCCTGAGCAGTTGCGGCACCACCAGGAAAGCCAGCACGACGGCGGCAATCGCCAGCCTGCCCAGGGTCAGCGGGCCGGGGGAGAAGTGGGGGCCGATGGCCCGGATGCCCACGAACGCTGAGGCCCACAGGACCACCGTGACCACCATGGCCGCCACGCCGAGGGCCTTCACGGGCTTTCCTGCTGCAGTGGCGGACGCCAGGGGTTCATGGGCGGGGCTGGTTGGCGGCATGGGACAAATGTACGGCCGGAACGGACGCCGGGCTGGCGGAAATCGGCCATGTCGGCAGCGGTGGTAACCGTGCCTGCGCCTTCCAGGGCCTACTTCGAACCGGCCCAGGCCAGCAGTTTGTCCGCCGGCCAGGTGGTGATGATCCGCTCGGCAGGCACGTTGTTGCGGGCGGCCCGCTCGGCACCGTACTGCAGGAAATCCAGCTGCCCTGGTGCGTGCGCGTCGCTGTCAATCGAGAACAGGCAGCCTGCATCCAGCGCCAACTGGATCAGCGCATCGGGCGGGTCCTGCCGTTCCGGGCGGGAATTGATCTCGACGGCCACGTTGTGCTCCGCGCACGCGGCGAACACTTCCGCGGCGTCGAATTCCGACGGCGGCCGGGTTCCGCGGGTGCCCTCCACCAGCCGCCCGGTGCAGTGGCCCAGGACGTTGGTGTGCGGGTCCTGGATGCCGCCGAGCATCCGGGCGGTCATGGTCTTCCTGTCCGCGCGCAGCTTCGAATGAACGCTCGCCACCACAATGTCCAGGCGGTCCAGCAGCCCAGGCTCCTGGTCCAGCTGGCCGGACTCCAGGATGTCCACTTCGATCCCGGTCAGCAGCCGGGTGTTCCCGCCGTTGCTGTTGATCGCTGCCACCACGTCCAGCTGGTCCAGCAGGCGCCCGGCCGACAGCCCGTTGGCGATGGTGAGGTTGGGGGAGTGGTCGGTCAATGCCAGGTACTCCCGGCCCAGCACCTCCGCTGCCGCCACCATCAGCTCAATGGGGGAGCCGCCGTCGGACCATTCGCTGTGGCTGTGCAGGTCGCCCCTCAATGCCCCACGGATTTCCGTCCCACCGGAGGCCAGCGGCTGGGCGCCCTTCTCCCGGAGGTCGGCCAGGTAGTCGGGAACCTCGCCGTCCACCGCCTGCCGGATCACCGCGTAGGTCCGGTCGCCGATGCCCTTCATGGACTTGAGCCGGCCGGTCCGGGCCCGGGTGGCTACTTCCTCAGGGCCAAGGGGGCTGATGGCCGCCGCCGCTTTGCGGAAGGCCTGGACCTTGAAGGTGGCGGCGCGTCCGCGCTCCAGCCAGAAAGCAATCTCATTGAGCGCTGCGACGGCATCCATCCGTCCATCTTGACCCGTGCGGCGGCCCAACGGCGCGGTTTTTCGCCGATTTTGGATAATTCCTGCGGAGGCCCTATAGTTTTAGAGTCCAGTTCGGAGAAACGCAAAGGACAAAGACGGAAAGCCTCGCTTGACGCCTTTTATTTTGTTCCGAACGGGTTCTGGCCCCCATCGTCTAGCGGCCTAGGACACCGCCCTTTCACGGCGGCGGCACGGGTTCGAATCCCGTTGGGGGTACGCGAGGAACTGGTCAAACAGGCAAAAAAAGTCTGGTAGGCTGGAAGCCTTGAAAAAAGCGGTAGAGATACTGTGAAGCAAGAAACGCAAGGCCCTGTAGCGCAGTTGGTTAGCGCGCCGCCCTGTCACGGCGGAGGTCGCGGGTTCAAGTCCCGTCAGGGTCGCTCTGATTGTTGGAAGAAATTCCGGCTGTCATGGTGACTAGTCACCTAGGCTCTGTAGCTCAGTTGGTAGAGCGTTCGACTGAAAATCGAAAGGTCACCGGATCGACGCCGGTCGGAGCCACCACTGGGAAGCATCAGTTCTTCGGAACTGGTGCTTTTCTTCATTTAACCGCCATTGGCCAGCCGCTCTTCAAGTGCGTTCCGTGCCCTTGTCCAGGTGGATGGCCCCGGAGCAACTGTCCGGCGCCCGCCTCACCTCCGGCGCACCAACCGCGGCATCGACACGCAAAATCGAAACCGACACCCTTGGTCGCCTGCGCAGCCCATATTTGCGTATCGATACGGAATATGGGCGGCGCCGGCGAATGTGCGCGTCATGCTCAGGTGGGCCGGCCTTTGGGGATCGTGCGTGCCCGGCGCCACCAGGACGAGCGGCCTGCGGCGGCGTGGCCTGCGCAACAAATCGCTTGTCTTGTCAGGAAAAAATCGAGCCGCCCTGAAACATTTGATTATTGCCAAACCGATGTGGCACGCGCGCGCGTTGGCTTGCGTAAGCGCTTGCACCCTACTCGGCGGTAGCCGTTTTTGGGCTGTGAAACAGGGTTTGAACTGCATCCGGCGCCCGTTCTAGCGTGGAGCGCGGCGGAGGGAAAGCATGCTTTCCATCGGCCGCAGGGCCCCACCCAGGTCCTGATCCCCCCAGCACAACGGCGTCCCCGGCGACGCCTGAGGTGTTACCGGGCCGCGGTTGTTTTCGGGGTTATGGGCACATGCCCGTCTTCCACGAACAGTCACAACTCCGCGAGAAGAGCAAGAAATGCACAAGCACCCCCAACACCGGCTGCTGCGGTGGCGCCCTGCCGCCGCAGCACTGGCCGCAGCCGTTGCTGCCTCGGCCTTCCTGGCCGTCCCCTCTGCCCAAGCCAACGAGCCGTCGGACCCGCCGACGGTCGGGCAGCTGCCGGCCCCCACTCCCGGTTTCGCCCTCCCCACCGAGCACACGCAGGAGGCCTTCGACCCGGCGTCGGACTTCACCTCCAAGTGGACCCGCGCAGACGCCAAGCAGATCATGGCGCAGAGCGATCCCACGGTGGCTCCCGGCCAGAACTCCATGAGTCCCGACGTCACCATGCCGGAGATCCCCCAGGATTTCCCCGCCATGAATGACGACGTCTGGGTCTGGGACACCTGGTCCCTGACGGATGAAAACGCCAACCAGATCAGCTACAAGGGCTGGGACGTCATCTTCTCCCTTGTTGCCGACCGCCACGCCGGCTACGGCTTCGACCAGCGCCACTGGAACGCCCGGATCGGCTACTTCTTCCGCAAAACCAACGCCGACCCCGCCAAGGACAAGTGGAACTACGGTGGCCATCTCTTCCTGGACAACACCTCCATCGGCAACACCGAATGGTCCGGCTCCACCCGCCTCATGCAGGGCGACCACGTCAACGTCTTCTACACCGCCACCACCTTCCACGACGTGGCCGAGCGGAACGCAGGTGGCGGCGGGATCGCTCCTGACGCTGCCATCGCCAAGGCCCTGGGCAACATCCACGCTGACAAGAACGGCGTCAGCTTCGACGGCTTCGAGCACACCAAGCTGCTGGAACCGGACGGAAAGATGTACCAGACCAAGGCGCAGAACCCGGGCTTCGCGTTCCGGGACCCGTACACGTTCGCCGACCCCGCCCACCCGGGCAAGACCTTCATGGTCTTCGAAGGCAACACCGCCGGCACCCGCGGCGATTACCAGTGCAAGGGTGAGGACCTCGGCTACCAGCCGGGCGACCCCCAGGCAGAAAGCGTTGGCGACGTCCAGAACAGCGGCGCAAACTACCAGACCGCCAATGTGGGCCTGGCTGTAGCCGACAACAAGGACCTCACCAAGTGGTCCTTCCTGCCGCCGATCCTTTCGGCCAACTGCGTCAACGACCAGACGGAACGTCCGCAGATCTTCATCCAGAATGAAAACGGCAAGAACAAGTACTACCTGTACACGATCAGCCACCAGTTCACCTACGCGGCCGGCATGCGCGGCCCCGACGGCGTCTACGGCTTTGTTGGTGACGGCGTGCGCTCGGACTACCAGCCGGTGAACAACAGCGGCCTGGCCCTCGGTTCACCCACCGACCTCAACCTGCCGGCCAACAACCCAAGCGGTACCATCTCCGGGCAGCAGAACGGTCGCCAGTTCCAGGCATACTCGCACTACGTGCAGCCTGGCGGACTCGTGCAGTCGTTCATCGACAACGTCAACGGCGTGCGTGGCGGATCGCTGTCACCCACTGTCAAGATCAACTTCAGGAACGGCGTGACCCAGGTGGACCGCAGCTTCGGCCAGAACGGCCTCGGCCCGTTCGGCTACCTGCCCACCAACGTCAGGGTCGGCGGCGAAGGCCTCTACAAGTAGGACAGCCTGCACACCTGAATAGACCGCGGCTTCTGCCGCACCGCCGCTGACACAGGCGGCACCGCTCAGGCGGGAATGTCCTTGGGGGCGTTCCCGCCTGGGTCCTTTAAGTCCAGGCCGGTCGGCGGGCCGCAGAGTTTCCAGCGCATGTGCCGCACCCTGGGGATAGGGTGGAAACAACAGAAGGGGGAGTGCCTGATGGAATACCAGAACCCACAACCCGTGGTGCCAAACCGTCCTTCCGGAAGCCCGGCTCCGGGGCCCGGCCGGACGATAATTTCCGAGACTGCCGTGGCAAAGGTGGCGGGAATCGCCGCGCGGGCGGTTCCCGGGGTCTACTCCCTGGGTTCGGGCCCGTCCCGTGCCTTGGGCGCGATCCGCGACGCCGTCGGAAGTTCTGACCACGCTGCGGGCGTCCACGCGGAAGTGGGCGAAACGCAGGTAGCTGTTGATATCACCCTGGTGGCAAGCTACGGCACACCGCTGCATGCATTGGCCAATAATGTCCGCGCCGCCGTGTACCGCGCAGTTGAGGAACTGGTGGGGCTGCAGGTCATCGAGGTGAACGTCGAGATCGCGGATGTCTACGTTCCGCCGCCGGTCAAAACAACCGCGCCGTCTGCTCCCGAACGGGAGGCGCTGCTGTGAGCCTCACGATTGCAGGCACCGCCATTGGCGCCTTCGTGGCGTTTATGTCCCTGCAGTTCGGACTGTGGGGTTTCCTCGTCTCCCTGCTCTTCATGGCAATCGGAGCGCTCCTGGGCCGTGCCGCCGAAGGGAAGCTGGACCTGCGCGGGGTGTTCGATGCCATCACCGGCCGGCGCTCGTCCTCATGAGCTCGCCCGCGCCCGTTGTGCGTGGGCAGGCGCTCAGCGGCCATAACCGGATCAGCACCCAGGCCTTGACCAGCCTCGCCAAGGCTGCTGCGGCCCAGGCGTTGGGCGTCGACGCCCAGGACGTGCGGGCGGACTGGACGGACGACGACGGCCTGCTGGCTTTGTCCCTCGTCACCCCTATCGGCGTCCCGCCGCTGCAGTCCGTGGTGGCCAACCCTGCACGGGTGGACGCACTCGGCGGGTCCATCTGGGACCGCGCCGTCAGGGCCAAGGAAAGCATCCTGGCAACGGTCTCGGAATTGAGCGGTTCCCGGCTGAGCCGCGTGGACATCCGGATCAGCGGGGCAAGGATCAGTACAGAAGGGCGGGTACGGTGAGCAGCAGTGTGGAAAGCCGCCCGGTGAACAGCGGACCGCGCAGAAGCAACGGACCGGACATGCGCAGGGTGGTGTACCGCGAGACCCATTCCCCGCGGGCGGTGGTGTCGGTTGTTGCCGCCGCCCTTGTGCTGGTGCTGGCCGCTTACGGCGTCCTCGAATCGGGAGTGCACGCCGTGGGCCAGCCCGCGTGGCTGATTGAGCCCCAGGTGGCGGCGCAGCGCATCGTGGATCTTCCCGCCGGAACCTCGCCGCTGCTGCTTGCCGCGATCGGCGGCGTGCTCGCCATGGTGGGGCTGATCTTCCTCCTCAGCGGCATCCTCCCGGGAAAGCGCGCCCGCCATCTGCTGGCCAACGGACGGGAGGAAGGGCTTCCGGCGGTGGTGGTGGACGACGAAGTCATCGCCTCCTCCCTCGCCCGCCGGGCACGGCTGGCCGCCAACGTCACGCCTGAACAGGTCATGGTGATTGTCTCCCAGCGGCAGGTTCTGGTGAACGTGCGGCCCACCTCCGGTGTACCTGTGGACCAGGACAGGGTGCTTGAAGCCGTCCGCGACGAGCTGGACCAGATGCAGCTGGAACCGGCGCCTGTTCCCCGCGTCAATGTCACTCCTTCGGGGGTGATCGGAGCGTGAACAGCACACCGGCGCTGCTCAACCGCATCCTGCTCACCCTGCTGGGCCTGATCCTCCTGGGGGCGGGCGTCCTGCTGTTGCTCCTGGCGGCCGTTCCTCCGGTTGCCTCCTGGTGGCACTCCTGGTCCGCCGGGGTGTGGAGCGGCATCAACCGGCTCTTTGACGCCACCCGGTTCCCCGGCCGGCCGGAAAGCTGGCTGTGGATTGTGGTGGCACTGGCGCTGCTGGCATTGATGGGCCTCATGGTTGCCTGGATTGCCCAGCAAGGAAAGGGCCGGTCAAACCTTCTGGCCGCCGAATACGATCCCGGCGACACGCCCGGCGACGTCCGGATCGGCGGCGGGGTGGCGGAACAAGGGCTGAGGCACGCCCTCGAGGGACGGCCGGACCTGGCCGGTGCCACCGTCACCACCTACGACGTCAAGGGCTCTCCCGCGTTGAAGGTGCGTCTCCTGCCGCGCCAGGGCGTGGCACCGCACCTGCTGGCAGTGGAGGTCGCCGGGCTGCTTGACGCGATGGAAGCTGTGGTGGGCAAGGAAATTCCTGTCCTTATCCACATCGGGGCGGGCGCGCGGACCCGCTTCAGCCGGGCCGAGCGGGTCCGCTGAACCCATTGCCAACCGTAGGCTGCCGCGCGCGCGGTGCCGCTGCGCCAGTTGCGCAGCGGCACCTGCCCCGCTTCATCCTTTGCAGCTATATCCGTTGCAGGTACACGGTGCAGTCCACAGGAACCTCTGTCATCCCGGTCCAGTCGTCGGCCGGTTCGGGACCGCTGGAGAGCACTACGGCATAGCCTTCGGGCACGGGGGCCGAGGCGAAGCCCATGTTGGACAGGACCACCACCTCCCCGTTCCGGAACGCCAACAGTCCACTGTCCGGTGCGTGTTCGTCCGTCCACTCCACGCTGCCGCTGCCCAAGTGCCGGGCTGACCTGAATGCAAGGGCGGCACGGTAAAGCTCCAGCGTTGAGCCCTCCTCGCCGTCCTGCTGATCGGCGGCCAGGGGGCCGAAGCTTTCCGGCTGGGGGAGCCAGGGCTCGGGAGCTTCCCCTGACAGTGCTCCGGAGAAACCGAAGCCGGGTTGATCCCCTGCCCACGGCAGCGGGACGCGGCAGCCGTCCCGGCCGATCTCGGCACCGTCGGTCCGGAAGAAGGTAGGGTCCTGCCTGGCCGAGTCGGGAAGGGTGGTGTGCTCGGGGAGGCCCAGCTCCTCGCCCTGGTAGAGGTATGCCGAGCCCGGAAGCGCCAGCGCGACCAGTGAGGCGGCCCGGGCCCGGGCAAGTCCCAGGGCTGCGTCGGGCTGTTCGTCCGCGGCGCCGATGCCCTTGGGGAAAGTAGTGGGATCTTTGAGCCCGAACCGGGTGCTGTGCCGCACGGTGTCGTGGTTGCTGAGGACCCACGTGCACGGAGCACCCACGGATGCTGCCGCTGCCAGGGATGCGTCGATGGCGTCGGCCATGCGTTCGGCGTCCCAGCCGGCCAACAGGAAATCGAAGTTGAAGGCCTGCTGCATCTCATCGGGCCGGACATACCGTGCCAGGCGCTCGGCAGGTTCCACCCAGGCCTCGGCCACCATCATCCGGTCACCGCCGTATTCGGCCAGGACCCGGTTCCAGTCCCGGTAGATGGCATGGACCCCGTCCTGGTCGAAGAACGGCGACGGCGGGTACATCGGGGAGACGGCCCGGTGCGGTTCCTCGGCATCGGTGTGGGCATGCGGGGCGTCGCCCGGCAGGTGGCTTTCCAGGCGCGGAGCGGAGGTTCCTTCCACCATCGCCGCCACCCCATCCCAGTCCGGAAGACCCGCTTCCTTTACCAGGCCGTGGGCAACATCCACCCGGAAGCCGTCCGCGCCGCGGTCCAGCCAGAAACGCAGCACCGAACGCATTTCCTCCTGCACTTCCGGGTTCTCCCAGTTCAGGTCCGGCTGCTTGGTGTCGAAGAGGTGCAGGTACCACTGTCCGGGCGACCCGTCGGCTTCGGCCACGCGGCTCCAGGCCGGGCCGCCGAAGACGGACTTCCAGTTGTTGGGCGCCCGTCCGCCATCCCCGGACCCCGGCACCTCATCCTTGCCGTCCCGAAAGATGTACCGGTCCCTTTCCGGGCTTCCCGGCTCCGCCGCCAGCGCTTCCCGAAACCACGCATGCTCATCGGAGGTGTGGTTGGGAACCAGGTCCACGATCACCTTCAGTCCGCGGCGGTGAGCTTCCTGCAACATGGCGTCGAAGTCGGCCAGCGACCCGAAAAGCGGGTCCACTTGCCGGTAGTCCGCTACGTCATAACCGCCGTCGGCCTGCGGCGACTTGTAGAACGGGGACAGCCAGATGGCATCCACTCCCAGCCCTTCAAGATAGGGGAGCCGGTCCAGGACACCGCGAAGGTCGCCCATGCCGTCGCCGTTGCCGTCGGCAAACGACCGGGGATAGATCTGGTAGACAACGGCGTCTGTCCACCAGGAGGGCATTTGGCGGGGCGCCGGAACGGTTGGGTCGGGCATTTGGTTCCCCTCTGATAACTTTTTGATGTAAACGCTTGCATTCCCGACAGTCACCTTACTAGTGTGATGGTCACCACATCAACCTCACCTAGCAAGCGCACTGTCGACTTACTTGTCACTCAGCGAGGAGCTTCAAGCTAATGAAAACCCCGAGATTCCTGCTTCCGGCGGCCACTGCCGGCATCCTGGCCCTTACGTTGTCCGCCTGCGGCGGCGGAGGTGGAGGGGGTACCACGGGCGGCGGTGGAGGCAGTGACGCTGACGCCAACCTCGATGCCCGCGGCCCGATCACCTTCGTCCAGGGCAAAGACAACAACAATGTGATCCGTCCCCTCATCGATAAGTGGAATGCGGCCCACAAGGATGAGCAGGTCACCTTCAAGGAACAGACCGACCAGGCAGACCAGCAGCACGACGACCTCGTCCAGCACTTCCAGGCCAAGCAGTCCGACTACGACGTCACCGACGTGGACGTCGTCTGGACGGCAGAGTTTGCCGCCAAGGGCTGGCTGCAGCCGCTGAAGGACAAGATGGCGGTTGACACGAGTGCCATGCTTCCGGCCACCGTGAACAGTGCCACGTACAAGGGCACGCTTTACGCTGCACCGCGCACTTCCGACGGCGGCATCCTCTTCTACCGCAAGGACCTGGTACCCAATCCGCCCAAGACCTGGGACGAGATGATGGGCATGTGCTCCATCGCCAAGCAGAACAACATCGGCTGCTACGCGGGACAGTTCAGCAAGTATGAAGGCCTCACGGTCAACGCGGCCGAAGCCATCAACTCCGCCGGCGGCTCAGTCCTGGACAAGGACGGCAAGCCCAGCCTGAACACCGCTGAAGCCAAGGCCGGCCTGGGGAACCTCGCCAAGGCCTACGCGGACGGCAACATCCCCAAGGAAGCAATCACCTATAAGGAAGAGGACAGCCGCCAGGCGTTCCAGAGCGGCAAGCTCCTGTTCCTGCGCAACTGGCCCTACGTTTACAGCCTCATGAGCACTGAAGGCTCGTCGGCTGTGAAGGACAAGTTCGGCATGGCTGCCCTTCCGGGCAAGAGCGGCCCCGGTGCATCATCACTGGGTGGCCACAACACCGCAATCAGCGTGTACTCCAAGCACAAGGCCACTGCACTGGACTTCGTGAAGTTCCTGACCTCGGCCGAGAGCGAGAAGTTCTACGCCACGCAGGGCTCGCTGGCTCCGGTCCTTGGATCGCTGTACACCGACCAGGAACTTGTAGCCAAGCTGCCCTACCTACCGGTCCTGAAGACGTCCATCGAGAACGCCGTGCCGCGTCCCGTGACGCCGTTCTACCCGGCCGTGACAAAGGCAATCCAAGACAACGCATACTCCGCAATTAAGGGAGAAAAGCCCGTGGAAACCGCACTTTCTGACATGCAGAAGTCCATCGAATCCGCCGGTGCGGGATCGTAGTTCTGCCATGGCAACCGAACTAGGCCCGACGCCGGTCAAAGCACCGGCGTCGGGCGGTACCCCCGTCCATCACGCGCCCAAGGGTGTGGGGGAGGACAACAGGATCGCCAGCCAAGGACGCTGGGCATCCTGGCTGCTCGCTCCCACCATCATTGCCTTGGGCATTGTCATTGTTTACCCCATCATTAGCGCCATCGTCATGTCCTTCCAGAAGGACGCCGGCCTTGACCCAGCCACCGGCCTGTTCACCGCGGGTGGCCCGGCAGGCATCCAGAACTATGTGAACTGGCTCGCGCAGCAGTGTTCGGCGCCGACAGGCGGAACAGTCGCCTGCCCACCTGGCACCCTGGGCGGCCAGTTCTGGTCCGCCACCGCCACAACATTTTTCTTCACCGTCGTCACGGTCGCGTTCGAAACGGTGCTTGGTTTCTGGATGGCCATGATCATGGCCCGCGAATTCCGCGGCCGCAGCCTGGTCCGCGCAGCCGTCCTGGTGCCGTGGGCCATCCCCACCGCCGTGACGGCCAAGCTCTGGTTCTTCATCTTCGCCTTCGAGGGCATCGCCAACAAGCTGTTCAACACCACCATCCTGTGGACGGGCAGCGAGTGGCCGGCCAAGTGGGCTGTGGTCATCGCTGACGTCTGGAAGACCACGCCGTTCATGGCTTTGCTGATCCTGGCAGGCCTGCAGATGATCCCGGCTGAAGTGTATGAGGCCGCAAAGGTGGACGGAACCACTGCATGGCAGCGGTTCCGGCTGATCACCCTGCCGCTGGTTAAGCCGGCGCTCATGGTGGCGATCCTGTTCCGTACCCTGGATGCACTGCGCATGTTTGACCTGCCCTACATCCTCACCGGCGGCGCCAACAACACCACCACCTTGTCCATCCTGGTCATTAACCAGATCAGGCAAGGCTTCAACTCGGCAGCCGCACTGTCCACCATCACCTTCATCATCATCTTCCTTGTGGCCTTCATCTTTGTCCGCTTCCTCGGGGCAAACGTCGTTGAACAGAGCGGCGCCACAGGAAAGGGGAAGAAATGACCACGGCAACGGCAGACGCCTCGGCGCTGCGGGCAAGGCAGGACAAGGGCCGCAAGGCTGCGCAAAACCGGGAAAAGTGGGCGCAGGGCAGGACCTACATCAGCGCGGCCATCGTGCTGCTCTGGTGCCTGGCGCCGGCCTACTGGATGGTGGTGACCGCCTTCCGCGAGGTCGGGTTCACCTACGACACGTCGATCCTTCCCACGCACGTGACCCTGGACAACTTCAGGACCGCCTTTGATACGTCATTCGGCAACAAGTTCGGCCAGGCGCTGCTCAACAGTGTGTTCATTGGTGGCGTGGTGACGCTCGTGTCCCTGCTCATCGGCGTGTTCGCCGCCTACGCGCTGGCCCGGTTGAACTTCCGGGGCAAGTTCCTGGTGCTCGGCTTCATCCTGGGAGCTTCCATGTTCCCCGGTGTTGCCCTGATCACCCCGCTCTTCCAGCTGTTCACCAACATTGGCTGGATGGGCACGTACCAGGCGCTGATCATCCCGAACATCTCCTTCGTGCTCCCGCTGACGGTCTACACCATGACCTCGTTCTTCCGGGAAATGCCCTGGGAGTTGGAGGAATCGGCGCGCGTTGACGGCTGTACCCAGGGACAGGCCTTCCGCAAGGTCATCATGCCCCTGGCAGCGCCGGCAATCTTCACCACGGCGATCCTGGCCTTCATTTCCTCGTGGAATGAGTTCCTGATCGCCAGCCAGCTGTCCAGCGACGCAACCCAGCCGGTGACGGTGGCCATTGCCAACTTCGCCGGTGCACAGCCCAACCAGATCCCGTACACGGCCATCATGGCCGCGGGCACCATCGTCACCATCCCGCTGGTGATCCTGGTGCTGGTGTTCCAGCGCAAGATCGTCGCCGGCCTTACGGCTGGTGCGGTCAAGTGACGCCCAACGGTTCCCGCCCCCGCACTCCGGGGGCGGGAAACCGCAGCCGTATGGTCCGTTCGGGCGAAGACTTCGACATCATTATCGGCTTCCTCGCATTTTGGGCCCTTGTCCTCCTGGTGGTAACCGTGTGGATGGAAGTCACAGCCCAACCGGCCCTCGGCTGGGCCCTGGGCCTGCTGGCAACACTGCTGGCGCTGTATGGAATGGTTCGCCTGCGCCGAAAGCTGCCGGCCCGCAGGTAAGGGAGCCCATGCGTCGGTTCCCCGCCATAGTTATCAATGCCTCGCCGTGGAATGCGAAAATACAGGGCGGGCGTAACGCAGGGCCTTTCGGCCCTACGCCGAAAAGGAGTTAAAGAGGGGACACGGTGGCACGGACAACGGAAAGGTCCCAGCGGGGCGGCCATAACGGCGTCAGCATCGAGGACGTGGCGGCAGCCGCCGGAGTCTCAACAGCAACTGTCTCCCGGGCTGTACGCGGCCTGCCCCGGGTCTCGCCAGCCACCCGGGAAAAAATCCTGGAGGTGGCCGGAAACCTGGGCTACGTTGCATCGTCCTCCGCCTCCGGCCTGGCCACGGGCCGGACCAAGACCATCGGTGTCCTGGCCCCGTTCGTCAGCCGCTGGTTCTTCTCCAAAGCAATTGAGGGCGCGGACCGCGAGCTGCATGCCCGGCACTACAACCTCTCCCTGTTCAACCTCGGCGGCCACGGCAGCAACCGTGAGCGGCTCTTCAGCAAGACCATGGTCTACAAGCAGATCGACGCCCTGCTGGTTCTATGTATGGCGCTCAGCCACGAAGAGATCGAGCACCTGCAGAAGATCGACATTCCGCTGGTAGTGGTGGGTGGCCACGTGGAGGAATGCCCCTACATCGGCATCGACGACTACGCCGCCGCCTCAACAGCCGTCCGGCACCTGATCGACCTGGGCCACCGGGATATTGCCCTGCTGCATGGCGACGACGAAACCGACCTGAACTTCGACGTCCCCCGGGTGCGCATCCTGGCGTTCAAGGACGTGATGGCCGCGGCCGGCCTGCCCACCCGGCCGGAATGGGACGAATGGGGGGACTTCACGGTCCGCAGCGGACAGGAAGCCTTCCGCCGCCTGTGGTCCCGTCCCGGACAGAAGCCCACGGCAATTTTCTGCGCCTCGGACGAGATGGCCATGGGAGTCATCTTCGAGGCCAACCGCCTGGGCGTCAACGTCCCCGGCGAACTGTCGGTGGTGGGCATCGACAACCATGATTTCGCCGATGCCATGGGCCTGACCACGGTTGGGCAGCGCCCCGACGAGCAGGCCGAGCTGGCCACCAAGATGCTCCTGGACGAACTGGACGGTGAGATCGGATCCGTCCACTCAGCCGTCGCGCCCCATGAACTCATCATCCGGCGCACCACAGCGCCCCCCAGGAACTGACGCGTCAGGACGCGCGGGCCAGCTGCCGGATGGGGATCCAGCGGGACGCGAGCCTGCGGTAGGCGGCCGCAGCCCCGGTCATGTCACCCTCCGCCAGGCACTCGATGCCCAGCCTGATATCCATGGGGGATTCGTCCGGGTAGACCTTGTCTGCCACGGCGCCGTAGTCCAGTTCCACCATGGAGTTGACGTGGAACAGCTCAAGCCACTCCGTCAGCTGCGCCAGGTCGTCAAGCATGTCCAGGTCCGGGGCGGCGAGGGCCAGGTTGGCCACCGCGTAGCGGGCCCGTTCCAGGGCATCGGTGATGGGCGCCCAGACCCGAACGGTGAGGATGCGCCCAGCGGCCTCCACCACATCCTTGCGGTCCGACTCCATGAACAGCGAGAACCAGCTGAACGGGATTCCCCAGGTTGACGCCCGCGTATGTACCCGGATGGATCCGTCCCGGGCCTTCACCTGGTCGATCCGTTCCTGGTGCCGGTCACGCTGCTCCTCCGGGATCAGCAGCTCGGCCAGGGGGCCATGGATTCCCTCCATCAAGGCGTTGGCCGCCAGTCCGGCGCGCAGGACAAGCTGGCTGGGGCAGTACAGGAGGACGGGCTCGGCCTCGGCGTCAGCACCGTCGTCGGGCGCTCCACCCTCCGGGGCCGGCACGGTGGTGACGCGCACCAGGTCCGTGCGCCCCGTGGGGAAGGGGTCCCCGCCGGAGCGGGTGATGCGGCCCAGCGAGGCCAGCAGTTCAGCGTTTTCGACGGCGGCACGCGGGACCGCCCGGGCCCCCGCGGCCTTGATGGCCGGACGCTGGTCCTCCGGAAAGGCTTCCAGGGGTTCGTAGACGCGCAGGGTTGAGGAAAATGGCAGGCCGGCCTGGCCCCGATAGAGGTTTCCCGTCATTACGGTCTCCTTGAATGGGTCCAGGATGCAGTCATCAGTCCGCCAGTTCCACCAGCACGGGAGCGTGGTCCGAAGCGCCCTTGCCCTTGCGTTCCTCGCGGTCGATCGAAGCCCCGGTGACGCGCGCGGCCAAGGCGGGGGAGGCCAGGATGAAGTCGATCCGCATGCCCTCCTTCTTGGGGAACCGCAGCTGGGTGTAGTCCCAGTAGGTGTAGACGCCGGGGCCCGGCGTGTAGGGGCGCACCACATCGGTGTAGCCGGCAGCTTCGAACGCGTGGAACGCCTCCCGTTCTGGCGGGCTGACGTGAGTTGCGCGGTTCCGGATGAACAGGTCGATGTCCCAGACGTCGTCATCAAAGGGCGCGATGTTCCAGTCACCCATCAGGGCCACCTGCGCCTGGGGGTTGTCCGTGACCAGGGCCTGGGCGTGCGTCTTGAGGCTTTCCAGCCACTTGAGCTTGTACGGCATGTGCTCGTCGTCCAGCGAACGGCCGTTGGGGACGTAAAGGCTCCAGACCCGGATGCCGCCGCAGGTGGCAGCCATGGCGCGGGCTTCCTGCACGGGATCCTTGCCCGCCTTGCCGAACGAGGGCTGGTCCAGGAACGTCCGCTCCACGTCTTCAAGCCCCACCCGGGAGGCAATGGCTACGCCGTTCCACTGGTTCACCCCGAAGTGGGCCACCTCGTAGCCCATCCGTTCAAAGAGCTCCCAGGGGAAGTTATCGTCCTTGCACTTGGTCTCCTGGATGGCCAGGACGTCGCAGTCGCTGCGCTGGAGCCAGGCTTCAACACGGTCGGCGCGGGCACGGAGCGAATTCACATTCCAGGTAGCTATCTTCACGGTTCCTAACTTACCTTGGCAGCCGCAGGGCGGGTAAAGCCTTGGCCGTCCCCGCGTCCGCGATCCGCCGTGGTTGGTTCCGGGCGTGAAGGGGCGGGTATATTCGCAACAGAATGACCTGGATCACTCATCCGGCCACCATGCGAAGGAGCACCCAGCCGATGACCGCAGCCAAGGACAGCACAACGGACAACGCGGCAGGGGACGGAAGCGCGGACGTACTCTTTGAGCGCCGCGGCCGGCTGGGCGTGATCACCCTCAACCGGCCCCGGGCCGTCAACGCACTTACCGCGGGAATGGTGGAGCTGCTCCTGCGGCAGCTCACCGCATGGGCAGGGGACGACGGCGTGGCCACCGTCCTGGTCCAGGGCGCCGGGGAGCGGGGCCTGTGCGCGGGCGGGGACATCGTGGCCATATACCGGGACATGCTGCACGGCGGGAACAGGACGGCCCACTTCTGGCAGACCGAGTACCGCCTGAACTCGCTGATTGCCCGGTACCCCAAGCCGTACGTCGCCCTCATGGACGGCCTGGTCCTGGGCGGCGGGGTGGGCATCTCCGCGCACGGGGACGTCCGGGTGGTCACCGAGCGGACCAGGATGGGGATGCCGGAGACCACCATTGGCTTCGCGCCCGACGTCGGCGGGACCTTCCTGCTTTCACACGCACCAGGCGAGGCGGGAACCCACGCGGCGCTTACGGGAGCACACCTGGCAGCCGGGGATGCCCTGTTCCTGGGCCTTGCCGACCACTACGTTCCGTCGAACGCCCTGCCGCGCCTCGTGGCTGCGCTGGAGAAGGAAAGCCCGGAAGACGCCGTCGCCCGTTATGCCGGGCAGCCCCCTGCCTCCATGCTGGCCGGGCAGCGGGAATGGATCGACTCCTGCTACGCCCCGGACGATGCTGGAGAGATTGTCCGGCGCCTCCGGGCGTGGACCGGGCCCGGACGCGACGATGCCGCGGAAGCCGCCGCCACGATCGAAGCCAAGTCACCCACCTCGGTCACGGTCACCTTGGCGTCGCTGCGCCGCGCGGCCGGCCTGACCCTGGATGAGGCCCTGGCCCAGGAGTACCGGGCCGGGATCCGCTTCCTGGCCGCACCGGACTTCCGCGAAGGAATCCGCGCCCAGGTAGTGGACAAGGACAGGAACCCGCAGTGGAAACCTGCCACGCTGGCCGAGGTGCTTCCCGCCCAGGTGGAGGGGTTCTTCCAGCCCCTGGACGGCGGGGAACTGGACCTCCATGTCCCGCCTGAGCTGCACCCCCGGCTTGAACCGCACTCCAACCCCGACCTGCAGATGAAGGAGACGGACCATGCCTGACAAGAGCGGTGTGGCCTTCCTGGGCCTTGGACACATGGGGCGTCCCATGGCCCTGAACCTGGTCCGCGCCGGTTACCGGGTTGCTGGTTTCGACGTGGTCCCTGAAGCCCTGCAGTCGGCCCGTGCACAGGGTATTCCGGTGGCAGGGAGCGCCGTGGAGGCGCTGGCCGGTGCCGACGTTGTCCTCACCATGTTCCCCAGCGGCCGCCACGTCCTGGACGCCTACGTGGGCGGTGCAGACGGACCCGGGCTGCTGGCAGCGGCGCCGGCCGGGACGATGTTCCTGGACTGTTCCACCATCAACGTCGACGAGGCCAGGGACGCCGCCCGCCTGGCCATCGAAGCAGGCCACCGCTCCGTTGACGCCCCCGTTTCCGGTGGCGTGGTGGGGGCCGAAGCAGGCACCCTGACCTTCATGGCCGGCGGCGACGGGGCTGACTTTGAGGCGGTGCGGCCGCTCCTGGAGGTCATGGGCAAGCGGGTGGTGCACTGCGGCGGACACGGAGCCGGCCAGGCGGCCAAGATCTGCAACAACCTCATCCTGGGCGTCTCGATGATTGCGGTCAGCGAGGCCTTCGTGCTCGGCGAAAAGCTGGGCCTGACCCACCAGGCCTTGTTCGACGTCGCTTCCGCCGCGTCCGGCCAGTGCTGGGCGCTGACCACCAATTGTCCGGTGCCCGGACCGGTTCCCACCAGCCCCGCCAACAGGGACTACCAGCCGGGCTTTGCCGCAGCGCTGATGGCCAAGGACCTCAACCTCGCCGTCAACGCCCTGGACAGCACAGGGGTGGCGGGACAGATGGGAGCGCTCGCCGCCCGGATCTACGATAGGTTTGCCGCGGAAGGCGGCGCGGGCCGCGACTTCTCGGCCATCATTACGGACATCCGCGACGCCTCCGGGCAGCATGCAGCGAGGCAGCAAGAGCCGGCGGCGGGGGAGAGCACCGGCACGGAAATGCCGGGCCGGCCAGGGACCACAACAGCACACGACGACGGGAGCCCCGAATGACGGAGTACGCCAACATCCTGGTGGATCAGCAGGGCAGGGTAGGGCTGGTAACCCTCAACAGGCCGTCGGCGTTGAATGCGCTGAACAAGGCCACCATGGAGGAGTTGGTGGCCGCCGTTACCGCCATGGATTCCGATCCCGGTGTGGGTGCCGTGGTGATCACCGGCTCGGGCAAAGCGTTCGCGGCCGGAGCCGACATCAAGGAAATGGCGGACCAGGGCTACATGGACATGTATGCCGCCGACTGGTTCCGGGGCTGGGAGGACTTTGCCCGGCTGCGGATTCCCACCATCGCTGCGGTGTCCGGGTTTGCCCTGGGCGGCGGCTGCGAACTGGCCATGATGTGCGACCTCATCATCGCCGGGGACAACGCCAGATTCGGCCAACCGGAAATCAACCTCGCCGTACTCCCCGGCATGGGCGGCTCGCAGCGGCTCACCCGGGCCGTGGGCAAGGCGAAGGCCATGGACATGATCCTCACCGGCAGGTTCATCGAGGCGGAGGAAGCCGACCGGTGCGGGCTGGTGTCCCGTGTGGTTCCGGCGGCGGACGTCGTGTCCGAGGCACTCAAGGTGGCAGGGGTGATTGCCGCCAAGTCCAAGCCCGCGGCGATGGCTGCCAAGGAAGCTGTCAATGCCGCCTTTGAAACCGGGCTGGCCCAGGGGGTGTTGTTCGAACGGCGGCTCTTCCACTCCCTGTTCGCCACGGAGGACCAAAAGGAAGGCATGGCGGCGTTCGCCGAGAAGCGCCAGCCGGAATTCAAGCACCGGTAACCCGGGCGCAGGGGACGGGACGGGCGTATGTGGACAATCTTGACCGGTGCAGCCAGCCCCACTGAGGGACTCACCGGAATCGTCGGGTTTGCGGCGAGGGCCATCGACACTTTGGGGGAGTGGGGCGTGGGGGGCTTCACGCTCGCCGAAACCGTGGTGCCTCCCATCCCCAGCGAGGTGATCCTCCCCCTGGCGGGATATCTGGCCAAGCAGGGCTCCCTGAACCTTTTCCTCGTTTTTGCCACCAGCACCCTTGGCGCTTATCTGGGGGCGCTGTTCCTTTACTGGCTCGGCGCCAAGCTGGGGCTGGAGCGGTCCATCCGGTGGTTGTCCAAACTGCCCTTGGTGGACCGCGAAGACTTCGAACACGCGGCAGGATGGTTCCGCCGCCACGGCAGGTCATCCATCTTCTTCGGCCGCCTGTTGCCCGGCGTCCGCAGCCTCATTTCCCTTCCGGCGGGGGCGGCGGCCATGCCCTTTGCCACCTTCACCCTGTTCACCCTGGCCGGCAGCGGGCTGTGGAACGGCGCCCTCATCGGCCTGGGCTACCTGCTGGGCACCCAATACAGGCTGATCGAGGAGTACTCACGCTTCCTGAACTATGCCGTCTACGCCGGATTGGCCATTGCCGTGGTGCTGCTGGTGGTCCGGCGGACCCGGCGCGCCAAGGCTGATCGGGCGGGCGCCGGCAGCTCCGAGACCAGCCGCTAGGCTGCCTTCCGCCTCTGCCCTACAGATACTTCTCCGCAAAACTGCGAAGGGCCGCCCGAACGAAGCCCGCCCCCTCCACTCCGCCGTAATTGGCGGCGAAGCGCAGGTCTTCCACGTACATGTCCGCCAGCCCCAGGACGTATCCCTTGATATTCCCGCTGTTTCCGGCGGCCGGAGTCCCGGGGATGGACCTCAGCCAGTCGACGTGCCGCGTTGCCAGTTCCCGGGCCTCGGGACCGTCCGAAGCAACGCCGGAGCGGGCGGCAGCCTTCCAGTCGTTGCCAAGGGTTTCCACCTTGGACATCCACTCCTGCTTTTCGTCCGAAGCTATGCCGCGCCACCACGCGTCGGATTTTGCGTAGGCCTCCTTGCCCCACCGTTCCTCCACCTCATCCTTGTACTGGGTGTGGTCGAAGCCGTCGAACATGTCCTCTGCCATCAGTTGGCCTCCTGCCCTTACTGTTTCAATGGTTCGCCGCACGGATTGCATTTGCCGTGCCAGCCGCTGCTGCTCCTGTCCGAGCCACTCAAGATGACGGGTGAGCGCGGTGACCGGGTCAGCCTGCTGGTGGAAGACCTCCGCGATGGCCGGCAGGCCCAGGCCCAGCTCCCGCAGCAGGAGAATGCGCTGCAGTTGGAGGAGGGCGGCGCCGTCGTAATAGCGGTAACCGTTGCTGCCCACCCTGCTGGGCTTCAGCAGGCCGATGTCATCGTAGTGGCGCAGCGTGCGGCTGGTGGTGCCGGTCATCCTGGCTACGTCCTGGATGGACCAGTCCGTGCCGGTGTCGGGGATGTCTTCCATGCTCCGAGCCTAGGGTTTGACGCTGCGTCAAGGTCAAGGTCAAGGTCAAGGTCAAGGTTTGGAATTGTCACCGCGCCTGCCGGCGGCGCCTGGCCTGGGCCACCAGCCGCGTGAAAGCGAAAACAAACACTGCCTCGATCACAAGCATGAGGCCCGCCAGCAGCCACTGCTGCCGGCTGATGAACACAATGCACCCGGTCAGGGCCAGGATGGTTCCCAGCGCCAGGGCGTAAACGGCAAAGCCGACCGCCACCCGGGCGCTGCGTACCCCGGTGCGGAAGCCGAAACCGTAGGGCTCCCCGCCGGGCTGGCCGGGCACGCGGTCCGGTGCAGCGGGCCCCAGAGCGTCAAACTCCTCCCACGGATCCTTGTCCCTGTCCTGGTCCTGTCCGGTCATGGATCAATTATCCCAAAAGGGGAAACCGGAGGACTGGCCCCGGGAACACGTGCCCCACAAAACCCCCACATAAAAGCAGCGGCCCCTCCAACCTGAGCTGGAGGGGCCGCTGGATGGGGTCCCGGCAGGTGCCGGAGGCCGCCGAAGACTTAGAGCGGGCGGATGTTCTCTGCCTGCGGGCCCTTGGGGCCCTGGGTCACATCGAATTCGACCTTCTGGTTCTCGTCCAGTGAGCGGTAGCCGCTGGTGGCGATTGCCGAGTAGTGGGCGAAAACGTCAGCGGACCCGTCATCGGGGGCAATGAAGCCAAAACCCTTTTCGGCGTTGAACCATTTAACTGTGCCTGTTGCCATGGCTGCATTCCTTCATGTGACTCTGATTCTCTCCCCGGGGAATCATCCCGGAGTGCGCGGGAGTTAGTCCCCGCAGTCCCAAACGTACGGGGCACAGGGCCCGGGTGCAAGGGTAAGGGCCATAAACCGCGGTTACCGCATGCCCTCACGGCGTATCGCGGTGGCAATAGCGGCCGCCCGCGTATCCACTCCGAGCTTTGCGTAGATGTGCGCCAGGTGGGTTTTGACGGTGGCCTCGGAGATGAAAAGCCGCCGCCCGAGCTCCCTGTTACTGAGGCCTTCAGTGAGCAAACTGAGCAATTCTGCCTCCCGGGGGGTGAGGACTTCTTCGGGGTTGCGCAGCTGCTGGAACAACCGCGAGGCCACCGGCGGGCTCATCACGCTCCTGCCCTGAACCGCGCCGCGGATGGCGGCAAAGATTTCCTCCGGGGCGGCGTCCTTCAACAGGTAGCCCATGGCGCCGGAATCGACTGCGCGGACAATATCGGCATCCGAGTCGTAGGTGGTGAAAACCAGGATTGCCTGCCCGCTGTTGAGATTCCGGATCCGCCTGATGGCCTCGATTCCATCCATGCCAGGGCCCATGGCAAGGTCCATCACCACCACAGCCGGGAGGTGCGCATGCACCAGCTGCAACGCTTCCTCTCCCGAGGATGCCTCCGCCACAACCGCCAGGTCAGGCTGGGTTCCCAGCAACGCGCGCAGCCCGCTCCTGACCACAAGGTGGTCGTCCACCAGCAGGACCGTGATGCTGTTCATGCGCCCTCCAATGGCAATTGGGCCGCCACGATGGTCCCCTCGCCGGGGGCACTTTGGATCGAGAATATGCCACCCAGCTGCTCCACCCGCTGCCGCATGGCCCGCAGGCCGTAACCTCCGGCCGTCGACGGCGGAGCTGCCGCCGCCGGATCAAAACCGGCGCCGTCGTCGTAGATGTCCAGGGTGACGGCGTCCGGCAGGAAGCCCACCGTCAGGGCAGCGACTGAAGCCGCAGCGTGCAGCGCGGTGTTGGAGGCCGCACTCTGCACCACCCGCAGCAGTGCGTGCCGGATGTCCGGTGAGACTTGCCTGGGGGCTCCTGTCACCACAAGGGTGGCTTCCGGCAGGTATTGCCGGGCGGCCAGCAGCAGCGCTTCCGGCAGCGGCGTTGATTCCAGCCCGGGGGAAGCAAGCTCGTGGACCAGGCTCCGGGTTTCCGCCAGGTTGGTGCGGAGCAGGCTGGTGGCCTGGTGGAGATCCTGCTGCGCGGCGCCACTTGGCCAACCACGCCCCGCGGCTTCGAGCAGGAGCAGGCTGCTGGCGAGCCCCTGGGTGACGGTGTCGTGGATTTCCCGGGACACCCGCTCCCGTTCGGCGATGGTGCCGGCACGGCGTTCACTGGCCGCCAGCTGGCCTTGGGCCTCGGTAACCTCCGCATGCAGGCGGCGCTGCTCCTCGGCGTCGTGCTGTATCCGGTCATAGATGAGCGTCAGCATGACGCCTACGGCCACAGGCCCCAACAGCATGGCAAGGTCCGTACCGTTGCCCAGCCGGAACAGGCCGGCCGCGGTTGCCAGGGTGATGCCGCCCGCCAGGACGTAGGACGCAGCACCGCGCAGGGCACTCCTGCACAGGAAGAAGAGGGCGAAGGAACACCAGGCGAAGCTCGGTGCTGCCACCACCAGGACCGCCCAGACAGCCACCAACGCGACCATCCACGGCGCGCTGTGCCGGTCCCGCAGCGAGAGCAGGGCCACGACGGCGTACAGCAGGCAGGCGGCGGCGGCGAGTCCCAGGACCAGGACGTTGTCGGAAGGGGAATGCCGCATGACATAGCGCACCACCGATGCCACCAGGAGCACCGCGAAGCCCAGATGGACGGCGGCCTCAATGCTGCCCAGGCGGCCCTTGGGGGTGGGCGGCACCGGACGGGACGCGCCCCCGGCGCCCCCGGCGGCAACGGCGGCCGCCGGGCCGGTGGCCGGGGTGGAATCTTTGGCAGGCATGCGGGATCCGGATCTCGTGGTGGGAAGCACTGCCTTCCATGCTAGGGCTCCACGCCTGCCGGGTTCCTCAGCCTTTTGGCTGATACGGCTGGCCTTTCGGGCCAGCAAGGGGCAGCCGAAGGCCCGATGCCACGCCAACCGCTGCCGAGAAGGATGGAAACCGGCAACAGCACACCTACCAACCCAAGGAACGCACCATGAAGAAATCCCACAAGGCACTCACAGCCGCCGCAGCCGCAGCAATCCTGGTCACGGCCGGAGCCACGGCAGCCGCCAACGCCGGCACCGGCCGCGTCAGCGGCACTGAAGCGCCCGCCGTCGTGCCCGCCGTTGACGTGCAGCCGGCGCCGGAGACTGTGGTGCAGCAGAACCGTATCTCCGCCACAGCCTCCGCCCAGGCCGTCGCCGCGGCACTCGCCAAGTGCCAGGCGGACAAACTGCCGTTCGTCACGGTGGCGCTCGTTGACCGCTTCGGCACCGTCCAGGCACTGCTGCGGGGAGACAATGCCGCGGCGCACACCATTGAGGCCGCCAAGGAAAAGGCCTACACCGCAGCAGCTTTCGGCACCCCCACCAGCGAGCTGGCCAAGCGCATCAATGGCAATGGCCCCTCGATCGCAGACTTGCCGGGCACCCTGTTCCTGGCAGGCGGAGTCCCGCTGAAGGTCAACGGCGTTTCCGTGGCCGGCATCGGTGTGGGCGGGGCGCCCGATGGTGCCCTTGACGAAGCGTGCGCCACTGCCGGCGCCGAGTCCATCGCAGGCACTGCGAAATAGGCTGCGGTCCGCCGTCGTGAAAGCAGCCCACGACGGCGGACCGGTCCCGGACAGCTACACGGCCTCCAGGATGCTGACGTAATTGGCGATGCCCACGCCACCCATGTTCTGCACGGCTGCCCGGCGCGGAGCCGGGAGCTGCATGTCGCCCGCGGTGCCCGTGAGCTGCATGGCCGCCAGGACGTGCTGGGACACGCCGGTGGCACCCACAGGGTGGCCTTTGGACTTGAGGCCTCCTGAGAGGTTGATGGGAAGTTTCCCCTCCTTGTAGACCAAGCCTTCCTGGAGCGCCCGGGCGCCCTGGCCGGGTTCGGTCAGGCCCATGGCCTCGTACATGAGCAGCTCAGCGATGGTGAAGCAGTCATGGACTTCGGCCAGGTCCAGGTCCTCAATCCCGACGCCGGCCATCGCCAGGGCACGCTGCCAGGACACCCGCGTGGCTTCGAACGCCGTCGGGTCCCTGCGCGCCGCGGGGAAGAAGTCGTTGGCCTGGCCAAATCCGGCGAGCCGTACCGGTGCCGTGAGGCCTCCGGTTGGCGAAGTGGACAGCACGACTGCGGCGGCACCGTCGGACACGGGGGAACAGTCGGTCCGGCGCAGGGGATCGGCCACCATGGGGTTCTTGTCCGAGACGGTTTGGCAGAACTCCTCGCCGAGGTCCTTGCGGAGCTGGGCGTACGGGTTGTCCACGCCGTTGCGGTGGTTCTTGGCCGCGATGGTACCCAGGACATCGCCCAGCTTCCCGTCAGCGTCGTAGCGTTTGGCGTAGTGCCTGGCCACTTCCGCGAAGAGTCCGGTGAACCCGGTGGTGGAGGGCCTGCCGGCCATGTCGTAGTCGGCGCCCAGCAGCCCGGCGCCCACCACATCAGCTCCCGCGTGGGTCATCTTTTCGGCGCCGATCACCAGGACCGTTTTGGCGGTTCCGGCGAGCAGTGCCTTGGTGCCCTGCTGGAAGGCCGCCGAGCCCGAGGCGCACGCGTTCTCCACGCGGGTGGACGGGACGTTGGCCAGGTCCGGTGACACCTGCAGCGCCAGGGAGGATGGAAACGCCAGCGGCATCATGCCGGAGTTGAACTGTCCCACGTAGATTTCATCGATCCGGGCCGGCTCAATCCCTGCGCTGCTGATGGCGTCCGTGGCCACCTGGACGATGAGGGATTCCAGGGTGTCGTCGGTGAGCTTCCCGAACCTGCTGTGACCCCAGCCGGTGATCAGGACATCCTTGCCGAACTGCTTTTTGAGGCTCATGCCGAGGCTCCTTCCAAGGTGGTGGCTGGATCGAGGGAGGGGGCGACCTCAAAGCCGGCTTCGGTCTTCTCCCGGATGTCCTCCACGGTGACCCCCGGTGCCAGCCTGGTCAGCGTGAGCTGCCGCCCGCCGTCGTCCTTTTTGTGAAGGTCGAAGACGGCGAGGTCGCTGATGATCCGGTCCACGCAGCTGAGCCCGGTCAGCGGCAGCGTGCATTCGCGGACGATTTTGGCGGTGCCGTCCTTGGCGTTGTGTTCGGTGAGGACCACCACGCGCGGCGTTCCTGCCACCAGATCCATGGCACCGCCCATGCCTTTGACCATCTTCCCGGGGATGGTCCAGTTGGCCAGGTCGCCGTTGCCGGAGACCTGCATGGCGCCCAGGATGGCCACCTTGACGTGCCCGCCCCGGATCATGCCGAACGAGGTGGCGGAGTCGAAGATGCTGCCGCCCGGCAGGACCGTGACGGTCTGCTTGCCGGCGTTGATGAGGTCGGCGTCCTCCTCGCCCTCGTACGGGAACGGGCCCATGCCCAGCAGCCCGTTCTCGCTCTGCAGCACCACCCGCACGCCCTCGGGCAGGTTGTTCGCCACCAGCGTGGGGATGCCGATCCCCAGGTTTACGTAGTCGCCGTCGTTCAGTTCCTCGGCCGCAATCGCAGCCATTTCATCCCTGGTCCATCCCATGGGTTTTCTCCTTTGGTCGTCTTGGCTGTAATTCAGTTGGGTATTACCGGCGGCACGAACTCGAACGTCATTCCCAGCAGCCAGGCGAGCAGCAGGACCACCGGCAGGTGGAACAGGAACTGCTGGAACGTGAAGCCCACCAGGTCCCGGGCGCGCAGGCCCAAGACGGCCAGCAGCGGCAGCATGAAGAACGGGTTGATGAGGTTGGGCAGGGCCTCGGCCATGTTGTAGATCTGCACGGTCCAGCCGAGGTTCATGTTCACGTCGGTGGCGGACTGCATGACGTACGGTGCCTCCACCAGCCACTTTCCGCCGCCGGACGGAACGAACATGCCAAGGAGTGCCGTGTAGATGGCGATGATGACCGCGAACGCCCCGTTGCCGCCGATGCTGGTGAAGAAATGGGCCAGATGCTCCGACACCGAGAGGCCGCCCGCGCCGGTGGCCTTGGTCAGGATGGCCGCCATCGCGGCATAGAGCGGGAACTGGACCAAAATGCCTGCGGTTGCGGGCACGGCCTTGGTCACGGACTGGAGGAATTTGCGCGGGGTTCCGTGCAGCACAAGCCCCAGCATCAGGAAGACCAGCAGGTAGCCGTTCAGTGAACTGACCACGCTGAGGATGGGCAGGGTCAGGAGTTGGGACACCAGCCACCCCAGCGTCAGAACCCCGGCCAGGACGGGGAGGACCCTGCTGTATTCGAGCCACTCGCCGGGGCGCGACTTCTCGGCCGGCGGTTCGGGCTGGTCATCAAGGTCGACGCCGAGGTCGGCCGCGGTTTTGACGGCGCCGCCCGTGGGGGCGGAGAAGTGGGCAATGACGGTGGTCAGCAGCATCAGGATGACCAGGGTCAGCAGGGACTGCCAGGTGAAGATGGTGGTGCCGAAGTCCAGGACGCCGGTGATCTTCAGCAGCGCCGGGGGAATGGAGGCCTTTGTGGCCTGGAGCTGGGCCGCGGAGGAGGACATGCCCAACGCCCAGACGGCGCCCAGCCCCATGAAGGCCGCTGCCCCGAGCGCCCGGTAGTCGACGTGCAGATCCGCCCGGCGGGCCACGGCACGCGCCAGGAGGCCGCCGAAGATCAGGCTCAAACCCCAGTTCACGAACGACACCGACATGGACATCACGGCAACGAAGCTGACGGCGGCGCGCGCGGAGTTTGGCACCTGCGCCAGTCGGTCAATCAACCGGGCCACGGGCGGCGAGGTGGCCACCACGTAGCCGGTCAGCACCACCATGGCCATCTGCAAAGTGAAGGCGGTGAGGTCCCAGAAGCCGTTTCCGAAGGAGTCCACCACTGCCTTGGGAGAGGCGCCGATGGCGAGTGCTGCGATGGCCACCAGCAGCACGCCTGCCAGGGCGAAGATGTAAGCGTCCGGGAACCACTTCTGCGTCCATCCGGCCAGCTTTTCAGCCATCAGGGCCAAGCCCTTCTGGCGGACGTCCGGTTGGTCGAGCTGGCTGGTGGCCATGGCGGTGTTTCTCTCCATTGAGTGATGTTCTTCCGTTGTTGGGGTGGCCGGCGTCGGAGGCCGGTCAGGCGGAGACGAGGCCGGCGCGCTGCCGGACGGTCCGCTGCTCGATGTCCTTGACCCGGTCCGACGCCTGCACCAGCCGCTGGACGAAGACGCCGGGGGTCGCAACGTGGTTCGGGTCCAGCCGGCCGGGCTCCACGATCACTTCCGCCTCGGCGATGGTCAGTGTGCCGGCTGTGGCCACTACGGGGTTGAAGTTCCGGGCCGTGTAGCGGTAGATGAGGTTGCCGTCCGTGTCAGCGGTGTGGGCATGGACAAGCGCGACATCGGCCCGGATGGCCCGCTCCTGGACGTACGTTTCGCCGTCGAACACCTCGTGCGGTTTGCCTTCGGCAACCAGGGTGCCCACGCCGGTTTTGGTGTAGAAGGCAGGGATGCCGGCGCCGCCGGCGCGAAGCCGCTCGGCCAGGGTGCCCTGCGGAGTGAATTCCACCTCCAGCCTGCCGGCAAGGTACTGCTCGGCAAACAGCTTGTTCTCGCCGACGTAGGACGCGATGACCTTGCGGACCTGGCCCGCCTCGATCAGGATGCCCAGCCCCTTGCCGTCCACGCCCATGTTGTTGGACACCACGGTGAGGTCCCGGACGCCGGAATCACGCACAGCTTCGATCAGGTCGGCCGGAATGCCGCTCAGGCCAAATCCTCCTACGGCGAGGGTGATGCCGTCCTGCAGGGCCCCTTCCAGGGCGCTGGCGGCGGAAGCCTGGAGTTTCTTCATGTCGTCTCCTCGTTGAGCACGGTGGTGTCCACTAAGTGGATGCCGGGGATCTGAGTCTGGAGACTACGGGCGCATTATTGCGCCTGTCAAGGACCACGGCGTGGCCTATTTACAGTGTGGACAGTACGATGGCGTGTATCCATATTGTGGACATTAGGAGGGTTTATGGCCATGCAGGTGCAGG
This sequence comes from Pseudarthrobacter sp. Pseusp20, assembly GCF_059492155.1. Taxonomy (NCBI): domain Bacteria; kingdom Bacillati; phylum Actinomycetota; class Actinomycetes; order Micrococcales; family Micrococcaceae; genus Pseudarthrobacter; species Pseudarthrobacter sp. Pseusp20. The sequence goes on from NZ_CP168521.1 coordinate 770,887, forward strand.
GCGCGCAGGTGGTAACGCGGATCGCCGGCCTGCTGCGGCTGGTGGGCAGGAGCTCGGAGGGAATGCCCCTGGTGGACCTCGTGCGGGAATCCGGGCTTACCCGTCCCACGCTCCACAGGCTCCTGACGTCCTTGGCCGCGGAAGGCCTGCTGGACCATGATCCCGTGACGGGGAACTGGGTGCTGGGCCCCGAGATCCTCCTGATGGGCTCGGTGGCTTCGGCGCGGTTTCCCCTGGAGGACATCGCCCGGCCCAGCCTCCGCCGGCTGGCGCAGGCCACGGGCGAGAGCGCCTTCTTCTCCATCCGCCGCGGCGGCGGGACGGTCTGCCTGCTGCGTGAGGAAGGCAGCTTCCCGGTCCGCTCCTTCGTCCTGCACGAGGGTGTCCGGTTCCCCCTTGGCGTCGCGTCGGCCGGGACGGCCATCATGGCCTTCCTGCCGGAAAGCGAGCAGGAGGAAATGCTGGGGCGCTGGAGCGAACACGCGGGCGAGTTCGCCGGGAACCATACTCCCGAACTGGTGCGGAAGAACCTGGCCCGCACCCGGCTGGCCGGCTATTCGGTGAACCCCGGCCTGGTCCTGGAGGGAAGCTGGGGGATGGGTGCGGCGGTGTTTGACCGCTCCGGGAAACCGGCTTGGGCATTGTCGTTGACGGGCATCGAACCACGCTTCAAGCCGGAACGGCAGGAGGAACTCGGCGGCCTCCTGATGGCGGAGGCGCACCGGATTACGCAGCAGCTTGGCGTGGGCGGCGACGCCGGGCGGCGGCCCCGCTGAGCCTCCCCGGCTCTGGCCGCGAACGACGACGGCGGGCAGCACCTTCCGGTGCCGCCCGCCGTCGTTCTCCCCGAAGACGTGCTCCCCAAAGGTGGGGAAGTCCGCCGAGGCTGCCTAGAGGCCCACGCGGGGCTCCTCGGGGCCCTGGTCCTTCCACCACGTGTCAAAGATGGTGACCGGCACGGTGCGCTTGTGGCGGGTCCGGAGGTACTTCTGTTCGATGGAGTCGGCAACGGCGTCCGGAACCTCGCGGCCTTCGAGGTAGTCGTCGATCTGGTCGTAGCTGAGGCCCAGTTCGTCCTCATCGGTTCGGCCTGGCCGGTCATCGAGCAGGTCGGCGGTGGGTACCTTCTCCCAGACGCGCGCCGGCGCTCCAAGTTCAGCCAGCAGGGCGCGGTTCTGCCGCTTGTTGAGGCCGAACAGGGGCAGGATGTCCGCGCCGCCGTCGCCGTACTTGGTGAAGAAGCCGGTGACGGACTCGGCGCCGTGGTCGGTGCCAACCACCAGGTAGTTGTGCTCGCCCGCCAGCGCATACTGGGCGATCATCCGGGTGCGGGCCTTGGTGTTGCCCTTGTGGAAATCGGAGATCTCCGAGCCCACGGTCTTTTCGAACTCGTCTTCAAAACCGTCCACGGCGGCGGAGATGTTGAACGTCCATTCCGTCTTGGCCTTGATGAAGTCCAGGGCTGCCTGGGCATCTTCCTCGTCGTGCTGCACTCCGTAGGGAAGGCGGACGGCCACGAAATTGGCTTCCACGCCTTCGGCCTCAAGCTCATCCACCGCCAGTTGCGCAAGCTTGCCCGCAAGGGATGAATCCAGGCCACCGGAAATGCCCAGGACAAAGCCCTTGGTGTGGGTTGCCTTCAGGTATTCCTTGAGGAACGTGACGCGTTTGCGCACCTCCCCCGCGGGATCGATCCGGGGCTGAACGCCCATTTCTTCAATGATTTTGGCCTGGAGTTCGCGCATGTTGTCCAGCCTAGCCAGCACTGTCAACAACCCTCAACTGTTCCGGGCGGCCCCTGCGCGGCGTAGCGTAACTGCATGGAGCGGACAGGGTGTGCCGTGGTGGGCGGAGGCCCCGCGGGAATGATGCTGGGACTGCTGCTGGCCCGGGCCGGAGTGCAGGTGACCGTCCTGGAGAAGCACCGCGACTTCCTGCGCGACTTCCGCGGCGACACGGTGCATGCCTCCACCATCCGCCTGATCGACGAACTTGGCCTGGGCGCGGGATTCCGCAGCCTGCCCCAAAGCAGGCTCAACAACGTGGCTGTTCCGGTCCCCGGCGCCGGCCTGGTCACCCTGGCGGCCTTCGACTCTTTGAAGCCCCCGTATAACTACGTGGCCATGATGCCGCAGTGGGACTTCCTGGATTTCCTCGCCTCGGCGGCCGCTGCGGAACCGACGTTCAGCCTGCTTATGGAGAGCGAGGCCACCGGCCTGGAGTTCGACGGCGGCCGCGTCACCGGAGTGCGCTACAGGGCCACGGGCGGGGCCGGGCCGGGGGCGGAACACGTGCTGCATGCAGATGTGGTGGTGGCCGCGGACGGGCGCCATTCAGTGCTGCGGGAGGCGGCGGGAATGCGCACCAGGGAGTACCCGGTGCCGTTCGACACCTGGTGGTTCAGGCTCCCGCGCCACGCTTCCGAGCAGGGCGAAGTGGCGGGTGTGGTGCCGTCGCTGGGTGACGGGGACGCCATGATTGCCCTGAACCGCACCGACTACTACCAGCTGGGGTACCTCGCCCCCAAGGGCTCGGATGCCGGGATCAGGGCCGGCGGCGTGGAACGGTTCCGGCAGCGCGTGGCGGCACTTCGTCCGGATCTCGCCGACCGCGTCGACTCCATTCGCAGCCTGGACGACCTTCACTGGCTGGACGTTAAGCTGAACCGCCTGCAGCGCTGGTACACCGACGGATTCCTGTGCATCGGGGATGCAGCCCACGCGATGTCACCGGCCGGCGGCGTAGGCATCAACCTGGCCATCCAGGATGCAGTGGCGGCCGCCGAACGGTTGGCCCCGGACCTGCGGCGGGGCCACGTGCGGGCCAGGACCCTCGCGGCAATCCAGCGCCGCCGGCGCATGCCTACAGTGGTGGTCCAAACCGTGCAGCGCATCCTGCACAGGGTGGTTTTTGTTCCGCTCTTCGCCGGGAGATTGTCCGGGGCGACCCTGGCCGGCGATGGTGCCCGGACTACGCTCTCCATCACGCGGATGGTCTTCTTCATCCTGCGCCACAACCCCGTGGTCAGGCGTGTCCTGCCGCGCGTCATCGCCTTCGGGCCCCGCCCCGAGCACGCGCCAGGCTTTGCCCGCCCACTCACCGTCCGCCCACCCACTAAACTTGAGCCCATGACTTCGCCCTCTGACACTGCGGTAGACACCGCAGCTGCCCGCGCCCGCCTGCTCGAACTCATCAAGGAACTCGCCGTGGTCCGCGGCAAGGTGATCCTCTCGAGTGGGGCCGAGGCTGACTACTACATCGACCTCCGCCGCATCACCCTGCACCACGAGGCCTCCAAGCTGGTGGGCCAGGTCATGCTCGCCCTGGCGGACGACGCCGGGATCGGCTTTGAGTGCGCCGGCGGCCTCACCATGGGTGCTGACCCGGTGGGCACTGCAGTGATGCACGCTGCCGCTGATGCCGGCCGTGCCGTGGATGCTTTCGTGGTCCGCAAGGCCCAGAAGTCCTACGGCATGGGCCGCCAGGTGGAGGGCCCCTCCGTTGAAGGCCGCAAGGTGCTGGTCCTGGAGGACACCTCCACCACGGGCGGTTCCGCGCTGACGGCAGTGGAAGGCGTCCGGAAGGCCGGCGGCAACGTGGTTGCGGTGGCAGTGATCGTGGACCGTGACACCGGTGCCAAGGAAAAAATCGAAGCCGAGACCGGCGTTCCATACCTGTTTGCGTTCAGCAAGGACGAGCTGGGGCTGTCCTAGGTCCTGCTGCGGACCCGGGAAATCGCCTGGGAACAAGTATGCTGGCCGTTGGCCGGGCTGTTGGCGCTGCTTTATGATGTCCTTTAACACTTTTCAGTTGCTTGGAGATCATGCATTTGCTCCCCCCAGAACAGCCTTTGAGCGCAACCGACCAGGTCCAGAACCTCATCCTGGAAAGCGCTGATTTTGAGGACTTCCTCAACGAACTGGCCCGTTTCTCCGCCCACCAGATGGCAGGCGACGGTGACGACGCTCTGTGTGGCATCACCCTGCTCCGTGACCGCAAGGCGGCCACCATCGGGTGGAGCAGCGATTCGGCGCGGGAAGTGGACGAAATCCAGTACTCCTTGTCTCAGGGCCCCTGCCTGACTGCTGCGGAGGAGGAACGCGAAGTCCACGTTCCCGATCTGCTGGAGGAGAACCGGTGGGGTCCCGATTACGCAACGGCCGTTGCCGCCCATGGCCTGCGTTCGGTGCTTTCCCTCCCGTTCACCCTGCAGGGCGAGGCCAAGGCGGCCCTGAACCTCTATTCCGATGTTCCCCGGAAGTTCGAAGGACGGGCCACGGCAAGGGCCCGGGACTTCACCCGTGAAATTTCGCAGGCCCTGCGCCTTGCCGTCCGGTTCTCCCTGCATGCGGACAGCGCGTCGAACCTCCGGGCCACGCTGGAGTCCCGCACCATCATCGACATCGCCGTGGGCATTGTCATGGCCCAGAACCGCTGCAGCCAGGCGGCTGCCGTCGAAATCCTCACCGAGGCATCCAGCAACAGCAACACCAAGCTGCGGGACATCGCCAAGTCCCTGGTGGACTCAGTGGGCGGAGCCGGTGCCCGGACGCACTATGAGGAGCCGGGAAAGGTAATCCGCGCGGCCCGTTCCTAAGGGTTGGGTTGTGCAGGGGCTCCCGCGGAGGTTAGGCTTGCGGAGGTTGAGCCGTCGGCCATAGACCTCTTTTGGAGTACCTATGGACCGAGCATTAGACGCAGTTGTTAATTTTGATGTCCCTGCAGACATCGTCCGGATTGAAGTCCGGGGGAGCCTTGACAGCGGTTCCCGCCCCCACCTGGTCCACATCATCCGCCGTGTCCGGCGAATGGGCATCCGCTGCCATATTTGCGTTGACCTCTCAATGGCGGACCTGGTGGAGTCAACCGCGCTGGCCGGCCTGCGCAGCGACCTGAATGCGCTGGATGCCAACGCGCTGCCGGGAGCCTGTGGTGCAGGCGTTTCCCTGCAGCTGGTACCCGCTGCCCACAATGCTTCCTTGAACCGGCCATCCGGCGAGCAGCCACTTCCCCTGGACGGCGACGTCCGTGAGCTGTTCCCCGGAGGCCGCTTCGCCGGGGAGTATCCACACCTTCCTGTCATGTGGATCGAGGAGTTGTACGGGCCGCCCCTTACGGAATACTCCAACGAGGAGCTCCTTGCCGCCAGTGACGCGCTCTTCGCGCTGCTCGACAATCCAAACACCCAGGACAGTGCCGACCTGCTGGGCCGCTACAACGACATCGGCCTGGAGATCCATCGCCGCCGGCAGGAACCCACGTCCCCAATCCCCGCCGCGGAGGGCCAGGCCGCCTGCTGACCCCAGCGTCACCGAACGGTTACCCCCGCCCGTTGCGGCGGTACGTTTGGGTGGGTTTACGGTAGGAGTGTGCCGTATGAGGGGGAGGTAAGTCCGCAGGGCGGGCGCGGGGTTTCCCACGCCCGGCTGCTGGCGGAGGCGGCTGCGCTGAAACGCTTTTCGCGGCGCACGTTCCTGGCGGGTGCAGGGGCGTCCGGGCTGCTGGCTGCCGACATGCTGGTTACCCGCGAGGTCCAGTCGCAGCGCCGGACCACCAGGATCCTCAGCGTTGCGGACGACTTCGCGGACGCCTATTACCCGGATGCCAGCTGGTTCCTGTTCCCGGGGTACAAGACCAGCTGGGAAGAGGCACAGTGGATCCTCAACACCCTGCGCGGGGCGCTGAACAAGCGCGCCCGGCTCGCCGCCGTCGGATATTCCAACCTGGGGCTGAACATCACGGAGGTGGTCAACGCGATCACCGACTACATTGCCGAAGAGAAGATCACCAAGCTCTTCTTCTACGGGCACAGCTTCGGCGGGATGCTGGCCACCCAGGTGGCTGCCCGACTCCTTGCCCTGCAGGGAGTCCAGGTGCAGTTCATCCTCCTGGACTCCAGTCCCTACAGTGCGCACGACGTGCTGGACCAAAGCTGGTTCGACGGCGTGGTGTTCCTTTACGAGCGCGGCGTCAGGTTCCCGTCCACGCTGCGAGGTGGGTATGAGCTGGGTGAACGGATCATCCACAAGGACGAACGGAGCTGGCGGCAGGTCCTGGACCAGACCCTGGAGCAGCTGTCCCCGATCGCACCTTCCAGCGTCCTGATCCAGACCGAGTCCGCGTATATCTACCACTTCGAGGGAAGCCAGTTCGCCGGGAAGCTGGGCACGGCCAAGATGGCCTATATCGGGAACCCCAAGGACAGGACGGTCGACTACGAAACCGCGGCGGAAACCTGGGCCGTGGTCTTCAAGGACAACATGGTCTCAAGCAACCTGCAGACCACCGGCGCGGCACCCGCCCACGCCAGCCCCGGCTGGAATCCGCAAGTCTACCGGCCCCTGGTGACGGAACTGCTGGACGGGTTCTTCCCGCTGCCCCGGGGCGGCTCCCGGGTGAGCATCTTCTAGTCCTAGATCTGGTTCTTCAGGTCCGCCACGGAGTTCAGCACCTGGTTGGGGCGGAACGGATACGCGGCAATGTCATCCTTGTGCGTGATGCCGCTGAGGACCAAGACGGTGTGCAGGCCCGCTTCCATGCCGGCGATGATGTCCGTATCCATCCGGTCACCGATCATGGCGGTGGTCTCGGAGTGTGCATCGATCTGGTTCATCGCGGAGCGGAACATCATGGGATTCGGCTTGCCCACAATGTACGGCTCGCGGCCGGTGGCCTTGGTGATCAGGGCCGCGATGGCACCGGTGGCGGGCATGGGGCCGTCCTTGGAGGGGCCGGTGGCATCCGGGTTGGTGGCGATGAACCGGGCACCTGCAAGGATCAGCCGGATGGCCATGGTGATGGCTTCGAAAGAGTACGTGCGCGTCTCGCCAAGCACCACAAAGTCCGGGTTCTGGTCGGTGAGGATGAAGCCGGCCTCATGCAGCGCCGTCGTGAGCCCCGCCTCACCGATCGTGTAGGCGCGGTTGCCGGACTCTGAGCCCCGCACCTGGTCCTTGAGGAACTGCGCCGTGGCCAGCGCCGAAGTCCAGATGTTTTCCTCCGGAATTTCCAGGCCGGAGGAACGCAGGCGGGCGGCAAGGTCGCGCGGGGTGAAGATGGAGTTGTTGGTCAGCACCAGGAAGCGCTTGGACGTATCCACCCACCGCTGGATCAGTTCCGCGGCGCCGGGGATCGGCTGGTTCTCGTGGACCAGGACGCCGTCCATGTCCGTCAGCCAGCACTCGATCTCCTGGCCGCTGCGGTAAACCGCGGGGTTTGCTGCTACCTGGTCTTCTTCTGCCACGTTTACCTCCACCGGTGATGAATGCTCCAGTGCTCCAGTCTAGTGTTGAGGGGTGAACCAAACGCCCGGCCTGCCAGACGAACCCCGCCACGAGCCCGGGGAGGCCGAGCCCGCAAAGGCGGAGGTCGGCGTCGGGCCCTGGGAAGGCGAACTGCCCGAAGGCGACCACTGGGACCCTGACCTCCTTGCCGACGGGGACCGCCGCAACGTCCTGGACAAGTACCGCTACTGGAAGCACGAAGCGATCGTGGCGGAGCTCGATTCCCGGCGGCACAACTTCCACGTGGCCATCGAGAACTGGCAGCACGACCTGAACATCGGCACGGTGGTGCGCACCGCCAACGCCTTCCTCGCCAAAGAGGTGCACATCATCGGCCGGCGGCGATGGAACCGCCGCGGCGCCATGGTCACCGACCGCTACCAGCACGTCCGCCACCACCCCACGGTCGAGGACTTCGTCCAGTGGGCGCAGGGGGAGGGGCTGGCGATCATCGGCATCGATATCTTCCCGGACTCGGTTCCCCTGGAGACATACGAGCTGCCGCGCGACTGCGTGCTGGTCTTCGGACAGGAGGGCCCGGGCCTGACCCCCGAAGTCCACCAGGCCGCCGCCGCCACCCTGTCCATCGAGCAGTTCGGCTCCACCCGGTCCATCAACGCCGCTTCGGCAGCCGCCATCGCCATGCACGCCTGGATCCGGCGGCACGTGTTCAACCAGCACGTCTGAGTGTTACCGAGCGGTGACCCGAAACACCCTCGTGGTCCGGGAATGGCTAGGATGGTGCCTAGCCGTAAGCGGTCTACTTGAGGGTCTTCCACCCACAGACGAAACTCAGCAGAGGAGCCAGCATGCCCATTGCAACCCCAGAGATCTACTCCGAAATGATCGACCGCGCGAAGGCGGGCGGCTTCGCATACCCGGCCGTGAACGTCACGTCCTCGCAGACGCTCAACGCAGCGCTCCGCGGCTTCGCCGAGGCGGAGTCCGACGGCATCGTCCAGGTTTCCACCGGCGGTGCGGCCTACTGGTCCGGCGCATCCACCAAGGACATGGTTGCCGGTTCCCTGGGCTTCGCAGCCTTCGCCCGCGAAGTAGCCAAGAACTACGGCGTCAACGTCGCCCTGCACACGGACCACTGCCCCAAGGACAAGCTGGACGGTTTCGTCCTGCCCCTGCTGGCTGCTTCCGAGGCTGAGGTCAAGGCCGGCCGGAACCCGCTGTTCAACTCCCACATGTGGGACGGCTCCGCCGAGACCCTCCAGGAAAACCTGCGCATCGCCCGCGAACTGCTCGGCCGCACTGCTGCCGCCAAGATGATCCTCGAAGTGGAGATCGGCACCGTTGGCGGCGAGGAGGACGGCGTCGAAAACGCCATCAACGACAAGCTGTACACCACCGTTGAGGACGCCCTGGCCACCATCGATGCCCTCGGCTCCGGTGAAAACGGCCGCTACATCACGGCCCTGACCTTCGGCAACGTCCACGGCGTCTACAAGCCCGGCGGCGTCAAGCTCCGCCCGGAGATCCTCAAGGACATCCAGGCCCAGGTGGGTGCCAAAATCGGCAAGGACAACCCGTTCGACCTCGTGTTCCACGGCGGCTCCGGCTCCTCCGACCAGGAAATCGCCGACGCCGTCTCCTACGGCGTGATCAAGATGAACATCGACACCGACACCCAGTACGCCTACACGCGTCCCGTTGCTGACCACATGTTCAAGAACTACGACGGCGTCCTGAAGGTGGACGGCGAAGTGGGCAACAAGAAGACCTACGACCCCCGCGTCTGGGGCGCCTCCGCCGAAGCCGGCCTGGCAGCCCGCGTGGTGGAAGCCACCAAGCAGCTCGGTTCGGCCGGAAAGACCTTCTAGATGTCGGACGAGTTCCGCCGGAACCTGATGGGGCCGGAGCCCACTCTCCTGCCTGCCGAAACCGAGGTGAACGCGCAGCTTGAGGCCGGCCAGGAGGCCCTGGACCTGGTGGCGAAGCACCCAACGTCCTCGCTCCTGTGGGCCGTCCTGGCTGAGGAGGCGTGGACGGAAGGCCGCACCATCGACTCCTACGCCTATGCCCGGGTGGGTTACCACCGTGGACTGGATGCGCTGCGCCGCAACGGCTGGCGCGGCGTGGGGCCCATCCCCTGGGAGCATGAGCCAAACCGCGGGTTCCTGCGGGCCCTCTACTCCCTGGGCCGGGCCTCGTCGGCCATCGGCGAGGCTGAAGAGCCGGAGCGGATCGAGAAGTTCCTGAACGATTCCGACCCCACGGCAAAGGCAGCCATCGAGGGCGAATAACTCCCTGGGCCCACGCCCGCACTGTTTCCTGGTGCAGATTGCCAGGGAGGGGTTCGGGCTGCGAACGACGGCGGGCGGTCACCTTTCAATGAGAAGGTGACCGCCCGCCGTCGTATCCGGCCTGGAATGCGCCGTCCCTCGTTTCGGTTAAAAGAATCGAAGGGCCAGGGGCGGAAAGGAGGAGCTGCGCGAAGCGTGGGAAAGCAGGAGAAAGCGCGTCTCAGGTTCTGTGACTACTACTCGTGGATGTCGTACGCCGACTTCACCACCTGGGTTGAAGCCGAAGACGAATCGGCCCCGGGAATTTCGTTTACCGAGTCCGATGCCACAGGCTGAGCGGCGCAGGTCTTAAGGTTTGGCAATACCCGTGCGGGCCATGGCGTCTGCATAGGCAGTGCGCATGTCCTCCAGGTACTCCTCCTGGCGGGCCGGGGAACCGGCGAAGGCGCGGCCGCTCAGCGAGCGGACCTTGTAGGTCTTCAGGCCGCGGCGCCAGAGGAGGGGCACCTCGGTCTTCAACAGCAGGTTGGCCAGGCGGTTGGCTTCGGTGCCATGCGCCACGATCACCGAGGCGCGGGGGACCAGGGCCAGGAACTTCAGCAGGGGCTTCAGGCCTGACTGGATCTGGTCCGGAGTGAACTTGCCGTTGGGTTCGCCCGGGACGTGCCAAGGGTGGACGTTCCACGGCATGACGAACTCCGGGCGCAGGCCAAGCTTCCACTGGATCCCCAGCATGCGGGTAACAGCGTCCTGGTCGCCGGGGGTGATGAACCCGGACGGATCCACCTCGCCGATGTTGGAGAACAGGCTGATAATGCGGCATTCCTCCACGTCGTGCATGGGGTCCACGTAGGGCACCACGGTTCCGGGCTTGGCCTCCTGCAGGGAATCACACAGTTCGTTGACGGCGGCAACGCTGGGTTCGTAGCGGCGGCTCATGAGCTGTTCGTGGAATGTTTCGGGTGCCAGGGCTGTCATGAAGTGCTGGATCTCCTGCGGGGATTGGCGTTGCTGCCGCCACGGACATGGGCGCACGGCGGCACGGCACATCAGTGGCGGTTGATTGGGGTGGACCAACTCCTGGTCGGCCTACTCCAGTTTAGCAAGCCCAGGCAAGCGAAACGCCGGCCGCCCCTTCCGGTGATGGAAGGCACAGCCGGCGCGTCGGTGCGGGAGCGGCTAGAAGAGGCGCTTCGAGGCGCGGCGGGCACCCTCACCCAGTGCCTCCAGCTTGGCGAAGGCGATCTGCGGGTGCACCCTGCCGCCCAGGCCACAGTCGGTGGAGGCAATGACGTTCCCGCGGCCCACGAGGTCCGCAAAGCGGACGATCCGGTCCGCCACCAGGTCCGGGTGCTCCACCACATTGGTGGCATGCGAAACAACGCCCGGGATGATCACCTTGCCCTCGGGGAGCTTTGTGTCCTCCCACACCCGCCATTCGTGTTCGTGGCGGACGTTTGCCGCTTCAAAGGAATAGGCGCCGGCGTTGACCTGAAGCACAGAGCCGATGATGTCGGCGAACGGGATGTCCGTGGTGTGTGGGCCGTGCCAGGATCCCCAGCACACGTGCAGCCGGATCTGCTCCTGCGGCAGGCCGCGCAGCGCCCAGTTGGTCGCTTCGACGCGCAGCTGGATGAACTTCAGGTAATCGTCCAGGGATGGCTCGGGATTGATCTGGTCCCAGCTTTCGGCCAGGGACGGATCATCGAGCTGCACCGTAAGGCCGGCCTCGATGATGGCCTTGTATTCCTCCCGCATGGCATCAGCGCAGGCGTAGACGAGTTCCTCGTCGCTCTTGTAGTAGTCGTTGGCTACCCGCGCGCATGAGCCGGGGGAGAGGGAGGCCACGAAGCCATCCGTGAGGCCTGCGGCGGCGAGCCCGGTCTTCAGGTTCCGGATGTCCGAGGCCACCAGGTCCTGGCCCGTGTAGGTCAGCGGTCCGGCGATCTTGGGCTGGGCAACGCTCCTGCGGTGGGTGAGGATGCCGGATGCGGGATCGCTGTAGGCCTCGTTGAAGGCCTGCCGGTCGCGCCGGTCCGGGAACGAGGTCAGGACAACGTTGCCGGGGGACGAGCGGCGGACGCCGGACTCGGCCCAGCGGTCCACGGTGGTTGGCTCAAGGCCCCCGAGCCGGGCGAAGGAGTAATTCCACCACGCCCCGTAATCCACCGAGCTGGACATGGTGTGCCCGTACTCGCCGTCGTTGGGGATGTCGATGCCAAGGTCCTTCTGGCGCTGCACCACGTCCACTACGGAGGCTTCGAGGAGTTCCAGGAATTCCGGCGTGATGCCGTCGGCTTCCTTGGCGGCGTTGGCCGCAATGAGTTCAGGGGTGCGGGGCAATGAACCGGCGTGGGTCACGCGGATATGGTCGGTGTTCTGGGACATGCTGGAATCTTCCTTTCCATCGGTCCTGGCAGTAGCACCTTCGGCCGGCAGGAGTCTGCCGGGACGTGGTTGCTGCGGCGTCATTGAGCCAGGTCTCTCGGCCGCTCCGGATGGTTCACTCTCAGATAAATCGACGCGCGTGGAGCCGCGCAAATCCGCACCGCTTTATGTCGTGGGCATGTCCGGCCGGCCGCCGGCGGTGGGACCGGAACGTACTTACAGTGTTTGTCCAGTATATTGACAGGTTTCGTTAAGCTTGGTTGGCTGAATGTCACATGCCTCCGCTGCGACGGAGCGGCGGATGCCACCCGAGCACTTGAAAGAGGTAACTGTGACGAAATCCCTCAGGACCCTTGCCGTTAGCGGAGCCCTCGCGCTCGCTGTCGTCGCAGCAGGTCCGGCGCCCCTGGCCGGCGCCGTAGGCGAAGGGCCTTCCTACGACGGCAACGGCCAGATCACCACGTCGAAGCTGGCCACCTACGACCAGATGGTCTCGTTCCTGAAGGACCAGGATGCGCGCCAGCCCGCCATGGAGCTGGAGGTCATCGGCCAGACCGTCAAAGGCCGCGACATCCACCTGGTCAAGTACATATCGGACCCGGCCAAGCCCACCATCCTGTATTTGACCCAGCAGCACGGCAATGAACAGCTCACCACCGAGGGTGCCCTCGAGTTCGTCAAGCACCTGGGCACGGGCAAGTCGGCAGGCATCCTGGACGGCGTGAACATCCTCATCGTGCCCATGCTCAACGCGGACGGTGCCATGGGGGATGTCAACTTCTCCCTGGACGACTACCTTGCCAAAGGGGACCGCCACCTCACCCGCTACAACGCGGAGGGCGTGGACCTGAACCGGGACCATGTGGCCAAGGTCCAGCCGGAGACCCAGGCGCTGCACAACAACGTGATGCGCAAGTACCGCATTGACTACATGATCGACCTGCACCACCAGGGCACCCGCGCCGAGCGCGACGGCAAGCTGGTTTCCGGCTCCATCCTGTACCCCACCACCCCGAACGCCGACCCCTCCGTCGTCGAGAAATCAAAGCGGCTCGGCGCCGTTGTCTTCAACAACGTTGACTCCACCGGCTGGGGCCACCTGGGCAGGTACCAGGGCGGCAGCGCCGAGACCATCAGCCGCAACGGCATCTCCGTGGAATACGGCATTGCCACCCTGCTTTTCGAGATGCGCGGCATGTCCGACCACTACCTGGATGGTTACGCGCTGGGGCAGCGGAGCAATGGCTACCTGATCAAGCAGACGGTCACCACGCTGGCGTCCACCGCCGCGGCCATCGCGGATGGATCCATTGCCGACGCCGACACCTCCTTCTGGGACACGCTCGCCGAGCAGACGTCCCGGCCCGCGGGGGAGGCCGAGGACGAGTAGGAGGCCCGGCGCCCGCCGCGGCCCATATTTGCGAAAGGGCCGCGGCGGGCCACAACAGTGGACAAAGTGCCCCATCGGCTAAACTTGGGTGGTAAGAGCCCCGGAACTCTTGCTTCGCCGTGCCGTGCTGCGGCTGTGCGAAGGCCGGTATGTTCGGGGCATTCTCATGAACGGCGCTGCATGGGCCCGCCACCAGGTGGCTGGACCCGGGCAGCCCGAACGAATGGGGGAGGATCCCATGCCAGCAATTGTGATCGTAGGAGCCCAGTGGGGCGACGAAGGAAAAGGCAAGGCCACCGACCTTTTGGGCGGCCGTGTTGACTACGTCGTCAAGCCCAATGGCGGCAACAATGCCGGGCACACCGTCGTCGTAGGCGGTGAAAAGTACGAACTCAAGCTGCTGCCGGCAGGCATTCTCAGCCCCAACGCTGTTCCCATCATCGGCAACGGCTGCGTGGTGAACCTCGAAGCCCTCTTCCAGGAAATCGATGGGCTCCAGGCCCGCGGTGCGGACACCTCGAAGCTGCGGGTTTCCGCCAACGCCCACCTGGTGGCCCCGTACCACCAGGTCCTGGACAAAGTGACCGAACGCTTCCTGGGCAGCCGCGCCATCGGCACCACCGGCCGCGGCATCGGCCCCGCCTACATGGACAAGGTGGCCCGGCTGGGCATCCGCGTCCAGGACGTCTTTGACGAATCCATCCTCCGCCAGAAGGTGGAAGGCTCGCTGCGCCAGAAGAACGAACTCCTGGTCAAGGTCTACAACCGCCGCAGCGTTGTCGTGGACGAGATCGTGGACTACTTCCTGTCCTTCGCCGAGCGGCTCCGTCCGCTGGTCATCGACAGCACCCTGGTCCTGAACACCGCGCTGGACGAGGGCAAGGTGGTCCTGATGGAAGGCGGCCAGGCTACGTTCCTGGACGTGGACCACGGCACCTACCCGTTCGTGACCTCCTCCAACCCCACCGCCGGCGGCGCGTCGGTTGGCTCCGGCATCGGGCCCACCCGCATCTCGCGCTCCATCGGCATCATCAAGGCCTACACCACCCGCGTTGGCGCCGGCCCGTTCCCCACGGAACTCTTCGACGAGATGGGCATGTACCTGCAGAAGACCGGCGGCGAATTCGGCGTCAACACCGGACGCCCGCGCCGCTGCGGCTGGTACGACGCCGTCCTGGCCCGGCATGCCTCCCGCGTCAACGGCTTCACGGACTACTTCGTCACCAAGCTGGACGTGCTCACCGGCATCGAACAGATTCCCGTGTGCGTGGCCTACGACGTGGACGGCGTCCGGCACGATGAAATGCCCATGACGCAGACCGAGTTCCACCACGCCAAGCCCATCTTCGAGTACTTCGACGGCTGGACCGAGGACATCACCGGGGCACGCACCCTGGCGGACCTGCCGGAGAACGCCCGGAATTACGTGCTGGCCCTTGAGAAGCTCTCCGGAACCCGGTTCTCCGCCATCGGCGTGGGCCCGGACCGGGACCAGACCATCGTGGTGAACGACCTCATCAACGACTGACACTCCCCAGGGCAGCATGACGACGGCGGCAGGCCACCTTTGCGGGTGGCCTGCCGCTTGTGCGTCCCGGGACGTTCGGCCCCGGGTGGAAAAGCAATTTACACAGGCTTAACGCGCACGGTCTTGTGAGGCTGCACGCGTACCGGCAAGACTCGGTAGTACCCCCTGGTGCCCAAGGAAGGATCGTCATGGCCGGAAAATTTGAAGCATTCATTGACGCTGATTCGTTGTTCCGGTTCCGGCTCCTGGCCCCGGATGGCGCAGTGGTGGCTGTCTCCGGGCCGTACCAGGACAAGCAGGCCCTGGCGGCAGGGATCGCTGCCGTGCGTGAGTGCGCCGGCACCGGCCTGGTCACCGACCTCTGTCCCGCCGGGGCCGTATCCCGTCCCGCAACCGTGCCCGTAGCGGCAGCCGCCGCCGTTCCCGCGGAGCTGCCCTCCGCCGTCGTACCTGTCTGTAGCGACGAGCGCCTGCCCGCCAGGCTGCACTTTTTCGCGCTGGCCAAGGCATCCCGCAGGCAGGCGACGCCGCCCCGGTGGACCAGGGCAGCTGCCCGCTGACAGCCGCGGAACGGCTGCCAAAAAAGTTTTTGAAATCGCGTAACCCTTTGGGGGTACGCAGCGATTACCCCTATGAAGTGCCGGTCTGGAACCTGTCCCCCATCACGTTCCAGACCGGCTCTTTTGTTTTCCGCCCAGCCGGCTTCAGGTGCCGGGAGCCCGCAATGGCCCGCTTACCCGGCGCCGTGGCGCTTCCGGCAGCGGTTGTTACTGAAGGGTAAAGTAGGGGCAGCGTTCCGGATGTACTGAGCGTTCACCTTGCCAACTCCCTCTTTGACGGAAAGCACTACGTCAGTGACCGATGCACAGACAGACGAGGCTCCGGACCAGCCAACTCCCGGGACCGCTGCCTTCAGCCTCGTCTACAAGACGTACGCGTCGCAGGTGCTGGGCTATCTCACCGCCCGGGGAGTCGAGGATCCGGAGGCCGCCATGCAGGAAGTGTTTCTTTCCGTCCTGCCCAGGCTCGACAGTGTCCGCGGAGGGGATGCAGGGCTGCGTACCTTCATTTTCTCCGTTGCCCATGCGCGGATGGTGGACGACCACCGCCGCCAAAGCCGAAGCCCGCTCAAACTGCCGTTCGAGCCAGAGCTTGACCAGCGCCAGGACAGCTCAGCGGAAAAGCTGGCGCTGGAGCGCATCTCACCCCGGGAAGTCCTCGGGCTGCTGGACGGGCTGCCGCAGGACCAGCGGGACGTGTTGTCGCTTCGCCTGGTGGGTGGCCTGACAGTGGAACAGACCGCGGAAACCATCGATAAGAGCGCCGGTGCCGTGAAACAGCTCCAGCGGCGCGCGCTGCTGAAACTTCGGGAACTTGCGGCAGTGAAGGAGTATCTCACGCCATGACGTCCGCTTCGACTAATCTCATCGCCCTTGTCGACGACATGCTCCAGGACGCCGGTGCAGCCCAGGATGCGGAACTCCGTGACACCCTGGTCGCGCTGGGCGCCCTGGCCTCACTGCCCGTACCCGCGCCCACCGGCGAGCTTGCCGCGATGCTGGCAGCAGGAGGTCCGGCAGAAGACGCCGCTTCCGGGAATCTCGAGGGTGAGCAGCGGGTTGAGCAGCCGGGTACCCACCGGGGTGCGCGGCCGGGCGATGAACTGGCGCGCCGCCGCCGTCGGCACCGCCCCACCGCGCTGGGCCTGGTCCTCGTGGCGGGAATGGGGCTGGGCGTTGGCGGAGTAGCCGCCAGCTCCACCGCTCCCGGAGGCAGCCCCATTGAGCACGTGCTGACGGAATGGATGCCGTGGAACCATACGACCGACGCCGCGTCGGCCGTCTCCTCCACCGACGGCGGGCCAGACGTGGGCGCGGAAGGGGAAGTCACCCAGTCCGGCGCAACTGCCGCACCGGCTGGGGCTGCGGACGCGTCACACCGTGCGTCCCGTTTCCTGCGCGATCCTGCCGGCCTGTTCGGCGGCACCCGCACGCCGGCGTGTGCCGGCCCCGTCAAGCACGACGCCGGCACAGGTCCAGGGAACTGCGGGGCCGAACCCGGGGCTGCTGCAGTGGGTGGAGCCGTCGGCGGCATGGATGGCAGCGGACGGGCTGTGCCGGCGGGAACCCCGGCGGATCCGGCTGCGGCCGGACCGGGCAAGGCCGGGGCGCCGGCACCGGCTACTGTGGCAGGCGGCGTGGACCCGGCCGGGACGGCGCAGAAGGCGGCCGGTTCCGCTGCCACCACCGGCCGGGTGCCGGGCCAAGGCCAGCCACAAAACCCAGGGACGCAGGAACCAGGGACACAGGGCGCAGAGGGTTCAGAGTCGCAGGGCACAGGCCCCAAGGCCGCCACCCCGCTGAAGTAGCTGAAGCATGACAGGACGGGCAGCGTAGGCTGATCCCATGGGCCACACGAACGATCCCGCAGTCATCGAACGCCTTCTGCGAACCAAGGGCCGGTGGGCCATCGTCGGACTCACCACCAATGAGTGGCGCTCCGCCTACGACGTCTCGCTGATGATCCGCGACCGGCTCGGCATGGAGATCATCCCCGTCAACCTGAACGGCGACACTGTCCACGGCGAACCCGGCTATCGCACCCTCGGCGACATCCCGGCGGATAAGCAGCCCATCGACGTCGTGGACTGCTTTGTGAACTCGCAGAAGGTGGGCAGCGTGGTGGACCAGGCCATTGCCGCCGGGGCGAAAGCCGTGTGGCTGCAGCTGGGGGTCATCGACGAGGCAGCGGCGGAACGTGCCAAGGCGGCGGGGCTGGACGTGGTGATGAATCTGTGTCCGGCGCAGCTTGCCTGGAAGTACAACCTTTAGCGCTTTATCAACTCCGGATAGTGCCGTTCGGTCACGTCCGGGTGTGCCCGCATCCGGCCCTTGAGCATGTTGAGGCCGAACGATGCCAGGAGCGGGTTGTCCGGATCGTCCGTGATACCCCGGGCAGCCGCCTTTAGCTCGGGTGCCAGGGGGACGGGCTCGATGACCGCGTCGAGCCGCGGCGACCAGAAGAACGGCACCGAGTACCGGTCGACGCCCGGTGGCGGTGCCTGGACGCGGTGGATGGTCGCCGCCAGGTATCCCTCCGTGGCTACTTCGAGCATCTCGCCAAGGTTCACCACCAGTGCCCCCGGCAGGGGCTCCACAGGCAGCCACTGGGTGGTTCCGGGCGGCAGCACTTCCAGGCCGCCCACGTTGTCCTGCAGCAGGAGGGTTACGAAGCCGTAGTCCGCGTGCGAGCCAACGCCCTGGTCCCCGGCCGCTTCCACCACGCCGCCCACGTAGTGGACCAGCTTGCCCATCCATGCCGGTGAATCCCGGAAGGGCCCGTCGAAGTAGTCCTCCGGCAGCTGGAGCGAAACGGCGATCGCCCTCAACAGTTCCATGCCCACGCCGGACATCAGCTCCGCCCACTCCATGGCAGCAGGCTTCAGCTCGGGGAATGTTTCATCGGGCCAGAGATTGGGACCCTGCAGCAGCCAGTAAGGCTGGCTGTCCGGGTAGTCCCGCACCGGCTCGCGCTCCGGTGAATAGTCGATCTGCTCCCGAGCGTCGGCCCGGCCCTGGGTCACCTCGGTGCCCATGCGCGTGTAGCCACGGAAGTGGGGGGAGAGGCGGTTGTCCAGCTTCATCCGCTCCTCAAGGGGCAGGTCGAAGAAGCGCTGAATAGTGTCCAGGAGCTCTTCGGCCTGTCCCGGGCGGCCAACATAACCGGTGACCTGGAAGAACCCGATGTCGTGGGTGGCGTGCCGCAGCTGGTCGATGAACTCCGGGCTGAATGTGCCGTCGGCCCGCCGGGCGGCACGCAGGTCCAGAACAGGTATGGCTCCCTGGTCGCGTGACATGTTCGCAGACTAGCACCGCGCAGGTCTGCTTTATAGGCTTCCGTTATGGACTCAAGTGCGCTGCGGAAGATCTGCCTTTCGTTTCCCGGAGCCTATGAGGATTTTCCGTTCGGACCGGAGACTTCGGTCTTCAAGGTCCGTGCCGGGACTGCCGGGGGAGCGCGGCACGAGGCTAAACTGTTTGCCCTGTCGTCCATGGACGAACGCGATTTCTACGTGAACTTGAAGTGCGAGCCGGCCCTGGCCGTGCAGCTGCGCGCGGTACACCCGGCAATCACCGGGGCGTGGCACATGAACAAGACCCACTGGAATGGTGTGCGCATCGACGGGTCGCTGCCGGACGGGATGATCCGGGACATGGTGGAGGACTCCTACGACCTTGTGGTGTCAGGCTTGAGCCGGAAGCAGCAGGATCAACTGGGGTGGGCACGCCTCGAAAGGGCAGGCGGCGATGATTGACGCGGGAAGACTCGGCTATCCGGGAATTGGCGGCACGGAGCACGGCGTCGCGCCAGTGGGGTACGACCGCGTCCTTGAGGAAGCCCGCCTGGGTACCGGCCTTGGCGTCTACCGGCGCGTGGCGGACGGCATCCTGGGCTGGGAACTGCAGCGGAGGGCTGGCCTCACGGTGCGGGCAGACTCGCCAAGGGCGGTGCCCGGGGCACACGTGGTGAGCGGTTTCGGCGTCGGGCCCTTCCGCCTGCCCGCGCCCTGCCAGGTGGTGTGGGCGCGGGAGCCGGCACCGGACGGTGTTCCCCAATCCGCCGGGTTTGGTTACGGGACGCTGCCCGGCCACCCCGCCCGTGGCGAGGAATCCTTCGAGGTGGAGATCAACAGCCACGGAGAGGTGTGGCTGCGGATCCGTGCTTTCAGCAGGCCTGCCAACTGGTTCTACGCCGCCGGCGGCCTGGTCACCCGCGCGGCACAGCGCTACGTTACTTCCCGGTACATTGAAGGGGCACGCACCCTCGCCGCGGAAGGAACATCCCTGTGATCTTTATCGTCGTCAAGTTCAAGGTCAAGCCCGATTGGTCCGGGCGCTGGCTCGATCTGGTGGCAGACTTCACCCGGGCTACCCGGGAGGAGCCGGGCAACCTGTGGTTCGACTGGTCCCGAAGTGTGGACGATCCCAACGAGTTCGTCCTGGTGGAAGCGTTCAAGGACGACGCCGCGGGAGACCATGTCAACAGCGGGCACTTCAAGAAGGCCATGGCCGACATGCCCCAGGCACTCGCCGAAACACCCAGGATCATCAGCCGCCAGCTGGACGGCGAAGGCTGGGACCTGATGGGTGAGCTCACCATCGAGTAAAGACAGGGGCGGCCATGTGGATCGGCTGGATCGAGTTCGACATCCTCCTTGGGGACGTGCAGAGCCTGAAGGAAAAGCGCTCCGTCGTCAGGCCGCTCCTTGCCGAGCTCAAACGCCGCTTCGAGGTGTCAGTCGCCGAAGTCGGGGACCATGCCCAGTACCGGCGCTCGCAGGTCGGCGTTGGCCTGGTGGCAGCTGACCGGGCCCATCTCGTGGAGGTGCTGGCCGCCGTCGAACGTTTTGTGGCAGCCCGGCCGGAGTTCGAGCTGCTCAGTGCACGGCAGCGGGAGCTGCACAGCGAGGACTGAGCCGGTCCTTAAATGCGGACGGACACCCAAAGCCTCTCTATGGGCTTGAGTGTCCGTCCGCGTTCTGTGGGGCCTAGCCGAAGTACTTCGGCAGGGTCCCTTCGTGGGCTTCGCGGAGCGCGTCCAGGGACAGGCCCTCCACGCCGTTGATCTCCAGCTTGCCGCTGGCCGCGTCCACCACGCCGATGCGGGTGTGGGTGAAGCCGCGGGCGGTGCACATGTCCGTAAAGCGGACTTCCTCGGAGCGGGGGACGCCCACAACGGCACGGCCCTGGGACTCGGAGAACAGGGCCGTGAACAGGTCCACGCCGTCCCGGTCCATGACGTCCTGCAGCGCGATCCGGGCACCCACGCCGTAGCGCAGCGAGGACTCCACCAGCGCAGCCGCGAGGCCGCCTTCGGAGAGGTCGTGGGCGGAGTCGATCATGCCGTCGCGGGACGCGTTGATCAGGATCTCGCCCAGCGCGCGCTCGGCCTCGAGGTCCACCTTCGGTGGCTGGCCGCCCAGGTGTCCGCGCATGTTGGCCCATTCGGAACCGTCCAGCTCGGCGCCCGTGGTGCCCAGCAGGTAGATCGCCTGGCCATCCTCACGCCAGCCCGACGGCGTGCGGCGCGCAACGTCGTCGAGCTTGCCCAGGACCGCCACCACCGGGGAGGGGTGGATGGGCGTGGTGCCGGTCTGGTTGTAGAGCGAGACGTTGCCGCCGGTGACAGGGATGCCCAGCACCATGCAGGCGTCGGAGAGGCCGCGGATGGCCTCGGCGAGCTGCCACATCACATCCGGGTCCTCGGGGGAGCCGAAGTTCAGGCAGTCGCTGACGGCCATGGGGACGGCGCCTGCGGTGGCCACGTTGCGGTAGGCCTCGGCCAGTGCCAGCTGCGCGCCGTGGTACGGGTCCAGGTAGGTGTAGCGGCCGTTGGCGTCGGTGGCCAGGGCAACGCCCAGGCCGGTTTCCTCGTCCACGCGCACCACGCCGGCGTCGTCGGGGAATGCCATGGAGGTGTTGCCGCCCACGTAGCGGTCGTACTGGTTGGTGATCCAGGACTTGGAGCACATGTTCGGTGACGCCACCAGTTCGGTGACGGCCTTTGCCAGCTCCGCGGGGGCGGCCGGGCGGCCGGCGTCCTGCACGGAACCGGTGAAGGTGTCCGCCTGCACGGCATCCTGCCACTCGGGACGGGCATACGGGCGGTCATAAACCGGGCCGTCGTGCGCCACGGTGCGGGGATCGACGTCGACAATCACCTCGCCTTCCCAGGTGATGATCAGGCGGCCGGTATCGGTCACCTCGCCCAGCCAGGAGTACTCCACGGCCCACTTGTCCATCACGGCCTCGAACGCTTCCACGTTCTCCGGGGTGACAACGGCCATCATGCGTTCCTGGGACTCGGACATCAGGATCTCGCCCGGGGTCAGCGTGGGGTCGCGCAGCAGGACGGAGGTCAGCTCGACCTGCATGCCGCCGTCGCCATTGGAAGCCAGCTCGGACGTGGCGCAGGAGATGCCTGCGGCGCCAAGGTCCTGGATGCCTTCCACCAGCGAGCCCTTGAAGAGCTCCAGGCAGCACTCGATGAGGACCTTCTCGGCGAACGGGTCGCCCACCTGGACGGCGGGGCGCTTGGAGGGCTTGGTGTCGTCGAACGACTCGGAGGCCAGCACCGAGGCGCCGCCGATGCCGTCGCCGCCGGTGCGCGCACCGAACAGGACCACCTTGTTGCCCTTGCCGGAGGCGTTGGCCAGGCGGATGTCCTCGTGCCGCATGACGCCCACTGCCAGGGCGTTGACCAGCGGGTTGCCCTGGTACACGGAGTCGAACACCATCTCGCCGCCGATGTTCGGCAGGCCCAGGGAGTTGCCGTAACCGCCGATGCCCGCAACGGCACCGTGCATGACGCGGGCGGTGTCCGGGTGGTCGATGGCGCCGAAACGCAGCGGGTCCATGACGGCAACCGGGCGGGCGCCCATGGAGATGATGTCGCGGACAATGCCGCCGATGCCGGTCGCGGCACCCTGGTAGGGCTCAACAAACGACGGCGAGTTGTGCGATTCAATCTTGAAGGTCACGGCCCAGCCGTCCCCCAGGTTGGTCACGCCGGCGTTTTCGCCGATGCCCACCAGCATGTCCTTCTTCATTTCCTCGGTGACCTTCTGGCCGAACTGGCGCAGGTGGTTCTTGGAGGACTTGTAGGAGCAGTGCTCGCTCCACATGACGGAGTACATGGCCAGTTCCGCGCCCGTGGGGCGGCGGCCCAGGACCTTGACGATCTCGTCGAACTCGTTCCGCTTCAGGCCAAGTTCGGCCCAGGGAAGTTCCGTGTCCGGAGTTTTCGCGGCGTGCTCGACGGTGTCGATGTTGAACTTCTTGGTGGTTTCCGTGGTCACTTGTCGCCTCCCACAATCTTGTTCAGGACGGAGGTGAAGAAGCCCAGGCCGTCGGTGTCGGAACCGCCGATGCCGTCCAGCGATTCGGGCCCGAAGCCCGGCTCCACGGCGTGTTCGGGGTGCGGCATGAGGCCCACCACGTTGCCGGCGGCATTGGAGATGCCCGCGATGTCGCGGCGGGAGCCGTTCGGGTTGAAGCCCACATAGCGGAAGACAACGCGGCCCTCAGCCTCAAGGGCGTCCAGGGTCTTCTCGTCCGCGATGTACTGGCCATCCTGGTTCTTGAGCGGGATGGTGATCTCCTGGCCCGCCTGGTAGTCCAGGGTCCACGCAGTGTTGCTGTTCTCGACACGCAGCACCTGGTCGCGGCAGAGGAACTTCAGGTGGTCGTTCTTGATCATCGATCCGGGCAGCAGGTGCGACTCGGTGAGGATCTGGAAGCCGTTGCAGATGCCGAGGACCGGCAGCTTGGCATCGGAGTTGGCGGCGTCGATGATTTTGGACATCAACGGCGCGAAGCGGGCAATGGCGCCGGCGCGGAGGTAGTCGCCGTAAGAGAAGCCGCCGGGGATGACCACGGCATCCACGTCGCCGAGCTGGCTGTCGCCATGCCAAAGTTCGACGGCGGTGCCGCCCGCAAGGCGCACGGCGCGGGCGGCGTCGCGGTCATCAAGGGTGCCGGGGAAGGTAACGACGCCGATGCGGGCGCCGGCGAGGCGCGGCTCCGCCGCGACTGCGACGGCTTCGCCGATCAGGGGGAGTTCAGTCATGTCAGGCCTCGACGACCTCGACGTTGACGACATCTTCGATCACGGGGTTGGACAGGAGGGTCTCGGCGGCGTCGCGGGCCTGGGCCAGGATTTCCTCGGTCACCTCGCCGTCGACCGTCAGTTCGAAACGCTTGCCCTGGCGGACAGAGCTGAAGCTGGTGAAGCCCAGCCGGGGGAGAGCGCCGACGATCGCCTTCCCCTGCGGGTCCAGAATCTCGGGCTTGGGCATGACGTCAACAACGATCCGGGGCATCCGGCAACTCCTGTGCGTGAGCTTGGGTAAGGGCGCAGCGGAGTGGTGCCGTCTCACGCCGTACCGGGGTTGGGGGGACTGTTGGTCACCTGCGTTGGTTCACCATGAGGTCGGGCGCTCCGCGAGCTTGCCTTACCATTCTACCGGGCCGGGCGCACCCCTTTGCATCCGGCCTCCTGGGCAGCCGGGCGGCGGGGAATGAACCGGGGACGGGGGCGCCCCTGGGCGGGGTTATGGAGTTGCCGGAGGGCGTTCACTAGAGTTGCTGAATGGGAGAAAATTCGAAGTCCGTGCTGTTGCCGATGGTCGCCGCGGCCGTGTTCGCCGGCCTGGGCAGGATGGTGTTTCAAAAAGTGAAGGCGGACCGCCTGGCCCGGGAGACGCGGGTAGCCGGTCCTGTGGATGAAAAAACCAGGCAATGGATCAGTGACGTGGTGCGCACTCCCCGCCAGTAGTTTCGCCTGCGGTCTCTCGTTTGCCAGGGCGTCCTTCGGGGCGCCCTTTTCCATGCCTGTTTCCGGGTCCTGCGGGCCAACGCCCCACCCCGTATGACAAGCGGAAAATTCTCGAATGTGCCCTATGTCATATCGTGCTCTCAGTCTGTACTCTGTGAACAGTCTGGTCTCAGCAAATTACAAAACCTGTAATTTCCTCTGCAGTTCCAGTCGTTCGGGCTGCCCACCAAGGCTGGGCGGTACATCGTGAAAGGGTTGCACGTGAAATCAACTGGAAAGAGCCCCTCGCGGGCTGGGGGCCTCCGGAAAGCGGCCGCACTGGCCGTCGGGTTGCCCCTTCTCCTTAGCTCCATGGCCGTGGGTCCCGCGTCGGCGGCACCCGGCGGCCAAGGTACGGAAAATGCCTCCTCCACTGCGAAGGACAGCCAATTCAAGGACGGCCGGTACATCGTGGTGCTGGCCGGCCCGGCTGCCGCGGCGTACGAAGGGGGAGTTGCCGGACTGGGAGCCACCAAGCCCCAGCAGGGCAGGAAGCTCGACGCCGGCAGCCCCAACTACAAGGCCTACGACGCCCACCTTCGCAACCAGCAGCGTGAAGTCGCAGCGGCGCAGGGTGTCAGCCCCGCAAAGCAGTACACCGCAGCACTGAACGGGTTCACTGCCGAGCTGACCGCAACGCAGGCGGCAGCCTTGTCCAAGGACAACCGCGTCCTGGTGGTTTCACCCGATGTCGAAAACAAGCCTGACTACACCACCACCGACTTCCTCAAGCTCACCGGCCCGGACGGCGCATGGGCCCAACAGTTCGGCGGCCAGGCAAACGCCGGCAAGGGCGTTGTGGTGGGTGTCATCGACTCGGGGTACGCACCGGACAACCCCTTCCTGCAGGGCGAACCCGTGAAGCCACTGCAGGGTGACCCGCAGGTGGGCGTCCCGTACCGCACCGGCGATGGCAGGATTGCCATGCTCAAAGCGGACGGCACCACCTTCGAAGGGGAATGCCAAAAAGGCGAGGGCACCGGGGCCGGGTTTGACGGCTCGCTCTGCAATACCAAGGTCATCGGCGCCCGATACTTCGCCGATTCCTTCCTGCAGTACGTGGCGCCGGGAAACCGTGCCCCGGAAGAGCAGATTTCCCCGGTGGACGTTGGCAGCCACGGCACCCACACCGCCACCACGGCGGCGGGCAATGCCAATGTCGAGCAGGTGATCGATGGAACCAGCTTCGGCAAGAGCTCGGGAGTGGCCCCCGCAGCCAAAGTCTCGGTGTACAAAGTCTGCTGGGAGGACACCAACCCGGACACGGGCGGCTGCTACTCCTCGGCGTCGATCGAGGCCGTGGACGCAGCCATCAAGGACGGCGTCGATGTCCTGAACTACTCCATATCGGGCAATAACAACAGCACCACCGATCCCGTGGCGCTGGCGTTCCTGAATGCGGCTTCCGCAGGTGTCTTCGTTTCGGCTTCGGCCGGCAACTCCGGCCCTGCGGCCTCCACCGTGAACCATGCCTCACCGTGGCTGACCACCGTGGCTGCTTCCACCTTCCCCAGCGACCTGCTGGGAACGGTCAAGGTGTCCGACGGCTCCCTGTACCGCGGAGCGTCCATTATGAAGTCGGAAGTGGCGGACAAGCCCGTTGTCCTTGCCGCGGCCGCCGCGGCCGCGGGTGCGGCAAACCCGAACCTCTGCGGCCCGGGGACCCTTGACGGCTCCAAGGTGGCCGGCAAGGTTGTGGTCTGCGACCGCGGCGTGGTGGACCGCACCGCCAAGAGCCAGGAGGTCCTGGACAAGGGCGGCGTGGGCATGATCCTGGTGAACCTCACCAGCAGCTCGGAGGACGCAGACAACCACGTTGTTCCAACTGTCCACGTCAATGCCCCCAAGAGCCTGGAGCTGAAGTCCAAGCTGGAAGCCAATCCGGCGCTGACCGTCAGCCTGGTCAAGGGCGACCTGACCGGTCTGCCACCAGCCGCGGCACCCCAAATCGCGGGCTTCTCGTCCCGCGGGCCCACCCTGGCATCCGGCGGCGACCTGCTCAAGCCGGACATCTCCGCCCCGGGCGTCAACGTCCTGGCCGGTGTCTCCACGATCGGTAACGACGGCGACCAGTTCGGGTTCATGTCCGGCACCTCCATGGCCGCACCGCACATCGCCGGTTTCGGTGCCCTGGTCCTGGGCAAGCAGCCGAAGTGGACCCCGGCAATGGTTAAGTCCGCCATGATGACCACCGCCTACCCTCTGGTCAATGCCGACGGTTCGCCCAACACCGACCCCTTCCAGGGCGGCGCCGGCCACATCGATTCCACCCGCGTCCTTGATCCCGGGCTGGTCTACGACTCCGGGATCCAGGACTGGCTCGGCTTCCTGAACGGGCAGGGCGTTGACACCGGAGCGCCGCAGGCCGGCAGCATTGCCGCCCGCGACCTCAACCTGCCCTCCATCGCGCTGGGCAGCCTGGTGGGCGAAGTCCAGGTGAAGCGCAAGCTGACCGCCCTGGTCCCGGGCATGTACCACCCCGAGGTGAACATGCCGGGCTTCAACGTCAACGTCGAACCCAAGGCGCTGAACTTCGCCAGGGCCGGCCAGACCCGTGAAGTCACCGTCACCATCCGGAACGTCAGCGGACCGGTTGGCAAGTTCAGCACTGGAAGCCTCACCTGGAAGGGCCCGCGGACGGTTACGTCCCCTATTGCCATCCGTCCTGTTGATGCCCAGATTGCCCCGTCGTTCTCCTTCAGCTCGGCCACGGGCACCGGCAGCGGCACGATGGAGCTCGTATCCGGCTCCGACAACCCCATCGCCGTCGGCGTGGAGGGCCTGGCACCACTGAGCCAGACCGCCATCACCAAGACCCCGGGCGAGTACGCGGCCACGAATGACGCGCACAACGCCCTGCTCCAGGTGAAGGTGCCGGCCGGTGCCTCGTTTGCGCGGCTGGGCATCCAGGCACAGTCGAACGACGTCGACTGGGACATGGTGGTCTACGCACCGAGCGCGTCGGGCGGGTTGACGGCCACCCAGGTGGCCACTGCCTCGGCCAGTGAATTCCTGGACCTGGAGTCGCCGCGGGCGGGCACCTACTATGTGGTGGCCAACCTTTACGCCACGCCGGACAATGGGCCGGCCACCGCGTCCGTCCAGGCTGTGACCTTCGCCGGTGACGCGGGCAACCTCACGGTGAACCCGAACCCCATCGTGGCGCCGAACGGAACCGCCACCTCGGCGACCCTGAGCTGGACCGGACTCCAGGAGGGCTCCTACCTCTCCCGGCTGAGCCTTGGCAGCAACGGTATCAAAACCTGGGTGAACGTGCAGGTGGGGCAGGGCGCTGCCCCCGCCCCGGCCGGCGCTCCCCGGCTTGACCTGGCCCAGGCGGTACCCGCAACCTGATCCGGAAGGCACGGGGGGAGGTCCCGGGCGGCTATCAGGCCGCCCGGGACCTTTTTACGTTCCTGCCGGCGGGAAGGCCAGGCAGCGGAAGGCTAAGTGGCTGTGCCGCCCAGTAAAGGTGCCATGGCCTTCCAGCGGGCGATCTCGCAGCCGTCGGTGCGGGTAAAGGTCGAGTTGACGTGGCGCCCATGGAAAGTTCCGGTGACCGTGGCAACCTGCGGGCCGCCGTACTGCTGGGTGCACAGCTTGGGAGGACCAGGTTTGGGGAAGAAGATGCCTTCACCGAACCGCTCCACGGCGGCGAGGGCTGCTCCAGGTCGGGGCAGCGTGGTCCCGGCTGCGGGGGCGCCATCCGTGGCTACCAGCCGGAACACATGCTCCGGCGCATCGGGGGCCTCGCGGATTCGGATGGTCAGGTCGATCAATGCGGCGCTCCGTCCGACACGGCCCCGATTTCCGCGGCGAGCCGTTCCCGCAGGGCCCCCGCTTCCGTGGCGAAGGCACGCTGGTGCTCGACATAGGCGGCCTTGCCCTGCGGCGTTTCGATGGGGATGGCCGGATAGCCCCAGCCAGCCAGATCGTACGGGGAAGCCTGCATATCCATGGCCCGGATCCGCCAGGACAGTTCAAAGCAGTCCATGACCAGTTCACTGGACAGCGCAGGCAGCAGCTTGTACGCCCACTTGTAAAGGTCCATGTTGGCGTGCAGGCAGCCCGGCTGTTCCATGTGGCGCTGCGTGTCCCGGCTGGGGGAGTGTTCGTTGAGCGGGATGGCGTCGGGGGTATAGAAGCGGAACGCATCGAAATGGGTGCAGCGGATCCTGTTCTCCTCCACCACCCGGTCGGTGCCGGCCGCTCCCAGCCGCAGCTGCAGATACTCATGCCGGAGGTCGAATTTGTCCTGGCGGTACACCATGGCCCACTCGTGGAGGCCGAAACAGCCGAACTGTGCCGGCCTGGCCGCCGTCCCCCGGAGGATGATGCCGGCAAAGGCCACGGCATCCTTGCGGTCGGCCAGGAAGGCGCGCCGATCTAAGGTGGCCGCGGTGCTTCCCGCGGCCAGCCCCAGGGAGGCGAGCTCGCCGTCGTCGAGCATCCTGTAATGCTTCCACCCCAGCCGCGTGGCTGCCTGGGCGCCGGTAAGGACCGCTCCGGCGCCGGGGTGCCAGCGCTTCAGCTGGCCCGGCTTCTGCGTGTAATAGGTGAAGAGAAAATCCTCCACCGGGTGTTTTTGGCCAGCGGACCGTCGGGCCAGGTAG
This sequence comes from Pseudarthrobacter sp. Pseusp20, assembly GCF_059492155.1. NCBI lineage: Bacteria > Bacillati > Actinomycetota > Actinomycetes > Micrococcales > Micrococcaceae > Pseudarthrobacter > Pseudarthrobacter sp. Pseusp20. Next base: position 799,716 of record NZ_CP168521.1, read on the forward strand.
GGATCGGCGTAGCGGCTCACGCGCTGCAGGTGGGCTTCTTCCCTCGCCTGGGCGTTGTCTGGCGCCAGGAGCTTAAGAGGCTCCACCGGCGGCACCCAGCACGTCCTTGGCAGCGTCCCACGCACTGATTTCGCATCCGTTGGTCCGGGCAAAGGAGGAGTCCACGGCAACACCGTCAACCATGCCCGTCACGGTTGCCTTCTGGGGGCCGCCGTACTGCTGGGTACAGGGTTGGGAAGTTCCCGGGGCCGCCGGGGACAGGATGGCCGGGTTGGCTTTCAGCGCTGCGCAGGCCGCGGCAGCGTTGGGGTGGCTGCTTTCCGCGGCAGGGGTGCCGGCGGAACAAACCAGGGTGTAGTCGAGTTCATCCGCGCCCTGGGACGGCACCACCGTGATGGCGAGTTCAGCGTTTCCCTGCCCCGGGCCGGCACTTGGCCGCGACGTGGTGGGGGCGGGAGCCGGTACCGACGTTTCGGTGTCCGGGGAAGGAGTAGGGGAGCCGGCGGATGAGCTTCCGGCTGCGGAGGTGGAGGGCGCAGGTGAGGCGGACGTGCCATTGTCAGGAGTGCCGCTGCAACCGGTGATTAGCCCGGCGCCAACTGCCAGGACCGTTGCGAGTATGCGGAAACTACGCATCAGGCTTCCTCTCCTTGGTCTGGTTATTCTAGTCGCTTGACGCCCTGCCGACGTGCCCGGGACGGGTCCTGCCGGCACTTAACGGGACGTTGCAGCGATCAGGCCCATCATGGACGCGTGCAGTTCCGTCACCTGCTCCCGGGTCAGCCCGAGCCGCTCCATCATGGTCCCCGGTACCTTGAGCGCCTGCTGCCGCAGGGCGGCACCCTTGGCCGTGAGTTCGACGGCGAGGGCGCGCTCGTTTCCGTCCGCCCGGTGCCGCGTGAGCAGGTCCGCTGCCTCCAGCCGCCGGAGGAGCGGCGAAATGGTGGCCGGCTCCTGGGCAAGGGCCTCGCTGATGTTCCTTACTGTCCGCGGGCTGTCTTCCCACAGGCAGAGCATCACCAGGTATTGCGGATGGGTGAGGTTGAGCTTCTCGAGCACGGGTTTATAGGCCCCCACCACACTGCGGGCAGCCACCGTGAGGGCGAAGCAGAGCTGGTGCTCCAGCAGCAGGTCGTCCTCCTGCGCCCCGGATGGCCCTTCTGCAGAGTGTTCTTCCGTTTGCGCTTCTGCTGCGGCGGTCATACGTCCTCCATTGTTAGTGCACTAATCATTAGTGTACATTTGTTGGAGGTGAACAGTGAGTGGAAGGAAGCCTCTTCATGGGCAGGGATAAGTCCGCAGGCAAGGGCAATGCTTCCCAGCGCTTCATGCGCGCCACAGGCAAGCTGCGGGCGGTTTTCGGTCCCGCCAGCCGCACCGCGCTGGCGCACGACATGACCGAAGAAAACCGTCGGCTGCTGGTCCAGCGCCAGGCGGAAACCCAGCAGTGGGAAACCATCACCAGGCCGGACGGCAGCACTTACGTGGTGCCACGGAACCCCGAAGACCGGTCCCTGCGCTAGCAGCCCGTTCCGCCGCGAACAGGCGCCTTTTTCCTGCCCCGGGTCTAAAATAAGGGCACTGGCTCCTGCCGGAGCCTGCTGCACTTTCGCCCGAGGTCCGGGAAGGGGGTGGAAAACAGTGGCACATGTCCTCAGCGGTTTCATGAGCCTGACTGACAGGCTGCGCTTTGTCTTTGGTCCCGCCACCCGGCTGGATGCCGATGCGCCTGTAGTGCACAAGCATGATGAGTTCGAACAGGCCTCCGAAGAGGAACTCTCGCACTTCGTGGTCGAGACCGATTCAACCGGCCACCACTACGCGGTGCGCCGCGAAGACCTGGAACGCGAAAGCTAAACCTGTCCAGGCGCACGGTAAGACCAAAAAGCCGGGCTGCCTTTCCCGTGGGAGGAGAGGCAGCCCGGCTTTTTCGTTGAGTCCTTAGCGGCCGGTGCCGCCGTAAACCGTCGCTTCGCTTTCAGTGTCCAGCCCAAACGCCTTGTGGATCACGCGGACAGCCTCATCCAGCAGGTCGGCGTGGGTCACCACGGAAATGCGGATTTCCGAGGTGGAGATCATGTTGATGTTGATGCCGGCGTCGGACAGCGCCTTGAAGAAGGTGGCGGAGACGCCCGGGTGGGAGCGCATGCCGGCACCGATCAGGGAGAGCTTGCCGATCTGCTCGTTGTATTCAATGGCCTCAAAACCGATCTGGTCCTGGGCAGCGTGAAGTGCGGCCAGGGCGTCCGCGCCTTCAACGATGGGCAGGGTGAAGGAGATGTCGGTCTTGCCCGTGCCATGGGTGGACACGTTCTGGACGATCATGTCGATGTTGGAGTGTGCGTCGGCGATGACCTGGAAGATTGCGGCGGCCTTGCCGGGGATGTCGGGGACGCCGACCACGGTGACCTTCGCTTCGGAACGGTCATGCGCAACGCCGGAGATGATTGGCTGCTCCAAGGCAACTCCCTCTTGAGTGGTGATCTTGTCGTCGGCGCTGGGGATGACCCAGGTGCCTTCATGCTGGCTGAATGAGGAACGGACGTGCAGGGGGACGCCGAACCGGCGGGCGTATTCCACGCAGCGCAGGTGGAGGATCTTGGCACCCGAGGCGGCGAGCTCCAGCATCTCCTCGCTGGAAATGGTGTCGATCTTCTGTGCCGACGGGACCACGCGCGGATCGGCGGTGAAGATTCCGTCCACGTCGGTGTAGATCTCGCAGACGTCCGCTTCGAGGGCAGCCGCCAGAGCCACCGCCGTCGTGTCGGAGCCGCCGCGGCCCAACGTGGTGATTTCGTTCGTGGCCCGGCTCATGCCCTGGAAGCCTGCCACGATGGCGATGTGGCCCTTGTCCAGGGCGGTGCGGATGCGGTGCGGGTCGACGTCGATAATCCGGGCCTTGCCGTGGATTCCGTCGGTGATCATGCCTGCCTGCGATCCGGTAAAGGACTGGGCGGAGGCGCCGAGCTTGTTGATGGCCATGGCCAGCAGGGCCATGGAGATGCGTTCACCGGCCGAGAGGAGCATGTCCATTTCGCGGGCGGGGGCGGAGTCGGTCACCTGGGCAGCGAGGTCCAGGAGTTCATCCGTGGTGTCACCCATGGCTGAGACGACTACAACTACCTCGTTGCCGGCTTCCTGGGCATCCACGACGCGCTTTGCCACGCGCTTGATCCCGTCGGCGTCCGCAACGGAGGACCCGCCGAATTTCTGCACGATGAGCTGTTTCGTCACCGCGCCGGCGGCGGGGGCCACCTGGGGCTGGGTTGCGTTGTGCACTTCGGCAGTGGGCGTACTCATGCGCGTACCTTCATTGGATCAATTGGAGTTCTGGGAAACCAGGCAGCCTGACGCCGGGACGGCGCGACTTTCCTCCGACAGTTTATCGCCGCGCCCGGAGCGGCGTTGAATTGTGACCACATACCGGCCACGACGGTTCCTATGGACAGGCCCGGGGTGGTGGACCACGATGGGACCAGTTACCCGGCTTCACGGGCCGCAGCCCGGACCTTGGCAGGCACAGGGCCGGGGGTCCTTTGGAGATATGGAGGATTCCGTAGTGGCCGACGACCCGCAGCCAACTGCAGGAATGCCCCAGGAGCCGTTTTTTGAGCCGATCGGCCCGGACGCGGATAAGCGCGGCGGGGAAAGCGCCAACGAGGGCCTGGATACCGGCCGTTCCGGGTCTCTACGCCCGGGCTTCGCAAGGACAAGCCTGGTCAAGGGACTGGCCGACTGGCTGGTCAGCCTGACAACCATCCGGTTCTGGTTTACGGTGGCGGCCGCGGTCCTGTGCACGTGGGCTGCTGCCGGCTCCGTGGTCCTGCTTGCGCCCCTGGGCGGCGGGGCCGGTCGGGAGGTCTTTCCCCTGCTGGTCTACTCGCTGGCGTCAGCCCTGATGCCGGCGACCGCCACTTTGCCCGCTGTTGCCTGGGGCGTGCGAGCGGAGGGCAGGTTCCGCGGCGTGAGGGGGCGTACCGGAGGTTTTGCCCTGTTGGCGGTACTGCTGGCCACGGCTTTGCGGGGACTGGTGTTGGCAGCTGTTGTTCTTGGTGTACTGCTGGTGCAGGCCTGGATCGCGGGCGCTTCGGGGGCAGTGGCGGCCGTTTCTGCGGGCGTCGTCCTGGTGGAGTGCGGGGTGTTTGGTGCCATGGGCGCTGGGCTCTCCGCATGGGCTGGACGTCCGCGCCTGGCGAATGCCGCCGGCGGGTTGCTGGCCTTGGCCTTTGTGGCAGGGGCCCCGGCCGCAGCCATCGGATTGTTGCCCCTGGTCCGGGCGGAGGAACGTGTCACGGTGGCGCTGAATGTCGAACGGGCGCGCGACGGAACCCACGTGGCCTTCCGATGCTCCGAGATCGAGGCCGGCATCAGCGAGGTTTACCACACCGAGCGTCTGATGTGGCTCCCGGCGCTGAGCCCGCCCGTCCTGTTCCTGATGGCTGGGGCGGAGGTAGACCGCGCCGGCCAGGTCCTGGGATGGGTGCCCGCAGCGATTCAGGAAGCTGCGGACGGGATGCAGGTGCCATGCGTGCAGGGGCAACCGCGCAGCCGGGACGAGCCCCGGGCGCCCATGCCCGGGATGGGGCTCCTTGGCCAGGCGGCGATAGCCGCCGCCGTCGTGGCGGGAGGTTACCGCGCAGCGCGGCGCCGCGACGGGGCACCGGGTGATCCGGCCTGAAGGGCGTGCTTCGGAAAAACCGGGCGCCTGCGCTCAGCCCAGGGCGTTGCGCCGGCCCTCGAAGGCGCGGCCCAGGGTGACTTCGTCCGCATACTCCAAGTCACCGCCCACGGGCAGGCCGGAGGCAAGACGGGTGACGGCTATGCCGATCGTCTTAAGCATGCGGGCCAGGTAAGTAGCCGTTGCCTCGCCCTCAAGGTTGGGATCGGTGGCGATAATCACTTCCTGGATTTCGCCGTCGTTCAACCGTGTGAGCAGCTCGCGGATCCGCAGCTGTTCCGGTCCCACGCCGGCGATGGGATTGATGGCACCGCCCAGCACGTGGTACCTGCCGCGGAACGAACGGGTGCGCTCCACGGCCAGGACATCCTTGGATTCCTCCACCACGCAGATGATCGCGGGATCACGGCGCGGGTCGCGGCAGATGTTGCACAGTTCCTGCTCCGTGACATTGCCACAGACCGTACAAAACTTGACCCGCTCCTTGACGGTGGTGATTGCTTCCACCAGCCGCTTCATATCCTGGGGGTCGGCTTCAAGGATGTGGAACGCCAGCCGCTGTGCGGACTTGGGGCCCACCCCCGGAAGGCGTCCGAGCTCGTCGATCAGCTCCTGGACAGCACCTTCGTACACGTTTCCCTCTTTAGTTTGGTGTGGATGGCGGGTGGAACACTCAGTTGGTCATGGCTGCGGGGCTGCCCGCCGGCGGTCGACCTTGCCGGCCGTCAATAGCGTGGCGTGACCGGGCTTCCGTCCAGCGACCGCTCCTCGATCAATTTTCCGCCCAGGATGCGTTCCACGGCAGCCCGGCCGAAGACGCCGGACTCCTCGATGGTTTCATCGTCGGCGCTGGGCACGTCCTGGACATAGGCGCTGGGTGCGGACGCGGCCCTGGCCGGTGCCTTCGCCCGTCCTGCCTCAGCCTCTGGGCTGTTGGACAGCCGCTGGTAGAGGCTTTGCCGCGTTTCAGTCCGTCCGGCCACGGGTGCAGCCGCCGCCGGCTGGGGACGGGAGGGCGCAACCGCTGCCTTGGCCACCGGGGCGGCTGCCGCCGAGGCCATGGCGAATTCCGGCGCGGGAGCGGAGGCGGGGGACTGCGCCGGGTAGGATCCCGCGGCGGGCGCGCCGCGACCGGGGCCGGAGACTGCCCCCGGGGCGGAACCTGCGATGGAACCCGTACTCGTGCCCGAACCCCATCCCGCTGCTGCGACAGGGGCAGGGGCCGCGGCCGCGGGTGAAACGGGGATGGAGGGCGGTACCTGGGCTGTTGCAGGGGCGTAATGCGGAACGTCGGCCTGTGTTCCGATGTTATCGGGTACAGAGCCGGGTGCGGGGTTGGCACCCACGTTGCTCTTGTCTCCGACAACCCAGACGCCGGGGGCCTGTTCCACAGCCCGCGTCCAGGGATCGTGGGCCGGACCCGCATCTGTGCTGCCGGGCTGGGCAACGGTGCCCGGGGTGGAACCACTGGTTGCTGCCTCCCGGGGGCGCGCAGCGGCGTCACCGCGGGAGCCTGACGGTTCCTGGCTGCCGCCCACCTCGGGGGGTGGTGGCGTTGCCCGGTTGCCGGACGGCGTGGCGGGCACCCAGTCCATCGGGGGTTCCTCATCCAGCGGGGGAGCGTCCTCATCCCGCGGCGGGCCCCAGTCGTCGTCGGAGTAGGAGTAGTCGCCACCTGCCGACGGGTATGGGGATTGGCCGGCGTCCGGGCCTGAGGCGCCGGCTGCTGTGCCCGGGCCCTGGGCGCCGGGACGGGAGGGCTGTGCGTCCCCGTGGCCGCGCACGCCGGCGTCGGTCACCGGACCTGCGCCTGGAGAGCCGGCCACAGCGGGAGTCCCCTCCGGTACGGCTTCCGGGCTTGCGGCAACAGCTGTGCTCCCGGAGCTTCTGCCAACAGCGGGACCCTGGGCAGGCACCGGGTTCCGGGCAGCGGCGGGGCTCTCAGGGCTTCCGCCCGCCGGAGCCGCGGGTGGGGCGGCTGTGGGAGCCTGCGCCGGCGGGACAGGCTGCGCGGGGGCAGGAGCAAGCCCCCAGGCAACGTCAGCTGAAGTGGCCGGAACCACCGGGCTGGACGGCACTTTTGGGTTTGGCTCAGAGCTCGTTTGGCTGGTGCCGCCGGAAACCGCGTTGATCTGGCAGTCGATGCCGACGGTCTTGTGGATGGCCTGGCGCAGGTTGTCCGAGTGGTCCGCCCTCCCAAAGGCGCCCGCGAGTCCCGGCGTGGTGAAGGACAAGGTCACAACACTGCCGTCGAAGGCGCTGACCTGCGCGTTGGGCTCAACGAGGGCCCAGGTGCTGCGCTTGATTTTGGACAGTACCTGCAGGACATCCGGCCACGCTCTGCGGAGGACCTCCACGTCACCCATGGCCGCGGGAGCCGCAGGGGCGGGCCTGGCGGGCGCCTCCTGGTGCGGCGGCGGCACCGCTGCCTGGGCGGAAGCCTGCCGGTCCTCCGGGGAGGGCGTTGCTGCGTTGCTTGGCGGCGCGGCATTGGCTTGCGGTGCTGCGCTGCTGGACGGCACGGCATTGCTTTGGGGCGCTGCGTTACTTTGGGGCGCTGCCTGGCCGGTGCGTGCGGCGGCGGGGCGCTCCGGTGTCCCGAGGCGCGCCGGGTCCTCGACAGGCCAGTCATTGGTGCTTACCCGCGGCGGTGTCAGCGGGCTCCGGGGCGCGTCAGTGCCAGGCCGGGCGGGCGCGGCCTGGGCCGGAATGGACTCGGCAGCGCCGGGCCGGGTGGGTTCGGATGGCGTGGGGACGGCTTGGGCCTGTGACTGTGGTGCCGCCTGAACGGAAGGGCCGGCCGCCACCGCTGGGTGCAGGGGCTCGGGCGAGGAGGTGCCCGGGGTGGCGGCGGAAGTTGCGGCTGCCGGCACTGCCGTTGCGGGAGCAGCCTGGGCCGCCGGAGCGGTGACGTCGTTCCCTGTGTAGTTGAGCCGCCGCTCCACCCGGTCAATGCGGGCCGCCATGCCGCGCTCATTCTGTTCCGAGCTGGGCAGCAGGATCCGGGCACACAGCAGTTCAAGGTGCAGCCGCGGGGACGTGGCTCCGGTCATTTCGGTCAGGGCCGTGTTGGTGACATCCGCGGCCCGCGAGAGTTCGGCGGCGCCAAGGTTGTGGGCCTGGTTCTGCAGGCGGGCGATCTGGTCCGCGGGCATTCCCCTAAGGATGGCGTGCGCACTTTCGGGCATGGCCTGGACAATGATCAGGTCCCGGAAGCGCTCCAGCAGGTCCTCCACGAACCGGCGGGGATCGTGCCCGGTCTGGATGACCCGGTCCACGGCGCGGAAGACTGTGGCGGCGTCGGAGGCGGCCACGGCCTCCACGACGTCGTCCAGCAGCGAGGCATGGGTGTAGCCCAGCAGTGCAACGGCGAGCTCATAGTCCAGTCCATTGGGTCCGGCGCCTGCCATGAGCTGGTCCAGGACGGAGAGCGAATCACGGACGGAGCCGCCGCCGGCGCGGATGACCAGTGACAGGACGCCGGGGGCGACGGGAACGTTTTCCTGGCGGCACAGGAGCTCAAGGTAAGCCATCAGCGGCTCGGGCGGCACCAACCGGAAGGGGTAGTGGTGGGTCCGGGAGCGGATGGTTCCGATGACCTTGTCCGGCTCTGTGGTGGCAAAGATGAACTTGATGTGTTCCGGCGGCTCTTCGACGATCTTCAGCAGGGCGTTGAACCCGGCGGAGGTGACCATGTGGGCTTCGTCGATGATGAAGATCTTGTAGCGGTCCCGCACCGGGGCGTAGGTGGCGCGCTCGCGGAGGTCCCGCGCGTCGTCAACACCGCCGTGGCTCGCCGCGTCAATCTCGATGACGTCAAGGGAACCGGAACCGCCGCGGGCCAGCTCAACGCAGCTGGGGCAGGTTCCGCAGGGGGTGTCCGTAGGGCCCTGGGCGCAGTTGAGGCAGCGTGCCAGGATGCGGGCGGACGTGGTCTTGCCGCAGCCCCTGGGGCCGGAAAAGAGGTAGGCGTGGTTGACCCGGTTTTTCCGCAAAGCCGTCATCAACGGCTCGGTGACATGCTCCTGCCCGATAACGTCAGCGAACGAGTCGGGACGGTATCTGCGGTACAGGGCGGTAGTAACTGTCACAGAGAAAACCCTACCAATCCGGGCCGACATCATGCCGCCCTGTGGGGGAATAGTAAAGACCCCCCATGCACCCGCCAGAGCCCGTCTACCCTTGCTACCTTCCGGTCCTGGGGGAGTTCAACAGGATGACGCCACATGAGGGGCCGCGAGCTACTTTACCCGAACATCCGGCTCGACTCGAATCGGCCGTCGCCTGCTTCCCGGAGCCCGCTTCTGGGGAACAACACAGTGCCGGAAGCTATTCAGACGGCGGTCTTCATTGCTTATCCCACCGGCAGCCGCGATCATTGGTATGTACACCGATTGGGGCAATCTCAAGGTTGTGAGCTGCGTGGCCTGGCTGAACGGGACGGACCCGGCAGCTCAACGGTGCATCGGGGAATGGGCGCGTTGGGGGCGTCCATTTCCAGCTTAAGGGCGATGCGCAGGCGTCTCCGGGCACGGGCAGGGGAGCGCGGAAATCCTGCTCCGAACAGCCCAATTGGGCGATGCGGAAAAGTTCAGGTAATCTAATACCTGCTTTTGATTCAGAAGCAGTTGGAGAATTCGCCTAGCGGCCTATGGCGCACGCCTGGAACGCGTGTTGGGTTAACGCCCTCGGGGGTTCAAATCCCCCATTCTCCGCCGGTTAAGAACCCGGCCCCGGTGATTCCGGGGCCGGGTTCTTGCGTTTCCTCCGTCATGGGCTCCTGGTCGTGGACCCCCCCTAGGCCATGTCCGCCAAAGGCTCGCCCAGCCGCCTCAGGCGCTGCCTCGCAGCCAGTTCGCTGGGACCCATCCGCCGGCGAAGCCCGCCCAGGGCAAGATGGACGACGCCGAGCACCACCTTTGTGCCCAGCCTCACGGGCAGGGGGAAGGGGCCCAGCCGTGGAACGGAAAGCCCGAGCATCTGGCGGTACCGGGGTTCCAAGCTGTAGACGGCGGCCGCAAACAGGATCCGGTAACCGGGCTTTAGCAGGGGATGCAGCGGAGCGTTGCGGATGAACTGAACCGTTTCCTTCACCCTGTCGTCCGCGCGCAGGACGCCCTGCGTGTACCACTGGTCCAGCTGGCCGCGCATCTCCGCCTCGGTCAGCGGCGGGTTGTCCACTCCCATCAGCCGCCCGGCCTGGGCCCACTCCCGGACGTAGGCGTCCGGGCCGCCAGGAATGGGTCCGCCCCAGATCTTATGGGCTGCCAGGAAGCCATCCGTGAAGGCGATATGGATCCAGCCGGCCAGCCCGGAGTCGTTGGCACTGTAGGTGCGTGTGCCGCCGTCGTTGTCCTTGTAGGTGCCCTGGACCGGCTCATGGAGCCGGCGGACACGCCGTGTTGCCTCCTCGGCGGCCGCCGTTGAGCCGTATGTCACCGTGAAGATCCACCGGATGGTGTTGGCCAGCCGGCGCAAGGGGTCTTCCCGGAAGTTGGAGTGTTCGTGCACTCCCGCCAGGGCACCGGGGTGCAGCGACTGCATGAGCAGCGTCCGGATCCCGCCAACGATCGGCGTCATGGAGCCATGAACTGCCCAGACGGCCGAGCCGGGCAGGTGGTAGCCGGCGTCGTCGCCTTCCGCCAGCCGCAGCGACCAGTCCGGTGGTGCATCAGCCTTCCCTGAAAAGGTCTTCTTGATTTCGTCCTGCCATGTACGAAGGACATTGCGCATGAGACATTGTTGCCCATTTCTGCAGGGGCACCGCGACCAGCCTCCTGAGCAGCGGAAACTCCCAACCCCCTAACGCCCGCAAAAAACCCGCAATGTGCACCCATGGGGTTTCCACCCCTGCGGTGCTGTGGTCCCATGGGACATACCGTCGAGACAACGGGCGGCAGGCCACGACGTGGAGTCAGTCACTTGGGCAAGAATCCAGCGCCCGGCACCAGAAAGCCGGCCCAGCGTAGCTTTCCCCCCGTTGCACGCGCCGTCGCCGCGGCGGGGGTGCTGGCGGCGTCCGTTTATGCCGTCAACCTTTCTGCCGGCCCGGCAGGGCCCGTGCAGTGGACGGGATCAGTTGCGGGCACCGGGACCGAGGGTGCTGCAGTCCCCGGCGGAACATCCGGCGGGAACAGCATCGAGGAAGCGCAAAGGGAACCCGGTCCGCCGGCGTCGGACCAAGTCGGCGCCGGCGCCCTTCCGCCGGCCATCCTGTCCAGTCCTATGGTCACCCTGGCTTTCCCACATACGGCGATAGGAAGTACGGGCGCAGATGCCCCGGCGGCCCTGACAGTAGGGCCGGCGGGCACGGGCAGGCCCGGAGCCGGCTTTTTGATGGCCCCGCTTCAGCTCCTCGAGCCGAGTTCGCCGTTCGGCTTCCGGGTCAGCCCGATCAGCGGGACTGCTGGTGATTTCCACCTGGGCCAGGATTATGCAGCGGCCTGCGGCATGCCCGTCCACGCAGCCGACGCCGGTGTTGTACGCGCGGCCGGATGGCATCCCTGGGGCGGCGGCAACCGTGTGGAGATCGATCATGGCGACGGCCTCATCACCACCTACAACCACCTTGAGTCCATCGGCGTCCATACGGGCGATACAGTGCAGGCAGGCCAAGTCATCGCGCGCGTTGGTACCACCGGATGGTCCACGGGCTGCCACCTGCATTTCGAGGCCATCCTGAACGGGCGGTATACAAACCCCCTCAGATGGAGCTTCCTGCAGCTCCGCACTTTGAACTGGGCCCTTCCTGCCGACATGGTCTCCTACGCGCCCGGCCAGGGGCTGTCTGCCGGCAGGATCAGCTGGACCATCCCCCTCCGGGTGGATCCGGGCGGAGAAATCCCCGCTGCCGGGCTGCAGGTTTCACCCTTCCCGCCACTCCTGCCGCTTGCACCGGCACCTGCGCCCTCGGAGGCGACGGGTGTAGTGCTTGCGCCCCCTGACGCGCAATTGACGACGACGGCCCCGCCACCCGCTGAACCTTCGGGGAGTGCCGCGTCGCCGTCGCCCACGGACCCCGTGCCCGGCCCGTCGCCGTCACCGACCGACCCGGCAACTCCGACGGCCTCGCCCAGCCCGTCGGACCCGGCAACTCCGACGGCCTCGCCGAGTGATCCAACTGCCTCGCCCGGCCCGACGCCGTCGCCGACTGACCCGGCAACTTCAACGGCCTCACCCAGCCCGACGCCGTCGCCGTCGCCGACTGACCCTGGTCCAACTCCGACGCCGACTGAACCATCGCCCACCGCTCCAGCGGCCGCTACGCCAACCCCGGCGCAGACAACCCTCGAACCGACCCCGACCCCGACCCCGACTCCAACCCCGACTCCGACTCCAACCCCGACCCCGACCCCGAGCCCCACGCCAACCCCAACCCTGGCGCTTCCGCCGGCAGAACCCGAGCCCACGGCAGCCACCTCGTCAACCATGACGCCAAGCGCGACGGCCACCACCCCGCCGGCCTAGGAAATCTTCACTTTGGACCCGTACGGTGGGACCTCGGCAACGAACTGTCCATATGAGCAACCTTCCGCAGACCCGACGGCATGCGCCGCTGTATCCCATCCCGCTGGTCCTCAACGACGGCACCCGGACGGACTTCAGCCAGTTCAAGGGAAAAGTGGTGTTGGTGGTCAACGTGGCCTCCAACTGCGGCTTCACCCCCCAGTACGCCGGACTGGAGGCCCTTTACGAGAAGTTCCGGGACCGCGGATTCGAGGTCCTGGGCGTTCCGTGCAACCAGTTCGCAGGGCAGGAGCCCGGAACCGACCGCGACATCGCGGAGTTCTGCGAACGCAATTTCGGGGTCACGTTCCCGCTCACCGCCAAGGCCGATGTCCGGGGCAGGAATCAGCACCCGCTCTACACCGAGCTCACCAAGTTCAAAACGGGGCTGCTGCCGGGGCTGGTGAAGTGGAATTTCGAGAAGTTCCTGGTTAACCGCGACGGCGAGGTGGTGGCCCGCTTTGCCCCCACCGTTGAACCGGACTCGGCCGAGGTCATCGACGCGGTCGAGCAGGAGCTCGGATAAACGCGGTCTGGCCGAACCGGGTCTGCAAAAGCGCAGTTCTTCCAACTTTTTCCACATCAGCTCCGGCGATTTACCCCAAGTTTGCCAAATGTCTGATTGGATAAATATTACTGAAGGGTACAAGGGAAGAACGGCTTCCCACCGACCATAGAGGTAGCAATGGAGCACATCGAGGCCGAACACCCCCGGCCACGCCACTTCCTACTCCACCTGAGCGATCCCCACCTGTTGGGAGGTCCAGACCCCCTCTACGGAACTGTCGACAGCGAAGCCAGGCTCATCCAGCTCTTCGACGAAGTCAAAGCATCCGGCGCAAGGCCGGAAGCCGTCATCTTCACCGGCGACCTCGCTGACAAAGGCGATCCCCGGGCCTACGTGAAACTGCGGGCCATTGTGGACCCTGCCTGCAAGGAGCTCGGCGCCCAGGTCATCTGGGCCATGGGAAACCACGATGACCGGGCCAACTTCCGCAAGGGCCTGCTCGACCAGCCCGGCAGCGACGAGCCGGTGGACCACAGCTACTTCATCAATGGGCTGCGCGTCATCACGCTGGACACCACTGTGCCGGGCTTCCACCACGGCGAACTGAGCGGCGCCCAGCTGGACTGGCTGGCCCGGCAGCTGGAAACCCCTGCCCCGGACGGCACCATCCTGGCCCTCCACCACCCTCCGGTCCCGTCCGTGCTTGACCTTTCCGTGCTTGTGGAACTGCGCGACCAGGCCTCGCTGGAGGCAGTGGTCCGCAACTCGGACGTCCGCACCATCCTGGCCGGCCACCTGCACTACTCCACTACGGCCAGCTTCGCCGGCGTCCCCGTCTCGGTCGCTTCCGCCTCCTGCTACACCCAGGACCTGAACGTCCCGGTAGGAGGCACGCGCGGGCAGGACGGCGGCCAGGCCTTCAACCTGGTGCACGTCTACGAGCACACCATCGTGCACTCCGTGGTCCCGCTGGGCGCTTCACCAACGGTGGGCGAGTACGTGTCACCCGAGGAAACGGCCCGGCGGCTGGAGGCTGCGGGGATCCGGATCCCGGAGACCACCAAGCAGCGCGGCAACGCCAAGCTCGGAGCGTCCACCAGGCGGTGACTACAGCCTGGACCGGGCTACTTCTCCCAGGGCGCCTTGATGGGGAAGTACCTTTCCAGGAAGTCCGTGACCACTTCGGCGCGCTCGTCCGCGCTGATCTCCGGGAAGCTCCCGTCGTTCAGGCAGAAGAAGTCCATGTTCCGCTTGGCCAGCAGCTTGGGCAGGTATTTCAGCCCTGAGCGCATGGTGGTGTCAACGTAGCGGACCTTGGCGGCTGTCTGTGTAACGGCCCGGCCGGTGAGCAGTGCGTAGTAGTGGTAGAACGAGTTGGTCACGGAGATGTTGTCCGCAGCGCGGAAGCGGCTGGCTGCCGTCTTGCTGAACTCCGCGGGGAACTCCTCCTCCATCTGGGCCACCACGCTGCGCCGCAGCGGCGCGGCGGTGTGCTCCAGGTGGCGGGTGGTAATCCGGCCGAACCGGTTCCACAGGAGCTTGCGGTTCACCCTGGCGGCATTCTCAAACCCGCTGCGCTCAGCGGCGTTCTCACCCAGGCCGATCCTGGTTTCCGCCTCGATGAACTTGGTGATGCCGCCGGGCGTGAAGAACATGTCAGGGCCCACGGGGCGGCCAAAGAACATGTCGTCATTGGAGTAGAGGAAGTGCTCGGACAACCCTTCGATGTGGTGCAGCTGGCACTCCACGGCCTGGGAGTTGTGGGTGGGCAGCACGGAGGGGTCCGCGAAGAACTCCTCGCTGCGGACAATGGTGACCGACGGGTGCTCTGCCAGCCAGGCAGGCGCGGGGGAGTCGGTGGCGATGAAGATGCGGCGGATCCACGGCGCGAACATGTACACGGACCGCAGCGCGTACTTGAGTTCATTGATCTGCCGGAACCGGGCCTCGTGGTCGTCACCTTCGCCCAGGACGACGCCCTGCTGCTGCGCGCGGCGGGCAGCAATGTATTCCGGGGAGCTTCCGTCCACCCAGGAGAAGACGAGGTCGATGTCGAAGCTGATGTCGCTTGCGTGGTCGGCGAACATGTTCTCGATGGTGGGCCAGGTGTGGCCGTAGCGTTCCACGGTGCCGCGGACGGCGTCCTGGCGCAGCAGGGTCCTGCGGGTCAGCGAGTTTTCGATGGGAAGGATGAGTTCCTCGCCCTCGAAGGACCAGAGTTCGATCTGCACCCCGGCAGAGGCGCCGAACTCGAAGCCGCCCACCGGCTCCACCCGGGGCCGGTACAGGCGGAAGATGCGGCCCTGCCGGTTGGGCGAGAGCTCCCCGTCGGCCACCAGGACAGACGTCTTCTTCTTGGCGTCCACGGTCATGGAATAGAAGGGCTCGTCCCGGCACGCCTCCACCAGGGCGGCCCGGAGCTTCTTCCGGTCCTTCCAGTCCAGGGCCAGGACAGGGCGGTCGTTGTTGCCACGGACCAGCAGATAGTTGAGGCCCGCGTTCGCCAGGACATTGCGGAGGAACAGCAGGTCCTCCACCATGGCCTGGTACGGAGTCCTGGTGTCATTGATCAGGGCAAAACGGCCCTTGTGCCGGATGACATCGGGGCGGTGCCTGAGCCGCTGCTCTGCCGCCGGAGACGTGATCTCGGCGTGAAATTGTTCCTCCACGGACGCCTGGCCGCCGTAGTAGACCTCGTCCTGGACCGGTGCTTCTGTAATGGTTGTCTCCGAGCTGGTGGAAGTGGGCATTCTTAACTGCATGATAGTCCTGCTGGAGTAACGGAAGGTTTCGGGGCCCGGTTGAAGCCCCTTGGCGACGTTTCGACGGCGGCCCGGCAGGGGCTCAGGCGTCCAGCGCCTCACGCCAGCTGCGCAGGAAGGCCCCGCCGGCGTCGTCGTGGATCACTGTTTCCTCCAGCCCGAGGTCCGCTGCGGTCAGCACCGGATAGGGCTTGGCCGGCACACCGTCCGCCGGCCGCACATCCACGTGCTTCACCGGGTGGTCGTTATGGTGCAGCCAGTCCGCCATGGCGTAGTCGGTGCGGGAATCGCCCACCGTCCGCCACGCCTGCGGCGTGATGCCCTGGGCCGCCAGCAGCTCCACCGCCCGGCTGGCGCCAAGATCCTTCCCCAGCCGCACCGACTCGATGTCCGTGGAAATGATGGTGGGGTCCACGCGGTAGTCCACCTCGTCGTCGGAGTTCGGTGCGTGGTGGTCCAGGCGGACAACGCCCAGCCCGTGGCGCCCCATGAGCGCCATGGCCTCGGCGTCGAAGAGCTTCTGCTCGGCCAGGTAGTCCGCGCTGGGCACATCGATGTGCTGCTCCACGGACACCATGGCGCGCTTGGTTTCGTCGAAGAACATGTGGGCTGCATAGTCCTCCGCCACCAGCCGGCGGATGTCGTCGCCGTACGCCGCCGGAACGGCAAGCTCCCGGTCCACGTGGATGGGGCCGGGGCCGGCAGAGGTGTAGCTGAACCAGACCGCACCCTTTTCGCAGACGGCATGGATGACAGTTCCGGCTGGAATGCCGGCGGCGATCATCGGTTCCATGACCTGCTCGCGGATGAAGGCGTCGGAACGGCCGGTGTTGAAAATGACGGGGATGCCGGCTGCGGCCAGCGCCACCAGGTCCAGGATGATGTCCGGTTTGACGTCCCGCGTCAGCGGGCTGGCCACGGGGCCGTCCACGTCAAGCAGGAGCGCCAGCGGCGGCGCGGACGGCTGGCGGATTCCGGGCACGGGCGCGGCAGGGGACTCGGATACTGTCATGGTTCCATTCTGTCAGCACGGCAGGCGCTGCCGCTGTGTGTCCGCCCTACGGCCGGGGCGCATGGCATATGGTCACTGTTTGGCTACAACCTGGCGCCGGTCCGCCCTGCCACTTTCGCTGGGGCAGCGCGGTGCCTACTGTGGCATGGTGATATTCAAAGCTGTGGGCGAGGGCCGCCCTTACCCCGACCATGGTTACAGCACCCCCAAGCAGTGGGCGTCGCTGCCGCCGCGACCGGTCCGGCTGGACGAACTGGTCACCACCAAGCGCACCCTTGACCTGGAAGCGCTGCTGGCGGAGGATTCCACATTTTTCGGCGACCTGTTCCCGCACGTAGTGCAGTACAAGGGGACCCTCTACCTCGAGGACGGCCTGCACCGCGCGGTCCGGACCGCCCTGCACCAGCGCACCGCGATCCACGCCCGGGTCCTGGTGCTCGATGGCTAGGGGGCGGCCGAAGGACCCGAGTGTCCTTCATGGCCACCATGTTGTTTCCGGCCCTGAGCTGCGCGCCGCCATGGAAGCGGCCGCGGATGCCGATGAGACCGCCCGGGTCCGCCGCCGCGTGCTGCACGGGGTGGTGCTGGTCCTCCTGGCAGGCCTGATCGCCGCAGGCATCATCATTGCCATGGCCATCATCAACGGCCGGTTGAAGATCCCCGCCGCCGAGCCCGCCCCGGCACCGGTTTCCTCCTGCCCGGCCTCCATGTTCGACTACGTACCCAACGACAAGATCAACCTCAACGTCTACAACTCCACCACCAGGGCCGGGCTGGCGCGCTCGGTGGCGGACGAGTTCCTGGCGCGGAAGTTCGTGGTGGGGAACGTCTCGAATACCAACGCCGGCTACCGGGGTGTGGCGGCCGTGGTGTCAGGTGCGGGCGGACAGTCGGCGGCATTCACCGTGCAGCGCAACGTGCCGGGGTCGGACTACTTCCAGGACGGCAGGACCGACGCCAGCGTGGACGTGATCCTGGCGCAGGACTACAAGGCACTGGTCCCGCCGGATCTGGTGGACCAGACGCCGGGAAAGCTCAGCTGCCCCCGGGAAAGCCGGCGCATAGCGGACACCAACAGACTGCCTGTCACCCCCGCGGCCTGACCTCCAGCCAGCCGGTCCTTAGCCGGCCACTGCGGGAAGCTGCGCCACTGCCGGAAGCTGCGCCGCTGGCGGAAGCTGCGCCACCCGGATGGGCCGCCCGTCGTCGTCGAACCGCGCACCCGCACCCAACTGGATGAAGCGCACCGTCCTGGCCACGCGGGCTTCCAGCTCGGCCGGCTCGTCGCTGCCCCTGGCCGCACTGGAGGACAGGGTCCCCAGGATCAGCTGGGACTGCTGGCCCACGTCCGCCACCGGCAGGTACCCCTGCTCCATGCCGTCGCGCAGGATGTCCTGCAACAGGACGCTTAGCTCGCCTACATGGTCCGAGAGCTTGGCAAAGGACGACGGCGACAGCACCGCCCCCATGGCAGGTCCGGGCGGGAGGTGGCGGCGGCTGAGGTCAACCACCTGGGCGCGGACGTACAGGGCCAGCCGTTCCACGGGGTTCTCCAGCCGGGCCAGCGATTCACGCAGGTCGGAAAGGAACTTCTCGGTCTCATCCAGGGCGTAGGAGATCAGGAGTTCTTCGATGTCTGCGTAGTAGTTGTAGACGGCCGTGCGGCCCACCCCGGCATGCCTGGCCACGTCTGTCATGGTCAACCCCGGGAGGCCATGGGTGAAGAGGAGTTCGCCAAAAGCGGTGAGGATGCGCCGCTGGGTGTCCGCGCGTTGTTCGGCATTGCTGGCCGCTGAAATCCTGGGCATGTAGACACTTTACCGCGATGTGTCAGTAAAAGGCGCTACACCGCGCAGCCGTCGGGGCCGCAGGCGCCGCCGTCGGAGGAGTTGACCAGGACCAGCGGGTTGGCAGCCTGCCAGGCCTGGGTGAGGGCGGCGGTGAACGTCTCCGCCGGCTGGGCTCCGGACAGCCCGAACTTGCGGTCGATCACGAAGAACGGCACGCCGCTGATGCCCAGGCCCTGTGCCTCCTGGACGTCGAACCGGACCTCGTCCGTGTACTTGTCCGTGGTGAAGAGCTCCTCCACCTCATCGGACGGCAGGCCAAGATCGTTGCCGAGGGAGGACAGGTAGTCCCGGCTGCCGATGTCCTTGCCGTGCTCGAAGTGGTCGCTCAGGAGGCGCTCCTTGGCCGCATCCTGCCGGCCGTGCGCCGCTGCAAGGTGGATCAGGCGGTGCGCGGTGAAGCTGTTGGCCACCACCACTTTGTCGAAGCGGTAGTCCAGGCCTTCGCCTTTTGCCTGCTCCGCCACGTGCTCAAACATCTGCGCGACCTGCCGTGACGGCATGCCCTTGCGGCTGCTCAGGTACTCCAGCTCTGTCCCGTCGTAGTGTTCCGGCAGGGTGGGATCCAGCTGGTAGCTCCGCCACACCACCTCAACGGCGTCACGGTGCGGGAATGCTGCCAGGGCCGCCTCGAACCGGCGCTTCCCGATGAAACACCATGGGCAGGCAACGTCAGACCAGATCTCAATCTTCATGCCTTGCACAACCGGGCCGCGCCTGCGGCCATTCCGCCGGCACCTTATGAGATGGCACACATCCGCTCTTGTGGCCGGGGCAATCCTGGGCAATAGTCGGAGTTAGGTGAAGCAGACGCCAAACAAAATGAGAACACCACGGGACCCCAACGGTCCCGCGGGTTGATGCGCCTGGCGGCTGGGGAGCTCGGGCCCCTTCCTTGGAGGCCAGACATGCGAATTGGACTGATTGCGGGACCCTGGATTCCCATCCCTCCGTTGACTTACGGCGGCATCGAAAGGGTGGTGGACACCCTGGCGCGTGGCTTCGCGGCCGCCGGACACGAGGTCCTGCTCGCCGCCCCTTCCGAAAGCACATGCCCCGTGCCGCTGGTGCCGGGCATGCGGCCGGCGTCCCGGGACGAGCTTGGCTCAACCATGTCCGAACTCAGCCACGTGATCCGGGCCTACAAGGGGCTGCAGGACGTGGATATCATCCACGACCATACGCTGGCCGGCCCGCTCTACGCCCACCGTCCGGCCAAGGTTCCGGTGGTCACCACCATCCACGGCCCGCTCCACAAGCAGGCAGAGGACCTGTACCGGGCCATGGCGCCGGATGTGGCAATCGTGGCGATCTCCCGCGACCAGGCTTCACACGCTCCCGAGGTTCCCGTCACCCAGGTGATCCATCACGGCATGGACGTTTCCACTGTCCCGGTGGGAAGCGGCCGCGGCGGTTACCTGTGCTTCGTGGGGCGCGCATGCCATGACAAGGGGCTGCTTGAGGCCATCACGATCGCCCGCAGGGTGGGCATGCACCTGAAGATAGCGGTCAAGATGCGGGAGAAGGACGAGGTCCGCTACTTCCGGGAGGTCATCGAGCCCATGCTGGGCCCAAACGAGGATTTCGTGGGGGAAGTGGACGATGCCGCCAAGTACCGCCTGATGGGCGAGGCCACGGCCTTCCTCAACCCCATCCAGTGGTCCGAACCGTTCGGCCTGGTGATGATCGAGGCGCTGGCCACGGGCACTCCCGTCGTCGGGACGCGCGTCGGTTCAGCGCCCGAGATCGTGGAGCATGGCCGGACGGGCTTCCTGGGGCAGACAGAGGATTTGCCCGGATTCGTTGAGGCAGCAGCCGGCTTGAGCAGGGAACGGTGCCGGGCATCAGTGGAGGAGAGGTTCAATGCCCAACGGATGGTGGCGCAGCACCTGAGGCTCTTTGATGAACTGCTGGCGGGCAGATTTCCCGGAGGGGTTCCGGATGCCGCGCCCGTGCACCAAAATCGTTAAGGGGGCGGGCGGCCTTCCGGCTCCCCGGCAGCAAATCGCCTGAGAAGGGAGTCCTTCATGACCGCCTGGAACGAAGACAACGAGGCCTCCGGGTCGGACGTCGGCGCCGTCACCGTCCTGGAGGGTTCTTCGTTTTGCATATCGGCCGGAACCGGTGACATCAGCCCAGACGCCGGCACGAACGGCGCGTTCTTCCAGGACACCCGGATCATCTCCCGCTGGGTGCTGCGCATCAACGGCTCGATGCGGGAGCCGCTGTCTGCCCAGCGGCCGCATCCGTTCGAGGCCACGTTCGTTGGCCGTGCCGCGTGGCCCGGGGGCAGGTTCGACAGCCCGTTGGTGGTCCGTCAGGTCCGCCACATCGGGCCCGGCCTGCAGGATGACATCAGCCTGGAGAATTACGCGGCGGAGCCTGTTGAGTGCGACATCGAACTCCTCGTGGATGCGGATCAGGCCGATCTCTTCGACGTTAAGGGCGGGCGGACCACCGGCCCGGACGATACAACGCGCACCGTGGTGGATGGAAAGCTCATCATCGAGGCATCACGGCATGGCCAGCAGCGGGGCTCCGCCATCGGGGCACGGGGTGCAGAGGTGGACACAGACGGGTTGCGTTTTCACATCACCGTCCCTGCCCGGGGCAAATGGGCCACCAGCGTGATTGTGGTGCCGCTGGTGAACGGGGAGGCGCCGGAAAAGCCCTTCAAGGAAGGGCAGCTTCCGCACCACCGGGAAGGTGTGCGGCGGCATCTGGCCTGGGAAGAGAACGTCCCGCGGATCAGCGTCGAGGACGCAAGCTTCCAGAACGTGCTCAACCGGAGCCAGAGCGATCTTGGTGCCCTGCGGATCTTCGACGCCCATCACCCCGACCGCGCCGCCGTAGCCGCAGGTGCGCCCTGGTTCATGGCGTTGTTCGGACGGGATTCGCTGCTGACTTCCTACATGAGCCTGATGGTCAACCCGAACCTTGCGCTGGGCACGCTGCAGACCCTGGCCGGGATCCAGGGGAAGAAGGTTGACCCGGATTCAGAGGAGGAACCCGGCCGCATACCGCACGAGGTCAGGCTTGGTGTCACCGCCGGCCTGTCGTTGGGCGGCACCGCGTATTACGGCACCGTCGACGCAACCCCCCTGTTCGTCTCCACCCTGGGCGAGTTGAGCCGGTGGGGGCTCTCCCGGGATGCGATCCAGCCCTTGCTGGCGCACGCGGACCGGGCCCTGGAATGGATCGAAAAGTACGGCGACCGCGACGGCGACGGCTTTGTGGAATACCTTCGTCCCAACGACCATGGCCTGGTGAACCAGGGCTGGAAGGACTCCTGGGACGGGATCAACTTCGCGGACGGGACCATCGCGGAGGCGCCGATCGCCCTCTGCGAGGTCCAGGCTTATGTGTACTCCGCCTACCTGGGCAGGTCCTTGCTGGCCCACTGGAGCGGCGATTCGGGGCTGGAACAGCATTGGGCCGGAAAGGCGGCAGCTTTCAAGGAGGAGTTCAACAAGAGGTTCTGGCTGCCGGACAAGGGGTACTTCGCGGTGGCACTGGACAAGGACAAGCGGCATGTTGATGCGCTGACCTCCAACATTGGCCATTGCCTATGGACGGGGGTGGTGGACGAGGACAAAGCCACGTCCGTCATGGAGAACCTGATGTCCCCGCAGATGTTCACGGGCTGGGGCATCCGCACGCTGGCGTCGGACATGGGCGCCTACAACCCCGTCAGCTACCACAACGGCTCGGTGTGGCCACACGATACCGCGCTGGTGGCCACCGGGCTGATGCGCTACGGATTCGTGGACGAAGCCAGGCGGGTGGCCTTGGGCATCCTCGACGCTGCCGAGCACTTTGACGGCCGGCTGCCGGAACTGTTCTGCGGCTTTGACCGCGGCGAATTTCCCGGCCCCGTTCCGTATCCCACCGCTTGCTCACCGCAAGCCTGGGCTGCGGCCGCGCCGGTGCAGCTCGCCCGGATCCTGCTCCGGTTCGACCCCGTCTTCACCCGCGGGGTGGTGCACCTGGCACCGATCCTGCCGGAGTCCGTGGGCTCGTTCCGGGCGGAAAACGTCCTGCTGGACAGCAGCCGGGTGACCATCAGCGCCGCCGGATCCACCGGCACCATCGACGGTCTCCCGCCGGGGCTGAAACTCCTGGACGAACCGCGTCCGCCGCTGGCCTACCCGGTGGAAAGGGTGGGCGCCGGCGCGAACGCCAGCAGGCTGCACTGACAGCGGCGCTGCCAATCAAGGACCTGGACCGCTACGGCAGTGCGCGCTCCAGCACGAAATCATGCTCCACTGTGCTGCCCAGCCGGAAGGATTTGGTACCCACCCTCCGGAAGCCGGACTTTTCATAGAAGCGGATGGCGCGGGCATTCTGGCTGTTGACACCCAGCCATGCCCCGGCGCCGCCGGTCCCTGCGGCAGCCGCCAGGCTGGCATGCATGAGTTCGGCGGCGGCGCCCAGTCCGTGGTAGTCCGGGTGGACGTAGCATTTGCTGATTTCCACGGACGGCAGCAGGGTCAGGACGGACGCCACATCCGGATCCGCGGCTGGCCGGTCCACCAGCAGGCTGTAGCCGTTGAGCCGGCCGTCCGCGTCGATGACCAGGATGGTGGTGTCCGGGTCCGCGAGGTATCCCTTGAAGTGTTCCTCGCTGAGCGTGTTGGCCAGGTGCGCGGCGATGTCGGCAGGTGACGACGACGGCGGGCAGGCCAGCGGAAAGGTGACGGAAGCCAGGGCGGCGAGCGGGCCGGCGTCGTCCGTTGTTGCCCTGCGGATGGTGTGGGTCATGCGTTTCTTCCAGGTCAGGCGGTGAGGGTCCGGATGGGGGCGCCGGCGAGCCAGGCGGTGATGTCCTCAAGGGCGCCGCCGTAAAACAGCCGGTAGCTTTCCTGGGTGACGTAGCCCAGGTGGGGGGAGAGCACGGTGTTCGGCGCGGCCAGGAGCGGATGGCCGGCCTGAAGGGGCTCCTGGTCGAAGACGTCCAGGGCGGCGCCGCGGATCCACCCCTGGTTCAGCGCCGTGACCAGCGCGTCCTGGTCAACCAGCGGGCCGCGGGCGGTGTTCACCAGGATGCCGTCCGGGCCCAGCAGCCGCAGCTCGGCCTCGCCCACGGTGTTCTCGGACCGGGGGGAGAGCCGCAGGTGGAGGGTGGCGATGTCGGCTGCCGTGAAGAGCTCCTCCTTGGACACCAGCCGGGCGCCGGCCTGTGCGGCGTCCTCAGCCGTGAGGTTCTGGCTCCAGGCCACCACGTCCATGCCGAACGCCTGCCCGTAGGCGGCCACCCGCCGGCCGATCTTCCCCAAACCCACGATGCCCAGGGTTTTGCCGGCGAGCTCCACCCCCACCGTCGACTGCCAGGTACCCGCCCGGAGCGAGTTTTCCTCCGCCGGCAGGTGCCGGGCGATAGCCAGCAGCAGGGCCCAGGTCAGTTCCGGCGCAGCGGAGGGCGAACCCGGCGTACCGCACACCGTCACCCCGTGTTCAGCAGCTGCCGCCAGGTCGATGGAGGCGTTCGCCATCCCGGTGGTGACCAGCAGCTCAAGCGCCGGCAGTTTTTCGAACACCTCTCGGGGGAAGGCCGTCCGTTCGCGCATCGCGATGACCATGGTGGTGTCTGCCAGCGCCGACACCAGCGCATCCGGGGATGTGAAGGGCTCCCGGTAGGACGTCACGGTGACACCCTTCGCCTCCAGGGCCGCGAAGTCGGCGAAGCCGTGGGCCACGTCCTGGTAGTCGTCGAGGATGGCAAGGCGGTGCGTCATGGCTGTCCTTCGCGGTGTCCTACGTCCTTGGGTCACGTTCATCGTATGGCAGGGTGCCTGAAACTCCCGTCACGCCGGGCATGATAGCAATGGGAGTGATGAATCCACGCCCATTCCCGATTTTGCCCCTGTGAGCGGCCACGTCCTCTCCCGCGTCCCGAAGAGCTGGGTCCTGCTGGCCTGCATCGGCCTGCTGGCGCTGAACCTCCGCGGCCCCTTCGTAGCCGTCGCGCCCCTGGTGGACCCCATGCAGGCGGAACTGCACTTTTCGCCGGTCCTGCTGGGACTGCTCACCAGCATTCCGGTGCTCTGCTTCTCGCTCGCGGCTCCGCTGGCGTCCCTGGGCGCCCGGAAATTCGGGGCCGAGTTCGCGGTCACGCTGACCATCCTGGGGGTACTGGCGGGCGTGCTGGTGCGCTCCGCCGGGGGCCCGGTGCTGGTGGTGGCCGGCACGGTGGTCATCGGGTTGGCCATCACCGTGGGGAACATCGCGGTGCCGCTGATCATCCGCCGTGATTTTGCGCCGCGCCGGCAGGGGACAGCGATGGGAATCTACACCGCCGCCCTGAATATCGGGTCCTTCCTGACCTCGGTGGCCATGGCCCCGCTGGCGGCCGTGACGGGGTGGAGGCTGGCCCTGGCCGCCGTCGCCGTCCTGGCAGTCGCCGCGGTGGTGGTGTGGGTCCTGGCCGTGGGACCGCGGACGGCGTTCCTGGTATCGGGGGACGACGGCGGGGACGCGCCGCTGCCCCGGGCGGCCGGTTCGGGCTGGACCACCTTCGGCCTCACGGCCGGCTTCGGCGGCCAGGCGTTCTCCTACTACGGCGTCACGGCATGGTTGCCCAGCTACCTCCACGACGAGCTCGCCATGTCCACGTCCGAGGCGGGCGCCGCGTCCTCGATCTTCCAGATCCTGGCCATCGTGGGCGGCCTCGGCGTGCCCTTCGCGGCCAAATACATGAGTACGACGGCGGTGGCGGTCACCCTGGGTACGTTGTGGCTGGCGGTTCCCCTCGGGCTGCTTTTGCTGCCTGAGCTCTGGTGGCTGTGGTCCACGTCCGGCGGCATTGCGCAGGGCGGCGGCATTACCCTGATCTTCATCGCCATCATCAAGCTGGCACGCGACCAGGCTTCCGCCGGCCGGATGTCCGCCACCGTCCAGGGCCTGGGCTACTGCCTCGCCGCAGTGGCCCCGCCGCTGGTGGGCTTCGTCCACGACAGCTCGGGATCATGGACTCCCGCACTGCTGGTCATCCTGGTGTCGGTACTGGCCTTCTTCGTCAGCACTACCCTGTCTGTGCGGAAGGTGCCGAAAGGGCGCTGAGGCGGGCGTCCGCCGTCGAACGTTCCGCCACTCAAACGCCCGCCCACTTTCTTTGGGAAAGTGAGCGGGCGTCTTGGTTTTCCCGCACCAAGTGAGCGGGGGTGTGGCGGTTGCTCCGTCGCCGGGCCGGCGCCCCGGATTTCGGGGGGCCTGTTGCGGAGGGCGTGCCGGCCCGGCGGACGGAAGTGTGTGGTGCTGGTCCCTGGCTAGGCTGCGGCGAGCTCCTCGACGGTGGCCTTTTCGCGGGCCTCGGTGAGGTAGCGGGCGTAGGCGGGGAGGGTGAGGAAGGACGGGAACTCACGGGCCAGCGTTACTTCTTCGAAGATGTCCCGGGCGTCTTCGAAGCGGTCGCCGTCGAAGCGTTCGAGCCGGGCGAATTCTTCGTCGAGGAGTTCTTCGATCCAGTGGTGGGTGATGATCTCGCCGTGGTCCGTGATGGCGCGGGCGTAGATCCACTGCCAGAGCTGGGACCGGGAGATTTCGGCGGTGGCGGCGTCTTCCATGAGGTTGTGGATGGCCACCGCGCCGTTGCCGCGGAGCCAGGATTCGATGTAGCGGATTCCGACTTCGATGTTGTTCCGGATGCCCTGTTCGGTGATGGTGCCGGTGGTGGCGGCCACATTAATCAGGGCGCGGTCATCGGGGGTGACGTCCTCGCGGAGCCGGTCCAGCTGGTTGGGCTTGTTGCCGAGGACGCCGTCGAACACTTCGCGGCAGACGGGCACCAGGTCCGGGTGGGCTACCCAGGAACCGTCGAAGCCGTCGTTGGCCTCGCGGGTCTTGTCCGCACGGACCTTTTCGAGGGCGTTGGCGTTGGCTTCCGGGTCCTTGCGGTTGGGAACGGCCGCGGCCATGCCGCCGATGGCCATGGCGCCGCGCTTGTGGCAGGCCCTGACCAGCTGTTCGGTGTAGGCGCGCATGAACGGCTGCGTCATGGTGACCTGGCCGCGGTCCGGGAGGACGAAGCGGGGGCCGCGGGTGCGGAAGTTCTTGATCAGGGAGAAGATGTAGTCCCAGCGGCCGGCGTTCAGGCCCGAGGCGTGGTCGCGCAGTTCGTAGAGGATTTCCTCCATTTCGAAGGCCGCGGTGATGGTTTCGATGAGCACCGTGGCGCGGATGGTGCCCTGCGGGATGCCAAGCAGGTCCTGGGCCAGGATGAAGATGTCGTTCCAGAGCCGGGCTTCGAGGTGGTTCTCGATCTTGGGCAGGTAGAAGTACGGGCCCTTGCCCTGGGCCAGGAGACGGCGGGCGTTGTGGAAGAAGAACAGGCCGAAGTCCACGATGCCGCCGGCGATGGGCTGGCCGTCGATGAGCATGTGCTTTTCCGGCAGGTGCCAGCCGCGGGGGCGGACCACGATGGTGGGCAGGTCACCGGCAGGGCGGAGCTTGTATTCCTTGCCTTCTTCGCTGGTGAAGTCGATCCGGCGTTCCAGGGCGTCGGTGAGGTTCAGCTGGCCCTTGATGACGTTCCGCCAGGTGGGGGTGGAGGCGTCCTCCATGTCCGCGAGCCACACCTTCGCGCCCGAGTTCAGGGCGTTGATGGTCATCTTCTTGTCCACCGGGCCGGTGATCTCCACACGGCGGTCCTCCAGCCCGGGTGCCGGGGGAGCCACCCGCCAGGACGGATCATTCCGGATCTCCTCGGTCTCCCGCAGGAAGCGGGGGTCCGCCCCGGCGGCAATGTCGGCCCGCCGTGCCCGCCGTGCCTGCAGCAGCTCCTGCCGCCGCTCAGCGGTGGCCCGGTGCAGCTTGGCAACGAACGAAAGGGCGTCCGGAGTCAGCACCTCGTCCTGCCGGCAAATGGGCTGGGCGGTCAAGGTAATGCCATTGATCGTAAAGCTGTCAGTAAAGCTGTTCATCTCAGTCTCCTTAAAGACGAAAGGGAAGTTCGACGGCGGGTAGCAGCAGGGTGGCGACTGAGGCACGAGGCCGAGGAGCCGGTGTCGCGGCAGCCTGCGTAAAAGGGGCCCTGCGTCCGGCCTCGGCGAGTTCTACGAGCCCAAGGCCGGACGTGGGGAATAGCAGGCAGAGCGATGCCGGTCCGAAGGCCGGACGGAAGCGCCGCCGTCGTAAGCGTTAGTGGAACTGGCCCTCTTCGGTCGATCCGACCAGGGCGAGGGTGGAGGCGTTGGGGTTGAGCGCCGTGGAGATGGTGTCGAAGTAGCCGGTGCCGACTTCGCGCTGGTGCTTGGTGGCGGTGTAGCCGCGGGATTCGGAGGCGAATTCCTTTTCCTGGAGCTCGACGTAGGCGCTCATGCCTTCACGGGCGTAGCCGTGGGCGAGGTCGAACATCGAGTAGTTCAGGGCGTGGAAGCCGGCCAGGGTGATGAACTGGAAGGTGAAGCCCATGGCGCCGAGTTCGCGCTGGAACTTGGCGATGGTGGCATCGTCCAGGTGCTTGCGCCAGTTGAAGGACGGCGAGCAGTTGTAGGAGAGCATCTGGTCCGGGAACTCGGCCTTGACGGATTCGGCGAACTTGCGGGCCAGCTCCAGGTCCGGGGTGCCCGTCTCCATCCAGATGAGGTCGGAGTACGGGGCGTAGGCCTTGGCGCGGGCAATGCAGGGTTCGATGCCGTTGCGGACCTTGTAGAAGCCCTCGGCGGTGCGCTCCCCGGTGATGAATTCCTGGTCGCGTTCGTCGACGTCGGAGGTGATCAGGGTGGCTGCCTCGGCGTCAGTGCGGGCAATGACGACCGTGGGGGTGCCGGCGACGTCGGCTGCCAGGCGGGCGGCGTTCAGGGTGCGGACGTGCTGCTGGGTGGGGATCAGCACCTTGCCGCCGAGGTGGCCGCACTTCTTCTCCGAGGCGAGCTGGTCCTCCCAGTGAACGCCGGCCGCGCCGGCCTGGATCATGGATTTCATGAGTTCGTAGGCGTTCAGCGGGCCGCCGAAGCCGGCCTCGGCGTCGGCGACGATCGGCACCATCCAGTCCTCGACGGTCTGGATGCCCTCGGAGAACTCGATCTGGTCCGCCCGGAGCAGGGCGTTGTTGATGCGGCGGACCACCGTGGGAACGGAGTTGGCCGGGTAGAGCGACTGGTCCGGGTAGGTGTGGCCGGAGTTGTTGGCGTCGGCCGCCACCTGCCAACCGGAGAGGTAGATGGCACGCAGGCCTGCCTTGACCTGCTGCACGGCCTGGTTGCCCGTCAGGGCACCGAGGGCGTTGGTGTATCCGCCGGTCTTGTGCTCCTCGGTGAGCTGCTTCCACAGCTTCTCCGAACCACGGCGGGCCAGGGTGTGCTCTTCGGAGACACGTCCCCGGAGACGGACGACGTCGGAGGCTGAGTAGTCCCGGGTCACACCTTCCCAGCGGGGGTTGGCGGCCCACTCGAGCTCCAGGGCGGCGGCCTGCTGTTCGGGCGTCTGCTGGGTGGGCTCAAATGCTGCAGTCATCGTTGGTCTCCTTGATTGAGCTCCGGATGGGGTAGGTGGGAACCGCGCCGTTGCGGTTCCCACCGGCTTTTCCGGTGCGGTGTTTCTTTCCGTAGCAACTACTTTTCAGCACTTCCAACCCCCTTTCTAGAGAAAAAGGGTGGAAAGAAATGCAGTTCTTCACGTATTCTTCAGAAATGTCACCTTCAAGCTGGAACAGGGACGTTTCCCAGCCGTCGTCCACCGCCGCCCCGGAACTGGACGTCATTGCCCTGGGTCGCCGCGTCCGCCATCTGCGCAAACAAGCCAGGCTCACGCTCGATGACCTGAGCGCCGCCGTCGGCACCGCTCCCAGCCAGCTCAGCCTGATCGAAAACGGCAAGCGTGAACCCAAGCTGACCCTGCTCCAGCACCTCGCGGGGGCGCTCAATGTCACCATCGACCAGCTGCTGGGGGCCGAGCCGCCCAGCCGCCGCGCCGCCCTGGAAATCGAGCTGGAACGGTACCAGCGCGGTCCGCTCTACGAATCCCTGGACCTGCCGAAAATCCGCATCAGCTCAAGGCTGCCGCTGGATGTGCTGGAGGCCCAGGTGGGGCTGCTGCATGAGCTCGAACGGAAGATGAACGAGCAGGTGGCCACCCCCGAGGAAGCCCGCCGCGCCAACGGGGAACTGCGGGCCATGATGCGGGAACGTGGGAACTACTTTCCGGAGTACGAAGCCGAGGCCCAGAAGGTCCTCAAGGAGGTGGGCTACACCACCGGTCCGCTGAGCCAGCACGTCATCGCAGACATCGCCGCGCACCTCGGTTTCACCCTGCACCACGTGGGTGATTTGCCGCATTCCACCCGCTCGGTGACGGATTTGAAGAACCGCAGAATTTACCTGACCCAGAGCCAGCGGCAGGACCACGACCCCCGCTCCGTGCTGCTCCAGGCTCTTGGCCACTACGTCCTGGGCCACGAAACGCCCCGGAACTACGGCGACTTCCTGGCCCAGCGGGTGGCCACCAACTATTTCGCCGCCGCCCTGCTCCTGCCCGAGCAGGCCACCGTGGAATTTCTGCAAAAAGCCAAGGCGGCCAAGGAAATCGCCGTCGAGGACATCCGGGACGCGTTCGCTGTATCCTACGAGACCGCCGCGCACCGGTTCACCAACCTGGCCACCAAGCACCTGGGCATCACCACGCATTTCCAGAAGACACACCAGAGCGGCATCATCTACAAGGCGTATGAGAACGACGGCGTGAACTTCCCTCAGGACCATACCGGCGCCATTGAGGGCCAGCCGTCGTGCAAGGCCTGGACGTCACGTGCGGTGTTCGACGTGCCGGACAAGTTCAGCGCGTACAGCCAGTACACTGATACGCCGTCCGGGACCTACTGGTGCACCGCCCGTACCGAGCGCTCGGCCGCCGGGGAGTTCTCCCTGAGCATCGGGGTCCCGTACCAGCACGTGAAGTGGTTCCGCGGCCGGGAGACCACTGCGCGGGCCACATCCAACTGCCCGGATCCCACCTGCTGCAAGCGGCCACCAGCCGAACTGGCCACGCAGTGGGCCGGCAACGCGTGGCCCTCAGCGCGGGCGCACTCGCACCTGCTCGCCGCCATGCCTCCGGGAGCCTTCCCGGGCGTGGACGAAACCGAGGTGTACAGCTTCCTGCAGGCCCACTCGGGGAGCTGAACAACGCCCGCTCACTTCTGGCAGCTTGTCGCTGAACGCCCGCTCACTTTCTTGGCCAAAGTGAGCGGGCGTCGGCGTAAGTGCTGCCAAACGTGAGCGGGCGTCGCCGTAAGTGCTGCCAAATGTGAGCGGGCGTTTGGTTAGCCGTGCAGCGCCCGGTACGCGTCCGCCGCGGCCGGGTGCAGGGGGACCCCGGCGGTGTTGATGAGGCTCTCGGCGCTGAGGAACTGCACGCCCAGGCTGGACTGCGGGATCAGCTCGGCGGCCGAATGCACCAGCAGCTGAACCGTCCGCTCCACGGTGGCATTGTCCAGGTCCCGGCGGCACAGGAGCAGGTTGGGAGCGCCCACCGTCCACACCGCCGGCACGCCGGGATAGCTGCCCTCCGGGATGAGCACGCGGTCGTAGATGCCGCCGTACCGCCGCCGTAGTTCCGGCAGCAGGCCGGACAGGTCCAGAAGGCCCAGGGCCACCTCCTGCTGTGCCGCGGCGATGGCGGCAGTGGGAACGCCACCGGACCAGAACAGGGCGTCGACGGCCCCTGCCTTGAGGGCGGCGATGCCGTCATTCAGGCCAAGGTTTTCGACGGCGGCGCTTCCGGCTGGCGGCGCAGCGGCACCTGCCGAGGTACCCAGCCCCGCCGCTTCGAACAACCGGGGCGTGGTCAGCGACGTGCCGGAGCCGGGCTGGCCCACGGCGACCCGGCGTCCTGCCAACCCGGAAATTTCCCGGATGCCGCTGTCCTTCCGCACCACGCAGTGGACATAGTTTTCATACACTTTGCCGACCGCGGCGATCCCGGCGGCGTCAGCGCCCGGCTCCTGGTTCGCAGCATCCGCCAGGGCCACAGCAAACGCTGCCCGTCCCGCCCGCAGTTCCGCGATGTTGTCCAGGCTTCCCCCGGTGGTCACGGCCCTGGCGTGCTGCGCCAATCCGTGGCGTTCCAGGGCAGCGGCCAGCAGGGTTGCGAACTCAAGGTAGAAACCGCCCGGTTCGCCGCCCGCCACAATGAGGCTCTCCGGCCGGTCCCCGCCGGTGCAGGCACTGAGCGCAGGCGGCAGGCATGCGGAGAGTCCGACGGCGAGGGCTGACTTGAGCACGGAACGCCGCCGCGGGTGGGCGGCAGCACCGCCCGGGGCGCCAGGTTCACGCACGGGCACCATCCCTGCCGGACCCAACTGCCAGCTGGGCCGCCGATGGGGTGGGGAACCGGATCCGGGCCGCGAGACCGTGGGGGGCCGCTTCGGCCAGCACCAGCCGGGCCCCGTTCGCGGCGGCAAGCTCGCCCACAATGGTCATGCCCAGTCCGGTCCCCGGAACCGAAGAGTGCCTCGGAGACCGCCAAAACCTGGTGGCAGCCGAGGCGCGCTCGGACTCCGAAAGCCCCGGCCCGTCGTCGGAAATCTCCACCACCACCGCGTCCTTTTCCGTCCGCACGGCAGCGGTGACGGTGGCGCCCGGGGCGTACTTGATGGCGTTGTTGAGCAGTTCGCCGGCCATCTGCGCCAGTTCTGCCGGGTGGCAGGCAACCAGTGCCGCCGGCTGCGGCGCCGCGGCAAGGACCAGCCGGCAACCGGCCTGCTCCGCCAGCGGTGCTGCCCGCTCCAGCTCCCCCTGGAGGATGGGAAACGGGTCCACGGGCTGGGCGGCCGCATGGTCTGCGGGAGTGCCGGACGCCCGCAGGTACCCTTCGGATGCCCTGTGCTCCGCGGCGGCGAGCTTCAGGACCCCGTCCAGGATCTCCTCCACCCGCTCAAGCTCCGCCAGGGCCCGCTCGGCGGCGTCGTGCTCGCGGGCGGTCTTCAGCTCGAGCTGGAGCAGGTCCAGCCGCAGCCGGAGTGCCCCCACCGGGTTCCGCAGCTGGTGGGACGCGTCCGAGATCAGCTGCCGCTGGGCCGCCATGCTGGCGCTCACGGTCCGTGCCATCGCCGTGAAGGACCGGCTCAGTTCCCGCAGTTCGGGCGGTCCGTCGTCCGGGAGGCGCCCCGCCCGCCCGGTCCGCTCCAGCTCGTGTACCGCTGAGTCCAGCCGCAGGACGGGCCGCAGCACCCAGCCGGTGACCCGCGCGGCGCCCACCAGCAGCACGGCAGCCAAGGCAAGCGCAGCGATACCCACCGCGAGCCACCGCTCCCGGAGTTTTTGCTGCGCCGTGCCGGCGCGGACGTCAAGGACCACGGCGCCCAGGACCTGGCTGGCACTGCCGAAGGGCCTGAAGATGACGCGGGAACTGGAACCGAAGGGCTCCAGCGGTTCCAGGGATGTGTTGCTCACGTTCAGCCGGGCAAGGGACAGGGCATCCTGCACGTCGGACCGCCGTGCATCCAGGCCGCCGGACGCCAGCGTGTCCTGCTGGACCCGTACTACGATTCCTTCCCCGTAAAGCCCGGAATAGGTGTCCATCTCCCGCTGCAGCCGCACGGTGTCGCCGTCGCCGGCGGCATCAAAAGCGACCTGCGCCAGCCGGTTCAGGGACGCCGCCCGGTTGATCTGGAGTTCCTGCGTCAGCTCGCGGGAGGCAGACCCCAGGATGGTCCCCGAAATCAGGAAGACCACCACCAGGCAGAGCACGCTGAGGACGCCCAGCACCCGGAGCCTCATGCGCCGGCCGCCTCCACCCGGTAGCCCACCCCGCGGACATTGATGATGAAACCTGGTTTCTGCAGTTTTGCCCGCAGCCCGGTGAGGTGCACGTCCAGGGACCGGGAAGAGGCCAGGAACGCATCGCCCCACAGGGCGTCCAGGATCTGCTCACGCGTGACCACAGAGCCGGCATGCCGTGCCAGCAGTGCGAGGAGTTCGAATTCCGTGGCCGTGAGGGGGAGCGGGTCACCGCCCTTGGATGCGGTGCGCCGGTTGAGGTCGATGGCAAGGTCGTCCAGGACAATAACGTCCTCCTGCGGTGTCCCGCGGCTCCGTCCCGCCCGCCGCGTCACGGCTTCAATCCGGGCCAGCAGCTCCACCAGCTTCACGGGCTTGACCAGGTAGTCGTCGGCGCCGGAGCGGAGCCCGAGCACCACGCTGCGTTCGTCGTCGCGGGCGGTCAGGATCAGGATGGGCACGTCGGTGACCTGCCGCAGCTTGCGCAGCACCTCCAGCCCGTCCATGTCCGGAAGCCCCAGGTCCAGGAGGATCACCTGGAAGTTCCGGTGCGAGAGCAGCGCGTCCGCACCCCGGGACAGCCGCTGCGGGTGATGGCCGGCGCTTTCGACGGCGGCGGTCAGGGCACCGGCCATGGCGTCGTCGTCCTCGACGATCAGCACGTCCATGGCCATCTTCCTTGCTGTAGTGCGGTGTCCGGTTCACCCCCGCTTGGTGAGATTACCGCGTGCCGGCCCGATTTGCCCGGCTGCAGCGGGCAGAACAGCGGGGCCGGGCGCCGAATCCTAAGGAAGTGTTAGGAAATGCCCCACGACGTTGGTTGTGCGGTGGATCACCCATACCGTGGATGAGGCCCTCCGCTGCCGGAGGCCGCCGTCACTACAAGGAGGAACTCGCCGATGAGCACCCAACAGACCGCACCCCCATCGGAGGCAGCCCAGACCCGACGGGCCGTGGGCAATATCCTGAAGGGCTCCGCCGGCAACCTTGTGGAATGGTATGACCTCTACGTCTACACCGTCTTCGCCGCTTACTTCCAGGCCCACTTCTTCAACTCCAAGGACGAGCTCCAGGCGGGCCTCGAAGCGATGGCCGTGTTCTCGACGTCGTTCCTCATGCGCCCCATCGGCGCCTGGTTCTTCGGCCGGTACGCGGACCGCAAGGGCCGCAAGGCGGCGCTCACGCTCAGCGTCACCATGATGTCCGCCGGCTCATTCGCCATCGCGGTGCTGCCCACGCAGGACGTGATCGGCCTGTGGGCCATGATCCTGCTGGTGCTGGTCCGCGTGATCCAGGGCTTCTCCGTGGGCGGCGAGTACGGCACCAGCGCCACCTACATGTCCGAGGCCGCCACCACTAAGCGGCGCGGATTCTTCTCCAGCTTCCAGTACGTCACCCTGATCGGCGGCCAGATGCTGGCCCTGCTGGTCCTGGTGATCCTGCAGAACGCCATGCCCAAGGGCGACCTCAACGAGTGGGGCTGGCGGATCCCGTTTGCCATCGGCGGCGTGGCGGCCCTTGTTGTCCTGTGGCTGCGCCGCTCCATGGAGGAGACCGTCTCCGCCGAACAGATCAACGCCGCAAAGACTCCCGCCGTGGCCGGCCAGGCCCAGCCGGGCACCATGAAGCTGCTGTT
Organism: Pseudarthrobacter sp. Pseusp20; assembly: GCF_059492155.1. Classification (NCBI taxonomy): domain Bacteria; kingdom Bacillati; phylum Actinomycetota; class Actinomycetes; order Micrococcales; family Micrococcaceae; genus Pseudarthrobacter; species Pseudarthrobacter sp. Pseusp20. The sequence goes on from NZ_CP168521.1 coordinate 834,376, forward strand.
CACCGGCTACTGGAAGCCGCTGCTGGTCTGCATTGGCATCACCCTTGGCGGCACCGTGGCCTTCTACACCTACACCAACTTCATCCTGAAGTTCATGAACGATACGTCCGGCATCGCCAAGACCGACACCTCCGTGATCAACTTCTGGGCCCTGTTTATCTTCATGCTGCTGCAGCCCGTCTACGGCATCATCTCGGACAAGGTGGGCCGCAAGCCCCTGCTGCTCTGGTTCGGCATCACCGGTGTGCTGTTCACCTGGCCGCTGCTGTCCACGCTCGCCGGCACCAAGGATCCGTTCACCGCGTTCCTGCTGATGATGGGCGGCCTGCTGATCGTGGGCGGCTACACCTCCATCAATGCCCTGGTGAAGGCCGAGCTCTTCCCGGCCTCCATCCGTGCCCTGGGCGTGGGCCTGGGCTACGCGATCGCCAACTCCCTCTTCGGCGGAACCGTGCCGCTGATCGGTGCCGCCTTCCAGAAGTCCGGACGGGAGGACCTCTTCTTCACGTACGTCACGGTGGCGGTCGCCATCTCGCTGGTGGTCTACATCTTCGCCCTGAAGAACAAGAAGGCCACGCACCTTGACGCCGAACAGGGCCACGCATGGGCATCCAACGCGGCCGACGGCGAAGAGCGCGTGGGTGCCGGACGGTAGCCTTTAGCGGCACCCGGGGGCCAGCTCCCCAAGGAGGCGTACGACGGCGGCTGCCAGGCCGCCGTCGTACGCCTCCTCTGCATGCCCGTCAGGTGCCAGCCCAGGTGGGCGGACTATATTGGGCCATGTCAGCCACCACCACAAACGCGGGAGTCTGCACCCATGGCCAAGGAACTTGCCACCCAGCTCATCGAACAACTCCAGGCTGCCGGCGTGCAGCGGATCTACGGGATTGTGGGTGACAGCCTCAACCCGATCGTGGACGCCGTCCGCCAGACGGGTGGCGCCGCGAAGGGCGGCATCGACTGGATCCACGTCCGCCATGAGGAAGCGGCCGCCTTTGCCGCGGCTGCAGAGGCGCAACTCACCGGCAAGCTCGCGGTCTGTGCCGGATCCTGCGGCCCCGGGAACCTGCACCTGATCAACGGCCTCTACGACGCCAACCGGTCCGGCGCGCCGGTGCTGGCCATCGCCTCGCACATTCCCAGCAAGCAGATCGGCAGCAGCTTCTTCCAGGAGACCCACCCGGACCGGCTGTTCAACGAGTGCTCGGTGTATTCGGAGCTGGTCAGCACCGCGGAGCAGGCGCCCCGCGTGATGCACAGCGCCATCCAGCACGCGCTGGGACTCGGCGGAGTCGCCGTCGTGACCCTTCCCGGCGACATCGCAGGCCTGGAAGCCACGGCACCCACGCCGCTCCCGGCCACCTTCCGGCCGGCCAGCCTGGTCCCGGACCCGGCAAGCGTCCAGGCCCTCGCGGACGCCATCAACGACGCCGGCAAGGTGGCCATTTTCGCCGGCGCCGGCGTGGAGGGGGCGCACGGCGAGCTGATGGCGCTCGCCGAACTGGCCAAGGCGCCGGTGGGGCACTCCCTGCGCGGCAAGGACTTCGTCCAGTACAACAACCCGTTCGATATCGGCATGACCGGGCTGCTGGGCTACGGTGCCGCGGCGGAGGGGATCGAGGACGCGGACCTGCTGATCCTCCTCGGCACGGATTTCCCGTATGACCAGTTCCTGCCCAACACCAGGACCGCGCAGGTGGACCGGGCGGCGCACCGGCTGGGCCGCCGGACGGACGTGGACATCGCCGTCCACGGCGACGTGCTCCCCACCCTGCGCGCACTGCTGCCGCTGGTGAAGGCGAAGAAGAGCCGCCGGTTCCTGGACCACATGCTCAAGAAGCACGACCGGCTGATGAACAAGGCGGTGGGCGCCTACACCCGCAAAGTGGAGAAGAAGCAGCCCATCCACCCGGAGTACGCGGCCTCGCTGCTGGACCAGGTGGCGGCGGAGGACGCCATTTTCACGGCCGATACCGGCATGTGCAACGTCTGGACCGCGCGCTACATCAACCCGCTGGGCACCCGCCGGCTGATCGGGTCCTTCCTCCACGGCTCCATGGCCAACGCCCTCCCGCATGCCATCGGGGCTCAGCTGGCCAACCCGGGCCGCCAGGTCATCTCGGTTTCGGGTGACGGCGGGCTGTCCATGCTGCTGGGCGAGCTGATCACCGCGGCCGCGTACAAGCTGCCAGTCAACGTGGTGCTGTTCAACAACTCCACCCTGGGCATGGTCAAGCTGGAGATGCTGGTGGACGGGCTGCCCGACTTCGGCGTGGACGTGCCGGACGCCAACTATGCGGCCGTGGCCAAAGCCCTGGGCTTCCATGCCGTGCGGGTGACCGATCCTGCGCAGATCGAGTCGGCGTACCGGGAGGCCTTCGCCCACCCGGGCCCGTCACTGGTGGAGCTGATCACCGATCCCAAGGCGCTGTCCATCCCGCCCAAGATTTCCGGCTCGCAGGTGATCGGATTCGCCACCGCCATGTCCAAGGTGGTCCTGAACCGCGGGGCGGGCGAGGCCGTGAGCATGGCCCGCAGCAACCTGCGCAACATCCCCCGGCGCTAGCCACACGTCGAGCTCGCCGGGAACTGCCGGGTTCGCCGGGAACTGCCGGGTTCGCCGCAAATTCCCGGCGATCTCGAGGGTTTCCGGCGAACCCGGCGCGGGGAGATCGGTTCTACCGGGCGCCGCCCTGCCAGAGGGCGTCGAACGGGGCGCCGGAGGCAACACGGTTGCGGATGCCGGCGGTGACGAAGTCCTTTGCGGTCCGTGCAGCCTCCAGCGGGCTGGCGCCCTTGGCCAGCTCCGCGGTCACGGCCGCGGCGAGTGAGCAGCCGGCACCGGAGACGGCAACTTCGCCCACCTTCGGGGCGGTGAGGACTTCCAGGGTTTCGCCGTCGTAGAAGACGTCGACGGCGTCCGGGCCGTCCAGCCGAACCCCGCCCTTGGCAAGAACTGCCGCGCCGCTGAGTTCGTGGATGCGGACGGCGGCGGCCTTCAACGACTCGATGTCGGTGATTTCCAGGCCGGACAGGGACTCCGCCTCGAAGTGGTTGGGCGTGACGAACGTTGCCAGCGGCAGGATCTGCGCCTTCAGGGCCTGGTCCGTGTCCAGCGCGTGCCCGGGCTCCTGGCCCTTGCAGATCAGCACCGGGTCCAGGACAACGTTGGCGAAGCTGTTCTCCTGCAGGGCAGACGCCACCGTGCTGATGGTCGCGGGGCTGCCCAGCATGCCGATCTTCACGGTGTCCAGGGCGGAAGGGGCGCCCGACGCCGCACCGTACGCCGCCGTCGTCGCCTCCAGTTGGTCGGCAATCACCTGTTGGTCCACCGGCACGAAGCGGTGGTTCCAGCTGTCCTTGGGGTCGAAGGACACGATGCAGGTCAGGTTGGCGATGCCGAAGACGCCCAGTTCCTGGAAGGTCTTCAGGTCCGCCTGCGCGCCGGCGCCGCCGGTGGCTTCGGAGCCGGCGATAGTGAGGACGACGGCGGGGCCTGCGGCGGACAGCGTTGCGTCAGGGGTAGCGGAAGTCATGCACCCATCCTGCCACCCGCCGTCGGACGCTTTCCATGTGTCACCGGACAGGGCGCCGGGACGCCGTATGGTCAGGGTTCCAGCGGTGGGCCGGGCTTCTGCGCAGCCACGGGTTCCCGCGCGGGCGCGTCATGGATTGTGACGAGGCCGGACACAGCTGCCCGCCCCAGCGCCGCGCAGCACCCCGTCCACAGGACCATGCCCCGCATCGCGGACCAGTGGCTGCCTGTGATGAACATGAGCGTAAGCATCCCGGTTGCCAGCCCTGCCACGCCGACGGCCAGGACGTGCAGCAGCTGGTTGCGGACGGTCCGCATGCAAATCCCGGCAGCCAGCGCCAGGGGCATTCCCAGAAGCAGTGCGGCGAGCGTTCCGTAGAGATAGCCGGGGAAGCCCAGGGGGAACCCGAAGACCAGGACCGCAAGGCCCGCGCCGGGAAGGAACGCGCCTGGACCGAAGGTGACGCGGAGCGGGCGGCTCATTCCCGGCCCTTGGCGATCTGCAGCAGTGCCCGGCCCAGCTCCGGCTGGCTGTAGACGAAGCCCGCGTCGAGGAGTTTCTGCGGCTGGACCCACCTGCTTTTGAGCACAAGCTCGGTTTCGGTGCGGATCAGGACGGCCCCTGCACGGAGGAGCCACGCAGGGGTGGGGAGCCCGAAGCGGGCGCCGTAGGCGCGCCGCACCAGGCGCATCATTTCCCGGTTGCTCACCACGTCCGGCGACGCCACATTAGCGGGTCCGGTGACGTCGGTCCGCATATGCAGGAAGCGGATGCTGCGGTACAGGTCCTCCACGTGGATCCAGCTGAACTTCTGCCTGCCGTCGCCCATGTGGCCGCCCAGGCCCAGCCGCGCCAGGTTGGCGAACGGCGCCAGCGCGCCGCCGCCGCGGCCCAGCACGATGGCGATTCGCAGCGGGATCTTCCGGGTGGCCGGCGTGGTGGCCGCCGCGAGGGCGGCCTCCCACGCTTTGGCCACGTCCACGGAGAACCCGGAGCCAAGCTCGCCGTCGGTTTCAGGCTGGGGGCGGTCTCTGGCATCGCGGTAGATGGTGCCGGTGCTGGCATTCAACCAGGTCGACGGCGGCTCCGGGCATTGTGCGATGGCACGCCCGAGCGCCTGGGTGGTGGCCACGCGCGAGTCCATGATGATCGCCTTGTTCCGCCGGTTGTAGCGGCAGGAGACGGACCGTCCGGCGAGGTTCACCACCAGCTCGGCGCCGTTGAGCACCCGCACCATGCCGGCGTCGTCATCCCATCCGGCTGCGGCGCTGCCCGTTCCCTTGCGTCCAATGGTGCGCACGGTCCATCCGTCTTCCTGGAAGCGCCGGCGAAGGTACGTGCCGATGAAGCCGGAAGCCCCCGCCACCACAACTGTCTTTGTGCAGCCCATCTTTTCCCCCAATGCTTCTTCTCTAATCGCGGATGCTGCGGCCCAGGTCCAGGACGTCGTCCAACACCTTGCTGACTCCCGGGATGCGGGCCAGAGCGAGACCGCGGGCAATGAGTGGGGCCGCGCCGTCCACCAGCCTCCTGGTCCGCCGCTGGCTCTCCGAGGCGTCATAGACCCAGAAGAGGGTGATGCCCATGTAGCAGAGCCACAGCAGCTCCGGCAGATCGGTCCGCAGTTTCTTCGGTACGCCGGGCCGGGCCCCATGCACAGTGCGCCTGAAGATGTCCAGGGAGGCCTCGCGCGCAGGCGTGGACCGTGCTGAGAAGGGGTTCACCGGTGATGTTGGCCGGATTGCGGTGGCAACGAAGTCCGCACCGAACCGGTGGTAGGGGGCCATGACGTCAAGGCCGGCATGCAGCGTGGCCTTCAGGCGCTCAGTCAGGGAAGCGGTCCCGTCCAGCGCTTCCGAGGCCCGCGCCGCGTGCTCTGCCTGCACCTGGATGTACAGCTCGTGGACCAGGTCATCCTTGGACGCGAAGTAGTAATAGGCGTTGCCGACGGAGACGCCTGCCCCGGCGGCGATGGCGCGCATGGTGGTCTTCTCGAACCCGATATCTCGGAACATGCGCAGCGCCGTGTCCGCCACCAGCTGCCTGGTCTGTTCGCTCTTCGCTGCCATCGGCATCCCCATTCTTTGAACATGTTCAAAAGCACTGTGCCACAATAGTTGAACATGTTCAAAAACTTTCCGGGCTAATCAACCCTTCTCCTTGGGGAGCTTTGCCACGCGGCCCGGTGCGAGAATGGCACGAGTGGTGGCATTCGGCCCCATCGTCACCGACGGCGGCTTCTTCCTCTTCCCGCTGGCTTACATCCTCGGCGACGTGATCAGTGAGGTCTACGGCTTCAAGGTGGCCCGCAAAGCCATTTTCACCACATTCGCGCTGTCCGTCTTCGCGTCCCTCTGCTACTGGGTTGTCATTGCGCTGCCCGGGTTCGACGACGAGTACGGTGCCGCCAAGCAGTCCGCCCTGGAAGGGGCGCTTGGCCCCGTGCCACAAATCGTCCTGGCCTCCCTGCTGGCATTCCTGGCGGGGCAGACCATCAATTCCTGGATCCTGGTCCGGATGAAGGCCCGCACCGGGGAGAAGTCCCTATGGGCGCGGCTCATGGGATCCTCGGGCGCCGGGGAGTTTGTGGACACGCTGATCTTCTGCAGCATCGCCGCACCCGTCATCGGCATCGCCGACCCCGGCAGCTTCGTGAACTACGTGCTGGTGGGTTTCGTCTACAAGACCGTGGTGGAGTTCCTCTTCGTCCCCGTGACCTCGCTGGTCATTAACTGGGTCAAGCGTCGCGAGCCCAGTTACGGCGTCGCGGACCACGCCGCGGAAGCGGTGACAAACGCCGCATAGCTGCCGCCCGGCGTCGTACGTTCCAACTGCTGATCGCGTGGGATCGCCGGAAAGCTGCCGGATCGCCGGAAATTACCGGCGGCCTGGTCCCGTTCCGGCGGTTTGGCGCTCCGGCGGCGTGGCTAGGGCCGGAGCGCAGCAAGGACACGGGCTTTGAACTCATGTTCACGGAAAAGGTCGGCCCATGTCAGGCGAAGGAAGGTCCAGCCATTCTCGGTCAGGGCCTTCTCCCGCTGCCGCTCCTGAAACAGCACCTCAGCCGTTGGCCCGTAGTCGAAGTACTTCGTTTTCCCGTCGAATTCGAGTGCCACCTTCTTATCCTTCCAGGCGAAATCCAGCCGGTACCGGCCAGCACGTGTTGCCACCAACACTTGAGGCTCCGGCAGGGGAAGTTTCAGCCGCGTCAGGAGTTCGCGGGTTAGTGTTTCACCAGCTGACTCCGAACGTGGATCTGCGTGGGTAAGGGCGCGCCGGAGAGTCCGGACCCCGCGGCGTCTCTCCAGGCCCTCGGCCATGCTTTCCAGGAGGGTTTTGTCGGCCCCAAGCCGGAGGGCGTGATCGGTGAGCACCAGGGCCTGCCGGTAACCCAGCATCATGGCGCAATCCACTACCGTCCGCTCCAGCGAGGTCGCCCTGAGGCCGCCGAGGGTTACCACCTCCGACGCTGTCCACGGCCGGGTATGGCCCCGGACATCCTTGCCGAGCCGCTCGCTGGAAGGGTTCCCCGGCAGCAGAAGGTGGATCGTGTCATCGACTGCCCACAAGTGCAGACCGTGCAGCCGGGCGGCAGAGGTATGGCTGTACACATAGCCGCCCGCAGACCTGGTCAGCGTCCCGTGCGCGTGGGCGCGAATCAACTGCTTGCTGCGGACGGGACTTGTCTGCTTCTCCCACAGCTCAGCGCGGATGTAGCAGCCGTGGCGAAGACGTACCAGCTTCCCGTGGAGGACCAATGCCTTGATGGCCCGGGAATTGAGGCCCCTCTCGTGCAACTGCCCCGTCCGCCACAGGTTGCCGGTGCTCGGAAGGGAGGGGAGGCGGACTGGCGGCTGGGGTGTCATCCCGACAGGATCCTGCCGCTGCGACAGCTCAGGAAGGCGCCGCCGTCGTCATGTGGAAAACCTGCCAGGACCGTCCTGCCTCCCGGGATCGCCGGAACCCGTCCGGCTCGCCGCAACGTTCCGGCGATCCGGCAGCTTTCCGGCGAGTTCGACGGCGGCCGGCCGGGTCAGCCCTTCAGTGTCCCGTCCAGGAGGGCACGCAGCTCACGGAAATGGCGTTCGGTGGCATCAGGGTGGAAGGCCGACGTGTCCGCCATCGTGTACCCGTGGGGCGCCCCTTCATAGATGACGTTGGACGCCTCGAGCCCCGCAGCCTGGAGCGCCTTGCCCAGCCGGGCGACGGCGTCGGGAGCCATGCTCCGGTCATGGTCCGCGTGGCCGAACACGAACCGGGCCCGCGCCTTCCCGAGCCCAAGGTGCGGGCTGTCCGGCTCGTCAGTGGCCAGTCCGCCGGCGTGGAAGCCGCCGCAGGCAGCCACCACTTCAGGGTGGGAGGTGGCGGTGCGCACAGCCAGCCGGGCGCCCATGCAGTAGCCCACGGTGCCGATGGGGCCGGGGGTGACGCCGTCCAGTGCCGCCAGCGCCGAAATCCACGCGTCGATGTCCGGCAGCGCCTTGTCAGGAGTCAGGCGGCCAATCCGCGGGAAGGCGGCCCTGCCCGCCGCTTCCCGGCCTTGCTGGGTGGTCATGTCCGTGGCGGGGGCGAGTTCGGCGGCCGTTCCGTCCCGGTAGAAAACGTTGGGGGCCAGCACCACATAGCCCCAGTCGGCGATGCGCTGGGCCATCTCCTGGATGCGGGGGCGCAGGCCGAAGGCGTCCATGTAAAGGATGACGCCGGGAAAAGGACCGGCTCCGGTGGACGGGCGGGCCACCAAGGCCTCTGCAGTACCTTCCGCGGCAGGGATATCAATGAGCATCCGGCCAGCCTAGCGGACGTGCCTAGGAGTAGTACCGGCCCAGGGTTTCCGCCTTGAAATCGAAGAAGGTGCCGGACTCGATGGCCAGCCGGGCGTCATCCACCATCTTCACCACGAACCGCTCGTTGTGGATGGAGATCAGGGTGGCGGACAGCATCTCCTTGGCCTTGAACAGGTGGTGGATGTACGCCCGCGAGTAGTTGGCGCAGGCGTAGCAGTCGCAGCCTTCCTGCAGCGGCCCGAAATCGCGCTTGTACTTGGCGCCCGAGAGATTGAACCGGCCGTCCGGGGTGTAGAACGCGGAATTCCGGGCCACCCGGGTGGGGGAGACGCAGTCGAAGGTGTCGGCACCGTTTTCGATGGCCGTGAAAATGTCATCCGGCTCGGAGATCCCCAGCAGGTGGCGTGGCTTGTCCTCCGGCAGTTCCTCGTTGCACCACCGCACGATGGTGCCCAGGTTCTCCTTCTCCAACGCCCCGCCGATCCCGAACCCGTCGAACGGCATGGCACCCAGGTCCCGGCAGGCCTTCCGGCGAAGGTCCTCGTACTGGGCGCCCTGGATCACGCCGAACAGTGCCTGGTACGGCTTGCCGGCCCGTGCCTCCGTGAGGCGGAAGTGCTCCTCGAGGCACCGCTCCGCCCACAGGCGCGTGCGCTCCAGCGACTCCTCCTGGTAGCCACGTGAGTTCTGCAGGGTGGTGAGCTCGTCGAACGCGAACATGATGTCCGCCCCGATCTGGTGCTGGACCTGCATGGAGATCTCGGGGGAGAACCGGTGGCGGTCCCCGTTGAGGTGGCTCTTGAACCAGACGCCATCGTCGTCGATATGGGCCAGGCGTTCCTTGCCGGGGGCCACGGCATCGTCCGGTCCGGGCGCGCCCGCGGCGGCCACAGTCTTCATGTCGATGACCTTCTTGAACCCGGAGCCCAGGCTCATCACCTGGAATCCGCCGGAGTCCGTGAAGGTGGGGCCCGGCCAGTTCATGAAGGCACCCAGGCCGCCGGCCTCGTCCAGGATGTCCGGCCCCGGCTGCAGGTACAGGTGGTAGGCGTTGGCCAGCAGCGCCTGGGCGCCCAGGTCTGCCATGGATTCCGGCAGTACGGACTTCACCGTGGCTTTGGTCCCGACGGCGATGAACGCCGGCGTCTGGATTTCACCGTGCGGCGTGGTGATGGTGCCGGTGCGGCCCAGGAACTCCCCGCCGTTTTCAGCCGTCCGGGCAGAGGGCGGACAGGTCTCCGCCAGGCGGGTGCCCACCGTGAAGGAAAACTGTGACCGGGTATCAGGCAGGGCAAAGGCGGGATCGGCAGGCACGGTACCAGTGTGCCAGCAATTGGCGCTGCCCCAATAAACCAGCCGGCGCCGTCAGCTGACCGGTTCCGAGTCCGGGTAGTTCCTGGAACGCCACGAATCCCAGGCGGACCGGATGGCGTCAACCTTGCCGGCGCCCAGGTCGTAGGTGGAGGCGATGACCAGCGACCCTTCACCCTCTGCCCGGACGTCCTTGATGGCGGGATGGTCGGCCACCACCAGCAGCCCCTCGCCATGCTCTGCGTAGCCGTGCACCGTGAGTCCCACCTGGTGGCTGGTCCGGTACCAGACCTTGCCGCTGATTTCCTCTCCGGTATCCAAGGTGACCTGGTACGGCTCGCCCGGGGCAGGGAGGTCGGCCAGCCCCAGCTTCTCAATCGCGGAGCCCTTCCCCTCTGTCAGGTGCAGGAACAGGGTGTGCCGCTTGCCGTGCGGGTGGCGTTCCAGGGCAAAGCGGAGCTGCTGCAGAAAGGTCAGCCAGCCCTGGGTGATGTCCTCGTCCCAGGCAGCCCACTCGGAGTCGTGATCCATGGCCCCGCGGGTGACGCTGACCCGGGTTCCGCCGGCCACCGGGTGAAGCTCGAACGTGTCCCCGCCGTGGACGGTGAGGCTGGTATGGTCCGCGGATTCCTCCACGTCGCTGGAAAAGTAGATCTCCTTGATCTCGGACTCCAGGTCCTCGGCCTGCCAGCCGTGCCACTGGGCTACCTTGGACGGTTCACGCAGCATGGTCCAGACCTGCGGCGCGTCGGCGTTGATCACTACGCTGAGATTGTTGGTCATAGCCCCGAATGTACAACTCCGGCTACGCCCCGGGTAGGGGTAATTTCCCCCGCCCCGAAGCCGGTCCTGCGGTCAGGACCGGACAGCCTCCAGCTCATTGCTGATCCGGCGTTCCAGCTCGGGCATCCCGATGGTTTCCGAGCCGCCGTGGGCCCGCAGGAACAGCAGGCTTTCCAGCCGCAGCAACCGCCATTCACGCTCGGCATCGTGGTTGGAGTTGTCGATGGAGCGGAAGATTTCCTTGTCGTACAGGTTGGGTTCGTTGAGTGAGCGCTGCCGCACCTTGGCGGCCATGCGTGCCTTGAACGCATCCGTTTCCTGGTTTTCCGGGGTGCGGATCAGCTTCTCATAGACCTCGGCGCGTTCGTCCTGGCCGTCCTGCCGGCAGATGTAGCTGGCCAGGGCGAGGGAGGCCTCCACCGAGGTCCACCGGCCGGGGTTCCCGTCATAGGGCAGCACGGTGAGGAGGTCAGCCACGGCCAGAGCCCCGTCGGCATCCTTGAGCGTGATGAACAATTCGTGCGCCAGGTCGGTAAGGTCCTTCAGGCAGCTTCCGGACTTGAAGTTGACGCCCTTGGAGAGCCGGTCGGCCAGGAGCAGGACGCCCTCGGCATCCGGGTGGGCCTCGGCGGCGGCTTCCACCACGGACTCAGGGGTGCCGGCCGGAGCCGGGATGAGGGCGAGTTCCTCCTCGCTGGGTCCGGTCGCCGCGGGCGGTACCGGCGGCAGGGGAGGTACGACGACGGCGGGCGCCACGGTGATGGGCCCGGTCCCGGCGGTTTCCACCGGGGGTGTGGCTTCCGGGAGGTCAGCCGGCAGCGGCAGCTGGGTGACGTCGTCGTGCGTTCCGTCCAAAACGGTGACGGTGGCACCTATGGCGACCCGCAGCGTCCCGCCGCCGGAGAGGCTTGCCAGCACCAGTGCCGGGGAGCCGAAATCGTCCCGCTCAAGCTCCACCTGGTCGATTTCGGCGGTGCGGTGGCCGTCCGGAAGGAGGATGTGGGTGCCGGTGGTCAGAGATCCAGCCTGCTGTTCACGGTGGTGCCTGGCGGCTGGTGATTCGGTCATGGGAGTCCTTAAGTTCTCTTGCGGTCCGCCCTACAGTCTACAAAGGCGGGCGCCTAAAACCGGGGACCCCCAGGTCCCGGCGCGGATGTCAGAAGCCCACACCTGCGAACGCCAGGGCCTGCCGGATGAGGCCGCCGCGGCCGCCCGCGAACTCCATCTGGACGCCAGGGCTGAGGACTTCCTCGGGGGTCATCCATGTCAGTTCCAGGGCGTCCTGGCGGGGTTCGCACTCGCCCGTGACCGGGATGATGTAGGCCAAGGACACGGCGTGTTGCCGCTCGTCGGTGAACCCCGTCTGGGACGGTGCCGGGAAGTATTCGGCCACCGTGAACGGCACGGGGCTGAGCGGCAGCTGCGGAAACGCCAGGGGGCCCAGGTCCTTCTCCATGTGCCGCAGCAGGGCGGCGCGGATGGTTTCGCGGTAGATGACCCGGCCGGAGACCAGGGACCGCACCATGGTCCCGTCGGCGTCGGCCTGCAGCAGCGTGCCCACCTCGTTGACGTACCCCAGCGGATCCAGCCTGACCGGCACGGCCTCCACGTACACCATGGGCAGCCGCCCGCGGGCCTCAAAGAGGTCTTCTTCAGAGAGCCAGCCGGGATTCGGGTCAGGTGTGCGCACGTTCATGGTTAAGTTCTACCCCATGGGGCGGTGCTGGGAGATCCAGAGCGTGGCGGGCGCGTTGGGGCTGCCCACGTCCGGATTGGCCACGTGAAGGGTGCTCCCAAAGGCTTCCTCGGTCAGGCTGGCCGAGAAACCGGCACCGGCGAGGCGCTCCCGCAACGGTTCCAGCCCGCCGTCGTATTCGAAGCCCAGGCCTGAGCGCGGGGGCCCCGACGCCGGGCGCACCAGGAGGACGCCGCCGTTCTTGGCCGTGAAATCGGCGGTTTCGTCGTTGTCCGGCACCGGCCGGGGACGCGCGCCGGCGTGCAGCAGGGTGCGGATGGCTGCCTCCGCGTCCGGGGTGTACCAGACGCCGGCGACGGCCAGTGCGGGATCGGCATCGGCGCACTGGGCGCCGTGGACGGCCTTGTCCGCCAGGAAGCTGAATCCGTCCGGCGCGGTGACCCGGCAGGCCTCACCGTGGTCCGTTGCGACGAGTTCGGCCGGCTGCGTTGGTTCCTCTTGCGTTCCGTCCGCCTGCGGTCCGCCCTCCTGGGCGGACAGGTTGGTGCGGCGGGCGAACTCCGCCACGTCGCCCACTTCCACCCCAAACACGGTGCGGCCGTCCTGGCCGGACCCTGCCTCGGCGCCGTGCAAAGCCAGGCGGCCTGACGCGGAGTCGAAGACCTGCCACCCGCCGTCGTCCTCTGTCTGGACCATTCCCAGGGCGGTGAGGAACTGCTTCCAGGGCTCGATGCGGGACGTGAAGTGGACGGGACGGACTCGGAGCATGGCATTGTCCTTGATGCTGGTTGACGGGCGGCCGTGGGTGACGGCTGCTGTATGGCCATGATGCCACCGGAAGCGCCGGCGCACACAGGGCTTGTGGCCTGGGATTCTCCGGGCAGAATGGGGCCATGGCCGATGACCTCGAGGAACTGCTGGTACCTGACGCTGCCGCCTGGCGTGCATGGCTGGAAGAAAACCACAGGACCAGCCCGGGAGTGTGGCTGGTCCTGCACAAGAAGGGCGGCACGGTAACCGGCCTGGACTACCCGGCGGCGCTGGACGAGGCACTCTGCTTTGGCTGGATCGACGGGCAGCTGCGGCGCCGGGATGATGAAAGCTCCTTCCAGCGGATGACGCCGCGGCGTCCGCGGAGCGTCTGGTCCGCCCGGAACGTGGGGCACGTTGCGCGCCTGGAAGAGGAGGGGAAAATGACCGACGCCGGCAGGGCGGCGGTGGAGGCGGCCAAGGCGGACGGCCGCTGGGACGCAGCGTACGGCGGGCAGGCCGACGTGAAGGTTCCGGCAGACCTGGCTGCCGCGATTGCCGCGAACCCCGAGGCCCAGGCGATGTTCGACGTCCTCACTAAAACCAACCTGTTCGCCCTGGTGTACAGGACCAATTCGGCCAAGCAGGCAGCCACCCGGGAACGCCGGATCGCGGGGTTCGTGGAGATGCTGGCCCGCGGCGAAACCCCGTTTCCGCAGAAGAAGCGCCCTGCCGGCCAGGACCGGCAATAGTTCATGACGCTCCGGGATTCGGTTCCCGGGCGCCGGGCCGGTAAAATTGACGGTTCACTTGCGCTGGTGCCGTTCCCCGAACCCGGGGGACGGCACTTGTGCGTTCAGCGACGGATTGACACGACATGCCATCCACCTTTTTCAGAACCGCGTTTGCAGCCCTTCGGCGGCGGCCCCTCCTGTGGTCCGTGGTGGCCGCGGTTGCAGCCCTGGCCCTGGCCGGTTCGCTGGTGCTCGTGGGAAATGCCCAGCGTGACGACAGCCGGCCGGCCGGGCAGCCCACGGCCGCACCCACGGCTGCAGATCCCGGCTACCGCCCCGCCTACCACCTCAGCCCGGACCAGCGCTGGATGAACGATCCCCAGCGGCCCTTCCTCCTGGACGGCGTCTGGCACTATTACTACCTCTACAACGCTGACTACCCGGACGGAAACGGCACCGAGTGGTTCCACGCCACCAGCACGGACCTGGTGCACTGGAAGAACGAGGGCGTGGCCATCCAGAAGTTCCGCAATGGCCTGGGCGACATCGAGACCGGATCCGCGGTGGTGGACACCGAGGGGACGGCCGGGTTCGGCAAGGGGGCGGTGGTCGCCGTCCTCACCCAGCAGCACGACGGCGTCCAGCGCCAGTCCCTGTTCTACTCCACGGACAAGGGCTACAGCTTCCAAAGCTACGGGCAAAACCCCGTGATGGAGAACCCCGGCGCCGAGCACTGGCGGGATCCGCGCATCGTCCGGGACGACGCCAACAACCAGTGGCTGATGCTGCTTGCCGAGGGTTCCAAGATCGGCTTCTACACCTCGAAGGACCTGTTGCAATGGACCTATGTGTCGGGTTTCCAGAAGGACGGGCTGGGCATCCTGGAGTGCCCGGACTTCTTCCAAATGGATGTCGACGGCGACCCCGCCAAGCGCACCTGGGTCCTGGCGGCGAGCGCCAACGGCTCCGCCGAGGGCCGCAGCACGGGGCTGGCCTACTGGACCGGCGGCTTTGACGGCAAGGCCTTCACCCCCGAGGGCAGCCATCAGTGGCTCGACGGCGGCCCGGACTTCTACGCGGCCGTCACCTGGGAGGATCCGCGCCTGGACGACGGCCGGCGGACGGCCTCCCGGCACGCCATCGGCTGGATGAACAACTGGGCCTACGCCCGGCAGCTGCCCACAAAGGACTGGCAGGGGGCCGCCTCGGTGGTGCGGGACATCAGCCTCACCTCCGAGGGCGGCCGCCCGGTGCTGGCGTCATCGCCCACCGCCGGGCTCCGGTCGCTGGAGGGGGACCCGGCGCACCTGCAGGCCGGCAGCATCGGGGACGGGCAGCCGCTGCCGGTTCCCGAGGGCGGCGCCTTCAAGGTCGACGTCGAACTGGAGAAACCCGGGAACGGGACCGGTGAAGCCCGGCTGCTCCTGCAAAGCGGCGGGAGCACCTACGCCACCATTGGCTACGACTTCACTGCCGGGCGGGCCTATGTGGCCCGCGACGGTGACACGGTGGCAGGCGGCCAACGGAAGGCCGCCGACCCGGCAGCCGACACCGAGTACCGGCAGCCGCGTTCCGTCCAGGTCCGGCCCACGGGGGACACGGTGCACCTCACGGCATACGTGGACCGCTCATCGATCGAGGTCTTCGTCGGCGGGCAGTCCCTGACCTCCCTGGTGTTTCCGCCCGCGGGCCCCAGGGAGGCCCGCCTGGCGGCCGACGGCGGGGTGCTGCTTGGGGCCGGCACCGTCACGCCCCTGGCCGGCATCCGTTAGCCAGCGGTTGGCGCGCTGCCGTCGGGACTTGCCGCGGTGACTGCCGCGGCAACTGCCGCGGCAGCCTCCAGCGTCATCCACGCCTGCAGCTGCGTGGAAAGCTCGACGGCGGCGCCCGGGGGATACGCCTCAGCGGCCGGGTGGGCGGCATGGATGGAGAAGATGCTGGTGCCTTCAAGCCGTGCCCTGGCCTCCCCGGCGCCGACGGAGCGCCGGCCGGACCAGAACGCCTCCGCGGTGTCCGTCACCAGCCGGGCAGCCGTGGCACGGGTGGCTGCGGGCAGCCGGGTGTCGGCTGCCGCGAGCGCCAGGTAGCGGCAGAGGATCCCGGTGAAGAGGCCGCCGTCGCCCGTTCCTTCGCACCGGAGCACTGGGCTGTCCACGGCCGTGAGCTTCATGTTTACCGCGTCCACCAGGGCTGCCGCCCGTGCGAGGTTGGCGTCGCCGCCCAGTTCCAGGAGGGCCCCCAGCACGGGACCCTGGTTGTAGGTGTACACGGCGCGTTCCACCACCACGCCGCCGGCGGGGTCCGGGCGCACACCGTCCAGGTACAGGCCCTGGTCCCGGTCGAAGAGGGTGGCGTCCAGCCAGTCCAGCAGCGCCTGCGCCTTGCCGCGCTGCCCGGTGCGGGCGTAGAACAACGCCACGGGGGCCGTGGCAGGGGTGTTCTTGAAGTCCCGCTTCTTGCTCCAGAACGTGCCGCCGCCCAGGTCATCGGTGCATGCGGCGTCGAACTGCAGCGTCAGCGATGCGCGGACCGTGGCGTTGCGGCGGCGGCCGGGGCGCCGTGTCTCCTCAGCCAGCCCGTCCAGCCTCAGCGTTGCCAGCGCCAGCCACGCCATGTCGTCGTAGTAGCTGTTCACGAAGGTCAGGGCGTTGCGCAGCCTGATGCCGGTGACCAGGCGCGAGGCCAGGCGTCCGGCGCTGGGCCGGTCCGGGCCGTTGAACCGGGCCGCGGGGGTGGCTCCGCCGCCCAGCTCCCGCCAGCCGGTATCCACCAGGCAGTCCACGTAATGGGCCTGCCACCAGTAGTGCCACGGGAGGACCAGGCCCGCGGCCGGCCGGACGCGCCGGAGCGCCGCGAGCCACCGTCCCAGCCGCCGGCCGCCGGGCTCCTGTCCCTGCTCCGCCGCAGGCTGGTCCTGCCCCGCCGGGTGCTTGCCCTGCCACAGCACGGCGCCCAGGTGGGTTCCGGGCAGCAACAGCAGTTTCCGGCCGAACAGCGTGGTCACCGACTGGGCCGCGTGGTTCGCCCTGTCCTGCCAGGCGGTCAAGGAGGTGCTGCTGGAGGTCATGCCGTCCACCCTAACGGGGCACACGCAGCCCGGGCGCGTGCGGCGGTGGCGCATTTCAGTTAACATTCATTAACTGTTGCTCGAGGCCGCGCCGCGGCATGGGGACACGCATCAAGGAGGATGTATGGACATCAAGGGCTGCGTCGCACTGGTGACAGGCGGTGCCTCCGGGCTGGGAGCTGCCACGGCGCGGAGGTTGTTCGACGGCGGGGCCTCCGTAGTGCTCGTTGACCTCCCGTCCTCCAACGGGCAGGCAGCCGCGGACGAACTCAACGGCCGGGCCGAAGCCGGCCAGTCCGCCGTCTTCGCCCCCGCTGACGTGACCAGCGAGGCGGACGTGCGGGCCGCCGTCGGGACCGCCGCAGGGATGGGGCCGCTCCGGATCGTGGTGAACTGCGCCGGGATCGCCACCCCCGGAAAGGTCCTGGGACGCGACGGCGTGCTGCCGCTGGAAACGTTCAGCCGTGTCATCCAGGTGAACCTGATCGGCACCTTCAACGTCCTGCGGCTGGCGGCCGAGGCGATGGTGGCCACCGAGCCTGCCGTCACCGCGCTGGGCGGCCCGGAGCGCGGCGTCATCATCAACACCGCCTCCGTGGCGGCCTTTGAAGGGCAGATCGGCCAGCCTGCATATTCCGCGTCCAAGGGGGCGGTGGCCGCCATGACGCTGCCCATCGCGCGGGAGCTGGCGCGCTCGCTGGTCCGCGTGGTCACCATTGCGCCGGGAATCTTCGAGACCCCCATGATGGCCGGCTTGCCCCGGGAGGCCCAGGACTCGCTGGGCGCCCAGGTTCCGCACCCGTCCCGGCTGGGCAAGCCGGCGGAGTACGCCAGCCTGGTGGCGCACATCGTGGACAACGCCATGCTGAACGGCGAAACCATCCGCCTTGACGGTGCCATCCGGATGGGGCCGAAATGAGCGCGCCTGACGTGTCACAGCTGCCCGCGGCGGACTTCTTCGCCGTCGAATCCCTGCTGGGCCAGGCCGAGAGGAACAAGCTGGCCGAGCTGCGGGACTTTTTGGCCGCCGAAGTGGCGCCGTACGCCGGGGACTGGTGGAACAAGGCCGAGTTCCCCGCCCACATCCTGCCCAAGCTGGCTGCGCTGGAACTGAGCACGCCCGCCCACCGCGGCTACAGCCACCTGTTCGCCGGGCTGGTCATTGCGGAGATGACCCGGGTGGACACCTCCATCGCCACCTTCTTCCTGGTCCACCACGATCTCTTCGTTGAGTCCCTGCACACCTTCGGCAGCGAGGACCAGAAGCAGCGGCTGCTGGCTGACGCCTCGGAGCTGCGCACCACGGGCGCCTTCGCCCTCACCGAACCCCTGCACGGGTCCGACGTGGCGGGCGGCATGGAGACGCGGGCACGGCGGATATCGTCCAGCACCGGGGAGCCGGACGACGGCGGCGACACCTGGGTGCTCAACGGCGCCAAGCGGTGGATCGGCAACGGGACATTCTGCGACTACATGCTGGTGTGGGCACGGGACGAGGGGGACGGTTCCGTGCGGGGCTTCGTCGTGGACGCCACCCTGCCGGGGGTAAGCCGGAGCAGGATCGAGAACAAGATCGCGCTGCGCACTGTCCAGAACGCGGACATCGTGTTCCGGGAGGTCCGGGTACCGGAGGCGGACCGCTTCAGCGGGATCAACAGCTTCGAGGACACCAAGGAACTGCTGCGCAGCTCGCGGATCATGGTGGCCTGGCAGACGGTGGGCCAGCAGCTGGCGGCGTTCGACGTCGCCCGGCAGTACGCCGTGGAACGCGAGCAGTTCGGCCGCCCGCTGGCACACTTCCAGCTGATCCAGCAGCAGCTGGTGACCATGCTGGGCAACGCCGTGGCCAGCATGGCCATGATGGCCGGGATCGCCAGGCTGCAGGACCAGGGTGCTGCCGACATGCCGCAGGTGGCGCTGGCCAAGTCCTACCTGAGTGCCAGGATGCGGGAAACCGTGGCGCTGGGCCGTTCCATCCTGGGCGGAAACGGCATCGTCACCGATTACCGGATGGCCAAGATCTTCGCCGACGCCGAGGCCATCTACACCTACGAGGGATCGTTCGAGGTGAACACCCTGATCGTGGGCCGGGCCATCACCGGGATCTCCGCCATCTCCTAGGCAGGGTACGGCTGCTTCTCGCCTGCCTCCACCCGGATGTCCAGGCTGTTGTTCCTCACCGGCATGGGGCAGGTGCCGTAGGGCGTGAAGGCGCTGGGGTAGTTGATGGCCCGGTTGAAGTCCAGCACCACGGTCGCCCTGCCCGAGGCATCGTGCCGGGGCCTGGGCATGGAGAGTTTCCGCCATTCGTCGGTGGTGTCGCCGTTGGTCTCGTCATGGAACGTGACGGTCAGGGCGCCGAGCTTCTCTTCCTCCGCCTGGAGCCGGAACTCATGGTTGCTGCCGGGCAGCCTGAACACCACTTCCCCCACGCTGCGGTGCACGCCGTCCACCAGGGGGTTCGCGGTGCTGATCGGCACGTCCACCGGGGCCGGGTAGGGCTCAAACCGGCCCGCCACCTCCCAGTCCGGGTTGTACGGGTAGGTGGGGACGCCGTCAAACCCGGTGAAGGCCGGAGATGCAGAGTCCCGGGTGCGGATGGCGTACCGCCCGCCGCGCATGGCCAGTTCCACCACCACCTGGTCCCCATTGGGGCCGCCGAACTGCACCCACATCAGCGACTCCTCGTCCGCCAGGACGGCGGACACCGTGCCGTCCACCTTTTCCCCCGTCTCCACCAGCGTGAGCCCGTCCGGCGGAGCAGCGGTGAGGAACGCCGCGGTGCCTCCGGGGTCCGTGGACCACAGGCCCGGGGCCAGGTCGACGGCGGCGGGGGCGTCTTCGAGCCACTGGAACGAGGTGAGGGTGAGCCAGCCGTGCGGCGCTGCCAGGGCTTTGTCCCGGCTGGTGCGGAAGCGCTGCCAGCGCTCGACCTTGGCGGCAGGGGCGTTAGCGGGGGTGGCTGGGGTGGTGGCCATGGTTCCTTCCGGTTGCGTTGCCCCCGCTACAACCGCAGGCATGGACGGTTCATTCCGCCGGACGGACGCCGGCAACCCGCTGGGCATCCCGGATTCCAGTTGCACGGTGGTCCGCCGGGGTTGAATGGAGGGGTGGACATCCTTGCCGGAGTGAATCGGGAGTGGCTGGCGGCGCTTACGTGGCTGGCGGCGCTGGTTGCCGGCGCCATGGTGCTGGCATGGCGACGCAGGCGGGCCGACCTCGCCGCGCTCGCCGCCGTCGTCGTCTTCATGGCAGCCAATGTTGGCGCCGGCATCTACGTCCTGAACCACCTGGCGGACGGGCGCTGGGGCGGGGACGCGCAAGCCAAGCTCGTTCCGCCGCCGCTTTCCGGGACGCCGGTGGTGGGCCGGTTCCTGGAGCCGCTTGATGGGGCCCTGGCGGGCATGGCCGGCGGGGTCAACGACTTCATCGACTTCCGCGCTGCGCTGCCTGTGGCCCTGGACTTCTTCGCAGCCGCCGGCTGGGCCCTGGCCGTTTCGGTGCCGGTGGGGCTGGCGGCCGCCGCCGTCCAGGCGGGGAGGGCCCGCCGTCGTAAGGCTGACGATGCCGCCTGGCGCAGCGAGGTGGAGCAGCTCCGCGTGGAACTGGACGCCGTGAAGCGCCATGTGGGGTACCGCGACATCTTTTGAGACGGATTCCACTGCTGCACCGCACCGGGGGTAGCATCTTTAGCTAGTAACGTGGCTCACAGTATCCAGCGCAGTGTACGAGCCAAGTCCATAACCCTCGAAAGATTGCTTCAATGGCACACACTGCAACAGCGCCCGAAACAGATCTCGCCTCCGAACTGCGCGCGGACGTCCGCCGCGTTTCCACCCTTCTGGGGGAATCGCTGGTCCGCCAGCACGGACCCGAACTCCTGGACCTGGTGGAGCAGGTCCGGCTCCTGACCAAGGAATCCAAGGAAGCAGCCCGCGGCGGTGCACATGCCACCGGCCCCTGGAGCGCGCACGACGTCGTTGCCCAGGTCCGTGAACTGCTCGGATCCCTGCCCATCGAGCAGGCAACCGACCTGGTGCGCGCCTTCGCGTTCTACTTCCACCTGGCCAACGCCGCCGAGCAGGTCCACCGCGTTCGCGGCCTGCGGACCCGGGCCGAGAAGGACGGCTGGCTGGCCAAGACCGTGGCGGAGATCGCCACCCAGGCCGGCCCCGGGGTGCTGCAGGAAGTGGTCAACGGGCTGGACGTGCGCCCCATTTTCACAGCGCACCCCACCGAGGCCTCCCGGCGCTCCGTCCTGGACAAGATCCGCAAGCTCTCCGACGTCCTGGCCCAGCCCACCGCCGAAGGGTCCACCGCACGCCGCCGGCAGGACCGGAAGCTGGCCGAGATCATTGACCAGATGTGGCAGACCGACGAGCTGCGCCAGGTTCGGCCCACCCCTGTGGATGAGGCCCGGAACGCCATCTACTACCTGGGCGGCATCCTCACCGATGCCATGCCGGAGATGCTGTCCGAGCTCTCCGAGCTCCTGGGCGAACACGGCGTCACCCTGGCGTCCAAGGACGCCCCCATCCGGTTCGGCTCCTGGATCGGCGGCGACCGCGACGGCAACCCGAATGTCACCGCCGCCGTGACCCGCGAAATCCTGCAGATCCAGAACCAGAGCGCCATCCGGATCAGCATCGGCATGATCGATGAGCTGATTTCCATCCTGTCCAACTCCACGGCACTGGCAGGCGCGGACGAGGCATTGCTGAAGTCCATCGATGAGGACCTGAAGAGGCTGCCCGGCCTGGACAAGCGGGTCCTGGAGCTGAACGCCCAGGAGCCGTACCGGCTGAAGCTCACCTGCATCAAGGCCAAGCTCATCAACACCGGCAAGCGGGTGGCCGCAAACTCCAACCACGAGCACGGCCGCGACTACAACGCAACCGATGAACTCATGGCGGACCTGCAGCTGCTGGAACTGTCGCTGCGCAACCATTCCGCCGCCCTGGCCGCGGACGGGTCCCTGGCCCGCGTCCGCCGCGCCATCGCCTCCTTCGGCCTGCACCTGGCCACCCTGGACATCCGCGAACACGCGGACCACCACCACGACGCCGTGGGGCAGCTGATGGACCGGATCGGCGGCCCGGGGCTCCGCTACGCCGAACTGAGCCGCGAGGAACGCTTC
The DNA here is from genome assembly GCF_059492155.1 of Pseudarthrobacter sp. Pseusp20. NCBI lineage: Bacteria > Bacillati > Actinomycetota > Actinomycetes > Micrococcales > Micrococcaceae > Pseudarthrobacter > Pseudarthrobacter sp. Pseusp20. The sequence goes on from NZ_CP168521.1 coordinate 856,174, forward strand.
GAGGTCCTGGGCTCCGAGCTGGCCTCCCGCCGCCCGCTGTCCGGCCACCCGATCAAGCTCGACGGCGCCGCGGACGGAACCTATGACGTCTTCCGCGAGATCCGCCGAGCCCTGCGCATGTACGGCCCGGACGTCATCGAGACCTACATCATCTCCATGACCCGCGGCGCCGACGACGTCCTGGCCGCCGCCGTGCTGGCCCGCGAAGCCGGCCTGGTGAACCTTTTTGGCGACAAGCCCTACGCCAAGCTCGGCTTCGCGCCGCTGCTGGAGACCGTCGAGGAGCTGCGCGCCTCGGCCGAGATCGTGGACCAGCTGCTGTCCGACCCCTCCTACCGCGAACTGGTGCGGCTGCGCGGGGACATCCAGGAAGTGATGCTGGGCTACTCGGACTCCAACAAGGAATCCGGCGTGATGACCAGCCAGTGGGAGATCCACAAGACCCAGCGCAAACTGCGCGACGTGGCCGCCAAGCACGGGGTGCGTGTCCGCCTGTTCCACGGCCGCGGCGGCTCCGTGGGCCGCGGCGGCGGGCCCACCTACGACGCCATCCTTGCCCAGCCGAACGGCGTCCTGGAAGGCGAAATCAAGTTCACCGAGCAGGGCGAAGTCATCTCCGACAAGTACTCCCTGCCCGAGCTTGCCCGGGAAAACCTGGAGCTGTCCCTCGCCGCGGTGCTGCAGGGTTCGGCCCTGCACCGCGATCCGCGGACCTCGGAGGACCAGCGCGAGCGTTACGGGCACGTCATGGAGGCCATCTCGGATGCCGCCTTCGACCGCTACCGCAAGCTGATCGACCACCCGGACCTGCCCGCCTACTTCATGGCCTCCACGCCCGTGGAGCAGCTGGGTTCCCTCAACATCGGCTCCCGCCCCTCCAAGCGCCCCGACTCCGGCGCCGGACTCGGCGGCCTGCGCGCCATCCCCTGGGTGTTCGGCTGGACCCAGTCGCGCCAGATTGTGCCCGGCTGGTTCGGCGTCGGTTCCGGGCTCAAGGCCGCCCGCGAGGCCGGACATTCCGCCCAGCTGGTGGAGATGATGGACCACTGGCACTTCTTCCGCTCGGTGCTGTCCAACGTGGAAATGACGCTCGCCAAAACGGACATGGACATCGCCGGCTACTACGTGGCCACCCTGGTCCCGGAGGAGCTGCACCACCTGTTCCGGAGCATCCGGGACGAGTATGAGCTCACCGTTGCCGAGGTCCGGAAGCTGACCGGCGAGAACCTGCTCCTGGACGCGCAGCCCACGCTGAAGCGCTCGCTGGAAATCCGCGACCAGTACCTGGACCCCATCAGCTACCTGCAGGTGGAACTCCTGCGCCGCATCCGTACCGAAGCCGGGATCAGCGGAGCGGAAATCGACGAACGCCTCCAGCGGGCCATGCTGATCACCGTCAACGGCGTGGCGGCGGGCCTCCGCAACACCGGCTAGGCACACGCCCGCTCACGTTTGGCGGCTTTCCATGGAACGCCCGCCCACCTCCCGTCCGGAAGGTGGGCGGGCGTTTCGGGTCCAGGAGCAGGATGTGAGCGGGGGTGTGGATAGGGTTGGAGGCATGCCTTCCTTCCAGACCCGCCTCAAGATCACCGGGCTGCGGCCGGGCAATCCGCCGGAGGCTGTCATGGACGCGGCCGTGGAGGCGCTGGGCACCCGCCACCACGTGGAGGCGCACCAGCTCCAGCTCGCCGGCGGCGTGCCGCAGCTGAACCTGCGCTTCCTCGTCGAAGCCAGCGGGTACAGCGGCGAGAACCGGCAGGCGGTGGAGTCGGCAGCCATGATGCGCGACGCCGTCGAACGCGTTGCGCTGACAGGCTCGCTCAGCGTGCTGCGGCGCAGCCGCGGCAAGTGGCTGCCCGTCTAGCCTGCGTCGGGGATCGGCTCGTCCTCCACCGGCGACCGGTCACCGCGCCGCCGGGTGACGATGATCCCCACGACGGCGCCGATCACCAGGCCAACGGCCACGCCGATGAGTGAGCTGGCCCAGAACGGCAGCTTGGTGGCCGAACCGGTGAAGTAGCCCAGCCCCACCAGCCAGCATGCCCACAGGACCGCCCCCAGCCCGGCGCAGAGGCTGAAGCCCCGCACGGAGACGTTCGCGATCCCGGAGGCGGCCGATGTGGCCAGCCTGCCGCCGGGGATGAACCGGGCCCCGATGATGGTGCCGTAGGTGGATGAACGGCCCGCCTTGGCCAGTCCGGCGTGGATGCCGGCGTGGACGCGGCGGCCCCATTTCCAGCGGTCCAGCACATGGCTCAGCCGCCGCCGGAAGAGCTGGAACACCACCATGTCTCCCATCCAGGAGGCCAGGGCGGCCAGGACAAGCACCAGGAACACGTTGGCCCGGCCGTCGGCGGACAGCGCGCCTCCGGTAATCACCACCATCTCCGACGGGATGGGCGGAAAAATGGCGTCGCCGATCACCACCGGGATGACCCAGAAATAAAGGGCCGCCCCCCAGCTGTCAATGCCGCCGAAGTCCATTGCCACAAGGTACCGCACTTGGGAAACTGGCGGCATGCGGATCTCGGTTCTGCAGGGCGACATTACGCAGCGGCGGGTGGACGTGGTGGTGAACGCCGCCGACCCTTCGCTGCTGGGCGGCGGGGGAGTGGACGGTGCGCTGCACCGGGCCGCCGGGCCGGAATTGCTGGCATCGTGCCGGGAGCTGCGTGTCACGGCGCTGCCGCACGGCCTGCAGACCGGGGCCGCCGTGGCCACGCCGGCGTTCCGGCTGCCGGCCCGCTGGGTGATCCATACGGTGGGACCCAACCGCCGCGCCGGACAGACCAACCGTGCGCTCCTGGTGTCCTGCTTCAGCGAAAGCCTGCGGCTGGCCGACAGGTTGGAAGCCGGGGAGCTTGCCTTCCCGGCCGTGGGGGCCGGAGCCTATGGGTGGCCGGCTGCGGCGGTGGCGCAGGCGGCGCTGGAGGCCGTTGATGGTTTCCGGGCCTCGCATCCGGCAAGCGGCCTGGAACTGGTGGAGTTCGTGCTGCACACCGCGGACGTGGAGGCGGTGTTCAGGGACGTGTTGGGGCCGCTTCGCTGAGTTCCAGGCCGCTGCGGTACTCCACCGGCCGGCCGGAGATCGGATCCACGAACCGTATGCCGCGTGCCAGCAGCTGCAGCGGTCTGGCGTAGTCGTCCGGGGCTTTGTCCAGCAGGTCCGGGTAGAAGGCGTCGTTCACGATCCCCAGCCCCAGTGAGGCCATGTGCACCCGCAGCTGGTGGGTCTTTCCGGTGTGCGGTTCCAGCCGGTACCTGGCCAGGCGCGGCCTGCCGCCGGCACCGGTGCCCGCGGCAACCGCCGCCGGGCCGCCGTCGAACGTTTCCAGCCGCTCAATCCTGGTTTCCGCGTTCGGCTCGCCGTCGATGACCTCCGCCAGCAGGTAGCTGCGGGACTTGGTCATCCGGTTGCGCACCACCACGGGAAGGTCGATGGCGGGGTACCCCTGCGCGGGCTCGGCGGCCGAGACGCACTCGTATTCCTTCTGCACCTGCCGCTTCTCAAAAAGCACCTGGTACCTGCCGCGGGTCTGCGGGTTGGTGGAGAAGAGCAGGACGCCGGCGGTCATCCGGTCCAGCCGGTGCATGGGGATCAGGTCCGGCAGGTCCAACTGGTTGCGCAGGCGCACCAGGGCCGACTCCTGGATGTACGTGCCGCCCGGGGTGGTGGGCAGGAAGTGCGGCTTGTCCACCACCAGTAGGTGGTTGTCCTGGTGGAGGATGCTGATTTCCACGGGCAGCCGCGTCTCCGGCGGCAGCGTGCGGTAGTACCAGATGAAGGTGTGGTCCTGCAGCGGAGTGGCGCGGTCCAAAGGGACGCCGCCCTCGCCAACGATCTCGCCGGCGTCGAACCTGTCCTCGATGCCCTGCGGATCGATATGTCCCCAGCGGTGCATCATGTAGTCCATTGCCGTGTCCCACGGACCCTCTTCCGGAAGGCGCAGGCGGGTGGCGTTCACGCCGTCGCGCACGGGAAGGGGGGATTGCATCACCCGCCCATTCTACCGGGGCCGCCGTGGCCCTCCTGGGCCGGGTCCAGCCGCCACCGACGATAAAAAAGTTCTTGACAATAAAAGTTGTCGGTTGCGATAGTGGAGGCATGCAGGACATCGCCGTCATCGAGGACCCGGCCACGGCCGAGGTATCCCTGGACCCTATCCGCACCCGGATCCTGCGCGAGCTGGTCCAGCCGGCTTCCGCCACGCAGCTGGCTGTCCGTGTCGGCCTGCCCCGGCAGAAGGTGAACTACCACCTCAAGGCGCTGGAGCGGCACGGGCTGGTGGAACTGGTGGAGGAACGCCGCAAGGGCAATGTGACCGAGCGGGTCCTGCAGGCCACGGCGGCGTCCTACCTCATCTCACCTATCGCGCTGAATGAGGTGTCCCCGGACCCGCGACGGTTTGCAGACCGCTTCTCCGCCTTTTGGCTGCTGGCGCTCGCGGGCCGGATGGTCCAGGAGGTGGGCAAGCTGATTGCCGGCGCCGCCGCTGCCCGGCAAAAGCTGGCTACGTTCGCCATTGATGGCGAGATCACGTTCCGCACCGCGGCGGACCGTGCAGCCTTCGCCGAGGAGCTCGGCACCGAGGTCACCCGGCTGGTGGACAAGTATCACGACGACGCCCCGTCACCACGGGGGCGGCGGCACCGGCTCGTCGTGGCGCTGCACCCGGCCCTTAAAGAAACCGGTGCCCCCACGGCAACCAACGAATCCCATCCAGGCAAGGAGCAGGACAAATGACCGACAACCGCAACTTCGAAATCGTCTACGACACGGAGCTCCCCGGCACGCCCGAGCGGGTGTGGGAAGCGGTGACCAATGGAACGCCCGCATGGATGTTCCCCACGGACCAGTGGCCGGACGTCAGGACGGTGGAGGAGTACCCGCACCACCTGGTCTCCCGGATGGACGGGCCCGACGGCTGGTTCAACCAGCTGGAACATGTGCTGGAACCGCTGGACGGCGGCCGGGCCCGGCTCCACTACGTCCACAGCGGCATCTTCGCGGACAACTGGGACCAGCAGTACGACGGCGCCAGCCGCCACACCGAGTTCTACCTGCACACGCTGGGCCAGTACCTGCAGTACTTCGACGGCAGGCCTGTGGTGTTTACGGACGTCCAGGCACCGGCGGCATCCCAGGCCCCCGATGGTTTCATCCGGCTTCGCGAAGCGCTGCGTGCCGGCGCGGCCGGGCAGGGCGCTGCGGTGGATGTGGAGCTCGACGGCGTGGGCCGGCTGACAGGCGAGGTGGACTTCTCCAATGAGCACTTCCTGGGCGTGCGCACCCCGGACGCCCTCTACCGGTTCTTCGGCCGCAACGCTTTCGGTGCCCCCGTTGGCATGACCGTGCACGACTTCAGCGGCACCGCCGATTCCGCGACCACGGCCAAGGCCTGGGGCGGTTTCCTGGAGCGCGTGTACGCGTAACTGCCCCTAACGTTCTGTGTGGCGCTCCAAATCGCCGGAACGGTGCGGGATCGCCGTACCTCTCCGGCGATTTGGCACCGTTCCGGCGATTCCGACGGCGGCCGGTCCGGGCCCGGGTCAGGCGATGGCGACGGCGGGGGCATGGGTGAGCGAGCGCCGCAGCTGGGGAGCCGAGTCCAGCTTGTCCTGGGCGGCGCGCAGCGCCAGCACCGCCGTTTCGAGCTTGTCCGGTGGAAGGGCGAACGGCACCCGCAGGTTGCGTTCGAACGCGCCGCCGATGCCGAACCGGGGTCCCGCCGCCAGCCTGACCCCGAAGTCCGGCGCGAGCACTGTCAATGCCGTGCTGATGGGCGTGGGAAGCCGGCACCAGATGGACAGGCCGCCGGCTGCACGCGTGGTGCGCCAGGTGGGCAGATGTTCGGCCAGGAGGCCGAGAAGTGCTGCCCGGTTGCCGCGGAGGGTCTCCAGCAGCGCGGGCAGCGGTTCGTCCAGGGCCCGCACCAGGTGGGCGGCGGCGAGCTGTTCCATGACGGGTCCGCCCAGGTCCAGGGTGGTGCGTGCCGCGGCAAACCGCTGGATCATCGCTTCCGAGGCCCGGATCCAGCCGGTGCGCAGGCCGCCCCAATGCGACTTGCTGAGGGATCCGATGGACACCACCGTGCTGCCGAAGGCGGCCAGTGGAGTGGTGGCGACGCCGTCCAGGTTCAGTTCACGGAGTGTCTCGTCCGCTACCAGCACGGTTCCGGCAGCGGCGGCGGCGCGGACCAGCCGCCGGCGCTGGGCGTCCGGCATGATCATGCCCGTGGGGTTGTGGAAGTCGGGGACCAGGTAGGCGAGCTTTGGCTTTTGCTGGGCCATGGCCGACTCCATGGCGGGCAGGTCCCAGCCGGACTTCGTGAAAGCCACCGGGACGGCACGGCAGCCGGCCGCCCGGATGGCATCCAGCGCGTGCGGGTAGCTGGGGTGTTCCACCATGACCCGGTCCTGCCGGCCTGCCAACGTGCGGATGATGATGGTCAGGGCATGCTGCGCGCCGGACGTCACCATGATCTGGCCTGCCTGGGTGGGCGCCCCGGCTGCCGAATACCTGTCCGCAATCGCCTGGCGCAGGGGCATTAATCCCAGGGCGTCGTAGCCGAATCCCGGCAGCAGGGCGGGAAGCTCCGTCAATGCCGCGGCGAAGGCCCGGTGCACCACCTCGCCGCTGGCAGGCAAGGCCGAATAGGCAAGGTCGATCAACCCTTCCGGTGCGGTGAGGCCAGGTGCGGTAAACGGTTCGGCCGGCCGCGGCTGCGGGCCGTAAAGCGCCCGGCCGAACGGCGTGAGTTCGGGGATGCGCGTCTTGCCGCGGCTGCCCTGGCCGCTGCTGAGGAAGCCCTGTTCCCGGAGGCTGGAGTAGGCGGCGGTAACGGTTGTCCGGCTGATGCCGAGGGCTGCCGAAAGGGACCGTTCGCTGGGCAGCGCGCTGTCCAGGGCCACACGGCCATCCAGGATCAGGAGCCGAACCACATCGGCCAGTTCCCGGTAGGCCGGGCCGGTGCCGTTGTTCCAGGTGCCAAGCAGGCGGGACAGGGCGGTGGCGCTCAAGGTGGTGGACATGTAGCCAGTATCTCAAACTGGCTATGTATTCCAATGCCAGTTGCATGGAATGGTTGTTTGCATGATGACCCGCAGACTCCTCCAGCTCTTCACCGGCCTCGCCATGTACGGCATCTCCCTGGCCATGTTCATCCGCGCCGGGCTGGGGCTGGACCCCTGGGACGTGTTCCACCAGGGGCTGGCGAACCGGACGGGTCTGAGCATCGGTGTGGTGGTCATCGCTGTGAGTTTCCTGGTGCTGCTGCTCTGGATACCGCTCCGGCAAATGCCCGGCTTCGGCACTCTCTGCAACGCGGTCCTGGTGGGCGTATTTGCGGACGTCGGCCTGGCCCTGATTCCTGCCGTACCCCACGTGGCCGGCCAGGCCGGGCTTCTTGCAGGGGCCGTCCTGGTGAACGGCGTCGCCTCAGCCTGCTACATCGGGGCCGGGTTCGGGCCGGGTGCCCGCGACGGGCTGATGACGGGACTGGCGCGCCGGACCGGGTGGTCAGTCCGGCTGTCGCGCACGCTGATTGAGGTGTCCGTGCTGGCCATCGGCTGGCTGCTGGGAGGCTCGGTGGGCGTGGGCACGGTGGTCTACGCCCTGGCCATTGGTCCGCTGGTCCACGTGCTGCTGCCGCGCTTCATGGTTCCTGCCGCCGTTCCGAAGACCGACGGCAAGGCACGGACCGCTATGGCTCCGGAGGGCTGCGCCTGACAGGACCACCTGCGCCTAAAGATCAACTGGGTACGGGCTGGCATTTCGGGCAGAAGTAGATGTCCCGCTCCTCCTCACCGTTTGGCTTGCCCAGGAGTCCGCGCTGGATGGGCGTGCCGCATTTCAGGCAGGGCTGGCGTTCCCGGCCGTACACCCAGTAGCCGGGCCTGCCTGCCATCCTGCCCACCGGCATGCCGCGGGCATTCAGGATGGTGACGCGGCGGCCGGGCCCGAGGTTCACTTCCAGAAGCTGTTTGGCATCGGTCATCAGGGTCCGCACGTCCGTGACCCCGGAAACCGGCGTGGCGGGATGCACCCCGGACAGGAAGCACGTTTCGCAGCGGTAAATGTTCCCGATGCCTGCGAGGTTCCGCTGGTCCAGCAGGGCAACCCCCACCGGCACCTCAGGGCGCGAACGGATGCGCCGTTCCGCCTCGTCCGGGTCCCAGTCCGGGCCCAGGAGGTCCGGGCCGAGGAATCCCACGATGGAGTCCTCATTGGCTGTGGCCACCACTTCCACAATGCCAAGGGAAAAGCCGACGGCGTCTGCCACGGCCGTGCGGAGCACGCACCGGGCGGTGAATCCCGGCTTCCGCCACCTTCCGCCAGGCGAATACACCTGCCAGGCGCCTTCCATCTTCAGGTGCGAGTGAATGGTCAGCCGTTTGTCCTCCGGGCTGACCACCCGCATCAGCAGGTGCTTGCCCCTGGGAACCACCTCGGCAACGGTCCAGCCGGCCAGGTTGAGGGTGGCGAACCGGGGCACGCGGAAGTCCGAGGCGAGCAGCGTCTGTCCGGCTAAAGCCTGGTGCAGCTGGCGGGCGGCCCGCCAAACCGAATCGCCCTCAGGCACGGATCCTCAATCCCTTCGGGGTGGAGTAGGCGCCGGCGGAGCTGAGGGCAGCGGCCACCGGGGTGTCCAGGATGCCGTGCCCGTTCACTTTCTCCATGATCAGCTTGTCCACCGCACCGCGGGTGACCACCCCCACCAGCGCGGCACCCGCCGCCGCCAGGACGGCCTCGTCATCGCTGAAGGCCAGCAGGGTCTTCCCGCCACGCTCGACGTACAGAACCAGCGCACCGTCCACCAGGACCACCAGCGCGCCGGCCTTCCGGCCGGGACGGTGGCCGGTTCCGGCGTCGTCCTGCAGCGCGGGCCAGGGGAGGGCCGCACCGTAGGGGTTGGCGGGATCGGTGGCGGCGAGGGCCAGGGCCACCGGTTCGGCCTTAGCCAGCTGCGTGTCTTCCGAGTAGGAGCGGAGCCGGTCCACGGTGGCCGGAACAGCGAACTGGGCGGCACCAAGATGTTCGATGAAGTACCCCCGGCGGCAGCGGCCCGCCTCCTCCAGCCGGGCCAGGACCTTGTACATCAGGCCGAAGCCACCCACGATCTGTTCGGCCATGACCGAGCCCCGGGTGACCACGCCATAGCGGTCCAGCAGGAGTTCCGCCGTGGCGCGGGCATGGATGGTGGGATCGAGTTCAGGCTCGGGAAGCGCCGACCACCGCCCGGCGGCGGTGGGCGGAGTGGCGGCACCCTGCGTTCCATACCGGCCGCCGGCCAGCCCGGGGGAGCCCATCAGGCCGGTGCCGTGGGAGCGGCCCAGCCGGCTGAGCCGCGGCGCCCTGGCACGTGGTGCCCTTGCCACCTGGCGGTGGGCCGTGTGGCCTCCCGCGATCAAGGCCCGGACCGGGGCGAACGTGTCACCGGTGATCCTGCCGGCCCATGCGAGGTCCCACAGCGCAGCCACCACCTCCTGGTCGCTCAGCACGGCGTCCATACCGCCCGCCACTTCGGTCAGCTGGCGGAAGAAATACCCGCCGCCGTTGTTCCGCAGGTGGTCCAGGAGCCGCTGGCCGGCGTCCCCCGGTTCAAACTCGGGCGATGGGTTGAGGGTCAGTTCCACCGAGTCCGCCAGGTGAAGGCTGATCCAGCCATCGTTTCCCGGGAGCGCCCCGGCCCCCGACCACAGGACTTCACCTGCAGCCATCAGTTCATCCAGCATCGCGGGCTGGTAATTGGATACCCGTGTGGCCAGCACCAGGGGCTCCCAGGCTGACGCGGGGACGGGCACCCCTGAGAGCTGGTCGATGGCGGTGATGATGCCGTCCAGGCCGCGCAGCGAGGGCTGGCCGCGGCCGCCGCCGGGAGTCCTGACATGCTGCCACGCGGGCAGGAAGCGTCCGTAGGCGGCAGCGTCCACCGGCTCCACTTCGGCACGCAGCGCGGCCAGGGAACGACGGCGGAGCTTGCGCAACACCTCGGCGTCGCACCATTCGCTGGGGATAGTGTGCGCAACGTCGGGGACGGGAGCGCTGGCGGCTTCATCGGCTGGCGGTGGTCCGGCAGGTTCGCCGGCCTCCGGCGGCGCGGTTTCGGGCGGGGTGACGTGGGGCCGGAATTCCCCCTCCACCACGCGTCCATCCGCTGCCAGGCGTTTCAGGGCCGTACCCACCACAGCCACACCGAGGCCCAGCCGGGCAGCGGCTTCGGCAGCGGTGAAGGGCCCATGGGTCCGGGCATACCGGGAGACAAGGTCGCCCAGGGGATCGGCCACCGGCTCGATGAAGGCCAGCGGAACGCCCATGGGCAGCGGAACGCCAATGGCGTCGCGGAGTCGGGCTGCATCCTCCACGGCGGCGAAGCGTTCAACCCCGCCGATGTTGACCTTGATGGCGCGGTTGGCGCGCTGGAGCGCGGCCAGGTGGGCCGCCGCCTCCTGCACGGTTGCCGCAGCCTCGACCGGCGGAGCGTCACCGGGCTCGGGCACCTGGATTGCGTCCCCTGCCGGCTGTGAACCCTGGAGCCGTGCCGCCGTTTCCCCAGCCGTCAGCGGGCCCAGCAACCGCAGGAGGTCCGCGACGCCCTCCATGCCCCGTGCACGCCGGTCAGGGGCCAGCCGCTGCAGCTCGCGTTCGGTGGCCTCGATGACTTTGGCGTCCAGGAGTTCGCGCAGTTCCACCCGGCCCAGCAGCTCGTTCAGGAGGGTGGAGTCCAGGGCCAGGGCGGCGGCCCGCCGTTCGGCGAGCGGGGAATCGCCCTCATAGAGGAACTGGGCCACGTAACCGAAGAGGAGGGACTTGGCGAACGGCGAGGGCTGTTGGGTGGTGGTCTGCAGGATCCGCAGCTCACGCCGTTCCACGGACGCGGCGATGTCCTTCAACGCCGGCAGATCGTAGACGTCCTGCAGACATTCGCGGACTGTTTCCAGCACGATGGGGAACGTGGGGTACTTCCTGGCCACGTCCAGCAGCTGGGCCGACCGCTGGCGCTGCTGCCAGAGCGGCTGGCGCTTGCCCGGGGTCTGGCGCGGCAGCAGCAGCGCACGGGCAGCGCACTCCCGGAACCTCGAGGCAAACAGGGCGCTGCCGCCCACCTCTGCCGTGACGATCTGCTCGAGTTCCTCGGGATCGAAGAGGAACAGCTCGGCGCCGGGCGGCTCGTCCTCCATCATGGGCACCCGCAGCACGATGCCGTCGTCGGCGGCCATGGCGGAGCCGTCCAGTCCGTAGCGCTGGTGCAGCCGTTGCCCCACAGCCAATGCCCAGGGCGCGTGCACCGGCATGCCGAACGGGCTGTGCAGGATCACGCGCCAGTCGCCCAGTTCGTCGTGGAACCGCTCCACCACCAGGGTGGTGTCGCTGGGGACCACCTCGGTGGCCTGCTTTTGCTCGTTGAGGTACTGGATGAGGTTGTTGGCGGCGAAGTCGTCCAGGCCGCTGGCCTTGCAGCGCTCGGTGGCAGGGCCGGCGTCGGACGCGGACAGTTCGCGGACGAAGGCGCCAAGTGCGCGGCCCAGGTCCACGGGCCGCCCCAGCGAATCGCCCTTCCAGAACGGCAGCTTGCCGGGCTGCCCGAACGCGGGGGAGACCAGGACGCGGTCGTGGGTGATGTCCTCGATCTTCCAGCTGGTGGCGCCCAGGGCAAAGACGTCCCCCACCCGGGACTCGTAGACCATTTCCTCGTCCAGCTCGCCCACGCGCCTGCCGCCCTTTGGTGCGCGCGCCGGTTTGCCGTCCCCGGAGGGGGAGGCAGCACCCTCCTGTTCGGTGCCGATGATGTAGACGCCGAACAGGCCGCGGTCCGGGATGGTGCCGCCGGACGTAACGGCCAGGCGTTGGGCTCCGGGCCGCCCCTCGATGGTGCCGGCGTTGCGGTCCCAGATGATCCGTGGCCGCAGCTCGGCGAACTCGTCGGACGGGTAGCGCCCCGCCAGGAGGTCGAGGGTCGCCTCGAATGCTGACCGGGGGAGGGAAGCAAAAGGTGCCGAGCGCCGGACGGTGCTGAACCACTCCTCCACGTCGATGCTGCCCAGGGCGGTTGCGGCAACGGTCTGCTGGGCCAGGATGTCCAGCGGATTGGCCGGGATGCTGAGCCGCTCGATCTTGCCACCCAGCATCCGCTCCACGGTGATGGCTGTGTGGACCAGGTCTGCCCGGTGCTTGGGGAAAAGGACGCCCTGGGAAATCTCGCCCACCTGGTGCCCGGCGCGTCCCACCCGCTGCAGGCCGCTGGCCACGGACGGCGGCGACTCCACCTGCACCACCAGGTCCACGGCACCCATGTCGATGCCCAGTTCCAGGGACGACGTAGCCACAACGCAGCGCAGCCGCCCGGACTTGAGGTCGTCCTCGATGAGCGCGCGCTGGTCCTTGGACACGGAACCGTGGTGGGCGCGGGCCAGGACCGGATCAGCGCCCGCGGAGCTGCCGGCCTGGGCCATCATGTGCGCAGGGGTGGCGGTTGAAGCGGGAATGCCCGACGGCGGTCCCCCCGGCGTGCCGGGCGCGCCGGCCTGCCCTTCCGGGCCGGGATCGTCCCAGCCCCCGCCGACGGCAATCAGCTGGCGTTCGGCGTAGATCTCGTTGAGCCGCGCCGTGAGGCGTTCGGCAAGCCGCCGGGAGTTGGCGAAGACGATGGTGGACTGGTTGGCCAGCACCAGGTCCACGATCTTTTCCTCCACATGCGGCCAGATGGAAGCCTGCGGCTGCAGGCCGGAAGCCGGGCCGGAGTCGAACGCCCCTGCCGCGCCCTGCAGGTCCGACATGTCCTCCACGGGCACCGATACGGTGAGGTCCCAGTTCTTCCTGGCCGGCGGGGCGACGATCTCCACGGGGGCTGAACCGGCCAGGAACTGGGCCACCAGCTCCCGCGGCTCCACCGTGGCGGAAAGCCCGATGCGCTGCGCAGGCTTGGGCAGCAGCGCGTCCAGCCGCTCCAGGGACACGGCAAGGTGGGCCCCGCGCTTGGTCCCGGCCACGGCGTGGACCTCGTCAATGATGATGGTGTCCACCTCGGCAAGGGTTTCGCGGGCCTTGGAGGTGAGCATGAGGAACAACGACTCCGGGGTGGTGATGAGGATGTCCGGCGGGTTGGTCAACAGCGTCCGGCGGTCCGCAGCGGGAGTGTCCCCGGACCGGACCCCTACCGTGATCAGCGGGGCGGGAAGTCCCAGCCGCTTTGCCGTCTGGGTGATGCCGATCAGCGGGGACCGCAGGTTCCGTTCCACGTCAACGCCCAAAGCCTTAAGGGGCGAAATGTAGAGGACACGGGTCTTGCGCTTTGGCGCCCGGGCCCGCTTGCCTTTTGCGGGCGCTTCGGCAGCGGCGGGATCAGGGGCCTGGGACGCCGAGGCGAGCAGCCTGTCCAGCGCCCAGAGGAAGGCCGCGAGGGTCTTTCCGGAGCCGGTGGGGGCCACCACCAGCGCATGCGATCCTGAGGAGATGGCGTTCCAGGCCCCGGCCTGCGCAGGAGTCGGCTCGGAAAACGCGCCAAGGAACCAGTCCCTGGTGGGCCGGCTGAACTGGCCCATGGGGGCGGCCGCACCGGAAACACTGCTGCCGGCAGGACGCTGTTCCTGGTTCATGCCTCCATCATGCCGCAAGGCACTGACACCCGACTCCCGGGCGGCCGGGGTTCCGCCCGAAGCCGAACATCACCCCGTCCAACCCCGGGATTTCGGCCAAGGCAGACGGCAGCCCTGCAGGGCCTCGGCCGGCAAATCCCTGTTCAATAGCTGATCAATTCCTGTTCAAACAGTTTCGGACTCCGGCAGGTCCTTGGTGGCCGGGCCTTCAAGCAACCTTCCCTGGTTCGTGAAGCGGGACCCGTGCAGGGGGCAGTCCCACGTCTGTTCGTTGTCGTTCCAGTGCAGGATGCCGCCCAGGTGCGTGCAGACCGCCGAGAGCCTGCAGGTGGTTCCTTCCACGGTGGATACAGCCACCGGCCGGTTGCCCTCGCGGTAGACCTTGCCCTGGCCTTCGGCCGGGACGGCGGCCGGGCCTGCGGTATCAGGTGTTGCGGGGGCAGGCGCTGCGGGAACGGTGGGTCCGCGGGTTCCCCGTTTGAGGCCGTCAATCCTGCGGCCCTCAGTGGTCACTTTCCCCCAGTCGGAGGCCATCCTCGCGGCAACGCCGGCGTTGAGCGCCACGGCGGACAACGCACCTGCCGGCGATGTAATGCGGTGGTGGATGGTGTCCGCCCAGGGCACCTGGCCGCCCAGGATGTCCGCCGAGATGCCCAGCGCGGCGGCGACGGCGTTGGTCATTCCCCACTTGTTGTAGCCGGTGCCGAAGTAGATCCGGCCTTTGCCGCGCGGGAGCTTTCCGAAGAAGGGCATGAGGTTGGTGGGCATGTAGTCCTGTGCCGACCACGTGTGCGTGGTGACCGCACCGGGGTAATGCCGGCCCGCCCAGTCGAGCAGCCCGGTGAGGTGCGCTTTCTCTGAGTCCGTCCGCCCCACGTGATGGCCGTGACCGCCCACAAGCAGCAGGTTCCGGCCGTCCACCTCATAGTCGCGAAGGGAGTGCGTGGGCTGCTCAACGGAGATATACATGCCCGGCGGAGGTGCCTGGTCATCCTGCAGGGCAAGGGCCGCCGCGTAGGAGCGGCTTGGCTTCAGCTTGGCGAAATAGAGGCCGCGGTCCAGGACGGGGATTCCGGTGGCAAGGACGACCGTGTCCGCCCTGACACTGCCACGGTCGGTCCTGACGGCGGAGGGCGCATCGCCGGTGACGTCCTGGAGGCGCACGCCGCTGACGATCCGGCCGCCACGGCGGCGGATGTCCGCCACCAGTGCGTCGAGGACCTCCATCGGATTGATCTGGGCCTGGTCCCGCAGCCGGGCGGCCCCGTGGACGGGAAACGGCAAACCCGCGTCGCGGACGTAATCCACGTCCAGCCCGGCAGTGGTGGCGGCGCTGACCTCCTCCCGCAGCTTTTCCGTTCCCTGTGCTGACGCAGCATAGGTGTAGGCGGTGCGGCGCTGGAAGGGCACGTTGTGCTCCTCCAGGTAGCGCAGCAGCCAGGCCTGGCCCTCCCGGTTTCCGTCCACGTACGCCTGCACCTGTTTCTGCGAATACTGGCGGGCCAGCTGGGACAGGAACGTGCCCTGCAGCAGCGTTACTTTTGCAGTGGTGTTGCCGGTGGTCACGGCCCCCGGCCGGCGGGCCTCCAGTACCAGTACGCTTTGCCCGGAGCGGGCCAGCAGCAGTGCGGCGACCAGGCCGGTGAGGCCGGCCCCCGCCACCACCGTGTCATACCTGGTGTCCGGTTCAAACGGATCAGAAATGAAGGGATCCCTGCGGTCCAGCCAAATCGACGTCATGCCAGTCCAACCTGCCTACGGTCCACGGCCCTCGCAGGCCAGTTTGTGCATCCCTCCATTCCCGGTTCCCTCCTGGGTCAGGTCCCGGGGTCAGGCGGGCTGGAACGCTCCAATGCTGAGCAGTGTGATGTTTGCGTTGCCGCAGGCCCGGGTAGGTTGCGGGAGGAACAGGGAATCGGTGTCCTCGGGCGGATAGATCCGGTAGCCGGCAGCATCCACGGGGGAGCAGTCCATGTAGTTGCCTGCCTGCGTGTAGCGCAGCACCGCAGCGCCCGTCTGGCCGGGGGCCAGCAGAACGTCCACGACACCTGCGGACTCATCCCGCGTGGCGGGGGCGCCAATGGGGGCGCCGGCGGCGTCTGCCACCAGGGAGACGCCCGGGAAGCCCCTGAGGATGCACGGCTCGGAGCCGCTGTTGGTGAGGTTGAGCTTCATGTAGACACTGCCGGCAGCGCCGCCACCGGACGGATCCGTGGCCGCCGTGAGCCCGGCCGCCTTGCACAGGCCCGGAGTGCCGGCAGGGCTGACGGGGGACGGGGAAGCCGGCGTCGACGTGGCCGGCGCCGAGGACGCCGGAGGCGCCGTTGACGCGGTCGGCGAGGGGGACTGGCTGGCCTGCCCGGTGGCGGGCGCCGTCGTAGTCTGGGACTGCGGCTGGCTTGGGCCGCACGCGGTGAGCAGCAGCGCTGCCGCTGCGGCCGCCGTCGTCATGGCAAACCCCTGGGAAATTTTCTGAGACCTCATGGGACCACCTTCGCGGTAGCCGTTGCCCGCGTCAACGATGCCACCTGCAGTAGGGGCAATTTGATGCCCGGATCGTGATGATCCGGGCACCAATTACGACCCTAGGGCTTGCCGGCCGGCTCCCGGCCGGCAGTGCCGGCGGCAGTGTTGCTGCCCGGCGCGCGGAGCCTGCCCTTGCTCCGCAGCAGTGCCGCCCCGCCCAGGACCAGTCCGCCCACGCCGGCAGCAAGCCCGGTCCAGCTGCGCGCCTCCGCGCCGCTGTCCGTCCCCGCCGCCTGTCCGGTGCCGTGGGCAGCTCCTGCCGCGCCGTGGGCGTCCGCGCTGTCCGCCGCCGTGATGGTGAGCGAGGGGGCGGGGGCTTTCAGCCCGTGGGGGTCCTGGCCGTCAGCGGCGACCTGGGACCAGTCGGTCTGGCCGCTTTCGCAGGTCTGCAGCGTGGGGAAGTTCAGGGTTGTCCCGGCCATGTCCGGCAGGTGCACGGAAAGGACCAGGGCGTCGCGCAGTTCGGGGCTCAGCGGCGTCTTGGCCGTATAGACGATCTGGCTGGTCCGCTGCGTGATGGCGGTTCCGTCCGGGAGCTTCCGGGGTTCGGCGAACTGTTCGGTCACCTTTTCCGCTGTCCAGTTGGGGTTGACCGTGGGTTGGGCGTCATTCAATTCCGGGGGCAGCGTGATGGCCACCTTCGTGGTGGGGGACGTGCCGCAGCCGTGCGGAATGCCGAACGTCAGCAGGGCATAGGAACCGGCGCCGGTCTTGTCCGGGGTCACGCCAACATGCGCTGAGGCGCCGCCCGCCACGGCGAGCAGGAGAACGGCTGAGCCTGCGGCGGCTGCGGATGCGGTCAGGGCACGGCGAAAAAACGGGGTTGTCATGGGTTGCCTTTCTGGCGCACACCACTGATACAGGGCGTGCAAAATGTGTACCCCGACGCCGTGCGGAAGGCCGGTGCGGGGCTTTAGCAGGGAAGCACGACGGCGGAAGGCGGGCCGCGCCGGCTGTCCTGGCGGACGTTGCGCCAGGGGGAGCGGTGCAAGGGAACGTGCCCGAACAGTCCGTTGAGGCGGACGGCAGGGACAGGTGCCACCGGCCCGGGAAGGCCGGCAAAGGGCCGCAGCCAGTCGGCCAGTGCCCACAGGGCAGCTTCGCCTTTGGCGAGGAGGAGGGCGCAGCCCAGCGTGGCCGCCGCGTGCGCTGCGAGCATCAGTGGTGCCAGCGCGGGATTTGCGGGACTCAGGTGCTCCGCCAGGGGAGCGAACGCTGCGAACCCGGCCAGGGGGACCTGGTGCAGGTGGGCCGCCGCCGGCGCACCTGCTGCGCTCTCAAGGGGAGCGGAAAAGGCGGTGAGAAGCTCGTGCAGGGCCAGCTGGCCGCCGCCCAGGAGCGCGGCCATGGCCGGAAACGCCAGCCGAAGGCGGGTTGCGGCCGTGCTGGCCAGTGCTGTCAGGGCCAGCACGGCCAGGAGGATGCCCGGGGCCGGAAGGCGGCCTCCGCCAACCACGTGGGCGCCGCCGGCGAGGGCCAGGGTGCCGGCGGCCAGGGTCGAGGCACGGAGGAGGTGGAAAGGGACCTGCGGGAGGGAACCACGCACGGCTGCTCCTCCTGCTGTCCGCCGGCACTGCAGGGTGCAGGGCCGGTTCCGCCTACGGGTCCGGAGCCGGTGCCCGGACCCTCAAGATTCTACCGGCCCCTTAGTCAGTCTCCGGCCCGGTGCAGTAGGGGCAATCGTCCGGGCAGTCCGTCATGCCGGCACCCCTGCCAGGTCGTAGCCGTCGGCGATATGGAACAAGCGCCGGCCTCCCGCGGGGGCTGCCACCCACACCACGTCGCCGTCATCGGTCCGGGCATCCACCAGGCCGCTGAAGGCGGTGTGCCCATCCCTCCTGAGTTCCACGCTGTCGCCGACCTGGACGGCGTCCCAGCGGACAGGGCTCTTTACGCGGCTCGTCATTGAAGTCACGGATATTCCTTTGAAGAGGCTTGGCCGGGGCGGCTGCTGCGGCCCCGGTGATGCCATCAAACCGCTGCGCCACGGCGCGGCTCAATGGAGGAATGGCCACGGGTTCCGGTCCCTTGTTGTGCATCCCTCCAGCAGAGACCCTGTGCCGGCATGGAGCGGCAGGGTTAGACTGCCTGCATACGTGTTGGCGATCGAAGGAGAAGTTCATGGACTACACCGGAAGCCAGTCGGAGAAGGCCGTAACCGCCGGGGAACTGGGCCGCAGCCACATCGGGCAGACCATCAGCTTCAAACCGAACGAGTTCACGGTTGTGTTCGGCAAGCTCGCGGGCATCGCCCGGACTGAGGCCATGGTCTACCTGTCGCTGACGGGGGTTGGAAACGGCACCCACCTGAAGGACGAATATGACCTGCCGCTGACCCATGAGGTCTTTGTGCCGGTGGACGTCATCACCAACGCGGAATCCACCATCAAGGACCTGTTCGGCAAAGTCCAGGAAAACCTCCGCGGGGCCGGCCACAAGGGTGGCGAGGACCGGACGGACCGGCTCTAACCGCCCGCAGCAAGAGCAAGGAAGAAGGCCGGCACTTTCGTGCCGGCCTTCCGCTTGGCCTAGTACGCCTTGACCCGCTGCTCCACCACGAGATGGATGAGGGCGAATACGCCGTCCCGGTCAATCGCTGCCAGGGCTGCATCCAGCGCTGCCGGGACATCTCGGTCCTCGGTCACCGTGACCCCGAATCCGCCGAAAGCCCTGGCCATCAGCGCAAAGTCGGGGTTCTTCAGCTGGGTACCGGAGACGCGCCGGGGATAGTGCCGCTCCTGGTGCGTGCGGATGGTGCCGTACTCCTGGTTGTCCATGACCACCACCAGCGGCGTGGCCCCGTACTGGGCAGCCGTGGCCAGCTCCTGCCCGTTCATGAGGAATTCGCCGTCCCCGGCGATGGTGACCACGCGCCGCTTCGGTTCGGCCAGGGACGCTGCGATGGCCGAGGGGACGGAGTAGCCCATGGACCCGTTCCGCGCGCTGATCATGGACGCGTAGCGGCGGGTGGGGAAATACCGGTGCGCCCAGTTGGTGTGTTCACCTGCACCGAACGTCACCACCGCATCGTCGGGCAGCCGGGGGACGAGGTTGGCCATCAGGGTGTCCATCCGGGCCTGCCCGGCCGCCGGGGCAGCAGGAGGCAGCGTGGCAAAGCGCTCCTGCTCGGCGCGCATCCTGGCCGTCCAGGCCGTCCACTCTTCCTTCACGGGCAGGCTGATGCCCTCCAGGCCGCGCACGAACGCTTCCGGTTTGGCCAGGATCTGCCGCGACACCGGGCCGGACCTTCCCCGCAGCGACGGGTCCACGGTGACCAGGAAATTTTCCTTGTTCCAGTCCTGCCGGCAGACGAAACCGTCCGTAATGACGTCGCCCGGCACCGTTCCCACGAAGACCAGGAGGTCGGTCTCCTCCAGCAGGTCGTAAGTGGGGCGCGGCCGGCCATAGCCGATCGGTCCCACGTAGGACGGCGAATCGAAGGGCACTGTTCCCTGCGTCCGCCATTCCGCCGCCGCCGGGATGTGGTGCCGTTCCAGCCAGGCGGTGAGCTGGTCCGCGGCCTCCTGCGTCCAGTCGTTGCCGCCGGTCACGAACAGCGGCTTGGACGATTCCGCCAGCGCCGCTTCCAGGGCTGACGCATCAGCGCTGCCCATCCCGCCTGCGGCCACGGGAATCGCAGGATGCAGCGCAGGGCTGACCTCCCGCCGGATGACGTCCTCGGGCAGGCCCACCACCACGGGCCCGGGCCGGCCGCTCATTGCCGCAAACATGGCCTCCGCCACTATCTCGGAGGCCCGTTCCGGGTGGTCAAGGACCATCACCCGCTTGGCGCCGGTGTCGAACCAGGACTTGATGTCGAATTCCTGGAACGCCTCGCGGTCCCGGTGGGCAAACGGGATCAGGCCCACGAAGAGCAGCATCGGCGTGGAGTCCTGCCAGGCGGTGTGCAGCCCTACGTGGGCGTTGGCCGCGCCGGGCCCCCGGGTCACCATCGCCACGCCCGGGCGCTGGTTCAGCTTTCCGTCGGCTTCCGCCATGTACGCGGCACCGCCTTCATGGCGGCAGACGATGGTTTCGATCTTCGAGTTGTGCAGGCCGTCCAGCACATCCAGGAAGCTCTCGCCGGGAACCACATAGGTGCGTTCCACGCCATGCGCCACCAGCGAGTCAACGATCACGTGCCCCGCGGATTTCAGGGCGGGCGCCACGGTGTCCTGGTGATGGACGACGGCGGCGGGCCGGGTGGGGGAGGAGGTCAGGGTGGGCTGCGGCTCTGGTGTCATGTTCTTTCTTTGGCTCGGAAGGTTGGCGGAAGGGATGGGGTCAGTAGATGGGGGTGCGGTTGGCGATGACGGGGGACTTTCCGGTGTAGCCGTCGCGGGTTTCGGCGATTTGGCGGATGCGGGTGCGGCAGGCGTACCAGCCGGCGACCATGAGGATGGAGGCGATGGCGGTGACGAGCATGGTCAGGGGTGAGTCGATGAAGACCATGATGAGGACGCCGATGAGGAAGAGCAGGGAGAGGTAGCCGGTGTAGGGGGCGCCGAACATGCGGAAGGAGGGGCGGGTGACCCAGCCTTTGTCGGCCCAGCGTTTGAGTTGGATTTGGCACAGGACGATGGTGGCCCAGGTCATGATGATGCCCACGGAGGCGATGTTCAGGACGATTTCGAAGGCTTCGGCGGGGACGAGGTAGTTCAGGGGGACGCCGAGGAGGGAGACGGTGGCGGTGATGGCGATGCCGCCGTAGGGGACGCCTGCTTTGTTCATGCGGGAGGCGAAGCGGGGTGCGGAGCCGTTGACGGACATGGAGCGCAGGATCCGGCCGGTGGAGTAGAGTCCGGCGTTCAGGGAGGACAGGGCGGCGGTGAGGACGACGAGGTTCATGATGACGTCTACGCCCTGGACGCCGATGGAGCCGAAGAAGGTCACGAAGGGGCTGACGCCTTTTTGGTAGGAGGTGAAGGGCAGCAGCAGGGCCAGGAGGATCACGGAGCCGACGTAGAACACGGCGATGCGGAAGACCACGGAGTTGATGGCCTTGGGCATGATTTTTTCGGGGTTTTCGGTTTCGCCGGCGGCGGTGCCGACGAGTTCGATGGAGGCGTAGGCGAACAGGACGCCTTGCATGAGGATGATCATGGGCAGCAGGCCGTTGGGGAAGATCCCGCCGTTGTCGGACAGGAGGCTGATGCCGACCTGTTGGCCGTCCACGGGGGTGCCGAAGATGACGAAGTAGGTGCCGATGATGAGGAACGCGACCAGGGCGGCGACCTTGATCAGGGCGAACCAGAATTCCATTTCGCCGAAGACCTTGACCGAGACCAGGTTCAGGGCCAGGACGACGATGAGGGCGGTCAGTGCCCAGGCCCACTGGGGGACGTCGGCCATCCAGGGGATGTAGTTGCCGAAGAAGTGCATGTAGAGGGCGGTGGCGGTGATGTCCACGATGGTGGTGGTGGCCCAGTTGATCCAGTAGAACCAGCCGGAGACGAACGCGGCTTTTTCGCCGAAGAATTCGCGGGCGTAGGAGACGAACGAGCCCGAGGAGGGCCGGTGCAGGACCAGTTCGCCCAGGGCGCGCAGGATCAGGAACGCGAAGAACCCGCAGACCGCGTAGGCGATGACCAGGGACGGGCCCGCGGCGTTGAGCCGGCCGCCGGCGCCCAGGAATAGGCCGGTGCCGATCGCGCCGCCGATCGCGATCATCTGGATCTGCCGGGGCTTGAGGTTCTTGTGGTAACCCTTGTCCTCCGCGTGCAGGGAGGTCTCCGACGCATGCGCGTGACCACCATCAATTATGTGGTCGAAGCCAACCTCGTCATTGGGGTTGTTGGGCATGGGTATTTCCTTTCGATCCGGGGAAGATCTGTCTTGGATGGGAAAAACTAGAAAACTGACCAGCCGGTGCGGTCGGAGAGGTCGGCAAGGGCTGCCGTGCCGGCGAGGGAATTGCCCTTGGCATCCAGGCGCGGGCTCCAGACGCAGATGGCGCACTGGCCCGGCACGATGACCAGTATTCCGCCGCCCACCCCGCTCTTTCCGGGCAGGCCCACGCGGTAGGCGAATTCGCCGGCGGCGTCATACATGCCGCACGTCAGCATGATGGAGCCGATCCGCTTGGCCTCGCTCCGGGACAACACGGTGCCGGCGGCTCCCTGTCCGTCATTGGCAAGGAACAGGCCGGCCTTGGCCAACTCCGCGCAGGTCATCATGATCGAACACTGGCGGACGTAATTCTCCACCACTGATTCCGCAGGCTGCGTGAGGTTCCCGAAGTCCTTCAGGAAATGCGCCAGGGCAAGGTTGCGGCTGCTGCCGGCCAGTTCACCGGCGGCAGCTGCCTCGTCAATGAACGGCCCCTGTCCCCGGCTGTCCGCCTGTCCCTGGTGACCCGCTTGTCCGGTCAGGAACCGCAGGAGGTGCGCGGCGGCGTCGGGCGTCTCCTGCATCAGGTGGTCGGTGACCACCAGGGCCCCGGCATTGATGAAGGGGTTGCGCGGGATGCCATGTTCGGCCTCGAGCTGAACCAGGGAGTTGAAGGCTGTTCCGGACGGTTCGCGCAGCACCCGAGACCACAGCCGGGCGGACCGGCCGCCCTGCAGCGCCATGGCCAGGGTGAAGACCTTGGAGATGCTTTGGATGGAGAAGGGGACATCGGCGTCACCGGAGCAAAAAACGTCACCGGACGTGGTGGCGACGGCAATGCCAAACCGGTCGAAGGGGACCTTGGCCAGGAAGGGGATGTTGCGGGGTACTGCACCCGTTTCCTTCCGCGGACGGTGACGCCGGACGATGTCCTCGAGGAGGATGTCCAGGGGTGGTGCGCCGAGTGTTGTGGTCATTTCCTGCCTGAAGTGTCGTAGGAAGTGGAGGCCCACTCCTGGAGGTGGAGCAGCGCCACCAGGGAATCCCTGGGGCTGCCGAAGTCGAGGCCGGTCACCCGGGTGGCTTTGGCCACCCGGTAGTAGACAGTGTTCTTGTGCAGGTTCATCCGCCTGGCGCATTCGGCGACGTCGAAGGACGCATCGAAATACGTGCGGAGGGTGTCGGCGAGTTCGGCGTCCTCCTGGAGGAGCGCTGCCAGGCCGCGGTGGCGGAACGGTGAGGTGTGGAAGTTCCGCACCGCCTCGCGGTAGAGGATTTCCGCTTCGAAATCGCCCACCGCGGCAACCGTGCCGGGTTCTGCCGTGCCCACGCAGGCCAGCAGCGCCTCCGTCACCCCGGTCACCGTATGGAGGGACAACAGGTCCGGCACCAAGGGGCCCACGGCCGCGAATGGACTGATGCCGAGGTGCTTGCGGGCATCCCGGACGATTGCCTCGGCAAGGGACCGCAGCCCCGATTCCGCGGTGCTGGACTGCAGGTCAGGCACGATGATGGCGGTGTCACCCTTGAACTGGCCCACGACGGCGGTGGGCTTGTACGCGGCCGCGTGGATGGAGGCGAGATTGGCAAGTTCCCCGTGCTTGAGTGCGGCGTCGTCGGCGCGCGAGTCGGCGTCGGACATGCCGATGAGGATGAGGGCGGCGGGACGTTCCGAAGGGATTTTTCCGCTGTGCGCGCTGGCGGCGGCCTCCGCGGGACCTGACAGGATCCGAACAATCCGGTCCTCCCGCATATGGACGGACTGCTGGTTGCGGTACCGGATCAGTTCGGCCGAGACGCGTGCCGCGGATCCCGTGAGGACATACTCAACGTCCGGGCCGAAGCCGGCTCCGGTCTCCTGGAGCCAGATGTAGCCCATGATCCGTTCGCCGGCAAAGAGCGCGATGGCCACCCGTTCCCGCAGCCCGTCCTGGGGCCGTGCGGGTACCCGGACCGGCTGCCGGGTGCGGTGCAGTTCGCGGTAGGCGCCAAGATCCTTGAGCAGCAGTTCGTATTTGCGGGGGCCGCGCCGGGCCAGGATGGAAGCCTTGCGGAGTTCGTCGATGTCATTGGTGACGGTGGAGTAGGCCAGGACCTTGTTGGCCGCATCCTCGATGAGCACGTGGCTGGACGTGAGCCGCGCTGTGGTCTGGGCGATCGCGAACAGGTCTTCCTCGAGCAGGGTCAGCACTTCGCTCTGGTAGCTGCGCGGCTGGATCCGGTCCTTGGCAATGGAGAGCAGGCGGTCCCAGTCTGCTGCCGGATCCACCAGCAGCAGTCCCGATCCGGCTGCGCGGAGGAGTTCTTCCGCTTCCGCCAGGTCTTCGCGCTGGCCCTTGACGGCGACCACCGGGGGCGGGTCCTTCAGGAGGCGCCGGAGGGCAGGCAGCGCCGAACGGCCACGGACCCCGATGAGCAGGACAAAGGCTTTGCCGGCCTGGGCTGCTTCATCGTCGGCGTCGACGATCAGGAACCGTTCGATGTCCGGCGCCGAGGGGGCCGGGCGAAGGATGAGGCTGGCGAAGCCGAGGGGAAGATCCGAGAGGATGTCATCCACCGTAACCGCGGCCATGGGTTGTCCTTTTGCGTCGATCCCACCGGACGGCTCTGTCCGGTCACCTCATGCTATCCAGCGTCCTGGGCTGATTTTATGGAACCTCCTCCAAGTCCAGGGGATCCTTTTTAGGCTCCAGCCTGAGGCGACGCACCGCACGTGACGGGACATGCGGGCAGGAACGCCGAAAGGCGGGCCAGCCGGTGCTGGCCCGCCTCTGGTGCGGTGCTGTGGCGGGTGCCACGGCGGCCTGTCAGATCCAGGCCGGTGCCGGCGGCGCCGGGGTAGCTGCTTCGCCGTCGCGCTTCGCCGTGGTTCCGTCCGTGCCGCGGCCCGCGGCCCACTGGGCGATGGCGGCCAGTGAACCTGACACCACGGTGGGCGACAGGGCGGCGGTGTCCCCAAACGACAAGCCGGTGCCGTCCACTGTGATGAGGAGCCCGGCGTCGGTGCCGCGCGCATGCCAGGCGCCGGTGATGTCCTTGAGCAGGCGTTCCAGGACGGGTGCAGGGATGTCCTTGAAGGTGGCCCCGTTGTCCAGGTCCACGGCGTGGACCCAGACTTCGCGGGTGCGCATCCACACGGTCTCTTCGGCCGGGACGGTCCTGCCCTGGACGGTTTTGACCTTGTGGTGCCAGTTGGCGGCGGGCAGGTCGCGCCATTCGACGTTCAGGTGCACGGCGGAGTGGTCGAACAGGTTCCGCAGGGCGATGGGACTGAGGGTGGACCCGAAGTCGATCTCGTGGTTGCGGACCTCAACGGAAGGGTACATGGGTGTTTCCACCCCGGTGGCCGCCCACTCGACCAGACGGGCGATGGCCCTGGCGTTGTAGCCCACGTGGGCTACAACGTGGCGGCGGGTCCAGCCGGGCAGCAGCGAGCCCCCGTCCAGTTCCGCGTCGGTGAGCTCGTTGAGCTTGCGGGCGAAGAACGCGGTGCCGCGCCGGGCCTGCAGGAGCCCGTCGAGCAGGACGGGGTCGGTGGTCTGGTCGTGCCGGGCGACCATCAGGCTTCCTTGACCACGCGGTTGGTCAGCTGGCCGAGTCCTTCGATGGTGGTGACCAGGACCTGGCCTTCCTGGAGGTATCGTTTGGGGTTCTGGGCGTGGCCCACGCCGCCGGGGGTGCCGGTGGCGATGACGTCGCCGGGGTTGAGGGTGATGATGGTGGAGATGTAGGAGACCAGGTATTCCGGGGTGAAGACCAGGTCGCTGGTGGGGGTGGACTGCTGGACGTCGCCGTCCACTGCCGAGGTCATCAGCGGCCCGGGGGTGAATTCGTCCTTGGTGACCAGGGCCGGGCCGAACGGGGTGGACTTCTCCCAGGTCTTGCCCTGCAGCCACTGGATGGTGCGGAACTGGTAGTCGCGCATGCTGATGTCGTTCAGCACGGAGTACCCTGCGATGTGCCCGGCAGCCTCTGCCTCCGGGATGCGCCGGCCGGCCTTGCCGATGACGACGGCGAGCTCGGCTTCCCAGTCCACGGTGTCCGATTCCTGCGGCAGCGCGAGGTCATCGTTGGGCCCGATCAGCGACTCGGCGTACTTGGCGAACAGGGTGGGGTACTCGGGGACATCGCGGCCCATCTCCTTGATGTGGTTGCGGTAGTTGTGGCCCACGCAGATGATCTTGCCCGGGGAAGGCACGACGGCGGCGAGGTCGGCGCCGTCGAACGCGTGCGTTGCGCCGTTGGCATCCTTGGCGATGGTTTCCCAGTTGGGGTCCTGCAGGAGTGCCCCGACATCGGAAAAGCCCGGGATTTCGGTGAGGGTCTCGCCGTCCTGGCGGACCGCCGTCGTGCTCTTGCCGCTGCCGGTGCCGGCGGGGAGGCGGAGGGTGAGGAGTTTCATTACTTGGTGCGTCCTTCGATGTAGGTGCGGTTGAAGTTCAGGCGCTCAAAGATGGGTGCGTCGCTGAACCGGAACAAATCAAACTCGGATTCGGCCTGCAGTGACCAGGCGGCCCAGGACGGCACCACGAAGAGGTCGCCCTTGGCCAGGGCCCTGGTTTCGCCGTTCAGGGTCACGGTGCCTGTGCCTTCGAAGACCTGCCAGACGCTGGAGCCCACCTCGCGGACCGTCTCCGTCCAGGCGCCGGCGCGGAGCCGGTGGAACTCGGCGCGAATGGTGGGCATGACGTCCCCGCCCGTGGTCGGGTTGGTGTACCGAACGGCGGCGTGGCCCTGTGACACGGTGGCCGGGTGGCCCTCGTCCTCGAGGAGCAGCTGTTCGCGCAGGGCGGCGTCGGTGTACTTCCACCGGTACGCCGCGATGGGGGAGTTGGTGGTGTCATCGAGGCCGGAGAGCGGGCGGAGTCCGGGGTGGGCCCAGAGCCGCTCGGAGCGGGAGATGTCCGGGGTGGCTTCGTCGGTGACGCGTTCGGTGCCGAACTCGAAGAACCCGGCGTCCGCGTAGTGCACGAACGGGATGTCCAGCCCGTCGATCCACGCCATGGGCTGGTCGGTGTCGTTGTGGTGGCCGTGGAAGTTCCAGCCCGGGGTGAGCAGGAAGTCGCCGCGGGACATCCGGACAGGGTCCCCGTTCACCACGGTCCACACGCCCTCGCCCTCGACGACGAACCGGAACGCATTCTGCGAGTGGCGGTGCTCCGGGGCCGTTTCACGGCCGCCCAGGTACTGGATGGCCGCCCACAACGTCGGGGTGGCGTAAGGCGTGCCGGCCAGGCCCGGGTTGGCCAGCGCAATGGCGCGCCGTTCCCCGCCGCGGCCCACCGGCACCAGGTCCCCGGCGCGGGCGGCCAGGGGGTACAGGTCATTCCAGCGCCAGACGTGCGGCACTGCTTTCGGGGACGGGACCATGGGCATCAGGTCCGCGATCTCCGTCCACAACGGAATCAGGTTTTCCTTATCGAAATCCCGGTACAGCTGCTCAAGCTGCGCAGCCTCCTCCGGGGTGGGCTCGGGAACATGGTGTTCCTGCGCCACGGATTCGTGCGTTTGGTTTTCAGCGCTGATCGACACTGGCCTTCTCCTTGCGTGCGGACTGACTGCGACGTGGATTCGACCCTAGGGAAGATCTGCTGTGATCCCCAGCATATTCTGGCATGCAGAATTCCTTCGGCCCTGCCGGTCAGCTTCCGGCTGCCCCGTCCGCCGGATTGGCCGCGATGTCTATTTCCAGCTGGCGCCGGGTCTCCATCATGACGCCCACCAGCCCGGCGTCGAACAGGGGCCGGAACCGTGCCACGGGAGTGGCCACGCTCAGGGCGCCCACCACCATGCCCTTGCCGTTGTGCAGGGCCATCCCAAAGGCGCTGATGCCCTCCTCGGTACCCTCGAAGTTGGCGGCAAATCCGTTGGCGCGGACGGACTCAAGCTCGCGCAGGAACGCGGGGTAGTCGGCGTCCGGGATGTAGTCGCCGCCCAGTTCCGCGTTGGGGCTGCGGAACAGCTGCTCCAGCACGGCGGGATCGAGCTCCGCCAGGATGGCCTTCCCGCCCGAGGCTTTATGCGCGGGGAGCAGGGTCCCCTGCCGGTCCCCGACGCGCAGGATGTTGGTGCTTTCCACCGTGTCCAAAAAGCGGACTTTTGTGCCCACCCGGATCATGAGGTTGACGGTCTCGTTGGTGCGCGCGCACAGCAGTTCCATGTGTGGCCGGGAGATGTCCCGCAGCTGGCGTGTCCAGCTCAAGCCCGCCGGGCCGGCGCCCATCGCGGGGCCCGGCACATACCGGCGCGTTTCATCCTGGACCGCGAAGCCCCGGTACACCAGCATGGCCAGGAGCCGGTGTGCCGTGGACGGCGCAACGCCGAGCTCCGCCGCAGCGTCCTTGAGCCGCAGGCTGCCGACGTCCCGCAGGAGCTGGAGGAGCTGCAGGGCGTTATCCACCGCTTCGATGGAGTAGGTGGGCTTCCGCCGGGCAGGAAGATTCTGCATGACAGAATAATATGGGCGCGCTGGTATGACTGCCAGCACAGTGGTGGGATGAATCACACAACTTCCGCTGCAGCGCCGCAGCGCATGGCCGCCCCCACCTCGGGCGCAGGCCTTTCCGGGTTCCCCCGGCGTTCCGTACTTGCCGTCCTGGTGTGCTGGCTGCTGGTCGTTTTCGACGGCTACGACCTGATCGTCTACGGCACCGTCCAGGGCTCACTCATCAGCGACACCGGCTGGGGCCTGACCAAGGCCACGGCCGGGACCATCGGGTCCATGGCCTTTGTCGGCATGATGATCGGAGCGGTCTTCGCCGGCCGTATGTCCGATACCTGGGGCCGGCGGCGCACCATCATCGGCTGCGCCATCGTGTTTTCCGCGTTCACCATCCTTTGCGCCTTTGCCCCCAATGCGCCGGTCTTCGGCGGCCTCCGCCTGCTGGCCGGCATCGGACTGGGGGGCCTGGTGCCCTCAGCCAACGCTTTGGTGGCCGAACTCGTGCCGGAAAAATGGCGGTCAACCATCGCCACCCTGATGATGTCCGGCGTTCCCATCGGCGGCTCCCTCGCCGCGCTGGTGGGCATTCCGCTGATTCCGGCCTTCGGCTGGCCCATCATGTTCCTCGTGGCCGTCGTCGCCCTGGTGGTAGTGATCCCGCTGGGGTTCCGCTACCTGCCGGAAACACTAGCACCCAAGACAACCGGCGGCAGCACCCCGAAGGAGTCCGTGGGATTCGGCTCCCTGCTCCGGGCGCCTTACCTCGGCACCAGCCTGCTGTTTGCCATCGGCACCCTGGTGACCCTGTTCGCCTGGTACGGGCTGGGCACCTGGCTGCCCAACCTGATGCAGCTGGCCGGGTACAACCTTGGCTCCGCCCTGACGTTCGCGCTGGCGCTCAACCTGGGCGCCGTGGCTGGCTCGGTACTGACCGCCTGGGCCGGCACAAGGTTCGGGCCCATTCCCACGGCGATTGCGGCAGCGGCGGTGGCCGCCGTCGCCCTGGTGGTCCTGGTGTCCGGGCCGCCCGTCGCCGTCGTCTATTTCATGCTGGTGCTTGCCGGCGTGGGAACGCACGGCACCCAGTGCCTGATTATCGCGGCCGTGGCCAGCCACTATCCGGCACACCTCCGCGGTACTGCCCTTGGCTGGGCACTCGGCGTGGGCCGCATCGGGGCAGTGGCCGCACCGCAGGCCGGCGGGCTCCTGCTCGCAGCGGGCCTGGGCGTCAACTCAAACTTCCTGGCGTTTGCCGGAGCAGCCGCCGCAGCAGCAGTCCTGCTCGCAGCAGTCGGCATCAAAATCAAGAAATCAACAGCAGTAGGAGTTTCCAATGTCTAACGTCAAAGCGTCCACCGACGTCCTCGTGGTGGGCGGCGGCATGGCCGGGCTTGCCGGAGCGCTGGCGCTTCGCGAAAACGGCGCCGACGTCACCCTGGTTGAAGTGGCACCGGCCTTCGGTGAAGTGGGTGCGGGCCTGCAGATGGCCCCCAACGCATCCCGCGTCCTGAAGCGCTGGGGCCTGCTGGAGAAGGCGCTGGAAATTGGCGTCCAGCCCAAGCACCTGGTGTTCCGCGACGCCATCACCGGCGAGGAGCTGACCCGCCAGACCCTGGGCGGTGAGTTCGAGGAGCGCTACGGCGCCCCCTACGTCGTCATCCACCGCAGCGACCTGCACCGGATCCTGCTCGAAGCCTGCCAGGAAGCCGGCGTCACCCTGGTGAACGACGTCCTGGTGCAGAAGGTGGAAACCGACGGCGACCGGGCCCGCGCTTACGCCGCCAAGGGCGAGGTCTTCGAAGCCGACGCCATCCTGGCTGCGGACGGGCTCAAGTCCACCTTGCGCGGCACCGTTGCCAATGACGGTCCGGTGAATTCGGCCTACGTGGCGTACCGCGGAACCGTGCCCATCACCGAGGAGACCCCGGCCGCGGACCTGGAGGACGTCATCGTCTACCTGGGACCGGACTGCCACCTGGTCCAGTACCCGCTGCGCAAGGGCCAGCTGCTCAACACCGTGGCGGTGTTCAAGTCCCCGTCCTTCGAGCGCGGCGAAGAGCAGTACGGCGGCGTGGACGAGCTCGAGGCAGCCTATAAGGACTGCGTCCCCGCCGTGCAGGAAGCCCTGAAGAACCTGGCCACCGGCATCCGCTGGCCCATGTACGACCGCGACCCCATCGAGAACTGGGTTTCCGGCCGCATGGCACTCATCGGCGACGCCGCCCACCCGATGCTGCAGTACCTGGCCCAGGGTGCCTGCCAGGCGCTGGAGGACGCGGCAGTCCTGCAGGACGTGGCCCGCGAAAAGGTCTTCACGCCCGAGGGCATCGACGCCGGCGCCTGGGAAGCTGCCTTCCGCGAGTTCAACGAAGCCCGCGCCGCGCGGACGGCCCGAGTGCAGCGCACCGCCCGGATCTGGGGCGAGTCCTGGCACGTGGGCGGCGTGGCACGCATCCTGCGGAACATGCTGTTCAAGAGCCGCGGCGACAACAACTTCCAGTACAACGACTGGTTGTACGGGCGCGGTGAGCCCGGTGTTCCCGCGGAGGTTCCGGCCGGGGTTCCGGCGGGGTCCAGGCTGGTGGAAGCCTAAGCACTGATTTTCCAGGGCGGGCGTACGACGGCGGGTGGCTCCCGCCGTCGTACGCCCGCCGGAGCGGCCCCCACCTGGACCCGCGCCAGCGGGGCCTTTCCAGACAGGAAGTCGTTGACGCCATCGCCCGCCGCGGACGTCCGGGGGGGAAATGAGCCTCGCCTTCCTATAGTCGTGCAGGGCCTGTGGACTCCCGGATAGTCAAGTGGGTGGGCATGACCGCCAGCTGCCGGGCGGCTCTTCCCGCCAGCGGGTTGAGCTGGGCCAGCAGCATGGACACCGCCACCCGGCCGGCCTGTTCGATGGGACTTGAAATGGTGGTCAGGGGCGGGTTGCAGAAGTCCGCGCCGAAGATGTCATCGGACCCGATGATGCTCATGTCCTCCGGGACGCGGATGCCGCGGGCCTGGAGGCGCTGGAGCATGCCGATGGCCAACAGGTCGTTGAAGACGATGCAGGCAGTGGCACCCGTCCTGACCGCCGCGTCCGCCGCGGCAGCCCCCGACGTCGTCTTCGGGGTGTAGGGCCCGATCCGGTGGACCTCCATACCGCGCCGTTTCGCGTCCTCCTCGAAGACCTTCCACCGCATCTGGTTTGACCACGACGTGGGTGGTCCGGCGACGTAGCAGACCTTGTGGTGGCCCAGGGAGGCCAGGTGTTCCAGGGCCTGGATGATGGCCGACGGCGTATCGATCATGACCGTGGGAGCGCTGGTGGATGCGCGGTTGAAGGTGACCAGGGGCTGCGTCCGCGAGACCTCCGCCAGCTGGGCGTCCGTCAGGCGGGAGGCAGCGAGAATGAAACCGTCGGCGGATTTGCGCATCTTGTGCAATGCATCGAGTTCCACCTCGTTGGATTCTTCAGTGTCCACCAGCAGCTGTGTGTAACCAGCTGCCTTGAGCTGGTGCTGCGTGCCCCGGATGATGTCGAAATAGAACGGGTTGGTGATATCGGGCACCAGCACCGCCACGGCGTTGGTGCGCCCCGAACTGAGTCCCCGCGCCTGGGAGCTCGGCACGTAGTTCAGCTCCGCGGCTGCCTCTTCGATCCGCTGCCGGGTCCTCGCATTGACCCGGTCCGGCCGCGACAGGGCACGTGACACCGTGGAGGTGGCCACTCCGGCCAGTTCAGCCACGTCGCGGATGGTGGGCGGCCGGTTTGCACTGGCGTTAAGGTCTAGCGCACCGCGCGTGGTGGCTTCGACGGGTAGATCAGCCATGACGCTGGACCTTTCCTCGCTGGCTGGACGAACCGCCGTCGACAATTAACGCCGGCGAGGCCCCTGACTCTGTGCCTTAATCCCACCATTTTTGGCAACTTTTGGCAACCGCTTGCCGGAGTTGTTGCATCCTTCCTAGACTGGCATTCGAGTCGCCTGCAGTGATTTCCGCCACAGGACGGATGTGGCCATGTGGGTGTCCTAGAGGAGAAAAACAATGAGGTTTAAATCGACTACTGGGCTTGCGGCGATTGTTACGGCTGCAGCACTGGCCCTGACCGGTTGCGGTTCGGGTTCCGGGACTGGTGGGGGAGGGTCCACGAATGCGGACGGCAAAGTGGACGGGACGGGCAAGACGCTGAACGTCCTGACTGGCGTTCTCAGCCAATACCCCGAGCAGCAGAAACAGTGGCAGAGCGATATTGCAGCCAAGTTCAAGGCTGAAACCGGGGCCGACGTGAAGTTTGAAACCTTCGCCTCGGCCAACGACGAGCTCACCCGCATCCAGACTTCCGTGGTCTCCGGCCAGGGGCCGGATGTCTACGGACTCGGCACCACCTTCACCCCCACGGCCTATGCCACCAAGGCCTTCGTCACCCTCTCGGATGACGACTGGAAGAAGGTTGGCGGCAAGGACCGCTTCAACCAGGCTGCCCTCGGTATTTCCGGCCCGGACAAGGACCACCAGGCCGGCATCCCCTTCGTCAGCCGCCCGTTCGTGATGGCGTACAACAAGGACCTGCTCGCCGCGGCCGGCATTGACAAGCCCGCAACCAGCTGGGACGAGCTCGCAGCCCAGGCCAAGAAGATGACCAAGGCTGATACCTATGGCATCGCCACGGGCTACAAGGACAACTATGACCCCTGGAAGTTCATCTGGGCCATGGCCGTCCAGGCTGGAAACCCGTTGGTCGACGGTAACAAGCTCAAGATGGACGACCCCACCGTCAAGAAGGCCTACCAGACGTACTTCGGCTGGTTGACCCAGGACAAGGTCGTTGACCCTGCTTCCGTCGGCTGGAGCAACAGCAACGCCGTGGCGGCCTTCGCCAGCGGCAAGGCCGGCTACCTGATGATGACCACTTCCAGCTCCATCCCCACCCTGGACAAGTCCGCAGTTGCCGGGAAGTACGAGTACGCCCTGATGCCCACGGTCGCACCGGGCGAGACGCAGTCCAAGTCCGATGGCGAGGCCGCCAGCATCCTCTCGGGCGACAACCTGGTGGTGGCTGATTACTCCAAGCAGAAGGACCTTGCCTTCGCCTACATCAAACTGATCACTTCCAAGGACGAGCAGTTGAACTACCAGAAGACCTTCGGCGACCTGCCTGCAAACGCCGAAGCCCTGGCCGCTCTGACAGACCCCAAGCTCAAGCCGGTGGCTGACGCCGCCGCCAAGTCCAAGGCCACACCGTTCACTGGCGCCTGGGGCGATATCCAGCTCGGCCTCCTCAACGTCACCGTGCAGTCGATCCCCGACCTGGCCGCGGGCAAGGTGGACGAGTCAGCACTCGAACAAAGGATCAAGGACGCCCAGAACAAGGGCCAGGCTTCCCTGGACCGGGCCTCCAAAGGATAGGTTCTGATGTCAACCGACGCCTCTCATGAAGTCCGGCCTGCGGTGGATTCCGCCGCGGGCCGGGCGCCCCGCGATTCACACGACGCCGGGCAACAGCCCGGCCACCGGGGCGGCCTACGCCGCAAGGGAATGAGCGAACGCAACCGGCCGCTCTGGATGCTGATCCCGGGTGGGGTCCTGATGATCATCATCATCGTGGTCCCGCTGCTGCTGGGCATCTACATGTCCGTCCTCAACCTGGACCAGTACACCCTGCGGAAATGGATCAGTGCGCCGCTCATCGGAGCCGAAAACTTCGTTGAAGCGGTGACGGCATCGCCCTTGCTGCACGCCGTCTGGCTCAGTGTCAGCTACTCGCTGCTGGCCATGGTGGTGACGCTGCCGCTGGGCATCGCCGCCGCGGTGGCCACGCAGAACGCGTTCAAGGGCCGGGCAGTGATCCGCTCGGTCTTCCTCATCCCGTACGTCCTCCCATCCTTCGTGGTGGCCACCGTCTGGCGCACCATGCTCCAGCCCGGCGGGATCGTGGACGAGGCCTTGGCCACCGTGGGGATCCACGTGGGGCTGTGGCTCAACGGCCCGCAGACCTTTTGGACGCTGGTACTGGTCCAGATCTGGGCATCGTGGCCGTTCATCTACCTGCTGGCCCTGTCCGGCCTGCAGTCGGTGGACCATGAGGTGCACGAAGCGTCGGCACTCGACGGTGCGCTGTGGTGGAACAAGCTCCGGTACGTGGTGTTCCCGTACTTGAAGGGCCCGCTGGCTCTGGCCTTCCTGATCGGGATGCTGCACCACATCAACAACTTCACCCTCCCGTTCGTGCTGTTCGGCGTCCCTGCGCCGGCCGACGTCGAAGTCCTCCCCATCCTGACCTACGTCACCAGCTTCCAGAGCTTCCGCTTTGGACTCAGCGCCGCAATGGCCTTCATTTCCCTGGTGCTGATCGCCATTCCGCTGTTCGTCTACCTCCGTGCCGTCAAGCTTGACGACGCCGAAACACCAGGAGCGAAGAAATGAGCACCACGACAGCCACCCGGCGGAGTGCGTCAACCGTTGATGTTGACCGTCCGGGCTCGCACCGCCAACATGAGGTGCTCCGGCTCCTTCCGGGCCCCCTGCTGGTCATCATCCTGGTATTCCTCGGCGCACTTGTCCTGATCCCTGTGCTGTACATCTTCCTGGCTTCGGTGAACTCGGACATCGGGGTGGCCAATGGCGAGTTCTGGCCGTCCTCAGTCACATTCGATAACTACTCGAAGATTTGGACCAGCGTTGGCCTGGCCACCGGCCTCACCAACAGCGTCCTGGTGGCGGGAGCAACCGCGGTGGTCTCCGCAGCGATGTCCATCTCCACTGCGTTCGTCCTGGTCCGCTACAGCTTCCGCGGCAGGCTGACCATCCTCCGCGGGCTGCTGGCACTGCAGTCGGTGCCCGGAACCCTCATGGTGCTGCCGGTCTTCGTCCTGTTTTCCTCGGCGGCAACCTACCTCGGCATACAGGTGATCGGAACCCAGTGGGGCCTGTTCGTGACCTACCTCACCTTCGCCATGCCGTTCTCCACCTGGGTGATGGTCACCTACCTTCGCGGGCTTCCCAAGGAACTTGAAGAAGCAGCACGGATCGACGGCGCGTCCCACCTTGGCGTCCTGTTCCGGATCATCCTTCCGCTGAGCTGGCCCGGCATCGTGGTTTCGGGCATCTTCGCCTTCCTGCTGGGCTGGAATGACGTGTTGTTCGCCTCGGTGATGACCCGCCCGGAAAGCCAGACGGCCGCCGTCGCACTCCAAATCTTTGGTGCTTCGCAGGAAGGCGGCGCCATTCCGTTCTACGGCCAGATGATGGCGGCGGCATTGGTTTGCGCCGCTCCTGTGGTCATTCTTTACCTGATTTTCCAGCGTTACCTAGTAGGCGGGCTCACCGCCGGAGGAGTTAAATAACCATGGTTTCGACCACCCAGGTCACGTGGCAGCTGTCAGGCTTCGGCGACGAGATCGACGACGACCCAGCGGTCCAGATAGCAGTGCTGCAGGCCCTCGGCGCCAACCACATTGAAGTCCGCAGCGCCTGGGGCACCAACATCGTGGACCTGAGCAATGAACAGCTCCAGTCCCTGGCATCCCTGCTGGCGGAGAAGGGCATGAAGGTCTCCGCCGTCGCTTCCCCCATTGGCAAGGTGGACGTCAGCCTGCCGGTGGAGCACGAAGTGGAACGGCTGCGCCGGGCGGTCAACGCCGCCAAGGTCCTGGACGCCAGGTACATCCGCATCTTCTCCTTCTACTACGGCGAGTCCGTACAGGTGGAGTCCATCCGCGATGCCGTCATCGAACGCATGCGGGCGCTCGCCGATGTGGCTGAGGAAGCGGGCGTGATCCTGCTGCACGAGAACGAGAAAGACATTTTCGGCGACGTACCAGACCGCGTCCTGGACATCATCGAAACGGTCAACTCGCCCGCGCTGAAGGTGGCATGGGATGCCGCGAACTTCGTCCAGGTGGGGGTCAAGCCCTTCGATGAGGGATACGCCAAACTGCGTCCGCACCTTGAGTACCTGCAGGTCAAGGACGCACTGTTCGAAAACGGCCACGTGGTGCCGGCAGGTGAAGGCGACGGGGATGTGCTCCGCACCGTGGAGGCCCTGAAGGCAGACGGGTACCAGGGCTTCGCCTCCCTGGAGCCGCACCTCGCCGGTGCCCACGGACTGGGCGGTTTCTCCGGCCCCACCGCGTTCGGCATCGCAGCACGCGCCTTTGCAAAAGTCACCGCAGAAGCAGGAGTCCAGACCGCATGAGCACCCTTAACGTAGCCATCACCGGATGCGGCGTCATCGGGCGCACCCACGCCGTAGCCCTCGAGGCGTTTCCGGAAGCACGGATCGTGGCACTGGTGGATGCCATCCCGGCCGCCGCCGAGGCCCTGGCGGACTTTATCGAACAGCGCGGCGGCCAGAGGCCGGCGCTGTACAGCACGCAGGCGGAGGCCTTTGCGGCTGAGGACATCGATCTTGTGTCCCTGGCCACCCCCAGCGGCCTCCACATCCAGCAGGGCCTGGAAGTCCTGGCCGCCGGTAAGCACGTGGTGATCGAAAAGCCACTCGACGTTGACCTCACCCGGGCCCAGGAAATCGAAGCCGCAGCCAAGGAAGCGGCCAGCAAGGGGATTGTTGCCTCGGTGATCAGCCAGCACCGGTTTGACCAGTCAAGCGTCGCCGTTGCCGACGCTGTGGCCAAAGGACGTTTCGGGCGGCTGACGTCCGCCATCGCTTCCGTGGCTTGGTGGCGCAGCCAGGGGTACTACGACTCCGGCGACTGGCGCGGCACCTGGGCCATGGACGGCGGCGGTGCGCTGATGAACCAGGGCGTCCACACGGTGGACCTGCTGCTGTGGTTCATGGGACGCCCCGTTGAGATCCATGCGCACACCGCCAGGCTTGCGCACGAACGCATCGAGGTGGAAGACACCGCCGTTGCCACCATCACCTTCGAAAACGGCGGCCTGGCCGTCCTGCACGCCACCACCGCTGCCTACCCGGGGCTGACCGTACGCGTCCAGCTCATGGGGTCCGAGGGCTCGGCGGTGGTGGACAACGACCGGCTGCAGTACTTCCACAGCAAGGACGCGGGCGGCGAGTCCGCGGACATGGGCCTTCAGGGCGGGGGCAACCAGGCGGAACAGGAACTGGCCAAATACCCCGAGGAGGACTACAAGGCCGCGGACCCCACCGTGTATCCGGCCGGCCACGTCCGGCAGTACCGGGACATCCTGGGCGCCATCGCCGGTGGGCGGCAGGCCGGCGTCACCGTCAGCGACGCCGTCAACGCACTCGCCGCGGTGCGTTCCGTCTACGTTTCGGCCACGCTTGGCCAGCCCGTCCTCTTCGACGATGTCCTGGCCGGCAAGTACAACGACCTCGAAGTCCGCACCGGCGGCACTTCGGCAGAAAGCGCCTGAGCCATGAAGTTTTCAGTATTTACCGCATCAACCCCCGAATGGACCCCCGACGAAGCAGTGCAGCACCTGGCCCGGCAGGGCTGGGATGGCATTGAGTGGCGGATCACCGACCAGGCCGACGCTGCCGAGCCGGGCTTCTGGGCCGGCAACAAGGCCACCGTCCCGCTCACCGGCATGGAGGACCAGCTGGACCGGATTGCCGCCCTCACATCCGGCGCGGGCCTGGAATTCTCCGGCATCGGGGGATATGCACGGTGCGACAACCATGCGGACGTTGACCGGATGCTGGCCGCCACTGCCAGGCTCGGCGCCGGGCAGGTCCGGGTGACCACCCCTCCGTTGGGAACGGCCGTCTGGGGGAACGAACCGGCCAGCGGTACCCCGTACCCTGAGCTGTTTGCCGGTGCCCGCCGTGACTTCGAGTGGATCGCCGAACGGGCTGCCCACCACGGCGTGAAGGCACTCGTGGAACTGCACCACCGCACCATCACCGCTTCGGCCTCGTCCGCGCTGCGGCTGCTGGACGGACTCGATCCGCGGCACGTGGGAGTCATCCATGACCTCGGCAACCTGCTGATCGAAGGCCAGGAGGACTACCTCCCCGCGTTCCAGCTCCTGGGAGACTACCTGGCCCACGTGCACGTCAAAAACGCCGTCTGGGTCAACAGCGGCAATACCGACGACTCCGGTGCCGCCATCTTCCGGAACGAGTGGGCCCCGCTGCGTTCCGGCCAGGGCAGCGTGCTGGAGTACTTCAAGGCACTAGCGGCCCATGGCTATGACGGCTGGGTGACGGTGGAGGACTTCTCCACCGAACTCCCGCTGGCTGAACGGACGGCAGATAACCTTGACTACCTCCGCTCCGCGGCCGCGCTGGCGGGACTTTCCGTCCCCGCAGGGAGGCGATGACCCGTGGGAACGCCGATTGCGGAACACCCCGACCGGCTGCTGCCGGCTGATCCGGGTGTCCGGAGCATCGCACGGTCACTGTTCACAAATGTGGAAGGGCTGCCCATCATCTCCCCGCACGGGCACGTGGACGCTGCGGTCATCGAGCAGAACACCCCTTTCCCGGACCCGGCTGCCCTGCTGGTCACCCCGGACCACTACGTCACCCGGCTGATCCACGCCGGCGGGGTGCCCATGGACCAGCTGGGGCTGGGCAGCCAACCCGCCGCGTCACGGGAGGTCTGGCGCCACTTCTGTGCCGCCTGGCCCACCTTTGAGGGAA
This sequence comes from Pseudarthrobacter sp. Pseusp20, assembly GCF_059492155.1. NCBI lineage: Bacteria > Bacillati > Actinomycetota > Actinomycetes > Micrococcales > Micrococcaceae > Pseudarthrobacter > Pseudarthrobacter sp. Pseusp20. The sequence goes on from NZ_CP168521.1 coordinate 895,137, forward strand.
CGGCATCCGGTTACTGGATCCGGCAGGAGTTCGCCCACGTGTTCGGCCTGGCGGAGGAACCGTCCCGGGAGAACGCGGACCGGCTTTACGACGCCCTGCAGGCCAAGCTCTCTGAGCCGGGCTTCCGGCCGCGCGAGCTGTTCAAGGAATTCAACATCGAGGTGCTGGCCACCACGGATGATCCCCTGGACTCACTGGACAGTCACGCCGCGCTGCACGCGGACCCATCCTTTGCCGGGCGCGTCCTGCCCACCTTCCGCCCCGACCAGTACCTGAACATGGCGCACCCGGCCTGGCGGGACAACGTGGACCGCCTGATCGCTTCGGCGGGGGATGGCGCTTCGGGTTACGCCGGGTACATCAAGGCGCTTGAGTCCCGGCGCAGGCATTTCGTGGAGCGGGGCGCCGTCTCGGCCGACCACGGCGTTTTCACTCCTGCCACCCTGAAGCTGGACGACGCCGAGGCGGAGCGGCTTTTTGAGCGCGGGCGCAACGGCCAGGCGGATGCAGCTGACAGGGAAGCCTTCGAAGCGCACATGATCTACCAGATGGCGCGGATGTCCGTGGAGGACGGCCTGGTGATGACCGTCCACCCCGGATCCTTCCGCAACCACCATGCCCCCACGTTCGAGGCGTTCGGGGCGGATACCGGCCACGATATTCCTGTGGCGGTCAACTACACCGAGGCCATCCGGCCCCTGCTGCAGGATTTCGGGACCGCCAAGGACTTCCACCTGGTCCTCTTCACGCTCGACGAGACGGTGTTCTCCCGGGAACTTGCCCCGTTGGCCGGGTTCTACCCGTCGGTGTACCTGGGAGCGCCGTGGTGGTTCCTGGATGCGCCGGACGCCATGCTCCGTTTCCGGTCTGCCGTGACGGAGACGGCGGGCTTCTCCCGGTCCTCCGGCTTCATCGATGACACCCGGGCCTTTTGCTCCATCCCGGCCCGCCATGACACGGCCCGGCGGATCGAAGCCTCCTTCCTGGCGCGGCTCGTGGCCGAGCACCGGGTCACCGAAGAGCGGGCGCACGAACTGATCGTGGACATCGTGGACGCCTCGCCCCGCCGGGTGTTCAAGCTGTGAGTGCCCCCTTTACGTCCCCTCCGTCGGCCACGCCGCCCACTGCGGAGCTTCCGCGGCTGAACCGGACGCTCCGTCAGGTGCCCAAGGCGCCGGTCCGCATTGTCCACCTGGGGCTGGGCGCCTTCCACCGTTCGCACCAGGCCTGGTACACCCAACAGGCATCAGATTCCGCCGGTTGGGGGATCGCCGCCTTCACTGGCCGCCGGCCGGATGCGGCCCTTGCCCTGGCTGAACAGGATGGTCTCTACACGCTGGTGGAACGCGCAGACGAGGGCGACTCCTTTACTGTCATGGGCAGCATCGTGGAGGCCCTGGACGGTGCGGACATCGAGCGGCTTGCCGCCCTCGTGGCTGCACCGGAGACCGCCCTGGTTACGCTGACCATCACCGAGGCCGCCTACGGGTTGGGTGCGGACGGCAAGCTGGACACCAAGGCGCCCGACGTCGCCGCCGACCTTGCGCTGCTGGGTTCTGGCAGCGGACGGCCCACCACGCCGTTGGGACGGCTGGTGCTTGCGCTCGCCGCCCGCCGGGATGCCGGTTCCGGGCCGATCGCGATTGTCTGCTGCGACAACCTGTCCAACAACGGCACGGTGGCACGGCAGGCAGTGGCGGGGTTTGCCGGGGCCTGGGATTCCGAATTCGCCGCGTGGGTCACGGGCAATGTCAGCTTCGTGAGCACATCCGTGGACCGGATCACGCCCAGGACCACGGAAGGGGACCTCGCCGCCGTCCGGGAAGCCTGCGGTTACGTGGACAATTCCCCGGTGGTGGCTGAACCCTTTTCAAGCTGGGTGCTCAGCGGGGACTTCCCCGCGGGCCGCCCGCGATGGGAGGACGCAGGTGCCCTGTTCGTCCAGGACATCGAACCCTACGAGAACCGGAAACTGTGGCTGCTGAACGGCGCACACTCACTGCTGGCTTATGCGGGCCAGTTGCGGGGCCATGCGACCGTCGCGGAGGCATTGGCCGACCCCTGGTGCAGGCGGGCAGTGGAGGCTTTCTGGGACGAAGCAGAAACGAACCTTGCCGGCCCCGCCGACCTGCGGATACCCGAGTACCGGCAGGCTCTCCTGGCCCGTTTCAGCAACGCGAGGATCGCCCATAACCTGGCCCAGATCGCCATGGACGGTAGTACCAAACTTCGGATGCGCGCTGTCCCGGTGCTGCAGGCTGAACGCGCCGCCGGACGGTCCGGTGCCGCGGCGGCGCTGATGATTGCCGTGTGGATGGACTACAGTGCCACCGCCTCCCCGTTCCAGGACCCTCTGGAGCAGGCCGTGACAGCCGCCAACCGGCTGCCAGGCACTGAGCGAACCAAGGCGCTGCTGGCAGTTGTCGATCCTGCCTTGGCAGGGGATGCCGGTGTGGTGGGACTGGTGGAAAGCCTGTGCGGCACCGCTGCCGGGCGTTCCGCTTCCGAATAATCATGAGTCAAATCTGCCCGGCACGTGCGCGTGCCGGGCAGATTTTGTGTGAAACGAAATTATGGCAATTTTTGGCAACCGGTTGCCACTGGGTTTGCCGTTTCGTTAGTATTACTGCCGGAGCAACACCCGGCGCGCCCACGCGGCCCGCACTTCTTCTCTTGGCCACCACCGCAATGACGCGTTAGGACTCTCAAAATGAACAGTCTGACCAAGCTCAGCATCCTCGGCTATGGCGCGGGGGATCTTGCCAACAATCTTGCATTCACCCTCTCCACCACCTACCTCCTGCTGTACTACACGGACGTCGCCGGTATCTCAGCGGCGGCAGCAGGCACCCTCTTCCTCCTGGTGCGCGTCTTTGATGCTTTTGCGGACATCTTCGCGGGCCGGATCGTTGACCGCACCTTCCACAGGAAGCTGGGCAAGTTCCGCCCCTTCATCCTCTTCGGTGGCCTTCCCCTGCTGATCATGAGTGCCCTGACCTTCTCCGTCCCGGCGGACTGGAGCCATGACGGCAAGCTTGCGTATGCCTACCTGACCTACGCCGGCCTGGGCCTGGCATACTCCATGGTCAATATCCCGTACGGCTCGCTGGCCGGCGCCATGACGCAGCAGCCGGCGGAGCGTGCCAAACTGGGCGCTGCCCGCTCCTGCGGTTCACTCGTTGTGGGTTCCGGCCTGCTGTTCTTCATCACGCCGCTCACCAAACAGGGTGCCGCGCAGCTGCAGCCACTCTTCACCACGCTGACCATTGCCTTCGTAGTGGTGGGCATGGCGCTCTACCTGCTGACCGTCTTCACTACCCGGGAAGTGGTCCACCGCGAGGTTCCCAAGGTGACCTTCAAGCAGTCCCTGGCCACCCTGAAGGGCAACCGTCCACTGCTCATGCTCTGCATTTCATCCCTGCTGATGCTTACCGCCAGCACGGGGCTGTCCACCATCCAGGTCTACTACCTGCGGGACGTGCTGCAGAATGTCAGCCTTGCCCAGCCCATGGCCGTCATCAACGTGGTCCTGGCCGTGGTGGTCATCGTGCTCACGCCGGCCATGGTCCGGCGCTGGGGGAAGAAGGCCCTGTACCTGGCAGCCGGAGGCCTGGTGGTGCTCGGTTCGCTGGTGGTCATGCTGGCCCCGCACTCGTTGACCTACCTGGCCTTTACCGGGCTCGTCATCAGCCTCCTGGGCGTGCAGATGATGAACATCGTGGTGTGGGCACTGGAGGCGGACACTGTGGAGTATGGCGAAGCACGTACGGGTGTCCGAACCGAAGGCATCATCTACTCCCTCTTCTCCTTCACCCGGAAGATGGGCCAGGCGCTGGGCGGAGCCGTCATGGCCTACGCCATTGCCAGCGCCGGCTACGTCCGGTCGGACAGCGGCCAAAGCGAGGCCACCATCCAAGGGCTGCAGCTTGCCGCAGGACTGGTGCCCCTGGTCCTCTGTGGGCTGGGCATGGCCATCATGAAGTTCTACAGGCTCACTGACACTGCCCACGCGGAAATCGTCGCCGAGATCAAAGCCCGCCAGGCTGTAGCCGCCGCCGGTACAAGCCGGCAGGCCGCCACCCACGCGGAACTCCACTAACCACCGAAAACACTCCTCCACGCCACAACGCCCCCTCCGACCGACCGTCTCCGAAAGGACCAGCTGTGAAAATCATTGCCGCGGAAGTGTTCGTTACCAGCCCCACCCGAAACTTCGTGACCCTCCGGATCACCACGGACGAGGGCGTGACGGGCATTGGCGACGCCACCCTGAACGGCCGCGAGCTCGCCGTCGCCGCCTACCTGAAGGAACACGTGGCGCAGTTGCTCATTGGCAAGGATCCGCACCGGATTGAGGATACGTGGCAGTTCCTGTACCGGAGTGCGTATTGGCGGCGGGGTCCAGTGACGATGGCGGCGATCGCTGCGGTGGATATGGCGTTGTGGGATATCAAGGGCAAGGTGGCCGGGTTGCCGGTGTACCAGTTGCTGGGTGGTGCGTCGCGGAACGGGTTGCGGGCGTATGGGCATGCTTCGGGTGCGGATATTGAGTCGTTGTTTGATTCGGTGCGGGAGCATCTGGAGTTGGGGTACAAGTCGATCCGGATCCAGACGGCGATCCCGGGGATCAAGGCCGTTTATGGGGTTGCGGCGCAGGCGCAGGCGTCGGGGGAGCGGTATGACTATGAGCCGGCCGGGCGGGGTGCGTTCCCGCAGGAGGAGGACTGGGATACCCGGGCGTATCTGCGGCACCTGCCCACGGTCTTCGAGGCGGTCCGGAACGAGTTCGGCCCGGAGATCCCGTTGCTGCATGACGGGCATCACCGGATGACGCCGATCCAGGCGGCGAAGCTGGGCAAGGCGCTGGAGCCGTATGACTTGTTCTGGCTGGAGGACTGCACGCCGGCGGAGAACCAGGAGGGGCTGCGCCTGGTGCGGCAGCACACCACCACGCCGTTGGCGATCGGGGAGATCTTCAATACGGTGTTTGACTTCCAGACGCTGATCAAGGAGCAGTTGATTGATTATGTGCGGGCGGCGTCCACGCACTTCGGTGGGATCAGCCCGTTGAAGAAGGTGATGGATTTCGCGGCGCAGTACCAGATCAAGTCCGGTTTCCACGGTCCGACCGATATATCCCCGGTGGGGTTCGCGGCGCAACTGCACGTGGGGTTGGCGATCCACAACTACGGGATCCAGGAGTACATGCAGCACTCGGCCAAGACCAACGAGGTCTTCGAGCAGTCCATGACGTTTGTGGATGGGTACCTGCACCCGGGCGACAAGCCGGGCATCGGCGTCGAATTCAACGAAGAAGCCGCCGCGGCCTACCCCTACCAGCAGGCCTACCTGCCCTACAACCGCCTCGTCGACGGCACCGTCCACGACTGGTAAGACCGCCACGACTGGCAAGGACCAAACAATGATCAAACATCGCATTATCGTCATGGGCGTCTCCGGCTGCGGCAAGACCACCATCGGTGACCTCGTCGCCCGCGAACTGGGCGTCCCGTTCGTTGACGGCGATTCCCTCCACCCCGTGGAGAACGTCGCGAAAATGGCTGCGGGCACACCGCTGACGGACGAGGACCGCTGGCCATGGCTCGCAACGGTGGGCAGCAAGCTGGCGGCTGCGGGCGACGGTGGGCTGGTCCTGGCGTGTTCTGCCCTGCGCCGAAGCTACCGGGACGCCATCCGGGAACAGGCCCCGGACACCGTCTTCCTGCACCTGGACGGCCGCAAGGAGGTTCTGAAGGCGCGGACCGAGGGACGGACCGGGCACTTCATGCCTCCGGCGCTGCTGGAATCCCAACTCGCCACACTGGAACCTCTGCAGGAAGACGAGCGCGGCGTGGTGGTTGACATCGCCGTACCCGTTCAGGACGTGGTGGCGGAGGCACTCAAGGGGATTGCCGCCGTCGTACCTCCTGCCAAGGGGGCCGCGGGCACCAGGCCGCGCCAGTTCGACGTCGACCTTGCGGCAGCGCCATTCATGCTCGACGCCGGCGCGATCGCCTGGGTGGAAGGCACCATTGGTGCCATGACGCTCGAGGAAAAGATCGGGCAGCTGTTCATCAACCACAACAACGACTACTCGCCCGGATACCTCGACGGGGTGCTGGAAAACTACCACGTGGGCGGCATGCGGTACCGGCCCGGCCCGTCCGCCGCCGTCCAGGAACATATCCGCTACGCGCAGTCCAAGTCCCGGATTCCCTTGCTGATTGCCTCCAACCCGGAGATGGGCGGGGCCGGCAGCTGCGACGACGGCACGTTCGTATCCACGCACCTGCAGGCAGGCTCGCACCCGGACAGGAACATCGCCCGGCAGATGGGGCAGGTGGCAGGCGTGGAGACGGCTGCCCTGGGCTGCAATTGGGCCTTCGCGCCGATCGTGGACATCCACTACAACTGGCGGAACACCGTCATTTCCACACGGTCCTTCGGCAATACGCCGGAGGTGGTGGTGGAGCGCGCCAAGGAGTACTTCGACGGCATCAGCGAATCACCCACTGCCTGCGCCATGAAGCACTTCCCGGGCGACGGCATCGACGAGCGGGACCAGCACGTGGTCACGTCCTACAACACCCTCGGGTACGAGGAATGGAACCGGACCTATGGGCACGTGTACCGGGAAATGATTGCGCACGGCGTGCAGTCCATCATGGTGGGCCACATTGGGGCGCCGGAGGTCTCGCGGCATTTCCGGCCGGGTCTTCCTGATGCCGGGATCCTGCCGGCCACGTTGTCCCCGGAACTGCTGCAGGACCTGCTGCGCGGCGAACTGGGCTTCAATGGCCTGGTCCTCACCGACGCCTCGCAGATGGTGGGCCTGACGCAGGCGATGAAGCGGAAGGACCTGGTTCCGGCAACGATTGCGGCCGGCTGCGACATGTTCCTGTTCTTCCGAAACCCCGCCGAGGACTTCCAGTACATGCTGGACGGATACAAGTCCGGGGTCATCACCGAGCAGCGGCTGCACGACGCCCTGCGGCGGATCCTCGGACTGAAGGCATCCTTGGGGCTGCACCTGAAATCCGCTGACCAGTTGGTGCCGCCGGCCGAGGCGCTGGCCGTGATCGGCAGTCAGGCGCACCGGGCGATTGCGGCCGAGATCGCCGACAAGACCGTCACACTGGTCAAGGACACGGCAGGGAACCTGCCCATCACCCCCGGGACTCATCCGCGGATCCGGTTGTACGGCATTTCCGGCGGTGCCGACTTCACGCGGGCAGATCCGCTGGCCTACCTGGACGTGGTGAAGGAGGAACTGGAGGCCGCCGGCTTCGAAGTGTTCTTGTACCGGACGGCTGAACAGCGCGAGGCGGCGGGGGAGACCGGGGTGAACTTCATGTCCGTCATCTCCGAGGAAGCCACCGGGGACTACGCGGCAAAGTACGACGCCGCGTTTGTCTTTGCCAACGTCAAGGGCTTCGCCCAGGAGGCCGCCATCCGGATCAAGTGGTCCTCGCCGATGGCCGCGGAGATCCCGTGGTACGTCACGGAGGTGCCCACGGTGTTCGTGTCCCTCAACCAGCCGAACCACCTGATTGACGTGCCCATGGTGAAGACGGCAATCCACGCGCATGCCGGGACTCGGGAAGCCATCCGTGCCGCGGTAGAGAAGATCCAGGGCAAGTCCGCGTTCCAGGGAACGTTCAACGAGAACGTATTTTGCGGGTCGTTCGACACCCGGCTTTGAGCAGGTACTGAAGAAGGAGGCGCCGCCGCAACAGCGGTGGCGCCTCCTTCATGCCCGGAAGGCCAGGGCTGGGTTCCGGAGACCGCCACGTTCTTCGCACTGCCTGATGACTTCTTGATGGGTGGTTGCCAGGCAGTTGCCTGCCTGGGACGTCAGTCGTTGCAGGGCGGCCGCAAGGGGGGCCTTGGACTCTGTGGCGGCCAGATGATGGTTTGTAGGCTGCAAGGCATCGCGGAACCACCTCAACCAAAGGGAGGCGTGCCATGAGCAGCACGGCGTCGGATGTCCTGGCCTTCATTCGGCCGAAGACAGGCACGAATCATTCATCCACCCCTTCCCGCCGCCGGCTTTCCGGATTCCTTGGTGCTGCGGCCGCTGCCGGGTTTCTCACGCACGCCCTCGTGCCGCGTGCCCTGGGGACATGGGGAACCACGGAGCCCGAAAGAACAATGCCCCTTCCGGGGGACGAATTGATTCCCGATCCCGAGGACATCCAGACCATGGCGGTCACTGTCTCCGCCCGTCCCGACCAGGTGTGGCCCTGGATAGTGCAAATGGGTGTGGACCGGGCGGGGCTGTATTCCTACACGGCGATGGAGAACGGATTGCTGCACCTGGGTGTTACGAACGCGGACCGCATTCATCCGGAGTGGCAGGACCTGCAGGTGGGGGACATCATCGCCTTCACGCCGGAAGGTTACCCGGGCGGCCGGCGCGGGCCGCGCGTGGTGGAGTTGGAGGAGGGCCGACACCTTGTTCTGGACTCAAGCCCTGGTGCCCCGCCCGGAAAAGTGACAGGAACCTGGCAGTTCGTCCTCCACGATGCAGGTGCTGCCGGTACCAGGCTGCTGCTCAGGACGCGCACGGGCCCGGGACGCCCTGCCGGGCTTCGTGTGACGGACTTCCTTCTTCGACCCGGCTACCTGGTCATGGACCGCGCCATGCTCCTGGGCATCAAAAAGCGCGTCGAGACGGAAGCGCAGGGGCGTCCGCCGTTGTCGACCCCGCAGTGACGCCGTCCTGGACGTGGGCGCCTATATGGGCTCGGCGTAGTGTGAAGCAGTGGACTTTTCCTGTGTGATTGCCGAAGGTGTTGTGCTCCGTCCCGTCCGGGCGTCGGACGCAGAGGCGCTGGCAGCGGCGTTTCAGGAGAACCGGTCATATCTCGCCCCGTGGGAGCCTGTCCGGCCCGAGGAGTTCTACACCGTCCAGGGCCAGCGGGACGTGGTTGAGCGGCGGCTTGTTGAACTCGATTCGGGCACGGCACTTCCCATGGTGCTGGCACAACATGACGGTATCGTCGGGCTGCTGACCCTCAGCTCAATCGTGCGTGGCGCATTCCAGAACGCGCACGTTGGTTACTGGATTTCCCGCACAGCCCAAGGAAAAGGGCTTATGACGGCGGCAGTAGCGGCGGCCGTCAATATTTCACACGCTGCATTGGGACTTCACCGACTCGAGGCAGCAACCCTGGTGCACAACACGGCGTCGCAAAGAGTGCTGGAAAAGAATGGCTTCGTGGCTTACGGAACGGCCCCCGACTACCTCCGGATAGCCGGCAGGTGGCAGGACCACCGGATGTATCAGCGGATTCTCTAATCCTGCGGAGACCGGCAGTGACGCCAATGCTCCCGGCAGCATCCGTGGCTGGCCAGCATGTGCGGCTTCGCGGCAGGACACAGGGGAGGGTTTTCGATGCACCATCGCCGCGTGCGAAGATGTCGCCGGACTCCCGGCTGAACAGGACGGGACGAATTCGATGCCTGGAGGACACTATGCGCGCGATTGTCATGAACAGCATTGCCGGGCCGCTGGCGGTTCACGAGGTCGACGCCCCGGAGGCGCCTGCCGGCGGTGTGGTGATCACCGTCGTGGCCACCGGATTATGCCGCAGTGACTGGCACGCATGGGTAGGCCACGACGACATCGCTCTGCCGCACGTTCCAGGCCATGAGTTCGCCGGCGTTGTGGCCGTGGTTGGTTCGGGTGTGACCAGATGGACGGTTGGCGACCGCGTGACCGCACCCTTTGTGGAAGGCTGCGGCGCCTGCGAATGGTGCCTCGGCGGCAACGCGCAGGTCTGCCCGGAGCAGCAGCAGCCAGGCTTCACCCATTGGGGTTCCTTTGCCGAGCAAGTTGTGATCCATGCGGCCGACACCAACCTCGTGGCAATTCCCGAAGGGGTCAGCTTCGAAGCAGCGGCCAGCCTGGGATGCCGCTTCGCCACTGCCTACCGGGCGCTCACGGGCCGGGCCCGGCTTGCGGCCGATGAGTGGGTCACCATCGTCGGGGCAGGCGGTGTGGGGCTCAGCGCCGTCATGGTTGCGAAGGCGCTCGGCGGAAAGGTTGTGGCTGTCGACCGGAACCCCGCCGCCCTGGAGGTGGCCGCTTCCCTCGGCGCAGACCACGTATTGGTCGCGGACGGCTCGGACATCCCCGCACAGGTGCATGCGATCACGGGAGGATCCCATGTCTCCATTGATGCTGTCGGCAGCGAGCAGACGTGCGCCGACGCGCTCCTGAGCCTTCGTCGCCGTGGACGGCATGTCCAGATCGGCCTCCTCCCGCCCATAGAGGGTCACCCCCGCGTGCCTATGGCGCGCGTTATTGCCTGGGAACTGGATGTGTTCGGAAGCCACGGGATGGCTGCGGCCGACTACCCGCAGATGCTCGCCCTCATCGAGTCGGGGTCACTGGAACCGCAGAAGCTCATCGAACGCGTTATCGGGCTGACCGAGGCCGCTGACATGCTCCCGCAGTTCGACACTGTTAAGGTCGCGGGCATGACGATGATCGATCCCGCGCGCTGACGCTTTGGCCGCTGAGGACATATGGCCCGGGGAAAGCAAAAGGCCCTGGTTTCCTTGATGTACAAGGGAGCCCAGGGCCTTTTCCTATATGGCGGTGACGGTGGGATTTGAACCCACGTTGGCTTTTACACCAAACAACATTTCGAGTGTTGCACCTTCGGCCGCTCGGACACGTCACCAACCTCAATAGGGTACCGGAGCAAGGCCTGCATCCCCAAAACGGACGCACAGTGGGTGCCTATTGCGGGTTTCATCCAACCCAGCGCTGCCTGGGGGATGGGCGTTGGAGCAGGATCATAATTGTCGGACCCCCTTGCCATGATGGGTTTATGGGGAAAGCGGCGGTGGTGAGGGCGTTCGAGGAGATTCGTGCTGCCCTTGCTGTGCTTCAGGCTGAGGTGGATGGGGCGGGTCTGGAGGCGTTCGCGGATGCTGATGCGTTTTCTGATCCGCTGGCCGGTTTGGCGGATGGGTGCCTGGAGATTCTTGCCGGGGCCCGGGAGGTGGAGGCGCGGGTTGCGGGGGTGAAGGCGAAGGCTGCGGTGGCGTACGCGGAGGCTGCGCATGCTGTGGCGGGCCCGGACGCGCCGGTGGTGGCGCAGGAGATGGCGGTCGCGGCGGAGATCGGGTGCGTGCTGGCGTTGGGTCCGCGGGCGGCGGCGTCGTTCCTGGCCACTTCCCACGCCCTGACCAGCAGCTTGCCGCGGACTTTGGAGGCGTTGCAGTCCGGGACCCTGTCATGGCAGCACGCGGTAGTGCTGGCCGACGAAACGGCGAGCCTTGATGCGGTGGGGGCGGCGGCGTTGGAGGCGCATTTCCTGGACCCTGAAGCACAGGACGCCGCCCGCGGCTGCCCTGCCGGGGAGCTGCCGGCGCACCGGTTCCGGGTCAAGGCCCGGACCTGGCGGGAACGCCACCACGCCGAATCGATCGAGAAGCGGCACGCCAGGGGTGTGGCGGAGCGGCGGGTGGAGTTCCGGCCGGACCGGGACGGGATGGCGTGGCTGGGCGCGTACCTGCCCGCGGACCAGGCCCAGGCTGGATGGAACCGGCTCACCGCTGCCGCACGGGGCTTGCAGGGGCCGGGCGAGGACAGGACCATGCCCCAGCTGCGGGCCGACAGTTTCACCGCAGCCATCCTCGGCAGCGGCAACACCCGGGGCGGCAGCACCAGCAGGAGCGGGACCAGCGCCGCATCGGGAACTGGCCACCAGCCGTCGCCGGTCCGCGCCGAGGTGCTGGTTACGGTTCCGGTGTTCGCGCTGATGGGTTTGACCGATGAGCCGGCGATGCTGGACGGGTATGGTCCGGTGCCGGCGTCGATGGCGCGGCGACTGGTCGCGGACGGGGCGGGCTCGTTTTACCGGGTGTTGGTGGATCCCCGGGACGGGGCGCCGTTGGAGATTGGCCGGAAGAGTTACCGGGTTCCCAGGGCGATGCGGGCCTGGCTGCGGATGCGGGACGGGAAATGCCCGTTCCCGGGCTGCAGCAACACCTCCCTGGACACGGAGGCCGACCATCTCCTCGCCTGGCACCACGGCGGCACCACCGGAATCAGCAACCTGGGACAGCCCTGCCCGAAGCACCACCGGCTCCGGCACACCACCGCCTGGAAACCCACCCCGGCCAGCACGAACGAACCACCCGGCTGGACCTCACCCACCGGCCGCCACTACACAAGCGAACACCAGGACTGGGAACCACCAACGTGGCCACCCGGGTTCCTGCCCGGCGAACGAAGCCTCCTCGAAGAGGCACTGCTTAAACACCTCGGCGTCTAAGCCGAAGCTGCTGCACTGCCGCGTCTTCAGTCCGGTCCGCCCGCACAAGTTGCGGCAGGTCCACGTCCCGGCGCCACCCTCCGCACCCGCCCCGCCTTGATGCCGGCACGGACGCCGCCGCGCGGCACCAAACCCCGCCATCCGCCGTCGGACTTTCCCCGCCACCGCGCATCCGGTTAGATTCATCAGCAAGATGACAAATTCACAGACTCCGATCCACGCAACCGCTTACTGGACCACCGCCAAGGAACACGGCGAGCTCAGGGCCGAAGAAGTGCCCGCGCCGGGGCCGGGCGAAGCTTTGGTGCGTGCCCTGTACTCCGGCATCAGCAAGGGCACCGAAATGGTGGTCCACGCCGGAGCCGTGCCGCCACGTGTCGCGGAAGAGATGCGTGCCCCACGCCAGGAGGGAACGTTCCCAGGGCCGGTGAAATTCGGCTACCTCTCGGTGGGAGTCGTGGAGGAAGGTCCTGAGGAGTGGAAGGGCCGGCGCGTCTTTTGCCTGAATCCGCATCAGGACCTCTATGTGGTGCCGGTGACCTCTCTAACCAGGGTTCCCGACAGCGTTCCATCCCGGCGGGCGGTCCTCACCGGCACGGTGGAAACCGCAGTCAACGCCCTGTGGGAAGCCGGGCCTCGGCTGGGCGACCGGATTGCCGTTGTCGGAGCCGGCCTGGTGGGCGGCATGGTGGCTACGCTGCTGCGCACCTTCCCGTTGCAGCGCCTGCAGTTGGTGGACCTCGATCCGGGCAGGAAAAAGCTCGCGGACACCCTGGGCGTGGACTTCGCCCACCCCGATGACGCCCTGGCGGACTGCGACATCGTGTTCCACTGCTCGGCCTCGCAGGAAGGCCTGGAGCGCAGCCTGCAGCTCGCCGGCGATGAAGGCGAAATCATCGAAATGTCCTGGTATGCCAACCGTGAGGTCACTGTGCCGCTGGGGGAGGACTTCCACGCCCGGCGGCTGTCCATCAGGGCGAGCCAGGTGGGCATGGTGGCGCGTTCCCGGCGCCACAGGCGCACCAATGCGGACCGCCTGGACCTGGCCGTATCGCTGCTAAAGGACCCCGTCTTCGACGCGTTCCTGACGGGATCGTCCCGGTTCGAGGACCTGCCTGGCGTGGTCCAGAGCCTGGCGGACGGCAGCCTGGAAGCCCTGTGCCACGTCGTCGAATACCCTGCCGGCAGTCCCGCGCCCAGCCCAGCCACCCACACCCCCAAAGACTTGAGGTAACAATGTTCAGCCTGACCATCCGCCGCCACTTCATGATTGCCCACAGCCTTCCCCGTGAGGCTTTCGGCCCCGCCCAGGGCCTGCACGGTGCAACCTTCGTCGCCGAGGTGGCCTTCCGCCGTCGCGCCCTGAATGCCGACGCGATCGTCCTGGACATCGGCGCCGCCGGGACCATCATCGAGGAGGTGCTCGCCGGCCTGAACTACCGCAACCTGGACGAGCACCCGGACTTCGAGGGCAAGCTCAGCACTACGGAAGCCCTCGCCGAGTACATCGCCCGGAAGGTGGCCGCAGAGATCAAGGACAACGACGACGGCCGTGAGCTCGCAGGACTGGAGGTCACCCTGCGCGAGAATCCTGACGCCTGGGCCACCTTTTCCCTGGACCTCACCGCGTAGCCATGCGTCCCATCCGGCTGCTGGTTCCCGGCAATATCCGCCACAGCTCAGGCGGCAACGTCTACAACGCGCGCCTGGTTGCGGGCCTGCAGGTACGGGGCGCGGAGGTGGAGGTGGTTGCCGTGGAGGGCAACTGGCCGGACGCCGGCGCCAAGGAACGACGCCGGCTGGGCACCCTCCTCGGAGCATGGGAACCTGAGGCACACCACGGGGACGCGGTGGCCATCGTGGACGGCCTGGTGGCGGTAGGTGCCCCGGATGAACTCGAATACGCCGCGAAGGCGGGCGGGGAAACGTGGGTCCTGGTGCATATGCCCGTTGAGGAAAGCTCCGGGGCTGCGGCCCTGGAACGCGAAGCGAGAGCCCTCCGTGCGGCAACCGGCGTGATCTGCACCAGCACGTCGTCTGCATCCCTCCTCCTGGAAAGGGGGCTTTCCCGGGTCACCGTTGTCCTTCCCGGCGTCAACCCCGCACCCCTGGCCCAGGGATCCAGGCCGCCGCACGTGGCGGTTATCGCCGCGCTGCTGCCCAACAAGGACCAGCTGCTGTCCGTGCATGCCCTGGCCCGGATCCAGGACCTTGAGTGGACTGCGTCGTTCGTGGGCTCCGAGCAGGCGGACCCGGACTACGCACGGGAGGTCCGGGCTGCCATTACTGCCCACGGGCTCCAGCGGCGGGTGCAGCTCACCGGCGAGCTCATTGGCGAAGCCCTGGAGGCCGAATGGGCGCGGACGGACCTGACCCTGCTGGTGTCGCGGCTGGAGGCTTTCGGTATGGCCGTCACCGAATCCCTGGCCCACGGCATTCCTGTTCTGGTCCGTGCCGGGACCGGGGCGGTGGAGGCGCTTGGCATGGGCGGGCTGGGAACGGCCGACGGCGAACCCCGCCTTCCGGGGGCAGTGCTTACCCTTCCAGACGGCGGACAGGAGAGTCCCGGCCGCCTGGCCAATGCACTGCGGGGTTGGCTGGTGGATGGAAAGACCCAGGAAAAATGGCGTTCAGCTGCGCTCGATGCGCGGACCAGGCTGCCGGGATGGAGCGAACCAGCGCAGGACGTGCTGGCCCTCCTGGAGGGACCCGGCGGACACGGGGAGCGGCAGGGCTAGAGGCTGCTCCGGTGGGCGGCGAAAAATTCGCGCAGCAGTAAAGCGCACTCTTCCCCGCGGACCCCGGGATACACCTCAACCCAGTGGTTCAGCCGGCGCTCGCGGAGGATATCGAATACCGATCCCGCAGCGCCGGCCTTCTCATCCCAGGCCCCGAACACAACCCGGGGAATCCTCGCCAGGACGATTGCGCCCGCACACATGGCGCAGGGTTCCAGGGTGACCACCAGCGTGCAGTCGGACAAGCGCCACCCGTCGCCCTGGCCGCCGCCGAGCCGTGCCCGTTCCTGCAGCCGTCCGGCCGCCTCCCTGATGGCCACCACCTCGGCGTGGGCTGTGGGGTCGCCCAGCTCCTCCCGCTGGTTGCGTCCCGAACCCAGAACGTCGCCGTCGGGCCCTATCACTACGGCGCCGATGGGCACGTCCTCCGTGTCGAGCGCACGGCGGGCCTCCGCCAGGGCAAGGCCCATCCAGGCCTCGTGTTTCTTTTCGGGCAAGGGCATGGCTCAATGATAGTTTCGGGGTTAGTCAGGTTACTTGCCGATGCCGGGAGGCACCATGGACACTCTTCGGGACCGATTGGGTATTTGGTTCAAACCCTATGCGGCGTTGATCCTCACCATCCTTGTGGGCGGTGTGGTCATCGTGTCCCTGGCGCTGCTTGGGGCAGAGGTCTACGACGATGTGGTGGACTCCGCTGGCCTGGCCAACCTGGACAAGCCTGCCCTTGCCTTTGCCGAAGGCCTCCGCAGCCCCGGCCTTGACTCCTTTGTCACCGGTTTCACCAACATCGGCGGCGGCATCGGGATGCCCATCCTGGCCAGCATCCTCACCGCGTGGTTGACCTTCCTGAGCCGGAACTGGCGTCCGCTGGTCCTGATCGGCGGTGCAGCGGCAGCGTCCGTCACCGCCACCACGTTCGGCAAGAAGCTGGTGGGCCGTACCCGGCCCGACCATGCGGACGCCGTCCCCCCTTACGAGGATTCGCCATCCTTCCCCAGCGGGCACACCCTGAACACCACCGTGGTGATCAGTCTGGTGATCTACCTCATCTGCCTTCAGTTCCACACCATGCGGGTCCGGGTTACCGCCATCACCGCCGGCTCGATCTTCATCATCGCCATGGGCCTGAGCCGGGTCTTCCTGGGCCACCACTGGCTCACGGACGTTATGGCCGGCTGGATCCTGGGCCTGGCCTGGGTGGCAATCGTTATCCTGGCCCACCGGCTGTTCCACCTGGTCCGAAGGCGCGAGCACGCAGGGGCAGCGCCGTCGTTCGACCGTCCCATCGTCCGGGACGTGGTGGCCGAGGAACTGCACGACGGCGAACACTCCGGACGCGGGAAGGGCAGCGCCGAGTGATAGTTTTGGGGGATGCGCACTCTCGTTGTTGACCACCCCCTGGTCGCCCACAAGCTCACTGTCCTGAGGGACAAGAACACGCCGTCGCCGGTCTTCCGCCAGCTGACGGAAGAGCTGGTGACCCTGCTGGCCTACGAAGCCACTCGGGAGGTCCGCACCGAGCCCGTCACCATCGAGACGCCCGTCAGCACCACCGTCGGCACCGCCTTCACCAAGCCCACCCCGCTGGTGGTTCCCATCCTGCGCGCCGGCCTGGGAATGCTGGAAGGCATGACCAAGCTGGTTCCCACCGCTGAAGTGGGTTTCCTGGGCATGGCCCGGGACGAGGAGACAATGGACATCATCACCTACGCGGAGCGCCTGCCGGAGGACCTCACCGGCCGCCAGGTTTTCGTCCTGGACCCCATGCTGGCCACGGGCGGAACCCTGCGCGAAGCCATCAAGTTCCTGTTCAAGCGCGGCGCTTCCGACGTCACCTGCATCTGCCTGCTGGCCGCCCCCGAGGGCCTGGCGCGGCTGGAGGAGGAACTGTCAGGGGCCAACGTGCACATCGTCCTGGCCTCCATCGACGAGAAGCTCAACGAGAAGTCCTACATTGTCCCCGGGCTGGGCGACGCCGGCGACCGCCTCTACGGCATCGCCGGGTAGCACTTCGGCCCTGTTTGAACGGGCTCTTTCCCAACGGGTGTCCCGCCGCTAGCCTGTGCAGATGGACTGGAAACTCGAGCTTGTCTTTGTCCCCGTATCCGACGTTGACCGTGCCAAGGACTTCTACGTCAACAAAGTGGGCTTTAACGCCGACTACGACGAGCGGCCGTCGGACTCCATCCGCTTTGTGCAGTTGACGCCGCCGGGCTCGGCCTGCTCCATCTGCATCGGCGAAGGACTCGTCGACGCCCCGCCCGGCACGGGCTCCAACCTGCAGATGGTGGTCGACGACATCAATGCGGCGCATGACCAGCTCAAGAGCAACGGCGTGGATGTCAGCGATGTGGACGTCCAGGACTGGGGCCACTTCGTGTACTTCGCCGATCCGGACGGAAACAAGTGGGCTGTCCAGTACATCCCGTGGCGGAACGCCGGGCAGGGCGCTGGCGGGAACACCGGACAGGACGCCGGACCGGGCGCTGGTTAACCAAAGCGGCGGGCCGCATCATGATGATGCGGCCCGCCGCTTTGGTGCAGTTCCCCCGGCATCGCTGCCGCCGGGGGGAGGAGTGCCTAGTACCAGTTGTGGGCCAGGTGGAAGTTCAGGGCACCACAGGGCGACTGGTAGCTCTTCTTGATGTAGTCCAGGCCCCAATTGATCTGCGTGCGGTAGTTGGTGAGGTAGTCCGCGCCGGCGCTTGCCATCTTCTCAGCGGGCAGGGACTGGACGATGCCGTATGCCCCGCTGCTGGAATTGGTGGCCGTGGTGGTCCAGTCGGACTCCTTGGTCCACAGCGTCTGCAGGCACTGCATCTGGTCCGGTCCCCAGCCAAACGCCCCCAGCTGGCTGGCGGCGTACGCTTGGGCGCCTGCAGGATCGTTAACCGCGACGGCGCGAGCCGGCTCAGGTGCGGGGGCGGGCTCAGGCGCCGGGGCCGGGGCAGGCGCTGCGGGTGCTGCCGGTGCCGCTGCGGGGGCCGGTTCCGCTGCCTGCGGTGCCACGCTGATGGCAGCGGGCGCGGGGCTTGCTGCCGGGTTGGAGCGGATCTCGCTCTTCTCGATGCTCATTTGAGCGTCGGACGCTGACGTGGAAGGGTTGGACGCGGTGGATGACACCGGAGTCATGCTGCTGGTGGCCTGTCCTGCCGCGCCTACCCCCACCAGCACCGCGCACGATGCTGCAAGGACGGCGGCGCGCTGGCCCAGGGTGGTCTTCTTGGCCTGCTGCGCGGCCCTGTGTTTAGCCTTGGCCTGCAGCAGGCGTGCTTCTGCCGTGTTTTTGGACATGATTGATCGCCTCTCACACCTGCGGAGTTAGCTGTCGGGTTCGGATGAGGGCATCCGGCCGTACGGAAAGATCACGTACTGGCTTAACCCCAAGGGCATTCAATGCCCGGGACGGTGGGTCCCCCGCCTCTGCCGTAGCTCAATCGGAATCCGGGGAAGCGGCAGAGCTTGGCGTCGACCCGGGATATGCGGGCCCGAACGGGGGCCGCACCCAATCGACGCTACAGGAAGTGCACGCGAAAGTCACATTTAGGTAACGGAAGTCACGATCCTCAGCGCGTTGATTTGCCGGATTCCCCGTTCGTAACCTCGGTCCCATTGGGGTATGGCCGCCCCATTTCATGAGCGCAGCGCGCCGACCGTTACAGTTCCCGTTACCCAGCCAACAGGTAGACGGTGGTGCCGCCAATGCTCTGCGCCGTGAAGTTGTTCGCCACCCACTGGGCGATCTGGGCGGCAGCGTCCGAACCGGTACTGGCCCGGATGGTTCCGCCTGTGATGAAGTAGTGGATCTTTCCCTGGGACACCAGATCCTGGAACTCCGCCAAGGTAGGGGCGGGATCTGTGCCGTTGAACCCACCCACCGCCATGACCGGCAGTTCCGTTGCCAACTGGTAACCGGCAGCGTTGTTCGAACCCACCACTGCCGCTGCCCAGGTGTAGCCTGAGGCGCCATTCCTGAGTGCTGCCACGAGTTCCGCGGACGGCGTTGGGGCGCCCAAGAGGCCTCCCAAGGCTCCGCCTCCGCGACCACTTGCAGCAGCGGTTCCGCCGGGAAGTGTTCCTCCGGGCGCGCCCTGCTGGCGGGCCGTGTTTCCCTGGGTTGCTGGCTGCCTGGTGCTGCCTGTCCCGGTCCCGCCAAGGCCGGTCCGGCCAGGGCCCGTCCCGCCAGGGCCGAAGCCCGACGACGGCCCGGCACTGACTATCGCCCCGCTGTGCGTTGTCGACGCCGTGGAAAGGGAGTACGCCAGCGGCCCGGTGAGCGACGCCGCAATGGCGAGCGCCGCCGTCGTCCGCTGCACGGCACGCCAGCGCAGGAACCTGCCGAACGCCACGCCCGCTGCGGCCGCCAAGCCTCCGGAAAGGACCAGCCAACGCAGCCCCGCGCCGTAGGCGGACGTGGTGCCAAGCAGCTGGAAGGCCATCAGGGCGGCCGCGGCCACCGCTGCGGCCAGCAGGAGTGCGGCGGGTGGCTGCTGCCGGTGCTGCCACAGGAGGACCGTGCCCAGCCCCGCAAGCCCGGCGATCCCCGGCGCCAGCGCCACGGCGTAGTAAGGGTGGATGATGCCCGCCATGAAGCTGAAGACCAGGCCCGTCACCAGCACCCACAAGCCCCAGATGATGACGGCGGTGCGGACCGCATCCGTCCGCGGTGCCCGCCGGCCCAACCACAGCAGGCCCGCCGCAAGGATCAGGGCGGACGGCAGCAGCCACGCGATCTGGCCGCCGAACTCGCTGTTGAACATCCGGAGCAGCCCGGGATCTCCCCAGCCGTTGCCGCCGCCCACACTGCCGGTCTCGTCGCCCGTCAGCCGGCCCAGCCCGTTGTAACCCAGCGTGAGCTCCAGGATGGAGTTGTTTTGCGATCCGCCGATGTAGGGACGCAGGCCGGCCGGCGTCAGCTCCACCGCCAGGAGCCACCACCCGGCAGAGGCCACCATGGCCGCTCCCGCCGCGGCCAGCCGGAGCAGGCGCCGCGGGAGCCTGTGCGGGCCTGCCAGCGCGTAGGCGATGGCGAATCCCGGAACCACCAGCAGGACCTGCAGCTGCTTGGCCAGGAAGCCGAAGCCCAGGAACACTCCGGCCAGCAGGAGCCAGCGCAACCGGTCCTCCTGGACTGCACGGAGGACCGCGTAGGCGGCTGCCGTCATGAGCAGCACCAGCAGGGCGTCCGGGTTGTTGAAGCGGAACATCAGCGTGGCAACGGGGGTGAGGGCCAGGACGGCCGCGGCGATCAGTCCTGCGCGGTGCGCCAGCCGTGGATCGGCCGTGGCAGGCGCCGCGGCCCGCCGTACGGCCAGGTAGAGCAGCCAGGCGGTGCCGACGCCCATCAGCGCCTGGGGGACCAGGATGCTCCAGGAACTGAGGCCGAAGATCCGGACGGACAACCCCATGACCCACAACGACGCCGGCGGCTTGTCCACCGTGATGGCGTTGGCGGCGTCGGAGGAGCCGAAAAACCAGGCCGCCCAGTCCTGCGATCCGGCCTGGGCCGCGGCGGAATAGAACGCGTTGGCCCAGCCGGATGCTCCAAGGTTCCACAAGTACAGCACGGCGGTCCCGGCCAGCACCGCTGCCAGTTCCAGCCGCCGCCGGAGCGCCCGCGGGTCCGGCCGGAAGCGGGCCGGGACAGGATGATGCGCGGCGGCAGGAGCGCCGGCAGGGTGTCCGGTGTGGACCGACGCAGTGTGGACGGACGCTGGGTAATGGCTGGCCATTGAGTCCTACTTGGTGAGTTGGTACACGGTGGAGTTGCCTACGGTCTGGGCCTGGAAGTTGGCCTGGACCCAGGCGGCCACCTCTGAATTGCCGCGGCCACCCATGCCGCCGCCTCCCATGCCACCGCCTTGGATGAAGTAGCCGATCTCGCCCTTGGCCACCATGTCCTGGAACTGGGCGAGCGTGGGGTAGGGGTCCCCGCCGTTCCAACCGCCCAGGGCAATGACGTTGGTGTTCGTGGCGAGTTCCAGGCTGGCTGCCTGGCTGGCGCCGGAGACGATCGCGGACCACTTCGTGGTGGTGGCCTTCAGGAGTGCCGCCACCGCCGCATCTGCGGATCCTTCGCCCGGGCCGCCGGCGCCCCCGGCACCCCCGGCACCTCCGGGGCCGGCTGCGCCGTCGATGCCGCCGAAGGGATCGAGTCCACCCGCGCCGTTGGCAGCGTCAGTGGCGGCCTCCCTGCCGTCAGCCCGTGCGCCGCCGAATCCAGCGGCACGGTTGCCGAAGCCACCCGCGGACGAACCCGCCGGGCCCGACGTCGGAATGGAACCGGAGTGGGCGGAAGCAGCGGTGGCGAGGGTCCACCCCGCTGTCCCAAGACCGCCGGCCAGGAGGGATACGACGACGACGGCGGCCGCACCGGCCCGGCGGAACCGTCCGGAGGCGCCCAGTTTCGAGGTGCCCAGTGCGTCGAGGCGGAGGAGGATTGCGGCGGCGGCGAGGACGCCGAGCACGATGATGGCGACCCGCAGCCAGGGGAGCCACGACGTGTCGCGGCCCAGCAGGACTGCCGACCACACAGAGGTGCCGAGGACGGTCACGGCGAGGACGATCCGGGCCGGCCAGTAGCTGCGGCCACGCCAGAGCTCCACTGCGCCGATGCCCACCAGCGCTGCGATCGCCGGCGCCAGTGCCACGGAGTAGTAGGGGTGGACAATGCCGCTCATGAAGCTGAAGACCCCAGCCGTGACTAGGAGCCAGCCGCCCCACAGGATCAGTGCTGCCCGCCCCGGGGAAGTGCGTACTTCCCGTCGGGTGAACCAGAGGCCTGCCACCAGCAGGACCAGGGCGGCGGGCAGAAGCCACGAGACCTCACCGCCAAAGCTGGTGCCGAACATCCGCAGCAGCCCGGCCGCCCCGCCGAATCCGGCGTTGCCGCCGCCGAAGCCGCCTCCGGGACCGCCGGCAGCAGCATCCCCGGCCCCGCCGGGCATGCCCTCGCCGGAACCGGTGAGACGGGCCAGCCCGTTGTAGCCGAACGTCAGTTCAAGGAAGCTGTTGGTGCTGGACCCTGCCATGTACGGCCGCACGGAGGCCGGTGTCAGCTGGAACAGGGCGATGTAGCTGCCGGCAACCACGACGATTCCGCCCAGCGCGCCAAGCAGGTGCACCAGCCGGCGCCCCACCGGCGTGGGTGCGGCCCACAGGTAGGCCAGTCCCAGAGCGGGAACGATCAGGAAGCCCTGCAGCATCTTGGTGAGGAAGGCCAGGCCAATCACGGCACCGGCGGCCACCAGCCACTTCCAACCCGCCCTCTCAATGGCGCGGGTGGTGAAGTAGGCAGCAAGCACCAGGCACAGGGTGAGCATGGCGTCCGGGTTGTTGAACTTGAACATGAGCGCAGCCACCGGCGTCAGCGCCAGGGCCCCGCCGGCCAGCAGGCCTGCGGCAGGTCCCGAGACGCGTTTGACGGCCAAGTAGAGGAACCCGACGGCGGCCACCCCCATGAGTGCTTCCGGCACCAGCATGCTCAGTGGTGAAAAACCGAAGATGCGCCCTGCGAGGGCGGGGATCCAGAGTGCTGCCGGCGGCTTGTCCACCGTGATGGCGTTCCCTGCGTCCAGCGAGCCGAAAAGGAACGCCGTCCAGTCCTTGGTGCCGGCCTGGATGGCGGCTGCATAGAAGGAGTTTCCGTAGCCGGTTGCTGCCAGGTTCCACAGATACAGGACCGCCGTGGCTGCCAGGAGCCCCACGGCGGAAGGCCTCACCCAGCGGGGCTGCGCACCGAAGGCGTAGCGGGTCCAGCGGGGTGCGGTATCGGCCGCCCCGGGGGAGGAGACAGCGTGGCCGGATGGCGACGGCTGCCGGCCGGCGGGTGAGCCGGCGTCCGCCGGCGAAATGGTGGAGGTCATGATGCTGCCGATTCTGTCGAAGTGGGGGCGTCTTTCGTGGTCCGGTTGCCGTGGTTGCCGCGGAACACCCAGAGCCGGAACAGCAGGAACCGGACCGCCGTGGCTGCCAGGTTCGCCGCCACAACGGTGAGGACTTCCACCCACCGGTCAGGCGTCGTCGTCCGGTGTACAAAGGCGAGTGCTCCGGAGGTGAGCAGCAGGCCGATGCCGAACACGATCAGCCCTTCGAAGTGGTGCCGGACCGGGTTGCCGCCCTGGATGCCGAACGTGAAGCGCCTGTTGGCGCCAGTGTTGGCCACGGCGGTGATCAGCAGTGCAAGGAAGTTGGCCAACTGCGGGTCCATGAATCCCCGGCAGAACACGAAGATCAGCAGGTACGCCAGGGTTGAGGCGGCGCCAATCGCGGCGAACCGGACCAGCTGGCCGAAAAGGCTGCTGGCGCGTGTCTGCTCACCGGACCGCGAGGATGCCGGGATCGGACCCCGTGCCAGGGCTGCGCGCAGCTCCGGGACCGGGATGCGGCCGTAGACCAGGTCGCGGGTGAGGCGGGCCATTCCCCTCACGTCGGCCAGTGCTGTGCGTACCACGTCCACGCTGGAATCGGGATCGTCGATCCAGTCAACGGGGACCTCATGGACACGCAGGCCGCAGCGTTCGGCGAGGACCAAAAGCTCGGTGTCGAAGAACCAGGAGTTGTCCACGGTGTAGGGCAGGATCTGCTGGGCGACGTCGGCGCGGATGGCTTTGAACCCGCACTGCGCGTCGCTGAACCGCGCGCCCATGAACGAGTGCAGCATCATGTTGTAGCTGCGTGAGATGAACTCCCGCTTGGGCCCGCGGACGACGCGGGAGTTGCGGGTCAGCCGGGTTCCGATGGCGAGGTCCGAATGCCCGGAAATCAGGGGCGCCAGCAGCGGCGGCAGGGCGGCGAGGTCGGTGGAAAGGTCCACGTCCATGTAGGCCAGCACCGGTGACGGGGAGGCCAGCCACACTTTGCGCAGGGCGTTGCCGCGGCCCTTCTCATCCAGGTGGACCGCCACGAGCTCAGGGAACTCCCGGGCCAGCCGCTCGGCGATCTTCAGGGTTCCATCCGTGCTGGCGTTGTCCGCCACGGTGATCCGGAAGCTGTGCGGAAAGGTATCCAGCAGGTGCCCGTGGAGCCGGCGGAGGCATTCCTCAAGGTCACGTTCCTCATTGAAAACGGGAATGGTCACGTCAAGGACCGGAACGGTGGCGCGGGTGTCCACGGGTGCGCGCCGTACGGCATGTCCGCGGGGAGGAAGGCCCGCCGGGGCCACCGCGGCGTCCGGCAGGGTTCCTGAAGTGGAGTCGGTGAGCGTCATGGATCAAGAGTGGCGCCGCAGGATTTGAGGGCTTTAGGCGCAACCTGTGATGTGCCTGTGTAACTGGCGCTGTGCAACCGGCGCTGTGCAACTGGCGCTGTGCAATTGGCGCGGGCTTGGCCTTCAGTGGCCACCGCCCTGTGCGTGTGTGGCGGTCAGGCGGCGGCGGGTCCGGGCACGGGAAGGCGGACCGCAAACTCGGTCCTGCCTGGCCGGGACACCAGTTCCACCGTGCCTCCGTGGGCCATGACGATGGATTCGACGATGGACAGGCCCAGGCCCGACGAGCCTTCTGAGCCTGAGCGGGCGGCGTCGGCCCGGGTGAAGCGCGAAAAGATGTTGCCCTGGAATTCGGCGGGGATGCCGGGCCCGTCGTCGGTAACCGTCACCACCACGCTCCCATCGGCCGAGCGCATCAACCCGGTGGTTACGGTGGTGCCGGCCGGTGTGTGCTTCCGGGCGTTGGACAGCAGGTTGGCCAGCACCTGGTGCAGCTGGGTGGCATCCCCGCGGACCGTGACGGGCTCGTCGGGCAGCGTCAGCTGCCACGTGTGGTCCGGGGCCATGACCTTTTCATCGCTGACGGTTTCCACCACCAGCTGGGTAAGGTCCACATCGGTGGTTTCGGTTGCCTTGCCCTCATCAAGCCTGGCCAGCAGGAGCAGGTCCTCCACCAGCGCGGTCATGCGCTCGGACTGGCTTTGGACGCGGCCCAGTGACTTCCGGCCGTCCTCGGTAAAGGTCTCGGTCATGCGCATCAGCTCGGTGTACCCGCGGATGGCGGTCAGGGGCGTCCTGAGCTCATGGGAAGCGTCCGCAACGAACTGGCGCACCTTCATCTCGCTGCGCTGCCGGGCTTCCAGGGCGCTGGAGACGTTGTCCAGCATCAGGTTCAGGGCATGGCCCACGCTGCCCACCTCGGTGGTGGGATGCGCTGCGGAGGGCGGTACGCGCACGGCAAGCGCCACCTCGCCGGCGTCGAGGGGCAGTTTGGAGACCTTGGTGGCGACGTCGGACAGCTGTTCCAGCGGACGCATGGTCCGGCGGATCAAGGCAGTGCCCGCAAGCCCGATCACGACCAGGCCGCCCAGTGACACCAGCACCATCGTGAGCACCAGCGAGGCCTCGGTGCTTTGTTTCGTTGCCAGCGGCAGGCCGGTGATCACCACGTCGCCGTAAGGGGTGGCCGTGGCCATCAGCCGGTAATCGCCGTTGGACAGCTTGCGGTCCACGGGAAGGCCATTGCGGGGCAACGCCTGCAGGGTGGCCACATCGGCGGAAGTCAGCGCCGTGCGGGTGGCATCGGAAGACAGGAAGCCCGCCTCCCGGCTGACCTGGCCGCCCACCACCCGTGCGTTGAGCGTCCCCACACTCTGGCCCCGGGCATCGAGGGGGTCCGGTCGGCCGGACGGGTTGCCCTCCGGCGGCCGTCCGCGGGAGGCCAGCATCAGCTGCGAGTCCAGCTGGTTGGTCAGGACCACATCCATGGAGGCGTAGCTGACCACGCCGATGGCGCTGGAGATGGCCACCAGGAGCGCCATGGAGAGCAGGATCAGGCGGGTGCGGAGGTGCCAGGTGGACGGGTTGAACCAGGACCGGCCGGTGGGCCGGGGGACACCGGAAAGAGACACGCGTTTCCTTTGGCTAGTCTGCGGGCTTGATGACGTAGCCTGCTCCGCGCACGGTGTGGATCATCGGCGGATGGTTGGCTTCGATCTTCTTGCGCAGGTAGGAAATGTACAGTTCCACGATGTTCGCCTGGCCGCCGAAGTCGTAATCCCAGACGTGGTCCAGGATCTGGGCCTTGCTGACCACGCGCTTGGGGTTTTCCATCAGGTACCGGAGGAGCTCGAACTGTGTTGCCGTCAGCTGGATCCCTTCCCCGGCACGGGTGACTTCACGGGTGTCCACATTGAGCACCAGGTCGCCGACCACCAGTTCGGCAGTGTCCATGGCGGCCACGCCGGAACGCTGCACCAGCCGGTGCAGGCGCAGCAGGACTTCCTCCATGCTGAAGGGCTTGGTGACGTAGTCGTCCCCGCCGGCGGCCAGTCCCACAATGCGGTCCTGGACGTCGTCTTTGGCCGTCAGGAAGAGCGCAGGCACCTCCGGCGCAAAGGCGCGGATCCTGCCCAGCAGCTCCACGCCGTCGAACCCCGGCAGCATGACGTCCAGCACCAGGACATCCGGGTGGAAGTCCTTGGCGAGCTTGACGGCAGTGGGACCGTCCGCTGCCACGGCCACAGACCAGCCCGCCATGCGCAGGCCCATGCTCATGAGCTCGGACAGGCTCGGCTCGTCATCCACCACCAGGGCACGGATCGGCGACCCGTCCGGGTGGGTGAGCTGGGGAAGGTTGTTGGTCATGGAGTGCGGGGATGCCATGGGACAACTCTCCGATCTGTCGGTTTGCCGACGCTTTGCCGTTGCTGTGCTCCAGCTGTGAGGTCCAGCCTAGCCACCTGAACCCAACGCAAGCTCTGCCCTGGGAATGCGGCCCCGAAGGTCACAGGCAGGCTTGGCCTGCCGCACAGCCGCCGCACAGCATGGCGGCAGACCCTGTTGGAACAACAGCATCACCACCATCAGTTTCAACTTCTTGGAGAAAGCCATGGATCAGCAAGATGACCGCGCCGTCCCCGGGGCATCGGGGCAACCCGGCGCATCAGGACACGCGCCCCAGCCGGCTCCAGTCTGGGGCGGGGCAGCCGACGGCACCGACCGCGATGGGGCAGCCACAGGATGGGGTGTCCCCACAGGCAGTACCAGCGGCCGCGGGGAGCCGGCCCGATCACCCCAGGGGCAGCCTGTGCAGGGTTGGGGTTCATCCGCTTCCGCTGCGCCTTCCGCAGGCTGGGGAACGACGGCGGCACCTGGCCAGGCGCCAAACGCCGGCGGTGGGTGGGGCGTGCCGCAGCCGTACGCCTCCGGCACGTCTTCCCGTTCCGGGAAAGGAAACTGGACCGCGAAGAAGGGCCTGTTGGTAGGCGGCGTGGCGGTGGTTGTGGGCGCCGCGGCCGGTGCCGGCGCCTACGCTGCCGGAAACGGTGCCACTGCGGCGTCCGCGAACAACGGCCAGGGCACAGGTGCCGCGGGCCAGTTGGGCCCGGGAGGACAAAGCGGCATGACCGGACAGGGCGGCATGATGGGCCCCGGCGGCCAAAGCGGCATGGACGGCGGAATGGGCATGGACGGCGGAATGGGCATGGACGGCGGAATGGGCATGGACGGCGGCCCCAGTGGCCTGGGGATGGGAGCGGCCGGCCTGAACGCTGCCGTCCACTCCGAATACGTGGTCCTCCAGGATTCGAACTACGTGACCATGGCGGGCCAGACAGGCACGGTCACGGAGGTTTCCGCGACCTCCCTGACCGTCAAGAGCGGGGACGGCTTCTCCCGCACCTATGCGGTCGGTTCCGGCGTGCAGGTCACGCAGGGAATGCGGCAGCGGGGCAGTGCATCCACCAGCAGCACGCTCAGCATGTCCAACGTGACCACGGGAGCGGGCGTCCGGGTGACGGCCGTGAAGGATTCGGACACCTACACCGCCCAGACCATCCAGCTGGCAACATCCGGCATGGCAACCACTCCGGGCTCCGGAGCAAGCAGTAACTGACACGCAAAGACGAACGGGGCAAACCATGTGGGGCCGGGCACCCGACGGTCCCGCGGCAAAAAAATTCGGGAAGAGAGGGAATGTCGGCTGGACAGGAGAGGGGCCTGTCCAGCCGATTCTATGTCAAACGGTTGAATTTCAGAGAGATTCGGTCAAATCTGATTCGAGCGAATAATGTTCTCAAAACGGCTAGATAGAAGGCCCTTCATCGGATAAGCATCAAAAATAAATCCCTCTTCCGAAATAGTGATCTACCGCACAATTCTGCGTTTCGTCTCACAATGCGGACGATTTGGTCCATTGTTACTTGCAAGTTGGCATTGTTACGCTGCACACTTCCAATGTGAACAAGAACTCAACAGCACCTGCAGCCGCAGAATATTGGCCCAGCACATCCGCTGCTGCCGACATGCGCTGTTGTCGAATGCACGCCTGACCTTCCCACCCAACGAAGTTCTTAGGCATTCGCCCCCAAGCCCAGCGTCGGGCGCCCATCCCCGGTTCCTGTGACGGGGAAGCCAGCATTCGAGCCGCGAAAACGGCCATTTCACATTGAGGTAAGCATTTCATGTCAGTTGCATCCGGATACGTCCACATCTCAGTCCGTAACGCCGCCAAGGCAGGCCAGCCCTCCGGCCTTCGTCCCGGTTTCGGCCCGCGCCCGGCACTCGCTCCCTCCACTCCCGGAAGCAGCTTCCCCGGCCAGGGTTTCGCCCCGCAGGGATACAACCCCAACTCATACGGGCAGCTCCGCGCCGTACATCCCGCAGACTCCGCGCCGGTGACCGCTCCCACCCCCGTCGTGGCCGGCGCCAACCAGGTCCGCCCTGTCGCCAACGAGAACGTCGCCCGCGGATTCGTCCTCTACATGGGCATCGACGAGGAGACCGCGGCAGCAGCCGGAACCTCCATCGCCAAGCTCGCGCAGGAAATCCGCGCATACGCCCAGTCGCTGGTCTCCGGCGCCGAAAGCTACGCCGCCGTCGCAGTAGCCCCGGCCGGCACCCCCGGTTCCGCTCTCGACGTCGTCCGTTCCACCTTCGGCGACCCCACCGTGAACTCCCGCCAGCGCTCGGAAACCCCGCGCCCTGCCCAGCCGCAGGAACCCCGCCCCTCCGGCGTGCTCATCGACCTCGCCCGCCGCGAAGTCCACCTCGACGGCGAATCCCTGAACCTGACGTTCAAGGAGTTCGAACTCCTCAACTACCTCGTCGAAAACGGAACCCGCACCGTGGGCCGTGACGAACTGCTCGAAGGTCTCTGGCGCAACGCCGAAGAGGTTCCCAACGAGCGCACCATCGACGTCCACATCCGCCGCCTCCGCTCCAAACTGGGCCGCCTCGCCAACACCGTCCGCACCGTCCGCGGCCAGGGCTACCGGTTCTACGAGCACCCGGAAGTTGTTGTCTGGGCCGCTCCGGAGTACTCGATCTAGTTCCTCTGTACGGGAGGCGCCCGCCCTCTGGGGGTCCTTGTGTCACTGTGGGCATGCTTTGGTGCGGTTCTCTGTTGCTGAGGCCTGTATTTGCGGGCGCCCTCTGCTTTTGCTGGGGCTAGGCTTGGGCCATGAGTTCGCACCATGTCCGACGCCTTGTGATCATGCGCCACGCCAAGGCCGACTGGCCCGGCGGGGTGGCCGACCATGAGCGGCCGCTCGAGGAGCGCGGGCACCGGGAGGCGCCGCTGGCCGGCCGCTGGCTGCTCAAGCACAACATCGTCCCGGACTTCATCCTGTGCTCCAGCGCGCTGCGCACGCGGCAGACCTGCACCTGGGTCTGCTCCGAACTCGGCGACAAAGCGCCGACGCCCAAGCTGGAAGACGGCCTGTATGCGGCCTCGGCCCTCCGGATGCTCACCGTGGTCAACCACGTGCCGGACACCGTGACCACCCTGATGGTGATCGCGCACCTGCCCGGCGTGCAGGACCTGGCCATGCACCTCGCCTCACGCGACTCCGACCACGACGCCTACATGGACGCCGCCACCCGCTTTCCCACCAATGCGCTTACGGTCCTGGAGACGGAGAAAACGTGGGCGGAACTCGATGGGCAGGATGCCCGGATCACCCGCTTCAAGGTGCCCCGGGCCCACTAGTCCCAGCCTCACCAGCTACCGGGCTCACTGGCTCCCAGCCTCACCGGCTCCTGGCCCATCCGCCGCGATGCCGCGCAGCAGCGCCGCGACGTGCCTGATGCCCGGACTGGCCGTCATGGTCCTGCGATGGACCAGCCCCACCTGCCGCGCCTGGACCGGATTGACCACTGGAATTGCGACGACGTCCGGAGGCAGCGCCGGGCGTCCCAGCCGGGGCACCAGGGCAACCGCCACGCCCTGCTCCACGAAAGCGATGTGCGTGGCAAAATCCGGATCGTAAACCCTGATGTCCGGAACCCGGCCCAGGTCGGCGAAGATCCGCAGGAGCGCTTCATTGCAGATCGCGCCGGCCGGCGTACTGATCCAGCGCTCGTCGACAAGCTGGGCAGGGTCAACTTCCGCCCTAAGCGCGAGTGGATGCCCGCGGTGGACCAGGACATCGGCCACGTCCTCGCACAGCCACTCCAGCGCCAGGTGCTCAGGGATCACCAGCGGCACGGAGTTCCAGTTGTGCACCAGGCCCAGGTCGGCTTCGCCGTTGGCTACCCTGGCCACGGCCTCGCGCGGGTCCTCCGCCAGGACGGAAATGTCGAGCGCCACCCCCGACTGCCCAACCTGGGCCAGCAAAGGCCCCACCAGTCCGCGGCAGGCAGTGGAAAAGGAAACGATGCGGAGGCTGCCGCTGGGCTTCGCCGGGTCTGCCAGCAGCGTGGACTCCAACTCCTCCAGCTCTGCCAGGATGCGCCGCCCATAAGCCGCCAGGGCCAGCCCCCGCTCGGTGAGCAGAACCCCGCGGCCGCGGCGTTCCAGGACGGCGAAGCCGCCCTCTTTCTCCAACTTCTTCACCTGCTGGGACACGGCGGACGGGCTGAATCCCATGGCTTCCGCCGCCGCAATAACCGTCCCATGCTGCTCGATTGCCGCAAGGGCGCGCAGCGACCCGATGTCGATCATGAAGAAAACGTACACGATTCAGTGCTGAATTACGCGCTGGTGCTTCATTGATACCTCTGCCAGAGTGGGAGCGTGAGCCTGCGCGAATCCCTCCTTGCCGTCCTTGTAGCCCTGCTGTGGGGCCTGAATTTCGTGGCCATCGACATCGGGCTCCACGCAGGCGGCCGGAATTTTCCCCCGTTGCTGTTCGTCGCGCTGCGTTTCGTCCTGGTGGTTGTCCCCTGGATCTTCTTCGTCAGGAAGCCGGACGTGGGCTGGAAGGCCATTATCGGCGTCGGACTTTTCATGAGCGCCGGCCAGTTTGGCCTTCTGTACCTTGCCATGGCGCTTGGCATGCCGGCCGGTCTTGCCTCGCTGGTGCTTCAGGCACAGGTGCTCCTGACCGTCCTGCTCGCCGCCGGGTTCCTGCATGAGCGGCCCAGCGCACGCCAGCTGGCGGGTGTCGGGCTGGGGGTAGCAGGACTCGCCCTGGTGGCCGTGGGACGAAGCGCCGTGGCACCGCTCCTGCCGCTGGTCATCGTCCTGGCGGCGGCACTGTCCTGGGCAGCCGGAAACGTCATTGCCCGGAAGGCCAGGGCTGCCTCCGGCCTGGGGCTGGTTGTCTGGTCCGGAGCTGTGGTGCCACTGCCGCTGGGGGCGTTGTCGCTGGTGGTTGACGGGCCGGGCGCCGTGTGGGACTCGCTGTCCAATCTCCAGGGGCCAACCATGCTCAGCGCCCTCTACACCGCTGTTTTCGCCTCATTGGTGGGCTACGGAATCTGGAACCGGCTCCTGGCCAGCCACCCGTCGTCGGCTGTTGTTCCGTTCACCTTGCTGGTCCCCGTGGTGGGCATGAGTGCTGCATGGCTGGTGCTCGGGGAGGTGCCGTCGCCAACGGAGCTGGCGGGCGGGCTGCTCCTCCTGGGCGGGGTGGCGACGGCGGTGCTCACCGGTGCGGGCAGACGGCGTCAGCGCCGGGAAGCGGAGCCGCTCCCGGACCTGGGTGCCGGCCTGGCTGAGGGGGAGGCGGACGACGACGGGCGCCTGGCTGCGGTCGAAGAGCCGCCGGACGGTCTACGGGTGACGGAGGCCCGCTGAGGGGCGGAGGCCTGGTTGCCGGAGCGCGCGGAGGGGCGCGTTGCCTGGGGACTTCCGCGCCTGGCGGAGGAAGGCCTGCGGGCCGGCATTGCCTGGCCCCTTCCCGGCCATAAGGCACCCAGGAAGAGGATCCCGAAGGTTCCGGCAAGGGCGCAGGCGGCACCCACGAAGTAGTTGTCGGGGTCGTCCGTGGGGAGTGGGGTGCCCAGGAATGAGGACTGGCCGCTGAACGCCAGCTCCCACGTGCTGACGAACGCCAGGGAGAAGCCGAGTGCCAGGGCGGTCCCGGCGCCCGCGGCCAGCAGGGCAAACCGCCGCCGCCTGACCAGGATCTCGGCAAGCGCGCCGAGGTAGGCCAGCCCCAGGACGCCCAGGAAAGCCAGGAAGACCGGTTCGGCCAGTGTCATCGCCGTGAGTACCAGCAGCCCCGCAGCGACGACGCCGCAGATGACCGCGAACTTTCCGCTCTTCCCCGTATGGCGCATGTGCTCCATCATCCCCGAGGAGCCGGCTCCTTGAGGACGTAGCCGCGCATGATGGCCATGATTGCTGCAACACTTTGGTCACGGGTGCGCTCGGGGTTGTAGGTCTGCCGGTCCAGGCCCACTACGAAGCAGGCCCCAAAGATGGCCGTCTCCAGGCTGCCCCGGGACACCGATTCGTCCACGGGATAGGTCTTGGCCACCCTCTCCACGGCCTGGCCAATGACCTCCAGGAGCTCGCGGCGCAGGACCGAGAAGGTGCCCTGCCATTCGCTGGGGATCCGCCAGTTCTCGCTGACCCACAGGCGGGCGAAGGAAGGGTACTCGGCCATGAAATCCATGGCCTGGCCGATCATCGCTTCCATGGCCAGCAAGGGGTCCCGGCCGGTGCCTTCGCTGTCCGCGGCCTCGAGCAGCTGCGCCTTGAGGATGTCCACACCGTGCCGCAGAAGCTGCGCGATCAGCTCCGATTTGCTGCCGAAGTTGTAGTAGACGGTGCCCTTGGAGACCCCGGCCGCCGCTGCGATCTCATCCACCGTGACACTGGCCGCGCCGCGCTCGCCGATCAGCTCCATGGAGGCATCGAACAGTTTCTGGCGGGTGGCGTTGGTGCGGGCGGGCCGGAGCCCTTTGCCCGCGGCCGTGGGTTCGGTGCTCATACCGCGATCTCCGGTTTCAGTGTCTTGAGCGTCCAGTATTTGTTCTTGCGTACTGCGAGGGTGGACATGGCCGCCCCCAGCAGGGTGTAGCCCAGCAGGCCCGCCAGCGTGGGGGCAATCATGGACAGGTCACCGCCGTAAATCAGGTGCCGCATCCCGGTCACCACGTAACCCATGGGCAGGACCTGATGCACCACGTGCAGCGGCTGCGGGGTGGTCTGCCACGGGAACGTGCCGCCGGATGACACCAGCTGCAGGACCAGCAGGATGAGCACCACCAGCTTGCCCGGCGAACCCAGCAGCGCCACCACACCCTGGATGAGCGCGCTGAACGCCATGGCAGCGGCGAGCATGAACAGCCACATCAGGACCGGGTGCGCCGGGTCCAGGCCCAGGGCTACGTCCACCACCAGGGTCAGCAGCGACGCCTGCACCACCGAGACCAGCAGGAAGGGAAGCCAGCCGCCCAACGCGACCTTCCACGACGGCGCGTTGGAGGCCAGTGCCCGCTGGGTGATGGGGCGCATGGCCTGGACCAGCATGAAGATCCCGATCCACAGGGCGAGCGTGAGGAAGAACGGCGCCAGCCCCGCACCGTACGATCCGGCCTTGGCCTGCGAGACGTTGCTGACCGCCACAGGATCGGCCATGACCTGGGACAGGTTGCTCTTCTGGGCATCGTCCGGGTTGGGGACCTGGCCGGCGCCCTTCCCGATCTCGTCGGCGAGAGTACCGGACCCCGTCGCGGCCTGGGCCGCTCCGTCGGACACCTGCGCCGCCCCCGCATCCACCTTCCGTGCTCCGTCCGCAAGGCCGGCGGCACCGTCGACGGCGGACTGCTCACCGGCTGCCAGCGCGGCAGCGCCCGTGTGCAGCTGGTCAGCCCCTGCCGAGGCCTGCGCGATCGCGTCCCTGAGGGCCGGCATCCCGGCTGCCAGCTGGGCTGCGCCGACACTGACCGCCTCGGAACCGCTGGCCAGCTGCTGGACCTGGGCCGCATCCGTCTGGATCCTGCTTTTGGCCGCTGCCACGGGGCTGGATGCCGCGGCGGCGTCGAAATCCGCCAGCACCTTGTCCGCCTGCTCCTGCGTCAGGACGCCCGAGGCGACGAGCCTGCTGTTGGACTCCACCACCCGGGAGCGCAGTCCCTGGTCCGCTGCCTCCAGCTGCGCCGCCACATCCTGGACCTTGGCGTTCAACTGGGCGTTCCCGGCAGCCACCTGGGCGGCGCCGGACGCGAGGGTCTGGGTATCGGTTGGCAGGGTGGCCGTCTTGTCCTTCAGGACTGACAGTCCGCTGCTGAGCTGCCCCGCGCCGTCGGTCAGCTGGTTGGCGCCGTCCCGCAGCTTCAGCTGGCCGGCGTACAACTGGTCCGCCCCGCTGCTCAGGGCCGAGGTCCCCTCGTGGAGGGTGACCGTTCCGTCCCTGAGCGTGGCCACGCCGTCTGCCAGCCGGGTGGCACCGTCCGCGGCCTGGACCATCTTGGAGTGGATGGTGCCGAACCCGGTGAGCAGCTGGTTGGCGGTCTCCTCACCCACCTCCTTGGCGACACTGGAGTGCACGGCAGTGGTCAGCTTGTCCACGATCGTGCTCAGGAGGTAGTTGTTGGCGTCGTTCGTGGTCACGTTCAACATGGCCTGGCTGGCCGAGTCGAAGCTGCCGGGCGATACCAGGTTGGCCGAAAAGTCCTTGGGGATCTTCAGTGCGAAGGCGTACTGCCCGCTGCTCACACCCGCGTCGGCCTCCGTGGAGCTGGCCACCGGCACCCAGTGGAAGACATTGCCTTCCACCAGGCTGTCCGCCACTTTTGTTCCGGCCTCAAGCCGGCTGCCGTCCGCCGTGGTTGCGCCCGCATCCTCCACCACCAGGGCTGCGTCCAGGTTGTTGAGGTGGCCGTACGGATCCCAGTTCGCGTAGAGGTACACCGCGCCGTAGAGGAGGGGGACCATGGTCAGCGCCAGAATGGTCAGCTTGGGGAGCAGGCCGCCGGTCATGCGCTTGAGTTCGGAGCGGGCCAGCCGCAGGACAGTCACTTGGCAACCTCTGTTTCGAGTGGGGTTTCCTGGTTTTCCGGGTCCGGCCCGGCTTCCGCGGCAGGGGCCGGCTCCGGGGCGGCGTTGCCGATGGCGGCGACGGGCCCGTCCCATGAGCCGGGGACGGCGCTGACGGCCGCAACGACGGCAAGCGGCCGCCCGCCGTCGTACGCCAGCTGCTGCAGGCGCGGCAGCCAGGTGAGCTCATCTGCACTGTGGCGGTCCGGGGAATCCACCACCAGCAGGTCCGTGCGGGGGTTGGCCAGGGCCAGCGCCGTGAGGAGTTCGAGCCGCCGGCGGGGTTCAAGCTGTTCCGTCCAGAGGCCCGCGATGTCCTCGAACCGGTTGACCTTGAGCCACGGGCCGCTGAGCAATGCCCCACGGTAGCGCCGGGGTATCAGGGCCAGGTCCTCGGTCACCAGGTCGCGGACGCTGAGGTGTTCTTCAGGTTCATTGACGCCGGGGGAGTCCACCAGGGCCGCTGCCAGGCGGAGCTGCTTGGTCCGGGAACTGTTGTCCCAGCCGACCTGGCCGCCCGAAGCCTTCATCCTCCCGCTGAGCAGGAGGGACAAGGCGGTGCGCTGGTCCTGGCGGTCACCGGTAACGAGCAGCAGTTCGCCGCGGCCCACGGCCAGCGAGGTTGGCGGAAGCAGCGGGTCCCGGCGTCCTTTGGCATGGAGCTGGAGTGCTGAGAGCAAGGCTTGCCTTTCGCAGGAATGGTCTGCATCAAGGCTAACCGAACTGACTGGTCAGTTCAAATAAGGGTCACAGGCCGTACTTCTCCAGCAGCCGCAGCCACACCTCGCTGATAGTGGGGTAGGAGGGGACGGCATGCCAGAGGCGGTCCAGCGGCACCTCGCCCACCACGGCGATCGTGGCCGCGTGCAGCAGTTCCGCCACGTCCGGGCCGGCGAACGTTGCGCCAAGGAGGACCCGTCGGTCTTCATCAACCACCAGTTGGGCCCAGCCTTCGTAGTTCTCCGAATGGAGCGACGATCCGGCCACCTGGATGGGCAGCTCCACCGAGGATGCGTTGTACCCGTCCTTCCTGGCCGCCTGCAGGGTGCGTCCCACGCTGGCCAGCTCGGGGTCCGTGAAGACGACGCTGGGCACGGCGTGCTGGTTGGCCGTCTGGGCGAAGCGGGTCCACTCGCCGGGCGTGCCCTTGAGCTCGCCCCTGGCCCGTGCGGCAATGGCGTCAGCGGTGGCCCGCGCCTCGTACTTGCCCTGGTGGGTGAAAAGGTTATGGCCGGCGGCGTCTCCCACCGCGTACAGCCAGGGTTCGTCACCGGGGGTTCCCTGGACCAGGCCGGAGGTGTCCGTGGTGAGCGAAAGGTGCCCGGAGCCGTCCGGCTCGAACCCGACGCTCTCCAGGCCCAGGCCTTCGAGGGCCGGATGCCGGCCCGTTGAGACCAGGACCTTCTCGGCCGTGACGTCGGTTCCGTCGCCCAGGCTGACGGTGAGGGTGCCGTCGCCGTTCTCGCTGATGCGCTTGGTGGCGGTGTTCAAGCGTAGTTCGACGCCGTCCGCGCGCAGTCCTGCCGCAACCAGTGCCGCGGCCTCCTCCGGAAAGTTGCCCAGCAGCCCGCTGCGCGCCACCAGGGTCACGCTGGAGCCCAGGCGGGCGAAGGCCTGGGCCAGTTCGGCGCCGGCCACGCCGCCGCCCAATACTGCCAGGCGCTCCGGAACCTCGGCCGCCGATGTGGCTTCACGGGTTCCCCAGACCTGTACATCCTGCAGACCGTCGATGGGCGGGGTGTTGGGGGTGGAGCCGGTGGCGAGTACTACGGCATGCCGCGCCCGCAGCAGGTGGCGGGTACCGTCCAGGCCTGCCACCTCCACCGCCCTGGGGGCGGTCAGCCATGCATGGCCGCGCACCAGGTCGATGCCGGTGTCCTCCACCCATGAGACCTGGCTGTCGTCCTGCCAGTTGGAGGTGAAATAGTTTCGGCGTTCCAGGACGGCCGCGGCATCGAGGGTACGGGTGACTGCTTCCTTGGCGCCCGGCGTCGTCTGTGCTCCGTGCAGCGCGGTGCCGGGCCGCAGGAGTGCCTTCGATGGCATGCAGGCCCAGTAGGAGCATTCGCCGCCCACCAGTTCCGCTTCCACGAGCACGGCGGTGAGCCCGCCCTCCACAACGCGGCCGGCCACGTTTTCCCCCACGGCGCCTGCGCCGATAACAACAACATCAAATTCGCGCTCAGCGGCGTCGGGCATCATGTGCAAAGCCTAGCCGGGGATCACGGGCCCGGCTGCACAAAAAAGGTCCGCACCGGCGAGCCGGTGCGGACCTTGTTGGTGCGCCCAAAGGGATTCGAACCCCTGACCTTCTGTTCCGTAGACAGACGCTCTATCCAGCTGAGCTATGGGCGCATTCCGTGTCCCGGGAGAAGAACCGCTCTCCCCGAACCTCGAATTACTTTACGCGAGCAGGGCCCGTAGTGCCAAATCGAACCGACTGTAATCTCCGCAACTAGACCGGTATAGGTGACCTTTGTCACTTAATCGGTGTTTTTGCGGGAATAATTCCTTGATTTTCCGCGGAATTCACTTTTGGGGACCGGAGATGTCAGTCAAGCTCCCCAAAAACTCCACTGGTCCGGACCATAGCATTTAGCTCACACCGATGAACCCGAGGAAGGGAACTGCAATGGGCGATCTGGCGCAGAAGCCGCTGCTTGAGAAAGCACCCACCACACATGCCGGCCTGCTGGCATGGGTCGAAGAGGTTGCTGAGCTTACGCAGCCGGACCGCATTTACTGGGTTGACGGGTCCGAAGAGGAAAACACCCGCCTTACCGACGAGCTTGTTGCTGCCGGCACCCTGACCAGGCTCAACCAGGACCTCTTCCCGAACTCCTTCGCTGCGTTCTCCGATCCCGCCGACGTCGCCCGCGTCGAGGAACAGACCTTCATCTGCTCGGAAAACCGGCGTGACGCCGGCTTCACCAATAACTGGATGGAACCGCGGGAGATGAAGGAGAAGCTGCGCGGGCTGTTCGCCGGTTCCATGCGCGGC
This sequence comes from Pseudarthrobacter sp. Pseusp20, assembly GCF_059492155.1. NCBI lineage: Bacteria > Bacillati > Actinomycetota > Actinomycetes > Micrococcales > Micrococcaceae > Pseudarthrobacter > Pseudarthrobacter sp. Pseusp20. The sequence continues at coordinate 933,313 of NZ_CP168521.1, forward strand.
CGCACCATGTACGTCATCCCGTTCGTCATGGGCCACCTCGACGCAGAGGACCCCAAGTTCGGCGTGGAAATCACCGACAGTGCCTACGTTGTCGCTTCCATGCGCATCATGGCGAACATCGGCACCGAGGTCCTGGACAGGATCACGGCCACCAACGCCTTCTTCGTTCCGGCCCTGCACTCCCTCGGCGCACCGCTGGCCCCCGGCCAGGACGACGTGCCGTGGCCCTGCAACCCGGACAAATGGATTGTCCACTTCCCCGAAGAGCGCTCCATCTGGTCCTTTGGCTCCGGCTACGGCGGCAACGCCCTCCTTGGGAAGAAGTGCTACGCCCTGCGCATCGCCTCGGTCATGGCGCGTGACGAGGGCTGGCTGGCCGAGCACATGCTCATCCTCAAGCTCACCTCGCCGGAGAAGAAGTCGTACTACATGTCCGCGGCCTTTCCCTCGGCCTGCGGCAAGACCAACCTTGCCCTGCTCGACCCCACCATTGAAGGCTGGGAAGTCGAAACCCTTGGCGACGACATCACCTGGATGCGGATCGGCAAGGAAGGCGAGCTGCGCGCCACCAACCCGGAGGCCGGCCTCTTCGGCGTAGCCCCCGGCACCGGCTGGGGCACCAATCCGAACGCCATGCGCGCCATTGCCAAGGGCCACAGCATCTTCACCAACGTGGCATTGACCGACGACGGCGGCGTCTGGTGGGAGGGCATGACCGACGAGGTTCCGGCGCACCTGACCGACTGGCAGGGCAACTCCTGGACCCCCGATTCGGGCCGTCCCGCCGCCCACCCGAACTCCCGTTTCTGCACCCCCATCTCGCAGGTGGACATGCTTGCCGAGGAATACTACAGCCCGGAAGGCGTGGAGCTCTCGGCCATCCTGTTCGGCGGCCGCCGCAAGACCACCGTTCCCCTGGTCACCGAGGCACGCAGCTGGACCAACGGCATCTTCATGGGGTCCACCCTTTCCTCCGAGACCACGGCCGCAGCCGCCGGACAGGTCGGCGTGCTCCGCCGCGACCCGATGGCCATGCTGCCCTTCATCGGTTACGACGCCGGCGACTACCTGAAGCACTGGATCAGCGTCTCCGGGAAGGCCAACCCCGAACGCCTGCCGCACATCTTCCTGGTGAACTGGTTCCGCCGCACCGCCGACGGTGGATTTGCCTGGCCCGGCTTCGGCGACAACGCCCGCGTCCTGAAGTGGGCCATCGAGCGGATCGAAGGGAAGGCGGACGCCGTCGAAACCCCCATCGGCTTCGTGCCCGCCGGCCATTCACTTGACCTCACCGGCCTTGACCTGACCCACGCCCACGTGGAGGACGCTGTCCGCGTGGACCGCGGGGAATGGGACGCCGAGCTGGCCTCCATCGAGGAGTGGTACGCCAAGTTCGGGGATTCACTCCCGGATGCCCTGCGTGCCGAGCTCGCTTCCCTCAAGGAACGCATGGCCAAGCACTAGTCACTGCTGAAGCCACGACGGCGGCCCCGCACCTTTTTCGAAAAGGTGCGGGGCCGCCGTCGTTGGATGGCTGTTTCAGCTGGCGAGCCAGATGTCCGGGCCGAAGACCTCGTAGTGGATCTTGGTGGCCGGGATGCCGGCGTTGATGGCCTCGTTGCGGATGTTCTTCATGAACGGCAGGGGGCCGCAGAGGTAGAGGGAGGCGTCCGCCGGAAGGTCCACTTCGCGCAGGGACATGAACCCTTCCCGGGCGCCCTCCACCGGCTTCTCCAGCCACAGCTGGAGTTCCGCGCCGTCCAGGCGCTCGACGTCGTCCGTCATCTGGCTGCGCAGGGCCCAGCTGTCCAGGGTGCTTTCGGCATGCAGCACCAGGACCTGCCGGTCGGAGCCTGATTCGGCGAGGGAGCGGAGGATGGAGGCGGTGGGCGTGCAGCCAATGCCGGCGGAGGCGAGGACCACGGGGCCGTCGCCCTCCTTGAGCGTGATCTCGCCGTAGGGGTTGGAGATCTCGACGAGGTCGCCCACCTGGACGGTGTGGTGCAGGACGGGGGAGACCTCGCCGCCGTCGTCCAGCTTGGTGGTGAAGATGCGGCTGGTGCCTGCATCGCCGGAGAGGGAGTACTGGCGGACCTGGCGCAGCCCGTCCGGGAGGGCCACCTTGACGCTGATGTACTGGCCGGGCAGGGCGGGGGTGACGGGGGTGTCGTCGGCCGGCTCCAGGGTGAAGGTCATGGACCCGGTTCCTGCCGGTGCCTTGGCTGCCACCCGCCAGGGCGTCCACATTTTGTCGTTGGCCTGCGCGGCGTAGAGGCCCTTTTCGAGCTTGATCAGGGCGTCCGCCATCAGCCAGTACACCTCGGTCCAGGCTTCGGCGATTTCAGGAGTGATCACCTCGGCCAGGTCCTCGGCGATGGCGGCGAACAGGTGCTCGTAGACCACCTGGTACTGCGGCTCCGTGATGCCCAGGGAGGCGTGCCGGTGCGCGATGCGCGAAAGGACAGTTTCCGGCAGGGTGCCCGGGTTGTTCACCAGATGGGTGGCGAAGGCGGCGATGCTCCCGGCGAGGGCCTGCTGCTGGTTGCCGGAGCGCTGGTTGGAGCGGCTGAACAGGCCATCCATCAGTTCGGGGTGCGCCGCGAACAGGCGGGCGTAGAAGTTGGGGGTGATGGATCCGATCCGGGAACCGACCAGCGGCAGGGTGGCCTCAATGACGGGGCGGGACTTGTCCGAGAGCATCTGAACTCCTGAGGTAGTGGCCGGGGCCTTCGTCCGGCCGGAGGAAAACTCATATTTGAAATACGAGTATTTCTGCCTCAGTTCTACACCTTGTAGAAGTTTGAAATCAAACCGGGAGCCTGCGCTCGGATAGTCGGTTCAAAGCCCCGGGCGGAGGCCGATCATCTGGAAGACCGGAGCCATTTGCCGGGCCTGGGGGAGTTCCGCGATCACCACGGAGTCCAGCTCCGCATAGAAGGCTTCGCGGGCGCGGGCCAGTGCGCCGCGCAGTTTGCACTCGTTAATGAGCGGGCAGTTGCCGCCAGGCGCAACACAATCGGCAGGATCGGTGCGGGTATCAAGCTGCCGCAGGATCTGGCCCACGGAGGCGATCCGGCCCGCATGGCTGAGCCGGGAACCGCCGGACCGGCCCCGGACAACCTCAATCAGGCCCATGCTCCGCAGTTTGGCCATGGCCTTGCTGACATGGTTGTAGGGTGTGCCCACCGCGTCCGCGATGCTCTGGGTGGTGAGCAGCGTGCCGTCCGGAACGGCTGCGAGCACCATGAGTGCTCGCAGGCTGACGTCAGCGAAGGCATTGATCTTCATGGCTGCGGGTCCGGTCTAGTCCACCCAGATCGCAGGCTCGCTGGCGTCCGCGCCCAGTTCGCCGAACTCCCAGGACTGCGTGGTTGCGTTGGCGGAGTATGGCAGCACGGCCGCAAACAGGGATCCGTCGCGGTGTTCGGCGGCCACATGGATGGCGTCCGAATCCTCCTCCACCAGCAGGATGTCGCAGACCACCGCGGCGGCGCGGAAATCGTCCCGGTTCTGGCGGAGGAGGGCCTGAAGGTCGTGGATCATGGCATCCGCGTCGAAATCCCCGTCCGCGCCGTCGGCGGCATCAGCAGGCGAGACGGCCACCAGCCGCACCTCGCCGTCATTCTGGACTGTCAGCGCGAAAGGCAGGAAACCGCCGTTGCGCTGGAGCTGCTCCTGGGCCGCGCTGACGCCCGTGCCCAGGAGGTTCTCCAGGTCAGTTGCCGTGGCCTCGGAGACGGAATCGCGCCAGCTTTCCTGCCCGCCGGTTCCGCCCGCTGCCTGCCCCGTGTGGTCAGCCATCCGCTGCTAGGCCCGCACCAGGGACAGGACGCGGTCGCGGATGCGTTCCATGGTGGCCCGGTCCGTTGCCTCGGCATTGAGCCGCAGGAACGGTTCGGTGTTGGAAGGGCGGAGGTTGAACCAGTAGCTGCCGTCATTGGCCGTGAACGTGCTCCCATCCATGTTGTCCACGGTGAGGTCCTCGTCCGCGAAGGCCTGGCGCACCCGCTCCACCGCTGCGGGCTTGTCCTCCACCTCGGAGTTGATCTCGCCGGAGCTGACATACGGCTCGTATTCGCGGGCCAGCTCGGAGAGCGGGCCCTCCTGCTCGCCCAGGGCTGCCAGGACGTGCATGGCGGCCAGCATGCCGGTGTCAGCGTTCCAGAAGTCGCGGAAGTAGAAGTGGGCGGAGTGCTCGCCGCCGAATACTGCGCCTTCCTTTGCCATGACTGCCTTGATGAAGGAGTGGCCCACGCGCGTGCGGACGGCGCGGCCGCCGTCGTGCTCCACCAGTTCGGCGACGGCGCGGGAGGTCAGCAGGTTGTGGATGATGGCGGGCTTTTCCTCGCCCTGGGCCTTGGCGCGGGCGATCTCGCGGCGGGCCACCATGCCGGTGATGGCCGACGGCGAGACGGGCTCGCCCTTCTCGTCGATGACAAAGCAGCGGTCGGCGTCGCCGTCGAAGGCCAGGCCGATGTCCGCGCCGTGTTCGATGACAGCTGCCTGCAGGTCGCGGAGGTTTTCCGGCTCCAGGGGGTTGGCCGGGTGGTTGGGGAAGGAACCGTCCAGTTCGAAATACAGGGGAACGATGTCGAAAGGCAGCTTGGGCAGCAGCGCGTCACCCAGGACGGCCGGGGTGGTCAGGCCGGCCATGCCGTTGCCTGCATCCACCACCACCTTCAGAGGGCGGGACGCGGAAAGGTCAACGAGCTTGCGGAGGTACTCGGAGTAGTCCTTGAGCACGTCGCGGACACTGATGAGGCCGCGCGTGCCGCCTGCGGGGATGGACCCGGAGTTGAGGTACTGCTCCGCGAGGGCCTGGATCTCCTTGAGGCCGGTTTCGGAGGAGATGGGGACGGCGCCCGCCTTGGCCATCTTGATGCCGTTGTATTCGGCGGGGTTGTGGCTGGCGGTGAAGGTGGCCCCGGCGCGGTTGAGGAACCCGCAGGCAAAGTACAGCTCATCGGTGGAGATCAGGTCCAGGAGCTCCACATTGGCGCCGCGGGCTGCCGCTCCGTTGGCGAAGGCCTTGGTGAACTCGGGGGAGGAGGGGCGCATGTCCCCGCCCACCACGATGGTCTGGCCTTCGAGCTGCAGGACATCCACGAACGCGGCCCCCACGGCTTCGACGATTTCGGCGGTGATCGACTCGCCTACAATCCCACGGACGTCGTAGGCCTTGAAGGATGCCGAAAGGTCAAATGTCGTTGTCTGTTCGCTAGTCACGGGCTTTATCTTACGTGGGCAGCGCTTCCGGCCAATGTGGATTGGGGAGCTCTTTCGTAACAGGTCCGCTTTGCGGCCGGCTTTCCACATAGCAGCCCGCGGCTGTGCAGGGTGTCGGAGGGTGCTGGGATACTGAACCAATGGCCGATAACCAGTACACGTCCACAGTTTCCGCTACCGCCGTTGCAGACATGGCAGCTCCCGGCGCACCGGGCACCGCCACCCATGCCGAAGCGCTTGAGGTCCTGCGGGGCCTGGTGGGGCACCCGGACGCGGTCTTCCATGACGGGCAGTTTGAGGCCATTGAGGCACTGGTCGACGGCGGGCGGCGGGCTTTGGTGGTGCAGCGCACCGGCTGGGGCAAGTCGGCTGTGTACTTCGTGGCCTCCCTGCTGCTGCGGCGCCGGGGCGCCGGGCCTACCCTGATCGTCTCGCCGTTGCTTGCCCTGATGCGGGACCAGGTGGCCGCCGCCGCCCGGGCCGGGGTGCGTGCCGTTGCCATCAACTCCGCCAACCAGCTGGAGTGGGACGCCGTGCGTGGCCAATTGGCCGCCGATGAGGTGGACGTCCTCCTCGTCTCGCCGGAGCGGCTGACCAATCCCGCGTTCCGCGAAACCCAGCTGCCCGAACTGCTCCGCCGGACCGGCCTGCTGGTCATCGATGAAGCCCACTGTATTTCCGACTGGGGGCACGACTTCCGCCCCGACTACCGCCGGATCGCGGACCTCATCACAAGGCTGCCGGATTCCGTCCCGGTCCTGGCCACCACCGCCACGGCCAACTCACGCGTGGTGCACGATATCGAAGAGCAGCTCGGTGAGGGAGTCCTGACCATCCGCGGCTCCCTGGGCCGTGACTCGCTGCGGCTTGGTGTCCTGTCGCTCCGTGACTCCAAGGAACGGCTGGGCTGGCTGCTGACGCACCTGGCCGATCTTCCGGGCAGCGGGATTATTTACACCCTTACCGTTTCCGCGGCCGAGGACACCGCCCGCCTGTTGTCAGAAGCGGGGCACAACGTACTCGCCTACACCGGACGGACCGATCCCGCAGACCGTGAACGGGCCGAACAGTTACTGAAGGACAACCAGGTCAAGGCGCTGGTGGCCACGTCCGCCCTGGGGATGGGCTTCGACAAGCCCGATCTTGGCTTCGTCGTCCACCTCGGTGCGCCGTCCTCGCCCGTCGCCTACTACCAGCAGGTGGGGCGTGCCGGACGTGGTGCCGCCAACGCGGACGTCCTGCTGCTCCCGGGCGCGGAGGACCGTGAGATCTGGCAGTACTTCGCCACCGCGTCCATGCCGTCCGAGGAGAAGGCCGGAGCCGTGCTGACGGCCTTGGCTGAAGCCGGAACCGCCCTGTCAACCGTGGCGCTGGAGGCCAGGGTGGACCTTCGCCGCACGCCGCTTGAGCTGTTGCTGAAGGTGTTGTCGGTGGACGGGGCGGTGGAACGGGTCGGCGGGGGATGGCGGTCCACCGGCCAGCCCTGGGTTTATGACGCCGAACGCTACGGCCGCATTGCCGAGGCACGGGTGGACGAGCAGGACTCCATGGTGATCTACCAGGACACCGCAGGATGCAGGATGGAATACATCACCTCGGTCCTGGATGACGAGACGGCCCGTCCCTGCGGGCGGTGCGACAACTGCGCCGGCCGGTGGTTCCCGGCAGACGTGGCAGCCGATGCCACGGCGGCGGCCGGCCAGACCCTGAGCAGGGCCGGCGGCGTCCTTGAACCGCGCCTTCAGTGGCCCAGCGGGATGGACCGGCTGGGAGTACCGGTGAAAGGAAAGCTCAAGCCGGCAGAGGGCCTTTCGGAGGGACGTGTCCTGGCCCGGCTGACCGACCTGGGGTGGGGCGGTGCCTTGCGGGAGCTGTTTGCCGCCGGCGCGGAGGACCGGCCGGTGGATCCCGGCATGCTCCAGGCCTGCGTGCAGGTCCTGCGCGAATGGGGAACCGGCGATGCCCGGAACCCGGGCTGGAGCGGCGCGGGCAGGCCGGCCGCCATCGTGGGTATGCCGTCCCGCAGCAAACCGCAGCTGGTGGGCTCGCTGGCCAGGGGGATTTCCGAGATCGGGCGCATTCCCTACCTTGGTGATCTGCAGCCGGCGCACGGCGGTCCCACCGGCGGACGCGGCGGAAACAGCGCTTACCGGCTGGCGGGCGTGTGGGACAGGCTGGTGGTGGGCCCGGAGCTCGAAGCCGCCCTGCAGTCCGTCCAGGGCCAGACGGTCATGCTGATTGATGACCTCGCCGACAGCCGGTGGACCCTTACCGTCGCGGGGCGCGCCCTTCGGCAGGCCGGGGCGGGAGCGGTGCTTCCCCTGGTTTTGGCCCAGGCCGGCTGACGGCTGCCCCCGCATGGCGGGGGAGCAGGATGCTGTCCGCGGTGCTGGCCAGCATCAGGACGGCCATTGCCACAAAAGCGCCGCGGAAGGGCCCGGCGGGGTCCTGCGGTCCGAGGGCCAGCCCGTCAAAGGTCCGGATAAGCAGGGCTGCCACCGCGATACCCGAGCCGGTGGCCAGCTGTACCAGGGTGGCCGACACCGTGTTGGCGGAGGTCAGCTGTGCCGGCGGGATGTCGGCGTACTGCACGGAGGCATAAGCCGAGAAACCGATGGAGCGGAAGGCCCCGCTGCACACCAGCAGCACGAACATCAACGCCTCAGGGGTCTGCGGTGTCAGCAGGGCACAGAGGGCGAAGGTGACGGCGGAGGCCAGCGAGGCGAACACCAGCATTGCCTTGAAACCGAACTTCCGGATCAGCGGGGTGGTGGCCGGTTTGATCCCGATATTCCCAATGAACACGGCCGCCACCAGCGCCCCGGCATGCAGGGGAGACCAGCCGAACCCGGTCTGGAACATCAGGGGCAGCAGGAACGGCACTGAACTGATGGTGACCCGGTAAATGAACCCGCCGGTGGCCATGGCCCGGAAGGTCCGGGTGCGGAAGACCTGCAGGTTGAACAGCGGATGGGGAGTCCTGCGCATCCAGAACACGGCCCCGGCCAGGGCGGCAACCCCGGCGGCGGCACTGATCCCGGCCCAGGGCAGTTCAGGATGGCTGCTGGCCAGTTCCAGACCGGCCACGAGTGCGCCCACCCCCACCGTGGTCAGGGCCATTCCGGGCCAGTCCAGCCGCCGGTGCGGATCTCCCGGAGCCGAGGGGACCAGGCGCAGGGCGGCGGCAAATGCGGCGGCACCAAGGGGAATGTTCACCAGGAAGATCCAATGCCAGGAAAGGTACGTGGTGAGCGCGCCGCCTACCAGCGGCGCGAGGACGGGTGCCAGGAGCCCGGGCCACACCAGGAAGGCGGTGGCACGCAGTAATTCGGATTTCGGCGTTCCGCGCAGGACCACCAGGGTTCCCACCGGCACCATCATGGCCCCGCCAACGCCCTGGGCGATGCGGCTCAGCGTCAGCGTGGCAAGGTCCTGGCTGAGGGCGCAGGCCAGGGAAGCGAGCGTGAAGATGGCGATGGCCGCGCAGAAGATCCGCCTGGCGCCGAACCGCTCCGCCAGCCAGCCGCTGATGGGGATGCCGACGGCCACCGTCAGCAGGTACGCGGTCATGGTGATGTTGACGTTGGCGGCGGGGATGGCGAAGTCCGACGAAATGCTGGGAATGGCCGTGGTCAGGACCGTGCCGTCCAGGAATTCCATGAAGAACGTTGCCGCCACCAGAAGCGCCAGGCGTGGATTCCATGCCGCCCGGCCCACATCCGGTTGGTTTGAGTTGCTGCGTGCCGCCATGCGCTAATCCTGCCACTGCGGCAAAGCCTGCGCGCCCAGCGTCCGGCTACCGGACAGCGTTTTCCGCGGACCGGGCCCACGCCCGGCGTATCAGAAGCTTGTTCGCGTTTCCGAACCTTCAAGGCGCTGATTCGCGAACGGGCTTAGGACTGGCCAGGGGCACCCTGAAACGCAAAAGGCCCCGGTCCAGGACCGGGGCCAAACGCGGAGACGGGGGGATTTGAACCCCCGGTCGAGTTTAACCCCGACCCTTCATTAGCAGTGAAGTCCATTCGGCCGCTCTGGCACGTCTCCAATTGCTATTCCTAGCCCACCAAGGATACGCAGATCCGGCCATGCAGTGCAAAACGGTCCCCGCCACAGCCGCGGGCATGCCGGCCGCGGCCCCGGCGCCCTATGGCAATCGTTGCCCGGGGCGGACGATGCGGATTTCCGGGAGGCCGGAACCGGCCCTCCGGACAGCCAGCCAGGGGCCCACGCCGGTCAGCCTGCCAGCGCCTTCCACAGGAAGTGCTGGCTGCGGGCCTGCAGCGCGGCAGCCTGCCGGTTGTCCGAGGCGCCGGCATGGCCACCCTCCAGGGCTTCGTGGAACCAGACGTTGGGGATGCCCATGGCCAGCATCCGGGCTGCCATCTTCCGCGCCTGCACGGGGCCAACCCGGTCATCGGAGGTTGCCGTCCAGATGAAGGTCTCCGGGTACTCCACCGCGTCCTTGAGCAGGTGGTAGGGCGAGAAGGTCCTGATGTACTCCCACTGTTCGGGAACGTCCGGGTCACCGTACTCGGCGATCCACGAATGCCCGGCGGAGAGCTTGGTGTAGCGGCGCATGTCCAGCAGGGGCACTCCGCAGGAGACGGCCCTGAACAGTTCGGGGTACCGGGTGAGCATGTTGCCCACCAGGAGGCCGCCGTTGGAGCCGCCCACGCAGCCCAGGCGGCGGGGCGAGGTGACGCCGCGGGAGATGAGGTCCCGTGCCACGGCCGCGAAGTCCTCGTAGGCCCGGTGCCGGTTTTCCTTCAGTGCCGCCCGGTGCCAGGCGGGCCCGTACTCCCCGCCGCCCCGGATATTCGCCACCACGTACACTCCGCCGCGGGAGTGGGGCGCCTTCCCGCCGTCGCCGCCGGACAGCGTGGTCCGCCGCTCCAGCCATGCCCGGCCCACCGTGCCGCTGTAGGACGGCGTCCGCGAAACCTCAAACCCGCCGTAGCCGGACAGCTGGGTGGGGTTCTGCCCGTCCAAAGCCAGCCCCCGCGGAGCAATCTGGAAATACGGAACCCGGGTGCCGTCGTCGGACACGGCGAAGTGCTGCTCCACTTCATAGTCAGTGTCGGCAAAGAACGACGGCGAGGCCTTGATTGCCGCATGCCGGCCCACCACGCCGGACGTCCCGGCGCTGTGGTGCTCCAGGGTGCCGCGCATGAGCGTGGTGGGGGTGGTGAAACCCGTGGCGACGAGCCAGAAGTCGTCGCCGGCGCCGCCGTCGGCTGGTCCGTCGTCCTCGTCGTCCACGGCGTAGGCATTCACGTCATGCAGCGGTGGGCAGGCGTCAAGGAGGGTGGCCGCCCAGCCGCAGTCCGTGGTGCCGGCGGGCCTGGATGGATCCAGGACCCGGATTTCCGAGGAAACGTCCCTGAGCAGGTTCAGCAGCAGGAAGCTGCGGGTCCAGCTCCAGGACTGCAGCGATGTGTGGTCATCGGGGGTGAACAGCACGGTGAGCTGCCGGCTCCCGGCGAGGTAGTCCTCGAAGTTTGCGGCGAGCAGGGCGCCGGAGGGGTAGGTGGTTCCGTCGAGGACCCAGTCCTGTTGCGGGCGGAAGAGCAGCCATTCCCGGTGCGCGCTGACGTTGACGTCGGTGGGCACATCGATCGGCGTCCAGTCACCGTCCCGGAGCACAAAGTTGGTCCGGTTGAAGAAGTCGATGTAGTCAACAGCGAAGGTGCGCTCAAATCCGGGTGTGGAATCGTGCGCCGCGACGGCCATCATGTGGTCCTCCGGCACGTCGAAAAGGCGCGGGGCAGCGGCCAGGGAACCGCCGCGTTTGAGGGTCACCGCTGTGCGGGCGTAGGACGACGCGGTCTTGGGCAGGCCTTCCGCGGTGGAGGAAACCAGGAGTGTGTCGGCATCCAGCCACGACACGTTGCCCTTCGCCGTCGGCAGGTCGAACCCGCCCCGGGCGGGGTCAACGAAGCCGCGCGCCTCGACGTCGAACTCGCGGTAGCGGTTCGCGTCGCCGCCGTCGGGGGACAGGGCCAGCAGCGCCAGCCGGTAGGGGGCTCCGGCCGCGGGGCGCAGGAACGTGGCGCCGTGGAACACCCACTCTTCGCCTTCGGTCCGGGACAGCTCGTCCACGTCCAGCAGGACGTCCCAATCGGGGGAATCGGTGAGGTAGCTCTCCCAGGTGGTCCGCCGCCACAGGCCCTTGGGGTTCTGGCTGTCCTTCCAGAAGTTGTAGTACCACTCGCCCCGCTTGCCCACCATGGCAATCCGGTCCGTGGAGTCCAGGACCTCCAGGATGCTGGTCTCCAGTTCGGCGTACCCGGCGTCCTCCAGCAGGTCCTCGGTCCGGGAGTTCTGCTCCCTGACCCAGGCCAGCTGTTCCTCGCCGTAGATGTCCTCCAGCCACACATTCTCGTCGACGGGCACGGGCGCAGTTCCCTGGGATGCGGTGCCGGAGGTGTCCTGGCCGGGGCCGGGAGCGGAGGCTTGATCAGCTGCTGTGGTGGTCATGCGCCCCATCCAAACAACATCCCCCAAGGCTGGCAAGTCAAGCGTCCGGCACATCCTCCGCTTTCAGCCCGTACGCTGGATGCCGTGGAATTATCGCAGAGCAACCGGGCCGTCATTATCGGCGGCGGCCCCCGTGGCACCAGCGTGCTCGAGCGGCTGCTCGCCCACGCCGCCGCGGCCGGAGGCCCTGCACAGCTGCACATCGACGTGGTTGACCCCTACCCGGCGGGCCCGGGGCACGTGTGGCAGCCCGGCCAGTCACGGCTGTTCCTCATGAATACGCAATCCTTCTACCCCACGCTGGTTCCCCAGGAACCGTCGCTGCCGGCGCCCGTGGCCGGCACCACGTTCGACCAGTGGCGTGCCCGGCAGCAGCGGGATCCGCTGCCGGCCCTCACCGGTGAGGAGCGGGCGGAACTGGCGGTGCTGGGGTCCAATGACTTCCCCAGCCGCGCCCTGTACGGCCGCTACCTGAAGTGCATGCTGGAGGAGCTGCTGGCCAAAGCTCCCGACGGCGTCACGGTCGAATTCCACGAAACGTCGGCTGTGTCCGTGCGTCCGGTGGGGGACGGAATGTTCGACGTCGGCCTGGCCGCCGGGGCTGCCCTCCGCGCCAACGCAGTGGTGCTCGCCCTGGGGCACATCCCGTCCCGGCTGAATCCGGAACAGCGCGGCCTGCACGCCGCGGCCGAGCAGCTGGGCCTGCAGTACTTTCCCCCTGCCGTGCCCGCAGACGTGGACTGGACACGGATTCCCGCGGGGAAACCCGTGCTGGTCCGCGGGATGGGCCTGAACTTCTTCGACACGATGGGGCAACTCACCGAAGGCCGCGGCGGAAAGTTCGTGTCCACGGGAAGCCGCCTGGAGTACGAACCGTCCGGCCAGGAACCCCTGATCATCGCGGCGTCCCGGCGCGGAACCCCCTACCGTGCAAAAGCAGCCCTCAACGGCTATTACGCCACCTCCATCACGCTCCGCTACCTCACCGAAGCCGCCCTGGAGCGGCTGGCCAAGGCCGGAATCCGGCCCTCGTTCGACCACGACCTGTGGCCCCTGCTGCACCGCGATGCCCTCTGGGCGTACTACTCAACCCTGGTGCGCTCGCAGCCGGGGGCTGTCCCCGATGCGGCGGCTTTCCTGGCAGCGCTGGAGGAAGCCCTGCAGCCGCACGCCCACACCGCCGCCAACTGGGAAGACGCCGTGGAAAGCGTCCTGGCCGTCCACGTTGGTCCGCGGCACCGGCTGGACCTACCGGGCCTCGCGGCCCCCTTGGCGGGGCGCTCCTTCGCGTCCCGGCGCGAGCACGATGCCGCCGTGGTGGAGTTCCTGCTGGACGATGCACGCCGGTCCGCGCTCGGCGAGGACGACCCCGTCAAGATGGCCATCGGCGCCCTGCACCACGGGCGGGCCCTCCTCAAAACGGCGGTGGCCGACGGCGGCATCACCGATGAATCATGGGTCGCCGGGCTGCGCGGCTGGTTTGAATCCTTCGTGGAAGGCCTTGCCAGCGGGCCGCCGGCGCTGCGCGCCGAACAGCTCGCCGCACTGGCCAGGGCAGGGGTGGTCAGCTTCGTTGGACCCGACCCCAAGTTCGGCGTGGACCGGCAGTCCGCGATGTTCACGGCTTCCTCGCCGTGGGTTGCCGGTCCGCCGGTCCTGGCACGGACCATGGTGGAGGCCCTTGCGCCGGGCAACAGGGTGTCGGCCAATGATTCGCCGGTCCTGGAGCAGATGCTGTCCGATGGGCTGGTGCGTCCACGGCTCATGATGACCGCAGAAGGTGCCCCCGTCGAGTCCACGGGCCTGGACGTGGAGCCCCACCCGTACCGCCCACTTGCCTCCAACGGGTCCGTGACGGAAAACCTGTACGTGCTGGGCCTCCAGTTGTCCTCCACCCAGTGGGGCACGGCCATCGCGGCCGAAGCCCTCCAGCCGGGCAGCCCCGCCTACCGCAGCGGCCAGCGCACCCTCAGGGATGCAGACGAGATCGCGGCAGCCATCCTGCGACGCTGACCCGAACTCCCTGTCACGCTTGACCGGTAAGGCAGCAGCGCCCAAAACACAAAACCCCTGGCGGCCGGTGCCGGCTGCCAGGGGTTTCCAGTGCGGAAGGTAAGAGATTCGAACTCTTGGTACGGGGTTACCGCACACTGGTTTTCAAGACCAGCTCCTTCGGCCGCTCGGACAACCTTCCTCAGCTAGTAGTGTTTCATAGGCACTTGCCTGCAACAAAACAGGAGCGGGAAGGTGCCCGGTGCACACTTGTTGCAGCCAGGATTTGAGTCAGGAACGGGAGAGGTCCATGAAAGCCGTCTACATATCGGAACCGGGCGGCCCGGAAGTGCTGGAAGTCCGGGACGTGGATGCGCCGGTGCCTGGCCAGGGCGAAGTGCTCATTGACGTGGTGGCTGCGGGCCTGAACCGGGCCGATGTCCAGCAGCGCCGGGGTTTCTACCCGCCGCCTCCCGGTGCCTCCGAGATCCCCGGGCTGGAAGTTTCGGGCCGGATCGCAGGCTTTGGCCCTGGCGTCAGCAAGCCATTTTCGTTGGGGGACAAGGTGGTGGCCCTGCTGGCCGGCGGCGGCTATGCCCAGCAGGTGGCGGTTCCGGCCGAGCAGGTACTGCGGGTGCCGGACGGGGTGGACCTGGTCACAGCGGCCTCGCTGCCGGAAGTGGCCGCAACGGTCTATTCGAACCTGATCATGACGGCGCAGCTGCAGCCGGGGGAGACCGTCCTCATCCACGGCGCCACCGGCGGGATCGGCACCATGGCCATCCAGCTTGCCAAGGCCTTTGGCGCCAAGGTGGCCACGACTGCCGGCACTGACGAGAAGGTGGGCACCGCCAAGGCGTTCCTTGGTGCTGACATCGCCATCAACTACGCCGAGGAGGACTTCCCGGAGAGCCTGCGGCGGCAGAACGATGGCTACGGGGCGGACGTCATCCTGGACGTGGTGGGGGCCAAGTACCTCAAGCAGAACGTGGAGGCCCTGGCCGACTACGGGCGCCTGGTGGTGATCGGCCTGCAAGGCGGCACCAAGGGGGAGCTGGACCTGGGCCTGTTGCTGAAGAAGCGGGCAGCCGTGGTGGCCACCGCCCTGCGGCCCCGGCCGGTAGCGGAAAAGGGTGCCATCATGACTGCGGTGCGGGACGCCGTGTGGCCGCTGGTGGCTGACGGCCGGATCCGTCCGCTGGTCGCCAAGACCTTCCCGCTGGACCAGGTAGCGGCAGCCCACCGCTATTTCGACAGCGGCGACCACGTGGGCAAGGTCCTCCTGGTCATGTAGGAACCCCCGGTTGCATACCCGGTATTGCGCCGGGGCGTCAGTCGGGGCTAGGCTGCCTATACGCGGTATGCACGGGTCTTGGGGGCTCGTGCATACCGGTTGGAACCAGCCCGGGGGAGCACAATGTCCATTCGCCACAGCCTCCTTGCCCTGTTGCAGGACCAGCCGCGCTACGGCTACCAGCTGCGGGTCGAGTTCGAGAACCGCACCGGGGCCACGTGGCCGCTGAATATCGGGCAGGTGTACACCACACTTGACCGGCTGGAGCGCGATGCCCTGGTGGCCAAGGAGGGCGACGACGGCGAAGGGCACGTGGTGTACAGCATCACCCCTGCCGGCAAGGACGAGGTGCGGAACTGGTTTGCCGCCCCCGTGGAGCGGAACAGCCCACCACGCAACGAGCTCGCCATCAAGCTTGCGCTCGCCGTTACCCTGCCCGGGGTCGATGTCCAGGCCATCATCCAGGCCCAGCGCGTGGCGTCCATCCGCGCCCTGCAGGACTACACCAGGGCGCGCCGCGATACGGCGGCAAACCAGCGGGCCACGGATACTGCCTGGCTGTTGGTGCTCGATTCACTGATCTTCCAGACCGAAGCGGAAGTCCGCTGGCTGGACCTTTGCGAGGCCAGGATGGTCCAGCAGGCGCAGGCCACGGCGGCAATTGGAGCCCGGAAATCCTCCAACGGGGCCACGGAAGACACCCCGCTCAACGCGGACATCCGCCGGTGAGCGTGCAGGGGCCGCAGCAGGTCCTTGAACTCGCCAGGGTGGGAAGGACTTTCGGGCACGGCGCGACGGCGGTCGCCGCCCTCCGCGACGTTGACCTCACCATTTCAGCTGGGGAGTTCGTCGCGGTCATGGGCCCGTCGGGCTCCGGCAAGTCCTCCCTTCTGGCCATTGCCGGCGGACTGGACCGGCCGACGTCGGGCGCTGTCTACGTTGAGTCCACGCCGCTGGCCGGGCTGGGCCTGAACGAACTGGCCCGGCTGCGCCGCCGGGCCGTGGGCTACGTCTTCCAGGACTTCAACCTGGTTCCCACGCTGACCGCCGCGGAGAACGTGGCGCTGCCGCTGGAACTGGACGGAACTTCCACCAGGAAAGCGCACCGGCAGGCCGCCGATGCGCTGCGGCAAGTGGGGATTCCCGAACTGGCGGACCGGTTCATGGACCAGATGTCCGGCGGCCAGCAGCAGCGCGTCGCGATCGCCAGGGCCATCGTGGGCCAGCGGCGGCTGATCCTGGCCGATGAACCTACAGGTGCATTGGATTCGACAACGGGCCAAGGGGTCATGGAGGTCCTGCGGGCCCGTGCCGACGCCGGAGCGGCCGTCATGCTCGTCACCCACGAAGCCAGGCACGCCGCCTGGGCGGACCGCGTGGTTTTCCTTCGGGACGGGCGGATCATCGACCAGGCCGCCGCCATGCACGATCCCACCATGCTGCTCACCCAGGCCGGTCTCTGATGCCGGTGGACCTTGCTCCGGCGCCCACAAGCCGCCGGAGCAGCCTTCGGGTTGCCCTGCGGCTGGCGCGCCGGGACATCACCCGCCACAAGGGGCGGTCCCTCCTCATCATCCTGCTCATCATGCTGCCCGTGGCCGGGATGACGGGTGCCGCCACCCTCTACCAGAGCTCACAGCGGACGCCGGGTGAAATCGTCACCTACGAACTGGGAAACACCCAGGCCAGGTTCAGCGTCCTGCCCGTTCCCAGCGCGGACTCCCTCCAGGACCCGCTCAATGACGGTGTGGTCGCCTCCAGCACCGGCCGGTTCGATCCTGAATTCCGGCGGACCGACCCGCTTGACGCCATTCCCGCGGGCTACGATGTGCTGCCGCAACGCCTGCTCCAGCTGACCACCGGCGTGGGGGAAGCACTTGTTTCGCTGCAGGGCCGCGAAGTGGATGCCCTCAATCCGGCCTTCACCGGAAAGTTCAGCCTCCTGGCGGGCCGGCCCCCGCGCGACGGCACGGAGGTGCTGGCGTCGCCCGGGCTGATGACGCGCTTCCACCTCACTTTCGGACAGGAATTTACGACGTCGGCAGGCACCTTCGTGCCGGTGGGCACCATTCGCGATGCCGGCCTCCCGGACGGCACCAGCTTCCTGTACCTGCAGGCAGGACAGGTACCCTCTGACCTTGCCAGGGGACCGCAGACCCGCCAGTCCGTGTCCTACTACCTGGTGGGTCCGGAGCCGGTCACCTGGCCGCAGGTCATGGAAGCCAACAGTAAAGGCGTGGGCGTGCTGTCCCGCAGCGTGGTGCTGGACCCGCCGTCCCGGGAGGAACGGACCGTTGCCGGTTCCGTGCCCCGGGATGATTCCACGGAAGCGGTGGCCGTCTACGCCGGGTTCGGCCTGATCGGCGCCCTGGCGCTGCTGGAGGTGGGCCTGCTGGCCGGTGCTGCCTTCGCCGTGGGCGCCAGGCAGCAGGTGCGTGAGCTGGCACTGCTGGCATCCTCGGGTGCGGAAGGCCCCGCCATCCGCGCTGTTGTCACCGCGGGTGGACTCTGGCTGGGCGGCGTTGCCGTTGCCGCCGGAGCCGCGGTGGGGCTGGGAGCCGCTGCCGTCGTCGTCCACGTGGTCCGGTTGCACGGCTCGGCACGGCTGGCAGGGCTGCATCCGGATTTCCTGCTGACACTCGCCGCCATGGCCATGGGACTGGCATCCTGCACCATCGCGGCGATGGTGCCTGCGCGGCAGGTGTCCCGGCAGGCTGTGCTGGGTGCCCTCAAAGCCGGCCGGGCCCCCTCGGCGAAGACGCGGCGGGCAACCGTGGCCGGCACCGTGGCGCTGGTGCCCGCTGCCGGGCTGCTGGCGGCGGGCTGGCTGCTGGGACGGTCCACCAACGATCCTGACCGGCTGGCGGAGCAACTGCCGCTGGTGGTCACGGTGCTCATCCTCGGCGCCGTGCTGGCGGTTGTTGCCCTGGTGCTGCTGACCGGCTGGCTGGTCCTCCGCCTGACCTCCCGCAGCCAGTGGATGCCGCTGTCCCTCCGGATGGCGGCCCGGGATTCGGCCCGGAACCGCGGGCGCAGCGTTCCCGCCGTGGCCGCGGTACTCGCCGCCGCCACCCTGGCAAGCGCCGCCCTGGTGCTCTCTGCCAGCCAGCAGGCGGGGATGCGGGAAACACATTACTGGGGCGCCCTGGAAAACCAGGCGTACCTGCCGCTGGTGGTGGATCCGCCGGCGTCGGCCGATGGCAGCAGGAAGCCGCCCGTCCGGGTGGATGTCCATAAGCTCTCCTCTGCGGTGGCAGATGCCCTGGGCACCGTCGAATCGACGCACGTGATCACGGCGCCGGAGAGCCTGCGCAACTGCCCCGAGGGCCCGGCTGATCCCGGATTGCCGGCGCGCACGGATACGTCAAACTGCCTGCTGTTTTCGCTTGCCAGGCCGCAGGCAAATGAATGCCCGAGGACTCCCAAGGGAAGGGTGTTGGACCCGGGCGACTGGCGGTGCCGCGGTTCCATGGTCAGCGAACAACCGTCCGGCCGGGCCATCCTGGTGGGCGGCGGCGAGGAGATCCGGGCGGCGCTGGGCCGCAGCGCCACCGCCGAGGCAACGGCGGTGCTGGACGCCGGCGGGATGGTGGTGACGAACCCGGTGTTCGTCAGTGATGGAAGGGTACTGCTCGAGGGAAAGGACGTACGGACCCAAGAGCCGGCATCCTCGGGGCCGGGCACCGTCCCCTCAACCGTCAGGAGCGACTCCCTTGCCGCGGCAGTGCTTGAACCGGCTGTCCCGGTGCCCTATTACGGCGTTGTCTCGCCGGAAACCGCCGAACGCCTGGACCTCCGCGCGGCCCCGGCCGGACTGCTCGTGCAGCTCTCTGCCTACCCCTCCGAGGCTGAGGCAGATGCGGCCTCCGCTGCGGCCGCCGCCGTCTACGGGCAGCCGGGCATGACTTTCCAGGCGGAACCGGGCGTTTCGCAGGTAAGCCAGTGGATCACCTGGTCCATCGTGGCCGCGGCTGCGCTGATCACCTTCAGCGCGGCGGGCATTACGACCGGACTCTCCATGGCTGATGCACGGAAGGACCATGCGGTCCTCGCCGGCGTCGGGGCCTCGCCAAGGCTGCGCAAGGCCCTTGCCGGGGCGCAGGGACTGTTCACCAGCTGCGTTGGAGCCGTTCTGGGGACGTTGGCAGGAACGGTGCCCGCGGTCCTGCTGGTCCTTTCCACGGACATGCGGACAGCCCTCGAGGTTCCCTGGCTGCACCTGTCCGCGCTGCTGGTGGCAGTGCCCTTGACGGCGGCAGCGCTCGCCTGGGCCTTCACCCGGTCCGGGCTGCCCCTGTCCAGGCGCAGCCTGGTGGAGGGGCATTAGGTCAAAGTATTGGGTCTTTTTGATCACCGGGATCAGGCCTACCGTAGGTGCACGAGCCGCCCGCCCGGGCGGTGGAACTTACGGAGGAACTTCATGACGACCCATGTTGCCGACTGCAGTGTCACCCGTTGTTCATTCAACGACCATGAAGGCTGCACCGCCCATGCCATCACCGTGGGGGGAAGCCAGGACCACGCATCCTGTGCCACGTTCATCGAGACCGGCATCCACGGCGGCCTGCCCAAGGTCCTCGCCGACGTGGGAGCCTGCCAGCGGGCCGAGTGCGTCCACAACGACCACCTGATGTGCAACGCCCCGGAGGTGCACGTCGGGCCGGGAGCCGACAACGCCGACTGCCTCACCTACGCCCACGCCTGACCGTCCCTGCCGCCATGCGAAGGGCGAAGGCTCCCGTCCGGAATCCGGACGGGAGCCTTCGCTTTTGCCGCAGCCCGCCGTCGTACGTCCGTCACCGCTCATTCAGCGCCGGACTGCCGCCGCTCGCCGCACAGGCCGGCGCCGCGCCGCCGTCGGACCCTTTTGGCAGGATCGGCGTTGGTAGGGTGCCCAGTAGCAAACGAGGGAAAACTCTCAAGGAGGAGACATGGCCGGAATGCCTGACCAGCGGAACAACGGATCCCGGGCGGAGGGCGGGTTGGCGACTGACCCGAATCTTCCCCCGCCCGCTGTGGACGAGGCACGGCTCGACGCCGAAGACCGGAGGTGGACGCCAGGCAAGATCGCGCTCTGGGCAGCAATCGCCCTCCTCGGCGGGGTGGCCTGGTTCATGCTGGCGATCGTCCGCGGGGAAACCGTCAACGCCATCTGGTTCGTCTTTGCCTCCGTCTGCACCTACCTCATCGGGTACCGCTTCTACTCGAAGGTGATCGAGCGCTACATCACCAAGCCTGACGACCGGCGCGCCACCCCTGCCGAATACAAGGCAGACGGCAAGGACTACGTCCGCACCGACCGCAACGTCCTGTTCGGCCACCACTTCGCCGCCATTGCCGGCGCCGGCCCGCTGGTGGGGCCGGTCATCGCGGCGCAGATGGGCTACCTGCCCGGCACCATCTGGATCATCCTCGGCGTCGTCCTTGCCGGGGCCGTCCAGGACTACCTGGTCATGTTCTTCTCCATGCGCCGCGGCGGCCGGTCGCTGGGCCAGATGGCCCGCGAGGAACTTGGCGTCATCGGCGGCACGGCCGCCCTCATCGCCACCCTGCTCATCATGGTGATCATCGTGGCCATCCTGGCGCTCGTCGTCGTTAATGCCCTGGGCGAAAGCCCGTGGGGCGTGTTCTCGGTGGGCATGACCATCCCCATCGCCCTGTTCATGGGTGTCTACCTCCGTTACCTGCGCCCCGGCAAGGTCATGGAGGTCTCGATCATCGGCTTCGTCCTCCTGATGGCGGCCATCATCGGCGGCGGCCTGGTGGCGCAGACCCAATGGGGCGCCACCGTGTTCCACCTGGACAAGGTCACCATCGCCTGGGGCCTGATCGTTTACGGCTTCATTGCTGCGATCCTGCCCGTATGGCTGCTCCTGGCTCCGCGCGACTACCTCTCCACCTTCATGAAGATCGGCGTGATCGTGATGCTCGCGCTGGCCATCATCGTGGTCCGGCCCGAAATCACCGTCCCGGCCTTCAGCGAATTCGCCGGCCGCGAGAACGGGCCCGTGTTCTCCGGCGCACTGTTCCCCTTCCTGTTCGTGACCATCGCCTGTGGTGCGCTGTCCGGTTTCCACGCCCTGATCTCGTCCGGCACCACCCCCAAACTGGTGGAGAAGGAACGGCAGACCCGGTACATCGGCTACGGCGGCATGCTGATGGAATCCTTCGTGGCCATCATGGCGCTGGTAGCAGCCATCTCGATCGACCGCGGCCTCTACTTCGCCATGAATGCCCCCACGGCGCTGACGGGCGGCACCGTGGAAACGGCAGCCACCTGGGTCAACGGCCTGGGCCTGAGCGGCGTCAACATCACCCCCGGCCTGCTCAGCGAAACCGCCGCCAACGTTGGGGAGCAGAGCATCGTCTCCCGCACCGGCGGCGCACCCACGCTGGCCGTCGGGCTGGCGCACATCATGCAGCAGTTCATCGGCGGGACGGCCATGATGGCGTTCTGGTACCACTTCGCCATCATGTTCGAGGCGCTCTTCATCCTCACCGCCGTGGATGCCGGCACCCGCGTTGCACGTTTCATGCTGCAGGACTCGATCGGCAACTTCGTCCCCAAGTTCAAGGAAGCCTCCTGGCGGCCCGGGGCCTGGCTCTGCACGGCCATCATGGTGGCTGCCTGGGGTGCCGTGCTGCTGATGGGCGTGACCGATCCGCTGGGCGGCATCAACACCCTGTTCCCGCTGTTCGGCATCGCCAACCAGCTCCTGGCCGCCATCGCGCTGGCTGTATGCCTGGCCATCGTCGCCAAGCGCGGCACCTTCAAGTACCTGTGGATCGTTGCCCTGCCGCTGGCCTTCGCCGCCGTGGTCACCATCACCGCCAGCTACCTGAAGATCTTCTCGCCCGTCCCTGCCGTGGGGTACTTCGCGAACAACGCCGCCTTCAGCAAGGCGCTGGCGGACGGCAAGACCGAGTTCGGTACCGCCAAGACCGGGGCCGCCATGGAAGCTGTGGTCCGCAACACGGCCATCCAGGGCTGGCTGTCCGTGATCTTCGTGGTGCTGAGCATCATCGTGATTGCCACGGCGGTGCTGGCCACGGTCAAGGCATTCCGTGACAGGGCGGCCGGCACTGCCACCACGGACAACGAGGACCCGGCGGTTCCCTCGCGCGTCTTCGCCCCCGCCGGACTGGTGCCGACGACGGCCGAACGTGAGTTGGCAGCCGAGTGGGACAGGGTGCCCGCAGACGCACGGCTTGAACGGGCCAGGCACTGATGGGCACCGGTGTGGCTTTGGTGGCCAATGGCTTCCGCGGGTTCGCCCGCTACCTGGGCGGCGTCATGGGCGCGGACGCCTACACCAAGTACCTCGAGCACCACAGGGCAGCCGGGCACCAGGAGGAGCCCCTCAGCGAACGCGAGTTTTGGCGGGACCGTACGGACCGCCAGGACAACAACCCGCAGGGCAGGTGCTGCTGATTGGGCCTGCTGATTGAGCCGGCAGCGGACAAGCCCGCCACAGGCGTTCACGGGTGGACTCCGGGCGGATGGGCCGTGAGAGTATGAACGCATGAGCGATCCCAACGACACTCAGGCAGCTGAGGACCTCCCGGTAGAAGGCACTCCCGTTGACGACACCCAGGACCCCGTGCAGATTCCGTCCGCCGCGGACGGCAAGCCCAGGGGCAGCAGCCTGCAGGATCTGGTGGACGAGCCTGCCAAGGTGATGCGGATCGGCACCATGATCCGCCAGCTTCTCGAAGAGGTGAAGTCCGCGCCGCTTGACGACGCTGCGCGGGGCCGGCTGGCCGCCATCCACGCCCGCTCCATCAAGGAGCTGGAGGACGGGCTTGCGCCGGAGCTGGTTGCAGAACTGGACAGGATCAACCTGCCCTTCTCGGACGACGCCACGCCCTCCGACGCCGAGCTCCGGATCGCCCAGGCGCAGCTGGTGGGTTGGCTTGAGGGCTTGTTCCACGGGATCCAGACCGCCATCGCGGCGCAGAACGCCGCCCGCGAACACGCCGCCGCGCAGCTGCAGCTGCGTCAGCTGCCGCCAGGCACCATGATTGCGCCCGGCGTCGTCATCGGCGAAAACGGCGAGCCGCAGCGCGCCCCGGCCGGAGCACGGCCGGGGGCGCAGGCACGGCCCAACCAGCGTGACGAACCGGACCACGGTCCCGGGCAGTACCTGTAGGCTCCGCTTGGGCTTTTTCAGCGCCGCGCGGCAGGGGCGCAAGGATGATGTTGAACTGGGCAAGGGGTTGTGGCGCCGCGCGCACGACCGCTTCCAGCGGGGACTTGACCGCTTCCACCAGGTGCTCGAAGGGGTGGAGGACGACCAGCTGTACGGGGAACTGGTGGATATCGCCAACGAACTGGCCGGCCTCCTGCAGCGTGTCCGGACGGTATGCATGGAAGCGCAGCGGCGTGCGCCCAGTGACGGCCTGGACATACCGGCCGGCCTTGCGGACGTCCACAGGTCCCTCTCCAAGGCGGGCAATTCGCTGGCCACCACGGCTGAGGCGGCGGCAATGCTGCGGCTCGCCGTGGGGCCGGTACCGGTTGGTGCGGTGTCGGTCCGGCGCCGGGCTGAGGCGGTGTTCCAGCAGGTGAACGACGCCGAGAGGCAGCTTCGCGGGGAGTAGCTGGACCGGTGCCGCGCAAATATTCCCGGTTTGGGACGTAAATATCGCGGTTACGCGTGTGGCTGACATCGAACCAAACGGGAGCCTGAAGCGGGGGACGTTTGGCAGGATGAAGAGATGACTTCTTCACCTACCTTGACTTTCAACGACGGAAACACGATCCCCCAGCTCGGCTATGGTGTGTGGCAGGTTGAGGACGGCGTGGCTGAAAAGGTTGTCCGCCAGGCCTTCGAAGCCGGCTTCCGGCACATCGACACGGCGAAGATCTACGGCAACGAGGCAGGCGTTGGCCGTGCAATCGCCGGCTCCGGCCTGTCACCGGAACAGATCTTCATCACCACCAAGCTGTGGAACGCGGACCAGGGGTACGAATCCACCCTCGCCGCCTTCGAGGAATCCATGGACCGGCTTGGCCTCGAAACGCTGGACCTCTACCTGATCCACTGGATGCAGCCCAAGCAGGACAAATACGTGGACACGTGGAAGGCGCTGATCGAACTCCAGAAGCGCGGCCGGGTCAAGTCCATCGGTGTCTCCAACTTCACCGCCGAGGGCCTGCAGCGCCTGATCGATGAAACCGGAGTGGTTCCGGCCATCCACCAGATCGAACTGCACCCCTACTTCAGCCAGCGTGAACTGCGGGAATTTGGAGCAGAAAAAGGCATCCTGACCCAGGCATGGTCCCCGTTGGGCCAGGGCGGGGAACTGCTGCAGGACCCTGTTGTTGCGTCGATCGCTGCCAAGCACCAGGCGACTCCCGCCCAGGTGGTCATTGCGTGGCACCTGGCCATCGGCAACGTGGTCATCCCCAAGTCCGTGACTGAGTCCCGCATCAAGGAGAACTTCGCGGCACTCGAGGTTTCCCTGGACGCCGGGGACGTTGAAGCCATCAACAACCTGGACCGCACCGCCGGCGGCGAGGGCCGCATCGGACCCGATCCCGCGGTCTCCGACTTCGCGTAACCCGCGACCGGCGGTGCCGGCCCAGCCGGCCGGGGACCTCCGCCGAACCAACGTCAGCCCGTGCTGCCGGCAACCGCCAGGCAGCGCGGGCTGACGGCTTTAATGCGAGGCTGGCGCCCGTAACCGGCGTGGCTGTCCTGCCTGGTTTGCACCCTGGTTGGCGGAGCTGGGCCGCGGCTGGCCTGGGCAGTGGACCGCGGGGTTTTTTGGCTGAACCGGTCAGGCGGCGATTCGGACGTGCTCCACGGTGACGGCGTCCACCACGGCCCAGCTGTCTTCGCCGTGGCAGTGCCGGGAGGCGAAGCGCTCGGCCTCTTCGAGGGTGTCAAAATACTCGGAGCGGGCCCGGCCGCAGTCGGCGTCGAAGTACGTTACGTGAAATTCCTGTACGGCTTGGTTTTCCATAAATCCAGTGTGCAACCGGGGTCTGACATTCACCGGAAGCAGCGCCGCGTGTTGTTGGGATTTGCCAACCCGGCTGAAGCCAGGCCGCGCACCTGGCGGGCTAAAGGGCCCGTGGATCCGGGACTGCGGCGCCGGTGGCCCGCACCTTCAGCACGAGTGCGGCCACGGACAGCATTGCCAGCCCGCTCCATGTGAGGGTTCCGCTCCATATCTCGGGCGGGAAGCTGAGCGCCCGGTCGTGAAGCGCCACAGTAGCGAAATAGGGGGCCCAGAAGACGACAGGTGAGAGTCCTGCCGCGGTCAGGAGCCGCGCGGGACTGTCCGGGACCGGCCGCGCCACCGCCCACACCACTCCTACCAGGAGTGAACCGGCCAGGGCAGCCGGCAACAGCCAGGCATCCCGCAGGGCCACCATGATCTGCAGGGCTGCGGAGGGGACCAGCACCATCGCCGCCGGCACCAGGGTCGGCAGCCGCCACCGCAGCGACAGCAACAGGATGGGAACGAAGAGCACGAACGTCGAGACCAGGAATGTCGCCAAGGAGACCATGATGCTCGACGACGTTGGACCCGTCACCGCCGGCTGGGTCCCGGCGGGGCCGGAGTACGTCTGGATGAGGCCATGGCGGGAGAAGACCGCAAACTCCTGCAGGATGAAAGCTGCAACCATGCCGGCGAGCATCGCGCTCACGAACGCCGGCACCAGCCGGGCCCATGGCCGGGCAGGTGAGTGCCACGCTGCCGAGAAAGGTGCACCAAGAATGAGGAAGCCGCCGGTAGCCAGACCCAGGTGGGACGGGCTGAACAGGGCGCTGATGTTCTGCTCAATGCCGAACACCGAATGCCAGGCGAAGTCGCCCAGCCCGGAAGCAAGGAAGAGGAGTACGCCGGCCGCGGCTGCCCCATAGCCGGCAGGGACTGCTTCCCGCCACCTCGTCCCCGGGGCGTGCCGGCGCCAGGTCAAGGCGCCGATCCAGAGGGCGCAGGCGGCGAAGCCTGAGTAGAGGATCGCGTGCCACGGTGTGAAGAACGTCTCCAGGCCGCGGAGGTTGTTGTGCGCCCAGCCGTCAACGTAGGTCCCCGTGAGGAGCCAGACGCCGGCCGCGAGGGTGACGGCGTCTTCCACGGCCGTGGTGGGACGGTGAACCGATACCGGCGGGATCGCAAAGGCGTGTGCTGCTGCGGCGTCCATAGCTCCACAGTAGGTCCCGCCGATGCCCGGGGCGAGAGGGCATGCCAAGTAGTTGGCGCCCCTCAGGTGCTGGCCAGGCGGAGTACGCGTTCCTGTGCCAGCATGGCCGTGCGGCTGGCTTTGTCGGCCGCCCGGACCGCCTGTTTCGCTTCTGCGGTGGTGGCGGCGAGCCGCTTCCGGGAACGGTCCAGGCTTTCCTCGGCGGCCTTGAGCCGGTTTCGAAGCTCAGCCGTTTCCTGCTGCAGTAACGCAATTTCCGCACGTGTCTGCTCCTCCCGGTCCTGCAGCTCGCCCGCGAGCCGGGAGGCCTCCTCTTCAGCGGCCTGGGCCTCGGCCAGCGCGGCCCTGGCCCTTTCCAGCGCCGGCGGCGAGGCCGGCCGGGGAGTCTGCCGCACTGCCTCAAGCCGGGGCTTGGCGGGCTTTGGCTGGGTGTGGTGCTCCGCCGTCGTGCGTGTCTTTGCCGCTGTTGCCTTTGGCCCCGCTGCCTGCGCCTCCGTTTTCGTCTTTGGAGCCGGGGGAGCACTTGCGCGGGCGGTGGCCGGCGCGGCCGGGAGCAGCCCGGGGAGGGCCACCGCCCCGTCCAGGTCGACGTCGTTGATGCCGTCGGCTGACAGGACTTTCAGCAGCCGGCCGCTGCCCACCGCAGCCGCCGCACGCTCGTCTGCCGTCAGTGCCCGCAGGGTCTCCTCAACGTCGGCGGCCATCGCGTCGCTGATGGAGCGGCCCTGCTCCTGGGCAACAGACCGGGCAGCGTCGACGGCGTCAGCCAGCATGGTGCGGCGCTCCCGGCCCAGTTCGCGCAGGGCGGGCGCATCCAGCGACACCTGCGCTGCCCGCATGCGCTCGCCAAGTCCGCGAAGCGCGGCCAGCACGTCCGGCCGGTGCCGTGCCAGCATGTTGAGCGCCCACGCGGCGACGGATGGTTTCGGCAGGGCGCGGACCGCTGCCCCCAGTTCCTTGTCCTGCCGCCCGGCATCCTTGGCAGCGGCGGTCCTGGCCGCTATGAAGTCGTCCAGCGTCCCGCCGTACAGCCTGTCCGCAATGTCCGCCAGGGCTTCGTCTTCCATGCCGCCATCTTAGGTGCCGTGCTCCCGCCGGCGTCCGGTCCCGGCGGGCGCCGGACGCCGGCCGCCCTGCCAGTGGCCTCGGCACTCTGTTACTCATCGGCCCGGAGGGGTAAGTTGCACGAATGGACGATTCATACCAGGTCATCGTGGTTGGCGGCGGATTCGCCGGAAAGACGGCGGCTGAGGAGTTGGGCCGCAAGGGAGTCCGGGTGCTGTTGCTCGATGCCAACAATTACCAGCAGTTCCAGCCGCTCCTGTACCAGGTGGCTGCATCCCAGATTGGCGTCTCGGCGGTCACCCGGCCGCTCAGGTCGGAGTTCCGCAAGGTCAACAATGTCCGCGTCCTCACCGCGGAGGTGACGTCTATCGATGCGGCCAACCGCACCGTCACCACCGCAGACGGCTCCAGCTACCGGGCCAGGATCCTGGTCATCGCCACCGGGGCCGTACCGAACTTCTTCAACACCCCGGGCGCCGAAGAGCACGCCTACCCGCTGTACTCGGTGGCGGACGCAACGCGCCTGAGCGCCGCGATCACTGCTGTTTTGGACGAAGCTGACCGCGAGCCCGGGGCGGAAGCCGACGTGGTCGTGGTGGGCGGGGGTCCCACTGGTGTGGAAACTGCAGGCGCCTTGGCGGAGAACGTCAAATACATCGTGCCAAAATACTTCTCGCCGGGGCTGGCTGCCCGGTGCCATGTCCACCTGGTGGATATGGTTCCGAACGTCCTTGCCGCGTTCTCCGAAAAGTCGCAGGCGTATGCGCGGGACCGCCTGACCAAGCTGGGCGTACAGCTGCACATGGGCCAGCCTGTTGGTGAGGTCCGCCCGGACGGCGTGACCCTCAAGGACGGCACCGTTATTCCCGGCCGGGTGGTGGTGTGGGCCGGTGGCCTCCAGGCCGGCCGGATCATTACCGGGTCCGGCCTGAAACAGGGCAAGGGCGGCAGGGTGGACGTGCAGGCCGATCTGACAGTCCCTGATTTTGACGGCGTTTACGTGCTGGGGGACTCCGCCAACATCACCGATGCCACTGGAAACAAACTGCCGCAGCTCGGGTCGGTTGCGCAGCAATCAGGCAAGTGGGCGGCCCGCAATATCTATGCAGACCTTACCGGCGGTGTGCGCCAGCCTTTCCGGTACTGGGACAAGGGGTATATGGCCATGGTGGGACGCGGCGCAGCGGTCGCGGAGCTGGGGCGCCGCCGCCTGCAACTGCAGGGCCCACTGGCGTTCGTGTCCTGGCTGGCGGTCCACCTGGCCCTGCTGCCCGGATTCCAGCAGAAAGTCAGGGCGCTGTTCTCCTGGGCCAACGGCTACGTCACCCACAGCCCGGCCCAGGTGGTGGTGGGCAGGCCGGATTAGTTCCCGGCGAAACCCGGAAGGTGGCGCCCGCCATCGCGCATCGACGGGGTCCTGCGTTCGCTAACGTATGGATCAGCACCTACCCGGCCGGCGGAGCTCCGGAGGCATGCTCAGGGCAGATGGGTGAAGGAGATTCCTGCTGCCAGCAGCTTGTCCACCGCCTGCTTCACGCCTTCCGCCGTTCCGCCGTTGGGGTGGTTTCCATGGCAGATGACCACATCTCCGGCCCGGGCCTTTCCCACTTCTTTGGCGACGACGGCGGCGGGATAGGTGGCGCCGCCGTCGCCATTGATGCTGAAGCCTGCCGGCTTCACGCCCAAGGTATTCAGGATGTCCACGGCGATGTCATCCATGTACGCGGTGCCCGGGCGGAAGTACCGGGGACGCTTACCGGTGATGCCGGCCAGGACGCCGTCGTTGGGTATGACCTCGTCATAGACTTCCCCCGCGTTCCTGGTGCCCGGGATGCCGTAGGCCGTGTTGCCGACGGTGGACAACGGCTTATGGGACGTCCCGTGGTTGGCGATCTCAAAGAGCGGATCCGCTGCCAGCTGACGGGCCGTGGCCGGGTTGGCTGTGATCCACCGCGAATTCAGGAACAGCGTTGCCGGGACGTGCCGTTGGCGCAGGGTATCAATCAGCACCTGATCGTAACCGCTGCCGCCGGGACCGCCGCAAAAGTCGAAGGTGAGGGCGATGCCCTGTGATCCGGGCGGCAGCCGCGTCAGGACGCCGGGTGCCTCCAGGCCCCAGTAGTGGGCCTGGCGCTTCGCATAGGTGTCGATGATCTGTGCCCGGGCGGGCACGGTGCCTGCCGGCGTCCTGGATGCCGGCCCGTCGCCGTCGGAGCCGGTATGCGACAGCGGCGCGGAGCCGTCCGCCGGACCGTTGGCGGTGTCCGCGGACGTGTCCTGTGCCGCGGAAGGGTGCCCTGGTTGCGGCTGCAGGTCGGGCACGGCGGCCGACAACGTCAGCACGGCTGCCAGGAGGATGGTCCTGCGGGCGGGTCCTTTCCCGTCCTGGTTCATGTGCCGGGGTGCGTGCTGGTTCACCCCTGGGATCCCCCCAACGCAGCGAAGTGGGCGCTTGTCCTGCCCCGCCGGGCCGGGCCTCCGGGGGTGTACGGCAGGACGTGGCCGAAGCTGCTTGCATGTGCCGCGGCGCGCGGAACAGCAGCCTGGAAGCGGGTGGTCATGTGGGGAGGATACCTTGGCTTTCTTGCCGTTCCCTGAACCTCGCGCTGCACCCGGGGTGGCGGGCGTAATAAAGTGCGGATCCGGGCCTGGCGGTGGCAGCTCGGCGTCCCGGTTCGGGGCAGGCCGTTCCTAAGTTCCCTTCCCTGGGCGGCCCGGACAGGAGCGGTTGTCAGGGCGGCCCTGAAGGTAGCTGACCAGGTTCGGCGGCCGGTAGGGGACGCCGGAGCGCCCCCTTCACGTTCAATCCTGCGGACACCGGCTTGGCCTTCCGCGCCGCGCTCGTCAGCCGACGTGAATGCCTGGCCTTGCCGCCTGGTCGGGTTCAATCTCGCGGAGGATCTCCCGCACCAGCGGCGGGGTGTCACCCTGCCCGAGGAAAAGATAACGCATCAGGTGCGCCACCGGGCTTCCCTCGGACCACTCGAAATAGCACTGCGGTTTCACGCCGGTGGAGTTCCGCATCGCCAGCAGGACCGCCGCGATGGCATTTGGCACGGCCGGGGATTTCACCCTAAGCACCCGGTAGCCCTCGACTTCAAGACCTTCGACCCGGAGCGTGTGCGTGAAGTCCGACGGGTCGGAGATCTCGACCTCGAGAAAGATAACGTCGGCTGGGCCCGGAACCGGGTTCAGCCCCCGCTGTTCGTACTCCTTCTCGGCGTACTCAGCCTTATCACCGCTTTGCTTCTTGTTGGCGATGATGTGCAGGTCGCCGTCGAAGGCAATCGAGTCTGTGATGAACTGGCGGGCGGCCTCATCGAATTCAATGGTGTCCACGCGCAGTTCGGTGGAGCGGGTGACCCGCGAGATGAGCGAGACCGCGATGATCCCGGCGATGAAGAACGCCGAGATGACGATCCCGTCCGGTTTTTCGAGGACGTTGTCGCCCAGGGCGTACAGCAGGATCAGGGTCAGGATGCCGAAGCCGACGGCCCCGGCCCTGCTCCGGCGCCGGATGGCCGAGACCGTGACGGCGACCGCCCCGGAGACCATCATGGCCAGGATCCCGGTGGCGTACGCGCCGGCCTGGGCGTTCACGTCAGCGCGGAACGCGATGGTGATGCCGATGCTCAGGACGGTGTAGACCAACACCACGGGGCGGACCGCGCGGGCCCATTCCGGTGCCATTCCGTAGGCGGGCAGGTACCGCGGCACGATGTTGATCAGCCCTGCCATGGCGGACGCGCCGGCGAACCAGAGGATCAGGGCGCTGGAGATGTCGTAGACGGTACCGAACCCGGCTCCGAACAGGTCGTGGGCGAGGAACGCGAGGGCGCGTCCGTTGGCCTGTCCACCCTCCTCGAATTCCTTGGCGGGGATCATGACCGTGGTGATGAAGCTGGTGGACATGAGGTAGACGCTCATGATGAGGGCGGCCGTGGTGAGCAGCTTGCGGGTGTTTTTGACCCGGGAGGCCATCGCTTCCTCGGGTGTGCGTCCCGTGGCCTTGATCAGCGGCATCATGGAGACGCCGGTTTCGAAGCCGGACAGGCCCAGGACCAGCAGCGGGAAGGCGATGATGGCAGGGCTGACCAGCCCGATCGGGCCGCCGCCGCTGGAGAACAGCCGGTCGGTCCAGCCGCTGACCAGCGACGGATCCGCGGCCAGGTGGAGGAACCCAGCCACCACAACGGCGGCATTGAGGAGCAGGTAGATGGCCACCAGGGGGATCGCCACACCTACAGCTTCGTTGAAGCCGAGCAGGAACACCCCGCCGAGGATCAGAAGCAGGATCACGGTGATGATGACGGCGCTGCCCTTGAGGGCCTCGGGGATGAGCGGGTTCTCGAGCAGGTGGACGGTCGCGTCAGCGCCGGAGAGGGTGATCGTGATGATCCAGGAGGTTGCGACGAAGCCCAGGAGCAGCAGGACGAAGAACTTGCCGCGCCAGAACGGCAGCAGCTTCTCCAACATTGCCACCGATCCTTGCCCGTGGGGGCTTTCCTGCGCGACCCTGCGGTACATGGGAAGCATCCCCAGCAACGTCAGGGCCACAATCAGCAACGTGGCCAGTGGGGAGAGGGCGCCGGCAGCCAGGGCGGCGATGCCTGGCAGGTAGGACAAGGTGGAGAAGTAGTCGACTCCGGTCAGGCACATGACCTTCCACCAGGCGTTGGGTTTATGGTCTTCCTTGGCCTCCGGGCCGGCGGGGGCCACCTGGTTGGCGAGCAGCCAGCGGACCAGGGGAGCCTGGTCCAGGCTTGAGTCCTGCTTCAGGGAGACCTGGGCCGGAACCGGGTGGTCAGAAGGGGGTGTCATTGAGGACTTTCTATTGATGACCAGGGTGGTCGGCGACGAATCGAAGCGCACGAACGGGCCAATTGTAGTCCGGGTCCGTACGTGGAACTGGGGTTACGGGGCGTCCATTTGGGCATGTCCCACAGCGGCGGCGGCTGGTCCGGGACGGGTTGCGCAGTGTCGGTGATTGGCCCGCCGACCATGAGCAGATGGTCAGGTGTGGAGTTCGCGCCAAAGTCGCTGCAGCAGTTTTCGGGGAACGCCCCCGGTTCGTGCGAAGTGGGCGTAGAACGGCGCGTTGTGGTGGTTTCAGCGGCAGCTCGCTCCCGTCAATAGCCCTGGCGGACTGACGTCCAGGGCCTGCTTGGCGCACGTTCCGGGCGGCCAGCACTGTCTTTGGATCGTGGCCGGGAGGGGTTCCCATCATGTGCCCTGCCCTCAGGCAGTACTACCCGCTTAACCAGCGAAAAACCCCGGAAACCCCTGAAAACAGGGGCTGTCCGGGGTTTATCCCGAGCTTCCTATCAGAATCGAACTGATGACCTTTTCATTACGAGTGAAGGTTTCCCGCATGGTCCTGCCTATTCCCGTTCATGCCATGGAGCCCATCATCTAGCTGTTTTTCCCATACGAAGTATTCACGGACGTCCCTGCTCATCACTTTTCAAAGTGTGTCCGAAAGTGTGCCCTCGGGCCGCACACCCCACCCGGAGCAGCCGCCACGCCGGTTCCTGCATAGAGACCAGCGTGACCTACCAAAATGAAGACACTGACAAGACCATCTGGCTGACGCGCAAGGAAGCCGCTGAGCATATGCGCCTCAGCCCTGCCACGCTTGCAAACTGGGCAAGCCAGGACATCGGCCCTGACTACATCCGGATCGGCCGTGGCCGCGTCCTTTACCGCAGGGACGATGTAAATACCTGGGTGGAGCACCAGACGAAGAAGGTCTCCTGATGGCTCGCGCAAAGACCCCAGCATGGCAGTTATTTGGCAACGACCCGAAGCAGGGGGCGGACGGACGGTGGATAGCCAGGAGCTACTACAACGATGACGCCGGAGTTCGACACCCGGTCAGGCGCGCGGGACGTACCAAAGTTGCTGTGGAAGCAGCAATGCGCCGCGCAGTCGCTGAGGCCCGAGCACGGTCCGAGCGGCTGAAGGAGGAAGCCGAACGTCTGAAGAAGGAGGTCGAGCAGGCAAATCAGGCGACTTCTCTGACCTTTGCAGAAGTTGCCGAAGACTGGCTGGTCTTGCGTAAACCTGCGCCAGTAGAGATTGATGAGGCCAAGCAAACCGGTACTCCCCCTACCGACCAAATACGAATTCAAACATGGACGTCCTACGAGAACAACCTGCGCATCCATGTACTTCCGCTCCTCGGGCATTTCCTTCTTGACGAGTTGAGGACTCCTCATTTCGAGAA
Organism: Pseudarthrobacter sp. Pseusp20; assembly: GCF_059492155.1. Classification (NCBI taxonomy): domain Bacteria; kingdom Bacillati; phylum Actinomycetota; class Actinomycetes; order Micrococcales; family Micrococcaceae; genus Pseudarthrobacter; species Pseudarthrobacter sp. Pseusp20. The sequence goes on from NZ_CP168521.1 coordinate 966,754, forward strand.
GGCTATCCACGGCATTTACCAGAAGAAACCTGGGAAGGGCTACAGAACCGCTGACATGGCCAAGCAGGTTCTCAGCCAAATCATGGACTACGCCGTTCGACAAGGCCACCGACTCGACAACCCGGTCCGCTTTGTTTCGAAAGTCCCTAACAGACAGAAAGTGCCGGTTAGACTGGCGCCTGCCACGTTGGCAGCAGTTCAAGAAGCCGTGCAGCCGCGTCATCCTGAGTCAGGGATTGGCGGTCCACGACCGACGAGCAGGTTGTCAGACGTAATCCTGCTGCTTAGAGGTACCGGACTCCGCATCGGAGAAGCGCTGGGAGCTAGGTGGGACGACGTGCACGTTAAAGGTGACCGGGTTCTTTTTACCGTGAGTGGAACGCTCGTGGAACGGAAGGGCGCCTTTTATCGGCAGAGTTATCCGAAGTCGTCGAAAAGCCACAGGACGCTCCAGCTGACTAATCCGGTCTTGCAGCAGATGCTGCGTCGGCGATATGCAAATAGGGGCGAGACGCGTACAAACGCTGTGTTCCCTACCCGCAACGGTACTTTCGTTAGGCTGAGCAATTTTCGATCGGATCTCAAGAAAGCGATGAAGGACGCCTGCCTGAGCGAGAAGATCACACCGCATACCTTTCGATCCACCGTGGGCAGCGTTATTGCCGAGGCATTCAGCGATGAGGCAGCGCAGAAACAGTTGGGGCATTCATCACCTGCGACAACGCGAAAGCATTACATCCAGCGCCCAGACCTCGTGCCCGACTACTCATCCGGCATAGACATGGCTTGGCTTCTTGAAGACTAGGTTCCCCCCGGACGCACCCACGTTCTCGCTGGTAGTGTCGGCCTCTGTGGGACCACAACTAGCCCCAGCATGGTTGATTTATGGCTATTTTACCGTCCTTAGTCAGGTGGCGCACGTTGAGACTCTCCGTCCCACATCAGTTGAATCTGATGGATGAATCTTGAGCGCCTACCTGGTGCTAGCCGCTGGTCCTTTTGCGACCGACCACCTGAGTTGGAAGGATGGGCGGTTTGAACGCCAGAACGGGGGTCCTTCCGGACTAAGAGGGGTGGGGTAGGGGCGCATCTCGTGGCAGATTGAGACGGTGTGTACGTGCTGGCAAGGTGATCAGGTCCGGTTGGGTAGTGACTCTCCTGCTAAGGGTTGCGGACAAGCGCCGCGCGTCACCGGACAGAAGAATGGGTCATACGGCGTCTTCGCAGCTTGGGTCTGCAGCCACTCACTCGTAACTGTGTCAGGAGTGAGGTATCTCGCCACTGACAGTATCGACACTCGTGCGGCACCCTGACGTTTTGCCTGAACTGCCAGTGACAGCACATTGCTCCCAGACACCCATGAGTCTTCGAGTATTAGCAAGTGATCCCCAGTGGGCGCACTGGAGAAGTCGAACTCATCTGGGTTAATTCCCGCCGCTCGTCCTTGACGGGGCACGCCAGTGAAGATTGCTTGGGACTTTTTCAGCGACTCGGGGAAGTAGCGCAGGAATTCGCTCAACGGGTGGGGATTTCGGTTCCGCCCTGACGGGACGCTTACGACGGAAGTCAGAGGGGCACCCGTATGCCGACGGACACATCCTGAGTGGAAATTGGTGAAATACGCAACCAGGATGGAAAGGCGCCTTACAGCGGCGACATTCTGGGGCGTTCCCTTATAGTCATACACGTCACGCCTGGACTGCTCTGTCGCCCCGGCATACGTGAGTGGTAGCACCAAGTCGGGCATTTCCATCCCGAACTTTCGCACCGCCGTAAGGCATTGGTAACAGTATGAGTAGCCAAACTCGATGGGCCGCATACACAACTCGCAGTAGTCCAGGCTAGGTAAGGTTGCCCCGGAATTGCCTGCTCCGCTGGCGATAGGCCGACCCGGGTTGCGCATGATCTGAGCTACCTCTGGGAGCGTCCCTTTCAGTTGCTCAGGCAGGCCTACCAAGCTGCAGCCATCTCTACGGGCATCGGCGGTATGGCACGCACCGGCCTCGCCTTAAAGGCTGCTACTTCCGCCGCCTCGCTCACGGAAGACACCACGGTCACATCCAACCGATCGGGATCGCTTGAGAGTTTACGGCCCCAGGAGGTGGTAGCTGCGACAACGGCGGAAAGGATCAGGGGCCGGCCATGGGAGACCGCCCTCATAGCCTGGTGCTTTGTCCCCGACTTCTCGGATGCCTCAACTATCACCGTTGCTGCCGAGAAGGCGGACATAACGGCGTTCCGCATTGGGAAGTTGTACCTAGTCGGGCCTGTGCCAGGCCAAAACTGCGACAACACCATCCCGCCCCTACGCTCGATCTCCTTCTGCAGGTGTTCTGATGACTTCGGATAAAAGCGGTCGATCCCTGTGCCTATGACCCCCACAGTTCGACCCGATGCCCGAAGTGCTGCAGTGTGAGCCGCGGAGTCAACGCCTGCAGCAAGCCCGGACACCACCGGGATACTCATGCGCGCAAGTCGAAAGGCGAGGCTGGAAGCGTCGGAGAGTGCTGCGGCCGAAGCCTCTCTAGATCCAACGATGCTGATTCCGCGCTCACTAACACCCGGGGGACTAAGCTCGCCGCGGGCAAAGACGAAAGGCGGAAGGTCGTGGACTTCACGCAACTGGCGAGGGTATTCGGGATCGAGATAGGTAAGAAAACGGGTGCCGCTGCTTTCCCACTTGGCAATTAGAGCGGAGGAATGCTCCAGCGATTCAGTGGTACTAGAAAACAGTCCACGTCGAGCTCTTTCCTCCAGCATCTGACTGGGCAGAACCTCGTCTTCTAGCAGGACATCGCGGAGGGGGGCCCACTTGAACTCCTGAGGAGGATGTAACAGCGAGACGAGGGCTGCACGTTCGGACGCTAGATCCATGATTTGGTTCACCCACCTCAGCTCTGCAAGAGTTCAACATCAGTCACAGGCTAACGCTGACCACCGACAGGGGAAGCGACGGGTCTTGTGGCAGCCTGACATCTACCTCTAATCGTAGCGGCCCCTACCGTGGGGGGGCTCAAACGCCATGGATCAGCTTAGAAGCAGCCGATTCGCCATTGGTGCTGTTGCTTCCGCCCCTGCTTTTGCAGACCATTGTTCCGTGGGTCCGAGGTGAGCACTGGCAACTCAGAGTATGGCGGGTAGCAGTGTCTAACTGCGTCCCAAGACTCGCCCCAGCATGGCGGCGGCACCGCTCCGCCGCGGTTCGATCCCCGCTGGCAACTCGCGATCCAGATCCCAAGAGCTGACGCCTTCGGCCTCCCAGATGTCCAAGAGGTCATCTGAGCGGTCGCCGTGCCTGTACTCAGCCTCTTCGGGGAAGACGGGCAGGGCGTCCAGGAAGGTCACGTGGCCACCGTCGGGAAGGTCCAGGTTCGGCATGAAGTTGTCGGGCCGCTCGGTGAGGACCCATCCGGTAAATTTGCGGCCCTCGATGATCGTCCAGTTGCCGGCGACGAAGACGCCGTGCTGGGGGACGGTACCGGAGTCGTGGACGTGCAGGGCCATGTCGGCGAAGGCCTCGAGGACTTCCTGGCTCCCGTGGTTCACCCCGGCGAACAGCTCCACCGCGTGCGGGTGATTGTCCTTCCAGTAGTGCCCGGCGCCGGCGGAGGCGTAGAAGTGGACACTCAGCCGTGAGGTGCCGGTCGGCCATTCGAAGACGCCCATGCGCTTGCCGGACCGGGTGTTCATTTCATGCAGGATCGGCTCGGTGCCGATGGTCTTGGCGTAGTGGGCCCGCAGGTCCTCGATCACTGGATCTCCTCGATGTCCTGGCACTGGAGGTGGACGTGTTCCGGCTGACGCGGGTCATCGCCCCAGATGACGATAGCGGCGTCCTGGGTTTTGGTCCGGAGCTTGGCGATGCTGTCGAGGTAGACGGTCTGGACGTCGATGAGCCGCCGCCTGGTGTGCAGGACGCCCTCATGGAGCCGCATCAGGGACCGGCCCTCCGGCGGGTTCGGCCCGATAGTCAGCTCCACTTCGCCTTCGGCGTCGTGCTGGACAGCCACGCCCCAGGCGTTCTGGCTGGTCCACAAGTTGGCGACGCCGTCGATGTCAGGGATGACGAGATCCCCGTCGTCCTCTGCCATGAGCCACAGCAGGGCGTTCGGGAACGCGACGGTGACACTGAAGGCGCTCACTCGGCCGGCTCAATCAGCTCGGGCCCGTTGTTCCGGACGCTGTTGACCCGGGTGCTGACGATCCGCGGGACCAGGGCCGGCTCCGGCAGGGAGTCCAGCAGATGCTGGACGTCGGTCCTGTCGGTCAGGTCCGGGTCCAGCCATTCGGCGAAGCGGTCCCGCGGAATGATGACCGGGCTGCGGTCGTGGACGTGGCCCAGGGCGTCCTGCGCGGTGGTGGTCAGCACGGTGCAGCTGAGCAGCCACCGTTCCGGGTCGTCCTCGGGCAGGGACGGGTCGGCCCACCACTCGTACAGGCCGGCGAAGCCGAGCAGCGGCTCCTTCTCCGAGTACAGGTAGTTCGGGATCTTCTTCCCGTCATCGGTCTTCTGCCACTCGTAGTAGCCCTCGGCCGGGATGATCGCCCGGCGCTTGACCGCGGCCTTCCGGAACGAGGGCTTCTCCAGGATCGACTCGCTGCGGGCGTTGATCATCCTGGAGCCGATCTTGGCGTCCTTCGCCCATGACGGGACCAGTCCCCACTTCGCGATGAGGAGGTGCCGTTCGATGCTGCCCTCGTCCAGCCGCTCGGCGACGATCGGCACGGCCTGGGTGGGCGCCACGTTCCAGCTCGGCGGCGGCGGAGTGCCCTCCACCTCCTTGGCCTCAAAGGAGGACAGAAGGTCACCTGTGGCCTTGGACATCACGTATCTGCCGCACATGGGCCCATTCTGCCCTAGCTGCAAATCGTTTTTGGCTCAGGCAGTTGCCGCCTTCATTGAGGCTACCCAATTTTCAAGCACGAGAGCCGCCCCGCTCGGGTGCGGGACGGCTCTCTGAACGTCCGTAAAGCGCCTGCTAAGCCCTCGGCTGTCCGTGCGATTTGACGGTCTGGCAAGGTGCCGGTCCAGAGGACTATTTGATGGTCGCTGACCAGTCGCCGTCGGCGGTAACCTGGTACAGCCCGGGCGTCCAAACCACCGTCCCGGTGTAGGCGCCGATCTCGTTCACGAGGAGGTCCGCCCGTGTGCCATAGCTATGGACCGCAATGTTGGACGTCCCGTTATGCGTGAACGTTGCCGCTTTCGCCGCGCCGGTGTAGTAAAAGACGTCATCCCCGTGCCCTGTCATTGGCGCCGAACCGTCTAGCTTCCGGACGCTGGTCAGAGGAAGCAGCTTGATAGTCCAGGCGCCGCCGGCGGTAACCTTCAGGGCCGTGGTCTGGCCGTTGCTGGAACGTACGTCGAACAGGACTGTGCCGCTGTATGGGCCGATCTCGTTGACCAGCAGATCGGTCTTCTCGAGGGATGAGTCCAAGGTGTGCACGGCGAAGTTGCTGCCGCCGCTGTGCTGAATGATGGCGACCTCGGCCCCAGTGCCGTGCTTGGTGATGTTCACGACGTCATCGCCGACACCGGAGTAATCCTTCGGGGCGGCAGCAGCCTCTGCAGCAGCCTTTGCGGCGGCCTCATCAGCTGCCTTTTTTGCAGCGGCGTCAGCGGCGGCCTTTGCCTGGGCTTCCTTGTCGCGCTTGGCTTGTCCATATGATGCGGCTTGGGTCGGGCAGTCGTCGATGATCTTCTTGCCGGCGGTCTTGAAAGGTTCAGCGTCGTACGAGTAGTTGGTTCCCTGTGCTGAGGCAAGATCATTAAGTGTTTTGGCCATGGTGTTTATGAGCGGCTTCAGCTCATCGTTGGCCGTATTGCTGACATACTCGAGGTCGGTGGCGAGGATCTTTGCCCTGGTTTGATCTGACTTGATGATGCGGTCCGGAAGATTACTCAGGAAGGTAACGGCGCCGAACATGCGCCCCTCGTCGTCTTTGTCGAAGAGCTTGTTGCAGGTGACATCGGCCGGATCAACTGCGGCCGATGTTTCCGCTGCTGGAGATGGGCCAGCGTTTGCTCCGCCGCCGCAGCCGGTGAGTGCGAAGATGGCCGCCAGGGCGGCGGCCGGGAGTGGTTTGTTCAATTTTTCCCCATTTGTTCGATGAAACACCGAATCTTACGGCACCGCGCAGCCGTTTGAGTTGCTGGACCTCGTCACAAACCGGTAGAGAAAGCCAGCTGTCATGGGCGTTTAGCTGTCGACGAAGGGGATCGGGAAGACGACTGAGCCTCAGCAAGAGGTGTGTGGTTTCGGCGCAGTGGATAAGAACTATCGAGCGCTGAGCGGCTGGGTGTTTTTTCGCAGCCGGCCTTGGGGGAGGCTATTGTCGGTTCGACACGGGAGTCAAACGTTGATGGCTTGTATCAAGGGTTGAAGTGTTTCACTACGGTGGACCCATGACCCAGAGTGCGATTTTTGTTGATGCCGGCTTCCTCATCGCGGTCGGCGGCACCCACGTCGCCGGAACCTCCCTGCGCTCGGCGTTCCGTGTCGACTACGAGAAGCTCGTCCAGGGCATCCTGAAGCGCACCGCGGAGCACTCAGGCCTCGATGTCCTGCGGGTCTACTGGTACGACGCCTCCAAGGACGCCCTGTTCACCGACGAGCACAAGCGGATCGGCTTGCTGCCGGACGTGAAGGTCCGCCTGGGCCGGATCTCCTTCAACGGGGAGCAGAAGGGCGTGGACCTCAAGCTCGGCCTGGATCTGGTCGGTGTCGCCCGCAACCGGGCCGCGTCGGTGGCGTTCCTGATGTCCGGGGATGACGACCTGGCCGAAGCCGTGGAGGAAGCCCAGGACCTGGGCATGAAGGTTGTCCTTGTCGGGCTGGACAATCCCAACCACCGCCTCGGCGTCACCTCTGTGGCCGAGCACCTGGCGCTGCGCGTGGACAGCATCATCACGCTGCCCACCGAGCTGATTGAGGCCTGCTTCACCAAGACGGTCGCCGACGAGCCGCGGCCCACTCCCGACCTGACCGCCCTGCGGCAGCCACCTGCTCCGGCACCCGTACCACCTGCACCATCTCCAGCTCCCGGCCCACGCCCGTCCGATCTGGCGGCCAGGCCGGGGCCGCCGTCCCGGGAACGCCTGGTCCTTCCCACGCCGCGGCCGCACCGCTCGGAAGCCCATCTGGTCTACAGCTCCGGCGGCACAGGCCCGTCCATCCTGCCGGCCGAGGACAGCCCTATGGATGTCGCCTACGAGGTCGGCGAGAGCGTGGCCACCAGCTGGTACGGCACCATCACCCAGGGCGAACTGAATGATCTCCTGGCCGACCGGCCCATCCTCCCCGTGGAGATCGACAGGGTCCTGCTGAAGGACTGCGCCCAGCGGATCGGTGAGTACAAGACCGACCTGCAGGGCGTCCGTCGGGCGCTCCGGGAAGCCTTCTGGACGAAGCTCGACCAGTTAATCTAGTCATTGCTGCCAGCGAACCTCGTCCGCCGATTTGCAGTCACTGTTAGGCCCGGGACGCGGGTGGACCAACGGAGCCCCCTGGAGCAATCACCGGGCGGAGGCGGAGGCCATTCCGCCTAGACCCGGCCGCGATCGCTTCCTCCTGCGGATCCAGACTGCCGTGGATTCTGCCCTTTCGCGTGCACCACCGGGACTCCCTTGGGCTGGCGTGCGGTGTGGGTGCTCATGCCCTTCGTAGGTGCGGCTCAGGGAAGGTTGCGAGGGTACAAGCCCTTGGGACTTGCGGCCCTTTGGAGGCGTGAGCAGCGGAGTGGAAGAATATTTTACGAGTCCTCGATCAGTACCAGGGGTGGACCATGAAACGGCAGCTATCGTGTGCACTTGTGCTCCTGGCGCTTGCCGGATGCTCATCAAGCCCTCCTGCCCAGAATTCACCCACGGCCGGAGTCCAGAGTTCCTCTGCAGCAGCCACAACGACGAACCAGCCGTCGCTCTTGCCAGCCGGTAAGTTCAAGCTGACGACGAAGTCCGGGGCGCAGATCGCGTTCACCCTGCCGACTCCGGCTACGGACAAGGAAGTCGCCGCCGTGGAAGCATTCCGGGTGAAGACCGGCGCGGCCGCGGTGTCCTACCTCGTAGCCGACGTGGACAACCGCCTGGGGACAGACTTCATCAACATGTACAGCGTGTCCGCCTTCGATCAGGCTGGCCGAAAGTACACGTTTATCGGTGTGGACACCTTCATCGACCAATGGTCACCGAAGTACGGGGCAGACGGTAACTACAGGGGCCTGAACGGGCAAATCCTCGATGCGGCGACGGGTAACGCCCTGGAGAAGGAATCCGTCGACCTGTATAACGCGCATATCAATGGGGCCCAGATTGCCGAACGGGCAACGTTTGTCCTGGCGTCAAAAGATGTTGACCTCCCTGCTGCATTCACGCGTGTAACGGTGGCGCCGAAGGGTGCTTTTGAAGAAGAAGTGGCACAGCCCGTTCAATAGTCAGCTGAGCACGAGGGCTATGGCAGCCCAGCCAGCCAGTCCTCCCAGAGCCGCGGGTCGGTGTTCCATTCCTGGGTGTGCCGGCCAGCCGGGAATCGTGCAAGCCGCACCTGGTTGGGGGTACTTGGCGGCGTAGGCGGCGCTGGTGGCGAGTTTCGACGTCGTCCAGCTCGGTGTGCCCGAGGTGGTGCTTGCCGTCAGTGGTGGCTGGAGCGTCACCGTCCCCGCGGTAGGAGATCAGCAGTTGGGTGAAGCCGAGCCGGTCAAAGAAAGGGGCGTTCCTGACACCAATCGCCCGGCGGCCGCCGAGCCCGTGGATGTGGATGACCCATCTGTCTGCGTCTCGCCCGGGGATCATCCAGGCGGGGGCCGGGCCCGGCAGGGTGATGTCGTTGGCGGCCAGTCCGACCGCGTCAGGGGAGGGGTAGGCGTATCCGGACCAGTAGCCGGAGGTGCCGGGTTCAAGCTGGCCGGCGTAGACCTGCTCAGCGCAGCGTATGACCGTGCCGGCTCGCGGGTCGTGAGCGAGGATGGGCCCGATGCGGGCGTGTCCGGCTCGGTTGCCCCAGTAGAGGCTGAAGATGCCCGGGGCCAGGGTGTCGGTGTCGGCGGCAAGGGTGACGGTGCCGGGCTCGGCCGCCAGGATGCGGACTCGCTCCGGGCGTTCACCGGCCGGGGTAGTCAGGGTGCGGGCGATGTGGAGCGAAGCCCCGGCCACTGTTGCAAAGGCTGCGGCAGCTACGGCGATGAGGGCGGTCTTCACACAGGTACTGTAGCGTCCCGGCGGCCGAGCAGCGCCTCTGCGCCGGTGACGAGGGGTTCGACCCGTCCGTTGCTGAAGGTCCCGGTGTCGGGATGGTCTGGGGCGATCCTAGTATGGTTCGACTGTCCTGTTGCGGGACTAGATGCTCAATTGTTCGTGCTCATTCATGTCCTCAGAAGTTGTGGTCTATACCATCCACATGCGAACCAAGCCCGGTATCGAGTGGAGATTACAGCCTCAGTCTGGACGGGAGCTTCGCGTCGCCTGCGGTGCCAGTTCCTTGTCCGAGGGGGCGGCCGCGGGAGAGTTCTGGCCGCACGGGCACCGGGACCGGAGCTGTCTGTCCGTAGCGGTCCATGGGTGAGCCGATGAGGTGGGTCCGGTCGCCGGTGCGCATCCAGTGCGGGGTGGCCGCCAGCAGCGGGGCATGCTCCACAACTGCGGTGGCCTCGAACGTTTCCCAGGCGGCGAAAGGGTACTCGTCAAGCAGGCTGCGCTTCACCCATTTGCCCGGGCCGTGGACGCTGTTGAGGGCGAAGTCGGCGGAGAGGGAGAAAAAGTCCTCGGAGAGCTCGTGCCGTGCCGGGAACCATTCATCCCAGGCAGCGATGCCGATGCGCGCAGCGGGGGAGTCGGTGCCGGTGCCGGGAAATTCCCTCAGCACTGCGCCGACCCGGCGGTAGATCTCGTGGCGGGGGTCGCCGGCGCGGCCCTTGGGACGGTCCGGGTGGGGCGCGGCGATGAAGAGGATGGTGAGCCCGGAGGTTTCCAGGGGACGTTCGCTGATCAGCTGTGCCCAGCGGCGGACCTTGTTCTCTAGGGACTTGGACGTGGTCGCGGTGAGCTCGAAGGCGACGCGCATGCCGTCGGTACGGACGATGATGCCGTCGGCCCGGCGGTTGTCGGGGTTCTTCACCTTTTTGCCCAGACCGGTGCCGGCGAGCAGGTCGACGGTGGAGAACTTTTCGCCCAGGACTGCGCCGATGGGCAGGTATTCTGCGGCGCGGAGAGCCAGCTCGGTGGAGAGCACGTTGTGCCGGTCGTACTGTCCGCCGCCTGACCACGGGTAGCCGCCGGTGACGGAGATCCACTCGGGCCACGTCAGCTCCGGTGCAATGAGCTTGTCGAACGCTTCCGAGTTCGACGGACGGTACAGGCAGTTGCGGTCCAGAGCGGCTTCCGAGACGCCGGGCGCTGAGTAGGTGCCGACGTCGAGCAGGTGCAGGGAGATGGAAGCGGCGAGATTGGAGGACGCCGAGTTCAGGAACAGTCGGCTGCCGGTGATCGCCGCCAGCTGTTCGGCGGAGACGGTCCGCCAGGAATCAATGACGCCCCACGCCGCGAGGCGTTCGCGCCGGCCCTGATTGATGGTGAGCAGGCGCATGGCCTCTTCCTCGTCCATGACATAGCGGGCGTTCACCGATGACGGCTTGGCCATCTTGCGCTGTTGGAGCAGGGGGCGGTTGGACCATGTGGCTTGAGAGCCGGGCGCCCACAGCCGGTCCCAGTACGGGTCGCGGCGGGAGTGGGTGGCCAGCTCGTCGTCGGGGCAGGCGGAGGGGACGAGGGAAGCATGGACTGCGTCGGCCGCGGCGCGGCGTGGGGTCAGCGTGGCGATGGTGCAGCTCCTGCGGTGACGGGGCGGGCGTAGCCCTGGGCGATCGGTTAGGCGGGGATGCTGGACTCGAAGTTAGGCACCCACCTCAGTCCCAGCACTCATCACCATGCGTAGGTGGCAACTCAAGGGTCAGACCGCAGTTGCCCCGGACGCCGAGAAACCTCAGGCCAGGGATAACCGCGATCCCCAATCAACGTCTTGGCAACACAAGACCCGCAAATCACGGGAAGCGGGGGTTGGAACCCACGCCTCCGCTTCAGGCCCCTCCCACGCTTGGTTTGGCTGGATAGGAGCCCTCCTCTTCTCGGACTCGGGCCACGGCCCTATCCTGCGCGGTGAGTGTCGTCAGCTGAGCAGTGAGAGGTCCGGATAGCTCTAAGCGCCGTGTAGCGCATCCGGTCAGCGGTGGGGGAGGGGACTGGTGCGTCAAGCCGGTCCTGGTCGACCGGCGGCATGTACACGTTGGCATGACGAGGAGGGCAACGAAATCCTGCAGCTCACCGACAAGAGGACGCGATCCACTGCCAAGGCCGCCTCGGCATGGCATGCGGTGGCGAACTGTCCGGCGGCGGGAATCCCCTAGAGCTGTCGGGTTATGTGCTCATGCCCAGATGGGTACTGGTATTGAGGAACGCGTCAGCTTAGCTTGTCGGTGTGCTGCGGGCAGAAAACCTCTACGCCTTTCTTGTGGATCGTCTGCAACTCCGGGAGCGTATACGTGATCCCGGCGGCCGCGGTGATCAGCGCCTTTACGGTCGAGGGCGCTTGGCCGGCCTTGCCGTTGGCCGTGGCGGTGTCGTAAATTGTGCAGAAGTTTTTCGCAACGCTGACCATGTTGGCGTCGTCGGTGGACTTCATTGAAGGGTGCGCAGCTCGCACGCTAGCTACTAACTTTTCTTCGGCCGTCAAGGCGGGAGCAGCCGTCGGTGTCGCCGGGGCCGGCGAAGCCAGGGCATCAATCCGCGGATTGCAGACGGCGGAAATCTCGTCCTTGGCGGCCTGAATGGATGCAGTGTCCAGCTCCCAGGTGCCGCGGTTTGCCCACGCCTGGGAGAAGTCCTGGAAGACCAACCGGAAATCCTGGAGGGGTTCGGCCAGTTCCGACTGAGCCTTAGCTTCTACATCCCCGAGCTTGGCGTCCAAGGAGTCCGCCTGCTTCGCGGTGTCAGCGTTCAGGGACGAGACGTTTGCGAGGAACGTTATCGCGTCTGTTGCCAGGCTGGTGTAACCGAACAGCTCCATGCAGGTATCGTCCAGGGAGACCTTCTTCACGGTGTCGCCAGCAGGCTTCGTGAGTGTCGCGGACGGTTCTGCCGCAGCCGGACTGCCCGGTCCGCCGCATCCTGTGACCAACAGTGTGGATGCGATCAGCAGCGCGGAAACAAGTGGTGCTCTCAAGATTCCCCCAAATAGATCTTTCAGCGGTACGTAGCCGCCGCTCGATCATCATATAGACCCTCCGGCGGTTGGTGCTGCGCGACAATCAGCTTGTGCACGGACTATTCAGGGTCGGGTCGATATTCTCAACGACGGAGGGATGTCTCAGTGGATAACTCTTTGAGGAGGAAGTGGGCGGTGGTGAGCGTCTTCACTTTTGTCCCCAGCCTCGGCTGACCGTGAGCCGGTTGGATGGCGCTGCGCGCAGGCACGTCGTGGACCGGTCATGCCCTCGTCCTGCGGAGCCCTGGTGGTGGAAGGGGCTTCGCCCCGGGAAGGTGTGGGTCACCGATGCGCTCGGCGCAGAGTCACCGGAACGTGGGACACGCTGCGCCAGCAGCGAGGGGAACCTCTCAGTCATCTCGGCGTGCCACGAATCGGTGGACGATCCGCATCGCCAACGGACCGGGGCCCCGACGGACGAAGTCCGTCTTCAAGGGCGAAGCCCTCGTCCTTGAAGGAAGGCCATCCCCGTGAAGCCCCGCTGCGAAGCAGCGAGGACAACGGACCGACAATGAACAGGCCGACGGGAAGGAAGCGGCCCGGCGGCAGCCGGGCCAAGAACCACGCAAAGCCACCGCAGAGTGCAGCGCAACGGACCACGATCCGCAGATCTTGAGGGCCAACTCCCTGGCGCGAAGCGCCTTCCAGCCAGCCAGAAGCCCACGGGGAAAACGAGAAGCCTTCGAAGAGTGGCACGCAACGGGCGGCGCAGCCGCCTCAGCCCCGCAGGGAAGGCCAGGCCATCCAGCGAAGACAGCCAGCCGGTGCCCCAAGGAGCGCAGCGACGCCGGCACAGGCGGGCGGGCCCCGCAACGGACCCGGGCGCGCAGCGCCCAGGTCCTCGCGCCGCCCGGCGTACCGCGCCGACGAACAGCCAGGCCGCGCAGCGGCCAAGAGTTCAACGAGAAGAAAGCGGACAGTGTGACGGACGAGAAGGAGAACGAGCCGGGAAACTTCACGGGTTGGGCGAAGGCGCGAAGCTCCTGAACCCCTCTTAAATATGGCGACATCCAACCCAGCACCGGCAAGTCCCGCACTCAACCGCAGACCGACTGGGGCTATCGCCCGCCGTCCGCTTCGCGGCCGGGGAGCCAGCCAGCGGAGCAGACAGGCGGACGGGGTGGCGGCTATCGCCGGGCCGGGCGGACGGACTAGTGTCACGTCATGAAGCCGATCATCCTTCTCGACATCGACGGTGTGCTGAACCCCAAAGTCATCAAGGGCGAGGGCGACGCCTCGGACGTGGAGCTGCGGATGCGAAAGCTGCGTTGGTCCGGCGGCTGGCGACCAAGGGCCGGATCGCGTGGGCTTCGACGGCGACGCCGGAGGTGGTGGCCGCGTTGGAAGCGCGCGTGCAGCTGGAGGAGGAACCGCTGCGGGTGACGATTACGCCCAAGCCCGGCGACGATGACCAGCCGACGCCGAAGCTCCGGTCGGTGGCGCGGTGGCTGGAACGGATGGACGCCGACGGCGAGGCGGACTGGGACGCAGTCGTGTGGATCGATGACGTGCTCGGCCCGGACGTGCACGAGTGGGCCCACAACTACAGCCGGCCGGTCCTGCTGGAAAAGCCGAACCCTGACGAGGGCCTGACCGAGGCACACGTGGTCGCGGTCCAGGTCTTCATCAACGACCAAGGAGGGGTCGAAGGTCCGACCCCCTGACCGGCGGGTTTTATCCGTCTGTGTGGCGGGCGATGAACTCCTCGAGGGTGATGTCCGGTCGGGCTCCGTCAGCGCGTGGAGTGCCGGGGCTAGTTTTCCCCGCAAGCCCAGGCCTGTCATTGCTCCGGCCGCTTGCTTTCAACGTCGAGCTCCAACGCCAGCTTCTCGTCCTCAGTGAGGGGGCCGACAGCTGACTCGTAGAGGGCGACGCCGGCCGACCAGTTGTCCCACTCACCGTCGCTTGTCATGCCGGGCGCGACTTCCGGAGACCTGAAGGCAGCGGCGATCAGGATGGCGGTAACCACCTCGTCGTATGGCCGGTTCTCGGTCTTGCAGAACCAGGCCGTTCCCGGGTGCTTCGGCTCCTCGGTACCTCGCAGGTGGAACGTCTCGTACGCCTCGCCGGCGGCCCCGAAGCCGTTCAGCCGGATGCCCTCGGCCTCGTTCATGACCGGAAGCCCCCGGCCCTGCGGCCCACAGATCGTGACCGGACTGGCCGCGATGATGCGGCGCGCATCGTCGATCACCTCGGGTGTGGCCCGCAGGCCGGCGAAGTAGTGCGTGTAGCCCATGGTGTTCCTCGTTTCCCGTCAAATGTGCCTTTGGGCGAGAGCTTCCGCACGCTGGAGGTCTAGGGCACATATGATGGCCCCAAATTGGGGTGTGCACTTGGGGGATGATGTGGGTTTGAAAATTCTGATGACGGCTGTCATTGCCGCCGGGCTTGTTCTGACCGGATGCGGGGTGTCCCCGAGTGCTCCACCCTCGACCACTGCAACGACCTCGGCGCCATCGAAGACCGTGCCTGAGGTTGCCGGTAAGTCTTTCCCCGATGTGCGGAACATCCTGGTCGGTGCCGGGATCGTGTATGAGGCGGTCGGCAGTGACGGGGTGAAGTTCACCGGCATTCCCCTCGATACGTCCAAGGTCCTCGGGTCTGACCCAGCCGCCGGCGAGCAGGTTCAGTCCGGCGGGAAGGTGACCCTCAAGATCGACGGCACCCAAGCGCAATCGACGGCCGCTGCTGACGCGAAGGAAGCTGCGAGGAAACGCGCCCTGCGCTACGACTTCAGATGCTCCACGACGGGAAGCGCCATCGGTGCGTCCGACAACCAGTTGTTCAACTCTCCTCAGCAGATTTGGGCAGCCCCCTCGTTCTCGAAGTTCAGGTCCTGTGACCTCCGGGTTGGTGGAACCTGGTACCGGGACCGCTTCGCCCTTGAACCCGATGAAGCCGCCATCGTTCAGCAGATCGGTGCCGATGGCGGGGACATCAGCGTACCCTCCGGCGCGTTCGGGAACGTCCTGATGCTGTGCGCGCTGCCGCCCAAGGAGGGGTGGGACACCAAGTACGGCGAATACCCGTCGGGCGGACCGAAGGTCAGGGCCGAAGCCAATGCAGCCGCTGCCATGTGCCCAGATGCCCCGTTCGCCGCCGAGCTGGTCAGGGTCGCAGGCGGAGTACCTCCAGCACCGAAAACGTCCATGGTGGACGGAACCTACGTTGTTGGCAAGGACATCGCCGCAGGCAGCTACCAGCTCAGCATCCCGAGCGGGGCCAACGGTGTGCATAACTGCTACTGGGAGCGGACGACCGCCCAAGGCGCGACGATCGACAATGACTTCATCACGTTCGCGCCCCAAAGCCCCGTCGTCGCGGTCAAGTCCGGCGAAGGCTTTGTAAGCCGTGGTTGCGGCAGCTGGACCAAAACCGGTTAAAGGTTCCATCTTCCGGGTCAGCAGGATCAGGGCGGGGCCCGTCGGAATTCAGAGCCATGAAAGTGCAAACTGGCAGCGGTACATGGCCAGCAGTTGCTTGGAACGTGGCGGCACCTTGTTGTGGCCCATCTGAACGCATCTAAGCCTGCGGCGCCGACGCCTACGGGACAGGTGGATCAACGCCCACACGATGCTGGAGGAGAGCTGCGCGATGGGCTGACGGTTTAGACCGACCGGCCCGCAGCCCTGTTTCTGGACGAGGAGGCGGGCCTTTTCGTCCCTCGGGGATCGAGCCTAGCGAACGCCGAAACAGGCCCCTCAGACCGAAAACCCACCCTTTTTGGGCCAAAACCCACCGCGTACCGGCCGCAAACCGACCCCCGGTCGGTCTAATTTATACCCCGTTTTGACGCGGATTCTAGGGGTTTTTGGGTCCTCGAGAGGGGGTAAACCGACCAGACCGACCGGGGAACAACATCTCCATGAGAGAGCAGTGATGTTAATGATTCCAGAGTCAGAAAACATCATCACTGTGAGGCCCTGTATGTGTGTGTGTTTTAAGGTAGGTAAGTAGGTATAGATAGATAGATGGGGCCTACTTCCCTTTATTCACGGGCTTTTTGCATCGGAATTTAGACCGACCACCCGGTCGGTCTCGGTCGGTCTCGGTCGGTCCCGGTCGGTTTGGCTCGACCTGGCATGGACGGCTAAATTTCAACTGTTCACCGTAAGATGTCCGGGCTGCGGCGGAGTCTTCCGGCTCGGCACCGACCTAGCAGAACTTTCGTGGACCGATTTCCACATCCATGAGCTCTGGCGTACCGCGTTCCGTGGTGGTCTTTGAAGGCCATTCCGAAAAGATCCTCCCGGCGCTGCGCCAATTGGAGAGCGGCCGCACACTACTGGGCATGAGCTCACTCCACGCGCCGCAGCGTTCAATGCACCCACCAGAACCACTTGCCTGAACGTGTTGCGAGTCGCGCCAAAATGGGTTCGTACTCGCGGCGGACAGCCGTGGCCGGAGTTCGTGCATAGACGGTAGTACGCCACGAGATTCTCGTTGGTGAGCTGTTTGATAATTCCATAGAGATCCAAAAAACCACGAAATGGTCAGCGAGATGGTTATCCGGAGCGGGTGGCTGATCTCGCACTGGCGGGAGGATGATGCGAAGCAGGACCTACCCCGAAGCGGATGTGTGTGGGAGCCTTGGGTGCGGGTGGAACAGTGTCGGAAGGGCGTCGCCAAAAGGCTGCGGCGGTTACTACGGCCCACCCCGAAGCGGATGTGCGTGGGAGCCCCTGGGTGCGGGTGGAACAGTGTCGGAAGGGCGTCGCCAAAAGGCTGCGGCGGTTACTACGGCCCACCCCGAAGCGGATGTGCGTGGGAGCCCCTGGGTGCGGGTGGAACAGTGTCGGAAGGGCGTCGCCAAAAGGCTGCGGCGGTTACTACGGCCCACCCCGAAGCGGATGTGCGTGGGAGCCCCTGGGTGCGGGTGGAACAGTGTCGGAAGGGCGTCGCCAAAAGGTTGCGGCGGTTACTACGGCCCACCCCGAAGCGGATGTGTGTGGGAGCCCCTGGGTGCGGGTGGAACAGTGTCGGAAGGGCGTCGCCAAAAGGTTGCGGCGGTTACTACGGCCCACCCCGAAGCGGATGTGTGTGGGAGCCCCTGGGTGCGGGTGGAACAGTGTCGGAAGGGCGTCGCCAAAAGGCTGCGGCGGTTACTATGGCCCACCCCGAAGCGGATGTGTGTTGGAGCCCCTGGGTGCGGGTGGAACAGTGTCGGAAGGGCGTCGCCAAAAGGCTGCGGCGGTTACTATGGCCCACCCCGAAGCGGATGTGTGTTGGAGCCCCTGGGTGCGGGTGGAACAGTGTCGGAAGGGCGTCGCCAAAAGGTTGCGGCGGGTTACTACGGCCCACCCCGAAGCGGATGTGTGTGGGAGCCCTGGGGGCGGGTGGAACACCCTATGTTTTGAGACAGCTCAGGGCTCCCCGTGGTCGCCGAGGACGGGCGCCAGCGTCGTCTTGGAGGTCCGCGGCTGCTACGCGACTGCGCGCTGCGAGAGCTTCGGCTCGGCCAGTTCCAGAATGGGTTCGGGTTTTCACCTCAGCCTTGGTCCGGGGTGGTCCACAGTGGTCCAAGCACCGGTCCGCCCGCTGGACCCCGCTGCCCCGCAGTTGGTCCGGAAACTGCCCCAAACTGGTCCACGATTTCTGGTCCACCTTGTTCCTGGACCAACCGGGGCAGCGCCCGCATCCGACCCTGCGACCCGAAGCCAACCGGGGGAGCGACGGCCAGCTGAACCATCGTCTCGGTGGCGTGTCTAGGCACACATCCGAAGGTGTGGACCACTGCACGGACCACTTGGACCAAACTACGGACCACTGCCGTGGACCACCCGGTCCAGAGGGATCAGCCAACGTGGACCACCAACAATTACCCCCTCTGCTGTACAAGAGACGGCTTCGCTAACAGCGCCAGCAACCGTGCATTCTGGTGCACTCACGTCCCCGAAATCGGTGGCAACGGCCAGTTGCGGCCTGACGTGCTCTGCGTGTCACATGGGAGGGTCCACTTCGCGGCTTCGAACACCAGCCCGTGTAGTGAGCGGGCCCGGCTGTGAATTAGACCGAGCCGCGGCACCGGGTAATCGGGCCGGGTAACGGCCATGCACTGGCAACCGATGTCTGGGTTCTGTGAGTCTCGGTTGCCTACATCCTCATGGCGCTCCCGGACAGTGACTTTGGGGGCGCCAAGATATAAACAGCTTGGTCGACGGACCAAGTATGTCCGCACGCTGCTGGTACAGGCACGTCGGGTCAGGTCTGGTCCGCTGACAAGCTCACGAACGTTCTCGGTTTAGCCCTGGTCCTGGCGCTTGGACTGGTCCGCGGACGATCCACGAGGGACGGATTGCGGGAACGGTCCGCGTCTTGTCCCCGGAAGTGGTCCGCGTCCGGTCCGTCGGGGTGGTCCGTGGTGGGTTGCGTCTGGTCCGCCGGGGTGGTCCGCGGCTGTCGACCCTGGCCGGGGGGCCGCACAGGCGAACGCACAACTTCAAATTTTTGTACGCGCGAGCAGCTCTACCCAGCTCGGGGTAATCTTGCCCAGCCGACGGTCGGTAACGACTCTCAGCTCAGCGGCCGCGATCCAAATTGCCAAGTCAGCCGGATCCACTGCGGCCGCGTGAACGTGTGACAAAGAATCTGGTTCCTCTTGATTCGGCTTGTCACCGAGTGCAACCGGAACCTCTTCAGGAGCTCGGCGACAGGGCATACGTCATTCTCCCCTCCGTTCATCGAAGCCGCTAGTGTCAGTCCTCGTGCGACCGTGCAAGGCGGTAACTACGAAGAAGGCTCTAGAAGCTGCCGTGCCCGAGGGGCACAAGCTGATCGTGATCCGCACCTTCTTGACGGCCGCACCAGAATAGCTTTCCTTACCCCGCTGGTAGAGGCTCTTCCTCGGCGCAGAGTCCAAGGCTAATCTGTGCCTGCGTAAAACGTTTAGAAGAGCAGGACCGCGAGTCCTGCCTTCGTTACCTGCTGAACGTTGGGCCGCCGGTGTGCCGCCGCATGCTCCCTGATACCTTCAATTGCGGCCCGCCTGTGGGCCCATAGATCGGAGAGCAATGACAGCAGCATGGATGGTGCGGCAGGGTGCGGGCGGTTCGTACGCCCGGGAGATGATCGATGCCGGGTACATGGGGGTGGATTTCATTGGAGACCACGACCTCACCCCGCATCTCGGCAGGGGACTCGAGGGCTTTCGGCCGCCAGTATCCGACCTCTTTCGGGAGACTAACCCGGGCGCCGCGAAGATTGCCATCAGCCAGGGCGTCAATAGCCTCTGGCGCGCCGCTGAAGTGATCACCGAGGGCGATCTCATTGTGGCATCGCCGAAGACCGGAGGCACCGACTGTTATTACGGCACCATAGCAGGCGGGTACGAATATCATCCCGGAACCGGCGTCCCACACCGGCGCCGCGTCAACTGGGCAGGATCATTTAGCCGGGACGAGGTGAGCGAAGCACTGGCCGCATCCTTGAAGTACCCTGCAACGCTCCTTGACCTGTCGCCCCACGCCGTGGAGCTGGCCACCCTGACGCAGGGTGGAGAACAGCTGGTGCAGCCGGCGGCCCCGGCCATCACCTCGGAGATTCAGGAGCAGTTAGCTTTTCAGCTGGAGAAGCAGCTGGAGGAGTTTTTGGTCCACAACTGGGCCAGCACGTCGCTTGGCCGGGAGTTCGACATCTACTCTGACGGGGAGCAGACCGGCCAGCAGTACCTGACCGACACCGGCCCTATGGACATCCTTGCGATCAGCAAGGACGGGAGGAAGCTCCTGGTGGTTGAGCTGAAACGGGGTCGGGCCAGTGACGCCGTGGTCGGTCAGATCCAACGCTACATGGGCTACGTCAAGCACGAACTACTCGAACCCGGTCAGACCGTCGAGGGTGTCATCATCGCCCAAGAAGACGACAACAAGATCCGCCGGGCCCTGTCTGTGACACGGAACATCCGGTTCATGAAGTACCGGGTTGAATTCCACTTGGAGGAAGCGGTGTAAACGGAGCCGGCCACGGCGTGGGATGAGCTTGGTTGTCTCAGGACGACACCCTCGGCGCCGACTTGCGCTTCCCGATGAGTGCCCGGTCTGGGCTCCACCAGACGGTGCTGCACCGATTTGGGCAAGGGCAGTACGGGGACATCGTTGGGCCAGCGACTGGGGGCATCCAGACGGGAAATGCCTCCGTTGCCGCCCGGGTCGGTTTCCAACCCACCTCTCAACAAGCTCGATTTGAACGTAACGGTATCGCTGGTTGGCCCTGGAGGCCCTTATTGGCCCGGTCGAGGTTCCTATAGCGGAACGCCGTCTGGGCATACCGCATGCAGGGCCTGCCTACTTTGACTCTGTCAGGATTATCCGAAGTCCGTTGTCGGGATGGTATGTCCAGGTAGCCGAGTATTTTCCCCAGGACGCCTTCTGCGTGCCATCCAAGGCTCGAGTCCCATCCATCTGGCTCACCACACTGTCTGGAACCGATAGCTCATTGAGAACGCAGGCTATCTTTCCAATGCTGAGACCGCTGTAGCCGCCTTTCGGTGCGCCCTCGAGGGTAATGGTGTAGCCGGCATCGCCGGTGGTTGCATATGGGCTGCTGTTGAGGCCACATGAGAAGGCAGCCTTATGGATTTCGGGCTCGACATGGGCAGGCGAAGTCGCGGGAGACGGCGTCGGGGCAGGGTCTGACGCGCTGGACGGACCTCCGCAGCCAGCCAACGCCGCAACCAGGAGTGGAGCAAGCAGAGCGTAGGCCGGTTCTGGGAAACCCCGGCTATGGCGAGGCATCTGGCCGCGGTAGTCGGCGCTGGTTGAGCTCATATTTCCCCCAGACATGTAGAAGCCACGGGGCAGCATCGGGTCTAGGATGCGTGCCGCCGGCCCTGTCCCAAGGGCAAGGTTCTGACCAAACAGACGGGCGCGTGCTCCAACGCTAAGGCCGGTTCCCGAATTCCAGCCCACGTTCCCTGCAAGTTTCGCTCAAGACTGGCCCGAGGCCTCCTCTACGCATGCCTGACGGGGACGGACCCACCTGCCAGAGATAGGCTGAGACCATGACGTTGGGGGACGCGGCAGAGCCGCTTGTGCACATTCAGGACTTCCGGATGGACTTCGGGGACACCACGGTCATCCGGGATCTGTCGTTCGATGTCCGTGCGGGGGAGACGTTCGGGTTCCTGGGGTCCAACGGGTCGGGAAAGACCACGACGCTGCGGGGGCTGCTGGGCATCTACCAGCCCACCGCCGGGACCCTGCACATCGGCGGGAATCTCTTCCAGCCCCGCGACGGGGCACGGCTCGGGTACCTTCCGGAAGAGCGAGGCCTCTACAAGAAGGAACAGGTCCTGGACGTGATGGTCTACTTCGGCCGGCTCAAGGGCCTGTCCAAGTCCGCGGCCCGGTCCTGGTCGGAGTCCTACCTGGAGCGGGTCGGGATCCCGGAGAAGGCCAAGATCCGGCTGGACAAGCTCTCCGGCGGCCAGCAGCAGAAAGTCCAGCTCGGGGTCACCATTATGAACAACCCGGAGCTGCTCATCCTGGACGAGCCCACCAAGGGCTTTGACCCGGTGAACCGGCGGCTGCTGATGGACATCATCGAAGAGCACAAGCGGGCCGGGGCGACCGTCATCATGGTCACCCACCAGATGGAGGAGGTCGAACGGCTCTGCGACCGGATCATCCTGCTCAAGGACGGCGTCTCCCGCGCCTACGGCACGGTCGAGGAGGTCCAGGAAGAGTTCGGCGGCACCGTCTACCGGGTCGCCTATGACGGCGTCCTGCCCGCCTCTGGCCTATACGAGATCATCTCGGCCAGCGACGGCCGGGCGGAGTTGGCACCCCGGGCCGGCGCGGGCGAGGCCGCGGTCCTGCGCGAGCTCGTGGAGTCCGGGGCCGGCATCCGGTCCTTCACTCCGGCACGGGTTTCCCTGGATGAAATCTTCATCAAGGTCTACGGCGAACAGCATGAAATGGCGGAGGCACAGTAATGGCACTGGCACGGCACAACCTTGGCACCGTGGTCGCCTTCGAGTTCGTGAGGACCATCAAGAAGCGCGGCTTCGCGATCGCGACCCTGGCGATCCCGGTCCTCCTGATCGTCGTCTTCGCCCTCGTCTACGCCTCCAATGCCAGCTCGCATGCCAGCGCGGACGCCCAGAAGGAAGCCCGGTTCGCCTTCACCTACAGCGACGCCTCCGGAATCATCAAAGCCCCGGGCGCCAAGGTCGCCGGCGGGACCTACACCGACAACCCCGAGGCCGCCATCGAGGCAGTCAAAAGCGGGGCATCGGACGCCTTCTTCCTGTACCCGGCGGACCCCACTAATGAGCCGGTGAAGGTCTACGGGGCCGACAAGGGAATGTTCGAGAACGGCAAGTACGAGGCCGTCGCCAAGCAGCTGCTGGCAGCCTCCGCCCAGTACCAGGTCGGCTCACCCCAGTTGACCGCGGCCCTGACCGGGACCGTGAAATTCGACTCGGAGACGTTCAAGGACGGACAGGTCGCCGCCGGCATCGGGGGAGTGATCCCGCCGATGCTGTTCCTCGTGGTCTTCTACATCTCCATGATTCTGCTCTCCAACCAGATGCTGAACTCCACCCTGGAGGAGAAGGAGAACCGAGTCACCGAGATGATCCTGACCACCCTGAACCCGACCACGCTCATCACGGGCAAGATCATCTCCCTGTTCGCCGTCGGGGTCGTCCAGATCCTGGTGTTCCTGGCCCCGGTCGGGCTCGCTTACCTGTTCTTCCGCGACTCCCTGGCCCTGCCGGATCTGAACCTGTCCTCCCTGGTCTTCGAACCCGGGTCCATGATCACCGGGGCCCTGCTGCTGCTGGGCGGGTTCACCGTCTTCACCGGCGTCCTGGTCGCGATAGGGGCGATCATGCCGACCGCCAAGGAAGCCGGCACCATCTTCGGGCCTTTGATGGCCATGATGTTCATCCCCTTCTACACATTCAGCCTCGTCATCTCCAACCCCGGCGCCCTCATCGTGCAGGTCTTCACCTACTTCCCGCTCACCGCCCCGGTCACCGCGCTGCTCCGCAACGCCTTCGGCACCCTCAATCCGGTCGAAGCGACCATCGTCATCGTCGAGCTCCTGGTCGTCGGGGCCCTCATCATCCGCCTCGCCGTCCACCTATTCCGGTACGGGTCCATCGAATACGGCCGCAAGCTCTCCATCGCCGGCACCTTCCGCCGGAATGACCTGGCTGCGAAATAGGTGAAGACGGGGATGCTCGGCACTGGGGCCGGGCGCCGGTGGGCGCAGACTGCCGCCTGGGTCTTGCTCGTCCTCGTTTCGCTGGTCCTCATCGCCTACGGGATTGTGCGCGGGGGCTGGCACCTCTGGCTGCCGTCGCCGGCGGAGCAAAATGAGTCCTGGGCCGGCAGCCGGTACGTCTTAACCGGCTGCACAGTGTCCCTAGTGTCGGCGGTGTGGTCGCACGTCCGGGGAAACCCGGTATGGGTCACCGTCTGCGTTGCCCTGCCGGGCGTCCTCGTGGGATGGGCGACATTGGATGACCCGTACCACCTGACACGTCACCTGGCTGCCGTCGTGTCCTTCCCGCTGGGCCTGGGCGGCGTCACCGAAGTCATCTGGGCCCGCGGCCGCCGGCAGCGGGGATAAGACCTGATTCAAGCCCCAACCAGTGCCGTACACATGGGATCCGAAGCCCATTCCTGATAGAAAGACACCTGTGAAGCAGAGTATTTTCGCCCGCGTTGCCCAGCTCGCCAAGGCCAACCTGAACGCCCTCCTCGACTCCGCCGAGGACCCGCAGAAGATGCTGGACCAGATGGTCCGCGACTACTCGGAAAACATTCGCGAAGCCGAGGCAGCCGTCGCCACCACCATCGGCAACCTCCGAATGGCCGAGGACGACTACAACCGGACCATGACCGAGGCCAACACCTGGGGGAACAAGGCCATCGCAGCCTCGAAGAAGGCCGACGAATTCCGCGCCGCCGGCAACCCCGTCGACGCCGACAAGTTCGACGCCCTCGCCAAGGTGGCCATCGGCCGGCAGATGACCGCCGAGTCCACCGCCAAGGCACTGGAGCCGTCCCTTGCCACCCAGAACGAGGTCGTCGACAAGCTCAAGCAGGGCCTGGACCAGATGCGCGGCAAGCTCGGTGAGCTGACCGCCAAGCGCAACGAGCTGGTCAACCGGGCCCGGGTGGCCGCCACCCAGTCCCAGGTCAACGACGCCCTCAAAGCCCTGGACGCCGGAGACCCGACGTCGGCGATCGGCCGCTACGAGGAGAACATCCGCCGGAAGGAAGCCACCGTCCGCGGCCAGCAGGAACTCTCCGCCTCTTCCCTGGACGCCCAGTTCGCCACCCTCGAAGACCTCGGCGAGCAGACCGAAGTGGAAGCCCGGCTCGCGGCCCTGAAGTCCATGGACCGGAAGGCCATCGAGTACTAGGCCATCTCAGGAAACTCTGAGGATGATCGGCGGAGTAGTCACAGGTCCACCGCACTGTTCGGACCCGCCAACCCTGGTCCATACCAGATCGTTCCGCTGCTCAGCCAGGAAGGCCTTGTCTGCGCCGAGTGCGCGGACCGTGACGTGCTCGGGCAGGCCAGCTTGGGAGATGCTGAACGCCCAGGTGTCGATGTCGGTCCTCGTGCCAAGGAACGCGGCCGGGGGAGTGGCGGGGATAAACGGGGTCGGTGTGTCTGACCCCGGAACACCTGGCTGCACGGTTTTCATGGGTACGGCAGGCCCGTAGTCCGGCAGTCGCTGGGAGCATCCCTCATCGCTGCACATCTGCACTTCGTCGACTGCGTCCGCATTCCCCTCAAGTTTGACGGTGATGACGCTGACGTAACCCATGGTCGAGCATGCGGTGCCGCAGCCGGCATTGGCCAGTGTGGCCGCAAGCAATAGCCCAGTTCCCAGGATCCCCCACCCCGTTCTCATAGGCCGAGTCTACGGCCGCACAGGACCTGCCACGCATAGGATTGCCGGGTGACCGATGTACCCGAGAAGCCCCTTCGCTTCATGACCCCAACGCAGGTGGCCGACGAGCTCAACGTGAAGCCGAACCAGATCCATGCCCTGATCAAGGCGGGCGAGCTTCGGGCCTTTCAGGTGGGTGGCCGCGCCATGTGGCGCATCGGCCGGCAGGACGTTGAGGACTACATCGCCGAGGCGTACCGGCGCACCGCCGAACGGATCGCCGCTGGCGAGCTTCAGGACGAGGGCACGGAGGCCGAAGAGGCGTGAGTGAATCGCTTCCCGACCGGCCCAAGCCCCTGTTTGTGCAGGCGCAGCGCCCTGACGCGGCGAGGCCCTAGTTTTCGGCAGTGATCCCCGCTAGGCTCCCTTTACTACATAAGGGGGAATTGTGGTTCACCAGAGAGCACTTCCGTATTGGGCCCGGATCGGATCCGCGCTCGGCATCATGATCGCGGCGTACTTCCTGGTATCGGCAGTCATCACCGCTGTCACAGGTGTGGGCATCACAGATATTCTGTTCGACGTCCTCCTCGCTGCTGCATTCACGCTCCTGGCAGCCGCAATTATGGCTAAGGCGAGCCCGCAAAGTGCCATGAGCCACCGCCGGCCAGGTCCGCTGGACTACTAAGCGTCCCTCCGGGTAGACCGGCGGCTGGTGGCCCAACTGCCGGCCCAGAGCAGGGCGACAAGCAGCAGCGTCTCGGTCATTGGGGGACAGCCCGAAGACTGCCAGGACGTATGGCAGTACGAAGACAATGAGGGCGGTCCCGATGACGGCCACGAGCCAGCCGCGGGCGCTCACGTCCGGTCCCCGCTGGCACCAATCGAGGCCTTCTCCCGCCGTTCGTCGGCTTGAAAGATGCCGTCACGGACGGGGCGCGGATGACGCCGTAGAGGACGTAGAAGAAGACCGCCGCGAAGACTACGACCAGGGCCAGGGTGTCGAGGGCCATCATCCCTGTTTCTCTTCCGGCCAGTACTTCTGCGCGCCGGCAGCGGCCCCCCGGAGCTGGGCGCCGTCGAGGGTGATCGAGGATTCGGGCATGCCCATGTCGGTCCACTGCGCGACCAGGCGCAGGTCCCCGGCCGGCGGCAGTGGCCACAGCCACAGCGCACCATTGGCGGACATGTCGTCCTCGCCGCCGTTGCCGCCCCTGGGTCGGTATTCGAAGACCGGCCCGTCAGGTTCTTGGTCCAATGATTTTGGCTCGTACATTGCAAGCGATGAGCTGCTGGCCTTCGTGCGGTCCGGGAACTGAACTCCGAACAGAAGTACGGAATCGGCAGAGAGGCCGCCATCGCGCACCTGGGGCGCCGGGCGGTGGAAGACGGCGTTGAGCTCCGCCCACTTCCGATCTTCCTGGTCAGTACGGCGCAGCATCCATGTCACGTCAAAGGTGCACCCGGTGGAGGAGACCTTTGCGGACTCGATTGCCAGTACGAAGGTGGGGGACTGGTAGACAAACCGTCCCACAGGAACGATTGCCGGCAATTCGTACCGGGGAGGCGCGACCCAAGGGGGCGGAGTGAACTGCGGCACTCTTGGGCGGGGAGGCGGCGAAGGGATCGAGTAATCCTGGAAGAAAGTCACGGGCATCCTTGGTTCGCTGGCTGCGACCGACCAGCGGAACACCGGGTGCGAACCCGCTGCGGATCCCCCAATCCGTCCTTACCCGGCCCAGTCTAGCCACAGTGGCCCGAAGAGACGCTCCGTAGTCCAGGCCTACGCATGATCCCTGTGAATGTGCCGCCGCGCGCCCAGCAGGAAAACGGCCAACGACCCACCCGGAGGAACCCCATGACAAGAAGTACAGCCCTCGCGGCGGTGCTGACCCTGGCGGCTCTCAGCCTGACCGGTTGCGCCCAGGGCGCGGCGGAGGCAAGCAGCCCAGGCCCCTCGGCGGCTAAGCCAGTGGTGATCACCCCGGCCCAGGAGAACAGCCTGCGCGGCGAACTGCGCGCGATCGACCCGGCCCTGGATACACCACGGGTGCTGCCCAACGCCATGATGCTGTGCAAGACGATGGCCCGCGGCATGCCGGAGCGTGCGAAGCGGGAGCAGGTTGAGCGTGTCTTCTTCCGCGACGGCAACCCTGCCGGCGCCATCCCCGAAGGTGCAGCTGACCGGATCATCGGGGTTATCAAATCCGCTGGGTTCTGCCGCACCTGACACGCCCCGGCGCATCCGCCGTTTGGCCCTCCACGCCGCCCGGGCAAAACGGGCGCATACTGGTGTTGTGAGCACGGCAAGTCTCAACGCGTTGCTGCCTTGGCTGGTCCTCATCCCGTGCCTGGCCATCTGGGCGTACAGCCTCGTCGATTTCAGCCAGACTGACTGTGTCAACTTGATTGGAGCCCACCAGGACGGCTTGATTGGCACCCACCTGGGGCGCGGCAGTTGCAAGGGACTGGGAAACCTAGTTTGGCCGGGCGTCGTGAACAGCCAAGCTCCGATACTTGCTATCCCCGCCATGTTCCCCCGATGTTCCGCGCGGCCTACCTCCTGAATGGGCGGGCCTAGGGCAATGTTCCGGATGCCAGTTCTGCAAGCCCAAGTTTGGCGCAGACATGTGAGCGGACTTGGGACAGGATGGATCGATCTGTATGCTCGGCCCATCATTAGGCACGTCGGCATCAGCGGCTTAATGCTGCTACTCGCCTGAATGCGATCGGTGACAGGCATTGACCGATACGTTTCGATTTCATGACTGCGGAGCGCTCTTCCGCGCTGGGATTTCTAGTTCTGAGGAAGTGGGACGAGGCTGTTTAGCGTTTAGGGCACCTCAGTGGTCAGTGCAACGCCTAACCACGGTCTGCGACGACTGATTGTGTCAACCGAGTTGGGCCGCGAGGACGGCTTTGATCCATCCATCAAGCACGCCAGCGGACGAGGTCGAGCATGATCCAGCTTGGCCCTTCCGCCTTCCGCCTTCCGCCTTCCGCCTTCCGCCTTCCGCCTTCCGCCTTCCGCCTTCCGAACGCAGAAATGCATACTTCTTCTTTGAATTCCAGTCAATTACACAGACTAGCCGGCAATAGAACGTGACAAGCGGAGAATCCGAGTTCGTGTTAGCCTCACCACGTCCGAAGCAAAAGCTAGATTTGGGGGTTTCTATGAATAACTCGGCATTAGTAATAGAGGCGAGTAAGACTAAAATCACACGTCCAATCACACTATTAGTAGCAGCGCTGCTCGCGCTGGTATTCGTCATCATGGCCTCAACGGCGGCTCAGGCCTACACCCGCCGCTACCACGCTGATTTCAACTACGCGAACCAGGTTCGTGGCAGCGGGTTCATTGACAACCTGTCCGGCGGGGGTACCCACGTCGGGTACACGCCGCCATTGGGGTTCCAGTCCTGGTCCTACGGCGGCACATACAACTACGCCAACGGCAACGCATACAGTACGGGCGCTGCTCAGGGCGAAGCTTGGTCCAGTTATAGCCATGCCCTGTATCGCTATGGCGAAAGCAAGTGCTGGTGGAACACGTCCTACCCTGAAGCCCGTCATAACCCGCAGCTTCTTTGTGATCAGTATGTTGGTTAGTAGCTACTCAAAATTTTGGGGGAAAAATGAATTTTTCTAAAGCATCCGCGTTAGTCGTTTCCGTTGGCGCCGTTGCGGTTGTCAGCATTGGCGTCGGGGTTTCCCCTGCGCTTGCCGGAGAGCAGCGAAGCATCAGCGGAACGGATCTCGTTCCTGTTCTCGCCGCCGCGCAGGTTCAAACCGATTCCGCAGCTGCGGACAAATTGGGCAAACCAATCATCAGCCGCGTGGACAAAGCCTCTGTCAGAGTTATCGCGGTCGACGACAAGGCAACGTACTCGACTGGTCAGGATCATTCAGGCCGTGAGGTTTGCCTTATCGTCCAAACGAATGGCCCGGAGCAGGCGAGTACAGCTTCGTGTATTGCCGTTGAAAAGTTCGTACACAGCGGGCTCACGGCCATGGCCTCAGGCGCCGATCCAGCCTCGCAGGTCGTTGCTCACTTGTTGCCGGCAGACGTCGATACCAGTGCTCTGACGTCCGTCGCTGCCCGCCGAGAGGCCGGAGTGCTACACCAAGTGCGTTCGGAAGGATCCGGACAGCTTGTTCTTCAGCGTCCCAATGACGGGCTCCCGGCTGTTAGTGAGCTTCCCATCGAAGGCACAGCGGACACTTTCTCTTTCGTGAAATTCCCTGAATAGGAGTCAAATGGCTATTCGAACATTGCTGTCCAGCTTGATTAGCTTGGTCGCCCTCACCGTCGTTGGTTATGTAGGCATCTTCATCGATGCCAGTCTCGGGGGCTACGTGGCTGACCTTATGGGAAGACCGACGGCCGGTGTTTCACCGCGTTTTCCGTGGGAACTCCAATTCGTTATCGTAGTTATCAGCTTCACAGCGGTTCTACTGTTGCGTCAGGTCCTGGGCGGCTTGTTTGGGCTGGGAAGACTCGTCGCGGCCCTGGTTTCGGCTGTGCTCCTGACCGTGTCATATGTCATTGGTGCGACGGTTACAGGGGGTGAAGCCCTTGTGGGTAACGTTCTTCTCAGAAGCTACATAGGTGGCTCTCAATCGCAGATGGTGCTCCTCGCCGTGGCGGCTCTGCTGGTGACGGCTCTGGCCTCAATCCAGCAGACACCGGGGTCGAGGGCAGCACCTACGAAGACGTCCGTCTCCTCGCCAGAATGACCTTCCGCCCCAGGTAGAACCAAGGCGTTGGGTCAAAAGAGAGCCTGCACCCCGATTAGGGGTGCAGGCTCTCTCTTTTCGCGGTAAGACAGTCAGGGTAAAGGGGTGTTGGAAGTAACGGTCCGCCCTATCCCATTTGCTTGGAACGGGGTCGCGAATAACCCCGGCGCCCCTGCGCTAAGCGTCCAATCCGATCCTCAGCCGCGCATGAACCTTACATGGGCTGCCCGGCTTTGCCGCCCACTCCCGGTCAACTTCGCGACATCATGCAGATTGTTGCGCAATGGTATGTGCAAGGCGATAGGAATCGGTCCCGGTTTCAATAATAGTCCCATTGAACGTGAGGCGGTCCACAATGGCCGCACAGAGGCGCGGATCGGTGAAGGTCTTCGTCCAGCCGGAGAAGGACTCATTGGAGGCGATCGCGACGGATGCTTTCTCTTCTCTCTCGGTAAGGACTTGGAAGAGTAGATCTGCGCCTCGTTTATCCAGCTCCATGTAGCCAAGTTCATCGATGCAGAGCAGATCCACACGGCCGTAGCGGGCGATGGTTTTGGCCAGCACCTTCTCGTCTGCGGCTTCGACGAGCTCATTCACGAGCCGGGTCGCGAGAGTGTATTTGACCCTGAAGCCCTTCTCCGCGGCCGCGGTGCCCAGTCCGATGAGGAGGTGGGATTTTCCGGTCCCGGAATCCCCGATCAGGCACAGGGGTGCGCCTTTGCGGATCCATTCGCCACTGGCCAGAGTGTGGATGGTAGCCGGGTTGATGTTCGAAATTTGCTTCAAAATCGAAGTCACCAAGCCATTTATCCCTCGGGAACCCAGCTGCCTTGACCCGCCTGACGGACGAACGCCTGTCCCGGTCATCACACTCTGCCAACAACAGTTCGGCCAGAAATCCCTGATAGCTCAGCTGTTCCTTCCCTGCTACGGAAAGGGCCTCATCCAAGACAGCCCGGACGGTAGGTAAGCGCAGCCGCCGGCAGGCTTGGTCGACGGCCGCGACGGCGGCCTGTTCCGTGAGTCCACGGCGTCTCCGCAGAGCGGGGGTGATTGAAGCAGCTGGGGCCGTGGGTGTCATGAGATGTTCTCCTTTGGGGCAGTTCCTGCGGGTGCCGGGGTTGGAGTGCGTTTGGCCAGCAATTCGTCATAGATGGTGACCGTGGGGAGCGGACGTTTGTCCTGAGGCAGGCCGGCAATGACCGCAGCGGGGTCCATGAGGCGGCGTTGGGTGAGACTGACAACTCGTTGCACTTTCACTTCGTCGCGAGCACCGGAACGACGGTCTGAATCGGACCCGCCTGCGGTCTCAGCCAGGACACTGGCTGCGTGCCTGCGTGCCTCTACAGCCACGACATCGCCACTGACCGCGCCAACGGAGAGAGCCGCGGCGATCCCTGCCTGAATATCCAGCGCGTCCATGGATCGGTGCAGCAACAGAACCTCGATCAGTTCCCTTGTCCCGTCCGCGTCACCGTTGACCCTGCGGGATGCTTCCCAGAACGCCTCATGCGCCGAGGTGAACACGCCAGTCTCGCGCGCCCTGGCCAAGGCCGTGGATCCGGGGAGGGCACCAGGTTTGGTTCTGAGGACCTCCAAATAGTGATCGAGCTGGACCGACTGCCCGCCCTTGACAGAGAGCCTGGCATGACGGGCGACGACCGTGTTGCCGTCGAACACGATGATTTCGGAAGCCCGGAGTGAGACGCGGACTTTCCTACCGATGAGCCGGGCCGGGACGGAGTATTTGACCATCCGGACTGTGATCATCGAAGATCGGTCAACTCTGGGGGTCAGGACCAGCCCGGGGTCGAAACCTTCAAGCGGCAAAGGCGCCAGGAAAGGCTGCTCGGCGCTGAAGTCTTCACCGATCGTTCGTATCCTGTGGCTGATCCTGCGCCGCTCGTCCTGTGCCTCCCAGACTCGGATTCTGTCGTTGAGCTCATCCAGAGACTCCACCACCGGCATGGGCGAGAGACGGTTCCGTCGGAACCAACCAACCTCACCTTCAACACCGCCCTTCTCGTGAGCCCCCGCGATTCCGGGCTGGCAGTAAAAGGCGTCAAAAACGAAGGTCGATTTGAACAGGACCCACCTCTCGTTCTCGACCCGCTGCCGTCCCTGCCCAAACACCACGGCCGTCACAGCGGAGGTCAGGTTGTCATACCGGATGTGTTTCGTTGGGACGCCGCCGATCTCGTTGAACGCCTCGATATGCCCTTCAAGGAAAGCTTCTTGCGCCTGCGTGGGATAGATCCGGTGGATAGCCTTGCCGGATCGGGACAATCGGAACACGAACATGTGGCATTTCGTCTTCACCCCGTTCAACACGACCCAGACTTCACCGAAATCAACCTCGGCCTCGGCGCCTGGTGCGTGTTCCTGCGGGACAGACACTTCAACCCGCCGGCCCGCTTCAACATCGATCTGGGCCCGACGCACCCTGACGTAATCCCGCACCGTTGAATAGGACAGATCCTGCGCTGCATGCTCCTCGATCAGCCGGGCAAGGATTCTTTTCGCGGTGTGGCGCTGCTTCCTCGGTGCTGTCGTGTCCTCAATCAACATT
Organism: Pseudarthrobacter sp. Pseusp20; assembly: GCF_059492155.1. Classification (NCBI taxonomy): domain Bacteria; kingdom Bacillati; phylum Actinomycetota; class Actinomycetes; order Micrococcales; family Micrococcaceae; genus Pseudarthrobacter; species Pseudarthrobacter sp. Pseusp20. Next base: position 999,167 of record NZ_CP168521.1, read on the forward strand.
GCATCTATCGCTGACTTGAAGGGCTCAAGCCGGGGCGAGATTCTCTGCGGAGTCTTGCGCGGCGGTGGAACCGGTGAAGTCAGAGCCCGTCTGACGGTCTTCCTTGATACCTGGTACCTGCGCGCAAGCTCTCGGATCGACAGCTCCTCAACCCTGGCGTCTCTCCGAATTCCCGCGAACAACTCCACTCTTGACCCCATCCTGGTCCTCCCGTGGTAGATCCCAATTGGATGGGGTCTACGTTCACAGGTGGGTACCAATCAAGCCGTCATCAGGTTCGGCATGTCGCTGAGGTGGGTACCAATCAAGCCGTCCTGGTGGGCTCCGATCAGACTGACATAGTCAGCCAGACAGACGAGCGTGACATGCGGACTTTCAGCAGGGACGCCTGGTTGCTACTCCTTGTCCTCGGAAGCGTGGTCGGTGGGCTGGCCTGGCTTATAGCCGGGCGTCCCCAACCTCCTGGCGTCCGGCGTCACGGCTAAGCGTCCGTATCGGTCCACCGGGTAAAAAGACGCCATCGCCTTCCACCACGACATCCTGGGCGCTGACGACCCGGCCCGCTTCTTCACCCGCCGGAGTAAAGCCGTAAGGGCTAGTGGTGGTCAGGGGGCGTAGGCCTTGAATCAGGGCCGGTGAGGACAGCTGCCGGCTTGAATCCCTTGAAGGTCAGGTAGAGCCCCAGTGACAGTTCCCAGAGGAAGATCGGTAGGGTAGCAACCGCCGACAGGACGGAAAGCTGGTCGTTGATGCCGAACATGGTTGTTATTGCCGAGATGAGCAGTAGCGGGGCGCCGATGAGGCCCATCACAGGGATGATGCGCGGTACGAGCCGGGAGCGGAACAGCAGGTAGCCCAGCAGCAGAGCATTGATGGCCGGGACCATTCCGGGTCCTATGAGGAACGTCCAGTCCCGCACGTCCACGAGTGCCCGGGCGGCGGCGGTCAGTGAGCTGTGGTCTGTTCCGGAAGTTCCTGTCTGCCTCAGGGTCACGACTGCCAGGAGGCTGACGACGCCGATTGCGATAACGGCGGCTTCGAACATACGCGAGGTGACGAAGCCCAGCGCGAGGCTCTCATTCTGCCGCCTAACCACCGGGAACAGGGCCACTGCGGTGCCCACGCAGGCTGCGGCGTTGACCAGGTCGAGCAGGCAGCCCCAGACCACGCTGGTGTCATTGCCTGTGCTGGTGACGTAGTTCGGATCGCTCAGCACCGGTCCCAGAAGGAAGACGGCAGGAATGGAGCTGGCAAAGGTAGCGAGGTAGAACAGTCCCGCCGTGAGCGCGGTTTTTCTTGCTGAATCCAACGGTCCCCCATCTGAGGTATTCAGTCATTCAAGCGAATGGCCACAGCCTAGCCGCCCGCAGTTGAGCGCAGACAGGGGCCTGTGGACGGTTGGCCTACTTGGCCGGTCCAGGCAACGGTTCCAGGATGACCTCCGCGACCAGCTCCGGCAGGTTGAAGAGGGCAAAGTGATCAGTGTCGATGTCCCGGACATCGGCGACCGCTTCCCGCGCCCAGGCTCTTTGATCTGCCCCCGTCAGGTTGTCCCGGGCACCGAGAAGCACTGTCGTGGGGATCTCGGTCCAGGCCTCGGCCGGGACCGGATCGGTGCGGGTCTTCTTCGTGGCGTACCGGCGGGGATGCTCCTTCAGACTCTCGCGGACTTCGTCGGGAAGCCGTCGGCCGGCGTCGTCCTCGTTGAGCCACCAGTCGCCGTCCAGGACGAACCGGCCGTGCTCGTCACGGAGCATATGCTCCATCGTGTCTACATAGCTGGCATCGCGTTCATCCGGCTGGGCCTTGATGGGCGGCGAGGAAACATACACGAGCCGGGCGACGTTCGGCACGCTATGGGCGGCTAGACCTACGACGTCGGTGCCATAGGACCAGCCAACGACCACTGTCGGCGCCGGGCTTGCCGCGATTGCTTCGCGCACTTCGACTGCGTCAGCCAGCAGCCCCGCGTCCGGGAGACGGTGCGAGGGCAGGTCCGGTACCTCCACGTGGACGTCCGGGTGCCTGCGTTCTAGCTCCCGCCTGACCCAGGTCCAGTCTTCCGGAACGCCCCACAGGCCGTGGACCAGAACGACGCCCTGCGGCAATGATTCTCCGTTCATGGGAAAAGACTGGTCCCCGCCACAGTTCCTTTCAAGAGCCAGGGGACCCTGATTTGGGGGACGAGGTTGCGGGTGAAACGCCCGAACGTTTCGGATGCTTACTTGCTCGGCGATGAGTGCGGATCTGCCATATTGGTGCCAACACAATTGACATCGAGAGGGACGACGATGGGCGCATGGGGTTACCTGCCGTTTGAGAACGACGACGCGCTGGACTGGCTGGAGGAACTCGAAGCCGGCGGGGCGGACGTCATCCGCCAAGCCCTGGCGAAGGCCGGCGACCGGTACGTGGAGGCGCCGGACGGGGCCATTGCCCTCGCCGCCGCCGAGGTGACCGCGGCCAGCCAGGGAAACCCGTTGGGGGACCTGCCGGAGAACGTCACCGACTGGGTGACCGCCCACGGTCTTGAGATAACCGCCGAGGACGTGGAAATGGCCGTGGAAGCGGTCGAACGGGTGGCCGCGGAGAAGTCGGAACTGGCCGAATTGTGGGACGACGCCGACGAACCCGAATGGCGCGAATCCCTCGATGACCTTACAGAGCGGCTGCGGGCGGGGCTGCGGTAACTGGCTCACGAAAGCCTGGGCCGGCGCGCGCCCTCTCCCCTGGAATGTGGGAAGCCACGAAGGCGTTCTTCATAGTGACCGCTGGGAAGGTTGGAGGTGCCCCGTGACAAAGATTCACGTCATCATGGGAACAACCAGGACCGGGCGCTTCGGCGAACGGGTTGCACCATGGGTGATGCAGCGGCTTGCCGAGCATGGCCTCGACGTGGAACTGCTGGACCTCCGTGATTACCCACTGCCCTTCTTCGACCAGAAGCCACCCTCAGTCACCGGGCGCAATTACCCGACGGAGGACATGGCCCGCCTGGGTCGGAAGCTGGATGAGGCCGACGGGTTCGTCGTCCTGACCGGGGAGTACAACCACGGCTACCCTGCCGTGCTGAAGAACGCCATTGATCACACCTTCCTCGAGTGGCAGCGCAAACCGGTCGCTTTCGTGGGCTGGGGCGGCGTCGGCGGCGCCCGGGTGATCGAACAGCTGAGAATGGTGGCTGTGGAGCTGGACATGGCACCAATCCGTCAGGCTGTGCACATCCTGCCCGACGTCATTCGTCCGGCGTTCCGGTCCAATGACCCGGCCGACTTCAGCGTGTTCGAGCCCCTCGAAGGCCGTCTCACAGCCCTGGCTGAAGGGCTGGCCTGGTGGGCCACGACGCTCGCCGCCGGCCGCACCGCCGCTGACTAAAACGACTTACTTCGGCAATGATTCTCCGCCCATGGGCACAAGACTGATCCGCGCCGCGGATTGGTCCAAGACCCCAAACGGACTGGATTTTCAGAGCGGTCGAGCCGCTATGGCGGTCGGTCCGGTGGCGTGCTTATAGTTCTCTCTTGCCCATTTCAGGAGAGGACGATCATGGCCGCCGAGGACTTCTTTGTGCACCGCCACCGGGACACTTTCATTCAGGAGGACCACTTGGATGTATGGCGGCCAGTCCCGCGCGGGGGAGTCGAGGCTTCAATCCAGATTGAGCAGGCTGACGGGGTCACGGCACGTGTGGAATACCGGGCCGAACACGCGCCTGCCATTGCCCGGGCCATTCTGGAGGCAGTGGGCCTTGACCCGCGGACGATCTTCGCGGGCGATCTGCCGGAGCTGACGACACACAACGCCGACCGGTCCTAACGGCGGCTGTTCGCACCCCGCCGCGGCCGCCCTTGCCGCCAGCCAGCGACGGTCTCATTCAGAAGCTTCTCCCTGGCCGGGGTAAGTTTCCCGGCCCGGAGGGTGATGCGCTGGGTGTGCAGCCAAACCCCGAGGGTGCGTTCCTCCTGATCGTCGGTCTTGTTATGCCGCGGGAGCTCGTTCCCGGCAGCCAGGTAGGCGACCAGTTCGCCAAGGCGCTGCTTCCAGCGGGCCTCGTCGGCGTCCCGCTTGGTGGCCTGCTCCCGCCAGCCGGGGATTGTGTCCAGGGCGTGGGCGTAGATGGGGGAGAGGTCCCCGTCCGCGGCCTCTTCCCGGCGCCTCTGCAGCCACGTGGCCAATGCCCGTTCCCGGTCGGTGCCGCCCCTGGCCGGCAGACGGCCCTCGTTCGCATAGAGGGCCAGGATGTCGTCCAGGTTCCGTTGGCCGGGGGCCGTCAAGCGCTGGCGCGTGGAGAGGGCAGCCTTGTGGGCCGTCCGGAGGCCGGCATCCTGCCGGGCGGCGACCGCCAGATGGTAGCGGACGGTCGACTCTGCGGCACCGACGACCGCGGCAATCTTCGGCGTCGGAATGCCGCTGCGGTACATCAGCACCCACTCCGCGTCCGGGGCGCTGCGCCTGGCCTGGGTCATCAGCTGGTTCGCGAAATCATTCCGGTGAGCCACCTCGGGGGCGCCCGGCCCGCTTCAGCTCGGCGATCCGCAGTCGGAGGAACACGATGGCCAGGACCAGGGCGTACACTGCCAGGCCAGCCACGACGACGGTGAAGATGGCGTACAGGATGCCTAGGATGCCAACGACAGGACTGAGACTAAACATTGCTACCCCCAAGTAGTCGTTGGACCCAAGGCTACTCGGTGGGCAGCTTCCGCAGGAGACACGGGAAAGGGTGCGCCCCGTTCGCTGAGCGCACCCTTTTCGTTTCCCTTGCCCCGGATCCCCATCCGTTGCGTTCATCATAAGCATGCTGATAGTTAGGTTGGCAAATGTTTTCGTGCTGATAACGCCGTTTCTGCCTCCGCACAACCTCGAGGCGTTAGACCGTTTGCCTGGTGGTGATGGGACGAGCCAGCTGGCCCGTCTCATAGAATGCGATGTGATTCGCAGAAGTACGGGGGAGACGTGAAGAAGAGCGAGATGGTGTTCAACACCAAGAGGATGCCGGAGAAGTGGAGGCGTCACTTCAAGATCTACCGGGCCAAAATCAGTATCTACCTCGATACCCCGGATTTCGGGGTTCCGCTCATGGTCGATGCCTCGGAGATGATGGACTTCCTGCCGGCCGGGGTGGAGCATCCGTCGTTTATCGAGAGGATCGGACCAGTAAGGCCGGGCGGCGAAGCAGTCTGGATTGAAGCCGAAGTCCCTGGCGGCCTTCCGTCACGACCCAAAGCCCGACGGATCGGGGCGATGGTCCATCGTAGCCGGACGCGGACCAGCTTCAAGACGAGCCCCTGGACGGGCGCCGACCACGAGTACTGGATCGAAGCTTACGTCAGGGACGCTGATGGCATCGCTGCGAAGCTCGAGCACGAGGTTCGGTTCCGACTCGATGACAACGGCTTCCTGTGCGGCAAGGAATTCGTCACCCCCCAAACGATTGACTTCATGTCCAAATTGCAAGGGGAGAACCTGTCGAACATGGTGCTCACTCCCTACGACCTAGGAAGCGCGCAGACGGCACCGGCTGTCGAGGTCATGAACCGAATCTTCTTCGCGCTGGCCCTAATGAACTGCCGCAACGTCACACTGCGTGAACGTGGATCGCGCGCAGCGGCAGGGGACGGCCCCGCAGGTGATGCCTTCCATGAAGTGGTCATTGACGGTACTTCCGGTGGCTCAGCTGGATCGGCAGGGCGTGCCAGTGAAGGTGTCAGCCGGCGCCACCTCGCCCGAGGACACTTCAAGACGTTCACGGAGGAGGCACCCCTCCTCGGCAAGCACGTCGGAACCTATTGGTGGGGCTGGCAAGTACGCGGCCAGGAGGACAAAGGCTCCATCGAAAAGACCTATGTGCTGAAGGTTCCGCAGAGCTGACTTCGGCGGGGAGGCCCGCCGCAGCTACCGCACACATGTCAGCCATGACCGTCATACCGTCCCTCGTATCCATCGTCCATGGCTTCAATGCGCTGCTGCCCGCCGAGCGCCGCGTCCTGACCGCGGAAGCCAGGGAGAAGCTTCCCAAGGGCACCATCACCATCGACTCCGACGACTGCCACGCCGTGGCGGACGGTGACGGGGGCTTCCGTGACATCGGATCGGGCGGGACCTTCCCGGCCGATCAGAGCGTCGTCCTGCCGGCCTACGTCATCGCCGGTCCGGGCCTGCCGACGCTGATCCCCGGAGGCGGGGCCATCCTTCCTCGCCAGGATCTCGTGGACGGGATCCGCTACGAGTTCTACGCGATCGACACCGCGGGCAACTTGTTCCGGTGGACTGCCCTGGACGACTTGTACGAGCGTTTCGCCTGGGAGGCTGCTGGCCAGGAAGGGGAGGCGTCGCCCGTCTTCCCGATCACCGCCTGGCAGTAGTCGACCGCAGGCCCTCGGACCATCTCACAAACTCTAGCTTTTGAGACTAGTGTCCACATGGGCCCCACGAGACATTTAAGCGTTGAAAAGTGTCTCACCAAGTCGGTCTCACCGTAGGGTCTCACAAACCCTAGAGGGTTAGTGAGACACCTTTGTTTCGGGAGTATCCAGCCGTTCCTCTGCCGAAGCTTGGGTCTGTGCCGGGAATCCAGTGGAGATCGTCGCAGGCGGCCCGTGCTTTGAACTCCCAGGCAGGGAATCAGCTGAAACCAAGCCCGCTGAACTAATCAACGTTAGTTTGAGAAGGGAAGCAATGCGTCTGGCGGCCGCGGCATTCAAGTGCTGATGGATCTCGCGCAGCGTCCCTCCCGCACGGATAGAGTGTCAGGCGATGAGCCTTACATCGCTGCTCCAGGACCCGCAGTCGCCGGAGCGTGCTTACCTGGACCGCATATCCCCGCGCCTTGAAGCCTCGGTCGGACGCACTGAGTCGTCCCGCACGGCCGCGGCGGACTTGGGACTGCCGGAGCTAGCCAGCATGAGCACCGTGGTGTCCCCGTTCCAAGGGGCTGACCCCCGCCTGGCTGGCACGGCTTTCGACTTTCGCGCACGCATCGAACTGGGCGGCTTCGACCCACGCCATTCCATGGCAGCCGCCGGCGTTTCAGTGCTGCCGGTCATTGCTCCCTCCCTCGAGAACGGCGCGCACCGCACACGCATCCTCGCCGAAGCCTTCGACGTCGCGGGCATGCTGTTGCAGGAACCCTCCAACGACGTAGACCGAGACCGGGCGGCCATTCTTCTGGCCTTCTGTGACCAGGTGGCCCGGAAGGGTGCGGTGGTGATGACCGGTTTGCTGGGAACGTCCTGCGACCAGGCAATGGACGGACAAGCGTTCGCCGACCAAGTTGATCCGCGGGACCTGGCCAACCTGCGATCGTTGATGTCCTCCAACGCTGATCAGCTGGAAGCCTGGCAGGGGCAAATCGCCACCGGAGTCCGCTACGAACCAAACCCGCAGTTCGCCGGGTCTGAACTTGTCGGTGGCGCTGACGCGGACTGGATGATTGGGCTGACCCTCATCGACTGCAAGGTCTACAGCACATTGACGGTCAGCAGACTCCGAGACTTCCTGCGTCAGCTGCTCGGCTACGTAATGCTGGACACGGAAGACGGCCTCGGAATCCGCCGCGTCGGCGTTTGGCTGCCGCGCCAGCGGCTGATGCCCAGCTGGAGCCTTAATGATCTCCTGGGCGGGAACGCAGAGGAACTGCTGCCATCCCTGCGGCAAGGGTTCATCAAGGCGACCGCCAAGACACAGATTGGACGGTGCGAGCCTGTACCGGAGCGGCGTCGCCACCAGTACGTCGCCGACAACCGGAACACCCCATTCGACATGCTGGCCGAGCTCGCGCGGAACGAGGACGCCGACATCCGCCGCCGCGTGGGACGGAATGAGTCGACGCCGGAGCCCATTGTCCGGATGTTGGCCGAGGACGCCCGCTGGCTGGTGCGCGAGGGGGTTGCCAGCAACACGAATGCACCTGAGGACCTGCTGGAGGCTCTCGCCCACGATCGGAGCCTGGCCGTTAGGCGCGCCGCAGAGCGGAATCCACGCGCTCCGCGGCCCCAGCTGAAGGCCGTCACTGGTGGCATCAGCCACGACGGCGACCAGGATGCCCATGTGACCGATGCAGGAACCGCGTTGGACGCCGGGGCAACCCCGGAGATGCACACGGGCACAACGCTTGACCCAAGCCGGATTCGCATCAATCAAGACCGGGACGAATCGGCGCTGGAAACGCGCTGGTTTTCGGACTTCCTCCTCATGCTCGGTGGCGGACCCCAGCTTTCGATTCCCTGGGCGAGCTACCGCTGGGGCTGGCAGACTGGCCGGAGCCTGGACGTCCAGGAGTGGTTGCGGGCTGGTCTCCCGGAAGAGGTCCTCACCGATCTTGTCCGCGCGGACCGGCCTGCGTGGGTGCGAAGGGTGGCCGCCGGCCAGCTGCCACTAATCGAATCCGCGATGCGTTCATCACTTCTCAGCGATCCTGATCCTGAGATACGCTGGCACGCGTTGGAACGCTCTGTTCACCACCGGGCCGATGATTTGACGGCATTCCTGGCCGATCTCGGGGCATCTAGGGACGCGAGGCTGCGGTTCCGCACCGCCGGTTTGGGTCCCCGGCGCGAGTGGCCATATACCGCCGCCGAATATGAGCGCCAAACACTCTGCGTTCTTGCCGCGCACCCGTCGACCCCTTACAGCGCACTCTTGCTACTGATGGAAGACTCCCCGCCTGAGGTGCTAGCGATGCTGGCCGAAAACCCGACCCTGAAGGCCGAAGATCACGAGCGACTTATCGGGGCCTTGAAGGCCCACAGATCAGTCGCAGTCCGGGTGATGCTCGCGTCGCTCGGGTCTGCGCCGGAGCCCGCCCTGATCGGATTGGCCTCGGACAGAGACGCCAGCGTCCGCGCGGCGGTGGCCCGACATCACGCAACACCGCCGTCCACCCTCACCTGTCTGGCCGGGGACCGTCATCGCGATGTCCGACTGGCGGTACTGGAAAACCCGGTAAGTCCCGCTGAAGCGGCCGGGTCCATCGCAGAATCCCTGCTGCTGGCAGACGAAGATGAAGCCCTGCTGGAAGTACTTGGACTAGTGAGAGGACGACCCAACGTTGACCTGCCGGCCCCGGTGATTGAAGGTGCCCTTGACCGGCTATCGAAGAGCCGAAGGCGCGGCCCCGACATTCGCCTTATGGTGGCTGGCGATGACCGCACAAGCGGAAAGACCCTGGCCCGCCTGGCCCGAAGCACGGAGGAGGACCTACGCCGGGAGGTCGCATCGAATCCACGTATTTCAGACTCCCTGGTGGAGCAGCTCGCTGGAGACCCCGATCCCGGCGTTCGGGCATCGATAGCCGCTAACGTGGGTACAACCGCGGCAGTTCTCGAGCAGCTTGCCCACGACCAGGAGCCTCAGGTCCGGGCCGGGGCGGCCGCGAATCGGAGCCTCCCGCAAAGCATCTTGGAAGCCCTGCTCAGCGACACCGCGGACAGTGTCCGGACAGCCGCGATGCAAAACCCTGCGGCGCCCGAGGAAATTGTTCGGGAGGCGGAAGCCGAACTGGTGTTGGCCCGACAGCGGTCGGGACCGGACCGTGCGGTCCTGGAGCGGATGGTTGCAGATAAGAAGGCGGAAGTGAGGATGACAGTGGCTTTCAGCCCGGCGGCAAATGCTGACCTGCTGAGGATGCTTGGTGGCGAACGGCGGAGTGCTCAGGTTCGCCGTGCGGTGGCCGCCAATCCGAACGCTCCTATCGAAGTCATGCGCGCGCTTGCCGTCGACGACGACTACCAAGTCCGCCAGGCGGTCGCTTTCAATGCCGGAACCCCACCGGATTTGCTCTTTGAGCTCGCGGGTCGAAGCATCGACTTGGCCATTCTCGTCGCGATGAACCCGGACGTCCCGCAGGAGGTTCTTGACGCCCTGGCCCAGGACGGCAGTCCTCTTGTCCGCTTCGTCGCCAAAGGCTTCCTGCAGTCCCGCGCTTCCCTAGTAAGTGGAAAGAGCACCGCTGTGCTGGCCCTGAGTGGCGGAGATCTGCCGGACGACACGGGGGCAACGGACATCCCCTATTGATCCTAGCACGAGGCGAGATGTGGGGTGGCTACGAGGTGCACCTTTGAAGTGTGGCGCTGGACAGTGCAGGGGTGGATAGAAGGTCAGCCCTTTTTCGTCTCCGGTCGTCAGAATTAAGAGGTAACTGGCTGGAGGACCATCGTCTCGTTAGAACAGGCAAGATCCATCACTTACGAGGCGTCGGCGCCGATCTGGGAGGCGGGCAGTGCGAGGATTACACCGTTGCGGAATACGGTTACGAGGACGAGACTGCGTGGGTTCTGATTGACGGTGGAAGCCGGCTGGTCCTCGACAGAGACCATTCCTGCGGACTCATCGGACGGGGACGTACCTATGGGGAATTAACGGACTGGGGAGAATTCCTTCCGGACCCTGCCTGGAGGCCCTAGAAAGCTTCGACGCGATGACGTCGGTGGGTCAACACACCCGACGGAGACCTGTAGTCGGCGGCTGCTGCCCGGGGGTACGGACGAGGCCTCCTGTGCCATGCTGGCCTTGAAGCCCTAAGGCTGCTGTCAACGCTCCCATTTGGTCAGTGTCGAACGGCAGAAGCCGTCCGACACTGCAGCCCGTCAAGCGGTCCTAGGTTCCGGGCGTCGTTGTTCAACGATTGCTTCGATGTAGCCACGTACGCGCTCCCGCTCAGGCCCTGACAGGTCACGGATGAGGTCTTCCAGCTCTACGGACTTCACAGACCTTCCGCGAGGCCGCGCTATCGGCGTGGGTTTCTGGAGGAGAGGCACTAGCAGACGAAATCTCTCTGAAGGATCACGCCCACCCGGCGTGTCCCAGTAACACCCGATGACGGGTAGAGGGACAAAGGCTGCGGCATGCTCGTTCTGCTCGTCTGCCTCCGACTCGGTAAGCGCCAAGCCCGCGTACATATTGTCGATGTAAAGCGGCTCGAACTCGAGCGGATCTATCTGGAGCGACGCGGACGGAAGAACCTTCTTCAAGACTGCTGTGATCAGTTCAGCGAGACGATAGATTGGTTCCAGATCGGGCCGCTCACGCAAGACCTCAACAATATCGGCATCCAGCATGGCTGTGCCGAGTCCCTCGCCTGCCTCGGTGTAGAACTTGCGCCGATCGCCGACGAGAACCTCGCCCTGGGACAACCACCAGAGTTCGAGAAGGTCACCTTCGTCCATGTGGAGAGCCTTGGACCACATTGCGATCCTCGGCATCTTGAGTGCACGTTGGCCCTTCTCGATCTGGGAGACGGTGGCGGCTGGCGCGCTGATCTTTTGCCCGAGCAACCGCATGGAGTCGGCGGTCCCAGCGGTTCGGATCATGGCGAGCAGGTTACCGAAGAGTTCTGCTGCTGGTGTTCCGCGTCTCATACCTTGACTCATAGAGGCAACAATATCAGAGGTGTATGCACTTGTATCGTTTACTGAGTTATGCGTAGCATTGTCTACTCAACGGCTAACGATAGGAGCTACGAACATGGACGACCAGACACGTCATCGTCACCACGTCGGCGACACGAACCACGTCTCCGGGGACAGTACCCGCTCACCGCGCAACCTCGTCGGGGTTGGCCTCGCGGTCGCGGCGCTAGCGGTCCTTGCATATGCCGGTGGCACGCTCAACGTAACGCCCTCCGGCGTTACCATAAGTGTGAACCGTCGGCACTAGATTCAGGCCGAGACCGGGATTCGGGCTCCTGGACGCGGGTTTGCAACTGAGGGCCCCCCGTCAGGACTTCGGCCTTCGTGCGCATGGCAACCTACTCCGTGGGACCCACTTGATCGATTTAATTGCGTCTGCGGCCTGGAAGGTTCGATTGGAGGCGCTCATGGGTGAGAGGACCGGCGCCGGACAGGTCAGGTCTGCGGACCAGGAAAGTAATGATCTAAGAACCGACGTCCGGCCTGCGTGATGTCTCCATTAGCGGTGTCCTCAGGGAGAGGAACTAAAGTACCGTACTCGTGCCGTAGGCGATCTACCAGCGAATGCGTGCACTTCTTGTTTGCACCACGACGGAGTGGGTGTACCCAAATCCAGGCCAGCTCGCCGGCATCGGAAGTTCGATGCACCTCAGCGGCACCCGCGATTCGGAGGACCCCGCCACCGCTCAACCTGTCGGTGACAACCCAGACCTCACGCTTCTTCATAGACCGGCATGCCCAGTGATGAGAACCCGGACTCTGCCTTGAACTGCCCGTACGTCCCCCTAACAGCTACCCAGTCGTCTTTCTCGGCGCGGAAGACTGAACCGGCCTTACGCGCCCCCTCACGGTCGCTGACCGCGTACATTGAGATGGTCAGATCCACGCAGTCTAGATCAGCCTGTACCTGGGACCTCGTCCGCGCGTCCTCGTCGAACAGATGAAACATGGTTTCCTTTCAAGTCGAGTCACGTCCCTCGGTCGAGCTTGGTTACTTAGTCGATTCCGAGCGTCGGTAGCGAGCCAATGATGCGGTTGGTTTCCAAGCTGAGCGTCACAACGCGGCCAATCAGGTCTACGATGTAGCGGGGTTGATCATGCTCGCGTGACCAGTCGTTTGGGTCGTTGACGATGCCCGAAGCCTTGTCCGTCTTGACTTGGTACCGCTCCAGGATCCAGTCAACCGCTGATCGAGAGCCCAGCTTATAGCGGTGAGCCTCCTCGGGGATCCCCTCCAAGTTAATATGGGCGTTATAAATGATGCGCGACCTGTCCCAGGCTCCTGCCTTGCCGGCGTACTTCATCTTCTTCACTGAATACCGAACATGCTCGTCTTGCTCGTCTGCCAGCCCGATACCGACTTCATCTAGCGCATACGGCGCCAGGGACTCATAGCCGATGTGCAGGTCAGAGAGTGCCTTGCCGGCGTCGGCGAAGGCTTGGAACCTTTCGAGTCCCAGGACGTGTGGAATTCGGGGGAGCATCTTCTTGAGGTCGGCAGCGAAAGTAGCTCTGTACTCAGGAGAGTGCAGCACCCCGTACACGTAATGGAAGACGTCGTCCTTCGTTATGGCCGGGCCGTAAGCGGCACGATACTCGTCGAGGGCGGCGTCGGTGATGTTGTCTACCCTCTGCACTTCGCCCTCAGCCGTTTCGAAAAGCGTTCCCAAGGCTGAAGCGGAGTACGTATAGCGGGGGAAGAACTGACCCGTGTCCAGCATGTGCAAATCCGGAACGGAGTCGACCATGAGGGCTTCGAATGTCGGGTAATGGGACGAGGGAGACGTTATGTAGATGCCCTGGTTGACGGCCTCGGTGGTAGGAAAGACAGCGGGCAGCTGTCGGGTGTCCTCGTTCAGTCCTGCTCCGAAGTAAAGCCATGACCTCTGGAACGGGCGGTAGATCGCGCTGCGAAGCGCACCGTTGCTGAAGACCAGATCGTTTCCGCTCTTGTACCGTGATTGCAGGCGACGGGACCAACTAAATCGCCTCGGGTCAGCGGGCGTTCGTGAGAATGCGGCAGCTATCGGCCCCGGCATCCTCGGCCTTCAGCCAATCCAGCTTCGCGGAACGCTCCAACACGTTGAAGGTGCCGTCGACGTGTTCGGCCTCCAGCTTGAGGGCCGGTGCGGTGTCCGTCTCGCCCTGATTGACCAACAGTTGCTGGCCGACGAGTTCGAAGTCGGCGGCCAGCTTCTTGGACTCCTTGATGTTCCGGGCGAACGCCACCGCCCGCCGCACTGGGGTTCCGTCGGAGATCTCCAACCGCTCTCCGTTGACTCCGCGCTTCGAGAGCCCATTCCAGCAGCCCACGATCCGGGCAGCGTCGTCCAGGTTGAGGTCGCCGTTCGCCTCGAACAGGCCCTGGAAGGACTTGCTGACGGCTTCCTCGTCCACGGCCAGGACGAGGACCTTGTAGTCGGCGAGGTGGCCCATCTCCACAGCTTTGCCGAAGCCAAGATGGTGGAATTCGGGACCATAGATGGCCTCGTCGTCCATGGAGTACATCTTGACGTCGTCCTGGCCGGCTTTGGCCTTGGCCTCCTGGACATAGATCCGCGGCGTTGCGGTCATGTAGAGCCGTTTGCCGGATTCGATATAGGTGTTGTCGTGCACCCGTACGAACGCGGAGTCGTCGTTGTTCGCCTCGGTGATCCCCGTGGTGCGGTGTGCTTCGTCGCAGATGATGAGGTCGAATTCGTGCAGGCCGTCTTTCTGTGCCTGGTGGATCACGTCGATGGACTGGTACGTGGAGAAGACCACAGTGATGGCTTCCTGGCCAGTGCCGATCCTCGCCCGGATCAGGAGCTTCGAGGGGTCGGTCGTGGCCGGGAACGCCAGGTCGTGAACACTGACGTCCTCGTGCTCCTTGCGGCCAACCTTGGTGTCGGAGCAGACGGCCAGCGGCCGCAGCGGAACGGACGCCTGGGCGGTCCATTCGTTCAGGGTCTGCTGCAGCAGCGCAATGGACGGGACCAGGAACAGCACGGACCCGCCGATGGGGACGATCTCCTCAACCATCTTCAGTGACGTGTAGGTCTTGCCGGTGCCGCAAGCCATGATCAGCCGGCCGCGGTCACTCTCCGTGAATCCTTTCTTCACGTCATCGATCGCTTCGCGCTGGTACTTGCGGGGCTCCTTGCCGCCCAGCTGCTTCATCTGCTCGGGGGCGTCAATGCTGAACTCGGACCAGTCAATAGTGGAGTCGGCCACGTCCGCGAATCGGAGCCGGGTCATCGGCTTGGACTGCCCCTCAAGGGCGTCCTCGGCGTGCTTGGACCACTTATCGGTGGTGGAGACGACCATGCCGTAGGAGAAGTCAGCCTTGCCGACGGCGGTGAAGAACGAGTCGATCTGCTTTTTATCGAGCGTCCGGGCAGGGTCGTAGAACTTGCACTGGATCCCGGTCAGTTCGCCCGTGTAGCGGTCCTTGGCGACCAGGTCGATGCCGGTGTCGACGTGCCCGTTCCGGCCCGGCCATTCGGTCCACAGCCAGACGTCTGAGAACTGGTCTGCGTATTTGGGTTCCAACTCCAGGTAGCGCTTCATCAGGTGTTCGAATTTGGTGCCCTTGTCGTGCTGATCACTCGCCGAGAAATACAGACGATCAAGGACGTCTTCGAAACTTGCTGAACCCATGGGAAGTATCTTGCCTTATGCGAATCGGCCACTCGCAATTTGCACCGCTACACAGGGAACGATCTACAGTTGGCAGCCGACATACTCACACGTAGCCTGCTCCGTAAAAGCTACCGCGAAGTCCGCTCCTCGATGATTCGGTCCATCTCTTCGTCGTCCGGGCAGGCCTGCTGGTCGTAGGGGCAGACTGGGACGCCCGGTTCGCCGCCGAGGCCCCGGATGACCTCCACGCACATGGTGCAGACGACCCTGGCTTCCTTCAGGATCGGCATGTCCGGTTCCTCATAGCCGCACGCAGCCTTGCGCCAGTCCATGTCGCGGCAGCAGACGAAGTGCGCCAGGTTGTCGGTCAGCCGGTATTTCACTTCCCAGGCCGGCACGCGGATCAGCTCCATCGAGCCGCCGTCCCCAAGCTTCTCCGTCTCAGTCTCCGCCATGATCCCCCCAGTTCGTTTCAGAGCAGGATACTGCCCGGCCGCCGGCACGGGAATGCTAAGGTCCGGGCGCCGGCGGGAGATGTCCTGCCTGCGGATATGATGCCCTCTGCATCATTCAGATTTTCAAAGGGGGAATCATGTCCGAAAAAGGTCTCCACGCACCGGTGCGTGGCTGGCTGTGGCTGGTCATTGTCGGACCGGTCGTCACCATAATCGGCATCATTATCGGGTCGATGAGCGCAGGTAGCATGTGCGGCAGCGTCTTCAGTCCGAAGAGCCGGGTCGCCGAGTTGTACGACACGCTCGGAGGCAGCCTCGGCGGCGCCGCCAGAAGCTGCGAGAAGAGCATCGCCGCGACCGCCGTACCGACGTGGATCCTGATCGTGCTCGGCATTGCCCTCGTCCTGGTCGGAATCATCATCCGGGCCATCGGGAAGAACCGTGCAGCGGCGCCCGCAGTGGCAGCGGGGGAGCCGACAGTCGCGAGCCGGCTAGAAGACCTTGCTCGGCTCAAGGATCAGGGCCTAATCAGCATCTCCGAGTACGACCTCAAGCGCACGGAGTTGATGAGGCAGCTATAGCGAGAATCGCCCCGGCGCCCGGAAGACCGACAACGGGCGCCTGAGCGTGGACCTGGGCGACGTCGCATGGCCGTACTGGCCCTTCGGAAGTGCTGGCTGCATCTGAGGGCACAGGAGAAGGTGTAACAACCGCGCTGTAAGCGGAGGCTGCGTACACTTCCGGTATGACCGGCCCGCGGATGAACCGCACTCTGAAGATCGTCCTGATCGTTCTGGCGTCCGTCGTTGCCGTCGGAGTGGCCGTTGGCGCAGTCATGGCCGGCGTTATGGAGTCCGAGCGCGCGGCGGCAAACCGCAAGACCGGCTCAACGGGGAAGCCGGGACCAGCAGCCTCCCTACAAGCTGTGGCCCCAACTTCCGTCCCGGCCACCGCGACGCCCCGGCCGTCCCCGGCACCCGCCTCAGCCCCAAGCCGGCCGATGCCTGAGCCCACCGCCTACGCGCCTAAAGTCATTGAGACGGTGCAGGCACCGATACCGCCGGCACAGCAGCAGCCGCAGCGTCCTGCTCCGGCGGCAATACCCCAGACGGTGTGCCCGTCCGGGGTGGTGGAGTCCGGTCTGACGGACGTCACGGTGGTTAACGAGCGGTACACCACGGTCGCGGACATCAGCACCGAGGCCGACGTTCTCGGCCACGGACTAATCCGGAACCGCACGACCGCCCCGGTCTACATCTTCAACAGTGCCCCCTCAGTGAAGGGCCTAGACGTCAACGGCAGGGTAACCTTCTACCTCACCGGCGAGTTCGATTGGGTGCCGCCCCTTGGCCAGCCGCGGCCGTCGCAGATCATCCTTCAGCCGGGACAGGATCTGACCTACACAGTCCAGAGCACCGGAATCCTCACGGAGATGCTCCGCACCACGGCCGCCTGGTACGTGAACCCGAAAGATTCGGTCGACTACTACTCAGATTTCCGGACCTACGCGGACTGCCCGCAAGGGCCGGTTGTTGCGCTGCCGGGCGGCACGAGCATCATGAACACCTACGTCCCCTGGGGCCAATAGCCTGACCCAGGGTGACACCCGCGCCTCTCCGCACACATAGGATCCATGGCTGACCCTTCCCTGCCCGTTTCTGCCCGGGCGGTCCTGACTCCTTGAGCGCACAGGACACAGAAAAGCCCCAGAAGACCGTTGAACTGTACGACTTCCGACGCCCCACCACGCTCGCCAGGGAACACGCCCGAGTCCTGGGGACTGCGTTCGAATCCCTCGCCCGCCAGTGGGCAACCCAGCTGACCGCCAAGGTCCGGGTGAAGTCCGTGGTCACCGGCCAGTCGATCGTCATGCAGTCCTACGACGAGTACATCGAATCGGTACCCTCCACGACGACGATGGTCCTGTTTGCGATCTCCGGTGCCGAATCCAAGATGGCCATCCAGTTCCCGACCGGGACCTCCCTAGCCTGGATCAGCCGCATGCTAGGGGCCACCTCGTCCGGCGGCGCAGAGGAGGATCGGAAGTACACCCAGATCGAAGCGAAAGCGTGCGTCGCTGTCGCATCGTGGTTGGCCCAGGAGCGCAAACAACCCTCACTTCCTGCGCCCGCCCAGCTCCCAGCCAATGATGTCCAAGGCTCGCAGCGGCGAAATGTGTGGACCGGGGGCGAGAGCAGCGATTTCCTCCCATTGCGCATGTTGCTGATCCAAATCATGTTGCAGCGCCTCCAGCCATGCGAGCCGGTAATCCCGCTTGCTTCGATTCTTCTTGGGAGGAACGGGAGCGCCGATACAGTCGGTGTAGCAGTAGCGGATCTTGGCATCGAAGAGTGGCAGCAGGTCAGGGCGTTTGCGGTGGAGGACTTTGGACAAGGTGGTGAGCTTTACGTTGTCGGCGGGCTTCTCTTCCATGACGTCGAAGAGGTTGGCTATAGCTTCCAAGGTGGCAGCCGAGGCGTCGCGCAGGCTGCCCTTCAGATCCGGGCTTTGCAATCGCTCGTTGAGAAGATCCAGCTGACTCTGCAGGCCGTAGTAGACCTTTAGAGGCTTGTTCGAGACATTGAGTAAGGTCACGGCCAGAAGATCCTGCGGCGCGATCAGATCGCTGTCCGATCCTGGATACCCGTCGTAGGCGGGGTACGCCGATGCACCCGGTCTCCCAACCAAATACTCTGTTGCCCAGACCTTTGCCTCCTCGAAATCAACCTGTGCGGCCCCAACCCTCAACGGTGTCATCATGACGACATCGTATGTTGAGTCCGAGCAACTGCCCTCGGAGGCGCGGTACCAGAAAGACGATCCCTGGTCGGGGAGCAGCAGAAGTTGGCCGCCCGGAAAGAATATGCGAGTTGGGTAGCAGCGCCGTGGGTCATCAATTGCGTTCAGCTGGGTGCTGTTGGAGCTTCCGTTCTTCCGCACGCGGAATCCTGGTCTAACTCCTCAACCCTTGCGCCAGGCCTGATGTCCATCGGTGCCCTCTTACTTTCTCGCACCTGCCACATGATCATGCCGCTGGCGCCGACCCCTCAGGGGCGGTGCAATGTGAAATTCTCAAACAATCGGCCTTCAAGAAGCCTGGAACGCGAACACCCGGAGGGCTCACGTCTCTGCACTAGACCATGCGTAGGCCCAGCCACTAATGCCGCACGCCCCGCTTTGGATGTTCCATGCTGGGCCATTCGGGTCTGAATCGCACTTCTAGGGGTGTCCGCTGCGTGACCGCATTGGAGGCGGGTGCCTCCTGACGCCGAAGGCGAACGGTGGCGGCACACGGGCGGGACGGTGCGCGGTGCTGACCGCGGCCGTTACGGACCCTCTTCGACCGGTTCGACGCCTCACGGGTGATCTGGGGCCCGTGATGAAGTCAGCTTGGATGGAGACGCCGCATTCGGTGCGGACGTCCTCCCAGTCGTGGTGTCCGCCTCGGCGTCGCAGCGGTCGCGGAGGTAGCTTTCGATGATGAGGCTGTTGGCGTCCAGCCAGGCATCGCGGCCGGCCTCGTCGGTGCCCAGGTCGGCGGGCAGGATGATGTCCTTGAAGTTCAGGAACTTGGATGCCTCGACATGGAATGTGCCGCCGTCGTCCGAGCGCAGCACGGAGAGCCGGACGATGACATCACCGTCGGCATACTCGGTGAAGTCTTCGGATTCGCGCGGGGCGAGGATGATGGGCTGCGCGGCCGGGGCCAGGGCGACGGCGAATTTAGGATGGGCGGAAGGGGCGGACTGGCCGCCGGCAGGGATGCGCTGCGGCTGGCGGTTCACTGGTGAGGTGCTCATACCGGCATCGTGTGCGGCGGCAGCGCTTGAACAGCGGGCTTCAATCCCGGGTGCGGGCATCATTCCTCCTCACCGGTGACCCTGCGGCGAGGAACGGCACATCTTTCACCGGTAAGGCCCGTTTTCGGGCGGTCGGTGTCGAACCGACCGAAACCGACCAAGACCGACCGGGTGGTCGGTCTAAATTTTGATCCAAAAAGCCCGTGAATAAAGGGAGGTAGGCCCTATCTATCTATCTATACCTACTTACCTACCTTAAAACACACACACATACAGGGGCTCACAGTGATGATGTTTTCTGAGCTGGGAATCATTAACATCACTGCTCTCTCATGGAGATGTTGTTCCCCGGTCGGTCTGGTCGGTTTACCCCCTCCGCCGACCCTAAAAACCGCTAGAATCCGCGGCAAAACGGGGTATGAATTAGACCGACCGGGGGTCGGTTTCGGGCTGGTACGGGGTGGGTTTGGCCCTCAAAAGGGTGGGTTTTCACTCGGAAGGGCCTGTTTTGGCGGTCGCGAGGCTCAATCCCCGGGGAACCAAAAGGCCCGCCGCGCAGTCCGAAAACGGGGCTGCGGGCCGGTCGGTCTAAACCGTCAGTGCATCGCGAAGGTCTTCTCCAGCATCGGATAGACCGCTTCGCGCCACTTCCGCCAGTCCGACATGCGGGGCATATCGAGATGCCGGTTGTACGGGCAATCCACAACGAGCTGCTTCCAAAAGGGAGTCTGGGAGCCTTTGATGGTCGAGTTATCGTCGATCAAAGGACGTCCCCGTGGACGAATGCCGTAAAGGAAGGGATCCGAGAATCTGGAGTTCGTGCTGCCCATCAGCCCCCTGCGTGAGGCACTATGGCAGGTTGGACGAGGGCGTGAGTTGCAGGACCTTCGACCTGCTCTGCGCTAGGGCTCTGGCGTCGACTCTTGAGAAGTTAAGTTGCGATCTCGGTGGCGACGCCGGCCACCACGATAAATGATCCTCTCGGGCATGCTTTCAGGTGGGAAAAAGAGCTCGACCACGTCAACGCCCAGCACCGCTGCGATGTCCCAAAGGCGCTCAAAGCTCAAACTCCTCTGGCCCAGTTCGACGTACAGGACAGTCTTCCGATCCATTCCTGAGGCGTTTCCCAGCTCCTCCTGGGTCAGACTTCGTTCCAGTCGTAATTCCCGTATCCGAGCCCCCACCGCCTTGCGGCGCATGCTCCAAACCTCTAGCTGTTGGGAGGAGGGCTTGCGGGGAACGGGCACCGTCCAATGTCACTAGGATAGGACCTGGTTGTCTGTCCAACTAGTTGGACATGGGACCTAAATCACCTCCAAGACAAGGGGAACCAACTTTGGCAGTACAGGTCAGACTCGATCTTTCAGAATCAGTCTCCATT
The DNA here is from genome assembly GCF_059492155.1 of Pseudarthrobacter sp. Pseusp20. Taxonomy (NCBI): domain Bacteria; kingdom Bacillati; phylum Actinomycetota; class Actinomycetes; order Micrococcales; family Micrococcaceae; genus Pseudarthrobacter; species Pseudarthrobacter sp. Pseusp20. Next base: position 1,019,832 of record NZ_CP168521.1, read on the forward strand.
CGCGATCTCCGAACCTTCCTCAACTGCATACCGCAGTACGTCGACGACAGGATGGACTTGCGTTGCCGCCACATGCTGGAGGACAGGCTGGCTTACCTCGCCGTGGACTTTCCCACCGCACCACGGGCATCTGAAGTTGCGGGGAGCAGTGAGGCCGAATGATGGAGACTCCGCAACCCGAGCATGAAAATCGACTCTTAAGAACCCGGTCTATCGACGCCGAATCGGTAGATGCCGTCACCGACCTCGACTACGGTCGGTATCTAGTAGTTACCGCTTCAGGATCTGCCTACTTTCTCGGTGTTGGACCTGAGTCCAGCTCAGTCGTCCGGTCCTCCCTTGCACCAGCTGAGGGCGAATGGGAGGCGGTACCGCTAAGGCGGGACGGGGAGGCTGTGCCCTTACTCGGAATTATTGAACTTCAGCTCGGGCGGCGAGCTGTCTTCCGAATCAACGTCCGGGGCGACGGTATCGAGACAACGAGAACAACAACTCCCGTTAAAATCATCAGAAGGGTGGCAGTGTGAACACCCTACGCTTCGCCGTCGCCGGCGACTGGCATGGCGACCTCAGCATCGCCCGAGCCGTCGTCCGAACGCTGAAGAACGAGGACGTCCACCTGCTCCTCCACGTCGGCGACCTAGCCGTTCGATGGCCCGGGCCCAAAAAAGGTCGCTTCGATAAGCGCCTCGACCAACTGCTCGACGAAGCCGACATCGAATTCCTGTTCATTGACGGCAACCATGACAACCACCGGGAACTCCGCGAGCTGCGCCCTAATCCTGACGGGACCAGAAGGCTGTCTAGTCGGATGAGCTACATCCCCCGAGGGACTGTTATTGAGCACCAGGGTATCCGCATCGGGGGCCTCGGGGGTGCATACAGTGTTGACCGGCGATGGCGGACGGAAAGCAAAGACCTCTGGGCTGACCTAGAGGAACCGACACCAGCGGAAGCCGAACGCCTCTTCGCTTCGGCTCCAGTGGAGGTACTCCTGACGCACGACGTCCCTGCTGGCGTCCATGGACTTGAGGGGCTCGCGCTGCCGCCCGATGTCATGTCTGCTGCACAGGAGACAAGAGAACTGCTCCAGAGAACCGTCGAGGTGCTCAAACCCGCCCTGCTGTTCTCCGGGCACTGGCATCAGCGCAGAAGCCAAGAGCTTATCTGGACCGACGGCACCGTCACGGCCGCTCACGTCCTTGCCCACGAGGGCTCCTGGGGCGGGAACGTAGTTGTTGTCCAATGGGCGGAGAATAGCATGCCCGAGGTCACCCCGCTGAGAATCCGGTCCTGAACCGCTTTGTCCAAGCCGTGCTGCGTTAATGACCGCCGGTATTAGACCGGCCGATCGGCCCGAAATTTGTTGAGCGTCTCGGCGCAGTCTGCGGCGGCGGGCGTAAAGCCTGGATTCGGTCCTGACATGGTCGTGGGCATCTGATCGGGACCCAAAGGAGTTCCTTGCGAGTAGGTGGGCCCTTGGGTCGCAGGGTGGAACCGCTCCCGCCCCTGATTAGGGGTGCTTGGCTGGGCTTTTGGTGCTATGCACCAGGCAACAGCTGCGCTAGAGGAGGTTGTCCCGGCTGCGGATCACTGGCCACCGTTCCATTACCCTTCCTCGGGAAACTTCGGAACATTCACGGGCCATGCGCGGCTCAGCCAACCCAGTCCTGGTTCTCGTCGCAGCGTCCGAATGACTTTCGGTGTGCCCAAGACCAGTAGGGCAACCTGCAAATCTTCACCGACTAAGTGCTGGAATGCCGCCACGGCTGTGGGCACCTCGTGAGGGAGCCGGCCCGACCCTGCGTGAATTATCAGGTAGCCGTGTCGTGGAAGAGACTTCAGCTCCCTGAGATCCTTCGGTGATAGCTCGGTAACCGGCCATCCCGCTGCAGCTGCGACTGTTCGAGCGGTGTCGAGGATGAGTGCGCAGCCCTTGAAATCTTCGGCTGACGCCAAGGTGACCTGCTCAAGGCCGTGACCGGATGACTTGAGGGTGTAGCCGAGGTCAGCGGCCCATTCCATGAGGCTCATAGCCTCACCATAGTCTTCGGCCAGAGCTTCTCCGTGATGGCTAGAATCGCAGTTCTACGAGTCAGAAGTATTTGGAAGGAGATCAAAGTGTGCCATAAGTGTGCCCTGCCCTCAGGAAGACTTCACCGCTTAACCAGCGAAAAACCCCGGAAACCCCTGAAAACAGGGGCTGTCCGGGGTTTATCCCGAGCTTCCTATCAGAATCGAACTGATGACCTTTTCATTACGAGTGAAACGCTCTACCGACTGAGCTAAGGAAGCACCGCACCAAATCCCCCGGACGAACCGGGCGCTTCATGCAAGAGTCAACTGTAATAGAGTCCCGCCGCCCCGGTCAAAATGGCCGGCGTGACGCTGCTGCGACCCTCAGCACACCGTATTGTCGGCCGGCAGCTTGCCGCTGACCAGATAGTTGTCCACGGAATCCTCCAGGCAGCTGTTGGCCCGGCCGTACGCGGTGTGTCCTTCACCCTTCCAGGTCAGCAGGGAGGCGTTCCCCAGCTGCTTGCGCAGTGACGCTGCCCATTCAACGGGGGTTGCGGGGTCGCCGGTGGTGCCGATGACCACGATGGGGGAGTCGCCGCTGTACTCCACCGCCGCCGGCGTGCGGACGTTTTTGTACGGCCAGTCTGCGCAGATGGTTCCGCCGTAGGCAAAGAAGTAGCCCAAGGTGGGTGAATCCTGTTCCAGCCGCTTTTCCTCCGCCCGCATGCCCGCGGCGTCCGAAACCATGGGGTAGTCCAGGCAGTTGACCGCATTGAAAGCGAGCGCCGAATTGGACGTATAGGAGCCGTCGGGGGCCCGGTCGGCACCGATATCGGCAAGCCGGAGCATGAGGCTGACGTCCCCGGAAACGGCGGCCTCCAGCGCTTGGGTGAGGGCCGGCCAGCTTTGGTCGTTGTAGAGCGGGGTGATCAGGCCGCTGACGAACTGGGTTGCATTGACCAGCCGCCCGTCCTTGGCCGTGCGGGGTGTCTGCCGTATGGAGTCAATGAGGTCCCGGATCTGCTGAACACCGGAGTCGACATCACCGCCCAGGGGGCACTTGGTCTGCTTCTGGCAGCTGGCCACGTAGCTGTGGAGCGCCTTTTCGAAGGCCCGGGCCTGGCCGCTGGTCAGGTCCTCATTGCTGATTGACGGATCGAGGGCGCCATCGAGGACCATCCGGCCTACGTTGTCCGGGAAAAGCGAGGCGTAGGTGGAGCCCAGGAACGTGCCGTAGGAGTACCCCAGGTAGTTCAGCTTGGAGTCGTTCACAACCGCGCGGAGCACGTCCAGGTCCTTCGCGGCGCTGACGGTGTCGATGTGGCCCAGGACGGGGCCTGTTTGTGACGCGCACTGGGTAGCGATTGCCTTGCTGTCAGCCAGTGCCGCCGCCAGCCCGGTATCGGTTTCGTACGCGTAGATCTTGGCCCGGGCGGCGTCGCGTTCGGCGTCCGTGGCACAGGTGACCGGAGCGGAGCGCTTCACGCCACGCGGATCGAAGCCCACGAGGTCGTAGGCGTTGCGGACAGCCGCTGAAAAGTGGGTTCCGGCAGCGTCTTTGACAAAGTCGTAACCGGAGGCGCCCGGGCCGCCGGGATTGACCAGGAGGCTGCCGGTCTTCTTACCGGTGCTGGGTGCCCGGAGCGCTGCGATCTGGATGGTGTCGCCGCCGGGATTGGCGTAATCCATGGGCACGTTCACCTTGGCGCACTGGAATTCCCCTTCGCAGGGCTCCCACACGATTTGCTGCGAGTAGAACTTTTCCAGCCCTGCGGGAGCAGACGCCACGATGGAGGGGTCAGCCTTGGCCGTGGCAGCTTCCGGCGGGTTCTTGTCGCCACCAAGGAGGCCGCAGGAGGCCAGGACAACGGCCACGGCCATTGCTGCGGCGGCGCGGACAGCGACCGTCAGGGACCTGTGGCGTGCGGGCAGGGGGCGGGCAGTCATCGGGTCTCCTTGGAGGGCTGTATCAGGCTGGCAGCCATGGACTCAATGGTCAGCAGCGGGGCAACGTTGGTGGTGGTGATGCGTTCACGGGCTTTGTTAATGGCGTCCATGCGGGCCAGCGTGGCCTCCGGCGTGGAGCGGGCTGCGAACTCTTCCAGCTCACTCCTCAGCTCAACGTTGACCAACTCCACGGCGTTCCCAAGCTGGATGATCAGGACGTCGCGGTAGAAGGACAATAAATCCGTCAGGGTCCGGTCCAGGGAGTCCGTGATGGATCTCTTGGCCCGCCGCTTCTGGTCGTCTTCGAGCTGTTTCAGCTGGCTGCGCATGGCCGGGGGGAGGGCGCCGGTTTCCGGTGCTCCCAGCGTCGCCAGCAGTGCGGCCTTCTCTGCTGCATCGCGTTCCTCGTTGGAGCTGTTGGCCTCCGCAGTGGCGATCTTGACCAGCTTGTCCGCCATCATGACCGCCGCTGTTACGCCGCGCAGCCCCAGCGGGAAGCGGACAGTCTCCAGGCGGCGTTCCCTTGCCGCCGGATCCCTGGCCAGCCTCCGGGCGATGCCCACATGGCTTTGGGCAGCGCGGGCGGCCTGCTCCGCAAGGGCAGGGTCCACGCCGTCGCGCCGGACCAGCAGCGCTGCCACGTCCGACGCGGGCGGCAGCCGCAGGGCAACGCTTCGGCAGCGGGACCGGATGGTCACCAGGACATCGGCCGGGGACGGCGCGCAGAGCATCCACACGGTCCGCGGCGTGGGTTCCTCGATGGCCTTGAGCAGCACGTTGGTGGTCCGCTCGGCCATGCGGTCGGCGTCCTCCACCACGATGATCCGCCACCGCCCGGACGACGGCCGGTTGCCGGCGGTTGCCACCAGTTCGCGGGCCTCGTCAATAGTGATGGTGACCTTCTCTGTGCGCACGAAGGTCACGTCCGAATGCGTTTCACCCAGGATCGTGTGGCAGGCCTGGCACTGTCCGCAGCCACGCTGGCCCACGTCCTCCTGGTCGCAGTTCAGTGCGGCCGCGAACGCCTTGGCGGCATTGGAGCGGCCGGACCCCGGCGGACCGGTGAACAGCCAGGCGTGCGTCAGGCTTTCGCCGCCGGCGGCTTGGCGCAGTTGTTCGACGACGGCGGGCTGGCCCTGGAGGTCATCCCAGACGGTCATGAGTCACCGCCGTCCGTGGCTGCTGCGGCGGCAGGAACGGCAAGGAGGGTTTCCACCCGGGCGAGGATCTGAGCGGCAAGGTCTTCCACCGGCAGGTGGGCCGGGAGGACCAGGTACGACTCCGGGCGGTCCGCAGCAAGGCTAAGGAAGGCCTCCCGGATCCGGGTATGGAACTCGTCAGCCTCGGATTCCAGGCGGTCTTCCGCTGCCTGGCCGGCAGTTCGGCGGCGGCGGCCAAGTTGGGGGTCAACGTCCAAAAGGACTGTGAGGTGGGGCTGGAGGCCCGATGTGGCCCACTCATTGAGGGAACGCACCGCGTCCAGGCCCAGGTTGCGGCCGGCACCCTGGTAGGCCACCGAGGAGTCGATGTACCGGTCCGTCAGGACGATTTCACCGCGGCCAAGAGCCGGGCGGATTACCTGGGTGGCGTGCGCGGCCCGGGAAGCCGCAAATATGAGGGCTTCGGTGTGCGCGTCGATGTCGCCATTGCCGTGGTCCAGCACAAGCGACCGCAGCTTCTCGCCAACCGGGGTGCCGCCGGGCTCCCGGGTGCGCAGCACGGTGTAGCCCAGGGACTCCAATGCTGCCGCAAGCCGGCCGGCCTGGGTGGACTTGCCTGCACCATCGCCACCCTCGAACGCGATGAATACGCCGGCCCTCTGTTTGTTCACTTCTCAAGCCTACCGAGGGGTACCGACTTTTCCCGATCCGTAGCTACCTCGAAGGCGGCAGTCCGGTGAACGGCAGCCGTCCACAAAACGACACCGCTTTCCGGCGGATCCGGCAGGAACAGTACGCTTTTCACCATGAGTCTTTCCGAGCACCAGGCCGCTTCCCTTTCACCCGAGACCGTGGTGGTGGCGGCCGGGCGTCCGCCGCGGGAAAGGGACCAGCCGGTCAATCCTCCCATCACGCTTTCCTCCACCTACTTCGGTACCGGTCCGCTGGGCGACGGCGACCGGGGTTATGGCCGCTATTCCAACCCCACCTGGGATCCCTTTGAGGAGGCCCTCGGCCAGCTTGAAGGAGCTGCCCTTCCCGGACTGCTCTACGCGTCGGGGCTGGCGGCGGTCAGTTCCGCGCTGTCCCTGATCCCTGCCGGCGGCGTGCTGGTCATGCCCAACCACAGCTACTCCGGCTCCCTGGTGATGGCGACGGAACTTGCCCAAAAAGGATTCATCGAACTCCGGACCGTGGACATTGCCGACACGGACGCCGTCAAGGATGCCCTGGCACCGCAAGGCCCGTCGGCGAAAGCCGCGGCCATGCTGTGGCTGGAAAGCCCCACCAACCCCATGCTCGGAATAGCGGACATGCCGGCCGTCGCTGAGGCCGCCCATGCAGCCGGGGCAATCGTCGTCACTGACAACACCTTTTCCACGCCACTGGTGCAGCAGCCCCTGCAGCTCGGATCCGACGTCGTCCTCCACTCGGTGACCAAGTACCTCGCCGGGCACTCCGACGTCGTCCTTGGCGCCCTGGTTACTTCCAATCCGGACATCCGGTCGTCGCTGCTCCACCACCGCATCATCCACGGCGCCATCGCGGGTCCCTTCGAAGCGTGGCTCGCACTGCGGGGTCTGCGGACCCTCGCGCTGCGCGTGGAACGGTCGCAGGAGTCGGCAATGATCCTGGCGGAACGCCTCGCCGCCCACCCCGCCATTGATTCCATCCGGTTCCCCGGGCTCGATTCCGACCCCGGCCATGCCCGCGCCAAGGAACAAATGCAGGGCTTTGGCTCCATTATCTGTGTCCAGGTGGCACCCACGGCGGGCCTGGGCGGCGCCGACGCCGCGGACAAGCTGGTGCAGGCGTTGGAGCTTTGGCTGCCGGCCACCTCCCTGGGCGGGGTCGAATCCCTGATCGAACGGCGGCGCCGGCACTCGGCGGAACCCGCCAGCGTCCCCGAAAACCTGGTTCGGCTGAGCGTCGGGGTGGAAAATGTTGAGGACCTGTGGGCTGACCTGAAGCAGGCGCTGGACACGCTGGAGGGCTAGGCTGGGCTTGTGGACGGTCGAATAATTATCGCGTACGTAGAGCAGGCAGTGTTCTTTATCCTTGGCCTGGTGGCCCTGGGGCTTGAACTGTGGGCGTTCGTGGACTGTGCCAGGCACCGGGCCAACGCCTTCGAAGCCACGGGCAAGCGGACCAAGACGTTCTGGCTTGCCCTCACCGGCGGTGCGTTGCTGGTGGGCATCATTTCGCTGTTCGGCGCCGGTGGCGGCATTATCAGCACCCTTGGCCTCTTCGGGCTCGCCGCCGTGGTGGCAGCCTCCGTCTACCTGGCCGACGTCCGTCCCGCAGTGAAGGACGCAGGCCGCGGCGGCAGCCGCAACATGGGCCCCTACGGCCCCTGGTAACCAGGTTCCACGGCCGCCCAGTCCACCGTCAGCTCGCCCAGCCGCCACCTGGCCGGCCCGTCCTGCATCGGCCACCCGGCCTCGCGCAGGCCCCGGCACATGCCGACCCAGCGCTGCCTGTTGCCGAACGAGGCGAGCGGCGCGCTCCCAAGCCATGCGCGGTCCATCGCCTGCATGAAGGCATGAACAGGTTCGCCAGGGACGTTGCGGTGGATCAAGGCCTTGGGAAGCCGCTCGGCTACGTCCGAAGGCAGGTCGAAGCTCCCGAAACGGACCGAGATGCTCAGCGACAGCGGACGGTCCCGGTCGAGGGTCACCCACGCCACGCGCCGCCCGATCTCGTCGCACGTGCCGTCCACGAATATGCCGCCCGGCGACAACCTGCCCTGCACCAGCTGCCAGATGCCCCGGACATCAGCTTCCTCGTACTGCCGCAGGACATTGAAGGCGCGGACCAGGACAGGATGGCCGGGAACGGGCAGCTCGAAGCCGCCCAGGTGGAAGGTCAGCCCGGGCCGCTGCAGCGGAAGCGCAGCGCGGACGCGCTCCGGTTCGATCTCGATCCCGCAGACCCGCACGTCCGGCCGGACAGCGGCGAGCCTTTCATGGAGTTCGACGGCGGTGGCTGGTGTTGCGCCGTAGCCCAGGTCAATGACGAGCGGGTCAGCCGCCGACCGCAGGCGCCAGGCCTGAGGTCCGGCCAGCCAGCGGTCCACCCGGCGCATCCGGTTGGGGTTGGTGGTGCCGCGGGTGACGTTGCCCACCGGACGGCCCTGCCGGGCGGCGGATGTCCTGCCGGATAGTTGCGGGGAGTTCACCCGTTCAGCCTTTTGAACCACCGCACAACCCTATCCCTGGCCCTGGCGGAAGCGGGCCCACCGCGGCCTGGCTTGTAACGCTGGGCGGGCGGCAACACTGCTCGGCTAGGATGAAAATCATGACTTACAAGCTGATTCTGCTGCGCCACGGCCACAGCGAATGGAACGCAAAGAACCTGTTCACCGGCTGGGTGGACGTTGACCTGAACGACCAGGGCCGCGCGGAAGCAGCGCGCGGCGGTGAGCTGCTGGTGGAGAACAACATCCTTCCCGACGTGCTCTACACCTCCCTGCTGAAGCGGGCCATCAACACCGCGAACATCGCCCTGGACAAGGCCGACCGCGGCTGGATTCCGGTCAAGCGCGACTGGCGCCTGAACGAACGCCACTACGGCGCGCTGCAGGGCAAGGACAAGGCGCAGACCCTCGCCGAATACGGGGAAGAGCAGTTCATGGAATGGCGCCGTTCCTACGACACCCCGCCGCCGCCCCTCGACGACAACTCCGAGTTCTCCCAGGCGCACGACCCCCGGTACGCGGGACTCGGCGATGCCCTGCCGCGCACCGAGTGCCTCAAGGATGTCCTGGTGCGGCTCCTGCCCTACTGGGAATCGGACATCAAGGAGGACCTCAAGGCAGGCAAGACGGTCCTGGTGACCGCGCACGGCAACTCGCTGCGTGCCCTGGTCAAGCACCTCGATGGCATCAGCGACGAAGCCATCGCCGGCCTGAACATCCCCACCGGCATCCCGCTGGTGTACGAACTGGACGAGGACTTCAAGCCGGTCAAGCCCGGCGGAACGTACCTGGACCCCGAAGCTGCCGAAGAAGCCATCCTGGCAGTGGCAAACCAGGGCAAGAAATAGGACATTAAACCCGTACGACGGCAGCTTGGGTGTCAGCTGTGTTCTGTCCCGGTGGGCTGCCATGCGCCCGTGACCAGGTAGGTCACCTTCTGGGCGACGGAGACGCCGTGGTCGGCGAAGCGCTCGAAGTAGCGGCTGGCGAGGGCCACGTCCACGGTGGTGGCGGGGGACTCGTGCCACTCAGGCGCGGCGATGGCCTTGAAGACGCTCAGGTGCAGGTCATTGATCGCCGTGTTGGCCTTGAGGATGTCCCTGGCCACCTCGAGGTCGCGGCTTTCAAGCAGGACGGTCAGCTTGTCGGCGATCTCCTGGTCGAGCTCGGCCATCCGGTTGAAGGTCTCCGTCATGGACTCCGGAATCACCGTGGAGGGGTAGCGGAGGCGGGCCAGCTGGGCGATGTGGCGGGCCAGGTCGCCCATCCGCTCGAGGGACGCGCTCATCCGCAGGGAACCGACGATCATGCGCAGGTCGCTGGCGACAGGACCCTGCAGTGCCAGAATGTCGATGGCCCGCTCATCGAGGCTGTTCTGCAGGAAATCGATGCGCGCGTCCGCGGCGATGACATCCTGCGCGAGGTCCACGTCCGCTACCTGGAACGAGGTAGTGGCCTTGTTGATCGCTTCGCTGACCAGTCGGGAGATCTCCACCAGCTGGTCACCGACCTGGGTGAGCTCTTCCTGAAAAACCTTACGCACGTAGGCGTCCTTTCCTTGGAACTCCCGCCGGCCGCTGCAGGGCAGCAGGAATCGTGTCGCCATTAGGCGCTCTGACCACCAACTCTGTCATCGCCCGGTAAACGATTATGCCCACACAGATGAACGTTAGTTGAACCGTTGGCCGGATAGGCCGGAAGTCGGCAGGGGGCTTAGGGCAAGAGCATAAAGTGGAGCTGTGGATCCTATGCTCATTGGTCTGGTTGCCGGCCTTATCGGCCTGGCGCTTGGCACGTTCGGCGTGCTTGCCTACCGGGTCAGCGAGAAGCAGCGCGAGCTGCTGGAGATCGACGCCGGGGAGCTGGCACTGCCGCCCGGCGCAGCGGAGGTGCTCGCCGTCGTCGGACGGGCTTTTGTGGTGCTGGACGACGTGGACGGCGTGGTCCGGGCCAGCCCCGCAGCGTACGCGTACGGCCTGGTCCGCGGGCACACCGTGGTCCACAGGGAACTCCTGGACATGACCGCGGGAGTCCGGCGGGACGGCGTCATCCTGGAAAAGCAGCTCGAACTCCCGAGGGGGCCGCTGGGCAAGGGAACCATCATCGTCCAGGTGCGGGCGGCCATGCTGGGTGAGGAATACATCCTGCTCCTCGCCGATGACCGGACGGAGATCACGCGCACCGAAGAGATCCGCAACGACTTCGTCGCCAACGTATCCCACGAACTGAAAACCCCCGTGGGTGCCATTTCGCTGCTGGCCGAGGCGCTCGAATCCTCCGCCGACGATCCTGACGCTGTCCGCCGCTTCGCCAAGCGCATGCACAAGGAATCCGCCCGCCTGGCCGCCCTGGTCCAGGACATCATCGAACTTTCCCGTCTGCAGGGCGCCAGCGTGACCCAGCAGGGCGGCCCGGTGGACATCAACGCCGTCATCGCCGAGGCCGTGGACCGGTCGCAGCTTCCCGCGGAAAGCAAGAACATCAGCATCGTGGTGGGCGGCCGCACCGAGGGCAAGGTCTTCGGTGACCAGGACCTGCTGGTGACGGCGCTGCGAAACCTTATCGACAACGCCATCCGCTATTCACCCGACAACACCCGGGTGGGGATCGGTGTACGTTCCAGGGAAGGCGTAGTCTCGATTTCCGTGACGGATCAGGGCGAGGGGCTGACCCCTGAGGACCAGGAACGCGTGTTCGAACGCTTCTACCGGGTGGACGCCGCCCGTTCCCGCCAGACGGGCGGTACCGGCCTGGGCCTGAGCATCGTGAAGCACGTGGCGTCCAACCACGGCGGCGAAGTGACCCTCTGGTCCCAGCCCGGGCAGGGGTCCACCTTCACCCTCCGGCTGCCCGAAATGGAAGGCCAGGACGGCGAGGACGCGCCGGCCGGGCCGGAAGCACCGGCACAGGCGCCGGAAAAACCCAGTCTTACCCACCTACCCCGCGCCGCCGGCGCAACAGATCGAGGAGCCAGCGCTTGAGCAGGATTTTGATTGTCGAGGACGAGGAGTCGTTCAGCGATCCCTTGTCCTATTTGCTGGGCAAAGAAGGGTTCGAGGTGGAGGTGGTGGACAACGGCCTTGATGCCATCACCGAATTCGACCGCAACGGCGCCGACCTGGTGTTGCTTGACCTGCAGCTCCCGGGCCTCTCCGGCACTGAGGTGTGCCGGCAGCTCCGCCAGCGCTCAAGCGTCCCCGTCATCATGCTGACCGCCAAGGACTCGGAAATCGACAAGGTGGTGGGCCTGGAACTCGGTGCTGACGATTACGTCACCAAGCCCTACTCCTCCCGCGAACTGGTGGCCCGCGTCCGGGCGGTATTGCGGCGCCAGGGGGAGCCTGAGGAGCTGATTTCCTCAACCGTCCAGGCCGGTCCGGTCCGCATGGACATCGAACGGCACGTGGTGAGCGTGGACGGCCAGCAGGTCCTGCTTCCCTTGAAGGAGTTCGAGCTCCTGGAGATGCTGCTGCGCAACTCGGGCAGGGTGCTGACCCGCGGCCAGCTCATCGACCGCGTCTGGGGCTCCGACTACGTGGGCGATACCAAGACCCTTGACGTCCACGTGAAGCGCCTCCGCGGCAAGATCGAACCCGATCCGTCCGCTCCCCGCTACCTGGTGACCGTCCGCGGCCTTGGGTACAAATTCGAGCCGTAGGCCGTACCGGGACTCCGTCAGCAGGCATAACAAAAGGGAGGAGCCAGTGGGCTCCTCCCTCTCGTTGTGTCCGGGGTTCCGGCGCCTGCTTAGCGGCTCGTGGCGGTCGCGGTGGCAGTAGCCGGGGCGGAGGCGCTGGAAGTGGCGCTGGAGGTTGCGCCGGCAGAGGGGGTGGCGGATGAAGAAGCGGACGACGAGGACGTTGCCGAAGCGCTCGGCGTGGGTACGTAGTCCTTGTACTCCTCCAGCGTGGCGTCCAGGACGGGAACCTTGACGGTGTTGCTGACGTTGGTGCCGTTCTCGCTGATCTTGACGTCCACCAGGGAGCCGGGCTGGCCACCAGTGGTGCTCAGGATGGCTTCGTCGGACTTCTCGTTGAGGAGCGTGTACGAGTTGGCCTTCACCGGTACCTCGGTCTGCGAGCCCTTGGCGCCGTTGACCGTGAGCTTCACGTCCTTGGAAGAGGAGTTGTAAACGGCGCCGATCAGGCGGCCGGGCTTGTCCTCGCCGGTGGAAACAATCAGGATGTTCCGCAACTGCAGGGGACCGAGGTCCGCGCGGATGCCGTCCGAGGCGGAGTACTGATGGCTGGTCTGCTGGGGCGTGATGTAACCGCAGCCCGCGGTCAGCAGGCTGGCGCCAAGGGCAGCAGCCGTCAGTGCCAGTTTGCCGCGCTGGGCCCGGTTCATCGCAGTGGAACGCACGTCACGTACTCCTCGAGAAATTTGAAGTCTTTTTCAGCCCATAGCCTATCCGCAATGAGGGGCAAACGAGGATTCGGCGGTGTCACATCCACTGTGGGAGCGCTCACCTGATGCACTAATCCTCCCATCCGTCAAGGGGGTGAAGGGGGTTGATTGGGCCCATTTTCCGCGTATTTTCGCGGTTGGAGGCCCTTTCTCCGGCCGGTCATATGCCTGAATCGTGATAAACTGGTCTGCGGGAAAGGGGAAATGTCCACATGGTATTTGAGGTCGGCGAGACAGTAGTTTACCCTCACCACGGTGCTGCGAAGATTGAAGAAATCAAGATGCGCACCATCAAGGGCGAAGAGAAGATGTATCTCAAGCTCAAGGTGGCTCAGGGTGATCTGACCATTGAAGTTCCAGCAGAGAACGTTGACCTTGTTGGGGTCCGGGACGTAGTGGGCAAGGAAGGCCTGGAGCACGTGTTTGATGTGCTCCGCGCCGAGTTCACCGAGGAACCCACCAACTGGTCACGCAGGTACAAGGCAAATCTGGAGAAGCTTGCTTCCGGTGACGTCATCAAGGTGGCAGAGGTCGTTCGCGACCTGTGGCGCCGGGATCACGACCGGGGCCTTTCCGCAGGCGAGAAGCGTATGCTGGCCAAAGCCCGTCAGATTCTGATTTCAGAACTGGCGCTGGCTGAAAAGACCGACGAGGAGAAGGCTGCAAGCGTTCTCGACGAGGTCCTGGCTTCCTAAGAATTTAGCCCCGGCGGCACGCAAGTGCCGCCGGGGCTTCTTTTTTTGGCATCACCCGCCGGTGTCCAAGCCGCCTGACCGCAGTGGCGGCGTCGTAGGCTAGTCCGCATGAGTGAATCACCCACGCGCCTGGTCACGGCCGTCATCCTCGTGGCCGCCGGTTCCGGGCAGCGCCTCGGCTACGGCATGCCCAAGGCCGCTGTTCCGCTCGGCGGCGAGCCCATCCTGATACATGCCCTGCGGGGCATTGTCGCGTCAGGAGTGGCCAGCCAGGTGTGCGTGGCGCTGCCTGCCGGTGACCGGGGCCTGCGGGAGTTGTGTGACGACTTCCGTGGCGAGCTTGCCGATGGTGGTCCACTCCTGACGATTGTCGACGGCGGAGCCACCCGGGCCGACTCCGTCCGCGCAGGCATCTCGGCACTGATGGACGGCATCGAGGCGGTCCTGGTCCACGACGCCGCCCGCGCGCTCACGCCCGAATCCGTTTTCCACCGCGTCTCCGATGCCCTTGCCGCCGGCGCTGCCGCCGTCATTCCGGCGCTGCCCGTGGTAGACACCGTCAAAACGGTGGCCGCCACTACCGGGGAGGACGCGGCCTTTGCACCCGAAGTTGTCACGGGGACAGCCCGCCGCCAGGAGCTCCGGGCCGTGCAGACGCCCCAGGGTTTCCGGATCGGCGCGCTGCTGCAGGCGCACCAGGCCGCACAGTCCCTGGACCAGCAGCAGTCCGCGGCCGTCACCGACGACGCCATGCTGGTGGAGATGCTCGGCACCCCCGTCCATGCCGTCCGCGGATCAACGCAGTCCCTCAAGATCACAACGCCCCTTGACCTGATCTTCGCGGAAGGGCTCCTGGAAGGCCCGCTCGGCGCCCGGTGGGTGGAAGGATGAGCGCGGGGATGGTTCTGCCGCGCACCGGGGTGGGAATCGACGTCCATGCCTACGCGCCGGAAGACTCGCCCCGGCCCCTCTGGCTCGGTGGACTCCTATGGCCCGGCGAACGGGGCCTCGCCGGGCACTCAGATGGTGACGCCGTCGCCCATGCGGCCGCGGACGCCCTGTTCTCGGCCGCTGGCATCGGCGACCTCGGCACCCACTTCGGTACCGACCGCCCGGAGTTCGCCGGCGCATCCGGCGCCACCCTCCTGGCCGAAGCCGCCCGGATTGTCCGGGCAGCCGGGTTCGAAATTGGCAACGTTGCGGTGCAGTTCGTGGCCAACCGGCCCAAGTTCGGGCCGCGCAGGGAAGAATCCCAAAAGGTCCTCAGCGAAGCCGCAGGCGCCTCTGTGGGCGTCACGGCAACCACCAGCGACGGCCTGGGATTCACCGGACGCGGGGAAGGCATTTCGGCGGTGGCCACCGCGCTGGTGTACCCCCAGCAGCCCCAGCCCATCAGCTAGTCTGGAGCGGTGACCCTGCGCTTCTATGACACCGCCTCCGCCGAAGTCCGGAACTTCGTCCCCATCGTCGACGGCAAGGTCAGCCTCTACTACTGCGGCGCCACCGTCCAGGGCATGCCGCACGTGGGGCACATCCGCTCCGCCATCGCCTTTGACCAGCTCACCCGCTGGCTTGAGTACCGGGGGCTGCGCGTCACGGTCGTCCGCAACGTGACGGACATCGACGACAAGATCCTGGCCAAGTCCGAGGCTTCGTTCGCGCCGGACTTCAGCCCGGAGGTGGGCGAAGTGCCTCAGGAGGAATGGTGGGCGCTGGCGTACCGCTACGAGCAGGAATTCCTGAAGGCCTACGACACCCTTGGCGTCTCCCGGCCCACGTACGAACCCCGGGCCACCGGGCACATCCCCGAGATGCATGCCCTGATCCAGCAGCTCATTGACCGCGGCCATGCCTATCCTGCCCTGGATGATTCAGGGGACGTGTACTTCGACGTCCGTTCGTGGGACACATACGGCGCACTGACCCGGCAGAACATCGATGACATGCAGGCAGCGCCCGACGCCGACCCCCGCGGCAAGAAGGACCCCCGCGACTTTGCGCTGTGGAAGGGCTCCAAAGAAGGGGAGCCGGCCACCGCCAGCTGGGCTTCGCCCTGGGGGGCAGGACGGCCCGGCTGGCACCTTGAGTGCTCGGCCATGGTCACCAAGTACCTGGGTACCGCATTCGATATCCATGGCGGCGGCCTGGACCTGCGCTTCCCGCACCACGAAAACGAGATGGCGCAGTCACAGGCGGCCGGACACCCGTTCGCCAACTTCTGGATGCACAACGGCATGGTGACCTACCAGGGCGAAAAGATGTCCAAGTCCATCGGCAACACCATCAGCCCCGCGGAGATGCTGGAACTCGCGTCGCCGCGGGTGGTGCGCTACTACCTCGGCCAGGCGCACTACCGCTCCATCCTGGACTACCGGCCCACCTCCCTGCAGGAGGCCGCGGCCGCCGTCGAACGCATTGACGGCTTCATCAGCCGGGCCGTGCGTGCACTTTCCTCTGACGGAACCTACACCCTTGCCACGGACGGTCTTGTTCCCGAGGCGTTCGAACGCGCCATGGATGACGACCTGAACGTCCCCCAGGCGCTGGCAGTACTCCATGACACGGTCCGCTCCGGAAACACCGCCCTCACTGAGGACCGGCTGGAGGACGCCCGGCAGGCGCTGCACCATGTCCACGACATGCTCGGGGTCCTGGGGCTGAACGCAGTCGAAGGCTCCGCTGCCGCGGCAACCCGGGAGGCCGAGGCCCTTGGCGTGCTGGTCGAAGCGCAGCTGGCCGCCCGCGCGGCTGCCCGGGCCCAAAAGGACTGGGCCGCCTCCGACGCCATCCGGGACACGCTCAACCAGGCCGGCGTCGTGGTGGAAGACGGTCCGGACGGCGCCACGTGGAGCCTCAAGCGGGACTGATCCCTACCCGCCCCAGGGGACGGATCGCTTGCCGGCGCTGCCGATTTTTCTTCGGTCAGTAGACTGGTAGGCAGATTCAGTCAACACAATCAAGGGTGGAACATCATGGCCAACAATGGTCGCCGATCGGTTAAAGCGAAGAAGGGCCCAACCATCGGAACCGGTGGCCATGGCCGCAAGGCCCTCGAGGGCAAGGGCCCCACGCCCAAGGCCGAGGACCGTCCGTACCACAAGGCACACAAAGCCAAGCAGCTGGCCGAGCGCTCCGCTGCCAAGCGCGGAACCGGTGCCCGCAGTGCCGGTGCCGCCAAGTCCGGACCCAAGGGCCGTGCCACCGAGGAAGTGGTGACCGGACGCAATTCGGTCGTAGAAGCGCTCCGCGCCGGCATCCCTGCCAAAGCCCTGCACGTTGCCATCCGCATCGAGATGGACGACCGCGTCAAGGAATCCCTGAAGCTCGCCGCCGAACGCGGCATCCCGCTGATGGAAACCGGCAAGGCGGAACTGGACCGGATGACGGACGACGCCGTCCACCAGGGCCTGGTGCTGCAGATCCCGCCTTACGATTACCAGGACGCCTACGAACTGGCCGAGGAAACTGTGGAGAAGTGGAAGAAGGGGCACGTCGCCAACGCGCCGCTCTTCGTTGCACTGGACGGCATCACGGACCCCCGGAACCTGGGTGCCATTATCCGCTCCGTCTCCGCCTTCAGCGGCCACGGCGTGATCGTGCCCGAGCGCCGCTCGGTGGGCGTCACCGCCTCGGCCTGGAAAACCAGCGCCGGCGCGGCGGTCCGCGTGCCCGTGGCCCGCGCCTCCAACCTGAACAACGCCCTGAAGCAGTTCAAGAACATGGGCATCTTCGTCCTGGGGCTCGACGGCGACGGCGACGTTTCGCTGCCTGACCTCACCCTGGCCAAAGAACCGGTGTGCATCGTTGTGGGCTCCGAGGGCAAGGGCCTGAGCCGCCTGGTCCGTGAGAACTGCGACCAGATCGTCTCCATCCCCATCGATTCCGCCATGGAGTCACTCAACGCGTCGATGGCCGTGGGCATCTCGCTGTACGAGGTCTCCCGCCAACGCGCGGCGGGGTAAGTACTTCCAGCCCGGTATCCCGGGATGGTTACCCGGCGCCGCTGTGGCGTACGGGCAGGTCAGGTGCCGCTGGCGGCTACTATTTAGGTGATGGTCATGCCGCTCTTCGACACTGCTTCCGCCATGGATGCCTCCTCGGCTGTTCCCCTCGGTGTCAGCGTTCCGCGCGCTGATTCCGGCGGTACCCGCCACCACGCCGGCGCGCGCGCCAACGTCGCCTGCCTTGCCCCCGGGGTGTCCAGCCTGGACATCGTGTACTGCCCTCCGGGTGGCCAGTGGCGGGTCCAGACGCTGCCCAACGTTACGCGCGGCGTCCATCACGGCATTGTCGAGGACCTGCCCTACGGATCGCACTACGGCTTCTGTCCCACGCCGGACCGCCAAACCCTGCCCTCCGGGCTTCCTGCAGGCAATGGGAACGGTTCCGGCAGCCAGCCCCTGCTCCTGGACCCCTATGGCCGGGGAGTGGACCAGCGCGACGGCGTCCTCACCAGCGTCCGTACCGCAACCGACTTCGACTGGGGGTCGGACGAACGCCTGCGCCTTCCCTGGCGCAACACGATCGTGTACGAAGCCCATGTCCGTGGCCAGAGCATGCTCCATCCCGACGTGCCGGAAGAGCTGAGGGGCACCTATGCCGGCCTGGCCCACCCTGCCGTGGTGGAGCACCTGACCAGCCTGGGCGTTACCTCCGTCCAGCTCCTGCCGGTGCACTTCCACGTCGATGAGCCGCACCTGCAGGACCTGGGACTGACCAATTACTGGGGGTACAACACCGCTGCGTTCTTCGCCTTGCACCCCGGGTACGCCACCCGGGCCGCCCGGGAGGAAGGCCCGCAGGCTGTCCAGGATGAGTTCAAGGCCATGGTCAAGGCACTCCACGAGGCCGGGCTGGAGGTCATCCTCGACGTCGTCTACAACCACACCGCCGAGGCCGGCCCGGGCGGACCGGTCCTGAGCTTCCGCGGACTGGGGGAGGACACCTACTACCGCGTGGACGGTCACGGCAGGTACATCGACACGACGGGCTGCGGCAACACGCTGAACTTCGCGGACCAGCGCGTGGTCCAGCTGGTGACCGATTCCCTCCGGTACTGGGTGGACGAATACCACATTGACGGGTTCCGGTTCGACCTGGCCGTCACGCTCTGCCGGGACGCCGCGAACGAATTCGACCCCGAACATCCCTTCCTCACCGCTGTCGCCGCCGACCCCGTCCTGTCCGAGGTGAAGCTGATTGCCGAGCCCTGGGACATTGGCTACGGAGGCTGGCAGACAGGCCGCTTCCCGCCCGGATGGGTGGACTGGAACGACCACTTCCGGGACGCCGTCCGTACCTTTTGGCTGGCAGACCGTGCCGCCATCGACACTGGCGGGCACGGCGGGACCATGGCCAAACTCGCCGACGCCCTGTCCGGTTCCGCCAGCCTCTTCCAGGCGTCCGGCCGGTCACGCCTGGCATCGGTCAACTTCGTCACCGCCCACGACGGCTTCACCATGAACGACCTCGTGTCCTACGACCGCAAGCACAACGAGGCCAACGGCGAAGAGAACAGGGACGGGCACGGGGACAACCGCAGCTACAACCACGGCGTGGAGGGCCCCACCGAGAACGGTGTGATCCTCGCCCGGCGGGCGCAGTCGCGGCGGAACCTGATGGCATCACTGATGGTTTCGCTGGGGGTTCCCATGATCACCGCCGGGGACGAGCTCGCCCGGACGCAGCAGGGGAACAACAACGCCTATTGCCAGGACAATGCCATCACCTGGCTTGACTGGACCATGACGCCGGAAGCGCACGAAATGCTGCGCAGCACCAAACGGTACATCCGCCTGCGCAAGGAGTTCCTGGCTGCCCAGCCGCATGATTTCCCGGTGCGGGACGAGCAGTCCTACCTCTACTGGTTCGACCAGCACGGCCAGCCCATGTCCGCTGAACGCTGGAACGATCCGCACCACCGCGTCATGCAGCTCCTGCTGGGTGACGACGGCGGCGAACTGGCCGGCCTGGTGGTAGTGAACGGCAGTGCCTCGGACGTCACGGTCACCCTGCCGGACGCCGGGAGGAAGAATCCAAGCCTGTTCGAGCTTCGGCTGACCACCTCGCCCCGCCACAAGCAGCGGCAAGGCATCCAGGTGGCTTCGGGGGAAACCGACCTGGCCGAGGCCAACTCCATCAGCATCTACCGCACGTAGCTCACATGCGGAACCGCTCCATCCTCCCCCTGTTCCTGGCCGTGCTGGTAGTGCTGGCCATCGTGGCGTTCGGCGGCGCCGGGCTGCTGGGCCGGCAGACGGAAGGCCCGACGCCGGAAACTGCTTCCAGCCGCACCCCCACACCGGGCGGAGCGGCAACGTCCCCGGCAGCGAAGCAGTCCCCGCCGCAGCGGGGCGCGAACCCGTCCAGCCTGCCGGAGATCAGGGAGTCCGCCCTTCCCGTGGAGGGCCGCCGGGTGCTGGGGCTGATCCGGGCGGGCGGTCCGTTCCAGTACAGCCAGGACCAGCAGGTGTTCGGCAACTTCGAGCGGGTCCTGCCGGTCCGGAACCGTGGCTATTACCGCGAGTACACCGTCCCCACCCCCGGCGAACCGGACCGGGGCGCACGGCGCATCGTCGCCGGTGACGGCGGGGAGAAGTATTACACCAGTGACCACTACGCAACGTTCAAGTACATAGCGGAAGGCAGCTAGCGCAACCATGAGAATCTTCTCCGGCGACACCTGGACCCTGGAAGAGCTGCAGGAACAGGTGGCGGATGCCGGCCGGCGCAGCGTGGTGGTCCCACCCGCGGACAGCAAACGCGCCGTCCTGGAAACCTTCGGTGAGGTCCTGGATTTTCCCGAACACTATGGCGTGAACCTGGACGCGCTGAACGACTCGCTTCACGACTTCGCGGACAGCATCACCGACAACGGCAACCCACCCGTCACGGTCCTGTGGCAGGTCGCTGCCCCGTTCCGCAGCGACAGGTCGTTCGGGATCATCTGCGAAATCCTGCAGGACGCCGAACGGTACGCGGGCAATGACCTTGCCGTCACCGCCGTCATGCTCTGAACGGGCTCCCGTCCTGAAAGTCCCGTTCCTCCCCAAGGGACCGGGCACACGCGGCTAGCCCTCCGGTCGCTCCTCATGCGCGGCATAGGTGTCCAGCAGCGCCGAGGCCCGGCCGCCGTCGTCCTCCGCTGACAGCCCTTTCCGCATGCTCTCCGCCTTCTGGCGCCCGGCCGGGAACGGCGGAAGCAATGGGACCTCGGGGTCGGTCAGTACCTCGATCACCACGGGGCAGTCCGCGGCGAAGGCCTGGTCCCAGGCGTCTGCGATTTGCTTCGGGTCCTCCACCCGGATGCCCCTCAAACCCAGCAGTTCCGCGTAGCCGGCGAACGGAAAATCGGGAAGCTCCTGGCTTGCGGCAAACCGCGGCTCGGCCTCCGACTCACGCTGCTCCCACGTGACCTCGGTAAGTTCCCGGTTGTTGAAGACGCACACCACGAACCGTGGGTCCTGCCACTGGCGCCACCTGTGCGCCACCGTGACCAGCTCGGCCACGCCCAGCATCTGCATGGCACCGTCCCCGGCCAGGGCCACGAGCGGGCGGTCCGGATGCGCCAGCTTGGCGGCAATCCCGTAAGGGATGGCGCAGCCCATGCTGGCCAGCGTCCCGGACAGGTGCGCCGGGACGTTCAGGGGCAGCACCAGTTGACGGGCATACCAGTAAACACAACTTCCGACGTCGACACTCAGCTGGGCGTTCTCCGGCAGCCTGCCGTTAAGCTCACGCACCACACGTTCAGGATTAATGGGGCTCGCCGCAACTGCAGCCCGGTCTGCCGAGAGGATGCGCCACCGGCTGACGGCCTCCTCCACATCTGAACGCCATTGGGTGCGTGGGCGGTGTTCCAGCCGTTGGTTCAAGGCTTCCAGGGCGGACGCGGCGTCTCCCGCCAGGCCCACCTCCACGGGGTAGCGGTTGCCGATCTTCTTCTCGTCAATGTCGATCTGCACGGCGCGGGCGGCCCCGGGCGGCGGGTAGAACTCGGTCCAGGGGTCGTTGGAACCCACTATGAGGAGGGCGTCGCAATTGCCCAGAAGGTGGGCACTGGCCGTGGTGCCCAGATGCCCCATGGTTCCCACCGCGAAGGGCAGGTTCTCATCCACGTAGGGCTTGCCCAGGAGGCTGGTGGCGATGCCGGCCCCAAGCTTTTCCGCCACGGCAACCACTTCCTTGCCGGCGTGCCTGGCACCCTGGCCCACCAGGAGGGCCACCCTCTCTGCGGAATTGAGGAGGGCAGCTGCGGCGGCCAGGTCTTCCCCGCGGGGGCTCTTGGCCGCAGCACTCCAGGAGGGGGCTGTGACGACGATGCCGTGCTGCTGTTCCAGCTCCGGGGCAGGCGCGGACTGCACGTCATGCGGAATGATGACCACGCAGGGGGAGGAGGTTGCCTTCGCCGTCCGGAAGGCACGGTCCAGCACCATGGGCACCTGCTCGGGCGCGCTCACCAGCTGCACGAACTGGGAGGCGACGTCCTTGAACAAGGCGTTGAGGTCGATTTCCTGCATGTAGGCCGAACCCAGCACGGTGCGGCTCTGCTGCCCCACGATGGCCACCACCGGCACGCCGTCCAGCTTCGCGTCGTACAGCCCGTTGAGCAGATGGACGGCGCCGGGGCCTTGGGTGGAGGTCACCACGCCCACTCCGCCCGTGTACTTGGCATGGCCCACGGCCATGAAGGCCGCCGACTCCTCATGCCGGGCCTGGACGAACTCAACCCGTCCATCGGTGCGGCGCAGGGCACCCATGAATCCGTTGATGCCGTCCCCGCTGTAGCCGAAGACCCGCCCCACACCCCACGTGGTGAGGCGCTCCACGATCACATCCGCTACCGTACGTTCGGTCATTGCGCCCTCCTGCGTCGGGTTGGTCCCTGCCTGCCCAGGAGCCGTACCCATCGGAGCGGCGGGCTAAGCGTTGACGATCAGCCCCAGCTCCGCCTTGGAGGCCAGTGCTTCATGCCGGGGCAGTACGCGGACGGTGTATCCGAACGGTCCGGAGCGGTCGATCACCAGCGAACCGCTGAACAGGTGCCGTCCGTTGCCCAGGTCCTCCTTCACCTGCAGCTCCATCATGGTGATGTCTGCCAGGGCGTCGTTCTCTTCGGCCCGGCCATAAGCCACTTCCACGCAGACATCCTCGGGGGTGAGGGCATTCAGCGCTATGTAGGCGTTGACCTGCAGTGTGTCGCCGATCTGCGGATCCTCGGACACACCCACGGAATCCACGTGCTCCACGTGCACCTGGGGCCAGGCCCCGCGGACCTTGGCCGACCACGACGCCAGGGCACGGGCCTGGGCATAGGAGTTGGCGGTGGCGCTGCGGCCGGCTTCGGCGGCGGGGCGGTACAGGATGTTCACGTAGTCGCGGAGCATGCGCTCCGCGGAAACGGCCGGACCCAGGTGGGACAGGGTGTGCTTGATCATGGACACCCAGTGCGTGGGGACCTTCTCGCTCCTGGTGGTCGAAGGCCCGGCAGCTCCTGCCCCCTCGGATACCGTGCTCCCGTAGAAGCGCGGTGCCACCTGTGTTTCAAGCAGCTCGTACAGCGCCGCCGCCTCGATGTCGTCGCGTTCCTCGGGGG
The DNA here is from genome assembly GCF_059492155.1 of Pseudarthrobacter sp. Pseusp20. Classification (NCBI taxonomy): domain Bacteria; kingdom Bacillati; phylum Actinomycetota; class Actinomycetes; order Micrococcales; family Micrococcaceae; genus Pseudarthrobacter; species Pseudarthrobacter sp. Pseusp20. Next base: position 1,042,851 of record NZ_CP168521.1, read on the forward strand.
AGGCGTCGTTGTTGGCGGTGGGAATCGCCCAGCCGTTCTCGCCGTCGTACATCTCATCCCACCAGCCGTCCAGGACGGACAGGTTCAGCGAGCCGTTCAGCGCCGCCTTCATGCCGGAGGTCCCGCAGGCCTCCAGCGGCCGCAGCGGGTTGTTCAGCCAGACGTCACAGCCCGGGAACAAGGTCCTGGCCATGGCGATGTCGTAGTTGGGCAGGAACGCGATACGGTGCCGCACCTCGGGATCGTCCGTGAAGCGCACCAGGTCCTGGATCATTTTCTTCCCGGCATCATCGGCAGGGTGCGACTTTCCAGCGATGACCAGCTGGATGGGGTGCTCCTTGTGCAGCAGCAGCGCCTTGAGCCGGGCAGGTTCGCGCAGCATCAGGGTAAGCCGCTTGTAAGTGGGCACCCGGCGGGCAAAACCGATGGTCAGCACATCCGGGTCCAGGACGCTGTCCGTCCAGCCCAGCTCGGCGTCGGCCGCGCCGCGCTTCTTCCAGGCAGCGCGCAGCCTGCGGCGGACGTCCTCCACCAGCGCAGCCCGCATCTCCCGGCGGAGCGCCCAGACATCGGCGTCGCTGACGTTGTAGGCCAGGTCCCATTTGCCCAGCGCTTCCGCCTCGCTGCCGAACTGGTCGCGGGCCAGTTTGGAGATGCGGCTGTCCACCCAGGTGGGCACGTGCACGCCGTTGGTAACCGAGGTGATGGGCACCTCGGAGTGGTCGAAGCCCGGCCACAGGGCGGAGAACATGCCGCGGGACACTTCGCCGTGCAGTTTGGCCACGCCGTTGGCGCGCTGGGCAAGGCGCAGGCCCATCACCGCCATGTTGAAGACGGACGGGTTGCCGTCCGCATAGTTTTCCCTGCCCAGTTCCAGGATCCGGTCCAGCGGCACCGCGGGAGCCAGGCCGGCCTGGAAGAAGTGGCTGATCTGGTTGATTTCGAACCTGTCAATGCCTGCCGGGACGGGCGTGTGCGTTGTGAACACCGTGGAGGCACGCCCCGCGGCCAGTGCTTCGTCGAAGCTCAGGGCCTGTTCACCGGACATCAGCTCCTGGATGCGTTCGATCCCAAGGAACCCGGCGTGCCCTTCATTGGTGTGGAACACCTCCGGTGCGGCGCAGCCTGTCAGCTTCTGGAAAGCGCGCAGGGCCTTGACGCCGCCCATGCCGAGCAGGAGTTCCTGCTGCAGCCGGTGGTCGCCGCCGCCCCCGTACAGCCGGTCCGTGATGCTGCGGGCGGCATCGTCGTTGCCCGGCACGTTGGAGTCCAGCAGGAGCAGGGGAACGCGTCCGACGTCGGCACGCCAGATGTGTGCCAGCAGCCGCCTTCCGTTGGGGAGGGGGAGTGAGATCTGCAGGGCCTTGCCGTTGCCGTCGGGGGACGGCTCGCGGAGCAAGGTCAGGGGCAGCCCGTCCGGATCCAGGACCGGGTAGGTCTCCTGCTGCCAGGCATCGCGCGAGAGTGATTGCTTGAAATAACCCGCCTGGTACAGCAGGCCCACCCCGATCAGGGGAACACCCAGGTCCGAGGCAGCCTTCAAGTGGTCACCGGCCAGGATGCCCAGGCCGCCCGAATACTGGGGGAGGACCTCGGTAATGCCGAACTCGGGGGAGAAGTAGGCGATGGAGGCGGGGGCGTCCGGGCCCAGGCCCTGGTACCAGCGGGGTTCCTCAAGGTACCGGTCGAGGTCCTCTTCGGCAGCCCGCACCCGGTCCACCACTGACTGGTCCGCGGCGAGCCGCTGGAATTCCTCGCGGCTGACCATTCCCAGGAAGCCGATGGGATCCTGCCCGCTTTCCTCCCAGAGGCGCGGGTTCAGTGCCGCGAAAAGCTCCCGCGTGGGCCGGTGCCAGGACCACCGCAAGTTGCTGGCCAGCCTGGCCAGGGGCCGGATGGGCTCGGGGAGGACTGTACGGACCGTAAACCTGCGGATTGCCTTCACCTGCGTCACACTAATCGACAACATGCGCGGCTGGAACCAGCTTTCGGTTTCTTTTGGGTAAATGACAGGGGCGTGAAGAAATTGGGCCGCGGCGCGAGGAATTTTAGTGAGCACGCTTAGCAATCCTGGCCATTTCTCGCTAACGTCGAGCCTGTGACGACTAACTCAGGAACCAGTGCCGCATCCACCAAAATGCCCCAGCGCCGTATCACGGAGGGCCTTCGGTTCGGGCGTTTTCCCATTACCGCAGTGCAGCCCGTCGTCGAGGGCGGCAAGTTTCCGGCCAAAGCCCTGCCCGGCGAAGCCATCGTGGTGGGCGCCACCGCCTTCCGCGAAGGGCATGACCAGCTCGGTGTGAGCGCCGTGCTCCTGGACCCCTCCGGCGCGGAGCGCCAGCGTGTGCGGCTCGCGCCGCCCCGCGGGGAACGCGGCATGGGAACGGACCGCTGGGAAGGCGTGCTCACGCCGTCGGAAACCGGGAACTGGTCCTTTGTGATCGAAGCCTGGCACGACCGCTACGGCACCTGGCACCACAACGCCGAGGTGAAGATCGACGCCGGGATCGACGTCGAACTCATGCTTACCGAAGGTGCCAAACTGCTGGGCGAAGCGTCCACCGAGGACTTCCGGGACGAGGTGGACCGGGCAGCGCTGCGGCACGCCTCCGACGTCCTGGCCGACCAGTCCCGCAGCACCGAGGAACGGCTCGGGGCAGGGTTCAGCCAGGAAATCGCTGACATCGTGGCCCGGCAGCCCATCCGGGAACTGGTGACGGTTTCCGAGAAGTTCCCCCTCCTGGTGGAGCGGGACCGCGCCGGCCGCGGCGCCTGGTACGAGTTCTTCCCCCGCTCTGAAGGCGCGGTCAAGGACCACAACACGGGCGCTTGGACGTCAGGAAACTTCCGGACCGCGGCAAGGCGGCTCGACGCCGTGGCCGCCATGGGCTTCGACGTCCTGTACATGCCGCCCATCCATCCCATCGGCGTGCAGCACCGCAAGGGACCCAACAACACCCTGGTTGCCGGCCCCAATGATCCCGGCTCGCCCTGGGCCATTGGAGCCAAGGAGGGCGGCCATGACGCCATCCACCCCGACCTCGGTTCCTTCGAGGACTTCGACGCCTTCGTGGCGCGGGCCAACGAACTGGGCCTGGAAGTTGCCCTGGACCTTGCGCTTCAGGCAGCCCCGGACCACCCTTGGGTGGAGTCCCATCCGGAATGGTTCACCACCCGGGTGGACGGCAGCATTGCCTACGCCGAAAACCCGCCGAAGAAGTACCAGGACATATATCCGCTCAATTTCGATAATGATCCTGAAGGGCTTTCCCGGGAAATTCTGCGGATTGTCCTGTTGTGGGTCAGCCACGGCGTAAAGATTTTCCGGGTGGATAACCCGCATACCAAACCGGTGTGGTTCTGGGAATGGCTTATTGCCGAAGTGAATAAAACGGTCCCGGGCGTGGTGTTCCTCGCCGAAGCGTTCACCCGCCCCGCCATGATGCACGCACTGGGCAGGGCCGGCTTCCAGCAGTCCTACACCTACTTCACCTGGCGCAACACCAAGAAGGAGATCGAGGCGTACTTCGACGAAGTCAGCCACGAATCCCCGGCCTTCTTCCGCCCCAACTTCTTCGTCAACACCCCGGACATCCTGACCGAATACCTGCAGTACGGCGGCCCCGCCGCGTTCCGGATCCGGGCGGTCCTTGCCTCCACCGGAAGCCCGCTCTGGGGCGTCTACGCCGGCTACGAACTGTACGAGCATGTGGCCCGGCCCGGCGCCGAGGAGTACATCGACAACGAGAAGTTCGAGTACAAGGCCCGCGACTGGGACGCCGCAGCCGAGTCCGGGCGCTCGCTGGCACCGTACATCACACGGCTGAACCACATCCGCCGTGACCACCCGGCGCTGCTGGACCTTCAGAACCTGACGGTCCACCAGAGCACGGACGAATCCACGGTGGTGTACTCCAAGCACAAGACCCTTCCCGACGGGACCAAGGACACCATCATCGTGGTGGTCAACGTGGACCCGCATGTCACCAAGGAAAGCAGCGTGGTGCTGGACCTGGCAGCCCTGGAGCTCGATCCGCAGGACCGCACCCCGGGCGGCGGCTTCTACGTTGACGACCTGATCTCCGGCCAAAGCTGGGAGTGGGGCGAGTACAACTATGTGCGGCTCGACCCGCACGTGGAACCGGCCCACATCCTGAGCGTGAGGAGAATGCATTCGTGAGTTTTAATCCGCAAAGTTCCGGCCACTTCACCCCAAAGAGCACGTTCGAGCTAAATGCCCCTGGCCTCCAGCATGACCCGCTGTGGTACCGCAAGGCCGTGTTCTATGAAGTACTTGTCAGGGCCTTTGCGGATGCCAACGGCGATGGGTCCGGGGATTTCTCCGGGCTCATCGACCGGTTGGATTACCTGCAGTGGCTGGGCGTTGACTGCCTCTGGCTGCCCCCGTTCTTCCAGTCACCGCTGCGCGACGGCGGCTACGACATCTCCGACTACAACTCCGTCCTGGACGAATTCGGCACCATCAGCGATTTCAAGCGCCTCGTGGCAGAAGCCCATGCCCGCGGCGTCCGGGTGATCATCGACCTGCCCCTGAACCACACTTCCGACCAGCACCCGTGGTTCCAGGAATCGCGGAAGGACCCGGACGGCCCTTTCGGGGACTTCTACGTCTGGAGCGACACGGACGAGAAGTACCAGGACGCGCGCATCATCTTCGTCGACACCGAGGAATCGAACTGGACGTTCGATCCCATCCGCCGGCAGTTCTTCTGGCACCGGTTCTTCAGCCACCAGCCTGACCTGAACTTCGAAAACCCGAAGGTGATCGACGCCGTCTTCGACGTTGTCCGGTTCTGGCTGGACCAGGGGATCGACGGTTTCCGGGCAGACGCCATCCCCTACCTCTTTGAGGAAGAGGGCACCAACTGCGAGAACCTCCCGGCCACCCACGAGTTCCTCCGCCGGCTGCGGGCCATGGTGGACGAAAGCTATCCCGGCCGCGTCATCATTGCCGAGGCAAACCAGCCGCCCACCGAAGTGGTGGAGTATTTCGGCACCGTTGAGGAACCCGAATGCCACATGGCGTTCCACTTCCCCATCATGCCCCGCCTCTATTACGCGCTGCGGGACCAGAAGGCCGCACCCATCATCGAAACCATGCGCGACACCCCGGACATCCCCGAGGGCGCGCAGTGGGGAACATTCCTCCGGAACCACGACGAGCTGACCCTGGAGATGGTCACCGCCGATGAGCGCGCGGCGATGCTGGGCTGGTACGCCCCCGACCCCCGGATGCGGGCCAACATCGGCATCCGGCGCAGGCTGGCACCGCTGCTTGACAATTCCCGCGCCGAGATCGAGTTGATCAATGCCCTGCTGCTCTCGCTTCCGGGCAGCCCCTTCCTGTACTACGGGGACGAGATCGGCATGGGGGACAACATCTGGCTTGAGGACCGCGACGCCGTCCGCACCCCCATGCAGTGGAACCCGGACCGGAATGCCGGCTTCTCCCATGCGGATCCCGGCAAGCTGTACCTGCCGCCCATCCAATCGCTGGTCTACAACTACGGCATGGCCAATGTCGAAGCGGAGGCTGCCCACTCCGGGTCCCTGCTGCGCTGGACCCGGCAGATCCTCAGCGTCCGCAAGAACCACCCGGCTTTCGGACTGGGCGGGTTCAAGCACGTGGAGGCGGACCACGACGCCGTCCTGGCCTACCTTCGTGAACTGCCGGACAGCAACCCTGCGGGCGTCGATGGAGAAATCATTTTGTGCGCCTTCAACCTCTCCCAGCACCCCGTCGCCGCCACGCTGCGCATTCCGGAATATGCCGGGCGCGGGTTGCGCGACGTCTTCGGTGGACAGATCTTCCCCGGCATCGGCGATGACGGCACCCTCACCCTGACCCTCGGAAGCCATGACTTCTTCTGGCTCCGCATGCGGTCGGCGGGGTCCAATCCGTCGTCGCCCTTCACCCAGGCCATGCCCATCCTGTCGATAGAGAACTGAGATGAACCAGCCAATCCTCACTCCCGCCCTGACCGCGCTGCTCAAGGAATGGCTGCCGCAGCAGCGATGGTTCCCCGTCAAGACACCCGATTTCGCCATTTCCCAGGCCGGCAGCCTGGGCCTGGAGGATCCCACCGGGCACGCCGCGCTGGCCGTATTCCTCCTCAACGTCACCATGGAGGGGCCCGACGGCGGCCCGCGCAGCGCCGTGGTCCAGGTCCCCTTGAGCTTCCGCCCGGCACCGGCCGGCGGCATGGAACGGGCGCTGGTAGGCGAAGCCGCAGGAATGGATCCAACCCGTCCCTGGGTCTACGACGCTGTCCACGACCCCGACTTCGTAGGCGCCTGGCTCGACCTCATCCGGGACGGGTCGAAGGCCGCAAGCGGCAGTGCCACCGGCTTCCGGGTGGAAGGGCCGCACCGCCTGCCCACTGCCAAGGGCGTGGTGAAGGTGCTCTCGGGGGAGCAGTCCAACAGTTCAGTCATCGTGGACGACGGCGAATCTGCCGCCATGGTGAAATTCTTCCGCGTCCTGTCGGACGGGACCAACCCGGAGATTGAAGTCGGTGCTGCCTTGACCAGGGCCGGCACAGCGGAAGTCCCCGCCACCCTGGGCTGGGTCCGCGGGGAGTGGCTCGGAAAATCCGGTAACGCCGGACAAAGCAGCCGCTACGTCCAAGGTGAGCTTGCGGTGGCCCACGAGTTCCTCGCCGGCGGCCGCGACGCCTGGCGGCTGGCGGTTGACGCCGCCCGCTCCGGCACCGACTTCACGGCAGAAGCCCGAGCCCTGGGCGCGGCCACCGCAACGGTGCACAAGCGGTTGGCGGAGGCACTGGGGCAGTCAGCCGAGCCCGAACCCGGAAAGGCGCCAGGAGCTGCTGTTGCCCAGCGTGTCCGCGCTGCTTGGGCGGAAGCCCGTGCCGCCGTCGGGCCTTACGACGACGCCCTGGACGCCCTGCTGGCTGACCTGGACAAGGTTCCCGCCGGGCCGCTGCAGCGCATCCACGGCGACCTCCACCTGGGCCAGATCCTCCTCGTGACCGGACAATCCGGCGACCAGTCGCGCTGGGCCATCCTGGATTTCGAGGGCGAGCCCCTGCGGCCCATCTCCGAACGGAACGTCCCGGACGTACCACTCCGGGACGTGGTGGGAATGCTGCGCTCCTTCGACTACGCGGCCGGTGCGGCGCAGCGCGAGCAGGAAGGTGCGCAGGTCCCGGACAGCTGGGTCGACGATTGCGCTGATGCCTTCCTTGCCGGGTACGCGGGGGTCATTCCCGGCACGGTGGACCGGACCTCGCCCCTGTTTGTGGCATTGTGGCTGGACAAGGCGCTGTACGAAGTTGTTTATGAAATGCGTAACAGGCCCGACTGGGTGGCGATTCCAGTAAACGCCTCCAGGCGGCTCCTAAGCGGTAACGGTGCCGGCGATCAGGCCGGTGCAGCATCGGAAGGTAACAAAATGACAGGCTCAGCACGAACTGACCAGCCGGGGGTGCCGCTGCACGTGGATGAAGGCACCCTGGGCAGGATCGCGAACGGTGAACACCACGCCCCCCACTCCGTCCTGGGCGCGCACCTGGACGACTACGGGCATGTCACCATCCGCACCGTGAAGCATCTTGCCGAAGCGATCACCGTGGTCACCCAAGCCGGTGAAGTGCCAATGCAGCACGAGGCACACGGCGTTTGGGTTGCGGTCCTGGATCCGCAGGACCAGGGCCACGTTCCCGACTACCGGCTCTCGGTCACCTACCCGGGCAAGGACCCGGTGACCATTGATGAGCCCTACCGCTACCTGCCCACCGTAGGCGAAGTGGACCTGCACCTCATTGGTGAAGGCCGGCACGAAAAACTGTGGCAGGTTCTCGGTGCCCACGTGCGGCACTACAAATCATCGCTTGGGGACGTCAACGGTGTGTCGTTCGCTGTCTGGGCCCCCAACGCGCAGGCCGTCCGGGTCAAGGGCGATTTCAACGCCTGGGACGGACGGGAAAACTCCATGCGGTCGCTGGGTTCCTCCGGTGTCTGGGAAGTGTTCATTCCCGGCGTCCCGGCAGGTGCCTGCTACAAGTACGAGATCCTGACACGGGGCGGCTACTGGGTGGAAAAGGCCGATCCGCTGGCCTTCGGCACGGAGGTGCCCCCACTGACGGCGTCCCGGGTGGTGGAACCTTCCTACGCCTTCAAGGACGACGAATGGATGGAAGCGCGGGCCAAACGGGACCCGCACAACTCGGCCATGAGCGTCTACGAAGTGCACCTCGGGTCCTGGCGGCTGGGCCTTGGCTACCGTGAACTCGCCGACGAACTGGTGGAGTACGTCAAGTGGCTCGGGTTCACGCACGTGGAATTCATGCCCGTCGCGGAGCATCCGTTCGGCGGTTCCTGGGGTTACCAGGTCACCTCCTATTTCGCACCCACGTCCAGGTTCGGACATCCCGACGAGTTCCGCTACCTGGTGGACGCCCTCCACCAGGCGGGCATCGGCGTGCTCCTGGACTGGGTGCCTGCACACTTCCCAAAGGATTCCTGGGCATTGGCCCAGTTCGACGGCGAGCCTCTTTACGAGCACGCGGATCCGGCGCTGGGGGAACATCCGGACTGGGGCACCCTGATCTTCGACTTCGGCCGCACCGAGGTCCGGAACTTCCTGGTGGCCAACGCGCTGTACTGGCTGGATGAGTTCCATATCGACGGCCTGCGCGTGGACGCGGTGGCCTCCATGCTCTACCTCGATTACTCCCGCCAGGAAGGCCAGTGGCGGCCCAACCGCTTCGGCGGAAGGGAAAACCTGGAAGCCATCTCCTTCCTGCAGGAAGTCAACGCCACCGTCTACAAGACACACCCCGGCGCCGTCATGATCGCGGAAGAGTCGACGGCCTTCCCGGGCGTCACCGCTCCCACCAGCCACGGTGGCCTGGGCTTCGGCCTGAAGTGGAACATGGGCTGGATGCACGACTCCCTCAAGTACATCTCCGAGGATCCCTTCAACCGCAAGTGGCACCACGGAACGGTCACCTTCTCCCTGGTCTACGCCTTCACGGAGAACTTCCTGCTGCCCATCAGCCACGATGAAGTTGTCCACGGCAAGGGCTCCATGCTCCGCAAGATGCCGGGCGACCGCTGGCAGCAGCTGGCCAACCTCCGCGCCTTCTTTGCCTACCAATGGGCGCACCCCGGCAAGCAGCTCATCTTCATGGGAACCGAGTTTGGCCAGGAAGCGGAGTGGTCTGAGCAGCACGGACTGGACTGGTGGCTCGCGGACATCCCCGCGCACCGCGGACTGCAGCTGCTGACCAAGGACCTGAACGAGCTGTACGCTGCCACACCCGCCCTCTACACCCAGGACAACGTTCCTGCGGGTTTCCAGTGGATCAACGGGGGAGACGCCGACCGTAACGTCCTGTCCTTCATCCGATGGGACGCCGACGGCAACCCGGTCGTCTGCGCCATCAACTTCTCCGGTACGCCGCACGTCGGCTACACCCTTGGAGTTCCCACGGCCGGCGCATGGACCGAGGTCCTTAATACGGACCACACCACCTACGGCGGATCGGGTGTGCTGAACAGTGGAGAGCTGAAGGCCACCAACGAGGGACAGGATGGCCAGCCGGCCACCCTTACTGTCACGCTTCCCCCGCTGGGAGCGTCCTACTTCAAGCCCGGGGCCGCATCGGCTGACCAGGCCGACGGGAAGAAATAACGGCAGATGCAGTAAGCGAAAGGCCCGGAATCCGCGTGGTTCCGGGCCTTTTGGCTGTCCGCAGGACGCCCTCCGGCAGCGGACTGGCGATCCGTAATGAGTGGTGGTAGAGTTTATTTCCGCGCTGCTCCACGGAGTCAGACGGAAAACCGAACCCCCCAAGCTAACGCTGAGGATGGTCGCGGACGCCGGTTTGACACGAGAGAGATCAGCCGGTAAGTTTGGAAAGTTGCTCCGGAGCGAGCCTGGACGTTGGTTTGGGTGGTGCCGGGTGTGTCTGTTGTTTGAGAACTCAATAGTGTGCCAAGTTTGTTGATACCGATTATGTATGTAATTGGTTGATTGTGCTGTGCCGCCACCCCGTGGTGTGCATGGTGTTTTTAGCTGGTTTCAAATTTTGTGCAGCTGTTTCTGCCGTTATTTCCGGTGGTTGTGGTTGTGTCTGTTTTTGTTTTACTTCAACGGAGAGTTTGATCCTGGCTCAGGATGAACGCTGGCGGCGTGCTTAACACATGCAAGTCGAACGATGATGCCAGCTTGCTGGTGGATTAGTGGCGAACGGGTGAGTAACACGTGAGTAACCTGCCCTTGACTCTGGGATAAGCCTGGGAAACTGGGTCTAATACCGGATATGACCTTCCATCGCATGGTGGTTGGTGGAAAGCTTTTGTGGTTTTGGATGGACTCGCGGCCTATCAGCTTGTTGGTGGGGTAATGGCCTACCAAGGCGACGACGGGTAGCCGGCCTGAGAGGGTGACCGGCCACACTGGGACTGAGACACGGCCCAGACTCCTACGGGAGGCAGCAGTGGGGAATATTGCACAATGGGCGAAAGCCTGATGCAGCGACGCCGCGTGAGGGATGACGGCCTTCGGGTTGTAAACCTCTTTCAGTAGGGAAGAAGCGTAAGTGACGGTACCTGCAGAAGAAGCGCCGGCTAACTACGTGCCAGCAGCCGCGGTAATACGTAGGGCGCAAGCGTTATCCGGAATTATTGGGCGTAAAGAGCTCGTAGGCGGTTTGTCGCGTCTGCCGTGAAAGTCCGGGGCTCAACTCCGGATCTGCGGTGGGTACGGGCAGACTAGAGTGATGTAGGGGAGACTGGAATTCCTGGTGTAGCGGTGAAATGCGCAGATATCAGGAGGAACACCGATGGCGAAGGCAGGTCTCTGGGCATTAACTGACGCTGAGGAGCGAAAGCATGGGGAGCGAACAGGATTAGATACCCTGGTAGTCCATGCCGTAAACGTTGGGCACTAGGTGTGGGGGACATTCCACGTTTTCCGCGCCGTAGCTAACGCATTAAGTGCCCCGCCTGGGGAGTACGGCCGCAAGGCTAAAACTCAAAGGAATTGACGGGGGCCCGCACAAGCGGCGGAGCATGCGGATTAATTCGATGCAACGCGAAGAACCTTACCAAGGCTTGACATGAACCGGACCGCTGCAGAAATGTGGTTTCCCCTTTGGGGCTGGTTTACAGGTGGTGCATGGTTGTCGTCAGCTCGTGTCGTGAGATGTTGGGTTAAGTCCCGCAACGAGCGCAACCCTCGTTCTATGTTGCCAGCACGTGATGGTGGGGACTCATAGGAGACTGCCGGGGTCAACTCGGAGGAAGGTGGGGACGACGTCAAATCATCATGCCCCTTATGTCTTGGGCTTCACGCATGCTACAATGGCCGGTACAAAGGGTTGCGATACTGTGAGGTGGAGCTAATCCCAAAAAGCCGGTCTCAGTTCGGATTGGGGTCTGCAACTCGACCCCATGAAGTCGGAGTCGCTAGTAATCGCAGATCAGCAACGCTGCGGTGAATACGTTCCCGGGCCTTGTACACACCGCCCGTCAAGTCACGAAAGTTGGTAACACCCGAAGCCGGTGGCCTAACCCCTTGTGGGAGGGAGCTGTCGAAGGTGGGACTGGCGATTGGGACTAAGTCGTAACAAGGTAGCCGTACCGGAAGGTGCGGCTGGATCACCTCCTTTCTAAGGAGCACCTCCAACTCTTCTGTGCTGGTGAATGCCGGTGTGGGGGGTTGTCAGGAAGCAAGCCCGCAGCATGGACGATTGTTCCGTGGCGGGTGCTCATGGGTGGAATATCAACAAATAGCGGCTGCGTGTTTTTTTGTCTTGTCTAGTACGAGCCAGTGATGGTTCTGGAACGGTGGGGCGGGGGGATGCGTGGTTTTGTGTTTGGCACACTGTTGGGTCCTGAGGCAACAGGGCCGGGGGTTTTCCCCTGGGTTTGTTTGTTTCTGGTTTCCCTGCCGTGACGTTCCGTGCGCCTGTTTGGGTGTGTGGGGTGTGTGGTGTGGGGTTGTTGTTTGAGAACTACATAGTGGACGCGAGCATCTTGTATAAGAAGCAATTTCCAAGATTAATGAACCTGGATCTGGCTGCGCTGTTGATGCCCTTTGGGTGTTGGGGTGTGGTTGGTTTCTGTGGTTCTCTCGAGAAATGTTTTTGATCTTTGTGGTCAAGTTTTTAAGAGCACACGGTGGATGCCTTGGCATTAGGAGCCGAAGAAGGACGTAGGAATCTGCGATAAGCCTGGGGGAGTCGATAACCGGACTGTGATCCCAGGGTGTCCGAATGGGGAAACCCCGCCGAGCGCGCGAGTGACTCGGTGACCCGTACCTGAACACATAGGGTGCGTGGGGGGAACGCGGGGAAGTGAAACATCTCAGTACCCGCAGGAAGAGAAAACAATAGTGATTCCGTTAGTAGTGGCGAGCGAACGCGGATCAGGCTAAACCGTTCCATGTGTGATAGCCGGCGGGCGTTGCATGGTCGGGGTTGTGGGACTTTCCATACCAGTTCTGCCGGGCTGGTGGGGTGTGATGTGCGCGCATAGGTGAACGGTTTTGAAAGGCCGGCCAGAGAGGGTGTTAGTCCCGTAACCGTAATGTGTTTGTACCGCCTGTGAGAGTATCCCAAGTAGTACGGGGCCCGAGAAATCCCGTGCGAATCTGTCAGGACCACCTGATAAGCCTAAATACTCCCTAATGACCGATAGCGGACCAGTACCGTGAGGGAAAGGTGAAAAGTACCCCGGGAGGGGAGTGAAACAGTACCTGAAACCGTGTGCTTACAATCCGTCGGAGCCAGTCTGATTCTGGTGACGGCGTGCCTTTTGAAGAATGAGCCTGCGAGTTAGTGTTACGTCGCGAGGTTAACCCGTGTGGGGCAGCCGTAGCGAAAGCGAGTCTGAATAGGGCGTGTGAGTGGCGTGATCTAGACCCGAAGCGAAGTGATCTACCCATGGCCAGGTTGAAGCGACGGTAAGACGTCGTGGAGGACCGAACCCACTTCAGTTGAAAATGGAGGGGATGAGCTGTGGGTAGGGGTGAAAGGCCAATCAAACTTCGTGATAGCTGGTTCTCCCCGAAATGCATTTAGGTGCAGCGTTGCGTGTTTCTTGCTGGAGGTAGAGCTACTGGATGGCTAATGGGCCCTACAAGGTTACTGACGTCAGCCAAACTCCGAATGCCGGTAAGTGAGAGCGCAGCAGTGAGACTGTGGGGGATAAGCTTCATAGTCGAGAGGGAAACAGCCCAGACCACCAACTAAGGCCCCTAAGCGTGTGCTAAGTGGGAAAGGATGTGGAGTTGCCCAGACAACCAGGAGGTTGGCTTAGAAGCAGCCACCCTTAAAAGAGTGCGTAATAGCTCACTGGTCAAGTGATTCCGCGCCGACAATGTAGCGGGGCTCAAGTACACCGCCGAAGTTGTGGCATTCACATTTTAGCTAAGCCCTTGTGGTTCAGGCGTGTGGATGGGTAGGGGAGCGTCGTGTGGGCGGTGAAGTCGCGGTGTAAACCAGCGGTGGAGCCTACACGAGTGAGAATGCAGGCATGAGTAGCGAAAGACGGGTGAGAAACCCGTCCGCCGAATGATCAAGGGTTCCAGGGTCAAGCTAATCTGCCCTGGGTAAGTCGGGACCTAAGGCGAGGCCGACAGGCGTAGTCGATGGACAACGGGTTGATATTCCCGTACCGGCGAAAAACCGCCCATGCTGAGCGGGGGATACTAACTGCCCGAAGCCTGCCCGAGCGCCCTTGTGGTGTGAGGGTTTTGGTGGAGCGCAGGACCTGATCCCGGGAGGCAAGCGTATTAACAGGTGTGACGCAGGAAGGTAGCCGAGCCGGGCGATGGTTGTCCCGGTCTAAGGATGTAGGGCGAGTGGTAGGCAAATCCGCCACTCATGGTGCCTGAGATCTGATGGGACCCCCGTTTGGGGGGATTTGGTGATCCTATGCTGCCGAGAAAAGCATCGACGCGAGGTTTTAGCCGCCCGTACCCCAAACCGACACAGGTGATCAGGTAGAGAATACCAAGGCGATCGAGAGAATTATGGTTAAGGAACTCGGCAAAATGCCCCCGTAACTTCGGGAGAAGGGGGGCCCCAACCTTGATACACCCTTTGCGGTGTGGAGGGGATCGGGGCCGCAGAGACCAGGGGGAAGCGACTGTTTACTAAAAACACAGGTCCGTGCGAAGTCGCAAGACGATGTATACGGACTGACTCCTGCCCGGTGCTGGAAGGTTAAGAGGACCGGTTAGCCGCAAGGCGAAGCTGAGAATTTAAGCCCCAGTAAACGGCGGTGGTAACTATAACCATCCTAAGGTAGCGAAATTCCTTGTCGGGTAAGTTCCGACCTGCACGAATGGAGTAACGACTTCCCCGCTGTCTCAACCATAAACTCGGCGAAATTGCAGTACGAGTAAAGATGCTCGTTACGCGCAGCAGGACGGAAAGACCCCGAGACCTTTACTATAGTTTGGTATTGGTGTTCGGAGTGGCTTGTGTAGGATAGGTGGGAGACGTTGAAGCCCGGACGCCAGTTCGGGTGGAGTCATCGTTGAAATACCACTCTGGTCACTTTGGACATCTAACTTCGGCCCGTAATCCGGGTCAGGGACAGTGCCTGATGGGTAGTTTAACTGGGGCGGTTGCCTCCTAAAAAGTAACGGAGGCGCCCAAAGGTTCCCTCAGCCTGGTTGGCAATCAGGTGTCGAGTGTAAGTGCACAAGGGAGCTTGACTGTGAGAGAGACATCTCGAGCAGGGACGAAAGTCGGGACTAGTGATCCGGCGGTACATTGTGGAATGGCCGTCGCTCAACGGATAAAAGGTACCTCGGGGATAACAGGCTGATCTTGCCCAAGAGTCCATATCGACGGCATGGTTTGGCACCTCGATGTCGGCTCGTCGCATCCTGGGGCTGGAGTAGGTCCCAAGGGTTGGGCTGTTCGCCCATTAAAGCGGTACGCGAGCTGGGTTTAGAACGTCGTGAGACAGTTCGGTCCCTATCCGCTGCGCGCGCAGGAAATTTGAGAAGGGCTGTCCTTAGTACGAGAGGACCGGGACGGACGAACCTCTGGTGTGTCAGTTGTACTGCCAAGTGCACCGCTGATTAGCTACGTTCGGATGGGATAACCGCTGAAAGCATCTAAGCGGGAAGCTCGCTTCGAGATGAGATTTCCATACACCCTCGGGTGTGAGAGGCCCCCAGCCAGACCACTGGGTTGATAGGCCGGATGTGGAAGCGAGGACTAACGACTCGTGAAGCTGACCGGTACTAATAGGCCAACAACTTACACCACACAGATACATACAAACTCTGCTTGCGTCCACTATGTGGTTCCCAACCAACAACCCCCCAACACCGGGGTTGTCACGGCACGGAACCACCACAACTGAATAACAACACCACAATGTTGTAACCACCAGACTTCCCACCCCCGAACAAAACACCGGGCGGGCGGGTACAAGGGTTACGGCGGTCATAGCGTGGGGGAAACGCCCGGTCCCATTCCGAACCCGGAAGCTAAGACCCACAGCGCCGATGGTACTGCACCCGGGAGGGTGTGGGAGAGTAGGTCACCGCCGGACACACATTAAGCAGGGCCCTGACAACGAATGTCAGGGCCCTGCTGCTTTAACCGAACAGCACAAAGAGGATGCCCTGCCTCCGGGCGGACTCTACCCCCGGGCACCGCTGCCCGGGGGTAGAGTAGTCCCTCATGAGCAGCATCTTCAGCCACCCGCAGGACCCTTTCGAAGAAGCCGGACAGCGGGCAATTGAGCCGCTGGAACCGGTGGTCAACACCGTAGTCGTGCCCGGTCCCGTGGCCCGGGCTTTCGTTGGTTTCACGGAGCACACCCACCTCTGGTGGCCCCTTGAGCAGCACGGTGTCTATGGTGCCGGCTCCTACGTGGAGTTTGAAGAGAACCTCATCCTCGAAACAGCCGATGACGGCCGCACCAGTATCTGGGGAACCCTTGATGACTGGCAGCCGCCCCTGTCCTTCCATGCCACCTGGCATCCCGGCACTACGGCGCTGTGGTCCACCGAGCTCCTGGTGGCGTTCCGCGCCCTCGGCGGCGGAACTGAAGTCCGGGTCTTCCATGAAGGGTGGGAAGGCGCCGAGGATCCTGCCGCCGCGCGTCAAGAGTACGCGGAGGCGTGGCCCCGGATCCTGGACAGGTATGCGCGGTTCATGGGCGCCGGGGACGCCGCAGAGGACAGCTCGCCTGGAGGCGTGGCCTAGCCCCGCCCCGCGGCCTTGTCCGGCGGCACGGCGGTGCTGTTCCGGATCACAAGCTCCGTAGGGTATTCCTGGTCCCGCGCTCCATCCGCCGCCAGGCCGCCGTCGGAACCTGCGCCCTCGGAACTTCCACCGGCATTGTCCAGTAGGGCCAAAGCCGTGGCAGCCGCCAGCCTTCCCTGTCCGCGTGGATCCTGGCTGATTGTGGTCAGCCCGAATGTCTCTGCAAGTTCGTGCCCGTCAATCCCCACGACGGAAAGGTCCTGTGGGACCTGAAGGCCGAAGTCCCGGGCGGCGAGCATGATGCCCACGGCCATCTCGTCGGACGCGGCGAAGACTGCGGTGGGGCGGTCAGCGGAGATGCCCAGGAGCCGGCGGCCCGCCGCGTACGCGCCCTGGATGGTGAAGTCGGCCGTGGCCTGCCACTCTTGCCGCACCGTCAGCCCGGCTGCTGCCATCGCCGCAGCAAAGCCCTTCTTGCGCAGCTGCGGAAGGTTGAAGTCGCGGTTCAAGGCCGCATCCCCGGTAACATGCGCGATCCGGGTATGGCCCAGCCCGATCAGGTGCCGGGTGGCCATCATGGCCAGGCCTTCGTCGTCGATTCTTATGGTCGAGGCGCCCCGCAGCGCCCCGCCGATGCCCACAATCGGACGGTGCACGGCGAGCAGCTGGCCGATCTCTTCCTCGCTGAGTACCAGCGCCACCGCAATGACGGCGTCCAGGCGTTTCCGCAGCAGGAAATCGTTCAAAATGCTGCTGCGGTGCTCCGGCTGCTCTCCCACGTTGTACAGCGTCAGGTCGTAGCCGGCATCCAGGAGGGCTTCCGAAACGCCCTCCAGGACCGAAGAGAAATACCAGCGCTGGACGTTGGGCACCACCAGGCCGATGTTGTGGTTCCGCCCGGAGGCGAGGCTGGAGGCGTGGTAAGAGGGGACGAACCCGAGTTCCCGTGCCGCCTCCTGCGCAAGGCGGCGGCTCCTGGAGGAGACGTTGGACTTGCCGCTCAGCGCCCTGGAGACGGTGGCCACGGACAGGCCGGCCCGGCTGGCAACTTCTTTGATGCCCGCCATGGTCAGCCTGCAGCTGTGATGCGGATCCAGGCGGTTTCGCCCGAAGCCAGCAGTCCTTCCGTGCCGGACCTCGTACTGCGGATAAGGACGCGGCCCGCAGGTATCTCCAGCGGCTCGTGGTTCAGGTTCATAACCACCAGCGTAGTGCCGTTGAGGTAGCCCAGCGATGACCCGGTGCACCAGTCCTCGGCCCAGGACAGGGATCCCCGGCCCAGGTCCAGGTCGCGGCGGCGTGCCAGGGCGTCGCGGTAGAGGGACAGGTGCGACGACGGCGATTCCGCCTGCAGGTCCCTCGCCAACCCGCCAAAGGAAGCGGGAATGGGCAGCCATGGTTCATTTCCCGAACCGAAGCCCAGGTGTTGTTCTCCGGCACGCCAGGGCAGCGGCACCCGGCAGCCGTCACGGCCAAGCCGCTGCCCGCCGGTCCGGGCGAACGTGGGGTCCTGGCGCAGGTGGCCGGGGATGTCGATGCCGTCCGGCAGCCCCAGCTCCTCGCCCTGGTAGAGGTAGGCGGCACCGGGCAGTCCCAGCATGAACAGCGAGGCAGCAGCTGCGCGCTGCCGGCCGAGTTCCTCATCCGGCTGGGGATCGGCCGCCCCGATGCCGTCGCCGTCCCGTGGGCCATGGCCGTTGTAGCCAAACCGGCTGGCATGGCGGACCACATCGTGGTTGGACAGCACCCATGTGCTCGGGGCGCCGACGCCGTCAAGGACGGTCAGGGAATCGGTGATGACCGAGCGCAGCCGGTAGACGTCCAGGCCCGCATGGAGGTAGGGGAAATTGAACGCCTGGTGCATCTCGTCGGGCCTGACCCAGTGGGCCAGCCGGTGAAGGTCCACGCTTGCCTCGGCGCAGAGGATCCGGTCCGGGCCGTACTCGTCCAGGATCAGCCGCCAGTTGCGGTAGATGTCGTGGACGCCGGGTTGCCCGAACATGGGTGCCTCCTGGCCGGGGTACCCGTCGCTGTTGCCGCCATCGGCCCGGCCGCCCCAGGCGGGCAGGCCCGGGGCCTTGACCAGGGCATGGGCTACGTCCACCCGGAAACCGGACACGCCGCGGTCCAACCAGAAACGCAGCACGCGCTCGAACTCGGCGTGGACGGCGGCGTTGTCCCAGTTGAAGTCCGGCTGGGAGGAGTCAAAGAGGTGCAGGTACCACTGGCCCGGCCGGCCGTCGGCGTCTGTTACCCGTGTCCAGGCAGGTCCGCCAAAGTGTGACTGCCAGTTGTTCGGTGGCTCCTCTCCGTCAGGCCCGGTGCCGTCACGGAAGATGAACATGTCCCGTTCGGGGCTTCCGGCCGGTGCCGCAAGGGCTGCCTGGAACGCCGGATGCTGGTCCGAACAGTGGTTGGGCACCAGGTCCACGATGACCCGCAGGCCCAGGCGGTGGGATTCGGCCATCATGACGTCGAAGTCGGCGAGTGTGCCAAAGATCGGGTCAACGTCGCAGTAGTCGCTGACGTCGTATCCGGCGTCACGCTGGGGGGAACGGTAAAAGGGTGACAGCCAGACAGCGTCGACGCCCAGGTCCGCCAGATGCGGCAGTTCCTCGGTAATTCCCGCGAGGTCTCCCACGCCGTCACCGTTCAGGTCCCGGAATGACCGGGGGTAGACCTGATAGATCACGGCAGAGCGCCACCAGCCGGGAGCGGTATCGGCAGCGTGGATGAGCGTCAGGGGGCCAGTGGCAGCTGAGGTGTCCTGGGTCACAGTATCGACAGACATGAAAGCCAGCATAGCGGCGGACGGGCGATAAATGAAAACGCTTCCATACATGTTTCGCCTAATTTCGCACGAACTTTCAAGGCTCTCCAGTCCAACAACTGGAAGCGATTGCACGCCGGCAAATCCAAAAGACCGGAGCGTCGCACGCCCTAGACTGGGTAGACATGTCCGACGACGGGTGGAGGCTTTGTGGGAAGCATCGTTGACGAGCTGGAGGCCATCCTGGCGCCAGGGCAGCTGGATGTCAGCGAGGTCTCGCTCCGGCGGTACGCCATCGACCAGGCCCCCGTCATCGATTTCCAGCTTCCCCTGGCGGTGGTGTTCGCCGAATCAGTGGCCGACGTGCAGGCGGTGGTGAAAACCTGCGCCGGCAGCGGAGTGGCCATTGTCCCCCGGGGTGCGGGTACAGGCGTTTCCGGTGGTGCCCATGCCACCAGGAACTGCATCATCCTCTCGCTGGAGCGGATGAACCGGATCCTCGCCCTGAACCCCGACGATGAGACAGCCATGGTGGAGCCCGGCGTGGTCAATGCCGTCCTCAACGAAGCCGCAGCAGCGCACGGCCTCATGTACGCGCCCGATCCGGCCAGTTTCCGAAGCTCCACCATCGGCGGCAACGTCGCCACCAACGCCGGCGGCCTGCGCTGCGCCAAATATGGGGTCACCAGGGATTCGGTCCTGGCGCTGGACGTCGTCCTGGCCGATGGTTCGCTCATCCACACAGGCCACCAAACCTTCAAAGGGGTGGCGGGCTACGACCTCACGGGCCTGTTCGTGGGGTCTGAAGGAACCCTGGGCATCGTCGTCGGAATTACCGTGCGGCTGAAGTACCTGCCCCGCGAAGTCCACACCGTGGCCGCCTTCTACCCGGATTTCAGGAGCGCCGCCGCAGGGGTCCTGGCCGTGGGCAAGGCGCGCGTGCAGCCCGCCATCATGGAACTGCTCGACGGCGGCACGTTGGCCCAGCTCGACGACATTCACGGCTCCGACCTCACCGCCCGCGGACAATCACTGCTGCTGATCCAGACGGACGGGTTCGGTGCCGCCGCCGAGGCGGAGGTGGTCCGCCAGGTCCTCCGTGAAGGCGGGGCAACTGTCAGCACGGAGGCAAGTGCCGAGGCGGAACGGCTGGTGGAACTTCGCCGTCACAGCAGGGGGACGGAGGTGGACGACGAGTACCGCGTCGGCGAAGATGTGGCTGTTCCCCGGTCCCGGCTGGTGGACTACGTCGCGGAGCTCGAAGCGATGGCCGGCAGGCAGCAGGTACACCTCAAGGTGGTGGCCCACGCGGGTGACGGCAACCTGCACCCCACATTCTGGATCGACCGGCAGGGGGCAAGCGTGGACTCCGCAGCCATGCAGCGGCTGCAGGCGGCACTGGACGAGTCCATCACCGCGGCGCTGGCGATGGGCGGCACCATCACCGGTGAGCACGGAGTAGGGCAGTACAAGCTCCGGTGGCTGGGACAGGAGCAGCCGGAACCGGTGCGGGAGCTCCAGCGCAGGATCAAGGACCTGTTCGATCCCGCGGGGATCCTCAACCCCGGTAAGGCGATCTAGGACTCAGTCGTCCGAATCCGGGTATTCGTCCACCGATTCGTCTTCGCCGTAACGGGACTCCTCGGTCTCCACCTCAAGGATTTTCAGCAGCTCGGTATCAGGGTTCAGCATGATCGCGGCCTCGTCCCGGCGGTGCCGGAGGATCGAGTCGATGTAGGACTGGACAGCTTCCGCCAGCGGAATGTGGCGCTCCTGCTTCTCGGACATGTACCACCGGTGCTCCAGGACCTCGTGGACCACCTCGGCGTGCTCCAGTTTGCCGGACAGGTCCCGGGGAATGGCGCGCACGATCGGTTCGAAGATCTGGCTGACCCACAGGTGGGCGCTGTATTCCTCATCCATGTCCGGGTTGTTGTCCGCCCGGAAGGAGTCCATGTCATTGAGGAGGCGGCGGGCCTGGTTCTCCTGGGCGTCCAGGCCGGTAAGCCGCAGCAGCCGCCGCTGGTGGTGCCCCGCGTCCACCACCTTGGGCTGGAGCTGGATGGTGGAGCCGTTCTGGGTGGTCTTTATGGCGTATTCCTCGACGTCGAAGCCGAGTTCGTTCAGGCGCCGGATGCGGGCGCTCACCCGCCAGCGTTCGCCCAGCTCAAAGGATTCCTTCTCCGTCAGCTCGGCCCACAGCCGCCGGTAGCTGTCCATGATCAGCTCACTGGTGGCCACGGGGTCCACCTTTTCCTCGATGAGACCGCCATCCAGGAGGTCCATCAGCTCGCCGGCGATGTTCACCCTGGCGATCTCAAGGTCGTATTCGCGCTGGCCGGTGGAGAGGTCGGGGTAGAGCTCACCGGTTTCGGCGTCCACCAGGTAGGCGGCAAACGCGCCGGCGTCGCGGCGGAACAGGGTGTTGGACAGCGAGACGTCGCCCCAGTAGAACCCGATCAGGTGCAGCCGCACCATGAGCAGCGCCTGGGCGTCGATGAGGCGGGTCAGGGTGTCCTTGCGCAGCATCTGCGAAAACAGTGCGCGGTACGGCATGGAGAATTTCAGGTGCCGGGTCACCAGGACGGGGTTCAGCGGGCGTCCGTCAGGGGTGGTGCGGCCGGTGATCACGGCCACGGGCTCCACGCAGGGGACGTCCAGCCGGGCCAGCTTGCGCAGCATGTGGTACTCGTGCCGGGCCACATGCTCGGAGGTTTCCTTGATGGCAATCACCGAGCCGCCAAGGTGGGCGAAGCGCACGATGTGCCGGGAGATGCCCCGGGGGAGTGCGGCCAGGTACTGCGCCGGCCACTCCTCGAGGGCGATGTGCCAGGGCAGGTCCAGCAGCTCCGGATCCGCCGCTGCGGCGGTGATGCTCAGCGAGGAGGCTACCGAAGCGGCCTTGTTCTCGTCGGCGCTGGCGGCCACGAACCGCGGGAGCTTACCCACCTGGGCATAGTCTGTGGGTTCGTCATGCCACTGGGCGCTGTGTTCCTCGGTCATGGGCTCAATTCTTCCGTACTCAGGGCAGGGACGGTAAATCCTGTGCGGCCATGGTTAAAGGCCGACGGCGGCCCGCACCGTTGCGAAAAGGTGCGGACCGCCGTCAGTTACGCGCGTGGGTGGGCCCACGCCGTTAGGGTGCCGGTGGGGAGTTTAGTCGCCCAGGCGCAGGCCGGTCTTCGTGTCGAAGAGGTGCACGTGGCCGGACTGCGGACGGACGTAAATGACCTCGCCCTTCATCGGGGGGCGGCGGCCGTCGACACGGGCCACGATGTCGTGGTCCTTGCCGTCCAGCGTGGTGTGGCCGTAGACGTAGGCGTCGGCGCCGAGCTCTTCAACGACATCCACCTCAACCTTCAGGCCTTCGCCGTGCGGAGCGGTTTCCAGGTCCTCGGGACGGCTGCCCAGCGTAACCGTGGAGCCGTGTGCCTCTTCGAGGACGTCGCGCGGCACGGGGTAGACGGTGCCGCCGAACTGGACGCCGCCGTCGACGACGGGAAGTTCCAGCAGGTTCATGGCGGGGGAGCCGATGAAGCCGGCAACGAAGACGTTCTTGGGGCGGTCGTAGAGGTTGCGGGGGGTGTCCACCTGCTGCAGCAGGCCGTCCTTCAGCACGGCGACGCGGTCGCCCATGGTCATGGCCTCGACCTGGTCGTGCGTGACGTAGACGGTGGTGACGCCCAGGCGGCGGGTCAGGGATGCGATCTGGGTGCGGGTCTGGACACGGAGCTTGGCGTCCAGGTTGGACAGCGGCTCATCCATGAGGAAGACCTGGGGGTTACGGACGATTGCGCGGCCCATGGCAACACGCTGGCGCTGGCCGCCGGAGAGTGCCTTCGGCTTGCGGTCCAGGTACTGCTCAAGGTCAAGGAGCTTTGCGGCTTCGCGGACGCGCTCGGCGCGCTCTTCCTTGGAGACGCCGGCGATCTTCAGGGCGAAGCCCATGTTGTCGGCCACAGTCATGTGCGGGTACAACGCGTAGTTCTGGAAAACCATCGCGATGTCGCGGTCCTTCGGCGGAACATCGGTGACGTCACGGTCACCGATCAGGATGCGGCCTGCGTTGACGTCCTCCAGGCCGGCGAGCATGCGCAGGGAGGTGGACTTGCCGCAGCCGGAGGGTCCAACGAGGACCAGGAATTCGCCATCGGCGATGTCGATGTTGAGCTTATCGACGGCGGGCTTATCTGTGCCCGGGTACAGACGCGTAGCGTTATCAAAAGTAACTGTAGCCACAGTTATCAATCCCTTCACCGGCAGGTACGTGCCGGACGATCCGTTGTGAATGGTTCATGTTTATTCAGTTGTGTTCCCACAAAATGCTCCGCGGCTTTGCGCGGAGCACCACGTGACGCCGCACGGTTGTTGTGCGCCACATCACACCCAAGAGTATGCCAGAAGTTGCTTCTTTTACCGCAAATGTTACGGATGTCACATGTGCTTCCGGCCACGGGCTATCCGGAAGCGGCCTGGGGGTCTTCCTCGGCGACGGCGATGCTCCGCTCCTGGAGCAGGGCTTCCAGCAGCTCCGCGATATGGACAGGCGCCTCCACCCGGTATTGGGCCTGGGTGAAATCGAGGCCAACCTTGACCCCCACGTCGCCTGGTTCAAGCCGGCCGAAAGCGTCCTCGTCCGTCACGTCATCACCGGCGAACAGCACGGCAGTGGCCCCGGTGGCCTGCCGCAGGAAGCTGACGCCTTCGCCCTTGGAGGCATTGACCACGGAGGTCTCCAGGACGCGCTTGCCCTCCTTGAGGAAGACGCCCTTTCGCTCCTGGAGCACCGACCGGGCTGCTGACACCGCGTCCTCGGCCACGTCATCCGCAGCCAGTCGGGTGTGCAGGACGACGCCGGCGGGCTTGTATTCCAGGGACGTGCCAGGCGCCTCCGCGACGATAGCCGCCAGCTCGGCGCGCACCTCTTCAAGGAGGGTCTTCTGGCCGTCGTCCAGCGTCAGTTCCGTGGAGCCCGGCCCAAGCCAGGCTTCGGCCCCATGGCTGCCAATCAGCAGGGTGTCCACGGGCGGAGACGCCACCTCCCGCAGGCTGGCGAGGGCGCGCCCGGAGATGAGTGCCGTCGTCGTGCGTGGAAGCACGGCGAGCCCCGCGAGCGCCGCGGCTGAGCGTGGAAGCGGCCGCGCATCCTGGGCACGGCCCACGATCGGGGCCATGGTCCCGTCAAAGTCCATGGCCACCAGCAGGTGCCCGGTCCCGGCGATCCGGTGCAGCGCTTCCCGCAGTTCTGGGGTGAGTGCCAGCGCTGCCTTGGTGTGGCCGTCAGGAGTCATCGCGGACCACCTTCTCGTTCAGTGCGTTCAGGAAGTCGGCGGACCAGTGGTCCACGTCGTGTTCGAGGATTTGCTTCCGCATGGCCCGCATCCTGCGGCCGGACTCCCGCGGCTGCATCTCCACGGCACGCATGATGGCGCTCTTGAGGCCGTCGATGTCGTGCGGGTTCATCAGCAGTGCCTGCTTGAGCTGGTCGGCTGCGCCGGCGAACTCACTGAGGACCAGCGCGCCGTCGTTGTTGGTGCGCGCCGTGACGTATTCCTTGGCGACCAGGTTCATGCCGTCCCGAAGGGCCGTGACCAGCATGACGTCGGCGGCAAGGTACAGCGCCACCATCTCCTCCACGGGGTAGCTGTGGTGCAGGTAGCGGACGGCGGTGTTCTCGATGGTGTCGTAGGTGCCGTTGATGTGGCCCACCGTGCCCTCCACCTCCTCACGCAGGAGCCGGTACTGCTCGACGCGTTCGCGGCTGGGGCTGGCCACCTGGATCAGGGTGGCGTCTCCAACCGAGAGCTTGCCGTCTGCCAGGAGCTCCTCGAAGGCTTTAAGCCGGTGCCTGATGCCCTTGGTGTAATCCAGTCGGTCGACGCCGAGCAGGATGGTCTTCGGGTTCCCCAGATCCTGGCGGATCTGGCGGGAGCGCTCAATGATGTCCGGCCTGGCGGCAAGCTCGCTGATGTGCTTGACGTCGATGGAGATGGGGAAGGCCTGTGCCCGGGCAATGTGTGTGACCTGCCCGTCCTGGCCCTTTACGTGGACCTGCTGCTGCTTAACGCTGGCACCGAGGAAACGGCGAGCGGAGCGCATGAAGTTTCCGGCATCGCTGGGCCGCTGGAAACCCACCAGGTCTGCGCCGAGGAGTCCGTCGATGATGGCCTGGCGCCACGGCAGCTGGGCAAAGATCTCCGGCGGAGGAAACGGGATGTGGTTGAAGAATCCGATGCGCAGGTCCGGCCGCGCCTCGCGCAGCATGCGGGGCACCAGTTGGAGCTGGTAATCCTGCACCCACACGGTGGCGCCTTGGTCCGCATGCTGTACGACGGCGTCGGCGAACCTGCGGTTGACCCTTCGGTAGGCGTCCCACCAGGTGCGGTGGAACTCCGGCGGGGCAATGACGTCATGGTAGAGCGGCCAGAGGGTGGCGTTGGAAAACCCCTCGTAGTACAGCTCCACGTCGTCGTTGCTGAGCTGGACCGGGACGAGGTCCATGCCGCCGTGGCTGAAGGGTTTGACAGTCTCGTCCGGCGCGCCGTGCCATCCGACCCAGGCGCCGTCTGTCTTGGTCATCATGGGGGCCAGGGCGGTCACCAGTCCCCCGGGGGAGCGGCGCCAGCCAGACTCGTCATCACCGGCATCCCCTGCCGCGACCCGGTCAACAGGCAGCCTGTTGGAGACCACCATGAAGTCGTACTTCGTATGGCCGGCATGGCTGGGACCGGAGCTGCCGGCCGTTGCTTTGCCGGCGGGTTTTTCCTGGACGGGTGTTTGCATTGCTGCCCCCTGGGGTTGCTTGTGCCTCTTAGCCACCCTAGCCGGACGGAATCATCGGGGCTATTCGTCCGTTGGTCAAGCCGGTGGAATGGTTGAAACCGCAAGCGCTCAGCTTTCTCCCCTAAAATGTTGGAGTGCCACGAAGTGGTCCCCCTACGTCGACCGACCCAAGGAACTCATGAGCCCCGCAAACGAAGTACGTAAGTCCAAGGCTGAGCGAACCGCGGAGGCGCGGGAAAAGGCGCGCCTGATCAGGGAAGAGCAGCTGAAGAAGGACAAGCGCAACAAGCTGCTGATCGGCTGGGGCATCGTGGCGGCAGTGGTGGCCATCCTGGTGGTGGTGGCGCTGGTGGTGACGAACAGCCTCAAGCAGAACGCCCCCATAGCGGACCAGGGCCCCACGCCTGCCAACGCCAACGTGCATGGCGGCGTCACTTTGCTGGCCAATACGGATGTGGCCAAGTCGGAACCGGCCACGGTTGACGCCGCCTCCCTGGGGGACGCGCCGAAGACGGCGCCCGCCGAGGTAGTGGCTCCCGGCGCCGAAGCGGAGGCGGGCAAGCCGGTCAAGGTGGTCCTCTACATCGACTTCATCTGCCCCATCTGCAAGAACTTCGAGACCCAGTACAACGACCAGCTCACGTCGCTGCGCAACGAAGGCAAGATCACCGTTGAGTACCGGGCCCTCGGATTCCTGGACAGCCGGTCCACCACCAACTACTCATCCCGGGCCGCCAACGCAGCAGCGTGCGTGGTCAACGAATCCCCGGAGAAGTACTCCGATTTCGTCAACGCATTGTTCGCCAAGCAGCCGGCGGAAGGCAGCGCAGGCCTTTCCGACAGTGATTTGAAGAAGATGGCGTCCGACATGGGCGTCAACATCGGTTCCTGCGTCGATGACAAGACCTACCGCCCGTTCGTGAAGTTCACCACGAAGGAGGCCGCGGCCATCGGCGTCACCGGTACGCCCACCGTGTTCGTGGACGGCAAGCAGTGGGGCAAGGGCGACAGCGCGCAGACGCCCTTGCCGGACTTCCTGCAGGCAGCCATCGCCGCCAAGGGCTAAGGATTCCCAGCCAGGGCAGGGGCCCGCTCCGGACCGTTTCCGGGGCGGGCCCCTGGCGCATTCACCGCCAGTAGTCCGGCGTTTTTACGCCCGGCGGGAGTTGGGCTAACCTTATCTAGCGCCTTCACGGTGCACGCCCGCAGGGGCGCGCCTCCTTAGCTCAGTTGGCCAGAGCACCGCTCTTGTAAAGCGGGGGTCGTCGGTTCGAATCCGACAGGGGGCTCCATTCAACCTCCGGGTTTAAGCTGGATCCATCCACATAATCAGCGTGCTGACTAAAGGAGGATGGGTGCCATGCCCAAGACCGGCAAGAACGATCATGCCCGCAAGGAAGAACTTCCTTCCACCCTGCAGCGTTCTGAGCAAAAGGCGCAGGACACATTCGCCAAGACCTATGATTCCGCCCTTGAGTCGTACGACCAGGATGAGCAGCGGGCGGCCCGGGCAGCATACGCATCCCTGAAGCACAGCTACGAGAAAGTGGGCGACCACTGGGAGCCCAAGGAAAAAAGGGGCCCGTCGGACAAGCGCGCAGAACAGGGCATCAGCTCCTCCGAACCCACCGCGGGCGGAGTCAACGCCAATGCGTCCAAGGACCACCTCTACAAACTGGCCAGGGAACTGGACGTCAAAGGCCGCTCGAAGATGGACAAGGGTGAATTGGTCAAGGCCATCCAGAAGGCCAACGACGCCGCCACCCGCAAAGCCCGCAGCAAATAGCCTGTGCTCTTGCCGTCCTGCCGTCCAAGGTGTCGAATCAGAGGGACACGTCAGGTCGGGTCGGCGATGATGCCAGGAGGTTCCAATGTCGGTGAAGAGCACCAAGGAGTCAGCGCGGGCGGGAGGCGGCAGGAACGGGCCTGAGTCAAAGCGCGCCGACCAAGCCACCGGCATCGCGGCCCAGGACCCGGCGCGGATCCGGAACGTGGCCCTGGTGGGTCACTCGGGCGCCGGGAAAACAATGCTGATCGAGGCGCTGCTGGCAGCCAACGGCATGATCACGCGCAAAGGCTCCATCGCCGACGGATCCACGGTCAGCGACTCGGACCCCGCCGCGGTTCACCAGCAGCGCTCCGTCACCCTGTCCCTGGTGCCCCTGATGGTGGACGAGACAAAAGTGAACCTCCTGGATACACCGGGCTACCCCGACTTCATTGGTGAGCTGCGGGCGGGGCTGCGCGCCTCCGATGCTGCCCTCTTCATAGTGTCGGCCGTGGACGGAATCGACGCCACCACCACCGCCCTGTGGGGCGAGTGCGCGCACATGCTGCTGCCACGCGCCGTCGTGATCACCCGGCTGGACCACCCGCGGGCAGATTACGACGGCGCCCTGGCCGCCTGCCGCAAAGCGTTCGGCGAGGGCGTGCTGCCGCTGTGTGTCCCATTGCCCTCAGCAGAGGAGGCCGCCGGGCCGCTGTCCCTCCTGGGCCTGCTGTCCCGGGAGGTAACGGACTACTCCTCCGGCGAGGCAACCCCTGAAGTCCGGGCCGCCACGCCGGATGAACTCGCGGCTGCCGGGCCTGCCCGGGGCGCACTCATCGAGGGCATCATCGCCGAAAGCGAAGACGAAACGCTGATGGACCGCTACCTGGAAGGCGAGGACATCGACACCGGAGTGCTCGCAGCAGACCTGGAAACCGCCGTCGCACGTGGCTCGTTCTTTCCCGTGCTGCCCACGTCCGCCGTCACCGGGCTGGGGACCGCCGAACTGCTGGACCTGCTGGTCCGCGCCTTTCCGCCGCCAGGGGAGCGCAGCCTGCCGGACACCACCGACCTCGCGGGGGAACCGGCCGGGAGCCTGTCCTGCGATCCGTCCGGCCCCCTCGCCGCCGAGGTGGTGCGCACCTCCAACGATCCCTTCCTGGGCCGCATCTGCCTGGTGCGGGTGTTCAGCGGAACGCTCCGGGAAGACTCGCCGGTCCACGTGGGCGGCCACGGCCTGGCCGACAGGGGTCACCAGGACCATGACACCGATGAACGGGTGACCCATATCTACTCACCGCTGGGTGCCACCCTTCGCCCCGTCCCCTTTTGCGTGGCGGGGGACATGTGTGCCCTGGCGAAGCTGGGCAGCGCCGAAACCGGCGACACCATTTCCGCCCGGGAAAGCCCGCTGTTGCTCGCCACGTGGGAAATGCCTGAGCCGCTGCTGCCGGTTGCCGTGGAAGCCGATTCCCGCAGCGACGAGGACGCGCTGGCCCGCAGCCTGGGCCGGATAGCGGCGGGAGACCCCACCTTGCGGGTGGACCGGAACGCCGAAACGCATCAGCTGGTCCTCTGGTGCATGGGCGAAGCGCACGCGGAGGTGGTCCTGGACAGGCTGCGCGAACAGGGAGTGAAACTGCACACCGTGGACGTGGTGACGCCGCTGCGGGAAACGTTTGCCACAGCCGCCTCCGGCCACGGCCGCCATGTTAAACAGTCCGGCGGACACGGCCAGTACGCCGTGTGCGACATCGAGGTGGAACCGCTGGAGCGCGGCGCGGGGTTCGAGTTCGTGGACAAGACGGTGGGCGGCGTGATCCCGGGAACGTTCATCCCGTCCATTGAGAAGGGCGTCCGGGCCCAAATGGACAAGGGCGTCGCCGCGGGCTTTCCCGTAGTTGACCTGCGGGTCACCCTGGTGGGCGGCAAGGCCCACAGCGTGGATTCGTCGGATGCGGCGTTCCAGGCGGCCGGGGCGCTGGCGCTCCGGGAGGCCGCGGCAGCAGGAAGGATCCAGCTGCTGGAGCCGGTGTCATCCGTCTCCATCACGGTCGCCGATGAACATGTGGGCACAGTGATGAGTGATTTGTCCGGCCGGCGGGGACGCCTCACCGGCACCACCTCTTCCGGTGAGGGCCTCACGGAGATCAGCGCCGAAGTCCCGGACCAGGAACTCCTGCGGTATGCCGTGGAACTGCGGGCGCTGACCGCCGGCACCGGGCGCTTCCGCCGCCAGTACCTGCGCCATGACCCCGTACCCCCCAATTACAGCCCATCCTGAGCCCGCCATGGCAGGAACAGATAAAGGGAACGGCCGCCGGTGAACGCCGCAGCACGAAAGATCCAGACCGTATACCTGACGCTGACGTTGGGCAATACCCTTGCGGCGTCGTTCATTTGGGGCATCAATACGCTGTTCCTGCTCGACGCCGGGCTGACCAACCTGGAGGCCTTCGCTGCAAACGCCTTCTTCACTGCCGGGATGGTGCTTTTCGAAGTGCCCACCGGGGTAGTCGCGGACAGCTGGGGGCGCCGGACCTCCTTCCTGCTGGGCACCGTAACCCTGGCAGGATCCACCTACCTCTATTACCTGCTGTGGCAGTTGTCCGCACCGTTCTGGTGGTGGGCCGGGGTGTCGGCGCTGCTGGGGCTTGGCTTCACCTTCTTTTCGGGGGCAGTGGAAGCCTGGCTGGTGGACGCCCTGCACTTCTCCGGTTACGACGGCGGCCTGGAAGCGGTCCTGGGCCGCGGCCAGATGGTTTCCGGGATCGCCATGCTGGCAGGGTCAGTGGCCGGCGGCGTCATCGCGCAGGCAACGAACCTGGGCGTGCCGTTCCTGCTGCGCGTCGCGGTGCTGGTGGCAATGTTCGCGGTGGCCTTCCTGCTCATGCACGACGTCGGCTTCACCCCGGAGCGTTCGGCCCACCCGGTGCAGGCCACGCGGGCTGTCCTGCGCGCCTCGCTGGACGGCGGCCTGCGGAACCCGCCGGTGAGGTACATGATGCTGGCTGCGCCGTTCACCGAGGGCGTGGGATTCTATGTCTTCTATGCCCTCCAGCCTTACCTGCTGCAGCTTTTCGGAGATCCCAGGGCCTACGCCATCGCAGGCCTGGCAGCGGCCATTGTTGCCGGCGCGGACATCCTGGGCGGCTGGCTGGCTCCGCTGGTCCGGAAACTGGTCCGCCGGCGCACCACCGTCCTGATCATTTCAACCATCACCAGCTCGGTGGTCCTGGTGGTGCTCCTGGCCACCAGCATCTTCTGGCTGGCACTGGTGCTCCTGGCACTCTGGGCCGTGGTGGCCTCCGCCGGAACCCCCGTGCGCCAGGCCTACCTGAACGACATGATCGGCTCGAAACAGCGGGCAACCGTCCTGAGCTTCGCCTCGCTCATGGGGTCCAGTGGGGGAGTGGTGGTGCAGCCGGCGCTCGGCAGGGCCGCAGACCTCTACGGCTACCCGGCATCGCTCGCATTGGGCGGCGCGGTGCAGCTGCTGGCGGCACCCTTCATCCTCCTCAGCCGCCGCCGGCGCTCGCCGGCAGATGTTGCTACCGGGCTCGCGGCAGCGCCCTGAGCCGCAAATACCCGGGCCCCGGACGCGTCGTCCAAGGCCCGGGTCTGCACGGAGCAGCGCCGCGGCCGCGGTAGCCGCTACTTGACGCCCACGGTTTCGCTGGCTGCCGGCGTTGGCTTTTCCTCGGCGGGCGGGGGCGTAGTCTTCAGCTTGAACCGCTTGCCGAGGTCACCACCGCCGCCGCTGCGGTTCTTGTTGAAGATATCGAAGCCGACGGCGACAAGGAGTACCAGGCCCTTGATGAGCTGCTGGTAATCGGTGCCCAGGCCCAGGATAGACATGCCGTTGTTGAGCACGCCCATGATCAGGCCACCGATCATGGCTCCCGCGACTGTTCCGATGCCACCGGTAACGGCGGCGCCGCCGATGAAGGCCGCGGCGATGGAGTCCAGTTCGAAGCCTGTTCCACCGGCGGGCTGCGCCGAGTTGAGCCGCGCGGTGAAGACCAGGCCTGCCAGTGCGGCGAGCACGCCCATGTTCACGAAGAGCCGGAACGTGACGGCCTTGGTCTTGATGCCTGACAGTTCAGCGGCGTGGAGGTTGCCGCCGATGGCGTACGTGTGCCGCCCGAAGACGCTGTTGCTCATCAGGGCGGTGTAGGCGATCACCAGGACCGCCAGGACCACCAGGACGATCGGCGTGCCGCGGTAGGAGGCCAGCAGGAAGGTGATGATGAGCATGAGCAGCGCCGTGAAGGCGGTTTTGATGACGAACCAGACCAGGGGTTCGCTTTCGAGATCGAACTTCCTGCGGATCCTGCGCTCCTTGAGGGCCTGGATCAGCAGCGCCACCGTAGCGCCGACACCCAGGATGACGGTGAGCCATTCCAGGACGGAGGTGCCGCCGGAGATGTCCGGAAGGAAGCCGCCGCCCAGGGCCCGCAGTTCGGCGGGGAAGGGGGTGATCTGCTGGTTCTTGAGGGTGATGAGCGTGAGTCCGCGGAAGATCAGCATGCCCGCCAGCGTGACGATGAAGGCCGGGATCCCCACATAGGCGATCCAGTAGCCCTGCCAGGCGCCCACAAGGGCACCCACCACCAGGCAGGCAGGGATTGCGGCCCACCACGGCCAGCCCCAGTGCACGATCATGACGCCGGCCACCGCGCCGATGAACCCGGCAACGGATCCGACGGAAAGATCAATGTGCCCGGCGATGATCACCATCACCATGCCGATGGCCAGGATGAGGATGTAGCTGTTCTGGACCACCAGGTTGGTGACGTTCTGCGGTTCCAGCAGGATCCCGCCGGTCAGCCCCTGGAACAGCAGGACGATCAGGATCAGGGCAACGAAGATGCCAACCTGGCGGAGGCGGCTGGTGAGGAATCCGAGCGATTCTCGTAAGGCGGACATTTCGCTATTCCTTCTCTTTGGTCATGTAGTGCATCAGGGTTTCCTGGGTGGCCTCGGCGATGGGGACTTCGCCGGTGATGTGGCCGGCGGCGAGGGTGTAGATGCGGTCGCAGATGCCCAGGAGTTCGGGAAGTTCCGAGGAAATGACGATCACGGCTTTTCCTTCGGCCGCCAGTTTGGCGATGATCGTGTAGATCTCGAATTTTGCCCCGACGTCGATCCCGCGGGTGGGTTCATCGAGGATGAGCACGTCCGGGTCGGAGAACATCCATTTGCTGAGCACCACCTTCTGCTGGTTGCCGCCGGAGAGCTTGCCGGTGATGGCGGCCACCGAGGGCGCTTTGATGTTCATGCTCTTCCGGTAGCCGTTGGCCACCACGGTCTCCTGGTTCTTGTCCACGAAGCCGCGTTTGGCGAGCTTGCGCAGCGCTGCAAGGGAGATGTTGCGCTTGATGTCCTCGATGAGGTTCAGGCCGTAGTGCTTGCGGTCCTCGGTGGCGTAGGCGATGCCGTGGCGGATGGCGTCGGAGACGGTGGAGGTGTTGATTTCCTCGCCGTACTTATAGACCTTGCCGGACATTGCGGTGCCGTAGGTTCGGCCGAAGACGCTCATGGCGAGTTCGGTGCGCCCGGCGCCCATCAGCCCGGCAAGTCCCACCACCTCGCCCTTCCTGACATGCAGGTTGGCGTTGCGGACCACCATGCGGCTGTGGTCCTGGGGATGCCGGACGGACCAGTCCTCGATCCGCAGGACTTCCTCACCGATGTTCGGCTCGCGGTCCGGGTACAGGCTCTCCAGGTCGCGGCCCACCATGCCGCGGATGATGCGTTCCTGGGTGATCTGGCCTTCATCGAGCCGGAGGGTCTCAATGGTTTTGCCGTCCCGGATGATGGTGACGGCGTCGGCCACCTTGCGGATTTCATTGAGTTTGTGGCTGATGATGATGCTGGTTACCCCCTGGCCCTTCAGATGGAGGATCAGGTCCAGCAGGTGGCCGGAATCCTCGTCGTTGAGGGCGGCCGTGGGCTCGTCCAGGATGAGCAGCTTCACTTCCTTGGACAGCGCCTTGGCGATCTCCACGAGTTGCTGCTTGCCCACGCTGATGTGCTGGACGGGGGTGACGGGGTTTTCGTCGAGGCCCACGCGGGCCAGCAGCTTTGCCGCCTCCAGGTTGGTCTTGCGCCAGTCCACCCATCCGTTGGTGGCTTGTTCATTGCCAAGGTAGATGTTCTCCGCGATGGAGAGGTACGGGCTCAGCGCCAATTCCTGGTGGATGATCACGATGCCCCGCTTCTCGCTGTCCGAGATGCTGGAGAAGTTGCAGGGTTCGTTTTCGAAGAGGATTTCCCCTTCGAAGCCGTTGTGTGGATAGACGCCGGACAACACTTTCATGAGCGTTGATTTGCCGGCGCCGTTTTCGCCGCAGATGGCGTGGACCTCTCCACGGTTCACATCGAGGGTGACGTCCTGCAGCGCTTTCACGCCGGGGAAGGTCTTGGTGATTCCTCGCATTTGAAGAATGGGTGTGTTCATCGTCAATTCCCACTGACTGGTCGAAGCTTGGCCGTCCTGCTGCTGCAGGAGGTTGCGGGCGGGGCTGCGGCCGGATGGAGGTCCGGCCACAGCCCCCGGACGCTGACTACTTGACGTCGGCGTCGGTGTAGTAACCCGAGTCGATCAGTTCCTTCTTGTAGTTGTCCTTGGTGATGATCACGGACTTCAGCAGGAAGGCCGGAACAACCTTGACCTTGTTGTTGTAGGTCTTGGTGTCGTTGGTTTCAGGTTCCTGGCCCTTGAGGACGGCGTCGACCATCTTGACGGCCTGTGCGCCGAGCTGGCGGGTGTCCTTAAAGATGGTGGAGTACTGCTCGCCCGCGACGATGGACTTCACGGAGCCCTTTTCGGCGTCCTGGCCGGTGACCACCGGAAGGCTTCCCTTGGCGTAGCCGCCGGTGCTGGTGAGGGCGGAGATGATGCCGATGGACAGGCCGTCGTACGGGGAAAGGACGCCGTTCAGCTTGGTGCCCGAGCTGTAGGCGGAGGTGATGATGTCCTCCATGCGCTTCTGCGCCACGGGTGCCTGCCAGCGAAGGATGGCGGCCTGCTCAAACTTGGTCTGGCCGCTGGGGACCTTCAGGGTGCCGGCATCCATGTAGGGCTTGAGGGTGTCCATGGCGCCGGTCCAGAAGAAGTTGGCGTTGTTGTCGTCCGGGCTTCCGGCGAAAAGTTCGATGTTGAAGGGGCCCTTGCCGTCCACCTTCTTGCCGCTCGCGTCGACCAGGCCCAGGCCGGTCAGCAGCGAGGTGGCCTGCTGGACGCCCACGGTGTAGTTGTCGAACGTGGTGTAGTAGTCCACGTTCGGAGTGCCGTTGATAAGGCGGTCGTAGGCGATGACCTTGACGTTCTGCTCCTTGGCCTTGGCCAGGACGTCGGTCAGGGTGGTGCCGTCGATGGCAGCGATGATCAGGGCCTTGGCGCCCTTGGTCAGCATGTTTTCGATCTGCGAGACCTGCGTGGGGATGTCGTCGTTGGCGAACTGGAGGTCCGTCTTGTAGCCGAGGTCTTTCAGGGACTTCTCAACATTGGCGCCGTCGGCGATCCACCGTTCAGATGTCTGGGTTGGCATCGAGATGCCAACCAGCGAGTCGCTGGGCTTCGCTGCGCCGCTGGATTCGCTGGTTCCGCCACGGGAGCCGCAACCGGTGGCTCCCACGGTCAGGGCGAGGACAAGGGCCACCGCGCCCATGAGTTTTTTGATTCTCACCATAATCTCCTTCCGCGGCAGCATTGCCGCGAAGTGTTGTTGGGCCGGGAAGCAACGGTGCTCCCGGTCCTGGCCACATGGTTGATGTGTCGGTTCAATATAGACTGATTTGTGAACGCTAACAAGAGCCTTCTCCCGGAAACTCCGAAATCTTTCGATGTCATTGACTTCTTCTTTGTTAGCGTTCACACTTGCTGCAGCACTTAGCTCGACCCTGACCCTACAAAACCGGTAATGAGGCCGCTTGCCTCCCGGATGGAGGCAACCCCATGCCAGATGCGCTGTTTACTTCAAGCTCCGACCCCCGCCACGACCACTGCGTGGTCGGCGTGGACTTCGGGACCCTGTCCGGCCGCGCCGTGGTGGTGCGGGTCCGCGACGGCAAGGAGCTTGGGAGCGCCGTCCATGAATATCCCCATGCGGTGGTGGCCGGCTCCCTGCCCGGTGACGTGGCGGGCGACGACGGCACGCGGCTTCCCGGCGAATGGGCGCTTCAGGTGCCCAACGACTACCGGGACGTCCTGCGCACCGCCGTTCCTGCCGCGGTGGCTGACGCGGGGATCGACCCGGCCGCCGTCGTCGGCATTGCCACCGACTTCACCGCCTGCACCATGGTGCCCGTGAAGGCCGATGGCACGCCGCTGAACGAATTGCCGGGCTATGCCAACCGCCCGCATGCCTACGTGAAGCTCTGGCGCCACCACGCCGCCCAGGGGCAGGCCGACCGGATCAACCGGCTGGCGGCCGAACGGGGCGAGGACTGGCTTCCCCGCTACGGCGGCCTGATCTCGTCCGAGTGGGAATTCGCCAAAGGCCTGCAGCTGCTGGAAGAGGACCCGGAGGCCTACGCCGAAATGGACCACTGGGTGGAGGCGGCCGACTGGATCGTCTGGCAGCTGTGCGGCCGCTACGTCCGCAACGCCTGCACCGCCGGCTACAAGGGCATCTACCAGGACGGGCGGTACCCCTCGGAGGATTTCCTGGCCGCCCTGAATCCGGACTTCAAGGACTTTGTCAGTTCCAAGCTGGAGCACACGATCGGGCGGCTGGGGGACGCCGCAGGGACCCTGACGGCGGAGGCTGCAGCCTGGACCGGGCTGCCGGAGGGCATCGCCGTGGCCGTGGGAAACGTTGACGCCCACGTCACTGCCCCTGCTGCCAAGGCCGTGGAATCCGGCCAGCTGGTGGCTATCATGGGCAC
The DNA here is from genome assembly GCF_059492155.1 of Pseudarthrobacter sp. Pseusp20. Taxonomy (NCBI): domain Bacteria; kingdom Bacillati; phylum Actinomycetota; class Actinomycetes; order Micrococcales; family Micrococcaceae; genus Pseudarthrobacter; species Pseudarthrobacter sp. Pseusp20. Next base: position 1,079,290 of record NZ_CP168521.1, read on the forward strand.
CTCCACCTGCCATGTGATGAACGGCAGCGAACTGCGTGAAGTGCCGGGAATGTGCGGGGCAGTGGACGGCGGCATCGTGCCCGGCCTGTGGGGCTACGAGGCCGGTCAGTCCGGTGTGGGGGACATCTTCGGCTGGTTCACCAGGTACGGCGTCCCGCCCGAATACCATGAGGCTGCCAGGGACGCGGGGCTGGGAATCCACGAGTACCTCACCGGACTGGCGTCGCGGCAGGCCATCGGGGAGCACGGCCTGATCGCGCTCGACTGGCACTCGGGCAACCGCTCGGTGCTGGTGGACCACGAGCTGTCCGGCATCGTGGTGGGCCAGACCCTTGCCACCCGGCCCGAGGACACCTACCGTGCCCTGCTGGAAGCCACGGCCTTCGGAACCCGCACCATCGTGGACGCCTTCCGCGACGCCGGGGTTCCGGTCAGGGAATTCATCGTGGCCGGCGGCCTGCTCAAGAACAGGCTGCTGATGCAGATCTACGCGGACGCCACCGGCCTGCAGCTGTCCACCATCGGCTCGGAGCAGGGCCCGGCCCTGGGATCGGCCATCCACGCCGCCGTGGCCGCGGGTGAATACGCGGACATCCGGGAAGCCGCCGCCGCCATGGGCGCCGAACCCGGCGAGGTCTACACGCCGATCCCGGAAAACGTTGCCGCGTACGAGGAACTGTTCCAGGAATACAAGGCACTGCACGACTACTTCGGCCGCGGCGGCAATGACGTGATGCACCGGCTCAAGGCCATCCAGCGCAAAGCCGCCCGGGCCAGCCTGCCCGGCTCCGCCGCCGAACCTGCCGTGGGGGTCTCCGCATGAGCACCGACACCGGGATCCTAGAAACCATCGCCCGGGTCCGTGAGGAAGTGTGTGCGCTGCATGCCGAGCTGACCCGCTACGAACTGGTGGTGTGGACCGCAGGCAACGTTTCCGCCCGGGTCCCGGGCACCGACCTCATGGTTATCAAGCCCTCCGGGGTCGCCTACCAGGACCTGACCCCGGAACAGATGATCGTGACGGACCTGCACGGCATGCCCGTCAGGGGCACCAACGTCGGTGGCGGCGGGACCGTGGACTGGGGCAACCCGCCGCTGTCGCCGTCGTCGGACACCGCAGCGCACGCCTATGTGTACCGGCACATGCCGGAGGTGGGGGGCGTGGTGCATACCCACTCCACCTACGCCACTGCCTGGGCTGCCCGGGGGGAGGCCATTCCGTGCGTGCTGACCATGATGGGCGATGAGTTCGGCGGCTCCATCCCGGTGGGCCCATTCGCGCTGATCGGGGACGACTCGATCGGCCACGGGATCGTGGAGACGCTGAAGAACTCCAATTCACCGGCGGTCCTGATGCAGAACCACGGCCCCTTCACCATCGGCAAGGACGCCCGCTCCGCGGTGAAGGCCGCCGTGATGTGCGAGGAAGTGGCCCGCACCGTCCACATCTCCCGCCAGCTGGGCGAACCGCTGCCCATCGACCAGGGCTCCATCGACTCCCTCTATGCCCGCTACCAGAACGTCTACGGCCAATAAACAACACAGGCCAGTAATCCACGGCGCCGTCATTACACAACTTCCCAGGAGAATCCATGAGCACCGCAGCAAGCACCTCCCTCGACGGCTACGAGGTCTGGTTCCTCACCGGCAGCCAGCACCTGTACGGGGAGGAGGTCCTCAAGCAGGTGGCCGCCCAGTCGCAGGAGATCGCCAACCAGCTCAACGCCAATTCCGCCGTCCCGGTCAAGATCGTCTGGAAGCCGGTCCTCACCGATTCGGATGCCATCCGGCGCACCGCCCTGGAGGCGAACGCCGATGATTCGGTGATCGGTGTGACCGCCTGGATGCACACGTTCAGCCCGGCCAAGATGTGGATCCAGGGCCTGGACCTGCTGCGTAAGCCCCTGCTGCACCTGCACACCCAGGCCAACCGGGACCTGCCGTGGGCGGACATCGACTTCGACTTCATGAACCTGAACCAGGCCGCGCACGGCGACCGCGAGTTCGGGTACATCCAGTCCCGCCTGGGCATCGCCCGGAAGACCGTCGTCGGGCATGTCTCCAACCCCGAGGTGGCACGCCAGGTGGGCTCCTGGCAGCGCGCCGCCGCCGGCTGGGCCGCCGTCCGCACCCTTAAGCTGACACGCTTCGGGGACAACATGCGCAACGTCGCCGTCACCGAAGGCGACAAGACCGAGGCGGAGCTGCGCTTCGGCGTCGCCGTGAACACCTGGTCCGTCAACGAGCTCGCGGACGCCGTGCACGGCGCGGCGGAGGCCGACGTCGACGCGCTGGTGGCGGAATATGCGGACCTTTACGACGTGGTGCCGGAGCTCCGCGCAGGCGCGGCCAGGCATGAATCGCTGCGGTACGGCGCCCGGATCGAGCTGGGCCTGCGCAGCTTCCTGGAGGGCAACGGCTCCGCCGCGTTCACCACCTCCTTCGAGGACCTGGGCGCCCTGCGGCAGCTTCCCGGCCTTGCGGTCCAGCGGCTCATGGCCGCCGGCTTCGGCTTTGGCGCCGAAGGCGACTGGAAGACCGCCATCCTGGTGCGCGCCGCGAAGGTGATGGGTGCCGGCCTGCCCGGCGGTGCCTCCCTGATGGAGGACTACACGTACCACCTGGAGCCCGGGTCCGAGAAGATCCTGGGCGCCCACATGCTGGAAGTTTGCCCCTCCCTCACGGCGTCGAAGCCGCGCCTGGAAATCCACCCGCTGGGCATCGGCGGCAAGGAGGACCCGGTCCGCCTGGTGTTCGACGCCGATGCCTCCCCGGGCGTCGTCGTCGCCCTGTCCGACATGCGGGACCGTTTCCGCCTGGTAGCCAACGCCGTCGACGTCGTTCCCCTGGACCAGCCGCTGCCAAACCTGCCCGTGGCCCGCGCCCTGTGGGAGCCCAAGCCGGACTTCGCAACCTCCGCAGCAGCCTGGCTCACGGCCGGCGCTGCCCACCACACCGTGCTCTCCACCCAGGTGGGCATGGACGTGTTCGAAGACTTCGCCGAGATCGCCAAAACCGAACTGCTGACCATTGACCACGACACCACCATCCGGCAGTTCAAGAAGGACCTGAACTGGAACGCCGCCTACTACAAGCTGGCAGGCGGGATCTGATCCAATGGCACGGCTGAGCTCCCGGCGCCCGCCACGGACAACAACCCCGTGACGCACGGCAAACCACGCCGGCTGCCGAGGCTTGAGGACGTGGCGGAGCTGGCCGGGGTCTCACACCAGACCGTGTCACGGGTGGTCAACAACCACCCCAACGTGAGCCCGGGGACGCGGGAAAAAGTGGAAGCGGTGATAGCCCGGCTCGGCTACCGCCGCAACACCGCAGCCCGGAGCCTGGTCACCCGGCGCTCGCAGACCATAGGGGTCCTGGGCAGCGAGCTCTCCCAGTACGGTCCTGCCAATACATTGCTGGGCGTGGAACGCGCTGCGAGGGACGCCGGATATTTCGTCAGCGTCGCCGCGTTGCGGGAGGTCAGCCGGGACGCGATCCTGGACGCCGTCAGGCACTTCCTGGACCAGTCGGTGGACGGCATCGTGGTGATCGTTCCGCACCTTGAGACGCTGGCCGCCCTGGCGGAACTTCCCATCGGGGTCCCGGTGGTGGCCGTTGGACCCGAGGGGAATGACACTGTTGGCGGCGTCAGGGTGGACCAGCGCCGCGGGGCCGAACTCGCCGTGCGGCACCTCATTGGGCAGGGGCACGTCAGGATCGGGCACGTCGCGGGCCCGCAGGACTGGATCGATGCCGTGGCGCGTGCCGACGGCTGGCGGTCCACCCTTGCCTCCGCAGGACTCGAGGCGGACCTGATCATCGAAGGTGACTGGAGCGCCGGCAGCGGCTACGCCATCGGCCGGCGGATCGCGGCCACCCGCCGGGCCACCGCCCTCTTCGTGGGCAACGACCAGATGGCCCTGGGAGTCCTGCGCGCCCTGACCGAGGCCGGCATCAAAGTGCCGCAGGACGTGTCCGTGGTGGGCTTCGACGACCAGCCCGAGGCCGGCTATTTCAGTCCGCCGCTGACGGTGGTCCGGCAGGACTTCGAGGAACTGGGCCGGCGGTGCATGCAGATGATGTTGACGGCGTTCAGCGGCGCGGAAGGACCCCGGACACTTGTCGTGGAGCCGGAACTCGTCCTGCGCAGCAGCACGGCACCGCCCGCCTGAAGAACCCGCCTGCCGAATCCGGCCGGAGATCCTGCCGGCAGCTGATTTAATCCGGGGGAGACCGGCGCGAAACGTGGCCACAACAATCGCTGCGTAGTTTTCAGTGCATGACGGCTACCCTGCTCATCCGGCTCCGCGACTGGCTGCTGGACACCTTCACCTACGAATCCGAGTCCAGTGCCGCCGGCGCCATGGCCGACGCCACCCGGTGGGGCTGGCTTCCGGCCTTGAGCGGAGTGTCCCTCGGTGCCGACCAGGCCCGGTCCGGGCATGCAGGAACAGCGGGCGGAAGCGGCAGAATGTCTGCTTAGCCACACTATTGCGCCGGTAGCGCGATAATGCCCTAAACTGCTGCACTGAGGTGCCTGAAATGGCGCTGCGCAGCAACGAAAGTGAACACGCTATGGCTACCGATTACGATGCTCCACGCAAGCAGGAAGAAGAGTCGCCGGCCGACTCTCTCGAGGCCCTCCAGGCGTCACGGGGCGGCAACGCGCAGACCGCGGTTATCGATGTCGACGAGAACGACACCGCTGAAGGCATCGACCTGCCCGGCGCCGATCTGTCCAATGAGGAACTGACCGTCATTGTGGTTCCCGAGCAGTCCGATGAGTTCACCTGCTCGTCGTGCTTCCTGGTCCGGCACCGCTCCCAGGTTGCCCGTGAAAAGGACGGCCTGAAGTACTGCCGCGACTGCGAAGGCTGAGTGTCTTCCTGATTTTTGCCGGCGCCGGCCACCTCCTCGAGGTGGCCGGCGCTGCTTTGTCCCCGGACGCCGTCGTTATCAAAATGCCCCCTCGTTTCCCGGTCCGGACACTCCTACGCTGGAAGCATCCAATGGTCTTTAGTCGTGGATGGCACTGCTATGAAGAAGTTCCTCACCTGGCTCGCGGCAATCCTGTTGGCTTCCGGGCTGGGAATCGTGGTCCAGGCGCCCGCCTCGGCGGCGCCCTACTGCGGCCTCACATGGGGCTCCCTTGCGAAGACCGGGCAGGATACGGGGACCGCATCGGTCACCAATGTCCGGACCGGGCAGCACTACTGCTTCGACCGGCTGGTGGTGGACCTCAACGGGCCCGCCGTGTCCTACACGGTGCAGTATGTGCCGCGGATTGAGCAGGAAGGCTCCGGGGCCTTCATCCCGGTACGGGGCGGCGCGCGCCTGCATATCAGCATCAAGGCGCCGTCCTACGACCAGAACGGCAACCCCACCTACAACCCGGCGGACAAGGCTGAACTCAGCAACGTGGCCGGCTACCAGACGTTCCGCCAGGTGGTTTCTGCCGGAAGCTTCGAGGGGTACACAAGCCTCGGTCTGGGCGTCCGGGCCCGCCTGCCGTTCCGGGTCTTCACCCTGGCCGGTCCCGGCCCGGGCTCGCGCCTGGTGATCGACGTGGCGCACTACTGGTGAAAACGAAAAAGGTGCCGTGCCCCTGATGGGGGCACGGCACCTTTTTCGTTCAGGCAGCGTTGTGGCGGCCTTCAGCGATCTATTCCGGCACTACCAGCGCGGGGGTGTCCCGCTTGAGGGTTTCGCCGCGGAAGAAGCCGGGGTGCGTGCGGGACATGACCAGCATGACGACGGCGCCCAGGGCCAGGATGCCGATGCCCAGGATGAACACCAGGCCCACGCCGAAGACCTCGGAACCACTGCCGAACTCCGGCGCCAGGCTGTCCACGGCGGTCTGGACGAACGCCACGAACAGGCCCACGCCGCCCACCACCGGGCATACCAGCCGCAGCAGGAAGTGGCGGGTGCTGTTGAACAGGCTGTGGCGGAAGTACCAGGTGCAGGCCAGCGCGGTGAGGCCGTAGTAGAAGCAGATCATCAGACCCAGGGCCAGGATGGTGTCATTCAGGACGTTTTCGCTGACCACGTGCATCACCGCGTAGAACCCGGCGGACAGGATGCCGGCGGCGATGGTGGCGTAGCCCGGCGTCGCGAACTTCCTGCTGATCCGGCTGAACGGTTCAGGCAGGGCGCCGTAGTGCGCCATGGCCAGCAGGCTTCGGGACGGCGACATGAACGTGGACTGGAGGGAGGCCGCGGAACTGGACAGCACGGCGAGGGACATCAGGATGGCGAAGGGGCCCATGATGGGGGAGGCCAGGGCCGTGAAGATGTTCTCTTGGTTGTCGGCGTTGTTCAGGCCGTTGCCGGTGTCCCCGACGCCGGCGAACATCATGGTGGCGATGCTGACCAGGAGGTAGATAGCCAGGACGATGACGGCGGTCAGGGTGCCGGCCAGTCCGGCCGTCTTCTGGCCGTTCGCTGTTTCCTCGTTGACCGTTAGGCACACATCCCAGCCCCAGTACACGAAGATCGACAGCGAGATGCCGGCGGCAATCTGGCCGAAAGTCTCGATCTTCGTGACGTCGAACCAGTCCCAGCTGAACGGGATGGCCGTTTCGGACGTGGACCAGTTGGCGAAGGCCATGGCGACGAACAGGCCCAGCACCAGAAGCTGGAAGCCCACCAGGCCGTACTGCACCACCTTGGTGGTGTGCAGCCCGCGGTAGCTGACCCAAACAGCCAGCGCCACGAACACGAAGCAGGTCAGGACGTTCAACGCTTTGTTGCCGGCCAGGTCTGCCAGTTCCGGTGAGCCGGTGAGCTGGGACAGGAAGAGGTAGAAGAAGTCGACGGCGACGCCGGCCAGGTTGGACAGCACGATGATGTTGGCGGCCAGCAGGCCCCAGCCGCCCATCCAGCCGACCCAGGGGCCGAAGGCTTTGGTCACCCAGGTGAAGGTTGTGCCGCTGTCCGGGGAGTCGGCATTGAGCTCCCGGTAGGCGAGCGAGACCAGGATCATGGGGATGAACCCGATCAGGAAGATGACTGGCAACTGGAGTCCGGCTTCATTGACGGTGGGTCCGAGTGCGCTGGTGAGGGTGTAGGCGGGGGCGATGGTTGAAATGCCCAGGACGACGACGGCGAGGAGCCCGAGCTGCCCGCCCTTGAGGCCTTTGGCGCTGACGCCGTCCGCGGACGGGGCGTGGGCGTGCGGACCGGGTTTGGCCGTACTGGTGCGGATTGTCTCTGTCATGGCACCACTTTCTGGAAGGCTGTGAGACGGAGGTCACTATATGAATGGCGTTCATTTAGTATGGGGGTGCCGGACCTGTGATGCAAGACGCAATATGAATCACATTCGTTTATGACTTCCTTTCCAAATTAGTAAGCTCACTGAGAAATTGGCGAAAGCCCTGCCGCCGCTAGGTGCTCGGCTGGTAGCGTCGGCCGTATTGGACCACTTGAGGAGGACGCATGAAAGCTTCACCGACACTGACCAACAATCTGCAGGCTGTCCTGGCCGACCTGATCGAACTGCACGTCCAGGGCAAGCAGGCGCACTGGAACATCGTGGGCACCAACTTCCGCGACCTGCACCTGCAGCTTGATGAGATCGTCGACGCTGCCCGCCAGTTCGCCGACGACACGGCCGAACGGATGCGCGCCCTGCATGCACTCCCGGACGGCCGCAGCTCCACCGTTGCCGAAACCACCAGCCTGGCCCAGTTCCCTGAAGGGCTGATCAGCACTACGGATGCCATCGAGCGGATCGTTGCCGCCATGGAAGCCGCCGTGGGCACCATGCGCAAAGTCCATGACGAGGTGGACGAGGAGGATCCCACCTCCGCGGACCTCCTGCACGAGTTCATTGCCCGGCTGGAGCAATTTGCCTGGATGGTACAGGCTGAAAACATGAAGCCGACCGCCAAGGTCACAGTCGCCGACTCCAAGTAGCCGGCAGCCACCCGCCTGGACCCTTTGGGCGCCTGGTATCGGAATTGATCCGGTACCAGGCGCCCTTTTTGTTTCGCTTGGTCAGGCCGCTTTCGGCACCTTCCGCAGCACGACGGCGGCGAGGACTGCCGCCGTCGCCATCAGTACCAGCCCAATTGCCGCAGTGATGTGCACGCCGGAATCGAACGCTGACGCCGCAGCGTCCCGGACGGTGTCCGACAGGGAAGCGGGCAGCAGGTTTGCTGCTTCCACTGCGCCGGCAAGTGTTTCCCTCGCGCTGTGCAGGGAGGAGCCGGGCAGCATGCCGTCAAGGCCTGCGGGCAACCGCAGGTTCTGCTGGTAGGACGCCGTCAGGATGGAGCCCAGTACCGCCGTGCCCAGCAGCGACCCCACCTCGTAGCCGGTCTCGGAGATTGCCGCGGCAGCGCCTGACTTCTCCGGCGGCGCGGACCCGAGGATGAGGTCGTTGGAGATGGTTTCGGCCGTACCCACGCCCAGTGCAAGGACCAGCAGGGCTGCCAGCAGCAGCGAGGGGCCGCCGTCGTGGTTCCCGAATGCCACCATGGTGTAGCCGGTGGCACTGAACGCCAACCCCGCTGCCACCACGTATCCCGGGCGGACCTTGCGGACCAGCGGCACCACCACCAGGCCGGCCACCACCGTGGCGGCCAGTGCCGGGATCATGGCAACGCCGGCTGCGGACGGCGTCATTCCCTCGAGGAGTTGGAGGTGCTGGGCGAGGAACAGGATGAAGCCGTTGAAGGAGAACAGGGCAAGGATGTTGGCGCTGATGGCCATGCTGAACACCCTGTTCCGGAACAGGGACATGTCCAGCAGGGGGTGCGCCAGCCGCTGCTGCCGCTGCACGAACACCGCCCCCGTGGCCAGGCCGAAGGCGATGGCGCCCAGACCTGCCGCCCCTGGACCTTCGGTGGCAACTGCCTTGATCCCGTAGACAACGGGCACCATGACCAGCATGGAGAGCAGGATGCTGGGGATGTCCACCTTGCCGGGTGCCGGATCCTTCGATTCCGGGATGAGGGCCGGTCCAAACGCCAGCAGGGGGAGCATGAGGGGGACCGCCACCAGGAAGACGGCACCCCACCAGAAGTGCTCCACCAGCCAGCCGCCGAAGATCGGACCCAGGGCCGCGCCGCCGGAGAATCCGGCGGCCCAGATGGCGACGGCCAGCCTGCGGCGATTGGGCTCGGGGAAAATGTTGCGGATCAGCGACAAGGTGGACGGCATCAGCATGGCGCCGAAGAATCCCAGGGCGGCGCGGCCGGCGATGAGCCATTCCGGCGCGGGTGCAAAAGCCGTCGCAACGGACAGCGCGGCAAAGCCGATGCTGCCAAGGATGAGCAGCCTCCGCCGCCCAATCCGGTCGCCGAGGCTTCCCATTGATACCAGCAGCCCGGCCAGCACCAGGGGGTAGGCGTCAACGATCCACAGCAGCTGCACGCCCGTGGGTTCCAGGGCCCGGGCGATGGCCGGCAGCGCGAACGTCAGTGCGGTGTTGTCCACCGCCACCAGCAGCACGGGAAACATCAGGAGCCCCAGCGCCAGCCAGTCGCGCCACGGAGGACGCACGGAAGTGCTGCTTGCCTGCCCGGTTGCCGAACTCTCGATGGAAGTGGTCATGAGATAACTATACCGTCCGGACGGTATAGTTTAAGAATGCGATGGTTTTCCTCATTCCTGCACGGGGGAGGGCATGATGGAGGGCATGCCCCGAAAGCCTGTTGCCCGTGACGCGGTCCTTGACGCCTTCGAGTCCCTGCTGATTGAAGTGGGTGAGCGGGCGGCCACCCTCGATGCCGTGGCTCGCAAGGCCGGCGTATCCAAAGGCGGCCTCCTCTACCACTTTCCCAACAAGGAAGCCCTGATTGCCGTGTTGCTTGACCGCCTGGAGGGCCTGGCGAGCGAGGATGCCGATGCCATGGCGTCGGCAGCTGAAGGCGCCGCGGCCTACTTCATCCGTTCCTCGGTCTGGGCGGATACCCCTTTGGACCGTGCCATCGTGGCCGCCACCCGGCTTGCAGAGGTGGCCCACGAGGAGACGCGGCGCCGCTTCGCGGCCATCCAGCAGCGCTGGCTGGACGAAATTGCTGCGGATGTGGGACCTGGGCTGGCCAAGGCAGTCCTCTATATGGGGGACGGCCTGTACTTCAACGCCATGCTGTCCGTGGCCCCTGCGCCGGCTGGGGGAGCGGCCGCTGACGTGGAGGAACTCCTGGCCGCGCTGGAACGGCTCCGCAGGTAGCTCCGTCATTTGCCGGGAGGGGTTGCCGCGTAGGACAATAGAAAGTTGTGAGGGCTGTCACCGGCCTTCATGATCCAACAAATGAATAGCCTTTGATCTGCGGCGGGAGAGTTCTGCCGGAAGTACAGGCAGGCGCCGTAGGAGCAAATCCTCCCCAGGAATCTCGCAGGCCCCCGTACCGCCGCGGCGAGGCACCTCTGGAAAGCAGCAGGCAGTCTTATTCTCTTTTGGAGAGGTAGGGACTGTTGTGCTCACCGACGGTGCAAGCGGGTCCTGCCCAGGCAGGGAACGCGGAAACTCTCAGGTCCAATACAGAGCGGGGAGGAACCCGAATAGCTGTGGCGTACCCTTCGCCGCCTGAGTAAATGGAGTTCCTTCGTGTCGGTTACCCCAGCCTCCACCACTTTCGTAGACCGCCATATCGGCGCGCGCCGCCAGGCCGACGTCGACACCATGCTCAAAGCCGTAGGCTACGACTCGGTCGATTCCCTTGTGGACACCGCGGTTCCCAAGGTCATCCGCCAGGACACCGCCCTTCGCCTGCAGGACGCCCTCAGTGAGGTTGAAGTCCTCACGGAACTGCGGAAGCTTGCCGCCAAGAACAAGACGGCGGTGCAGCTGATCGGCCAGGGCTACTACGACACCGTGACTCCACCGGTGATCCGCCGCAACATCCTGGAATCCCCGGCCTGGTACACCGCCTACACGCCCTACCAGCCGGAGATTTCCCAGGGCCGGCTTGAGGCGCTGCTGAACTTCCAGACCATGGTGCAGGACCTTGTGGGCCTGCCCATCGCCAACGCTTCGCTGCTGGATGAAGCAACGGCCGTGGCCGAGGCCGTGCTGCTGATGCGCCGCGCCAACAAGACCAAGCCCGCGGCAGACGGCAAGACCGTCCTGGACATCGACGTGCTGCCGCAGACCATCGCCATCGTGCTGGGGCGTGCGGAGGCGCTCGGCTTCGAGGTGGAGGTCGCCGACCTGTCCAAGGGCCTGCCCGAGGGCGACATCAACGGGATCGTGCTGCAGCAGCCCGGCGCTTCCGGCCGCGTGTGGGACCAGTCCGCGGTGATCTCTGCAGCGAAGGACCGGGGCGCGCTGGTCACGGTCGCTGCGGACCTGCTGGCCCTGACACTGATCACCCCTCCGGGCGAGCAGGGCGCGGACATTGCCGTCGGCTCAGCCCAGCGTTTTGGCGTGCCGCTGTTCTTCGGCGGCCCCCATGCCGCCTACATGGCTGTCCGCAAAGGCCTGGAGCGTTCCTTGCCTGGCCGCCTGGTTGGGGTGTCAAAGGACGACGCCGGCACGCCTGCCTACCGGTTGGCCCTGCAGACCCGCGAGCAGCACATCCGCCGCGAGAAGGCCACGTCCAACATCTGCACCGCCCAGGCGCTGCTGGCCATCGTTGCGTCCATGTACGCCGTTTACCACGGCCCCGACGGACTGAAGGCGATTGCCCAAACGGCGCACCGCCACGCCCGTAGCCTGGCGGCCTCGCTTGCGGCCGCCGGCGTCGAGGTGCTGCACACGAGCTTCTTCGACACCCTTACGGTCCGGGTCCCCGGACGGGCTGCTGGCATCATCGCCGACGCCGAGGCGCGGGGCATCAACCTGCGCAGCGTCGACGCCGACACCGTAGGCATCGCCCTCGATGAAACCACGACGGCGGCCATCGTCGCCCAGGTTGCCGACGTCTTTGGCGCCACGGTTGCCGAGGTCCAGGGCGAGGGCCAGGGCTTTGGGCTGGAGGCCGCCGTCGAGCGTTCCTCCGACTACCTGCAGCACCCGGTCTTCAACACGCACCGGTCTGAAACCCAGCTGCTGCGTTACATCCGCAAGCTCTCGGACCGGGACCTGGCGCTGGATCGCACCATGATCCCGCTGGGCTCGTGCACCATGAAGCTGAACGCCACCGCGGAGATGGAGGCCATTTCCTGGCCCGAGTTCGCCTCCATCCACCCGTTCGCCCCTGACTCCCAGACCGAAGGCTGGCGTGAACTCATTGCCGACCTTGAGGCGGACCTGACCACGATCACCGGCTACGACCAGGTGTCCATCCAGCCCAACGCCGGCTCCCAGGGTGAGCTGGCGGGCCTGCTGGCGATCCGCGGTTACCACCACTCCCGCGGCGACCAGCAGCGCAACGTCTGCCTGATTCCGGCATCAGCCCACGGCACCAATGCCGCGTCCGCCGTGCTCGCCGGGATGAAGGTCGTCGTCGTGGCCACAGCTTCTGACGGCACCATCGACCACGATGACCTCACGGCCAAGATCGAGGCCCACAAGGATGTCCTGTCCTGCATCATGATCACCTACCCGTCCACGCATGGGGTGTATGACGGGGACGTCCGTGAAGTCTGCGATTCCGTGCATGCTGCCGGGGGACAGGTCTACATCGACGGCGCCAACCTGAACGCCCTCGTGGGGCTGGCCCAGCCGGGCCAGTTCGGCGGGGACGTGTCCCACCTGAACCTGCACAAGACCTTCTGCATCCCGCACGGCGGCGGGGGACCCGGCGTCGGGCCCGTTGCCGCCAAGGCGCACCTGGCACCGTTCATGCCGGGCGACGCGAACAAGGCGGCGCACGAAGCCGGGCACGGTGTGGCGATCTCGGCGTCCCGGTTCGGTTCGGCCGGCGTGCTGCCGATTTCGTGGGCGTACGTGAAGCTGATGGGCGGGCAGGGCCTGACCGAGGCCACCAAGTCCGCGCTGCTGGCGGCCAACTACGTCGCGTCCCGCCTGAACGAATACTTCCCGGTCCTCTACACCGGTGAAGGCGGGCTGGTGGCGCACGAGTGCATCCTGGACCTGCGCGAACTCACGGCGAAGACGGGAGTCACCGCCGAGGACGTGGCCAAGCGGCTGATAGACTTCGGTTTCCACGCCCCCACCCTTTCGTTCCCTGTCGCGGGTACGCTGATGGTGGAGCCCACCGAGTCAGAGGACCTGGCCGAGATCGACCGCTTCATCGAGGCCATGATCAGCATCCGCAAGGAAATCGACCAGGTGGCCAACGGCGACTTTGCTGTAGCGGATTCACCCCTGCGCCGCGCACCCCACACGGCGGCCGCCGTCGTCAGCTCTGACTGGGACCGCGCCTACCCGCGGGAGCAGGCGGCGTTCCCTGCCCACCACAAGCAGGACAAGTACTTCCCGCCCGTGGGACGCATCGACGGCGCCGCAGGTGACAGGAACCTCATCTGCTCCTGCCCGCCGCTGGAAGACTTCGAAAACTAAGGACCGGCGCCATGACCGAGAAATACACCGCTCTTTACGACGAGCACAAGAAGCTTGGAGCTTCCTTCACGGACTTCGGCGGGTGGCAGATGCCGCTGAAGTACAGCTCGGAGCTTGCTGAACACCATGCCGTGCGCCGGGCGGCCGGCCTGTTCGACCTCTCCCACATGGGCGAGGTCTGGGTGACCGGCCCCGGCGCCGCCGCCTTCCTGGACTACGCCCTGGTGGGAAACATCTCCGCCATGGCCGTGGGCAAGGCAAAATACTCGCTGATCTGCAATGAGGACGGCGGTATCATCGACGACCTCATCACCTACCGACGCCCTGCCGCGCAGGACGGCACCGACGTCTTCCTGGTGGTCCCCAACGCGGGCAATGCCACCGTGGTGGCCGCTGCCCTGCAGGAACGGGCCGCCGGGTTCGATGTTGTAGTGGAGGATGCCTCAGCCCGCACGTCGCTGATCGCCGTCCAGGGCCCCAAGGCCCAGGAACTCCTGCTGCGCCTGGTCCCGGCCGCGCAGCACGCACTGGTCACTGAGCTGAGGTACTACGCCGCCGTCAGCGTGCCGCTCCTGGTAGGCGGCGCCGGAAAGGAACTCCTGCTTGCGCGCACCGGGTACACGGGTGAGGACGGGTTCGAAATCTTCGTGGGCAACGACGATGCCCCCGCGCTGTGGCAGTCACTGATCGCCGTCGCCGACGACAGGGAACTGACCCCGGCAGGCCTCGCCTCCCGTGACTCCCTGCGCCTCGAAGCGGGAATGCCCCTGTACGGCAACGAACTGTCGCTGCAGGGCGACCCGTTCGCCGCCGGCCTCGGCCCCGTCGTCGCGCTCTCCAAGGAAGGCGACTTCGTCGGCAAAGCCGCCCTGGCCGCCAAAAAGGAAGCCGGAGCCGGCAGCACCTCCGGCCGCCGCCTCGTGGGGCTCAAAGGCCAGGGCCGCCGCGCCGGACGCGCGCACTACCCCGTCCTCAAGGACGGCGCCACGGTTGGCGAAGTCACCTCCGGCCAGCCGTCGCCCACCCTCGGCTACCCCATCGCCATGGCCTACGTCGACGTCGAATACTCGGCACCCGGCACCGCCCTCGACGTGGACCTCCGTGGCAAGGCGGAGCCATTCGAAGTCGTCGACCTCCCGTTCTACAAACGCCAAAAGTAAGCCCTGTACCGCACCGTGGCCGGCTTCGGGTCCGGCTCTGCCGGCCCCTGGTGCGCATGGACCGGTGTGTCGAGGCTGACAGGACGTACAGGGAGTGGGTTGAGCGGCAACCGAACCAGATTTAGTTAGGAAATACCCCGTTATGGCTGTTGGTGTCTTTGACCTGTTTTCGATCGGGATTGGGCCTTCGTCGTCTCATACTGTGGGGCCGATGCGGGCTGCTGCGGTGTTCGCTGAGGAGCTCAAGGGCCTGGGTGTCCTGGGTGATGTGGCGGGGTTGCGGGTGGATTTGTATGGGTCGTTGGCGGCGACGGGTCATGGGCATGGGACGATGACCGCCGTTTTGTTGGGGTTGGAGGGGTTCCATCCGGAGTTGATCCTGCCCGCCGAGGTGGAGGAGCGGCTGGCGTCGATCGCGGGGACCGGGGTGCTGAACCTGGCCGGTTCGGTGGCCTTGCCGTACGGGGTGAAGGATATGGTGCTGCGGCCGTTGACGGTGTTGCCGCGGCACACGAACGGGATGACGTTCACGGTCACTGATGCGGCCGGGGAGGTGCTGCATGCGGCGACGTTTTTCTCGGTGGGTGGCGGGTTCATCGTCCGGGAGGGCGAGGAGGACGCGGCGCAGCAGGAACTGGACGCGTCCAAACAGGAGCTGCCGCTGCCGTTCCGGACCGCGGCGGAGCTGCTGGGGCACTGCGCGGTGACCGGGTTGGGCATCGCTGGCGTGATGCTCGTGAACGAAAAAGTCTCCCGGGACGAGGAGGCGATCCGGGCGGGGTTGCTGCAGATCTGGTCGGTGATGGAGGGCTGCGTGGCCGCCTCGTTGAGGCGGGAAGGGGTGCTGCCGGGCGGGTTGAAGGTCCGCCGCCGCGCCCCTGACTGGTACGACCGGTTGAAGAAGGAATCCGCGGGCGGCCCGGTCGAGGAGACGGATGCGGCGTGGGACGCGGGCCCGTTCGATGCCAGGTATTGGCAGGAGTGGGTTAATTTGGTGGCGTTGGCGGTGAATGAGGAGAACGCCTCCGGCGGGCGGGTGGTCACCGCCCCGACGAACGGGGCGGCAGGGATCATCCCCGCGGTGCTGTTCTACGCCCTGCATTTCGCCCCGGGCATGGACAAAGCCACCGAGGAGGACCGGGACGCTGTGGTGGTGCGGTTCCTGCTGGCCGCGGGCGCGGTGGGGGTGCTGTACAAGGAACAGGCCTCGATCTCCGGGGCCGAGGTCGGCTGCCAGGGCGAGGTGGGGTCGGCGTCCTCGATGGCGGCCGCGGGCCTGGCCGAGGTCATGGGCGGGACCCCGGCGCAGGTGGAGAACGCCGCGGAAATCGCGATGGAACACAACCTGGGCCTGACCTGTGACCCGATCGGCGGGCTGGTCCAGGTCCCCTGCATCGAACGGAACGCGATCGCGGCCGCGAAAGCGATCAACGCCGCGAAAATGGCGCTCTGGGGCGACGGCACCCACCGCGTGTCCCTGGACGAAGTCATCATCACCATGCGCGAAACCGGCAAGGACATGTCCTCAAAATACAAGGAAACCGCCATGGGCGGCCTCGCCGTCAACGTCGTCGAATGCTGATCCCCACCTGGCAACGCGACGCCACAGGCCACGCGGAGACCATCGCTTAGTTATGCGCCGCGGCCCACCAGTTCAGGCTGGCCGCAAACACCAGCCATGACACGTAGGGCAGCAGGAGCAGCCCGGCCGTGCGGCTAATGGGACCAAAATACGCAACGGTTACTGCGACGGCGGCGATCAGGGCAAGGATGATGGCCAGCCCCAGCCACAGGGCCGGCGTGCCAAGGGCGGGGTAAAGGGCGAAAAACGCGGGGGTCCAGGCAAGATTGAGGACCAGCTGGACGGCGTAGGCGGCCATTGCCGGACGTGTCCTGCTGGTCCGCCGGCGCCAGACCAGCCACGCTGCGACAGCCATTGCCGCATAGAGGACGGTCCAGACGGGACCAAACACGCCGTTGGGCGGGGACCAGGGCGCCTTGTCTGCGGTGGCGTACCAGCCGGAGACATTGGCCGCCGAGGCCAGGCCGCCCAGCGCCGCCACCAACAGTGACGCCACCAGGAATCCGATAAGCGCGGCCACCTGCACCCCGGCGCTGTATGGCTGTCCGTCGCTCCCCGTGCGGGCTGTAGTCTCTTCCCCATCCGGCCTCATGCCTACACCCTTGTTGACCGCCAACAGCGGCGTCAAGCGGGCATCCTGAACCCCGCTGGCCCGCATGCCCTGCAAGGCGGCGAAAAGCCGGAAGCACATCAGGCTTTAGACTTGAGGCTGCATGTCCGCACGCACCCAGAACTACCGAAACCGCGCACAGACCCGATTGGACAAGGCCCCCTTGCGACAATTCACCGCACGTTTTGCCACCGCCGAGGAAATTGAAAACTGGGACAAGCACGTCACGGCCAATCCGAACGGCGGCAATATGCTGCAGTCCGCCGCCTATGCATCGGTCAAGAACGGAAGCGGCTGGAAAGTCCGGTTCCTGGTGCTGGAAAGCCCCGGAAACTCCAGCTACAACCTGGTGCTGGAGAAGAGCTTCCCCGTCCTGGGACGGTTGTGGTATCTGATCAAGGGCCCCGACCTGGCCGATGCAGCGGACCTCGGCCCCGTCCTTGAATCCGTTGCCGCGTTTGTCCGCGGCAGGAAGCTGAATGTCTTCACCATCAAAGTGGAACCGGACATTATCGACTCCGACGAGGTGCAGAAGGAACTGCGCGCGGCCAACCTGGTGAAAGCGCCCAATATCCAGTCCAACGACTCCACCGCCCTGCTGGATATCTCCGGCTCCGAAGAGGCAGTATTCAAAGCCATCTCCTCGCGCGCCCGCAATGCCATCCGGCGTGCCGAACGCGAAGGCTGCCAGGTGGTCCGGCAGGAACCCGGACCTGAAACCTACCGCGCCCTGTACGACCTGATGGTCAACACCGTCAGCGCCAAGGGATCCATGCCCCTGCGCAGCTACGATTACTACGCACAGTTCTGGGATGAGTTCAGCAACCGCGGCCAGGGCAACTTCTTCTTCACCTACGAGGACGGAAAGCCCAGCGTGGGCGCATTCGTCATCAACTACGGTGCCAAGGCAACCTACAAGGACGGCGGTTCCACCCAGAACCGCAAACAGTACGGTGACTCGCACCTGGTCCAGTGGGCGGCCATCCGCCGGATGCAGGAACTCGGCTGCACCGAGTACGACTTCTGCGGCACGCCTCCAGCTGCGCGCATCAAGGACAAGACCCACAACCTTTACGGAATGGGCATGTTCAAGACCAGCTTCACCAAGACAGTGACCGACTTCGTGGGCTGCCACGACTACGTCCTGTCCCCGCTGCGGCACCGGCTTTGGGTCAAAGGCGGCGAAAAGATCTTCCGCCGGATTGAAACCGCACGGACCGGCCAGCAGTTCTACTGACCTGCAGCCGCCAGACCCGCAAAGCTCCCGCGACCCCCGCCGGACCAGCACGCCCGCGTGCCGGCCGCCCCGAACACCGCCCGCCCATCGCGCGCCCACCAGGCCGCGAAGAGTCCAGAAGAAGGTCACCCCTTGAATCCAGTTTCCGCCGCTACCGGGCTTGAATACGCCAACCTCAGCGACGCCGACTTTGAGGCCTTCGCCCTGAAGCACCCGCAGAACAGTTTCCTGCAGTCCATTGATTTTGCCCGTTTCCAGCGAGCACGCGGCCAGCAGGTGGAACTCTTCGGGGTCCGGCGCAACGGGGAACTCGTGGCGGCAGGAAAGCTCAACTACACCACAAACCGCCTCGGCTACACCGTCTGTGAATGCGCCAAGGGCCCCCTTATGGACTACACGGACCGGAACCTGGTGGGCGCCGTCGTCGAGCTTCTCCGCAAGCACGCGGCAGGCCGCAAAGCCGCTGAACTGCGGATCTCGCCGAACGTCAGGTACATCGCCCGGGACGCCGACGGCGCCGAGCACCCCGACGTCGAGGACAACCGGCCCCTGGTGGCCGACCTGGAACGGCTGGGGTTCGAGCACCAGGGCCTGGACATGAACTTCGTCAACGTCAACTGGATGTTCATCAAGAACCTGGTGGGCATCCAGGACGCCGAAGAACTGATCATGAGCACCAGCTACCGGACGCGCAAAGCCATCCGCAAAGCGGAAAAGAACGGCGTCTTCCTGGAACAGGCCACCCTGGACACCCTGGACGACTTCTACGGGGCCCTGAGCCGGGCCGGTGACGAAAAAGGATTCGTCTACCGCGAACGCGCCTACTACGAACACCTGCTCCGGACCACCACCCCGGAATTCACCAAGCTGATGATGGCGAAGATCGACATCCCGGCCTACCGGAAATCCATCACTGAGCGCCTGGCAACGGAGTCAGCCACCGCAGCAGATCTCCGCCGTGAGGTGGAGGAGACCGGCAGCAAAAAGAAGGCCAACCGGCTCAAAGTGGTACAGGACCTGGTGGACAGCTACGAGCGGAGCCTGAAGGACATCGAAAGGTTCCCCGACTCCGTGGGGACGGCCACCGTGGCAGCCATCCACTTCGTTTGCTACGGCGATGAGGTGGTGTGCGTCATCGGCGGCACCGTCCAGGACTACATCTACTTCAACGGCGCAACCTCCCTGTACTGGGGAATGATGCTGCATGCCCTCGAGAAGGGATACCCGCGGTACAACTTCTACGGCACCTTCGGCATCTCCGGCCAGGACGAGGAAGGCCACGGCGGCTACGAATTCAAGAAGGGCTTTGGCGGCGAAGTGGTCCAGCTGGTGGGAGACTTCGTCGTGCCGGTGCGGCCCGCCGTCTTCCATGCCAACAGGCTCGCCAGGTCCGCTGCGGCCGCCGCCCGCACGCTGCTGGGCAAGTTGCCGCTGAAGCGTGCAGCCTGACCGTCCATAAACCGCGTACAGGGAGGAAGCGGGCATGACCGAACGGCACGAACGGCCAGGGCACAGGCCAAAGACTGACGGCCTGCCCAAGACTGAACCGCTGACCCCTGCGCAGCTTCGGCAGGACGCTGCCGCCAAGAGGATGCTGCGCCGCCTGGTGCAGGGCGAGAATCCACCAACCGCCCCGTTGAGCATCGTGGACCGGCTGGCGGGGAGTCCCTACGCCAACCCCACCATCCAGGTGGGTGGCGTGGACACCTCCGCCCGGAAGACCCTGGATTTCGCCCTGCACCTGGCCGAGACCATGTTCCGGTATGGCGCCGGCGCCCTGGAGGTGGAAACCAGCATCATTGCCGTCACCGCGGCCCTGGGGCTGAAAAACATCGAGGTGGACATCACCAACCAGTCCGTGGGTATCAACTACGCACCCAAGGACCAGACGCCGATCGCCCTGCTGCGCGTGGTGCGCTCCTGGACCAACAACTATGCGGGCCTGGCCAAGGTGCACCAACTGGTCACGGACATCGTGGCCGGCGGCGTGGGCCGGGATGAGGCGATCCGCCGGCTGAACGAGGCCATCACCAGCCCGAAACCCTATCCGCGCTGGATGGTCACGGCCGCCTTCGGCATCTTCGCCGCCGTGTTCGTTGGCGTGCTGGGCGGCGGTCCGGTGTCCTCGGCAGTTGCTTTCGTGGCCAATATCGGCATCAGCCTGCTGGCCCGGCAGCTGGGACGCTGGCGCGTACCGGACTTCTTCATCACCGCCAGCTGCTCTTTCGTGGTCACCATGCTGGCGCTGCTGCTCTGGCAGTTCGGGCTCACCGCATCGCCGTCCATCGTGGTGGTGGGCGGCATCCTGCTGCTCCTTCCCACCGGGCGCCTGGTGTCCTCCGTGCAGGATGCCATCAACGGCTTCCCGGTGACGGCGGCCGGACGGTTCCTGTCCACGCTGCTGACGTTCGGCGCCATCGTGGCAGGGATCGCTGTTGCCTTCGTGGTGGGGGAGCTGACCGGGCTGCAGCGCATCGACGTTACCCAGACCTTCCCGCCCGCCTACGATCTGTGGGTCCTCATCATCTTCGTAGCCGCCGCCGTGATGGCCATCGGCATTACGGAACAGACCACCTGGAAGCTCCTGCTGCCAACCGCAGCCGTAGGCGTGGCGGGCTACCTGGTGCTGCTGGGCTGCGGCCTGCTGGGCATCGGGGACCGTTTCGCCCCTGCCATGGCCGCCGTCGTCATTGGCCTGCTGGCACGGGTGGTGGCGCTGCGGATGGGTGCGCCGCAGCTGGTGGTGGCAGTTCCCGCAGCCCTGATCCTGCTGCCCGGCCTCACGATATTCCGGTCCATGTACGTCCTCACCGTTGAGGAGTCCGAGATCCTGGCCGGCGCCGGAGGAATGCTCAGCGCCGGTGCCATCGTGCTGGGAACGGCCGGCGGGATCGTCCTGGGCGACGTGCTGGCCCGGCCCCTGACCCGCAGCCTGGCAAGCAACGAGCGGCGCCGGGCGCGCCGCCGCTAGATCTGGCCGACCGGGAGCTTTTTCTCGGCCTGGAAGACGTCCTCCACGCGGCCCTGCGCCCAGTAACCGGAGAGGGACACCTGCCGGCGGTCCAGGCCGCGCTGCTTGAAGAAGATTTCGCGGAGGGCCTTCATATAGCCGCGTTCGCCATGTGCAAACGCATCCACGGTGCCGGTGGGCCATTCGGCCTCCGCCACCGCCCTGACCAGCAGGTCGCTGGCACCTGCCGGTGTGCCGTTGCGGGCCAGCCAGGTAATCTCCAGCCCGGCAGGGGCGGAAACAGGCTGGATGTCGGCCTCGGAACCTACCTCCAGGAAGGCAAGCCCGGTTGCCTCCGCGGGCAGGGCCTCGATGCATGCGGCGATGGCAGGAAGCGCTGCCTCATCACCGGCGAACAGGTACCAGTCGGCCTCGGGGTTGGGGTTGTAGGCGCCGCCGGGTCCGGTGAAGGTCAGTGTCTCGCCCGGCTGTGCCCCTGCCGCCCATGGACCCGCCAGGCCCTCGTCGCCGTGGACCACGAAGTCGATGGCGAGTTCGCTCGCCTCCGGATCCACCCAGCGCAGCGTATAGGTGCGGGTGAACGGCCACTGCTCGCGCGGCATGGTTTCCCGGACGGCCCACAGGTCCAGCGGGGAGGGGTAGTCAACCCCGGGCTGCGGGAAAACGATCTTCACGTACCGGTCCACGAAGCCGTTGTTGGCGAAGTCGCTGAAGCCCTCCCCGCCGGCCACGATCCGGACCATGTGCGGGGACAGCTGTTCCTTGCGCAGCACGGTCAGGGTGACCTGGGGGCGGCTCTTCTTCGTGGCGCTGGTGGCGGCGGGGACGGTGCTCATAAGGCAAGCCTAAGCTAGGGTGACGGCGGGAGTTCCCAGGTTACGGCCGTTGCACCCTGTTCGCGCAACAGTTGGTTCACCCGGCTGAATGGCCTGGAGCCAAAGAACCCGCGGGAGGCGGACAGCGGGCTGGGGTGCGGGCTGATGACGGCGGGGGCGCCTGCCAGCAGCGGCTGGAGGCCCTCCGCCTCCTTGCCCCACAACACCGCCACCAAAGGCATCCTGGACCCATCCGCGGCCCGGCGGCATGCCAGGGCGGTGACGGCCGCCGTCGTAATGTCCTCCCAGCCTTTGCCCCGGTGGGACCCAGCAGATCCTGCCCTGACCGTGAGTACCCGGTTCAGGAGCAGCACGCCCTGCTCCGTCCATGCCGACAGGTCGCCATGGACGCGCGGCGGAATGCCGAGGTCCGATTCGAGTTCGCGGTAGATGTTCACCAGGCTGCGGGGGAGGGGGCGCGTGCGGGCATCGACGGAAAACGACAGCCCGACTGCGTGCCCCGGGGTGGGGTAGGGGTCCTGGCCCACGATGAGGACCTTGACGCCGGCGAGCGGCTGGCGGAAGGCGCGCAGGACGTTCGACGGCGGCGGCAGGAGTTGGTGCCCGGCCGCCTCTTCGGCAGCCAGGAAGGCCAGGACCGACCGGAGCTTGCCCTCCACTCCCTGCAGGGCCGCGGCCCAGTCCGGCGCCATGAGCTCCGCCAGGGGCAGGTCAGCCAGGTCAGCGAAGCGGGTGCCGTCCGCCGGGTCCTGCTGCAGCTCGAACAGCGCATCCGATTCAAACATCGTTCCATTCTTGCAGGCCATCGGGGGACGCCCGCCCGCGGCACCGGGCCGGTGCAGGCGCGGGGCGCGAATGACACCCGTGTTATTCGACCGGTAGCATGGGGGTAAGACATTTACCGTAACCAGCGAAGGAGTGTGCCGTGGCGGAACCGGCCCGGGAACACCTGCCGGAGCAGGATCCACGGAAGTCCCTTTTGGCGGATTTCACCCTCCGTGAGTCCTCCCTCTCCGAGCGCGAACAGCAGATGCTGGCCCTGGAACGGCAATGGTGGAAGTACGCAGGGGCCAAGGAGCAGGCCATCCGCGACCTCTTTGACCTCTCCGCGACCCATTACTACCAGCTCCTGAACGCACTGATCGACCGCGAGGATGCGCTGGCACACGATCCCATGCTGGTGAAGAGATTGCGTAGACTACGTACGTCGCGCCACCGTGCGCGCACTGCCCGGCGCCTGGGATCCGACGCTTAACAACCCCCAGGCCGGGCCAACAGCCGCAATCAACAAGGATGTCCTTCCACCATGACCAGATACGCCCGCGATGAATTCGACAAGGTCCCGGAGGCCGCGTCGCGACAAGGTGTCCACCGGACGGCCTCGGCCCCGTCCCGGGTGCGGCTGTGGCCCATCCTGGTAGTGGGAATGGCGGCCCTTGCCATAGGGCTGGTGTCCTTCCTGATCCTTCCCAAGCTGGGATTCAGCGCCACCGCGAGCCAGGCATCGGCGAGCGTGGAGTCAGCTCCGCTGGCCGGAACCGGAACCACCCCATCGGCCACGCAGGCATCCGCGCCTCCTGCTTCGCCGTCTCCGTCTGCTTCGTCTGAACCAACCCAAAGCAGTGACCGGGAGCCCCAGGCCACACCTTCCGCCACCCGGGAGGCAGCCGTCGACAGGACGCAGGCAGTGGCGGTTTACAACGCGGCAGGCACGGCAGGGCTGGCCAGCCGGGTGGCCGGAACCGTCCAGGCGGACGGATGGCGCCTCGGCCAGGTAGGCAACTGGTCCGGCGCCCCGCAAAAATCCTCCGTGATCTTCTACTCCGGCCCCCAGCAACTGGCAAACGCACAGGCGCTTGCCGGGCTGCTCAACATCCCCACCGTGGTGAACAGCACCGAATTCCAGGTGCCGCTCGTGGTGGTGCTTGGCCCCGGATACCGCTAGCCGCACCCGCTCCGCCCACGGCTGCATAACCCCAACGGAAAGAGTTGTTCATCATGGCACTGGGAACCGTCAAATGGTTCAACGCTGAAAAGGGCTATGGCTTCATCACCGTTGACGGCTCCGGTGATGACGTTTTTGTCCACTGGTCCGCGATCCAGGGGGAGGGCTACCGCGCACTGGATGAGGGGCAGAGGGTGCAGCTGGAAGTCGGGGAGGGCGAAAAAGGTCCCCAGGCAGAAAACGTCCGGCCCGCCCAGTGACGCCGTTTTACCGTTCCCCGGTCCGCGGCCGAGCGGCGCTGGCCGTTTCCCTGGGGGCAGTCCTCGCGGTCACAGCATGTTCGGGCGCCGGCGGCAACGCCAGGGTGGACCCGGTCGAAGCCTCCGGCGATGGCGTCCTCCGGGTGGGCCTGATCCTGGACAACACCGGCGGCAATGCCTTCCTTAATGCGCCCCAGCTGGCGGCCGCCAAGCTGGCCATCCAGGAAATCAACGCCGCCGGCGGACACAAAGGCCGGCCGGTGGAGCTGCTGCCGGCGCATCCGGACCAGGAAGCCGCAGGCCAGGCCAAGGACCTGGTGGCCGCCAAGGCGGACGTGGTCATTGGACCCACCGATTCCAGCCACGCGGCCGCCGCCGTGGACATCCTGTCCCACGCACGCATACCCCTCATCTCGCCGGCCAACACCGCTGCCGCCCTCTCCGGGATCGCCAGCGGAGGCTACTACTTCCGCACGGCCGCGGCCGACGTCGCGCAAGGTCCTGTGCTGGCCAAACTCGCCAAGGACGCCGGGGCCGCCAGCATCACCGTGGTGTACCAGGAAGGTGCCTACGGCAAGGACCTGTCGGCTGCCGTCACGAAAGCCGCGCAACAGTCCGGCCTGACGGTCCTGCCCGGAGCCGCCTTCAAGCCCGGCGCCGCCGCCGAAGCCGCACGCTCCGCAGCCAAGGCCAGCCCTGACGCCGTGGTCCTGGTTGCCCGGGAAGGGGCGCAGGGCGCGTTGGCCGAGCTGAACAACTCCGGCCTCAGGGGTTCAAAAATTCTCCTCAGCGATGGCGCCTTTGCCCGCTACGGATCAGGGCTCCCCTCCCGGGCCCTGGACGGCGCCCGCGCCGTCGTCCCGGGCCAACTGCCCACCGCCGCCTTCCAGGGAAAGCTCCTGGCCGTTGATCCTTCCCTGAAGGACGTCTCGTATGCTGCTGAAACCTACGACGCCGTGACCCTGGCGGCCCTGGCGGCGGCAAGGGCCCAGGACGATGCCGGACGCTCCATCGCCGCCAACCTGGTTCCGGTTTCGGGTGGCGCCGCATCGGGCAGGACCACATCCCAGGGGATGCCCTCCGCGGGGACGCCTGCCCCGGGGGCAACGGCCCCGCCCGCCCCGTGCCTGACGTACAAGGAGTGCCTGGGCGGCCTTGCTGCCAATCCGGACATCAATTACGACGGCGAGTCAGGACCGGTTGCCTTCGACTCCAACGGGGATATCACCACCGCCGTTTTCTCCGTATTCACCTACGGTCCCGAGAACAACCCCACCCCCACCGGCCGGGAGACGGCCGGACATTCAAGCTGATCGCCCTGGGCGAAGCCGCTGCCCCTACCCGCCCGTCCGGCGTCTTTTCGCTTGCACTCTCACCTGGGGAGTGCTAATTATTGAGTTAGCACTCTGACGTACCGACTGCTAAAGCAAAGCCTGGTTCCGGCCGGCGGCGCGGGGCACCGGACGAGGAGCGAAAGAAACACCTCACTTCAGTGAGATCCCCTCCCGGAGGCATACAGAGGCCGCCGTCAAAGGATCGTCCGTCGCGGGCACTGCAGCGAAGGTTCATTCTTAACGACTGTCCCGAAAGGACTACTGCCGTTATGGCCAAGATCATTGCATTTGATGAAGAGGCACGCCGCGGCCTTGAGCGTGGCCTGAACACCCTCGCCGACGCCGTTAAGGTCACCCTCGGCCCGCGTGGACGCAACGTCGTCCTCGAAAAGAAGTGGGGCGCCCCCACGATCACCAACGATGGTGTTTCCATCGCCAAGGAGATCGAGCTGGACGATCCTTACGAGAAGATCGGCGCTGAGCTGGTCAAGGAAGTTGCCAAGAAGACCGACGATGTTGCCGGTGACGGCACCACCACGGCCACCGTCCTGGCCCAGGCCCTGGTCAAGGAAGGCCTGCGCAACGTTGCCGCCGGCGCCGACCCGCTGTCCCTCAAGCGCGGCATCGAGAAGGCCGTCGAGGCTGTCACCCGCGAACTCCTGGCTTCCGCCAAGGAAATCGAAACCAAGGAAGAGATCGCGGCCACCGCCTCCATCTCCGCCGGTGACGACGAAATCGGTGCCCTCATCGCCGAAGCCCTGGACAAGGTGGGCAAGGAAGGCGTTATCACGGTCGAGGAGTCCAACACCTTCGGCCTGGAGCTCGAGCTCACCGAAGGCATGCGCTTCGACAAGGGCTACATCTCCGCCTACTTCGTCACGGACGCCGAGCGCCAGGAAACGGTCCTTGAGGATCCGTACATCCTGATCGTCAACTCCAAGATCTCCAACGTCAAGGAACTGGTTGCTGTCCTGGAAAAGGTCATGCAGTCCAACAAGCCGCTGCTGATCATTGCCGAGGACATCGAGGGCGAGGCCCTGGCCACCCTGATCGTCAACAAGATCCGTGGCACCTTCAAGTCCGTCGCCGTCAAGGCTCCGGGCTTCGGCGACCGCCGCAAGGCCCAGCTGGCCGACATCGCCGTCCTCACCGGTGGCCAGGTCATCTCCGAAGAGGTTGGACTCAAGCTGGAGAACGCCGGCCTGGAGCTCCTGGGCCAGGCCCGCAAGGTTGTTGTCACCAAGGACGAGACCACCATCGTTGAAGGTGCCGGCGACGCCGACCAGATCGCCGGCCGCGTTTCCCAGATCCGCGCCGAGATTGAGAACTCGGACTCCGACTACGACCGCGAGAAGCTGCAGGAACGGCTGGCCAAGCTGGCCGGCGGCGTTGCAGTCATCAAGGCCGGTGCCGCCACCGAGGTTGAGCTCAAGGAGCGCAAGCACCGCATCGAGGACGCAGTCCGCAACGCCAAGGCTGCAGTTGAAGAAGGCATCGTGGCCGGTGGCGGCGTGGCCCTCATCCAGGCCGGTGCCAAGGCATTCGCCAACCTGCAGCTCTCCGGCGACGAAGCAACCGGCGCCAACATCGTCCGCGTTGCCATCGACGCCCCGCTGAAGCAGATCGCCTTCAACGCCGGCCTCGAGCCGGGCGTCGTGGTGGACAAGGTCCGCGGCCTGCCCGCAGGCCACGGCCTGAACGCAGCCACCGGCGAATACGTCGACCTGCTGGCTGCCGGCGTCAACGACCCCGTCAAGGTAACCCGCTCTGCCCTGCAGAACGCGGCTTCCATCGCTGGCCTCTTCCTCACCACCGAAGCAGTGGTGGCTGATAAGCCGGAGAAGAACGCCGCCCCCGCAGGCGGAGACGACATGGGCGGCATGGGAGGCATGGGCGGCTTCTAAGCCCTCCTGCCGGGACCTCTCCCGCCAACCGCAAAGTGCGGCCCCCTCGTTTGCGAGGGGGCCGCACTTTTGTGCCGGAGGTTTTGTTCCCGGCCACGGATGCGGCCTGTGCCGGCTTGGCCGCCCGGACAAGGAGCTGTGGGAGGGGAGTTACTTCCGGGCCGAATCCAGCATCCCCTGGACTTCCTTCTTGAAGGCTTCCGCCGCGGCCTGCGGGGTCATCCGGTCGTACAGCACTTCATCCGTGTACCTCCTGATGACGTTCTGGACGCTCCCTGCACCCACGGGCGGGACAGGCGGTGCGTCCTTGATGTCCGGGGCTATGTCCTTCAGGAATCCAACCACGGTGGTGTCAGCCGGCTTAAGCTGCGGGGTGATGCCCGAAACGATGTCCGGATTGGTGGGGACGCCCCTGTCGGTCATCAGGATGGCACCCGCCTCCGGACTGTTGGTGAGGTAGTTGATGAACTCCGCGGCCTGCTGGGAATGCTTCGAACGGGAGGATGCAGACCAGAACATGGTGGGCTTGTAGTACATGCCATTGCCGGCCGAGGCGCCGTCGACGCTGGGGGCCCGCAGTATCTTTATGCTGCTGCCGGTGGTGGCTTCAAGGGAACCAAGCTGGTTGGTCCACCACCAGGCCATGGCCACCCGGTTTGTTCCGAACAGGCTTTCCTCCAGTCCTGCCCCTGCATCCTCGGTTGCCACGGTGGCCGCCGGGCTGGCCTTGGAGTCGCGCTGTTCCTTGATCCGTTCCCAGAAGGACGCTGCAGTCGCGGCTTCAAAGTCGAGCTTGCCGTCCCCTGAGTACAGATTCTCGCCGTGCTGGCGCAGCCAGATGATCAGGTCGGCTTCGTTGCTGCCATAAGCGGCCCCGTAACTCTTCCCGTCACCTGCTGCGCTGATCTTCGCCGCCGTGTCCACGAAGTCTTTCCACGTCCAGGTCTTGTCGTCCGGCACGGGCACTCCCGCTGCCTGGAACACTTTCGTGTTGGCCATGATGACATAGGCGTTCCGGCCTGTGCTCAGCCCGTACTGGGCGCCGCCGTACTGGCCCGACGCAAGCGCTTCCTTGTCCAGTTTTGAGGTATCGATGCCGTTTTGCCTGGACAGGTCCATCAGCGCCCCGCGGCCGCCGTATTCGGCGATGTATTTCTGGTCCATCTGGATGACGTCGGGCGCATCGTTGGCGGCGGTCTTCGTTGCCAGCTTGTCCCAGTAGCTGGACCATTCTCCCGGCTCCGCTTTGATCTTGATGTTCGGGTGCGATGCCTCAAAGGCCGCGATGACCTTGTTTGTCTGTGCGTTCAGGTATTCATTGCCCCACCAGGCGAACCGCAAGGTCACCTGGGCGTTGTCGCCTGAACCGCCGGGGGCCCCGCAGCCGGTGGCCAGGATGGAGAGTGCCAGCGCGGCCGCGCCCAGCTGGAAGCGGCGCCGGCTTACGACTGGAATCGTCATTGATATTCCTTCCGGATGGGCTCCTTGTGCGCCGGGGTCGCCGTGATGCGCTGACCGGCGAAGATCAGAAACCGTTTTCTCGAGTGATGAAGTGATTGTGTCGCGCCCGGCATGCTCACGTCAAGAAGTTTCGGTAAGCGTTTTCCCAACCCCTGTCGCTTCGGCCGTCAAAGTTGCGCTTACGACCATTCGCACAGCCCGCTGCGGGGGCGCCGGAAGGGGCGCGGCAGCCCGGCCAGGCTGGGATGCTGTGGCGTCGGTCCAATGTCGGTGGCTTCTGGCAGGATGGTTTGGTGACGATTACTGCAGCGGCTGATGGTTCGGCCTTGGGAAATCCCGGTCCGGCCGGCTGGGCCTGGTATGTGAATGACGATTGCTGGCGGGCCGGGGGCTGGCCGCACGGGACCAACAACCAGGGTGAGCTGATGGCTGTCCTTGACCTCCTGCGCGCCACCGCCCACCTGCCCGGTGAGGACCTGCGCATCCTTTGCGACAGCCAGTACGTGATCAACTCAATTACCAAATGGATGCCGGGCTGGAAGCGCAAGGGCTGGCGCAAGGCAGACGGAAAACCCGTCCTGAACGTGGAACTGTTGAAGGAACTCGACCGCGAGCTGGCCGGCCGGGTTTACACATTTGAGTGGGTCAAGGGCCACGCCGGCCATGAGCTGAACGAGGCTGCGGACGAACGGGCCAGGGCCGCGGCAACGGCGTACCAGCAGGGCGTGGCAGCCAGGTCCGGGCCCGGGTTCCCCGGCGGACACCACCCTGGCGCGCACCACGCAGCTGCACACCACGCAGCCGAACACCAACCTGCTGCGACCCCATCCGGCTCCGGACATGCCGCCGACGGGCAGCCCTCCGGTATTGGCTTCCCGCCCGCCACCCTGGACATCCCGACCGCTGCTCCTGGGCGCCCGGTACCAGGGGCCGGCGGTGGCGCACCGGCAGCGGGCGCCGGCAGGCCGCGCGCCACCCCTGAACCGCTCCCGGCCTTCGATGAACTTGACCTGTTCAGCGAACTGGACAGCGACGCCCTTGACATGGCCGAGGCAACGCAACAGGCCGGCGCCATCCCGCCTGAGGCGCTGGTGGAAGAGCTCGAACGTGAGCTGCTGGGCCCACTGGTGCGGGGGGATATCGGCCGGACAGCTGTCCTGCTGCACCCGGACTTCATGGAGATTGGCAGCTCGGGAAGGGTCTGGACCCGGGACGCCATGATGATGGCCCTCGAAGAGGATCCCGGTGAACGGACCGATATCGAAATCCTGGGCGCTGACCGCATCGGCACCAGCGCGGTCCTGCTGACCTACCGCAGTTTCGCCCGCTCAGGCACCACGCTGCGCAGCTCGCTGTGGGTCCTCGACGGCGGCCGGTGGCGGCTGCGGTTCCATCAGGGAACGCCGGAAGCTTAGGCGAACCGTTCAGCTCACACGGGCGTTAGCTGAACCGCTGCGTGTTTCCCTGCTCCGCCTGGGCATACGTGGCCGCTGCAGAGGCCAGGGCCGCGTTGATGGACGCCAGCGACGCCTCCACCCGGCCCTGGGTGATGGTCCATTCGGTGATGAGCGCCTGGAAGTTGGTGGCCGCTGCACCGCGCCATGATCCCTGCAGTTCGTCGAGGCCACGCTTCATTGCGTGCACGTCCGCGCTGATCCGGTCCACGGTGGCCTGGACGTTCGCGGACTTCAGCTGCAGTAATTCGGGGTCGACGGAAATAATGCTCATGGCTGTGCCTTTCGATACGGCGGGCGGAGCGCCCCCGCGCCCGGCGGATCCGGGCTGCTGGGACGAGCCTATGGAGCAGAACCGGGCGGCAGCCATGGCCGGAGGACTATATGTGGATAACGGACCCGTCGCTGCCCTTGGCCCCTGCGGCACTGCGGGCGGTGGTTTCCTGCCCGTCCGCGCCGCCAGTGCGGGCGGAATCCTCACGCCGCGGAAGGCTCACCACCAGCGTGGCGCCGCCGCCGTCGGTCTTTTCCACCCTTACCGAACCGCCGTGCGACCCCACGATGGCCGCCACGATGGCGAGCCCGAGGCCGCTGCCGCCCGTCTCCCTGGTCCGGGACGTGTCAGCCCGGTAAAAGCGTTCAAAGACCTTGGCTGCATCCTCTTCCGAGATACCCGGCCCATGGTCCCGGACTTCGATGATGGAACGTTCTTCGCCGTCGGTCCCGCGGACCCCGACGGCGACTTCGATGGGGCTGCCCTCCGGGGTATAGCGCAGGGCATTGCCCACGAGGTTGCCCACCACCTGGCGCAGCTTGGCCTCATCCCCAAGGACCGGGGCCGGTGCCGCCGGTCCGCCGTCGAGCCCGGTGAGCGTGATCAGCCGGGACCGGTCGCTGGCCTGGGTGTCAACCACGGCGTCGTGCGCAATCAGTTGCAGGTCCACGGGCTTCTGCTGCAGCGGCCGCTGTTCGTCGAGGCGTGCCAGCAGGAGCAGGTCCTCAACCATCGAACCCATGCGCTTGGCTTCGCTTTCGATCCGGCCCATGGCGGTGGCCACGTCTTCGTCCGTCGCCAGGGCGCCGTGGCGGTACAGTTCGGAGAACCCGCGGATGGTGACCAGGGGAGTGCGCAGTTCGTGGGACGCGTCGGCGGCGAAGCGGCGCATCCGTGCCTCTGAGGCGGTCCGTGCAGCGAACGCGGTCTCGATGTGCGCCAGCATGGCGTTCAGCGAGCTGCTCAACCGGCCCAGCTCGGTGGCAGGGTTCTCCACCTCCACACGGCGGGAGAGGTCACCGGCGGCAATCGCTGCCGCAGTCTTCTCCACGCGGGCCAGCGGCCGGAAGGACCTCGACACGGTCCAGCTGGCAATAAGCGAGGCCAGCAGCAGCGTCAACAGGCCCACCCCGGTGACCACCAGGGTGGCATGCTTGAGGACATCGTCGACGCTCTCCAGGGGCAGGCCGATGACCACCACGGCGGTGGTCTGGCCGTTCTGGACGGTCACTGCCACCACCCGCCAGTTTTCCCCGTCCGTTCCACGGACCTGGAAGGGAACCAGCCCGCGTGCCTGCGCCTGCTCCACGGAGATGGCGCTGATGTCCGGGTGGTCGTCCGGATCACCGCCGAAGGTGTACGGCTGCTCACCCGGGGCGAAGAGCATCAGCGAATAGTCGGTGGGAATGGAGCTGGGCGCCTGCAGTTGCGTGAACGAGCGCTGTTTCCGGGCAGAGTCGACGGCGGCATTCAGCTTGTCGTCCACCTGCCCCTGGAGATAGCTGTGCAGCAGCGTCAGTGTGACCGCTCCGGTCACCGTCAGGGCCACAATCAGCAGGGCCATGATCATGGCCACCAGCTGCGACCTGAGCGAGGCCGACTTCCACCGCTTCAGCAAGGTCAGCGCTTTTCAGCCGTCCGGAGCACGTAGCCCACGCCGCGCTTGGTCTGGATCAGGGCCGGCGCCTCCGGGTCGATGTCCACTTTCCGCCGAAGGTAGGAAATGTAGGACTCCACGATGGACGCGTCGCCGTTGAAGTTGTACTCCCACACATGGTCCAGGATCTGCGATTTGGACAGCACCCGGTTGGGATTGAGCATGAGGTAGCGCAGCAGCTTGAATTCCGTGGGGGAGAGCTCGATGACAGTGCCCCCGCGCCGCACCTCGTGGGCGTCGTCGTCGAGTTCGAGGTCGTCAACGCGGATCACCGCATCGTCGTCCAGCAGGGGCTGCGTCCGGCGCAGGACGGCGCGGATCCGGGCCACCACTTCGTCGAGGCTGAAGGGCTTGGTGACATAGTCGTCACCGCCCACGGTGAGGCCGGTGACCTTGTCCTCGGTGTCGTCCTTCGCGGTCAGGAAGAGGACCGGGAAGTGCTTCCCGGCGGCACGGAGCCGGCGGGTCACGGTGAAGCCGTCCATGTCAGGCAGCATGACGTCCAGCACGGCCAGGTCAGGGGCGTGCGTGTCGGCCGCGGCGAGGGCATCGCGCCCGTTGGCAGCGGAGACCACTTCAAAGCCGGCGAACCGCAATGACGTGGAGAGGAGCTCGCGGATGTTGGGTTCATCGTCGACGACGAGCAGCCTGGCTTCTGGACCGTTCTTGTTCATGTTCCCATCATGCTCCCAGTCTCTGGGAGTTGTCTGGATATTCGTTGTGAGCATGATGAAGGCCCGCTTGGGCTTACCAGTCCATTGTTCCCGGCTCGCCTTTGAAGGGACCCACCACGCGGCTGGTGATCCAGCCGCCGTAGAAGCGGCCCGGCTGCGCCTGCACCCGTTCCCCGTCAACTTCGCAGAAATCCATCCTCCCGGCGTAGACGGCCACCCGCCCGGCGAGCGCCTCAAACCCGGACGCCGGCTCGGGGTAGGACCAGGCAGCGCCGTCCGCCTCCTTACCCCCGCCGCGCACCGTCAGGTAATTGGCCGCGCCCTTGAACTCGCAGAAGCTGCTGCCGGCAGCAGGCTCCAGCGCGCCGGAGACGAATGCTGACTGCCGGACGTAGTACACCGGTGGATGGCTGGTCTCAAGAACGCGCAGCGAGTCGGTGGTGTCAAGGATCACCTCGCCTCCAAGGACGATGCGTATGCGTTCCGTGCTGGGTTCGATCCGCGGCGGCCGGGGATAGTCCCAGACCGACTCCTGCCCGGGCCCGGGCACGACGGGAATGATTCGTGGACTCATGCTTCCAGTGTGCGTCGCAGACCGCTGTTACGCACCAGGGAACCCAATTCACGGCAAGAACGTTCCGCGTCCGGCATCTTCCCCCGCCCTGCGGCCGGGAATACAGTGATGCTTGCCGGGCGGTCAAGCCCGGCACCAGCGTTCCAACGGATCACCGGCTGCCGCCTCGTCCCGTCCCTGGTGGTCCCGCGCCAACAACGGTAGTAACCCGATAGTTCCTGGCCCATCGAAGGGGATAGACCATCATGACTGACCTGAGTGCTTCTGAAAACGCAGCTGTAAACGAACGCAGCATCCGGGATTGGGCAGACCTTGCCGAGGAGATGTGGTCCTATCTCACCGGCAAGGGTGCTGCGATCAACTACCAGTTCGTCGATATGACCATTGAAGTTCCACGCGACATCGGCCCGGACGCGCCGCGCGCCACATGGAAGCTCAACGGCAGCCTGCGCGTCACCACCAGCGACAGGGATGCCGCCGGGTCGGACGCGAACCGCGGCTGACGGACATGCCCCAGTACCGTCTGGACGTTGATCTGGACTTCTCCTACACGGACGAGTCCGGTGCCGTCACCTCGGGCAGCGCCAGGGCCGCCGGCACCGAGGTAACAGTGTCCCTGGAAGGCCTGGCGCCGTTGACCGGCGGCGGGCTGCCCTCCCTGGAGGAGATCAAACCGCTGGCGGAGCTGCTGGCCCGCAAGGGGGTGAGCATCACCGTGGCCGGCCCCGGCGGAAACATCCTCAGCCTGGGCAACGTGGCCAGCCCTGCCTCCCAGCGGCTGGTCACGCGTTCCCCCCACATCAAGCTCGGCAAACTCGGCTCCCTGCTGCCGTTGGTCCGCCAGGGCAGGCGGAGGCCCAAAGGAATGCGGCTGCTGCCGCCGTCGACTCCCTTGCCGCTGGTGCCCACTGTCCAGCGGAAGATCACCCGCCGCATCACCACCACCCACTACGCCAGGGGCGGTGGCCGGCCGCGGCTGATCTTTGTCCAGGACGCCGCCACCTGGACCGGGCAGATTCCGCGGGAGGTGGCCCTCACGGCAGACGTTACAACGATAGGGAGCGGCGCAGGCGCGGACGTCCGGCTCGAGGGCCTGGCGGAGCTGCACGCCGAAATCAGGCACGACGGGCAGGATGAATACGTCCTGGTACCGAACGGTCCCGTCAGCGGCAGCGTCTCCCGGACGGGACCATCCGTCCTGCGGACCGGGGCAAGGATCCAGATGGGGCAATGGTGCCTGGCCTTCTTCCGGGAGGAATTTGCGGACCACGGCCGTCCCTACGGCGGCCGCAGCGGCGGGGAACTGGCCTACGAACGCCCGCAGTTCGATCCCAGAACGGGCACCATGGAGCGCGACAGTTCCGAGGGCGTGAAGTGAACGGCGTGCACGCTGCGGGTCAGTCCGCGGCGTGCACGTCCTTGGCGTCCATGATCCGGTAGGCATACCCCTGCTCGGCCAGGAACCGTTGGCGCCTGGCAGCGAACTCCTGGTCCAGGGTGTCCCGTGCCACGAGTGAGTAGAAGCGGGCCGCCCTGCCGTCCTTCTTGGGCCGCAGCAGCCGGCCCAGCCTTTGCGCCTCCTCCTGCCGCGAGCCGAAGGAGCCTGAGACCTGGATGGCCACCGAGGCCTCCGGCAGGTCGATGGAGAAGTTGGCCACCTTGGACACCACAAGGGTCTGCAGCTCCCCGGCGCGGAACGCGTCAAAGAGCTTCTGCCGTACCTTGACGGAGGTATCGCCCTTGATCACCGGTGCCTGCAGCCGCTCGCCCAGATCGTCCAGCTGGTCAATGTACTGGCCTATCACCAGCAGCTGCTCGCCGGCGTGCAGCGCCACCAGCTGCTCCACCACCTGTGTCTTGGATTCGGAGGTGGCGCACAGCCGGTATTTGTCCGCGTCGTCGGCCATGGCGTAGGCCACGCGTTCGTCCTTTGGCAGGTCGACGCGGACCTCCACGCAGTCGGCCGGCGCGATGTAGCCCTGGGACTCGATGTCCTTCCAGGGTGCGTCATACCGCTTGGGTCCGATCAGGCTGAACACCTCGCCCTCGCGCCCGTCCTCCCGGACCAGGGTGGCGGTCAGCCCAAGGCGGCGGCGGGCCTGCAGGTCGGCCGTCATCCTGAAGATCGGTGCGGGCAGGAGATGGACCTCGTCGTAGATGATGAGTCCCCAGTCGTGGCCGTCCACCAGTTCCAGGTGGGGGTAGATGCCGCCGCGCTTGGTGGTGAGCACCTGGTAGGTGGCGATGGTCACCGGCCGGACCTCTTTCAGGGCGCCGGAGTATTCGCCCACTTCCTCCTCTGTAAGGGAGGTGCGCCTGAGCAGTTCGTCCTTCCACTGCCGGGCTGCCACGGTGTTGGTGACCAGGATCAGTGTGGTGGTGGAACCGGTGGCCATGGCCGCGGCCCCCACCAGGGTTTTGCCGGCGCCGCAGGGCAGCACCACCACCCCGCTGCCGCCCGCCCAGAAGTTTTCGCTGGCCAGGCGCTGGTAGGGCCGCAGTTTCCACCCGTCCTCGTTGAGGGAGATCAGGTGCGGCGTGCCGTCCACGTAACCGGCCAGGTCCTCCGCCGGCCAGCCGAGTTTCAGCAGCAGCTGCTTGAGCTGCCCACGCTGGGAGGCATGCACCACCACCGTCTCGCCATCGATCCTTGGACCCAGCAGCGGTGCGATCTTTTTGGCCCGGATCACTTCCTCCAGCACGGGGTAGTCATCGGTCCGCATGACCAGTCCGTGGCGCGGGTCCTTTTCGAGGCGGAGGCGTCCATACCGGGACATGGTCTCCTCGACGTCGATCAGCAGCGAATGCGGAACCGGGAAACGCGAGTACTTCAGCAGCGCATCCAGCACCTTCTCCGCATCCAGCCCGGCGGCCCGGGCGTTCCACAGCCCCAACGGGGTCAGACGGTAGCTGTGCATGTGCTCGGGCGCCCGCTCCAGTTCGGCGAACGGCGCAATGGCGTGCCGGGCCTCGGTGGCCAGCTCATGGTCCACCTCGAGGAGGATGGTTTTATCGCTTTGGACGATCAGGGGTCCGTCGGTCACGCGGGGAATCCTTTACTGGCGCAGTTCCTCTGCGGCCTCAATGTCGATGATGCGATGGACGGACAGGACCCGCTCGGTGTCCTTGGCAGGATCGAACACGCGGACCCGGCCCCCGCTCACAGAAAGCGGAACAACAATTTCCAGGCTTGCATTCCCCAGATTGTCCACCACGTTCATGTGGATCCGCTGCTTCAGCCGGATGGCCCGTTGCAGTGCCTCAAGCCCCAGCTGGGTTGCTGCCTCGCCGCCGGCGGCGGTACCGGGGTGGTGTCCGACGGCGGGGCCCGGCCGCCGCAGGACGTCCAGCTGGGCGTCAACCTCCTCCGCCGCGGGCGCCATCCGCGGGGCGGTGTAGACGGGACGCAGGCTTTCCTGCGGTACGGAAGACCGGCGGACGTGGGCGGCGGGTTCGACGCCGTCCACAGAAGGGGACAGGCCCAGGCTCCGAAGTGCGGCGGCGAGTTCGCGGGGCGGTGCCGACGACGTGAGGACCGTGGGGGAAAGGCGGGCCAGGCCGAGCTGCGCCGCTTTGGGCCCCGCCAGCAACTCGCGGAGTGCGGCTTCATCATCGCTCTGGACAAAGCTTGCGGCCTGGCCCACCCGGAGCTGGCCGTGCCGGGAGGCCGTGTCCTCCACCAGGTACTCCAGCGGCTGCGGGACAGCGGTGGCGGAGTGTTCCCGGAGAAACGCCAGCAGGCCTGCGGCGTCGTAGCCCTCATCGAGTGCCCGTTTGATGGACGTCGCCGAGAAGCGGTAGATGGTGGCCGGGCCCTGCCCCTCGGCGTCCGCCATGACCAGGAGCTTTTCGGTCAGGGCGGGAGCGAGGTAGCCGGGCGCAACGGCGGTCAGGTCTGCCTGCAACAGCACATGGTTCAGGGCTGCCGGCAGGTGCTCGCCAAGGATGGCAAGGGCAGCATCGGGCTGGTCTTCGGCGAACGCGCTTCCGAGTTGGCTCAGCGCACCTGAGCCCACCAGGCCCAGCATCTCCGCCTCGGCGAGGACTCCCCGGATGAGGGAACTGAACCGCCGGGCCATCCGCGGCTGGGACCATTCCGCACGCTGCAGGACCGCGGCGGCATCCAGCACGGGCACGGTGCCGTCCGGTCCTGCAGCTTCGACCGTGAGTTCGTGCAGGATCTCCAGGATGCGCTTGCGGACCACCGGGGCGTCAGGCCGCTGCGCACCGGCGGACAACGCCGGGATGGTGGCTCCTGACGGTCCCCGGGATGGTGCTGCCGCTGCCGTGTTCATGGGCTGGCCCACCATCGACGGCACGCGCTCGCTGGCCAGCCAGGCGTTGACCAGCCACAGCCATTGTTCCTGCCTCGGCAGTACCAGCCATTCCAGCTGCGGCGGCTGCACCCATGAGGACGAGTCGACGTCGAGGCGGATCAGGCCCGCCAGGCCGCACAGCTCCAGCAGCCGGCCCGTCACGCCCTGGTCGACGCGCAGCTGGTCGGACAGGCGGCGCATCTCGCGTATCCCCACGCCTCCGCTGCGCAGCGTGGCCAGCGGGTTCTCCCTGACGGCATGCAGCAGTTCGGAGACCAGCCGCAGGGTTTCCGAGATGGCGCTGAGCGCTGCATTCCTGCGCAGCGCCGCGGTGGTCCGGCCAAGCTCCGGGACCGGCGGGGACAGGGTGAAGTCGTCGATGATCGCCCCGCCGCGCAGGGCCAGCCCCACGCTGTGCGGCAACTCCACGTGGGCGGCATCCAGCGGAACCAGCAGCCCGCGCGCAAGGAGCCAGTCCACGGGCCCGACGTCGGCACCCTCCGTGGTGACCGACGCTTTCCGTTGCGCCTGGGGAACGGCACCCATGGCCCAGTTGCGGAACCTGGCGAGCAACGCCGTCGTCCGTTCCGGGGCGTTGGCGAGGATGTCCCGCAGTGCCTCGGGGGAGGAGGTCCAGTGCTGGAGCGCCAGCGCCGCCTCCATGGGCGTGCTGGCATCGTGGATCGCGAATCCACCGCGGTGCAGTTCGGAGACCAGCTGGACAACCCGCTGGGCGAAGGCCGGCTGCAGGCGGACCAGCTCCGTGTAGCTGCGGCCCAGCCCGGCGGGATAGATTCCCACCACATCCTTGAGGGAGCCGACAGGGAGGTAGTAGTGGTGCCCGGAAGCCTGGGCAGGGGCGCCATGCGGGGGGACCGCAGGATGCGCCAAAGCGAGTTCCTGCAGGGTGTCCATGATCTGTTCAATGACGGCCAGGGATGAACCCCGGATCAACTGGTGCAGGCCGTCCGCCGAGGCGCTGTGCCCGGTGTCCGTGTTGGTGCACAGATGGAGGGTCTCAAGCACCTGCATCTGTGGCCGGGTGAGGCGCTCCAGCGCACGCTGGACGCTGACCCGTGAACTGGCACGCGCCGCAAGCGCGGCGAAGTCCGGAACAGAAGGGGAAATGAGGTCCGGCCGCGCGGCGAACAACACGCGCAACGAGTCGTCGCTGCGCGCCTCCAGGTCCTTGCCGAGCGCTCGAATGAGGGACATCAGTCCAACGTTACCGCGGCTCCCGCTTCCCCGCCCGCCGCCGGGCGGCAACGCCGTCCAGGACCACCAGGAGCATCAGGATGAAGGCCGCCGGCAGGCCGTAAAGGGCCGAGTAGGTGACCCAGGCGGGGGCGACCGTGTCGGCGAAGGCAAGCGCCATCACAGTTCCCACAGCAATGAGGGAAAGCACGGCCATAACAGCGGCGAGGACCATCAGCGGCCGCCGGTAACGCAAGGGAGTCATGGACGTAACGCTACAGCGGCAGCAGCGCCGCAAGTGAAAGCACCGGGAGCTTGCGCCCGGGGCGGAACGGGGCGGCCGGAAGCGTGATTAGGGCACGCGGCAGGATAACCTTGAAGGATACAGACCAACACGGTTTGCGCTGGCCATACCTTGAACCCGCACAACAATGCGGACGCGGTGGCAGCCGGCCGTGTCTCATGACAGCAGAACGAAGAAGGTTGATTACGTGCCTACCGGCAAGGTCAAGTGGTATGACAAGGACAAGGGCTTTGGGTTCCTCGCGGGCGAAGACGGCCAGGAGGTCTTCCTGCCCAAGTCGTCGCTGCCCGAGGGCGTGACGGAACTGAAAGCGGGCACCCGGGTGGAGTTCGGGGTTGCGGACGGCCGCAAGGGCGCCCAGGCCCTGGGCTTGCGGGTGCTGGACAAGACCCCGTCCATCGCCAAGGCCAAGCGCCCCAGCGCGAAGGACCTCGCCCCGCTGGTTCAGGACCTGGTGACCGTCCTGGACAACCTGTCCGGAACCTTGTCCAAGGGCAAGTACCCGGACGGCAACAAGGGCAAGGCCATTGCTGCCGCCCTGCGTAAGGTTGCCGACGAGCTGGACGTTTAGGCTGCCCATGGACCCCCAACCTGATCAGCCGGGCACGCCAGTGCAGGAGCAGGCTGCCAAGACCCAGCCCAAGCGCAAGGCAGGCGTGCCCGTGTGGCGCACGGGCAAGCCCGATGCTTTCCTGGCCGCGGCGGTGGACACCGCCCGGGCTGCAGTGGAGGGCATCACCCCGGCCGGCACCATCGGGCCGCACCTGGCAGCCAAGAGCGAGGGCGACCGGCTGGTCACGCACCTGTTCGAATCCCGGCTGCCCGGCTATGTGGGCTGGCAGTGGTATGCGGTACTGACCCGTAACTCGCGCTCCAAGGTGGTCACGGTCAACGAGTTGGGCCTGCTGCCGTCCGGGGACTCCGTCCTGGCCCCGGAGTGGGTGCCGTGGGCCGAACGCGTCCGTCCCGAGGACGAACAGCAGCAGGAGCCGGAACAGCAGGAACCGGAACAGCAGGAGCCCGGGCAGGGGACCCCGGATGGGCTTCGGGCAGCGGAGCGGGAACCCGGGGATGAAGGGCCGGCCGACGACGGCGCGGAGCCTGACGCCGAAACAAGGACTTCCTGACCACAAACAAACGGCGCCGTCCGGGGGAAACCCGGGCGGCGCCGTCGTGCTTTAACTGTGGTTACTTGCGCAGCTCGGGTTACTTGCGCAGCTCGCCCACCACGTAGTCGATGCTGGCCAGCAGGGCGGAGACGTCGCTGGGCTCGATGGCCACGAAGGTGGCGATGCGCAGCTGGTTGCGGCCCAGCTTCCGGTAAGGCTCGGTGTCCACGATGCCGTTGGCGCGCAGGACCTTGGCCACGGTGGCGGCATCAATCGATTCGTCGAAGTCGATCGTGGCGATCACGTTGGAGCGTTCCTCGGGCTTGGCCACGAACGGGGTGGCGAAGCCGGACGCTTCCGCCCAGCTGTAGATGCGGCCGGCTGAATCGGCCGTCCGTGCAGCCGCGAAGTCCAGGCCGCCGTTGGAGTTCAGCCACTGGACCTGGGCATTCAGCGTCACCAGCGTGGACAGCGACGGGGTGTTGTAGGTCTGGTTCAGGCGGGAGTTATCGATGGCGGTCTGCAGGTCCAGGAAATCCGGGATCCAGCGGCCGCTGGCCTTGATGCGCGCGGCGCGTTCCAGCGCTGCGGGGGAGAACAGGCCAAGCCAGAGGCCGCCGTCGGAGGCAAAGTTCTTCTGCGGGGCGAAGTAGTAGACATCGCTCTCGGCAACGTCCACGTCCAATCCGCCGGCCGCCGACGTGGCGTCCACGAGGACCAGTGATCCCTCGTCGGCTCCGGCTACCCGCTTGACGGGGGCGGCGACGCCGGTGGAGGTCTCGTTCTGCGGCCAGGCGTAGACGTCCACGCCGGCCTCGGCCTTGGCTGCGGGCCGGGTGCCGGGCTCGGACTTGATGATGGAGGAGGCTTCCAGGAAGGGCGCCTTGTTGGTGGCGGCGGCGAACTTGGACCCGAACTCACCGAAGGACAGGTGCTGGGCCTTCTTCTCCACGAGGCCGAAGCTCGCGATGTCCCAGAAAGCCGTGGAGCCGCCGACGCCGAGGACCACCTCGTAGCCCTCCGGGGCGCGGAAGAACTGGCTCAGCCCTTCACGGACCGCTCCGACCAGGTTCTTGACCGGGGCCTGCCGGTGCGATGTGCCAAGGATCGTCTTGGAAGCTGCTGCCAGCGCGTCGATCTGCTCCTGCCGGACCTTTGACGGGCCGGCTCCGAACCGCCCGTCCTGGGGCAGGAGGTCGGCGGGGATCGTGATGCTGGTGTCGCTCACAGGTGCTCCAATTCGGCGGGGACAAAAGTTTGGTCCGGAAGGGCGGGCGGTCGGTGGCCGGCAGCGCCGGTGGCTGCGCTGCGGGCCATTCCCATTCTGCCTGAACCGCCGCCGGGGGCGGGAGCCAGGCCCGTCATAGTCCGGACAGTGAGACGTGCCGTCCCCGCGCAGCCCCTCGGGGCGCGGCTATTCGGACAAAGTCAAAATAGGCTAAGCTTTCCCCCGGACTACTTTGCGCGAAGAGGCGATACGGTGGGACAACGCAAGGTACTGCGCTCGAGGAGCTGAGCTGGATGACGGATCTGATCGACACTACGGAGATGTACCTCAGGACCATTCTGGAGCTTGAGGAAGAAAACATCGTTGCCCTTCGGGCCCGTATCGCCGAGCGTCTGCGCCACTCCGGTCCCACCGTTTCCCAGACCATCGGCCGCATGGAGCGGGACGGGCTGGTGGTCGTGTCCGGCGACCGGCACCTGGAACTCACGGACACGGGCCGCAAGCGCGCCACGGAGGTCATGCGCAAGCACCGGCTGGCCGAACGCCTGCTGGCAGACGTCATTGGCCTGGACTGGGCCTACGTCCACGACGAAGCCTGCCGCTGGGAACATGTCATGAGCGAGCGCGTTGAGCGCCGCATCTACGAGATGCTGGACCACCCCACCGAGTCGCCGTACGGCAACCCCATCCCTGGCCTTGCGGCGCTGGGCGGCCAGGCGGGGCCCGGCTTTGCCGACGGCGCCATCAGCCTGGTGGAAGCGATGAAGAATTACGGGCCCGCCTCCGGAGTGACCATCAGCCGCCTGGCAGAGCCGATCCAGGTGGAACCGGAACTGCTGGCGCAGCTGGACGAGGGCGGTATCCGGCCGGGTGCCGCCGTGGCGCTGGAACGCGTGGGCGAATACATCTCCGTGCGGGTCCCCGGAATCGAAGGCGCATTGGAGCTGCCGCCCGAGGTTGCCGCCCACGTCTTCGTGGCCATCAGCCAGCCCTGATCGGGGCGCCCATACCCCACGGAGGGGCAACCACGCAAAGGTAACGGAATTGTTACCTAGGGTCTTAAGCCCCTATAGTGGAACCAAGCGTTGATACATAAGCGTTACCTGATCCGGAGCCGAGCTCTGCCAGCGGGCCAGGTGCACGAGTCGTTACTGGCAGAGGCGGGGGAACCACAAGCGGCAGCGGGGGACTGCCTTGGGGTGAAGTCCGTCAGCAGCAAGCCTCTCCAGTGAAGGATTCTTCCGGGAATACCCCCTGTGCAGAAGCTTGCCTACGGCGGACCGGGTCTTTGATCTCTCTGACCCGAATCCGACAGCTAACTCCGCAGGCTTCTTCCAGAGAGGAACCCTTCTTGACCATGCAGACCTCCCGGGGCCGCCGCCGCGCGGCCGGCCCCCCTTCGGCACCCCGGGTTGCCGAAGTTGTCGCAGCGGAGCGCCCCCGCGACCTGCATCGTGACGCG
This sequence comes from Pseudarthrobacter sp. Pseusp20, assembly GCF_059492155.1. Classification (NCBI taxonomy): domain Bacteria; kingdom Bacillati; phylum Actinomycetota; class Actinomycetes; order Micrococcales; family Micrococcaceae; genus Pseudarthrobacter; species Pseudarthrobacter sp. Pseusp20. Next base: position 1,122,259 of record NZ_CP168521.1, read on the forward strand.
CGCCGCCGCCGGGGTCCCTTCCGGCAGATGACGGAGTTTGCCGCCGCCAGCGGTATTGGCCAAAAAGCCGGCATTGCCCTTGCCGCCACAGGCCTGGTGCTGACGGTCACGGTGCCCGCCACGAGTCCCGTCATGGCCACGGATGCCGCCGGCAGTGCCCCCATGGCCGCGTCCGCCGTCAGCCCCCAGCCCCAGATCTCGGCCGATGTCGGAGCACAGATCGACTTCAGCCGGTCGGCCGTGGTGACCCAGGCCGACCCGGACGGGAAGCTGAAGCAACTCCTGAGCGCCCAGTCCGCCGGCTCCGTCACGCGTGCCGCTTCGGCCGGCACCCTGGCTGCACCCCTCGCCTCCCTCACCACCGCTTCCCCCTTCGGCTACCGGGTCAGTCCCATCACCGGAGGCTCCGGAGACTTCCACCGGGGCCAGGACTTCGTGGCGCAGTGCGGGACCTCGGTCCTGGCCGCCGCGACAGGTACCGTGACCTTTGCCGGCTGGCACCAGTTCGGTGGCGGAAACCGCGTGGTCATTGACCACGGCAACGGGCTGGAGACCACCTACAACCATCTCTCGTCCTTCAACGTCAAGGTGGGCCAGACCGTCTCCCGCGGGGACGTGGTGGCACTGAGCGGTACCACGGGCGCATCCACCGGCTGCCACCTCCACTTCGAGGTGCAGGTCAATGGCGAAGTTGTCGATCCCATGGGCTGGCTGTAACCAAATGGTTGCCCTCTCTCACATGTCCGCGACGCGCCGTGACCTGAATGTGACATTGAAGCAAAACTGCTGTACCGTCTAACTCGCGTCAACTTTTCCGAAGTTGACGCTCTTGAGTGGATTGCCTAACTCTGCCACCGCTCAAGGTCCGTTCGCATTTCATCGTCTGGCAGGGGCGGGGGAACCAATTTTGGCCTTCATGTTCAGAAGGCCTTGGGGTTAAGTCACAAGCTTCCCAGGAAGCAGCGTGGCCGGGTGACTCCCATCCGAATCCGACAGCTCACCTCGCAGGCATTGGGAGAGGCTACCTTCGTGTCTTCACGCCATCATTCTGCGCGCCACCGTGCGCAAACGGTTCGCACCAACCCCCTGGACGCCATGTCCAAGGCCGTCAGTGCAAATGCCGGGACCGTAGGCCGCCAGGCTGCCGTTGTGGCAGCGGCTTCCGGCCTCATCCTGAGCATGGGCCTGCCCGCCACGGCAGCTGACACCACGGCCGGTGTCTCTGCCTCCACCGAGTCCGGCTCGTCCCAGGCAGCCCTCGCTGTCACGGCCGCACCCACGGCCACGGTGTCCTTCGAGCGTCCGGTCGTCAAGACCACCGCTGCTCCGAAGGTGGAAGCGGTGCGTACCCAGTCCACGGCATCGGCGAACCGCGCCACCACTACAGGCCAGGAGGCGTCTCCGGCCGCCAAGACGGCGGAGACCGTATCCGCTGCGGCAACCTCGGGCATCGCTGCCATCGCCTACACCGGCATCGGCCACTCCTACGTGTGGGGCGGCACCAGCCCGGTCACCGGCTGGGACTGCTCCGGGTTCGTGCAGTGGGTTTACGCCCAGGCCGGAATCAGCATCCCCCGCACCAATGCGTGGAGCATCATGACTCCCACCTCCACCCCGCAGCCGGGTGACCTGGTTGTCCAGAACGGTGGCGCGCACGTCGGCATCTACGTCGGCAACGGCATGATGATCAGCGCACTCAACCCCTCCCAGGGCACGCTGCTCCACTCGCCTGCAGCCACTGGCACCTCCTCGTACTACCACTACGGCAACTAGTTCTTGGGCTTAACGCTCCAAGGGCTATTTCTTTGCCCAAGGCTTTTTCGCTAGAAACCACATCCCCGTTCGGGACGCGCCGACGTACCCCCAAGATGCCGGCGCGTCCAACAACCTTCGCCTGCCTACAAGCGGTTTGAGGGAAAAACGAAAGAGAGAACTGATGACGACTCGTGCCACCGCACGGCATCGCGCCGAGGTCACCAAAACCAACTCGATCGCTGTTATTGCAAAGGCCGTCAGCGACAACGCAGGCGGCATGGGCCGCCAGGCTGCGGTTATCGCTGCCGCCTCCGGCCTGGTCCTGACCAGCGGCATCGCGGCCAACGCTGCCGACGCCAACGTCAAGCGTGATTCCGCTCCGGCGTCCGCACTGGAAGTTGAATCCGCAATCGACGCCCCGATTTCCGCGGCTTCCACCATCGCCATCAGCTACGAGAAGCCCGCTGTCACCACCACGCCGGCTCCCGTCGCCGAGCCTGAGCCCCAGGTCGAGGTGCAGGAAGCTGCTCCTGCCGCCGAGCCCGTTGCGGCTCCCAAGGTCACCGCCAAGGTTGCCACCGCTGCTGCTCCGGCCGCTCCCGCTGCCCAGGCTTCCGCCAGCGGCAAGGGCGCTGCAATCCTCTCGGCCGCCTACGCCCAGCTCGGCGTTATGCAGGACTGCACGATGCTGGTCACCAACTCGCTGGCCGCCGTCGGCATCCACTTCCATGACTGGCCCGCCGGCTACCTGTCCCTGGGCCGCACCGTGAGTGCAGCCGAAGCGCAGCCGGGCGACCTGATCTACTACGCTGACGGCGGCGCGGGCATGGCCCACATTGCTGTCTACGCCGGAAACGGCATGGCAGTCCACGGCGGCTACAACGGAAACCAGACTGTGGTCTTCAGCGCAAACGTGGGTTCCGGCCCCGTGTTCATCCGCGTCAACTAAGCATCCCAAGGCAGGCCTGAACGGCCGCAGGCCTGGCAATGCCCCCAAGGACCCCCGCCATCCCGGCGGGGGTCCTTCGCGCTTAATCGGCCCGCGCCGCCCGCGGCCGACCCTCCCGCGGTGTCCAGCCGTTGTCCTGCTCCAGGGTGGCGATTACCCGATTCTGCACTTCTTTGTTTACTCTTGTGATGTCGATCCATAGCCCGGACATGCCGAGGGCAGCCGGCCCTCGTGCCCCTGACGGGTGCGGCCGTGAAGAGGTAAGTGCATGCGCACTCTCGTTCTGAATGCTGGATATGAACCGCTGGCGGTTATTACTTTCCGCCGGGCGCTGGTGCTTGTGCTCACAGGCAAGGCAAGTGTGGTGGCCGAAGGTGACGACCCCGTGGTGGGCCCTACTGACATTCTGGGCCGCCCGTCCGTGATCCTCCTCAACCGCTACATCCGGCCCCGGTACAACCACTCCACGGCCGTCAGCCGCAGGGGCGTACTCCGGCGCGACGGGCATAAATGCGCCTACTGCGGGAAAGCGGCGCACACCATTGACCATGTTCACCCCAAGTCCCGGGGCGGGGCCGATTCGTGGGAGAACCTGGTGGCCGCCTGCCTGCGCTGCAACAACGTCAAGGGCGACCACACTCCAGCCGAGATGGGATGGACCCTGCGGTTCGTGCCCGAACCGCCGCACGGAACCATCTGGCAGATCAAGGAACTGGAGAAGCCCACGCCGGCCTGGGACCCCTTCCTGCTTCCGGAACGCGCTGCCTGACACCCCGCGCTGCCTGAGTTGCCGTGATGCTCCGGTGCGCCGGACGTTCTGACCCGCAGTGCGGCCCCTACGCTGCCGGTCGCTAGGCTGGGGGAGTGGAAGTGAACGGGCTTGCCTTTGATGCCGTGATCCTGGCCGGGGGGAGGTCATCGCGGCTGGGCGGCGTACCCAAGCAGTCGCTCGTCTTCCAAGGCCAATCCCTCCTCGAACGCGCTGTCGCTGCCGCCGCGGGGGCCCGGCATGTGGCAGTTGTGGGCGAGATGGCTTCCCTGCCAATCTGGCCTCCCAACCTGCTGAGCTGCAGGGAGCAGCCGCACTTCGCGGGCCCGGCGGCAGCCATAGCGGCCGGGCTGGATGCGCTGGCGGACATCGGCGAGGGTGCGCCCTACCTCCTGGTGCTGGCCTGCGACATGCCGCTGGCATCCCAAGCGGTGGCAGCGCTTCAGGAAGCTTTGCAGATGTCCACGGCGGCGGACCCGGCAAATGTCATGGCTGCCGAAGGCGACCGCCCACAGCCACTGGTGGGTTTTTACCGCACGCCTGAGTTAACAAAGGCGTGCAGGGACCTCGCTGCTCGCGGGGCGCTGGTCAACGGCTCTGTCAGGTCGCTCCTTGCTAATCTGGACGTGCAGCTTGTCACAGTCCCTGCAGGGTCCACCTCTGATGTGGATACCTGGGATGACGCTGCCGCGCTGGGGATTGCCGCCGGGAACCAGAGCGAACGCCAGGACCGGCAGACGGGCGGAGCAAACGTGGGAGGCAATACGTGAAGAGCCAGGACGAAACACTGGAAGAGTGGTGCAGGGCACTTCTCCAGGCGTACAAGCTTGAGGACGTCCAGGTGGACGTCAACGCGGTGCTGGCGCTTGCGGGCGTCGCCGCCCATGCTGTGGTCCGGCCAGCCGCTCCGCTCACCACTTTCATCGCCGGGTTCGCTGCGGGCCTGGCTGCGGCTCCCGGCAGGGAGATGGACGCTGAATCAATGGATGCGGCCCTGGCCGTTGCCCGCACACTGGCAAAGGACTACGAGGCCGAGGCTGCCGCCGGGACTCCCGGCGAATGACCGCGGAACCCCAAAGCGATCCGGAAGCGCCACCTGGCAGCGAAGCGGAAGGGCCGGCCGGCATAGCTGGACCCGGACCCACTGGATCCGGACCCACTGAACCCGGACCCACTGAACCCGGAACCACTGACTCCGGCGCAGTCCAAGCCGGGACGGCGGAAGCAGGGCATGCGGGCCAGCACCATGCTGCCCACACGTGGGAAGAGGCCCGGCAGGCGGCGTTCGACGCCGCAACCCCCATTCCTCCCGGACCAGTGGCACTGCGTATCGCGTTGGACCGCAAACTGGACCAGGACATTGTGGCCCTCCAGGACATGCCCCACTATGCGTCCTCGGCCATGGACGGCTGGGTAGTCAACGGAAGCGGCCCCTGGATCCCGGTGGAACCCGGCACCCGGCTGGCACCGCACCAGGCCAGCCCCATCGCCACCGGCGGCCTGATCCCTGCAGGCGGCAAGGCAGTGCTTCGCACCGAGAGCGCAGTCCTTGGCCAGGACGATGAAGGACTCCCACTCCTGATGACCGGAGGCAAGGCCCGCCCGGGCGAGCCCCGCGCGGGAGAGCACATCAGGAAAGCCGGGGAGGAAGCCCTGGAAGGGGACATCCTGGTCAAGGCGGGGGTGGAGCTCAATCCCGCCCACCTGGCACTTGCCGCGCTGGCAGGCTACGACGATGTGCAGGTCCAGGGAAAGCCCGTGGTGCGCCTGGTCCTGACCGGGTCCGAAGTGGTGGAACACGGCACGCCGGCCCCGGGCCAGGTGCGCGACACCTTCGGCCCGCAGCTGCCGGATGTCGTCGCCATGCTGGGCGGCATACCCGTCGGGCAGCAGCGGATCGGCGACTCCTATGACGAATGGCTTGCGGCGCTCGAGGACGTGCTGCCGGAGGTGCCGGACGCGCCGGACCTGCCGGCCGACGTCGTCATTACTACCGGTGGCACCGGGCGCTCGGGAACGGACCACCTCCGCAGGGCAGTGACCGAACTCGGCGGCCGGCTCATCATCGATGGCGTGGCCATGCGGCCCGGCCACCCCGCCGTGCTCGCCGAACTGCCCGACGGACGCTTCGTTTTGGGGCTTCCCGGCAACCCGCTCGCGGCCATGATGGCCCTTTCCACTGTGGGGGCCCCGCTGCTGGCCGCACTGGGGCACCGTCCCATGCCGGCGGTGGAGGAGGTGCCGTGCGGGACCATGATCGAGCCGGACCCCGGGCGTACCCGGCTGATGCCGTTCCGGCTGCTGTACGGCATGGCGTCCCCGGCGCAGCATACGGGGCCAGGGATGATGCGCGGGCTCGCCGCCGCGGACGGTGTGCTGGTAGTGCCACCGCACGGCGTGCAGCTCGGCGAGCCGGTGCCCGCGTTCGCCCTGCCATGGGGGCCGCCAATACCTCCTACCCAGGACGGCCCGGCCAAAGCCAAGCCAAGAAGCGCCGCACGGACAGGCCAGCCCAAGGGTAAGCCGGCACCCAGCGGACCCGTGGACTGGAGCGCCCTCCTGGGCTGAGGCGGCCCCTGTTGGTGCCATGATGGAGTAATGAACAAGCAGGGTGGAACATGGGACGCGTAACCCAGCGCCGCAAGGTGCACAAGTATGTCCTGGACGGTTCGCCGGGAGCCCTGGAGTACCCGGTCCGCCACCGCGAAGACGTCCTCGCCGTCGAGGAACCGCTGGAGATCCGGCTGGGAAAGCTTTCCTATTCGGTCACCATGCGAACCCCGGGGGACGACTTTGACCTGGTGGCTGGATTCCTGGTGTCCGAGGGGGTCATATGGGCCCCCGAACAGCTGGTTTCGCTGCGATTCTGTGCCGGCGAGGACGAGAACGGTGTCCAGACATTCAACGTGGTGGAGGCCCAGCTGCGGCCGGATGTGCCAGTTCCCGACACCGGCCGCAACGTCTACACGTCCAGCTCCTGCGGCATCTGTGGAACGGACTCCATCGAAGCTGTCCAAAAGTCCTCCCACTTCAGCCCCCGGACGGACCCGTTGACTGTGGACGCGGAAGTCCTGGCCGCCCTGCCGGGGATGCTGCGGAAGTCCCAGCGTGTCTTCGAGGACACCGGCGGCGTGCACGCGGCAGGCCTGTTCAGGATCGATGACGACGGCGAGCCGCAGCTCCTGTGCCTGCGTGAGGACGTGGGACGCCACAATGCCGTGGACAAGGTGGTGGGCTGGGCACTGCGCGAGGGCCTCCTGCCTCTTACCGGAACCGTCCTCCAAGTATCTGGCAGGGCGTCCTTCGAGCTGGTCCAGAAAGCATCCCTTGCGGGCATTCCCGTCCTGGCTGCCGTGAGTGCCCCTTCCAGTCTTGCCGTGGAACTGGCCGAGGCGAACGGCTTGACGCTGGCGGGTTTCAGCCGGCACACCAGTTTTAACGTCTACGCCGGGGTCTCGCGGATCCTGCGCCCTGCACCAGCCGTGCCCAGTGGCTAGGGGGTCAATGCAAGGCTGGGACGTGCCTGCCCCGGGCAGGGGGTTGGATGCAATGCTGCCGGAGGGTAGATTTGTCCATCGAATGGACGCGATGATCCAGCCCCGAGCCTAAAGAGGACTTATTTTGCATGACGACCGCAGGATCACGGAAGTCCGCTTGGCCAGGTTTGTGCGCGAGCGCATCGCCCCTGCCGTCTACAGCCGGACGGTCCCGCTTGCCCTGAGCAGTTGGGAGGCCCCCGGTGAACCGGTCCCCGCGCTCGAAGCGATGCGGCAGGAGTTCCAGCCGCAGGAGCACGGCGCCGCCTGGGGCCGGCCGTGGGGGACCACCTGGCTCCGGCTGCAAGGGGAGGTGCCGGAATCCTGGGGCGGCGGCCCGGAAACCACCGTGGAGGTGGTGGTGGATCTTGGGTTCACCACCGAAGCGCCCGGGTTTCAGTGCGAGGGCATCGCCTGGCGGCCTGACGGGACCATCATCAAGGCCATCTCACCCCGCAACCAGTACATTCCCCTGAAGCTGCTGGGCGGCGGCATGGCCGTGGACTTCTACGTGGAGGCGGCCGCGAACCCGGACATGGCGCAAGGCTGGACCTTTGCCGCCACCCCGCTGGGAGACAAGGCGACCGCCGGGGGAGCACCCCAGTACCGGCTGGGCAACATCGCCATCGCTGAACTCAACCAGTGCGTGTGGGAACTCCAGCAGGACGTGTGGACGCTGGCCGGCCTCATGGAACAACTCCCCCTGGAGCTTCCCCGCCGCCATGAGATCCTCCGGGCCTTCGAGCGCATGATGGACGTGATGGACCCTGACGATGTCGCCGGGACCGCGCCGGCAGGACGGCAGGAGCTCGCCGAAGTCCTTGGCCGCCCCGCCTACGCATCCGCGCATCAGCTGGTTGCCACGGGCCATGCCCACATCGACTCGGCCTGGCTCTGGCCGGTCCGTGAAACCATCCGTAAATGCGCCCGGACGTTCTCCAACGTGGTGGCACTCATGGATGAAGACCCGAATTTTGTCTTCTCCTGTTCGTCCGCGCAGCAGCTGGCATGGATCAAGGAGCTGTACCCGGAGCTGTACAGCCGGATCCGGGAAAAGGTCCGGGCAGGCCAGTTTGTGCCCGTCGGCGGCATGTGGGTGGAATCGGATACCAACATGCCCGGCGGCGAAGCCATGGCGCGGCAGTTCGTGGAGGGCAAGGGCTTCTTCCTGGCGGAGTTCGGCATTGAGTGCAGGGAGGCGTGGCTCCCGGACTCGTTTGGATACAGTGCCGCCCTGCCCCAGATCGTGAAAGCCGCGGGCAGCCGCTGGTTCCTTACCCAAAAGATCTCCTGGAACCAGACAAACAGGATGCCGCACCACACCTTTAATTGGGAGGGAATCGACGGCACCCGGCTGTTCACCCACTTTCCGCCGGTGGACAGCTACAACTCGGACCTCAGCGGCAGGGACCTTGCCCACGCCGAGCGCAACTACCGGGACCACGGCCGCGGGACGGTGTCGTTGGTGCCCTTCGGCTATGGCGACGGCGGCGGCGGACCCACCCGCGAAATGCTTGCGGCGGCTGCCCGAACCGCGAATCTGGAGGGATCACCCAGGGTCAGGATCGGCTCAGCGGAGAGTTTCTTCCGGCAGGCCGAGGAAGACTACCCGGCACTGCCTGTCTGGGTGGGCGAAATGTACCTGGAGTTGCACCGCGGCACGTACACCAGCCAGGCGCGGACCAAGAAGGGCAACCGGCGCAGCGAGCACCTGCTGCGTGAGGCGGAACTGTGGTGTTCCACGGCTGCAGTCCGGTCGGCCGGCGCATACGACTATCCGGATGCCGAGCTCAAGCGGCTCTGGCAACTGGTACTGCTGCAGCAGTTCCACGACATCCTTCCCGGCAGCTCCATTGCCTGGGTCCACCAGGACGCCGAGCGTAACTACCAGGCCATCGAAACGGCGCTTGAAGCAATCATCAGCCAGGCAGCTGCCGCCATGCTGGGCTCCGGGGACCGGCAGTTCCTGCTTAACGCTGCGCCGCACGCAAGGAATGGAGTGCCCGCCCTTGCGGCAGCGGAACCGACGCCGCTCCCTGGGCCGGTGCTCGCCACGCCACACCACGGCGGCTACATCCTGGACAACGGGATTATCCGGGTCGAGGTGGACGCCGATGGACTCCTCGCGTCCCTGCGTGACTACGCCACCGGACGAGAGGCCATCGCCCCTGGCCAGCGCGGCAACCTGCTGGAACTGCACCGCGACACCCCCAACGAATGGGACGCCTGGGACATCGACGAGTTCTACCGCCGCAATGTCACTCCGCTGGTCCACGCGGAGTCGGTCCGGCTGGCCAATGAAGACGGCAGCGCCGTGGTGGTGGTGGAACGGCTGGCAGGGAGCTCGCCGCTGACCCAGCGCATCACATTGGCCCCCGGCAGCCCGTCACTGGAAATCACCACGGCCGTGGACTGGCAGGAGCGCGAAAAGCTGCTGAAACTCGGCTTTGCCCTCGACGTGCGGGCAGACCGGTCAGCTGCCGAAACACAGTTCGGCCACGTCTTCAGGCCCACCCACACCAACACCTCCTGGGAAGCCGCGAAGTTCGAAATCTGTGCCCACCGGTGGATCCACGTGGGGGAGCCCGGCTACGGTGTGGCGGTGGCCAACTCCTCCACATACGGCCACGACGTGGGCAGAAGCATCAGGGAATCCGACGGCGGAACCACCACTACGGTGCGCCTGTCCCTGCTGCGGGCTCCTAAGTTCCCCGACCCCGACGCCGACCGCGGACACCAGGAGTTGAGGGTGACCGTCCGCCCAGGTGCTGACATTGCGGCCGCCGTCCAGGAAGGGTACCGCACCAACCTGGCGCCCCGGCTGGTCAGCGGCGGCACCGCGGTGGAGCCGCTCTTCTCCGTCAGCAATCCGGCCCTGGTCATTGAAGCGGTGAAGCTGGCCCAGGACGGATCGGGCGATGTGGTGGTCCGGCTCTATGAGTCGTTGGGGCAGCGGTCCGTGGGAACTCTCACAGCCAACTTCCCTGTCAATGGCGTGGTGCCGACGGATCTCCTGGAGCGTGCCGCCGAGGCGCCCGGAATTGTTCCGGCAGATACCGGTGCCGAGCTCGCGCTCCGGCCGTTCCAGTTGGTGACATTGAGGTTTACCAGGAAATAGGATCAGTGTCCCTTAGGGGCCAGGGTCCTTAAATAGGCTGAGTGGGGGCGGTCCCCAACGATCCGCCACCACTCATCCCCCCAATGCGTGCAAAGGCCCCCGGGGCGGCCGGCGCTTTGGAATTTATCCCCGTTCGAAAACGCTTGGCAGCCCCGCCTTCACACATTCATGATTGTTTCACATTCTAATGATTTTGTGAAAGCGCACGAAGGTTACATTTCGGTAGATGTCCTCCGGCGTGCCGCGCCGCGCGCATTGACCATTTTGGCGACCCAGATTAATGCCAGCCCGACGACGAAGCACAGCACGGCCGTGTAGTTAATAAGGAACTCTATCTGGCCAAGGGTGGGCGGGATAAGAGGGAAAGACAAACTCAGGCCCGTGGCTACGGCGCCAAGACCCAGCAGCCCCGCGGCAACCCGGACCAGGGCGGGAAGCCGGCCGAAGACTGCACGCACCATTGCCGGCAGCAAAGCCAACGTGATGTAGGCGGGGTAAGCCCGGCCGGCGGCCCCGTAATACTCCAGTAAGGCAGAGTTCCAGGGATCCGTACCCACAACCCCTGTCAGCCCGGCCGACGACCCGCTGGTGCCCATCATGAAGAACAGCGTCACCATGACAACGGAAATGACCGCAAGGACCGAAACCCCGGCCCTTCCGGTTATGAGCCTGTACGCATCCCTTGCACCGAAGCCCCTGGAAACGCGGATACCCATGAAGAAGATGGCGCCGAAAATGACGAAGCGCAGCAACAGGTTGGCCAGGTTGATCCCGCCCAGCGCCTGGTCGATGACGATGTACGGCCCCTGGATGCTCAACAGGATGGCCAGGGTCATCAAGGCAAAGATGCCGAAAAGGGAGCGGTTTTCTCCTCTGAGTGTGCTGGGGACGCGGGCCACCGCAATAAGGGCGCAAATGGCCAGCGTGCTCCATTGAAGGGTTTCGATCATCCCAGGTTCTCCCAAATTTTTTCTGTCTGCGCTTGGTCCTGCTCCTGGCGGCGCAGTACTTTGCCCATTGCCTGAAGCCGGTCTCCAGCAAGGGCTGTGAGTTCTCCGTCGGTGAGGCTGTCCAGCGCCGCCTGCCGGGCACCGGGAGGCCAGCCGGCCTCCTCCTCCGTAATGATTCCCGTGGCCACCAGTCCGCCGGCGGGTCCCACTCCGGCCGCCAATGCCGTCGCTAAGGCGAGCTCCGGGGACAGCCGGTTGGCGGTCAACTGGGCGGAATAGTTTTGCGGCGCCACTCCCGTGGAGGCGGACACGCGGTGCCGGACCTCGCCGTCGTCTATGGCATCGACCCAGTTCTTCACGGAGGTGGCGTGCGGGGCAGGAGTGAGGGCGGGAGAGGCTGCTCCCCGGGCCGCGTCCATTGCGGGGCGGGCCAGGAGCGCCCGCAGGAGGTCCGGCGTGGAAATCTGGCTGACCAGCTCGCTGCGGGTGGGTGGACGCGGCGGGCTTCCCAGGGCGCTGTAGGCGTCAAACCCGGACAGTGAGTCGACGGGGTTGATGTTGTACGCGCGGCTGATGCTGACCACCGTGCTCACGGAGACTTTGCCCCGGACCAGCTGCTGGGCCAGCGTGGTCCGCTTGATTCCGGAGACCCTGCAGACGTCTGCAGTGCTGGCATCTGGCGCGATGCCTTGCAGCCAGCGCTGGAACGCCTTGGCAGGAAGGGTCATGGAGTGCTCTCTGCAGAACGGGTGGTGAGGACGATTTTACCGTGCCGTCCCCGCCCCGGCCGTGCCGCCGATTTTGCCCATGGTCCACCTTCGCCTATAGTTGATGGTCGAGCCCGCTGGTCCGTACACCCCCCAAGTCCGGACCAGCGGGTTCTTCTATGTCCTGCAGCCCCAGCGGCGCCGCGGCCCGGTTTTCGCCGCCTCTGCCGGCCGTCGGCGGCTGTCCGGGCAGCGGCGAAAGGACGATTCGATGACTGCAACCCTTGTTGCGAAAGACATCTCCGGTGGCCACGGCCACCGGGTGCTCTTTTCCGGGCTCTCGCTGACGGTTGCCCCCGGCGACGTGGTGGGCGTGGTGGGTGCCAACGGTGCCGGTAAATCGACGCTGCTGCGCCTCCTGGCCGGTGTCGACCAGCCCCAGCAGGGCTCGGTCAACCTTGCGCCGTCCGATGCCTTCGTTGGATGGCTCCCTCAGGAGCACGAGCGCATTGCCGGCGAAACAGTGGCGGCCTACATTGCCCGCCGCACCGGCTGCGCGGAGGCGACCGCCGACATGGAGTCCACCGCGGAAGCACTCGGTTCCGGCGCTCCGGGGGCGGATGACGCCTACGCCCGTGCCTTTGACCGCTGGATGGCCTCCGGCGCCGCTGACCTGGACGACCGCGTCCCGGCGGTGCTGGCAGACCTCGGACTGGACGCCGGCGCCGATGCGCTGATGACGGGTCTTTCGGGCGGCCAGGCCGCCCGGGTGGCCCTGGCGGCCCTCCTGCTGAGCCGCTTCGATGTGGTGCTCCTGGACGAGCCCACCAACGACCTCGACCTCGCGGGGCTGGCCACCTTGGAGAACTTCGTAACGGGGCTGCGCGGCGGCGTGGTGCTGGTCAGCCATGACCGCGAGTTCCTGGCGCGCTGTGTGACCCGCGTCGTCGAACTTGACCTGGCACAGAACAGTGTGGCTGTCTACGACGGCGGCTACGACGCCTTCCTCGAGGAGCGCGCGGTGATGCGGCGGCACGCCCGCGAGAAGTACGAGGAGTTTGCCGCCACCAAGGCAGACCTGGTCTCGCGGGCACGGACGCAGCGGGAATGGAGTTCGCAGGGCGTTCGCAATGCCATGAAGAAGAACCCCGACAACGACAAGATCCGGCGCGCCGCCAGTACTGAATCCTCTGAAAAGCAGGCCCAGAAGGTCCGGCAGATGGAATCCCGGATCGCCCGTCTGGACGCGGTGGAGGAGCCCCGGAAGGAATGGCAGCTCCAGTTCAGCATCGGCCAGGCACCGCGCTCCAGCGCCGTCGTCGCCACCTTGCGCAAGGCCGTGGCACGCCAGGGCGACTTCACGCTGGGACCGGTCAGCCTCCAGCTCAACGGCGGCGAGCGCGTGGGCATCACCGGCCCCAACGGCGCCGGCAAATCCACCCTCCTGCGCCTGCTGCTGGGCACCCAGGCGCCGGACGACGGCGATGCCTCCATGGGTGCCTCCGTCGCCGTCGGCGAAATAGACCAGGCCCGCGGGCTGCTGGACGGCGCCCTGCCGCTGGGCGACGCTGTCGAAGCGGTGCTGGCGGACTGGAACAGTGCCGACGTTCGCACGCTCCTGGCCAAGTTCGGCCTCAAGGCGGACCACACGTCGAGGACCGTGGATTCCCTGTCACCGGGTGAGCGGACGCGGGCGGCCCTGGCGCTGCTCCAGGCCCGCGGCGTGAACCTGCTGGTGCTGGACGAACCGACCAACCACCTCGACCTGCCGGCCATAGAACAGCTGGAAGAGGCCCTTGAAAGCTACGACGGAGCGCTGCTGCTGGTCACCCACGACCGCCGCCTGCTGGAAAACGTTCGACTCGACTACCGGTGGCACCTGGAAAACGGCACGGTCCAGGAACTCCACCACACTGCAACCCAGGAGAAACAGCCATGAGCATGGACCGCGTAGCCTGGAGTTCGCTCTACAACATCAGCACCGCTAAGAGCGCTTCGAAGCCTTTTTCCAAGGAGACCCTGAAGCGGGTGCTGGCCTTTGCCGCCCCTCACAAGGGCAAGCTCATCGCCTTTGTGCTCTCCTCCATTGCGGCTGCCTTCCTGGCCGTCGCCACCCCGGTGCTTGCCGGCAAGGTGGTTGACGCCATCATCGCCAAGACCGGCGTTGACACGGTCATCTGGCTGGCAGTGCTGATCGCCATCGTGGCCGTCGGTGAGGCCGGGGTGGGGCTCTTGACCCGCTGGCTGTCCTCGACCATCGGCGAAGGCGTCATCGTGGACCTGCGCACGCGGGTGTTCGACCACGTGCAGCGGATGCCCATTGCCTTCTTCACGCGGACCCGCACGGGCGCGCTGGTCAGCCGCCTCAACAACGATGTCATCGGAGCCCAGTCCGCCTTCGCCGGAACCCTTTCCGGGGTGGTGAGCAACTCGGTGGCGCTGGCCCTGACGCTGGCCGTGATGCTCAATACGTCGTGGCTGGTGACCGTCCTTGCCATGGTGCTGCTGCCGATCTTCCTGATTCCGGCCCGGCGCATGGGCTCCAAGCTGGCTGACCTGCGCCGGGAAGCTGCCGCTCACAACGCCGCCATGGGCACCCAAATGACCGAGCGGTTCTCGGCGCCGGGCGCAACCCTGGTCAAATTGTTCGGACGTCCTGACGAGGAATCCCGCGAATTCGCCGCCCGCGCGGGCCGCGTCCGGGACATCGGCGTCCGCATGGCGATGCTGCAGTTCACCTTCGTCACGGCCCTGACCCTGGTGTCCGCGCTTGCCCTGGCACTGGTGTATGGCCTGGGCGGCTGGCTTGCCCTGGGCGGCCAGCTGGCACCCGGGGATGTGGTGGTGCTGGCACTGCTGCTGACCCGGCTCTACGCTCCGCTCACGGCCCTGTCCAACGCCCGGGTGGAAGTCATGAGCGCCCTGGTCAGCTTTGAACGCGTCTTCGAGATCCTGGACCTGCAGCCGCTGATCCAGCAGAAGCCGGACGCGAAGCCCGTTCCTGCCGGCCCCGTGTCCGTCGAATTCGACAACGTCCGCTTCGCCTACCCGTCCGCGGACAAGGTCTCGCTGGCCTCGCTGGAGGAAGTCTCCACCCTGGACACCCGCGGCGGCGAGGAAGTGCTGCACGGCGTGAGCTTCCGGGTGGAACCGGGCCAGACGGTGGCGCTGGTGGGTTCCTCCGGCGCCGGCAAGTCCACCATCGCCCAGCTGCTGTCGCGGTTGTACGACGTCGACTCCGGCGCAGTGCGTCTCGGCGGCACTGCGCGGGGCACGGGGCTGGACGTGCGGGACGCCACCTTTGATTCGCTGCGGGACACCCTGGGCATGGTGACCCAGGACGGCCACCTGTTCCATGAAACCATCGCGTCCAACCTTCGGCTGGCCAAGCCCGACGCAACCGAAGAGGACATGTGGGACGTGCTGCGGCAGGCACGGCTGGAGACGATGATCAGGTCCCTGCCGGACGGGCTGGAAACGGTGGTGGGGGAGCGCGGCTACCGGCTTTCCGGCGGCGAACGCCAGCGGCTGACCATTGCCCGGCTCCTGATCGCGCAGCCCCGCGTCGTCATCCTCGACGAGGCCACCGCTGCCCTGGACTCCACGAATGAAGCCGCCGTGCAGGCAGCCCTGGGCGCCGCACTCGAGGGGCGGACCGCCGTCGTGATTGCCCACCGGCTGTCCACCGTCCGCGCGGCCGACGCCATCCTGGTGGTCGAGGGCGGCCAAATTGTGGAACGCGGAACCCACACGGAGCTCCTGGCCGCCGGCGGCCGCTACGCCGAGCTCTACCGGACGCAGTTCGCGGAGGCCACCGCCGTGGCCCAGGAGTCCGTCCCCGAGTTTTAGGGTTGATCAGTTAAGCCTGCGCGGCTCCCGGGACTGCCCGGGCGGCGAGCAGGGGCAGGATGTGGTCCGTCAGCAGTGGCGCCAGGTCCCGGGCCTGTCCGGCGCCGGAAGCCAGGACGTCCAGGTCCAGCCAGCGGATCTCGGCAATCTCAGCTGAAGGGTGTGCTGACCAGGTGCCCGGAGCGGTAAAGACGGTGGCTTCAATGTCAGTGGCGGCCTCGTTGGCTGCGTCGGCGATCCACACGCCCATCAACACCAGTTCGCGCGGGTCGATGGTGATGCCCACTTCTTCCTCAAGCTCCCGGGCTGCGGCCTGCACAGCTGTCTCGCCCGGTTCCGGCTTGCCGCCCGGGTGCATGAACATGGTGGTGCCGCGCTTCCGCACGGTCAGCAGGCGGCCGGTGTGGTCGAACACGCAGACGGCGGAAACCACGATGCGGTGTTTCATGCCGGTGCCTGCGTCCGCACCAGGTGTGAAGTCAGCAGCAGGTCCTTGCGCGGACCGGTGACATCCCAGCTGTAGCTGAAGTGGTCAGGGTCCTCCAAGGTGTAGGTCACCCGGTAGGTATCGGGATCACACCAGTGGCTGTCCAGGTTGGCTTCCGGCGTGAAGCTCATCCGGTGGAAGGGGCGGCCATCGGGGAAGAAGAAGTCCAGCGCGTCAGGGCGCCCGGTGGTCCGCAGCAGGTACTCGCGTGAGGCGGGGCCGGAAAAAGCAGGCCAGCGCATGGTGCCTTCCTCACGGAAGGCCAGGCCGTCGTCGTCCGTGGGGATGAAAAGGACGACGCCGGTAAAGGTTCCGCGGGTGCCCTCCGACCTGTCCAGCAGGTCGCGCTCCACCAGCCAGCGGCCCGGGTGGGTGTCGTGGCTTGCGGCGCCGGCCGGCTGGTTGCCCAGGAGGTAGGCGCGGAGGCTGGGCTCCGGGAAACGGGAGTTCAAGTGCCCTCGATTGGAATCGAACCAACGACACCGGCTTTAGGAGAGCCGTGCTCTATCCACTGAGCTACGAGGGCGGGCATCCGGTGGTTCGGCGGGGCCGGTCCGTCCGGACACGGTTACAAGCATACAAGGTGCCGGGCCGTACTACGCTCATGGCATGAGTCCAGCCCCCACTGCCGCTCCCGCCGCCGCCTTCATTCCGAACGTTGCGTCCACCCGGCAGTACATCGGTGCCTGGGCAATCCTGAGCGTGCTGCAGTATTTCGCCGCGGAGGCAGCCGTGGCCATGGCGTGGGCCGGACCCCGTCCATACGACCTGCGGACCGGATACATCAGTGACCTCGGTGCCCTCCACTGCGGGACGTTCTCAGGCCGGGACGTCTGCTCACCCCTGAACTGGCTGATGAATGCCTCGTTCGTGGTCCAGGGCCTTGGCCTGCTGGTGGGGGCGGTGATGCTGACATCCGGGCTGCTGCGCGTGGCCGCCCGCCCCGGGACCCGGGTCGGCTGGAGCCGCAGGGGGCCCTGGCTCGCGGCCGCCGCGGTCCGCCTGCTCACCGGAGCCGCCGGGGCAGGAACGGTGGTTGTGGGACTGGTCCCGGAGGACGCCGGCTCACCCTGGCATTATGCCGGCGCCGTCACGTACTTCGTGACGGGTGGTGCGGCCCTCCTGGTCCTGGGACTCCTGTGGCTCCGGAAGACCGGGATGGCGTGGTTCCTGGTGGCCTGCGGCGGCGTGTCACTGGCCGCGGTGGCAACCGGCGGGCTTACCCGCATGATGGTTCCCGAGCCCGGGACGCTGGAACGGCTCATGGGGTACCCCGTGACAGTGGGCATGGCCGCCGCCGGGCTGGTCATTGCACAGCGGGTGCACCGGCACCGGAAGGAACAGCGGGCGGCGGCTGCGGCGGCCCGGGTAACTGCCGGCTAGGTCTCGTTCCGTTTCCGGCTGTTCAGGAACACAGCCGCGGCCCCGGCCAGGAGGCTCAACACCAAAAGCACCCACCCCGCCACCGTGAGGCCGGACGCCAGGGCAACCTGGCCGGCGTCGGGACCTTCCGAGGCCATCATGGCGTCTATGGCCACGTTCCCCCACAACCGGACCACAACGAACAGCATGGGCAAGGCCCACAACGCCCAGCGCAGCCCCTTCCGTGCCACATTGGTCCCAATGAGCAGCAGCCACGTGAAGCCGAAGATCAGCGGGAAGAGGGTCCCCGCGGTCTTGTGGACATAGTTCAGCTGGCCCAGGGCATCGCCGTCCATCGCTGCCTGCAGGCGGCCGATGTAGCCGGGATCGAACCCGCCCACCAGCGAATCGGGCATGGCCAGGCCCTTGGTGAGCTGGGTGAGCTGGTCCAGGGTCAGCAGGTGCAGGTACCAGAACAGGAACAGGCTTGCCACCACGCCGGCAACCACAATCAGGTTGCTGTTGCCCTGAGCCTTCTGCGGCGTCCGCGCCGTGGTGGGGTTCACCACAGGTGGAAGGTGGTGCTGCGGCACAACCGCTTTGTCGCCGTGCTTCTTGATCCTCTGGGCAGGGGTTTTGGCCATGGCACCATTATCCCGCCCCATAAACTGAAGCCATGACCACTGGCCGACACAGCGCAGCTGTTCTTGATCCCGCACTGGACGACTACGAACTGGCGGCCGCGCTGGTCCGCGAAGCCGGGCAACTGGCGCTCCTCATGCGCATGGCCGGCCTGCAGTCGGAACAAAAGACCTCCGTCTCGGACGTGGTGACGGCGGCGGACCACGCCGCCGAGGCCTACGTGCTGGAGCAGCTCCAACGTTGCCGGCCGGATGACGGCATCCTGGGTGAGGAAGGCGCCTCCGTCCAGGGAACCAGCGGCCGTACCTGGGTGATCGACCCCGTGGACGGCACCTACAACTTCCTGCACGGATCCACCTACTGGTGTTCCGCCATTGCCCTGAAGGACCGCGATGATGTGCTGCTGGGCGCCGTCTTCCAGCCGGAGGAGGACAAACTGTGGCTCGGCGGCCGTGACCGGCCCGCCACCCTGAACGGTGGCCTCCTCACCGGTTTCAGCGACGACGGCGGCAAACGCAACGCCACCAGCGTCGCCGAGCTTGGGGCCGCCACCTACATCCACCCCACCTGGCTGATGGATCCCATGTGCGCCATGCCCTGGCACGCGGCCGCCACCTCCGCCGCGTCCCTCCGCATGCTGGGATCCGGGTCCTGCGACCTGGGCCGTGTCGCAGACGGGCAGCTGGGGTGCTGGTTCCAGCACAGCTGCCCGGAATGGGACTGGCTGCCGGGCAAGGCGATCGTCCGGGCGGCGGGGGGCGCCGTGGACACAGTCCGCGTCAACGGGCTGGAGTGGTTCCTGGCAGGAGGAACGACGGCGGTTCAGGAGTTGCGTGCAGCCCTTCAGTCAGGCTCGGTGGCCTGAGGCGGTTGCCGGCACTGGTTCACGGGTCAGCGGCAGTAATCCACAGGCTGGAAGGCGTTGTCGGTCCCACCGCCTAGACTTGTATGCACCATGGATATGTTGTTTGACCCGTACTCTGACGGACCGTTCAAGGCCGCTCCTGCCGCCACCGCCCGCACCAGGACGGGGCCGGAGGGCGTTGCCACCACGGCCGGGCCCGGCGGAATGCCGGCCAGCCAGGCCGGCTGGCAGCAGAACAACGGGGTCGGGCACCACCGGGACCGGGACAGCACGGACAGGCACGACGGCGGCCGGCACCAAGGCAGCCACCGCCCGGACGCTGCCCAGCTGCTGGAGGGGCTGAACCCCCAGCAGGAGGAAGCGGTCAAGCATGCCGGGCCGGCGCTGCTGATCGTCGCCGGTGCCGGATCCGGAAAGACCCGGGTGCTCAGCAACAGGATCGCGTACCTGATCGCCACCGGCCGTGCCCACCACGGCGAAATCCTGGCCATCACCTTCACCAACAAGGCCGCCGCGGAAATGCGGGAGCGCATTGAGGCGCTGGTGGGCGGACGCGCCAAGATCATGTGGATCTCCACGTTCCATTCCTCCTGCGTGCGGATCCTGCGGCAGGAAGCGGCCAACGTCGGCCTGAAATCCAATTTCTCCATCTACGACTCCGCCGACTCCCTGCGGCTGGTCACCCAGGTCTCCAAGGCCCTGGACCTGGACCCCAAAAAGTTTGCGCCCAAGGCCATCCAGCACAAGATCTCGGCGTTGAAGAACGAGCTCATCGACGCCGATTCCTTTGCCTCGGCAGCCAATTACAACGACCCCTTCGAACATGCGGTCGCGGACGTTTACAAGGGCTACACCCAGCGCCTCCGGCAGGCCAACGCCATGGACTTCGACGACCTGATCGCCGAGACCGTCTACATGTTCCGTGCCTTCCCCGCGCTCGCCGAGTCCTACCGCCGCCGGTTCCGCCACGTGCTGGTGGACGAATACCAGGACACCAACCACGCCCAGTACGCCCTGGTGCGGGAAATCGTGGGGGAGGGCCCGGGCGCGTCGGAACTCACCGTGGTGGGTGACTCGGACCAGTCCATCTACGCCTTCCGCGGGGCGGACATCCGGAACATCGTGGAGTTCGAAAAGGACTACCCGGAGGCCCGCACCATCAAGCTGGAGCAGAACTACCGGTCCACCCAAAACATCCTGAGCGCGGCGAACTCGGTCATCTCCCGCAACCCCAACCGTCCGGAAAAACGGTTGTGGACCGCCGAGGGCGAAGGCCACAAGATCATCGGCTACGTCGGCGAAAATGAGCACGACGAAGCGCAGTTCATCGCCAAGGAGATCGACCGGCTCCAGGACGAGGAGAACCTGCGCCCCGGCGATGTTGCCATCTTCTACCGGACCAACGCCCAGTCCCGCTCCATCGAAGACGTCCTGGTGCGCGTGGGCCTGCCGTACAAGGTGGTGGGCGGCACCCGCTTCTACGAGCGGAAGGAAATCAAGGACGCCCTGGCGTACCTGCGCGTCCTGGTCAACCCGGATGACGACGTCAACCTCCGCCGTGTATTGAATGAGCCCAAACGCGGCATCGGCGACCGCGCCGAAGGCGCCGTCGCGGCCCTGGCCCAGCGTGAGCGGACGTCGTTCATGGAGGCAGCCCGCCGCGCCGACCAGGCGCCCGGCATGGCCACCCGGTCCGTCAACGCCGTCCTGGGCTTCGTGAAGATGCTGGACGACCTGGCCGAGGTTGCCTCCGGATCCGGGGCGGCCGCCGCCCTGGAAGCCGTGCTGGAACAGACGGGCTACCTTGCCGCGCTGCGATCCAGCACCGATCCGCAGGACGAGTCCCGCGTGGAGAACCTGGCTGAACTCGTGGCCGTAGTTCGCGAGTACGAGCAGGAGAACCCGGAAGGAAGCCTTGGCGCGTTCCTGGAACAGGTCTCCCTGGTAGCGGACGCCGACCAGATCCCGGATGCTCCCGGCGCGGACATCGACGCCGCCGTCGCCGAGGCCAAACGGCTGGGCGTGGTGACCCTCATGACCCTGCACACGGCCAAGGGCCTGGAATTCCCCGTGGTCTTCCTGACCGGCATGGAGCACGGCCTCTTCCCGCACCAGCGCTCCGCCACCGACCCCAAGGAACTGGCCGAGGAACGACGCCTGGCGTACGTGGGACTGACCCGTGCCCGCAAGCGGCTCTACGTGACCCGGTCCGAGGTGCGCAGCATGTGGGGCCAGAGCCAGTACAACCCCGCTAGCCAGTTCCTCGAGGAAATCCCGGCGGAGCTCCTGGAATGGAAGCGTGAAGGAACCAGCAGGCAGGCCGGCGGCTGGGGCGGCGGTTCCATCGGGTCCGGCCGCTACAGCGGGTCCTTCTGGGGCGCCGGCACTGCCCGTGGCGCGGCAGCGGACTCCTCGGCGGGATTCAACGCCGACGTTCCGGCGTTCATCGCCAAGAACCGGGTGCAGCCGCAAAAGGAAATCATCGCCGTCAGCGTGGGAGACAAGGTCAACCACACCAGCTTCGGCAACGGCACGGTCCTGGCGCTTGAAGGAGCGGGGGACAAGACCGTGGCCAAGGTGAAGTTCGACGTCGGCGAGAAGCGCCTGTTGTTGCGGTACGCGCCGCTGACCAAGCTCGACGCCTAAGCCGCCCCCGGCCGGGCATAATGGAGCCCATGCGACGGAATGTCTGGGGGATGCTCGCCGCCCTTCTCCTCCTCATTGCTGTCACCGCCACGGGATGCAGCGTGACCACCAAGGACCCCTCCTACGTTCCACCGGCCCCGCTGCCGCCCATGGAACAACTGGAAAAGGCGCCCTTGGCCGACGCCAAGACATACTCCAGCGGTGGCGACGTCCTCTCCTTCATCACCGCGGACCGCACCATCGCCTGTTCATTGACGTCCGCGCGCGGGGACCACGTGAACCTGCCGTACCAGCAGAACCGCTACGGCGACGCTGCCAACAACAAGCTGCCCATTGTCCCGGTGGCCCACTGCGAGCTGGCCACCTATCAGCCTCCCCAACCCGGGGACGTTAGGGATGACTGCGCCGGAACCCACCTGGGCTACCTGGGCGGCGTGGCCCTGCTGGCCCCGGACAGTGCACGCTACGGCGAATGCCGCTCCGGCGTCACGTCGATGGAAGCGGCCTACGGACCCAAGGGGACCAAGGCCGGCCCGCTGGCCCAGCTGCCTGTGCTTGCGGACGGTCAGAACCTCGAACGGAACGGGCTGCGCTGTTCCGCCTACAACGGCGGCGTGGCGTGCGGAAACGTCTCCGCCGGCGTCGGATTCTTCATCTCCCCCGAACGTTACGAACTGGTCCCGGGCCCCGCCAAAAGCAGTGCATCCCCGCAGGCAGAGGGCCCAAAAACCCCGTAAATCCGCGGTTTTTCTACGCTCCATAGAATAGTGTGCTTACTCACATAAGAGGTAGTCTGGGACGGCCCGGTCCCTCCAAAGGACTAGAGTTCCCCATGGAGCATTACGCCGCGTGGCTCGTTTCCAGACAGGCCGCCGGTGCGTGCAATCCGCAGCCCGGTCATCGTCTTTTCGGATGGTGTCCGACTGTACAGAAACTACTTCGACGTAGAAGGACACTAAACCGTGGACCTGTTTGAATACCAGGCGCGCGATATGTTCGAGGCGCACGGTGTACCCGTGCTTGCCGGCATCGTGGCGTACACCCCAGAAGAAGCAAAGGCAGCCGCCGAGAAGATCGGCGGCGTAACCGTTGTCAAGGCACAGGTCAAGGTAGGCGGCCGCGGCAAGGCCGGCGGCGTCAAGGTGGCAAAGTCCGCCGACGAAGCGTTTGAGCACGCCACCAACATCCTGGGCATGGACATCAAGGGCCACACCGTTAACAAGGTGATGATTGCCCAGGGTGCGGACATCGCCGAGGAATACTACTTCTCCGTCCTGCTGGACCGGGCCAACCGCAACTACCTGGCCATGTGCTCGGTTGAGGGCGGCATGGAAATCGAACAGCTCGCCGTCGAACGCCCCGAAGCGCTGGCCAAGATTGCCATCGACCCCGCCGTGGGCATCGACCAGGCCAAGGCGGACGAGATCGTCGCAGCTGCAGGCTTCGCCGAGGAACTCCGCGGCCAGGTGGCAGGCGTCATCCTGAAGCTCTGGGACGTCTTCAAGAAGGAAGACGCCACCCTGGTGGAGGTCAACCCGCTGGTCAAGACCGGCAACGGTGACATCCTGGCCCTCGATGGCAAGGTTTCCCTCGACGAGAACGCCGACTTCCGCCACCCGAAGCACGCGCAGCTCGAGGACAAGGACGCAGCGGACCCGCTTGAGGCCAAGGCAAAGGCGCAGGACCTCAACTACGTCAAGCTCGACGGCGAAGTAGGCATCATCGGCAACGGCGCCGGCCTGGTCATGTCCACCCTCGACGTCGTGGCCTACGCCGGCGAGAACCACGGCAACGTCAAGCCCGCCAACTTCCTGGACATCGGCGGCGGAGCCTCCGCAGAGGTCATGGCCGCAGGCCTGGACGTCATCCTGGGTGACGAGCAGGTCAAGTCCGTGTTCGTCAACGTCTTCGGTGGCATCACCGCGTGCGACGCCGTCGCCAAGGGCATCGTTGGCGCGCTGGCCGAGCTGGGCCACTCCGCCAACAAGCCGCTGGTAGTCCGCCTTGACGGCAACAACGTCGAGGAAGGCCGCCGCATCCTCACCGAGGCCAACCACCCGCTGGTAACCCTGGCCGCCACCATGGACGAGGGCGCCGACAAGGCCGCCGAGCTCGCCAACGCAGCTAAGTAAAGGGACGCACCATGTCTATCTATCTGAACAAGGACTCCAAGGTCATCGTCCAGGGCATCACCGGCGGCGAAGGCACCAAGCACACCGCGCTGATGCTTAAGGCGGGCACCAACATCGTCGGCGGCGTCAACGCCCGCAAGGCCGGCACCACGGTCCTGCACGGCGACAAGGAAATCAACGTCTACGGCACCGTCAAGGAAGCCATGGCGGAAACCGGCGCCGACGTCTCCATCGTCTTCGTGCCGCCGGCATTCACCAAGAACGCCGTTGTGGAAGCCATCGAGGCCGGCATCGGCCTGGTCGTGGTCATCACCGAAGGCGTCCCCGTCCAGGACTCCGCCGAATTCTGGGCCCTGGCCCAGTCCAAGGTGGATGCCGACGGCAACCAGGTCACCCGCATCATCGGCCCGAACTGCCCCGGCATCATCACCCCCGGCGAAGCGCTGGTTGGCATCACCCCGGCCAACATCACCGGCAAGGGCCCCATCGGCCTGGTTTCCAAGTCGGGTACCCTGACCTACCAGATGATGTACGAACTGCGCGACCTGGGCTTCTCCACCGCCATCGGCATCGGCGGCGACCCCATCATCGGCACCACGCACATCGACGCCCTGGCCGCGTTCGAGGCTGACCCCGAGACCAAGGCCATCGTGATGATCGGCGAAATCGGCGGCGACGCCGAAGAGCGCGCAGCCGACTTCATCAAGGCCAACGTCACCAAGCCGGTCGTCGGCTATGTGGCCGGCTTCACCGCGCCCGAAGGCAAGACCATGGGCCACGCAGGTGCCATCGTCTCCGGTTCCGCCGGTACCGCCCAGGCCAAGAAGGAAGCCCTCGAGGCTGCCGGTGTCAAGGTCGGCAAGACGCCGTCCGAGACCGCCAAGCTGCTCCGTGAGGTCTACGCAGCCCTCTAGCAGTCCTGCACAACGCGGGGCCACCCGGCCCGGTTCCCCTTTGGGGACCGGCAGGGCGGCCCCGCGTTTGCTGTTTAACCAACCTGACTGTTTGACGCACGACGACGGCGGGCAGCGCGCGGCCGAGTGCGTCGAGTAATGTTGAGGAAGGAAAATCAGGGCGCCTTGCGCGCGCAGGCAGGGGATGACGGATGGCAGAGAAGCGACCGACCCTGGTCGACGCCGTCGTCGACAAAGTCCTTGAGCACATCCTCAGCGGAGAGATCAAGGCCGACGACGCCCTGCCGCCTGAAGCGGATATCGCCAAGGAGTCCGGTGTCAGCAGGCTGACGGCCCGCGAGGCCATGAAGGTATTGAAAGCGCAGGACGTGGTGTACGTCCGGCGCGGCCTGGGCACCTTCGTCAACCCGCCCGAGCGCTGGACCGGACTGGACGCCATCATGCGCGCAGCCTCCAGGGGAGTGGCCTCGGACCAGGTGGCACTCCGTTTGCTCGAGGTCCGCCGCATGGTGGAGACCGGCGCGGCCGAACTCGCTGCCTCCCGGCACCGGCCGGCTGACCTCGCCGCGCTGCAGGACAGCGTGGAGCAGATGGAAGCGGCCCACCATGCCGGCGACGTGGACGCGCTGACCGTGGCAGACATCGCCTTCCACGACACCGTTCTGCGCGCGTCCGGCAACCCGTTCGTGCCGGCCCTGCTGGGCCAGCTGTCCACCCTGCTCTACGCCATGCGGCGCGAAACCTCGGCGTTCCCCGACGTGCAGCGGCACGCCATCCACCACCACAAGATGGTCCTGGCCGCCATCGCCGCCGGAGACCCGGCCACCGCCCGCTCCACCATGGATGCACATATCACCCAGACTTTCGAGGATTACGAGCACTACCTTGCCGTGTCCAGCCGCAGCGGAGCCGCGGCCCGCTAGCCGCCTGTCCGGGCCCGTCCCATCGGGGTATTCCCTGTCAGCGGCATCCCCACCAGGCCGCGTCCGCAGCCGTGTTGACGCTCCCGTCCCCTGTGATTAGAATCTCCTACAGACATCAGACATCTGATATCACCCCCAAAAAATGCCGCCAGCCAAAGGAGTCGTCATGCGCGCGCATTCCCTTTTCGAGGGTCCCCACACCACCCTGGGAGGCCTGCGATGACCTCCCGTGCTGCTGCCCCCGCTCTCAGCGAGTTGGGCGAGACCACCCTCCGCAAGGTTCGTCGGAGGCTCATGCCCCTGATCGTCCTCCTGTACTTCATTGCCTACCTGGACCGGAACAACGTTGGTTTCGCCAAGCTCGGCATGCAGGGGGACATCGGACTGACCGAGGCCGCTTACGGCCTGGGCGCCGGCATCTTCTTCCTCGGCTACGCACTGCTTGAGATCCCGTCGAACGGCGGCATGTACCGCTATGGCGCCCGCAAGTGGATCGCCCGCATCCTCATCAGCTGGGGCATCTTTGCCACCGCCATGTTCCTGGTGAACGGTGAAGCGACGTTCTACATCATCCGCTTCCTCCTCGGAGCCGCCGAGGCAGGCTTCTTCCCGGCCATCCTCTTCTACCTGACCCTGTGGTTCCCCGCGGCGCAGCGCGTGACGGTGCTGGGCATCTTCATCCTGGCCCAGCCCATCTCCAACGCCCTCGGCGCCCCGGTGTCCGGCATGCTCCTGAACCTGGAGGGCGTGGCAGGCCTGCACGGCTGGCAGTGGCTCTACATCCTGGAAGGCATTCCCGCCATCCTGTTGGGCATCATCACCCCCTTCGTCATGACGGACCGGCCCGAACACGCCAAGTGGCTCAAGCCGGAAGAGCGTGAGTGGCTCTCCAACACCATGAGCGCCGAACTGGCCCACAAGCAGAAGTCCGGCAACCACAACTTCCTTGCCGGATTGAAGGACCCCCGCACCATCGCATACTCGGCCCTGTACTTCGGCCTGGTATGCGGCATCTACGGCCTGGGCCTCTGGCTGCCCACCATCGTCAAGGCGCTGGGCAAGTTCGACTCGACCCAGGTGGGCTTCATCGTCTTCATCCCGTACGCCATCGCTGCCGTCTTCGTCTACTTCTGGAGCAAGCGCTCAGACCGCACCGGCAACCGGGTATGGCATGCCAGCATGAGCATGGTGCTCGCCGCCGTCGGCCTCCTGGGCGCAGGCTACCTGCTGCCGGTCAATGCCGTGCTCGCCATGGTGTTCCTGACCCTCGCGGCCATGGGCATCTACTCCGCCATCGCGCCGTTCCTTGCCATGCCCTCCGCAGCCCTCACCGGTGCTGCAGCCGCCGCCGGCCTCGCCATGGTCAACTCCCTTGGCAACCTGGGCGGCTTCGTGGCGCCCTACATCGTGGGCATCCTCAAGGACGCCACCGGAAACAGCCAGAGCGGGCTGGTCTTCCTGGCCGCCTGCCTCGCCGTGACCGCCGCCGCCACCTACCTTTACGCACGCAAGCGGCCGGAGGGTGTCTCCGCCCCCGGGGTCACAGTTCCTGCCGCCGAAACCCACTAGGACGCATCAATGACTACACAGCACACCTTCCCCGCAGAGCGCACCGCTGTCCTCACCGGGGCAGCATCTGCCCGCGGCATTGGCCGGGCAACCGGTGACCGGCTGGCCAGCGAGGGCTGGTCCATCGCCATCCTGGACATCAATGCCGAAGACGCGAAGGCCGCGGCTGCCGAAATCGGCTCCAGCCGTGCCGTCAAGGCCATCGGCGTGGGCGCCGACGTCTCCGACGAGGCATCGGTTGACCGCGCCATCACGGAAATTGAGGAGGCGCTTCCGCCCATCGTCGGACTGGTCAACCTGGCCGGAATCAGCTCACCCACCCCCTTCATGGAGACCACGGTGGCGGAATGGGACAAGGTCTTCGCCATCAACATGCGCGGCACCTTCCTTGTTTCCCAGCGGGTCCTCAGGGGCATGATCGAGCGCGAACTCGGGAGGATCGTCAGCATCTCCTCCATCTCGGCCCAGCGTGGCGGCGGCACCTACTCCAAGGTGGCCTACAGCGCCTCGAAAGCCGGCATCCTCGGTTTCACCCGTGCGCTGGCCCGTGAAGTGGGTGAACACAACATCACCGTGAACGCCATCGCCCCCGGTCCGATCGACACTGACATCATGGGCGGAACGTTGACGGACGAGCGCAAGGCCCAGATGTCCGAGGGCATCATGATGGGTCGGGTGGGAACCCGGGAGGAAGTGGCGGCGCTGATCGCATTCCTGCTCAGCGAGGACGCCGGCTACATTACTGCCGCCACCTACGACATCAACGGCGGCCTGCAGGTTTCCTGACCACCGGTTTCCGCTGGTGCAGTGCTGCCTGCCGGCCGTACGGCACCAGCGGGACGTGTCCGGGGACACCCCATCCCACGCGCTCCCGCACATTTTCCGGCTATAGGATTTCTACATGGCAACCAAGAACCAGGCCTCCGGCGGCGTGAGCAGGCAGGTCCTCGCCGACCACGTTTACGAAGCGCTTCTTGTTGCCCTGATGGACGGCCGGCTGGAGGCGGGAACCCCGGTCAGCATCGACGGGATGGCCAGGGAGCTGGACGTTTCCCCGACGCCGGTGCGCGAAGCGCTCGCCCGGCTGGAAGCGACCGGGATGGTGCGGAGGATGGCCCTGCGCGGCTACCGTGTGGCACCGCTGTTCTCCCCGGAAGAACTGGCCGACCTGATGGACGCCCGCCTGGTGATCGAACCGGCCAATGCCTTCATGGCCTGCAAGCATGCTGACCCGGAACTGACCGGGCAGCTGGAGCAGGCCATCGAGGACCTCAAGGCAGCCCCGCGCGGGCCATCCTTCACGGAGTTCCGCGCCTACTGGGAAGCCGATGAACGGTTCCACCGGCTCATCGCCGAGTCCGCTGACAACCAGTTCCTGCTGTCCGCATATAACGCCCTGGGCGGGCAGGTGCAGCGCTTCCGCTTTTTTGGCGGCCTGGGCGTGACCGATGCCGACTACGCCATTGCCGAGCACACCGAGATCCTCAAAGCCTTCGAGACCGGCGACGCCGATCTTGCCCGGCAGAAAATGATCGACCACATCGAAGGCGTCAAGCAGCGCTCGCAGCACGACAGCGAAGTGCGCAGCTAGCACGCACGTCCATGGGCCCAATATGGCCCGACTTTTTCACTAACCTCCGCCCGGGAGGAACAGAGAGGCCCTTGACAGGGCCTCGAATAGCGTAGATCCTATAGGAAATGCGATTCTAAATTTGGAGTGACAATGCCGTACACCGCTGAAAACTGGCCCATCGCTGCTGCCCTGCTGCAGTTCCCGGGAACAAGGCCGGACGGGACCACCGCCCAGGAGGCCCCCGCCAGCGACTGGCAACAGGTCTTCGAAGAAGTCGCAGACGCCGGCTTCAGCAACGCCGACCTCACCGACAGCTGGGTGCGCCCGGGCGATCTCTCAAGCGCCCGTCTGGACGAACTGAAGGCCGCGGCCAGTGCCGCCGGCCTCGGGCTTCCCTCCATCTCCGCCATCCGCCGCAGCGTGATTGAGGAAGGCAAGTGGGAGGAAAACCTGGCCTACACCCACCGGACCATCGACGCCGCTGCGCAGCTCGGTTGCGAGGTCGTCTCCATCGGCCTGCACCAGGCCATCACCCCGGAGCAGCAGAAACAGCTCTGGTTCTGGACCGTTGAAGGCCACAAGGACCCGGTAGCGGACAAGGAAACCTGGAACAACGCCGTCACCCGCATCCGGGAGGTCGGCAAGCACGCCGCTGAACTCGGCCTCCTGGTGTCCCTGGAGATGTACGAGGACACGTACCTCGGCACTGCTGACTCCTCCGTGCAGCTCGTCCAGGACGTCGACCTGCCCAACGTTGGACTGAACCCCGACCTGGGCAACCTGATCCGCCTGCACCGCCCCATCGAAGACTGGCGCGAACTGGTGCACAAGACGCTGCCCTACTCCAACTACTGGCACGTCAAGAACTACATCCGCGACGAGGACCAGGCCCGGAACCACTACGTCGCCATGCCGGCGCCCATGGAATCCGGCCTCATCAGCTACCGCGAGGCCTTCCAGTTCGCCATCTCGGTGGGCTTCCAGGGCATCATCTGCACCGAGCACTACGGCGGCGACGGCCTGAGCGTCACCGCCGCCAACCAGGACTACCTGCGCCGCCAGGTCCTGCCCAAGCGCGATGGCTACACCCTGGGCACCAGCATGGTAGCGCAGGGCCGGCAGGCCCCGGCGGCTGTCCCCGCACGCTAAGCCACGGCAGGCTTCCCAACCGATCCAACCGGTTCAACGAGGAATCATGACAAAGATATTTGACGATCCAGCGCAGTTCGCAGACGACGCCCTCGACGGTTTCGTGGCCGCCAACCGCAAGTATGTGGCGCGAGTCGACGGCGGCGTTGTCCGTTCCACCGAAACACCAGAGGGCCAGGTGGCAGTGGTCATTGGCGGCGGTTCCGGCCATTACCCCGCCTTCGCCGGCCTGGTGGGGGCAGGGCTCGCCGCCGGAAGCGCCTGCGGCAACATGTTCGCTTCCCCCTCCGCCGGGCAGGTGTACCGCGTGGCCAAGGCATCCCAGACCGGCGGCGGCGTCCTCCTGAGCTACGGCAACTACGCCGGCGATGTGCTCCACTTCGGCCAGGCCCAGGAGAAGCTGAACGCTGAGGGCATCGAAACCCGCACCGTCCTGGTGACTGACGACATCGCCAGCGCGCCCCTCGAGGAGATCGGCAAGCGCCGCGGCATCGCCGGCGACCTGACGGTCTTCAAGGTTGCCGGCGCGGCGGCAGAGGCCGGGCTGGACCTGGATGAGGTGGAGCGGCTTGCCATGAAGGCCAACCACCACACCCGTTCGCTGGGCGTGGCGTTCGCCGGCTGCACCCTCCCCGGAGCATCCGAGCCCCTCTTCACCGTGCCGGAAGGCATGATGTCCGTGGGACTGGGCATTCACGGCGAACCGGGGATTTCAGACCTGCCCCTGCCCAGTGCCAGTGAACTGGCCAAGCTGCTGGTGGACGGGCTTTTGAAGGACAAGCCGGAAACCGCAGGCCACCGGGTAGTGCCCATCCTCAACGGACTGGGAACAGTCAAGTACGACGAACTCTTCCTGTTGTTCGGCAAGATCGAGGCCCTGCTCACCGCTGCCGGACTCGAGATCGTTGAGCCGGAGTGCGGTGAACTGGTGACCAGCCTGGACATGTCCGGCCTGTCATTGACGCTGTTCTGGCTGGATGCGGAACTGGAGAAGTTCTGGGCCGCGCCGGCTGACACCCCCGCCTTCCGCAAGGGCAACCTGGCCCCGCGCCGGGCCCGGGCCGTCGAGTCCCTGGCCGAGGCGGCCACGACGCCGGGGCTGGCAGCCACGCCGGCGTCCACCGCGCTGGCTGCCACGGCGGTGGGAGTGTTGAAGGAAGCCCGGTCCGTCGTCGTCGAACACGAGGAGGCACTCGGGAAGCTGGATGCCATCGCCGGGGACGGCGACCACGGCATCGGAATGCGCCGCGGAGTGGATGCTGCCGTTGCCGCCGCGGAGAAGTCCCATGCCGGCGGTGCCGGCCTGGAGGAAGTGCTCGCGGCGGCGGGGGAGCAGTGGGCCGAGCGTGCCGGCGGTACCTCCGGGGCCCTTTGGGGCGCGGCGGTCACCGCCGTCGGCAGGACCCTGGGCAGCAAGGACGCCTACACCGCGGCCGACGCAGCGGCGGCCGTCAATGCCCTCCGCGACGCCATTGTCACCTTGGGCAAGGCCGAGGCGGGAGACAAGACCATGGTGGACGCGCTCCTTCCGTTCGCCGAGACCTTCACCAAAGCAATTGACGACGGCGGCAGCCTGGCCGGCAGCCTTCGTGCGGCAGCGGAGGCCGCCGCCGAGGCCGCTGACGCGACTGCCGGACTCAGCCCCAGGAAAGGCCGGGCGCGCCCGTTGGCCGAGAAGAGCCTGGGCCACCCGGATCCCGGCGCCGTTTCGTTCGGCCTCATTGCCCGCAGGGTGGCCGAGTACGCCGCCACCATCGAAAGCCACTAAGGAGAATCGCATGACCGAACACGCCCAGCAAGGCTGGCGCATCGTCGTCGGCAATGACGAAGCCGGCGTCGAATACAAGAACGCGCTGCGCGAGATGCTGGAGGCAGACCCCCGGGTCGCCTCGGTGGAGGACGTGGGCGTGGGCGCCGACGACGCTACTGCCTATCCGCACCTTGCCGTCGCCGCAGCCCGCAAGGTCGCAGCCGGAGAGGCGGACCGTGCCCTGCTGATCTGCGGAACCGGCCTCGGCGTGGCCATCTCGGCCAACAAGGTTCCCGGCATCCGGGCCGTCACCGCACACGACAGCTACTCCGTGGAGCGTTCCGTGCTGTCCAACAACGCCCAGGTGCTGACCATGGGCCAGCGCGTCATCGGCCTGGAACTGGCCAAGAAACTGGTGGGCGAGTGGCTTGACCACCGCTTCGATGAAAACTCCGCATCCGCGGCCAAAGTAGACGCAATCTCCTCCTACGAGGACGCGTCGGAAGGACTTGAAGACAAATGAGCAACCGCAACATCGCCGTCGTCGGCTCAGGCTATATGGGCGGCGGGATCGCCCAGGTCCTGGCACTCGCAGGAGCCCGCGTGGCACTCGCCGACGTCTCCGCTGAAATCGCGCAAAGCAACTACGAGCGGCTCCTGAAGGAGTCCGACGAGTTCGTCGCCGCCGGCCTGTTCCCGGACAACGCCACCGACCTGCTCAAGGAAAACCTCTGGGCAGCCAAGGACATCGAAGAAGCCGTGGCCGGCGCCGAGTACATCGAGGAGGCAGTGCCGGAAATCCTGGAGATCAAGCACGCCACCCTGGGCAGGATCAGCGCCGCCGCCCGCCCCGAGGCCATCATTGGTTCCAACACCTCCACCATTTCCATCGCCAAGCTGGCCGAGGTGGTGGACAACCCGGAGCGCTTCCTGGGCGTCCACTTCTCCAACCCGGCACCATTCATTCCCGGCGTGGAAGTCATCCCGCACGAGGGCACCTCCGAGGCCACCATCCAGGCGGCCCGCAGCATCGTGGGGGAGACCGGCAAGGAAACAGCCACCGTCAAGGACGTGACCGGCTTCGTGCTCAACCGGCTCCAGTACGCCCTGTTCCACGAGGCAGCCCAAGTGGTGGAGGAAGGCATCGCCACCGCGGAGGACGTGGACACCCTGGTGCGCACCACCTTCGGCTTCCGGCTGCCGTTCTTCGGGCCGTTTGCGATTGCCGACATGGCGGGCCTGGACGTATATGCGTTCTGCTACAAGTCCCTCCAGACCGGGTTCCCGGAGCGGTTCGCCACCCCCAAGATCCTGCAGGAAAAGGTCGACGCCGGCCAGCTGGGCACCAAGACCGGTTCCGGCTTCCTTGACGTCCCCGCAGACCGGACCGCAGCCCTGGTTGCCTACCGGAACAAGGCGTACGTCGCCATGCAGAAGCTCATCGAAGAGCTGGGCCCTGCCCCGCTTTCCTGATCCGAAGGAACACCTCCATGACAGCATTTCCCACAGACCGCACGGTGATCGTTACCGGCGCTGTCTCCGAACGCGGCATCGGCCGGGCCACCGCAGACTACCTGGCAGAGCGCGGCTGGAACATCGGCGTGATCGACATCGATGACGCCGCCACCAAGGCCGTGGCCAAGGAGCTGGCCGAAAAGTACGGAATCAAGGCCCACGGAGCAGGCGCAGACGTCAGCAACGAAGCGTCGGTCCGGGCGGCCATCGACGAGATCGAGGCCGAACTTCCGCAGCTGGTGGCCCTGGCCAACATCGCGGGCGTCAGCTCCCCGGTGCCGTACCTGGAACTGGACGCCGCCGAATGGGACCGGGTACTCAGCATCAACTTGAACGGCGTCCACTACGCCACCCGCCGTGCCGCCGAATCGATGGTCAAGAACCAGCTGGGCCGGATTGTGAACATTTCCTCCGTCTCCGCCCAGCGCGGTGGCGGAACCTTCAGCAAGACCCCGTACTCCGTGGCCAAGGCCGGCGTCATCGGCCTGACCCGCGCCACCGCCCGTGAACTGGGGGAGTACGACATCACTGTCAACGCCATCTCGCCCGGGCCGATCGACACCGACATCATGGGCGGCACCCTGAGCGAGGAACGCAAGGACGAGCTGGTCAAGGACCTGGTGGTGAACCGCGTGGGCAACACGCGCGACATCGCTGCCGCCATCCATTTCCTGATTGGCGAGGACGCCGGGTATATCTCCGGCCAGACGCTGAACGTCGACGGCGGACTGTACATGCACTGACGGGCTCCGTTTCCCTTCGCATCAAGAAGACCGGAGCCACCACCAACATGCGGGCCGCCGGCCCGCGGAAACCACCACGTCACCACTCGAAGGAGAGTGTTGTGTCCGAAACCACCGCAACATCCAAGGAACTTCTGGCCCGTCCGGTCCTGAAGTCCGCGATCTTCAAGGCGGCCCGCCGGCTCATGCCGATGCTGGTCATCCTGTACGTCGTTTCGTTCCTGGACCGCACCAACGTCGGCTTTGCCGAGGCGGCCCTCGGGGCGGACAAAGGAGTGTCCGCCGCAGCCTTCGCCCTGGGCGCCGGCATCTTCTTCATTGGCTACGCGATCTTCGAGATCCCCAGCAACCTGCTGCTCAAGAAGGTCGGCGCCAAGATCTGGCTGGCGCGCATCGCCATCACCTGGGGTATCGTTTCGGCGTGCTTCGCCTTCGTCCAGGGCGAGACCTCGTTCGTGATCCTGCGTTTCCTCCTCGGCGTGACCGAGGCCGGCCTGTTCCCCGGCGTGATCATGTACCTGGCCGAATGGTTCCCCAACAAGGTGCGCGTCCAGATGTTCGCCATCTTCTACCTGGCCCAGCCGTTCTCCCAGATGATCGGCAACCCCCTCTCCGGCTGGCTGATCAACATCGGCGACCAGGTGCCGGGCCTGCGCGGCTGGCAGGTCATGTTCTTCGTCGAGGGCCTGCTCGCAGTCCTGGCCGGCATCGCCGCCTTCTTCTTCCTGATCAACGGTCCTGAAAAGGCCAAGTTCCTCAGCCGGGAGGAGAAGTACGCGCTCAAGGAAGTCATGGCACTGGAGGACAACATCAAGGACCAGACCGGCCCCCGCGGCATCCTCGCCGCCATGCGCAACGGCCGGGTTTGGTACTTCACCGCCATCTACTTCTGCCTGCAGATCGCCGTCTACGGCGTGACGTTCTTCCTGCCGCAGCAGGTGTCGTCCCTGACCGGGCAGAAAGTGGGCCTCGCCGTCGGCCTGCTGATCGCGGTCCCGTGGTTCTTCGGCATCTTCTCCTGCTACTTCATAGGCCGGGCGGCTAACACCGTTGCCAAGCGGCGGAAGTTCGGCACCATCCTGTTTCTCTCCACCGGCCTGTGCATCTTCGGCTCGGCCTGGGCGGGAACCAACCACCAGCCGGTCCTGGGCATGATCTTCATAACCCTGGCAGTCTGCAGCTTCCTCGCCGTCGGTCCGGTGGTCTGGTCCTACCCAACCGCGTTCCTCGCCGGATCCGCAGCAGCGGCCGGCATCGGCCTGATCAACTCGCTGGGCAACCTGGGCGGCTTTGTGGCCCCGATCCTGCGGACCGCCGTCAACGAGGCCACGCACTCGCCCACCGGATCCATGGGTGTGTACGCCCTGGGCGTCCTGCCCTTCGTGGCCGCCGCAATGATGTACGCCACCAAGCGGTTCAAGAACAAGGCCGACGACCTGCTCGACTGAGCCCGTCACAACACATCGCAAGGAACTTCATGCGCACCTCCGGCAGCAGCACAGGCAACGGCACCGTCCACATCGGCGTCAGCACCAAAATGTACCTGGGTTACCAGGCAAGCCTGCGCTGGCTGTCGGAGGTGCGCTCCGTTGTGGACGAAAGGCCCGGGCTGGGTGCGCATTCCGCCAAGGACGCACCGGTCCGGGTCTTCGTCATCCCTTCCTTCCCCGTCCTGGAGCCGGCCACACGGATCCTGGCCGGCTCACCCGTCCTGCTCGGCGCCCAGAACTGCGCCTGGGGGGACGGGCCCCTCACCGGGGAAGTCAGCCCCGGCATGCTGGCCGAACTGGGCGTCCAGCTCGTCGAGATCGGCCACGCGGAACGCCGCAGCCTGTTCGCCGAGGACGACGCCGTGGTGGCACGCAAGGTGCGTGCCGCCGTCGACAGTTCCCTTACCCCGCTGCTTTGCATCGGTGAGCCGGACAGGCTCGACGCCGGTGCTGCCGCCGACTTTTGCGTGCGGCAGGTCCACGCCGCTACTGGCGGTGACGCCAGCCTCCTAAGCTGCCTGGTCCTGGCCTATGAACCCGTATGGGCTATCGGTGCTCCTGCACCCGCCCCGCCGCAGCACATCAACTCCGTGTTGACCCTGCTCCGGGCCGCACTGGGCCCGGACTGCCCCCTGATTTATGGCGGCAGTGCCGGGCCAGGGCTGCTGCCGCAGCTTCCCGCAGCGGACGGACTCTTCCTGGGCCGTTTTGCGCACGACGCCGCCAACCTTGGCCGCGTGCTGGACGAAGCCCTCGCCCTGGCTCAGACCCGCGCCCCGGCCAGCAATTCCTCCAGCCGCTCGTAGCCCTCGCTCAGGCCGCCCTCCATCCCGGACTGGGCCATGCCGTCGCGCGCCTCCTGGCTTGGGTAGACGGAGTGGCCCCGCAACCGGGTCCTTCCGTTGCCCAGGTCCTCAAACGTCATGAAGTCCAGGCTGACCACATCCGGGTATCCGCCGAACTCAAAGGTCTGGATGGCGAATTCGTTGTCCCGGACGGTGTGGAAGATGCCCTTGAACTCGTAGGCCACACCGTCCGGTCCTGTGTGCAGGTAGCGGTAGCTGCCGCCGGTGCGGAAATCGTAGTGGTCGATCTCCATTTTCAAGCCCCGCGGGCCCAGCCACTGGACAATCAGGTCCGGTTCTTTGTGGGCGCGGAACACGTCCGCCACCGGGAAATCAAACTCGCGCTCGTAATCGATGAAGGGGACGCCCTCAGGAACGCTGAGTTTCAGGGAATTGCTCATCATGACTCCTTGGAGGATTTTTCGCCGCTGTCCGCAGCGTTTGACCTAAGAACGGCGTCGAGGCTGCGGAACTGGCCTTCGCGGACCAACCGGTACCGGTCAATCCAGGCGGTCAGCTCCTCGAGCCGCGCCGGGTTCAGGTGGACGGGCCTGCGCTGTGCATCCCTGCTTCGGGTCACCAGCGCGGCCTGCTCGAGTACCTGGATGTGTTTCGAGACCGCCTGCTTGGAGATCTCGAACGGTTCTGCCAATTCGTTCACTGTTGCCGGGCCCCGGCTGAGCCGGGCGATGATGCTTCTCCGCACGGGATCTGCCAGGGCCATGAAGGCCGAGTCCAATGCCGCACTTTCAGGGTTCATTGCCTGCCCGTTTCTAATCAACCTCCAGGTTTATCAACCTTTAGGTTGTTTAAGCATAAGAGTCCCAGGGTGACGATTCAAGACCCGGGTCTTCAGGGATTCCGGTTACGTGGAAAACAGTGCCCGGTGGCTGGTCCTTCGACTTCGGCTGCGCGCAGTACGCACGGGAGAGTTGGCCGTCGCTAAAAAGTAGTTCCGGCACCCGAAATATTGGGACCGCGGCGCCCGGCAGCTTCAGTTGTAAGTATGTCAGTACAAACCTTTGACAGGACATTGGATCTAAGGCAAAGTAGTGCCTGTGGCCCACGCCACGGCCTGCCAGTCCCGGAACTCCTGCCCCTCGAAGGATCCGCGTTCCACACCAGAAAGGTCCACGATTCCCGTGACCCACGAGCTTCTTACGATCGGGCGCATCAGCGTTGATATCTACCCGAACGACATCGGGGTTGGCCTGGAGGACGTTGATTCCTTCGGCAAATACCTTGGCGGTTCACCGTCCAACGTCGCGGTTGCCGCCGCCCGCCACGGACGCCGCACCGGGGTCATTACCCGGACCGGGGATGATCCGTTCGGCGCCTACCTGCACCGCGAACTGCAAAAGTTCAACGTCGATGACGCCTTTGTTACCCCGGTGAAGGATTGGCCCACGGCGGTGACCTTCTGCGCGATCAAGCCGGCCACGGACGAGTTCCCGCTGTACTTCTACGGCCGGTTCCCCACGGCGCCGGACCTGCAGATCAAGGCTGAAGAGCTGGACCTGGACGCCATCCGTGAGGCCGGGATCTTTTGGTCCACGGTGACCGGCCTGTGCCAGGAGCCCTCGCGATCAGCGCACATTGCCGCGCATGAGGCGCGGCCGCGGACCGGGCTGGCTGAGGGCCAGTTCACCATCCTGGACCTGGATTACCGGCCGATGTTCTGGGCTTCCGAGGAGGAGGCCCGGGCCGAGGTTGCCAAGGTCCTGCCGCACGTCACGGTCGCGATCGGCAACGACAAGGAATGTGCCGTGGCAGTCGGCGAGGGGACTCCCGATGAGCAGGCGGACCGCCTGCTCGCTGCCGGCGTGGAAATCGCCGTCGTCAAGCTTGGCGCGGAAGGCGTGATGGCCAAGACCCGCACCGAACGCGTGGTCTCCGCGCCCGTCCCGGTGGAAACCCTCAACGGCTTGGGTGCCGGCGACTCCTTTGGCGGCGCCTTCTGCCACGGACTCCTCTCCGGCTGGCCGCTGGCACAGGTCCTGGACTACGCCAACGCCGCCGGCGCCATCGTCGCCTCACGCCTTTCCTGCGCCGACGCCATGCCGACGCCGGAGGAGGTCACCTCGCTGCTGGCCGAACGCGGCCGCGCGGTTCCGGGCGCCTCGATTCCCGAAGGAGCAGCACTGTGACCCTCACCTCTCTTGCTTCCAACAACGCTGTGGACGACGATCCGCGCCGCTATGAGCACCTGAGCACTATACGGCTGGAAGACCCTGGTGCCGTGGCCCGGGCGGCCAAGTCCCGCCGGCGCCACCCCGGCCTGAAGTCGGGGCGGCAGAACTTCATCGTCGCCGCCGACCACCCCGCCCGCGGCGCCCTTGCCGTCGGCAGCGACCCCGTGGCCATGGCTGACCGGCGTCAGCTGCTGGACCGGCTGCAGATCGCCCTGGCCAACCCCGCCGTCGACGGTGTCCTGGCGTCCCCGGACATCATGGACGACCTGCTGCTGCTGGGCGCCCTGGACGGCAAGCTGGTCTTCGGTTCCATGAACCGCGGCGGCCTCTCCGGGCTGGTCAACGAGTTCGATGACCGCTTCACCGGCCACACCGCCGCCGCTCTGGAGGCCCTGGGTGCTGACGGCGGCAAGATGCTCACCCGCATCTGCCTGGGCGACCCCGACACCGTGGCCACCCTGGAAGCGACCGCGAAGGCCATCGATTCGCTGGCGGAGCGCAAGCTGATTGCCATGGTGGAACCGTTCCTGTCGGTCCGGGAAAACGGCCGCGTCCGCAACGATCTGTCCACCAACGCCGTGATCAAGTCCATCGCCATCGCAGAGGGGCTGGGCTCCACCAGCGCCTACACCTGGATGAAGCTTCCCGTCGTGGCGGAGATGGAACGCGTCATGGCCGCCACCACCATGCCCACCGTCCTGCTGGGCGGAGACCCGGATGGGTCCCAGGACGAGGTCTTTGCGTCCTGGCAGGCGGCACTGGCGCTCCCGGGCGTCCAGGGCCTCACTGTTGGCCGGACGCTCCTGTACCCGGCCGACGGCGATGTTGCCGGTGCCGTGGCCACGGCCGCCTCACTGCTGAACCACACCACGGAAGTATCGGAGTAGCCTCCCCATGGACACAACAGGAACGCGCAGGATGACGGTGGCCCAGGCCGTCGTCGAATACCTGTCCAAGCAATACACCGTCGACAAGGTGGGCGGTGTGGACTACCGGGAGCGGCTCATCCCCGGCACGTTCGGTATCTTCGGGCACGGTAACGTTGCCGGTGTGGGGCAGGCCCTGAAGCAGTACCAGCAGCTGGACCCGGCCATCATGCCGTACTACCAGGGCCGGAACGAACAGGCCCAGGCGCACCAGGCCGTGGGGTATGCCCGGCATACCCGCCGCCGCCAGACCTTCGCCATCAGCACCTCGATCGGCCCGGGGTCCTCCAACCTGCTGACCGGTGCCGCTTTGGCCACGACGAACCGGCTGCCGGTGCTGCTGCTGCCCAGCGACACGTTCGCCACCCGCGCGGCAGACCCCGTGCTGCAGCAGCTCGAACAGCCCTACGCCTACGACATCACCGTTAATGACGCCTTCCGGCCACTGTCCAAGTTCTTCGACCGCGTCACCCGCCCGGAACAGCTGTTCTCCGCGTTCCACCACGGCCTGCGTGTCCTGACGGATCCGGCGGAGACCGGCGCCGTAACCATCTCGCTGCCTCAGGATGTCCAGGCCGAGGCGTTCGATGTCCCCGAGGAGTTCCTGGCCGAGCGGGAGTGGCGGATCCGCCGCCCCGACGCGGACGACGACGACATCGCCCGTGCCGCCGCGGCCATCCGTGCCGCGAAGCGCCCGCTGATCATCGCCGGCGGCGGCGTCCTCTACGCCTACGCCAACGACGAGCTCGCAAAGCTCGCCCAGCTGACGGGCATCCCGGTAGGCAACACCCAGGCCGGCGTCGGCGTCCTGCCGTGGGACCACCAGTTCAGCCTGGGTGCCATCGGCTCCACCGGTACGACGGCGGCCAACGCCATCGCTGCCGACGCCGACCTGATCATCGGCATCGGCACCCGCTACGAGGACTTCACCACCGCGTCACGCACAGCGTTCCAGAACCCGGACGTGCGCTTCATCAACATCAACGTTGCCCCGATCGACGCCTACAAGCACGGCACCACGCTGCCGATCGTCGCCGACGCCCGCAAGGCACTCGTCAAGCTCAACGCAGCACTGGGCGGCTACCGGGTAGGCGCCGACCTGGAGCAGAAGGTCGCCGCCGAGAAAAAGCGCTGGAACGCCACTGTGGACGAGGCCTTTGACACCCGCTACACCCCGCTGCCGGCACAGAACGAAATCATCGGCGCCGCCAACCGGGCCATGGACGCTGCGGATGTGGTGATTTGCGCGGCCGGGTCCCTGCCCGGGGACCTGCACAAGATGTGGCGTGTCCGGGACCCGTTCGGCTACCACGTCGAATATGCCTACTCCTGCATGGGCTACGAAATCCCCGGAGGCCTCGGGGTCAAGCGCGCAGCCCTGGCCGAAGCCGCGCGCGGCGGCGAGCAGCGGGACGTCGTGGTGATGGTGGGGGATGGCTCCTACCTGATGATGCACACCGAACTGGTCACCGCCGTCGCCGAACGCATCAAACTGATCGTGGTCCTGATCCAGAACCATGGATACGCCTCCATCGGCTCCCTGTCCGAATCCCTGGGCTCGCAGCGCTTCGGCACCCGCTACCGGGCCCTGGACGAAGAACAGCACAGCTTCGACGAAGGGGACACCCTGCCGGTGGACCTTGCCCTGAACGCCGAGTCCCTGGGCGTGAAGGTCATCCGGATCGAACCCGGCGAGAAAGTCATCGCCGAACTGGAACAGGCCATCCGCGACGCCAAGGCCGCCCCCGAG
This sequence comes from Pseudarthrobacter sp. Pseusp20, assembly GCF_059492155.1. Taxonomy (NCBI): domain Bacteria; kingdom Bacillati; phylum Actinomycetota; class Actinomycetes; order Micrococcales; family Micrococcaceae; genus Pseudarthrobacter; species Pseudarthrobacter sp. Pseusp20. Next base: position 1,163,365 of record NZ_CP168521.1, read on the forward strand.
GGCAGCGGGCCCATCCTCATCCATGTCGAGTCCGACCCGCTCCTGGACGCACCATCCTCCGAGTCCTGGTGGGACGTCCCCGTCTCCCAGGTCTCCGAACTGGATTCCACCAAGCAGGCCTTCCATACCTACGTCGACCACAAGTCCCGCCAGCGCAAACTGCTCGGCTAACCCTCCTCCAGACACCACCCCCTCAAGGAAGAGTCCCCATGACTGCCACCACCCAGACCACCGATACCCAGACCACCGTGATCAACCACTTCATCAACGGCGCCGAAACCGCCGGCGCTGGCGACCGCACCACCCCCGTGTACAACCCGGCCACTGGGGCCGTGACCGGCGAGCTGCGCCTGGCCAACCGCGCCGACCTTGACGCCGCCGTCGCCGCCGCCCGGAAGGCTGCCGACAGCTGGGGTGACATCTCCCTGGCCAAGCGCACCGCCGTCTTGTTCAAGTTCCGCGAACTCGTCGCCGCCCACGTGGACGACCTCGCTGAACTAATCACGACCGAGCACGGCAAGGTCCTCTCCGACGCCAAGGGCGAAATCGGCCGCGGCCTGGAAGTCATCGAGTACGCCTGCGGCATCCCCACCCTGCTCAAGGGCGACTACTCGGACCAGGTCTCCACCGGTATCGACGTGTTCAACTTCCGCGAGCCCCTCGGCGTGGTCGCCGGCATCACCCCGTTCAACTTCCCGGTCATGGTGCCGCTGTGGATGGCCCCGATGGCGATCGCCACCGGCAACGCCTTCATCCTCAAGCCCTCCGAGCGCGACCCCTCCGCGTCCCTGCTGCTGGCCAAGCTCTGGAAGGAAGCCGGCCTGCCCGACGGCGTGTTCCAGGTCCTGCACGGCGACAAGGAAACCGTCGACGGGCTCCTGACCCACCCGGACGTGGACGGCATCTCCTTCGTCGGGTCCACCCCGATCGCGCAGTACGTCCACGAAACCGCCACCAAACACGGCAAGCGCGTCCAGGCCCTGGGCGGGGCGAAGAACCACGCCATCATCCTGCCCGACGCCGACCTGGACAACGCCGCCGACCACCTCGCTGCCGCCGCCTTCGGCTCCGCCGGCGAACGCTGCATGGCGATCTCCGTCGCCGTCGCCGTCGGGGACGCCGCCGACCTGCTGGTCAAGAAAGTCGAAGAACGCGCCCTGGCCGTGAAGGTCAACAACGGCACCGCCCCCGACGCCGAAATGGGCCCGGTCATCACCCCGGCCTCCAAGGAACGCATCGTACGGATCGTCACCGAAGCCGAGGCCGCCGGCGCCGCCATGGTGGTGGACGGCCGCGACCTGGTGGTCCCGGGCCACGAAGACGGCTTCTGGGTGGGGCCTACCGTGATCGACCACGTCAAGACCGAAATGACGGCTTACACGGAAGAGATCTTCGGACCCGTCCTCGTCGTGGTCCGCGTCGACACCCTCGAAGACGGCATCAAGCTGATCAACGCCAACCCCTACGGCAACGGCACCGCCATCTTCACCTCCTCCGGCGCCGCCGCCCGCAAGTTCCAGCGCTCCGTCACCGTCGGCATGATCGGCATCAACGTGCCCCTCCCGGTCCCCGTGGCCTACCACTCCTTCGGCGGCTGGAAAGCATCCCTCTTCGGCGACAAACACATCTACGGCCCCGAAGGCGTCTCCTTCTACACCCGCGGCAAAGTCGTCACCTCCCGCTGGCCCGAAACCCACCACGCCTCCGAAGCCTCCTACAACTTCCCGTCCAACTAACACCCAGAGAGACAACGCTGTCATGACTGAGAACAAGCTGATCATCGGCACGGCGCCGGACTCCTGGGGCGTCTGGTTTGCGGACGATCCGAAGCAGACCCCGTGGGAACGCTTCCTCGACGAAGTGGCCGAGTCCGGCTACAAGTGGATCGAACTTGGCCCGTACGGCTACCTTCCCACCGACCCGGCCCGCCTGGCGGAGGAACTCAAGCAGCGCGACCTGAAAGTCACAGCCGGCACCGTGTTCACCGCCTTCCACCGCGGCGTGGACCAGTGGGAGACCGCCTGGGAGCCGGCCCGCAAGGTCGCCGAACTCACCGCGGCAATGGGCGGCGGGCACATCGTGGTCATTCCGGCCATGTGGCGCGACGACGTCACCGGCGAGGCCGTGGAAGGCGGCACGCTAAGCGACAAGGCCTGGAGCGACCTGTTCGCCGGCCACAACCGCCTGGGCAAGACCCTGCTGGAGGACTTCGGCCTGAAGCAGCAGTTCCACTCCCACGCTGACTCCCACGTTGGCGCGCAGGAGGACATCGAAACGCTGCTGGGAGCTACCGATCCGCAGTACCTGAACCTCTGCCTGGACACCGGCCACGCGGAATACTGCGGCGCCTCCAGCCTGGAGCTCATCAAGAACTACCCTGACCGCATCGGCTACCTGCATTTGAAGCAGATCAATCCGGACATCCTCAGGCGAGTCAACGAGGAAAACATGACATGGGCCGCGGCCAACCTCGCCGGCGTCATGACCGAACCGCCGAGCGGGCTGCCCGACCTCCGCGCCGTCATCGAGGCCGTGGAAGCCCTGAACCGCCCCATCTTCGGGATCGTGGAACAGGACATGTACCCGGTGGCCTTCGACGTCCCGATGCCGATCGCCAAGCGCACCCGCAACTACCTGCTGACCTGCGGCTCCCGCACCGCCGTCAACTGACCTCTTCCTGCTAACGCCAAAAGGACCAAACAATGACTGAAACCCTCCGCGTCGCCGTCATCGGCGCCGGCCGCATGGGCGCCGACCACATCCAGCGCCTCAACAAGCGGATCCATGGCGCCGAAGTGGCCGCCGTCGTCGACGTCGACCTCGCCCGCGCCGAGGCCGCCGTCGAAGACATCCCCGGCGCAGTCGCCCTGGCCGACGCTGACGAAGCCCTCAACAACGGCGACGTCAACGCCGTTCTCATCGCCACCCCGGGCTTCCTGCATCAGGACATCCTGCTCAAGGCCATCGCCAGGGACATTCCGATCCTCTGCGAAAAGCCGCTGACCCCGGACGCCGAATCCTCCTGGAAGATTGTCGAAGCCGAAGTGGCGCTGGGCCACCAGCGCATCCAGGTGGGCTTCATGCGCCGCTTCGACGCCGAATACGCAGCGCTCCGCTCCATCATCCGCAACCATGAGCTGGGCGAACTGCTGATGCTGCACCACCAGCACCGCAACCCCAACACCCCTGAGGGCTTCACCAACGAGATGCTCATCAATGACTCCGTGGTCCACGAATTCGACGCCATCCGGTTCTTCACCGGCGAGGAAATCACCAGCATCCAGGTCCGGCTGGGCAAGCCCACCCGCAATGCTCCCAACGGCCAGCACGACCCCCAGCACGTCCTGATCGAGACCGAGTCCGGCGTCCTGGCGGACGTCGAGATCTACGTCAACGCCAAATTCGGTTACGAGGTGGCCACCCAGGCCTCCTTCGAGGACGGCATCGTCAGCATCGGCGGCGACAAGGGTCCCTACACCCGCAGTTCCGGCCGCTGGGGCGGCAGCGTCACCCCAGGCTTCGAAGAGCGTTTCGGCGCCGCGTACGACGTCGAAATCCAGTCATGGGTGGACGCTGCACTGAGGGGCGAAATCGGTGGCCCCTCCGCCTGGGACGGGTACGCCACCGCGGCATGCTGCGAGGCAGGCGTCGAGGCGCAGAAGAACGGCGAAAAGGTCGCCGTGAAGCTGGCTGCGAAGCCCGACCTCTACAAGTAGGACAGGAGAAGGGGACGGAGGGGAAAACGACCATACAGCAGCCCGGCAACCACCAGCGCGCCCTGCGGACCGCCACGATCATCTCCACCTTTGGCGGCCTGCTGTTTGGCTACGACACCGGCGTAATCAACGGCGCGCTGCCCTATATGCAGCAGGATCTGGGCCTCACCCCGCTGACCGAGGGCCTGGTGACCTCGTCCCTGTTGTTCGGCGCCGCGTTTGGCGCCCTGTTCGGCGGCCGCCTGGCAGACCGCAACGGCAGGCGCGGGATGATCATGGTCCTGGCAGTCGTCTTCCTGCTGGGCACCCTGGGCTGCACCTTCGCGCCGAACACCGAAGTGTTAATCGCCGCGCGGTTTATCCTGGGGCTTGCCGTGGGCGGGGCATCCGTTACCGTTCCGGTCTACCTGGCCGAGATATCGCCGCGCGACCGGCGCGGCCGGATCGTCACCCAGAACGAACTCATGATCGTCACCGGGCAGTTGCTGGCCTTCATTTTCAACGCCTACCTGGGCAACTCCTTCGGCGAATCGCACGGTATCTGGCGCTGGATGCTGGTCATCGCCACCCTGCCGGCCATCGCGCTGTGGATCGGGATGAACGTCATGCCCGAGAGTCCACGCTGGCTGGCCTCCATCGGCAGCTTCGGCGAGACGCTCAGCGTGCTGCAGCGGATCCGGTCGCAGGAGGAAGCCCGCAGGGAGTTCGAGGAAGTCAAGGCCATGGCCGCGGAGGACTACAAGTCCAAAATGGGTTCATGGAAGGACCTGGGCATCCCGTGGCTCCGCAGGATCTTCGTGGTGGGCCTGGGCCTCGCGGTGATCCAGCAAGATCACCGGCCGAGTGGGAACCACGACGGCGCTGCTGCTCATCGGCCTCTTCTCCCTGATCCTGCCGGAATCGCCTTTGCCGCCAAATACGTGCCCGAGACCAAGGACAAAAGCCTGGAGGACCTGGAGCACTACTTCAAGAATGTGGCCGGCAGCAAGGCCGGGGCCGCCGCGGCGAAGGTTCCCGGACCGGACCAGCGCCCGCTGCTCCTTGCAAAGCCCCTATGAGGATCCTCAAAGGGGCGTTGCTGTCCTATGCGCGCGCATGCAGCCCGGGCAGTGCGTCAACCAGCGGTGCGAGTTCCGGCATGGTCATCGCCTGGCCGAGGGCCCGCTCAAGCGTGGCATCGTGGACGGGCCGTGCTTCCTCAAGGAGGCTCAGGCCGGTGGGCGTCAGTTCCGTATAAATTCCACGGCGGTCGTCGTCGCACAGGATCCTGGTCAGGAGGCCGCGGTCCTCAAGCCGGTTCACCAGCCGGGTGGTGGCGCTGGGGCTGAGCGCCGTGGCACGCGCCAACTGCTGCATCCGCATGTGCCAGCCGTCCTGCCGGCTGAGGGCGTCCAGCACTGTGTACTCCACCACGGAGAGCTTCGACTCTGCCTGGAGGGAGCGCTCCAGCTCGCCTTCGATCAGCCCATGCAGGGCCGCCAGGGTGCGCCAGCCCTGGGCGCGGACCTCGACGGCGTCGTCCTTGATGCCCATGGTTGCTCCTTTACGAATTGTCCCGGCGGGAGAGCCCTCCGGCAGCTGCGGGTAGAGATTGTTGCTTGCGCGGCATATTTGCATGTGCAACAATAAATACCGCGCCTGCAACTATCTTAGGCGCCTTCCACTTCACGGAACAACCACACGTACAGCTCAAAGGAGCATTCGCATGCCTGTTGGCCTGATAGCACTCGCCCTGGGCGGGTTTGGCATAGGACTCACGGAATTCGTCATCGCCGGCCTCCTCCCGCAGGTGGCAACCGACTTTGGCGTCACCGAAGCGGAGGCCGGCTGGTTCATCTCCGGCTACGCACTCTCCGTGGTGGTGGGCGCGCTGGGCCTGACGGCAGCCGTGACGCGATTCCAGCGCAAGCCCGTACTGGCCGCACTGCTGGTCCTGTTCATTGCCGGAAACCTGCTTTCCGCCACTGCTGACGGTTACTGGCCAATGATGCTGGGCCGCGTTGTTGCCGCCCTCTCGCACGGCGCCTTCTTTGGCATCGGAGCAGTGGTGGCGGCCGGCATGGTCCCGCCCAGCAAGAAGGCAGGCGCCATCGCGCTCATGTTCACGGGACTGACCGCGGCCAACGTCCTTGGCGTGCCGTTCGGGACGTTGCTGGGCCAGGCGGCCGGCTGGCGTGCCACCTTCTGGGCCATCACGGTCATTGGCGTGGCTGCGCTCGCCGGCATCCTGGCCCTGGTTCCCAAGCCGGCCCGTGAAGCGGGGCAGGCGGGAAGCCTCCGCTCCGAGCTTCGGGCCTTCCGCTCCGGCCAGGTGTGGCTTTCCATCCTTGTGACCATCCTCGGCTTCGGCGGCATGTTCGGCGCGTTCACCTACATTGCGTACACCCTCACCGAGGTGTCCGGATTTGCGGCCTCCACCGTGCCATGGCTGCTCATTGTCTTCGGGGCGGGCCTCTTCGCCGGGAACACCCTTGGCGGCAAAGCCGCAGACCGCAACGTGGACCGGACGCTCCTGGTGGTGCTCGCCGCGCTGGCCGTGGTCATGGTGGTGTTCGCTCTGACGGCCTCCAGCCCTGTCCTGGCGGTCATGTCGCTGGTCCTGATGGGCGGCTTCGGCTTCGCCACCGTGCCGGGCCTGCAAATGCGCGTGATGAAGTACGCCTCCGGGGCTCCCACCCTGGCCTCCGGCGCCAACATCGGTGCCTTCAATGTGGGCAACGCCCTGGGCGCCTGGCTGGGAGGGGTCACCATCACCGCCGGCCTCGGCTACACCTCACCCATCTGGGCGGGCGCCGTGATCACCGTTGCGGGCCTGGCCGTCATGGCGTTCGCCGCCGCCGCGGCCAAGCGGGAACGGCAGCTTGAAGGCCAGGTGCCGGTGCCTGTCGAGGAGCTGGCCAGCCGCTAGGCGGCGGGGTTCCTTAGGCACCGAACGGAAGCCGCGGGTCGATGTTTTGGGTCTCCCAGGTCTGACGCACCCAGCCATGGTGGGGATCGTCGCTGATCAGCCATTCCCGCACCGGGCCCGGACCTGCCATGACGTTGAGGTAGTAGAGGTCGTAGCCGGGCGCGGCCATCGCCGGGCCGTGCCAGCCGTAGGGGACCAGGACCACGTCGCCGGTGCGCACCTCGGCCGACACATCGATGGGCCGCTCATCGGAGGCGTAGACGCGCTGGTACCCGATGGCGTCGGCGTCGGGTGGCGCTGCGGAGCCGGACGCCACCTGGGTTTCGAAGTAGTAGATCTCTTCGAGCTGGGTCTCGCCGTCCTTTTCCTCGTCATGCTTGTGGGGAGGGTAGGAAGACCAGTTCCCTGCGGGGGTGAGGACCTCGCAGACGATGAACCGGTCGGCCTCCAGCGCTGCCGGGGTGCCGAAGTTGTGGACCTGGCGCGAGCAGTTGCCGGCGCCGCGCAGTTCCACGGGGGTCTCCGCGGCATGGACCAGCCGGGTGGGGTAGGAGGCTTTCGCGGGGGCCGTGGCCACTGCCACCCTGCCGCCGTCGGCGGATTTGATCCTCACGGCGCGTCCGGCGCCGGAATAAAGGACGTCGCTGGGCCCGGAGAAGACCGAGGGCCGGCCCGCCAGGGGATAGTCGGTGCCGTCAACCGTCACGGTGAAGGCCCCGTTGAGGGGCACCACGATCCGTTCCTCGTCCGCGGCGGAGAGTTCGACGGCGGCACCGGCCGGCACCGTGGCCACCTTCAGGCCGGTGTGCGCCCAGCCGTCCACGGCGAGGGAGGAGTCGGAGGTTCCGATCGAAATGTCCCATTTGCCGTCAGCGGCGGTGCCCAGGGGGTAAACCCAGTTGGTCATGGAGTTGGCTCCTTGGATTATCGCTGTACGAGAGTCATTTCAAAACTGTAGGAATCGGCGCGGTACACGTGGTGGCCCGTTTCCACGCGCCGCCCGGTGTCGTCGACGGCAGTACGTTCCATGGTGACCAGCGCGGATCCCGGCGTCGTGTCCAGCATGGAGGCCTGGTAGTCGTTGGCATTGACGGCGCCGATGCGCTGGTTGGCCAGGCGGAAGTTGACCCCGCCGCGCCGGAGGATCGAATACAGACCTTCAGCGGCGAGCATGGCCTCATCCATTTCCGCGATGTCGTCCCGAACCCAGTTCTCCATGAGGGCCAGCGGATTGCCGCCTACCTTCCGGAGCCGGGTGAAGTGATAGACCTTTGAGCCTGCCGGAAGCTGCAGTGTTGCCCGGGTGGCGTCGTCGGCTTCAACGTGGGAGAAGCTCAGGACTTCGGTGGTGGGTTTCTTGCCGTCGTTGGTGAGGTCGTCGTAGAGGCTGGAAAGCTCGAGCGGACGGCGCACCTGGCTGGAGACCACCTGGGTTCCCACGCCGCGTTTACGGACCAGGAGTCCGGAGCGGACCAGCTCGTCCATGGCCTTGCGCATGGTGGGCCGGGACAGGTTGAGCTGGGCGGCCAGGTCGATTTCGTTCTCCAGCCGGCTTCCGGGTTCCAGCACCCCGCTGTAGATGGCCGCTTCGATGCCCTGGACCACCTGGTGGTACAGGGGTACGGGAGAAGAGCGGTCGATGCTGAGTCCCAGATTGTTCGCCACGGTGCGTTCCCTCATGTTCATGTCTGCGCGTCCGCCCGACCGGCGCCTGCGCCAGTGGCGCACTGCCACCATATGTTCGCTTGATAGGACATACTCTTCTTCCACGATCGTAACAGGCGCTACTCCCGGGTCAAGGGAGGCAGGCAGAAGCAGGCGCGGTGGCAGGCTTCCGGTCCCCGGGAGAATTTGAGAGGCAACAAGGTCCGGCCAGCGTTGCGTTGCGTGGCCTAGGCTGGCTCCATGATGTGGACTGGAAGGCGGCAGCCGTGAATTTCGCCGGAAGCCTTGGTCCCCGTCCCCGCAACCTCGAGGTCCAGGATCTGGCCAGCTTCGACCGCCTGGTGGCCGGCGGCGCAGTTAACCTGCATGGCTGGCACGCGCAGTCGCTGGACCTGCGGGGCCGGTCGGCCGCCCTGAAGAGCGTCACCGTCGAAGGTGCCATGTTCCTCGGCTGCCTGTTCGACGACGGCATGGAAGGCAACCTGCGCAGCCGCGGTGCACTGATTTTTCCCCGGCTGGAAGGCGTCCCCTTCGACCCCTACCGGGCATCGCTGTACTCCCCGGCTGAACTGTATGCCGGACTGGCATCGTCTCCCTACGAGGAACTGCCGGACGCCCGCATCTACCACTGGAGCATCCAGTCCGGCCAGCGGCGCCGCGTGGATGCGACCCTGGCCTCTGCCCTGCACGACCATGCCATCGGGGACGCGCTGGAAGAGCTGACGGGGTCGGCGGCCTGGACCCGCCGCTCCATCGTCGGGGTCATGGGCGGCCATGCAGCGCCGCGCGGCAGCCTGGAGTTCGCGGAGGCGGCACGGCTGGGCAGGCTCCTGGCCCGCCAGGGGTATTCGGTGGCTACCGGCGGCGGGCCCGGCGCCATGGAAGCGGCCAACCTGGGCGCTTACCTGAGCCAGGCGTCCGACGGCGACCTGGACGCAGCGCTAGGCACGCTTGCCGCGGTCCCCGGGTTCCGTCCCTCGGTGTCGGCGTGGGCACGCGCGGCGGCGGCCGTCGTCGAACGCCATCCGGGCGGGACTGCATCCCTGGGGATCCCCACCTGGTTCTACGGGCACGAACCGCCCAACTACTTTGCCACGCACATCGCCAAATACTTCGCCAACGCCATCCGGGAGGCCATCCTGCTGGAACTGTGCCACGGCGGAATCGTCTTCCTGCCCGGAGCAGCCGGGACCGTCCAGGAGATCTTCCAGGACGCCTGCGAAAACTACTATGGCGCCCGCGAGAAAGTGGCGCCCATGGTGCTGGTGGGGCGGCGCCACTGGGAGGAGGAGTACCCGGCCTGGCCCATGCTGCGCAGCCTGGCCGCCGGGCGGCCCATGGCGGACTACATTCACCTGGTGGATACGGTGGATCAGGCCGTGCAGGTCCTCCGGGGCTGAGCCCTATCCGACCGCCGTGCCGAAGAGCAGGCCCAGCAGGTAGGTGATGCCGGCGGCGCCGAGGCCGATGGCGAGCTGGCGCAGGCCGCGGGTCAGCGGGGAGGTGCCGGACAGCAGGCCGACGGCGGCACCGGTGGCCAGCAGGGCGATGCCCACCAGCACCCCGGCCACCACCAATGCGGCGACCCCGGTCAGGCCGAACAGGAACGGCAGGATGGGCACGATGGCGCCGGAGGCGAAGAAGCAGAAGCTGGACAGCGCCGCACCCCAGGCCGTCCCCACGGCCTCGTGCTGGTCCTCTTCCTCCGGCAGATCCGGCTGCAGGGACAGGCTGGGGTCGCAGTCGCAGGACAGCAGCCCCATGCGCTCGGCCACCCGGTGTTCCGCCGCCTCGCGGGACATCCCGCGGGCCAGGTACACCAGGAGGAGTTCGTTGTGTTCAAGGTCCAGCTGGGGCGCGGCCGCCAGCGTGATCTGCGTGGGGCGGGTCGCCGCCAGCAGCTCGCGCTGGGAACGCACGGAGATGAATTCCCCGGCGCCCATGGACATGGCACCGGCCAGCAGCCCGGCGATGCCGCTCAGCAGCACCACGGTGCTGGCCACGCCGGACGCCGCCATGCCCATCACCAGGGAGAGGTTGCTGACCAGGCCGTCGTTCGCGCCGAAGACCGCTGCGCGGAACGTACCGGCCAGGCGATTGCGGCCGCGGGTGGCCAGGCCGCGCACCACTTCCTCATGGATCTGCTCATCGGCAGCCATGGCCGGAGTGGCGTTGGGGTCCTTGGCGTAGGGGGAGCGGCCCTCGGCGCGCTGGGCGAGGGCCAGCACAAACACCGAGCCAAAGTGCCGCGCCAGGAACCCCAGGAACCGGCTTCGCGCCGAGGCCCTCTTTGGTTTGCCCGCGTGCTCTCCCAGGAGGGCCAGCCAGTGGGCCTCGTGCCGGCCTTCGGCCTCGGCCAGGGCCAGGAGGATGTCCCGTTCCTCCCCCTCGCGGTTCTGGGCGAGGTCCCGGTAGACCGCTGCTTCCGCGCGCTCGTCCGCCAGGTATTGGCGCCACCGTTTGATGTTCGACGGCGAGGGCTGGCTTTGCGGGGTGCCGGCGGCCTCCGGGTGCGGGGTCCGGGAATTGGACCCGACGTTGTTGGACTGGGCGTGCTGCGACACTGGTAACTCCTGGGCTGGAAAGGGCATGATTATCGCGCCTTTGCCTTGCCAGCGTACTGCGTATTTCCGCGGTTTTTTGGCTGGCAAACCTCGCTGGGAACTTTCGGTATGCCTTAAAACCGGGGCCGATACCGCCCCCGTTGGCCACTCTTCCGGGCGCCGCCACGACTATTGACCCGTCCGCCCGGCGGGTGCTGTGATGAAGGTGTGGCGCATCCTGCGCCCTACCCTAAAGAGCACGTCAGGCGAATAACGGAGGTTGAATCATGAGCACCACCGGACAGCACCCGGACATGCCGCACCTGGACGCCGTGGAAGCGGACCCCGCCTACGATTACGCCGAGGATGCACCGGTAGACGATGCGGACGCGGAGGACGGGGTCCTTGATGAAGGGGAACCGGTGGTCCAGCCGCCACCGATAGTCATCGACGCCGAGGACCGCGAGGTCCCGCTGGATGACGACGAGCCCCGCGACACTGAGGGGTAGGGACCCAGGAGGGTAGGACTTACGACGGCGGCGCCTCCTTGCGCGTGAATGCGAAAGGAGGCGCCGCCGTCGTGCTTAATGCTTGGTCAGGTCAGCGGCCGGCGAGGACTTCCTCGGGCGCTTCTTCCGGCTCCTGGCCGGCAACACGAAGCTGCCAGGCCCGCATGACGGCGGGGTCCGTGGGGCGGGTGAGCAGCGAAGCCGTGATGTAGACAACCGCGGAGGCGATCAGGCCGTAGTAGATGGGCTCGTTGGCGTATATCCCGTCCAGCGGGGCCTTGGCGTTCACTTCCAGGATGATCATGGTGCCGAGGGTGATGACCGACCCGACAGCCATGGACGCGGCGGCAGCAACGCCGGTGCCTCGCTTCCACACCAGGCCGCCCAGGATGGCCACCAGCAGGCCGCCCACCAGGATGTCGTAGGCAATGGTCAGGGCCGCTACCACGTCCTTGGTGATGATGGCGATGACGATGGCCACAATGCCCAGCGCCAGGACCCAGATGCGGTTGGCCTTGACGTCGTGTTCCGGGTTTTCGGTGTCGCCGGTGTTGACGTCCTTGCCGAACCAGCCGGCAACGAACGGCAGGACGTCGGCACGGGCAACGGTGGCGGCGGCGATGAGGGCGCCGGACGCGGTGGACATCATGGCAGCCACGGCGGCGGCCAGGACCAGTCCGCCGATGCCGACGGGGAGCAGGTTCTGGGCCACCTCGGCGTAGACGTCGTCCTTCGCCGCGATCTTGACGTTGGCCAGGGCCACGTTGGCGGCCATGCCGATCAGCGCACCGGCCACGCCGTAGAGGATGCAGTAGATGCCTGCGGTGGCGCCGCCCCAACGGGCCACCCTTGGGGTCTTGGCGGTGAACACGCGCTGCCAGATGTCCTGGCCGATCAGCAGGCCCAGGGTGTAGACGACGAAGTAGGTGATGATCGTCTGGACGCCGATGCCGTCCATCTGGAAGAAGCTGGCATCCACGCGGCTGCGGATCCCGTCGAGGCCGCCCGCGGCGTTCAGGGTGAAGGGGAGCATGAGGAAGAAGATGCCCACCGTCTTGATCACGAACTGGACCTGGTCCGCAAGGGTGATGGACCACATGCCGCCGATGGTGGAGTACACCAGGACGATCGCGCCGCCGATGGCGATGGCCAGCGCCCGGTCCAGGTTGAACAGCACGACGAAGATGGTGGCATAGGCGCCGGTTGACGTGGCGCAGAGCATCAACGTGTACGCGAGCATGACGATGCCGGAGGCTTGGGTGGCCTTGCTCCCGTAGCGGAGGGTGAGCATCTGGGACACGGTGTAGATCTTCAGTTTCTGGATGGTCCCGGCGAAGAGAAGGCTCAGCAGCAGGACGCCGGCGCCAATGGCCACCACCAGCCACATGCCGGAGATGCCGAACTTGTAGCCAAGGCCCACGCCGCCCACCGTGGACGCCCCGCCGAGGACGACGGCGGCCATGGTCCCGGTGTACAGGAACGGTCCCAGGCGACGGCCGGCAACGAGGAAGTCGCTGTTGTTCCTGGTGCGGGATTTGCCCCACCAGCCGAAGGCCAGCATTGCGAGCAGATACACCACCACGATGGCGATGTTGATGGCACTTGCATCCATAGTTGGCTCCTTGGAGCTGTGGGCCGGGTGTGGTGCCGGGGGCGACGGCGCCCGGCACCGCCGCGGACGAACGGAGAGGGGTTCCTGGTATTGCCTTATAGGCAACAGGAGTTTCCAAAGACTAGAGTGTGACGGCTGCAACAGTCAAGGATCGGAACGCCGGTGCCGCTCCCGTGTGGCATGCGCGTGTCACAAAAGCGCCGCAGATTAGTATGGCTCGAGAGTGGAGCCGGACTGCCGGCCATGAAAGGTTCGTAGATGAAGGCACTGCCAGTTGAGCCCAGTAACGTCCCTGTTGCCATCGGCTCAAGGATCCGGGCCGCCCGGCAGTCCCAGCGGCTCACCATCGAGCAGGTTGCCGATGCCACCGGCCTGACAAAGGGTTTCCTCAGCAGGGTGGAGCGGGACCTGACCTCACCGTCGGTGGCCTCACTGGTGACGCTCTGCCAGGTCCTGTCCATTTCCATTGGCGACCTTTTTGCGGCACCCGAGACCCACTTGACCAAGCGGAACGACGGCCCCCGGATTTCGCTCGGCGGCCAGGGCATCGTGGAGCGGCTCCTGACGGCGCGCTCGGAGCGCAGGGTCCAGATCATCCAGGCCGTGATCGAGCCGCACGGCCGCGGCGAGTCCGAGCTCTATGCGGTGGACTGCGACGTGGATGTGCTGCATGTGATCAAGGGGTCCATCAAGCTGATCCTCACCAACGAGGAATACGACCTGAGCACCGGCGACACCGTAACCTTTCCCGGCCGCGAACCCCATACCTGGGCCAACCCCACGGACAAGCCCGTAGAGGTGCTCTGGGTCCTGGTGCCCGCCGCCAGCCGCTGACTTGTCCTCGGGGTTCGGGGGCAGGTTTGGTAAACACCTGATGCTCTAAGGGAAACAGGAGTGTATGATTGCAGTCACACCTGTCCCTTACCTCCTCGAAGGAGAGGCCTCCATTGGAAGAGCTGCGCATTGAAGCCAACGGCAACCTTGGCCCTATCGATTCATCCCGGATTCCCCGCTATGCCGGAGCTGCCACCTATGCCCGTCTTCCCCGCCTGGACCAGGTGGCCAAGGCTGACGTGACCGTGGTGGGGGTGCCGTTCGATTCAGGTGTTTCCTACCGCCCCGGGGCCCGTTTCGGCGCCAACCATGTCCGCGAGGCCAGCCGGCTGCTGCGTCCCTACAATCCCGCCTGGGATGTCAGCCCGTTCGAGAACATCCAGGTGGCCGACGCCGGCGACATGGCCGTCAACCCGTTCCACATCAACGAAGCCATCGAAACCATCCAGCAGAACGCGCTGGACCTCACCGCCGCCGGGAGCAAGCTGTTGACCCTGGGCGGGGACCACACCATCGCGCTGCCGCTGCTGCGGGCCGCTGCCGAGCGCGCCGGCGGGCCCATTGCCATGCTCCACTTCGATGCCCACCTGGACACCTGGGACACCTACTTCGGCGCCGAATACACCCATGGCACGCCCTTCCGCCGCGCGGTGGAGGAAGGCATCCTGGACACTGAAGCCATCAGCCACATCGGCACCCGCGGCCCGCTCTACGGCAAGAAGGATCTCGACGACGACCACCGCTTTGGGTTTGGCATTGTCACTTCAGCGGACGTCTACTATCAGGGCGTGCTGGAAACCGTCGCCAAGGTCCGCGACCGGATCGGCAACCGCCCGCTCTACATCTCGGTGGACATTGACGTCCTGGATCCGGCACACGCACCGGGCACCGGCACGCCGGAAGCAGGCGGCATCACTAGCCGCGAACTCCTGGAGATCATCCGCGGCTTCCGCGGCATGAACCTGGTGGGGGCCGACGTCGTTGAAGTAGCGCCCGCCTACGACCATGCCGAAATTACCGGTGTTGCCGCCAGCCACGTGGCGTACGAACTGGTGACCCTCATGGCGGACAATGCCGTTCCCGGGAGCCGCTTCGGAGCCGAAACGGGCTACCAGGCGCAGGCCCTGGGCCAGGAGGCCCGCCGTCCCGCCGGCTTCGCCGCGGCCACCAAGGAGTAGGGCGGTGACCGAACTGGCGGCACCCGCCCCCGCGGAGGGAAGGGGTGCCCGCAATGGCGGGGACCTCGTCGTCGAGACCCTCGAAGCGTTGGGTGCCAAGACGGTGTTCGGCATCCCGGGGCAGCATGCCCTGGGACTGTTCGACGCGATGGGACGCGGCAACCTGCACTTCGTCTCCTCCCGGATCGAGAACAACAGCGCCTTTGCCGCGGACGGCTACTCCCGCGCCACCGGGGAAGTGGGCGTGCTGTTCCTGTCCACCGGCCCCGGCGCGCTGACGTCCCTGGCCGGCCTACAGGAGGCTTACGCCACGGGTGTGCCCATGGTGGTGGTGGCCAGCCAGATTCCCCTGGAGGGGCTGGGTGCCCGGCGCAAGGGCATGCTGCACCAGCTTGATGACCAGAAGGCGTCGGCGGCGAACGTAACCAAGAGCCAGCGCCTGATCCAGCATGCCTCGGGCATCCCGTCCGCCATCCAGGACGCCTGGACCGAGGCCATCTCCTCACCGCAGGGCCCGGTCTGGCTGGAGATTCCGCAAAACGTGCTGCTGGATCCCATCATGGTGCCTCCAGTGGAGGATGCCTTGGCGGAGGCAGCGGACAACCCGCCGCGGATCGAACTGGTGCGGGAGGCCGTGAAGTGGCTGGAAGCAGCCAGGCGCCCGGCAATCATTGCAGGAGGCGGCACCCGCCGCGGCAAGGCGGAGAAGTCCCTGCTGTCCATCGCGGAGAAACTCCGCGCTCCCGTGATTTGCACGCCGGGCGGCAATGGCGCGTTCCCCTGGAACCACGAGTTGTCCCTCCAGGCCTGGATCGAGGACCGCTACATGACCGACGTCCTGGAGGACGCCGACGTCCTGGTGGTGATCGGCTCCTCGCTGGGCGAGGTGACGTCCAACTACTTCACGTTCGAACCACGCGGGCGGATCATCCAGATCGACGCCGAACCGCGGGTGCTGGAATCCAACCGGCCTGGCCTTGGCATCCGTGCCGACGCCGGGCAGGCGCTCGCAGCTCTTGATGAAGCACTGCAGCCCGGCAGGGCCGCGGCCCCGGACTGGCATGGCGCCACGCCGGAGTCGCTGGTGCAGGAATCGCTCGCCAAGGTCCGTGCCCGGCTGGAATCCCAGGACCTGGGCAAGGAACTGAAGTTCATGGCCGACATCCGCGAGGCCGTGCCGGCGGACATGCAGACCTTCTGGGACATGACCATCGCCGCCTACTGGGGCTGGTCCTGCTGGGACGCGCGGCAGGGGCAGTTCCACTCAGCCCAGGGCGCCGGCGGCCTGGGCTTCGCGTTTCCCGGCGCCATTGGAGCGGCCGTGGGATTGGAAACCCAGGGGAGGCCGGGCCGGGTACTCGCCGTGTCCGGCGATGGCTCCTCGATGTATTCCATCGCCGAACTGGCTACGGCGAAACAGCACAACGTGCCGGTCACCTGGCTGATCGTGGACGACGGCGGCTACGGCATCCTGCGTGAATACATGGTGGGTGCCTTCGGCAAGGCAACCGCTACCGAACTGGCCCGCCCGGACTTCGTCAGGCTTGCCGAGTCCTTCGGCATTCCCGCCACCCGGGTTGCCCCGGAGGATGTGGGGGACGCGCTGAAGGCGGGCTTCGCCGGGGACGGGCCCAACGTCGTCGTGGTTGAGACGCTTTTGAAGATGTTCGGGCCCACCCACCTGGGCGACTGATGTAGCCAATAACGCTCACACGCTCCCTCACTTCTGCCACAACGGCTGAAGTGGGGGAGCGTGTGTGTTTAAGCGCCAGCGGCAACAACTTCGTTTCCCTAAGCAACCTTTTCCTGATACAGTTGCTTGCAGCAACTAATTCTTTAGGGAGGATCATGTCTGTCGCACCGGCCACTGCAGCCGACCTCGTCAGCAACATCTATGACCTCCAGCGCGCATTGCGCTGCGTCACCATGATCAACATCAAGGGCCAGGACACGGGCATCGCCCTCCAGGGCGTGCTCAAGTTCATCGGCGAAGGGGAGACCCGTGCCGCGCACCTGGCTGAGCGGCTGGGGGTCAGCCCTCCGGTGCTGAGCCGGCATGTGGCGGAGCTGGCGGACGCGGGCCTGGTGGTCCGCACCCCGGATCCGGACGACGGCCGGGCCCAGCTGTTGGCACTCTCCCCGCGCGGCAAGGAAAAGCTTGCGGAGTTGGTGCGGCACCGGGCGGAGACCCTGCAGGCCTACCTCGCCGACTGGAACGAGGACGACGCCGTGGCAACAGCCGCGATGCTGAGCAAGCTCACCACATCCCTGAAGAATTCCATCCGGGCAAGGGCGGCCGGAACCACCATTGAACACGAAACGCAGGAGTCCATTAATGGCTAACGTCACCGCCGCCGCGGACCAGGAACAGGAGCGCCAGCGCCAACGCAGCGCCAAACAGGAGTCGCGGCAATCCAAGCGCCACGAACCCGGCGCACCCATGAACCACCGGCAGATCATGGAGGCCCTGACCGGTCTCCTCGCTGCCTTCTTTACCGCAATCCTCAGCAGCACCATCGTGGCCAACGCGCTGCCCACCATCATGTCCGAGCTCAAGGGCACCCAGACCGACTTCGCGTGGGTCATCACAGCCGCGCTGCTGGCCAACGCAGCAACCACCCCCATCTGGGGCAAGCTCGCCGACCTCTTCGACAAAAAGGTCCTGGTCCAGCTCAGCATCGTGATTTTCGTGGCCGGCTCGGTGATGGCAGGCTTCTCCGAAAACATCCCGTTCCTGCTCACCGCCCGCGTGATCCAGGGCATCGCCATGGGTGGGCTGACTGCCCTGGCCCAGGCGATCATCGGCTCCATCATTCCGCCGCGTGAACGCGGCAAGTACTCCGGCTACATGGGTGCCGTCATGGCCGTCGGTACCGCCGGCGGACCGCTGCTGGGCGGCTTCATCGTGGACAGCTCGCTTGGCTGGCGCTGGACGTTCTTCGTCTGCGTGCCGCTCGCCGTCGTCGCCCTGATCCTGCTCCAGGTCACGCTCAAGGTTCCGCACATCAAGCGCCCGGCCAAGATCGACTGGCTCGGTGCCATCCTGCTCACCTCCGGCGTCAGCCTGCTCCTGGTCTGGGTCTCCTTCGCAGGCAAAGCCGACTATTACGACTGGTGGTCCTGGCAGACCGCGGTAATGGTGGGCGGCGGCGTCCTCCTGCTCGCACTGCTGGTCCTGGTTGAATCCAAGGTCTCGCAGCCGATCATCCCGCTGAAGATCATCTCCGAACGCACCACCGCGCTGGCCATCGTGGCATCCGTTGCCGTGGGCGTGGCCATGTTCGGCTCCTCCACCTTCCTGGGCCAGTACTACCAGGTGGCCCGCGGCGCCACGCCCACCGAGGCGGGCCTGCTGACCCTGCCCATGATCGCCGGCAACCTGGTCGGTTCCGTCCTGTCCGGCCAGCTGATCAGCCGCTACGGCAAGTGGAAGCGCTTCCTGATCGGCGGCACCGTCCTGCTGATCGGCGGCCTGGCGCTAGCCGGAACCATGGACCACACCACCGAACTCTGGCTGACCGGCCTTTATACCGGCATCTTCGGCATCGGCCTGGGCATGCTGATGCAGAACCTGGTCCTCGCCGTGCAGAACACGGTCCAGGCCAAGGACATCGGTTCCGCGAGTGCCTCCGTCGCGTTCTTCCGCTCGGTGGGCGGCGCCATCGGCGTGTCCGTCCTGGGCGCCGTCATGGCCAACCACGTCAAGGACCTGGCCACCGATGGACTGTCGAAGCTGGGCATCCAGGCTTCCGGCAACAGCGGCGCCAGCATGGACCTCAAGGACCTGCCCGCACCGGTCGCGGACATCATGCGGGCGGCCTACGGTGACGCGACTGCCGGCATCTTCATGATTTCCGCGGTCGTGAGCGCGGTTGCCCTCATCGCCGTGATCTTCATCAAGGAGGTGCCGCTGCGCAGGACCGTGGACATCACCCCCGAGGCCACACTGCAGGCCAACGCCGCCGGCGAAGCCGGAATGACCGCCATGACCGGCCAGCTGCCCGTGGTCCCGCCGGCCGGGAACGCCCCCGGGAACGGACTGCCCGCAAGGAGTGCCACACCTGCAGGGCTGGGTTCAGCGCCGGCCAAGATGTACGACGGCGGTGCTGCCGCTGCTGCCGCGGCTTCCGGGCGGGTGGCCACGGAGGACTTCGAGGAAGTCTTCGCCAGGAGCTTCCGTTCCGAAGGGCTGGACCTGCGCTCTGCCGACACGATGGACAAGGCTGCCGACGCGGTGGCCAGCGCCGCCGCCACCCTGCAGAAACTGCAGGACACCCAGCACCTGCTGGCCCGCCAGCAGGCGGAACTGGGCGGCCTGGTGCTGGACATCCAGGAACAGCTGCGCTCCCAGCAGGACGTGGCGGCCAGGCAGGCGGCCACCGCGGCAGAGCTCAGCAGGATGCAGCGCAAGCTCCTGAAGGAGCGAAAGATCCAGGCAGCGGCCGCGCTGTACCTGGCAGGGCGCGGGAAGCACAGTGCCGCAGCGCCTGACGCACCGTCAGCCGATGCCCTGTCAGCCGATGCCCTGTCAGCCGAGGCTCCGTCCGCCGGGGCCGGCTCCTAGCAGCGCCTGGCAGGCCATCGACAGCAGGGCGCGGCCCCCCGCACCGGCAACACCAACGCCGCAGCCCGCACCGGGAAGACACTTCCCGGTGCGGGCTGCGGCTTCTACTGCGGACTGCGGGGAATGCCGCTGCCCATGGTGCCCCCGTAGACTGGCCCTCCACCAGTGGCTCCGGCCGGAAAACCTGCTTCCAAGGGGACCCAATGTCGGTGGGCATCACTAGAGTTGAGTCCATGCTCCTCACCCTTATACGGCGCTACTCCAAACCGTATTTGCCGTACATCCTGGCTGTCCTCGTTTTCCAGCTCGCGTCCACCATTGCCGCCCTGTATCTGCCCAGCCTGAATGCGCAGATCATTGACGAAGGGGTGGCCCGCGGAGACACCGATTTCATCTGGCGCACCGGTGCAGTGATGCTCCTGGTGGCCTTCGCCCAGATAGCTGCGGCCATTGCCGGCGTCTACTTCGGCTCCAGGACGGCCATGGCGGTGGGCCGCGACCTGCGCCGCGCGGTGTTCCGCAAAGTCACCAGCTTCTCCGCCAAGGACGTCAACGCGTTCGGCGCTCCCACGCTCATCACCCGCGGCACCAACGATGTCCAGCAGGTGCAGATGCTCCTGCTGATGGCGCTGAACTTCATGGTCGCCACCCCCATCATGTGCATCGGCGGCATCATCATGGCGCTGCGTGAGGACATCAACCTCTCCTGGCTGGTGTGGGTGTCCGTCCCGCTGCTGGCCGTGGTGGTGGGGTACCTGGTGGTCCGCCTCATGCCGCTGTTCCGCTCCATGCAGCGGAAGATCGACCGGATCAACGCCGTCCTGCGCGAACAGATCATCGGTATCCGCGTGGTCCGGGCCTTCGTCCGCGAACCGTATGAGACGGACCGGTTCGGTGGCGCCAATAAGGAACTCACGGACGTCTCCCTCCGCATCGGCGCCCTGTTCGTCCTGATGTTCCCGGCCATCAGCATGATCCTGCATCTGTCCACTGCCGCTGTGCTGTGGTTTGGCGGGCAGCGGGTGGACGCCGGTGCCATGCAGGTGGGTTCGCTGACCGCATTCCTGCAGTACCTGCTGCAGATCCTGATGGCCGTCATGATGGGCACGTTCATGGCCATGATGATCCCGCGCGCCTCAGTCTGTGCTGACCGCATCGGCGAGGTGCTCGGCGTCGAACCTTCCATCCACGACCCCGAGCGTCCCGAAGCCCCGGCCTCCCTGCAAGGCGTGGTTGAGTACCGCAACGTCACGTTTGCCTACCCGGGAGCCGAGTCCCCGGTGCTTAGCAACATCAGCTTCACTGCACGCCCCGGCCAGACCATCGCCATCATTGGGTCAACCGGTGCCGGCAAAACGTCCCTCCTTTCCCTCCTGCCGCGGTTGTACGACGCCGCAGAAGGCCAGGTGCTGCTTGACGGCGTCCCGGTGGACAGGCTGGACCGCGCGGAGATCACCAAACGCGTCGCCCTGGTGCCGCAGCGTCCCTACCTGTTCTCCGGCACCATCGGGCACAACCTCCGGTTCGGCAAGACCGAGGCGACCGACCAGGAACTGTGGGATGCGCTCCGGACAGCCCAGGGTGAATCATTTGTCCGGGAAAAGAAGAACGGACTCGATTCCCGGATCTCGCAGGGCGGCACCAACGTCTCCGGCGGCCAGCGCCAGCGCCTGTGCATCGCCCGCGCGCTGGTGACCAAACCGCGCGTCTACCTGTTTGACGACTCCTTCTCCGCCCTGGACGTTGCCACCGACGCCCGGCTCCGTGCCGCCCTCAAACGCACCACCTCGGACGCCACGGTGATCATCGTGGCCCAGCGGATCTCCACCATTACCGAGGCTGACCAGATCCTGGTCCTGGACAACGGGCGGATCGTTGACCGTGGAACCCATGAGGAACTGTTGGAAACCTCACCCACCTACCAGGAAATCGTTGAATCCCAGCTGAGTGTGGAGGAAGTGGCATGAGCCCGCGCAAGAAGGACTCCAGTCCCGTGGAAGAGACGCCAATGTCCGTCCAGCCGCCCGCGGGGGAGGCACAACCGGGCGCAGGGCAGCCGGAGGATGACGACTACGTCGAAGAGGAGTTCCAGCCCACCGAAGCCGACGGCGGCATGTTCGGTGCCATGCCGGCCAAGAAAGCCGAGCATTTCTGGCCGTCTGCCAAACGTCTCATGGGGCTGCTGAAGCCCGAAGCGCTGGGCATCTATGCCGTGGTGGGCCTGGTGGTCATCTCCGTGGTCCTCAACGTCATCGCCCCCAAGATCCTGGGCCAGGCCATGGACGTGATCTTCGCCGGGGTGGTTGGCAAACAACTTCCCGCCGGGGCCAGCAAGGAGCAGTTCGTTGCCGGCCTCCGGCAGCAGGGGCAGGACAACTTTGCGGACATGGTGGCCCGCATGGAACTTGTGCCCGGCACCGGCATCAACTTCGACAAGCTCACCATGCTCATCGCCATCGTGCTGCTCATGTACTTCGTGGCGAACATCTTCATGTGGCTGCAGGGGTACGTGCTGAACCGGATCGTCATGAAGGTCATCCGGCGGCTGCGTGATGACACCGAGGCCAAGCTGAACCGGCTTCCCCTGAACTACTTCGACACCCGGCAGCGCGGCGACGTGCTGTCCCGGGTGACCAACGACGTCGACAACATCCAGCAGGCACTCCAGCAGGCCTTCGCCCAACTGGTCAATTCCGTGCTGAGCGTGGTGGGCATCGTGATCATGATGTTTATCGTCTCCTGGCAGCTGGCCCTGATTGCCCTGATCGCGCTTCCGCTGTCCGGGGTGGCCGCTGGCCTGATCGGAGTCCGGAGCCAGAAGCTCTTTGCTGCCCAGTGGAAGAACACCGGGTCATTGAACGGCCAGATCGAGGAGTCCTTTTCCGGGCACGACCTGGTCCGCGTCTTCGGCCGCGATGCGGACATGCTGGCCCGGTTCGAGGAACGCAACGAGGCCCTTTACAAGGCAAGCTTTGGGGCGCAGTTCGTGTCCGGAATCATCTTCCCCGTCATGCAGTTCGTCTCCTACTTGAGCTACGTGGGCATCGCAGTGGTGGGCGGCCTGCGGGTGGCATCCGGCGCCATGTCCCTGGGTGATGCCACCGCGTTCATCCAGTACTCCCGTGAGTTCACCCAGCCCCTGGGCCAGATGGCGGGCATGGCCAACATGCTGCAGTCCGGCGTGGCATCCTCCGAGCGCGTCTTCGAATTCCTGGACGCCGACGAACAGGACGCCGAGACCGCCACCGAACACCTGCCGCCGAAGACCGACGGGCATGTGGACTTCCGGAACGTTACCTTCAGCTACACCCCGGACAAGCCGCTCATCGAGAACCTGTCCTTCACGGCAGAGCCCGGCAACACAGTGGCGATTGTGGGGCCCACGGGCGCCGGCAAGACCACGCTGGTGAACCTGGTTATGCGGTTCTACGAGCTCAACGCCGGCTCCATCATGCTCGACGGCGTGGACATTACGCACCTCAGCCGCTCCGAGCTGCGCTCCAAAGTGGGTATGGTCCTCCAGGACGCGTGGCTGTTCGGCGGCTCCATCTACGACAACATCCGCTACGGCAACCTCAACGCCACGCACGAGCAGGTGATGGCCGCCGCGAAGGCCACCTTCGTGGACCGCTTCGTGCGGGCCCTGCCCGAGGGCTACAACACCGTGATTGACGAGGAGGGCAACAACGTCAGCGCCGGCGAGAAACAGCTCATCACCATCGCCCGTGCTTTCGTGGCGAACCCCTCGCTGCTGATCCTGGACGAGGCCACCAGTTCCGTGGACACCCGCACCGAACTCCTGGTGCAGAAGGCCATGGCCGCGTTGCGCTCGGACCGCACGAGCTTCGTCATCGCCCACCGGCTCTCCACCATCCGCGATGCCGATACCATCCTGGTCATGGAAAACGGACAAATCGTGGAACAGGGCAACCACCAGGTGCTGCTCGACGCCCGGGGCGCCTACCACCGCCTCTACATGTCACAGTTCGCGGGTGCAGATGCCGGAGAAGTACCGGTGGACGATTCGACGGCGGTGCGCAGCTGAGCGCCCAGCAGGCCGAGGCAGCCCAGCGGCTGCAGCGGCAGGAAGACGGACGGGAGGCCGCGGAAGGGGCCGGGCCGGACGGCGGTAAGCGCATTGAGGTCCTGGTGCCGATGCGCTGGGGAGACATGGACGCCTACGGCCATATCAACAATGTCCAGATCGTCAGGATGCTGGAGGAGGCGAGGATCGCCGCCTTCGGGCCGCCCCGGGGCGCGGGTCTGCCCGGTGTGGAGCCGCCGGTATCGCTGTTCAACGACGTTCCGGCCGGAACCATGGCGCTGGTAGTGGATCACAAGATCCGCTACGTCCGGACGCTGGAGTACCGCAACATTCCGGCGGTGGTGCAGCTCTGGATCGGCGCCGTCAAGGGAGCCAGCTTCGATATCCACTACCTGCTCCAGGACCCCGTCACCCGCGAGGACTGCGTGAAGGCGAGCAGCCACCTGGCGTTCGTGGACGAAACGACCGGCCGGGTGCAGAGACTCAGCCAGGAACAAAAGGAACGGATGGCCCCCTACAGGCAGTAAGCCTCTGGACAGGGCCGGTCTGGACACACTGGACTGGAACAACCAGCGAACGGTGAAAGGAAGCCCCGATGGCTAAAAACAAGATGGCTAAAAACAAGATGGCAAAGAACAAGACCCATGGCCGCCGGAACAAGAAGACATGGAAGGAAATGTCCCCATCCGGCAGGGCGGGCATCATCCTTACCGCGATCATGCAGGTGTCCCTGCTGGTTGCCGCCCAACGGGACATCTCGCGCAGGCCCGCCGAGCTGATTAACGGCCCAAAGGCTGTTTGGCGGGCGGCCTCGTTCATCAATTTCATCGGCCCCATGGGGTACTTCGTCTTCGGCAGGAAGCGGCCCGCCACCGGCATTTAGCCCGGCATGGCGGATGGGCGGCCGGACGGTTTGGAGCGGCCGCCCAGCTTGACCCTGTAAATTTGGAGGCATGACCCCCACTGCCACTGTTGCCATGACCCGCGCCCTCGGCATCTCCAAGGAGATCGAGGATGCGGCGTGGTTCGTGCTGGGGCCCGGTCTCCAAGGCAAGGCTTCACCCCTGGACGGCCGCACCCGGACCTGGTCGGTTCCGGCGGCCGCGGAGTTGCTCGACCGCCTGGACCGGGGCATCGCCGACTCCAAGGCCCCGATGATGACCAACCTCCGCGAGAACTTGGAGGGCGCCACCCGCGGGGCCAAGCAGTTGGCCGTGGAGCTGCTGTTCCTGCAGTCGCTTCCGCTGGCCCACGAAGTGAAGTCGTTGAAGGTCAAGCGCGCCCGCGTGGCCGAGGCCGCGGGCTGGCTTGAGCCGCCGCTGGAGCTTCCCGAGGAGCTGTACGCCGGCATGACGGACCACGGCGTGATCCGCGATCGGACCGCCGAATTCAACTGGACCATCTGGGACCACCTGAAGTGGCTGTGCCGGTTTGTGCAGAACGTGGCGCAGCGGCCGGCAAGCGTGGTGCAGGCGGCCATCAAGGACCCCGTGCAGTTCCACCGCCTCGCTGCATCAACTCCCGACGATCAGCCCGCCATCCGCCGCAGCATTGAGTTCCTGGCCTGGCCCAGCTACTTCGAGCCGGTGGTGGCGGACGTGGAGCGGCAGGAAATCCGGGACGCGTTCGCGTCGCTGGTGGGCGGGGCCAACGGCGACAGCGAAGAGGACATCACGGCGGACATCCACCGCATCCGGCTGCACCTGGACGAGCAGGCGGGCCAGCGCACGGACTGGTACTCCCGCCAGCTGGTCAGCCAGTGGCGCAAAGTGGGCGACCCCGGCCGGCGGGCCTGGCTGCTCCGCACGCACAGCGACCACGCCGAGCTGCTCACGGCCTGGCACGGCGAGGAAAAGGTGACCCTCGACGTCGAACATCTCCGGCACCTGGACCCCGGCGTCACCGCCGGCCTGGTCCAGCACGCCGTGGACGAGGACTACAAACACCTGGGCTACGTGGAACGCGAGGACACCAAGACTGCGGTGTTTGCCTTCCTGACCGTCATGAAACCG
The DNA here is from genome assembly GCF_059492155.1 of Pseudarthrobacter sp. Pseusp20. Taxonomy (NCBI): domain Bacteria; kingdom Bacillati; phylum Actinomycetota; class Actinomycetes; order Micrococcales; family Micrococcaceae; genus Pseudarthrobacter; species Pseudarthrobacter sp. Pseusp20. The sequence continues at coordinate 1,188,951 of NZ_CP168521.1, forward strand.
GGTGATCTGGTGCTCTACCAGCACGCCGGAACTGTCCGGCTGGGCGGCGTGCTGGGGGAGCCCGAGTACAACGACGACAACCGCCGGCTGCGGCGCAAGGTGCGCTGGTTCGACGACGGGCACACCACCACCAGCCTTCCCCGGCACGTCCAGCGCCAGCTCGCCACCCCCGGCATCGTGGTGGACGTGACCCGGGTGGTCCAGGCGCTGCAGGCGCTGCTGCCTGCCGAGGCGGAAACCGAGCCCGACGGCGACACTGACGGTGCCGCCGTCGTCCAGCCTGTCCAGGAGGGCTTCCGCCCGCTGACGCAGGAATTCGCGGCGTCGCTGCACATGGAGCTGGAACCGCTCCAGGAGATCGCGGACCTGCTGGAGGAGAACCGCCAGCTGGTCCTCTACGGCCCTCCGGGCACCGGCAAGACCTACCTGGCCAAGCACCTCGCCGCCGAGCTGGCGGACGACACCACCGACGAGCGCGTCAAGCTGGTCCAGTTCCACCCGTCCTATGCCTACGAGGACTTCTTCGAGGGCTACCGGCCGGACAAGACGGACGAGGGCCAGGTGTCCTTCAAGCTGGTGGCTGGCCCGCTGCGCAGGCTGGCGGAGGAAGCCGCCAAGCCCGGGAACGAGAAGAAGCCGTACTTCCTGATCATCGATGAGATGAACCGCGCCAACCTGGCCAAGGTGTTCGGCGAGCTGTACTTCCTGCTGGAATACCGCGACGACCGGATCTACCTGCAGTACAGCCCCAACGAACCGTTCACGCTGCCGGACAACCTCTACATCATCGGCACCATGAACACTGCGGACCGCTCCATCGCCATGATGGACGCAGCCATCCGCCGCCGGTTCTCCTTCATTGAGCTGCACCCGCAGACCGAGCCGGTTAACGGCTCCCTGCTCCGGTTCCTGCAGGCCCGGCAGCTGGACACCACCCCGGCGCTGCTGCTGGATGCGCTGAACGGTGCCATCGACGAGTGGGACCGGGACCTGATGATCGGGCCGTCCTACTTCATGAAGCCAGCGGCCCAAACCCCGGCCGGGCTCCGCCGGATCTGGAAGTATGAGCTGATGCCGCTGCTGGAGGAGCACTACCACGGCCAGCTCACGCGGGCACAGCTGGAGGAGCGCTTCGGGCTGGACCAGCTGCTGGGACGCGTTGCAGCGCGCTGATCCCCGGGCGTCCGTGCGGCACCTGGTCCTGGACGAGCTGTCAGGCGGCCTGGTGGAACGGCTGGACGCGCCAAGTGCTTCCTTCCTGAACTCCAGCGGGCTGGCCAAGGCATCCCCCATGGGCATGGGGCTGTACAGGATTGAACCAGTGGGCAAGGTGGGCTCCGTCCGGACCCCCACGCTCCAGCTGGACGTCCGGCCCAAGGACAGGCTGGGGCTCAGCCGGCTCCTCTTCCTCCTCAGCTATGCGGGGGATCAGGGCTTCCGGCCGGACCTGGTGGCCGCTGACGAGGACCGTGACCTGTGGAGCGCCCTGGCCGAGTCGCTGGCGCAGCTGGCCGAAGGGGCCCTGGGCCGTGGTGTCCTGCAGGGCTACCTCACCGTGGACGAGTCGCTGCGGACGGTCAAGGGACGCATCCGGATTTCGGACCAGATCTCCCGCCGTCCCGGGATGCTGGTTCCCCTGGAGGTCTCCTACGACGAGTTCACCGAGGACATCGCGGAAAACCGGATCCTGCGCGCTGCGCTGGAGCGGATGGGGCAGGTGCCGGGGGTACGGCCGGAGGTGCTGGGCAGGCTGCGGCAGCTGAAGGGAAAGCTCGACGCCGTCACGCGCCTTCCGTCCGGGGCGCCGGTGCCGCCGTGGAAGCCCACCAGGATGAACCTGCGCTACCACGCCGTGCTGCGCCTGGCGGAGCTGATCCTGCGCAACGCGTCCGCGGAAGCGGGGGAGGGCAGGCAGCGGACGGCCTCGTTCGTGGTGGACATGGCCCAGGTGTTCGGGGACTTCGTGGGAACCGCACTGCGGGCGGCGATGGCCGCGTATCCGGGGGAGCTTCGGCTGCGGTACAACGCCCTCCTCAGCGAGGCGGTGCGCGACTCGGACCGCCTGTCCGTGCGCCCGGATGCTGTCCACCTGCTGGGTGGGCGGCCGGTGGTGGCGTACAACGCCAAGTACCGGGCCGCGTCGGACGCCGGTGCGTCCCTCACCGCAGACCATTACCAGATGCTGGCGCACTGCACGGCGCTGGCCGTACCCACCGCCTGGCTCGTCTATGCCGGCAAGGGCGAAATGAAACTCCGCCGCATCCTTAACACCGATATCGACATCGTGGAGTTCCCGCTGGATCTCAGCCAGCCGCCGTCGGCCATCCTTGCCTCCGTCAGGGACCTCGTCCGCCAGTCCTGGGGCGAGGTGGTTTCCCACCCGCGTCCTGCCCCCGCAGGCCCGGCCAGGTAACCCCGTGGGCGCGGGGCCGCTACACCGGCACCCGGAACATGAAGGTGGTCCCTTCACCCAGCGTGCTGTCGACGCCGATGGTGCCGCCATGTGCCTCGACGATCGCCTTGCTGATGGGCAGGCCCAGGCCCACGCCGGGGATGGCGGTGCGGCGGACGCTGCTGGTGCGGAAGAACTTGGCGAACACTTCGGAGGCGTCCTCCGGGCTCATCCCCATGCCGGTGTCGGTGACGCGGCAGGCCACGTGGCCGTCCTCCTGCGCCAGCGACACCACCACCTCGCCGCCGTCCGGGGAGTACTTGATGGCATTGGACACCAGGTTGTCCAGGACCTGGGAGATCCGGGCGCTGTCCACGTGAGCTTCCAGGCGCTCCGGGGTTTCGGCCCGCAGTTCGACGCCGGCGGCGGCGGCCCGCGGCATCGCGGAGGAGACGCTGCTGCGCACGAGTTCGGCCACATCGACGGCGTGGGGCGTGACGATCAACTGGCCGTTCCTGCTGGACAGCAGGTCCGACACCAGGGTCAGGAGCCGCTCGGAGTTCCGGCGGATGATCTCCAGCATCTCGCGCTGCGGCCCTTCCAGCTCATCGGCCAGCAGGATCTCCACGTACCCGAGGATGGAGGTCAATGGCGTGCGGAATTCGTGGGAGACGCTGGAGACGAAGTCGTCCTTGGCGGTGAGCGCGTTCACCAGGTCCGTGACGTCGCTGAAGACGATGACAGAGCCGCCGAGGTTGCCATCGGAATCCTTCATGGCGCGTGCCGTCGTGACAAAGGCCCGCTGTTCTTTCCCCTCGCCCAGCCAGACGAGGTAATCGGTGAAGGTTTCCCCCAGGACGGCCCGGCGGACCGGCCGCTCCTCCACGGCGACCAGCGTCTTGCGGTCAGGGCCGAAGACCAGCAGCTGTGACTCGTTGGGGTCCGCGATATTCTTTGGCCTGGCCAGTTCATGGTTGGCGCGCTGTTTCCGGTTCATCAGGACGTCGTGGCCGTCGGCGTCGACGGCAAGGACGCCCAGGTGCACGGTTTCCAGCACGGTGTTTAACAGGGCCTCCTGGCGCTTGCTGATGCGCAGGTTGGCCCGCAGCTGCTCGTCTTTTTCCTCCAGCTGCGTCTGCTGGCGCATCATGCTCAGGGTCAGGACGCTCACTGAGACGCCAATGCCCAGCATCATGACCGGCAGCAGGAGCGACCGGGCAAAGTCCTGTGGCGTGTAGTTTCCCTTCAGGAGCAACGGCACCCAGATAATGGCCAGCGGTCCCAGGAAGGAGAGCCACAAGGCGGCCCGCGGGTAGTAGCCCGACGCGCAGAGCCAGATGACCGGGAACACGGCCAGCAGGCTGATACCCGCGAGGCTTTCCTGTCCGCCCTCCCGGCCGGCGGCGATCGAGATGAAGTCCAGCAGGGGGATGGCCAGGAAGCTGGTGTAGGGCAGGCGCTCCCAGGGGATGAGGTAGCACAGCGCCATGATCGCCAGCTGGGAGATGAGGAACGTGACGAAAAGGGGGTTGTCCATGGTGTCCGGGAAGAACGCCCAGACCAGCAGGGCCGTCAGGATGGTGGTCACGAACAACGGCATCTGGCTCATGGCCACCCGGTCCGTCAGCCGGTACTCGTGAAAGGGCCGCTTGAAAAACCGCAGCCGTCCGGAGGACCAGGCTGTGGGGTCGCTCATGGGGTGGAAGACGCGGATGTGGGGGTTTGCAGGGCCATACCAGCAGGATATCCGCAGCCAGCTATACTTCTGACGTTGGCACTGAGGGGGCTCTATGAGTGAGGCACGTGTGGGTCTGGTCATCGAGGATGACCACGACATTCGGGAACTGGTTCGCACTGTGCTGACCCAGGCTGGATTCGACGTCTCGGTCGCCAGCGGCGGCGCGGAGGGCGTCCTGATGGCAAAGAGCCTGAATCCTGACGTCATCACCCTGGACCTGGGGTTGCCGGACATCGACGGATTCGAGGTGTCGCGGCAGATCCGCGAGTTTTCGGATGCCTACATCGTGATGCTCACGGCCCGCACCGAGGAACTGGACACCCTGATCGGGCTCGAATCGGGTGCGGACGACTACCTCACCAAACCGTTCCGGCCGCGCGAATTGCGCGCCCGCGTCGCGGCCATGATGCGGCGGCCACGCTCCGTTCCCGACCCCGGCGAGGTAACGGTGGATGCTTCCCAAGACGGAACCGCCCACCCCGAGCGTGGAAACTTCAGCCACAACGGGCTGGAGCTTAGCTACGCGTCCCGCACGGTGGCCGTCGACGGCAAAGAGATGAACCTGACCCGCACGGAGTTCGAACTCCTGTACGCGCTCCTGGAAGCCGGCCGGACGGTCCGGACCAAGTCCGACCTGGTGCGCAGGCTTCGGGATGAGGATTACGACGTCGGCAGTTACATCAGCGAGGCCGACGAACGTTCCGTCGAGGTCCACATGGGAAACCTGCGCAAAAAGCTGGGCGACTCGCCGCAGCAGCCGCGGTGGCTGCAAACAGTCCGCGGAGTGGGTTATCGCTTGGCGCCCGGGCAGCACTGAGCCTGCAGCCGGTGCGTGGTTTGCCTGCTGCACTGGGTGATGGGCCGCAGGTACGCGGCTGCCAGCCTGGGCAATGCCACCGTCATGTCAGCGTGTCGCGCCTCGGCCCGGATCTCGTTCTCCAGTTCCAGGGCAAGCCCCGCCAGCCGCTCGGCTCCAACCATCTGGCTTGAGGTCTTCAAGCTGAGGACGGCATCCATCGATCCGTCGAGGTCTCCGGTGGTCAGGGCAAGCCGCAAACGGGCCAGCCGTTGTGGCAGGTACTCGATGAAGTTCCCCACGAAGACCCTGCTGTAGCCTTCTTCCTCCTCAAGCTCTTCCCGCAGCCGGTCCAGGACGGACTGGTCTACCAGCGGCCTGGGCGCATCATCTGAAGTGCTCATGACACTCCTTTCTGCTGGAATTGCTGACTCGGAAAACAGGGTGGTAATGCGGAGGTGCTTTGTCTTTTTTCAGGTTAGGACCGTTCCCTTTACCTTGCAGAAGACTCGGCAAGAATTGTGGTTTTCTTGATGGGAGTGCGGTTTGCTGCCCATAGGATCAAGGCCAGTGCTTTCCGCATTGACGTCAACAGCGGCCCAAAACCGCCTTCAATCTGGGGATAGATTGCCGTGTTCCGAACGCTCAGGACCTTATTTGCCGCGCTCTTAATCGTGGCTGGTTTGGCCGTGTCCATAATCCAGCCGGCCAGCGCAGCCACTTCACCTCAAGTTACGCTCAACCCGGCTTCCGGTCCGGCCGGTTCCGCGGTGACCGTTACCGGAACAGGGTTCAAGGTCTCCACTACCGGGACAGTGATTGTGGGTTCCACGACCTTCGCGTTCCAGACCACATCGACGGGTGCTTTCAGTACGGGGATAACCATTCCAGCGGCGTCAACCGGAAACCTCACCATCACTGCCAAGACCTCGTCCATCAAGGCTTCCGCGATTTTCGTGGTTCAGGCTGCCCCGGCTCCATCACCAGCGCCCGCCCCGCAGCCGCCCACAGTCAGCACGGCTCCCTTGCGCTTCGGAGTGGCAACCGCCGGGGGAGCGCTGGCCGGCACCGAGCTTGACGAGGTGGCCACCCTTGCAGGGGAAAGTCCCTCGATGGTCATGATCTACAAGGATTTCCTGCAGTCGCCGCCAATCACCGAGATGGATGCGGTGCGCTCGCGGGGTGCCACGCCCCTGGTGACCTGGGAGCCGTGGGCCTGGGGCGGCGGGGTGGAACAGCCGGCCTATTCGCTTGACCGGTTGGCTGCCGGTGACTTCGACGCAAATATCACCCAGTGGGGCCAGTCGCTGGCGGCCTGGGGCAAGCCGGTCATGCTGCGCTTTGCGCACGAGATGAACGGCAACTGGTACCCGTGGGCCGAGGGCGTCAACGGCAACCAGCCCGGAGACTATGTGGCCGCCTGGCGTCATGTGCACGACGTTGTCGCCGCGACGGGTGCCGCCAATGTCCAGTGGGTTTGGTCCCCGAACGTGCCCTACTGGGGCTCGACCGACCTGGCCGGCCTGTACCCGGGGGCAGGTTACGTGGACATCGTGGCGCTGGACGGCTACAACTGGGGCACGTCCCAAACCTGGAGCAGCTGGGTTTCCCCGATGGATCTCCTTGGCCCCGGCATCTCCCAGCTCCGCACCCTGGCACCCGGAAAACCCGTCCTGATCGCGGAGACAGCGTCCAGTGAGTTGGGTGGTTCCAAAGCCGCCTGGAACACGGACCTGGTGTCTTATCTGGCCGCGCAGCCGGACGTGATGGGCTTCGTCTGGTTCCATCTGCAGAAGGAAACGGACTGGCGCATCAACAGCAGTGACTCGTCGGCATCCGCCTTCAAGTCCGCCCTGTTGGCCCGGAGAAGCTAGGGGATAGGGGATAGCCGCTCCGAAACTGTCAGTGGCGTGCTGCCTGATCGCGGCAACCCGTTCATCCTGCCTCGCCAGGATCAAGGACAGTGCTGGCAGCGGCTTAAGATTTCCTCAAGAATTCCTGCGTCAGCCGCCGGCGTCCAGGAAGTTCACCAACTGGGTTTCGAGGGCTGAACGGTCCTTCAGCTCGCACTCCCAGACTGTCAGCACTTCCCAGCCGGCGTCTTCCAACTGCCGGCGCTGACCTTCGTCGCGCTCTCGCGTCCGGATGCGTTTGGCGGCCCAGAACTCGGCGTTGGTTTTCGGAGCGTGCAGGCCCACCCTGCAGTCATGGAAATGCCAGAAGCAGCCGTTGACGAAGATCACCTTGTGCCGGGCGGCGAAGACGAGATCCGGATTTCCCGGAAGTTTGGTGCCGCCGGACCTGCCGTGCAGGCGGTACCGATAGCCCTTGGCGTGGAGCAACCTGCGGACGAGAAGCTCGGGTTTGGTGTTCTTGCCGCGGATCCGGGACATGTTCCAGCTGCGCTGCTCGGGGGTGAGCTTGTCTGCAGTGGACCTGTCCGCCATCCTTCCAGTCTAGGAGCGGTTAGATCTCCCGTTCCGGCTGTTCGCCGAACACGAAGTGCCGGCCACTGACGGACTTCGGTTCGATCTCCACGTAGAAGTCCTTGAGTGTTGGAACCCAGGTCTTCAGGCCAAGCTCCTCAATGGCTGCGAGCTCATCCGAATTGCTGAGCACACGCGCTGTGCCCCTCAGGACAACCGACCAGGCCTCCTGCGAGAGGATGCCGTCGGTCTCGAACAGCACCTGGGCGTTGATGGTCAGTTGCGCGAGTTTGTTTCCCGGCGCCGTGCGCAGGTAGACCTTCCGGTTTGAGGTCACGTAATTCACCGGGAAAATGTCCGGTTCCCCCGCAACAGAAACCACCAGCCGCCCGTGCTGCGTTGCCGCCAGCAGGCGCCAGGACTGCTCGTCATCGAGTTCCAGGACGGGATTGCCGTCCGCGTGTTCAAACATCATGCGGCCATTGTTCTACTCGCAGTAGAAATGCGCCAGAGGCTTTGTACCCATCTCCGCCTGTTTGTGACAGGTCCGTCAAGGCTTAACACTTCCGAAACAGGCTTGTGACCGGGCTGTCTTTCCTGCTGGATAGCGTCGCACGCAGGGCCGTGATGGCTAAACGCAAACGAAAGCGACGCACCTAATGGGCAACGACACAGACACAACGCAATTACTGGAACCGGCGGCACCATCCATTGCCGCCGTCGTCGGACATTCCCCGGCAACCCCGACGGCAGGCAACACCGCGGCGCTGAACGCCACCAAGGAAAGCCTGGAGGACTACACGCTGCGGTTCGCGCCGCGCTCCTACCGCAAGTGGAGTGCCGGGGTGGTGGCAACGAGCGCGCTGGGCGGCATCGCCTACCTGGCGGACTTCTCGATCGGCGCGAACATCGGGATCTCGTACGGCACTGTCAACGCGATCCTGGGGATCCTGGTGGCAGCCGTCGTCATCTTCGCCACCGGATTCCCCTTGGCCTACTACGCGGCCCGGTACAACATCGACTTGGACCTGATCACCCGCGGTTCCGGCTTTGGCTACTACGGATCGGTGGTCACGAACGTTATTTTCGCGACCTTCACCTTCATCTTCTTTGCGCTGGAGGGCTCCATCATGGCGCAGGGCCTGGAGCTCGGGCTCGGCGTCCCGCAGTGGCTGGGGTATGCCGCCTCCACCGTGATCATCATCCCGCTGGTGATTTATGGGATGAACACCCTGGCCAAACTTCAGGTGTGGACCACTCCGCTGTGGCTGCTGCTGATGGTGGTTCCCGTGGGCTACCTGCTGATGTCCCATCCGGAGAGCATCGACAGCTTCTTCGCGTACACGGGTGCGTCCGGCGATGGCGGACCGAACCTGGCGTCCGTGATGCTCGCAGCCGGAGTGTGCCTGTCCCTGATGGCGCAGATCGCCGAGCAGATCGACTACCTCCGGTTCATGCCGCCGCGTACCGAGGCCAACAAGGGAGCCTGGTGGCGCGCGGTGATCCTTGCCGGTCCGGGCTGGGTGATCTTTGGGGCGATCAAGCAGATTGTGGGACTGTTTATCGCCATCTACCTGATCGCCACACTGGACCCCGCCGCCTCTGCCACGGCCAATGAGCCCGTGCACCAGTTCCTGGGCGTCTACCAGGAGATGATGCCGGCCTGGCTGGCCATGACGCTGGCCGTGGTGCTGGTGGTCATCTCGCAGATCAAGATCAACGTCACGAACGCTTATTCGGGCTCCCTGGCGTGGACCAACTCGTTCACGCGCATCACTAAGACGTACCCGGGCCGGATGGTGTTCGTCGTGGTGAACCTGCTGTTTGCGCTGGTTCTGATGGAAGCGAACATGTTCGATTTCCTCAATACCATCCTCGGTTTCTACGCCAACTGCGCCATGGCCTGGGTGGTCACGGTGGCGTCCGATATCGCCATCAACAAGTACCTGCTGAAGATCTCGCCGAAGGTGCCGGAGTTCCGCCGCGGCATGCTGTACGCCGTGAACCCGGTGGGATTCGTGTCCATGCTGGTGTCCGCAGGAATTTCCATTGCCGTGTTCTTTGGTGCGTTCGGTGCCGCAATCCAGCCGTACTCGCCCACTTTCGCGGTTGGCCTGGCGCTGGTCCTGCCGCCGGTTCTCGCTGTGCTGACCCGCGGCAGGTTTTATCTTCGCCGCACCGAAGACGGCATTGATCTGCCCATGTTCGACGCCGATGGGAACCCGAGCGACGCCAAGCTCCTGTGCCACGTGACGGGGTTGGAATTCGAGCGGCCGGACATGGTGCGTTCCGCGCAGGACGCTCCCGACGGCGGTATCCAGTACGTTTCTTCGCTCGCCTTGTCGACGGACAAGACAGGGGAGTTGGTGCTCCCAGCCGGAAAATAGGCGCTTTAGTTCTGGCGGTCATTACAAAAAGGAAGCCGGTGCACGTGGTGTGCCGGCTTCCTTTATGACTTCTTCTGTCGCATTCCGGATGGTAGAAACGGAACCGGGTCCGCCTGTGGATAAGTTCGGTCGCCGAATTGTGACGTGGGCTACCCTTAACTCACTGTCCGGAGCAAGCCGTCTTGAAATTTACTGGGGGTACAGCGGCCCATGACATCACAGAACTTCTTTACGTCCCGCGCTGTGCGGTCCGGGGCAGCAGCCCTTGTTATTGGTCTTTCACTGGCTCTGTCCGGCTGCAATTCCGGGGGCTCTCCGGGGCCGGGCGGCACTTCGTCGCCTGTGGCGGCCGAGACGCCCACAGCCAGCACCACGCCGACTCCCACCCCCACACCCAGCGCCGTCTATAAGCCAGCCGACGCGTCCGGCCCCGCCCAAAACGTGCCGGTTCCCGTGCTGCCGGAAGTAGCCAAGACGGAAACGAAGGAAGGACTAGAGGCGTTTACACGATACTGGTTTGAGCTCCTGAACTTCGCGTACCAGACGGGCGATATTTCGTCTGTACAGGCTGTAACTTCGCCGAATTGCGAATTTTGCTCGAACATTACCAGTTCCCTGACAACAAATTATCAGGGGGACCGATGGCTGGCTGGGGGTAAGATCACCATTCCTGCCGCAACCACCACTTTCGAGCGTTCAGGAGACGGCAACTACCAGGTAATCCTCCAAGTGCTCCAGGACACCATTACCTACTATGAGGGCGGAGGGGCAGAATTCAGAGCTGCGACAAAGCCCTCGAATACGGGCAACGTATTGCTCGTTGGCTTTGAAGATTCTGCCTGGCGTGTCAACGGGCTTCACCCGCTTCGATGATGAGGAGCCACCACCTAGTGAAGGGCCCTGTACGGGTCGCTTTAGTCCTAGTCCTGGCGCTCATCGGCCTGGAACCGGCCGTCGCCGATAGTGGTACTGATTCCGGCTTTGTCGACAACGGCGTTGGAGTAGACACTTGGGTTGTTGATTCGGACACAGGGAAAGGATCACTCGAATCACCTAGCGTTGGAGTCTCCGACCCCAACGAGTACAAGTACGAGCTCCAATGCCACCTCGGCGGAGGAGACTTTGACACCCCTTGCCTTGCCCGCCAGCTCGACTGCAAGGACCGGGAGGACGGTGCCAAGGGCATTCCGGTCGTGTGGTTGTCGCGGCCGCGGGGCGTGCCCGGCGCGGTTTGGGCGCATCACTCAGGACCCACCTGCCTTTACGACCCGAAGCCCGAGGACCTCCTGCCCCGGATCGCCGCCGATATCCAGCGCCAGTTCCAGAACCTGCCGGTCAACGCCGGGAAGGTTGTGGCGCAGCCCAGCCCCAATACCCTCCGGGGCGCGGAGACGAACTTTTACGCGGAAGCCATTGAACAGCAGTTCGACATCACCATGTTCGGCCAACAGGTACACGTGGTGGCGATACCCGTCCAATACACCTGGAACTACGGGGACGGCACGGTTTTCGGCCCCCAGCCGTCGATGGGCGGCGCCTTGCCGCAGGACAGGTGGGGCGAGAAGACCCGGACCAGCCACGCCTACGCATCCACCGGAGATTTCCAGGTGGTGCTGACAACCTCGTTCCAAGGCACCTATTCGGTGAACTCCGGTCCACCCCTTCCGATCCCCGGCCAGGGCCAGTTCAGCGCGCCCCCGCAAGGGATCAGCGTCTGGCGCTCGCTCACCCGCAACTACGCCGACGACTGCAACGCCAATCCCCAGGGGCAGGGCTGCCCGGGTGCCGGAGCACCACGGTAGGTTCAAAAGCAGGGCAGAACCGGCTGTGATCCCCATCGCACCAGCGAAAGTCCGGAATAGTTGCACGCGCCCCACAGTTGGCAAAGGCAGTACGTCTTCAGCCTTCGAAAGGAACTGCGCATGCTGTTTTCCCCACTCACCCTCGGCGAACTTGAACTTCCCAACCGGCTGGTGATGGCACCCCTGACCCGCCTCCGCGCCGGTCAGGAAGGCATCCCGGGCCCGCTCGTCGTCGAGCACTACCGCCAGCGCGCGTCCCTTGGCCTCATCGTCAGCGAGGGCACCTACCCCACTCCCGCAGGACAGGCCTATCCCGGCCAGCCGGGCATCGTCACCCAGGAGCAGGTTGCAGGGTGGAAAAAGGTTACGGATGCCGTCCACGCCGAAGGCGGGCGCATGTTCGCCCAGATCATGCACGGCGGCCGGGTTTCGCACCCTGACATCACCGGCGGTCTGCCCATCGTCGCCCCCAGTGCCGTAGCGATTGACGGCGACGTCCGGACGCCGGCCGGCAAGAAGCCCTACCCGGTGCCGCAGGCACTGACCACCGACGAACTCCCCGTCGTCATCCAGGAGATCGTCAACGCCTCCCTGAACGCAATTGAGGCAGGGTTCGACGGTGTGGAACTGCACTCGGCCAACGGTTACCTCCTGCACGAGTTCCTGGCGCCGAATTCCAACATCCGGACCGACAGCTACGGCGGATCACCCGAGAACCGCGCCCGTTTTGTGATCGAAACGGTCAACGCAGTGGTTGCCGCCCTCGGCGCGAACCGGGTGGGCCTGCGCATTTCCCCGGAGCACAACGTCCAGGGCATTGCCGAGACCGACGCCGCGGATGTTCGTGCTACGTACGAAGTCCTCGTGGACAGCATTGCGCCGCTCAACCTCGCCTACCTGAGCATCCTGCACCACGAACCTGCCGGCGAACTTGTCCAGGATCTTCGCGTACGCTTCGGCGGCACCTTCCTGGTGAACACAGGCTTCGGCGTGGTCACCACCCGGGAAGAAGCCGTGAGCCTGGTGGCTGAGGGCCATGCGGACGCCGTGGTGGTGGGCCGCCCCGCGATCGCCAACCCGGACCTTGCCCGCCGCTGGAAGGAAAGCCTTCCGCTGAACGAGCCCGACGCCTCCACCTTCTACGCCGAAGGCGCCACCGGCTACACGGATTACCCGGCCTACCAGGGCTGAGCGGCGGATCGGCCGAGCTGAACAAAACGACGACGGCGGCACCCATCATGGGTGCCGCCGTCGTTGGCTGTCTGGGGTGCTGGTCCCGGGCAGCAACACCGGAAGGTCATCCGACGACCTCACGGCTGAAGAATTAAGTGGCCCGCCGGACTCCATCGGATGCCGGCGGTGATCAGATGCTACTCCAACGAATGGACTCTTACCAGAGCCAGTTTTGCCGCAAGGAAAAAGCGCTAGAGCACGGCTTCCCGGCCGGTCCCTTCCTTCATCACCAAGCGCCCGTCCTCGATGGACACCAGCACACTCTTGGGCCTGCCGCTGACCTTGGTGATGGCTTTCAGCCCACGGTTGGTGACCTCAACGCCCACCTGGGCACCCTTGGCCGGCAGCTCTACCGAGACCTCTGACGCGATGCCGAGAAGCGGATTCGTGGAAATCCCCACATCCCTGCGCACAGCCTTCCCGTTCACGGTCACGGTGACGTTCGCTTCGTCGAACCCGTCCTGAAACACAACCAGCAATTCCCGCATGGTGGCCTCTTCCTCGAGCATGGGTGCCAGTGATGGCTAGTCCACTACAGCACTTTGCGCGTCCCAGGGGAATACCTGCTTCTCCCTATGGCGCCTCAGCGAGTACGGCGGCGGTGGAGCCCCGCAGGCCGGTAAGGCAAGATGTTCTGGTGACCCAAATGCCAGGACCTTCCGCCGCTTCCGTCCGCCCCAGCGCATCAGGGGAGGACCAACTCTTTGCCCAGATCGCTGCTGAGCTGGGGGTCAAGGCCTGGCAAGTGAAGGCTGCAGTTGAATTGCTCGACGGCGGCTCGACAGTTCCGTTCATCGCCCGGTACCGCAAGGAAGCCACCGGGACGCTGGACGACACCCAACTCCGTGACCTCGACGAACGGCTCCGCTACCTCCGGGAGCTGGCGGACCGCCGTCGTGCCGTCCTCGACGCGATCGAAGCGCAAGGCCAGCTGACGCCGGAACTGCGCAAGGCAATCTTGGCGGCGGACACCAAGTCGCGGCTTGAGGACATCTACCTGCCGTTCAAGTCCAAGCGGCGGACGAAGGCCCAGATCGCCCGGGAAGCAGGCCTGGAGCCGCTCGCGGACACACTCTTGAAGCGGCCGGACCTGGATCCCGACCGCGAGGCCGCGAAGTACCTCAACAGCGCGCATTCCGTTGATGACGCCGCCGCCGCGCTCGCAGGTGCACGCTCCATCCTGGTGGAAAGGGTGGCCCAGGATCCCGACCTCGCAGCGAATTTGCGGGACCGGCTGTGGGTCCAGGGCCGGATGGTGTCCCGCGTCAAGAAGGGCAAAGAGGCAGAAGGCCAGAAATTTGCGGACTACTTTGAGTTCGCCCAGGCGCCGGACAGGATGCCGTCCCACCGGATCCTCGCGCTGTTCCGCGGGGAGAAGGACGGCATCCTTGAGCTGGACCTCGCCGAAGCCGATCCATCGGACGAGGCCGCCCTCACCGCCGCCCGCGCCCGCTACGAGTCCGCCGTGGCCAGGTTCCTCGGGGTCGCCGACCGCGGCCGCCCCGCCGACGCCTGGCTGCTGCAGACCGCGCAGGTGGCATGGCGCTCGCGCGTGCTGTCCCGCCTCACCTCTGATCTCCGGGCAAGATTATTCGCGGCGGCGGAAGACGAAGCGGTCAGGGTGTTCGCAGCAAACCTCCGCGACGTCCTGCTGGCCGCCCCTGCTGGAAACCGCGCCACGCTGGGGCTGGATCCCGGACTGCGCACGGGCGTCAAGGTCGCAGTGGTGGACGGCACCGGCAAGGTGGTGGCCACAGACACGGTCTACCCGCACGCCCCGGCACGCAGGTGGGACGACGCCCTGGCCACCCTGGTGCGGTTGGCGCGGCAGCACGCCGTCGAACTCGTAGCCATCGGCAACGGCACGGCGTCCCGCGAGACGGACAAATTGGCTGCCGAACTGATCAAGCTCCTCCCGGACGTGGACTGGAAACCGCAGAAACTCGTGGTGTCCGAGGCTGGCGCGTCCGTCTACTCTGCTTCCGCGCTCGCCGCCGCGGAACTGCCGGGAATGGACGTTTCGCTCCGGGGCGCCGTTTCCATTGCCCGGCGGCTGCAGGATCCGCTGGCCGAACTCGTGAAGATCGACCCCAAATCCATCGGCGTGGGCCAGTACCAGCACGACGTGACGGCGTCGAAGCTGGACCGCAGCCTGGACGCCGTCGTGGAGGACTGCGTCAACGCCGTGGGTGTTGACGTCAACACCGCCTCGCCCGCGCTGCTGAGCCGGGTGGCCGGCGTCGGTCCTTTGCTGAGCGAAAACATTGTGGCCTACCGGAACGAGCACGGACCCTTCAACAAGCGCACCGACCTCAAGAAGGTACCGCGGCTGGGCGCGAAGGCCTTCGAACAGTGTGCCGGCTTCCTGAGGATCTCCGGAGGAGCCGAGCCGTTGGACGCGTCGAGCGTGCACCCGGAGGCATACGCCGTCGCGCGCAAGGTTTTGAAGGCCGCCGGCGCGGCCCCGGCGTCGTCCCTGGACCCACAGAAGTTCGTTGACGATACCTTCGGTCTGCCGACGGTCAGGGACATCTTGGCTGAGCTGGACAAACCGGGGCGCGACCCCCGGCCCGCCTTTGCCGCCGCCACCTTCTCGGAGGGGATCGAGAAGATCGCTGATCTGTTGCCGGGCATGATTCTCGAAGGAACCGTGACCAACGTTGCGGCGTTTGGTGCCTTCGTGGACATCGGAGTCCACCAGGACGGCCTGGTCCACGTCTCCGCCCTGGCCAACCGCTTTGTGTCCGATCCGCGCGAGGTGGTGAAGTCCGGCCAGGTGGTCAGGGTCAAGGTCCTGGAAGCTGATCCTGAGCGGAAGCGGATTTCGTTGACCCTAAGGCTCGACGACGAACCGGCCAGCGGCGGTGCAGGTTCCGGGCGGAGCGGCTCGGCGAAGCCCGGGGCAGGGAGACCGGGCGGGAACGACAACCGCCGGGGAGTGGGCGGCGGCAAGGGTGAGCGCAGTGGACGTCCGGACCGGCAACAGCCAGGGAAGCAGCCGTCAGGCAGGACCGTGGGTGGTGGCCGTCCCACTCCTGTAGCCCAGCCCGTCAACACGGCAATGGCGGAGGCGCTCAGGAAGGCCGGCCTGGGCAAGTAGTCCATCAGGGCTTTTGGCAGTGGCGGCTTTTCTGCAAGGGTGGAGTATGACCTATTTCCTGGAGTACACAGTTCCTGCCGCTCCCGGTGATGCCGAGTTCGAGTTCCCGCACGACGAGATCAACACCGGCACCACGGTTCCGCTGACCCAGACCGGCGCCGACGTGGTGCACACGCCCGAGCTCCCGGCCCGTACGGCAATTATCGGAGCTACCGTGCCCGAGGCGAAGCTCGAGGCTGAGCAGCTGATCACCCACAGCCGCGCCTCGGAGGCATCCTTGTACTTCGACCCGTCGAACTCCCTGCAGGCGGGGGTGGGCACGCTGGTGAGTACTTTCAGCGAAGGCCAGGGCTGGCAGGACGTCTAAAGGTTTGCATCAGCCGGATCGTGAGGTTTAGCCGGTGGCGCTGGCGCAGACCAGGCGTGGCCTGCCGAATCTGGTCCGGACTCCAGGCGAGTAGAGGACAGACTCGGGCGGCCCGCCCGCACTGATGCCGGCAGCTTTGATGAGTCCGTCGCTGAGCTGGTGGACATTAGCTCCGAACAGTGGCCACGCTTGGTGCGTGTTCGGTATGAAGGCCGTCCTTCCGAAGAAGTGCCCATGCATGCCGAACCTGGCGGTCAGAAAGACTGACAGGGGATCGCCGGCGGCGGCGCGGAGTCTGGGAACCACCGTGAAGTCGCTGCGTGCCGCCGCGCTGCCGAACCGGCGCACGGAGTAGCCCACAGGAAATTCATCAGTGATCGCGGCGGCCTCGACCTCGCTGTGGCCATGCTGGCGCCGGACGACGCTACTGCCGGGAAAAGGCGGCCTTTGCCGGATACGGGACCACACGTAGGGAATTCCCACCGCTCGCGTTGCCAGAACGACGGGCAGCCGGTTCGCATCCAGGCTCAGGAACACTACGCCGCGGGTCCCATTTGGTTCCCGCGAATACAGCCGAACGTTGACCTCGTTGAAGCTCCCCAGATAGGGAATGCCCGGCCCGCGTCCAAGTCCCGCCTGTTCCATGCGGAAACCGATCAGGCCCACCCACGAACTGCCGTCGAACACGTCCGGCCGGACGCCATCGGGCATGAAAGTTGCTGCCTCTTCCTCCGTGATGCGCCAGTGGAGGAAGACTGCGTCGAGCCACCGCTGGTCGGAGAATACCGGCGCAGGAAGTTCCGGTGGCCGCGGCCACACTGCCGGGGCACCCAAGTTTCCGGTCAAGGCCCATGTGCTCCTTCGATTGGCCCGGCTGAATAGGCTCGCTGGACTGATCTAGGCAGAGAAATTCAGCAACGTTCGCACTGATGTGCCCGTCATGCTTGAAGCCTAACTGAGGCTGCCGGTCCCCGGGTGGTGTTGTCGAAGGAAGGGCCGGGCCGGGCCGGAAGAGCCTGATGGCAAGGGGGGGGTCCCGGCCGGGACTTCTGGGCAACCGTAGTGGCAAGGCCGTCTGGTTCATTCGTATTGGTGGGGTGGTGGTGGGGGTTTGAAGTAGTGGTTTTGTTGGGGTTTTTGGGTGGGGTCGAGGTGGGGTGGGGGGATGAAGGTTGGGGTGTGGTTGGTGGTGGTGATGGTCCATTGTTCTTTGTGGATGAGGTGGTGGTGGTGACTGCAGAGCAGGACGCCGTTGTTGGTGGTGGTGGGTCCGCCGTGTGACCAGTAGGTGATGTGGTGGGCTTCGCACCAGGGTGCGGGGATGGTGCAGTTGGGGAAGGCGCAGCCTTGGTCTCGGGTGGTGAGGGCGGTGCGTTGGGCTGGGGTGAAGAGGCGGGTTTTGCGGCCGAGGTCGAGGATTTCGCCGTTGGTGCCCAGGAGCGCGGGGATGATGTCGGCGTCGCAGGCGATTTTGCGCAGGGTGGTGGCGGCGACGGGGCCGGTGAACGCGAAAGCCCCTTTCCCTGTCCCTGTGCCTGTCTGTGTCCCTGGTGGTGCGGGTATTCCAGGCCGTTCTCCTGTCGCTGTTGCTGTGGTGTGGGTGGGGAAGAGGTCCCGGTAGTGGATGGTGGCGATGATTTGGGGTTTGTTGCCGCCGGTGGTGGGCAGGGTGTTGGTGGCGAGTGCGGTTTTGGTGGCGGTGATGATGCCGTCGAGTTGTTTTTGGGCGCGGGTGCGCCGGTCCAGGTCCGGCAGGTCGGGCGGGGCCGGCTGGGCAGGCAGGTCGGGCACGGCTGCTGTTTCGGCTGTTCGTCCGTGGTGTTCGGTGCCGGTGCCGGTGCTGGTGTTTGGGGTGGTGGTGCGGGGGTTGGTGGCGGTGTTCATGACGGTGAGGAGGTGTTCGTATTGGTCGGTGGTGGCGAAGATTTCGAGGTGGTGCAGGCCGTGGCGTGGTTTGCGGATGAAGGCGCCTTGGGTGTGGCGGAGGGCTTCTTCGGTGGGTTCGGTGCCGTCGGCGTCGATGGTGTCGGTCCAGCGTTGGGCCAGGCGGGTGAGGAAGTCGGGGTCGGTGGTGGTGGCTGCGGTGGTGAGGTGCTTTTCGATCCGGTACAGGGTGTGGGGGGTGGTGTGGTGTTGGAGCCGGTCCAGGGTGGCGTTGATGAGGGTCGCGGCGTGGGAGGACACGGCCGGTGCCTGGAGGCTCCCGGTGGGCGGTTGCGTGGTGGTCCCGTCAGTGGCGGGGTGGGGGGTTAGGGCGGTGGCGAGGTGGGGCCGGGTTGGTGGGAGTGGTTGGCCGGTGAGGCTGGTGCGGGGCAGGGTGTGCTGGGCGAGGGTGAGGCGGCGGCGTGCTTCGCGGATGGGGATGCGGAGCCTGAGGCGGAGGAACTCTGCGGTGTTGCGGCAGCCGTCATCGGCAGGGGAGGGCGGGGCCAGGGGTCTGCGGGCTGCTGTGGTCCTGGCCGCGGCCTGGGTGATGGCTTGGGTGCGGGTCCGGTCCACAGTCAGGGCTGAGATGAGTTGCAGATACTCCACGGTGCGGGCAAGGTTCTCGACCCGGGCGGCGTAATCGGCGGCCTCGATGTAGGTGGCGGTGGCCAGCACGCCCGGGGCGGCCAGGGCGGCGGTGGCGAGTTCTTCGGCAAGTGCCCCGAGGATGTCAGGGCCGGATCCCTCCCCGCCGGGGACGGCGCGAAGGCGGGCCGGACTCGTCCGCCGGCTGCCGGCGTCGTCAGCGTTCCCGCCGAACAACCCGCCGAACGACTCATCCAGCTGCTCCCCAATGGCCTCCATAACCCAACTCTGCCAGCCACCACCGACACTCAAGAGCCCCCAAAACCCCTATGTGGAAAACCCAACCCCGGGTGCTCAGCGTGGGGCGGCGGCGGAGCCGGTACGGGCCGCGGCCGGCTCCTTTTGCCAGGGCCAGCGCCCCGTGATTTCCAATTCCAGGGAGAAGCTGAGGAACGTCCTGATCAGCACGATGATGGCCAGCACCCCAACGCTGGCGAACGTGGGTGTGACGGCAACGGTGCGGATGATGTCGGCGGCGACGAGCAGTTCAAGGCCCAGCAGGATGGACCGGCCCAGCAACTGGCGGTAGGACCGGTAGAAACCCAGCTTCCCCGCCCCCGGTGGAAGCTGGTGCGGCTGATGGCCACGGATCGCCAGCGGGAGGGACACCACGGCCCCGATCACCATCACCGCGACTCCCGCAAAGTCGACAAGCTGCCCAACTGCCTCAATGACCTGCCGAAATTCCATGCCCCGCCTTAGCTCGGGCCAGGCATCCCGCGGCCAACCTGGCTGTAACCCATTGGACGGCGGCCTTCGTCACGGATGGCGGATGCCGTTCCCTGCTATGACGTCCCTGTACCCTTCCCGGAACGTGGGAAACGTGAAGGTGAACCCGGTGCTTCGGAGCAGGTGGTTACGGCAACGCTTGTTGCCTCCACGAGCGGGACCGGCGTCACCCACCCGGGGTTCTGGAAGCCCAAGTTCGGCTGCAAGGAACCGCAACACGGAACCCAGCTCGGCCGGCTCATCATCCACGCCGATATATGCCGGCGCGGGCGCAGCCTCCATGGTGGCAAGGTGCACAATGGCGGCCGCTGCATCGTCACGGTGGATCCGGTTGGTGTAGCGCACGTCCTCGGGAACCACGGCCGAGCCTGTCTTCACCTGGTCAATCAGCCGCGTCCGGTCCGGCCCGTAGATGCCTCCCAGCCTGAGCGCAATACCGGTGGTCCCGGTTCCCGCAAGCCTGTTGTGCAGGAGATCCTCGGCTTCCACCAGCACCCGTCCGGAGAAGCCGCCCGGATCCGGCGCCGTGGATTCGTCCACCCAGCCGCCACCCGCATCGCCGTAGACGGCCGTGGAGGAAACAAATAACACCCGGTCCGGGTGCACGCCGTCACGTTCGAGCGCATCCAGGACATGTGCCACACCACGTACATACGCCGTCCGGTATGCCTCTTCCGAGGGGGAATCGGCAGCGACGGCAATGACGACGGCGGTGGTGTCCGCAGGGACTGGCGGCAGTTTGGGCGAGCCCAGGTCCGCCGCAGCACCTTCAATGGCTGCCGGAAGCTTCGCAGGGGACCGGCGCCAGCCCACAACCCTGTGCCCCGACGCAGCGAACCTGAGCCCCGCTTCGGTACCCAGGTCGCCGCACCCTGCCAAAAGAATCGTCACGGCCTACGGCGCCTCAACCGGGAAGAACACGCGCGGATCCTGCAACAGCGCCGGGTACGCGAACGCGGAGCGGTCAATGATCTCCATGACCTCGAAATTCCTGCCAAAGCGGCCGTCATCGAGGGTGATGGGGCGCCCCACGACCTGTCCCACGGCGAACCTGGCTCCGTTCTCGAACGGAACCGCAACCGGCGTCTTCCCCGGGAGGGTCCGGAACGCCTCCTCCTGCGCCGCGCGCTTGCGGGTGGGCTTCTTCTCCTGAGGCTTCGGGGGCGCCTTCCTGGGCGCCCGTGACGGCCGGCGGGACCCGTCGTCCACGTAGACAGGGGAGTAACCGTCATCTCCGGCCGACATCGCGGCCGCGGCAGCAGCGCTCCGGTTCACCGGCGGAAGCGCAACGGTCCTGAGCGACTGGGGGTCGACGTCGTCATGCGGCTCCCGCAGGATCCAGAGAATGTCCCCCTCCGGTTCCTGCGGCAGGAATTCGTGCCGGGGTTCGGGCCAGACGTAGTCCATGTCCGGAATGGCGTCCGGGAAAACGGACGTGTAGAACTTCGGTTCCTTGTGCACCAGCTTGGAACGGTGGCTCAGGTGGAAGTCGGGGTCCCCGAGCCAGGGCGGCAGGATGATCTTGGCGGCGTAGTCCGGATGGGCAGCCTGCGGCGCAAACTCGGCGATGTTCGCCCGGGTGTTGTCCGGGTGGCCACGTTCGATCCATTCGTCCACCATCGCCAGCCCATACATGGTGAGGGCCGGCACGTGGCCCATCCACATGCGGATCGCGGGGTGGGTCTGCCAACCGTACCCGGGAATCACCAGGGCGCGGAGGGTCTGCAGCGCTTCAACCCGCTGCTTGCCCAGCCGTGCAGTGTCCAGGGCTTTGGCGCTTTGGCGGAAGTCAGGGTACGGGAGGAAGGTTTGCATCCATTCAGTCTGACGGTCCCCGGCGGAAGTGCCAATTGCTGTGCCAACGGCCACATCGCGGAGAGGTTAATGTCCAAATAGTGGACGCATGCATACGACGTTCAGGTTAAACCACTAAGATCACCGCAACCCCAACCGCGTTTCGGAAGCTCTCTCATGACATCTACACCTGACAAAGCAGTCGCCCACGCCCGCACCGCCCTGCCCCGTTTCGGGCAGATGCTGGCCCCGGAAGCCCAGGGAATCCTGGTCCTCGACGAGTTCACCATCGATCCCGCCGCCGCGCGCAAGGACCAGCACCGGTTCCGCGACGGCATGGCCACCGTGGCCAGGACGGTCCGGCGGATCGCCGCCCTTCGCGTGGTCATCGCGCTTGTGGCCATTGGCAACCTGCCCCTGTTCCTGCTGTCCAGCGGCGTGTGGATCTACGGAGTCTCACTCGCCCTGGTCGTTGCGGTCCACGCAGCAGTGACGCTGCTCAACCGGCACGAACCGCGGCTCAAGCAGCGCTCCGCCCTGGAACTGCACATGCACCGCGAACGCAGCGCCAACTACCGCAAGGTGCGCGACGCCGTGAAATACATGATCGACACCCCCAGCCGCATGAACGAGCACCTCTACCTGGAGTTGCTGGCCGTCAAGCGTGTCGCCCTGAACCTTGCGCACGGCACGGTTGCCCTGCTGGACACCAGCGACGACTCCGCCTGGAAGGTGCGGATCGTCCGCGAACTGCCGGCCAGCTGACCGGCGGTTCCCTGCCGACTCCGGCAGCGGCCCGGGAATTAAAAGAACGACGCCGGCACATCCCTTGTGGGGGTGTGCCGGCGTCGTCTTTTGGTCAACGGAATTTGTCTATCGCCGACCTGTCTGTGTCGCCTTCCAAAAGGCGGGCGGCCAGGGGGCCGCTGGTGATGCCGCCTCAGGCGTTACGCGGGAAGCTGGATAACCTGTCCCTCGAACACGAGGTTCGGATCCGAAATGGTGTCCAGGTTGGCGTCGGCAAGATGCTGCCAGCCGCCCTGGATGCCCAGCTTGTCGGCAACAATGCTCAAGGTATCCCCGGCCTGAAGCGTGTAGGTCTCGCCGCTAAGGGCAACCGACGTAGCATGCCGCGGCGCCGGTGCCTGCTTAACCGGAGCACTTTGAGCCGGGGCACTTTGAACCTGGACGCTCTGCGTGGGAGCAGCCTGGACGGGCGCGCTCTGGACCGGGGCTCCGCCGCCACCGCTCAGGCCGAGCTGGGACGCGCAGGAGGGCCAGGCACCCCAACCCTGGGAGGCCTGGACCCGCTCCGCTACCGCGATCTGCTGTTCACGGGTGGCATCCGCGGGGGAGCCGGTTCCGCCGTAAGCGGCCCAGGTGCTGGAGGTAAACTGCAGGCCGCCGGAGAAGCCGTTACCGGTGTTGATGGACCAATTGCCGCCGCTCTCGCACTGGGCGAGTGCATCCCAGGTGGAGGTCGGGGTGGCTGCGTTGGCCGCCGTGGCTGAGAGGGCCAAACCTGCCGCGGAGACGGCGGCCAGGGTGACTCCACGGCGTGCGGCAGTACGGAATTTGGTGTTTTTCATGATGGTGATGCTCCTGAAGGCCACCAGCGCTGGTTCCGTCCCCGGAGATCGTCGCGCCACTGCCCGCCCCTGACAAATAGAGGTCACTGTCGGTGGCTGCCGCTGGGCAGTTCTGGTGGAGGCAGCACCGGGCAATCAAAGAGCCCGCCGGGCGGGCATGCATTTCACGCTAGGACATCGCTTGGGCGTTATCAAATCGAGATTCCAGCAGGGGTGTCGGGTAGGTGCAGTGCATCTGCGGGGAGCCGGCGGTCTTTAAGGCGTCGAAGTCCCGGGCAGGCGCAAAACCGGGAGGGGCACTATCCTGACCGGATGGACAACTTTGCCGGCGGCAGCACCATGCCCGAAACCGAAACGGACCCTGCGGAACCCGCAGCCCCTGCCAAGCCCCTCCCGGTGGCAGAACTGCACCTGCACATCGAGGGCACGCTGCAGCCCGAGCTCATCTTTGCCTTGGCCGAGCGCAACGGTATTGCGCTGCCGTATTCCGGTCTGGACGAACTCCGCGAGAAGTATGAGTTCACGGATCTGCAGTCCTTCCTTGACCTCTACTACGCCAACATGGCGGTGCTGCGAACCGAGCAGGACTTTGCGGACATGACCCGGGCCTACCTGGAGCGGGCTGCTGCCGCCGGGGTCCGGCACGCGGAAATCATGATGGACCCGCAGGCGCACCTCTCCCGCGGCATTCCCCTTGAGGCGTGCGTCAGGGGTGTGGCATCGGTGCTGGCGACCTCGGAGGAGGAATACGGTATCTCCACCATCCTGATCGCGGCATTCCTCCGGGACCTGCCGGAGGACTCCGCGCTGGAAGTCCTCGGCCGGCTGCTGGCCATGAATGCGCCCATCGGTGCCATCGGCCTGGATTCGGCCGAAGTGGGAAACCCGCCGTCCAAGTTTGAGCGGCTGTACGCGAAGGCGCGTGAAGCAGGCCTGCGGTTGACGGCGCACGCGGGGGAGGAGGGCCCGGCGTCGTACATCATCGAAGCCCTGGACCTCCTGGGCGTGGAGCGGATCGACCACGGCATCCGCTGCATGGATGACCCCGACCTGGTGGAGCGCCTGGTGGACGAACGCATTCCCCTGACGGTCTGTCCCCTGTCCAACGTCCGGCTCCGTGCCGTGGACACCCTGGCCGACCATCCGTTGCCCGCGATGCTGGCCGCCGGACTCAACGTCTCGGTCAACTCAGACGATCCCGCCTACTTCGGCGGCTACGTGGATGACAACTTTGCGCAGCTGACTTCGGTGTTTGAACTCTCTGATTTCGACAGGGCACGCCTTGCAGCGAACTCCATCCATTCCTCGTTCGCGTCAGAGGAGCGGAAAGCGGAGCTGCTGGCGGAATTGAACGGCAGGGAAGTGTCCGACTGACCGCTGCTGTGTCGGGGGCAACAGCCGGTCTTTCTGCCCGGTAAACTAAGTGCCGCAGGCGTGTCTGGGGAGTGCAGGGCAGCATCCATGCCAGCACTCGAGGGTTATGCAGACAGCCCTTACCCGAGACCTCCGCCTCACTTGCGGCACTATCCGCTTCATAGTCGGTCACGACACGCAGAATTTACCAATTAAAGTCGCGCGATTTAATCGGCTGTTGGCAAGATGCCTAAGACCGATCGCTTTTATATAAGGGGAATCATGGCCAAGTCCACCGCAGAAAACACCTACCTTCGACTCAAGACCGTGCTCGATGTCCTGACCGAAGGCGTGTGGTCCGGCGATGCACTGAATGCAGGCCAGGTCCTGGCGGAAGCAACTGCCCGCGTGCCGTTCAACGAGCATGAGGCAGAACTTCTCAGCGGCGGAATCCCGCGCGGCCACAAGACCCTCACCTCCGCCACCGCCAAGCTGGTCAAGGCCGGCTGGCTGATCAAGGGCCGCTCGGGCTGGACCATCACCGAGGACGGCATGCGCGCTACCGTCGCCTTCCCCGACGCTGATTCCTTCGCCGCAGCGCTCGACGCCGGCACTCCCGTCCCTGCCGATACTCCCGTTCCCACGGCTCCCGAAGGCTTTGTCCGCCCGGTCTCCGCCGCCGCGGCGACGCTGGAGGTTCCGGCCAAGGAGGAGGCTCCGAAGAAGACCGCCAGGAAGGCTCCCGCGAAGAAGGCCGCCTCGGCGGTGGGCAAGGCAGCCAAGGCGATCGAAGACGCCGTCGAACCCGTAGTGAAGGCAGTACGCAAGGGCAAGGCTTCGGCCAAGGACAAGGCAGCAGCAGCCCCCGCTGCCGAGACCTCCGCCGCCACCGAGCCGTTCGAGGGCCCGGACGTTGAAACCCTTCCGCAGCCCGAAGCTGTGGCCTTGGCTGGTGACTTCAACACCATCCTGGGTGCCCCGGAGAACTGGGCACCGCAGTACGACGAAGCGCAGATGGAATTCGATTTCCTGGACCAGCTGTGGAAGAAGAGCGCCGAGCTTCCCGCCGGGTTCTACACCTTCAAGATCGCCCTCAACCGATCCTGGACTGAGAACTACGGTGCCTTCGGCACGTTCGACGGTCCCAACCACGAGTTGCACCACGCCGGCGGCAAGGTGACCATCCGCTACAACCACGCCACCCGCGACATCACCATCAACTAAGGGATGCATCCGCCCGGCCGGGCCGCGCTGACTGTCGTTTCCAAACAACGGTGACAGGTAGCGCGGCCCGGCCGGGACGGCAAGCTGCGGACGAGGAGGTCCACCATGGGTAGGCACGCAGGGCCCGCGCAGGAAAACCCGGCGCAGGCCAATATCCGGCTGGACGCGCGCGTGTCCGGCATGGTGCAGGCTGTGGGCTTCCGCTTCCGGACCATGGGCCAGGCTGAGGACCTTGGACTTTCCGGCGAAGTGAAGAACCTCGACGACGGTTCGGTTTCCGTGGTGGCCGAGGGGCCCGAGCCGAAGGTGCGCCAGCTCCTGGAGTGGCTCAAATCCGGCCGCACGCCGGGCCGGGTGGACAACGTGGAGGCATCGATGTCCGAAGCCTCCGGTCAATTCCGGGGCTTCCGGGCGCACTGAGCCGCTCCCGCGGCAGCGACGTTCCCGCGGCGCCGTCAGGGGGCCTGTCCCGCGCTAATCCCGCGGACTAAGCCCGATGAAGGCCCCGAGTTCCTCCAGCCCCGCGGGCTTGTGCGGCATGTAGCTGGTGAGGTCGGGGGAACGGATGATGACCGCGCGCCACTGGCCGCGGGACACCGCCACGTTGATGCGGTTCCGGTTGAGCAGGAACTCCGCTCCCCGCGGAGCCTCTGACACGGCCGAGCATGCCATGGAGACCAGCACCACGGGAGCTTCCTGGCCCTGGAACTTGTCCACGGTGCCCACCCGGACATCGGGCAGTCCGGCCTCCGCCAGGTGCCTGCGGATCAGGTGGACCTGGGCGTTGTAGGCGGCCACCACCAGCAGGTCCTGCTGCCCGAGGGGGCGGGATTCGGTCTCCGGGCCGCAGGTCCATTTCAGGCCAAGGTGCCGGCGGGCCTGGCTTACCACTTCTGCAGCTTCTTCTTTTGACGCGGTGGCGTTGCCGGTGTGGTTGACGAACACCGTCTCCACCCCGGGCGCCAGGACCTCCAGTTCGCGAAGGGACGCGGCCGGAGCCGATGCCAGCCTTCCCTCGTAGCTGAGGTTCGACACTGCCCGGCACAGGTCCGGATGCATCCGCCAGGTATCGGCGAGGAAGTAGCCCAGGCTTACGGGAAGGGTGGCGTGGCCGGCCGCGAGCCAGCCAAGCGCGGACTGGTCCACTGGTTCCGGGTGCGCGCCCTGGGTGACTTGCGGGAGCTGCTGGGGATCGCCAAGCAGGAGCAGCCGCGTACCCGCGACGCTGACCGCCAGGGTGTTGGCCAGCGAGAACTGCCCGGCCTCGTCAATGACCAGGAGATCGAGGGACCCGGCGGGGACTTCCTTGCCGGTCATGGTCCAGGCGGTGCCGCCCACCAGGCATCCGCCCGGGGATGCCAGCAGGCGGGACACGTCGCCTTCTGAGGTGAGGTTCCAGGGGACAGGATGGGGTGCGGCCAGTTTCTTGCCCACCACCTGGGGGTCCACTCCGCCGGTTTCGATTGCCCGGCAGAGCAGGTTTTCCACCACGTTGTGGGACTGGGCAACCACCCCGACCTTCCAGCCCTCGGCCACCAGCCTGCCGATGACATGGGCACCAACGTAGGTTTTGCCTGTCCCTGGCGGACCCTGGACGGCCAGATAGGAGTGGTCCAGGTCCCGCAAAGATTCGGTGATGGCCGGCGCGTAATCGGCTGAACCATCGTCGCCATGCCGGACGTCCGCCGGCCCTGGCAGCGAGTGGAACCGCGGCGGCAACTTGCGCAGGATGTCCAGGCCCGGTTGCGCGGGGAGGGACGGCACCGAAGCCCCGACAGCGCTGGCGATGTCCGCGATGGCTGCTTCAATGCTGGCGGTGGCCAGGGGCTGGTCCTCCGTGAGTGCCACCGGAAGGTGCGGATAGGCGCGAACTTTCCCGGTCTCCCGCTCGGCAATGGTCACGAAGTGTTCCGGGCTGTCCGGTGCCGGCTCCAGTTCGCTGATCCTGGTCCCGAAGGAGTAGGCCCTGGTCCCCGGGGCAGCGTCCGGGGCGGTCATGCCATCAGGTCCCGGGGCGTCGTACAGCCGGCACCAGTTGGAGTCGGCGCGGAAATCGGAGCCCTCCGTCATGGTGCCTCGGAGCTTCAGGACGCGGGTTTGCATCCGTTCCCGGGGCTTGGCCAACGCCCAGTCCGAGACGACTTCCGCTGACGATACAACGAACACGTTGCGTTGGTCGGACCAGTTTTCCAGCGGCGCCTCGACCCGGTCGAAGTGTTGCCACCAGAACTGCTTGCGCTCACGCCGGTGATATCCGGTGGCTGCCGCAACCATGGCGATGGCACGCTCGTCGTCAGTCCACGGGCGGTTGTCCGGCAGGCCGGCAAGATACTCGCGGAGCCGACGTTCTTCGGCGGTTTCGTCCTGTGCATCCTGGCGTCCGTCGACTGCGGGATCTGTCGGGGGAGCAACGGTCAAAGCAGCCGCCGCAGGGGCGTCCCCTGACGCTTGGGCGTCCGCACGGGCCACGGAAGCGATTCGAAGCAACCAGTCACGCAGCCGAAGGGTGGAGAGGCAGTCGTACCGGTTGTAGTCGGAAATCGACGCCAGGATGGTGTCGGCCTCGTCCTGCCGCCCTTCATCGCGGGCGGCACAATAGGCGGCGTAGGCCACCACCGAAGCGCCGGCGTCCTTGACTTCCCCGGACCGGAGGTTGTCTCCCATGTACAGCGGTTCAAGCTTCTTGATGGAGTACGACGCCTCCGAGATCCGAAGGGAATGCCGCACCGTGGCGTACAGGTCCACCAGCAGCCCCTGCCGGAGCCAGTCATCCACCGTGTCCTCGCCCGCCTGGTGCGCAAGCGAAAGGTTCCGCAGCGCGGTCTTTTCGTACGGGGCGTAGTGGTAAACGTGCATGTCCGGGTACCGGGCACGCCGCTTTTCCACGTAGTCCAGGAAGTCCAGGAAGGCGCGGCGCTCCCCGGAACGGGAGTGCGCCCAGAACGGGCGGAAGACGGGATCGCCTTCCGCACCAGGCACCGGGGCCTCGATGACGCCAAAGAGGTACTCAATGCCCCACGCGCCGGTGGCCGGGTCCTGCCACAGCGGATCGCCCTCGAAGTCGAAGAAGATGTCCCCGGCACTGGGGGCGGGCAGCGATCCGATGGTGTTGTCCGGAAGGACCGTGTAGGAGACCGTGTGCGGCTGGCCATCCTTGGTAAATGTCCTCGAGCCTGCGGGCTGGTCCAGGCCCAGCTGCATCCTCGCCTGGGCGCGGAGCCGGGCCACGGAGTTCCTGGCTTCGCCGGCCGGCATGGCTGCCAGTTCATCGATGCTGGTGATCTTCGCAGCATGAAGTTTCCGTCGCTGGACCACGGACATGCCCGCCACCATCAGCAGATCCCTGTGCAACTTCACCTGCTCGGCGCAGTAGTCGCAGCGCCCGCAATGCACGACGCCGGGCTGCTGCCACTGGACGGGACCATCGGCCGCCCGGTGGGTGGCTGTGAGTTGGCGGAAGCGCCGCCGTCGTTCACGGAAAACGGGCAGCAGGTCCGGCAGGGAATGGCTGCTCCGCAGCCAATCGTCGCCGACGCGGGTGCCGAGGACCAGCGTGACGGCGGGGGAGGGATCCAGCCCCATCCCGAGGAGCTGGTCGCCGTAGGCAGCCAGCTGCAGCAGGGCCCCCACCTTGGCGTGCCGGGCAAGTTTGGTGTCCCAGACCTCGTACCGGCCGGGGTTCCCGGTGCCTGCCGCCTCATTGACCAGGAAATCCGCGTAACCAAGGAACTCGCCGTCGAAGAAGGTGGCCTGGAACACGACGTCCGCCCCGGACCGCAGGGCAAGTTCGGTCTCTGCGTGTTTCGCCTGAAGCTCGCCCCGGAGGTTTTGGCCGCGGTCCAGTGAGTAGACGCCGGACCCGCGGCCCGCGTCCCATTGGCCGTACTTGGCCACCAGGCTGGCCAGCACGGTCTGTTCATGCCGGTCGCCCAGTTCGCCGGCGCGCTTCTGCATCTCATCGACCGGGAACTCTGCCTTGGGAGTACGCCCCAGCTTTTCGTCCAGGATTCGCAGCGTGCGGTACTCACACTCGGAAGCTGCCACAAGGTCGCTGGCGGAGAAGACCAGGTCCGACGGCGCAGCGGATCCGGCATGATGACCGGCAGCGTCCAGCAGAAACACGGGGCCTCCCCAACTGTTTGCGGGCCCGGAGACGGTTTCCCTGGCCTGGAATCAAACCTAGCAAGACGGACTGACAAACAGGCACCGTGGGTAATTGGTTAGCCCATTTGGGTGGTTGGAATTTCCGTGGACGCCGGAGTCCCGCAGCAGTACCCTTTCAGTGCGGGCAGCCGCCACAAGCGCCTGGCCGGGAGATGAAGAAGGCGCCCATCCAACTCCGGCGCCGCGTTTGGGTCTGCGATCTGGGGGCAACCAACCGGCCCTATCGGCTGCTGCGGGCCTTGGCCGCCGCCGGCAGCTAACGGAAATCCCATATCCCAGAAACGGTTCCAGTCATGACTGTCCTTCTTCGCCGCGCTGCCATCTTCAGCCTCGCCGGGCTGTCCATCCTCGCTGGGAGCGCCGCTCCGGCCCAGGCAACCAACGACGCCGCCAGTTGCGTCGGAATTATTGTTTCCACCCAGGCGCAGGCAGGGGAGCTTGACGTGAACTACTTCAAGGACCTGGCTGATGACGAAGACGCACCCAATTTCGGGCAATTCGTCCAAGGCGGTGCGCACTTGCACTACGGCTCGATGGAGGCATGCCTTCCTGATTAGCTCCTGATCAGCCAGCCTGACCAGGGCGCGCGCGACGGCGGGACTTCCCGCCGTCGTCGGCCGCACACCTTGGGTGACTTAAGTCAGGCGGGCAACGCTCCGCCGTGAAGGACGCCGGGCGGCGGCGTCGGAGAACAGCTCCGGGGTGGATTCCTGGATGCGCTGGACGTCCTCGAAGACGGCGCGAAGGTGAAGGCGCAGGCGGCTGTCCGCATCGGAAAGGTCGTTGGCTTCCAGTGCGTCCACCACGGCCGTGTGCTGCTCGATCAAGGTGGAAACGGGCCGGGTGTCCAGCAGGCTCATCCGGCGCGCCCGGTCCAGGTGTGCCTTGGCGGAGTTGACCGCACTCCAGGCGGATTCGTGTCCGGCCAGGCGCAGGAGTTCCCGGTGGAAATCCTCGTCCAGCCGGAAGAATTCCTCCACGTCGCCGCTGGCGTCAGCATCCGACTGCGCCTTGAGAATACCCCGCAGGACGCCGATGCCTTCCGCGTCCACGGCGAGATCCCGGAGCGACGCGCACTCGATGGCTTCGCGGATGAACTGCGCTTCGGAGACCCGCGCCAGGTCCACCAGCGAGACGAACGAGCCGATCTGGGGAAAGACCTGCACCAGTCCTTCCTCGCGGAGCAGGATGAGGCTCTCGCGTACCGGCGTGCGGCTGACGCCCAGCTCCTGCGCCAGCTCGTTCTCGGATAGGGGCTCGCCCGGCGGGAGTTGCAGCGAGATGATCCTGCTGCGGAGCGTCTCGAGGGTTTGGTCGCGCACCGAAAGCCGGGGGGAAGCACCTCTTTTGTCCGTTGCCATGCCATTAGTCTAGCCCGTTGACACACTAGAATGGTAGTGCTTGTATGGTAGTAGAAATCGAAGTGCTGCCGGTTCACTGATGCCCATCCGAGGGGCCCGGCCGGGCAGTCCACAGCTTTCCGCTGTTCAATCCCCTTCAACGTTTTTCCTCCCCCTAGACAGCATCACCTGCAAAGGAGCAACTGATGACCGAAAGCATTGCACCGCCTACCAGCAGCAAGGTTGAAGCCCGGAACACCCGCGACCTCGCAAAGGTGGCCGTCTCCGGCTGGCTTGGCACGGCCATGGAATTCATGGACTTCCAGCTGTACTCCCTGGCAGCCGCCATCGTCTTCAACAAGATCTTCTTCCCGGACGTCAGCCCCGTCATCGGCCTGATCGCCGCGATGGCCACCTACGGCGTGGGGTACGTTGCCCGCCTCTTCGGTGCTGTCTACTTCGGCCGCATGGGCGACCGCATCGGCCGCAAGAAGGTCCTGTACATCACCATCGCCCTGATGGGTGCCTCCACCACCCTGATCGGCGTACTTCCCACCTACGCCATGGTGGGCATCTGGGCACCCATCCTCCTGGTGGCCCTGCGCCTCATCCAGGGTTTCGGGGCCGGCGCGGAAATCGCGGGTGCCACGGTGATGCTGGCGGAGTTCGCTTCGGCTCGCCGACGCGGCATCATCTCTTCCCTGGTCTGCCTGGGCACCAACTCCGGAACCCTGGGCGCCTCGGCATTGTGGGCCATCCTGGTCAGTTCCCTTTCGCAGGAGGACCTGCTGAGCTGGGGCTGGCGCGTCCCGTTCCTTGCCAGCTTCGTGATCATGCTGTTCGCCGTCTGGATCCGCCGCTCCATCAAGGAAAGCCCGGTCTTCGAACAGCGTGCCGACGTGGTTGACGGCGTGGCACTCACCAAGGACAAGATCAAGAGCGCAGCCGCAAAGGCCCCCGAACTCGCGGGAACCAGCACCATCGAAGCTGCCCTGCACCAGAAGAAGGGCAAGGCGTTCCTGATCGCACTGGGCCTGCGCTTTGGCCAGGCCGGCAACTCCGGACTGGTGCAGACCTTCCTGGTGGGCTACCTGGCCACCGTCCTGATGACGGACAAGAGCGTGGGCACCAACGCGATCATGTACGGCTCGATCCTCGGCTTCGTCACCATCCCCTTGATTGGCCTCCTTGGTGACCGCTTCGGCCGCCGCCCCCTGTACCTGGTGCTCAGCGCCCTCACTGCCCTCTACGCCATCCCGATGATGCTCATGATCACCAGCGGCAATTCGGCGCTTATCACCATCGCCATGGTCATCGGCCTGAACCTGGGCGTGCTGAGCCTCTTCGCCATGGAAAGCGTCACCATGGCCGAGTTCTTCGGTGCCCGCACCCGCTTCACGCAACTGGCGCTCGCCAAGGAGATCGGCGGCATCCTGGCCACAGCCATCGGCCCGCTGCTGGCGGCAATGCTTACCGCAGTCACCGGACACTGGTGGCCGCTCGCCGCCATGGTCATCGGCTACTCGCTGATCACCCTGGTCTCCGCAGCTGTTGGCCCCGAGGTCCGCGGCCGCGACATGGTCCGCCTGGAGGACGCAGTATGAAGGCAGTCGTCGTCCACGGTGCCAACGACCTCCGCATCGATGACCGGCCCGAGCCCGTCGCCGGGCCCGGAGAGGTAGTGCTCGACGTCGAATGGGGCGGCATTTGCGGCAGCGACCTTTCGTACTGGCGCCACGGAGCGTCGGGTACCGCGGCGCTGAAGTCACCGCTCGTCCTGGGGCACGAGGTGGCGGGCCGGATCGCCAAGCTGGGCGCCGGCGTCGAACATCTCGAAGTGGGCCAGCCCGTCACGGTGCATCCCGCCGAACTGGTGGGGGACGGCGCGCTGCCGGAGCGGCTCCGGGGCAGGACCAACCTCTACCCGCAGATCCGCTACTTCGGCTCGGCGGCGTTCGACCCCCACACCGACGGTGGGTTCAGCGAACGGAAACTCGCCAAGGCATTCCAGGTCCGGCCGCTTCCGGACGGGGTGGACACCCTCCGTGGGGCACTGGCGGAGCCGCTCGCCGTCGCCATGCATGCCGTCAGCCGCGCCGGCAGCCTGCAAGGCCGGGACGTGCTGGTCAACGGTGCCGGGCCCATCGGGTCGCTGGTCACGGCGGCCGCCAAGTACGCCGGAGCCCGGACCGTGATTGCCACCGACATCAGCGACGCGTCCCTGCGGATTGCCAAGGCCATGGGCGCAGACGAGGTACTGAACGTCTCGGACACTGCGCTCCCCACGGACATGGAGCTCGTCTTCGAGGCCACCGGGATCCCTGCCGTTTTGGGCGGAGTCCTGCACGCCACGGCCCGCGGCGGCACCGTCGTCCAGGTGGGCAACCTGCCCGGCACCCCTGCGGCCTCCGCGCTGGGGGACCTGGTCACCCGGGAAATCACCTGGATAGGGTCCTACAGGTTCGTGGATGAAATCACCGATGCCTTGCAGGCCATGAAGGACGGCCTGGACGTCTCGCCCATCATCACCCACAAGTTCGCCATCGAGGACGCGGCGCAAGCCATGCAAACGGCCGCGGACCCCGCGGCCGGCAGCAGCAAGGTCATGCTCCGCCTCAGCTCGGACTGACACCCACCCCCACCAAAACAGCGGTAAGTGCCCGTTCTGAACCCTCACAGCGGGCACTTACCGCCACCGAACATTGCATACCACCATGAGAAGGACTCCCAGTGAAGATCACCGACGCACGGGTTGTGGTTTCGTCGCCCGGACGGAACTACGTCACGCTCGTAATTGAAACCGAGGACGGCATCACCGGCATCGGCGACGCCACTTTGAACGGTCGCGAGCTGGCTGTAGCCTCCTATCTCTCCGAGCACCTCTGCCCGTTGCTCATCGGCCGCGATGCCCGCCGCATCGAGGATGCCTGGCAGTACTTCTACAAGGGCGCCTACTGGCGCCGCGGCCCGGTGACCATGACGGCCATCGCAGCCATCGACGTCGCACTCTGGGACATCAAGGGCAAGGCGGCCGGCATGCCGGTCTATGAACTCCTGGGCGGCGCGGCCCGCGAGGGCGTGATGGTCTACGGACACGCCAGCGGCACCACCCTTGAGGACCTCAGCGCAGACTTCCAGCATCACCTGGACCTTGGCTACAAGGCCATCCGCGCCCAGGCAGCCGTGCCCGGCCTGGACAAGACCTACGGGATCGCCCCCGTGGACGGCAGACTCTACGAGCCGGCCAGCGGCAACGTGCCCCAGGAAGACACCTGGGAGACCACCGCCTACCTGGACTTCGCACCGAAAATGATGGCCCACGTCCGAGGGGAGTTCGGCTACGGCGTCCACGTCCTGCACGATGTCCATCACCGGCTCACGCCCATCGAAGCAGGCCGGCTTGGCGCCTCCCTTGAGCAGTACCGGCCGTTTTGGATCGAGGACCCGACGCCGGCTGAAGACCAGTCGGCATTCCGCCTGATCCGCCAGCACACCACCACCCCCGTCGCCGTGGGTGAGGTGCTCAACTCGATCTGGGACTGCCAGCAGCTCATCACCGAACGCCTGATCGACTACATCCGCACCTCCGTCTCGCACGCCGGCGGCATCACGCACCTGCGCCGCATCTTCTCCCTCGCAGACCTCTACGGCGTGCGCTCGGGCTCGCACGGCGCAGGTGATCTGTCGCCGGCCTCGTTCGCAGCCGCACTGCACGTTGACATGAGCATCCCCAACTTCGGCATCCAGGAATACATGGGCCACCGCGACCCCGCCGGGGAAGTCTTCACCACCTCCTACACCTTCAGCGACGGCTACATGCACCCCGGGGACGCTCCCGGCATCGGCGTAGAGTTCAATGAGGAAGCCGCCGTACGCTTCCCCTTCGACCCCAAGTACCTGCCGGTGAACCGGCGCCTGGACGGATCGGTGCACGACTGGTGAACACTGCAGCCCACCAACCCTTTGACGTGGTGGTGATGGGGGAGATCCTCGTCGAAGTCGCCACCGACCTTCCCTTTGCCCACGGCGTTCCCGCGCAGCTTGGCATCTCCGGCGACGCCCTCAACGTCGCAGCCTCCGCCGCCGCCGCAGGCGCCACGGTAGGCCTATTGTCCGTGCTGACCGATGACGAATTGGGCCACGCCATTGCCGCCCGTATCGCCGAACTGGGCGTTTCGACCGACCTTCTAAAGTTCCGGCGCGGCCAGCAGGGCGTTTACCTCGTCCACAGCGATCCTGCCGGCGAACGCGAGTTCTCCTACGCCCGCAGCGGCAGCGTGGGTTCCACCCTGGGCCCGGAGGACGTCGATCCCGAAGTTGTCGCGGCAGCCGGGGCCCTGGTGGCGGGCGGCATCGCCTGCGCCATTTCACCAACGTCGCGCGCCGCCGTCGTCAAAGCTGCCGGCCTGGCCACACGCTTTGTCTACGATCCCAATTACCGCCCCCGCCTCACCACCGTGGAAGAGGCGACGGCGGCACTCACCGCCCTGGCGCCGCAGGCCTTCCTGGTCACGCCGTCATTCCCCGGCGAGACGGATGCCCTGCTGGGCGTTGCCTCTCCGCAGGAGGCCGCGGCCAAGCTGCGCTCGCTGGGTACCGCCAACGTTGCCGTCACCTGTGGGGCGGAAGGGGTCCAGCTCGAATGGAGCGGCGACGCCGCCCAAGGTGCCGGCTCTGCGTGGGTGCCGGCGGTTCCCGCCCCCGCCGTGGTGGACCAGACCGGTGCCGGGGACGCGTTCGTTGGGACGCTCACCGCGCGTCTGGTGCTGGGCGACGACTTCCCGACGGCGGCACGTTTCGGGGCTGCCGCATCGTCGCTGGTGGTGGGCGGCAAGGGCGGTACCGGTTTCATCCCCACATTCGAACAGACCAGGGCGCACGCCTCCGGGAACTTCTCCGAAGGAGCGCAGCCATCGAACGCCTGACTACATCTTCCCTGGCAACCAGCGGACACCACGCCGGCATCAAGCGGGACAAACTGCAGCCCGGCATCGTCCACCTGGGCCTGGGAGCCTTCGCCCGCGCCCACACCGCGGTCTTCACGGAAGACGCAATGCTTGCCGCCGGCGACTTCGAGTGGGGGATCATCGGGGTCACCCAGCGTTCCAGCACCGTGGCCCGGCAACTGGCGCCCCAGGATGGCTTGTTCACCGTGGCAGAACGGGGAGGCAACGCCGCCCCGCTGCGTGTGGTCTCCAGCATCGTCGACGCCATATCCGGGCGCGACAACCCCGAACTGGTGGTCGAGCGGATCGCCGCACCGGCCACAAAGATCGTCACCCTCACCATCACGGAAAAGGGATACCGGTTCGATCCGAAAACCCGCACCCTTGACCTGCAGGACCCGGAAGTCCAGGCGGACCTCTCGGGACGCCCGCCGCGTACCGCCATCGGGCAAATTGTCCGTGGCCTGCAGCAACGGCCACTCACGGGTGCCGGAGCCATCACCGTGGTGTCCTGCGACAACCTGCCCGGCAACGGCGAACTGACCGGAACCCTGGTCCGGAATTTCGCGGCCGCCCTGCCCGCACCTGAAAGCGAACCCCTGCTGGTCTGGTTGGCAGGAAACGCAACCTTCCCCAGCACCATGGTCGACCGGATGGTGCCGGCCAGCACGCCAGGCGACCTGGCCGGCGTCGAACGTGAACTTGGCCTTCGGGACGAAGCCGCCGTGGTGGCCGAACCCTTCAAGCAATGGGTGATTGAGGACAATTTCGCCGCCGGCAGGCCGCGCTGGGAGGATGCCGGGGCGGTGTTCAGCACCGACGTCGCCGCGTGGGAGGCAGCCAAGCTGAGGCTGCTGAACGCCAGCCATTCGATGCTGGCCTATCTGGGGCTCGCCGCGGGCAAGGAAACCATCAGCGACGCCGTGGCCGTGGACGCGTTCCATACCGCCTGCCGGCGCATGATGCTCCAGGAAGCGCTGCCCACCATCACCCTCCCGGCCGGGCTGGGCGGGGAGCAGTACTGCGACGAGGTGCTCCGCCGCTTCGCCAACCCCGCCCTGGGCCACACCACCGCGAAAGTGGGCAGCGACGGTTCCCAGAAGATAGGGCTGCGCCTGCTGCCCACCATGAGGGGAACGCTCGACGCCGGCCGCGAACCCCGCTGGGCTGCGCTCGCCATTGCCGCGTGGATGCACCATGTGGCCACCACCCTGGAAACCGACCTCAACGATCCGCTGGCCTCGGAGCTGAACGCAACACTGCCGGCCGCCAGGGACGCCGACAGCGTGGTGCCTGCACTGCTGGGCTTCCGGCCCGTTTTTGACCAGGACCTGGCGGA
Source organism: Pseudarthrobacter sp. Pseusp20 (assembly GCF_059492155.1). NCBI lineage: Bacteria > Bacillati > Actinomycetota > Actinomycetes > Micrococcales > Micrococcaceae > Pseudarthrobacter > Pseudarthrobacter sp. Pseusp20. The sequence continues at coordinate 1,226,241 of NZ_CP168521.1, forward strand.
ACATGGCGGCTTCCGCAACCTGCTCCTGCACTGGTACCGCATCATCGAAACCAACGGGCCGGACGGCCTGGGAAATGAGATCAACCATGGCTGACGCATCAGGCGTCCTTGGCGTTTCACCTGTCATCCCGGTGGTCACCATCGACGACCCCCAGGATGCGGTGCCCCTGGCCCGTGCCCTGGTGGACGGCGGCGTGAAGATCATCGAGCTGACGCTGCGCACCGACTCCGCGCTGACCTCGCTGAAGCTGATCGCCGAGGAGGTGCCGGACATCCTGGTGGGCGCCGGCACCATCCTCACGCCGGGCCAGGCCGACGCCGCCGTCCAAGCGGGTGCCACATTCCTGGTCAGCCCCGGTGTCACCCCGGCCCTGCTCAAGCACATGCTGTCCCTGGACGTCCCGGTGCTGCCCGGCGTCGCCACCGTGGGCGAGGTAATGGCCGTCCTGGAAGCCGGATTGGATGCGATGAAGTTCTTCCCCGCCGGGCCTGCAGGCGGTCCGTCCTATCTGGCGGCCATCGGGGCGCCCCTCCCGCACGTGCAGTTCTGCCCCACCGGCGGCATCAGCCTGGCCACCGCCCCGGATTACCTTCGGCTGCCGAATGTGGCCTGCGTGGGCGGCAGCTGGCTCACTCCGGCGGACGCCGTCGCGGCCAAGGACTGGGCGCGGATCACCAGCCTGGCCAGCGGCGCGGCCGCGCTGGGCCGGTAACCCATCCCCGCAAGCCGGCCGGGCGTCAGCTCTCGGCTGCGGCAGCCCGGACCTGGGCTTTGTCGTGCTCCGCGTGGGCGTTGCGCAGCAGCTCCATGAACTCGGTTTCGTTGCGGACCAGCCGCTTGTACTTCTCGGGAAGCTTGCGGATCTGGTTTTCTTCGCGGCACATCTTGGCGAAGATCTTGTCGCGTTCGGCCATGTCCGTCTCGTAGTTGAGGTCCATGTATTCCGTGGCGTGGCGCCGCGCCCCGGACACCGCGTTCTTGGCCTTGCCCTTGGGGCTGAAGATGGACGCCAGGATGGTCACCACCAGGACACCCAGGATGACGCCCAGCGAGACGACGGTGCTGACCTCCACCACGTTGACGTGCTTGCCGTCATTGATGAAGGGAAGGGTGTTCTCGTGCAGGGCGTGCAGGATGAGCTTCACGCCGATGAAACCCAGGATGACCGCCAGGCCGTACGAAAGGAAGATCAGCCGGTCCAGCAGGCCGTCAATCAGGAAGAACAGCTGGCGCAGGCCCATCAGCGAGAACGCGGTGGCGGTGAACACGATGAACACGTTCTGGGTGAGGCCGAAGATGGCCGGAATTGAATCCAGGGCGAACAGGATGTCCGTGCCGCCGATGGCCACCATCACCAGCAGCATCGGCGTCAGGACCCGCTTGCCGTTCTCCACCGTGAAGAGTTTGTCGCCGTCGTAGTGTTGCGACGCCGGCAGGAGCTTCCTGGCGAGCCGGACCACCAGGCCTTCGGAGTCGTCGTCGTGGCTGTCGGGTTTGAGCAGGTTGCCGGCGGTGAGCAGCAGGATGAGCCCGAAGATGTAGAACACCCAGGCAAAACTGTTGATCAGTGCCGCGCCCAGGAAGATGAACGCCGTGCGGGCGATCAGGGAGAATACGATGCCGAACAGCAGCACCTTTTGCTGGTCCGCGCGGGGCACCTTGAAACTGGCCATGATGATGAGGAAGACGAAGAGGTTGTCCACTGACAACGCCTTCTCCGTCACGTAGCCGGCAAAATATTCGGTCCCCATGTCGGGTCCGCCGAACACCAGTACGGCCAGCCCGAACAGCACGGCAATGCCCACGTAGATCGCGGACCAGGTGGCGGATTCCTTGAGGGAGGGCGTGTGCGCCTTACGGACGTGGAAGAAGAAGTCGAAGGCCAGCAGCCCCACGATTCCCGCAATGGTCAGGGTCCAGATATAAGCAGATACTTCCACGCGGCGGGCCTTTCGTCGGAGGGTCCCTCCAGCCTACCTAAGCGGGCTTCAGGAGTTCGTGCTCCATGACGGCGGTCCGGGACAGCGTCTTGTAGCCCTCCTGTTCAAAGAGCACCGTGATGACGTCGTCCTCGTGCCGCATCACCAGGCCGGGCCCCCACTCCTTGTGCACCACCGCGGACTGCAGCGGGAAAGGCTCGGCGGCGGCGGAAGCCGGCCCGCCGCCGTCGGACGCCTTGCCCGGCTGTTTCTTCCCCTGCTTTTGCTTGGCGTGGGACTTCTTTCCCGCCTTCCCCTCGTCCAGCTGCCCCGCGTCCCCCGAAGCGGCAGCAGCGCACCCGTCGCAGTTTCCGCACGGCTCCGGCAGGTCCTCGCCGAAGTAGCCCAGCAGGAACTGCCGCCGGCAGCCGTCCGTCTCCGCGTACGCACGCATCATGGTCAGCCGGGACTGGTCCACGCGCTGCCGGGCTTCGGCGAGTTCGACGGCGTCGTCCACCAGTGCGGGCAGCTTGGCTTTGGAGGTCAGCCGGATGCCCCGCTTGCCTGTGCTGACGGCGCCAACCTCCTCCAGCTGGTTGATGAGTCCCGTGATGCGGCGGGCGGGTAACCCGGTGAGCTCGGCCAGGGACGCCTTCGGCGCGGGAGCCTTGGCGGCCTTGAGGATCTTCAGCACGGCCAGGAGGGAACCGGGGTCGGGGGAGTGGGTGCCGAAGAACTTCCGCAGGCCGAGGTCCTCGGAGCGGTAATGCAGCACGGCGGATGCGGATTCGCCATCCCTGCCTGCCCGTCCGATCTCCTGGTAGTAGGAGTCCAGCGACTCCGGAATGTCGGCATGCACCACGAACCTGACGTTCGGCTTGTCGATGCCCATGCCGAACGCCGTGGTGGCAACCACGACGTCCAGCTGGTCAGCCAGGAACAGCTCATGGATGTGTTCCCGGTCCCTCGCGGAACGGCCGGCATGGTAAGCCTCCGCGCGCAGCCCCTCCTTGACAAGCTTGGCCGCGTATTTCTCCGTGTCCTTCCGGGTGGCCGCATACAGCAGGCCTCGACCCTTCCCGGCCAGCTCCGCCACCTGCTCAAGGACGGCCTTGCGCTTGCCCTTGTCCTCATGGTGGCGGACCACATCGAGGCTGATGTTGGGCCGGTCGAAGCCATGGACCAGGACCAGTGGCTGGTTCATGCCCAGCCGCTCCACGATCTCGTCCCTGACCGGCGGGGAGGCCGTAGCGGTCAAGGCAGCCACGGGCGGATTGCCCAGCTGTTCCCGGACATTGCCGAGGGCGAGGTAGTCAGGTCGGAAATCGTGGCCCCAGGAGGAAACGCAGTGGGCCTCGTCCACCACGAAGAGGGAGATGTTTAGGGCTTTGATCCGGTCCACGGTTGACTGCTTGGCCAGCTGTTCGGGGGCGAGGAACAGGAACACGGCCTGGCCATCCTCGGCGGCCTGCCATGAAGCCTCGACTTCGGCGTCTCTGTGCGAGGAGTTGATGGCCACAGCGGCATCCGGCCCGAGCGCCTGGGCCAGGCCGTCCAACTGGTCCTCCTGCAGGGCAATGAGCGGTGAAACCACGACGGCGGGACGTCCGGTGGTCCTGTGCAGGTGCAGGGCGGCGACCTGGTAGATGGCGGATTTGCCATATCCGGTGGGCATCACGGCCAGGACGTCGCGGCCGTCCGCAAGGGCTGCCATGCCAGCCAATTGGCCGTCCCGCAGGTGGGGCAGCGAGAAGGGTGATTCAGCAAGGGCCCGGAGGGCTGGTTCGTCGGCCATGGAAAGCGGCTCCGCACAGAAGAAAACTGCGGCCGCTTGCTTCAGCCGTAGGAACCACCCTACGCCAGCCCCGCGCCGCCGTCGTAAACCTTCGGGCGTATGTGGAAAAGCAGGCCGGACAGGGTGTCAGCCCACGGGCCTGCCGGCCGGCGGCCGTCCTTGACTTCAGGGGCAGCCTCAACAACTGTGGAAATTACCGAAACGGCTGGGCAGCAGGCGCATCTGGGACCGGCAAGCAAGGAGAACCCAACGTGGCGCGCGAAAACCCGAAGGTCGAAGAACCCGACGAATCCGAACTTGAGGTGAGCGGCCATCCCAAGACCTGGGCTGCCGGCGTGCCCGGCGTCTACCACTCGATGCAGCCTGCCCTCAAGCACATGGGCGTGGAGCGCTCGCGCAAGACCCTGCTGGCGCTGAACCAGAAGGACGGCTTTGACTGCATGAGCTGCGCGTGGCCGGACCCGGGCCACCGCAAGACCTTCGAATTCTGTGAGAACGGGGCCAAGGCGGTCACCTGGGAAGCCACCCCTGTGGTGGTCGGAAGCGAATTCTGGGCCGGGCATCCCGTCAGCGAACTGCGCCGGCGCACCGAGTACTGGCTGGGGATGCAGGGCCGGCTCACCGAACCGGTGTACAAGCCCGCGGGGGAGGACCACTACCGTCCGGTCAGTTGGGAGGATGCCTTCACGATCATCGCGGACAAGCTGAAGTCCTTGCCCAACCCCAACCAGGCAACGTTCTACACCAGCGGCCGCACCTCCAACGAGGCCGCCTTCCTGTACCAGTTGTTCATCCGGGCCTACGGCACCAACAACCTGCCCGACTGTTCCAACATGTGCCACGAGTCCTCGGGCTGGGGCATGGGCCAGACCATCGGCGTGGGCAAAGCGACCGTCTCCTACGACGACTTCGGCAAGGCCGACCTGATCATCGTCATGGGCCAGAACCCGGGCACCAACCACCCGCGCATGCTGACGGCACTGGAAGAAGCCAAGGAGGCCGGCGGCCACATCGTCGCCATCAACCCGCTGCCCGAGGCCGGACTGATGCGGTACAAGAACCCGCAAAAGGTCAAGGGCGTCATCGGCCACGGCACCCAGATTGCCGACCAGTTCCTGCAGGTGCGGATCGGCGGGGACATGGCCCTGTTGCAGGCCGTTTCGAAACGGGTGCTGGATGCCGAGGATGCCAATCCGGGCAACGTCCTGGACCACGCCTTCCTCCAGGAACACTGCGAGGGGCTGGCTGAACTCCGGGCGCACCTGGCCAACCTCGACGAAGCCGCGGTCCTCGAAGCCACGGGTCTGCGCAGCGGGGAAATCGATGAACTGGCGGCCCGCTATCTGGCTGCGGACAAGGTCATCATCACCTGGGCCATGGGCATAACCCAGCAGAAAAAGGGCGTCGCCACCATCAAGGAGATCATCAACCTCCTGCTGCTGCGCGGCAACATCGGAAAACCCGGCGCCGGGGCTTCCCCAATCCGCGGCCACAGCAACGTCCAGGGTGACCGCACCATGGGCATCTGGGAACAGATGCCGCCTGCCTTCCTGGACGCCCTGGGCAAGGAGTTCAGCTTCGAACCGCCCCGGGAACACGGCGCGGATGCCGTGGAAACCGTCCGGCAGATGCGCGACGGTGGCATCAAGGTCTTTGTGGGGCTTGGCGGCAACTTCGTGGGCGCGATGTCGGACACCTCAACGGCCGAGAACGCCATGGAGAACACCGAACTTTCCGTGCAGATCTCCACCAAGCTCAATCACTCGCATGGAGTCACCGGGGCTGAAGCGCTCATCCTGCCAACCTTGGGCCGGACGGAGATCGACCGCCAGGAAACCGGGCCGCAGTTTGTTTCAGTGGAGGACACCGTCTGCGCGGTGCACTCTTCCCACGGCACGGTGGAACCGGTGGGACCCAACCTGCTGTCCGAGGTGGCGATCATCTGCCGGCTGGCCCAGGCGACGCTGGGAGACACCATCAACGCCGACTGGGCCGGCTTCGAGAAGAACTACGACCTCATCCGGGACCACATCTCCCGCGTGGTCAACGGGTGCGGGGACTACAACCGCAAGATCCGGCAGGCCGGCGGCTTCGTGGTGCCCAACGGCCCGCGGGATTCACGGACTTTCCACACTCCCACCGGCAAGGCCATCCTGACGGTCAACGAACTTGAGCACGTGGAACGCCCCGCCGGCACCCTGATCCTGCAGAGCATGCGCTCGCATGACCAGTTCAACACCACCATCTACGGCAACAACGACCGTTACCGTGGCATCAGGAAGGGCCGCGAAGTGGTTTTCGTCAATCCGGCAGACCTTGCCGAACTGGGGCTGGCCGACGGGCAGCGCGTGGACATCCGTGGCGTATACAGGGACAACGTGGAACGGGTCCTCTGGAACTACCGCGTGGTGTCCTATCCGTCCGCGAAGGGCTGTGCCGCGGCGTACTACCCCGAGGCCAATGTCCTGGTTCCGCTGGACAGCGTGGCCGAGGGCAGCCAGACACCCGTGTCCAAGGCGGTCATCGTCCGCCTGGAGCCGGTGAAGGTACTGGAGGACGAGCCCACCGCCGCGGGCTGACTGTTCTCGCCGGCTATTGACCGGTGTCCGCCCACCCGCTGCCTGCCGGCCCGCCGTGGGCGCCGTCGTCGATCAGCTGGAACGCCACCTTGGCAGCCTTCTCGATGGCTGCACCAGCGGCTTCCCTGTTCCCGGCGCTGCCCGTGCCTGCCTCCAGCGCTGCCGCGTAGCCCACCAGGAACGTGGTGACGGGGGCGGCGGCATGGATGACGTTCTCGGAGGATTTGCGGGCCAGGTCAAGGAGCAGCTCCTGGTCCATGTTGAGGTCAAGGATCTGCAGTGCCTGGGCCAGCCGGTGGCTCCACTGGTCCAGCACCCGTGCTTCGTCGTCGTTCATTGCCATGGTTCTCCTTAGCGCCGTTGGTGCGTTTACGTGTCGATAGTGGACATGTTGGGGTAGCGGGCGCCGGCAGTTGCTCCGGCCGGTGCCAGCTGGTCCAGCAGCTCAAGCTCGTCCTGGCTGAGCTCGATGTCCACGGCGCCCAGGTTCTCGCGCAGCCGTTCACGTTTCTTGGTGCCCGGGATGGGGACGATATGTTCCCCCTGCGCCAGCAGCCAGGCGAGGGCCAGCTGGCCGGGAGTGCACTGTTTTTTGTCGGCCAGCTCCCTGACCCGGTCCACGAGTTCCAGGTTGCGGGTGAAGTTGTCGCCCTGGAAACGCGGGGAGTGGCGGCGGAAGTCGTCCTCGGCGAAATCGTCCACGCTGCGGATCTGCCCGGTGAGGAACCCACGGCCCAGCGGGCTGTAGGGCACAAAACCGATGCCCAGTTCCGCGAGCACGGGAAACACCTTGGTTTCAGGCTCCCGCTCCCACAGCGAATACTCGGTTTGCAGGGCGGTGATGGGGTGCACGGCGTGGGCCCGCCGGATGGTCGCGGCGGATGCTTCGGACAAGCCAAGGTGCCGGACTTTTCCGGCCTGGACCAGTTCCGCCATGGCGCCAACCGTGTCCTCGATGGGAACGGTCTTGTCCACCCGGTGCTGGTAGTACAGGTCGATGTGGTCCACGCCCAGGCGCTGGAGGCTGGCGTCGCAGGCGGACCTGACGTATTCGGGGCGGCCGTTGATGCCCACCCAGGAACCGTCTTCGCGGCGCTCGTTTCCGAACTTGGTGGCCAGGACCGCTTCTTCGCGGCGGCCGGCGATGGCGCGGCCCACCAGTTTTTCGTTGGTGAAGGGGCCGTACATGTCCGCTGTGTCCAGCAGGGAGCCGCCGGCATCCAGGAACTCGTGGATGGTGGCGATCGACTCCTGCTCATCGCCGTCGCCGTAAAACTCGCTCATGCCCATGCAGCCAAGGCCCAGGGCGGACACTGTGAGTTGTCCAATGGTGCGCGTTTTCATGGGTGCTCCTCAACGGTAGAACGTGTTCGGAAACCAGCCGGCAGCGTCCGTTTCCAGGGCAGCGGAACCGGTTGGTGCAGCGTACGCCACTATAGGGGTTTCCCTCATGGATTGCTCCCCTAAACAAGGGGCTTCATACCCCTAGACCCCTTGGTGGGCCGTGCCTAGACTGGGCGAATCCCCACCCGGAACCGTTGCCTGACCACTTCACATATCAGGACGCACCAATCGGCCAGGGCTGTTCCCCTCGCGGGATGTGCCACCCAACCAGATCACGGCCGTCCCACCGGACGCCTGACTACAGGAGCGATAGATGACAGGGAACAAAGCCGTTGCCTACAAAGAAGCCGGCAAGGTGGAAGTAATCGACATTGACTATCCGACGTTTGAGCTCAAGGACGGGCCAGGTGTCAACCCCGCGAACGTGGGACGCCCGGTCAACCACGGAGTGATCCTCAAAACGGTGGCCACCAACATCTGCGGATCGGACCAGCACATGGTGCGCGGCCGTACCACGGCTCCGCCCAACCTGGTGCTGGGCCACGAGATCACCGGCGAAGTGGTGGAGGTGGGCCGCGATGTCGAGTTCATCAAGGTGGGCGACCTCTGCTCGGTGCCGTTCAACATCGCCTGCGGCCGCTGCCGGAACTGCAAGGAGCGCAAGACCGGCATCTGTTTGAACGTGAATCCCGCGCGCCCCGGCGCCGCGTACGGCTACGTGGACATGGGCGGGTGGGTCGGCGGCCAGGCCAACTACGTTCTGGTGCCGTACGCAGACTGGAACCTGCTGAAGTTCCCGGACAAGGACCGGGCCATGGAGAAGATCATGGACCTGGCCATGCTTTCGGACATCTTCCCCACAGGGTTCCATGGCGCAGTCACGGCAGGGGTGGGCGTCGGTTCCACCGTGTACATTGCCGGGGCCGGTCCCGTGGGTCTTGCGGCAGCCACCAGCGCGCACCTGCTGGGGGCCGCCGTCGTCATCGTGGGCGACATGAACGAAGACCGGCTGGCACGGGCGCGCAGCTTCGGCTGCGAAACCGTGGATCTGACCAAGGGCGATCCGAAGGACCAGATCGAGCAGATCCTGGGCGTCCCGGAGGTGGACTGCGGCGTCGACGCCGTGGGATTTGAAGCGAAGGGCCACGGCCACGATGCCAAGGAGGCGCCGGCAACGGTCCTGAACTCCCTGATGGAGCTCACGGCCGCTGGTGGAGCCCTTGGTATCCCCGGCCTGTACGTCACGGGCGATCCGGGCGGCATCGACGAGGCCGCCAAGAATGGCGCACTGTCACTGAGCCTCGGCACCGGCTGGGCAAAATCGCTGAGCTTCACCACTGGCCAGTGCCCGGTAATGAAGTACAACCGGCAGCTGATGATGGCCATCCTGAATGACAGGGTCAACATCGCCAAGAACGTCAACGCCAAGGCCATCCCGCTGGAGGAGGCACCGAAGGGCTACGCGGAGTTCGACGCCGGCGCAGCCACCAAGTACGTCCTCAATCCCAACGGCTACTTAAGCTGACGCGGCGGCGGGCGGGGATGCCACCAAGGGCCCCTTGCTGCGGAAATAACTGTTGCCCGGGCCGGGTTAGGCTTTGCACGGGCAACACAAACCGCAAACGAAGGAGTTTCCCTTGAGTGACATCACCGTCCGCCACAATCCCGGGCGCGAACGCTTCGAGATCCTCGACGCCGGCAACGTGATCGGCAAGGCGGTGTACAAGGAGTACGACGGCGGGGAGTCGCCGCAGCGGATTTTCTACCACACGGTGATCAACGAGGAATACGGCGGGCAGGGCCTTGCCGGGCGGCTGGCCACGGCTGCCCTGGACAGCACGGTCCAGGCCGGGAGCAGCATCATCCCGGTATGCCCGTTCATCAAGAAGTTCCTTGCAAAGCACCCGGAATACTCGGCCAACGTGGTGCCTGTGGCGCCGGCGCACCTGGAATTCCTGGACAGCGCGTTGTCCGCCCGCGCCCGCGGCTAGCGCATCCCTATTACAGCCGGCGGAACACCCCGCAAGCCTTCAGGAAGCTCCCAACCGCCGGTGATTTAATCAGCATCTGTCAGCGCGGCCCACCGCCGCGCTGGTGTTGTTTTTGATTGCCGAGGCGGGACAGGAGCCCTTGTATGTCCGTGCACCCCAAGGTGCCCACACCAGGCCGCGGTGCTCCGCTGCAACCGCCGGGCAGGCCATCAAACGGCAAGCCAGCTCCGGGCAGGAACCGGGGCCACAGAAGGCTGCTGTGGCTGGCCCTTGCGGTAGTACTGGTCATCGTCGGGACCATCACCCTGGCCGTGGTCCGGTCCGAGCCACTCACCGGTGCCGTGGTCCCCACCCAGCCGGCCGTACCCGCAGCGCCGGTGGCGGCAGCTCCGCCGTCGTTGCAGGACAGCGTGGACGACATCCTCAGTGACGCGGCCGAATACCGGATTGGGCTGGCGCTCGCCGATGTGTCCGGAGGTGCGGAACGGACGTTCGGCGACCAGGACACGTTCACCGCGGCCAGCACGGCCAAGATCCTCACTGCCGCCGCCTACTATCACCTGGTGGAAAACGGGCAGGCGGGCCTGGAGGATCCCATGGGCGACTACGACGCCGCGTTCCAACTCAAAGCCATGGTCAACGACAGCAACAACGACTCCTGGCTGTTGCTGATGGATGCCGTGGGGTACCCGCAGTTGATCGCCTACGCGGGCTCCATCGGCATCACCTACGACCCCGAACAAAACCTCCTGACCGCGGCGGACATGGCCCTGATCCTGAAGAAGCTCTATGCAGGCGAACTCCTGGACAAGGACAACACGGCGCAGCTGCTCAGCTACATGCAGGACACCAACAACGAGGACCTCATCCCGGCGGGATCACGGTCCGGAGTGGACGTGTACCACAAGTACGGGGAAGTGTCCGGGGAACTGCACGACGCCGCGCTCCTGAGCTACCGCGGTTCGACCTTCGCGCTGGTCATCTATACGGAGAACCCCGACGGCGGGGCGGATGAGGGCCAGGCCGAGGTGATCCGGGACCTGACCAGGGCGGTGGAGGACGCACTCTTCCCGGTGGGAGTGGCAGGAAAATAGCGCACGCCACACCGCCCGGGAGCCCGCCGAGTCGCCCGCGGTGGAAGCTTTAGGCCAGACTGTTACCGTGAGCAACAACCCCCGGACTGCCCTGGCCGTCGCCGGACTCAGCCTGGGCACGGCACTGAACCCACTGAACTCCTCCATGATCGCCGTGGCCCTGGTGGTGCTGCGCGCCGACTTCGGGCTCGACGTTGCTGCCGTCACCTGGGTGGTCACCTCGTTCTACCTGGCCTCCGCAGCCGGGCAGCCGGTGATGGGCCGGCTCGCCGACCGGTTCGGCCCGCGGCGGATGTTCATGCTGGGCATGGGGCTGGTCGCCGTCACCTGCGCCCTGGCCCCGCTGGCCCCGAACTTCGCGCTGCTGTGCGTGGCACGGGCGGTCATGGCTCTGGGAACTGCCACCGCATATCCCAGTGCCGTGGTGATGGTGGGCGCTCTGGCGCACCGGGCCAAGGTGGACTCGGCCCGCCCGCTGGGCCGGCTGCAGATGGCCAACACGTCCGCAGCCGCGGTGGGCCCGGTGGTCGGCGGCCTGCTGGTGGGCTTCGTGGGCTGGGAGTCGCTGTTCCTGGTCAACGTCCCGCTGGCACTCGCGGCGTTGCTGACCGTGCGGAAGGCCGCACCGCCGGACCAGGTCCGGGAGCGCGGCAGCGTGGCGGAACTGGTGCGGGACTCCGACGTCCCGGGGATTGCCGGGTTCATCGCGGCCCTTCTCCTGGTCATGATGGCTGCGCTGAGCGTCGCGCCGGACTACCGGTGGTGGATGCTGGCCGCCGGAACCGTGGTCGCGGGGCTGTTTGCCTGGCGGGAGCTGCGCTTCGCCAAACCCTTCCTGAACCTGCGGCTGCTGGGCCGGAACCGGCCGCTGATGCTCGTGTACCTGGCGTTCGCCGTCTTCAGCAGCGTGTACTACTTCGTCTTTTTCGGCCTCCCGCAGCTGCTGCAGGAAGCCGGCGGTTACGACCCCGGCGTGGTGGGGCTGCTGATGCTGCCCCTGGCCGGCATGTCCGTGGTAGCCACCCCGTGGGCAGTCTCCGCCATGGGAAGGTTCGGTGTCCGGCGGGTGCTGCTTGCCGGCGTCGTCCTTTTGACCGTGGTGGCGGCGCTCATGTGGCTGCTGACCGGCACGCTGGCCATCCCCGTTGTGGTGGTACTGACCGCGTTGATGGGCATCCCGTACGGCACGGTCAGCATCGCCTCCAACCAGGGCATGTTCGTGTCCACCCGGCCGCAGGACCGCGGGGTGGCGGCCGGGATCTACCAGACCTGCCGCTACGTGGGCGCGATCACCGCCACCGTGATGATCGGCGTGTTCGCATCAGGCGGGGTGCACCAGGACAGCTGGATGCGGATGGTGCTGGCCATGCTGGTGCTCTGTGCCGTGACGTTCGGGATCTCCGTGTTCTGGCGGCAGCAGAAGGCCTAGGCAGCCGGCGCACTCCTAGTCACCCCGATCTATTACCGGCGTGACCCGGATCCGGGCAATCCGTAACCGGTCCATGCTGAGGACCGTCAACACGTACCCCGGTATCTGCACCCGGTCGCCTGCCTTTGGGAGGCGGCCCAGGCGGTCCATCACGAACCCGGCCACCGTTTCGTAGTGCCCCTCCGGGAGTTCGATTCCGGCGGCGGCCTTGAACTCCTGCAGGATCAGGCCGCCGTCCACGTCGATGGTTCCGTTGGCCACGTTGACCCGGTCCTCGTGCTCGGCGCCGGTGTCGTATTCGTCGTAGATCTCGCCCACCAGTTCCTCCACCAGGTCTTCGAGCGTGACCACGCCGTCGGTGCCCCCGTACTCATCCACCACCAAAGCGATGTGCTGGTTGGTCTTGCGCATCCGTGAGAGGGAGGGGAGCACGCGGTTGGTGCCGGGCAGGGGCAGGATCTCCCGGGCGATGTCCCGCACGGGCGAATGGTCCTGCACCTCGTCGCGGGGCATCAGGTCGCGGATGTGGACGAAGCCCAGGACGTCATCCGGGCTGCGCCCGATCACCGGAAACCGTGAGTACGGGCCGTCCCTGACCATCCGGCGGGCGTCCGCCACCGTCATGGCACCGTCGATGAAGGTCACCTCCGTGCGCGGGCGCATCACCTCCTGCAGCGTCCGGTCGCCGGCGCCGAACACGTCGGCCAGGATGTGGCGGCTGCTCTCTTCGAGGAGTTCGTTCTCGGCCACCATGTCCCAGAGCTCTTCGGAACTGATGCTTTCCCGCTTGACGCGCGGGTCACCGCCAAAGAGCCTGACCACGGCGTCCGTCGAGACCGACAGGAGCCAGATGACCGGCCGCATGGCATGCGACAGGGCAATCAGCGGCGGGGCCAGGATGCGGGTGAAGGCAACAGGGCTTTGCAGCGCCAGCCTCTTGGGGGCGAGTTCGCCCAGGACCAGGGAAAGAAAAGCCACCAGCAGGGTCATGCCGATGAAGGACACGGGCCCGGCAGCCGCACCAAGTCCGAGGGCTTCAAGGAGGGGTACGACGGCGGGAGCGATCGCCGAGGCCCCATACGCCGCCGAGAAGAATCCGGACAGGGTCACGCCGATCTGGACCGTGGAGAGGAAACGGTTGGGGTTGCGGGCAAGGGCGGCAGTCCGGGCGCCGGTGTCCCCGGATTTCTCGATGCGGCGCACCTGGCTTTCGCGCAGGGAGACCAGTGCGATTTCCGCCGCCGCGAACACCCCGCCCAGCAGCACGAAACCGAGAACCAAAGCGATATTAACCAGGGTGCCGCTGTCCATGACACGACCTTACCCAGCCGCGGACCCGCCGGCGCCTGCCTTCGTGTCGAAGTCAGGACGCCGCGGGGCGGGGCCGAAGCCGGAGTGCCTGCATGCCGCCGTCAACAGCCAGGTCCACTCCCGTGGTGGACCCGGCGAGGGGGCTGGCCAGGTATGTGACGGCTGCAGCGACCTCTTCCGGGCAGACGAGCCGGCCGTGCGGCTGACGGGCCTCAAGGGCGGCCCGCTCGGCCTCGGGGTCTGCCGCTGTGGACAGCAGGCGAGCGATCCACGGAGTGTCAGCGGTACCCGGGTTTACGCAGTTGACCCTGATCCCTTCCTGAAGGTGGTCGGCAGCCATGGCCAGGGTGAGTGACAGCACAGCACCCTTCGTTGCGCTGTAGAGGGCGCGTTGGGGCAGGCCTGCGGTAGCCGCGACGGAGCAAGTATTGACGATCGCCGCGTGGGAGGACCGGCGCAAGTACGGAAGGGCGGCCCTTGAAACGCGGACTATACCCATCACATTGATATCAAACACACGGTGCCACTCGTCGTCGTCGTTGGATTCAATGGTGCCCTGTGCGCCCACTCCGGCGTTGTTGGCCAGGATGTCGATCCCGCCCAGCTGCTCTGCTGCCTGCCGTACGGCCCGCCGGACAGAGATGTCATCCGAGACGTCGCACTGAATTGCTGTGACCCCTTTCGGCGCCTGCTCGGGGCGGAGGTCCAAAACCGCCACTGCTGCGCCGCGCTCCTGCAGCAATTGGGCCGTTGCGGCCCCTATTCCGGAGGCTCCGCCGGTGACGATTGCCTTAAGTCCCGCAAACTCCATTGTCTGGTCCTTTCGTGGTCGGGCTACCTAGCCCTGGAAGAATTCCTGGCGCTGGCGGCCGAGTCCCGCTACTTCAATTTCGACGACGTCCCCGGCCTTCAGGTAAGGAAAGCGCCCGGACAGGGCGACCCCCTCCGGAGTGCCGGTGCAGATCAGGTCCCCTGGCTCAAGGACCAGGAACTGGCTGAGATCGTAGATCACCTGCTCCACCCCAAAGATCAGGTCACGGGTGGAGGAGTCCTGGCGGATTTCACCGTTGACCCAGCTCCGTAACTGCAGGTCGCCGGCGTCCACTTCATCCGGGGTAACCAGGTACGGGCCGGTGGGGCAGAATCCGGCGCAGCTCTTTCCCTTGGACCACTGGCCGCCGGACACCTCCAGCTGGAATGTGCGCTCGGACAGGTCATTGACGGTGACGTAGCCGGCGATGTGGTCGCGAGCCTGTTCGGGGGACTGCAGATAGGAAGCCTGCCGCCCGATGACCACTCCCAGCTCGACCTCCCAGTCGGTCTTGGTGGACCCGCGGGGAATCGCCACAGCATCGAACGGGCCTGCCACCGTGTTTGGGGCCTTATGGAAAATGATGGGCACCGACGGAGGAGCGGACCCTGACTCGGCCGCATGGGCCGCATAGTTCATGCCCACGCATATGACCGATGACGGCCGGGCGATCGGGGCGCCGATCCGGGCACCATCAACTGCGATCTCTGCCAGTTCCCCGGCGGCTAGCGCTGCCGCTGTGCGCACCGGTCCGTCGGATTCCCAGAAGCCGGCATCGATGTCCGCCGCCACCTGTTCGAGGGAGTAGTACTTCTGGTGGTGCAGGACGGCTGGTACTTCCTTGCCTGGCTCGCCAATTCGTGCGAATTGCATGGTCCTTCTTTCGCTAATTGATGCTGTTGGGTTGGGGGAACTACGTGATGAGGCCGCGGTTGCGCAGCTCGGCCCATAGCTGGTCCGGGACTGCCTGCGATGCCAGATCGAGGTTTTGCTTCACCTGTTCGGGCGTCCGCATGCCCAGGACCACGCTTGTCAAGGCGGGGTGCTGGTACGGGTACCTCAAGGCGGCGGCAGGGAGGGTGGTTCCATGCGACTCGCAGATGTCGGCCAGCAGGTTTGCCCGGTCTAAAAGCTGCGGGGGCGCGGGTTGGTAGTTGTAGGTGGCGTCGCGCGCCGGACGGTCTTTGGAGAGCAGGCCGGAGTTGAAGACTCCGACGTTCACTACTCCCACTTTCCGCTCAAGGCACGCCGGCAGCAGATCCGCTGCTGCTCCCTGCTCCAGCAGCGTGTACCGGCCCGCCAGCATGATCACATCGATGTCCGTTTCGGTGACGAAGCGGGCGAGCATTTCGGACTGGTTCATGCCTGCGCCCCAGGCACCGATGACGCCCTCATCCCTCAAGGCGGACAGGGTGGGTGCGGCACCGTCGACAGCCTCGCTCCAGTAGTCGTCCGGGTCGTGGATGAAGACGATGTCGATCCGGTCAGTCCCGAGCCGCTGGAGGCTTTCCTCGATGGAGCGCAACACCCCCTCGCGTGAGTAGTCGCGGACCCGGACCAGATCATCGGGCACGTCGAACCCCTCGGTGTCCTTACCGTTCGGGGATGGGTTGGGTCGCAGTAGGCGCCCCACTTTGGTGCTGAGCACGTAGCTGTTGCGGTCCTGGCCGGCGAGTGCTTTTCCAAGGCGGCGCTCCGAAAGTCCCAGCCCGTAGTGTGGGGCTGTGTCGAAGTACCGGACGCCACCCTCCCAGGCTGCTTCAACGGCGTCGATCGCCTCCTGCTCCTGCACCTGCCGGTACAGGTTGCCGATGGGGGCGCCCCCGAACCCGAGGACGGGCAGTTGGATTGCGGTGCCGGGGATAGTGCGGGTTTCTGTTTGCATGGTTAGTCTTTCTCCTCTTCCGGGTGTGCCGGACCCCGGACTGCCTTGAGTCCGTAAGCGCGAACTGCGGTTCCATGGGCGACGTTTTCGCGTTCGTAAGAGGAGGCGTCGGACATCGCCTGCTCCACAGTGAGAATCCAGTCCTGGTACGCGGCCGGCTCCGTTAGAGAGACCGGCCAGTCACTGCCGATCATGCACCGATCGGCCCCAAAAACGTTTAGGGCTTCCAGGATGAAAGGCAGGGCCTGCGGCCCAAGTGGGCGCGTGGGGTCAGCTTCCGCGCCCGCCCCTGAAATCTTCACGACGACGTTGGGCAGCCTGGCCAATCGACGCATCGCTGTGCTCCATTCGCTGAGGCTGCCGGCTGCAATGGGTGGTTTGCCCATGTGGTCCAGCACTATGCGCAGCTCCGGTATCCGGGCAGCAAAAGCTGCAAGTTCCGAAAGCTGCCACGAGCGGACGCAGGCGTCGAAGGCAATTCCGGCCCTCCCTACATGGCGGCCTCCGGCCAGTGTTTCCGCCGTCAGCATGAAACCGGCCTCCCTGTCCTGGAACAGCTGGCGCACCCCGCGGACCAGGGGCCGCTGACACAGCTCCGCAAGGTCTTCGGACACGCCGTCCCCGCGGTTGATGGGGGCATAGGCCACAATCGCCGCCAGCTCTGGCCAGGTGGCCCGGAGGCTCGCCACCCAGTCAACTTCCTTCAGCGCCTGGTCATCACGGCAATCGGCCTGCACAAAGACAGCCTGCGTCCCGGGCGCGTGTGGAAGTTCCCGTGGAAGGAAGGGCCGGTTCAGGGAAGGGGCACGGTTCAACCAGTCATAACTGAGCACGGAAGGGTCCCAGACGTGGACGTGTGAGTCTATTACCTGAAGCAACTGTCAGCCCTCATGCCTGTCCGTCGGGCCGAACGCCGATGGTCAGGAGCAGGTTCGCGTAGTGCCGGGTGTCCCCACTGGCGATGACGACGGCGACGTTCGGCGACCGCGCGGCATCGTAGAAGTCGAAGCGCTGGTGCGAAGTGATGGGAATTGCGGTGCCCAGCGCTCGTTCGTAGCCTTTGACTGCCTCCGTCCAGTTTCCGTCCGGAGGCGTCATTACGGCGGCGGCTTCGAGCGGAACGGCGTCGATCAGCACCTCCAGTACCTGGTCAATGGTCAGCAGGCCGGGCCGCAGATTCAGGGCTATCCGCCTCGCGGCTGCAGGGGCGCCGGTGTTGTGCGGGTAGTTTGCGTCCGCCAGGAGGATCTGCGAGCCGTGGCCGGATTCAGCGAGGGCTGCGAGCAGGCCCGGGTGGGTAAGTGTGTAGTTGATCATGCCTGTTCCCCTACCCTTTCCCCGGTCCCTGCCCGAGCGAAGGCGACACCGCGCTCAGCGCGGGCCGATTCCCATGCCTGTTCGGCTTGGCCGGCGTCGGTGCCGGCCCAATAACTGCCCCGGGGAAAGGAATACGCCTGCAACGTCTGCTCCTTCAGTTCCGACGAGTACCCAGGGTTCGCCGGCATGATGTAGGCGCCGTCCCGGATGATGCACGGATCCACAAAGTGTTCGTGCAAGTGATCCACGAATTCGGTGACCCTGCCGGCCAGGTCTCCGGAGACGGCAATGAAGTCGAAGATGGACAGGTGCTGGACGAGTTCGCACAGACCTACCCCGCCGGCATGTGGGCACACCGGGACACCGAACTTGGCGGCCATCAACTGGACGGCCAGCACTTCGTTGACGCTGGCGAGCCGGCAGGCATCCAACTGGCAATAGTCGATCGCCCCGGCCTGGAAGAGCTGTTTGAAAAGGACGCGGTTCATGCCGTGCTCGCCGGTGGCCACCCCGATCGGTTGGACGGCCCTTCGGATCTCGGCGTGGCCCAGGACGTCATCCGGGCTGGTGGGTTCCTCGATCCACAGCGGATTGAATTCAGCCAGCTGCTTGATCCAGTCGATGGCCTGCGGAACATCCCATACCTGGTTTGCGTCGATCATGAGGTTGCCCTCTGGCCCGATGACTTCGCGGGCGATCCTGAGGCGGCGAATGTCGTCCTCGAGGGATGCACCAACCTTGAGTTTGATGTGGCGGTAGCCCTGGTCCACGGCCTCCTGGCAGAGCCGCCGTAGCTTCTCGTCCGAGTAGCCCAGCCAACCGGCCGAGGTGGTGTAGCACGGGTAGCCGTCCCGGGCCAGCTGGTGGATGCGCTGATCCCGGGTGGGGTCGAGTCGTTCCAGAAGCGCCAGGGCTTCCTCCCGGGTGAGGGCGTCTGAAAGGTAGCTGAGGTCGGCCGCGTCCACGATCTGTTCGGCGGTCATGTCCACCAGGTAACGCCACAGGGGCTTTCCCGAGCGGCGGGCGGCAAGATCCCAGACGGCGTTCATCACGGCTCCGAGGGCAAGGTGCTCCACGCCTTTATCGGGCCCCAGCCAGCGAAGCTGGGAATCACGTTTCAGGCTTCGGTACGCCTCGCCAAGGTTGCCGCAAAGGACATCCAAGTCTTGGCCTATGAGGGGCCTGGCGCGCAGTTCCATCGCGGCGGAGCACACCTCATTGCCCCTGCCGATGGTAAAGGTGAAGCCGCAGCCATAAAGGTCCGGGTCGTCCGTTTTCAGCACGATGTACGCAGCGGAGTAGTCTGCGTCATGATTCATGGCATCTGAACCGTCTGCGGAAAGCGACGTGGGAAACCGCACGTCGAAAATATCGAAACCGGTGATTTGTGGCAAGGTGAGCCCTCCAGGTTCAGGCCGTGAAGACGGCGCTCCAGCAACATCGTGAGCGTCATCTGATGTATGTGGAAGTATTTGATGAGAATATCGGAAGAAGCATCCCTTTCCAAGGGATACATCTGATGAAAGTGAATTGTGCGTTCAGCGTCACTAGACGAAGCACTGGGAAAGGTGGCTGCGATGACCAACAGCAACTCCACTGGGTCGATGTCCCAAACCGACGTCGTTATTTCGGGCGTGAAGCAGATGCTGTCGTCCCGCAGGCTTCGGCCCGGCGACCGGCTGCCCATTGAGAAGGACCTGGCAGCAGAGCTGCAGGTTTCCCGGGGTTCCCTTCGGGAGGGCGTGCGGGCATTGTCCACTATGGGCATTCTGGAGACGAGGCAGGGCGCCGGCACCTTCGTGACCAGGCTGGAGCCGTCGGCTTTGCTCTCCGCGATGGAATTCTGGGTGGGCCTGCAGGATGGAGAGCGGGCAAACCAGGTGCACACTGTGCGGCGGGCCCTTGAGACAGAGGCTGCTGCCGCGGCGGCGGTTTGTATCGAAAGCTCGCAACTCGACGAGGCCGAAAGCATATTGGAGCGGGCGAACGCGGCCATTCAAGCATCGCCCATAGACCATGCCGGCGCCATGCAGTGTGACATCGAATTCCATCGGCTCATCGCCCATGCCTCAAGGAATCACGTGCTGTCAGCGCTGATCGAAACCGTCTCCACCAACACCATCCGCGGCCGGATGTGGCGGTCCATTCATGACAATGAAGGCCTGCTGGCCACGCATCGGGAGCACTTGGGAATCCTGGAGGCGCTCAGGCGGAATGACGTGGACAGGGCCAGAACCCGCATGGCGAACCATCTGTACGCGGTGGAGGACTACGTGACAACCATTCCCGCTCCCGAGCTTGAGGAACAGACGTAGGATTCGTCAGACCTTGTATTGACTATTTCCGACAAATAGCTGGTTTAGGGTCGATTCAGGAATTTTGGAGTCAAAAAGATCAGATGATTCCTTGACTTTCCAAACTGGGGCGGGTCATGCTGTTGGGGACAAGGGTTGCGGGAATTACAGCGGGCAGGCCACGAGGACGTCGCCGGGCAGCCTTTGTCCCCAGCTATTGAAAGGACGTTCGTTGTGTCGACTAACCGTGTTACCGGCAAGCTGCTGACAGCTGCAGCGGTTGCAGCCCTGGCCGTCGGAAGCCTTACCGCATGTGGTTCCTCAAGCGGGAGTTCATCATCAGGGGAGAGCAAGGAAGCCTCCGCCATGTACACCTGGATCACCAATGAAAACGACAGGGCCCAGTGGCAGGCCTTTGTGGACGCAGCCAAGAAAAAGGACCCTGCATTCAACCTCACTTTGGAGGGTCCGAGCTTCAACGATTACTGGACCAAGGTCAAGACCCGCCTCTCCAGTTCCGGAGCGCCGTGCATCATCACAACGCAGGCGGCTCGTGCCCAGGAGCTTAAGGACCTTACGGTGCCGCTGGACGACATGGTTAAGAGCAACAACATTGACGTGTCCATGTACAACAAGGCAATGATCGACGGCCTGACCGTTGATGGCTCGCTGCGGGGGATACCTTATGACGCCGAACCGGTGGTTCTTTACTACAACAAGGATCTCCTGGCCGCGGCCGGCGTGGCGCCGCCTACCACCAAATACACCACCAGCCAGTTCGCGGCCGACCTTAAGGCGCTGACAAAAGGCGGCGTGATGGGCCTCGCAGTGCCGCCGGGATTCGGCTCGGGCCCGGGGCTTCCCATGGCATTCGCCAACGGCAATGAACCGGTCAAGGATGGAAAGCTTGACCTCACCAACCAGGGCCTCGTCAACGACCAGCAGTTTGCCTTCGACCTTGTGGCAAAGGCGCAAGTCGCGAACCCGCCGCAGGCGTCGGACGGGACCGATGTGCCGGAGCAGCAGTTCATGAGCGGCAAGGCGGCGATGATCATCGACGGTCCCTGGATGTACGACACCCTGACCACCAAGACGCAGGGCAAGGTGGGCATCGCCGTCGTCCCTTCCACCTCGGGAGAGAGCATCGGCATGATCCAGGGGTCCGCGTTTGCCATCGCAGCGTCCTGTAAGGACAAAGAAGCTGCCTTCAAGAACATCATGAAGATCACCACCCCTGAGGTCATCGGCGCTGTTGGGGCCGCCCGTGGAACCGTTCCATCTGTTGAGTCCGCGGTGAAGGACTGGGCCGGGACCAAGCCGGCGGCTGACGTGGCGGTTGTCCAGGCCCTTCTGAAGAGCGGGCGTCCGCTGGTTACCACCCCTAGCTGGAACCAGGTGGAGACCAACTTCACGCAGTACTCCGGAGAAGGCTTCCGCGGCAGCAAGACCGCGCAGGAACTCCTCTCCACCATCATGAATTCAGCCAAGTAAACTCCCCGGGGGCAGGCTCCCGCACCGGAGCCTGTCCCCTTCATGGAACAGGTCAACGATGACTGCTTTACCCACACTTGCTGTCAAAGACGTGAAAAGGACCCCCGCCAGGGGCGGGCAGGGCCGGCTCGCAGCGGCTTACCTCGCTCCCGGGATGCTCGGGTTCCTGATTTTTATCGTGCTTCCGCTGGTGGCTTCGCTGGTCATCAGCCTGTTCGACTGGCCCTTGTTCGGGGCACCAAAATTCGTGGGGCTGGACAACTACGTTCGGCTGCTCACTGGTGACCCGGTGTTCTGGACGGTTCTGGGCAACACCCTCTTTTTTGCCGTCTCCTACACCGTGGTCAACCTGATCGCTGCCCTGGCTGTTGCCACCTGGCTTCACAACCTGGGCAGTTGGGGCCCGTTCTTCCGGGTGCTGTTCTTCATTCCGGTGGTGACCCCCATGGTCGCCAACGCGTTGGTTTGGCGCCTGATGCTGACCGATGACGGCGTCATCAACAGCTTTCTGGCCAACTTTGGCATACACGGGCCTTCCTGGCTCAGTGACAGCCAGCTCGCCATGGGGTCGTTGATCGCAATGTCTGTCTGGCAGGGGATCGGCTACAACATCATCGTTCTCGGCGCAGGGCTCAGCGGCATCTCGCCGAATTTGCTTGAGGCCGCCCGCATCGATGGGGCAGGAGCCTGGCAGCGGTTCTTCCGGGTGGTGCTGCCGATGCTGTCGCCGTCGCTCTTCTTCTGCACGGTCATGACCATCATCGGCTCTTTCAAGGTATTTACCCAGCCTTACCTGCTGACACTCGGCGGGCCGGGCGATTCCACCAACACGATCGTTCTGTACCTCTACCGCAACGGTTTCTCCTTTGACAAGCTCGGCTACGCGTCGGCACTCGCTTGGGCGTTGTTCGTCATCGTCATGCTCATCACCGCACTGCAGTTCTCGCAGCAAAAGAGGCTGGTCAACTATGACAACTGAAACTCTCGCCCAACCGGAAATCGACAAGGGCCTCGCGCACCGTCGGCACGCAACAGCGTCGCGGAAGAAGAGGCGGGCCGGCCGCCTCGTCAGCCGCATCGGCGTTGTCCTGGTCGGCGCTGCGTTCTTCTTCCCGTTCCTCTGGATGTTCGCCACATCGCTGAAGCCCACCTCCGAAATATTCTCCACCGGTGCCAGCTTCCTTGCCTCCCGCGTGGAGTGGTCGAACTACCAAACAGTGTGGACCGCTATTCCCTTCGGACGGGTCATCATCAACAGCTTCTTGGTGGCCGTCTCCGGAGCGGTGCTGACAACGGTCGTGTCATTGCTGTCCGCCTACGCTTTTGCCCGGCTGCAGTTCAGGCACCGGGAGAAGTTGTTCCTCGTTTTCCTTGGCACGCTGGTGCTGCCCCAGGAAGTCCTGGTAATTCCGCTCTACATCATGATGGCAAAGCTGGACATGATTAACTCCCTGCCGGCGCTCATCGTCCCTTTTGCTTTCGGTGCCTTCGGTGCCTTCCTGATCCGACAGTTCCTGCTGTCCCTGCCCGTTGAGTTTGAAGAGGCAGCCCGTATCGACGGAGCAGGTTCGATCAGGATCCTGTGGAGCGTGATCCTTCCGCTTGTCCGTGCGCCGCTGGCCGTGGTGGCTGTCTTCAGTTTCATCGATTACTGGAGCAGTTTCCTGTGGCCGCTGATCGTCATCAACGACGTCTCGCAGGCAACCATTCCACTGGGGCTCTCCATGTTCTCCGGTGAACGCGGAACGGACTGGGGACCGCTCATGGCGGCCGCTACTTTGGCGGTGATTCCCAGCCTGCTCGTCGTCATCCTCCTGCAGCGCCAGCTCGTGAAAGGCGTCAGCATGGGCGGCTTCGGCGGCCGCTGAGCACCGCCCTGACCCCTGGAATTCCCAAAATCAACCATCTGGAAATTGGAGTGCATTATGACTGACAGCACAGCTATGCCTGAAGACTGGAACAAATTGGCCAGGCCCGTGCCGGAGTGGTTCCAGAACGCGCCGTTCGGCATCTTCATCCACTGGGGCGCCTACTCCGTTCCCGCCTGGGCCGAACCCATCGGCGCCCTGGGCACCATCGAGGACCGCGAGTGGTTTACCCACAACCCTTATGCGGAGTGGTACTACAACACCATCCGCATTGACGGCAGTCCTGCCCAACAGCACCACCGGGACGTGTTCGGAGGCGAGGACTACGACGCCTTCCTGGACCAGTGGAAAGCAGAACAGTTCGATCCGGGGGACTGGGTGGAGCTGTTCAAATTCGCCGGTGCCGATTACGTGGTGCCCACCACGAAGCACCATGACGGCATCGCGCTCTGGGACGCTCCGGGAACAGGCGAACGGAACACGGTCCACCGCGGACCGCGCAGGGACCTGATCGGCGAAATCGCCCGGGCCGTGGGTGACAAGGGCCTGAAGCTGGGCCTGTACTATTCCGGCGGACTGGATTGGCATGTACGCCCCTTCCCGCCGCACGTCACCAGCGAAAGCGTCCACGACACTTCCCGCCCCAAGGACGCCGGCTACGCCGAATACGCCTACAACCACGTGGTGGACCTGATGGACAAGTATCGTCCAGACGTCCTGTGGAACGACATCGAATGGCCCGACGCCGGCAAGCACTTTGGCGAGTACGGGCTCGGCCGGCTGTTCGAGCACTTCTACTCGATCAGTCCGCAAGGCGTGGTGAACGACCGGTGGGGCGCCACCCACAAGGACTATGCCACCAGCGAGTACGAAGCGGCCAGGGAGAACGAGTCCGAATCCGAGTGGGAGAACTGCAGGGGCATCGGATTCTCCTTCGGCTACAACCAGGTGGAAGGACCGGAGCAGTCGCTGACCGGCCAGCAGTTGGCCCGCCAGCTCACGGACGTGGTCTCCCGCGGTGGCCACTTCCTGCTGAACGTGGGACCGCGGGCGGACGGCACCATTCCTGAGATCCAGCGCCAGGCCTTGACCGATCTTGGCCACTGGATGGCTTCCGCCAAGCAGTACCTCGTGGGTGCCCGTCCGCTTCAGGATGGAACCGTGGCAAGCAGCGACGACCCCTGGATCCGCTGGGTTGACCGCGGAACGGAAGCCGTGGCCTTCGTTGACTTGCTAGGCGGGGGAACGGAAGCCGCCTTGAAGCTGGACGCGGGCAGGTTCTCATTGTCACAAGCGTCAGCGGCGGGTGACGGCGGAACGGTCGAGGCCACCGTGGATGGACTCAAAGTCACCCTGTCGCCTGACCGAACCGGGCCGGCCATCGTCCGCGTCCCCAAGGCATAGTCCCGGAAGTGCATCGACGGCGGCGGGCAGCACCCGCCGCCGTCGTGCGTTACCTCAAAATCTATGGCTTAGGTGTACATCAGCGAGCCGGGCGTAGTGAGTTTTTCGCCGGTTTCCAGCCATGTCTTCAGGCCGGAGAGGATCATCGGCCAGCCGCCGTAAAGCTGTTCGTTGGCACCCTCGCGCAGGTCGCTGTGGGTGACGGTGAGGTGGCAGGAATCGCCGACCGGTTCGATCTCCCAGGTGATGGTGGACGTGCCCTCGGCCTTGACGTCCTCGCCCCACAGGGCGCGCATGGTCTGGACCAGGCGGCGCGGCGGGTCCACCTCCAGGTTTTCGCCTTCGCCGAGGGCCTCCCCGGCCTTCGGGTTGCCCATCACGAAGCGTCCGCCCGGTGACCAATCGGACTCGATGGTGTTGCCGAACTGGTACTTGCTGCGGATGTCGCTGTCCGTGATGGCTTCCCAGAGCCGTTCGGGCGTGGTCTTGATGTAGATCTCGAAGATTTTTTCCATGGGACTTTCCAATCTGGATTTGAGGTCGCTGAGGGCAGCGGCCCATGGTTCTGCGTATTTGCTGACCCAGCGGTCGTGGACCAGGCGGATGGGGACAGGATTGAGGAAGTGCAGCTTTTCCCGCCCCCGACGGCGGGTCACCACCAGGCCTGCGTCCTCCAGGATGCGGAGGTGCTTGGCGATCCCGAACCGGCTCATGCTGAACCGGGCTTCAAGGGCGCTCAGGGTTTGGCCGTCCTCGCGGTAGAGCTCATCGAGCAGGTCCCGGCGGGTGGGGTCGGAGAGTGCCTTGAACACGTCGTCCATGACAGCAATGATATGTGACCTAATAGTCACCTATCAAGGGGTTTTGCCTGCCTCAGTTGCGGGAGGCGAGGTTCCTGTCCCGCTCCTCGAACACCTCATCGCCTGGCCCGGTGAATGCGCGCGACCTCTCCACTGCCTCAATGGAGCCGGTGAACAGCTGCGATTCGTGCGGGTCCGCCGGGGGACGGGCACCGCCGGCCGGAGGCGAACCCAGCCCGCGCAGTGGTGCCCTGCGCCGTGTGGCCGTGCCGCCGTCGTCCGCCGCCTGCTCCCAGCGCTGGTGCGGGAGGGCTTCCGGATGGTTCTGCTGCAGGAACATGACCATTGTTTCCCGGACCAGGCAGCGCAAGTCGAAGAGCGCGGCGCTGTCCGCGGCGCTGACCAGGATCCGGACACGGACAAAGCCGCCGGTGGCATCGGTGATCTGCAGGACGCCCACGCGCTCGTCCCACAATTCGGTCTCCGCCAGGACGCGGCGCAGTTCGGTGCGCATGTCCTCCACAGGGGCGCGCCAATCGAGATCGAACTCCACGGTGCCCATGACCTCGGACTGGCGGCGCGTCCAGTTCTCGAACGGCGTGGTGGTGAAGTAGGTGGACGGCAGGATGAGCCGCCGGTCGTCCCAGAGGTGCACCACCACGTAGGTGAGGGTGATCTCCTCGATCCGGCCCCATTCCTTCTGCACCACCACCACGTCGTCCACGCGGATGGCATCGGTGAACGCCAGCTGCATGCCGGCAAAGACGTTCACCAGCGACGTCTGCGCGGCGAGGCCCGCAACGATGGAAATCACCCCGGCGGACGCCAGCAGCCCCGCGCCCAGCGCCTGGATGGCGGGGAAGGTCAGCATCGCGGTGCCGACGGCGAGCACCACCACCAGTGCCACGGCAATGCGCCGTGCCAGGATCATCTGCGTGCGCAGGCGCCGTGCCCGCCGGTTGTCCGCCACGTCCACGCTGTGCCGGTTCAGCACCACGGCTTCCACGATGAGCAGCACCGCGACGGCGAGCCAGGCGACCGCGCCGATGAGGGCGATCAGCAGGAGATGGTCGACGCCGGCGTGCCAGCTTTCGTTGTTGGCCGTGAGCCTGAGGGCAGCACGGACGCCCACCAGGCACAGTGCCAGCCGCAAGGGCTGCCGGGCCACCCGGGAGGTTGCCTGCAGCTCGGGCCGGTTCCGGTTCAGATGGAGGACCACCTTGCGGAGGAGCCAGGACAGGACCAGTCCGGCGGCCACCGCCACGGCGACGGCAAGGAAGGGTATGGCGCGGTTAAGTAGGTCTGGCATCCGTTAACCACTACCAACTTCGGCGGCAGGACCGAAATCGCGCCGGCGCCTTGGCGTGCCCCGCTTATGGCCCCAGCGGCAGCAGGAGCAAGGCAACGAGTGCCGGGACGGTGGCCGCGAGGGTTCCCGGCACACTCTCCCATTTACTTGGGTAGTGGCCCTGGATGTCGGCGAGCAGCATGGTGGGGGCGGTGAGGACCATGTTGGCGCAGCAGTAGACCACCAGTGTGTAGCCCACCACGAGCTGCCCGGCGTTGGCGGCAACCACTCCGGCGATCACCCCCAGCGCAATCACCAGGTTCCTGTAACCGGTGGGGATGGCCCACATCATCACTGCACGCACATTTTCCGGCGGCGTACTCAGGAACTTCTGAGCCCACCGGTGACGGCGGAGGAGGAAGCTCTCCACTGGAAACACGACGATGTAGATGGCTGCGGCGAGTACCGCGAAGACCTGCGCTGCGGCGTTCATGCTTGCAGCGTAGGGCTGCGCCTGCGGGCTGCTCCATCCCCGGATTGGGGGATCTTGGACGCCCACGCCGACGCTGGCGCCCGCGCTCGCACCGGAAGGCCGTTTGGCACGTGTTCATCTCCCCACCACGTGGGTAGCCTTGGGCCCATGCAGAAGATATCGATTGACGCGCTGGCCCGGCAGCAGCTCGAAGCAGCCATCGGCTCCCCGAACGGAAGGGCTGCGGACACGGTGTACGGGGGCCACGAAAAGATCCTCCGGCAGACGGTCATGGCGATGACCGCGGGAACGCAGCTGAGTGAGCACCAGAATCCGGGCGACGCCACGGTGTTCGTGATCCGGGGCTGCGTCAGCCTCCGCGCCGGCGGGGAATCCTGGCAGGGCAAGTCCGGCGACCTGCTGATCGTCCCGCCCGGTCTGCACAGCCTTCACGCAGAGGAGGACTCCACCTTCCTGTTCACGGTGGCCAAGCACCGGGACTGACCCCGGGTCAGGCCGGGTCCTTGACGGTGTCCTTCACCGGCCGGGGCTCCAGCCAGATGCGTTCACGGGGGCCCGGTGGGTAGGCGTAGCGCTTACCGGCAAGGGTGATCACCAGGGCGGCAACCACAGGAATCGCCGCCGCCGCCGGGACCAGCAGCGGGCCGCCAACCACCAGGGCCGCGGAGCCGTAAAGTGCCCCGACGGTGATGCCCAGCTGGATGGTCAGGACGGTGAGCCCGTTCGCGGCCTCACTGTATTCGCCGCCGGCCCGGAGGATCGCCGACTGGTTGTAAATGCCGATCGCGCCCAGGCCGGCTCCCCAAATGGTCATCAGCACCAGGGCCGCGGGCAGGTTCCCCACGGCGAGGGGCAGGAGGAACATCGATGCTGCGATGGCCGCCGTCGTGATGAGCAGCGAGCGGCGGGGACGCGAGTCCACGGTGAGTCCAGCGATCCAAATACCCAGCAGTCCGGACCCGCCCAGCACCGTGAGCGAGAGGCTGATGGCGTAGTCCGGCAGGGCCGCCTCGCGGATGAACGGCGCGATATAGGTGAACAGCGCGAAGTGGGCCAGGACCAGCAGCGGCCAGGCGGTGGCCACCGACTTCACGCCGGGCTGGCCGATGGCCCTGCGCAGTGACGGCCGGACCGAATCGGTAATGCGCCGGACGCGGGGAAGCAGCCAGAACGCCAGCACGGTCAGGACCACGCCGAACCCGGCGAGCACCAGGAACGCTGCGCGCCAGCCCAGGAATACGCCCAGGGCCGTACCCACCGGAGCGCCGATGGCCAGGCCCAGGCTGTTGCCGCTGAACACGATGGCCAAGGCCTTGCCCACCTTGTCCGCCGGGACCACGCGGGATACGAACGGCGCCATGGTGGTCCACAGCAGCCCATGCGCCAGCCCGCCCACCAAACGCGCGATCATCGCGGCGGTGAAATCCGGTGCGAGTCCCACCATCGCGTTGCTGAGCGCGAAGGTCAGGACCAGCCCAACCAGCAGGGCGTGGCGGGGAATCTTCCCCAGCAACCGGGCGGCCGGAACCACCGTGACAACAATGACGGCGGCGTAGGCGGCGGCAAGGTAGCCGGCCACCGGCTCGGACACTCCCAGGCCGGTGCTGATCTGGGGCAGCAGGCCGGACGGCAGGAGTTCAGTGGTGATGGCCGTAAAAGCGATGGTGGCGAGGACCACCATCGCGGCATACGGAAAACGGGCAGGTTCCGGCGCAGGGATCGCGGAAGACATGGGGGAAGCGTCCATTCAAGGGGGAGGGTGTGGAATGCGGCGCTGCTCGCCTGACAATTCCTCCCTTAAATTTACCGGATCGAAGGGTCTGTCACAGACATGACACGTTGTCCGGATCGTGCTCCCGCTCCTGCCGTGCGGGACCCGCTGCCAGGCTCCCCGAACCGGGTCCCCGGCCGTGGTCCCCGGCCGTGATCCCCGAACCGTGATTCCGGTCGGGAAGTCCTACCTGCGGCCGAAATCGGTGTCCGTGTACGACCCCGGCCGGCCGGACGCACTGCCTTGGCAGGTACAGGTGCCCTGCACTTCGATGCGCACCGCCGTCGGCCGCGCGGCGTCCAGGTGCAGGGTCACGGGCTCATGGTCCGCAGCGGCGACGCGCAGGAGTGATTCTTCGGGGGAGATGGCAGACATCGCTGTCCTTTCGGAAGGGGGTCGTTTTAGGGGATTGTTCAGGAGGACTGTTTCGGGGGGTAAGCCGGGGTCGTGCCGCCCGGGACGAAGTGCCGAATCAGCGGCCGGCTGATTCGCTGGCCTGCAGGGTTTGGTTAAGGCGTGTGTCCAGCAATCCTGCCGCGACCGCCGGTGCCAGCCCGGGGGCCAGCGGAAGGCGGGGGACCACCAGGCAGTGCCACAGGTGGTAGATGTCCGCCTTGCCTGACCATACGGTGGAGGAGACATTGCCGTTCTCGTCGAGTTCCTGCTTCCAGGACCCATGCTCGTAGTCGATGAACGAGTCACGGGCATGGTCCCAGATCCGCTCATACCAGTCCGCGTACTTCTGGTCCCCCGTGGCGATATAGAGGGCTGCCGCACCCCCGATTGCCTCGGCGGGCACCCAGCGGATGCGGGTGGTGACCACCGGCTTGCCCTCCCAGTCAACGGTGTACACAAAGCCGGGGTGGCCGTCCGGTTCCCAGGCGTCGCGGATGGCGGCGTCAAACAGGCCGCGCGCATCGTCGAGCAGCCAGGCCGGGACGTCCAGGCCGCGGGCTTCGAGCCCGGCACGGAGGTGGAGGAGCAGGCGCGCCCACTCAACCCAGTGGCCTGGGGTGCCGCCGTACGCCCGGAACTGGCTGGCCCGGTCATCGGTGTTGTACTCGGGCATGGGGTTCCACTCCGGGTCGAAGTGCTCGAACACCCGGTAGTTGTTGTTGCGGGCAAAGTTGTGGATGAGCACTTCGGCGATGTGCAGGGCCCGTTCGAGCCAGCGGTTCTCCCCGGTCACATCGGCCACAATGAGGTATGCCTCCACGGAATGCATGCTCGCGTTTCCGCCACGGTATGCCTCGGTTTCCGTGAATTCCCGGTTCCACGAGTCGAAACACATGTTGGCCTGGTGGTCCCAGAATTTGGTGTCAGCCACCCGGAGCGCCTCGTCCAGCAATTCGCGGGCCCCTGGCCGCCCTGCGGCGACGGCACTGGCAGCGGCGAGGAGCACGAAGGAATGCTGGTAGCCGGACTTCGTATCGTTCACGGGGCCGTTCGCGTCCACCTCGGCGTACCAGCCGCCGAACTCATCGTCGTGGAGGGGGCCGTTGAGCGCAGCGATGCCGTGGTCCACAAGGAGCGCGGCACCCGGCCTGCCCATCAGCGCGGCGACGGCGAAACTGTGCGTCATCCGGGCGGTGATCCACAGATGGGTGGGCTTGTCGGCGAACACCTTGCCGTAGTTGTCCAGCCAGCCGAATCCGGTGGGGACCTTGGAGGCCTCGGCAAAGCGGACCAGCCGGTCCGTCTCCACCTCAAGCCATCGTGCGTGGGCGGCACTGTCGAGCCACGTCATGTTAATTCCTCTCTCTGGTGCTGGTGCAGGTGAAAATGTCGGATCAGGCGACGGCATCGGATATGCCGCGGATGATGGTGGCGGCCGCGCCCAGGTAGGCCAGGACGATCAGCAGTATCTGCGCGGCGCGGGTGGGGACGTGCTTGGCGGCGAGGTCGCCGAGAACCAGGCCGGCCAGGCAGGCGAGGGCGACGGCGAGCCACATCGCCAGGGGCATCACGGGGAACGTCTGGGGCGCGGTGATCGCCTTGGAGATGAGCGAGAAGACGCCGATGGTGAAGAAGTACGGTTGCATCGTGGCCGCGAAGGACTTGTGCTGCCACCGGGTGGCGATGGAATACATGCTGACGGCTGGACCGCCCACTCCTGCCGCTGTGTTCATGAACCCGCTCAGGCTGCCGGCGGTGAGCAGGTACCGCCGGCGCGCCGGCAGCGTGGCGGACTTCAGGGCCAGCAGGATGGTCAGCCCGGCGGCGAGGATCACCCCGATGGAAATTTCCAGGACCGCCGCCGGGACCAGCCGGATCAGGAATGCGGCCGGGACAATGCCGAGCAGCGCCGAGGCCGCGAGCATCAGGTACCGCTTCCAGTCGATGTCCCGCACCACCCGGAAGATGATGGCGCCCGCCGTCACGGCGCCGCACACATTCACCAGCACTACTCCTTCCACCGGGCCCAGGAGCAGGACCAGGAATGGCGCGGCCACCAGGGCGAAGCCCATCCCGGTGATCCGCTGCATCCCGGCGCCCATGACGACGGCGCCCAGCACCAGTCCGGTGGTCAGCACTTACGGCCGCCAGGCCACGTACTGGACCTCCTCGAACTCTTCGAGGCCCAGGCTTGATCCTTCCCGGCCCAGGCCCGACTGCTTGGCGCCGCCCATGGGAGCGAAAGCAACGGAGGGCAGGGGATCGTTGACGCCCACGATGCCGGCTTCGAGGCGTTCGGGAATGTCCCAGCCGCGCTTGGCGCTGCTGGTCCACACGTAGGCAGCCAGGCCCATCTCGGTGGCGTTCGCCTTCCTGATGGCGTCCTCTTCGGAGGAGAAGGTGACGACGCCGGCCGCCGGGCCAAAGACTTCCTCGGTCACCAGGCGTGCGTCGTCCGGGACGTCCGTCAGCAGGGTGGGTGCCAGGAAGGACCCCTTGGCCGGGACGTCGGTGCGCTGGGTGACCTGCCGGGCGCCCCGGCTGAGTGCGTCGTCCACCAGGGACTGAACCGCGGCCACCCTTTCGGCGTCGATAACGGGACCGAGCTCCGGGACCGGTGCGCCGCCGTCGGGAACGCCGTGGCCAATGCTCATCGCATCAAAGCGGGCGGCCAGCTTCTGTGCAAACTCTTCCGCGATGCCCTCCTGGACCAGGAACCGGTTGGCGGCAACGCAGGACTGGCCCGTGTTGCGGAGCCGGCCCAGGACGGCACCGTCGACGGCGGCGTCCAAATCGGCGTCCTCGAACACGATGAAGGGTGCGTTGCCGCCCAGCTCCAGCAGTGGCCGGAGCACGCGTTCCGAGGCTGAGGCCATGATCTGCCGGCCCACGCCGGTGGATCCGGTGAAACTGACGGCCCTGACCGCGGGGTGGGACATCAGGGCGGCGGTGATGTCACGGGAGGGGCCGTGGACCACGTTGACCACGCCGGCGGGGAAGCCGGCGTCGTGCAGGACTTCGAACAGTCCCGTGGCAGCCAGCGGCGCCTTCTCAGACACCCGGCCCACCACCGTGCAGCCTGCGGCCAGCATCGCGGCGAGCTTCCGCGCCTGGATGGAGACCGGGAAGTTCCAGGGGGTGAGGCTGAGCGCCACTCCGATGGGTTTGCGCAGGCTCAGATGGCGGCGGCCACGCAGTTCAGGCGGGCTGACGGTGCCGGTGGCCCGGCGCGCCTCCTCCGCGAACCAGCGGAAGTACTCCACGGAGAAGTCCACCTCCCCCTGCGCTTCGGGAAGCCGTTTGCCGGCTTCGAGTGCCAGGGTGTGGGCCAGTTCGTCGCGGCGTTCTGCCAGGAGGTCGGCGGCGTTGCGGAGCAGGTCTGCCCGGTGGCGGACGGTGGAGCCGGACCAGGAATTGAAGGCCTCCGCGGCGGCGCCGGCGGCCTTGGTGGCATCGTCGGCCGTGCCCCAGGCCACCTCTCCCACGGTGGTGCCGTTGCCCGGGTCAATCACGTCCTTGGCGGTTCCGGAGGTGTGCCAGGTGCCGTTAATGAGGTGCCGGGCGGATTTGAGGTTCATGGATTGTGCCTTTCGTATGGCTGGGAAAAGATTCGGCAGTTCCGGGCGGCCGCCAAAGCCGGGCCCGGGGCCTGGTTCCTTATCCCTTGCTCGCGCCGGCGGTGATGCCGGCTACAAAGTAGCGCTGCAGGAAGACGTAGGCGATGACGACGGGCAGGGATGCCAGGATCACGCCGGCGAACAGCAGCGGGTAGTTGGTTTGGAACTCGCCCTGGAAACTCAGCAGAGCCAGCGGCAGGGTGCGGTTGCCGGGGGACTGGATGAACAGCAGCGGGTACAGCAACTCGTTCCAGTGGATGACGAACAGGAAGATGGCGGCTGCGGCGATGGAGGGCGCCGAGAGCGGCAGGGCGATGGAGAAGTAGGTCTTCCACGGTCCGCTGCCGTCGATGGAGCTGGCCTCGTAGAGTTCCTTGGGCAGGGTCCGCATGAACCCGCCCAGGATGAACACGGCGATGGGCAGCGTGGAGACCACGTTGGCCACGACCAGGCCGGCCAGGTTGTCCAGCAGGCCAAGCCGGCCGAAGAGCACATAGAGCGGCACCATGTTGGCCTGCGCCGGGATGGCCATGCCCAGGACCAGGAACCCGAAGATGGCCCACGCCATAAATCCCTTCAGCCGGGACACGGCGTATCCGGCCAGGCTGGCAAGGAACAGGGTGAGCGGCACGGAGATACCCGTGACGATCGCGCTGTTCATGAAGGATGAGCCCAGGTTCTGGCCGCCCACCACTTCCGCGAAGTTGTCGGCGGAGAGGGAGTGCGGCAGGCTGAATGGCCCGGCGAACAGTTCCTGCGTGGACTTGAAACTGCCGAACGCCACCACGGTCAGTGGAACGATGATGATGACCGCATAGATGGCCAGGATGGCGCGGCGGCTTAGTGAGGCGAGCATGCTGCTATTCCCCCTTCGGGGTCAGCCGGAGCAGTCGGCGCTGAAGCCAGGTGACCAGGGCGATCATCGCCATGAAGATGATCGACTGGGCGGCGGCGTAGCCGAACTCCGAGTTGGCAAAGGTGCTGTAAATGCGGGTGGACAGGATGTCCAGGGCAGCCTTGGGCGGGTTGCCCGCGATACCGAGGATCAGGTCGAATGCCTTGAACGACTGGACGGTGGTGTAGGCCACCACAATGGACGTGGCCGGGGCCACGAATGGCCAGGTGATGGACTTGAACTGCTGCCACTTGTTGGCGCCGTCCATTTCGGCTGCTTCGTAGAGTTCCCTGGGGATGGCCTGCAGCCCCGCGATATAGACCACCATCATCTGGCCGGAATGGAACCACACCTGGGTGACAGCAACCCAGTAGAGGGCCTGGGCGTCATTGCCGAGGTAGGCCCCGCCGTCCACCCCCACGGTTCTGAGGACCGAGTTGGCCAGGCCGAAATTGGGGTCGTAGATGAACTTCCAGATGAAGGCCACGGACACCGAGGACAGGATGGTGGGGAAGAAGAACAGGGCGCGGAGCAGGATGCTGCCGCGTGAGTTCCGGGTGAGGAGCAGTGCCAGGACCAGCGAGAACGCCGTTTGGGCGATGACCACCAGCAGCACGAACTTCAGGTTGTTGGTCAGGGCATTGGTGAACAGCGAGTCCTTGGTGAACGCACGGATGAAGTTGTCCAGGCCCACGTAGTTGAAGGCCGCCGAGAAGCCGTTCCAGTCCGTGATGGCGTACTGGAAGGCCTGCAGCGTGGGCATCACCAGGAAGAAGGCGACGACGGCGACGGCGGGCAGTGGGAAGAGGTACAGTGCCGGATTCACCCGGGTGGGGGAGCGCCGGCGCACCTTGGGGGCGTTGGCGGAGGTTTGGCTCTCCGGCGCCTTGCCCTTGGCTGCGGTTCCGGGATGGATGCTCATAGCCGTTCATCAACAATCTTCTGGGCGGCGGCGGCTGCCTGTTCCGGGCTGGTGCC
Organism: Pseudarthrobacter sp. Pseusp20; assembly: GCF_059492155.1. NCBI lineage: Bacteria > Bacillati > Actinomycetota > Actinomycetes > Micrococcales > Micrococcaceae > Pseudarthrobacter > Pseudarthrobacter sp. Pseusp20. Next base: position 1,261,012 of record NZ_CP168521.1, read on the forward strand.
GGAGATGACGGCCGTGGCACTGGCCTCCACCGCATTGCGGACGTCGAGGTTCTGGAACTGGAAGCGGGCTGCGAGCGCGGTCTTCTTCTGCAGCCAGGGGCTCAGCCGCTTCAGGTCCGGGTTGGTGTACTCCACCTTGTCCACGGACACGTGCTGGGCGGTCTGGTTGGCGTAGTAGCCGGCGTTTTCGGGCTCGGAGAGGAAATCGATCCAGGCTGCCGCGGCGGCCTGGTTCTTGCTGGCCGAGTTGACGCCGAGGATGAACGTGGCGTTGTAGGCGCCCTCGTATTTGCCGTTGCCGTCGGAAGTGGTGTTGGGGAACACCAGGTCGATGGGGAACTTGGCGCCGAGTCCCCGCACGGCGGCGATGTGGTAGGAGCCGGTGGCCAGCATGGCAGCCTTGCCCTGGGAGAACAGGTTCTGGGCCGGTTCCACGGCGGTGCCGGTGGCGTTGGGCTGAACGAAGGGCTTCAGGTCCTTGTACTGGTTAAGCATCTTGATGAACCAGTCGTCGGTGCACTTGAGCTTGCCCTGTTCGATTTGGGCGCACATGTCGTCAACGGGGGCGTTGTTGGCAATCATGCAGTTGAACAGCTGGCCGCCGTTTCCGACATCGCCGCCCGGCCAGGAGATGGGGATGACACCGGCGGAGGCCAGCTTCTCGCACATGCCCAGGAACGCATCCCAGTTCTTGGGGGCGATCTCCGCACCGGCCTTGTCAAAGAGATCCACGTTGGCCATGGGCATGGGGAACACCACCTGGTAGGGCAGGCCCAGTTGGCTGTCGCCGTTCCGGCCCGCGGACAGCAGCCCCTTCTGGTAGTTGCCCACCGCCTTGCTGTCCTTGAGGTCGGTGTAGATGCCGGCTTCGGTGAAGTTCTTGAACTGGGCGCCGCGGAAGGTGGCAAAAGCGTCGCCGATCGAGCCGCCGCGCAGCTTCTGGAGGGCCTGGGCGTTGTAGTCGTTGGAGGTGGAGATGTCCTGGGCAACCTCCACGCCGTTGTGCTGGGCGGCGAAGCGCTTGATGAGTTCGTCGAACACGGCCTTGTCCTCGCCGCGCCAGTGGGCGAACGACACCCTGCCGGTCACGGCGCCGGTGGAGGGTGCCGCCGGTCCGGTGGCACCGCCGGGTTTGGTGGAACCGCCGGGCCCGGCGCACGCTGCCGCAGCGGCGCCGAAGCCCATGGCTCCCAGAAGGGCGACTGCCTGCCTGCGTGAAATCTGACTCACAATAATCTCCTCGTTGAGTGTTTGGTGTGCCTTGTTTGCTTACTGCGGAAAGGGTGTGCCCCGGTCAGGACGTTGGTGCGCGCCACTTATGGCTACGCGTGCGTCCTCTGCGCGGAGACGACGTCGTCAACGACGGCGCAGAGGCGGTGCAGCCGGCGGACGGCGTCGGTGGAGAGGGATTCGACGACGTCGGGGGCACCGATGCAGGATGCCCAAACGGCGCGTCCGGAGAGGAAGCCGCTGGCGCCTTCCAGGCAGGCCCACCGAACGGCATCCGGGAAGACGTCCTCGGGGACGCCGGAGGACAGGACCACCCAGGGGCCGTCGATGGCCTTGGTCAGTTCGGCGCAGGCGGCGCGGACCTGGTCTTCGGGGGCTTGGCCGTGGAAGGGGACCTCCGCTTTGTAGAGGTCGGCGCCCAGGCTTCCGAGTTCCTTGGCTGCGGCCAGGATGCCGGCATCCCAGTCAAAGTCGCCGCCTGCCAGGGGCTTGCGGGAGACGGGCTCGATGATGCTGATCAGTCCGGCGGACCGGCAGCTTTCCACGAATTCACGGACCATGGCCACACGGCCTTCGGCGGGCTCGTCCGGGCGGTAGAGGACCAGCAGCTTGAGGGCCTTCACGCCCAGGGCCGCGTACTTCTGCGGATCCACCAGCCGGTCGATGGTGACCTCGCCAACGAGCTCGCCGTGGGCGGATTCGAAGTGGTCGGCGGAGGCGATGAGCCCGCAGTTGGGGTCCACGACGCCGGCTTCGATGGCCTGGTCCAGGGCGAACTGACGGTCGATCAGGATGCCGGAGGCGTACGGGGTCAGGATCCGGGCCGCTTCAAGCTTGAAGTCGCGCAGGTCCTGGTCCGTGACGGGCTGGTCGGTGTGTTCGGCGAACATGTTCCGCATGGCTTCGCGCTGGTCCACGGCCAGCATGGCGAAGGCGCCTGAGGGGCGCTGGAGCGGGGAGAGGTCGGTATGGCTCATGGGGTGGCTTCTTTCGGTGGTCAGTTGGAGGCTGGGACAAGATTGACGGTTTGGTGCGGGATGGCGGACCGGCCGTCCAGTCCGCCGCAGGAGGCGGAGGCGGTGCGCCCGGCGAATACGGCGGCTTCCACCAGTGGAAGTCCGGCAGCGACGGCGGCGAGCAGGGCGCCGTGGTAGACGTCGCCGGCGCCGAGGGTGGACACGATGGTGGCGGGCGTGGCCGGGACGTGGACGGGTTCGGCGCCGCGTTCCAAAACCCAGGCACCTTCGGAGCCGGCGGTGGCGACGACGGCGGAGGCGCCGTCGTCAATTGCCTTCCGGAGCAGCGACTCAGGGGAGAGGTCCTCGCCGTATTCTGCGCGGAGCCTTTCGATGGTGGGGACGTACAGGGCCACGCCGCGGGGGCTGAAGGCGGGGATGGGGTTGCCGGCGTCCACGCTGATGGCCAGGCCGGCCGGCCGCGCGGGGGCATTGGCCACCGCGTTCCAGCCCAGGTGGTCCGTGTGGACCCAGGCCGCTGACTGGAGCAGTTCGGAGAAGCGGCTGTCCCCGGGGAAGCTGACCGGCGGGACCGGACGGGTGACGATGGCCCGGCTTTCGGTGGCCCTGCTGACCACGATCACGCTGGCACCGGTCTTGACGCCGGCGTCGCGAATCACGGCGGAGGTGTCCACGCCTTCTGCCTGAAGGCCGCTGACGATGCGGTCCCCTTCTTCGTCGGTTCCCAGGACGCCGGCAAAGGCCGTCCTGGCTCCGGCGCGGGCGGCCGCTACGGCTGCCGTGGCGGCGGGTCCGCCGCCCGCCGTGGCAAAGTCCGTGGCTACGGTGCGGCTGTCCGCGGCAGGGTAGTCCTGCACCAGGGCGATGGCGTCAAGAGTGGCGCAGCCTACGAAGAGCAGGGTTCCGGTTGACGGTTGGGGCACGTTCCACCTCGTTGTAGTTCCGGCTGATACTGAAGAAATATACACACAGCATGTTGGAAAAACAACACTTTCTGTATAGTTGTGTTTGGGATGCAACGCCGTGGTCCCGCCCACTCAACGTAGAGAAACGGAGCAGCTCATGTCATTGCCTACTGCGGAATCGGTCCGGACCATCCGGTATGGCCTCATTGGAGCGGGCCATATGGCACGCGAACACGTCCGGAACCTTGCCCTGATCCCGGGAAGCCGCATCACCGCAGTCTCGGATCCCACACCCTCTTCACTGGAAGAGACGGTGAAGGAGATCGGCCATGAGGTGCGGACTTTCCCTTCCCACCAGGAGTTGCTGGCCTCGGGCCTGGTGGACGCGCTGGTGATCGCCAGCCCCAACGACACCCACCTGGGCATCCTCAAGGACATCTTCGCCAGCGGCACCAACCTTCCGGTCCTCGTGGAGAAGCCGGTGTGCACCACGGCGGAGCAGGCGGACGAACTGGAGGCGCTGGCCGGCAGCTACCCGGCCCCGGTGTGGGTGGCCATGGAATACCGGTACATGCCGCCGGTCCAGGAGATCATCCAGGCGGCGCATGGCGGCAGGCTGGGCAACATCCACATGCTCTCCATCGTGGAGCACCGCTTTCCGTTCCTGCACAAGGTGGATGCGTGGAACCGCTTTGCGGAACGGACCGGCGGGACGCTGGTGGAAAAGTGCTGCCACTTCTTTGACCTGATGCGCCTGATCCTGCAGGACGAGCCCGTACGCGTCTTGGCCAGCGGCGGCCACGACGTGAACCACATGGATGAGGTCTACGACGGCCGGGTGTCGGACATGTTGGACAACGCCTATGTGATCGTCGATTTCAAGGGCGGCCGCCGCGCCATGCTGGAGCTGTCCATGTTCGCCGAGGGATCCAAGTTCCAGGAACGCATCTCCATTGTTGGGGATGCTGCCAAGATTGAAACCCTCATCCCGGTGGCCGCCAACCACTGGATTCCCGGTGACCACGCTGAAGCGACGGTTGAATTCAGCCCACGGTCCCCGCTGGGTCCCGAAAAGCACGAGGTTCCGGTGGATGAGGCTGTCCTGGCGGCCGGCGCGCACCACGGCTCCACCTACTATGAGCACCAGGGCTTCCGGAAGGCCATCCTGGGCGAGGGGCCGGTGGAAGTCACCATTGCGGACGGACTGCGGTCCGTACGCATGGGCCTGGCCGCCGAACGCTCTATTACGGAAGGACGCCCCGTTGAGCTTGGCAATGCCGCCCTCGGGGTACGTTCATAAGAAGATACATGTTGGAATTGCAACATCCCGCCAGGCTCCTGCCCGGCGCACGGGGGAGGGAGAACAGCCAATGGGCACCGCAGATAAAGAGGCGCCGCTGACACCCCGCCAGCGCACCATCCTCGATGAGCTGGGCCGCCGGGGGTTCATTTCAACAAATGATCTGGCGGAGACCTTTGCCGTCTCCGACATGACGGTGCGGAGGGACACCCGGGTGCTGTCCAAGCGCGGACTGGCCCGGGTGGTCCACGGCGGCGTCAGCGCCGTGGACGGTCATGGCCAGAACGCGAACTTCGCCGCGCGCGTCCGGGAGGACGCGGACGCGAAGCTTCGGGTGGCCAGGGTGTGCCTCTCGATGATTGGCGAACGGGATGCCATCATCCTTGATGCCGGCACCACGACGTACCAGATCGCGCAGGAACTGCCCACGTCGTTCACCGGCACCATCATCACGCACTCCGCGCCCGCCATCCAGCGCTGCCTGCAGCTGACGGCGGCGCGCACCATCTGCCTGGGCGGGGAGCTGCTGCTGGACAGCCAGGCGTTCAACGGACCGATGACCGTCAGCGCCGCCTCCGGGCTCCGTGCCAAGACAGCCTTTATTGGCGTCAGCGGCATCCATGACGAGGCGTTCTATATTGAGCGCGACGTGGAGCGCGCCACTAAGATCGCCCTTATGAATTCAGCGGAACAGGTAGTGGTGGTGGCAACCCACCAGAAGATGCTGCGGTACGCGCTGGCGCGGCTGGCGGCGTTCGACGCGGTGGACATCCTGGTCACGGACGCTCCGCCGCCGCGGGAGATCGAGACAGCCCTGCGCGCCGCCAACGTCAAGCTGATGGTTGCCGCATGACGGCCCGCCTGCGCGTGTGCCTGCCGTCCCGGGACCTGCTGGACGCACTGGCGCCGATTGACGGCGTCGACTTTGTCCTGTGGGACCTCACCGGGCCGGCGCCGGACGGCCGGCTGGATCTGCTGGTGCCCGGCTACATGGGCAAACCGGCGGCGCTCGCCGCACTGGAGGGCGTGGACGTCGGCCTGGTGCAGAGCCAGTCCATCGGGTACGACGGCGTCGCCTCGGTGCTGCCCGCCGGCGTCACCTTCGCCAACGCGGCGGGAGTCCATGAAACCTCGACGGCGGAGCTCGCCGTGGGGATGATGGTTGCTTCCCAGCGCGGCATTCCGGACTTTGTCCGGAACCAGGAAACCGGTACGTGGGACAACAGCCAGCGGCCCAGCCTGGCGGACCGGCGCGTGCTGCTGGTGGGTTACGGGGGAGTGGGCAACGCCATCGAGGCCCGGCTCCTGCCGTTCGAAACCGACGTCACCCGGATGGCCAGCCGCGCCCGCGACGATGAGCGCGGGACCATCCTCGGGATCGATTCGCTGTACCAGCAGCTGCCGCTGCACGAGGTTGTGGTGGTCAGCGTCCCCCTGGGCGAAGACACCAGGCAGTTGGTGGATGCGAAGTTCCTGGCGGCCATGCCGGACGGGGCCCTGCTGGTCAACGTGGCCCGCGGCCCTGTGGCGGATACCGGGGCCTTGCTGGCAGAGACCGCAAGCGGACGGCTCCGGGCCGCGCTGGACGTCACCGATCCGGAGCCGCTGCCCGCCGACCATCCGCTCTGGACCACTCCCGGCGTGCTCATCACACCGCACGTGGGCGGCGCCAGTTCGGCCATGTTCCCCCGGATGGTCCGGTTGCTCAGGAAGCAGATCGGGCTGCTGTTGGAGGGCAAGGACCCGGTGAACGTGGTCCTCCCTTAACCGCGGCGGTTCCCGCCCTATGCTTGGCCCATGTCCACTTTTGAAGTCCGCCGCAGTTCCGTCATCCCTGCCGCCGCCGAAGACATCTTTCCGCTCGTCAACAACTTCCACGAATGGACTGCCTGGTCCCCCTGGGAGACCATCGACCCCGGCATGAGCCGCCGCTACTTCGGCACTGAAGCAGGCACGGGGGCCGGGTATGAGTGGAGCGGCAACCGCAAGGCGGGCAGCGGCACCATGGAGATCGAGGAGTCGGTGCCGTCGAATCTGGTCCGGATCCGGCTGCAGTTCACCAAGCCCTTCAAGGCCCTGAACCCCACCACCTTCACGTTCACCCCTGCCCCGGGCGGCACCGAAGTGACCTGGCGGATGACCGGCGAGAACAAGGGCCTGGGGAGGGTGTTCGCACTGTTCATGAACATGGACAAGATGGTGGGCGCCGATTTCGAACGCGGCCTGGCCGCGTTGGCTGCCACAGTGGCGGCACGAAAGAGCTGAGGCCGCCACATGGGTGTCGTTGACGAAGCCCTGGACAGGATTGACGGACCGGACCGCAGTTGCCTTCAGCACGTGGTGGAGATTGCGCGGTCCCTGGCTCCCGACGCCACGGAGGGCATGAGCTACGGCATGCCCGCCCTCAAACTGGACGGCAAACCGCTGGTGGCGGCCGTGGCCGCAGCAAAGCACCTCTCGGTTTTCCCGTTCTCCTCCGCGGTGGTGGAGGCAGTGGCCGCCCGGCTGGAGGGGTACTCCCTGTCCAAGGGGACCATCCGCTTCACGGCGGACCATCCAGTGCCGGACGACGTGCTCGCTGACATCGTCCGGCTGCGGATGGCGGAAATACGGAAATAGGGCGCAGGACGACGGCGGGACCTATGGTCCTTCCAGCCGGCCGCGCCAGTGCATAGCGTGGTGCCATGGCTGATACTCTCTCCTCCCTCGCAGACTCCTTCAAGAACATGGGCGTTGCCCGCGCGTACGGCTCTCCCGTGAATGTGGGCGGGGAGGACATTGTGCCGGTGGCGCTGGTGTCCTTCGGTTTTGGCGGCGGCACGGAATCGGACCAGGGGGCATCGGGCGGCGGGGGCGGCGGTTTCGTTGTCCCGTTGGGCGTGTACCGGACCGTGAATGGGCGCGCGGTCTTCCGCCCCAACACCATCGCCATGCTGGTGTGCCTTGTCCCATTGGTTTCTGTGGCCGGCGCGGCGTTCCGAAAAGCGGCGCGCTCGGCCCGGAAATAAGCGCCGGCCGGCGGCCCGGCATTCCATAAAATTCCCCTATTTCGTCCCCGGTAATTCGGTTCCATAATGGCCTCGTAGACTTCGGGAACCTCCCGCCGCTGTCCTGTGCCACGGCGGAACCAGGGGTTCCAGGTGGCCGCCCCGGCAATCGGCGGGAAGGACGGCCACGAGGCCCGGCCGGGACGGCCGGACTGTTTCAGGGGGAGAGCAACGCCACTAAATGCACAAGGAGAATTGTCATGCTCAAGGATAGGGAAATCATGGCTGTGCTGCCGGCCAAGGATATTGACCGGGCACGGGAGTTTTACCGGGACAAGTTGGGACTGGAGCCGGTCCAGACGGTCGAAAACGACAACCTTATCTACCGCTGCGGCAAGGGAACGGGCTTCCTGCTCTACCAGACGGACAACGCCGGTTCCGCCAAGAACACCCAGATGTCCTGGGGCGTCGATGACGTCGAAAAGGAAGTGGAGGAACTGCGGGGCCGCGGCGTCGTCTTTGAGGAGTACGACATGCCGGGACTCAAGACCGAGAACGGCATCGCAACGATGGAAGGCATGGGCAAGGGTGCGTGGTTCCTCGACAGCGAGGGCAACATCCTGAACATTTCCTCGATCCCCGTCACGTAGCCATCCGCCTTGCACAGGCGCATACTCAATCACCTGGCAGCAAAGCCATAAGTACGACGCCGGCACGTGCCGCCCGAAGCACCCGCACCCGGGTGCGTGGCAGCGGCAGGCCGGCGCCGCCGTCGTAAGCGGCCTGAAAGGAAGGCACGGGAATGGGCGCGGAAGACATGGTTCCGGAGACAAAAGGCGTCTCGGTGGAGTTGCTGGCGGCCGTAGACCTTGACGGCGAGATTGACGGGATGGAAGGCCGCCAGCTGCGGATGCGGATGGTGACGATCGACCCGGGTGGGGTCTTCGGGCCCCTCCATGACCATGTGGGGCGACCCGGAACCGTCTTTATCCTGCAGGGAACCATCACCGACCACCGCGACGGCGCCGCCACGGACTATGGGCCCGGAGTGGGCTGGCCGGAGGACCGGAACACCACCCACTGGCTGGAGAACAGGGGGACGGTCCCGGCGGTGGAAATCTCCGTGGATATCGTCACCAAGCTTCCGTCATAAGTCCACGTGTTGTAAAAACCGGTGGCTTATCCGCCGTGTTCTGGGTATCTTGTGCATACCCGTGGTTGAGCAGTCAGCTGGCAAGTTACTCATGGGGGCCACTGATGGACGCCGCTGCTGACCAGCCACCTTCCGGGAGGATCCGTCCCGGCACCAGCTCACAGGGCAGGGTGTTCCATGCCTTCCGGCGCTGGCCGCTCGTCCCGGCCGCCGACCTGCTCCTGCTGCGCCACGCGCTCGTCGGCCAAGATTCCTCCACCGAACCGGACCACGCGTCCGCTCTCCGATGCCTCGTCGACGACGAACTCACGCGCCGGCTGGCCCTCCCGCCCGCTTCGGGGGACTAAGACTGCCGTGGGTCGGTAACGTGTGACATTGGGGGACCGGCCCACGGCCCAAATAAGCCGTCTGTTCCTTCCCCCGCCAGCCAATTCAAACGGCGGGCTGGCGCCGCCCCAGCGCCAGCCGCAGGGCGGCGCGGAGGGTGAGCCGGTTCCGCCTGGTGACCGCGATGACGGCTGCGACACCCGCCAGCAGCACCACGATCCCGCCTGCGGCCACGGACCAGCGGGCGCCGAACTGGCTCCCGATCCAACCGACCAGCGGTGAACCCAGGGCGGTGCCGCCCTGCAGGATGGCCAGGTACAGGGCCAGCACGCGACCGCGGAACTGTGGCTCCACGGACAGCTGGATGCTGGTATTGCAGCTGTTCAGGAACGTGATGGACGCCAGCCCCACGGGAATGAGGAGGGCAGCGTAGGCCCAGAAAGACGGCGCGACGCTGCCCAGGATGGTGAAGACACCCAGGCCCAGCGCCCCGCCCAGCAGGAACCTCAGCCGAGGACGGGACCTGCGGGCCGCCAGGAGGGCGCCGGCCAGGGTGCCCACCGCCATGATGGAACCGAGAAGCCCGAATTCACCCGGGCCCATGCGGAATTCGGTGGTGGCCATCAGCGAGTTGATGACGGGAAAGTTCATGCCGAACGCGCCCAGGATGCCCACCAGGACCATGATCAGCATCAAGTCCGGCCTTCGGCGCACGTAGCGGATGCCCTCAACCACCTGGTGCTTGTTCCGCTCGCCCTTTGCCACCGGGGCGGGCTGGGTAATGCGGATCCTGAACAGCGAGACCAGGACGGCCGCGAAGCTCGCCGCGTTGAGCAGGAACACCGGGCCCGTTCCCACCCAGGCGATGAGCACCCCCGCGATCGCGGGGCCTGTGAGCCGGGCGGTGTTGAAGGAGGCGGAATTCAGGGCCACCGCATTGGAGATGTTCTCCTGCCCCACCAGTTCCGAGACGAAGGCCTGGCGCGCCGGTGCGTCAACGGCACTGGCAACGCCCAGGCAGAAGGCCGCCACGTACGCATGCCACAGTTGGGCGGTGCCGGTCACCACCAGGAGGCCGATGGCGAGGCCGGTGGATGCCATGGCCAACTGCGTCCACATGAGGATAATGCGTTTCCGGTACCGGTCAGCCAGGACTCCGCCGTAAGGGCCGAACAGCAGCATGGGCAGGAACTGCAGGCCCGTGGTGAGGCCGACGGCGGCGCCTGAGTGGTCGGTGAGAACGGTCAGGACCAGCCAGTCCTGGGCCACGCGCTGCATCCAGGTGCCGATGTTGGAAACGATCGCACCGCTGGCCCAGATGCGGTAGTTGGGGTTTTCGAGGGCCCGGAACATCGCGCTCATTTGCCGCTCATTTCCTGCATGATGCGGGCCGCCCGGCTGAGGGTAAGCCTGTCGTCCTCGCTGAGCCCGGCCACGCGCTGGGCCAGCCAGGCCGTCCGCTGGCTCCGTGCCTCGGCGAGGACCGTCCTTCCCGCATCCGTGATGTCCACGCGGACCTGCCGCCCGTCGTCGGGGTCTGCGCTCCTGGTGACGAAGCCCTGGTCGGCGAGCGCGTTGACGATCCTGGTCATGGACGGGGCCTGGACGTGCTCACTCTCGGCAAGTGCCCGGAGCGTGCTGGGGCCGCTGCCGTTCAGCAGGGCCAGGACCGTGTATTGCCCGGGGGTGATGATGTCGCCCGTTGCCTCAACGCGGAGCCGGCGTGAAGTACGCATCACGGCGGTGCGGAGCTCGATGGCGAGGGTATCGGGCGTGGTGGGGTCTGCGGTTGCTGTGTTCTTCGTTTGGGTGGGTGACATGTATGCGGGTGCGCCTCCTGCTGACGTTCCTTAGCAGTGCTAATTAGTTCTGCTAACTATTATGGTCTGCTTGCTTATCAATGGGCAACAGCCTGCGGTGTGGGTTTGGTGACATGCTCCGGCAGAATGGGATGCGTGACTGGGGGCAGAGCTGATGTAAAGCGCAAATCCGCGTTGTCGTGGAAAGGAAAAGCGAACCTTGCGGTGGCCGTCCTGGTCATCTGCCTGGGCCCGATCCTGATTGGCGTGGGCAGTTTCATGATCAACGCCGACGAGGAGCTTGCGCGGACCGGGACACAGGCCACCGGAACGATCGTCCACTTCAAGGACGTCACCAAAGCCTCCTCGCGCAGGATGCAGGTTGAATTCACGGCGGCGGACGGGCTGCCCCACAGGACGTTCGCGGCCGTTGACCACGACCAGCATCCCGTCGTCGGCAGCGAAGCCACGGTGGTCTATGCCGAAAATGACCCGGCCAGGGCCGTTGTGCTGGGTTATGAGAGCGACGGTGTGTGGTTCCGTGGCGTGGGCATTGTGCTGACCGTCATCTTCGGCGGGCTGGGACTGCTGCTCTGCCTTGGGGTTGGCACCGCGGCCCTCCGTGCCAAATTCCGGAAACCCGCCACAAACCACGTGGTCTGAGACTGTCACGGCTCTTGGGTCTGGCCGCTGCGGCTCGGCGGGCGTAGGCTCGGTCCACCATGACCGAGCAGCAGCCCTTTGAATTGATCCGGCGCTATCCGCATTTCGAGTTGCGCCGGTATCCGGACTACGTGGTGGCCGAAGTGACGGTCACCGCGGATTTTGACCGCGCCGGCAATGCCGCCTTCCGGCATCTCTTCAACTACATCAGCGGCAGCAATAATGCCCGGCAGAAACTGGCCATGACCGCTCCGGTGCTCCAGGAACCAGGGCCCCGGAAACTGGCAATGACCACCCCCGTACTCCAGTCCGGTCCGGTGCCGGGGTCGGGGGAGCCTGCCGAATATTCGGTGGCGTTCGTCCTTCCGGCCGGCGTGACAGCTGACGGCGCTCCGGTCCCTGCCGATCCCATGGTCAGGATCCGCACGGTGCCAGGTTCCCTTGCCGCAGTGCTGGGATTCTCCGGCAGCGGTTCGGCATCGGCTTTCCAGAAGCGCAACGACGGCCTGCAGGCTGCGCTCACCCTGGCCGGGCTGACTCCCGTGGGGACGCCGAGATTCGCCCGCTTCGACCCGCCGTTCAAGCCGTGGTTCCTGCGCCACAATGAGGTTGTCCAGGATGTCCTGGAACCCCAGGCGGGTGGAACGGCACCGGGCGCTTAGCTGGAAGCAGTGCTGTAGGTTTCTTTCCCCTCCCCACCCGATACTTTCCTGCCTGCCCGGGAAGATCCCTATTCGGGCAACCATGCATATCGGATGGCCAGTCCGCACTCCGCTGCCCCATTCTCTGGGTATCGCCGCCCTTATGGATGGTTGCAGGGGACGCGGAGTCTCCTCCCACTTTCCCTTTTCTGTTGTTATTGCTGAAACTTTACGATAGTTTCTCACTGTGATGCAGGTCGCACTGGTGGGAGCCCGCGGCCATGATGCCAACAAAAGGACGATGATGACCCGCGAGCACAGCACCAGCACCTCCGAACACCGCTTCAAACGCCTGCACGAACGTCTGGGCGGCATCGCCTACGGGGGTGACTACAACCCCGAACAGTGGCCACGCGAGGTGTGGGACCAGGATGTCCGGCTCATGAAGCAAGCGGGCGTCAACCTGGTTACCCTGGCCGTCTTTTCCTGGAGCCGGCTCGAGACAGCCGACGGTCTTTACGACTTTGACTGGCTGGACGAGGTGATGGACCTGCTGCACCGGAACGGCATCGGCGTGGACCTGGCCACTCCGGACGCCGTCCCGCCGGCCTGGTTGATCGCCCAGCACCCGGACATCCTGCCCGTCCTGGCCGACGGCTCTACGTTCGGCTTCGGCTCCCGACAGCACTTCGACGTCTCCCATCCTGCTTACCGGGAAAAATCGCTGGCCATGGCAGAGAAGATGGGGGAGCGCTACGCTGCCCACCCGGCCCTGCGCATGTGGCATGTAAACAATGAGTACGGACCGGTCTCGTACGGCCCGTACGCCGGCCGCGCCTTCCGGGCATGGCTGCAGGAAAAATACGGCGACCTGGAGAACCTGAACCAGGCATGGAGCACCGACGTATGGGGACAGCGCTACTCCGACTGGTCACAGGTGAACGCACCCGCCCAGCCGCGCACGTGGTCCAACCCGTCCCGCCGCCTTGATTACCACCGGTTCACTTCGGACAGCATGCTGGAGCACTACAAGGCCGAGCGGGACATCCTGCGCCGGTACACGCCAGATCTGCCGATTGTCACCAACTTCATGCGCTTCTACAAGAACAACGATTACTGGGCCTGGGCTGCTGAGGAGGACGCCGCGGCCCTGGACATCTACCCGGACCCGCGCGAGGAAGACGCCCACGTGGCCGCGGCGCTCAACTTCGACCTGATGCGCTCGCTCCGCCGCGGCCAGCCATGGCTGGTGATGGAACAGGCTACCGGCGCCGTCAGCCAGTGGTCCGTCAACGTCTCCAAGCTGCCCGGCAAAATGAGGCTTGGCTCCTACCAGGCCATCGCGCAGGGCGCCGATTCCATCCTCTTCTTCCAGTGGCGCCAGGCCAGGGGCGGCACCGAACGCTTCCACTCCGGCATGGTCAACCACGCCGGGCCCAATACGCGCATTTTCCGGGAAGTTTGTGAACTGGGCCAGGAACTCAAGGGCCTGGCCGGCCTCACCGGCACACGCTCCAGCGCCAAGGTCGCGCTGGTCTTCGACTGGGACTGCTGGTGGGCCCTGGAACTGGGGAACTCCCCGCGCTCGGACCTGAACTACGCCCAGGAAGTCCTCCGCCTCTACCGCCCCTTCTTCCACGCCAACATATCCGTGGACTTCGTGAACACCACCAGCGACCTCAGCCAGTACGGCATGGTGGTCCTGCCGGCGTCGTACCTGCTCACCGACCAGGCCGCCGGGAACATCGAGGACTATGTGGCCCGCGGCGGGCATCTGGTGGCCAGCTACCTCTCCGGCATCGTGGACCAGGACAACACCATCCTCCTGGGCGGCTACCCGGGCGCGCTGCGCAACGTCCTGGGAGTGTGGAGCGAGGAGATGCATCCGCTGGCCGGGGAGGGCGAGGCAGTCAAGCTTTCAACGGCCGACGGCGGTACGGCCTCAGCCGATTACTGGACCGAGCACCTGCACACCACCACGGCTGACGTTGTTGCGAGCTATGCCTCCGGCCGGCTGGAAGGCTCGCCCGCCGTCACCCGCAACAGCTTCGGCGCCGGCACTGCCGTGTACCTGTCGGCCAGGGTGGACAGCTCCTTCCTTGCGGAACTGCTCTCAACTGAACGTGCCGCTGCGGGAATCCGCGCGGAACTGGACGCGCCGCTGGGAGTGCAGGTCCGCCGTCGTGCCGGCAACGGACGCAGCTACCTGCTGGTCCTGAACCACAACGATGCACCCGCCAGGGTGGACGTGGGGCAGGGCGGCACAGACCAGCTCACCGGAGCCAATGTCACCGGCACGGTGGAGCTCGCCGCCAACGGCGTGCTGGTGCTGGAGGAAATACCCACTAAAGACTCAACCGCAGAAACGGGCCGGTAGGAGGCAGTCATGGCCATGCGATTGGAAGTACCTCCCGAGGCGGTCCCCACGGACGCCGATGCGCGAACTGAAAAACCGCGGAACAAACCCGGAGGCTGGAAGCTGGCCTTCAGGCGGGACTGGCGGCTCTACACCCTGGTGCTGTTGCCGCTGGCCTACTTCGCCATCTTCCGGTACCTGCCCATGGCAGGCAACGTGATCGCGTTCCGGCAGTTCCAGCCCGGCGGCAGCATCTTCGGCGAGAAATGGGTGGGCCTGAAATACGTCACCCTCTTCATCAACGATCCCAGCTTTTGGCAAGCGTTCCAGAACACCATCATCCTGGGCGTGCTGACACTGCTGTTCTGCTTCCCGATGCCCATCATCTTCGCGCTGATGCTGAACGAACTGCGTTCGCAGAAGTTCAAGAAGTTCGTCCAGACCGTGGCCTACCTGCCGCACTTCATGTCCGTGGTGATCATCGCCGGCATGATCCTGCAGAACTTCTCCATGACAGGCACCGTAAACCAAATTGCCAACTCGCTGTTCGGCACCACGGTTAACTTCACCCAGGACGCCGCGTGGTTCCGGCCCATGTACATCAGCTCCGAGGTGTGGCAGACCATGGGGTGGGGAGCCATCCTCTACCTGGCCGCCCTGACCCGGGTGGACGAATCGCTGTACGAGGCAGCCCGGATCGATGGCGCCAACCGCTGGCAGCAGACCTGGCATGTGACCCTGCCGGCCATCCGGCCCACCATCATCACACTGCTGATCCTCAACATCGGCACGTTCATGGCCGTGGGCTTCGAAAAGATCCTACTGATCTACAACCCGCTGAACTACCAGACCTCGGATGTCATCTCCACCTACCTGTACCGGGTGGGCCTTGAATCGTCGAACTTCAGCTACGCGGCGGCGATCGGCATGTTCGAATCCGTCATCGGCCTCACGCTGATTCTCTCCGCCAACGCCATATCCAAGCGGCTCGCCGGAACGAGCCTGTGGTGAAGGGGACAACTGTGAAAGGGACAGCCGTGAAAGAACCCGGCGCGAAAGCAGCACCAAAGGACACAGGTGTCCTGGTCAAGGACATGAAGGTTTCACGCAGCATGCGGCTGTTCCGGGTGGTGAACCTGGCCTTCCTGCTGGTGGTGGTGTTCCTGACCTTGTATCCGTTCCTGAACATCCTGGCGCAGAGCTTCTCAAGCGAAGGATTCATTAACGCCGGCAAGGTCAACCTGTTCCCCATGGGCTTCAACACCGAGACTTACCAGCTGATCCTGGCCGACTCGGTCTTTTGGCGGAACTACGGCAACACGATTCTGTACACCGTGGTGGCCACGGCTATCTCCATGGTGCTGACCACCAGCTTCGCGTATGCCATCGCGAGGAAGGACCTGAAGGGGCGCAGCCTGTTCATCGGCATCGCGGTGTTCACCATGTTCTTCAATGGCGGCCTGATCCCCAACTATGTGCTCATCACCTCGCTTGGAATGCGGGACACCTTATGGGCCGTAGTGCTGCCCAACGCCATCAGCGTCTTCAACCTGCTCATCATGAAGTCGTTCTTCGAGAACATGCCACGTGAACTGGAGGAAGCGGCCGCCATTGACGGACTTACCCAGTACGGGGTGCTTTTCAAGGTGGTCCTGCCGCTGAGCAAGGCAATCGTTGCCACCATGGTCCTGTTTTACGCAGTAGCCAACTGGAACTCCTGGTTCCAGGCGTTCCTGTACCTGGACAACCCCGATCTGTTCCCGGTGACCATCTACCTTCGCAACATGATTGCCGGCGTCACCACGGCAGGCTCCGCCGGCGGTACGGCGGAGAACGTGGGCCAGATTGCCGCGAACATCCAGTCCGTCACCATCGTCCTGACCGTGATCCCCATCCTCTGCGTCTACCCCTTTGTCCAGAAGTACTTCTTTTCGGGCGTCATGCTCGGCTCCGTCAAGGAATAACCCTTATGAAAGGAAAACCCATGATCCGCAGACGAGATTTCCTCGGCCTGTCCGCGCTCGCAGCCTTCGGCCTGGTGATGGCGGGATGTGACTCTGACTCCGGCAGCAAGGCCGATACCTCAAAGGCCCGCAATGGTGCGATGGACAGCTTTGGGGTTGGGGACACGTTCAAGGCGACGGCGCCGCTGAGCTTCACCTTCCTGTTCAGCGATCAGCCCACCTATCCATACAAGAAGGACTGGCTCCTGTTCTCCAAGATGGCCAGCGACAACAACGTCACCCTGGAACCGACCATCGTTCCCAGCAGCGACTACGAGCAGAAGCGCAGCCTGTTGATCAGTTCCGGCAAGGCTCCGGAGATAATTGCCAAGACCTACCCGGGGCAGGAGAGCGCGTATGTATCCTCCGGCGCCGTCCTTCCCGTCAGCGACTACGTGGACCTCATGCCGCATTACCAGGACAAGATCAAGAAGTGGAAGCTGGAGCCTGAGATTGCAGGCCTCACCCAGGAGGACGGCAAGTACTACGTCCTGCCCGGTCTGCACGAGGAACTCTGGCCGGACTACACGCTGGCGTTCCGGACCGACGTGCTGGAGAAGGACGGGATCGCGGAGCCCACGACCTGGGACGAGTTCCGGGAGGTGCTGCGCAAACTCAAGAAGAACCATCCCGATGTGGTGCCCTTTTCCGACCGGTTCAACGGCAACAGCGTGCTGAACATTGCCGGCACCGCCTTTGGCACCGTGGCAGGCTGGGGCCTGGTGGACGGACTGACGTTCGATGAAGGCAAGAAGGAGTTCGCCTTCGGTGCCGGCAGCGGCCAGTTCAAGGATCTTGTGACCTACTTCAACTCCTTGGTTTCGGAGGGGCTGATGGATCCGGAAAGCTTCACACAGACCGATGATTCGGCCATCCAGAAGTTCACCTCGGGCAAGTCGTTTGTGATCAGCGCCAACTCCCAAAACATCATCACGTACCGCACGTCAATGGAGCAGTCTCTGGGGAAGGGCAACTTCGCCGTCCGAAAGATCACGGTTCCCGGCGGCCCCGCAGGCGATGTCATTGGCGGTTCCCGGCTGGAAAACGGCATCATGCTGAACGCGTCCGTGAAGGACAAGGACAGCTTCGTGGCGCTGATGCAGTACATCGACTGGCTGTTCTACAGCGACGAAGGCCAGGAGTTCGCCAAGTGGGGGGTGCAGGGCACCACCTACAACAAGGAAGGCGGCAAACGCATCCTGGCCAAGGACATCAACTTCCAGGGCCTGAATCCGGGCGGCACCAAAGACCTGCGCGTGGATTACGGCTTCTCCGGCGGTAACTTCGCCTACGGGGGCACCACGGACCTGCTCCAGTCCACCTTCAATGAGGAAGAGCTGGCCTTCCAAAAGGCCATGAAGAGCAAGAAGCCCAGGCCCGTTGCCCCGCCCGTCCCGTTCAGCGACACCGACCGGGAGCAAGCCACCCTGACTCTCACGCCACTGAAGGACCACGTCAAGCAGAACACCTTGAAGTTCATCACCGGCCAGCGCAGCCTCTCGGAGTTCGACGCCTACGTCAAAGAGCTGGACAGCAAGGGCATGGGCAAATACGTAGAGTTGGCCAACAAGGCCTACAAGGCATACGCCGAAAAGAAGTAGGGCGTACGACGGCGGCCGCGGGCCTTCCGCGGTGACCGAAAGGCAGTCAGTGGTTCAGAAGAAGGCGGAGTACGGAGCCGGCCCCCTGTTCAGGGCGGCCGGTACCGTTGCGGGCGTGATGATGGGCTCGGTCCTCCTGGGGCTGGCCAATATCCTGCTGCTGCCGGCCCTGATGGCGGCACCCATCGCGGGGGCCTGGCCCCTTGTGGTGGCACTCGTTCCGGCGGGGCCGGCCCTGGTGGCGTGCATGTACGCATTCAACCGAATGGCCGCCGGCCATGAGGGCGGGGTTTACCAGGACTTCGTCCGCGGGTACCGGATGAATCTGGGGCAGGCCCTGCAGGTTTGGGTGCCGTACCTTTTGGTTCTGGCCGTCATCGCGGTCAACCTGGCCGGGCTGTCCTCGCTGCATCCGGGCAACCCGGCCACGCCCGCGCTCAGGCCGGCGATGCTGCTCCTCGCAGTGCTCGTGGCCACCGCCGGCCTGAATGCTTTGCTGCTGCTGTCCAGGTTTTCGTTCCGGACCCGGGACCTCTACCGGCTCTCCCTGTACAGCTTCAGTGCCCGGAAGCGGGTTTCACTGGGCAACGCCGGGATCCTGTTCGTCGCGGGAACCCTGCTGCTGGTGACCACTGCGTACCTGCTGCCGGTTCTCGCCGGCACCGTAGTGTTTCTGGTGTGCCTGAACTCCCGGCCGCTGCTGGCGCTGGTTGAGGAGAAATTCACCGCCGCCTGACCGGTCATGGGTGCAGTTCAGCTGGTTCGGGAAGCCGCTGACTGGATGGCCCCGGCGAGGTCGCGGGGACGGCTCCACATGGGCCAATGCCCCGTTGGGAGGTCGATGACGTCGAGGTGTTCAATGTTCGCCACTTCGGCAAACATGGCATGCCCGGAGCGGGCGAGCTCCAGCACCTGCGCGCCCGGGATCGAGCAGCACACCAGGGTGGTCCGGACCTTGTGGCGGGCATCGTTCGTGAGCTCGACGGCCTGACGAAGCACAGGGCCGGGTTCAGGGACAGCCCGGGCCCGAAAACGCTCGAGGACTTTTGGGCTCAGGCCGTCGAGGCTCGCCTGCTGGGCCAGGACATCGAAGGGCGGCAGCGGAAGCTCCGCCAACTCCTCCGGGATGCCCGGGCCGAAGGCGCTTCACGGTGCCACAGGGCCGGAGTCGACCCACACCACTCGATGGACAAGCTCAGGGTGTCGGTCCAGGACGAGGCTGACGGGGGCGTTTGCCCCGCTGTGGGCGACGAGAGTGGCGGGGTGGTCCCCAGAGGCCCCGAGTTGGCTGATGACGTCCAGGACCGCCGCGGCCTGGTCGTCGAGGGTCTTTGCCGCACGCCCGGGATCGTCCCCGTCGAGACCGGGCAGCGTCATCGCGACGGCGCGGGATTGGTCGGTTGCCAGGTGTTCCAGCACTTCATCCCACGCCCAGGCGCCCAGCCAGTGGCCGGCGATGAGAATGATGACGGGACGGCTTGCAGTAGTTGTCATGCCAATAGCCTCGCAGCCGCCTTGGACAAGGGTGTGTCACTATTTATGTCATGAATCTGCCCGGGCTTGAACGGTGAAGCGGGTCGAACGGCTCCATGCCCTCTCAGAGATATTGCGCCGCAGCGGCAGGCAGGGGGTTTCTGCCGAACGGCTGGCTGCAGAACTTGAGGTATCTGTTCGCACCATCAAGAGGGACCTCGATGCGTTGGAGAACAGCGGTGCGCCGGTATGGTCCCGCCCAGGTCCGGGCGGTGGCTATGGGTTGGCTGCAGGCGGGTCCCTGCCGCCAGTCAGCCTGTCCCCGGCGCAGGCCGTGGCGCTCATGGCAGCGGTGTCCGCTGCGTCGGATGCCCCCTACGCCGATCTGGCAGCAGCAGGTGTCCGGAAGATCATGGATGTCCTCGATCCCAAAACACGGGCACGAGCCGACGCATTGGCCCACCGTGTCTGGGTCAACGCCATTCCCTCCTCGTCGCGGGCCATCAAGTCGGTACTGGAGGAGGCGATGGCCGAGCAGCGCGTGATTCGCCTTCGCTACACATCCGGGGACGGGACCACCACCACCCGCGACGTCGAGCCGGTGCTGTTCGCAGCCACCAACGGCCAGTGGTACCTGGTTGGGTGGTGCCGGCTGCGCAACGCCATGCGGTGGTTCACCGTTTCGCGAATCGAGCGGGCCAGCGTCACCAAGACGGCCTGCAGTGGCCATGGCATCCATGAGGTTGGGGAACCCCCGGCAAACGCCAGGCCGGTGCACGGCCGGGGGTGAGTCCTCAATCAACCTCTCGGGTCAGTACACGCCCGGAGCGGCGCCACCGTTGCCGGTGTCAGCATGTCCCGGTCAAAACCCACGACGCGGCGGCCGCCCTGCAGGATGAGTTCGTGGCTGTGGGTGTCCCGGCTGCTGGAGGTCGACACGTGCAGCTTCACCAGGCCCGGCGTCACCACCCGCTTCAGATCCACCCCTGTGAAGGACGTCCGGTCGGCGTGCACCGTGAACTCGACCCTCGCCGATGCGCCGGCGGCAAGGTCCACCCGGGCGTAGCCAATCAGTTCGCGGAGGGGCCGCACCACCTCGCCCACCGGGTCCTCGAGGTACAGCTGCACCACTTCGGCGCCGTCAACGGGGCCGGTATTGGTCACGGTGCATCCCACGGTGACGGCATCCGCGGTGGACATGGCGTCCGCACTGGCCGAGTGGCAGGAAAAGTCGAAGGTCGTGTAAGACAGGCCGTGCCCAAAGCTGAACAGTGGCGAGGGGTCCAGCGCGCTGACGCCGGACGGCCCGGCCAGGCGGCTGTGCAGGTAGGTGCCGGGTTGTCCGCCGGAAGTTCGGGGTACGGAAACGGGCAGTTTGCCGGACGGGTTGACGGCCCCTGTCAGGATGTCCCAGAGCGCCTCCGCGCCCTCTTCGCCGGGAAAGAAGCCCTGGACGATCGCCCCGGCCCGGTCCGCGAAGTCGCCCAGGGCGTAAGGCCGGCCGCTGAGGACCACGACGACGGTGCGCGTTCCGGCGGCCTCGGCCGCGGTGAGCACCTGGTCGAGCATGCGGTGCTGGTCCCCGGGCAACTGAAGGTCAGCTGCGTCGTTGCCTTCCCCGGAGGTGCCGCGGCCGAAGAGGCCGGCGTTGTCGCCCACCACGATTACGCAGGTGTCCACCGACGCGGCAGTCCGGCAGGCCTCCGCGATCTGTTCGTCCGTGATGGCCTCGCAGGTGCCGGTCGCAGCGCTGCGCAGCGATCCGAAACGGTTTCTGCCTGCCGAGGCCACGGTGGGAACGTAAACACCCATGGGAACGTCCGGGTGTGATGCGCCCACATGCGCGTCAAATGAGTAGCAGCCCAGCATTGCGAATGGATCCTCTGCCAGGGGCCCCACCACGCCAAGCGAGGCCAACGCCGTAACGGGCAGCGGGAGGCTGGCGCCGCCGTCGTGCATCCCGTTGGTCAGCAGCACCAATGACTGGGCGGCGATCTCGCGGGCCAAAGCCCGGTTCCCGGCTGGATCCAGGTCGACGGCTCCGGCGCTGAGGACCGGGGGTGCGGGGTCAAAATCCGGCGCGAGCAGCCCGGCCTCCTGCTTCTGCCGCAGCACCCGGCGAAGGGCAGTGTCCACCAGGGATTCGGGGACCTCGCCGGAGCGCACGCGCTCAAGCAGGGGCGTGCCATAGCAGTTCACTGTAGGCAACTCCACGTCAACGCCCGCTCTGAGTGCCAAGGCGGCTGCATCGCCGGAATCGGCGGCAACGCCGTGGGTGACATGCAGGAAGGCGATGCCGAAGTAGTCGGCAACCACGGTGCCGGCGAAGCCCCACTCGTCGCGCAGCAGCGAGGTCAGCAGTGCGCGGTTGGCGGCTGCAGGAATGCCGTCGGTGTCCGTGTACGCATGCATCACGGAGCGGGCTCCGCCGTGTTTAAGCGCCATTTCGAACGGGGGCAGCATCACGTCCGCCAACTCGCGCGGGCCCATGGACACCGGTGCATGGTTGCGTCCGGCGCGGGACGCAGAGTAGCCAACGAAGTGCTTGAGCGTGGCCACGATTCCGGACCCTTCCAGCCCGGAGACGTAGGCGCTGGCTACCGTGCCCACCAGGTAGGGGTCCTCGCCGATGGTCTCCTCCACCCTGCCCCAGCGCAGGTCCCGCACAACGTCCAGCACGGGAGCCAGCCCCTGGTGGACGCCGAGTGCCCGCATCTGCCCACCAATGAGACCCGCCATCCGCCGGATCAGCGGAGGGTTAAAGGTCGCGCCCCACGCCAGGGGGACGGGGAAAGCCGTGGCCTTCCACGCAGCCAAGCCGGCGAGGCATTCCTCATGGACCTGCGCCGGAATGCGGAAGCGTGAGGCCGCCATGATCTGTTCCTGCGCCGCGGCCAGCCGCCGGGCGCCCTCGAGAGGCTCCAAGGGCACCGTGCCGTACATGCGGGTGATCTGCCCCAGTCCGGAGGCAATCATCTCCTCCCAGGAGCGCGCGTCGCCGGCCATCTCATTCTGCAGCGGCGCTACGGAGTCTCCGTCCGTGGACGCATTAACCCACACACCTGCCAGTTGGGCCAGCTTCTCTTCCAGGGTCATGTGCCGCACCAGCTCATCAATGGAGAGGCGTTCGACGGCGTCACGGGAGCCGTTGCCGGCGGCCGGGGAGGTGATGGCTTGCTTTTCGGCGGCACCGCTGGTCACGGGCGTCTCCTGGGATCGTAGGAAGTTTCTAAGAAACTATCAGAAACTATCGTTTACTTTCTAGGTCCTAAAGCATTGACTCTTCAAAGATAATCCTCCTACGGTTGACAATGGGAGTGGGATAAGTCTGCGACGGAACCCACGAAACTTCGTGAATGGAATAGAAACTTTCCATTGACTTTGGGACCAGGCGCCCGGAGGCCCTTCGGACCACTTCGAAGCCCTGGGGCGCTACCTACATCACTGCAACGACGGAGAAAACATGCGGACGTACAGAGTGGCCATCGTGGGAACCGGCGGGATCGCGGCGGTCCATGCTGACAACCTGGCCCGGACAAACGGCAGGGCGGAGCTGGTGGCGGCATGCGACGTGGACCAGGGCCGGCTGGATGCCTTCGCGGAGAAGCACAGCATCCCTGGTATGTACCTGAGCCTGGCCGATCTTCTGGCAGAGGCCAAACCGGACATTGTCCACCTCTGCACGCCGCCCATGTTCCACATCGGCCAGGCCATCGAATGCCTCGAAGCAGGCGTCCATGTCCTCTCCGAAAAACCCCCGGCGCTAAGCCTCGCTGACTTCGACCGGCTGGAGACCGCCCAGGCAAAGGGCGGCGCCCAGTTCTCTTGCGTCTTCCAGCACCGGTTCGGGGATGCGGCAGCCGCGGCCCGCCGGCTGATTGGCGGCGGTGACTTCGGCCGTCCCTTGGTGGCCCGGTGCGACACCCTCTGGTACCGGCCGGACAGCTACTGGGAACTTCCCTGGCGCGGAACCTGGGAAGCCGAGGGCGGCGGGCCCACCATGGGTCACGGCATTCACCAGTTCGATCTGCTGTTGCACCTGCTGGGTCCGTGGGAGGAAATCACCGCCATCGCCAGCCGGCAGGCACGGCCTACTTCCACTGAAGACTTGTCCGCCGCCCTGGTCCGGTTCAGTAACGGAGCCGTGGCCACCATTATCAACTCGCTGCTCTCGCCGCGGGAAACCTCGGACATCCGCATCGACTGCGAATTTGCCACTGTGGAGCTGAGCCACCTCTACGGCTACAGCACGGACAACTGGACCATTACGGCAGCGCCCGGCCACGAGGACCAGGTAGGAACAGCGTGGAACGGCGAGCCCTTGGATCAGGGAAGCGGACACGCGGCCCAGTTCCTGGCCATGTATGGCGCGCTCGACGCCGGCCGCCCTCTTCCGGCCGGGGCAGACTCCGCACGGCAAACTCTGGAGTTCGCTGCCGCCCTCTACGCCTCCGCCTTTACCGGAAAATCCGTGCACCGCGGCGAGATCGTCACCGGCCACCCCTTCTACGGGGGCATGGACGGCGAAGGGCTGGGCGCGAAAGTCCTCGAGGAGACAGCATTCAACCTGACCGCCCTCAAAGCCACCAGCGTCTGAGCCCATACCCAAGGAGGCACCACCATGACCACCCCCACAGCAGCGTCCCTTTCCGCTGTGTCCGCGGCATCACTCAGTTTCCACGACGATGGAGCGGCCCTCACCTTCACAGCCAAAGGCAGGCCTATCGCCACCTATACCTACAAGCCCACGGACGACCAGTACGAGAGTCCGCGGCCGTTCTTCCATCCGCTGACCACCCTGGGCGGGGACGAGGTGACAATTTCCCGCCCGTGGGACCACGTCTGGCATAAGGGACTTTCCTGGGCGCTGCCCAACGTGGGCAAGCACAATTTCTGGGGCGGAGCCACCTACACACGCGCCACGGAGTACGCCAACCTGGACAACAATGGTGCCATGACCCACGGATCCTTCACGGGCATCGACCAATCCGGCCCCGGCATCACGGCGTCGGAATCCCTGACCTGGACCTCGCAGGAAGGGGAACCGGTCATTGCGGAGAGCCGCCGGTTCAGCCTCCGGTTGGTGGAAGACGCTGCCACGGAGAACAGCGAAACCGAGGGGGCATACGCCATCCTCTTTGAGACCAGGATGAGCAATATCTCCGGCGAAGAGATCCGCATCGGCAGCCCCACTACGGAAGGCCGGCACAACGCCGGATACGGTGGCCTCTTTTGGCGCGGCCCCAGGTCCTTTACAGGCGGCGTGTTCCGCAACCAGGAGGATGCGGGTACGGACGAATTCATGGGCACCCGCTCGCCGTGGATCGCCTTCACCGGTACGCATGACGTCACCTGCCGGGCCTCCACCATCGCGTTCGTGGAGGACGGAAATAACCCCGGTGCACCCAACCAGTGGTTTGCCAGGTCGTCCATGTTCGCGTGCCTGGGCTCAGCCCCCTTCTTCAGCGAGGAGGTGCCCCTCCGTGAAGGTGCGCCGCTTTCCTACCGCTACGCCGTGGTGATTGCCGATGGCGGTGTGGACGCCGAACGCGCCCAGGCGCTGGCGGATGCTGCGCAAGCAGCGCTTCGCGATTGGGCGTAACGGATGGCCTCAACGTTTCCGGGCGCCACTGGGCTCTCCGAAATCAGCATCTACGACTGGCCGGGCGCCGACGGTGCAGCCGGCGGGTCGCCGCACGTGCACACCGCTTCCACGGAGGCGTACGTGGTGCTCCAGGGAATCGGCAGGCTGGAGACACTTGACTCGCGCGGCTTCACCTCGACACCGTTGGCGCCTGGGGTGGTGCTTTGGTTTACCCCCGGCACCGTGCATCGCGCCATCAATGATTCGGGTGACCTGAAGGTCCTTGTAGTCATGCAGAATGCCGGGCTGCCCGAACACGGCGACGCCGTGATGACATTTCCGCCCGAGTACTTTGCGCACGCGGAAAAGTACCGGAGCGCAGCGGCGCTGGAACACAAGGACGCCGACGCTGGGCCGGACGCGGGCGAGCACGCCGCGCGCCGCCGTCGTGATTTGGCCCTGGAAGGTTACTTTGCGCTTAAGCAAGCCGTGCTGGTTTCCGGTCCGGCAGCACTGGCCGACTTCCATGCTGCCGCTGCCCGTCTGGTCTCGGACAGGACCAGCGCCTGGGCAGACGTTCTGGCGGAGGGAGCTGCCCGCCAGGCGGAAGTCACCCGGCAGCAGCTGGCCTCTCTGGACACGGCAGAAAGTATCTATCTGTCCGGTGCGCGAACTACGATGGGAAAACGGGAAAACCGCAGAATTTACGGCATGTGTGGCCGGATCCAGACGTGGGAACTTTCCGATACATAGCACCGGGCGCGTGACCCGGGTGAGAGGGCGGTTTCCGTGGTGAGCAAGCAGGACACCAGGCGCGCGACGATCAGTGAGATTGCCCGTGAAGCAGGGGTTTCGGTTCCCACCGTGTCCAAGGTGCTGAACGGGCACGCGCACGTGGCGGCAGAGACGCGTGCCCGGGTGGAGGAGATCATTGCCCGGCGCGATTATGCGCGCCGCCCTGCCAAACGCAGGCAAAAGGCCGGCCTGGTGGACCTGGTGTTTCCGGGGCTGGGCTCGGAATGGGCCCTGGAGATCATCGAGGGCGTAGAACGTGTGGCACAGGACGCCGGCTACGGGACTGTGGTCAGCAGCCTGAGCCTGGACGGCTCGCGCATCCGGCCGTGGCTGGCCAACCTCGCGGAGCGGAAATCGGATGGGCTGCTCATGGCCGTCTACCAGTTGGATGCCAAGCAAATCCAGCGGATCAAGTCCTTGGGGATACCTGTGGTGCTGATCGATCCTGTGGGCCAGCCTGGCCCGGACCTGATGACAGTGGGGGCGGCGAATTGGGAGGGTGGCTATTCGGCCACGGAACACCTTTTGCAGTTGGGGCATAAGCGGATCGCCATGATCGGCGGCCGCGAGGACCTGCAGTGCAGCAGCGCCCGAGAGGATGGCTACATCTCGGCACTGCGCCGCGCGGGCATAGCCCTGGACACGGCGTTGATGGTTCCCGGCGACTTTTCCATCGAAGCGGGCGAGGCTGCAACCCGCAAGCTGCTGGAGTTGTCGGACCGTCCGACGGCGATCTTCACCGGCAACGACGACCAGGCCTTGGGTGCGTACCGGGCTGCGCGTTCCGCCGGGCTCCGCATTCCCGAAGACTTGTCCGTCATTGGGTTTGACGACATTCCGGCGGCCGAGTGGATCGAGCCGGGGCTGACCACGATCCGGCAGCCGGTAGTGCAGATGGCCGAAACTGCCATGCGCGCCCTGCTCCGGCATCTGGATGGTGACGAGGAACTGCCGCAGCGGATCGAGCTCGGCACCGAGCTGGTGGTCCGGGGTTCCACTGCCCCGCCGGCTAAAAAGTAGTCCGCACCCTCCGGCGCCCGCTCCCTTTTGGCAGCTTCTTTTAGGGTTTGTGCGCGTCCCGGATGTCCGCAGGGGTCTGGCCCTGCATCACCCAGCGGTTGCCGTCGGGATCGGTGAAGTAGGCGAACAGGACGCCGCCCAGGTCCTGGATTTCGCTGATGTCCGCGCCCCGCCTGACCAGTTCGGCCCGGACCTCGGTGATGTCCGGAACCACCAGTTGCAGTCCCTCCAGGCTGCCCGGCGTCATGGCGGTCATCCCGGTGCCGATGACTACTGATGTGGGCGAACCCGGGGGAGTCAGCTGGACCACCCTCATGCCCGGAATGTGTTCCACGTCGTGGTCCAGGACGAAGCCAAGTTTTTCGGTATAGAACGCTTTCGACCTGTCGACGTCGGAAACCGGGACCTGGACAACCTCAAGACGCATCTGCATCCGGCCACTCTATCTTTGCGGCTCACGCAAGGGAATGGGAGCCGAACAGACGGGTTTAGCCACGCGAAACCGCGAATTATGAAGCACTCACACGGTATTGCGTAGGGCTTTCCTCAAGGTCCGATCAAGACTTGCTGAATGTTGGCCGAGGACGCGCAGGACGCCCGTTTTCGGTTTCGGTTGGACCATAGGCTCATGACGATGAGTTTGTCGGGCTTAGCAGCAGGCCCGCCAAATGTGGGGTCCCCTTATGGGGACCCCGTGAAAATGGGGAAAGAATGCCCGACCACGACACCCTTTTCGGGTTTGTTCCACCTGCGGCGGCACCGAAGCCGCCGCGGAAACCACGCATTTCAACGTTTATTGTTGCCGGCATCACCGCACTGTTCATGCTTTTGGGCGCGCTGAGCGGCGGAGTGGGCGGAGCCCTGGTTTTCCTGGGCATTTCAACCGCACTCACCGGCCTTTATGTCCTGCTTACAGGGCGGCGCTCCTGGGCCTGGCTCCCGGCGCAACGCAAGGCCGGCGCCATCGCGATCGCCGCGTCCCTCGCCCTCTTCATCGGCGGGGCCGTCGCCTTGCCGCACGTTGCCAGCGCAGACCTGGAGGCAGCCTCCTCGGAGAGCGCCGCCAAGGTGGCGTCCGCCAAAGCGAGCCCAACCGCCACAGCCACGGCTTCGCCGTCGTCCACGCCCACTCCCACCGCTGACAGCACTGGTGAGCCGCTGGACCCGGAGAACCCGGCCGTCCTTGCCGCCGGCGTCACCGCCACCGCCCCCAACGCGCAGCCGGCCTACGCCACAAAGGCGGTCGATCTGTTGGCCACCCTTTCCATCAAGGGCCGTGCGCCGAAAACGGGGTATGACCGGGCGCAGTTCGGCCAGGCGTGGCTGGACGTGGACCGCAATGGCTGCGATACCCGCAACGACATCCTCCGGCGGGACCTCACCGGCATCACTTACACGAACAGTGTTCCCTGCAAAGTCCAGACAGGGACCCTGGCGGATCCCTACACGGGCAAGACCATCAGTTTTGTCCGTGGCTCGGGGACCAGCACTGCCGTGCAGATCGACCATGTGGTGGCGCTGAGCGACGCGTGGCAGAAGGGCGCGCAGCAGTTGACCACCGAGCAGCGGACGGCGTTCGCGAATGATCCGCTGAATCTCCAGGCAACGGACGGCCCCACCAACCAGCAAAAGGGCGACGGCGACGCGGCCACCTGGCTGCCCCCGAACAAGCCCTTCCGGTGTGAGTATGTGGCCCGGCAGATCTCGGTGAAGGCGACATATGGGCTGTGGGTGACCCAGGCGGAGCACGACGCGATGGCCCGCATCCTCGGTGACTGCTCCGGACAGTTGGCTCCGACCAGCCAACAGTCCCCGGCTCCCGCACCGGCGGTGGCTGAACCGGCGCCTGCCGCGGCTGCTCCTGCCCCGGCGGCGGTTGCCCCCGCACCGGCACCGGTCGCTCCGGCGCCCGCGCCCGTTGTCCCGGCGGCACCTGCGCCGGCTGCACCCGCACCTGCTCCCGCCGCACCGGCACCTGCCGCCGTCTACTACGCCAACTGCACTGCGGCGAGGGCTGCGGGAGCTGCGCCGCTCTACGCCGGCCAGGCCGGCTACCGGTCCGCACTGGACCGCGACTCCGACGGCATCGCCTGCGAGTAGGCCCGTTCTTGTCCGGACTCTCCGGACGCGATTTCAACACCATCACACGCATTCCTAGGGGGGATCATGAAAACAAGTCCCATGCCTGCCGCAGGCAGGTTGAAGAAGACGCTGGCTCTGGCTGTGCTTGCCGGCCTCATGCTGACGGGCTGCGGCGGCAAGCAGGCGGCGACGCAGCCTGCAGCAGCCGCAACCTCTGTTGCGCAAACGACCGAGACCGTCACCGTTCCGTCCGTGACGGGTTTGGCCCTGGACAAGGCCACGGACCAGCTGAAAGACCTTGGGTTTGAAGTTGATGCCAAGGACACGGCCCACGGCAAGTCGATCATGGTCAAGAGCAACTGGCAGGTGACCACCCAGGACCCAGCCAACGGTGCAAAGGCTGACAAGGGGTCCACGGTGCATCTCGGCGTCAAGAGCCTTGACGATCTTGCGGCGGAGAAGGCTGCGGCCGACAAGGCGGCAGCTGACAAGGCCGCGGCCGAGAAGGCGGCTGCTGCTGCGAAGGCGGCCGCTGAGAAAGCCGCTGCCGACAAGGCCGCCGCCGATCAGGCAGCCGCTGCGAAGGCTGCCGCCGACCAGGCTGCGCGGGATGCAGCTGCCAAGCAGGCCGCGCAGGCTCCCGCACCTGCTCCTGTGGCAGTTCCTGCCGCACCAGCCCCCGTGCAGGCTCCGGCAGCTGCCTACTACGCCAATTGCACTGCAGCCAAGGCCGCGGGTGCGGCGCCTTTGTACAGGGGACAGGCGGGGTACAGCTCTTCCCTTGACCGCGACGGCGACGGCGTCGCCTGCGAGCGTTAGCCAGGCGGGGCAGTGCTAAGGCGAGCCGCGGATCCTCCTTTCCGGAGGTATCCGCGGCTCGTGGCTTTAAGGGCCAACCGAGGGAATTGAGGTCGGGGCCGGAGATGGGGGAGGCCAGACAGCATGTGCGGCAGCACACACCAGGGAATTACGACGGCGGGAGGCCGCTTGGGTGCCCCGACGGCCGTTCCTGCCCCGGGATTCCGCGGATCTTCACCCGCTAGGGGGTCGATTTGCGGTTGGGTGTGGGGGCGGGTATTGTTTTCTGAGTCGCCGCCGCTGAAGCGGAAAGATAGCGGCCAAACCCCTTACTGAACGGCCTGGAAATGGTTCGCCTCTTGGCGTGCCGGACGCGGGTGGGGCTGGTTTTCGAGTGGAGTGGATCGCGGTAACGCTGATTTGCGAAGATTGTTGGAACCGGGTAAGTTTGGAAAGTTGCTCCGGAGCGAGCCTGGACGTTGGTTTGGGTGGTGCCGGGTGTGTCTGTTGTTTGAGAACTCAATAGTGTGCCAAGTTTGTTGATACCGATTATGTATGTAATTGGTTGATTGTGCTGTGCCGCCACCCCGTGGTGTGCATGGTGTTTTTAGCTGGTTTCAAATTTTGTGCAGCTGTTTCTGCCGTTATTTCCGGTGGTTGTGGTTGTGTCTGTTTTTGTTTTACTTCAACGGAGAGTTTGATCCTGGCTCAGGATGAACGCTGGCGGCGTGCTTAACACATGCAAGTCGAACGATGATGCCAGCTTGCTGGTGGATTAGTGGCGAACGGGTGAGTAACACGTGAGTAACCTGCCCTTGACTCTGGGATAAGCCTGGGAAACTGGGTCTAATACCGGATATGACCTTCCATCGCATGGTGGTTGGTGGAAAGCTTTTGTGGTTTTGGATGGACTCGCGGCCTATCAGCTTGTTGGTGGGGTAATGGCCTACCAAGGCGACGACGGGTAGCCGGCCTGAGAGGGTGACCGGCCACACTGGGACTGAGACACGGCCCAGACTCCTACGGGAGGCAGCAGTGGGGAATATTGCACAATGGGCGAAAGCCTGATGCAGCGACGCCGCGTGAGGGATGACGGCCTTCGGGTTGTAAACCTCTTTCAGTAGGGAAGAAGCGTAAGTGACGGTACCTGCAGAAGAAGCGCCGGCTAACTACGTGCCAGCAGCCGCGGTAATACGTAGGGCGCAAGCGTTATCCGGAATTATTGGGCGTAAAGAGCTCGTAGGCGGTTTGTCGCGTCTGCCGTGAAAGTCCGGGGCTCAACTCCGGATCTGCGGTGGGTACGGGCAGACTAGAGTGATGTAGGGGAGACTGGAATTCCTGGTGTAGCGGTGAAATGCGCAGATATCAGGAGGAACACCGATGGCGAAGGCAGGTCTCTGGGCATTAACTGACGCTGAGGAGCGAAAGCATGGGGAGCGAACAGGATTAGATACCCTGGTAGTCCATGCCGTAAACGTTGGGCACTAGGTGTGGGGGACATTCCACGTTTTCCGCGCCGTAGCTAACGCATTAAGTGCCCCGCCTGGGGAGTACGGCCGCAAGGCTAAAACTCAAAGGAATTGACGGGGGCCCGCACAAGCGGCGGAGCATGCGGATTAATTCGATGCAACGCGAAGAACCTTACCAAGGCTTGACATGAACCGGACCGCTGCAGAAATGTGGTTTCCCCTTTGGGGCTGGTTTACAGGTGGTGCATGGTTGTCGTCAGCTCGTGTCGTGAGATGTTGGGTTAAGTCCCGCAACGAGCGCAACCCTCGTTCTATGTTGCCAGCACGTGATGGTGGGGACTCATAGGAGACTGCCGGGGTCAACTCGGAGGAAGGTGGGGACGACGTCAAATCATCATGCCCCTTATGTCTTGGGCTTCACGCATGCTACAATGGCCGGTACAAAGGGTTGCGATACTGTGAGGTGGAGCTAATCCCAAAAAGCCGGTCTCAGTTCGGATTGGGGTCTGCAACTCGACCCCATGAAGTCGGAGTCGCTAGTAATCGCAGATCAGCAACGCTGCGGTGAATACGTTCCCGGGCCTTGTACACACCGCCCGTCAAGTCACGAAAGTTGGTAACACCCGAAGCCGGTGGCCTAACCCCTTGTGGGAGGGAGCTGTCGAAGGTGGGACTGGCGATTGGGACTAAGTCGTAACAAGGTAGCCGTACCGGAAGGTGCGGCTGGATCACCTCCTTTCTAAGGAGCACCTCCAACTCTTCTGTGCTGGTGAATGCCGGTGTGGGGGGTTGTCAGGAAGCAAGCCCGCAGCATGGACGATTGTTCCGTGGCGGGTGCTCATGGGTGGAATATCAACAAATAGGTGCCTGGTGGCACGGACCGGTGTGGTTAGTACGAATGTTTTGTTCTTCTCTTCGGGGGAGGGCGGGTGTTCTGGAACGCGGCTGGTTTGGGTTGCTGGGTAGTGTTTGGCACACTGTTGGGTCCTGAGGCAACAGGGCCGGGGAGGGGTTGTTGCGGCTTTGGTCGTGGTGGTTCTTTGTCGGGTTTGTTTGTTTCTGGTTTCCCTGCCGTGACGTTCCGTGCGCCTGTTTGGGTGTGTGGGGTGTGTGGTGTGGGGTTGTTGTTTGAGAACTACATAGTGGACGCGAGCATCTTGTATAAGAAGCAATTTCCAAGATTAATGAACCTGGATCTGGCTGCGCTGTTGATGCCCTTTGGGTGTTGGGGTGTGGTTGGTTTCTGTGGTTCTCTCGAGAAATGTTTTTGATCTTTGTGGTCAAGTTTTTAAGAGCACACGGTGGATGCCTTGGCATTAGGAGCCGAAGAAGGACGTAGGAATCTGCGATAAGCCTGGGGGAGTCGATAACCGGACTGTGATCCCAGGGTGTCCGAATGGGGAAACCCCGCCGAGCGCGCGAGTGACTCGGTGACCCGTACCTGAACACATAGGGTGCGTGGGGGGAACGCGGGGAAGTGAAACATCTCAGTACCCGCAGGAAGAGAAAACAATAGTGATTCCGTTAGTAGTGGCGAGCGAACGCGGATCAGGCTAAACCGTTCCATGTGTGATAGCCGGCGGGCGTTGCATGGTCGGGGTTGTGGGACTTTCCATACCAGTTCTGCCGGGCTGGTGGGGTGTGATGTGCGCGCATAGGTGAACGGTTTTGAAAGGCCGGCCAGAGAGGGTGTTAGTCCCGTAACCGTAATGTGTTTGTACCGCCTGTGAGAGTATCCCAAGTAGTACGGGGCCCGAGAAATCCCGTGCGAATCTGTCAGGACCACCTGATAAGCCTAAATACTCCCTAATGACCGATAGCGGACCAGTACCGTGAGGGAAAGGTGAAAAGTACCCCGGGAGGGGAGTGAAACAGTACCTGAAACCGTGTGCTTACAATCCGTCGGAGCCAGTCTGATTCTGGTGACGGCGTGCCTTTTGAAGAATGAGCCTGCGAGTTAGTGTTACGTCGCGAGGTTAACCCGTGTGGGGCAGCCGTAGCGAAAGCGAGTCTGAATAGGGCGTGTGAGTGGCGTGATCTAGACCCGAAGCGAAGTGATCTACCCATGGCCAGGTTGAAGCGACGGTAAGACGTCGTGGAGGACCGAACCCACTTCAGTTGAAAATGGAGGGGATGAGCTGTGGGTAGGGGTGAAAGGCCAATCAAACTTCGTGATAGCTGGTTCTCCCCGAAATGCATTTAGGTGCAGCGTTGCGTGTTTCTTGCTGGAGGTAGAGCTACTGGATGGCTAATGGGCCCTACAAGGTTACTGACGTCAGCCAAACTCCGAATGCCGGTAAGTGAGAGCGCAGCAGTGAGACTGTGGGGGATAAGCTTCATAGTCGAGAGGGAAACAGCCCAGACCACCAACTAAGGCCCCTAAGCGTGTGCTAAGTGGGAAAGGATGTGGAGTTGCCCAGACAACCAGGAGGTTGGCTTAGAAGCAGCCACCCTTAAAAGAGTGCGTAATAGCTCACTGGTCAAGTGATTCCGCGCCGACAATGTAGCGGGGCTCAAGTACACCGCCGAAGTTGTGGCATTCACATTTTAGCTAAGCCCTTGTGGTTCAGGCGTGTGGATGGGTAGGGGAGCGTCGTGTGGGCGGTGAAGTCGCGGTGTAAACCAGCGGTGGAGCCTACACGAGTGAGAATGCAGGCATGAGTAGCGAAAGACGGGTGAGAAACCCGTCCGCCGAATGATCAAGGGTTCCAGGGTCAAGCTAATCTGCCCTGGGTAAGTCGGGACCTAAGGCGAGGCCGACAGGCGTAGTCGATGGACAACGGGTTGATATTCCCGTACCGGCGAAAAACCGCCCATGCTGAGCGGGGGATACTAACTGCCCGAAGCCTGCCCGAGCGCCCTTGTGGTGTGAGGGTTTTGGTGGAGCGCAGGACCTGATCCCGGGAGGCAAGCGTATTAACAGGTGTGACGCAGGAAGGTAGCCGAGCCGGGCGATGGTTGTCCCGGTCTAAGGATGTAGGGCGAGTGGTAGGCAAATCCGCCACTCATGGTGCCTGAGATCTGATGGGACCCCCGTTTGGGGGGATTTGGTGATCCTATGCTGCCGAGAAAAGCATCGACGCGAGGTTTTAGCCGCCCGTACCCCAAACCGACACAGGTGATCAGGTAGAGAATACCAAGGCGATCGAGAGAATTATGGTTAAGGAACTCGGCAAAATGCCCCCGTAACTTCGGGAGAAGGGGGGCCCCAACCTTGATACACCCTTTGCGGTGTGGAGGGGATCGGGGCCGCAGAGACCAGGGGGAAGCGACTGTTTACTAAAAACACAGGTCCGTGCGAAGTCGCAAGACGATGTATACGGACTGACTCCTGCCCGGTGCTGGAAGGTTAAGAGGACCGGTTAGCCGCAAGGCGAAGCTGAGAATTTAAGCCCCAGTAAACGGCGGTGGTAACTATAACCATCCTAAGGTAGCGAAATTCCTTGTCGGGTAAGTTCCGACCTGCACGAATGGAGTAACGACTTCCCCGCTGTCTCAACCATAAACTCGGCGAAATTGCAGTACGAGTAAAGATGCTCGTTACGCGCAGCAGGACGGAAAGACCCCGAGACCTTTACTATAGTTTGGTATTGGTGTTCGGAGTGGCTTGTGTAGGATAGGTGGGAGACGTTGAAGCCCGGACGCCAGTTCGGGTGGAGTCATCGTTGAAATACCACTCTGGTCACTTTGGACATCTAACTTCGGCCCGTAATCCGGGTCAGGGACAGTGCCTGATGGGTAGTTTAACTGGGGCGGTTGCCTCCTAAAAAGTAACGGAGGCGCCCAAAGGTTCCCTCAGCCTGGTTGGCAATCAGGTGTCGAGTGTAAGTGCACAAGGGAGCTTGACTGTGAGAGAGACATCTCGAGCAGGGACGAAAGTCGGGACTAGTGATCCGGCGGTACATTGTGGAATGGCCGTCGCTCAACGGATAAAAGGTACCTCGGGGATAACAGGCTGATCTTGCCCAAGAGTCCATATCGACGGCATGGTTTGGCACCTCGATGTCGGCTCGTCGCATCCTGGGGCTGGAGTAGGTCCCAAGGGTTGGGCTGTTCGCCCATTAAAGCGGTACGCGAGCTGGGTTTAGAACGTCGTGAGACAGTTCGGTCCCTATCCGCTGCGCGCGCAGGAAATTTGAGAAGGGCTGTCCTTAGTACGAGAGGACCGGGACGGACGAACCTCTGGTGTGTCAGTTGTACTGCCAAGTGCACCGCTGATTAGCTACGTTCGGATGGGATAACCGCTGAAAGCATCTAAGCGGGAAGCTCGCTTCGAGATGAGATTTCCATACACCCTCGGGTGTGAGAGGCCCCCAGCCAGACCACTGGGTTGATAGGCCGGATGTGGAAGCGAGGACTAACGACTCGTGAAGCTGACCGGTACTAATAGGCCAACAACTTACACCACACAGATACATACAAAACTCTGCTTGCGTCCACTATGTGGTTCCCAACCAACAACCCCCCAACACACGGGTTGTCACGGCACGGAACCACCACAACTGAAGAACAACACCACAATGTTGTAACCACCAAACTTCCCACCCCCGAACAAAACACCGGGCGGGCGGGTACAAGGGTTACGGCGGTCATAGCGTGGGGGAAACGCCCGGTCCCATTCCGAACCCGGAAGCTAAGACCCACAGCGCCGATGGTACTGCACCCGGGAGGGTGTGGGAGAGTAGGTCACCGCCGGACACACATTGGTCGAGGCCCCAACCACCAGGTTGGGGCCTCCCACATTTAACCCACCAACACCACAACACGATCCCGCACCTGGGCCCCGTGACGCGCCATCAGCTTTCGTCCCCTCACCGGTAACGCGTCACCAGGCCCCGCGCCACGACAGAAGACTCTCACGAAGTGATGAGGCGTGGCCGGCGAACGGGCCGGATGTGATGGCGCATCCCGCGGAAACGGGCAGGATGTGATGGCGCGTCACGGGTAGGAAGGGTAATAGGGGCTTCAGATTGTTGAACAATCCGAGTTTTTAGGGCATTCTTGGATGAACAGCAATCCGAGACGGAGATCACAATGCCCAGCATCGACCTGAACAGCGACGTCGGCGAGTCCTTTGGGAACTGGTCCTTCGGAGACGACGCGGCCATCTTTGAAAGCGTGTCCAGCGCCAACGTGGCCTGCGGCTTCCACGCCGGCGACCCTGTAGGCATCATGGCCACCTGCCAGGCCGCCGTGAAGGCCGGCGTCACCGTGGGCGCACACCCCGGTTACCGGGACCTGGCCGGCTTCGGCCGGCGCTTCGTGGACATGACCCCGGCCGAGCTGACCGCCGATGTGGTCTACCAGATCGGCGCAGTCCAGGCCGTGGCCCTCGCCGCCGGCACTGCCGTCCGCTACGTCAAGCCGCACGGCGCGCTCTACAACACCATCGTCACCCACCCGAAGCAGGCTGGGGCCGTTGTGGCAGCCATCCTCGCAGTGGACCCCACCCTGCCCCTTATGGTGCTCCCCAACTCCGAGATCCAGCGCCAGGCCGAAGCCGCGGGCCTGCGGACCGTGGCCGAGGCCTTCGCTGACCGTGCCTACAACCCGGACGGCACCCTGGTCTCCCGGCGCGAACCCGGCGCCGTGCTGCACAAGGTGGAGGACGTCGTCGAGCACGTCCTGCGCCTGGCCGGGGACGGCGTAGTCCGCGCCATCGACGGATCGCTGGTTCCCGTCCACGCCGAAAGCATCTGCCTGCACGGTGACACCCCCGGCGCCGTGGCAATGGCTGCCGCCGTCCGTGCCGCACTGGTGGACGCCGGCATCCGGATCGAAAGCTTCGCCTAGCATGGCCGCCACGCAGCAGCAGCGCACCGCCACTGCCCCTCGCCCGGAGCTGACCGGGATCCGGCGCGCGGGTGACCGGGCCATCCTGGTGGAGCTGTCCTCCCTCGATGCCGTCCTCAGCCTCCAGGCGCAGCTGACCGCACACCCGCAGCCGGGCCAGATCGACGTCATCGCAGCCGCATCAACCGTCCTTGTCACCGCGGATTCGCCCCAAGCAGTCCAGGCGCTGGCCGCGCACGTCCGCGGGCTGGACCTTGAGGCGCCAGCGGACACCGAGAGCGCGCTGGTCACCATCGACGTGGTGTACGACGGCGAGGACCTGGACGAGGTGGCGTCGCTCACCGGACTGGGCCGTGAGGGAGTGGTGGCCGCGCATGCCGGCCAGCTCTGGACCGCAGCCTTTGCCGGATTCGCACCGGGCTTCGCCTACCTCAGCGGCGAAAACCCCAGCCTCGAAGTCCCGCGGCGCCGATCCCCGCGCACGGCCGTGCCCGCCGGCGCTGTGGCCTTGGGCGGCGCGTACTCGGCCGTCTACCCGCGGCAGTCGCCGGGCGGCTGGCAGCTGATCGGCCGGACCGAAGCCGCCATGTGGGACCTGGACCGGGAAAATCCCGCCCTCATCCGCCCCGGCGATACCGTCCGCTTCAAGGCCGTCCGCAGCCACGCCATCATGACGGAACGGCCCAAAGCCCCCGCCAACCGGACGGCAGAGCACCAGGGCCACCCAGGCCTTGCCGTCCGCAAACCGGGGCTGCAGGCCACCGTCCAGGACCTGGGCCGGCCGGGCTTCGCCTCGCTGGGTGTCAGCAGCGCCGGCGCCATGGACCGCGGAGCCCTCCGCCGCGCCAACCGCCTGGTGGGCAACGCCGAAGGCGCAGCCGGCATCGAACTCCTCTTCGGCGGCCTCGAACTCGAGGCCCTCACCGACCAGGTCCTGGCCGTCGCCGGAGCGGCCGTCCCGCTGCAGATCACACCGGGGGCAGACTCAAAAGAGGACAGCCAGCGGACGACGGCGGCGCGGCACCCCGCGTGCGACGCCCCCTTCGCGCTGTTGGCGGGGGAGAGGCTGACCGTGGGCACCCCCACGGCAGGGCTCCGCTCCTACGTCGGCGTCCGCGGTGGACTCGGTGGCCCCGATGCTCTCGGCAGCCGCTCCACGGACACCATGTCAGGGATCGGCCCCGAGCTGCTCGGAGCGGGAACCATCCTGCCGGTGCACGCCGCCAAACCGGGCAGCGTGGTGGGCCACCCGGAAGTGTCCCCCCTTCCGATTCAGGACGGGGCGACCGTGCTGCGGGTGGTCCCCGGACCCCGGCAGGACTGGTTCAGCACCGACACGCTGCAGGACTTCCTGGCCCAGGAATGGACCGTCACGCCGCAGTCCAACCGGATCGGACTGCGCCTCAACGGCCAGCCGCTCAGCCGCAGCCGGGACGGCGAACTCGCCAGCGAAGGAACCGTCCGCGGCGCCGTGCAGGTGCCGCCGGAAGGCCAGCCCGTCCTGTTCCTCTCCGACCACCCGGTGACCGGCGGGTACCCGGTGATTGCCGTCGTCGTCCATGCCGACCTGGACAAGGCCGCCCAGCTTCCCCCGGGCACAACCGTCCGGTTCACCGCCGCAGCTCCTCCGGCAGAACTGCCCGAAACACCTAAGGAAAGCCCCCATGCGTAAAGTCCTCATTGCCAACCGCGGCGAAATTGCCGTCCGGATCGCCCGGGCCTGCGACGATGCAGGCCTGGAAAGCGTGGCCGTCTACGCCGACCCGGACGCCGACGCGCTGCACGTCTCCGCCGCCACCGAGGCCTACGCGCTGTCAGGCTCCCGGCCCCAGGAAACCTACCTGGACATCGACAAGCTCCTCGCCGTTGCGGCGAAAAGCGGCGCCGACGCCGTCCACCCCGGCTACGGCTTCCTGTCCGAGAACGCCGGCTTCGCCCAGGCCGTAATCGACGCCGGCCTGACCTGGATCGGCCCCTCCCCGGAGACCATCCGGCTGCTGGGCGATAAGGTCAGCGCCCGCGAGGTGGCGGTCCGGGCCGGCGCCCCGCTGGCACCCGGCAGCGACGGACCGGTGGCCAGCGCCGCGGAGGTCCGCGCCTTCGCCGAACAGGTGGGCCTTCCCGTGGCCATCAAGGCGGCGTTCGGCGGCGGCGGGCGTGGCCTCAAGGTGGTCCGGGACCAGGCCGACATCGAGGAAAGCTTCGACTCCGCGGTCCGCGAATCCCTGGCCGCCTTCGGCCGGAGCGAATGCTACGTGGAGAAGTTTTTGGACCGGCCGCGCCACGTGGAGGCCCAGGTCATCGCGGACACGCACGGCAACGTGGTGGTCGTGGGCACCCGCGACTGTTCGCTGCAGCGCCGCCACCAGAAACTCGTGGAGGAAGCCCCCGCCCCCTTCCTCACCGCTGAGCAGCGGGCCGCCATCCACGCCTCGGCCAAGGCCATTTGCCGCGAGGCGGGCTACGTCGGTGCCGGCACCGTGGAGTACCTGCTGGACGGCACGGGGTTCCTGAGCTTCCTGGAGGTCAACACCCGCCTGCAGGTGGAGCATCCCATCACCGAGGAGACCTCCGGGGTGGACCTGGTGGCCGCCCAGCTGTCCATCGCGGCGGGGGAGAAGCTTCCCATCCTCGAGGACCCGGAGCCGCGCGGGCACGCCTTTGAGTTCCGGATCAACGCCGAGGACCCGGGCCGCGGCTTCCTGCCGTCCCCCGGCACCGTGGAAACCTTCGAAGCCCCCACCGGTCCCGGGATCCGGGTGGACACCGGCGTCCGTTCGGGCTCGGTGGTCCCCGGGCAGTTCGATTCCCTGCTGGCCAAACTCGTGGTGACCGGGGCGGACCGCCAGCAGGCGCTCCGCCGCGCCCGCCGCGCCCTGCGGGAGTTCCGCATCGGCGGCCTGGCCACCGTGCTGCCGTTCCACCGCGCGGTGGTGGACGCGCCGGACTTCACCCGGACGGACACGCTGGGCGTCTACACCACCTGGATCGAAAACGAATTCACCACCGCCCTTGAGGCGGATCCGGCCTTCAGTCCCGCCGCGCCGGAAGAGCCCCGCCGGACCATCGGCATCGAGGTGGACGGCAAGCGGATGGAGCTGGGACTCCCCAAGGCGCTGCTGGATTCCCTGCTCGACGGCGGCGGCAGGGGACGCGCAGCGGCTCCGCAGGACGGCGGGGAGGCTGCGGCGGAGAAGAACGACGGCGACCTGCTGGCCACCATGGCCGGCACCGTGGTCAAGTGGCTGGCTGAGCCCGGGGCCAGCGTCGAGGAAGGCGAAGCGGTGCTGGTGCTCGAAGCCATGAAGATGGAGACGGCCGTGGCCGCCCACCGCGCCGGCACCGTCGGTGAGCTGTACGCGGCGGCCGGAGACGCCGTCGGGCCCGGGCAGGTGCTCACCACCATTTCCTGAACGCACCTCACGAGGGCATCCGCGCGAACACGCGGCACACCGCCAGGCTGAACCAGAGCTGGAGGTCGTGGAACCTGTCCCGGAGCAGGTGGCCGGTGAAGAGCCCTGACGGCTCCTGGTGCGCGGCCAGCCAGTCGCGCGCCTGGCCGGTTTTTTCCGTTCGAAGGCCGGGGTGGATGATGCTGATCGCGTCGAGGGCGGAAACGAGGTCCGTCATCCAGAAGGGAAAGCAGAACTCGGTCCAGTCGGAGACGCGGCCCTTATCCGGATAGGCGTCCGGCTCGAAGAAGCGGCCCGCCAGCATTTCCGCGGCCTTCTGTGCGGAGGTGCTTGCGCGGTGCGCGGGATGGGCCGCGTAGGCCCTGAGCACCACCCCGGTGATCAGGTGCGAGAACGGCTGCGACGGATCGCCGGTGATGGTCTGCGGCTCGTCCAGCGCGTCCAGCTTCCTCCCCCGGGTGCGGATGGGAAGGGCCCAGCCGCCGTCGTCCTGCCGCGACGCCTCAAGCCAGCTGAACGCGCGTTCCACGCGCGGGTGGTCGCCGTACCCCGCTTTGCACAGGAGCCCGATGAGGGCCGCCGTGTAGTTGGGAGACACCTGGTTGCCGTAAATCCCCCGAAGGTCACCTGGCTCGGACTGGTGTGAAAGCACATAACCGGCGGCCGCGGCGATGGCCGGATGCCGGCGGGTGAGCCCGAACATCTCCACGAGGAACCCGAGTTGCCGGTAGGTCTCCAGCAGGTCGTAATCCATGCGGTCCCGGGGCCGTCTTCCCGGATAGGCCCACGACCCGTCCGCCGCCTGGTGCCGCAGGATCCGGCGCGGGACCGGAAGGTCCCAGAGTGCCTCATCGGCCGCCGGGGTGGCCGGCAGCCCTCCCGGTCCGGGGACCAGCTCGCGGACGGCCCAGGAGCGCACGGCGGGGTGACCGCTGGACAGCAGCGGGGCGATCGGGTCGAACCGGAGGCCGTCAAGCCACGTCATGGTCACCATGATGGCGGAATACGTCCGGTGCGGACAGGGCACCGCTGTCCTGCCCGATATCGTGGTGCCATGACGTTTGACGAGGTACTGGCCGATCTCCAAGCCCAGGCCAGGACCACAAAGCACGCCGAAACGGGCCTCTGGGTGGCCGCCCAGCTGCGCAGCCGCATCGCCGCCGGGCAGCTGGCTCCCGGATCAAAGCTCGCCGAGGAAGCCCTCCGCGAGGCCCTCGGCGTGTCCCGCAACACCCTGCGGGAAGCATTCACGGCGCTCCATGCCGAACACATCGTGACCCGCATCCCCAACCGTGGTGTGTTCGTGGCCCACCCCACGGCTGACGACATCCGCGAAATCTACCGGGTGCGCCGGTTCCTGGAGCCCGCGGCGGTCCTGTGGTCCGGCGATGCCCCGCTGGAGCCCCTGGCGGCAATCATCAAGGCCGCCAGGGCGGCCGCCGCCGACGGCGACATCCCCGGCATGGCCAGCGCCAACCAGGACTTCCACCGCGCCATCGTCGACCGCTCCGGCAGCGAGCGGCTCAACAGCCTCATGGACCAGGTGCTGGCCGAGATGCGCCTGGTGTTCCACTCGATGGCGGCCAACCCTGCCTTCCACGAGCCTTACGTGGAGGACAACGCCCGGATCGTGGACCTCCTGGAAGCCGGTGAGCTGGCCGCGGCAGCGGACTTCCTGGCCGCCTACCTGGACCGCGCGGAAGCGCAGCTGCTCGCCGCCGTCGGCCGCTAGCCAACCCTTCCCCAAAAAGGGGGTTGCAGGATTGTTGAACAAAAAGCTATGCTTTAGATCACACCGTTGTTCTGCAGCTCACTTAACCCTGCAGCCCTAACGTGTCCGGGGCTCCCGCCCCTCGGCGCAGTCACTCCCACCACCACACTCACGGACGCGCCGGCCCCCACTTTCGCAGACCCGTCACGGGTCCCCTGGGAAGGGATAATCATGCTTGTACTCATCGGGGTGCTGCTGGTGATCGTTGGCTTCGCCATCCGCCTGAACCCCCTGATTGTCGTCACCGTTGCGGGCATCGTCACCGCACTTCTGGGCGGCATGAACCCCGCGCAGATCCTCGACTCGTTCGGAACCGGTTTTGCCAGCAGCCGCTCGGTCACCATCTTCGTGGCCGTGCTGCCCGTGGTGGGAATCATCGAGTTCTTCGGGCTGCAGGAACAGGCCAAGGTCCTCATCGGCCGGCTCGCCAAGCTGACGGCAGGCCGGGTCCTGATCGGCTACCTGGCCGTCCGCCAGATCACCGCCGCCGTCGGCCTGAACAGCATCGGCGGCCACGCCCAGACCGTCCGCCCGCTGGTGTTCCCCATGGCCGAAGGCGCAGCGCTGCGCCGCTACGGGCACGTCCCGGACAAGATCAGCGAGAAGATCAAGGGCCACTCCGCCGGGGCGGACAACGTGGGCGTGTTCTTCGGCGAGGACGTGTTCGTCGCCGTCGGCTCCATCCTGCTGATCACCACGTTCGTGGACACCACGTACCACCTGCACCTGGAACCGCTCCAGCTGGCCCTCTGGGCCATCCCCACCGCCATTGCGGCCTTCCTCATCCACGGCTTCCGGCTCCTGCGCCTGGACAAGCAGCTGGACAAGGAATACCGCGAATACGAGCTCACCGCCCAGAAGGAAACCGCAGGAGAAGCGAAATGATCAACGTTGAAGCCGTCTACTGGCTGATCGGCCTTCTGTTCGTCGCCTGGGCATCACTCATTGCCGCCGACACCAACCACCCCCGCCGCTGGGGCAGCTCCTCCTTCTGGGGCCTGCTGGGCCTGTGCTTCTTCTACAGCACCTGGGTCCAGGCCGGCACGGCGCCCGGCTGGATCCTGGGCATCGCCGTCCTGGTCCTGGTGGTGCTGGCCTCCACCGGCCTGCTGGGCCACGGCAAGCACCGCACCTCCACCGGCCACGAGCGCGAGGCCTTCGCCAAGCGCTTCGGCAACAAGCTCTTCATCCCGGCCCTGACGCTGCCCCTGGTCACCGTCATCCTGGTGCTCGCAGCCCCGCTGCTGTCCATCGGCGGCACCCCGCTGCTGGACCCCAAGAACACCACGCTGGTAGCCCTGGCCATTGGCGCCGTGGCTGCCGTCGTCGTGGCCCT
Organism: Pseudarthrobacter sp. Pseusp20; assembly: GCF_059492155.1. Classification (NCBI taxonomy): domain Bacteria; kingdom Bacillati; phylum Actinomycetota; class Actinomycetes; order Micrococcales; family Micrococcaceae; genus Pseudarthrobacter; species Pseudarthrobacter sp. Pseusp20. Next base: position 1,304,488 of record NZ_CP168521.1, read on the forward strand.
GGTGATCCTCAAGCCCAAGAACCCGGCCACGCCCATCTTCGAAAGCCGCCGGATCCTCGAATCCATCGGCTGGGCCGCGCTGCTGCCCCAGATGCTCACCACGCTGGGCATCCTCTTCACCAAAGCCGGCGTGGGCACCGCCGTGGGCACGCTCGCCTCCGGCCTGCTGCCCAAGGGCTCACTGATCGCCGGCGTGCTGGTCTACTGCATCGGCATGTTCCTGTTCACCGTGCTGATGGGCAACGGCTTCGCTGCGTTCCCCATCATGACCGCTGCCATCGGCTGGCCCGTGCTGGTGGAGACGTTCCACGGTGACCCCGCGATCGTCTTCGCGATCGGCATGCTGGCCGGCTTCTGCGGAACGCTCTGCACGCCCATGGCAGCCAACTTCAACCTGGTGCCGTCCGCGCTGCTGGAAATGGACAACAAATACGGCGTCATCGCCGCACAGGTGGGCACGGCCATCCCGCTGCTGGCGGTGAACATCGCGCTGATGTACTTCCTGGCCTTCCACTAACCCTTCCGCAGACCCTGCCATTCAAAGGAGCATGATGGACAACGATCTTCGCGCACAGGCGGCACCGGACTACGCGGCCGTGGTGCTGGGCAACCTTTCCGAGCCCTTCCCGCACTCGGCCCACCACACCCAGGTGTCAGCCGACGACAGGCCAACCCCCGAGCAGATCCACCCCGCCTTCTACACCTCCTTCGACTGGCACTCCTGCGTGCACATGCACTGGCTGGGGGCGAGCCTGGTGGGCGGCACTCCAGGGTCACCCTTTGCTGGGACTACCGCGGCAGGAGCGTCCGACGGCGGCACGGCGGCTTGGGTGGATGCCGCCACCGAGGCGTCGCTCCGGGCAGCCCTGGGCGCCAACCTGACCCCGGCCAAGCTGGCAGTGGAACGGGACTACCTGCTGGCCAACCCGTCCTGGGAGCGGCCCTACGGCTGGGCCTGGCTGATGCGGCTGGCCGCCACCTGCTCCGCCTCCCCGGATGCGGAGATCCGCCAATGGGGCACCGCTTTGGAACCCCTGGTGGATGCCGTGGCGGAGCTCAGCGCCGCCTGGATGGCCAAGGCGCAGTATCCCGTCCGGCACGGGCTGCACACCAACGCCGCGTTCGGTGTGGGGTACATGCTGGATGCCTTCCGCTCCCTGGGCAGGGTTGATGCCGCCAAAGCGTGCGAGGACGCGGCGCGCACCTGGTTTGCCAATGACCGCGGCTGGCCGGGCGACTGGGAGCTCAGCGGCCAGGACTTCCTCTCCGCGGGCCTGAGCGAGGCGGACCTGATGCGCCGCGTGCTTTCCGCGGACGAGTTCGCCGGGTGGTTCGCGGGGTTCCTGCCGGAGCTGTCCACCGCATCGCGCATCCTGCAGCCGGTGGGCGTGACGGATGAGACCGACGGCTACCTGGTGCACCTGCACGGACTGAACCTGACCCGCGCGGGACAGGTGGCACGGATCATCGCCACGCTTCGTCAATCCAGCGGCCCGGAAGCCTCGGCCGCCGCGGCCGTGCTGTCCGACGCGCTGGACCCGCTCCTGAAGGCCGGGCTGTCCGGACTGGAAAGCGGGGACTTCATGTCCACGCACTGGCTGGCCAGCTTCGCGTGGGATGCGCTGGGATCGGTGGCTGAACTCGACTGATTCCCGGGCTGGCGTGGCGCACGCACCAGTCACACTCCGTTCGGAGCGTCTGGTGGGTGCATGCCACGCCGGTGGCGGGCTAGTCTTGCATCACCACGCGCGAGTGCGTGACCTGGGAGCAGCGGGCAGGGTTGTAATGAGCTGACCATCCGCCCGCGAGCCCAAGGAATCCCATGCGCCAGCAGCTCACGACCTGCCCGCCAGACCCCGCAACAGCAGAGGAGTCCACCACGCTTCGGCCCAGGAGGAAGCGGACCAGGCACCCGCGGCTGGCGGTGGGGGACCGGGTCCGCTTCGCCGAGGGAACCCTGGCCGGCACGGGGGTGGTGGACGCCGTCACGTCCGACTACTCGGTCATTTGGGTGTGGACGGACGAAGGCCAGGGGCGCCGGATGTTCCTGCAGGGCTACGGAAGCATCGTGTCCTCGATTTAGCTACGACGCCGGTCCGCGCGGCGCTCATCCGCCTGGCCGATTCCGTCCCGGACTGCGGCGCGGATGACGCCGTAGAGGATGTAGAAGAAGACCGCTCCGAAGAGGACAAACAGGACCAAGCCTGTGAAGTCACCCATGGTTGCTGCCCTCCTCCGGCCAGTACTGCTGGGCTGCCTTTGCGGCATCCCGCAACTTCCCGCCGTCGAGCATGATGGACGTTTCCTCAAGGCCGAAATCGGTCCACTGGGAAACCAGGCGGAGGCTGCCGGCAGGGGGAAGCGGCCAGAGCCAGAGCGAGCCGGTGCCCTGGAACTCATCCTCTCCGCCACCGCCGCCGCCATTGTTCAGGACCAGCGCCGGAGGTTCGGGTTCCTGGCCACGCTCCACGAAGCCGTGGGGACCCAGGGTGCCGGTGCTGGCTTTGGAACCATCGGGGAACTGGACGCCGAACATCAGGCCGGTCTGTTGTCCGCGGCCACTGCGGATGCCCCTTCCCGGCTGGAAGAAGAGGTGCTGCAGGTCGGCCCAGTCTTCGTCGGATTGCTGGTCACGGCGGAACAGCCAGGACAGGTTGAACACGCAGCCGGTGGAGAACACGTCGGCACTTTTGACCGCCACCACCCTCCACGGAGTCCTGGACACAAACCTGCCGATGTGGACCACGGACGGCAGCTCGTAGACTGGGGCGCCCGCCCATGGCGGCGGGACGTACCGTTGAGACCTCGGCCTCGGTGGGAGCGGAGGTACTGGAAAGTCCTGGAAGAAGGTCACGGTGATCCTTGGGTCCGCTGGCTGCGACCGACCAGCGGAACAGCGGCAGCGCCGCCATGGATCCCCCAATCCGTCCTTACCCGGCCAGTCTAGCCTCCGGTTTGCCCGACCCGCGGGACGCGCGGGACCCCCGTTGACCCGGTCAATCCCGCCCGCCAAAATGCTGGCCGACGGCTGCCTGGATGTGATGGCGGTGGCGGCGGAGGCAGCGTGCGTACTGTCAATTAGTCATCGCGCGGCTGGTGCTTTGCTGGCCGAAACATATGCGCTGGCCAGTTCGCTGCCCTTAACTCTTGCTGCCCTGCGCTCCGGGCATATCTCTTGGCAGCATGCCCGGACCATGGTGGACCAAACCGCCAGCCTGGACCCTGCAGGCGCAGCCGCCCTGGAAGCGCACTTCCTGGATCCTGACACGGGCAACCCGGCCCGGGGTTGCCCGGTCGGAGAGATGCCGGCCCACCGGTTCAAGGCCAAAGCCCGCATCTGGCGCGAACGCCACCACCCGGAGACCCTGGAAGGATGCCACGCCAGGAGTGCAGCGGACCGGCGCGTGGAGTACACGCCGGACTGTGACGGGATGGCATGGATCTCCGCCTATCTGCCCGCCACCACAGCCTCGGCGGTCTGGAGCCGCACCACCGCCATTGCCAGGGGACTCCAAGGCCCGGACGAGCACAGGGCCCTTTCGCAACTCCGCGCTGACGTGCTCTCCGCCGCCCTGCTCACCGGTGGCGGCAACCAGGACCTCCAAGGAGGCGACAAGCCACCGCTGTGGCCCCATGTGCGGAACCGGTAGCTCCTCCCTGGGCTCCCTCACGCCTTTGGTGGGACAATAAAGGCAGGGCACCTGTCACGGCGCCACCCAGGCGTCGGCACGTCCCACTCGAGTAACCAGGAGGGGATCCTGGTGGACGCCACCACTATCGTTGTCATCGTCCTCGTTGTCCTGCTTCTCATCGCTGCAAGAATGTCCATCCGGATCGTGCGGCAATACGAGAAGGGCGTACTGTTCCGGCTTGGCAGGGTCATTGGCGTCAGGGATCCGGGCCTGCGGCTGATTGTCCCGATCATCGACCGGCTGCCGCTGGTCAGCCTCCGGATCGTGACCATGCCCATCCAGTCGCAGGGCATCATCACCCAGGACAACGTCAGCGTGGACGTCTCCGCCGTGGCCTACTACCGGGTGGTGGACGCCGTGAAGTCCGTCATCGCCATTGAGAACGTGGCCTCCGCCATCGACCAGATCGCCCAGACTACGTTGCGGAAGGTGGTTGGCCGCCACACCCTGGACCAGACCTTGTCCGAGACCGAACGGATTAACGGCGACATCCGCGAAATCCTCGACGTGCTCACCGTTGAATGGGGTGTGGAAGTCACCTTGGTGGAACTCAAGGACATCCAACTGCCGGAAAGCATGAAGCGCGCCATGGCACGCCAGGCCGAGGCGGAGCGTGAGAAGAGAGCGAAGATCATTGCGGCCGAAGGCGAGGCCATCGCCGCGGCAGCGCTCGGCGATGCCTCCGACACCATGATGGCCCACCCGCTGGCACTGCAGCTTCGCAACCTGCAGTCCCTGGTGGAAATCGCGGTGGACAAGAACTCCACGGTGGTGTTCCCCGCCCCGCTGATGAGCACCATCGGCGAACTTTCCGCATTCCTGGCGCGCGAGAACCAGGCGGCGTCCGCGGCCGGCCCCTCACCTGTAAAGGCGGCCTGACCCGCTGTCTGACCCGCACGCAGCCAAGGAGCGGACCTCACCCGGCATGCCCCGACTTTTCGGTGCGGAACCGCGGCGGCCGCTAAAGTCGTGCCATGACCACTGCTGCTCTACGGCCTGTCTACTTCCTGTCGGACAGTACCGGCATCACCGCGGAAACACTGGGCAATACACTGCTGACGCAGTTCCCGGTGGACAATTTCGACCGCGTCACCATTCCCTTCATCACCACCCCCGACCAGGCGAGGTCCGTGGTCCGCACCATCGACGGCCTGGCTGCCGCCGGGCCCCGGCCCCTCGTGTTTTCCACCGCCGTCAACAGCGAAATACGGCAGATCCTTGGCGGTTGCAACGGTGTGATCGTGGATCTGATCGGCACCCATGTGGGGGTCCTGGAGCAGGCGCTGGGCACCCCTGCCAGCGGTGAGCCGGGCCGGGCGCATGGGTTGGGGAACGCCGCGCGCTACCAGTCCCGGATGGCCGCCGTCGAGTACGCCATGGAGCATGACGACGGGCAGAGCCTGCGTGCGCTGGAGAAGGCCCAGGTGATCCTGGTGGCCCCGTCCCGGTGCGGAAAGACGCCCACCACCATGTACCTGGCGCTGCAGCACGGGATCTTCGCGGCGAACTTCCCGCTGGTGGATGAAGACTTCCAGCGGGACGGGCTGCCCAAGCCGCTGCGGCCTTTCGTGTCGAAGTGTTTCGGCCTGTCCTCCAACCCGCTGCGCCTGAGCCAGATCCGTACCGAACGGCGCCCCAGCTCGCCCTACGCATCCCTGCGGCAGTGCGGTTTTGAGCTGCGCAGCGCCGAGCAGCTGTACGTTTCCCACCGGATCCCGTACCTGAACTCCGCCACCGTCTCCGTGGAGGAAATGGCGGCCACCATCCTGCAGCGGATGAACCTCAAGCACTAGCCGCCATTTCACAAACGTGGCGTAGCGCACATCATGTGGAAAGTGCGCTGCAGACCTGCCACTGTTGACAGGGTTTTTTCTTCCGGCCGGCACTACCGTGACGGCCAGCATTGCTTACGCCACCCACTGCAAAGGAGCAGCAATCATGACGACAGACGTTCTGTGGTTCTCTGAACTTGGACTCAAGGACCTGGACAAGGTGGGCGGCAAGAACGCCTCACTGGGCGAGATGGTGCAGAACCTGACCTCGGCCGGCGTCCAGGTTCCGGACGGCTTCGCCACCACGGCAGACGCCTACCGCCGGTTCCTGTCCGACTCCGGACTGGACCAGAAGATCGCCGATCGCCTGGTGGGGCTGGACACGGATGACGTGACGGCCCTGGCCTCCGCCGGCCAGGAAATCCGCTCCCTGGTCCGGGATACGCCCTTCCTGCCCGACTTCGAAGCACAGGTCCGCGAGGCGTACCAGCAGCTGGTGGACAAGCACGACGGCTCCGCGGACCTGTCCTGGGCGGTCCGGTCCAGCGCCACGGCGGAGGACCTGCCCGATGCCTCGTTCGCCGGGCAGCAGGAGACCTTCCTGAACGTCCGCGGGATCGAGAACATCCTGCAGGCCATCAAGGACGTCTTCGCGTCGCTCTACAACGACCGCGCCATCGCCTACCGCGTGCACCACAAGTTCGAACACGCCGAGGTGGCACTCTCGGCCGGCATCCAGCGCATGGTGCGCTCCGACGTCGGCGCTTCCGGCGTCATGTTCACCATGGACACCGAGTCCGGCTTCCAGGACGCCGTGTTCGTCACCTCCTCCTACGGGCTGGGTGAAGCCGTGGTGCAGGGTGCCGTGAACCCGGACGAGTTCTACGTGTACAAGCCCGCCCTGGCGGCCGGCCGCCCGGCGATCCTAAAGCGCGGCCTGGGGGAGAAGGCCCTGCAGATGACGTACACCAACAACAGCGAGATCGGCCGCACCATCGACTTCGTGCCGGTGGAGGCTTCGCTGCGCTCGCGCTTCAGCCTGACGGACGACGACGTGGAGCAGCTTGCCCGCCACGCCGTGGCCATTGAGAAGCATTACGGCCGTCCGATGGACATTGAGTGGGGCAAGGACGGGACCGACGGCGGCCTGTACATCCTGCAGGCCCGCCCGGAAACCGTACAGTCCCGCCGGGCCCCGGGCAGCATGAGCCGTTTCCGCCTGAACGCAACCGGCCCGGTGCTGGTGGAAGGCCGGGCCATCGGGCAGCGGATCGGGGCCGGCAAGGTCCGGATCCTTACCGCCATCGACCAGATGGCGTCGTTCCAAACCGGCGACGTGCTGGTGGCGGACATGACCGACCCCGACTGGGAACCGATCATGAAGCGCGCCTCCGCCATCGTCACCAACCGCGGCGGGCGCACCTGCCACGCCGCGATCATCGCCCGCGAACTGGGGATTCCCGCCGTCGTGGGCACTGGCAACGCCACGGACACGCTGTCCGACGGCCAGGAAGTCACCGTGTCCTGCGCCGACGGCGAGACGGGGGCCATCTACGAGGGCCTGCTGGACTTCAGCGTTGAGGAAACCGGCATCACCAACCTGCCCGAGGCGCCGGTGAAGGTCATGATGAACGTGGGCACCCCCGAACAGGCGTTCACCTTCGCGCAGCTGCCCAACCACGGCGTGGGCCTGGCCCGGCTGGAGTTCATCATCAACCGGCAGATCGGCATCCACCCCAAGGCCCTGCTGAACCTGGACAGCCAGCCTGCGGATGTGGCCGCCGAGATCCGGGAACGGATCAGCGCCTACGACAGCCCCCGCGAGTACTACATCAAGCGCCTGGCCGAGGGCGTGGCCACCATCGCCGCCGCCTTTGCGCCGGAACCGGTGATCGTCCGGATGTCCGACTTCAAGTCCAACGAGTACGCCAACCTCATCGGTGGCCCGGCGTACGAGCCGCATGAAGAGAACCCGATGATCGGCTTCCGCGGCGCGTCCCGGTACCTGGAGCCCTCCTTCCGGGACTGCTTCGACCTTGAGTGCGAGGCCCTCTCTTTCGTGCGCAACGAGATGGGGCTGACCAACGTCAAGCTCATGATCCCGTTCGTGCGCACCCTGGACGAGGCGCGGGGCGTCATCGAACTGCTCGCCGAGAACGGGCTGCGCCGCGGCGAAAACGGCCTCGAGGTGATCATGATGTGCGAGCTGCCCTCCAACGCACTGCTCGCCGACGAGTTCCTCGAGTACTTCGACGGCTTCTCCATCGGCTCCAACGACATGACCCAGCTGACCCTTGGCCTGGACCGGGACTCGGCGATTGTGGCCAACAGCTTCGATGAGCGGGACCCGGCCGTGAAGAAGCTGCTGAGCATGGCCATCAAGGCCTGCAGGGCCCGCGAAAAGTACGTCGGCATCTGCGGCCAGGGCCCCAGCGACCACCCCGACTTCGCCGAGTGGCTGGTACAGGAAGGCGTCAATTCCGTCTCCCTGAACCCGGACACCGTGGTGGACACCTGGCTTCGGCTCGCCGGGGCCTCAGCTGACGCTTCGGAAGGTGCAGCCGTGGCCGCCGTCGGGGCAGCCTGACCAGAAACGCTTGACGATCAAAGGGGCGGTTCCGCCACTGCCGACAGGTGGTGACGGAACAGCCTTCACTGGTTGGACGGTTTCACTGGTTGGACGGTTCGGGGAGCAGCCCCAGCTGGCCAAGAAGTTCCATCTGGTCGAAGTAGGCGTGGTGCGCGGTGATCAGGCCTGCCTCCACTTTGGTGATGTCGCAGCTTCGCACCCGGACCTGCTTTCCTGTCGGCGGCAGCGTCCCGCCGGTGGGCAGGTTCAGCTGCCCGGTGTTCGTGCCCACAACGAAGCCCTCCAGGATGGCAACGTCCCCGGCCTCATGAGTGGCCACCTGCTGGTACGTGACGTCCGGCATGGCCTCCCAGAAGTGGAGGAAATAGTTGGTGATCGCCTCGCGGCCGGAGATCTCTCCCTGGTCCGGAGTGCTGATTACGGCGCCTTCGGCGTAGCAGCCTGCCAGCGCATCCCTGTCCTTTGCGTCCATGGCCGTCATCAGCCGGCCCATGACGTCACGTGCCTGTCCCATTGCAGCCTCCATTGTGGTTCCCGGTTTTCCTCTACGGACGGCCCGCTTCGTGCGGCGTCCGTAAAAGGAAAAGTACGACGGCGGAACACACCCCCGCGATCCCCGCACCAGGGGTTTCGGGGCGCCTGGAAAACCACCCATTTGGGGGATTGCCGGCCTGCCTGCCGGGCGGATACTGGAGGTATGTGGGAGGAGCGCGCGGAGCGTGCCCGGCGGGACATCGCCGCCATGGCCGCCGGCGGGATGGACCTGCCTGACCTCTATACCTCGGCGCTGGCCGTGGTGCAGCGGGAGGTGCCGTTCGAGCAAGGGTGCTGGGCCGCCGTCGACCCCGCCTCCATGGTGATGACCTCCGTTACCAACTGGCTGCCGTGGCCGGTGGGTGGGCGCCAGTTTGAGGAGTATTTCCTCCGCTTTGCCCAGTCCGAATACACAGGCCGGGAACCCAACACCTTCGCCGAGCTGCTGCGCCGGCCCCGCCCCATCGCGAGGATTTCGGATGCGCCGCACCGTGAGGTGGTCCGCAGCGTCCGGATCAACGACCTGATCAAGCCGCTGGGCTTCGAGCATGAGTTGCGGGCCGCGTTCCGCGTGGACGACTTGTGCTGGGGCGTGGGGAGCATCTTCCGGGAAGGCGGCAGCGACTTCACCGACCGGGAGGTGGAATTCCTGGGCGCGGTGACTGCCACGCTCGCGTCGGCCACCAGGGCCGCCGTCCGCGTGGCGCACCCGACGGGACCGGCCGCCGTCGGGCCTGTCATTGTCCTGGCCGGGCTGCACGGCGACCTCCGCGCGGCCACGCCGGCCGCCGCCTCCTGGCTTGCCCAGGTGGAGGAAGCTGCGCCCGGGCGCTTCAGCCAGACGCTTTATTCGGTGGTGGCGCAGGCGCATGCGGCGGCATCCGGGACGGCGCGGGCCAGGATGCGCGACGCCGGGAACAATTGGGTGGTGCTGCAGGCCAGCAGCCTCATCACCGGCGATGATCCCGAACAGATGGTGGTCACCGTGGAACCGGCAACCACCCACGACCTCGTGGCCCTGCTGCTGATGGCGTACGGCGTGACCGCCCGGGAACGGGATGTCTGCCTGGAGGTGCTGGCCGGAAGTTCGACGGCGGAGATCGCCCGGCACCTGTTCATCTCGCCGCACACGGTGCACGACCACTTGAAGTCGCTCTTTGAAAAGGTGGGCGTCGGCAGCCGCGGCGAGCTGGTGGCCAGGCTCCTAGCCTGACGGGCAGTCTGTTTTAACGGGTCCGAGGACTCTGTGTCCGGGGGCGCCCGCCCTGGAAGCTGGAGGTACAGCCGGCAACCGGAGGATCCCATGCATGCCTTGGCGGAATCGGTGCGCACGCACCCGCTGTGGTGGTACTACGTTGTTACCTTCCTCTTGTCGTGGGGCGCCATTGTGCTGGCGGTGTGGGCTGTCACGGGCGGCCTGTCGCCTACGCCGGAGCAGTTCCAGCTCACCATCCCCGTAACCGTGCCGGCGATGCTGCTCGGACCAGCGTTGGCCAGCCTGGTGCTTACCGGAGTTGTGTCGGGACGGGCTGGCTACCGGGACCTTCGGGCGAGGCTGCTGAGATGGCGTGTGGGCGGGCGCTGGTATTTGGCCCTGCTGGTGGCGCCGGTCTGTTTGGCCGCGTTCGTGCTGGTGCTCTGGCTGGCGTCCCCGGATTACGCGCCTCGGATCGCCACGGCTACAGATAAGGGCGGCACCATCATCACTGGACTGGCCATCGGGCTGGCGGCGGGATTTCTCGAGGAAATCGGTTGGACCGGCTTCGCCATCCCCAAGGCGAGGCAGCGCTTCAGTGTTCTGTGGACGGGAATCCTGGTGGGGGTGCTGTGGGGTGCGTGGCACTTCTTCGTGAATTATTGGGGTGGGGGCGGGACCAATGGCGGGGTGCCCCTGGGAATCTTCCTGTCGCTGTGGCTGGTGGCCGTCCTCGTCGGCCAGCTTACGGCGTACCGGGTGCTCATGGTGTGGGTTTACGACCATACAGGCAGCATGCTTCTGGCAGCGCTGATGCACGTCAGCCTCGCGGCGTTCCAGTACATCCTCAACCCGCTGACACCTGGCATTCCGCAGCAGGTCTATCCCTGGGGCCAGGCGGCCACCATGTGGCTGCTGGTTGCTGCCGTGGCCCTTGCCCTCCGCGGGGACCTCACAAAACAAAGAACGACGACGGCGCCGGCCTGAGCGCTGCGAGGCCGAGGCGGCATCTCAGTCTGCGCCCTTGCCGGCCAGGATCTGTTCGCGCAGGATGTCCGCGTGGCCGCAGTGCTGGGCGAGTTCCCGCAGCATGTGCAGGTACAACCAGCGCAGCGGGAGCGGTCCCCGCCGGTTGCCGGTCACGACGTCGTCGAGGCCCAGAGGGGCGGCAGCAGCCCGGGACGCGGCGCACGCGTCCCGGTGGGCTTTCCGGACGGAGTCGATGGTGTCACCGTCGTCCAGGTTGAACGACTCGTCAGGAGTGGCGGGGATGCCGATCTCGCTGCGGGGACGGCCGGTGAAGGCTTCGTCGAACCAGACCTTCTCCACGAAGGTGGCATGCTTCACCAGCCCCAGCAGTGTGGTGCGGGAGGGAACCAGCCGACGCCGGACCTGCTCCTCGGTCAGCCCGTCCAGGCACCCGTTGAGCGCGGCCCGGTGCTCATCCAGGAAGAACTCGAACTGGACACGCGCAGGTTCGTTGATGACGTCGTCCATCGAGTGGGAGTGGGAAGCCATAAGCAGACCCTAGCAAGCCGGAAAGGGAACGCGGCTTACTTCATCGCCCCCGTAAGCATGCCTCCCACGTAGTACTTCTGGAGCAGGACATAGATAACGATGCACGGGACGATCGTCACCGCGACGCCCGCCTGCAGTGCCCCCCAGTCCAGGGTCCCGAAAGTGCCGCTGGAGAGCACGTTCAAGGCCACCGGAAGGGTGTACTTGGACTGGTCTGTCATGAGGATCAGCGCGGCGAAGAACTCGTTCCACGAGGCGAAAAAGGTGAACAGCGCGGTGCTGATCACCCCCGGAATGGCCACCGGGAGCAGCACCCGGACCATGGCACGCAGCACGCTGCACCCGTCCACCAGGGCAGCTTCCTCAATGCTCGCCGGCAGCGCTGCGAAGGAATTCCTCATCAGGAAGATACCGAATGGCAGGTTAAAGGTGGTGTACACCAGCATGAGGCCCAGGAGGTTGTTGGTCAGGCCGATCTGGTGCAGCACCAGGTACAGCGGAGTGATGACCGCCTGGAAAGGGATCATGAAGGTGGCGAGGGTACCGAAAAACAGCAGGTTGCTGCCGCGGAAGCGCAGTTTGGCGAAGCCGTAGCCGGCCAGCGTGCTCAATACGATCGTCAGGAGCGTTGCGCCAACTGAGACGAGGACGCTGTTGCCCAGCTGCTGGACGAAGCCCGCACCGCCGTTCTCGTTGCCGAATAGCTTCGCGAAGTTCCCCCACGAGAAGGAACCCGGGAAAAGCGTGGGCGGCGCGGCAGCAGCCTCGGCAGGGGACTTGATCGACTGTGAGAGAACTACCCAGAACGGGTAGAGGAACAGGGCCGCGAGGCTGAGGTTGATAATCCACCAGGCCGTGCGCGGCACCGGGCGGAGTCTGGACTGCAGTGAAGTCATGGAGGGGTCCGTTTCCGATGGATTGGACTAGTTGTGGTCCGAGTTGCGGAGGATGAGCATCTGGATGGCGCTGACGACCGCGAGCACGATCATCAGCAGGGCAGAGAGCGCGGCGCCATAGCCGAGCTGGAAACCCTGGAAGGACACCCGGTAGATGTGGTACACCGCGGTGATGGTCTGGTTCGCCGGGCCGCCGCTGGTCATGATGTAGAACTGGTCGAAGGCCAGCAGTGAGCCGGCTACCGAAAAGACGAGCACCAGCGCGAGGGTGGGCCGCAGCAGCGGCAGGATGATGTAGCGGAACACCTGTGTTCGGCTTGCACCATCGATCCTGGCCGCTTCCTCGAGCTCCACGGGGATGGACTGCAAGCCCGAGTTCAGCAGCAGCATCTGCATGCCGGCAACCTTCCAGACCACCATGGCGCACACGATGCCCAGCGCTCCGGCGAAGCTTCCGAACCAGTTGTCCGAGTGCGAGGCCAGCCCGCCGCGGGTAAGCAGGTCCAGCAGGGGCCCGATGTTGGGCTGGGCCATGAAGAGCCACAGGTAACCGGCGGCGGCGAAGCCGACCACCACCGGCAGGAAATAGATGGACTGGAAGATTCTGGAAGCTTTGCCTGGACGCCGGATCAGGAGCGCCAACGCGATCCCGATGACCAGCAGCAGGGGAGTCATGATCACGGTGTAGAGGAGGGTGAACCCGGCTGCCCGCAGGAAGTCCTGGTCCTGGAACGCCGTCGCGTAGTTGCCCAGGCCGATGAAGCTGATCTTGCCCAGCAGCGGCCAGCGGTTCAGGGACATCCACAGCATCAGGACCACGGGCAGGAAGAAGAAGACGGTGAGGAGGGTCAGCGCGGGGGCGACCACCAACGCGCCGAGCCTGCTGCGCGAGGTGGTGAGGGTCCGCCGGCTCCGTGGCGGACGTAGGGGCGCCGTTGGGCGTTGGGGCTTGCCGGGGCGCGTTGTCAGGGTGGTGTGGTGTGCCAAAGTAGGTCTCCTTGAGGACGAGGCGGGTGCTGCCGCGGGTCCGCGGCAGCACCCGTGGATGTCAGGGTCCGGTCTGGATGATCTGCTGGGCGGCCTGCTGCGCCTTTTGCTGCGCGGCCTGGATGTCGCCGCCGAACACGGCCTCGTTGATCATGGTTGCCCATGGTCCGTTGTTGTCATTGAACAGCTTGTTTTCCACGACGCTGTACGGCGTCTTGCCCGTCTCCAGCGCCTTGCTGAAGATCTCATTGCGCGGGTCTGCCGAGGCGTAGACGCTCTTTACGAGGTCAGTCCTGACCGGGACGATGGAGTTCTTCGCCAGCAGGGTCTGGGCCTCGTCGCCGGTGGCCCACTTTACGAAGTCCCATGCGGCAGGCTTGTTCTTTGACCCGGTGGTGACCGCGATGTTGTCGCCGCCCGCGAAGGAAGCTGAGCCGCCGTTCTCTCCCGGGATGGGAGCGATGCCGTAGTCAACCTTCTTGTCCGTGTTCAGCGTCTGCGTGAAGAAGGCGCCGAGCACCACCATGCCCACTTTTCCAGCCTGGAACAGGGCCGGCTGGGCGGTGCCCGAGTCGGTCTTCGCCGCCTCCGGCATCACGCCGGCGTCGTGCATCTGCTTGTAGAACGTCAGCGCCTTGGTCACCTCGGGAGAGTCCAGTTTCGCGGTCTTGCCGTCGTCGGAGAGTACGTCGCCGCCGCTGGCCCAGACGCTGGGGGTGAACTCGAAGATGTTGCAGCCGCCGCACTGGCCGGCCATCGTGAAGCCGTAGGTGTCGGGGCCCAGGGCGCGGATCTTCTTGGCGGCGTTGAGGATCTCCTCGTAGTTTGCCGGCGGTTTGGCAGGGTCAAGGCCGGCCTTCTGGAAGAGATCTTTGTTGTAAAACAGCACGGATGCTTCGGCCGTGAAGGGCAGGGCGTAGGTCTTGTCCTCCCACGTGGAGAGGCGCGCGTGCGACGGGCTGAGCTTGTCCTTGTACGGCAGTTTCGAGGCGTCGTCGGTGATGTCCTGGAGGACCCCGGTGGAGGCGAAGTAGGGCAGGTAGACCAGGTCGATGGAAGCCACGTCCGGGCCCGACCCGCCAGCGGTTGCCGTGCCGAATTTCTGCACGAAGTTTCCGCTGGGCACGATGGTGACCTGGACCTGCGCCTTGTGGGACTTGTTGTACGCGTCCGCGAGCAGATCCATGAACCCCTTCTGTGAATCGCGGGCCCACAGCGTGATGGTCCCGCTCGGCTCCCCGGAGGAGGCCTGCAGGGAGTCGGAGCCGGAGGAACTGCCACAACCGGTGGCCGTGAGGGTGAGGGATGCCGCCAGCGCCAGTGCTGCAGCGAGTTTTGTGCGTTTCATATGCCGTTTCCTCTTCATAGGGATGGGTGGGAGGTGCAACTAGGCGAGGGGGATCCAGACCCGCATGGCGGCCGGCCCACGGTTGGCCCAGCGGAAATACGGGATGGCAGTCAGTTCGACGGGCCGCTGTTCCGCGGCTTCCGTTCCGGAGGTGCGGTAGAGCGCCTGCTCCGACTGGGGACGGGCGACGCCTGCGGCTTTGAGCACGGTGCGCACCCCGGGGATGCCCTCCGCCGCTGCAATTTCCACCGGCGCGGCCGCGTCGACCGCAAGGTCTTCCAGCACGACGCCGTCCGCCTGGTCATGCTGCTCGAGGCAGTAGACCACGGGGCCACGGACCAGGGCGACCGTGCCGCGCACAGCATCGACGCGGGGATGAGCGCTAACAATTTGGACAGGCATCGGCAGTGTCAGCAAGACGATGGTGCTCCCTTCCCAGTCGCGGCTGAGCCGGAGGTAGCCGGATGCATCAGTCACTGCCTCGATGGGCTCTCCGCCGATGGTCACCTCCGGGTCCTTGCACCACGAAGGGATGCGCACGGAGAGCGTCCACTCGCCGGCAGGAGCCGTGACCTCGATGCTGGCCTTTTCGTCCCAGGGATATTCGGTGGTTGTGGCAACAGTTACTTCGCCGCCGAAAGGTTCACCTGAGGCGCGGATCTCACCGTCGTGCAGCAGCTGGAGCTGAAGGCCGGACTCATCCTGCGTGGCTACGTAATGGTGCAGGGATGCCACGAGGCGTGCGAGGTTCGGCGGGCAGCAGGCGCATGCATACCAGGACAGGCGTTCCGACGGTGCGTCCTCGGTGGAGCCGTCATGGCCGGTGCGCAGTTGCAGCGGGTTGGAGTAGAAGAAGCTGTTGCCTTCAACGGAGGTGGAAGCGGCGATACCGTTGTAGAGGGCCCGCTCCATCTCGTCGGCGTATTTGCTGTTGCCGGTTGCCAGCAGCAGCCGCCAGCTGAAGTGCAGGCTCGCGATGGAGGCACACGTTTCGGCGTAGGCGCGGTCCGGTGGCAGCTCGAAGGCGTCGCCGAATGCCTCGTCCCGGTGCCGGGATCCGAGCGCCCCGGTGAGGTAGGCCTTTTGGGTGAAAATGTTCTCCCACAGCGATTCCGCGGCCTCCAGCAGGGATGCGTCCCCGTTTTCGAGGTAGGCATCCGCCACTCCGGTGGAGAGGTAGACCTGGCGCACTGCGTGACCTGTTGCCTCGTGGGCCGCCTTGCGGATGGGAAGGTGGTCCTGGAAATACTGGCGGCCGAACCTGTCGTCGGGGAGGATGCCGTGCCCGCGCAGTTCCAGCTGCCGGACGGCCGTTTCAAGGTAGCGCTTGTCTCCGGTCAGGCGGTAGAGCTCCACCAATGCGGTTTCCACTTCCGGGTGCCCGTCGATCTTTTCGGCGCCGCCGGGGCCGAAGTTCTCCACGATGCAGTCGGCGACGCGGCGGGCCACCTCGACGACGGCTCCGTTGCCTGTGGTGCGGGCCACGGCAACTGCCGCCTGCAGCAGGTGGCCGGCGGTGTACAGCTCGTGGCTCCACTGCAGCTTGTCCCAGCGCTTCCCGGGCTCAACGCCCTGGACCCAGGTGTTCAGGTAGCCGTCCGGCTCCTGCACCTTGGCCAGCAGCTCGCCCATGGACGCCACATACTCTTCCCACCGCGGATCTGCCTGCCTGCCGGCCTCCCAGCCCACAGCCTCCAGCGTCTTGTACAGGTCCGAGTCCTGGAACCAGAATCCGCGGAACGCCGCGTCGCTCTCGCCGACCAGCCGCCGGAAGTTGTCGAGGGCGCCGCTGGATTCCAGATTGTCGATGCAATGCGGAATGGTGGAGGTCCGGTTGAGCTCCTGCCAGCTGCCCAGATGTCCCTCTGGGCGCAGCTGCACGGAATCGAAGGCCAGCGGGCGCAGCGCGTAGTGTCCGGACGTCGTCGCCCCGACGGGCCCCGCTGCGGTCCCGCCGCCGGTACCCTGCCCTGCGGACGGTGCTGGACTGTGGTGAACAGATGTCATCAATGACCTCTTCCAAAGTGTGAATCGGAGGGAGACGGGACAGAATCCGGAAAAGCCGGAAACGGAAAATCAGGAAATCGTCTTCCGAGGCCCAACCCTAAGTGACCTGCGTCTCACCTGTCAACGGCTTCTGCTAGGCTTTATGCGGGCGGAAAAGCGACTTTTCGGCTCTATGAGGAATTGGTCCGGCGATGAAAGGGGGACTTGTGACGGAAAATAGTTTCCGTTCTTCCGGCATCGCGGCTGTAGCCGCGCGGGCGGGAGTATCGACCGGAACGGTGTCAAAGGCGCTGAACGGGACGGGCCAACTGCGGGAATCGACCCGGCTGCGGGTACGCGCCGCCGCGGAGGAGGTGGGCTGGCTGCCGAACGGTGCCGCCCGGAGCATCCGCAGTGGCAGGACCTACACCGTGGGGGTTATCACCACCGACAGTTATGGACGCTTCAGCATCCCCATCCTGCGCGGCGTCGAGGACGCCCTGGGCCTGGGCGAGATGCTTTGCTTCCTTTGCGACAGCAGGGACGATCCCATCCGGGAACAGCACTACGTGCGTACATTGCTGGCGCGGCAGGTGGACGGAATCATCGTCGTGGGCCGCAAAGTGGATCCGCGGCCGCCGCTCGGTGAAAACCTGCCAGTGCCGGTAGTCTATGCGTTCGCGCCGTCGAAGGACCCGGGGGACTGCTCCGTCACGGGGGACGAGCGGGGTGGTGCCCGCCGCGCCGTTGACCACCTCGTTAAGACCGGGCGACGCCGGATTGCCCATATCACGGGCTTGGAAAACCACGCGTCGGCGGTCCTGCGGGCGGACGGTTTCCTCGCTGCAATGGCCGACCAGGGACTGGAGCCGGTAGGGGATGTCTGGTACGGCAGTTGGACGGAGGAATGGGGCCACAACGGGGTCCGCGCGCTGTTGGCCAGCCACTCCGACGTCGATGCGATTTTCTGCGGCAGCGACCAGATCGCACGTGGCGCCGCCTACGAACTTGAGCGGCATGGCTTGTCGATCCCCGACGACGTGGCACTGATCGGCGTGGACAACTGGTCCCCGTTCACCGATGGGTACAGACCGCATCTGTCCAGCATTGACCTGAACCTCTCCACTATTGGCAGGCGGGCGGGCGAGGCCCTGCTGTCAGCGCTCGACGGCATACCCCTTCCGGGCGTACATATCGTGGATTGTGACCTTATCGTCCGTGAGTCCTCCGGTCCGCGGGGGTGACCCGCCGGCAAACGGTTGGCAGCGCCCGCGGCTATGGCCGCGGTTCCGGGGGCCGCCGGTGCCTGTGGTGGAGCTCGTAGTGGTCGAACACATCGGAGGACGTGCTTCCCACGTGGCCGAACTTCCCGCGCAGCACCTCCGCCAGGTCGTCCAGCGCCGCGTAGAGCATCCGCCCGGCAAACCGGAGTTCGGGGTTGTCGCTGCCCTGCGCATCCGAGGCCAGGTGGTGGGCGTAGGCGATGGTGGCGGGAAGGGAACCCCGTTGCTCCACCTCATGGAAGTAATAGGTCTCGTGGAAGGACAGGAGATCGATGCTCACGGACGCCACGTTCTCCGCCATGGATTCCAGCAGTCCTGCTGCATGCCGTGCATCAAGTGAGGCGATGCCGGACGGACCCGCCGCTTCCCGGAACAGGTTCAACTGGTGGGCGAGTGCGCGCCGGCGGCTCAGCGCCGGGTAGGTCTGCAGGATCCACGAGACCGTGGCGGTCAGCAGGCCGAAACCGGCCACGGCCTGGAACGCCATCACCAGCCGCAGCAGCGGGTGCGTGGCCACGATCTCACCGAATCCAGCGGTGGAGAGGGCCACCAGCGAGATGTACAGGGCCTCCGCAAAGTCGGCCTGCCGGGGCACGTCGGCCGAGTAGGTGAACCCGTTCGACAAATGCGGGAGGTACAGCAGCGCCCAGCCCACGGCAGCCAGCGCCGCCCAGGCAGCGATGACAGCCGCCATGGCCAGCGGGGCTGCGATGGACGACGCCCCGCCCCTGAGTCTCCTGGACAGCAGCCAGAACCCGCGCATGATGGTCCGGCCCACCGGGCCCGAGCCGTGCGGGTACAGCAGGGTATGGAAGACGTCGGCGACCATCAGCAGAATCAGCGCGGCACCAATCACCGTCAGGAGCGCGTCCTCGAAGTTCATGCCTCATCTTAAGTGCGCGGGCTGCCCAACCGGGGACCGGACAAGGCATAGAGGTTCGACGGCGGAACACGGCGTGGGAGCGACGGGCCGTTGGTTAGGCTGGCGCCATGGACTTTCGACTTCGCCAGGCCACACCGGAGGACGCCGAGGCGGTGGTGCTCATGCAGACTCTGGCCCATGAGGAGTGCTACCCGCATCTGCTCTCTGCGGAATTCTTCCGCCGCCGCAGGGCCAGCATCCCCGAGCGGGTGGAACGCCGGCGGCCATTCCTGGCCACTGACGAGCCACGGATCCTCGCGCTGGACGGCGACAACCAACTGGTGGGCTTCGCGGACGCCGGCCCGGGGCGGGACGACGACGGCCCCGAAGCCGTGGAGCTCTACTCGATCTACACCCTCCGGCGGACCTACGGAACGGGCCTTGGGGCAGCCCTGGTGAGCGCCGCCGTCGGCTCCGGCCCGGCCTACCTCTGGGTGGTGGAGAACAATCCCCGCGCCCTGGCCTTCTACCTGAAGCAGGGGTTCCGGCCGGACGGCAGGCGCAACACGCTTCCACCCGAGTGGGAGGGGCTGCCGGAGTTCCGGTTGGTCCGGCGCAACAGCCAATAGTGTTCGACGGCGGCCCGTGGCCTGAGTGCAGCGCCCGCCTGAGTGCAGCGCGGGGCTTTAGTGCGGAGTCAGTTCATAGCGCCCGGGCGAGCGCCCGGCCGGCGGTCAGGCCGGTGAAGAGACAGCCGCCCAGGAAGGTGCCTTCCAGCGCGTTGTAGCCGTGGGCGCCGGCGCCGCCGAATCCCGCTGCCTCGCCGGCGGCGTACAGCCCGGGAATGGGGGCGCCGTCCTGTCCGAGGGCCTGGCCGTCAAGGTTGGTCTGGATCCCGCCCAGCGTCTTCCGCGTGACAACGTGCAGCCGGACGGCGATCAGAGGGCCCGCGGCGGGGTCCAGGATCCGGTGCGGCTTGACGGTACGGAAGAGCCGGTCGCCCAGGTACCGGCGGCTGTTGCGGATGCCCGCCACCTGGACATCCTTGGAGAAGGGGTTCCTGATCTCGGCGTCGCGCTCCTCGATCTGCCGCCTTATCAGCGCATGGTCCAGCAGCGGCTGGTCAGTCAGCCCGTTCATTCCGCGGACCAGGTCCGCCAGGTTGTCCGCCACCACAAAGTCCGCGCCGTGCTCCTTGAACGCCTCGATGGGACCGGACGCGCCGCGGCCCAGCCGGGTCTTCAGCAGCAGCTTGAGGTCCCGGTTGGTGATGTCCGGGTTCTGCTCGGAGCCGGAGAGGGCGAACTCCTTTTCGATGATGCGCTGGTTGAGGATGAACCAGGAATGGTCGTGCTGCTGGAGCTCCGGCGTTGTCCGGAGCAGGCGGAGGGTGCCCAGGGTGTCGTAGCCGGGCAGGCCGGGGGAGGGAAGGCGCCGGCCCAGGGCATCGAACCAGAGGGACGACGGGCCGGGCAGGATCCGGATGGCATGGTCCGGCCAGATGGGGTTCCAGTTCTGGATCCCTTCGGTGTAGTGCCACATCCGGTCACGGTTCACCAGCCGCACCCCGGCTCCGTCTGCGATGTCCAGCATCCGTCCGTCGACGTGCTGCGGCACGCCTGTGACCATTTTCCGCGGCGGCGTCCCCAGCCGCGCAGGCCACCAGCGCCGAACCTGCCCGTGGTTGCCGCCGATTCCGCCGGACGCGATCACCACGGCCTGGGCCCGGAGTTCGAAATCGGCAACAACATCCCGGTTTGAGGACACCCCGCGCGGGGAATCATCAGGCGCCAGCACCGCGCCCCGCACCCCGGTGACCGTGCCGCCGTCGAACGTTAAACCGTCCACCCGGTGCCGGAAGAAGAACCTGGCGCTGCCCGCCCCGGAGGCCGCCCGCGCCTTGTCCGCGAACGGCTCCGAAACCCCGGTGCCGGTTCCCCACGGGACGTGGAAGCGGGGGACCGAATTGCCGTGGCCGCCGGCCCTGCCGTCGCCGCGCTCGGCCCAGCCCACCAGCGGGGTGAACCGGATGCCCTGTTCCTGCAGCCACGCGCGCTTCTCACCGGCGGCGAACTCCACATAGGCACGGCCCCACTGCTGCGCCCACTCGTCCTCGGGGTGCGGGCCGGAAAGCCGGTCCCACCGGGCGGAACCCTGCCAGTCCTGCCACGCCAGGTCGAAGGAATCCTTCACGCCCAGGCGCCGCTGCATCGGGGTGTCCACCAGGAAGAGCCCGCCCAGAGACCAGAAGGCCTGCCCGCCCAGGTTGGCCGCGTTTTCCTGGTCCACGATGGCCACCCGCCTGCCCACACGGACCAGCTCATTGCTGGCCACCAGCCCGGCCAGGCCACCGCCGATGATGATGACGTCCGCGTCCAGGCCTGTCACCGGGTGTTGTCCCGGCTGCCGGCGGCACCGGAGCGGCCGACGCTCCCGGCGGCACGAGCCAGCTTTTCGAACGAATCGCTCCACCCGTTCCGGTGCAGTTCCAGCCGCTCCTCCGTGAGGAACGGTCCCTGCGAGAGCACCACCCGGGTTCCGGTTCCGGTGCTGGCGAGGGAGAGGTCCACGACGGTCTCGGTGTCGTCCGGCGCCGGTTCCTCCCAGGCGAAGGTGTAGACCAGGCGCCAGGGCGGATCGATCTCCAGGAACTTTCCTGAGAGGTGGAACGGTTCGCCCTCCGGCGGGGCCATGCGGAACCGGTAGCGCCCGCCCGCCACCAGGTTGATGTCCACTTCGGGGATCCTGAAGCCGTGCGGGCCCCACCACTCGGCAAGCCGGGCAGGTTCCGTCAGCAGCAGGAACGTTGTCTCCGGCGGGGACGGGACCGTGCACTCCAGGTTCAGGACCAGCGCGGCTGGTTGCTCACTCATCGTCCCACTCTGCCATCCGCCGCGGCGGGCGGAAAGCAAGGCGCTGCGTGTGCGTGCCCGATGGGCTGTGCAGGGCTGACAGGGGAGTGCCTCAGCCAACCAAGCCGCTCGCCGCGCAATTCCTGCCGCTCGGCGCGCCAATAGTACGTTTGCTGATGATTTGCATGATGATAGCCCAAGGCAAAGGGCCCGGGTTCAACAAGGCCTTTCGCCTCTGGATCGATCAGACATCGACGTCATCGACAAGCAAAGGGAATCAACCATGGGCTTCCTGGACCGTGACCACTCCATCGCCCCGCCGGGCTTCAACCGCTGGCTGGTCCCGCCCGCGGCGCTCGCCGTCCATCTGTGCATCGGCCAGGCCTACGCCACCAGCGTCTACAAGACGGCGCTGGTCAAGCACTTCGGGGCCAGCCTGACCGAGATCGGCGTCATCTTCTCCATCGCCATCGTGATGCTGGGCCTTTCCGCCGCTGTCATGGGCACCTGGGTGGACACCAACGGCCCGCGCAAGGCGATGTTCACCTCCGCGATGTTCTGGGCGGGCGGCTTCCTGATCGGCTCGGTGGGTATCTTCACCCACCAGCTGTGGCTCGTCTACCTCGGGTACGGCTTCGTGGGCGGCATCGGCCTGGGCATCGGCTACATCTCGCCGGTGTCCACGCTGATCAAGTGGTTCCCGGACCGCCCCGGCCTGGCTACCGGCATGGCGATCATGGGCTTCGGCGGCGGCGCGCTGATCGCCAGCCCCGTGTCCCAGGCCCTGCTGAAGGCGTACGATCCCAACTCCGGCGCCCAGGGCTGGGTGGCCAGCGGCGATGCCGTGGGCAAGCTCTTCCTGACGCTCGCCGTCGTCTATCTTGCCTACATGCTGTTCGGCGCCTTCACCGTCCGGGTGCCCGCCGACGGGTGGCGGCCCGCAGGGTTCGACCCCGCCAAGGTCAAGGCGGCCAAGCTCGTCACCACGGAGAACGTGTCGGCGAAGAACGCCATCAAGACCCGGCAGTTCTGGCTGGTCTGGGTGGCGCTGTTCTGCAACGTCACGGCCGGCATCGGCATCCTGGAGCAGGCGGCGCCAATGATCCAGGACTTCTTCCGGCAGTCCGACGGAAAGTCCCTGGTCAGTGCGAGCGTTGCTGCGGGCTTTGTGGGGCTGCTGTCCATCGGCAACATGTCGGGCCGCTTCGCCTGGTCCGCCACCTCCGACGTCACGGGGCGCAAGCGCATCTACATGGTGTACCTGGGCGTGGGCGCCGTGCTGTATACGGTGCTGGCGTTGGCCGGATCCACCGCCACCGCCCTTTACGTGGTGCTCGCCTTCGTCATCATCTCCTTCTACGGCGGCGGGTTTGCCACCGTCCCGGCATACCTGCGGGACCTCTTCGGGACGTACCAGGTAGGCGCCATCCACGGCCGGCTGCTCACCGCCTGGTCCGCGGCCGGGGTGGCCGGGCCGCTGATCGTCAACAGCATCCTGGACGCACAGGGCAAGCCCGGGCAGCTGAATGCCGCGTCCTACCAGCCCGCGCTGCTGACCATGGTGGCCCTGCTGGTCATCGGGTTCGTGGCCAACCTGCTGGTCAAGCCCGTCGATGCACGGTTCCACGAACGCCGCCCCGAGCGGCACGAATCTTCCCTGGAGGCATGAAATGAGCAGCACAGCACACAACCACGGCGCGCACCAGCCGGTCCGCCGGTCCACCGGCAGGCTGGTACTGGCTTGGGTTTTGGTGGGAATCCCGCTGGCCTTTGGGGTCTTCCAAACGCTGACCCAGGTGGCGGCGCTGTTCGGGTAGCCGCCCGGGCTGGGCCAGCTTTGGGCCGTGCGTCACAGTGGCCCAGTTTCGGTCGGCAAGCAACGGCAGCCGCCCGCGATACTCAGGGTTTCACCATGAAAACTGGGCCACTCTGGGCGCGCATCACGCCAGGCGTCAGGCCGTGGCAGGGTTGGCGAGCCGGCGGCGCAGCACCGTTGCGGTCAGCCACGTGACCACGCTGCAGGCCGCGGCTCCCCACAGGATGTCCGTCACGGCCACCAGGGCCGTGAAATCCTTCAGCACAGCGAACCCGGTCAGCGCCCATGTGGCGTAGGTGAAGAACCCAAAGAGGGCAGCGCCGCCCACCCGCTGCCGCAGGCTGATGCCGGGGGTGTTGGGCCGGACGCCGTAGTGCACCATCCCCGCCACGAAGATGACATAGAAGAGGACAGCGCCGGGCAGATTGGCCCTGGGCGCCAGCAGGTGGCCGATCTGGCTCTGGTACAGCGGGTTGGCCACCAGCAGGATCCACACCACATCCAGCACCGCGAATATCAGTGCGCTGACAACGTACGTGATCAGCCAGTTCCTGGTGCGGGGGACCATGCTTTGACTCCTTGTGTCGGTGACGGTTGCAGAAGCTGTTCGGCGCCGTGGCAAGGGATGGACTGGTCAAACGTGCGGGCCACCCATACAAGCCCCCCGCCGCTCCGAAGACCAAGTGGCAGGCGCCGTGCGTTGTGGAGAATGAAGGTGGCCGCATGATCGTTGGGACCGGCCGTGCAGCAGAGCGCGGCGGGCCAGGGGAAAGGAACGGGTCCGTGAACGAAAAGAGCCGCAAGGCACTCATCAGCACCGTAATTGCCGTGGTGGCGGCGGTGCTCATTGCCCTGGCCGGCAGCCAGGGCGGCTCCCGGATTGGCGGGTTCCCGGTGTTCGCGCTGGGGGTTGCCATCGCGTTCGTGATCCAGTGGCTGGTGTTCATCCCGTCCTACAAGGCGCAGACGGAAAAGTTCTACGACCTTACCGGCGCCCTGACCTACATCTCCATCACGGTGTTCCTGGTCCTGGCCTCCCCGGGCGTGGACGCGCGGGGCATGGTGCTGGCAGCCATGGTGGTGCTGTGGGCCGCGCGGCTGGGCAGTTTCCTGTTTATGCGGATCAGCAAGCACGGCAAGGACGACCGCTTCGATGAGCTCAAGCCGGACTTCTTCCGTTTCCTGAACACCTGGACCATCCAGGGCCTGTGGGTGGTACTCACCGCGGCGCTGGCCTGGGTGGCCATCACGTCCGACCAGAAGGTGGGCCTGGACGGGTTCTTCTGGGTGGGCCTGCTGGTATGGGCCGCAGGGATCGCCATCGAGACCGTGGCTGACCTCCAGAAGACCCGCTTCAAGGACGACCCCGCCAACAAGGGCCGCTTCATCAGCACCGGACTGTGGTCCAGGTCCCGCCACCCCAACTACTTCGGCGAGATCACGCTCTGGGTGGGCGTGGCCATCATCGCCCTGCCCGTCCTGCAGGGCTGGCAGTGGGCGGCCCTAATCTCCCCGGTTTTCGTGGCCCTGCTGCTGATCAAGGGCAGCGGCGTGCCGCCCCTGGAGAAGAAGGCGGACAAGAAGTGGGGCGGCCAGGCGGACTATGAGGAGTACAAGAAGAACACGCCCGTGCTGGTACCCAAGCTCAAATAGGGGCTTTGGGCAGGACGTACGACGGCGGCACCCGGGCTGGGTGCCGCCGTCGCGGCTTGGAAGGGCGGTTCGCTCCAAGCAAGTAGCCCCTAACCTCCGATCCGAGTACCCCCTTACCCGTGCCCGGCGGCGGGTGGCAACGTAGTCTCGAAAGACAGTGCGGTTATGCAGAGGCCTCTTGCGCTGCACGTTGCTGGGGACGTGGGGTTCTACTCCGGGGAGCGACATTGTCAAAGCATAGGAATTTCAACAGGGGTCTACCGGGCAGCGGAGGCAGGCCTCCCTGGCTCAACAGGCCGAAGGACATGAAACCCGGGGCGGTGCTGACGGCGCTCCTGCTTGCGGCCGAGGGCGGCATGGTCATGGTGCCGGTTGCCGCGACAGCCGCTGGCGCGCAATTGCCCGCGGCCACAAACTGTTCGGCCACCCTGCTCCCGGGCATCGGCGGCCAGGGCAGCAACGCAGTGGCGTCGAGCAGCAACGGCCTGGTGGTAGGCCTCGCCGATACTGCCTCCGGAGGATCCGCGCCGGTGCTCTGGCGCGATGGCCAGCCCACCCAGTTGGCGATTCCACTCGATGCCGCAGTCCCCACCTCCGTAAACAAGGACGGAGTAGTCGTCGGCACGGGATATGACACGGCCAATGAGGTCCTGGTCGGCTGGTGGTGGCAGAACGGTGCCTATCACACCCTTCCCGTCAACCCGGGTGACATCGCGCTCCCGTCGATGGTCTCGGACAGCGGCGTCGTGGTCGGTGCGCTGATCAACGACGAGGAGCACTCGGACGGCCCGGGCGCGGATGACGACGAGCGTCCCGCTGTCTGGTCCACGCTGACCACGGCACCCCGGGCGCTCACCCTGCCCGCCGGTGCACAAGGTGGGCATGCTTTCGCGATCGGTCCGGACGGCACGATCGGCGGGGTGGCCCTCGACAGCGGCGGCACGCCGGTCCTGTGGTCGCCGGCCGGTACCCCGACGTCCCTTCCAACCCTTAGCGGGCGCGGCGGTGTGGTCCTTGCCATCGACTCGGCCGGGCAGGCGATCGGCCAGAGCGCCGTCAATGAGGGAACCCACGCTGCCACCTGGGACAAGTCCGGCTCCGTCAGCGATGCAGGCGCGGCAGCCGGCCCCTCCTCGAGTGCGGCATCGGGCGTTCCGGGCATCGCGGTGGGAACCGGCAGTTCGTCGTCCTTCCGCGGGGACCGCCCCCAAGCGGTGATGTGGATCGGCAAGAGCGCACGGATCCTGCCGCCAGGCTCTGACGGCCAGTTCACCGGAGTGTCCGGGGCGGCCACGTCGGCCTCACGGCAGGCCGGCCCCACCGTTATCACCGGGTACTCCGCCGCAGCCAACGGGCTGCGCCGCGCTACTGTTTGGAGCTGCAAGTGAACGCCCGCAGGCGCATGCGCCACCCACTGCGCTTGGCGCTGGCAGTCCTTCTCGGCACTGCCCTCGTCCTTGCGAATGTCTCCTTCCTTGCCACATCGTGGAACCCGCAGGCCACCGCGGCCACCACCGTGAGCCTGGGGTTCGCCGGTGACACCGGCGGCAACACGAACACCGGCAAGGTGATCGATGCGGCACGCAACGCCGGGACCTCCGCCATGTTCAACCTCGGCGACCTGTCCTACTCCCAGATCACCCCGGAGTCTGCCTGGTGTTCATTCGTCAAGCAGCATGCCGGGACCATGCCCTATGAGTTCATCACCGGGAACCACGAGGACGACGGGCCCGACGGCGTCTGGTCCAACTTCGCCTCGTGCCTGCCGGACAAGCTCGGCTCGGTGGGGAATTACGCCCAGCAGTTCTACACGGACTATCCGGCAACCAGCCCCCTGGTCCGGCTGATCATGGTGTCCCCGAAGCTGACGTACAGCGGAAGCGGCCTTGACTGGTCCTACAAGTCCGGGACGCAGGGCTACAAATTCGTGACGTCGGCCATCGACTCGGCCCGTGCTGCCGGGATCCCCTTCATCATCGTTGGCATGCACATGTACTGCCTGTCGATGGTGAACTACCCCTGTGCCGCCAGTCCTGACCTGATGAACATGCTGGTGTCCAAGAAGGTGGATCTGTACCTGCAGGCCCACGACCATGCCTACGCTCGCAGCTACCCGCTGGCGCTCAAGGGCAGCTGCACGTCCATCCCCGTCACCAGCTTCAATCCCGACTGTGTGGCCGACACCGATCCGACGGGGCAGTTCGCCGCCGGTACCGGGACCATCCTGGCCACAGTTGGTTCGGGCGGCAGGTCGCTCAACAGTGAGAGCAACACGACGACGGCTCCGTACTTCCAGCGATTCATGGGCAGCAACAACAATCCAACGTATGGCTTCCTGAAGGTGTCGGTGACCAGCACCACCCTGAGCGGGTCATTCGTCGGCGCCTCGGGCGGGACGTTCACCGACAATTTCTCGGTCACCCGGCCTGCCCCTTCACCAAGCCCGACGCCGACCGCTACGGCGACAGCGACTGCGACTGCGACTGCCACGCCAACGCCTACCCCGACTCCAACTCCAACGCCTACCCCGACTCCAACGCCGACGCCCACGACGACGACGCCCCCGGCGACAGCCGTCTCGGTCCGGTCGACGGCCACGGGATCGGGTGAACTGACGGCGGCCGGGTCCTATACGCCCTCCCTGCCGGCAGGCTGGCAGCCTGGCGACACGGTATTCCTGTACTCGCAGGTAACCGTGTCCGGGTCCGCGAACACCACCGCTCCGGCGGGGTGGACGCGGGCAGTGGGCGATTTCACCAGCGCCAGCTCCGCCTCGGCGCACCAGGCAGTCTGGTACCGGGTGATGCAGGCCGGCGACACCGCGCCGAGCGTACCTGAGCCCGCCTCCCGGTATGCCTGGTCCACTGTTGCCGTCCAGGGCGCAAACACCACAACGCCGCTGGACGTCACGCCGACCACGGACACCAACAGCGGGGTGGCCTACCCGGATGTCCGGGCGCCGTCCATCACGCCGGTAACACCGGGGTCGCTGTTGTTGACCGCCCACGGCGTCAGGAACGGCACCAACTCGGCCACCACGTCCTTCACGCCACCGGCAGGGACCACCGAGCTGGGTGATGCCACCTCCAATATCGCGGCCAAGTCGAACGCGGCCATTGAGGTCAACGCCCTTCCGCTGACCGATACGTCCGCCACCGGCACGAAGGCCGCCACGGCATCCTCAAGCCTGGGCACGCTCATCAACCAGTGCGGCTCGGCCATCGTGGTGCGGCCGGCGGGTCCGTGAGCGGGAGCCAATGATGATGCAGCGGCAGCCTACGTAGCCGTCTCCGGAGGGCTTTCGACGGCGGCACCCGGCCCGGGTGCCGCCGTCGCCGTGTCTGCGCCGTACTTGTGCACGCCTGTCCGGCCCAGCAGGGCGACGCCGAGGGTGAGGAGTGCGGTCAGCAGGACCCCGAGCCCCAGGTGGAGCTGCACGAACCCGGCGCCCACCGCTGCGCCGGCCATGATGAGCCCGATCGCCGCGAGCCGCCGTCCCCAGAACGGGTGCGTGCCGGCGCCAAAGCGGGAGTCGGCCGCCAGGCCCGTGATGGTGGAAGTGACCACCACGGTGGGGACATCCTTGACGTTGAGATGCCGCGCGGTGGCGGCCTGCACACCCATGGTCACCGCCAGGGTGCCGGTGATGGCAACGGTCAGGGCTTCATTGTGCCTGGGGTGCACGCCGCTGAGGAGGAGGGTGGCCACAACAGCCATCACAGCGCTGACGCCCACCAGCAGCCCGGTGGTGCGGCGGTTCCACCCTGACGTGGTGGGCCGCAGCGCCCGGCCGGAGATGACGGCGCCGGTCATGAATCCCGTGAGCGCCACGATGGGGCCAAGGATCGGGAGGTTGTCCCCGCCCAGCAGCGCCATGCCCAGGATCACCACGTTGCCGGTCATGTTCGCCGTGAACACCCGGTCCAGGCCCAGATAACCGACGGCGTCGAGCACCCCGGTGGAAAACGTGAGGACCAGCATGAGCACCAGGTGCAGCCTGGCCGGATGGGCGGGGAGGAAGCGGGCGGGCATGCGCATACCTTTCGGCAGTCCTGGTGGCGGGACGCGGATTGTGCCCAGCAGGGGCGACTGTTCCAGTATGCGCCGGGGCCTTGCCGGCCGGGGAAACGCGGGAAGAGGGAGCAGCTGCAGGGTTGGCGCAGGAGTCGGGAAGGATTGGCCCAGTTGGTCCCCAACCGGCCGTTTTGGCAGGTGCCGGCCGCTAGGCTCGTCCGTGGCGCCAGCGGTCTTGGGGGAGCTGGCGCCGTCAACTCTTGCTGCGCACAACCTGGGGAACTGCATGTCCAGCTTCACGTCCTTGCCCGAAACAATACCCGCGCCAGGCACGCGCTGGACGGCCGCCGTCGTCCTTTCCGCGTTGTTGGCGCTCTTCACTCCAAGCCTGCCGGCGGTTGCTGCCGACGGCAGCACGGTCGCCGTCAATGCAGCCGATGTGCTGGAGACCCTCCCGGTCAAGGGCCGGGCGC
Organism: Pseudarthrobacter sp. Pseusp20; assembly: GCF_059492155.1. Lineage (NCBI taxonomy): Bacteria > Bacillati > Actinomycetota > Actinomycetes > Micrococcales > Micrococcaceae > Pseudarthrobacter > Pseudarthrobacter sp. Pseusp20. The sequence continues at coordinate 1,333,959 of NZ_CP168521.1, forward strand.
CGAAGACGGGGTACGAGCGGTCGCTGTTCGGCCCGACGTGGGCGGACGTGGACCAGAACGGCTGCGACACCCGCAACGACATCCTGCGGCGCGACCTCACCGAGGTCACCTACGCCGGCAGCGTCCCCTGCACGGTCAAGACCGGGGTGCTGGTGGACCCCTACACCGGAACGGTCATCAACTTCGTCCGCGGCACCACCACCAGCAGCGCCGTGCAGATCGACCACGTGGTGGCGCTCAGCGATGCCTGGCAGAAGGGCGCGCAGCAGCTGACCACCGAGCAGCGGACGGCGTTAGCGAATGATCCGATGAACCTGCAGGCAACGGACGGACCCACCAACCAGCAAAAGGGCGACGGCGACGCGGCCACCTGGTTGCCGCCGGCCAAGGCCTTCCGATGTGAGTATGTGGCCCGGCAGGTGTCGGTGAAGGCGCGGTACAGCCTGTGGGTGACGCAGGCGGAGCACGACGCGATCGCCGGCATCCTGGCAAGCTGCCCCGGGCAGCTGGCACCGGCGACTGTGGCGCCCGCCGCCGCTACGGCTGTTGTGTACTACGCGAACTGCGCCGAGGCGGTGGCTGCCGGAGCCGCGCCGCTGTATGCCGGCACTGCCGGCTACCGGGCCGGGCTGGACGGCGACGGCGACGGGGTGGCCTGCGAAGGGTAGCCGCGGGACTTAGCGCCCGGGGAAGGGAGCGGGCCCCGTTTCCGGTGGCCTGCCGTTTTGCATACCGGCCCCCGCAATGAGCGCGCCGGCAACCAGGAGGACCAGCGGCGTCTGGAAGACAGAGCCCAGGATGGACAGCCCTGAATCCGCGATGGGCCTGGACGCCGCGACGAGGCATGCCACGTCCATCGCCAGGGCCACCACATAGCCGGCGACGAAACAGACCACCGCCGCGCGAGGCCTGTAGTTCCTGGTGGCGGCCCGCACCGCGGCGTCGTAGACCCGGTACTTGAGTCCGATGAAAAGGGGAGTGAACGTCAGGATGTACAGGACATCCACTTCTTCCGGAAATTTGAAGAGAGGAACGTTTGCGTTGCCGTGGTAGACGCCGTCGGAGAAGAACCACAGGGCGCCCATGTGGATCAAAATCAGCAGGACCGAGACCAGTCCGTACCGCAGCCACGCCCCGCGCCTGGTCATTCCCATCGCCATGGACCAGTATGGCATCGGCCGTAAAGGGATTTTCAAGGAATCTGCGGCAAACTTGAGACTGCTCCCACGAACGAAAGCAGACCCAATTGATTACCCTCCAGCAGGATGCAGACGGCTTCATCCGGATGAACCGGCACTACCCGGCCAGCGTCCGGATCCGGATCGCTTTCACCGACGGCAGTACCGGTGAGTTCTCCGGCCGCACCCTGAACAACGCCTACGACGCCGCGCTCGCGGAATTCCGCGCCAAAAACGGGCTGGATGCGCGCGGCTACTCCCGGACCACCGCGGGCCGGACCAACTCCGGCAACAGCGTCGACTACGTTCCCGTCCACCCCGGGATGGGGGAGTAGCGGGACGCCATGGCCGATGACGGAGCACCCGCGGCCCTCTTTGACCGCGCCGTTGTGATCTTCAATCCGGGCAGGGCCGGGATGGACGCGCGGATCGAGGCGTTGCATCAGGACCTGGCCGCAGACCTGCCGGGCCTGCCGGTTGAGCTGCTGCCCACGGAGTATGCGGGGCACGCCCGCGTGCTTGCGCGGACCGAGGCTGGGCGGGGTGCGCCACTCATCGTGTCCGTCAGCGGCGACGGCGGGTACAACGAGGTGGTCAACGGCGTGATGGACGTTCCCGGCAGCAAAGCCGTGTGCACCGTGATTCCTGCAGGCAACGCCAACGACCATTACCGGAGCCTGCCCGCCCGGACCCTCAGCCAGGCAATCCGGGAGAAAGCGGTCCGGCCCATCGACCTGCTGCGCGTCACGTTCCGCAGCGGCGGCCGGGAGGAGGTCCTGTACGCGCATTCCTACGTGGGTTTCGGGCTGACGCCCTTGATGGCCATTGGCATCGAAAAGGGCGGCAAGGGAAAAGTCCTGGAACTGGTTTCCGTTGCCCGCACACTGCGGAACCTAAGGCCGTTCGAGCTCGTGCGGGACGACGGGGCCACGGCAAAGTTCGACAGCCTGATCCTGGCCAACATCTCCCGCATGGCGAAGTACGGAACGGTCAGCGAATCGCACTATCCGGACGACGGCCGGTTCGAGGTAGTGACCCTGCCCCACGCCGGGCTGGTGAAGATGGCGCTGATGACGCTCCGCGCCGTGACGCTGGGACTGGGGGAGCAGCCCAGCGTCACCAGCTATGCCTTTTCCACGCGGAATGCTGTGCCGTGCCAGATCGACGGCGAGGTGGTCCATATCCAGGCAGGTACGCACGTCCTGGTGGAAAGCGCCAAGGGTGCCCTGGCCACTCTGTGACCCTTCGCCGCAGGACTGCGCCCGTGCGTACAGGCCGGAAGTGGTTACGGCTGCACGGAGTCGAAGAACGTGTAACCGGTGTCCGGCTGTCCGTTCGCTGCCTCATGTGATTTCATCCGGATGAAGTCCATGTCCTGCTGGGACAGCGTGGTCTCGCCGTGGACGTCGTCGTTGGCCGCTTCGCCATTGGCCGCACTGATTTCCGCGGAGAGCGTCCGCGGAAGGATCATGCACCCCGGGTTTTCCAGCAGCCACTGCGTTACGGCGGAGGGAAGCTGGTTCCAGTGGTCGCGGATGCGCAGATCTGTCATGGTGTGCCTTTCGTGGCAGTTGCCGGATGCGAGTCGAAGAGAGTGTCGGCTGCTGCCCGGCGGAGGGACCCAAGGGACGTACTGTCGGAGACAGGATGTCCAGTCACGGGTGTCCCGGGTACGTTGAGTGTACGCCCAATAGCGGGCTCCAACGTGCCGGAAGCCCTGGCATTTTCTGGCTGCCAGCGGGACTGCCATCCGATGCCCGGTCAGGGGCGTTCCATGGTGACCGTACCGGCGTCGCCATCCACGGCGATCCGCTGCCCGCTGCTGAGCCGCTGCGTCGCCACCCCGGTGCCCAGGACCGCCGGGATGCCATACTCGCGGGCCACGATGGAGCTGTGGCTCAGCGGGCCGCCCACGTCGGTCACCACGGCGGACGCCATGGCGAACAGCGGAGTCCACGCGGGAGTAGTAATGCGGGCCACCAGCACCTCGCCGGGCCGCATCTGGCCGAAATCCCCGGGTCCGCGCAGGACGCGCGCCGGTGCGGTGACCTTGCCGGAACTGGCGCCGGCGCCCTTGATCACGTCGCCGGCCTGGTGCTGGGAGCCTGCCGGCATCCACGACCCGAAAGACCGTTCCATCCACTTGCTCTCGGGAAGCATCTGCGGTGCATTCGCCTTCGCCTGGCCCCGCCACAGCATCCGGCGATCCTCGACGGCGGCGGCCCGGACGGGACGGGCAGCTCCCGCAATCACCACGGCGGCCGGAGCCCCGGGCTCGGCGAGACCGAATTCGACGGCGCTCCGCAGCTCCTGGTGCCGGAGCCAGAACACGTCATCCGGCGCCGCGACCACGTGGGAGTCCACCAGGCGCCGGCCGAGTTCCAGCAGCATGCGCCGCATCAGCGGCCAGGCCAGCCCGACGTCGGCCAGCGCGTCTTCGCGTGCGGGTGCCGTTTCCTGGGCCCACTTCAGCAGCCGGTGGAACAGGGCCCGGCGCCGCGGCCCCAGCCGGGCGGCCATCTCCCGGGTCAGTTCCTCCCGGCGTTCGGTGAGCTGCCGCTGCCGCTCGTGCGGGTCCGTGCCCTGCCCGCGCAGGTAGAACTTCACCGTCTCCAGCTGGGCGGACGGGTCGTCGGCCGGCACCGGGGTGGCGAAGTCCAGGTTGTAGACGGCATGCCCGTACAGGTCCAGGTGTTCCTTGAAGGCAAGCCGCCATTCCTGCCACAGGACGTCGTCCACCCCTTCCGGCGCGGCACCGGTGCGCTGGCACCCGGCGAGCTCCGCCGTCGGCCGCTCCAGCAAAGCCGCTGCCAGCGCCGGATCGCTGCGCGCCCAGCCCGCCAGATCGTAGAGGGACTTTTCCGCCCGGATGGGTTCGCTGTCGAAGCCCAGCAGGAACGCCTGGGCCGGGGGATCGCCGTGGCGCCGGACGGCCCTGCCATAGAACGTCCGGAACGAGATCTCGCTCATGGCAGCGAGCGGAATGATGGACTGCACGGCCGTGTAGTACACGGTTCCGGCGTCCAGGAGGGCCTGCACCCCCTCCAGCAACTGCCCGCCGGTGAGCTCCGAGGGGGGTTTCACGGACCAGTCCTTGATCACCCGTTCGTAGCGCGGGTGCGAATAGTCGCGCCACCCGGCGATGCCCATGTGCGCCGTGCCGCGGAACAGCGCCCCCATCGCCGGCACCGTCCGGCCCGTCATCCGCAGCATGGCCCAGTTGCGGTAGTAGTAATAGGCGTAGCCGTTGATGGTGGGGAACCGCACCTCGCCCTCGCGCAGGGAGTTGATGCCCAGCGCCTGGTTCATCAGGGCGGACAGCGAGCGGGACACCGAGCCGTCAATGAGGTCGGCGAAGAGCGGGGAGAGCGGGTCCGGCATCTGCTCCACGATGCTCGCCCGGAAGTAGAGCCCGTTGGGATAGGGCACGGGCCAGGTCTCGGGGACGTCGGCCGCGGGTTCGGGAAGGGCGGTGATGGGCCGGGACTGCAGCAGGAAGAACCGGCCGCCGGCCCGCGCCCATTCGACGTCCTGCGGAGACCCGAAGTGGTCCGCGATCCGCTGGCCGTAGCGGGCCAGCTCCGCAGCTGCCGCGTCATCCAGGACAGGCGCACGACGGCGGGCTTCCGCCACCGGCTGCTCCCGGGTTCCGCTCTCCACGGGAACCGTCATGACCTCCTTGTCGGCTGTCTGCCGCGAGATGATCCTGCCGGTGGCGGACTCAACCACCAGGTCATCGGTGGTCACCGTTCCGCTGACCACGGCCTCGCCCAGGCCCCATGCGGCGCTGATCGCCGTCTGGTCGCGCCGGCCGTTGGCGGGGTTGGCGGTGAACATGACGCCGGCGGCGTCGGCTTCCACCATCTGCTGGACGACCACGGCGAGCCGCACCTGCCCGGGCTGCACACCTTCGCGGGCGCGGTAGGCCATGGCGCGCGCCGTCCAGAGGGAGGCCCAGCAGTCGGTCACGGCTTGGGTCAGGGCGTCCTGGCCGCGGACGTTCAGGTAGGTTTCCTGCTGCCCGGCGAAACTGGCCGACGGGAGGTCCTCGGCGGTGGCGGAGGAACGCACCGACACGGACGTCCCGCTGCCCAGGCGTTGGTAGGCGCCCGCGAGTTCGGTTCTGATGGCCGGTGGCATGGTGCCTTTGCCGAACAGGGCCCGTAGCTGCCCGGAGGCGTGTTCGTAGTCCTCCGGCGAGGCGTCGGGTGGAAGGGAGGCCAGTTCCCGGATGGCCGCATCGAGGTTGTTCCCGGTGACGAATTCCGAGTAGGCGGCGGTGGTGAGGACGAACCCGGGCGGGACCGGCAGGCCGGCCTGGATGAGGCCGCCGAGGCCCACCGCCTTGCCGCCGGCTGTGCCGAGGTCGTCCCGGCCCACGTCGCCCAAGTCCTTGACATAGGTCATGACTGTGTCCCCCTGCCGCGCATCGCCGTCGGCCGTTTCAGACGGCACACCCGCCTGCGTCCCGGGAGCCGTCCTCCTGCAATTGACATGTTCCAGCCTGTGCCGCGGCGCCGGGACCCAGCTAGGGCCTAACGGCCTTCCGGAAGCGTCCGCATACCCCTAATCGCGGTGTTGCCACGGCGCCCGCCATTAGGTATCCCCGCGTATTGACTGCCTGTAGCCGGAGGCATACTTTCGGCCTTGTCGGGGCCGGACATCCGTAATCCGCGGAACGTGGCGCCGTCGCATGCACATGCCAGGGAGGAAAGACCATGCCGAAGTATTTGTTTGAAGCAACGTACGTGGGCCAGGGGATCAAGGGGCTGATGCAGGAAGGCGGTACCAAGCGGCGTGATGCCCTGGCGGAGGCCTTGAAGTCCGTGGGCGGCTCGCTGGAGAGCTTCTATTACGCGTTTGGCTACTATGACGTCCTTGGCGTGTTCGAGGCGCCGGACGATGCAAGTGCCGCGGCACTGTCGCTGCTGATCAATTCGACCGGGAACGTCAACGTCCGCCTGAAGCCGCTCCTCACCGCGGAAGACCTGGACGAGGCCGCCAAGAAGACGCCGTCGTACCGGGCCCCGGGACAATAGGCGGGTTTGCAGCTTTGCAGTGGGCCGGCGTCGGGGAATTTACGACGGCGGCCCGCCGGCTTGGGCGTTCCACCCAGCTTGGGCCCTAGGGCAGGGCCGGATGACCGAAGGAGGGACGCTGGCCGGAGCGGTAGGCGGAGTCGATGATGGGCTCGAGTTCGTCGAGCACGGTGTGGTTTCCGGGGAGAACCACATGCGCCAGGAATTCCGATTCAAGCGTGGCAATGCCGGCTGCCGCCGCCCCGAGTTTGGCGTCGATGGCCAGCGCCAGGGCATGCCAGGATTTGCGGTTGACGCGTTCCAGGACCTTGGCGTTCGCTTCGTGGAGCCGGCTGTCCGCGATGTCCCCGCGGATGGCCAGGGCGCCTTCAGACTGCAGCAACTGCATGACGATCCGGAACTGCCTGCCATCGCCCTTGAAGGCGACGGCGCCCAGGCTTCCCCGCTGGCTGAACATGATGTCCGTTGCCCCGTAGTTCTCGAGCGCCTGCCTGATGTGTTTCCGGGAAACCTCGCTGCTGTAGGAGTCACCCCGGGTGTAAGGACCTGTCATCTTCTAACTATGCGCCCTTTTGGCGGCGTGCGCGTACGCGCACCACGGCAGGTGGGGCTATTCCGCGGTGCCAAAGACTTCTGCGACCGGCGGAGCGCCCACGGTGTGGACCGCAGGTAGGATCGGAGGATTGCCGCGGGGGTCGGCAATACGTTTGGGGGAACACCGTGATGCATCTGCCGCTCCGCCGTGCCGCAGGCGCGGCCTTTTCTGCCGGGATGGCACTGCTGGCCAGCGCCGCGCTCATGCTGGGATCCGCCGTCGTAGCCGCCCCCGCGTCCGCGGCCGATCCGAAGGTGATTGGCGCCGTCGGCCAGCCGCTGGGTATTGCGTCCGGCCCGGACGGCACGCTGTACGTCAGCGACTACAACTGGGGCGGCGGCGTCAGCGTCTACAAGCCGGGGGAGACGGTGCCGTCCCGCACCATCACCACCGGGCACTTCCCCACCTCGCTGGCCGTAACGCCGGACGGGACGCTGTACGTGGCGCAGAGCAATGGTGCGCAGTCAGAAATCGGCGTGGTGGCGCCGGGCGCGGACGAAGTCTCCCTGGTGATGAAGCTTCCGGCCGGCACGCGCTGGTTGGCCGTGGGGCCGGAGGGATCGCTCTACGTGGTCAATTCGGACCAGAACTCGGTGTCTGTGGTGAAGCCGGGCGATGCATGGGTGCAGCGGATTATCCAGGCCGGGCCGTATCCCGTGAAGGTGGCCCTGGCCAGGGACGGGACGGCCTATGCCACCAACCAGCTGGCCGGCACCGTCACCGTGGTTCCGGGCGGTGCGCCGTGGCCGTCGCACACGATTGATGTGGGTGCCAGGGCCGAGCCGCACGGGATCGCCGCGGCGCCGGACGGGACCGTCTATGTGGCCAACATCCTCACCAACGATGTTGCGGTGATCGAGCCCGGCGGCACAACCGTGGAGCGGCGGATTCCCGTGGGCACTGCGCCGCAGGAGGTGCTGGCCGCTGCCGACGGGACCGTCTACGTGACCAACAGCCTGGACGACACCGTCTCCGTCATCCCCGCCGGGGCGGCGACTGCCGCGCATACCATCGCCACCGGGGACGATCCCGCCCGGATGGTGCAGCGGAGCGACGGGCCCGTGGTGGTTGTCAACAGGAAAAGCAGGTCACTGACAGTGCTCGACGGCGGACCGGCCACCGGAGCGGCGCCCACCACGGGCGGGGGAGAGCCAGCAGCAGCAGCAGCCGACGGCGGCGCATCAGATGGTGCCGGGTCGGAAGGTGCCGACATCGCCCAGGGATCCTTCGATGTGGCACTTCCGGCCGTCGCCGCCGGAGCGGGCGCCTTTTTCCTGGGCGGCGCCGCCTTGCTTGTTGTGGTGCTGCGCCGCCGCCGGAAGGTCAGCGGGGCTGACGGCGCCGAGGTGTGGGCGCTGGACTAGCCCAAGCGCTCCGGCTGATGCGCCGGGCTGACAGCGTCCGGCTTCTGGTTGCTCTGCGCGTAGTACGACCTCAGGCCATGCTTCACGCCCAGCCGGATGATCCAATACAAAAGAGTTGCGCCAAGTGCCACAGGCACAACCATTACCGCCGCATTCAACAGCATCCACGCAATATCCACAGTGTCCCCCAATGTGAGTTTCTCCAAGCCTCTCACGAGTGGTACCTCCGGGAAATTCAAGGCCCGTGCCATGGATCGTCGGGAGCACCCCGGAATTGAGTTCCGGGAGTAGCACCTTTGCCCTTGCCTGCGTGTTCCCATTCGGTCCGCGACAATTGGGCTACTGTCGCGACAAACGCCGTCGCGCTGTGTCGAAGGAGAACCTTTGGAAATTGCAACCACCGCCTCCAGTTCAATCGTGGGAAAGCTCCTGGAAGAAATCTCATGGGAGAAAGCACGTGACTATAGAGCCGGCGGCCAGGGGCGTGAGAATGTCCTTACGGCAGAAGTGCTGGTGGGCCTCGACTTCCTTCCCAGGACCCACTTCCTGGGAAGCATCCTGAGGTCTGCCCATGGAGCCGATGATGCCCGCAACAAGCTTGCAGCAGAGGCCGAGAATTTGCAGATGCATTTTCTTCCCGGCGACTTCAATCTCGGTGCGGGTGGCGGCAAAGCCCAATTGACAGTCCAGCCGGACGCAATCTTTGAGACTCCAAGCACGTACACATTGGTTGAAGCCAAACGCATCAGGTACGGCAGTTTTCAGCCCGAACAATTGGCACGCGAATACATCACCCTAATGTCCAAAACCGGGCCCGCTGCTCCTGTGCTTTTTCTTTTGGGTGCAGCCCCGCCGGTTCGGGTCAAAGGCCTTGGGCAACTTGAGCTAGCCGAAGCCGTAGGCCGCTTCCTCGGCCCCGTGCTGGAACGTGTCGCCGACGTATCCCTTCCGTCTGAATCCGAGCTGATGGCCCGCCTACCGGAGGTTTTCTGTTGGATCTCCTGGCCGGAACTGGACGGCTGCGTCCGGGAAGCGGCTGCTACTTATTCAGCTGGCCATCCATCCGGTGATGCTTCGGTACAACGCATTGCCGTCTTTGTTCAAAACGCCATTGCCTGGCATGCCTGATTTTGCAGCGGGACCTGACCGTGTATCTGCCCTGACGAAGAGGAAGTAACCGCGGCTTCATCAAGTGTGCTTGGAACGGCTTTCCTTGGCCGCCGTCGTGGGCGCTCCAAACTCGGGATGGGCCAGGCGGCGGAGCAGGGATATGGCATCGTCGACGGGCACAGGCTGGAAGAACTGCGCGTCGGCGAGTTCGACGGCGGCGATTGCGAGTGGCGCCAGCTGGGCTCCGGCGTCGGTGACGCGCAGCAGTTTGGCACGGGTGTCCTCCGGATCGACTTCCCGTTCGATGAGTCCTTTGGCTTCCAGCGCGCGCAGGACCTGGGAGGCCATCTTGACGTCGGTGCCGGCCTGCCGTGCCAGGGCCAGCTGGTTCGGGTGCTCACCTTGGTTGTTGAGCCACCAGGCGCAGGCGAGCAGCACGAATTGGACGTGGGTCAGGTCGAGCGGGGCGAGTGCTGCCGCAATGTCCCGCTGCCAGCGCAGCGTGGTGTGCCAGAGCAGGAATCCGGGACTTTCGCCGGGGCTGAGGGGCATCAGCCGCCGGCCATCCTGACCAGCGCGGCCATGGTCTCGGGCCAGTCGGCAGTGATGCCGGGTCCAATCTGCGGGCCGGCTTCGTCGGCGCCGTCGCCGGTGATCTCCATCCGGTACACCACCCGGTTCCGGTTGGGTTCGATGGTGTCGATGCGGTGGGTGGTCCTTAGGAGAAGGTCGCCGAAGCGGGCCTCGTCCACGAACCGTTCGTTTTCAATAGCTTCGGCGATGACCAGCGGGATGGGATCGTCACCCGGGGGCGTCATCAGGATCTGCGAGCCAGCGGCGAACGGGCCGTTGATCTCGATCTTCTCGATCTCCCCGTTCCAGGCGCCCCAGTTCTCGACGTCGGACCACAGCCGCCAGATGGACTCAGGCGTGGCACTGGTTTCAATGCTGTTCTCGTATTCCCACATGGTGGCCTCCTCGGCAGATGGTCTATACGAAGATTATCTATGCACAGACTATTTCTGTACAGAGGCAACCCGTGCCGCTCCTGTATCCTGACATTTAGGTTCAAGGGCTTCAGCGCCCCATCGACCATGCCCGGTTTACTGCCGGATGTCGGTCTGGAATCCTGGCCCTCCGCTTTGGACGTCATCGAACCGCCGCTGCAATCGTCAGGATCCGATTGCCCAATATCTTGGAATGGATCTTCATCCCTACTGACACCCCAGCTTCCGCGGGAATCCCTCTCGCCGTCCCCAAACCTTCGCGCACTGCCGCGGTGGATGAGTACGTGAACTGGGTTGAGGCTGGCGCCGGCATGACCGCGCGGTGGCGCTCGGCCAATGGCAGGGCGGCGCCGGGGCGCGTGGAAGTGGTGGACGACTCCCTCACAGCCGATGCTGCGTACCGCATGGCATCACAGGGGACCGCGATGCTCTGGCACGGCGACTTCCACAACGCCCGGCAGATCCTCAACGCCCTGGACCGCCGGATAGGTACCGGAAAGAAGTCCAGGGGAACCCCTGCCGAGCAGTTCTACCGGCACCGGCAGTCCGCCTCGCACCGTGCACGCATTCTGGGCCTGCTGCTGATTCCCCTTGCCCCGGGCGCCGTGGTGCCGCTGCGTCGCGCACCGGACATCCGGGAAGCCGCCGTGGAGGCGTACGGAGACATCGGCGAAGCGTCCGTGGTGTCCCTGCATGAGCTTGTCGGGGCAATCGGCGCCCACGAATGGCGCCGGACCGGCGTCTACGTCGAGGCCCTGCAGGACCGCGTCCACCCGCACTACGGCACGTTCTTCCCCACCCGCAGCGAGTATGTGGACCTGGTGGCGGCCGCTGCACTGCCCTCCGATACGCTGGCGTTCGACGTCGGAACCGGAACCGGCGTGCTCGCCGCCGTCCTCGCGCGCCGTGGCGTCCGCCGCGTGATCGCGACCGACAACGAGCCGCGTGCCATCGCCTGCGCCGCGGAGAATTTCCGGAACCTAGGGGTCCAGGACCGCGCGGAGGCGGTCCTGACCGACATGTTCCCGCCCGGACGGGTACCGCTGATCGTGTGCAACCCGCCCTGGATTCCGGCCACACCGCATTCCAGCCTGGACAGCGCCGTCTACGACCCCGGGAGCAGGATGCTGTTCCGCTTCCTGAACGAACTCCCCGGCCATCTGGAGCCGGGCGGTGAGGGCTGGCTGGTCCTGTCCGACCTGGCCGAGCACCTCGGCCTCCGCTCGCGCGAGGACCTGCTGGCCGCCGTCGAAGCCGCCGGGCTGAAGGTGACGGAGCGGCTCGACACCAAGCCAACGCATCCGAAAGCTTCGGACCGCGACGATCCCCTGTTCGCGGCGCGCTCGGCCGAGGTCACATCATTGTGGCGGCTTGTCAGCCGCTAGCACCAAGGGATGTGCCCCACGAGGCGGGCACGGCGCGGCCCTGCGCTAATTGGGTGCCGTCCCGTAATCGGTCAGGCCGTTCCTGATCGCGAACAAGGTGGCCCCCACCCGGTTGGTTGCACCGATCTTGGTGTAGATGTGCTCCACGTGGTTGCGGACGGTTTTCCGGGAGAGGAAGAGGCTGTCCGCGATCTCGGCCGGAGTCATGCCGCGGCAGAGCATGCCGAGGATTTCCACTTCCCGCGGGGTGAGCCCAGCCGCGGCGGCATGCGAACGGCGGGGCTGCTGGCCGGCCGCCACGAGCACGGCCTCCACTGCTCCGGCGGCGAGCCTCCCGGCTGAAACTTCCTGCCGGAGACGGGCGGCCGCATCGACCGGCGTCAGAGCGGGCCGGTGCGGGCGTGGCTCCACGGAGGCATGGTAAGAGTCAGCTGCCGCCAGGATCCGCTGCTTGATCCCCAGCTCGTTTCCGCCGATCCCTCGTGGATAGCCGGACCCGTCCAGCCGCTCGTGGTGTGTGCCGGTGAGGGCCGTCTCGCCCTTCAGCCCGGGAACGCGGCTGAGGATCCGTTCGCCCAGGAACGGGTGCATGCGGATACGTTCCAGGTCCAGCGCTGAGAGGGGCTCCTTCTTGTCCCACACCTGGTTGGACACCCCCAGGCGGCCCAGGTCGTGCACCCAGCCTGCGCGGCGGAGCTCCGTGACGTCGTCCGCCGGCAGCCCATGCTCCTCGCCCGCGGCGGCCGCCAGGGCCGCCACCGCGCGGGAGTGTCCGGCCGTGTAGGGGGACTTGAGGTCTGCAAAGTCGCCGATGGCGCGCAGCACTGTATCCAGCTGGCTGCCCGACAGGGGAGCGTCAGTGGGAGCCAGGTCAAGGGCCGCCTGCCAGCAGTCGACATCGAGGAGTCCTTCGGTGAGTGCCTGGGCCTGGTCGATGAACAGCCCGGCCAGTGCGGGATCGAACTGGCTGCCGCGGCGGGCCCGCACCATGGCCACCGCGCCGGCCACTCCTTCCCTCCGCAGGAAGACCTCGGCCGTATCCGCCAGGTGCATGATCCGCATCTCCAGTGGAATGTCCGCCCCCGCCACCCCCTCCGGGAGGCCCTTGCCGTCCCACCGCTCAAAGGTGTGGGTGAGCAGTCCTGCCACGCCGTCGTCGAGCCCTACACTGCTGGCCAACACCCCGGCCGAGACGCAGTGCGAGGCAATCATGGTCCGCACCGCCCCGCTGCCGGTCGCCGCGAAACGCGTCCAGCGGGCAACGCGGGCCAGCGGCGGGAGGCCGGCGCCGGCGTGGCTGAACATGCCGGCGTACATGGGCAGGCCATGCTGGTCTCGGTCGTAATAGTCGGCGCGGAAGGCGATGTCGTCCGTGAACAGCGCGGCGAGTTCAAAGGAATCCGCGTGGCAGCCGATCCAGGCCAGCTGGTTGGCGTAGTAGATCCTGCCCTGGCCTGCGTCGTCCACGCCCGCAGCCCCGGCGATCCGCAACGCCAGCAGGGACGCACGCAGCATGTGCTCCATCGGTTGCCCCAGCCCCAGGTCGATGGCGAGCGACAGCGCGGCCAGGACTTCGCTGCGCCGGGGCGCAGCCGGTGACTGCATCACACCTGCCATTCTAGGAAGCCGCCGGCCACGGCAGTAGGGACCACGCGTGCGGCTCTTATGCCGTCTGGTTCTTCCCGGTCCGTGCCTGGACGGGGCCTGGTCCGGCGGATTGTGCGGTGGACGGGAACCTGACGCCCACCTGCGCTCCGAACAGTCCACGCTGTGGAAGCCAGAAGTCCGCCAGGTGGTCCTGGACCGGCAGTGGGCCCGGAACTCCGGCATCCTCATCCCGGATGGTGGCCTGGGAATCCGTCACGAGCCACAGCTGCCGCGGCTGGGCCTGGAACGTCTGGCCATTGGGCACAACGCCTGATACTTTCATCCTGCCCGCGCCGAGCAGCGGGCCGGCGAATGCCCCCATGGCCCGGAGCACCAGCTCGTTCCGCCACAGGCTTTCCGGCATCCGCACGGCCATGGCGGTCAGCATTGTGGTGGCCGCGGAGGTGCCCAGCTGCAGGTCCCAGTCGAGGACTCCCGGGACCGTGATCACGGCGGTGAAGGGCCCGCTCCACTGGATGTCGACGTCGGTCTCCACCGTATGGTGGACGGCCGCCCCGAAGTAGCGGGCGCAGCTGAACTCGGGCGCGGTGTTGGCGTAGATGGTCCACTCGCCGCCGGGCGTGCGGTGCCAGACGGAGCGGTAGCCGGGGCCGACGGAGCTCACCGGGAAATCCCGGAATGCCAGGTAGTGGCCGCTGGTGAAAGGCAGCCCCAGGACGGCGTAGCCGGCGAAGTGCTCGGCGGCGTCCTCGGGAAGGTCGGCAAGTTTGGGTGTTGCCTCTGCTGATGACTGCGGCTGGTAGATGGTCATGGCCGCCTCCTTTTCTCTATGAGGCGAGACTATGACCGGGCCGCAGCAGCGGCATGGGGCAGTTGCCCCATTTAGCATCGGCTTTTACGCGGCGCCGATGGCGTCGAGCCACTCCTGAAACGTTTGGCGTCCGACGGCGGAACCCGGCGGCGGGATAAGCCCGCCGTTGCGCATGGCCTTGCCCATGGGGCCGGGCACCCGGAGCGGAACGATCAGTTTTTTCTGCCGCGTCTTGGCCAGATAGGCCGCCACCAGGCCCTTCAGGTGTTCGGTCCGCGGGCCGCCGAGGTCCGGAATGCGTCCCTTCGGCCCGGACTCGGCCGCATCTACCAAGGCTGCGGCCACCTCCTTTGCTGCCACCGGCTGGGTGACCATCGTGGGCACGAAGACCAGCGGGCCCACTGAGGCGGCCTTGATGGACATCGGTACGAACTCGTGGAACTGGGTGGACCGGAGGATGGTCCAGGGAATGCCGCCGTGCCTGACTTCGTCCTCCTGCACCAGCTTCCCGGCGTACAGTCCCGAGTTGGCCTTATCGATGCCCACAATGGACAGCACCACATGGTGCTTTACGCCGGCCTTCTTCCCGGCAGCCAGCAGGTTCTGGGTGGCGTTGGTGAAGAAATCCACGGCTTTCTTGGTGGACAGGACCTGGATGCCGGAGACGTCGATGACGGTGTCGACGTCCTGGAGTGCCTGGTCGAGGCCGCGCCCGGTGATGAGGTCCACCCCTTCGGCCCGGCTGAGACTGACCACGTGGTGTCCGCGCTCGCTGGCGATAGCCACAACGTGGCGGCCCACTGTCCCGGTTCCCCCTGCAACGGCAATCCTCATGCAAGGAATCCTATGCCGGGTGACTGACAAAGCTGCTGGTCTTCCGTTACCGATAGGTCTTACCCCGCCACCGCCGCCTTCGCTGCCCGCGTGGCGTTCATCCACTCGGTCAGCCACGGCGCCCGGATGCTGGACGTGATCCGGCACTCGGCCACGAAGGTGCCCTTGGCGCCGGCGTCGATCCAGTCCTGCAGCGCGCACAGGTCACTCAATGAGCGGATGACAGCCGAGTCGGCCCCAACGCATGGCCCGCGGCGATAGCGGTTTGGTCCACGTCCCAGGCCGGCCGCAGGCGGTGGGGGCGTGGTGCTTCACGGCGGACGTGACTGTCACTGCGTGCTTTTGCACCAACCGGTGTCGCCCGCAGGCCAGACGAGCATGGTCCCAAGTCATGCCCAACAATAAAGCAAGGCCTCCGGCGACTGCCGGAGGCCTTGCTTTATTGTGGACGAAGCTATTTGACGGCGACGAAGACCTTGTCGGCGATCATGCCCGGCCGGACGGCGAGAACACCTTGGCCAGCTGTGGCTGTTGGTACTTGAATGGCGATATTGCCTGTTGCAGTGCCCCCCTTGTAAAGGGTGCTCGTAGTGTCGATATGCTCGGGTGCAACGGCACTGTTATCGAGTCGATTGACGGTTTTTCCATCGGGGGTGACGTAGTCGACCGAGACAAAAGCAGGCATCTGCCCATTTGCCTCATCGCCGAGATAAGTTGCAGAGTAATTCACCAAGATGTACTCGGTGCCGGCGACCGGGGGTTTGTTGAATTGGTTAGCCGCGACAACTGCATCCGAAGCAGCAAGCCTGACCGAGTTAATCACTACCCGCCAATCCTTTGACTCCACGACCGAGCCGATTGGAGAAGGATTTTCACGTGTTCCGGTCTTGGCGGCGGGCTGTGCTGCTGCTGGAGCAGCGCTACCTGCTTCAGCGTTAGGTGCCGAAACTTTAGTGTCGCCTCCGCCGAAGGCGTCCTTGGCCGACGATGCGACAACGGAGAAGAAAACAGCAAAGCCGACGATGGTTCCCACGATCGACAAGATCAGGGCTGTGATGCCCATTCCCTTGGCTTTGTCTTTCAAGAAGAGGGAAACAATTGCCAGGATGAACGCAATGGGCAGCAAGACCCAACCGATAATGAGAGCGCCGGGGATGCACGCAAAGATGAAACCGACAATTGCGGCAATAAGTGCGACGAGCCCGATGACATTTCGCTGCTTTTTGCCTTCGCGTATTCTTGAGGGCCTGAAGCGCCTTGTGGACCGTAGTTCGGCGGCATAGGAGGAAATTGCGGTTGCTGGTGGGGCGCAGTCTGCTGAGAGCTCGCCCCCGGAAGCTCTGGTGTAGTCATGTCATGATGATGTCAGAATAGTTGGATTTCCGCATTCATGACTTCCAAATTGAAAATTGTTAATCCAGTGTGAGTTTCGACCATATTTCTGCGGGTCAGCTCCTGAAACCAATGAATCTTGTCTTAATGCTGTAGCGATAAGTGGTCTTTCCTTGCGAAATCTTGCAAAGATCTTGATGTAATTTTGCAGAATTCGCCGGAGTTTGACCGGGACGAGTCCATCATGAACAAGGAAGGCCAGCCCCAAGACGGAGTAGCGAGGCTCTGCGGATAGGCCAACCTGGCTATCCCGCCACAGCTGCCTTCGCAGCCCTCGTCGCGTTCATCCACTCGGTCAGCCAGGGCGCCCGGATGCTGGAGGTGATCCGGCAGTCGGCCACGAACGTTCCCTTCGCGCCGGCGTCGATCCAGTCCTGCAGCGTGGACAGGTCACCAAGCGAACGGATAACCGCAGACTCGGCACCCAGCGCCCTTGCAACCCCGCTGAAGTCCACTTCCGGGATCAGCATCGGCTTCTCCGTCAGGCCCTGCGAGCCGTATTGGTGGATCTCGGCCCCGTAGGCGGCGTCGTTGTAGATCACCACGATGGCGCTGCGAGCTGCACCGATAAGCGATTCAAGATCCGACAGGCCCATCAGGAAACCGCCGTCGCCGGAGGCCAGCACAAGGGTGCGGCCGTCCTCCAGCGCATGGGCGGCCCCGACGGCGCTCGCCAGTCCCAGCCCGATGGTCTGGTAAGCGGTGCCCACCATCACCAGGTCCTGCGGCCGCGGGATGTTCCAGTACATGGGCGCCCAGCCGATGAAGTGGCCGCCGTCCTGGACCACCGTCCGGCGCTCCGGCAGCACAGCGTCAAGGGCGGTGGCGAGGGCGCGCGGGTCCAGCCGGCCATCCTCAGTCTCGGCCGAACCCAAATCATGCCCCGGCCCCGCAGCCAGGCGACGAGAAGCTTCCGCGCGCCAACCAGCCACAGCAGCCTCGCCGTCCAGCAAGGACAACAGCCGCGCAGCAGCAACCTTCGCATCTGCCTGAACGAACAGGTCCACCCGCGGGTTGGTCGGCTGCAGGGCGGTGTCGATCTGGATGACGGTGCTGTCCGGGCCCAGCAGGTGCCCGAACCGCATGGTGAACGGGCTGAGGCTGGCGCCGGCCACCAGGACCACATCGGCCTCGCCCATGAGCCCGGCCGAGGTGTCGGTGCCGAAACCGCCGGCAACGCCCAGGTACCCCTCGCCATTGAGGAGGTTGAGGGCCAGGGCGGTTCCGGCGGTCAGTGCGCCGAGCCGATCGGCGAGTTGACGGAGCTCCGGGCCGGCTCCGGCCAGGTGCGCGCCTCGGCCGGCCAGGATCAGCGGCCGCCTGGCACCGGCGAGAAAGCGCGCAATCTGCCCAAGGCCGCCGTCGACGTCGTCCGTCACCTGTGGTGCCGCCGGCTCCGGAAGGTCCTCGTCCCCGGTCTCGAGCGCGGCGAGGTCGTACGGGATGGCCAGGACGACGGCGGTGCGCCGGGTGAGTGCGTACTCCACCGCCTGCCGGGTGATGGCGCCCGCGGCGTCGCGGGTGACGGTGAAGGTGGCCGCGCCTAGGCCTGCGGCGATGGCCGCCTGGTCCACGTCCCAGGGCCGGGCGCCGGTGGTGGGGGCGTCGCCGGTGACCAGCACCACCGGGATCTGCGCCTGAACCGCCTCGGCGAGGGCGGTGAGCGCGTTGGTGTAGCCGGGGCCGTAGGTGGTGGTGCCCGCGGCGAGCCGTCCCGAGGTGCGGTAGTAGGCGTCGGCAGCGGCGATGGCGGCGCCCTCGTGCCGGACGGCGGTGAAGCGGAGGCCCTGCTGCTCGGCGGCGTCCAGGAAGTAGACGTTGCCGTTGCCCATAACGCCGAAGACGTCGCTGACATAGCTGCTGAGAACCTGCGCCACGCGGCGGGAGACGGTAAGTGAAGTCATGCAGGCATCGTGTGGCCTGCATCTCACGTTTGCAATACCGCGCGATGCAGCTGGGATTTTTGGCAGCAGGAGTGCTGGAAAGTGACAATACGCCCACCTGTGGTGCGTATCACGCCTCCCGCTCAACGAGTGCCCGGAACGTCTCCAACTCACCCTTGAAGCTGCCCCGGTACGAGCCCGTCGCGAAGATCCAGCCGAAAATCGCGGACACGAACCCGCGGGTCGTGAACACCTGGTCAATGCGGGTGCCCACGCCATCGGGGGTGAAGGTCACGTCCGACTCGCCCTTCAGGATGGCGTTGCCGAAGCGGGTGCGGATGTGGCGGGGCCGCTCGGCCTCGAGGACTTCGGTGCGGCTCATCATCCGCCCGAACTGCACCGTGTAGCGGCTGCCGGCCTCACCGGCAGGGCCAACGCGGTCGGTGACGCCGGTGACGCCGCCGATCCACTCATGGAACCTGTCGGCATCGGTCCAGGTGGCGAAGACACGCTCCGGCGGCGCTGCTGCAAACGTGGACAGCCGGAAGGTTGGCATGCGTTCAGTATGCTCTCACCGGCACGCGGAGGCGAGGGTAGCGGCTTGCCCCTCCCGCCGGGGAGGCCACAGCGGCGTACGCCACCGGATGCGGTCAGTCCGCCGGCCGCGCTTCCTGCTCGGACAGCCGGCTGATGAGGCCGTCGTAGCGGGGCGGCATGAGCTCCAGAATGGAGATGGCTGTGCTGGTCCGCTCGATCCCTTCGATCTCCAGGATCTCGTTGGTGATGCGGTAGAGGTCGGCGGTACCGCGCGCAACCACCTTGGCCATGAGGTCCGCGTCGCCGGTGGTGGCGTGCACCTCGATGACCTCCGGGATGGCGGCGAGCCCGTTCTCCACCGAGCCGGTCCGCGTCTGGCTGATGGACAGCGAAAGGAAGGCCATCAGCTCGTAGCCGAGCGCGGCGGGGTCCAGCCTGCGGCTGAAGGAGCGGAGCGCGCCGCTGCGCTCCAGCCGTGCCAGCCGGGCGTGGACGGTGTTGCGGGCGACGCCGAGGGTCCGGGAGAGTGCCAGGGCGCTGGCTTCGGGGTCCTTGTCCAGGGCAAGGATGATCCGGCCGTCCAGGGAATCAAGGGTGCGAGAGTTTGCGATGGTCATATTTTCACCAGAAGTACTAGAAGTTGAGCAGAAGTCCCAAGCACCGGAGCCTACCTTGCATTGTGGTCCGGGTCACTTCCATGATCGGACTTCATGACCAGTGATCAGCTCGTGGCCGCCCCCGAAACTGCGTTGCCCACCTTGCGCGGCGCGGTGACCGGGCTTCCGTCCTACGTCCCGGGGCGCCGCAGCCTCGGTGCCGACATCGCCGCCCTCGCCAGCAACGAAAGCCATTACGACCCCCTGCCCGCCACCATTGCTGCGGTGGCCGAGGCGGCCGGCAGGATGAACCGCTACCCGGACATGGCCGCCGTCGAGCTCCGCGAACGGCTGGCCCGGCACCTGGGCGTCACCGCGGAGGAGGTGGCAGTGGGGCCCGGCAGCGTGGGCGTCCTGCAGCAGATCATCACCGGACTGTGCGACGCCGGGGATGAGGTGGTGTTCGCGTGGCGCTCCTTCGAGGCGTACCCCATCCTGGTGGAGCTGGCCGGCGCCCGTGCGGTCCGCATCCCGCTGGACGACGCCGAGGGCCACGACCTGGACGCCATGGCCGCCGCCGTCACCGACCGCACCAAGTTGATCCTGCTTTGCACCCCCAACAACCCCACCGGAGTGCCGATCAGCCACGACCGCCTCGAGGCCTTCCTGCAGTCCGTGCCCTCCAGCGTCCTGGTAGTGATCGACGAGGCCTACGTGGAGTACGCCGACGCCGGCCCCGACTCCCTGGCGCTCTACCGCCGGTACCCGAACGTCTGCATCCTGCGCACCTTCTCCAAGGCCTACGGGCTCGCCGGACTGCGCGTCGGGTACGCCATTGCGACGGCGGCAATCGCCGAGGGGTTGCGCCGCACCGCCCTGCCGTTCTCGGTGAGCGCGCTGGCGCAGAAGGCGGCCATCGCGTCGCTGGACGCGGGGGAGGAGATGGAAACCCGGGTGGCCGCCGTCAGGCAGGAGCGCGCCCGGATGGCTAAGGAGCTGGCAGCCCAGGGTTGGAGGCTGCAGCCGAGCCAGGGCAATTTCCTGTGGATCCGCGCCGACGGCCAGCTCCTGGCGAAGCTGGTGGACGCCTTCGACCACGCGGGCATCCTGGTCCGCGCCTACCAGGGCGACGGCGTGCGGATCACCGTTGCTGATCCCGACTCCAACAACCGCGTGCTCCGGCTCCTCGAAGCCCACGCGGCCTGAAGTTTTATCCCCAACAGTTCGACCTACAACTAAGAGGAATCCCCATGGAACAACAGACAAAGACGTCTGCCCGCCCACTCGGCGCAGCCCTCAAACCCCGCCAGCTCACCATGATGGGCCTGGGCAGTGCCATCGGCGCGGGCCTGTTCATCGGCTCCGGCGCGGGCATCCAGGCCGCCGGCCCGGCGGTGCTGATCTCCTATCTCGTGGCCGGCACCCTCATCATCCTGGTGATGTGGGCGCTAGGAGAGATGGCTGCGGCCAACCCGGACAGCGGCGCCTTCTCGGTCTACACCGCCAAGGCCTACGGGCCGGTGGCCGGCGCCACCGTCGGATGGCTGTGGTGGCTGCAGCTGGTGGTGGTCATCGCCGCCGAAGCGCTCGGTGCGGCAGGCCTCCTGGCCACCATCTTCCCGGCCCTGCCGGTGTGGCTGATGGCGTTCGTGTTCATCGTGGTGCTCACCGCCGTGAACCTGACCAGCGTCAAGAACTTCGGCGAGTTCGAGTTCTGGTTCGCCCTGCTCAAGGTGGCGGCGATCGTCGGGTTCCTGCTGGTGGGCTTTGCCCTGCTGTTCGGCTGGCTGCCGGGCGTGCAGTCGCCGGGCCTGGGCAACTTCATGGGGGCGGGCTTCGCCCCCAGTGGCTTTGGCGGCATTGCCACGGCGCTGTTCGTGGTGGCGTTTGCGTTTGGCGGCACGGAAATTGTGTCCGTGGCGGCAGCTGAGACCGCCGAGCCTGCCCGCAGCGTGAAGAAGGCAGTCCGGACAGTGCTGTGGCGGATCCTGGTGTTCTACATCGGCGCCATCTTCGTGATCGCTGCTGTGGTTCCTGTCGGTTCGGCGGGGCTGAAGAGCCCGTTCGCCGCGGTGCTGGATGCCGCCGGCATGCCCGGCGCGGCGACTGCCATCACGCTGGTAGCTGTGGCGGCACTCCTCTCCGCGCTCAACGCCAACCTTTATGGAGCCTCACGAATGGCGTACTCCCTGGCGGAACGCGGTGAAGCGCCGCGTTGGCTCGCTTCTGTGTCCAAGGCCCGCGTTCCGGTGGTTGCGGTCCTGGCCAGCGTTGCCTTCGGCGTTGTCACGGTGGTGCTGGAACTGGCCTTCCCGGAGAAGGTTCTGCCCGTCCTGCTCAACATTGTTGGCTCGACCTGCCTGCTGGTGTGGACGTCCGCGATCCTTGCCCAGCTCGCCCTGCGTCTCCGTGCCGACCGGGACGGAACGCAGCTTCCGCTGCGGATGCCCGGCTTCCCTTGGCTGACTTCCCTTGGCTTGGTCATCCTGGCGGCGATCTTCACGGTCGGCTTCATCGGCGAGGATTCCCGTCCGCAGCTGCTGAGCACTTTCGGTCTCGTGGCGGTTCTTGCAGTGGGGTGCTGGTTGAACCACCGTAAGCGGGATGCTCGGCCGGGTGTTGAATCTTTGGACGGCGACAAGCAGCCGGCGCTCATCGGCTAATTCAGGCGGCTTTGACTGCTTATCGGTTTCGTTCATGTTGAGGGGCCGCCTGGCTTTGGCCATGCTGCCCCTCAATTCTTGAAGCGTGTAGTCAACAACCCGAGACCGGTAACGCCGAGCGGTCTTTTATCCTGACAGCGAAGCCACGCTCAGGAAGCGGCCATCATTTGTCTCGTAGTGTGGTCCCCCTATTGAAGCACCGGCCTCAATTTCGTCCAGCCATAAACTTCAACTGCCGCGCGACGTCGCTTAGTTGGCCGCCGCAGTCCCAAAGCCAAGGATCCCCGCCGCCGGGTCGCACTTCGAGCCACCATGTCTCACCCGAACCTGCTCCTGTGTGTTGCCCCTTAGTCCCTATGACGTGTGTGTCCAAAACATCTTTCGGAATCAGCCAAGCGTGCATATCAAAGGGTGCCAGGCCGAAGCACAGGCAATAGTCGTAGTCGCCTTTCCTTATCTGCTGGAAGCGGTAATAGCCTGTGTCCCACAGCATGGAGAATTTGACCTGTATAAGGGCGCCATCCAATTCCAGATAAATTTGGTTGTCTACTGAGACCTGCCGTGTGAACGCCCCGTATAAGGCTGCCCAAGAAGAAATCAGTTGGCGCGCGATAGAGCCCTTCGTTGCTGGAGGCTGGGTGAGAACCCACTTAAATGGGCTGCCCTCCCAGACCTCGGTTCTTGGATACTGCGCTTCCATTCCCTGGAGGAGCTCCCCTAGGTAGTCAAAGTCCCTCTTGGACGAAACATTAACCATCAAAACCCCCAAATGCTAAATGGTGTAAGGAAGCCACCGCCAATTGTGCGACCTCGAGTGGCTCCTCCCACTCTCGACCCGATGGAACGTTTGGTCAACCCTTCGTATGGACTCATGGGAAACTGCCTGGTGGTGTTCAAGCCGATATCCCTCCGTTGTCCTCAAAGGTGGTCAAGGCCCTCGGCGAACATTTTTCGCGTTGTATGGAACTTGCTCACGGTGACGTGGTGATTGGTCCAGATGGGTTACGCCGGTCCGTCCTGGATGAAGACAAGGTCGAATGAAAAAGCTGTTGGTGCATAGCTGCAGTACCTCTACGGCCGGCAACTTAATGTCGTCATTTTCCTGAAGCTGTGGCAACCGGCTCAAACGGCCAAGGTTGCGCCGGCTCTGCTGGTTAGATTGGAGTGCGGCTAAGGGGCGCTCGTTGCGGGCAAGGAGTCCGCGTTGTTCGAGATCTTTCGACTCCCTGCCGCGGGGAAGGCCCCAATACCGCACCCCGCCGTAGTGCCAGAGGCAATCGATGAAGGATGCACGCTTTGTGATACTGGTGACACGCTCGAATTCCACCGAGTCCTCCAGTTCGATTGGTACGATCCTCACATGGAGTTCGCCGATGCCCGTGGGCAGAGGGCACCCCGGCTTGCCGGCGGGCGGGTTCAATGCCCGCACTCCATACCTAAAGAGTGGGGCGGAAGTTGAAAACGTATCTAAGTTGGTCAGTGGTATACGCGCACGATGCTGACCTGGATATAGGCCACTCAACGTATTTCAAGCCTGAGATCACAGGCTCGCCTTATACATCGCTAAAAGTCCCATCGCTGCTGTGCTACATCGGTACAAGGCTCAACCCGACCCAAAAATTGCATGTAGAGATCAAGAGAAGATTTTCCGACTTAAAGCTCGTCGGAAATAACCCCAGGTTTCCATATAACATTGTGATGGCCGACGGGTCGCGGATGCAGATCATGTTCTCGGTACTGGTATTCCAGCCCAGAATCATAAGCTTTTCGTTCAAGACCGTGGGGCCCATACCTCACTCCCTTCGAGAGCTGGCCGCCAACCCGGAGATCTTAAACTTCCGAGATAACACAATGCTGAACGAGCTGTTGATCCAGGTAGTCAGTTTACTGACTGGTGGTGAAAGTATGCAGGCCGGCAGCCTGAAGTACGATCATTTCCCTATCCTCGACATACAAGATATTGAGTCAGAGCATTTTCCCTCATGGCAAGAACAGTTTAGACAGCCGCTTACCAAGATATTGATCCGGAGCATGAGTTCTGGTGCCGTTCGCGACGAGTTAGTCCAAAAGCTCTTCATGAAGTCCGAGCAGTTCAACTACAAGTCTTCGGAAGAGTACTTGTTGGTCGATAAACAAGGAATACTGATGTTATCGGCGCCGGTTAGGTCGAAAGCCAATAAGCGTGCTAGAACAAAGACGTTGAAGAGCGCGACTCACCTGGCATCCTTAGCGCAGATTTATCGGGCATATTTGGTGAACTTTATCGGTCTTCGCGTCGACCACCAGTTAGGTGCGGACTTCATTTTGAGTAGGATACAACCCTGGTGCCGTCATCCAAGTGCTGTCTTGAATGCCAGCGTAACAAATATGCATTTGTGGGACTTGCTTTCGTCCGAATATCTCGTGAATGAACTTTTTGACATGCTCTCTGAGCGTTCCTATATCAGCAATGCTCTTGCTTTCAACGCTGAATCTTTCGATACCTATGCTTTGAAAGCTTCTGCAAGTCGTTCTTGGTTCGATGAAGTTGGCGCTGGTGTGGCACATGCCTGATTTCATCGGGATCTTTCTGGAATGGCTGGGGTCGGTTGCGGCGCTCATCAGCAGTCTGACGCCGGGCGATTGGCCAACAGGAATAGGTGCCGCTTTTGCCGGTGCCGCCGCTCTCCTCGCTCTCAAAACACTGCGGTCTCAACAGCGGGAAACGCGTAAGCGGAATACCTTCGACCGACGTCGGCAAGCCTCTCAAATCGTTGCATGGATTGAAAGTATCGAGAGTACTGCCCCCTTTACAGGCAGCTCTTTCGGTAGCGGTTCGCAGCGAAAAATGCTCCGCGTCGTGAATCCATCGGGGACACCCGTTTTTTCGGTTGAAATCGACGTGTACTCGGAAGAGGGCGAAATTTTAGTGCGATGGCCTCAGTCCCTATTGCCGCCCCTCGAAGGATTTCGCGAAATGGAAATTTCTGAGTATGTTTTCGAAAAAGGTGAATGCTCGGTGAGCATCTGCTTTGTGGATGCAGATGGCGTCGCCTGGAACCGTGATCGCAAAAACCACCAGCTTTCGGAGGATATCGCTTCTTAGTGGACTCCCGCCCGTCACTCACCAAGCAGTCCCTGGACACTGGAGATTACACCTAAATGCCATGACTACTGTAGGGAGGGGGCGGCTAGATGAGCGATAGGCTGTATGAGGGTCTATATGAGGTCCTCAGTACGAGTTCTCTTCGTAACGCGTTGGATCACAGGAGCGAGCTCCAGGCGGAATTTGCGGAAATAGGCGAGGAGGAAGTCCCGGACATCCTCGCCCGCCACATCGCAAATGCCGTCCGGCATTCCCTCACCGCTATCAAGCCGGCCGACAGGGTCCGTCTCGCAAACAAAATATTGCGGGATCTGGACGTTTCCGAGCTAATAGACAGCGGGCCCGCGCAGCTTCAATCCCTCTACCGCCCGGACACTCTCAAGCGCCGGCAACTCCGCCGGCCCACTACCAGGTTGTCCGACTCCGCGCTTCTCACTAACAGCAAGGACGAACCCAACCTGGCCGCGGAACTCCGGGCCGAGATTGAGTCCGCCAATACGGTGGACCTTCTCTGCGCCTTCGTCCGCTGGACGGGCCTGCGGCTCTTGGAGCCTGCCCTTGAGCAGCTCAAGGAGCGCGGCACCAAGCTCCGGGTCATCACCACAACATATATGGGTGCCACCGAACGCCGCGCCATTGACGAGCTCGTCAACCGGTACGGGGCAGAGGTAAAGATCAGCTATGAAACGCAGGCAACTCGGTTGCATGCCAAAGCGTGGCTGTTCCGCCGCAACACGGGTTTCGACACGGCCTACGTCGGCAGCTCCAACCTGAGCCAGGCCGCACTCCTGGACGGGCTTGAATGGAACGTCCGCCTCAGTTCCGTCGCAACACCCGCCCTCCTGCAGAAGTTCGAGGTCACCTTCGACAGCTACTGGGAGCAGCGGGCTTTCCAGAGCTACGACCCGGAGCACGACGGTGAAAAGCTGGACGCCGCATTGGAACGCAACGGTGGCCGACGAACCGCCGCCCCGGATGCTGCCACCGGCCTTGAGGTTCAGCCGTTCCTCCATCAGGAGGAGATGCTGGAGGATCTGGAAGCAGAGCGCCTCAAGGGCTTCAACCACAATCTCCTGGTCGCTGCCACCGGAACCGGCAAAACAGTCATCGCAGCGCTGGACTACAAACGGCTAAGCGAAGCTGCCGGCGGAGACCTAAAACTGCTCTTCGTCGCTCACAGGCAGGAGATTCTCAAGCAGGCGATGCGCACCTACCGTGACGTCATGCAGGACGGCGCCTTCGGTGAGCTCTATGTGGGGGAGCACAAGCCGCGGGAGTGGAAGCACATCTTCGCGTCCGTCCAGTCGCTGTCATCCCTCGGCATCGAGCAGCTGGAGCCGGACTTCTTCGACGTCGTCGTCATCGATGAGTTCCACCACGCCATGGCGCCCACGTACCGCCGCCTGCTGAACCATCTGAAACCTCAGCAGCTTCTCGGACTTACGGCGACTCCGGAACGCGGCGACGGCGTCGACGTCGCCAAGCAGTTCTTCGACGGACGCACAGCCAGTGAACTGCGCCTCTGGGACGCCCTGGACGCCGACCTGCTGGTGCCGTTTCACTACTTCGGCGTCTCTGACGACGTCGATCTCAGCCAGTTGGACTGGAAGCGCGGCAACTACGACACCACCCAGCTCAGCGCCCTATACACCGGCAATGATGCGCGTGCCGCCAAGGTAATCCGCGAACTCAGGGACAAGGTCACCAGCACCGACCAGATGCGGGCCATCGGCTTCTGCGTCTCCGTCCAGCACGCCCGCTACATGGCCGAGGTGTTCAACCGGGCCGGCATTGCGTCCACCGCCGTCGACGGCACCACGGACAATGCTGACCGCGAGGAAGCCCTGCGGCGCCTGGGGCAGCGGGAGATCAACTGCATCTTCGCCGTCGACCTCTTCAACGAAGGGCTGGACCTGCCGCAGGTGGACACCATCCTGCTGCTCCGGCCCACGCAGAGTGCCACGGTCTTCCTCCAGCAGCTGGGACGCGGGCTGCGCCGTGCCGAGGGCAAAGCGGTGCTGACGGTCCTGGACTTCATCGGCCAACAACGCCGTGAGTTCCGCTTTGATCTGCGCTACCGGGCGCTGACGGGTTACGGCCGAAAAGAACTGGAGAAGGCTGTCGAGGACGAGTTCCCGTACCTGCCGTCCGGCTCGCAGATCGTGCTGGACCGGGTGGCGCAGAAGGTGGTGCTGGACAACATCAAGGCACAGCTGCGGTTCAACCGGGCACAGCTGGTCCGGGACATCGCCTCGTACGCTGAGACCGAGCTGGAGGCCTATCTGGAGCGGTCGGGGAATGACGTGAAGACGATCTACCGTTCCACCAGGGACTCGTGGACCGGCTACCTCCGCCAGGCAGGGCTGATCGAAGGGTTCTCTCCCCTGGAGACCGTACTCCGCGGGAAGATTGAGGAGCTGTCGAACGCGGAGGAAAGGAAGCTGCTGGGCCGTATGGCCGCGCTGATTCACGTGGACGATCCGGAACGCGCCGCCGCCTATTCCATGCTGGTTGCCCCCGACGCACCCCGCTACGCGGATCTTGGCATGCGCGAGCAAGCTTTCGCGCGCATGCTTTTTTTCACGCTGTGGGATGACGGCGGCGGGTTTACAACGTACGACGACGGCCTGGACCACCTGCGCGGGTACCAGTTCGTCTGCCGCGAGATAAACCAGGTGGTGAAGCTGGGGGTGGCCGCGTCAAAACATGCAGCGAAGAGCCTCGGAGCTGGGTTGCAGCACATTCCGCTGCTGTCGCATGCCACATATCGGCGCGAGGAGGTCCTGGCGGCATTGCAGTACGGCTCGCTGGAGCAGGGCAAGAACGTCCAGCATCGGGAGGGCGTTGCATGGTGTCCTGCAACCTCCACGGACGCCTTCTTTGTCACCCTGAACAAGGACGACAAGAAGCATTCAGCGACCACGATGTACAAGGACTATGCCATTAGCCCCGAGCTGTTCCACTGGGAGTCGCAGAACGCGACCTCACCCAGCAGTCCCACAGGACGCCGCTACCTTGACCGGACTTCGCATGGTTCGAAGGTTCTGATCTTCACCAGGGACACAGCGGACGACGAGACCGGACTGACTGTTCCCTACACCTGCCTTGGTCAGGTGGACTATGTGCAGCACTCGGGCGAGAGGCCGATTGCCATCACCTGGAAGCTGCACCGACCGATGCCCGCCGATGTGTATGCCACAGCCGCTGCCGTTGCGCAATAACTGAAACGCGAGGGACATGGCCCGCTTTCTCCCCTTTGCACATGTAGATGGTTAGATGTGTCTTGACCCTTGGGTCAACGCTGCCTATGCCTTACCCGGCAGCTATGGGGACAGAAGAAAGCAAGGATCAGTGTCAGCTCCAGTCAACGAGCAGGTCGAGCTCAACGTCGCACCAGGTTCCGTCGTTCACGTTCGAGACGAGGAGTGGCTCGTTACAGGCGTGGAGCAAACGGGCGACGGCCTCCTCATAAGAGTCCGCGGACTCAGCGAGCTTGTTCGGGACACCACCGCGGCCTTCTATAAGAGCTTGGACGACATCGAAGTCGTCGACCCCGCCGAAGCCATCCCGGTCGCTGACGCGAGCCCCAACTACCGCCGTGCCCGTCTGTGGCTTGAGTCCACACTCCGCAAGACACCCATTCCGCAGGACCATGAGGGCCTCACCGTCTCCACGCGCATGCTCGCTGACAAGCTCGAATACCAGCGCATCGCCGTCGCCCGTGCCCTGGACCCTCAGAACGTCCGTCCCAGAATTCTCATCGCAGACGCCGTCGGCCTCGGCAAGACCCTTGAAATCGGCATGATTCTGAGCGAGCTGGCCCGGCGCGGAAGGGCAGAACGAGTCCTGGTCGTCACGCCCAGGCACGTCCTGGAACAGATGCAGCACGAGCTCTGGTGCCGCTTCGCCCTCCCGTTCGTCCGCCTCGACTCTGCTGGCATCCAAAAGGTCCGCCAGACCCTTCCGGCTACGCGCAACCCATTTACGTATTTCAAGCGCGCCATCATCTCGATCGACACCCTGAAGTCAGCCCGCTACAAGGCGCACCTGCAGAAGATCCGATGGGACGCCGTCGTCATCGACGAATCCCACAACCTCACCAACGCAGGTACGCTCAACAACGAACTCGCGAGGATCCTCGCCCCCAATACCGAGGCCCTTATCCTCGCCTCGGCAACCCCTCACAACGGCAAGCAGGAATCCTTCGCCGAGCTGATCCGCCTCCTTGACCCAACCGCCATCCGTCCGGACGGCACCTTCGACGGAAACGATATTCAGCGCCTCATCATCCGGCGTCACCGCCACAGTCCCGAGGTAGCCGCCGAGGTTGGCGCCAACTGGATGGAGCGCCTCGAACCAGACAACCGCCTGATCGCGGCAAGCCCTGCCGAAAACGCCGTCGCCCAGGAAATCGCAGATACCTGGCTCTATCCCCAAAACGGCTCCAGCCCCTACTCCGGCGCGAACAGCTCCCTCTTCCCCTGGACGCTCGCTAAAGCCTTCCTCTCAAGCCCGGCAGCGCTTCTCGAAACGGTCAAGGAGCGCCTCCGCAAGGTCGCGGACCCGAAGCTGCCAGCAGAGCACCGGGAGCACGAAGCTCTTGAACACCTCAGGGCCCTCGCCGAGGAGTCGCTCAAGAAGCCTTCAGCCAAGTACCAGGAGCTCGCGCAGTACCTGAAGGGAATCGGCGTCGGTCCAAAATCGGGCATGCGCGCCGTCGTCTTTGCCGAGCGGGTCCCCACGCTCATGTGGCTCGAGCGCCACCTGCCCAAGGACCTCGGCCTCAAGCCGGAAAATGTCCGGATCCTGCACGGCGGCCTCAGCGACGTTGAACAGCAGGAGATTGTCGAAAGCTTCAAGCAGGAGTCCTCACCCATCCGCGTGCTTGTCACAGGAGACGTCGCCTCCGAAGGCGTGAACCTGCACAGCCAGTGCCATCACCTCATCCACTTTGACATCCCGTGGTCGCTTATTCGCATTGAGCAGCGCAACGGCCGTATCGACCGGTACGGCCAGAAGAAGAATCCCCAGATCACGACGCTCCTCCTGCACCCGAATCACGAGAAGTTTGCCGGAGACCTCAAGGTCATCACCCGCCTCATGGAGCGCGAGTACGAAGCCCATGGCGCCCTCAACGATGTCGGCTCTCTCATGGGCGAGCACAGCGTTAAGGCCGAGGAAGACGCTATCCTCGCCGTCCTCGCAGGCAAGAAGTCGGAGGACCAGGTCGTGCGGACCGTCGAGGACGTCCTTGACCCGGCCCACACCGACGACGATGCGTTCGACGATTTCGACAGCTTCTTCGAGCAGCTCAGCGCGGACGACGGCGGCGGCTCGCCTCGGGTGCCGACGGACACCGGCGTAGGGCTCTATTCGAGTGAGCTGGAATACCTCGACGACGCCCTCCACGAGGCCTTCGGTAACCCGGAGGAGCCACCCGCCAACGGTGCCGGGGGAGGGGTGAACTGGAGGATCCATGCCCATCACCAGGTCGCAGAACTCGAACCGCCCCGCGACCTCCAGCAGCGGCTCGCCCACCTGCCGCATGGCTACCTCGCCGACCGCAAGGTCACGGAAAAGCTCAAACTGGCCACAACCCTGGACAAGGGCCAGAACGAGCTCGACGCGGCCAAGAAGGCCATTCCGGCGAAGGGTGAGAAGTCCACCACGTGGCCAGAGGCCCACTTCCTCGGCCCGCTACACCCAGTCCTCGAATGGGCCAGCGACCGAGCCCTCGCGTCCATGGCCGGCAACGAGGTTCCCGTGGTCCGCGCCGACGTCGAGGAGCCGAGCATTCTCCTCATGGGCACACTGATGAACCGCCGAGGACAGGTCATTTCCCAAGCGTTCTTCGCCACTCAGGGCGGCAAGCTGTGCATCCCCGAGCAGATCGGCAGTCTCGCCGAGTACCTCCGTGGCATCGGCCTCACCGACAAGTCGATCAACACCGGGCCCGTCGCAGACGCCGGGGCGTACCAGCCTTACATCGCCCGGGCCGTCAAAAACACCACCGGCTCGCTCGACATAACGTTCGAGGCCGCCGCCAAGGCCGCCGATTATCGGCTCGATGAATGGCACGGCCGAGCGGACGCGTGGAGCGAAATTCACGGGCAGGCGCAGCTCCCCGGCATGAGCACGCGGCGCCTCAAAGAGAACAAAGCACGCGTCGAGCAGGAACAGGAGATCGTCGCCTCTCTTGCCCCGGACCGCCGACTCGTACGTCCGCTGCTCGTCGTCGTGCCCCTCAACACCCCAGCGGAAGGAGAGCACTGAGATGCCCTCGTTCGATTCCTTCGTCGTCGGTGAGGACTTCGTCAGTGAGCACTTCTTCACCACGGACACCACCAAGGCCGGCGAGTCCTTCCAATCCGAGGTCCTCAGGCTCCGCAAGCAATGGGACGACACGTCCAAAGAAGGCCACGAGTCCCCGCTGGACCGATTCCGAAAGGCTCGCGGCCAACTCCAGATTGACCTTGGCACCCTCGCCGAGGAGCAGGGCAACGCCTCTCGCGTCTACCGGGACCTACGCCAAGCGCTCGGCTTCCAAGGCACGAGCACCACGTTCAAGGCCGAACGAAGCGGTGCCGAACTCCTGGCGCACAACGTCTGGTCTACCCCGAACAACGACGTCCTCTTCGTTGAAGCCCAGCCGGCCGACTCCCTGGAAGACGCCCTCGCCAAGGACCGCGG
Organism: Pseudarthrobacter sp. Pseusp20; assembly: GCF_059492155.1. NCBI lineage: Bacteria > Bacillati > Actinomycetota > Actinomycetes > Micrococcales > Micrococcaceae > Pseudarthrobacter > Pseudarthrobacter sp. Pseusp20. Next base: position 1,365,736 of record NZ_CP168521.1, read on the forward strand.
CGACCTCCTCCAGAAGCCGCTCGTGGACGACAAGGAAGCCAACTACTCGGCCAGCAAGCTCATCTCCGAGCTCTACCAGACCGACGAGGCCCCGCAGTTCATCGTCCTTATGGCCGGCCGCTGGCTCATCCTGACCGAGCGCGAGCGGTGGCCCGAAGGCCGGTACCTCGCCGCTGACGCCCTGCTCGCCGTCGAACGGAACGACACTAAACGCGGAGGCGAACTGGACCGCTTCCTCGCCGTCTTCGAGCGCGACTCGCTCCACCCGGATGCGAACGCGCAGATCTGGTGGAACAGCGTCATCGAGTCCTCGGTCAAGCACACCGTAGGCGTCTCGAAGGACCTCCGTGAAGGCATCCGGCTCTCCATCGAAATCATCGCCAACGACGTCCTTACGCGCCGCGCCGCAGCCGGGATGTCGAACGACGACGTCGACGGACAGTCGCTTGCACGTCAGTCCCTGCGCTTCCTCTACCGGATCCTGTTCCTGCTCTACGCTGAAGCCTCCCCGGAGATGGGAGTCATCCCCGTCGGCGACGAGCAGTACGACCAGGGCTACGGCCTGGACCGAATCCGCGAGCTCGTCCTCAACCCGATCACCTCGGAAAAGTCCAAACGCGGAACCCACCTTTACGACTCCCTCAACCTCCTCTTCACCTTGGTGAACACGGGACACCGGCCAACGCAGGCAGATGACGCGCTCACCTTCGAGAACCTCGAAGCTGATCTCTTTTCACCGTCCCGAACGGCGGACATCGACGGGGTCAAGCTCGGCAACGCCCCGCTCCAGAAAGTCCTCGAGCACCTCCTGCTGAGCAAGGAGGCCCGCGGCAGGGACCGGGGCTTCATCTCCTACGCCGAGCTCGGCGTCAACCAGCTCGGGGCTGTATACGAGGGACTCATGTCCTACACAGGCTTCATTGCGCAGGAGGACCTCCACGAGGTCGCCAAGGACGGCGACTCGTCGAAGGGCTCATGGGTTGTTCCCGTGACTCGCTCCGCGGAGATCGACGCCAAGCATTTCGTCATGACGCAGGACGAGATCACCGGACAGCCCAAGCCGGTCCTCCACCAGAAAGGCACCTTCGTCTTCCGGCTTGCCGGGCGCGAACGGCAGCAGTCGGCCTCGTACTACACGCCGGAGGTACTGACCAGGTTCGTCGTCTCCCAGGCCCTCGAAGAGTTGCTCGACCAGGACGGTGTGACTACACGTGCGGACGACATCCTCACGCTCACTGTCTGCGAGCCCGCCCTCGGGTCGGGCGCCTTCGCCATCGAGGCCGTGCGCCAGCTCGCTGCACAGTACCTCGAGCGCAAGCAGAAAGAGCTCGACGTCCGCATCCCCGCCGACGAGTACCCGCTCGAGCTGCAGAAGGTGAAGGCGCAAATCGCCCTGCACCAAGTGCACGGAGTGGACCTCAACGCGACGGCGGTCGAGCTCGCCGAGGTCTCCCTGTGGCTGGACACAATGGTGGCAGGTTTGCAGGCGCCGTGGTTCGGCCTCCGGCTTCGCCGCGGCAACTCGCTTATTGGGGCCCGCCGCGCGACATACTCTGCGGGTCAGGTCAGGGACAAGTCCTGGCTCACCTCGTCTCCGCAGGACGCCCCCGTGAGCGGGCTGGTTGCCGGGCTGGGGACGGACGAAGACGATCCCGCCGTGGTCGGACGGATCCACCACTTTCTCCTCCCCGCTCAGGGGTGGGGCGCAGCGTCCGACGCCAAGGAGGTCAAGGACCTCGCCGGCGACGCGCAGAAGGCCCTCGGGGCGTGGCGCAAGTCTCTGCGCGCCAAGCCGACAAAGCAGCAGGTCGACCGCCTGCTCAATCTTTCCCGACGGGTCGAGTCTCTGTGGAAGCTCACGCTGCGCCGCTTTGAGATCGCAGATCAGGAAGCGCGCCGGGAGATCGACTACTTCGGCAAACCGACGGCGCCTAAGCCTGTTGAAACGACACGTGCCGTGACCCGAGCCGAGATTGAAGAGGCAATCAACGACCCAAACGGCGCCTACCAGCGAATCCGTTGCGTGATGGACGCCTGGAACGCATTATGGTTCTGGCCGCTGACCCAGCAAGCCACAAAGGGAGCCGTCCCGCCGAGCCTCGACCAATGGCTCGACGCTCTAGAAGCCCTGCTCGGACGAACCGGTAAGGAATCCCGGATGGTGGGCCAGCGGGCCCTCAGCGCGGGGGCAAACTGGGATGAGCTGAACGATGCCGAGCACGCCGATCTCCAGCTCGCATTGGCGAGGGACGTGGAGGATCTGCGCTCAGAGCATCAGTGGTTGTCCGTATGCGACCGCGTGGCTCGAGACCAGGGATTCTTCCACTGGGAGCTGGACTTCGCCTCCGTCTTCGGACGCGGCGGTTTTGATCTGCAGGTGGGAAATCCGCCGTGGGTCAGGCCGCGTTCTGACGAGGCCGCGCTCCTTGCAGAAGGCGATCCATGGTGGCAGCTTGCTGAGAAGCCTACACAGGCTCAGATTCGTGCGAGGCGTGAGGCAACACTGTCCCTTGATGGAATGCGTGAGTACTTCGTCGACACCGCGGTCGTCACCCCTCAGGTGGCCGAGTTCCTCGGTGCCCCGACTGTGTATCCGCTCCTAGCGGGGCTTCAGCCGGATCTTTACCGCGTGTTCATGGAGCGGGTTTGGAAGTCAGCCTCACATAAGGGCGCGGCCGCCTTGTTGCACCCGGAATCGCATTTCACTGAAAAGAAAGCGGCCTCCCTCCGGGCAGAGACATATCGGCGGCTGCGGCGCCACTGGCAATTCATTAACGAGCTGTCACTGTTCGAGATCCACCACTTGGTCTCGTATGGGGTTCATGTCTACGGCCCCCGTCGAGACAGCCCACGGTTCAAGATGGCGGCATCCCTCTATCATCCGGATACGGTTGTGCGTTCGCTCGCGCATGACGGCCAAGGACCGGTACCCGGGCTAAAGGACGACGAGGGCAACTGGGACCTTCGGCCCCATCCCGAACGCATCCTCGACGTCGACGAGTCGATCCTCGCAGTGTGGGCGGACATCCTCGACGAGCCGGGGACGCCACCGGTTCAAGCGCGTATGGTTTACCCCGTGAACCGCGGCAGCTCCCAGGTTCTCCTAAAGCTCAGTAGGGCTCCGCGTGTTCGCGAGCTGGGCCTCCAGTATTCGCGCGGCTGGGATGAGTCGATCGATCGCAAGAAGGGCTATTTCGAGGTCGGATCTGCCGTGCCCGATTCTTGGGACGATGTGATCCTGCAGGGGCCGCACTTCACAGTGGCCAACCCGTTCGCGAAGCAGCCCAACCCAACGATGAAAAACAACCTCGACTGGACTGAGATCGACCTGGAAGCCCTCCCCGAGGACTTCATCCCTCGCACCAGTTTCCAGCCTGATGACGATCGGACCCGCTACAACTCTGACTACGGATTCTGGGCGCGGGGTGACAATGAGCTCGTGAGCGTTAGATCGACATATAGAGTCGTCTGGCGATCGATGGCAAATACAGTGAGCGAACGGACACTTCGCGCCGCAGTGGTCCCGCCGGGAACTGCTCACGTACACGCGGTTCGCGCTGCGGCGTTTGCTGCTGAAAACGAGTCGCGGCTGTTGAGCGTCATTGCGTCCTTGAACTTTATCGGCGCCGACTTGCAGATCCGCTCTTCCGTCGGCTCTGAGATTAGCGCCACGGCCGTCGGACAAGTCCCTGTCGTCCCAATGGAGCACCCGCTCTACATGGAAATTGTCGAACGCACTGCTCGGCTCACGTGCCTGACTTCCTCTTATGCCGCGCTGTGGAACTCAGTAATGCCTGATCCGTGGTCGCTCTCAAGTCCTGTGCGTAGTGCCTCTAATCGTCGACTTCTGTCGATCGAGCTGGACGCCGCGCTGGCGATTGTATATGGGATAACCATTGATGAACTGTGCGTCATCTACGGGTCTCAGTTCCCAGTCTTACGAGGATACGAGCGTAAGGATCTGTATGACGCAAACGGTCGTAAGGTCCCGGGGGGAATCGCTCGTCAGTTTCTGACGCACGGTGAGGAACTGACGCTCGAGGAGCGGACATGGACGCATCCACAGAGCCAGACGGAGTACGTCTTCGAGTTCCCATTTGTCTCCTTCGACCGTGAAAAGGATATGCGCAAGGCCTACTCCCACTTCGAGAAGCTCTTGGCGGAGAAGAGCTGATGGCAGTCCTCCTGCCAACACATCAAGTCGAGGAACTTCAGGTCGGGCTGATCGACTACCTGTCCACTACATTCGCCCTTACCGATCGGGATGCTCGCAACGGCCTGCAGGGATTCCTCGAGGATCCACAAGACGGGATATTCAAGGGTCCGTTCGTGCGGCTCAGGCTGCCCTTCGAACCTGCTGCCGAAGGGTGGCGGGATTGCCTCGACTGGTACAAGGGCTTTGCGCCTTATGGACATCAGGCGCTGGCATTTCAGAGACTGACATCTATGCCAGATGTGTCGACAGACTCAACCACCGTGAGCAGCGCATTCCGCCGTCCGGAACCAACTTTGGTCACTACCGGCACAGGTTCCGGCAAAACAGAGTCATTCCTCTACCCGATCATTGACCACGTACTTCGGGCCAAGGCTGCGGGCATAACAGGCATGAAGGCGCTCATCCTCTACCCGATGAACGCCCTCGCAAACGACCAGGCGCAGCGCCTCGCCGCCCTGCTCACCGAGAACCCTGAACTCGGCGGCATCACGGCCGGCATCTACACGGGTCAGAAGGACGGCCAGAAGCACACGAAGGTTTCCGCCGCCGGGCTCATCAACACCCGCGAGATCTTCCGCAGCGAAGCACCGGATATCCTCCTGACCAACTACAAAATGCTGGATATGCTCCTGCTCCGCAGCGAGGACGCGTCGATCTGGGAGCAGTCCGCAGTCTCCCTGCAATACGTGGTCCTCGATGAGTTCCACACCTACGACGGCGCCCAGGGCACCGACGTCGCAATGCTCCTGCGCCGCCTCGGCCTCGCCCTCAAGAGCCATTGGCCCAAGGACCTCAGCACAGTTCCGCACGGCCCGACTGAGGAGGACCGGGCCCGTCCGCTGGGCCGCATAACACCCGTCGCGACCTCTGCGACACTCGGCGCAAAGGGCGAGTCCGAGCCCATGCTCCGCTTTGCCCAGACTGTCTTCGGAGAAACCTTCCCTGACGACGCGGTCGTTACCGAGTCCCGGCTCAGCATCGATGCTTGGTGCGAGGCCTGGGCCGGTGATCCTGCCGCTGAGATGGCCCGTGTTGCCGAAGGTATTGAGGACACCGGCAAGGCCATCGAGGCGGTCCTCGGCGCAGGAGCCGAAGACACTAACGCCGTGATCATCGAGCATGTCTCCCAGCTCCTCTTCGGCGAACAGCCAGCGGACCTCCTCGGCGCCATCCGCAAGCATCCGCTCACCCGCGCAGTGCTCCACGAGGCGACCGACGCCGTCGTCCTCTCCGACCTGGCCGAGAGCGTCTTCGGCGAGTTCAACTCCTCAGGCGGGCCCCGCCGCCGCGCTACTCTCGCCGAGCGGCACGCCGAGTTCATGGCCCACTTCCTCGCCCTCCTGAGCCATGCCCGCGCGGTCCCCGAACCCAACCGCAACGCCATCTCCGTTGAGACGCACCTCTGGGTGCGTGAGCTGTCCCGCCTCGACAAGTCGGTGGACGGTGAGCACCATTACCGCTGGGGCGACGACGGCCCCCACACCGACCGGACCCTCTACCTTCCTGCAGTCTTCTGCCGCCACTGCGGCCGCTCCGGCTGGGGCGCCGTCCTTGGCCCCACAGGAACGGACCTCGAGAACGACGACTCGAAGATCCGCCGCGAGCAGGCCACCGGCAACCCGCGATTCCGCGCGCTAATCCACGCCCCCAACGAGGACGCCCTCCGCGCCGAGAAAGGCGAGATCGCCGACAGCCTCGTCTGGCTCGATACGGTCAACCGCGGCATCCTGCACGAGCCGCCCGCCGAGGACACCGCCGAGGCCCACGAGGGCCACATCGTCCCAGTCCTCATGCTCCGGGGCCAGGACGCGGACGACGACTCCAAGCGCGAGGTCTGCCCTGCCTGCCAAACGGCGGACGGCATCCGCTTCCTGGGCAGCGCCATCGCCACCATGCTCTCCGTGAGCATCTCAAACCTCTTCGGCGCCGATGGCCTCGATTCGGGGGAGAAGAAGGCCCTCGTCTTTACCGACAGTGTCCAGGACGCCGCCCACCGTGCCGGCTTCGTTCAAGCCCGTTCGCACATCCTCACCCTGCGAGCCGCCTTCCGCAATGCGCTCGAGGCTGTTGCACCGGACGGGGGAGTCGTCACCCTCAAGCAGCTGGTCGACAGGGCACTTGCGGACGCCGCCACTCCCGTCCGCAAGTACCAGCTCATCGCCCCCGACTACGCCGACAGGCCGCAGTTCCGCGCCTACTGGGATCCGGAGGTCAACGCCCAGGAGAAGCGGAACGCGACCCGCAACGCGGAGAAGCGCGTCCTTTTCGACGCCTCCCTTGAGTTCGGCCTCCAGTCCCGCCTCGGCCGCACCCTCGAGCTCACCGGCAGCATTGTCGCCGAAACCGATGCCGGGACAGCCCCCGCGATGCTCGCGGCCGCGCGTACTGCGCTCGAGGCGGTGCCCGGCACCCTTGGTCTCGAAGACCAGCTCACCGACGACGGTGCGCTGCTCGCTTGGGTGCGCGGCGTCGTCGAACGTGTCCGTACCCAGGGCGGCATCCGCCACCGGTGGCTCAACGACTACATGGTCGAGGCGGGGGAGAAGGCCCAGCGCTGGAAGGTGTGGGGCGGCCGGCGCCGCAGCGAGGGTATGCCCGCCTTCCCTGCCGGGCGGTCCAAGCCAGCCTTCCCGCGGCTCGGCGGCGGAGACCCCGGCTACATGGACCCGATAGCCCAAGCCCAAAGCTGGTACACGCGCTGGACCTCGCTGTGCCTCAACATCCCGAAGGCGGACGCCCCCTTTGTGGCCAAGGCCCTCTTCAGTCAGCTCGCTTGCCAAGGCGTGCTCGAGACCGTGCAGGCCAAGGACGGCGCCACGATCTTTGCACTTCCCACCGACCGGATCCTCCTGCAGGCACCCACCGGCGAGGGCCTCGGCGCCGGCCGCCACTTCCTCGCGTGCTCCGTGTGCCGCGCGGTTACACCGGGTTCCGCGACTGTGGTGGACCAGCTCGACGGTGCGCACTGTCTATATGTTCGATGTCCCGGCCGGCTCGCACGGCAGCCCGAGGAGGAAAACTTCTATCTCAAGCTGTACGGAGCGCGGGAGCCGAAGCGCGTCGTCGCCAAGGAGCACACGTCACTGCTGCCTGATGAGGAGCGGGTGCGCGCCGAGAATGAGTTCAAAGCCTCAGTCCAGACGCCGCAGGCACCCAACGTACTGGTCGCGACACCCACTCTGGAGATGGGCATCGATATCGGTGACCTTTCCTGCGTCATGCTCGCCTCCCTCCCCACGTCCGTTGCTTCCTACTTGCAGCGAGTGGGGCGCGCCGGCCGCCTGACAGGGAACTCACTTGTCCTTGCCTACGCGCGCGGCCGCGGAGAGCACCTGCCCAAGCTTCACGACCCGCTGTCTGTGATCAACGGGCAAGTCCGCCCGCCTGCCACATTTCTTGACGCCGAGGAGATCCTGCAAAGGCAGTACCTCGCCCACCTGGTGGACACGTTCGCGCGCGACGCCGGCCGTCCTCATCCGCGGAAGGCCGCCGGCGCACTCGCCGGCGACGGACCTGGAACCTTTCTGGGAGATTTGATCGAGACCGCTCACTCCAATGCGGAGGAATATATCAGCGAGTTCCTCGGCCAGTTCGGGGATCTTCTCGCTCCCGATAGCGCCGCTAGGCTCCGGGAATGGGCTGCCCCCCGGGCTGACGGGTCGAGTGAGCTCGCCGAGCACGTGGTGCGGGCCGCCAGGCTGTGGGCCGACGACTGCGACGAACTCAAGGCCCGCATCGACGATATCGAGAAGGCGATGCCGGAGCTCAAGGCCATGGCGGAGTCTAACGCCGCCACGGACGAAGACAAACGGGCGCCCAAGTCCGCCGAGGCAACACAACGAATGCTGCGGGGACAGCTCTTCGCCCTGCGTGACGAATATTGGATCTCCGTGCTCGAGAAGTACGGTCTACTGCCGAACTACACGCTCCTCGACGACTCGGTGAACCTTGACATCGGCGTGACCTGGCAGGAGGTTGAAACGCAGGACTACGTCACCGAGACGATCTCGCTGCAGCGCGGCGCTGCTATAGCGATCAATGAGCTTGCCCCGGGTGCGACTTTCTACTCGCGTGGCCTCGAGGTAAAGATCGACGCCGTGGACCTCGGCCCACAGCAGAGCCACATCCAGCGCTGGCAGGCATGCCCGGAGTGCGGGTGGATACACACCGAGGTGGACGCCGCAGGTCCGGTTAAGTCGTGTGGCCGGTGCCATCTCGGCGGTATCGCCGACGTAAGCCAGCAATTCGACGTTGTGGTCATGAAGAACGTCTCAGCAGAGGTGCGCCGGGACGAGGTGGCCATCGGTGATCGCTCTGACCAACGTGTCAAGGAACGCTTCAATACGCTCCTCGCAGCGGACATCGATCCCGAGCACCTCACCGAGGAATGGTTCCTCGAGGACTTTGAGTTCGGCGCCAAATACGCGAACCGGGTACAGCTCAGGTGGCTCAACCTGGGACGCGCCTCTGCCAACGCCGCGCCCCGGATTATCGCTGGCAACGAGTCCAAGGCGCCGCTGTTTCGGGTCTGTTCGTACTGCGGCAAGCTGGACTCCGCCGGGCGTGCAAACAACCCTGATGAGCACCGCTTCTGGTGCAAGTACCGGAAGTCCGGCGACGAGCACGTGGCAGAGGTGGCGCTCGCACGTGTCCTCGCGACGCAAGGGGTTGCACTTCGCCTCCCGGCGGGTCGCGTCCTGGGGGATGATTTTGCCCTCCCCAGCCTGACCGCTGCGTTACTCCTCGGCCTCCGTGAAGTGATCGGTGGCTCCCCGGACCACATCGCCGCAGTGCCAATCAACGAGCCTGCCGACGGGGGCACCACCGTCTCTCTGCTGTTGCATGACAAAGTCCCCGGCGGGACTGGCTACCTCGCCGAATTCGCCAAACCGGAGAAGGTATGGAACCTTCTGCGGGCCGCATGGGATGTGGTGCGGAACTGCGATTGCCGCGACGAGGAGCGCCTCGCGTGCCACCGCTGCCTCCTTCCCTTCGCGTCCCCTTGGAACGTGGATAAGGTGGCCCGCGTGACCGCGGAGCGTCTCCTGCGCAGCATCCTGGCCGGGCACGACGGGGTCCTCGACGACGGTGATCCCACCTTCGACGGCTGGACCGTGACCAAGGTTCCCCCGCCTGCGCCAGCACTGGAGTCACACCTCGAGGTCAAGTTCCGTAAGGCACTCGTGGACAGGCTGTCCGCCGTCGGTGCCAACGTTAAGGTCACCCCCGGTCTTCGCGCCGACAAGGTGGAGTTCCGCCTACCGGGCGCCAAACACATCTGGTGGCTCGAACCCCAGGTCGACATTCACGGCACGCGACCTGACTTCGTCCTCTCCACGGCGGACCCGAACATCCCAAAGATGGCTATCTACACCGACGGCTACATATTCCACGCGTCGCCTGAGCACAATAGGGTGGCCGACGATGCGGCCAAACGGGAGGCTCTTAGGGCGGTTGGTGTTGTCCCATGGGCGGTCACTTGGGAGGATATCGATACCTTTTCCGGCGACGGGCAGTCGGTGCCCCCGTGGTTCACTGACAAGGCTGCGAGCATGGTGCAAAACGGGACGACGCCGCTTCAGCCCGCGCTGCTTGCCGCCGTCAAGTCCGATGCCATGAGCCAGCTGTGGCAGTGGATCCGGGAGCCAAACAGGGACGCCTGGGCGGACCTGTCCGATGCCATCCCCATGCTCATGCTGGGCAAGTGCAGCCCGTTTAAGAAATCCATTGTGGACCTTCCGGCCTTCGTGCAGGCCACCCTGGATGACCCGGACGCGGCGCCTGAGCTGGGGGAGGGGCGCGCATGGATGTATGCGGAAGGTCCTCTCCGGTGTGCCGCAAACCTGACCTCGCCGCTCATGGTGAGCGCCGACGTCGTGCTCGTCCTTGATGGACGGGATGAAGCAGTAGCGCAGCCGGGATACAAAAAGGTGTGGCGCGAATGGCTGCGCCTGAGCAACCTGCTCGGATTCAGGCGGACAGCCCCGGCTATCGGCGCGGTTACTCTGGCTATGCCCTCGGTCCCGGTCATTGTGGAACCTGGAGCACTGGGTAAGTACCTCCGGCCGGAATGGCAGGACCTCATCGACATGGCGACGCCTGCAGAGCACAAACTGTTGGGTGTGCTCGCCGAAGTCGACGAGTTGCCGCTGCCGGAGCTCGGTTACGAGCTTGACGATGGGACACCGCTGGACATTGCATGGCCGGAGCACAAACTGGCTGTCGTCTTCGATCCAGCGGGCGAGTATGAAGGCTGGACACTTATGGCCGGCGATGCTGCACAAGTTTTGAAAGCATTTAAGTTGAAGGAGAACGACTGATGGCATCGGTAACCCTGATGAAGGGGGCCAACAAGGTCGACGGGTCGCTCAAGGGCAAGGTCCTGGACTTCCTCTACAAGCTTCAGGAAGACGACACTTCGCCTGGCCTCCACATCGAGCCGATGAAGACCTACAAGGACTCCCGGGCGCGCACAGGCCGCGTTGACCAGCAGTTCCGGGCGGTGCTTTTTAAGCTGAATGCCGGGACTGAACCGCATTACGTCTATGCGGGCACTTTTAACCACGACGAGGCGATCAAGAAGGCGCAGACGAGCATTCTGACCGTCAACCCTGTTAGTGGCATCGCGGAACTCATCAGCGCACCTGCTGAGGGCTCAGCGCCCCCTCAGCCGGCCGCCGTTGTTCCCCCTGCAGCGACGGGTCCCGCATATGAGAACGGCCTCCAAAAGGCCGGGTACACGCCGTCGTACCTTTTCGAGGAGCTGGGCATCCCCGAACGGACAGGTGCAGCTGCGATTGGCGCAGCTTCTGTGGAAGCGTTCGAACTGGTGGTCACGGACGACGCAGTCCCAGAATGGCAGGGTCTTGCCCTTATTGACCTTGAGGCAGGGAAGTCCCTCCAGGAAGTCAAAGAAGGCCTGGGGATTGGCGACTACATCGATGACCCCACGAAGTCCGATGATGAGAAGCTTGCCGAGGCGCTCAAGCACCCTGCCTCGAAGCTTGAATTCACGTATGCCGAGGGGTTCGAAGACCTCGAGTACGTCATCAACAACGAGAGTTTTCAGGACTGGCTGGTATTCCTGCACCCGGCCCAGGCCCAGTACGCGGTCAAGGACCGCAACGGGGCCTTCCGGCTTTCCGGCGGGGCGGGTACGGGCAAAACTGTGGTGGCGATCCATCGCGCCAAACACTTGGCAGACCAGTACCCGGACTCGCGCATCCTTTTGACCACCTTTACGAAGACGCTGGCCGATAGCCTTGCTCAAAACGTGGGGCGTCTGGATCCAGGGCTGAAGCAGAGCGACAAGCTGGGTGAAGCCCCGGTGACTGTAGCCGGCATCGACTCTGTCGCTGCCCAGGTCTGGTCAAAGGCGTCGCCCGAGGAACAAGCCAGCGCATTTAGCGCGGTGCTTGGGACTCCTGATGCCGCGGCGACGAGCCGCTCCAGTGACAAGGACTGGGGCGAGGCCCTTGAGCAAGTGGAGCACAAGCTCGAGCCCGCTCTGGCGAACCCCACATTCCTCGCGCAGGAGTACCTGTCCATCGTCCTTGCGAATTCAGTGACTGGCAGGGACGGGTACCTGACCGTTCCGCGAGGAGGTCGCGGGACGGCCTTGAACCGGATGAAACGGATCGAGGTTTGGAAGGTCATTGAGGCTTATCGCCGGATCTGCCGGAGCAAGGGAGCCGTGAGCTACCCCGAACTCGCAGCACTGGCCGCTGCGGTCCTTGATCACCGGGCCGCTGGGGGAGGCGACCGCCCCTTCGACCACGTCATTGTTGATGAGGCTCAAGATTTTCACGGCGGCCACTGGCTCCTGCTGCGTGCACTGGTGGCGCCTGGTGCCAACGACTTGTTCATTGCGGAGGACTCCCACCAGCGGATCTATGGGCAGAAGGTGCCCCTCAGCCGATTCGGCATCCAAATCGTGGGGCGCTCACGGCGTCTGACGCTCAACTACCGGACGACGGCCCAGAACCTTGCTTTCGCCGTCGGCCTCCTCTCCGGGATTCCGTTCACTGACATTGAGGACACCGCGGAGCAATCCTCAGACTACCGGTCCGCTAGAAGCGGGCCGCACCCCCAGCTCGAGGGTAAGGAGTCGCTCTCCAAGGAGCTCGATAACGCCGCTGATTGGGTCAAGGCGTGGACAGCCGATCCAGAATTCGCCCCGGAGACTATCGGCGTACTCGTGCGCTCAGGCAAGCAGGTGGACTTCGTCGTCAGCGGACTGCTTGAGCGTGGAGTCTCTGCCCAGAAAGTCTCCGGTGACAAAGAGGCCCATTCTGGCGAACCGGTCGTGATGACCATGCACCGGGCAAAGGGCATGGAGTTTTCCAAGATCATCCTCTTCGGCGTGGGGGAGGCGAACATGCCTCTGCAATGGGCGCTGAAGGATCTCGGTGACGCCGAGAAATCGGATGCGCTGTTGCAGGAGCGGTCATTGTTGTACGTGGCGGCGACGCGGGCGCGGGATGAACTGGTGGTCTCGTGGAACGGGAAACCGTCGGGACTGCTCGGAGTTAGTTACTAGCCGGGACGCTACTGAACCGGGGGCCAGCGTGGGGCGTTTACGTTGCGAATTTACCTGCTCACAACGCATGGCTTTCTACAATTGTCGCCCGCTCCAGCTACATTATTGTGACTGAGCAAGAACGGCCCATTGGGGCCGACAAAACTGGGGGCAATAGTGGGTGTAGACGCCGGCGTCGGATCTCTCTCTAAGGCAGCTGAACTTCAACGGGAGCAATCCTACTTCGATCGGGCGAAGCAATACCGTGACAGCCAGGACGCAGCGTGGTCCCTGTCTACGGCTTCGGCGGGTTCAGCCGTTGAACGGCGCGCCTATAAGCAAGCCATGGAGAAACGCAGGGTTGCCTCCCCTGATGACCCGATTGCACTTTCGCGCATTGACTTTGAAGACGGCGACAAACTGTATATCGGTAAGGTTGCCATCTTCGATGAGGACAAGAATCTCCTGGTCGTCAACTGGCAGGCCCCAGCCGCGGCGGTAGCTAACCAGGCCTCTATACAAGATCCCATGGGGCTGCGCAGCAAGCGGGTCTTCGACGCGCCAGCCAACAAGATTCTCGATTTCGAAGACATAGTCTTCAAAGCATTGGCTGAAGCCGTTAGCGAGCTCGACGAGCACACCTATACGGGGGATGCCCTCCTGCAGGCGTTAAGCCGCAAGCGCGGCTCAGAGATGACGGATATCGTCAAGACGATCCAGGCGGCTCAAGACAAGCTCGTGCGCGCGGACCCGGACCAGCTCCTTGTCATACAGGGCGGCCCTGGCACTGGCAAGACGGCTGTGGCCCTTCATCGTGTCTCCTGGCTCCTCTTCAACTATCAGGACGACTTGCCGCCAGAGGATGTCTTGGTCGTCGGACCCAACCCGACTTTCACCAAGTACATCCGAAGGGTTTTGCCCGATCTTGGAGACGACGATGTCGTCCAGCAGGCACTGCAGAACCTCTTGTCCAACGACGTGCGTGTCAGCGGGGAAGACTCAACTGAGACGGCGAAGGTTAAAGGCTCGGCACGTATGAGCCAGGTCTTAAAAAGCGGGCTGAAGCAACGCATCCGAGTTCCGGCCGCGGATGTGCGAATTCAGCGAAGAAATACCGTCCTTACTGTCTCCATTCCTGCAAACTCCGTCGTCGACGTCTTGAATAACATGCAATTCGAGACATTTGCTGATGGCCGGCGGCGCTTCAGGCAGCGGCTCGTCGAGCTGTGCGCCCCTTTGCTTGGCAACATCCGTCAGGTGGCTCCGGAACAATTTCTCGACATCCGAGCTCTTGAAGCGGAAGTCGAAAAGATTTGGCCACAGATCACCCCGCAGCAGTACCTGCGGGAACTCCTTGGTTCTAAGGAACGGCTGAAGCGGGCTGCCTACGGTCACCTGACGTCGGAAGAGATCGAGCTGTTGTACAGGCAGCAATCAGACAAAGTAGGAGATGAGCCTTGGACCATCGCCGATCTTGCCCTGCTCGATGAGGCGCAGGCCCTAATGCGCGAGTCACCACGCACATACGGACATATTGTGGTGGACGAAGCACAAGACCTGTCCAAGATGCAGCTTCGCGCCATCCGAAGACGTTCCAAAAACGGATCGATGACTGTAGTCGGTGACATAGCCCAATCGACCGGGCCGTATTCACGCGACTCCTGGGACGACGTAGTGCAGATTCTCAGTGAGGCCACAGCAGACAGCACGGGCACCCGCGTGGTGGAGCTTGAGCACGGCTATCGGGTACCGAAGCAGGTCTTTGACATCGCCCTGCCGGTTCTCCAGTCAGCCGCCCCTTCCATAACTCCTCCGCGGATCTTGAGGGACGTTGACTACGAGCCGCGCTTCGTTGGGGCCTATCGGGAGGACCTGGCCCACGAGGTATCGCGCTGCGTATTCACCCACAGTGGACGGGGCCGCTTTGTGGGTGTGATCGCCCCGACATACTTATGGCCTGAGCTTAGAGCCGCGTTCCGAAGTGATGATTTGCAGTGGAGCGAATCAACCGAAGGTGAGCTGTCCACCGCCATCAATCTTGTTACGCCTGAGGATGCCAAGGGGCTCGAGTTTGACGCCGTCCTGGTGGTTGATCCGGCGGGAATCCTGGCAATGCCGCATGGCGAACGCATGCTGTACATCGCACTGACCCGAACAACTACTCATCTGGACGTGATCTATCCCGCCGGCTCGTTGCCGCCGATTCTTGGTGGACCCGACGAACCTCAGTCGCCAAGAGCGCTTGACCCTGAACAACCGCGACAGCCATCAGAATCCGACTTAACCACATTTGGCGATCCAGCTCCCGGAGCCGACTCAGCTTTCCCTGATGTCGCATCTAGTGTCACGCCGGTAGATAACCCAGTTTCCGACGTCGTCCCATCCTTGGCAGTTGTCGGTGCCCCGGATAGTTTTGCGGGCACGGAGCTGTCCCGCCTGGATGGAATGCAGCAGGCGATGGCTGAGCATTGGGCCAAGTTTTTCGCGTCCCAGCTGCGGGATAACGTGCCTCCCAAGTTGGTTCCAGCTGTCGTCGAAGAGCTGGCCCGGCTTGCTTCGGAAAAGTGATAACTCGGCAGAACTTGACTCAAAATTGAGGCTGCAGCCGTAGTTTGGACTGGAAACTCAGCAGACCAATTAGACAGATATCCTTCATTGGACGATCCGCTCGAAAAGACCGAGACGTTGAGTGAAATGCATCAATTCTCCGCATGGGGCGGAAAGGTAGGAGAACCGTGTCGACAGGCAATGGTGTCTTGGACAAGAAGCTCGCGCTGCAGATGCAACGCTGGCGGGACGACCTGTTGTCGATCGACAGACGTCAGAGGCTTGTCTATTTCCAGCACCCCAAGAGTGGGACTTTCGAAATCCTTGAACCTGGCTGCTCAGGGGTAGAAGCCCTGGTGGGGGAGGGCGACGTCATGCTCGTCAGCAGTGAACCTGCAGACGAGGTATCGGGTGAATCGGCACAAGCCCTGAGGCTTCCCACGAAAGGTTCACGAACCCTAAGCGTCACTGGCAAAACCGCTGCCCAAATCCTGAGTACGTCAAAGCGGCTGCATCAACGCTCGGAACAAGAATATGCGGACCGTGGGGTGTGGACCCTTTATCTGGGCCACGGCATGCTCAATTGGATAGATCCCGCTGACGGAAAGAAAATCTCAAGTCCGTTGCTGCTGGTGCCCGTCCGTCTGGCCAAGGAGGGAAAGCAGTATGTGCTGAGGCGAACGGAAGATGAACCGGCGCTGAACACGGCCCTTGGCCTCAAGCTCAGCAGGGACTTCGGCCTGGATCTCCCAGAGTTCGACGTAGACGACCTGAATGTTGCGACGGTACTGCCCGCCGTGCGCACGGCCATCGCCCAGTACCCAGACTGGACTGTTGACGAGCGGGTTGTGATGTCCATCTTCAGCTTCCATAAGGAAGCTATGTACCGTGACCTTGAGCAGAACGAAGCCAAGATTGTCGCCAATAGCATGATTCAACTCATGGCACTGGGCCCCGAGGCGCCGAAGTCGGAGGCGTTCGCCTTTAACCCTGTTTCTGACGAAGAGCTGGACTTCCGCCTGCCGCCTGAAAAGCTCCACAGCATTCTTGACGCCGATGGAAGTCAACGAAAGTGCATTCTTGCGGCAAGAGAAGGTCGTAGCTTTATCATGGACGGGCCCCCAGGCACCGGCAAAAGTCAGACGATCGCCAACATCATCGCTGAGCTCATCGCAACAGGGAAAACTGTGCTGTTCGTCAGTGAAAAAGCCGCGGCCCTGGACGTAGTGAGGGATCGGCTGACAAGCAGGCAATTGGATCCATTCCTGCTTGAACTGCATAGCCACAAGGCGACCCGCAAGCAAGTGGTCCAGACGCTTCACGCTGAGCTGACCCGCCGCCCGGTCGTAAAGAGCTCTTTTTCGGAAACGGACCGATCTCAACTCATCAAAAGCCGGACCAGGCTAAGCGACCATGCTGATGCAATGAACGAGGTCCGAAGCCCGTTAGGGCGCAGCCTCTTCGATGTCTTGGGACGGCTTGCCCAGCTGGCAAACGTTGGCGAATACCCTTCTGGAGACCTCAGCAAACTTGGCTCGCTTTCCGCGGACGCACTTGCAGACATCTTGCTTGCCGCCACATCACTGTCGAAAGTGTGGCGCCCGGCTGCGGAAGGAGAATCTTTCTCATGGCGAGGTCTCGCCGGATCGAGCCTCACACAAGCACAAGTCAAGGAGGTCGAAAAGTGTGTTGACGCTCTGGCCTTGGTGACAGAACGCCTCCTACGGACAGTCAGGCTCTTTGACGCACAGATTCCATTCTGGCCTGTTGCCGTGGACATTGCCGGCGTTCGTTCTCGAGCGGATCTTTCCGCCCATCTCTGTTCAAGAAGGAACGTTCCCCGACACTGGTATTCCGAGTCAAAATTCACTGATGTTCTTCGAAGGATCGAAAGCCTTCAGGCAGACGACGTTGAATACCAAGCCAAAAAATCTGAAATTGACAGTACTTGCGGGGACAGATGGGACAAGAACGACAAGAGCCTTATAGCTCCGCTTGAAACTTTCCTCGAGCACGATCCGGCGATTTTCTGTCGTCCCCTGAACCAATTTCCGTTCGGCCAGCTAAGCGGCATTGAACTGGGAACTTCTGGGGCTGCCTCCTTGCTCGAATCTCTACTCGACAAAGCCCAGCAACTAGGCGTGCTTTTCGATGTTGAACCGCAAACACTGACGCTAAAAAAATGCCTAGCGCTCTCATCACTCGCAGAGCTCAGCCAGCAAGGCAGCCTGCCGGAACCACATTGGATCAACCCGAGTGTCCAAGGAGCCTTGGATGAAAGCGCGCGGATCCTCGGGGAGCTGGCTGCCATCGTTCGCGACCGTCAGTCGGCAATGGAGTCAACCTTCAGCCCTGAAATCCTCGCACTTGATCTCAAAGGCCTGAAGGCTCGCTTTGAATTGCAGCACCGAGGACTTAAAGCCTGGAGTAAACAAGCCCGGGCGGATAAGAAAACGCTTCGCGAGGTAACCGTTGCCGGAGTCGTCAACAAAGAGATAATTGCGATGCTTGGCGATGCCATCTCTTGGCAGACAGCACAGGAGAATCTCGCTGAAAGCGAGCCCGAATACGGGCCTCGGCTCGGTAGTTACTACCGAGGCACTGCAACCGACTTTGCAAGGATCGCTCAGGCACTTGAGGTGGCCCGAACGGCCCTGAAGCTGGCCGGCGACGACATAGCATCCTCCGCGCTGGCCAGGCAGTTGAGCAAAGCCAACACGCCAGACGCCGAGCTGATTCCCCTGGCAAGAGACGTTGCCACCATGGTGGAGCGCTTCCGGGCCGACACGCATGCACTCTTCAGCACTGTCTTCCACGAACAGGTCAGTGATCTGCCATTGACTCACATTTTGGGAATACTCAAGGCAGCCCAAGAAAACTTTTCGACCGCGCAACCTTTGCGGCACCGGCTTTCGGAGATGCTGGGCGAGACGGCAACACCGCTTGCCGCAAATGCAGTTCTCCGCCAGATCGAGGTCTTGGACGAGATGGACGAGAAAACCGCCGAACGTTCGCGGCACGATTCCGAGGTATTGGGCAAGCGATACAGTCCACGGAAAACAGACTGGGCAGCGGTCCGAGCCGACTACGACTGGATCGCAGCCCTGCGCAGAATCGTCGGAGGACCAATCGAGAATGATGATGTCCGGTTCATCGAGGATTTCGACGCCTCCGACCTCGATTTGGCCGAAGGCCATTCTTCCTGGTTGGAAGCCAGAGACAAGCTGGTCGGCTTCTTCGATGCCGAGCGCTCGACCGAGCTCAGCGCGGAACTGAACCAGGACCTTGAATATGCAGAGGAGCTCCTTGCCGCCCTCGGTTCTAATCCGGCTGCTGATATCGATGTTTGGTTTGAGTACAAAAGGCTTTTTGGGGCTCTTTCCGATGCCGGATTGCCCGAGACGCTGACAGCCCTGCGAGATAGCCATGCGCCAGCGGACCAAGTAGTGCCGGCAATTGAAAGGGCTGCACTGGAACCTTGGGCAGAAAGCATCATTGAAGACGATGACAGGTTGTCAGAGCACCGTGCGTCCGGCCGCGAAAGCCTGCTGAAACAGTTCAAGGAATTGGACGGAAACCTAATCGTCAATGCTTACGCCGACGTCGTAACGGCCTGTGTTGCCCGACGTCCACGCAGCATGGCCGGGCCCGCGGCAGTGATCGCCCACGAGGCCAACAAGAAGTCACGTCACAAACCCATTAGGCGCTTGTTGGAAGAAACCGGCTCTGTAGTCCAGGGGCTGAAGCCCTGCTTCATGATGAGTCCTCTTTCCGTATCGCAGTATCTCCCCGCAGGGTTCGTCTTCGATGTCGTTATCTTCGATGAGGCCTCTCAGGTCATGCCCGCGGATTCCGTCAATTGCATCTACAGGGGCAAACAGCTGATCGTGGCTGGGGACCAGCGACAGCTCCCGCCAACGTCCTTCTTCTCGGCTGCAGATATTGAAAGCGACGACGAAGATGAACCGGACAACTTCGATAGCGTCTTGGACCTATGTAAGGCTTCGGGGGCTATGGTGTCCCTGCCGCTCTCATGGCACTACCGCAGCCTTCATGAAGATCTCATTACCTATTCGAACTACCGGATTTACGAGGGGAAACTCAATACATTCCCTGGCGCCACCCAGGAAGCTGACGACCTCGGGGTACATCACGAATTCGTTCAGGGTATCTATCAGCGAGGAGCTGGTAGCAAGAATCCCATTGAAGCAGAGCGCGTCGTGGACCGTGTCCTTGAACACCGCCGCGTTAACCCGGACCTCTCGCTCGGAGTCGTAACGTTCTCTACACAACAAGCCGAGGCTGTTTCCGAAGCTATTGAACGTCGCGCAGAACTAGAGCCGCTGCTTACGGGTCTCATGGAAGACCATGATCGACTCCGCGGGTTCTTTGTGAAGAATCTCGAGTCCGTCCAGGGCGACGAGCGAGACATCATCATCTTCAGTATTGGCTACGGGCCCGATGAAGCGGGAAAGCTGGCAATGAACTTCGGACCCCTGACTCGGAAAGGCGGCGAACGGAGACTAAACGTGGCAATCACGCGCGCACGCCGAAGGGTCGAAGTAGTCAGCTCATTCCATGCTGGAGACATGTCTGACGGCGCGTCAGCAGGAAATCGTCACCTGAAGAATTATCTGGACTTTGCTGCCCGGGGCCGAGCGGCCTTAGCCTCTGACATATCCGGATCTGTGGGGGATGCCGAGAGCCCCTTTGAAGAGGAAGTCCTTCGCGTAATCAGGGCATGGGGTTACGACGCCGTGTCTCAGGTTGGGGCTGGTGGCTACAGGATAGATATAGGGGTTCGTCATCCTGACAAGCCCGGGAGCTTCATGCTGGGCATCGAGTGCGACGGAGCTGCTTATCATTCGGCAAAGAGCGCGCGTGACAGAGACCGCCTGAGGGAATCTGTGCTGCGGGGGCTCGGGTGGGATATCTATCGGATCTGGGGTTTGAGCTGGTACAGAGACCGGTCCACACAGGAGATCGCTCTGAAGCAGGCAATTGAGGACGCTGTGAGTGGGAACCACGGCGTTCCGGCTATTGCTCAGGCGGCGGAAAGTACCGGGCCCATGGAGTATGAAGAGATAGACCTGTCCGCCCCGCCCGCCTGGACGGTGCCATACACCTCCGCCTCAAAGCCTGCGCACCGGTATTGGTACCAGCCGGGAGATGCCGACGCACTTACAGACCTCATCCAGTATGCGGCCCACGTCGTTAGCGTCGAAGCACCGCTGCACGTAGATACCTTTCACACTCGGTTGCGGGAGCACTGGGGAGCCGGCGCCATTGGTCCGCGCGCCAAAATCAACATTGAAAGAGCATTATCACTTGCCAAAGTTAGCGGCATGAAAGTGAAGCTCGATAAAGAAGGCTTTATCCGAGTCGATGGCGCAAACGCAGTAAACGTCCGACGACCAACGGGACAAAGTGACATTCGTAAAGCGGGTGCAATCCCGCCTGAAGAGTTCGATGAGGCCGTACGTCTCGTAGTTGCTGACTCAATAGTCATTACAGAAGAAGAGTTACTCGTCGCCATCCGTAATGTCTTCGGCTGGGCACGACGAGGCCCCGATATCCAGAATGCACTTCAGCGGAGCCTTCGGAGAGCCGTAAAGAAGGGTTACTGCCTGCGCCGGCCAGACGGCTCATACGAGACTGCGCAATAAGGTGCGTTTAAAGCGCCCGCCCGGCGCCATCTTGGCGGGCGCTTCATGCTCATGATTTGGCAGGGGTGAGCAAATCAAGCACATCGAGCCTTCCTCAAGACGCACAGGGCGGGGTGTGAATACTCGATCGATGTATTCTCATCCCTAAGCACTAAGACTCTAAGGAGACGCTTGTGGTTCGAGCGGAAAATGGGACGCTGGCGGGCGTTCTAGAAGGCAAGAAGCAGTACCAGGTTCCTCTGTATCAGCGGGTGTACTCGTGGGGGAAGAAGCAGCTCGACCAGTTGTGGTCAGACGTCGTGGAGCTGGAGCGGACCCTTGTCGACGACCCGAAGGCCTCTCATTTCATCGGGTCCCTCGTCCTGGCGAGCAGCCCTGATTTCGGGGCTATCGGCGTCAATAAGTTTCTTGTCGTTGACGGCCAGCAGCGCCTGACCACTCTGACTCTTCTCCTGGCTGCACTTCGGGACCACTTGATCGAAACCGGGGAAACTGACCGAGCTGGCGGCATCGATGCCCAATACCTCATCAACGTTTACGACAAGGGCAAGCCACTCAAGGTGATGCCGACGCAGACAGACCGGCCCGCCTATATGGCTGTTCTCAACCGTGCTCCTCAGGCCGGCGGTGAGGATACCATCGGCGACGCCTACCGATTCTTCCGCTCGAAGATCGCGGCCGCTGACGACCCAGACGATCCACACGACCTCTATCTGCTCGAGGCCGCCGTCGTCCGCGGACTCGCGCTCGTCGTCGTTACCGCCGAACCGTCAGACAACGCACACCGCATCTTCGAGTCCCTGAACAATACCGGTCTTCGCCTGACACAAAGTGACTTGCTCAAGAACTACCTGTTTATGAGGCTCGGTGACCGCGCAGAAACCGTCTATGACAATATTTGGCTTCCACTAGAGAAAAAGCTTGACTCTGAAAACCTCGAGTTGTTGTTTTGGCTCGATCTCGCTCAACGCGACGAACGGGCAAAACAGTCTGATACATACGTAGGACAGCAAAAGCGGCTCGAGAAACTCAAGACCATCGACGAGGTAGAGGCTGAGGTAGTTCGTATAGCCCGATTGGGCGACGTGCTCGCTACGATTCTCAACCCTGCGGAGGAGAGACATACCGAGATTCGCAGGCGCCTCACCAGAATCAAGGCGTGGGGTTCGACCACTGCGTATCCCGTGGTCATGCAGATCCTCGCCCGACGCGCCGCCGGCACCGCTGCCAATGACCAAGTGGTTCGCGCGTTGACTTATCTCGAGTCCTACTTCGTGCGGCGGATCATCATCGGACGCGCTACCGCCAACCTGAACCGGACACTGCTCCAAGCTGTTGGTGCGATCAGTGGTGCCGAGGACATCGACAAGGCACTACGCGACTACCTGTCCCAGGGTCGAAAATACTTTGCAACCGATCAGCAGGTCCGAGAGGCTGCCCGGGCTGTCGCCTTCTACTGGCAGGGCCGTGGGACACAGAAAAAGCTGATCCTGCAGTGGCTTGAAGAAGCCTACCGCCCGAAGGAGATCGTCGACCTTGACCCAAGGCACCTGACCATCGAGCATGTCTTGCCCCAGACTATGACTGAGCCCGTACGGGAAGCGTTCGCAGAGGGTTTCGACGCAGACGCAGACATTGATTACGAGCATGAGCGCGTCGTACACACCCTTGGCAACCTGACTCTCAGTGGGTACAATAGCGAGCTCAGCAACAAGCCGTTCCACGAGAAGCGGGAGTTGCTGGCTAAGAGCGGCGTTTCGATGAATCAAGCGATTGCCACGCACGCAACATGGGGTGCCAAGGAGATCAACGCGCGCAGCTCCGAATTGGCAGAGAAGATCATCGATTTATGGCCAGGCCCTGACGAAAGCATTATTGCTGTGGGCGAGGAGCCGTCAGCTCTGCGGAGCCAAATTGCTGCGGTCGTAGCGGAGATCCCGGCCGGCCGATGGAGCTCCTATGGGGATGTCGCCATCGTGGCGAACACCTGGCCACAACCACTGGCCGGAATACTTGCGAGCTATCCGATAGCGAACGCCTGGCGAGTCCTGCAAAGTGGCGGAACCATCTCGCCTGGTTTCCGCTGGCTCGAGCACGGCCGCAATGATGACCCACGGGCGGTTCTCGAGGAGGAAGGAATTCGATTCGATGCTGAAGGACGCGCGGATCGCGACCAATTTATGGGTGCAGAGGAGCTTGCTAACGCGGCAGGTCTAGACGTCGACGAGAATGTGATTTCTGCACGACGCAATAGGGTGACCGGTCAGGCTCGCGCGGGAAACAACGTGGCGCTGAAGAACGCACAGCTGGACTTCTTCGAGCGAGTACGAAACTTCGGGCTCGCTAATGCAATCAACATCAGGACGTGGCGTAAACCATCACCACAAAACTGGTACGACGTGAGCCTGGGGGATTCCCGTGCTGTCATCTCGCTTTCGGTTAACTCGCAGAGCAAGCTCGTAACCGCGCAATTCTGGATCAATAACGACAAGGGTCTTTACGGGGAGTTACTTGCCCAGCGCACCGCTATCGAAGCCGCTCTAGGGTTTGAGGTGGAGTGGGACGACAAGCCCGACCGCAAGGCCTCCAAGCTTGTCAGCAGGCGGCCCGGTGATTTCCTTGATGAAGCACAGTCTCAGGAGCTTGTGGAATGGCTCGTGACGAGGGCCGACAAGTTTGCACAGGTATTGGCAAAGTACCTGCAAAACCGAGACCTGCAAGGGGTCGGGGAAGAGCAACTCGTCTTGGAGTGGGAACCGGACCTGGCGCAACAGTCCCCGGAAGGTTGATCATGAACTAGCAGGGCTCGTGCCCGTTGCTACTCCTTCCGCATCTTGTCTATTACTGCCGCTACCTTGCGGTAGGTCTCTTTGGCTTCAGGGCTTGTTGCTGCACGATAAATTCTCTTCCCGTCCACAAGCAGCTTCTCGGCCTTGGCCTGCATCTCCGGGTCCTTGGCGAGAACGTAAAGTCTGGTAGTGGCGGCTTTAGCCTTTTGTCCGACGTCCTTCATCGCGGCTGCGGCTTTGTCTGCTTGCCGGCCATGGTCTGCTCCATATCTGCGATGGCTGTTCTTATCAGGTAAACGTGCACAAAACCGATGAGCGCTCTGCGCACCGACACCTTAGGCGGGGACCGCAGGGAAAACTACGAGCGACCCGTCGCTGTTCCGCTCAATCTCAATTGCGACGTCGTCCCGGTGGTCATTTACCTGGAGACCGTCTCCCAAAGCACGAAGTCGATATGCGGCCTGCAGCAGCTGGTCTACCTCGCCGGGCGTAAATGCGGGAAGCCGGAAACCGCCGTCCCGCTTCACCTCGAGGGCAGACAGTCGAAGCAGAAGCTGGTTGATGCCCGACTCCAACTCGTCGGTGCTGCGTCCGTCGGCATGAAGCGCCCCGATGAAATTTTTGAACGAATTGCCTTTGTCCTGCTGGGCGTGTTCGACTGCTTGAAGCACAAGCACCCGGCGTTTAAGAGCGACGGCTAGCCGGGCAATTTCCAACTGCGCCCGGAAGGTGCCGCCTTCCTCGGTGATGCCGGGAAATGACTTCTTTAGTTCGCCAACTTCGACTGCGCCGCCGGGCAGGGCATCCAGTGCAGCTTCCCACTTCTTTAGCCGCCTACGGGTAGCCGCAATAGCGGTGTTGATACCATGCACGGAAGAATCTAGACCGAGCGAAAAACCGATCCGGCCCTGGTCAAGGAGGATCGAGGTCGCTTTGTCGATCGCTTCACGGCAACCGTCCAACTCGTTGCGCTCCTTATCGAGGTTGTCCTCGTGCAACTGCTCCAAGAGGACAGTGATTCGCTCAATCGCTTCCTGGCGCTGGTGCTCGGCATGTGCGCTGACGCTAACGGCTACGGCCATCAGCACAAGTGGCGCGGCTACCGTCAGGGCTCCAGCACTGGCAACCGCCACGCCGGCTGTAGCTGCCGCACCAGTTGCCGCACCGGCGGTGCCTGCAGCTGCGGCTCCGCTTGCGACAGGGACGAATGTAGCGGCACCCACGATTCCGGTCGAGTTCACGAGGGAACCATGAATAGCCCCTGCAACTCCTTTGGCGGCCATAGGACGAACGAGTCCTTGCCCGGCCTGGGCGGCAAGCTTGGCGGGCACCACCAACCGGTAAAGTACCTCTCCCGTTTCGGCCACGTTCACCTTGGGGGGAGCGGATTTTGCGGTTTGCGTTACGAGCTGCGCCAGTTGCTTTGCGAGCGGACTTGCAACGTCAAGCGGTAGGCCGCCCTTGCGGTCGCGGGTCTCCGGCATTGCATGCATCTCGAGCGTTGCGATGGGGGAATTCGCCAGGGTTGCCAGAACCGTTCTCAGCTCGGCCAGACGAGCCGGCGTTAGGCCTTCATTGCCCAGCACGTCAGAAACGCCCACTGCTTCTGTAGCGAGTGTCCATACCGGCACGAGTGTTTTGCAGTCAGTAGTCACTTTTTGTCCCCTCCTGAAAGTGAAGCCGCCCTGGACGGCGATAGCATCGGTGCCGAGGATCCGAGAACGTGGTCCTTGCTCAAATGTCATCGGTCGTTATCGTCCCACATTGAGAGCGGGTTTCCTGAAAGTGTCGCCACCGTCCTGATGGGTGAGTCCCACTACACTGAGGCTGAATAAGCCAGACAGCAATCTGGAAGGCAACCAAGAGGAACGGAACCTAGGCCGTTTCACGGCAAAAGGGGTCCAATGTCCAAAGCCAGATCATTCAAACCGGTCGCGGTCGTTGCATCTGCGGTAGCTTTGCTTCTCGCTGCGCTGCTCGTGGCAACCATGCTTGGATTCGGTCCGTTAGCGAGCAAGAGCGAGCGAAGCGTTCTTCTGAAGTCCGTTAGAAACGTAAGCCAATACCACGCGGCGGTCGGCGATTTTCAGCTCTTATTGGACGAGAGGGAAGACACTGGCGGACTGCCTGGTTTTATCGCAGGACGACGTACGCTCTTTGTGGCCGCTGGCACTGTCAATGCCTATGTCGACTTATCAGGTCTCACCAAAGAGGACCTCACGGTGTCTGCCGATGGCAAGTCGGTGACGCTGCGACTACCCGAGCCGCAGCTCGATAAGCCCAACATCGACCACGAACGGTCCTATGTCTACAGCCAGGACCGTGGCATCGCTGACCGGGTTGTAGATGCGTTCACGGCACCTCAGCAGGCAGAGCTCTATCTCCTCGCCGAATCGGATATGGCTAACGCTGCCGAGAAGTCTGAGCTGCGGCAGCGAGCGGGTGAAAATACCAAGAGCATGCTGACTGGTCTGTTCGGGTCGCTCGGGTACGAGGTCTCCTTTGAGAGGGATACAGCAGGCTAGATCAACGGCCGAGAGCGGGCGAAGCGAGGAACGATAAGTACCGCGCATCTCCGCGACCCGTCCGCCGTCCCAGCGCTTCCACTGCCTCGAAATCCCTAGCACCCATGTCCATGGACAACCACCGCATCAGCAGCCCGGCATCCCCATTGGCCCGCACGGCCGAACCAACAGCAAAATCCAGTTGGTCCCGCAGCAGCTGCACCGCCAGGACGCCGGACCGGCTGAGCAGCGGAGCGGTGTACGCCTCCAGCGCCTCGGCCACCCGCCCGGCGCGCAAGAGCCGCAGCACCCGCCCCGAATCCGAACAACCAACAAGCCCGGCGGCCAGCCGGTACGGGTTCGACTCCACCGCACCACCCAGCATGGACCGCACCCGGAACATCTCGGTCCGGATGGCTTGCGGCGTGCCCGCATCCCCGTGCAGCTCGTACGCCAGCTCCTCGGCGCTCCAGCCCTGCGACCTCGAATCCAGCAGCGCCAGGATCTCCGCCCGGCGCAGCGTCAGTGGCACCCGGCTGCCGTCGGCAAGCACCGCGGCAGGCTTGTCGCCCAGCAGTTCCAACGAAGCCACCGCAATATCTGGCCGCGGACTCGGCCGGGACGCACCCGCGGAAGACGAAGTATCCTGGGAGGCACCGCCGTCGGACGTTCCCAGCAGCGACTCCGCCACCCGGACCGCGCACCGCACCATCCGCAGCGTATCGGCGCTGATCGTGTCCAGCGGACCGGAGACGTCCAGCACGCCCAGCAACGCGCCCGTCAAAGGGTCTCTGATGGGGGCCGCCGTGCAGGCCCACTCGTGGTGGGTGCGGACCAGGTGCTCGGCGGAGAACAGCTGCACCGGACCGCCGGTGACTAGCGCCTCGCTGATGGCGTTAGTGCCGATCCCCGCCTCGGACCAGTCCGCCCCTTCGGAGAACTCCAGCCGGTCCGCCCGCCGCAGCGCCTCCCGGCTGCCCACCCGCCACAGGATCTCGCCACCGGCGTCGGTGAGCACCAGCAGGTGCCGGCCGGAACTGGAATCGTCGGCCAGCAGGTCCTGCAGCGCAGGCATCACCTGCTGCAGCCGGTGCTCCCGCCGCAGCTGAACCACCTCGGACGGATCGTGCAGGTGCCGCGGGCTGTGCTGGTCCGGGCTGATGCCCAGCGCCATGGACCGCCGCCACGACTCCGCCAGCGGCACGGGGATCTCCGGGCGCGGGACACCGGCAATGACCAGCTCGTGCGCCCGGCGCAGGGCACGCGCGTACTTCGCCGGGTCCGAAAACCTCAAGCCGTAGTCCACCGTCTCCTCCTCACCGCCGGCGTCCTTGCCGGCAGTGCCCGTGTAACGCGCTTGTAACCCCCGCCGCGTTCCAATAGTGATGCAGCTCACGCCCGCCCCAGCATACCGCAGGGACACCGGCGGGAGGGGGCCGCCCGGACCACCTGAGGGACCGCACACAAAGGAGTGGAGATGACCGAAACACCCACCGCCGCCGCGCAGGCCTGGCTGGCCAGCCTGGACGGCGCGCTGCAGCGCCGCGACGTGGACGCCGCGCTGGACCTCTTCGAGGACGAGAGCTACTGGCGCGACTTCGTGGCGTTCACCTGGAACCTGAAAACCC
The DNA here is from genome assembly GCF_059492155.1 of Pseudarthrobacter sp. Pseusp20. NCBI lineage: Bacteria > Bacillati > Actinomycetota > Actinomycetes > Micrococcales > Micrococcaceae > Pseudarthrobacter > Pseudarthrobacter sp. Pseusp20. Next base: position 1,393,604 of record NZ_CP168521.1, read on the forward strand.
TGGAAGGCAAGACGGACATCCGCCGCATGCTCCAGGCCACGCTGGACCACGTCCAGCCTGCCAACTGGGCGCTCGCCGAGGACGCCACAGGCAGCGCCGGCCCGGACGGCACCGTGGAAGCCTGGATCACGTTCGAAACCGGCGCCGCCCGCGGCTACGGCCACCTCCGGCTGCGCAACGGCAAATGCTGGACGCTGCTCACCACCATGCAGGAGCTGAAGGGCTTCGAAGAGAAGAAGGGCCCCCGACGCGAGCAGGGCGTGGCCCACCAGATCATCCGTGGCCGCCGCTCCTGGAAGGAACTCAAGGAGGAGCAGGAAGCCCGGCTGGGCTACGAGGAGCAGCCCTACTGCGTGATCATCGGCGGCGGGCAGGGCGGCATCGGCCTCGCAGCGCGGCTCAAGCGGTTGGGCGTGCCCACCCTCGTGATCGAGAAGAACCAGAACCCGGGTGACTCCTGGCGCAACCGCTACAAGTCCCTGCACCTGCACGACCCCGTCTGGTACGACCACCTGCCGTACCTGAAGTTCCCGGACGACTGGCCGGTCTTCGCCGCCAAGGACAAGATCGGCGACTGGCTGGAGCACTACACCCGCATCATGGAGCTGAACTATTGGTCCAGCACCGAGTGCGTGGGAGCGGAGTACGAAGACGGCACCCAGGAATGGGCGGTCAGCGTCCTCCGCAACGGCGAACCGGTGACCCTCCGGCCCAAGCAGTTGGTCTTCGCCCTGGGCGTTTCCGGCTACCCGAACATCCCCGCCTTTGACGGCGCCGAGAGCTTCCTGGGGGAGCAGCGGCACTCCTCCCAGCACCCCGGCGGCGGGGACTGGACCGGAAAGAAGGCCGTGGTGATCGGCTCCAACAACTCAGCGCACGATATCTGCGCCGACCTCTGGGAGCACGGCGCCGACGTCACCATGGTGCAGCGTTCCTCCACCCACATCGCCCGCAGCGAATCGCTGATGGACCTGGCGCTGGGGGACCTGTACTCGGAAAAGGCGCTGGCCAACGGCGTCACCACCGAGAAGGCCGACCTGCTGTTCGCGTCCCTGCCGTACCGGATCCTGCCCGAGGCACAGGTGCCGGTGTACCAGGCAATGGCTGAGCGGGATGCCGAGTTCTACTCCCAGCTGGCGGCCGCCGGGTTCGACCTGGACTTGGGCGTGGACGGATCGGGCCTGTTCGTGAAGTACCTGCGGCGCGGCTCCGGCTACTACATCGACGTCGGCGCCTCCCAGCTGATCATCGACGGCAGGGTGAAGCTGAAGTCAGGCCAGGTTGCCAAGATCACCGGCAACGCCGTGGTCATGGACGACGGCACCGAGCTGGAGGCCGACCTCATCGTCTACGCCACCGGCTACGGCTCCATGAACGGCTGGCTGGCGGACCTGGTCTCGCCCGAAATCGCGGACCGCGTGGGCAAATGCTGGGGCTACGGCTCGGACACGCCAAAAGACCCTGGCCCCTGGGAGGGGGAGCTGCGCAATATGTGGAAACCAACCAACGTCCCCAACCTCTGGATCCACGGCGGCAACCTGCACCAGAGCCGGCACTACTCGTCCTATCTGGCCCTGCAGCTCAAAGCCCGGATGGAAGGGCTGGAGACGCCCGTCTACGAACTGCAGCCCAGCCACCACACCCGCTAAAAGGAAGAACCCATCATGAAGGCAGCACGATTCCACGCCCGCAAGGACATCCGCATCGAGGACATCCCGGAGCCGGACCTCCGCGCCGGGGCGGTGAAGATCGACGTGGCGTGGTGCGGCATCTGCGGCACCGACCTGCACGAGTACCTGGAAGGGCCCATCTTCTGCCCGGCACCCGGGCATCCGCACCCGCTCTCCCACGAGGAATCTCCGGTGACCCTGGGGCACGAATTCTCCGGGACTGTCTCCGAGGTGGGCGAAGGGGTGACGGGCCTGGCGAAGGGGGACAACGTCGTCGTCGAACCCTATTTTGTGGACGGCACCTGCGACATGTGCCAGGCGGGCAGCTACCACCTGTGCCGGCAGATGGGCTTCATCGGGCTGTCCGGCGGCGGGGGAGGGCTGAGCGAGAAGATCGTGGTGGACCAGCGGTGGGTGCACCCTATCGGGGACATTCCGCTCGATGAGGCGGCGCTGATCGAGCCGCTGTCCGTGGCGCACCACGCGGTGGCGCGCAGCGGCGTGAACGCGGGCGACACGGCGCTGGTGGGCGGCTCCGGGCCCATCGGCCTGCTCACCGCCGCGGTCCTCAAGGGCATGGGGGTGACCACGATCATCAGCGAACTCACCCAGGCGCGCAAGGAGAAGGCCACTTCAAGCGGTGTGGCGGACCACGTCCTGGACCCGAGCAAGGAGGACGTGCCGGAGCGGGTGCGGGAACTCACCGGCGGCACCGGGGCCGACGTCGCGTTCGAATGCGCCGGCGTGAACGCGGTGCTGGACACCATGCTCGACGCCGTCCGGCCCGGCGCCGTGGTGGTCAACGTGTCCATCTGGGGCGCGCCCGCCACCATCGACATGCAGAAGCTGGTACTCAAGGAGATCGACCTGCGCGGCACCATCGCCTACGTCCGCGACCACCCCGCCGTCATCAAGATGGTGCAGGAGGGCAAGGTGGACCTCAAGCCGTTCATCACCGGCCGGATCGCGCTGGAGGACCTGGTGGAGCAGGGCTTCGACACCCTGATCAACCACAAGGACACGGCGGTGAAGGTGCTGGTGCACCCGTAGGGGCCGGCGGGCGGACGCCCGGCATGGGAGGAAGGACGACGGCGGGACGCAAGTGCCGCCGTCGTGCTTCCCTTTGCGAGCTTTCTACTTGCGGGAGGCTGCCTGGCGGGCGCTGTTGCGCACCACCAGGGTGGGCGGGATGGGCGTGCGGTCCACGTCCCGCCCCTCCATGGCACCGATGAGCACCTCGGTGCTCATCAGCGCCAGCGCGTTGAAGTCCTGCCGCACCGTGGTCAGGGGAGGCAGGAAATAGTCCGACCCCTCCACGTCGTCGAATCCCACGATGCTGACATCGTCCGGAACCCGGATGCCGTTCTCGGTGAAAGCGCGGATCAGCCCCAGCGCAGTGTGGTCACTGGCGGCGAAAATGGCCTGCGGAACTGTTCCTTCGCGTACCAGCCGGAGGCCCGTTTCATAAGCCCACTTGGGGCTCCAGTCACCCTCGATGCACAGCCCCGGCTCCAGCCCCGCATCCCGCAGCGCCGCCTCCCAGCCACGCTTGCGGACCCGTCCATCGAACCAGTCCATTGAACCGGCAATATGGGCGATGTCCGTATGACCCAGCTCTATCAGGTGCTGGGTGGCAAGCCTCGCTCCGAGTTCCTGGTTTTCCGAGTAGGTGAAGACATTGGGAGTCGAGGAGGCTCCCGCGGCGATCATCTCCACCGGTACACGGCATGTGGCGTTCCAGACGGCTGCCGCCATATCCACAACCGGCGCGATGACGATGATCCCTCCCACGCCGCTGTCGTCCAGGCTGTCCAGGGCGGCTTGAACAGACTCTTCGTAGGGCTTCTCAACGCTGATGACCGTTGTGGCGAAGCCCTTCTTCCGCGCAACGTTTTCAAGCGCCAGCAGCGTTCCCACCGGGCCGAACCGCGGCGAGCCGTCGGAGAGTATGCCGATGGACGTCGAGCGGTTGGTAACCAGCGCAGTGGCCGCCCGGTTCCGCCGGTAGCCGATGTCCTTGATGATCTGGAGAACGCGTTCGCGGGTTGAGGCGCTGACGTCCGGCGCGTCGTTCAGGACCCGCGAGACAGTGCCAAAGGAGACGCCCGCCATCTGCGCCACATCGTTGATGGTGGGTTTCCTGCGCGACGGCGCTGCCAGAGGCCCGTCATTGCCCTCCCGGCGGACTGCCATGCCTGCCATGCCTCTCCTTGTCCTGCGCTGTGCGAGCTGAGCCTGGGACAGCTGTGAGCCCGCTTAAGCTTACGTCCCTGCCCCCGCACCAGCCTGCCATGTGACCGTTGACACGCGCTCCGTTAGCGTTTACGCTAGTTACCGTAAACGTTCACGGAAGCTTCGTAAACGTTCACGGGGCAAACTTGGACTAGAGAGTGAGCGGTATGAGCGACACAATCGCGGCCGCTCTTTCACTCAATCCAGGGACCGGCTTCCGGAACGTCGATGAAGCCCAGTGGGCACATCTTGAGGTACTGCTTACGGGCACAGCACGTGATGATCTCGCAGCAGCTGTCCGCACTTTTGTCCCCGCCGGTTCCTCGGCAGTTATCGGCGTATTCGATGACAACATCCTGTGGGCAAGCCTGGTTGTCTCCCTCGACCAATCCGGCACGCCTGTGTCACTGACGACCATCCAGGGGTCAGTAGTCCAGGCCGCCGGCGGCATGGCAAAGGTGGCAGGGGAGGCTGTGCGGTGGGTGCAAACCCACCACGGGCCGTGTTCATTGGGCCTTTTCGTAGACAAGGTCCACGCGGAAGCCTTCGTGAAGGCTGCCGACAAGGCGGCCGCTGTCCGCACAGCCGCAGCCGCAGGCGGCCTTGTCCTGTCGCCGGTTCCCCCTGCCCTCGCCATAGCGCTGGCCTGACGCAAACAACCACACCACCCCTTCCAAACAAGCACTGGAGAACAATGATGATCCGCAGGCTTCCCCTGGTGGCCTTGGCCGCAGCTCTGTCCCTTTCCGTCGCATCCTGCAGCAGTTCAGCAGCGGGCACCTCCAATGCCCCTGATGCCGGCGTTTCCGAGAAGGCCCAGCAGGCCCTAGACAAGATCAAGGGACAGGTCATGAGCAAGGGTCCCAACGGCGAAACTCCGTCCCCGGCCTCCGTTGCGGACCTGACGCCCGAAGAGATTGGAAAAATCAAGGCACTCAATGCCAAAGCCGCCATCGTGATGCACTACGGCGGCAACGACTGGGCCAACGCCCAGACCAACGGCCTCAAGAGCGAGTTCGAAAAGCTCGGCATCCAGGTGATTGCGACAACGGACGCCAACTTCAAGCCGGACAAGCAGGTCTCGGACATCGAGACCGTCATGACACAGAACCCGAACATCATTGTGTCCATCCCCACCGACCCCGTGGCCACCTCCTCGGCCTACAAGAAGGCCGCTGCCGCCGGAACCAAGCTCGTCTTCATGGACAACATCCCCCAGGGACTGACCGCCGGCAAGGACTACGTTTCGGTCGTTTCCGCCGACAACTACGGAAACGGCGTCGTCTCCGCACACCAGATGGCCAAGGCCATCGGCGGCAAGGGCAAAATCGGGCTTGTTTTCCACCAGGCTGACTTCTTTGTGACCAAGCAGCGTTACCAGGGCTTCAAGGAAACGATCACCAAGGAATACCCCGGGATCCAGATCGTCGAAGAGAAGGGGATCGCCGGTCCGGACTTCGCCGGTGATGCGCAGGCAGCCGCAAACGCCATGCTGAGCAAGTACGCCGACCTCTCCGGCATCTGGGCGGTATGGGATGTCCCGGCCGAAGGTGTCATGGCTGCCGCCCGCGCCGCGGGCCGGCCGGACTTGAAGATCGCCACCGAGGACCTCGGCAAGAACGTCGCCATTGCGCTGGCCAAAGACCAGCTCGTCGTCGGGCTCGGCGCCCAGGTTCCCTTCGACCAGGGTGTCACTGAGGCCCGGCTGGCCGCAGGAGCCCTCATCGGCAAGCAGGCACCGGCTTACGTGGCGCTGAGCGCACTGCCGGTGGACCACTCCAACGTCCTGGAAGCCTGGAAACAGGTCTACCACGAGGACGCCCCCAAGGACATCCAAGAGTCCTACAAGAAGTAGCCAGAGCCGACCATGCGGGGGCAGCAATGCCCCCGCATGGTCCCGAAAGGGCAACAATGAACACCGCAGACAATGCCGTCGAAATGCGTTCGATCTCCAAAGGCTTCAATGGCGTCTCCGTGCTGAAGGACGTCAGCTTTGACGTCCGGAAGGGCGAAGTCCACGCCTTGGCAGGCGGTAACGGCGCCGGAAAATCCACGCTCATGAAGATCCTCCAGGGCGTTTACCAGATGGACGCGGGTGAGATCCTCATCGGCGGGAAACCCACCGTCATCAACTCGATCCAGGAAGCCAAGGCAGCGGGCATCGGCATGGTCTTCCAGGAATTCAGCCTGGTACCCAGCCTGACCGTGGCCCAGAACATTTTCCTTGCCGCCGAGCCACTCGGTGCGGGCGGGTTCATTGACGACAGGGCCTCGGTCCGGCGGGCCAAGGAGATCTTCGCCGACATGGAGGTCGATGTAGACCCCCAGGCCGAGGTCTCCCGGCTGGGTACCGCGTACTGGCAGTTGACCGAGATCGCCAAGGCACTCTCGCAGAATGCCCAGGTACTGATCATGGATGAGCCCACTGCCAGCCTTGCCCGGCACGAGTCCGAAGCGCTCTTCGAACTGATTGACCGGCTCAAGCAGCGCGGGATCTCCATCATCTACATCTCCCACCGGATGGACGAGGTCTACCGGCTCGCGGACCGGATCACCATTCTCCGTGACGGCCGCAGGCTCCTGACCGAACCATTAAGCGCGGTGACGCCCGAACAGATCGTCGAAGGCATCGTTGGCAAGAAAATCGAAGGCCAACTTGCCTACCGCGAGCGGGCGGACGTGGCACATGGGGGAGCACCCCTGCTGGAGGTCCGCGGCCTGAACGTCGGGCGGCGGGTGAAGGACATCTCCTTCACGCTTCGGCCCGGCGAGATCCTGGGGCTGGCAGGACTCATGGGAAGCGGGCGAACCGAACTTGCGCGCGCACTGTTCGGCATCGACCGGCGTGACAGCGGTGACATCCTCATCAGGGGGAAGAAAAGCACCCTAGCCTCACCGCAGCAGGCCATCGACGCCGGCATTGCCCTCATCCCCGAGGACCGGCGGGCGCAGGGCCTTGTCCTGGACCACTCGGTCCGCGACAACCTCCTGCTGCCGCTGCTGGGCCAGATTCAGCGCGGACCCCTGCTGGACGGTGCCAAGGGCAAGGAATTGTCCTCGTCCCTGATCAAGAAGTTCGCGGTCAAGGTGGCCCACCCCCACCGTCCTGTGCGGCTGCTCTCCGGTGGCAACCAGCAAAAAGTGGTCATCGCCAAATGGCTGGGCACCAACCCGGACATCCTCATCCTCGATGAACCGACGGCCGGCGTCGACATCGGCACCAAAAGCGAAATCCTGGACATGATCCGCGAACTCGCCAGTGCCGGCAAAGCCGTCATCGTCATTTCGTCCGAGTACCCCGAACTACTCGCGGTCAGTGACCGCGTCCTCGTCCTCAAGGACGGCTCCGTCATCCGTGACATCCCCCGCAGCGAGATCGCTGACGAGGAATATCTTCAACTTGCAGTCCAGGGAGTCTGACCAGTGAGCAACGCAAACACCATCACCCCGCGCGAGGCCGCGGTAACCCGCAATTTCGGATCCATGCTGAAAGAGCTGGACTGGCGCCGCTACGTCATCTACATCGGCTTCGTCGTCGTCTTCATCTTCTTCGCCGTCCTGCTGCGGGACCAGGGCTTCCTGTCCCCGCAGAACCTCCTCAACATCTTCCGGCAGACGGCCACCATCACGGTCATCGCCGTCGGAATGACGTACGTCATCTCGTGCGCGGAAATCGACCTGAGCGTGGGCTCCGTGGCAGGCCTTTCCAGCGTCTGCACGGCCATGGCCCTGGCACAATGGGGCCTGGTCCCCGGCATCCTCGCGGGCCTCGCCGTCGGACTCGTGGTGGGCTCCGTCAACGGTGCGCTGGTCAGTCTCCTCGGGATCCCCTCCTTCCTGGTGACACTGGGCATGCTGGGCATCGCCGTCGGTGTGGCGCAGTGGATCACCGCCTCGGCCCCGCAGCCGATCCTGGACGACACCTTCAACACGCTGTTCGGGTCCGGAGACTTTGGCCCGGTGCCCGGCCTGGTGGTCTGGAGCGCAATCTTCGTCGCCATCGGCGCCGTCGTCCTGAACCGCACCAGGTTCGGCCGCCAGGTCCTCGCAACGGGCGGTAACCGCAACGCTGCCGAGTTCACCGGCATCAACACCAAGCGCATCAAATTCCAGGTGCTCCTCATCTCGGGCATGGTGGCCAGCGTTGCCGGCATGCTGTACGCCGGCCGCCTCCAGTCCGGCCGGTTCCAGTGGGGATCGGGCGATGAGCTCTCCGCGATCGCCGCCGTCATCCTGGGCGGTACCAGCCTCTTCGGCGGATTCGGTTCCATCATCGGAACGCTCTTTGGCGCCCTTCTGATCGGCCTGATCAACAACGGACTGATCCTGGCCGGCCTGGACAGCAGCCAGCAGCAGGTGGTCCGCGGCGCAATCATCATCCTGGCCGTCGCCCTGGCCCGGAAGAAGTAGCACCCGTGGCTTCCCAACTACGCGCCGGAATTATCGGAACAGGCTTCATGGGTTCCGTCCACGCCCACGCTGTACGTGCAGCCGGCGGTGACGTCATTGCAGTCGCCGGACGCACCCAGGCTTCTGCCGAAGCCACGGCATCCGCGCTCGGTGCCCGCTTCGCAGCCGAATCCCCGGAAGCGCTGATCGCACGAGCAGACGTGGACGTGGTCCACATCTGCACACCAAACGCCACCCACGCCGACCTGGCACGCAAGGCCATTGCGGCAGGAAAAGCAGTGATCTGTGAAAAACCCCTGGCCACCAGCGTGGATGATGCCCTGGAGCTGCAGGCCCTCGCAGACCAGGCCGGCGTGGTCACCGGTGTGCCGTTCGTGTACCGGTTTTATCCGGCTGTCCGCGAGGCACGCGACCGCATCGGACGCGGCGACGCGGGCAACCTGTGGCTCCTGCACGGCTCGTACCTGCAGGATTGGCTGGCCGGCGCAGAATCCACCAACTGGCGGGTGGATTCAACCATCGGAGGAGCCTCCAGGGCTTTCGGTGACATCGGCGTCCACTGGTGCGACCTCATGGAATTCACCACCGGGCACAGAATCACCAGGCTCGTGGCGAGGACCAGCCGCGCGTACGACCAACGGGAAACCGGCGGGCAGTTGTCCTCCGTGGCTACCGAGGACGGCGCCACGCTCCTGTTCGAGACGGACAAGGGTGCCACAGGGTCTTTGGTGGTCAGCCAGGTCAGTCCCGGCAGGAAAAACCGCCTCTGGTTCTCTTTCGACGGAACCGAAGCATCATTCAGCTTCAATCAGGAACAGCCGGACACCCTGCACGTGGGCCGCATCGACTCACGCTCGGAGATCCCTGTCGGCCCGCAAACACTCACCACCCTGGGCGGCCGGCGGTACGCCAAACTTCCCCCGGGCCACCCGCAGGGATACCAGGACAGCTTCAACGCCTTCGTCGCAGACGTCTACGCGGCTGTTCACGGTCAGGAACCCGCTGGCTTGCCCACCTTCCGCGACGGACTACGCGCAGCACTCCTTACCGAGGCGGTCGTAGCCTCGGCTGCCCAGCAGCGGTGGGTCGACGTTCCCCACACAGACAACCTCATCGGATCACTCAGATCTTCCCCGGCAGCTGAAAGGCAGAAGCAATGAAACTCGGTTACTGTTCCATCACCTGGGGCGGCGTGGTCGGCCATCCGCAAGGCGTGACGAGCGTGAAGGACCTCTTCTACATGACCCACGGGTCCATGCGGGACGCCGTCCAGGACATCGCATCAGTCGGATACCAGGGCGTTGAAATGTTTGACGGCAACCTCGCGGAATACGCCGAGAAGCCTGAAGAACTTAAGGAGATCTTAAGCGGCAACAGCATCGAGCTGACCAGCGTCTATACCGGGGCGAACTTCATCTACGCCGACATACTTCCCGACGAGCTGCACCGGATCCGGCGTGCCGCCGAGCTGGCCGCCAACTTCGGAGCGGAACGGCTCGTCGTAGGAGGCGGGGCACGCCGTGCGGCCGGCACCACCGACGAAGACTACCGCCGGCTCGGCGACGCGCTGGACCAGGTGACGGACATCGCAGAAAGCTTCGGGCTGTCGGCAAGCTACCACCCGCACCTGAGCACCATCGTCGAGAGCCCGGACGAGCTGGAGAAGCTGATGCCGCTCACGCGGATCGGCTTCTGCCCGGACACGGCCCATCTTGCTGCCGGCGGGGCGGACCCAGCCGCCGTCATCCGCAAATACCCGGACCGTATCCGGCACGTCCACCTCAAAGACTTCCAGCAGGACCCCTTCAACTTCCTCCCGCTGGGGCAGGGCGAGCTGGACTTCCCGGACATCATCGCCGCCATCCGGGAAAGCGGGTATGACAGCTGGCTCATGGTGGAGCTCGACAACTACGACGGCGACCCCCGGGAAGCAGCAGTCCTCAGCAAGAAGTACCTCGACAAGCTCCTCACTCACTAATTCTCAACCGCAGGGGACTGCCACAGCCGGCAGCTGCCCCGCCCTCCGGAAGGAACAAGATTCACATGCAGAACCTCAACATCGGCCTCATCGGAGGCGGCTTCATGGGCAAGGCCCATTCGCTCGCTTACGCCGCCATGCCCATGTTCTTCTGGCCTGCACCGGCACTGCCCGTCCGCAAAGTCATTGCGGAAGCCACCCCGGATCTCGCGGCGGAGGCGGCCCGCCGCTTCGGGTTCGAGAACTCCACCGCGGACTGGCGCAGCATCATCGACGATCCGGACATCCACGTGGTGGACATTGCAACGCCCAACCACCTCCACGCCGAGATTGCCATTGCCGCGGCCGAAGCCGGCAAGCACATCATCTGCGAAAAGCCCCTGGCCCGTACGGGCGAAGAATCCAAGGCCATGTACGACGCGGTCAAGGACAAGAACATCGTCCACATGGTTGCCTTCAACTACCGCCGCACACCCGCCGTAGCGCTGGCGAAGAAATACATCGAGGAAGGCGCAATCGGGCAAGTCCTCAACTTCCGTGGGACCTACCTGCAGGACTGGAGCGCCGACCCCAACTCCCCGCTGTCGTGGCGCTTCCAGAAATCCATCGCAGGTTCCGGCGCACTCGGCGACATCGCAACGCACGTCATTGACATGGCGCGCTACCTGGTCGGCGAATTCAGCGCCGTCAATGCCCTCCTGTCCACCTGGATCCCCGAGCGGCCGCTGCAAACCGGTGGCGCCGACGCGCTGGGCACCGTCCGCGGCGGAGAAGGCCCGCGCGGTCCGGTTGATGTGGACGACGAGGTCATGACCATGATCCGCTTCGCCAACGGCGCTGTGGGTTCGGTGGAAGCAACACGCAATGCCCACGGACGGAACAACTACATCACCTTCGAAATCCACGGGACCGAAGGAAGCATCGTGTTCAACTACGAGCGGCGGGATGAACTGCAGGTCTGCTTCGCATCCGACCCGGGTGACCGCCGGGGATTCCGCACCGTTTACACCGGGCCCGCACACCCCTACGGCGAAGGACTCTGGCCCATCCCTGCCCTCGGCATTGGATACGGCGAAACGAAGATCATCGAGGCGCACGACTTCTTCAAGGCCATCGCGGAAGGCGGCAGCGTCAGCCCGAGCTTCGCCGACGGCTACCAGGTGGCCCTCATCGATGACGCAATCGTCGAGTCCGCTGCAAAAGAAGCGTGGGTCGAGGTTCCGCAGATCGACGCATGACCCAACGGGAGGGGCGGCGGCCATGCCGCCCCTCCTGCCGGCACAGGAGCACCCCAGGAGGTAAAAATTGGGACACACAACGGTCAGCCAAGTAGAAGCGCAAGCCTGGCTAATGCCAGTGTTCACCGCAAAAGCAGGGCACGAAGCCGCGCTTCATGAAGCACTCCTGGGGCTTCAGTCCGCGAGCCGAAAAGACCCCGGATGCCTGGAATACACCGTCTTCTCCGATGATCAAAGGCCAGGTACTTTCATCCTTTTTGAGGGATGGGCCCGCCGCGACGACCTCGCAGCCCACAACGAAGAAGACCATGTAAAGGAATTCGTGAAAGGGGTGCAGTCACTGCTGGCCGAACCGTTCTCCGTAACCCCCATCACCCCGCTTACCTGACACTAAACGGCCCTCCAAGCGCAACGAAACAGGTAGTCGCAGCCCAAAAGACAGGTACCGGCCAACGGTGACCGTGGGGTTGCCCGGTCTATAGACTCCGGCTCAGCAGGTGATCTTCGTCAGGGTTGCACGCCCGCGCCACAACAGGATTTGCTCTCGAAATGGGGGAAACGTGATGCAGCTACTGAGCACAGGGTCCGGGCGATACCAGGGTTCACCTTCATCCGCTGCCCGCCTTCGCGGCCGGAGTGTGGCACTTATCGGGACGATCCTGGCGGCCCTCATCCTGGCGGGCACTATCCCTGCAACCGCTGCAGCCACGGTGACCTCCACCATCCCGGTCGCTTCGAGCCCCAGGAACGTTGCGTTCACCCCGGACGGGTCCAAAGCCTACGTCACCAACTGGGAGTCCAACACGGTGTCGGTCATCGACGTAGCCTCGGGCACGGTGGCTTCCACGATCCCGGTCGGGCCGTCTCCGCTGGGTGTTGCGGTGGCCCCGGACGGGTCGATTGTTTACGTCACCAGCGCGGATTCCGACATGGTGTCGGTCATCGATGTCGCGTCGGGCACGGTGGCTTCCGCGATCCCGGTCGGGGCGGCTCCGTTCGCCGTTGCGTTTGCCCCCGACGGGGCGACGGCCTATGTCACCAGCGGCGGCAGCGGTTCAGGCACGGTGTCGGTCATCGATGTGGCCTCGGGCACGGTGGCTTCCACGATCCCGGTGGGGCCGCTTCCGAATGCCGTCGCGTTCGCCCCGGACGGGTCCAAGGCCTACGTCACCAACGGGCAGGACTCGAACATGGTGTCGGTCATTGATGTCGCCTCGGGCACGTGGACCTCCACGATCCCGGTCGGGTCATCTCCCACGGGCGTGGCGTTCACCCCGGACGGGGCACAAGCCTACGTCGCCAACAACGAGGGCGATTCCGTGTCGGTCATCGACGTTGCGTCGGCCGCGGTGACCTCCACCATCCCGGTCGGGTTTGCCCCGGACAGCGTTGCCATTGCCCCGGACGGGTCGGCGGCCTACGTCACCAACTCCGCGGCCGACACGGTGTCCGTCATCGACGTGGCCTCGGGGACGGTGACCTCCGCCGTCACGGTCGGGACGCATCCGACGGGTGTTGCCGTGTCCCCGGACGGGTCGGCCGCCTACGTCGTCAACACCGTTTCCAACACGGTGTCGGTCATCACCGTGGACGCAGCACCGCCGGTGTTCACCGCGGCCACACCGCCCACCAAGGCGAACACGCGGACCGCCTACAGCTACACGTTCGCCGCCACGGCTGCCCCCGCCCCCTCCTTCCACGTGTCCTCCGGTGCGCTGCCTGCAGGCCTGAGCCTGGACGCGGCCACGGGTGTCCTGTCCGGCACCCCGGCCAAGGCCGGCAAGTTCACGTTCAGGGTGACCGCCGCCAACGGTGTCAGCCCCCATGCGGTCACGGACCGCATCACAATCACCGTGACCAAGGCGAAGGCCCGCTGAGCGGACACGCCACGGTCGTCGAACAGCCCGTAAGGCCGGCGGGCGGACGCAGGGCTGGAAGGAACGACGACGGCGATACGCATGTGCCGCCGTCGTTCCTCCTGCCCTGCCTGCTGGCCACAGCCCGGGTGGCCGGGAAAATATCAAGGGGCTTTCCCCCTATCCAGCCGGGCCACGCGCGCGGAAGATAAGCCCATGAAAAAGCTTGTGCTGGCGAGCTTCGCCGCCCTTCTCCTGGTTATTGGCTCCTATCTGGGCGGTGTGGTCCCCGGCAATGCCGCGGCCGACCCTGCCATCACTGCAGGGCAGATCCTGGTCAAGTTCCGCGACAATGCCGCCGCCGCGGGCGCCCTCAGATCGCACGGGCTGACCGACGGGCCCGACGTCGGCAGCACCGGCGCGCACCTGATCACCGTGCCGGCAGGGAAGGAGCTGCAGCTGGTCGAAGCGCTGGGCCGGAACCCCGCCGTGGAGTACGCCGAACCGGACTACGTGGTCACTCCGGCTTCGGACGACACCTACTTCCCCAGCCAGTACGCGCTGCAGAACACAGGCCAGTCGTTCACGAACACCGCCGGTACGGTGAGTGTAGGCAAGGGCACAGCTGACGCCGACGTGGACGCGGTGGAGGCCTGGACCGTCACCACAGGTACCGGGATCCGGGTGGCTGTCCTGGATTCCGGCGTCGCGATGGACAACCCCGACATCAACCCGAAGGTCGTGGCGCGGACCAACTTCACCACGTCCAGGAGCAACGACGACAACTACGGCCACGGAACCCACGTCGCCGGAATCGTTGCCGCCACCGCCAACAACGGCATGGGCGTGGCCGGCGTGTGCCCGGGATGCAGCATCCTGGCCGGGAAAATCCTCAGCGACACGGGGATGGGATCAAGCTCAGGCCTGGCGAACGGCATCAACTGGGCCGTCAAGAACGGCGCGAAGGTCATCAACATGAGCCTGGCGGTCGGCGCGTCAACCACCCTGGAAACTGCGGTCAATAATGCCTGGAACGCGGGTGTGGTGCTGGTTGCTGCGGCCGGCAACGGTGGGAACACCTCCATGAATTACCCGGCCGCGTACCCCAACGTCATTGCCGTGGGCGCAACCGACAACAACGACACGAAGGCGACATTCTCCACCTATGGCACGTGGGTGGACGTGGCAGCGCCGGGGGTCAGCGTTTACTCCACCTTCCCCAACCACCGGTTTACCCTTGCCAGGGAGTACAACCGTTCCCAGGGGTATGACATCGGCAGCGGCACCTCGATGTCCTCGCCTGTTGTCGCCGCGGTGGCCGCGCTCGCCCGCAGTGCCAACCCCGGCGGCACCACCTCGGACATCCGCGCAAAGGTCGAATCCACCACCGACGCGGTTGGCGACATCGGGAAGGACTGGGCCCATGGCCGGGTTAACGCCTGCAGAGTGGTCGGGGCGCTAGGTTGTTGACCCTTCCGGCGGCGTGGAGCCCGTTGTAGGGTCGTGGCGTGATCGTCCCCGATATCTCCCAGAACGCCGTGGCGGTGGCGGATCACTACGACGAGCTAGACCCCATCTATCGCCGGGTCTGGGGCGAGCATGTCCATCACGGCCTCTGGGTGACCGGCCATGAGACACCCGGCGAGGCCGTCGAGGCGCTGGTCGAAACAGTTGGCGACCGGCTGGGGCTGATGCCGGGCCAGGCGTGCCTCGACATCGGCTGCGGTTACGGCTCCACAGCGAGGCGGCTCGCAGTGACACGAGGTGTCCGGGTCACCGGCTTCACGCTGTCCGCTGCGCAGGCCCGCTACGCCGCCGCGCATGGTGTACCGGACGTGGACATCCAGGTCCGCGACTGGCTCGCCAACGGCCTTGACGACGCCTCGGCCGACGCGGCCTGGGCGATCGAGTCGAGCGAGCACATGGTGGACAAGCCCAGGTTCTTCGCCGAGGCGCACCGCGTGCTGTCACCCGGCGGCCGCTTGGTCATCTGCGCGTGGCTGGCCGAGACCGATGCCAGCGGGTGGAAGGTCCGCCACCTGCTGGAGCCGATCTGCCGCGAAGGG
The DNA here is from genome assembly GCF_059492155.1 of Pseudarthrobacter sp. Pseusp20. NCBI lineage: Bacteria > Bacillati > Actinomycetota > Actinomycetes > Micrococcales > Micrococcaceae > Pseudarthrobacter > Pseudarthrobacter sp. Pseusp20. The sequence continues at coordinate 1,409,054 of NZ_CP168521.1, forward strand.
CGCCTGCCCTCGATGGGCACGCGCGAGGAGTACGAGGCGATGGCAAGGGCGGCGGGCTTTGCGGTCGCCGGCTATGAGGATGTCAGCAGCCGCGTCGCCCGGACCTGGCCGATCTGCGCCGGCCGGCTCGTGAAGTTGTTGCTCACCGACGGCGAGACACGCCGCCTCGCCCTTGGCGCACGCAACCGCAACTCGTTTCTGGGCATTCCCCGCCTGATCCTGGCCTACCGCACCGGTGCGATGCGATATGGCATATTCACGCTCGCCAAGGCTGCGGAGAGCGGGCCGTAGCCCGCACGCCAACTGCCTCAGGGCAGCGGCTGCCGTTCGCCCACGCTGACGGAGGACGACGGCGGCAGGTACTCACGCCGTCGTCGTTCCATCCGCCGCTGCTGGCCCGGAGACGGAATATGCGCACGCTTGGCCCGGTTGCACCTGGCGCAGGCCGCCACGAAGTTCTGCAGACTGGTGGAACCGCCCTTGGACCACGGGTAAAAGTGGTCGCCGTGCTCGGCCGGGCCAAGAACGACGGCGGCCACGCCGGGGACTTCGCCGATCAGGGGCAGCCGCCGTCAGAAGAAGAAACTGTCTGTAAGGATGGACCCATGAATGAGAGCAGCATCCGCCAATTCCAGGAATCCATCACCATCAAGGCATCAGCCGAGACCCTCTACAACCTGGTCTCCGATGTCACCCGCACCGGTGAGTGGAGCCCGGTCTGCACGTCGTGCTGGTGGGACGACCAGGACAGCGCTGGCCAACCCGGCGCCTGGTTCACCGGGCATAACGAGCTCCCGAACCGGACCTGGGAGACCCGCTCGCAGGTGGTGGCTGCCGAACGCGGCCGCGAGTTCGCCTGGGTGGTGGGCGGCAAATTCGTCCGCTGGGGCTTCACGCTCACCCCCGCAGCCGACGGAACCATCCTGAGCGAGTCGTGGGAATTCCTGCCGGAGGGAATAGCCATGTTCAAGGAGAAGTACGGTGAGGCGGCTGACGCCCAGATCGCCGACCGCACCCAGCAGGCGCTGGACGGCATTCCGAAAACGCTCGCCGCTATCAAGCGGATTGCGGAGGATTCAGGGGTGGACGGGGGTGGCCGCCTCTTTTCCTAGCACCGTTGTCCAGGGGCGGGCGGTCCAGGACGTCACGACGCCAGCTTTGACGTAGGGATCGGCGGCTGCAAAGGCCTTTGCCGCCTCGAGTGCGTTCTCGCCGGTGAAGATCAGCAACCCGGTGAAGGGTCCGTCACCAACGGCCCCGCCCAGCAGAAGCTCGCCGCGTTCCACTGCTTCCCAGCCCGCCTTGAGGTGGTCTGAGCGGTATTGTCCGCGGGTCTGAAGGTAGTTGTCCTCGTAGGTGTATTCGAGCACGGCGTGCATGTGGTTCCGTCCATTTCGTTGAGTGGTTTCGCTCGTTGTAGAAGTAGCGTACCCATGGCTGGCGCTGCTCAGGGCTCCGAATGGACCCCGGGCTGTTCGTGGATGCCGCACCAGCCGGCGATGAACAGGGCGATGCTCTTGGTGATCCGGCGGATGGATTCGACCGAGACCCGCTCGTCGAACCCGTGGATCGACTCTGAAACGGGGCCGTAGACCAGCGCCGGCGTATCGGCATAGAGCGTGAAGACCCGGCCGTCGAGGTAGCCCGGCGTGGTGAAGCTTTGCAGTTCACTGCCGAACACCTGCTCATGGGTGCGCTCCAGCATGGCCTCTGCTTCGCTTCCGGGCTCCAGCACATAGCCCTCGGAGAAGAAGCCTGTCTTCACACCGACCGCGTTGATCGGGTCGGGTCCCCGGCCCAGGGAGGCAAGGCAGTCCTGAAGTTCAGCCCATGCCTGCTCCGCGGGGATGCCGGGATATATTGCCGCGCGCACGTCGAACTCGCACCAGGCCGGGACGCTGGAGGGCCAGTCCCCGCCCTGGATGCCGCCGAAGTTGAAGTTGATGGGGTGGTCCAGGTCTTCGAAGTAGCGGTGCTGTCCGCGGTCCGCATTCCACTTCTCTTCGACCTCCCGCAGCGCAGAGATTGCCGTATACGCTGCGTCGATGGCGTTGAAGCCGGTGCCCATCTCACGGGGATGGGTCGGATTCCCGGTGACCCTGACCCTGAACCAGAGCACGCCGACGTTGGCGCGCACCAGCATGTCTTCTTCTGGTTCGGGGATGATGACGGCGTCGGCACGATAGCCGCGCATCAGTGCGGACAGGGAGCCGTTGCCTGTGCATTCCTCCTCGACGACGGACTGGAAGTGGATGCGACCGGCGGGCTCGAACCCCGCCGCGCGGACAGCGTCGAAGGCGAAGAGGTTGGCTGCGAGACCTGCTTTCATGTCTCCGGCGCCGCGGCCATACATCCATCCGTCGATGATGGGGGCGTCCCAAGGGTAGCGGGACCAGGACTCGGACGGACCCTCGGGGACGACGTCGATGTGGCCGTTAAGGATAAGGGATCGGCCCTGCTCGGAGGCTGGACGGTACGTGCCAACCACGTTGGTCATGCCCGCATAGGAAACCGTTGTGGGCCCGTAGCCCTCATGGGCGGACAGGTCATCGGCGTCCAGCTCCCACCGGTCCATCTCCAGGCCACGGCCTGCCATGGCCGCATGCATCAGGTCCTGGGCGCTGCCCTCCCGGGTGCGCAGCGACGGGTGCTTGACCAGGTCCTGGGTGAAGGTCAGCTGGGCATCGAAGGCGGCGTCGACGGCCTCCAGGATGCGGAGTGTTTGGTCGTCACTGAGCAATTTTGTCTCCTAACGAAACGGGGAGCCGTCCGGTGGACGGCTCCCCGTTCTGGTGGTTGAGCATTCGAAAGAGGGTAAAGCTTGGGCTACTGTCTGCGGCCGGCCCTAGCTGCCGGCGACAAGCTTCTTGTCCTGGACCCGCAGGCGCTCGCCGAAGAACCCGCCGACGGCGGTGAGCAGGGAGATGATCGCCAGGATCAGGGCCGCACCCCACGACTGGTTACCGGAGACGCCCAGCATGGCCGTGGCCAGCAAGGGCATGAATCCACTGGTGGCACCTGCGATGTTATAGCCCAGGGCCACACCGGAGTAGCGCAGCTTCGGCGGGAACAGCTCGGTCAGCAGGGCACCGTTGACGGCGTACGCCACCGCTATAAGCATGATCCCGACGGTGATTGCCAGCGTAATCAGCAGTGGGGATTTCGTGTCAATCATGGCGAAGAGGGGGAAAGCGGCGACGGCGCTGACGATACCGCCCCACATGGTGACCTTGCCCGGCCCGATCTTCTCTGCGAGCCGGCCCATGAGGAACGTGACTCCGATCTGGGCCACGGCGGCAACCAGTGTTGCGTTGACCATGACGTTCCGGTCCACCTTCAGGGTGTTGGACCCGTAGCTCACCGCGAAGGTGGTGATCATGTAGAAGCCACCCACGCCGAGGAGGGCCGCGAGTACGGCCACGAGCAAGCGGCCGGAGGCGTGGCGGAAGACCTCGAACGCCGGAACCTTGGACGTTTCACCCTGGGCGAGCAGATCCTTGAAGATGGGGGATTCTTCCACCTTGAGGCGGATCCAGAGCGCGATGCCGAGCATGGGGAAAGCCAGCAGGAATGGAATCCGCCAGCCCCAGGCGTCAAAAGCTTCCGACGGGAATAGGAGGACGAGCGAGAAGGCGCCCGAGGCCAGCAGCGTAGCCACCGGCGAACCGACCTGTACCAAGGCGGCGTACCGGCCCCGCTTTTCAACGGGGGCATGCTCGACGGCCATGGTTACCGCACCGCCCCATTCACCGCCGACAGCCAGGCCCTGGACAAGCCGCAAGACGGCGAGCAGGATGGGCGCCGCCAGGCCGATGCTGCCGAAATCGGGCAACAGGCCGATGAAGGCCGTGGCCGCGCCGATCATGACGATGGTCATCAGCAGCGCGGGCCGGCGTCCGTAACGGTCGCCGATGTAGCCAAAGATCATGGCCCCGATCGGACGGGCTGCGAAGCCGACGCCGAACGTGGCAAAGGAGGCCAGCAGCGCCGCGGTGGGGTCCATATTGGTGAAGAACAGCCGGTTGAAGACCAGCGCCGCAGCCGTGCCGAAGAGGTAGTAGTCGTACCACTCCAGCGCGGTCCCGACGAAGGCGGCACGGGCAATCTTTCCTGCGTCCTTGCCGGAGATCACCGGAGGAGCACCTGCGGCGGGGGAAAGTGAATTTGAGGTGGTCACTGCGTGGGCCCTTTCGAGCGGGGTTGAGTTCTTGCATCTCGGGTCCCGCGGCGGGCGAAGGGCGATGGCCTGCACTGCTGCGGTGATTATTCGAGAGTAGGTGAGTGATAACGCCCTAAACAATGATAATTTCCACCCACTTTCGGCCCCTTTCTTAGGCATTTTCACAAACTAGTCGGTGAACTCGCTGTAGCGGCTGAGGGCGATGAGTGCCCGCGCGGCCTCGCCCGGCACTGTGAGGTCAAGGCCGATCGCCTCGTGAAGGCTGTGGAGGCGGTTCACTACGGTGTTGCGGTGGCAGAACAGCTCCTCCGACGTTTCTTTGATGGATCCGGTCCGCCCATAGCTGCGTGCCACCTCCAGTAGGCGTTGGCGTTCGACGGGCGTGCACTTGTCCAGAGCGTTCTTTATGGAGGTGGAAAAGCCTGGAAACTTCTGCTCCAGGAGGCCGCTGGCGATTCCCATCCATGCGTCCTCCATCGTGGCCAGCCGGGTGCCGCGGCGCTTCTGCTGTGCCAGCACAAGTGCCGAAGCCGCAGCGGAGGGAACGGCATCCAGTCCCTCCACTCCCGGTACGTACCCGGCAGGAAAGGCCGGCGGTTCGTGACGCCAGGTCAGCCCCTTCCGCTGCTGCCGGAAGACATACAGGACTCCGCTGTTCTCGTACATGTAGATGCTGTGGTCGGACTCGAACTGCTGCTGGGCCTGGGATACGGCGTCCAAGGTCACTGCGAGCACTTCGAAGGTCCCGGTGGCCTGCACTTCGAGGGCCGCTGCAAGGTCCTGGACTTCACGTGGGGTGCCAGGTCCGGCATTGAACAGCCGGGAAAGCAGGCGCTGGCGGTACAACTGCTTGTTGCGGGCCAGGCGGGCCTCTTCCTCGGCATAGGCCTGTTGGATGCTGGTCACGTAGCCTTCGACGGCGTCCAGGACCCGGTCCATGTTGGCCACCAGGACACCGATCCCCTTGTCCCGCGCGACCCGTTCCAGCCCCTTCCAGAGAACACGGAAGTCATTGCGGATGGCTACCAGGAACGCGTCGAGGGGAACGCCCTGGCGGGCGCGCCGGGCGGCCACCTCGCGGGGAAGCGTCTGCAGGTCCGGGGGGAGCTCCAACCCGGCCATCTGATAGAGGAACATGTCCATGGTGTCCGCTGCGGTCCGGTAGATGTCCTCCTTGGGAACCACTGCTTCACCATAGGAAATGGAGGAAAAACGCTCCAGGAAGTCGTCCACCAGCAGGGATCGATCCTTCCAGAGACTCTCCAGCAACTCGGTCCATTCCGGCTCGGTGGGACGGCCGGGACGGAACTCCCTGGCGGTCGTACCGTAGGATCGCGCATCGTCACCATCATTTGCTGTCATGCAGGCATTTTATGCAAAAGCCTAAAGTTTGACCATGAAACAGCGTTCTATATCCATTGAAGGCAGCGATATCACAGAGTTGAATGGACGGAGCCGCACTTTCAGGCCGCGGCCCTAACTCCTCGGAAAGGCCCGGGGACCCTAGCAAAGAGGATCCATGCCCTTCGATCTCCTGATTCGCAATGCACGCATACTGACCCAGGATGCCTCCCGCCCCACCGCGACAAGCCTGCTCATTCACGACGGCAGAATCCTCGATGTGGATCCCGACGCCGGCCTTTGCGGCCACGCCCTCTGGACCATTGATGCCGCCGGAACCACGATTGTCCCTGGGTTCAATGACGTCCACGCGCACAGTGTCTGGTTCGGTCTGGGGCTCATGGAGGCCAACGCAGGGGCAGCGGCAAATCTGGACGGGCTGTACCAGATCATCGCCGAGGCCGCCGCCGAAATGGCCCCGGGGGAGTGGGTTGTGGCATCCGGTTACAGCCCGCTGCTGCTCGACGGCCAGCAACCGGACAGGGACCGGTTGGATGCGGCGGCCGGGGGACGTCCAGTGTGGATCAAACACTCCTCCGGCCACGCCTGCACGGTCAACGGCGTAGCACTGGAGCTCGTAGCCGCCCAGGCCGATCTCAGTGCACCGATCGAAGGCGGAGCCGTCGTCATGGGCGAAGATGGCCTGCCGACGGGGCTGCTGGAGGAAAACGCCATGCGATTGGTGCAGGACATCCTGCTGCCGTATCCGCTGGAGACCATTGAACGCGCACTGGATCTGGCCACGTCACACTACCTCTCCGAAGGAATTACCAGCGTCACGGATGCGGGCATCGCCGGTGGCTGGATCGGCTATTCGCCGCGGGAGTTCGCCGCGTACCAGAATGCCCGCGACAAGGGGATGCTGAGCGTCAGGATGCAGCCAATGCTGGTTATGGATGCCCTCCACGATGTGCCCGGCCACGCCGATGACCCGGCCTCCATAAGCCTCGACGCCGGAATCCGCACCGGCCTGGGCGACGATTGGCTGCGCCTGGGACCAGTGAAGATCTTCAGCGACGGTTCGCTCCTTGGCAGTACCGCCTACATGACCGAGGACTATGTCGGCTGCACCCACAACCACGGCTACCTGCAAATGGACGCGGACCAGCTGCGCGAGTCGGCGCTCAGCGCCTACCGGGCGGGCTGGGCGATTGCGATGCATGCCATCGGGGACCACGCGATCGACCACGCCATTGACATCATCACTGAGGCGCAGGAAAGGTTCGGTTCCAACGCACAGCCCAACCGGATCGAGCACGGCGGCGTGGTCCGCCCCGATCAGCTTGACCGGATAGCCCGGGCCGGCATCGTGCTGGTCCCGCAGCCGCACTTCATCACCGAGTTTGGAGACGGTATGGCCCGCCTGCTGGGCCCCAAACGCACCTCGTGGTCCTATCCCGCCAAAAGCCTGCTGAAGCGAGGAGTTACACTGCCGGGAAGTTCAGACCGCCCCGTCTCCAACGGCCGGCCCCTGGATGTCATGCAGTCGTTCGTGGAGCGGCTGACTCCTTCAGGCGACGTGTACGGCCCGGCCGAAAGGATCACCGCGGCCGAAGCGCTGGCAGCCTATACCACGGGATCGGCCGCCGCCACGGGAACCGGGCACATCAAGGGCCGCTTGGCACCGGGGTACCTGGCGGACCTCGTGTTCCTGGACCAGGACCCCACCGCCGTGGACCCCTCAAACATCTCAGCCACCCGCGTGCTCGCCACCATGGTGGGCGGGCAAATCCGTTTCGGCGAGGAAAATCTGCCGGCGCCGGTCCGCGCCACAGACCTTGAGGCAGCATTGACAGGGAAGGAAACCCCATGAGCACCGCACACGACGAGTTCCTCGCAGACTTCGCCACGATGTCTGGCTTCGGCGCCACGCCCGGGGGAGGCGTGGACCGGCAGGCCGGCACGGCCGCAGACCATGCCACGCGGGCATGGTTCAGCCAATGGCTGGCCCAGCACGGCTATACCGAATCAGTGGACGGGGCAGGCAACCAGTTCGGCACCCTGGACCTGGTCGCCGGCGCCCCCTATGTGCTGGTCGGCTCACACCTGGACTCCCAGCCGCTGGCCGGACGATACGACGGGGCCTATGGCGTGCTCGCAGCGGCCCATGCAGGCGCCCGCGTCGCTGCGGAAGTCCAGGCCGGAAAGCTCCGCCCGACCTACAACCTGGCCGTTGTGAACTGGTTCAACGAGGAAGGCAGCCGCTTCGCGCCCAGCATGATGGGAAGCTCTGTCTTCACCGGGAAGCTGCCGCTTGAGGACGCGCTTGCCACCGCAGACCCTGCCGGAATCACAGTGGCGGAAGCCCTGGCCGCCGGACACAGCACTTCGCAAGGAAACGCCCCGGTCCTCGCCGAGGTTGCACGCTATGCCGAGATCCACATCGAGCAGGGCAGGAGCCTGGAAGAAACCGCCACCCAAGTGGGGATCGTGGACCGCACCTGGGCCGCCAGCAAGTACCGGGTTACCGTGGACGGAGCCCAGTCACACACTGGCTCCACCCGCATGGAGGACCGCCGTGACGCCCTCTTCGGGGCCGCGCTGGTCATCGCCGCCGCTCGTGAACTGACTGCGGAATTCGAGCCCGGGCTGCTGCACACATCGGTATCCGAGCTGTATGTCCTGCCGAACTCACCGGTCACCATCGCCCGCCAGGTCCTGATGAACCTGGACCTGCGTTCCCCCGATGAGTCCGTCCTGGGCCTCGCCATGGAACGGCTGGGCAAGAGGATTGTCGACGCCGAGGCAGATTCCCGGACGGAGATCCGCCTGGACCTGACGCACAACTGGGGTGTGGTGTCCTACCAGTCCAAGGGCGCGGCCCTGGGCAGGGTAAGCGCAGAGAGTCTGGGCTACAGCCACAGGGACGTGATGACCGTCGCCGGGCACGATTCCACCAACATGAAGGATGTGGTTCCGACCGTCATGCTCTTCGTTCCCAGCGTCGAAGGCATCTCGCACAACGAAGCGGAGTACACCCGCGACGACGACGCGTTGCGCGGCGTCGAACTGTTGACGGACGTTACGCGGCGGCTTGTCTGCGGCGAATTGGAAGAGGACTGAGCCGGTAGCCTTTCGAACCAGGCGTTTCGGGGAAGGTTAAGGGGCATGAGCGGTAGGGCCTTGCCCGCTTGGGTGGCCCTACTGTCCTGGCACGGGGGCGCCGGCGCCCCGCCGCAGGCCGGCCGACACCCCAGCCAAGTCCGTCATGGCGTGGACGGCGTCCTCATTTGCGAGCCCGTTCTCGTGGCAGAGGGAACGCCAGGTCCAGAAGGACACCGCGTGGGCGACGACGGCGCGCAGCCTGGCGCTGCCTGGCTCCGGAAATGCCTCCAGGAGGCGGTCACGGAAGAACGTGTCGCGCTCCCGGAGGCCTGTGCGGTGCTTTTCCGGAAGGGCGGCCCAATCGCCGTAGATGTTCCTGAGCATTGGCTCGCCGTCGCGGTAGAACCGGTACAGGTCTGTGAGTCCGGCATGGAGGCGTTGGAGGGGGTCCGGGTGCTCACACCACGCCGAAGGATCTGGCAGCTGCTGTTGTGAAAGCCAGTGCGAGGAGCAGGCGGAGAACAGCGCTTCCTCGTCGGCGAAATGACGGTAGACCGTCAGCCGGGTGACCTGGGCCTGCTCGGCGATGCCCGCAATGGTGGTCCGGGCAGGGCCGACTGACCCGTGGAGCGCCACCGCCGCGTCCACGATGCGCTGCCGGGTGGTGTCCACCTGCTCGGCACGCTTGTTCATCTGGTACTTGCGTGCTTTGGCTGAACGCTGCTGTTCACTCAAAGTATTGACACCGGTCCTGCGTGGGCTGACAATTCGATATACACCACTGTATATCGAAATTGAAAGGGATGGATGCCATGGGCGCTGAGGAGGCTCCGCGGCTGACAGTCGTGCAGCCTGGGGAGGGACGCCAGGGCAGTCTCGGAAGTATCGGGGTTGTCTTCAAACTGTTCGGTGAACACACCAACGAGCAGATTTCCATCGTGGAACACCCGTTTCCGGTGGGGGCCTTGGTTCCAGTGCATATGCACAGCCGCGAGGACGAATACTCAATCGTCCTGGAAGGCGAGATCGGATTCCGGTCCGGTGAGCGCGAGGCAGTGCTGGGCGCCGGGGGCTACATCACCAAGCCGCGCGGCGAACTGCACACCATGTGGAATGCGGGGAAAGTTCCGGCGCGGATGATCGAAGTCATCAGCCCGGCCGGGTTCGAGCATTTCTTCTGGGGACTGGCCGACCAGCTTGAAGCCGGACCGCCGGACCCTGAAGCCATCGGCAAACTGGCCGCAGAATACGGCCTCCAGTTCGGCGAGGCGCCATGGCTGCCGGACATCATCGCCCGGTACGGGCTAAATCCACCGATGGGCTGACGGGAAGGCCATGGGCCTCCAGGTTCCCCTTTACCGAACGGGACGGCGACGTGGCCCCGCCGCGCAGAAGCCGGGCGCGCCGCTGGCCGGAATGGCCGCCGTCGTACTTCTGCTGCACGTGGTGGGCTGGGGTGTGCTGGTGCTGGGCGTCGTCCCGCAGAACCTCCTCCTCGGCTCCAGCCAGGTCTTCGGACTGGGGATCGGGTTGGGTGCCTACCTGCTGGGCATGCGCCACGCCTTCGACGTGGACCATATCGCCGCGATCGACGGCACCACCCGAAAGCTCATGGGGGAGGGCCTTCGGCCCGTCTCCGTCGGTTTCTGGTTCTCCCTTGGCCACTCCAGCATCGTCCTTGGCCTCTGCCTGCTGCTGGCTGCGGGAGCCCGCAGCCTGGGAAACCAGCTCGGAGATGGCGCCTCGTGGTGGCGGGAGGTCCTGGGGCCAGTGGGCGCCACCATCTCAGGATTGTTCCTTTACCTCCTGGCCTTCCTCAACCTTGCCCTGCTGGTCCGCGTCGCCAAGGACTTCCGGCTGCGGGCGGGGCAGCCGGGATTGGGGACGACTGTCGAGGTCCCGGGCCTTCTGGTCCGCCTGCTGCGCCCGGTCCTGCGCAGCATCACCCGGCCCGCCCAGATGTATTGGGTGGGGCTGCTGTTCGGCCTGGGATTCGATACGGCCACCGAGGTGGCGCTGCTGGTTGTGGCCGGGGGAGCGGCGGCGGTGGAACTTCCCTGGTACGCCGTCCTTACCCTGCCCGTCCTCTTCGCGGCGGGCATGAGCCTGCTTGACAGCCTGGATGGATGGTTCATGAATGCGGCCTACGGTTGGGCGTTTGAGCATCCGCGCCGGAGGCTGCTGTACAACCTGCTGTTGACCGGGCTCTCGGCCACCGTGGCGCTGGGTGTGGGGACCGTGGAACTGCTGTCCGTGGTCACGGCGAATACGGGAGCGGTTTCCGGGGTCTTTGCGGCCATCGGCGGCATCGATCTGACGGGGCTTGGCTACGCCGTGGTTGGCTTGTTTGTTCTCGCCTGGCTGGCCGGGGTCTTCATCTGGAGGTTCCGGGGCTGCTCGCCCACTGCTGCCAGCCTGGAGGAGTGAGCCGCCTTTTGGTTCCCGTTTGCCTCAGCCTTCCGGCAGGAGGTTGGCCGCCAAGGTACGGGCCATGAATCGTCCGAAATGCTCGGCACTCCAGCCGCGCTTGAGGACCAGGGTTTCGTAGAGCTCGGCCGAGGTGCTCATGAAGAAGACGTCGGCCACCTCCTCCGCCGTCAGGCCCGGCCGCAGGAATCCCCTCCCGAGCACCTGGCGCGCGTTGTGCAGCATCCGTTGGTACCGCCCGTCATCCACGTCGCGCAGGAGCGCGGCCATGTCCTGGTCTCCGCTCGCCGCGGCGTCCCGGATGAGGAGGTAGACGGGGGAGCCCAGCGGGCTCACCTCGGAAATGAAGCGGCCGAACTGCTCCATGAGTTCGCGGGGATCGGTGACCGTGGCCTGGGCGCGGTCCGACCGCTCTTCCGCTGGCGGGCCGCCGGCGCCCAGCAGGCTCTGTTCGTAGATGGCACGCACCAGCCCAGGCTTTCCGCCGAACCCCTTGTACACGGACTCCTTGGAGACGCCGGCCGCGTGGGCGATGGCGGCGATGGTGGTCCGGCCGTAGCCGTGGGCCAGGAACAGCGCGCGGGACTGGGCCAGCACCCGTTTCCTGGCTTCCCCGGCAGCCTCCTGCCGGCGCCGGGCGTCGTAGCTGCGGGGGCGGGGTGGCGCACCATTGACCGCGGGTCCCATCGGGCTTAAGCTCCTTGTATCAGTTAGATACAGCTGACTGTATCAAATTCAGCGTACCAGCCTCTCCGCCTCCCGCGACGGAACCTAAGGAGCAGATCATGGACGCTTCAGGAATCGGGCGCGTCCCCGAAGGTCCGGTCCGGCGCATGCTGGCCGCGGCCAACCGCCATGACCTCGAGGCCATGGTGTCCCAGTTCGCGGAGGACTACCGGAACACCACCCCCGTCCACCCGGCCCGCAGCTTCACGGGCTCCGCGCAGGTCCGGAAGAACTGGACGGCACTCTTTGCCGGCCTTCCGGACCTCACCCTGACGGTCCATGACGCGGCCACCGGACCGGACGGCAAGGTCTGGATGGAATGGAGCAACCGCGGCACCCGGCCGGACGGATCCGTGCAGCAAGCCGCAGGGGTGGCCATCTTCACCCTCCGCGACGACAAAATCGCCGCCGCCCAGTTCTACCTCGAACCCGTGGACCAGGACTCCGGCGACGTGAACCAGGCCGTCAGCGAGGCAGTCCATGGGGCAGCCGGAGGTGACCGGTCATGATCCTGGTGGTCGGCGGTACAGGCCGCCTTGGCCGCGCCGTGGTTCCCCTGCTCGTTGCCGCAGGGCAACAGGTCCGCATCATGGCCCGGGGCAAGTCCCAGCCCTTCCCGCAAAAGATGGGCGACGGCGTCGAACTCCTTCACGGGGACCTCGGCTCTGACGCGGACTGCAGGCAGGCGGTGGCTGGCTGCAGTGAGGTGGTGTTCGCGGCGTCGGGGTTCGGGATCAAGGACTCCAGCCCGCGCGCGGTTGACCGCGACGGCGCCATCCGGCTGGTCCGCGCGGCGGCCGCGGCCGGAGTGCGGCACGTGGTGATGATGTCCATGCCCGGCGCTGCCGCGGACGGGCCCATCGATTTCCTGCGCTGCAAAGCCGCGGCCGAGGACGCCGTGCGCTCCTCCGGCATGGACTGGACGATCGTCCGGATCGGCGCCCTCCTGGAACAGCGGCTGGAGATCATGACGGCGCCGCTTGAGTCGAAGGGCAAGGTGCCCGTGTTCGGCTCGGGGTCCGCCCCGGTGACCTATACCTCGGTCCGGGACGCGGCCGCCGTCGTGGTCCGTGCCCTCCGCGACCCGGCGCTGCGGAACCGCGTCATCGAATGGGGCTCGCAGACGCTCCCCGCACATGAGGTGGCGGAGGCTCTGCTTGCCCGGGCCGGCCATGGATCAATCCAGCGGGTTCCGGCCGCCGCCGTCCGGCTGCTGTCCGTGGCGGCCAGGCCGCTTTCACCGTTCCTTGCCCGGGTGGCGGGTGCCGCGGCCTGGGAGGAATCGGGGGCGGCGGCGTTCGAGTTTGGCCCAGCGCGGGCCGAGTTTCCCGACATCCCGGTCACCGGGCTGCAGCAGGTCCTCGAGGCGTCAGGTGCTCCGGGATCTCTGGCCTAGCCGCGTGCAACAATGGCGCCATGACCCATGAGCAGCATGAATCCACCGCGCCGGAACCGGACCGCGCCGCCCACCCCGCATTCGAAGCCGCCTACCAGGCCGCCCAAAAGAGCCTGGCCGAGGGCGGGATCCCCATCGGGGCGGCGCTCGCCCGGGACGGCGTGGTGGTTGCCAGCGGGCATAACGAGCGGGTCCAGAACGCCGATCCGATCGCGCACGGCGAGATGTCCGCGCTGCGCGTCGCCGGCCGGCAAAAGAGCTACCGGGACACCACGCTCTACACCACGCTGGCACCCTGTGCCATGTGCGCGGGAACCATCATCCAGTTCAAGATCCCCCGCGTGGTGGTGGGGGAGGCACGCACGTTCGACGGCGAATTGGAGCTCCTGCGGTCCCGCGGGGTTGAGGTGGTGGTGCTGGACGATCAGCGCTGCGTGGACATGATGCGCACCTTCCAGTCCGACCACCCGGAGCTGTGGGCCGAGGACATCGCGGAGTAGGGGTGCGAGGCAGCTGGCTAGCTGCCCGGGGAGATCGTGTGAAGTCCTGCTCGGGTTGCTGCCCCCAGCAGTTCCTTGCCGAAGGCGATCAACCGGTCTGCTTCAAGCCTGATCGCAGCCGCGAGGTGGATCGCGTCCGCGCTGCGCAATTTACCTGGCAGTGCGGCCGCGTACAGGAGGTCTGAACGCGTCAGGTCCACCAGGTTGATTCCGGTCAACACCGCGTTAACCAGTTCCGGCGGCAGGCCGCGGCGGTTGGCGGCGCAGTGCAACTCCGTGTGAAGGAGCATCGAGGCAACAAGTCGGTCACCCCGCTGCGCCGCCGTTGAAAGAAACTCCGCAGTGGGACCGGACTCAGGTTCCTCGACCACCAGTTTCAGGGCCGCCGACGTGTCGACGTACAGAATCACCGGTCGCCGCGGAGGTCTGCGATTATGTCGGCCGTGCCCACATCAGACGTCACGCGTTGGAGCAACTGGAAGTCGACCAGGCTTTCCGCGGCCTGCCGCACGCTGCCGGACAGGAGCAGGCGCTCGAAGGGTGAGGCTGCAGGCGGGATAAGGGTGGCGGCAACTTCGCCGTTATTCGTAACATCGATGGTTTCGCCGTTTTTCACCCGCTCCAGGATTTTGCTGCTTTGATTCCTTAGCTCGCGGTGGGGGATTGTTGTCATGGCACACCTCCGTAGCAATCGTAGCATTCGCTTCGAAGCCTAGGACTCACGACTGACGGCAGCCACCTCAACCTGTACCCCTGCGTCCCGGAACTTCTGCACCTGGGCGGGGTTGGCGCCGTCGTCCGTCACCAAAGTCCATGGCAGCGCCAGCCGCACCCAGGCGTGGAAGGGGCGCAGCCCCAGCTTGGAGGAGTCGGCCAAAACATAGACTTCCCGGCCGCGCCGGGCCATGAGCTCCTTGAGCCGGGTCTGGGCATGGTCGGCTTCGCAGATGCCGTCCTCGGCCGTGACGGCGTCGGCGCCCAGGAACACGCGGTCAAAGCTCATCCGCTCCAGCGCCGCCTCCGCCAGCGGACCCACAAAACTCTGCGAAAGGCTGCGCAGCCGGCCGCCCAGGCAGTCCACCTCGATGCCCTCGGACTCGGCCAGTTCCTGCATGGTGTTGATGCCCGGCGTGGTGACCGCGAGCTTCCCGAACCCGCGCAGTTCGTGGGCCAGGGCACCCACTGTGGAGCCGGCGTCGAGCAGGATGTTTTCCCCGGGCCGGATCAGGGCCGCCGCCCAGCGGGCGATGGCGTGTTTCTGCTCGAACGCCTCGCCGGTGCGCTGCCGCAGCGACGCCTCGGGGTGGGCGCCCAGTGCCATGGCACCGCCGTAGGTGCGGGCCAGCCGGCCCTGTCCGTTCAGCAAAGCCAGGTCGCGGCGGATGGTGGAGGCCGTCACCTGGAACCGGGCGGAGAGCTCCTCCACGGAGGCCAGCCCGGTGGTCACGGCAAGGTGGTAGATCTCCTCGCGCCGCGCGTTTGCGCTCAGCATTCCCGGTCTCCTCCCGTGGGCATGGCGGTGGCAGTGCTAACCATGCTAGTTCCGGCTCCGGCAAGTTCCGCAGCCCAGAGCCGGCAAAACGGCCGGTCAGCAATATTACGCTGACCGGCCGATTCTTCCGTGCGGCTAGGGGGCCTCGTCGCGCGACGGCGCCAGGTCAACTGCCTGCCGCAGTGCCTCCAGCAGCGACTCATGGTCCGCGATGTTCTTGCCCGCGATGTCGAACGCCGTGCCGTGGTCCACGGACGTGCGCACCACGGGCAGGCCCACCGTGATGTTCACGCCGTTCTCCAGGCCCAAAACCTTCACCGGGCCGTGGCCCTGGTCGTGGTACTGGGCCACCACCAGGTCGAAGTCGCCGCGGCCGGCCAGGAAGAACAGGGTGTCCGCCGGGAGCGGGCCAAAGGCGTCGATCCCGTCCGCCTGGGCCTTCTCGATGCCCGGCTGGATCTTCTCCGCCTCCTCGCCGTAGCCGAACAGCCCGTTCTCGCCCGCGTGCGGGTTGATGGCGCACACGGCGATCCGCGGATTCTCGATGCCGGACGCGCGCAGCAGTTCATAGCCCCGCTTGATGGTCCGGTACACCAGGTCGCCGTTGATCTTGGCGATCGCATCGATCAGGCCGATGTGGGTGGTCACGTGGATGACGCGCATCTTGGGCGCCGTCAGCATCATGGACACTTCCTCGGTGCCGGTCAGTTCGGCAAGGAGTTCGGTGTGGCCGGGGAACTTGTGCCCGGCCGCGTGCAGCGCCGCCTTGTTCAGCGGCCCGGTGCAGATGGCGTCCACCTGCCGGTCCATGGCCAGCTGGACTGCCTTCTCGATAAAGAGGTAGGACCCGTGTCCGGCGGCGGCGGAGAGCTCGCCCCAGGCAAGGTCCTCCGGGATGCAGTCGATGTCCAGCACGTCGATGGTGCCTTCCTCGAACAAAGCCTCGGACGGCTCCAGGACCGGGCGCAGGGTCAGCGGGCTGGCGACGATGTCCGCTGCCAGCCGCATCCGGCGGAGGTCGCCGATGACCAGCATCCGCGCCTTTGACCGAAGCTCCGCGTCGGCAAGCGCTTTGACGATGATTTCCGGGCCAATGCCGGCCGCATCGCCCATGGTGATGGCAACAATCGGGCGTCCCATTATTTGATACTCATTTCAGTCGTGGTGGCAGTAAGGAAGTTGGTGGTCCGGGCCAGGGTCCCGGCGTCGCCGAACGCGCCGGCCTTGGTGACCAGCAGGGGAAGTGACCCGGGAAGCAGGCTCATCACGACGCCGGGCTCAATCTCCCCGAGGACGGTGAAGCTGCCGGCGCCAAGGGCTTTCAGGACCGCCGTGGCCGTCTCCCCGCCGGTGAGGACCAGGGCGCCGCAGTGCCCGATGCCCGCCGCGGTGGCACGGGCCAGGGCCGCCGCCACAACAAGTGCCTGCGACTTGTCCACGGCGCCCATGGGGTCCGGGGTCAGCACAACGTTTGTCCGCCCCATCGCCTGGGCAACCAGGCGCGGAACCGCAGTGCCGTCCAGGGTGGCGTGGTCCAGGGTGATGTGTTCAGCCCCGGCCGCGACCAGCTCACCAATCTGCTGCCGGGCAAGGGCGGAGTAGCTGCCGATCACGGTCAGGGTCCGGCTGACGAGCCGAAGCTGCGCGTTTTGCGCACCGGCACGTTCTTCCCGGTCCGCGATGTGCCCTGCCAGGCCGCCGGAACCGACCAGGAGGGCGGGAAAGTCCAGCAGGTCCGCGGCAGCCGCGATGGCCTTAAGGTCATCATCGGAGACGGCGTCCAGTTCGACGGCGTCAATTCCGCGTTCCTGCACGTCCCGCAGGTGCCGCGCGATTTCCTCCGGCGTGCGTCCGGTTGTTCCGGCGACTTCGGCGGTGAGGCCTCCGGCGGCGAGTGCCGCGGCGATGTCCCCGTCAAAGTTCCCTGCGGTGTTGGGAACACCGTTGACGTGCACGATGCCGCCGAGGGTGGTCCGTCCCGTGCCCGGGAACGCGGGGGCAACAACGGCCAGGCCTTTGCCGCGGCCCTGGGTGAGCCGCGCCAGTGTTGCCGCCACTTCCACGCCCACGTTGCCGCGCAGCAGTGAATCAATCTTCTTGAAGACCCGCCGGTGCTGGCCCAGGGCCCGGCCGGCCGCCGCCGTGACGGCCTTGGCTGCGTCCGCGGGAGGCAGGTAGCGGCTCTCGGTATTGATCGAGAGGATCTCGGCGTCGGGCCAAGCGCTGTCGATGTCGAGGATGACGGAACTGCTGTGCGTGGGCCCGTAGGCTGCGGCCGCATCCGCCGCTCCCGTCAGGTCGTCGGCAATGATTGCCCAGCGCATGGCTGCGTTGGTGTTCATACTGCTGGGGACACCTCGAGAGTCCCCACGGTCTGCTTGGCTTTCAGGCGCTTAGCGTACCAAGCGACCATGAGGGGGCAGCCGATGGCGGTGACCACCACGGAGGCGGCAACCAGCACGGTGGCGGGGCCGGCTGCGGGAGCGTAGGCCGGATTGGCTGCCGCCACCAGCATTGGAACGGTGGCTGCGTTGCCGGCCGTGGTGGCTGCCGCCAGGCCGGCAATGCCCGAGCCGCCGGTCAGCTTGTCCGCAAGGAAGAGCACGGCGCCGCCGGCGATGAGGACGAACAGGCCGAGCGCCACTCCCAGCAGTCCCGCGTTGACAACCTGTCCCAGGTTCAGGCCGAAGCCCAGCGCGAGGGCGAAGAACGGAATGAGGACGGGGGCCGCGGAGGACAGGAATTTGCGCATGGCCGGATCCAGGGCGCCCAGGATGGCTCCGAGGAGCAGGGGGATGATGGCACCCACCAGGGCCTGCCACGGGAAGGCGGACAGTCCGGCGACGCCGAGGGTCACCATGGTCAGGAAGGGGCCGGATTCCAGGGTCATGACGGAGTAGGCCGCTACATCCTTGGGCTTGCCGTACTGGCCCATCAGGGCCATGTACATTCCGCCGTTGGTGTCATTGAGGGCCGCCAGGATGGCCAGGACAGAAAGGCCCGACAGGATCCCGCCGTCAATGGGAAGTTCGCCCAGGAACCTGCCGGCGATGACGCCGATGATGATCGCGAACAGGACCTTGCTGCCGAAGAGCACCCCGCCCTTTTTCAGGATGTACGGGGTGGCCTTGATATCGATGCTGGCGCCCATGCAGACGTAGAAGACCGCAAGGATGGTGGTGCCACCGGTGAAGAGTGCGCCGGTGAAGGAGCCGAAGAACTTGGCGGAATCCGGGGCGAAGGTGCCGAGAAGGGCACCGATCAGCAGGGGAATCAGCATCATGCCGCCGGGAACTTTTTCCATGGTGGCCTTGATTGGGACAGACATGAATCAACCTCATTGTTGTTGGGGGAGAGGGGCCGAGCAGTCAGCTCGAAGCATGATGTAGATCATATGCCGCGCTGCGCGTTTAGCGCAAGCTAACTTGCGTGAACCGCGCAGCATCTTGGATGCCGGCATCGCGGCGTAGCGATGTCTCACGCTTCCCGCGAGTAGCATTGCTGCCACTTGACCAGCGTCGGAAGGAAGCAGCGCCATGCAGTACGTCGTCATGCAGGTGATCCTCAAGGAGAAACTGTGGGGAACCGGTTCGGGCAACCTGACCTCGCTGGAAAAAGCCATCAACGACCAGGCCGCGAAGGGCTACCGGCTCCACACCATCACCACGTCCAGCAGCGGGAGCAAGGGACTTGGCGGCGGTGACCGCATCCAGGCAACGATGGTCTTCGAGAGCCTGGTCTAGGTCCACACCTCCAATCGAGCCGCGACCCCTGAATAGCCCGCCGCGATGAGTCAGGCTGCTGTCCGGGAGGCCCGCCGACGATGGACCGGAACCATTGGGTGGATTTTGTTCGTCCTCGCCTCGATGGTCCTGATCGGCTATGGGATTGTGCGCGCCGATTTCTATTTCTGGCTGCCCACTCCGGCGGAGATGGAGGAGTCCTGGGTCGGTAACCGCTTCACCTACGGCGGATGCGTGATGTCGATCGCGACCGCCATCTGGTCGCACCGTCGTGGCAACCCCGTCTGGGTGACTGTCTGCGTGGGGCTGCCGGGTGTGCTCGTGGGCTGGGCGGCACTGGTGGGGCCCTACAACCTGATGCGCTTCCTGGCCGCCGTCGTTGCGTTCCCACTGGCCCTGGGCGGCGTTGCTGAGGTTATCTGGGCGCGGGGCCGCCGACAACGGGGATAGCTGGGAAAGGCCTTCGGCATTCCTGGGCGCCGCCCCCCGCAGGATTCACAGCACTCCACCCTTGACAGCCGGTCCAACGCGTAAGGAGGATCAAGGTGCCGGTGCGCGTGGCTGCCTAATGCACGCCGACCTGCGGTTTCGCTGCTCGAAAGGGGATACGGGATGCGGCAAGCACTCCCTCGCCACAAACCCTTCCGGCATGTAGCCGCAGTTTCCGCAGTCCTGCTGGCGCTCTCTGCCACGGCCTGCACGCCGAAGCCGCCGGAGCCAGCGCCTCCCGGGCCCGATGTCCATATCGCCGCGGTGGGCGACATGAACCCCGCCGACAACGTTGACCCTGACAGCCCGTCCGGGCGGAACGGCGCGGCGATAACCAAGCTTGTGGAGAACAATGAGATTGACGCGTTCCTGGGGCTGGGGGACTTCCAGTACGAGACCGGATACTGCGACAACTACGTGAAGACCTGGACACCGCTGTGGGGCGGCACCAAACCCAAGCTGTATTGGGTGTCCGCGCCCAATCACGACTGGGAACCCGGCCGCAACGAAGACCTGGCGAAGTTCATGAACGGCCAATGCCCGGGATCTCCCGAGAAGGCGGCGATCAACCAGGAGCGTGGATTCATCCCGAACGGCGAACCGTACTCGAAGGACTTCGGCAACTGGCACTTCGCCTTCCTGTCGTCCGCGCTGTGGCGGTACGACAAAGCGGAAGCTTCGGCTGCAACCACGTGGCTGGACAAGGACCTCGCCGCCGCCCAAAAGGCGGGGAAGTACCTGGCTGTCGTGTACCACGAGCCCTACTTCACCTCGGATACGGAGGAGCACGGGCGGGCCGGTGACCAGAAGCCGTGGATCGACCTGATGTGGAAGTACAGGGTCCGGCTGACTTTGTCGGGGTCGCAGCACAACTACGAACGGTCCTGCCCGGTGAACAACGCGGACAAGTGCGTCAACGACGGGATGACGGCATTCCAGGTGTCCACCGGAGGCATCGATACGCGCCCGTTCATCAGCAAGCCAAAATACATCGCCAAGCGCTTCAGTGACACCCGCGGCTTCCTCCGGCTGACTCTGCACGGCGACGGGTCCTTCGACTGGAACTTCGTCCCCACCACCGGATCCAGCAAGGACTCGGGAACCCGCTCCGCACCCTAGGGCTGCACCCATGGATATAGAACCACGGTGACCTTCGCCTCTACATCCACCGACGCCTGGCAAGCAGACTGGATGGCAGGAAGTGCGGAGCAGGGAGGTGGCTCGCCGTGCCGCAGTGGGATCTGGGAATTGCCGGCCTGTTATTGCTGGCGGCCATGTCGCTCGCCTTCGGCCTGGTGGCCCACCTGATTGTCGGCAGGCACGTGACCCGCTGGCTCTGGCTCTACGCGGCCCTGGCCTATTTCGTTGCCGGAATCCTGGTCAGCCAAGCCTGGTTCGGCTGGGCTACCGAGGAGGAGCTGCAGCCGAACATTGACGGGCTGTCCTTCGACGAAGTGCAGCTGGTGACTCTCGCCGGCCTCATCGCTGCGCTCACTGCGAGGTTCATGCTCCGGAGGAAAGGCCGCGCCGGAGGATCCGCAGGGAAACCGGCCGGCTGAAGCCCTGACCGCCGGCTGAAGCCCTGACCGCTACTTTGCCCGGACGAGCGCACCGATCCACGTCGCGCCGAGCCAGGTTGAGAACCTCTCGTCGCTCCAGCCGCGCTGCCCCACCAGCTGGGCCCACAGGGTGCCGTCCATGGTGGCGACCAGCACGTCCCTGCATTCCTCCTCGCTGACGCCCAGCTGGCCGGTCGCAGCCGCGGCGTGCGCGTAGCGGGTGGCCACGTCCAGACGCCGGTCCGCCCACTCGGCGAGCATGGCGGCGGCGTCGGGCTCGCTCGCAGCAGCTCCGGTAAGCGCGTCCAGGAGCGGAAAGATGCGGCGGTTGCTCGCCGTCACGAAGACGGCGTGGCGGCGGATCCTCTCCGACAGGTCCGGCTCGGCCAGGATGGACTGCATCTCCTGCCGGTCATAGAGCGCCACGTCCGCTTCATCCCCCCGGAAATCGACATACCAAACGTGCCTGAGCAGCGATGCCTTGGTGCCGAACGTGGCGTATACGGTCTCGACGGAGACGCCGGCGCGCGCGGCCACCTGCTTGATGGTGGTCTGGCCGTATCCCTGGGCAATGAAGAGTTCGTTCGCCGCCGCGATGATGGTCCGCCGGGTTTCTGCAGCCTGCTCCTGGCGGCGACGGGAATCGTACTGCCTCTTGATCTTCCGTTCCATTGGATGCATTATAGCTGTATTCAAAACAGTATGACTGTAATGGAGTTGGTCATGTCCACCGAAACGGATGCATTCCTGGCCGAAATGATTCCCCGGCAGCGGGCCGCGGACGCCGCCATCCACAACGGTGACGTCGCCCCGCGCATCGCGCTTTGGTCGCAGGACGATCCTGTGACGCTCTTCGGGGCGCGGCTCAGCGGCACCGGCTGGGCCGAGGTGGAGCCGATGTTCCACAGCGTGGCCTCGTGGTTCACGCACGCAGACTCCTTCGACCTGGAGATCATCGCTGCCGGAGCAAGCGGCGACCTCGCCTACACCGTGGGCTACGAGCACACCTCCGCCACCGTCGACGGAACACCGCTCCAGTACACCTTGCGGGTAACGCACGTCTACCGCCGGGAGGACGGGAACTGGCGGATCGTGCACCGGCATGCGGACTTCCCGCCGGGGGAGGCCACCGTTCCTTTGCCTGGCGCCCGGACCGGCACCTAAAGGCGGGCGGGCCATGCACAAGGAAGTCATGCACAAAGAAGCCATGCACAAGGAAACGGACGCGTTCCTGGCGGAGATCCTGCCAAAGCAGCGGGACATGACGCTGGCGCTGCACAGGGGAGACGTGGCACCCCGCCTGGCCCTGTGGTCACACCGGACCCCCGTGACGTTGTTCGGTGCACACATCTCCGGAGCAGGCTGGGCGGACCTCGAACCCAAGTTCCGCCAGGAGGCCCGCCGGTTTACGGGATCTGCCGGATCTGAGTTCGAGCTCGTCGCCGCGGGTGCCAGCGGAAGCCTCGCCTACACGGTCGGCCTTGAGCACAGCAGCGCCGTGGTGGATGGCATCCCCGCCGTCTACACGATGCGCACAACGCACATTTACCGCCGCGAAGAGGGTGCCTGGCGGATCGTCCACCGGCATTCTGATCTCCTGGCCGATCAAGACTCCCAGCTGGCCACGAGGGTTTAGCGGGCAGGCTCAGCCGCCGAGTTCCAGCGTAAACACCCACAGCAGCACGTCCTCGCCGGGCACATGCCAATCCCGTTCCGGCGCACGGCGGAAGCCCAGTGACCCGTACAGGGCGTGCGCGCGCTCCATGAAAGTGGCGCTGGTGATGCTGATGGCCTCGATGTACGGCTGGCCGGCGAATGTCAGCGTCACCGCTGCCACCACCTTCCCGGCGGACTCCGCCACCCACACCTCGGCATGGGCGGCGCGGTGCTCCACGTCTTCCAGCACGCCCATGTAGGGATGGTCTGCCGCGAAGTGCCCGGCCCGGAGGTACGCGTCCCGGGTGATGCGCATGACCTCGGGAAGGTCCGACGGCGCCGCCCGCCGCAGTGCCACGCTCACCGTGCGTCCACGGCCGGGGCAATCCGCTCCAGATAGTAGCCCAGCCGTGCCAAATCGGGCTGGGAGGAAGGGTCGCCGACAGCGTCGGCACCCACCAGGTTGGCAACAGAAAGTGCCGAGGTGTAGTCCAGGCCCCGCTGCAGCGCCAGGACCAGGGCGGCGCAGAACGCGTCCCCGGCGCCGATGGTGCAGGTGTTCTGGGCAAGGGATTCAGGGAGTGGCCGGCAGACGTACGGAGGGATCTCGAGCGGAGTTGGGAGCACTTCCTGGATCCGGCAAATTTCGGACGCTGGGATG
Source organism: Pseudarthrobacter sp. Pseusp20 (assembly GCF_059492155.1). NCBI lineage: Bacteria > Bacillati > Actinomycetota > Actinomycetes > Micrococcales > Micrococcaceae > Pseudarthrobacter > Pseudarthrobacter sp. Pseusp20. The sequence goes on from NZ_CP168521.1 coordinate 1,432,329, forward strand.
CGGTCCAGGCAACGACGCATCTGCTGCGGGCCAGCGACGTCGTGGAGGCAGTGCGGCTTACTTCAGCCCGGCGGGCGCCCGTGCCGGAGGTTCCGGGCATGGAGGTACACCATCAGCACCAGGAGCGGAACGTGGATGGCGGGCAGGTTGTGCGCGAACCATCGCGGCAGGTAGATGTCGGTGACGGAGCCGCGCTCGGCGCCGTAGCGCTCCGCGAGTCCGGTGAGCGGACAGCGGAACCCGTTTCCGGCGAACACCAGTGATTCGGCGGCAACCACGGCGGCCGCCCACCCCACCCGCCTGTCCGTGCGGCCGGCCAGGCCGGTGTAGAGCACGTAGATGACGCAGGACTCGATGGAGAACCACGCCAGCGTGTGGACGGCCCTGACCGCCGCCACCGCAGCTTGGCGCCGCAACAGAACGCCTACAGCGTCTCGGGAACCGGGCGTCCGGGAAACAGCGTTAAGTACTGTTTCCGGTACATCCGCCGTCCCACCAGGCGGTAGGCGAGCCGCACCGGGGGAGGGATTTCCTTGAACAGTTCTTTCCGGTCCGCCGGCGGGTTGGTAGCCAGCACCATGCCGAGGTAGCCCACCAGGAATTTCTTGTCGAGTTCCTGGATCCCGTGCTGCCCCACCGCGGCAGCTTCCTTCTCCGTCATCACCCTGTCAGCAACCGGCATCATCTCCGTGACCTCGCGGCGCAGATGTACGTTGAGGACGCCGGACAGGTCTTCATAGCGGGCGGCGAGTTCCGCGCCGGACTCCTCATCCGCCGTCTGCATCCAGCGCAGCCGGACCGGCTCGATGGCCTCCAGTCTCTGCGTGACCTGCCTGTGCTGCTCAAGCATCTGCCCCACATGCAGCGCGCATGCCGGTGCCCGCTCCTTCAGTTGCGGGTACATCAGGAGGTCTTCGCCTTCGTGGTGGATATGCAGCACCTTGTCGAAGTTGCCCAGCACTTCGCCCACGTAGGCTGCCCGGGCAGTGTCGCCGGCGGCGGCGGAGCGCACCAGTCCCGGCGCCTCGCCGTAGGCCCAGAGGAAGAACCGGTGGATGCGCCGCATCGCTGCCGTCCCCGCGCACAGGACGGGTCCCGCCGGCAGGGGAGGCGCCGTCTCGCCGGGCTGCATTGTGAAGAAGTCGGTCATGTGCGTGGCCCTTTCCAGTCTCGCGAGACAAAGGACCTCTCCCCGGGAGCATCGTAGCCCCGGGCTCCACGGCGCACAACGGCTTTGCAGAAGTACGACGGCGACGGACCAGGCCTTAATGCGTGCAGGGCCCGGTGCACCCGGAGGGGCTGCGCGGCAGGTCCTGACACCGGTACTACTTAAGTAGTAAATTAGGTTCATGGAAGGCAAGGTCGCTGCGATGCCGGAGCTTGATGGCGTCACCCACAGATGGATGAACATCCGCGGCATCCGATTGCATATCGCTGAGGCAGGTAGCGGGGATCCCCTGGTTCTCCTGCACGGCTTCCCGCAGAACTGGTGGGAATGGCACGGCGTGATGCCCTTGCTGGCCAGACATTACCGGGTGATCGCGCCGGACCAGCGGGGTTTCGGCTGGAGTGATGCACCACAGGGCCGATACTCAGCCGGGTTGCTGGTGGAGGACGTCATCGGACTCATGGCAAAGCTTGGCATCAGCCGAGCCCGCTTCCTCACCCACGACTGGGGTGCCATCGTGGGGCAGCTACTCGCCATGCAGCGGCCTGATCTTGTTGAGGCACTCATCGTTACAGGTGCCCCCGACGTCCACATCAGGCCCAATGCCCGGCTGGTTTTGGTCTTTCCCAAGCTGTGGCACGCCTTCGCCCTGGCCGTTCCATTTATCGGCCCGCGGATTCAGCGGAGCCGGAAGGTGATGCAGCACCTCTTCACAGCATTTGAACCCGCAGGGGGGGTATCCGAGGCGGACATGAACCTCTACAGCGCAGCAGCCGCAAAGCCTGCCAGGGCAAGAGCGGGCTCGGCACTCTACCGCGGCACCATCCTGCCAGCCTTCCTGAAGATCATTTTCGGGGTGTACGGCCGGCGCGACTTCACGGTCCCCACCCTCGTCCTTGTCGGATCCATGGAACCATCGGCCACCCTGCAACGGATGGGCCACCGCCGCGGCCGGGGCGGCAACGTCACCACCGAGATCGTGCCGGGTGAGGGGCACTTCATCGCCGACCACCGGCCGGAACTGGTCTCCGGCAGAGCTATGGAGTTCTTCAGGACTCCGCGCGCTGCTTGACCCCGCGGAGCACGCCAACTTCCATGTAGTGGTGCAGCGGGTCGCCAATGAAAAGGTCGACGGCGCGTGCCAGCAGCATCGCGCCCGGAACGTTTTGGAGGGTGAAGGCCAAAGCCCGGGTGGCCATGGGAGCGTCGGGCCCGGCACCGCGCGCCGCGGCGCTCAGGTACCCCTTGCCGCGGTACCGGATGATCAACCGGGTGCGGTTCCCCGGCAGGGGCCGCAGGATGAACTGTTCTCCCGCCACCAGGTGCCGCTTGGGCTCAAGCGCGGTGACGGTCGCGTACACGCCCCCGCCATACGGTACCTTGTCGCCCACCTTGAGGTCCTGCAGTTCCGGGTGGATTCGGGTTGCAGACTGTTTGCCCTCGACGTACCGGGCATGGAACAGGGCACGCTCGACCCGGTCATGCGTGTAGAACCCGGCGCGGTAGATTCCCATCTGCACGATCCACGGCCACACGCGCTCGGGCGGGGCGTCGATGCTGATGGCCCTGGTGCTCTGGATCACCGGTTGGGGCTCAAGCTCGTCGCCGGGCAGCCGCTCCACGGCTTCCGTGCCCTCGGTTCCCCAGCGCAGCATGGCCGGACGCCACAGCAGATATGCCGTGATCTGTACGCCGAGCGACGCCGCCAGGAGCTGCAGGCGCCTGCGCCGATTAGCTCCGCCGTCCGTCCGTCGCAAATATCGCAGTCCGGCCATAGCCGCAACATGCCACGGGACCCCCGGCACGCAAAGTGCCGAAGGTCCCGCCGCCCGGGCCACGCAGAAAAGTCACGCAAACGCCCGCCGCGAGGCGTCAGGCCCGCGCCTGCAGCCCCGGCACGCCGTCGCGGATCTCAAAGGAGGCCTTCGTGGCAACGGGTGCGCCCGGCGTCGTCACGTGGTCCAGCACGCGGAAGTCCGCCGTCATGGAGTCCCTGGTGATGCGCGTGTTCACATAGCCGCGGTTGTCGTTGTAGAACTTCAGGTGCGGGTTCCAGGCCATGGTGGCGTCCGTGGTGGAGCCCGTGCCGTCACCCGTGGAGGTGATGGACGTGCACACCAGTTCCGAGCCCACTACGGGGGAGGCGGGGTCCTTGTAGTCCACCTTCACGTCGTTGGCCCAGTGGCGGTGCACATCGCCGGTGAGGACGACGGCGTTGCGCACCTTCGCGTCGGTCCATCCCTGGGTGATGCGGCGGCGGGAGGCCGCGTACCCGTCCCAGCCGTCCATGGAAACGTCGTCGATCTCCGGTGCCTTGTTCCGGTCGCGCTCGGCGAAGAAGACCTGCTGGCCCAGGATGTCCCACCGCTGCGTGGAGTTCCTGAATCCGTCCAGCAGCCACTTCTCCTGCTCGGCGCCGGTGATGGTCCGGTTTTCGGCGAGCCGCTCTGTGACGTTCTTCTTCCAGCCGTCGCCGGCAAGCTGGTCGTCCCGGTACTGCCGTGTATCCATCATGTGGAAGTTGGCGAGCTGGCCCCACTGGATGCGGCGGTAGATCTTCATGTCCGGCCCGGCGGGGAGCGAGGACGGGCGCAGCGGCATGTTCTCGTAGTAGGCCTGGAAGGCTGCGGCGCGGCGCTGCCGGAAGTGCTCCACGCTGTCGTTCAGCTGGGCGGCGTCGTGGTTCTCCGGAACGTCGTCCGCCCAGTTGTTGTCCACCTCGTGGTCATCCCACACCACCGCCCAGGGTGCGACTGCGTGCGCTGCCTGCAGGTCGGCGTCGGCCTTGTACTGGGCGTGGCGCTGCCGGTACGTCTCCAGTGTGACGGTCTCCGGGCCCTCGTGGTCACGGGGGTTCCCTCCGCCGATCACGTAGCTGCCCTTCTTGTATTCATAAAGGTAGTCGCCCAGGTGCAGTACCAGGTCCGGGTGGTCCTCTGCCAGGCGCCGGTACGCGGTGAAGTAGCCGTGCTCATACTGCGCGCAGCTGGCGAACGCCATGGCCAGCGCGGCGGGCGTCTCGTGCAGGGCAGGGCTGGTGAGGGTGCGGCCCACGGGGCTGATGTACTTGCCGGTGCGGAACCGGTAGAAGTACTCGCGGCCCGGCTGCAGGCCGCGCAGCTCCACGTGCACCGAGTGCGCGGTCTCGGTGCGTGTCTGCTCCACGCCGCGGGCCACCACCTTCCGCATGCCCTGGTCCTCGGCCACTTCCCACTGCACGGCCACCGGGCGCGACGGCATGCCGCCCAGCCCGTCCTCGGCCACCGGGTTCACGGCCAGGCGGGTCCACAGGACGAAGCCGTCCGGCCACGGCTCACCCGACGCGATGCCGAGCATGAAGGGATCGGTGCGAAGACCGGCGTCGTCCGCGGTGGAAACGGCGACGGCGGCACTTGGCAGTGCGGCGACGATGCCGGCTCCGATGCCGGCGGAGATGAGGGTTCTGCGGGAGATGTTGTCCATGGCTTCCACGCTATTTCCAGCTGTTGGACAGGTTTCGAGGAGGATATGAATGGCCGGTTAACGGCGTGACAAAACCTGTTGATGGATCCGCCGACGCTGGAGCCAGAGCGGGATGCGGCGCAGGGCCTTTGGACTCTGGCCCCGACGCGGGGTCGCAGGCAGAATGGCTCACAACCCTAAGAAGCCAGGGAAAGAGGACATCATGCCCCGCACCTCCGTCGTCACCGGCGCAGCCTCCGGCATTGGCAAAGCCACCAGGGAACTGCTTGAGCAGCGCGGCGAACGCGTCATCGGGGTGGATCTCCACGATGCCGAGGTGGTGGCCGACCTGTCCACCGCCGAGGGACGCGACGCGTTGCCGGATGCGGTGAGGAAGGTCAGCGGCGGCAGGATCGATGCCATCTACGCCAATGCCGGCCTCGCCGTTCCGGCCCCCGCCACCGTGGCCGTCAATTTTTTCGGGACGGTGGCAACGCTGGAAAGGCTCCGGCCCCTTCTGGCGGGGTCGGACGCGCCACGCGCCGTCGCGGTCTCATCGATGGCCGCCCTCCTGGCCAGCGACAGCGAGCTTGTTGCACTCCTGGCCGCCGGGGATGAACCGGCGGCCATGGCCCGCGCCGAGGTCATGGCCAAGGAACCAGCGACCACGGGCCAGCTCATCTACGCCTCCACCAAGCTGGCGCTCTCCCGCTGGGTCCGCCGCCAGGCCGCAACGGCAGAGTGGGCCGGCACCGGGATCCCCCTGAACGCGGTGGCGCCGGGCGTCATCGCCACCCCAATGACGGCGGACCTGATCGATACCGAAGAGGAACGAAGGTCGCTGCTGGAAGTGGTCCCGATGCCGCTGAACGGCATCGCCGAGCCCATTGTGGTGGCCCGCCTGCTGGCCTGGCTCAACAGCGAGGAGAACACGCACCTCTGCGGGCAGATCGTCTATGTCGACGGCGGCAGCGATGTTGTCCTGCGCGGCGACTCGGTATGGTGAGTCTCCGGGGACTCGGACTTTAGTCCCTGTTCTGGACTAACCCTCAGGCGTAGCTTGAAAGTGGTTCCCGCAACCGCGGGGCGAGCAGTCAAGGGGGCGTCATGACCAGGCCCAGGCATTCGGCACTCAGCATTCTCGGGTTCAGCAGCCTGCTGCTCCTCACGGGGTGCTTCGGCCCTCCCGCCCCGGCCCCTTCCAGCAGTTCCCCGGCCCCCAGCCCCACCGCCAGCAGCGCCAGCCCCAGCAGCGCGTCCCCAAGCACGACGGCGAGCCCCACCGCATCGGCCACCCCCACCACCCCTGCCAGCACCTCAGCCGCGCCCACCACGTCAGCCGCCGCTCCGCCGTCGTCCGCTCCTGCCAGCCCGCCGCCCACGGCGGAACCGACGCCCACCGGGCTGCCCGAGCAGGTGGCCCCGCTGACCATCTACTACGTGGCCGTGGGTGACAACGGCGTCTCCGGGCCCGCGATCGGCTGCGGTGACAGCCTGGTGGCCACCACCACGGCCCCCGTCCGCTTCACCGACCAGGTGGGCCCCAGCATCAACACCCTGCTGGCCAACAAGAGCCGCGACATCGGCCTGTCCGGCCTCATCAACGTCCTGTACCAGTCGAGCTTGACCTATCTTGGTGGCGAGTTGAACGGCAGCACCATCACCATCTGGCTTTCCGGGCAGTTCATGCTCGGCGGCGTGTGCGACATCCCACGCGCCAAGGCCCAACTGGAATACACGGCCATGACGGCATCCGGTGCCACCAGCGCGCAGGTGTTCGTCAACGGCCGTCCCATCGACGAGGTACTGAGCCTCAAGTAGCGATCCTGGGCAGAACGTACGGCAGCAGACCTGTACGCCCGGCCGAGAGTCTCACGCCATCTGCACATTCGTGCAGTTAGGGCGGTGCTGTCGGAACGGTGCCGGCTCCAAAGGCCACGGGGGCCTCGGCCGCGCTTTATAGCTACTCACCAGTAACAATGAATATCCCGGCGTGCTGGGGCCGGCCGGGTTGCGGTGGGCCGGACGCGGACCAATTCCCCGCACGTTCGTGCAGGCGGGTCCACCTGCGGGTCCAGGCTGCCTAGCATTTCTAGGACCGCACCCCGGGCACCGGCAGGCACACCGCCGCTGGCACCTCGGGCCGCGGAACCCCTGCTGACACGCGAACAAAGAGGTTTATATGTCACTGCTGAAACGCGCCCTGTCCGTTGCCGCAGCCGCCGTCCTGGCAGGCTCGCTCTCCGCGGCTCCCGCCCAGGCCGACACCCTGGACATCGCGCCGCCGGGCGCCAACGACTGGTCCTGCAAGCCCTCCGCCGAACACCCGTACCCCGTGGTCCTGGTGCCCGGAACCTTCGAAAGCATGGCGAAAAACTGGTCCACGCTTTCGCCCTACCTCAAGAGCGCCGGATACTGCGTCTTCGCCCTCAATTACGGCGAGACCAACGGCGTCTACGCAACCGCCCCGGTGGCCGACTCCGCGAAGGAACTCGCCCCGTTTGTTGATGCCGTCCGCGCCGCCACGGGTGCGCCGAAAGTGGACCTGGTGGGCCACAGCCAGGGCGGCATGATGCCGCGCTACTACATGCACCTGCTGGGCGGCGCCAAGTACGTCCACCACCTGGTGGGCATTGCGCCATCCAACCACGGCACCCAGGGCCTGATCGTGCCGCCGCCGGATGCCGTCCCGGATCCCGCCTACACCACCCTGGGCTGCGCAGCATGCGCGGACCAGCAGGCCGGGTCGGCGTTCATGCAGGAACTCAACGCCAAGGGCGATACCGTCGCCGGCCCGTCGTACACCGTGATCTCCACCGTTTATGACGAAGTGGTGATTCCCTACAACAGCCAGTTCCTGGCGGGACCGGCCAGGCAGGTCACCAACGTCACCATCCAGGACAAGTGTCCTGCCGATGTCTTCGAACACGACCAGACACCCAACGATCCCGTGGTGCACCAGTTTGTGGCGAACGCGCTGGGCCAGGCCTCCGGCCCTGCGGACCCCGCGTACCAGCCCAGCTGCCTGTAGCCCGGACCGCCTTGACCAGCCGCGCCCGGCCCCGGCACCCACGCGCCGTGCCATGATGAGAGCCAGACAGTCCCAAGGAGGTATCCGGATGGACCGCACACCTGGCGGCACGGAGGGCGGGGTGGGGCCGGGCCCGCTGCAGCATCCATTCTTTGCCCGGGCATTTGCCCGGGCCGTGGGCGGCATGGACCGCCGCGGGGCAGCCGACCACCGCCGCCGCGCCCTGGCCGGCCTGCGTGGATCAGTCATCGAAATCGGGGCCGGGGCCGGCTCCTCCTTCCCGCTGTACCCTCCCGCCGTCACCCGCGTCCTGGCCCTGGAACCCGATGACTACCTCCGGGCCCTGGCGCAGAAACAGGCCGCCACGGCCAGCGTCCCCGTAACGGTGGTTGCCGCCGCCGCAGAGAACATCCCCGCGGAGACCGGCAGCGCCGACGCCGTGGTGGCCAGCCTGGTTCTCTGCAGCGTCAAGGACCAGGCCGCCGTGCTTGCGGAGATCCGCCGCGTCCTGAGACCCGGCGGAACACTGGCCTACTACGAGCATGTCCGGTCCCGGCACCCGGTCCTGGCCAGGGCAGAAGACCTCCTGACTCCGCTTTGGGGCCGGTTCATGGGCGGATGCCACCTCAACCGGGACACCCTCGCCGCCATCACCGCAGCAGGCTTCACGATCCAGGACAACCAGCGCTTCGGCTTCGCCGTGCAGCGGCTGAACCCTCGGCTTGCCCACATCCTGGGCACGGCCACCAGCCCCGGACCGCCGGGCTGACGCGCCCCGCTGGCGCGCCGCACTGATATGTCATTGAGCGTCTGAACGCCCCGGTCCGCCTGGCCAACCTCGACCCTGGGCCCTTGGCGAGGCCACGCCGTCGTACCCTTGCCCTAAGCTAACGCCACGAAAGCAAAACGTCCGAACGGATGCGGCATGACAGAGCTCAATGTCCGGGAGCGGAGCTCCCTCCAGCTGCCGATCACTGACGCCGCGAGCCTGACATCCGGACAGACGCTTGCGCGCCTGGCCTCCGGCCCGGACGGCCTGCCGGAGGAGGAAGCCGCCGCCCGCTTTGGCAGCCTTGGCCCCAATGCCGTCCGCACGCACCGCGCCAACGCCTGGGCCGTGCTGGGCCGGCAGTTCGCCAGCCCCATCCTCATCCTTCTGCTGGTCACCGCCGGGCTGTCCCTGTTCCTGGGTGACGCAACCAACTCGATCGTCATCGGCGTGATCCTGCTGGTCAGCGTGGGCCTTGGCTTCACGAACGAATTCCGCGCGGAGCGGGCGTCCGAGGCGCTGCACGACCGTGTCACCCACCGCGCCGTGGTCCTTCGGGGCGGAACCACCAGGGAAGTGGACGTTACCGCCCTGGTGCCGGGCGACGTCGTCCATCTCTCCCTGGGTGCCATCATCCCCGCCGACATCCGGCTCCTCGCCACCAACAACCTGCTCTGCGATGAAAGCATCCTCACGGGCGAGTCCCAGCCCGCCGCCAAGGACCCCGCTCCCGTGGCCGCAGGCGCGGCACTGGGCGACCTCGCCTCCTGCGTGTTCATGGGCACGGTGATCCAGTCCGGCAGCTGCACCGGGGTTGTGGTGGCCACCGGTGGCCGGGCTGAGTTCGGCCGCATCGCGCTGGGCCTGGGGGAGAGGCAGCCGCAAACCGAGTTCCAGCTGGGACTCAGGCGCTTTTCATTCCTGCTGCTGCAGGTGGCGATGGTGCTCACCACGCTGATTTTCGTGGCCAACCTGTTGCTGCAACGCCCGCTCATTGAATCCCTGCTGTTCTCGCTGGCAATCGCCGTAGGCATCACCCCGCAGCTGCTTCCCGCCGTGGTGAGCACGTCCCTGGCCACCGGTACCCGGCAGCTGGCCAAGCGGAAAGTGCTGGTCAAGCGGCTGGTGTGCATCGAGGACCTGGGGGACATGGACATCCTGGTCACGGACAAGACCGGCACCCTGACGGAGGGGCGGATCAGTTTCACCAGCGCGCTTCCGGTGACGCAGGACGTTTCCGAAGACGACCTGCTCACTTTGGGCCTGCTCGCCACGGAGGCCGACTACTCGGAAGGAAATGCAGCCCCGGCAGGGCAGAACCCGCTGGACGCCGCCCTCTGGGACAGCCCCGGCGCCGCCGCCTTTGAACCGAAGCGTCATCAGCGCCTGGACATGATCGGCTTCGATCACCAGCGCCGCCGCACCACCGCTCTGGTCCGTGAAGACGGCGGCCCCGCCCGCCTGGTGACCAAGGGCGCCCCCGAGGACGTCCTCGCCCTGTGTGGGCCAACCCCACCCGCGGTGCAGGCGCTATTGGACGATCAGTTCGACGCCGGCTCCCGGGTGGTCGCCGTGGCAACCCGTCCGGCTGCAGACCTGGAGAAGCTGGCCCCGGCTGATGAGCATGGGCTGACGCTGGCCGGGTTCCTCGTTTTCCTGGACCGGCCCAAAACCAACGCCAGGCAGTCCCTGGACCTGCTGGAGGCCCTGGGTATTTCGGTAAAGATCGCCACCGGGGACAACGCCAAGGTGGCGGAGAAAGTCTGTGCCGACCTGGACGTGATCTCCGGCGGCACCCTCACCGGTGCCCAGGTTGAGCAGATGTCCGACGCCGACCTTGCCGCCGCCGTGCGGACAGCCACTATCTTTGCGCGCGTCTCGCCCGAACAGAAAGCGCGCATCATCGGCCTGCTGCGCCTCAGCGGCGGCTCCGTGGGCTTCATGGGCGATGGCGTGAACGATGCCCTGGCACTGCACAAGGCGGACATCGGCATCTCCGTCGACACGGCAACGGACGTTGCCAAGGACGCGGCCGACGTCGTCCTCCTGGACAAGGACCTGGGAGTGCTGGCGGACGGCGTGATGGAGGGGCGGCGGATCTTCGCCAACACCATCAAGTACGTGCTGATGGGCACGTCCAGCAACTTCGGCAACATGTTCAGCGCGGCAGCAGCCTCCGTGGTACTGAGCTTCCTGCCCATGCTGCCGGGCCAGATCCTGCTGAACAACCTGCTGTATGACTCCGGGCAGCTGGCTATTCCGGGGGACCGGGTGGACAAGGAGCAGCTGCGGGCGCCGTCCCACTGGGACATCGCCTTCATCCGCCGGTTCATGCTTCTCTTCGGGCCCATCAGTTCGCTGTTCGACTTCGCCACCTTCGCCCTGATGCTGTTCGTGTTCACCGCTGCGCCGGGGGAGTTCCGGGCCGGCTGGTTCATCGAATCCATTGCCACCCAGACGCTGATCATCTTCGCCATCCGCACACGGCGTGTTCCCTTCCTGCGCAGCCGGCCGTCAGCCGGCCTGATTGCCGCGTCGCTCGGCGTGGTGGCGCTGGGGATCTTCCTGCCGCTCTCGCCGTTGGCCGGCCTGCTCGGCTTCGACCCGCTGCCTGTGCCGTTCTTCCTGGCCCTGCTGGGCATGGTGGTGGTGTATCTGGTCCTGGTGGAACTGGCCAAACGATGGTTCTTTGCCCGCAGCGCCCAGCAGCTGCCCGCCCCGCCACCTCCCGTCAAGCGCCGGCACGCCACGCACCACATCGCCCGCAGGGCCTCGAGGTACAGCATCCCGGTCAAGGTCCCCAAGCCCGCGGTCCCCTCAGGCGTGCCCAGGCTTGGGCGGAGCAAGGCGCGGCAGGAGAGATCTGTCCGTAACCCATAACCCTTGTGGCGACGCCGGGGTTAGCATGGAGGAGAGAGAAGCTGGGGCTTTCGCTGAGATGTTCAAAGCAGGGTGATGAAGGCCGCCTTGGATCATGCTGTTCGAACTTTGGGGTGTACTCTCATGTGGCGTGAACCGATCAGGCGGCGGACCCGGGAACTTCTGCGGGAGTTCGTAGAACGGGCTGATGACCTTGTCCGGGCACAGGAACACGTTGAAGGCCTGCTCGGTGCAGTGGTGTCCCTGACCGAAGACCTCAGCCTGGAAGCGGTGCTTGACCGGGTGGTGCAGTCTGCTTGCGAACTGGTGGGAGCGCGCTACGGGGCTCTGGGCGTCATCGGTGATGACCAGCAGCTCAGCCACTTCATCACCGTAGGCATTGATGACGAGGGAGCCCGCCTCATCGGTGACCTTCCAACCGGCCACGGAGTGCTTGGCGAACTGATCCGCGAACCCAAACCGCTGCGGCTCCACGATCTCGGCGAGCTTCCCATTGCCGTCGGTTTCCCCGCCAACCACCCGCCGATGAGCACGTTCCTGGGTGTTCCGGTCCGTGTCCGGGACGAGGTCTTCGGGAACCTGTACCTGACGGAAAAAATCGGCGGCCAGGATTTTTCGGGTGAAGACGAAGACCTGGCAGTAGCCCTGGCTTCTGCTGCCGGCGTGGCCATCCAGAACGCTAAGTTGTTTGATGACAGCAAGCGGCGCCAAAAATGGCTTGAGGCGGGCATGGAGGTCAGTGACTGCCTGAAGGACCGGCCACGCTCGGATACCGAAAACCTGGACATGATCGCGGAACGGGCCGTTAAAGCCTCCGCTTCGGTCCTGGGGGTAATCGCATCCGCGGGCGGGGACGGAACCGTCAGGTGCCGTACATCGGTGGGCGTGCAATCGATGCCTGGCGGGCAGGAATTGCCAGCCTCTGACGTGTTATCCGAAGTCCTGGAAAGCGGGGAGTCCAGGGCGCTGGCAGACCCGTCCCTGGTATTCGACCATGAGCTGGCAGAGAAACTCGGGCCGGTCCTGGTTGCCGCCCTGGGAAGCAACAGTGACGGACACCGGGACAGTGTGCTGATCCTGGCCCGGGGGACCGTTGGAAGCCGCTACACGGACGTGGATGTTGAGCAGAGCGCCGTGTTTGCCTCGCGGATCGGCCTGACGCTGGACCTGCTCAAGGCAAACCAGCTGCGGGAAGAGCACGCGTTGTTCATCGACCGCGAGCGGATTGCGGCGGACCTGCACGACCTGGTCATCCAGCGGCTGTTCGCAGCCGGGTTGAGTATCCAAGGCCTGCGCCGCTACACCTCCGACACCGTTGCCCATGAGCGCCGCATCGCCGATATCACCACTGAACTGGATGACTGCATCCACCAGCTCCGCGACACGATTTACTCACTGCAGGCCAGGAAACCCGACCGGGAGCTCCTCAGCGGCCGCGTCCTGCGCGCCGTGCAGGAAGCAGCCAACGCCGGTGGCTTCCTGCCAAGGATCCAGCTCTCGGGCCCAGTGGATGACATCGTGGACGAGGACGTGGCCGAACAATTGTTGCCGGTGCTGTCTGAAAGCGTCAGCAACGCCGTGCGGCACTCGGGCTCTGAAGAAATTTACGTCCTCCTCGCCGTTCAGGACGGCGACGTGGTCCTCACCGTCCAGGACCATGGCTGCGGATTTGCCGATCCCGGCCGGATCAGCGGATTGAACAACATGAAGAGCCGGGCCAGCCGGCTGGGCGGGACCTGCACCATTGAGAGCGCCCCCGGCCAAGGCACCAGCGTGACCTGGCGGGTGCCCCTTCCGGCCTGACGGCGGCGTGCCCTCTCAGGACAGCATTTCCCACGCGCGCGGGATGGGAGCCGGGATCAACGGGCTGCGGCGTCGGAATCCCAACTTTTGCAGTACCGAGGACACAGTGCCAACCACCGCATCTTCGGGGAGCACCAGCTCCTGGCCGATCTGCCGGTTTGTCAGGCCGCGGGCCATGAAGGCAAGCACGTTCCGCTCCCTCCCTGTGAGGCCTTGCAGCCAGGAGGCAGAGGCGGCTGCGTACAGGCTTTCGGCAACCCTTTCCCGGACCTCCGGCCGGAACAGTGATGCGCCGGCGGCGGCACAGCGGATGCTGTCCACCAGATCTTTGTTGTTGCTCACCTGCTTGAGGACGTACCCGGACGCGCCCGCCAGCACCGCCGCCCGCACGGCATGCTGTTCGTCCCAGCCGGTCAGGATCAGGCATCGGACCCCGGGGGCCGTGGCGCGGAGGTCGCGGCAGACCTCGATCCCGGTTCCGTCCGGCAGCCTGTCGTCCAACACAGCGATATCGGGTTTCAGGCTGGGGATCAGGCGCCGGGCCTCTGCGGCCGATCCGCTCTCTCCGGCAATCGTGAACCCATCATTTTCGAGCAGGTCCTTCAGGCCCCGCCGCACCAGTTCATGGTCATTGAGGATGAAGATCCGGGCGGTCCCGGCTGGGGACTGAAAGACATCCCGGGGTTCTGCGGGTGTTTCCATGACGACGCTCTCATTGATTCGACGCCCTCCCCGGCTGCCCGTCTGATGCAGCCGCCCCGGTCGGAAGGATCCTCGTTCAATCATTTCGCGTCCCTCTGCTGTGCCAGCAGGGCCAAAAGTCCGTTCCTGATTCGTCACCAGCCGAAGCCACGGGGAGCCAATGGCCCGGCTGCCTCCTGAAGTTGGCGAAGGGCGCTGCAGCCAGAGCACCTCATGGTGTCTCCGGCCCCCTTTGCCCTGACCCACCGGTGCGATTCCTCCAGCCGGTACTCGAGCCAGCCCGAAAGCTTTTGCAGCCGGTTGAGTGCCACGCTGGCTTTCTCCCAGGAACTCCAGCGTCCCACGACGGCACCGTTGTCCTTGAAAATGATGTTGCACCCCCCATCGCCAATTTCCGCTGGGGCCTGGCCGCCAGGCGCTTCCTGACCGTACACGGCCCTGTACTCTTCAGAAGTTGCCACGGTGCCTCCCTGATCAGGCAGCTTTGGTTTGCGGGCGGGCGAGAAACGCCTCCAATGACTGGAGGGTGATGGTTGCGTCAGTGAAGGCCGGGCTGCCATGCGGGTGCAGGCGCTCCAGCAGGCCACCGTTGTAGCGGAGGCGGCGGAGGGCGGTGGACACGGCACGGATGGCGTATCCCAGGTCGCCCCGGTGCCGGAGCAGCGCGAGCGTCATGCCCTGCATTGATGCCAGTGCGACAGCAAGCACGTTTGCGTCCAGCTGCCGGCCCGCGGCCCGGTGACGGCGCAGCTGGGCGGCAAACCCGTCCCAAACCTCCCGGGCCGCAATCCGGGCCACTTCCGTCCGCGCATCCTTCTCCGCCAAACCGCGGCCCACCAGGTCCGCATGAAGGCATTCGAACCTGCTGCTGAGTTCCCCGGCCCTCCCGCCGGCTTCGCTGCCCGGGGATGTTGAGGGTTTGAAATTGGCAGGATGCAGGAGCATCGCCCGACGGCGGGAGGCGTCCTCCCGCGACAGCCGCGCGGGCCCCAGTGGCGCTTTCAGGGCGGGACGGAGCGTGCGGATGTCAGGCATGCTGGTCCTTTCAAAATGCAGCGAGCTTGCAGCATGTGCCTGCGGGGGCATCATCTGCGGTGACATGCGGTAATGCCTCAGCGGCAAGGGAAGTGTGTGCAAGTGAACTGTGTGCAAGGGAACTGGGTCTCAGGGGAGGGGCGTCAGGGGGAAAGCCACTCCGGCCTCGCAAACCTGAGGACCCGGACGGCGCCCCTACAAGGATGCCAAGGGTCTGGGCTCCCGCTGTAGGGCTGAAAGTCCCGGCATGGGGGAGGACGGGTACGGATTCCCGCGTGGAAGGTTTGGAGGTTTGGTTCCCTTGGAAGGCGGGGGCTTTGTGCCCTGTTTCCGGTTGCGGGGCCGGCCCTAGCCTGAAATCAGCAGGGCGGCGTAAGGCCGCCTGCCGGATCCGGGAGGCACACGGTGAAATCGGCGAACGCAAGCATTATTGCAGGCCTTGTCCTTATTGGGCTGGGTGGGCTCTTACTGCTGGACCGGCTCGGCGTCATGGACACGGCAGCTTTTGTCGCACCGCTGATCTTCGCGGCCATAGGGGTTTTGTTCCTGTCCCTGTTCGTCCAGCGCCGGGAGAACTGGTGGGCGGCCATCCCCGGGTCCGTGTTCCTGGGCCTGGCAGCGGTCATCACCACCACGCAGCTCACCAACGGCGCATGGGGTGCATCTTTCCTCTTCCTCTTCATGGGTGGCGGGTTCGCCGCCGTGTTCCTCCGCGAGCGCACCAACTGGTGGGCCCTGATCCCGGCGGGCGTCATGTTGACGCTTGCTGTCATCGTGGCACTCCCGCAGGAACTGCAGGGCATGCCGACCGCGGCCGTCCTGTTCCTGGGCCTGGCAGCCACCTTCGGCGCGCTCTCCCTGGTCCCGGTCCGTAGCTCCGGGCACGCTGCCGACCACCCCAGCGAAAGGATGAGTTGGCCGCTGATCCCCGCGGCGGTCCTGACGGTCATGGGTTTGATCTTTGCGCTCCAGGCCACGGTGGTGTTCATTTCCCTGGACTTCGCCTTCCCGGCCATCATGATCCTGGCGGGAATCACGCTGATGGTCTACGCCTACGTCGCCCACCGCGACGGACGGCAGAAGACGCACGGCCCCGGGCCCCGGGCAGGCTAAGGGGCCCAGGCAAACGAAGCGGCAGGTGCTGGCGGACCTGCCGCCCTAGCCCCCGCCGGTTCGCACCTGCCGGTCAGCGCCGTTCCCTGGTCGGGCTACCGTGCCCCGGCCTGGGCTTCCGCCGTCGCCTTGATGCTGGCCAGGAGTTCGGTCTGGCCGCGCTCGCCCATCTTCATGACCAGGGCGTCAACTGCCGCTTCCGCCATGTTCCGCGGAACCACGTCCGATCGCATGCTGAGCCGGGTCCAGCCGTTGGCAGGGGCCACTTCCACCGTGAACACCGGGCCAAGGGCGGCCTTGGAAGTGAAGTGCTCATTCCGGGTGAACTCGGTGTACTCGTGCGTTGTCTTCAGCGGGATGCCAAGGACTTTCCAGGCCGCCTGGAAGGTGGTTCCCACGCCCTCGGGGGTGGTCTTCAAATCCGTGATCTGCACATCCGGGCCCAGCCAGACACTTGGGTCGCGGACCAGTTCGAAGACCGCCGGCAGCGGGGCATCGATGATGACGGACCCGGACCACGTCAGGTTCTGGGTGAATTTTGCCTCGCTTTCGGGGGTCGTCTTCATCCCTGTTTCCACCAGGCTTTTGACGTTTGCCGCCATACCCTTGATGTCGGCCTCCGTCCACCGCGCAAACAGGGCCTGGGCCGGCACCCGGACCACGGGCGCCGGGATGTCCAGGCTCTCCTCGACCGTCAGTTCGGTTCCGTCATCCACCGGCTCCAGCGTGAAGGTGAGGGTGGGCCCCACGGACGTTCCGGAAACGATGCGCTTGTTCGGAACCACTTCCCGGTACTCGTGGGTCACGTGCATGGGCAGGCCCCACATCTTGGCGGACCAGCGCGCCGAGGTGCCGTTGCCCTCGGGTTTGATGTCCAGCTGGGTGACGTCGCTGTCCCCGGGGAAGGCCTTCATCCAGTTCGCGGGGTCGCTCAGGAAGGAGAACACCCTGTCCACGGGGGCCTGGATCCTAATGCTCCAAATAACGTTCCTGGTCATTTTCCATCTCCTTTTCGGCAAGCGCCGGGGTGCCCTGCACTTGTCTCTCCAGTGCAGTCCCTGGGGGAGGGCAGAAACAGGGGAAAAGGTCCCCGTCTGCAGCTAGGAGGCCGCCTCCGCCCGGGTCCAGTGCCCACGCAGCAGTGCGGCGACCCTCTGCGGCTCAGCCCGGTGCGGGGGGTCGAAATGGTGGCGGCCCGGGAAGACTTCCAGCCGGTAATCGGAAAAGACGCGGGCCAGCCGGGCGGCGTTGTCGCCCTGCTCGTCCGGACTGCTCATGCCGCCCAGCACAAACAGCACAGGTTTCGTGAAGGAGGCAAGGCGGCCGCGGTCCAGGTTATAGGTGTTGAACGCCTGGAGGAAGGCGTTGATGCCTGCCGGCCGCTTGGCCATCCACGGCGGCGGCGGGCCGGGCGGCGGTGCCGGCAGGACGGCGTCGGGCTTTACCTGCAGCCTCATGAAGGCCGGCATGAACTCGTCCTGCGGCAGGGCGGACAACTGGCCGTAACGCTGCCACAGTTCGGTGTGGGCAGGGCTCCAGTCCCAGTTTCCCGCCCAGGCCGGCTCAAGCAGCGCCAGGCTGCGGAGCCGTCCGGGATGTGAGGCGGCGAGGGCCAACGCGGCAGCTCCGCCGCCGGAATACCCCACCAGGTGGAAGGTGTCCCAGCCATGGGCGTCGGCCTCGCGGAGCACGCCGTCCGCCTCTGCATCCAGGCTCCATCCCGGCGGCGGCGTATCCCCGGCGTAGAGCTCCAGGTCCTTGGCGATGGCGTCCACTCCGGGTCCCAGGACCTGCAGCAGCGCGCCGTAGGCGGGGCCGGCGGGAAGGACGCTGCCGGGAAGCAGGATCACGCGGAGCGGTTCCATGGCATTGTCTTTCGCCGGCGCCGGTCAGCGGCGCGCTGCCAGATGTCCGGTCACGTACTCGGCGTCCGGGCCCGCCCCCACGAGGGTGGCGGAGATATGGCGCGTGAGCCAGGGGAGCCCGACGGCGTACAGGCCCGGGTGCTCCGTCACGCCTTTCGTGTGGCGCGGGTAGTTCCATTCGTCCAGGAGGGGAAGGTCCAGCATGCTGAAGTCCAGCGCGTAGCCCGTGCACCAGATGATGGAGGTGATCCCTTCCGCCTTAAGGTCCAGCCGGGCGCCTGGCTCTGCGGGCAGCCAGTGGTCTTCCTCCGGCACGTCCGCCTCCGGAGCGTCGATCCCGGCAGCCTTGATGTACGCATCGGACAGCCGTCCCAGCCGCTGCCCGAACCCTGCCTCAACCAGTGCCAGGCGCTCGGCGAGGTCGTCGGTGAAGACGAGGACACCGTCGTCGATTCCCTCGAACCGGCCGTGCAGCCGGACGCCGCGGCGTCCCAGTTCACGCAGGTGCACGCTGTGGCCGCCGTCGTTGCCGGACAGCAGCGGATTGCACATGAAGCGCCCGGCGGGGGAGGGCAGCCCGTCCACCTGGAGCGCGTTGATGCCGTACTCCGGGCCGTGGACGTTCACCTCCACGATCCAGTGGAAGATGTCCTGCCCCCGGTACCGCCGGGGCGCCTCCGGGCAGCTGGACACGGACAGGTGCACGGTGCGGCCGGCGTCCAGCAGGTCCTCGGTAATCTGGCCGCCCGATTGCCCGGTGCCCACCACCAGCACCGCACCCTGCGGGAGCTGGGCGGGGTTGCGGTAGTCGTGGCTGTGCAGCTGCAGGACTTCGGGGGAGAGGCCGACGGCGGCAGGCGGGGTCCGTGGGCGCTGGAAGGCGCCGCTGGCCAGCACCACGTTCCGGGCGGCCCACGTGCCCCGGTCCGTTTCGAGGGTGAACCCGGCATCCGCCGGGGCGATCCGGGTCACCGTCGTGTCCAGCTCCACCGGGGCATGGATGTCCCGGGCGTAGCGGCGGAAGAAGTCGATGGTGGCGTCCCGGGCGATGAACCCGTCCGGTTCCGGTCCGTCGTAGGGCTTCCCCGGCAGGGAGACTGAAAAGTTGGGGGTGTTCAGGTAGAAGGAATCCCACCGGTCCTGCCAGGCGCCGCCCAGGCCGGGCCGCTGCTCCAGGATCCGGTGTTCCACGCCACGCTGCGACAGCCAGTAGCTCGTGGCCAGGCCTGCCTGTCCGGCGCCCACTACCACCGTGTTGGTCTCATGGCGGGAAACCGCGGGGGCGGACATGGCTACTGCGCCGCCTTTGAGGTCCTGGAGGCACGGGCTTTAGGTTCCTTGGGCCCTTTGGGCGGCAGGGACGCGACGTAGTCCAGCGCCTTCCCGGCCCAGGCCCGCGCCCGGGTGTCATCGCCGTCGCCCTCTTCATTCCACATTTCCGGCAGCCCGGTGTAACCGCCCATGGGCCGCTCGGCCGGCCCGAACGGCACGGTCCGCTCGGACGACTCCAGCACCTCCTTGTCCTTCGGGGAGAGCTTCACGCCGATGGTGGAACCGAACAGCCCGGCGAACATGTTGCCGTTGACGAACGCGCCAAGGTTGCCGAACATCGGCTTCACCACCACCCCCGGATGGTCGGGAACCACGCGCCGGAACCGCTCTTTGTCTTCCTCGGTGGCTTTGGGCATCTCCATGGCTTCATCTCCCGGTGGCAGGGTGTATCCGCAGGATCTGGATGCAGGATATGCCTATTCGGAGGCGGGGTCGAGGGTCCGGGATGCATGCGCCCAGCCGGCAATAAATCCCGTCCTGAGCAGGTCAAACTTCCCGGCGGAGTGCTATATATAGCTCAAGGCAACTATTTTGTGGCTGCCCCGCCAGGTCGCATGGATCCGGGATTGTCCCGGGGGCTGGAGGCAACGGTGCTGAACACGCCGGCCTCCGCCCCGGCTGCAGGAAGCCGGTGCCGCCCGGCCAACCGTCCCGCCGCCGCACCCCGGCTCGCGTTCGTTGCCCTCGCCGCGCTCGCCCTCCTCACCGGCTGCAGCGGCGGCACCAGCCAGTCGGTGGCCACCGCCGTGAAGGACAGCTCCTCCGCGGTGGCCACAGCCCGGATCGCGCTCCGGCAGGATATGGACGGCAAGCTGACCCGCGCCGCCACCTCCACCGCCCTCGACGATGAGCTAAAAGAAGTCCAGGGGAGCCGGAACACCGTCCTCAACCTCTCGCCGGCAACGCAGGAGGACCGCGAAACCCAGAAGCGGGCACTGGACGTGCTGGACAACTGCGCCGCGGGGTTCGCCGTGGCGCGCGCCGCCCTGGCAGGGAACGACGGCGGCGCCCCCTCCCTCGCGGACGGTGACAAGGCGCTCGCGGACGCGCAGGACGCCCTGAAGCAGCTCGAAGGCAAGGTGGGGTCACAATGAGGGCGGAACCGTGAAGCGGCTCCTCGGCGTCGCGCTCGGGATCCTCACCGCCATCGGCGGGTTCGTGGACATCGGGGACCTGGTGACCAACGCCGTTGTCGGTTCCCGCTTCGGCCTGTCGCTGGTGTGGGTGGTGGCCGTCGGCGTACTGGGCATCTGCCTCTTCGCCAACATGTCCGGCCGGGTGGCGGCCGCATCCGGCCGCGCCACGTTCGAAGTGATCCGCGAACGCCTGGGGCCCCGGGCCGGGCTGGCCAACCTCTCGGCGTCGTTCCTAATCAACCTCATGACGGTCACGGCGGAGATCGGCGGCGTGGCCCTGGCCCTGCAATTGGCCAGCAGTGTGTATTACCTGTTGTGGATTCCCGTGGCCGCGGTGGCAGTGTGGCTGGTGATCTGGCGGGTGCGGTTCTCCATCATGGAGAACGTCACGGGCCTGCTGGGGCTGACGCTGATTGTCTTTGCGGTGGCGCTGTTCCTGCTCAAGCCGGACTGGGGTGCGCTCGCCGGGCAGCTGGCGCCGGCCGTGCCGGAGCAGGAAACGGTATGGACCTACAGCTACTACGCGATCGCGCTGTTCGGCGCTGCCATGACCCCCTATGAGGTCTTCTTCTTCTCCTCCGGGGCCGTCGAGGAAGGCTGGACCGTGAAGGACCTGCTGCAGGAGCGCATCAACGTCCTGGTCGGCTTCCCGCTGGGCGGCCTGCTGTCCGTGGCGATCGCCGGGTGCGCCGCCGTCGTCCTCCTGCCCGCCGGTATTTCGGTGACGTCGCTGTCCCAGGTGGTCCTGCCCGTGGCGGAGGGTGGCGGGAAGGTCGGGCTGGCGTTTGTGCTGGTGGGCATTGTGGCCGCCACGTTCGGCGCCGCCCTGGAGACCACCCTCTCGTCCGGATACACCCTGGCCCAGTTTTTTGGCTGGTCCTGGGGGAAGTTCCGCCGGCCGGCGGAGGCCGCGCGGTTCCACCTGTCGATGATGGTGTGCCTCCTGGTGGGCATGGCCGTCCTGGCCACCGGCGTGGACCCGGTGCTGGTGACCGAATACTCGGTGGTGTTCTCCGCCATCGCCCTGCCGCTCACGTACCTGCCGGTCCTCATCGTGGCCAATGATCCCCAGTACATGGGCGAGCATGTGAACGGGCGGGCCGTGAACGTGCTGGGAATGGTTTACCTGGTGATCATCCTGGTGGCCTCGCTTGCCGCCATCCCGCTCATGATTGTGACAGGAGCCGGCTCATGACATCGCCATCCGGTCCTTTGCCGCCGGTTCCGCGCGTAAGCGGCCGCATCCTGGACGCGCAACTGCACCTCATGGACCGGCAGGTCCTGGACCACGACGGCGTCCCGGTCACCACCGTGGACGACCTTGAGGTGGGCGGGCCTGATTTGGACGTGGAGATTCCGGCGGGGACGGCACCGCCGGCCATCACCGCCCTGCTGACCGGCGCGGTCCTGGGCACGCGGATCTTTGGCGGCAGGCCGCCGTCGTCCCGGCTGATCCGCATCCCGTGGAAGGACGTGGCGGAAGTGGGTGTGGTGGTGCGCCTTGGCGTGAGCGGGGAGCCGCTGGACGCCGGCTGGGTGGAACGGTGGGTGCGGGACAAGATCATTGCGCGGATACCGGGAGGCCGCCATGATCCTCGGTGACCTGCTGGGCACACCGGTCCACGATGCCGACGGCGGACGGCTGGGCCGCGTTGCCGACGCCCGTTTCGTGCTGGACGGAGCCCCGCACCAGCTGATGGCGGAGCCGCGGCTGCTGGGGCTGGTGGTCAGCCCGCACAGTGTCGCATCGTTCCTGGGCTACGAGCGGAACGGCCTCACCCGGCCCTGGCTGCTGGCCCGGATCCTCCGGTGGCGGCACCGCGGCTCGTTCCTGGTGCTGTGGGAGGACATATCGATGGTGGGGCCGCACTCAGTCCGGCTCCGGCCGGGATACACCCGCTACAGCACGGCGTTGGACGGCGGCGGCCAGGTTTAGCGGCGCCCAACCGGTGCGGGATTAGGTGTGGGCGGAAACTCCTGTAGTGTTGAGACTGTTGTTGTGTTTATGCAGTTGGTAGTTCAGGCAGTACGCGCGGTCGAAAGTCCGTGTTCTTCTGAAGTAGCGGTTTTTGAACACCCCACGCCGGAGGGCCCGAAAGTCGGGATTTTCCCTCCACCTTCACGAAGGACAAAAATAATGGCTACTGGTACCGTCAAATGGTTTAACGCTGAAAAGGGCTTCGGCTTCATTTCCCCGGACGACTCCTCGCAGGACGTTTTCGCGCACTACTCCGCGATCAACTCCAACGGCTTCCGCTCCCTCGAAGAGAACCAGAAGGTTTCCTTCGACACCGAGCAGGGCCCCAAGGGTCCCCAGGCCACCAACATCCAGGCTCTCTAATTCCTTAGAGTTCCGGGACCGTTAGGTTTCCAAGCAGGGCCTGCCGTTTATCGGCAGGCCCTGCTTTTTGTTTAACCCATGTGTGCCAGTTCCCCGGGTTGGGCCTGCCCCAGGGCTGAGCGTTGGGCGAGCATCTTCCTTGGAAGAACCGTCTCGACAAATGTGAATTGCAGGAGCACTCTTGTACTGCGCACGCCTCTGACGTGCGGAACCAGCGCCTTGGCTGGGAAGAGAATTGAACCTGCGCGGCACCAGTTGGGGTGGTGCATATCCGGCCCCGATCACCGGCCGGCACTGGCTGCCCGCGCTCCCCGGCATCGGCAGCCGGCACCTTCACTCCGAAAAAACAGTGGCCGGTTGGGCCAGTCATGCAATGGGTTTGAATCGGCCGCAGCTGCAAATCGGCATTTAACAGATCGCCGTTCAAGAAAGCATCGCCATGAAGCACTATCGGGGAATCAAACCGAGATCCAACAAGCTGGCATTGATTGTGGCATTCGCTGTCGCATTGCTCGCCTCCCTGGCTGCAGCCGGCCCCGCGTCAGCCGACGGAGGGGGCCACCGGACCTGGCAGGTACAGGTGGGCTCTGAGTCCAGCGACCAGGAGATCCAGGGGATGGCCTTCCTTCCCTCAGAGATCTACATCAATGAGCGGGACACCATCACCTGGCAGGCAAACTCCGCAGAAATACATACCGTGACGTTCCTAGCGGCAGGCCAGTCGCTGCAGCCGTTCAATCCGTTCAGCGACGATGAGCTGCAGAAGCGCGGAAAGGATTATTACGACGGAAAGTCGTACTACAACTCCGGCATCCTGGCCAACGTGGACGTCCCTGGCTTCCCGGATGCGAGGAGCTACACCCTGTCCTTCCCCCGGGAAGGAAACTTCACCTACTACTGCCTGGTCCACGGCACGATGATGAAGGGGACCGTGCACGTGCGCGACCGGGGCACCGACTACCCGTACAGCCAAGCTGACTACGACAAGGCATCACGGGCGCAGGAGCGGGCCATCCTCCGGGACGGGCACCAACTGGACGCATCCCTGGCACAGGAGGCATCCAACCACAAGGTGATGGCAGGCGGTGACGACGGCGTGGCCATGGTCATGCGGTTCGTGCGGCCCACCGTGACGGTGCACGTGGGCGAGACGGTGGAGTTCGTCAATGATGGCATGGGCGCACCCCACACGGTCACCTTCGGCACTGAACCGGCGAACATTTTCGCCCCGTCCGGCGACCCGGAGCATTTCACCGGCGGCGACCTTAGTTCGGGCATCATCCCGCCCGGTGGCGGCACATTCGAAGTAACGTTCAAGTCCAAAGGAACGTTCGAGTACATCTGCGCACTCCATGACTACATGGGCATGGTGGGCAAGGTGAGAGTGGTCGACTAACGCCGGCTACACGGTCCGGCCGGGGCGGTTGCCCCGGCCGGACCTGCGTTTTCCGGGTCAGTGCAGCCCCATGGCCTCCCGCACCTCATCGAGGATGTGGTGCATGGCCCGTTCAGCCTCCGCCGTGTCACCGCCGGCCACGGCTGAGGCCACGTCCTCGTGCGCCTTCAGCGCCTCGTTCCTCGGCTTGAACGGCATGAGCCCCTGCCGGGTCCGGCTGGTCAGGACCTCTGCGATCATTCCTTCCAGCGCACGGAACATTTCATTGCCGCAGCTTCGCAGCAGCAGCTGGTGGAAGGCGATGTCGGCGGCCAGGAAGGCCTGAAGATCACCAGCCTCGCCCAGCTTGCGGAGGTTAGCGGCCAGGGCCACGAGCTGGGCACGTTCTGCTGCGCTGGCCCGGCGTGCCGCCCCGGCGGCCGCGATGGGTTCGACGGCGATGCGCAGCTCGGTCAGGCTGCTGTACTGCAGGTCCCGCCGATCCGAGGCCAGCCGCCAGCGCACCAGGTTGGGGTCAAACACATTCCACAGGGACGGTTCCTCCACCACGATGCCCACGCGACGCCGCGAATAGACCAAGTTCATCGATTCCAGGACCTTCATGGTGTCCCGGGCAACGGTCCGGGAGATGCCGTAGTCGTGCTGCAGCCCTTCAAGGGTGAGGCGGGTGCCCGGGGCCAGCTTCCCGGAGGCTATGGCTACCCCCACTGCCTCAATAACCCGGCCCTGCGTGGCTGGGGCAGGCCCGCCGTCGTGCACTTCATCGCCGTCCTGGACTGTCGCCGTCGACATTCTTTTCCCCGTTCCCTTACGCGCCGGTGCGCCCCTCAAGAATAGCCCCCTAACCACCAAAGGTATGACTTGTGACACGAATAGATAGTATCTATTGCTCAAAAAGGTGATACCTTATCGCTTGGTTCGATGAACACCGGGCCCGCAGCGAGCTTCTTCGAAAGCCAAAGACGTCTTCTCCGGAGGTATGACATGCAGTATCCAGCCACGCACCTGGTGGTCATGGGCGTTGCCGGTTCCGGCAAATCCACCCTGGCGGCCGCCCTGTCCCAGCAGCTGGGATGGGCCTGCGCCGAAGCGGATGAGTTCCATCCAGAAGCGAACATCACCAAGATGAGCCAGGGGATTCCGCTCCAGGACGAGGACCGCTGGCCCTGGCTCGATGAGATCCGCAGCTGGATGACCGCGCAGGCCGCCGCCGGCAAGAGCACCGTCCTCACCTGCTCCGCGCTCAAGCGCGGCTACCGGGAGCTGCTCGCCGGCGCCGAAGGCCGTGTCATCTTCCTCCACCTCGACGGCGGCGCGGACCTGATCAGCCAGCGGATGCAGGGCCGGGTGGGCCACTTCATGCCGCCCGCCCTGCTGCCCAGCCAGCTGGCCACCCTTGAACCGCTCAGCCAGGAAGAGCTCGACGCCGGCAGCCTCCGCCTCGATATCTCGCACTCACCCGAAGAGCTGGTCGCCGCCGTCGTCCGGGCCCTGAACCTCCCCGCCGGCCAGGCGCCCAAAGCGTCCTGACCCCGTAGTCCCCAACCCTGTTTCAAAGGAGAACCATGACCATCGAAGGATGGACCCAGACGATGGGTGCAGGCCCCCTGCTGCTCATCGCCGCGGCGGCAATTCTTGTGCTGCTGTTCCTCATCATCCGGCTGAAGATGCACGCGCTGGTGGCACTGATCCTCATCAGCCTCGCCACCGCCTTCGCCACCGGAATCCCCGCCAACCAGGTGGTTCCGGTCCTGATCAACGGCTTCGGCACCACCCTGGGTACCGTGGCACTGCTCGTCGGCCTCGGCGCCATGCTCGGCCGCATCGTGGAAACCAGCGGCGGCGCCAAAGTCCTGGCCGATTACCTGATCGGCGTCTTTGGCGAGAAACGGGCACCGTTCGCCCTGGGCCTGGCCTCCCTGATCTTCGGCTTCCCCATCTTCTTCGACGCCGGCCTGGTGGTCATGCTGCCCGTCGTCTTCGCCGTAGCCCACCGACTTGGCGGCGGCGTGCTGCGGTATGGACTTCCGGCCGCCGGCGCGTTCTCGGTCATGCACATCTTCCTGCCGCCGCACCCGGGGCCGGTCTCGGCCGCTGCATTCTTTGACGCCAACATCGGCCTGGTGCTGATCGCCGGCCTCATCACCGCCATTCCCACCTGGTACGTCACGGCCTACCTGTATGGCCTCTGGACCGGCAAGAAGCTGGTCCTGCCCGTGCCGGAAATCCTGGGCCACGCCAGCGCGGAGGCCGAGTCCCACCCGCCCCGGTTCCGCACCATCATTGGCCTGCTGCTCCTGCCACTGGTCCTGATCTTCCTCAACACCGGCCTGAACACCCTGGCCTCCTCCGGCGTGCTGTCCGACGCCGTGAAGAAGGAACAGTGGTTCCAGCTCCTTCGCACCGTGGGTGAAACGCCGGTGGCGCTGCTGATCGCCGTGCTGGTGGCCATGTATGTCCTCGGAGCCCGCCGCGGAACCCACGCCGGTGCCCTGGAGAAGCTGCTTGAGTCCTCGCTGGGCCCGGTCTGCTCTGTCATCCTTATTACCGGCGCCGGCGGCATGTTCGGCGGCGTCCTGCGCACCTCGGGCATCGGCGCGGCGCTGGCTTCTGTCCTGGGCAACCTGGGCATCCCGCTGATCCTGGCCGGCTTCCTCATCTCCGCCATCCTGCGCATCGCCCAGGGTTCGGCCACCGTCGCATTGACCACCACCGCGGGCCTCATCGCCCCGGCAGTGGCCACCGCGGGGCTGACCGGCATGCAGGTGGCGGCGCTGGTCATCGCCGTGGCTGCGGGCTCAGTGGTGGTCTCACACGTCAACGACTCCGGCTTCTGGCTGGTTGGCCGCTTCTTCGGCATGGACGTCAAGACCACCCTGAAGACCTGGACCGTGATGGAAACGCTGATCGGCGTGATGGGCTTCGCCGTCGCCGCGGTCATATTCATGGTGGCCGGTATAGGGGGCTAAGCAACCCACCAAACATGTGGCGCCAGCCTCCGGTCAGATGCCTCTGACCGGAGGCTGGCGCTTCTTGCATTCAGGCGAGAAGCTGGCGGGAGCCTGAATCGAATGCGCTTGCTTCGGGTGGCCATCCGAGTGGCTTAACAGGGGGAATATCCGCCAAAAAAGGGGGATTGTAGGGGAGTCCGGGCCATGGACGCTGTCCGCCGAGGGCAGTATCCTTTAGCTGCAATTGCAGATCCATGCAGGGCCTAGGATGCTGCTGTTGCCGTTTCGGGGACCCCGCGTAACGCGGGGCGCAGGGCTTTGCCCATGGTAGCTGGGGGTCAACAGAGCGGCTCATCTCGCCATCAGCGAAGAGTCCGATGGCCATCAACTAAAGTCCCGCCTTCGATGATCGTTCGGAGACGGACCGCCACCCTAGAGGCAATCATGAGATCTTATCTCCGACCACTGTTCATGCTGTTCGCAGCAATCGTCATCGTGTTCACGACCGGGCTTTCCGCCCAAGCCGCCAGTCCACACTTCAAAAAAGGCGGCGAACCGGTCTGTACCGTGACCGCCAACGGGTCAACATCCACCACCACTTGTCGCGCCGTGCTCGCGGGCCTCGGAAATTCCGATCTCAAGGCCACGGTCACCGTTTCCGGTTTCGCCGTCTACCAGTGCCAGAACCAGGGCGGCAACGTTGCCCCGGGTCAGAACAAGGTCCTGGAAGGGCCTGTCAGCGAACCCACCTTCATCGATAGTTCGGCGATCAAGAACGGTAACCTGACCCTCGTGACCAACCCGGTCGACCTGACCGCCAAGAACGAGGTCACTGCGGCTGAAGCGGGATGCCCGAACAGCAACTGGAAAGGCATCAACCCGGTTCTGACGGTCACGTCCATCACGCTCGTGATCGAGCAACCGGTAGGTACAGTGATCTTCCGCTGCACCGCTACCGACCCGAACGGGCTCACCGGGACAGTAGCACTTTCCTGCTAAGGCGTAATTCGGCAGGGTGCCCATCGGCACCCCCATAATAAATTGGGCCCGGACCCAGTCCAGTTCTTTGCGGAGCGGAACGCGTCCGGGCCCCTTTATGCGTCAGGTCCGCCCCTGGTGGGAACACCGGCCGCCCCGCCGTCGTTGTTCCCCATGGCGTGCATTCCATGCGCGCCACCCGCCAACCGAAGGACACCCCTTGACTCCTCGCACCATCGTGATCACCGGCGCCAGCGACGGCATCGGCGCTGCGGCCGCCCGGACACTGGCAAAGGCGGGGGAGCAGGTGGTCGTCGTCGGACGTTCCGCTGAAAAGACCCGCGCCCTGGCGGAGGAGATTGGTGCAGACTTTTACCTCGCCGACTTCGCCGACCTTTCGCAGGTCCGGACCCTGGCCACGGAACTTGAGGAAAAGTACCCCCGCATTGACGTCCTGGCGAACAACGCCGGCGGCATGATGGGCAAGCGAACGCTCACGGTGGACGGGAACGAACTGACGTTCCAGGTCAACCACCTGGCGCCGTTCCTGCTCACCACCCTGCTGATGGACACGCTGGCGGCCAGCAACGCGAAGATCATCAACACCGCCAGCGCCGCAAACTACTCGGGAAAGATGGACCTCTTCGACCTCAAGGCCGAGCAGGGGTACCGCACCTACCGCGCCTACGGGACGGGCAAGCTCGCCAACATCCTCTTCACGTCCGAGCTGCACCGCCGCTTCCATGACCGGGGAATCACGACGGCGGCGTTCCACCCCGGCGTTGTCCGCACCAACTTCGCGGCAGATTCCACCAGCCCCTTCCGGCATGCCTACAAGACCCTGCTGAACCGCTTCATGCTCAGCCCGGACCAGGGTGCCGACACCATGCTGTGGCTCATCAACGGCACCCCCGGCACGGACTGGATCTCCGGGGCCTACTACGCCAAGCGCGCCCTGGCCAAGGCCAACCCGCAGGCTTACGACGCCGAACTGGCGCGCGGGCTGTGGGACAAGAGTGATGAGCTGGTCAAGGCCTTCGTCCAGCCCTAACGCTCACAGGCAACGCCGTCGTGGTCGGCGTCCAGCCCGTAGATGTCCCTGCCAATAACCTGGAGGGGGCCACTGACGTAGGCCGGTCCGTTGCCGCTTCCGCCGGCGCAGTCCACGTCCGAGGCAATGGGGACGCACCCTGAGTAGTTCGGGTCGCAGCCGGGATTGGTGCCCGGAATGGCCGGGGCAACAGGGGCCGGAGGCGCAACGGGAGCGGGCGGCGCTGCCGCCTTCGCGGCTGCTTCGGCGGCGGCCTTTGCTGCCGCAGCATCCTGTGCCGCCTTCGCCTCGGCGGCCTGCCGGGCGGCAGCTTCTGCAGCGGCTGCGTCAGCGGCGGCCTTGTCGGCAGCGGCCTTGTCAGCTGCCGCCTTCTCGGCGGCTGCCTTTTCCGCCGCGGCCTGGTCGGCGGCCGCCTTCGCTGCGGCAGCGGCTGCCAGCTTCTCCGTGACGCGCTTGGACTCCGCGGCTTCCAGCCACACCAGCCTGCCCGACCCGTCCTTGGTACAGACGTAGGTGGTGCCGGCCGAAACCTGCTGCCCGTTTGCGGCGGTGCACGGTGTACCGGCAATGGGCGTTGCGGTGGCGGATTCGCTGGCGGGTCCGGCAGCGGCGCTCAGGGAGGCCTGGGGTGCACCGCACCCGGTCAGCAGAAGCACGACGGCGGCGGCCCCGGCGCCCAGCACCTTGTGCGGGCCCTTCCGCCCGGCGGCTCCTGGGGTCAGCGCGGGTTCCCGACGGCGGGTGCGGGGCGCGGAAAAGCGTTGGACGGCAGGCATGGTTCCCCCAAGTGCGTGTGCTGGATGCGATGTGCACGGCCAGCGTAGCTACGCCGGGATGGCCGGAACGGTTTAAGCGCAAATCTTGATGTATTCCTGCACCAACCTTGAAGCTCCCGGTTGTGCGGAGGTCAGCCCTGCCTGGCCAGCGCCCCACCGATCAGCCGCGCACCCTCCGGGTAGGCGCCCGGATTCGGACCCGAGTAGTTGAGCCGGATGAAGGCTCCGGCGGGTTCGGCCGGGAACCACTCCGTGCCGGCGGCTATGATCACGCCGGCATCCTCGCAGTCCCGCACCAGGCGCGGCAGATCCGTGGCGTCGGGCAGGCGCAGCCACAGGTTCAGGCCGCCCTTCGGCAGGACATCGAGGTGCGCCTGGGGGAGGTGCTCCCGGATGCTGGTGGCCAGCAGGTCGCGGCGTGACTGGAGCTGCTGCCGGAGGCTCCGCAGGTGGGTCTGCCACCCGGGTTGCGTCACCACGTCCAGCGCGGCGGCCTGCAGGAGCCCGCTGACGTACATCGACTCGGCGGCGCGCTGGCCCAGGATGCGTTCGCGCGCCGGTCCCCGGACGATCACGGCAGCAATCCGGATGGCGGTGGACACGCTCTTGGTCAGGGACCTGATGTACACCACGTGGCCGGAATCATCGCGGGTTGCCAGCGGAACGGGGTCGGAGGTGATGCCGAAATCGTGTGCCCAGTCGTCCTCCACCAGGAAGGCGCCGTGCCGGCGGGCCACGTCCAGGATCTCGTCGCCGCGCCCTGCCGCCCACTGCCCGCCCGTGGGATTCGAATAGTTGGGCTGCACGTAGAACGCCCGCGCCGCGGTCTCGGCAAAGGCGCGGTCCACGTCCGCGGGATCCGGCCCGTCCGGGCCGGTGGGCACCGGAACCACCCGCACCCCGGTCTGCGCGGCGGCAAGGATGGCGCCCCAGTACGACGGCGACTCCATCAGCAGCGGCTGTCCCGCGCCCACCAGCGCACGGAAGATGGAGCTGAGCCCGCTCTGGCTTCCGGGCAGCACAACCACATCATTCGGGGTGGGAGGCGTGATGCCCACCGGGGTGGCCGACCCCAGTTCCTGCGCGAACCATTGCTGCAGCTCCGGCATGCCCGCCGCCGGCGGCCGCGACAGTGCGGCGTCGCCCCGGGCAGCCCGGGCCAGCGCGGCGCGGACCAGCCGTTCCGGCAGCAGTTCGCGGTCCGGGTAGCCGGAATGGAACCAAATGGCATCGCCGGGAACGTTGCGCATGGTGCCCGACGACGACGGCAGCGGGGACGACGGCGACCGCAGCGCAGCCGTCTGCCAGCCATAGTCCGACGGACGGGCGGTGCGCACGGCACGGACGAACGTTCCAACGCCGGGCCGGCTTTCAATCAGCCCCTGGGCGGTCAGCGCCTGCAGCGCCTTCTGCACTGTCACCGGGCTGGCCTGGTACTCGGCAACGAGCTGCCGGGTGGACGGCAGCCGGGCCCCCGGAGACGCGCCGCCGACCCATTGCCGGAGTGCCGCAACGATCCGCGAACTGCTATCGTTATTCATGAAAGAGCATAGTAGCGCTACTGTCCTGAATCGCCCAGTGATATCGCCGCGAAAGGCCACCGGAATCTGGTGGGGCCTGCTCGGCGTGGCGGCCTTCTCCTTCACCGTTCCGTTCACCCGCGTGGCCGTGGCAGGCATCCCGCCGCTGCTCATCGGTTCCGGCCGGGCCGTCGTGGCCGCTGCCCTCGCCATCGCATCACTTGCCATCACCCGCCAGCGGCTGCCCCCGCCCCGCACCTGGCTGCGCCTGTCGCTCGTGGCGGGCGGCGTCGTCGTCGGCTTTCCGCTGCTGACGTCCTATGCCCTCACTGCCGTACCGGCGGGACATGGAGCCGTGGTGATCGCCCTCCTGCCGGCCGCCACCGCAACGGTGGCGGTCCTGCGCGCCGGAGAGCGGCCCCCGGCCGCCTTCTGGGTGGTGATGGCGCTCGGCTCGCTGGCCGCCATCTCCTTCGCCTTCCTCCAGTCAGACGGCGTGGGGCACCTGTACTGGGCGGACCTCCTGCTGCTCGGCGCCGTGGCCTGCGCCGCGGTGGGGTACGCGGAGGGCGGCCTGCTGGCGCGCACGCTGGGCTCGTGGCAGACCATCGCCTGGGCGCTGGTCCTTGCCGCGCCGGCCATGCTGGTCCTCGCCGTAGTGTCGGTCCTGGACCAGCCGCCGTCGGCCACACCCGTCCAGTGGGCTGCCTTCGCCTACCTCGCCGTGGTCAGCATGTTCCTTGGCTTCTTCGCCTGGTACCGGGGGCTGGCCATTGGCCCCATGGCGCAGGTGAGCCAGATCCAGCTGCTCCAGCCCGTCCTCAGCATCGGCTGGGCCGCGCTGCTGCTGGGGGAGGCGCTCACCTGGACCACCCTGATCGGCGCCCTCGCCGTGATCCTCTGTGCCGCTGCGGCCGTCCGCGTCCGGCTCAAACCGGCCCCCTGAACTGCTGAAAGGACTTCCCATGTACATTCCCGCCCACTTTGCTGCCGGCCCCGATGCCGTCCGGCACCTCCTCACGACTCCCGGCGCCGCCAACCTGGTGACCATGACGGACCACGGCCTGCTGGCAACACTGCTGCCCTTCGCCTTCAACCCGGCGGTGGGGGAGCACGGCGCGCTGCAGGCACACATGGCGCGCACCAACCCGCAGTGGTCCACCGCGCCGGCCGGCGAGGCGCTGGCCATCATCCAGGGCCCCGACGACTACATCTCGCCGTCGTGGTACGCCGCCAAGGCCGAGCACGGGCGCGTGGTCCCCACCTGGAACTACAGCACCGCGCACGTGTACGGCGAGCTGGTTATCCATGACGACGCCGGCTGGCTGGCACGGCACGTCCGGCACCTGACCGGACTGCACGAGGACGGCCGGGCAGACCCCTGGGCCGTGGACGACGCGCCGGAGAAGTTCATTGCCGGGCAACTGCGGGCGATCGTGGGCGTGGAGCTGGTGATCAGCCGGATCGAGGCGAAGGAAAAACTGAGCCAGAACCGCTCCGACGCCGACGCTGAAGGAGTGGCAGCGGGTCTTCGGGCCGGGGGGCGCGAAGCCGGCGCGGCCGCCGTCGAACGCGCGCGCCGGAACTGACGCCTAAGGGCCCTAAGCCGCCCGTTCCAGCAGCACCATCACCTCGTAGTGCGTGGTCTGCGGGAACATGTCCAGGACGCGGGCACGCCGGGCGGTGAACGACGGGAGCGCGGCCAGGTCCCGGGCCAGCGACTGCGCGTTGCAGCTGGAGTACACAACGTGCTGCACGTCCGAGGCTTCCAGCCAGCCGCAGAGCTCCTTGCCGATGCCGCGCCGGGGCGGGTTCACGATCACCAGGTCCGGCGACTGCTTGCTGGCCAGGGCAAACGCGGTGGCGTCGCCGGCCTGGAACTCCATCCCCTCCAGGCCTGCCTCGTCACTGCTGAGGCGGGCGGACACGATCGCTTCGCTGCTGGTTTCAATGCCCGTGACGGTGCGGGCCGGTGCGGCGCTGTGCAGGGCGAACCCGCCCACGCCGCAGTACAGGTCCCACACCGAGGCCGGCGCCAGTTCGTTGACCCACTCGCGTCCCTGGCGGTACAGGGCCGCGGCCATCTCACTGTTGGTCTGGAAGAAGCTTTGCGGGCGGAGGTGCAGGTTGATGTCGTTGACCCGCATGTTCAGGGTGGACTGGCCGGTCAGCAGGATCTCCCGGTCGCCTTCCAGCACGGCCTTGTGTTCCGGGTGCACGTTGACCGAGACCACCTTCACCTGCGGCAGGGCGGCCAGGAGGTCCGGGAGGTGCTTCCGGATGCGCGGCACCACCTGGTCCGAGCGCAGGACCAGCCGGAGCATGACCTCGCCGTCCGGCGACTCGGTGAGGATGACGTGCTTGAGTTCACCGGTCCGGCGGGGAACGTCATAGGGCGTCAGGCGGACCCGGCGGATGAAATTCGCCAGCACGGGGAAACAGGCGAGCAGGCCGGGTGAGCAGACGCCGCACTTGCGCAGGTCCACGCCATGCCCATCGGCGTCCAGGATCCCGATGGTGGGATTCTGCGCGGTCCCGCCGATCACCATCTTGGCCTTGTTGCGGAAGCCGGACTCCTGGCTGGCCACCGGCGGCAGCCATTCGAGTTCGGTGTGACCGGACAGGAGGGTCTGGCAGTGCAGCTGTTTGCCGGCCAGCTGCTCACCGTAGGGCACGC
Source organism: Pseudarthrobacter sp. Pseusp20 (assembly GCF_059492155.1). NCBI lineage: Bacteria > Bacillati > Actinomycetota > Actinomycetes > Micrococcales > Micrococcaceae > Pseudarthrobacter > Pseudarthrobacter sp. Pseusp20. Next base: position 1,466,294 of record NZ_CP168521.1, read on the forward strand.
CCATGTGGGTGCAGGAGCGGCAGGTGCCGGCATCAAAGTAGGAACAGCGCATGACCGGACAAGTTTACCCGGTTGCCTTCCCCGACACGACGTGCAGGTCCGACGCCGGCACTTGGGGGAGTGCCGGCGTCGTACCTTTCAGGGCTGTACCGTCAGGGCAGCGCAACCGGCAGCACCCCATCCGGGAAGGGCGCAACGAAGGCGGCTCCTGCTTCTTCCCCTGCAGAGCCGTAGCCCCAACCGGCGAAGACGGTGGGAATACCGTGGACGGCTGCCCCGGCCACGTCGTAGCTGCGGTCACCCACCATGAGCGGGGCAGAGACATCCACCTTGGCTGCCCTCAGCCTGTCCAGCACTTCGGCAATGACATCTGCCTTGCTCCACCTGGCTTCCTGGTCCGATGCGCCGCAGACGGCGGAGAAGTAATGGTCCATCCCAAACAGGCGGGCCATCCGGAGCGCCTGGTCTTCGGCCTTCGAGGTGGCAACCGCCATGGGTACGCCCGCACGATGGAGCTGTTCCAGCAGTTCCCTGATCCCGGTGTACGGAACCGATTGGTGTGCACCGTGATCCGCGTAAGCCTTCCGGTAATGCCGCAGCGCCAGCCGGGCAAGGGCCTCATCGTGTCCCAGGTGCTCGCGGAAGGACTCAAGCATGGGCGGCCCCACCAGCCGGACCAGGTCCCCGGCCGGTGGCACAGCGGCCCCCACGGCGGCAAGCGCCCGGGCGGCGCTCGCCGTCACGCCTGCCGCCGAATCCAGCAGCGTCCCGTCCATGTCCAACAGCACGCAGCTGAAGGCTCTCCGCTGACTCTGCAGCGGCTGCTGCCGAAGTATCATCTCTGTGTGCTTTCGTTCTGGAGCCGGGCCGACTCGTGTCTGCTGTTGTGAAGTCATGCGGTGAAGGGTGAAACATGGATCGGGCGAGTCTTGACCGGATCGACCAGGGCATCCTCGCGGAGCTGACCCGCAATGCCCGGGTCAGCCACGCGGAGCTGGCTGCAAAGGTGATGCTGTCCCGCAATGCGGTCCGGCAACGCATCGACAGGATGGAACGGCAGGGGTACATCCAGGGCTACACCGTGGTGACCGGCGCCCCGGGGCACGGCACAGTCTCTGCTTTCCTGATGGTCTACCGGAAGGACAGGGTGCGCGGATCGGACGTCATCGCCGTGCTGCAATCGATCCCGGAGGTGGTCCTGTGCGACGTGGTCAGCGGCGACTTCGACCTGCTGGTGCGGGTGGAAGCACGGTCGCTTGAACGCATCCAGGAGATCTGGGAGCAGATAGCGGCCACGCCCGGCGTGACGGACACCGTGACGGCGATGACCCTGTCCAACTACATCCGGCGGGATGCGGCAGCGAAGCCGGCCCAGCCGGGAAACGCTCTCGACCAGGCTCCGCTTCCGGTGGTCAGCCCTGGCGCTTGATGCACACCACTTTCGGCTGGGTCATCTCCTCATAGGCGAAGCGGACGCCTTCGCGGCCCAGGCCGCCATACTTGGATCCCCCGAACGGCATGCCGTCGAAGCGGTAGTCCGACGAGTCGTTGACCATGACGCCGCCTGCGTCGATGCGGCCCGCGGCGTCCAGGGCCGTGTCCAGCGAGCCGGTGAAGATCCCGGCGTGAAGGCTGTAGTCGATGGCGTTGGCGGTCCCCACGGCTTCGTCGAAGGTTGTGAAGGGTTGCAGCATGACGACCGGCCCGAACACCTCTTCCGTCCACAGCCTGCTGCCGGCGGGCACTCTCTCCAGGACCGTCGGATGCAGCACGTTGTTTACCCTGGTGTTGCCGGCGAGGACCACGGCGCCGGAGGCAACCGCCGCCTCAATCTTGGCCTGGAGCTGATCCACGGCGGCGGGACTGATCATGGGACCGACGTCGGTGGCTTCCTCGGCGGGGTCGCCCGCCACCAGCCGCGACGTCTCCTGCAGGAAGCGCCGACGGAACTCGTGGTAGCGGGAGGCGGCCACGAGGATGCGCTGAACCCCCACGCAGTTCTGTCCGGCTGCCCAGAAGGCTCCGGAGACGCAGGCTGAAACGGCAGCATCCAAGTCGGCATCATCCATGACGATGACCGGGGCGTTCCCGCCAAGGTCCATGGACAGCTTCTTCAGGCCTGCGGTCCTGGCAATGGCCTCGCCGGCCGTGAATCCGCCGGTGAAGGACACCATGCGGACCTCCCGGCTCCGCACGATCGCCTCCGCCACGTCCGTGTCCCCGTGGACCACTGTGAGGACGCCGGCAGGCAGGCCGGCTTCGACGAAGACTTCGGCAAGCAGTTGCGCGGACAGGGGCGTCAGCGCGGACGGCTTGAGGATGACGGCGTTGCCTCCGGCGATTGCCGGGCCCACCTTGTGTGCCACCAGATTAAGGGGGTCGTTGTACGGGGTGATGGCCGCAATGATGCCCAGCGGTTCCCGTGCGTACCACCCCATGCGGTCCTCGGAGCCTTCATAGGAGTCAAAGGGAATGATCTCGCCGGCGTTCCGGCGTGCCTCCGCGGCGGACAGGCGCAGGGTGTTGACTGCCCGCCGCACCTCCTTTCGTGCCTGGCGGATGGTTTTGCCGCTCTCGGCTGTGATGGTCTGGGCGAATTCCGCGTGGCGCGCGTCGATTAGTGCGGCAGCCGCGTCCAGCAGCTTCCCCCGGGCATGGCGGGACAGCGCGCGTGCCTGCGCCGCCCCGGACCTGGCAGCCCGGATAATCGCGTCCACGGACTCCGCCCTGGTCAGGGCCACGGCTCCCACCACCCGGCCGTCGTAGGGGCTGAGCACCTCCCGGATCGCGGCCGTTGCGTGATCCAGCGGTGCAAGGGTTGATTCACGCATCTGCAGCCACCTGGTTCCGTGCGGCGTGCATGGCGATGATGTCGGACAGCAGGGCGTACGCTGTCTCCACCCGCCCGGCCCCGGGTCCGGACACGGTCACCGGGCCGAGGAGATCGGTGTTGAACGACACTGCATTGTTGGCACCCGAAACCCCGGCGAGGCCGTGGGCCAGGGGGAGCGCCACGGGGGCAACTCCGGCACTGATGCTTCCATCCAGGTTCCGCCGCGCGGAGCCCACCAGTTTCCACCGCCGCCCCTCGGTCCTGGCGCGCCTGATGTCCTCGGGTGACAGCGTTGACATCCCTTGGCGCTGCACATCCGCCAGCGTGATGTCCGCCCCCAGCAGCTCATTGGCCAGGATCAGGACTTTCAGTTGGACGTCGTGGCCCTCGATGTCGGCCGTGGGATCTGCCTCTGCGTACCCCCGGCTCTGGGCTTCGAGGACCGATTCCTCAAAGCTGAGGCCCTCTTCCATCCTGCCCAGGACATAGTTGCTCGTGCCATTGAGGATGCCCTCGAAGCCATTGAGCGCCAGTCCGGGGAACAGTTGTTTGGCCAAACGGATGACGGGTGTCCCGCTCATCACCGCGCCCTCGAATTCGAAATGCAGCCCTTTAAGCTTCGCGAGCCGGCTCAACTCCTGGCCATGCAGGGCCACCGGACCCTTGTTGGTGGTGCAGACACTCTTTCCCGACTCCAGCGCCCAGCGAACGTGTGAAGCCGCAGGCTCGCCGTCTGCAGGGTTGGTGAACGTTGCTTCGCAAATGATCCCTGCGGAGCAGGTCCGGATCACGCGCTCGTTGTCCGGGTCCGCTGACCCGCCGTACGCTGCAAATGTCGCGACGGCGGGATCCAGGCCCAAGGCCATGTCAAGATCGATCCCCCCGTCCTGGACCAGGGAACCCAGCCCAAGGTCCGTAATGGCAACCACCCGCAGGTCAAAGCCGAGGGTGCGGCCAAGCGCATCCCCTCTGGTGGCAATCAGTTCGGCCAGGGTCCGGTTGACGCCGCCGAACCCGATCAGCGCGATGTCGTAGGTGGTCATTGCTACTCCCTTGAGGTGGTTGTTGTTGCTCCCATCCTGTGCCCACCCGGTGTCCGTTGAGGCATGTCCAAACGCTCCGCCGGGGAGGCGAAACGACCAACTGAAGGGCAAATCGACATACGGAGTAACAGCAATAAAAGTGCAACATTCGCATTTGAATATGATTTTGATGACTAAAAATGCCAGTTTGTGTTACTTTCGTCACTGTCGACGCGCTTAAAGCTTTCATGGACCGGCACCCGAACCGCGGCCGTCCTTCCGACCATCCCCCACTGGAGGCACCACTTGGAATCTTCGACCCCCCTCACCCTCAAGCCGGAGCCGGACGCACCGCCGTCAACGGAATCAGGGCTCCGCCGCTCCATGGGGCCCCGGCACCTTGTCATGATCGCCATGGGCGGCGTGATTGGTTCCGGACTGTTCCTCAGCTCGGGTTACACCATTTCCCAGGCCGGCCCGCTGGGTGCCGTTCTCGCCTACCTCGTCGGTGCCTTCGTGGTTTACCTGGTCATGGCCTGCTTGGGGGAGCTCGCCATCGCCTACCCCGTCTCCGGTGCGTTCCATATCTATGCTTCCCGGTCCATTGGTCCCGCCACGGGATTCGCCACCGCCTGGCTCTACTGGCTGTGCTGGGCGGTCGCCATCGGATCGGAGTTCACAGCCTCGGGCCTGCTGATGCAGCGCTGGTTCCCGGGCGTTGACGTCTGGGTCTGGTGCCTGATCTTCGCCGCAACGTTGTTCGGCCTCAACGCCGTGTCATCCAAGTTCTTCGGTGAGTCGGAATTCTGGTTCGCCATCATCAAAGTGGGCGCCATCATCGGGCTCATCGTCCTGGGCGGGGCAGCCCTCCTGGGCTTCCACCCGCTCAGCGCATCGGGCAACCATCCCTTCCTGTTCGAAAACTTCAACCCCGAGGGAGGGCTGTTTCCCAACGGTTTCACCGGCGTTCTGGTGACGGCGCTCGCAGTCTTCTATGCCTTCTCAGGCTCTGAACTGATCGGCGTCGCCGCAGGGGAGACGAAGGATCCCGCCACCAGCATTCCCAAAGCGATGCGCAGTACGGTCATCCGCCTCCTGGTGTTCTTCGTCGGAGCCATCGCCGTCATCGCCGCCACGATCCCGTACCAGGAAGTTGGGCTCGACGAAAGCCCGTTCGTGACGGTTTTCACGGCGACGGGTGTTCCCTTTGCCGCCGATCTGATGAACTTCGTCATCATCACGGCGCTGCTGTCTGCAGGCAACAGTGGCCTGTTCTCGTGCGCCAGGATGCTGTACTCCCTGGCCGACGAAGGCCACGCACCCCGGGCGCTTAAGAAGCTGACTAAGCGCGGCATTCCCATGACCGCGCTCTCGGTGAGCATGCTCGGAGGGCTGGCCTCACTCATCAGCAGCGTGGTTGCTCCGGAAACCGTGTACCTGGTGCTGGTATCGGTAGCGGGCTTCGCAGTGGTGGGAGTCTGGATGTCCATCACCGCCTCGCATTTCTTCCACCGGCGGTCTTTTGTCCGGAACGGCGGGGACGTGTCCACCTTGTCCTACCGCGCGCCGCTCTTCCCACTGGTGCCGGTCCTGGCATTCACTCTCTGCACAGTCTCTCTGGTCGGCATCGCTTTCGATCCGGCCCAAGTGGCGGCGCTGTACTTTGGGATTCCTTTCGTCGCCGCCTGCTACGGTTACTTCCACATCAGGTACGGGCGCCGGGCCGCAGCCGAAAAGACGGCGCAGGGCTGAACCGTTTCCATGGCCTGGCGCGGACGGCCGAACGTCCGCGCCAGGCCATCGCCGTGCCCGGGACTGCGTTGCTTCCGGGGGATTGGTGTTTCCCGCTGGGCGGTGCCGCAACGTGTGAGGATAGGCTGGTTGCCGGTCGGAAGGAGCAGCAGGGTGGATAACTCCCCGGAGGCGGCGTCGCTGGCGCAGGGATTGCGGATAGTGCGCCTGGTCATTGACCGGGAAAAGGCGGGGAAGCAGCTTATGGGTGTCTCCCAGTTGGCCGCCGAGCTGGACATGGACCAAAGCCGCGTCTCCCGTTTGACCCAGGAGCTTTGTGAGCTTGGCCTGCTGGAGCGCCGCGAACGCGGCCCGTTCCGCGTAGGGACGGGCTTCTTCGGCCTTGCCGCCACCCTCAATACGGGGTGGATCCGGCATGCGGCGGCGGAACTGGAGGCGCTGGTGGCCACTACCGGGCTGCGCGCCCGGGTCTCGGTCCGCGACGGCTACAGGGTCATCCTGCTCCTGGCGTCCAGCAACGATTCGCAGGCGGGCAGCTTCGTCCAGCCCGGCATGGTGACGCCTGTGTGGTGTACCGGATCGGGCAGGGCGCTGTTGTGGGACCATAAGCGGCGCGGGTTTGAAGCTTTGCTTTCCGACGTGAACTTTGTCGGCGTCGGTGGTCCCGGCGCACCGCATTCCAGCGCGGAGGCCTGGGAACTCATGGCCAAAGACAAGCCCCATGGTTTCGTTGTCGCCACGGAGGAATTCGAACACGGCATCGTGGAGGTGGCCGTGCCTGTCCGGGACCCGGGCGGTGGGATCGTCGCTTCGCTGAGTGTGCTGGGCGGGCAGCCGGACGTTGGACCCCGCGCAGGGGAATTGGCGGATGTGCTCGCGGAGGCCGCGGCAAGGCTCGGTTCGGTCCATCCCGGGCCGGAAGGGTAGGCGGCCCTTAGGGGTTGCTGTCCGGAGACCGCCATCCCAGCATGCCTTCCAGCCAGCGGCCCTGGCGGACGAGCGCTTCGGCGTGCCGGGACCGGCTGGGTTCAAGGCGGCCCTTCAGGCCCACCACCTGCAGGGCCGCCACCACGTCGCCCCTGAAATCCCTGATGGGTGCGGCCAGTGAGTAGAGCCCGGGCTCCGCTTCCTCGTCGACGATGGAGTAGCCGCGGACCCGTGCGTCCCTGAGCCGTGCCAGGAAATCCTCGACGTCCGCGGGGGTGTTCGGGCCGTGCTGCTGGAACTGGACGCCCGCGAAGATTTTGCGGACCTCATCGTCCGGAGTCTCCCACAAAAGTGCCTGCCCGGCGTCGCTGCAGTAGGCAGGGTAGGGCCGGCCCAGCCACGAGCCCACCAGCCGGCTGCTCGCCGGGACGCTTTCGCCCACCGTTACGGTGCTCCTGCCGCTGAGGACCCCCAGGAAGCACCCCTCATCAGTCTCCCTCGAAAGGCGTTCCAGGGCGGCGGTCCCGTCGGTTGCCAGCCGGCGCCGGGTCAGCAGGAGGGCGTCGGTCAGGACGCTCCAGTCCAGGGCGAAGGTGCGTTCGGGGGTTCTCCGCAGGAAACCTTCCTGTTCAGCTGTCCGCAGGCTTCTGGAAACCTGGCTTCGGTCCCTGCCCAGGTCCGCAGCGATCTCTGCAACCGTGCCGCCGGGGAGGCCACGCAGGTGGCGTTCCCCGGCCGCCAGGACGGCCATGACGCCACGTCCCATGCTTGAAGTCCTCGACATGGTCCGAGTCTAGAGGACCGCCCGCCAGGGTCAGGAGATGGCGAAGACGCGGGCCGGGAAGCCGCTCCCTTCGGAGGGTTTGGCCCAGCTGGCCACGATTGCGGCACCCGATTCAGGGAGGCCGGACAAATCAGCCATCAGTTCTATCTGCCAGCGGTCCTTCGCCAGGATGTAGGTTTCCAGGCTAAAGTCCCCCTGCGAGGTTGCCAGCCCCGGATCGGTGTCCGTTTGCTCGTGCCCGATGGCCGAAACCCAGCGTTCCTCCACCAGGAAGGACAGCACCTCACGGGACCACCCGGGAGTGTGGCTGACTCCGTCCGCATCCTTGTTGGCCATGGCATCTCCGTCCGGCCACCGTGAGCTCCAGCCGGTCCTCAGGGCAACGAAGCATCCAGCCGGGATTCTTCCGTTCCGGTCTTCCCATCCGTGCACATCCTGCAGGGTGGGGGTTGCATCCGGATCCCGTTCCACCCGCCGGGTGATGTCCAGGACCACAAGGGGAAGAATCATGTCCTGGACTGGAATCCGGTCGAGGGTGCGTCCACCCCGGATGAAGTGGGAAGGCGGATCCACATGCGTGCCCCACTGGCCAACGATCGAATACCGGTGGGCCGTAAACCCGTCGCCCCTTTCAAGGTCGAAAAGAGCCTCCCGGGTTTCGTCCGGAAAGGCGGCGAAACGGGGCTGGCCTGGATGGAAGGCATGGGTGAGGTCCGTGAACGTCCTGCCTGCCAGGGCGGACTGAAGCGCGGGCCAGGCGGCAGTGGTGGTGAGTGTCATGATGCTGCCGCCGCCGAGGGGGTTTTACGGTGCAGCCCACCGGCCACGCTCACGGGACCGGTCACCTCGATGACAGGCAGTTCCCACGGGTGGATGGCCACCAGTTCCTGCATAACCCGTTCCAGGACGGCCTCGTCCAGGGTGGCATCAAAATAGGTGGTGAAGACGAACGTGGGGGAGAGGGTCTGCTCGCCCACCCTGCCAAGCGTGGGAGACGCCCCTTCGCCGCACGAGAATCCTTCGAATCCGATGCCGGATTCGAAGACGTGCTTGTAGTTCCCGAAATCACCGAGGTCCGGGTAATGCCCAACGGTGTGCAGGAGTTCTGCCAGCCCCGGATCCTGCTGGACGGCGTTGGCGTCTCCGGCGGCTATCCGGCCGAAGGTTTCCGCACTGATGGGCCAGTGGACCCGTAGCTTGCGGACACTGTTCAGGTGCACACTCACGAATATTCCTCCTGTAATGGTCGTTGCTGCAGTCATCGTGGCACACAGTGATATGCATTACAAGCATGGAAACTTGCCTATAATGAACAAAACAGCCCACAATCGACCGGAGGTGCGATGCCTAGCCGCCGTTCCCTGTCCACCCTGCTTGACGCCGGCGCAGGCCTCGTAGCTGACGGCGCCCTGGCCACCGAACTGGAGGCCCGCGGCTGCGATTTGAACGACGCACTGTGGTCCGCCAAGGTCCTCCTGGAGCAGCCCGAGCTGATCAGGGACGTGCACCGGGACTACTTCGCCGCCGGCGCGAACATCGCCACCACCGCCAGCTACCAGGCCACGCCCCAGGGGTTTGCGGCGCGGGGGATGGGCGAACGGGAAGCCCTGGAGCTCGTTGCGCTGTCCGCCCGGTTGGCGGATGAAGCGCGGCGGCAGCATCTGGAGGACCACCCGGACGCCGGGCCGCTGCTGGTCGCCGGTTCCGTGGGTCCCTACGGTGCCTACCTTGCGGACGGCTCGGAGTACCGGGGGGACTACGCCCTCACCGCAGAAGAGTTCCAGGACTTCCACGCCCCCCGCATCGCCGCGCTGGTGGACGCCGGCGTGGACCTCCTGGCCTTGGAAACGCTGCCTTCCTTCGCTGAGGCCGAAGCCCTCCTGGCACTCAGCCGGGAACACGGCGTCGACACCTGGTTCTCCTTTTCCCTGCGCGACGGCGGGCACATCAGCGACGGAACCCCGCTCGCCGACGTGGCCCGGCTCCTTGACGGACAGCTCCACGTCGCCGCCGTGGGTGTGAACTGCGTCCCGCTCAACCTGGTCGCTCCCGCGCTCGCAGCACTGGGCCTGCACACGGACAAGCCGCTGCTGGCCTATCCCAATTCGGGGGAGACCTACCATCCCGTGACAAAGACGTGGAGCCAGGACCGGGCGGCTTCCGGCAGCGGTGCTCCCTCCAGCCTCGGCACAGGTGCCCCTGGGTGGCGGCAGCTTGGTGCCCGCATCGTGGGCGGCTGCTGCCGGACCACGCCCGCCGACGTCGCAGCGTTGGCCGGGAAGGCATAGTTACCGGGAACACTGCCGTCTCCACGGGTGTTAAAACCTAAGGAGAAATGAACGATGAACAACAGAACTTACACAGCACTTGTTGTACCGGCCGGCAATTCCGAGCCGATGCGCATCGAGCAGGTGCCGGCAGACCTGCAGGCCTTGGAAGCCTTGGTGGGCGGGCCGCTGGAGTCGGTGATCCGCGGCGACTGGCATGTCTACCTCAACGCCGAAAGCGTCACCATGCTCCTGCCGGTCAACTTCCGCGCCGGGCAGCTGATGCACGAATGCGGCCTGGACCTTGACGGGATCCGTGGCACCGCGGTCTTCCTCGGCCGCGGCGATCACGGGGCCGAAGCGGACATCCCGGACCACTTGTCCCGGCTTGCGGAGGAGCTTTTCGGGGCCCCGCTGGCCGCGTAGGCTTAGTCCCCGCGGACCCCGTAGGTGCTCAGCACGTTGCCCTTGCTGGTGGTGGACTGGTCAAGCAACACCAGCCGGGTCAGCGGGTCACCGTCCTGGAACAGCCTGCGGCCGCTGCCGGCAATGACCGGGTGCGTCATCAGCTGCAGCGAGTCCAACAGCCCGGCGAACAGCAGCTGCCGCACCACCGAGATGCTCCCGCACACGGCGATCTCGCCGCCGTCGCGGTCCTTCAAGGCGGCAACGAACTCCTCAAGCGGAGCGTCCATCAACTGAGAGTTCTGCCATTCCAGCTGCCCGGTCAGGGTGCGTGACGCAACGAACTTTTCCACCGGGTTGATGAACGCGGCAAAGTCCTGGTCTGCCGAGGCGGTGGGCCAGTAACCAGCCCACTCCTGGTAGCTGACGCGGCCCAGGACCACGGTATCCACGGTGTTCATCATCTTGGTCAGGCCCGCGCCGAGTTCGTCGTCGAAGCTGTCGAACTGGAACTTGAAGGGTTCGGACACCACCCCGTCCACGGAGTGGAACAGGCCGGCAGTGACTTTGCGCATGGGAACCTCCAGTTTTCGAGCGGACAGGCATTACGGTATGCGCCCAGGGCCTTTCCGGGAAGGGCGCCGGACCTTATTTTGGCCCGGGAATTCGGACGACGGCGGATGGTTACGTTAGCTTGATCACTCGCCGTGTCGTCTTGCACGGTTTCGCGCCGGCCGGGCCCCATACTTGTTTTTGAGCGGCTTTCGCCGTCCCCCCGGCCAGGCAGGAGGAAGTGCATGGAAACCCTGAAAAAAGTCGTGACCAACCAGTATTTTCCTGCCGGCGCTGTCCTGACGGCCGTAGTGCTGTTCTGGGTTGTTGGAATGCTGGGCGGACTGTCCCTGCTCAACAACAACCAGCCACCGCTCACCACCCTGACCTGGATGCTGTTCGTCTACGCGGCAGCTGTGCTGACCCCCCTCGCGGGCCTGCTGGCCGCCGTCGACCTGGTCCGCCGCTGGCGCCGCAACCGCGCCGCCGCACCCGATGTGCACGCTGAACCTGCTGCTTCCGCAACGACCGTGACGCCGTACGCTGGCCGGCCGGCAGAAACACCCGCCAATGCGGCAGCCGTTGCTGAGCAGCGGCCGTCCGGTCAGAAGGCCCCGCAGAAGAAGTCTGGCGGGAAAAAGGCAGCATAGCGCCTACGGTGCGAGCATCACCTGGTTCCGCCCTGCGGCCTTTGCCGCGTAAAGGGCTGCGTCGGCTTCATTTAGCAGCATTTCGGCACTCACCACATGCCCCGCGGAGAACCCGGAGACTCCAGCGCTGAACCCCAACTGGCCCGATGGGTCGCCGGCATGGGGTATGGCCAGGTCACGTACGGCGCATAACGCCCGTTCCACAAGGGCCCTGGCCCCGATCACGCCCTGTCGGGGAAGCACCAGCAGGAACTCCTCGCCCCCGAACCGGTAGACACCGTCAGTCCGTCGTGCCGTTGCCGCGAGGGTGGATGCCACCGCCCGAAGGGCCAGATCGCCGGCCTGGTGACCGTAGAGGTCGTTGTAGCTCTTGAAATTGTCCACGTCGCACAGCGCCACACTGTACCCCTCGCCATGGCGGGCGCTCCGGGCGTGCAGTTGCTCCAGGTCCTCTGAAAGTTTCAACCGGTTGTGAAGTCCGGTCAGGGGATCGGTGCGCGCTTGCTCCGAGAGGACTTTCCGGTAGTGTGCGAGGTCCGCGTGAAGCGTGGTGATTCGCAACGCCACTAGGAGCCTGGTGTGCAGGACAAAGGGGTCCAACGGCTTGGTGACGTAGTCGTCGGCGCCGGCCTCGAGCCCGGACAGAACGTCGTCGCGCGATCCTTGCGAGGTCAGCAGCACGATGTAGGTGTACAGCTCAGGCTCCTCTGCACGGATGGCCCGGCAGAGTTCCAATCCGTCCATCACGGGCATCATCCGGTCGGTGACCACCACATCCGGCCGGTGTGCCTGGAACAGGGCCCATGCCTCGCCACCGTCCGCAGCCGTCATGCAGTCATGCCCCGAACGTTCGACGGCGGCCCTGGCCACCAGGAGCGACCCCGGATCATCGTCCGCTACGAGAACTCTCAATGGTCCCCCTTCACTGCGGCCTCCAGTTCGGCGTCCAATCGGTGCAGTTCAGCCTCGAGCCGGCTGACGAGTCCCTCGGCGTTGCCCAGTTGCCCGTTGCGGCCCAGTTCTTCGAGCTCGGCACAGACCGAAACCACGCCGGAGGCTCCGATGTTTGCCGCGGACCCCTTCAGGGCGTGGGCAGCCTGCACCAGGACCTGGCTGTCGCCAGGAACCGCTGCGCGGAGCGCCGCCACGCGCACCTGGCTCTCCCGTCGGAACGCCTCCAGCGTTGCCCGCAACAATGCCCCTCCGTCATCCTGGCCCAGGTCCCTAAGGACGGCGATGCGGTCCGGGTCCAGTGCGGGCCCGGGGCTTCCGGCGGAAGGACCTCCGGTGACAGCAAGAGGCTGCGGGAGCTGCACGGGAACCCAGCGGGACAACGCAGCTTCCAGGGCAGCCGCGTCCACGGGTTTTGACAGGTAATCGTCCATGCCCGCGGCGAGGCAGCGTTCCCGGTCTCCATCGAGGGCGCCTGCGGTCATGGCAATGATGGGCACCCGGATTGCAGAGGGCAGGCGGCGGATCTCGCGGGTTGCCTCGAAGCCGTCCATCACCGGCATGTGGCAATCCATCAGGATGGCGGAGTATCTTGTCGCGGCCGCGGCCGCCACCGCTTCGGCACCGTTGCAAACCACATCCACCGCGTAGCCGAACTTTTCGACTGTTGCGCGTGCCACCAACTGGTTCACCTCATTGTCCTCAACGACCAGGATCTGCCCGCGGCGCGGCGTGCCGCGCCCAGCCTGCGCGGTTCGGGCGGGCCTTGGGCGGCTCCAGGATTCCGGTGTGGGCTCGCGGGTCGAGATCAGGCGGACCAGCCGGTTGTAAAACTCGGAACTGCGGACGGGTTTCATCAGCCACTCACGCACACCCGCGGCGGCAATCTCTGCCGGGTCTACCTGCATGGTCGAGGTCAGCATGATCAGTTCCATGCCCGCAAGTGCTGCGTCGGCCTTGATGCGCCGGGCCAGCTCCAGGCCATCCGTGTCGGGCATGCAGTAGTCCAAAACGGCGAAATGGAAGGGTGTCCCGGCCTGCCGCGCGGCGCGGGCCACTTCCAAAGCGGCCGTCGCGTCCGGAACGGATTGCGGTTCAAGGCGCCAGCCACGGAGCTGGGATTCGAGGACCAGTCGGTTTGTGGCATTGTCATCCACCACCAGGACGCGGAGACCGGTGAGGAATCCGGCGGTCGGCACAGGATCCGTGGACGGGGGTGCTATGGGCAGCGGCAGCCGGAACCAGAATGTGCTGCCCTGGCCCGGCGCACTGTCCATCCCGATGGCACCGTCCATCACAGCGGTCAGGCGCCTGCAGATGGCCAGGCCAAGACCCGTACCGCCGTAGCGGCGGGTGGTGGAAGCATCCGCCTGCGAGAAGGATTCAAACAATTTGCCGTGATGTTCCGGGCTGATGCCAATGCCGGTGTCGCGGACCTCGAACTCAATTGCCGCGGTGCTTCCCGGGCCGTAGCCCGGGTCTTTGGCCGTGACCCGGATGGAGACCTCCCCGGATGCCGTGAACTTCACGGCATTGGAGGCAAGGTTGAGCAATATTTGCCGGATCCTGCCGGAGTCGCCCTGCAAACGGGCAGGAACGTCAGGCTCACAGTAGGCGATCAGCTCCAGGTTCTTGGCCAGTGCAGGTTCGGCCAGCAGGGCGGCCACCTCTTCGACGAGGACCCTGGGGTCGAAGGGACGGACGTCCAGGTCCACCTTTCCGGCCTCCAGCTTCGAGAAATCGAGGATGTCATTGATAAGGGCCAGCAACGATTCCCCCGCACCCTTAACCCCTTGGGCGTACTGACGCTGCGTCTCGTCCAGCCCGGTTTCCAGAAGGAGCCCGGTTAGGCCGACTACCCCGTTCATCGGAGTGCGGATTTCGTGGCTCATGGTAGCCAGGAATTCGGATTTGAGACGGCTGGATTCCAACGCCGCCTCCCGGGCCGCCTCAAGTTCCACGGTGCGGGCAGCCACTTCATCCTCGAGTCCGCCGGTCAGGCTGATGTTCTCGAAGACGATCAGCACCTGACGGACCAGCACGGAGGCAAGGACAGTGGCTCCCACTACGAGAAGGAACGGATCGAGCTCCTGCAGGTGCGGGCCAGCGAACTGGAGTACAGCCAGGAGGAGGGGAACGTATGGGAGCAGTTCCAGTGCAAGCGTGTACCCCTTCCGGTCCGGGCCTGTGTTCTCCACGTACGGTGCAGCAGGAGCCATGGCGATGATGAGGAAGGCGCCTATCCAGCCCAAGGCAAGCGGTGATCCGGTGGTTCCCGTCACGCCGTCGAACGTCATGCGCACGTAAATGCTGTCCGTAACGGCCAGCACCACCAGGCCGCCACCGAAACAGAGCCAGGGCAGGCGCTCGCCCGGCTGACGCCGCATGGCCAGGACCAGTACCAGGGACGTGATCACCAGATCCACCACGGGGTAGGCCATCCCGGTAAGGCGTGTCAGTGGGTCCCCAACAGCGTTGAAGGCGGGGCCAAGGGCCGTGTACCAGCTGACCACAAGCACCGAGCCGGCAATGACGGCGGCGTCCATGACCGCCCGAAACAGCGCCACGGGAGTGCCGGCGCGGCGCTTGAACGAGAACAGCGCCACGACAGCGGGCACCGAGTAGCCAAGGAACAGGGCGTCTGCCAGGGAGGGAAAGGGGTAAACATGGTCGTTCAGAAGGCCGTAAAACGCGTAGAGCGCCATTCCGGCTGCCCAGACGAAGGACGCCGCAGCCATATAGGTCCAGGCCTTCGCGTTCGCACCACCTCGGGCACCGGCTCGCGCACAGCTCACCCCGGCCACCAGGGACGCGGCCAAAATGAGGAAGTCGCCGGTAACAAGGGCGGCCGGAGTGCCCCTGTTCACTGCCAAAAACACCCCGAGTCCAGTGAGGACCAACGCTGCCGCCACGATCCGCGGCCACAGCCGCGACCCACCGCTGTTGACACGGTGTTCCAAGAGACCAGACTGGGACACGGAGACCCCTTCCCCCTAATTGCGCCCAATGCCCCAAAACAGGGGCGGAGCCGCCGGAGACCACGGCGGAGACGCCCCCTCATAATATCCCGCGCATCCTTGGAATGGGCCGGAAAATTACCGCCCCTTCAAGGCATTGAGGGCTTCTTCCGCGTTCTGCAACGCGTGGCCAAGCCGCTCGCCTGGCTCCGGCAAGGAAAACAGGTAACCCTGCAGCGAATCGCACTCCAGCGCGGCCAGGTAATCCGCCTGCGCCGCCGTCTCAATCCCTTCAGCCGTGACGGTCAGCCCCAGGCTGTGGGCCATGTTGATCATGGAGCTGAGGATCGGCAGGCGCTCGTTGCCGGTCCGCACCATGGACACAAAAGACTTGTCGATCTTGACCGTGTCCACGGGCAGGTCCTGCAGCCGGCCCAGTGAGGAGTAGCCGGTGCCGAAATCATCCAGTGCCACCCTGGCGCCGGCGTCCCGCAGCGTGCTGAGTTGCCGGATCAGGCTGCAGTCGGCGTCAAAAAACACACTCTCGGTAACTTCCATGACCAGCTGGTAGGGGGCCACGCCGCTGGCTGCCGCCAGCCTTAGGACGGTCTCGGCGAAGTCCGGTTCCTGCAACTGGACTCCGGAGACGTTCACCGCCAGGGACCGCGCCGGATCCTCGCTGAGCCATCGCGCCAGCTGCACCATGCCGGACGCCATTACCTCGGCCCCGATCTCGCCGATCAGCCCGGTGCGCTCGGCAAGGGGGATGAAGATCGACGGCGGCACCCGCTCACCGCCGCGGTCCCACCTGGCCAGCGCCTCGAGTTGGACCACCTGCCCCATGCGGTGCGACACGATCGGCTGGAAATCCACGGTGATTTCGCCGCGCGGAACAGCCAGCCGCAGCCCGCCCTCCATGTGGGTGCGCTGCACCAGTGCCTGCATCATGTCCGGGTGGAAGCGGAGGAACCGGTTCTTGCCTGCCGCCTTGGCCGCATACATGGCAATGTCGGCATGCCGCAGGAGTTCCGAGGGCCCAACGCTGTCCTGCCCCAACGAGGCGAGGCCCAGGCTGAGGCTCGGCCGGAGGACAGTGCCGTCGATGGTCACGGGGACGTGCAGGCAGCGCACGATGCACGCCGCGATGGCGTCGGCATCCGGGCACGCCGTCAACAGCACCACGAACTCGTCCCCGCCCAATCGTGCAACAACGTCAGCTGTAGGGACGCAGCCGCGAAGCCGGCGTGCCACTTCGATGAGCATGTCATCACCCGCCTGGTGGCCAAGGATGTCGTTGACCTCCTTGAAGTCGTCCAGGTCAAGGAGCAGGACATCCACCGTCTTCAGCCGGGCTTCCTGAAGTGCTTCGGCCAGGGCGTCGTTGAACACGGCCCTGTTCGCGAGCCCGGTCAGGGGGTCCTGGAACGCCATGGCCCGCAGCTTTTCGGCCTGGACGGCCAGGTCCATCATGGCCCTGTGCGCCTGCTCCTGCGCTTTTCGCCGGGGCGTGACATCGCGGAAGCTCCACACCCGTCCAACGATCTTTTCCTCTACCCGCTGGGGGCGGGAATATCTTTCATAGGTGCGGCCGTCCCTGAACTCGACCACGTCGTGGCTCTCGGCGGCCGGGTCTTCCTGAAGTTCGCCCAGCCGGGCGGTGAAGGCCGCTGGGTCTGCCACCTGCTCCACGATGAGCTGCATGGCCGGTTCTCCGCTGTCCGCTTCCATCAACTCGGGCGGGATGCGCCACATGGCAAGGAATTGTTCGTTGAACCCAGCCACCCTGCCGTCATTGCCCATGACCAGGATGCCGTCGGCAGTGGATTCAAGGGTGGCCGTCAACAAGGACATGGCCTCGCGCAGATCCTCGTCCGCCGCCTTGCGGTGTGCCGTGCCACGGGCGGAGAGCAGCAGCCGCGCTCCGGATTGCCCTGCCCGTTCTTCGGATTGCCCTTCGGGTCCGCGCTCTGCGCGGGCGTGGTCCGCGGTTGGCTGGGGGAGGAGTGCGGCCACCACTTCGATGGGGATCTCGCTGCCGTCGTGACGGAGTCCCCTGATCTCGCGGGGCAGCGGATGCCCTTCCGGCTCTGCAAGGAGCTGGAGGAACAACTGGCGTACCTCGTCGCGGAAATCCTCGGCAATCAGTGGGCGGTGGTCCAGGCCGGCAAAAGCTTCCTTTGGTAAGCCGAAGAGCCTTGACGCTGCAGAATTGGCCGCAAGGATAATACCGTCCGCGGTCAAAGCCAGCAGTGCGTCCGGGCTGGCATCCATGACCACGCCAAAAGTTTGTAATGCCACATCATCGCCACGGCCCATAAAACTGGTCATTACACCACCCCTTCGCCATCATAAAGGCCATTGGCAGGAATTGGGTGCGCACCAGGGAAGGCAAATTGGGGCGGCGCGGAACAGAGAAAGCGCCGTCCTCCTATTGGGGAGTCCGGCGCTTCTTGTTCAGTTGACTTTGTGCTGCGGCTACACCCTGCGGCCGCTGCGGTTGGCGACTGCCCCGTAGATCAGCAGCACGATGATGGAGCCGAGGATGGCCAGCAGCCAGGTCCTGAGGTCGAAGAATTCGGCCAGTCCGCCGCCAAAGATGAGCGATCCAATCCAGCCGCCCAGAATGGCTCCGACGACGCCGAGGACCAGGGTCACTACCCAGCCGCCGCCCTGGCGACCCGGCAGGATTGCCTTTGCAATGGCTCCAGCAATCAGGCCCAAAATGAGAAATCCGATAATGCCCATGTTGCCACTCCTTGTCAGTAAGTTGTGCCGGGCCCCCATTTCCGGTTCCATAATTCAATCAGCAGGCTTACTACTGTGCAAGGCCTTGAATATCACAGGATGACTGTCAGTTTCAGGCGTAATGCCGTGCTTTTATCCATCAGTGTCCTGACGGTCCTTGGTTTTCCGCCGTGTGGCCTGGCTTTGGCATCCCGTGAACGTTCATTCTCGGGTGCGGCCTGCCTGGCGTCCGCCGATAGGATGGCAAGTCCCCGAACAGACCAAGGAGCGCAGGCATGCCCAGCCAGACCGCCAGGCCCCGTGCCATCTTCCTCGACATCGACGGAACCTACGCCGACCACGGCCTGGCTCCGGCAGCGCACGTGGACGCGGTGCGGACCGCCCGGGCACGGGGCCACCTCGTCTTTGTCTGTACCGGACGCCCGCTGTCCATGGTCCCCGGCCACATCCTGGACGCTGGGTTTGACGGCACCATCACAGGCGCCGGCGCCAGGGTGGAGGTCAACGGGGAGATCCTCAAGGATGCCCGTTTTGAACCCGGCCTGGCCGCACGCATCGTTGAGGCCCTGGATGCCCACAACGCCGCCTACATCCTGGAGGCCCCGGAAGCCCTGCATGGCCGCACCGGTGTGGACCGGCGGCTGAGGGAGGTGCTGGGCCCCATCTTCGCCGGGCGTCCACGCCACGACGGAGTGCTCAGCACGGACGTGGATCCGCTCGAGGACATCCTGGGGCCAATGCATTACGGCGATGACCTCCGCGCCACCTCCTACGCCAAGATCTCCTGCTTCGATGCACCGGTGCCGCTGACCCGCCTGTTGGAGGCCTTCGGGCCGGAGGTTGGGCTGATCCCGAGCTCCCTGTCAGCGCTCGGCGACCGTGCAGGGGAAATCTTCATGGCCGGCACGCACAAGGCGGTGGGCATCCAGGTGGTGGAAGCCCGGCTCGGCCTGGACCGGGCCGACATCATTGCCATCGGCGACAGCGCCAACGACATCGAAATGCTTGAGTACGCAGCCGTCGGCATCGCCGTGGAAGGCGGCCACCCCGCCGTCCTTGCCGTGGCGGACAGGACCACTGCCGCACCCGCCGGCAACGGCGTGGCCCTGGCCTTCGCTGAGCTGGGGCTCCTCGGCTAGGCCGTCCCCTGTCGGGCGTCAGCCCACCGCGCCTGCCGTGGCCAAGGTGCCGGCGGAGGTGCCAAGGCCGCGCACCAGCCAGCCTTCCTCCCGCCACGCTGCCGCGTCCAGCACGTTCCGCGCGTCCAGGACCACCCGCCGTCGTACCAGCTGTCCGGTGACGGCGGGGCACAGCCGCCGGTACTCGTCCCATTCGGTGAGGAGCAGCACCAGTTCGGCATCCTGGAGTGCCCGCCCGGTGGACGCCTCGAAGCGCAGGCGCGGGTAGCGGCGCCAGGCAAGATTGACCGCTTTGGGGTCGGTGACGGTGACGTGCGCCCCGGCAGCGGCCAGCCGGTCCGCCACATCCAGCGCCGGAGAATCCCGGATGTCGTCCGTATCAGGCTTGAAGGAGGCGCCCAAAACAGTGACCGAGCGTCCGGCCAGCGCTCCGCCGCACAGCTCCCTGGCAAGGCCGACCGTGCGTTCACGCTGGCCAAGGTTCACCGCATCAACCAGCCGCATCCAGTCCTCCACGGCGGGCACGCCGAGTGTGGCGGCCTGTGCGCGGAAACTGCGGATGTCCTTGGGCAGGCAGCCGCCGCCGAATCCCAGCCCCGCGTGCAGGTACCTGCTGCCGATCCTCGGATCCAGCCCCATCGCCGCGCTGAGCTCCGTCACGTCCGCGCCGGCAGCATCACACAGCCCTGCCACTGCATTGATGAAGCTGACCTTGGTGGCCAGGTAGGCGTTCGCGGCCGATTTGATCAGCTCTGCCGTGGCGAAGCTGCAGACCAGGCGGGGGATCCCGGCGGCCAGCAGCGGTTCATAGACGGCATCCAGTGCTGCCGCCACCCCCAGGGGCGCACCTGTTGCCGGGTTGAAGGCAGCGGGCCGGCCGCCCTCCACGCCGTAAACCAGCCGGTCCGGCACCAGCGAGTCCTTGACGGCGGTGCCCTGCCGCAGGAACTCGGGGTTCCAGCCGAGCAGCACGTCGGGCCGTCGCGCCAGGATGCCGCGCAGCATGTCCACGGTGCCAACCGGCACGGTGGATTTGCCCACGACGACGGCGCCCGCGGCCAGGTGCGGCAGCAGGCTTTCCAGGGCGGAGACCAGGAAGGTGAGGTCGGCGGCGTCGGACGCCTTGTCCTGCGGCGTCCCCACGCACAGGAAATGAACCTGCGCGCCCCTTGCCTCTGCCGGGTCGGTGGCGAACCGCAGCCTTCCGGTAGCGCGGCCGTCCTGGAGCAGTTCGTCAAGCCCGGGCTCGTGGAATGGCGCCACCCCCTGCGCCAGTTGCTGCACCTTGCCGGGATCGACGTCGATGCCCACCACCGAGTGGCCCATGGATGCAAGGGCCGCCGCGTGAACAGCGCCCAGGTAGCCGCAGCCTATTACGGAAATCCTCATGACGGTGCTCCTGCCTTTGACGCCTTCCGCGGGGGACCGGGAACCGCCGCGGTGACGTCCCGGTAGTGCTGCACCAGTTCGGCGCACAGCGCCGGCCAGGTCCTGTCCTGCACCGACGCGTGGGCTGCCGCCGCGAACGCCCGGCGCTTGGCGTCGTCGCCCACCAGGTCCTGCACCCTGGCGCGCATGGCCGCCAGGTCGCCCGGTTCGTAAAGCCACCCGGTCCGCGAATTCTCCACCAGGTCCAGCGGACCGCCCCGCCCCGTGGCCACCACAGGAACAGCCGATGCCATGGCCTCCTGGATGGTCTGGCAGAAGGTTTCGAACTCGCCGGGGTGGACGAACAGGTCGAAGGACGCCACCGCCCGGGCCAGTTCTTCGCCGCCCAGGAACCCGGTGAACACCGCGCCGGGGAGTACCGTCTCCAACGCCGTGCGCTGGGGCCCGTCGCCCACAATCACCAACCGGGTGTTGGGGAGGCCGGAGAGGGCGGCCAGGTCCTCCACCTGTTTTTCCACGGCGAGCCTGCCCACGTAGCCGATGATCCGTTCACCGTTCGGGGCCACCGAAGCCCGCCACCCGCCGTCGCGCTTTTCCGGTGAAAACCGCGCGGTGTCCACGCCGCGGCGCCACATCCGCACCCGCGGAATGCCCCGGCCGCGCAACTGGTTCAGCGCGAACGTGGAGGGCACCAGGGTTCGGGTGGCCAGTAAATGAATGTTCTCCACCCGGTTCCATGCCCAGTTCTCCAAAAAGGGCACACCGTACCGGGCGGCATAGCTGGGGACCTCGGTCTGATAGACCGCCACGGTGGGAATGCCCAGCTGCGCGGCAGCCTGGGCGGCGCGCCAGCCCAGCACGAACGGCGAGGCAAGATGCACCACATCGGGCGCGTACTCGGCAAGGATTCGCTTGACCCGGTACACACCTCCCACGGCCACCCGCACGTTCGTATAGCCTGCCAGCGGAACCGCTGGAAGCCGGTGGACCTCGGCGCCGTTGACGTGGACTGCGGCATCCCCGTCGTGCGCGGACGGGGCAATGACCATGACGTCGTCGCCCCGCTCCTGCAGATGGTCCAGGACCCGCAGGATTGAGTGCGTAACGCCGTTCATCAACGGCAGAAATGATTCGGCGACGATTGCGATCCTCACCCCTCAACCGTGCGCGGCTTCCCTGAAATGGTGGGGGAGTAGGCGTTACCCGGAGGCAAAGGCCCGGTGAACAACTGGACCCAGTCCCGAAAAAAATTACTAAGTAGGCTTGGCATTCGATGCTAAGCATGCTTACGGTAGGGGGGTAGTCAGCGCAGAGCCTCAAGCAGCCGGGGCGGAAACCGGGCGTCGGGGACATCCCGCGCAAGGACATCCATTGCTGGCAGACCCAGTGCAACGACACATCCAAGGAGAGTCATGCTCAACAGGGAAAATCTTGAAAACCTGCTCACCAAGGGCGGCAACGTCGTCGGTTCCGATGGTACGAAGATCGGTTCGATTGGCCAGTTGTACGCAGATGACGACACGGGTGAGCCCACTTGGGTCACGGTCAAGACCGGCCTTTTCGGCACTTCCGAATCGTTCATCCCGGTCGAAGGCGCACGCCACCAGGACGACGACCTGGTAGTCCCCTACACCAAGGAGCACGTCAAGGACGCGCCCCGCGTGGACGCGGACGGCCACCTCACCCCCGAGGAAGAGGACCGGCTTTACACCTACTACGAACGCGGTGCCCGGACCTACACGCAGGCGACCACCGGCACTGACCGGGACGTTGACCTGCAGGGCGACGCCGACCTGAACGCCGGCACCCCCACGGCAGGCCTGGCGGCAGGCAACGGTACCTCCGACCGCGACACCACTCGCGGAACCGTCGGCCACGACACCTCCGGCCCCACCACCGATGACGCCATGACGCGGTCGGAGGAACAGCTTCACGTGGGCACGGAGCGTGAGGCCACCGGCCGCGCGCGGCTGCGCAAGTACGTCACAACCGAGAACGTCACCAAGACCATCCCGGTGGAGCGCGAAGAAGTCCGCATTGAGCGCGAGCCCATCACGGACGCCAACCGCGGTGCCGCCATGGGCGGACCGGCCATCAGCGAGGAAGAGCACGAAGTGGTCCTCCATGAGGAGCGCCCGGTGGTGGAGAAGGAAGCCGTCCCCGTGGAGCGGGTCCGGCTGGACAAGGATGTTGTCCGCGACGACGTCACGGTCAACGAGGAAGTCCGCAAGGAAAACATCGAAACAGACGGCGGCAGCCGCCGCTGACAGGTGCGGGGGACTCGTCCCTACGTTCCGCGGGCAGGCTGGCTGAAACAGCGGCCCTGACACGGTGAACGGCGCCGGGAGCCTACTTGGGGGCTCCCGGCGCCGCACTCTTTAAACGCTGGTGCAGCCGCGCATAAACGTGGCTGCACCAGCCAGTAGGACGAATATCTTCAGAACTTACGGTTCATCTCTCATTCGCGGCTCCTGTTTTCCCGGTTTACGGAATCCGGGTCATCGAACTGGCGCCGGGTGACGGCGGCGGCCAGCAGAAATCGCAGCACGCCCTCGGCGGGGCAGCGGGTGTTGGTTTCTACCAATTTTACGGCGGCCTCCAGGAAAAAGCGCCGGCGTCCCGGTCATTTGATTGATCATCGGCGCCCCCGTGGAGCCTGTCGTTCGCGGGCAGAGCCCACCCGGCGTGACACCATGGAGCACGATGAAACTGCGCGCTGACCAGACCGGAGACCGTGGCCTTCCCATGCCGTTGTGGCTGCAGGGAGCCCTTGAAACGGCGCAGGCGGCCATCATTTCCGCGCTGGTGGTGGTGGCGCCCATCGTGGCTGTCTGGGCCACCGCCGGTTTCCAGAACGGGCAGTTCGAGGTCCTGGCCCGGCTGGCAGGCCAGTCCTGGCTCCTGGTACACGGCGTGCCGCTGGAACTGGCGGGCGCGGGACCGCAGGCGGCCACGCACGGCGGAACCGGCGTCCTCAGCCTGATTCCCCTGGGCCTGACCCTGATCCCGTTCCTCCTTGCCTGGCGGGCTGGCCGCCGGCTCGCCCGTGCTTCCTACACGGACCAGCTGTGGCAGGCGCTGCTTGGATCCTGGGTGGTCTACGGGGCTTTCGGCGCCGCCACCGGGTTCGTCTGCCGCAATGCCGACGTCGTCATCAATCTTTGGTACGCCATGCTGGTTCCCCTGGTTCCGTACGGACTGGGCATGGTGATCGGCGCGCGCAGGGAAGCAGGATCCTGGAGCCGGCTCATCGGGGTTGACGCGGTGGACTGGATTTCGCGCACCAGCCAGCATTCGCGCTGGGCCGGTTCCTACTTCGCGTCGGTGGCCAAGGCAGGATTCGTTGCGGTGGTGTCCGCGCTTGCGTTGGCAGCAGCGCTGCTCGCAGTTGACCTGTTCATCCACTGGAACCTTGTGGTGTCTGTCTATGAGGCGCTCGACGCCGGCCCGGTGGGAGGTGCCGCCCTCACCATCGCGCAGCTCGGCTTCCTGCCCAACCTTGTGGTCTTCGCCCTCGCCTGGACATCCGGTGCCGGCTTCGCCATGGGTGTGGGCTCCCAGGTGGGTCCGCTGGGCACCGCCGTGGGTCCGCTTCCGTCCATCCCCGTCCTGGCCGCCATCCCCTCGGGCCCCCTGGATTACGCCTTCGTAGCCATGATCGTTCCGGTGCTGGCCGGTGTCATGGCGGGGTGGTGGTTCCTCCGGGAGGGTGAGAACCACTTTGATGAGTGGCTTGCCATCAAGGTCCACGCCCGCTGGTTCACGGCGACAGTTTCCACCCTCGCCCTTGGCGCGCTGGCCGGCGTGGCCGCGGGGCTGCTGACCCTGTGCCTGGCCTGGGTTGCCAGGGGTTCAGCCGGGGTGGGCCGCCTGACCGCCATTGGACCTGACCCGCTGTGGACGGGACTGTGGGTGGCCGCCGAGGTGGCTGCCGGCGTCGTGATTGGCTACGCGGCCGGACCATGGCTGGAACGCGAGAAAAGCACGGCTGTTGAACGGGACGCGGAACTGGTCCACTAGGACCTGCGCGGGGCCTAGCGCACCTTGGTGGGCAGGACGTCCTGGAACTGCACCATGCAGGCGTGGGTGGCCCGGTCCGTCAGCGCACGGCCAAGGCAGGCCTGGTACTCGCGGACCTGGTCGAAGAGGACCATGGTGGTGACAATCAGCAGCACCATGACGGCAGCGACCACCAGGCCGGAAATGGTGCCGAAGAGAATCAGCTTGGATTCCTTCAACCGGACTGCGCGGACCAGCAGGACAATTCCCAGGACCAGGCCCGAGGCGGTGAGCACCGTGGTCAGCCAGAGGTAGCCCACATCCAGCTGGTAGACGAAGAACGCGCCGAGCACCGAGACCACGAACATCCGGAACAGGGTCTGGGTCTTGGCGAGGGACGCTTTCGCGGCCTCGCTGAGCGGGGGCCTGACCTGCTGCTGCCCGCTCCGGCCCGGTTCGCTGTTCATGTTTTCCAGCGTACGCGAGCCTGCACCTAAGCTGGACCAATGCGTATCGTCGTCCTCGTTTCCGGCACCGGGTCCAATCTCCAGGCAGTCATCGACGCCGTCAAGGCGGGCGGGCTCGCTGTGGAAATCGCGGCGGTGGGCGCGGACCGCGAAGGAACGTACGGCGTCGAACGCTCCGCTGCCGCAGGCATCCCCACGTTCGTGGTGGACTTCAAGGCCTACCCGGACCGTGCCGACTGGAATGCCGCGCTGACCGAAGCCGTGGCCACCTACAAGCCGGACGTGGTGGTGTCTTCAGGGTTCATGCGGAT
Organism: Pseudarthrobacter sp. Pseusp20; assembly: GCF_059492155.1. NCBI lineage: Bacteria > Bacillati > Actinomycetota > Actinomycetes > Micrococcales > Micrococcaceae > Pseudarthrobacter > Pseudarthrobacter sp. Pseusp20. The sequence continues at coordinate 1,491,444 of NZ_CP168521.1, forward strand.
TGTCAGCCCCGGTTTCATCGACGCGTTCAACGGCAGGTACCTCAACACGCACCCGGCGCTGCTGCCGGCGTTCCCAGGGGCCCATGGCGTGCGGGATGCGATGGCATACGGGGTGAAGGTCACGGGCTGCACCGTCCACTGGGCGGACGCGGGCGTGGACACCGGCCCCATCATTGCCCAGGAGGCCGTGACCATCGAGGACTCAGACACCGAGGAAACGCTGCACGAACGCATCAAGGTGGTGGAGCGGCGGCTCCTGGTCTCCACCTTGGCGGCCCTCGCCGCAGACCCCTCGTTCCCGTCCCCCCAGCCCCCCAACTAGCTAGCAGTTGTTGTAGTTTTGACCCGTCAAAACGACAACAACTGCGAGTCACTTAATCATCGCCGCAGCTGGCTGTGGATAACTCCGGCAGATGGCAGAAGTGTTTGCGACTATGGTCGCGTGAAGACGCCTCGTCCACTTCCCGCCGAGATCGCCCGGGTGCCGTTTACGTGCCAGGAAGCGGTCGACGCCGGCGTAACTCTTAGGCGCCTGCGCCACGGAGAGCTGGACGCCCCCAGCCGCGGCATCAGGGTCCCGCAAGACGGCTCGGGCCAGGGTCGAGAGGGCACGGCCCTGTCTGAAGCCTTGAGGCCGTTTACGAGGATCACTTCGTTTTCGGCGGTGTCCCACGCCACGGCCTTCACGTTCTGGAGTTTTCCTGGTTTTTTGCCCGGTCATGAGGACCCGCTGATCCATATCTCCCGTCCGGACACCATGGCTATTCCCCGCCGCAAGGGCGTTGTCGGCCACGTAGGACAGTTCTTCGATGACGAGATCGTGCACGTGGAAGGGGTGCTGGTAACCAGCAGGCCCCGGACATGGCTGGACAATGCCCGAAGGATGAGCGTTGAGGAGCTGACGGTAGTGGCGGACCATCTTCTGCGGGTGCCGAGGGCTGCGTTCGAAATCAGGACGGAGCCGTTTTGTACCCTTGGGCAGTTGTCCGACATGTTGGATCGACACAAAGGTACACCCGGCATCCGGAAGGCAAGACTTGCCCTGGAGTTGGCGCGGGTTGGTTCGGACTCGGCGCCGGAGACGCGGCTTCGGCTTGCCCTGAACGCCGCGTGCCTGCCTGAGCCGATGCTGAACATGCCCATCGAACTTCGCCCCGGCGTCATTCGTCAGCCTGACCTGAGCTACCCGGAGTACAGGATTGCGGTGGAATACGACGGCGACGGCCATTCCGAGCCACAACAGATCGTTAGGGATATCGACCGCGAGGAGGATTTCAGCCGAGGAGGATGGCTGCTCGTGAGGATCTCAAAGCGCCACATGCAAAACCAGGCGTTGTCCGCCCTCTCGAAAGTGCGCGGGGCGCTTCTCAGCAGAGGCTGGGTACCAAAGTAGCTCGCAGTTGATGCCGTTTTGACGTGCGAGAACGACAGCAACTGCGAGTCAGTTGGGAGCCGTCTACTGCAGCCGGCGCTGGCGGGTTTCGGGGGAGAAGAACGCCATCCACAAAACGGAGACCAGTACCAGGGCTCCCGCCAGTGCAAACGACGTTGCAAGCCCGAGTTCCGGCCAGAAGTAGTTCGCGAAGATCAGCGGCCCAAAACCTGCGCCGAGGCGCGAGAACGTGGATGCCCAGCCGAAGCCGGTGCCGCGCAGTTCTGTGGGATAGAGCTCGGACACGTAGGCATACAGCACGGGGATGGCCACCTGCACCACGAAGCCGAACACCAGCAGCCAGAACACCGCGGCCGTGGGGATGTCCACCACGAAAGCCACAATCACCAGCGTAAGAGCGGACAGCGGGCCGGTGATGGCCAGGATCCATTTGCGGCCCACACGCTCCACCAGGAGCGCTGCCACCACCACGCCAAGGAAGCCGACGGCGGCCATGGAGGCTGTGGTGACGAAAGCCTTGTACTCGGCGAACCCTGCGCCGATGAGGATGCGCGGCATCCAGGTCAGGGACAAGTAGTAAACCAGCAGGATGCTGAAGAACAGGGACCATGCGGCGGCGGTGATCTTCCAGCTGAACTGCCACACTGAGCGCAGCTGCGTCCAGGCGCTGCCGGCGGAGAGCCGCGGGACATCCCTGGCGTCCGGAAGGCTGTAGGCACGCGGTTCTGCCCCGGTTGCTTCCACCAGTCCGTCGATGATCCGGGCCGCTTCCTCCCGCCGGCCTTTCCGGATCAGGAACAGCGGGGACTCGGGCACGCTGCGCCGGACCCAGAAAACCAGCAGCGCCGGCAGGACCATCACCAGCATGGTTAGCCGCCAGTCGCCGTAAAGGGCCACCAGCCCGGCCGAGACGAATCCCGCCAGGGCAGCGCCGATTGGCCACCAGCCATCCATGGCCGTAAGCACTTTGCCGCGCTGCTTCCGCGGCGTGAACTCACCCACCAGTGCGTAGTCCACGGGAATGCAGCCGCCCAGGCCGAATCCCGCCAGGAACCGGAAGGCGCAGAACCAGATGAAGTCGGGGGCGAAGGCGCCGCACACGGTGAACACGGAGAAGAGCAGGAGGGTTGCCGTGAAGGCCTTCTTGCGCCCAACGGTGTCCGCGATGGTTCCCCAGATGAAGGCGCCCAGCGCCATGCCGACCAGGTTCGCCGTGCCCACCCAGGCCGCTTCCCCCGCGGAAAGGGACCAGTGCTTGGACAGCAGCGGAATCAGGATGCCGTTCAGGGTTACATCCCAGGCATCGAACATGAAGCCGAGGCCTCCGATCAGGAAGATCCTGCCCTGGACTTTCCATCGCCAGGGCAGTTCCTGGACCACCTGTTCGCCGCTGGGCACAGTGGTGTATGTATTCATCGCCGCCTCCTGTCCAAAACTTTAGCCCGGCCCCAGCCCGTTCACACTCCGGCGTCCACGCCGGGCAACCGCGCCCTTCGCGATAAACTGGCCCTATCCCCACCAACCGCGGCCCTGTACCGCGAGATAAGACGGAGACATTTGTGAGCTTCACGCAGCATGAGCGCGTATCCATTGACCGTGTACCCATCCGCCGGGCCCTGATCTCGGTTTACGACAAAACCGGTCTGGAGGAGCTCGCCACGGGCCTGCACGCAGCGGGCGTGAAGCTCGTCTCCACCGGCTCCACGGCAAAGAAGATCGCCGCCGCGGGCATCCCCGTGCAGGAGGTGGAGGAAGTCACCGGTTCCCCCGAAATGCTGGACGGCCGCGTCAAGACGCTGCACCCGCGTGTGCACGGCGGCATCCTGGCGGACCGGCGCGTTCCGGCCCACATGGAAACCCTTGCCAGCATGGACATCGAAGCCTTCGACCTGGTGGTGGTGAACCTCTACCCGTTCGTGGAGACCGTCAAGTCCGGCGCCGCCCAGGATGACGTCGTCGAACAGATCGACATCGGAGGCCCCGCCATGGTGCGTTCGGCCGCCAAGAACCACGCCGCCGTCGCCATTGTGGTGGACCCGTCCTTCTACGGCCAGGTGGTGGAGGCCGCCGCCGCCGGCGGTTTCGACCTCAAGACCCGCCGCCGCCTCGCCGCCAAGGCCTTCGCCCACACCGCGTCTTATGACAACGCGGTTGCCACCTGGACCGCCAGCCAGTTCCTGGACGAGGACGGCGACGGCGTCATCGACTGGCCCGCCTACGCCGGCCTGTCCCTGGAACGCTCCGAGGTCCTCCGCTACGGCGAAAACCCGCACCAGCAGGCTGCACTGTACGTGGACAAAGCCGCCCCGGTGGGCATCGCCCAGGCGGACCAGCTGCACGGCAAGGCCATGAGCTACAACAACTTCGTGGACGCCGACGCCGCCCTGCGCGCTGCCTACGACTTCAGCGAGCCCGCCGTCGCCATCATCAAGCACGCCAACCCCTGCGGTGTGGCCGTCGGCTCCAAGGACGCCGCAGACCCCATCGCCGACGCGCACGCCAAGGCCCACGCCTGCGACCCCGTCTCCGCGTTCGGCGGCGTCATCGCCGCAAACCGCCCCGTCACCGCAGGCATGGCCAACACCGTCAAGGACATCTTCACCGAAGTGGTCATCGCCCCCGGCTTCGAGCCGGAAGCCGTGGAGATCCTGTCCAAGAAGAAGAACATCCGCCTGCTCGCCCTTCCCGAAGGCTACGGCCGTTACCCCACGGAGTTCCGCCAGGTCTCCGGGGGCATGCTGGTCCAGGTAAGCGACAAGGTGGACGCCGATGGCGACAACCCCGCCAACTGGACCCTCGCAGCCGGTGAAGCAGCGGACGAGAAGACCCTCGCGGACCTTGCCTTCGCCTGGACAGCCTGCCGGGCCGCCAAGTCCAACGCCATCCTCCTCGCCGAGAACGGCGCAGCTGTGGGCATCGGCATGGGCCAGGTCAACCGGCTCGACTCCTGCCGCCTGGCCGTGGAGCGGGCCAACACGCTGGGCGTCACGGTGGAGTCCGACGTCGAAGGTGCCGGCGGTGCCTCCAACGCCAGCGCTGCCGGCGCACCGCAGCGGGCCCGCGGCGCCGTGGCTGCCTCCGACGCGTTCTTCCCGTTCGCCGACGGCCTCCAGATCCTGATCGACGCCGGCGTCCGCGCTGTCGTGCAGCCGGGCGGATCCGTGCGCGATGAAGAGGTGATCGCGGCAGCCAATGCGGCCGGCATCACCATGTACTTCACCGGGGCCCGCCACTTCTTCCACTAGGACAAACGACGGCGCCCGCCCCCTGAGCAAAGGGGGCGGGCGCCGTCGTCGTTGTGCCGGCTTAGTCCTGGTCAGCTGAACCGGGGCCGGGCTCCGGAAGTTGGATCTCCCGGGGCTTGGCCTCTGCCATTCGTTGCTTTGTCCAGTACTCGAGGACTTCCTCGTGTGACTGGGTCAGGTCAACGTGGCTGACAGGATCCTCGTCGGGCCCGGGTTCCTTAGGATTTTGCTGCACTGGCGTAGGTTGCCTGGATGACTGAGCCCCAGTATGGGCCGTACATCACGGCAGAACGGTTGTAGCCGTAGCTGTTGATGGAGTTCTGCACGCCATCGGAGCTGGTCCCGATGAACCACGGGCCGCCTGAGGAACCCCCGGTCATGTCGCAGGGGATGCCCTGGCTGTTGAACTGCGGGTTGTTCGGATCATTGGTTGCCGTGCCGGTGCAGCTCTTGAGGGTCTCACCGTTGTACGGGGCAGCGGCGGGGTAGCCGTAGGACTTGTAAGTCAGGCCCCGGGCCTGGTTGAAGGCCACGCCCGAGCCTCCGACCACAGCGGTGAGGTTCTTGCCGTTCAGGGGGTTCATGACGGCGAAGCCGGTGTCGTACGTCATGTCACCGTTTGAGACCCACTGGCTCGGCGCGTACAGGGCCCGTGCAGACCACTTGCCATACGGTGCTGCGCCATTCTCATAGGCAGGAACAAAGACGAAGTTGGTGGCGTACGCTCCAGGCCCCTCGTTAACGCAGTGTCCCGCTGTGGCAACCGTGCTGCCGTTGGTCGATGAGACAGCGTTGCCGGAGCACACATAGTTGGCGCCCCCCAGGGTGAAGAAGACCTTGCCGATGTGGCTGACCGGCGTTTCGCTCTTGGCAGTGCTGCCGGTGCTCTTGGTGCCCTTGGTGGAAGACGGTTTGCCCTTCTCCACGACGGCTGCGCTGGAGCGGTTGCCGCGTTCCAGTGCCTTGCCGGCCAGGGTGTCGCCGGGGATGGCGCTCTGCATCCGCTCCGGTGTCCAGTAGTCGGCAGCACCCGCCGCGTCAAGGACAGCACTGGTAACGGACGGATTCGTGTGGTCGTCCGCCGCTGCTGGTGTTGCGGTGGCGGCACCTGCACTGGTGAAAGCCAGAACGGCGGCCGCGGAGAGGCTCAGGAGGGCGGAAGCCAGAGACCTGGTGCTTGTCATTGTTGTCCTGTCTGAACGGGGAAAGGCGTGGGAATGCCAAGTGTGACCCTGCGAATTTATCCCTCCATGACAGATTTGTAAATAGTAGTGACGTATCATGTATGGCCTGCATTGTCCCGGGATGGAGCCCTGGTGGCCGGGTGCCCGGGCGCGGCGGGCACCCGGTTTCCTGCCGCCGTCGGCCGTTCTCCATCGCTGTAATCCTGCCCACGGCAGGGGTAACGCTGGGCCTCCGGTACGCTTCAAACTGGTGTCCTCGGGTAAGTTGTACATGGTGAAATAGACCGAATTTTCACAACCAAGCCGACCCACAGGGAGACGCCCGCGCATGTCCAAGATTATCTACACCCACACCGACGAAGCGCCGATGCTGGCTACCTATTCGTTCCTGCCCATCATCGAGGCGTTCGCTTCGACAGCAGGTGTGGAGGTGGAGACCCGCGACATTTCGCTCGCCGGCCGCATCATCGCCCAGTTCGGTGACTACCTGACCCCCGAGCAGCAGATCGGTGACGCCCTTGCTGAGCTCGGTGAGCTGGCGAAGACGCCGGAAGCCAACATCATCAAGCTGCCCAACATCAGTGCCTCCATCCCGCAGCTGAAGGCCGCCATCGCCGAACTGCAGGGCCAGGGCTACGCGCTGCCGGACTATCCGGACAACCCCTCCTCCGACGAGGAAACCGCCGTCCGCTCGCGCTACGACAAGATCAAGGGCTCGGCTGTGAACCCGGTCCTGCGCGAAGGCAACTCGGACCGCCGGGCCCCGCTGTCAGTCAAGAACTACGCCCGCCAGAACCCGCACTCCATGGGCGCCTGGACCCCTGACTCCAAGACCAACGTGGCCACCATGGGCCAGGATGACTTCCGGTCCAACGAGAAGTCCGTGGTCATCGAGTCCGAGGGCACCATCGCCATCCAGCTGGTCCGCGAGGACGGCTCGGTGAAGGTCCTGAAGAAGGCCTTCCCGGTCCTGGCCGGCGAGGTCATCGACGGCACTGTGATGCGCGCCGCCGCCCTGGATGAATTCCTGAAGGCCCAGGTGGCCCGCGCCAAGGAAGAAGGCGTGCTGTTCTCCGCACACCTGAAGGCCACCATGATGAAGGTCTCGGACCCCATCATCTTCGGCCACGTGGTCAAGGCCTACTTCTCCGAACTCTTCGAAACCTACGGCAAGCAGCTCTCGGCAGCCGGCATCAGCCCCAACAACGGCCTTGCCGCCATCCTGAGCAGCCTTGAGGACCTTCCCGCGGATGTGCGCGACGGCGTGCAGAACCTGATCAAGAAGGGCCTGGAAGACGGTCCCGCCCTGGCCATGGTGGACTCGGACAAGGGCATCACCACCTTGAACGTCCCCAGCGACGTCATCGTGGACGCCTCCATGCCTGCCATGATCCGCAGCTCCGGCCACATGTGGGGACCGGACGGCAAGGAAGCGGACACCCTGGCCGTCCTGCCGGACAGCTCCTACGCCGGCATCTACCAGGTGGTCATCGATGACTGCCGCGCCAACGGTGCCTACGACCCCACCACCATGGGCACTGTGCCGAACGTTGGCCTCATGGCACAGGCAGCCGAGGAATACGGCAGCCACGACAAGACCTTCGAGATCCAGGAAGCCGGCCGGATCCAGATCGTGGACGGCTCGGGCAACGTGCTGATCGAACACGAGGTTTCCGAGGGCGACATCTGGCGCGCCTGCCAGACAAAGGATGCCGCCATCCGCGACTGGGTCAAGCTGGCCGTCACCCGCGCCCGTGCCTCGCAGACCCCGGCCGTGTTCTGGCTGGACGAGGAACGCGCCCACGACGCCAACCTCATCGCCAAGGTCAACGAGTACCTGAAGGACCACGACACCAACGGCCTGGACATCCAGATCATGTCCCCGGTCAAGGCGATCGCCTTCACCCTGGAACGCATCCGCAAGGGCGAGGACACCATCTCCGTCACGGGCAACGTGCTCCGCGACTACCTCACGGACCTGTTCCCCATCCTGGAGCTGGGAACCAGCGCCAAGATGCTCTCGGTCGTTCCGCTGATGAACGGCGGCGGACTCTTTGAAACCGGTGCCGGCGGTTCCGCGCCGAAGCACGTCCAGCAGCTGCTCAAGGAAAACCACCTCCGCTGGGACAGCCTGGGCGAGTTCCTGGCGCTGGCCGTCAGCTTCGAGCACCTGGCCACCACCACGGGCAACGCCCGCGCGCAGGTCCTGGCCGACACCCTGGACCGCGCCACCGGCACGTTCCTGCTGGAGAACAAGTCCCCGAGCCGCCGCGTGGGCGAGCTGGACAACCGCGGCAGCCACTACTTCCTGGCCCGCTACTGGGCGGAGGAGCTGGCCAAGCAGACGGACGACGCCGACCTGGCCGCCGCTTTCGGTTCCGTCGCCAAGGAGCTGTCCTCCAAGGAGGAGACGATTGTGGGCGAGCTGGCCGAGGTCCAGGGCTCACCCGTGGACATTGGCGGCTACTACCGCCCCGAGGATGCCAAGGCCTCCGCGGTGATGCGTCCTTCCGCCACCCTTAATCAGGTCATCGCCGGCCTGGCCTAGCACCGGCCGCTGCTGCGGCAGCTGACAAAGAGAGGCGGTGCCCGGATCGTTCCGGGCACCGCCTCTCTTTGTGCTCTTTATAGTATGGGCGGGCTAGTTCTTGCCTTTGCCTTTGTCGGCGTTGCTGTTCTTGCCGGTGTCCGCGCCGGAGCCGCCCGCGTTGCCCTGGGCCGGTGCCGGGGCGGGAGCCGGCTGGGGCGCGGGTGCCTCGGCGGTGGGGGATGGGCTTTGAGCTGCCTGCGCGGCGTTCCGGGCATCCTCGGCGGCTTTGGCCGCAGCCTGCTGTGCGGCGACAACCTCGTTCAGGTCTGCCCGGACAGCGGAGGCCACGGTGGTGATGCTGCGGCGCCGTTCCTCCGAGACCTTGCCCTTTGCCTGCAGTGAAGTGAGGTCGGCTTCAAGACCTTCCAGCGCCTTCAGTGCCGACGCAGGATCGTTTTGGGACGACGCCTGCGTCACTTCCAGCACGCGTGCCTGGAGCTGTGCCGCAGCTTCGCGCTGAAGGCCGTTTCCCGGCGCCGCGCAGGCGCTGAGGAAGCCTGCCGCCAGAAAGGCCGCCGAGAACGCCAGGACCAGCCGGCCCGGGATTGTCTGCCGCGGCGTCACGGCTCCACGCTTTTCTGCAGCTCCTGCAGATGGTCGCCCAGGACGCCGGTCACGGTGGGATAAGGGACGACGTCGGCGGGCCGGGCCGAGATGCTCATCATCACCGCAGCCACGGCTGCAGCAATGACAAGGACACCAAGCACGACGACCAGCCAGATCCGTTGGTTCCGGGACAGACGGGGTGTGCGGGGAGCCTTGCCTGCGGATGCACCGGCAACCACTCCGCTCGTTGCCACTCCGGAACCAGCCGGTGATGCAGCAGGTTGGGCGGCTGATGCGGGATCGGCAGCCTCTGTAGAGGCCGCTGCCTCGCGCACATCATCCACCGATTCTTCAGCGGTGATCGAGGGCGGGTGGAAGGGCATGGCGGGAAGCACCCGCGTGGTTTCCGGTGCCAGTTCTCCCGGCGTTGAGGCCGGCGAGACCAGTGCCTGACGGAGTGCCGTTTCGATGTCGGCGGCCGCAGGGCGTTCCAGCGGCTCGATGCCAGTCATGGAACGGATGAGGTCCGCCCATTCCGGGGGAACGTCGTCGGGGATCTCCGGGGCGCGGTGGAGCCGGGCAACGGCGGATTCCACTGCGCTGCCGGGGTACTCCACGGTGCCCTTGATGCACTCAAGCAGCACCAGTCCAAGGGAGTAGATATCCGTGGCTGACGAAAGGGGTTTGCCAAGGGCCTGCTCGGGGCTGAGGTAGGCAGCCGTGCCCACCATGGTGCCCGTGGCCGTGAGCCGGGTGGAATCCGCGATCCTGGCGATGCCGAAATCCGTTAGCTTGGGCCGCAGCGGCTCACCCGGGCGGATCTGGACCAGCAGGATGTTCCCCGGTTTGATATCGCGGTGGATGATGCCCAGGCCATGAACGTACGCCAGAGCGTCGGCGATGCCGGCTCCGATCACGGACAGCTCTTCCAGGGGTACCCGGCTGTGCCTGATGCGGCTGCGCAGGTCCTGGCCCTCGACGAGTTCCATGGTCAGGAAGGGCCGGGGCTCGTCCGGAATGCGGTCATCGATTCCGGCGTCGAAGAGCGTCACCAGGCCGGGGTGGTTCAGGGTGGCCAGAAGTTGGATTTCGGCTTCCTGCCGCTTAAGCTCGTCCGCATCCGGAGCCTGCGGGGCGAAGAGTTTCAACGCCACGTCACGGCCCAGCTTTTCGTCCCGTGCGCAGTACACCGACGACATCCCGCCGCGGCCTATGACCTCACCTAAACGATAGCGACCGCCGACAACTTCATTCTTGATGGAGCTAGGCGATTCCGCCACCATGACCGTTCCTCCCGGTGCGCTGCGGCACTGTCGTACCTCAAATTATACGGGCGGGACGGCGGAACCAGCGATTGACCTAGGGTTTCGCGTTGCGACACGCCGACGGCCCGGCGGCGATTTCAAACACGTTCGCCGCCGGACCATTGGCTACAAGGACATGTGTGCTGATGACATGTTTTGTACTGTTACTTGGTTGTTGGGTGGGTGTCCTCCTCTCGTCAGCCTGCCGGGTGCTGCCGCTTCAGGCGCGTGCGCGGGCGGCTTCCTTACAGGACTCAGGCCTCAGGACACCTTGCGCTTGCGGAACATCAGGAGTCCGCCTGCCAGAAGAACCAGTGCCAGGGGAACCAGCGCTCCGTCCCAGCCGGTGTTGGCCAGGCGGGTGTGGGCTGAGCCGGTGTTGGCAAGGGCAGGATTGCCGCCAGTCGGAGTGCTCCGCGGTGTGGTGACCGGGGCGATGGCCCCGCTCACTGCGGTGGAGCCTGCCGGTGCAGCGGTGAAGTTGCCGCTTCCTGCAGTACCAGTGCCGCTTGTGGAGTCATCGCCGGAAGTCGAGCCGCCGTTGCCGGCAGGGTCGCCTGACCCCGGAGTGCTGGTTCCGGGATCAAGGGTGCCGGTGTCTCCGGTGGTGCCGTCTCCCGGGGTGGTGGTTCCCGGGTCAGTGGTGCCGGGTGTGTTGGCGCCCGGAGTGCTGGTTCCGCTGTCATTACCGAGTCCGATACCCAGGTCAATGCCAAGGTCGACAACGGCATCCAAGCCGCCAGCGTCCGCAGTTCCGGTGTCCACACCGGCTCCGAGGTCGATGCCTGCGTCGACTCCACCCGATGTATCACTGCTGGTGACGCCACCGATGGTGAGGTCGAGAACTGCCTCAACGGTAGTGCCGAGCCCACTGGTATCGCCGGCACTCACGCCGCCGAGTCCCAGGTCTGCGGCTGCGTCCACGGCGAGGTTTGCCGTGGTGCCGTCCGTGGTGCCGGTGCCGGTGCTTCCGAGGCCGAGGTTTACGTCCACTGCGGCGGCCAGGTCGGTGGTGCCGGTTGTTGTGGGGTCGGTGGTGCCGGCGAGTCCCAGGTCTGCGGCTGCGTCCACGGCGAGGTTTGCCGTGGTGCCGTCCGTGGTGCCGGTGCCGGTGCCGGTGCTTCCGAGGCCGAGGTTTACGTCCACTGCGGCGGCCAGGTCGGTGGTGCCGGTTGTTGTGGGGTCGGTGGTGCCGGTGAGTCCCAGGTCTGCGGCTGCGTCCACGGCGAGGTTTGCCGTGGTGCCGTCCGTGGTCCCGTCCGTGGTGGTGCCGGTGCTTCCGAGGCCGAGGTTTACGTCCACTGCGGCGGCCAGGTCGGTGGTGCCGGTTGTTGTGGGGTCGGTGGTGCCGGTGAGTCCCAGGTCTGCGGCTGCGTCGACGGCGAGGTTTGCCGTGGTGGCGTCCGTGGTGGTGCCGGTGCTTCCGAGGCCGAGGTTTACGTCCACTGCGGCGGCGACGCCTGTTGAGCCGGCCGGCGTTGGGTCACCCAGCAGGCCCAACGACGTCGAGTCAGCGGGCGCCGCCGCCGAGATGAGGGCGGAAGCGGAAAGATCCGTCCCGCTGGTGGTGTCCGCTGCGTTTGCGGCAGCGCAGCCGAAGGCCAGAAGGCCGCCGGCAAAGAGGGTGCTAAGCAGCCCCCTGCGAAGGGTGCAGTTCATGATGGTTACTCCTGAAGTTGAGGTAGTTCGGGCGCTTATCAGCTGCCCGTAAAGCCACGTGCTGCCCGTTGGGGGGCAGACGGCCTCAACTAGTCAGGGGAAGAACCGGGGTCGAACGACACCGGCGCAGGGGCGTGCTCGGAGGCCTCGCCGGCGGGAACAGCGCCAGGGCGCTCAAAACCAAAATAGGCAGGGCTAAGCCATGCTGCGGCACCGGATGAACCGCCGGATGATCCAGCGCTGCCGGTGCCGGATCCCGGTGCGGCAGGAACCTGGGCAGGCAGCGGTGCCGGCTCGACGGGAAGGGACTGCCCCGACGCGGGGTCAGCCGGGACAGACATGCCAGCCCACGGGGAGAACGTGTTGGCCAGGGCTGCACTGCGTACCGTTGCCAAGGCCGCGCTGCCGCCGGCAACCGGCGCCGTGGGCGACGCATCCGATTCCTGCCCCGGTTCCAGCCCCGTTCCGGCCCCATCCGGAAGGATTTCCAAGGCCACGGGCTGAGCTGCCGCGGGGCCAGGGACAACCCCGGAAGGAAGATCTGCCGGCACGGCGTCAACGGCCGGGGCGGGAAGCGGAAGTGGAGCGGTGCCGGTCAGGAGATCGGCAACGGGCTGCAGCGCCGGTTCAAGTACCGGGACGGCCTCGGCTGCAGGGGCTACAACAACCTGCACCACCCCGGCCGTCACGGTGTCGGCGATCTCCCCAACGGGAGCGGAGACAGAGGAAAGGGTTCCCGCCGGAATCACCTGGTCCAGCACGGGAACGGAGGTAATGAGGTTGTCGGCAACGCCGGCGACCTGGGCTACGACAGGCTGCGCCAGTCCAGGGCCTGCAGCAGGTCCGGCCGGGGAGGCGGCAGGAGCCGGTGAAACAGTGTCCGCAAGTTCGTAGGCCAAGGATGAGGCCGAGCCGGTGACGCTGCCGAGCAGGGAAGGGGAGCCAGGCCCGGCGTCGGCGGATGCTGAAGTTGACGAAAGCGCCAGCCAAGTAACTGCGGCTGCCCCGGCAAGGAGCGCTGGTCGCAGGGCACGCCATGGCGCACTCATGCTAGCCATGCGTACCACCCCCCAGTGAGCTGTGCAATCAATGCTGGCTAAAGCCTATGACTCCTTGTTGCCGCAAGTCCAGACTTTGCTAAAGGGATTTTACAAAGGGCGGGAACAAGCACTGAAGGTGTCAAGGGCGCAAGCAGGAAGTCACATGCCCCAACCTCACCGCGAAAGCCGCCTTGCCGACGTCGAGCATCTTTCGCGGCGCCTCTTGCTAATGGCCGTCGTTGGGGTAGGTCACACCGAGCTGGGCACGAACGCCATCGAAAAGCCGCATGGTGTTCAGTGTGTCTTCGAGCGGCATCACCGGACTCTCCGTCACTCCCTGCTGGACACACCGCATTACTTCGCGCAGCTCGTAGGTGTACCCCTTGCCCACAACGTCGAAGGTTTCCGTCCGGCGGTCTTCCCACCCCTTGGTGATGAGGAGTTCGCGGGGGTTGTTGATGGAGCCCACGCTCTGCAGGAAGCCCAGGCTCCCTGCGACGGTCGCCGTGCGCGGACCGTGTGCCAGGAGTGAGGAGGTGAGCTGGACCTGGGCCGCGTGGCCGTAGCCGAGGGTCATGGCGTTCTGCGAATCCACGCCGTCGTCGTTGACGAAGCCCGTGGCGCTCACGGTGTGGGGAAAGCCAAGGGTGCCCAGCGCCCACAGGAGCGGGTAGACGGACAAGTCCAGCAACGCCCCTCCGCCGTCCTTCCGCGCCCACAACCTGGCCGTGGGGGAGTAGGGGGCGGGGAAGCCCAGGTCCGCGGTAATCCAGTGGATGTCGCCAAGTTCACCCGAAGCTGCGATCTGGAACGCGCGCTGCATCGAGGGCAGGAACCGGCTCCACATGGCTTCCATGAGGAAGAGACCTCGGCTGCGGGCAACATCGATGAGCTCGGATGCTTCCCGGGCGTTGATGGTGAACGCCTTCTCGCAGAGCACGTGCTTGCCGGCGTTGAGGGCGGCGAGAACCATCTCGTGGTGCTGCGCGTGCGGCGTGGCGACGTAGACAACGTCCACGGCGTCATCGGCGAGGAGCCGCTGGTAGCCGGGGACACCGCCGTCGTCACCATAGGCTTTTGCGAAGTCATAGGCCACGGCAAAAGCGTCCGCGCTGTCCTGTGCCCGGGAGCTGACCGCGTACAGCTCGGCGTCTTCAAGCAGCGCGAGATCCTGGGACACGGCGCGGGCGATGCTGCCCGTTGCAATAATTCCCCAGCGCAGGGGAGCCCCGGTGGCGGAGCGGGGATCCTGGTCAGGCTGGCTGGAAAGCCATGGCGTGGCGATGGGAGCAGTCATAGCTGCAATCCTGTCACAGCGGCGGGTGAGGACCGGGGACGTGCCGGCGACGGGGACAAGCAATAAAGGGGCCAGCGGTGGGGGACGGGATGTCCCCCACCGTTGGCCCCTTGGCTGAGGTCAGGCGGAAGCGGCGACGGCGGTCCGGCCGCGGACCGGTTCCTCCGTCAGCTTGCCCTGCTGGAGGCGGAAGCGGCGGTCCGTCTTGTTCGCCAGGGCCCGGTCGTGGGTGACCACCAGGATGGTGGTGTCGTGGTCGCGGCTCAGCGAGCTGAGGAGTTCGATGATGTGGTCGCCGGTCTGTTCGTCAAGGTTGCCGGTGGGCTCATCGGCGAGGATGAGCTTCGGTTCGTTGGCCAGGGCCCGCGCAATGGCCACCCTTTGCTGTTCGCCGCCGGAAAGCCGGTTGATGCGCCGTTCGTGCTTGGACGGATCCAGCTGGACCTGCTCCAGCAATTCCCTGGCGCGCTCCAGCCGGGCGGCCTTGCGCACCCCGGCAAATTCCATGGGAAGCATGACGTTGTCCACGGCGGACAGGTTGGGGATCAGGTTGAACTGCTGGAACACGAATCCGATGTCCCGGCGGCGGTATTCCGTCAGCTTGCTGTCCGGCAGGCTCGCCAGGCTGACGCCGTCCACGACGACGTCTCCGCTGGTGGGCTTGTCCAGTGCCCCAAGGAGGGACAACAGGGTGCTCTTGCCGCTGCCGCTCTTGCCCACGATCGAGGCCAGGGTGCCCTGGTCCAGGGCGAAGCTGACGTCGTTGACCGGTTTGATGGTGCGGTCACCGGAGTTGAAGGTGCGGACCAGGTTCTTGACTTCTATCATGGCTATTCTCCTCGCAGGACTTCGATGGGACGGATGCGCGCGGTGAGCAGCGCGGGAACCAGGGCGCCGATGATGGCGACACCGAACACAGCAGCGATGCCACCGGCGATCACCCCCGGTGAGGCGCTGGCGGTCACGGAGTTCAACAGCTGGGAAGCGCCGCCGAAGGGTCCGCCCTGGCCGCCCGGGAAGCCCGCGCCACCACCGGCCCCGCCCGGGACGCCGCGGCCCGTGGCGGCGGTGGTTCTGGTGGTGTTGCTGCTGATCAGTGCCGAGGCGATGCCGCCGCTGGCGAACGATGCAATGGCGGCACCGACGGCGCTGCCCAGGGCTGCCAGGACCAGTGCCTCGAGGACGAACTGCAGGCCGATGGTGCGGTTGGGCGCGCCGATCGCCTTCAGCACGCCGATTTCCCGGCGGCGCTCGCGGACCAGCATCACCATGATGAGCAGGATGATGAGTCCGGCGGTGCCCAGGGCGGCGATGAAGGCGATGAAGGAGATGTTCTTGACGCTGTCCAGCGAACTGACCGCGGTCTGCAGGTTCTGGCCCTGGGTGACATCGGCCTTGTCCGTGCCGAGAGCCGTCTGCAGGGCCGTCTTGGTGCTGGCCACGTTGTCCATGGAGTTGACCGTGACGATCATGCTGGACAGTTCACCCGGTGTGCCTGCCAGGGTCTGGGCGGTGGGGAGGGTGACATACACAGCGTTGTTGCCAAAGGTGGTGCCGGCGTCGAACAATCCCGAGACCGTGTAGGTCTGGTCGTTGATGGTGAAGGTGGAGCCAACCGTGAGGTTGTTCTTCCCTGCCAGGGTGGTGCCCAGCAGGGCACTGGTGGATGCTGCCGAGTAGTCGCCGAGCCCGGAGCCCTGCGTGATGTTCAGTGCCTTGCCGGTGGTGTCGACTTCGGCGCCAATGCCGGTGGCGGTGATCGGCAGGGACCGGACGGGCTGCTGCGTGGTTCCGGTGGAGCCCGTGCTTCCGTTGGCCTGCTGGTTGCGGTTGCCAAGGGTGCCTGCGTCCACCGCCGCCGTGAGGCTGGTGGTCAGTGTGGCTGCCGCCTGGCCGCCGGGGCCTCCCTGCCCGTTCTGGCCTCCGGGCCCTGCCTGCCCGGTCTGTCCCGTTTGCCCGGCCGCGGCCTGTGCGGCCGCGGCCTGTGCGGCCGCTTCGGTGGCATTGCGCAGCCGCAGGGAGGATGTCCCGACGACGGCACTGACGTTGGGCACGCCGGCGGCCGTGGCTGCCTGGCTGGTGGTGAGCGGCTCACCGCCGCCTTCGAAACCTTGCCCGCCGGCGGGGTTGACGGTCAGGACGGTGCCGACGGACGCATTGAGCTCCTGCACTTTCGCCCCGACCGCCTGGTTGGCTACCAGCATGGCCAGGGCAAGGCCAATGGCGACGGCCAGCACCGCGACAACAGCTGCGGTGCGGACCTTGTTTCTGAAGGCATTGCCTACGCTTCGGGCAAGGACGCTCACGTTACTCCTATGACTCAGGTGCCGGCGCGGAGGGCCGGCTTCGCATCAACCCTCGCTGGGCATCCTGTGCAGCAATCCGGCCCCACCTGTGTCCGGGCTGTGAAGGGCAGGGCCGGGAATCGAGTGCTGGTACTACAGTGGATGCATGGCTGCCAGCCGCAATCCGCTTGACGACCTGCGCGAAACCATCGGCCGTCTGGCCGATCAGCTCAAGCTGCCCGGTTCGGAGCGCGTCGACGACCTGGTGGGCGATCTCATGGCTGCGAGGCCCGGGCCGGCGCGGCCGCTGTCCGAGCTGCAGGCCGAGCTCGACGCCCTGGTCGGACTGGAGACAGTGAAGGAACAGGTGCGGGCGCTCGTCGCACTGCTTCAGGTCCAGGCCCGCCGTAAGGCGCACGGCCTGCCGGAGGTGGCCACATCACAGCATCTGGTGTTCCTCGGAAACCCGGGCACGGGCAAGACCACCGTGGCGCGGCTCCTGGCCGAGATGTACCGCGCGGTCGGCCTGCTGCAGAAAGGCCATCTGGTCGAGGTCGACCGTTCGGGCCTGGTGGGGCAGTACGTCGGCACCACCGCCATCAAGACAGACCGGGTGATCCGGCGCGCGCTGGACGGCGTCCTGTTCATTGACGAGGCCTACGCGCTGGCCCCGGAGGACGGCCGGATGGATTTCGGCCCCGAGGCGATCGAGGTCCTGCTCAAGCGGATGGAGGACCACCGCCACCGCCTGGTGGTGATTGTGGCCGGGTACCCGCGGCTGATGGAGTCCTTCCTGCTCTCGAACCCCGGACTGCGCTCCCGGTTCGCCCGTGAAATCACGTTCCCCGACTACTCCGTCGACGCACTCCAGACGATCTTCCACCGGATGCTGGCCCAGCACGAGTACAGGCTGGAGCCGGGTGCGGACCAGATGCTGCGCCGCATTTTCACCGGGCTGCACGCGGGCGAGGACTCCGGCAACGCGCGGTTCGCCCGCACATTGTTCGAGCAGGCGCTCAACCGTCAGGCGCTGCGGCTGTCGCTCGACGAGGAACAAAGTCTTGACGCGCTCGATCGTGAGGCCGTCATGACGCTCACCGCGGACGACATCGTCGGGGCCGCACTGGCCTTGGGCGAGGAGCCGGAGCCGGAACCGACGCCGGAACAGGAGCAGCCACGCTGGTGGCGCTGGCTGGTCTGACCGGATCTGCCGGCGCCGCGGCTTCGGGCTGCTCCCCGGACAGCGGACTGCCCTTAAACACGAAACTGCTCCCCGTAAGTCGGAACTGAATCTTCAGTCCAACTTACGGGGAGCAGTTCAGGGTGGGGCCGGGCTTCCCGCCCCCGGGTGTACCGGCTGTTTCTGCCCTGTGCTACTTGGTGATCGGGCCCAGTACGGGATCGTCCTTGTAGGCCGTCTTGACGTTGGCAGAGGTCACGATGACCGGCTCCAGCAGGTATGCCGGAACGGTCTTGACCTTGTTGTTGTAAGACTTGTCATCGTTGATCTCCGGCTTCTTGCCTGCCTGAAGGTCCTTGACCATGGTGATGGCGTGCTCAACGAGCTTGCGGGTGTCCTTGTTGATGGTGGAGTACTGCTCGCCCGCCAGGATGGACTTGACGGACTCAACCTCGGAGTCCTGGCCGGTGATGACCGGAATCGGCTTGCCAGCTGCCTTGACCGAGGTCAGGACGGCCCGGGCCAGGGTGTCGTTGGGGGAGAGCACGCCATCCAGGGTTGCGCTGCCATAGCTGCCCGTGAGCAAGGTGTCGGCACGGCGCTGGGCGTTCTCTGCCTTCCAGCCCTGGGTTACAGCCTGCTCAAAACCTGTCTGGCCGGACAGGACCTTGAGGGTGCCGTCGTCGATCTTCGGCTTCAGGACGCTCATGGCGCCGTCGAAGAACACCTTGGCGTTGGCATCATCAGGGGAACCGGCAAACAGTTCGATGTTGTACGGACCGGACGGCTTCTTGGCCTTCATGCCGTCGAGCAGGGCCTGGCCCTGGAGGACACCGACCTTGAAGTTGTCGTAGGCCACGTAGTAGTCGACGTTCTCGGTGTTCAGCAGCAGGCGGTCGTAGGCGATGATGGTGGCGCCGCTGTCCTTGGCCTGCTTGAGCTGGGTTCCCAGCTGGGAGCCGTCGATGGCGCCCACGATAATGACCTTGGCACCCTTGGTGACCATGGCGCTGATCTGGTTCTGCTGCTCCGAAACGCCGCCGTTGGCGAACTGGACATCGGCCTTGAACCCGGCGCCGTTGAGGCCGTCGTTGAAGAGCTTCTCTGCCAGAACCCAGTTTTCACTGGTCTTCTGGGGCAATGCCACGCCGATGGACGAGTCCTGCGGGAATCCGCCTGCGCTGCCGCTGGAGCCGCCACCGGACTCGGAGCGTCCACAACCCGTCAGCGCCAGTGCTGCGATGGCAGCGACTGCCGCGGCCTTTCCTGCTTTACCAATCATTCGCATTGTTGGTTCTCTCTCTATTTGGTGTTAAAAGGTCAGGTCGCAGAGCTCAGGCTTCCCTGGCGATCGCTTCCTTGGTGGAGGTGGTTTCGTCGGGCTGAAGAGGGTTGCTGGGGCCGCCGCCGGAGGAGCGGTTGAAGTTCCTGGTCAGCATGCCAATGATCGACGTCTTGCCCTGGGACTTGTTGTAAACATCGAATGCGACCGCGATCAGGAGCACCAGGCCCTTGATGATCTGGGTCAGGTCTGCACCGACGCCGAGAAGCTGGAGGCCGTTGTTCAGGACGGCCATGACCAGGCCACCGATGATGGACCCAATCACCGTGCCCACGCCGCCGGTAACGGCCGCGCCGCCGATGAAGACTGCGGCGATGGCATCAAGTTCCCAACCGACGCCGTCGAAGGGACCCGATGCAGTGGAACGGCCAACGAAGATCATGCCGGCCAGGCCGGCCAGGATGGACATGTTCATCATCACCAGGAAGTTGACCTTCTTGGACTGGACGCCGGACAGCTCTGCCGCATGGCGGTTGCCACCCACTGCGTAGACGTGGCGGCCGATGATCGTCCGGGAGGAGATGAAGCCGTAGATCAGGACAAGGACGGCCAGGATGAGGCCGGGGATGGGGAAGGAAGTACCAGGGCGGCCCGTGGCGAACAGGTACGTGGCGTACAGGATGGCGGCGCAGACGAGGACCAGCTTCAGGACCGTAACCCACATTTCGGGAACTTCGGCACCGAGGGCATTGGCCCTGGAGCGGGACCGCAGCTCGCTGACAACCACGAAGACGGCGGCGGCAAGGCCAAGCAGCAGGGTCAGGTTGTTGTAGCCCAGGTTGGGCCCCACCTCGGGGAGGTAGCCGGAGCCAAGGTATTGGAAATCGGCGGGGACCGGGATGGTGTTGGATTTGCCAACGAACTGGTTGAAACCACGGAACAGGAGCATGCCGGCCAGCGTCACGATGAACGCCGGGATTCCGACGTACGCCGTCCACCAGCCTTGCCAGGCGCCGATCACCGCGCCCAGCAGCAGACCCAGCAGGACCCCTGCGTACCAGGGGATGCCCCAGTCACGGATGGCAAGGGCCACGGTGACGCCGACGAAGGCCGCGACAGAGCCGACGGACAGGTCGATGTGTCCTGCAATGATCACCAGCACCATGCCGATGGCCAGGATGAGGATGTAGGAGTTGCCGTTGAAGAGGTTGATGACGTTGCCGGGGGTGAGGGTCCGGCCGCTGGTGGCGATCTGGAAGAAGATGATCAAGGCCACCAGGGCGAAGATCATGCCGAATTGGCGGGTGTTTCCGCCAAACAGCTTTTTGAGGGCGTTCATGGTGTCAGTCCTTGTGTCCGGAAGGTTCTGGAATGGCCAGTGGGTCAGGCGGCTTTTCGGGGCGCGGCGGAGGTCATCAGTTTCATCAGGCTTTCCTGAGTGGCCTCGTCCTTGTTCAGGACGCCCGTGATGGCGCCTTCGAAGATCGTGTAGATGCGGTCAGACAGTCCCAGGAGTTCGGGGAGCTCCGAGGAGATGACGATGACCCCTTTGCCCTGGTTGGCCAGCTGCTGGATGATGCCGTAAATCTCGTACTTGGCCCCGACGTCGATGCCGCGGGTGGGCTCGTCCAGGATCAACAGGTCGGGGTCGGTGAACATCCACTTGGCGAGCACCACCTTCTGCTGGTTGCCGCCGGAAAGCTTGGCCACGCCTTCCTCCACGGACGGCGTCTTGGTGCGCAGCGACTTGCGGTACTGCTCAGCAACCGTGAACTCCTGGTTGGGGTCCACCACGTAGTTGTGGCTGATCTTCCTCAGGTTGGCCGCAACCGTGGTGGTCTTGATGTCGTCGAGCAGGTTAAGGCCCAGGGACTTCCGGTCCTCGGTGACGTAGCCCAGCCCGGCATCGATGGCCTGCCGGACGTTCTTGAGGGTGACCTCGCGGCCGTCCTTGTAGATGTGGCCGCTGATGAACCTGCCGTAGGACCGGCCGAAGACGGAGCGTGCCAGTTCGGTCCGCCCTGCGCCCATGAGGCCGGCAAACCCGACGATTTCGCCCCGGCGGACAAAGAAGCTGGATCCCTTGCAGACGAGGCGGTCCTGGATGGCCGGGTGGCCCACGGTCCAGTCCTTGACCTCGAAAAACACTTCCCCAATCTTGGGCGTGTGCTCCGGGAACCGGGACTCGAGGGTGCGTCCCACCATGCCCTTGATGATCCGGTCCTCGTCAACCCCGTCTGCCTTGACGTCAAGGGTCTCGATGGACTGGCCGTCACGGATGATGGTGATGGAGTCGGCGATCTGCTCGATCTCGTTGAGCTTGTGGGAAATGATGATTGAGGTAATGCCCTTGGCCTTCAGGCCCAGCATCAGGTCCAGCAGGTGCTGTGAGTCCGACTCGTTCAGGGCGGCTGTCGGCTCGTCCAGGATAAGGATCTTCACGGACTTGTTCAGGGCCTTGGCGATCTCCACCAGCTGCTGCTTGCCGACGCCGATTTCCTTGATGGGGGTGTCGGGGTCATCACGCAGGCCCACGCGCGCCAGGAGGTCCAGGGACCGCAGCCGGGCTTCAGCCCAGTCGATCACCCCGCGCTTGGTGGGTTCGTTGCCGAGAAAGATGTTTTCCATGATGGACAGCTCGGGGATCAGCGCGAGTTCCTGGTGGATGATCACGATGCCGGCGTGTTCGCTGGCCCTGATGTCCCGGAAGTGCTGAACCTGCCCCTGGTAAACGATGTCGCCGTCGTAGCTTCCGTACGGGTAAACGCCGGACAGGACCTTCATGAGGGTGGACTTGCCGGCGCCGTTTTCGCCGCAGATGGCGTGGATCTCGCCGGCCTTAACCCGGAGGCTCACGTTCGACAAGGCTTTAACGCCGGGGAATTCCTTGGTGATGGACCGCATCTCGAGAATGATCGGATCCGTATGCGTGGTCTCGGACGTCATGAACCCTAACCCTCCAATGCAATGACTTCTTTGTCCGGCCGGCAAAGCGCAGGGCCGTCTGAACCAAAAGTAAACTGGATCACAGCTGTTGTCGTCAAGTCTTTAACGCAATTGCTGGGTAACGATGTGGTCTACGGCTTGCGGATTCCGGCGTGTTGGAAGACCAGGGCGGCCGCACCGAGGGCTTCAGCCCGGTCACCCAGGGAGGACATGGTGAGGGTGGTGGTCTCCCCGATGACCGGCACCGCATGCCGGATCAGCCCCCTCCGGATTGGGTCCAGGAGGATGTCCCCCAGGCCTGCCAGCGGCCCGCCCACCACGATCACCTCGGGATTGATCAGGTTCGCAACATTGCCCAGCGCCCGGCCCACCGCCAGTCCCGCATCGTCCACCACGCGCAGGGTGGCGGAGTCCCTGTTCAGGGCCTTGCGGACAATATCCGCCGGCGTCAATGGCCGGTCCTCGCCCCGGCTGAGGAGCTCAATCATGGTGGTGGTGGATGCTATGGTTTCGAGGCATCCACGGTTGCCGCAGCGGCACACCAGGCCCTGTTCGTGGATGGTGGCATGGCCTATTTCGCCGGTGATCCCAACGTTGCCGTAGTACGGCGAACCGTTGAGGATCAAGCCGGCGCCGATGCCGGAACCGATCTTCAGGAACATCAGGTTGCTGACGCCGGAGTGCTGCCCCCAGGTCACCTCGGACCATGCGCCCAGATTGGCGTCGTTGTCAACGAATACGGGGATTCTCAACGTTTCCTCCAGGTGCTGAAGGATGTTGATGCCCACCCATTCGGGAAGGATGGCCCCTTGGGCCACGGTCCCGGTCCGCCGGTCAATGGGGCCCGGAATACCGACGCCGGCGCCCACCACGGAGGTGCGTTCCACCCCGCTTTCCCGGAGTAGTTTCTCCAGTAGTTCCACCGCTGCATGGATGCCCTCATCCGCCTGGTGGCCCAGCGGGAGCAGCACTGATTCTTCAGCGATGACGTGGTAGCTGAGCGAGGCCAGGACCACCCGCAGGTGCCGCCGGCCGAAGTCGATGCCGACCGCCACGGCGCCGTTGCTGTTCAGTCGCACATTCAGCGCCCGGCGCCCTGAACTGGTTATCGGCTCTGTGGATGCCAGGCCGGAGTCAAGCATGATTTTGACGATGTTCGAGACGGTGGCGGTGGAGAGCCCCGTCTGCCGGGCGAGCTCCGCCTGCGTGGACGGGCCGCCCATGAGTGCCTCAATAATCCGCTGCTGGTTCAGTTGCCGCAGGGCGGACTGGGACCCCGGATTCTTGGGCTTGCTCCTCGTTGAGCGCGTGGTTGCGGACATGCTAAGAAGATTGCCCTATCGCTGCTCTTGTAGTCAAGAAGTTAACGCATGGCCTGTACGGGCATGCAGGAAATCGGCCGTCATGAGTACCCTCCGCGGCATCTGTGCATTCCGTCCCGGCGCGCGGGCGCCCGGGTCCAAACGACCCACAATCCTCCGCTGGCGGCTGGTTAGGCTGGAACGAGAGATCAGTCGGGCCCAGCCATTTCAGATGGACGGGGATACAGAAGGTGGTAACGATGCTGCTGTCCGTCCTGCAGGCGAACGCCGTGGTCCTGGACGTCGAGGCCAACCTTCGGACCATCGACGACGCCGCCACCCGGGCTGCCCGTGCCGGTGCCCACCTGCTCCTGACGCCGGAGCTTTTCCCCGTGGGCTACGCCCCGCTGCGGGTGCGCGGCGACCTGGACCCGGCAACCTTTCCCGCTGTCCGCGAACGGCTGGCTGATATCGCCCGCCGTAACAGGATTGCCCTTGTCTACAGCCTACCCGCCGAAGCGGCTGGGGACGGTGCGGGCGCTGGGGTCGCCGGCAGCCCCGCGTGGCACATTACAGCGACCCTGGTTGATGCCACGGGCACCGAACTCCTCAGGTATGCCAAGGTGCATCTGTTCGGCAATGAGGAACGCAAGGCGTTCGTGGCAGCCGCGCAACCTCCCGCCGTCGTGGATTTCGAGGGTGTCCGCACCTCCCTGCTGATCTGCTACGACATCGAGTTCCCCGAGGCCGCCCGGGCAGCGGCGGCCCGCGGCGCGGAACTGCTCCTGGTCCCCACTGCCCTGTCGGCCGGTTACGACGCCGTGCCCCAGGTACTCATCCGGGCGCGGGCGCTGGAAAGCCAACTTTATGTTGCCTATGCCAACCACTGTGGGGTCGAGGACGCCTACACTTTCGGCGGCGGAAGTGTGGTGGCGGGACCCGACGGCAGGCTCCTCGCCGAAGCAGCGGACACCCCTGCAGTGCTTTTCGCGGAGATAGGCCCTGATGCGGTGCGCGCAGCCAGGGACGAGGTGCCGTACCTGCGGGAACGCCGGCCGGAGCTTTACCGGGAGTGGGAGGCCGGCCTGGCGCGGGAAGCAGGCCAGCAGGGCGGATAACCGCCTTCAGGCGCCGTTTCCCGCCGCCCCGCCGGTCAGCCCTTCGGTGTACTGCAGCGCAATCCAGAGCTCAGCCCGCACCTGCGCCTGGTTCAGGTCCATCCCCAGCATGTCGGCAATGACGCCGATCTGCCGCCGCACGCTGTTGCGGTGCAGCCCCAGCAGCTTGGCGGAACCATCCCAGCTGCCGTTTTCGCCAAGCCAGCCACGCAGGACGGCCAGCAGCGGATCGCGCCGGTCCGGTTCGAGCGCCAGGACAGGATGCAGGAGCCGCTCGGCCAGCAAGGTTCCGGCCTCACGGCCCAGCAGGCCCGTGACCGACCAGGACACCTCGTCGGCCCGCAGGCTCTGTCCACTTCGCTGGACCCGGCTGCGCAGGGACGTGGCCCGTTGGTACGCGGCGGGAAGGCTGGTCAGCTCGGTGGGTTCGCCGATCACCAGGCGCCAGCCGAGCCTCTCGACGTCGGCAAGCAGCGCGTCGTCCACCTTGAGCCGGGTCAGCGCGGCGAACCCGTAGTCGGTGATCTCCACCAGCTTGGTGTCGAACATGCGCCGCCACTGCAGCAGTTCCCTGACGGGGCTGTCTCCCGCCGGCCACTCCGGGGCATCCACCTTGACGCCTTGAAGCACGCGGATGGGCGCGGACCGGGTGGAAGACAGGCTCTGCGCCAGCAGGTCCTTGAGCCCGTTGACGTGCTTGCTCCCGCCGGTGGTGAGGCTCTCGGGGTGCAGCAGGACGGCGGTGGCCAGCTGGCTGGGGGCGAGCGAGCCACTGGTTCGCTGCCGGACCAGCAGCTCCAGTAGTCCGACGGCGGACTGGACCACGTTGTTCTGGGCGGGGGTCAGCGGATCGTCCGAGCCCAGGATCAGGGCACCGAGGTTGGCGTCCCTGGTGCTCCGCAGCGGATGGCCCACCACCAGCGCCGAGCCGGGCTGGTCAAAGCCGTCCATTTCCACCCGGGGGCCACGGCCGGACAGCAGCCGTTCCAGCATGGGTTCCAGCAGGGAAAGTTCGACGGCGGTGCTGCCGCCGGCGCTGGTGCCCCGGGCCCGGACCCGGCCGTCCGCTCCCACCATCACGGCCCACACGGGCACGCGCTGGACCAGCGCAGCCAGTAGTTCGTGCTCCGGTTTGGGGGAGAGGACGGCGCGCATGAGCTGCCGGTTGGTCTCTGCCAGCTGCCGGAAGACCCTGGCGTTGTCGGTTTCCAGGAGCTGGGAAAACTGCAGGCCGATCGCCGCGAAGGGAAGCGACTCGGGCACCTCGAACAAGGTGAGGTTGTGCCGCCGGCACGCGTCGAGGACCACCTCCGGGACGGCGTCGAAGTACGGCCTGATCCCGAAGCCCAGGGCCGCCACCTTGGCCTCCACCAGCCGGCGGACATAGGCGTCCACGCTAGCGGGTGATCCCCCGTCACCAAGGAAGGGGAGGCCGGCGGTGAGCAGGAATTCCCCCTCCGGAAGGTAGGGCGTGGGGTCCTCCAGCTCACTGGGCTCAACCCACCGCAGCAGCCGGCCGCCGCTGCCGCCGTCGTGAAGCATTTTCAACAGCGGCGGCAGCTGGTCGAGGAACTGCTGGAGGGTGACGAAGCTCAGCCGTCCTGACGTGGCCGGCTCAGCGGACATCATGTGCATTAAGTCTCATGGTGGATCACTATAAGTCATTTTGCACCGCGCTGAGAGTTGGCTCACATGCCAACCTTGGGAAGGGGAAACCGACAACTACTCTGAAGGGACGTCAACGGTGACTGTGCCTGTGACCACCGAAAAAACTCTTGTGCCAAGCGGCGTGCGGCCCAGCCTCCGGACACAGCTGCTGCGCCGTAAACCGATCGGCCAGATGGTCAGTGAGGCCGGAACAGGCCAGGACGGCACTGGACTGGTTCGCAGTTTCGGCGTCCTCCACCTGACCATGATCAGCGTGGGCGCCACCCTGGGGACCGGCATACTGGTGATCCTTGGCGAGTCGGTTCCGTTGGCTGGCCCGGCCATCTGGATCTCGTTCGTCATCGCCGGCCTGGCCGCGCTGCTCTCAGCGGTGTCCTACGCCGAAATGGCCGGCCTGGTCCCCGTCGCGGGCTCCAGCTACTCCTACTCCTACGCCACCATGGGCGAGGGGATGGCCTGGATCTGCGGGTGGTGCCTTGTCCTTGAATACGCCGTCTCCGTCGCTGCCGTAGCTGTGGGGGCAGGGCAGTACGTCAACGAGGCGCTGGCAGCGTTCGGCCAGGTGCTGCCCGATGCCATGTCGCAGCCGCCCGGGGACGGCGGACTGGTGAACATCCCAGCGGTGGCCATCGTGGTGCTGGCCATGGTCCTGCTGGTCCGCGGCGCCCGTGAAAGCGCCTGGATCAACACCGCCGTCGTCATCATCAAGATCGGCATCCTGCTGTTCTTCTGCGCTGTTGCCTTTACCGCCTTCAACGCCGGCAACTTCGAACCGCTCCTTCCCATGGGTGCCGCAGGTGTGTCCGCGGCCGCTTCCCGGGTGTTCTTTTCCTACATCGGTTTCGACGCGGCATCCACTGCGGGCGAAGAGGCCAGGAACCCCAAACGCGATCTTCCCCGCGCCATCCTGCTGTCCATGGTGATCGTCACCAGCATCTACGTCCTCGTGGCCGTCGCCGCCATCGGTGCCCGGCCCTGGGGCTGGTTCGACGGCACCGAAGCCGCCCTGGTCCAGATCCTGGAGGAGACCACCAACCAGCCGTGGATCGCCTTGGTCTTTTCGGTCGGCGCTGTCCTTGCGATCGCCAGCATCGTGCTCACGGTCCTGTATGGCCAAACCCGCATCCTGCTCTCGATGTCCCGGGACGGCCTGGTGCCCGAGGTCTTTGGACGCGTCTCCGCCCGGACCGGCACCCCGGCCGCAGGAACCCTGATTGTCGGCACCGCCGTCGCACTCACCGCGGGCCTGGTCCCGCTCGGCGCCCTCGCCGATGCCACCAGCATCGGAACCCTGTTCGCCTTCGCGCTGGTCAATGTCGCCGTCATCTACCTGCGGCGCAACCGGCCGGACCTCAAGCGAAGCTTCCGGGTGCCGCTGTATCCCTTGACTCCCGTGCTGGGCACGCTGATGTGCGCCTACCTGATGGCCAACCTTGGAGCCGATACCTGGGTTGTCTTTGGTGCCTGGATGCTGGTGGGGATCGCCATCTACTTCGGCTATGGACGCCGGAACTCGAAGGTAGCGGCTCTCAGTGAGCTCGACTACCGTGAACTGACCGCCAAGGCCCCACGCCAGGAACCTGTGAAAGCAGAACTATCATGACAACCGCAACCGAACTGCCGGCCTTCGACCCCTCCAGCACCTCAGCGGCTCCCGCAGACGCCGCCGGACGGGGCATCGCCGGAAACGCGGCCCCCATCACCATGCTGAACCCCGACTTTCCGTTCAGCTACGACCACTACCTGGCCCACCCCGATGGCCTGGGTTCCGTCCCGCCGGAGCTTTACGGCACGGAAGTTGCCGTCATCGGCGCCGGCCTCTCCGGCCTGGTGACCGCCTATGAACTGATGAAACTGGGACTGCGGCCCGTGGTCTATGAAGCGGACCAGATCGGCGGGCGGCTCCGCACCGCCGCCTTCCCCGCAGCGCCCGGAGTGGTGGCGGACCTGGGCGGGATGCGCTTCCCGGTGTCGGGCAAGGCCTTCTACCATTACGTGGACCTGCTGGGCCTGGAGACCCAGGAGTTCCCAAACCCCCTCGCCGAGGCCACGTCCAGCACCGTGATCGAGCTGGCCGGCAAGAAGCACTATGCGGAGAAGCCGGGCGACCTTCCGCCGTTCTTCCGCGAGGTGGCCGACGCCTGGAAGGCCGCGGTCAATGACGGCGCTAAGTTCGTCGAAATGCAGGACGCCATCCGGGCCCGGGACATGGCCCGCATCAAGGACCTCTGGAACGAACTGCTGCCGCTCATGGACGAGCAGACCTTCTACGGCTTCATCGCAGCCAGCGAGTCCTTCAAGAAGGCAGGCTTCGCCCACCGCGAGGCCTTTGGCCAGGTGGGGTTCGGCACCGGCGGCTGGGACACCGACTTCCCCAACTCCATACTTGAAATCCTTCGCGTGGTCTACACCGACGCGGACGACCAGCACCGGCTGGTCCGCGGGGGAGCGCAGCGCCTGCCCAAGGCACTCTGGCAGCACGCGCCGTCGGACATGGTGCACTGGCCCGCCGGCACCTCCCTTTCCTCGCTGCACTCCGGATCGCCCCGCGGTGCCGTGGGAAGGATCAGCCGCGACCCGGACGGGAACCTGCGGATCCGTGAACGCTGGGGCCGCGAGGCCAGCTATCCGGCGGTGGTGACCACCTGCCAGTCCTGGCTGCTGTCCACCCGGATCCACACGGAGGAGGCCTTGTTCCCGGCCGAGCTGTGGACCGCGATGGAGCGCTCGCACTACATGCAGTCCTCCAAGACGTTCGTCATGGTGGACCGGCCGTTCTGGAAGGACATCGACCCGGACACCGGCAACGAGGTCCTGTCCATGACGCTGACCGACAGGCTGAACCGCGCCACCTACCTGCTGGACAACGGCCCTGACCAGCCCGCCGTCATCCTGCTCTCCTACACCTGGAACGACGACGCGCTGAAGTGGCTGGCCCTTGACGCCGACGAACGCGTGGAACTGATGCTGCACTCGCTCGAACAGATCTACCCCGGAGTGGACATCGCAGGGCACATCGTGGGCCAGCCCATCACCGTGTCCTGGGAGGCGGACCCCAACTTCATGGGTGCCTTCAAAGCCAACCTCCCCGGCCACTACCGCTACCAGCAGAGGCTGTTCGCCCACTTCAAGCAGGACAAACTGCCGGAGTCCCAGCGCGGCATCTTCCTGGCCGGCGACGACGTCTCCTTCACCGCCGGCTGGGCGGAAGGCGCCGTCACCACGGGGCTGAACGCGGTGTGGGGCGTGGTGAAGCACCTGGGCGGGTCCTCCGCGCCGGGCAACCCCGGCCCGGGCGACCTGCTGGACGAGTTCGGGCCCATCAGCCTGGACTGATGTAGGCCGGACTGGGTCAGGCGTGGAGCTCGCGGTGTTTCGCCGCGAGTTCCACGTAGCGCGCCGCATTGGCGCGGACGCCGTCGAACTCTTCATCCGTGAGTTCGCGGCGCACCTTGGCGGGCACGCCCGCCACCAGCGACCGGGGCGGAACCACCGTTCCTTCAAGCACGACGGCGCCGGCCGCCACCAGCGAGCCGGCGCCGATCACGGCGCCGTTGAGGACGGTGGCGCCCATGCCGATCAGGCAGTCGTCCTCCACCGTGCAGCCATGGACGACGGCGGCGTGCCCCACGCTGACCCGTTCGCCCACCGTGCAGGGGAAGCCGGGGTCGGCGTGCAGCACCACGTTGTCCTGCAGGTTGCTGCCGGCACCCACGGTGATGGCCGCGGTGTCGGCGCGGACGGAGACGCCGTAGAAGGCACTGGAATCCGGTCCCAGGCTGGCGTTGCCGATGATCGAGGCCGACGGGGCTACGAACGCTGAGTCATGGACAGCCGGGGAATTTCCGGCGAAAGGGTACAGAGGAGCCATGGCTTCACCCTAAGCCACCCCTGCACCCAACTGACTCGCAGTAGATGCCGTTTTGAGGCCCCAAAACGGCATCTACTGCTACCTAGTTGAAGAGCGCGTCAGTTGAAGACCGCGTCAGTTGAAGACCACCGTCCGGTTGCCGTCCAGGAGCACCCGGTGCTCGGCGTGCCACTGCACGGCCTGGACCAGCGTGCGCCCCTCCACGTCGCGGCCCATCTGCACGAACTGCTCAGGGGTGCGGGCGTGGTCCACCCGGATGACTTCCTGTTCGATGATGGGCCCCTCATCCAGGGCGGCCGTCACATAGTGAGCCGTGGCACCGATCAGCTTCACGCCGCGGGCATGTGCCTGGTGGTACGGCTTGGCGCCCTTGAAGGAGGGCAGGAACGAGTGGTGGATGTTGATGGCCTTGCCGGTCAGCTCGGTGCAGAGTTCATCGGAGAGGATCTGCATGTAGCGGGCCAGCACGGTCAACTCGATATCGTGCTCCGCGATGATGGCGCGCAGTTTGTCCTCCGCCTGCACCTTGGTGTCCTTGGTCACCGGGATGTAGTGGAAGGGGATGCCGTAGAACTCGGCCAGCCCGGCGAGATCCTGGTGGTTGGACACAATGGCGGGAATCTCAATGGGCAGGGTGCCCGAGCGCTGCTGGAACAGCAGGTCGTTGAGGCAGTGGGCAGAAGTGCTGGCCATAACCAGGGTGCGCACCTTGTCGCCAACAGTATTGAGGTTCCACTGCATGGAGAAGGCCTCCGCCACTGGCTCCAGCGCGGCACGGAGCTCCGACTTGGGGGCTGCCGTGGTCACCTCAACGCGCATGAAGAAGTTCCCGGTTGAAGGGCTGCCGTACTGCTGCGAATCCGTGATGTTGCACCCCGCCACCAGCAGCGCTCCGGCCACCGCGTGGACGATTCCGGGACGGTCCGGGCAGGACAGGGTTACAACGTACGCTTGGTTCAGCTGCTCTTCATTCACGCGTAATAGCCTACCCGCGCCGGGGGCGCCGGTTTTGGTAGGCTGGGATGGTCGCAACTGGCGTTGGGTGGCTAACCACCAGGGAGCGGCAATCACGAAGACCACGGATCGTACGCCTGGGCCGAGGGTCATGTTTTGCCGGAAATGGGGCTGCACCCGCGTCAGCGCAGCAGCGCCATGCCGAGCTTTCACGCCCTGTCATCAACGCGGTGCGAAAGTGCGCCACCCGGTAGCCTGACCTAAGCAGTGCCCATATCCCTAGCCAGGAGTTCTCCGTGACTACTACAGCCACCTCAACCACAGCCGTGAGCAACCAGCCGTTGGCTGAGCTCGATCCCGAAATTGCAGCAGTGCTGGACCAGGAGCTCGGCCGCCAGCGCGGCACCCTGGAAATGATTGCCTCCGAAAACTTTGCGCCCCGCGCCGTGATGGAAGCCCAGGGCTCCGTCCTCACCAACAAGTACGCCGAGGGCTACCCGGGCCGCCGCTACTACGGCGGCTGTGAATACGTCGACATCGCAGAGCAGCTGGCCATCGACAGGGTCAAGGCACTGTTCGGCGCCGAATACGCCAACGTCCAGCCGCACTCCGGCGCGCAGGCCAACGCCGCCGCCCTCTCCGCCATGATCACCCCGGGCGACAAGATCCTGGGCCTTTCCCTGGCCCACGGCGGGCACCTGACCCACGGCATGAAGCTGAACTTCTCCGGCAAGCTGTACCAGGTGGCCGCCTACCAGGTTGAGGAAGACACCTTCCGCATCGACATGGACAAGCTCCGCGAGCAGGCCATCGCCGAAAAGCCGCAGGTCATCATCGCCGGCTGGTCCGCCTACCCGCGCCACTTGGACTTCGCTGCCTTCCGCTCCATCGCCGATGAGGTTGGCGCGCTGCTCTGGACCGACATGGCGCACTTCGCCGGACTGGTTGCCGCCGGACTGCACCCGAGCCCGGTGCCGCACTCCGACGTCGTCACCTCCACCGTGCACAAGACCCTGGCCGGTCCGCGCTCGGGCGTGATCCTCGCCAAGGAGCAGTGGGCCAAGAAGCTGAACTCCAGCGTCTTCCCGGGCCAGCAGGGCGGCCCGCTGATGCACGTCATCGCCGCCAAGGCCGTGGCCTTCAAGATTGCCGGCACGCAGGAATTCAAGGAGCGCCAGGAGCGCGTCCTGGAAGGCGCCCGGATCATCGCCGACCGCCTGAACCAGGCCGACGTGTCAGAGGCCGGCGTCTCCGTCCTCACCGGCGGCACGGACGTCCACCTGGTGCTCGTGGACCTTCGCAACTCGCAGCTGGACGGCCAGCAGGCAGAAGACCTGCTGCACTCGGTGGGCATCACCGTCAACCGCAACGCCGTGCCGTTCGACCCCCGCCCGCCGATGGTCACCTCCGGCCTGCGCATCGGCACCCCGGCCCTGGCCACCCGCGGCTTCGGTGCCGCCGAATTCACCGAGGTGGCCGAGATCATTGCCACCGCCCTCAAGGCAGGCACCAGCACCGACGTCGAGGCCCTGCAGGCCCGCGTGGACAAACTGGCAGCCGACTTCCCGCTCTACCCGCAGCACGAGCAGTGGTAACCGATGGCTGAAACCACAACCGCACAGATCCTTGACGGCAAGGCTACCGCCGCCGCCATCAAGGCCGAGCTGACCGAACGCGTGGCCGCACTCAAGGCCAAGGGCGTCACGCCCGGCATCGCCACTGTGCTGGTGGGAGCGGACCCCGCCTCGCAGCTGTACGTGTCCATGAAGCACAAGCAGTCCGAGCAGATCGGGATGAACTCCATCCAGCGTGAGCTTCCGGCCGATGCCACGCAGGAACAGGTGGAGGCCCTCATTGACGAACTCAATGCGGACCCGGCCTGCCACGGCTACATTGTGCAGTTGCCGCTGCCCAAGCACCTGGACACGGACGCCATCCTGGAGCGCATCGATCCCGCCAAGGATGCCGACGGGCTGCACCCCACCAACCTTGGCCGGCTTGTGCTGAACGTCAACAACAAGATCACCACGCCGCTGCCGTGCACCCCCCGCGGGGTCATCGAGCTCCTGGAGCGCAACGGATACAGCCTGGCAGGCAAGCACGTTGTGGTGGTGGGGCGCGGCGTCACGATCGGCCGCTCCATCGGCCTGCTGCTCACGCGGCGCGAGGTGAACGCCACTGTGACCCTGACCCATACCGGGACCAGGAACCTGTCAGAACTGCTGCGGCAGGCGGACGTCATCGTGGGCGCGGCCGGTGTGAAGCACATCGTCAAGGCCGCGGACGTAAAGCCGGGCGCGGCGGTGCTGGATGTCGGCGTTACCCGCGAGACCGATCCGGACACCGGCAAGAGCCGCGTCTACGGCGACATCGATCCCGCCGCCGCCGATGTGGCCGGCTGGATTTCGCCGAACCCCGGGGGCGTCGGTCCCATGACCGTGGCGCTGCTGATGACCAACGTGGTGGAGGCCGCCGAACGCGCGGCAGCCAACGCGCACTAGTCCCCGGCACTAAGCGCACGACGGCGGCACGGTACCTTCCGCAGGGAAGGCGCCGTGCCGCCGTCGTCCGTTTCAACGTAACTGCAAGCACACTTCCACCTGCGCCGCGCCTCCACTAGTCTGCACAGGTGCACAACCACGCCCTTACCCCCTCCGGCACGATGACAGGGGGCCCGCCGTCCGGCACCGTCATCTCCGCCGAAAACCTGGCCAAGACCTACGGCGACGTGGCCGCCGTGGACGGCATCTCGTTCACCGTGCAAGCGGGGGAGTCCTTCGGCCTCCTGGGGCCCAACGGGGCGGGCAAATCCACCACCATGAAGATGATCGGCGGCGTGACCCGCCGGTCCGCCGGCCGGCTCACCATCATGGGCCTGGACCCGGACACGCACGGACCCGAGGTACGCGCCCACCTGGGCGTGGTTCCGCAGCAGGACAACCTGGACGAGGAACTCCGCGTCCGCGACAACCTCCTGGTCTACGGCCGCTACTTCGGCCTGCCCATGAGCTACCTCAGGCCCAAGGCCGATGAACTGCTGGAGTTCGCACAGCTGACGGACAAAGCGAGGTCCAAGGTGGACGCGCTCTCCGGCGGCATGAAACGCCGCCTGACCATCGCCCGTTCACTGATCAACGAGCCGCAGATCCTGCTGCTGGACGAGCCCACCACGGGCCTGGATCCCCAGGCCCGGCACATCCTGTGGGACCGCCTGTTCCGGCTCAAGGAGCAGGGCGTCACGCTGATCCTCACCACCCATTACATGGATGAGGCCGAGCAGCTCTGCGACCGGCTGATCGTGGTGGACAAGGGCCGGATCATGGCTGAGGGCTCGCCCGCGCAGCTGATCCGCGGGCATTCCACCCGGGAGGTGGTGGAACTGCGGTTTGGTTCCGAGCGGAACGCCGCAATCGCGTCCCGGCTGGAAGGCATCGGGGAACGGCTTGAGGTGCTGCCGGACCGGGTGCTGATGTACGCGCACGACGGCGAGTCAGCCCTTGAGCAGGTGTCGGCCCGCGGCCTGAGGCCGCTGACATCGCTGGTCCGGCGGTCGTCGCTGGAGGATGTGTTCCTTCGGCTCACCGGCAGGAGCCTCATTGACTGATAGGCAGGCGTCCGGGCGGCAGCCGACCGGAGGGCAGGCAGGGGCCGCGCAGCCGGGCGGCCTGCGCGCGCATGCGCCGGCGGTTTCGGCGGCAAGGGCGCGGCGCTGGGGCTCCTTCTACTATGCCGAGCAGGTGCTCCGGGTGATGAAGGGTTACAGCTGGTCCATCCTGATGTACAGCGTGGGCCAACCGGTGGCGTACCTCTTCGCCATGGGGGTGGGACTGGCCACCCTGGTGGATACCGGCAACGCGGCCTTTGGCGGCGTGTCCTACCTCGCCTTTATCGCCCCGGCGCTGCTGGTGTCCGCTGCCGTGATGACGGCAGCCAACGAGTTCACTTTTCCCATCATGGCAGGGTTCAAATGGCGCCGGGTCTACTACGGCCCGCACGCCTCGCCGCTGACGCCGCAGCAGATCGCCGCCGGGCAGGTCATGGCCGTGACGCTGCGCCTGGTGCTGCAGTCGGCCATCTACTTCGCGGCCGTGGCACTGTTCGGTGCCTCGCCGTCGGGCTGGGGCTGGGCCGGGATACTGGTGGCCACCCTGACAGGGCTGGCCTTCGGGCTGCCGCTGATGGCATATTCCGCATCGATCACCGAAGACAAGGGGCAGTTCGCACTGGTGATGCGGTTCATCGTGATGCCGCTCTTCCTGTTCTCCGGGACGTTCTTCCCGCTGGACAACCTGCCGTTGGCGGTCCGCTGGGTGGGCTGGATTTCGCCCATCTGGCATGGCACCGAACTGGGCCGGGTGCTCAGCTTCGGATACCGCGAACCGGCGATCCTCAGCGTGCTCCATGCGGCCGTCCTGGCGGCGTTGGCAGTCACCGGCTGGGTCCTGACGCGGCGCCGGTTTGCCCTGAGGATGGGCCAGTGAGCACATTTTCCGGTCCCGCCGGCGCCTCCCGGAGCGCCGCGGAGCAAGCCCGCAGCCGCACTTTCGGGCCTCTTTATTCAGGCAATGCCAGGGCAGTCATTGCCCGTGGGCTGATGGCCACACGGAGCACCAACTGGCTGGTGATGCTGTCCGGGTTCTTTGAGCCGGTGCTGTTCCTCCTTTCCATGGGGGTGGGACTGGGCGCCATCGTTGGCAGCGTCCAGGGACCCAACGGAACCACCATCAGCTATGCGGCCTACATCGCACCGGCACTGCTGGCCGTCTCCGCGATGAACGGCGCCGTCTATGACTCCACCTGGAACGTCTTCTTCAAGATGAACTTCGCCAAGATCTACCAGGGCATGCTGTATACGTCCCTGGGCCCGCTGGACGTGGCGCTTGGCGAGATCTTCCTGGCCCTGCTGCGGGGGATGCTCTACGCCACCGGCTTCACTGCGGTCATGGGCATCATGGGACTGATCACCACGCCCTGGGCACTGCTGATGATCCCCGCCTCGGTGCTGATCGCCTTTGGGTTCGCCAGCCTGGGCATGGGCATCACCAGCTTCCTCAAGACCTTCCAGCAGATGGACTGGATCAACTTCATCCTGCTGCCCATGTTCCTGTTCAGCGCCACGTTCTACCCGCTCAGCGTCTACCCACAGCCCATCCAGTGGTTCATCCAGGCCATGCCGCTCTGGCACGGGGTGGAACTGCTGCGGCAGATCAGTGTGGGCACTTTTACGGCTGCCACGCCACTGCATGTTGGCTACTACCTGGTGATGACCGCCGTCGGCATGCTGCTGACCACGCTGCGCCTGCGGAGTTTGTTCCTGAAATAGCCTGCCCGGCCAGCTGCCCTGTTCGCCGGGGGTGGAAGGCGGCGGGAGCACAGTCCGCCGTTTGAGACAATGGCTGCATGCGAACTTTGGGCAGCTCCTCGTCATCTTCCAAACCCGCCCGGGGCGGTTTTTCCATGTTCCGGATCAGCGGGCCGGGCCTGATGGTCCTGGTGACGGCGTTCATTGTGGCCGTGATCTTCGCCGCAAACCAGAACGACGTGGTGGGCTGGGTTGTCGCCATCATCGCCGCCTTCTGGCTGGCACTGGCTGCGTTCGTGGTCTTCAGCATCCAGCGGGCCGCCAGGAAAGCGGGCGCAAAGCTGTCCGAAGCCCAGAGCGCCTTCAACACCGCCACCGGCCGCGTACCGGCCCGCACCTCCGCCGACCACGGCGGCACCCGGGTGGTCTACGAACGTTCCGAGGCAGACGAGGTGCGCGACCTGAAGCTGGACCATTCCTTCAAGATCGTCCAGGTGCAGGTCCGCGTGGTGGAGGAGGAGCGGGCCAAGGGCGCCGCCGCCAACCAGGACACGATCAACCGCGCCCTTGAAACCATCGAGATCACAGCCACCAACGCCCGGGACATGATCAAGTCCTCCGGCGGCAGCGGGGAGCCGGTGACCGGAACCATCATCGACTAGAGTGGAGCGGGTGAGCTCGGCATTGAACAAGGACCACCTTCGCATCGCATCCGTCAACGTAAACGGCCTCCGGGCTGCCTACAAGAACGGTATGGCGGCCTGGCTTGAGCCGCGGGAAGTGGACATCCTCTGCCTGCAGGAGGTCCGAGCCCCTGACGCCGTCGTCCGGCAACTGCTGGGGGAGGACTGGCATATCCTGCACGCGGAAGCGGAAGCAAAAGGCCGTGCCGGCGTCGCCATTGCCTCCCGCCAGGAGCCCCTGGCCACCAGGAACGGCATCGGGGACGACTACTTCGCCACCGCCGGGCGCTGGGTTGAAGCCGACTTCCGCGTCCCCGACGCCGCAGGGAACCCCGTGCAGCTCACGGTTGCCAGCGCCTATGTGCATTCCGGTGAAGTGGGGACGCCCAAGCAGGATGACAAGTTCCGTTTCCTGGACGTCATGAGCACCCGCCTGCCGGAACTGACCAAGCACAGCGACCACGCCCTGGTGGTGGGCGACCTCAACGTGGCGCACACCCCCCGTGACATCAAGAACTCCAAGGGCAACCTCAAGAAGGCCGGGCACCTGCCGGAGGAACGTGCCTACTTCGACCGGTTCTTCGGTGAGGAGATCGGCTGGCATGACGTCCACCGGACCCTGGCCGGGGATGTCGACGGGCCCTACACATGGTGGTCCTGGCGCGGCAAGGCATTCGACAACGACACCGGCTGGCGCATCGACTACCACATGGCCACCCCCGAACTGGCGGCCTCCGCCATTTCGGCTGTCGTGGACCGTGCAGCCTCCTGGGACACCCGCTTCTCCGATCACGCCCCGCTGGTAGTGGATTACCAGCTCTAAGCCCGAAAGTTTTCCATGACCAGCCAGACTTCCTCCACTGCCAAGAAGCGCATCCTTTCCGGCGCCAAGCCCACCGCCGACTCCCTGCACCTGGGCAACTACATCGGTGCCGTGCGCAACTGGGTGGACATGCAGGCGGAGTACGACGCCGTCTTTTTCATCCCGGACCTGCACGCCATCACGGTGGACTTCGACCCCGCCGAGCTGGCCAAGCGGACCCGCATTGTGGCTGCCCAGTACATCGCGGCCGGCATCGACCCGGACAAGAGCATCTTCTTCGTCCAGTCCCATGTTCCCGAGCATGCGCAGCTTGCGTGGGCGCTGAACTGCATTACCGGGTTTGGCGAGGCTTCCCGGATGACCCAGTTCAAGGACAAAACCCAGAAGTCCGGCGCGGACTCCGCAACACTGGGCCTGTTCGCCTACCCCACCCTGATGGCCGCGGACATTCTCCTGTACCAGAGCGACCTCGTGCCCGTCGGCGAGGACCAGCGGCAGCACCTGGAACTGACGCGGAACCTGGCGCAGCGTTTCAATACCCGGTTCGGCCACACCTTCACGGTTCCGGAGGCCACGATCGTCAAGGAAAGCGCCAAGATCTACGACCTCCAGAATCCCAGCGCCAAGATGTCCAAGACGGGGGAGTCGCCCAACGGTGCCATCCAGCTGCTGGAGGATCCCAAGATCGCAGCCAAGCGCATCAAGTCGGCAGTGACCGACGCCGGCACGGACATCCGCTTCGACCCTGAGGAAAAGCCCGGCGTGTCCAACCTGCTGACCATCTACTCCTCGCTGACGGGCAAGTCCGTGGCGGAGCTTGAAGCCGAGTACCAGGGCAAGATGTACGGCCACCTCAAGGTTGACCTCGCCGAAGTTGTGGTGGACTTCATCACCCCGCTGCGCAACCGGACCAATGAGCTGATGGCAGATCCCGCCGAGCTTGACCGGCTGCTGGCCCTTGGCGCTGAGCGGGCCCGCGAGATCGCCTCCGTCACCCTGGCCCAGGTCTACGAGCGCATGGGCTTCCTGCCGTCCCTCAGCCTCGCGGGAGTCCGCTAGCGCCATGTCTTCGGGAAAAGTCACCGCCAGGGGAGGTGCCTGCTCTGCCGGCCAGGTGGAGCAGACCCTGGCTGACCGCTTGGGAGACCAGCCAGGCCGGAATGCGGCGGCGAACCATGAGGTGGCCCGCAGCGAAGAGGTCAGCGTGGGCGTCATCCTGGGCTTTCCGGCAGACATCGCCGAAGAGCTGCAGCGCTGGCGGGCGTCGTTCGGTGACCCGCTGGCGGACGTGGTACCGGCCCACATTACGCTGGTCACCACCACCCCCACCCAGGACTGGGAAGCGACCCTCCGGCATGTCCGCGAAGTGGCCCGCTGCCAGAGCCCGTTCATGGTGACCATCGCCGGGACCGGAACTTTCCGGCCCGTTTCCCCCGTAGTCTTCATCAATGTGGAGGACGGGTTCGAGCACTGCGTGGACCTGCACCGCAAGCTCCAGCAGGGCCCACTCCACCGTGAACTGCCCTTTGCCTACCATCCGCACGTCACCATCGCCCACGACGTCGCCCCGGAAAGCCTTGACGAGGCCGAAACGGTGCTGAAGAACTACAAGGCCACCTTCCCTGTGGTTAGCATGGGACTCTACGAGCACGATGCCGACGGCATCTGGCAGCTACGGGAAGAGCTGGACTTTGGGACCGAAACTGACAACAACGCCGGCACCCGGTTCACGGACGCTGCCGCGGACACCCCAACCGACGCAGGGTAACCAGCAGCCGCTGCCCACCGAGCAGGCCAGGCTGAAGCTGGAGGTCATCCAAAAGCGGATGGAATGGAACCGGGCGCGCAGGTCCGGCAAAAAATTCGGTGCCCTGATGGCCTTGGTTCAGTGGCTCACCGCCCGCCTGAACGTCCTGCGCCCCATGCGCGCCTTCCGGCACTACACCCTCCACTACGGGCCGCTGATGAGCGCCGGCATCGGCTTCAACATGTTTTTCTCCGTCACAGGCCTGCTGGCCACCGGCTTCTCCATCGCCGGGCTGGTCCTCAGCGGCCAGCCGGCGCTGCTGGACACCGTTATCGGCAGCGTGGCCGCCAGCGCACCGGGCCTACTGAAAGTCAACGGCGGACCGGGGCTGGTGGACCCCAAGGACATGCTGGATCCCAACGGCCTCGGCTGGACCGCGGTCATCGGTGCGCTGGTAACAGTGGTCACATCACTCGGTTGGATCAACGGCCTCCGGGACGGCCTGCGCGGCGTCCTGCAGCTGCCGCCGCTGATCGTCAATCCCATCGTGATGAAGCTGCGCGACGCCGGAACCCTGCTGCTGCTGGGCGTGGCCCTGGTGATCAGCGGCGGTGCATCGCTGGTGTTCGGCACGCTGGCGGGTTGGGTAGCGGACTTCCTGCACCTCAGCGACGCCTTGGCCGGCCCGCTGACCACCTCCGTCAAAATCGTCGTCCCGCTGGTCCTGAACTGGGTCACGGCGCTGATCATGTTCCGGTTGGCCGCGGGGCTCAAGCTGTCCCGCCAGGCACTGGTCGAAGGCACCGTCCTGGCCGCCGTGGGCACCACCATACTGCAGATCTTCAGCACTGAACTTCTTGGCGGGGCCAGCCGCAATCCCATCCTGGCGCCGTTTGCCATCATCATCGGCCTGCTCATCTGGTTCAACCTCGTCAGCCAGGTCTACCTTGTCTCGGCAGGATGGGCAGCCGTCCGTGAAGCGGACCTGGAGTCGGACGCTCCTCCGCGCAAGACGATCCTCGGCGCACGCCGAACCACGCCCCAAACCTGACGCGCGCCCGGCCGTAGAATTGTCCGGCCCTCCAGCACAGCGACGTCAGAGGGCCGGCACCAGACCTTCCCACGCAACGGTCCAGCCGGGCGGAAAGCCCGGAGCGTGGCGGTCCGGGCCGTGGTCCCAGCCGGCAGCCATCAGCGCGGCCGCGGCAAGGAGCCCCCCGTTGCCTGGAAGGTACAACGGCAAGGAGTCCGTCTGCCGGTTGTGACCGTTCGTCAGGACTGTGTTCTTACCGGCCTCCTGCAGGAGCGCGTCGACGGCGTACTCCGGGTCCCCGAGCCGGGCAGCGGTCAT
Organism: Pseudarthrobacter sp. Pseusp20; assembly: GCF_059492155.1. Classification (NCBI taxonomy): domain Bacteria; kingdom Bacillati; phylum Actinomycetota; class Actinomycetes; order Micrococcales; family Micrococcaceae; genus Pseudarthrobacter; species Pseudarthrobacter sp. Pseusp20. Next base: position 1,532,213 of record NZ_CP168521.1, read on the forward strand.
CGCCATCACCGGGTAGTCCCACCCCCATGTGGTGGTCCAGTCCCAGTCGGCCAGGACATCCTCAAGGGTGGCCCGCATGACTGCCTCATCGATCAGGTCTGTCAGCGGCAGGACGCCCAGTGCGCAGAGCATCGAGGGATGGTCCGTCCTGATGGTGAAGGGCTCCACGTCCATTGCCGCATAGACGCCGTCGACTACGCGCGGGCGCACCATCCCGTCAGCAACCTCCTGCCAGCATGCAACGGGCTCGAGGCCCAACCGTTCCCGCCAGGCGGCGGCAGTCCTGAGGCCCCACTGCCAGTAAGCGAGTTCGAACGTCGGGTTTTTGATCTTCGCCCGCATGGACCCATAGCTCTCCTGTGCGGGTATGAGCGGCGGCCCAAGTTCGAAACCCCTCGGGGTGCGATGAGCGAAGCCCGCCATGAACGCGGCGGTTTCGAACACGATGTCAGCGAACTCCTCCAGCACGTCAGGGCCCGGATTGGCCCGGTACAGCAGCTCGGCCAAATGGATGGGATGCGGCTGCTGCCAAATCAGGAACGTCCCGATCGGGCTGGGGCTCTCCCTGCCGTCCGGGCCTACCTGCTTGGGCCAGCGGGCGCCGTCGAAGCCCTGCGCCCGGGCGGTTTCCCGCGACGTTTCCAGCACCGTTGAGTACCAGCGCAGGGAGGGGAGGAGGAGCTCCGTCCGGTTCCAGTGCGCAAAATGGGCGGCGTGCCACCAATGCATCTCCAGGTGGAAGCGGCCGCGCCACGAGCTGCACACCAGGCCTGTTTCCTGCGGCGGCAGCGATCCGGAGCAGTTGACGGCCGTCAGGTACTGGGAGAGGACAATCCGGCGTTCGAGCTCCCTGGCCCGTGGGTCCGGCGTGGCAGCCAGCTCGATGGCACCTCCGGACGACCAGAACCTGGGCCAACGGTCCATGGAGGCGGCTGCAACGTTGCTGCCGGGCTGGTTTGCGCTGGGAACCGACGGCGCTGAAGGGGAAGGCCCGACGGCGGGACCCGCATGGCGGCCAACGCCCGCCTTGCCTGCCACTCTGGAAAGGCCCGCACCGCCCCGGGGGATACAGTCCCCGTCCGCGGCGGATATGAACTCAATGGACAGGTCCAGCGCCTCGGTGCTCGAGTGGACATCCGGCCGTATGCGCAGGTGGTGCGCCCCGGTCTGTTCCACGACCAGGCCTTGGCCGGTGATCACCACGCGGTAGCGCGCGTTGTCCAGTTCGCGGTCCACCGTCCAGCTGCTGGCCCCTGCATGGGACACTGCAGGTTGCGGTCCGTTGAGGATGGTGGTGTGGGCGCCCGGCAGATCCCACCCGGCGCCGTTGTGCCACGCCTCGGAGCCGTACGGGAAGTCGATGCCGATCACCAGGCCGTCACCCAGCGCGGGTGACTCCACCCGAATGCCTAGTTCGTCGCGGTCCGGATGGCAGGCTGTGGTGACCGTGGCCTGGTGGCCGGCGATGGCGAAGGTGCTGGTGACGATGCCCGTCCAAAGATCAAGAATCTGGCTGGCGTGGGAAAGCTCGCTGCTGCTGATGGGCCGGCTGGTTCCGTCCTGCAGCAGCTGGAAACCGATGCGTCCCAGATCCAGGCGGTGCGGGTTTGCCCGCAGCCATGCTTCGGCCGTTGAGGTGCCTGTCTCGCGGTCATTGACGATGTCCCCCACCATGTCCACGTACGGCACCGGACCACGTGGGGAGTCGTAGAGGACCGTGGAACCTGCCAGGCTGTAACGATCGCCGCCAGGCATGGAGTGCCAGCCCCAGGTGGATTGGGTGCCCAGCAGCGTTCCCGGGGGAAGCGAGTCCTCACGGGGCCCCACGGGGTACTCGGCTGGCAGGCTTTGAAGGCCCGTGAGGTCCATGGTGAAGGCAAACTCCCCGTTGCCCACTGAGACAGGGCTTCGCGGATCAAGACTTTGCTGACGAACGTTGTGCCGCCGGACCAGCGCCTTCCTGTCAATCTGCTTGTGCCGCCGGTGGGACGTGGTCGTGGCCTCCGGCCGTACGGTGCTGGCGTGGCTGTGCACGGTGCACGCCCTCCTTACAGGTGTGTGGTGACTGATGCCGCGAAATGTCCGGGCATGGCCAGCGCGCCTCCCCGGAAACGCGGCACCGGGGAGAAAGCGGTTTCTGGCGATTCCATCCTTGGCGGGTTCCACAGCGCTGTCAAGGGGCCGCCATGTGAAATCGTGCACCGAGAACTCCAGGTCGATAACCGGTACGGAAACCATGACGGGATCCTATTGACGGGCTTTACCCGCCGTTGATACGTTTCACGAAACCGCTTTCTCTCGCTCACCCACCCTTCTCACCAAGGAAGAAGCTTGCCCAATGACGCGCCCTGCTACCGGAACAATCCGTAAATCCCTTGCCGTCCTCTCAGCCGCAGCCCTCCTGGCCGTGACGGCCGGCTGTTCCAGCCCGTCGTCCAACAAGGCCGGGGACGGGCCCGTGGAGATCCGCTTTTCCTGGTGGGGCAATGCCGGCCGGGCCGAGCTGACCAACAAGGCCATTGCTGAGTTTGAGGCCGCCAACCCCAACATCAAGGTCAAGCCGGAATATGGCGACATCAGCGGCTACTTCGACAAGCTCGCAACCCAGATGGCCGCCAACGACGCGCCGGATGTCATCACCATGGGGGGCGCCTACCCCGCCGAATACGCAAACCGCGGCGCGTTGCTGGACCTGACCACGGTGCAGGGCTCACTGGACCTGTCAAGGATCGACCAGGGCGCCCTGGAAAACGGACAGGTCAAGGGCAAACAGTACGGCGTTTCCACCGGCGCCAACGCACTGGCCATTGTGGCCAATCCCGCCGTCTTCGCGGCGGCAGGGGTTCCGCTGCCAGATGACAGCAGCTGGAGCTGGGACGACTTCGCCAGGATTGCCGGTGACATCACCGCCAAGAGCCCCCAGGGCACCTACGGAACTGCAACCGTGCTCACCCATGACTCCCTGGACGCCTTCGCCCGCCAGCGCGGCGAATCCCTGTACACCCAGGACGGACAGCTGGGACTGGGCAAGCAAACGGTGCAGGACTACTTCCACTACTCGCTGAAGCTTAGTGAATCCGGTGCCGCTCCGAGTGCTTCGGAGACGGTGGAGAAGCTCAATGTCAGCACTGAGCAGACCCTCATGGGCATGGGCAAGGCCGCAATGATGCTCACGTGGAGCAATTCGCTGACCGCCCTCAGCAAAGCCTCCGGCGCAGACCTGAAACTGCTCAAGCTACCGGGGGAGAAGCCCACCCCGGGGATTTGGCTGCAGTCCTCGCAGTTCTACACCATCTCCGCACGCAGCAAGCACACGGACGCTGCCGCCAAGCTCGTGAACTTCCTGGTCAACAACCCGGCCGCGGCCAGGATCATCCAGAGCGACCGGGGCATCCCTGGCAACTCCGACATGCGCGCCGCCATCCAGGACATGCTCACCCCTCAGGGCAAGGTGGAGGCGGAGTACATCAACCAGATCGGCAAGATGGATTTCGCCCCAACGTACATCGGCCCCACCGGGTCAACCGCCGTCTCGGAGATCACCGCCCGGATCAACACGGACGTCCTTTTCAAGCGGGTCACGCCGGACAAGGCAGCCGAACAGTGGATCAGCGAGAGCAAGGCGGCTATCGGCAAGTAGGGCCGGCCAAACTGGCCGGGGAGGGTCAGGCAGGTGCGGCGTCGAGGTACTGGTCCGCCCAGGCGGCGATGATCCTGGCCGCCCGTGCGGCCTGGCCCTTGCCGGTGAGCAGGTGGTCGCTGCCCTCAAGGGACACGAAGTTCCTCGGATGCCTGGCCGTCTGGAAGATGGTGCTGGCATTCTCGATTCCCACGGTGTTGTCGGTGGGGGAGTGCAGCACCATCAGGGGCTTGTGCAGCTGCTTGATGCAGTCCGTCAGGTCCGCGTTCTCCAGGTCCTCCACGAAGTGCCGGCGGATCTCCACCCGCTTGCCTCCGAGGTCAACTTCGGCGCTGCCCTCGCTCAGGATCCTGTCCAGCGCGGCATCGAAAACGTGGGCCACATGCTTGGGGGAAAAGGGCGCTCCCACGGTGGCAACGGCGTCGAGCTCCGGAATCTCCCGCGCTGCGGCAAGAACCGCGGCGCCGCCGAACGAGTGGCCCACCAGCAGGGAGATCTCCTTGCCCTGACTGCGCATGAACTCCGCGGCCTTCACCGTGTCTGCCACCTTGTGACTGAAGGAGCCCGCGGACCATTCCCCGGCGGAGCCGCCCAGGCCCAGGTTGTCGAAACGAAGCATGCCGATGCCGCTGTCCGCCAGCGCCTTGCACATCCGCGCTGCGGAGGGGCTGTCCTTGCCCAGCGTGAAACCGTGCGAGAAGACACCCCAGCCCTTGACGGGGCCCTCCGGGACGTCAATGATGCCGGACAGCATCTCGCCGGTGGAACCGGCAAAGGACACTTTTTCGGAGCGGGACAAGGAGGACCCCTTTCTGCTGAAACGACGACGGCGCCCCCACCACGTGTGGTGAGCGACGCCGTCGGCCGTTATATCTGTTGGTGAACGAGCCTAGATCTTGCGGGCCAGGATGGCCTGCTTGACTTCCGCAATGGCCTGCGTGACCTGGATGCCGCGGGGGCATGCCTCGGAGCAGTTGAAGGTGGTGCGGCAGCGCCACACGCCTTCCTTGTCGTTGAGGATCTCCAGGCGCATGTCGCCGGCATCATCACGGGAATCGAAGATGAAGCGGTGTGCGTTGACGATCGCGGCGGGGCCGAAGTACTGCCCATCCGTCCAGAACACGGGGCAGGAGGACGTGCACGCGGCGCAGAGGATGCACTTGGTGGTGTCGTCAAAGCGCTCCCGGTCCTCCGCGGACTGGAGGCGTTCCCGGGTGGGCTCGTGGCCCTTGTTGATCAGGAAGGGCATGACTTCGCGGTACGACTGGAAGAAGGGCTCCATGTCCACGATCAGGTCCTTCTCCACCGGCAGACCCTTGATGGGCTCCACGGTGATGGGCTTGGACGTGTCCAGGTCCTTCAGCAGCGTTTTGCAGGCAAGGCGGTTGCGGCCGTTGATGCGCATGGCGTCAGAGCCGCACACACCGTGGGCGCAGGAGCGGCGGAAGGACAGGGTGCCGTCCATCTCCCACTTCACCTTGTGCAGGGCATCCAGGACACGGTCCGTGCCGTACATGGTCAGGTGGAAATCATCCCAGGTGGCTTCCTCGGAAACCTCCGGGTTGTACCTGCGGACCCGCATGTGGACGTCGAACGTGGGGATTTCCCCGCCCCCGCCAACGCCGGCAGGAAGTTCAACCTTTGAGGCTGGCTCAGCGATTTCAGCGGTCATCTTAGTACTTCCTCACCATCGGCTCGTAGCGGGTAAAGACAACCGGCTTGGTGGCGAGGCGGATACCGGCGATTGACTCCGCCGATCCGTCAGCCGGCGCATGGTCATCCTTGTACGCCATGGAGTGCTTCATGAATTTCTCGTCGTCACGCTCGGGGAAGTCCTCGCGGAAGTGTCCGCCGCGGGATTCCTCACGGTGCAGGGCGGCCACGGTCATGACCTTGGCCAGTTCCAGCAGGAAGCCGAGCTCAACGGCCTCGAGCAGGTCCAGGTTGAAGCGCTTGCCCTTGTCCTGGACGTTGATGCGCTTGTACCGCTCCTCGAAGGATGCGATGTCGCGCAGCACCTGGTTCAGGGTGTCCGCCGTACGGAATACCTGCATGTTGGCGTCCATCGTGTCCTGCAGTTCCTTGCGGATCTGCGCCACCTTTTCGTCGCCGGTGCCGTTGCGGGCAATGTCCAGCAGTTCGGTGGTGTAGGCCAGCGGGTTCTCCGGCAGTTCCACGAACTGGGCGGTCTTGGCGTATTCCGCGGCAGCGATGCCGGCACGCTTGCCGAACACGTTGATGTCCAGGAGCGAGTTGGTGCCCAGGCGGTTGGAACCGTGGACGGACACGCAGGCCACCTCGCCGGCGGCGTAGAGCCCGGGGACCACGGTGTCGTTGTCCTGGAGCACTTCGGTTTCGATGTTCGTGGGGATGCCGCCCATCGCGTAGTGCGCGGTGGGGAACACGGGCACCGGCTCGGTGTACGGTTCCACGCCCAGGTAGGTGCGGGCGAACTCGGTGATGTCCGGCAGCTTCGCATCGATGTGCGCCGGCTCCAGGTGGGTCAGGTCCAGGAGGACGTAGTCCTTGTTCGGGCCGCAGCCGCGGCCTTCGCGGACTTCGTTGGCCATGGAGCGGGCCACGATGTCGCGCGGTGCCAGGTCCTTGATGGTGGGGGCGTAGCGCTCCATGAAGCGCTCACCCTCCGAGTTGCGGAGGATGGCACCTTCACCGCGGGCGGCCTCGGACAGCAGGATGCCCAGCCCGGCCAGGCCGGTGGGGTGGAACTGGAAGAACTCCATGTCCTCCAGGGGGATGCCGCGGCGGAAGGCGATGCCCATGCCGTCACCGGTCAGGGTGTGGGCGTTGGACGTGGTCTTGAAGACCTTGCCGGCGCCACCGGAGGCGAACACCACGGACTTGGCCTGGAACACGTGCAGTTCACCGGAGGCGAGATCGTAGGAGACGACGCCGGCCACGCGCTTCTGCTTGTAGGGCGTCCCGTCTTCGCGGACAGCATCCTCTTCGACCGTCAGCAGGTCCAAAACGTAGTACTCGTTGTAGAACTCAACGTTGTGCTTGACGCAGTTTTGGTACAGGGTCTGCAGGATCATGTGGCCGGTGCGGTCCGCGGCGTAGCATGCACGGCGGACCGGAGCCTTGCCGTGGTCGCGGGTGTGGCCACCGAAGCGCCGCTGGTCGATGCGGCCCTCGGGGGTGCGGTTGAAGGGCAGGCCCATCTTTTCCAGGTCCAGCACGGCGTCGATGGCTTCCTTGGCCATGACCTCCGCGGCGTCCTGGTCAACCAGGTAGTCGCCGCCCTTGACGGTGTCGAACGTGTGCCATTCCCAGTTGTCTTCCTCGACATTGGCAAGGGCTGCGCACATGCCACCCTGGGCCGCACCTGTGTGCGAGCGGGTGGGGTAGAGCTTGGTCAGTACTGCTGTGCGCGCGCGCTGACCGGACTCGATCGCGGCGCGCATGCCAGCGCCACCGGCACCGACGATGACGACGTCGTACTTATGGACCTGCATACCAGACGCTCTTTCTCTCAAAATTCGCTATAAAACAACGGGGCGGCTTTGCCTGCTCCGCAAAACAGGGCCCGCGGAAAAGCCCGCGGGCCCGGGGTTGTGCCAGTTCTAGGCAGGGCAGAATCCACCCGGAAGGGCAACGCCGTTCACCACGGGGCACGGGTTGAAGGTGAAGATGACCAGCGTGCCGAGGAGGATGATGACGACGGCGGCCGCGTAGAGGACGGTCTTCAGCCAGCGGCGGGTGGACGTCTTCTCTGCGTAGTCGTTGATGATGGTCCGGACGCCGTTGGTGCCGTGCAGCATTGCCAGCCAGAGCATGGCCAGGTCCCAGAACTGCCAGAACGGGTCTGCCCACTTGCCGGCCACGAAGCCGAAGTCAATGGCGTGGATGCCTTCGCCCACCATGAGGTTCACGAACAGGTGGCCGAAGATGAGGACCACCAGTACTACGCCGGAGAGACGCATGAACAGCCAGGCGATCATCTCGAAGTTGCCCCGTGAGCCGCTGCTGCGGCGGTACTGGGGGGCGATCCGCCCGCTGCGGGGGCTCTCGATCGTTGCAGTCATGGCTTAGTGACCTCCGAGGGCGAGGGACAGGTGGCGGATGGAGAAGGCGACCATGGTCACGACCCAAAGGGCCAGGACTGCCCACAGCATCTGCCGCTGGTACTTTGCGCCCTTCTTCCAGAAGTCGACCGCAATGATCCGCAGGCCGTTGAAGGCGTGGAACACGATCGCGGCAACAAGGCCGGTCTCGCCCAGCGCCATCAGGGGGTTCTTGTAGGCGCCGATCACAGCGGTGTAGGCCTCCGGTGACACACGCACCAAGGAGGTGTCCAGGACGTGGACCAACAAGAAGAAAAAGATCACTACACCGGTAATGCGGTGTCCTACCCAGGACCACATGCCTTCACGGCCGCGGTACAAGGTGCCAGCTGGTTTTGTCGGCACTGATAAACCTCCCTGCAACACAGCGGCGCTGGCATGAGATCCATGCGGGGGGAACGCCTGCTGCGAGAGCACTCGTAGCTCAGGCCTAAATCTAGGCTCCGCTAACAGCTTATTCAATTTCGGAGATTCTTGGTGCCCAGTACTGGAGCGGATTTTCCGGGGAAATGAGACGAACGCCACATCCCTGCAGGCTTTTGGGTACGACGGCGCCGCAAAACACAGGTCTGATGTGTCGCCAAAGGAGCCGGTTGGGGCCGTTCCGCTAAAGTAGCCGTGATGAGTACAGACAAAGTGACAAGCCCGGCTTCACCCCTTGACCGCTTCATCGCGGTGATTCCGGCAGGCGGAGTGGGGACCCGCCTCTGGCCCCTGTCACGTGCAGCAGCTCCCAAGTTCCTTCACGATCTCACGGGATCGGGCAGCACGTTGCTGCGCGCCACCTATGACCGGCTGCACCCTTTGGCGGGCAACCGAATGCTGGTGGTGACCGGCCGGGCGCACCGCGACGCCGTATGCCGCCAGCTGCCCGAGGTGCAGGACGCCGACCTTGTCCTCGAGTCGGAGCCAAAGGACTCCGCTGCCGCCATCGGCCTTGCGGCGGCGATCCTGCACGAGCGCGATCCCGACACCATCATGGGTTCCTTCGCAGCCGACCAGGTGATCAGCCCGGATGATCTGTTCCAGCAGGCCGTCCGCGAAGCCATCCACACCGCTGCCACCGGCAAGATCGTCACCATCGGCATCAAGCCCACGCACCCGTCCACCGGCTTCGGCTACATCCGCTCCGGCAAGGCCCTGCACATTGAAGGCGCGCCCAGCGCCCACGACGTGGTGGAGTTCGTCGAAAAGCCGGACGAAGTGGTGGCCCAGCAGTACGTGGACAGTGGCGACTACGTGTGGAACGCCGGCATGTTCGTGGCACCGGTGGCGTTGATGCTCAAGCACCTTGAGGCGAACCAGCCCGAACTGTTCCAGGGGCTGCAGGAAATCGCCCGGGCGTGGGACACCCCCCAGCGCGACGAGGTCACGGCACGCATCTGGCCCACCCTGCCGAAGATCGCCATCGACTACGCAGTGGCCGAGCCCGCCGCCGAAGCCGGGGACGTCGCCGTCGTTCCCGGAACTTTCCGCTGGGACGATGTTGGCGACTTCGCCTCCGTTGGCCGCCTCAACAGTGCCAAGGAAGTGGACGACGTCACCGTCCTCGGCGAAGGTGCCCGCGTGTTCACCGAGAACTCAAGCGGCGTTGTGGTTACCGACACCAAGCGCGTGATCGCCCTGATCGGCATCCAGGACGTGGTCATCGTGGATACCCCGGACGCTTTGCTGGTGACCACCATGGCCAATTCCCAGCGCGTCAAGGCTGCCGTCGACGCACTTAAGGCAAGCGGCGACACGGACGTCCTCTGACCCGGAACCTGCCGGCGCCACCGGTGCCGGCAGTCTCCGGAATGTAATGAGGCGTCAGTGAATGGGCACTAAAGCCGGCACCCTCGCTAGAGTGAAACAGTGCGCAACTACACTACTGAAGCCGAGCCCACCGCCCTGGTGGCTCCCTGGCTCGAACCGCTTTTGCCGGAACTGATCGAATTCCGGCGGGACCTGCATGCGCACCCGGAGCTGTCCTTCAAGGAGTTCCGCACCACGGACAAGCTTGCCGAGCGGCTCGAAGCCGCCGGCCTAAGTCCCCGCCGCCTGGAAGGCACCGGGCTGACCGTGGACGTGGGCGAAGGTCCCATCGCCACGGCGCTGCGCGGCGACATTGACGCCCTGCCCATCATCGAGGAGACGGGCCTGCCGTTCGCGTCGAAGAATCACGGCGTCACGCACGCCTGTGGCCATGACGTGCACACCACCACCATGCTGGGCATCGCCCTGGTATTGAACCGGATGCACCAGGAGGCACCCCTCGGGGCCACCGTCCGGATCATCTTCCAGCCTGCCGAGGAAACGATGCCCGGCGGCGCGCACGCCTGCATCGAACAGGGCGTCCTGGAGGGCGTCCCCCGGATCCTGGCCCTGCATTGCGACCCCCGGATTGAGGTGGGCAAGGTGGGAACGCGGATTGGTGCCATTACCTCGGCTTCGGACACCATCCGGATCGAACTCTCCGGCCGTGGCGGCCACACGTCGCGCCCGCACCTCACCGAGGATCTGGTGTTCGCGCTGGCCCAGATCGCCGTGAACGTACCGGCCGTGCTGTCCCGCCGGGTGGACGTCCGCAGCGGCGTCTCCGTGGTGTGGGGCCAGATCACCGCAGGCTCGGCACCCAATGCGATTCCCGGCAGCGGCTACATGGCCGGGACCATGCGCTGCCTGGACCGCGACGCCTGGCACGCTGCCGGCGAACTCCTTGACGAAGTGGTCCACCAGGTGGCCGCACCGTACGGCGTGGACGTCCACCTGGAGCACACCAGGGGAGTGCCGCCGGTGGTGAACTCGGAACACGAGACAGCCATCATCGAAGCTGCCGCCCGGGCCGAAATCGGCGAGAGCGCCGTGGTGCTGACGCCGCAGTCCATGGGCGGCGAGGATTTTGCCTGGTTCCTGGCGGAACTGCCGGGAGCCATGATGCGCCTGGGCACCAAGACGCCGGGCGGTGAGGACTACGACCTCCACCGCGGCGATTACATCCTGGACGAGCGCGCCCTTGGCCTGGGCATCCGGGTCCTCACCGCAGCGGCGCTGCGGACCATCCGGGACCTCGAGCAGGCACCGCTTCCGTAACCTCTTTGGCCTGGGGGCGCGCCTGGCAGAGCCCGGCCGGAAAGGTGCCCTGCCGCCGTCGTTCGCATGCCGACGGCGGCGCAACAGGGGCTGCCCCACCTGCAGTAAGTTGTGCACAACTTAATTGTGGGCTATCGTTTCTGTATGACCGAAGCACCCCGCCTGGACCGGCAAGTTTGTTTTGCCCTGTACTCAGCTTCCCGTGCCGCCACCGCCGTCTACCGGCCCGTGCTGGACCAACTGGGGCTCACCTACCCGCAGTACCTGGTGATGCTGGTCCTGTGGGAAAGCGAACCCCGGGGCGTGAAGGAACTCGGCGGGGAACTTGGCCTCGACTCCGGCACCCTCTCGCCGCTCCTTAAGCGCCTGGAAGCCCTGGGGCTGGTGGAACGGCGGCGGTCCGGCGAGGACGAACGCCGCGTCGCCATCTACCTGACGGATGCCGGGCGGAACCTCAGCGGCGCGGCCAGCGCCATTCCGCAGCGGCTGGCCGATGCCGCAGGACTTTCGCTGGACGAACTCGAACAGCTGCGGACCACTCTGGGCAAGCTCACGGCTGCCCTGCATGAATCGCTGTGAACCCGAATACTGCACCTCCCATCTACAGGACGGATTTTTTTCGTGAAGACTCTCTACACCGCCGAGGCGCTGGCCTCGGGCGAAGGGCGCGACGGCGCTGCACGCAGCAACGACGGCAGGCTCGCAGTGGATCTCGCCAGCCCGGTCGAACTCGGCGGCAGCGGCCACGGCACCAACCCCGAACAGCTTTTCGCCGCCGGGTATGCCGCCTGCTTCCATTCCGCACTGCGCCTGGTCGGCCGCAAGGCAGGCGCTGACCTGACGGACTCGGCAGTGGCAGCGAAAATCCACCTGGGGCAGCTGGACGGCGGAGCCGGCTTCGGGCTGGCCGCCGAACTGGAAATCGCCCTGCCCGCCCTGGACCTCGCCACGGCGGAAGACCTTGTGGCCAAGGCGCACCAGGTCTGCCCCTATTCCAACGCCACCCGCGGCAACATCAACGTCGACCTCAAGATCCTGGAGTACGCAGCATGAGCACAGCCCTTGCAACCACCACCCGCGAAATCCGGTTGGCTTCGCGTCCCGAGGGACGCCCGTCCAATGAGAACTTCGAACTTGCCGATTCTCCGCTGCCCGCACTCAAAGACGGCCAGATCCTGGTGCGGAACCTCTTCATCTCCGTAGACCCGTACATGCGGGGCAGGATGAATGACGTCAAGTCCTACTCGGCGCCCTTCGCCGTGGGCAAGGCGCTCGACGGCGGGGCGGTGGGCGAGGTGATGGCGTCCCGGTCGTCCGCACACCAGGAGGGCGACGTCGTCGTGCATCCGCTTGGCTGGCGCGAGTATGCGGTGGTCGACGGCGCTTCTGCCACCCCCGCCCGCACTGACCTGGCCCCGGCGTCCGCTTTCCTGGGTGCCCTGGGCATGACCGGGCTGACGGCCTACACCGGTCTGTTGAAGGTTGCCGAATTCAAGCCGGGCGACGCCGTGTTCGTTTCGGGCGCGGCGGGTGCCGTGGGCTCGCTGGTGGGACAGATCGCCAAAGCCATGGGCGCCTCCCGGGTCATCGGCTCGGCCGGCTCGCCCGCCAAGGTGGCCCGGCTCCTGGAGCTCGGTTTCGACGCCGCGTTCGACTATCATGACGGTCCCGTTGTCGGGCAACTGGAAAAGGCGGCCGGCCCGGCCGGCATTGACGTCTACTTCGACAATGTGGGCGGCGAGCACCTCGAGGCAGCCCTGTCGGTCCTCAACGTGGGCGGCCGGGTGGCAATGTGCGGCGCCATCGCGCAGTACAACTCAACCGAACCCACTCCTGCACCCCACAACCTGATGCAGGCTATCGGGAAGCAGCTCACCCTCCGGGGCTTCCTGGTGGGCGGGCAGCGCCAGCACGCGGCGGAGTTTGCGGAGAAGATGGCCGGCTGGCTGGCGGACGGGACCGTGCGCTACGACGAGACCATCGTTGACGGACTGGAGAACGCGCCGCAGGCCTTCATGGACCTCCTGGACGGTGCAAACACCGGGAAAATGCTCGTCCGGCTGTAGCCGCCACCATCACGCACAAGCAGTAGGGACACCGCATCCGCGGTGTCCCTACTGCTTGGTAACAACTTGTAAACAATCTCCCGGATGGGCTCCTGGCGTGCTATGGGGACGTGGCGCAGACCACTAAAGTAAGTGCCATCAGTGCGCTCCGGCGCAGTGCTGCGTGCCTTCAGTGAAAACAGAATTTCAGCGCCGAAACGGACACTCATTGAATTCCAGCCCGTAGCGCCACTCGCATCATCCCTGGAGGAAAATTGAAGAAATCACTGCGTGCCAGCTTCAAGCGCGGTTCAATGGCCGGAGTGGCCACCCTCGGTGCGTCCGCGCTTGTGCTCACCGCCTGCGGTGCAGCCCCCGAAGCCGGAAGCACCTCATCCGCAGGTGCCAGCGACTACACGGGCTGCATCGTGTCGGACTCCGGTGGATTCGACGACCAGTCCTTCAACCAGTCCTCCTACGAGGGCCTGAAGAAGACCGAGAAGGACCTTGGCATCAAGGTCAACCAGATCGAGTCGAAGACCAATAACGACTTCGAACCCAACCTGCGGGCCATGGTCACGGCCGGCTGCAACCTGACCATCACGGTGGGCTTCCTGCTCGGCGACGCCACCAAGGCCCAGGCCACCGCCAACCCGGACAAGCACTTCGCCATCATCGACTTTGGCTACGACAAGCCCATCAGCAACGTCAAGCCGATCATCTACGACACCGCGCAGGCGGCCTTCCTCGCCGGCTACCTGGCTGCAGGAACCACCAAGACCGGCACCGTGGCCACCTTCGGCGGCATCAAGATCCCCACCGTGACCATCTTCATGGACGGCTACGCCGACGGCGTGAAGTACTACAACCAGCAGAAGGGCAAGAACGTCAAGCTGCTCGGCTGGAACAAGGATGCCCAGGACGGCAGCTTCACCGGCGACTTCGAAAAGCAGGACGTGGGCAAGCAGCTGACCAAGAACTTCCTGGACCAGGGTGCGGACATCGTCATGCCCGTGGCCGGTCCCGTGGGCAAGGGCGCCGGAGCCGCGCTTAACGAGGCCAAGGCTGCCGGCAAGGACGTCAAGCTGATCTGGGTTGACTCGGACGGCTACCTCACCGCCCCGGACTACAAGGGCATCATGCTCTCCTCTGTCATGAAGCAGATGGGCGAGGCCGTGGAGACCGTTGTCACCGAGGACAAGGACGGCAAGTTCAACAACACCCCGTACGTTGGCACCCTTGCCAACGACGGCGTGCAGCTGGCACCCTTCCACGACCTCGACTCCCAGGTCCCCGCCGACGTGAAGTCCGACCTCGAGAAGATCAAGAAGGACATCGTCGACGGCAAGCTGAAGGTCGAGTCCGCAGCCAGCCCCAAGGCCTGATCCACCACAGGAAGCGCCACCGCCGGTCCGTCACCCACTGGCCGGCCGGTGGCGCTTTTTGCTGGCCGAACGTTTACAGCGCCCGGCCGGCTCCTCCCGGGACTGCAGCCACTAGGCTGGTGCTGCAGCCATATATCCCGTCCGGTCGATCACCGGACGCTTCGAGATTGGTCAGAGTTTTGAAACTTGAACTCAGAGGGATCACCAAACGTTTTGGCACGCTCCTGGCCAACGACCACATAGACGTGGTGGTTGAGCCGGGACAGATCCACTGCCTCCTTGGTGAAAACGGGGCGGGGAAATCCACCCTGATGAATGTGCTCTACGGGCTGTATGAGCCTTCCGAAGGCGAAATCCTCATCGATGACAAGCCCGTCACGTTCCGGGGCCCGGGCGATGCAATGGCGGCAGGGATCGGCATGGTGCACCAGCACTTCATGCTGGTGCCGGTCTTCACCGTGGCAGAGAATGTTGCGCTGGGCGCCGAACCCACCAAGGCGGCCGGGTTCCTCAACCTGGACCAGACCCGGCAGCGCATCAAGGAAATCTCGGACCAATACGGCTTCGATGTGGACCCGGACGCCCTGGTGGAGGACCTGCCGGTGGGCGTGCAGCAACGGGTGGAGATCATCAAGGCACTGGTCCGCAACGCCAAGGTGCTGATCCTGGATGAGCCCACCGCCGTGCTGACTCCGCAGGAGACCGACGAGCTCCTGGATATCATGCGCCAGCTGAAGTCGCGCGGAACCTCCATCGTCTTCATTTCGCACAAGCTCCGCGAGGTCAAGGAAGTCTCGGACACCATCACCGTGATCCGGCGGGGCAAGGTAGTGGGCACGGCCGATCCCGCCGCCTCCACCACCGAACTTGCCTCGATGATGGTGGGCCGTGCCGTAAGCCTGACCCTGGACAAGGCTCCGGCCCAGCCCAAGGACACCACCTTCGAAGTCCGCGACCTCACCGTCATCGCGCCCAACGGCCAGCACGTCGTGGACCATCTCAGCTTCCACATCAAGCGCGGCGAGATCCTGGCCGTTGCCGGCGTCCAGGGCAACGGGCAAACCGAACTCACCGAAGCGATCCTGGGCCTGCAGGAGCGGGTCACCGGTTCCATTGTCCTGGACGGCAAGGAGCTCGTGGGCCGGTCCGTCAAGGAAGTCCTGCAGGCCGGCGTCGGGTTCGTTCCCGAAGACCGCAAGGTGGACGGGCTGGTGGGCACCTTCTCCGTGGCGGAGAACCTGATCCTTGATCTTTATGACAAGCCGCCCTTCGCCAAGGGGATCAGCATGAGCCCTGCGAAAATCATGGAGAATGCCAAGGCGCGCATCGGCGAATTCGATGTCCGCACACCCTCCGCCGCAGCCGCCGCCGGGACCCTGTCCGGCGGCAACCAGCAAAAACTTGTGATGGCCCGCGAACTTTCCCGTCCACTGCGCCTGTTCATCGCCTCCCAGCCCACCCGCGGCGTGGACGTGGGTTCCATCGAGTTCCTGCACCGGCGGATTGTCGCGGAGCGTGACCAAGGGACCCCGGTGATGATCATTTCCACCGAACTGGACGAAGTCATGGAACTGGCGGACCGCATTGCGGTGCTCTACAAAGGCAAGCTGGTGGGCACTGTCCCCGCCGGAACCAGCCGGGACGTCCTTGGCCTCATGATGGCTGGCATCCCGCCGGAAGAACACGCACACACCCCGCAGGCCGGCACCCCGGCCGCCACCTCCAACGCCGAGGGAGCCGACCATGCCTGACCAGCCTTCCCCCAAACACGCAGACGAAAGCCGGCACGTCGACAACGAACAGCCCGGCGCCGGGTCTGCCGCCGGCCAGGATGCTGCGGAGGAATCGGCCGCAGTAGTGGCCGTCGACACCGCCGGCGGGGCGATGCAGCCCTCGGCTGTTCCAGCCACGGCCCAAAGCGGACTGCTTCCCGGCGGCTCCGACACCGTCCTGCGCAGGATCTTCACCGGAAGCGGCATGGTGTCCGTGCTGGCAGTGCTGCTGGCGCTGATCATTGGCGGCATGCTCATCGCGAGCACCGACAAGCAGGTGGCCACCACCGCCGGCTACTTCTTCGCCCGGCCCACCGACATGCTGACGGCCGTATGGAATGCTGCCACGCGCTCCTACATAGCGCTGTTCCAAGGCTCGGTGTTCAACCCCCGCGGCAATGGGCTGGCCGCACAGTTCGCACCCTTCATGGAGACCCTCACCATCGCCACGCCGCTCATCACGGCCGGCCTGGGCGTGGCGCTGGCGTTCCGGGCCGGGCTCTTCAACATCGGCGCCCAGGGGCAGATCATCGTGGCCGGCATCCTGGCGGCCTGGGTGGGCTTCGCCCTGCACCTGCCGTTCGGCCTGCACCTGCTGCTGGTGCTGGTGGCCGGCATCATTGGCGGCGCCCTCTGGGGCGGCCTCGCCGGCCTGCTGAAGGCCCGCACCGGAGCCCACGAAGTCATCCTGACCATTATGTTCAACTACATCGCGCTGTACTTCCTGCGCTACCTGCTGAATACCCCGGCGTTCCAGCGGCCGGGGGAGTCGAACCCCATTTCGCCCATCCTGGATCCCAGCGCTGTCTACCCCCAGATCCTGGGCAGCCAGTACCGGCTGCACCTGGGCTTCATTCTGGCCATCGCGGCCACAGTCCTGGTGTGGTGGCTCCTCAACCGGTCCACGGTGGGCTTCGAGTTCCGTGCCGTGGGCGCCAACCCCAAGGCAGCCCAGACCGCCGGCATCAACGTCTCCCGCTCCACCATCCTGGTCATGGCCATCGCCGGCGGGCTCGCAGGCATGTCAGGCGTGGCCCAGGTCGCGGGCACGGAGAAGGTGCTCACGGACGGAGTCGCCGCCACGTACGGCTTTGACGCCATCACGGTCGCCTTGCTGGGACGTTCGACGCCGTGGGGCACCTTCGCTGCCGGCCTGCTGTTCGGCGCCTTCCGCGCCGGGGCGGTCCAGATGCAGATCCAGACCGGCACCCCCATCGACATCGTCCTGGTGGTCCAGTCCCTGATTGTCCTTTTCATTGCCGCGCCGCCGCTGGTGCGGGCCGTCTTTGGACTGAACCCGCGGCGCAGGAAGCCCGCGCGCGCAGCCAAGTCCGGGCAGGCAGCCACTACCGGAGGTGCCGCATGAGCACAACAGTTTCATCGTCCAGGCCGGGCAAACCCCAGCCCGGAGGGCCCAAGGCGGACGCCCCTTCCGCAGCGCCGGCCGGCAAACCCGTCAGCTGGAAGACTCCCGTCCTGCTCGCTGTCTTCGCCCTGGTCTCCCTGGTGTTCTTCGGATTCCTGGCGCCCAGCCAGACGGCCAGCTTTGGCATCTCCACCGGCGGCGACTTCTTCCAGCTGCCTGCATTGGAGATCAATGCGTTTGCCGGCGGCATCGTACTGTCGGTAGTGCTCATGGCGCTGGCAGGATACGCCGTCTACCTGAAGACCAAGAACCAGCCGGCTCCGGGCTGGTTGGCGGTCACCTTCATCGTGATCTTCGTGGCGGCCTTCCTTATTTGGGTGGTGGGCGGGGCCCGCACCCCCGCCATCTCGCTGGCGGGGCTCATCGCCGGGTCCGTCACGCTTGCGGTTCCGCTCGTGTTCGGTTCATTGTCCGGTGTCCTGTGCGAGCGGGTGGGCGTGGTCAACATCGCCATTGAAGGACAGCTCCTGGGCGGCGCATTCACCGCAGCCATCGTTGCCAGCATGACAAAGAACGCCTTCATCGGGCTGCTGGCCGCGGCCATTGCCGGGGCGGTCGTGTCCATGGTCCTGGCGCTGTTCAGCATCAAGTACCTGGTGAACCAGATCATCGTTGGCGTCGTCCTGAACGTCCTGGTCTCCGGGGTGACGGGCTTCCTCTTCAGCACCGTGATGCAGGCCAACAAAGCCCAGTTCAACTCACCGCCGGGGCTGGACGTCATCGACATCCCCATCCTCTCCAGCATCCCCATCATCGGCCCCATCCTGTTCCGGCAGTCGCTGGTGGGCTACCTCATGTATGTGGCCGTCGCGGTGGTTTGGGTAGGCCTGTTCAAGACCAGGTGGGGCCTGCGCGTCCGGGCAGTGGGGGAGCACCCCCAAGCCGCAGACACCCTTGGCATCAACGTCAACGCCACGCGGTTCTGGAACGTGACCCTGGGCGGTGCCGTCGCCGGAATTGGCGGCTCCTTCTTCACCCTGGTAGCGATCGACAGCTTCACCAAGGAGATTTCCGGCGGCCGCGGCTTCATCGCGCTGGCCGCCCTCATCTTTGGCCGCTGGAACCCGGTGGGCGCCTTCTTCGCGGCACTCCTGTTCGGTTTCGCCGACAACCTGCAGAGCATCGTGACCATCATCGGCACCCCGGTGCCCAGCCAGTTCATGGCCATGCTGCCCTACCTGGTGACCGTCCTCGCCGTCGCCGGCCTGGTAGGCAAATCCAGGGGCCCGGCCGCCAGCGGCATCCCCTACGTCAAGGGATGACAGCCATGGCCGGCACGCAGCCGGTGGACTGGGCCGCCCTGGAGGCGGCCGCAGTCGCCGCCATGAAGAACGCCTACGCCCCGTACTCGAAGTTCCCGGTGGGAGCCGCGGCCCTGACCGGGGATGGCCGGATTGTCAGCGGCTGCAACGTGGAGAACGCCAGCTACGGGCTGACGCTCTGCGCGGAATGCGCCCTGGTGGGAAACCTGCACATGACCGGCGGCGGCCTGCTCCGAGCGTTCTACTGCGTTGACGGGGCGGGGAACATCCTCATGCCCTGCGGCCGGTGCCGGCAGCTGTTGTACGAATTCCGCGCCCCGGATATGCAGCTCATGACTGCCCAGGGCATCAAAACCATGGACCAGGTGCTGCCCGACGCCTTTGGTCCCGAACACCTGGAGGAGACCCGGTGACCGAGAGCAGGACTGAGGCGTTCGACGCCGTTGACATCATCCGCACCAAGCGGGACAAGGGAACGCTGAGCCCCGAACAGATCGACTGGACCATCGATGCCTACACCCGCGGAGCGATCGCGGATGAACAGATGGCAGCCCTCAACATGGCCATTCTGCTCAACGGCATGGACCGTGCCGAAATTGCCCGGTGGACCGCCGCAATGATTGCCTCCGGCGAACGGATGGATTTCTCCAGCCTCCGGCGCCCCGATGGCGGCCTGAAGTACACCACGGACAAGCATTCAACGGGCGGTGTGGGGGACAAGATCACCCTGCCGCTGGCCCCGCTCGTCGCAGTGTTCGGCGTGGCCGTTCCGCAGCTGTCAGGCCGTGGTCTGGGGCACACCGGCGGAACCCTGGACAAGCTGGAATCCATTCCCGGGTGGCGGGCCAACCTCTCCAATGACGAGATCCTGGCCCAGCTCCAGGACGTGGGGGCTGTGATCTGCGCCGCCGGAGCGGGCCTGGCGCCGGCGGACAAGAAGCTCTACGCCCTGCGCGACGTGACCGGCACCGTGGAGGCCATCCCGCTGATCGCGTCGTCCATCATGAGCAAGAAGATCGCCGAGGGCACCGGCTCGCTGGTCCTGGACGTTAAGGTGGGCAGCGGCGCGTTCATGAAAGACGAGGCCAAAGCCCGCGAACTCGCCGGGACCATGGTGGCGCTGGGCAAGGATGCGGGGGTCAACACGGTGGCGCTGCTGACCAACATGAACACCCCGCTGGGGCTCACCGCCGGCAACGCCATCGAGGTGGAGGAATCAGTGGAGGTGCTGGCGGGCGGCGGTCCCGATGACGTTGTGGAACTGACCGTCCGGCTCGCCGAGGAAATGCTCGCCTGCGCAGGAGTGCATGACGCCGACCCCGCTGCTGCCCTCAAGGACGGCCGGGCCATGGACGTCTGGAACCGGATGATCGCCGCCCAGGGAGGCGACCCCCGGGCCGCGCTGCCGGTGGCCAGGGAATCCGACGTCGTTTACGCTCCGGCGGACGGTGTGCTGGTGGAACTGGATGCACTCGCCGTAGGGGTGGCCGCCTGGCGGTTGGGCGCCGGACGTGCCCGCAAGGAGGATGCGGTCCAGGCGGGGGCGGGAGTGCGCATGCACGCAAAGCCCGGCGCCACAGTGCGCGCCGGGGAACCCCTGATGACCCTGCTCACGGACACCCCTGAGCGGTTCGCGCGGGCCAGGGAAGCCCTTGAACATGCCGTGGTCATCGCTCCGGAAGGTTCGCGGCCTGCCCAGCAGCTCATCATCGACCGCATAGCATAGGCACCAATGCAGGCCATCAATGACTTCATCCTCGCCGCAGCCGGGCAGCCCTGGGTGCTGGTACTGGTGCTGGCCTGCTGCATCATTGACGGCTTCTTCCCGCCTGTCCCCAGCGAATCCGTGGTGGTGGGCCTTGCAGCCGTCGCCGCCACCGCCGATGTGCCCAACCCGCTGCTCCTGGCCCTGGTGGCGGCCGCCGGTGCCTTCTCCGGTGACAACATCGCCTACCTCCTGGGCCGGCGGGTGGGCACCGGGCGCTGGGCCTGGATGCGCGGCCCGCGGATGCAAAGCGCGTTCCGCTGGGCGGGCCGCGAACTGCGGAAGCGTCCCGCCTCGCTGATCCTGGTGGCCCGCTTTGTCCCTATCGGGCGGGTGGCGGTCAACCTGACCGCCGGCGTCACCCACTACCCGCATCTTCGGTTCGTGGGCCTGACCATCCTGTCGGCCAGCCTCTGGGCCGGCTACTCGGTGGCGATCGGGCTTTTCTTCGGCCAGTGGTTCGAGGACAACCACCTCCTGGGCGCGGCAATCGCCATCGTGTGCGCCGTGGCCCTGGGCATTGTGGTGGACCTGGTAATCAACAAATTCCGGGGCAAACCCAACGTCGTGGAGCGGATCCGGGAACCCGGTGCCTGACCGGCGCGTTTAACCTGTAATTCCGGGCTTCGGGGCGTAGCGCATTGCGGCTCCCGCATGGGACACTTAGGAACGATTTCCGCTTTGGCTGCGGCACTTTGGCTGTGTCATTTTTTATACAGGAGCAACACCGCGTGGAGTTTATTAATGAGGCCGTGCTCCATGCAGCGGGCCAATGGTGGATTTACCCCGTCCTGTTGGTGTTCTTCTTCGTGGACGGCTTCGCCATGGTGGTCCCCAGTGAGACGCTGATCGTTGCGCTGGCGGCTTTTTCCCGTCACAGCGGCGAGCCCAATCTTTGGATCCTGGGCTTGACGGCCCTGGTCGGCGCCATCTGCGGCGACAACATGGCCTATATGCTCGGCCGGAAGATTGGCCTGGACCGGTGGGGGTGGATGCGCCGGCCCAAAGTCCGGAAGGTCTTCGCCTGGGCGCGGTATGAGCTTGAAAAGCGGGGTGCCGTACTGATCTTCACCGCCCGCTACATCCCCTGGGGCCGGGTGGCGGTCAACTACGTCGCCGGCAGCACCGGCTTCTCGCACCGCAGGTTCTTCGTCTTCGACGCCTTCGCCTGCGTCACCTGGGTGGGCTACTCCCTTGGCATCGGCGTGCTGGCCAGCTCGTTCCCCTGGCTGCACCACAACCCACTGCTGAGCGCGGGTATCGCCGTCGTGTTCGCGATTGTCCTGGGCATCGTCATTGACCACCTGCTGCGCTGGTGGCACAAACGGCTGGGCCGGAACGACGCACCTGACGCGGACGGGTGGAGCGATGAAACCTCCGGCTCCGGCCACGAGGGACGACCCGGCACCCAGGCCCTTGTAATGCCGTCGGCAGAGGCCGGTCCCGCGGCCAAGTAGCGCCGGGCTTTGAACGGCTGGCTTTGAACTCTGGCCCACCCTAAGGTGGGAACGTGACTGAGCCTATTGTTGACGCTGCCCCTGCCATCGATTTTGACCTGAAGAGCCTGCCCAAGGTTTCCCTTCACGACCACCTGGACGGAGGACTCCGTCCGGCCACCATCATCGAACTGGCGGAGGCCGTAGGCCACACGCTCCCCTCGACCGACCCGGTGGCCCTGGGGCAGTGGTTCCGGGAGTCAGCGGATTCCGGATCCCTGGTCCGCTACCTGGAGACGTTCGACCACACCGTTGCCGTGATGCAGACCTACGACGGTCTGTTCCGCGTCGCGAAGGAGTTCGTTGAGGACCTCGCCGACGACGGCGTGGTGTACGGCGAAGTGCGTTGGGCCCCCGAGCAGCACCTCCAGAAGGGCCTGAGCCTTGATGAAGCCGTGGAAGCGGTTCAGGATGGCCTGGAGGCCGGCGTCGAAGCCGTGTCCGAAAGTGGCCGCGAAATCCAGGTGGGCCAGCTGATCACCGCCATGCGGCACGCCGACCGTGGCCAGGAGATCGCCGAACTGGCCGTCCGCCACCGCAACAAGGGCGCAGTGGGTTTTGACATCGCCGGGGCCGAGGACGGTTTCCTGCCCAGCCGCTTCAGGGACGCCTTCACCTACCTGGCCCAGCACAATTTCCCTGCCACGGTTCACGCCGGCGAGGCGGCCGGGCTGGAGAGCATCCAGTCCGCGCTGGTGGACGGCCGCGCCCTCCGCCTGGGCCACGGCGTCCGGATCGCCGAGGACATCATGGTGGAATTCGACGACGACGGGGAAGCCGGGGACACCGTTGGCCTGGTCACCCTCGGGGACCTCTCCAGCTGGATCCGCGACCGCGGCATCGCCCTGGAAATCTGCCCGTCCTCAAACCTCCAGACCGGCGCGATTGCAGAATTCGGTGAGGGCATCGAGAGCCACCCGCTGGACATGCTCTACCAGCTGGGCTTCAACGTCACCATCAACACGGACAACCGCCTGATGAGCGGCGTCACCCTGACCGACGAGTTCAACCTGCTGGTGGAAACCTTCGACTATGACCTCGACGACCTGCTGGAGCTGACCCTCAATGCCGCCGAAGCGTCCTTCCTGCCCCTGGAGGAAAAGGAAGCGCTGGTGGAATACATCAACGACGCCTACGCCAACCTTGGCTGACCAGGCGCCCGTCGGGAGGCTCGTCACTGTCATAGGGCAGCTGCGTGAGCACTGTCCCTGGATGGGCGCCCTGACACACGCCTCGCTGGTGGAGTACCTCCTGGAGGAGGCGTACGAGGTGGCCGAAACCATCGAGGAGGGTCACCCCGACGCCGAACTCCAGGGCGAGCTGGGCGACGTCCTGCTCCAGGTGGTGCTGCACGCCCGGCTGGCCGAGGAACGCGGTGCGTTCAAGTTCGACGACGTGGCGCGCGGCCTGGCTGCCAAAATGATCCGCCGGAACCCGCACGTGTTCCAACCTGACGGTTCCCTGCAGGAGAGCTTCCCGGCCACCGTTGAGGAGATCGAGCAGAAGTGGGACGAGGTCAAGCGGGCCGAACGCCCGGAGCGGCCCAGCGCCTTTGAGGGCATCCCGGAGGCCCTCCCGGCGCTGGCCAAGGCCCAAAAGTCGTTGGACCGTGCCGCCCGCGCGGGCCTCGGGCTTCCCGACGGCGCTGCCGTCCCTCAAAGCGAGGAGGAACTCGGAAACCTGCTGCTCGCCGTCGTGCGTTCCGCCCGTGACAACGGCATGGACGCTGAGCGTGCCCTCCGTGCCGCGGTCCGCCGTTACCAAGGCGGCCACGCGCCATCATGACGTCACGGCCCCGGCCGGTTTGAGTAACCCGGACCACTCTCGACTACGCTAGTCCCTGACGAGTACGTCGAGTTTTTTGCCTGATTCCCCCCGTTAATCGCCCATAAGGAGCAAATTCATGGCGCTTATCGATGCCATCCACGCCCGCGAGATCCTCGATTCCCGTGGCAACCCCACCGTAGAAGTTGAAGTCCTGCTTTCCGACGGCCAGATCGGCCGCGCGGCCGTTCCCTCCGGCGCTTCCACCGGCGAGCACGAGGCCGTCGAACTGCGCGACGGCGACAAGGGCCGCTACCTCGGCAAGGGCGTGCAGAAGGCCGTCGACGCCGTGATCGACCAGATTGCCCCCGCCCTGACCGGCTTCGACGCCACCGACCAGCGCAGCATCGACCAGGCCATGCTGGACCTGGACGGCACCCCCAACAAGGGCAAGCTGGGCGCCAACGCCATCCTGGGCGTCTCCCTGGCGGTCGCCAACGCAGCCGCGGCCTCTGCCGACCTGCCGCTCTACAAGTACCTGGGCGGCCCCAACGCGCATGTCCTGCCCGTGCCGCTGATGAACATCCTCAACGGTGGATCCCACGCCGATTCCGACGTCGACATCCAGGAATTCATGATCGCCCCGATCGGCGCCGAGACCTTCTCCGAGGGCCTGCGCTGGGGCGTCGAGGTGTACCACAACCTCAAGTCCGTGCTCAAGGAAAAGGGCCTGTCCACCGGCCTCGGCGACGAAGGCGGCTTCGCCCCGAACCTGCCGTCCAACCGTGCAGCACTGGACCTGATCCAGGAAGCCATCAAGAACGCCGGCTACACCCCGGGCAAGGACATCGCCCTGGCCCTGGACGTTGCCTCCTCCGAATTCTTCAAGGACGGCGCCTACCAGTTCGAAGGCAAAGCGCTCTCCGCCACCGAGATGAGCGCTTACTACGCCGAACTCGTGGCCGACTACCCGCTGGTCTCCATCGAAGACCCGCTGGACGAGAACGACTGGGAAGGCTGGAAGACCCTCACCGACACCATCGGCGACAAGGTCCAGCTGGTGGGCGACGACCTGTTCGTCACCAACCCCTCCATCCTGCAGCGCGGCATCGACACCAAGACCGCCAACTCCCTGCTGGTCAAGGTCAACCAGATCGGTTCCCTGACCGAGACCCTGGACGCCGTCAGCCTGGCCCAGCGCGCCGGCTACACCACCATCACCTCGCACCGCTCCGGCGAAACCGAGGACACCACCATCGCCGACATCTCGGTGGCCACCAACGCCGGCCAGATCAAGACCGGCGCCCCGGCCCGCTCCGAGCGCGTCGCCAAGTACAACCAGCTGCTGCGCATCGAAGAGGAACTCGACGACGCCGCACGCTACGCCGGACGCAGCGCGTTCCCGCGTTTCAAGGGCTAGTAACCGCCTAAACCCATCCGCGGTGGCTATGGTTGAAAGACCATAGCCACCGCTGTTGTTTCCAGCAGCATTTGTTTCAGCAGTGTTTGTCCAGCACAGATAGTGGCTGCCCAGGCAGGCTGCGTTTCAGGAGTGTCATGGCTACCCGCCGCCCCAAAGTTCCCAAGGTCGCCCCCGCCCGTCCAGCCAAGGAAACGGCCGACGACGGATCCGCCGGCGGTGCCGAGGTCATCCGGGCGGATTTCCGGCCGGGCAAGGGCGCCGCTACGACGGGCAAAGCACCGGCGGGCGATAACCCGGGGCGTGGAACTGCGGGCAAGGCCGCGGCGAAGGCATCGCAGGCAGCCAAGTCCGGGCCTTCCGCCGCACGCAAGGGCAGCAGTTCCGTTGACGGCAAGAGCGTCCGGGACGGCGATGAGGATCAGCACCCTGTCCCCGCCAAGGCGTTCTCCGGCCGCATGCTGGCGCTGGCCGTGGTGATGATTGCCATCACCATCATGCTGGCGCCCACGGTGAAGATCTTCTTCGACAAAAAGGCCGAAATCGACGCGCTGAATGCCGATATCGCCGCACGCCAGGCGGAAGGCGATGCCCTCCGGCAGCAGGTTTCGCGGTGGCAGGACCCCAACTACGTCAAACAGCAGGCCCGCGACCGCATTAACATGGTTATGCCGGGCGAAACCGGCTACTGGGTTTTTGGCAGCGATGAGCCGGCCGGAGAAAGCAGTAGCCCCGCCGGCGCAGCAGCACAAGACCCCGCCGATCTGCCGTGGGTGGATTCCCTGTGGGAGTCCATCAGGCGCGCGGCCACAGACTGAACCGCACAGGAAGGACGGCCCGCGAACATGGAACACAACACGGCAGCCGCCCGGGACGAATCCCGCCAACCGACAGCACACGACCTTGAAGTACTGAGCAGGCAGCTGGGACGCCCCGTCCGCGACGTCGTGGAGATTCCGGCGCGCTGCGTCTGTGGAAACCCCCTGGTGGCTGCCACCGCCCCGCGTCTCAGCAACGGCACCCCCTTTCCCACCACCTTCTACCTGACGCACCCGGTGATCACGTCCGCGGTTTCCAGGCTTGAAGCGGCCGGCGTCATGAACAGCATGAATGAACAACTGGCAGGCGATGCCGGGCTCGCGGCTGCCTACCGCTCAGCACACGAGGAGTACCTCGCTGCCCGTGCGGCCATCGGGGAGCGTTCGGGCATCGGCGCTGTGCCTGAAATCGACGGCGTCTCCGCCGGCGGGATGCCCACGCGAGTCAAATGCCTGCACGTCCTGGTGGGCCACTCCCTGGCGGCAGGCAGCGGCGTCAATCCCCTGGGCGACCAGGCGCTTGACATGATCAGCGAATGGTGGACGGCGGACAGGTGCTACTGCGACGGTGCCTGGGACACCACAGGCGAGGCACCGTCCAGGGACCTCAGCCGCCACGGACCGCAGGGCCTGCCGGACATCGTGGGGCGCCCTGCCCCCGTGCGGAAGTCCGCCGGCGCCGCAGAGGCCGCCGAATGACCCGCGTGGCCGCCATCGACTGCGGCACCAACTCCATCCGGCTGCTGATTGCGGACATCGACCGCAGCAGCGGCGCCGCGAACCTCACCGACGTCGTCCGGGAGATGCGCGTGGTCCGGCTGGGCCAGGGCGTGGATGCTACCGGCGAACTGGCCCCGGAGGCGCTGGACCGGACCTTTGCCGCGGCGGCTGACTACGCCCGGCTGATTAAGGAGCACGGCGCGGAGCGGATCCGCTTTGTGGCCACCTCCGCAAGCCGCGATGCGCGCAACCGGGACGTCTTCGTGGACGGCATCAGGGACCTGCTGGGAGTGGAACCTGAGGTGATCTCGGGGGACGAGGAAGCGGCACTGTCATTCGCCGGCGCCAGCAGCGTCCTGCCCATCCTCGACGGCCACCAGGTGCTGGTGGTGGACCTCGGCGGTGGAAGCACCGAATTCGTCCTCGGCACCGCAGCCGGGGTAACCGCGGCAAAGTCCGTGGACATCGGCTGTGTCCGGCTCACCGAACGGCACCTGCGCAACGATCCTCCCACCGCCGAACAGATCGCTGCCGCGGAAGCCGACGTGGACGCTGCCATGGCCCGCGCCGGGCGCGACGTACCGCTGGAACGCGCCACCGCCGTCGTCGGTGTTGCCGGGTCCGTCACCACCATTACCGCGCACGCGCTCCGCCTGCCCGGGTATTCCCCCGCCGCAATCCACGGCGCCGAACTCCCCATCGGGGAAGTCCGCGCCGCCGCCACCGACCTGCTGGGCATGACCCGGGCGCGCCGCGCGGCACTGCCGTACATGCACCCGGGACGCGTGGACGTCATCGGCGCCGGGGGACTGGTATGGCGCCGCATCCTGGAACGGATGGGGGAGCTGACCGGGGGGCGCATCACCGCGGCCACCGCAAGCGAGCACGACATCCTCGACGGCATCGCGCTGAGCATCGGTTAGGCCATGCACTCCACCCCAGCTTCCATCCCGCTCCTGCCCCGTGCGGCGGCCGCCGCCGTAGCCGTCCTCCTGGCAGCGTCCTGCCTGTGCGCCGGCCTCTTCACTGCACCCGCCGCAAACGCCGACGAATGGCGCGACAAGGAATACTGGCTGGCAGACTCCGGTATTACCAAGGCCTGGGAGGTGTCAAAAGGTGCCGGCGTCAAGGTGGCCGTCATTGACAGCGGCATCGACGCCCAGCACCCGGACCTCAAAGGCGCGGTCGTCGGCGGTTACGACGCCTCGGGCTCCGGCCAGCCCGACGGCCAGAAAAGCGTCGGCTCCAAACCCGAACACGGCACCTTGGTGGCCACCATGCTGGCCGGCCGCGGACACCAGCCGGCCAGTGCAAGCCCCAGCCCGGGTCCCGGGCAGCCCGGCACTCCGCCGGACGGGATCATGGGCGTGGCGCCGGAGGCCCAGCTTTTGTCCGTTTCCACCTGGCTGGGCTCGGCCAACCCCTCGGGCAAAAGCGACCAGGACCAGATTCCCGAGGCCGTCCGCTGGGCCGTGGACAACGGCGCCAAGGTGATCAACATTTCGCTGGGCAGCACCACCCCGCAGTGGCCGCAAAGCTGGGACGCCGCGTTCCTGTACGCAGAACAAAAGGACGTGGTCATCGTTGCCGCCGCGGGCAACCGCGTGGGCGGCAACACCCAGGTGGGCGCCCCCGCCACCATCCCCGGCGTACTCACCGTGGCGGGCCTGGACCGGAAGAACGTGGCCAGCGTGGACGCCTCATCGCAGGGGATCAGCATCGGGGTGGCTGCCCCCGCAGAGAACCTCCTGGGCGGCCTCCCCGGCGGGAGCTACGCGGAGTGGGCCGGGACCTCCGGGTCCACGCCCATCGTTTCCGGCGTCGCCGCCCTGATCCGGTCCAAGTGGCCGGACATGAGCGCCGAACAGGTGATCAACAGGATCGTCTCCACGGCAAAGGATGCCGGCCCTCCGGGCAAGGACCCGCTGTACGGCTATGGCATCCTGAACGCCGAGGCCGCGCTCAAGGCCGACGTCCCCCAGGTGTCGGTGAACCCGTTGGGCACCGTAGCCGAATGGATCCGCGTGCACCGGCGCGGCAACGCCGCGCCTGCAACTCCCCAGCCCACCGCCACCTCAGCGCCCATCGCGGCACCCACGCTGCCGGACGCCACCGTCCCGGCCGCCAAGGCACCCTCTCAGCGCGACACTGCCATCGGTGCCGCCGTCGTGATCGGTTTTGCCGTCCTGTTCGTGGCGATCATCGCTGCTGCCGGCATCTCGCTCCGGAGGGCTGCCCGGAACCCGGCCCTTGCCCGGGAGGAGCCGGAGACAGGGGTAGTGGAACAGGTGCAATCGCGCAGTAATCCGCACGTTACGGACCGGGGGGCAAGTTAGTGAAGATTTTCACAAACTGCGCTATCCTTAAACTATGGCAACCACCCCACAGCTCCAGGACCGTCCCAGGGTACTCGTCGTCGGCGGCGGGTACGTCGGCCTGTACGTAGCACTGAAACTGCAGAAGAAGATCGCGAATGCCGGTGGCATCGTCACCGTCGTCGATCCGCTGCCCTACATGACCTACCAGCCGTTCCTCCCCGAGGTGGCCGGCGGCAACATCGAGGCCCGCCACGCGGTGGTGTCCCACCGCCAGCACCTCAAGCAGACGGAACTGATCCAGGGCCGCGTTACCTCGATCGACCACGAAAACCGCACAGCTGTGGTGGCTCCCGCCGACGGCGGCGAAAACTTTGAAATTCCGTACTTCGACGTCGTGCTCGCAGCCGGCGCCATCACCCGCACGTTCCCCATCAAGGGCCTCGCGGACAAGGGCATTGGCCTGAAGACCATCGAGGAAGCCGTTGCGCTGCGCAACAAGCTGCTGGAGCGCATCGAGGTTGCCTCCACCATGACGGACCCCGCCGCACGCGCCCGCGCCCTCACCTTCGTGGTGGTCGGCGGCGGCTTTGCCGGCATCGAGTGCATCACCGAGATGGAAGACCTCGCCCGCGCAGCCGTGCGCAACAACCCCCGCATCAAGCAGGAGGAAGTCCGCTTCGTCCTGGTCGAAGCCATGGGCCGCATCATGCCCGAGGTCACCGCCAAGCAGGCCGAGTGGGTTGTGGACCACCTGCGCAGCCGCGGCATCGAGGTCCTCCTGAACACCTCGCTGGACAGCGCCGAAGGCACCCTGAAGCTCATCAACCTTCCGGACAAAACCCCCGCCCAGGAATTCGAAGCCGACACCCTGGTGTGGACGGCCGGCGTGCAGGCCAACCCGATGGTCCGCTCCACCGACTTCCCGCTCGAGCCCCGCGGCCGCGTCCGCGTCCTGCCGGACCTGCGCATTGCCGGGGACGAAGGCATCGTGGAGAACGCGTGGGCCGCAGGCGACATCGCCGCCGTTCCGGACCTCACCGGCAAGGGCCTGCCTGACGGCACCTGCGTCCCCAACGCCCAGCACGCCCTGCGCCAGGCCAAGCGCCTTGCCAAGAACCTGTGGGCTTCGCGCTGGGACAAGCCGCTGGCTGACTACAAGCACAAGAACCTTGGTGCGGTGGCCGGCTTCGGCGAATGGAAGGGCGTTGCCAACATCAACCTCCTGGGCCGGATCGGCCTCAAGGGCCCGCTGGCGTGGCTGGCCCACCGCGGCTACCACGGCATGGCCATGCCCACGTTCGAGCGCAAGTTCCGCGTGATCTTCAACTGGATCATCGGCTTCTTCGCCGGCCGGGACACCACCCAGCTCATGGACCTGGACAACCCCCGCGGCGCCTTCGTCGCGGCAGCTACCCCCGCCCCGAAGCCGGCAGCCGCACCAGCGGCAGTTCCGGCCGGCGGCTCTGGTTCAACCGCCACCACCGCTGCCAAGGAAACGGTGGCGGCCAACGCCAAGTAGTGCGTCTGCTCCCGCTTTACAGCGTCCGACGGCGGCCGTCCCCTTTGCGGGGCCGGCCGCCGTCGGCGTTTCCAGCCAACGTGCCATTCACAGGTACCATTGACCCCGGCGCCCCAGTAGCCCAATTGGCAGAGGCAGCGGACTTAAAATCCGCGTGTTGTGGGTTCGAGTCCCACCTGGGGTACAGACTGTCCCGGCACGGCGCTGCCGTCCCGGCGTTCCGAAAGCCGCCTGCCCAGCAGGCGGCTTTCGGCGTTTAATGCCCCACAGGAAACTACTGTTATAAGGCTGTGACCTCAGTCACTTAGGTTCGCTGGCGTCTATGCACTAGCTTGAAGCTAAATCAGGAATACCTGGTCCCGCTCCGGGCGCCACAGCGCCCGTTCCGCACCCGCATCGCACGGTCCTGTTTCGGAAGGCAGATTAATGTACCGAAAGAAAGTCCTCACTTCGTTGGCAGCGGCAGCCACGTTCAGCATGCTGCTGTCGGCCTGCGCCAACCAAGCAGGCCCCAGCAACACCGAGAGCTCCGGCTCGTCCAACAAAGTGAACATCCCCGCCATTTCGAAAGTGGACGTTCCCTCCGGCGCGGTCAAGCCCGCCGGCGACGGCAAGGCGACCTGCCCGTCCACCACCACGCTGGCCTACGCCGGCGCCCAGACCGGCCCCAACGCGCAGCTCGGCGTCAACATTTTCAACGGCATCCAGCTGGCCATCGACCAGCACAACAAGGCCAACCCGGGCTGCCAGGTGCAGTTCAAGAAGTTCGATACCGAAGGCGACCCCAACAAGGCCACCGGCCCCGTCACCCAGCTGGTGAGCGAGCCGGACATCCTGGGTGTGGTCGGCCTCCCGTTCTCGGGTGAGTCCAAAGCCACGGGCAACATCTTCGAGCAGAAGGGCCTGGTGCACATCACGCCGTCGGCCACCAACCCGGGCCTGACCAACAACGGCTGGACCACCTTCTTCCGGGGCCTCGGCAATGACGCCGTCCAGGGTCCGGCGGCCGCCAAGTTCCTCACCGGGAAGCTCGGCGCCAAGAAGGTCTACCTGGTCCAGGATGATTCCGACTACGGCATCGGCCTGGGAACCTCCACCTCTGCCGGCCTGGGCAGCGCACTGGCCGGGACGGAAAAGGTGACCACCGGGCAGAAGGACTTCTCGGCAGTCATTTCCAAGATCATGAACGCCAAGGCGGACGCCGTCTTCTACGCCGGCTACTACGCAGAGGGCGCCCCGTTCGACCAGCAGCTGGTCGGCAAGGGGTTCACGGGAACGTTCGTGGCACCGGATGGCGTCAAGGATGACCAGTTCATCAAGCAGGCAGGCGATGCTTCCAACAACGCCTACTTCACCTGCCCCTGCATCCCCGGTGAGCTGATTCCTGATTTTGCATCGGCTTACAAGGACATCGCCAAGGGTGCAGAACCCGGTACGTACTCCATCGAGGGCTACGACGCCGCAACCGTGCTCCTGTCCGGGATCGACGCCGGCAAGCAGAACCGCGCCGACCTGCTTGCCTGGGTCAAGGCCTACGACAAGGACGGCCTGAGCAAGCACTACAAGTGGGATGCGAAGGGCGAGCTCCAGGCCCCGACCGTGTACGGCTACAAGGTGGAAAACGGGAAGATCGTTCCCATCGGCCCCATCGGGGAGTAGCAGCCCGGCGCAAGACAATGGCTGTGGGGGCCAGCATCAGCAGGCCCCCACAGCCTTTTCTTCGCTTGGCAGCAGCCCAGGACCAAACTACGTCAATAGACACAAGTCCCACGGCCGGGCCCACAAGGCCGCGTGCAACTGGATCAGGATGTTCCCATGCTTCCCTCTCTTGTCCCACTACTCCCGACTGAAAACGACTGGATCACCTTCGACATACCGTCCCTGGCCCAGAACTTCTGGAGTGCCACCTTTGACGGTCTCACCTTCGGGGCCATCTACGCGCTCGTAGCGCTGGGCTACACCCTGGTCTACGGCGTGCTGAACCTGATCAACTTCGCCCACTCGGAAGTGTTCATCGTCGGCTGCTACGCAGTCTTCTTCACCCTCAGCAGCCTGGGCTTCGGCCCCTCGGTTCCCCGGCTCGACATCTGGGCGATCATCCTGAACCTGTTGCTGGCGCTGGTTTTGGCCATGGTTGCCTCGGCCGTCACAGCCTTCCTGCTGGAACGCATCGCATACAAACCCCTTCGGCGACGCAACGCCCCCCGCCTGGTCTTCCTGATCACGGCCATTGGTGCTTCCTTCACCATCCAGTACCTGATCTACCTGTGGCGTGGTCCCAGCCCCGAGCTTGCCCTGACCATGTTCCGGCCCACCCCCATCTTCGACGTCTTCGGCACCATCATCGATTCCCAGCAGCTGGTGATCATCATCGCCGCGGTGATCATGATGGTGGGCATCGACAGGTTCATCAGCAAGTCCCGCACCGGCCGCGGCATCCGGGCCGTTGCCCAGGATCCTGATACCGCAACATTGATGGGCGTCAACAAAGAGCGCATCATTATTACCACCTTCGTCATCGGAGGCCTGCTCGCAGGAGCCGCCGCCTTGTTCTATGTCATGAAAATCCCGTCCGGTGTCCAGTACAGCGGCGGATTCGTCCTGGGCATCAAGGCCTTCGCGGCCGCTGTGCTCGGCGGCATCGGCAACGTCCGCGGCGCCCTGCTGGGCGGCCTGCTGCTCGGCCTGATCGGCAACTACGGCCAGATCCTGCTGGGCAACTCGCAGTGGACCGACGTCGTGGCCTTCGTGGTGCTGGTGCTCGTGCTGCTGCTGCGGCCCGAAGGCATCCTGGGAACCTCCCTTGGAAGGAGCAAAGCATGAGCATGACGGACGGCCCCACACCGCTGCAGACAGCGGCGGCCCAACAGGCAGCAGAGGACCGCGAAGCTTCCTCGAAGGCCGCAGGAAAGAGCAACCTCCGCCAGCGGGGCAGACGCAAGTCCGGGTACTTCTCCGACCGGTGGCACGCACTGTCCCGGCAACAGCAGTGGGCGTTCCTGATTATCGTCGTCGTCCTGGCCTACCTGCTCCCGCTGATGAACCCGCCCATCATCACCACCGAGCCCGGCAACAACTTCGCCCTGGCCTGCTTCGACATGGCCCGGTTCGCACTGATCGCCGTCGGCCTCAACGTGGTGGTGGGATACGCCGGCCTCCTGGACCTGGGATATGTCGCCTTCTTTGCCGTGGGCTCCTACTGCGCAGCAATGCTGACCAGTCCGGACTCGCCCTTCCTGCATATCCCATACCTGTGGACCATTCCGATCGCCATGGCCGTCACCATGTTCTTCGGCGTAGTGCTGGGCGTGCCCACCTTGCGCCTTCGAGGCGACTACCTGGCCATCGTGACGCTCGGATTCGGCGAAATCGTCCGCATCCTGGCCACGATCATCCCGGCAATGAAGGGCCAGGTGGGCTTCCAGAACGTTGGCCACCCGCCGGGTACCGAGGCTGACGGAACGCCCATCTTCTCCAACTCGAACGGCGTGCCCTGGTACTGGCTGACGTTGACCATCATCATCATCGTCACCCTCCTGGTAGGCAACCTGGAACGCAGCCGGGTTGGCCGCGCCTGGATCGCCATCCGTGAAGACGAGGACGCCGCCGAAATCATGGGCGTTCCCACCTTCAAATACAAGGTGTGGGCCTTCGCCATCGGCGCAGCGATCGGCGGACTATCCGGCGCCCTCTTCGCCGGGCAGGTGGGGTTCGTCAACAACCAGAAATTCGACGTCACCACGTCCATCCTGTTCCTCGCCGCCGTCGTGCTTGGCGGAGCGGGCAACAAGGTTGGTGCCATCCTTGGCGGCGCCCTGGTCAGCTACATCCCGCTGAGGTTCACGGCCATTGCCGAATACAAGTACCTGATCTTCGGCATTGCCCTGGTGCTGATCATGATCTTCCGTTCCCAGGGACTGCTCCCGGCACGGCAGCGGTTGCTCGCCTACGGACGGACTGCCCTGAACAAGGTGGTCACCCGCGAGGTCACCCAGCCCAAGGACACGGACAATCCACCAGCCGGTCCCGACACCCGGGCGGCCGGACAGAGAGGAGCGGAGGCATGAGCTCCGAGGAAAGGCACGGCGGCTCCAGCAGCGTGGAGGAACAGCCGGCAAGTGATGGCTCCGCGGCTGTTGCGCCCGAGATCGACATCGAAGCCCTGGCAGAGGCCGGCGTGGACCCGGAACTTGCCGAGAAGGTGGCCCCGGACCGCGACATCGCGGTCAAGGTGGGCGACAACATCGTGGAAGTCCAGAACCTGACCATCAAGTTCGGCGGCCTCGTGGCGCTGGACAACATCAGCTTCAACATCAAGCGGGGCGAGATCCTGGGCCTCATCGGGCCCAACGGCGCCGGCAAGACCACCTGCTTCAACGCGATGACCGGCGTTTACAAGCCCACCAGCGGGAAGGTGGTGCTGGAAGGCCAGGTCCTGAACGGCATCAAGCAGCACAAGATCACCCGCCTGGGCCTGTCCCGCACCTTCCAGAACATCCGCCTGTTCGGTGAGATGACCGCCCTCGAAAACGTGGTGGTGGGCCTGGACGCCCGGCACCGGACCAGCGTCGGCGGGGCGCTGCTGCGCCTGCCCACCCACATCAGGGAGGAGAAGTCCGCCATCGAACGGGGCATGGCCCTGCTGGACTTCGTTGGCATCGGCAGCCACGCGCATGTCCTGTCCCGGCAACTGCCGTACGGCTACCAGCGCCGCCTGGAGATTGCCCGGGCCCTGGCAACCGATCCCAAGGTCCTGTGCCTCGACGAGCCTGCGGCCGGATTCAATCCTGCCGAAAAGGAAGAACTGATGGCGCTCATCCGCACCATCAGGGATGAGGGCTACACCGTGCTGCTGATCGAGCACGACATGAAGCTCGTGATGGGCGTCACGGACCGGATCGTCGTGCTGGAATTCGGGAAGAAGATTGCGGATGGACTGCCGCGCGAGATCCGCGAGGACCCGCGCGTTATTGCCGCCTACCTAGGAGAGCCCGAAGATGACGTTGCTTGAACTTAAGGACGTTTCCGTGCACTACGGCCGCATCCAGGCCCTGCGGAACATCTCCTTCACCGTGGATGAAGGTGAAGTCGTGGCGTTGATCGGCGCCAACGGTGCCGGCAAAACCACCACGATGCGGACAATCTCCGGGTTGCTGAACTGCTCGGAAGGCCGGATCATGTTCGCCGGCCAGGACATCACCAAGATGAAGGCCCATATCCGGGTGGTCCACGGAATCTCCCAGGCCCCCGAAGGCCGCGGTATCTTCCCGGGCATGACCGTCATGGAAAACCTGGATATGGGCACTTTCGGACGCAAGGACAGAAGCGGGGTGGGGAAGGACCTGGACCGCGTGTTCGACCTGTTTCCCCGCCTGAAGGAGCGGGAAAAGCAGTACGGGGGCACCATGTCCGGCGGCGAGCAGCAGATGCTGGCCATTGGGCGGGCCCTGATGTCCAACCCGAAGCTGCTGCTCCTGGACGAGCCCTCCATGGGCCTGGCACCACAGTTCATCCGCCAGATTTTCAAGATCATCAAGGAAATCAACAACCAGGGCACCACCGTCCTGATGGTGGAACAGAACGCCAACCAGGCCCTGGCCGGGGCACACCGCGCCTTCGTGCTGGAGACCGGGGAGATCACCCACAGCGGAACAGGAAAGCAGTTGCTGGACGACCCGTCCATCAAGGAGGCCTACCTGGGGGTGGGGTAGTTCGCCGCACGGGGCCCGGTGCCGGGAAAGGTGCAACGGTCACGGTTCGGTTGCAACCGGGCCCCAAGGGAACTTTCCCTGCTGCCTCCGCGTGGGAATTGGTAGCGTAACAAAAAGCTCATCACCCACATCCACATGGAGGAATCCCGCAATGGCACTTGGCGGCAACCCGATCTTCAACGGAAAGAATTTCCGTGGAGCCACCCAGGCACCGCCTGTCCCGCAGGCTCCCTACGGCGCTCCCTACGGCCAGCAGCCCTATGGCGGCCAGGCACCGTACGGCCGCCAGCCCTACGGCCAGCAGGGCTGGGGCACGCAACCCCAGAGCATGACCGACGAGCAGCTGCGGCAGATGTACAGCCAGCCCTCGGCCGGCCCCGCAGACACCGGCAGGATGACGTTCGACGACGTCATCATGAAGACCGCGGCCTGCCTCGGCGCCGTGCTGGTGGGCGCAGCCATCACCCTCACGGTGGGCCTGCCGCTGGCGTCAATGCTGATGATTGTCGGCGCCCTGGGCGGGTTCGTGCTGGCCCTGGTCAACACCTTCAAGAAGCAGCCTTCGCCGGCACTGATCCTTGCGTACGCGGCGCTGGAGGGCCTCTTCCTCGGCGGACTCACCAGGATCCTCGATACCCAATTCCCCGGTGTGGGGCTGCAGGCGGTCATCGGTACCCTGTCCGTATTTGCCGTGACCCTGGTGCTCTTCAAGAGCGGCAAGGTCCGGGCCACCCCGAAGGCCATGCGGTTCTTCATGATCGCCATCATCGGCTACGCCGTGTTTGCCCTGGTCAACATGGTGCTGATGTGGACCGGCGCCCTGCAGCAGCCCTTCGGCCTGCGCAGCGTCGAGATCTTCGGGATCCCGCTGGGCGTCTTCATCGGCCTGCTCGCCATCGGCCTCGCCGCCTTCTCGCTGATCATGGACTTCACCAGCATCGAGGAAGGAGTCCGCAGCGGAGCCCCGCAGCGCTTCTCCTGGACGGCTGCATTCGGGCTGACCGTCACCCTCGTCTGGCTCTATGTGGAGATCATCCGCCTGCTGGCCATCCTGCGCGGCGACGACTAGGCACCCGGGCAGCTTCCGCCGTCGTAAACCAAAAACCGTGGGCTCCACCAGACTGGTGGGGCCCACGGCCGTTAAGGGCTGACGGCATCAGGCTGCCGCGGCGTCCCTAGGCAAGGCGCAGGGCGCCGGCGGCAGGGGAAACGGTAAAGATGTCCGGCGCCTTGAAGCCGGCGTCGGCAAAAGCCTGGGTGACGGCGGCGCGCACCTTCTGCTCGGCGTCCACCGGGGTCAGCGCAATCGCAGCTCCGCCAAAGCCGCCCCCGGTCATGCGGGCACCAATGGCCCCATGGGCCCGCGAGGTGTCCACGGCCAAGTCCAATTCCGGGCAGGAAATTTCAAAATCATCGCGCATGGAGGCATGGCTGGCGTCCAGCAGGGGACCGATGGCGCTGGGACCGGGGCCGCCCAGAAGCTCCACGGCCTGGAGCACGCGGTCATTTTCGGTGACAACGTGCCGCACCCGGCGGAACGTCACCTCATCCAGCAGGCCGCTTGCCTCCTCAAGGTCAGCCACCTCGACGTCCCGCAGTGCCTTAACCCCCAGCACTTCCGCCCCAAGCTCGCAGGATTCCCGGCGTGACGCATAGCCCCCGTCGGCGTGGGAGTGCGACACCTTGGTGTCAATCACCAGGAGCACCAGGCCTGCGGGTTCGGTCTCGAAAGGAACCAGGCTTGCCTTCTGGTCCCGGCAGTCCAGGAAGACGGCGTGGCCCTTCGAGCCGCGAAGGGAAGCTGACTGGTCCATGATCCCCGTGGGCGCACCCACGAAGTCGTTCTCCGCACGCTGGGTTGCCAGCACCATGTCCTGGGCCGACAGCCCGGCACCCGTGAGGTCGTTGAGCGCCGTGACGACGGCGCATTCGATGGCGTGCGACGACGACAGGCCGGCACCGAGCGGGACGTTCGAGTCCAGGAGCAGGTCCAGCCCGGGAACGGTGATGCCCCGCTCCCGGAGGGCCCACATGACGCCGAGGGGGTACTTGGTCCAGCCCTTCGCTGTTCCCGGCCGCAGGGTGCCGAGGGTGGTGGTGACCACGCCCTGGTCGCCGTACGTGGACAGGAGCCGCACGGTTGAATCCGGGCGGGCCGCGATGGCCACCCGGGCGGTGCGGTCGATGGCGAAGGGGAGGACGAAGCCCTCGTTGTAGTCGGTATGTTCGCCGATGAGGTTAACCCGGCCCGGTGCTTGCCAGATGCCGTCGGGAGCGCCTCCGAACTCGAGTTCAAAGCGGGCGCCGAGACTTTGGGCGGCGGGTGCGGATGCGGGCGCGGCCTTGGCCGGATCCTGGGTGCTCACGCGGAAGCTCCTTCCGGGGTGGCCGCCATGGCGGCGGCAGGCACGGACGACGGCGGGACCGCAACACTGCGCAGCCGTTCCGCCACAATTTCGGGGGTGGTGTCGTTGATGAAAGCGCCCATGGCCGCTTCGGAGCCGGCCAGGTACTTCAGCTTATCGGCCGCCCTGCGCGGGGAGGTGAGCTGAAGATGGAGGTAGCCCGCCGGCCGGAGGAAGTCATCCAGCGGCGCCTGGTGCCAGGCGGAGATGTAGGGAGTGGGCGTGGGGTACAGGGCATCCACCCGCTTGAGCAGGTCGAGGTAGACGTGTGCCAGCTCGTCCTTTTCCTCTCCGCCCAGTGCAGCCAGGTCCGGCACCCGGCGGTGGGGGACGAGGTGGATCTCCAGCGGCCAACGGGCCGCGAAGGGCACATAGGCGCTGAAATGCGTGCCTTCGAGGACCATTCTGCTGCCGTCTTCCCGTTCGGCCCGCAGCAGGGAACCGGTCAGGGTGTCCCTGCCGTCCTGCGCGTCGTAGTACTTCCGGGCGGCCGCCCCCAGGGTGCCGGCCCGCGGGGTGATGTAGGGGTAGGCATAGATCTGCCCGTGTGGGTGATGCAGTGTCACGCCGATGTCCGCGCCGCGGTTTTCGAACGGGAACACCTGCTTGACGCCGGCCATGGCGCTCAAGGCAGCGGTACGCTGCGCCCAGGCCTCGATCACCGTGCGGGACCGCTCCCCGCTGAGGCCGCTGAAGGACCC
Organism: Pseudarthrobacter sp. Pseusp20; assembly: GCF_059492155.1. NCBI lineage: Bacteria > Bacillati > Actinomycetota > Actinomycetes > Micrococcales > Micrococcaceae > Pseudarthrobacter > Pseudarthrobacter sp. Pseusp20. The sequence goes on from NZ_CP168521.1 coordinate 1,571,534, forward strand.
GGTGTGGTCGGGGGTGAACGACACTACTTCGCAGCGGCCGTACGCCGGGCCTTTCGTTCCCCATGCGGCGTTGTCAGGCACGGGCCCCAGGGCCGGTCCCAGCGAGGGGAACCGGTTTTCGAAGACCACAACGTCGTAATCCGGGGCAGGGATCTCGGAAGCGTTGGCGGGCGTGGTGGGGCAGATGGGGCACTGGTCTGCCGGCGGCAGGTGGGTGCGGGCCTGGCGGTGCGCGGCGACGGCCACCCATTCGTCCGTCAGGGCATCGAAGCGCACCTCGCCCGGCTCCCCGCGAGGGGGCAGGCCGCGGTGGTCGGTGGTGAGGTGCCCGGCGCGTGACGTGCTGGTGCTGTCATCGTCGAAGTAGATCAGCTCCCGCCCATCGGAGAGTCTGGTACTGGTAATCCCTGTCATACAAAAAGTCTTGCATAAACGATCAAGAAAGAATAGTTAACAACAAAAAGTAACAAAGGGGGATGGAAGGGCCATTCGTGCCATGTACGGTAATGCCCATGACAGCCTCTTCCGAACACGGAACCTCCACCCGCTCATCCGCCCTGTCCTGCGCCACCGGCCGGCAATACGAGCTTCGCCGGGGCGACGCCGTCGCCGTGGTCACGGAGCTCGCTGCAGGGCTCCGCTCCTTCAGCCGGGGCGGGGTTCTGCTGACCGAAACCTACGGCGATGATCAGATCGCCCCCGGTGGGGCAGGCATCACCCTGGCGCCCTGGGCCAACAGGGTGGAGGACGGGGTCTGGTTCCTCGACGGCCGGAAGCAGCAGCTGGACATCACCGAAGTGTCCCGCAACAACGCCAGCCATGGCCTGCTTCGGAATACCGGCTACGCGGCGGTTGCGGAGTCGCAGGACGCCGTGGCACTGGAGGCCACAGTTTTCCCGCAGCACGGCTATCCGTTCCTGGTGCGCCACAGGGTGGAGTACCGGCTTTCGGAAGACCTGGGGCTGCAGGTCAGGCAGACCCTCACGAACGACTCGGCGGCGGCCGCCCCATTCGTTCTGGGCGCCCACCCCTACCTGCGGCTTGGTGACACCCCGGTTGAGGAACTGCAGCTGACCGTTGCCGCCGGCACCCAACTGGTGACCGATGAGCGATTGATTCCCCGCAGTTCGGCCCCTGTAGCCGGGGATGTGGATTTTCGGTCCGGGCGGCACATCGCGGACCTGGCGGTGGACGTGGCCCTGACGGACCTCAGCTTCGAAGGGGGCAAGGCGCGGCACACCCTCGCGGCGTCCGACGGCGGGGAGGTGTCGCTGTGGCAGGACGAGGCCTGCCGCTACGTCCACATCTTCGTGAGCACGGTGTACCCGGGCCGTAGCCGTGCATTGGCGGTGGAGCCGATGACGGGACCGGCCAACGCGTTCAACTCCGGCGACGGTCTCCGGTGGCTGGCTCCGGGGGAGTCCTTCAGCATGCAATGGGGCATCGACTACAAGCCCGGCGCGGCGGGGGAGTAGTTTCCCATCGGGCCGCAGCTGGGGAAGTATTGGCATATGACGCCTAACGAGGACGACGTTACCCTGGCCCGCCCGGTTTCAGCGCCGGCGCCCGCCTCCGCTGCGCCGCTGCGGGTCCTGACGGACCGTGAGCTGGACAAGGACATACCCTACGGCATCCGCATAGCGGCGTCCTGGTCGTGGCGGCTGGGCCTGATTCTCCTGATGGTGGGGACGCTGGTCTGGCTGCTCAGCCACATCACCCTCCTGATCATCCCGATTATGGTGGCCGCCCTCCTCGCCGGTCTCCTGAGCCCGGTCACGGTGTGGCTGAAGCGGCACGGGCTGCCTGCTGGGCTAGCCGTCGCCGTGACGGTCCTCGGGTTCATCGGTGTCATTGTCGGTGCCCTGGCCCTGGTGGGCAGGCAATTGGCGGTGGGATTCGGCGAGCTCTATTCCCAGGCCCTTGAAGGCGTCCGGCAGGTCCAGGACTGGCTCTCTGCCGGCCCCCTGCACCTCACGGCCGCCCAGATCGACCAGTACATCAGGGAAGCCACCGACGCGCTGCAGAACAACAGCAGCAGCATCCTCAGCGGCGCCCTGTCCTTCGGCAGCACCGCGGGGCACTTCGCTGCCGGCATGCTGCTGTCGCTGTTCATCCTGATCTTCTTCCTCCTGGAAGGTGACCGGATCTGGGCGTTCCTGGTGAAGATGCTTCCGCGCAAAGCCCGGGCCGCCACCTTCGGCGCCGGCCGCAGGGGCTGGGCGTCCATGGTCAGCTACGCGCGCATCCAGATGTTCGTCGCGGCAGTGGACGCGCTCGGCATTGGCGTGGGCGCCGCCATTATCGGAGTCCCGCTTGCGCTTCCACTGGGCGTGCTGGTCTTCCTCGGCTCCTTCATCCCGGTGGTGGGCGCCCTGTTGACCGGTATCGTGGCCATCCTGCTGGCGCTGGTGGCCAACGGCCCCATCAACGCCCTGATCATGCTGGCCATCGTCCTGCTGGTCCAGCAGCTTGAAGGCCACATCCTGCAGCCCCTGGTCATGGGCAAGGCAGTCTCGCTGCACCCGGTGGCTGTGATCCTCAGCGTTGCGGCCGGTTCCTACCTTGCCGGCATCCCCGGAGCGCTGTTCTCGGTACCCATCCTGGCCGTAGCAAATTCGGCTGTTCGCTACATCGCCGCAAGAACGTGGGAACATGAACAGGTGCCGGTAATTGCCGGGAAGCCCATCACGGCCGGAGCAGGCGGGGACAACACCATCAAGGACGTTGAACCGCCGTCTGTACCTGGCGCGGGGAAGGACGCGGCGTCCGGCACTCCAGCCGAACACCGCGATGCCCGTGATTCCTCCCCGGAAGGCACCGGGGCAGAACCCAGAGGAGAGTAGTCCGTGAAGATCCTTGAAACCCTTCCCGTCACACTGGACGATGTCCTTGAGGCGCAGAAGCTGCTTGACGGGATTATCGCGCGCACTCCCGTGGAATCGTCGCGGGCGCTGGGGACCATGGTAGGCGGCGACGTCTATTTCAAATGCGAAAACCTGCAGCGCGCCGGCTCGTTCAAGGTCCGCGGGGCCTACGTCCGGATGGCGCGGCTCTCCCCGGACGAGAAAAAGCGGGGAGTGGTGGCAGCCTCCGCCGGCAACCACGCCCAGGGCGTTGCCGTCGCCGCCAAGAGCCTGGGCATCAAGGCCCGGATCTACATGCCGCTGGGCGTGGCACTGCCCAAGCTCGCCGCCACCCGCAGCCATGGCGCCGAAGTGGTCCTGCACGGGCACAACGTGGACGAGGCGCTCGCTGAAGCCCAGCGCTACAGCAACGAAACGGGCATGGTCTTCGTCCACCCGTTCGACAATGTGGACGTGGTGGCCGGCCAGGGCACCGTGGGCCTGGAAATCCTCGAGCAGGTCCCCAACGTTGACACAATCCTCATGGGTGTGGGCGGCGGTGGGCTCCTGGCAGGGGTCGCCGTTGCCATCAAGGCCCGCGCCAGGGAACTGGGCCGGGAGATCCGCATCATTGGCGTCCAGGCGGAAAACGCCGCCGCCTACCCGCCCTCGCTGGCCGCCGACGCGCTGGTGCCGCTGAAGAAGGTTTCCACCATGGCGGACGGCATCGCCGTGGGGCGTCCGGGGCAGCTGCCCTTCAGCATCATCCGCGAGCTGGTGGATGATGTGGTCACCGTCAGTGAAGACTCCCTGGCCCGCGCCCTGATCTTCCTGCTGGAACGGGCCAAGATGGTGGTTGAACCTGCAGGGGCGGTGGGCGTTGCAGCCCTCATGGACGGCAAGATCGAGAACCCGGGAACCACCGTGGCCGTGCTCTCCGGCGGAAACATCGACCCCATGCTGATGCTCAAGGTGATCCAGCGCGGCCTCTCCGCCGCAGGCCGCTACATGACGGTGCGGATGATGCTTGATGACCGCCCCGGCTCACTGGCAACCATTGCCCGCATCATTGCCGAAAACGATGCCAACGTCACCGGCCTGGACCACACGCGGGTGGGAGGCTCCATCAGCATGGGCGACGTCTCCATCACCGTGAACCTGGAAACCAAGGGCCACCAGCACGGTGAGCAGGTCCTCAGCGCACTCCGTGCCGAGGGTTTCCAGCCGATCGTCGTGCACTAGGAACGGGCCTTGGCAGGACTGACGGGCAACGGACGCCTCCCCGGGCGGCAGGCCATCGCGTCCCGCGCGAAGGGCGGGTTGGTGGTGCTGGGCGGCTTTGTGGCTGTGCTGTTCGCCATCGAAGTGGTCAACACACTGATGATGGGGGCCCTCACCCGGACCTTCGGCCTGCGGCCCAGGAGTGCCGACGGGCTGCTGGACATCTTCACCTTCCCGCTCCTGCATGCCAACCTGAACCACCTGCTTTCCAACAGCCTGCCCCTGGTCGTCTTCGGCTTCCTGGTGTTCCTCTCCGGGTTGCGCGTGTTCCTCACCGCCCTTGCCTTCAGCTGGCTCGGCAGCGGGCTGACTGTGTGGCTGATCGGGAACGGCATCACCGTGGGCGCTTCAGGCCTGGTGTTCGGGCTCTTTGCGTTCCTGCTGGTCAGGGGCTTCTTCAACCGCAGTTGGCGCCAGGTCCTGCTCGCAGTGGTCCTTTTCATGGGCTACGGCAGCATTCTCCTGGGCGCCCTGCCGTTCGTGTCCGGATACGTGAGCTGGCAGGCGCACCTTGGCGGGGCCGCCGGCGGCGTGGTGGCGGCGCTGCTGCTTCGTCCGCGCGCGTCTGGGATGCCGGCGAAGTTATAGCAGCCGGCCTGAAGTAGGCCCGGCACAAGGCCTTAACGGGAAGCGGTGGCCGTCCCCTGGGGGGAGGGCCACCGCTTCCCGGTTTCGCGCTGTCCTGTTACGGAGCACTGCGCGTACAAAGCTATGCGCGGAGCTAGCCGGCGTAGGGCTTGGCGGAGAGGATCTCCACCTTGATGTCCTTGCCGTTGGGCGCCACGTAGCTGAGGGTCTCGCCCTCCTTGTGGCCCAGGATGGCAGCGCCAAGCGGCGACTTTTCACTGAAGACATCCAGGTCTGAGTCGCCCGCGATCTCACGTGAACCCAGCAGGAAGGTCTCCTCGTCGCCCGCGATCCTGGCCACCACGATCATGCCGGGCTCCACGATGCCGTCATCGGCAGGCGATTCACCCACATGGGCATCCCGGAGCAGTGCCGTCAGCTGGCGGATGCGGGCCTCAATCTTGCCCTGCTCCTCCTTGGCCGCGTGGTAGCCCCCGTTTTCCTTGAGGTCCCCCTCTTGCCGCGCTGCTTCAATCTTCTGGACGATCTCCGCCCGGCCAGCGCCGGAAAGGTGGTCCAGCTCTGCCTTCAGGCGGTCAAAAGCTTCCTGGGTGAGCCAGGCTGCAGATGCGCTGTTGGTGGTAGACACGGACTTCTCCTCTAGTGGTCCTACAATGCAAAAGACCCCGCCACGGTGGCCACTTGTGGAACAGCAACCAGCTCAGCGGGGTAAAGGTATCTCCCCATTGTAGTCAATCCTCTGGAGATAACCCAACAGGGAAGCGTTCCACGTCACACTGCTCAGGACGCCCCGGCTGGAATCCAGCAGCTGTCCACCACGCCCGATACCGACTCCGACTCCGTGCGCAACGTGACGCGCTGGGCCACCGTCCTGCCGCCGTCGGCCGTTCCATCCGCCACCGAAGGCGGGATGTCCACCACTTTCCAGCCCACCACAGCGAACTTGGAATCCAGCGCCTTCACGGCACATTTCACGGGCTTGCCCGGTTCCCGCGTCACCTGGAAGTCCACCTCGGCGAGCGTGGCATCGGTGGTGCTGTAACCCACGTCCTTGAACGTCACTCCGGAGAGCGAATTCGATGTGGTCACCCACGCCAGGAACCCGATTCCCGCGGCAAGCGCCAGGCCGATCGCGGCCCGGGTGGCCTTAGGGGAGAGCCGGCGCTTTTTAGCACCATACCGATTGGCTAGGCTAGTGTCTGCGGGCGCGGGGCGGGCCGGCTGGTCCGGGGAAGTCACCAGACCAGTTTAGTTCCCTTTCCGCCGGCGCTTTGCGGCGGCTGCAGCTGCCGGCGAGGCAGCGCACCCGCGACACCATCCGAAAGCTGCCACGAGCCGCAAAAGAAGAATTAGGAGCCGTCCCCTCCATGACAGCGTCCAGCAACTCCCAGGTGCCGCTGCGGCTGCTCGCGGTCCACGCCCACCCGGATGACGAATCAAGCAAGGGTGCTGCGACCATGGCCATGTATGCGGCTGCCGGTGTGGACGTGCTGGTGGCAACCTGCACCGACGGTTCCCGCGGCGACATCCAAAATCCTGCGGTGGAAGACGAACCCCACCCCAAGCGGGATATGGCCGGTGCCCGGAGGCTGGAGATGCAGCAGGCTGCCGCCATCCTCGGGATCCGCCAGCGGTGGCTTGGATTTGTGGACTCGGGCCTTCCCGAAGGCGACCCGCTGCCGCCGCTCCCCACCGGATCGTTCGCCACCCTGCCCCTGCACCAGGCCGCGGCGCCCCTGGTGCGGCTGGTGCGTTCCTTCAAGCCGCACGTCATCCTCAGCTATGACGAGAACGGCGGCTACCCGCACCCGGACCACATCATGGCGCACAGGGTGGCCGTGGAAGCCTTCGAGGCCGCAGGCGATCCCGAACGCTATCCGGAGGCGGGGGAGCCATGGGAGCCAGGCAAGCTCTATTACGACCGCGCCTTCAGCCCTGAGCGGTTCCGGGCACTGCACTTTGCGCTGGAGGAGGCAGGGCTGCAGTCACCGTACGCCGAGCGCCTGGCCGCCTGGCTGGAGTCCGACGCCGAGGGGCACACCCCGCCGCCGGCCGCGCACCCCACCACCACCCAGATTGACTGCGGGGACTTTTTCGAAGTCCGCGACGATGCGCTGCGCGCGCACCGGACGCAGGTGGACCCGCTGGGGTTCTTCTTCGCCGTTTCGCCCGACATGCAGCGCCGGGTTTGGCCGTGGGAGGACTATTCGCTGATCCATTCCAGGGTGCCCTCCGAGCTCCCCGAGAAGGACCTGTTCGCCGGGCTAAGATAGACACGGCAGGCTATTTCTATCTTGCGTAGAAGACAGGCGCGGCGACGGCCGGTCCCGTCCGCTTCCTGCTGCATCCGCTCCACCAGAAGGTATTAACCGTGCAATCTCTGCTCCTCAGCCTCGCCACTACGCCGACCCCGCTGCCTACTCCGACACTGCGGGAGGGGATTTCCGAGGACCAGGTGACGCCGGGCCTGCTGGGGTTCATCATGACGGCGTTCTTCGTCGTGGCGACTGCCCTGCTCATTGTGGATATGGTGCGTCGGATCCGCAGGGTGCGCTACCGGGCTCAGGTGGAGGAAGAGCGCCTGGCCGCTGCAGCTGCCGCAGATGTTGACGCCGCGGACGTCCAGGACGGGCGCGACGGCGGGACGCCTCCGGAAGCTACCGATGCCAACGGAAACGGCAGTGCCGGGGGACATCCGCAGCCGCGCGAATAGGGCTGTCCCTTCGGCCGGGCCGGCTCCGGAGTGAAGGGGTTCTAGTCGAGGACTGCCATGGCGATCGCCGCGAAGTGTGCCGCGAAGGCGAGCACGGTGAACGCATGGAATAGTTCGTGGAAGCCGAAGTGGTGGTAGCTGAAATTTGGCTTCTTCAGCGCGTAGAAAATTGCGCCCGCAATGTAGAGGACGCCGCCCACGCAGATCAGCACGGCCGCCGGGATGCTTGCCTGGAAGAACTGCGGCAGGTAGAACAGCGCGCCGCAGCCCAGTGCGATGTAGATGGGCACGTAGAGCCAGCGGGGGGCTTCAGTCCACAGCAACCGGAACAGCACGCCGAGGATGGCTCCGGACCAGATGACCCACAGGAGGATCACCGCCTGCTGGCGTTCCAGGAGAGTCCATGCCAGCGGCGTATAGGTGCCGGCGATCACCAGCATGATGTTGGTGTGGTCCAGCCGCTTCAAAACGAGCTTGACGCGCGGGGACCAGTTGCCGCGGTGGTAGACGGCGCTGACGCCGAAGAGCAAAACACCTGTGGCGGCGTAGATGGCGGACGTGATCCGGCGGTCCGTGGTGGGGGCAATGACAACCAGGATAATCCCGGCGGCAAGGGCGAGCGGGGCCGTGACCGTGTGGATCCACCCCCGCCACTTGGGCTTGATCATCAGTAGTTCCGCGAGGCGGACGGCGGCGTCATCCATGGCGCTGGGCCCTGGTTCCGCGGCGGTGTTCCGCTCCTCCGGCTGGGGGTCCCGGGAGGCGTGCGGAGAGTCGCTGTTCATGCCAACAGAATAACTTACGGGCCGGTAAGTTACCCGCGGGTAACATCCCTGCTTTGATGTTCCCGGGGTACTGGCCGTGCCAGCCGGCCACGGGCGGTAGCCTAGGATGTGGATGTACGTACGGCAGGAAAGTCAGGTGAGTGGACGCGTGGAGTTGCCCGGGTTCCTCTATGGCTATTACGAACGCCGGCTGCTTAGGGACCTTCCCCGCGACCGGATCCCCCGCCATATCGGCGTCATGGTGGACGGCAACCGCCGCTGGGCCAAGCAGTTCAACGCACCCACCAGCCAGGGCCACCAGGCCGGGGCGGACAAAATCCACGAATTCCTCGGCTGGTGCCAGGAACTCGGTGTAAAAGTGGTGACGCTCTACATGCTGTCCACGGACAACATGAACCGCTCCAGCGAGGAACTGGACCTCCTGATGGGCATTATCGCCAACACCCTGGACCGGCTGGACGAGGACGCCAACATCTCGGTACACGCCATGGGCGCACCTGAACTGCTCCCGGACTACCTGGCCGAGCGCCTTAACAAGCTCACCGCCAGGACACCCGTCCGGGAAAAAATCCATGTCAACGTGGCGGTGGGCTACGGGGGCCGGCGTGAAATCGTCGACGCCGTCAGGGAACTCCTGCACGACGCCGTCGCCAAGGGCATGGACATCTCCAAGCTTGCCGATGACCTGTGCGTTGATGACATCTCACGCTTCCTGTACACGCGCGGACAGCCGGATCCGGACCTGGTGATCAGGACGTCGGGGGAGCAGCGGCTATCCGGCTTCCTCATGTGGCAGAGCGCCTACAGCGAGTTCTACTTTTGCGAGGCCCTCTGGCCTGCTTTCCGCAAGGTGGATTTCCTGCGCGCCCTGCGCGACTACGCCGGCCGCCAGCGGCGCTTTGGCACCTGAAACCCCCGGTTCATAACAAGTTCACACACCTGCAAGAGAAATCGCCGCGTAATGGTTGCGGAAATTACCCCGGGTGGATTTACGTTATATCCATCAGCAGGCAAAACCGCCGGCTGATCGGGGAGGCCAGTACATGGAGCGAAACATCGCACCGGTTGTATGGGAGGCCGGACCCGGCCTCTTGGCCGAGCCGCCTCACCAATAACAATTCCGGGCTGGCGCCCGGGGCTGGAGTCGATGTGGCTACTTCTGAACAACTGCCCGAGGTCCTGTTTGGACTGGGTGGAAAAGCTACCTCTCGCGCCGAGCGAGCTACCTCTGAAACCGGCGCAGCAACTGATGCTGCGGCCGGTTTTGCTGTCTCCGGAAGGGAAGCCGACATCCACACCTTCGTCATCGACACCTCCGTCCTCCTCTCGGATCCGCGCGCACTCCTGCGGTTTGCCGAGCATGAGGTAGTGGTTCCCGTCGTGGTCATCACCGAACTCGAGGCCAAACGGCATGACCCCGAACTCGGCTACTTCGCACGGAAAGCCCTGCGGCTCCTGGACGACCTCCGGGTCAAGCACGGCGGCCTGAACCAGCCCCTTCCCATCGGCGACGAGGGCGGGACCCTGATGGTGGAACTCAACCACATCTCGTCCGAGGTGCTGCCGTTGGGCTTCCGCAGCGGGGACAACGACAGCCGCATCCTCGCCGTCGCCAAAAACCTTGCCAACGAAGGACGCAACGTTACCGTCGTGTCCAAAGACCTGCCCATGCGGGTCAAGGCGTCCGCCATGGGACTTACCGCCGACGAGTACCGCAACGAACTGGTCAAGGACTCCGGTTGGACGGGTGTTGCCGAAATCGAAGCGGACGAACAGGAGATTTCCACCCTGTACGGCCACGAGCCCGTCTTCATCCCCGCGGCCGCCGAGCTGCCCGTCAACACCGGGCTGGTCCTGCTGTCCAACCGCGGCTCCGCGCTCGGCCGGGTGGGCGCCGACAAGCAGGTGCGCCTGGTCAAGGGCGACCGCGACGTGTTCGGCCTCCACGGCCGGTCCGCCGAGCAGAGGCTGGCCATCGACATGCTGATGGATCCCGCCGTCGGCATCGTTTCCATTGGTGGCCGCGCCGGCACCGGCAAGTCTGCCCTTGCCCTATGCGCCGGCCTCGAGGCGGTGCTGGAACGCCGCGAACACCGCAAAGTGATCGTCTTCCGGCCCCTTTACGCGGTTGGCGGACAGGAACTGGGCTACCTGCCAGGTTCGGAGTCCGAGAAAATGAACCCCTGGGCGCAGGCCGTGTTCGACACCCTCGGGGCCTTGGTCAGCCAGGAAGTAGTGGAGGAGGTCATGGACCGCGGCATGCTCGAGGTCATGCCCCTCACCCACATCCGCGGACGTTCCCTGCATGACGCCTTCGTGATCGTCGACGAAGCACAGTCCCTCGAAAAGAACGTGCTCCTGACGGTCATGAGCCGCATCGGCCAGAACTCCAAGATCGTCCTCACCCACGACGTCGCCCAGCGGGACAACCTGCGGGTCGGCCGCCACGACGGAATCGCCGCCGTCGTCGAAACCCTGAAAGGACACCCCCTCTTCGGCCACGTCACCCTGACCCGCTCCGAACGCTCGCCCATCGCCGCCCTGGTCACCGAACTTCTGGAAGGTTAGCGACACCTCGCTGAGGGCCGTGGCCGGGTTCGTCCCGCCACGGCCCTTTTCGTGCGTCGCCCTGGCCGGTTCGCCGGGCCACGGCCCTTCTCCGTCGCTTAGACACAACGCATAGGGCCGTCTCCGGTCGCTGGGCGACCTCCGGCGGCCGATGCGTCGCGATGCGCTCCTACGAGAAGGACCGCAGCCCCGCTCGAGCGGGATCCCTACCGGAAGTGTTCAGAAGGCGCGCCCTGGCACACGTCCGGTTCGAGTCCTTCGTGGAGGAGCGCATCGCCGACCAAAGCGTTGCGCAGGTCGCTCAGCGACCGGAGCAATGCGTCGGGAGGTGTCTAAGCGACGGCGAAGGACTCGGGGCGGACGAATCCTGCCACGGTAAGGCAATCAGGTGACCTTGAGGAACTTGGCCACAGCCTCGTGGCCTTCTACTTTCAGCTCCCAGTCGGGGCGCTTGAAGGTCTCCGGGGTGACGCGGACGTGCTGGAGTGTTTCGATTTTGGGGCCCCAGGCTTTGCGGGTGGTGCCGTTGAGTTCGTAGCCGAGGGAGCGGGACACGCCAAGGGAGGCGCTGTTCCAGATGGCTGCCTCGGATTCGGCGACTTCTGCCCCCAGCCAGTCAAAGGCCCAAAGGACGACGGCGGCACGCATCTCCTTGCCCAGGCCGCGGCCTTGAACGGACTGCTTGAGCCAGGATCCGGTGGTGACTGTCCTGAGGGCCGCGAAGTCCTTGGCTCCAACGTCCTGGCAGCCGGCGAACTGGCCTTCGTGCCAGATGCCGAGGAGCAGCGTCCAGCTTTCGGGCGTGCATTCGGCCCGGCAGCGCCAGTACCAGCGGGCCATGTTGGGGCCCAGCTCCTCGTCGGGCAGCTCGGTCCAGGGAGTGCTGAAGGGGTTCCTGCCGGCGTCATGGATTCCGCCCCGGGCCGCCGCCACGGCCGCGGGGATGTCCTGGTCGGTGATGGGGCGCAGCTCCAGCCGCGGCGTGGACAGCGTGAGGTCGAACAGCGGCCAGATGGAGCCCAGGGTAGTCATCCGCGAAGCCTAGCCGATCGGTGGCATGCGGGGTTGTCATGCCTTGGCGGCGATGTCCCAGCTGATGTGCCGGCGGACGTCGGTGAGATTCATGGACTGTGCCAGGAAGAGGTCATCGAGCATGTACTCATCCACGGCGAGGATCCGGATCCAGTGGCCATACTCCCCGGTTTCCTGCTCCAGTGACTGGCTGGATACGCAGACGCCGGTACCCATGTCCACCCGCAGGAGTGAACTTCCGGGAAGGCAGAGGGGGGCGGCAGGATCGCCCGGGCGGTAGGCGGCGCTGGGGGCCACCACCGCCTCCAAAACCGGCCGGCCTTCGTGCTCGGCGAAGCGGGTGTCCCGGATGTCCAGGGCGTTGCTGCCCGGGAACTCGATGGGCACGGGGGCGTTCCCGGCCAATTCCACGGGGTCCAGGGCGGCTGAAAAGCGTCCATTTCCGAACCCGGGCTCGCCGTAGGCGGCTTCCGGCCGGCGGCGGACCAGTCCGGCGTCGTCGTACACGGGTGTGACCAGGTGCGGAGGGAGCAGCCAGGACTTACGGGTGGCGCTGACGTAGATGCCGTCGCGGGAGTCATTGATGCCTGTGGTGCTGTGAAGGACCAGGCCCTCAGGGCTTTCAAGGCGGAGCGCCCCCGGCCGGCGGAGCCACGCACGGACGAAGGGTGCACCGGGCGTGGGAGCTGACGCAAAGGCCTGGTCCCAGTACTCAAAACGCAGCGCCTGCCACTTCCAGGGGGAAGACCGGCAAAGGTTCCGGAACATCGCGGCCAGATCCGCGGGGATGGAAGGAGGGCCCGGAACCGCCCGGCGCCGGGAGTCCCAGGTCGACATATCCACATTTTACGCGGGGGTGCTACGGGCGGAATGGTGGATCCAGTAGCATCCGAGGGGTGATCGGACGACTCGGCGAACTCTGGCAGCACACCCCGCTGGCCTTCTGGCTGGTACTGGCGGCCTGCCTTTACTTCGCGGTGATGGCGGTCCGGCTCACCATTATCGACGTCCGGCACCACCTCCTGCCCAACAGGATCGTCTTCCCGTCCTATGCGGTGGCCGGTGCGCTCCTCCTGGCGGCGGCCGCGGTTGCCTGGGCCGGTCCCATGCCGACTGCAGGGAACACCGGCGGGATCCTGGCCATCCCTGCCCTCCGCGTTGTGGCCGGCGCCGCGATCCTGTGGCTGTTCTATTTTGTCCTCCGGTTCATCTATCCGCCGGGGATGGGGTTTGGCGACGTCAAGCTGGCGGGAGTGCTGGGAATGTACCTTGGCTACCTCAGCTGGGGCCATCTGTTCGCGGGCACGTTCCTGGCGTTCCTGCTGGGCGGGTTGTGGTCACTGGCCCTGCTGGCGGCCCGGCGGGGCACCCTGAAGTCCGCCATCCCGTTCGGCCCGTTCATGCTCGCCGGCGCCGCCGCCGCGATGCTGCTGCCCGCGTGAGCTGCCTGCGATGTTGCCCGGGCTGTTCGATAGGCTGGCGGTATGCCTGCACCTGAATACGTCCTGAAGCTGCGCGAGAAGATCGGCAACGATCCCATCTGGGTCCCCGGGGTGCGGGGTGTCGTGGTGGATGATGCGGGCCGTATCCTGCTGGCCCAGCGGGCAGACAACGGGCAGTGGGCGCTGGTGAGCGGCATGCTGGACCCGGGGGAGCAGCCTGCACGGGGGCTCATCCGGGAGATCTTCGAGGAAACAGCTGTGGTGGCCGAAGCGGAACGTGTGGTGTCCGTGGGCGCGGTGGGGCCGGTTACCTATCCCAACGGTGACATCTGCGAGTTCCTGGACGTGGTGTTCCTGTGCCGTTACGTCTCCGGCGAAGCCAGGGTCAATGACGACGAATCCCTGGCTGTTGGCTGGTTCAGCATGGACGACCTTCCCGAACTCATGCCCGGCCACCTCACCAGCATCCGCCAGGCACTGGCGCCCTCCGGAGCCGTCCACTTCGAGCCCTGAAAAACCGGGTATCCGACGGCGGTCAGCGGCCCGGCGAAACCAGCTCGCCGTCGTCGTCCTTCACGTGGTCCCCGCGCCCACCTGCGTCATAATCAGTGTCCCGTCCAGTGTCCGCCTTAGTGCCGGCGGCGCCTGCGGGAGCTCCGGCGAGGCCGGCGGCGAGCCGCTCGGCTTCTTCGCCGCCCACTGCCTCGCCGCGGGCCACCATCCCGGCCGTGTCCGAGAGCGGAATTTGCTTCAGCGTGAGGGCCAGGAGCAGTGCCGCGGCGATGAAGGGGAGCAGGTACCAGAACACCGGTGCCAGCGAGTCGGCGTAGGCATTTACGATAGCGTCACGCAGTTGCTCCGGGAGCTGGTTCAGTGCCTGCGGGTCCAGGGTCCGGGTGGACTGCCCGGCCTGCTCAGCGGTAGCACCTGCCCCCGTGAAAGCGTTGGTCAAGGCCTCCGAAAGGCGGGTGGTGAAGATCGAGCCGAACACCGCCACGCCCATGGCTGCGCCCACCTCGCGGAAGTAGTTGTTGGTGCTGGTGGCGGTGCCGATCTGGTCGGCCGGAACGGAGTTCTGGACCACCAGGACCACCACCTGCATGATCAGGCCGAGGCCGGCCCCGAACAGGAACAGCTGGACGCAGATCACCCAGATGGGGGTGCTGGCGGCAAGCGTGGTCATCCACAGCATGGCGGCCATGGTGAGCACGGCACCGAGGATGGGGAACATCCTGTACCTTCCGGTCCTGGAGATCCGGATACCGGAGTAGATGGACGTGCCCATCAAGCCTGCCATCATCGGCAGCATCAGCAAACCGGATTCGGCTGCCGACGTGCCGGACGACATCTGCAGGAAGGTGGGGACGAACGCGATGGCGGAGAACATGCCCAGGCCAAGGGTGAAGCCAATGGCCGTGGCATTGATGAAGATCCGGTTCCGGAACAGGCTCAGCGGAATGATGGGGTCCTCAGCCCGCCGCTCCACCATCACGAAAGCGGCGGCGGAAACCAGCAGTCCGGCACCAAAGGCCCAGGTGAGGGGTGAATCCCAGCCCTCGTCCTTCTTGCCGCCAAAGTCGGTGAAGAAGATCAGGCAGGTGGTGGCCGCGGACAGCAGCACAACGCCCAGCACGTCAATCCGCTTTTCTGCCTTCTTGTTGGGAAGGGTCAGGGCGAACCAGGCAATGGCGAAGGCCGCAAGGCCCACCGGGATGTTGATATAGAAGGCCCATTCCCAGGTGAGGTGGTCCACGAAGAAGCCGCCCAGCAGCGGTCCGGCTACGGCGGAGAGCCCGAAGATGGCGCCGAGCGGGCCCATGTATTTGCCGCGCTCCTTGGCGGGAACGATGTCGGCGATGATCGCCTGGGACAGGATCATGAGGCCGCCGCCGCCCAGGCCCTGGATGGCGCGGAAGATGACGAAGCCCCAGAAGTCGGTGGCCAGTGCGCATCCAACAGATGCCAGGGTGAAGAGCGCGATGGCCACCAGGAAGAGGTTGCGCCGGCCCAGGATGTCGCCGAACTTGCCGTAGATGGGCATCACGATGGTGGTGGCCAGCAGGTAGGCGGTGGTGATCCACGCCTGGTGCTCCACCCCGCCCAGCTTGCCCACGATGGTGGGCATGGCGGTGGAAACGATGGTCTGGTCCAGGCTGGAGAGGAGCATGCCCGCGATCAGTGCGGAGAAGATAATCCAGATGCGTTTTTGCGTCAGCAGCAGGGGTCCTGCCGGTGCCTTGGTGGTGGCGGTGCTCATGGTTGTCCTTTTGCGGCAGTGTCCGGGATATCGAAGGGTTGGGAAAACAGGACGCTGGCTGCGGAGATGTTCTCCAGCAGCAGGTCCGGGTAACTGCGGGTGTTGCCGTCGGAGAAGTAGGCCATGCTGCTCTTGCGGGCGATGGTACTGAGCAGCACTACGGCCATCTGCACCACGGGGTGGTCGGGGGCCACTCCTTCGCGGCGGGCCACGTCCCTGGCGAACTGGGCTTCGCGCTGCTCCGTGACGCCAATGATGCGGAGGATGAGCTGGGGCTCCTTGTGGACGACGCCAATCAGCTGCCGGGTTTCCTCTTCGGAGGCTGACATGCCCTCGGCCAGGCGGAGCGAGAGCCGGATGAGGTCGCGAAAGAGTGTGGGGGAGATTTCGCCGGCGGGAGAGTCTGCTCCGCCGGCAACGAACTCGTCGATTGCTTCGGCCGGGATGTCGTCTTCGGCGTGCCCGATGATGGCGTCTTCCTTTGTGGGGAAGTAGTTGAAGAAGGTGCGGCGCGATATTCCGGCGGCGTCGCATACTTCCTCCACGGTGTAGCCGTTGAGGCCCCGCTCGGCGGTCATGGCGCGGGCGGTTGACGTGATGGCGCTGCGGGTGGCTGCGCGCTTCCGCTCCCTGAGGCCCGTCTCCGAACTTGCACTCAAACTCATGGAGTAAAGTTTTGCACTATTCAGTTATTCGTGCAACTTATGAAAGAGGCCTTAAAAGCAGTACGACGACGGCCGGCACCTTTCGCAGGAAAGGTACCGGCCGTCGTCGTACTTTTGGGCGGTGGTTCGTCAGGCCTTGTGGGCGGGGGACGTCATGGTGGTGACGTCCAGTGCCTTCTCGAGGTCGGCCTCGGAAACCTTGCCGTCGCCGTCGCCGACGAAGCCGAGCTTCTCGGTGGCCTGGCGGATGGTCAGGCCCTCCTTGACGGCGGTCTTGGCGATCTTGGCGGCGTTCTCGTACCCGATGTACTTGTTCAGCGGGGTGACGATGGACGGGGAGGCCTCGGCCAGGAAGCGGGCGCGCTCCACATTGGCCGTGATGCCGTCGATCATCTTGTCGGCCATGACCCGGCTGGTGTTGGCCAGCAGGCGGATGGACTCCAGCAGGTTCGCGGCCATGACCGGGATGCCCACGTTGAGCTCGAAGGCGCCGTTGGTGCCGGACCAGGCGATGGCGGTGTCGTTGCCGATGACCTGGGCAGCGACCATGATGGACGCTTCGCAGATGACCGGGTTGACCTTGCCGGGCATGATGGACGAGCCCGGCTGGAGGTCGGGGATGGCAATTTCGCCAAGGCCGGTGTTGGGGCCGGAACCCATCCAGCGGAGATCGTTGTTGATCTTCATGAACGAGATGGCGATGTTGCGCAGCTGGCTGGACGCCTCGATCAGGCCGTCGCGGTTGGCCTGCGCCTCAAAGTGGTCGCGGGCTTCGGTCAGCGGCAGGCCGGTGTCCGTTGCCAGCAGCTCGATGACGCGCTCAGGGAAACCGGCAGGGGTGTTGATGCCGGTGCCCACGGCGGTCCCGCCCAGCGGAACCTCGGCAATACGGGGGAGCGAAGCGTTGATGCGCTCGATGCCGTAGCGGACCTGCGCGGCGTAGCCGCCGAACTCCTGGCCCAGGGTCACCGGGGTGGCGTCCATGAGGTGGGTGCGGCCGGACTTGACGACGTCCTTGAACTCAACAGCCTTGCGCTCCAGCGACTCGGCAAGGTAGCCCAGGGCGGGAATGAGGTCGTTGATCAGGGCCGAGGTGGCAGCTACGTGGACCGAGGTGGGGAACACGTCGTTTGAGGACTGCGAGGCGTTGACGTGGTCGTTCGGGTGGACCACCTTGTCGCTGCCGGCGGCCTTCAGGGCGCGGGTAGCCAGTTCGGCCAGTACCTCGTTGGTGTTCATGTTCGAGGAGGTGCCGGAGCCGGTCTGGAAAACGTCGATGGGGAAGTCGCCGTCGTACTTGCCGGCGGCCACCTCATCGGCAGCGTCTGCAATCGCCTTGGCCAGCTCGCCGTCGAGCACGCCCAGTTCTGCGTTGGCCTGGGCGGCAGCCTTCTTGACCCGCGCCAGCGCCTCGATGTGGGTGCGCTCAAGGGTCTTGCCGGAAATGGGGAAGTTCTCCACTGCCCGCTGCGTCTGCGCGCGGTACAGTGCGTTCACGGGGACGCGGACTTCGCCCATCGTGTCATGTTCAATGCGGAACTCTTCAGTGGAAGTCATGGGGCTAGCTTATGGCGATCCGGCGCCCCATCGAAAACCGTTAAGGGAGCTTTGCCGGCGGTCCACTGGACCGCCGGCACGTGGGTCCTAGAGCTCGCCGATTCCGGAAACAAGGTCGGCGCGGCCCTCTGCCAACCGGTAGGAGAGCCCGATGACCGCGGTGCGGCCGCCCTCGATTGCGTCGGAAATCACACGCGAGCTGTCCGCCAGCCGCTGCGATGTCTGCTTGACGTGCTCCACCACCATGTCGTTGACCTCAGGCTGGTCATTCCGCAGGGACGTCAGGACCGAGGGTGTGATGCGCTCCACGAGGTCGCGGATGAACCCCGCAGGCATGTCGCCGGTCTCAACGGCATCCTTGGTGGCCGTCACGGCACCGCAGCTGTCGTGCCCAAGCACCACGATCAGCGGTACACCCAGCACGCCGACGCTGTACTCCAGGGAGCCCAGGACGGCGTCGTCGATCACTTGGCCGGCGGTGCGGACCACGAAAACGTCGCCGAGGCCGACGTCGAAAATGATCTCTGCGGCGAGCCGTGAATCGGAGCAGCCGAAGATCACCGCGAAGGGGTTTTGTGTCTCCACCAACGATGAGCGGTGGGAGGCATTCTGGTTCGGATGGGAGGACTGGCCTTGTACGAAACGTTCGTTGCCTTCGCGCAGGCGGCGCCAGGCCAGTGCAGGAGTCAGGTTAGTCGTCACGGCCCCACCTTACGGCGTAGGCGCACCCGACGGTGAAACTGTGACGGCGGGGCTGCCTTCAAGGGAGTTGACGACGGCGGCGGCGAGCGTTGCGAATTCGTCCAGTTGCGCGGCGCCGGAGAGGACGATGGTACTGCCCCTGTAGTTGAGCACCATCGACTTTTCACCCTTGCCGGTGTCGCGCAGTTCCCACTCCTTGCCGCCGGCGTTCCGTGAGCCGGTGACGGGGGCGTTTTTGGTCTGCTGGAGGAGCCAGGTGGGGTTGGCGCTCCTGGTCTGCACCAAACTGATGAAGGACGTCTTGGGGGTCACATAGCCAACCTCCCAGGTGGGCACGCCGCTGCCCGTGCCGGCTTCCCACCGGGCGTAGTTGGGGCGGAAGGCATTGCCGGTATCAGGGGCAATGGGTGTGAATCCCGCCACATCCGCCGCGTTGCGTGCCACCGAGGCAACATCGATGTCCGGCCGGTAGCCATCGCCCTTGGGCTGGGGATTCATGAGGACAACGGGCAGGAACGCCGCGATGCTGAGCACCAGGGCAATGATCATGCCGATCACGGAGGCGTTGGCGCGCTTGGCGGCCGCCGCCGGAATGACGGGCTTGACCGGGGTGTCCGCACTGCTGCCGGCGGGGCCGGAACGGCCCTCGGGCTGTGCCTGGCCGGAGCTGGGACTGGTGGCTTCCTGCATGTCATTCACCCCTCTATAGTCGCCCATCCCGGAGCCGGACTTCCATTCGGCCATGTCCCGGAGCGCGAGGGGGGCTGCGGTGCACATTGCGCGGTTGCGTCATGGGCCGCCCTCGGCGCGGTGCCGCGACTATGATCGATAGCAGAGGAATCACCGTCCTGCTGCACCGGCGGGCGGGTTCAATGATCGCCACTCGAAGAAGAGGTTCACGTGTCACCAGCGTCCATGACCCAGAAGTACTCCACGATTTCATCGTCCCTTGCGGTGGGCCACGACGAGCCGGACCGCAACCTCGCCCTTGAGCTTGTCCGCGTCACCGAGGCCGCGGCCATTGCCGGCGGCCACTGGGTGGGTTTCGGCGACAAGAACACCGCCGACGGCGCAGCCGTCGACGCCATGCGTTCCTTCCTGCAGACCGTCCACTTCAACGGTGTTGTGGTGATCGGCGAGGGCGAAAAAGACGAAGCCCCCATGCTGTTCAACGGTGAACGCGTCGGCGACGGCACCGGCCCCGAATGCGACGTGGCCGTTGATCCCATCGACGGAACGCGGCTGACTGCACTGGGCATCAACAACGCCCTGGCCGTCCTTGCCGTTGCCGAGCGTGGCTCCATGTTCGATCCCTCTGCCGTGTTCTACATGGAAAAGCTCGTCACCGGTCCCGAGGCCGCGGACATGGTGGACCTGCGCCTGCCGGTCAAGCAGAACCTGCACCTGATCGCCAAGGCCAAGGGCGTGAAGGTTAACCAGCTCAACGTGATGATCCTTGACCGCGACCGCCACAAGCCGCTGGTGGAGGAAATCCGCGAGGCCGGTGCACGCACCAAGTTCATCATGGACGGCGACGTCGCCGGCGCCATTGCCGCGGCCCGCTCCGGCACCGGCGTGGATGCGCTGATGGGCATCGGCGGCACCCCGGAAGGCATCGTGGCTGCCTGCGCCATCAAGTCCCTGGGCGGCGTCATCCAGGGCCGGCTGTGGCCCACCAGCGACGAGGAAAAGCAGAAGGCAATCGACGCCGGCCACGACCTCGACCGCGTGCTTTCCACCAACGACCTGGTCTCCAGCGACAACTGCTACTTCGCCGCCACCGGCATTACCGACGGTGACCTTCTGAAGGGCGTCCGCTACTCCAAGGACAAGGTCCTCACCCAGTCCATCGTCATGCGTTCCAAGTCCGGCACCATCCGTTTCGTCGATGGCGAGCACCGCGCCGACAAGTGGGAAGGCTACGCCCGCAAGAGCTGATCCGCAGCCACTGCAGGATGTCAGGGCCCCGGGGCGCCGCGTGCGCACCGGGGCTTTGCCGTTAATGCCTTGGTATAGGGTTTAAGCCATGATTCCTGCTGTTGTGCCCTGTACTGACCGCGCCCTTTGGGACGAATACGTCGACCGGTTCCAGGGGCATCCGCAACAGCTGTGGGGCTGGGGCGAGACCAAGGCAACGCACGGCTGGTCCGTGGACAGGGTCCTGGTCAAGGCCGGCGAGGAAATCATTGGCTGCGCCCAGTTGCTGGTCCGCAGGCTTCCCGTCCCCTTCCGGGCGCTGGTCTACATTCCGCGCGGCCCCATGTGCTCCGTGGAGAACGCCCAGGTGGTCCTGAACCGGCTGGCCGAGCACGCTGCCCTCCGCCACCGCGGCGTGGCCCTCAGCATCGAACCCGACTGGGACCGCGACTCAGGTTTTGCCGGCGCCGTCGCGGCTGCCGGCTTCCGCGAGTCCGCCAACACCGTGCTCATCCCGCGCACGCTCATCCTGGACCTCACCCGTTCCGACGACGAACTGATGGCGGAGATGTCCAAGTCCACACGGGCGAACATCCGCAAGGCCATGCGAAGCGACGTGGAATTCCGCAAGGTCAAGAACGACTCCGAGCTGGAACAGGTGCTGGCCATTTACCACGACACTGCGGCACGGGCGGGCTTCGGGATCCACGAAGACCAGTACTACCGCGACGTCTTCCACAACCTCGGCGACGCCTCACCGATCATCGCCGCGTTCGACGGCGAGCAGATGCTTGCCTTCACGTGGTTGTCCCGCAGCGGTGCCACCGCGTTCGAGCTCTACGGCGGGGTCTCTGCCGAGGGGCAGAAGCAGCGCGTGAACTACGGCGTGAAGTGGGCGGCCCTGCAGTCCATGCGCGAGGACGGCTGCAGCCGGTACGACTTCAACGGCCTGCTCAACGACGGCATTTCCGACTTCAAGAAGCAGTTCGCCAAACACGAAAACATGCTGCTGGGCACCTGGGACAGGCCGCTGTCGCCGTTCTACCCCGCATACGCCACAGCCATGCCGCTGGCCCGCAAGGGCCTCCAGCAGGGGCGCCGGCTGGTGAAGACCGCAGCCGGCCGTGTCGTGCCCCTGGTCCGGAAGCTGCGGCCGGCCAGCTGACCGCACTATGACAGGAGGGCGACGGCGGCACCCGGGTGGGTGCCGCCGTCGCCCTTTGTTGTTGCTGGCGCGGCCCTGCTAAAGACCGGTGGTCACCGCGAATGCCAGCGCCGTGCCGTCGCTGCCTGCCGCCCGGTGGACGTTGACCGGAGCTTCCGCAGCGGCGATGAATGCGCTGCCGCCGCGCGACAGCTGCAGGTCCCCCTTGGGGGAGTCGAGGTACACGTCACCTGCCACCACGATGATCACGGCCGGTCCGGCCTGGGCCAGTGGAACGGGACCGGCGTCAGGGCCCAGTTCGATGCGCTGCAGCTGGAATTCCCGGAACGGCGGGCGGAAGATGTCCTGGTCCAGCACCGTCTTTTCGGCGTCCAGCATCGGCACGGCCACGGGATGGAAGTCGATGGTGCGCAGGAGTTCGGGCACATCCACGTGCTTGGGCGTCAGGCCGCCGCGCAGGACGTTGTCCGAGGAAGCCATGACCTCCACGCCCAGCCCGTGCAGGTACGCGTGAACGTTCCCGGCAGGAAGGTAGACCGCCTGGCCCGGCTTCAGTGAGATCCTGTTCAGCAGCAGCGAAATCAGGACGCCGGGATCGCCGGGGTACTTTTCGTTGAGGCTGATGGCGGTACCCAGCTCTGCCTGGTACGGCTCAAGCGGAGCCCCGGACACCAGGGCTGCCACCACCAGGGCCGTTTCCTCTGCCACGTCCGTGCCGCCCGTGATCAGCCGTTCGAAGGCCCGGCGGAGCGCCGCACCCTCATCCGGACCGTCGAGGTCGTCAAGAAGGGCCCGGAGCAGCTCCGGCGCCTGTCCGCCGCCATGGAAGGCAGCCGCAACGTGCTGCAAAATCTTCCGGGTCTCCGCAGCCGGCCGGAACCCGCACAGCGCCTCGAAAGGTGTGAGTGCCAGGATCATCTCCGGCTTGTGGTTGTCATCCTTGTAGTTCCGGTGGGCGGCATGGGGATCGATCCCGGCCTCGTTTTCGCGCGCAAACCCCTCCCGCGCCTGTTCCAGGCTCGGGTGGACCTGGAGCGAGAGCGGCTGGGCTGCCGCCAGGATCTTGGCCAGGAACGGCAGCCGGGGGCCGAACGCGGAGACGGATTCCGCGCCCAGGAAATGCTCCGGGTCAGAGGAGATGAGGGCATCGAGCGGGCTCCGGGACCCGTCCTCGGGCAGGTGGGCCACCGAGGGAGAGTCAGGGTGTGCCCCGATCCACAGCTCGGCCTCCGGGCGCCCTGACTCGGGACGGCCCAGCAGCGAGGCGATGGCCGTCGTCGAACCCCAGGCGTAGTCCCGGAGGACGTTCTCAATCTCGTACAAAACCGTTCCGTTCCTTATGGGTGGGCAGATGTGTGGCCCTGATGGCTGGGCACTGGGTGTTTGGCCCGATGGGGCTGAAGGTTACAGCGGGGCGCACTGTCCGTTGGTCGCCACGAGTTGGCGGATGGCCTCTTCGTCGCCCGCGAGCTTGAGCTGGGTCAGCATCTCCTCGGTGATCGGCTCCCCGTCGGGCGTCGTGGTCACGGGGGTGAAGTCCGACGGCGAGGGCTGCTGGGCGGCATTGCCCGCGGCGGGCAGACTGGCGGGGACGGCCCCGCCCGCCTGGACGTGGCCGGCGCCGGCCTGGGGAACCGTGATCCCGTCGTCGGGAATTCCGGCCGACTGGGCACCCTTGGCGGATGCTGATGCCAGCAGCTGGTCCACGCGCTCATGGATCTGGTCGAAGTCAGGGTTGGTGGAGAACGAGGGGTCGAAGTCGGGCGGTCCGATGGTGAGCCGCTTGACGTCCTTGCCCTTCGCCTTGATGGCGAGGTCCAGGAAACTGCCCAGCTGGGCGGAGGAGATGTTGGACTCCACCACCTTTGTTCCGGCCCGGGCGATGTCCTCGAACTTGGACAGCAGGGTGGCCGGATCCAGCTGCTTCAACATGGCCTGCTGTACGCACTGCTGGCGCTGGATGCGGGAATAGTCGTCCACGTACTCGCGGGAGCGCCCGTACCAGAGTGCCTGGGCGCCGTTGAGCGTCTGGTCTCCGGCGGGGATCCATCCCAGCGGCATGCCGTGGGTCTTGGTGGCCTCGTCGAAATAGCCGCTCATGGGAACCCAGCCCCCGGCTTTGATCCGGATACCCCCCATGGCGTCGATGAGCGTCGAGAAGCCCTCCATGTCAACCAGGACGTAGGCCTGGATCTGCATGCCCAGGGTGCCGGACACGGCCTCCATGGTGGCCTGGGCGCCGGGGTCTGCCACGCCGGGGTAGAGGTCGGCGTGTTCGTTGGTGACCTCGGTATTGATGGCGTTGATCAGGCATTCGTCGCCGCAGTTGTACCCATCAGGGTAGAGGGCGCGCATGGGGGAGCCGGCGCTGAACTGTGCATTCTGGAAATTCCGGGGGACCGAAATGATGGCGGTCTGCCCCGTCTGGGCGTCCACGCTCAGGATGGAGAGGCTGTCCGGCCGGCGTCCGGTGCGGTCGTCGCCGGCGTCGCCGCCCATCATGAGGAAGTTGTAGCGTCCGTCCACGGGCTCCATGGCCGGGCCGGAGGAAAAGATGTTGCCGATGGCGTTGCGGCCCACGTTCAGCAGGTAGGCGGCGTAGCCCAGGGAGCCGCTTCCCATCACCAGCGCGAGCACCAGGGCGATGCCGACGGCGGGACGCGCCCGCGGAGCCAGCAGGACAGGCCGGATGAGCCGGAGGGTGTTCAGGAAGAGGAAGGCCCAGCCGAGCGCCAGCGCCGCCAGCAGGACCACCAGCACCATCGACGTGATCGGGTTGGTGAGGATATTGATGACCAGGCTCCGGTTGAGCAGCAGCATGGCCACTGTCAGTACCAGGAGCGCCCACACGCAGAGCGTTACGCGCAGGGCAGTCCGCCCCAGCTTCCGGTCCCCGGCGACGAGTTGCGCGCTGCCCGGTACCAGGAGCGTCAACAGGACCAGCACGAACGCACGCTTGGTACGGACCGCGGGGGAAGCACTGACCGGATAGCGTACCGGGTCCGTCATGGAGGCGCCGGAGCCGGTGTGGAGCACGC
This sequence comes from Pseudarthrobacter sp. Pseusp20, assembly GCF_059492155.1. NCBI lineage: Bacteria > Bacillati > Actinomycetota > Actinomycetes > Micrococcales > Micrococcaceae > Pseudarthrobacter > Pseudarthrobacter sp. Pseusp20. The sequence continues at coordinate 1,596,087 of NZ_CP168521.1, forward strand.
TGCTGCTGCTGGCCATGCCCGCCGCCCTAACGGCTGCCCCGGAGAGCGCTTGAGCCGCCGGGGAAGACTTCGCTGACTTTTTGCCGCAGGCTGGCCCCCTTGCGGGAGGCGACGGCGTTGAGGTCGGCGGCGAAATCCAGGAGGTCCGCCCGCAATGAAGAGGCAAGCGCATCTGTGCCGGAGGCCAGCATCCGTACGGCCAGGAGCCCGGCGTTCCGCGCCCCTGCGATGGATACCGTGGCAACCGGCACGCCGGCCGGCATCTGGACGATGGACAGCAGGGAGTCCATTCCGTCAAGGGTCTTCAGGGGAACGGGAACGCCGATCACGGGCAGCGGCGTGACGCTGGCGAGCATGCCCGGCAGGTGGGCGGCGCCGCCTGCGCCGGCAATGATGACCCGCAGGCCGCGTTCGTGGGCGGTCTGGCCGTACCGGATCATCTCGGTGGGCATCCGGTGGGCCGATACGACGTCCGCTTCAAAGGGGATGCCGAACTCGGCCAGGGCGTCGGCCGCAGCCTCCATGACGGGCCAGTCCGAGTCGGAGCCCATGACCAGCCCCACCAGGGGACCGGCGCCGGAACCGGCGGCTGTGGTTGCTTCGGCGCTCATGCATTCTCCTCGAATATTGCGGAAGGTTCTTCGGTGCCAACCCGTCCATCACGGATGATGCCTGCCACGGCCGTGGCCCGCCGGCGCACCGCGTCGACTTCCGCGGTTGACGATCCCAGCAGGTTGACGTGGCCGATCTTACGTCCGGGCCGCACTGATTTGCCGTAGCAGTGGATTTTGGCGGCCGGCTCGGCGGCAAGAGCCATGGGGTAGGCGGAGTACAGGTCCTGGTTGTCCCCGCCCAGGAAGTTCTTCATGACCGCGACGGGCGCCAGCGCATCGGTGGCGCCCAGGGGCAGGTTCAGGACGGCGCGAAGATGTTGTTCGAACTGGCTGGTAATTGAACCGTCCTGGGTCCAGTGGCCGGTGTTGTGCGGACGCATGGCCAGCTCGTTGATAAGGAATCCGGCGCCGCTGCCCGGTGTTTCGAAGAGTTCCACGGCAAGGACGCCGGTCACATCCAACTCGGCGGCGATGCGCAGGGCGGCGTCCTCCGCGGCGGCAGCAACCTCCAGCGGAATGTCCAGCGCGGGAGCAATCACCTCGTCGCAGACACCGTCCACCTGGATGGTGTGGACCACCGGCCAGGCCCGTGCCTCGCCGTCGGGTGTGCGTGCCACGAGGGCGGAGAGCTCGCGGGTGAACTCGACTTTCGCCTCTGCCAGCAGGGGACTCATGGCGGCAAACCAGTCCGCGGCTTCAGCGGCCTCGTCTGCTGAGCCCACGATCCGGACCCCCTTGCCGTCGTAGCCGCCCCGTGGGGTCTTCAACACGACAGGCCAACCGGTTTGGTCGCCGAAGCGGACCAGCGCGTCCACGTCCGCGACCGACGCCCAGGCCGGGTTAGGCAGTTCCAGCCGGTCGATGGCGGCACGCATGACCAGTTTGTCCTGGGCATGGACCAGGGCGTCCGGTCCGGGCTGGACGTTGACTCCGGCCTCCAGGAGGGCTCGAAGGTGGTCCGTCGGCACGTGCTCGTGGTCGAACGTCATCACGTCCAGGCCCTTGGAAAATTCCAGGAGCGTCTGCAGGTCCTTGTAATCGCCCACCGGCGTGGCCGGTACGGCCGACACTGCGGAAACGTCGTCGCCCTCGGCCAGGACGCGGAGTTCAAAGCCGAGTGCGGTAGCGGCAGGGGCCATCATTCGCGCGAGCTGGCCGCCGCCAACCACGCCTATCACTGGGAAAGTCACATCTGCCAGCCTACCGAAGAGGGGCCCGATCCCGCTTTTCCCGCCCGGCGGGGGACGCAGATTTTACGCCGCTGGGCTACCCGGTCTGCTGGCCGGCAACACATGCTCAAAGCTTTGGGGGCTAAAATGGGCATTTGGCCGTGTGGCCCACAGTTCGGACGGCCATGGAGGGTCATGTTTAGCGCACTTTCAGATCGTATCCGGGGACTCGCCTCACTCTTCTGGCGCGAGGTGGCCAAATTTGGTGCGGTGGGCGGTGTGGCGTTCGTCATCGACAACGGACTGACGTATTACCTGATGCACGGTCCCATGTCGGACAGCGAGGCGAAGGCCCGCTTTGTGGGTGCCACTGTCGCTACCGTCTTCTCATGGGTGGCGAACCGTTTCTGGACGTTCCGTCACCGCCGCCAGGCCAACATCCTCCGCGAATTTGTCATGTTCACCATCATCAATGGCATTGGCATCGGTATCTCCACCGGATTCACGGCACTGGCCAAATACTGGATGGGCATCGACGACAAGAACCTGCTGTTCCTGGCGGGTGTGGCCGGCATCCTGGTCGCCACGGTGGTCCGCTTCTTCGCGTACCGCTTCCTGGTGTTCAACGAGGAACTGGACCAGGAGCCGGAGTTCTCCCACGACCACGAGATCATCGAAGCCCACCCGCACAGGGAGCACGCACATGCCGCTGAACGCCCGGCTCCCACCCCGGCCGACGGCGGTCCGCAGGCCTAGGCTGTGCAACCTGATTAACTGCCGTGGATCCGTTCGTCAGCGAGCAGTTTGTCGGTAAGCGCCACGTCAGGATGGGTCAGCACCACGGAGCCGCCCTGCTGCCAGGCACCCAGCGCGTTGGCCAACGCGGATTCCAGTCCCTGGTCTGCAGCAACATGCACCCTGGCTCCTTCCGAGTGCGGCAGGGCGAAACTGCTGGTCAGTTCGCTGTGCAGGATGGTGCGCCCATCGTGCGTCCGCAGCGCGCAGGCTGAGGGATCCGGGTCGGCGTGCGGCATGAACACATCCCCGTGGGACCGCACCTCCGCGGCGTAGTCAAGGCAGCCGGCGGGAAGCTCCCCGGTCCAGCGCATGGCCAGGGCGGGCAGCGCAACTGCAATAACGGCGTCGTCCTGTTCCCCGGCGCCGGCGGGATCGTCCGTGGCCAGGAAATCTGCCGGGCCGCCGTCGAGCACGGTTTCCAGTCCAAGCTGCCACCCGGCCAGGGCCCAGACCAAAGCCTTCCAATGGGCCGGCAGCGCGAGCCGCAGGCGCATACCCGGCTCCGCATCCAGCTCGTCCTGCAACAGGTTGCTGGTCTTGGCCACCCAGTTGTCCAGGACCCGTCCCGACAGTTCCACCCGTTCCGAGTCGGGCCCGTACCAGGTCAGGCGGGGCGCCGTGGAATTTCCGGAGCGAAGGGTACCCATCAGGTCTATGGCGGGGATTGTCGTCATGGCTTCATCCTGCCACCTTCCCGGGTCTCCCGGCGGTGCCCATTTCCTGGCGGCAGTTTCCTGCCGGCTCCCAGGGTGATAATAATCACACACACTGCTAAGCGTGCTTGCTATTTCGGCGGGGACCGGGTATTTTCCCCGCGGATCCGGAGAATTTGCGGTCTGTTTGGCCCTTGTCGGCACCCCGCGGCATCCGCCACGCCCGGGTGAATGGAAATCCCGGGCGTGGCGTGCGCAAACTTCCCAGGTTGGACTGTCTATTATCCCGGCAACGGCTTGACTCGCCCTAGTTACACACGTGTAATTAGGTAACTAAAGCAATTGCGTAAATACCGGCACACAACCGAGTGTCCACGTATCCAGGCAGTGGCTGAAACATCAGGAGGGTCGCCGTGGGGCAAGCAGAGCGTATCCAGGAAGATGCCGTCGTGGCCGGTCAGGCAACGGCAAAATACCGTGCGCGGGGGGTGCCGAGTGATTGGTATGTTGACCCCGCCGATCCTGATGCCGCAGAGCGGTACAACAGGAATTCCGGCAGCATCCTCGAGGACCAGGCCACCGCGTTCCTTGCGGCACACGAGGCCCTCCTTGACGGCGGCGCCGAGCCGGAAGACGACCTGGATCCGCCCATGGAGCTGGCAGCGCCCGGTACCGCCCAGCCGGTATGGATTGGACTTCCGCTCCAGCAGGACTTCGACGACGAGGGCGAACTTGGCTGGCAGACGGACGCATTGTGCGCCCAGACGGATCCGGAAGCATTCTTCCCGGAAAAGGGCGGCTCCACCCGCGATGCCAAGAAGGTCTGTGGTGCCTGCAACGTCAGGTCCCAGTGCCTGGAGTATGCGCTGGCCAATGACGAACGGTTCGGCATCTGGGGAGGCCTTTCCGAGCGTGAGCGCCGGCGGCTAAGGAAGCGAGCAATCTAATTCTTCAGGATGTCCATGTCACTGCCGTTGTGGTCGCCCACAACGGCAGTGCCTATCTGCCCAGAACCCTTTCGGCCCTGGCGGCCCAGACCAGGCCCGTGGACCGCGCCATTGGCGTGGACACCGGATCCCGCGACGACTCGCACAGCCTCCTTCAGGAAGCCTTGGGGGAGGCCGCCACTGTCAGCCACCCCCGGGGCAAGGGCGGTATGGGCGCCGCCGTCTCCGCCGCGCTTGGCGCGCTGGCGCCCTTCGAGGCAACTGTCGACGGTCCGGGTACGGAGTGGGTCTGGCTGTTGCACGACGACGCCGCGCCCGCCCCAGAGGCCTTGGCTGAACTCCTGGGCGCCGTGGAGCGTGCGCCTTCAGTGACTGTTGCCGGCTGCAAACAGCTGGACTGGCATTCGCCGCGGAAGTTGATGGATGTGGGTTTGTCCACCAGCCGGTGGGCGGAGCGGCTTACCCTGATCGACGCTGACGAAATGGACCAGGGCCAGTACGACGGCCGCACTGATACCTTCGCCGTCAACTCCGCAGGCATGCTTGTCCGGCGGGACATCTGGGAACACCTGGGCGGTTTCGATCCCGCCCTGCCCGGCAGCGGCGATGACGTCGACTTCTGCTGGCGTAACCGGCTGGCAGGCCACCGCGTCGTGGTGGTCCCCGCAGCCCGCATGTTCCATGTGGCGCACCGCCCGCACGCCCTTGGAAACCCGTCCGCAGCCCGGAAAGCGCAGGTCCACCTGCGCCTGAAGCACAGCCCGCTCTGGATGGTGCCCCTCCACGGCATCGGTGCACTGCTGGGCAGCCTCTTCAAACTTGTCCTGAGCGTTGTGGTCAAGGATCCCGGCCACGGCATTTCCCAACTCCTTGCCACTTGCGCTGCCCTTGGCCGGCCCGGGGCCGTGGCGAGGGCCCGGCGGACAGCCAAACGCACACGGCGCATCCGCCGGTCCGTGATCCGCAAGCTCCAAACGCCCCGACGCGAGGTGTGGAGCCACCGCAGGTCGTTGATGGAGGCCCTGGGATCCGACGGGTCGGGCGCAGACCACCTCGTGCAGGATCCGCTCGCGCACCAGCCAACCGGCGATGCCGCGGACGATTTCGCCGCCCTGGCCACCAGCAAACGCGGATGGGTGGGTAACGGCGCCCTGGCTGCCGTCATTATTGCGGCGGTCGCCTCGCTCCTGGCCCTGGCTGGGCTGTTCCGCGCGGGGGCCGTAACCGGGGGCGCCCTGATTCCTGTCTCCGCCCAATTGGGCGATATCTGGCACCATGCCTCGAGCTGGTGGATCAGCCTGGGGGCGGGACTCCCGGGGCACGGCGATCCCTTTGACTACGTGCTCTGGATCATCGGCGTCCTCGGCGGAGGTGACGCCAACCCCGCCATGGCGTGGCTGCTCCTGCTCGGGGCCCCGCTGTCCGGACTCACCGCGTGGTTCGCCGCGGGCGGGGTCACAGTGCGCCGCCGGCTCAGGTTCGTGGCGGCCATCTTTTGGGCTGCTGCTCCAGCACTCCAGGTGGCACTGAACCAGGGCCGCGCCGGTGCGTTGATCGCGCACATCATGCTGCCGCTGGTGGTCCTGGGCCTGCTGCGCGCTACCGGCTCGGCGGTAGGCCACGGCCGTTTCAACCCCGCGTCAGCCCTTGACGACCGGCCGGCCGAACTGCCGCCGGCCAAGGCGGGCATCAACGGGGTGCCCTCATGGACGGCCGCCGCAGCTGCCGGCCTTGCGCTGGCGGTCACAACGGCGTCGGCGCCCTCTTTGCTTGTCCCTGCGGCCGCGGTCATCGTGCTCTGCGGGGTCCTGCTGGGACGGCGCGGGCGGACAGTGTGGTGGGCGCTGTTGCCCAGTGCGGCCTTGTTTGTCCCCTTCGCGTTGTCGACGCTTGACCGGCCGAGGGCACTCCTGGCCGACCCCGGACTCCCGCTGGGATTCGACGCTGCCCCACTCTGGCAGCAGATCCTGGGCCAGCCCCTGTCATTCGACCCTGCTGGCGGCATACAGGGGCTGGCGGCCTTCGCGGGCGGACCGATGCCGTGGGCCCTGCTGCTGGCACTGCTGGTCGCCGTGCCCGTGCTGGTCCTTGCTGTAGTGGGTCTCCTGGGCCCCGGGCGGCGTGCCGGGACTGCCAGATGGTTCTGGGTTGCCGCGGTGATCTTCCTTGCCAGTGGATGGCTGGCCAGCCACGTTGCCACGGGCCTGAACGAGGACGTCCTAGTAACGCCCTTCACCGGACCGGCAGTGTCTGCCGCGTCCTTTGCCCTCCTCGCGGCAGCCCTCCTCGGAGCCGAGCAGTTGCTGTCCGCTGCGGCACGGGCTTCCGGTACCGGGGCCAAGACCCGGACTGCGACACGCGCCGGCCTGGCACTGGGCCTGGTGGTACTGCTGGCAGGACCGTTGGCCGGAATGGCCGCCTGGTCCGCGCAAAACCTGCTGCGCCCGGCCGGAGCAACGGCCGCGCCTTCAGTGGCCACGCTGGGAGATGCCACCAGCCCAGCCCCTCCCGGGGCCGGGGGAGCCCTGGGCGCGCCGCGGCTGGTGGAAGCCACTGCCGGACGGTCCCTTCCCGCCACCGCCATTGACAGGGGGATCGGACCCGAGCAGACACGAACCCTCCTGCTCCGTACCGGCGACGACGGTACCTTCAATGCATCCCTGATGCGCGGGAGCGGCACCACCCTGGACAGCTTGTCTGCCATCGCCTCCGCACGGAACATCATTGGCGCTCCCGGCGCGGAAGAGGTACGTGGCGACGACGACGTCACCGCTGCTCTTCGACGCGTTGCAGCCACCCTGGTTGCCGGGCAGGGCGTGGACCCGCGGACGGACCTGGAACAACTCGGTGTCGGATTCGTGGTGCTCCGCTCCGCGGACACCGCAGCCCAGCTGACCGCCAGCCGGATGGATGCAGTTCCCGGCCTGGTGGCCGTGGGACAGACCGACGTTGGCTGGCTGTGGCGCATCAGCCCGCTGAACCAGCCGGTCATCCAGGCCGCCGATGTTGCCCACCGTGTCCGCATTGTCGATCCCCGCGGCGCGGCCACGGCGCTGGTGGCATCCGGAACTGATGAGGTCGACGCCGCAGTCCCGGCAGGTGCCGAAGGCCGTTTGGTGGTGCTTGCCGAACGCGCCGATCCCGGGTGGACTGCCTGGCTCGATGGGCGGAAGCTGACCTCCACCACCTCAGGCTGGTCCCAGGCGTTTACCCTTCCGGCATCGGGAGGCCGGCTTACCGTCCGGTACGAAAACCCGTGGTCCTTCTGGACTGCCGCCGCCCAGATCACGGTGATCGGACTGACAGTCATCCTTGCCATCCCCATGCCGGCCCGACGGCCGCGGACCGGCCTCTCCCGTGACGAGGGCTCCTTGCGTAAGGAACACCAACATGCATGACCACACCCCACCGGCCACGGCGCAGTCCGATGCCGGAACGCAGCCCGCAACCAAGCAGCCGGCCGCAGGCGAAAAGCCGGCCCCGGAGCGGACCGGGACCGGGACAGGCAGGAAGGCATCCGGCCGCGGCGCTACCCGGCTGCCCGGCGCCAAGGGCCGCGCAGCATCCGCGGCCGGAGTGGCGGCAGGCGTCCTCATCCTTGCCGGCACCGGTGCCGTGGTGGCCGCGGGGTCATTGACGCCGCATCCGGAAACCAGCCGGACTGTGCCGGCCGCGGAAGCCGCTGTTCCCGCAGGAGCCAGCGTCGGAGTCTGCCCCGGGCCTGCGCGGCTGCTGGAAGGCACCGACGCGGGCACTGACGCCCAGTTCCGGCCCGAGTCAGCCACGGCCGCAACCAGGGTCAGCGCCGCTGTGCTTGGCGCGGGCGGCGTGCTGCCGGGGAGCCGGCTGTCAGGACTGGACGGAACGGCCGCCGTCGAAATCGCCAAGGACCCCGGCGCGGCGCCCACTGCCGGCACCCCCCAGGAGCTCCTTGCCGGAGTAGTTGCCGACCGCGCGGTGGACCAGGTCAATGTCCTCAGTGCCAACGCCCTGGCAAACCAGAACGCATCGGCTGCGGGTGCCATGAAGTACACCGCCAGCGACGGCGACCTCCAGGGCAGTGCCGCGGCGACGTGCGCGCAACCCTCCAACGACCAGTGGCTTGCAGGTGCCGCCACCACGCTTGGCCGCACCTCCGTGCTGGCGCTGACCAACGCCTCCAGCACTCCTGCCACTGTGAGCCTGGAGCTGTTCGGGGCGGGCGGTCAGATCCAGGCTCCGGGCAGCCGCGGACTGCTGGTTGCCCCCGGCACCACGCGCAGCGTAGTCCTCGCAGGGCTGGCGCCCAACGAGTCCCAGCTCAGCGTGCATGTCCGCAGCGCCGGTGGCCCGGTTGCCGCGTCAATCCAGCAAAGTGTCCTGCGCGGCCTTGCCCCGGGCGGCGTGGATTTCATTAGCCCGGGGGCTGCGCCCGCAGTCCGCCAGGTAATGACGGGGGTGGACATCCAGGATCCGGCCGGTGTCGCTGCACTGACCGGGCAGCCGGGGTACCGGGACGCGGGCCCCGCCCTGGAGCTGACCGTGCCCGGCGCTTCCGACGCCGTGGTGGAGATCAAGCTGTACGGTCGGGACGGCCAACATGCGCTTCCCTCCGGCGGTGTTATCACCGCGAAAGCCGGGTCAACCACGGAAGTATCCCTGGCCGGGGTTCCTGCCGGCCAGTACACCGTCGCGGCCTCATCCGACGTGTCCTTCGTTGCGGCAGCACGCATGGGCCGCGGCCTCCAGGCGGGGCAGCCCCTGGACGTGGCATGGGCGGCGTCCGCCGTGCGGCTCGGCAGCCAGCACGTGGTTCCCGTTCCCAAGGGAGGACTTCGCCAGCTGGTTTTCGGCGCCCTGGACGCCCGGGCCACCATCACTTACGCACCCATCACGGCTGATGGAAAGGTGCGGCCGGCGGCCACCGCGGACATCGCCGGGGGGACAACCGCCTCCATCAGCATTCCGGCACAGGCCGACGGGGCCGACGTCGTGGGCTATGTCGTGTCCGCGTCAGGCGGCGCAGCCTATGGAGCGGTGCTCGTGGGACAGGACGGTCGGAACGATGTTTCCTCCCTGGCTTTCCTCGCTGCTGCGGCCGGGCGGGAAACAGTCCCGGTCACGCTGGGCTACTAAAGGTTCCCGGCTGCCGTTATCAATAGCGGCGGCGGTACACGGGATCCAAGGTCTCCGGAGCCACGCCGAGCATCTCGGCCGTGTGTTCCACCACCACATCGTGGACCAGGTCCTGGAGCTCTTCCACGCTGGAGCAGGCCTGCTCCACAACCCGCCGGTACACCGTAATCATGGGCCCGTCATCACCGGAAGCGGGTGTGTAGGAACCCATCGGCGGCGTGGTGGCATGGGCGGCCAGCTGCTCAAGGTCCGGCGGGATCTCGTCCACACCAAAGCGCACGCCGTCCAGTGTTTTGCCCCAAATATCGTGCAGCCGCTGGGCTGAATCCAGCACCATGTCGTCAAAGCGGTCGGCACGCGTCCGGTATCCGGGGTGCGTGGGCAGCATCACCTCACCGCGAAGGCCACGCCCGTGGCGGTTCCGGCGCCGCCTGAAGAAGCTCCTGCCGGCAGTCTCCACGCCCGTTGCCGTGCTGGCATCCGGGTCAGCCAACCGGACCGAAAAGCCTGATTCATGGTTCGATGACTGCATACATCGACTCTAAACCCGGGGGAGGATTTACGCGATACATCCCTGTGGCTGCGGAGACGCGTCGGCCCGTGCGCCAATGCGCGGTTTTTGCGCAGCCAAGGGGTAGTCTGTGATGTCGTGGGAGCTATCCGTCAGTGTTCAAGGTCAGCCTGCCGCCAGTCGGCGGTAGCCACCCTGACGTACGTGTATGCAGACTCCACCGCAGTCCTGGGTCCGCTGGCCACGTATGCGGAGCCGCACTGCTACGACCTCTGCGAGCAACACGCTGACTCGTTGACCGTTCCCCGCGGCTGGGAAGTGCTGCGCCTGGCCATGCCGTCGACCCCCCAGCAGCCAGGGCCGGATGACCTTTTGGCGCTCGCCAACGCCGTACGGGACGCCGCTGCCCTCCCCCCGGAACCCCAGCCAAGCGCCCAGCGCGGCCACCATTCCGCCCTTGAAGCTCCTGCGGGCGCCGAAGGGGTACGCCGGGGGCACCTGCGCGTCCTCCGGGAACCTTCCTGACCTCCATCTGGCGGTACGCTGGAAGCTGCACATCTTTCCGCTACCGGCGCGAGCGCGCCCGCCAGGGAGCATGAACAAATGCCTAAGATCAGTCCCGAGCTGTTGTCCGTCCTGCGTTGCCCCGTGACCGGCTCGCCGCTGGTCCAGGAGGGCGAAGAACTGGTGGCCACTGCCGCCGGGGATACGGGGATCAGGAACCGGTACGCCATCGAAGACGGGATCCCGCTGCTGTTGCCTCCGGAACTGCTGGCTGCAGCAGCATCGGCAGGTTCGGACCAGCACGATCACGCCGCGGCAGGGCTCTAGTTCACCTGTATCCGCCCGCACAGAAACAGCAGAACGGGGACTGGACCAGGACCCGGACCAAGCAAAGGACCACCCATGACTTTTGACTACAAAGTTGCCGACATCTCCCTGGCGGAAGCCGGCCGCCACCAGATCCGCCTGGCGGAGCACGAAATGCCCGGCCTGATGTCCCTCCGCGAGGAGTTCGGCCCCACCCAGCCGCTCAAGGGTGCCCGGATCGCCGGTTCCCTGCACATGACGGTGCAGACCGCGGTGCTGATCGAGACCCTTACCGCGCTGGGCGCCGAGGTCCGCTGGGCCTCCTGCAACATCTTCTCCACCCAGGACGAGGCCGCCGCGGCCGTGGTGGTGGGCAAGGGTACCGTTGAGGACCCCAAGGGAGTACCCGTGTTCGCCTGGAAGGGCGAGACCCTTGAGGAATACTGGTGGACCGCCGAGCAGATCCTCACCTGGCCCGGCGCCGACTCCAACCCCGAGCTGGGTCCGAACATGATCCTGGACGACGGCGGCGACGCCACCATGCTGGTCCACAAGGGTGTCGAGTTCGAGGCCATCGGCAACGTGCCGTCCGCCGATGCCGAGGATTCCGAGGAATACGGCATCTTCCTGGACGTGCTGCGCCGCTCGCTTGCCGCGGACCCGCAGAAGTGGACCCGAACGGCAGCCACGATCAGGGGCGTCAGCGAGGAGACCACTACCGGTGTCCACCGCCTCTACCAACTGGCTGACCAGGGCAAGCTGCTCTTCCCGGCCATCAACGTCAACGACTCCGTCACCAAGAGCAAGTTCGACAACAAGTACGGCATCCGCCACTCGCTGCCCGACGGCATCAACCGGGCCACGGATGTGCTCATGGGCGGAAAGGTCGCTGTCGTCTGCGGTTACGGCGACGTGGGCAAGGGCGCGGCCGAGGCGCTGCGCGGCCAGGGTTCACGCGTCATTGTCACCGAGATCGACCCCATCTGCGCGCTGCAGGCGGCCATGGACGGCTACCAGGTGGCCAAGCTGGAATCCGTCCTGGCCCAGGGCGACATCTTCATTACCACCACGGGCAACAAAGATGTCATCATGGCCGAGCACATGACCGGCATGAAGAACAAGGCCATTGTGGGCAACATCGGCCACTTCGACAACGAAATCGACATCGCCGGTCTGGCCCGCATCCCCGGCGTCAAAAAGGTCGAAATCAAGCCCCAGGTCCACGAATGGGTCTTTGAGGAAGGCACGGCGGCGGAGCGCTCCATTATCGTCCTGTCCGAGGGCCGCCTGCTCAACCTTGGCAACGCAACCGGCCATCCGTCTTTCGTGATGAGCAACTCGTTCGCAAACCAAACCATTGCGCAGATCGAGCTGTGGACCAAGCGGGACCAGCACGAGTATGAGAACAAGGTCTACGTGCTGCCCAAGGTCCTGGACGAAAAGGTGGCCCGGCTGCACCTGGACGCCCTGGGCGTTGAACTTACGGAACTGACCAAGGACCAGGCGGAATACCTGGACATCGACGTCGCCGGTCCGTACAAGCCCGAGCACTATCGTTACTGAGACGTAAGGGCCCGGGCGCCATCGAGCGCCCGGGCCGTTATTTTCTGCACCTAGGATCGAAACATGGAGCCTGATGTAAAGCCCCGCCGGCGGGGGACTGCCAAGAAAATCCTTGCCGTGGCAGCCGTGTGTGTCCTGGCTGCCCTGGGCGGGGTTTTCGCCGCCGTCGCCCCGGGCCTTGCCGGCGGCCCGCTTGAATCCGAAGCAGGCTCCGCACTGCGGACATCGCCGGGCATCGCTTCCCCCGTTGTTCCGCCCGTGACTTTCGACGCGGCGCCGGCCAACGGTGCAAAGCAGGTGAACCCTGCGGCCCCGGTGTCCCTGAAAGTGGGCAACGGGACCATCCAGCGCGTCACGCTCGCCAGTACGGCGGGGAAGACCATTGATGGCAGCATCGATGCCAGTGGGACGGCGTGGTCCGCCACCGGGCCCCTGGAATTCAACACCGAGTACAGCTACACCTACGTGGTCAAGGACGCCGCCGGACGCGAGACCAGCACCACGCAGTCCTTCAACACGGTGACAAGCTCCCACGAGGCCGACGCCGCCGTCTACCCGCTGAACGGCATGAAGGTGGGCGTGGGGCAGCCCCTGCAGATCATCTTCAGCGAACCCGTGACCAACCGCGCCGCCGTGGAAAAGGCCATCAAGATCACCACGACGGCGGGACAGGCCGGAGCATTCCATTGGTACAGCGACACCATGGTCCGGTACCGCCCGGAGAACTTCTGGGCAGCGAACTCCACCGTCACCATGGACATGCAGCTCTTCGGGGTTGACCTGGGCAACGGCCAAATCGCGAACTTCAACAAAAAGGTGAATGTCTCGATCGGAGACAAGAAGGTGGCCGTCGCCGATGCCACCGCGCATACCTTCACGCTCAGCGTCAACGACCAGCCCGTCAAGACCCTGCCCGTCAGCATGGGGGATAAGCGCTTCCCCTCGGCAAAGGGATATGCAGTGCTCATGGAGAAGAACCGCTTTGACCACTTCAGGGCGGCAAGCATCGGGCTGAAGCCCGACGATCCTGCCTACTACGGTGAGGCCGACGTCGAATACACCATCCGCCTCACCCTGAGCGGCGCCTACATCCACCAGGCCCTTGAATCGGCCTTTCCATACATCGGGAACGCCAACGTGTCCCACGGGTGCATCGGCTTCCTGCCCGACGGAGCGGCGTGGGTGTTCGACAACATGGGAACCGGCGACGTGGTCCAGATCATCAACACCGAGGGTGACTACGCGGCGAATACCGACGGGTTCGGCGACTGGAATATCCCGTGGAGCGAATACGACAACTAGGTCAGGTGGAGAACGGCAGACGCTGCAGCCGTTCCCCGATCTCCGTGTTCCGCCGGTGTGACAGCGACAGCCTGGTGAACTCCCTCTGCCGCCGTTCAGCCACGACGGCGGCCAGATAGTCATCGGCGCCCGTGCCCGGAGGCGGGGGCGGAGCGACGTGTGCGGACAGTTCAGCGGCGATGGCCTGCGCCATGCCCGCCCGGGACAGCGGTGCCATCCGGCCTGCCTGGCGGATGAACTGGGCGGCCCTGCGGGCTGTGGCATCCGGAATACGGCCAATATCCGCCGCTGCAGCCCACGACTGCAGATGGGGTGGAACAAAGACCCGGAGGGCCTGGTCCGCAGGTACCCGGCTGCGGACAGCATAGGTGCCTGCGAGCAGGTCGCCGAGCCGCCTGGACTTGTCGTTGAAGAGCGCCACGGCGAGGGCAAGGCCGCCGAACGTCAGATAGATCTCAAGGAACCCGGTCAGGCCGCGGATCACCGCATGCCGGAACCGGATGGCGCCGCCGTCCTCACGGACCACCCGCAGGCCCGTGGCCAGCTTCCCCAGCGACCGGCCCCGGCTCAGGGTCTCGACGGCCACGGGCACCACCACCAGGCAGAACACGACGGCGGCCAGGCCCAGGGCCCGCGCGGCTGCCCCGTCGAGGTCCGCGCCTGCGGCCGACAGGCCAATCATGACCAGCACCAGCAGGACTACGTGGACGATTGCGTCGATAAACAGGCCCAGGGCCCGGGCGGCGAAGCTCGCCGGCCGGAGCTCCAGCATCACTGCCTCGCCGGTGATTATCGGGCTCACACTGCATCCCCGCCCTTCGCATCTGGTGGTTCGAACGATCACATGGTGCAGACGGTCAAATTCTAATGCCGGGCGCTAGGCTGTAGCCGTGGACATGGATGCCTTCGCCGCCGTCAATGCGGACAAGTGGGCGCGCCTGCGTAAGCTTGCCGGCAAGGGCAGGCTCACCGGAGCCGAAGCCGACGAATTGCTGGCGCTGTACCAGTCCACGTCCGGCCACCTGTCGCTGGTCCGTTCCATGGCGCCGGAAAGCGGACTCTCCGCGTCCCTCTCGGCCACGCTGGCCCAGGCACGGACCCGCTTCACCGGCGCCCGCTCGAATGCCTTGGCTGACCTTGCACGGTTCTTCGTCGTGGCCCTGCCGGCGGCCCTGTACCGGCTGACCTGGCTGACCCTGGCCTGCGGCACCGCTTTCGTGCTCATCGCTGCCGCGTACGCCATCTGGATCGGGACGTCCCCCGAAGCCCTCCGGGCCGTGGCCTCGGAAGCCGCTGCCGCCCAGTACGTGAACGAGGACTTCGTCAAGTACTACTCGGAGAACCCGGCAGCGTCCTTTGCCGGTGCCGTCTGGACCAACAATGCCTGGATCAGCGCACAGGCCGTGGCCCTGGGGATCACCGGTGTGTGGGTGCCAATGATCCTGTTCAGCAATGCCCAGGGAGTGGGCATTGCAGCGGGCATCTTCGCGTCTGCCGGCAAGTCCGACGTCTTCTTCAGCTACATCCTGCCGCACGGGCTCATGGAGCTCACCGCCGTCTTCGTTGCCTCCGCAGCGGGCCTTCGGGTCTTCTGGGCAATGGTCGCACCCGGACCACGGACCAGGGGCCGCGCCGTCGCGGAAGAGGGCAGGTCACTGATTACGGTGGCCCTGGGGCTCGTGGTGGTGCTGTTCGTCTCAGGCCTGGTGGAAGGGTTCGTCACCCCCAGTCCGCTGCCGGCCTGGGCCAGGATCGGAATCGGGGTGGCGGTTCTCAGCGCGTATTGGGTCTACGTCCTGGTGTGGGGCAGGCGCGCCTGCCTTGCAGGGGAGCGCGGCGACCTCCGCCGCGAGGATGCCGGCTACACGGAAATCGCTGCCTGAATCGTTGTAATCCTGCCGGGGTGGTTCCTCGCCCGGCGGAACTTCCGGACGGTAGGCTCGACTGCAGAATGAATCGCACCGGCTGACTGGGACCGGTGCGGAACCCAACGGAAGTGACGCTGCTGTGAATGACGAGACACCGGCCCGCGCCAAAAGCGCCACGCCGCAGCCGGAGCCGTTCCTGGACACGTCCGGGGACTCCGACGAGCCCGCATTTTCCTGGCTGACGCCCGCTGCCGGGGACAAACCGGCCGGGAACGAACCGGCCGGGGACAAACCTGCCGCTGGCAAGCCAGGCGGAGAAAAGCCTGCCGGCGACAAGCCCGGCATCAATAGGGCCGGCCCCGACGAGCCCGGCGTTCACGCCGGCCGGAACCAGGCAGCGGCAGGAAGCAAGGCCGCCCAGCCAGGAAGCCGGGCCGACCGCAAGGCCGCGGAAGCCGCCGTCGGATCCTCCGCCAACGGCTCCTCCACCGCCGGAGCCCCAGCTGCCGCCTCCCGCATGCCCGCGGAGCACACTTCCACTGCGGGCTCCGCCGCGGCCGGGCCCGGCACCGGTTCGCCGGTCTTCAAGGAACCCCTTCCCACGTCAGCACTGCACGTCCGTCCCCCCGAGGAGGAAGTGGAGCGCCGCAACGCCCAGCGCGAAAGCGCCGCGAACGCCAAACCCGTGGCACCGCGTGTCATGCAGGTTTTGCTGGCCATCATCTACCCGGTAATCCTGCTGATCCTGGCCGTCCGGGCCGTGACCAGCCCGCTTTTTCTCTGGGTGGAGTACAACCGTCCCGGGTTCCCCGGTGACGGATACGGCTTCAACACCGACGACAGAATGACGTACGGCTCCTATGCGGTGGACTACCTGAGCAACTGGGCGGGCCCCAGGTACCTGGGCGATCTGGTGCACCGCGGCGGCGAAAAGCTCTTCAAGGACGGCGAAGTCAGCCACATGGCCGACGTCAAGGTTGTCATCCTGTCCACCTTTGGTGCCGGTGCACTGCTGCTCCTCCTGGCGCTGACCGCCATCCTGTACCTGCGCAAACGCAGCACCGGCGGGACCCGGCGCGGCCTCTTCGCCGGTTCCATCATCACGCTGGCACTGATCCTGGGCCTCGGCACGCTGGCGGCCCTGGGCTGGCAGCAGTTCTTCACCGAATTCCACCGGGTCTTCTTCGCCGCCGGATCCTGGACCTTCAGCCTGGATGACACCCTGATCCGGCTGTTCCCCAGCCAGTTCTGGATCGACGCCGGCATCGCCATCGCGGGCCTGGTGCTCCTGGCATCCATTGTGACGATGGTCCTCACCTGGCCCACGCGACGCCGCCGCGGTATTGCGCAGCAGGCAAAGCCGGCCAGGGCGGATCAGGACGAGGCGGACCGGGACAAGGCGGGGCCGGCCACGGCGGATCAGCCGTAGATTCCGGCAATCTCCGCCTGAAACTCCTGGACCACTGCGGAACGCTTCAGCTTCAGGGACGGCGTGAGGTGCCCGGACTCGACGCTGAACTCGGCGTCCAGAAGCCTGAACGTGCGCACCGATTCGGCTTTGGACACCATCCGGTTGGCCAGGTCCACTGCCTCCTGCACCGCAGCCAGGACGGCCGGATCGTTCGCGGCTTCGCTGAGGGGGAGGGGAGGAAGGCCCCGTTCGGACCGCCAGTTGGCAACGCCCTCCGGGTCCAGGGTCAGCAGGGCTGACACGAACGGTTTGCCGTCGCCCACCACCACGGCGTGGGCCACCAGTTGGTGGCTGCGGATCTTCTCCTCCAGCGGCCCGGGCGCCACGTTCTTGCCGCCGGCCGTGACCAGGAGGTCCTTTTTGCGTCCCGTGACGGTAAGGAAACCGTCCTTGTCGAGTTCACCGAGGTCTCCGGTACGGAAGAATCCGTCCACGAACGCCTCGGCGTTAGCCTCCGGATTGGAATGGTAGCCCCGGAAAACACCGATTCCCTTGACCAGGATTTCGCCGTCTTCGGCCACCCGGATGGTGGTGCCCGGGATGGGAATGCCCACCGTTCCCACTTTGGTGCGGGAAGGCGTATTCGCGGTGCATGGCGCCGTGGTCTCGGTCAGCCCATACCCCTCCAGGACGGGAATGCCTACGCCACGGAAGAAATGGGCATCCTCGGAAGCCAGGGGACTGGCCCCGGACACGGTGTATCCCACCTCGCCACCCATCGCCTGGCGCAGCCGCGGGTAGACCAGCCGGTCATAGATCCCGTGCCTGATCCGGCTCAACCGGCCCGGGCCAGGCCCCTCGCCGCGGCTGTGCCGGTCCTGTTCGCGTGAGTACTCGATGGCGGCAGCCGCTGCGGCGTCGAAGAGCCTGCCCTTGCCTGCCACAGCGGCCTTGTGGGCGGCCGTGGCCCTGACCTTTTCGAAGATGCGCGGCACCACCAGCAGGAAGGTGGGGCGGAACGTGCCGAGGTCTTCGAGGAGCTGGGCGGCCCCGGGGGTATGCCCCAGCGTTGCCCCTGCGGCAAGGCACACCACCTGGACGGCGCGGGCCAGCACGTGGGCCAGCGGCAGGAACATCAGGGTGCGGGCCTGGTCCTCCTGCAGGATCTCGGGCAGGAACGCAACGATGTTCTTGGCCACCAGGGCAAAATTCCCGTGCGTGATCTCGCACCCTTTGGGCTTGCCCGTGGTGCCCGATGTGTACACCAGGGAGGCGAGGTCGGCCAACCCCGCGCGGCTGCGGTGCCGCTCCAGTTCAGCATCACTGACTCCGGTGCCCGCAGCGGCGAGGCTGGCAAGGTCCGGGGCCTCGCCGTCGTAATCCATCCGCACCACGTTGACCAGGCGGTCGCTGAGCTCGGCGCAACCGGCCACCACGCCGCTGACCAGCTGCACCGTGGCCCGGTCACCGGCAAAGACGCGGCGGACCCCTGCGTCCTGGATGATCCACTCCACCTGGCTGGCCGAGGACGTTTCGTAGATGGGCACCGTCACACCGCCGGCGAACCAGATGGCGAAGTCCACCAGGGTCCATTCGTACGAGGTGGGCGACATCACGGCCACCGTGTCGCCGGGCTCCAGGCCCCCGGCGATGAGCCCCTTGGCCAGGGCGCTGACGTCCTGGAGGAATTTTTGCGCGGGGATATCCACCCAGCCGTTGGGGCCCTTCCGCCGGTACAGGGCGTGGGCCGGGTTGGCGGCGTGCTGCTCCAGCAGCAGGTCAGTCACGTTGCTGTTGGCCTCAAGCTCAACCAGCAGTTCCGTGCTCGCTTCTCTCACAGCAGGTCTCCGTTTCCGCTGCCATGCCGCGGCAGCGGCTCCTTCAGGTCTCTGTTGCCATCCTGCCCTAGATCCAGGATGGCATCCACATCCGGACCTTCCAGTCGACGTACGGGATGACCTCGCCGGTCCAGATCGGGTAGAAAAACGCCGACAGCAGGAGCGCCGCCGCCAGGAACAGGACCACCAGATACATGCCGGAGCGACGGCGCCACGGCGGATCCGTGGCCCGGCCCAGGACCAGCCCCAGGCAGTACACCAGGGCCAGGACCAGGAACGGCTCAAAGGACACCGCGTAGAAGTAGAACATGGTCCGCTCCGGATACATGAACCATGGCAGGTAGCCCGCGCCCACCCCGGCCAGCACTGCCCCGGCGCGCCAGTCCCGGCGTCCCACCCACCAGAACAGCAGGACCACCAGCGAGATGGCTGCTGCCCACCAGATCAACGGGTTACCGACGGACAGGATGGCGGAGGTGCACTTTTCCACGTCACAGCCCGGGGTGCCCTGGGGCGGGGATTCATAGAAGAACGACGTCGGCCGTCCCATCACCAGCCAGCTCCAGGCGCTGGCCTGGTAGGGGTGCTCGGAGCTCAGGCCCTGGTGGAACTTGTACGCTTCCAGGTGGTAGTGGACAAGGGACCGGACGGAGTCGGGCAGCCAGCCCCATTCCGCTGACGGGTTGCTCTCCGCCCAGTGACGGTAGTAGGCATTGGCCGAAAGGAACCAGCCGGTCCAGGTGGCCGAGTAGACAATGGCTGCGACGGGCACGGTGGCCGCGAAGGCGGGAATTCCGTCCCGGATCACGCCGCCGCTGATCCAGCCGCGGATGCCCGCCACCCGTCGGGCGTTGAGGTCCCACAGCACGGTCAGGAGGCCAAAGCCCGCCAGGAAGAACAGGCCGGACCACTTGGTGCCCACGGCCAGGCCCAGGCAGACCCCCGCGGCCACCCGCCACCAGCGCACGCCCAGCCACGGTCCGGCCAGCAGCGCCCGGGCCGGGGGCTGTCCGCCGTTCGTGGCGGCGGCATGGGCAAGCCGGGCCGCCAGGCGACGGCGCCCGTCGTCGCGGTCCATCAGCAGGGCTCCGAACGCGGCAAGGATCCAGAACGTGAGAAAGATGTCCAGCAAGGACGTCCTGGACATCACCAGGTGGTGGCCGTCGACGGCGAGGAGCAGCCCCGCGGCACCCGCGAGCGGAAGCGAGCGGAACAGTTTCAGGGCGATCAAGGACACCAGCAGCACCGTGAGGGTGCCGGTGAGGGCTGCGGCGAAGCGCCAGCCAAAGGGATTCTCCGGCCCGAACAGCCACATCCCGGCCGCGATCATCCACTTGCCCGCCGGTGGATGGACGACGTATTCGGGAGTGTTCAGCAGGACGTCCGGATTGCCGGCATTAAAGGAATCATTTGCCTTGTCCGGCCAACTGCGCTCATAGCCGCTCATGAGGTAGGAGTAGGCGTCCTTGACGTAGTACGTCTCGTCGAACACCAGCTTGTGCGGCACTTCCAGGCGGATGAACCGGAGGAGGCCGCCGGCCACCGCCGTCAGGACCGGGACCAGGACGAACCACAGCCGGAGCGACGGCGGATAATCCCGCCAGGACATGCCGGTACCAATGAGCCTTGCCCGCAGTGCCTCCACCGTGAACGCCTCATCAGGCCGGCTGATCCAGGGGCGGGCGGCCTTACCGCCGGGTGCCGTCCCGGTTGCCCCGGCTTCGGCCGGGGATCCCGCGGCGTTGGGTTTCCCGGGCCCCGTGGGCCGCGTCGAGGTCTGCGTCACGAGCCCCATGCTACCTTTTGCGGCTGCGGAGACCCGGCGGCAGTAGGCTTGGTGGGTGGACCCGAACCCCAGCCCCCTTTCCGAACCCGGCCCTGCGACCGCGGGACGGATCGTCCTTGCCGCCACTCCCATCGGGAACACCGGAGACGCCTCGGCCCGCCTCGTGGAACTGCTGGGCACTGCAGACATTGTGGCCGCTGAGGACACGCGGCGCCTCCACCGTCTGGTCCAAAGCCTGGGCGTTGACGTGGCGGGCCGCGTCATCAGCTACCACGAGCACAATGAGGCCACCAGGACCGCTGAGCTCCTTGACCACGTGCGCTCCGGCAGCACGCTCCTGATGGTCACTGACGCCGGGATGCCGTCGGTATCCGACCCCGGCTTCCGGCTGGTGGAAGGCGCCATTGCGGCGGGACTTCCCGTCACCGCGGTTCCCGGACCGTCCGCGGTCCTCACGGCCCTTGCGTTGTCGGGCCTGCCCACGGACCGGTTCTGTTTTGAGGGATTCCTTCCCCGCAAGGCCGGCGAACGGGCCTCCCGCCTGGCGGACCTTGCCGGGGAGCGGCGCACCATGGTGTTCTTCGAGGCGCCGCACCGGCTCGAAGCCATGCTGCGTGCGCTGCGCGAGAGGTTCGGGCCGGACCGGCCCATCGCAGTCTGCAGGGAACTGACGAAAACGTACGAGGAAGTCATCCGCGGCACTGTTGGCGAACTGCTCCAGTGGGCCGAGGACACGGAGGTCCGCGGCGAGATCGCCGTGGTGCTCGGCGGGGCTCCTGAGCAGGCGGCCGGCACCCCGGAGGACCATGTGGCTGCCGTCAATGAGCTGGTGTCCCAGGGCATCCGGCTCAAGGAGGCCGTCGCCGCCGTCGCCGAAGACGTCCGGGTCAGCAAGAGGGAGCTCTACTCGGCCGTCCTGGCGGCCCGCTAGCCGGGCCACGGTCCGCTTTCGGCGCCTGTGCAGGTGCACAGCGAAGCCGCGATTCCGCAGTGCGCATCGGCGTAGACCATAGCCATGCCCCGCAGTAGTCTGGCTGTTAATCAGCCCCATGATCCCGGTCACTCCGGCCGCGGCGATGGGCTGCCACAACCCTACTGACGAGGGAGTCATCGTGACTGTCACTGCACAGCCGGCCGTTTCCGCCGAGCGCGAAACCCGGCTTTTGGCCTCCGTTCCCACCGGGCTGCTCATCAATGGTGAGTGGCGCGACGCCGCCTCAGGCAAGACGTTCGACGTCGAGGATCCCGCCACCGGGAAGGTGCTGCTGAGCATTGCCGACGCCGGCCCCGAGGATGGTGCGGCAGCCCTCGATGCTGCCGCGGCTGCCCAGGAATCCTGGGCAAAGGTGCCGCCGCGCGAACGCGGGGAGATCCTGCGCCGGGCCTTCGACCTGGTCACCGAACGTGCAGAAGACTTCTCCCTCCTGATGACCCTGGAAATGGGCAAGCCGCTGGCCGAGGCCCGCGGCGAAGTAACCTATGGCGCCGAGTTCCTGCGCTGGTTTTCCGAGGAAGCAGTCCGGGCTTTCGGCCGGTACTCGGTCTCGCCGGACGGCAAGTCCCGCCTCCTGGTCACCAAGAAGCCGGTGGGCCCCTGCCTGCTGATCACCCCGTGGAACTTCCCGCTGGCCATGGCCACCCGCAAGATCGCCCCGGCCGTCGCCGCCGGCTGCACCATGGTATTGAAGTCGGCCAACCTGACGCCCCTGACCTCCCAGCTGTTCGCTGCCGTGATGCAGGAGGCCGGGCTGCCTGCCGGTGTCCTGAACGTCATCCCCACCTCAACGGCCGGTGCCACCACCGGGCCGCTGATCAAGGATTCGCGCCTGCGCAAGCTGTCGTTCACCGGTTCCACCGAGGTGGGACGCCGGCTGCTGGCCGATGCGTCCGAAACCGTGCTGCGGACCTCCATGGAACTGGGCGGCAACGCCCCGTTCCTGGTCTTTGAGGACGCTGACCTGGACGCGGCCGTTACCGGCGCCATGCTGGCCAAGCTGCGGAACATGGGCGAGGCGTGCACCGCAGCCAACCGCTTCATCGTGCACGAGTCCGTAGCCGGGGAGTTCGCGGAGAAGTTCGCCGCGAAGATGAAGGACATGACCACCGCCCGCGGCACCGAGCCCGAGTCCAAGGTGGGGCCGCTGATCGACGCCAAGAGCCGGGACAAAGTCCACGAACTGGTCTCCGACGCCGTCGCCTCCGGCGCGAAGGCCGTCCTGGGCGGCGCACCGGTAGAGGGACCGGGCTACTTCTACCAGCCCACCATCCTCTCCGGCGTCACCGAAGGCACCCGGATCCTCTCCGAGGAAATCTTTGGCCCCGTCGCTCCGATCATCACCTTCTCCACCGAGGACGAAGCCGTCCGCCTGGCCAACAACACCGAATATGGGCTGGTGGCCTACGTCTTCACCAAGGACCTCAACCGCGGCATCCGGATGGGCGAGAAACTCGAAACCGGCATGCTCGGCCTGAACGCCGGCGTCATCTCCAACGCCGCGGCGCCCTTCGGCGGCGTGAAGCAGTCGGGCCTGGGACGCGAAGGCGGCCTCGAAGGCATCGAGGAATACCTATACACCCAGTACATCGGCATCGCCGACCCCTACGCCGGCTAGTTCCGGAAGTTTCGCAGAAATCAAGTGCCGGCCGGGGTTTCCCCGGCCGGGCACCTGCCGTTCAGCCCTGCCCGGCCCCGCGGCCGCCGTCGGCCGCCCCCGCCTTGGAACGCCGTCCTGCCGACGGATGCCCGGGCGCCCCGGGGCGTAGGCGCGCTGCAGCGTGAAGTGCTGTGCGGATGGTCCTGCCGGCCGCAATGAACGGCATCCTGAGCAGCTGGCCCAGCCGGCGGGTGACCGACGGCGGAAGCCATGCCGCCGTCAAACGCCTGCGCAGGGTGGCGTTTGCCCGAAGGGACGCTTCCACGGCCGCAACCCCGGCTGCAATGTCGCCTTCGGTCGGGTCGGGGCCGGAGCCCTGGGAACCAGTGCCGCCCGGGCGGCCGTACCGGTAATGTTCGAACGCCGAGGTAAAGCGCGACACTGCCCCGTGCGCCTCCTGGTCCATACCTCCGGGCTCACCCAGCAGTTCAGCCCGGAACCGGGATGAATATGCCCTGGGCGTCTCGCTGTCCGCGGGGGGCAGGCCGTAGTCGGCGCCAAGATCCTTGATCTCATTCCATGCCGACGGTACGGCCAGGTCCGGTCGCCTTGGACGCAGCCGCCGTGACCTGATACCCCTCCGAACCAGGTGGGGGGCGGCCACCAGGAGAAGCAAGCCCACCAATGCGGCTGCACCAAGGAACCAGGGGGTCAATTGCGCGGAGTCGCCTGTGCTGCTGCCGGCGCCGGGGACGGCCTGGGCAGTGGTGCTGGGGGATGGGGCGGGAACCGGGGCCGTATCGGGGATGAGGCCGTCGTTGTTGCCCAGGGAATCCGCGACCGAAGGCGCTGAGGCCTCGGTTGCGTAGTCCGGGACCACCCCCCGCGACGGCGTCGGCTCGAACGGTACCCAGCCCAGGCCCTGGAAGTACAATTCCGGCCAGGCGTGGGCGTCGCGCGCATCTGCCTCGTACTCCGGGAGGGCGCCTTGGCCGGACACGGAGACCGTCGCCCCGGTCAGCCTGCCGGGGGCATAGCCCACGGCGATCCTGCTGGGGATTCCTTCCAGGCGGGCCATCACCGCCATCGCCGATGCGTAATGGATGCAGTAACCGCTCTTCTGCTGCAGGAAGTCAGCAAGGACGGAAAGGCCGTTACCGTCATAGCCGCCCTGCACCGGGGACTGCAGTGAATATGTGAACTCGGACGAGCGCAGGTACTTCTGGATGGCCAGGGCCTTCTGGTACGGCGTCCCCGCACCCCCGGCAACGGTCTGTGCCGTGGTTTTGACGATGTCCGGGACGTTGCCCGGGATGCGGGTGAAAATGTCGGGGATGCCCCGTGCGGGCCCTGAGGACTGGGCCAGGAGCGCCGCGGAAAGCTTGGGCACCGCGGAGGTCACCACGTACTCCTGCCGCCGGGTGGTGGTGTCAGTGCCCTTGATGCTCAGCGTGGCCGGATCCCAGGTCCACTGTCCGCCCAGTCCGCGGACGGTCTCGGGCGCATAGGGCGCCGGCAGGTAGGGACTGGTGAAGGACCCGGTGTCGATGGCTGTCACCAGCCGCACCTGCTCATCGGTCAGGACCGGATACCCGGGGTCGATCCGGCCGTCAAGGGGCACCCTGGAGGCGGTGCGGTCGTCCGGTCCCCACGAATCGCCGTCGAAATTGTCCACGGTGACCGATCGCAGGTAGAGGGGGTTGGGCGACGTGGTGGCGTAGGTGATCCTGCCGCTTCCGTCCGGTGTGCGAAGGCTGTTGCCCAGGGTGATCATCGGATTCAGGCCTGTGGCGGCACCCCACGGATTGAGCCGTGAACCCTGCGGGAACGTGCCTGTGTCGAAGCCGGGAATCGCCAGGGGCAGCACCAGGGTGGCTGCCAGCGCCACGGAGCCCGTCAGCACGGCCCTGCGCACCAGGCCCGGGCTTCGGGCCGAGCCGCCCTGCAACCTCCCGTCCGGGGCAAACCATTGGCTGCAGGCGAGGATCAGCAGGTAGCCCGCTACGGTGGCAACGAAACTCCATACCCCCACGCTCTGCGGTTTGATCATGGCCGGAACCACCAGCAGCGCAAGCAGGCCTGTGCCGGAGGCGGCCGGCATCCCGAGCGGAACCGCGAGTGCATCGACCAGGATGACAGCCAGGCCAAGCACGGCACAGACCACCATGACGATCCCGGCGTTGGGCGCCACGGGTGCAGTCTCTGCCAGGACAGTCTCGCTGGCCCGCCGGATCAGCCGGTCCAGGTCCGGGAGCGTGGCACCTGTAGGGACCACCCACAGGAAACTGGAGCCGCGGAAGAACGTCAACGTCAGGACGGCGCCCAGTGCCACGAATCCGCCTGCGGTGACCAGCAGGGGCTGGGCCCGGACGGAACGCAGCGCGGCAAGCGTGAATGCCACCACCAGCACGGTGGTCATCACCGGCCAGTACCAGTTCCAGCCCCGCAGGACACCGTTCAAGGACAGGGCAGCGCCGCAGACGGCCACGGTGATGGATCCCCCCATGGCCCACGGGTAGGCGCCGGCGCGCAGGCGTCCCGCAGGCATTTCATGCTGTGCCTGTGCCTCGTGGCCCGCACCCGTTGGCCGGGCCGGCGCCATGGTCATGTGGCCACCCCCGCTCCCCGCCGGACCTCTGCCGCCGTAACCACCGGCAGGGCCGGGTCCTGGTCGAACTGGCGCCACGCGGCGGCAAGCTGCGTCGCGGGCGCCACGGCCACCGCCCGCCAGCCGCCCTGCCGCAGCACTTCCAGGACATCCTGGGACTCCATGGGACGTTCCACGGCCAGGATGGCGAACGCGTTGGTGCCGTACGAAGCGGCAGGGGCCAATGCTGCGGCTTCCTCCCTCGTGATGCGACCCAGGACAGCGATCAGTGGCCCGCGCATCCGATGGGCGGACAGCTTGTCCATCAAGTGGTCGTCAAAGGCCGGCAGTCCCTGCTCCGGGCTTCCCTGTGTCCGCACTTTCGGGGCACCGGGGCGCGGCGCGTTCCTGGCCATGACACTCAGCTGCATGACACCCCGCTGCACATCGTCCCGGCGAGTGCTGTCCCGGTGAGTGCTTTCCCGGCGGGGGTGGGGCGCCCCGGACAGGTGGATGGCGGCAAGGCTTTCGGCAATGGACTGCAGGCCGGATGATCCGCTGAATTCTTCCACCGCCGGTTCCGGGGACGAGGGGGAGTGGAGGAACGCCGGTTCCCCGCCCGTGTCCAGCGCCCGAAGGCTGTAGTTGCGCTCGGCAAGGTGTGCGCTGACGGACATGGTGGCAACAACAGCCCACTCGAAGGTGTCGCTGGTGGCCGGCGCATGCCCCTCCGGCACGGGCAGGCCCGGCATCGACGTGCCGGAGCCCCCGCCGAACGCACTGGCCCGATGGTCCAGGATGATGGTGGCTTCCGGCGTGGTCACGGACTCCTCCTGCCTGACCATCAAGGACCCATGCCGTGCCGTGGCAGGCCAATGGACCCGTCGCATCGGGTCACCGTGGCGGTATTCCCGGGTCATGATGTCGTCGTCGCTCGGGTTTGCCCGGACACGGGTGGCGGTGACGCCGTCGTTCCCCCGCGCTCCCGCCAGCCCGGCGGCAGGCAGGACGACGGATGCCGGCGTCACGGTGAGGATGTCGCCGTCGTCAATCGCCTGCCGGTGCAGGGAGAGGCCGAAAGGGTCGGTGAACTCGGCCGTGACCGGGCCGATCCTGAACTGCCCCCGGTACCTGGACGTGAGGTGGTATTCGTAGCGGCTTGTGCCGCCGGTGGCCGAACGGGACGGGAACCGGAAGGACGGCGCGTGGCCGAAGTGCGCCGGCAGCCGCTCCTCCATGGCAACCCGTCCGCTGCCCGGGCCCGTCCTGGCCACGGCAAGGTGGACCGTCGCCGGGGCGGAGGTTTCCACAGGGGAGGGATTGAATTCGCGGTAGACGCGGAAGCGCGGCTTGACCAGCCTGACGCCGGCAAGGGAGACGAGCGGCAGGACCAGTAGCAAGATGGCAAGTGTCAGGAGGTCCCGGCGCCCCATGACCTGGGCCGCGGCCAGCGTGAACGCCCCGGCTGCGAGCATGCCCCAGCCGCGCCTGGTGAACAGGTGCCGCGGAAGCTTATCCAGCAGGGCCATGGTCCGTGCCTAGCGGTTCCTGCTGCCGGCGGCGGCCGCGGCCCGGTTGGGCTGCCCCGGCTGGGCCTGTGGCACGGGCAGCCTGGACAGGATGCCCCGCAGGACGCTGTGGGGTGTCTCGCCTGCGCCCGCCGCCTTCCGGTCCAGGATGATGCGGTGCGCCAGGACGGCCTCGGCCACGTCCCGCACGTCGTCCGGCAGGACGAAGTCGCGGCCCTCCAGGGCGGCTGTGGCCTTGGCGGCACGCAGCAGCTGCAGCATGGAACGGGGACTGGCGCCGAGCCGCAGCAGCGGGCTTTCCCTGGTGGCCCTGCCCACTGCCACCGTATATTCCTTCACGGCGTCTGAGACATAGACCTGCTGGACAGTGGCGGTCATGGCCGCGACGTCGGACGCGGTGACCACGGGGGAGACATTGGCCAGCGGCGAGACCGCCTGGTGGGTTTCGAGCATCTCGATCTCTGCGGCCTTGTCCGGGTAGCCCATGGAAATCCGGGCCATGAACCGGTCCCGCTGGGCCTCCGGCAGCGGATAGGTGCCTTCCATTTCAATGGGGTTCTGGGTTGCGACCACCATGAACGGCTCATCGAGCTTGTAGGACGTGCCGTCCACGGTGACCTGATGCTCCTCCATGCACTCCAGCAGGGCGGACTGCGTCTTGGCGGATGCGCGGTTGATTTCATCACCGATGACGATGTTGGCGAAGACCGCACCCGGCCGGAACTCGAACAGCCTTGAGGCCTGGTTGTAGATGGACACCCCGGTGACATCCGAGGGCAGCAGGTCCGGGGTGAACTGGATGCGGTTGACCGTGCAGTCGATGGTCCGGGCGAGGGTCTTTGCGAGCAGGGTTTTCCCGACGCCGGGCACGTCCTCGAGCAGCAGGTGGCCTTGTGCGAGGAGTACGGTGAGCGCCAGCTTGGCGGCATCGGACTTGCCGTCGATGACGGTATTGACCGTGGTGAGGATGCGCTGCGCCGCGGCGTGGAAGGACACCGGGTCCATGGCCGCAGGCCGGTGCCCGTTCAGGTGGCTGACGGAATCAGCGACGCCGGCCAGGTTAAGGTTCGGTGCGCTTCCATTGTTGGCAGTGCGTCGGTGGGGTTCCATCGGCAACCTTTCAGCCCGGGTTTCACCTGGACGGGACAGCAAGCCTGCCTTCGCCCCTTGGTGGGCGTGCGCGTGTGTTCGTTCCAGACTACTAACACAACTGCCGTGCCTGACAGAGAGTTCCGGCAAATATGGGGGTACCTTTCGGCCGATAGTCTGGGTGGATGTGCAATTCGTCAATTCCCGCCGCTTACCGGGTACCTGCAGACGAGGAGACTCCGGACCAGGCCGCCGGCCGCCGGAAGGATTTTCCGCCCGCGCCGGAGCCCCTGCCGGTACCAGTCATGGACAACCACACCCACCTGGACTTCCCGGACGGAAAGGGGCCGGTGGGGATCAAGGCTGCGCTGGATGCAGCGGCGGCCGTGGGAGTCCAGGGCGCCGTGCAGGTGGGCTGCGACCTCGAATCCTCACGGTTCACGGTGGAGGCGGTGGACCGGGACGAACGGCTCCTGGGCGCCGTGGCCCTGCACCCCAATGACGCGCCGCATTATGCTGCCCGCGGTGAACTGGAAGCGGCCCTTGCCGAAATCGAACGCCTGGCGGGGCATCCCCGGATCCGGGCCATCGGCGAAACCGGACTGGACTTCTACCGCACCGAGGGAGAGGGGCTGCGGCACCAGGAGTACTCGTTCCGGCGGCATATCGACATTGCCAAACGCCTGGACCTCACCCTCCAGATCCATGACCGGGACGCGCACAGCGACGTGGTGCGCGTCCTTCAGGAAGAGGGCGCGCCGGACAGGGTGGTGTTCCATTGCTTCTCCGGTGGCGAGGACCTGGCCAAAACCTGTAACGACCAGGGCTGGTGGATGTCCTTTGCCGGCACGCTGACGTTCAGGAACGCCACGAATCTGCGCGCCGCGCTCGCCGTCGCGGACCGGCAGCTCATCATGGTGGAAACGGACGCTCCATTCCTGACCCCGCACCCGCACAGGGGGCGTCCCAACGCGAGCTACACGGTCCCGTACACCGTGCGGGCCATGGCAGAATTGACAGGCTCCGACCTGGTCGGCCTGTGCAGCGCAATCAGCGAAAATACCGTACGGGCATACGGATCCTGGGCCTGACACTCCTTCCCCTGCCGGCTGCCAAATGCATATCTGGTATGCAAAAATGTTGGCCACTTTATAACGCTACGGTTACAGTGGGAAACTATTAGCCGGGGTCGGGGAAGGCCAACGGGTAATTTCACTTCATTCGCAGCCGGCCCGGCTTGTCCAGTATCCGGCCATGCCGCTGCGCGGAGTGTGGCGGCGCACCGGTGCCCGGACTGTCCTTTTCAAGGTTGCTCCGGGCATTTTATTGCGCGTTTCCCCGTGCCCGGATGGACCGAGAGTTACGGGCAATCGTGATCAAGTTCTTCACATCGGACGGCAAGTTCAGCTATATCAAAGTTGGCGCCCAGCTGCTGGTGCTTTGCGGCCTGGTCGCAGGTCTCGTAGCCTTCGTGGGCAATAACAAAACAGTCACGCTCAACGTGGACGGCAAAGCGTCGTCCGTGCAGTCCTTTGGCGGAACAGTGGAACAGGTGGTCAAGAGTGCCAACCTGGAACTGAAGCCCGGCGACCGCGTGTCGCCTTCCCTCGACGCGACGGTCCAGAACGGCACCGTCATCAACATCAACCAGGCCAAGGAAGTCAAAGTCAGCCTTGACGGGGCTGAAAAGACGGTGAACACCACCGCCCAGGATGTCGAAGACCTGGTGACAGAACTCGGCGTCGCCAGTGCCTCGTCCGTTTCAGCGCCCAAGGATGCCACCCTTTCGCTGGCAGGTTCCTACGTCTCGATCTCCACGCCCAAGACCGTCAGCATTGTGGCTGACGGCAAAGTGAACACCGCCACCACCACGGCCCCCACCGTTGGCAAGGTGCTGGAGGATTCCGGCGTGACCCTCGCCGCCAACGACCGCACCTCGCAGCCGGCCAACGCCAACGTGGTGAACAACATGGTCATCAAGGTGTCCCGGGTGGACACCAGCCAGACCACGGTCACCAGTGAAGACGTGCCCTTCGAGACCGTTACCGCCGAAAGCGCAGACATGCTCAAGGGTGAAAAGGAAGTGACCCAGGCGGGCGCCGCCGGAAAGCTGGAACGCACTTTCAAGCTGGTACTCGTGGACGGACGGGAAGCGTCCCGCACGCTGGTGTCCGAGAAGGTGGCCGTGCAGCCGGTCACCGAGAAAGTCACCGTTGGCACCAAGGCCAAGCCTGCACCCCAGGCCGCACCTGCGGCCGCTGCCGGCGCCAACACCGGCGCAGCTGCACCGGCCATGATGAACGAGGCCATGTGGGACAAGATTGCCCAGTGCGAATCCAGTGGAAACTGGAGCATCAACAGCGGCAACGGCTACTACGGCGGCCTCCAGTTCGACATCCGCACCTGGATCGGAGCCGGCGGCGGCGCCTACGCCCCTAACGCCAGCCTCGCCACCAAGGCGCAGCAGATCGACATCGCCAACCGCGTCTACGCGCAGCGCGGCCTGTCGCCCTGGGGCTGCGGCTGGGCAGCAACCAGCTGATCTACCGGACATAAGCGCAGAGTCAATGGCCGTGGCCGGGCCCGGGGTACCCGGGCCCGGCCACGGCCGTTAACCCGGCAGGGCGGACGTGCCGCGCGGGATAGGATACCTAGGTGACTGAACCGATCCCCGCCGTGCCCGCACCGTTGTTCGGTGCCTCCGACATACGCCGGCTGGCAGAGGAAATCGGGATCAGGCCCACCAAGACCCTTGGGCAGAACTTTGTCATCGATGGCAACACCATCCGGCGCATTGTCGCCGCGGCGGGCGTGGGACCGGATGAAACGGTGCTTGAGGTGGGCCCGGGGCTGGGGTCCCTCACGCTGGGCCTGCTCGACGCCGCGGCGGCAGTTGTCGCCGTCGAAATTGATCCTGTCCTTGCCGCGAAGCTGCCCGAAACCGTGCAGGAATGGCGGCCGGCCGCCGCCAACTCCTTCCACCTGGTGCATGCCGATGCGATGAAGGTCACCGAGCTGCCTGTCGAGCCGACAGCACTGGTGGCCAACCTGCCCTACAACGTGGCGGTTCCGGTGGTGCTGCACCTCCTGCAGTATTTCCCAAGCCTGCGGCACGGCCTGGTGATGGTGCAGGACGAGGTGGCTGACCGGCTGGCAGCCGGCCCGGGATCCAAGACCTACGGGGTGCCGTCCGTTAAGGCCGCCTGGTACAGCCAGATGCGCAAGGCCGGCGTGATCGGCATGAACGTTTTCTGGCCGGCACCGAAGATCCATTCCGGGCTGGTGGCCTTTACCCGCCGCGAACCGCCCGCCACCACCGCCACCCGCGAGCAGGTGTTTGCCGTGGTGGATGCCGCGTTCGCGCAGCGCCGCAAGACGCTCCGGGCCGCCCTGGCGGGCTGGGCCGGGGGAGCCCCGGAGGCCGAGCGCTGCCTGCTCGCAGCCGGCGTCGACCCCACCGCACGCGGCGAGGTCATCGACATCGCCGCGTTCGCCAGGATCGCCGAAGCCCGGGAAAACCGGCCGTGAGCGCGGGACTGGACAAGGCAGGCAGGGGGCGGTTCGCCGCCAGGACGGTCCGCGTCAAGGCGCCCGGCAAAGTCAATGTTTCCCTGGCCGTCGGTCCGCTCCGGCCGGACGGCTACCATTCCGTGGCCAGCGTCTACCTCGCGGTGTCCCTCTACGAGGAAGTGGCGGCGACCAGCACCGCCGAGCCCGGGATTACCATCAGCCTCAGCCCCGAAAGCACCCTGGACCTCGACGCGGTCGATATTCCCCTGGACAGCAACAACCTTGCCCATAAGGCGGCTGCCATCATGGCTGACGTCTCCGAACACGCCACGGGGGTGCACCTGGAGATCACCAAGCGGGTCCCGGTGGCCGGCGGGATGGGCGGCGGATCCGCCGATGCCGCCGCCACGCTCCTGGCCTGTGACGCACTCTGGAACAGCGGGCTGTCACGGGAGGAACTGGCGCACCTGGCGTCCGAACTCGGCGCCGACGTCCCCTTCTCGCTCCTGGGCGGGACCGCCGTCGGCCTTGGCCTGGGCGATGAACTCTCTCCGGCGCTGGCCAAGGCGCAGACCCACTGGGTGCTGGTGGTGGCCGACTACGGCCTGTCCACCCCCGAGGTGTACCGGACGCTGGACCGGCTGCGTGAGGCCGAAGGGGTGGAGGCCAGTGAGCCCACCGGAGTGGATCCACAAATCCTGACGGCGCTGCGGGGCGGGGATGCCGAATCCTTGAGCCGGGTGCTGGTCAACGATCTGCAACGGGCTTCCATTGAGTTGTCGCCGGCGCTGCGCGATACGCTGGGAATCGGCGAATCCCATGGGGCCATTGCCGGAATCGTTTCGGGTTCCGGCCCCACCGTGGCTTTGCTGGCTGATGATTCCGTTGCTGCGGAGGCGCTGGCGGAGGACCTGCGGCGCTACGGCCTGACAGCCCTTCCCGTCCACGGCCCGGTCCCCGGCGCGCGCATCATCTCCGACATCCTCCTTTAATTAAGACTTCCAGTCCGGCAGCAGAAAGCAGTTCCCTTTGGCACACCTTCTTGGCGGCGAGAACCTCACGGTTTCCTACGCAACCCGCACCGTCCTGGACGGCATCACCCTGGGACTGGAGGAGGGGGACCGGATCGGCATGGTGGGCCGCAACGGTGATGGCAAGTCCACGCTCATGCGTCTGCTGGCGCTGCGCTCCACCCCGGACTCCGGCCGCGTCACCAAACGCGGCGACGTCAATGTGGGGTACCTGGACCAGAGCGACGTGCTCGACGGCGACCTGACGGTGGGTGCCGCCATCGTGGGTGACCAGGCCGACTACGAATGGGCCCGCAACCCGCAGATCCGCGAGATCATGGGCGGCCTGGTGTCCGACGTCGACTGGCATGCCAACGTCCACGCCCTCTCCGGCGGCCAGAAACGGCGGGTGGCCCTCGCCAAACTGCTCATCGAGGACCACGACGTCATCATGCTGGATGAGCCCACCAACCACCTCGACGTCGAGGGCGTGGCCTGGCTTTCCCGGCACCTGAAGACGCGCTGGCGGCCCAACCAGGGCGCCTTCCTGGTGGTGACCCACGACCGCTGGTTCCTGGACGAAGTCTGCACCAAGACCTGGGAGGTGCACGACGGGATCGTGGACCCCTTCGAAGGCGGCTACGCGGCCTACGTCCTGGCCCGCGCGGAGCGCGACCGCATGGCGTCCGTGGTGGAGGGCAAACGCCAGCAGCTGGTCAAGAAAGAGCTCGCCTGGCTGCGCCGGGGCGCCCCGGCCCGCACCGCCAAGCCCAAGTTCCGGATCGAGGCCGCCAACGCGCTCATTGAGGACGTTCCCGCGCCGCGCGACTCCATGGCGTTGAGCAAGATGGCCACGGCGCGCCAGGGCAAGGACGTGCTGGACCTGGAGAACGTGTCCCTCAACTTCCAGGGCGCCGACGACGGCCGGAAGCTTTTCGACAACATCACCCTTCGCCTGGCTCCGGGGGAGCGCCTGGGCCTGGTGGGCGTCAACGGTGCCGGAAAGACCACCCTCCTGAAGCTGCTCAACGGCGAGATCACACCCGATGCGGGCAAGCTGAAGCGGGGCAAAACGGTGGTCACCGCCGTTCTCACCCAGGAGGTCAAGGAGCTCGACGACGTCTCGGACCTGCGCGTGATCGAGGTCATCGAGCGGGAGAAGCGTTCCTTCAACGTCGGCGGTAAGGAATTCAGCGCAGGGCAGCTCGTGGAGCAGCTCGGCTTCACCAACGAGAAGCAGTGGACACCGGTCAGGGACCTGTCCGGCGGTGAGCGGCGCCGCCTGCAGCTGCTCCGGCTGCTGGTGGGTGAACCCAACGTGCTGATGCTCGATGAGCCCACCAACGACCTTGACACCGACACCCTCGCCGCCGTCGAGGACGTCCTTGACGGCTGGCCCGGCACGCTGGTGGTGGTCAGCCACGACCGCTACCTGCTCGAACGCGTCACCGACCACCAGATGGCGCTGCTGGGCGACGGCAAGCTCCGCGGCCTCCCCGGCGGCGTGGACCAGTACCTCGAGTTGCGCGAAGCCGCCCTCGCCGGTTCCACCGTCACCGGCGGTGGAAACCCGGTCACCAGCGCGGGCCAGGCGCCGGCCACCGGGACCGGCCCGTCCGAGGCAGAGAAGCGCGACGCCCGCAAGGCCCTCAACAGGATCGAGCGGCAGATCAAGAAGCTGGATCAGCAGGAAAAGAAGCTTCACGACGACATGGTCAAAAGCACGGAGAAGTCCGATTTCGACGCCCTGGCCGAACAGAACAAGCAGCTCAAGGACCTGGCCGACGAAAAAGACGCCCTGGAAATGGAGTGGCTCGAGGCCTCGGAACTCCTGGGCGACTGACCCTCACAAGCGGGGAAGGGGGTTATCCGGCAGCATGCGTCAGAGGCGAGGAACGAGCCAGCATGCAGAGGATGACCCCCTTCGCCGCGGACGGAACCACGGCGAGGCCTAGAGTTCAGACTGCAGCTCCGGCTCCTTCTTGAGTCCGGTCAGGCCGTTCCAGGCCAGGTTGACCAGGTGCGCGGCGACCGTGTGCTTGTCCGGCTGGCGGCTGTCCTGCCACCACTGGCCGGTCATGGCCACCATGCCCACAAGCATCTGGGCGTACATGGCACCGTCCTCGCCGCTGAAGCCGCGGCGGGAGAATTCGTCGGAGAGGATGTGTTCCACGCGCGCGGTCACGTGCGAGAGGAGGGTGGAGAAGGCGCCCTCCGGCTGGGACGGGGGAGCATCGCGCATGAGGATCCTGAACCCTTCGGTGCGTTCCTCGATGTAGGTGAGCAGTGCCAGCGCGGCGCGTTCGACGAGGACGCGGGGTTTGGCTTCCTCGGTGAGGGCCGCGTTGATCGAGTCCAGGAGAATGTGGAATTCACCGTCCACCACCTCGGTGTACAGGCCTTCCTTGGACCCGAAGTGTTCGTAGATGACCGGCTTGGACACTCCTGCGCAGGCGGCGATTTCCTCGATGGTGGTCCCGTCCAGGCCGCGGACGGCGAAAAGGCCGCGCCCGACGTCGATCAGCTGGCTCCGGCGCTGCAGGCCAGTCATCCGCGTCCGCGGAAGGTTGTTGCTCACCTTCCCATCATGCCTCACCGCCGGGGACGGGATTCCGCGGGACCGGCAGGACCCAACGCCCCGTGTCGCGCGGTGGCCTGAACCCATGGCAAAATAGGGACTTGTGCCCGGGCCTCGAGTCTTTCGGCACGGTCCGCTCTGGTGTAACGGCAGCACCCCGGCCTTTGGAGCCGTGGAGTATAGGTTCGAATCCTATGGGCGGAACTGCTGCGCAAGGAGCGATCATGAGGATGGCACCCGGTGCCCGGCGGGCTGGCCCGCCGGCTGCCGCAAAGCGCAAGCACAACCAAGCAAGGAGAACCCGTTACGTGATCCCCGAGAATACCGGCCCGGCCGCTGTAATCGTCCTGGCAGCAGGCGCCGGTACCCGGATGAAGTCGCGTACACCGAAGATCCTCCACGAGATCGGCGGCCTGTCCATGGTGGGCCACGCCCTCCGCGCCGCCCGCAGCATCAACCCGCAACGGCTCGCCATTGTGGTGCGCCACGAACGGGACCTGGTGGCGGGACACGTCGCAGCACTGGATCCGCAGGCCGTCATCGTGGACCAGGACGACATCCCCGGCACCGGCCGCGCCGTGGAGGCCGCGCTGCAGGCGCTGGACGCCGAACAGGAACTGTCAGGCACCGTCGTGGTCACCTACGGTGACGTGCCCCTCCTGTCCGGGGAACTGCTTACCGAACTCGTCGCCACCCACGAACGCGACGGCAACGCCGTCACCGTCCTCACGGCAGTCCTTGACGACGCCACCGGCTACGGCCGCATCCTCCGCGGCGAAGACGGCTCCGTTACCGGCATCCGCGAACACAAGGACGCCACCGAGGCAGAGCGGCTGATCCGGGAGGTCAACTCCGGGATCTACGCCTTTGACGCCGCGGTGCTCCGCGGGGCACTGGGGAAGGTCACCACTGACAACGTCCAGGGGGAGAAATACCTCACCGACGTGCTGGGGCTGGCCCGCGAATCAGGCGGCCGGGTCGCGGCCGTCGTGACTGCGGACCGGTGGCAGGTGGAGGGCGCCAACGACCGCGTCCAGCTTGCCGCGCTCGGCGCCGAGCTGAACCGGCGCACGGTGGAAGCCTGGATGCGGGCCGGCGTCACCGTCGTCGACCCGGCCACCACCTGGATCGATTCCTCCGTCACCCTGGACGAGGATGTCCGCCTCCTGCCCAACACCCAGCTGCACGGCGCCACCTCCGTGGCGCGGGACGCCGTCGTCGGCCCTGATACCACGCTGACCGACGTCACCGTCGGCGAGGGCGCCACGGTGATCCGCACCCACGGTTCCGGCTCCGTGATCGGCCCGCGCGCCGCCGTCGGCCCCTTCACGTACCTTCGCCCCGGCACCGTGCTTGGTGAAAAGGGCAAGATCGGTGCCTTCTACGAAACCAAGAACGTCACCATCGGCCGCGGCTCCAAGCTGTCCCACCTGGGCTATGCAGGCGACGCCGAAATCGGCGAGGACACCAACATCGGCTGTGGAAACATCACGGCCAATTACGACGGCGAGAAGAAGCACCGCACGGTCATCGGCTCGGGCGTCCGTACAGGCTCCAACACCGTCTTTGTTGCCCCGGTCACCGTGGGGGACGGCGCCTACAGCGGCGCCGGCGCGGTGATCCGCAAGGACGTGCCGGCGGGCGCGCTGGCGCTCAGCGTTGCCGCCCAGCGCAACGCCGAAGGCTGGGTCCCCGCGCACCGCCCGGGAACCCACTCCGCTGAACTGGCCCAGGCGGCCATCAATGACTCCTCAAGTACCCCGGCATCTACAGAAGAGGGCAAGTAACCATGAGTGAAATTACGGCGCACGGCGAGAAGAAGCTGGTGCTCGCCACTGGGCGGGCCCATCCGGAGCTTGCCCGGGAGATCGCCAAGGAACTCGGCACTGACCTCCTTCCCGTTGATGCCTACGATTTCGCCAACGGCGAGATCTATGTCCGGGCCGGCGAGAGCGTACGCGGCACCGACGCGTTCGTGATCCAGGCGCACCCCGCACCGCTGAACAACCACCTCATGGAACAGCTGATCATGATCGATTCGCTGAAGCGGGCCTCCGCCAAGCGGATCACCGTGGTTTCGCCGTTCTACCCCTATGCCCGGCAGGACAAGAAGGGCCGTGGCCGCGAGCCCATCTCCGCCCGCCTCGTTGCCGACCTCTACAAGACCGCCGGCGCGGACCGCATCATGAGTGTGGACCTGCACACTTCCCAGATCCAGGGCTTCTTCGACGGGCCGGTTGACCACCTGATGGCCATTCCGCTCCTGGCCGACTACATCCGCACCCGTGTCGCTGCCGACAACATCACCGTTGTCTCCCCGGACACCGGACGGGTCCGGGTCGCGGAACAGTGGGCTGAGCGCCTGGGTGGCGCGCCCCTGGCCTTTGTCCACAAGAGCCGTGACCTCACCGTCCCCAACCAGGCTGTCTCCAAGACCGTGGTGGGCCAGATCGAGGGACGCACCTGCGTCCTGATCGACGACATGATCGACACCGGCGGAACCATCTCCGGCGCCGTCACGGTCTTGAAGAACGCCGGCGCCAAGGATGTCATCATCGCCGCCACGCACGCCGTCTTCTCGGATCCGGCCGCACGCCGTCTCTCCGAGTCCGGCGCACGCGAAGTGGTGGTCACCAACACCCTCCCGCTGACGTCCTCCCAGCGCTTCCCGCAGCTGACAGTGCTCTCCATCGCACCGCTGATCGCCAGGGCCATCCGCGAAGTGTTCGACGACGGCTCGGTCACCAGCCTCTTCGACGGCAAGGCATAGCCCCGCACCAGGCCGGGGACGTTTTCAGGAAACGGCCCCG
Organism: Pseudarthrobacter sp. Pseusp20; assembly: GCF_059492155.1. Taxonomy (NCBI): domain Bacteria; kingdom Bacillati; phylum Actinomycetota; class Actinomycetes; order Micrococcales; family Micrococcaceae; genus Pseudarthrobacter; species Pseudarthrobacter sp. Pseusp20. Next base: position 1,634,179 of record NZ_CP168521.1, read on the forward strand.
GCGCTGGTAAGCTGGTCAGCGATACCTTGGCGAGGGAGGGCATAGCCTCCGTTATCGACTGGGTCTGATCAGTCCTTCGGTTGAAGGACTGCCTTCTTGAAGGGCCGCCCTCCGGCGCCCGGCGTTGAAGGTCACACCAGACCTCCGCCCTTGCTGAACACCGTTTAGTCTTCAAGGAGATATCCATGTCTGAGCAGAAGCTCGCAGCAGAACTGCGCACCGAATTCGGCAAGGGCTACGCCCGCCGCGCCCGGATGAACAACCTGATCCCCGCCGTCATCTACGGCCACGGCGCAGAGCCCATCCACGTCACCCTGCCGGCAAAGGCCACCACCCTGGCCGTCCGCACCGCCAACGCCCTGCTGTCCCTGGACATCAACGGCGAGGGCCACCTGGCCCTGGTCAAGGACGTCCAGCGCGATCCCGTAAAGCAGATCATCGAGCACATCGACCTCCTGACCGTCCGCCAGGGCGAGAAGGTCACGGTTGACGTTCCGGTCCACGTCGAAGGCGAAACCGCTCCCGGCACCGTCCACAACCTGGAACTGACGGTTGTGTCCCTCGAGGCCGAGGCAACCCACCTGCCCGAGTCCGTCGTCGTCAGCATCGAAGGCCGCGCCGCCGGCGAGCACATCCACGCTTCCGACCTGGTCCTGCCCAAGGGTTCCGCCCTGCTGACCGACCCCGAAGCCCTCGTGGTGAACATCTCCGAAGCCATCGAAATCGCCGAGGAAGCAGAAACCGAAGCTGCCGGCGAAGCAGCAGAAGCTCCCGCAGCAGAAGAAGCCGCAGCAGAGTAATTTCTCCGCAATTCACGACAGTGGCCGGACCCCCACGGGTCCGGCCACTGTCATGTCCGCACACCGCCGTTCCATTTCCGCGTAACCGCCCCCAATAGGATTGACTCCATGACAGATACCTGGCTGATCGTTGGCCTCGGCAACCCAGGCGCCCAGTACCAAGGCAACAGGCACAACGTAGGCCAGATGGTGCTCGATGAACTGGCCGGCCGCATCGGCGCCGGATTCAAGACCCACAAAGCCCGCGCGCAGGTCCTTGAAGGCCGGTTGGGGATCGGCGGCCCGCGCGTGGTCCTTGCGAAACCGATGAGCTACATGAATGTTTCAGGCGGCCCGGTCTCCGCCCTGGCCAATTTCTACGGGATCCCCGCAGACCACGTGGTGGCTGTCCATGACGAGATCGATATTCCGTTCAACACCGTCAAGCTCAAGCTCGGCGGCGGCGAGGGCGGCCATAACGGGTTGCGGGACATCTCCAAGGCCCTGGGTACCAAGGACTACCTCAGGGTCCGCGTGGGGGTGGGAAGGCCGCCTGGCAGGATGGACACAGCCGATTACGTGCTGCGTGATTTCGGCACCGCGGAACACAAGGAACTGCCCTTCCTGCTGGACGATGCCGCCGACGCCGTGGAGTCCCTGTTGCGCGATGGATTGACGGCTGCCCAGCAGAGGTTCCACCCGGCCAAATCGGGATCACAACAGCTGGAATCGTAAAAGTTCCTTTTGACCCTGTTTCCTTGTCTGTGGCAGGGGGTACTCTTCTTCCTATGCGGGGGAGCAATGGGGCTACATCCCGCTATTGCAGGATGTAGGGGAAAAGTTCATGTCAATCGAGCCACTCAGCTGGGGACGTGGGTCAACACCTCAGGGTGACAGGCTGCCCACACCAACCTCCGCGGCGCCGGAGGGCCAGCAATGGTCTATGCCTGCACGAAGCGCCAACCTGGATGCTGTCCGCACCGCACTGACCAGCGAAAACTCCCTGGGCGTTGTCATCACCGGAGCCAGGGGCGTGGGCAAGTCCTCCCTGGCGCGCGCTGCCGTTGCGGACCTGGGTCCCGATGTCTGGTCGCTGCAACTCCGGAGCGGCCCCTCCGGTCCCAGCACCCCGTACGGCTGCCTCTCCTTCCTGCTGGCCCGGCTCCCGCAGGCCTACATGGGCTCGCCCACCGCCATCCTCCGTGGCATAACCTCCCTGATCCGCAGCGACGCCGCCGGCAGGCCCTGCGTCATCACTTTGGACACGTCGGCCTGCATCGACGACATGAGTGCGGGGGTGCTGTTGAATGTCCTGCTGACCGGCACGGCAAAGATCATCGCTGTGGCCCCCAACGCCAGCGACCTGCCGGCAGACTTCCACTGGCTGCTGACGGAGCGGAAGCTCACGGAAGTGCGGCTCAACAACCTCAACGAACTCCAAACCCGGCAGGTGCTCCTTTCCCTGCTGGGCCACCGCGTCGCCTCTTCCCTGGTGACCACCTACCACCAGATGGTGGGTGGAAATCCCTTGCTGCTCAAAGCGCTGGTCACCGAACAGCAGCTCTCCGGAAACCTGGTCCTGTCCGATTCGGTCTGGACGCTGCGGGACAAAGTGGTGCTCGACGGCGCCGCCAGCCTTGACGACATCGTCCGGTCCCGCTGGTCGCGGGAGACACCCGAAACCCGGGACGTCATCGAAATGCTTTCCTGTGCCCGGCGGGTGGAACTGGCCGCCCTTACCGCCATCTATGGCGCGGACGTGGTTGCGGACATGGAAGACGGCGGCCTGCTGGAGATCGACGACTCCGAGCACCGCTGGGTGTCGCTGCGGGAGAAGTACATCGGTGACGTAGTCCGGACCTGGCTGAGCATTTCCCGCCGGCGGGAGCTGCGCAGCGTCCTGCTGGGCGGCCAGGAGCCGGACCCGGCAGCCATGACGGTGGAAGAATTGATGTCTTTCGCCGCGTGGACCCATGAGTGCGAGGCCGAGCTGAGCCCGCAGTTGGCACTCGCGGCCGCCCAGGCCGCAGTCCAGCTCTTCGACCCCCGTTTTGCCCTGACGTACGCGGAGATGGTGCAGAGGACCGACGCCGGGTGGGCATCGGCGCAGCGGCAAAAGGCTGCGGCGTACCTGCAGCTGGACATGCCGGTCCAGGCACTTTCCGCCCTGGATGGCATCTCCCAGCCTGAACTCGAGGCTTTGGATCCCCTGGAGTACGCCGAAGTGGTGGCCGCCAAAGCGCGGGTCATGCTCTGCATTCCGGAGCGTGCGGGCAAAGTCCGGGAACTGCTCGCCGCGGCGCGGGAACGGCTCGGGAAAGCGGACAACAACTCCTCCTGGCCGGCAGCGGCAGCGGTGGCGGCAAACCGTATCTCGTTGAGTGAATTCGAATACCAGGCCCATGCCGGCGATTACGCCGCCATGATCCCGGCGCTCGAGCGGGCTGCCGATCCCGCAGGCAATCCGGACACCGGGTTCCGGCTCCAGTGCGCGATCATCCTGATGGGCGCGCTGGCCATGACCGGGCGCGAGATGGACGCGCTGGGCCTCATGCGAAAGCTCGGCGGCCAGCTCACGGACGCCTCGCACGTCGTGGGCTTGCGCGAGCGCTACGCCAGGGAGGCCTACTTCGTCGCACTGATGGCTGGCCAGTGGCGCCGCTGCATCGACCTCCTCAGCCCATTCAGCACGGGCCAGCCCCACCGGCTTCCATACCGCAGCGCCGCCACCGAACTCGCAGCAGGCGTGGCCTTTGTCTTTTCCGGGCGCGGCGAGACCGCCCTGGAGCCTTTGATCTCGGCCGCCGCCCAGCTGGAGTTGCAGCCTGTCCAGGCCGCACTGCGTACCGCCTACGCAGCCACGGCTTTGGCGTACGCCCAGACCGGCAACGCCGCGTTCGCCCGCAAGTACCTCACCAAACTGCAAAGGGCGCCGGGAAAGGCAGGATTTGCCACGGAGAGCATTATCGATTTTTGTTCGCTCGTGGCGGGGCGCTGGCTGGGCGACTCCGAGGCAGTGGCAGCGCTGAAACAAGGGGCCCGCCGGAACCTGGAGGCGGGCAGGCACACAGTGGCCGGCATCTACCTGCTGGCAGCAACGGTGAACGGCAGCGACGCCGACTTCCGCCTCCTGGAGGAGATCGCAGGCCGCCGGCAGGGACCGCTGGCCGATGTCTCGCGGCTGATCGCAGTCGGCAGCAGGACAAAGGATGCCAAAACCCTCCTTGCTGGCGGTGAAATTGCAGCCACGCTCGAACTCGATGCGGTCGAGGCCAGGTGCATGGCGCTGGCAGTGGACTTTGCCCGGCAGGACGGGGATGCCCTTTCGGCGAGGACTGCGCAGGCCCGGCTGGACATCCTGGCTGCCACCGTGGCCAACCTTCCCATTGTTCCCAGCAGCGGAAGCCCGCTGCTGACCAGCCGGGAACGGCAGATTGCCCGCATGGCCGGCCGCGGCGTCTCGAACCGTGACATCGCCATGGAAATGGGTGTTTCCGTGCGCACCGTGGAAGGCCACCTGTACCAGGTCTTCACCAAGCTTGGCGTAACTTCAAGGGGTGATCTGACTGGACTCGTCTAATGGCCACAAGCCGGCGACTGCACACCGGCTCCTGACCGGCCGCCGCGAGCCGGTGGACCGCATCTGCACCATGGTCCGGAACGGAACCCACCGGGCCGTCTTCATCATGGCCGGCCCGGGCATCGGAAAGTCGGCCGTCACTGACGCCGTGACCGAGCGCCTGGCCGGAAACATGAAAATCCTGCGCATCCACGCCAGTTCGGCCCTGGCCGGAGTGCCATTCGGAGTCCTGACACCCTATACGGGGGAACTCACCGCCGAGGAGTCCGTCTCGCCGGTCGCGGTGCTGCGTTCCATGTGGTCCTACTTTGAGAAGCTCAAGGCCGGCAGCGGGGGAGCGGTCCTGCTGGCGGTGGACGATGCCCACCACCTCGATGATGCTTCCGCGGGGGTGCTGGCCGAGGTGATCTCAGCCGGATGGGCAACGGTGCTCGCTGCCGCCCGGCCACGGCCGGGTCTCCCACAGCCGCTCGACCAGCTCTGGTACGACGGCCTGGCCGAACGCGTGGACCTCCGGCCCCTCAACCGTGAACAGATTGAAGAAGTCCTGGACCACGTCCTCGACGGGACCGTGCCGGCTGCAACGGTGGACTCCATCTGGAACGCATCAAGCGGCAATCCCCGGATCCTCGACGCCCTGCTGCACGACTCCGCCGAGGCCGGCGTCCTCGCCAAGCGCAACGGAATTTGGATGCTGCTGGGCCCGCTGCCCGCGGATGGGGACCGCCTCGCAGGCGTGGTGGCCAAAGACCATCTCCGGCGCCGGACCGAAGAGCAGGAAGCACTGAAGCTCATTGCCCTTGCCGGGCCGGTGGGCAGGAAGGTCATCGAAGACATCAGCGGGGCAGCCGTGGTCCGGTCCCTGCTGGACCAGCAGATCATCGTCGAAGCCCCCGGCATCCCGGCGGAGCTTTCCATCTGGAACGGACTCTTCGCCGGCGCCATCCGGAACACCGTGTCGGTCTCCCGCAGCCTCCAGCTGCTGGAGAAGGTCAGGGCCCACCAGGATCCCACCCAGTTGCGCGGGGAGGGCCGGTTGCGGGCAGTGGAGTGGGCCCTGGAGTGCGGCGTCAGGGTCAGCGACGACGAGATGCTGGCCGCGGCCAAGGAAGCCTTGCTGCGGTTCCGCAACGACAGTGCACGGTCCATTGCGTCCCGTATCCACGACCCCGCCATGGTTCCGCTGGCCCAGGCCATCCAGGCGCGGGCCCTGTATAACGATGGCGCCTATACCGGGGCCGCGGCACTCCTTGACGAGTGCTGGCTCCGGCTGGCCGATGATCCCCAGGGACCGGCCGTCCTGCTGCTCCGGGTTTCGGCCCACCTGGCCATCGGCCATCCCCTGGGGATGATCGCGGACGACGTCGAAAAGAACGTCCCGCTCTCCAGCGACGGCGAAAGGAGCTGGCAGGAAGGGCTCCTGCACCTGCTCCACCTCGGTGCCGAGGTGAACTTCCCGGCGCTGAACGACGAAGTGGACACGATGCGGAAGCGCCCCCCGGCAGAAGCCGGAGAACCGCTCCGCGCCTTGGCTGAGGGCCTTCTCTCCCACGCCCTCGGCTCGGCGGGACGCCCCGTGCAGGGGCTGGAGGCCGCACTGCTGGCAGCCTCGGAACTTCCCCCGCTCGAAGGCAGCCTGTTCTTCTTCCCTGAGTTCGTGCTGGGAAGGCTCGTCTCCGACTACCTGGCCATGGGTGAATGGGAGCCGGCAGAGCGCGAGATCGACCATTACGCGGCCGGACACACGCTTGGCGCGGCCACCTTCAACGGGAGCCTCCAGCTGCTGCGGGGGTATTCGCTGCTGCGGCAGGGGAGGATGGAACGCGCTTATCAGGTCCTGCTGCCCGCTGTTGAGGCGCTGAGGCTCAACGACCCGCTGCAGCTGTACCGGTTCGGCACGGCCCTCGGCTTCTACGCCGCGGCCCGGCTGGGCGACACGGAACAGGCACAGCGCCTTGAACAGGATCACAAGGACGCCGACGCCGGCTGGCCGGCGCATGATCTTTTGGCAGAGGCCTACATGGCCGCTGCCGCCGAATACCTGGCCCGCGACGGCAAGGGATTGGCCGCACTGCAGACGTTGATGACCACCACCCAGGCCTCCGCACGGAAGGGAAACCTGCTCCAGGTCCTGGCCATGTGCTGGGACCTGGGCGACCCCTCGGTGGTGCCCATGGTGCAGGCGGCGGCCCGGGACGTGGAAGGCCGGTGGGCAGAAGCTCTTCTGACGCTGGCCACCGCCTGGGAAAATGCCGACGGCGACACCCTCATGGCAACAGCTGCCTCGCTGGAGGAGGCAGGCTTTGTCAACCTGGCCCGCGAAGCCTATGCCCGTGCCAGCACGGTGCTGGAGCAGGCCGGTGAACGCCGGCGCTCACGCCAGGCCGTGGCCCAGCGCGAAAAGTGCGACCACGAACTGGGCGAGCGGTTCCGTGAAGGACGCTTCATCGCCGCGGCGCCCACCGTTCGCCTCACCAGGCGCGAACAGGACATCGTGGAGCTGGCCGTGCAGGGCCTGACCGACCGCGAGATCGCACAGCGGCTCATGGTCTCCGTCCGGACCGTGGAGGGCCACCTCTACCGCACCTACGTCAAGCTCGGCGTCCGCAGCCGCGATGAGCTGGAAGCGGCCCTGCCAAAGTAGGCCTGGCCTCCCAAACCGGCCCTGCCGTGCCTCCGTGCTGCCAGTCGGGCATCGGAATCCCTGCTGACCGCCCGACGTCGAAATCCCTGCCCCCGGCCACCCGCTGCCCACGGTGTTTCCACCCGGGAAGCACCGCCGGGCCGCCGTCGTACCCAAGCCCGCCAACCATCCCGCCCGGAGGGTGCGCAGGAGCGCCAACCCGGTAGTGCACCCGCCTGGATTCGAGTACACCCTACTCGTGTACGTAAGGGCCCCACGGGATTTACTTAAGGAGGCAAAGCAAAGCGGCAGGCCGGAAGCCGCAGAGCAGCCAATCAGGACATTGAGGCCCTCTCAACTTCCGGTCCCCAGGGACCGGGTAAGACGGGGCCGGCGACGTCAGAGTCTTCTGAGACCGAGACTCTCCCCCCAGCCGTCGCCGGCCCTTTACTCCCTCGGCCGAAGCCCGGGGCAGCGGTGGCGGCCGCCCCTTCCGGGCGGCCGCCACAGCCGTGTGTGGGACAATTGGGTTGTCAGACATGGGCAGCCCAAGGAGTTCGTTTTGGCCGTAGTATCAACGCCAGCCACACTGGAACGTGCCGTACCTGTCATGGACAACGCCGAGGTGCTGCGCATCCGCAATGACTTCCCGGTCCTCAATCAACTGGTGAACGGACAGCCGCTGGTCTACCTCGACTCCGGGGCCACATCCCAGAACCCCGTGAGCGTCATCGAAGCCGAGCAGGAATTCTATGAGCAGCGCAACGCTGCCGTGCACCGGGGCGCCCACCATCTTGCGGTTGAGGCCACCGAAGTCTTCGAGGACGCCCGCCAGACCATCGCCGACTTCATCGGTGCGGACTACGAGGAAACCATCTGGACCTCGAACGCGACGGAGGGACTGAACCTCCTCTCCTACGCGCTGTCCAATGCCGGACTGTGGGCTGCCCAGGGCCGCGGCGACCAGCGGCTCGGGGAGCTGTCCCTGGGGCCCGGGGACGACATCGTGGTGACCGAGATGGAACACCATGCCAACCTGATTCCATGGCAGGAGCTGGCATTCCGCACAGGAGCCACCCTCCGGTACATCCCCATCGGAGATGACGGCAGCCTTCGCATGGACCAGGCCGCCGGGATTATCGGTCCGCGTACCAAAGTCCTGGCATTCACCCACGCTTCCAACGTCCTGGGAATCATCAACCCGGTAGCGGAACTGACGGCCCTCGGGCATGCGGCCGGCGCCTTGGTTGTCCTGGACGCCTGCCAGTCGGCTCCCCACCTGCCCTTGAACGTCAAGGAACTCGGCGTGGACTTCGCGGTCTTCTCCGGCCACAAGATGCTCGCCCCCACGGGGATTGGCGTGCTGTACGGGCGTCAGGAGCTGCTGGACATCCTCCCGCCGTTCCTGACCGGCGGGTCAATGATCACTACCGTCACCATGGAGCGGGCCGAGTACCTCCCGGCGCCCCAGCGCTTCGAAGCGGGCACCCAGCGCATCTCCCAGGCGGTAGCCATGGCGGCCGCAGCGAACTACCTGACGGAAACCGGGCTGGCCCGGATCCATGCGTGGGAGGCCGCACTGGGCCAGCGCATGGTGGCGGGGCTGGAATCCATTCCCGGCGTCCGGGTCCTGGGCCCGGCAGCCGGAAAGGAACGGATCGGCCTTGCCGCGTTCGACGTCGAAGGCGTCCACGCCCATGACGTGGGACAGTTCCTGGACTCCCGGGGAATCGCCGTCCGCGTGGGACACCACTGCGCCCAGCCGCTGCACCGCAGGCTTGGACTGACCGCCACGACCCGGGCCAGCGCCTACCTCTACAACACCACGGACGACGTGGACCGCTTCCTTGAAGCCGTTGCCGGCGTCCGGGCCTACTTCCGCGCATAGCGGAAAAGACGAAAGGTGACACCATGAGCCTTGACCAGCTGTACCAGCAGATCATCCTGGACCATTCGAAGGCCCGCCACGGCAGCGGGCTCGCCGCGACCGAAGCGCCCCAAGGCACCTCCACCGGGCAGTCGCACCAGCTCAACCCCGTATGCGGCGACGAAGTCACACTCCGGCTCGCCGTCCAGGACGGGAAAGTGGCGCAGGTGGCGTGGGACGGCGCCGGCTGCTCCATTTCCATGGCCTCGGCGTCCGTCCTCAGCGACCTCGCCGAAGGCATGACCGTGGCTGAGCTGCACGAAATTATCGACAGCTTTCGGGAGGTGCTGAGGTCCCGTGGGAAGGTCCATGCTGATCCTGAGCTGCTTGGGGATGCGGCAGCGTTTGAAGGAGTGGCACGCTACGCAGCCCGGGTCAAGTGCGCCATGATCTCCTGGGTTGCTGCGGAGGACGCGCTTAACCAGGCAGCCTAGGCCAGGCAACCCAGGCCAGACGGAAACAGCCCGGACCTTGCTCCAACAGGGGCAAGGTCCGGGCTGTTTTCGCGCCGTGGAACGGCTGGTTCAGCCCAGCAGGCCGAGAACCCCGATCACCGCTGTGGCGAGTCCCAGCACCATGGAGATGCTCACCAGCACCACGTGCACGGTCAGGAATTTGGTGGCCTTTCCTGCCGCATCGCGGGCGCGGGGATCCTTCATCACGCGGCGCAGGAACTGCGGCCAGACGACCAAGGACCAGACGCCGGCGACGATGAGGACCAGCGCTGCGAGGACGGGAAGCTGCATGGGTTAGTGGCTTTCCAGCCAGGCCTGAGCCTGTGCGGCCTGCAGGTTCAGGGCTTTGGCCACCATGGGTTCGGCGGCGTCGGCGATCTTGCCGCCCAGGAACGGAACAGAGGACTTAACGGCGCCCTCGAGCTCCACCCGGGTTCCACCGGCATCGGCCACCAGGCGCTGGACGGCCGTGACATCCACCGGGGCGCCGGCGATCTTCAGCGAAATGTTGCTCTGGCGGGAGCCGTCGGCGGCCGGGGCCTCCCAGTTTTCAACCTGCGTCACCTTCAGGTGCTCACCCACAAACTTGCGGGCAATCTCGGGCAGGCGCGTGGTGGGGAGGGTACGCACCGAGGTGGCGTTGAAGGCCCCTGCGATGTCACCGTCCACGCTGAAGGACTCCAGGGTGCCGCCTACCAGTTGGCTGACGTGGCGCTGGAAATCTTCGTTCACCAGCACAGCAGCAACGCTGTCAACGGAGTGCGGAAGGGTTGTGGTTGCGCTCAGCGCCATGGGTCCTCCTGGGATTTGGGGAAAGGATTTACGCCTCCAACATCCTACGGGGTGACCGGCGAGGGCTCCGCATCGGCAAGTTTCTGGGCGGCAGCGGTGATGTTCCGGGCCATGGCCGGGAAGATCAGGCTGTGGAACGGAAGCACGGCGAGCCAATAGAGCCGTCCGCTCAATCCCTTGGGGAAGAAGATGGCGCGCTGCCGGTAGCGGCTGCCCGCGCCGTCGGGCTCCACGGAAAGCTCAAGCCAGGCCCGTCCCGGCGCCCGCATCTCGGCCCGCAGCCGCAGGAGCCTGCCCCGGTCGATCTGCTCCACCCGCCACCAGTCCACCACTTCGCCGATGGCCAGGGTGTGCGGGTGCCGCCGGCCACGCAGCAGGCCCGCGCCGCCGGTCAGTTTGTCCAGCCAGCCGCGGACCTGCCAGGCCAGGGGCAGGGAATACCAGCCGTTGCGCCCGCCGATGCCCTCGATGATCGTCCAGACGTGGGCCGGGTCCACATCGCCGTGGAAGGTCCGCTCGTCGATGTACACCTTGTGCCCCGACCAATCGGGGTCGCTGGGAAGCGGATCGGAGTCGGCACCGGCGTTGGCCCAGGTGGTCTCCACCTGGCCGTCCCGCTCCTTTCCCAGCGCCAGGGCCACCGCCGTGCGGTAGGGGGTCAGGCCGCCGTCGGGCTGGGGAATGTACTGGTCGATGTCGTGCTCGTTGGCCACCGCGTCATGCTGCAGGGACTGGACCAGCGGCACGGCCATGGAGAGCGGGATGGGTGTTGTCAGGGCCACCCACATGCCTGCCAGCTTGGGTGCCGGTACCGGCAGCGCCAGCACCACCCGGTAGGGCAGGCCCGCTTCGGCGGCGTACTCCTGCATCATCCCCGCGTAGGTCAGCACCTGCCGGCAGCCGATGTCGAAGGTGCGGTTGATGGGGCCCTCCAGCGACGCTGCGGACACCAGGTAGTAGAGGACATCACGCACGGCGATGGCTTCGATCCTGTTGCGCACCCAGCTGGGAGCCGGCATCAGGGGCAGCGTTTCGGAGAGGTGCCGGATCATCTCGAAGGAGGCGGAGCCGGAGCCGATCACCACGCCTGCCTGGAACACCACGGCGTCCACCGGGCTGTCCAGGAAGACCTTGCCCACCGCCTCCCGTGACCGCATGTGGGTGGACAGCTCCACCCCCTGGGGGTGCAGGCCGCCAAGGTAGACGATCCGGCGGACCCCCGCGGCCGCTGCAGCATCCGCGGCCGTCCTGGCCATGGCCTTTTCCTTGGCTTCGAATCCCGCGCCGGCGGCCATCGAATGCACCAGGTAGTAGAAGACCTCGACGCCGGCCAGGGCGTCGCGGAGGGCGTCGCCGTCGTCCAGGCTGCTTTCCACCACGTCCACTTTGTCCCGCCAGGGCACGCCGGCGATCTTGTCCGGCGAGCGGACCAGCACCTTGACGGTGTGGCCTGCTTCCAAAAGCCGGGGCACCAGGCGGCCGCCGATGTAACCGGTGGCCCCGGTGACAAGGACAGTCTTTGGTGCTGGCTGGGCGCTCATTGCAGTCATGCTGGCTCCTGTATGGTCCTGGCCCTTGTTCGTACCGGCCTGGCTTCGTTCTTGGTAGTTCGGAGCCGCGGCCCGTCCGGACGGGCGGCCTGGCTCCGAACTAAGGGGCTCCGAACGGGCAACTGTCCGGCCCTGCCAGCCTAGGCCTGTGGGCGCCGCGCTGCCATGTCGTTCCTGCACGGTAGGCTGGGAGTACCCGGGATTCGCAGCGAATTTCGGGTTTTCGCGTTGCCTGCGACCCTCGATGAACACCACAGGAGCTTCTGCCATGAGTCTTCCCGGCCAGTCCGCCGCCGGCACATCCAGCACAGGCACATCCAGCACGGGCACGTCCAGGACAGGCACGGCCCGGCCCGCCAAGACCAGTGCCGCCCCGTCGCTGGACGGGCTGCGCCGTGCCCTGGCGCCGGACCAGACGTTCGCCCGGGTCCGCGCCGAGGCTGCCCGGGGATTCGCCGTCCGCGGACAGGACTACCAGATCAGCGCTCCTCCGGGACTTCGTCCGGTGCTGCTCGCGGAGATGGCTGACGGGCTGGCGGCCAAGGCGGAACAGGCGGGCGGTATGGAGCCGGGCGTGGTGCTGGCCGTCACTGCCACCGGCCGGGAGGCGGAGGACCTCACTGCGGCCCTGCGCGCCTACCTGCCCGCGGATTCGGTGGCCGAGTTCCCCAGTTGGGAGACCCTCCCGCACGAGCGGCTGTCGCCGCGCTCGGACACCGTAGGCCGCCGCTTGTCCGTGCTGCGCCGCCTGGCCCATCCGGAAAATCCAGCGCACCCGGAAGGCTCGACGGCGGGCCGGCTCCGCGTCGTCGTCGCGCCGGTCCGCGCCGTGGTCCAGCCGGTGGTGGCGGGCCTGGGCGACCTGGTTCCCGTCACGCTGAAGGTGGGCCAGGAGGTGCCGTTCTCCGACGTCGTGAAGAGCCTTGCCGACGCCGCGTACGCCCGTGTGGACATGGTGACGCACCGCGGTGAGTTCGCCGTCCGCGGCGGCATCATCGACGTTTTCCCGCCCACCGAGGACCACCCCATCAGAGTGGAGTTCTTCGGGGACGAAGTGGACCAGATGCGCTGGTTTGCCGTGGCCGACCAGCGCTCGCTGTCCGCCCCGGGCGTCCACCACCCCACCGAACTGCATGCCCCGCCGTGCCGGGAAATCCTCATCACCCCGTCCGTCATGTCCCGCGCCGCCACGCTGAAGACCCAGCTTCCGGCCGCCGCGGACATGCTGGAGAAGATCGCCGGCGGAATCGCCGTGGAGGGCATGGAATCCCTGGCGCCGGTGCTGGTGGATGCGATGGTTCCGTTCGTTGACCAGCTGCCTGCCGACTCCATCGCCGTGCTGATCGAGCCGGAGAAGGTGCGCACCCGGGCCCACGACCTTGCCGCCACCAACGAGGAGTTCCTCGAAGCGGCATGGTCCACCGCGTCCGACGGCGGTGCGGCACCTTTGGACCTCAGCTCGCAGGCGAGTGCGGCGCTGCACTCTGCCAGCTTCCGGTCCCTGGCGGAAACGCGCACCTCCTCGCTGGAGCACGGCGTGTCCTGGTGGTCGATTACGTCACTGGCGCAGGACGCGGAGCTGCTGCCCGAGATCGACGTGCTGAACCTGCATGCCCGGGAGCCGCGGGGCTACCAGGGCGACGTGGCGGAAATGATGGAGTTCATCGGTTCGCACGTCCGCGACCAGTGGCGGATCGTGGTGGCCACGGAAGGGCCCGGGCCGGCCCAGCGCCTGGCCGAGCTGTTCCATGAGAACGACATTCCCTGTGCCCGGGTGGACAGCCTGGACCACGAACCCCAGCCGGGCATCATCGAGGTGACTACTGCCGCCGTCGGCCGTGGTTTTGTCCTGGACGGCCTCAAACTGGGCCTGCTCACCGAAGCCGACCTGCTGGGACGGACCTCCGCCGGGTCCACCAAGGACATGCGGAGGATGCCCTCCAAGCGGCGCAACGCCGTCGATCCCCTGCAACTGGTGGCGGGGGACCACGTGGTCCATGAACAGCACGGCATTGGCCGGTTCGTGGAACTCATCCAGCGCAAGGTGGCCGGCGGCGGCGACGGCGTCCGGGAATACCTGGTGCTGGAGTACGCGCCGGCCAAGCGCGGCGCACCCGGCGACCGGCTGTTCGTCCCCACGGACCAGCTGGACCAGGTGACCCGCTACGTGGGCGGCGACACCCCCGTGCTGAGCAAGATGGGCGGCGCTGACTGGGCCAGCACCAAGTCCAAGGCCCGCAAAGCCGTCAAGGAGATCGCCGGCGAACTGATCCGGCTGTACTCTGCCCGCATGGCCTCCCGTGGCCACGCGTTTGGACCCGACACGCCCTGGCAGCGCGAACTGGAGGAGGCCTTCCCGTACGTGGAGACGCCGGACCAGCTGACCACCATCAACGAGGTCAAGGCGGACATGGAGCGGGAGATTCCCATGGACCGGCTGGTGTCCGGCGACGTGGGCTACGGCAAGACCGAGATCGCGGTGCGCGCTGCCTTCAAGGCGGTGCAGGACGGCAAACAGGTGGCGGTGCTGGTGCCCACCACCCTGCTGGCCCAGCAGCACTACGAGACCTTCACCGAACGCTTCTCCGGCTTCCCGCTGCGGGTGAAGCCGTTGTCCCGGTTCCAGAGCGCCAAGGAAGCGAAGGAGACGGCGGAGGGTGTGAAGAGCGGTGCCGTGGACGTGGTGATCGGCACGCACCGGCTGTTGGCCAAGGACTTTGAGTTCAAGGACCTGGGCCTGGTGATCGTGGACGAGGAACAGCGGTTCGGCGTGGAGCACAAGGAAGCGCTGAAGAAGATGCGCACCAACGTGGACGTCCTGGCCATGAGTGCCACCCCGATTCCCCGCACCCTGGAGATGTCCCTCACCGGCATCCGGGAAACCTCCACCCTGGCCACCCCGCCGGAGGAACGGCACCCCGTGCTGACCTACGTGGGCCCGTACACGGACAAGCAGACCTCGGCCGCCATCCGCCGCGAGCTGATGCGTGAAGGCCAGGTGTTCCTGGTCCACAACCGGGTGTCCACTATCGAGCGGACGGCCGCCAGGATCCGCGAGCTGGTGCCCGAGGCACGGGTGGAGGTGGCGCACGGCAAGATGTCCGAGAGCCGCCTGGAACAGATCATCGTTGACTTCTGGGAGCGGCGCTTCGACGTGCTGGTGTGCACCACCATCATCGAGACAGGCCTGGACATCTCCAACGCCAACACGTTGATCGTGGACGGCGCGGACAAGTACGGCCTGTCCCAGCTGCACCAGCTCCGCGGCCGCGTGGGCCGTGGCCGTGAACGCGCCTACGCCTACTTCCTGTATCCGTCAGAGAAGCCGCTGGGCGAGGTGGCGCTGGAACGGCTCAAGGCCGTGGCCGCGCACAACGAACTGGGCGCCGGCATGCAGCTGGCCATGAAGGACCTGGAAATCCGCGGTGCCGGCAACCTGCTGGGCGGCGAACAGTCCGGCCACATCCAGGGAGTGGGCTTTGACCTGTACATCCGGCTGGTGGGCGAGGCCGTGGCGGACTACCGGGGCGAGGCCGAAGAAAAGGCCGCGGAGATGAAGATCGAGCTGCCGGTCAACGCCCACCTGCCGCACGACTATGTCCCCGGCGAACGGCTGCGCCTGGAGGCCTACCGGAAGCTCGCGGCGGCCATCACCAATGAGGCCATCGACGAGGTCCAGGCCGAGCTCGTTGACCGCTACGGTGAACTTCCGCTGGCCGCCCAGAACCTGGTGGCGGTGGCACGCTTCCGTGTTGGTGCGCGCGAAGCCGGCCTGTCCGACGTCGCTCTGCAGGGCAACTTCATCAAGTTCTCCCCGGCCTCGCTCCCGGAATCCAAGATCATGCGCCTGAACCGGATGTACCCGGGATCGCAGTCCAAACCCGCACTCGACGCCGTCCTCATCCCCAAGCCCAAGACGGCACGGATCGGCGGCCGGGACCTGCAGGACGCCGAGATCCTGGAATGGGCCAACGGCGTGATCCGGAATATCTTTTCCGACGCCCCGCTCGCCGCCCCGGCAGTCAGCGGCTAGCACGTGATGGGAGGACACCACGCCGCGTCTGGAGCCGCGGCGTGGGTAGCTGTTGCGTCCACCGGCCCCTACACCCTGGGTTGGTACCCGCTGGATCCCACGGGCATCCTCATCGGCGGCATGGCCACCGCGGGCACGGCACTGGTCTGCGACTGGGACCACCGGGCAAGCACGGTGGCCCACTCGCTGCCGCCGCTGTCCAACGTGATTGCGCGCGGCATCGAGAACGCCAGCGGGGGCCACCGGCAGGGAACGCACTCCATCCTTGGTGCCGCGGTTTTTGTCTTCCTCGCCGGCCTGGCATCGCAGGTGCACCTGGACACCGGCTGGGGCCGCCTGTCCGTGGGGGCCGGGCTGCTGTGCATGTTCCTGATCAACATTGCGGCGAAGGCGCTGAAGCTCTTTCCCAAAAGCGGCTTTATCTCCAACTGGATCTTCGCGCTGGTCATGGCGGGCCTGGTCACCGTATACGCGCCGGGGCAGTGGACCTGGCTGCCCACCTCGATGCTGATCGGGGTGGTGGTGCACATCGTGGGCGACCTCATCACCACCGGAGGAGTGCCGCTGCTGTGGCCGCTGGTGGTCCGGCCGCCGAAAATACTGCGCCGGCTGCCCCTGCTGCGGAACGTCTGGCGGGCCAACGGCGCCCTGTCCCTTCCCCTGCTGGGGCGTGCCGGTTCCAAGCGGGAGTGGCTGGTGCTGATCCCGGTCAGCGCGTACGCCATGGTGGGCATGTCCATGGCCGGCTGGGCCATCGCCCAACAGCACTGGGGCCGTGCGGCGGCTGCCGCGGGCGCCTGGATCAGGCTCTGGTTCTAGCAGGCAACACCCTTCAGCGGGAAACAGCAACGGACCGGCGGAAAAGTCCGCCGGTCCGTTGTTTGCTGTATGGAGTGGGTGTTAGTGCTCGCCCGCAGAGTCGGACCGGCCCAGGATGGTCTGCGGGATCCAGAAGGCCAGCGCAAACAGGGCCAGGCAGGCGGCCATGGGCCACGGGTTGCCCAGGCTGAGGAAGGACAGCGAGTAGATGGCGCCCAGGAACAGCACGAAGCAGACCGCGAACAGGATGACGCTGGTGGCGAGGTTGTTCTCGTTCTGCGGGGTCCGGACGGAGTCCTGGTTCGACGCCGAGTCCCGGCTGGACGCGTTGATCTGGCTGGACATATGTTCCTCCTCGGCCCCGCGGGGCTTGGTCTGCGGCCGCTTCCGGGTCCGGTCAGTAAGCGGTTGAACCCTGTTCACCCTTGACGATGGCAATCCCGGAGCTGGCACCAATTCGTGTTGCACCTGCTGCAATCATAGCCTGCGCGTCGGCCAGGGACCGTACGCCGCCGGAGGCCTTGACCCCCAGGTCAGGGCCCACCGCGCGGCGCATCAGGGCCACGTCTTCAACGGTGGCGCCGCCACCGTTGAAGCCCGTGGAGGTTTTCACGAAGTCCGCCCCGGCCTCAACGGCCGCCCGGCATGCCAGCACCTTCTGCTCATCCGTGAGCAGGGCTGTTTCGATGATGACTTTCAGGATGGCGCCGCCGGCGTGCACCGTCTCGGCCACCGCGGCGATGTCCTCGGTCAAGGCGCCCTGGTCACCGGCCCTCGCGGCGGCAATGTTGATCACCATGTCCACCTCGTCCGCGCCGTCCAGCACGGCGCCGCGGGCCTCGAACGACTTCACGTCTGTAGGGGTGGCCCCCAGCGGAAAGCCCACCACGGAACAGGTGAGGACGCCGGAGCCCTTGAGCGCCTTGGTGACGGTCTTGACCCAGATGGGGTTGACGCAGACCGACTTGAACCGGTACTCGGCTGCCTCCGCGCAGACCTTCAGCACGTCAGCTTCCGAGGCTTCGGGCTTGAGCAGCGTGTGGTCGATGCAGGAGGCGATGTTCGCGGTCCCGGCCGGATCAGCGGTTCCTGCGTGAACGGTGGCTTCGTTGCTCATGATGGTCCTCTCGAAGGGCCTTTTGGGCCCGGCGTTGACTCGGTTTCGGGAACCATCTTGTCACAGCGCACGGCGCCGGTGGCGGCCGCTCAGGCGGCAGCCTGAAGGACCGGCGCTGCAGCCGCGGCAGTCAGCAACTGGGTGGCACAGGCACCTGCCGCCGACGCGGCGGCCACCAGCAGCCCCAGCCGCACGCCGTCGAACGCTGCTGCGTCGCCGATCGCCCAGATCCCCGGCACGGACGTCCGGAAGTCCCTGCTGATCTCGATGCCGCCGCCGGCGGCCGTCCGCAGGCCCGCGCTGGCGGCGAGGCCGTCCCGGGATACCCGCTCCTCGGCCAGGACCACCAGGTCGCCGGTCATGCTGCTGCCGTCTTCAAAGACCACGGCGGAGGCGGCGAGGGGGGAACCGGCCCCTCCGGAAACGACCGCGGGGATGATGGCCGCGGGCCGGGCGGTGGTGCGGATTGGCCGCACCCCCTTGGCCCGGAGTACCGCTTCGGCCTGCCCTGCCGCTGCCCCGGTGCCCACCAGGATCCCCACGGGGCGGCGGCCCAGCTCGCGGGTGACTTCCTGCACTCCGTCCGCAATGCGCGGGGCGTCATCGATAGTGGAGTAGCTCAGGCACTGCGCGGCGCCGTCCACCGGGTTGGCCACGGGAGCCGAACCGGTGGCGATGACCAGCTGGTCGTAGGCGAATTCCATGCCGTCGGCGGTTGCCACGGTGCGCTTGGCAGCATCGATGTGGCTGGCCGGCTGGCCAAAGCGGACGGAGACCTGGGGGAGCATGGCCAGCTCCAGCAGTTCCGCCGGGGTGTCATCGCGGTTGCTCAGCACGGTGATGGTGCCGGCGAACCGTGCCCGGTCCAGTTGGGCCACCAGGGCCTGGGCGGCGGGGCCGGCGCCGGCGATGACGATGCGGGTTGCGGCGGAGGTGGACGTTGAGGGTGCCGGAGCGGACATGTGCTGGCCCTTTCGCTGGCGGCCGGGAACCGGCCGGAACTTCATGATGAAACCCAGCGTAGGGGCCTGCTTTTTCGGTTGTGTTACCCATCCATTGCTGTTTACCGGGCCCGTGTTCGCCAGTATTTACCGGCCGGTAACAGAACCCGTGACCCACCTCTCATTCACCGGCCGGCGGACACAATCCGCATTCCCGGCGCACAAGTGGCCGGCCCAGGCATCCTTAGACGCGGATCCGGTACCCGCGCTTGACTACCGTTTCAATGAGCTTTCCGTCCGGCAGTGACGAACGCAGCCTGCTGACCGTCATGTCCAGTGCGTGCACGGAACCCCGGAGTTCCAGCAGGTCGGAGAGGGATTCACGGGACAGGACAGCGCCGCCGGCACCCAGCAGGGCGCGCAGGAGCAGCAGGGGAGCGGGTGCCAGTTCCACCGCCTGGCCGTCGATCCGCAGGCTGCGGCCGCGAAGCTCGATGTTCCCGGAGCGGGTGTCCAGCCGCCGGACATGGTTCAGGGCCAGGTGCTCGCACACCAGCCGGATGAGGGCCCCCATGCGGAAACGTTCCGGGATGAGCGGCGTCACGCCCGCGTCCAGGAGTGGCTGTGCCGTCACGGGACCCACCACGGCGGTGGTGACGTTCAGTTTCAGGCTTTCCACCAGCTGCTTGTACAGGCCCATTTCGTGGGCGGTGCTCCACATCGCGTCCACGGCTGGGGCGCTGGTGAAGGTCAGGACGTCCAGGTTCCCGCTGCAGGCGGCCTCGATCAGGCGCGGCAGCCTGTCCTCGCCGTCGGGCTTGACCCACCGGTAGGGCGTGACGGTGAGGACCGTGGCGCCGGACATCCGCAGGCGTTCAATCTGGCGGACGTCGGTGTAGCCGTGCAGCTGCATGGCGACGGTCTTGCCCCGGACGCCTTCGGTGAGCAGCATGTCCACCAGCGTGGCGGTGGTTTCGTCGCTGCTGATGCCGACGTCGGCAAGGCCGGCCGCGCGCACGGCACCGCGGGCTTTGGGCCCCCGGACGAACATGCGGCAGTTTCCCAGCGTTTCCAGCAGTTCGTCGCCGATCCCGAAGGAGTCAGCGGCCTCGCACCACCGGCGCATGCCGTAGGCGGTGGTGGCGATGCACAGGTCCGGCTTGGCGGCGATGATGGCCCGCGTGTCCTCGATGAGGCGCATGTCCTCCTGGACGGGGGCGATCTTCAGCGCCGGCGCATGCAGCACTTCGGCACCCCGGCGCTCCAGGGCCTCGATCAGGTCGCGCGACCGCCGGTCCGAGGTGACGCCGATGCGGAACCCTTCCAAGGGCGACTCCGCGGCATCGGTGGCTTCTTCGGCCTGCGTCGTCGGTGCGGCCTGGGCTGGTTCAGCCGGTGCAAGTGCAGTCATGGGGGTCAATCCTTTCATGATCCCAGCAGCGAGGCCGCCAGCCTGTCCAGGTCTGTGGCGGCACCGGCGTGGTCACGGTTCGCTTCAGCCACCCGCACCACCTCGCCGATGACCAGCACTGCCGGGTTGCTGCAGCCGGCAGCGGCGGAGGTGATGGTGCCGAGGTCAGCGATGGTGGTGCGCTGGCCGGGCCGGTAGCCCCGCTCCACCACGGCCATGGGCATGTCCGGGCGCATCCCGGCGCGGCGCAGGCCTGCCGCCAGCTGGTGGAGGGTGCCGATGCCCATGAGCACCACGATGGTGCCGCCCAGACCGGCCAGGTGGTGGTGCTCCTTCTCCGTCAGCGGGGCGTGCCCGGAGACCACGGTGAACATGTGGCTGACTTCGCGGTGGGTCACCGGGATGCCTGCTGCGGCCGGGACCGAGATGGCGCTGGTGACGCCGGAGATGACGTGCACTTTGACGCCGGCTGCCACGCAGGCGGCAACTTCCTCGCCGCCGCGGCCAAAGACGTAGGGGTCCCCGCCCTTGAGGCGGACCACGTTGTTGCCGGCAAGGGCACTTTCCACCATCAGCTTTTCGATGTCAGACTGGCTGACCTTGTGGTGGCCAGGCTTCTTTCCGACGTCCACGAGTTCCGCGGAGGTCAGCCGCGGCAGTTCCTGGTACGGCGCCAGTCGGTCGTAGAACACGACGTCGGCATCGCGGAGTGCCTTGACCGCCGCCACGGTGAGCAGGTCGCTCGTGCCGGGGCCGCCGCCCACCAGGGTGACGTGTCCGGCGGGTCCCGCAGCAGGCTCGGCCGCGACCGGGATGCCGGTCTTCCGGCAGCGGTCCAGGAAGGCGTCCCAGCCGGGCTGTCCGTCCTCGACGGCGGCGACCAGGAACAGCCGCTCCGGCAGGTGGACGAGCCGCGCCTCTTCGGGGCTGCCAAGGCGGTGCACGACGGCGCCCGCGGCTTGGTACCGCCGCACCGCCTGCCGCGCGGCGTCGGGGGCGCCGGCCACCAGGACGTTCCGGCCGGTGAGGTCGATACTGAGCTGCATGGCTATGCCTCGTTTCCAGGGGTTTCCGTGGTGGCGGAGCGGACCGGGATGGAAGCCCCGATCAGGACCTTGCCTTTTTCCTCCGGAGTGGCGGGGCGCATCTGGCCGCGCTCGTCCGGGACGAAGGTGATGGAGTCGTCCTTCTGGTCGGGGGCATTGACGAAGGAGCGGAACCGGCGCAGGCGTTCGGGGTCCTTGAGGGTGTCTGCCCATTCATCCACGTACGTGTCCACGTGCTTGGCCATGGCGGCCTCAAGGTCCTCGGCGATGCCCAGGGTGTCCTTCACCACCACGTCCTCAACGTGCTTGATGCCGCCGTCGAGCTCCTCCTGCCAGCGGGCCGTGCGCTGCAGGCGGTCCGCGGTGCGGATGTAGTACATGAAGTAGCGGTCGATGTACTTGATCAGGGTTTCGTCGTCCAGGTCCTTGGCCAGGAGCTGGGCGTGGGCCGGGGTGGCTCCGCCGTTGCCGCCCACGTACAGGTTCCAGCCGTCGGCCGTGGCGATCACGCCCACGTCCTTGCCGCGCGCCTCTGCGCATTCGCGGGCACAGCCGGAAACACCCATCTTGAGCTTGTGCGGGCTGCGCAGGCCGCGGTAGCGCAGTTCCAGCTTGATGGCCATGGCCACCGAATCCTGGACGCCGAAGCGGCACCAGGTGGAACCGACGCAGGACTTCACGGTCCGCAGGCTCTTGCCGTAGGCCTGGCCGGACTCGAAGCCGGCGTCCACCAGTTCCTTCCAGATCTCCGGCAGCTGCTCCAGCCGGGCGCCGAACATGTCGATGCGCTGGCCGCCGGTGATCTTGGTGTACAGGCCGTACTTCTCGGCCACGGCCGCAATGACGCCCAGCTTCTTGGGGGTGATCTCACCGCCGGCGATGCGGGGGACCACCGAGTAGGTGCCGTCCTTCTGCATGTTGGCCAGGGCGCGGTCGTTGGTGTCCTGCAGGGTGCCGCGGCCGGCGTCCAGGACGTAGGCGCTGTTCTGGCTGGCCAGGATGTTGGCGATCGTCGGCTTGCAGATGTCGCAGCCGGCGCCGGTGCCGTACTTGGCCATGATCTCTTCGAAGGAGGTCAGCCCCAGGACGCGGATGGCGTCGAACAGTTCCTGGCGGGACAGTTCGATATGCTCGCAGAGGGCCTTGGAGACCTCCACACCGGACTTGGTCAGCTCGGTTTCCAGCAGCTTCTTCAGCATGGGGACGCAGGAGCCGCACTGGGTGCCGGCCCGGGTGCAGCCCTTCAACTCGCCCAGTTCCTGGACCGGGGCGTTGCCCTCGCAGGCGCCGCAGGCGTTGATGGTGTCACGGATGGTTCCGGCCGTGACGTTGTTGCAGGAGCACAGCGTGGCGTCATCCGGCAGTTCGGTCTCCGGCGCCTCGCCACCGCCGGCCGCGCTCAGGAAGGCGCCCGGTTCGGCCGGGAGCTCGCGGCCCAGGAGCGGGCGCAGGCTCATGTAAGGGGAGGCATCGCCGACGAAGATGCCGCCCAGGAGGGTCTTGGCGTCATCCGTGGTCACGATCTTCTGGTAGACGCCGCGGGCCGGGTCGGCATAGACGATTTCCAGGGCGTGCTCGGTCTTGGCGAACGCGTCACCGAAGCTGGCCACGTCCACACCGGACAGCTTGAGCTTGGTGGCGGTGTCGAAGCCCGGGAAGGTGGCGTCCCCGCCGTGCAGCCGGTCGGCCACGATCTCCGCCATGGTGTTGGCCGGCGCCACCAGGCCCAGGCACATGCCGCCGTAGTTGGCCACTTCACCGATGGCCCAGATGCCGGGCACTTCGGTTTCGCAGTAGTCGTTGATGACCACGCCGCCGCGGGGACCCAGGCTGAATACCTGTTCCTCGCCCTCGGCGGCGCGGAAGAGTTCATCGCGGGGACGGACGCCGATGGCGACGATCACGATGTCGGCGTCGATGACGCGGCCGTCGGCCATCAGCACCCCGGTGACCTGGCCGTCGTCGTCGGAAAGTACCTCCGAGGGAAAGACCCCGCCGTGGACTTCGAAACCCTTGGATTTGATGAGCCTGCCCATGGCCTGGCCCGCGCCCTCGTCGAGCTGGGTGGCCATCAGCCACTGGGAACCGTCGATGACGATCGGGTTGGCGCCGAGCTGCTCGGTGCCGGCAGCTGACTCGAGGCCCAGGAGCCCGCCGCCGATAGTGACGGCGTTGACCTTGCGGCCGAGCTTCTCCGTGAGCTCCGCGATGGCCTTGTTGATGGCCCAGACGTCTTCAAGCGTGCGGTAGACGTGCGTGTGCTCCGCGCCGGGGATGGGCAGGCGGGCCGCATTCGAGCCGGTGGCGACTACGAGTTCGTCGTAGGGGTAGCTGTTGCCGGCGGCGGTTTCCACCGTCTTCGCTTCGGCGTTGATCTTTACGACGCGCTCGCTGGTCTTCAGGTCCAGGCCGGCGTGGTCCCACATGTACGCCGTGCCGAGCGTCAGGTCGACGTCGTTGTCGGTGAGGGCTTTGGACAGCGCCACCCGGTCATAGGGGAGGTGGACTTCCTCGGTGAGGACCGTGACATGCCAGCCATCGAGGCCGCGGGCATGCATTGCGTCCGCAAAACGGTGGGCCGCGGGGCCGCCGCCGGCGACGACGATGCGGCGCGGAGTCTCTGTGCTTGAAGTCTGTTCGGTCACTGATGGGCCTTTCGCATGGGCCGCAGGCAGTTTTCCTGCAGCCTTCTCTGACGAGCTGTCCATCCAGACTAGGGAGACGCAGTTTCGCTTCAGTTTCCCATTTGTTTCGCCAACTTAACTTCTGCATCACGAGCGCATTTCCGGGCGGGTTAGGTCTCTTTTACGCGCCGGACACATTCACCGCACCCCGTTGAAACACCCGGACCCTAGCGTTGGAAACGGCCGCAAAAGCAGCCGTGCAAGGACAACAGGCACAGGGAAAGGAGCCGGACATGACGGCAACACTGGAACTTGGGGCGCTCGCCGCCGAATCTGACATCGCTGGATTCCACACCGGCTGGCACCGTGTCTGCGCGGTGGAGGACCTCGAACCAGCCTGGGGCGAGGCCGCACTGGTGGCAGGCCGGCAGGTGGCGCTGTTCCGCACCGGCCCCAGTGAAGTCTTCGCCGTGGCACACGAGGACCCGGCCACCGGAGCCCACGTCATGGCGCGCGGCATCCTGGGCTCAAAGGGGACGCGGCCCACCATCGCCTCCCCCCTGCACAAGGAGGTCTACGACCTTGAGACCGGCGAATGCTTCACCACACCGGGCCTGCGCCTGGCAGCATTCAGCACCCGGGTCACCGACGGCATCGTCGAGGTGCAGCTGTAACACCCGCACCCCTTAAGGGGGCGCCGGGCCTTCAGTGGCCCAGGCGCCCTTTGGTGTTTAACCGGCAGTTCCTACAGGCCCAGCGCTTCGCTGACGTCGTGCAGGACCTCGTCCAGCGAGGCACGCGCGGCCTGGCGCGCTGCCGGCAGTTCCGCGGCGGACCCCACCTGGTGGATCACCTCGAGGTAGCACTTGAGCTTGGGCTCGGTGCCGCTGGGCCGGATGATGACACGGGTCAGGTTTCGGGTGATGTAGAGCAGCCCTTCGGTGGGCGGCAGGTGCGCGCTGCCTTCAGCCAGGTCCGTGAAGACCTCCACAGCGGACTGTCCGAACGATTCCGGCGGCGAAACCCGCAGGCGGTTCATCATGGCGTCCAGGAGTCCCAGGTCCGCAACCCTGATGCTTAGCTGGTCGCTGGCGTGCAGGCCGTGCTGGAGGTACAGCTCATCCAGGGTGTCGAAGACCGTCTTGCCTGCGGCCTTGGCCGCTGCCGCGAGTTCGGCGATCAGGACGGCGGCGGAAATGCCGTCCTTGTCCTTCACCAGCTCCGGGGCAACGCAGTACCCCAGCGCCTCCTCGTAGCCGTAGACAAGCCCGGGAACCCGGGAGATCCACTTGAACCCGGTCAGTGTTTCCTCATGGGCGAAGCCGGCCGCGGCGGCGATGCGGGCCAGCAGCCGTGAGGAAACGATCGAATTGGCGAAGACGCCCCGGCCGTCAGCGTCCGCGCCGGCGGTGCCGTCCGCGAGCCGGGCCACCATGTGGGCGCCCAGCAGGGAACCCACTTCGTCGCCCCGGAGCATCCGCCAGGCGCCCGTATCGGGATCCTTTGCCGCCACGGCTGCCCTGTCGGCGTCGGGATCATTGGCGATCACGAGGTCGGCGTCCAGCTGCGCGGCCGCCTCGAGGGCCAGGTCCAGGGCGCCGGGTTCCTCCGGGTTGGGGAAACTTACGGTGGGAAAATCCGGGTCCGGTTCGGCCTGTTCAGCCACCACGGTGACATCTTTGAAACCTGCCGCTTCCAGGACGTCCAGCGCAGTCCCGCCGCCGACGCCGTGCAGCGGGGTGAGGACTATCCGCAGGTCCCGGGCGGGGAAGCGGTCCGCCATGGCCAGTGCCGCCGTCGCCCGCTCATACCCGGCTGCCAGCGAACCGTCCAGGACGGTCCAGCCGCCCTCTGCCAGCGTGATGGATTCCAGCGGCCCCACGGCGCTGATCCGGCCAGCGATTTCCGCGTCGTAGGGCGCCACGATCTGGGCGCCGTCGCCGTCTGCCGGCACAGCATGCCGTCCCAGGTACACCTTGTACCCGTTGTCCTGGGGCGGGTTGTGGCTGGCGGTGACCATGACGCCGCCGTCGCAGTCCAGGGCGCGGACGGCGTACGCCAGCAGGGGAGTGGGGAGGGGCGCCGGGAGCAGGAAGGCTTCGATGCCGGCCGCGGTGAAGATTGCCGCGGTTTCGGCCGCGAAGACATCCGAGTTATGCCGGGCGTCATACCCGACGACGGCGCGCGGGCGGGTGCCCGGAGCGGCCTTGGCTGCGGCGTCCCCCAGGAAGGCCGCGAGTCCCGCTGCGGCGCGGCGCACCACCACCCGGTTCATCCGGTTCGGCCCCGGGCCAAGGGCGGCGCGCAGCCCTGCCGTGCCGAACTGGAGCGTGCCGCGGAAGCTGTCTTCCAGTTCCTGCCGGGCCGCGGGATCGCCGTCCTCTACAAGGCGGACAAGCTCAAGGAGCAGCGCCTTCGTTGCGGGATCCGGGTCTTGGGCAGCCCATTCGCGGGCTTCGGTGAGCAGGCGAAGTTCGGCATCGGAAGACGTCATGGGCCTAACGCTATCGTCATTGCCCGTGCCCGTGACGCACCCTGGGCGCCTGATCCGTTAGAGCCGGGCGATGATATCGGCCAGCAGCCTGGAGATGCGCGGGCCGGCTGCCTGGCCGGATTCGATGACTTCCTGGTGGCTGAGCGGCTGGGGGCTGATCCCGGCCGCGAGGTTGGTGACCAGCGAAATTCCGAACACTTCCATCCCGGAGTGCCGCCCGGCGATGGCTTCCAGCGCCGTGGACATGCCGATCAGGTCGGCACCGATCCGCTTGGCGTATTGCACCTCGGCCGGTGTTTCGTAGTGCGGGCCGGGGAACTGTGCATACACGCCCTCGTCCAGGGTGGGGTCCACCTCGCGGGCCAGCCCGCGGATGCGCGGCGAGTACAGGTCGGTAAGGTCCACGAAGGTGGCGCCTTCCAGCGGTGAGGACGCGGTGAGGTTGATGTGGTCCTTGATCAGCACCGGGGTGCCGGGGGCCCAGTCCTCGTTGAGTCCGCCGCAGCCGTTGGTGAGGACCAGGGTGCTGCACCCGGCGGCCGCCGCGGTCCGGATTCCGTGGACCACTGCCCTGACGCCCTTGCCCTCGTAGTAGTGCGTGCGGGCGCCCAGGACCAGGGCGCGCTTTCCCGAGGGCGTCAGTATGGAGCGGATGGTGCCCACGTGGCCTTCCACGGCGGGGGCATGGAAGCCGGGGACTTCTTCGGCCGACAGGGTGGCGGTGGTTTCGCCGATGAGGTCGGCGGCCTCGCCCCACCCGGAGCCGAGGACCAGGGCAGTGTCGTGCCGGTCCACGCCTGTCTCTTCGGCGATGTAGTCCGCTGCGGCGCGTGCGGCGGCAAACGGGTCCGTGTTCAGGAAGTCTGTTGTACTCACCAGTACAAGTTATCGTGCCGCCCGTGTTGCCCCCGTCACGGCCGGCCCGGAGAGTGCCCTGTTTTCTTGGTGGTCAGCGGCAAATGGGCGAGAATGGATGACTGTGACTACGCATCCAGATTTCAGCTCCCCCCGGATCGCAATCCTGGGAGGTGGTCCCGGCGGATACGAAGCCGCCATGGTGGCCGCCTCGCTCGGGGCGACGGTCACCATCATCGAACGCGCGGGCCTGGGTGGATCCGCCGTGCTGACCGATGTGGTTCCCTCCAAGACCCTCATTGCCACGGCCGACCTGATGACCCGCGTGGCAGAGGCCGGCGAGCTGGGAGTGAAGTTCGACGTCGACGGCGGCGACTTCGTGCCGGTGATGCGAGCAGACCTCAAGCACATCAACGACCGCCTCCTCAACCTTGCCCGCAACCAGTCCCAGGACATCCGGGACGGCCTGGAAAAGCTGGGCGTGCGGATTATTGCGGGTTCCGGCCGGCTGCTCGACACCCACACCATCGAGGTCATGACGGTGGACGGCACCGAGACTGTAAAGGCGGACACCATCCTGCTGGCCGTGGGCGCACACCCGCGCGAGCTGGAGACCGCCCGCCCCGACGGTGAGCGGATCCTGAACTGGACGCAGATCTACAACCTGGACGAGCTGCCCGAGGAGCTCATCGTGGTGGGGTCCGGTGTTACCGGCGCGGAGTTTGCCTCCGCCTACAACGGCCTTGGTTCCAAGGTCACCCTGGTGTCCAGCCGCGACCGCGTGCTGCCCGGCTCCGACGTTGACGCCGCCGTGGTCCTGGAGGAAGTCTTCGAACGCCGCGGGGTCCGGGTTTTGTCCCGTTCCCGTGCCCAGACTGTGGAACGCACCGACAAGGGCGTGGTGGTGACCCTTTCCGACGGCTCCACGGTGACCGGCAGCCACTGCCTGCTCTGCCTGGGGTCCATCCCCAATACGGCAGGCCTGGGCCTCGAGGAGGCCGGCGTCGCCGTCAGCGAGAGCGGCCACATCAAGGTGGACGGCGTCTCCCGCACGACGGCCCCGAACATCTACGCCGCCGGTGACTGCACGGGCGTCCTGCCGCTGGCCTCCGTGGCCGCCATGCAGGGCCGCATCGCGGTGGCGCACTTCATGGGCGACGGCGTGACCCCGCTCAAGCTCCACCAGGTGGCATCCAACATCTTCACCTCGCCCGAAATCGCCAACGTTGGCGTATCCGAAGCCGAGATCGAGTCCGGCAAGTACCAGGCCGACGTCGTCAAGCTCTCCCTGCGCAGCAACGCCCGCGCCAAGATGCGCAATGCCAAGGACGGGTTCGTCAAGATCTTTGCGCGGAAGGGTTCCGGCACGGTGATCGGTGGCGTGGTGGTGGGGCCGAACGCCTCGGAGCTGATCTTCCCGATCTCCATCGCGGTCAAGCAGAAGCTGCACGTTGACGACGTCGCCAGCACCTTCACGGTGTACCCGTCGCTGACCGGATCCATCTCCGAAGCCGCCCGCCGCCTGCACGTCCACATGTAAGGGCCGAAGGGCCCGCATTCGCTGGGCAACCCGTTGTTACACTCTGCTCATGATTGGGCTTCCCTTCGCGGGAAACGGGCTGGTGCATGCTGGGTTCGTCGGGCTGGGAATTCTCGCAGCCCTGCTCTTCTACGCATATGAGAAGCGCCGCCGCGGGCTGACGGATCCGCGGTTGTGGCCGATAGCCGGTTTTGCCGTTGCCTTCGGGGCTATCGGTTCCAGGTTGCTTACCTGGGATATCTCACGCCAGGTTTCACTTTCTGACTGGTGGGGCAACGGCGACCGCAGCATCCTGGCCGGGCTTGTGGGGGCCTGGGGCGGCGTGCTCCTGGCCAAACGGTTGACCGGTTACCGGCAGCCGACGGGGGATCTGCTGGCCCCTGCTGTAGCCCTGGCCCTCATCATCGGGCGCATCGGCTGCCTTCTGACAGAGCTCCCCGGCACGCCAACCGGGGGAGCGTGGGGAATCCTTCTCACCCCGGCCCAGGCCGCGCTGATCGGGGCGCCGGCCGGGGTGGGGCTTCATCCGTCTTTCGTCTACGAGATCTTCTTTCACGCGGCCGCTTTCGCCGTGATGTGGCGTTTCCGGGACCGCCTGCCCCACCCCGGCGACCTCTTTATCTGTTTCGTCAGCGCCTACGCCGTGTTCAGGTTCCTGGTCGAGTTTGTCCGGGGCAATGAGGTGCTGTGGCTGGGGATGAGCCGGCCCCAATGGTTCCTGCTGGCGGTTTTGCCCCTCCTGGTGTGGCGGGTCCGGCGTGTTTTCGGCTCGCCGCTCCGCCGCGAGATGGAAGGAACCGCAGCATGAGTGACGCTCCCGACATCCCGCCGCAGCCCCCGGACCAGGGCAACCTGCGGCCGCAATCACCTGCCGGCGGTTCCCTGGCGGCCGGCATCGTCTTTGGGGCGCTGGCCCTTTACGCCGTCTATGTACTGGGGACGATGGCTCGGGGACCGTATGCCTGGTCAGCCACCTTCCTGGCCGTGCCAGCCCCGTTTATCCCCATTGCCGTTTATTTGGCGGTATCCATCGCTCTGGCCATCAGGCGCTCGACGGCCCGGTTGGGTGCAGGGCTGCTTATCGGTTTGGGAGTCTTCACCCTGCTGGGTGGCGGCCTTTGCGTCGCGTTCCTTGCCCAGGTCCGGGCCTGACATGAATGACGGTCAAGGGGTTCCGCCGGAGGAGCAACGGCGTGGGCAGCAGCCGGAACCGCGGGGCGGCTATCTGGGGTCTGGAGTCGTCTACGGGGCTGTGGCGCTGTACATCCTCTACCTTTGGGCAACAGTAGGCATTGGAGCACCGAACATCGCACCACCGAATGCATGGGCAACCAGCATCTTCGCCGGGCCGGCAGCCTTCGTCCCGATCGCCGTCTATCTGGGGCTGGCTGTAGTTCTTGCCGTCAGTCCCCGCACCGCGCGCACCGGGGCCGGGCTGCTGATCGGGCTCGGCATATTTACGTTACTCGGCGGGGGACTTTGCGTGGGTGCCCTGGTGCAATCCGGAGCTTGAGAAGGGGCGCCGATTCATGAAGTCTCAACAGTTGCCCGGTCCGGGACAGCCGCTGCGCGGTGACAGGATCCACCGCTATGTGACCGCTTTCTGCCCCAAATGCCACGAAACCAACCCTCCACTGAGCCAGGTCCGCCGGCTGGCAGGGGCGCTGCTCATTCGTGACGGCCGCGTGTGGCTCGAACGGGGCTGCCCGGACCATGGGCTGGTCCGCACCCTGTACGACGAGTCTCCGGAAATCCTCCGCTATCTGGAGAAGTGGCAGGCGCCCACCAAGCAGCACATCCCTGACCAGACCGACAATTTCCGCCCTGTCCCTGAGGCATATGCCTTTGGGCTTCCAGCCATGCAAACGCAACACACCTGCATCCTGCTGCAGGACATTATTGAGCACTGCAACCTGCGCTGCCCCACCTGCTTCACCGCATCCGGCCCACAACTGCAGGGAGTCGCACCATTGAGGGAGGTGCTTGACAATGTTGACACCCGCCTGGCCCGGGAAAACAACCGCCTTGATGTGCTGATGCTCTCCGGCGGTGAACCAACGCTGTACCCATATCTTGCCGAACTGCTGGATGAACTCGTTTCCCGGCCAATCGTCAGGATCATGGTGAACAGCAACGGCATGCTCATTGCCACCGATGACCACCTGCTTGCCCTGCTGGAACAGCACCGGGACAGGGTGGAGGTGTACCTCCAGTACGACGGTCCATCCAGGGAATCGTCGATCCACCACCGCGGCGGAGACCTTACCCGCTTCAAGGACGCGGCAATTTCGCGCTTGTCGGATGCAGGCGTTTTCACCACGCTGACCATGACAGCATCCCTGGGCGTCAACGACGGTGAAGTCGGTGCCGTGGTGATGCGTGCCCTGGAGACTCCCTTTATCGGAGGGGTGGCGCTGCAGCCCGTCTTCGGTTCCGGACGCGGACACGGCATCGATGCCATGGACCGGCTCACCCACACAGGCGTCCTTGAAAGATTGGCCGGGCAGACCAACGGCGTGGTGTCCTGGCACGACCTGACAGCGTTGCCCTGCTCCCACCCGCACTGCGCCTCAGTGGGCTACATGCTGAAGGACGACGCCGGCGTCTGGAGGTCCCTGGCAGCATTGATTGGGCATGATCAGCTGCTCACTTGGCTCGAGCTTAACCCGGACAGCCTTGCGAACCGGATCGCCGACAGCGCCATCCCCCTGGAGCTGCGGAACCTGATGAAAACCTCGCTGCTTGACCTGTTGAGCGAACAGGCGTCCCTGTCCCACCCCCGCACGATGGACCTTTGGAAGAACGTCTGCACCCAGTGCGATCTTGGCATCGGCACGCTTACCACCCTGGCGGCGGGCAAACTCCCGGGGCAGCAGCAACGCCTCCGCAGGCTCCTCGCGGAACGGGTAACGCGCATCATGGTCAAACCTTTCATGGACATCTCCACGATGATCGAGGAACGGCTCACCCAATGCTGCGTGCACGTGGGAACCAAGAGCGACGCCGGCGCGCATCAATGCGCGCCGTTCTGCGCAGTGCAGGCCTGGCCCTCTCTGGCGAGGCAACGCATGAGCACGGCCACTGGTGCACGGCTGATTCCGATGCGTCAGGTTTAGGGAGGAATGATGGACTCCGCGTCACACGCCCGGCGGATCGCCGCCGGCCCGTTGCCCTCAGAGCTTCTGGGCGCCAAGCACGGCGTCACGCCTGCAGTGCCCTCTGCCCCTCCGGGTTCCGGCCCTGACAACGCCGAAGCACCACCTTTTGACCCGTTGCGCCTGTGCATCTTCGCCACGGTTGCCCTGCTGGGGTGGCTGGCAGGGCCCGTGGCGCTGTCCGTGTTTGCAGCCATCGGGTTCATCGGATACTGGAAAGCGCGGCGGCGCGGCCTGATGAAATCCAAGTGCTACCTGCGCGACACGAGGCTCGTGCTGTCCTATCTGGGTGTCCTCCTGGCCGCGGGCATCTACGGGATCTACCTGGTCACGGGACGATTGTTCGGGGTGTGAAAAGCAACCACAGCACGCCACTCAGGCTGCCGGCACCGCCCGGAAATGCCGTTCAATGAGGCCCTTGATGTCCTCATGGCAGCCACCGCATCCTGTGCCCGCCCGGGTGGCCTTGGAAACGTCCGCCACCGTGGAGCAGCCGTCGGCCACGGCGCCCGTGATGGTGGACCCGCTGACTCCGGCGCACCGGCACACGGTCCCGGCCGGGTCCGCGGCTGCGCCGGGCAGCTGGTCCGGCCCGTCCAGGCGGAGGAGGAGCGACCGGTCGGCAGGCAGTTCTGCGCCCCGTTCGAAGAGTCCCACCAGTTCGGCCCCCGTGCGGGGCATGCCCACCGCCACCAGGCCTTCGAGCACTCCGCCTCGGGTGGTCATCTTGACGTACCGGCCATGCTCAGGATCAGCCCACTGGGCCACCTGAAGGCGGGCCCTGCCGTTGGCCGCGCCCGCCGTGAGCGCTTCCTCGTCCCACGGATCCGCGTCGTTGTTCCCGGCCACAGCCATGTTCAGGCCGCGGGCCTTCAGCACCACGACGCCGGGCTGTTCCGGCGGGAGCGCGGACAGCAGTTCCGCCTCCTCCACCCCACCGGAGGACAGCAGGGTCAGGTAGCCCGCCAGCCACTCGGCCTGCCGCCAGCCAGGGCCCACCAGGCCGGAGGGCCCCGTGGCGTTCCTGCATGCGGCGCAGCCCGGATCGGGGCAGTGGACCTCCGCGCAGTCGCCGATGGCAAAGATATGCGGTTCGTGGTGCGCCCGCAGCCGGTGGTCCACCAGAATCCCGGTGCCGGTGGCCAGCCCGCAGCCGTCGGCCAGCTCCGTCCGGGGACGCACCCCGCATGAAATGACCAGGAGGTCCCCGTCAATCGCCTGCCCGTCATCCAGCAGCAAAGCCGAGAAACCGCCGTCGGGCGCGTTGTGCTCAACGCCGGTGGAACGGGCGTTGCCTGCCACCCGGACCCCGCAGCGCCGCAGCCCTGCAGCGAGGACGGCCCCGCCGGCACGGTCGATGCTGCGCCCCAGGGGGTGCGGGCCGTTGTGGACCACCGTGACGGTGGCGCCTTCCTCCGCGGCGGCCAGCGCCGTTTCCAGGCCCAGGACGCCGCCGCCCAGGACCACTACGCGCTTGCCGCCGTCCACCGCCTGCCGCAGGACAGCGGCGTCGCGAAGGTCCCGCAGCGCGGTGACCCCGGCGGGAAGCACGGGGGAGGAAGGATCCGGGTTGATGCCGGTGAGATTGGGAATGACGGGCCGGGATCCGGTAGCGAACACCAGCCGGTCGTAGTGCACGGGTGCTCCTTCAGCAAGCAGGACCTGCTGCCGGGGCCTGTCCACGCGCTTGACCCGCACGCCCAGGCGGACGTCCACGCCGTCCGCGGCCAGCTCGGCGGCATCGGCAAGGGCCAGTGCGTCAGCGGTGGTCCGGCCGACGCCGAGGTCGGCCACCAGGACGCGGTTGTAGGCTGCCTCGGGTTCCTCACCGAGCACGGTGACCTGGACCTGCCCTGCGCGCACGGCGGGCAGGAGCTCGTCCACCAGCCTGGCGGCCACGGGGCCGAATCCCACGATGACAATCTGCTCGCTCATGAGGCCTCCGTCGTTTGCAGCATGCGGGCGGAATCGGGTGCGGCCACGGGCCGGACCCATACGGTGTTGAATTTGAATTCGGGCATCCCGGAGATGGGATCAGTGGCGGCTTCGGTGAGGCGGTTGGCGCTTTCGGAGCCGGGGAAGTGGAAGGGCAGGAACACTGTCTCCGGGCGGATGGCTGTGCTCAGCTCCGCATGGCACACCACCTCGCCGCGCACGTTCGCCACGGAGACCAGCGATCCGGCGGCGATGCCCATGGCGGCTGCCGCCGAGGGGTGGATCTGCACCCTCGCCTCGGGCTGTGCGGCGACGAGTTCGGCCACCCGCCGCGTCTGGGCCCCTGACTGGTAATGCTCCAGGAGCCGGCCGGTGATGAGGGTCATGGCTTTGCCGGCGGGGTCTCCGGAGGTCCCGCCATCGCCGGCAGAAGTACGACGGCGGCGCGGCACCACCGGGACCATCACGGCCTTGCCGTCGGGGTGGGCGAAGCGGCCGGCGAACAGCCGCGGCGTTCCGCTGCTGCCGGCCGGGTAGGGCCAGTAGGCGGCCTCCCCGCGGTCCAGCATGGCGTAGTCAATGCCCGAGTAGTCTGCCAGGCCCCCGGCGGAGGCACGCCGCAGTTCCTCGAAGACCGTCTCCGGATCCTCGCTGTAGGTGGACGGGGCGTCCAGCCGCTCGGCGAGGCGGGCCATGATCCACAGCTCGCTCCGGGCACCAGCCGGAGGTGAGATGGCACGGCGGCGGCGCAGGACGCGGCCCTCCAGATTGGTCAATGTCCCCTCCTCCTCCGCCCACTGCAGCACGGGAAGGATAAGGTCCGCCTCCGCGGCGGTTTCGGACATGAAGAAGTCGCAGACCACCAGGAAGTCCAGGCTCCGCAGCCCTTCGATGACGGCGTTGGCGTCGGGAGCTGCCACCGCGATGTTGGAGGCATGCACAAAAAGGCACCGGACGCCGTCGGGCTTTCCCAGTGACTTCAGCAGCTGCACGGCGGGCAGGCCGGGTCCGGGGATGGTCTCCTCCGGAACGCCCCAGACGGCGGCGACGTGTGCGCGGGCAGCCGGGTCGGTGATCTTGCGGTAGCCCGGGAGCTGGTCCGCCTTCTGGCCGTGCTCGCGGCCGCCCTGGCCGTTGCCCTGGCCGGTAAGGGTCCCGTACCCGCTGCGGGCGGAGCCCGGCAGGCCCAGGAGGAGGCTGAGGTTGATGGCCGCGGTTGCGGTGTCGGTGCCGTCCACGTGCTGTTCCACGCCGCGTCCGGTGAGGATGTAGCTTCCGCCTTCCTGCGCCCCGGCAGCGAGCATGCGGGCGGTTTGCCGGATCAGTTCCGCGGGGACGCCGGTCAGCGACTGGACGCGTTCGGGCCAGAAGGCGTTGACGCTGCGGACTACGGAGCTGTAGCCCGAGGTGCGCTCTTCGATGTAGGCGGTGTCCACCAGGTTCTCGTGGATGACCACGTGGGAGAGGCCCAGCAGCAGGGTAAGGTCGGTGCCCGGCAGCGGCTGGAGGTGCAGGCCGCCGCCGTCGGCCGTAAAGGCTGCCGTGGCGGAGCGGCGGGGGTCAACCACCACCAGCCCGCCGGCGTCGCGGGCTCCGCGCAGGTGCTGTACGAACGGGGGCATGGTCTCGGCAACGTTTGACCCCAGCATCAGGATGGTGCCGGCGGTGTCCAGGGCTTCGAGCGGGAAGGGCAGGCCGCGGTCCACGCCGAACGCCCGCATTCCGGCGGCCGCGGCGGATGACATGCAGAACCTGCCGTTGTAGTCGATGCGTGAGGTGCCCAGGGCCAGCCGGGCGAACTTGCCCAGCTGGTAGGCCTTCTCATTGGTGAGTCCGCCGCCGCCGAAGACGCCGACGGCGTCCGCGCCGTGGCGTGCGCGGGCGTCCTTCACTGCCTGGGCGGCGAGGTCCAGGGCCTGGTCCCAGCCGATGGGCCGGTGGACGCCGTCGGGTCCCTTCAGCAGCGGCTCGGTGATCCGGCCCGCGTGGTTCAGGAGCGTGGGGGAGGTCCACCCTTTGCGGCAGAGGCCGCCGCGGTTGGTGGGGAAGTCCCGGCCTGCAACCTCCAGTGCGGGCGCGGGATTCGGTGCAGGCACGGGGCCTGGCCCCGGCTGGGCAGCCGGGGCCAGGTCCGCAGGGGACGTGAGCGTCATGGCGCACTGCAGGGCGCAGTAGGGGCAGTGCGTGTCGGCGCTTTTGGTCATGTTAGACGTGTCCCATCGCGTTCCGGCCGGCGTTGCGGATGTAGCAGGTCCAGCAGACCAGCAGCATCACCACGTAGGCGGCAACGAATCCGTAGAAGGCCGGGGTGTAGGAGCCACTGGCGGTGCTGGAAGCGTTCAGGACCTGGGGGATGACGAAGCCGCCGTAGGCGCCGATCGCTGAGATCAGCCCGAGTGCCGAGGACGCCAGGCGCTGGGTTGCCACGGAGCTGGCGCCGTTGCGTGCGGCCCGGCTGGAGGTGGCGAAGATGACGGGGATCATCCGGTAGGTGGCGCCGTTTCCAAAGCCGCTGGCGGTGAACAGCATCAGGAAGAGGATCAGGAAGAGCCAGAAGTTCTTCAGCGGCAGGGTCCAGATCATGGTGAGGGTGATGACGGCCATGGAAGCGAAGGCTGTGACCGTCATCCGGGCCCCGCCCATGCGGTCCGCCATGCGTCCGCCGTACGGGCGGGCCAGCGAGCCCACCAGGGGGCCCAGGAATGCAAGGGACAGGGCCACGGTGCCTACTCCGATGGAGGAGAACGCGGGGAAGTAGTCCTTGATCAGCTTGGGGAACACACCGGCGAAGCCGATGAATGAGCCGAAGGTGCCGATGTACAGCAGAGCCATGATCCACAGGTGCGGTTCCTTGAGCGCAGCGACCGAGCCGGCCACGTCACCCTTGGCGCTGGTGAGGTTGTTCATGTACTTGAAGGCGCCGAACGCTGCGAGAAGGATGAAGGGAACCCACATCCAGCCGGCCATGGGAAGGTTGACGGTGCCGGCGGCCAGCAGGGTGATCACGATGGGAACGGCAAGCTGTGCGACGGCGGCGCCCAGGTTCCCGCCTGCGGCGTTCAGGCCCAGCGCCCAGCCCTTTTCCCTGGCCGGGTAGAAGAAAGTGATGTTCGCCATGGAGCTGGCGAAGTTGCCGCCGCCGAAGCCGGCCAGTGCGGCCACGAGCAGCATGACGCCGAAGGGCGTCTCCGGGTTGGAGACACACAGCGCCAGGCCGGTGGAGGGGATCAGGAGCAGCAGGGCGGACACGATGGTCCAGTTGCGTCCGCCGAACCGGGGAACCATGAAGGTGTACGGGATGCGGAGGGTGGCGCCCACGAGGCTGGGCATGGAGATGAGCCAGAAGATCTCCGAGGTGGAGAATGTGAAGCCGGCGGCCGGCAGCTGGACCACCACAATGGACCACAGCTGCCAGACAACGAAGCCGAGGAACTCGGCGAAGATGGACCAGTTCAGGTTGCGGCGGGCGATGGCGCGGCCGGCGGTTTCCCACTGCTCCTTGTTCTCGGCATCCCAGTTGGCGATCCAGCGGCCGGGGCGGAATTCAAGGGCAGGGGTGTCTGTGGTGCGGGTAGAGCCGGGCTGTACGCCGGCATCGACGGTGCGGTCAACAGTCACGGGTTACCTCCTTCAGGGGGATGTTGTTCCTCAAAGGTAGGGACGGCGCGTTTCACGGACGGTCGATGTTTGTTAACGCGCTGTGACTTTTGCCTATCCGGTCCGGCCCGGCGGCGTGAGGCGGCCTGCCGGACCGCATTGTGAGACATGCAACACACGTCCGAATGGTGGACGTTTCGTCCATTGACTGGACGCGGCGAAGTAAGATCGAACTCTAACTATTCGAGCCGGGAGGCAGCCCTGCCTGTGCCCGGCCGGTCTCACGAAAGCGTTTACCTATGTCATCCACCGATACCACCACGGTGCCTGGTTCGCACCAGCCGGTGAACTCCCGCGGCCGCGTCATCGTGGCCAGCCTGATCGGCACCACAGTGGAGTTCTACGACTTCTACGTCTATGCCACTGCCGCCGTGCTCGTTTTCCCGAAGCTCTTCTTCCCGGGCGCGAACGAAACCACCCAGCTGCTGAGCTCCTTCGCCGTTTTTGGCGTGGCATTCATCGCCCGGCCGCTCGGCTCCATCGTCTTCGGGCACTTCGGCGACAAGTTCGGCCGCAAGGGCACGCTGGTGGCGTCGCTGTTGACCATGGGTATTGCCACCTTCCTCATCGGCTGCCTCCCCACCGCGCTGGTTCCGGGCTGGGAATTCTGGGCACCGGCCCTGCTGGTGGTCATGCGCTTCGCCCAGGGCCTTGCGCTCGGCGGGGAGTGGAGCGGGGCCGCGCTGCTGGCCACCGAGAACGCCCCTGCCAACAAGCGGGCCATCTACGGCACCTTCCCGCAGCTGGGCGCCCCGATCGGCTTCATCATCGCCAACGTCATCTTCCTGGTTGCGAGCTACACCCTGACGCCGGAAGCTTTCCAGGCGTGGGGCTGGCGCGTCCCGTTCCTGCTCAGCGCCGTCATGGTGATCCTGGGCCTGTACGTACGGCTCAAGCTGATCGAAACCCCCGCCTTCACCAAGGTGCTGGAATCCAAGGAGGTGGCCAAGCTGCCGCTTGGCCGCGTCTTCAAGACCAGCTGGCGCCAGCTGATCCTGGGCACCTTCATCATGCTGGCCACGTACGTGCTCTTCTACCTGATGACCACGTTCACCCTTACCTACGGCACCAAGCCAACCCTCGAAGGTGCCAAGGCCGCGGCCGAAAAGGCCGGAAAGCCCATGTCTGACGCCGCTGCTGCCGCGTTCGTTCCAGGCCTCGGCTACCCCCGCAACGACTTCCTCTGGATGCTGATTGCCGGCGTCGTCTTCTTCGGCATCTTCACCCTGGTCTCCGGACCCCTGGCCGAAAAGTACGGCCGGCGCAAGATGCTCCTCGCCGTCACCGCGGGCATCTTCGTGTTCGGCCTGCTGTTTGTTCCGCTGTTCAGCGGTGGCTTTGTGGGCACCATGGGCCTGCTGATCCTCGGGTTCTCCCTCATGGGCCTCACCTTCGGGCCCATGGGAGCGCTGCTGCCGGAGCTGTTCCCCACGAACGTCCGCTACACCGGCTCGGCGATCAGCTACAACTTCTCCAGCATCCTGGGCGCTGCGGTGGCACCGTTCATCGCCGTGGCCCTGTGGGAAGCGGCCAAGGGCAGCCCTGTCCTGGTGGGTGTCTACCTGACGGCCATGGCCGTGCTCACCCTGATTGCGCTGTTCCTTACCCGCGAGACCCGCGACCTGGACTACGAGAACAACGTGGCCTGACGCTTCGGGTGCCGAAAATGCCCGGCGCGGCCATCCGGCCCGCCGGGCATTTTCATGCTCACCGTGCGTAGCGCGCCACGAAGTTCTTCAGCACGGCCATGGGCTCGGTGACCGTGAATTGGCGTGCTGCGGCCATCAGCTCCTCGGCGGATTCGGGCGGAAAGTAGCCGGCGTGCCGGTAGATATCGATCCGGGTCACCAGCCCGTCGGTGTCCAGTTCGGGATGGAACTGGGTGGCATAAAGGTTGGTCTTGACCCGGAACATGTGCACGGGGCAGGTGGCTGAGCTCGCCAGCAGCACCGCGTGCGGTGGCAGGGAACTGACCGCTTCCTTATGGCCGGTCAGGGCCGTGAAGGTCCGGGGCATGCCCTGCAGCAGGGGATCCTGCAGCCCGGCATCCGTCAGCTCGATTTCCACGGCGCCCAGCGGCTCGCCGTAGGTCCTGTCGATGACCGCGCCCTGGTGGCGGCCCAGCGTCCCCACCCCGTAGCAGGCGCCCAGGAAGGGAAAGTCGCGGGCCACCAGCTGGTCCAGGAGGCCGGACAACTCCCGCTCCACCCGGTGCTGGACCGGGCTCTTCTGCTCCGGCGGATCGCTGGACGTGAACGGGCTGCCGCCCACGATGACGCCGGAATAATCCGCAAGATCCAGCGCGGGCAGGGGAGCGGCCTCAAGCCTGACCCGGCGCAGCTCCCGTTCCTCAAGCCCGCCGTACCTCAGATAGGCGGCATATTCCTCCTCCGCGGCAGCGTCTTCCGGGCGGGAGGCGAGGAGCAGGAAAGGCAGCATGAGCTAAGTCTGCATCCTGGCGGCGCCCCCTGCCAGCACCGGCTCAGCCGGCGGGCTGGGTCAGCGACCGGCGGGACTGTGGCCGGGCTGCGGGGTCGGCGTGGCGGTGCACCAGCTTCCAGTAGCCTTCCTCGCGCCGGAAGATACTGGTCACGCGAAGCGCGAATTCCTCGGTGGCGGCCGCCGCGTCCAGCCGTGCCCGGAAGTGCTCGGTCTCCACCAGGTAGGCGGTGTCCCGGGCGGTGTAGGAGGTGACGGTGTCGAAGCCCAGCATCTCGCCGTCGCGGAACTGCCGCGCCGCCTGGTCAAGCCGGGCCTCCACCTGGGCCCAGCCGCGCGCTATGCCGCCGAAGGGATTGGCCAGGGTGACGTCGTCAAGGCGGGAGTAGAGCTCCTTGATGGGGGCCGGGTTGCCCCGGGTGATTTCGGGAACCGCCTGGTGGTAGCGGTCCACTTCTTCCTGGAAGCTGGGTGCGAGCATGGCTGCCGGGACTGCTTTCTAGTCTTCGATGGTGGCGATGATGGCGCCCGCGGACACCGTTTCGCCCGCCGTGGCCGTCAGGCCGGTGATGGTCCCGGACCGGTGTGCGGTGAGGGGCTGCTCCATCTTCATGGCCTCGAGGACCACCACCAGGTCACCTTCGGACACAACGTCCCCGTGAGCCACGGCCACCTTCACGATGGTGCCCTGCATGGGGGAGGTCAGGGCGTTGCCGGTGGCAGCCGCGGGACCGGCGGAGCGGGACCGCTTCTTGGACTTGCCCGGCTTGGCGGCGGCGCCTGCTGCAGTGCCCGGCGTGCCCAGGGACGCGGGGAGGACCACCTCCAGCCGCTTGCCGCCCACCTCGACCACGACGCGCTGGCGGTCTTCTGCGGAGCCGTCTGCATCGGTTGGGGCATCCGGCGTCCAGGCGGGAAGGTTGTTGCTGAATTCGGTTTCGATCCACCGGGTGTGGACCTTGAACGGGCCCTCGGGTGGGGCGAAAGCGGGGTCCGACACAACTGCGAGGTCGAACGGGATGACGGTGGGGATGCCCTCCACCACCATCTCCTCCAGGGCGCGGCGGGCACGCTGGAGGGCCTGCGGCCGGGTGGCGCCGGTGATGATCAGCTTTGACAGCATGGAGTCGAAGTTCCCGCTGATCACGTCGCCCTGTTCCACGCCCGAGTCCACGCGCACGCCGGGACCGGTGGGGTTCTTCAGGACGCGGA
The DNA here is from genome assembly GCF_059492155.1 of Pseudarthrobacter sp. Pseusp20. Lineage (NCBI taxonomy): Bacteria > Bacillati > Actinomycetota > Actinomycetes > Micrococcales > Micrococcaceae > Pseudarthrobacter > Pseudarthrobacter sp. Pseusp20. The sequence goes on from NZ_CP168521.1 coordinate 1,675,163, forward strand.
CCGTGCCGGGGGCCGGCAGGAAGTTGCGGCCCGGATCCTCGCCGGTGATGCGGAATTCGATGGAGTGTCCGCGGACCTCGGGATCGCCGTAGCCCAGTTCCTCGCCCCTGGCCAGCCGGAACTGTTCGCGCACCAGGTCGATGCCGGTGACTTCCTCGGACACGCAGTGCTCCACCTGGAGGCGGGTGTTTACTTCGAGGAAGGAGATGGTGCCGTCCTGGCCTACCAGGAATTCGCAGGTTCCGGCGCCGAGGTAGCCGGCCTCCTTCAGGATGGCCTTGGAGGATTCGTAGAGGCGCCGGTTCTGGTCCTCGGTGAGGAACGGTGCCGGGGCTTCCTCCACGAGCTTCTGGTTGCGCCGCTGCAGGGAGCAGTCGCGGGTGGACACCACCACCACGTTGCCGTAGGCGTCGGCCAGGCACTGGGTTTCCACGTGCCGTGGGGCGTCCAGGAAGCGCTCGATGAAGCATTCGCCGCGGCCGAAGGCTGCGGTGGCCTCACGGACGGCGGATTCGTACAGCTCCGGGATTTCTTCCCGGGTGCGGGCCACCTTGATGCCGCGTCCGCCGCCGCCGAAGGCAGCCTTGATGGCCACGGGCAGGCCGTGGCGGTCCACGAAGTCCAGGACTTCGTCCGCGGACTCAACGGGGTCGGCGGTGCCCGGAACCAGCGGGGCGCCCACCTTTTCGGCGATGTGCCGGGCCTGGACCTTGTCGCCCAAGGCGGAGATTGCCTCCGGGGAGGGGCCGATCCAGGTGATGCCGGCCTCGATCACCCGTGCGGCGAACTGGGCATTTTCGGCCAGGAAGCCGTAGCCGGGGTGGATGGCGTCGGCGCCGGACTGGCGGGCGGCGTCAATGATCTTGTCCATCACCAGGTAGGACTCCGCCGCGGTGGTGCCACCCAGGGCGTACGCCTCGTCAGCCAGCCGGACGTGCAGCGCGTCCCGGTCCGGATCTGCGTAGACGGCCACGGAGGCAATGCCCTCGTCCCGGGCCGCCCGGATGATGCGCACGGCGATTTCGCCGCGGTTGGCGATCAGCACCTTTGTGAGGCTCGGCTGTGTAGTACCTGCGGACTGCTCCAAATTTGCTGACAAGGCGTCTCCTTCTTTCCTTCAGGGAGCCTAGCGCGCTTTTGGAGGTTCCGCCGATATTACTTGCGGAATCCGCGTGTAAACCGGCCGTCCTTTGTAGGGAAGCTACAAGCAGTGTGGAAACCGGGCGATTTACCGCCGGGGCCAGAGGTCCGTAATGCGCACGTTGGCGGACGCGAGCAGCCCGCGCAGGGTGGAGACGGAAAGGCCGACGACGGCGTGCGGGTCGCCGTCGACCTTCCGGATGAAGGCGCCGCCCAGGCCGTCGATGGTGAAGGAGCCCGCGCAGTGGAGCGGCTCTCCGGTGGCGATGTAGGCGTCGATCTCTGCCGGATCCATCTCCAGGAAGGAAACCTCGGCTGAGGCGACCGCCCCCACCGTGGCGCCCGAGCCGCGGCCGCTGCCGCCGTCGTCGTCCGTGTCCCTGCAGTCCACCAGCCAGTGGCCCGTGTGCAGCACTCCCGCGCTGCCGCTCATCCGGAGCATCCGCTCGCGGGCGACGTCGGCGGTGTAGGGCTTGCCGTGCGCCTCGCCGTCGAATTCAAAAACCGAGTCGCAGCCCAGCACCAGGGCGCCGTCCGCTTCCGGCAGCGCCGCCACGGCCTCGGCCTTGGCGCGGGCCAGCAGCAGCGCGGTGTCGTGCGGGTCCGTGACGCCGTACCGCGCCTGCACGGCGGCCTCGTCGACGTCGGAGACCAGCACGGTGTGCCGGATGCCGGCCTCGGCCAGGAGCTTGGTGCGGGCGGGGGACTGGGAGGCGAGAATCAGATGGAGCACGGCTTCAGCCTAGTGGACCAGCTCGCCGGAGGCGGGTGCTGCCTGGCCCCTGTTGAGCTTGGCGCCCTCCACGTCCACGTCCGGCAGGATCCTGTCCAGCCACCGCGGCAGCCACCAGGACCTGGCGCCCAGCAGGTACATTACGGCCGGGACGATGGTCATGCGGACCATGAAGGCGTCGAACAGTACGCCGAAGGCCATGGCAAAGCCCAGCGGCCGGACCATGGTGAGGTGGCTGAAGATGAAGCCGGAGAACACGCTGACCATGATGATCGCGGCCGCGGTGACTACGGCGGCCGCGTGCCGGAAGCCCACCCTGACCGCTTCCTTGGCGGACGATCCGTGCATGTATGCCTCGCGCATGCCGGAGGCGATGAACACCTGGTAGTCCATGGCCAGGCCGAACAGCACGCCGATCAGGATAATGGGCAGGAAGCTGAGCACGGCGCCGGGGTTGGCCACGTCGAAGATGTTCCCCAGCCAGCCCCACTGGTATACCGCCACCACGGCACCGAAGGCGGCGGACAGGGACAGCAGGAAGCCGCCCGTGGCCAGCAGCGGGACCACAATGGACCGGAACACCAGCAGCAGCAGGATCAGGGAAAGTCCGACGACGATGGCCAGGTAGGGCGGCAGGGCGTCACCAAGCTTGGTGGAGACGTCCACGTTGCCGGCGGTCTGCCCGGTCAGTCCCATGGCCACGCCGTAGTCGGACTGGATCTCCCCGTTGAGGCCGCGGAGCTCGGAGACCACCATGACGGTGGTGGCGCTGGCCGGGCCCTCCTTGGGGATGACCTGGAACACGGCGGTCCGGCGGTCCCCGCTGAGGGCGACGGGCACGGCTGCCACCACATTGTCCACGGCACGGAGCTTGTCCGCGATGTCGTACTGCAGCTTCCGGGCCTGGGCTTCGTCCAGGTCCGCGGGGAACTCGCCGACGGCCACGATGGGTCCGGTGACACCTTCGCCGAAGCTGCGGGCCGTGAGGTCGTAGGCCTGGTAGGCCTCTGACTCCACGGGTTCGGAGCCTCCGTCCGGCAGGGCCAGCTGCAGCTGGGTGGCGGGCAGCGCAAGGGTGCCCAGCAGGAGGATGCCCGCGATCAGTGCCACCCACGGGTGCCGGGTGACCAGGCCGCCCCACCCGCGGGTGCTGCGTTCCTTATCGGTGGCGAGGTCGGCCGCTTCGTGGTCCGGTTCGGCGTTGTGGGCTTCGGCTTTGGCCCAGGCCCGCCGGGAGATGATGCGCCGTCCGATCAGGGACAGCATGGCAGGGGTCAGGGTGATGGCCACGAGCACCGCAACGGCCACGGTTCCCGCTGCCGCAAGGCCCATGACGGCGAGGAAGGGCAGCCCGGGGACCACCAGGGCGGCAAGGGCGATGATCACGGTCAGGCCGGCGAAGACCACGGCGTTGCCGGACGTGCCGTTGGCCCGGGCAACAGACTCCTCCGCATCCATGCCGGCAAGGAGCTGGGTGCGGTGCCGGTTGACGATGAACAGCGAGTAGTCGATGCCGACGGCGAGGCCAAGCATCAGGGCCAGCATGGGCGAGATGGAGCTCATGTCGAACAGGCCGGAAAGGGCGAACGTGATGCCGACGCCCACGCCGACGCCGATGATGGCCATCAGCAGTGGCAGCCCGGCGGCGATCAGCGTACCCAGCATGAGGATGAGGACCAGCGCCGCAACGGCGATGCCGACGATTTCCGCAGTGCCGAAAAGTGCCGAAATGTCCTCGGTGATTTCCTTGCTGGCCAGCGCCGTGACGCCTGCCGCGGAGGTCTCGTGGGCGATCTCCTGCACCTGCTTGCGCACGGCCGGGGCCAGCCCGTTGATGGAGGTCTTGAACTGCACCTGTGCCACGGCGGCCTTGTTGTCCGCGGACACGAAGCGGATGGCTGATGCTGCCTGGGCCTGCCGTTTGCCCTGTTCCAGCTTGGCCTTGTTGGCCGCCAGTTCCTGGGCGCCGGCGTCCAGCTTGGCCTGGCCCTGGGCCAGCGCTGCCTTCTGCTGGCCAAGCTGGGCTTCAATCAGTGCTGCCGGCGCCCCGGCGGCGGTGAGCTGCTGCTCGGCTGCCGCCAACTGCACCTTGCCGGCTTCAAGCTGGGCCCGGGAGGCGTCCAGCTGTGCCTGCCCGGCCGCCAGCTGCTGTTCGCCGTCGGTGATGGCCTTGCCGGCCTGGTCCACCTGTGCCTGGGTGGCGAACGGGTCCACCGTGCCACGCACCTCGGGGAGGGTCTGGAGCTTCTTCAGCGCCTCCGTCACGGCAGCCCGGCTTTGGGCCGTGAAGCCGCCGTCCGGGGCTTCGAAAACGATCGTGGCGCTGCCGCCCGAGGCCGAGGGCAGCTCCTGCTTGAGCTTGTCCGCAATCCGCTGGGTCTCGGTCCCGGGAATCTGGAAGTTGTTGGACAGGGTGCCGTGGAATGCCGCGGCCGAGCCGCCCACGGCCACCAGCACGGCGAGCCACAGGGAGATGACAAGCCAGCGCCGGCGGTAGGAGAACTTGCCGAGGCGGTAGAGGAGCAGTGCCATGCGGGTGAACCGATCTGATCAGGAGGAACGGGTGGCGGATGGTGGAGCGGGGGTGTTGAAGCCGGTGGCCAGCAGGGCCATGGCATCGATGAGCAACTGCCGGAGCTCGGCCAGGGATGCGGGTGTCAGGTCCGGACCGCGGCGGCTGAACCACACCTCCATGGCGGCCTTTCCGCAGGAGATGATCGAGCCGGCCAGGGCGTGGACATAAAGCTCGTCCTGGGCGCCGGGGGTGCCGGCGAGGCGTTCGCGGGCGACGGTGAAGACCTGCGCCCGGCAGTGGTCCCACGCCTCGAGTTCCGGGTGCGACATCAGCGGGCTCTGCTGGGTCAGCGTGAACAGTTCCGCCAGCGGCGCCACGGCCTTGGGGTCGGCAAGGGCCATCAGCGCGGCCTGGGCGGATTCCAGCATGGGCTCGTCCGCCGGGCGGAGGCGCAACTGCTGAATCGCGTTGTCCAGGAAGCCATGGACGATGGAGGCGAGGGCGGCGTCGGTGCTGCTGAAGTAGTTGAAGAAGGTGCGGCGCGAGATCCCCGCGGCGTCGGCGATGTCTTCCACCGTGAAGTTTCCGGGGCCTTTGGAGCGCAGGAGTCCCAGTGCGGCGTCGGTAATCGCCTGGCGGGTGGCGGCCTTGTTCAGCTCGCGCCGGGAAGGTGCGGCGGGTTCGTCCGGCGGGGCAACGGGTGATGTCACGCGCTTACACTACGTGCAAGTTTGCACTCAATGCAACTTAAATTCACAGGAGAACCATAGCTTCCCGACAGCCCTTCCTGATCCTTGCGCCGGATGCTTGGTATGCCTCGCCCGAGGCGAATCACCAGGAGCCGTCAGTTGACGGCGAATCAGGAGACGCGACATGAGACGCACGAAGAAGATGACCGTGGGCCTGACGGCCGCAGCGCTGGCGCTTGGTGCCGGAATCGGCGTGGCCGGCATGGCATCCGCCACCACGACGCCCACTCCCACACCCAGCACGGGTTCCAGTGCTGCCGCTGACGGAACTACCGGCAGCGCCCCCGATGGCATGGGCAGGCACGGCGGCCGCGGCGGCCATGGGATGGAGCAGGCCTCGGCGCTGGCAGCGAAGCTGGGCGTTGATGAAGCCAAGGTGGCCGACGCCTTGAAGGCCTTCCGCGAAGCCAACAAGCCCACCACGCCGCCGGCCGAGGGCCAGAAGCCGGATCCTGCCGCCCGCGAGGCTGCACTCGCCAAGTCCCTTGCTGCATCGCTGGGCATCGATGAAGCGAAGGTGACCGCAGCGCTGCAGGAGATCCGCAGCGAGGAAGAGGCCGAACATGCAGCCGGACTCAAGTCCCGCCTGGACAAGGCTGTAGCGGATGGAAAGCTGACCCAGGCTGAAGCCGACGCCGTGACGAAAGCCATCCAGAACGGGGTAATCGGAGGTGGCTGGCACTGACCATCACTGTTGTTGAGCGATACGCGCAGCCCTGATTGCAAAAAGGCGTCCCCGGGAGAATCTCCCGGGGACGCCTTTCCTTGCTGCTGTGCCTTACGCCTTTGCATCCTGCAGTTCGCGGGGTGCGGTGTCGGCGCTGGTGCCGTCGGTAGCGGTTTCGCCGGCGGCAGCATCGGCGTCGCTGTCATCCACGAACGGGGTCCCGCTGCGGGGTGCGTTGTACAGCGATTCGTCCAGGATGCCCTGGCGCTTGGCCACGATGGTGGGAACCAGGGCCTGGCCGGCCACGTTCACAGCGGTGCGCCCCATGTCCAGGATGGGATCAATGGCCAGGAGGAGTCCGACGCCGGCCAGCGGCAGTCCCAGCGTGGAGAGCGTCAGGGTGAGCATCACCACGGCGCCGGTGGTGCCGGCGGTTGCGGCGGAACCGAGGACGGAAACCAGTGCGATCAGCAGGTACTGGCTGAAGTCCAGCTGGATGCCGAAGAACTGGGCCACGAAGATTGCCGAGATCGCGGGGTAGATGGCTGCGCAGCCGTCCATCTTGGTGGTGGCGCCCAGCGGCACGGCGAAGGAGGCGTAGGCGCGGGGGACGCCCAGGCTGCGTTCGGTGACGCGCTGCGTCAGCGGCAGGGTTCCCACGGACGAGCGGGACACGAAGGCCAGCTGGACGGCGGGCCACACGCCGGAGAAGTACTGCTTGATGGACAGTCCGTGGCTGCGGACCAGGATGGGGTAGACGACGAACAGCACCAGGACCAGGCCGGCGTAGATGGCCACGGTGAACTTGCCAAGCGAGCCGATGGTGTCCCAGCCGTAGACGGCCACGGCGTTGCCGATGAGGCCAACGGTGCCCAGCGGCGCGATGCGGATGATCCACCACAGGACCTTCTGGATCACGGCAAGGGCTGAGGCGTTGAGGTTGAGGAACGGCTCCGCAGCCTTGCCCACCTTGAGCGCGGCGACGCCCACGGCGATGGCGATCACGAGGATCTGAAGGACGTTGAAGCTGACCGAGGTGGTGACGGCGCCGGAATCGCCGACCGTGGAGCTGGCACCCAGGCCCAGGAAGTTCTTGGGGAAGAGGCCCACCAGGAAGGCCCACCAGTCACCGGACTTGCCGGTGTACTTGGCTTCCCCGCTGATGCCGGTGTTGGCGCCGGGCTGCAGCAGCACGCCCAGGCCGATGCCGATCAGCACGGCGATCAGGGACGTAATGGCGAACCACAGGAGCGTGTTCCAGGCCAGCCTGGCGGCGTTGGACACCTGGCGCAGGTTGGAGATGGAGCTGACGACGGCGGTAAAGATCAGCGGGACCACGGCGGTCTGCAGCAGGGACACATAGCTTGAGCCGATGGTCTGCAGGGTGGCGCCGAGGGCGTTGGGGTTGGCCTTGGTACTGCCGGTGTACTTGGCCAGCAGGCCGAGGCCAAGGCCCACGATGAGGGCGGCGATGATCTGGAAGCCGAACGAGCCCGCCCACCTGGGCAGCTGGAATCCGGTCTTCCCTGCGGGGGACGGGGTGCTTGTCTGAGTGCTCACCCGACTACGCTAGAGCCACCCCGCATACCACGACGAACGAACATTGAGAAATATTACGCGCCCACGCTCACGCAGGAAGCCGGCAAACCGAGCAAACACAAGGCAGACGGCGGCCTATGTTACTTATTCCCGCCCCGGGTGTGCTTAATGTCTCCTGTTGCCCTCCCTCCCCGAAGGGGGGAGACTACGAGAGCAGCGCCCGGCGGAGCGTGTCGAGTCCAACGGAGCCGATGTTGAGGGCCTTGGTGTGGAACTCCTTGAGGTCGAACCCGGGCCGGGCCTCAAGTTCGGCGCGGATCTGTTCCCAGAGGCGCTGGCCTACTTTGTAGGAGGGGGCCTGGCCCGGCCAGCCGAGGTAGCGGGTGAACTCGAAGTTGAGTTGGCCTTCGCTGATGGGGAGGTTTTCCTTGAGGAAGCCGTAGCCCTTGTCCGCGGTCCAGGTGCCGGATCCCCAGCGTTGGGGCATCTCGAGTTCGAGGTGCACGCCGATGTCGAAGACCACGCGGGCGGCGCGCATGCGCTGCATGTCCAGCATGCCCATGTGGTCGCCGGGATCGTTGAGGTAGCCCAGTTCCTGCATGAGCTTTTCCGCGTAGAGTGCCCAGCCTTCGCCGTGGCCGGAGGTCCAGCAGACGTTCCGGCGCCATTTGTTCAGCAGCTCGCGGCGGTAGGTTGCGGTGGCCACCTGGAGGTGGTGGCCCGGGACGCCCTCGTGGTAGACGGTGGTGGTTTCTGCCCAGGTGGTGAACGTGTCCTCGCCGGCGGGGACGGACCACCACATGCGGCCGGGGCGGCTGAAGTCGTCGGACGGGCCGGTGTAGTAGATGCCGCCCTCGTCGGTGGGAGCGATCCGGCACTCGAGTTTCTTCATGACGTCGGGGATGTCGAAGTGCACTCCGGCGAGTTCGGCAACGGCTTTGTCGGAGAGGCCCTGCATCCATCCGCGGAGCGCCTCGGTGCCTTTCAGTTGCCGGGAGGGGTCGTTGTTGAGGATGTCCTTGGCTTCGGCGATGGTGGCGCCTGCCTTGATGGTGTCCGCAACGCGCTCCTGTTCCGCGATGAGGCGGTCCAGTTCCTCGACGCCCCAGGCGTACGTTTCTTCCAGGTCCACTTCCGCCCCCAGGAAGGAGCGGGAGGCCAGGGCGTAGCGGGCCCTGCCCACGGCGTCCTTCTCAGGCGCGGCGGGGAGCAGTTCGGTGCGCAGGAATTCTGCCAGCCGGGCGTAGGCACCCCGGGCGGCGTCAGCACCGGCGTCGAGCGTAGTTTGCAGCGCAGCGGGCAGTGGCCCGTCAGCCGTGGTGGCCTCTGCGGCCAGTTTGGCGAAGAAGCCGTCCGGGGCGGCGTACTTGGTCACCTGTTCGATGACGGTCCGCACCTGGCGGGCAGCGGCCACCCGGCCGGAGTCCCTGGCCATGCGCAGGGATTCGGTGTAGCCGCTGATGGCGGCCGGCACGTTGTGGGCGCGCCCGGCGATGTGCTCCCAGTCCTGTTCGGTGCCGGTGGGCATGAGGTCGAAGATGGCCCTGATGTCCTGGGCCGGGGAGGCGATGTTGTTCAGGTCCGCGTATTCCCAGCCGGAGGCGTGGATCAGCAGTTGCAGGCCGAGCCGTTCCCGCATGGCGTCCAGGGTGACGGCGTCCACGTCGTCTTCCGGTTCCAGGCCCTCCAGGGCAACCAGGGCCTCCCGCGCCGCCTCCGCGAATCCGGCAATGCCGGCGGGGGAGAAATCCTGGTACTCCGTTTCATGTCCCGGCAGGCCAAGGGTGGTGGCGAAGGTCGGGTTGAGCCTGATGAGGGTGTCCGTGTAGTTGTCCGCGACGGCGTCGATCCGGGTGTGCGGGCGCGCGGCGGGTGCAGTGTCTGTAGTCACATGACGAGACTATCGCCCGGACTGCGCCGAGGCCTGGGCCCACGCCGCCGGGGATCCACGCCCGGGACTCAGCCGCGGCTTCGTTTCCAGGCGCCGGGACCGGGCGTGGGTTCGAGCTTGAGCTGCTGCCGGCGCACCCAGTGCCGAACGGTCGGTTTGTCCGCACGTGCAGGTTCGGCGCCGCCAAGGGAGAGGACGACGGCGGTCAGTGCGGCCAGTTCCTCGGCGTTCGGCTGTCCTTTGACCACAGAGAGCAGCGGAGCGGCAAGCGCTTCGGCGGCCGGCCCGGTCCCGGTATTTTCGGTGGCCATCACAGCGGGATGTTCCCATGCTTCTTGGCGGGGAGGCTGGCGCGTTTGTCGCGCAGGGCACGCAGTCCCTTGATGATTTGGATCCGGGTATCGGAGGGGGCGATGACGGCGTCCACGTAACCCAGTTCGGCTGCCTGGTACGGGTTGAGGAGTTCTTCCTCGTACTGGCGGATCACCTCGGCGCGGCGGGCCTCAACGTCGCCGCCGTCCTGGGCGACCGCGGCGAGGTCGCGCCGGTAGAGGATGTTCACCGCGCCCTGGGCGCCCATCACACCGATCTGGGCCGTGGGCCATGCCAGGTTCAGGTCGGCGCCGAGCTTCTTGGAACCCATCACGATGTAGGCGCCGCCGTAGGCCTTGCGGGTGATGACGGTGAGCTTTGGAACAGTGGCCTCGGCGTAGGCGTAGAGGAGTTTGGCGCCGCGGCGGATGATGCCCTGGAATTCCTGGTCCTTGCCGGGGAGGAACCCGGGGACGTCCACCAGGGTGATGATGGGGATGTTGAAGGCGTCGCAGTGCCGCACGAACCGGGCGGCCTTCTCTGACGCCGCGATGTCCAGGGTGCCGGCGAACTGCAGCGGCTGGTTGGCCACGATGCCCACGGTGTGGCCCTCCACCCGGCCGTAGCCGATCATCACGTTGGGGGCGTACAGGGCCTGCATCTCCAGGAAGTGCCCGTCGTCCACGATCTGTTCGACGACGGCGCGCATGTCGTAGGGCTGGTTGGCGGAATCCGGAACCAGCGTGTCCAGGGCGAGGTCGTCGTCGTCGACCTCCAACTCCTGCTGGTGCCCCAGCACCGGTGCCTCGGAGAGGTTGTTGGAAGGCAGGAAGTCCAGCAGTTCGCGCACGAACTCGATGGCGTCGGTCTCATCCGAGGCCAGGTAGGCGGACGTTCCGGTGGTGGCATTGTGCTGCCGGGCGCCGCCCAGGGTTTCCATGTCCACATCCTCGCCGGTGACGGTCTTGATGACGTCGGGGCCGGTAATGAACATGTGCGAGGTCTTGTCCACCATCACCACGTAGTCGGTGAGGGCCGGGGAGTAGGCGGCGCCGCCGGCGGAAGGCCCCATGATCAGGGAGATCTGCGGCACCACGCCGCTGGCGTGGACGTTGTTGCGGAAGATGTCCGCGAACATGGCCAGCGAGGCCACGCCTTCCTGGATGCGGGCGCCGCCGCCGTCCAGGATGCCGACGACGGGGCAGCCGTTGCGGAGCGCGAACTCCTGCACCTTGACTATTTTTTCGCCGTTGACCTGGCTCAGCGATCCGCCGTAGACAGTGAAGTCCTGGCTGTACACCGCCACCAGCCGGCCGTCGACGGTGCCGTAGCCGGAGACCAGGCCATCGCCCAGGGGTTTCTTCTTCTCCATGCCGAAGGCGGTGGAGCGGTGCACGGCCAGGGCGTCGAATTCTACAAACGAGTCTTCGTCCAGCAGCAGGGCGATGCGCTCGCGGGCCGTGTTCTTGCCGCGCGCATGCTGCTTTTCGATGGCTTCGGGGCCGGAGGGCTGTTCGGCGCGCGCCTGGCGGTCGCGGAAATCGGCAATCTTTCCCGCAGTCGTTGTCAGATCGTGGCTCATCAAGTGTCTCCGGCTCTGTAGCAGGTCAATTCTGTTGGCTGGCGGGCCCGTACTGTCCGGAGCTTTAAGTAGCATCCACACAAAAGACGAACCCTGCTGGCAAGTCTAGTGACGCTTTGGACGCCCGCAGCTGTAGGGAACCTACAATTTTCTGCCGTTCCTGCCACGTCCCCTCAATGTTACTCGCCGGTAACTTAGTTGGGTTACAGTGTTGCCATGACTTCAAGCGATGATGCTTTGCATGCTCCCGAAAGCCCCTACCGGGCCACCGGTTCCCTGGCGGGCAGGACCATCCTCATCTCCGGCGGCAGCCGCGGAATCGGACTGGCCATTGCCACAAGGGCGGCGCGGGACGGCGCCAATATAGTGCTGCTGGCCAAAACGGGGGAGCCGCACCCCAAGCTGGCGGGCACCGTGTATACGGCGGCTGCGCAGCTCGAGGAGGCCGGCGGCCAGGCGCTGCCGCTGGTGGGCGATGTGCGCAGGGACGAAGACGTGGCCGGCGCCGTGGCCGCAGCCGTTGAGCGGTTCGGCGGCATCGACGTCGTCATCAACAATGCCTCCGCCATCGACCTTTCCACCACTGATGCAGTGGACATGAAAAAGTACGACCTGATGCAGGACATCAACGTCCGCGGCACCTTCCTGTTGTCCAAGCTGGCGCTGCCGGCGCTCCGGAAGTCGGAACAGGGGCACATCCTCACGCTCTCGCCGCCGCTGAACCTCCACCCCTCCTGGGCGGGGAAGCACCTTGCGTACACCATGGCCAAATACGGGATGAGCCTGACCACGTTGGGGCTGGCGGAGGAACTGAAGGCTGACGGCATCAGGGTCAACTCCCTGTGGCCCTGCACCCTCATCGATACCGCAGCCATCCGGAACATGCCCCACGGCGAAACCATGGTGCTGGCGGCGCGTGGACCGCAGATCATGGCGGACGCCGCCCACGCCATCCTGACCGGCAGCAACCTCGCCGCCGGTGGGCCGCCGTCGGGCAACTTCTACACGGACGAGCAGGTCCTGGCGGCAGCGGGAGTGACCGATTTCCGTCCTTACAGCCTGGGAGCACCCGAAGACCGTCTGGTTCCGGACATCTTCCTCTAGGCGGCCGTACGGGCGTGGCCGGGTTGTCCTTCCCGGGGCGGCAGACGGCTCGGTGGGACCGGGCCAGGCTCGGTAGGATTTGGGTATGGACGACGCACACGCACCGGGCACCCCCCTGAACCGAGGGGAACTGGCCGACCAGCGTTTCCTCTCTGCCACCGGAATACCGCGGATCGACGTGGTGGACTCCACCGGCTCCACCAACGCGGACCTCCTGCGCGGTGTCACGGTGGAACCTTCGGCCTGGCCTGACCTCTCCGTGCTGACCGCCGAGTACCAGACCGCCGCCAGGGGACGCCTGGACAGGCGCTGGGAAGCGCCGCCACTGAGCTCCGTGTCCGTGTCCGTGGTGCTGCGTCCGGTCAACGCGGACGGCAGGCCCCTGCCCACCCAGAGCTACTCCTGGTTGTCCCTGATCGCAGCGCTGGCGCTGCGTGAGACGCTCCTGGAAACGGCCGGGATTCCGGCCGAGCTCAAATGGCCCAACGACGTCCTGGTGCGGGGCAGGAAAATCGCCGGCATCCTCGCCCAGCTGGGGCCGATGGTTGATGGCAACGTGCCCCCGGTGATCCTGGGGACCGGCCTGAACGTCACCCTGACCGAAAGCGAACTTCCGGTGCCCACCGCCACCTCCGTGGCCCTGGAAGGGGCCCGCACCACGGACCGGACCGCGCTGCTGAAAAGCTACCTGTCCCACTTTGCGGTCCTGTACCGCAGTTTCTGCAACGCCGACGGCGACCCTGCGGCCGGGATGGCCGGTGGCCCGTCGCTGCACAAGAGGGTGGAAGCCGTGATGGTCACCCTGGGCAAGCAAGTGCGCGCACAGCTGCCCGGCGACCACGAGATCATTGGACACGCGTCCCGCCTGGACGATTACGGCTCCCTGCTGGTGGTGGACCGCGACTCGCGGGAGCACGTGGTGACCGCCGGCGACGTGGTGCACCTGCGGCCCTGGACGGCGCCGGACGCGCCAGGCCAAGGTGGTTATGCGTAGAATCCTGGTTCCCGGGGAGCAGGTCATCGTCACTACCCGCCCGCAGCCCCGGAAGCTGGCCGGGGCAGCCGTGGCCTTCGTGCTGGCGCCGGCGTTGGCGGCGTACGCCAGCGCCTGGATCGTCCGCGGCGGGGCAGCCCGCATGGCTCCTGCCCTTGGCCGCCAGTGGACGCCGTGGCTTGTCACTGCCTGCGTCCTCGCTGCTGCGGCTGTCTGGCTGGGCTACTGCCTGCCCCGCCTGCTCCGCTGGCAGGGCACCCGCTACACGCTTACCAGCCAACGGATGGTGGCGCGGTACGGGCTGCTTAACCGGCGGGACCAGCAGGTGAACCTGGCGTCGGTGCGTAACCTGACGGTCCACGAATCGCTGCTGCAGCGATTGGTGCGCTCGGGGAATATATCCTTGGAAACCGGGTACCAGGGCGTGGTGACTTTCCGCGACGTGCCTGAGGTTGCCAAATTCCGCGACTTTATCCTCGACGCCATCGGGGAACTGCCGGACGACAGCGCCCAGCCGGATGGCGCGACGCATTACCCTGCCGGTGCTTTTCCGGAGGACATGAGAGAAGGTGGACGGGATGACCGATGAGGACCAGCAGGAACGCGTCGACAGCACCGCCCCTGCCACCGCCGCCCTTGATCCTGACGCTGCGCCCGTGGAGGTGGCCGCTTCCGGCGACGCCGCACCGGAACCCGGATCCGCGCCGGAACCCGGCTCCACGCCGGCCGCGGCCATGCCGGATGCAGACCGGCACCCGCCCACCGGCGCCATGTCCGCCGAACGCCTGGCCATGAAGGCCCTCGAAGCCCGCCTCCTGGGCGGGGAACGGAAGCTCCGCCGTCGTGAAGTTGCCGCCGGCGCCGGACTCTCCCTGCTCTCTGCCCGCAAGCTCTGGCGTGCACTGGGGTTTCCGAATTTCGGCGACGAGGACGTTGCCTTCACCGAACGCGACCAGGCCGCCCTGTCCACCGTGGTGGACCTGGTCCGCGCCGGCAAGCTGACCGAAGAAGCAGCCATTTCGGTGACCCGCTCCATCGGGCAGATGACGGACCGCATGGTGGTCTGGCAGATCGAAGCCCTGGTGGAGGACATGGTCCACGAGCAGGGCGTCACCGATGCTGTGGCCCGCAAGCGCCTGGTCAACGAACTTCCCGCGCTGGTGGACGCGCTGGAAGAGGTCCTGGTGTATTCATGGCGGCGCCAACTCAACGCCGGCGTCCAGCGCCTCGCCGTCCGTGCCGAGGCCGGGCTGCAGGCCAGCGAGGAAGGCCGTGAAGGCGACGAGGACGACGCGCCGCTGCCCCTGGCCCGCGCGGTTGGCTTCGCGGACCTTGTCTCCTACACCAGCCTGTCCCGCCGGATGAACGAAAAGACCCTCGCCCGGCTGGTCCAGCGCTTCGAAAACAAGTGCGCCGAAATCATCTCCGTGGGCGGCGGCCGTCTGGTCAAGACCGTGGGCGACGAAGTCCTGTACATCGCCGAAACTCCGGCGGCCGGTGCCGAAATCTCCCTGGCGCTGGCCGAGGCCTTCACCGAGGACGAGATCCTTCCCGAAGCCCGGGTGGCCATGGTGTGGGGCAGGATCCTGTCCCGCCTGGGCGACATCTACGGTCCCACGGTCAACCTGGCCGCCCGGCTGACCACCCTTGCCGATCCCGGAACGGTTCTGGTCGACTCCATGACGGCCTCCGCCCTGGAGCACGACGAGCGGTTCATCATGATTCCCCAGGCCCCGGAAAATGTCCGCGGCTTCGGTGAGATCAATCCCGTCCGCCTCACCCGCGGCCGGGGCAAGGGCCTGGTCCTGGACTAGGAAACCGGCAGTCGTCGAAGCCGCCCGGAAGAATTTGTCCATTTGCTGGCGTATAGCGGTATCGTTGTGGTGCCCGGGGTCCTGTGACGCCGGCTGCAGGCACAGAGCCTAGATTTACCGGGGGATTTCCACTCATGACACGTCGCGGACAAACGCGCGCCCAGAGGCCTGCTGCCAGCGCGCCCCGACGGCCCCGCCTGCCGCGATCGCGGTGGTTCACCGGCACTGCGTTTGGTGCTGTGGTTGCTGTTGTGGTGACGGGTGCTGTGTTGTATCCGGGGTTTAAGACCACTGAGGTGGAGTTGAATGACGGCGGCGTGTGGGTGGTGTCGAAGTCGAAGAATGCTGTGGGGCGGTTGAATTATCCGTCGCGGGTGTTGGACGGTGCGGTGACGCCGGCGTCGACGACGTTCGATGTGTTGCAGCATGCAGGTGAGGTGTTCGTCGATGACGAGACTGGTTCGACGTTGAATCAGGTGTCGCCGGCGAATATGCGCCTGGGTGGGGATAAGCAGTTGCCGGGGGCTGCTGATGTGAGTTTTGGGACGCGGACGATTTCGGTGACGGATGCTGCGTCGGGGAAGGTGTGGGCGGTGTCGCCGTCCACCGTGAATGGTTTTGATAAGGAAGCGTCGGAGCCGGTGATGGTCGGTTCGGCGGGCATCGTCTCTGCGGTGGGCTCTGATGACCGGGTGTATTCGGCGGACCCTAAGACCGGTGTTGTGACGGTGACGGGTGTTGACGCCAACGGTGAGGTGACGTCGTCGGAGTCCAGCACGTGGGATGGGCTTAAGGGTGCCGGGGATCTGCAGGTGACGGTGGTGGGGGACCGGCCGGTGGTGCTGGATGCCGCGGCGGGGAGCCTGTTCCTGCCGGGTGGCAAGCGGCTGGCGTTGGAGAATGCCAGGGATGCGAAGTTGCAGCAGGCGGGGCCGGGCAGTGATGTTGTGGCGCTGGCCACGCGGAAGGCGTTGCTGAAGCAGCCGCTTGACGGGGGAGCGGCGATGGTGGTGGCGTTCGACGGCGAGGGTGTTCCGGCTGCTCCGGTGCAGTTGGGCGGGTGTGTGCATGCGGCGTGGTCGGGTGCGAACAAGTATGTCCGGGATTGCGTCAATGATGGTGACGATAAGAAGGTTGACGTGCCCAGGGCGAGTGCGTCGCCGTCGTATGTTTTCCGGGTGAACCGGGACCTGGTGGTCCTGAATGATGTGAACTCCGGGAACGTGTGGCTGGTGAACCAGAACATGCAGCTGGTCAACAACTGGGACGACGTCATCCCACCAAAGGAAACTTCCGACGACGCCGACAAGGACTCCGCGGACGAGGTGCAGCAGACGGTTTTGCCGGACCGCACCAAACCCAACAGCGCCCCCGTGGCCAAACCGGACCAGTTCGGCATCCGGGCAGGGAAAACAACCATCCTGCCTGTCCTGGACAATGACTCTGACCCCGACGGCGACGTGCTGACCGTCCGCACTCCGGAAGGCGTCAAGACGGGCTCCGTTTCGCCCATCTACGGCTCCACCGGGCTGCAGGTTGCGGTGCCCGCGGACAAGACGGGCAGCGAAACCTTCAAGTACACAGTGGATGACGGCCGCGGACTCTCTGCATCGGCCGACATCACCCTCAATGTCATTCCGGCCGGCAGCAACACACCGCCGCGGCAAAAGCCCAACCGGAACACCACCCTGGTGGTCCAAACAGGCAAGGCCGTCACGCAGAACATCCTTCCCGACTGGATCGACCCCGACGGCGACGACTTGTTCGCCGTCTCCGTGTCCAGCACCGACCCGCTGGACCAGGCCCGGATCCGCCCAGACGGCCAGCTCACCTTCCAGGACTCCGGCGCCGCCCCCGGCCGTAAAAACCTGACCGTAACAATGTCGGACGGACAAGCCACGGCCGAAGGCAAAGTCACCGTGGATGTCAGGAGCCCCGGCTCCCTGCCGCCGATCGCCAACGCCGATCACGTGGTGGCCGTTGCCGGCACCGACACCGTCATCACCCCGTTGAAGAACGATTCTGACCCGCAAGGCGGCACGTTGCGCCTGGCGCAGGCCACGCCCGATGCCGAGTCCACAGCCACCCTCAACCCGGACCAGCAGACTTTCACCTTCAACTCCCGCACCCTCGGCGCCCACTACGTCAGCTACCTTGTGACCAACGGCCCGGCCAGCGCCCAACAGCTGGTGCGCGTGGATGTGGTGCCGGGCACTGACGAGGGTGCTCCCGTCGCCGTCCGCGATACCGCACTGCTCCCCACCGGCGGCGACGTACTGGTGGATGTCCTGGGCAATGACTCGGATCCCTCGGGTGGCGTACTGGTGGTGCAGTCCGTCGCCGCCGACGCCGGCCTGCCGGTGAGCGTTGCGGTACTTGACCACTCGGTGGTCCGGGTTACCGACATCCGCGCCGAAGGTCAGCTGACCGTCCGGTACACCGTCTCCAACGGCCGCTCGTCCGCGACCGGCGAGATCGCCGTACTGATGGTCCCCGCCCCGGCGAAGCTCCAGGCACCACAGGCAAAGCCGGACGAAGCCACCGTCCGGGTCAACGACGCCGTCACCATCCCCGTCCTGGCCAACGACGCCGACCCCAACGGCTCCAGGCTCGCACTCCTGCCCGACCTCGCCCAGCAGCCGGATGCCGCCGATGGACGCATGTTCGTGGCCGGTGACCAGCTGCGGTTCGTTGCCGGCCCCGAGGCGAAAACCGTATACGCCATCTACAAGGTGCAGAACGAATCCGGGCAAGTGGATTCCCAGCAGGTGACCATCCGCATCCGCGCCCGTGACGATGACCGGAACTCCCGCCCCGAGCCGCGCAACCTGACCGCGCGCGTGGTGGCAGGTATGACCGTCAAGGTACCCGTGCCCCTGGACGGCATCGACGCCGACGGCGACTCCGTCCAGCTCATCGGCATCGACAAGGCACCTGCCATGGGCACCGCAGTAGTACGGGACGGCTACCTGGAATTCACGGCGGCGGGCGACGCTGCCGGCACCGATAGCTTCACCTACCGGGTGCGGGACCGGATCGGCGCAGAGAACACCGGCACGGTGATCGTGGGCATCGCCCCGCCGGAGGCGAACAACCAGAAGCCCATTGCGGTGGACGACCCCGTGGATGTCCGGCCGGGCCGCAAAGTGGCGGTGGAGGCCCTGGCGAACGACTCCGACCCCGACGGCGACCCGCTCAGCCTGGTCTCCGATGGTTTCGAAGCCGGTTCCGGGTTGCAGGTGGAGGCCACAGACGGTGCCAGAGTCCTCTTCACGGCGCCCGGGGCTGCCGGCAACGAAAGCATCAGCTACCGCATCCAGGATGATAAGAAAGCTTCCTCCGGCGCCGTCATCCGGATCCGGATCAGCCCGGACGCCGAGCTCAAGCGTCCCGTGGCCAAGGATGACCGGGTAACGGTGGCAGAAACCCTTGGCAAGACCGCCGTCGATGTGCCGGTCCTGAAAAACGACACCGACGCCGACGGCGTGGCCACAGACCTGAAGGTCAGCCTGCCCGACGGAAATCCCAACGCCCGCCCGGGCGGGTCGGGCAACGTGGTGGTGACCCTCACCCCGGAAGACCAGCTGATCCCCTACACGGTCACGGACGTCGACGGCCTCACCTCCACTGCCCTGATGTGGATCACGGGCCAGGGCGCGCAGTACCCTACCCTCGCCAAGACCGACACCGTTGAGGTCATGTCCGGCAAGGACGCCACCCTGGACCTGTCCGAATACGTCCGGGTCCGCAGTGGCCGCAGCGCCCGGATCACTGTGGCCGACTCCGTCCAGGTCCAGGGCGGCTCCCCGGAGGGCATCATCCGGTCCGACGGCAAAGCCCTGCGCTACACCGCCAAACCGGACTATGTGGGCCCGGGCTCCATCACCTTCGAAGTAACGGACGGCTCCGGACCCGACGACGCCGACGGCCTGAAATCCACCCTGGTCATCATGACCAAGGTGATCCCGGACCCCAACGCCAACCACCCGCCCACGTTCAGCGGCACCTCCGTGGACGTCCCCAGGGCCGAAACGGCAACGGTGGACCTCGCCGGACTGGCCAAGGACGTCGACGAACGGGACAAGGACAACCTCCGCTTCGAACTGGACGGGACGCTTCCCGCCGGCTTCAGCGCAAAGGTCGACGGCGCCACCCTCGCCATCACTGCCGATGGTTCCCTTGGCATCGGCGTCACCGGAAACATCCAGGTGAAGGTCACCGACGGCAGGTCACCCGCCGTCGGCGCCACCATCAGCGCACGCCACGTGGCCTCCAACCGGCCCCTGCCGGTGGCCAACGACGATGCGGTGGACAAGGCCAACGCAGGAAAGACGGAACAGGTCAACGTCCTGGCCAACGACTTCAACCCCTTCCCGGATACGCCCCTGCGGATCGTTGGCGCCACCGTGGAGACGGGCGCCGCAGCAGGCCAGCCGTCCGTGTCGGGGGACAGCGTCACCGTTACCCCGGCTGACGGGTACAAGGGCGTCATGGTGGTCCGCTACACCTTGGCCGACAAGACGGGCGACCTGTCCCGCCAGGTGGACGGCCGGCTGCGGCTCACCGTCCGCGGCAAACCCGACGCACCCTCTGCCCCCAGCGCCACCGACGTCCGCAGCCGCACCGCCGTTCTCAAGTGGGCGCCGCCGTCGGACAACGGCGCTCCCATCACGGGGTACACCGTCCGCTCGAACAACGGCTTCGAACAGAAGTGCCCCACCACCACCTGCACGTTGAGTGGGCTCACCAACAACGTGAAGTACGTTTTCACGGTGCTCGCCACCAACGAGGTGGGGGACTCGCAGGCCTCGCCGCAGTCCAACGAAATCCGGCCTGACGAGAAGCCATCGCCACCGGAGGCGCCCACGGTGAAGGCCGGGGACAAGACCATGGCCATCACTTGGCCATCGGCGAAAACCGAGGGCTCGCCGGTGAAGCACTACAACCTGGAGATCTCACCGCCACCGGCCAGCGGCGTCGCGGTAAAGAACGAGGTCGCCGGGCTGAACTACACCTGGACCGGCCTCACCAACGGCGTGAAGTACAAGGTGCGCGCCCAGGCCGTCAACGAGCTTGGCGCCTCCGACTGGGGTACCTATTCAGCGGAGGACAATCCCGCCGGTGTCCCGGCGCCACCTGCAGCACCTTCGTCCGCCGTCGCAGCATCCGTTGGGACCCAGAACCAGCTTCGGGTCACGTGGGCCGAACCCAATACCAACGGTGATCCGATCAGCACCTATTACGTCACCATGAGCGGCGGCAACGCCCCCGCCCAGGCGCAGACCGTCCCCGGCAACGTCCGCACCGCAAACTTCACCGCCAACAACTCTGAGGCCGCCTACACGTTCACGGTGCAGGCTGAGAACAAGGCCGGCAAGGGCGCGGTCAGCCCGCCCTCCGCGCCCCGGCGCGCCACGGGCAAGCTGGCGGCGGTCTCCGGCGTGACGGCCACGCCGGCGAACACCGGCGGAGCAGGACGCGCCGTGACAGTGGACTTCCGTAAACTGACCGCCGCGGAACGCAACGGTTCTGCCGAAAACGAAGTCAGCTACAGCTACAACGCCAGCAACGGTGCCCGCGGGCCCATCACGCCCGGCCAGACCATCGGCGGCTTCACCAACGGCAACGCCGTCAGTATCACCGTCGTCGCCAACTCCACGGTGGCCCCGAGTTCTGATGGAAGCGCCCCTGCCACCGCCACGCCGTACGGCTCCCCGGGGACTCCCTCGGCGTCCGGCCAAAACGGCGGTGTAAACCAAAAATCCGCCACCCTGAACTGGTCCTCCCCGTCCACCAGCACCAACGACGTGGCGCAAACGAGGATCAAGATCAACAACGGCGGCTGGGAGAACGTTGCCCCCTCCGGCAGCAGGACGGTCAACACGGCCAACTTCGGTGACACCGTCACCATCGCGGTCCAGACCTTCAACTCCGTCGGCACCGGCAGCGCGGTGGTTACCGCCAGCGCCACCGCGGGCAAGCAGGGCCTGTGGGAAACCCGGATCAAGACCTCCGACCCCAACTTCGTGAGGAGCTGCACCTTCACCCTGGGGGGATCGAACTACCGGCCAAGTCCCTACTTCGACTGTGACGGCGTCAACGCGGACAGCCCGCCCTGGTTCTACAAGACGGACCAGGACCGCATCATGGTGGCGTGCTGGATCGACCAGAGCGACAACTGGTCCGGCAACGGGATCGTCCGATGGTGGCGGGTTGAATCCGGCTCGGCACGGAATGTTGGCCGCTACGTGATCGCCGGCCACACCACGCTCGCCGATCCCGCCGGGCTTGGGGCACCGCATTGCTAGGCCCCATGCCCGGCCACAGCCCGGGCAGTTGTGCCCATCGCGGCGGTTTCCGCTATTCGGTAGGCTTACCCCGGGGAAAAGGAAGCCTGCTGCCTGTCCTGCGACCAGGCCGCCATCTGGCTACACAATCTGAGGGAAATTAACGCTGTGACAACTCTGCTGGGGAAGCTCGGGCTGAAAAAGCGACATAGGAAACTCGTCACCGGCACTGCGTTTGGTGCTGTGGTTGCTGTTGTGGTGACGGGTGCTGTGTTGTATCCGGGGTTTAAGACCACTGAGGTGGAGTTGAATGACGGCGGCGTGTGGGTGGTGTCGAAGTCGAAGAATGCTGTGGGGCGGTTGAATTATCCGTCGCGGGTGTTGGACGGTGCGGTGACGCCGGCGTCGACGACGTTCGATGTGTTGCAGCATGCAGGTGAGGTGTTCGTCGATGACGAGACTGGTTCGACGTTGAATCAGGTGTCGCCGGCGAATATGCGCCTGGGTGGGGATAAGCAGTTGCCGGGGGCTGCTGATGTGAGTTTTGGGACGCGGACGATTTCGGTGACGGATGCTGCGTCGGGGAAGGTGTGGGCGGTGTCGCCGTCCACCGTGAATGGTTTTGATAAGGAAGCGTCGGAGCCGGTGATGGTCGGTTCGGCGGGCATCGTCTCTGCGGTGGGCTCTGATGACCGGGTGTATTCGGCGGACCCTAAGACCGGTGTTGTGACGGTGACGGGTGTTGACGCCAACGGTGAGGTGACGTCGTCGGAGTCCAGCACGTGGGATGGGCTTAAGGGTGCCGGGGATCTGCAGGTGACGGTGGTGGGGGACCGGCCGGTGGTGCTGGATGCCGCGGCGGGGAGCCTGTTCCTGCCGGGTGGCAAGCGGCTGGCGTTGGAGAATGCCAGGGATGCGAAGTTGCAGCAGGCGGGGCCGGGCAGTGATGTTGTGGCGCTGGCCACGCGGAAGGCGTTGCTGAAGCAGCCGCTTGACGGGGGAGCGGCGATGGTGGTGGCGTTCGACGGCGAGGGTGTTCCGGCTGCTCCGGTGCAGTTGGGCGGGTGTGTGCATGCGGCGTGGTCGGGTGCGAACAAGTATGTCCGGGATTGCGTCAATGATGGTGACGATAAGAAGGTTGACGTGCCCAGGGCGAGTGCGTCGCCGTCGTATGTTTTCCGGGTGAACCGGGACCTGGTGGTCCTGAATGATGTGAACTCCGGGAACGTGTGGCTGGTGAACCAGAACATGCAGCTGGTCAACAACTGGGACGACGTCATCCCACCAAAGAACCAGTCCGACGACCAGGACCAGGAGTCGGCGGACAACAACACCATCAACATCCTGCCGGACCGCACCAAACCCAACCGGCCGCCCGAAACCAAGCCCGACGCCGTCGGCGTCCGCCCGGGCCGCACCACCATCCTCAGCGTCCTGGACAACGACTCCGACCCCGACGGCGACGTGCTCACCGCAGCGGTCGGGGAGGCCGGGCCCAAGTCCGGCACCCTGGAAAGCATCTACGGCGGTACGGCGTTCCAGATCACCGTGCCCGCGGACGCCAAACCCGGCACGGAGACTTTCAACTACAGCGCCTCCGACGGCCGCGGCCTGTCCGCCACCGGCCAGGTCACGCTCAGCGTCGTAGGACCCGATGAAAACAAGCAGCCGAAGTTCAAGCGCGGCGAAGACACCACCATGCTGGTGGAACAGGGCAAGACCGTCAGCCAGAACATCCTCACCGACTGGATCGATCCCGACGGCGATGACCTGGTCCTGCTGGACGCCAAGGCCGACAACGACCAGGACCAGGTCAAGGTACGGCGCGACGGCCTGCTCACCTTCCAGGATTCCGGGGCCACGGCCGGCAAGAAGAACGTCCAGGTCACCATCTGGGACGGCCGCGCCACTGTCACCGGCAAGGTGGTGGTCAATGTCCAGCCGCCCGGCGCCCTGGCACCCGTGGTCAACGCCGACCACGTCACCGCCGTCGTGGGCCAGGACCTGGTCATCTCCCCGTTGAAGAACGACGTCGATCCCAACGGTGGTGCCCTCCGGCTGGCCCAGGTGGAAGCCAACGGCCCTGCCGAACTCGGCCCCGTCACCGACGGCGGCACCTTCACGTTCCGCAGCACCACCCCCGGTCCGGTCTACCTCACCTACATTGCCAGCAACGGCCCGCAAAGCAGCCAGGGCCTCATCCGCGTCGACGTGGAATCCGGCAACGACGGCGGCGACCCCGTGGCGGTCCATGACGTGGCCCTGATGCCCACCGGCGGCAGCGTCCTGCTGGACCCCCTGGCCAACGACTCAGACCCCTCCGGCGGCGTCCTGGTGCTGCAGTCCGTCAAACTCCCCGATAACGCGACTGTGTCCGTCAGCGTGATCAACCACAGCGTCCTGCGGATCACCGACGTCCTGGGGACCAAGGACCCCATACTGTTCGAATACACCATGTCCAACGGCAGGAAGTCGGCCACCGGCAGCGTGTCAGTGGTGCCCGTCCCGGCGCCGGCCGTGGTGGAGGCGCCGCAACCCAAACCGGATGAAGTCAATGTCCGCGTCAACGACGTGGTCACCATCCCCGTCCTGGACAACGACACCCACCCGCAGGGCCAGGAACTGTCTGTGGACCCCGTCCTGCCGCAGGCCGTGGATCCCGCCGACGGCAAGAGCTTCGTCTCCGAGAACACGCTCCGCTTCATTGCCGGCAGCCAGCCCAAGACCGTGCGCGCCATCTACAACGCGGTGGATCCGCAGGGCCAGAAGAGCGCAGCCGCCGTCACCATCCACATCCTGCCGCTCGAGGGCGCGGAGAACTCCCGCCCCCAGCCGCGCAACCTGACCGCCCGCGTGGTGGCGGCCGGCACCGTCCGGATTCCGGTCCCCCTTGACGGCATTGACCCCGACGGCGACTCGGTGCAGCTGACCGGCATCGACAGCACCCCTGCCATGGGAACCGCCACGGTGGGCAGCAACTTCATCGACTTCACCGCCGCAGGTGACGGCGCCGGTACAGACACCTTCCGCTACAAAGTGGTGGACCGCCAGGGCGCCATCAACACGGGCACGGTGACGGTGGGCATCGCACCCCGCGGCGAGTCCAACCAGAAGCCCACCCCGGTGGATGACGAGGTCCGGGTACGCCCGGGCCGGCAGATCGCCGTCGACGCAACGGCAAACGATACCGATCCCGACGGTGACCGCATCCGCATCCTCACCGACGGCATCGACGCCGACCCGGCACTGCAGGCCACCGTCAGCAGGAACAGCGGCCGCATCATCCTCCTGGCCCCGAACGAGGCCGGAACCGTCAATGTGCGGTACACCGTCGCCGACGACCGGGATGCCACGGCGCAGGCCACCATCCGCTTGGTGGTTGACAACGAGGTGCCCCTGAAAGCCCCGATTGCCCGGGATGACAGGGTGACGTCTGCCCAGGCCATGGGCAAGACCGCCGTTGATGTGCCGGTCCTCAAGAACGACGAGGACCCCGACGGCGTGGGCGAGAACCTGAAGATCAGCACGGAGGCCACCACGGCGCGGCCTGGCGGGAACGGCAACATGCTGGTGGACCTTACGGAACAGCCCCAGCTGGTCCCGTACACCGTGGAGGACGTGGACGGCCAGCAGTCAACGGCCATCATCTGGGTGCCGGGCCTGGGCCAGCAGGTTCCCACCCTGGCCAAGGACGAGGTCCTTGAAGTGGTGGCCGGACAGTCCGTGGACGTCGACCTGAAGGACTGGGTCAAGGTACGGGAGGGACGCTCGCCGCGGCTGACCCAGGTGGACCGGATCAAACTCATCGGTGCCGACGGCGGGAATCCGGTCACGGGAGACGGCACCGGCTTGAAGTACACGGCGGGCGCCGACTACGTGGGCCCGGGGTCCCTCACGTTCGAGGTGACCGACGGCACCGGACCTGATGATCCGGCCGGCCTGAAGTCCACCCTGAGCATCCGCACCAAGGTCCTGCCGGACCCCAACAAAAACAACCCGCCGGAGCTGCTCGGCGCGGACGTTGATGTCCCCAAGGGCGACACGGCCAGCACGGACCTGGGAAAGCTGACCTCCGATCCCGACCGGGACGACGTCGAAAAGATGAAGTACCAGCTGGTGGGCGACCCGCCCGGCGGTTTCAGTGCACGCATCGAAGGCAGGACCCTGAAGGTTTCCGCGGCGGATTCGACGGCCACGGGGACCAGGGGCGCCGTGCAGGTCAAGGCGACGGACTCCCGCGGCCTCGAAGCCACGGCCACGTACCCGCTCGCCGTGACAGCCTCCAACCGGCCCAAGCCGGTGGCCAATGACGACGTGGAGCCCAACGCCGCCGCCGGGAAGCCCGTGACCATCAACGTCCTGGCGAACGACGCCAACCCGTTCCCCGAAACACCGCTGAAGATCATCGCCGCCAATACCGAAACAGGCAGCGGCAACGTAGGCGTCAACGGCGACTCGGTGACGGTCACGCCTGCTCCCGGCTTCACCGGAACCCTGGTGGTGGCGTACACCGTGGAGGACAAGACGCAGGACAGCTCCCGGCATGCCACGGCACGGGTCCGGCTGACCGTCAAGGACAAACCTGCAGCACCCACCACGCCCCAGGCACAGAGTGTTGGGGACCAAACCGCGCTGCTCAACTGGTCCGCCCCCGCGGACCGGGGCTCCGCCATCACCAAGTACACGGTGTATGGGGAGGGCGGGTTCCGGCAGGACTGCCCCGCCAACACCTGCACCCTGAACGGGCTGACCAACAACACCACTTACCACTTCCAGGTCACGGCCACGAATGAATTTGGCGAGTCGGACCGGTCGCCGGCCTCGGCGGACGTCCGGCCGGACGTCAAACCGGATACTCCGTTGGCCCCATCCCTGAAATTCGGCGACAAGCAACTGGCCGTCAACTGGACCGCACCGGCCAGCAAGGGCTCCCCGGTGAAGTCATACGACCTGGAGATCTCACCGGCGCCGGCCGGCCAGAACGCCCAGATCCAGAACCTGACCTCCGTCAGCTATGTGTGGAAGGGACTGCAGAACGGGGTGTCGTACAAGGTCCGCGTCCTGGCCCGCAACGACGCCAAGGACCCGTCCGAGTGGAGCCCGTATTCGGCGGCCGAAGTCCCGGCCGGTGTTCCCGCGACCCCTGCCGCGCCAAGCGTGTCGCAGGCAACTCCGGTGGGCTCGCAGAGCCAGCTGCGAGTGGTCTGGTCTGCGCCCAACAACAATGGCGACCCTGTCTCGTCCTACACCCTGACCACCCTCCGTGGTGGCGCGGCGGTGGCCAGCCAGCAGGTTGCCGGCACCTCGCAGAACGTCACCGTGGACAACTCCGAGTCCAACTACACCTTCACGGTGGCTGCCACCAACAAGGCCGGTACCAGTGCCACCAGTGCGCAGTCGGCCCCCATCCGGGCGGCCGGCAAGCCTGGACAGGTCAACGGCGGGACGGTGCGGGAGAACGGAACCAGCGGTCAGCTGGAGGTTACGTTCACGCCGCTGACGGATGCCCAGCGCAACGGCTCCACGGCGTCCGAGATTGCCTACTCCTACAACGCCGACGGCAAGACCGGCGCCATCAAGGCCGGGGGCGGAACCATTGGCGGCATGACCAACGGCAGGGATATCACTGTCACGATCATCGCAACGTCCACGAAGAACAACATGTCCGGCGACGCGAAGGCCATCGGCACGGGGAACCCCTATGGTCCGGCCAATGCCCCCAACGTGAACGGCACGACATCGGCGAAGGGCGACGGGCAGGTGCACTGGACCTGGAATAACCCCAGCACCAACGGCCGTCCGCTTAACCACTATGAGGTCAGCATGGACGGCGGAGGCTGGCAGAACGTGGGCAAGGCGACCAGCTATGACGCGGGCGCCGGTGGATGGAACCAGAGCCACAGGCTGCGCGTCCGCGCCGTAACGGTGGTGGACGGGGCGATTGGCGGACCGGCAACCTCAACCTCCGGTCCAGACAACACGCCGCCGCCGCCCACATCCTGGAACGTCACGGCCAGCCCTGTCCGCAGCTGCACGGAGCCCCGCAAGGGCACTGACAGCTACGTTGCCGGCAACCCATCACAGTGCACGGGTGAGGGGATTTGGCTCGACGCAGGCGCTTACTCCCGGGCTGACCGCTACCAGGTCTGGTACAAGACCTCGAACAATCCCAGCGGCATCTGGTACCACCTGAGCGAAGGAATGGCCGCGGGCAACTGGCTCCGCTGCGACACCTCCAACGTGGGCTGCAACCCGCCGGCCGGCATGCCGAACCGCTAGCAAGCTCCAGCATCAAACAGGGAATTTCGACCAGTAGAAGGAAGCACATTTCATGACCATGACCATCGAGCAGGCCGAGTGGTTTGCCGACACATTCGAAAAGCTGGTTGCCAACGTGGGGCAGGCGGTGCTGGGCAAGGAACACGTCATCCGGCTGACCTTCACCGCCATGCTGGCCGAGGGCCACGTCCTGTTCGAGGACGCTCCGGGCACCGGGAAGACCTCCCTGGCCCGGGCCCTCGCCGCCACGGTGCAGGGCTCCAACAACCGCATCCAGTTCACGCCTGACCTGCTTCCCTCCGACGTGACAGGTGTGACGATCTACGACCAGAAGACGCAGAAGTTCGAGTTCCACAAGGGCCCCATCTTCAACAACATCGTCCTGGCTGACGAAATCAACCGTGCCTCGCCGAAGACCCAGTCGGCGCTGCTGGAAGTCATGGAGGAATCCCGGGTCACCGTGGACGGCGTCACGTACGAGGCAGGCCGCCCCTTCATGGTCATGGCAACCCAGAACCCCATCGAGCAGGCAGGTACCTACCGCCTGCCCGAGGCCCAGTTGGACCGCTTCCTGATCAAGACCTCCATCGGCTACCCTGACCACGCCTCCACCGTCCGGCTGCTGGGCGGAAACAACCTGAAGGACCGGTCCAAGGACCTGTCTGCCGTCATCACCACCCAGGCGGTGGCGGACATGGCCGACCTCGCCGCCACGGCGCACGTGGACACCGCAGTGCTTGAGTACATCTCCCGGCTCTGCGAGGAAACCCGCAGTGCCCCGGAGACGCGCCTGGGCGTCTCCGTCCGCGGCGCCCTGGCCATGGTCCGGGCCGCCAAGGTCTGGGCTGCCTCGCAGGGACGGAACTTTGTGCTGCCGGATGACATCAAGGAACTGGCACCCGTGGTGTGGACCCACCGGTTCGTGATGGACCCCGAAGCCGAATTCTCGGGCGCCACCGCTGAGGCCGTGCTGACCAGGATCCTGGCCGACGTCGCCGCCCCGCAGCAGCGCACCAACGCCTGAGGCGCCGGGCCTGCGGCTTCAAGCCGCAGCCACCACCACTGACATTCCAGCGCAACAACGAAGGCACACCCCTATGTCTGACGGCACGTCCAGCGGCGCCCCGCTGACCCGGCTCGCGGAGCGTCTCCGGCAACCCTTCCACCGGAACGGCCGCCCCACCCGGCTGCACCCCGCGGCCGTATGGTCCGAAGCCAGCAGCACCGCCCTCCTCGCCCTGGCACCCGCCGGGCGGGCTGTCCGGGACACCTGGCTGAGGTACGCCTGGCCGGTGCTGTCCGTGGTCAGCATCCTGGGGTGGTCCGTCCTGGCCGCTGCCATCCTGCTGTGGGCCACAGGCCAGGCCTTCGGTTGGCAGGAAGCCACGGCAGCGTCCATTGCCGCCTTCGCCATGTTCGTGATCGCGGTGGCCTTCATCCTCGGCAGGTCCTCCTACGGCGTGGTGCTGGACCTTGCCCGCACGAGGGTGGCGGTGGGGGACAGCGCCGTCGGCAGCATTGCCGTCTCCAACACGTCGGCCCGGCCGCTGCTGCCGGCCGCGCTGGAACTGCCGGTGGGCAGCACCACGGCGGTCTTCCACCTGCCCCGGATGAAGCCCGGACAGGTCCATGAGGACCTGTTCACCATCCCCACCGCCCGGCGCGCCGTCATCGTGGTGGGACCGGTCCGCTCCGTCCGGGCCGACCCCCTGCACCTGCTGCGCCGCCAGGTCCTCTGGACCGAGCCGGAGGACCTCTTCGTCCACCCGCGCACCGTTGCCCTGGCCGGTTCCGCCGCAGGCTTCATCCGCGACCTCGAGGGCATGCCCACCACGGATCTGTCCAGCGCCGACGTCTCCTTCCACGCCCTGCGCGACTACGTGCCCGGGGATGACCGCAGGCACATCCACTGGAAGACCACGGCCCGGACCAACAAGCTGATGGTGCGCCAGTTCGAGGAAACCCGCCGCGCCCACCTGGCCATCTCGCTGTCCATTAACACGGACGAATACGCTTCCGACAACGAGTTCGAGATGGCCATCTCGGTGGCCGCCTCCATCGGCCGGCAGGCAATCCGCGAACAGCGGGAACTGGATGTGCTCACGCAAAAAGGACCCCTGCGCTGCGAAACCGGCCGCAACATGCTTGATGACATGACCCGGATCGTCGGCACCCCGATGCGCCGCACCGCCGTCGACCTTGCCAGGACCCTGGCCGACACGGTGCCCAATGCCTCCGTCGTGTTCTTCGTGGTGGGCAGCAATGTGACGGCAAGCCAGCTCCGTTCCGCTGCAGCCTCCGTCCCGCCCGGCGTCCGAAGCCTGGCGGTCCGGGTGGAAACCGGCGCCGCCCCCTCCAGGGCCAACATCGCAGACCTCACTGTCCTGACGCTCGGCGACCTGGCCGACCTTGCCATCGTGCTGAGAAAGGCTGCCGCATGAGCACCGCACCCGGCCATTCGCCACAAAGCGGTTCCCCGCAAACCCGTACCCGCCGCAAGGCCGCCACCCCGGATTCGGCCTTTGCGGACGGCCAGCCGGCCTGGCATTTCCTGATCGATGCCGGAGCCTTGGTGGTCCTGCTGGGCCTGGGCCTGCTCGGATTCGGTTTGAGCTTCGGCGGCGACCCGTACTACCTCCTGTCGGGGTTCGGCGGCATCATCCTTGGCCTGGGCATCGGCGCGGCGAACGCCCACCTGCGACTGGGGCTGCTGATCACCACCGCCCTGGCCCTGGCCGCCTACCTGGTGTTCGGAACCTTGCTGGCGGTGCCGGACGCCGCCATCGCCGGATTCGTCCCCACCCTGGATTCGCTGCGGACCCTGCTCCTGGGCGTCGTCTTCGCCTGGAAGGACATGCTGACGGTGGGGGTGCCGGTGGGAACCGCCGGCGGCGTGCTCATCGTCCCCTTCCTAAGTTCGCTGGTCCTGGCACTCGTGGCAGCGCTCCTGACCTGGCGGGCAAGGAGCCCTTACCTGCCGCTCCTGCCGGTACTGGTCCTGTTCGTCACGGGCATCGCCTTCAGCACCAACGCCGCGTTCCTGACCCTGGAACGCGGCATCGGCCTGACCGTCCTCGGCATCGCCTGGGCAACCTTCCGCCGGGACGCCCTGCGCCGGAACAGCACCCGCCGGGTGGCGGTGAACAGCCCCCAGGCGGACAGTGCCACCGCACGCCGCGCCAGGATCCGGCGGCTGGGCATGGCCGCGGGGGTGATCGCCGCCAGCGTGGGAATCACCGCGGTGGCCGCGCCAATGGTCAGCGCCGGCGATGACCGGAAGGTCCTCCGCAACGTGGTGGTACCGCCGTTCGATCCCAAGGACTACATCACCCCCCTTGCCAGTTTCCGGAGCTACGTCAAGGACAAGAAGGACGACACCCTGTTCGTCGTCAAAGGCCTCCCCCGGGACGGCCGGGTGCGCCTTGGCGCCCTGGATGCCTTCAACGGCACCAACTACAACATGGACCCCAACGGTTCGGGCAACTTCAGCAAGGTGGGCGACGCCAAGTCGATCAACACCCTGGCCGACGCATCCGGGGTAGTGCCCACCAACGACTACTCGATCAGCATCAACGTGGAGGACTACCAGGGCTTCTTCGTCCCCGGCGGGCGGAAGACCACGGGCATCAGCTTTGACCAGTCCGGCTCGGCTGCGGCTGCGGGCCTCTACTTCAACCCCGGAACGGACACCGCCGTCACCACCAGCGGATTGTCCCGCGGCGACTCCTACACCGTCCAGGTGTCCGACCCCGCCAAACTCGAGCACGGGCAGCTGACACAGTACGACTTCGCGAAGGTCTCCCTTCCCGACCCCCTGGAAGTTCCGCCGGTGGTGGGCTCCCAGGCCAACGACCTGTCCGCCGACGCGCCCACGGCCATCGACCGGGTGCGCCAGATCGAGGCGCACTTCCAGAAGACGGGGGCCTTCAGCAACGGTTTGGTCAGCGAGGGGCAGCTCCCCAGCGTCTCCGGCCACGGTTCAGCCCGGATCCGCAACCTGCTGACCGCCAAGCAGATGCTCGGCGACGATGAACAGTACGCGGTGGCCATGTCCCTGATGCTCCGGCACCTGGGCATCCCGTCCCGCGTGGTGATGGGTTTCTACCCTGAGCCAACCAGCCCGGAGAACGGTGCGGGTGAGGTGAAGATCACCGGAAAGGACGTCCACGCCTGGGTGGAGGTCGCGTTTGAACGCGTGGGCTGGGTCAGCTTCGACCCCACCCCACCAAAGGACAACATCCCCATTCCGCCGGACCCCGAGAACAAGTCCAAGCCCAAGCCGCAGGTGCTGCAGCCGCCGCCCCCGCCGCAGGAGCCCGCGGACCTGCCGCCGGACTCCTCACCCGACGCCTTGGACGCGGAGCAGAAAAAGAACAATCCCTGGCTGTTCTGGGGCGCCCTCCTGGGCGCGCTGGGCGTCGCCGCCATCCCGCTGGTGATCCTGGGTCTGCCGCTGTTGCTGATCGCCTTGTTGAAGGCACGACGGCGGAAGTCCCGTTTCCGGGACGGCCATCCCGCCCAGCGCGTGGGCGGGGGCTGGAACGAGGTGGTGAGCCTGGCAACCGACCTGGGTGCCGCCGTCGACACCCGTTCGACACGGCGGGAAAGCGCTGCGGTCCTGGCCGATGCCTTCCCGGCGACCCAGGGGACCACCACCATGCTGGCGCGCCGGGCCGACGCCTCGATCTTCGGCGCCGGGGAACCAACCGAAGAGGATGTCCGCGAGTACTGGACCATCGTTGATGGTTCCCTCAAGGAGATGACCTCCGGGATAGGGTTCTGGCGGCGACAGCAGGCACGGTTCTCGCCGCGTTCGCTGCTTGGCGACGCCCGGGCCGCGATGAACGCAGGCAAGGGCGCCAGCCTGCGCGGCGGCCGGGTGTCGCTGCCGGCGGTATCCGGGTTCATCGCTGCCCGCCGCCGTCGTGCCTCCGGCAGTGCCGGCGTACCGCCTGTTCAGCAAGGGCCTGTTCAACAAGGACCCAACCAACAAGGACCCAATCAGCAAGGGCCTGTTCAACAAGGACCCAACCAGCAAGGACCCGGCCAGCAGTGACCTTCGATCCCGAACGCTGCCCGCGCTGCCGGCAGCCCGTCCCTGCGGGTGCCACGTTCTGCACTGCCTGCGGCGCGCCGCTGCCCAACAGGGCGGCGCGCCGCCCCCGCACCCCGGACCTGCCGGCGGACCAAGCAAGGAGCGATCCCGGGGAAGCGCGCCCCGCGCACTCGTCCGGGATTCCCGGTACTATCCCGGTAGTAGAAAGGCCCCCGGCACAGCCGGCGGGCACCGCATTGACGGGCACCGCGCAAGCGGGCACCTTGCATACGGGTACCGTGCCGGGCAGGACGGGCGGTACCACAAGGGTGGGGGCCGCTCCAGGGGGAGGAACGGGAATGGCAGTGAACCTTCAGCTTGTTCCGGCTGCGGCGGGCAAGCGGCTTGGCGCTGCCGTCATTGATTGGCTGCCTGGGGTGGCGGTGCTGGTGGTGACGTTTGCCATCGGATTCGCCGGGATTACCCGCACCAGAAGCGGTGGCTTCATTGTCTATGACACGTCCTCTCTGGTGCTCTTTGGCGGCATCGGCCTTGGCCTGACCCTGGGTTACCTCTTCGTGGTGCTCGGGCTGGAAGCACGCACCGGCAAAACGCCCGGGAACCTGCTGATGGGCATCCGCAGCGCGGACCAGGACGGTTACGCTCCCGGCGCCGGCGCCGTGTTCCTGCGTGGCCTCATCACCGGAGCAGGCATCCTGTTGGCCGTGCTGGCCGCGGTGCTGGTGGTGGTCTTCAAGTGGTTTGACGCCGCCCTGCCCATCCTTGGCCCGCTGCTCCTGGTGGGTGGCGCGTGGGCCGTGCTGGTGGTGGTTTCCAGCCGGTGGGACAGGGACGGCGGGCTGCGGGGCTGGAATGACACCGCCGCCAAGACCCTGGTGTTCGATGTCAAGGCGGGCCGCGATCCCATCACCACCGGTGGCATCCAAGGGCCTTACAGCTTCGCGCCCCTGGACCTGCCGCCCGTGCAGCAGGTCCTGTCGCCGGTGGCCGGCGCCAACGTGGCCCAGACTCCCGTACACCAAGCCCCCGGACACCCAGCCCCCAGACACCCAGCCCCTGTACACCCAGCCCCTCATGCCCCTCTGCAAACCCCTGCGGCGCAACCTCCGGCTCCGGCACCCCAGGCACCTTCGCCGTCGGCCGCCCTGCCGTGGCAGACCATGCCCTACAGCCCACCTGCCTCCTTCGCGCCGCCGCCCGCCGCCGGCCACCGGATGCCCCCGCCGCATGTGGACGACGACGTCGAACGCACCCAGGTGCGGCCCGGAACCGGCGGCCCCGCCCCTGTGGCCGTCCTCCGTATCCGCTTGGACGACGGCCGCGACTTCCAGCTGGACCGCAGCGTCCTGGTGGGCCGGAACCCGGTGGGGCAGGCCGGGGAACAGCAGGCCCAGCTGTTGGCTGTGGATGACCCCGGCCGTTCGATCTCCAAGACGCACCTGCACCTGCTCACCGACGGCGCGGGCATCTGGGTGACGGACCGCCAGTCAACCAATGGAAGCGCCGTCACCACCCCGGACGGCCTGCGCACCCCCTTGGTGCCGGGCGTCCCCACGTTTGTTACCCCGGGATCCAGCGTGCACTTTGGAGACCGTACCTTTTACCTAGGACAGGCATGAACCAGCACCCCGCCAGTGTTTCCACCATCCAGCCGGGGCCGGGACTCAGCCTCGGCTACGGCTACGGAACGGACAGGGGACTCCGCCGGGAGTTGAACGAGGATTCGTATATCGCCGCCGATCCCGTCTTCGCCGTCGCTGACGGCATGGGCGGCCATGAAGCCGGCGAAATCGCCAGCGGCCTGTGCGTGCGGGCCCTGGCCGGGATTCCCCAGGTGGCCACGGGGGAGCGGAGCATCACCGCTGCCGTCCTCCAGCAGTACCTGGTGCGTGCGGACAACTCGATCCGTGAGGCCACCGGAGCCCGTGCCGGCACCACCCTTACCGGTGCTGTCGTGGTGGAACAGATGGGCATGCCGTACTGGCTGGTGGTGAACATCGGCGATTCCCGCACGTACCGGCTCAGCCAGGGACGGTTCGAGCAGATCAGCGTCGACCACTCGGAGGTCCAGGAACTCGTGGACGCGGGCGAAATCACCGCCCAGGAGGCCACCGTCCACCCGCGGCGGCACGTGGTCACCCGGGCCCTGGGCACGGGCGACGAGACGGAAGCGGACTACTGGCTCCTTCCCGTGGAGGAAGGCGACCGCGTCCTGGTCTGCTCCGACGGCCTGACGGGGGAACTGGCAGACGATGACATCCTCCGGATCCTCAGCAGCGTGGCGGATCCGCAGGAGGCGGTGGACGCCCTGATCCAGGCCGCCCTGCGCAGCGGCGGCCGGGACAACGTCACGGCCATCGTGGTGGACGCCAGGAACGTTTCGAACGACGACGGCGCTGGCACCACCGCGCCCCGCCTCACCTCCGCTGACGGGGACGAAGTGACCCTGCCGCGGCCGCAGGCATCCGAAGCCGTGACGCAGCCCCTGCCCGCACCGGTGGAGGAGACCGCGGACCACAACGGGGAGCCGGACGATGACCGCCGCTAGCTACATCCCCGGCACCTGGCTGGGCATTGTCAGGTCCCGCACCGCAGTCCTCCTGGGCCCCGGGTCGCCCGCGGAACTCGCAGGCGCATTGTGGGAACTCCTGGCCGGCCGGCCTGAGCCGCACGAGATCCTCGCCGCCGTGACCAGCACTTCCGGCGGATCCCTCACCCGCATCCCATCCTTCGGCATCCTGGATTTCAACGGATCCCTGCGGGTTTTCCTGCGGGGCGACATCGACCTCACCGTCGAACAGCCCGGGGGAGCCGTGGACCTCGACGGCCGGGACGTGACCACCTGGAACGAACGCAAATTCGTGGTCCCCGGCACGTGCCGGGTGGCGATTGCGGCTGGGACCACCGGTACCGCCGGGCTCGCCACCGAACAACCCGAGCTGCCGCTCGGTGAGGGCGTGGTGCTGCTGCAGTCCCTGACCCTGGGCGCACGCTCCGGCCCGGCTGCGGTCGATGCTCCGGCCGCAGCGGATGCTGTTGCACCGGCGGAAACTTCCGGCAGCGACGAGGCTTCTGCTGCTCCCGCCGGCCACGCCCCGGCTGACCTGCGGGAGCCGGACGTTCCGGACGAGGCGGAAGACCTGCCCGAAACCACGCTCCTGCCCGGGCATGCAGCCTCGGCCGAAACGGTGCTGGGGGTCATCGAAGAGGACGTTGATGAACGCCCGGCCGACGGGGTGGTCGATCCAGCGGAAGCCGCACACGCCCACGCCCGGGATGTCCATGACCCCGATGCCACTATTGCCCCGGATTTCATTATTGGTGTCGACGGGGAGCGTGGTGTCGACGGTGAGATTGGTGCCGGCGGGGAGCGCAGCGCTGAGGGTGAAGCTGTGGGGAATGCTTCAGGTGAGCCCGCCCCAATTGAGGTGCCGGAGACAGGCTTCGCCGGCGTTGCCCCCACCGGAGCCGGCGCCGGTCCCGCAGCGGAGATGACGACGTCCTATGACCATCTCTGGGACCGCACCGTCATGCGGCACATCGAAGACGCTGCCGTGCGTGAGGACCCTGACGACGATTCCGGCCAGGTGTCCCCGCAGCAACGCCCGGCCCTGCCGGCAGCCGAACCCCTGCCCGCCCTCCGCAGCCCGGAGGACCCGGCCCCGGATGTACCGGCAGCCGGTCCCGGGACTGCGACAGAGACCGACAGCCGCCACCAACCCACACCTGGCGCCGGACTTGGAATTGGATCCAGTGCCGGTACAACTGGAGAGCCCTCCGGCCGGCCCCGTCCTGCCTCCGCCGGCGTCCTCATCGACTCCGTCCCGTGGCGCACGGGGGGAGCTACGCCGGCCCACGACGCCCCTGGCTTCACCCCGCCGCCAAACCACGGCACGCCACTGGCTCCACCGGCATCCGGGGCACCTGCGCCCGTCGTACCGGCGCCTGCTGTATCCGGCACCGGCACCGGCACCGGTTTCGACCCCGACCACGATGGCCAGACGGTGATGAAAAGCAGCCTGCCGGGAACCGCGTCCGGTCCGGCAACAAACGCGCCGGCCGTCCAGCAGGACCCCGCCAATGGACCAATGGTGCTGGCCCGCGTCTGCGCCCAGGGCCACGCCAACCCACCCACACGTGCCCTCTGCAGCGCCTGCGGGGCTGCCCTGCTGCCGGATGCCGTGCAGGTGGCCCGTCCCAGGCTGGGCCGCATGCGCCTGTCCACCGGCGAACTGCTGGACCTCGACCAGTCGATGGTCATCGGCAGGCAGCCGTCAGTGTCCCGGGTGCAGGGCGGCGTGATGCCGCGGCTCGTCCAGGTGGCAAGCCCCGGCGGCGACATTTCCCGGTCCCACGTCGAGGTGCGGCTTGAGGGCTGGCACGTGATGCTCTGCGACCTCAAGGCCACCAACGGCACTGTCTTGGTCCGCGAAGGCCAACCGCCGCGCCGCCTGGCCCAGAACGAGATGGCCATCCTGCTCGACGGCGACATCGCGGAGCTGGGCGACAATATCTCACTGCGTTTTGAGGAGATTCCTTGAGTTCCAAACGGCCCGTTGCGCCGCCGCCCCGCATCCAGGGCTTCACCTACATCAGCCTGCTCGGCTCCGGCGGGTTTTCCGACGTCTACCTGTACGAACAGGACAGGCCGCGCCGGAAAGTCGCCGTCAAGGTGCTGCTCTCGGACCTCAAGACAGAGGGCGCGCGGCGGCGGTTCGAGTCCGAGGCCAACCTCATGGCCCAGCTGTCCTCGCACCCATACATCGTCACCATTTTCGAAGCGGAAGTCACCGATGACGGGCACTCCTACCTGGCCATGGAGTACTGCTCCCGGCCCAGCCTGGACGTGCGTTACCGGCGGCAGCGCTTCAGCGTTGACGAGGTCCTGGCGGTCGGCATCCAGGTGGCCTCCGCCGTCGAAACCGCCCACCGCGCCGGCATCGCCCACCGCGACATCAAGCCCGCCAACATCCTGGTGACGGACTACAACCGTCCTGCCCTCACCGACTTCGGCATCTCCGGCACCCTGGCCGGGGATTCTGATGACGATTCGGGCATGTCCATTCCCTGGTCCCCGCCCGAACAGTTCCGGGACGGCGGCGTTGACGGCGTCATGGTGGACGTGTGGGCCCTCGGCGCCACGCTGTACACCCTGCTGGCCGGACGTTCACCCTTCGTGATGCCGGGCGCGGACAACTCGCAGCGCGAACTGATCAACCGGATCAGCAACATGGCGCTGCCGCGGCTGGGCCGTGCCGATGTGCCGGAATCACTGGAACTGGCCCTGGCAACCGCCATGGCCAAATCGCCCCAGTCCCGGTACTCCTCGGCCCACGCCTTCGCCCTGGCCCTGCAGCGCATCCAGGCCGAGCTCAACCTTTCCGTCACGCCTTTCGAGGTCCTGGAGGAGCCGCAGCAGGAGGAGGGCCACCCGGACGACGGCACCGAGGAGACGCGCGTCCGCAGCATTGCTGCCATCGATCCGGAGCGGACCGGCAGCGCACCCACGTTCCCTGCCCGCACCCGCCCCAACCCGACCGGCACCGGGACTGACGCGACGGGGCCCGGGGGCGGCGCCCTCCCGCCGTCGCACTTTGCTCCCGCCAGCCCCAGCCAATGGCAGCCTGCCCCGGCAGTGCCGCAGATTCCGGCCCGCACCACGTGGGCGGCGGCCACCGGGGCGGCTGCTCCGGCGGCAGCCACGGACGACGGCGCCGGCCAGGGGGAGTGGGCGCAGTCCACCGTCCTGCGTGGCAGCACAGGGACGGCCAACTACGGTGCACCCGTCACGGGCACAGGAGGAACGCAGGACACGGGCTACACCGTGGACGCAACAGTCCAGCGGGCGGTGAAGGCGGACGAGCCGCAAGCGGTTCCGAAGGCCGACCACGGCAAACGCAACCTCTGGCTCGCAATCGCCGGCGGCACCCTCCTGGTATTGGCGGCTGTGGTGGGCATCGTGGTGGCCAACACGACGACAGGCACCCCCAAGGCGGTGGAAACCCAGCAGGCCAGCAAACCCCCTGCGGACGCCCTGGACAGTGGCACCGTGCCCGATGTCGAAGGCCTGGCCGGAACGGTCGACACCAACGGCGAGGCATCCTTCTACTGGAACAACCCCGAGCCCAAGCCGGGCGATACCTACAAATGGAGGGTCTATACCATCGGTGGGGGCGGCGACTACCAATCCATCGCGCAGGCGCCCGTCCGGCTCAGGCCCAACCCGTCGGGGCAAACCTGCATCCAGGTCATGATCGTCCGCTCGGACGGTGCGTTCTCACCGCTGGGGTCCGGTTCCATCGCCTGCACCGGCCAATGAACGTCCCGCACTGCCGGTTTCACGGCAACACCACCACTCCGACTACCGCAACAGTTCTGCCTTGAGGAGGCACAGATCATGGGGGATCTAGCAATAGATTTCTGTGGCGAATGGTACGAGCCATCGGATGAGGACATCTTCAACATCGGCCGTGAAGGCGACCTTGAGGTGGACGACAACCCGTACCTGCACCGGCAGTTCCTGCAGGTCGCCCGCTACGACGGCATCTGGTGGCTGAGCAACGTGGGCAGCATGCTCTCCGCCACCGTGGCTGACGCCTCCGGCGGCATGCAGGCCTGGCTGTCACCCGGTGCGCGGATTCCGCTGGTGTTCAGCCACACCAATGTCATCTTCACGGCGGGGCCCACCACCTACGAGTTCGCCGTGCACGTGAAGACGCCGTCTTTCCGGCAGGAAGCCCGCGAAGAAGCCGGCAACGGGGACACCACCATCGGCCCCGTGGTCTTCACGGACGCGCAGAAGGCGCTGATCGTGGCGCTCGCCGAGCCTGTGCTCCGGCGTGAGGGCACCGGTTTCAGCACCATCCCGTCCTCCGCGGCGGCCGCCAAGACCCTGGGCTGGGCACTGACGCGCTTCAACCGCAAGCTGGACAACGTCTGCGACAAGCTGGACCGGGTGGGCGTGGCGGGACTGCGCGGCGGCGGCGGCAAGCTGGCAACCAACCGCCGGGCACGCCTGGTTGAACACGCCGTCACCACTCACCTGGTGACACCCGATGACCTGTACCTGCTGGAGAAGATGAGGGGCGTGGACGAAGGATGAGGATCCGGCTGACACTCCGCCGCGAACCCGCCGACGCCAAGGACCTGGCCGTCACGGTGGACGGCATGGCCACCGTGGCCGACATCGCCACCGTGCTGTGGACGGCGGACCCCGCCCGTAAAGGCACCCCCGCGCCGGACAACCTTTCGCTGCGGATCGATGAAGCATTCGTGGGTGCCGGCATCAGCGGGAACATCCTGGCCCGGGAGGACAACCTCCTCGAATCAGGCCTGCGCCCCGGCTCGGTGGTATCGCTGGCCCAGGTCAGTGGGCAGTTCCACGAACCCGGGGCCAACCGGGGACCGGCCGCCGCAACCCTGCGCGTGTTGTCAGGGCCCGACGCCGGGCGCGAATTCTCGCTGCCCACCGGCACCAGCTACATTGGCCGGGACCGGGACGTGGACATCCGCCTGACGGATCCGCTGACCTCCAAACGGCACGCCCGGATCACGGTAGGCGAAGGCATCGAGATCGTTGACACCAACTCCGCCAACGGCCTGCTGATGGACGGGCTGCCCGTCACTAGGGCCACGCTGAACTCCTCCGACACGGTGACCCTGGGTGACACCACCGTCACCGTGGTGCCGCTGGGCCACAACCATGCGGCAGCGCCGACGTCGCCCCTGGTGGACTTCAACCGCTCCCCGCGGGTGGTGCCCCGCTTCGACGTCCCCAAGCGGGTTCTTCCTGCCGGGCCCAAGCGCCCCGAGGACCATCCCTTCCCCTACATCATGCTGGTGGCACCGCTGATGATGGGCGCGGTCATTTTCGCGGTCACGCAGAACGTGCTCTCCATGGTGTTCATGCTGATGATGCCCCTGTTCATCGTGGGCCACCACGTGGACCAGACAATGCGGACCCGGAAGCAGCAGAAGGAGCAGCTCAAGCAGTTCCGCGCCGCCATGGCCGCATTCCGGCAGGACCTTACGGAACTGCAGCAGGTGGAACGCGCGGTCCGGCTGCAGGAAGCGCCGTCCGTCAGCGACACGGTGGACGCGATTTACAAGCTGGGGCCGCTGCTGTGGACGCACCGGCCGGAACACCCGTCGTTCCTCGGCCTGCGGTTCGGGCTGGGGACCGCCCCGTCCCGCATCCCGTTGGAAGAGCCCTCCAGCAACGACACCGAGGTCCAGTACAGCCGCGAAATCCAGGACTGCATCAAGCAGTTCAGCGGGATCGAAGGCGTCCCCGTGGTGTCCCAGCTGCGCACCTCCGGCGCGCTGGGGATCGCCGGCGCCCGCGGCCTGGTGGACGACGTGGCCCGTGGCATGGTGCTGCAGCTGGTGGGACTGCATTCCCCGGCCGAGGTGGTCCTCACCGCCATCACGTCCGCCCAGTCGCGGGAGCGCTGGAACTGGCTGCAGTGGCTGCCGCACGTAGGCTCGGGCCACAGCCCGCTGGGCGGGGACCACCTTGCCGCGGGGTCGGCCGGCGGCTCCTCACTGCTGGCCCGCCTCGAGGACCTGGTCGACGCCCGGGAGGCGGCGGCCAAACGGTCAGGCCCGGACCTGCGCCCCGGCATCGACCCCGTAAAGCATGAGCCCGAAGAGCCGGTCCTTCCCTCCGTGCTGGTCATCGTGGAGGACGACGCCCCGGTGGACCGCGGCCGCCTGACCCGGCTGGCCGAACGCGGTCCCGACTCCGGCGTGCACATCCTGTGGGTGGCCACTGACATCCAGTCACTCCCGGCTGCCTGCCGTGACTTCATGGTGGTGGACGGCGACCATGGCACCACCACCGGCCAGGTCCGGCTGGGCCGCCACACCTACCCGGTCAGCTGCGAGAGCGTGGACGCGGAGCTCGCAGCACAGCTGGCCCGGATGCTGGCGCCCGTGGTTGACGTGGGCAAGCCGGTCAATGACGATTCCGACCTGCCCCGCGCGGTGTCCTATGCGGCCCTGATCGGCAAGGACTTCCTGGACAATCCGCAGGCCGTGGTGGAGCGCTGGACGGAAAACAACTCCCTGCACGCCACCGCCGTGGCCAACCGCAAGGACAACGGAACCCTCAGGGCGCTGGTGGGATCCAAGGGTATCGAGCCGCTGTACCTGGACCTGAAGAACGAAGGACCGCACGCCCTGGTGGGCGGCACCACCGGTGCCGGCAAGTCCGAGTTCCTGCAGTCGTGGGTCATGGGCATGGCTGCGGCCTACAGCCCGGACCGGGTCAGCTTCCTTTTCGTGGACTACAAGGGCGGAGCGGCGTTTGCCGACTGCATCAACCTTCCACACACGGTGGGCCTGGTCACGGACCTTTCCCCGCACCTGGTGCGGCGGGCCCTCACATCCCTGCGCGCGGAGCTGCACTACCGCGAGCAGCTGTTGAACCGGAAGAAGGCCAAGGACCTGCTGGCCCTGCAGCGGGAGGCGGACCCGGAGGCGCCGCCGTACCTGGTGATCATCGTGGACGAGTTCGCCGCGCTGGCCAACGACGTGCCCGAATTCGTGGACGGGGTGGTGGACGTCGCCGCCCGCGGCCGTTCCCTGGGCCTGCACCTCATCCTGGCCACCCAGCGGCCGGCGGGCGTCATCAAGGACAACCTGCGCGCCAACACCAACCTGCGGGTGGCGCTGCGCATGGCCGACGAGGACGACGCCACCGACATCCTGGGGGTGCCGGATGCTGCCTACTTCGACCCCGCCATCCCGGGCCGCGGTGCCGCCAAGACCGGGCCCGGACGGATCCAGGGATTCCAGACCGGCTACGCCGGCGGCTGGACCACGGATAAACCGCAGCGCCC
Source organism: Pseudarthrobacter sp. Pseusp20 (assembly GCF_059492155.1). Classification (NCBI taxonomy): domain Bacteria; kingdom Bacillati; phylum Actinomycetota; class Actinomycetes; order Micrococcales; family Micrococcaceae; genus Pseudarthrobacter; species Pseudarthrobacter sp. Pseusp20. The sequence continues at coordinate 1,717,667 of NZ_CP168521.1, forward strand.
CCAGATCGACATCGTGGAGATGGCCTTCGGCTCCGGTCCCAGCTGGGAAGCGCCGGCACCCGAAAAGCCTGCGGCCCCGGAACCGGCCGGTCCCAATGACATCGCCAGGATGACCTCCACCATCGTGCACGCGGCGGACACCCTGGCCATCCGGCCGCCGCGGAAACCATGGCTGGACGAGCTGGCCAAGACCTACGACTTCTCCAAGTTGCCCAACCCCCGCACCGACGAACAGCTGCTGCTGGGCGTCGCGGACGACCCCGTCCACCAGGATCAGCCCACCGTCTTCTACGAGCCTGACCGCGACGGCAACATGGCCATCTACGGCACCGGTGGTTCCGGCAAGTCCGCCGCCCTGCGCGGCATCGCGATTGCCGCGGCCGTCACCCCGCGCGGCGGCCCCGTCCACGTCTACGGCATCGACTGCGGCTCTTCCGGGCTGCGGATGCTTGAGGAGCTTCCGCACGTGGGGGAGATCATCAATGGCGACGACGTCGAACGCGTCGGGCGGTTGCTGCGCCTCCTCCGGGACATCGCCGAGCTGCGTTCCGCGCAGTTCGCCGAGGTGCGCGCCTCCACCATCGTGGAGTACCGGAGGCTGGCCAACCGGCCGGACGAGAAGCGGATCTTCGTGCTGGTGGACGGCATGTCAGCCTTCCGCGAGGCGTACGAGCACAGCAAGCTTTCCGGGCTCTGGGACATCTTCCTGCAGCTGGCCACGGACGGCCGGACCCTGGGCATCCACCTGGTGGTGACCGGGGACCGGCCCAACGCCGTCCCCGCGTCCCTGCTCGCCTCCATCCAGCGCCGCCTGGTCCTGCGCCTGTCCTCTGAGGACGACTACATTTCCATGGATGTTCCCAGGGATGTCCTCACGGCCACGTCGCCCCCGGGCCGTGGGCTGCTGGACGGGCTTGAAGTCCAGCTGGCCGTCCTGGGCGGCAATTCGAACCTGGCCCTGCAGGCCCGCGAGGTCCATAAGCTCAGCGAAGCCATGCAGCGGCAGGGCCTGGAAACCGCCCCGGGCATTGAGCGTCTCCCCGAGCAGGTGGACCTGGATGTCCTGCCGGCCGGCAGCCCCGACCTGCCCGTTATTGGAGTGGACGACGAGTCCCTGCAACCGGCCGAACTCATGGCGCGCGGACCGTTGCTCCTGGCCGGGCCGCCGGGCTCGGGGCGCACCGTGGCGCTGGTCACCCTGGCCTACGCGCTGCGCCGGTCCAATCCCGCCACGGAACTGGTCTACCTCGGGTCCCGCCGGTCCGCCGTCGCGTCCCTCCCCATCTGGAACCGCGCCGTGGTGGGCCCGGACGACGTCGCCGAAGTGGTGGAGGACCTGGTGGAGCACTCCACCGGAAACCCTGGCACCGTGGCCTTCTTCATCGAGGGCCTCACCGAGTTCACCGACACCATCGCCGAGTCAGGAATGGCGCAGCTGGTGACGGCGTCCCTCAAAGCAGACCAATGGGTCATCGGCGAGTCCGAATCCTCCACCTGGTCCTCCGCCTGGCAGCTTGCCCAGCCCTTCAAATCGGGCCGCCGCGGCCTGCTGCTGAACCCGGGGGATATTGAGGGCGACAGCCTGCTCAACACGTCCCTGGGCCGGGTCAGCCCGGACTTCATTCCGGGCCGCGGGTACGTGGTGGGGCGGGGCAAGGCACGGAAAATCCAGGTGGCGCTCCCGCCCGAAAACCGGGACTGAACAGCGCCGATGAATGCGGGGGCCGCGATCCGTCGGGATTTGCGGCCCCGCAGGACGTTGTAGAAGACTACCGGGGACACCAGAAAGCCGCGGTGGGGGGACTGCGCGCATCGAAAGGTAGCAATGACCCCGTCCGCCCCGATCCTCCGCACTGTTTCGACGACGGCATCAGCAGCTGTCCTTGCCCTGGCCCTCGGCTTGTTCCCCTCCGGTCCCGCGCTGGCTGCAACCGCGGACCCCTCTCCGACGGCAGGCACCCAGGCCCCACCAGACTGCGGTCTTGTCTGCGTGCCCATCCTTGCCGACAACCCCGACCCCGGCCGGCCCCGCAAATCCAAGGAGGCTGCCCAGCCGCCGGCCCAACCGGCGCCACCCGCCGAGCCTCCCGCCCAGCCACTCCAGCCGCAGCCAACGGAGCCAGCCGCGCAGCCGCAGGCAGGCACTCCCGAACCGGCCGGGCCTCCCGCCACGGCAGCGGAACTCCCGGATGGGTCCGCCACCGGAACCACGTCACCCGCTGCCGGCTACCGGCCGCCGACCGGCCCCTCCAGCGGGGTGGACTGGAACAGCCCGGTCAACCGGACTGCCGGGCCTGCCCGGATGGCTGCCGCTGCTGCCCCTGCCCGTGACGAGGGCCCCGGCGGACCTGCGCTCCTGCCCATCGCCCTTGGAGCGCTGCTGGTGGGCGTTTCCGCGGGCGCCTTCGCCTGGTGGAACCGAAACCGGAACCGGCTGCGCTCGCACTGACAGCGTTCACGCCGCCCTGCCCGCTGGCTGTCGCAGGTGTAAGGCAAGATAGGTCTGTGAGCACAGGACCAGGACCCGCAGAACAGACCGCCACCCGAACCGCGGAACCACACGAGCCCGAAGCCGTTCCCACCGAAGCCATCCGCGAGGAATACGAAAACCTCGCGGACCTGGTGCGGAAGTACCGGTTCGCGTACTACCAGGAGGACGCACCCCTGGTTTCGGACGCCGAGTTCGACACCCTCTTCCGCCGCCTCGAGGAGATCGAGGCGCTGCACCCGGAACTGGTGGCCAACGACTCGCCAACGCAGGAAGTGGGCGGCGAAGTATCCGCCGCCTTCGCGCCCGTGGAGCACCTGCAGCGGATGTACAGCCTGGAAGACGTCTTCTCGCTGGACGAGCTTGAGGCCTGGCTCAACCGGGCCGAGGCCAGCATCGAAAAAATCGGGGACGGCGGCACCAAGGCAGCCTGGCTTACCGAACTCAAGATCGATGGCCTTGCTGTCAACCTCCTGTACCGCGACGGCAGACTGGTGCGGGCTGCCACCCGCGGCGATGGAACCACGGGCGAGGACATCACCCACAACCTGCTCACCATCAAGGAAATCCCGCAGGAACTGCGCGGCAGCGGTTTCCCCGCCGAAATGGAGGTGCGCGGGGAGGTCTTCATCCCCTCCAAGGCGTTCGCGGAGTTCAACGAGGCCCTGATCGAAGCCGGCAAGGCACCGCTGGCCAATCCCCGCAACGCGGCCGCCGGCTCCCTGCGGCAGAAGGACCCCGCGGAGACGGCCAAGCGGCCGCTGAAGATGTTCGTCCACGGCATCGGCGCCCGCGAGGGGCTCGCGGCCGGCAGCCAGTCGGAAACATACGGGCTGCTCAAGGAGTGGGGCCTGCCGGTCAGCCCGTACTTCGAGGTGCTGGAGACCAGGGAAGACGTCCTTGGCTTCATCAAGCGCTACGGGGACCAGCGCCACAAGCTGCTCCACGAAATCGACGGCATCGTGATCAAGGTGGACGACTTTGCCACCCAGCGGGCCCTGGGCAACACCACCCGCGTTCCGCGCTGGGCCGTGGCCTACAAGTACCCGCCGGAGGAAGTCCACACCAAGCTGCTGGACATCCAGGTCAACGTGGGCCGAACCGGCCGCGTCACCCCCTACGGGGTCATGGAGCCGGTCAAGGTGGCCGGCTCCACGGTGGAAATGGCCACCCTGCACAACCAGGACGTGGTCAAGGCCAAAGGCGTCAAGATCGGCGACATCGTGGTCCTGCGGAAGGCGGGCGACGTCATCCCCGAAATCGTGGGCCCGGTGCTGGCCCTCCGGGACCAGCAGGACCCGCCCGTGCGGGATTTCGTGATGCCCACCGAATGTCCATCCTGCGGTACTCCGCTGGCCCCGGCCAAGGAGGGGGACGTGGATGTCCGCTGCCCCAACGCCAGGTCCTGCCCGTCGCAGCTTCGTGAGCGGGTGTTCCACGTAGCGGGCCGTGGCGCCTTCGACATCGAGGCCCTGGGCTGGGAAGCGGCCATTGCGCTGACCCAGCCGGCCGAACCCGATGTTCCGCCCCTGGCCTCCGAAGCCGGACTGTTCGACCTCACCCCCGAGGACCTGGCCGGCGTCCGGATCCGGAGGGAGAAGAAAACCAAGGGCGTTCCCACCGGCGAGTACGAGCTGGTGCCGTACTTCTTCAGCAAGGGCACGGCCAAGTCGCCGTCCAGGCCCACCGCCACCACGCAGAAGCTGTTCAAGGAACTCGAAAAGGCCAAGACCCAGCCCCTGTGGCGGGTGCTGGTTGCCCTGTCCATCCGGCACGTGGGCCCGCGGGCGTCCCGGGCCCTGGCCCAGGCGTTCGGCTCCATGGACCGCATCCGGGCAGCGTCGGAGGAGGAGCTGGCCCATGTGGACGGCGTGGGTCCCACCATCGCCGCCGCGCTGAAGGAATGGTTCGCGGAGGACTGGCACCTTGAAATCATCGACCGCTGGGCCGCCGCCGGGGTGCGCATGGAGGACGAACGGGACGAATCCATGCCGCGCACGCTCGAAGGGCTGACGGTGGTGGTCACCGGCTCGCTGCCCAACTTCAGCCGCGACGAGGCCAAGGAGGCCATCCTGCTCCGCGGCGGAAAGGCGGCCGGTTCCGTTTCGAAAAACACCAGTTACGTGGTGGCCGGCGAAAGTGCCGGCAGCAAGCTGGACAAAGCAGAGCAGCTGGGGATTCCAGTGCTGGACGAGGACGGGTTCCGGCAATTGCTCGACGGCGGCCCGGCAGCCCTGGGGGATGCGACAGCCCTGGGGGATGCGGCAGCCCTGGGGGATGCGGCAGCGCCGGGAGCGGACGGGGACGCCAACGGGGAAGCGGCCGTACCGGCCGCAGTGGAGGAGAACGCATGACGTCCGCTTCGGAATTGCTGGAGGTCGCCAAACGGGCCGCCGCGGCTGGCGCCAGGGTCCTTTCCGGCCGGGACGGCAACGCGCTGGACGCCAGCAACAAGGGGGCGGCCGGGGACTGGGTGACGGCCTTCGACGTCGCCGCCGAAAACGCGGTGCGGGACGTCATTGCCGCGGCCCGCCCGGGGGACAGCATCACCGGCGAGGAACAGGGCACCACCCGCCCCGCCGATCCCACCGGCTACCGCTGGTCCATCGATCCGCTGGACGGCACCACCAACTTCATCCGCAACATCGTCTACTACGCCACCTCCGTGGCTGTTGCCGACTCCGACGGCGCCTGGCTGGCCGGCGTGGTCAACGCCCCGGCGCTGGGCCGGATCTACTACGCCGCCCGCGGCCGGGGTGCCTGGCTGGAGGAGCGCGGAACCACCACCAGGCTTGAGGGCCCGGTCCCGGGCCGGACCGGGCAGATCCTGGCCACCGGATTCAGTTACGAACCCGGCATCCGCTCCCAGCAGGCTGCCGCCTTCGCCACCCTGATGGATGGGTTTGCCGATGTCCGCCGGCTTGGTTCCGCGGCCCTGGACCTGTGCATGGTGGCGGACGGAACGCATGACGCCTACGGCGAGAGGGGCCTGAACGAGCACGATTTCTCGGCCGGGGCGCTGATCGCGGAGGAAGCCGGCTGCTGGGTGCGCAGGCCACGCCTGACCAGCCCGCTCGACGGCGGTCCCACCGATGAGGAGCGGCTCGACGCCTGGACGTGCGCGGCCAGCCTGGAGCTGAGCGGCAAGTTTCCGCTCTAGGCGGCGCGGGAAGCCGGGCCGGCTCTGCAACACTGGCTCTGCAACACCGGCACTGCAACACCGGCACTGCCCACTGGTACTGCACTGGTACTGCACTGGTACCGCTCACCGGTTCTGATAGTTCGATCACGGAAAGCGCGTTTCCGCCGGAACCGGGGCCGGGCCGCCACTACCATTGACGGGTGCAGCAGCAGCCAACCATCCGTCCCGCCGTCGAAGCCGACTTCCCGGCCATCGCCCGGATCACCGGCGACTCCTATCTCTCCGCAGGCTACTTCGACGACCCCGCCCATCCGTACATGGTCAAGATCATGGACGTTGCTGAACGGGCCCAACAGGCCACCATCTGGGTAGCCGAACGGGAGGGAACCGTCATCGGCTCCGTCACGCTGGCGCTCGCCGGGGAACCCTACGCGGACATTGCCCTGCCGGACGAGCTGGAATTCCGCATGCTGGTAGTGGACCCTGCCGTCCAGCGCAGCGGCGCCGGCCGGGCCATGGTGGAGGCAATCATCGATTATGCCCGTACCCTTCCAGGCATCCGCGCGGTGGCCCTGACCACGGGGAAAGACTGGGAAAGCGCGCACGGCCTGTACCGCAGGACCGGCTTCCACCGGGTGGCTGAACGGGACTGGTTCGTTCCCGGAACCGACACAAAACTGCTGGTTTACCGGCGCGACCTGTAGCAGCCCTACAGTGGTGGCGACCCATTCCAGCTTTGAAAGGCCACCCATGCGCAAAACCTTCGGCAGCGGATCCGTCTGGGAACAGACCCTCGGCTACTCCCGTGCCGTCCAGGTGGACGACACCCTCTACATTTCCGCAACCGCGGCAAGCGGTGACGACGGGATCGTGGGGGACGACTTCTACACCCAGACCCAGTACATCCTGCAGAAACTCGGCAAGGTCCTGGCCGACGCCGGCTTCGGCTACGAGGACGTTGTGCAGTCCAAGCTGTACCTGACGGACATCAGCAAATGGGAAGAGGCCGGCCGGGCGCACGGCGAGGTGTTCGGTGACATCCGCCCCACCCTCTCCCTGGTCCACGTGCTGCCGTTCCTGGATCCGAAGATGCTTGTCGAGATCGAACTCGTCGCCCAGAAAGCTGCCTGACGCTCTCCCTGGATTACCGCGCCGGCAGGCCGTACCGGTGTTCCGGCCTGCCGGTGGTGCCGTAGCGGAGCTGGATGTCCACCGCGCCGTCGTCGGCCAGGGAGGACAGGTACCGCTGGGCGGTTGCCCGGGAGACGCCCACCCGGGAGGCCACTTCCGCGGCCGAGTACTGCTCACCGGGGGCCAGGGACTCCAGCACTGCCGCTTCGGTGGCGGAGCGGGGTTTCGACGACGGCGTGACATCACCCGGAATCAGGGAACGTTTTGCACGTTCCACCGCCTCCTGGTCCAGTGCCCCCGGCTGGCCCAGGAGGCGCCGGTACCGGGCATAGGAGCGCAGCTGCTGGGACAGCGACTCCGCAGTGAAGGGCTTGAGCAGGTATCCCAGCGCTCCCCGGCGGAACGCCACCCGGAGGGACGAGGCATCGGAGGCGGCGCTGAGGATGATGGTGTCCACATCCAGTTGCTGCAGCAGGTCCAGGCCCGATGCATCCGGCAGGTACACGTCCAGCAGCACCAGGTCCGGCCGCAGGCTGTGGATGGCCTGCAGTGCCAGGGAGGCAGTGCCCACGGGCGCCAGCGCCAGGAACCCTGCCACCGAGTCGACATACGTTGCGTGGAGCTTGGCCACATGGAAGTCGTCGTCCACGATCAGGACCCGAAAATCGTCAGCCATTCTCATCCTTTCCGGCTGCCCCCGGGGTTGCGGCGGCGGGCTTTCCCGCCGTCGTCTGCGGAAGGGTCGCCATGAACACGGCGCCCGGCCCGCCCTTGGTTCCGCGCTCCAGCACTTTCACGTCGCCGCCGCGGCGCCGTGCCAGCTGGCGCGCGAGAGCCAGTCCGAAGCCCTGTCCGCCACCTGCCCGGACAGGGCCGGAGGCCGTGGTGAAACCCTCGGCAAACACGCCCTCCGCGTCTGTGCCTTCTGCCAGCCCGTCACCCGAGTCCGCCACCACGATATGCAGCGTTCCGCCGTCGTCGGCCGGCTCATCCAGGACCTCAAGCTCAACCCAGCGCTCCGTTGATGACCCGGCAACGGCGGCGTTGACGGCGTTGTCGATCAGGTTGCCCAGCACCGTGGTCACGTCCTGGGCTTCGGTGACCTGCCCCCTGACCAGGGTCTCCGGGCCGATGCGGAGCGCAACGCCGCGCTCGTCCGCCTCCACGCCCTTGGCGCCGACGAAGGCCTGGAGATACGGGTCCTGTAACAGTTCCGCCTGGTCCACCGGGAACTTCAGCGGACCGGTGGCGGCCAACCGGGCAAGGTAGTCCCGTGCCTCCTGGTGCTGCCCGATGCCCAGGAAGCCGGCCAGGGTGTGCAGCTGGTTGGCGAACTCGTGCCGCTGGGCACGCAGTGCGGTGGACATGGTTCCCACGGCGTCCAACTGGCGGGTCAGCTGCTGCAGCTCGGTGCGGTCCCGCAGCATGATCACCCAGCCCAGGTCCTCCCGGTGGTGCAGCGCCTTGCGGGCGTTCGCCACCAGGACCCGGCCGCCGGCCACCAGTTCCAGCGCATCCACGGCCGGACCGGCGGCGCCTGGAACTGCCACAGCGCCTGGAACTGCCACAGCGCCGGCCGCGGTCCGCGTAAGGGACTTCAGCTGCTCCGGAACCGGGGCATCCTCCCACCGGGTGCCGGACAGATCCGGCAACTCCAGCAGGCGCTGCGCCGCGGCGTTGAAGACGCTCACCCGGCCGTCGGCACTGACGCCGATGACGCCGTCGTCCACGCCCTGCAGCACCGCCACCTGGTCGTGGACCAGCGTGCTGATCTCTTCCGGCTCCAGGCCAAGGGTGAGCCGCTGCAGGCGGCGGCGCAGCAGGAAGGACCCCAGGATCCCGGCCAGCAGGGCACCCGCGGCCGTCAGCGCCACCGGCCCGATGTCGCGGGCCACGCTCTGGGCCACCGTCTCCATGGAGTAGCCCACGCTCACCTCACCCACCACCGTGGTGCTGCCGGGCGCATACACGGGAACCTTGGCGCCCGCGGAGGGGCCCAGGGTTCCGGTGTTCCGGGTGGTGATTTCCTGGCCGGACAGCGCCTCGGACGGGTCCGTGCTGACTTTCTCACCCAGCCGCTGGGGATCGGGATGGGCCAGCCTGATCCCGGTTTCGTCGGTGATCACCACGAACAGCGCTCCGGTCCGGGTCCGCGCTGCCTCGGCTGCTGACTGGAGCGGCCCGGCCAGAAGCTCGCCGGGCGGGGGAGTGCCGGGCTGTTCACTGATGGCCAGCACGTCGGCCCTGACCTGCGGATCCGAGGCAACGGTGCGCGCCAGCGTCAGGGCCTGGTTTTCGGCGTCGCTGCCAACCCGGTCGTACGTCAGCCAGGCATGCACGGTGGCGCTGAGCAGCACCACCAGCAGCACCACCGCCAGCTGCAGCAGCAGCGTCTGGGTGGAAAACCGCAGCGGCGGCCGGGGTGCGGAACGCTGCATTCATCCTCCTTGACGGTGTATTGGCAGTGTATTGGCAGGGGTGTTCTTGCGTAGGATGCGGGTGCGGCCGAGCCGGTGGTTTCAGCGCATCAGGCCCGTGAGCACAATGAGCAAAATGCTCCCAATAAGCAGTATGCCAATCAATTGAGCCAAAGGCACTGCCGTGACGGACGCCACCCTACAGTCTGTAGCACGCATCACAACGCTGTGGTGCTGTTCACAAGAAGGAGCCGGCTGTGCTGGTAATACTTGGATTCGCCATGATCGCGGTATTCATGGTGCTGATCATGACGAAGAAGTTGACGCCAGTGCTGGCGTTGATCATTGTCCCTACTGTTTTTGGCCTTTTTGCCGGCGCCGGCCTCGGCATCGGCAACATGGTGATGGACTCCATGAAGTCCATGACCTCCACCGCGGCGCTGCTGATGTTCGCCATCATCTACTTCGGCCTGATGATCGACGTCGGGCTCTTTGACCCGCTGGTGAAGTTCATCCTCCGCAAGCTGGGCAACGACCCCGCCAAGGTTGTCCTGGGCACCGCCATCCTGGCGGCCGCCGTGTCGCTGGATGGCGACGGGTCCACCACGTTCATCCTCACCACGGCCGCCATGCTGCCGGTCTACCTGCGCCTCAAGATGAGCCCCGTGGTCCTCACCTGCGTGGCCGGCCTGGCCAACGGCACCATGAACATCCTGCCGTGGGGCGGCCCCACCGCCCGCGCCGCCACCGCCCTGAAGATCGACGTCAATGACGTCTTCGTCCCCATGATCCCGTCCCTGGTGGCCGGCCTGGTGGTCGTGTTCGCCTTCGCCTGGCTGCTGGGCCTGCAGGAGCGCAACCGCCTCCGTGCCACCGCTCCGGAAATCTGGGGCGTCCCGGAGACGGCGGCAGGGTTTGACGGAATGTCCGACGGCGGTGCCTCCGCCGGCGGAACCGGCGGCACGGGTGCCGGAACCGGCCGCGGACGCCAGGGCAACCCCGGCGGAGCAGCCCCCGCCGTCGACGGCTCCCCGGCAGGATCCTCCGTGGCCGTACTGGACCGCGCCGACACCCTCCTTGAGGACAGCGGCGCCGGACTCACCGACACCGCCCTTGACCCGAACCGCTCCACCCTTCGCCCCAAGCTGTTCTGGTTCAACCTGGCCCTGACCGTCGCCGTCATGGTGGTGCTCGTAGCCAACATCATCCCGCTGCCGTTCGTCTTCATGGTGGGCGCCGCGGTCGCCCTGCTGGTCAACTTCCCCAAGGTCAAGGACCAGGGCGCCCAGCTGATCGCCCACGCCCCCTCCATCGTTGCCGTCGTCAGCATGGTCATGGCCGCAGCCGTCCTCACCGGCGTCCTCAAGGGCACCGGCATGGTGGAAGCGATGTCCGCATGGCTCGTCCAGATCATCCCGTCCTCCATGGGCCCGTTCATGGCGGTCATCACCGGCATCCTGAGCATCCCCATGACGTTCTTCATGAGCAACGACGCCTTCTACTTCGGCGTACTGCCGGTGCTGAGCGAGACCGCCGCCCACTACGGCGTTGGCGCCGCTGACATGGCCCGTGCCTCCATCACCGGCCAGCCGTTCCACCTGCAGAGCCCGCTGGTCCCTGCCATCCTGCTGCTGGTTTCGCTGGCCAAGGTGGACCTCGGTGACCACCACAAGAAGGTCCTGTGGCGCACTGCCGTCATCTCCCTGGTAATGCTCGGCGTCGGGCTGCTGACTGGAGCCATTGGTATCGGTTAGTCTTTAGCTGCCCGCGCTCCTGTCCCCGAGGCAGGACCGGGTAAGTAAGGTGCCCGTCTGACGCCCGCTGGGGGCCGTCAGACGGGCATCTGCGTTTCCGCACTAGACTGGATCGGAAAACAATCCGAACTTTGCAGGGGAGATCCATGGCTGCGATCAACCGTGACGACGTCGCGCATCTCGCGCGGCTCGCTCACATCGAGATGAGTGCCCAAGAGCTGGACAGGATGGCCGGCGAGCTCGCCGTCATCGTCGATTCGGTCAAGTCCGTCAGTGAGGCCGCCGGGGATGACGTCCCGGCCACGTCCCATCCCATTCCGCTCACCAACGTGTTCCGCGACGACGTTGTTGGACACACCTTCACGGCGGAACAGGCACTCTCCGGCGCCCCGGATTCCGATGACAACCGTTTCAAGGTCCCGGCCATCCTGGATGAGGCATAACCATGACTGAACACAACACCGCCGGCACCAGCGCCGACACCCTGATCCGGCTGTCCGCCGCGCAGCTGGCCGAAAAGCTCCACGCCGGCGAGGTCACCGCCGTCGAAGTTACCCAGGCCTACCTGGACCGCATCGCCGCCGTCGACGGCAAGGTCAACGCCTTCCTGCACGTCAACGCCGAGGAAGCGCTCGCCGTCGCCGCCGAGGTGGACGCCATCCGCGCCGCCGGCGGTGCTGAGGCCCAGGCCCTGCACGTCCTGGCCGGCGTCCCCATCGCCGTCAAGGACCTCATCGTCACCATCGGCCAGCCCACCACTGCAGGGTCCAAAATCCTCGAAGGCTGGCACAGCCCGTACGACGCCACCGTGGTGGAGCGCCTGCGCGCCGCGAAGATGCCCATCCTTGGCAAGACCAACCTGGACGAATTCGCCATGGGCTCCTCCACCGAGCACTCGGCCTACGGCCCCACCCGCAACCCCTGGGACCTGGACCGGATCCCCGGCGGCTCCGGCGGTGGCTCGGCTGCGGCGGTTGCCGCCTTCGAAGCGCCCCTCGCCCTGGGAACGGACACCGGTGGCTCCATCCGCCAGCCCGGTGCCGTCACGGGAACCGTTGGCGTGAAGCCCACCTACGGCAGCGTCTCCCGCTACGGTGCCATCGCCATGGCCTCCTCGCTGGACCAGATCGGCCCGGTCACCCGCACCGTGCTGGACTCCGCCCTGCTGCACCAGGTCATCGGCGGCCACGATCCCCGCGACTCCACGTCGCTGCCGGACCCCTTGGCAGACCTCGTGGCTGCCGCGAAGACCGGCAACGTCGATGGCCTGCGGATCGGCATCATCAAGGAACTTCACGGCGAGGGTTACCAGGCCGGCGTCGAAAACCGCTTCAACGACGCCCTGGAGCTGCTCAAGGATGCCGGCGCGGAGATCGTGGAGGTCTCCTGCCCCAACTTCCAGTACGCCCTGGGCGCCTACTACCTGATCATGCCGTCCGAGGCCTCCTCCAACCTGGCCAAGTTCGACGGCGTCCGGTACGGCCTGCGCGTCCTCCCCGAGGACGGGCCCATGACCATTGAACGCGTCATGGGTGCCACCCGCGCCGCCGGGTTCGGCGACGAGGTCAAGCGCCGCATCATCCTGGGCACCTACGCCCTGTCCGCCGGCTACTACGACGCCTACTACGGCTCGGCCCAGAAGGTCCGCACCCTGGTGCAGCGGGACTTTGACGCCGCCTTTGAACAGGCCGACGTCCTGATTTCACCCACCGCCCCCACCACGGCCTTCCCGCTCGGGGAAAAGCTGGACGATCCGCTGGCCATGTACCTGAACGACGTCGCCACCATCCCCGCCAACCTGGCAGGTGTTCCCGGCCTGTCACTGCCCGGCGGCCTGGCCGACGAGGACGGACTTCCCGTCGGCATCCAGCTGCTGGCCCCGGCCCGCGAGGACGCCCGCCTTTACCGGGTTGGCGCGGTCCTGGAATCGCTGCTCGAAGCCAAGTGGGGCGGCCCGCTGCTGGCCCAGGCTCCCGACCTTGCCGCAGCCGGTACCCTCGAAGCCCAGGAGGCAAAATAATGAACACCGAGGCAATCCTGAGCTTCGAAGAGGCCATGGAGAAGTACGACCCCGTCCTGGGCTTTGAGGTCCATGTGGAGCTCAACACCAAGACCAAGATGTTCTCCTCCGCACCCAACGTTTTCGGCGACGAGCCCAACACCAACGTCAACGAGGTGGACCTGGGCATGCCCGGCGTGCTGCCCGTGGTCAACAAGACGGCGGTGGAGTCCTCCATCAAGATCGGCCTGGCGCTGAACTGCAAGATCGCCGAATCCTGCCGCTTTGCCCGGAAGAACTACTTCTACCCGGACACCCCCAAGAACTTCCAGACCTCCCAGTACGACGAGCCCATCGCGTACGACGGCTACCTGGACGTGGAACTGGAGGACGGCACCGTGTTCCGCGTGGAGATCGAGCGCGCTCACATGGAGGAGGACGCCGGAAAGCTGACCCATATGGGCGGTGCCACCGGCCGCATCCACGGCGCCGACTTTTCGCTGGTGGACTACAACCGTGCCGGCGTCCCGCTGGTGGAAATCGTCACCAAGCCCATCGAGGGCGCCGGCTCCCGCGCCCCGGAACTGGCCAAGGCCTACGTGGCCGCCATCCGCGAGATCGTCAAGAACCTTGGCGTCTCCGATGCCCGCATGGAACGCGGCAACGTGCGGTGCGACGCCAACGTCTCGCTCCGCCCGCACGGCCGGGAACGGTTCGGTATCCGGTCCGAAACCAAGAACGTGAACTCGCTGCGCGCCGTCGAGCACGCCGTCCGCTACGAGATCCAGCGCCACGCCGCCGTCCTGGACTCCGGCAATCCCGTTGTCCAGGAGACCCGGCACTGGCACGAGGACACCCGCACCACCACGTCGGGCCGGCCCAAGTCGGACGCGGACGACTACCGCTACTTCCCGGAACCGGACCTGGTCCCCGTGGTGGCGTCCCGTGAATGGGTGGAGGAACTGCGCGCCACGCTGCCAGAACCGCCGGCCGAGCGCCGCAAGCGGCTTAAGGCCGACTGGGGCTATTCTGACCTGGAATTCCGCGACGTGGTGAACGCCGGCGTCCTGGACGAGATCGAGGAAACCATCGCGGCCGGCGCGTCCGCGTCCGTGGCCCGCAAGTGGTGGATGGGCGAGATCGTGGGCCGCGCCAAGGCCGCCGACGTCGACCCCGGCCAGCTGGGCGTCCAGCCTGCCACCATCGTGGAGCTCAACCGCATGGTGGAGGCCGGCAAGATCAACAACAAGATGGCAACGGAAGTGCTGGACGGCGTGCTCGCCGGCGAAGGCACCCCCGAAGAGATCGTCGAGAAGCGCGGACTCGCCGTGGTTTCCGACGACGGCCCCCTCCTGGAAGCCATCGATGCCGCACTCGCTGCCCAGCCCGACGTCGCGGACAAGATCCGCGGCGGTAAGGTCCAGGCCATCGGCGCCATCGTGGGCGGGGTCATGAAGGCCACCCGCGGACAGGCCGACGCCGCCCGAGTCCGGGAACTGATCCTGGAGAAGCTGGGCGTCACCGTCTAGCACTCCGATACCCAACTGGGTCGCAGCAGATGTCGTTTTGAGCGCTGATAACGACATTAACTGCGACCCAGTTGGGCTTTAAGTACTCAGGTGCCGCCGGCTGAAAGTACCCGTGGCTGCGCGTCCGCGGCGGACTTACACTTGAGCCCACGGGGCGCTGGTGCCCCGGCGGCGTGCGGGAGGAACAACCATGGTGGCAAGGGAACCGATGAGGGCGCGCAAGGCATTGCTTGCCGGGGCAGTGGCACTGGCGTTGACGGGTACAGGGACGGCCCTGGCGTGGTCCGCCACGGGCACGCCGACGCCGTCGCCCTCGCAAACGGCACCAGGCAAAGACACTGCACCCGGCAAAGACTCTGCACCCGGCCAGCAGGACAAGAAGGACCAACAGGACAAGCAGGACAAGAAGGCCCAACGTCCGCAGGCACTCCACGGCGAGGGCGTGGTCAAGAGCGCCGACGGCACGTTCCAGACCGTCCTGGAACAGCGTGGGACGGTGGAATCGGTCAGCGATTCGGCCATCACCGTCAAAAGCGAGGACGGCTACTCCCAGACCTACGCCGTCAACGCCGATACCAGGATCACCATGTTTCCAACAGGCGACGACGGCCAGCGGCTTAAGCCGACGGACGGAACCACCGCAGACATCGCCGCCGGGGACACAGTACGCATCTCCGGCACCAAGGACGGGGACAAGGCAGCAGCCAAACGGATCGTGAAGGGTGCCGGTGACGGGCCTGGCCTTGGATTGGGACGCGGCCACGGCCTTGGACACAAGATGGGCAACGGGAACCACCAGGACGACGAAGGGGCATAGCGTCCGGTTGCCCCTTGAGCTGCCCCTCCAGCGCGGGTTGAGCCCAGGTCAGCCCTGCCGCACCAGCCCGGCCATGATGTCCTCCAGCGCCTCGCAGACCATCACCACCGCCCGCCGTTTCAGGTTTTCCGGCCTGGCCAGCAGGTCTATCCTGCGGCGCGTGCTGATGCCTTCCAGGGGCCGCAGCACAATGCCCGGATTCAGGACCGGCCCTGCCGTGTACCTGGGCAGCAGCCCCACCACGCCGCCCGCGGCCACGAGCGCCGCCACCGTGAAGTAGTCGTTGATGCGGTGGACGATGTTTGGCTCCCGGCTGGACACGGCAGCGACGGCAGACAGGACATCGGCGGGGGAGTAGCCGGGGTGGCTGGTCACCCAGGCCTCGGCGCCGACGTCGTCCGCCGTGACCGTATCTTTTTGGGCCAACGGGTGGCCGGCGGGCAGTGCCACGTCCAGGGGCTCGTGCGCCAGCGGGATCACGGCCACACGTTCCGCGGGCCAGCGGGGACTGTGGTCCATGCGGTGCGCCAGGACCAGGTCGTATCGGGCGGTGAGGGCAGGGAAGTCCTGCTGGGCAACATCCTCATCGGACAGTTCGATCCGGGGGTGTTCCGGCCGGTCCAGCATGCGCGCCAGCGGCGCGAACAGCGCCTGCCCGGCACTGTGGAAGCCGCTGAGCGTCACCCGGCCGGCCGGCGAGTGGTGGTAGGTGCCCAGGGCTCCGCGGGCGTCGGCCATGGCGCTGACGACGGCGGCGCCTGCGTCGGCGAGCACCTGGCCGGCTTCCGTAAGCACCAGGTTCCGGCCCTCCTTGCGTGTCAGCGGCACCTCGACTGTTCGCTGCAGGTGGGCCAGTTGCTGCGAGACCGCAGACGGGGTCACCATGAGGGTGTCTGCTACGGCCTTCACGCTCCCCAGGGCGCCCAGTTCACGCAGGATCTCCAGCTGATGTATCTCCACCCTGCCAGTCTAATCATTAGCAATTCCTAAATCGTTGATTGAGAAAATTCCTGTTGTGCTAACGCTTCGCCGAGGCTTCAATGAGGAGGACAAGACCTCCAGATCTGAATGCCAAGAAGTAAGGACGCCAATGAAGGCCCTGTACAAGCCCGGCCCGCAGGCCGGTTTCGAACTCGTCGACAGGCCCGAGCCGGAGGCCGGTCCGGCGGACGTGAAGATCCGGGTCATGACCACCGGGATCTGCGGCACGGACCTGCACATCCAGTCCTGGGACTCCTGGGCCCAGGGGATCATCGAAGCGCCCCTCATCGCCGGCCACGAGTTCTACGGCGAAGTGGTGGAGGTGGGCGAAGACGTCCGCGAAGTCAAGGTTGGCGACAGGGTCTCCGGGGAAGGCCACGTTGTGTGCGGCATTTGCCGGAACTGCCGCGCAGGACGCCGCCAGATGTGCATCCACACGGTCAGCGTGGGGGTCCAGCGCGACGGGGCTTTCGCCGAGTACGTGGTGATCCCCGAGACCAACGCGTGGGTCCACCACGACCCCTCCGTCACGCCCGAACTTGGCGCCATCTTCGACCCCTTCGGCAACGCCGTGCACACCGCACTGAGCTTCCCGCTGGTGGGGGAGGACGTCCTCATCACCGGGGCCGGCCCCATTGGCCTGATGGCAGTCGCCGTCGCCCGCCACGCCGGAGCCCGCAAGATCGCCATCACCGACGTCTCCCGGCCCCGGCTGGACCTGGCCCGGCAGCTCGGGGCCGACCTCGCCATCGATGTCTCCACCACCCGGGTCCGCGACGCCCAGCGCGAGCTCGGCATGCGCGAAGGCTTCGACGTCGGAATGGAAATGTCCGGCCACCCCTCCGCCCTGCCTGAGATGATCGACAACATGAACCACGGCGGCCGGATCGCCATGCTGGGGCTGCCCAGCCAGGAAATCATCATCGACTGGGGCAAGGTGGTCACCCACATGCTGACCCTGAAGGGCATCTATGGCCGGGAGATGTACGAAACCTGGTACGCCATGAGCGCCATGCTCTCATCCAACCCCGTGCTCCATGCGGGCATCTCCGCCGTGGTCACGGACACGCTTCCCGCCACGGACTGGGAGAAGGGCTTCGACATTGCCCGCAGCGGCGTGGGCGGCAAAGTAGTCCTCGACTGGACCCGACTGTAAGGAAACCCATGTACACCTCCATCAAGGACCAGCTTCGCGACGAGCTGGAGGAAATCCGCACCGCCGGGCTCTACAAGACCGAACGCAGCATCAGTTCGCCGCAGTCCAGCCACATCACCGCCGGACAGATCGGCGCGCCGGGTGCCGACGTGCTGAACTTCTGCGCCAACAACTACCTGGGCCTGGCCGACCACCCGGACATCATCAATGCCGCCAAGGCCGCCATGGACGAGCGCGGCTTCGGCATGGCCAGCGTCCGTTTCATCTGCGGAACCCAGGACCTGCACCTCAAACTCGAGGCCAGGGTTTCCGCTTTCCTGGGTACCGAGGACACCATCCTGTTCTCAAGCTGCTTCGACGCCAATGGCGGCGTCTTCGAATCCCTCTTCGGGTCCGAGGATGCGGTCATTTCGGACGCCCTCAACCACGCTTCCATCATCGACGGCATCCGGCTGTGCAAGGCGCGCCGCTACCGCTACGCCAACCAGGACATGGCCGAGCTCGAGGCCCGCCTGCAGGAGGCGCAGGACGCCCGCCGGAAGATCATCGTCACCGACGGCGTGTTTTCAATGGACGGCTACCTGGCTCCGCTCGAGGCCATCTGCGACCTCGCCGAAAAGTACGGCGCCCTGGTGATGGTGGACGACTCCCACGCCGTGGGCTTCATGGGCGCCACCGGCGCGGGCACCCCCGAACACGCCGGCGTGTCCTCCCGCGTGGACATCTACACCGGCACCTTCGGCAAGGCCCTGGGCGGGGCGTCAGGCGGCTACGTGTCCGGCCGCAGGGAGATCATTGCCATGCTGCGGCAGAAGGCGCGCCCCTACCTGTTCTCCAACTCGGTGGCTCCCGCCATTGTGGCCGCCACCCTCAAGGCTCTGGACCTGGTGGAAAACTCGGCCGACCTGCGCCGCCGTCTCTTCGAAAACGCCGAACTGTTCCGCCGCCGCATGACCGGGGAGGGCTTCGACCTGCTGCCCGGCGAACACGCCATCGTGCCGGTGATGTTCGGCGATGCCGTGATGGCCGCCAAGGTTGCCGACCGGATGCTGCAGCACGGCGTCTTCGTCACCGCCTTCAGCTTCCCCGTGGTTCCGCGCGGTGCCGCGAGGATCCGGGTGCAGCTGTCCGCCGCCCATTCAGCGGACGACGTCGAAGCGTGCGTTCGTGCCTTCGTCGCCAGCCGCGCCGAAGCAGCAGCCTGACGAAAGTTCCACCGGCCACGAACTCTGCAAGGATGGACGGATGGCAGCACATTACGATGTCCTGATCGTGGGCGGCGGCATTGCCGGCCTGTCCCTGGCCTCCGCGCTGGCCGGCCGCTGCAGCGTGGCACTGGTGGAGGCGGAGCAGGAGCTGGCGTACCACACGTCCTCCCGCTCCGCCCGGCAGCTGATCCCGAGCTACGGCCCTCCCGTGGTGCAGGAACTCACGCTCCGGACCCTGGAACTGATCACGGCGCGGGACGCGGAACTGCCGGAACCGGTCCTGACGCCGCGCAGCTTCATGCTGATCGGCTCCGAGGCCGATGTTGCCGCGGAATCCAGCGGGCACATGCAGCCCATCGCCGTTGACCGCGCGCTTGAGCTGTGCCCGGCCCTGCTCCCGGGAACCTTCGCCGCCGCCGGACTGGATACTGGCTCGTTTGGCTGCAACGCGCCCCTGCTCCTGGACACGCACCGCAAACAGGCACTCGAGGCCGGAGCCGATATCATCACCGGCGCACGGGTGCATTCCGCGCAACGGCTGGGTTCCGGATGGCAGGTAGGTGCCGGGGCCGAGGGCTTTGAAGCCGGCGTCCTGGTCAATGCAGCCGGTGCATGGGCTGATGAGCTCGCAGTTATCAGCGGCGTCGAGAAGCTGGGGCTGCAGCCGTACCGGCGCACTGCGGCGATTGCCGCCGTCGAACGCCCCCTGCCTGCCGCCACCCCGATGGTGGCGGCCGCGGACAATACCTTCTACTTCCGCCCTGACGGTGACGACGTCCTGGTTTCGCCGTCCGAAACCGTGCCCAGTGGCCCCGAGGACGCGCGGCCCCGGCCAGGCGACGTGGAGCGCCTGGTGGAAAAGCTGAACTCCATCACCAGCCTGGGGATCACGGGAATCCGCCGCGCCTGGACCGGCCTGCGCACTGAGGCCGCCGACGGGGTTCCGGTGGCGGGCTTCGATGCCGAAGCCCCCGGCTTCTACTGGCTCGTGGGGCAGGGCGGCTACGGCTTCCAGACCTCCGCTGCGATGGCTGAGCTGGCGGCTGACCAGATCCTCGCCGGCCAGGGAGCGTCCGGAGGTGCCGCCGCCGACGGTCCGGAATCCCGGACAGCGCGGGCCCTTGCTGCCAGCCGCTGGTCCATCCGACGCTGAAGAATGGTTCAATGAGCACCCTGATCACCAATATTGCCGAGCTGATGACCCAGGACCTTGAACACCGGGTCCTGAAGGACGCGGCGGTAGTGGTCGAGGGCGAACGGATCTCGTGGATCGGCGCCGCGGCCGAGGCCCCGGCGGCGGACGAAGCCATCGACGCCGGCGGCCGCGCCATGCTCCCCGGATGGGTGGACTCCCACAGCCACCTGCTGTTCGCCGGGGACCGTACCGCGGAATTCGAAGCACGGATGGCGGGGGAGGCGTACGCTGCCGGAGGCATCGCCGTCACCATGAACGCCACGCGTTCCACGTCGGACTTTGACCTCACCCGCCTGGCCATGGGCCGGGTTGCCGAGGCAGTCTCGCAGGGGACCACTTACCTGGAAACGAAGACCGGCTACGGCCTGGATATCGGGAACGAGGCCCGCAGCGCGCGTATCGCCGCCGGCGTGGCGGACCAAGTGACCTACCTGGGCGCCCACTTGGTTCCTGCCGGACAGGACCCGGAGGAGTACACAGACCTGGTCTGCGGACCGATGCTTGATGCCGTCCGCCCCTACGTCCAGTGGGCCGACGTTTTCTGCGAGGAGGGCGCGTTTACAGCCGAACAGTCCCGCCGCGTGCTGACGGCCTGCCGCGAAGCCGGACTGGGCCTGCGCGTGCACGGCAACCAGCTGGGTGAGGGCCCCGGCGTGCAGCTTGCCGTGGAGATGGCGGCCGCCAGCGTGGACCACGTCAACTACCTGGCAGGGCAGGACGTGAAGTCCCTTGCGGCTTCCTGGTCCGGGTGGGACCCCGCCACCGGCACAGGCGAGCGGGGCACTGTGGCCACCTGCCTCCCGGCCTGCGACCTCTCAACCCGCCAGCCGCTGGCCCCAGCCCGCACGCTTCTCGACGCCGGTGTGCAGGTGGCGCTCGCTTCCAACTGCAATCCCGGAACGTCGTATACAAGTTCCATGGCATTCTGCGTCACCACCGCCGTCCTCCAGATGCACCTGAGCGTGTATGAGGCCGTCCGCGCCGCCACCTATGGCGGCGCACTGGCGTTGCACAAGGAAAGCGGGCGCGATGCGGACGGTGAACGCGCCGTGGGGTCCATCGCCGTCGGGCACCGCGCCGACCTGCACCTGCTCAACGCCCCGTCCGCAACGCATCTCGCTTACCGTCCCGGCATGCCATTAACGTACGCTGTGTGGCGGGCCGGAGCCAGGGAGCGGTAGGTCCATACCGTTTTTTGATTGTTCCTGACTGTTTTCCTTGAGTTATAATCAGGAAACGTCATCGATCGTGGTGGCTGATGTACGGAAAGGCCCCGCTTGCATGACGCGCACTGACCGGCTGACCGCGATTCTTGACCTGCTGGCCAGAACCGGCCAGGTGGAGGTCGACGAGATTGTCAGCACCCTCAACGTATCCCCGGCCACCGCTCGGCGTGACCTGGACAGCCTCGCCAAACGCCGGCTGCTGACGCGTACCCGCGGCGGCGCCACCACCGGTGCCCTGGCCTACGACCTCCCCGGCCGCTACAACCGCGACGACCACGCCGAAGCCAAGGAACAAATCGCGCAGTGCGCCTCGGCGCTGATCCGGCCCGGCGCTGTGATTGGCCTGTGCGGAGGGACCACCAGCACAGCGCTCGCCCAGATCCTGGCCACCCGGGAAGACCTGAACGCCCCCTCCAACCAGCCCACCCTCACCGTGGTTACCAATGCCATCAACATCGCGGGCCAGTTGGCCGTACGGCCCAACATCAAGGTGATGGTGACCGGTGGAATCCTCAACCCGCGGTCCTATGAACTGGTGGGACCCTATACGGACATCATCATGCAGAAGGTGGTGCTGGACATCGCCTTCATCGGCGTCAACGGCATCGATCCCGAAGTCGGGCCCACCAACACGGGGGAGGGGGAGGCCTCCGTCAATGCGCTGCTGGCCAGCAGGGCCAGGGTGTCCTACGTCCTGGCCGATTCCTCCAAAGTGGGCGTGCGGGCCTTCGCCACCATGGACGGCTACAACTTCACCCGGCTGATCACCGATGCCGGCATCTCGCCCCGCGACAAGGCTGCCTTTGAAGCCAACGGCACGGAAGTGATTGTCGCGCCCGCCTGACCCGAACTGCCGGCACCGGGCTCCTCCGGCGGCGCACCGCTGCCCGCTTGTGACTGCGGACACCAGCCGCTCCATCAGGCCGGATCCAGAAACTGAAGGCAAGATGGGAACATGCTGGTTCCCTCCCGCCGTCGCCTTCGGCTCGAAGTATGGATCGTCCTGGGCCTGTCCCTGGGCCAGTCGGCTGTCTACTCCGTGGTGCAGCTGCTGGACAAGATGACACGTGCCCCGCTTGCCGAGGGCACGTCCACCCTGAACCGCTCCCAGAGCACCCGCGAATACTTCGACCTCACATATCAGCTGCTGGACATCATCTTTGCGCTGGTGCCCGTGCTGCTGGTCTTCTACTTCCTGACGGACCAGCGCCAGGCAGTGCCGGGCGAGGCGGGCAACTCCCGCTCTGCCTTTCAGAAACTGGGGTTCAATTTTGCCCGGCCCGGCAGGGATCTGCTCCAGGGCCTCGGACTGGCTGGACTGATCGGCATACCCTCGCTGGGTCTCTATGCGGCCGGCCGGGCGCTCGGAATTACCACCGCCATCATCCCCAGCGCCCTGGATGCCTATTGGTGGACCGTGCCTGTGCTCATCCTGTCCGCCATGCGGCACGCCGTGCTTGAGGAAGTCATTGTGGTGGGCTACCTCCTGGACCGCTTTGGCAAGTTCGGCTGGAGCATGCCGCTGGCCATTGCGGCGAGCTCCGTGCTGCGCGGCAGCTACCACCTTTACCAAGGCTTTGGTCCCTTCATTGGCAACGCCGTGATGGGCGTGGTCTTTGCCTGGCTGTACACCCGGACCCGCCGGGTCATGCCACTGGTCATCGCCCACGCCCTGCTGGATATCGTGGCCTTCGTTGGCTTCAGCCTGTTCGGCAAAGCCATGGGGTTGGGGTAGGACCCTGGACACCAGCCTGGGCGACTCCAGCCATGCTTGTTGCTGTCACATCAGCGTCAGCAGCAACGGCCAGTCTGCTTGTGGGTCTGGTGGCAACACGAAGGGTTTCGCGTAGAAGTCGTCCCAGAGGGCATCAGCAGCGCAAAGGTCCTCCGGGTCCAGCAGGTTGTCGCCGTCGGGTTCCTCCATTTCAAGCTCCTCCACTTCCGGATCCATTTCGGATTCCTCCATTTCCGGATCCGGCCAGGCTGGAACGGCGGCAAGCGGCACTATTCCTGGCGGCCAGTGGGTTGGTTGGGGGTCTTGGTGTTCGGGGTTGTAGTGGCGGCCTGTGGGTGAGGTCCAGCCGGGTGGTCCGTGTTCCGTCGCGGGATCCGGGTTCCAGGTGCGGGCGTGCTTCAAACGGTGATGTTTGGGGCAAAGCTGCGCCAGGTTCCGGACGGCTGTTCTGCCGCCGTGGTCCCAGGCTGTGCCATGGTCGGTGTGGTTGTCGGGGGTGTGGTTGGTGCAGCCGGGGAAGGTGCATTTTCCGTCCCGCATGCGGATCCATTGTTTGATGGTTTCGGGGAGCCGGTAGCGGGTGCGTCCGATCTCCAGTGGTGCCCCGTCGCGGGGGTCGACCAGGACGCGGTAGAACGACTCCGCCCCGTCCGCGACAAGCGTCCGCGCCATCGACGCCGGGATCGGGCCCAGGCCGTCCAGCACCGCCGGCTCATCGGTCAGCCCGAGCAGCGCGAACACCGGGACGGTGACCAGGACATCGGCCCGCGGGGTGGGGACCTTTCCAACATCACCGCTACTCCCGGTAGTTGTTCCCGCAGGATCACCCGTGGCCGTGGTGGTTCCTGCGCCGAGGAGGAGTGATGCTGCGATGTCGGGGCGGAGTTGGGTGAGGGTGCGGGGCTCGTTAGGGCCTTGGAGGCCGCGGGCGGTGGCGGTGGTGCGGTTCCAGATGGCGCAGGCGGTGTCGCCGGGGAGGTAGAGCGAGAGCCAGGCCATGCCGTCGCGGTCCGGGGTGTATTCCATCCGCCGGTCCGCGACGCCTTTGGCGTGGCGTTTTTCGAGGGTTTCGGGGTGGTGGCGTTCCCGCCAGGCGCGGACCTTGGCGCGGAACCGGGCAGGGACAAGTTCACCGGGCGCGGCGCCGCGGGCGGGGTTGGGGGCGGCGGGGTCGAAGAAGTGCGCCACCAAGGCAGCAGCCCCGTCAGGGGTGAGCCCCTCGGTTGCATCGGCGACAATCCTGGCATGCTGCCACGACACGGCACCGGCTGACAGGGCGCCCAGGAGCGGCGGCAGGGAACACACGAGCCGGGACTGTTCCACCAAAGCACCCGCGGCCGCCGAACTGACAGTCAGGACACCGGCGATCTCCTCCACCGTTGACGTCTCCGAAAACATACGCTCATTCACCGGGGCGTCGGGGGCAAGCAGTGCCTGCTGGATCTCGACCGCTTCTGCCGCGTCCAGGGCTTTCACCGCCGCGAGCTGAGCCTCGACCCGGGAGACTGCCTCCAGCCGTTCCAGCCGGAGCTCATACCGCCGCTGCAGCACATCCACGTCAGCGCCAACACCGGACCCGGCGGCAAGGAAATGATCCTCACGGTCCAGCGCATCGAGGGCAGCAACAGAGGCAGAAACACCCTCCAACACCACCCCAACATCCGTGCCGATTCCCATACCCACATCATCCAGCGAGGCACCGACATTCAGACCTGGATCGCAGCGATGTAGGAAGCAGCCACTTAAATGAATTCGGCCGCCATCGGGTAGTGACGCCGTTGTCACCACCTGATGGCGGCCGAAGCTGATCCGGGTACTGGCCCGGCGAACCCCCTCCCGGACATTCCGGGAGGCTGGGGTGGAGCGTCAGATGGTGACGGCTCCGTTGGCGGTTTCAAACGTGACCGACAGGATGCCCGGAGTTCCGTGCGGGGCGACCCACTCCACCGCAACGTCCTCAAGCGGCTTCTCCACCGGTTCACCCAGCCACTCGGTCACGCGGGACGCGGAGCCGGCGATGGTCAGGCAGCTCATCTTAAGGTTGCTGGGGTAGGCGTTGGACGGGTGCAGTGCCGGGTCGCCTTCCCACTTGAGCATGTACGGCACCTGGGGATCGGCGATAAGGCCAAGGATGCCAATCTGTTTCCAGACCAGCTCCCGGCCGTCCGGGAACTTGCGGTTGCCGTTCACCGCGGCGCGGCCAAGGCGTGCCTCGAACGGGGCGAGGTCGTCCACTTCGACGCACCAGCCCATCCAGCCACCACCGGCCGCGGAACGGGCACGCACTGCCTGTCCGAACGGTGCCTTGTCCGAAGCCGGGTGGTCCAGGACCTCTACGACTTCCAGGTACTTGTGCCCGGCGAGCGGGATGATCATATTCCGGGTTCCGAACCGGGGGTGCACCCCGCCCTTCACTGCCTCAACGCCGAGGGCAGATGAAATACGTTCGGTAGTGGCCGCGAGGCCATCTTGTTCACAGGCGTAAGAGACGTGATCCATGCGCATGGCAACATCTTGGCACTTTGTGATCCGGCTCTCAGCTAAGGGTACCCTTACTGGAAAGGCGGCCGGGAAAAGGGCCGGGAACATGGGCAAGAAGGACGACGGCGGCGTCCCCGGCCGGGTGCGGGGCGGCCCACCTGTGGCGGCTCGAAAGCCATGCAGGGCGACCTTGTTCGTCACAATGCTGTCCACGGCGACTACCCCGTTCCTAGACTGGGCGCAGGTCATGAGCGCCAGCGCCAAGCCCCGGCTCGCTGGCCGGCAACCCTCCACCCGCGGTGGGGTGCCCCGGGTGAGGACCTGGCTGTCCGGCAAGAGCCGGAAGCAAGCGCGGCCCGTACTGCCCCACGCATTCCGGGCCCACGTCAAAGGAGATTTGGATGTCCAACGGATGGTCTTTCGAAACCCGCCAGATCCATGCCGGCCAGGAGCCCGACAGTGCCACCGGAGCCCGCGCGCTCCCCATTTACCAGACCACGTCCTTCGTGTTCCCCAGCGCCGAAAGCGCAGCCAACCGCTTTGCCCTCGCCGAACTTGCACCCATCTACACCCGGATCGGCAACCCCACCCAGGATGCCGTCGAACAGCGGATCGCCAGCCTTGAGGGAGGCCTGGCCGCTTTGCTGCTGAGCTCTGGCCAGGCCGCCGAGACGTTCGCGGTGCTGAACATTGCGGAGGCGGGGGACCATATTGTGGCGAGCCCCAGTCTTTACGGCGGAACGTACAACCTGTTCGCCCACACCCTGAAGAAGTTCGGCATCTCGGTCACCTTCGTCCAGGATCCCGACAACCTGGACCAGTGGCGCGACGCCGTCCAGCCGAACACCAAGCTCTTTTTCGGTGAAGTGGTGTCCAATCCCCGCCAGGACGTCCTGGACATCGAAGGCATCTCGGAGGTGGCCCACCAGGCAGGCGTGCCACTGATCGTGGACAACACCCTGTCCACGCCCTACCTGATCCGCCCACTGGAGTGGGGTGCGGACATCGTGATCCACTCCGCCACCAAATACCTGGGCGGCCACGGCTCCGCAATTGCCGGCGTGATCGTGGACTCCGGCAAATTCGACTTCGGCAATGACCCTGAACGGTTCCCCGGCTTCAACACCCCGGACCCCACCTACAACGGCCTGGTCTACGCCCGCGACCTAGGCGCCGACGGTACACTGGGGGCCAACCTCTCCTACATCCTCAAGGCCCGCGTCCAGCTGCTGCGCGACCTTGGCTCGGCGGTTTCCCCCTTCAACGCCTTCCTGATCTCCCAGGGCCTGGAGACGCTGAGCCTGCGGGTGGAACGCCACATTGCCAACGCCACGGAAGTGGCGCGCTGGCTGGAAGGAAGGGACGACGTCGAATCCGTCGCCTACGCCGGGCTGCCCTCCAGCCCCTGGTACGAGCGTGGCCGCAAGTACGGGCCCAAGGGAACGGGCGCCGTCGTGGCCTTCAACCTTGCCGGCGGAGCGGAGGCGGGCAAGCGCTTCGTCGACGCCCTGGAGCTGCACTCCCACGTGGCCAACATCGGCGACGTCCGCTCCCTGGTCATCCACCCGGCGTCGACCACCCACAGCCAGCTCTCGCCGGAGCAGCAAGCGGTGGCCGGGGTGAATCCGGGACTGGTCCGGCTCTCTGTTGGCCTGGAGCGCATCGATGACATCCTGGCCGACCTGGAAGCGGGTTTCCGCGCTGCCAAAGGCGCCCAGAGCTAAAAGCGCGCCAGGGCTGACGCCGGGAGGGCCGGCAAGCGGGGAAGTCACAACCAGTCACACTCTTGGCCTGGAGCGGGGGGTGTTTCGTACACTCGAACCAGGTCATGAGTGCCAGTGACAGCCCCGGCTTGCTGGCCGGCAACCCTCCATCCGCGGTGGGGTGCCCCGGGTGAGGACCTGGCCTGCCGGTCAGACGACGGCAGGCAAGCGCGTAGAAGAGGTCTTGCCATGACGGTTACCGTCGCCCGAACCACCATCCCCGAACACGGAATTGTCCGCTACGCCTCCATCGGAGGGCTGGAACTTGAAGCCGGGGGATACCTCCCGGACGTCACGCTGGCCTACGAAACCTGGGGCACGCTCAACGCCGACGCCAGCAACGCCATCCTGATCGAGCACGCCCTGACCGGCAGCACCCACGTGACCCGCGGTGACACGGACGAAGAAGGCTGGTGGGAACAATTGGCCGGTCCCGGCGCTCCCGTGGACACGGACAAGTTCTTCGTGGTGTCCGTCAACATCGTGGGCGGCTGCTACGGGTCCACGGGCCCGTCCTCGGCCGCCCCGGACGGAGCCCCCTGGGGCTCCCGCTTCCCCCTGGTCACCCTGCGGGACAGCACGGTGGCAGAGGCCCGGCTGGCTGACCAGCTGGGCATCAGCAGCTGGTTCGCTGTCCTGGGCGGATCCATGGGCGGCGCCCGCGCCCTTGAATGGGCAGTGACCTACCCGGAGAGGGTGCAGCGCTGCGCCGTCATCTCCGTGGGTGCCGCGAGCACGGCGGAACAGATCGCCTTCGCGCAGGCCCAGACCCTGGCCATCCGGCAGGACCCACATTTCAACGGCGGCGACTACTATGGCGGCCCCTGCCCGGAAGCCGGGCTGGCACTTGCCCGGCGCATTGCCCACATCACCTACCGGTCCGCGGCTGAACTGGAAGGCCGCTTCGGCCGGGAACCCCAGGCGCCGGAGTCGCCCCTGAAGGGTGAGGCTCTGGCCGCCCGCGGCCGCTACCAGGTGGAAAGCTACCTGGACCACCAGGGCAGCAAGCTCGTGAAGCGCTTCGACGCCAACAGCTATATCGCCCTCACCGAGGCGCTGATGAGCCATGACATCTGCCGGGGCCGCGGAACCCTGGCCGAAACCCTGGCCAGGTCCACCGCCAGGTTCTTCGTGGCCGCCGTGGATTCGGACCGGCTGTATTTCCCGTCGCAGTCCCGTGAGCTGGCCCAGGCCCTGCCGGGGGACGTGGACGTGCACGTCATCCAGGCGCCGATCGGGCACGACGGGTTCCTGACAGAGATCGGGCAGCTGGGCAGCCAGCTCCGGAGCAGCTTCCTGGCCTAGCGCCCCGCATGTGCATTCCTGCAGATGCCTTCTGCACTAATCGGCGTTGAGGTTGCACCGCAGGCAGACCATACTCAATCGAATCCGGTGCGTTCGTGGTGTGCATCACACCCGGCCGCCATTGATTGGTCCCCGTGGTGTCGACGACGACGCCGAAGGAGTTCGCATGAGTACGGAAAGCTCCGCCGCAAGGCGCACAGAGGAAACCGACGTCAAGGCTTCAGGCCTTAAGAAAGTGGTTACGGCCTCCATGGCCGGAACCGTTGTTGAGTGGTACGAGTTCTTCCTCTACGCCTCGGCTGCCACCCTGGTGTTCGGAAAGGCCTTCTTCCCCAACGCCGGCACAGAACTGGATGGCATCATCGCCGCCTTCCTCACTTATGCCGTCGGTTTCGTGGCGCGCCCCATCGGCGGCATCGTCTTTGGCCACTTCGGCGACAAGTTCGGACGCAAGAAGCTGCTGCAGCTGAGCATCATCCTGGTAGGCGTCTCCACCTTCCTCATGGGCTGCCTGCCCACGTTCCAGCAGATCGGCTACTGGGCTCCCGCACTGCTGGTGGTCCTCCGGTTCGCCCAGGGCTTTGCCGTTGGCGGCGAGTGGGGCGGCGCCGTCCTCCTCGTGGCCGAACACAGCCCCAGCAAATCCCGCGGTTTCTGGGCCAGCTGGCCACAGTCGGCAGTGCCGCTGGGAAACCTGCTTGCCACCGCCGTCTTGTTCACCCTGTCCTCCACGTTGACCCAGGACGCCTTCCTGGGGTGGGGCTGGCGCGTAGCGTTCTGGCTGTCCGCGGTGATCGTCCTGATCGGTTACTACATCCGCACCAAGGTCAATGACGCACCGATCTTCCTCGAAGCCCGCAAAGAGGTCGAAGCCGGCCACAAGGGCTACGGCGTCGCTGAGGTATTCCGGCGCTACCCCCGCGGCGTCTTCACCGCCATGGGCCTGCGCCTGGCGGAAAACATCCTGTACTACCTCGTGGTCACGTTCTCCATCACCTACCTGAAAACCGTGGTCCAGGCCGACACCACCCGCATCCTCCTCCTGCTGCTCCTTGCCCACGCCCTGCACTTCGCCGTCGTGCCCATGGTCGGCAAGCTGTCGGACCGGTTTGGCCGCAGGCCCGTCTACATGGCCGGCGCCATCATGGGGGCCACCTGGGGCTTCTTCGCCTTCCCCATGATGGACACCAAGAACGATGCCATCATCCTGGCGGCCATCATGATCGGCCTGGTGTTCCACGCCTTCATGTACGCCGGGCAGCCTGCCATCATGGCGGAAATGTTCCCCACCCGGATGCGCTACTCCGGGGTTTCCCTGGGCTACCAGGTGACGTCGATCGTTGCAGGATCCCTGGCCCCGATCATCGCCGCCTCGCTCCTGGGCGCCTACAAATCCTCCGTCCCCGTGGCGGTCTACCTGCTGATCGCCTGCGCCATTACCGCCGTCGCGGTCTACTTCCTGAAGGAAACCCGCGGCATCTCGCTGCACGACGTGGACGCCGCCGACGCCCAGGGCACCGCCGACCTCCTTGCCGCCCGCAAGAAGTAGCAGGATCCGTGAAAGCCGCCGTCCTGTACTCCACCGTTCCCGCCGCCCCCACCACGGGGGCCGGCAACGGGAAGCAGACCTACTCCGAGGCCGCTCCGCTGCTGGTGCAGGAACTGGAGCAGCCGGAGCCCCGCGCCGGTGAGCTTGGTGTTGCCATCACGTACTCCAGCCTCTGCCACTCGGACCTCTCGGTGGTGGACGGTTCCCGCGTCCGGCCGCTGCCCATGGCCTTGGGCCACGAGGCGGTGGGTCGGGTGGTGTCCGTGGGGGCCGGCGTGTCCGACGTGTCCGTCGGCGACCATGTGGTGCTGGTCTTCGTGCCGAGCTGTGGCGGGTGCCGTGCATGCCTGGCCGGCCGGCCGGCCCTCTGCCACCGTGCCGCAGAGGTCAATGGCTCCGGCGACCTGCTGCACGGGCCGGCACTGCTGCGGACTCCGGCAGGGGAACGGATCAACCACCACCTTGGCGTCTCGGCCTTCGCCGATTACGCAGTGGTGGCAAGGGAATCGGTGGTGGTGATCGACGACGACGTCCCGGACACGGTTGCCTCGATGTTTGGTTGCGCCGTGCTCACCGGAATGGGTGCAGTGTTGAATACCGCGGCTGTAAGTCCGGGGCAGTCCGTAGCGGTGTTCGGCCTCGGAGCCGTGGGCCTGTCAGCCGTCATGGCAGCGCGCCTCGCCGGAGCCGCCGACGTCATTGCCATCGATCCAAACCAAGGCAAGCACCAGCTGGCCCGCGACGCCGGCGCCACATCGGTGGGAACGCCGGAGGACGCGGCACGGCTGATCGCGGAAGCGTCCGGGGACGGTGTGGACGTTGCCATTGAAGCAGTGGGATCAGCAGGCGTTATCGCCTCCTGCCTGGAGCAGGTGACGCGGGGAGGCGCCGTGGTGTCGGTGGGCCTGCCCCATCCGTCCGCCCAGTTGACGGTGCCGGCCCTGCAGTTGGCCGGGGCGGGAAAACGGCTGCTGGGCTCCTACATGGGGGATGCCGTGCCGGCGCGCGACATTCCGCAGTACCTGGCGTTCTGGCGCGAAGGCAGGCTGCCGGTTGAGCTGCTACACACTGACACCCGGCCGCTCAGCGAGATCAATGAGGGCCTGGACGCGCTGGCATCCGGGCAGGTGGTAAGGCGGCTGTTCCAGGCCTGACTTGTGCGGGGGGCCTGGGTCCGCAAGAACAGCGCTTACCCCGCCAGCACCCCGGAGCGCTCCTTCATTTCCGCCTTGAGTGCCGCAATCACCGCCTGGACCGGTGCGGACCGGAGCGACTCCGGGCGGGCAACGGCCCAGATGGGGAGCTGGCGCTCAAAGTCGGCTGCCAGGACGGGCACGAAGTCCCCGCAGCCCGCCACCATGAAGTTGGGCAGCAGCCCAATGCCCGCACCCTGCCGCACCGCCTCCACCTGGGCGAACACGCTGGTGGCCTGGAAGCTCGTCCTGGGCAGCGGAAGCTGCGAAGACCAGCGCGGCCCCAGCTCCGCCACCTGGAGTGCGGATTCGACGTAGGACACAAACCCGTGCTGCCCCACGTCGTCGAGCGTTTCCGGCAGACCATGCCGGGCGGCATACGCTGAGCTGGCGTAGAGGCGCAGGTAGTAGTTGCTCAGGAAGATTGTCTGCGCGGTGGTGACGTCCGCCCGGCCCACCACGATCTCCAGGTCCACGCCCGACCGGTTCTGGCTGACTTTCCGGGTGGCGCTGAGCATTTCGATGTTCAGCTGCGGGTTTTGCTGCTGGAGCCGCACCAGCGACGGGGTGACGAACACTGCTCCCACGCCGTCCGTCGTGGCGACGCGGACCAGGCCGGCGAGGGTGCTTTGGTCCTGGCTGATCAGGCCGGACAGCGAGCCAAGGGTACCTTCGATCGCCTCTGCCGCTTCCACGGCCGCGGCACCGAGCTGCGTCAGCTCCCAACCCTGCGGGCTGCGTTCCAAAGTCCGGCCGCCCAGTTGCCTGTCCAGGGCGAGGATGCGGCGGGAGATGGTGGTGTGGGTTGTTCCCAGCGTCTCGGCTACCGCGTTGAACCGGCCCAGGCGGGCAACGGTGAGCAGGATGAGCAGGTCGTCGGGGCTTGGCAACCGTCTCAGGTCCACTGCGGTCCTTCCTTCGATGTGCAGCAATGCACATGGCCTCTGTGATTTTTCCCCTTGATTGCACTCTAACAGGGTGTGATCGTTGACACAGACATGCCGGCAGTACGGCTGGAATGGAAGCAAAGGAGCTTACTCGTGGCAGTTATCGGTTGGATTGGCCTGGGCAACATGGGCGGCCACATGTCCGTAAACCTGGCGAAAGCCGGGCATGATGTGCGCGGTTTCGACCTCAACCCGGCAGCCCTGGCAGCCGCTGAAGCAGGCGGCGTCAAGCGGACCGCCAGCATCGCCGAGGCGGTGGATGGTGCGGACGCCGTGTTCACCATGCTGCCCAAGGGTGAACACGCCCGTGCGGTGTATCTCGGCGGGGACGGCGTGCTGGCGCACGCGGACACCCGGACGCTGCTGATTGACTCCTCGACCATCGACGTCGCCTCCGCCCAGGAACTGCACGACGCCGCTGCTGCCGCCGGCT
Organism: Pseudarthrobacter sp. Pseusp20; assembly: GCF_059492155.1. NCBI lineage: Bacteria > Bacillati > Actinomycetota > Actinomycetes > Micrococcales > Micrococcaceae > Pseudarthrobacter > Pseudarthrobacter sp. Pseusp20. Next base: position 1,750,116 of record NZ_CP168521.1, read on the forward strand.
TCCGCTTCGTGGACGCCCCGGTGTCGGGTGGAATGAGCGGGGCGGAAGCGGGAACGCTTACTTTCATGGTTGGCGGCGAAGAGGGGGCCGTGGCGGACGCCACGGGCTACATCGGCCCCATGGCCGCCAACATCATCCCCACGGGCGGCCCCACAACGGGGCAGGCGGCCAAGATCTGCAACAACCTGATGCTTTTCATCAACCTGGCCTCCACCGCGGAGGGCGCTGTGCTCGCCGACCGGCTGGGCCTGGACAAGCAGGTCTTCTGGAACATTGCCTCTGTCTCCTCGGGCGACTCGTGGGCACTGCGGACCTGGTACCCAGTGCCCGGCGTGGTTCCCACCGCAGCCTCGAACAACGGCTTCGCGCCCACCTTCACCACAGAGCTGGCGAACAAGGACATTGGGCTGGCCATCAGCGCAGCCGAGGATACCGGCACGCCCCTGGAGATCGGCAGGCACGTCCAGCAGCTGTTCCAGCGGCTTATTGACGCCGGTGACGCCGGCAAGGACTGCTCCATGATCATCAAGCTCGTGGACGGCTCACTCGAACCCGCCAACCCGGCGCCGTCCGCCAACTAGCCCGCACCACGCAACGCAGGAAAAGAGACTCCCCGTGGAAACCATCCCGCACTACATCAACGGCACCCGCGTCAGCGACGCAGACCGCTTCGGCCCGGTGTTCAATCCCGCCACCGGTGAACAGGAGAAGCAGGTGGCGCTTGCCTCGGCGGCACGGACAGAGGAAGCCATCGCGGCTGCCCGTTCCGCGCTGCCGGCCTGGCGGGCCACCAGCCTGGCCCGGCGGACCGGCATCTTCTTCCGGGTCCGCGAAATCCTGACCCAGCGGAAGCCCGAGCTCGCGGCCATCCTCACCAGCGAGCACGGGAAGGTCCTCTCCGACGCAGAGGGCGAAATCGCCCGCGGCCTGGAGAACATCGATTTCGCCACCGGCCTGTCCCACATGCTCAAGGGCGAGCGGTCCGAGCAGGTCTCCACCGGGGTGGACGTGCACTCCGTCCGCCAGCCGGTGGGCGTCGTAGCCTGCATTACGCCGTTCAACTTTCCGGCCATGGTGCCGCTGTGGATGATCGGCAGTGCCCTGGCCTGCGGCAACACCGTGCTGCTGAAGCCCAGCGAGAAGGACCCGTCGGCCGCCGTCTTCATCGCGGAGGCCTTCGCCGAAGCGGGCCTGCCGGCCGGGGTGCTGAACGTGGTCCACGGTGACAAGGAAGCCGTGGATGTCCTGCTGGAGCACCCGGACGTCAAAGCCGTGAGTTTTGTCGGCTCCACTCCCGTTGCCCAGTCGATCTACAAGCGGGCGGCAGAACACGGCAAGCGGGTGCAGGCACTGGGCGGTGCCAAGAACCACATGGTGGTGCTTCCCGACGCCGACCTGGACATGGCTGCCGACGCTGCGGTTTCGGCCGCCTACGGGTCAGCCGGCGAACGCTGCATGGCCGTCAGCGTCCTGGTGGCCGTGGGCAACATCGCGGACGACCTGGTGAAGGCAATCTCCAGCCGCATGGCGGGTTTGAAGATCGGCCCGGGAACGGACCCCGCGTCCCAGATGGGCCCCTTGATCACCGCGGAGCACCGGGACCGCGTGGCCTCCTATGTGGCGGGGGCCGAAAATGAAGGCGCATCCGTGGTTGTGGACGGGCGCTCGCAGCAGTTCGATTCAAACGGATTCTTCATCGGCGTCAGCCTGGTGGACCACGTCAAGCCGGGCATGAAGGTGTACGACGACGAGATCTTCGGCCCGGTCCTGTCCGTGGTCCGCGTCGATACCTACGGCGACGCCGTGAAGCTGGTCAACGACAACGAGTTCGGCAACGGCACGGCCATCTTCACCCGTGACGGCGGGGCGGCCCGGCAGTTCGAGTTCGACGTCGAGGCAGGCATGGTGGGCGTCAACGTGCCCATTCCGGTTCCGGTAGGCACGTTCTCGTTCGGCGGCTGGAAGAACTCGCTGTTCGGCGACACCCACATGTACGGCCCGGACAGCATTCGGTTCTACACCCGGGGCAAGGTGGTGACCACGCGCTGGCCGGATCCCTCCACCTCGGTGATTGACCTGGGCTTCCCGCAGGTCCACTGAGCTTGACAGGAGCACTGAACGCATAAAGGAGCGCCACCGGGCAGGCCCGGTGGCGCTCCTGTTACTAGCCGTTCATGATGTCGCTGCGCCGCTTCATGTAGTCCTCCATGGACAGCTCACCGTTGGTGTACTGCTGGTCCAGTTCCGCGAGCTTGCGGGCGCGGTACCCTTGCGGTGCCGCCGGCGGCGGGGGAGTGGCCGGCGCTGGGGACTGTCCCGGCGTCGGCTCTCCGGGACGCGGCTGCTGAGACCCCTGCTGATCAAAGCCGGGCCGGCCAAAGCCTGGCTGACCAAACCCCTGTCCCTGCGGGGGACCGTAGCCGGGGTCCGGCAGAGGCTGCTGGCCGTACTGGTGGGGCAACGGCTGCGGGTCGCCCAGGGGCTGCGGCCGCTGGATACTGCGGAAGCCGCCGGAGAAGTAGTCCTGCTGGGTATAGCCGTCGCGGGGCTGGTTGCTCTGCGGCCCGGCCGAGCCTGGATACTGGCCCGGTCCCGGGTACTGGCCGGGGCCGGGATACCCGTCTTGTCCGTATTGCCCCGGGAACTGTTCAGGGAAGCGCCCGGGCAACGACTGGTCCCGGTCCCGCCGTGCCACGGACCGCCGGTACATCCGCATGGCCATGGGGACGACGAAGGACAGGACGATAATCCAGAAAAACAAGCTGCTCACGGTGCCGCGCCTCTCGAGTGTTGTCCTTCCAGCCTAACCCCGGGCGGCCTTACCGGCGGCTGGGCTCCGACGTTCCCAACGGGCCCTCACCGGCACCCAAGGGAACGCCCGGACCGAAGACGGGGCCCGGCGTCGGCCGCTTTGCCGTGATGCCGTCCCCGGAGGACTGGCGGCGCAACCGCCGCAGCACCCACGGCACGAAGTATTCGCGCGCCCACACCAGGTCCCCGCTCCTGGCCTCGCGCCAGGTCCGGGGCGGCAGGGGCTTGGGCTGCAGCGGCTCCAGGGAATGCTCAACGTTGAGCGCGTCCAGCACCATGGCCGCTATGGTGTGGTGCCCCAGCGGGGAGAAGTGCAGCCGGTCCTGGTCCCACATCTGCGGATCGCTCAACTGCCGCAGCGACCACATGTCCGCGATGATGGCGTCGTGCCGCGTTGCCACCGTCCGCAGGTTCTCGTTGTAGATGGCCACCTTGCTGCGGATCCTGCCGAGCACTGACGAGCCGGTGTCAGGTCCGTTGAACAGGACCACCGTGGCACCACCCAGGGACAGGATCTGGACCACGGAATCGAGCTTTTCGGCCAGCACGTCCGGGTCGCCGCCCGGGCGGATGAGGTCGTTGCCGCCCGCCGACAGGGTGACCAGGTCCGGCTTCAGCTCCAGGGCAGGCGCCAGCTGCTGGTCAACGATCTGCTGCAGCAGGCGGCCGCGGACGGCCAGGTTGGCGTAGGCGAAGTCAGGCTGGGTCCTGCCCAGCTCCTCGGCCACCCTGTCGGCCCAGCCGCGGTGGCCGCCGGGGCTCGCGGGTTCGGGGTCGCCGATGCCCTCGGTGAAGGAATCGCCCATCGCCACGTAACGGGTCCACGGGTGGGATCCCGGGTGCGCGGACGGGGCCTTGATGTCACTTGCGTCAGTCACGGTCCTATCCTGCCTTCCGTTTCACTGCCTACGCGAACGTAGGTTGTTACTTGTGGGTAACTGATATGAATGGAAACCATGACTGACGCCGAAGTATTTCCTGCCCCCGTTGTCCTGTGGTCCCATCCGGAGGACCAGCGCGACGGCAAGCCGCTGCTGGTGCTCCTCCACGGCTACGGCGCCAATGAGCGGGACCTGCTCAGCCTGGCCGACCTGCTGCCCGGGGACTTCGCCGTCGCGTCCGTGCGTGCGCCGATCGCCACGGGCCCCGGCTACACCTGGTTCCCGCTCACGGCCTCCATCGAGTACTCGCTGGAGCGGGTCAAGAAGGCCTCGGCATACGTACTGGAGTGGATCGACACCATCCGGGTGGGGCATCCGTCGGTGACCCTGCTCGGCTTCTCCATGGGCATGGCCATGGCAACCACGCTCCTGCGGCAGCGGCCCACGGACTTCGCTGCCGTCGTCGGACTGTCCGGTTTCGTGGTGGACGCAGCCGGCGACCCTTCGTTCAGGGACGATGAGCTGGACGGCACCGTGCCCATGTTCTGGGGCCGGGACCAGCAGGATCCGGTGATCACCCAGGACAAGATCGAGTACACCATGGGCTGGGTCCGCAAGCACGTCAAGCTCACCAAGGTGCTCTACACCGGCATGTGGCACGGGATCAACCAGCAGGAGATCGGGCACGTGGGGGAGTTCCTCACTCACGAGGTGCTGAACAAGTAGGCGTACGACGGCGGGCACGGCGAAGCAGCCGCCGCTGTTAGTCAGGCCTCGGGCGCCACTACCCGGACGCTCTGTCCGTTCACCGTGACAACGTCGCCGTTGTGCAGCTGGCGGCCGCGGCGATCGTCGATTTCGCCGTTGACCTTGACCAGCCCGTTCTTGATGAGCTCCGCCGCCTCCACGCCGTCCTCCACGAGGTTGGCGAGCTTCAGCAGCTGGCCCAGCCGGATCATGCTGTCGCGGATGGGGACGTCGTCAATGGGGTTGCTCATAGAGCAATAATGCCTGAACTAAGGTGGATTCAATGACCTCCCCTTCCCGCCTGCCGGTGCTCGCAGGCCTGCCCCTGGCCGTGGGTTCCGGCCTTGCCATCCCAGTCCAGGGGCGCATCAACGGGGCCCTGGGCGCCCGCCTCGGTGACGGCATCGCCGCGGCGGCCGTGAGTTTCAGCACAGGCCTGCTGGTCATGATCGTGATTTCGCTGGTCCTGCCGCGCGGGCGGGCGGGGCTGGCGGCCATCCTTCCCGCGGTCCGCAAACGCGCCTTTCCACGTATCTACGTGGTGGCCGGTGCCATCGGCGCGCTGTTCGTTTTTGCCCAGTCGTTCACGGTGGGCATCCTGGGCGTGGCACTCTTCACCGTGGCCACGGTCACCGGGCAGACCGTGAGCGGCCTGCTGGTGGACCGCCTGGGAATCGGGCCGGCCGGGAAGAAATCCGTCACCGGCATCCGCATCATTGGCTGCGTCCTCACTATCGCCGCCGTCGCCTGGGCGGTTTCGCCCCGGTTCAGCGGCGCGGGGGCCGGCGGAACCGACGGTGGTCCGTCCTCCCTGCTGCTTCCCATCCTGCTGCCCGTGGCGGCTGGCTTCCTGATGAGCTTCCAGCAGGCCATGAACGGCACCGCCACCGTCCACTACGGCACACCGATCGCGGCCACCCTGGTCAACTTCGGGGCCGGCTGCATCGTGCTCTGGACAGCGCTGGCGGTGAAGCTGGCGGTGGCCGGCCCAGCCAACCCGCTGCCGTCCGAATGGTGGTACTACCTGGGCGGTCCCATGGGCTGCGTCTTCATTGGGCTCGGCGCCCTCCTGGTCCGCAGCCTTGGCGTACTGGTCACCGGGCTGGGCATGATTGCCGGCCAGCTGCTCGGCTCGCTGGCCCTGGACCTGGCGCTGCCCGCCCCGGGCACCGTCGTCGCCCCGGCCACCGTCCTCGGGACCCTGCTGACCCTCGCCGCGATCATCCTGGCAACTCTGCCGTGGCCGCGGGGCGCGCTCCGCAGGCAGCGGCCGGTACGCTAGGACACGAGCTTTTCAACGATCTTCCTTCATTCGCCCCGGCACCCTGCCCACTGTGCCTCCAGGCATACGGCGGCCGGGGCCTGACAACCCGCGGACCGCACCCAGCGGCCCTGTAGAAATTGGAGTTACCCCATGGCAGCAAAGTCCGTCCTCGACCAGGTCATTTCCCTCTCCAAGCGGAGGGGCTTCGTGTTCCAGGCCGGTGAGATCTACGGCGGCTCGCGCTCTGCCTGGGACTACGGCCCCCTGGGTGCGGAGCTGAAGGAAAACATCAAGCGCCAGTGGTGGCAGTCCATGGTCCGCGGCCGCGAAGACGTGGTGGGCCTGGACTCATCCGTCATCCTGCCCCGCCAGGTATGGGAAGCCTCCGGCCACGTGGAGGTCTTCTCCGACCCCCTGGTGGAATGCCTCTCCTGCCACAAGCGCTACCGCGCCGACCACCTCGAGGAAGAATACGAGGAAAAGAAGGGCCGGCCGGCCGAGAACGGCCTGAAGGACATTGCCTGCGCCAACTGCGGCACCCGCGGCCAGTGGACCGAACCGCAGGAGTTCTCCGGCCTGCTCAAGACCTACCTGGGCCCGGTGGCCAGCGAGGAAGGCCTGCATTACCTCCGCCCGGAAACCGCCCAGGGCATCTTCGTGAACTTCAACAACGTCCTCACCACCTCCCGGAAGAAGCCCCCGTTCGGCATCGGCCAGATCGGCAAGTCCTTCCGCAACGAGATCACGCCCGGCAACTTCATCTTCCGCACCCGTGAATTCGAACAGATGGAAATGGAGTTCTTCGTCGAGCCCGGCACCGATGAGGAATGGCACCAGTACTGGATGAAGGAGCGCATGGCCTGGTACACCGGCCTGGGCATCCGCGAGGAAAACCTGCGCTTCTTTGAGCACCCGAAAGAGAAGCTGAGCCACTACTCCAAGGGCACCACGGACATCGAATACCGCTTTGGCTTCCAGGGCTCGGAGTGGGGCGAACTCGAAGGCATCGCCAACCGCACCGACTTCGACCTCACCACGCACTCGAAGGCCTCCGGCCAGGACCTGAGCTACTTCAACCAGGCCACCAACGAGCGCTACACCCCGTACGTGATCGAGCCTGCGGCCGGGCTCACGCGCTCCTTCATGGCCTTCCTGGTGGACGCCTACACCGAGGACGAGGCCCCCAACGCCAAGGGCGGCGTGGACGTGCGCACCGTCCTGAAGCTGGACCCGCGCCTGGCCCCGGTCAAGGCCGCCGTGCTGCCGCTGAGCCGCAACGAGGACCTGTCCCCGAAGGCCAAGGACCTCGGCGCGCAGCTGCGGAAGAACTGGAACATCGACTTCGACGACGCCGGCGCCATCGGCCGCCGCTACCGCCGCCAGGACGAGATCGGCACCCCGTTCTGCATCACCGTGGACTTCGACACGCTGGAGGACCAGGCCGTCACCATCCGCGAGCGGGACACCATGAGCCAGGAGCGGGTCTCCCTGGACAAGGTGGAGGGCTACCTGGCGGCACGGCTGATCGGGGCCTGAGCATGGCCATCGAATACCGCGAATGGCGGGACGGCGACGACCTGGCGCTCCTGGAAATCTGGGGCGACCCGGACACCGCCCAGGCCCGCCAGTTCCGCGGGGCCCTGGCCGTGTCCTCCAACGGGAGGGACGGCTCCCCGTGGCGCCGCTGCGTCGTGGCAGAGGACGTCATTGACGGCGTGGGCATTCCGGTGGCGGCCGGCGTCGTCTATGAGGCCTCCCTGCACCCGGAACGCCTCTGGTGCTACATCGAGGTGGCCCGCGACCACCGCCGCGCGGGCATCGGGGCGAGCCTCCTGACCATGCTGCGGCGCGAGGCCGAACACGCGCCGTCGGGGGTCACCAGGCTGCGCGCCAAGGTGGAGCCCGGCACCGCGGGGGCGGCCTTCGCCGAGGCGTTTGGGCTGGCACCCATCCAGCGTTCCCGCCTTGTGGTGGTGGAGCCGGGCGCCCTGCGGCTTCCGGTGTTCCCCGCCAAGGACGACGGCGGCGCGGCCAGTGGCGAGAACGCCGGCTCGGACGTGGTGATGGACCTGGCCACCGGCTCCGTGGAGCTGACCGACGTGGTGGGCCGGTACTACACCTCCATCCACGGGTGGGACTCGCCCGGCGTCCTGTCCGTGGGGCAGGTGCAGAAGCTGTTCCTGGACGAGCTCACCGGGGCCCACGGAGCCATCGTCCTGCGGGCGCAGCCGGAGTCCGCGTTCGGGGCCGGTGTTGTGCCGAGCAAAAAGGGCCGCATCCGTGCCTTCGCCGTAAGCTACGCGGCGCCGGCAGACCCCGACGCCGCACCCCATCCGGAAGTGGCCGCGAGCAGGGGGTCCGAGACGCCCACCGACGTGTTCGTGGGGCACGAGCCTTCGCTGGACGCCGACGATGCCGCGGAGGCGGTCCGGGACATGCTTGCCCTGATCGCGTACCAGCACCCGGTCATGCTGGAACTGGACGACTCCATGGCCGCCCTGCGCGCCGCCGTCGAGCCCCTGCTGGAAAGCGGCAAGGCACGGTTGGCGGGGTCTGAAACCCTGGTGGTCTCGGACTAAGGAACTGCCTGCCTGCCCCCAGGCGGCCCGCACCAACCGCCCGCACACGGTGCTTGCGAACGGACAAGTGCGAGTCACTTGGGGGAGCGGGCTATGCGTTGCCGGGCCTGCTTTTGGCGGGGAGCACGACGGCGGCCCGCGGCTGCGTCTGCCGCGTCCAGCAGCTGCCGCTCGGCGTCGGTCGGCGCGCCGCCGCCCAAATGCGCCGGCATCCACCACGCGCCGGATTCCGGGCGGAGGGGAAAGCCGGCGATGCAATGGTCGATCCCTGACTGCAGCGTGCTGCGCAGTGCTTCCGTGGCCGCTTCCACGTCAACGTCGGACGGAAAGAGCACCGGCTCGGCCACGTGGACCCGTACCGGGGCGCGCCAGCTGCGGCGCAGGGAAAAGCCGTGGCCACGGGTCAACACCCGGTGGGCGCCCCAGACGGACACCGGAATCACCGGGACGCCGGCCTCCGCCGCCATCCGGACAGCCCCTGTGCGGCACTCGCGGACCGTGAAGCTGCGGCTGACCCCCGCCTCCGGAAACACAGCCAGGTACTCGCCATCGCGCAGCTTGGCCACCGCGGCGTCATAGGCGTCCGAACGGTCTGTGTATCCCACCACCACGTGGCCGCTGGCACTGATGGCGGGGCCGGCAAGCCAATGGTCTGCCGCGCCCTGGTGGACCAGGAACCGCAGCTGGGCACGGGTGTGCGGCCACAGGAGCAGCTCCAGCACCGCAAAGTCCAGGTAGCCGAAATGCGTGACGGCGAACACCGCTCCCTTGCCGGGGACAACCTCCCGGGAGGCTCCCCTTGTGGGTTCCTTTTCGGGCAGGTGTTCCAGGCCTGTTGCGTGGATGTCCAGCCGCAGCGCCCAGCGCAGGAACTGCCCGGTCCGGACGATCAGCCGGTAGAAGCGGTCGTTGGTTGGGGGACGCCAGGGCATGGGGAAACTGCCTAGAGGGTGACCTGGACGGATGAGTCAGGCAGCAGCCGGGTGAAGGCAGACGACGGCCGGACTGCGGCGCCCGTGCTCTCGGCAAAGGACTTGATGACGAACCCGGTGGCGAGTGTCTGCCACACCCGGATCTTACGGAGCATGAAGTGCCCAACGCCCTTGAGGGCCACATACTGCATGCTCGTGGCGTCGGCCGAGGCCCGGCGGGCGAAGGCAAGGGACTGGGAGGGGCTGGTCATGTGGTCGGTGGTGCCGTGGATGATCAGGACTTTTCTTCCGGCGACACTGGCTGCGGGAGTCTGCGGGCTCAGCCACGGGGCAAGCGCCACAACGGCCTCAACCTGGGCGTGGTCCGCTGCGCACACGGCTGTCAGGCCGCCCATGGAGTGGCCCAGCAGGAAGACCGGAACGTCGGGGTGGCGTTCGGAAATCTTCCCCAGCGCCCAGCGGGCATCCTGCAACGGCGACATGTCAGGCCCGTTCCAGCCGCGGACGCTGTTGCGCAGTGACCAGACGGCCAGCCCGTGTTTCCGGCCGGCGCGGTGCAGGTGCCTGGCGAAGGGGACCATCCTGGCCGGGCTCAGGTGCCGGGCCTCCACCGGATCGCGGCTGTGGGCCTTGCCGCCGTGCAGGACCAGGACCACGCCCTTGGTGTCGCCGGATGCTTCGAGGACGCTCAGTACAGGCTGGTGGCCGGGAACCACCGGCGCCTGCCCGGCCTGCACCCCGCCGGCGTCACCTTCGCCTTGAACTCCTGCGCCTTGAACGCCTGGCCCATGCGTACCACGGTTGCCCATGCCTGGTTCCTCCCCATCCCGATGGTCCATTTATAAACCCTATGGCGGCCCACGTAGAGTTCAACCATGAGGTTGTACTGCTGATGGGCGCCGGTCACTCCCATGCTTCCTTGGATCATTCGGAGCCGACGCCCCAGGCGATGGCTGCCCGCAGCAAGGCGAACCGTATCCTTGCCGCGGTGCTCATTCCGCTGGCGCTGCTGACCCTGGCCGGGATGGCCGCATTGTGGCCGTCGGGCAGCAGGGAAGGTGTCTCGCTCGCCAACCCGTACTCCACAGCCCCCGGGGTGACCTTCGATACGGGCACCATCCAGAATGTGGTGACCGAAAACTGCATGCAGGGCACCAGCCAGCAGGGGACAGGTCAACAGGGCACCAGCCAACAGGGGACAGGTCAACAGGGCACGGGCCAACAGGGCTCCACACAGCAGCCGCCGGGACAGGGCTCGGACTGCACCTTCGCCTTCACGGAGCCGGACAAGGGCGGCAGCCCGGTGAAGGTGGTCATCAACCCGGATGTGGCCTCCTCGCACGGGGTCAAGCCCGGGGACCAGATCCGGTACCTGAATCTCTCCAAGGTCCAGGGCGCCACGGGCTCGCAGGGCTCACCGGCCTACATCTTCGTGGACTTCGTCCGCACGCTGCCGGTTGTCCTGCTCGCCGTGCTCTACGCCGCGGTGGTCATCGCCGTCGCCAGGTGGCGCGGCCTCCGGGCCCTGATCGGGCTGGTGGGCGCCTATTTCGTGCTGGCCAACTTCCTGCTTCCAGGCCTGGTGGAAGGCAAACCGCCGCTGCTGCTGGCCCTGGTGGGTTCCACCGTGATCATGATCGGGGTGCTGTATTTCGCGCACGGATTCTCCGCGCGCACGTCCACCGCACTCCTGGGCACCATCTTCGGCCTGGCCATCACCGCGCTGCTGGCAGCCTGGGCCACCGACGCCGCCAACCTTGCCGGAGTGGGCAGCCACGACGCCGCCACTCTGGTGAACACCTCGGCCAACATCTCCATCTCGGGGGTGATCCTTTGCGGACTCATAATCTCCGGCCTGGGTGTCCTCAACGACGTCACCATCACCCAGTCCTCCGCGGTGTGGGAGCTCTACGAACTGGCACCGGCCAGCAGTGCGCGGAAGCTGTTCACCTCCGCCATGCGGATCGGCCGCGACCACATCGCCTCCACCGTGTACACCATCGCCTTCGCCTACGCCGGGGCCGCACTGCCCATCCTCATCATCGTCATGCTCTACGACCGGCCGCTGCTGGACACCCTCACCAGCGCCGAACTGTCCGAGGAAGTCATCCGGACCCTGGTGGGATCGATCGGGCTGGTCCTGGCCATCCCCGTCACCACCCTGATCGCCGTGCTCGTAGTCAAGGCAACCGGTATCAGGGCCGCGGACGCCGCGCCTGCGGTTGCCGGGTCACGGGACACTGAGGCGCAGGACATTGGGGCGCGGGACATTGCAGCAGGAGACGGAAAGAACGACGGCGGGCACAGCCCCGCGGACGACGTTGCGGACACCGGGGCGCTCGCCGCTGCCGCGCTCGAGCAGCGCAGCCGGCGCGCCGCCGTCGAACCCCCGCACGAACAAGTGAACGAACAAGTGCACGAACCCGCCACCCGGCGGGGCCGCCGGGCCGACCGCGGCTGAACAGCCTTACGACGGACGGCCTTTCAGCGGGCTGCTTTGCTGCCGCGTGCTGCTGGGCGTCGGCCAGCCTGGAAATCCGGTTGCCCAAAACCTGCGACGGGCCACTGGCACTGGCGGGAATGGCCGATTTGCCCGGCTTTGCAACAATGGACAGGTGACTGTTGCAGCAACTCCCCCCGCCCCCAAGCTGGAACTCCCGCCCCTGAAGCTGGGACCCATCACGGTTGACACCCCGGTGATCCTGGCCCCGATGGCCGGCATCACCAACTCCGCCTTCCGCAGGCTCTGCCGTGAGTACGGCGGCGGCATGTACGTGGCGGAGATGGTCACCTCCCGCGCGCTGGTGGAGCGGACACCCGAATCCCTCCGCATCATCTCGCATGACGAGGACGAAAAGGTCCGGTCCGTCCAGCTGTACGGCGTGGACCCCGTCACCGTCGGCGCCGCCGTCCGGATGCTGGTGGAGGAAGACAGGGCGGACCACATCGACCTCAACTTTGGCTGCCCCGTTCCCAAGGTGACCCGGCGCGGCGGCGGCTCCGCCCTGCCCTGGAAGACCGACCTTTTCACCTCGATCGTGCAGACCGCCGTCAGGGAAGCCTCCAAAGGCAACGTTCCACTGACCATCAAGATGCGCAAGGGCATCGACGATGACCACCTGACGTACCTCGACGCCGGCCGCATCGCCCGCGATTCCGGCGTTGCCGCCGTCGCCCTCCACGGGCGCACCGCCGCCCAGTTCTACTCAGGCAAGGCCGACTGGTCCGCCATCGCCCGGCTCCGTGAGGCCCTGCCCGACATCCCGGTGCTGGGCAACGGCGATATCTGGTCCGCGGAGGACGCCGTCCGGATGGTCCGCGAAACCGGCGTGGACGGCGTAGTCGTGGGCCGCGGCTGCCAGGGCCGGCCGTGGCTCTTCGGCGACCTGCAGGCCGCTTTCGAAGGCAGCGACGTCCGCCACCGGCCCAACCTGCGGCAGGTGGCAGAGGGCGTCTACCGCCATGCAGAACTGATGGTGGAAACCTTCGGCGATGAAGGGAAGGCGCTGCGCGAGATCCGCAAGCACATCGCCTGGTACTTCAAGGGCTACGTGGTGGGCGGGGAACTGCGCACCCGGCTGGCCCTGGTCACCAGCCTGGAGGTACTCCGGGACACCCTGGCCGAGCTGGACCTGGATTCGCCCTATCCGGGGGTGGACGCCGAGGGCCCGCGCGGCCGCGCCGGCTCACCCAAGAGGCCTGCCCTGCCCAAGGACTGGCTGGACTCCCGGGCCCTGAACGATGATCAGTCCCGGGATATTTCCGCCGCAGAACTGGATGTTTCCGGTGGCTGAAACACCGACGGCAGGAACCCCCACCGCCGCCCTGGCGCTCCCCGGGTACGACACGCACGATTCTGCCCGCTGGTTTGAGGAGCCGCCGAAGAGCACCTACCGGTCCGACTTTGAGCGGGACCGCGCCCGGGTGCTGCATTCCTCGGCCCTGCGCAGGCTGGGCGCCAAAACCCAGGTGGTGGCACCGGACACCGACGACTTTGTCCGCACCCGCCTCACGCACAGCCTGGAAGTGGCGCAGGTAGGCCGCGAACTGGGCCGTGCCCTGGGCTGCGATCCGGACGTGGTGGACACCGCCTGCCTCAGCCACGACCTGGGCCACCCGCCCTTCGGCCACAACGGCGAATCGGCGCTGAACGAGGTGGCCCATGCCATCGGCGGTTTCGAGGGCAACGCCCAGACCCTCCGCCTGCTCACCCGGCTCGAACCCAAGGTGCTCACTGCTGACGGCCGGCCTGCCGGACTGAACCTCACCCGCGCCAGCCTTGACGCGGCGTCGAAATACCCGTGGTCCGCGCTGGAAGCGCCGGTGATCCACGGCCAGCGCACCAGCAAGTTCGGCGCGTACGAGGACGACCTGCCCATCTTCAACTGGATCCGCGAGGGCGCCCCGGAACGCCGGACCTGCCTGGAAGCCCAGGTGATGGACCTGGCCGACGACATCTCCTACTCGGTGCACGACGTGGAGGACGCGATCGTTGCCGGCCACTTCCAGCTGCGCTGGATGGACAACCCGGACCACCGCGCCCGGGTGGTGGGGTACGCCAAGCAGTGGTATCTCCCGCACAACGACCCCGCCGCCATCGACGCCGCCCTGGGACGGCTCGAAGCCACCGACGTCTGGGTCCGCGAGGCGGATGGAAGCCGCAAGTCCATGGCTGCCCTGAAGAACATGACCAGCCAGCTGATCGGCAGGTTCTGCCAGAGCGCCCTGGAAACCACCCGGGCCGTTTACGGGCCGGAGAACCTCACGCGCTACAACGCCGAACTCATGGTCCCGGACGAGACCGTCATGGAAATCGCGGTGATGAAGGGCCTTGCCACCACCTTCGTGATGACCACCGAACACCGGCAGCCCATCTATGAGCGCCAGCGCGAGGTGCTGCACGCCCTGGTGACAGCCCTCAGCGCCACGGGGGACCGGCATCTGGAGCCGATGTTCGCGGCGGACTGGCGGGCGGCGGACGACGACGGCGCCCGCCTTCGCGTGATCATCGACCAGGTGGCGTCCCTCACCGACGGGTCCGCCCTGGCCATGTACGAGCGTTTGGTGGGGAGCCTGCCCTCGCTCTGGTGAACCGCCCGTGAAGACCGCCCCTGGACATCGGCCGGATCAACAGCTTCCTTAAAGGATCTACACAGGAATGAAGCGCACCATGGGAGGAAAGACGGGCCGCTAGGATCGGGAGCAGGTCATGAGTACTCGCAGCAGGGGCAAGCGCCTCGCCACCGGGATTACCGCGGCCGTGGGCGTTGGCAGTTTCGCCGCTGCCGGCGTGGCGGCGGCTGCCGTCTATGCTGCAACGCCGTCCGTGATAGCCAGGACCACCCACACCCAGGACAGCAGCACCCAGGACAAGACCACCCAGGACAAGAGCACGCAGGACAAGAGCACCCAGGGGAGCACGCCCAAATCCGGTTCTTCCCGCTCTGACGGCGACGACTACGGAACCCGCAAAGACAACAGCACGCGCCGCTCCAAGAGCTATGGCAATAACGGCAGCACCAGTCCGGTCCAGCCCGGGAACGGCGCCACCGTCCATGGCAGGTCCTCGGGGTCCTGACGTGGACAGCGTAGATGTTTCCGGTACCGGGGTTGCTGGTTCCACCACCACCGGCGGCGCAGCAGCCTCCGTCGACACCATAACTCCGGAAGCCACTGCAACTCCGGAAGCCACAGCAACTCCGGAAAGCACAGCGCAATCCAGCTGGACAGTCTGGCAGTTGGACGCATCCGTGACCGTTACCGATCCCGGCAGGCTTGCCGCGGCGGAAGCCATTGTCCGCGGCGTGGTGGCCGCCGTCGACCTCGCCTGCAGCCGTTTCCGCGGCGATTCTGAACTGGTGCGGCTCCAGCCGCGAATGGCGTCGGGCGTCAGCGTAAGCCCACTGTTCCGGCTGCTCCTGGAACGCGCCCTGGACGTGGCGGAGATGACCGGCGGCGATGTGGATCCCACGCTCGGGGCAGACCTGGCAGCCCTGGGCCACGGCCCGGAGATGCAGGGCCGGCCCGGGCTGCACAGCGTGCCGGTGCCGGCGCTGCCCGCGCCGTCGCCGCACGTCCCGTTGCCGCCCGACCCTGCTCCCAGGCTCCCGGGATGGTCCCGGGTAACACTCGATTCGGCCAAGCTGACCGTACCGGCTGACCTGCGCCTCGACCTGGGCGCGTCAGCCAAGGCTGTCGCCGCGGATCTTGCCGCCGCCGAGGTGCACCGGAAGCTGGGCTGCGGGGTCCTCGTGGGCCTGGGCGGCGACCTTGCGTCCGCAGGGCCGGGACCCACGGTGGAAGGGAAGCCGGGCCAGTGGCAGATCCTGGTTCAGGACCTTCCCGCAGACCCAGCCCAACAAATCTCTTTGGCGCCGGGATATGCCCTGGCTACGTCCAGTACCCAAAAGCGCCGCTGGACGCACGAAGGGACGACCGTCCACCACATCCTTGACCCCCGCTTTGGCCTCCCGGCCGAAACAGTTTGGCGTTCGGTGACCGTGGCGGCCCTTACCTGCCTGCAAGCCAACGCGTTCAGTACTGCTGCCATAGTCCGCGGCTTCGCGGCCCTGGAATGGTTCCGGGCCGAAGGGATCCCGGCCCGGCTCGTGGACAGCAGAGGCAGGGTGACAACCACCGGTGGCTGGCCGGCCGGTGGCTGCCGCCCTGCCGCAAACGCTGCAGGCACCAGCGCTGGAAGCTTCACGGCCGGTGGGGGTGTCCGCCATGGATGAAGCGATGTGGGCCTTTGGCCGCGTCAGTGGGTTTGTGTCCCTTGCCCTGTTCACCGGATCCGTACTGCTGGGGATCCTGAACCGGTCCGGCCGGCCGTTCATGGTGCTGCCCCGGTTTTCCATCAGCCTCCTGCACCGGAACATCTCCCTGCTCGCCACGGTCTTCCTGGGGCTGCACGTGGGCTCCCTGCTTCTTGACTCCTACGCAAAATTGAACCCGGTGGACATCGTGGTGCCGTTCCTTGGTTCTTTCCAGCCGTTCTGGCAGGGGCTGGGGACGGTGGCCCTGGACCTTGTCCTGGCTGTGGTGGTGACGGGGCTGCTGCGCCACCGGATCGGGCTGCGCAGCTTCAAGGCCGTCCACTGGCTCAGCTACGGCGTGTGGCCGGTGGCAATGGCGCACGCCCTCGGCAACGGCACCGACGCCTCAAGCGGCTGGTTCCTCCTGCTGGCTGTGGCGTCCGCGGTGGCTGTTGCCGCGGCCCTGCTGTGGCGGCTGAGCCCGTCCTTCCTCGAGACCTCGCATGCCAGGCAAGGAAACCTCCCGTGAGCCGTGACATGCACCCCCAGGTGGCCTCCGGGATCCAGCCGACGGTGTCCCGGAAGGGCCACGATGACCCCCACAACAGCGGTCACCGGCCGGCATCCCGGGACAGCAGCCACCAGGAGCCGCGCCTCCTGGCCGCAGGCCCCGACGCAGGGTGGGCCCAGCACCTGGAAACCTTCGGGCCCTGGGAGCCGCAGCCTGCCGCGGGCGGCCTGCTGAAGGCGCTGGCGGTGGCCGGACTGACTGGCCGGGGTGGGGCCGCCTTCGAAACCTGGCGCAAGGCCACGGCGGCCGCCGGCCAGGGCAGGAAGGGTTTGTTTTCCGCCAAACCTGTGGTGATCGCCAACGGCGCCGAAGGCGAACCGCTCAGCTTCAAGGACCGGACGCTCCTGGCCCATGCGCCCCATCTCGTCATCGACGGACTGTTGGTCCTGGCCGCTGCCCTGGGCGGCGCCGGCATGTACGTCTACGCGCCGGCGGCCAGCCTGCCCCGCATGCGGCAGGCGCTCAAAGAGCGCCCGGGGGCCGCGAAGATCCGCCTGGTGGAGTCGCCCGAAACGTTCATCTCCGGGGAGTCGAGCGCGGTGGTCAACATGATTGCCAACGGTGCCGCCGTGCCCACGGACCAGCGCGGGCGCCTCAGCGAGTCGGGACTCAACGGCCGCCCCACCCTGGTGGCCAATGTCGAAACCCTGGCCCAGGTTGCCCTGATCGCACGCTACGGGGCGCAGTGGTTCCGCCAGGCCGGCACCGCAACGGATCCCGGCACCCGGCTGGTGTCCGTGTCCGGCCCCGCCCCGGTCCGGGATGTGGTGCTGGAGGTGCCCGGCGGCGTGCAACTTTCCGCGGTCCTGAAGGAAGCGGGGATGGATCCTGCCTCCTTGTCCGCCGTCCTGGTGGGCGGCTACCACGGCCGGTGGGTACGTCCCGGGGCACACGCCATCTCGCCCGCGGGACCGCCGGACCGGACCGCCCGGCCGGGTGCAGGAGTGATCCATGCCCTGGACCTGCAGGACTGCGGCATCCAGGCGACGGCCCGGATTGTCAGCTACCTGGCCAACCAGTCCGCCCGGCAATGCGGGCCATGCATGTTCGGCCTGCCGGCCATGGCATCCGTCCTGAACAGGATTGGCGGAGGGGAACGCAATCCCCGCTTGGCCTCCGAGCTGGACCGCCTGGGGCGGCTGGTTTCCGGCCGCGGCGCCTGCCGGCATCCGGAGGGAACCACCGGACTGGTCAGCAGCGCCCTTGAGGTGTTTGCCCCGGACTTCCGGGCCCACCTTTCCGGATACTGCACGGGTCCGGGAGGCGCAGCGGCATGACGACGTACCTGCACATCGACTGGACCAGCTGTGACGGCCGGGGCCTGTGCACCGAACTTCTTCCCGGCGTGCTGGACCGGGACGACTGGGGGTATCCCGTGGCCCGCGGCAAGGCGGGCCGCGAACGCACGGACGTGCCCCTGCGGGAAGCCGACCGGGAAGCCGCCCAGGAGGCCGTCTTCCTCTGCCCCAAACTGGCACTGAGCCTGCACGGGCGGACGCCGCAGCAACCGGACCAGAGGGTGCCTGGCCGGTAGGGGCCAGGCCTGACACTAAGATTGCTGTGTGGCTGGGCTGATCAAACGTGAAGATATCGACGAAGTACGCCAGCGCACGGACATCAAGGAAGTGGTGGACGGCTACGTCACGCTCAAGGGTGCCGGGCTGGGAACCTTCAAGGGTCTGTGCCCCTTCCACGACGAGCGCTCGCCGTCCTTCACCGTCCGTCCCCAGGTAGGCCGCTACCACTGCTTCGGCTGCGGCGAGGACGGTGACGTCATTGCCTTCGTGCAAAAGCAGGACCACAGTTCCTTCCAGGAAGCCGTGGAAAAGCTTGCCGCCCGGATCGGCTACGAGCTCCGCTACGAGGACGGCGGGACCGGGCCCAACCGCGAGGAGGTGGGCCTCCGCCAGCGGCTCCTGGACGCGCACAAGATCGCGGACGAGTTCTTCCGCGCCCAGCTGCTCACCCCCGGCGCCGCCGAGGCCAGGAATTTCCTGTTTGGCCGGGGCTTTGACAGGGCAGCGGCGGAACACTTTGGCTGCGGGTACGCCCCGCAAGGGTGGGATGCCCTCCTGAAGCATCTCCGCGGCCGCGGTTTCACCGATGCCGAGCTCAAGCTCACCGGGATGTTCAGCGAGGGCAACCGGGGAATTTACGACCGTTTCCGTGGCCGCCTCATCTGGCCCATCAAGGACATGGCCGGCGACACCATCGGCTTCGGCGCGCGCAAGCTCTACGAGGACGATCAGGGCCCCAAGTACCTGAACACCCCGGAAACCACCCTCTACAAGAAGTCACAGGTCCTGTACGGCATCGACCTCGCCAAGCGCAGCATCGCCAAGGACCGCCAGCTGGTGGTGGTGGAGGGCTACACCGACGTGATGGCCTGCCACCTGGCGGGAATTACGACGGCGGTGGCCACGTGTGGCACCGCGTTCGGCACCGAGCACATCAAGATAGCCCGCCGGCTGTTGTCAGACGACGGCACCGGGGGAGAGGTGGTGTTCACCTTCGACGGCGACGCCGCCGGCCAGAAGGCGGCCCTCCGGGCCTTCGAGGAGGACCAGCGGTTCACCGCGCAGACCTACGTGGCCGTGGAACCCACGGGTGCCGACCCCTGCGACCTCCGGCTCAGCCGGGGCGATGAAGCCGTGCACGCCTTGATCCAGTCCCGGCGGCCGCTGTTCGAGTTCGCCATCCGCACCACGCTGAAGCAGTTCAACCTGGACACCGTCGAGGGCCGGGTGCAGGGCCTGAAGGCATCCGTGCCCGTGGTGGCGGCCATCCGCGACGCCTCCACCCGCACCGGCTACTGCCAGGCGCTGACCGGCTGGCTGGGCATGCCGGACCCCAACGAGGTCCTGCGCCTGGTCAATGCGGCCGTAAAGCGCGGAGACACGGGGCGCCCCGCCGCACCCGGCCAACAGCAGGGGGGAGGGGCTGCCCACCCGGCCACTGCCAACTCCGCCACCGCCCAGGCCGGCGGGCCCGGCGTGGCTGCCGGGCCGTCGTCGGGCGCTGTGCCCTCCTACCACCGCCCCGACCCGCGGGACCCCGTGGCGTCCATGGAACGGCAGGCGCTGGAAGTGGCGCTGCAGCAGCCGTCGCTGCTGGCCGGTGGGGTTTGGGAGCGGTTCGCCGCCGCCAGGTTTGCCACCCCCGCCTTCCAGGCCGTCCATGACGCCATGCGCGCCACCGGCCCCGGGCTTGTGGGCGATCCCGTGCGCTGGGTGGAGCACGTCATGCACGAGGTTCCCGAGCCCCTCCGCCCGCTCGTCTCGGAGCTTGCCGTGGTGCCGCTGCCTGCCCACACGGAGGAAGCCGTGCTGAAGTACTGCCGCGACATCCTGTCCCGGCTTTTCGAACTCCAGATCACCCGCGTCAAGGCGGACAAGATGGGCCAGCTGCAGCGCCTGGACGCCGCAACGGATCCGGAAACCTACCAGCGGCTCAACCGTGAACTGATGATGCTGGAGATGGAACGCAGGGCACTGCGCGCGGAGACGTAGGCGGGAGCCTGGAGCGGGCGGGCGTGGCAGAGGTCACCGGCCGCCCGATTTCGTTTCCGCCGCAGGTGTTTGCTAGGCTAATACCCGCTTCATTCCTCCTTAGCTCAATTGGCAGAGCATTCGACTGTTAATCGAAGGGTTGCTGGTTCAAGTCCAGCAGGAGGAGCTTCCAATCCCCGTTCCGGCCTCCGGAACGGGGATTTTTTGTCTCCCATATGGGGCGTGTGGGCCGGTGAAACCGCCGATTTCCCTTGGGCCGGAATCCTTTGCTAATGTCATACCTGCTTCATTCCTCCTTAGCTCAATTGGCAGAGCATTCGACTGTTAATCGAAGGGTTGCTGGTTCAAGTCCAGCAGGAGGAGCGCTACGAAAAATCCCCGTTCCTCCACCCGGAGGAACGGGGATTTTTTCTTTCCGCGGGGCGGGAAGCCGGGCTAGACGAAGTCCATTTCCACTTGCAGGAATCTTTCGGCCTCGGCAATTGCTGCCTCGAAGGCCTCCTTCTCGGTAGGTGACTTCCGGGGCTCGCGGGGGTTCCATTCGTGCGGAGCGGAGTGGATCCTGACAAAACCGGCGTCCGGCGGGGCGTAGAAGATGCCGAACCGCTGCACGGGCCATTCCGGCGAGGTCTCCGGCGCCACCAGCAGGGCTGCATTGAAGGCGGGGTTGAACCATTGGGCGATGGGCCGGCGCCGGTCTTCGGTGAACAGCCCGGCCGCGTACAGTGCCGCCGACTGCTGGCCCGCCTGCGCGCACAGCCGCTCCCACCACAGTGGCAGGATTCGGGCGTCGCACCGTTGCCATGTGGCCGGAAGTGGCGGTTGGTTCTGCCAGCTGGACACGGGATTATTTTATCCCTGCAGGCAGCCGCAGGGGCAGGGAAGGCCGCCCCGGTGCGGCATGTCGGTCAGCGGCGGTTCCTGCGCCCGCGCTTCCCTGGTCCGCCCTTCCCCGGTCCGCCCTTCCCCGGTCCAGGGTTCACGCGGTAGAGGAGAGCGGCGCCTGCCAGCATCCCCACGACGATGCCGATGGCAGGGTTGCCAAGGGCGCGGCCGGCGAAATAGCCCACGACGGCGCCAAGCACCGCCCCGAGGAAAAGTCCCCTGCCGTTGCGGTGCGGTTTGCTGCTCATGGGCTGCCTTTCACAGGACGGCTGGAACGTGGAGTGGATTGACGGCGCTCAGTGGATCGAAGGGGCTCAGTGGATTGAAGGGGCTCAGTGGATTGAAGGGGCTCAGTGGATTGAAGGGGCTCGGTGGATTGAAGGCACTCAGTGGATTGAAGGTACGGTGCGCGGCCGGACCACCAGCCAAAGGGCGGCGATGGCCAGCAGGATACAGGAGGCCTGCACCGCACCCATCGGCGCGGCGCTGGTGATGCCCAGCCAGCCCACCACGGGGGAAATCAGTCCTGCCATGAGGAACGTGGCCGCACCCAGCAGCGATGCCGCAGTCCCGGCCTGGGCCGCATGGCCCGCCAGCGCCAGCACCTGCACGCAGGGGAACATGAAGCCCGTGCCCAGGATGTAGAACCACAGCGGGACCATCACGCCCCACAGCCCAAGGCCCGCCCGGTCGAACACCACGATCAGCAGGCCCATCAGGAACATCCAGGCGGTGGCCCCTGCCAGGATCCATTGCGGCGGGACGATCCTGATCAGCCGGGCACTGGTCTGCACGCCGGCCACGATGCCCAGGGAATTGATGCCGAACAGCAGCCCGTACTGCTGGGCAGAGAATCCGAACACTTCCTGGAACAGGAAGGGGGAGGCGGAGAGGTAGGTGAAGAGGCCGCCGAAGTTGAAGCCGGCCACCATCAACAGCCCCACGAAGATCCGGTCGCTGAAGAGTGCCTTGTAGCGCTGCCGGGCCGTCATGCCGCTCTGGCCCCGCTTCTCCGGCGGAAGGGTTTCGCGCACCAGGAGGAGGGCGGCCACGATCACCAACGTCCCGTATACCGCCAGGAACACAAAGATGCCGGGCCACGGCATCACCAGGAGCAACTGTGAGCCGATGACGGGGGCCAGGATGGGTGCCAGCCCGTTGACCAGGGACATCCGGGAGAACATCCGCACCATGGCATAGCCGGAGAACAGGTCACGCACCATGGCCATGGCCACCACGCCGCCCCCGGCCGCGCCGACCCCCATGAGCACACGGAAGACTCCCAAGGTGGCGATGTCCGTGGACAGGGCAGCACCCAGGGAGGCCGCAATGTGCACTGCCGTGGCCAGGATCAGCGGGGTCCGCCGGCCGAACCTGTCACTGAAGGGACCCACCACCAGCTGACCAAACGCAAAACCGACCGTTGTCCCGGCCAGGGTGAGCTGGACCTGCGCCTCGGTTACCCCCAGGCTTGCCTCCAGCGCGGGAAAGGCCGGCAGGTACAGGTCGATGGTGAACGGGCCGAGGGCCGTGAGGGCGCCCAGGAGGAGGATGTACAGGAGCTTGCGGCGGCGGCTCAGCAGGTCGCCCGGATTGGGGGGATTGGTCACGGAGAACAATCCTAGGCCCGGCCACGGCAGTTTTTGCAGCGTTGTAGGCCGCGCCGCCCGGCAAGCCCCCAAGTTCGCCCTGAACCTGAATGGTAGTTTGGGTGGCGTGGACTGTGCGGCTGCACATTTCCGCAGTAGACGGAAGCAGTATGTGACCCATGAGACCAGTAAGGCGGAACCGATGAGCGGACGTCACAGCGGGCGCACCAGCCCCGGATTGCGTATCACTGCGCTGCCCGGGACGGCAAGACTCCTATTCCGGTTGGCGCCCCGCCAGCTCAATGACGAGATCGCATTCGCCAAGATCGAACTCAAGCGCAAGGGAATCCAGGTCGGCGTGGCTGCGGCCTTTTTCGCCGTGGCGCTCCTGTTCCTTGCCTTCCTGGTGGTGGGCCTGATTGTCGCAGCCATCATGGGACTGGCCACCATCATGCCCGCCTGGTTGGCAGCCCTCCTGGTGTCCGCCGCTTTCCTGCTGGTGGCCCTCATTGGCGGACTGGTTGGCCTCGCGAGGTTCAAGAAGGCCATGCCGCTGATGCCGGAGGAAACCATCCGCGGCATCAGGCACGATATCGGCGTGGCCCGCGAAGGGTCCGCCTTCAACCCGGCTGTGCTGGATCCTGAAAGCCCGGAGGGCAAGGCTGCGAAGGCCGCCAAGGCTGAAGCAGCTGCCAAGGCCAAGGCCGAGAAGGCGGCAAAGGCCGCCGAGCACGACAAGGAATTCCCGCACGCATCCGAGCCCGAGCTTGTCCGCCGGCTCAGCCAGCGGCGCCACCACATCACCGAGGTCCGTGACGAACTCGGCGTGGAGCTGGACCTCAAGACGCAGGCCCGCTACGTGCTGGCCGCCGCCCAGGTCAAAGCCCGCGAGAGCCAGGTGCTGGCGCAGCGCGGTGTGGAGGCCGCTGGGCAGAGGTTCGCGGCGTTGTCCGGATCCGCGGACCTGTCCACGCGGTGGAAGCCTCTGGCAGCTTTCGTGGCAGCCGGAACCGTCCTGGTGGTCCTCCTCCGAAAGCTGCTCCGCTCCAACTAGGCCGTTTCCGCTCAACAACTCATGACCGAAAGACCGCCACGCGGCGCAGGAAGGAGAGGGGGACGGGTGAAGTTCATTGGTGCAGGTGCCCGCCCCGGCCGTCCGCAGGTGGACCACGACCTCGTACTCACCATCCCCAACCTGCTCACCGTGGTGCGGTTCATGGGCGTTCCGCTCTTCATGTGGCTCGTCCTGGCCCAAAAGGAATATGGAGCCGGCGTGGTCGTCCTGGCAATTATGGCCGGAACGGACTGGATCGACGGCTACATTGCCCGCCGCTTCGACCAGGCCTCCAAGCTCGGCAGGGTCCTTGACCCGATCGCCGACCGGCTGGCGCTGCTCGCCGTAGCGTTCACCCTGGTGATTGCCGGCGTCGTGCATTGGCTGTACCTGGCCGCGCTGGTAGTCCCCGACGCCGTCCTGCTGGTCCTGACGCTCTCCCTTTTCCGCGGTCACCCGGATCTTCCTGTCAGCGTGGTGGGCAAGGTTCGGACCGGGCTGCTGCTCCTGGGGACGCCGCTGCTGGTCCTCTCCCGCCTGGACACCGGCTTCGCCGGCCAACTCTTCATCGCCGCCTGGGTGGTGCTGGGCCTTGGCCTGGTTGGCCACTGGGTGGCCGCCTACAACTACTTCTGGGCCATCCTGCGAAAGGGCAGGGAACTGAAACAGCACGACGGCGGGAACGGCTGATGGTGTGGGTTGCCGTCGGCCTGGCGGTGCTGGGCGCCTTCTGCCTGGCCTTGGGCGCCCAGCGCCAGGGCAGCGCTGTCAAAGCCGACACCGGCGGCCTCGCCCTGAGTTCCAACGGGTTCCTGCGTCTCCTGCGCAACCCCCGGTGGATGTTCGGGCTCCTGCTGCTCTGCACCGGAATGGCCATGAACGCGGTGGCCCTGGTCTCCGCGCCGCTCACCGTGGTCCAGCCCATCGGCGCCATCGCCCTGGTGATCACCACCGTGGTCAACGCCCGGGACCAGGACCTGACCATCAACCGTGCCACCACCGTGTCCATCGCCGCATGCGTCACCGGCTCGGCGCTCTTTGTCCTCCTGGCGGTCAACGTCACCCAGGAGAGCCACCACGTCAGCCTGGCGGACGAACTCACCATCGTGCTGCTGCTCGCCCTGGCGGTGGGCCTGTTCGGCACGCTGGCCGTGATGTTCAAGCACCGCATGAACGCGTTCGTCTACATCCTTGGCGCCGGTATCCTGTTCGGCTTCGTCGCGGTCCTGACCAGGATCATCGGCAAGCACCTCCTGGACCCCAACGGCCTGTTCCTGCTGAACGTGCAGTGGTACTCGGTGGTGGCCATCGTCGCGGCCGGCGGCCTGGGGTCCTGGTTCGTGCAGAGCGCTTACTCCACCGGTCCGCCGGACCTGGTGATTGCCGGCCTCACGGTTGTCGACCCCATGGTGGGCATCGCGATTGGCATCATCATCCTGGGTGAGCTGCGTCCCGACGTCCATGCCGTCATGGCGATTGCGATGGGAACGGCCGCCTGCCTTGCTATCGTTGGGGTTATCGCCCTTTCCCGGCACCACCCGGAGGTCACCAAGCGCAAGAAGGACGCTCGGAAGGCCGCCGGCAGGCCGTCCCACTAGCCCATTCCAGCAATTCCAAGCAATCCCACGAGGCCGCGGGCCAACTGCGCCGCCTGCCAACCGTGCTGTCAGTTCCACGCTGCCCGCACCGTGACCATCAGGAGTACTCCATATGACCACGCCAGCCGACCAGCGCCCCCTGACCATCCTGATCGCGGCGGACACATATCCGCCGGACGTGAACGGCGCGGCACAGTTTGGATACCGGCTGGCCAAGGGCATGACTGCACGGGGACACCACGTCCATGTCCTGGCGTCCCGCGACAGCAAGGGAAAGAGCTTCACCGAGTTCCGCGAGGAAGCAACCGTGCACCGGCTGCGCTCGCACAGGGCGTTCACCCACGAGACCTTCCGCCTCTGCTTCCCCTGGGAAATCAAGAAGGACATCAGCCTGCTCTTCGACCGGGTCAAGCCGGACGTGGTGCACATCCAGAGCCACTACATGATCGGCGAGCACGTGCTCTATGAGGCCGTGAAACGCGGCGTCAGGATCATTGCCACCAACCACTTCATGCCCGAGAACCTCAACCCCTTTCTGCCCTTCCCGCAGTGGTTCAAGGACATCATCGGGCGCGTCTCCTGGAAGGACATGGGCAAGGTCATGGGACAGGCAGACGTGGTGACCACCCCCACGCCCCTGGCCGCCCGGGCCATGCACGACCACGCCTTCCTGCGGAAAGTCCTCCCGCTGTCCAACGGCATCGACTCCGCGGCCTACGAACTCAAGCCGGGCGAACACATCGAGCCCCATGCCAACCCCACCGTCCTGTTTGCCGGACGCCTGGCGGAGGAAAAGCATGTGGACGTGCTCATCGAGGCCATCGGCAAGACCCCGCCGGAGCTGAACGTCCATCTGGAGATCGTGGGCGGCGGCGAAGTGCGCTCCGCCCTGGAGGACCTGGTGCGGCGTCTGGGGCTGGGAAACCGGGTGAAGTTCCTGGGCCTTGCCAGCGACGAGGACCTGCGTAAGGCCTACATCCGGGCGGACCTGTTCTGCATGCCCGGAACGGCGGAACTGCAGTCGCTGGTGACCCTGGAAGCGATGTCCGCCTCCACCCCGGTGGTCCTTGCGAACGCCATGGCGCTGCCGCACCTGGTGCGTGACGGCGAGAACGGGTATCTGTTCACGCCCAACGACAGTGACGACCTCGCCAAGAAGATCACCCAGGTCCTGGAGCTGCCCAAGGAAGAACAGCGCGCCATGGGCCGTGCCAGCCGCCACATGGTGGAGCCGCACAGTATCCAGACGACGCTGCAGACCTTCGAGGACCTCTACCGCGGCGCCACCTACGAGGACAAAGTGGTCTGAACTCTTTCCCGGGTTTGCTAGAGTGTTTCTGCCCTGCCGGAGCGTGGCGTTTGACCACGTGTCTGCGGGGGTTTGGGGCTATAGCTCAGCTGGTTAGAGCGCGGGACTCATAATCCTAAGGTCCTCGGTTCAAGTCCGAGTAGCCCTACCGCCAATCGACAACCGCGGCCGACGATCTTCGTTGGCCGCGGTTTTCTTGGTTAACCCCGCCTCCTGCGGTATGTTACTGACCAGTAACATACCGTGCTCCGCTCCGCGGCATGGTCAGCGCTGATCACCAAAGAAGGTACCCATGGCCAGCTCCGCAGCCGATCCCCACGAACTTCCCTACGCCGACGGGGATTTCTTTGCCTTCGAACAGCTTCTCTCCGGCAAGGAACAGGACCGCCTCGCCGAGGTCCGCGACTTCCTGGCACGTGAGGTCAGGCCCATCGCGGTGGACTGCTGGAACCGCGGTGAGTTCCCAGCGGACCTGGTGCCGAAGCTTGCCGGCCTGGACCTGGTCAGCCCCGTCCGCCGGCAGGGGTACTCCAACCTCTTCGCCGGCATGCTGCACGCCGAGGTCACTCGTTCCGACGCCTCCATCGCCACATTCCTGGGCGTGCACGACGGGCTGTTCACCGGTTCCATCGAGCTGCTGGCGTCCCAGGAGCAGAAGGACGCGTGGCTTCCCGACATCTACTCGCTGAAGAAGATCGGTGCCTTCGGCCTGACTGAGCCGCTGGGCGGCAGCGATGTTGCCGGCGGAACGCGCACCACGGCGCGGAAAGACGGAGGCAACTGGATTCTCAACGGGGCAAAACGGTGGATCGGCAACGCCACCTTTTCCGACTGGGTGGTGGTGTACGCCCGGGACGTGGCGGACAACCAGGTCAAGGGCTTCATGGTGGACACCACGCTTGACGGGTTCAGCGCGACGAAGATCGAGAACAAGATCTCCCTGCGCACCGTCCAAAACGCCGACATTGTCCTGGCGGACGTGGTGGTCCCGGAACGCTTCAAACTGGCCAACGCCAACAGTTTCCGGGACGTCAACAAAGTACTCAAGGCCACCCGCCTGTCCGTCGCCTGGCAGGCCGTGGGTCTCCAGCTGGCCGCGTTCGACGTTGCCCGCCGCTATGCCGTGGAGCGCCACCAGTTCGGCCGCCCCCTGGCTTCCTTCCAGCTCATCCAGGACCAGCTGGTCCGGATCCTGGGCAACACCGTCAGTTCGACGGGGATGATGGTCCGGTTGTCACAGCTGGAGGACGAGGGCGCGGCAAGGGACGAACAGTCGGCGCTGGCCAAGGCTTTCGCCACGGCGCGCATGCGGGACAGCGTGGCGCTGGGCCGCAGCATCCTTGGCGGCAACGGAATCGTGACCGACTTCGAGATGGCCAAGATCTTCGCCGACGCCGAGGCCATCTACTCCTACGAGGGCACAGCCGAGATCAACACGCTGGTCACCGGGCGGGCCATCACGGGCATCTCGGCCATCGTCTAGCCAGCATTCCCAAGGTGCCACCCCACCGCCTGGCCGCCACCGACCCGCCGCTCCCGACCGACCCGCCGCTCCCGACCGGCCCGCCGCTCCCGACCGGCCCTCAGGCACTGTCCGGCTGGCACCGACCGGACTGCAGGTCACGGCGGGCCTGGAAGCGGAAGCAGGATGGACGGGCGAAGGTCCAGGACGAACTGCAGCGGATTGACGTAGTCCTCTCCGTCCCGGACTCCCCAGTGCAGGCAATGCGCCGCCGGGCAGTGTCCCGGCAGCACGGCCCCCACCACCTGGCCCGCAGTTACGGTGGCCCCTACTGCCAGGGTGCTCTCCACGGGTTCGAAACTGCTCCGCAGTCCACCGCCATGGTCGATGGTGATCACGGGCCGGTCCACCACGACCCCCACGAAGCTCACCGTTCCCGCCGTGGGGGACGTGACGGGGGCCCCGGCCACGGCGAAACCCAGGTCAACGCCCCGGTGGCCGCTGAGCCAGGGCTTTGGCGGGGGATTGAAACCGCGCAGCACAGGCGGGCGCGGTGCCAGCGGCCACTGCCAGGAAGGTGCTGCACCCGCCGCGGCAGCCGCCGTCGTTCTGTCCCTGTGGATGGTTGCCGCGCGGGTGGATGCCTGGAGTGTGGCTGCCTGGAGTGTGCCAGCGCCGGACGGCAGGGCCGGGCCGGGCGAGGCCACGGACGCAGGCAACAGCAGGAGTGCGGCCAGGAGCACCGGTGGTTTCATGGGACCAGCCTGCCCGGCCGCGCGTGGTACCGGCAGGGCATTTTCCGCCTATGTGGACAACCACCTGGCGGCGTGCGCCGGCAGCGCCGGGTGTCCGGTGGAAGGGGACGCCTGTAGTACACTTGATGGAGCAGTTTGCTGCGCCCTCAACGCTTCCCGTCCCAGTGGTTTACCCCCGCGGTACATACCCCTGTCCGGATTGCGTCGGCACATCTCATTCAGAAGTGTGGGGGAGCGGCGGCTGACTACGCGCATCCAGCCCTCCGGCTGCCGACGCCCCGGTGTCGTGCACGGAGGACTGCGCTTCCTGCGGTCAGGCTTTGGTCCTGATGGGAAGGGCGGTGGATGCCAGGAGCACGGCCCGCCCGGGCCACGCTAATCAACCGTCAACTATTGGCAGGGTAAGAAGCCTCCGGGTTTTCTCATGAATGACCTGCCGGAAAATAAGGAGCGTCGGAATGCCCGTCGTAACCATGCGCCAGCTGCTTGACAGCGGCGTCCACTTTGGACACCAGACCCGCCGTTGGAACCCGAAGATGAAGCGCTTCATCTTCACCGAGCGCAACGGCATCTACATCATCGACCTTCAGCAGTCGCTGTCCTACATCGACCGTGCCTACGAGTTCGTCAAGGCCACCGTTGCCCACGGCGGCACCGTGCTCTTCGTCGGCACCAAGAAGCAGGCCCAGGAAGCAATTGCCGAGCAGGCCACCCGCGTGGGCCAGCCCTACGTCAACCAGCGTTGGCTCGGCGGTATGCTGACCAACTTCCAGACCGTCGCCAAGCGCATCCAGCGCATGAAGGAACTCGAAGAGATCGACTTCGACGACGTCGCCGGCTCCGCGTACACCAAGAAGGAGCTGCTGCTCCTCAAGCGCGAGCTCACCAAGCTGGAGTCCAACCTGGGCGGTATCCGCAACCTGACCAAGGCTCCGTCCCTGCTCTGGGTCGTGGACACCAAGAAGGAACACCTCGCCGTTGACGAGGCCAAGAAGCTGAACATCCCGGTTGTGGCCATCCTGGACACCAACTGCGATCCGGACGAAGTCGACTTCCCGATCCCGGGCAACGACGACGCCATCCGCTCCGTGAACCTCCTGACCCGCGTTGTCGCCGACGCCGTTGCCGAGGGCCTGATCGCCCGCAACAACCGCGGCACGGGCGCCACCGAAGCTCCGGAAGAGCCGCTGGCTGAGTGGGAGCGCGAGCTCCTCGAAGGCAGCAAGGCCGAGGAAGCTGCTGCAGCCCCCGCTGCTCCGGCTGAAGAAGCCGAAGCTCCGGCCGCCGCCGAGGCTCCCGCCGAAGACGCCAAGTAACACAACTTAAATCCGGATTTTCCGCGCTGTCCGCAGCCGGAACTGCTGACAGGATGGCAGCCCACCTTGTGGGCCGCCGTCCTGTCGGTCCGTACACCACCACACATTTTCTAGACAGAGGGGTTCACATGGCGAACTACACTGCCGCGGACATCAAGGCCCTGCGCGAGCGCACCGGCGCCGGCATGATGGACGTCAAGAAGGCTCTTGACGAAGCCAACGGTGACGCCGAGAAGGCCATCGAGATCATCCGCATCAAGGGCCTCAAGGGCGCTACCAAGCGCGAAGGCCGCTCCACCGCTGAAGGCCTCGTGGCCGCCAAGGTCAGCAATGGCGTCGGCGTCATGATCGAGGTCAACTGCGAGACCGACTTCGTTGCCAAGGCTGACAAGTTCATCCAGCTGGCCGACAAGGTCCTGGCCGTCGCCGTCGAGTCCGGCGCCGCCGACCTCGAAACCCTGCTCGCCACCGAGGTCGACGGCAAGCCGCTGTCCGAGGTCGTCATCGAAGAGGGCGCAGTCCTGGGCGAGAAGGTTGTTGTCCGCCGCATCTCCCGCATCGAGGGTGCAACGGTTGACGCTTACCTGCACAAGACCTCCAAGGACCTCCCGGCCCAGGTTGGCGTCCTGTTCGCTGTCGACGGTGAAGGCGAAGCCGCCGCCACCGCCGCCCACGACGTCGCCGTGCACATCGCCGCCATGGCTCCGAACTACCTCACCCGTGAGGACGTTCCTGCCGAGCTCGTTGAGTCCGAGCGCCGCATTGCCGAGGAGACCGCCAAGGCCGAAGGCAAGCCCGAAGCTGCCCTCACCAAGATTGTGGAAGGCCGCGTGACGGGCTTCTACAAGGGCGAGGTCCTGGTTGACCAGGCATTCGCGAAGGACGCAAAGAAGTCCGTGGCACAGATCCTCGAAGAGGCCGGTGTCAAGGGAACCGCGTTCACGCGTTTCCGCGTCGGCTCCTAGTCGATTCCGCAAGGGGGTGGCCACTTCGGTGGCCGCCCCTTTTGCATGCGCGCAGTCCACATGGAGCGCGGCCGGTTCCGACCACAGGATCCGGCAGGATACCCTTTTTTCAGAGTCATCAACGGGAAGGCATCATGGAAGCCGTCAACACTGTCATCCATTCCGAGAAGAACAAGCGGCGGGTCCTCCTGAAGCTTTCCGGCGAGGTCTTCGGCGGCGGGAAACTCGGTGTCGACCCCGAGACCGTCCGCGACGTCGCCAAGCAGATTGCGGCGGCCGTCCCGCAGGTGGAAGTGGCCATCGTGGTGGGCGGCGGTAACTTCTTCCGCGGCGCCGAACTGTCCCAGAGCGGCATGGACCGATCCCGCGCCGACTACATGGGCATGCTGGGCACGGTCATGAATTGCCTTGCACTGCAGGATTTCCTGGAGCAGGCGGGCGTGGAAACCCGCGTCCAGAGTGCCATCACCATGGGCCAGGTGGCCGAGGCCTACATTCCGCGCCGTGCCATCCGCCACATGGAGAAGGGCCGCGTGGTCATCTTCGGCGCCGGCGCCGGCCTGCCCTACTTCTCCACCGACACCGTGGCAGCCCAGCGGGCCCTGGAGGTGCATGCCGACGTGGTCCTCATGGCCAAGAGCGGGGTGGACGCCGTGTACACCGCAGACCCCAAGAAGGACCCCACCGCGGAACGCCTGGAGACCCTGAGCTACGACGATGCGCTGCGCCGCGACATCCGCGTCATGGACCAGACGGCCATGACCATGTGCAAGGACAACAACCTCTCCATGGTGGTCTTCGGCATGGAGGGTGAAGGCAACGTCACCCGCGCCATCCTCGGCGAAAAGCTGGGCACGCTGGTCACTGCCTAGCTCCGGCTAGGATGATTCCAGGACAGTTCCGTCCCCGCCCCTCCCGGCGGGGACGGAAACGGCAACAAAGAACCACGTGAGTGCAGGGAACCGGCGCCCCGGACTGCACCAGAACCGTCAGGAGAGACCGTGATCGAAGATACCTTGCTTGAGGCCGAAGAGAAGATGGACAAGGCGGTTGAGGTAGCCAAGGAAGACTTCGCCTCCATTCGTACCGGTCGCGCCAATCCCGGCCTCTACAACAAGGTCCTGGTGGACTACTACGGCTCTCCCACCCCGCTGCAGCAGCTGGCCTCCTTCGCCATCCCGGACGCCCGGACCATCCTGATCACCCCGTTCGACAAGTCCGCCATGCGCGACATCGAACGCGCACTGAGCGATTCCGAGGTCGGCGCCAACCCGTCCAACGACGGCAACGTCATCCGGATCACCATCCCGGAGCTGACCAAGGAACGCCGCAAGGAATACGTCAAGATCGTCAAGACCAAGGGCGAAGACGCCAAGATCTCCATCCGCAACATCCGCCGCAAGGCAAAGGAGACCCTTGACCGCCTGGTGAAGGACGGCGAGGCCGGCGAAGACGAAGGCACCCGCGCCGAAAAGGAACTGGACAGCCTCACCAAGGCACACGTGGACGGCATCGACGAGCTGCTCAAGCGCAAGGAAGCAGAGCTGCTCGAAGTCTGATGGGCCAGGCAGATCAGGCCCCCGCACCCAGGGCGCGCACACGGGGGAAGCAGCCCAGGAGCAACCCGACGCCAAAGGCCGGGCGGAACCTGCCCGCCGCCGTCGTGGTGGGCCTGGCGATGCTGCTTGCCGTCCTGGGCGGCCTGCTGTTCATCCCGCTGGCTTTCGTAGCCATCGTCGCGGCCTTCGCCGTTTTTGGCGTGTGGGAGATCTACCGGGCGTTGGAGCACAACGGGACCAGGATGCCCATCGTGCCGGTCATGACCGGCACGGTGGCCTTGCCTTTCGCCGCCTACTTCGGCGGCATCGAGAGTCAACTGTTTGCCCTGCTCCTCAGCGCCGTGGCAGTCCTGCTGTGGCGGTCGATCGAAAGCGCCGCCGGATCGGCCAACAGCATTTTCGCCGGTGTCTTCACGCTGGGCTGGGTACCGTTCTTCATCAGCTTCGCGGCACTGCCGCTGCATGCGGCCGGTACCACGCCGCTGGGGCTTTGGCCCGGCGGCGCCGCCCCCATCGGTGCGTGGGAGATTGCCGTCATGCTGCTGCTGGTGGTCTCCAACGACACGTTCGGCTACCTCGTGGGCGCGTCCATCGGCAAGCACCCCATGGCGCCGAAGATCAGCCCCAAGAAATCCTGGGAGGGATTCGCAGGGTCCGCGGCGGGCGCCATGCTGATCGGCGTGCTGGCTGCCATCTTCGTGCTGGACAAGCCCTGGTGGGTAGGAGTGGTGCTGGCGGTGGGAACCGTTGCCGCGGCCACAGCCGGTGACCTTGGCGAATCCATGGTCAAGCGTGAACTGGGCGTCAAGGACATGAGCAGCATCCTGCCCGGACACGGGGGTGTCATGGACCGGCTGGACTCCATCGTCTTCGCCTCGCCCGTGGCCTTCATCCTGTACGGGCTCGTGGCCGGCGCATAACCCATCAGTCCCGGCACAACCGGGCGTCCGACATAAAAAGGGCCCGGGCGGCTGAAGCAACCCCGGCATCCTAGACTGGTGCGGAAGCACTACGGCTGAAGAGCATTGAAGGAATCGAAGTGGCATTGGACATTCATCGGCAAATCCCTGCGTCCTTTGAGCGCGTGCAGCGCAGTGAGTACGGGTACAACGCCAAGCAGGTGGACGAGTTCCTGCAGCGGGCGCGGGTCTCGCTGGAAACACCCCATGCCGCCACCGACCCCGTCAACAGCGCCGATGTCAGGGCCGTGTCCTTCGACCCCGTCAAGGGCGGCTACTCCGCGGCCGTCGTGGACGCCGCACTGGACCGGCTGGAGGACGCCTTCGCCCGCCGGGAACGGGATGAGCTCATCGCGGCCCAGGGCGAGGAAGCCTGGCTGCGCGAGATCGGAAGCCTCTCCGGCATCCTCCGGGGACGGCTGCACCGGCCGGACGGTGACCGCTTCCGCCGGCCCACCAAGAAGAAGGCCCGCAGTTACAACACGGCCGACGTCGACCGGCTGTGCCACGAACTTGTCGCCTACCTCGAACAGGACAAGCCGTTGAGCGTGGACAGCGTGCGCCGCGCAGTCTTCCGCCCGGCGGTTGGCCAGGATGGCTACGAGGAATCCCAAGTGGATGCCTTCCTGGACCGCGTCGTCGAACTGATGGCTGCCATCGACTGACGGGGCCACGCCCCGCAGCCGCTATTCCCGGTCCCGCGGCGGAGTGGGGGAGAGCGGCGCAAAACGACGCCATACATCGCGATAGCCCCTGTACCCCTTCACGGCGGCCACGCCGAGGAACCCTGCACCGCATGCGGCGCCCGCCACAAGGGCTGCCGCCATACCCGCTCCGGCCAGAGTCACCAGCAGGCCCGAAAGGATGGCAATCAAGGCGGCGTTCGCCGTCGCCATGAAGATCATGCTGCTGCCCGCCACATGGCTGAAGCTGCCCCTGCCCCCAAAGAAGTAGTACGTCTGCCGGGAGCCTGGCTCGTCGTCGTGGTGCGCAGCCATCAGGTACGGTGCCACTCCCGGATCAAGGTCCACGTAGGCAGCCCGCAACCTGTTCATTGCCGTGACGTACATGAGGTCCTCGTGCGCCACGTTCATGACCCGGAGCTGGGTCAGGAACCCGATCGCCACGTCGATGAAGAGAATAACCACGGCCAGCAGGACAAAGGCATCCGAAAACCCTGTGGCCTGCCCCACCAGCGCCACGCTGACCAGGCTTGCCGACGTAAAGGTGAGGAACATGCTGATGCGGGTCAGTACCTCGCCTTGGGCCGTGCTGCGGGATGCCAGCAGGCCCCAGTGTTCCGTGGCGAGCAGCTGCGCACGCACGGAGGCCGGAACTGCACCATGCTGGTCGGACGTACCGCCGTCCTGGGTGGACATGGCGTTATTGTCCTCCCGGCCCCCGTTCGGTGGCCAGCGGCCGCTCCGGGGTATGGAGGCGGGTCATGATCCGCGGCATCGTGGCGGGAACCCGGTGGGAGGTGGCCCGGGACACGATGACCATGACGGCGAAGGCGGCAGGCACGCTCCACGCCGCAGGCTGCGCGAGCCACGCGGGTGTCTGCACCGAACCGGTCACGGAGCCCGCAATCATTGCCCCGCCGCACAGCACCCCGCCGGTCAGCATGCCGGCGATGGCCCCGGCGTCGGTCAGGCCGCGCCACCAGATGCCCAGCAGCAGGACTGGGCACACGGTGGAGGCGGTGAAGGCGAAGACCAGGCCCACGCTGCCGGCCAGTGCCAGGGATCCCGTCATGAAGGCAAAGCCAAGGGGGACGACGGCGGACACGACGGCGGCGAGGCGGAAACCGCGGACGCTGCCGCCCAGGACGTCCTGGCTGATGACGCCGGCAAGCGACACCACCAGGCCCGACGTGGTGGACAGGAACGCGGCGAAGGCGCCCGCCACCACCAGGGCAGAGAGCAGGTCCCCGGGCATCCCGCCGACGAGTTCACCCGGCAGCCGCAGGACCATGGCGTCAGGCTGTCCGGAACGGGCCAGGCCGGGTGCGTACATGCGGGCCACCAGGCCGTAGGCCGTGGGGAAGAGGTAGAACACGGACAGCAGGCCCAGGACGATCAGGGTGGTGCGCCGCGCCGAGTGCCCGTCCGGATTGGTGTAGAAACGCACCAGCACGTGCGGCAGCCCCAGGGTGCCGAACAGCAGGGCCACCAGCAGGGACACGTTCTGGTACAGCCCGGCGGGTGCCAGGTCCGTGGGGTTGACCGCCGGCGCGGACTGCGGCTGGGCCCCGTGGCCCGCCAGCACGAAGATGATGAACAGGATGGGCACGGCCAGGGCTGTCAGCTTGAGCCAGTACTGGAACGCCTGGACAAAGGTTATGGACCGCATTCCGCCCGCCACCACCGTCAGGCAAACCACCACCACGACGGCCACGGAACCCACCCAGGACGGCAGGCCCGTGGCGATGTGGATGGTCAGGGCCGCTCCGTGGAGCTGCGGGACGATATACAGCCACCCCACCACGACCACCACCAGGCTGGTAACCCTCCGCACCGTCCTGGAAGAGAGCCGTGATTCTGTAAAGTCCGGGATGGTGTAGGCGCCCGAACGCCGCAGCGGCGCGGCGACGAAGAGCAGCAGCATCAGGTAGCCGGCGGTGTATCCCACCGGGAACCAAAGCGCGTCTGTCCCGGACAACAGGATGAGCCCGGCCACGCCCAGGAAGCTGGCGGCGGACAGGTACTCGCCGCCGATCGCCGACGCGTTCCACCACGGCCGCACGGTGCGCGAGGCAACGTAGAAGTCCCCCGTGGTGCGTGAGATCCGCAGCCCGTAGAAACCAATAATGGCCGTGGCAAGGGACACCACCGCCACGGCTGCCATGGCGACGCCGGCATTCACCCGTACCTCACCGGGTTGTGGTGCGAACGCGTGTTCATGGTTCGCCGGCCAGGTCCCGGTAGCGGGCCTCGTTGCGCGCCGCAGTCCTGACGTACAGCCAGGCGCTCAACCCGATCACCGGGTAGATCCCAACCCCCAGCAGGAGCCATCCGAACGGGAGGCCGCCGATCCGGGTTTCGGCCAGGCCGGGAACCACCACAAGGATCAACGGGAAAGCGGCAAGGATCAGCAGGAAGCCGCCCGCCACCACCAGGGCAAGCCGCAGCTGGGACCTGATGAGGGAGCGGACGAACACCTGACCCACCTCGGAATCCTGTGCGGCTTCACGCGATTCGAGCGAACGCCGCCCGCCCTGCGCCGGGGACCGGGGGAAAGCGTGCGGTGCGGTGACCCGGACGCGGCTCATGCGTGCGGCCTGATCCTGGTGGCCTCCAGCCTTTCCCGCACGGTGGGCAGGTGCCGCCTGCTGATGGGGAGGCCCGCGCCCGCCACCGTGACGCGCGGCCCGTCGGCCGCCAGCTTCATTGAGGACACATGCTTCAGTGCCACCAGGTAGGAGCGGTGGGTGCGGATGAAGCCGGCGTCCGCCCATTGCTGTTCAAGGTCGGCCAGCGGCACCCGGATGAGGTAGCTGGCATCGGCGGTGTGCAGCCGCGCGTAGTCCCCCTGCGCCTGGACGTAGGTGACGTCGTCGCGGCGGATCATCCTGGTGGTCCCGCCCTGGTCAACCGTGATCATCTCCGGTGCCGCGCCGCCGTCGCGCAGTTCACTGATCCGCCCCACGGAGCGGGCCAGGCGCTCGGCACGCACCGGCTTGAGCAGGTAGTCCACGGCGGCGAGTTCGAACGCCGCCAGGGCGTGCTCCTCGTCGGCGGTGACAAAGACAACGGCCGGGGGATTGCTGCTCCGGGCGATGGCGCCGGCGATGTCCAGGCCGGACACGGCGGGCATATGGATGTCCAGGAAGACGGCGTCGATGCTCCCGGCGGACAGGGCCGTGAGTGCTTCAGCGCCGGACGTCGCCCGCAGCACCTTGCCGATGCGTTCGTCCCTGCCCAGCAGGAACGCCAGTTCCTCAACGGCGGGCAGCTCATCATCAACGACGAGGACGTTAATCATTCTCCTAGGGTACTTCCAGCTGCAGCGGCCGCCTCACGCATCGTGCCCGGGCTGGGACTTTGGCACCCGCATGGTGATCAGCGTTCCCTCACCGGGCGCGGTTTCCACCACCAGTCCATGGTCGTTGCCGTACACCTGCCGGAGGCGGGCATCGACGTTCCGCAGCCCCACGTGGTCCCCGTCCGCATGCCCCGCCAGCACCGACCGGAGCTGCTCCGGGTCCATTCCCACGCCATCGTCCTCAATGGTGACTTCCGCGAATGCGCCGGCGTCCTCGGCGGTGATGCTGATATGACCGGGTCCCGCCTTGGCCTCGAGCCCGTGCCGGACGGCGTTCTCGACCAGTGGTTGGAGGCTGAGGAAGGGGATGACGGTGCTGAGCACTTCGGGGGCGATGCGCAGGCTGACCTGCACGCGCTCACCAAACCGGGCCCGTTCCAGCAGCAGGTAGCGGTCGATGCAGCGAAGCTCCTCTGCGAGGGTGGTGAAGTCGCCGTGCCGGCGGAAGGAGTAGCGGGTGAAGTCCGCGAACTCCACCACCAGCTCCCTGGCCCGTTCAGGGTCCGTATTGATGAACGACGCGATGGCGTTCAGTGAGTTGTAGATGAAGTGCGGGCTGATCTGGGCACGCAGCGCCCGCACTTCCGCCTCCATCAGCAGGGTGCGGGACGCGTCCAGTTCCGCGAGCTCCACCTGCACCGCCACCCAGTCGGCCACTTCCCCCGTCGCCCTGACCAGGCCCGCCCCGGCGGAAGGAGCGAAGGCGGCCACGGCGCCGACTATTCGGGTGCCGGCCCGCACCGGGGCGACGACGCCGGCAAGGCGGCCGCCCGTTCCGTCCACACCTGCGGAGAGGACAGCGGTCCGGCCCGACGAAAGGACCCCTGCGGCGAGTTCCATCAGGTGCGGCCGGATGTCCTCGGCGCCCCCGTCCCAGGCCAGCACGCCGGACGTGTCCGTGATCGCCAGGGCGTCGCAGCCCAGGAGGGTGCGCAGCTGCCGGCTGGCTTTGGCAGCGCCGGCCGGGTTCAGGCCGCGGCGCAGGTGCTGCCCGGCCTGGGATGCCGCGTGGAGCGTGTGGTAGGTGGCGCGCTCGGCGTCAGTGCCAAGGTCCCTGAAGGAGCGGAGCACCTTCAGGCCCACGCCGACGACGACGGCAATGGCCATGGCGATCACCGCAACGGCCGCAGCGGTGAGGAGGGGGGAGTCCGGCATGGTGCCCAGCGTAGCGGCGGGTGCCGTTTGCCGCAGCATCGCGACCGTTGAGCGACCGTGGGCGGCGAAGTTCTGGAACGGGCAGGCCGGCAGCGGCAGAGTGATTGGTGTCACATCTGCGGTGTTCCTGTGCAGTGCCTCTGCGCAGTGTCCCTGTCCGAAGCCCCAGCCCGGGGCCTTCGTCCCAGGGCCTGCCGCCCGGTGTGTACCGGCAACTCAATGAGGAGGAATCATGGGTAATGATGCCCATACTCCGGACGCAGCGGCGTCCGTGGACTTCGAGCAGGTCCAGTCGACGGGGCAGTTCCAGGAATTGCGCAGGCGTCACCGCAGCTTTGTCTTCCCCATGGCAGTGGCCTTCCTGCTGTGGTACTTCGCCTATGTTCTGCTCGCCGACTACGCGGTGGGGTTCATGTCCACCAAGGTCTGGGGCAACATCAACGTGGGCCTGATCCTGGGCCTGCTCCAGTTCATCTCGACCTTTGCCATCACCGGCTGGTACGTCCACTACTCGAACCGGAAACTGGACCCCATCGCCTCGGAAATCAGGCATGAGATCGAGGGCCACGAATTCGATAAGAATGGAAACCGAGTGGGCGGAGCCAACAAATGATCGCAATCCCAGCCGCGGTGGACGTTGCCGCCCTCAAGGAAACCACCCTTTTGAACATGGGCATCTTCGGCCTGTTCGTGGCCGTGACCATGGTGATCGTGTTCCGCGCCAGCCGCAACAACAAAACTGCCGCCGACTACTACGCCGCCGGGCGTTCGTTCACGGGCTCGCAGAACGGCACCGCCATCGCCGGCGACTACCTGTCGGCAGCATCCTTCCTGGGCATCACCGGTGCCATCGCCATCAACGGCTATGACGGCTTCATGTACTCCATCGGCTTCCTGGTGGCCTGGCTGGTGGCGCTGCTGCTGGTGGCCGAACTGCTGCGCAACACCGGCAAGTTCACCATGGCCGATGTGCTCTCCTTCCGGCTGAAGCAGCGCCCGGTGCGGATCGCGGCCGCCATCTCCACCCTGGCCGTCTGCTTCTTCTACCTGCTGGCCCAGATGGCCGGTGCGGGAAGCCTGATTTCGCTCCTGCTGGGCATCAGCGACTGGGGCGGCCAGGCGCTGGTGATCGTCGTCGTCGGCGCCCTCATGATCATGTACGTCCTGATCGGCGGCATGAAGGGCACCACCTGGGTCCAGATCATCAAAGCCATGCTGCTGATCGCAGGCGCCGCAGTCATGACCCTGTGGGTCCTGGCCATCTACGGCTTCAACCTTTCC
This sequence comes from Pseudarthrobacter sp. Pseusp20, assembly GCF_059492155.1. Classification (NCBI taxonomy): domain Bacteria; kingdom Bacillati; phylum Actinomycetota; class Actinomycetes; order Micrococcales; family Micrococcaceae; genus Pseudarthrobacter; species Pseudarthrobacter sp. Pseusp20. The sequence continues at coordinate 1,790,096 of NZ_CP168521.1, forward strand.
GCCCTGCTGGGCGGCGCGGTGGAGACGGCCAACAACCCGGCCGTGCTCAACCCGGGCCTGCAGTACGGCAAGACCGAGACCTCCAAGCTGGACTTCATGTCCCTGGGCCTGGCGCTGGTCCTGGGCACGGCAGCCCTGCCGCACGTCCTGATGCGCTTCTACACGGTGCCCACGGCCAAGGAAGCGCGCAAGTCCGTGGTCTGGTCCATCTGGCTGATCGGCCTGTTCTACCTGTTCACCCTGGTGCTGGGCTACGGTGCTGCGGCCCTGGTGGGTCCGGACACCATCAAGGGCGCCCCGGGCGGCGTCAACGCTGCCGCCCCGCTGCTGGCCTTCCACCTGGGCGGGCCGCTGCTGCTCGGCTTCATCTCCGCTGTCGCCTTCGCCACCATCCTGGCGGTGGTGGCAGGCCTGACCATCACGGCTGCCGCATCCTTTGCGCATGACATCTACGCCAACGTCATCGCCAAGGGCAAGGCCGACGCGGCGACTGAAGTCCGGGTGGCCCGGCGCACCGTGGTGGTAATCGGCATCCTGGCCATCCTGGGCGGTATCTTCGCCAACGGCCAGAACGTTGCCTTCCTGGTGGCGCTGGCCTTCGCCGTCGCCGCTTCAGCCAACCTGCCCACCATCATCTACTCGCTGTTCTGGCGGAAGTTCACCACCCAGGGCGCCGTGTGGAGCATGTACGGCGGCCTGGCCGCGGCGATCCTGCTCATCGTGTTCTCCCCGGTGGTTTCCGGTGCGAAGACCTCAATGATCCCCGGGGCCAACTTCGCCCTCTTCCCGCTCAGCAACCCGGGCATTGTGTCCATTCCGCTGGCCTTCTTCCTGGGCTGGCTGGGCACCACCCTGGACAAGAGGACGGAAGACCCCGCGAAGCAGGCGGAAATGGAAGTCCGCTCGCTCACGGGCATCGGAGCCGAAAAGGCCGTGGACCACTGACAGCCGGACCACTGACTGGCTGGCCACTGGTGGATATGCCGGCAGCGTCGGCATGACAGCGAAGAGCCTCCAGCCGCATACCGCGGCCTGGAGGCTCTTTGCGTTTGCCGCCCCCCGCGCGGTTTACCGGAAGGGGGGATTCAGTGCTGGTGGTGGCCGCCCGGCGCCGGGTTCCCGTGCCCGCCGTGCGGGACGGCGTACTGGCCGGCCGTCGAGGCGGCGAGGCCCGGCGTCGCAATCCCTGCCACCAGGACGGCGCCGGCGAAAGCTCCCAGCAACAGCCGGCCCGGCCGCCCTCCGGCCCCTGCGGACGGAACCCGCGGTTCGCGGTGCTGCCGTTCGCGCTGGAGCCACCCGAGCGACGCGAGGATCATCAGCGTGAGCAGCAACGCCGAAAGGTGGGTCAGGCTGAGGCCCGAGGCCGGGCCGGCAACGGGAGGTGATGCCATCGCGGCCAGGTGGACGGCGGCTGCACCGGCCAGCACATACCGCGACTTCCGGCCGCCCGGCAGCCGGTCCCTTGCCAGGAACACCACGGCAGCGGCGAGCAGCATCAGCCCCCAGGCCCCGGCCGCAACACCTGCGGCAACCGCTGGGGTGGCCGCAGGTCCCGCTGCTGCCGAAAAGATACTGGACGAAATGGCGAGGTTGACCGATCCCGCACCAAAGCCCGCAAACCCGGTGACGAGTCGAACAGCACTGCCCGCCTGCAGGCCTGGCTGGTCCGGCGCCATCGGCCGGACCGGTACCGGGACCGCCACGGCTAAGCCCTTGCGGTGGCCGGGGACTTGTCCAGCGACAGGCCCACGCCGAGGAGGAGTACGGCGCTGGCGAGGTGCAGGACGTTGTCGGCGCCGTTCAGGGCGATGATGTTCAGCGGCGAGTTGAGCAGGAACAGACCCACGATGCCCACCAGGAGGTAGACGGCGCCTACCGTGGCGTTCACGGTTCGGGCGGTGGCCGTTCCGCGAAGCCCGGCGAAGAGCAGCGCGGCGCCGATGGCCAGGTGGATGACGTTGTGCAGCGGATTGACTTCGAAGATGATGAGGTTCGCGCCTTCGGTGGCGGCGAAACCGACGCCGGACGTGACAGCGAAGCCCAGGAGGCCCACCAGCAGGTAGACGGCTCCGAAAACGGTGGCGACGAGGCGGTTGGGTGAGTTGCGCATGGCCGGTTCCTTCCGATAGGGCGGGCAGCAGTTCCCGCCGGATAAACAGGCCCCTGGTCGGGACCCTCGGAAGCGATTCGGATCATGGCCGCGCATGGATGGGTAAAAAGATCAGTACCCTTTCCACTTTCCCGATCGGTGCCGCGCTGCCCGGGGCGCCGGCCGTCCGGCTAGGCTGCCGGCCGCAGTTTGATGTTGGTCATCAGCAGCCGGTCCGTGCCTTCGAAGCGGTAGGCGAGGTCCACCTTCTTGCCGGTGCAGCTGATCTGGCCCACTACCTCGGCCGACTTCATCCCGTTGTCGGTGGCCACCTTGAGCTCGTTGTAGGCGGGCTGGCAGGAACTGTCCATCTCCAGGCTCTTCACCCCTGAGATGAAGGCCTCCTTGGAAAGCTGCTTCTGCAGGGCCGGGTCAAGGTATTCGTCATAGGCGCGGGAGGTGTCGCCGGCGATGACTTTCCTGGTGAAGCCGTCCGCCAGGCCCCTGGCCTGGTTGGTGGCGCTTCCCACCACGTTCACCAGGATGACGACGCCGAGGATCACCAGGAGCAGCACCCCGCCGATGCTGCCAAGGATGATCCACAGCCTCCGCCGGCTCCGCTGCCGGGGCGGTTCCCCCGGGAGGCCGAACGGGGCGGGCTGCTCCGGCAGTGCTGGAAACTGCTGTGGCGTGTAGCCCGCCCGGCCCTGCCGGTACGGATCCTGGGGACTGCTCAAAAGGGAGGCCTCTCGTCTGACAGGCGCTGTGGCGCCGGCGTACTGGCCCGGGCCTCTCCCGGCCCGGCATATGACGGAATCCAGCCTATAACCCTGCCCCCGCCGTCGTGCGTGCAGCGCCGCGCGAAAGGTCCGGTGCCTGCGCTATGCGCCCTCCGTGCCGCGGTCCAGCAGGGGCTGCACCCGGAAGGGGATCAACTCACCCATCGCCAGGGCGGTGTCAGCCCGCTCCACGCCATCACAGGCCAGGATCTTGCCGTTGATACGGAAGAGATCCTCTGCGTCCCTGGCCACCACGCGCAGCAGCAGGTCCGCTGATCCTGTCAGCCCGTAACCTTCCAGCACCTCGGGGATGGCGGCAATGTCCTCCGCCAGCTGCCCGAGCCTCTGCTGTTGCACGTGGACGGAGATGAAAGCCATGAGCGGATACCCCAGGGCCACGGGATTGATGCGCCGTTCAAAGGACAGGAAGACGTGCTTCTTTTCCAGCTGGGCCATGCGCGCCTGGACGGTATTGCGGGACAGACCCAGCTTCTGCGCGAGGGCCACCACGGTGCGGCGGGGATCCTGCGCGAGTGCCGACAACAGGCGGGTGTCAGTGCCATCCAAAGCTCGCATAATGCGCAACGCTAGCACGGTGCCAGCTCTCCAGACAGGGCATCCTGCTCAATAAGCGCCGCAGTGGTTGTACCCGTTGGGCATTGTGAGTAGGGTCACAGTATCTGGGGCAATGACGCCCGGAAGGCCGGTGGCGGCAGGGCCAAAAGTCCGCAAACCACGGGTCAACGACGTACGAAGGTTGCGGCAATCGTGTCTACAGACGAAACGGGCCCTGGCGGCGCAAAAACCCCCGAAAGCACGAAAACCCCCGGCGAAGCCGGACCGGATCTCCTCCAGCTGATCACCCCGTCAGGTGAGCGCATCAGCCACCCGGAGTTTGATTTCTGGGTCCGGGACATTACCGACGATCAGTTGTGCTCCCTCTTCGAGGACATGACCGTCATCCGCCGGATCGATGTGGAGGCCACGGCCCTGCAGCGGCAGGGTGAACTGGCCCTGTGGCCCCCGCTCCTGGGCCAGGAGGCAGCCCAGATAGGGTCCGGAAGGGCGTTGCGGGCGGACGACTTCGTGTTCTCCAGCTACCGCGAGAACGGAGTGGCGTACTGCCGCGGTGTTGACCTGACCGACCTCCTCCGGGTGTGGCGGGGGAACGCCTCCGGCGGCTGGGACCCGTACAGCATCAACATGGCAACGCCGCAGATCATCATCGGCGCCCAGACCCTGCACGCCACGGGCTACGCTATGGGGATCCAGAATGACGGCGCCGACGCCGTGGCCGTTACCTACTTCGGGGACGGTGCCACCAGTGAGGGCGACCTGAACGAGGCCATGGTGTTCGCCGCCAGCTTCCAGGCCCCGGTGGTGTTTTTCTGCACCAACAACCACTGGGCCATCTCCGAGCCCGTACGGCTGCAGACCCACATCCAGCTCGCGGACCGGGCCACGGGTTTCGGCATCCCAAGCCTGCGGGTGGACGGAAACGATGTCCTGGCGGTCATGGCTGCCACCCGGCTGGCACTGGACCGGGCCCGTCGCGGCGGCGGCCCCACCTTCATCGAGGCCGTCAGCTACCGCATGGGCCCGCACACCACCGCCGACGATCCCACCCGTTACCGGGACGCCAATGAACTGGAGGACTGGGCCGCCAAGGACCCCATCTCCCGGCTGGCCGGCCTCCTGGACCGGAAGGGAATCCTGACCGCGGAGCTGCAGCAGCAGGTCAAGGACAAAGCCGATGCCGTTGCATCGGAGATGCGCCGAGGATGCACCACCATGCCGGACCCCCAGCCCATGGACATCTTCAAGCACGTCTACAGCACGCCCAATTCCTGGCTGGAACGCCAGCAGGAGCATTACGCCCGTTACCTGGCGTCCTTCGGTGACCCCGACGGAGCCGTTTCCAAGGAAGGTGCACGCTGATGACCCAGTTGACCTTTGCCCGTGCCATCAATGCAGGGCTGCGCAAGTCGCTGGAAAACGACTCCAAGGTGGTCCTCCTCGGCGAGGACATCGGCGCCCTGGGCGGCGTCTTCCGGGTGACGGACGGCCTGCAAAAAGACTTCGGCAAGCACCGGGTGGTGGACACCCCGCTCGCGGAGTCCGCCATCGTGGGCACCGCCGTAGGCCTGGCCTACCGCGGCTACCGGCCCGTGGTGGAGATCCAGTTCGACGGCTTCATCTACCCGGCGTTCGACCAAATCGTCAGCCAGGTGGCAAAACTCCACTACCGCACCCGCGGGGCGGTCAGGATGCCCATCACCATCAGGGTGCCGTTCGGCGGCGGCATCGGCTCGCCGGAACACCACTCCGAATCCCCGGAAGCCTACTTCACCCACACCTCAGGGCTTCGGGTGGTGACCGTGGCCAACCCGCAGGACGCATACACCGTGATCCAGCAGGCCATCGCCTGCGACGACCCCGTGCTGTACTTCGAACCCAAGCGCCGCTACCACGACAAAGGCGAAGTTGACGAGTCCGTGGACCCGAGTTCCGCCCTGCCCATGGACAAGGCACGCGTGCTGACCGACGGCAGCGACGTCACGTTGGTGGCCTACGGGCCCCTGGTCAAGACAGCCCTGGATGCCGCCTCCGCCGCGGCGGACGAAGGCATCTCCATTGAAGTCATCGACCTGCGCTCGCTGGCGCCCGTGGACTATGAGCCCGTGGTGGCGTCCGTGCGGAAGACCGGGCGCCTGGTGGTGACGCACGAGGCCGCACAATCCGGCGGGCTGGGCGCGGAAGTGGCGGCCAGCATTACGGAGCGCTGCTTCTACCATCTGGAGGCCGCTCCGGTGAGGGTGACCGGGTTCGACATTCCCTACCCGTACTCCAAGCTGGAAATGCACCACCTGCCGGGCCTGGACCGCATCCTCGATGGCGTGGACCGCGCCCTGGGCCGCCCCAATTCCCTGAGCGGGCTGGAAGGATGAGCGCCACCATGATCAAGGAATTCCGGCTCCCCGACCTGGGTGAAGGACTCACGGAGTCCGAAATCCTCAGCTGGAAAGTGGCCGTTGGCGACACCGTCAGCCTGAACCAGGTCATCGCCGAAGTGGAAACCGCCAAGGCCGTGGTGGAGCTCCCGTCGCCGTTTGCCGGCGTCATCAAGGAACTCCACGAACAGCCGGGTTCCGTGGTGGAGGTGGGCAAGCCGATCGTCTCCTTCGAGGTGGCGGACGACGCCGGTGCGTCACCTGCGCAGGCGCCCGGCGCCTTTTCGCCGGGGATGGGGGAGGCAGCACCCCCGGAAGCTCCAAGCGCAGGGGAGACGCCGAAACGGGAACCCAACCTGGTGGGGTACGGCGCCGTCGTCGAAGGTTCCGGCCGGCCAACGCGGCGGCCGCGGAACTTCGCCCCGGTGGAGGCTTCCGGGAACCTGGCGCCGGTGGTTGAGCCCGCCCGGCCTGCCGATGTCCAGGTTGCCGATGTCCAGGTTGCCGATATCCAGGTTGGCCATGTCCAGCCTGCCGAGCGACCCCGGTCCACGCCTCCCGTCCGCAAACTGGCCAAAGACCTGGGAGTTGACCTCGCGCAGGTGCACGGCACAGGTCCCGGCGGGCTGATCACGCGGGAGGACGTCCAGGACTTTGCAGGGCACGAGGGCGAGCCTGCTGCGCCGCCGGCCGGACCCGTGCCGGTAGCCGGTGGAACCCGGCCGGCGGAGCGGGAGACCCGGACTCCCATCAAGGGCGTGCGCAAGTTCACCGCGGCGGCGATGGTGCAGAGCGCCTTCACCGCTCCGCACGCCACCGAATTCCTCACCGTGGATGTCACGCCCAGCCTTGAGTTGCTGGCGAAACTCAAGAACAGCAGGGAGTTCTCCGGAATCAGGCTCACCCCGTTGACGCTCGCTGCCAAGGCCGTCCTGGTGGCCGTGCGGCGGAACCCGGCGCTGAATTCCCGCTGGGACCAGGACAACCAGGAGATCGTCACCTTCAACTACGTGAACCTGGGCATTGCCGCCGCCACACCCCGCGGACTGATGGTCCCCAACATCAAGGACGCCGACGCCATGGCGCTCCCGCAGCTTGCCCAGGCGCTGACAGCGCTCGCGGAAACCGCCAGGGCTGGCAAGACCCAGCCCGCTGACCTGTCCGGCGGTACCATCTCCATTACCAACATCGGCGTATTTGGCATCGACGCGGGTACCCCCATCCTCAACCCGGGGGAGGCGGCGATCCTGGGCCTGGGTGCGGTGCGGACCATGCCGTGGGAGTACAAGGGCGAGGTGGCACTGCGGCAGGTGCTCACGCTGAGCCTGTCCTTTGACCACCGCCTGGTGGACGGCGAACAGGGGTCCCGGTTCCTGGCCGACGTCGGAGCGATCCTTGCCGAGCCGGGAATGGTCCTCACGATGGTCTGACCGGGGGACTAGGCGCCCCGTTCGGCTGTAGGTGCGCTGTCCACCATCAGGGCTGCCAGTGCCATCCGTTCAAGCAGGGGGCGGGCAACCCCGGCCGCCAATCCGGTGCCGTGGCGCCGGACGGAGTGCGGCGTGGAGTTGATCAGGCCGAATGTCGCGTGGGCCCGCATGCGCAGTTCAGCCGCACCGATGCCGGGGTGCACCTTGCCCAGGATGTCCACCCAGACCTCCACGTAGCTGCGCTGCAGGGTACGCACCGCGGACTGGTCCTGCTCCGACAAGTTGCTGAAGTCACGGTCCTGCACCCGGATTACGTCCGGTTTTCCGAGCGCGAAATCCACCTGGAATTCCACCAGTTGGCGCAGGGCAGCCAGGGGATTGGGCGTGCTCTGCGCCACCCGCCGCCCGCCGTCCAGCAATTCCTGGCTCACGGTGACCAGGAGGTCGGCCAGGACGGCCTGCTTGCCGGGAAAGTGGCGGTAGACCGCAGGGCCGCTGACGCCTGCCGCCGCGCCGAGGTCCTCCAGCGAAACGCGGTTGAAGCCATTCAGCGCGAACAACGAGGCCGCGGCGGACAGCAAAGCCTGCCGCCGGTTCTCCTTGGCCTTGCCGCGCTGGGTTGTGGGAGCGGACTGGGTTGTGGGAACGGGCTGGGTGGCAGGGGCCGGCTGCACTGTATTGCTGCGCACTTTTCCTCCTTGGACCCCGCAGATTCTAGCAAGGCAGCAGTGTGTTGGACATCACAGTTAATCGAGACTAACCTGAATTTCAGTTATTAGTCACTAACCGAGTTGGCTTGGGCCGGCTTGGCCCACCCTTAGGACGGACCGTCGATGGAGACCCTGGCCACCCGGCTTGATCCCGCAAGCGAGTCCTTCCGCGCCAACCGGGAAGCGCAGTTGTCGCTCGCCGGCGAACTGCGGAAGAGGCTGGCGGATGCAGCGTTGGGCGGGCCCCGGAAGTCGCGCGAGCGGCACGTGGCCCGCGGCAAGCTCCTGCCGCGGGACCGCATCGACCAGTTGCTGGACGCGGGCAGCCCGTTCCTGGAGATCGCACCGCTGGCCGCCAACGGCATGTACGGCGATGACGCACCCGGTGCCGGAGTCATCGCCGGCATCGGCCTGGTGCACGGCCGGCAGGTCCTGGTCATCTCCAACGACGCCACCGTCAAGGGCGGCACGTACTACCCCATGACCGTGAAGAAGCACCTCCGCGCCCAGGAGGTCGCGCTGGAGAACGGCCTGCCCTGCATCTACCTGGTGGATTCGGGCGGGGCCTTCCTGCCCAAGCAGGACGAGGTCTTCCCGGACAGGGACCACTTTGGCCGGATCTTCTACAACCAGGCGCGTCTCTCAGCCGCCAAAATTCCACAGATCGCTGCCGTGATGGGGTCCTGCACGGCCGGCGGCGCCTATGTCCCCGCCATGAGCGACGAAACCGTCATCGTCCGGAACCAGGGCACCATCTTCCTGGGCGGACCGCCGCTGGTGAAGGCGGCCATCGGGGAAATCGTGACGGCCGAGGAACTCGGTGGGGGCGAGGTGCACTCCCGGGTCTCGGGTGTGACGGACCACCTGGCCGAAAATGACGAGCACGCCCTGCAGATCGTCAGGGACATCGTCTCCACCCTGCCGCCTCCCGCCGCGCCCGCCTGGCAGGTGGAGGCCGCCGTCGAACCCGCCGTGGACCCGGACGGGCTCTATGGTGCGGTGCCCACGGACGTCAATGCTCCCTACGACGTCCACGAGGTGATTGCCCGGCTGGTGGACGGCAGCAGGTTCCATGAGTTCAAGAAGGACTACGGCACCACGCTGGTCACAGGTTTCGCCCGGATCCACGGGCACCCGGTGGGAATCGTGGCCAACAACGGCGTCCTGTTCAGCGAGTCGTCGCTCAAGGGCGCGCACTTCATTGAACTGTGCGACCAGCGCGGTATCCCCCTGCTGTTCCTGCAGAACATCTCCGGCTTCATGGTGGGCAGGGACGCCGAGCAGGGCGGCATCGCCAAGAACGGCGCCAAGATGGTGACGGCCGTTGCCACCGCGCGGGTCCCCAAGCTGACCGTGGTGATCGGCGGCTCCTTTGGTGCCGGCAACTACTCCATGTGCGGCCGTGCCTACTCGCCGAGGTTCCTGTGGATGTGGCCTGCTGCCCGGATCTCGGTGATGGGCGGCAACCAGGCCGCCAGCGTGCTGGCCACCGTTAAGCGGGACCAGTATGAAGCGGCGGGGGAGGACTGGCCGGCCGATGACGAGGAAGCGTTCAAAGCGCCCATCCGGCAGCAGTACGAGGACCAGGGCAGCCCCTACTACTCCACTGCACGGTTGTGGGACGACGCCGTCATCGATCCCGCCGATACCCGAACCGTCCTGGGCCTGGCGCTCGACGTCGTCTCCCGCACCCCCCTGCCGGAGACCTCCTTCGGCCTCTTCCGGATGTGAGCCAGCAATGACCATGCAAACCAACACAGCTACAACCGGGGAAGTCCCCACCGCAACGGCCGACGGCAAGCCCCTCTTCGGCACCGTGCTGGTGGCCAACCGCGGCGAAATCGCCTGCCGCGTCATTCGGACGCTGCGGCAGCTGGGCATCCGTTCGGTCGCCGTCTACAGCGATGCCGACGCCGGCGCCCGGCACGTGCGCGAAGCCGATGCCTCCGTGCGGATCGGCCCCGCCGTTGCAACCGAAAGCTACCTGAACGCGGACGCCATCGTGGACGCGTGCCGGCAGTCCGGGGCGGAAGCGGTACACCCCGGCTACGGCTTCCTGAGCGAGAACGTGGACTTCGCCAGGGCCCTGGAAAAGGCCGGCATCACGTTCATTGGCCCGGGCGTTGAAGCGCTGAACGTCATGGGTGACAAGATCCGCGCCAAGAACCACGTGGCGGGGTACGGCGTGCCCGTCGTCCCCGGCATTGCCAAGCCCGGCATGACGGACAGCGAACTGATGGAGGCTGCTGCCGCCGTCGGCTTTCCGCTCCTCATCAAGCCGTCCGCGGGCGGCGGCGGCAAGGGGATGCACGCCGTCGAAAACCAGGCGGACCTGCCCGCCGCCCTGGCCACGGCCCGGCGCGTCGCCGCCGCCGCATTCGGCGACGACACCCTGTTCCTGGAGCGCCTGGTGACCACCCCGAGGCACATCGAGGTGCAGGTGCTGGCGGACAGCCACGGCAACGTCATCCACCTCGGCGAGCGCGAATGCTCCCTCCAGCGGCGGCACCAGAAAGTCATCGAGGAAGCCCCGTCGCCCCTGCTCGAGGGCCTGCCCAACGGCCCCGAAGTGCGCGACCGGATTGGCGAGGCCGCCTGCAACGCGGCCCGCAGCGTGAACTACGTGGGCGCCGGGACCGTGGAGTTCCTGGTCTCCGATGACGCGCCGGACGAGTTCTTCTTCATGGAGATGAACACCAGGCTGCAGGTGGAACACCCCGTCACCGAAATGGTCACGGGCATCGACCTGGTGGAATGGCAGGTGCGGATCGCAGCGGGCGGGGAGCTGACCGTCCGCCAGGCGGACGTGGAGCTTTCCGGCCACGCCGTGGAGGCAAGGGTCTACGCTGAGGTGCCCCAAAAGAACTTCCTCCCGTCCACCGGGACCGTGCTGATGCTCGACGAACTGCCCGCCGGCACCCAGGGGCGGGTACGGGTGGACTCCTCGCTGGTGGAAGGCCTGGAACTGTCGGCGCACTACGACCCCATGGTGTCCAAGGTGATCGCCTGGGCCGGGGACCGTGCCGCCGCCCTGGCCGCCCTGGATGGTGCCCTGGCCGGCTACACGGCACTGGGCATCGAGACCAACGTCGAGTACCTGCGGCTCCTGGTCAACGACTCCGACGTCAAGGCAGGGCACCTGGACACCGGGCTGATCGAACGGAAGCTGCCCGGACTGGAATTCCGGCGCATCGGGAACCCCGAACTGGTGGCCGCCGCGCTGTTCGTCCTGTCGCTGCAAGCACAGAACACCCCCGGCCCCGGCCCCGGGCGCGGGCCGTGGCAGGGCAGGAATGGCTGGCGGCTCGGCGCAGCGGCATCACGCCGGATCAGCCTGGGAACGCCCGACGGCGGTGTGGCCACCGTGCAGGTCGGCGGCAGTCCCAATGGGGGAGCCGGAGCCGTGGTCGCCGTCAACGGCGGTCCGCAGCATCCGGCCGCCCTGCAGTGGTCCAGCCGGCAAGGCCTCGAACTTGACCTCGATGGCCAGCACCACGGCTACCGGCTGGCTGCGGACTCCACAGGGGCTGCCGTCCAACCGTGGGATAACGCGGTGCCCGACGGCCCCACACAGCTCTACCTCGGCAACGACGGCTGGTCCTGCCGCCTGGACGTACTGACCCGGGAGGCGCGGCTGGAACGCGTGCTGGCCGCCATCCAGCGGCAGGAAGGGGCGGCCGACCCGGAGGTGCGCTCGCCGATGCCCGGGACGGTCGTGGCCGTCCCGGTGGCCGACGGGGACGCCGTCCAGGCCGGGGAAGTCCTGGTTTCCGTGGAGGCCATGAAGATGGAGCACCACCTGGTGGCCCCGCTGGCCGGGACGGTCCACCTGGCCACCCGTACCGGTGACCTGGTGAAGGCCGACCAGGTGCTGGCCACCATCCATCCCGCTGCCACCGGCGTAAAAACAGACAGCACAGAAACAGCAACAGACGCAGCTGCAATCCAAGGCGAAGGAGCCTGACCATGACCGGTTTTGAACTGACCGAGGAATACCGGGACCTCAGCGACACCGTGCGCGATTTCGCGGACAACGTGGTGGCCCCGGTCTCCGCCAAGCACGACGAAGAGCACAGCTTCCCGTACGAAGTGGTGAAGCAGATGGCCGAGATGGGCCTTTTCGGGCTGCCGTTCCCCGAGGAATACGGCGGCATGGGCGGGGACTACTTCGCACTGGCCCTCGCCCTGGAACAGCTCGGCCGGGTGGACCAGTCCGTCGCCATCACGCTGGAGGCCGGGGTGTCCCTCGGGGCCATGCCCGTCTACCGCTTCGGCACGGACGCGCAGAAACAGCAGTGGCTGCCCATGCTGGCGTCCGGCCAGGCGCTCGCAGGCTTTGGACTTACCGAGCCCGAGGCCGGGTCGGACGCGGGCGGGACCAAGACCCACGCCCGGCGCGAAGACGGCAACTGGGTCATCAACGGCACCAAGGAGTTCATCACCAACTCCGGAACGGACATCACCCGGCTGGTCACTGTCACTGCCGTAACCGGGCAGCAGGAACGCGGGGACGGCACCGTCAAAAAAGACATCTCCACCATCTTGGTGCCCACCGACACTCCCGGCTTCAAGGCGGAAAAGCCGTACAACAAGGTGGGCTGGAACGCATCGGACACGCACCCCCTGACGCTGAAGGATGTCCGCGTCCCGGAAGCGAACCTGCTGGGCGTGGAAGGCCGCGGCTACGCCAACTTCCTGTCCATCCTGGACGAGGGCCGGATCGCCATTGCGGCGCTGGCCACCGGCGCAGCCCAGGGTTGTGTGGACCTCTCGGTCAAATATGCGAGGGAACGCAGCGCCTTCGGGCAGAACATCGGCAAGTACCAGGCCATTTCGTTCAAGATCGCCCGCATGGAAGCCCGGGCCCACACCGCCCGCCTGGCGTACTACGACGCGGCCTTCCGGATGCTTGCCGGCAAGCCGTTCAAGACCCAGGCGGCCATCGCTAAGATGGTCGCAGGCGAGGCGGCCATGGACAACGCGCGGGATGCCACCCAGGTATTCGGCGGCTATGGCTTCATCAACGAGTTCACCGTGGCGCGCCACTACCGCGATTCCAAGATCCTTGAAGTCGGGGAGGGCACCACGGAGGTCCAGTTGATGCTGATCGCCCGCGAACTGGGTCTGTAGGACCTGGGACCGTAGCCGGCCTGAGAGGATCACTGATGATTGACAAGGTTGTTGCCAGCGCCGACGCGGCGGTTGCGGATATCCCGGACGGCGCCTCGCTGGCGGTGGGCGGGTTCGGCCTTTGCGGAATTCCGGTTGCCCTGATCGACGCCCTGCACCGGGCGGGCACCTCCGGTCTGGAGACCGTCAGCAACAACTGTGGGGTGGACGACTGGGGCCTGGGCATCCTGCTCCGGGACGGGCGTATCCGCCGCACCATCAGCTCCTATGTGGGCGAGAACAAGGAATTTGCGCGCCAATACCTGGCCGGTGAGCTCGAGGTGGTGCTCACACCCCAGGGCACGCTTGCTGAAAAGCTGCGGGCCGGTGGTGCGGGCATTCCGGCCTTCTACACCAAGGCGGGGGTGGGCACGCAGGTGTCCGACGGCGGCCTGCCGCAGAAGTACGACGCCAACGGCGGCATCGCGGTTGCCTCCGCGCCCAAGGAAGTGCGGTCATTCGGCGGCGTGGACTACGTCCTGGAAGAGTCCCTCACACCGGACTTCGGGCTGGTGCACGCCTGGAAGGGCGACCGCCACGGCAACCTGGTGTTCCATGCCACCGCCATGAACTTCAACCCCCTGTGCGCCATGGCCGGCCGGATCACCATCGCCGAGGTGGAGGAACTCGTGGAGCCCGGCGAACTGGACCCCGAACACATCCACACTCCTGGCATCTTCGTCCAGCGCGTGGTCCTGGCCCGGGACGGGGAGAAGCGGATCGAAAAGCGGACCGTTGCCCTGACGGCGCCGGGCCCAGGAGGAAGAACACCAGGCAGCCACCAGCAGGCAGGAGCATGACCATGGATCCGAACAGCCCTGAAGCGCCGCGCCCCGAAGCCGTCCGCGCGGAATACCGGCGGGCCGGTTCCCAGCAGCATGCAGGGCCCGGCGACTCCACGTCCCCCGCCGAAACGAAGGGCTGGACGCGCAACGAACTCGCCGCGCGGGTGGCCAGGGAGCTTCGCAACGGCCAGTACGTGAACCTGGGGATCGGGATGCCCACCCTGATCCCCAACTACATCCCCGCCGGGGTGGAGGTGGTGCTGCACTCGGAGAACGGCATCCTCGGCGTCGGCCCCTACCCTGCGGACGACGCGGTGGATCCGGACCTGATCAACGCCGGCAAGGAAACCGTGACGGTCAACAGGGGAGCGGCGTTCTTCGACTCCGCGACATCCTTTGGCATGATCCGCGGCGGCCACGTGGACCTCGCCGTCCTCGGCGCCATGGAAGTGGCGGAGAACGGCGACCTCGCCAACTGGATGATCCCCGGCAAGATGGTCAAGGGCATGGGCGGTGCCATGGACCTGGTGTTCGGGGCCAAGAGGGTGATCGTGATGATGGAGCATGTGGACCGGAACGGGAATCCGAAGATCGTCAAACAATGCACCCTGCCCCTCACCGGCAAGGGCTGTGTGGACCGGATCATCACGGACCTCGCCGTCATTGACATCGTGAAGGACGGCGGCCCCTCACGCCTGGTGCTGCGCGAACTGGCCCCCAACGTATCGCTCGAGGACGTGGTGGCCGCCACCGGCGCCGACCTGTTCGAGGAAGACCAGGAACTGACCGTATGACGGATGGCAACGGTCCGGTTTCCAGGCAAAAGGACGACGGCGGCCGGCGGGTCATCGAGCAGCGCGGGCTGTACTTCGACGAGCTGGAGGAGGGCGTGCTGTACGCCCACCGGCCCGGACGCACCGTGACCGAAGCCGACAACGTCCTCTTCACCACGCTGACCATGAACACCCAGGCCCTGCACCTGGACGCTGCCTGGAGCGCCGGGCAGCCCTTCGGCCAGCGGCTCATGAACTCGATGTTCACCCTGGCCACCATGGTGGGCCAGTCCGTCACCCAGCTCACGCAGGGAACCATCATCGCCCAGCTGGGCCTGACCGACGTCTCCTTCCCGCACCCGCTCTACCACGGAGACACGCTCTACACGGAGACAGCCGTCACCGGAAAGCGGCTTTCCTCCTCACGGCCCGGCCAGGGCATCGTGACCATGGAGCACACCGGGCGCAACCAGGACGGAACAGTCGTGGCCCGGGCCACCCGCAGCTGCCTCATGTGGACGCGCGACGCCCACGCCAAGACGCAGGACGCCGGACAGGGGACAATGCCGGTATGACTTTCGTAATGGGCCCCGCACTGCTTTTCTGCCCCGCCGACAGGCCGGAGCGCTACCAGAAAGCCGCCGCCCGGGCAGACGCCGTGATCCTGGACCTTGAAGACGCGGTGGCGCCGGCCGACAAGCAGCGCGCCCGAGGCGCCATCCTGGCCCAGCTGGGAACCACCGGTGTGGAACCTGAGCTCGAACCCAGCTGCACCATTGTCAGGGTGAATCCCGTGGGGACTGAGGACTTCGAAAAGGACCTGCACTGCCTGGCCCACACCCCCTACCGCACGGTGATGCTGGCCAAGGCCGAATCCGCCGAACAGCTCAAAGCGCTGGAGGGCTACCAGGTGATTGCCCTGTGCGAAACGGCGCTTGGCGTGCTCAATGCGCCTGCCATCGCCGCCGCCCCTAACGTGGTGGGCCTGATGTGGGGCGCCGAGGACCTGCTGGCCACCCTGGGTGGAACGTCCAGCCGGAAGGACGACGGCGCCTACCGGGCGGTTGCGCTGCACGCCCGCTCCGCCGTCCTGCTGGCAGCCCGCGCCTACGGCAAGGAAGCGGTGGATGCGGTCTACACCAACATCCCCGACCTTGACGGACTGGCAGCCGAGGCTGCCGACGCCGTGGCCTCGGGCTTCAGTTCGAAGGCCTGCATCCACCCCAGCCAGGCCGCCGTGGTCCGCAAGGCCTACGCGCCTTCGGAAGACGAGGTGGCCGCCGCGGTTGCCCTCCTGGATGCCGCAGCATCAGCCGGATCGGGAGTGTTCCAGTACCAGGGGAAAATGATCGACGGGCCAATCCTCAAGCACGCCCAGGAGATCGTGCGCCGCGCCGCTGTGTAGGCATAGCGGGACGTTCGGCTAGCGTTGGCGTCCCGGGGACCTGCGCAGGGACGTTGGCGGGATGGGCTCGTAGAGCAGGGTCCGCACCCACCGGTTCCCCGTCTCCCGGAACTCCTTCCGCGTGGCGAAGCGGTAATGGTAACTGCGCACGCGCACCCAGTGCGGCGCGGCGCCGTCGAACGGGTCATGCCGCAGCAGCCGCAGCATCTGCCGGTCCGCCGCCAGCAGCTTGGCCAGGAACGCGTAGAACCATTCCTCGTGCACGCTGCGCAGCGGCAGGAACCACATCAGCCAGTCCAGCCGCAGGTGGTACGGGGCCCACTGCCGCGGAATCCGGCGGACATCCCCGGGCTTGCCCTTGAAACCGTACTCGCGCCATTCCGGGTCGTCGTCGGGATCGTCGTCCAGCGTGCCTTCCACCACAATCTCGATGCGCTGCCTGGTCACGGTGCCGAACGCGCCGTAGGCGTTGACCAGCTGCCACCGGTTGAAGCTGGCATTCATCAGCTGCCGGCGGGAGAAGAGGTTCCGCAGCGGCCAGTAGCTCAGGGCCAGCAGCAGGGCGGATGCTGCCAGGGTGATGGCCAGCCACCACAGCGGGGTCTCCAGCCGGCCTCCCGTGGCGGCGTCCCAGTCTGCCGGGATTGCCGGTATGACGGCGTGCGCCACGGGATCGCTGACGGCTGCAAACGCCAGCACGATTGCCATCCAGTTCAGCCAGGCGAAGTTGCCGCTGGCCACCAGCCACAGCTGGGTCACGACGACGACCCCCGCCGCCACGCCGGCCACCGGCTGCGGGGCGAACAGCAGGAACGGCACCACCAGCTGGGCGATGTGGTTGCCCACGACTTCGATACGGTGCAGCGGCTTGGGCAGGAGATGGGCCTGCCGGCTCAATGGCCCGGGCATGGGCTGGGTCTCGTGGTGGTAGTACAGGGCCGTCAGGTCCCGCCATTCCCGGCCACCGCGGATCTTGATCATTCCCGCCCCGAACTCCAGCCGGAACACCAGCCACACAATCAGGATCAGGATGGTCCGGGGCGGCTCCGTCTGGTTGGAGCCCAGGAACGCCACGGTGAAGCCCGCTTCCAGGAGCAGCATTTCCCAGCCGAACCCATAGAACGTCTGGCCCACGTTCACGATCGACATGTACAGCAGCCACAGGGCCAGGAAGGCGATCATCGGGACCCACGGCGGCCCGGCCTGCGGTATCCCCGCCACGAGCAGCGCCGACACCACCAGGCCGCCGGCACAGACACCGCGAAGCAGCCTGTCCGAGTACCGCCAGCGGAACAGCGTTGGCCGGCGCAGGCGGGTGAATGCCGCCAGGAACTCCGGCACCGGGAGGAGGCCGCGCTCGCCGAGCAGGGCGGGAAACTGGTTCAGCGTGGAGAGGAAGGCAACGAAATACAATGCGGCAACACCCCGCTGCAGCACCTGCCGGGCAAATTCGTACTCCGGCGCATCAAACCACGTGAGCCAGTCCACTCAATCCACGTTACGCCCGGCCGTCCGCGGGTCAAGGCGACTAAGGCCCGTCTGCAGGCCAGGGGCGCAGGCAGGCCGGGAAGGGTGCGGGATACTTAAGCAATGCAGCCACGCAGAGTCGTCCTCCTAGGATCCACCGGTTCCATCGGCACCCAGGCGATTGACGTCGTCGACGGCGCCCCGCACCTGTTCGAGGTGGTGGCACTCAGTGCCGGGGGCGGCAACCTGGAACTCCTGGCCCGGCAGGCTGTCCACACCGGGGCCGCGGCCGTGGGGATCGCCTTCGGAGACCCCGGACGGCTGGAAGGCCTGATCCGCGACGCCGCCGCAGCGGCAGGCCGTCCGGAATACCGCCCGGAGATCGTGGCCGGCCCCGACGCCTCCGCCCGGATCGCCGCCGTCGAGGCTGACGTGGTGCTCAACGGAATCACCGGTTCCATCGGCCTGGCACCCACCCTGGCGGCCCTTAAGTCCGGAGCCACCCTGGCCCTTGCCAACAAGGAGTCGCTGATCGTGGGCGGCAGCCTGGTCAAGGCCGCGGCAAGGGACGGCCAGATCGTGCCGGTGGACTCGGAACATTCCGCGATTGCCCAATGCCTGCGTTCAGGCACCGCCGGCGAAGTGGACAAGCTCATCCTCACCGCCTCCGGCGGACCGTTCCGGGGCAGGAGCCGGGACGAGCTCCACGACGTCACCCCGCAGCAGGCACTGGCCCACCCCACCTGGGACATGGGCATGATGGTCACCACCAACTCCGCCACGCTGGTCAACAAGGGCCTGGAGGTCATCGAGGCCCACCTGTTGTTCGATATCCCGTTGGACCGGATCGACGTGGTAGTCCACCCCCAGTCCATCGTCCACTCAATGGTCCAGTTCGTCGACGGCTCCACCATCGCCCAGGCCTCGCCGCCCGACATGCGGCTGCCCATCGCCCTGGGGCTTG
Organism: Pseudarthrobacter sp. Pseusp20; assembly: GCF_059492155.1. Taxonomy (NCBI): domain Bacteria; kingdom Bacillati; phylum Actinomycetota; class Actinomycetes; order Micrococcales; family Micrococcaceae; genus Pseudarthrobacter; species Pseudarthrobacter sp. Pseusp20. Next base: position 1,808,621 of record NZ_CP168521.1, read on the forward strand.
GCTGGCCTGCGCGCGTGCCCAAGGCCGCCAGCCCGTGCGACTGGACCCAGGCCGCTACCTGGACCTTCGAGCCGCTGGACGCCGAGGCCTTCCCCGCCGTCGGCCTTGCCAAGGACGCCGCCCGGCAGGGAAGCACCTTCCCTGCCGTGTTCAATGCGGCCAATGAAGAGGCAGTGACGGCGTTCCACGACGGCCGGATCCGGTTTACCGACATCGTCGATACCGTGGACAGTGTGCTCAGCGAACACTCAGGTTCCTCCGGGCTGACGGTGGATTCAGTGCTGGATGCTGAAAGCTGGGCACGTGCCCGGGCCCACGAACGTTTAGCAGTCAGAAGTCTCTAGGAAGCAGCACCACCTCCATGACCCCTGTCCTACTTTTCATCCTCGGCGTCGTCTTCGTCGCCCTGGGTATTGCCGTGTCCATCGCGCTCCACGAGGTGGGGCACCTGGTGCCGGCCAAGCTCTTCAAAGTCCGCGTGACCAAGTACATGATCGGCTTCGGGCCAACGCTGTGGTCCCGCCGGAGGGGCGAAACCGAGTACGGCGTGAAGGCCGTTCCGCTGGGCGGCTACGTCTCCATGATCGGCATGTACCCGCCGAACAAGGACGACGGCTCGGTCCGCCCCTCCAGCACGGGCATGTTCCAGACACTTGCCACCGAGGCCCGCTCCATGGCCCACGAGGAAGTGGGGCCGGGCGACGAACACCGGGTCTTCTACCGCCTGCCGGTCTGGAAAAAAGTGATTGTGATGCTGGGCGGCCCGGCCATGAACATGATCCTTGGCGTGCTGCTCACCGCCGTGCTGCTGATGGGCTTCGGCATTGCCACCGCCACCACCACCATTTCGGACGTCTCCAAATGCCAGGTGGCCGCGGGCCAAACCGTCGATCCCGACTCTGCGGACTGCCGGCTGACGCCCGCCGCGGCGGCCGGGTTGAAGCCAAACGACACGATTACTTCCTTCGACGGCAAACCCGTCACCAGCTGGGAGCAGTTGACGGAGTGGATCCGCGCCTCTGCCGGCAGGGAAGTAGCCATCACCGTGCAGCGGGACGGCAATCCCGTGTCAACCACAGTGACCCCCGTCCTGTCGGCGCGGCCCGTGATGGGAAGCGACGGACGGCAGGCCACCGATGCTGCCGGCAACCTCCAGTACCAGGACGTGGGATTCCTCGGCATCGGTGCGCAAACGGCGTTGGTGGCCCAGCCGGCGTCGTCCGTCCTGCCCATGGCGGGGGAGAACATCCGCCAGGTGGCCGGCGTTGTCTTCAATCTGCCGGCCCGTGTGGTGGGAGTGGCGAAGGCAGCCTTCAGCGAAGAGCCCCGCGACCCCAACGGCCCCATCAGCGTGGTGGGCGTCGGCAGGGTGGCGGGCGAGGTGGCGGCCATGGAGGCCGTACCGCTGCAGTCCCGGGTGGCTACGCTTGTTGGCCTGCTGGCCGGACTGAACTTTGCGCTTGCCGTGTTCAACCTGATTCCGCTCCTGCCGCTCGACGGCGGCCATGTTGCCGGGGCCCTGTATGAGGGCATTCGGCGCCGGGTGGCAAAGCTCCGCGGACGGCCGGATCCCGGAGCGTTCGACATCGCCAAGCTGCTTCCCGTCACGTACGTGGTTGCAGCGCTGCTGATGGGGATGAGCGCGCTGCTGATCTACGCAGACATCGTCAAGCCCGTCAATCTCTTCGGATAGTCATTCAGTTTCGGCTGACTCCGAAAAATCAGCCAAATGCGATTGATCATACGGGATCAACCGCCTATGGTTGATGAATGTTCGTCATGACCATCGACCAACGCGGAAGCACCGGCGACCAGGACCGGGTTCCGTCCTTCCTTGCACAGGTTGCCCGCCTCGAACTCCCGGGGCCGGCGCACCCGGTGTTCGAACGTTCCGTCGGGGACGAGGTGCAGGGGGTGGTGCGGGAGGCTTCCGCCGTGGTGGAGATAGCACTGCACGCGCTCCGCGAAGGGCGCTGGTACGTGGGCATCGGCGTCGGCAGCGTTTCGCTGCCGCCGGATGCCAGTCCGCGGGAAGGGACCGGGACTGCTTTTGTTGCCGCCCGCAGGGCGGTTGAACACGCCAAAAGCGCCGGTTCCCAGGTGCCGTTGTCGGTGGTGCCCGGCATCATGGCGGGGGAGGCCGGCAGGGGCGTTCCTGCGGGGGAGGGGGTCCGGGCGTGTGCCAACGCGGAAGCAGTGCTCCGGTTGCTCGGCCGGCTTGTCCAGGACCGCACGGAAGCCCAGTGGCGGGTGGTGGATGCCCTGCGCCGCCTGGGTGCTGGTGGCCAGGGCCCGGGCCGGCATGGAAGCCAGAAGCAGGTGGCCCGTGAACTTGGAATCTCGGAGCAATCGGTGAGCCGAACCGTGCTTCGGTCCGGCTGGCAGGAAGAATGGGCAGCCAGGCCGGCAGCCTCCATGCTTCTTGGTTACGCCGACTCGCAGATTACCCAGGCACTCAACGACGGCCAGGCATAGGAGTGTCCAGCATCTGAAGGAGCCGGACGGCCGGATCGAAGACAACCCCAATGAAGGAGACAGGTGACCGCACTTTGGGTGGCAGTGGCGCTGGTGGTGGCTGGCTTTGCCGGCTGGCCGGTCACTGCGCTGGTGTTCAAGCTGGCCCGGACCATCGACGACAAAGCCGATGCTGCCAAGGCCGCGGAGGAAGCCCGCAGGACGGAACAGGACCCCTCTGCCGACGTCACCGTGGACGATCCTTCCCCCATCGCCAGCCGCGGGGAACCGGGCAGGGCCACATCCCCGGACCCGGACGCGGTCACTGCTCCGGACGCGGTCACGGCCCCTGATGGGCCGGTTGATGCTGCCGGCAGGCCGGCCGGCCAGGCAGTGGACGGTGAGCTGACCGCCCCTGCCGCCGGGCCGGCGTCGGGCGGGCCGGCTGCCGGACCCGCGCTGCCCAGCCAACGCATCCTGCGCGGCGGCGCCATCATCGGCGTGCTGGAGCGGCTGGGGGTGTGCCTCGCCATCCTCACCGGCCAACCCGTGGCCATCGCCTACATCGTCGCCATCAAGGGCCTGGGCAGGTTCGCCGAACTGAAGGAGACGCCGGTGGCCGCCGAGCGCTTCATCATCGGGACCCTCACCTCCATGCTCTGGGCGGCCGGGACCGCGGCCGCGGTGAAGGTCCTCTTCCTGCAGTGAAACTCCCGCACCGGCAGTGAAACTCCCGCCTGGCAGTGAGACTCCCGCCTGGCAGTGAAACTCCTGCCATGGCAGTGAAACTCCTGCTCCGGCGGGCCTGCTCCGGTGCGGGGCACTTCGCTCCAGGGGGAACGGTACGGTACCAAGCCGGCCATGGCGATAGGGTAGCGGTATGACAGTTTTTGCCGTTGAGTACGTTTATGCCGCCAACTCCACCGACACCCGCAACGAGGTCCGGCCCGCACACCGGGAATGGACCGGCGGCCTGGCGCAGGACGGCGTCATCGTGGCCAGCGGACCCTACGCTGACGGCGCGGGCGCCCTGCTGATCTTCAAGGCAACAGATGAAGGCGCCCTCAACTCGATCCTCAAGCAGGATCCTTTCGCCGCGGCCGGAGTGGTCGCCGGAACCCGCATCACCGAATGGTCTCCGGTAACCGGCATGCTGGCCGGGATCGCCGCGTAGCCGCCTTTTCACCCTTTCAACTCAAGGAGTCCACGTGACCTCGGTCAGCCTGGGAATGCCGTCAGCACCACCGCCCGTCCTTGCCCCCCGCCGCAAGACGCGCCAGATCAAAGTCGGCTCGGTAGGCGTGGGATCTGATTTCCCCATCAGCGTGCAGTCGATGACCACCACGCCCACCACGGACATCAACGCCACGCTGCAGCAGATCGCCGAACTCACGGCGTCCGGCTGCGACATTGTCCGCGTCGCCTGCCCGTCCGCCGACGATGCCGAGGCGCTGCCCATCATCGCCCGGAAGTCCCAGATCCCGGTCATCGCGGACATCCACTTCCAGCCCAAGTACGTCTTTGCGGCCATCGAAGCAGGCTGCGCAGCCGTGCGCGTGAATCCTGGAAACATCCGCAAGTTCGATGACCAGGTCAAGGAGATTGCCGCCGCCGCCAAGGACCACGGCACCTCCATCCGCATCGGCGTCAATGCCGGGTCCCTGGAGCCGGGCATCCTCAAGAAGTACGGCAAGGCCACCCCCGAAGCACTGGTTGAATCAGCCGTCTGGGAAGCCTCCCTTTTCGAGGAGCACGGCTTCCACGACTTCAAGATTTCCGTGAAGCACAACGACCCCGTGATCATGGTGGCAGCCTACGAAATGCTCGCCGAAAAGGGTGACTGGCCCCTGCACCTTGGCGTCACGGAGGCCGGGCCGGCGTTCCAGGGCACCATCAAGTCCGCCACGGCCTTCGGCGCGCTCCTTTCCCGGGGAATCGGTGACACCATCCGCGTGTCCCTCTCCGCGCCCCCGGTGGAGGAAATCAAGGTGGGCAACCAGATCCTCCAATCGCTGAACCTGCGGCCCCGCAAGCTGGAAATCGTGTCCTGTCCTTCCTGCGGCCGTGCCCAGGTTGACGTGTACACTCTGGCTGAACAGGTCACCGCCGGGCTCGAAGGGATGGAAATTCCCCTCCGCGTGGCGGTCATGGGCTGCGTCGTGAACGGCCCCGGCGAAGCGCGCGAGGCTGACCTTGGCGTGGCTTCGGGCAACGGCAAGGGCCAGATCTTCGTTAAGGGCGAGGTCATCAAGACTGTTCCCGAGAGCGCAATTGTTGAGACACTGATCGAAGAGGCTATGCGTATCGCGGAAGAGATGGGGGAGGCCGATGGCGAAGATGCTGTCAAGGGTAGCCCCGTGGTTAGCGTCTCGTAGGGAGACTCCAGACCCTGCGGGGCTTTCTGTCCGCACGCTTGATGGCCAGGACACTCCCGCGCTGAAACTGCTGGCCCAGCAGGACCCTGTGGCCAACGTGTTCATCCTGGCCCACCTGCGGGCCACGGGGACTGCGGCGCCCACCAGCGGGGGCGCCGGTGTGATCGGGGTTTTCGACGACGGCATCCTGACGGGTGCCTGCTGGGCCGGAGCCAACCTGGTTCCGGTCCAGCTTGATCCCGCCCTGGCGCCCCTTGTAGCGGACGCCGCAAACAGTTCCGGCCGCCGGTATGCGTCTGCCTTTGGGCCGGCCCCCGCAGTGCTGGCACTCAACGCCGAGCTCGCTGTGCTGGGCCACCGTGCACACGAGGTCAGGGCTGACCAGCCGCTGATGATCATCGACGGACCGCCCCTTGTCCAGCCCAACCGCGGCCTGGACCAAGGGAACCTCGCCGACTTCGACCGCATCCTTCCCGCCTGCGCCGCCATGTTCGAGGAAGAGGTGGGGTACTCGCCCTACCTCGGCGGCAGGGAATTCTACAGCCGCCGCGTGGAGGGCCTCATCAGGCAGGGACATTCCCTGGTCCACCTCAACAACGCCCGCGAGGTGGTGTTCAAAGCCGAGCTCGGGGCAGTCACCGACGACGTCACCCAGGTCCAGGGCGTCTGGATGAACCCGATCTTCCGCGGCCGGGGGCTGAGCGCGGGCTACATGTCGGCAGTGGTGGAAAAGGCCCGGCAGATCGCCCCCGTGACCAGCCTCTACGTGAACGGCTTCAACACCCGGGCGCGGTCCACCTACGAACGTGTGGGGTTCCGCCAGGTGGGGACGTTCGCTACAGTTCTTTTCTAACCGGGCAGCGGTCCGCGTTCATTTGAATATTGGGGGAAAAATTGAAGACGTCCGTGCTGGGAACTTTCGGGGCATCGGCCCTTCTGGCCATAGCGGTTTCGGCATGTGGCGGTCCGGCCGCCCCGCAGTCAGCGGACTCTTCACCGGCCACGGTTGCAGCCCCTCAAACACCGACCGCGTCGCCAACCCCGACGCCGACGCCCACCCCGACACCAACGCCCACGCCAACAGCCACGGGTTACACCAGTGACCAGTTGGCTGCCATCGTGGGGCAGGTCCGGGATGCTGCCGACCGCAGGCTTTCCGTCCTGCCGAAGGCCGACATCGCTGCGGCGATCGAGCAAACCAAGGCCATGATCTCCTCCGTCGACGTCCAGCCGGCGGAGTGCAAGGAACTCGCTGCGGCGGGCACGGTGCCGTCCGTGGAGGATGCAACCATGGCGATAGGCATGAGTACTGACACCGCCACCGGCGCGGTCACGGCCCTGTCGCTGGTGGCCGGCCTGGATAAAGGCGTCCTGGCCCAGGTTACGGACCCGTCCGAGCAGCTGGCGAAGTGCTCCTCCATGACCATGACGGTGTCAGGCATGGACGTTGCCGTCACCATTACTCCGGTAACGGGTGTCACCGGGCTGCCGGGCGCCGTCGCCTACCGCACGGACAGTGCGTTGCCAGATGGCCGCACGCAGTCCATGGTCAGGGCGCAGGTGGTCCACCGCGGCGTACTGATCGCCTCGGTGGCGTCCGGCGGCGAAAGCGAAACCGACGCGGTCCGTCGGGCAGGTGCGCTCCTGGACTCGGCTGCCGCCCTGGTCAAGTAGAACCCGGCTTCCGGGACACGTCCGTCGACCTCCTCAGGACAGGGGCCCGGTGAGGTACCGCTGGACAGCCGGCGCGACCAGCCGCACCACGTCCTCGGGGGCTGCGGACGCGAGCGGCTCCAGCCGGACCACGTAGCGCACCATCATCAGGCCCACCACCTGGGTGGCCACCAGGCTTCCGCGCAGCGCCACCTCTTCAGGCGTCCCGGGAACAGCTGCCATGATCCTGGTGATCACCCTGCGGGTCACCGTTTCCCGCAGGAGTGCCGTTTTGGCCTTGGACCCGATCGTCCCGCGAAGGAAGGCCAGCAGGCCGGCCTGCGCGGGGCTCTCCCACAGGCGGAGCACCGTGCGGACGATCAGTTCCGCCCGCTGGGCGGGGTCCGAGTCCGCCACGCCCGCCAGCACCTGTTCCGGGTCGGCCGGCAGCTCCACGCTGAGGGCAAAGAGTTCATCCTTGCCCTTGAAGAAGTGGTGGACCATTCCCGGATCCACCCCTGCGGCGCGGGCCACCTGCCGCAGGCTGGTTCCCTCGAAGCCGTGCTCGGCGAAGAGCTTCCGGGCGGCGTCGAGGATGTGCTCCCGGGACTCCGTGGCGCCGCCCCGGCGGCCCCTGCGGACCGGAAACGCATCAGGGCCCTCCGGGCCGGTTGAAGGACGGGACAGCTTCACGGAGTCCGCCGCCGCAGCGTGAAGGCGGCGAGGACCAGGACACCAAAGGAGATGGCCGCCATGGTGCCCGCGTCCTGCCACAGCCGCCCGGTCGCCTCCGCGTGGGACGCCACCTCCTGGAGGGCATCCACGGAAAAAGTCAGGGGCAGCACATTGGAGATCGCTTCCAGCACATCATTCATCCGGTCGCGCGCCACGAACAGCCCACACAACAGGATCTGCGGCACCACCACCACTGGCATGAACTGGACCGCCTGGAACTCGGTCCTGGCGAACGCCGAACAGAACAGGCCAAGGGCCACCCCCAGGACGGCGTTGATCACAGCGATCAGCACCACGTAACCCGGTGCCCCCGCGATGTCGAGCCCGAAAATCCAGTACGCCACAGCCGTGGCCACCAGGGACTGCAGGGCGGCCATCAGGGAAAAGGCCACACCGTAGCCGAACAGCAGGTCGGCCTTGTGGACGGGCGTCGTCAGCAGCCGCTCCAGGGTTCCGGAGGTGCGCTCCCGAAGCATGGTGATCGAGGTGACCAGGAACATCACCACGAACGGAAAAATGGCCAGCATCATCAGGCCAACGCGGTCGAACGTGCGTGGCGCGCCTGGCGGGACTGACTCATTTTCGTAGAGGAAGTACACCGCCGTGAGCAGCAGTGCCGGGACCACCAGGATCATGGCGATGCTGCGGTGGTCATGGCGGAGCTGGCTGAGCACCCTGCGTGCCGTCGCGAGCATCATCCGGACGTCCATCACCGCACGCTCCTGCCCTGTTGCATCCTTGCCCCTTCGCCGCTCCTGCCGGCATGGCGCTTCGGCGGGATCCCGGCGTCGTAATTTTCCTGCTCCCTGATGATGGCCAGGAAGGCCTGCTCCAGGTTGGCGCTGTGCCCCTGCCTGCCCAGCTCTTCCGGCGTGAGCTGGGCCAAAAGCCGCCCCTCGCGCAACAGCAGCAGCGTTTCGCAGCGGCTTGCCTCCTCCATGACGTGGCTGGATATGAGGAGTGTTGTTCCTGACTCCGCCATGGCCCGGAAACGGTCCCAAAGGTCCGCGCGCAGCACGGGATCCAGGCCCACCGTGGGCTCATCCAGTACCAGCAGCCGTGGCTTCGCCACCAGGGCGCAGGCCAGGGATACCCGGTTGACCTGGCCGCCGGACAGGTCGGCCGTCTTGCGGCGGGACAGGGCGCCAAGTCCGACGGCGTCAATCGCCTCCGCCACGTCGGCTTTGCCTTTCCGGTGCATGGCGCCGAAATAGCGCACGTTCGCTTCGACCGTGAGGTCGGGGTAGATGCTGGGTGACTGGGTAACGTAGCCCACCTGCCGCCGCAGGGACGGGCTTCCGGCGGGCAGCCCCAGCACCTCGAGGGTTCCGGCGGCAATGCGCTGCGCTCCCACGATGGTCCGCATCAGGGTGGTCTTGCCGCTCCCGGAGGGCCCCAGCAGGCCGGTGATCCGTCCCGCCGGGATGGTGAAGTCCACACTGTGGAGCACGGCTTGCCGCCGCAGTTTGACAGAGAGCGACGCGGCCACGACCGCACCGGCCGCGCCACCGCGGTCCAACGTAGTGGATGCTGCATGGGACATTGTTGCCTCCGGGCGCGTCCGCAGGTGGCGCCGCACAACGGCTAATTCATCACCTGATGAATTAAAGCTAGGCCTGGCCCTGACAGCCGTCAACAGGTTCATAAAGTAAAAACACTTGTCAAACGTGTGCGCGATCACATAGGTTCAACCTAGCTGCGCTGGAAGTGGGGTGGGCGGTCTCACCAGTCCTCACCAGTACTTAGGCGATAACGGCGTTGGGCCACGCCCGGATGCGATGACCAGCCTCATTGGGGGGCCAGGGGCTTTGTATTGCCGGGCGTGGCCCTACTGTGTCCGGGGTCCGCAGTCCGTGCCGCTTGTTGAGTGCCGGTAGATTAGTACCCAGACGAATTGTCCGGCCCTGCTGACCCAGCACTTCCCCAGAAACGGATACCACCCGTGGTCATACGACTGTCCCAGCTTTTCCTGCGCACGCTGCGCGAAGACCCCGTCGATGCCGAGGTTGCCAGCCACAAACTCCTGGTCCGCGCCGGCTACATCCGCCGGGCGGCCCCCGGCATCTACACCTGGCTTCCGCTGGGGCTGAGCGTGCTGCGCAAGGTCGAGGAAATCATCCGTGAGGAAATGGCTGCCATCGGCGCCCAGGAAGTCCACTTCCCGGCCCTGCTGCCCCGCGAGCCGTACGAGGCCACCAACCGCTGGACCGAATACGGTGAAGGCCTGTTCCGGCTCCAGGACCGCAAGGGTGCGGACTACCTGTTGGCCCCCACCCATGAGGAGATGTTCACGCTCCTGGTCAAGGACCTGTACTCGTCGTACAAGGACCTCCCGTTGAGCCTGTACCAGATCCAGAACAAGTACCGTGACGAGGCACGCCCGCGGGCAGGGCTCCTCCGCGGCCGTGAGTTCATCATGAAGGACTCCTACTCCTTCGACGTCGACGACGCCGGCCTGGACGCCAGCTACGCAGCCCACCGGGGCGCCTACCTGAAGATCTTCGAGCGCCTGGGCCTCGAGGTGGTTCCGGTGGCAGCCACCGCGGGTGCCATGGGCGGGTCCAAGAGCGAGGAATTCCTGTTCCCCACCGAGATCGGCGAGGACACCTTCGTCCGCTCGGCCGGCGGTTATGCAGCCAACGTCGAAGCCGTCACCACCGTGGTCCCCGACGATATCGACTTCAGCAACGCCCCGGCCGCAGAGGTCCTGGACACCCCGGACACCCCCACCATCGAGACGCTGGTCGCCGCGGCGAACCAGATTGCCCCGCGCGAAGAGGCCGACGGCGGCGCCTGGACTGCGGCGGACACGCTCAAGAACGTGGTCCTCGCCGTCACGCTGCCCACCGGTGAGCGGCAGCTGGTGGTCATCGGCGTCCCCGGCGACCGCGCCGTGGACCTCAAGCGCGTGGAGGCGAACATTGGCGCCTTCCTGCCGATCGCGGGCGAGATCGGACTCGAGCAGGCCGGCGAGGACGACCTCAAGAAGCAGCCGCTGATCGTCAAGGGCTACCTGGGCCCGGGGCTTTCGCTGGACCAGCCGCTCCTCGGATCCGACAGTGCCACCAAGCTGCTGTACCTGGTGGACCCGCGCGTGGTCAGCGGAACAACGTGGATTACCGGCGCCAACGAGGCGGGCAAGCACGTCTTCGGCCTGGTGGCCGGACGCGACTTCGGCTGGGACGGCGTCATTGAGTGCACCGAAGTACGCGCGGGCGACCCCTCACCCGATGGCTCGGGCCCCCTGGAGACCGCCCGCGGCATTGAGATGGGCCACATCTTCCAGCTCGGCCGCAAGTACGCCGAAGCCCTGGACCTCAAGGTGCTGGACCAGAACGGCAAGCAGGTGGTGGTCACCATGGGCTCCTACGGCGTTGGCGTGACCCGCGCCGTTGCCGCTTTGGCCGAGGCCAACCACGATGACCGCGGACTCGTCTGGCCCCGCACCGTAGCCCCGGCCGACGTGCATGTGGTGGCAGTGGGTCGTGGCGAGGAGGTCTTCCAGGCTGCCGAAAAGCTTTCGGCTGAGCTCGAGGACGCCGGCCTGTCCGTCATCTACGACGACCGCCCCAAGGTTTCGCCGGGCGTGAAGTTTGGCGACGCTGAGCTGGTTGGTGTGCCCACCATCCTGGCCGTGGGCCGCGGCCTGGTGGACGGCGTGGTGGAAATCAAGGACCGCCGCAGCGGGGAAGCCGAGAACATCGAGGTGGACAAGGCCGTGGACTACGTGGTTAACGCCGTTCGAAACCAGTGATTTCCGGCTTCGAATCGATCCAGCCCGCCACCATCATCCTGATCGTGGTGGCTGGATTCGCAGCCGGGTGGGTTGACGCGGTGGTGGGCGGCGGGGGGCTTATCCAGCTTCCCGCGCTGCTCCTGGTACCCGGGATCGCACCCGTCCAGGCGCTGGCCACCAACAAGATGGGCTCCATCTTCGGAACCGCCACCAGCGCCGCCACCTACTACCGGCGGGTGGGCCCGGACCTCCGGACCGCCATCCCCATGGCAGTGATAGCCCTGGCGGGCAGTTTCGGCGGGGCGAGCCTTGCTGCCACCCTGCCGGCCGGGGTATTCAAGCCCATCATCGTGGTGGCGCTGGTCGCCGTCGCGCTGTTTACCGCCCTGAAACCCGGGGTCGGTGAGCTGACAGCGCTGCGCCACGACGGCCACAAGCATTACGTCGTTGCCTGCCTCATCGGGGCAGTGATCGGCTTTTACGACGGCCTCATTGGCCCGGGGACGGGATCCTTCCTGGTCATCGCCCTGGTGTCCGCCATGGGTTACGCGTTCCTCGAGGCCAGCGCCAAGGCCAAGATCGTGAACATGGCCACCAACGCCGGCGCACTGCTGTTCTTCCTGCCGCACGGATCCATCCTGTGGGGCATCGGCCTGCTGCTCGGCGGAGCCAACATGGCCGGCGGCTACCTTGGCGCCCGCACGGCAGTGCAGCAGGGGAGCAAGTTTGTCCGCATTGTCTTCCTGGTGGTTGTTGCGGCCCTGATCATCAAGCTCGGCTACGACGTCTGGCAGGAAAACTTCGCCTGACCGGTCCCTAAAAACTGCTCCTCGTGGCGTGGACCGGCCCGGCGTAGCATGCAGGTATGGCACACGGCGATGACGGGTACACCCCGGCACTGGCGGCCGCAGCGGGGCATGCGCAGGCCTGGCTGGACAGCCTTTCCCACCGCCCCGTGGGACCCAGCCTGCACGCCTCCGAGCTCGCCGCAGTGTTTGGCGGGCCCCTGCCGCCGGCGGGCATGCCCGCCGATGAGGTAGTCAATTTCCTGGCCAACGCAGCGGGGCCGGGGCTCATGGCCATGCCCTCGGGCCGGTTCTTCGGCTGGGTTATCGGCGGGACACTGCCCGCGGCCCTGGCGTCGGACTGGCTGGTCAGCGCCTGGGACCAGAACGCCGGGCTCCGCTATGCAACCCCGGCCACCGCGGCGATTGAGGAAGCCGCCGGACAGTGGGTCCTGGAGTTGCTGGGCCTGCCTTCAACTGCCGACGTCGGATTCGTCACGGGCGCCACCATGGCAAATTTCACCGGGATGGCGGCCGCCCGCTGGCGGTTGCTCGCCGATGCGGGCTGGGACCTGGACCGGGACGGACTCTTCGGCGCACCCCGGATCCGCTGCTTCGTGGGACGGGAACGGCACGACACCGTGGACCTTGGCCTGCGCTACCTGGGCCTGGGACAGCCCACGCAGGTCCCCGCCGACGGGCAGGGCCGCCTGGTCCCCGCAGCACTGGACGCCGCCCTTGCCGCCGGCACCGGCCCCGCCCTGGTGTGCCTCCAGGCAGGCAACCTGCACTCCGGCGCCTTCGACCCCTTCACCGAGGCCATCGCCGTTGCCCGCAAACATGGCGCCTGGGTGCACGTTGATGGCGCCTTCGGGCTGTGGGCCGCGGCCGCGCCGGAACTGCGGCACCTCATGCGCGGCTGTGAGGAAGCGGACTCGTGGGGGACGGATGCCCACAAAACCCTGAATGTGCCGTACGACTGCGGCATTGCCATCGTCAGGGACCCGTCAGCCCTGCGGGCCGCCATGGGCCTGCACGCCAGCTATCTCGTCCACGATGCGGAAGGCCCGGGCGACCCGTTCGAGAAGGTCCCGGAACTGTCCCGGCGGGCCCGCGGAGTGCCGGTATGGGCGGCCCTGAAAAGCCTGGGCCGGGACGGCGTGGCAGCCCAGGTGGGCGGACTGGCCTCTGCTGCCACCGCAATCGCCCAAGGCATGGCGGCTTTGGACGGCGTGGAGGTGCTCAACGACGTCGGCTACACCCAGGTGTGCCTGGCTTTTGGCGACGACGACACCACCCGCGCAGTCACAGCCCGCATCATCGAGGAGGGAAGGGTGTGGATGTCCGGCTCACGGTGGCGGGACCGCGACATCCTTCGGGTTTCGGTGAGCAACTGGCATACCTCGGACGACGAGGTGGCCATAGCCGTGGATGCTGTCCGCTCAGCCCTGGCTGCTGTTCGGAACTCCTGACGGTTTTTCGATCGTTCTTCACCGGACGGTGCGGCCCTCTCGGGGTGCGGAGTGCCCTTAGCCGCCCTGGCCGGGTTCCGGCAGCGCATGGGGATGCGGGAGGCCTTCCAAGGTGTTTCCGGCAAGGGTGCTGGCAACCCAGAGGGACCGGGCCAGGTCGCCAGGATGGCGGTGCGACGCGTACCACAGGGCATTGTCCACCTCCCTGGCGATACCCCATTGCCGGGCTACATCGGAGTCAAGTCCGGCGGCCGTGCTGAAGTCGTTGCAGCGGCTGAGCAGCGCCGGCCCGGCTTGGACTGCCGGCAGGTCTCCAAGGCGGTTCCACAGCAGCGGCGCCACCGCGAACTCCGGCTCGCCGATCATCGGCTGGGGGTCGATCGCCGCGTAACCTGCCGGTGCCGGCGGCCCGTCCGTGCCCGGGCGCGCGAGGATGTTCAGGAAATGGAGGTCGGTGTGGACCAGCAGATCATGCGCGGACCGGCGTCCCACCGCGCCGCGCGTCTGGCACACCTCCAGGGCTGCCTCCAACAGCCACCTGGGAAACGGCCGGCCCAGCTGCTCCCAGTCCGCTGGAAGGTCGTCACTCCACTGTTCCGCCCTGGCCGCGATGTGACCGAATTCCCGCCACTCAGGGCGGTGGTCAGGGACAATCCCCAGCTGCCGCACCAGCCCGCCCCACACCTGCGCGGCGTCCTCCATCGCCAGGTCCGCCAGCGTCCTGCCGGCGTCGAGGCGTTCCAGGAGCACGGCGCAAGAACCTGCATCAGAGGCCAGCAGCGCAACTGCGCCCCGGCCGTCCCAAAGCGCAAGGGCATGCCGCTCCACCGTTGCCTCGTCGTGGGGAAAAGCGATCTTGAGCGCTGCCGGGGAGCCATCGTGCCGGCGCACCGGCACCACCAAGCCGCCGTGGCCGTTCCACGGCAGGGTCGCAGGCGGCAGGTCAACCGCCAGTTGCCACTGCTCCAAGCGGTCCCGCAGCAGGACCGGAAGGCTGTCAAGCCATGCCCTTCCCTCGCTGCTGCGGGCGTAGCGGGCCGAAAGGCCGGGCGGAATGGGGACCGCCGCCGCGGAGCCGCTCACCATGGGGTTGGTCATCCCGTTGTCAGGAATCATGGGATCGGGAATCACGGCGTCAGGAATCACAGCGTCAGGCACCGCGGGGTCAGACAACACCGGAGGCCCCGAGCAGGTTGCCGATCAGGAATGTTGCAGCGAGCGCCAAGGCACCGCCCACCACCACGCGGACGGCGGCGCGTGTTTTTGAACCGCCGCCGATCCAGGCGCCAACTGCCCCCGTCAAGGCCAAAGCCAGCAGGACCGAAATAAAAGTCAGCAGGACCCGGATCTCCGGCGGCGGAAGCAGGATGGCCAGCATGGGCAGGATGGCCCCGACGGTGAACGCGATGGCGGAAGCGAAAGCCGCATGCCAGGGGCTGACGATGTCCGCCTCATCAATGTTGAGCTCGGCGGACAGGTGCGCGGCCAGCACATCGTGGGCGGTAAGCTCCCGGGCAACCTTGGCCGCTGTTTCAGGGGTGAGACCCTTGGCCTGGTAGATGGCGGTCAGCTCGGCCAGTTCCGCTTCCGGTTCTTCCGCCAGTTCGCGGCGTTCCTTCTCGATCAGGGCCCGCTGGCTGTCGCTTTGGCTGCTGACCGACACATATTCGCCCAAGGCCATCGACACTGCACCGCCCACCACTCCGGCGACGCCTGCCGTGAGGATGGGTCCTATTTCGGCGGTGGCCCCGGCCACGCCCACCACAATGGCAGCGACGGAGACAATGCCGTCATTGGCGCCCAGGACGCCGGCCCTGAGCCAGTTCAGCCGGTGCGCAATATCGTTGCCGTGTGGTTCGGTCTCGAGGTGGCTGTTGAGCCCGGGGCTCGCTGCCGTCCCTCCCGGGTCGTCGGCCGGTTGGTCCGCGTTCATCCCATCAGCAAACCACCCATGCCCGCCCATCGCCACCCTGTAGGCGGCTTTCTTCGGGCACGCGACAGAACGAAGCGGGCACGCTGAGACCGCACGGGTTCAGGATGCGGTTGGCGACGTCGTGGGGCCGGCGCTGGCAGGAAGCCTGGCACCGGCAGGGAGGGCGGGCAGTTGGTCGACGTCCAGGGCCAGGCCGGGAACAGGTCCGGGGTCTGCGCCCCACCGCAGGGCCCGTCCGGCGGCAGACTGCAGCGCTGACATTGCCCACTGCCGGTCCTGGCCCTGGGATACTGCAACGACGTCGCCGTAGGCCTCCAGCGTGGCCGCCTCAAGCTTGCCCAAACCGGCGGCCGGTGCTGCCAGGAAGCCAGGATCAAGGACGTACCCGGGCTGTTGCGGCACGGGCGCGCCGCAGGCAGACAGCAGGCGTTCCTCCGCGGCCGCGGCCTGTTCCTTATGCCGGACCAGGAATTCCGACGCCGGTCCCTCCTCCGCGGGCGCCAGCCGGGGGAGTGCCGCCTGGTAGCCGTAGGTGGCCTGGTGCTCCGCGGTGATGGCAGCGGCCAGTGCCTGGCGTATCCCCGCAGCAGTGCCGGGCCCGGTGGTCTCCGGGACGGTGGCCGGCGCCGAAGGCGAGGGGCAGGGCGCTGGGGTTCTCGCTGCCCCGGAAGTCTGTCCCTCAGTTACTCCCGTACCCTCTGTTCCTGACTGTCCCTGCGTTCCTGCGTGTCCCTGCGGCGCGGGCATCCCCGTTGCGGCAGCAAGACGCCCGGCCGCGAGGAGCTGTGCCGTGCCGGTGCCCGCCAGAAGCCGCGCCATGCCGCCGTCGGCCGTTTCCGCGTCCTTGACGCGCGCGGCGCCGCTGTCAGCCAGGGCCTGGACAAATTCGGCGGCAGTTGGGAGGCCGGCACTGGGAAGATTGGCACTGGGAAGATTTGCGCTGGGAAGATTGGCACTGGGGAGGCCGGAAGTGGAAGGTGGTGGGGGCGACGCCGGCGCTGACTCCGGGGCAGGGCCCAGCAGTGCCCTTGCCTGGATGGTCAGCAAGGTCACAACCGGCTCCAGCACGGTGGCGTCCGCGGCACCGGCGGAGGCGAGCTGCATTCCCGCAGTACGCAGGTCCACTGCCTTGCTGAACGCCGCCGCCCGGGCCCGCTCCGAGAAGGAAGGCTGGGCAGGTGCGGGCTTTTCCGCGGGAACCAGGGCAAAACCGAGGCTCAGGACAACCAGCGCGGCAAGGGCGAAGACGGCAAAACGGAGCGGGCGCATGCGGGGGCTGGGGTCCTGGGGACGGTCTTTCACAACAGACCATGGTGTCACGCTGAAGGGGAAGCCGGGTGCACCAATGGCCGGTAAAATAGCTACGCTAGTAAAACCACATCATCTATAGGGAGGCGGCCGGCATCGTGAGCAATGCAGAAGCCACGGCTTCACCAGACCACACCGGTACGGGAAGCGGATCCGCGCCGGCCCACAACCCCGAAGCTGCCCGGCTCCGGGCCCTCCTGGAACCCGCAGTCCAGGCCAACCGCCTGTACCTGGAGGATGTGGCCATCATCCCCGGCTCGCACCGGGTGGTCCACGTCGTGGTGGACCTGCCGCAGGAGGAAAGCGGTGGCGTCAGCCTTGACGTCATTGCGGACATCTCCAAAGTGCTCTCGGATGTACTGGACAACGATCCCAACGACGACGGCCGTCCGTACGACCTCGAAGTGTCCTCGCCCGGCGTGGGGCGCCCCCTGACGGAACCCCGCCACTGGCACCGGGCCCGTGGCCGGATGGTCAAGGTGAACGTGATCCAGGGCGACAACATCACCGGCCGCATCCAGTCCGTGGACGATGGGGGAGTCACCCTGGTCCCCGAGGTCGCCGTCAAGAAGGGCATGAAGCCCCGGCAGGGCGAACCCGTAAAACTTCCTTTCGACAGGATCCGCAACGGAAAAGTCGAGATCGAATTCAGCCACCTCCCCGAGGACGGTCTGGAACCTGAACACAATGGACCTTCTGAGGAGGCCTGATGGATATTGACATGAGCGCACTGAGACTTTTGGAGCGTGAGCGTGAAATCCCGCTGGACCTCCTGATCCCCACCATCGAGCAGGCGCTCCTGGTTGCCTACCACAAGTCTCCCGGCGCCTTCGAGAAAGCGCGCGCCGAGCTGGACCGCAAGAGCGGCCACGTCACTATTTGGGCCGTGGAGATTGACGACGACGGCGCCCCCATCGGTGAATTCGAGCACACCCCGGAAGGGTTCGGCCGGATCGCCGCCAGCACTGCTCGCCAGATCATCCTGCAGCGCCTCCGCGATGTCGAGGACGATAACGTCCTGGGCGAATTCAAGGGCCGCGAAGGCGAACTGGTGTCCGGTACCATCCAGCAGGGCAACAACCCGCACATGATCCAGGTAAACCTCGGCTCCATCGAAGCCCTGCTGCCGCCGCCCGAGCAGGTTCCCGGTGAGAAGTACATCCACGGCAACCGCCTTCGCGCGTTGGTCATCGACGTGCACCGCGGGACCAAGGGTCCGTCCGTCACGCTGTCCCGGTCCCACCCGGGCCTGGTCCGCAAGCTCTTCGAACTCGAAGTACCCGAGATCGCCGACCACTCCGTGGAAATCGTTGCCCTGGCCCGCGAAGCCGGCCACCGCACCAAGATCGCCGTCAAGGCGAACACCCCGGGGATCAACGCCAAGGGTGCCTGCATCGGCGAGATGGGCTCACGCGTCCGCGCGGTCATGACCGAGTTGAACGATGAAAAGATCGACATCGTTGACTTCAGCGAGAACCCGGCCACCTTCATCGCCAGCGCACTCTCGCCGTCGCGCGTGAATTCCGTCACCATCACGGACGAAGCCACGCGCTCCGCCCGGGTTGTCGTTCCCGACTACCAGCTGTCGCTGGCCATCGGCAAGGAAGGCCAGAACGCCCGGCTGGCGGCGAAGCTGACCGGCTGGCGCATCGACATCGTCTCCGACGCCGCGGTTTCCCGCGACAAGTAACGTCCAGGCACCGGTGGCTGGCGCGACGCGGCAGCCACCCGGTTTCTGGCAGAACGGCCCGAAGGGGCTAGAATAGATAGGACCGCGCCTAACGGCCGGTAGCCGTGTGCCTTGGGCGTGCTCGTTTCCGTAACTGCGGAACCGGTAAACCTTCGGCCAGCAGAATGAACGTCAGGACGATGACCGTGGCAGAAGTGCTTTCCACCGGAAGTCAACCTGAACGTACCTGCATCGGGTGCCGGAAGAAAGGCCCGCGGTCGCAGTTGCTCCGGCTCGTCGCCGAAGGCAGCGGGTCAACCGCTGTCCTGGTGGATGCACGACGCCGGATGTCTGGCCGGGGTGCATGGCTGCACCCCAGCCAATCGTGCCTGGCTCTGGCGATCAAGCGGCGAGCATTCGGACGTGCCCTTCCGGGCGCAACCGGAACAGCCGCCGTCGAACACTGGATCATGTCAGGTCCGAACGTTGACGCCGCCCCGGTGGCTGCAACACCAACCGTCCAACCTGAAAGCGGGTCAGAAATCTGATGGAAACCCGATGAGTTCCCAGCGATGAGTGCGTAACGATGACAACTTTGTTGCGCTCTGCAATGGGCCCCTTCGCATCAACAGCGGCTGGGGTCCGCAGTAAGAAGTAGACGGTTCGTGCCTGGCTCGGTGCGGACCGAGACAGGAGAAATGTGGCCAAGGTCCGCGTACATGAGCTCGCCAAAGAGCTCGGTATAACTTCCAAAGATGCAGTGACAAAACTGCAGGAACTGGGCGAATTCGTTCGCTCCGCCTCGTCAACCATTGAGGCCCCCGTTGTGCGGAAACTGCGCAACGCCTTCCCCGACGCCGCTGCCAAGTCAGCGGCCCCGGCCGCAGCGCCCGCCGCTGCACCCAAGGCACCTGCCCCCGTGGCAGAATCACGCCCTTCAGCACCGGCTCCCGGCCCCGCTGCGCCCAAGGCTCCGGCCCCCAAGGCACAGGCACCGGCTCCCGCTGCCCCCACCGCACCTGCACAGGCAGAAGCACCGGCTGCGCCGGCCGCCACGCCTGCCGCCCCCGCGGCTCCGTCCTCGAGTGCTCCGTCCACCGGCGCCAAGCCCGGTGCACGCCCGGCACCCAAGGCCGAAACCCCGGCTCCCTCCACCCGTCCGGGTGGATCCACGCCGGGCGGGTCCGGCCCGCGTCCCGGCGGTCCCCGTCCGGGCAACAACCCCTTCGCCACCTCGCAGGGCATGCCCCGCGGCCGCGGCGGAGACGGTGAACGCGCCCCCCGTCCGGGCAACAACCCCTTCGCCACTTCGCAGGGTATGCCCCGCCCCGGTGGCAGCCGTACCGACGGCGACCGCCCCGGTGGTCCCCGTCCCGCAGCAGGTGCAGGCGGACCTCGTCCGGGTGGGCCGCGTCCCGCAGCGGGTGCCGGTGGCCCCCGTCCTGCAGCAGGCGCAGGCGGACCCCGTCCGGGCGCTCCCCGTCCCGGCGGTCCCCGTCCTACTCCCGGCATGATGCCCAACCGCACTGAGCGTCCCGCACCCGCAGGTGCCGGCCGTCCGGGCGGCGGCGGCCGCGGTCCTGGACGCCCTGGTGGCGCTCCCGGTACCGGTGGTCCCGGTGCCGGCGGCGGTGCTCCCGCCGGCGGTGGCTTCGGCAAGGGCGGCCGCGGCCGCGGCGGCACCCAGGGTGCCTTCGGCAAGGGCGGCGCAGGCCGTGGCAAGCAGCGCAAGTCGAAGCGTGCAAAGCGCCAGGAACTTGAGCAGATGAGTGCCCCGTCGCTGGGTGGCGTGAGCGTACCCCGCGGCGACGGCAACACCGTCATCCGGCTCCGCCGTGGCTCGTCCATCACGGACTTTGCCGACAAGATCGAGGCAAACCCCGCCGCACTGGTGACGGTGCTGTTCCACCTTGGTGAAATGGCCACCGCCACCCAGTCGCTGGACGAGGACACCTTCGCCCTGCTCGGCGAGGAACTGGGCTACAAGCTCCAGGTCGTTTCCCCTGAGGACGAGGAGCGCGAGCTGCTCTCCAGCTTCGACATCGACTTTGATGCCGAACTCGAAGCCGAAGGCGACGAGGAACTGGAAGCACGTCCCCCGGTTGTCACCGTCATGGGCCACGTCGACCACGGTAAGACCCGGCTGCTCGATGCCATCCGCAAGTCCGACGTCATGGCAGGCGAGCACGGTGGCATCACCCAGCACATCGGTGCCTACCAGGTCACGCACAACCACGACGGCAACGACCGCAAGATCACGTTCATCGATACCCCGGGCCACGAGGCGTTCACCGCCATGCGTGCCCGTGGTGCGAAGGTCACCGACATCGCCATCCTGGTGGTCGCAGCGGACGACGGCGTGATGCCGCAGACCGTTGAAGCCCTCAACCACGCCCAGGCGGCCAACGTGCCGATCGTCGTGGCAGTGAACAAGATCGACAAGGAAGGCGCCAACCCGGAGAAGGTCCGCGGCCAGCTGACCGAGTACGGCCTGGTTCCCGAGGAATACGGTGGCGACACCATGTTCGTGGAGGTCTCTGCCCGCCAGAACCTCAACATCGACGAGCTGCTCGAGGCCGTCCTGCTCACCGCGGACGCTGCCCTGGACATGCGCGCCAACCCGAACAAGGACGCCCGCGGCATCGCGATCGAAGCCAACCTGGATAAGGGCCGCGGTGCTGTTGCAACCGTCCTGGTCCAGTCCGGTACCTTGCGCGTCGGCGACACCATCGTGGCAGGCACGGCCCACGGCCGCGTCCGTGCGATGTTCGACGACGACGGCAGCGCCCTGACCGAGGCCGGTCCGTCCCGCCCCGTCCAGGTGCTGGGTCTGTCCAACGTGCCGCGCGCCGGCGACACCTTCTTCGTGACTGCTGACGAGCGCACTGCCCGCCAGATCGCCGAGAAGCGTGAAGCAGCCGACCGCAACGCCGCCCTGGCCAAGCGCCGCAAGCGCATCAGCCTGGAAGACTTCGACCAGGCCGTCGCCGAAGGCAAGATCGACACCCTCAACCTCATCCTCAAGGGTGACGTGTCCGGTGCCGTGGAAGCCCTCGAAGACGCGCTGCTCAAGATCGACGTCGGCGAAGGCGTGCAGCTGCGCGTCATCCACCGCGGTGTGGGTGCCATCACCCAGAACGACGTCAACCTGGCAACGGTCGACTCCGCCGTCATCATCGGCTTCAACGTCAAGCCCGCCGAGCGGGTTGCCGAACTGGCAGACCGCGAAGGCGTGGACATGCGCTTCTACTCCGTCATCTACGCAGCAATCGATGACATCGAGGCAGCGCTCAAGGGCATGCTCAAGCCGGAATACGAAGAAGTCCAGCTCGGCACCGCCGAGGTCCGCGAAGTCTTCCGCTCCTCCAAGTTCGGAAACATCGCCGGCTCGATCGTCCGCTCGGGCATCATCCGACGCAACGCCAAGGCACGCGTCAGCCGCGACGGCAAGATCATCGGTGACAACCTCACCGTTGAGTCGCTCAAGCGCTTCAAGGACGATGCCACCGAGGTCCGCACGGACTTCGAATGTGGTATCGGCCTTGGGTCGTACAACGACATCACCGAAGGCGACATCATCGAGACCTTCGAGATGCGCGAGAAGCCGCGCGTCTAACTCTTGTTAGTCCGTGGCCGGGGCCGTTGGATTTTTCCGGCGGCCCCGCCCCTTCGCTGGGCGGCTTGGGATCTTCGATCCCGCGCCGCCCAGCTTCGGCAGCGGAAATGGCCTTCCCAACACTCGCAAGCTCGCGTGGGGACCCTCGGCTATTTCCTTAGATGCCACTCCCGGGCCGCCGGAAAAAATCCAACGGGTGCGTCATCGGCTCGCTTGGGTGCGTGGCATCCAGACCCTGGGCGCGTGGGCTGACGTTTGCGCCGCCGTCGTACGTCCCAAATTTTTCTTCTTTTAGGAGTTGTTCATGGCTGATCCGGCACGTGCTGCCAAATTGGCGCAGCGGATTAAGGTTGTTGTTGCTGAGGCCCTGGGCCGGAAGGTCAAGGATCCCCGGCTTGAGGGCATTACCGTTACCGATGCCCGCGTGACCAATGATCTGCAGCATGCCACCGTCTACTACACCGTCTTCGGGGACCAGGCTGTCCAGGCCGACGCTGCCAAGGGCCTTGAGAAGGCCAAGGGTGTGCTCCGGCAGGAGGTGGGCCGGAACATCACCGTCCGGCTGACCCCC
The DNA here is from genome assembly GCF_059492155.1 of Pseudarthrobacter sp. Pseusp20. Classification (NCBI taxonomy): domain Bacteria; kingdom Bacillati; phylum Actinomycetota; class Actinomycetes; order Micrococcales; family Micrococcaceae; genus Pseudarthrobacter; species Pseudarthrobacter sp. Pseusp20. The sequence goes on from NZ_CP168521.1 coordinate 1,830,928, forward strand.
ACCCTCGAGTTCGTGGCCGACCAGATTCCGGTCAACGCCTCCAACCTGGAGGAACTGCTCCGGGAGGCCAAGAAGCGGGATGCCGAGGTTGCCGCCCTTGCCGCCAACGCCCGGCACGCCGGCGACGCGGATCCGTACAAGTCCGACGCGGTCGCCGACGTTGACATCGACGAGGACGACTTCGACGAAGAGGACCTGGACCTCAGCGACGACGAAGACCTCGACGAGGACGCCAACAAGTAGGCAGCGGACTTCCGCAAACACAGCAGCAGGACCCGGAGGCACCTCCGGGTCCTGCTGCGTTAGTGAACCTGCTTACCTGAGATCCGCCTTGATGACCCTGCCTGCAGGTGGCTTGGACGGGTCGCCAAGTGCGTCGATCGTGGCGTAGAGGGTGTGCCCGCTGATGTCGACATCCGCCGGCAGGTTCACCGCCAGGAACTGTGAGCGGTGGCCTTCGCAGTTGAACTTGATGATCTCACCGCCAAACAGTGAAGCGACATACACATCACCGTTGTCTGTCACGGCCAAGCCCGTGGGGCTCATGATGTGATCGACCCAGAGATCCGTGTCGCCGTTCCATGGGTTGATCTTGAAGATGGCACCGCGTGCACCCAGTTCCGGTCCCTCGGGGCCGCCGGGCAGCGACGTCACGTACAGCATGCCGTCAGAACCGATCGCCACGTCGGTGGGTACCGGTTCGAAGGCATACTTATGACCAGCCACGCAGTCCGGCACCGTCATAGTGCCACCCTGCATGTCGGTGGGAACCACCAAACCCTTGGGGATGACCGCCGGGCGTGGAGGCAGGACAGCGACCGTATCTATGTCACCATTCTTCAGGTTGACCTTGAGGACAGCATTCATGCCGGCGTCAGCCACATATGCGGTGTCATCCTTCACTGCCAGCGCGTACGGATGGGAATCCACCAGGCCCTTGTACTTGGTAGGCGGGAAAGCCGGCCAGCCCGCAAGGCACTGGGCGCCCACGTCGTTGCCGAAACCATAGCGCTGGTCGCCATCGGGGTTGTGGCGCCGCTCGTAGTCGGCAAAGTTGGCGATCGTGTCCACGTCGCCCCTGGAATCGATTGACTTCAGGTGTCCGTTCAGTGCGGCCGGGTCTCCCTCGCCGGCGCCCACACTTTCAAGGAAATAGGTTGTGCTGCCGCGGGTATCTGCCCCGGCCACTTCCCAGCCCTTGGGAGTCTTTGTGGCCAGGTCTTCGGTGGACCCGTCCCGGCTGATCCGGGTGAGTTTCCCGGCAAAGTCCTGCGACACCAGGACCGTTCTTCCCGTTCCGGCGGTGACGTGCAGCGGTGAGACGAGGCCCCCTGCGAGGACGTCGTACCCGTCCGTACCGGTGGAAGCAGCGGCGGGGCCTGCGGACGCTATGGCAGCGGCCGAGGCCGCTACACAGGCTATAAGTGTGAGTCTTTTCTTCATTGGATTCTCCGGGGTGCGAGGCCCTTGCGGGCTGGATGTGGCGCCTCCGTAGAGGCGAAATATATCCCCCGGGCGTCAGCGTAGGCTCCTACCAGCGGGTAGGCGTTGGGGGCCTGCCCCCTTCCTGGCCCCCTTTCCGTCCCCCTATGGGGTGCACATGGCTAGGATCGTGCTATGACCTCCGCAGAACACGGCAACCGGGGCTTACGGCACCCTGCATTTGCCCAGTACCTTGAACAGGCCGTGGAGTTGGCCACACAAAATGTTGGTGAAGGCGGCGGCCCCTTCGGAGCTGTTGTGGTAACACCTGACGGGCGCGTGCATGCCGGGGTCAACAGGGTGACCCGGGACAACGATCCCACTGCCCACGCGGAAGTGGTGGCCATCCGGGCAGCGGCCGCGGCTGCGGCGGACTTCGACCTCACCGGCTCTGTCCTTTACGCAAGCTGCGAGCCGTGCCCCATGTGCCTGGCGTCTGCCTTGTGGGCCAGGATCGGCCACGTCTACTTCGCCGCGGACCGCCACGGCGCCGCTGCGGCAGGCTTCGACGACGCCCTCTTCTACGACTACTTCAGCGGCGCGGCCCCGGAGCTGATGCCCGTCACCAGGAGTGACATCCCGACGTCGGACGTCCCCTTCCAGGCGTGGCGCGCCTTTGACAGCAGGAAGGAATACTAGCCATGGAATCCGCCCTACTCCGCTGCCCCGCCTGCGGTAAGACCAACCGGGTGCCGGCCCAGGCCTCCGGACATCCCCGCTGCGGCAACTGCAAGGCGGACCTGCCCTGGATCGTGTCCGCGGGCGACAGCGACTTCGCCGCCGTGGCGGAGCAGTCGCCGGTTCCGGTGCTGGTGGATTTCTGGGCCGCCTGGTGCGGGCCCTGCCGCATGGTAAGCCCCGTCCTGGACCAGCTGGCCCGGGAGCGGCCCGGGAAGATCAAGCTGGTGAAGGTGGATGTGGACGCGTCTCCGGGCCTGTCGCGGCGGTTCGACGTCCAGGCCATTCCAACCCTCGTGGTTCTGGTCGACGGAAAGGTCGCAGCCCGCCAGGCCGGCGCCGCACCGGCGGGCGTCCTCCGTTCCTGGCTGGACAAGGCCCTCGCCGGCGCCCGCAGCTAACAGAGCAGGCAGCTTCGCCGGCCGGCCAAGCCAGGTATCAACCCAGGACGTCAGGGCCGGCCGTCCGGAAGCCGGGACAGCCCGTCCAGCAGATCCTGCTTCCGGCCGCACAGCGCGATCCGGACCCACCCTTCGCCGATGGAGCCGAAGGCGGTCCCTGGGGCCAGCGCCACACCGGAATCCGCCAGGAAACGCCGAACCCAGGCCCGCACGTCCCCGCCGGTCACATGGGACATATCGGCCCAAAGGTAGAACGCCCCCTGCGCCGGCAGATAGCGGATCCCTTTTGCGGTGAGGACTGCCGAGGCGGCATCCCGGTTCTCCCGGTAGTGCTGGTGGGCGTGCCGGACGTAGTCCTGCGGCCCGGTCAGGGCAGCCAGCGCCGCGTACTGCGGCGCTGACGCCACGCACGACACGATGGATTCCATCACGTTGTCCATCTGCTGTTTGAGGCCGGGCGGGCAGATGAGCGCGCCGATTCGCAGACCCGTCAGGCCGTACGTCTTGGACAGTGTCAGCGAAGTGAACACGCGTGCATCCGCCGGGGTGCCGCCGTCGAACCTTGCCGGGCTGACGTGGGGAACATCGTAAGTGAACGCCTCGTAGCACTCGTCCGAAACCACCCAAATGTCATGCCGGCGGGCCAGGTCCATCAATTCCCGGACCACTTCTTCACCCAGCACTGCTCCGAGGGGGTTGGACGGGGAATTGAGCACCAGCACCCGGGTGCGGCTGGTGATGAGGGCCTCCACGTCGGCAACCTGTGGCTGGAAGCTGTGTTCGGGGCGCAGCGGATAGCCCACCGGCACGGCACCGAGCAACCGGCTGGTCATCGCAAAGGTGGGGTAGCCCGGGTTGGGGATCAGGATTTCGTCGCCGGGGGACAGCAGCAGGCTCATGGCGAAATGCAGGCCCTGCTGCGCCCCGACCACCACGTAGACGCGGTCAGCACCGACGTCCACCCCTTGTTCTTCCCGGAACCTGGCAGCGAACGCTTCCCGAAGGGCGGGGATCCCGGCGTTGGGTGTGTAGTTGGTTTCATCGCGGTCCAGGCAGGCGATGCCTGCGTCCAGGACATGGCGGGGGAGCGGGAAACCCGGCTCCCCGATACTCAACACAATGGCGCCGGGAGTACGCCACGCGGCCTCGGTGATCTCGCGGATCTCGTTGACGGGTACGTCGCGGACATGGGCGGCAAGCTCAGGCATGGCAGCCATCCTAGCCGTCCCCGTCGGGCTGCCGCGGTGCGTCCGGGACCGGGGTGGTGGCGTGGGCCGGCGGGCCAACCAGCGCCGATATACTGGGAGGCGTGCTTTCTGGACTGGTGATAGTGGACAAGCCGCAGGGATGGACCAGCCATGATGTGGTTGGCCGGATGCGGCGCCTCGCAGGTACCCGGAAAGTAGGGCACGCCGGAACCCTGGATCCCATGGCCACGGGCGTCCTGGTGGTCGGCATCAACAAGGCCACGCGCCTGCTGACCTACATCGTGGGCACCTCAAAGACCTACACCGCCACCATCCGGCTGGGCCAGGCCACCGTCACGGACGACGCGGAAGGGGAGGTCACGGCCACGGCCGGCACTTCCGGTGTCACTGAGCAGGCAATTCACGACGGCGTCGCGGCACTCACAGGCGACATCGAGCAGGTGCCAAGCAGCGTCAGCGCCATCAAAGTGAACGGCGAACGCGCCTACGCGCGCGTCCGGTCCGGCGAGGATGTGAAGCTGGCCGCACGCCCTGTCACCATCCACCGGTTCGAGGTGCACGCCGTCCGGCGGGATCCGGCGGCGGGTGTGATTGACCTCGACGTCACCGTTGAATGCTCCTCGGGCACATACATCCGTGCCCTGGCCCGGGACCTTGGCAATGCGCTGGGTGTTGGAGGGCATCTCACTGCCCTCCGCAGGACCCATGTGGGCCCCTATTCGCTGGACCAGGCGCGCACGCTCGAACAGCTCGCCGAAGAGCTCAACGTCCTGGAAATGTCGCAGGCTGCCCGGGCACTGATGCCCAACCGCGAACTCAGCGCCGAGGAAACCACGGAGATATCCTTCGGGCGGCGGATCGCTGCCGGCGCGGCCCCCGGCGCTCCCGGCGCCGCCACTGTGGAGCATCCGGCCGCCGCCTTCGCTCCCGACGGCAGCCTCGTGGCCCTTCTTGCCGACGCAGGCAGTTACGCCAAGCCGGTGCTCGTCTTCGCCCCCGGCGCCGGGACGGCCGCAACCGCCGCCGCGGAGGCCTGACACGTGGACGCATATTTTTGGATCATCCTCGTGGTCGGCCTGGGGTCCACGCTGGTGTGCCTGGGTGCGGGCATCCTCAAGAAGGCGCCGAACGACGTCACCATCCTCTCCGTCGCAGCCGTGGAAGCGGCCCTGGTGGTGTACCTGGTGGGGTCCATCGTCCGCGTGATCGCCGGCGAACCGATTGCCGGGGAGGCGTGGGAGTTTTGGGGCTACATGGCCACCGCCGTGCTCCTGCCGCCGGCGGCAATCTACTGGTCCATTTTGGAGCGCACCCGGTGGAGCAACTTTGTCCTGGCCGCGGTCGGCGTCACGGCACTCGTCATGGCCGCCCGAATGAACCAGATCTGGTACTGAAGTGGAAGAAGCAGCAGGAATGAACGACAAGCAAGCCCCGGCGGCTCCCGGCGAGGCACCCACCCGCAATACCCGCAATACCGGGCCAGGCCGCCTGCTGATTGCCGTGTACGGCGTTTTCGCGATCTCGGCCACGGCCCGGGCCGGATACCAGATCCTCACCAAGTTCTCCGAGGCTCCGCTGGCCTATCTGCTCTCCGCCTTGGCCGCGCTGGTGTACGTGGTGGCCACGGTGTCGCTGGCCAGAGCCGGAACCACCTGGTTCAAGGTCTCCGTTGCCGCGGTGCTCGTTGAACTCGTGGGCGTCCTGGTGGTGGGTACCCTGAGCATCCTGGACTCCGTGCAGTTCCCGCACGAGACCGTGTGGTCCCTGTTTGGCCGCGGCTATGGCTTCATTCCGCTGCTGCTGCCCATCCTGGGACTGGTGTGGCTCTACCGGCGCCGGCCTTCGGTGGCGGCTGAATCGCGTTCCAAAGCCGCGCAGTGATGTCAAAGGCAGCACAGTGAATCCGGGTAACCTTGAAGAGTTCCGCGGCCGGCATGGTTCCGGAACGTGGCTTGCAGGCAGCTTAAGGCGAGGGTGATGGTTTACATCTGGAACGATCCGTCCGATGTCCCGGCGGATTTCGGCCCATCTGTTGTCACTTTCGGCAACTTCGACGGTGTTCACCGCGGCCACCAGCAGGTGCTGTCCCAGCTGATCCGCTCGGCCCGCCTTTCCCACGCCAAGGCTGTGGCCGTGACCTTCGACCCCCACCCGGCGGTAATCCACCGGCCCGAGGCCGCGCCCGAGCTCATCATGGGCCTGGACGACAAACTGGACGCGCTGGGCGGACTCGGACTGGACGCCATTTTGGTGATCAAGTACTCACTGGATCTGGCCAGCCTCACGGCTGAGGAATTCGTGGAGCAGTACCTGGTGGACTGCCTCCACGCCAGCCACGTGGTGATCGGCCACGACGCCCGCTTTGGACGGGGCAACTCCGGAGACCTGGACACCATGAAGGCGCTGGGCGACAAGTTCGGCTTCGATGTCCAGGTCATCAGCGAGTTCGGCGCCGAGGGCTACCCCCTGCATGACGACGACGGCACGGACCGGCGCTGCTCCTCCACCTGGGTGCGCGAAGCCTTGCAGGAAGGCGATGTTGCCACCGCCGCCTCGGTCCTGGGCCGCCCGCACAGAATGCGCGGCGAAGTGGTTCACGGGGCAGCCCGCGGCCGCGCCCTCGGCTTCCCCACGGCAAACCTTTCCTCGAACGCCACGGGGCTGATCCCCGCGGACGGCATCTATGCGGGCTGGCTGGTGGACCAGGCGGGCACGCGCTGGCCTGCTGCGATCTCGGTGGGGTCCAATCCCACGTTCGAGGGCGTGAGCCGCCAGGTGGAGGCGCACGTCATCGACAGGCCCAAGGAGGCCGTGGAGGACTTCGATCTGTACGGCCAGACAGTGATTGTTGAATTCGTGGCGCGGCTTCGCGGCATGGTGGCCTACCGTGGCCCTGAGGCACTGGTGGAACAAATGCGGCTGGATGTGGCCCAGGCCCACCAGCTCCTCAGCCACCACTGACTGCAGCATCCGCCGGTTGCAACACGTGGCTGCAACAACGGGGTGACAACAACGGGGTGACAACAACGAAAGGCAGCACGTGTCCGTCGAAAAGAACACCCGCAAGCTGGATGAGGGGATTGTCCGCGACTTCAGCTCGCGGATGAGCTACGCCTCCTACCTGCAGCTTCCCACGCTGCTCAGCGCGCAGCAGCCGGTCAGCCAGCCCGAGCACCACGATGAACTGCTGTTCATCATCCAGCACCAGACCACGGAGCTGTGGCTGAAGCTGGTCCTGCACGAGCTGCGCAGCGCGGCCGCGTGGCTCCGCGGGGACGACCTCGGTTCCGCGCTCAAGGGCATTGCCCGGGTCAAGCACATCCAGAAGACCCTTACCGAACAATGGTCTGTCCTGGCCACCCTGACACCCACCGAGTACTCGCAGTTCCGGGGCTTCCTGGGCAACTCGTCAGGGTTCCAGTCGGCCCAGTACCGGGCGGTGGAATTCGTCCTGGGGAACAAGAACAGCAAGATGCTGCCCGTCTTCGAATCCGATCCGCAAGCCCACGCCATGCTGGCCGAACTGCTTGCCGCCCCCAGCATCTACGACGAGTTCCTGGCCTACCTCGCGCGGCAGGGCTTCGATGTGCCGGGATCGGTCCTGGACCGGGATGTGACCCAGGCCCATGAGTTCACCCCGGAACTGGTCCCGCTTTTCAAGCACATCTATGAAAACGCGGCGGACAACTGGGCTGCCTACGAGGCGTGCGAGGAACTGGTGGACCTGGAGGACAACTTCCAGCTCTGGCGGTTCCGCCACCTGCGCACCGTGCAGCGGACCATCGGCATGAAGACCGGCACCGGGGGATCCAGCGGTGTGACCTTCCTGCAAAAGGCCCTTGAATTGACGTTCTTCCCGGAATTATTCGCTGTCAGGACGGAGATCGGACAATGAGCATCCATCAGGAAAACCACCTCGATGTGTCTGCCGAAGCGCTCCGCGGGCGCGCCGAAGAGCTGGACCGCCGGGACGCCCTGGCACACTACCGGGACCTTTTCATTGGCACGGACACACCGCTGTCCTACCTGGACGGCAACTCCCTGGGCCGGCCCCTGACGCGCACTGCCGACGACGTCGCCGCCTTCATCCGGGACGAGTGGGGCGGACGCCTCATCCGTGGCTGGGACGAACAGTGGCTCAGCATGCCGCAGGCCATCGGGGACCAGCTCGGACGCGCCGTCCTCGGAGCTGCTCCGGGGCAGACCATAATCGCCGATTCCACCACCGTGGTCCTCTACAAGCTGATCCGCGCGGCCCTGGCCGCCGTACAGGATCCAGACCGCAACGAGCTGGTGCTGGATACGGAAAACTTCCCCACGGACCGCTACCTGGTGGAGGGCATCGCCCTCGAGGAAGGCCTCACCCTGCGCTGGATCGAGCCCGACCCGGCCGCCGGGGTGACCCTTGACCAGGTGCGCCAGGCCACCGGGCCGAGGACCGCCGTCGTCCTCCTCAGCCAGATCGCCTACCGCTCAGGCCACCTCGCGGACCTGCCGGGGATCACCGCGGCAGTGCACGACGCCGGCGCGCTGGTGGTGTGGGACCTGTGCCATTCCGCGGGGTCGGTGGAGATCGACCTGGACGGTGCCGACGTGGACTTCGCAGCCGGCTGCACCTACAAGTACCTCAACGGGGGCCCGGGCTCGCCTGCTTTCGCCTACGTCAATGCCCGGCACCTGCCCTCGTTGAACCAGCCCATCTGGGGCTGGATGGGGCGGAAGGACGCCTTCGAGATGGCCGCCGGCTATGAACCTGCCGCCGGCATCCGGGGCTTCCTCAGCGGCACCCCCGCCATTTTCGGCATGATTGCCATGCGGGGAACCCTGGACCTCATCGAGGAAGCCACCATGGCTGCCATCCGGGAGAAGTCCCAGGCCCTGACCGCATTCGCCGTGGAGGTCTTCGATGCCTGGCTGGCCCCGCTGGGAGCCGAACTGGCGTCGCCGCGGAACCCGGGGGAGCGGGGCGGGCATATCACGGTGGACCATCCCAACTTCACCAAGGCCACCGTGGAAGCGCTCTGGGAAGGGGACGTGATCCCTGACTTCCGATCTCCCCATGGCATCCGGGTGGGGTTGTCGCCGTTGAGCACCAGTTTTGCGGAAGTGCTCCAGGGCATGGCAGCGATCCGGGCCCGGCTGCAGGGCTGACGGCGCACTGTTTCGACAAGGTTAGGCCGCGCCCGGTAAACTGGACGATGGATCCGGCTGCAGTCCGTGGCGGCTGGTTCCTGTTGTAGTCGGCCTTCTCCGGTTATCCGGATCAGGACCAGCACGGCAGACCCGGCAGTGAATTACTGACCTGGGCCCTCACGGCACATCCCAAGGAGATATTGTGGCACTTGACGCCGCTGTAAAGCAGTCCATCATCAAGGAATACGCAACTGGCGAAGGTGACACCGGTTCACCCGAGGTCCAGGTTGCTGTCCTGACCCAGCGGATCAAGGATCTGACTGAGCACATGAAGGAGCACAAGCACGACTACCACACCCAGCGCGGTCTGCTGGCCATGGTTGGTCGTCGCAAGCGCATGCTGAGCTACCTCAAGAAGACTGACATCGCCCGCTACCGTTCGCTCATCGAGCGTCTCGGCCTGCGCCGCTAGTCACACTTTGGGGCGGCCCTTTCCCTCCGGAACGGGCCGCCTTCTTCAAATAAAAACTAAACAGGAGGATCAACCGCATCACGCATTCGCGGTCCTCGGTAGTGATCCCCGGGAACGGCTTCGTTGACTGAAGCCGGCGGCCCGTGGGTCTCGATCGATGACCGGGTGCAGGGCCAGTAGACAGATGCTGGCTGGGTTGATGCGGCTGGACTTCCGTAAATAGAAACGGAGGTGACTCTCTTGGAGGGTCCCGAAATCCAGTTCTCGGAAGCAGTCATTGACAATGGCCGTTTCGGCAAGCGCGTAATCCGCTTTGAAACCGGCCGCCTCGCCAAGCAGGCAGCCGGCGCAGCAATGGTGTACATCGACGATGACACCGCCCTGCTGTCCGCAACCACCGCCGGCAAGCACCCGCGTGAAGGCTTCGACTTCTTCCCGCTCACGGTCGACGTCGAAGAGCGCATGTACGCTGCCGGCCGTATCCCGGGCTCGTTCTTCCGCCGCGAAGGCCGCCCGTCCACCGAAGCCATCCTGGCCTGCCGCCTGATGGACCGCCCGCTGCGCCCCGCCTTCATCAAGGGCCTGCGCAACGAGGTCCAGATCGTGGTCACCGTCCTGGCCATCAACCCCGATGAGCTGTACGACGTCGTTGCCATCAACGCTTCCTCGATGTCCACCCAGCTGTCCGGCCTCCCGTTCTCCGGCCCCATCGGCGGCGTCCGCGTTGCCCTGGTCAACGACGAAAACGGATCGCAGTGGGTTGCCTTCCCCAAGCACTCGCAGCTGGAAAACTCCGTGTTCAACATGGTGGTTGCCGGCCGCGTTGCCGGTGACGACGTCGCCATCATGATGGTCGAGGCCGAAGCAACCGACAACTCCTGGAACCTCATCAAGGAACAGGGCGCCACCGCCCCCACCGAAGAGGTTGTGGCCGAGGGCCTGGAGGCTGCCAAGCCGTTCATCAAGGCACTCTGCGACGCCCAGGCCGACCTCGCCGCACGCGCTGCAAAGCCCACGGTCGAGTTCCCGGTCTTCCTGGACTACGAAGACGACGCTTACGCCGCCGTCGAATCCGCTGCCGCCGAAAAGCTCGCCGCTGTCTTCCAGATCGCCGACAAGCAGGAACGCGACAACGCCTCCGACGCGCTCAAGGACGAGGTCCTCGCCGGCCTGGCAGGCCAGTTCGAAGGTCGCGAAAAGGAGCTGTCCGCTGCTTTCCGCTCCGTCACCAAGCACGTTGTGCGCCAGCGCATCCTCAAGGACCAGATCCGCATTGACGGCCGCGGCCTGACGGACATCCGCCAGCTCACCGCAGAGGTCGAGGTTCTGCCCCGCGTTCACGGTTCGGCCATCTTCGAGCGCGGCGAGACCCAGATCATGGGTGTCACCACGCTGAACATGCTCAAGATGGAACAGCAGATCGACTCGCTGTCTCCCGTCACCCGCAAGCGCTACATGCACAACTACAACTTCCCGCCGTACTCCACCGGTGAGACCGGCCGCGTGGGCTCGCCCAAGCGCCGCGAAATCGGCCACGGTGCCCTGGCAGAGCGCGCCATCGTGCCCGTGCTGCCGTCCCGCGAGGAATTCCCGTACGCCATCCGCCAGGTATCCGAGGCCCTCGGCTCCAACGGCTCCACGTCGATGGGTTCCGTCTGCGCCTCCACCCTGTCCCTGCTGAACGCCGGTGTGCCCCTGAAGGCCGCCGTCGCCGGCATCGCCATGGGCCTGGTGTCCGACCAGGTTGACGGCCAGACCCGCTACGCGGCACTGACCGACATCCTCGGCGCCGAAGACGCCTTCGGTGACATGGACTTCAAGGTTGCCGGTACCGCCGAGTTCGTCACGGCCATCCAGCTGGACACCAAGCTCGACGGCATCCCCGCTTCCGTGCTCGCGGCAGCCCTGAAGCAGGCCCGCGAGGCGCGCCTGCACATCCTCGAGGTCATCAACTCGGCCATCGACACCCCGGACGAGCTCTCCGAGTTCGCACCGCGCGTCATCGCCGTCAAGATCCCCGTGGACAAGATCGGCGAGGTCATCGGCCCCAAGGGCAAGATGATCAACCAGATCCAGGAAGACACCGGCGCCGACATCTCCATCGAGGACGACGGCACGGTCTACATTGGCGCCACGAACGGTCCGTCTGCAGATGCAGCACGCTCCGCCATCAACGCCATCGCCAACCCGCAGGTCCCGGAGATCGGCGAGCGTTACCTGGGCACGGTGGTCAAGACCACCACCTTCGGTGCCTTCGTGTCGCTGACCCCGGGCAAGGACGGCCTGCTGCACATCTCCGAGCTGCGCAAGATCGCCGGCGGCAAGCGGGTGGACAACGTTGACGACGTTGTTTCCGTGGGCCAGAAGATCCAGGTGGAAATCACCAAGATCGATGACCGCGGAAAGCTGTCCCTGTCTCCGGTCGTGGCTGAAGAGGAAGGCGCCGACGACACCGAGCGCGTTCACGCCACGGAGCCTGCTGAAGGCGCTGAGGTCTAACAGCAGGGGCTTCCCGGCATAAGCATGAATCGGCGGGACCGGTGGATGATCCACCGGTCCCGCCGCTGTTACGATGGCAGCCAGATCCGGCTGCCCGTCCTGAAAGGCATCAATGACTGTTGTACCCCTGCCGCTTGAGCAGAACCACGCCGGCGACACCCTGGTCCACGGCTCCGACGGCGGGTCCGAGGTGCGGCGTTCAGTGCTGCCAGGGGGAGTGCGGGTACTGACCGAGGCGATGCCGGGACAGCGGTCTGCCACCATCGGCTTCTGGGTGGGCGTCGGATCCCGTGACGAGGCACCCGGCCAGCACGGGTCCACCCACTTCCTTGAACACCTGCTGTTCAAGGGCACCAAGCGCCGCACGGCCTTGGAGATTGCTTCCGCGTTTGACGAGGTGGGCGGCGAATCGAACGCGGCAACGGCCAAGGAAAGCACCTGCTACTTTGCGCGGGTGCTGGACTCGGACCTTCCCATGGCCATCGACGTCATCGCTGACATGATCACCGGCGCCGTGCTGGATCCTGACGAGATGGAGCAGGAACGGGACGTCATCCTGGAAGAAATTGCCATGGACAGTGATGACCCCACTGATGTGGCGCACGAGCACTTCGTCGCCGCGGTCCTCGGCAGCCATCCGCTGGGACGGCCCATCGGCGGCACTCCCGCCGCCATCAAGGCCGTAGCCCGCGATTCCGTGTGGGAGCACTACCGCAGGTACTACAAGCCGGAAGAGCTGGTCATTACCGCCGCCGGCGGCCTGGACCACGACGTCGTATGCGGACTCGTGGTGGATGCCCTCCAGACCGCGGGCTGGTCGCTTAAGCCGGACGCCGCGCCGGTGCAGCGGCGTTCCACCGAACGTGCCCTGATCACGGGAACGGCGGGCCTGCATGTGGTCAAGCGGGCCGTGGAGCAGGCGAACATCATCATGGGCTGCCCCACGATCGTTGCCACCGATGAACGCCGCTACGTCATGAGTGTCCTGAACGCGGTCCTGGGCGGCGGCATGTCCTCGCGGCTGTTCCAGGAAGTCCGTGAGAAGCGCGGGCTGGTTTACTCCACTTACTCCTTTGCCTCGTCCTACGCCGACGCCGGCTACTTTGGGATGTACGCGGGCTGCACGCCTTCCAAGGTCCGGCAGGTGCTGGACCTGCTGGCTGTGGAGCTCGACAAGCTCGCGGAACACGGGATTTCAGACGACGAACTGCGCAAGGCCGTGGGACAACTGGGCGGCGGAATCGTCCTGGCACTGGAGGACACCGGCTCCCGGATGTCCCGGCTGGGCCGCGCCGAACTGGTGTCCGGCGAGTACCAGGACATTGACGAAACACTGCGGCTGATCAAAGCCGTCACCACGGAACAGGTCCAGGAACTTGCCGCCGAACTCGCCGCCGCGCCCCGGACCGTCACCGTGGTTGGCCCGTTCGACGAGACCGAAACCTTCGGCCTGTAACACCCCGCGCCGCGGAGATGCCGCGAAGACGCTGGCGGCCCGGCTCTGCAGAGTCCATCCTGAGTGGGGAGTGATTCTTCGGCAGGGGAAGGCGGAACGGTGAACGGGCCAGGAGCGGAGCACGGACATCCGGCGTTAACGAACCTGCTGGGTCACTGGCAGGGCTACACACACGTGGCTGCCGGTCCCTGGGGGCCGGAACACCGCGTGAGCGCCCAGGTGTCCTACACGCAGGTTGCCGGGGGCCTCGGCGTGGTGCAGAGCTACCGGCACATTGAACCGGACGGCAGCCACTTCGAAGGCCACGGCATCTTCACGATCGATCCGGTCCACAACAACGTGCTGTGGTACTACGTTGACAGCACCGGCGTGCCGCCCGGCAACGCCGCCCGCTGCACCTGGCGCGACGGCGTCCTCCGTGTTGAACGCCGCAATGCCGGAGGCTGGACGCGCCACTCCATCGAGGTGGCGAACGGTGTCCTGACACACGTCACCGAATTGCGTTCGCCCGGGCGGGACGACGGCGGCGACGCCCCGGAGGCCGGTGTGGACGGCGAGGCTTTGTCCTACAGGCCATTCATGCGCTCGGAATTCCACCGCGCCTGAGGCAGGGGCTACGATGCCGCCTCGATGATGCGCGTTTTCGGCGCACCGGCGAGGGCAGGGGCGTTGGCGGGCGAACGCCATACCTGTGTTCGAAGGTTCGTGAGCAGCTGCTCTGCCTGGGCCAGGTCCGCGAAGTCGAGTTCCACAACAATGTATTGCGGTTCGCCCACGGGCCGGCCTATCCGGTGCGCGAGAACCCCTGACGCGGACCGGCCCACCGGATCCCGGTCGAATGCCGCCTTCCACGTGCTGAAATCGGTGATGCTGTGTTCGATCTGCAGGGTGAACATCCCAGTCTCCTTACTCGTCCCGCCAGGTTGGAGGACGCTCCACGCTGCTAAAGCTAGACGGTCCGGGCTGCGGCGGGTATCCCAGAATTCTGGGTGGCAGCGCCTCCGGGTTGCCCGGGATGGCCGGAGCATACTTGGAACATGACCAAGGGCTGGGCTGGAAACCGGAGCCAGGAGCGCATCCGACTCTTGGCAGGCTCGGACCTGGATCACCAAGCTCTCCGCACAGCGATTCTGGCAGAAGTGGCCACCATGGTGCCTTTCGATGCATTCGTTTGGCCGTTGTGTGATCCCGTCACGACGGTAGGGATGGCGCCGAGGGCCAGGATTCCCTGCCCTCAGGAATTGCCCACACTTATCCGCCTCAAGTACCTCTCCGGGGCCGGCCGCTGGACCGAGCTGATGCATTCGCCGGTGCCGGCGGCATCCCTCCTGAAGGCAACGCAGGGAGAGCCCTCCCGCAGCCCGGTGTGGAGTGGCGTGTTGCAACGCTATGGGGTCCGCGATGTACTGTCCGTCGTGTTTGCCGACAAGTATGGGTGCTGGGCCTGGCTCGATTTGTGGCGGACCGGCGATTCGGTCCCTTTCACGGATGAGGAAACTGCGTACCTGGGCGAGCCCGCAGCGGCAGTGACCGCCGGCCTGCGGAGGTCCGTGGCCAGGCAGTTTCGGACTCGACTGGAACCGGAACCTGGCCCGGACCCGGCCGCCGGGACAGGAGCCGGGCAGCCCGGATTGCCGGAGCAGGCTGTCCTCACCCTGGACGACGATCTGGCGATAGCTGGTCGAACGGCGTCCGTGGACGACTGGCTGCAGCTGCTTCAGCCTGGTCCGGTCCCTCACGATCATGTGCCTGCTGAGGTGTTGAACGTTGCTGCCCAGCTGGCGGCAAGGGAAGCACTGGTGGACACCCACGCCGCGGAATGCAGGGTCTACGTCGGGGCGGGCCGCTGGGCCTCCCTGCGGGCCAACCGCATGGAGTCGGGAGTGTCCGGACCCACTCCACCGGTGGCCGTGACGATTCAGGCCAGCACGCCTGCCGCGCGGCTTGACATGTTTGCCCGGGCGTTTGGCCTGACACCCCGGCAGGGGGAACTGCTGTGGCTCACCGCAACAGGGGCCGATACGGCAGCCATGGCGGATGCCCAGGGCGTGACACCGTACACGGTCCAGGACCAATTCAAGCAACTCTTCCAGGCTTGCGGAGTCCACAGCCGGGCGTCACTGCTGGCCATTGCCCTGGGAACGGGGGCCCGGGTCTAGCGGTGGGCCGTCGTCTCCTGGAACCACGCGTTGACGCACATGCCCCTGGGGAAGTCCTACGACAAGAGGACGTCCCAATTCCCCGCCGGGTCTGGCGGCAGGAAGAACGGCATGGCGTAGAAATCGTCCCACAAAGGATCTGTTGGCGGGAGTTGATCCGGCTCAAGCAAGTTCCCGCCAGGCGGCTCCTCGCTTGGCACCTCCAGCCACTCCGGCATGTCAGCCAGTAACTGGCACCATTGCGGCAGCCCAAACGGCAGATCGCGCCGCAATTCAGGCGGTGGTGGTTCCCGTAGCCCCGCTTCGTCCGCTTTCCGGGGTGTGCCCAACCCTCCCGGTGGGTTCAAGACTGCCGGTGGGTCTGGCGCTGCCGACGGGTTCAAGACTGCCGCTGCGGATTGCCCGGACACGGTGCTGTTCCTCCGCAGAAGCCCTGGCGGCCAGTGGGTTGGTTCGGGGTCTTGGTGTTCGGGGTTGTAGTGGCGGCCGGTGGGTGAGGTCCAGCCGGGTGGTCCGTTGTTGGTGGCGGGGTCGGGGGTCCAGGCGCGGGCGTGTTTCAAGCGGTGATGTTTGGGGCATAGCTGGGCCAGGTTCCGGATGTCTGTTCTGCCGCCGTGTTCCCAGGCTGTGAGGTGGTCGGTGTGGTTGTCGGGGGTGTGGTTGCTGCAGCCGGGGAAGGTGCATTTCCGGTCCCGCATGCGGATCCATTGTTTGATGGTTTCGGGGAGCCGGTAGCGGGTGCGTCCGATCTCCAGTGGTGCCCCGTCGCGGGGGTCGACCAGGACCCGGTAGAACGACTCCGCCCCGTCCGCGACAAGCCTCCGTGCCATCGACGCCGGGATCGGGCCCAGGCCGTCCAGCACCGCCGGCTCATCGGTGAGGCCGAGCAGCGAGAAGACCGGGACGGTGACCAGGACATCGGCCCGCGGGGTGGGAACCTTGCCAACACCACCAGTGCTCCCTGTGCCGGAAACGCTGCCTGCGCCCGTTCCCGCAGCATCACCAGTAGCCCGTGCAGCCCCACCCACAGCAGCCTCGGCCGTGGCCGTGGTGGTTCCGGCGCCGAGGAGGAGTGATGCTGCGATGTCGGGGCGGAGTTGGGTGAGGGAGCGGGGCTCGTCAGGGCCCTGCAGGCCGCGGGCGGTGGCGGTGGTGCGGTTCCAGATGGCGCAGGCGGTGTCGCCGGGGAGGTAGAGCGAGAGCCAGGCCATGCCGTCGCGGTCCGGGGTGTATTCCATCCGCCGGTCCGCGACGCCTTTGGCGTGGCGTTTTTCGAGGGTTTCGGGGTGGTGGCGTTCCCGCCAGGCGCGGACCTTGGCGCGGAACCGGGCAGGGACAAGTTCACCGGGCGCGGCGCCGCGGGCGGGGTTGGGGGCGTCGGGGTCGAAGAAGTGCGCCACCAAGGCAGCAGCCCCGTCAGGGGTGAGCCCCTCGGTTTCGTCGGCGACAATCCTGGCATGCTGCCACGACAGGTCACCGGCTGACAGGGCGCCCAGGAGCGGCGGCAGGGAACACACCCGGCGGGATTGTTCCACCAACCCGCCTGCGGCCGCGGAACTGATGCTCAGGACACCGGCGATCTCCTCCACCGTTGACATCTCCGAAAACATGCGCTCATCCACCGGGGCGTCAGGGGCAAGCAGTGCCTGCTGGAAACCGACGCACTCCACGGCATCACGAGCTTTGACCGCAGCGAGCTGAGCCTCGACCCGGGAGACTGCCTCCAGCCGTTCCAGCCGGAGCTCGTACCGCCGCTGCAGCACATCGACGTCAGCACCAACACCGGTCCCGGCGGCAAGGAAATGATCCTGACGGTCCAGCGCATCGAGGGCAGCAACAGAGGCAGAAACACCCTCCAACACCACCCCAACATCCGTGCCGATTCCCATACCCACATCATCCAGCGAGGCACCGACATTCAAAGCCACGGCAGCTTTGGCAAGGCCAGGGCGGCTGCTGCCCATTCGCCTGGACGTGCGCGAATACTTACCCGCCGGCGAACGGAGGCAGTACGTCCACCACGTCGTCCGGACCAAGGACTGCCGCCTGGTCCCGTACGGCCACCTCATTGAGCAGGAAGCTGCTGCGGGAAAGAAGCCGGGAAAGGGGCGGGGTCCCGGCAGGGGGTTCAGGGCGGTCCACGGCCAGCACGGCCTCGAGCAGGTCCGCCACGGTGGCGCCCTGGGGAAGGTGGAACTTCTCTTCCTCGAAACCTGCCGCAGCGCGTGCGGCAGCAAAATAACGTACAAGCATCCCGGTCAGCCCCCGATAGCACTCATGCTGCGGTCCGGCTGGACGAAGTCCGGAGCATCCAGTCCCACGTGGTCCATGCCGTGGGCTTTCGGTTTGATCCACATGGCGTCCTGCCACCGCTGCGCCAGATCATCATCGGTGGCGCCCGCCCGCAGCAGGCCCAGCAGGTCGAACTCCTCGCGGGAGAACAGGCAGCTCATGATCTTGCCCTCGGCGGTGATCCTGGTGCGCCGGCAGTCGGAGCAAAACGGCTCGGTGACGGAGGCGATAATTCCCACGGTTCCCAGCACCGGTCCGTCCGCGTCCGCGGAACCTGCCGCCCGCCGTCGTACTTCAAACCGCTCCGCAGGAGCGCCGTCACGTGCCCGGGGATCCGGAGTGAGGGCAAAGTCCCGGGACAACAGCCCGCGGATCTCGGCTGCCGTGATCATGTTGCGGCGCGTCCAGCCGTGGTCCGCATCGAGCGGCATCTGTTCGATGAACCGCAGTTCGTACCCGCGCTCCAAGGCCCACGCGAGCAGCTGCGGCGACTCGAGGTCATTGATGCCGCGCATCAGGACGGCGTTCAGTTTCACAGGGCCCAGGCCGGCAGCCCAGGCGGCGTCCACACCCGCCAGGACCTGGTCCAGGAACGGACGCCGGGTCAGCTTGGTGAACGTTTCCTCATGCAGGGAATCCAGCGACACATTGATGCGCGTCAGGCCGGCGTCCTTGAGGGCCGCTGCCTTCTTCGCCAGGCCAACGCCGTTGGTGGTCATGGAGATCGGCAGGTCCGGGTGGTTGGCCCGCAGTGCCGAGATGATCTGGACCAGATCGTGCCGCACCAGCGGCTCACCGCCCGTGAGGCGCAGTTCGCGCACTCCCAGCTGCTCCACGCCTACCTTGACGATCCGCACGATCTCCTCGGCGGACATGACGGCCTGCTTTGCCAGCCATTCCAGGCCCTCTGCCGGCATGCAGTAGGTGCAGCGGAGGTTGCACTTGTCCGTCAGGGACAGCCTCATGTCGGTGGCGCGGCGGCCGTAGCGGTCCGCCAGCCCGGCCGGTGCATCCGCTGGCCGGCGCGCGGGAACGCCCGGCAGCGCCGATGCTGCTTCCTCCCGCGGCTGCGGCATGCCTAGCTGGACAGTCATGAAATCAGGCTACGCCACGTTGAGCCGCCCATCACACCCGTGACCCCGCTGTGAGACGCGGGGCAGGAATCCCGGCGGCACCGGCGCCGGGGACCACCGGCAAACCTATGCTGGTGTTGTGAGGAGTTCCCAGCGCGGGCATGCGGCGTACGACGGCGGCGCCGGCCTTGGGGAGCGGGCGGACAGTCCCTTCCCACTACCGGCAGTCCCGCGCGCCGGAGGTGGTTGGGCCGCGGCTGCCGGGATAGCCGCGGCAGGCGGCGGTATTGCAGCAGGGGAGTTGGCTGCGGGGGTTCTCAGCCCCTCCCTTTCGCCGTTGACGGCCGTTGGCGGTGCCGTGATCGATGCCGTGCCTCCGGGCGTCAAGGACTGGGCGATCTCTGTCTTCGGCACGGCCGACAAGGCAGCTCTCCTGGTGGGAATGGCGTTGGTCATCGCCGCCCTGGCCGCACTGGCCGGAGCGCTCGAGCGCCGCCGCCGGTTCACTGGTGCTGCCGTGATCGGAATCTTTGGACTTGCCGGAGCGGCCGCCGTCCTGACGCGTTCCCAGATGACCCCCCTGTCCCTCGTGCCGCCGCTCCTGGCCGCGGTGGCCGCCGTCGTGCTGTTGCGGTTCCTGCTGCGCAGGCTGCAGGCATGGGATGCCGCGATTGCCGGCCAAGCAGCCTCCCACCAAGCAGCCTCCCACCAAGCAGCCGCAGATCATCCCGAGGACAGCCTTCCCGCTGCCCCCGGCGAGGCCACACCGGACTCCGCGGCCACCCAATCGCGCCGCAGCTTCTTCCAGGCCCTGGGCATCACCGCAGCGGCCGCTGCGGCAGGGGGAGTACTGGCGGGAATCTGGCGCGGGGCCACCATGGCTGTCAATGAGGCCAGGGCACGCATCACCCTGCCCGCAGCGGCATCGCCGGCAATACCTGTGCCCCCTGCTGCGGAAGCCGGTGTTGCCGGAATGCCGCCGCTGGTGACCCCCAACCGGGATTTCTACCGGATCGACACCGCGCTGTCCGTCCCGGCGGTCAGCCCGGATACCTGGGTCCTCAAGGTAACCGGCATGGTGGCCCGGGAAGTCCTGCTCTCCTTCGCCGACCTAATGGCGAAGCCCCTCACCGAGCGGCACATCACCATTGCCTGCGTCTCCAACGGAGTGGGCGGCGACCTGATCGGCAACGCCCGCTGGCTCGGCTGGCCGGTCCGGGAACTGCTGGCCCTGGCCGTTCCCCAGCCGGGAGCAGACATGGTCCTCTCCCGCAGTGCCGACGGCTGGACCGCCGGGACGCCCCTGAATGTCCTCACCGACAACCGGGACGCCCTGCTTGCCGTGGGCATGAACGGTGAACCGCTCCCGCTGGAGCACGGCTTCCCGGTCCGGTTGGTGGTTCCCGGCCTCTACGGCTATGTCTCGGCCACCAAATGGGTCACCGAGCTCAAGGTCACCCGGTTCGCCGATGACGCCGGATATTGGACCCCGCGCGGCTGGTCCGCGCGCGGCCCCATCAAGACCTCGTCCCGCATCGACGTCCCCCGCAGCGGCCGCCCGGTCAACGCGGGAAGAGTTGTCTTCGCCGGCGTTGCCTGGGCCCAGCACACCGGCATCCGGAACGTGGAACTGCGGATCAACCGGGGACCGTGGCAGGAAGCGGAACTGGCCACGGGAATCTCCGCCGACACCTGGTACCAGTGGAAGCTGGCCATGGACCTTGCCCCGGGGCAGTACGAGGTCCAGGTCCGGGCCACCAACCTGGCGGGCGAACCCCAGGACGAAACCGCGCGGCCGCCGGCACCGGACGGCGCCTCGGGATTCCACACGGTTAGAGTTGACGTGAAGTCCTGACGGCCCAAACCCTGACGGCCCAAACCCTGACGGCCCAAACCCTGATGGCCCAGACCAAAGGCGTATCCATGACCAGCCACACCCCGCACGCCCTGGCAGACCACACCCCGGAAGGCCACGTCCACCATGCAGCGGAGGGTTCCCGGTCGGTCGCTGGCCATGCCGCCGCAGTCGTGGAACTCCTGCGGCCGCTCCTGTCAATGGACCGGATGGAAACCCTCCCGCTTAGCCAGGCGCTGGGCCGGGCCCTGGTGGACGATGTGGCCGCGCCACTCAGCCTTCCTCCTTTCGCCAATTCCCAAATGGACGGATACGCCGTCCGTTCCGGCGACCTTCCCGACGGCGGCGGGGACCTCCGCATCATGCCCCCGGTTCCGGCCGGGTCAAGCCCGGAGCCACTCGAACCAGGAACCGCGGCACCCATCATGACCGGTGCCATGATCCCGGCGGGGGCCGACGCCGTCGTACCCATTGAAAAGGCGGTGCCCGATCACTTCCTGGACCCCGGAAACACAGCGGGGGACGGCAGCGGCGCCACCGTGCGGCTGCCCGGCACCGCGCCGGGAACGTTCGTGCGCTTCCCGGGCAGCGACATCGCAGCGGGGGAGCGGGCGCTGGCCTCGGGGACCTGCCTGGGGCCGGCCCAGTTGGGGCTGCTCGCTGCCTTGGGCCTCCCGGAGGTGGCGGTGTACAAGGCGGTGACCGTCCTGCTCGTCACCACGGGCGACGAAGTGGTGGAACCCGGCCTGCCGCTTCCTCCCGGCAAAATATACGACTCCAACGGAACGCTCCTTGAGGCCGCCATGAAGCAGGCGGGACTCACAGTCCGCCGCACCGGCATCTCCACCGACACTCCGGCGGAACTGCAGGCGCTGCTGCGGACCGAAAGCCCGGGGGCTGACCTGATCGTCACCACCGGCGGGGTCAGCAAGGGAGCCTACGAGGTAGTGCGGCAGGCAATGGCGGACCAGCCGGTCCGCTTCGTGCACGTGGCCATGCAGCCGGGCGGCCCCCAAGGACTGGGAACGTTCGACGGCGTGCCATTCCTTGGGTTTCCCGGCAATCCGGTCAGCTGCCTGGTGTCCTTCGAGATGTTCCTCCGTCCCGCTTTGTCAGCCTTGCTGGGGGCACCGGGCCGGAGGCTGCCGTTGCGCGCCCGCCTTGATCTTGGGGGCCCGGGCCGTCCGCTCACCTCTCCCGGGCACAAGCACCAGGTCCGCCGCGGCAGCCTGCAGCCGGACGGGACCGTGAAGCTGGAGGGCGGCGAGAGTTCGCACCTGATGCACGCACTCGCGGGGTCGAACGTCCTGGTTCATGTCCCTGTGGGTGTAACGGAACTCGCTGACGGCGACGAGGTGGAAGTATGGATGCTGTGAACGCAGAACATACCCCCGCACTGACGCACCTGCGCCAGGACGGCAGCGCCCAGATGGTTGATGTCTCCGCCAAGGCCGAGACCACGCGGGAGGCCACCGCCACCGCCACCGTCCGGACCACCCCCGAGGTGATGCAGCTCCTGGGCTCCGGCGGGCTCCCCAAGGGCGACGCCCTGGCCGTTGCCCGGGTGGCCGGCATCATGGCGGCCAAGAAGACGCCGGACCTGATTCCGCTGTGCCATCCGTTGCCCCTCTCGAAAGTCACCGTTGACTTCGACCTCGGCGCGGCCGCCGTCACCATCAGCTCCACCGTGAAGACCAGGGGCGTCACGGGAGTTGAAATGGAGGCCCTGACGGCTGCCTCCGTGGCAGCCCTCAGCGTTTACGACATGATCAAGGCCGTGGACAAGCATGCCGTCCTGACGGACATCAAGGTGCTGGCCAAGAGCGGCGGCAAGAGCGGAGACTGGGCACTGTGACCGACCCCAACATCCTGGACGTCTCCGAACCCCACCGCCACGGCGACGTGCAGGGGCGGAAGGCCGGCGTCGTTATCGCGTCCACCCGTGCCGCAGCGGGCATCTACGACGACGAAACCGGCCCCGTGATCACCGACTGGCTCACTGAACACGGCTTTGACGTCTTCCCGGCCATGGTGGTTCCCGACGGCGAGCCCGTGGGCGCTGCCATCCGGGCGCTCCTCACCCAGCGTCCCGCCGTCGTCATCACCAGCGGCGGAACCGGCCTCAGCCCGGACGACCGGACACCCGACGTCACCCTGCCCCTGCTGGACCGGGAAATCCCGGGCATCATGGAGGCGATCAGGCGTGCCGGCGCTGTCAAGACTCCGCTGGCGGCCCTGAGCAGGGGCTATGCGGGCGCTGCCGGGCAGACGTTCATTGTGAACCTGCCCGGGTCACCGAAGGGTGTCATGGATGGGCTGAGCGTCCTGGACCCGGTGATCGGACATCTTTGCGACCAGTTGGAAGGCGGACATGGGCACTGAAGCAGCATTCGAGGTAGTGCGGGCAGTCCTGAGCGCGGAGCCCATCTCCGTGGACCAGGCGATTGCCGCGGTGGAAAGCGACACTGCGGGTGCGGTGGTCAGCTTCAGCGGTGTAGTGCGCAACCACGACGGCGGCAAGGCCGTCGAGCGCCTCAGCTACAGTGCGCACCCTACGGCGCACCAGGTGATGGCCGACGTCGTCGCGCGCCTGGTTGCCGAGCAGGACGCCGAGGCCGGTGACGCGGCCGGGGAGACCCCCGCGGGAAAGGCAGCCCAACCCGTCAGGATCTGGGCCGCACACCGGATCGGGATGCTGGAGATCGGGGACCCGGCGCTGGTGTGCGCGGTATCCGCCGCACACCGCGGACAGGCGTTTGCCGTCTGCTCCGAGCTGGTGGACCGGATCAAGGACCAGGTGCCCATCTGGAAGGAACAGTTCTTTTCGGACGGCACCGTGGAATGGGTCGGCGCCGGCAGCTGATGCCGCGCCGGGGCACGCCGGGCCGCGCCTCCACGCTGCCCGGGCCGGCCGGCGTTGCTCCGCAAACTGCGAGGTAACGCACGCCGTCCGGTTCCTGCCCCAACCTGTCCCGCCGGTAGGGTTAATCCCATGACCGAACAACACCCCGCCCCCAAACTGGTGGCCGTCCTTGGCGCCAGTGGACGCATGGGCGCCGAGGCCGTTAAGGCCATTGATGCCGCGCCCGACCTGAAGCTCGTCGCAGCCCTGGGACGGGGTGACTCGCTGGAGCAGCTGACGGCCTCCGGTGCCCAGTACCTGGTGGACCTCACAGTCCCCGAAAGCACCGAAGCCAACGTCCGCTTCGCCGTCGAGCATGGGATCCACGCCGTGGTGGGCACCACCGGCTGGGACGCGGGACGCCTGTCCGCGCTTGAATCCCTTTTGGCGGAGCACCCGGAAACGGGCGTACTCATCGCGCCCAACTTTGCCTTGGGCTCTGTGCTGGCTTCGGCGTTCGCCGCGAAGGCGTCAAAGTACTTCGAGTCCGTGGAAATCATCGAGCTCCACCATCCGGACAAGGTGGACGCCCCTTCCGGCACCGCCGTCCGCACCGCAGAGCTCATCGCCGCTGAACGCAAGGCTGCCCAGGTGCCGCCCAGCCCGGATGCCACCACTTCAGAACGCGCGGGCGCACGCGGCTGCGACGTGGACGGCGTCCGCGTCCACAGCGTCCGGCTCCGTGGCCTCGTGGCCCACCAGGAAGTCCTGCTGGGCGGTCCCGGCGAGCAGCTGACCTTCCGCCACGATTCCTTCGACCGCGCGTCGTTCATGCCCGGCGTACTTCTGGGCGTGCGTAACGTTGCTGCCCACCCCGGGCTGACCGTGGGCCTGGACGGTTACCTGGACCTGGGACTCTAGGCGGTGAACGGGTTCGCAGCCGGTTTCCTTAAGAACCGCACCAAGATCTGGGTGGGAGCGGTGACGCTGTTGCTGGTCTTCTACCTGGTGGTGTCCTTCCAGCGCTCGCTCCTGCTCCTTGCAGACAGCAACCTCACCGCCAAGGCCATCGGGGCCGCCTACCTGGTGCTGCCCATTGTTGGCGCGTGGGCCCTGATCCGCGAACTGATGTTTGGCGCCCGCACCGAGCAGATGGCCAAGGTCCTGGAAGCCGAAGGCGGGCTGCCGGTGGACGAGCTTCCCCGCACGCCCGGTGGCCGGATTGTCCGCGCCGCAGCCGACGCGGAGTTCGAAAAGTACCGGGCCGAAGCCGAGGCCGCTCCTGATGACTGGCGTTCCTGGTTCCGGCTCAGCTGTGCCTATGACGCCGCCGGGGACCGCAAACGCGCGCGGGCTTCCATGCGCGACGCTGTGAAGCTCTTCACCACGGCATCCTAGCCCCTGCTGCCGCAGGGGTTCAGGACAGGGCCTTGAAGCCGCCGCGCCCCACCAGGCTTGCAGTATGGCCCACCCATTCCAGGGGGCCGCGCCACGACATCCGCGCAAACACGATGCCCACGGCGATGGCAGCCGCGGCATGGGCAAAGTACATTCCGTCCTCGGTCCAGCCTGCGGGCAGCGGTTTGAGGTAGAAGCTGGAGACCACCCAGACATGGACGGTGTACAGCGTCAGCGTCATGGCGCCGGGTCCCCGCAGCGGCAGCAGCAGGTCCAGGTCCACCCATTCGGCCAGCCGCCCCAGAAGCAGGCAGGCACCGATGACGGCCGCCGCAACTGCCGAGGTATGCAGCAAATCGAGCGGCGTACCCGAATGCGGTGCGGCCGATGCCAGCCACCACCATGAACCTTCCTGGGGGAGTCCGGCCAGGTTCACCTGGAGTACGCTGCCCAGCGGGTAGCCCGGTGAGTTGAGGACCTTCTCCAGCGCTGCGCGGCCGCCCCAGTCCTCCATGGCCGCGACACCCAGGCTCTTGGCCGCCACGGCCACTACCGTTCCGCCCACCAGCAGCAGCGCGGGGACCAGCGCCTTGGTCAGCACCAGGCGGCCGATGGCCAGCCCCACCAGCAGGTAGGACAGCCACTGCAGCACCGGGTAGTAGCCCGTGAGGAACAGGTCCGCGAGCAGCCGGGACGGCGTTCCGAGGTCCTCCCATGCCGGGTTGTGGCCCAGCCTCAATGGCGGCTCCGGGGCAAGGAGCCAGGGCCGCAGCAGGTAGGCCAGCACCGGGGAGCCCAGGATCCAGCCGGCGGCCCACGCACACAGGCGCTTCACGCCCAGCCCCAGGAAGGGCAGGACGCACAGGAACAGCACGGCGTAGTGGACCAGGATGATGGCCACGTTCACGTCCAGGCCGCCGAGGGTCAGTCCGACGGCGGCAATCACCAGTGCGCGCAGCCCCACCCCGCGGCGGGCCGCGGAGAGTTCGGCGCCCTCCAACGGCCTGTTCTTTCCCGTGGCCAGGGCAAGCCCGACGCCCGCCAGCACTGCGAAGAGGGCGGCGGCCCGTCCCGAGAACGTGAGGCCGATCCAGGTTGGTGTGAGGCTTGAGTTCGATTCGAACGTCGGCAGCAGGTGAGTGGCCATCATGCCCAGCAAAGCCAAGCCACGGGCCGCATCGATGCCCCGAAGACGCCCCGGTTGTTGACGGTCTGCGGTCTTCCGGGGCCGGGTGGCCGGGGTGCGGGACGTCATGACCAGATCGTCTCACATGCGTCCGTGGGCTGGCTGCCGCAGGGGGAGACGCGGAGGTGTGGGCTCTTGTATTCGAATATATGTTCGAATAGCATGGGGCCATGGAGATGCCATCATTGGGAGCCGCTTCCCGGCAGGGATTTGAGCCTGCCCCGCAGGGATTTAAGCCTGCCCCGCAGGAAAGCCAGGGTTCAGGAGTGCTGAAGGCGATGAGCCCGGGCGTGGTGGACTACCTGTTCCGCCAACTTGTCTCCGGGCGTCCGGCCGAGGACGTCCAGTGGGAACGGGAAGGTATCAGCCTGTCCGCCCAGCCGGAAGGAGCGGAGCTCGCCCGCCGACTGGCGGAGACAGACATCGACGCCCTGACGCCCACGGAGCTGTTCCACTATGTTCGGGCGGCGCAGCGGCTCGCCACTTGGGCTGAGGACCTCCGGCAGGCCGCCGTCGGCCGCTATTGCCACGCCGGAGTAGGTACTCCGAAGTCCGGGCGGAGCCGTATTTGACGCTTGTCACGCCCGTGGCATTGTCCTAACCAGCCGGGGACAGGGTAACGTTTTTTCCATGGCTGACTCTTCCGCGCATATCCCTGCCCTCGGTACCCTCCTGACCGCCATGGTCACGCCGTTCACCAAGGACGGCGCAGTGGACTACGACCAGGCGGCAGCGCTGGCCAGCAAGCTTGTCGACGACGGCTGTGACGGCCTGGTGGTCACCGGCACCACCGGTGAAACCTCCACGCTGACGGACGAAGAGAACCTCGGCATGTTCCGCGCCGTGAAGGAGGCCGTCGGCGGCCGGGCGGCCATCATCGCCGGCACCGGCACCAACGACACCGCGCACTCGGTCCACCTTTCCCAGCAGGCTGCTGCCCTCGGCGTCGACGGCCTCCTCCTGGTGACTCCTTACTACAACAAGCCCAGCCAGGCCGGTGTCCGCGCCCACTTCGAGACCATCGCCTCGGCCGTGGACGTACCCGTCATGCTGTACGACATTCCCGGCCGGTCCTCCATCGCCATCGAGCCAGACACCATGATCCGGCTGGCGCAGCACCCCAACATCGTGGCCGTCAAAGACGCCAAGGCCGACTTCATGGCAGCCACCCGTGTCATGGCGGAAACGGACCTCCTGTTCTACTCGGGCGATGACGGACTGACCCTTCCCTGGATGGCGCTGGGCGCCGTCGGCCTGGTGGGCGTTACCACCCACGTCGCCACCCGCCGCTTCCGCGAACTCATCGACGCCATCAACGCCAACGACCTCGGCACCGCGCGCAAGATCAACTTCGAGCTGCAGCCGGTGGTACGCGCCACCATGACCCGGGTCCAGGGCGCCGTGGCGGCCAAACAGATTCTTAAATGGCAGGGAGTCCTGCCCAACTCGATCGTCCGTTTGCCCCTCGTGGAGCCGGACGAAACCGAGATCGAAACCATCCGCGGGGATTTGGCGGAAGCGGGGCTGGTCTTCTCCTGAGGCTAAGACCGGCACCCTTCCGCCTGGAAAGTAGTGCACTATGACCCAAACTGCCCTTACCGGCCTTGTCACCCCTCCGCGCCTGCCCCAGGGCACGCTCAGGATCGTTCCGCTTGGCGGACTCGGGGAGATCGGCCGGAATATGGCCGTGTTCGAAATCGACGGCAAGCTGCTGATCGTGGACTGCGGCGTCCTCTTTCCCGAGGAAACCCAGCCCGGCGTTGACCTGATCCTGCCGGATTTCTCCTACATCGAAGACCGGCTGGACGACGTCGTGGCCGTGATCCTCACGCACGGCCACGAGGACCACATCGGCGCCGTGCCGTACCTGCTGCGCCTGCGCAACGACATTCCCCTGGTGGGGTCTCAGTTGACCCTCGCGCTGATCGAGGCGAAGCTGCAGGAGCACCGCATCCGGCCCTACACGCTGACCGTGGAAGAGGGCCAGGTGGAGAAGTTCGGGCCGTTCGAATGCGAGTTCGTGGCCGTGAACCACTCCATTCCGGATGCCCTGGCGGTGTTCATCCGCACGGCGGGCGGCACTGTCCTGCATACCGGCGACTTCAAGATGGACCAGCTGCCGCTGGACGGACGCATCACCGACCTCCGGCACTTCGCCAAACTGGGTGAAGAAGGCGTGGACCTCTTCATGTCCGACTCCACCAACGCCGACGTCCCCGGATTCACCACGGCCGAGAAGGAAATCGGCCCCACGTTGGAGCGGCTTTTCGGCCAGGCCACCAAGCGCATCATCGTGGCCTCCTTCTCCTCCCACGTCCACCGCGTGCAGCAGGTGCTGGATGCAGCGGCCAAGCACAACCGCAAGGTGGCCTTCGTGGGCCGCTCCATGGTCCGCAATATGGCCATCGCCGAAAAGCTGGGCTACCTTGACGTCCCCGCCGGACTGATCGTGGACATCAAGAACATCGACAACCTTCCGGACAACCGCGTGGTGCTCATGTCTACCGGCTCCCAGGGCGAGCCCATGGCGGCCCTGTCCCGGATGGCCAACGGCGACCACCGCGTGGTGGTGGGGGACGGCGACACCGTCATCCTGGCCTCCAGCCTCATCCCGGGCAACGAGAACGCGGTGTTCCGCATCATCAACGGCCTCCTGAAGCTCGGCGCCGACGTGATCCACAAGGGCAACGCCAAGGTCCACGTCTCCGGCCACGCCGCCGCCGGCGAGCTGCTCTACTGCTACAACATCCTTGAGCCGCTGAACGCCATGCCCGTGCACGGCGAAACCCGGCACCTGATCGCCAACGGCAAGATCGCCATCGAATCCGGCGTCCCGGATGCCAGCGTGATCCTTGCTGACAACGGCACGGTCATCGACCTCCGCGACCACCAGGCAGACATCGTCGGCCAGGTCGAGGTGGGCTTCGTCTACGTGGACGGCTCCAGCGTGGGCGAGATCACCGACGCCGACCTCAAGGACCGCCGCATCCTGGGCGATGAAGGCTTCATCTCCATCATCACCGTTGTCCACCGCGCCACCGGCAAGGTGGTGTCCGGACCCGAGATCCACGCCCGCGGCGTTGCCGAGGACGATTCGGTCTTCGACGACATCATCCCCAAGATCAACGCAGCCCTGGAGGAAGCGGTCCAGAACCACGCCGACCACACCAGCCACCAGCTCCAGCAGGTGGTACGCCGCGTCGTGGGAACCTGGGTCAACCGCAAGCTGCGCCGCAAGCCCATGATCATTCCCGTGGTGCTCGAGGCCTGACACCAGGCTGGCGTCGCGCTGGTGCACACCCGGAAGGGCCCGGTTCTTCATGGACCGGGCCCTTCGGCGCATCCGGACGGTCCCCGGGCGCGTCCGGGCAGGTCCGCACCTGGCGCCCGGCGGGTGGCCCGGCGGCCCCGATATCCCCGGAATCACAGCATGGTTCCGGTACCGTGGCTATTATGGCCACACGTACTACTTCCGCGCCCAAAGGTACCGGCAGGGGGAGCTCCGGCAGCAAAGCGGGCAGTTCCACAGGCCGCGGAACCGGCTCCACCGCCAGCAGGACAGGGCGCGGCGGCTCAACCAGCACTGCACGCACCCGCCAGCTTCCCGCCGTCGAGCACCACCAGCCCTGGCTGCTGCGCGTGGTGGGCGGAGCGTGGCTTGGAGTGGGCCACCTGGTGGGCGGGGGAGTGCGCCGCATCGGCCACGACGTCAGCGACCTCCCCACGGAGGAACGCCGCGACGGTGCCGCCCTCTTCAACCTGGCCCTTGGTATTTTCATCGCCACCTTCGCATGGTGGGGACTGACGGGCTGGTTCCCGGACGCCGTCTACGCCGTGGTGAACGGCACCTTCGGCTGGATCTCCCTGCTGCTCCCGCTCATGCTGTTCGTGTGCGCCTTCCGGCTGTTCCGCCGGCCCTCGGACGGCCGGGGCAATAACCGGGTGGGCATCGGTTTCCTGATCATGACCTTCGCCGGGTGCGGGTTGGCTCATATCCTCGGCGGCCAGCCCACCGTGGCCGACGGCTTCGACGGCCTCCGCAAAGCCGGCGGGATGCTCGGCTTCCTGGCCGCCACGCCGCTGGCCGCCATCCATCCGGCTGTGCCTGTGGCCCTGTATGCCCTGCTGGCCTTTGTGTCGGTACTGATCATCACCGCCACCCCGTTCACGGCGATCCCGCGCCGCATCCGCGGCGCCTATGAACACCTCATGGGCATCGACCTGATGGACCAGGAACACCAGGACACCCACGACCGCAGCTACCTCGAACGCACGGCTGCCGCTGCGCCCAAGAAGAAGAAGCGGAAGCTTTTCGGCAAGGACCAGGAGTCCGACGCCGGCCTTGAGGGCTACGTGGGCGACGAAGCCTTCGAGCACGCCGTCATTGACGACGACGAGCCCGAACCCGAGCGGCCCGCGCCCGGAGTGCGGCGCCCCACCCAGGCGGAGATCGCCGTCGAAAAGATCAAGGCAGCCCAGGGATTGGGTGCCGGTGCCCAGGCACCTCCGGCGGAAAACGCCACCGAGGCCATCCCCCTGGTCATCCCCGGTGCCGCCGCTCCCGCCAAAGCCGCCGCCGCGCCCACCGTGCCCTCCAACCCGGTGGCCCCCGCGCCGCCGCCCGTTCCCATCCCGCAGCGGACCGAACAGCTCTCGCTCGCCGGGGACGTCACGTACACCCTCCCTGCCTCGGACTACCTGACACCCGGCTCGATCCCGAAGGAGCGCACCGAAGCCAATGACGCCGTCGTCGCTGCCCTGACGGATACCCTGCAGCAGTTCAACGTCGACGCCACCGTCACCGGCTTCAGCCGTGGTCCCACCGTCACCCGGTACGAAATCGAACTTGCTCCCGGAACCAAGGTTGAGCGCGTCACCGCGCTGTCCAAGAACATCTCCTACGCTGTGGCCTCCAGCGACGTGCGCATCCTGAGCCCCATCCCCGGCAAGTCCGCCATCGGCATCGAAATCCCCAACACCGACCGCGAGACCGTGTCACTGGGCGACGTGCTGCGCAGCCAGAATGCGCGGCGCACCGACCACCCCATGGTCATGGGTGTGGGCAAGGACGTGGAGGGCGGCTACGTGGTGGCCAACCTGGCCAAGATGCCGCACCTCCTGGTGGCCGGGGCCACCGGCGCCGGTAAGTCGTCCTTCGTGAACTCCATGATCACCTCCATCCTGATGCGGGCCACCCCCGACGAGGTGCGCATGGTCATGGTGGACCCCAAGCGCGTGGAGCTGACGGCCTACGAGGGCGTCCCGCACCTGATCACGCCCATCATCACCAACCCCAAAAAAGCCGCCGAGGCGCTGCAGTGGGTGGTCCGTGAAATGGACGCCCGCTACGACGACCTCGCAAATTACGGCTTCAAGCACATCGACGATTTCAACAAGGCGGTGCGGGCCGGAAAGGTCCAGCCGCCGGTGGACTCCAAGCGCGTCATCAGGCCCTACCCGTATCTGCTGGTGATCGTCGACGAGCTTGCCGACCTGATGATGGTGGCACCACGCGACGTGGAGGACTCGATCGTCCGCATCACCCAGCTTGCCCGTGCCGCCGGCATCCACCTGGTGCTGGCTACCCAGCGGCCGTCCGTGGACGTTGTCACCGGCCTCATCAAGGCCAACGTGCCCTCGCGCATGGCCTTCGCCACGTCCTCCGTCACCGACTCCCGCGTGGTCCTGGACCAGCCCGGCGCCGAGAAGCTCATTGGCCAGGGTGACGCGCTCTTCCTGCCCATGGGCGCCTCCAAGGCCATGCGCGTCCAGGGCGCCTGGGTTACCGAGTCGGAGATCCACAAAGTGGTGGAACACGTCAAGGGGCAACTGCAGGCTTCCTACCGTGACGACGTTGCTGCCGAAGCACCCAAGAAGCAGATCGACGACGACATCGGGGATGACCTCGAGGTCCTGCTGCAGGCGACGGAGCTGGTGGTCACCACGCAGTTCGGCTCCACCTCCATGCTGCAGCGCAAGCTCCGCGTCGGGTTCGCCAAGGCCGGACGGCTCATGGACCTGCTCGAATCCCGCGGCGTCGTGGGACCATCCGAGGGCTCCAAGGCGCGCGATGTGCTGGTCAAACCTGATGACCTCGCCGCCGTCCTGGCCGCCATGAAGGGCCAGGAGGCGCCGGCCGCCGCCGATTCCCAGACCGCTGCCCTCAGCGACAATGCCAACGCCAACATCGCGCAGGGCGGCTACGCCGAAGACCTGGTGGCGGCGGACCTGGACCAGCGGAAGCAGAACGTCGAA
Source organism: Pseudarthrobacter sp. Pseusp20 (assembly GCF_059492155.1). Taxonomy (NCBI): domain Bacteria; kingdom Bacillati; phylum Actinomycetota; class Actinomycetes; order Micrococcales; family Micrococcaceae; genus Pseudarthrobacter; species Pseudarthrobacter sp. Pseusp20. The sequence continues at coordinate 1,863,317 of NZ_CP168521.1, forward strand.
TATTACGACGGCTCGGATTCCGCCCCCGGTGGGTACGGCGATGACGACGACGGCTCCGAAGACGCATGGTCCCTCACCGGGCGCTAGGCCGGTAGCCTAGGAACGTGACTAGCACCGATGCAACCGCCGCCGGCCAGGGCCGTGCCGGGGTCTGGAACCTTCCCAACGTCCTGACCATGATCCGCATCGCGCTGGTCCCGTTTTTTGTGTGGTTCCTCGTGGCGGACGCGCCCGGCCTGCACAGTGTTTCCGGACCATGGCGCTGGGCGGCAGTGGCGGCCTTCGCAGTCGCCATCTACACGGACAAGCTCGACGGCGACATCGCCAGGAGCCGGAACCTGGTCACGGACTTCGGCAAGATCGCGGACCCCATCGCAGACAAGCTCCTGATCGGCTCCGCGCTGGTGATGCTCTCCTTGCTGGGTGAGCTGCCCTGGTGGGCCACGCTGGTGATCCTGGTGCGGGAATGGGGCATCACCGCCCTGCGCTTCTTCGTGATCCGGTACGGGGTCATTCCCGCCTCGCGGGGCGGCAAGCTCAAGACCGTGGTGCAGACCGCGGCGATCTTCCTCTATCTCCTGCCGTTCGGGGCATTCGCGCCCTGGATGTCCTGGGTTGCGTTTGCCGTCATGATGGCTGCCGTGGCGATCACGCTGTGGACCGGCGTCGAATACGTCATCGAGGCCCTGCGACTGCGCGCGAAGGGGAAACGGCAGGCAGGGACTGTCACAGGGCAGGACACAGCCAGCGGGCAGGAATCAGCGACGGGCCAGGACCAGGCATGAGCAACCTCCACCGTTTGGCCGGGCAGGCCGTCCAGCAGGCGCTCGAGTCCGGGCAGACCGTCGCCACCGCCGAGTCGTTGACGGCGGGGATGGTGTCCGCTGTCCTTGCCGACACTCCCGGGGCCTCCGGCATGCTGCAGGGCGGTGTGGTCGCCTACCAGAACTCAGTGAAGGACGCGGTGCTGCACGTTCCTGCCGACCTCCTGGCCCGTGCCGGCTCCGTGGACCCCGACGTTGCCCGTGCCATGGCAGCCGGGGCACGCACGGTCCTGGGCGCCGACGTCGGGATTTCCACAACGGGGGTGGCAGGTCCCGATGCCCATGACGGCAAGCCCGTGGGGCGCGTCTACATTGGAATTGCCACAGCGGCCGGAACGGCGGCTTTCGAATACTCCTTCACCGGCAGCAGGCCCGACATCAGGGCCGCAGCCTGCGCCGCCGCCCTGGAACGGCTCCTCGAGGCACTGCCCGCCTGACGCCTGCCGGACCCCAAGTTACCGGGCGTAAAGTTGCCGGGAACAAAAGCCGGTACCGATTAGTTATTACATTGTGTCGCTTCCGGATAGTGGAGGCGCCTAGGATGAAATGACCACGACGGTTCGCCCCACGGTGAACCTGACCAATGAGGGAGCAAGGCGATACAGATGGTAAAGCAGCCCGTATCCGTAAACGGCGTTGTCCGCTGGAAGGATGTGGGCCTCGCCGAACAGGCTAAGAGCGAACAGAAGGAGCGCAAGATGGTAGTACTTCGTCACGAAATCGGTGATGTGCTGCGCGATGTCCGCCAGCGTCAGGGACGCACGCTCCGTGAAGTTTCGCACAGCGCCCGCGTCTCCCTGGGGTATCTCAGCGAAGTGGAGCGCGGCCAGAAGGAAGCCTCGTCAGAGCTTCTGTCCTCAATCTGCTCGGCACTGGATGTTCCGTTGTCAAGCATGCTCCGTGAAGTCAGCGACCGTGTGGCAGTAGCCGAAGGCGTCGCAGTTCCGGACACAGTTCCGCAGGAATTCTCCCAGCGTTACGGCCGTGACCTCGAGCGCGACCTCAACACTGAACTGAACGACGAACTCTCCACGGGCCTTCTCTCCGGCGCCCGGTAAAGCCAGCCCCACCGCAGGTGGGCCTTGGAACGCAGGAAGCCCCCGGCCGCGCCGGGGGCTTCCTGCGTTGGCGCCCGATTGATGTGCCCGGCTGGTGGTACTCCTGCCGGCTGTTCGTCGCTGCGGCTATTCCTCTTCTGCGGGGGAGCCGCCTCCGCCTTCCCTGGGGAATCCGTCACGCTCGTAGGTGGAGTTCAGCTTGGCCATGTAGCGGGCCAGCTCCTGCAGGTCCTGCACGGGCCACTCGCGCAGCCGTTCCTGGAAAACCTGGCGCCTGGCGTCCTGGACCTGGTGCATCTTCTCTTCGCCCTTGGGCGTCAGCCGGATGGACTGTGCCCGGCGGTCCAGGGGATCGGCTTCCTTGGATACCAGTCCGAGGCTCTCCAGGAAGGCAATCTGCCGGCTGACCGACGGCTTGCCCACCCCGATGTTCATGGCAAGCTCCGTCAGGCGGATGGGCCCTTCCCGGCGGATAACCGTTAACAGCCCGTACGCGGCAGGCTCCATATCCGGGTGGACTTCGCGCGAGAGCTGGTTGGAGATAGCCCTGGCCCGCCGCCAGAAGAGGCTGATCTGGTGTTCAACATTCTGCAGCGCGGTATCGGCGGCATCAGCGCCTGCGTCCGGCGGCGGCGGGAGATCCGGGGAGTTGCTCATGGCAACAATTCTAGGGTCCGCAATCATGAGAGGATTTACCGATGCGAATCAGCGAGTACTGGCGTCTGATGGATGACGAGTTCGGTGCGGGGTACTCCCGCGTGCTGAGCAGTACCCTGGTCCTGACCGGCGTCGGCGGGCGCACTGCGGACCAGGCGCTGGCTGCAGGCATCGAACCGCGCAAAGTCTGGCTGGCAGTCTGCGATGTCCAGGACGTCCCGGCCGAACGGCGGCTGGGCCGGGACATCGCCCCTCGCCGCGACTAGCAGCGCCTAACAACGGCTTCCCGGGTGGGTCCTTCGTGAGCCTGCCGCAGCCGAAGCGCCCTTGGACGGACACGCCGCAGGACCGGCACTCTTCGAATACCTGTTCGGATAACGCTATGCTTTTTCTATTGGGCTTATCCACATAGCCGTTGTCCTCAGGCCGGAATGTCAGTGGGTCCCAGTAGCGTCAGAGATGACCAATAAAACGGCCGCGAAGGCCACCATCGAGAAAGCATTAGAGGTGTCAACCATGGCGGCAGCCCCGGATCGTGCAAAAGCGCTGGAAGCAGCGCTTGCCCAGATTGACAAGCAGTTCGGCAAGGGGTCGGTCATGCGCCTGGGCGACGAAGTACGCGCCCCGATCGAAGTCATCCCCACCGGTTCCATCGCACTGGACGTCGCTCTGGGGATTGGCGGCCTTCCGCGGGGCCGTGTCATCGAGATCTATGGTCCTGAATCCTCGGGTAAGACCACCGTTGCCCTGCACGCCGTGGCCAATGCCCAGCGCGCCGGCGGCATCGCAGCCTTCATCGACGCAGAACACGCCCTGGACCCCGACTACGCCGCCAAGCTGGGTGTGGACACCGACGCCCTCCTCGTGTCGCAGCCGGACACAGGTGAGCAGGCGCTCGAGATCATGGACATGCTGGTCGGCTCGGGATCGCTGGACGTTGTCGTCATCGACTCCGTCGCCGCCCTGGTGCCGCGCGCCGAAATCGAAGGTGACATGGGCGACAGCCACGTCGGCCTCCAGGCACGGCTCATGAGCCAGGCCCTGCGTAAGATCACCGGACGCTTGAGCCAGACCAAGACCACCGCCATCTTCATCAACCAGCTCCGTGAAAAGATCGGTGTCTTCTTCGGCTCCCCCGAAACCACCACCGGTGGTAAGGCCCTGAAGTTCTACGCGTCGGTCCGCATCGATGTCCGGCGGATCCAGACCCTCAAGGAAGGTGCCGATTCCGTCGGTAACCGGACCAAGGCCAAGATCGTCAAGAACAAGATGGCTCCGCCCTTCAAAGTTGCTGAGTTCGACATCATCTACGGCCAGGGCATCTCCCGCGAAGGCGGGATCATCGACATGGGCGTGGAGCACGGCATCATCAAGAAGTCCGGTTCCTGGTTCACGTACGACGGCGACCAGCTGGGCCAGGGCATGGAGAACTCGCGCCGCTTCCTGCGCGACAACCCCGAGCTCGCGGCTGAACTGGAACGCCTGATCAAGGAAAAGCTCGGCGTAGGGGTCAAGCCCGCCGAGGACGAGTCCAAGGACGCGCCAAAGCTGAAAGCCGTCGACGGGTTCTAGCCCTTGACCGGACCACGTTCACGGCGGGCCCGGCCCGGCGGCCCCTCTTCAGGGCCGCCGGACGGCTTTTCCATCCCTGAGGATCCGCAGGCTGTTGACGCCGAACCGGATCCGTTCTCGGTGGCGCAGGCCATCGTGTACCGCCAGCTCACGGCAGCTCCCAAGAGCAGGCTGCAGCTTGCCCGGAAACTGGCGGAACGGAATATCCCCGAACACGTCGCCGAGGCGGTGCTGGACAAGTTCCAGGAGGCGCGCCTGATCAATGACGCCGAGTTTGCCGATATGTGGGTCAGGAGCCGGTCCCAGTCCCGCAAGCTTGCCAAGGGCGCTCTCCGGCGCGAACTGGCCGAGAAGGGCATCGACCAGGAAACGGCGGCTTCTGCCCTGGAGCAGCTGACGGACGCCGACGAGGAAGCGGCGGCACGCGCCCTGGTGGAGCGCAAGCTCCGGCCCGGGACGGTTTTGCCTGACCAGTCGGAACGGGACAAAGCCGTCCGGCGGCTCGCCTCCATGCTGGCCAGGAAGGGCTACCAGCCGTCCCAGGCGTTCAGGATCGTCAACGACGTCCTGGATTCCCGGCAGGATCCCGACAGCGGGATGCTCCAAAGCCGGTACCCTTAACTGGTGAGTTTGACCATTCCTTCCCCCCATTCCGGCGCTGCCGCGTCCGTTGAGCCTGCTGCTGATGCGCAAGCCGGTGCTGTTCCGCAATCCGGGGCAGTGCAGCCGCGTACATACCAGGTCCGCACGTTCGGTTGCCAGATGAACGTGCACGACTCCGAACGCATGGCCGGCATGCTGGAGGATGCGGGCTACGTACCGGCAGCCGGCGACCATGCTGACGTGGTCGTGTTCAATACCTGCGCAGTCCGGGAGAACGCGGACAACAAGCTCTACGGCAACCTCGGCATCCTGGCGCCCGTGAAGGCCGCCAACCCCGGCATGCAGATCGCCGTGGGCGGGTGCCTGGCCCAAAAGGACCGCGAAACCATCCTCAAGAAGGCACCATGGGTGGATGCTGTCTTCGGCACCCACAACGTCGGCGCCCTGCCCGCACTTTTGGACCGTGCACGGCACAACAATGAGGCCCAGCTGGAAATCCTGGAGTCCCTGGACGTCTTCCCCTCCACGCTCCCCACCAAACGCGACTCCGTCTACTCCGGCTGGGTATCCATCTCCGTTGGCTGCAACAACACGTGCACGTTCTGCATCGTGCCGGCCCTCCGCGGCAAGGAAAAGGACCGCCGGCCCGGAGACATCCTCGCCGAAATCCAGGCCCTCGTGGACGACGGCGCCATCGAAGTGACCCTCCTGGGCCAGAACGTCAACTCCTACGGTGTCGAGTTCGGCGACCGCCAGGCCTTCTCCAAACTCCTTCGCGCCTGCGGCGAAATCGAGGGCCTTGAACGCGTCCGCTTCACCAGCCCGCACCCGGCCGCCTTCACCGATGACGTCATTGATGCCATGGCCGAGACGCCCAACGTGATGCCGCAGCTGCACATGCCCCTGCAGTCCGGTTCGGACCGCATCCTCCGCGCCATGAAGCGTTCCTACCGTTCCACGAAGTTCCTGGGCATCCTGGACAAGGTCCGGGACAGGATTCCGCACGCCGCCATCTCCACCGACATCATCGTCGGCTTCCCGGGCGAAACCGAAGAGGACTTCCAGGCGACGCTGGACGTGGTGGAAAAGTCACGCTTTGCCACCGCCTTCACCTTCCAGTATTCAAAGCGCCCCGGCACGCCCGCTGCCGACCTGCCGGACCAGCTGCCGAAGGCCGTGGTCCAGGAACGCTTCGAACGCCTCACCGCCCTGCAGGACAGGATCGCCGCCGAGGAAAACCGGAAGCAGTTGGGCCGGAGGCTGGAAGTCATGGTCACCGCCCAGTCCGGACGGAAGTCGGAGGAAACCCACCGGTTGTCCGGCCGCTCCCAGGACCAGCGGCTGGTCCACTTCTCAGTCCCCGAAGGGGCCCCGGCACCCAGGCCCGGAGACCTCGTCACCGTCACCATTACGGAGGCGGCGGCCTTCCACCTGGTGGCCGATCCCACGCCGGAGGACTACAGCCTGCGCCGGTCCCGGGCGGGGGACGCCTGGGACAGGTCCCAGGCCGACTCCTGTGGTGCGCCTGCCCCCGGCTCCAGCGCAGGACCCAAGGCTGTCTCCCTTGGCATGCCCTCGCTGCCGCTGCGCACCCGCTGAAGGTGACTGCCTCGCCTGTCATCGCCGTCGTCGGTCCCACCGGCTCCGGCAAATCCGACCTGGCCGTCAACCTTGCCCTTGAACTGGACGGCGAGGTCATCAACGCTGACGCCATGCAGTTCTACCGCGGCATGGACATTGGCACTGCCAAAATCACGACGGCCGAGCGCAGGGGAGTGCCGCACCACCTCCTGGACGTCCTGGACGTGACCCAGGAAGCCAGCGTCTCCGACTTCCAGCAACACGCCCGCAGCCTCATCGGGGATATCCATGCCCGCGGCAAGCGCGCAATCCTGGCGGGCGGCTCCGGCCTGTACGTGCGGGCCGCCCTGGACGTCCTGGAGTTCCCGGGGACCGACCCCAAGCTCCGTGCACGGCTGGAGGCGGACCACATACGGCTGGGGACCCCGGCGCTGCTGGACAGGCTGAGGGCCCTGGACCCCGTATCCGCGGACAGGGTCTCGGACGCCCGGCGGATTATCCGCGCACTGGAAGTCCATGAACTTACCGGACGGCCCTTCAGTTCCTTCATGCCGCGCCGCGAGTACTACCAGCCTGCGGTTCAGGTGGGCCTGAGCGTGGACCGGGAGGTCCTGCGGGAGCGCTTGGCGGTACGGGTTCACCGGATGGTGGAGTCCGGCCTGCTGGAGGAGGTCCGGATGCTGGACGCGCGGGGCCTTCGGCAGGGCAAAACAGCATCCCGTGCACTGGGCTATTCACAGTTCCTGCGGGTCATCGACGGCACGTCAACAGTTGAGCAGGCCGCAGAGGAAACAATCGTGGCCACCCGGCAGTTCGCCCGCCGCCAGTTGACGTGGTTCCGCGCCGACCCCCGCATCACCTGGCTGAACTGGCAGGACCCGGAGCTGACGGGTAAGGCGGCCGAGGTGTGCGTCCAGGATCCGGGCCGGTAGCCGCGGTTTCAGCACCGGCGGCATCCGCCGTTACGCTTGTGACCATGAATGCAACCCCCGCAGAAGCCACTGGGACTGCCTTGCACGCACTGAGCGGGCTCCGCTTTTCCAAGGGGCATGGCACCGGCAACGACTTCGTCCTGGTGGCCGATCCCGAGGGGGTGCACGCCATCGGCGCAGACCAGGCCGCAGCGCTCTGCGACCGGCACCGGGGAATCGGCGCCGACGGCCTGATCAGGGCTGTCCCGTCCCGTTTCCTGCCGGAAGGCCGGGAACTGCTCACCGATGCCCCGGACGCGGAATGGTTCATGGATTACCGCAATGCCGACGGCTCACTGTCTGAAATGTGCGGCAACGGCGTGCGGGTCTTCGTCCACTTCCTGCGGTCCGAGGGCCTGATCGACCTGCCCGACGGCGGATCACTCACCATCGGCACCCGCGGAGGGGTCAAGACCGTGGTCCGGACAGGGAACGGTTACGCGGTGGACATGGGCCCGTGGGAGTTCATATTCCCCGGGGAGGCCAGCGCCAAGGCGATGGATTCCCTGGTTACTGCCGACGGCCTGGAAGTTCCCCGGCCGGCCCTCTCCGTGAGCATGGGCAACCCACACACCGTAGTGGCCCTCGCGGAACTCAGCGAGCTCGAAGGCACCCGCCTCTTCACGGCTCCCAAGGTCGATCCGGTCCCCGTGAATGGGACCAATGTGGAGTTCGTCGTCCCTGCGGAGCCTCTGGTCCATGACGGCGTCGGATCCGTGACCATGCGGGTGCATGAGCGAGGCGTGGGGGAGACCCAGTCCTGCGGAACGGGGGCCTGTGCTGCCGCCGTCGCCATCCGGCACTGGGCCGGCGCGGAAGCCCCTGATGCCTGGCGGGTCAACGTTCCCGGAGGTGTGGTGGGCGTGAAGTTCTTCGCCGGCCCCGCCGGCCACGAGCACGTGGAACTCAGCGGCCCCGCCGTCATTGTGGCGAGCGGGACGCTTTCGTAACCTTCAGGATCCGGAAGGACTTGGACGTTGACTCGCGGGTCACGGTATAGGAACTGTCCAGTTCGGCGGCCAGCCAGCGCTGGAGCGAATCCGAGCCCAGGTTCTTCTGTACCACCAGCCACGCCGTGCCGCCGTCCGCGAGGCGCGGAAGCCACAGCTTCAGCAGGGCGTGCAGTTCCTCCTTGCCAATCCGGATGGGCGGGTTGGACCAGATGGTGTCGAACCTGACGCCGGCGTCCACCTCCTGGGGTGTACTGGCGACGACGTTGGACAGCCCCAGCGCGGCCGCGTTTTCGTTGGTCAGGGCGACGCAGCGTTCGTTGACGTCCACGGCGTAGACCGTCGACCCGGGCGCCAGCAGCGCCATGGTGAGTGCGATGGGCCCCCAGCCGCATCCGATATCCAGCAGGTTCCCCTGGGGGTGCGGCGCCGGAACATCGGCGAGGAGCACTGCGGTGCCCTTGTCGATCCCGTCCGGGCTGAAGATTCCCGCGGAGGTGTGGAGCCTGCGGGTCTCGCCGGCCAGCTCCACCGTGAGTGGCTTACGGGTAAAGGGGCCGGCGGGGGACGTGCTGAAATAGTGTGCGGACTCCATAACTGGCCAGAGTAGTTCCCCTTGCAGCGTAATGGGAAACCGTGCAGAACCCCCTCTGCTACGCTGGATGGCATGTTCCTGATCTTCGAGTAGCCGGCACGGGCCACGCCCGTCCCCGCAGCCTGTCCTCCAGCGACAGCCCGTCCCGCAGCGATGCAGGTTTTTCAGCCTTCCGCTTGTGCACCGGCCAGACGCATCTGTTCTGCCCGGCCGCCGGACGATACTCGAAAGTCAGCCTCCTGCTGCACTTCCCGCTATTTTTCCGGCCTTTTTAGCCCTGCCGCCCTTCTGACGCGGCATCCCGGCCCCGGCATCGCAGCCGGCCGCGAGACAACCAGGAGAATTGCATGACCGCAGGCCGTCAGCCCAGCGCGAATACGTTCCAACTTCCAAGCAATCAGCACTATTCTGGAATTGCCGAATCTTCAAAGGAGACCATGACCAGCCAGCCCAACACCGGTTCCGATCCAGCCGCCCAGGACATGAGTCCGCAGGAAATCCAGGCTGTTATCGACCGGATCCTCGCCAAGGACGTCCCGGCCAAGACTGTCAGCACGCCCGGCGGTGAGAGCAGCGGCAATGGAAAAGCGGTGCTCGGCAAGGCGCAGGCCATTTCCCGGCTCGACGAAGAACACTCAACATACGACGGCGACCAGCAGGACCTCGAGGAACGGCGCGCGCTGCGCCGAAGGGCAGGCCTGTCCACCGAGCTCGAAGACGTCACCGAAGTTGAATACCGCCAGCTGCGCCTGGAGCGCGTGGTCCTGGCCGGGATTTGGTCCGAGGGAACGCTTGCCGACGCCGAAAACTCGCTGCGTGAGCTGGCAGCCCTCGCCGAGACCGCCGGTTCGGAGGTCCTGGATGGCATGGTGCAGCGCCGTGACAAGCCGGACCCGGGAACCTTCCTGGGGTCAGGCAAGGCGCTGGAGCTCAAGGACATCGTCATGTCCACGGGCGCGGACACGGTGGTGGTGGACGCTGAACTTGCGCCTTCCCAGCGCCGCGGACTTGAGGACATCGTCAAGGTCAAGGTCATCGACCGCACGGCGCTGATCCTTGACATCTTCGCCCAGCATGCCAAGAGCCGTGAAGGCAAAGCGCAGGTGGAGCTCGCGCAGCTCGAGTACCTGCTTCCGCGCCTCCGCGGCTGGGGTGAGTCGATGTCCCGCCAGGCCGGTGGCCAGGTGGGTGGCGCTGCCGCCGGCATGGGCTCCCGAGGTCCTGGTGAAACCAAGATCGAGTTGGACCGGCGCCGGATCCGTACCCGCATGGCCAAGCTGCGGCGTGAAATCGCCGCAATGAAGCCGGCACGCGAGACCAAGCGGGCCAACCGCCGTCGTAATGAAGTGCCCTCCGTGGCGATTGCCGGGTATACCAACGCCGGCAAGTCCTCACTGCTGAACCGGCTTACGGACGCCGGAGTCCTCGTGGAGAACGCACTGTTCGCCACCCTGGATCCCACCGTCCGCAAGGCGGAAACCGCGGACGGCCTGGGATACACCCTGGCCGACACCGTTGGATTCGTCCGCTCGCTGCCCACCCAGCTGGTGGAGGCCTTCCGTTCGACCCTCGAGGAAGTGGCGGACTCGGATCTGATCCTGCACGTGGTGGACGTGTCGCATCCGGACCCCGAAGGGCAGATCGCCGCCGTCCGGAAGGTCTTCAGCGAAGTTGATGCCCGCAAGGTGCCGGAGATCATCGTGCTGAACAAGGCTGATGCAGCTGACCCGTTCGTGGTGGAGCGCCTGAAGCAGCGCGAACCGCGGCATGTGGTGGTCTCGGCCCGGACGGGTGAGGGCATCCCGGAGCTGCTGAAGGCCATCAGCGAAGCCATTCCCCGGCCTTCGGTCAAGATGGAACTCCTCATCCCGTATGACCGCGGAGACCTGGTCAGCAAGCTCCATGAGTCCGACGCGGAAATCCTCAGCGTTGACCACGTTGAGGCAGGTACCAGGGCTGCGGTGAAGGTCCGCGAGGGCCTGGCGTCCGAACTGGAACCGTTCATCGTCAATGACTGACCCCGCCGCCGGCGAAACCGCGCAGACGGCCGGCGAGCAGTTCGTCATCGAACTGCTCGACCGCGCCGTCGCCGGCATGGGCGGACAAAGCCGCACCGGACAACACGAGATGGCCCGGCAGGTGGCCCGGGCCATCAAAACCGGCAACCACCTGCTGGTCCAGGCGGGCACGGGCACGGGCAAGTCGCTGGCCTACCTGGTGCCGCTCATCGCCCACGCCCTGGAGAGCAACAAGCCCGCTCTGGTGTCCACCGCCACGCTGGCCCTGCAAACCCAGATTGTTGGCAGGGACCTGCCGCGGCTGCTGAAGAACATCACCCCGGCCCTGGAACGGCCGGTCAAGGTTGCCTTGGTGAAAGGCCGGTCAAACTATGTCTGCCGGCACAAACTGGAAGGCGGGTTCCCCTCCGAGGAGCCTTCCGAGGGTCAGCTTTTCTCCTTGGGCGAAGACACCAGCGTCCCGCACTTTGCCGCCTCCGTGGGCGGACCCTCGTCCCAGCTTGGCAAGGAGGTGGTGCGGCTCCGCGAGTGGGCGGAGAAGACGGCCACCGGCGACCGGGATGAGCTCCTGCCTGGTGTGACGGACCGTGCCTGGCGCCAGGTCTCCGTCACTTCCATGGAGTGCCTGGGGGCCCAAAAGTGCCCCATGGCCGCCGAGTGCTTCAGCGAGCTGGCCCGGCAGGACGCAGCCGAGGCAGATGTGGTGGTGACGAATCACGCCATGCTGGCCGTCAGCGCCTTCGAAGGACTTGCAGTCCTGCCCGAGTACGACGTCGTGGTGGTGGATGAAGCGCACGAGTTGCAGGACCGGGTCACCGGAGCCGTGTCCGGTCAGCTGTCGGTGGCCATGGTCCACGCTGCCGCTTCCGGCGCCCGCAAACATACCGCCATCACGGTGGACGCGCTGAACGCCGCAGCCGCAAACCTTGAACTGGCCCTCGCCGGTGCGCCCAGCGGCCTGCTTCCCAACGGGCTGAACGACGAACAGCTGGACTGCATGGACCAGTTGCGGGAGGCGTGCCGGGCCGCGTTGTCCGATTCCAAGGGGGACAGCAACGCCACGGCCGACGGCGGCCGGCAGCTGGCCCGGTCCCGCCTCATGCTCATCCTGGAATTGTGTGAGCGGCTTATTGCTGCCCGTGAAAACCGCGAGGTCGTGTGGTTTTCCCGGGCCGGCACGTTCGATCCCGGCCAGGGATATTCCCAGCCCGATGACAATGCCCCGGTGCTGGTCAACATCGCGCCGCTGTCCGTGGCAGGCAGGCTCCGGGAAGGACTCTTCGCCGGGCACACCGTCGTGCTGACGTCTGCAACCCTCGCCATTGGCTCGGCATTTGAACCCGCGGCCGGGGGACTGGGCCTTATCGGCGACGGCGCACCCAGCTGGACGGGTGTGGATGTCGGCTCGCCCTTCGACTACCCGAAACAGGGCATCCTCTACGTGGCCGGCCACCTGCCAAAGCCGGGCCGCGGCGTTTCGCCGGAGGCGCTGGAGGAACTGGAAGCGCTCATCAAAGCGTCCGGCGGGGGTGCCCTCTGCCTGTTTTCATCCCGACGGGCTGCCGAAGAGGCTGCCGACGCCCTGCGGCCGAAGCTCGATGTGACTGTCCTCTGCCAGGGCGAGTCGACCATGACCGCTTTGGTGAAGCAGTTCGCCGACGAACCGGACACCTGCCTCTTCGGGACCATGTCCCTGTGGCAGGGGGTTGACGTTCCGGGAGGCTCCTGCCGCCTGGTGGTGATCGACCGCATCCCGTTCCCCAGGCCGGATGATCCGCTGATGACCGCGCGTTCGCGTGCCGTGGCCCAGGCCGGCGGAAACGGCTTCATGTCCGTCTCGGCCACGCATGCCGCCATCAGGCTGGCCCAGGGTGCCGGCCGCCTGATCCGGTCCACGGGAGACAAGGGAGTGGTGGCCGTTCTGGATTCCCGGCTGGCAACAGAGCGCTACGCCGGATTCCTCCGCGGCGCTCTGCCGCCGTTCTGGGCTACCACGGACCGCAGCAAGGCGCTGGCGGCATTGGCCAGGCTGGGCGCGGACGCGGCCACGTAGGGCCCGGCAGGCGAACGACGCCAGCGGGGGCAGCCGCCGTGCAATTTCCGGCAGGCCGTCCCTTCGCGGGAGACGCGGTCAGAGGGAACGCAGGACCGAGACAACCTTGCCCATGATGGTGGCATGGTCGCCCAGAATGGGTTCGTACTGCGTGTTTTGGGGCAGCAGCCAGGTGTGGCCGTCGCGCTGGCGGAATGTCTTGACGGTTGCCTCGTCATCCAGCAGGGCAGCAACGATGTCCCCGTTGGCTGCGTCCGCCTGGCGCCGCACCACCACCCAGTCACCGTCACAGATGGCGGCATCCACCATGGAGTCGCCAGCCACCCTAAGCATGAAGAGCTCGCCCTGGCCGACCAGCTGGCGGGGGAGCGGCATGACATCCTCCACGAGCTGCTCAGCGAGGATGGGACCGCCGGCAGCAATCCGGCCAACCAGCGGAACCATGGCCGTATCCAGCGCGGTGGGCAGCTCCGTTACCGTGGCACCGCCGCCCGTGGCCTGCGGCGCGGGGGAGGTGCCGGCGGCATTGCTTCCGCTGTCCAGCGTGAGGGGCATCAGCACCTCCATGGCCCGCGGCCGTTTGGGGTCGCGCCGCAGGTAACCCAGCTTCTCCAGCTGCGAAAGCTGGTGGGTCACGCTGGACAGGCTGGCCAGGCCAACCGTGTCGCCGATCTCCCGCATGGAGGGCGGGTAGCCGTTGTCATTGACCGAGCGCTGGATGGTTTCGAGGATCTTCTTCTGCCGGGGGGTCAAGCCCTTGGCGGTCTTCCTGGGTTGCGGGGCGGTCCTGCCCCCGGCGGCTGCTGCTGCCATATTCGCCAATGCCTTTCGCTTGCCGCCGGATCTTCCGTTGCGGCCTGTTCCACAGCGCCGCCGGAAGGACTCCCACTGTCATTGTCAGACCCTGCTGTTCAACTTCAGTGGTGGTTGTTCTTTGGTTCAAAGCTAGGCCAGCCACATTGCTTTTTCAAACATTTGTTCTAGCGAGTCTCGACATTGTTCGTTGATAGGTGCTAAAACTTAACAAGCAAAGTTCGAACATGTGTTCTAACCAGCGATTGCCCCGTTCGAAAACATGGCCGGAGAAGCTCCGGACACGGTCTGAACGGCAGGGCGGCAGCGGGCGGACACCCGGGCAGCACGGCAGGTCCAGGAGGGCTTAGTTCATGTCAGCTTTATCTCTTCACCAGGTTTCACCTACGCACCGCGTTTCCCTGCAGACCCGGAAGCCCTCGCAGCGCCGGACGCCGTCAGCAGCGCCCCTGCGGCTGACCCGCCGGGGGCGGATCGTCCTGATCGGAGTTCCGCTTGTGCTCCTCGCGGTACTCCTGCTGTCCCTGTCCGGACTTTTCAACGCACCGGCCAAGGCATCCGATTCAGCTGCGGACCTGGCCGTGACGCCGACGGTCACCGTGACGGTGCAGGCGGGCCAGTCGTTGTGGAGCATCGCAGGCGCTGTTGCTCCGGACCGCGATGCCCGGGACGTGGTGGCGGACATCGTCCAGCTCAACAACCTTCCGGCCGCCGCTGTGCTGCCGGGGCAGCAGCTGTTCGTCCCCACGCACTGAGCGGCACCTGGTGTTGGCCTTTGAGAAAGATGACCGGGACAGCAACGCCGGTGGCGAACAGAATCTGTCACATTTTCCGGTAGTTGCCGCGGCAACTAAACTGTTCAGGTGAACGACCAGCTAGAGCGTCTGAACCGACTTCCCCTCCGCAGCAATCTTCGCGGGCTGACCCCCTACGGGGCACCCCAACTGGACGTTCCCATTTTGCTGAACGTCAATGAGAACACCCATGGTGTTCCGGCGGACGTACGCGCCGCCATCAGCGCGGCGGTCACGGAAGCAGCTGCAGGCCTCAACCGGTACCCGGACAGGGAATTCACCGACCTGCGGAAGGCCCTCGCGGAATACCTGGGGCACGGGCTCGACGAATCAAACCTCTGGGCAGCCAACGGCTCCAACGAGGTCCTGCAGCAGATCCTCCAGGCCTTCGGCGGCCCCGGCCGCACCGCCCTGGGCTTTCCACCCACGTACTCCATGTACCCCTTGCTCGCCAGCGGAACCGACACCCAATACATCACGGGAGTGCGCTCGGAAGGCTACGACCTGAGCGCCGAATCCGCCGCCCGGCAGGTCGAGGAGCTGCGGCCCAACATCGTCTTTCTCTGCTCGCCCAACAACCCCACGGGGACCGGCCTGGGGCTTGACGTTGTGGAGGCTGTCTATGACGCCGGCGAGGACAGCCAGACCGTGGTGATCGTCGACGAGGCCTACCACGAGTTCGCGCATGACGGCACGCCCAGCGCCCTGACCCTGCTGCCCGGCCGGGAGCGGCTGATAGTTTCCCGCACCATGAGCAAGGCCTTCGCACTCGCCGGCGCCCGCCTCGGCTACATGGCCGCGGCCCCGGAGGTCACCGATGCCCTGCGGCTGGTGCGCCTTCCGTACCACCTGTCCGCGATTACCCAGGCAACCGCACTGGCCGCGCTCCAACACCGCGAGGCACTGATGGCCGATGTCCAGGACATCAAGGGGCAGCGGGACCGCATTGTGGCCGAACTGACCAGGATGGGCCTCAAGCCTGCCGCCTCGGACTCCAACTACGTGTTCTTCGGGGGCCTGGAAAATCCGCACCAGGTATGGCAGGAGCTGCTGGACGCCGGAGTGCTCATCCGCGACGTGGGCATCCCCGGCCACCTTCGGGTCACCGCAGGCACTGAGGCGGAAACCACAGCCTTCCTTACCTCCCTGGAACGCATCCTTGCGGGCCAGGCCGCGCTTCCCGCCTAGACTTGATACTGCGGCGCTGGGCGCCTTGAACTACTTCTTCTCCCACAAAGGATCCTTCACCATGAGTCCCACCGGATCGAATACGGCTGCGGCCCGGACCGCCCGCATGGAGCGTGCCACCAGCGAGTCCTCCGTGCTCGTGGAGATCAACCTCGATGGAACCGGCGTATCGGACATCGATACCTCCGTGCCGTTCTACGACCACATGCTCACGGCCCTGTGCAAGCACTCCCTGATCGACATGACGGTCAAGGCCACGGGTGACACCCACATCGACGTCCACCACACTGTTGAGGACGTGGCCATCACCTTCGGCGAGGTCCTGCGGACCGCCCTCGGGAACAAGGCCGGGATCCGCCGGTTCGGTGAGGCCACCGTTCCGCTGGACGAAGCGCTTGCGAACGCTGTGGTGGACGTGTCCGGACGCCCGTACCTGGTGCACGGGGGCGAGCCGGCCGGGCAGGAGTACCACCTGATCGGCGGCCACTTCACCGGTTCCCTGACCCGCCACGTCTTCGAAGCCATCACACTGCACGCCGGCATCTGCCTGCACATGAACGTGCTGGCCGGACGGGACCCGCACCACATCGTCGAGGCACAGTTCAAAGCCTTCGCCCGCGCCCTCCGCGCCGCCGTCGAACCCGATCCCCGGGTTGAAGGCATCCCCTCCACCAAGGGGGCGCTGTGAGCGGCCAGGTCCTCAAAGACGGGGCGATCATCGATCCGTCAGCATCAGGCAAGCTGCCTTCACCTGAGGGCAAACCCACGGTCACCGTGCTCGATTACGGTTCCGGGAACGTCAGGTCCGCAGTCCGGGCACTGGAACGTGCCGGCGCGGAAGTAGTCCTGAGCGCCAAGCCCGAGGATGTACTGAACGCGGACGGCCTGGTGGTTCCGGGCGTAGGTGCGTTCGAGACCGTCATGCGCGAACTCAAGGCCGTGGACGGCATCAGGTTGATCGGCAGGCGGGTGGCAGGCGGACGCCCCGTGCTTGGAATCTGCGTGGGCCTCCAGGTCCTTTTTGAAGCCGGAGTGGAACACGGCACCGAAGCCGAAGGCATTGGCGAATGGCCCGGCAAGGTAGAGGCCCTCCCCGCGGAGGTGGTTCCGCACATGGGCTGGAACACGGTCAAGGTGCCGGAAGGCTCCAAACTCTTTGCCGGGGTCGAAAACGAACGCTTCTACTTCGTGCACTCATACGGCGTGCAGGAATGGAACTTCGACGTCATCCAGCCACGGATGGCGCCGCCCCTGGTCACCTGGTCCGAACACGGCGGCCCCTTCATCGCCGCCGTCGAGAACGGCCCCCTCTGCGCCACCCAGTTCCACCCCGAAAAGTCCGGCGACGCCGGTGCGCGGCTCCTGCGCAACTGGGTGGAAGGCCTGCGGAAACCGGCCGCCGGTCAATCCGCTGCAGCACCGGCGGACGCCGGCAGTGACGCCTAGATGTGGTCGGTACTCCTGATGGGCCTCGCCGGCATCCTCATCGGTGGCGGCATCTCATTCCGGCAGCAGCGCAAGCCACTCTGGACACAGGTGGCGTTCTACGTCCTGGCCGCCATGTCACTGGTGGCGGCCTACCTGCTGACCCTGCCGGCAGACTGACCACAGCCCACAGCGCGAGGGCCGCCAACTTCACCCCAACAGCATCGCGGACCCAGCGCCCTGCTTTCCGCACCGAAATCGACACCGAGGATGAGTATGACCACCGCACATGACCTGCCGGTACTTGAACTGCTGCCAGCCGTCGACGTCGTCAACGGCCAGGCCGTCCGGCTGGTCCAGGGCGAGGCGGGCAGTGAAACCAGCTACGGCACCCCCCTTGAAGCTGCGCTGAACTGGCAGCAGCAAGGCGCCGAATGGGTGCACCTGGTGGACCTGGACGCAGCCTTCGGCCGCGGCTCCAACGCAGACCTGCTCCGGGAAGTCGTGGGCCGGCTGGACATCAAGGTGGAGCTCTCCGGAGGCCTCCGCGACGACGAAACACTGGAAGCCGCCCTTGACCTGGGCGTGGCCCGGGTCAACCTGGGAACGGCTGCACTGGAGAACCCGGAGTGGACCCGCCGGGCCATCGAACGCTTTGGCGACAAAATCGCCGTGGGCCTCGACGTCCGCGGAACAACCCTCGCCGGCCGCGGCTGGACCAAGGAAGGCGGGGACCTCTGGGAGGTCCTTGGCCGTCTCGAAGAGGCCGGCTGCTCCCGCTACGTCGTGACCGACGTGACCAAGGACGGCACTCTGCAGGGCCCCAACGTCGAACTCCTCCGCCAGATGGTGGAAAAGACCGGCAAGCCGGTTGTGGCTTCCGGCGGCATCTCCAGCCTGGACGACCTGAAGGTCCTCCGGTCCCTGGTCCCGCTGGGCGTGGAAGGCGCGATTGTGGGCAAGGCCCTGTACGCCGGAGCCTTCACGCTGCCCGAAGCCCTCGACGTCGCCGGCCGGCGCTGACCCGGCGGACATCGACCCCATGCCTAACGTCGAGGAGCCAGGGCGGCAGCCAGCACGCCAGCTGCCCGGACATATCGCGGCAGCCCTGTCCGGCGCTGGTGGCGCCACGGATTCGGCGGGCCAGCCATGGGCAGGACGCAGCCTGGCCGGTGACGACAGCAGGATCCACAACTTCGAGGACGACGACGGAACGGCCGACGCCGGCTACCTCGCCGCCCTGGACGCGCTCCGGCAAGGGGCAGGCGATGAAGCGGGCGTCGTGGCCGCCCTGGCAACGGCCCGGGTCTTCATTCCGATTGTTGCGCAGCTGGCTGAAGAGTCGGAAACAGCCCACGGACTGCACGCTGACAAGCAGGCGGACATGGCGCTGGTAACGCTGAAGGCGGCTGACGGCAGGACTGCCCTCCCCGCCTTCACCTCGGCCGCCGGGCTGGCCGCCTGGCATCCCGAGGCCCGGCCCGTCGCCGTGTACGCCGCGCGGGCTGCCCTCTCGGCAGTCGCCGAAGGCGCCGAGCTCCTGGTCCTGGACCCGGGCGCCGACGTGACGTTCGTGGTGCGCCGTCCGGGGGTCTGGGCATTGGCAAAGCAGCACGACTGGACCCCCTCCTACAACGACCCCCAGCTGGCCGATGAAATGGCGCGCGCAGCCTCCGGGTTCGCCGCCATCCGCAGCATTGGGCTTATGCCGGGCAGGGGAGTGGCTTCCAGTGCTGCCGATGGCGCAGTAGTCCCTGGCGGGGGTGCCGGGCCGGAACTTCAGGTGGTGCTGTACCTTGAGGACGGCCTGGACGCCGCCGGGGTCCAGGAACTGGTGGCCAACCTCCAGGCGGAGTGGTCGCGGAATGTATTGTTTGGGGAGCGCGTCGACTCCTTGGAAATCAAACTGAGGCGCGCTCCCGACTAGACGCAGCCGGATGGGTGATCCCCGCCAGTGCTGCGGCATACCCTGAAGGACCGTTTCGTGAATTTCGCTCTCTACCGGGAGTTGCTCGCCGTCCGGCCAATCCGCCGGCTGCTGCTGGTTGGCATGATCGCCCGCATCCCGCACTCAGCGGCCGGGGTGCTCCTGACCCTGCACATCGTCCTCACCCTTGGCCAGGGCTATGCCGCGGCCGGCGCCGCCGCAGCGGTCATGACCATCGGTATTGCCCTGGGCGCCCCGTGGCGCGGCAGGCGCGTTGACACCGTAGGGTTGCGGACCGCACTCATCCCGTCCGTGATCTCGGAGACGCTGATCTGGTCTGTGGTGCCGCACGTGTCCTACCAGTGGCTCCTCCCACTGGTCTTCGTGGGCGGCCTGCTCACGCTGCCAATTTTCAGCGTGGTCCGGCAGTCCCTGGGCGTCCTGGCGGAGGGCGACCAGCGCCGCACCGCGTTCGCCCTGGACGCCATCACCACCGAAATGGTATTCATGATCGGGCCGGCCGCCGGCGCCGTGGTGGCCACCAGTGGATTTACCGTTGCCGGGTTGACCGTGGTGGGCGTGGCCACGTCCCTGGCAGGGCTGTCCCTCATGTGGTTCAACCCGCCCACCCGCAGCCCGGCGCAAACCGCCGAATGCGCCGGGGATGAGCAACATGCCGCGGAAGCCGCCGTGGTCGCCACCGCTCCGGCCCACGTCCAGGAAGCCGCCGCGGAACTGTCACCGGCCGGGACGGCCAGCCGTGCGGCAGAGGGACTGCGCGGAAGGCTGGCGGGCGGCTTCGCGTGGTTCACCGCAACGGTCGCGGCACTCTTTGCCGTTGCCGCCGGCGCCGGCATGGTCCTGAGCGGTACCGACGTTGGCATCGTTGCGGCGCTGGAAACCGGAGGCCGCCAGAGCGAGATCGGCATCGTGTTCGTCTTCTGGTGCGCCGCCTCGGTGGTGGGCGGACTCATCTACGGCGCCATGCACCGGCCCATCCCGCCTGTCATCCTGCTGCTGGGAATGGCGGCGCTGACGCTGCCCATGGCCTTCGCCCACGACACCTGGACGCTGGCACTGGTTTCCATCCTGCCCGGCCTGCTCTGCGCCCCCGTCCTCTCCGCAGCCTCCGAAACGGTCGCGGACCTGGTGTCGGAGGAACGGCGCGGGGAGGCGATGGGCTGGTACGGCTCAGCCCTGACCGCTGGTGTTGCCCTCGGCTCGCCGCTGGCCGGCATCTTCATCGACCTCATGGGACCGTCCGGGGGTTTCGTTTCGGTTGGCGCCGCCGGCGTCGTGCTGTGCCTGGTGGGCCTGGCCCTCCAGCAGCGCCGCCGAAAAGCCGCCGCCCGATATTTCCGTCCGCCGCGCTGAACGGCAGGTACGGAGTGGCCGGTCAAGCCCCGGGTGCTTTGCCTGGAAACGACGACGGCGGGACGACCTTGAAAGGCCGTCCCGCCGTCGGACGCTGCTTGGGTGGGTTCTTCCTTAGTTCACTGCGCCGGTGTACTTTTCGCCCGGGCCCTTGCCCGGTGCATCCGGAATCAGCGACTCTTCACGGAACGCCAGCTGGAGGGACCGCAGCCCATCGCGCAACGGTCCGGCGTGCTGCGAGCCGATTTCGGGGGCAGCTGCCGTCACCAGGCCGGCCAGGGCGGTGATCAGCTTCCGGGCCTCGTCCAGGTCCTTCAGCTCGGCCGCGTTGTCTTCTGCGGCCAGGCCAAGCTTTACCGCGGCTGCGCTCATGAGGTGCACGGCGGCCGTGGTGATGACCTCGATGGCGGGGACTTCCGAGATGTCCCGGATCTGTTGTGAAACGTCTGCGCCTGCGTCACCGGGCTCGAAGACGTACGAATTACTGTCTGAGGTGCTCATACTGGTAAGCTTGACACAGACCGACTGGATGTCGTTATTTCAGGGATTGTCCCAAACGATCAGGTTCCCAACAGCGCTTTTGCGGCGTTGACGGGAATTTTTTCTGTAGAATGGCTTCCAGTTTGCAAGCGGAGTTCTCTCCCACCCGCGTCAGCCGCTGTCCCAGGCGTTCCTTTGGAACCTGCAGGGGACGTAAGGTTGCCGGGTATCTGGTTGGGCATGGACCGGCACACGCCGGGACTGTGTGCGTGCAGCCCTGACGGGGTTGCCGAGCCAACCTATCTGAGGCCTTCGATTGCTCCGGCAATTGGGGGCCTTCTCTATTTGCCGGACTCAACAACAAACACAGGAGCTTTAACATTAGCGAGCCAAGAATCAATGAGCGTATCCGCGTCCCCGAGGTGCGGCTGGTCGGCCCTGCAGGTGAACAGGTAGGAATCGTCCGTATTGAGGATGCCCTGCGACTGGCTGCCGAGTCCGACCTTGATCTCGTTGAAGTTGCACCTCAGGCGAAGCCTCCGGTGTGCAAGCTGATGGACTTCGGCAAGTACAAGTACGAGGCCGCGGTCAAGGCACGTGAGGCCCGGAAGAACCAGACGAACACTGTTCTGAAGGAAATCCGTTTCCGGTTGAAGATCGACACCCACGACTACGAGACCAAGCGCGGCCACGCCCTGCGCTTCCTCGGTGCCGGGGACAAGGTCAAGGCCATGATCCAGTTCCGTGGCCGTGAGCAGCAGCGTCCGGAGATGGGCATCCGCCTGCTCCAGCGCTTCGCGGACGACGTCGCCGAAGTTGGCGTGGTGGAGTCCAGCCCCCGCATTGACGGCCGCAACATGGTCATGGTGGTTGGGCCGCTGAAGAACAAGGCTGAAGCCAAGGCTGAGGCACGGCGCGCCACGCAGCGGGCCGAGGCCAAGGCCCAGAACGAAGCCAAGGCTTCCGGACGCGTTGACACGTCCGGCGAGGACCAGGCCCCCTTGACGCAGTCACTGGCGGACCTGCTGCCCGAAGGTTTCACCGTCTCCACGGAGCCGGAGGCTGTGGCCGAGGACAACGCCCCCGCCGAGGCGCCCGCTGTTGAGGCACCTGAGCAGGAAGCTCCGAAGCAGGAAGCCCCCAAGGCTGCTGCGCCGAAGCAGGAAGCTCCGAAGCAGGAAGCCCCCAAGGCTGCTGCGCCGAAGCAGGAAGCGCCGAAGCAGGAAGCTCCGAAGCAGGAAGCCCCCAAGGCTGCTGCGCCGAAGGCCGCTCCGGCTCCCAGGCCTGCAGCTGCCGCCAAGCCGGAAGCCGCCGCGCCGGCGGCACCGAGACCGGCCGCTGTGCCTGCACCACCCAAGCCGGTGGCCAGGCCTGCTGCGCCGAAGCCTGCTGCGCGCCCTGCCCCCAAGGCAGCGCCGAAGCCGGCCGGCAAGAAGACCAACTAGTTCACAGCTGCCGGGGTACGCCTCCGGCAGTCAGCAACCAGCATGCTGCCCGCAGGGGTGGCTGCGCGATAGAACTGCGGCCCCCGGGCCTGCAGAAACGTAAGGAGATCGGTTCCCATGCCGAAGATGAAGACCCACAGTGGTGCTAAGAAGCGCTTCAAGCTGACCGGCAGCGGCAAGCTGCGCCGCCAGCAGGCCAACCGCCGCCACTACCTGGAGCACAAGTCCTCCCGCCTGACCCGCCGCCTTGCCGGCGACCGGATCGTCTTCAAGGGCGACGCCAAGGTCATCCGGAAGATGCTCGGCATCTAATTTCCAAGTTCTATGAGGGGCCGCCGCCTGGCGGTCCGTCACCTGCCAAACAGCATTCTCAGGCCGCCGGTTCACCGGCAGTAGATGCTTGGGATCAGATTTTCGAAGGAGTACGCACGTGGCACGTGTGAAGAGGGCGGTCAACGCCCACAAGAAGCGCCGGGTTGTTCTTGAACGCGCAAAGGGTTACCGCGGACAGCGTTCGCGCCTGTACCGCAAGGCCAAGGAGCAGCTGCTGCACTCGTTTGTGTACAGCTACGGCGACCGCAAGAAGAAGAAGGGCGACTTCCGCCGCCTGTGGATCCAGCGCATCAACGCTGCGTCCCGCGCCAACGGCCTCACCTACAACCGCCTCATCCAGGGCCTGAAGGCCGCCGAGGTCGAGGTTGACCGCCGTATGCTGGCCGAGCTTGCCGTCTCTGACGCCAACGCCTTCGCCGCGCTGGTCCAGGTGGCCAAGGACTCCCTTCCGGCAGACACCTCCGCCAAGAAGGCAGCCGCAGCCTAGGCAAGCAGCTTCCGCCCCTCGCCTGAGGGGCCCGTTCAGGAACTGGTGGCAGCAGCTACTACAGTTTTCTGTATGAACGAAACCGGGCGCCCGCAAGACCTTCCACTTTCCAACCCCCGAGCTGATCGGGTCAGGGATGTGGCAAAGCTTGCAGGGCGCCCGGCCCGTTTAAAGCGCGGGCAGTTTCTGGCCGAGGGCCCGCAGGCCGTCCGTGAGGCACTCAAGCTCCACCAGCAGCGCCTTGCGGCGGGAGGTCCCGGAGTAGTGACTGAGGTCTTCGCCAGCGAAAGCTGCCTTGACCGTTTTCCCGAATTTGAAGAGCTCTCCGAGGGCACCAGCGCACGGCTGGCCACGGATGAGGTCCTGGCAGCCATGGCGGACACCGTCAACCCGCAGGGGATAGTGGCGGTCTGCAGGTTTGTGGACGTGGCTCTGGCGGACGTGCTCGACGCCGGGCCCCGCCTGATTGCCGTGCTGTGCCAGGTGCGGGACCCGGGGAATGCGGGAACGGTCCTGCGTGCGGCCGATTCCGCCGGTGCCGACGCCGTGGTGTTCACGACGTCCAGCGTGGACATCTACAACCCCAAGGCCGTCCGGTCCACCGCTGGTTCGCTGTTCCACCTTCCGGTGGTGCTGGCCGCCGATCCCGCGGAACTGGCTGCAGCCTGCAAGGCCCGCGGCATCGGCATCCTCGCCGCCGACGGCTACGGGCAGCTGGACCTCGATGTCCTGCAGGACGAGAACGCCCGGCGCCGGCTCACCGGAACAGGGCCGGAGTCTGTGTACGACCTCGCCGGTCCCACGGCCTGGTTCTTTGGGAACGAGGCACAGGGACTCTCCGCGGAGGAGCTGGAACTGGCCGACCACCGGGTGGCCGTTCCTGTCTACGGCGCCGCCGAGAGCCTCAACCTTGGGACGGCGGCCACGGTATGCCTCTACGCCAGCGCCCGCTCCCAGCGCGGTGCCGCTGCTGCAGTGGGGCAGGAACAGGCCGGATAGGAACGCGCCACGGCCCGGGAACTTCGGGGAAAGGCCAGGGGCCTTCCAAAAAAAGAATGGCCCCGGAAGTCCGGGGCCGATGGGGTGTTGGTAGACGGAGTGATCAGGGTGCGCGGGTTGCTTTTCCGCGTCCGGTGACTGCTCCGTAGATGCCGGCGACAAGCAGGCCGCCGACGATAGCGAGAATCCAGGTGCCGAGGTCGAAGAAGGCAAGATCGCCCTTGTTGAACAGGAGGCTGCCAATCCAGCCGCCAACAATGGCACCGACGACACCGAGGATGAGGCTGGTGACCCAGCCGCCGCCGACCCGTCCGGGCATAACGGCCTTAACGATGGCCCCGACTATGAGGCCCAAAATAATCCAAGCAAGAAAACCCATGTCTCCTCCTTATTGTGACCGGGATTAATAGTCCCGATGAGGCTCAAGCTAACATAAGCCCCCTGCAAAGTCAGTAGCTCGGGTGACGGCGTTGCTGCATCGTTAGGACAGCGCGGGCCGCCGTTTTCGGGGCTCCGTGCGCATAACCTCAGGCAGCCAGCGGCCTCTTGCGTTCAAGCAGGCCGCTGAGGAGCGCGACGCCGAAACCAAGGACGGCGAGGACGGCGCCGACCAGCGCCGGGGCAACAAAGCCCCACCCGAGGGCGATGACAAGGCCGCCGAGGAAGGCTCCCAGCGCGTTGGCGACGTTCAGCGCGGCATGGTTGAGGGAGGATGCCAGCGATGGGGCATCCGGCGAGGCGTCCAGCAGCCGGGTCTGCAGAGCGGGGATGAGCATGGAACCGGAAGCTCCCACCACAAACACCATGACCATGGCGCTCCACTGCCAGTGCGCCGCCACCGCATAGACCACCAGAGCCACGGCGATGGCAGGGAGGACCCGGTACAGGGTGCCCATGACGGATTTGTCAGCGAGCCTGCCGCCGAAGACGTTCCCGGCCACCATGCCAAGACCGTAGAGCGCCACCACAAGGGGGATCAGGGTGGAGGGGATGCCGGCCACGGAGGTCATGGTGTGGGCGATGTAGGTATAGGTGGCGAAGAAGCCGCCGAAACCCACGATGCCCACCAGGAGTGCCAGCCATACCTGGAGCCGTTTGAGGGCCCCGAGCTCGCGCCGGATGCTCGCGTCGGGGTGGGCGTGCTGGAAGGGGACGAATTTCCACACCATGGCCAGTGCCAGCAGGCCGATGGCACCGACCAGGACAAACAGCAGGCGCCAGCCGAAGGTCTGTCCCAGCCAGGTGGCGAACGGTACTCCCACGACGTTGGAGACGCTGAGCCCGGCCATGACCATGGAGATGGCCCAACCGCGCCGTGTGGGCGGAACGAGGGAAGCCGCGATGACGGCTGCAACGCCGAAGAACGCTCCGTGCGGCAGGCCGGCGGCAAAGCGGGACACCAGCATCCAGCCATAGTCGGGGGCAACGAATGACGCCAGGTTGGCCACGGTAAAGAACAGCAGCAGCCCCAGCGCCAGTTTCTTGCGGGGGAGCCTGGCGCCGACGGCGGCCAGCAGCGGAGCGCCTACCACTACCCCCAGCGCATAGGCGGAGATCAGGTTGCCGGCCTGCGGAGTGGTAATTGCCAGGCCCTGCTCCACTTCCTTGAGCAGGCCCATCATGGTGAACTCGGTGACGCCGATGCCTACGCCGCCCATGGCCAGGGCGAAAATCGCCATGCCGATGTTGGGGGTCGTGCTGCGGGTTGCCGTGGACGGGGAAAGAACGCTGCTCATATTCCTGCTTCTTGAAACGTGGGACTCGCAAGGGACGGATGCCACGGCAGTGGGGCAGGACGGTCCGGACAGTGTGGCAAACCCCGGCTGGGCAGGACGTATTCCCGGCAGGAACTGTTCCTAAGGCGGGAATGCTGTTCCCGGACACTCCATTGTGGCCCATAGAATGACCCGGTGACTGGACTGATTCAGGTTGTGGGCGGAGCTGTGGTGGACCGGCTGGCCAATCCGGCGGCCCTGTTGGTGGCACGGCGAAGCGCGCCGGAGCACCTGGCGGGGCTGTGGGAGTTCCCCGGCGGCAAGGTGGAGCCCGGGGAGGAACCCGAAACGGCGCTGGTGAGGGAGCTGGCTGAGGAACTGGGAATCGGCGTGCGCCTGGGACTGGAACTTCATGCGGAAACACCGGCTGGCTGGCCCCTCAATGACCGGGCCAGTATGAGGGTGTGGTTCGCTGAGGTGACCCACGGCGAACCATTGCCCCTTGAAGACCATGACGAACTGCGCTGGGTGGACCTGCGGGACCGGGAAGCTGTCCTCACCTTGCCGTGGATCCCCGCCGACTATCCGATTGTCCATGCGCTGCTGGAATCCGTGGGATCGTCGCTGGGCCGGAGCCGCTAGAAAAGCGCGTCCTGCTGCGAGGGCCGGGACGAAGAAGGGACGCCGGGGGGCCCGGCATTCGTGCCGGCCGGAATGCTTCCTGCCGGGTACTGCGCTTCCTCGGCACGGGGATCGTCCAGGTCCCGGTGGCTGAAGCCGGACGAATGCGAAAACCCATGGCGTGCCTTGAAATAGCGGACCCTGCCGGCGAGCCAGGTGCGGTACTCCTTGGAGGCGTAGGAACCCGTCCCGTACAGGCGCCGGTAGCGGCCGGCCAATTCGGGGTGGTGTTTGGCAATCCACTGCATGAACCACTCCCGGGTGCCAGGTTTCAGGTAGAGGGCGCCGGCCGTAACGCCGGTGGCCCCGGCAGTGGCCAGGGAAGCGAAGAGGGAATCAAGTGCTTCGTCGCTGTCCGACAACCACGGCAGGATGGGCATGGCCATGACGCCGCATGGCAGTCCGGCCTCACGTAAGCGGGAGACGAGTTTCAGCCGGGCCCTGGGTCCTGGGGTACCGGGTTCGATGGCCTCCGAGAGGGCCTCGTCCGTCATGGCCAGGGAAATGCCCAGCCCCACGGGCACCTGCGTGGCAGCCCTTTTGAGCAACGGGATGTCCCGTGCCAACAGCGTTCCCTTGGTGAGGATGGACAGGGGAGTGCCGGATTCCGCCAAGGCGGCAATGATGCCGGGCATGAGCCGGTACCGGCCCTCGGCCCGCTGGTAGGGGTCCGTATTGGTACCCAGCGCCACCTGCTGGCGTGTCCAGGATGCCTTGTTCAGTTCCTTGCGGAGGACCTCCGCGGCATTCACCTTCACCACCACCTGGCTGTCAAAGTCCATCCCGGCGTCGAAATCCAGGTAGGTGTGGGACTTGCGGGCGAAGCAGTAGACACAGGCATGGCTGCAGCCGCGGTAGGGATTGACGGTCCATTCGAAAGGCATCTTTGACCCTGCCGGGACCCTGTTGAGCACCGATTTGGCGGTGACCTCGTGGAACGTGATGCCGGCGAACTCGGGGGTGGTGACGGAACGCACCAGTCCTGCCAGCGGAAGCAGCGCCGGAGCAGCGGCACCCGCGGTGTCAGGCGTATCGGGTACCAGTGCCTGCGCTTCCCATCTCATGGCTCCATTCGAAAACATGTTCGAATGGAAGTCAAGGCGCCGCGCGCTGATACCAGCCGGTCGCCCAGAGGTACCGGCCGGTGGAAGGGGCGGCCTACTGCTCCAGGGCCCACGTGGCGGTCACGGTTGCCTCCACCCGGTTTGCGCCCGGTTCCACCGTCATGCCCTCCGGAGCAGAGGCCCGCTGCATGCCCGCCAGGGGAACCGGGCCCGGCGCCGGGCGCTGGTCCGTCACGGACAACACCGGTCCCAGGCGGGCGGAGGCCAACGCTGCGTACTGCCCGGCAGTGCGGAGTGCGTCGTGCCAGGCGGCTTCCCGGGCCTCAG
This sequence comes from Pseudarthrobacter sp. Pseusp20, assembly GCF_059492155.1. Taxonomy (NCBI): domain Bacteria; kingdom Bacillati; phylum Actinomycetota; class Actinomycetes; order Micrococcales; family Micrococcaceae; genus Pseudarthrobacter; species Pseudarthrobacter sp. Pseusp20. The sequence goes on from NZ_CP168521.1 coordinate 1,891,251, forward strand.
CCCGGACGGCGGTGTCGTCGGAAAGGACCAATTGCAGGGTGTTCAGCCGGGCGGAATCCCCGGCCGCGTCGACGGCCGCGGAGATGGTGGCGGACGCGGTGGCGATGTCCCTGAGCCGGACCGTGACGCTGCTGGCCGCCACGTACCCCACGAGCTTTTGGCCCTCGCCGTCCCGCCAGGCGAGGTCGGCGCGGACGCTCATCCCCGCCGAGCGGATATCGGCCGGTGCAACACCGTGGCCGCGGAGGACCGAGCCCATCATGGCCAGGCCTTCCGCGGCCGCCGCATACGCCTCCTCCACCGATCCGGCACGGCACTCGACGCCCACCGAAACCAGCATCAGGTCAGGGGGTGCCTCCGCCCATCCCGTGCCCGTGGCGGTGACTGTTCGCGCATTCCCGTGCGCGGGGGCTTCCGGGCCCATCACGCGCGCCTCGACGCAGTGGGCGGGTAGCCGCCGGCCGCCAGCCCTGCCCGGCGCTCAAAGATGTTGCCCGTTCCCGGATTTCCGGTGCGCAGCACCGACCAGCCGGCGGCTGCCAGGTACAGGGGGATGAAGGGCAATCCGAGGCACCACGCGTACTGGGTGCAGTGCCCTTCCTCGTGTCCCAGGAGTGCGGGCCGGGACAGCAGTTCACCGGCCGTGCTCCGGCACAGCACGACGTTCCCAAGGGTGTAGGCGTGCGCGAACGGCAACCGCCAGCGGTAGCCTGCGGCAAGGATCAGGCCGCGGGGGCCCCGGCTGATCTGCGTCCTGGCGGCGAGCGCGACGGCGAGCCCGGCCAGGGTGCTCCCGTTCAGGAGGTTCGCTGCCCGCCTGAGCCGCTGGGCCGTCGTCGGGCCGTGAAAGGTACCCGCGCGCTGCCGCAAAGTCATGAGGCCATGGTAGCCGGAGGGTTCAACTAGACTGGAGGGCAGTGGCCGCCGGTCCTGCCGGCGAGCCCTGACCTGGTCATTGAATGACACTGACGTTCAGCGCATTCATCCATGACCTGCCAGCGACGGACGCGCCGGGCGGGAAACCGCCAACGGCTGCCCCGGCCGCCGGCAGCCACGACTCGTAGCTAAGAACAGTAGATGACTGAAACTTTGCCGGGCGCCGCCATCCCGAACCCCACGGATGAGGCCGCCATCAACGCCGCTGTAGATCAGGCCATCACCGCCATCGCCGGTGCGGCCACCCTTGACGAGCTGAAGGCGGTGCGCCTTGCCCACAGCGGCGAGAAGTCCCCGCTGAGCCTAGCCAACCGTGAGATTGGCCGCCTGCCCAAGGACCAGAAGGCGCTCGCCGGGAAGCTGATGGGCGCCTCCCGCGGCCGGGTCAACAAGGCGCTCGCCGACCGCACGGCGGTACTGGAAGCCGAGAACGACGCCAGGATCCTGGTCGAGGAAACTGTGGACGTCACCGCCGCTCCGCGCCGCCGTCATGCAGGTGCCCGCCACCCGCTCTCCACGCTGCAGGACCGCGTGGCGGACATCTTCGTGGGCATGGGCTGGGAAATCGCCGAAGGCCCCGAGGTGGAATCCGAGTGGTTCAACTTCGACGCCCTGAACTTCAAGCCGGACCACCCTGCCCGCGAAATGCAGGACACCTTCTTCGTGGAACCGCCTGAAGCCCACCTGCTGATGCGGACCCACACCTCCCCGGTGCAGGTCCGGTCCATGCTGGAACGCGAGGTTCCCATCTACGTGCTGTGCCCGGGCAAAGTGTTCCGCACGGATGAACTGGACGCCACCCACACCCCGGTGTTCCACCAGTTCGAGGGCCTGGCCATCGACAGGAACCTCAGCATGGCGGACCTGCGCGGCACCCTTGAGCACTTCGCCCGGCAGATGTTCGGCGATGAAGCCCAGATCCGGCTGCGCCCCAACTACTTCCCGTTCACGGAGCCGTCCGCCGAACTGGACATCTTCCATCCCGGGGCCAAGGGCGGCCCGGCGTGGATCGAGTGGGGCGGCTGCGGCATGGTCAACCCCAACGTCCTGCGCGCCGCCGGCATCGACCCGGACGTCTATTCAGGTTTTGCCTTCGGCATGGGCATCGAGCGCACCCTCATGTTCCGCAACGAGGTGGGGGACATGCGCGACATGATCGAAGGCGATGTACGGTTCAGCGAGCACTTCGGGATGGAGATCTAACAGTGCGTATCCCACTTTCCTGGCTGCGTGAATTCGCGGCCGTACCGGCCGATGCAACGGCCGAAGACGTCATGGCCGAACTGGTCAAGGTGGGCTTCGAGGAAGAAGCGGTCCACCGCCCCACGGACACGCTGAGGGGCCCTGTCGTGGTGGGCCAGGTCCTGAGCCTGGTCAAGGAACCCCAGACCAACGGCAAGACCATCAACTGGTGCCAGGTCCGCGTTGTCCCCGAGGGGCAGGAGCAGACCCTCACCGGGGACGGCATTGACCCCTCCGGCGTCCAGGGCATCATCTGCGGCGCCCACAACTTCGTTGAGGGCGACAAAGTGGTGGTCACGCTTCCGGGTGCCGTGCTGCCCGGCGACTTCCACATTTCGGCCCGCAAGACCTACGGCCACCTGTCCGCCGGCATGATCGCCTCAGTCCGCGAACTGGGCATCGGCGAGGACCACGACGGCATCCTGGTGCTGTCCCGCATCGGGCTGGACCCGGAAGTGGGCACCGACGCCATGGAACTGCTGGGCCTCTATGACCAGGCCGCGGAAATTAACGTCACCCCGGACCGCGGGTACGCCTTCTCCATCCGCGGGGTTGCCCGCGAGTACGCCCACGCCACCGGCACCGCCTTCACGGACCCTGCCGCGAGGGTCAACGCCCCGGCAGAGCTGTCCGGGGGTTACGGCGTCAAACTCAACGACGACGCCCCCATTTACGGCAAGCCCGGCTGCGACCGCTTCGTGGCACGCACTGTGCGCGGCGTTGACGCTACCCGCCCCACCCCGCCGTGGATGGTGTCCCGGCTCCGGCTGGCAGGCATCCGCTCCATCTCCCTGCCGGTGGACATCTCCAATTACGTCATGCTCGAGCTGGGCCAGCCCACGCACTGCTACGACCTGGACAAGCTGTCCGGCGACATCGTGGTGCGGCGTGCCTCCGCAGGCGAGAAGATCACCACCCTGGACGGCAAGGAGCGCACCCTTGACGCCGAGGACCTGCTGATCACCGACAATTCGGGCGCCATCGGCATCGCGGGCGTCATGGGCGGCGCCGCCACTGAGGTGAGTGACTCGACGTCGAACGTCCTGGTGGAAGCAGCGCACTTCGACGAGGTGTCCATTGGGCGGTCGCGTCGCCGGCACAAGCTGCCCTCCGAGGCGTCCAAGCGCTTCGAGCGCGGGGTTGACTGGCAGGTGGCGGGCGTCGCCGCCCAGCGCGTGGTGGACCTCCTGGTGGAACTGGCCGGCGGCACCGCCGACGAACCCGGAACCGACGTGGGCACGGCTCCGGAAACCATCACCATCGGGCTGCCCGCCGGCTTCGCCGCTGCCCGCATCGGCGTCGACTTCACCGAAGAGCAGATCGTCACCTCCCTTGAGGACCTGGGCGCCGTCGTGGAGAAGAACGACGGCGGCTGGAGCGTTACGCCGCCCACGTGGCGCAGCGACCTGGAGACCAAGGAAGACCTGACCGAGGAAATCGCACGGCTGGTGGGCTACGACAAGATCCCGGCCACCTTGCCGGTGGCCCCTCCGGGGCGCGGACTCACCCGGATCCAGCAGCAGCGCCGGCGCCTGATCCAGTCGCTGGCCGACGCCGGCCTGACCGAGGTGCTGTCCTACCCGTTCGTGTCCAAGGCCGCCAACGACACCTTTGGCGTCGCCGAGCAGGGTGCCCAGCGGAGCGCGGTCAAGCTGGCCAACCCCATCAGCGAGGAACAGGGCTACCTGCGCACGTCCATCCTGCCGGGGCTGATCGAGGTGGCCAAGCGCAACCACTCGCGCGGCTTCCGCGACCTCGCCCTGTTCGAATCGGGCCTGGTGTTCCTTCCCGCCGGGACCGTGGGCACTGCCTCCATCCCGCCGCTGGGCGCCAAGCCCGCCGACGAGGTGCTCGACGCACTGTACGACGGCGTCCCGGACCAGCCGTTCCATGTGGCCGCCATCCTCACCGGCCACGATTCCCCGGCTGCTGCCGGCCATACTCCGCGGACGTGGGACTGGGCCGACGCGCTGGATGTTGCCCGCCTTGCGGGCGACGTCCTCGGCGTCGACCTTGTGGTCACGCAGGGCAGCCACCAGGCGTTCCATCCCGGCCGCACCGCCCGGCTCGCACTGCGGACGGGAGAGACCGTGGGGTACGCGGGCGAACTGCACCCCAAGCTGCTGGCGGCCTCGGACATGCCGGCCCGTTCGGTGGCACTTGAACTCAATGCCGACGCCCTGTTTGAGGCGGCACCGGATGTGATCGTGGCCCGCCACATCTCCACGTTCCCGGTGGCGACGCAGGACGTTGCACTCGTTGTTCCCGCCGACGTGCCCGCGGACGAGGTCCTTGGTGCGCTGCGTGAAGGCGCCGGTGAGCTGCTGGAGGACGTCGCGCTGTTCGATGTCTACGCAGGCAAGGGCATCGAGGAGGGCAAGAAGTCGCTGGCCTTCGGCCTCCGCTTCCGCGCCGCTGACCGCACCCTCACCGCTGACGAAGCCTCGGCCGCGCGTGAGCAGGCAGTTGCCCTGGCCGCGGAACGGTTCGGAGCCGTCCAGCGCTAAGCAGGACAAACCCGTGAACCACGGAAGTCCCCGCACCCTTGAATGGGCGCGGGGACTTCTTCATTATCCGGCGAAGCGGGGTTTCCTACGGCACCAGGAGAACCTTTCCGGTGGTTTTCCGGCCCTCAAGGTCGCGGTGTGCCTGCCCGGCCTGGCTTAACGGGTAGCGGGCCCCGATGCGGACCTTCAGGCTCCCGCCGGCGGCCGCTGCAAAGACCTCGTCGGAGCGCCAGCGTCGCTCCGCGGCATCCCGCAGGTAGTGGCCCATGGTGGGCCGGGTGAGGAACAGGGAACCCCCGGCGTTGAGGCGCTGCGGGTCAAATGGCGGGACCGGGCCGGAGGCTGCGCCGAACAGCACCAGCATTCCCCGGACACCAAGGGCGTTAAGGGAGCCGTCGAACGTATCCTTACCCACGCCGTCGTACACCACGTCCACGCCCTTGCCGCCGGTGAGCTCGCGCACGTGGTGCGGAAAACCTTCGTAGCGCAGCACATGGTCCGCGCCGGCCTCAAGGGCGAGGGCCTTTTTCCCGTCATTGGACACGGTGGTGATGACCCGGGCGCCCTTTGCCTTGAGCAGCTGGATGAGCAGCAGTCCAACCCCGCCGGCCCCGGCGTGCAGCAGTACGGTGTGCCCGGATTCCACCTTGAAGGTGGAATTGACCAGGTAGTGCGCGGTGATGCCCTGGAGGGGAAGGGCGGCGGCGGTAAAGACATCCAGGCCTTTCGGTACCGGCAGTGCGGCGTCCTCATCCACCAGGGCGTAGTCCGCGTAGCAGTTCAGGCCCTCGGCCGTGGCTATCCGGTCGCCCACGGAGAAGCCGGTGACGCCTTCGCCCACGGCTTCCACCGTCCCTGCGGCTTCCGTGCCGGGGGTGAAGGGGTACTGGACTTTGTAGGTCCCACTGCGCTTGTAGGTGTCGATGAAGTTGACGCCGGCCGCCCCGACTTTGAAGAGCACCTGGCCCGGCCCCGGAGCGGGTGTTTGAACCTCGGCGTAGTCAAGGACTTCCGGTCCGCCTGCCTGCCGTGCGACGATTGCATGCGTCATGGCTCTCCTTTCGCGGGTCCCGGCGTTTCCGGCCCCGGCTGCCGAGACCATCCTAGGGACACCGCAGACCGGCACGGCAAGTCCCGGCGTAACCGCAGGCCTCAAGGACGGCCATGCATAAATATCGGCATCAATGCATAACTATTGCTGTATAGTCGGAGCATGACTATTTCTGTTGCGGTTTCGGGTGCCAGCGGCTACGCCGGGGGAGAGGTCCTTCGCCTTCTGGCGGGGCACCCCGGTGTGACCATCGGTGCCATCACAGCGCACAGCAATGCCGGGTCCCGCCTCGGCGAACTGCAGCCGCACCTGCATGGACTGGCCAGCCGCATCCTTGAAGACACCACGGTGGAGAACCTCTCCGGCCACGATGTCGTCTTCCTGGCGCTGCCGCACGGTGCTTCCGCCGAGATCGCCGCCCAGCTTCCCGAAGGGACAGTCGTCATCGACGCCGGCGCCGACCATCGCCTTGAAGACCCCGCCGCGTGGGAGAAGTTCTACGGCTCGCCCCATGCCGGCACCTGGCCCTACGGACTCCCGGAGCTGCCCGGCCAGCGGGAAGCCCTCAAGGGCGCCAAGCGCATCGCCGTTCCCGGCTGCTACCCAACGTCCGCCCTCCTGGCGCTGACCCCCGGCTTCGCTGCGCACCTGCTGGAGCCCGACGACGTCGTGATCGTTTCCGCCTCCGGCACCTCGGGCGCGGGCAAGGCCGCCAAGGTCAACCTGATCGGCGCTGAAGTCATGGGCTCCATGAGTCCCTACGGCGTGGGCGGTGGACACCGGCACACCCCCGAGATCGAGCAGGGCCTCTCCAACGCGGCAGGGGAAAAAGTCAGCGTTTCCTTCACGCCCACCCTTGCTCCCATGAGCCGCGGCATCCTGACCACCGCCACTGCCAAGGTCAAGGCCGGCACCACCGCAGCGCAGCTGCGGCAGGCATGGACCGAAGCGTACGACGACGAGCCGTTCGTCCACGTGCTGTCCGAGGGCCAGTGGCCCGGGACCAAATCGGTCCAGGGTTCCAACCACGCAGCCATGCAGCTGGCCTTCGACGCCCACACGGGACGGGTGGTCGTCGCCTGCGTGATCGACAACCTGACCAAGGGCACTGCCGGCGGAGCCGTGCAGTCCATGAACATCGCACTCGGCCTGCCCGAAACCGCCGGCCTCAACCTGCAGGGAGTAGCTCCGTGACCATCACCACCCCCCAGGGATTCCGGGCAGCAGGCGTCACCGCCGGACTCAAGGCCTCCGGCAACCCGGACCTCGCCCTGGTCGTCAACGACGGACCATCCAAAGCCGCCGCCGCCGTGTTCACCAGCAACCGCGTGGCCGCAGCCCCCGTGCACTGGTCACGCCAGGTGGTCTCGGACGGCCGCGTGGATGCCGTCATCCTCAACTCCGGCGGGGCCAACGCCTGCACCGGTCCCACGGGCTTCCAGAACACCCACAGCACCGCGGAGAAAGTGGCCGAGGTCCTGGGCATCTCAGCCACCGACGTGTTCGTCTGCTCCACCGGCCTGATTGGCGAGCAGCTGCCCATGGACAAGATCCTGCCGGGCGTCGAGGCCGCTGCAGCAGCACTCAGCACCGACGGGGGACCGGACGCCGGCACGGCCATCATGACCACCGACAGCGTGCCCAAGTCGGCCCTCTTCATCGGCACCGACGCCGACGGCCAGGAATTCAGCATCGGCGGCATCGCCAAGGGCGCCGGCATGCTGGCCCCCGGCCTGGCCACCATGCTGGTGGTCCTCACCACGGATGCCGTGGTGCAGCCCGAAATGCTCGACGTCGTCCTCCGCGACGCCACGCGGGTTACGTTCGACCGCGCCGACTCCGACGGCTGCATGTCCACCAACGACACGGTTGTCCTGCTGGCTTCCGGCGCTTCCGCGGCTGTGCCCTCGGCCGAGGATTTCGGTGCCGGGCTGACCAAGGTCTGCGCCGAGCTGGCCCGCAAACTGATCGCCGATGCCGAGGGCGCCAGCCACGACATCGCCATCCGCACGTTCAACGCTGCCAGCGAAGCGGACGCCGAAACCGTCAGCCGCTCCGTGGCCCGCTCCAACCTGTTCAAAGCGGCCATTTTCGGCAAGGATCCCAACTGGGGCCGCGTGCTCTCCGCGGTGGGCACCACGGACGCCGCCTTTGAGCCGGACCAGCTCAACGTGGCCATGAACGGCGTCCAGATCTGCCGCAACGGCAGCATCGGCGACGACCGCAGCCTGGTGGACCTGGAGCCGCGCGAAGTCCTGGTGGAAATCGACCTGCAGGCAGGCGATGCCGAGGCCACCATCTGGACCAACGACCTCACCCATGACTACGTGCACGAGAACAGCGCCTACTCCAGCTAGGGGCCCCTCCAGCCATTGCCCGCCAAGGCATGAACCGCTGCGGAAAGTGACAACATGAACACCCAAACGCGTGAAACCACAAGCATGTCCGCTGCCCAGGACAAGGCGGCAACCCTGATCGAGGCGCTGCCCTGGATCCAGCGGTTTGCCGGCACCACCATGGTGATCAAGTACGGCGGCAATGCCATGGTGAACGACGAACTCCGCCGCGCCTTCGCCGAAGACATCGTCTTCCTCCACCATGTGGGGATCCACCCCGTGGTGGTCCACGGCGGCGGCCCGCAGATCAACTCCATGCTGGGCCGGCTGGGCATCGAATCCGAGTTCAAGGGCGGCCTCCGGGTCACCACGCCCGAGGCCATGGATGTGGTCCGCATGGTCCTCACCGGCCAGGTGGGACGCGAACTGGTGGGCCTGATCAACTCCCACGGGCCCTACGCCGTGGGCATGTCAGGTGAAGACGGCGGGCTGCTGCGCGCTGTCCGCACCGGCACCGTGGTGGACGGCGAAGAGGTGGACCTCGGGCTGGTGGGCGAGGTGGTGGGCGTCGACCCCGCCGGCATCGTGGACATCCTCGACGCCGGCCGCATCCCCGTGATCTCCACGGTGGCCCCGGAAATTGTCGACGGCGGAGAAAGCGTGGCGGGGACCGCGCGGTTCCAGCCCACGGGCCAGGTCCTGAACGTCAACGCGGACACCGCAGCGGCCGCCGTCGCCTCGGCGCTGGGCGCTTCGAAGCTGGTGATCCTCACCGACGTCGAAGGCCTCTACGCCAACTGGCCGGACAAGACCTCCCTGATCTCCTCCCTCACGGCGTCGGAGCTGCGGGAGATGCTGCCCAGGCTCGAGTCCGGGATGATCCCCAAGATGGCGGCCTGCCTCAAGGCCGTTGACGAGGGCGTGGAACGGGCACACATCGTGGACGGGCGCCTGGCCCATTCCATGCTTCTGGAAACATTTACGACGGCGGGCATCGGCACCCAGGTTGTCCCGGACGAGGAGATCAACGGATGAACACGGTTGAAAAGCCTTCAGTCACCGAGTTGGTGGAAACCACGGGCCACGCAGGCTCCGAGTGGCTCTCGCGCTACTCCAGTTCGCTGATGAACGTGTTCGGCACGCCGCAACGGGTCCTGGTCCGCGGTGCCGGCTGCCTGGTGTGGGACGCCGACGGCAAGGAGTACCTGGACCTGCTGGGCGGGATCGCTGTGAACGCCCTGGGCCACGCCCACCCCTTCGTGACGTCAGTCATCGCCAGCCAGCTGGCCACACTGGGCCACGTCTCCAACTTCTTTACCAGCCCCACCCAGGTGGCGCTGGCCGAAAAACTGCTGGAACTGGCGCACGCTCCTGCCGGCTCCAAGGTGTTCTTCAGCAACTCGGGCACCGAAGCCAACGAGGCCGCCTTCAAACTTGCCCGCCGCAATACCGGCGACGGTACGGTCAAGCGGACCACCATCATCGCCCTCGAGGGCGCGTTCCACGGCCGGACCATGGGCGCCCTGGCACTGACCGCCAAAGAGGCCTACCGGGCGCCCTTCGAGCCGCTGCCCGGTGGCGTGGTGCACATCCCGTTCGGCGACATTGCTGCGCTGGAGGCAGCAGTGGACGAAACCGTGGCCGCCGTGTTCCTGGAGCCCATCCAGGGTGAGGCAGGTGTGCGCCCCCTGCCGCCGGGCTACCTGAAGGCCGCGCGGGAGGCCACCAGCAAAGCCGGCGCCCTGCTGATCCTGGACGAGGTCCAGACCGGCATCGGCCGCACCGGCAAGTGGCTCGCCAGCGAGGATGCGGGGATTGTCCCTGACGCCATCACCCTGGCCAAAGGGCTGGGCGGCGGATTCCCCATCGGTGCCCTGATCACCATGGGTGGGCAGACGTCGTCGTTGCTGTCCGCCGGCCAGCACGGCACCACCTTCGGCGGAAACCCGGTGGCCACGGCAGCCGCCCTCGCCACCCTCCACGCCCTCGAAAGCCAGAACGTCCTGGCCAACGCCACGGCCGTGGGCGAACACCTGCGCTCCGCACTGGCCGCGATCCCCGGCGTCACCGAGGTCCGGGGTGAAGGGCTGCTGATCGGCTTCGACCTCGACGCCGACGTAGCACCGGCCGTCGTGCAGGCGGGCCTCGACGCAGGCTTCATCGTCAACAGCCCGGGCCCGCGGACCATCCGCCTGGCCCCGCCGCTGATCCTCACCACGGCACAGGCCGACACGTTCCTCGCCGCATTCCCGGCAATCCTCCAGACAGCTAAGGACGCCCAGTGACCACCGCAACCCGGCACTTCCTCAAGGACACCGACCTCAGCCCCGCCGAACAGGCGGAAGTCCTGGAGCTCGCCGCCCGCATGAAGGCGGCCCCCTACAGCGTCCAGCCGTTCGCCGCTGAAGGCAGCGGCCGCAAGACCGTGGCCGTGATCTTCGACAAGACTTCCACCCGGACCCGGGTCTCATTCGCCACCGGCATCGCGGACATGGGCGGCAATGCCCTGGTCATCAACCCCGGCGAGGCGCAGATCGGGCACAAGGAATCCGTGGAGGACACCGCCAAGGTGCTCGAACGGATGGTCTCCACCATTGTGTGGCGCACCGGCGCCCACGCCGGCCTGGTGGCCATGGCGGAGAACTCAAGGGTTCCCGTCATCAACGCCCTGTGCGATGACTACCACCCGTGCCAGCTCCTGGCGGACCTGCTGGCCGTCAAGGAACACAAGGGCGACCTCAAGGGACTCACCATGAGCTACCTCGGCGACGCCGCCAACAACATGGCCAACTCCTACCTGCTGGCCGGAGTCACCGCCGGCATGCACGTCCGCATCGCCGGCCCGGAGGGCTACCTGCCGGCCGCGGACATCGTGGCCGCGGCTGAGGAGCGCGCGGCTGAAACCGGCGGTTCCGTGCTCATCACCACCGATGCCAAGGAAGCGCTGAAGGGCGCCGACGTCGTGGCCACCGACACGTGGGTCTCCATGGGGCAGGAAGCCGAGAAGGAGGCCCGGCTCCAGCTGTTCCGGGACTACTCCGTCGATTCGGACGCCATGGCACTCGCCGCGGATGACGCCGTCGTGCTGCACTGCCTCCCGGCCTACCGGGGCTACGAAATCTCCGCCGACGTCATCGACGGCCCGCAGTCCATCGTCTGGGACGAGGCGGAAAACCGGCTGCACGCCCAGAAGGCGCTGATGGCCTGGCTGATGCACCGCTCGGGCCTGGCCTTCGTTGACGGCCTTTCCCCCGTCGAGGGCACCGGAGAGAGCACGTTCTAGTGTCCGCCCAGCCGTCCTCCCCGGGCACCAGCCCGGCCACCAAGACCGCCCGGCAGGCGCGCATCACCGCCATCCTCACCGGGCAGTCCGTGCGTTCCCAGGCTGAGCTTGCGGCGCTGCTGGCCGACGACGGCGTGCAGGTCACCCAGGCCACGCTGTCCCGCGACCTGGTGGAACTGGGCGCCGTCCGCGTCCGCGGCAAGGAAGGCGTCCTGGTCTACGCCGTTCCCGGCGAAGGCGGCGAGCGGGCCGCGAAAAGCGGCGTGACGCAGGAGATCCTGGATGCCCGGCTGGCCCGGCTGTGCAGCGAACTGCTGGTCACCGCCGAAGCCTCGGCCAACATCGCGGTCCTGCGCACTCCGCCGGGCGCCGCGAACTTCCTGGCCCTGGCCATCGACCACTCGGTGATGCCGTCCATCCTGGGCACCATCGCCGGGGACGACACCGTCCTGTTGGTCTCCCGCGACCCGCTGGGCGGACCGGACCTGGCAGCCCGCTTCCTGCAAATGGCAGAAGAAGCCGGGCAATAAGCTTGAAGACAACGAACCAACCAACCCCAACAAGGAGCATCTAAAGTGACTGAACGCATTGTGCTGGCCTACTCCGGCGGCCTGGACACGTCCGTCGCCATCGGCTGGATCGGTGAAGCCACCGGTGCCGAGGTCATCGCCGTGGCGGTGGACGTCGGACAGGGCGGCGAATCGCTGGAAACCATCCGCCAGCGCGCCCTGGGCTGCGGCGCCGTCGAGGCCTACGTGGCCGACGCATCGGACGAGTTCGCCAACGAATACTGCGTGCCCACCCTGAAGGCCAACGCCCTCTACCAGGGCCACTACCCGCTGGTGTCCGCCATCTCCCGCCCGGTCATCGTCAAGCACCTGGTGAAGGCAGCCCGCGAATTCGGCGCCACCACCGTGGCCCACGGCTGCACCGGCAAGGGCAACGACCAGGTCCGCTTCGAGGTGGGCATCCAGACCCTGGGCCCGGACCTGAAGTGCATCGCACCGGTCCGCGACCTCGCCCTGACCCGCGACAAGGCCATCGCCTTCGCCGAGGAAAAGGGACTGCCCATCGAGACCACCAAGAAGAACCCGTACTCCATCGACCAGAACGTCTGGGGACGCGCCGTGGAAACCGGCTACCTCGAGGACATCTGGAACGCCCCCACCAAGGACATCTACGACTACACCGCCACCCCGGAGTTCCCGCCGGCCCCGGATGAGGTCATCATCTCCTTCGAAGCCGGCGTCCCGGTAGCGATCGACGGCGTCAAGGTCACTCCGCTGCAGGCCATCAAGGAACTCAACCGCCGCGCCGGCGCCCAGGGCGTGGGCCGCATCGACGTCGTCGAGGACCGCCTGGTGGGCATCAAGTCCCGCGAAATCTACGAAGCCCCCGGTGCCATAGCCCTGATCACCGCGCACAAGCACCTCGAGGACATCACCGTGGAGCGCGAGCAGGCCCGCTTCAAGGCCACCGTTGGCCAGCGCTGGGCCGAGCTGGTCTATGACGGCCAGTGGTTCTCCCCGCTGAAGCGCTCCCTGGACGCCTTCATCGAGGACACCCAGAAGTACGTCTCCGGCGACATCCGCATGACCCTGCACGGCGGCCAGGCCATCGTCAACGGCCGCCGCTCGGACACCTCGCTGTACGACTTCTCGCTGGCCACCTACGACACCGGCGACACCTTCGACCAGTCCCAGGCCAAGGGCTTCATCGAGCTGTGGGGCATGTCCGCCAAGGTTGCCTCCGGCCGCGACATCCGGGTCGCAGGGAAGTAGCCCCTGTGGCTGGGCAAAAACTGGAAGCCACCAACACAGGCGCGCTGTGGGGCGGCCGGTTCGCCGGTGGCCCCGCGGACGCCCTCGCGGCGCTAAGCAAGTCCACGCACTTCGACTGGCGCCTGGCCCGTTACGACATCGCCGGCTCCAAGGCGCACGCCCGCGTCCTGCACAAAGCAGGACTGCTGGACGATGCCGAGCTCGAAGGCATGCTGGCGGCCCTCACGCAGCTGGACGAGGACGTGGCGTCCGGGGCGTACCTGCCGGCGGAATCCGACGAGGACGTGCATGGCTCCCTGGAACGCGGACTGATCGAGCGGGCCGGAACCCAGCTGGGCGGCAAGCTCCGCGCCGGCCGGTCCCGCAACGACCAGGTGGCCACCCTGGGCCGGATGTTCCTGCGCGACCACGCAAGGATCATCGCGCGCGGCGTCCTTGCCACGGTGGATGCCCTGGTGGAGCAGGCAAAGGCACACCACGGTGTTGCCATGCCGGGCCGCACCCACCTGCAGCACGCCCAGCCGGTCCTGCTCAGCCACCACCTGCTGGCCCACGCCTGGGCGCTGCTGCGCGACGTGCAGCGGCTGCAGGACTGGGACAAGCGGGCCGGCGTCTCGCCGTACGGTTCGGGTGCCCTGGCCGGCTCCTCGCTGGGGCTCGACCCGGAAGCAGTGGCCGCTGAGCTGGGCTTCTACTCCGCCACGCATAACTCGATCGACGGCACCGCGTCCCGCGACGTCTTCGCCGAGTTCGCCTGGGTCTGCTCGATGATCGGCGTGGACCTCTCCCGGATCTCAGAGGAAGTCATCCTCTGGGCCACCAAGGAGTTCTCCTTCGTCACGCTGCATGATTCGTACTCCACGGGGTCCTCGATCATGCCGCAAAAGAAGAACCCGGATGTGGCAGAGCTGGCGCGCGGCAAGGCAGGGCGCCTGATCGGCAACCTCACCGGGCTGCTGGCCACGCTCAAGGGCCTGCCGCTTGCGTACAACCGCGACCTGCAGGAGGACAAGGAACCGGTATTCGACGCCGCCGACACCCTGGAGCTGCTGCTTCCGGCCGTCTCCGGCATGATCGCCACCCTCAAGTTCAACACTGAACGGATGGAGTCGCTGGCCCCGCAGGGCTTCGCGCTGGCCACGGACATCGCCGAATGGCTGGTCCGCCAGGGCGTGCCGTTCCGCGAGGCGCACGAACTCTCCGGCGCGGCGGTCAAGCAGGCGGAATCCCGTGGTGTGGAACTGTGGGACCTTACGGACGGGGAGTACGTTGCCATCTCGGAGCATCTCACCCCCGAGGTCCGCACGGTCCTGTCCACGGAAGGCTCCCTGAACAGCCGCAACTCCCAGGGCGGAACGGCGCCGGCCGCCGTCGAACGCCAGCTCGCCGCACTGGAAGCCGAGCTCGCCGACGTCCGGGCGTACGCAGGCTAAATACCGGATCTGCAAGGGGCGCCGTGGTTTTTCCGCGGGGCCCCTTGCTGATTGTGGCTAGGGTGGAGCCATGAGCGAAACCTTCCGCAAGTTCCTTCGCACCCTTCCCGATTTCCCCTCCGGCCTGCCCGGTTTCGACCCGGACAACGCCCCGCAGGACCCGGCGCTGCTGTTCAAGCAGTGGCTGGATGAGGCGCTGGACGCGGGGGAGCAGCAGCCGCACGCGTTCAGCCTGGCCACGGTGGGCGAGGCATCCGGCGGTGGGCAGCAGCCGTCCTCGCGGATGCTGATCCTGAAGAACATTGACGACGACGGCTGGCACTTCGCCACGTCACGCACCTCCCGCAAGGGCCGGGAGCTGGCCGCTGAACCACGTGCCGCCATGAACTTCTACTGGCCGGGCCTGGGCCGCCAGGTCCGGGTGGCCGGCGCTGTGGCCGAGCTTTCTGCCGAGGCTTCCGCGGTGGACTGGCACGAGCGGCCCCGGGCCGACGGAAGCGACAATCCCCAGTGGCAGCTCTACGCCCTCCAGCCCGTCGAGATCGAGTTCTGGCAGGCCAGCAACGACGGCAACCATGTCCGGCACCGTGTCGGGCCGGACGGATCGCCGCTGGAATAAGTACCTGGCGCGCCTGGGTGCTCGGCTAGGCTGGCCGCATGACCTCTCCTTCTCCTGCCGGCCTCCTGGCCGAACTGCACACGGCCGGCGCCGCGCTGACTGCCGGGCTGGACCGGATTCCCGACGGCGGCGAACGTGCTCCGTCCACGCTTCCCGGCTGGAGCCGCGGGCACCTTTTGGCCCACCTCGCCGGAATCTGCGACGCCCTGGCCCGTCAGGTGGAGTACGGCCGCCGCGGTGAAACGGTGGAGCTTTACGACGGCGGCGTGGAAGGCCGCAACCGCGCCATCGATCTGGCCGCGGGGCACAGCCTTGGGCAGCACAGGGAGGACGTCGATGCTGCGCTGCGCCGCGCGCTGGCGGCTTTTGACGCACTGGACGGGGATGAGTGGCAGACGCCCATCGCGTTCCGCGACGGCGTCATCTTCGATGCGGGGCTGGCGCTATGGCGCGAGCTCGTCATCCACACCGCGGACCTGGATGCCGGCACGGGACCCGAAACCTGGAACAGGGAATTCTGCTCCCACCTCTTCGACTTCCTGGCCGCCCGCGTCCCGGCCGGTACCCGGCTTGTCCTGCAGCCGGTGGCACTTCCGCCGCTGGCCCTTGGCGCCGGCGGCAGCACCGTCGTCGTCAGCGGCATGGTCACGGATATCGCCGCCTGGCTCGCTGGGCGCAAGCCGTCGCTGGACAGCCTGCGGGCCACCGCCGCCGGGGACGGCACCGACCTTCCCGCCCTGCTGCCCTGGCCTTCGGCGATGCCCGACCCAAAGTAGTCGTCCTCAACTGAAGCAGTCCTGGCCAGCCTCGCGGGCCAGCAGGCTTTCCTTGATGGGCAGGCCCCAGCGGAAGCCGCCCAGCGAGCCATCGGTCCGGATCACCCGGTGGCAGGGAACGAACAACGCCGCTGCATTGAAGGCACAGGCGCTGGCCGCCGCCCTGACCGCACGCGGGTTGCCCGCGAGGGCCGCATACTCGGTGTATGTAACGGGTGAGCCGGGTTTGACCTGGCGCAGCACGTCCCAGGCGTGGGCGCGGAACGGGCCCGACTGCTGCAGGACCCGTACTGCCATGGCGGGAGCGGGGTCGCCGTCGTAGAAGGCTTCAACGGCGGACGAGATCCCGCCAAGGCTTGCCACGTCCTCCACGGCGTCGGGCCGCAGCGTGGGATGGACCTGTCCGGTGAGTTCTGCAAGGCCTGCCGTCCATCCCGAAGCGAGGACCACACCGTCCCGGGCAAGGATGGTGAAGGGCCCGTCAGGCGTGGACAGCTGCATCAGTTGCGCTTTCATGGCATCCCTTTCGCGGGAACGGTTGTTGTCGGTGCGGGCCGTGCTGCGGCGCGCCACAGGTGCATGGTGGCGTAGGAGCGCCACGGGCTGGTCTCCCGGAAGTCCGGGCTCAGGGCGCTGTCACCATTATCGATGGCGCGGATTCCGTTCCGAACGGCGGCGTCGTTGGCGAGGAAGACGTCCGGGGCGCCCAGGACCCGCATGGCCACGTACCCCACGGTCCATGGTCCCACCCCCGGCAAGGGCAGCAGTTTGGCGCCCAGGCCGGTTAGGTCGTCCCCATAGCCGAACTCCAGTTCTCCGGCGGCCATGGCCGAGGCCGCCTGGAGGAGCGATTCGGTCCGTCTCCTGGGCCCGCGCAGCAGGTGGCCGGCCGCGGCTATTTGGGCCGGCGTCGGGAAGAGCCTGTCCAGGCCGTCGCCGGCCGTGCTGCTGGGACTGCCGGCGGCGGACAGTTGGGTCAGTGCGGTCCGGGCCGCCGCCACCGTGATCTGCTGGCCCACCATGGCCCGCACCAGCAGTTCCTGCGGGTCCAGCGCCCCCGGCATCCTCATTCCGGGAGCGCCGGCAACGGAGGCGGTAAGCCTGGGGTCGGCCGTGAGGGCACCGTCGATCGCTTCGGGGTCTGCGTCCAGGTCGAACAGCCTCCGCACGCGGCTCAGCAGCGCCGGAAGGTCCCGCAGGTCCACCGCACCCACGGTGAGGGTGAGCTGCTTTGCCCGCGTGCCGCCGTCGTACGCCACCTGGAAGCGCGCATCGCCATGGGGGAGCCGCAGGGTCCGTGCGTAGGAGGTGGCCGTACCCTCCTCGATGCCGGGGATGGCACGGACCGCAAGGAAGGAGAAGATGCTTGGATCAAACGGCGGACGGTAGGGCAGGCCAAGGGTCAGCGCCGTCGTGCCGCCACCGGGGGCCGGGTGCCGGACCGTCCTGCGAAGTGCGGTGGGGGTCATGTCGAACACCTCGGCGATGGTCTCGTTGAACTGCCGCACGCTGCTGAAGCCGGCCGCGAAGGCGATGTCGGCCAGCTTCATGGAGGTGGACACCAGCAGCGTACGTGCGGTCTGCGCCCTCGCAGCGCGGGCCAGCGACAGGGGACCGGCACCCAGTTCCTGCCCCAGGATCCGGTTAAGCTGGCGCTGCGAATACCCCAGGTGGGACGCGAGGCCTGCCACCCCGTCCCGGTTGATCACGCCGTCGTTGATCAGCCGCATGGCCCGGCCCGCAACGTCCTGCCGCACGTTCCAGGCAGGGGTTCCCGGCACCGCCTCCGGCAGGCAGCGCTTGCAGGCCCGGTATCCCGCCTCGTGTGCCGCGGCGGACGTCTCGTAAAACGTCACGTTGGACGCCTTGGGGGTGCGGGCCGGGCAGGAGGGGCGGCAGTAGATCCCGGTTGTGCGGACGGCGGTATAGAACTGGCCGTCGAACCGGGGGTCGCGGGCATCGATTGCCCGGTAGCGCTGCCAGAAGTCCATTCCTCCATCCTGCCAGCCCACCCCGGCCGGTACTAGCGGAAATCGGACATGGCCGTGGAGGGCGGGAATCCGGCGCCGGGGCGGCTGCCGGGCGGATGAAACGGGCGGCATCCGGGTAAAGTCGAGCAATGAACGAAAGTGCTCCGGACGCCGGGACGCTCCGGAGTTTCCTGTCCGGAGATGCCCGCGAGCTCGCCCCGCAGCTGCTTGGCGCCGTACTGACGCACCAGTCCCGGGACGGCGCGGTGTCCATCCGGCTCACCGAGGTGGAGGCCTACCTTGGGCCCGAGGATTCGCTCCATCCGGACCCGGGCTCGCATACCTACCGGGGCCCGACACCCCGCAATGCGCCAATGTTCGGCCCCGCCGGGCACCTCTACGTCTACTTCACCTACGGCATGCACCACTGCACCAACATTGTCTGCGGCCCGGCAGGCGTTGCGTCCGCCCTGTTGCTGCGGGCAGGGGAGGTGGTGGACGGACTTGAACTGGCGCAACGGCGCCGTCCGACGTCGAGAACGCCCGCCGACCTGGCCAGCGGTCCGGCCCGCCTGGCCAAAGCGCTTGGATTGACGACGGCGGACAGTGGCCGGGACGCGCTGGCTCCACCTTTCGGCCTGGAGCTTCCCTCCTGCACCGGCGGTCCGGTAAGTACGGGCCCGCGGGTGGGCGTGGCCGGCGCCGGGGGATCGGCGGAATACGCCTGGCGATTCTGGCTCACCGGCGACCCCACCGTCTCCAAATACAAGGCTGCCAAGCCCCGGATCCGGAAGCAGCCGGCACGTTGACTGCCGGCTGCAACGTTTCACAAGCGTTAACGGAAATGGTTGTAGAATGGACGGTCTGTCTTTCGCGATAGGGGAACGTTAATGCACGACGCCGAATTGGCCCACGAACGGGAGTATGTAGCCGGCCTGTATGCCCGGCTGGAGGAACTCCGGGAGGAAAAGCGCCGCCAGCTGGCGCAGGTCCGGCGCGCCGGAGCCGTGGGCACCATGCAGAACGTTTCGGAACGTGATGCGTTCGCTGCACTGTATGAGGACCGCCTGGCCCAGCTGGACGCCGTCGATGACCGGCTGGTGTTCGGCCGCCTGGACCTGGACTCCGGTGAAGCCCAGTACATTGGCCGCATCGGGCTTACCACCGAGGACCTGCAGCGGCTGATGGTGGACTGGCGTGCGCCCGAGGCCGGGCACTTCTACCAGGCCACGGCCTTCGACCGGCAGGGCGTCCGCCGCCGCCGGCACCTGATCCTGCAGGGGCGGGACGTCAAGGCGATCGAGGACGACGTCCTGGACGCGGGGATGCTTACCGACGACGAATCGCTGCAGGGCGAAGGGGCCCTGCTCGCGGCCCTGAACTCCAAGCGGACCGGCCGCATGTCGGACATCGTCAGCACCATCCAGTCGGAACAGGACCGCATCATCCGGTCCTCCATTTCCGGCGCCGTCGTGGTCCAGGGCGGGCCGGGCACCGGCAAAACCGCCGTGGCCCTGCATCGGGCCGCCTACCTGCTGTACACCCACCGTGACCGCCTCAAAAGTGCCGGCGTGCTCCTGGTGGGGCCGTCGTCGTCGTTCATGAAGTACATCGAACGGGTGCTGCCCTCGCTCGGGGAAACCGGTGTCGTCATGGCCAGCGTGGGCCGCCTGATGCCCGGCATCAATGCCGTTCCCGAAACAGATGCGGACGTGGCAGCCCTGAAGGGCCGCCTGGACATGGCCGCGATCGTGGCCAACGCCGTGTCCAACCGCATGCGCGTCCCCGCGCAGAACCGGATCCTTGAAGTGGACGGCCGCAAGCTCACCCTCACACCCCGGCAGGTCCGGCGTGCAAGGGAACGTGCCCGCGCCACCGGGAAGCCGTACAACGAGGCACGCGTGACGTTCGTGAAGATCCTGCTGCGCGAGCTGACCGAACAGATGACCGAGCTCGTCGAAGCCGGCAACCTCGGCAACAACGCGGACCGCTCGTACCTTGCCGAAGATGTCCGAACGGCCCGCGATGTGCGGATTGCGCTGAACCTGTGCTGGATGCCCATGACGCCGGAGAAGCTGATCTCGGATCTGTTCAGCAAGCCGGAGGTGCTGGAATTCTGCACCCCCAACCTGACCCCGGCCCAGCGGGCGCTGCTGCAGCGTCCCGCGGATGCCCCGTGGACGGAATCGGACGTGCCGCTGCTGGACGAGGCCGCCGAACTGCTCGGCGAGCTGGACCCGGCCGCCGGGCGCGGACTGGCCCAGCAGGAGCATGACCGTGCCCGCGACCTTGCCAACGCCAAGCAGACCCTGGTCAACATGCAGGCCGCCGGCGTGGACCCCCTGATGTCCGCGGAGGAACTGGCCGAGCAGAACCAGGAACAGGAAGGGCGGCAAACCGCTGCCGAACGCGCAACGAGCGACCGCACCTGGGCCTTCGGGCACATCGTGGTGGATGAGGCGCAGGAACTCTCACCCATGCAGTGGCGGCTCCTGGTCCGGCGCTGCCCGCTGAAGTCCTTCACCATTGTGGGCGACATCGCGCAGACCAGCTCCGTGGCCGGAGCCAACTCGTGGCAGGGGGCGCTTGCTCCGCTGTTCGGTGACCGCTGGCAGCTGGAGGAGCTGACCGTCAACTACCGCACGCCCTCGCAGATCGCCGAAGCCGCCGTCAGGATGGCCAACGCGGCGGGCCTTGTGGTTTCCGCGCCCAAGGCCGTTCGTGAGGGGCGCTGGGCGCCCATCATCGACGAAGTAGGGAACGGCGCGGTGGTCGGCCGGCTCGTGGAGGTCCTCCCGGAAGAACTTGACGCGCTCGACGGCGGCCTGCTCGCCGTGATCGCCGATGGTGACCTCCTGCCCCGGGCCACAGCAGCACTGCGTGCCGTGTATGGGCGACGGATCGGCACCGGCGCCGGCAGCTACGAGCAGGACATCGTGGTGATCAGCCCGCGCGAGGCCAAGGGCCTGGAGTTCGACGGCGTGGTGGTCCTGGAACCATCCGTCATGCTCAACCATGAGCACGGCAAGGTGGGGGACCTGTACGTAGCCATGACACGTGCAACACAGCGCCTGCGGCTGATTGCCTCGCAACCCGTGCCTGCCGGGATTGCTGGCTGACCCGGCGCCGGGCGTTACTGCTAACTTAGGAAGCGTGCCAGAACTGAACAACCTCGAACCGCAGCGCAACGATCCCACTTTCGCCAACATTTGGCAGGAACTGAAGTGGCGTGGGCTGGTCCATGTGTCCACCGACGAAGCAGAGCTTGAGAAGCTCCTCGCCGACGGGCCGGTCACATACTATTGCGGTTTCGACCCCACCGCCCCGAGCCTGCACCTGGGAAACCTCGTCCAGCTCCTGGTCATGCGGCGGCTGCAGCTGGCCGGGCACAAGCCACTGGGACTCGTTGGCGGCTCCACGGGTATGATCGGCGATCCCCGCCCCACCGCTGAACGAACCCTGAACACCAAGGACACGGTGGCGGAGTGGGTGGGCTACCTGCAGGCCCAGGTCAGCCGCTTCCTCAGCTTCGAGGGTGACAACGCTGCCAGGATCGTAAACAACCTGGACTGGACGGCGCCCTTGAGCGCCATCGACTTCCTGCGTGAAGTGGGCAAGCACTTCAGGGTTGGAACGATGCTGCGCAAGGACGCCGTGGCATCCCGCCTCAACTCCGACGAGGGCATCAGCTACACCGAGTTCAGCTACCAGATCCTGCAGGGCATGGACTACCTGCAGCTCTACCGCGACTACGGCTGTGTGCTGCAGACCGGTGGTTCGGACCAGTGGGGCAACCTCACCAGCGGTACCGACCTGATCCGCAAGGTGGAGGGCAAGAGCGTCCACGCCCTGGGAACTCCCCTCATCACCAACTCCGACGGAACCAAGTTCGGCAAGAGCGAGGGCAACGCCATCTGGCTGGACGCGGGCATGTGCAGCCCGTACGCCTTCTACCAGTTCTGGCTCAACACCGCCGACGCCGACGTTGTGGACCGGCTCAAGGTGTTCACGTTCCTCACCCGGGCCGAGATCGAAGAGATCGCGGTTTCCGTGGCCGAGCGTCCCTTTGCCAGGGAAGGACAGCGGAAGCTGGCCTTCGAAGTGACCTCACTGGTGCACGGCGTGGACGCCACCGAAAAAGTCATCGCCGCTTCAGCGGCGCTTTTCGGCAACGGCGACCTGGCCGCATTGGACAAGGCAACGCTCCAGGCGGCTACCTCCGAACTTCCTTCGGCCACGGTGCAGGTGGACGGGATGGGGATCGTCGACCTGCTGGTGGCGTCCGGTCTATCGGAAAGCAAGTCCGCCGCCCGGCGCACCGTTGGTGAAGGAGGTGCCTACGTGAACAACGCGAAGGTGTCAGATCCGGAGGCCGTGATCTCCGAGTCTGAACTGTTGCACGGCCAGTACCTGCTCCTGCGCCGGGGCAAGAAGAACCTGGCCACTGTTGAGGTGCTGGTTCCCTAGCACCTTCACGGTCCGTATGCACGCCCTTCGGCGGCCGATTTGCACGGCCGCTGGGGGGCGTGTATTGTTTTCTGAGTCGCCGCCGCTGAGTGGTGACAAACCCCCAACTTATGAGAAGCAATTCTTGCCGCGCACCGCGTGGAATTGGAGAAATTGCTTCCCGTTGTGCTGGGCGGATTCATCCCACCGAGTGAATTCCGGAAGAAAATCCGGATTTGCGAAAGTGAATATGAATGAAATAAGATGGAAACATCGCAGCGAAGAAATACGGAAAAGAAATTCTTTCGAATTGTTTCCGGGAATATTCGAATGTGTCTGTTGTTTGAGAACTCAATAGTGTGCCAAGTTTGTTGATACCGATTATGTATGTAATTGGTTGATTGTGCTGTGCCGCCACCCCGTGGTGTGCATGGTGTTTTTAGCTGGTTTCAAATTTTGTGCAGCTGTTTCTGCCGTTATTTCCGGTGGTTGTGGTTGTGTCTGTTTTTGTTTTACTTCAACGGAGAGTTTGATCCTGGCTCAGGATGAACGCTGGCGGCGTGCTTAACACATGCAAGTCGAACGATGATGCCAGCTTGCTGGTGGATTAGTGGCGAACGGGTGAGTAACACGTGAGTAACCTGCCCTTGACTCTGGGATAAGCCTGGGAAACTGGGTCTAATACCGGATATGACCTTCCATCGCATGGTGGTTGGTGGAAAGCTTTTGTGGTTTTGGATGGACTCGCGGCCTATCAGCTTGTTGGTGGGGTAATGGCCTACCAAGGCGACGACGGGTAGCCGGCCTGAGAGGGTGACCGGCCACACTGGGACTGAGACACGGCCCAGACTCCTACGGGAGGCAGCAGTGGGGAATATTGCACAATGGGCGAAAGCCTGATGCAGCGACGCCGCGTGAGGGACGACGGCCTTCGGGTTGTAAACCTCTTTCAGTAGGGAAGAAGCGTAAGTGACGGTACCTGCAGAAGAAGCGCCGGCTAACTACGTGCCAGCAGCCGCGGTAATACGTAGGGCGCAAGCGTTATCCGGAATTATTGGGCGTAAAGAGCTCGTAGGCGGTTTGTCGCGTCTGCCGTGAAAGTCCGGGGCTCAACTCCGGATCTGCGGTGGGTACGGGCAGACTAGAGTGATGTAGGGGAGACTGGAATTCCTGGTGTAGCGGTGAAATGCGCAGATATCAGGAGGAACACCGATGGCGAAGGCAGGTCTCTGGGCATTAACTGACGCTGAGGAGCGAAAGCATGGGGAGCGAACAGGATTAGATACCCTGGTAGTCCATGCCGTAAACGTTGGGCACTAGGTGTGGGGGACATTCCACGTTTTCCGCGCCGTAGCTAACGCATTAAGTGCCCCGCCTGGGGAGTACGGCCGCAAGGCTAAAACTCAAAGGAATTGACGGGGGCCCGCACAAGCGGCGGAGCATGCGGATTAATTCGATGCAACGCGAAGAACCTTACCAAGGCTTGACATGAACCGGACCGCTGCAGAAATGTGGTTTCCCCTTTGGGGCTGGTTTACAGGTGGTGCATGGTTGTCGTCAGCTCGTGTCGTGAGATGTTGGGTTAAGTCCCGCAACGAGCGCAACCCTCGTTCTATGTTGCCAGCACGTGATGGTGGGGACTCATAGGAGACTGCCGGGGTCAACTCGGAGGAAGGTGGGGACGACGTCAAATCATCATGCCCCTTATGTCTTGGGCTTCACGCATGCTACAATGGCCGGTACAAAGGGTTGCGATACTGTGAGGTGGAGCTAATCCCAAAAAGCCGGTCTCAGTTCGGATTGGGGTCTGCAACTCGACCCCATGAAGTCGGAGTCGCTAGTAATCGCAGATCAGCAACGCTGCGGTGAATACGTTCCCGGGCCTTGTACACACCGCCCGTCAAGTCACGAAAGTTGGTAACACCCGAAGCCGGTGGCCTAACCCCTTGTGGGAGGGAGCTGTCGAAGGTGGGACTGGCGATTGGGACTAAGTCGTAACAAGGTAGCCGTACCGGAAGGTGCGGCTGGATCACCTCCTTTCTAAGGAGCACCTCCAACTCTTCTGTGCTGGTGAATGCCGGTGTGGGGGGTTGTCAGGAAGCAAGCCCGCAGCATGGACGATTGTTCCGTGGCGGGTGCTCATGGGTGGAATATCAACAAATAGCGGCTGCGTGTTTTTTTGTCTTGTCTAGTACGAGCCAGTGATGGTTCTGGAACGGTGGGGCGGGGGGATGCGTGGTTTTGTGTTTGGCACACTGTTGGGTCCTGAGGCAACAGGGCCGGGGGTTTTCCCCTGGGTTTGTTTGTTTCTGGTTTCCCTGCCGTGACGTTCCGTGCGCCTGTTTGGGTGTGTGGGGTGTGTGGTGTGGGGTTGTTGTTTGAGAACTACATAGTGGACGCGAGCATCTTGTATAAGAAGCAATTTCCAAGATTAATGAACCTGGATCTGGCTGCGCTGTTGATGCCCTTTGGGTGTTGGGGTGTGGTTGGTTTCTGTGGTTCTCTCGAGAAATGTTTTTGATCTTTGTGGTCAAGTTTTTAAGAGCACACGGTGGATGCCTTGGCATTAGGAGCCGAAGAAGGACGTAGGAATCTGCGATAAGCCTGGGGGAGTCGATAACCGGACTGTGATCCCAGGGTGTCCGAATGGGGAAACCCCGCCGAGCGCGCGAGTGACTCGGTGACCCGTACCTGAACACATAGGGTGCGTGGGGGGAACGCGGGGAAGTGAAACATCTCAGTACCCGCAGGAAGAGAAAACAATAGTGATTCCGTTAGTAGTGGCGAGCGAACGCGGATCAGGCTAAACCGTTCCATGTGTGATAGCCGGCGGGCGTTGCATGGTCGGGGTTGTGGGACTTTCCATACCAGTTCTGCCGGGCTGGTGGGGTGTGATGTGCGCGCATAGGTGAACGGTTTTGAAAGGCCGGCCAGAGAGGGTGTTAGTCCCGTAACCGTAATGTGTTTGTACCGCCTGTGAGAGTATCCCAAGTAGTACGGGGCCCGAGAAATCCCGTGCGAATCTGTCAGGACCACCTGATAAGCCTAAATACTCCCTAATGACCGATAGCGGACCAGTACCGTGAGGGAAAGGTGAAAAGTACCCCGGGAGGGGAGTGAAACAGTACCTGAAACCGTGTGCTTACAATCCGTCGGAGCCAGTCTGATTCTGGTGACGGCGTGCCTTTTGAAGAATGAGCCTGCGAGTTAGTGTTACGTCGCGAGGTTAACCCGTGTGGGGCAGCCGTAGCGAAAGCGAGTCTGAATAGGGCGTGTGAGTGGCGTGATCTAGACCCGAAGCGAAGTGATCTACCCATGGCCAGGTTGAAGCGACGGTAAGACGTCGTGGAGGACCGAACCCACTTCAGTTGAAAATGGAGGGGATGAGCTGTGGGTAGGGGTGAAAGGCCAATCAAACTTCGTGATAGCTGGTTCTCCCCGAAATGCATTTAGGTGCAGCGTTGCGTGTTTCTTGCTGGAGGTAGAGCTACTGGATGGCTAATGGGCCCTACAAGGTTACTGACGTCAGCCAAACTCCGAATGCCGGTAAGTGAGAGCGCAGCAGTGAGACTGTGGGGGATAAGCTTCATAGTCGAGAGGGAAACAGCCCAGACCACCAACTAAGGCCCCTAAGCGTGTGCTAAGTGGGAAAGGATGTGGAGTTGCCCAGACAACCAGGAGGTTGGCTTAGAAGCAGCCACCCTTAAAAGAGTGCGTAATAGCTCACTGGTCAAGTGATTCCGCGCCGACAATGTAGCGGGGCTCAAGTACACCGCCGAAGTTGTGGCATTCACATTTTAGCTAAGCCCTTGTGGTTCAGGCGTGTGGATGGGTAGGGGAGCGTCGTGTGGGCGGTGAAGTCGCGGTGTAAACCAGCGGTGGAGCCTACACGAGTGAGAATGCAGGCATGAGTAGCGAAAGACGGGTGAGAAACCCGTCCGCCGAATGATCAAGGGTTCCAGGGTCAAGCTAATCTGCCCTGGGTAAGTCGGGACCTAAGGCGAGGCCGACAGGCGTAGTCGATGGACAACGGGTTGATATTCCCGTACCGGCGAAAAACCGCCCATGCTGAGCGGGGGATACTAACTGCCCGAAGCCTGCCCGAGCGCCCTTGTGGTGTGAGGGTTTTGGTGGAGCGCAGGACCTGATCCCGGGAGGCAAGCGTATTAACAGGTGTGACGCAGGAAGGTAGCCGAGCCGGGCGATGGTTGTCCCGGTCTAAGGATGTAGGGCGAGTGGTAGGCAAATCCGCCACTCATGGTGCCTGAGATCTGATGGGACCCCCGTTTGGGGGGATTTGGTGATCCTATGCTGCCGAGAAAAGCATCGACGCGAGGTTTTAGCCGCCCGTACCCCAAACCGACACAGGTGATCAGGTAGAGAATACCAAGGCGATCGAGAGAATTATGGTTAAGGAACTCGGCAAAATGCCCCCGTAACTTCGGGAGAAGGGGGGCCCCAACCTTGATACACCCTTTGCGGTGTGGAGGGGATCGGGGCCGCAGAGACCAGGGGGAAGCGACTGTTTACTAAAAACACAGGTCCGTGCGAAGTCGCAAGACGATGTATACGGACTGACTCCTGCCCGGTGCTGGAAGGTTAAGAGGACCGGTTAGCCGCAAGGCGAAGCTGAGAATTTAAGCCCCAGTAAACGGCGGTGGTAACTATAACCATCCTAAGGTAGCGAAATTCCTTGTCGGGTAAGTTCCGACCTGCACGAATGGAGTAACGACTTCCCCGCTGTCTCAACCATAAACTCGGCGAAATTGCAGTACGAGTAAAGATGCTCGTTACGCGCAGCAGGACGGAAAGACCCCGAGACCTTTACTATAGTTTGGTATTGGTGTTCGGAGTGGCTTGTGTAGGATAGGTGGGAGACGTTGAAGCCCGGACGCCAGTTCGGGTGGAGTCATCGTTGAAATACCACTCTGGTCACTTTGGACATCTAACTTCGGCCCGTAATCCGGGTCAGGGACAGTGCCTGATGGGTAGTTTAACTGGGGCGGTTGCCTCCTAAAAAGTAACGGAGGCGCCCAAAGGTTCCCTCAGCCTGGTTGGCAATCAGGTGTCGAGTGTAAGTGCACAAGGGAGCTTGACTGTGAGAGAGACATCTCGAGCAGGGACGAAAGTCGGGACTAGTGATCCGGCGGTACATTGTGGAATGGCCGTCGCTCAACGGATAAAAGGTACCTCGGGGATAACAGGCTGATCTTGCCCAAGAGTCCATATCGACGGCATGGTTTGGCACCTCGATGTCGGCTCGTCGCATCCTGGGGCTGGAGTAGGTCCCAAGGGTTGGGCTGTTCGCCCATTAAAGCGGTACGCGAGCTGGGTTTAGAACGTCGTGAGACAGTTCGGTCCCTATCCGCTGCGCGCGCAGGAAATTTGAGAAGGGCTGTCCTTAGTACGAGAGGACCGGGACGGACGAACCTCTGGTGTGTCAGTTGTACTGCCAAGTGCACCGCTGATTAGCTACGTTCGGATGGGATAACCGCTGAAAGCATCTAAGCGGGAAGCTCGCTTCGAGATGAGATTTCCATACACCCTCGGGTGTGAGAGGCCCCCAGCCAGACCACTGGGTTGATAGGCCGGATGTGGAAGCGAGGACTAACGACTCGTGAAGCTGACCGGTACTAATAGGCCAACAACTTACACCACACAGATACATACAAACTCTGCTTGCGTCCACTATGTGGTTCCCAACCAACAACCCCCCAACACCGGGGTTGTCACGGCACGGAACCACCACAACTGAATAACAACACCACAATGTTGTAACCACCAGACTTCCCACCCCCGAACAAAACACCGGGCGGGCGGGTACAAGGGTTACGGCGGTCATAGCGTGGGGGAAACGCCCGGTCCCATTCCGAACCCGGAAGCTAAGACCCACAGCGCCGATGGTACTGCACCCGGGAGGGTGTGGGAGAGTAGGTCACCGCCGGACACACATTGGTCGAGGCCCCAACCACCAGGTTGGGGCCTCCCACATTTAACCCACCAACACCAAAGTATTTAACCCACCAACACCACAACGCGATCCCGCACCTGGGCCCCGTGACGCGCCATCAGCTTTCGTCCCCTCACCGCAGACGCGACACCACGTCCTGTGCGGTTATGGGTGACGCGACATCAGCTTTCCTCCCCCACCGGTGACGCGACACCACGTCCTGTGCGGTTATGGGTGACGCGACATCAGCTTTCCTCCCCCACCGGTGACGCGACACCACGTCCCGCGCCACGACAGAAGACTCTCACGAAGTGATGAGGCGTGGCCGGCGAACGGGCAGGATGTGATGGCGCATCCCGCGGAAACGGGCAGGATGTGATGGGGCGTCGCCTGTGAAGATGGCCACGATACCGCTCCCAAGGGGCCCGCTGTCCCTTGGGATTTCGCGGCTCCACTAGAATTGATGAAGATGTACGGACTTCGAAGCGCTTGATTTCGGGTTGCGTAGGAAACGAAACGAGCGGCTGCAGTTGCGCCAGTGGTCGGCTCACAACAGGAGGAATCCATATGGCCGAGCACAACGGGGGCAACCGCGGCAACGACCGCGGCGCGTTCCGCGGCAACAACAACTCCGGCGGGGATCCCCGCGGATTCCGGTCCCGCTCCGACCGCGACGGCAACAGCCCCTCCCGCGGCGGTTCCGGGGCCGGCGGTGAGCGGAAGCCTTTCGGTGATCGTGATCGTAAGCCGTTTGGTGACCGTCCCCGCCGCGACGGCGAGGGTGACCGTCGCGGTTTCACCGGTGGTACTGGTGGCGGTGAGCGGAAGC
Source organism: Pseudarthrobacter sp. Pseusp20 (assembly GCF_059492155.1). NCBI lineage: Bacteria > Bacillati > Actinomycetota > Actinomycetes > Micrococcales > Micrococcaceae > Pseudarthrobacter > Pseudarthrobacter sp. Pseusp20. The sequence goes on from NZ_CP168521.1 coordinate 1,920,410, forward strand.
CTTTCGGTGATCGTGATCGTAAGCCGTTTGGTGACCGTCCCCGCCGCGACGGCGAGGGTGACCGTCGCGGTTTCACCGGTGGTACTGGTGGCGGTGATCGTAAGCCTTTCGGTGATCGTGATCGTAAGCCGTTTGGTGACCGTCCGCGCCGTGACGGTGAGGGTGACCGTCGTGGTTTCACCGGTGGTACTGGTGGCGGTGATCGTAAGCCTTTCGGGGACCGTGACCGGAAGCCTTTCGGCGACCGTGATCGTAAGCCCTTTGGTGACCGTCCGCGCCGTGACGGTGAGGGCGACCGCCGCAGCTTTGGCGGTGGTGACCGTGACCGGAAGCCTTTCGGTGACCGTCCGCGCCGCGAAGGCGAAGGCGACCGCCGCGGCTTCGGTGGCGAGAACCGCAAGCCGTTTGGTGACAGGCAGGATCGCGCACCGCGCAGCTTCGACCGCGGCGACTCCCGGGCCGAATCAGGTCGTGGCGGCTCCGGCCCCCGCGGCTTTGGCCGCGACCGCCAGGAGGAGCGCCCTGTCCGCGTGCCCAACGCCGCAGACCTTCGCAGCGCCAACCGCCCTGACCGGGAACGCTCACCCGAGATCGATGAGGACGTCACGGGCAAGGAACTGGACCGAGCCACGCACCACCAGATCAAGACCCTTGAGCCCAAGAGCGCAGAGTGGGTTGCCCGTCACCTGGTGATGGCCGGCCGCCTTATCGACGACGAGCCCGAGCTTGCCTTCCAGCACGCCCTCGCCGCCAGTCGTCGTGGCGGACGGCTCGCAGCCGTCCGCGAGGCCGTTGGCCTGACGGCCTATGCTGCCGGCCATTACGGTGAGGCACTCCGCGAGTTCCGCACCTTCCGCCGGATCAGTGGTTCCAACGTGCACCTCCCCGTGATGGCCGACTGCGAGCGTGGCCTGGGGCGCCCCGACCGTGCCCTCGATGTTGCCCGCTCGGAGGAAGCCCGGGACCTTGACGCGCCCGGCAAGGTGGAACTGGCAATCGTGGCAGCCGGTGCACGGACCGATCTGGGCCAGCTGGACGCGGCAGTAGCGGAACTGGAGATTCCGCAGCTGGACATCAACCGTGCCTTCTCCTACAGTCCGCGACTCTTCCGTGCCTACGCCGATGCACTTGCAGCGGTGGGACGCCAGGAAGAGTCGGAAAAGTGGAACCGCCAGGCGGTCGTGGCAGAAAACGCGCTGGGCCAGGGTGCGGACCAGGAACCCGAAATCATCGACCTCGGCTGGGACGAGGAAGAAGAGGCACGGGAAGAGGCTGAGCGACGCCGGCTGCTGGAGCGTGCCTCCGGCGCCGCCGAAACCGAAGCTCCCGCTGAAACCCCCACCGCCGGTGACGCAGACGCCGAAGCTGAAAGCACCCGCGCTACCGAAGCGGAAGCAGCCCAGGACAGCAACCTGGACGACCAGGACGCCGACTACTTCGTCTCCGACGACGCCGAATCGGACCAGGACTCGGTGGAACGGGACGAGCTGGATTCCGAAGCTGCCGGTGATGCCGAAGCGGAGGACAGCGGTGCCACCCAGCATGATGAAGAACGCCGGGAAGACTGACAAGCATGAGTGACGTTTCACTGGTTTCCCGCTTCGACGCACTGCTCGCCGACCTGGACGGCGTGGTCTATGCCGGGCCCCACGCCATTCCCGGAGCTGTGGATTCACTGCAGCAGCTCTCCGGCCTGGGTATCGGCCTGGGCTATGTGACGAACAACGCCTCCCGCTCCCCGGCGGAGGTGGCAGCGCATCTCCGTGAGCTTGGTGCCCCCGCCGAGGACAACCAGGTGGTCAGTTCCTCGCAGGCGGCAGCCGAGCTCCTGGCCTCGCTGCTTCCACCAGGGTCCAGGATCCTCATCACGGGCAGCACGGCGCTTGCCCGCGAAATTGAACTGGTGGGCCTGGTGCCGGTGGGCAGCCAGGCGGAGGAACCGGTCGCGGTCGTCCAGGGTTTCAGCCCAACCATCGGCTGGAAGGACCTGGCAGAGGCCACCTACGTGGTGTCCGCCGGGGCGCTTTGGGTGGCCACCAACACGGACATGTCCATTCCCCAGGCGCGTGGCATCGCCCCGGGAAATGGCACCTTGGTTGCCGCTGTCGCTGCTGCCACGGGGCAGCAGCCCAAGGTTGCTGGAAAGCCCGAAGCTCCGCTGTTCCATTCGGCAGCCAAGCGCCTCGGGGCCGAGCGTCCCCTGGTGGTCGGCGACCGGCTGGACACGGACATCCTGGGCGGCAACAACGCGGGCTTTGCCACCGTTGCTGTCCTGACCGGCGTCGACACGCGCGAAACCATTCTGGCCGCGAGGTCTGCGGAACGGCCCAACTACATCATCGAAAACCTGGCCGGCCTGCACCGCCCGTACCCCGAAGTGACGCACGACGACGGCACGTATACGTGCGGCCAGTCAACCGCGCGCGTGGCCAACGGAGCCGTGGGCATCATTGGCAGCCAGGACCAGCTCGACTCCTGGCGGGCCGCATGTGCGGCCTGGTGGGCGGCGACGCCGGACGCCGCAGCCCCGAAGGCGCCCAAGCTGGTGTGGCTGGATCACTAGACTGGTTGAATGACTGAGCTGACCGAACCGGACGACGCGACAGCCCAGCCGGCCCCGGAGTGGCCGCAGCCAGGTGGGATGGACCTCACCGATCCGCAGGTTGCGCAGGCCGTAGCCAGGCTTTTCGACATGCCCGGGCTCCCTGTCCCGGACCACGGGACCGTCTACGACGACCTCCACGATGAACTGCTGGCCGCCCTCAACGCCGATCCCGCAGGCACCGATCCCGCAGACGCCGATCCCGCAAGTGCTGATCCCGCAGAGACCGCCCCCACCGGGACCGGCTCCACACTGCCCGGTCCCGCCGGGGGTGCAGCCTGATGCCGGTTCGCCTCGACCAGGCACTGGTGGCACGCGGGCTGGCGAGGTCGCGCACCCATGCCGCGACGCTCATCGCCGAAGGCAAGGTCAGCTCCGGTGGCCAGGTCCTCGCCAAGGCCTCCCTCCAGGTTGATGACAGCCGGGACCTCGCCGTCGAACACGATGACCAGGACAGCTACGCCAGCCGCGCGGGCCATAAGCTGGCCGGGGCCCTCGACGCCTTCCCCCAAGTTTCGGTGGCGGGCAAGAGGTGCCTGGACGCCGGCGCCTCCACCGGGGGCTTTACCGATGTCCTGCTTCGGCGGGGTGCCGCGCACGTGGTGGCTGTCGACGTCGGACACGGCCAGCTGGTGCCGCACCTCCGCGACGACCCCCGCGTGGACGTCCATGAAGGCATGAACGTCAGGTACATGGCTCCGGAAGACATTGGCGGCCCGGCAGCGCTGACCGTCGCCGACCTGTCCTTTATTTCCCTCACCCTCGTGGTCCAGCCACTGGCCGGCTGCACCGAACCCGGCGGCGACCTGGTGCTGATGGTCAAGCCCCAGTTCGAGATCGGCAAGGACCGCCTGGGCCGCACCGGCGTGGTCAACTCGGAGCGTGAGCGGCGGATGGCCGTGGAGAAGGTGGCCGGGGCAGCGCTCGACGCCGGCCTGGACCTTTGCGGGCTGGCGGCCAGTCCGCTGCCGGGGCAGGACGGAAACGTCGAATACTTCCTGTGGATAAAACGCAGGATCAGCAAAGACTTGCCTAAGATCGAAGAGCGAGAGGCAGCAGCCGCTGCGTTGCTCGGACAAATCTGGCCTAACCACTAGAGAGCGGAACCTGATGAGCAGGCGTGTACTGGTCCTTGCCCACACCGGCCGCGAGGAATCACTGAAAGCCGCCTGGGAAGCCTGCGCCCTGCTGCACGCCTCCGGCATGGTCCCCGTGATGCAGGAGTCCGAACTGGGGGACATGGAAAGGTTCTTTGGGCACCTGGCCCAGCCGGTGGAGGTCCTCCACGACCACGTCCAGCTGCCCGATGTGGAACTCGTCATGGTCCTTGGCGGTGACGGCACCATCCTGCGGGCCGCCGAACTGGTCCGTGAGGTGGATGTGCCGCTGCTGGGCGTCAACCTGGGCCACGTGGGCTTCCTGGCCGAAAGCGAGCGGGCGGACCTTGCCCAGACCGTGGAGTGGGTTGCCAGCCGCGAGTACACGGTTGAAGAGCGGATGACCATCGATGTCCAGGTCTGGGTCCGCGGCCAGAAGATTTGGCACACCTGGGCTTTAAACGAGGCCGCCATCGAGAAGGCCAACCGCGAACGCATGCTCGAAGTCGTGACCGAGGTGGACGAGCGCCCGCTGACGTCCTTCGGCTCAGACGGCATCGTGCTGGCCACCCCCACCGGATCCACGGCCTACGCGTTCTCGGCGGGCGGTCCGGTGGTCTGGCCGGAGGTGGAGGCCCTGGTCATTGTGCCCATCAGCGCCCATGCACTCTTCGCCAAGCCCCTGGTGGTGTCGCCCAGGTCGAAGCTTGCAGTGGAGGTGCTGGGCCGGACCGACGCCCAGGGCGTGTTGTGGTGCGACGGACGGCGCTCGGTGGACCTGCCGCCGGGAGCCCGCGTGGAAGTGACCAAGTCCGCCACTCCTGTCCGGCTGGCCCGCACCCACCAGACGCCGTTCTCCGCCCGGCTGGTCCGCAAGTTCGAGCTGCCTATCCACGGCTGGCGCGGGCCGGTACCCAAGTCCGACGCCGTGCACACCGGCCCCATCCCCATTGTGCGGACGCCGCGGCCCATGCCGCCGCTGCCCGTGCCGCATGTGGAGAACTCCGACAGCGATCCCGATCCGTCGACTGCAAAGTGAATCCATGCTTGAAGAACTGAGAATCCGCGATCTGGGCGTCATCACCGACGCAACGCTTCCGCTCGGCCCTGGACTGAGCGTCGTAACCGGCGAAACCGGCGCCGGCAAGACCATGGTGGTCACCGCCGTTGGCCTGCTGCTGGGCGCCCGTTCGGATGCCGGGGCCGTCCGCAGCGGCGCCAAGAGTGCTACCGCTGAAGCAGTCCTGAAGCTCGACGCCGGCCACCCGGCCATTGCGCGTGCCCTGGACGCCGGTGCCGAGGCGGAAGAGTTCGACGGCGGCGCAGAGCTGATCCTGGCCCGGCGCCTTGGTGCGGATGGACGCAGCCGTGCCTTCCTGGGCGGCCGTGCTGCACCTGTGGGCGTACTGGCTGAGATCGGCGAGACCCTGGTGGTGGTGCACGGACAGTCGGACCAGATCCGGCTCAAGAGCGCCACGGCGCAGCGTGAAGCCCTGGACAAGTTCGCCGGCGACAACCTGGCCGGTCCACTGGCCGCCTACCAGGAGCTGTATGGCCGGTGGAAGTCCAGCCAGGCCGAGCTGGACAACCTCCGCAGCGCCGCCCGCGACAGGCTCCGCGAAGCTGAATCCCTGGAGGCTGCCCTTGCCGAGATTGACGAGGTGGATCCGCAGCCGGGGGAGGATGAGCTCCTGAAGGCCGAGGCCGTGAAGCTTGCCAACGTGGAGGAACTGCGGATCGCCGCGAGCACCGCCCACCAGGCACTCATTGCCGAGGACTTTGGTGAAGCCGGTGACGCCACCACATTGGTGGACTCCGCCAAGCGGACCCTGGAGCACGTGTCCGAGCACGATGCGCAGCTGGGCTCCGCAGCCGCCCGGCTGGCCGAGGTGGGCTTCCTGCTTACTGACATCGCCGCCGAGCTGGCCAGCTACCAGGCCAGCCTGGACTCCGAGGGCCCGGAGCGGCTGGCCGAGATCGAGGACCGGCGCGCTGCGCTGGCCAAACTGGTCCGGAAATACGCCCCCACCATCGACGAGGTGCTGGAGTGGGCGGAGCAGGCGCGCGTCCGCTTCGACGAGCTCCAGGACGACTCGTCCCGCATCGAGGCCCTGGACGCTGAGGTGGTCCGCGCCGAGGCGGAGCTGAAGAAGCAGGCAGCGGGCATCAGCAAGATCCGCGCCAAGGCCGCAAAGGACCTGTCCGGCCGCGTCAGTGCGGAGCTCAAGGCCCTGGCCATGGCCGATGCCACGCTGGTGATCAACCTCGAGCCGACCGGTCAGCTGGGCCCGCACGGCGCGGACGACATCAGCTTCCTGCTGCGGCCGCATTCGGGCGCCCCGGCCCGGCCGCTGGGCAAGGGGGCGTCCGGCGGTGAGCTGTCCCGCGTCATGCTGGCCATCGAAGTGGTGCTTGCCGCCGTCGATCCCGTCCCCACCTTCGTCTTCGACGAGGTGGACGCCGGCGTGGGCGGCCGCGCCGCCGTCGAGATCGGCCGCCGCCTGGCCATGCTGGCACGCCACGTGCAGGTGCTGGTGGTCACGCACCTGCCGCAGGTGGCAGCGTTCGCGGACCAGCACATCACCGTCACCAAGACTTCCGTCAGGGGAGCCGACGGCGGCACCGCCACCGGGTTCACCTCCAGTGACGTCCGCCTCCTCGACGGTCCGGAGCGGGTCCGTGAGCTCGCCCGGATGCTGGCCGGCCAGGAAGACTCCGAAACCGCGCAGGCCCACGCCCAGGAACTGCTGGATGACGCCAAGCTCCTGCCCCAGCGGGCCTGACAGGGACAACCACGGGACGGACGAATTGATGATAGGCTCGAATTCCGTGGTGCAGCGATCAAATTCCCGTGTAAATTCCCGGTTCCCGGGCTCCTCCAAGACGACGAAGCACATCTTTGTCACCGGCGGTGTGGCGTCCTCGCTTGGTAAGGGACTGACGGCGTCCAGCCTTGGTCACCTGCTCCGGGCACGCGGCCTGTCCGTGACAATGCAGAAGCTCGATCCCTACCTGAACGTGGATCCGGGCACAATGAACCCCTTCCAGCACGGCGAGGTCTTCGTCACAGACGACGGCGCCGAAACGGACCTGGACATCGGGCACTACGAGCGCTTCCTTGATGAAAACCTCGAGGGGTCCGCGAACGTCACCACCGGCCAGGTGTACTCCACGGTGATTGCCAAGGAACGCCGCGGCGAGTACCTGGGGGACACCGTCCAGGTCATCCCGCACATCACGGATGAGATCAAGCGCCGCATGCGTTTGCCCGCCGAGGGCAAGAACGCCCCGGACGTCATCATCACCGAAATCGGCGGCACCGTTGGCGACATCGAATCCCAGCCGTTCCTCGAATCCGCCCGCCAGGTCCGCCAGGACATCGGCCGCGGAAACGTGTTCTTCCTGCACGTCTCCCTGGTGCCGTACATTGGCCCCTCGCAGGAGCTGAAGACCAAGCCCACCCAGCACTCCGTGGCCGCGCTGCGGTCCATCGGCATCCAGCCCGAGGCGATCGTGATCCGTTCGGACCGTGAAGTGCCGGAGGCCATGCGGGAGAAGATCGGCCGCATGTGCGACGTCGATATCGACGCCGTGGTGAACGCCGCGGACGCCCCCAGCATCTACGACATCCCCAAGACCCTGCACGGACAGGGCCTTGACTCCTACATCGTCCGGGCCCTTGACCTGCCCTTCAAGGACGTTGACTGGACCAGCTGGGACAAGCTGCTTGAAGCCGTCCACAACCCCAAGCACCACGTCGAGATTGCCTTGGTGGGCAAGTACATCGACCTGCCTGACGCCTACCTCTCGGTCACCGAAGCGCTGCGTGCCGGCGGCTTCGCCAACGAGGCCAAGGTCAAGATCCGCTGGGTCCCGTCGGACGAATGCGAGACCCGCGAAGGCGCCGTCAAGGCCCTCGACGGCGTGGACGCCATCTGCGTTCCCGGCGGCTTCGGCATCCGTGGACTCGAAGGCAAGCTCGGCGCCCTGAAGTTTGCCCGCGAAACCAAGCTGCCCGTGCTGGGCCTGTGCCTCGGCCTGCAGTGCATGGTGATCGAGTACGCCCGCAACGTGGTGGGCCTGGAGGGTGCCTCCTCCAGCGAATTCGAGCCGGACTCCAAGTACCCGGTGATCGCCACCATGGAGGAGCAGCTGGAGTACGTGGAAGGCCGCGGCGACCTGGGCGGCACCATGCGCCTTGGACTGTACGAAGCCAAACTGGATGAAGGCTCGGTCATCGCCGGAACCTACGGCAAGACCACCGTGAGCGAACGCCACCGGCACCGCTACGAGGTGAACAACAAGTACCGCCAGCAGATTGCGGACAAGGGCCTGGTCTTCTCCGGCACTTCCCCGGACGGCAAGCTGGTGGAATTCGTTGAGCTGCCCGCCGACGTGCACCCGTACTACGTGGCCACGCAGGCCCATCCCGAGCTGAGCTCGCGGCCCACCCGCCCGCACCCGCTGTTCGCCGGCCTGGTCAAGGCTGCACTTGACCACCAGAACGTAGGCCACCGGAACGCGGGCGGCCAGGGTGCAGGCCAGGAGGGCGTTGCCGACACGGCTGTGCCCCCGGCCGGCGAACATGCGGCATCGGGTACCGTTACCGCTAAGTAGTCGATAGAACACACAAAGGACGGCGCGATGCCTGGTACACCTGAAGCCACCCCTGCCAAACAGGTTTCGGATGCACCAAGCCCGCGCCGTCTTTTGTCAACGGAGAAGGTCTACCAGGGCAGGATCTGGGATGTAGTCAGCGACACCTTCCAGCTCTCGGACGCCGGGGACGCCCTCACCCGCGATTACATCGACCATCCCGGCGCCGTAGCCGTCCTGCCCATGAACGCCGAGGGCCAGGTCCTGCTGTTGAAGCAGTACCGGCACCCCGTGGGCATGGACCTCTGGGAGGTTCCGGCGGGCCTGCTGGATGTTGAAGGCGAAGACTTCGTAGTGGGGGCGGCGCGCGAACTGGCCGAGGAAGCGGACCTTGCTGCCGGGACCTGGAACGTCCTGGCGGATGTCTTCAATTCCCCGGGATCCTCCAGCGAGGCCATCCGTATCTACCTGGCCCGTGACCTCACCGAAGTGCCGCACCACGAACGCCACGAACGGACGGACGAGGAAGCGGAGATCGAGTTCCACTGGATCGGCCTGGATGATGCCGTGGCGTCCGTCCTGGCCGGACGCCTGCACAACCCGTCCGCCGTCGTCGGGATCCTGGCTGCCGCTGCCGCCCGCGCCAATGACTATGAAGGCCTCCGCCCCGCCGACGCCCCCTGGCCCGCCCACCCCAGCCAGCGCTGATGGCGCCTCCTTCGGCTGAAGCAGCGCCGGCGGTCGAACCGGGCCCGGCGGAGGCTGCCGCTGCCCCGGCACCTGTACCTTCCGCCATCGACCGTGCAATTACCGACTACCTCCAGCACATGGGTGTGGAACGGGGACTGGCAGCGAATACCTTGGCGGCCTACCGCCGGGACCTGGCCCGCTACGCCCGGTATGTTGCCGCCGCCGGCTGCGGCCGGCCGGAGGACATCACCCGGCACCACGTCACGGGTTACGTCCGCGCCCTGTCGGACGGTTCCGATGGCGGTTCCACCCTGGGGGTCCGGTCCGCGGCCCGGACGGTGGTGGCGGTCCGTGGCCTGCACAAGTTCTGGGCCCTCGAAGGTTATACGCCGGCCGATCCAGCCCGCGACGTCCACCCACCCATGGCAGGTAAACGGCTGCCCAAGGCCATCAGCGTTGACGAAGTGACCCGCATCCTGGAGGCGGCAGGAACGGACACTGCCGCCGGACTGCGGGACCGCGCCCTGCTTGAATTCCTCTACTCCACGGGAGCCAGGATCAGCGAAGCGGTGGGACTGGACGTTGATGACATCTCCCTTGCCGGGCCGGAATCCGGGCCTGCCATTGTCCGGCTGTTCGGCAAGGGGTCGAAGGAGCGGCTGGTGCCGCTGGGCTCCTACGGGGCCCGGGCGCTGGACGCCTACCTGGTCCGCGGCCGGCCGCTGCTTGCTGCCAAGGGCAAGGGCACGCCTGCGCTGTTCCTGAATGCCCGCGGCGGCCGGATCAGCCGGCAGAGCGCCTGGACCATCCTCAAGGCGGCGGCGGAGAAGGCCAACATCACCCGGGACGTCTCACCGCACACGCTGCGGCATTCCTTCGCCACCCACCTGCTCGAAGGCGGCGCGGACGTCAGGGTGGTGCAGGAACTTTTGGGCCACGCATCGGTGACCACAACCCAGGTGTACACGCTGGTCACGGCTGATACGCTCCGGGAAATCTACGCGGCCGCTCATCCCCGCGCGCTGGGCTGACGTTCCGCCAGGCAGGGCACGTCCGGCCGCCAGGGTCGCGCGGACAGCTAGAACATGGCCTCGATGGTCAGTTCCACGGGCCCCAGCAGGAAAGCCAGCACAGAAGTTCCCATGCAGGCGACCAACATCAGTCCGGGATGTGCCAGGCCGATCACCACCCGGCGCAGCCGTGGCCGGCCGCGGAGGAAGGATTTCGGTACGCGGGAGAGCGTGGGCACCTGCCGCCAGCCGCGAAGCCGCCGAAGGAACCAGGCGCACCGGGCGACAAACGCCAACCACAGGACGGCTACCACCAGCGGCACCAGGGCCGCCATCAGGGTGAAGCCCAGAGCCGTCACCTCGCGCTCTGAGTCTCCCGCCACCGCTTGGACAGTGGTTGAGATCGACGCACTGAACACCACCGAGATGGCCCAGACCATGAAGGCCGCAACAAGTGCCAGGAACCGCACGAAGAACAGGCCCAAAACCGACTCCCGGGCGGCTTTCACCTGCTGCCGGGGAGTCACGTGGAGAACGGCCAGGGTGCTGAGCAGCGTGGGCAGGGCCGCTGCTGCCACCAGCAGGTACCACGTCCAACCAGCCAGGTTCACGAACTCATCTGCAAGGATGAGCGCCGTCCAGACACAGGCCCAGGCCCAGCCCCAATACAATGGGTTGCGCACCAGCCACTCCGGCAGGCGGGTGTCAATGGCCGAAATCCTGGCGGCCCGTATTCCGTGTCCTGTTTCGGGAGTCACACCTAGAGCTTGGCATATCCGGCGTCCCTTGGCGCTTCCCCGATGACAACTCCCGGACCCCATAGGCTTGAAGGCATGACCACAGCCGCTGTGACCCTTTGCTTCCTGCTCCGTGACGGGCCGGGCGGCCCCGAGGTACTCCTCGGGCTGAAACAGACCGGGTTCGGCAGGGGCAAGATCGTGGGCATCGGCGGCCACGTGGAACCGGGGGAGTCGGACGCGCAGGCCGTCATCAGGGAGGTCCTGGAAGAGACCGGTGTGGTGCTGCGGGTTGAGGACCTGGCGGACGCCGGATCGGTCCACTTCGTCTTTCCGGCCCGCCCGGAATGGAATATGCGGACCACCCTCTTCACCGCCCGGACCTGGCAGGGCGAGCCGGCACCCAGCGACGAGATCCTGCCTGAATGGTTCCGGGTGGATACGCTGCCCGTGGACCGCATGTGGCAGGACGCCGACCACTGGCTCCCGGTGGTTCTGGAAGGCCGAAGGATCAACGTGGTGGTCACCATGCACACAGACAACGAATCAGTCGCCTCATCCGAGAGCCTGCTGGACTGAGCAGGCAATTAACGGCCGACGGCGGCCCGGGCATCTGGGTGCCGGGCCGCCGTCGGACGTTCCTGCCAGGAGTCAGGGGAGGTGCCGCTCCTCCGGACCGATGTACTCGCTCAGCGGCCTGATCAGGGAGTTCGCGTCCAGTTGCTCCATGATGTGGGCGGTCCAGCCTGTGATCCGGCTGGCCACGAACAGGGGAGTGAATGTGGGCGTATCAAAGCCCATCAGGTGGTACGTGGGCCCGGCCGGGTAGTCGAGGTTCGGCTTGATGGCCTTGGCTTCGTCCATGGCCTGCTCGAGCCCGTTGTACAGCCCCAGCAGTTCCGGCCGGCCGTAGTGGGCGATCATCTTGTCCAGTGCGGCTTTCATGGTGGGGACCCGGGAGTCGCCGTGCTTGTAAACACGGTGGCCGAAGCCCATCACCTTCTTCTTCTGCGCCAGGGCGTCTTCCATCCATGCCTTGGCCCGGGCCGCTGCTTCCTCCAGGGACTCCTCCTGCCGGATGCCGATCTCGTCGAAGGTGTGCATGACGGCTTCGTTGGCGCCGCCGTGCAGCGGACCCTTGAGGGCGCCGATGGCACCGGTCACGGCTGAATGCAGGTCCGAGAGCGTCGAGGTGATCACACGGGCGGTGAATGTGGAGGCGTTGAAGGAGTGCTCGGCGTAAAGAATCATCGAGACGTTGAAGGCATCCACCACCTCCGGCACCTGCTCCTCGCCGAAGGCCATCCACAGGAAGTTGGCCGAGTAGCCAAGGTCTTCGCGGGGCTCCACCACATCCTGCCCGTGGCGGCGGCGCTGGTCGTAGGCCACCACCGCGGGCATGGCGGCGAACAGGTCCACGGCCTTGGCCATGTTGGCTTCCCGGGAGGAATCCCCGGTCAGGGGATGCCGTGCCCCCATAACGGAAGCAGCAGTCCTGCAGACGTCCATCGGGTGCGAAGTGACCGGAAGGGTATCGATCACCTGCTTCACCACCGGATCGAGGGCGCGGCCGGCGCGTTCCTTCGCGCTGAACTCGGCAAGCTGGTCCTTGGTGGGCAGTTCACCGTTCCACAGCAGGTACGCCACTTCCTCGAAGCTGCACCGCGCTGCCAGTTCCTGGACAGGGTAGCCGCGGTAGAGCAGGGAGTTGGTGTCCGGATTGACCTTGGAAACGGCGGTGTAGTCCACCACCACGCCGGCAAGGCCTTTTTTGATCTCATTTTCAGCCATGCTGAAACTCCTTTGTTCCTAAAGCCTGTTCGTCCGGCGGAGGCCGGCCTTCCGATTGGGTGTCAGGTGCCGGGTGTCATGTTCCGGGAACCTGGAAATTGAACACGCCGGTGTCGAAGCGGTTGTAGGCCTCGTAGTCAACGAGGTCGTAGAGCCGGGCACGGGTCAGCATGTTTGGAACCTGCGCCTCCTGGGTGCCGTCGGATTTGATCGATTCCAGAGTACGCTCAGCAGCCCCCATGGCACTACGGAGCAGCGTCACCGGATAGATCACCATGTTGACGCCGACGCCGGCCAGTTCATCCACGGTGAAGAGGTCGCTCTTGCCGAACTCGGTCATGTTGGCCAGGATCGGCACGTCCACCGCGTCGCGGATGGCCTTGAACTCGCCCAGGTCCTTCATGGCTTCGGGGAAAATTGCGTCGGCGCCGGCTTCGACGAGGGCTTTGGCGCGCTGCTGTGCGGCTTCCAGCCCCTCGGTGGCGCGGATGTCGGTGCGGGCCATGATCAGGAAGTTCGGGTCCCGCCGGGCGTCGGCCGCGGCCCTGATGCGTTTGGTGGCGGTGTCCTGGTCCACCACGTTCTTGCCGTCGAGGTGGCCGCAGCGCTTGGGGTTGAACTGGTCCTCGATATGGCAGCCGGCCAGGCCTGCGTTCTCGAGTTCCTGGACGGTGCGTGCCACGTTCATGGGCTCCCCGAAGCCGGTGTCCGCGTCAACGATCGAGGGCAGGTCCGTCATGCGGGCGATCTGCCCGGCACGGGCGGCTACCTCGGTCAGGGTGGTCAGGCCGATGTCCGGCAGGCCGAGGTCGTTGGCGAGGACGGCGCCGGAGATGTACACCCCGGCGAAGCCCTTTTCCTCGATCAGCCGGGCGGAGAGCGGGTTGAACGCGCCGGGGAACTGCTGGATGGTCCCGGAGGCCAGCAGTTCCCGGAAGCGGACCCGCTTCTGTTCCGGGGTGGTCTTTGAGTACAGCATCTAGAACAGTCCCTTCGGTGCCGCCGCGAGGTCGATGACGCCGGGAGCGGCGGTGATGTTCAGCTGGTCCAGCTCACCGGCGGCGAGCTGTGGGAGGCGTTCGACGGCGGTGAGGAACCTTTCGATCTCAGCCTCCTCCACGAGCCCGGCGGCGAGGGTGCGGAACTTGTTGATGTACTGTTCCCGGGCGAAGGGGCGGGCGCCGAGCGGGTGGGCGTCGGCAACGGCGATCTGGTCGGTGATGACGGTGCCGTCCTTGAGCGTGATCTCCACCGAGCCGCCGAAAGCCTTCTCTGCGATGTCCAGGGAGTGGTAGCGGCGGGTCCATTCGGGATCTTCCACCGTGCTGACTTTGTGCCACAGTTCCACGGTGTCCGGACGGGCGGCGCGCTGCGGTGCGTAGGAGTCCACGTGGTGCCAGGCCCCGTCCTGCAGGGCCACGGTGAAGATGTACGGGATGGAGTGGTCCAGGGTTTCCCTGGACGCGGTGGGGCTGTATTTCTGGGGGTCGTTGGCGCCGGAGCCGATCACGTAGTGCGTGTGGTGGCTGGTCTTGATCAGCACTGACTCGACGTTGGCCGGATCGGTGACCTCGGGGTGTTCGCGGTGCAGCTTGCGGGCAAGGTCGATCCACGCCTGGGCCTGGTACTCCGCGGAATGTTCCTTGGTGTAGGTGTCCAGGATGGCACGCTTGACTTCACCCGGGGTGGGAAGCGGGACCATGTAGGAGGCGTCCGGGCCATCGAGCATCCAGGCGATGACGCCGTCTTCGCCTTCGTAGATGGGCACGGGGGAGGTCTGGCCGCGCATGGCCCGGTCCGCTGATTCGATGGCCATCTTGCCGGCAAAGGCCGGGGCGTGGGCCTTCCAGGTGGAGATCTCGCCCTTGCGGGACTGCCGGGTGGCGGTGGTGGTGTGCAGCGCCTGGCCCACTGACTGGAAGATGGTCTCCACATCGAGGCCAAGCAGGGTGCCGATCCCGGCCGCGGCCGAGGGGCCGAGGTGGGCCACGTGGTCGATCTTGTGCTTGTGCAGGCAGATGGCCTTGACCAGGTTGACCTGAATCTCGTACCCGGTGGCGATGCCCCGGATCAGGTCGTGGCCGCTGGCGCCAACGTGCTGGGCGACGGCGAGGATCGGCGGGATGTTGTCCCCGGGGTGGGAGTAGTCGGCCGCGAGGAAGGTGTCGTGGTAGTCCAGTTCCCGGACAGCCACCCCATTGGCCCAGGCTGCCCACTCCGGGGACACGCGGTCCTCGATGCCGAAGACTTTGGACCCCTTGCCGCCGGTGCTGGGGCCGTGGGTGAGCGCCTGGGCACGGGCGGCGACGATCGGCGCGCGGTTCAGGGAAGCGATCGCCACCGAGGCGTTGTCGATGACGCGGTTGATCACCATAGCGGTCACGTCGTCAGACACAGCCACCGGGTCCGCGGCGACCTGGGCGATTTTGTAGGCCAGCTGGTCCTCGCGGGGCAGGTTTTCTTCGCTTTTATAGACGCGGACGTGGTGTTCCTTAACCATGGTGCTCCTTCGGGTGGGATGCGTGGGTTGCTTTGACGTGGGAGAGGCTTCGGTGCAGGTGGACGATGGTGGCCGCCTCGGCGAGCCTGGGGTTGCCGGCCGCGATCGCCTCCGCGATGGCGGCATGCTCGGCGGCTGCGGCAGTGAGCCGGCAGGCATCGTCGGCGGCAAGCCGGCGGATCCGGACCAGGTGAACGCGCAGGCTGCGCATGGCCTGGGCCAGGTAGGAGTTGGAGATGGCGGCGTCGATTGCTGTGTCCAGCCGGCCCACCAGTTCGTAGTAGTCATGCAGGGCCGGCTCGTCACCGCCAATCAATGCGGGAGCCTCGAGCAGTTCGCGCTGCAGGCGCTCGAACGTCGCAGCCTCGCCGCGCCGCGCAGCCAGTGCCGCCGCCCTGCCCTCAAGGGTTTCGCGGAGTTCGAACAGTTCGTCAATGTCCTCAAGCGAGATGTCGGTGACGACGACGCCGCGGCCGCCTGCCGTCGTGAGGCCTTCCGCCGTAAGGCGCCCCAAGGCTTCCCGCAGCGGTGTGCGCGAGACGCCCAGACGCTCGGACTGTTCCACCTCGGCAAGGACCGTACCCGGCGCCAGGCGCCATTCGATGATGTCATCGCGCAGGGCGGCATAGGCCTTGTCGCTGGCGCGCATGCTCGTCTCCTTCCTCGGCTGACTGCATCAGTGTATACACAACTGGGCTCAAAAGAATGGACCTTTGAGAAAATATGCCAGAAATTGACTTCCTTGTATACAGCGACCCTTGTGGTGGTTAACTCCGCCAGCTAGCATGAGCTGCATCACAACGTCGTGGACGGGATTACGTTATGGTCACCACCGGCTATCGGGACAGTTACCGGCGCAGCATCGAAGAGCCCGACGACTTTTGGCTGGAGGCCGCGGGAAACATCGCCTGGAGCTCTCCTCCGGCGCAGGCGCTGGACTCCACGCGGGCACCGCTCTACAGCTGGTTTCCCGACGGCACACTGAATACCTGCTACAACGCCCTTGACCGGCATATCGCCGAAGGCCGCGGGGAGCAGGTGGCCCTGATCCATGACTCGGCCATGCTGGGAACCCGGCACCGCTACACGTATGCCCAGCTCACGGACGCCGTGGCGCGCTTTGCCGGTGTGCTGCGTGGCCATGGCGTGGGAAAGGGGCACCGCGTGGTGATTTACATGCCAATGATCCCGGAAGCCGCTATCGCCATGCTGGCGTCGGCCCGGCTGGGCGCGGTCCATTCCGTGGTGTTCGGCGGCTTTGCGCCCAAGGAGCTCGCGGCCCGGATCCGGGACGCCGCACCCGCGGCGGTGGTGACCGCTTCGGGCGGGATCGAACCCGCCCGCCGCATCGAGTATCTGCCGGCCGTCGCGGAGGCGCTGGAACTGGCGGGCACGCCGGATCTTCCCGTCTTGGTCAAGGAGCGCGACGGATTCGCGTCCAAGGCTGCGGACCATGCGGGCTGGCTGGACTGGGACACGGAAATGGCTTCCGCAGAGCCTGCCGCTCCCGTTGAGGTGAAGGCCACCGATCCGCTCTACATCCTCTACACATCCGGAACCACCGGCACGCCAAAGGGAGTGGTGCGGGACAACGGCGGCCACGCCGTCGCCCTGCGCTGGACCCTGGAGAACATTTACGACGTCGGTCCGGGCGACGTGATGTGGACCGCGTCAGACGTCGGCTGGGTAGTGGGGCACTCCTACATTGTCTATGGCCCGCTGCTGGCCGGCGCCACCACGGTGATGTACGAGGGCAAGCCCGTAGGCACCCCGGATGCCGGCGCATTCTGGCGCGTGGTCCGGGACCACAGGGTCAATGTGCTCTTCACTGCGCCCACGGCACTCCGGGCCATCCGCAAGGCGGATCCGGCGGCGTCGCTGCTGCGGAAGTACGACATCTCCAGCCTGCGGACCCTGTTCACTGCCGGCGAGAGGCTGGACACGGACACTTTCCATTGGGCATCACGGGCCCTCGGCGTGCCGGTGGTGGACCACTGGTGGCAGACCGAGACCGGGTGGGCCATTTGCGCCAACCCGCGTGGCCTGGAGCAGTTGCCCATCAAGGCCGGCTCCCCGAGCGTGCCCATGCCCGGGTTCCGGCTGCAGATCCTCGACGGCGCAGGCGGAGAGGTGGAACCCGGCACCGAGGGCAACATCGTGCTTGGACTGCCGCTGCCGCCGGGCACCCTCACAACGCTGTGGCGGAATGATGAGCGCTACATCTCTTCCTACCTTCAGGCTTTCGAGGGCTGCTACGCCACCGGCGATTCGGGTTACCAGGACCGGGACGGGTACATCTTTGTCATGGGCCGTACGGACGACATCATCAATGTTGCCGGGCACAGGCTCTCAACCGGCGCCATGGAACAGGTGATCGGCCAGCATCCGGCCGTTGCGGAGTGCGCCGTGATCGGCCTCGCCGACCCCGTGAAGGGCCAGCGTCCCAGCGGCTACGTGGTGCTCAAAACCGGGGTGGACATCGCCGAAGATGTCCTGGCCAAGGATCTAGTGGCACTGGTCCGGCGGGACATTGGTGCGGTTGCAGACTTCAAACAGGTGACAGTGGTGGATGCACTGCCCAAGACCCGTTCGGGGAAGATCCTCCGCAAGACCATGCGCCAGATAGCGGACGGCGAGGAGTACACCGTTCCGTCCACCATCGAGGATCCAGGCGTCATCGATCAATTGATCGGAGCACTCCGGGCGGGGGAGGCGGAGGCTGGCTGAGGCGCATGGCCGGGGCGCGCACGTCCAACCCCGAGCAGCTCAGCGGGTGTTCCAGCGGTATTCGTTCTCCGGCCTGCCGGGGGTGCCGTAGCGGGCGGTCCGGGAAACTGTTCCCGCATCGGCCAGGTACTCAAGGTAGCGCCGAGCCGTCACGCGCGACATCCCCAGGGCGTCCATGACCTCCGTGGCGGACACTGCTTCGGGCTGCCCCCGGAGGAACTCCTGGACGGATCCGAGCGTCGAGGTTGAGAGTCCCTTGGGCAGCGGGAGTTCGGATGGCGCCCGGAGGCTGGCAAAGGCCTGGTCCACTTCGCTTTGCGAGGCGCCCCCCTTGCCGGGGCCACCGCCGGAACCGGCCAACTGCTGCCGGAACTGGCGGTAATTTTCCAGCTTGTCGGAGAACGTGGCGAACGTGAAGGGCTTGATCAGGTACTGGACCACGCCGATTGCCACGGCGCTGCGGACGATCGCCAGTTCGCGCACGGCGGTGATCGCAATGATGTCCGCCAGGATCCCCGCCGAACGCATCCGGCGGGCGATGTCCAGGCCGTGCAGGTCGGGCAGGTTCATGTCCAGCAGGACCAGTTCAACGGGCTCTCCCGCGGTCACGAATTCGTTCAGCAGCCGCAGGGCCGACTGGCCGTCGGGGGCTGTCCCGGCGAGCTCGAATCCTTCCAGCCTCCCCACGTAGGCCGCGTGCGCTGCCGAAGCGATGGCCTCATCTTCGACGACGAGGACCCGGATGTTGCTCACTGTCTGTGCTCCTTCTCCGCGGACACCGCTGCAGGCAGGAATACTTCGAACTTGGCGCCGCGCCGGCCGTTGATGGCCAGCGTACCGCCCAAACGCTGCACCGCCTGCCGCACCAGGGCCAGGCCGATTCCCCGGCCCCCGGCCCCCGCAGGCTTGGTGCTGAATCCGTGCCGGAAGATCTTTTCCGCATCGGTGGGGTCGATGGGCGTTCCGGAATCGTTGACGGCGATGTCCAGGCCTTCTTCATCGGCCTCCAGCGTCAGCACCACCCTCCGCGGAGGGGGTGCATCGGCGGCGGCATCGATGGCATTGTCCAGCAGGTTGCCCAGGATCGTCACCAGGTCCTGGACGGCCACCCCGGGTGCCGTGCCGGAGCCCAGGGTGGAGAGATCCAGCTGGACGCCGCGTTCGTGGGCCTCGGCCACCTTTCCCATGAGCAGGGCGCCCACCACCGGTTCATCGATCGAACTCACCATGTCATCTGTCAGCTGCTGGCTCAGGGCCAGGTCCTGGGTTGCAAAGTCCAGGGCTTCCCTGGTCCGGCCGAGTTCCAGGAGCGAAACCAAGGTGTGCAGCCGGTTGGCGTGCTCGTGGGTCTGGGCGCGCAGCGCGTCGGAAAGGGTGCGCATGGTCTGCAGTTCGTTGCCCAGCGCTTCGATTTCTGTCCGGTCCCTGAGGGTGGCCACGGTCCCGTAGACGGGGACCTTCCCGCGGGTACCCCGGGCCTCGGGACCCCGGGCCGGCCCCTGGTTGACCACCAGCACGCGGGAGCCGGTCAGGACCATCTCGTCCTTGGTGGTCCGCCCGGACTCGAACAGGCTGCGCAGTTCGTCGTCCAGGGGAAGGTCTGCCAGCGATGGGGGCCGGGTGGGGTCATTGTTGCCGGTGTCGGCCAGGCCCAGCAGCTCGGCAGCCTGGTCGTTGTACATCACCACGCGCTTCCGGGCATCGATCAGGATCAGCCCTTCCCGGACCGAGTGCAGCACCGACTCGTAGTAGGCGAACAGCTGTGCCAGCTGTTCGGGACCCCAGCCCCGGGTAACCCGCCGCAGGTACCTGCCCAGCAGCCACGACGCCAGTGAACCGCCCACCAGGAGGGCCATGCCGACGGCCAGCAGGACGGGAAGGCGCCCGGCAAAGGCGATATCGACGCTGCGGACGGTAACACCCACCGCTACGAGGGCCTTGACTGTCCCCGCAGAATCCTTGACCGGAACAATGGTCCGCACCGACGGGCCCAGCGTACCTGCCGTCACTTCGGTGTAGGTGTGGCCGCGGAGTGCTTCATCGATGGAGCCGATGTAGGGCCGGCCCAGCTCCTCGTCCCGCGGGTGGGTCCAGCGGGTACGGTCCGGCGCCATGATCGTGATGAAGTCCACGTGGGCCGCGGTGGTGACGTCTTTGGCATACGGCTGCAGGACGGCGGACGGGTCCGGCGTGGCAGCAGCCTGGAGCACCAGGGGATTGGCGGCGATGGAGGCAGCCACGCCTTCCATCCGGCGGCCCGCTTCGTCATACGTCCGGTCCCGCGCGTCCACGTAGGCGGCCGTTCCCACGATGGCGATAAACGACACGACGATCAGCAGGTTCGCCAGGAAGAGCCGGCGGGCGATACTCCAGCGGTGGATCATGCCTGCCTCCCTTGGACCCTGCCGATACCGCGACCAATATGAACGCAACGGTGAGCTGGATCACGGGGTGCCCAATGATGGATATCACATTGGACGGACGTGTTGAGCCCAGAGACTGCGCCGCAACGTCTATCAGAATATCCACAAGGAGACACATCATGGCTTCTCAACGAGGAGAGTCGCTCGAGACCGCGACCCCGCGGCGCAAGGGACTGGACAAGTCCCACTACCTCTACATCGCAGTTATCGCCGCCGTCGTCCTCGGCGCGGTGGTGGGCCTGCTGTTCCCGGAGGTGGGCAAGTCCCTCAAGCCCCTGGGCGACGGCTTCGTCAAGCTCATCAAGATGATGATCGCACCGGTCATTTTCTGCACCATCGTCCTGGGCATCGGCTCCATCGCCAAGGCAGCCACCGTCGGCAAGGTCGGCGGCCTGGCACTGGGCTACTTCATCATCATGTCAACCTTCGCCCTGGCCATCGGCCTGGTGGTAGGCAACATCATCCACCCCGGCGAGGGCCTGAAGCTGACGCCGTACGACCCCAACAAGAAGGCGGCGACCGACAGCACCGTGGACTTCCTGCTGGGCATCATCCCCAGTGACGTCCCCGTGCTGCCCACCCTGCTGGCAGCCATCCTGGTTGGCTTCGCGCTGCAGAAGATGGGCGCCCAGGGTGCCCCGATCCTCAAGGCTGTCGGCTACGGCCAGGCACTGGTGTTCCGCATCCTCATCATGATCATGTGGCTCGCTCCGGTAGGTGCCTTCGGTGCCATCGCCGCCGTCGTGGGCGCAACCGGCGTGCAGGCCATCGTCAGCATGTTCACCCTGATGATCGCCTTCTACATCACCTGCGCACTGTTCATCGTGGTGATCCTGGGCGGCCTGCTCCAGGTGGTTGCCGGCGTCAACATCTTCAAGCTGATGAAGTACCTGGCCCGTGAGTACCTCATCATCTTCTCCACGTCGTCCTCGGAAGCGGCACTGCCGCGGCTGATCGCCAAGATGGAACACCTCGGCGTCTCCAAGCCGGTCGTCGGCGTCACCGTTCCCACCGGCTACTCCTTCAACCTGGACGGAACCGCCATCTACCTGACCATGGCGTCCCTGTTCGTGGCCAACGCCATGGGCACCCCGCTGGACCTCGGCGCCCAGATCTCCCTGCTGGTGTTCATGATCATCGCCTCCAAGGGTGCCGCCGGTGTGACCGGTGCCGGCCTTGCAACCCTCGCGGCCGGCCTGCAGGCACACAAGCCCGAACTGCTCGGCGGCGTGGGCATGATCGTCGGCATCGACCGGTTCATGTCCGAGGCCCGCGCCCTGACCAACTTCACGGGTAACGCGGTGGCCACCGTCCTGATCGGCACCTGGGTCAAGGAGATCGACGGCGGCCAGGTTGGCCGGGTGCTGTCCGGCGAAGAACCTTTCGACGAGGCAACCATGATGGTCCACCATCACGGCGAAATGGCACCCAAGGAAGAGGGCGCCCGCGAGGCTGCCAAGGCCTAGCCACCGCCAGGACACCCCACGGGACCGCCCCCGCAGCCATGCTGCGGGGGCGGTCCTGCGTTCCCAGGCAGTGCAACCTTCGACCTCAGCTAGAGGGTCAAGGCTCAACATTCGCGGAAAGTCAAGTTCCGTCGAATGCCGTGTCGGGCGCTGTAACCTAGGGAGCAGAACGAACGGCGCTGGTGAGCCAGCGGCAGGAAATCACCGTCATCGAAAGTGTGGACAGATACGTGAGCAGCGAACAGGGTTCAGCAACTCTGGAGGGCACGGAATTCGACCTGGAAAACGCGGTGATGGGGCCCACCGGGCGCCCATACCGGGAGTTCCCGGAACCCGCGCCGCTGTCCTCCCACGGTCCGGCCCGCGTTATCGCCATGGTCAACCAAAAGGGCGGCGTGGGGAAGACCACCTCCACCATCAACCTCGCCGCGGCGCTCGCCGAGTACGGCCGCCGCGTCCTCCTGGTGGACTTCGACCCCCAGGGCGCGCTCTCCGCCGGCCTTGGTGTCAACCCGCATGAGCTGGACCTCACGGTGTACAACGTCCTGATGGACCGCAAGGTGGATATCCGTGACGCCATCCACCACACGGGCGTCGAAAACGTCGACCTGCTGCCCGCCAACATCGACCTCTCCGCCGCGGAAGTCCAGCTGGTCAACGAGGTGGCGCGCGAACAGGTCCTGGACCGTGCGCTCAAGAAAGTCGAAGACGATTACGACGTCGTCCTCATCGACTGCCAGCCCTCCCTGGGCCTCCTGACCGTCAACGCCCTCACGGCAGCCCACGGCGTCATCATCCCGCTCATTTGCGAGTTCTTCGCCCTCCGCGCCGTGGCGCTGCTGGTCGAAACCATCGACAAGGTCCAGGACCGGCTGAATCCTCGCCTTCAGGTGGACGGCGTGCTGGCCACCATGTACGACGCAAGGACACTGCACAGCCGCGAAGTGATCACCCGCCTGGTGGAGGCGTTCGGCGACAAGGTCTTCGAAACCGTCATCAAGCGCTCCATCAAGTTCGCAGACGCTACCGTGGCCGCGGAGCCCATCACCAGCTACGCCGGAAACCACGTGGGCGCCGACGCCTACCGCCGGCTGGCAAAGGAGCTGATCTCCCGCGGCGGCGCACCCTAACCACGCCGTGGCCGAATCCAAACCCGGCTTCGAGGTGCGGCTGGCCAACTTCACGGGTCCCTTCGACCTCCTTCTGGGGCTGATCGCCAAACACCAGCTGGACATTACAGAAGTGGCCATTGCCACCGTCACGGATGAGTTCATCAAGTACATCCGTAAACTGCAGCGGCTCGGTGAAGAGTGGGCCCTGGACGAGGCGAGCGAATTCCTGGTGATCGCCGCCACGCTGCTTGACCTCAAGGCGGCACGGCTCCTTCCCGCGGGTGAGGTGGAGGACGACGAGGACATCGCCCTTCTGGAAGCGCGGGACCTCCTCTTTGCCCGGCTGCTGCAGTACAAGGCTTTCAAGCAGGTGGCAGGAATCCTGGGCGAAACCCTGCACCAGGAAGGCCGGCGCTTTCCACGCCAGGTGGCCCTGGAGGAGCACTTCGCGTCGATGCTTCCTGAACTGGTGTGGAAACACACGCCGCAACAGTTCGCCGCGCTGGCCGAGGCCGCGCTCCGGCCCAAAGCGCCCGCCCAGCCGCCGCAAGTGGCACTCGGCCACCTGCATGGGAGCAACGTCAGCGTCAAGGAACAGGCCCGGATGATGGGGCTTCGCCTGCAACAGGAGTCGCCCCAGACCTTCCGTTCCCTGATTGCCGACGCCGATTCCACCCTGGTGGTGGTGGCCCGCTTCCTGGCGCTCCTGGAACTGTTCCGGGACCGGGCCGTGTCGTTCGACCAGCTGTCCCCGCTGTCCGAGCTTGCCATCCACTGGACAGCCGAAGGCCGCGACTGGTCGGCGGAAAACCTGAGCGAAGAGTATGAGGAGCAGGCGTGAATTCCAAGCCGCAGGACCTGGCCGTGGAAGGCGGGGCAATGCTTGAGGACACAGGGAAGCCGGAGGACACGGCGCCACGGGAGGACGCGGACCACGGCCCGGACTTCGACGACCTCCCCGGCGGTGCCAAGGCTGCCCTCGAAGCGGTGCTCATGGTCCTGGACCAACCCGCCACGGAGGAAGAGCTGGCAGCCGGGGTAGGCCTGACGGTCACCGCGGTCCGCTCCCTGCTGGCAGAACTGCAGCGTGAGTATAACGGCTATACTGTTAAAGCCCCGGAGATGGAGGATGCCAGCCACGCTGGCATTGGTTCCAGCCCCCGGGGTTTTGAATTGCGGAACATCGCCGGTGGCTGGCGGATCTACTCGCGCACGGAGTTTGCCGACATTGTCGGCAAATATGTGCTTGAGGGGCAGACCGCCAGGCTTACCCAGGCGGCGTTGGAAACGCTGGCAGTCATCGCGTACCGCCAGCCCGTTTCCCGGGCCCGGGTGTCTGCAATTCGCGGTGTCAATGTTGATTCCGTCGTACGGACGCTTGCCCAGCGCGGGCTGATCGAGGACGCGGGAACGGATCCCGAGTCCGGCGCAATCCTCTACCGGACCACCTCCTATTTCCTTGAACGGATGGGAGTCAGTTCAGTGGAGGACCTGCCCCAGCTGTCGCCGCACCTTCCGGGACTCGACGGGATCGCAGAGTTCTACGACGCCGGGACCATGTAGGCAGGACCCTTCTGCCGGCAGCGGTCTCATGAGCAGTTTGTTTATCAGGTTTTCTATCAGGGCAGACGAAGTCTGCGCGGCTGGCTAGGGTTGTCCTTGGACATCTCTGCCGGCCAAAACACATTGAAGGACGGGTCATGACACAGGCGGGACGCCAGGGTTCACCACGTAACAGTTCGGGACGCGGCGGCAACGAGCGCAACAACTCCCAGCAGCGCAGCGCACAGGGCGGCGGCTTCAGCGGCGGTTCCCGCGGCGGAACAGCCAAGCGGGCAGCAGGATTCGGCGGGGACCGGCCCCACCGCGCCCCCAAGCCGCGCGAGGAACGCTTCATCGACCCCGATCTGGCGGGGGACCAGCAGGCACGGGCATCGGAGGGCGCCCGGGGCGCCAAGCCGTCGTCGCGCAAGCCCGCGGCACGCAAGCCCGGCGCCAAGAAGGCTCCCGGAACTCCCGGTGCCCTCAAGCCCAAGCCGCGTACCGGTGCACCCGGGACAGCCGCTTCCCGTGCATTCGGCAGCGAACGCTTCGGCCAGAACCTGGGTCCGGTCCGCAAGCCCGGCCGGAAGAAGGGCCCCCGCGGTAACGTTCCGCAGTCCGAACTCCATGATGCAGACGGCGTGCGCCTCCAGAAAGTAATGGCGTCCGCCGGAGTTGCATCCCGGCGCGTCTGCGAAGAAATGATCGCCGAGGGCCGCGTTGAGGTGGACGGCCAGGTGGTTACGGAACTCGGCATGCGCGTCGATCCCAAGACCGCCGTCATCCATGTTGACGGCTTGCGGATCCAGTTGGACGAGAACCTGGTCTACATGGTGTTCAACAAGCCCAAGGGCGTGGTGTCCACCATGGAGGATCCCGAGGGCCGGCCGTGCATCAGCGACTTCCTGAAGAGCAACAAGAACACCGGCGAACGCCTCTTCCATGTGGGAAGGCTCGACGTCGCCACCGAAGGCCTGCTGCTGCTGACCAACGACGGCGAACTCGCCAACAGGCTGACCCACCCGTCCTACGAGGTTCCCAAGACCTACCTGGTGCAGGTGCGCGGGCCGTTCCCGCAGGGCGTCGGCGCCCAGCTGAAAGCCGGCGTGGAACTGGAGGACGGGTTCGCGTCCGTTGACTCCTTCCGCCTGGTGGACTCCACCCCGGGCCACGTGCTGATCGAGGTTGTGCTCCACTCGGGTAAGAACCGGATTGTCCGCCGACTCTTTGATGCTGTCGGCTTCCCGGTCCAGCGGCTGGTCCGCGTCAAGGTGGGCCCCATCGGACTCGGGGACCAGCGCCAGGGCAGCATCCGCAACCTGGGCAAGCAGGAAGTCGGCCACCTGCTGGCATCCGTAGGACTCTGACGCATGTCCGCGTTCAAAAGCCAGGGCCGCGGCCACCTGGATGGCCCGGTGGTGGTGATTGGTACCGGACTGCTGGGCACCAGCATTGGGCTGGGCCTGCGGGGGCGTGGCGTACCTGTGTTCCTTTCCGACCCGTCACCCACCAACCAGGCGGTTGCGGTGGACATCGGTGCCGGGCGTCCCCTGTCCGAGCTGGGCAACCGCAAACCGCAACTGGTTGTGGTTGCCGCCCCGCCGGACGTGACGGCCGGCGTCGTGTGCCAGGCGCTGGCTGACTACCCCGACGCCGTCGTGGTGGACATAGCCAGCGTCAAGGCTGACATCCTGGCCCGTCTGCGCAGCCTCGGTGCCGACCTCACCCGGTACGTGGGCACCCACCCCATGGCCGGGCGGGAAAAATCGGGACCGGTGGCCGCCCGCGGCGAGCTGTTCACCTCCATGCCTTGGGTGCTGTGCCCCTCCGGGGAGACCTCCGGCGCTGCCCTGCAAGTGGCACGGTCGCTTGCCTCGGATCTTGGAGCGGTTGTCTCGCAGTTCACGGCGGACGAACATGATGAAGCAGTGGCCCTGGTGTCGCACCTGCCGCAGGTCATGTCATCCCTGCTGGCCAGCCGCCTCCAGGGAACGCCACTGCACGCCCTGTCGCTGGCCGGCAACGGCCTCCGCGACGTCACCAGGATTGCCGCGAGCGATCCCACCCTCTGGGTGCAGATCCTCGGCGGGAATGCAGCCAAGGTCGTGGAGATCCTCTACGGCGTCCGCGAGGACCTGAACCGCCTCATCGGAACCCTGGAACAGCCCACGGCACCGGGAGCCCGGCTGGACCTGGCACAGCTGATCAGTGAGGGCAACGCCGGCCAGGCCCGGATTCCCGGCAAGCACGGCGGCCCGCCGCAGGCATACTCCTGGCTCACCGTCCTGGTGGATGACAAGCCCGGCCAGATCGCGCAGCTGCTCACCGAGATCGGTGAAATCGGTGTGAACGTCGAGGATCTTCGGCTGGACCATTCCTCCGGACAGAACGTTGGCATGGTGGAATTGTCTGTGTTGCCGAACAAGCACGACCACCTGATCGAAGCTCTCAACGACCGCGGATGGCGGGTACTTCAGTAATGACACAGGAACTCCTCGAGACCATGCGCGCCCTGCGCATCGGCCGGCCGCTGGTGGTTGCCATCGACGGACCGTCCGGCTCCGGTAAATCCAGCGTGAGCAAGGAGGTTGCCCGCAGGCTGCGGCTGGCCTACCTGGACACCGGAGCGATGTACCGCGCACTGACCTGGTACTGCGTAAACCAGGGGATTGACCTTGATGACACGCCGGCCGTGGAACAGGCCTCCCGGGACTTTGCGCTGGAACTGAGCACCAGCCCCCAGGAGGAATACGTGCGGGTAGGCGGCGTGGACGTCACCGATGCCATCCGCGAACCGGCAATTTCCGCCGCGGTCAGCTCCGTGGCCACCACGCTTGGTGCCCGGACCGAACTGATCCGCAGGCAGCGGGACCTGATTGAAAAGCACCACCGCCGAATGGTGGTGGAAGGCCGGGACATCACCACCGTCGTCGCGCCCGGAGCCGAGGTGCGCATGCTCCTCACCGCAAGCGAGGAAGCCCGCCTCCGCCGGCGCGGCATCCAGCTGGGCGGTACCCAGAACGCCGAACAGCTGGCAGCCCAGGTGACCCACCGGGATGCCAGGGACTCAACCGTGGTGAACTTCACCCAGGCGGCAGACGGCGTGGTCACGCTGGACTCCTCGGACCTGGACTTCGAGCAGACCGTCAATGCCGCCCTCGTGATCGTTACAAAGGTCCTCAACCGTGACTGAGACCCGGGCGGGTGTGCCAACCCGACTGACCATGGCGTGGAGCAGGCCGGTGGGATGGATCCTGGACCACGTGGTCTACCGGACCACGGTGACAGGCAGGAGCAACGTTCCCACCGGCGGTCCGGTGATCTTCGCAGCCAACCACATCAGCTTCCTCGACGGGCCGGTCATGTTCGGCGCGGCGCCGCGGCCCATGCACATCCTGGTAAAACAGGAGATGTTCCAGGGCTTCCTGGGCCGGGTACTCACCGCCTCCGGGCAGCTTCCGGTGGACCGGCAGGGTGACCGGGCGGCGCTGCAGCGCTGCAAGGACGTGCTCGACGCCGGACGCTGCGTTGGGATTCTTCCGGAAGGGACGCGGGGGAGCGGGGCAGCCGCGGACATCAACGGGGGCGTGGCCTGGCTGGCGCTGAAGTCCGGGGCACCGGTTGTTCCGGTGGCCATCCTGGGCACCCGGCAGGGCGACGAGCACCTGGACTTCGTCCCGCGGCCGGGGCGGCGATTCCACGTCAGCTTCGGATCAGCCCTTACCCTGGCCCGCCGGGCCGGTGAAAGCGGGCGTGCTTCAATGGACAGGGCGGCGCAGGACATCCGTGCAGCGCTGGCCGGGCACGTCCAGGACGCTATCCAACTCAGCGGGCAGCCTTTGCCTTCCGCTGACCACAACGACTTGACAGCAGTAGCCGGGGACGCCGGCAGATGACCACTAAGGACAGTGCAATGAGCGACACCACCCAGACTTCCGGGCCTTCCGGCACCGACGACGAATACACTCCCACCGGCACCGACCAGGTTGCCGAACGGCTGGCAGCGATTGGCGACGACGAAGCGGAGCTGCGTGCCGCCTCCCTCCGGGCCGGCCTGGAGGATTACGAGCTTGACGAGGACGATGCCGCCCTGCTGAGCGGGGAGTACGGCGACGAGGACTTTGACGGTCCCGTCAAGCTGGATCCCGTCCTGGCAATCATCGGCCGGCCAAACGTGGGGAAGTCCACGCTGGTGAACCGCATCCTGGGCCGCCGCGAAGCAGTGGTGGAGGACACCCCGGGCGTCACCCGTGACCGGGTCATGTACTCCGCGAACTGGAACGGCCGCAACTTCACGCTGGTGGACACCGGCGGCTGGGAGCACGACGCCCGCGGCATCCACGCCCGCGTCGCCGAGCAGGCCGAGATGGCCGTGGAACTCGCCGACGCCGTGCTTTTCGTGGTGGACTCCGCAGTGGGCGCCACCGCCACGGACGAAGGCGTCATGAAGATGCTGCGCCGCAGCAAGAAGCCGGTCATCATGGTGGCCAACAAGGTGGACGACTTCGCCCAGGAAGCGGACAGCGCCGCATTGTGGGGCCTCGGTTTCGGCGAGCCCTACCCGGTCTCTGCCCTTCACGGGCGAGGTGTCGCGGACCTCCTGGACCACGTCATGGACGTGCTCCCTGAATACTCAACGATCGAGGGAACGGACCGCTCAGGCGGCCCGCGCCGTATCGCCCTGATCGGCCGCCCCAACGTGGGCAAGTCCTCGCTGCTGAACAAGCTTGCAGGATCCGAGCGCGTAGTGGTGGACAACACCGCAGGAACCACGCGTGACCCCGTTGACGAATTCATTGAACTCGGCGGCCGCACCTGGCGCTTTGTGGACACCGCCGGCATCCGCCGCCGCCAGCACATGGCGCAGGGCGCTGACTACTACGCCTCACTTCGGACGCAGGCCGCGCTCGAGAAGGCGGAGGTCGCCGTCGTGCTTCTCGCCGTGGACGAGGTCCTCAGCGAACAGGACGTGCGCATCCTGCAGCTGGCCATCGAGTCCGGCCGCGCGCTGGTCCTGGCATTCAACAAGTGGGACCTGCTCGACGATGAACGCCGCCGTTACCTGGAGCGCGAGATCGAGCAGGACCTGGCCCATGTGGAATGGGCGCCGCGGGTCAACATTTCGGCAAAGACCGGCTGGCACAAGGACCGCCTGGTCCCGGCCCTGGACCTTGCCCTGGAGAACTGGGACAAGCGGATCGCCACCGGGCGCCTCAACGCCTTCCTGGGTGAGCTCGTGGCCGCCCACCCCCACCCGGTCCGCGGCGGCAAGCAGCCCCGCATCCTCTTTGGCACCCAGGCCTCCAGCCGCCCGCCCAAATTCGTGCTGTTCACCACGGGATTCCTGGACCCCGGGTACCGCCGTTTCATCACCCGCCGCCTGCGGGAGACCTTCGGATTCGAGGGAACCCCGATTGAGGTCAGCATGCGCGTGCGCGAGAAGCGTGGCCGGAAGCGTTAATTGCGACACACCTTGGGGCTGATCACCGGAAAGTGTCACAGGCACCCCTCCGGATCGTGTAAGCTCTTCTAGGTGGTTCGGCCGGACTGCTGATGAAAACCCTCGGGTTGAGTTCAGCGGAGAACGGCGGAACCAGCGGGCTGTAGCGCAGCTTGGTAGCGCACTTGACTGGGGGTCAAGGGGTCGCAGGTTCAAATCCTGTCAGCCCGACCAGGAAGCCGCGGAAACCTTGGGGTTTCCGCGGCTTTTGCGTTGGCGGGATATGAACCAGCCCGTCGGTGGCCCAGCTAGCCGAGGGCGGCGTCGAGGGTGACGAAGCCGTAGCCTGCCGCCCGGAGCTGGGAGATCACCTGCGGGAGGGCCGCGGCGTCGAGCGTTGAACCGTCGTCGGGGTTCGAGCCGAGGTGCATCAGGACAATCTCCCCGGGCTGTGCGGAAGCCATGATGCGCTGGACGACAAAGCCCGGGCCGCGCGTTCCGTTCATGGTGCCTTGCCAACCCAAGGTGTCGACGGTCCACCGGATCGCCGCGTACCCGGCGGCGTTGGCGTCTGCAATCGTGCGGGAATCGCGGGCGCCGAACGGGAAGCGGAAGAACGGGAGCGGGTCGCCTCCAGCGGCCTCGATGGTCCTCTGCGCGCTGCTGATCTCGGCCGTGATCTGGGCGTCCGTCAGGGCGGTAAAGTCCGGGTGGGTCATGGAGTGATTGCCGATCCGATGCCCCGCGTTGTAGATCAGTGCCGGGTCGGAGGGGAACTGGTTGACCCAGTCTCCGGTGAGGAAGAACGTGCCCGGGACGCCGTTGGCTGCGAGGGTGGCGAGGATCGACCGGAGGCCGGCGTCGTTGGCGCCGGCGTCGAACGTGAGCGCGACAACCTTCTGCGCAGTCGGAATGCGCTCAAGATCAACGCCCAGGAGCGCCGGCGGGACGCTGGTGTAGATGACCTCGATCCTGCCGCTGGCCGCGTGCCACAGGATCGAACCGTGCTGGAAGTCATTGCGGCGGCCGCCCGTGATGCCGTACTCGCCGCTGGTTGGGTAGCCGAGCCGGCTGCGCTCCCAGCCGAGGGCCGCCCACTGGGCCCGGATTGCGCCGTACACCTCGTGGGCTCCGGAGGCGGGCGACCAGTAGATCGACGAGCCGGCATTCGAGCCGCTGAAGTGGTTGTACTGGCCGACCCCGTCGGGGGTGCCTGTCTCGTCCGTCAGCGGGAATCCGAGCACGCCTGCCGGGCCGCCGAGCTCCAGATAGCGTCCGCGGATTGCCCCGTGCACCTCGTGCGCTCCGGTGGCGGGGCTCCAGTAGATGGATCCTGCGGCGAAGTCGTTGTATCGGCCGGCGGCGCCCGGGGCGGCGGTCTCGTCGGTGAGTGGGAAGCCCAGGAGGCCTGCGGGTCCGCCGAAGGCGAGATAGCGTCCGCGGATTGCCCCGTGCACCTCGTGCGCTCCGGTGGCGGGGCTCCAGTAGATGGATCCTGCGGCGAAGTCGTTGTATCGGCCGGCGGCGCCCGGGGTGGCGGTCTCGTCGGTGAGTGGGAAGCCCAGGAGGCCTGCGGGTCCGCCGAAGGCGAGATAGCGTCCGCGGATTGCCCCGTGCACCTCGTGCGCTCCGGTGGCGGGGCTCCAGTAGATGGATCCTGCGGCGAAGTCGTTGTATCGGCCGGCGGCGCCCGGGGTGGCGGTCTCGTCGGTGAGTGGGAAGCCCAGGAGGCCTGCGGGTCCGCCGAAGGCGAGATAGCGTCCGCGGATTGCCCCGTGCACCTCGTGGGCTCCGGTGGCGGGGCTCCAGTAGATGGATCCTGCGGCGAAGTCGTTGTACCGGCCGGCGGCGCCCGGGGTGGCGGTCTCGTCGGTGAGTGGGAAGCCCAGGAGGCCTGCGGGTCCGCCGAAGGCGAGATAGCGTCCGCGGATTGCCCCATGGACCTCGTGGGCTCCGGTGCCGGGGCTCCAGTAGATGGTGCCGGCCGTGTAATCCTGGGCGCGGCCCCCAGCGATGTCGTACGCGCTCCCGACTGGCGTGCCGAGGAACGATGCGCTGCCGCCGAGCTGCTCGTAATGCTGGACAATCGCGTCGTCACCGGCCTGCTGGACCGCCATCGACGCCGGACCGCTCCGCTGCACCGCCACCGCTGGTACGGCGGCCGCGGCGGGCACCAGGGCCGTGCCCCCGAGACCACCGCCGAGGGCGAGGGCCAAGGCCATTCCGATGACTGTGGGGCGGGACCTGCGCATTGTGACCCCTTCGTGGTGACCGAGACATGCGAGCCTTGGTCAAGACGCTACGCCCCAGGGGTGTGCCGGGGCAGGGCCAGAGGTCCCGAACCGCAATCCGGTCACCCGCGACACCGTCCGCAGCCGCGGGATGCCTTGGGTGCCGGATCTTCCTACTTCAGGAACTTCGAAGTCCTGCGGTCGGCCAGGATCTTGCCTTTGGTCTGGCAGGTGGGGCAGTACTGAAGGGCAGTGTCCGCGAATGAGACTTCCCGTACCGTGTCGCCGCAGACGGGGCAGGGCTGTCCGGTCCGGGCGTGAACCCGCATGTGGCTGCGTTTGACGTCCTTGAGGTCCTTGGGCGGCTTGCCGGCTGCTTCGGCCAGTGCCTCGCCCAGCACGCTGTGGATGGCGTCGTACAGCACCTGCACCGTCTCCCGGTCCAGGGATTTGGCGATGGCGAACGGAGAGACCCGGGCGGCATGGAGGATCTCGTCGCTGTAAGCGTTGCCGATGCCGGCGATCACGCTTTGGCTGCGCAGCAGTCCCTTGATCTGCTGCGAACTGCCGGCCAGGATCGCAGCCAGCATGTCGGCGTCGAACGCCTCGGTAAACGGATCCGGGCCCAACGTGGCGATGCCCGGCACGTCCTGCGGATCCCGCACGACGTAGACGGCCAGGCTTTTCTTGGTGCCCGCTTCCGTCAGGTCCAGCCCGCGCGGCCCGTCGGGACCGGAGAAAGCAGCCCGCACTGCGATGAGGCCCTTGCCCATCCTGAGCTGGCTGTCGGCGGGGGAGTCCGTGAAGCGCACCCAGCCCGCGCGCGCCAAATGGAACACCAGGGAAATGCCGTCCGTGTCAATGCTGATGAACTTTCCGAACCGGCGGACGCCGGACACGGTGCGGCCCTCGATGGCGTTGAACGGCGGATCGGCCGTCTTGAGCACGGCAAACGAGACAATCTGCAGTTTCGCTACAACGCAGCCCCGCAGCTGTTCATCAAGGAACGCGGCCAGACCGGCGACTTCAGGCAGTTCCGGCATGGCCTACCTTTCCTGTCCCCGGCATGCTGAACCGGTGCTTGCACTCATGGGTCCCATCTTGTCAGAAACGCCCGCGCCGGCCCCGGCAGTTATGCCTATACTTTCAGCGGCGGCCCGTTTTACGGGCCCCTTTTGACATTGGCGCGTACCCCGATGAAAGGCCACCCATGAGCAACATTCCCGAAGACCTGTCCTACACCGCCGAACACGAGTGGGTCACGGCCCCGAATGCCGACGGCGTGGTCCGCGTGGGAATCACCGACTTTGCCCAGGACGCCCTTGGAGATGTCGTCTACGCCCAGATGCCCGAAGTCGGCACGAAGATTACGGCGAACGAAGTGGTGGGCGAGGTCGAGTCCACCAAGAGCGTGAGCGACATCTACGCACCCGTTTCCGGCGAAGTGGTGGCCCGGAACGACTCCCTGGACAGCGATTCGGCCCTCATCAACACCGATCCCTACGGTGACGGCTGGCTCATCGAGGTCAAACTCGCCGAACCGGATGCAGTTGAGTCCCTGCTCAGTGCATCCGAGTACGAACAACAGGTAGGCTAAAGCTAACCGGTAATTCCGGTCCGGCCCCGCGCCGCAGGCAAAGCGTCTTCGCACGTCAGCCCCCGGATCGGGAGCCGGCGCCGGACCTGCTGGCAGGGCCGGAGAGCAAACGTTGGCTGCAGGTTTGCGCCTGCAGCGTCACAGAGGAGGAATCCATGGCTGGCCACAGACACAACCCTGCCGATGGGGATTACGGCACGGGTGCGGCTAAGGCGTCGGAGACCACCTCGATCCATCTGACCCCCATCACCGATGAACCCACCATCGCGCCCAGGCTGTCCTCGGAAGAGCGCAACTCGGTGGAAGCCCTGCCCGCCGGTTCCGCGCTCCTCGTGGCCCACAGCGGGCCGAATGCCGGCGCCCGGTTCCTGCTGGATTCGGACGTGACCACCGCGGGGCGCCACCCGGACGCGGACATCTTCCTGGACGATGTCACGGTTTCGCGCCGCCATGTCGAATTCCGGCGCACGGCACGCAGCTTCGAAGTCGTGGACATGAACAGCCTCAACGGCACCTACGTCAACCACGACCGCGTGGACCGCGTTGAGCTGAGGTCCGGCAGCGAAGTCCAGATCGGCAAATTCCGCCTCACCTTCTACCTGAGCCCTGCCACGGCTGCAGGCCGCAGCTGACCCGGGGACCGCTGCCTGTGGCAATGGCACAACCGGAACGCCGGGGCCCCCAGGTCCTGAACATTGGCGAAGTTCTCGCCCAGCTGAGCGCCGACTTCCCTGGCATGACCGCGTCGAAGATCCGGTTCCTTGAGGAAAAGGGACTGATCAACCCACGCCGCACCCCTGCCGGCTACCGCCAGTATTCCGACGGTGACGTGGAGCGGCTGCGCTTCGTACTGGCCCTGCAGCGGGACCAGTACCTGCCCCTGAAAGTCATCAAGGACTACCTTGACGCCATTGACAGGGGGGAACGGCCGGAGAACCTGCCTCCCGGCGTCGTGGTTTCCCCGCGCATAGTCTCCGACGAGCTGGCCGCCGAACTTCAGAACCGCGGCCGGAAACTGAGCGAGGAACAGCTCCGCACCGAATCCGGCGCCAGCGTGCCCCTGCTGCAGTCGCTCCTGAGCTTCGGCCTCATCAGCCACAGCAACGGCCAGTTCGACGAACATGCCCTCCAGGTGGCCCGCGCGTGCGTCCAGCTGGAAAGCCACGGGCTGGAACCAAGGCACCTGCGGCCTTTCCAGGCCGCGGCCGAACGGGAATTCGGCCTGGTGGAACGCGCTGTGGCGCCGCTTGCCTCGCGCAAGGACTCTGCATCACAGGCGCGCGCGGCAGAGGCGGCCCGCGAGATCAGCGATCTTTGCCTCACCCTGCACCGGGCCCTGGTGCAGGACCACATCTCACGCATGGACATCTGATGATTGAAGTCGAGATTGTAGGCGTTCGCATCGAACTGCCTTCAAACCAGCCGCTGGTCCTGCTCAAGGAGATGCACGGCGAACGCCACGTCCCCATTTGGATCGGCACTCCGGAAGCCAGCGCCATCGCCCTTGCCCAGCAGGGTGTGGTCCCACCCCGGCCCATGACCCATGATCTCCTGGTGGACGTCGTGGAGTCCCTGGGCCACTCAGTGGTCAGTGTCAACATCGTCGCGGTGGAGGACAACATCTTCTACGGGCAGCTGCAGTTCGAAAATGGGACCACGGTGAGCTCGCGGGCGTCTGATGCCCTTGCGGTGGCGCTCCGCGCCAAGTGCCGGATCTGGTGCGCCGACTCCGTGATGGATGAGGCCGGCGTCCGCATCACTGAGCACGACGAAGGCGAGGATACAGAGCCCGGCCCCACCGTGGATGAGGAGCGCGAACTGCGCCGCTTCCGTGAGTTCCTTGACGATGTGGAACCTGAGGATTTCGACGGCTAAGGTCACGTTAAGGTTAAAGTTAAGCCTGAAAGTTTCGACACGCCTCTTCCAACCCCCGAAGGTCTTTGACCTCGGGACCTGCCGGGCCTAACGTCGAAGTATCAAGTTCCCTTGCTTACGGCAGCCGCGCAAGTCACACTGGAAAGTGCGCCCCGCGGAATAATTACACGCATGGTCTTCATGCCAAGGCTTGCCGTTACAAGTTCCCGGGAGCGTACGACAAGGAGGATCCAGGTGAGTCCCAAAGGCGAAGCAGGCGGGCTAAAACAGCCCACGGCTGGTGTTGCTGTGCCCGTGAGCGGTGCCCAGGGCCTCCTGTTCACCGAGGACCTTCCCGTACTGGACGAGGACGCCGGCTACCGCGGTCCTACGGCCTGCAAGGCAGCCGGCATTACTTACCGCCAGCTCGATTACTGGGCCCGGACGGGCCTGGTTGAGCCGGCCGTCCGCGGCGCGGCAGGATCCGGCTCCCAGCGGTTGTACGGGTTCAGGGACATCCTGGTGCTCAAGGTGGTCAAGCGGCTCCTCGACACCGGCGTTTCCCTTCAGCAGATCCGCACCGCCGTTGAACACCTCCGGGAACGCGGCGTCGAGGACCTGGCCCAGATCACGCTCATGAGCGACGGCGCCAGTGTCTACGAGTGCACGTCCGCGGACGAAGTCATTGATTTGGTGCAGGGCGGCCAAGGCGTTTTCGGCATTGCCGTGGGACGCGTCTGGCGCGAGGTGGAAGGCAGCCTCGCGTCCCTGCCCAGCGAGCATGCCGCCGAGCAGTCCTTTCCGGACGATGAACTGAGCAAGCGGCGCGCCGCCCGGAAGATCAGCTGACCGGTTCTTACACATAAACAATCAGGGCGGCCCTCCAGTTGGAGGGCCGCCCTGATTGTTTAAGACGTGAGGTCCTAGCGGGCGCGGCTGCGCAGGCCCTTGCCGGACGCCATCAGGGTGGACAGCAGTTCGTCGAACAATCCGGCCGCGGACTTGGCTGAATCCCCGGGCCAGTGGTGGACGGGGTGCGCCGCGCCCTGGATCTGCTGCCAGTTGGCCTGTTCGGGAATCCGCGGGCTCAGCAGGAGTTCGCCGAACATGGACTCCATCTCCGCCAGGCGGTAGGTGTGCTCGGAAGAGCCGCTGCGGACGCGGTTGGCCACGATGCCCGCCGGTGACAGATTGGGCGCAAACTCCTGCTTGAACAGCTGGATGGCCCGCATGGTGCGTTCCGTACCGGCAACCGAGAACAGGCCAGGTTCGGCAACCAGGGCGACCTTGTCGCTGGCAGCCCACGCCATGCGCGTCAGGCCGTTGAGCGACGGCGGGCAATCGATGAGGACAAGCTGGTACTCTTCCGTGCCGGCGAGCACGGCGGAAAGCCTGCGGAGGTCCCGGCGGCCAAGGTCCGGCCGGTCGTAGATTCCGGTGTAGGCAGAGCCGACGGCGACATCCAGGACAGCGGGCCCGGCGCCGTTGAAGGGGGTGCGGTCAGCCCAGCTGCTGCGCACCACGTTCCCGGCCAGTTTCGCCCTTCGTGGGCTCTTCAGCATCCGGCCGATATCCAACTGCTCGCCCGGCTGAACGCCGAGGGCCGTGGTGGCGTCGGCGTGCGGATCCAGGTCCACCACCAGCGTGCGGACTCCGGCGGCAAGCGCCGCAGACGCCAATCCTGTGGTGACGGAAGTCTTGCCGACTCCACCCTTGAGGCTGCTGATGCTGACTACTTGCACTTGAGAGACCAAAACCTAACGCCGGATGCCGTGTTGGGGGTAATGTTTGCCTCGGCAGAGCCGAAGCCGGACGGTCCTGCCGCCCTACTCATCATATGTTGATGCGTCGGCGAATCCTGCTTTACCGGGCGTCGGCATGGCACCGACTGTGCTGCCGGGGCGGTTTCCGCCAGCCAGGCTGAAAGCGATCGGGACATGACGGGAAAATCTGTGACTGTTGCCACAAAGATTTGTGTTTGTCCTTGTAGGTCCTAGACACTGTGACCACTCATCGATCCACCCCGCAATGATGCAGGAGAAGCATGTTTTCCAAAATTCTGGTGGCCAACCGCGGTGAAATCGCGATCAGGGCCTTCCGCGCCGGCTACGAGCTGGGCGCCAAGACCGTTGCCGTTTTTCCCCAAGAGGACCGAAACTCGATCCACCGCCAGAAAGCGGACGAGGCGTACCTGATTGGCGAGGAAGGCCACCCCGTCCGGGCATACCTCGACGTCGCAGAAGTGGTACGGGTGGCCAAGGAGTCCGGCGCGGACGCCATCTACCCGGGCTACGGCTTCCTGTCGGAAAACCCGGACCTGGCGCGTGCGGCCAAGGAAGCCGGCATCACCTTCGTGGGTCCGCCCGCCGAGGTGCTGGAGCTTGCGGGCAACAAAGTTGCCGCACTGAAGGCGGCCCGCGAGGCGGGCGTGCCGGTCCTGAAGTCCAGCGAGCCGTCGAAGGACCTGGACGAGCTCCTGGCCGCGGCCGATGAGATCGGATTCCCCATCTTCGCCAAGGCTGTGGCAGGCGGCGGCGGCCGCGGCATGCGCCGGGTGGATACCCGCGAGGCCCTGCCCGAGGCCTTGAAATCGGCCATGCGCGAAGCGGACGCGGCGTTCGGTGACCCCACCATGTTCCTGGAGCAGGCTGTCCTGCGCCCGCGGCACATCGAGGTGCAGATCCTCGCGGACGCCGAAGGCAACGTCATGCACCTTTTCGAGCGCGACTGTTCCATCCAGCGGCGGCACCAGAAGGTCATCGAGATCGCTCCGGCCCCCAACCTGGATGAAGGCATCCGCCAGGCCCTTTACCGCGATGCGGTGAAGTTCGCCAAGGCCTTGAACTACGTCAACGCCGGTACCGTCGAGTTCCTGGTGGACACCGAGGGCGAGCGGGCAGGCCAGCACGTCTTCATCGAAATGAACCCGCGCATCCAGGTGGAGCACACGGTCACCGAGGAAGTCACGGACGTGGACCTGGTCCAGGCCCAGATGCGGATCGCCTCCGGCGAGACCCTCGCCGACCTTGGCCTGTCACAGGACTCCGTCAAGCTGCGCGGCGCAGCACTGCAGAGCCGCATCACCACGGAAGATCCCGCCAACGGTTTCCGGCCCGACGTCGGAAAGATCACCGGTTACCGCTCGGCCGGCGGTGCCGGCGTGCGGCTGGACGGCGGCACGGTCTACTCCGGCGCCGAAATCAGCCCCCACTTTGATTCCATGCTGGTCAAGCTCACCTGCCGCGGCCGGGACTACCCGGCAGCAGTGGCCCGGGCCCGCCGTGCCCTGGCCGAATTCCGCATCCGCGGTGTCTCCACGAACATCCCCTTCCTCCAGGCAGTGCTGGACGACCCCGACTTCATCGCCGGGGATGTGGCCACGAACTTCATTGACCAGCGCCCGGAATTGCTCAAGGCCCGCGTTTCGGCAGACCGCGGCACGAAGCTCCTCACCTGGCTGGCCGACGTCACCGTCAACAAGCCCAACGGTGAATTGACCGTGCACTCCAATCCCGCCCAGAAGCTGCCTGACGTCAAAGGCATAACGGCACCACCGGGTTCGCGCCAGAAACTCCTCGAGCTGGGGCCGGAAGGCTTCGCGAAGGCGCTGCGGGAGCAGAACGCCGTGGCCGTCACCGACACCACCTTCCGGGATGCGCACCAGTCCCTGCTGGCCACGCGCGTCCGCACCCGGGACCTCGTTGCCGCCGGTCCCGCCGTCACGGCACTCCTTCCGCAGCTGCTGTCGGTAGAGGCATGGGGTGGAGCAACCTACGACGTAGCGCTGCGCTTCCTGGGGGAGGACCCCTGGGACCGGCTCGCTGCCCTGCGCGCCGCCATGCCGAACGTCTGCATCCAAATGCTGCTGCGCGGCCGGAACACCGTTGGCTACACACCGTACCCGGAGGAGGTCACCGAGGCGTTCGTCAACGAGGCGGCCGCCACCGGCATCGACATTTTCCGCATTTTCGACGCCCTGAACGACGTCAGCCAGATGGCACCCGCCAT
The DNA here is from genome assembly GCF_059492155.1 of Pseudarthrobacter sp. Pseusp20. Taxonomy (NCBI): domain Bacteria; kingdom Bacillati; phylum Actinomycetota; class Actinomycetes; order Micrococcales; family Micrococcaceae; genus Pseudarthrobacter; species Pseudarthrobacter sp. Pseusp20. Next base: position 1,959,833 of record NZ_CP168521.1, read on the forward strand.
CCGTGCCGTGCGCGCCACCGGCACCGCCGTCGCCGAGGTGGCTCTCTGCTACACGGGCGACATGCTGGACCCGGAGGAGAAGCTCTACACGCTGGACTACTACCTCCAGCTGGCCCAGAAGATCGTCGACGCCGGAGCCCACATCCTGGCGATCAAGGATATGGCCGGCCTGCTCCGTCCCGCAGCTGCCGCCAGGCTCGTGGCTGCCCTCCGCGAACGGTTCGACCTGCCGGTCCACCTGCACACGCACGACACCGCCGGTGGCCAGCTGGCCACGCTGCTGGCCGCCGTCGACGCGGGTGTGGATGCCGTGGACGTGGCTTCCGCATCCCTGGCCGGCACCACGAGCCAGCCCTCGGCGTCGGCCCTTGTCGCCGCCCTTGCCCACACTCCACGGGACACCGGCATCAGCCTGGACGCCGTCAGCTCGCTCGAGCCGTACTGGGAGGCCGTCCGCCGCGTGTACGCACCGTTCGAGTCGGGCCTGCCCGGCCCCACCGGCCGCGTGTACAAGCACGAGATCCCGGGCGGCCAGCTGTCCAACCTGCGCCAGCAGGCCATGGCGCTGGGGCTGGGGGAGCGGTTCGAAGCCATCGAGGACATGTACACCGCCGCCGACCGCATCCTGGGGCACCTGGTCAAGGTGACGCCGTCGTCTAAGGTAGTGGGCGACCTCGCCCTGCACCTGGTGGGCCTGAACGCCGATCCCGCTGATTTTGAGGCGAATCCGCAGAATTACGACATTCCGGACTCCGTGATCGGCTTCCTGTCCGGCGAGCTCGGTGATCCTCCCGGAGGCTGGCCGGAGCCCTTCCGCACCAAGGCCCTCCAGGGCCGCAGCGTGAAAGTCCGCGACGTGGAACTCAGCGCCGAGGACAGCGCCGCACTGAAGTCTGATTCCAAGACCCGCCAGCGCACGCTGAACCGGCTGCTCTTCGACGGTCCCACCAAGGATTACCTGAAGAGCGTGGAGACCTACGGCAACATCTCCGTGCTGGATACCCGCGACTACCTTTACGGGCTGCAGCGCGGCACCGAGCACGAGATCCAGCTGGAGCGCGGTGTCCGGCTGATTGCTTCCCTGGAGGCGGTCTCGGAGCCGGACGAGAAGGGCATGCGCACCGTCATGTGCACCCTCAACGGCCAGTCCCGCCCGGTCATGGTGCGCGACCGGTCGGTGGTCAGCAACGTCAAGGCCGCCGAGAAGGCCGATCCCGGCCAGCCCGGGCAGGTGGCCGCACCGTTCGCAGGTGCCGTTACCGTCACGGTCAAGCCCGGCGATTCCGTCAACGCGGGTGACACGGTGGCAACCATCGAGGCCATGAAGATGGAGGCGTCCATCACGACGCCGGTGGGCGGCAAGGTTTCCCGCCTGGCCATCTCAGCGGTGGAGCAGGTCCAGGGCGGGGACCTGCTGCTGGTCATCGAACAGTAGGGTAAGGCTGCACAACAAAGGAAGGGTCCTTCACAAGGTGAAGGACCCTTCCTTTGTTGTGGGACGTCAGGAACGCGGCGCGGAGTACATCTCCTCGATGACGGTTTCGAAGTCCTTCATCACCTGCGCCCGCTTCACCTTCATGGAGGGGGTCAGGTGCCCGGAGGCTTCGGTGAAGTCTGCCGGGACGATGCGGAAGGACTTGATGGCCTCGGCCTGGGAAACCGAGGTGTTTGCCGCGGTAATCAGGTCCTGCACTGCTGCCTTCACTACCGGGTTGCCCGCCGCCTGCTCAAGGGTGGTGTCCGCCGGAAGGCCGTGGCGCTGGAGCCACCCTGGAAGCGCTTCCTGGTCGAGGGTCACCAGGGCCCCGATGAACGGCCTATTGTCACCCACCACCAGGACCTGCGACACCAGGGCGTCGGCACGGATCTGGTCTTCGAGCAACGCGGGGATGACGTTCTTGCCGCCCGCGGTGACGATGATCTCCTTCTTGCGGCCGGTGATCCAGACGAAGCCTTCATCGTCCAGCCGGCCGATGTCACCGGTGTGGAACCAGCCATCGGTGAACGCCTCTGCTGTGAGGTCGTCCCGCCGGTAGTAGCCCCGCATCACGCAGACCCCCTTGGCCAGGATCTCGCCGTCGTCGGCAATCTTCACGGCGTTTCCCGGGAGGGGCTTGCCCACCGAACCGATCTTGATCCGGGACGGGGTGTTGACCGTGATGGGGGCGGTGGTCTCGGTGAGGCCATAGCCCTCCAGCACCTGCATCCCGATGCCCTGGAAGAAGTGTCCCAGCCGCTCGCCAAGCGGGCCGCCGCCGGACACCGCGTGGGCAACGTGTCCGCCCATCGCCGCCCGCAGCTTGCCGTACACCAGTTTGTCGAACAGTGCGTGCCGCAGCTTCAGGCCCAGCCCCACGTGTCCGTCCTGGCGGGCTTTGGAAAACGCGATGGCAGTTTCGGCGGCGCGGTGGAAGATGGCGCCCTTGCCGCCGTCCTCCGCCTTGGTCAGCGCGGAGTTGTAGACCTTTTCAAAGACCCTGGGCACCGCAAGGATGAATGTCGGCTCGTAGCTTTGCAGGTCGGCCAGGAGGTTCTTGATGTCCGGAGTGTGGGCCACGGTGGTACCGGCCGCCATGGCCAGCACCGAAATGAAGCGGGCAAACACATGGGCCAGCGGGAGGAACATGATGGTCTTGGCGTTCTCGTGGACGATTTCACCGATGATGGCCAGTGCGTTGTCGGACAGCTCCACAAAGTTGCCATGCGTGAGTTCGCAGCCTTTGGGACGCCCTGTGGTGCCCGACGTGTAAATGATCGTGGCAATGTCGTGGAGGCCGGCTGCACTGCGTCGTGACTCCAGCTCTTCATCGCTGACGTCGCGGCCTGCCTCGCGAAGGCTGTCGAGGCCTTGGCCCTCGAGTTGCCACACATGCTGCACTGCCGTGAGTCCTTCGGCGGTGACGGCCTGCCGGATGACGTTTTCGTGATGGGCGGACTCGCCGAATGCCGCCACAGCGCCGGAATCGCCCAGGTTCCAGGCAACCTGGGAAGGGGACGAGGTTTCATAGATGGGCACCGACACAGCCCCGGCGAACCAGATGGAGAAGTCCACGAGTGCCCACTCGTAACGGGTGCGGGACATGATGCCAACGCGGTCGCCCGCCCCCACCCCACTGGCGATGAGCCCCTTGGCCAGCGCCTTCACGTCGGCGAGGAACTCGGTGGCGGACACGTCGCGCCACGAGCCTGCGGAGTCCAGGCGGGAAAACAGTGCCGGGTTGCTGGGCTTGGCTGCCTGCCGCAGCACCAGGTCGGTGATGTTGGTTTCCGGAGGGACAACAACCAGGGGCGGAACACTGAATTCGCGCACTATAGCTCCTTTGATATCTGAAGTCCCGCGCAGGGGTTTGCCTAAAGACTAGTACCCCTGCCGGAACTGTGCAGTACACAAACCTACTGGCGAGTAACTTAGCCGTCAATGGGCGCTGGATGGGGGACTGTATGTCAAGACAATCCTTCCGCCCGCCTAGAATGGTGCACTATGTACGGACCGTCGTCCGGCGATCAGGCCGGCCCCCTCAAAAGACCAGCGCCCTGGCGCCGCCGTCCCGCCACGTACCGCGCCGGACAGTTGCACGGAAGTGTGGGCGGGCACCTTCGCCTTGGCCGCAAGGGGCTGGCCATCGGCATAGACATCGGGGGGACCAAGGTGGCCGCCGGGGTGGTGGACGCGGAAGGCAGGATCCTCAGTGAAGCGCGCCGGTCCACCCCGGGCACCGACCCACGGGCAGTGGAGCAGGTCATCGTGGAACTGGTGGAGGAACTCGGCCGGGGGCACCGCATCTGGTCCGTGGGCATCGGTGCTGCGGGGTGGATGGACCTGGCCGGTGGAACCGTGCTCTTCAGCCCGCACCTGGCCTGGCGCAACGAACCGCTGCGTGAGAACCTCCAGCGGCTCCTCCGCCGTCCGGTGTTGCTGACCAACGACGCCGACGCCGCGGCCTGGGCCGAATGGCGCTTTGGCGCCGGGCAGGGAGAGGACCGGCTGGTCTGCATCACGCTGGGCACCGGCATCGGGGGCGCCATGGTGATGGACGGCAGGGTGGAACGTGGCCGGTTCGGCGTGGCAGGGGAGTTCGGCCACCAGATCATCATGCCCGGAGGCCACCGCTGCGAATGCGGCAACCGCGGATGCTGGGAACAATACGCCTCCGGCAACGCCCTGGGCCGCGAAGCCAGGCTCCTGGCCCGGTCGAACTCGCCGGTGGCCCACGACCTGCTGGCAGCCGTGGGCGGACATCCCGAGGCCATCACCGGAGCCATCGTGACCGAACTGGCCCTGGCCGGCGATCCCGCCTCACGGGAGCTGATCGAGGAAGTTGGCGAATGGCTCGGCCTGGGGCTGGCCAACCTGGCGGCGGCGCTGGACCCGGGCCTCTTCGTTATCGGCGGCGGGCTCTGCTCGGCGGGCGACCTGCTGGTGGAGCCGGCCCGCAAAGCGTTCGCGCGGAACCTGACGGGCCGCGGATTCCGCCCGGCCGCAGGGATCGAGTTGGCGGCCCTGGGCCCCAACGCGGGCCTCATCGGCGCGGCCGACCTTTCGCGCGTCAGCAGCCGCGTCCGCAATTGACGACGGCGGCTGGTCCGGCGGTGGCCCAGGAGGAGCTGCGCTAGACCCTCGCGCCGTCGTCGTCGCCGTTCTTTTCTTCGGGCAGCTTCATGATCAGGTACACCGTCCCCAGCACGAACACGGCAACAATGCCGACGATGGCCAGCAGGGGCGCCGTGCGCCAGAACATTGCCGACAGCAGCAGCGCCACCGGTCCACCTACGGCGCCGAGCCAGGCCAGCATGGTCAGGGGATCGGTGCCGGCCAGGCTGGGCGGTTCCTCCGGCACGAACTCCTCGCCGTCGTCGTCCACCTCATAGTCCCGCGGTCCCTCCGGGGACCCGCTTGCCGTAGGACCGTCCGGCCCACCTGACGCCTGGCGCTGCGCCGCAGACGGTTCGGCCGGCGGCCTCCCGGCCAGGCCCAAGGGATCGAAGTCCCGGAAGGAGGACGGGCCAGGCGTTTCGGGCGCGGTAGGTCCACTTCCGGTGGGCGCAGTTTCATTGTGCCCGGTTCCATGGGGCACAGTTCCATTGGGCACAATCCCGGTGGGCGGTTGCTCCCCGGATACAGGAGTGTCGGGCCGAATGGCCACGGTGTCCGATTCGAGCCGCGCCACCAAGTCAAGCCATACGGCGTCGTCCTGGTTGGCACCCTGGTCCGGCTGCTCCGAATCAGGCCTGTTCACTGCGGACCTCCTGTCCCGGTCCGGCCGGGCTGGCGGGCCCGGATGCCAGCACCCGGCGGATAAAGTCCACCGACCCCTCGAAGATGCGGTCGGCGTCGTTGTCCAGCGTGGCCACGTGGTAGCTGTTCTCCAGCCGGACCACTTCCAGGGGCGCGTGTGCCAGGCCCCGCCGGAGGACATCCATGCTGGCATCGGACACCACGTGGTCCACAGCGGAACGGTACACCTGGACAGGTGCCGTGACCCGTGGGAGGAGCCGGACAGTGTCCTTGAACATTTTGTTGAGCTCATGGGCCGCGGCCACAGGGGTGCGGGCATACGCGCCCTCGTCCACACCTGCCTTGAGGATGTCATTGCCGATGGACGGGGTGCTTTTCAGCACCAGTTTGAGGAGCCCGGCCAGCGACGCCCGGGGATCGTCAATCACCAGGCCGGGGTTCACCAGGAGGACTCCGGCGACCGGCCGGGTGGCCGCGATGCGCAGGGCCAGGGCCCCGCCCATGCTAAGGCCCGCCGCGAAGACCTGGTCACACTCGGCGTCCAGTTCCAGGAAGGCGTCATCCAGGGCGCCGTGCCATTGCTGCCAGCGGGTTCGGGCAAGGTCCTGCCAACTGGTCCCGTGCCCCGGCAGCAGCGGCATCCGGACGGCGAAACCGGCCGCGGCGAAGGCCATGGCCCAGGCGCGCAGGCCATGGGGGCTCCCCGTGAAGCCGTGGGACAGGACGACTCCCGTGCGGGGCCCTTCGCCGCTGAAGGCACTGCTGAAGGGGCTGTGGTCCGGACCGGACGTCATGTCGTCTCCAAGGTGCTGGTGCGGCGGGCGTGGGCGGCGACGAATTCTGCCGACCGGGCGAAAATTACGGGCGCGTCAACGTCAAGAGTAGCCACATGTCCGCTGCTGGCAAGGTCCGTCACTTCCGCGAGGTGTCCGGCCAGCCCTTTGCGCAGCAGCGCCAGCGATGTTGGCGGAACAACGGCGTCAGTGCGCGACTTGAAGACCTGGACCGGGGCGTCCACCCGGGGCAGGCCGCGCACTGCCGCCCCGAACAGTTTCTTCAGCTCATGCACGGCAGCCAGCGGAGTCAGCGAATAGTCGCCGTCGTCCGTCGCGGGTGCCGTGGGTTGGTCCTCCTGAATGGGAACCGTGGTCCGCTGGAAGTATTTGAGGAGTCCTATGATCCGCACCCGCCGGTCGTAGAAGCTCAGCCCGGGGTTGACCACACTGACACCGGCCACGTGGTGGCGGGACGCCGCAAGCAGTGCAATGGCACCGCCCATGGACAGACCCGCGGCGAAGCAGGCATCGGTGCGCCCCGAGAGATCCAGGAGGGCCGTTTCGTAGCTGCGGTACCAGTCTTTCCAGCTTGTCCGTGCAAGCTGGCGCCAGTCCGTGCCGTGCCCCGGCAGCAGGGGGACGGATACGGCGTACCCCAGCTCCGCCAGGTGCTGCGCCCACGGCATGATGCTCAGCGGACTGCCCGTGAAGCCGTGGCATATGGCTATCCCGATGCGGGCATTGGCCCCGTGGCCTGGATAACTGAAAGCGGCCGGCCGGGTCGGGATGCTGCTTTCAGTCATGACTCCATCGTGTCACTGTTCCCGCCAAATCTCACTAGAGTAGGGTTGCATTGACTCGCTGGCCAGGCCCGACGCAGGGCCCGGGGGCTGCCTTCCGGAGAGGTTCACCACGTGTTCTATTGGGTTATGAAAAGGATCTTCCTCGGTCCGGTGATCAAGCTGCTGTTCCGGCCTTGGGTCAAGGGCCTGGACAATATTCCCGCGCAGGGGGCCGCCATCATCGCCTCCAACCACCTTTCATTCTCCGATTCCATCTTCATGCCACTCATGGTGCGGCGGCCCGTGGTCTTCCTGGCCAAGTCCGAGTACTTCACGGGCACCGGAATCAAGGGCAGGCTGACTGCCGCGTTCTTCCGCCTCACCAACCAGTTGCCCATGGACCGGTCCGGAGGCGCTGCCTCTGCCGCATCCCTGAATGCCGGGATGGAAGTACTCAACGCAGGCGGCCTGCTGGGCATTTACCCCGAGGGCACGCGCAGCCCCGACGGGCGGTTGTACCGCGGCAAGGTGGGCGTGGCCAGGCTGGCCCTGCAGGCCGGCGTCCCGGTGATTCCGGTTGCCATGATCGGCACTGACAAGGTCCAGCCCATCGGCAAACGGCTGCCCAACATCCGCCGGATCGGGATGATCTTCGGCGAACCGCTGGACTTCAGCCAGTACCGTGAGCAGGCAGAGGACAGGACGGTCCAGCGCAAGGTCACGGATGAGATCATGTCCCAGCTGATGAGGCTTTCCGGGCAGGAGTACGTGGACGAGTACGCCGCCGTGGTGAAGCTTCGGCTCGCCGGCAAGCCCGGAGAACCCGTGGCTGCAGCCGAACCGCTTGCCGCTCCGGTGGCCGCCGACAATGGTTTTGTCCCGGAGCCAGGCGCCGGAGGACCGTCCGTACCGCAGCCCGGTGCCCGCGACGACGCCGGGGACGACGCCGGAACATCGGCGACGGGGTAGCCGGACCTTCCACGGGGCGCGCCGCAGTTGTGACGGCGGCGGCGGTCAGCGTGACGGCCAGGTGCCCGGTGGTGCCGCCCTGCCGTTAGTCTTAGAGGGTGACTGAGCTATCTGCAAAACCCGCCTTTTCGCTGTCCAGCACCGCCCAGAGCGGAGCGGCAAACTATCCCGGACTGGACCACTGGCGGGACCTTCCCATTTCCCAGCAGCCCAGTTGGCAGGACCGGGATGTATTTGAGGCTTCGGTGAAGGAACTCTCCGTCCTGCCGCCGCTGGTGTTCGCCGGCGAAGTGGACGTGCTGCGCGAGCGCCTGGCTGCTGCCGCCCAAGGCAAGGCGTTCCTGCTGCAGGGCGGTGATTGCGCCGAGACATTCGAGGCCGCCACGGCTGACAAGATCAGCGCCCGGGTCAAAACCATCCTCCAGATGGCCGTGGTGCTTACCTACGGCGCAGCAATGCCGGTTATCAAGATGGGCCGGATGGCCGGCCAGTTCGCCAAGCCCCGCTCCTCCAATGACGAAACCCGTAACGGAGTGACCCTGCCCGCCTACCGCGGCGACATCGTCAACGGCTATGACTTCACGCCCGAGTCACGCGGCCACGATGCGTCGAGGATGCTGCGTGCCTACCACACTTCCGCATCCACGCTGAACCTCATCCGGGCCTTCACCCAGGGCGGCTTCGCGGACCTGCGCTCCGTGCACCAGTGGAACAAGGGCTTCACCGAGAACCCGGCCCACGCCCGCTATGAGTCGCTGGCCCGCGACATCGACCGGGCCATCAAGTTCATGGCGTCCTGCGGCGCCGATTTCGAAGCACTTAAGCGGGTTGAGTTCTTCGCAAGCCACGAGGCCCTGCTGCTCGACTACGAACGCGCCCTCACCCGCATCGACTCCCGCACCGGCTTCCCGTACGACACTTCGGCCCACTTCCTCTGGATCGGGGAGCGCACCCGCGAGCTGGACCACGCCCACGTCGACTTCCTTTCACGGGTGCGCAACCCGATCGGCGTCAAGCTCGGGCCGTCCACTACCGGTGATGACGCCCTCCGCCTGATCGACAAGCTGGATCCGGACCGCGAACCCGGCCGGCTCACCTTCATTACCCGTATGGGCGCCGGCAACATTCGCGAAAAACTGCCGGCCGTCGTCGAAAAGGTCACCGCCTCCGGCGCGCAGGTCCTGTGGGTGACGGACCCCATGCATGGCAACACCGTCACGTCGCCCAACGGTTACAAGACGCGCAATTTCGACGACGTCATTGACGAGGTGCGCGGTTTCTTCGAGGTGCACCACGGGCTGGGGACGGTACCGGGCGGCCTGCACGTCGAGATGACCGGCGATGACGTCGCGGAGTGCCTGGGTGGCGCGGACCCGATCGACCAGGAGGCCTTCCTGGACCGCTACGAGTCCGTCTGCGATCCCCGCCTGAACCACATGCAGTCCCTTGAGATGGCGTTCCTGGTGGCCGGCGCCCTCGCCAAGCACTAGGACCAGGGCAGTAAAAGGGTGGGCCGGCACTGCCGGCCCACCCTTTTTCATTGAAAGACAGGGGGCTACACCACGGTGATGGTGATGACTGAGCCCTCCGGAACTTCCCGGTTCACCGGCGACTGGTCCCTCACCGTGCCGAAGAAGCCGCCCAAAATGTTGTTCACCCGGACCTGGAAGCCGAGTGCTTCCAGCGCCTTGCGCGCTTCAGTTGCCTGCTTGCCGATGTAGCTCGGCACCGCCACCATCCTGGGGCCCTTGGAAATGGTCAGGGTAACAGTGCCACCCCGGGTCAGTGTCCCGTTGGCGGGGGACTGGCTGACGACGGCGCCCTCCGGGATGTTCCGGTCAAACACCGCCTCCGGGGCTACTTTGGCAGTGAGGCCTGCTGCCTTCAGTGCCGCCACGGCGTCGTCCCCGGATTTCCCGACCACCGAAGGGACGGCGATGGGCTGCGGGCCCTTGGAAACCACGATCGCAACGGGGGTGCCGTGGCGGGCAGGCGTGCCCGCGGCAGGGTCCTGCGACATGACGGTTCCAGCAGCCGCCTGTTCATCGAACTGTTCAGTGACAGTGCCCAGGGCCATGCCATCGGAGTTGAGGGAGGTCTTCGCCTCAGACAAGGTTCCGCCCGTGAGTTTCGGCAAGGGAAAAAGCTGGGGACCTTTTGAAACCAGCAGGGAAACCGGCTGGAACTTCCGGATCTCCGTCCCCGCGGCGGGGTCCGTGCCCACTACCAGCCCGGTGGGCACCTCGTCGTCGAAGACATCGCTCGTAGTGGAGCGGAAGCCCACTCCGCCCAGCAACTGCTGGGCTTGCGCCACAGTCTTGTTGGCGACCGCCGGTACGGCGGCCGCGGCGCCCGGACCCATTCCGAAAAACCAGCCGGCGCCCGTCGCCAGGAGTGCGGCGATGATGAGGACCAGGACCCAAAGGATGCCGCGGCGGCGGGGATTTCCCTCCCGAAGCGTGCGCACCGGCGTGGCAGCGGCAAGGGCGCGGAGTTTCCCGCTTTCCTTGTCCGCCCGGCGCTGGGCCCGCTTGCCCAGCCGCGGCGGCGGGGGAGACCATCCGCTGTCCGCATCGTCGTCGTCGGGCAATGCTAATCCGGGCCGTTGGTGATATGGCACCTGGGCGGCAGGGCCCGCCGATGCCGACGGGGCCGGTGCCTCCTGCCGGCCGGGCGGGTAGGCAGGGGCGGCGGGCCGGGCGGGAGGCATCAGCGTTGTGGGGTTGCTGCGCCGTGCCAGGACCTCGGTCTGGTGCTGGGACGCGGCGGCAGCGGCTGCAGGAGGCAGCAGGTCCAGTTCGGCATCAGTGAGGTTGGTCCGGATGTGGCGCAGTTCCTGCAGCAGGGCATTGCCGTCCACCGGCCGGTTTTCCGGATCATTGGCAGTACACCACTGCACCAGTTCGTCCACTTCCCCGGCCAGCCCCGGCACCAGGTCCGATGGCGGGCCCACGGTTCCGTTGACGTGCTGGTAGGCCACTTGGATGGGGACTTCGCCCTCGAACGGCTGCCTGCCGGTCAACATCTCATACAGCATGATGCCCACGGAGTAGACGTCGCTGCGGGCGTCTGCCGGCTTGCCCAGGACCAGTTCCGGGGAGATATAGGCCACCGTTCCGAGCAGGGCCCCGGTGCTGGTTGAACTGGTAACGGCACGGGCAAGTCCAAAGTCGCCTATTTTGATCCTGCCGTCATCGGCGATCAGGACGTTCTCGGGCTTGACGTCACGGTGGATAAAGCCGGCAGCGTGTGCCGCGCCCAGGCCCTCCACCACCGGATCGATCAGTGCCAGCGCCAGCCGGGGAGGCAGGGCACCCCTTTCCCTGAGAACGTCCCTCAGCGTGTGGCCCTTGATGTACTCCATTACGAGGTAGGCCGTGTTGCCGTCATTGCCCTGGTCAAGGACACCCACCACGTGCGGATGCGACAGCCGGGCGGCCGCCTTTGCCTCCCGGCCCAGCCGGTCCAGGAAGTTCCCGTCAGCAGCGAGGTGGGGGTGCAGCACCTTCAGCGCCACCTCACGGTCCAGCCTTTGGTCTATGGCCAGGTAGACGGTGGACATTCCGCCACGGGCAAGCCTGGAGGTGACTGCATAACGGTTGTCCACCAGGGTCCCTGCAACTGGGTCTGACACGTGTTCCTGCACCATACGATCCTAATCCCGCAGCAAAACGCGTCCGACACGAAAACGGGTCCGAACCGGTAACGGTTCGGACCCGCACTCAGGACTGGCCGGCGGCCCGCTCAGCCGAAGTTCTTCTGGTGCGCCTTGATGGCAGCGAGGTAGGCCTTGGTGTCGTCGTACATGCCGTACTTGCTCACCGAGTACTGGCCCTGGTAGTACCCGGCAATGGCGGTGTCCTGGTCCTTGCTGGTGGCCAGCAACTGCCGGATGATGGCGATGCCGGCTGTGGCATTGTCGTAGGGGTCCAACAGGTTCAGCTTCCGGCCCACCAGGTCTGAGGCCCACTGCCCGGAACTGGGAATGACCTGCATGGTGCCGATGGCGTTGGCCGGTGACACGGCGCGCTGGTTGAAACCGGATTCCTGGAAGGCGAAGGCGAGGGCCAGGGAAGGATCCACTCCCATCCGGCGTGCCGTATCGGCAACGATGTTCTTCATTTCATCCCGCGAGGGAACGGGGGAGGCGTTCAGCAGGGCCTTGTTTTCATTGGCCGAGCTGACCACGGCAGCCGGGTAGCTGAAGCCCAGGAAGGAGCTGGGCACCAGGGGCGCGGCAGCAGGCTGCGGGGCCGCAGCAGCCGGCTGCGGATCCGACTGGCCGGAGCCGCCGGGAATGGCCAGCTTGCTGCCAGGGTAGATGATGCTGGTCATGCCCAGCTTGTTCGCCGAGAGCAGGTCAGACAGCTTTACCCCGTGCCGGGATGCAATCGCCGACAGCGTGTCTCCGGCTTTGATCGTGTAGGAGCCGGTTGCCGGTGCTGAGGTGGCGGCCAGCGCAGGTGCGGCCGGGGCGGGGGCCGGGGCCGCTGCGGGAGCGGGCGTGGAATCGCCGCCACCCACCTTGATCTTCTGCCCCGGGTAGATGATGGAGCGCATGGAGAGATTGTTCCAGGTGAAGACGTCGGAAAGGGCCACGTTGTGCTTTGCTGCGATCGCACCGAGGGTGTCGCCCGGCTTCACCGTGTACGTTGCTCCACCAGCAGGGGCCGGAGCAGCCGGGGCAGCCGCAGGTGCGGGGGCCGCAGGTGCAGCCGAACCGGACAGCTTTAGTTTCTGCCCCGGGTAAATGATGGTGTTGGCCTGCAGGTTGTTCAGCTTGAGGATTTCGCCGGTATCCAAACCGAAGCGGCCGGCAATCGCGCTGACGGTGTCGCCGCGGGCAATCGTGTACTCCGCAGGTGCCGCCGGCTGTGCGGGCTGGAAGGCGGCCGGGATGGTGGTGGATACCACGGCGGCGGGAATCACCGTTCCGGCTGCCTTCGCTGCAGCCTGGGCCTTCATGGCTGCTGCGAGGCTGCTGGGGATGTTCCGTGCGGGCTGCTGTGCTGCGGCAGGTTGGGCGAGGGCCAAGGATGACAATACGACCGCTGGCAGCGCCGCTGTGGTGGCGGCAATCATCGGCAGACTCGGCTTGGGGGGCTGCTTTGGCGAGCGGGACGTCGTCATCGGAAGGAATCCTCTTCTCAACTGCGGGTGCGGACGCGGACGGGGATGCCGCTGTCAATCTTGATACTACTGTGACTCAAGTTATTAGTGTTACAAATGTTATGAGTGTGAATCTCTCATGAATTAGCGGATAGCACAAGAATTTTGGGATTCCCCGTAATGCCCTCTTTTCGGGAGTGTCCGCAGGCCAGGAGCGGAATGGAATGCTCCGACTAGGCGCGGGGGTGCGCAGCGTGGCAACCTTGATCCGTGAATAACGTAGAAAACCTGGTGGGCGAGTGGCTGCCACTGCCCGACGTCGCCCGTTTATTGGATGTCTCCATCACCAAGGTCCACAGCCTGATTGACGAACATGCCCTCGCTGCATTGCGCGTTGGGGAACGGAAGATCCGGTCGGTTCCAGCGGAATTCATCCAGGACGGCCAGGTAGTGGACAGCCTAAAGGGGACCATCGTGGTGCTGGCAGATGCCGGCTATTCGGACGAGGACCTTATTGGCTGGCTGTTCACCGCCGACGAATCCCTGCGCGGCCGCCCCATCGATGCCCTTCGGGAAGGGCGCAAGACCGAAATCAGGCGCAGGGCCCAGACTCTGGCCTGGTAGCTGCCGCTTTCAGGAGGCTCGGCTGACGGTAGCTTCAGCCAGCTTCCGAAGGGCGGTCTTGGGCAGCTCGTCCAACGGAAGCCCGTCAAGGGCATCGAATGCTGCCGCGCCGAATTCATTGATAAGGACTTCCGTGGCCTGCAGCGCGCCGGAATCCTCGATAATCCGTCGAATTTCGACGATGTCGGATTCGGACAGATCGGGCCTGCCCAGGCTGGCATCGATGAACGCGGACTCTTCCGGCGAAGCCTGGTCCAGGGCGAGGGCCACCAGAACGGTCCGCTTCCCTTCACGCAAATCATCGCCGGCCGGCTTGCCTGTGGTCAGCGGATCCCCGAACACGCCCAGGACGTCGTCGCGGAGCTGGAAGGCCTCGCCCAGCGGGAGGGCGAACGCTGAATAGCCGCGGAGCAGGTCATTGGACGCTCCGGCCAAAGCTCCGCCCAACGCCAAGGGGTGCTCGGTGGAGTACTTGGCACTCTTGAACCGAATGATCGATTGCGCCCTGCCAACGGCACCGGCGCGGTCCCGGACCGGTCCGGCCACTTCCTCCAGGATGTCCAGGTACTGTCCGGCCATGACCTCGGCGCGCATGAGGTTGAAGATGAGCCTGGCCCTGCTGCCCGACGCGGCCGGCTCGCCGATGTCGGTGAACGCCTCCTCGCTGAAGGACAGGCAAAGGTCGCCGGCAAGGATCGCTGCGGCCTGCCCAAACCGTTCGCTGTCCAGCGCCCAGCCCTGCGATGTGTGCAGCTGGCTGAAGCGGCGGTGCACGCTGGGACCGCCCCGCCGGGTGTCCGAACGGTCGATGATGTCGTCGTGGATCAGGGCGGCAGCCTGGAACAGCTCGAGGGCTGCGCCGGCCGTGACCACCTGGCCTGATCCGGCCTCGCCGCCTGCACCCCGCCATCCCCAGTAGCACATCAGGGCGCGGAGGCGTTTTCCGCCGGTCACCAAATTCGAGATGGAACCCATGATGGGCTCGATGTCCGGGGAAATGCCGGACATCACCGACTGGCGTGCGGTCAGGAAGCTGGTCAGCTCGCCGGCAACTCCTGCCACAAAATCAGCCTGTTCATTCCTCAACTGCTCCGCGGCCGTCACTTGGCTGACTCAGCTGCCACGTTGGCCCCGATGGTGAAAGTGGAAACACCGGCGGCTTCCACCACGGAGAGGTTCACGGTCTCGTTGTCACCGCGGACGAAATCCTTGGAAGCCACCGCGCCCACCTTGTCCCCGGGAACGGCCTTGAAGCCCTGGCCTTCCAAAGCCTTGGAATAAAAGTCCATCACGGAGGCAGTGGGCGCCGTGACAGTACCCACGAGGGCTGCAGTGGCGGGCGCTGAGGCCTTGTCAAAGCTGCTGGACACCACTGTTGCCCCCGGCATCAGGGGCAGGAGTTGCTGGGGGAAGCCCGCCACGACGGCGCCCACGGTTGCGGACGTGTTGGGCGACGCCGAGGGGCTGGGGGAGGCGGTCACAGTGGATTGGGTCGCGGCGACGGATGCGGACCGGGACGGCTCTGCCTGGCCGGACGGGGTCTGGCATGCCGCCAGGGTAAGTGCCCCGATGGCGGCAAGCGCGGCCAGGCCAGCTGGCTTGAAGTTTCCAATAGCCGTCACAGAGACTTTCCTCCTGGTGTTGTTGGCGGAACCAGCCTCCAGTTTAGCCAGCCTCCCCTGCCGCCCTGACAAACCTGCAGTCTCCGGTGAACCGATAGGATGGGATCCGTGGGGCCCGCAGGTACGAACCAGCCAACCGCCGCGCGCCCTCCGGGCCGCCGGCCCTCGTGCATCATGCACGTGGACATGGACGCTTTCTTTGTTTCAGTGGAACTCCGGACGCGCCCCGAGCTCCGGGGCAAGCCCGTCATTGTTGGCTTCCCCGGGGAACGCTCGGTGGTCCTCTCAGGGTCATACGAGGCCCGCGCCTTCGGTGTGAAGTCGGCGATGCCCATGGCCGTGGCCATGCGCATGTGTCCGCAGGCGGTGGTCATTGAACCCCGGCACAAGCTGTACTACGAGGTGTCCGGGCAACTGATGGCCATCTTCGAATCCATCACCGGGCTTGTGGAGCCGCTCAGCGTTGACGAGGCCTTCCTGGACGTCACGGGGGCGCTGCGGCGGCTGGGCCCGCCCAGGGGAATCGGCGAGCTCATCCGGCGGCGCGTGGCAGCGGAACTGGGCATTACTGCATCCGTGGGAATTGCGGAAACCAAGTTCGTGGCGAAGATCGCTTCAACCCGCTGCAAGCCCGACGGCCTGCTGCTCATCGGGCCGGACGAAACCGTGCCCTATCTTCACAGCCTTCCGGTGGGCGCCCTTTGGGGCGTCGGCGCCAAGACCGGAGAGGTGCTTGCCAAGATGGGAATCAGGACGGTGGCGGACGTGGCGGCGACGCCGGTGTCGTCCTTGAAGAAGGTACTGGGGGCAACGGGGGAGCACGTGCACCAGCTTGCCTGGGGCATCGATCGCCGTCCCGTTACCCCGGTGCGGCTGGAAAAGAGCATCGGCGCCGAAGAGACCTTCGCCGTGGACACCGCCGATGACGCCCTCCTTCGCCGGGAACTGCTGCGGCTCTCCCACCGCACCGCCGCGCGCCTGCGGAGCTCCGGAATGGTTGCCCGGACCGTGGCGCTGAAGCTGCGCTTCGCCGACTTTTCCACCATCACGCGCAGCAGGACAGTCCAGACTCCGGTGGACAGTGCCCAGCTGATCTACGCAGTGGTCATCCAGCTCCTGGAGTCGCTCGGGACCCGGGCCATGGCTGTGCGGCTGGTGGGAGTAAGGGCTGAGCAGCTGGAGGAAGCTGCAAGGACCTCGCTCCAGCTGAGCATCGACCGCAGGGATGACAACTGGCGGGCAGCCGAGCAGGCGCTGGACGAGGTGACGCGCAAATTCGGCAGCAAATCCGTCCTGCCGGCCCGCCTGATGGAGCACGAAAGCCGGCCGGGAGACAGTTCCCAGCGCCCCGCCTGAGTGCCCGCCGGAGGGGTCCGGCAAAGTCATTGCCGTCTTTCAGATCAGCCCTCAACAATCTATCCTTATAGATACATAGTTTTCGAGTGAATGGACTTACTGCCGGACCCTCTTGGACATGCTCCCGCTCCCGCGTACGCGTGCTGCGTTCCTGTTCTGGCCACTGTCGGCCAGGCGGGAACTTTCCAGCAACAGCAGGCGTTTCAAGGGAAGTAGAAGTAGTGGCTGGGATCAGCCCGGACGTTGGCCTACAAAAGGAGGTCGTGATGCCGCTGTCGGAGCACGAACAGAAGCTGCTTGAGCAGCTTGAGAAGCAGCTTCACGAGGACGACCCGAAGTTCGCGAACTCAATGGGTTCGGACCCGGGACGTTCCTGGTCCACGAGGCATGTGGTTATTGGGGTCCTTTGCGCACTTGCCGGCGTCTTCCTGCTACTGGTGGGGGTCACCCTCCAGAACATCTTTGTCGGCGTCCTGGGCTTCGTGGTGATGGGCGGTGGGGTGTACTTCGCCACCATGCGCAGTTCCCGCGGGACGGCCGCGTCAAAGGCCGGCGGCGGAAAACCGGGCAAGCAGCGCAGTTCTTTCATGAGCAACCTCGAAGAGCGCTGGGACGAGCGCCGCAGGGGTGAACCCTAAACAGCCGGGACCTCCGGGTACCAGGCTCCTCCATTTCTCTCCCCCTCGAGGAGGGGGACTGCACGAAAAGACCCGCTGCGGCGGGTCTTTTCGTGTTTAACGGCAATTCCGCCGTCCGGGCGGCCCTGGGACTCCAGTTCGCCCCGCCCTGAGCAAAAAGTCCTCCACTTTCCACCACGGCCTGGATTCCGCGCCATTTCAAGGGCCATTTCCCATAAATTACCTGCTCACATGGCAGTTTCGCGTTGACTGTGGTGGAAAGTGGAGTAATGTGGAGGACATAAGAGGGTGGTTGCAACATTAGGGGATGTGCAGTTCCTGACTACGGACAGGCGGTGGGCCAGTGTTTCTGGGCACACACTCGCCGCGTCTGGATGAAAAGGGACGGATCATTCTCCCCGCCAAGTTCCGCGAGGAGTTTGCCAGCGGCCTGGTGCTCACGAGGGGCCAGGAACGTTGCATCTACGTCTTCAGCGAGAAGGAATTTGCACGGGTCCACGAGCAAATGCGGGAGGCGCCAATCTCCTCCAAGCAGGCACGTGACTATATCCGCGTATTTCTCTCTGGAGCCTCTGACGAGGTACCTGACAAGCAGGGGCGCGTGACCATTCCACCGGCGCTCCGGGAGTATGCAGGACTCGGAAGGGAACTTGCCGTCATCGGCGCCGGTACCCGCGCCGAGATCTGGGACGCCCAGGCTTGGAATGAATACCTTGCGGAGAAGGAAACAGCCTTTTCCGAAACTGACGATCCCATTCCGGGCATTCTCTGAATTCCGGAGCGGGGCGGCAGGTGGCTTCTTGGATGAGATCTCCAGCCGGCCCACCGGCTGCCAACCTGGCTCACCTTCCCCGGAGCCAGGCGGGCGGAACGGTAGGCACGGATGGGGATCTGGTCCCAGAAGCAGCAGGTGACAACGACGGCGGGAAAGGACCAGGCATGACCGATCAACCCAAGCCCACGTCCGAACGCCATGTGCCGGTCCTTCGCGACCGGTGCATCAATTTGTTGGCACCGGGATTCGAAGCAGCAAGGCTCCGCGGCGAGACCCCCATCGCGGTGGACGCCACCCTTGGCATGGGCGGTCATTCCGAGGCGATGCTCCAGCGGTTTCCCGACCTCCACCTCATCGGCATTGACCGTGACGAGGAAGCACTCTCCCTGGCGGGGGAGCGGCTGGCTCCGTTCGCCGCCCGGATCGACCTGGTCCACGCGGTGTACGACGAGATCCAGGACGTCCTGGAGGACCTCGGTGTGGCTGAAGTGCACGGGATCCTGATGGACCTGGGTGTTTCCTCCCTGCAGCTGGATGAGCGTGAACGCGGTTTCGCCTACTCATTTGACGCGCCCCTGGACATGCGCATGGACACCAGCCGGGGCCAGACCGCGGCGGACGTGGTCAATACCTACAGCGAAGAGGACCTGGTCCGGATTATCCGCAAATGGGGCGAGGAAAAGTTCGCCGGACGGATTGCCAACAGGATCGTCGCGGCACGGGCCATCAAACCGTTCACCACCACCGGCGAACTGGTGGAGCAGATCCGTTCCGTGGTTCCCGCTTCTGCAGCGAAGTCCGGTGGACATCCTGCCAAGCGGACCTTTCAGGCCCTCAGGATCGAGGTCAACGAGGAACTCGACGTCCTGGAGCGTGCCGTCCCCGCCGCCGTGGCCTCCCTGGCTATCGGGGGCCGCATCGTGGTCATGTCCTACCACTCCCTGGAGGACAAAATCGTCAAAGGCGTTCTCCAGGCCCGCTCCAAGTCTTCCGCTCCCCTTGGCTTCCCCGTTGAGCTGGAAGAACACAAGCCCGAACTCAAGACCCTGACCAAAGGCACCGAGGTGCCCACCGCCGTCGAAATCGCCGAAAATCCGCGCGCTGCCTCCGCCAGGCTCCGCGCGGCAGAACGAATCAGAGCCAGGAGAGCTGCATGAGCACCGCCGCCGTCAAGAACTTTCCCGTTGTCTCAGGCAGTTCGGCGGCCGACACCCGGCGCGCGGCCGACCCCGCCGGTGGACGGAAGGGCCGCACCCCGCTTTCCGTGGTCCGCACTGCGCCGCGGAAACGCCGGGCGCCGTTCGTCGTCCTTTGCTTTGCCATGCTCGCAGTGGCGTTGATGGCGGTGCTGGTCCTGAATATCTCGGTGTCCACCGCCCAGTACCAGCTGGTGGAACTGCGTGCCAAGCAGAGCACGCTGACCAAGACGAACCAGGACCTCACCCAGCAGGTGCAGAACTTCGAGGCCCCGCAGAACCTGGCGGCCAAGGCCACCGAACTGGGAATGGTGGCCTCCACCGTCAAGGGCCAGATCGACCTGTCCACGCTGTCAGTGACAGGAAAGGCCACGCCTGCGGTCAAGGGCGCAGCAGCGGGAGCCGTTATCCCATCGCCGGCGGTGGCCGGACAGCTTATTGTGCCGCCTGCCTCCAAGGGTGACACGGCGGACAAGGCCAGGACGGCAGATACCGGCAAGGCTCCTGCCGCCGCTCCCTCCGCCGGCGCTGCCCAGGCCCCTGCTGCCCAGGCCGCTGCCGCGCAGGCTGCCGCAGCCGCTGCGGCTGCCGCGGCAACTCCGGCGCCCGAGCTTCACGGCGGCTCTGTTCCGGCGCCCCAGCAGAAGGTCCCCGGACAGTAGGCCAGCAGGCAGGTCAGGCAGCAGCGTCGAGCAGCAAGGAATATCACGGTGGCGGAGACGACCGGCAAAGCAGGAAAAAGCAAGGAACCCAACGCCACCAAGCGCTTGCGACTGGGACTGGGCGTCATGCTCACGCTCCTGCTGGTGGTGGGCGGGAAGCTCTTCCTGGTCCAGGGGCTTGACGTCGGCGGCATGGCCGAAGCGGCACTGAACAGCCGGATGACCTCGGCGATCCTTCCGGCCGAGCGCGGCAGCATCCTGGACTCACGCGGCACCGTTCTTGCCAACAGCGTGATCCGGTACAACATCGTGGTGGACCAGCGCGTCAACACCAAAACGGACGCCTACAAACGCCTCGAGCCCCAGGCCGACGGCCACGACAAACTGGTGGACGTCAGCCGCGACCAGGCGATCTCAGAACTTGCCGCGGCATTGGGCATGGACTCAAACGCGGTCCGTGACGCAGTGACGGGGGAACAGCCCTATTACATTGTGGCCAAGGACGTAAAGCCCGACGTCGAGGACCGCATTTCCAAGCTCCAGGTGCCCGGCATCGTGGCCGAGGGCGTCAGCAAACGCGTCTACCCCAACGGCGCCGTGGCCGGGGGAGTTGTGGGCTTCCTCCAGGACGGCACCACGGGCCAGGCAGGCATCGAGCAGACCCAGGACGACCAGCTCAAGGGCAAAGACGGCAAGCGCCTGTTCGAGATCGGTGCCGACGGGCTCCGCATCCCGGTGGGTCTTGACGAGCTGACCCCGCCGCAAAACGGCAAGGACGTCAAACTCACGCTCAATTCCGATCTTCAGTACTTTGCCCAGCAGGCCATCCAGAGCCAGGCGGACAAACTCAGTGCCGAATGGGGCGTCATCATTGTGATGGACGCCAAGACCGGGAACCTCCTGGCCCTGGCCGATACCAACTCCCCGGACCCCAACAACCCGGGGCTGGTGGCGGCCAAGGACCGCGGCGTCCGTTCCGTGACGGCCGCCTATGAGCCCGGCTCGGTGGAGAAGATGATGACCGCTGCAGCCGTCATCGACGAGGGACTCGCCAGCCCCCTGGACCATTTCACTATTCCACCCACCTACACCGTGGACGGCCAGACCTTCAGCGACGCGTTTGCCCATGGCACCGAGGAACGGACACTGGCCGGCATCATCGGTTACTCCATGAACACCGGAACGGTTATGGCCGGACAGCGGCTCAGCAAGGAACAACGCTACGACTGGCTGAAGAAGTTCGGCATCGGCGAGGCACCGGACATCGGACTTCCCGCTACGGCATCGGGCATCCTCACGCCGGCGGACCAATGGGACGGACGCCAGCAGTACACCGTCCTGTTCGGGCAGGGCGTTTCGCAGTCCACCCTCCAGACAGTCCGTGCCTACCAGAGCATCGCGAACAACGGCGTCATGCTGCAGCCGCGGCTGATCGATTCCTACATTTCCCCCGACGGCGCCGAGGAGAAAGTGCCGGCCCAGCCGTCGCGGCAGATTGTCTCCGAAAGCACGGCCCAACAGGTCCAGGACATCCTTGAAAGCGCTGTCACCGAAGGCGAAATCAAGGACGCCGGGATCGACGGCTACCGCGTTGGGGCCAAGACCGGCACGTCCGAATCACCGTGCGACGACGGCAAGTCCGGCTACTGCGGGTACACGGCCTCCATCGTGGGAATGGCGCCGATGGATGATCCCCGGTTTATTGTGGAGGTGGTGCTCCAGCGGCCGAAGGGCAGCATCTACGGCATCACCAACGGACCGGTGTTCCGGTCCGTCATGAGCCAGACGCTGCGGACCTACAACGTCCAGCCTTCCACCGGCCAGCCGGCCAGAATGCCGCAGTACGCCAAGTAGCAGCTGCGCCACGCCGGAAGTACCAGCAGCATCCAGCGCATCACAGTGCCCGGCGCGAACCATGCCGGGCACGCACTAGCACCATCGGAGATCCCCTTGTCAGAGTTCACCACGCCCGGCAACGACACGGCCCGGGACGACACGCCGGGCCGCTTCCGGCCTGCAGCCGTAGCGGCCGTGCCGCTGGCCGCCGTCGGACAGGCCGTTGGCGTAGCCGTCCCCGCCCCCGCCGCCGACGTGGAAATCACTGGCATCTCGATCAACTCACGCACCGTGGAGCCCGGCGACCTGTATGTGGCCCTCACCGGGGCAAGCAGGCACGGGGCTGACTTCGCCACGGATGCCATCGGGGCCGGAGCTGCCGCCGTCCTCACGGACGAGGCCGGGGCGCGCCTGCTTGCCCTGTCCGCGGACACGCCCGTGCCCGTGCTCGTCGTCGACAATCCGCGCAACGAGGTGGGCCCCCTCTCCGCCATGATTTACCGGAGCCAGTCCGGCGACGGCCGCCCGCTGCAGCTTTTCGGCGTCACCGGGACCAACGGGAAGACCACCACCACCTACTTCATCACCTCCCTGCTGCGTGCACTGGGCCGCCAGCCGGGCCTGATCGGCACCATCGAGATCCTGGCCGGCGCAGAGCCGATCCCCAGCCTCCTCACCACGCCGGAATCGCCCGAAGTCCACGGGCTCCTCGCCCTCATGCACGAACGCGGGCTCGACACCGCAGCCATGGAGGTGTCCTCCCACGCCATCTCGTACCAGCGGGTGGATGGCCTGCTCTTCGACGTCGCCGGATTCACCAACCTCACCCAGGACCACCTGGACCTGCACCACACCATGGACGGCTACTTCGCCACCAAAGCCGAACTCTTCACACCGGGGCGCGCCAGGGCTGCCGTGGTGACGGTCGACGACGAGTGGGGACGGCGCCTGGCCGCCACCACCCAGGTGCCCGTCACCACGCTCAGCACCAGCGGCCAGGCCGCCGCGGACTGGACGGTCAGCGCTGCCTCGCCGCGCGGGCTCGGTACCGACTTCACCCTGACCGGGCCGGCCGGCGCCGTCCTGAACATCCACACCGGTTTGCCCGGCAGTTTCAACGTTGCCAACGCGGCCCTGGCGACGCTCATGGTGCTCACGTCCGGGGTGGAAGTCCCCGACCTCCAGGCCGCCCTGGACAGCAGCGACCCGTTCACCGTGGCCGTGCCGGGACGGATGCAGCTGGTCGCCGAGCAGCCCGCCGCCGTGGTGGACTTCGCGCACAACACCGACGCCCTGGCGCGGGCCCTGGAGGCAGTCCGCTCGCCGGAACCGGACTCCCGCCTGATCGTTGTCTTCGGCGCCACAGGCCAGCGGGACCAGGGCAAGCGGCCGGCCATGGGAGCCATTGCCGCCCGGCTTGCTGACACCGTGATCATCACCGATGACGACCCGCACGACGAAGACGCAGCAGCCATCCGGGCTGACGTGCTCGGCGGTGCCCGGGAGGCCGTGGAAAAGGAATCCCTGCAGGCTGACATCCTTGAGGTCTTTCCGCGGGACGAGGCCATCCGGCACGCCGCAGCGTTGGCGCGGCCGCAGGACACCATCCTGGTGGCAGGCCGCGGCCACGAGGTCTGGCAGGAAGTGAAGGGTGTGAACCTCGCCCTGGACGACAGGGTGGAGCTGCGCAGCGCCTTGACAGCCAGGGGATTCAACGTTCTCCACGACGACCGGATAGAGTCCTAGACCGAGATGATTGCATTTACTGCGGCGGAAATCGCCGAAATCACCAGCGGGCGCCTGGACGCCGATCCCGAAATTACGCCCCTCTCGGTGGTGACGGATTCACGCGAAGCCACCCCCGGTTCGCTGTACGTCGCAAAGCCGGGCGAGAACGCCGACGGCCACGACTTCATCGACGCTGCCTTTGCAGCGGGCGCCGTCCTGGCACTCGTCGAGCGCACCGTCGAGGCGCCGGAAGGCACTGCCTACCCGGCGGTCGTGGTTGAGGATGCAGTCCTGGCAATGGGCGCCCTTGCCGCCGAAGCCGTCCGGCGGATCCGCTCCGCCCGCTCAGAAGCGGGGGAGCAGCTTACCGTCGTGGGGATCACCGGTTCGGCCGGCAAGACCACCACCAAGGACCTGCTGGCCGGCATCCTGGCCGGACAGGGCAACACCGTGGCGCCGCAGGGCTCCTACAACGGTGAGGTGGGCGTTCCGCTGACCGTCTTCCGGGCGGACACGGACACCCGCTACCTTGTGATCGAGATGGGAGCCACGGGCATCGGCCACATCCGCTACCTCGCGGAGATGGTCAAGCCGGACATCGGAGTGGTCCTGGCAGTCGGAACAGCACATGCCGGCGAGTTCGGGGGCGTGGAAAACATAGCGCAGGCGAAGGGCGAGATGGTTGAGGGCCTTTCCGCCGCCGGCACCGCCATCATCAATCTCGATGATGAACGCGTCGCCGCCATGCGCAGCCGTACCCCGGCCAAGGTCCTCGGCTTCTCCGCCGACGGACACCGGGACGCCCAGGTGCAGTCCCTGAATGCCGACACCAACGCCGGCGGCAGCCCAGAATTCGACCTGCAGCTGCCCGACGGCGGTGCTCCCCGCCACGTGGCCAGCCGGCTTATCGGAGCGCACCACACTGGAAACCTGCTGGCAGCCGCGGCTGCCGCATGGGCCGCCGGAGTACCGGCAGACCACATCGCAGCTTCGCTGAGCAGCCAGGCCGCCGCCAGCCGCTGGCGCATGGAACGCACGGAGCGGCCGGACGGCGTCACCGTGATCAACGACGCCTACAACGCCAACCCCGAATCGATGCGCGCAGCCCTCCGCACGCTGGCCGACCTTGGCCGCGGCCGCCGCACCTGGGCGGTCCTCGGAGCCATGCTGGAACTGGGGGATGACTCCATCCGCGAGCACACCGCCGTGGGCACCCAAGTGGTGCGCCTCAACATTTCCAGGCTGCTGGTGGTGGGCCGGGAGGCGCGGGCGCTCTACGTCTCCGCCGTGCAGGAAGGGTCCTGGGGCGACGAATGCCTCTTTGCCGAAACCGTTGAGGAGGCCCACGACATCCTGGACACCGAACTCCAGCCGGGTGACCTGGTGCTGTTCAAGTCCTCCAACAGTGTCGGGCTTCGGCATTTGGGCGATCGGATAGCATTACCCCCAACCCCGACCCCTGCCGACGAAAGGAGCACTCTGCTGTGATTGCTCTGCTGATCGGCGCAGGCCTGGCCCTGCTCTTCGCCCTGGTGGGCACCCCCCTTTTCATCCGCCTCCTGGTGCACCGCGGCTACGGCCAGTTCATCCGCGACGACGGCCCGACGTCGCACCACACCAAGCGTGGAACGCCCACCATGGGCGGAACCGTCGTCGTAGCCGCGGTACTGCTGAGCTACGGGCTAACGCACCTCATCATGCTGATGATGAACCCGGATTCGCCCGGGCCGTCCGCTTCGGCACTGATCCTGCTGTTCCTCATGGTCGGAATGGGCCTGGTGGGATTCCTGGACGACTTCATCAAGATCTCGCGGCAGCGGAGCCTGGGCCTCAACGCCAAGGCGAAGCTCATCCTCCAGGGAGCCGTCGGCATCATCTTCGCCATCCTGGCGTTGAACTTCCCCAACAGCGCGGGCCTGACGCCGGCGTCAACGAAGATTTCGCTGGTCCGCGACCTGCCATGGCTCGACCTCGCCTTCGGCGGAACCGTCCTCGGCGCCATCCTGTTCGTCATCTGGTCCAACCTGATCGTCACCGCCGCCACCAATGGCGTGAACCTCACGGACGGCCTGGATGGCCTTGCCGCGGGAGCCTCGATCATGGTGTTCGGTGCATATACCCTCATGGGCATATGGCAGAGCAACCAGGCCTGCGGCTCGCCCCGGGAAGCCGGCAGTGGCTGCTACCTGGTCCGGGATCCCCTTGATCTGGCCCTGCTGGCGGCGATCCTGAGCGCCGCCCTGGTGGGCTTCCTGTGGTGGAACACCTCGCCGGCCAAGATCTTCATGGGCGACACCGGGTCATTGGCTATTGGCGGAGCGGTGGCCGGCTTTGCCATCCTTTCCCGGACCGAGCTCCTGCTCGGCATTGTGGGCGGCCTCTTCGTGCTGATCACCCTGTCCGTCATCATCCAGGTGGGCTACTTCAAAGCCACCGGCGGAAAGCGCGTGTTCAAGATGGCGCCGCTGCAGCACCACTTCGAGCTGAAGGGGTGGGCCGAAGTCACCGTCGTGGTCCGGTTCTGGATCCTGGGCGGCCTCTTCGTCGCTGTCGGGCTTGGCATCTTCTACGCTGAATGGGTTGTTCTGCTGTGACCGTTTCCCCCCGCCTGGCAAATCTTGTCTCCTGGGACTCCGACTGGGCCGGCCTCCGCGTGGTCGTGACCGGCATCGGAGTATCCGGCTTCGCCGCCGCAGACACGCTGATCGAACTCGGTGCACGCGTGGTGGTGGTGGATGCTGCCACCAGCGACACGGCCCGGGCCCATGCCGACACCCTGAAGATCGTGGGCGCCGCCGACGTGCTGCTGGGACCGGACGCCGTCACCCACATACCCCGCATCGACGGCGAACTACCCGAACTGATCGTGACGTCACCCGGATGGCGCCCGGACCAGGCCCTGCTGGCTGCCGCGGCCCGGGCACACATTCCCGTCTGGGGCGACGTCGAACTAGCCTGGCGGGTGCGCACCCGGGAAGGCCGGAAGACGGCCGACTGGCTTGCCATCACGGGCACCAACGGCAAGACCACCACGGTTGGACTCACCGAATCGATGCTGCGTGCCGCCGGGCTCAAGGCGATCGCGGTGGGAAACGTCGGCACCCCTATCCTCGATGCCCTGCGGGACCCCGTGGAGTACGACGTCTTCGCCGTCGAACTCTCCAGTTTCCAGCTCCACTGGGCGGAATCCGTGTCGCCGGTAGCCAGCGTCTGCCTCAATGTGGCCGAAGACCACGTGGACTGGCACGGTTCCTACGACTCTTATCTCGCCGACAAGGCCAAGGTCTACGAGCGAACCCAAAAGGCCTGCATCTATAACGCGGAGCAGGTGGAAACCGAACGCATGGTGGAAAACGCGGATGTGGTGGAGGGTTGCCGCGCTGTGGGCTTCACGACGGTCACTCCCGCGGTCAGCATGCTCGGAGTGGTGGAAGGACTACTGGTGGACCGGGCGTTCATTGAGGAACGCAGGAACAGCGCTGCCGAGCTGGCCTCAATGACCGACCTTGGTCCGCTGGCTCCGCGCCACATGGTTGCCAATGCCCTGGCCGCCGCCGGCCTCGTGCGCGCGTACGGTGTGGACGCCAAGGCTGTCCGCCAAGGCATCCTGGACTATGTCCCGGGCGACCACCGGATCCAGCCTGTAGCCCGCCTGAACGGCGTCCTTTGGGTCAACGACTCCAAAGCCACCAACCCGCATGCGGCGTCCGCATCCCTGTCGGCCTTCAGCAACGTGGTCTGGATCGCCGGCGGCCTCTCCAAGGGCGTGAGCTACGACGACCTGGTGAGGGACCACGCAGCCCGGCTCAAGGCCGTGGTACTGATCGGAACGGACTCCTCCCAGCTCCGGGAGGCCCTCCGGCGACACGCGCCCGATGTCCCGGTGATCGAGCCGGGGGCAGGCGAGACTGAAGGAGTGCAGACTGCTTCGGCGCCCGGTGGCACTTCCGCCGGTTCCACCGGCAACGGAGAACAGGTGATGTCCCGGGCCGTTGCGTCAGCGGCACGGCTCGCCGAATCCGGCGACACCGTGCTGATGGCGCCGGCAGCTGCTTCCATGGATCAGTTCTCTTCCTACGCTCACCGTGGTGGTACTTTCATCGACGCTGTCCGCGAGCTGGTGGAAGGGAAGGCCCAGACCGGCGAGGAGTAACGATGGTCAGCACGCCCACCCGGCCGAAGGGTGGCAAGCCGCGGGGTGGCAAGCCACGCCCCGGCTCCACGGCCACCCGGCAGCCTGCTGCGGCGGGCGCGAAGCTGCGGACCATCTACCGCCGGTTCTGGTCGGCGCTGGAGGGAACAGGCACGTCCCGGAACGGCTCCACGTACTACCTCATCCTCGGCGCCACGCTTGCGTTGACGGCTATCGGGATCATGATGGTCCTCTCCGCCTCCAGCGTTGAGTCCATCGCTGCCGGCAAGTCCCCCTACGGGGACGCCCTGAAACAGGGGATCTTCGCAGCGATCGGCATCTTCACCATGTTCGTGCTCTCGCGGATCAACGTCGTCTGGCTGAAGCGCCTCGCATGGCCCGCCGTGGGTGTTGCCGTGCTGCTCCTGGGCCTGGTGCAGGTGGTGGGAGACGAGGTCAACGGCAACCGGAACTGGATCGACCTGGGCGGGATCACCTTCCAGCCTTCCGAAGCGGCCAAACTCGCCCTTGCCCTGTGGCTGGCAGCGGTGCTGGCCCGGAAGGGCAAACTGCTCAGCCGGTGGCAGCACGTGCTGGTCCCCGCCGTGCCCATGGCAGCCATCGTCATCGTGCTGATCCTGGTGGGCAACGACCTCGGCACCGCCATGATCATCATGATGATCATGGCGGCCGCACTGTTCTTCGCAGGTGTTCCGCTTTACCTCTTCGGCATCGCCGGCATCATCGCTGCTGCCGGCACCGCTGTCATGGCCATCACCAGCTCCAACCGCATGTGCCGCATCACCTCGTGGTGGACCGGCCAGTCCTGCGCCGACGGCATCGACGCCAACTACCAGGCCACTAACGGCATGTACGGCCTTGCCTCCGGCGGCTGGCTGGGTGTGGGCCTGGGGCAGAGCCGGCAAAAGTACAGCTGGATCCCCGAAGCCCACAACGACTTCATCTTCGCCATCATTGGCGAGGAACTCGGCCTGGTGGGGACCGTCGTCGTCCTGGTCCTTTTTGCCATCCTGGGTGCCGCCATCTACCGCGTGGTGGTGGCACAGGAGGACATGTTCCACCGGGTCCTGGCCGGCACCATCATGGTCTGGCTGCTGGGCCAGGCAACCGTGAACATGTCCGTGGTCACGGGTTTGATGCCCGTCATCGGCGTGCCGCTGCCGTTCATTTCCTACGGTGGCTCGGCGCTGCTGATGTCACTGTGCGCCGTGGGCGTTGTCCTCTCGCTGGCGCGGGAGCAGATGGCTCCGGCCATGCGGCCCAAACGGATGCTGAAGTTCAAGGCCCGGCCAGGGCGGAAACAGAACCAACCAAAGAATTCCAGAAAGCGTGCCTGACCCCAAATGACTGCGACACACCCTTCCATTGTCCTGGCCGGCGGCGGAACGGCGGGCCATATCAGCCCGCTGCTCGCCATCGCCGCCGCCCTCCGGAGCGAAGCCCCGGATGCCGCCATCCTGGCGGTTGGTACGCCCTCAGGCATGGAAACCCGGCTGGTTCCGGCCGCCGGCGTGCAGCTGGCCACAATCGACCGCGTGCCGCTTCCGCGCAAGCCCTCCGCAGACCTGCTCCGCCTGCCGGCCAGGCTGGCCGGCGCAGTCCGCCAGGCCGGCGCCATCCTGGACCGGGCGCAGGCCGATGTCCTGGTGGGCGTAGGCGGTTACGTGTGCACGCCGATGTACCTGGCGGCGCGGAAGCGCCGGATCCCCGTGGTGATCCATGAAGCCAACGCCCGTCCGGGACTGGCCAACCGTGTGGGGGCCTTCCTGAAGGGCCGGGTTGCCGTGGCCTTCGAGGGCACCCCGCTGCCCAATGCCGTGCACGTGGGCATGCCCATGCGGAAGGAGATTTCCGGCCTGGACCGGAAGAGCGCCCGCACCGCCGCACGCGAGGCGCTGGGGCTCGATCCCCAGCAGCCAACCTTGATCGTCACCGGCGGTTCCTCCGGCGCCCAGAGCATCAACCGGACAATCGCCGCCGCCGTTGGCCACCTTGCGGACGCCGGTATCCAGACCCTCCACATCACCGGCCGCGGCAAGACAGTCCTGGACCAAACGGGCCAACCCCTCGCTGCGGATGGCTACCGGCAGGTGGAGTACATCGACGGCATGGAGCTTGCCTATGCCGCGGCCGACCTTCTCCTGGCCCGGTCGGGAGCGGCAACGGTGAGCGAAGTGGCCGCAGTCGGCGTCCCGGCGGTCCTGGTGCCGCTGCCCATCGGAAACGGGGAACAGGCGCTGAACGCGGCCGGCCTGGTCGCCGCAGGCGGAGCAGTGCTGGTGGCCGACCGTGACTTCACTCCGGAATGGGTTGCCCGGGAGCTGATCCCGCTGGTCACCGATAAAGCACGGCTGGCCGAAATGGAAGCCAAGTCCTACCGGCTCGGAATCCGAAATGCCGACCAGCGCATGGCTGGTCTTGTCCTGGAAGCGGTATCTGCATGAGCCCCCACAACACCCCCCGGCTGGAATCCCTGGGAAAGGTGCACTTCATCGGCATCGGGGGAGTCGGCATGTCCGCCGTGGCCCGCATCATGGTGGCGCGCGGAGTCCCGGTCAGCGGATCCGATGCGAAGGACCTGCCCGTCATGGCCGACCTCGCCGCGGCCGGGGCGCGCATCGCCGTCGGCTACTCCGCCGGAAACCTGGCCGACGCGCAGACCGTGGTTGCGGGCTCGGCCATCCGCGGGGACAACCCCGAGCTCGCCGCGGCGCGGAAGGCGGGACTGCCCGTGCTGCACCGGTCCCAGGCCCTGGCAGCCACCATGGGCGACGACACCGTGGTAACAGTGGCTGGAACACACGGCAAGTCCACCACCACCTCGATGGTGACGGTGCTGCTCCGCGCGGCGGGCCTGGATCCGTCCTTTGCCGTCGGCGCCAACATCCCCGCACTCGGCGTGAACGCTGCGCATGGTACGTCCGGCATCTTCGTTGCCGAGGCTGATGAATCCGACGGCTCCTTCCTGAACTACCGGCCCCGCATCGCCGTCGTCACCAACGTGGAACCTGACCACCTTGATTACTACGGCACCGCTGAAGCCGTCTACGAGTCGTTCGACCGCTTCACGGCCCTGTTGCCCGCTGACGGCCTCCTGGTGGCCTGCGCCGACGACGCCGGAGCCCTGGCCCTGGCCGAGCGGACCCGGGCGCGGGGCAACACACGGGTGGTCCTGTACGGCACCGGTGATGCGGCGGACGTCAGGCTGGACGACGGCGGCCCGGGGCAGGTTGCCATATCCGCCGGCGGTGCGCGGTTCCCTTTGTCATTGCAGGTGCCCGGACGGCACAACGCGCTGAACGCCGCAGCCGCCTTTGCGGTGGCCCTCGAGCTCGGGGTGGACGCGACAGCCGCGGCCGCCGGCCTGGCCCGCTTCTCCGGCGCATCCCGCCGCTTTGAGCTCAAAGGTGGGGCACGGGGCGTGCGGGTATTCGACGACTACGCGCACCACCCCACGGAGGTCCGCGCCGCCCTCACCGCAGCCCGCTCGGTGGCAGGCGGCCACAAGGTCCATGTCCTGTTCCAGCCGCACCTGTTTTCCCGGACCCGTGAATTCGCGGCAGAGTTCGCCGATGCCCTGAACCTGGCCGATACCGCCCTGGTCCTGGACATCTACCCGGCGAGGGAAGACCCGATCCCGGGCGTCACGAGCCAGCTCATCGCGGACCACCTCACGGAGGGCGGTCGACTGGTCACGGCCGACGACGCCGTAGGCACCCTGGCACGGGCCGCTGCGGACGGGGACGTTGTCCTTACCGTGGGCGCCGGCGACGTCACAGCCTACGGCCCGAAAATTGTGGAGGCACTGAGTGCCTAGCTCCCGACGCCCCACCTACGCCCCGGCCGCCCGCAACAGGCGGCCCGATCCCGGCTCCGGGAAAACCGCCGCGAACAACGCAGGTGACAATGCCCCCAAGGGGGCCGCATCTTCCCCGACCCCCGCAGCCGGTGGCAGCGGCGACGTGATTACGGCGTCCCGCAGCGTCCCGGACCAGGCGCCCTCCAATCCGGCCAAGGAACAGCAGGCCTCCGGCGCGACAGTCCTTGCGTTCCCTGAGCCCAAAGGCCGGCGCCGCCGGAAGAAGATCCTCCTCGCCGTGGGAACGGTGCTGGTTCTGGTGGCCGGGCTGCTGGCCGGAGCCGTCTACTCACCGGTCCTTGCCCTGCAGAACGTCTCGGTGACAGGCACGCGGCTGCTCAACCCGGCCCAGGTGCAGGCTGCGCTGGAGCCCCTGCGCGGCAAGCCGCTGCCGCAGATCAGTGACGACGACGTCCGCAGGCTGCTGGACAACCTGATCCAGGTCAAGTCCGTGTCCGTCGAGGCACGGCCGCCGTCCACCCTCGCCGTCGCAGTGCATGAGCGGGTGCCCGTGGCGCTGGTCAAGCAGGGGGAGCAGTACCAGCTGGTGGACGTCGACGGCGTCCAGCTGGCTACCACGGACGATCCGGCGTCGGCGTCGCTGCCGGTGATCGACGGCGGCGCCGGCGCGATCGGCCAGGACCTGTTCCGCGCCACCGCCGCCGTCCTGGGGGCCCTGCCGGCCGACGTGCTGGCGAAGCTCTCGAACGCGTCCGCGCAGTCCGTGGACGCCGTTGAACTCAAGCTGGTGGACGGCCAGACCATCGTGTGGGGCAACGCCTCCGAGAAGGAACTCAAGGCCAAGGTCCTGGCCGCCCTCCTCAAGGCTCCGGCCGATCCCAAGAATCCGGTCAGGGTCTACGATGTCAGTGTGCCCCGGCACCCCGTGACGCGCTGAGCGCTTTCTTTCCCGGTATTAATCCGACACGCGGACCCGGTTATTGAATGTGGGAACCAGAGGAAATACCGTCACAGACAAGAGTTACTTGACATAACTATAACCTTCAACTCGAAGGTTAAGGTTGCAGGCTTCAAGCTCTCCATCAGTTTTCGCAATAAGACACGAACAAGGGACACGTAACGTGGCAGCTCCGCAGAATTACTTGGCCGTCATCAAAGTCGTCGGCATCGGCGGCGGTGGCGTGAACGCAGTCAACCGCATGATCGAGGTCGGCCTCAGGGGTGTTGAATTCATCGCCATCAACACCGACGCCCAGGCCCTGCTCATGAGCGACGCCGACGTGAAGCTCGACGTCGGACGGGAACTGACCCGGGGCCTGGGCGCCGGCGCCAATCCCGAGGTGGGCAAGCAGGCCGCCGAGGACCACGCGGACGAGATCGAGGAAGTCCTGCGCGGCGCCGACATGGTCTTCGTCACCGCCGGTGAAGGCGGCGGCACCGGTACCGGCGGCGCGCCCGTCGTCGCCCGCATTGCCCGCTCGCTCGGCGCCCTGACCATCGGCGTGGTCACCCGCCCGTTCACCTTCGAGGGCCGCCGCCGTGCCGGTTCCGCCGAGGCCGGCATCGACGCCCTGCGCGACGAGGTGGATACCCTGATCGTGATCCCCAACGACCGTTTGCTGTCCATCAGCGACCGCAACGTGTCCGTGCTCGACGCCTTCCGCTCCGCGGACCAGGTCCTGCTGTCCGGTGTCCAGGGCATCACCGACCTCATCACCACGCCCGGCCTGATCAACCTGGACTTCGCCGACGTCAAGTCCGTCATGCAGGGTGCCGGCTCGGCCCTCATGGGCATCGGTTCCGCCCGTGGCGAAGACCGCGCCGTCAAGGCGGCCGAACTGGCCATCGCCTCGCCGCTGCTGGAAGCGTCCATCGACGGCGCCCACGGCGTCCTGCTGTCCATCCAGGGCGGCTCGGACCTTGGCCTGTTCGAAATCAACGAGGCTGCGCGGCTGGTCCAGGAAGTGGCCCACCCCGAGGCCAATATCATCTTCGGTGCCGTCATCGACGATGCCCTGGGCGATGAAGCACGCGTCACGGTCATCGCTGCCGGATTCGACGACGTCAAGGCCACCTCGCCCTCCATGGACCAGTCCCAGCCGCAGACCGCCCCGCAGCGGCCCGCTGCCCCTGCCGCGGCGCCCGCCTCTGCCCACCCCCAAAACGGAAACCACCAGGGCAACGGAAACCACCAGCAGAACGTCCAGCCGATCCACGCCGGTGTTGGTGCCGCGGGACTCAGCAACTGGGGGCAGCAGCGCCCCGCTGCCGTCCCCGCTGACTCGGGCTTCGACGTCGACCTGCCCTCCGTCGTGGAGCCGGACCTGACCGGCACCCACCCGGATGACCTGGATGTCCCCGACTTCCTGAAGTAGGCACCGGTTTGTTCCACTGGCGCGCCGACATCCTCCCCGGGGTGTCGGCCGCATTCACCGACGTGCATGCGGGAAACCTTGCCCTGCATGTAGGAGACGATCCCGCTGCCGTCCTGGAGCGCAGGGCACGCCTGGAGCGGTCCATCGGAGTCGCGCCCCGGGCGCTCCGCTTCATGAACCAGGTCCACGGGACCAGCGTGGCGCTGATGGAAGCGGAGTCTCCCGGCCCTGAAGCCGACGCCATGGTGTCCCGCGGACTTCCGCTGGCCGTCATGGTTGCGGACTGCATTCCGGTGCTGCTTGCCGGGGAGTCCGCGGCCGGGCCCGTGATTGCCGCGGTGCACGCCGGCCGCCCGGGCATCGCAAACGGTGTCCTTCCTGCCGCCGTGGACAGCATGCAGTCCCTTGGCGCGTCACGGATCCGGGCCTGGCTGGGACCCTCAATCTGCGGGTCCTGCTACGAGGTTCCTGCAGCACTGCGGGATGAGGTGGCTGCCGTGGTCCCCGCCGCCCGGAGCACCACGTCCTGGGGGACACCTGCCCTGGACCTTCCTGCCGGTGCGCGCAGCCAGCTCGAGGGTGCGGGCGTGGGCGTGGAATACGCAGGGGGCTGCACCCTTGAGACGAAAACGCTCTATTCGTACCGCCGCGACCGCAATACCGGCCGTTTTGCCGGGTTGGTCTGGTGCCATGACTGAGGTTGCAGGTACCGGGCACGGCAGTGCGGATGACTCGCGCAGTGCCGAACTTGCGGAACGGCTTGCCGCCGTACGGAAGCGCATCGCAGCCGCGGCTGCGGGCGCCGGCCGCGGGGACAGGCTGCCCTCCCTGATCGTGGTCACGAAGTTCCACCCCGCGGACGATATCCGGCGCCTGGCCGCCCTTGGAGTTACGGATGTGGGCGAGAACCGGGACCAGGAGGCTGCCGCCAAAGCCCTCGAGCTGGCAGACCTGGACCTGACGTGGCATTTCGTTGGCCAACTGCAGACCAAGAAGGCCAAGTCCGTGGCCCGCTATGCCTCCGCCGTCCATTCCGTAGACCGGCCCCAGCTCGTGGAGGCGCTGGCCAAGGCGGTTCGCCACGAAATGGACGCCACCGGGCGGGCACCCCTGGACTGCTTCATCCAGGTCAGCCTTGAGCACGACGGCGGCACGCACCGCGGCGGTGCGGACCCCACCGACGTGCCACTCCTGGCAGAACGGATCGCCGGGTCGGAAGGCCTGAACCTGGCCGGCGTGATGGCAGTTGCCCCGCTGGGCGCGCCACCTGAGCCGGCGTTCGAACAGCTCGCGGGAATTTCCGCCCGGCTGGCTGCGGACTACCCCTCCGCCACTGCCATATCGGCAGGCATGAGCCAGGACCTGGAGGCGGCCATCAAGTTCGGGGCGACACACCTGCGAATCGGTTCGGATGTTCTCGGTTCCCGTCCCGCCGTGGGGTAGCGTCGGAGCTATTGGAAGTGATGGGCGGGGGACTCCAGTGCTGTCAAATCATTGGGCGGCCCGCTTACGGGACACGATTAGGAGTCGACCATGGCCGGCGCTCTGCGCAAGACAATGATCTATCTTGGGCTCGCCGACGGCGATGAGCATTACGAGCCCGAGCAAACGACCACACGTAAGGATGAGGACGAACCGATGGAAGTTGACCGCGAGGAACGCCGCGCTCCGGCGCCGGTCCGCGAAGTCAGCCGCGAGGCGTCCTACGCCCCTGAAGAGGAATACCGCGCCCCTGTGACCCCCATTAAGCGTGCGGCTTCCAGCCGCGAAGAGAACACTGGACTTCGCCAGATCACTACCATCCACCCGCGCTCCTACAACGATGCCAAGCTCATCGGTGAGAGTTTCCGGGACGGGATTCCGGTGATCATGAACGTCACGGACATGGGTGAGGCCGATGCCAAGCGCCTGGTGGACTTCTCGGCCGGACTTGTCTTTGGCCTGAGGGGAAGCATTGAGCGGGTGACCAACAAGGTGTTCCTGCTCTCACCGTCCTACGTTGAAGTGATCGGTGACGACAAGAAGGCCAGCGATACGCAGGCCAGTTTTTTCAACCAAAGCTGAGCGCAGAGGCTGCACACAGATGCCAGGCAGGGACACCTGTCTGGCATCTGTGCTGAAATAGACAAGACACCGGCAGTACGATCCCGGCCGCCACGATGGATGGGCCGCACGAACATGGAGATATGAAATAAGTCATGGGAATTGTTTTCGGACTTCTCTATCTCGCCCTGCTGCTGTTCTTTGTCGCCCTCATCATCCGCCTGGTGTTCGACTGGGTGCAGATGTTTGCCAGGGACTGGCGGCCCCGGGGCGCGGCTCTGGTGGTGGCGCACGCCGTGTATTCCATTACCGACCCGCCGCTGAAGGGCCTGCGGCGCATGATTCCGCCGCTCCGGCTCGGCGGCGTCTCCCTGGACCTGGGCTTCCTGATCCTGTTCATCGGCGTCAGCATTGCGATGAGCGTCACCAGGGGACTGGCCTGATTTACCCACCAGGGCCGGGCAATGCAAGGTGTTCCCCCCGGGAACAGCTAGTGTAAAGCGAAGAAACCTCGCGTTTGACACCGCAGTGTTGAATTAGAGTAAGCAGACCAAATTTAGGTACCGTAGTTTTGACGGCCGGAAGGCCTACTGACTAACCAGACCAGTGAGGTGACCAGATGGCTTTGACGCCAGAAGACGTTGTCAACAAGCGCTTTCAGCCCACCAAGTTCCGCGAGGGCTATGACCAGGACGAGGTTGACGACTTCCTGGACGAAATCGTCGTTGAACTCCGCCGCCTGAACCAGGAAAACGACGAGCTCCGCAAGAAGCTCGCCGAAGCAGGTTCGAGTGTTCCGGCCAGCTCAGCTGCCGCCCCCGTGGTGGAGAAGGTCCCCGCGCCGGTCAAGGCCGACAAGGACGAGGCCCGTGAAAAGGCTGAGGCCGAGGCGAAGGCTGCCGAAGCCAAGAAGAAGGACATCCAGCCGGCTGCCCCGGCTGCCGCCGCACCGGCCGCCCCTGCAGGCGTGGCCACTCCTTCCGCTGAATCCGCTGCCGGCCTGCTGGCCATGGCGCAGCAGATGCACGACCGCCACGTCGCCGACGGCCAGGCCCAGAAGGACAAGATCATCGCCGAAGCGCAGATCGAAGCCAGCAGCCTCGTCAACGACGCCCAGGAGAAGTCCCGCAAGATCCTCGGCGCGCTGGAGCAGCAGCGCTCCGTCCTGGAACGCAAGGTGGAGCAGCTCCGCGGCTTCGAACGCGACTACCGTTCACGCCTGAAGGCCTACATCGAGGGCCAGCTCCGCGACCTGGATGCCCGCGGCTCAGTAGCGACCCCGGAAGTCAGCGAAGCCAACTAAGTCTGGCAGCACGTATTCTGAAAGCCGGTGGCTGAGGATTCCTCGGCCACCGGCTTTTGGCATTGAGACCCAGCACCACGAATTGAAAGCACCATGACTGACGAACTCGCTGCGGATGCGGCACGCCCTGTCCCACCCTCACCACGCCCGCGCCGGGCAGTGCTGCTGTCCCTGTTCGCCGGGTTCGCGGTTTTCGCCTACGTCCTGGACCAGCTGACCAAACTCTGGGTCACTTCCACCATGGTGGAAGGGGAGCGGATTCCCGTCCTGCCGCCCCTCCTGCACTGGTACTTCATCCGGAATTCGGGTGCCGCGTTTTCCATTGGTGAGAATGTCACGTGGGTGTTTTCCATCATCATGGCCGCCGTGGCCGTCGCCATCCTTTTCCAGGTGCGCAGGCTGGGTTCTGCGTGGTGGTCCCTTGCCTTGGGTTTGCTGCTCGGCGGGGCCCTGGGCAACCTCACCGACCGGCTCTTCCGCGAACCGTCCTTCGGCATGGGCCACGTGGTGGACTTCATCCAGCTGCCCAATTTCGCCATCTTCAACATCGCCGACTCGGCCGTCGTCTCCGCCGTCGCCATCATCTGCCTCCTGACCATCCGCGGAATCGCGCTGGACGGAACCCGGATGGGGAACGCGCACAAGGAAAAGACCGCCCATGACTGAGCGCGTTGTGGTGGCTGACGAATACGGCGGGACGCGGGCTGACGCCGGGCTGGCCGGCCTTTTGGGGGTATCCCGTTCCGTGGCCGCGTCCCTGCTGGCGGAGGGCCACGTCCTGAACCGGGGCAAGGCATTGGGAAAGTCGGCAAAACTCGTGGCCGGGGACGTCCTGGACGTCACCGTCCCGGAGCGGCGTGACCCGCTTGAAGTCGTGGAGGAGATTGTGGAAGGCCTGAACATCCTGCTCGACGACGACGATCTCGTCGTCGTCGACAAACCCGTGGGCGTGGCCGCCCATCCCTCGCCCGGCTGGGTGGGGCCCACAGTGGTAGGCGGCCTGGCCGCCGCCGGGTACCGCATCTCCACGTCGGGTGCCCCGGAGCGGGCAGGAATCGTCCACCGCCTCGACGTCGGGACCTCCGGCGTGATGGTCGTGGCCAAGTCCGAGCGGGCCTACACAGCCCTGAAACGCGCCTTCAAGGAGCGCACGGTGGACAAGGTCTACCACGCGGTGGTGCAGGGCCTTCCCGATCCCCTGACCGGGACCATCGACGCCCCCATCGGACGCCACCCCGGGCATGACTGGCGTTTTGCCGTAATCGAGGATGGCCGCCCCTCGGTGACCCATTACGAGGTCCTGGAGGCATTCGGCAAGGCCAGCCTGGTGGAGGTCCACCTTGAAACCGGGCGGACCCACCAGATCCGGGTCCACTTCTCCGCACTCCGCCACCCCTGCGCCGGCGACCTCACGTACGGCGCCGACCCCCGCCTTGCCGCCACCCTTGGGCTTACCCGCCAGTGGCTGCACGCCCGCGCACTGTCATTCGACCACCCCGTGACGGGGGAGCGTGTCACGGTCACCAGCGACTACCCCCAGGACCTGGCTTACGCACTGGAAGTACTCGAATCGGGACAGGCCTGACACGGGCCTCCTGGCGGAGCAGCAAAGCGGCAGCGCTTAGAATGGTGCGGTGAGTTCCAGCAAAGATTCGTTTGTCCACCTGCACACCCACACCGAATATTCCATGCTGGATGGAGCTGCCCGGCTGGGGGAGCTGTTCGACGAAACCGAGCGCCTGGGCATGCCTGCCCTCGCCACGACGGACCACGGCTACCTGTTCGGTGCCTTCGATTTCTGGCGAAAGGCCACGGACAAGGGCATCAAGCCGATCATCGGCGTCGAGGCGTACGTAACCCCCGGCACCGCCCGGACGGACAAGGAACGCGTCCGGTGGGGCGACGAATCCCAGCGCAAGGACGACGTCTCCGGCGGTGGGTCCTACACCCACATGACGCTGCTGAGCTACAACAACGTGGGCATGCGGAACCTGTTCCGGGCCTCGTCCATCGCCTCGCTTGACTCGGTGTTCGGCAAGTGGCCCCGGCTGGACCGCGAACTGCTGAACACCTACTCGGAAGGGCTGATCGCCACCACCGGATGCCCCTCCGGTGAGGTCCAGACCCGGCTCCGGCTCGGCCAGTACCGCGAAGCCTTGGAAGCAGCGGCCGAATTCCGGGACATCTTCGGCGCGGACAACTACTTCTGCGAACTGATGGACCACGGGCTGGACATTGAACGGCGCGTCACCGGTGACCTGCTGCGGCTGGCCAAGGACCTGAACCTGCCGCTGGTGGCCACCAATGACCTCCACTACACCCACGAGCACGACGCCAAGGCACACGAGGCGCTGCTGGCCATCCAGTCCGGCTCCACGCTGCTGGAACCCACCTATGACAACGGCGGTTCGCGGTTCGCGTTCTCCGGCAGCGGCTACTACCTCAAATCCCCCCAGGAGATGCGGGAGCTCTTCCGCGACCATCCGGAGGCATGCGACAACACCCTGCTCATCGCCGAGCGCTGCGAGGTGTCCTTCAACACGGATGCCAACTACATGCCGCGGTTCCCCTGCCCGCCCGGCGAGGACGAAACCTCCTGGCTGGTCAAGGAAGTGGACAAGGGCCTGAAGTACCGTTACCCGGGCGGCATACCGGACGAGGTCCGCAAGCAGGCTGACTACGAGCTCGGCGTCATCACCTCCATGGGCTTCCCGGGCTACTTCCTGGTGGTTGCCGACTTCATCAACTGGGCCAAGAACAACGGCATCCGGGTGGGCCCCGGGCGTGGTTCGGGTGCAGGCTCGATGGTGGCCTACGCCATGCGCATCACCGACCTCGACCCCCTGCGCCACGGACTGATCTTCGAACGGTTCCTCAACCCGGACCGCGTCTCCATGCCCGACTTCGACGTCGACTTCGATGACCGGCGCCGTTCCGAGGTCATCGACTATGTGACCCGGAAGTACGGCGACGAGCGCGTGGCCATGATCGTCACGTACGGCACCATCAAGACCAAGCAGGCCCTCAAGGACTCCTCCCGTGTCCTTGGCTACCCCTTCAGCATGGGCGAGCAGCTGACCAAGGCACTGCCGCCGGCCGTGATGGCAAAGGACATCCCGCTGGCGGACATCCAGAACCCGGAAGCCAAGCGTTACAGCGAGGCGGGGGACTTCCGGCAGCTCATTGCCACCGACCCCGAAGCCGCCAAGGTTTTCGAGACGGCCCTGGGCATTGAAGGCCTGAAGCGGCAGTGGGGCGTGCACGCGGCCGGCGTGATCATGTCCTCCGACCCGATCATCGACGTCATCCCCATCATGCGCCGTTTCCAGGACGGCCAGGTGATCACCCAGTTCGACTATCCCACGTCCGAGGGCCTTGGCCTGATCAAGATGGACTTCCTGGGCCTGCGGAACCTGACGATCATTTCCGATGCCCTTGAGAACATCAAGATGAACCGGGGCATCGAGCTGGACCTGGAAAACCTCGAGCTGG
Organism: Pseudarthrobacter sp. Pseusp20; assembly: GCF_059492155.1. Classification (NCBI taxonomy): domain Bacteria; kingdom Bacillati; phylum Actinomycetota; class Actinomycetes; order Micrococcales; family Micrococcaceae; genus Pseudarthrobacter; species Pseudarthrobacter sp. Pseusp20. The sequence goes on from NZ_CP168521.1 coordinate 2,000,328, forward strand.
ACGATGCCGAGTCCTATGAACTCCTGGCCCGCGGCGACACCCTGGGTGTCTTCCAGCTCGATGGCGGTCCCATGCGGTCGCTGCTCAAGCTCATGAAGCCTGACAACTTCGAAGACATTTCCGCCGTCCTGGCGCTCTACCGTCCGGGCCCCATGGGCGCCAACGCGCACACCGACTACGCGCTGCGCAAGAACGGGATCCAGGAAGTGATCCCCATCCATCCGGAACTCGAGGAACCCCTCAAGGAAATCCTCGGCGGCACCTATGGCCTGATTGTGTACCAGGAGCAGGTCATGGCCGTGGCCCAGAAGCTGGCAGGCTATTCCCTGGGCCAGGCGGACATCCTCCGCCGCGCCATGGGCAAGAAGAAGAAGTCCGAGCTGGACAAGCAGTTTGCGGGCTTCTCCCAGGGCATGCAGGACAACGGCTACTCCATGGAGGCCGTCAAGACCCTCTGGGACATCCTGCTGCCCTTCTCCGACTACGCCTTCAACAAGGCGCACTCCGCCGCGTACGGCGTGATCTCCTACTGGACCGCGTACCTCAAGGCGCACTATGCGCCGGAATACATGGCGGCCCTGCTGACCTCGGTGGGCGATGACAAGGACAAATCGGCCATCTACCTCAACGAGTGCCGGCGCATGGGCATCACGGTCCTTCCGCCGGACGTCAACGAGTCTGCCCTGAACTTCACTCCGGTGGGGAACGACATCCGCTTTGGCATGGGTGCCATCCGCAATGTGGGCGTCAACGCCGTCGAGGCCATGGTGGCCGCCCGCGAAAGCGAGGGCGCCTTCACCTCGTTCAAGGACTACCTGATGAAGGTGCCGGCCGTGGTCTGCAACAAGCGGACCATCGAATCTCTCATCAAGTCGGGGGCGTTCGACTCACTGGGCCACCACCGCCGTGCCCTGGCAATGATCCATGAAGAGGCGATCGACTCCGTCATCACCCTCAAGCGCAACGAGGCCATTGGCCAGTTCGACCTTTTCGCCGGATTCGAGGAAGCGGGTTCGGAGTCGTCCTCCCTGAGCATCGAGATTCCGGACCTGCCCGAGTGGGAGAAGAAGGACAAGCTCTCCTTCGAGCGGGACATGCTGGGACTCTACGTGTCGGACCATCCGCTGCAGGGCCTCGAGGGACTTCTGGCCCAGCACGCCGAGATGAGCATCACCACTATTCTGGGCGAGGACGGTCCGCAGGACGGCGCCATCATCACCATCGCGGGCATGATCACGTCGCTGAGCCGGCGCATCGCCAAAGCCAGCGGCAACGCTTACGCCCGGGCGGAGGTCGAAGACCTGGGCGGCTCGATCGAGGTCATGTTCTTCGGGCAGGTTTACGGGCCCATCGCCTCCGTCCTCGCCGAGGACCTGATCGTGGTGGTCAAGGGCCGGCTGCAGAAGCGCGACGACGGCGCCATCACCCTGAACTGCATGGAGTTGTCCGTCCCGGACCTCAGCGAAGGGCTGAACGGGCCCCTGGTGATCACCATGCCCACCCATAAGGCCACCGAGGCCGTGGTCACCGAGCTGGGCGATGTGCTGCGCACCCACCGGGGCAATTCGGAGGTGCGGCTGCACCTGCAGGGAGACACCCGCACGGAAATCATGGGCCTGCCGGTCCACCTCCGCGTCAACCCCAGCCCGTCGCTGTTCGGCGACCTGAAGGTCCTGCTGGGCCCCGCCTGCCTGGACGCCTGACCCCTGCCTGGACGCCTGACAAAGGAACAGCCGACGGCGGCCGGCACCTGCCGCCGTCGTGCCCTGCCCGGGTGCGTGGCTGGGGGCGGGGGTGGGGCTGCGTGCCGCGCCTAGATTTCGTAATCCAGCGGCATGGGCTGCCCGTAGGCGCCGCCGTGGTACAGCAGGGGTGATCCCTCGCCGCCCACCTGGCCGTCCACCACTTGGACCACCACCACCGCGTTGTTCTCGAAGGAGAGCCGCATCTGCACCTCGCCGATCAGCCACCCTGCGACGTCCTTCAGAATGGGCACACCGTGCGGACCGATCTCCCAGTGGTTGCCTTCGAAGCGGTTGCCCGGGCGGGCAAAGCGGGCGGCCAGTTCCTGGTTCTCCAGCCCCAGCATGTGCACACCCAGGTACTGGGTGTTGGCCACGGCCGGCCAGGACCTTGAACTGCGTGCCATGTTGAACGTGAACCGGGGCGGCTTGGCGGACAGCGACGCCACCGAGGTGGCGGTGAAGCCGTAGGGCTCGTCCTGGTAGTTCACGGTGATGATGGCAACGCCCGCGGCGTGGCGGCGGAACATCTCCCTGAACGTCTGCTCGAACGGCTCGCTGCTGTCGGTCACCGGAACTCCTGCACTAAGTGGTGTAACTCTTCCTCCAAGCCTATTGGCCCGCGGCCGGGGCGGAGAACAGCCGCACGCACTGCGTGGCCGGATCACCTGGCAGGAACCTTTGTTAAGGTGTGATGCATGACAAACTCCGCACGGCGGCTGCCCTGGTCCCTGCTGCTGGTTCCGGCGGCGGCCGGAATTCCGGCAGGCATCCTGTGGTGGCTCCTGGCGCCGGGCGGATTGAACCTGGTTACACGGGATCCCGCCCTGGCGTCGGGCACGGTTCCCCTGGTGTGGCTTCCGCGCGACCTCACCCTGGCAGGGATCCTGGTGCTGGCCGGTTGCCTCCTGGCCGTGTTCCTGGCGGATGGCAGGCGTGCGGACCCGCAGGCGGCCCTGCTGACCGGCCTTGCCGGAGCGCTGGCAGGGAGTGTACTCGCCTGGGGGACCGGGGTTTTTGCAGGCCGGCTCTTGGGACCTGCTGTTGATGCGTCGGCGAACGCCAGCATCGCCTTTTCCCTCCGGGCGTGGCCGGTGCTGCTGCTGTGGCCTGCCGCCACGGCAATGTCGGTCTTCGTGCTGGAACTGTTCGGCGGGGCGGGCAGGAAGCCCCGGGAGAAGGGGACGGAACAGGCAGGCGCGAACAGCCCCGTAAAATAGTCCGGTGACCACTTTCCCGGAGTTTCCCGCCCCCGCGGCAGCCGCCGTCGATTTCCGCACCGTCGACCTTCGCGGCCGCAACCTGACGCTCGCAGCCCTGCGCGCCGCCGTTCCCCGGGCCAAGGGCCAGACCGTGGCGGATGCCGAAGAAAAGGTCCTGGAGATCATCTCCGCCGTCCGGCAGCGCGGCTTTGCGGCGCTGGCGGACTTGGCGGAAAGGTTCGACGGCGTGGCCCAGGGCCACCCGCTGGTCCCCAGGGAGGCGATTGACGCAGCGCTGGCCCAGTTGGAACCGGAGGTGCGGGCGGCGCTGGAGGAATCGATCAGCCGGGCACGGAAATTCGCTGACGCCCAGCGCCCCCGCAACGTGGACGTCGAACTTGGCGACGGCGCCGTCGTCAGCCAGAACTGGGTCCCCGTGGCGCGGGTGGGGCTGTACGTTCCCGGCGGCCTTGCCGTGTATCCCTCATCGGTGATCATGAACGTCGTGCCCGCACTCGCGGCAGGCGTGGAATCCGTTGCCCTGGCCTCACCGCCGCAGAAGGAGTTCGGCGGCCTGCCGCACCCCACCATCCTGGCCGCAGCGGCGCTGCTGGGCGTCACCGAGGTCTATGCCATCGGCGGTGCGCAGGCCATCGCCGCCTTCGCGTACGGCGTCGAAGCCTCACCGGCCGGTCCCGCGCTGGAGCCCGTCGATGTGGTGACAGGGCCCGGGAACATCTTCGTCGCCACGGCCAAACGGCTGGTCAAGGGCGTTGTTGGAATCGACTCCGAGGCGGGAACCACGGAAATCGCCATCCTGGCAGACGACTCCGCCCAGCCGGCGCTGGTTGCCGCAGACCTGCTCAGCCAGGCCGAGCACGATCCCAAGGCCGCATCGGTCCTGATCACCGATTCGGAAGAGCTGGCCGCGGCCGTGCGCGCTGAACTGGAGCTTCAGGCCGCTGCAACCAAACACTCGGCCAGGGTCCGGGAGGCGCTGTCCGGCCCGCAGTCCGGCGTCGTGCTGGTGGACGGACTGGAGCAGGGGATCGCTGCCTGCGACGCCTACGCCGCCGAGCACCTGGAAATCATGACCCGCGATGCCGCAGCCGTGGCTGCACGGATCCGCAATGCGGGGGCAATCTTCGTCGGCGACTACAGCCCGGTGAGCCTGGGCGACTACTGCGCAGGCTCCAACCACGTGCTGCCCACCAGCGGCACCGCCGCCTTTTCCTCGGGCCTGAACGTCACCACCTTCCTGCGCGCCATCCAGGTGGTCAACTACAGCCGGGAAGCCCTGGCAGAGGTCAGCGGGCACATCGTGAGCCTGTCCCGGGCCGAGGACCTTCCCGCCCACGGCGACGCCGTCACGGTGCGGTTCCCCGGCCAGGGGTGACACCACTACATGTAGTAATTACAGGATTGTTATTACCCCACATGTGCCCGTAAACTGGGAGGCGCCACAGCATTGCCCCCGGCGGTGCTGATGGCTTCCAAGGAATCTTGCACACCACAAGCGAAAAGGGGGGAACGACATGTACTGCCCGTTCTGCCGCAACCCCGATTCCCGCGTGGTGGATAGCCGGATGGCGGATGACGGTTCAGCCATCCGCCGGCGCCGGCAGTGCCCCGAATGCGGCCGCCGGTTCACCACCGTCGAAACAACCAGCCTCTCCGTGATCAAGCGGTCCGGGGTGGGCGAACCCTTCAGCCGCAGCAAGGTCATCAACGGAGTCCGCAAGGCCTGCCAGGGGCGCCCCGTGAGCGAGGATGACCTCGCCATGCTGGCCCAGGAAGTCGAAGAACAAATCCGGGCGTCCGGTGCCGCCGAAATCGATGCCCACGAGGTGGGCCTGGTGATCCTTGGACCACTGCAGAAACTCGACAAGGTGGCGTACCTGCGGTTTGCGAGCGTGTACCAGGCATTCGAGTCCCTTGAGGATTTCGAAACTGCTATCGCCCTGCTCCGCCACGAGGCCGAAGAGGACGCCAAAGGCCCGGCCGGCAACGCCAAGAGCTCCGAGAAGAGCCCCCTCTAGACTCCGGTGGCGGCAGCGGAGGGGAAGCCGCAGCCGCCACCGGCACCACTCCTACTTGGCCAGCTTGTGCTTCAGGGCGATTTCCAGGGCGGCGCCCACAATGCCTGCCTCGTTGCGCAGGACAGCCGGGACAATCGGGGTGCGGAGCTTGAGGTTGGGAAGGTACTCGTCCGCGCGCTTCGAGATTCCGCCGCCCACGATGAACAGTTCCGGCGAGAACAGGAACTCCACGTGGGAGAAGTAGCGCTGAAGCAGCACGCTGTACTCGTCCCATGACAGCCCGTCCCGTTCCCGGGCCACAGCGGATGCCTTGGATTCGGCGTCGAAGCCGTCAATTTCAAGGTGGCCCAGCTCGGCGTTGGGGACCAGTTTGCCGTCGAAGATGAAGGCCGAACCGATGCCTGTACCGAGGGTGATGACCAGGACCGTGCCGGACACGCCGGCGCCGGCACCGTAGCGTGCTTCGGCCAGGCCGGCGGCGTCGGCGTCGTTGATGACCTCCACGGGACGGCCCAGCCGCGCGGTAAGGAGGGCATCGATGTCGGTGTCCAGCCAGCTTTTGTCCACGTTGGCGGCCGAATGGACCACGCCGTGCTGGATGATCCCCGGGAACGTCACGCCCACGGGAGAGCCGGCTTCAGGAGCCTCGGGGCGCGCAGAAAGCTCGGCCACCACCAGGGCCACGGCCTCGGCCACAGCCTCCGGGGTGGCGGGCTGGGGCGTGGGCACACGGAAGCGCTCACCCAGGAGCTTGCCCTTCTTCAGGTCGACAATGCCGCCCTTGATGCCCGTGCCACCGATGTCGATGCCGATCAGCGGTGCGTTCTTGTGCGGTTTTTCGTCCTTCTTGGCCAATGGGATTCCGTTCGTGTGACAGGGGCGGGCAGGAAAAGGGGCCGCTTGCGCGGCCGGTAACAGGTGTCCGGTCTGCGCCGGCAGCATGCCCGTGCGGGCATGGCCGGGTTACGGGAGGGTGAGGATTTCGGCGCCGGTCTCGGTGACCAGCAGGGTGTGCTCGAACTGTGCGGTGCGCCGACGGTCCCGGGTGACCACGGTCCAGTCGTCGCTCCACATGTCCCACTCCACGGTGCCCAGGGTGAGCATCGGTTCGATGGTGAACACCATGCCGGCCTCGATCACCGTGTTGTACGCAGGCGCGGCATCATAGTGCGGAATGATCAGCCCGGTGTGGAATGCCTCGCCAACCCCGTGGCCGGTGAAGTCGCGCACCACGCCGTAGCCGAACCGCTTGGCGTAGGACTGGATGGCACGGCCAATGACGTTGATCTCGCGTCCGGGCGCCACGGCCTTGATGGCGCGGTTCAGCGACTCCCTGGTGCGCTCCACCAGCAGCCGTGATTCCTCGTCAACGTCCCCCACCAGGAAGGTGAAGTTCGTGTCGCCGTGGACGCCGTTGATGTAGGCAGTGATGTCGATGTTCAGGATGTCGCCGTCCTGGACCACCGTGCTGTCCGGAATGCCATGGCAAATGACCTCGTTCAAGGACGAGCAGAGCGATTTGGGGAATCCGCGGTAACCGAGCGTGGACGGGTAGGCGTTGTGGTCCAGCAGGAACTCATGGCCCACCTTGTCCAGCTCATCCGTGGTGACGCCCGGCTGGATGTGCCTGCCCACTTCAACGATGGCCTGGGCCGCGATCCTGCTGGCAATCCGGATCTTCTCGATGGTCTCCGCGGATTTGACCTCGGAACCGGTGAACTTGGCCGGGGCGGGCTTGCCGACATACTCCGGACGGGGGATGGACGCCGGGACGGGACGCTGCGGACTCACGGTACCCGGGGTCAGGGTGCCAATGGGTGCAGTCGAGGCAAGGGAAGGCATAGATTGATCATATAAGGCACCACAGAACGCTTAACAACCGACAAGCGGCGGGGGGCACGCGTAAGTGTTTGTGTTACGTGGATCACCCCCGGCTTTCCCTGTCGCCGGAACGAGGAGCAACGATGACTGAGTACTGGTTCAACATCAAGACCCACGAGGTGGAAGAGGACCGGATGTCGGACTGGAGCCAGCTCATTGGGCCCTACCAGACCCGGGCGGAAGCCGAACACGCCCTGGAAAAGGTCAAAGCGCGCAACGAGGCCTGGGAAAAGGGCGACGACGACTGACCCGTTGGGTGCGTCCGGCCTCGCTGCAGCCGGCTTACCCGGGCGGGTTTAGAACGAGTGCTCCGGGCCGGGGAACTGGCCTGACCGGACGTCCTCGCCATAGGCGGTGGCGGCGTCGAGCAATGTGCTGCGCAGGTCCGCGTATTGCTTGACGAACTTGGCCATCCGGCCGCCCCGCAGGCCGGCCATGTCCTGCCACACGAGCACCTGGCCGGTCGTCGCCTTGCCGGCACCGATGCCAACCGTGGGAACGCTCACTGCCGCGTCGACCGCCGCCGCTGTTTCGGCAGGCACCATCTCCATCAGCACGCAGAACGCCCCGGCGTCCGCCAGCGCGACGGCGTCGTCAATCAGGCGCCGGGCATCGTCGCCGCGGCCCTGGACACGGTACCCGCCCAGGGCGTGTTCGCTTTGGGGGGTGAAGCCGATATGGGCCATGACCGGAATGCCTGCCTGCACCATGGCCCGGACCGTTGGAGCGTAGTACTTCCCGCCCTCGATCTTCACGGCGTGGGCCAGCCCTTCCTTCAGGAAACGGACACCGGCGGCCACGGCCTGTTCGGCGCTGACCTCGTAGCTGCCGAACGGAAGGTCCGCCACCACCAGGGCGCGTTTGGCGGTCCTGGCGACGGCCCGGCACAGGGGGAGCAGTTCGTCCACGGTCACCGGAAGGCTGGTCTCGTTGCCGAACACGTTGTTCGACGCCGAATCGCCAACCAGGAGCACCTCGATGCCGGCTGCGTCAAAGATCTCGGCCGTGTATTGCTCGTACGCGGTAAGCATGGCGAACTTGGTGCCGTCGTTCTTGGCCTGCTGCAGGTGGTGGATGCGGACCTTTGCCGGCTTCCGTTCCGCCGGGGCCGGGGCCGCAGCCGCGGCCGCGGCCGGTGTGCCCGGGCCGCTTCCGTAAGGTGCGGGTACTTCTGCGGACGCGCTGGAGTCGGAGCTCTTGCTGGAGGCCATGGGATGAGCGTAGTGCGGTACCCGGCGTCCTAGCTACCGCGGGCGGCGCCGGTCAAAGGTGATTAGCGTCATAGCGGCGCTTTGGACGGGCGCCAAAGGGCGCTGGAGACCCGGGCGGGCGGCGGCCTGGGCGGCCGAACAGGTTAATGCTGTGTTACGCACGGCGCAGGCTCAAGCATCGGCGCCGAATGATTAGTACAGTGATGATGAACTGCTGCCGGCTTTCCCCTTTGCGCGGGCCCCGGAGCATGAACGTTGACCGGAGAAGAGGCCATCATGGACCGCCAGCAAGAATTTGTCCTGCGCACGATCGAAGAGCGCGACGTACGTTTCGTGCGGCTGTGGTTCACCGACGTCGTGGGTTCGCTGAAGTCCGTGGCGCTGGCGCCGGCGGAAGTCGAGGGAGCGTTCGAGGAAGGCCTCGGCTTCGACGGTTCCTCCATTGAGGGCCTGGCCCGCGTCTTCGAATCGGACATGCTGCTGCAGCCGGACCCGGCAACCTTCCAGATCCTGCCGTGGCGCGGCGAGACGGAGCAGACCTCACGCATGTTCTGCGACATCCTGACTCCCGACGGCGAGCCCTCCACCGCTGATCCACGCAACGTCCTCAAGCGGACCCTTGCCAAGGCCGCGGACATGGGCTTCACCTGCTACACGCATCCCGAGATCGAGTTCTACCTGCTCAAGTCCCAGGAGCCGGGTCCGGACGGCGCACCCGTGCCGGTGGATGAGGGCGGCTACTTCGACCACGTTCCCGGCGGCGTGGCCCAGGACTTCCGCCGCACCGCCGTCACCATGCTGGAATCGGTGGGAATCTCGGTGGAGTTCAGCCATCACGAAGGCGGTCCCGGCCAGAACGAGATCGACCTTCGCTACGCCGACGCACTGCAGACCGCGGACAACATCATGACGTTCCGCACGGTCATCAAGGAGGTGGCCCTGCAGCAGGGAACCTACGCCACCTTCATGCCCAAGCCGTTCACCGACCACCCCGGTTCCGGAATGCATACGCACTTCTCGCTGTTCGAGGGGGACAGCAATGCGTTCTTCGAGGCAGGTGCCGAGTTCCAGCTGTCCAAGACGGCCCGCCAGTTCATTGCCGGCATCCTCAAGCACGCCCCCGAGTTCACGGCAGTCACTAACCAGTTCGTCAACTCCTACAAGCGCCTGTGGGGCGGCGGCGAGGCTCCCAGCTACCTGAGCTGGGGGCATAACAACCGTTCCGCCCTGGTCCGCGTGCCGCTGTACAAGCCGGGCAAGGGCCAGTCCGCCCGCATCGAGTACCGCGGCATCGATTCCGCGGCCAACCCCTACCTTGCCTATGCCGTCCTGCTCGGTGCAGGGCTGAAGGGCATTGAGGAAGGCTACGAGCTGCCGGCAGCCGCTGAGGACGACGTCTGGTCGCTCAGCTCGGCCGAGCGCCGCGCCATGGGCCACGATCCGCTGCCGGCAAGCCTGCACGACGCCATCCGCTCCATGGAGGACTCGGAGCTGATGCCGCAGATCCTGGGCGAGCAGGTCTACGAGCACTTCCTGCGCAACAAGCGCGCCGAATGGCAGGATTATCGGCTGCAGGTGACGCCCTACGAGCTGCAGCGCAACCTCGGCATCCTCTAGGTGCCAGGCGTGAGCCTGGCACGCCGCCTGATCGCGGCCGGATTCAGCGACCTGGAGAAGGGCGAACGGTTCCTTTCCGCGCGCGAACTCGAGGGCCTGGACCAGGACAGGCTCTTTGCCGGGCTGCACCTTGCGGCCAGTCCGGATACCGCGCTGCAGTCCCTGGTCCGGCTGATCGAAAAGCACCCGCAGCTGCGGGAGCTGGCGGACGCCGAGCCGGAGGCCAGCGAACCGATGTACCGGGTCCTGGGGGCCTCGGAGGCTTTGGGGGAGTTCCTCATCCGGCACCCCGAGCACCTGGAGGCCTTCGAGGTCCGCGCCAGTCCCGAGCCACTGCCGGCCAACCCGGGGCTGTTGCGCGCCACGCTCCTGCAATCCGTGGGGGCCGACCCCCGGGCGGCCCGTCCCGTGGCCGCCGTTACCGGCGTGGACGCCTATGCCGCCCTGCGCACCGCCTACCGGCGGGGACTTGTCGATCTCGCCGTCAAGGACCTGTGCGCCGCGGATCCGCTGGACTTCCTGCCATCGGTGGGCGGTGAACTGGCGGACCTTGCCGCTGCCGCCATCGAGGCTGCCCTCGCCGTCTCCCGGGCCGAGGCCGCGGACCAGCACAGCGCTGCCGATGTGGCCGACGTCGGCCTTGCGGTGATCGGCATGGGCAAATGCGGCGCCCGGGAGCTGAACTACATCTCCGACGTCGACGTCATCTACGTGGTGGACGCCGGCAGCCTGGAGGACGCCCACGCCAACACCATCGGCACGGCACTGGCGAGCGGGATCTCGCGGGCCATTTCATCAGTGGCCAGGGAGCCGGGACTTTGGGAGGTGGACGCGAACCTGCGGCCCGAAGGCAAATCGGGGCCGCTGGTCCGCACCCTCGCCTCCCACGAGACTTACTACGCCAGGTGGGCGGAAAGCTGGGAATTCCAGGCGCTCCTCAAAGCCCGTGCCATCGCCGGTGATGCCGCCCTGGGCCGCGCCTACGAGGACGCCGTGGCGCCGCTGATCTGGAACTCGGCCGGCCGCGAGGGCTTTGTCGAGTCCGTCCAGGCGATGCGCCGCCGGGTCACCGAGCACATCCCGGCCGCCGAGGAGCAGCGCCAGATCAAGCTGGGGCGGGGCGGCCTGCGTGACGTCGAATTCACTGTCCAGCTGCTCCAGCTGGTGCACGGCAAGGCGGATGAGACATTACGACGGCGGGACACCACCTCCGCGATCGCCGCGCTGTCAGCCGGAGGGTACATCGGCCGTTCCGACGCTGCCGCCTTCGACAACGCCTACCGCTACCTCCGGCTGCTGGAACACCGGATCCAGCTGTTCCAGCTGCGCCGCACCCACCTGATGCCCGTGGCGGAGCCTGCGCTGCGCTCACTGGCCAAAGCCGTGCTGGGCCCCTTCTCCAACGAGCGGCCCAGCCCGGACTCCCTGCTGTCCGCATGGCAGCGCACCAAGCGTTCCGTCCGTGAACTGCACGAGCGCATCTTCTACCGGCCGCTGCTGAACACCGCGGCCAAGCTCAGCAGCGAGGACGCCAGGCTCACGCCCGAGGCAGCGCAGGGACGGCTGGCTGCCCTCGGCTACCGGGACCCCCAGGGGGCAATGCGCCACATTGAGGCGTTGACGGCCGGGGTAAGCCGCCGGGCCGCCCTGCAGCGCCAGCTCCTGCCCATCCTGCTGGACTGGCTCGCGGAAGGCGTGGACCCGGATGCCGGCCTTCTTGCCTTCCGCCGCGTCAGCGAGGCCCTGGGCACCACGCACTGGTACCTGGGCATGCTCCGGGACTCCAACGCCGCGGCCGAGCGCCTGTGCCACATGCTCTCCAATTCGCGGCTGATCGCAGACCTCCTGGAAGTTTCGCCGGAATCCGTCGCCTGGCTGGGACAGGACAAGGACCTGGTGCCGCTGGGCTTCGAGGCCCAGTGGCAGGAAATCACCGCGAAGATGGCACGGCACGCGGACCCGGAAAGCGCCATGCGCCTGATCCGCCTGATCCGGCGGCGCGAAATCCTGCGCATCGCCATCGCTGATTCCGCCGGCCTCCTGGACCAGGAACGGGTAGGCGGGGCGCTGGCCGACACGGACCGCGCCGCCGTCCTGGGTGCCCTGCGGGTGGCAGAAGGCATTGTCTCCGCCGGCGGCCCGCTCAAGACCACGGTGCTGGTGGTGGCCATGGGCCGCCAGGGCGGCCGCGAGATCGGCTACGGGTCCGACGCCGACGTCATGTACGTCCACCGCGCACTGCCGGGCTTCTCCGAAGCGGAGGCGCAGGAACAGGCCGCCCGCATCGTTGCCAAGGTATCCAGCCTGCTCACGCAGCCGCTGAAGCCTGCCATCATGGCGGAACGTGTCCTGCAGATGGACGCCGACCTCAGGCCCGAGGGCAAGAACGGGGCCATGGTGCGCTCCCTGGACTCGTTCGCCGAGTACTACCGCCGCTGGTCCCTGATCTGGGAAGCGCAGGCCCTGCTGCGGGCACGCCCCATGGCCGGCGATGACGCCCTGGCCGCTGACTTCATCAGGCTCATCGATCCCATCCGGTACCCGGAGTCCGTCTCGGAGCAGGACGTGCGCGAAATCAGGCGCGTCAAGGCGCGGGTGGAGTCCGAACGGCTGCCGCGCGGCGCCGACCCCGCACGCCACCTCAAACTGGGCCGCGGCGGCCTCAGCGACGTCGAGTGGCTGGTGCAGCTGCTGCAGCTCCAGCACGCCGGTAAGCATCCGGAGCTCCGGACCACCTCCACCCTGGAGGCCCTGGCAGCCGCGGCGGAACTGGGCCTGTTGGACGGCGCCGATGCCCGGCTCCTCGCCGAGGCCTGGCGGCTTGCCAGCCGTATCCGGTCAGCCAATGTCATCTGGAGCGGCAAGGCCTCGGACGTCCTGCCCTCCTCGCGCCGCGATCTCGAGGCTGTGGCTCGCTGGTGCGGCTATGAACCGGGCCGCGCCGCCGCGCTGGAGGAGGACTACCTGAGGGTGAGCCGTCGGGCCAGGGCAGTCTTTGAACGCCTCTTCTATGGGCACTGAACCAGCGCCGTGGGTCTGGCTGGTCCCGCTGCGGGACCTTGATTCGGACGCCCGCGCCATCCAGTTGGGCGCCATCGCGGAAATGTCGCTGGTGCCGGGCCAGGACCGCTTCGTCGGCGACCCGCTGCGGATGGCCCTTGCGGGACTGGCGGAAGAATCACGACGGCCGTACGTGGTCGAGGCCGGAGGCAGCGCCGTCGGCCTGTTGACCTTGCAGTCCGGGGCGGCAACGCTTGCAGGCTGGCCTGACGACCACTCAGCATGGCTGCTGCGCGGGTTCCTCATCGACCGGCCCCACCAGGGCAGGGGCATGGGCACGCTCGCTGCCGCCGCCGCTGTGGAGGCCGGACGCAAGCTCACCGCGCGGCACCAAACTGGCGAGTCCGGCGTCGTACTGTCCGTCAACCAGGAAAACCCTGCGGGCCTGTCCGCCTACCGCCGCGCCGGCTTCGTCGACTCGGGACCGTATACCGGCGGGCCGGCAGGGCCCCAACGAACCATGTTCCGCAGCTTTTCGGCAACGGTACCGGCGTAACTCTCCGTACCGGCATTGCGCTTAGCAAGCGTTTGCCCGATCATGTGGATTGGCGGTGTTCTCCAACCTTGTTGGGGGGAAGGCTGGACAGTCTTCGTTCCGGGGGGCATTCGTCAGGGGGGCCGGCTCCCGGTCTCAGCACGTCTGGAGCCGGGCCCCCACCTAACAGCTGCCGCCCGTGCCACTGAAGGAACGGGCAACGCAAAAGGCGGCCACCGGTTCATCACCGGTGGCCGCCTTTTACTGTTCAGGATTCCTGCTGGGCAGGGCTGGAACTAGACGCCGTAGTAGAGCTCGAACTCGTAGGGGTTCGGGCGCAGGGACAGCGGGCGGATCTCGTTTTCGTACTTGTACTCGATCCAGGTGTCAATCAGGTCCTGGGTGAAGACGCCACCGGCCTGCAGGAACTCGTTGTCCTCGCGCAGGGCCTCCAGTGCTTCCTCCAGGGTGCCCGGAGCCTTGGGGATGTCCTTGGCTTCCTCGGCAGGGAGCTCGTAGAGGTCCTTGTCGATCGGAGCCGGCGGCTCGATGCGGTTGCGGATGCCGTCAATGCCGGCCATCAGCTGCGCAGCGAACGCCAGGTACGGGTTGGAGGAGGGGTCCGGAGCGCGGAACTCGATGCGCTTGGCCTTCGGGTTGGAACCGGTGATGGGGATACGGATACCGGCAGAGCGGTTGCCCTGGGAGTACACCATGTTGACCGGAGCCTCGAAGCCCTTGACCAGGCGGCGGTAGGAGTTCACCGTGGGGTTGGTGAAGGCCAGGACGGCGGAGGCGTGCTTGAGCAGGCCACCGATGTACCAGCGGGCGGTGTCGGACAGGCCGGCGTAGCCCTTCTCGTCGTAGAACAGCGGCTCGCCACCGTTCCAGAGCGACTGGTGGCAGTGCATGCCGGAGCCGTTGTCACCGAAGACCGGCTTCGGCATGAAGGTGACCGACTTGCCCCACGCGTCAGCGGTGTTCTTGATGACGTACTTGAACTTCTGCAGGTCATCCGCAGCGTGGGTCAGGGTGGTGAACTTGTAGTTGATCTCAGCCTGGCCGGCGGAGCCAACTTCGTGGTGGCTGCGCTCGACCTCGAGGCCGGCTTCGTCCAGGGCAACACACATGGCGTCGCGCAGGTCAGCCTGCTTGTCCTGGGGAGCAACCGGGAAGTAACCGCCCTTGACGGCCGTCTTGTAGCCGAGGTTGCCGCCTTCTTCCTCGCGGCCGGTGTTCCAGTAGGCTTCCTCGGAATCGATCTTGTAGAAGCTGCCCTGCGGGGAGGACTGGTACTGGACGTTGTCGAACACGAAGAACTCAGCTTCGGGGGCGAAGAACGCGGTGTCGGCGATGCCGGTGGAAGCCAGGTAGGCCTCAGCCTTCTCGGCTACGCCGCGGGGATCGCGGTGGTACGGGTCTCCGGTGCGCGGGTTGACGATCGAGAAGTTCAGCGCGAGGGTCTTCTCCATGCGGAAGGTGTCCAGGAACGCGGTGGTGACGTCCGGGATCAGCTGCATGTCAGATTCGGCGATGCCCTGGAAGCCACGGATGGAGGAACCGTCGAAGAGCTGGCCGTTGACGAAGAAATCAGCGTCAACACTCTTGGCGGGGACGTTGAAGTGCTGCTGGACGCCCGGAAGATCGGTGAAGCGGATATCGACGAACTTTACATCTTCGTCCTTGATGAACTTGAGGACTTCGTCCGCAGTCTTGAACATCTATGCTCCTAACGCATATGTAAATATCTGGCATGCAAGCCACATGATCCAGCGCAATCCAAAAGCAGGGAGAACGCGGGGTTTTCCCTGCTGCGTACCTGCCGGGGGATTGCTTGAAACTGCTAACAGACTATGGATGCGGCATTTCCCGTCCGTGTCCGCTTTGTTTCGGGCAGGTTACAGAATGCCCTGCTATGACCACGCTATCTTCCGTCCACACTGTGGTCGAGTCCTATCCACACTGTGGGCGCGCCGCCGTGCCGGGGATCGGTAAGCTTGGACGGTGGTAGATCGCAAAGACATTGGGTCCTGGCTCAGCGGACCGGACACCTCCGGTATTTCCAAATATCCGGGGGAGCGGCTGGGCCTTCCGGAGTCCGGTCCGGGCTCCATTGCCCGGGCGGGCCGCAGGATCGCAGCAATCTGCATCGACTGGGGGATCGCCCTGCTGATCAGCAACTTTGCCTTTGCCGGTGACTCCTGGGCCACCCTGGCGGTCTTCGCGATTGAGCAGATCCTGCTGGTGGGAACACTCGGATACAGCATCGGGCACCGGGTCATGGGCATCGCCGTGGTGAAGCCGGGAGGCGGCACCCCCGGACCCCTCGCGGCCCTGGTGAGGGCCGCGCTGCTCTGCCTGGTCATCCCCGCCGTGATCTCTGATCCGGATCAGCGCGGCCTTCACGACAAGGCAATGAACACGCTCCTCATCCGCCGCTGAGCACCGCGTGCCCCTTCTGCGCGTCCGCCGATTCCCTTAGCCGTTCACTTTCCGGTCCTTGCGCGCTGCCGGCGGAGGGCCGGCGCGTTGGTGATGACCACGCCGCCGATCACGATGGCGCCGCCCACCAGTTGCGCCGCTGTATGGACGTGCCCGGCGAGGATGGTGAGGACTGCTGTGAAGACCGTGATGAGGTTGAGGAACACCCCTGCGCCACCGGTGGGCAGGACCGTCAGGGCGCGGTTCCAGAGCAGGTAGGACAGCACCGACGGGAAGACGGCGATAAACAGCAGGGACGCCAGCGCGCTGCCGGTTGAGGGGAGGGCCAGTCCGCCTGTCAGGAAGCGGACCGGGGCCAGCAGGGCCACCGCTGCCGCTGCCTGGACAGCTGTGGCCGTGATCGGCGGGATTTTGGGGGCCAGGCGGCCGATGACTGTGTACGCCGTCCAGACAACCACGGCGCCCACCATCAGGACTTCGCCGGTTCCGAAACCGGCGGAGAGCAGCCTGCCGGCATCCCCTCCGCTGATCACGATCAGGACGCCGGCCAGGGCCAACAGGACGCCGGCGACCGACAACGGTGTCAGCCGTTCGCGCAGGAAAACGGCGGCAGCCAGCGTGATGAGAGCGGGATTGAAGGCGTTGATCAGCGAGGCGTTGAACGCATCGGTGTGCTGCAGGGCGACATACAGCAGGAGGTTGTAGCCGAGCAGCCCGCACACGCTGAGCGCGAGAAGCCACGGCCAGGCGGCCAGGACCGACCGCCAGTCTGGCCGCTCCACAAGCCGGGCTATCACCAGTAGCGGCACCAGTGCGATGGCCCAGCGCAGGAGAACCAGGCTCAGGGGTTCAATGCTTTGGACGGCGCCCGCACCCACCACATAGTTGCCGGCCCAGAACAGCGTCGCCCCCAGGAGGGAGAGGACCGCGACCATTCGCTTACGGCCCTGGGCGCGTGGGGAGGACGGCCCTCCCTTGGCTGACGGCTGTGCCTGCAGTCCTGCATCAGAGGAGTCCACGGTCAGTGATGCGTCCGCCTACGCCCGGCTGGACGCAAGTTCAGCGGCAGGCGCTTCTGCCCCCGGGGCGCTGAGGAAACCGCGCCGTCCGGCCCAGCGCTCAAAAAGGAGGGTGGCGAACGGGAAGACGGCGGAGACGCCCGCCAGCAGAGCCACCATGAAGGGCCAGCGCTGCACCCGCCACAGCATCAGCGCGGCAACCCCATAGCCGACAAACAGCGCGCCGTGCACAGGTCCCGCCACCTGGACGCCAAGCTCAGTGGTTCCGGCGATCCATTTGAAGTACATCCCGGCCAGGAGCGCGGCCCAACTGCAGGCCTCGGCCACTGCGAGGATACGGAAGGCGCGGATCACGGTTGTCCTGGGGTTCATGGTCACGTCCTGTCATGGGTGGATGTCTGGGTCCGGCAGTGGGGGAAGGGGTGCGCCGTTAAGGCGCGCAGGCGGTTTAGGCTAGCGGTTCAGGCAAGCGGTTGGGGCGCAAGAAAAAACGCCCCGGCCGGCAGTGCCGGTACCGGGGCGTTCCCACCAGCTAGCGTCCGCGGTTGGGACGGGCCTTGTAGGGATCGATGCCCTTGGGAATGGGAAGCCGGGTACCCATCGAGGCGATGCGCTTGGACACGGTGCTGACTTCCAGCTTGGTCAGTTCATTCTTCATCTTGCCCATGTGCTTGGCCACCTGGCTCAGCGGCACCTGGCCTTCGCCGTGCCCGGTCTGGATGGTGTGCACAGGAACGTTGGGCAGGATGCGCGCCAGGCGCTTGCGCTCAGCATCGAGCAGCGGCTTCACGCGGTGGGCGGGGCCTTCACTGACAAGGACGACGCCGGGCCGGCCCACGGCGCGGAACACGGCATCCTGCGTGCGCGGATTGACCGCCACGGGCTGTTCCTCGGTGATCCAGCCACGGCGGAGCGTGCCCAGGGCAGCGCCGGAGGCGCCGGGCTGGTTTTCGATCTGTGCAAAGGCGGCGCGTTCGGCCCGGCGGGACAGGATGAAGGTGGCCGCCAGCAGGCCCAGCGGAATGCCGATGATCAGGCCGGTAATCCAGTTGTCCAGCCAGAAGCCCACCAGGAAGCTCACCGCCACAACGCCCAGGAACGCCAGCAGCATCAGCCACGGAACCATGGGGTCGTGGCGGCGGGTCATGGTGAAGACCTCGCCGATCTGCTTAAGCCTGCTGGGCTTCTTGGCCTTTGCTTCCTTCGGCTTGCGCGTGAAGAGGCCGCGCTTCACCGCGCTTGAGCCAGACGGGGTGGAGTTGCTGGAGTCAGGGGATTTCGCCATAGTGCCTCAATTCTACGTGACAAAAGCCAAGGGCCGGACGCTGGAATCTTCCGGCGTCCGGCCCTTGGCCAGTTCATGGCAGGAGGTCAGGAATGTGCTGCCAGGAGGGTGGCGGCTTCCTGGCGGGTGGTGCCGGAGTCCTGGATGCCGTCGGCGATGTGGGCGAGTTCGGCGGGGATGTCGCGGCCTTTTTTGCGCATGGCGGTGGCCCAGAGCCGCCCGGCGCGGTAGGAGGAGCGGACCAGGGGGCCGGACATGACGCCGAGGAAGCCGATTTCCTGGGCTTCGTGCTGGAGGTCCACGAATTCCTGGGGCTTGACCCAGCGGTCCACGGGCAGGTGCCGCTCGGAGGGGCGCAGGTACTGGGTGATGGTGATCAGGTCGCAGCCGGCGGCGTGGAGGTCGCGGAGTGCTTCGCTGATTTCTTCGCGGGTTTCGCCCATGCCCAGGATGAGGTTGGACTTGGTGACCATGCCCAGGTTCCGGCCCTGGGTGATGACGTCCAGGGAGCGGTCGTAGCGGAACGCGGGGCGGATCCGCTTGAAGATCCGGGGCACGGTTTCCACGTTGTGCGCGAAGACCTCGGGGGCGGAGTCGCAGATGGCCTTGATGTGCTCGGGTTTGCCGGAGAAGTCCGGGATGAGCAGTTCCACGCCGGTGCCGGGGTTCAGTTCGTGGATTTTGCGGACGGTTTCGGCGTAGAGCCAGACGCCTTCGTCTTCCAGGTCGTCGCGGGCGACGCCGGTGACGGTGGCGTAGCGCAGCTGCATGGATTGGACGGAGCGGGCCACCTTGGTGGGTTCGAACCGGTCCAGGGGTGAGGGTTTGCCGGTGTCGATCTGGCAGAAGTCGCAGCGGCGGGTGCATTCGGAGCCGCCGATCAGGAAGGTGGCTTCCTTGTCTTCCCAGCATTCGAAGATGTTGGGGCAGCCGGCCTCTTCGCAGACGGTGTGCAGGCCTTCCTTTTTCACCAGGTTCTTCAGGCCGACGAATTCCGGGCCCATCTGGACCTTGGCCTTGATCCACTCCGGTTTGCGTTCCACCGGGACCGCAGCGTTGCGCTGCTCAATCCGCAGCATCTTCCGGCCTTCAGGTGCCAATGTCACAGTAGAGCTCCTTCAGGGCTCGAAACCAATGCTTCTTCATGCTTGTGGAATTCCTCCACGAAACGGTCCACGATATCCGCGGGCCGAATGTCCCGGCCTGTTTCCAGGGACATGGTGGTCACGCCGGCGTCGGTGATGCCGCAGGCGATGATCTGGCCGTAGGGTGCCAGGTCGTTGCTGCAGTTGATGGCAATGCCGTGCATGGTGACGCCGTTCAGGACCCGGATGCCGATCGCCGCGATCTTGCGGTCGGGGCCCTTGGCGTCAGCCTTGATCCACACGCCGGCCCGGCCCTTGATGCGTTCGGCCTTGATGCCATAGTCCGCCATGACCGTGATCATGATGTCTTCCAGCCGCTCCACGTAATCCCGGATGCCTGCGCGGTTCCTAAGCTTCAGGATGGGGTAGGCAATCAGCTGGCCCGGCCCGTGCCAGGTGAGTTTGCCGCCACGGTCCACCGCAACCACCGGCGTACCGTCAAACGGCCGCTCATGGTCCTCGGTCAGCTTGCCGGCCGTGTAGACGGCGGCGTGCTCCAGAAGCAGGACTGTGCTGGGTGCAGCTCCGGCGACAACCTTGTCATGGAGTTCGCGCTGGGCGTCCCAGCCTTCCATGTAGTCAACGAAGTCAGGGGCAAGACCCAGCTGTGAAAACTCAAGAGTCATGGCATCCAGCTTAGACCCCGCAGCCGCACCGGCCCGGTTTAGTGTCCAAGCTCACCGGCGCCCCGCTTTGTGACCGCGGCGGGCACGCCTGTGGATAACTTCTGCAGCAGGGCCGAAACTCGACTAGACATGCAGTATGGACGATGCACAGGCGCCGGAGGTTCCCGGTTATGACGTCGGCAGGTTGCTGGGCCGGGGCGGCAGTGCCGACGTGTGGCTGGCCAGGGAACAAAGGACCGGCAGGGATTGCGCGCTCAAATGCTTCCGCGGCGCAGGCCGCCGGTCCCTGGGCAGCACGGCCGTCAGCGAAGAGGATGTGCGGCGGGAGATCCGGATCCTGTCGGTCCTGGACCACCAGCACCTCATCACGGCGCACGACGTGGTCCGGGTGGCAGGGCCCGGCGGCGGTACGGCCTTGACCATGGATTATGCCGCCGGCGGCTCGCTGGCCCAGTTGGTGTCTGCCCGTGGCAGGCTCACCGTAGGCGAGACGGTTACCGTCCTGACTCCCATCTTCCAGGCCCTGGGCTACCTGCATGGAAAAGGCTTCACGCACTCGGATGTCTCGCCCGGGAACGTGCTGTTCACGGGGCAGGGCAAGCCCATGCTCTCCGACCTCGGCGTCGCCAGGATGCTCGGCGACCCGGGCAGCGCGGCGACCTTTGGAACTGGCGGATTCCTGGATCCTTCCCCCGTGGACGCCGTCCGCGCCGGCCTCCAGCCAGGACGCGATGTGTTCTCCGCGGCGGCCCTGGGCTGGTTCTGCCTCACGGGTGAGGTGCCCGGCCGCACTGCCGATCGTCCGCCGTTGTCCCTCCTGGTTCCAGGTGTCCCCAAGGATCTGGCGGCTGCCCTGGAAGCAGGACTGAACGAGGACCGGAGGCTGCGCCCTGACGCGGTGTCGCTGGCCGCGGCCGTTTACCGCAGCGCCGAACCCCAGCCGGTGGACCTCTCCGATGCCGTCCATCCCACCGTCCTGCCAGAGCTGCTGACACGGCGGCACGTTCCCGGTCCGTCCAAGGGCGGCAGCCTTCGCATGAAACTCCAGGGCATGCGCCGCCGGATGGAAACCTGGCGCTGGCCAGCGCGGCCGGTGCCGGCGCCGAACACCGCCCTGCCGCAGTCAAGCGCCCTGCCGCAGTCAAGCGCCCTGCCGCCGTCAAACGCGGCGCCTGCGCCGCGCGGAAGGCACGCGGATGGGACTGTTGCCGGCCGGGGCACTCGGGTGGTGGTGAGTGCAGTCATGCCGGCAGTTGCTGCGTTGGCAGCCGGAATATGGTGGTTGTCCGCGGCCGCCGGCCAGGGGGCGGGGCCGGATGGTCCCGCAGCCGGTCGGCCGCCGGTGTCCGCAGCCGCATCCGGGACTGTTGCCGGCGGGACGGAAGCGGTTGGTTCCGTTGACGAGGCCCGGCAGCGGGCAAGGGCTACTGATCCCGTGGTTGCCGTGCAGGGGCTGGCGGCACTGCGGGATTATGCCTTCAGAGCAGGCAGGTTGGAGCTGCTGGGGGACGTGAACGCCGCCGGGTCACCTGCAGCTGCCGCCGACGAGCGCATCGCCGGCCAACTCCACCCTTCCGGGCACCGCCTCGCCGGATTTACCAGCACGCTGTCCGGGGTGGCGGCCGAAGTCGGCGGGACCCCGGACCGGGCGGTGCTGGCGGTGACATCGGCCACCTCCGGGTACCAAACACTCGATGCGGCGGGTGCTGTGCTGGCAGCGGGGGCTCCCAGCCCGGAACGGCGGCTTCGGCTGGTCCTGGTGTTCGTGGACGGCCAATGGCGGGTCAGCGACATTCTGGCGGTCCGCGCGTCCGGGGAAGGGCCGGGCTAGGCGGCGGGGTCCTGGCCGGCCACCCAGCGGGCGGCGTCTTCCAGGCGCCCGTGCTGCCATTGGAATCCGGCCGAGGACAGGACTGCCGGTTCCATCCGCTGGCTGTGCAGCAGCAATTCCTCGCCGAGGCCCGGCATCACCGTGCGCAGCACGGGGGCCGGGACCCTGAGTATGGCGGGCCGGTGCAGGGCGTGGGCCAGCGCCGCGACGATCGTGTTGACGTTCGCCTGCTCCGGCGCGTTCACATTCACCGCGCCGGAGACCGGTGTTTCGAGGAGGAAGAGGAAGGCGGCCGTAACGTCCGGAAGCGTTACCCAGGGCCAGAACTGGCGGCCGTTGCCGAACGGACCACCAACTCCCAGGCGCAGCAGTGGAAGCAGCTTTCCCAGCGCGCCACCGGAACGGCTGAACACCACCCCGGTGCGGGGCGTCACCACGCGTACCCCTGCCGGCGCCATCAGCGCAGCCTGCTCCCACTCAACGCAGATCTGCGCCAAAGTCCCGGAACCGGCGGGTGCGTCTTCACGCAGGACAGTATTGCCGGCGTCGCCGTAGAAGCCGGACGCCGACTGGCTGATGAAGGTTGCCGGCGGGGCATCCAGCTGTGCCATGGCCTGCACCAGTGTCCTGGTGGGCCCCAGCCGGGAACTGAACAGCTCCGCCACCCGCTTCCGCGTCCAGGGTCTGTCGCCAATTCCGGCACCTGCGAGGTTGACGACGGCGTCTGCCCCGGCAAGGACGCCGGGGTCCAGGACACCGGCCGCCGGATCCCAGCGGATTTCGGTGGCACCGGCAGGCGGCCGGCGGACCAGGGACACCACCGAATGGCCGGCACTGCGGAAGGCTGCGGACATGGAGCTGCCGATGAGCCCGGAGGCGCCGGCCATGACGATATGCATGGTCCATCTCACCACGGCAGCAAGGGCTGTGTACCTCCCGCGGCGCAGGGGAGGGGTTGACTATGATCGAACGATGACCTCTTCGAGCTACTTCCGTTTCCCGCATTTGCACGGCGATCTGGTCACTTTCGTGGCCGAGGACGACGTGTGGATTGCGCCCCTGGACGGCGGCCGCGCGTGGCGCGTCTCGTCGCTCCAGCTTCCTGCCCGCAACCCGCGTTTCACCCCGGACGGCAAGCGCCTGGTCTGGACGGTTGTGCAGGGAACGGCGCCGGAAGTTGTGTCGGCACGGGTCGACGGCGGCGGGTACCGCCAGCTCACCTACTTTGGCCACAGCACCACGAAGGTCAAGGGATTCACTGCCGGCGGTTCGGTGGTGGTCACCAGCGCCTTCCGCCAGGCCGAAAGCCGGCACACCCACGCATACAGTGTCCCTTTGGAGGGCGGCTGGGCGCAGGAGCTCCCCTACGGGCCGGTGGAATCCGTTGCATTTGGCCCCGAGGTGGGCGACGAACGTCCCGTGGTGCTGGCCAGCGTGCTGTCCCGCGAACCGGCCTGGTGGAAGCGGTACCGTGGCGGGACGGCGGGAAAACTGTGGATCGACCGCGACGGCAACGGGGAGTTCGAGCGGCTGCTGCCGGACGTTGACGGCAACCTCACCGATCCCCTGTGGGTGGACGGCCGGATCGCCTTCCTGTCCGACCACGAAGGCTACGGCAACCTGTACTCGGTCCTTCCCAACGGACAGGACCTGCGGCGCCACACCGACCACCAGGACTTTTACGTCCGGCACGCCGCCTCGGACGGCAAGCGCGTCATTTTCGAATCAGCCGGCGAACTCTGGGTCCTGAATGATCTTGGCTCGGAGGCTGTAAAGCTGGACATCACCCTTGGCTCGGCATCGCAGACCAGGCGTCCCGCCCTCCTTGATGCCGTCAAGCACCTGGGCGCGGTGGCGCCGGATGCGGCGGGGGCCGCCAGCGCGGTGGAGTCGCACGGAACCATCCACTGGCTGCGGCACAAGGACGGGCCGTCCCGCATCATCGAGGCCACCCCGGGAGTGCGGGCCCGGCTTCCCCGGCCCTTGGGGGATGGCCGCATCGCCTACATCGCGGACCACGACGGCGTGGAGGCACTGCATATCAAGGACATTGCCGCTCCAGTACCGCACGGCGCCGGGCACGCGCCGGCAAGCGGCGGCAAGGCCGGCGCAATTTCTGAAACTCCCGATTCCGAAAATCCCGCTCCCGCCGATACGGCACAGGACGGCGCGGCAGGGCCGGAAACGGTCAGCCTGCCGCAGCCTGTTCCCGCGTCCGGCGCGGCAGTGCTGTCCGGAGGGGCCGTCCACGTGCCCGCGGACGACGAACAGCAGGCAGATGTTGCACCGCAGGCCCCGGCCCCCGCGGCCGACGCCCAGGAACCCGCGGCAGAACCAGGCATCACCGTCCCCACGCCGTCACGCGCCAGTTCGCTGGAAGCAAGCCCCGACGGCCGCTGGGTTGCCCTGGGTACCTCGTTTGGCGACGTGCACGTCCTGGACACCCGCAGCGGAGATCTCTCGCGGGTGGCCAGCATTGGCGAAGGCAGCATCTCCGAGCTGGCATGGTCGGCGGACTCCCGCTGGCTGGCCTGGTCTGAACCGGTCACGTCCTTTGGCTCGCGCAGCCGGCTGCGCCTGGCCACCGTTGACCAGCTCGATGCCGAACCGGTGGACGTGACCGACGGACGCTTCCGCGACGCCTCGCCCGCCTTCACCCCGGACGGAAAGTTCCTCGCCTTCCTGTCCAACCGCAGCTTCGATCCCGTGTACGACGGACATTCGTTCGACCTCTCCTTCCCCAGCCCCATCAAGCCGTACCTCGTGGCACTCGCCGCGGAGACGCCGTCGCCCTTTGGCCCTTCCGTTGATCCCGCGGGCGCCGGGCCGGAAACCACAACGGACGCGGATGCCACAGCCGGCGCCGAAGCACGGGATGATGCCGTGCCTGCCGTGCACGTGGACGCGGAGGGCCTGGCGCACCGCGTCATCAGCGTTCCCGTGCCGCAGGGCAACTACAGCTCGCTGAAGGCCGTTGACGGCGCCCTCCTCTGGCTCGACTCAGCCCTGGCCGGCGTGACCGGCGACGGAAAGGCCAGCCAGGAGGACAAGGACGCCAGCCCCAGCCTGGTCCGGTACGACATCGGACGGCGCAGGCAGACCACCCTGGTGGACGCCGTGGACAGCTACCGGCTCTCCGGCGACCGCAGCAAGGTGGTACTGGTTTCCGACAAACAGGTCACCGTGGTGCCTTCTGACGCCAAGGCGGACGAGGACTCCGGCAAGGCAGTCAAAGTGGACCTGGGCCGGATCCGCGTCCTGATGGACCCGCTCAGCGTCTGGGGACAGGCGTTCGATGAAGCCTGGCGCCTGCAGCGGGACTTTTTCTGGACCGAGGACATGGCGGGGCAGGACTGGGAATCCATCCACGCCCGCTACCGGCCCCTGGTCGGGCGGCTGGGCTCCCACGATGACCTGGTGGACCTGCTGTGGGAACTGCACGGCGAGCTGGGGACATCGCACGCGTACGTGCGCCCCGCTCCGGTTACCGAACGCGGCAGCCGGGGACAGGGCAGGCTGGGCGCAGACCTGGCGCACACCGCCCACGGCTGGGAAATCAGCCGCATCCTGGCCGGCGAGTCCTCCGACCCGCTTGCCATCTCCCCGCTGACCAGGCCCGGGGTTGGGGCCAAGGCGGGAGACATCCTGCTGGCCATTGACGGCGTCCCGTTGTCCGGAGCCGTCACCCCGGCCATGCAGTTGGTGGGAGCGGCCGGCCGTGCCGTGGAGCTGACCCTCCTCAACGGCCCGGGGCACGGCGGTGCCCAAGGCACCCAGCGCCGGGTCGCCGTCGTGCCCATCAAGGATGAGGAGCGGCTGCGTTACCAGGAATGGGTTGCCGGCAACCGGCGCACCGTCCGGGAAGCGTCCAACGGAACCTTTGGCTACCTGCATATCCCGGACATGATGGCCAACGGCTGGGCGCAGCTGCACCGCGACCTCGATACGGAAACAGCTCTTGACGGCCTGATCGTCGATGTCCGCCGCAACCGTGGGGGACACACATCGCAGCTCGTCGCGGAACTGATAGGCCGCAAGGTCACCGGATGGAGCATGCCGCGCGGGGAAAAGCCGCGGACCTACCCCCACCACGCACCCAGGGGGCCCGTGATCATCCTCGCGGACGAGTTTGCCGGGTCCGACGGCGACATCATCACCCAGGTCTCGAAGCTGCGTGGCATCGGCCCGGTCATCGGAACACGTACGTGGGGCGGTGTGGTGGGCATCGACAACCGGTTCGCGCTGGCGGACGGCACCGGCGTCACCCAGCCCCGCTATGCCAACTGGTTCAGCGGCGGCGTGGGGTGGAGCGTGGAGAACTACGGCGTTGATCCGGACATCGAAGTGACCTTCCCGCCGCACGCCTACGCCGCGGGGCGCGATCCCCAATTGGAGTACGGCATTGGGGCGCTGAAGGAAATGATCCAGGAACTGCCGACCGACCGGCCGCCGGCGCGTTCCGGCTACCGCCGGTTGAAGCCCGCTCCGCTGCCCGCCCGCCGGCAGGAGAGCTAGCCTTCACCGGCAACAGCAAAGGCCCTGCCTTTCCGGGATTGCCCGGAAGGCAGGGCCTTTGCGTTGTGCAGACGGTGGCGCTCAGATCATGCGCTCAAGGCCGGCGTGGCCTAGGACTGCAGGGTGGCGTCCAGGGTGATCTCGATGCCGGCCAGGGCCTGGGACACGGGGCAACCCTTCTTGGCGGCTTCGGCAATGCGCTGGAAGTCTTCCTGCGAGATGCCGGGGATGCGGGCCTCCAGGGTCAGGTGGCTGCCGGTGATGCCGGTGCCGGGCTGGAAGCCAACCTCGGACCTGGTGTTGACCTCCTCCGGCGTGAATCCCGCCTGGCTGAGTTCGTGGCTGAAGGCCATGGAGAAGCAGGCGGAGTGGGCTGCAGCGATCAGCTCTTCGGGGCTGGTCTTTCCGCCGGCAGCCTCCGTGCGCGCCTTCCAGGTGACATCGAAGGTGCCCAGGCCGGAGCTGTCCAGGGTGGTGTTGCCAGAGCCCTCGGTCAGGCTTCCGGTCCATACCGTGTGGGCGTTGCGTGTTGTAGCCATGTCTCTCCTCAGCGTCGATTCGATCCGGGCCCGGCACCCGCGGCCGGACCCACCGTTTTCCATCCTAGGGACCAGGCACCTCCTGTGCACGGATTGTCCGCTCTCAGAGGATTATGACCGGGGCCCCCGGGGTGGAGCGGTTACTGCCAGATGGTGGCGATGGCGATGTTGACCAGGGCCAGCCCGCCCACGCCATGGGCGAGCCCGGTGGAGACGGGCTGGCCGTTCTTGGCCTTGCGTGTCCCAATGACAGCCAGGACGGCGACCACGACGGCGATGACGAACTTGATGCCCAGCTTGGCGTAGTTGGGATCCTTGTCCGGCAGGAACGGCAGGATGCCCATCATGGCGATGCCGGTCAGCAGTTGCAGGAAGGCGCCGTCACGCTGGCGGGGGTGCACGGTGGGCGTCCGCATCGTGGCGATCCAGTAGCCCACGATCATGGCGGCTCCCACCACGTGCAGGAAAACCAGGATGTTGAAGAGAATATTCATGGCTCCAGCTTAGCCAGTCAGTTCTACGGCCCGTAGCAAAGCCACGCGCACGGGGGCTCCGGGCGCAGGCGGCTGCGTTGGTTAAACCGCGACGGCGGTGCCGGCTGCGGGAGGTTTCCCACCCATGCCGGCACCGCCGTTGTCGTATTGCTGCGGAGGCTAGAGCCCCAGGTCCGCTTCGAAAGCGCCTTCTTCGAGGCGTGCCTTCAGGGTCTGGAGGAACCGGCCGGCGTCGGCACCGTCCACCAGGCGGTGGTCGTACGTCAGGGACAGGTACATCATGGAGCGGATGGCGATCGAGTCGTCGCCGTTTTCGTCAGCAACCACGACGGGCCGCTTGACGATGGCGCCGGTGCCCAGGATGCCCACCTGCGGCTGGTTGATGATCGGGGTGTCGAACAGCGCGCCCACCGAGCCGATGTTGGTGATGCTGAACGTGCCGCCGGACAGTTCGTCCGGGCCGATCTTGCCGTCGCGGGTGCGGGAGGCAACGTCGGCGATCTTGCCGGCGAGGCCGGCAAGGTTCAGGTTGCCGGCGTCTGCGATGACCGGAACCAGCAGGCCCTTGTCAGTGTCGACGGCGATCGCCAGGTGTTCGGCGTTGTGGTAGGTGATTTCCTGCTTGTCCTCGTCGTAGGCAGCGTTGAGCTTGGGGTGCTGCTTGAGGGCCTCGGCCACGGCCTTGGCGATGAAGGGCAGGAACGTCAGCTTGGTGCCGTTCTGGGCCTGGAAAGAGTTCTTGGCCCTGGCGCGCAGCTTGGCGACCTTGGTCATGTCCACCTCGTGGACCTGGGTGAGCTGGGTGGAGATCTCCAGGGACTCGCGCATGCGCCGGGCAATGACCTGGCGGATGCGGGGAGCCTTCTGGGTGGTGCCGCGAAGCGAGGAGGCAGCTCCAGCCGATGCGGCCGGTGCGGATGCGGCAGGGGTTGCGGCCGGTGCGGCAGCGGGAGCCGCCTTGGCTTCAGCGGCGGCGATGACATCCTGCTTGCGGATGCGGCCGCCGACGCCGGTGCCGGACAGTGAAGTGATGTCCACCCCGTGCTGGTTGGCCAGCTTGCGGACCAGGGGAGTGACGTAGCCGGATTCGGACCCGTTGGCCGGTGCGGCCTCCTGGGCTGCAGGGACTGCAGCGGGAGCGGGGGCTGCCTTGGGCGCTTCCTGGGCGGGTGCCTGAGCTGCGGGGGCCGGGGCGGCAGCCGGAGCTTCCTGCTGGGGGGCTTCCTGCCGGGGAGCCTCGGCGGGGGCCGGTGCAGCCTGGGGAGCCGGAGCAGCGGCAGCGCCGGAGCCGATGACGGCCAGCACGGAACCGACTTCAGCGGTCTCGTCCTCATTGACCCGGATTTCCTGCAGCGTGCCGGCAACCGGGGACGGGATCTCGGTGTCCACCTTGTCCGTGGAGACTTCCAGCAGGGGCTCGTCGACCTCCACCTGGTCGCCAACGGCCTTGAGCCATCGGGTGACAGTGCCTTCGGTGACGCTTTCGCCCAGTGCGGGGAGGGTTACTTCATGGCTTTCGCCGCCGCCTGCGGCGGGTGCCTCCGGTGCCTCCGGTGCGGAAGGTGCCTGGGCCGGGGCTTCAGGAGCGGGTGCCTCGGTGGAAGGCGCCTCCGCAGGAGCGGGAGCTTCCTGGGCCGGTGTCGCAGCGGGAGCTTCCCCGGCTGGGGCGGAACCGCCGCCGGAGCCGTCACCAATGCGTACCAGGGGTGCGCCCACCTCGGCGGTCTCGTCTTCAGCGACCAGGATTTCTTCAATCACGCCAGCTACAGGAGAGGGGATTTCAGTGTCTACTTTGTCGGTGGAGACTTCGAGCAGCGGCTCGTCCACCTCTACCCGGTCACCTACCTGCTTGAGCCAGCGGGTGACGGTTCCTTCGGTGACACTCTCACCGAGGGCGGGCAAGTTAACGGATTCAGACATGTCGTCCCCGTTCTCCTTATTGATCTTTAGTGCGAATGATTGCTGCCTTGTTGGAAGCCTAGTGCACCCGGTCTGGACGACCGGGTGCACCGGGCCTGGTAATGCTGCGGAAAACTAGCCGTGCAGCGGCTTGCCGGCCAGTGCCAGGTGCGCTTCGCCGAGGGCTTCGTTCTGGGTGGGGTGGGCGTGCACCAGCTGGGCCACGTCCTCCGGGTAGGCTTCCCAGTTCACGATCAGCTGGGCCTCGCCAACCTGCTCGCCCATGCGTGCGCCGATCATGTGGACGCCCACCACGGGGCCGTCCTTCTGGCGGACCAGCTTGACCAGGCCGGAGGTACCCAGGATGGAGCTCTTGCCGTTGCCGGCCAGGTTGTATTCCTGGGTCTGCACCTGGTCTTCGCCGAACTTTTCCTTGGCAGCCTTTTCGGTGTAACCAACGGTGGCGATTTCGGGGTCGGAGTAGGTGACCTTGGGGATGTTGATGTCCTCGACCACCACGGGCTTCAGGCCGGCAATTTCCTCGGCCACGAAAATGCCCTGCTGGTAGCCGCGGTGGGCCAGCTGCACGCCGGGGACGATGTCGCCTACGGCGTAGATGTTGCCCACGCCGGTGTGCAGGCGCTCGTTGGTGATGACGAAGCCGCGGTCGATGGTGACGCCGGCCTCCTCGTAGCCCAGGTTGGCGGTGACGGGGCCGCGGCCGACGGCGACCAGCAGCAGGTCGGCTTCGAAGGTCTTGCCGTCCACCAGGGTGACCTTGACGCCGTCGTCATTCTGCTCAACGCCCTGGAAGAAGACGCCGGTGGAGAACTTGATGCCGCGCTTCTTGAAGGCGCGCTCGAAGTTCTTGACGATCGTTGCGTCCTCGTTGGGAACGAGGGAGGGCAGGCCTTCGACGATGGTGACGTCCACGCCGAACGACTTCCAGACCGAGGCGAACTCGACGCCGATGACGCCGCCGCCCAGGATGATGGCGCTCTTGGGGATGAAGTCCATGGTCAAGGCCTGGTCGGAGGTGATGACCTTGCCGCCGATTTCCAGGCCGGGAAGGGTGCGCGAGTAGGAACCGGTGGCCAGGACGATGTTCTTGCCCTTGTACGCGGTGCCGTTCACCACGACGGTGTCGGTGCCCTGCAGCTTGCCTTCACCCTCGATGACGGTGATGCCCTTGGACTTGATGAGTCCCTGCAGTCCCTTGAACTTGCCGGCGATGATGCCGTCCTTGTACGCGTTGACGGCGTTGATGTCGATGCCGTCCAGGGTGACGTTCACGCCGTACTTGGCGGAGTCACGGGCGTGGTCGGCCAGCTCTGCGGAGTGCAGCAGGGCCTTGGTGGGAATGCAGCCGTTGTGGAGGCAGGTGCCGCCCAGCTTGCCCTTCTCCACGAGGCCGACGGTGAGGCCGAGCTGTACCGCACGCAGCGCCGCAGCGTATCCGCCGCTGCCGCCACCGAGTACCAGGATGTCGAATTCTTGCGCAGTTGCCTGATCGGCCACTAAAACGCTCCCTCGCGTGAACGATGACGCGTTCTGCGCGCATCATCTGGTCTTGGAACTTGCACTGCCGTGATTATGTCAGCAGGGCAACTCTCTTGCATTTGTGACTACCGTGGTTCACCTTAGCGAACCACCTATCCATGCTCCACCTTGGCGCTGCGTTTGTGGAGCGCTTGTGTCCAGTGTCACGCGGCCCTGTGGCACAGCAATCACTGCACCGCAGGGCCGCGCGGCATGGGGCCTGGAGCCCGTGACCCAGGCAGTTTGCTCAGGCCGCGGCCAGGATGTCCTCCACGTAGGCAACCAGGGTACGGACAGTGCATCCGGTGCCCTGCTTGTGGGTGTAGCCGTAGGGGCTGCCGTTATTAAAGGACGGCCCCGCAATATCGATGTGCGCCCAGGGGATCTGTTCGCCCGCTTTGTCCTTACCCACGAATTCGCGAAGGAACACAGCAGCGGTCATCATGCCGCCGTGGCGTTCGCCAATGTTGGCCAGGTCCGCCACCTGGGAATCCAGGCTGGGGCGCAGCTCCTCCGGCAGGGGCATGGGCCAGACCAGTTCGCCGGTGCGGTCGGCCGCCGCCTTGAGGGCGCCCGTGACGCTTTCCGAGCCCATGACACCGGCAGTGCGGTTGCCGAGGGCGATGAGCTGCGCGCCGGTCAGCGTGGCCACGTCGATGATGGCGTCCGGGTATTCGCGGCTGGCTGCAACGATGCCGTCCGCCATGACCAAGCGGCCTTCGGCGTCGGTGTTGAGGACTTCAACCGTCTTGCCGCCGAACATGGTCAGCACATCGGCCGGGCGCGACGCGCCGCCGCCCGGCATGTTCTCCGCGATGCACAGCCAGGCGGTCGCCTTCACGGGCAGGCCCAGGCCGGCAAGGGCCAAAACAGTATTAAGTACGACGGCGGCGCCCGCCATGTCGCTCTTCATGTCGCCCATGTTCAGGGCCGGCTTGAGGGAGATGCCGCCGGTGTCGAACGTGATCCCCTTGCCGACCAGCGCAACCTTGGCGGTGGCCTTGGCGGGGGAGTACTCCACCTTAACCAGCCGCGGCTGGCGGGTGGAGCCCTTGCCCACGCCCATGATGCCGCCGAAGCCTTCCTTCTCAAGCCGCTTCTCGTCCCAGACGGTGACCTTGACGGGGAGGCCCTTGGCAAGGTCCTTGGCGGCCTCGGCGAAGGACTCCGGGTAAAGGTGGCTCGGCGGCGTGTTGACCAGTGAGCGGGTCGCGTTGACGGCTTTGGCCACCAGTCCTGCCCGCTTCAGTGCGGCGCCCAGGTCCGTGCTGCCTGCCAGTTCCGTGAAGATGACGGCATTGCGGACGGGATCCTTGAGCCCGTCCGTGGAAGACCGGAACTCGGTGAAGGCGTAGGCGCCCAGCGCGGCACCCTCGGCGACGGCCGCGACATCCTGCACCGTCGCCGTCGGGAACGCCAGGGTTACGGTGGCGAGGCCGGCCAGCTGCCGGACCGCGGATCCCGCTGCCCGGCGGAGTGCCTCACCGGTGAGCGGTGTGCCTTCCGGCACCTTTCCCACTCCGGCGAGGACCAGGATGCCGGCGCCGGTTTCGGGCAGTCCCGGGAGGCGGACCAGCTGGTCCGCCGCGCCGGTAACTCCGAGTGCCTTGAGGGAGTCAGCCAGGGCCTCCGCGGACTTCGCCGTCAGCGGGTTGTCCAGCAGGACGGGCCCGTCGCTTCCCTGCCCCACCCCGATCACCACGGCATCGCTGGGGTTCCTCTTAAGGTCCCGCGAGACGGTACTAAGGTTGACTTCAGTATTCTTGACCACAGGGATGAGTCCTCAATTCTCGAAACGATCGGGCAGGGATGCATGTTGGGCGCTCTGCCATGGTGGCCCGGATCCGGCCGTTCTGGACGGTGCCCGGGTGGTTGCAAGCCCGCCTGGCAGGCCAGTTCCGATCGTAGCCGTTCCCCTGCGGAGCGACAGAATTTCCTGAGACGTGCGCCACACCGCGGCCCGGAATGCCGGGTGCCCCTGCGGCGTTATGAATGATGTCCACCCGTACCCCTGAAAGGAACACGCCGTGCTTGAACGGATTTCCGGCTCCCTGCTGGACCCCGACGCGCTCTATGCCAGCAACATCGAGCTGTTCCACAGCCCGGAGCTGCAGGGGCTGAACCTGGTCATGGGTTTCACCGGGTTCGCCGACGCCGGCCATGTGGTGAAGCAGATCAACGCCGAGCTGCTGGACACCCTCGACGCCCAGCCCGTGGCGGTCTTCGATGCGGACCAGTTGATTGACTACAGGTCCCGCCGGCCGCACCTGAGTTTCGTGGAAGACCACATCCAGGACTACCAGGAGCCCCGGCTGGCACTCTACCGACTGGTGGACGGGCTGGGGAAGCCATTCCTCCTCCTGGCCGGCTTCGAACCTGACCTGCAATGGGAACGGTTTGCCCGTGCCGTGGTGAACATCGTGGAAAAGCTGGACGTCAACCTGGTCACATGGATCCACTCCATCCCCATGCCCGTGCCGCACACCCGGCCCGTGGGCGTGACGGTACACGGGAACCGGCCTGAGCTGATCGAGGGCATCTCCGTGTGGAAGCCCACCGTTGAAGTTCCCGCCGCTGTTGGCCACATCCTGGAGCTGCGCCTCGTGGAGGCGGGCCGCAATGTTGCCGGCTACGTCATCCACGTCCCGCACTACCTCGCCGAGGCCGAGTACCCCACCGCCGCCGTCGCCGGCCTGGAATACCTTGGCGCCGCAACGTCCCTGATGCTGCCCACCGACCGGCTCCGTGAGTCCGGGCGCGAGGTCAGCCGGCAGATTGCCCAGCAGATCGAGGCGTCCGAGGAGGTCCAGCAGGTGGTCTCCCGCCTCGAGACACGCTACGACGAGAAGGCCGACGGCATCGTCCGCCGGTCGCTCCTGGCCAACGAGAACGACGAGCTTCCCGACGCCGACGACCTGGGTGCCGCCGTGGAGGCCTACCTGGCCAGGGAGAACCCGGGGCAGTAGCGGGACGTCACGGCTTCCGGGCTGCGGGCGCGCGCCGGGCATAATGAACTGGTGACTGCTCCCCGCGCCTGGCTTATCTGGACCATTGGAATTTTCGGGTACCTGGTGGCCGTGGCGCAGCGGACCTCCTTCGGCGTGGTGGGGCTCGAGGCCACGGAGCGGTTCCACGCCACGGCGTCCGCCATCTCCTTCTTCACCGTCCTGCAGCTGCTGGTGTACGCCGGGCTCCAGATCCCGGTGGGCCTGCTGGTGGACAGGTTCGGCTCGCGTGCCATGATCGCAGGCGGCGCTGTCCTGATGGGACTCGGACAGGTGCAGCTGGCCTTCGCCGAGAGCATCCCCGGGGGAGTCCTTGGCCGTGTCCTGGTGGGCGCCGGCGACGCCATGACCTTTATCTCGGTGATCAGGCTCATCCCGCTGTGGTTCGCCCCCGCCCGCGTCCCCCTGGTCACGCAGTTGACCGGCATGTCCGGCCAGTTGGGTCAGCTGTTCAGTGTCCTGCCCTTCGCGCTGGTCCTGCACCTGTCCGGCTGGACCCCCGCTTTCCTGATGCTGGCAGGAATGTCCGCACTCGCCGTCGTGCTGGTACTCCTGCTCCTGCAGGATGTCCCACCGGGGACCGAACGGCCGCACGCCCGGCAGGGGCTCAAGGCCACCGGCGCCTCACTGGCCCGTGCCTGGAGCCAGCCCGGAACCCGGCTGGGAATGTGGAGCCACTTCACCATCCAGTTCAGTGGCACCGTCTTTGCCATGACGTGGGGCTACCCGTTCCTGATCTCGGGCCAGGGCCTGGACACAGCCACCGTCGCAGCGCTGATGGCCCTGTACGTTGCCGCAGCCATGGCAGTGGGCCCGTTCATCGGGCGCTTCGTTTCGCGCCATCCACTGCGCCGTTCCACCATGGTGCTGCTGATCGCCGGCGCCACCGCCACGGCATGGGCCGCGGTGCTGCTGCTGCCCGGGCGCGCTCCGCTGTGGCTGCTGGCAGGCCTGGTGGTGGTGCTCGCAATCGGCGGCCCCGGTTCCATGATCGGCTTCGACTTCGCGCGGACCTTCAACCCCGCGCACCGGATCGGCACTGCCACCGGCATTGTCAACGTTGGTGGCTTCATCGCTGCCCTGGTCTCCATCTTCCTGATTGGCCTTGTGCTCGACGTCCTGAACGCCACCGGGTTTTCACAGGGGGTGCTCTACGGCCTGGCACCCTTCCGGCTGGCTTTGAGCGTCCAGTTCCTGCTCCTGGGGATTGGTGCCGCAGCCATCCTGGCCTCCCGCCGGAAGGTCCGCCGGCAAATGGCCGCCCAGGGCATCGTGGTTCCGCCGCTGCGCAGCGCCATCGCCCGGCAGCGCCGTGAAAGTCTGGCCCGCCGCCGCCAGCCGACGCCCACGGACGACTGAGCCACTCCCGTTCGCGGGTTCCCCGCACTCTTCCTCCACGGCACCGGTTACCCACATAGCCGGACTGGCCACTGCCCGCGCCCCCGCCGGCGGCGAATGCTGGAGCCATGACAGGTTCAGAACGATTAATAGTGCGCGGCCCGGAAGACATCCTTGGCTTCATTCCGCATTCGCTCGGGTACTGGCCAGCTGCCAGCCTGGTGGCCATGACGCTGCACGGCACCACGCTCGGAGCCACACTCCGGCTTGACCTTCCGGGCCCGGCGAACCAGGCCGACCCCGCCGCGTTTGCCCGTGCCGTCCGGCGCTACCTTGAATCAGACCAGGACGCTGACGGCTCTTTGCTGGCTGTCTTCACCAGCGACGCCGGAATGGGACCGCCATCCGCCTACGACCTCCTGGTCGACACGGTGCGACGTGCCCTGGACCAGGCCGGGATGCCTGTCCGCGATGCCTGGTTGGTGGGCGATGAGTACTGGCGGGACGCCCTGTGCAGCGACGCCTCCTGCTGCCCGCTTCCGGGACGTCCCGTGCAGGAGATCAGGGACAGCATGCTGAATACGGAGATGGTGTACCGGGGCAGCAGCATTGGACCCGCGCCACGAGCGGGGAGCCAGCCGGAAGCCCCGGTCCCCGCCATGCACCTGGCGGCCGTCCTTGAGGCACAGGCCGGCTGGGAGGACGAGCTCGGCGGGCAGTCCCGCAGCAGGGCACAGTTCAACGCGGTGCTTGACTTCTGGGAGTTGCTGCTGGAGCGGAGCCATGACGGGCAGTGGATTCCGGACGTTGAACGGGACGCCTTCCTGCGCGCCACGCTGCTCGTTCCCACCTGGCGCGACGCCCTGCTCGTGATGGCTGCGGCGGGACGGGCCGCCGCGGAGGCAGGCGCAGAACAGTTCGGCGTCCTTTCCGAGGACGGGGGCGACGTTTCCGCAGTGGCGCTGCCGTTGCTGCCTCCGCCGGGATTCGCCGGCCGGCAGCAGCGCCGGGCGGGCGGTGCCGCTTCCGGCGCTGTTCCTGCCGGCTATGGCGAGGTCCTCATGGGCCTGGCGCCGGCCGCGCCGGACTGGGCCGGACTGGACGCGCTGGACCGGATTCTGGGGCACCTGGCAGTGTTGGGCGGACACCCGGCCGCCGCAGCGCTCACGCTCCGAGGATGGGTGGCCTGGTCCCGGGGACGCGGCTCCTACGCGGCTGCCCACTTGGGCCGGGCGCTTGAGCTTGAACCGGAGTACCGGCTTGCCGAGCTCCTGCTGGATATCGTGGGCAGGGGGACGCTTTGTGGCTGGGCCGCCCGGAAGGAGGCGGCCTGGCAAAAGTTCCCGAAGGATCCTGCTGGGGAGAAGGAGACGCTGTGAGCCGGACCCGAGCGTCGTGAAGCCGGCCGGACATGCCCCGGCCGGGCCGGGCCCGCCGGGGCAGCCGTAACGGATGGCGGCAGGGGAGGTTGGATCCGGGCAAATCGTGAGACAATGGATGCCGAGACCCGGTTGGGTCCGTGTATCGAGTGCTTGTAAGCGTCCCCGCAAGGGAACATTACAGCCACTCCGGGAGTTGTCTTAAGTGACTCTGCCGGCCGTGGTGGTGCTTGGTTTCCACCACGGACTTGACAGGGTCATAGTGGTGTTGCCCGTATGGTGATTCCACAGACCACCGCTAGAAAGGTTTTCTGTGACCCCGTCTTCCACGAAGAAGGATTCCGCCGCCCAGGATGTCTTGTCCCCTGAGGAGAAGCAGGCCGCGACCAATGCCAAGCGGGCAGCTACGCGGGCAGCCAACAAGGCTTCGGCCGGCGAGGCTGCAGGCGACAGCAAGCGCGAGCCCAAGAAGCGTGGGCCCAAGCCCGGCGCCAAGGCCGCAGCCGAGGCTGCGGGAAAGTCCGCCGCCGGTGACGTTGACCCGGACGAGGTCGAAGACGTCGAGGAAGACCTCGACGACATCGTCCTCGAAGGTCCGGACGCAGCAGAGGACGTCGACGCCGACCCCGTCAAGGGTGCCGCCGGCAGCGGCAAGGGCTTCGTCTACTCCGATGCAGACGACGACGACGCGCCCGTGCAGCAGGTTATGTCTGCCGGCGCCACGGCCGACCCCGTCAAGGACTACCTGAAGCAGATCGGTAAGGTGGCGCTGCTCAATGCGGAGCAGGAAGTCGACCTTGCGCTGCGGATCGAGGCCGGGCTGTTCGCCGAGGAAAAGATCGCCGCGGACGACGGCTCCATGGATCCGAAGTACAAGCGTGAACTCGAATTCATCATCCACGACGGCAAGCGCGCCAAGAACCACCTGCTGGAAGCCAACCTCCGCCTGGTGGTCTCGCTGGCCAAGCGCTACACCGGCCGCGGCATGCTGTTCCTGGACCTGATCCAGGAAGGCAACCTTGGCCTGATCCGCGCCGTGGAGAAGTTCGACTACACCAAGGGCTTCAAGTTCTCCACCTACGCCACCTGGTGGATCCGCCAGGCCATCACCCGCGCCATGGCCGACCAGGCCCGCACCATCCGTATCCCGGTGCACATGGTCGAGGTCATCAACAAGCTGGCACGTGTACAGCGCCAGATGCTGCAGGACCTGGGCCGCGAACCCACGCCCGAAGAACTGGCACTGGAACTGGACATGACGCCGGAAAAGGTGGTCGAGGTCCAGAAGTACGGCCGCGAGCCGATTTCGCTGCACACCCCCCTGGGTGAGGACGGCGATTCCGAATTCGGCGACCTGATCGAGGACTCGGAAGCCGTTGTTCCGGCTGACGCCGTGAGCTTCACCCTCCTGCAGGAACAGCTGCACTCCGTCCTGGACACCCTTTCCGAACGCGAGGCCGGCGTGGTTGCCATGCGCTTTGGCCTGACTGACGGACAGCCGAAGACTTTAGACGAAATCGGAAAGGTCTACGGCGTCACCCGCGAGCGGATCCGCCAGATCGAGTCGAAGACCATGTCCAAGCTCCGGCACCCCTCCCGGTCGCAGGTGCTGCGGGACTACCTGGACTAACCTCTTCCGCACGACAAAACAGGGGCCGTTCGGGAACCCACTGTACGGTGGATTCCGGAACGGCCCCTGTCTGTTTACGAGCTCCCTCCGTGCGGCTAAAGGCCTGCGGGGCCCGTTAAACGCCTGCGGGGCCTTTCCGTGGTGGAAAGGCCCCGCAGGGTTCGTTGTTACCGATGCCTCATCTAGTCGATTTCCACGGCAGCTTTCTCGTGAAGCTTTCCCGTCTCGTCGTGCCAGCCGGAGCTCAACGGCTTGAGCGTCGCCTCCACTGCACGGGCGTGGTGGCCGCAGAACAACAGCTCACCGCCGGAGGACTCGAGTACAACCCGGACATATGCCTGAGCTCCGCAACGGTCGCACCGGTCGAGTGCGTTTAGTGTGCGGTCTGCCACTGCTGTTGTCATGTCGGCCTCCTTAGTAGATCAGTACATCTATATAACCAGTATTCGTATCCGATCCATCGCAAGGATGGGGCAAGTTCGCTGTCCGCGTATCCGCAAGGTTAGGTCAAGAATTGCCCAGTTCCGCGGATCACGGAGGCTGGTGGCGCGGCGCACAAGGCGCTGCGGGTGTGGCAGACGGCTGTCGCCGCTGCCGCCGACTACCCTAGAAGGTGCGGTCCCAGCGCCGCTTCAACGTCCCTGAAGGAGTTCATCACCAGTGGCACCAAGCTCTGAGTACACCGCCCGGCACCTTTCCGTACTGGAGGGCCTCGAAGCCGTCCGCAAGCGTCCGGGCATGTACATCGGCTCAACGGACTCGCGCGGCCTCATGCACTGCCTCTGGGAGATCATCGACAACTCCGTGGATGAGGCGCTTGCCGGGTTCGGCCACGACATCCGCATCATCCTCCACGCGGACAACTCCGTGGAGATCCACGACGACGGCCGCGGCATCCCCATCGACAAGGAACCTAAGACGGGGCTCACCGGCGTCGAAGTGGTGTTCACCAAGCTGCACGCCGGCGGCAAGTTCGGCGGCGGCTCCTATACCGCCTCCGGCGGCCTGCACGGCGTTGGAGCGTCAGTGGTCAACGCCCTCTCGTCGCGCCTGGACGTCGAGGTGGACCGCGGCGGCAAGACCTACCGGATGTCCTTCCGGCGCGGCGAGCCCGGACGCTTCAAGGACACCGGGTCCCGCCCGGACCCCGCAGCGCCGTTCACTCCGTTCGTCGATGACTCGGTACTGGACATTGTGGGCAAGGCCAAGCGCGGAGTCACCGGGACCCGGATCCGCTACTGGGCGGACCGGCAGATCTTTACCCCGGATGCCAAGTTCTCCTACGAGGACCTTGCTGCCCGCGCACGCCAGACCTCCTTCCTGGTGCCCGGCCTCAAGCTCACCGTGCGGGATGAGCGCAAGCTCCCCGGAACCCCGGGGGAAGCCGGCCCGCACGAGGAGGTCTTCCACCACGACGGCGGCATCTCCGAATTCGCCGAGTTCCTGGCCGCGGACCCGGCCGTGACCGACGTGTGGCGGCTGCATGGATCAGGGAAGTTCAAGGAGACCGTCCCGGTCCTTGACGAACGGGGGCACAGCCAGCTGGCCGAGGTCGAACGTGACTGCGAAGTGGACGTGGCACTGCGCTGGGGCATCGGCTATGACAGCACCGTGCGAAGCTTCGTCAACATCATCGCCACCCCCAAGGGCGGCACGCACCAGTCAGGGTTTGAGCAGGCGCTGGTCAAGACTTTCCGGAAAGCCGTGGAAACCAATGCCCGCAAACTCAAGGCCGGCAACGACAAGATCGAAAAGGACGACATCTTCGCCGGCTTGACCGCGGTCCTGACCGTACGGCTCGCCGAACCACAGTTCGAGGGCCAAACCAAGGAGATCCTGGGCACCAGCGCCGTGCGCGCCATCGTGGCCCGGGTGGTGGAGCGGGAGATCTCCGCCAAACTGTCCTCCAGCAACCGGAACGACAAGGCCCAGTCGGCCCTGCTGCTGGAAAAAATCGTCAACGAGATGAAGTCCCGCATCTCGGCCCGCGTGCACAAGGAGACCCAACGGCGCAAGAACGCGCTGGAAACGTCCTCGATGCCCACCAAGCTCGCTGACTGCCGGACGGACGACGTCGAACGTTCCGAACTGTTCATCGTGGAAGGCGACTCCGCGCTGGGCACCGCCAAGCTGGCCCGGTCCTCCGACTTCCAGGCCTTGCTGCCCATCCGCGGCAAGATCCTCAACGTGCAGAAGGCATCGGTGGGGGACATGCTCTCCAATGCCGAATGTGCAGCGCTCATCCAGGTGGTGGGCGCGGGGTCCGGCCGCAGCTTCGACATCAATGCGGCCCGGTACGGCAAGGTGATCCTCATGACTGACGCCGACGTTGACGGCGCCCACATCCGGACCCTGCTGCTGACCCTGTTCTTCCGCTACATGCGGCCCATGATCGTGGAGGGAAGGGTGTTTGCCGCGGTTCCGCCGCTGCACCGGGTGGAGGTCATCAACGCCGGCCAGAAGGCCAACGAGATGATCTACACCTACTCCGAGGCCGAACTGCACGTCCTGCTGGCCCGCCTGGCCAAGGAGGGCAAGCGGTACAAGGAGCCGATCCAGCGGTACAAGGGCCTTGGGGAGATGGACGCCGAGCAGCTGGCGGAGACCACTATGGACCCGCGGCACCGCACCCTGCGCAAGGTGGGGATCGAAAACGCGCAGCAGGCAGAGGAGATCTTCGACCTGCTGATGGGCTCCGACGTCTCCCCGCGCAAGGACTTCATCATCGCCGGCGCGTCCAGCCTGGACCGGGAGCGCATCGACGCCTGACCGGGCGCAGGGTCGCCGGGCGCTGGGATGGGTTCGGCGATCCCGGGGCTTTGACAAGCCCACCCGCCGGGTTGAAGCGCGACGGCGGCGTCAGCCCAGCAGCCCCGGAACCACCAGCAGTGCCGTGGGCAGCGCCAGCAGCAGGACGGACCCGGCCAACACGGCGCTGCGGACGGCCGCAGGAAGCTGGGGCTGGGGGGTCAGGAGGCGGCTGACCCGGGAGGCCGCGGTCCTGACCGCGTCCGAGCCCGGTCCGCCCGACGCCGACTCCAGCCCGGACAGGGCCAACGAGGGCGAGGACGGGCGGATGTCGCCGGCGCCCGCGTTTCCGGTCGACCCGCTGGCAACGATGGCTATCGCCTTGATGAGGGTGGCCTTGCTCTCCGTCCGCAGTGCGACGTCGTCGGCCAGCATCTCGATCAGGGAGTTGACCGATTCCTGTGCAAGCCGGGTGGTGGGCAGCCACGGGAGGGCCTGCCGCCAGGCGGCAAAGGCCCAGAGCAGCAGGTGGTGCCGCTGGCTGAGGTGCGCGTTCTCGTGAATCAGGACGGCCCGCAGCTCGTCCGGTTCGAGGGCGGCCATTAGGCCGTCCGACAGCACGGTCACGGAGCGGGCGCCCCCCGGGAGGCAGTACGCGACGGGGGAGTCGTGGCTGATCACCAGCGTCCCGGCATCCTGGGCCGATGGGGAGGCCAACAGTGCGAGCAGTTCACGGTGCCGGCGCCGCTGCCGCTGGATCTTGTAGTACGTCAGCAGCAGCGTGAACACCAGGTGGGCCGTCAGCAGGGCAGCAGTGGACAGTGCGAAGATATGCCAAAAGCCCAACGCCGTGGTGGGGGCATTGAACAGCACCATTCCCGCCAGCGCGCGAAGCCCTGCGATGAGGTTGTCACCGATTGGTTCCAGGCCATAGACCAGCATGGCGCCGATCATGGAGAGTCCACCCGCGAGCGCGATCGCCTGCCACAGCAGCATGGCCGTGAACGGCGACCTTGCCGGCCATTGGGCCCGTGACAGGAGAATTGGCACCGGCCAGGCCAGGATTATCGCCAGGACCGCCAGCAGGTATGAGGCCCAGAACATGGTGTGCTAGAGGTGGCCCAGCAGTTTACGCAGCGTCTCGGCTTCACCTTCGGAAACGGACCCGATGAAGCGGGCCAGGACGGCCTCGCGGTCCGGGGCTGATCCGAGGACCTCATGCATGAGTTCGGCGGTGTGGTCCGCGCGGCTGGACACGGCCTGGTACCGGTGCGGGCGGGTTCCGCGTTCGCGTTCCACCAGCCCCTTCTTTTCCAGGCGGGAGAGTACGGTGAGCACCGTGGTGACGGCCAGTTCCTTGCCTTCGTGGCCCGGTCCGCCCTGCGCCGCGGACGTGCGCGCCAGCTGATCCCTCAGGGTATTGGCCGTAGCCGCTTCCTGGCCCGCCCAGAGCAGGTCCATGACTGCCCGTTCCAGTTCACCAAGACTAGCCATTTCACTTTTCCTTTTGTTTCCCCGCACCGCGCATTCTAAGGCGCCCGGTGACGTCGCGCGGTTGTTCAACTACATAACCAAATCTACCCCGAAAACCGCCCGGGTTCTACATCGGGTAGAACATGTGGCGCGCCGTCCCCTGCCGCGCCATGCTAGGGGAGGGCGATTGGTTTTCGCCCGCCACTGCCAATGTTCTACACTTTGTAGAAGTTACAGTTCTACAAAGCGTAGAAAACTACATTGGCTAAACAGTAGGGACTGCCATGGACGCCTTGGAAATCGCACGCTGGCAATTCGGCATCACCACCGTCTACCACTTCATGATGGTGCCGCTGACCATTGGCCTGGGCCTGGTGGTGGCCGTCATCCAGACCGCCTGGTACCGCACCGGCAAACCCGAGTACCTGCGCATGACCAAGTTCTGGGGAAAGCTGTTCCTCATCAACTTCATCATGGGCGTGGCCACCGGAATCGTGCAGGAATTCCAGTTCGGCATGGCCTGGAGCGAGTACAGCCGGTTCGTGGGTGACGTCTTCGGAGCCCCGCTGGCCCTCGAGGCCCTCCTTGCCTTCTTCGTCGAGTCCACCTTCCTGGGACTGTGGATCTTTGGCTGGAAGCAGCTAAAGCCCGCCATCCACCTTGCCTGCCTCTGGGTGGCCGTTATTGGATCGGCCCTCTCCGCCTACTTCATCATCGTGGCCAACAGCTGGATGCAGCACCCGGTAGGGGTGGAAATGATCAACGGCCGGCCCGTCATGACCGACGCGTGGGCCGTCTTCACCAACAACACCGCGCTCGTGGCCGTCCCGCACACCCTGTTCGGCGCCCTGGCCGTGGCCGGCGGCTTCCTCCTGGGCATCGCCTGGTACCACCTGTGGCGGAGGCGGCACGACGGCGTTGACACGGTGGGTGCCGACGGCAAGGTCATCCCCGGTGAAGACGTCCGCATCCCCGGCCGTGACCGTACAGACCACAGCGTATGGATCCGGTCCCTGCGGATCGGCGCCGTGGTGGCCATGATCTCCTTCGCCGGCACCGCGGTCACCGGCGACCTGCAGGGCAAGCTGATGTTCCAGCAGCAGCCCATGAAGATGGCCGCCGCGGAGGCGGCCTGCCACGACGGCACCGGTTTCTCCGTCCTGAGCGTCGGAAACGTGGGGTCCAGGAACTGCGACGACGTCGTGGCCGTCATCGAGGTTCCGGGCATCCTGTCCTTCCTTGCCAAGGGCGACTTCACCACCGAGGTCAAGGGCGTCAACAGCCTGCTGCCCGAGTACAAGGCCAACTACGGGACCAACCTGCCGGACAACCCCATCTACGGTGAGCGGGCCGGCCAGGAAATCGAATACGTGCCCGTCATGGAAGTCACCTACTGGGGATTCCGGATGATGATCGGATTTGGCGGACTCGCCGCCCTGGCAGCATTGGTGGCGCTGTGGCTCACCCGCAAGGGGACCGTGCCGGAGTCGCACTGGATGATGCGGCTGGCAGTCTTTGGCATCCTGGCCCCCTTCGGCGCCAATGCCGCCGGCTGGATCTTCACCGAGATGGGCCGCCAGCCGTTCGTCGTGGCGCCCAACCCGGATCCCAGCGGCATCGACCAGGTGTTCATGTTTACCGCCGCCGCCGTATCGCCGGGTGTCTCCGCAGGGGAACTGATCGCCTCGCTGGTGGCCCTGACGGCCGTCTACGCAGTCCTGCTGGTGGTGGAGGTGAAGCTGCTGGTCAAGTACATCCGCGGCGGCGTGGTCTCCGCAATGCCCGAACTGGTCCACGCGCCGGTGGACGAGAACGAGGACGCCACCCCGGGACCCGGCGGCCCCGGGGACGCGAAACACGCAGACGACGTCCTGGCCTTCGCCTACTAGCCCGAAACCAAGCAGAGGAAACAAACAATGGAACTGCTTCCCACCATTTGGTTCATCGCCATCGCGGTGCTGTGGACCGGCTACCTCTTCCTGGAGGGCTTCGACCTGGGCGTGGGGATGCTGATGAAGCTCTTCGCCCGCGACAACACCGAGCGCAGGGTGCTGCTGAACACCATCGGACCTGTCTGGGACGGCAATGAGGTGTGGCTGCTGACCGCCGGCGGCGCCACCTTCGCAGCCTTCCCGCTCTGGTACGCGTCGCTGTTCTCCGCGCTCTATCTCCCGCTGCTGGTCGTCCTGCTGGCACTGATCTTCCGGGCGGTGGCGTTCGAATACCGTGGCAAGGTGGACACGGACAGCTGGCGGAACCGGTGGGACTGGGCCATCGCGCTGGGTTCCTTCTTTGCCGC
Organism: Pseudarthrobacter sp. Pseusp20; assembly: GCF_059492155.1. NCBI lineage: Bacteria > Bacillati > Actinomycetota > Actinomycetes > Micrococcales > Micrococcaceae > Pseudarthrobacter > Pseudarthrobacter sp. Pseusp20. The sequence goes on from NZ_CP168521.1 coordinate 2,044,761, forward strand.
CTTCGGCGTGGGCGCCGCACTGGCCCTCACCACCACCGGCCTTCCGCTGAACGCCAACGGCGACCGCGAAGGCGGCCCCATGGCCTGGTTCAGCGGCTACGCCCTGCTGGGCGGTATCGCCGTGGTGGGGTTCGCGCTGCTCCACGCGCTGGCGTTCCTCGCCCTCAAGACCGACGGGGAGGTACGGCACCGCGCCCGCCAGTGGTTCGTTCGGCTCCTGCCGGCCCTGCTGCTGCCTATCGCGGCGTGGGCCCTCGCCATCCAGTTCATGGACGGCAAACCCTGGACATGGGCCGCCGTCGTCCTGGCCGTTGCTGCGGCCGTTACTGCCTGGCTGCTGGCCCGGAAGGGCTCCGAAGGCCGGTCCTTCCTGGCCCTGGGCGCCTTCCTGGTGCTGGGCACGGCGTCCATTTTCGGGGCCGTGTTCCCGGTGGTGCTGCCCTCCACGCTGGACAGCGCGTTTGACCTCACCATCTCCAACGCCTCCTCCTCGGACTACACCCTGGGACTGATGAGCATTGTGGCAGCCTTTGGCCTTCCCCTGGTGATCGCCTACCAGGCCTGGACCTACTGGGTCTTCCGCCGCCGCGTCAGCGCCGCCCACATCCCGGAAGCCCACAGCTTCCTCCCGGCGGTGGCCGCCAGGGCGTTCACCACCAAGGGCTGACGTGCGGCCAACCTTTCCCTCCGGTCCGGCCACCCGTTCAGCAATCTACTGGCTGGGCGTCCTGGCCGCGCTCAAGGCGCTTTCCCTGGTGCTGATCGGCCAGGCCGTGGCCTCCGTCCTGGCCGGACTCGTGGCCGGAAACCCGGACTGGGCAACCCAGCTCGCCGCCGGGCTCGCCGGCGTCGTCCTCCGCTCCCTGACCGTCTGGGGCCAGGCCGTCGCGGGCCGCCGGGCGGCGCTGGGGGTCAAGGAAGAACTCCGGGCAGAACTGCTGGGGCGTGCCCTGCGCACGGGCGTCCGGTCCTCCGGGCCGGGTGACGGCGGCCTGGCGGTGCTGGCCACCCGCGGCCTGGACGCCCTGGACAGCTACTACACCCAGTTCCTTCCCGCGCTGGTCAACTGCGCCGCCGTGCCGCTGCTGCTGGGGGCACGGATCCTCTTCGCGGACTGGGTGAGCGCGCTGGTCATTGTGCTCACGGTGCCCCTGATCCCGCTGTTCATGGTGCTGATCGGCCGGTACACCGAGGACAGCGTCCGCCAGGCCCAGGCGTCGCTGGCCCGGCTGTCCGCACACATGCTGGAGCTCGCCAAGGGCCTGCCGGTCCTGGTGGGACTGGGCAGGGCAACCGCCCAGCGCAAGGCCCTCGAAGAAATCTCCGAAGAGTACCGCTCCCGCACCATGGGCACCCTGCGGACCGCATTCCTGTCCGCCCTGGCCCTGGAACTTATCGCCACCATCTCAGTCGCCGTGGTGGCGGTCTTCATCGGCGTCCGGCTGGTCCACGGCGACATGCCGCTGGAGGCCGGCCTGCTGGCGCTGCTCCTGGCACCGGACTGCTACCTTCCGCTGCGGGAACTGGGCACCGCCCACCACGCCAGCGACGACGGCCGGGTGGCACTCGCGGAAACAGCCGCCGTGACCGGCGCGGCCGAAGCGATACCCCTGCCGGCGGCCAGGGCCGGCAGGCCCGGTGGCCCACTCGAGGTCACCGGACTCACGGTGACCTACGCCGGCCGGTCCGGAGCCGCCGTCGGCCCCCTCACCTTCACCGCCCCCCAGGATCGGATCACCGCCCTGGACGGACCCAGCGGTGCCGGCAAGAGCACTGTCCTGGGCGTACTGGCCGGAACCATCGGCGCCGGTGACGGGACGGGCATCACCGGATCCATCAGCGGCCTGGACCGCAGTTCCGTAGCCTGGGTGCCGCAGCATCCCGTCATGGTGGCCGGAACCGTGCTGGAGGAGGTGCTGCTGTACCTCTCGCCGGACCCCACCCATGGCCCCGACCGCTTTACCGGCGAAGAGACTGCCCGCCGCTGCCTGGAGAGGGCCGGAGCCGCCCACCTGGCAGCGAAGCACCAGGCGGAGCTGAGCCCGGGCGAGCTGCGCCGCGTGGCACTGGCCCGCGGACTGGCCAGGATCGAGGCCGGTGCCACCCTCCTGCTGCTGGACGAGCCCACGGCACACCTGGACGACGCCTCCGCACTCATTGTGGAGGAGGCCATCCGGCGGCTCCGCGGCCAGGCCACCGTGATCCTGGTGGCCCACAACCAGCGCACCCGCCGGCTCGCAGACCTGCTGGTGCCCGTCGTGCCGGCGGTCCGGGCTGCCGCAGCACCGCACCACGGCGGCGGCGCAACCGGCATCCTGCCCGGCCCCGGGAGAAGCGGCTCCACCCAACCCGGCTCTGCCGACGCCGCTTCCGCCGGCAATGTCAGCGCACGCGTTGACGACGCGGCGGAAGCCGGCACCGGCGGGTCCGTCAGCCCAAGCGTTCGCGCTGCCCCAGGCGCGGCCCGCCTCCTGGCGGCCCTCCTGGCGCCGGTGCGGGGCAGGTTCGCCGCCGCTGCTGTCGTGGGCACCCTGGCGGCCGTCTTCGCCGTCGCGCTTTCCGGCCTTTCCGGCTGGCTCATCATCCGGGCCAGCGAGCAGCCGCCCATTCTCTACCTGCTGACGGCGATCGTCGGCGTCCGGTTCTTCGGCATCGGCCGGGCCGTTTTCCGCTACTGGGAGCGGCTGCTGCTGCATGATGCCGTCTTCGCCGCGCTCACCCGCCTGCGCGGCCGGCTCTGGGAATCTCTGAGCCGCAGGGCGCTGTCGCTGCGCCGGCTCCTGCAGGGCGGCAACGTGCTGGGGACGGTCATCGACGATGTGGACACGGTCCGCGACCTCCTTCCACGCGTGGTCCTGCCACCCCTCACCGCGCTCGCGGTTTCCGTCCTGGCCGTGGCTGCCACCGGCGTGCTGGTGCCGGCGGCCCTTCCCGCAGTGGCCGGCGCGGCCATCAGCGGCCTGCTGCTGGCACCCGCGGCCGCCCTGTGGGGAGACCGCAAATCCGCCAACGCCGAGCAGTCCCTGCGCTCCGGGGTCCTGCGCCGCGTGACGGCAGCCCTGGACGCCAGGGCGGAACTGCACGCAAACGGCGTGGCAGCCCGTGTGCTTGAGGCGCTGCTGGCGGAGGACCGCGACGCCACGCGCGCATCCCAGCGCTCAGCCTGGGCCGACGGGCTGGGACACGCTGTTGCCACCGCCGCCTGCGGCACCGCCGCACTGGCCGCCGCATGGCTGGCGGCTCCCGGGGTCCTTGCGGCCCAGGTTGCCCCGGCCACGGCAGCCGTGGTGGTCCTCCTGCTGCTGGCACTGGTGGAACCCTACGCAGCGATGACGACGGCGGTCCGCCAGTTCCCCGCGCTCCGTGCCGTGATGCGCCGGGTGGGGGAGTCGGGCGCTCTTGACGGCCGCCTCGACGTGTCTGCTGGGCTGCAGTCCGTTCCCGGCCGCGCCGGCGGCACTCCGGGCCTTGAACTGGTGGACCTGGCCGCGGCCTGGCCCGGAGACGTCCCGGTCTTCTCCGGCGTGTTCGCGGTGGCAGGTCCCGGGCGCTGGCTGGCGGTCACCGGACCATCGGGGTCGGGAAAGTCCACCCTGCTCTCGGTGCTGCTTGGCTTCCTGCCGCCGGCCGCGGGACGGGCGCTGGTCACCGGCCGGGCGGCGTGGTGTCCGCAGGAGGCACACCTGTTCGACTCCACCATCCGCGGCAACCTCATGCTGGGCCGGCCGTCCGGGAACGGTGCACCAACCCTGGCGGACGACGAGCTGGAGTCTGTCCTGGCCGCCGTCGGACTTGCCGGCCTGGTGGCCCGGCTGCCGGCGGGCCTGGACACCCGGATCGGTCCCGGCGGTGCCTTCCTGAGCGGCGGCGAGCGCCAGCGGCTGGCCGTGGCGCGGACCCTGCTGACCGGTGCGGAGGTGATCCTGCTGGATGAGCCCACTGCCCACCTGGACGCCGAATCGGCGGCAGCCATGCTGGCGGACCTTCGCACGGGACTCCGGGACCGCACCGTGGTGCTGGTTACCCACAATCCCGCTGACATCAAGGCCGGCGACGCCAGGCTGGATCTTTCGGCCTTCGCCGGACAACCCCGGGAATCGTTGGCCGCTTCCCACTAAGGCGGGACGGTCCCCGGCGTGCCTGCGCCTTTAGCCGCTGACGTCGTGAAGGTGGTGGACGACGTCGTGCAGGAAGTACTGGGACAGCGTGAGGACGGTGAACTGCGAGCCGTTGCTGCGCAGCCCCTTGCGTCCCCAGTCGTCCTCATGGACTCCGGCGAAGGACTCGGCGGCCTGGTGTCCTTCCGCCGCCAGTTCGCGGCCCACCTCGGCCGGATCGGCGTTGGCGTAGTCCTTCTCGATGGCGGTCCGGTCCTGGTCCCAATCCTCGAAGCGGGCGTCATCCTCTGCCAGCATCAGGTTCAGCCGCTGGTCGAACAGCGCGAAAACGTCCCGCACATGGCACGCGTACTCCAGCGCGGACCAGGTGTGGTCATCGGGGCGCTGCGCCGCGTCCGGCCGGCGCAGGACGGCGAGCCACCGGGGGATCAGGCTTTCGATGCTTCCCGGTACCGTTGCCGGGGTGGCGCTGGAAGCGTCGAAATGGCATTCCGGGCAGGGGCGGGACAGGACCCAGGTCCAGTCCTTTTCATCAGGAACGATAGGCATGGGAGCAGTCTAAGCGGTGGGCCGAAAGACTCTGGGACCCGTGCAGCGCCCGGCATAGCCTTGCCGCATGAGCCCGGAAGAGCGCGGGGGTGCGGAAAGCGGTGCCGAAAGCATGGTGCGGCTGGCGGGCCTGACCAAGCGGTTCGGCCGCAACACTGCGCTCGACGGCGTGACACTCACCATTGGGCCGGGCGAGGTGTTCGGCTACCTGGGCCCCAACGGGGCAGGCAAGACCACCACCATCCGGCTCCTGATGGGGCTGCTGCGGCCTACCTCCGGTACAGCGTCGGTGCTGGGACTGGACGCCTGGCGGCAGTCCCGGGACGTCCACCGCCTGGTGGGCTACGTGCCAGGTGAGCCGGCGCTTTACGACCGCCTCACCGGCAGCCAGCACGTGGCCTACTGCGCCCACCTCCGGCACCGGGACGATGGCAAACGGGCGGCCGAGGTGGCGGCCCGGCTGGAGCTGGACCTGGGCCGGCCCGCACGCACGTTGTCCCGCGGCAACCGCCAGAAGCTCGCCGTGGTCCTGGCGGTGATGTCGCGGCCGCGGCTGCTGGTGCTGGACGAGCCGACCAGCGGAATCGACCCGCTGGTGCAGCAGGTTTTCCATTCCATCCTGCGTGAACATACTGCCGAGGGCGGCTCCGCCTTGTTTTCCTCCCACGTGCTGGGCGAGGTGGAGCGCGTGGCAGACCGCATCGGGGTGGTGCGCCAGGGACAGCTGGTGGCGGTGGAGCGGCTGCAGGACCTCGCCGCACGTTCACTGCACCGGGTCCGGGCCCGCTTCGCGGCGGAGGTGTCCGCGGCGGAGTTCGCCGGCGTGCCCGGCGTGCGGGACCTGCTGGTGGATGGGACCACGTTGAGCTGCAATGCGCCGCAGGCGGCCCTGGATGCGCTGCTGAAGCTGGTCAGCGCCCGGGAGGTGGTGGACTTCGAATGCTCTGAAGCGCCGCTGGAAGAGACGTTCCTGAGCTACTACGGAATGGACGGACCGGGCAGCGCCAGCCTCGCCGGCGCGGGAACGGCGGCGCGCCATGCTGGCTAACGTCCTGCTGAAGACGCTCCGGGACCAGGGCAGGCTGCTGGTGGCGTGGGCCGTCTCCCTGGCACTCATCGTGGCAACGTACGCGGCCGTTTGGCCCGCGGTGAAGTCACAGCCCTCCATCAGCAGCTTCATCGAGCAGATGCCGGAGGCGTTCCGCTCGCTTTTCGCCACCTCCAGCGCCGACATGTCCACTCCCACCGGATACATCCAGGTGGAGCTGCTGTCCTTCATGGGGCCGATTGCGGTGCTGATCTATGCCATCAGTTCCGGCGCGGGCGCCATCGGCGGGGAAGAGGACCGGCACACGATGGACCTGCTGCTTTCCAACCCCGTGGGGCGGGGCCGGGTGGTGGTGGACAAGTTCCTGGCCATGGTGCTGGGCACCTTCCTGCTGGCCGCCGTGCTGGGAATATCGCTGGTGCTGGAGGGCAGCATGGTGGACCTGGTCCTTCCGGCCGGCAAGGTGGCTGCCGCCATGCTGCATTTAGCGCTGCTGGGCGTCGTTTTCGGTACCCTTGCCCTTGCCCTTTCAGCAGGGACCGGACGGACCGGCCTCAGCCGGGGTGTTCCGGCCGTGCTGGCCGTCCTCGCCTACATCGTCAACGCCCTCGCGCCGCTGGTGGATGCCTTCGACCGCATCCAGAAGGTGTCGCCGTTCTTCCAGTACGTTGCCCATGACCCCCTGCGGCAGGGCGTGGCCTGGGACAGCGTGCTGGTGTCCGCTGCCACCGTTGCCGTGCTGCTGGGGCTTGCCGTTGCCGGCTTCCGGCGCAGGGACATAGCGGGCTGAGCGCCGGACGCGCGGCATCGCCCGTGGCGCCCGGCTATTCCCCGGCTGCCGGTCCGTCCGTCCATGCCATGGCCGGGCCCACTGCTTCGACGGCCTGTGAGAGCGGGACGCCGGAGCCGTCGCGGCGGCCATGCTCCTGCGGCAGCGACCGGGCCACCCCGGCAGCGGATGAAGCCTTGGCCGGGCCGTGCCCTGCCCAGGCCAGCAGCAGCATGTCCTCACCCTTCAGGAACCGGTGCGACCGGACTCCGGCGGTGGCACGGCCCTTGGCCGGATACTCGGAGAAGGCTGTGACCTTGGCGGTGCCAGGGGCCGTGCCCGGCAGGGCGCCGTTGGTCCCGGCGATGGTGACCACGACGGCGGCCTCGTCCTTGGGCTGGACGGCGCCGAAGAAGATCACCTGGTCACCTGCGGCGAGCTTGATGCCCGCCATCCCGCCGGCGGTACGCCCCTGCGGGCGGACGGCGGCGGCGGGGAACTTCAGCAGCTGGGCCTCCCTGGTGAGGAACACCAGTTCGGTGGCATCGTCACCGGCAGGAGCCACGCCCACCACGGTGTCCTTGTCCTTGAGGGTGATGACTTCCCAGTCTTCCCGGTTCAGCGGGTAGTCCGGCTGGACGCGTTTCACCACGCCTTGGGCGGTGCCGATGGCCAGGACCTCATCCAGGCGCACGAACGCCACCAGGGTTTCGCCCTTCACCAGCGTGAGGAAATCCTTTGCGGGGACGCCGCCCGCCAGGTTGGGCAGTCCGGCCACCGGCGCCAGGACCGGCATGTCCATGACCTGCAGCCGGAGCATGCGGCCCAGCGACGTGACGGCGGCGATTTCGCCGCGGGCCGACGTCTTAACCACTGAGGTGTACACATCATGCTTGCTCCGTGGCCCTGCCTCGGCCAGTGGCTCCTGGTTGCCGGTGCGGGCTATCTGGCCGGACGCGGTGAGGATGGCCCAGCAGGGGTCGTCCGCGATCTCCAGTGCCAGCGGCACGGCCTTGCCCTTCTTCCCGTTGGCCCCGGCAAGTTCGGCGGACGCAACGGTGGGGGACACGGCCTCGGACTCCAGCAGCACGGTGCGGCGCGGGGTGCCGTGGTCTTCGGCAATGGCACCCAGTTCGTCGGAAACCACGGTGCGCAGCAGTTCCTCCGAGCCCAGGATCGCCTCCAGCTCCGCGATCTCGCGGCGAAGCTCGTCCTGCTCCTTCTCCAGCTCGATCCGGGAATACTTGGTCAGCTGCCGGAGGCGCAGTTCCAGGATGTAGTTGGCCTGGATTTCGGTGAGGTCGTAGATGGACATCAGCCGCTCGCGGGCCGCGGCGGCCTCGTCCGAGGAGCGGATGATCTGGATGACCTCGTCAATGTCCACGATGGCGATGAGGAGGCCCTCCACCAGGTGCAGGCGGTCCTTCTTCTTCCCGAGCCGGAAGGCGGTCCGGCGCCGGACGACGTTGATGCGGTGGTCGACGTAGACACGCAACAGGTCCACCAGGCCCAGCGTCTGCGGCTGGCCGTCCACCAGGGTGACGTTGTTGATGCCGAAGGAGTCCTCCATCGGCGTGTAGCGGTACAGCTGCTGCAGCACCGCGTTCGGGTTGAAGCCGTTCTTGAGCTCGATGACCAGCCGCAGGCCGTGCTTGCGGTCCGTCAGGTCCACGATGTCGCTGATGCCGGTCAGCTTCTTGGCGTTGACGGCATCCTTGATCTTTTCGATCACCTTTTCCGGGCCCACCATGTACGGCAGTTCGGTGACCACCAGGCCGGTGCGGCGCGCGGAGAGCTGTTCCACCTCCACCTTGGCCCGGGTCTTGAACGAGCCGCGGCCGGTGGCATAGGCGTCACGGATGCCGTCCAGGCCGACGATCCGGCCGCCGCTGGGCAGGTCCGGGCCCGGGACGAACCGCATGAGGTCGGCCAGGGTTGCGTCAGGGTGCGCGATGAGGTGCCGGGCGGCGGAGATGACCTCGACCAGGTTGTGCGGGGCCATGTTGGTGGCCATGCCGACGGCGATGCCGGTGGCGCCGTTGACCAGCAGGTTGGGGAAGGCGGCGGGAAGGACGTCCGGCTGGGTCAGCTGGTTGTCATAGTTGGGGACGAAGTCCACCACGTCTTCGTCGAGGTGGTTGGTGAGGGTGAGGGCGGCCGCAGCCAGCCTGGCTTCCGTATAGCGGGGTGCTGCCGGGCCGTCGTCGAGCGATCCGAAGTTGCCGTGCCCGTCGATCAGCGGCAGTCGCAGCGAGAAATCCTGCGCCATGCGCACCATGGCGTCGTAGATGGCGGCGTCGCCGTGGGGGTGCAGCTTTCCCATGACTTCGCCCACCACGCGGGCGCTCTTGACGTGGCCCCGGTCCGGGCGCAGCCCCATGTCGCTCATCATGTACAGGATGCGGCGCTGTACCGGCTTCAGCCCGTCGCGGGCATCCGGGAGGGCCCGGGAGTAGATCACCGAGTACGCGTACTCCAGGAAGGAGCCCTGCATTTCGGACGTGACATCGATATCGACGATGTTTTCCGTGTAGTCGCTCTCCACGATGGGCTTGGAACTTTGGCGGCGGGCCATGGGGTTTGGTGAGTCCTTCTGGGGTTACTGTGCAGCCTTGGGGGTGTGCTGCGATAGTTTTTGGCTAGGCTAAGCCTATGGTGGATCAGCCCGGGGACGGCGAATATCCGGAACATTGGGAAGCCGATGTCGTCCTGCGTGACGGCGGGACAGCGCATCTCCGGCCCATCCATCCGTCGGACGCGGACGCCGTGCAGGCCTTCCACACCGGACAGTCGCAGAATTCAATCTACATGCGCTTCTTTGCGTTCAAGGCCAGGTTGTCGGCCAAGGAGCTCAAGCGCTTCACCGAAGTGGACTACAAGGACCGGGTGGCGTTCGTCATCACCATCCGCGGCGAAATCGTCGGCATCGGCCGCTACGACCGGCTTGCCGATCCCACGGAGGCCGAAGTTGCTTTCAACATCTCCGACGCCCACCAGGGCCGGGGAATCGGCTCCATCCTGCTGGAGCACCTTGCCGCCGCCGCGCATGAAAACGGGATCCGCCGCTTCAGCGCCGAGGTGCTGCCGGAAAACCGCAAGATGCTGATGGTCTTCTCCGACGCCGGCTACGACGTCAAGCGCCATTTCGACGACGGCGTCGTCAGCCTCGAGTTCAATATCGACCCCACCGAAAAATCGCGCGCCGTCATGGAATCCCGCGAGCACCGCGCCGAGGCGAGGAGCGTCCGGGACCTGCTGGCGCCGTCGTCCGTTGCGGTCATCGGTGCCAGCCGCAAATGGGGCACCGTGGGGTACCAACTGCTGGAGCACATCATCGAGGGCGGCTTCCACGGGTCCGTGTACGCCATCAACCCGGAGGCGCTGGAACTGGCCGGGATGATGTCCTACGGCAAGCTCTCCGAAGTCCCCGAGCCCGTCCAGCTGGCAATCATCGCCGTTCCCTACGAGGAAGTGGCCGGCGTCGTGGCGGAGTGCGCGGCAGCGGGCGTCAAGGGCGTTGTGATCGCCTCGGCAGGTTTTGCCGACGACGGCGAGCGGGGCCTGCTGCGGCAGCGCGCCCTGGTGCGCCAGGCCCGGGCCAGCGGGATGCGGGTGATCGGCCCGGCGTCGCTGGGCATCGCCAACACTCACCCGGACGTGTCGCTGAACGCGTCGATGGCGCCCACCATGCCGCTGCGCGGCGGCCTGGGCCTGTTCAGCCAGTCGGCCGCCATCGGCGTCTCGCTCTACGCCGCCTCGGCCCGGCGTCGGCTGGGACTGTCCAGCCTGCTCTCGGCAGGCAACAGGGCGGATGTCTCTGGCAACGACATGATGCAGTACTGGGAAGACGATGCCGACACCTCCGCCGTAGGCCTCTACCTGGAGTCAATCGGCAACCCGCGCAAGTTCTCCCGGATCGCACGGCGCCTGGCCCGCACCAAGCCGGTCATCGTGGCCAAGTCGGACACCATGGGGCTCCGTCTGCCGCCCGGACATGCCGTCCGGACCACCCAGGCGCCGGCCGGGGCGCTGGATGCCATGCTGCGCCAGTCGGGCGTGATCCGCGTGGAAACCGTGGAACAGCTGGTGGATGTGGCGCAGGTGGTGTCCGGGCAGCCACTGCCCGCCGGAGCCGACGTCGCCATCTTCAGCAATTCCCAGGCGCTGGGCAACGTGGTGGCGGACAGTGCCGCCGCGCACGGGCTGGGCGTTGCCCGGGTGGTTTCGGGACTGGACCTTGATGCCGGCCAGTCGGTGGCCCTGCCCGCACTGCGGACCGCCCTCCTTGACGCCCTGGCCTCCGATGCCGTGCACGCCGCCGTCGCCGCGCTGCTGCCTGCCCGAGGGCTGACCGCCGACGCGGTGGCGCAGGTCCTGGCCGAATGTTCAGCTACTGCCGGGAAGCCGGTGGTGGCCGCCTTCACCGGCATCCTGGACCCCGCCATCAACGTGGAGGGCCTGGTGGGAGCGGAGGGCTGTACCGTCCCCTGCTTTTCCAACCCCGGGGCTGCCGTGGCCGCGCTCGCGGCCGTGGTCCGTTATGCGGAGTGGGCCGGCCGTGACCAGGGGCATTTCGTCGAACCCGCCGGCTGCGACCCCCGCAAGGCGGAGGCCGAGCTGGACGCCCTGCTCGGGGACGTCACGGGCGACCAGCTCAATCAGCTGGACCCGGCCGCGGCTGCTTCGCTGCTGAAGCATTACGGCATCCCGGTCCTGCCCTCTGCAGGATTCACCACACCGGACGAGGCCGTGGCAGCGGCAGATGCGCTGGGCTGGCCGGTGGTGCTGAAAACCACCGACCCCGCGCTGCGGCACCGGCTTGACCTTGGCGGGGTCAGGCTTGGCATTGAGGACGCCGAATCACTGCGCCAAAACGTGGTGCAGATGCGGCGCGCGCTCGCGGCCTACGGTGATCCCGCCCTGGAAGTACAGGCGATGGCGCCGGTGGGACAGGCCTGCACCTTCCGTGCCATCGAGGATCCGTTGCTGGGCCCGGTCATTTCCTTCGGCCTCGCCGGCGACGCCGTCAACCTCCTGGACGACTGGTCACACCGGGTTCCGCCGCTCTCCGCGGCGGATGTGCACGACTTCATCCGAGCTCCGCGGGCGTCCCGGAAGCTCTTCGGCTACCAGGGCCTGCCGGCTGTCGACGTCCCTGCGCTGGAGGACCTGGCCGCCAGGCTGGCCTGGATGAAGGACAACCACCCGGAGATCGCGCTGGTGGAATTCAACCCGGTTTTGTGCGGCACCGCCGGGGCCACCATCCTCGCCGCTGATGTACGCATCGGCAACGCCGCGCAGCGCACGGACAGTGCCCGCCGCGCCATGCTGGGCTGACGCGGTTAGCAAGTGACCGGACGATCTGTGAAAATGGGGGCATGAGCTTCCAGCCTCCCGCTTCGGCGCCCGAAACGCCCGGCAATGAAAACCAGGCACTCCGCCAGCACAGCTCACACAACCACGGAACACAGGGCCAGAGCCTGGAAGACGCGCTGCAGAAGGCCGGCTTCTACCCCCGCCTGGTCTCCGACGTCGTCGACGACGCACTGGACGGCCGGGACTGCGTGGCCCACCTGGTGCACCTGGAAACCCACTTCGACCGGGCAGAGGTGCGCCGCCACATCACCGTGCTGGTCCTCACCGCGGACATGCTGGTGATCACCCACGTGGATGACCAGCAACTGGACGAGGCGGGGGAGCAGATCGTCGCCCAGATCTCCACCGAGTCCGTTCCCGTGGCCCAGATCCGGTCCGTGGTCCTGAGCTACATGTACGCCCAGCCGCAGAACTACAAGCCCTCCGACCCCGTCCGGGAACTCACGTTGTCCATTGCATGGTCCGGTGGCCAGCGACTGGACATGGGTCCGGCCAGCTGCGGCGATCCGCAGTGCGAAGCTGACCACGGCTACACCGGAACCATCGCCCAGGAAGACATCGTGCTCCGCATCAGCGCGGAGGCAGACGGGCTGCAGGCAGTGCAGGACGCCAAGCTCTTCGCCAGGGCCCTGCGGGCGGTCAACACCGGTTCCGCGGCTCCCGTAACCCATGCCCAGTCCATGGGTCCGCGGACGCGGTCCGGGGTGTTCGGAAACCGGCTCAGCCGCGGGCACCAGCAGCGCTGAGATGCCGGAAGACCGCCACCGCGCCATCCAGGAAACCCCAACCATCGGCCGCACGCCCGACCTTCCAGCCCCTCCCGCCTACGGACAGCGTTCCGTGGCTGAAGTCCTCACCAGCGCCGCGGCAAGCCTCGGCGTGGTGGGCTTTACCAATACGCTTGGGCTACCGGACGCGTCCCGGGTCTGCGTTGTACTGGCTGATGGCCTGGGCAGGAACCTGCTGAAGCAAAAGGCGGCCCACACGCCCTTCCTGCGGTCCGTGATCCAGGCGGGGCAGGGCGAGGTCCCCGTGTGGCTGGATTCCGCCTTCCCTTCCACCACGGCGGCGGCGCTGTCCAGCTTTGGAACCGGACTTGCCCCGGGCCAGCACGGCATGGTGGGCTACGACGTCCTGGACCCTGACCAGGACAAGGTGGTCAATCTGCTGGGGAACTGGGATCCGGGCGTCGACCCGTCCATCTGGCAGCCTTTCCCCACGGTGTTTGAACAGATCGCCGAACAGGTGGACGTCAGCACCGTCAGCCTCTCCCAGTTCGACGGCTCGCCCATGACCCGCGCCGCGCTGCGGGGCGGCAGGTTCATCTCCGGGATAACCGCGCATGCGCGGACCGCGGCCGCGGCCGAGGCCATGGCGACCTCCGGCCCGTCCCTCATGTACTTCTACGTCAACGAACTGGACAAGGCGGGCCACCGCCACGGCTGCCGTTCCGAGCAGTGGGAACACCAGCTGGAGGAGCTCGATTCCACCGTCAAACGGCTCAACTCCACCCTTCCCGCCGGCACCACCATTGTGCTCACCGCAGACCACGGCATGCTGGACGTCCCGGAATCCCAGCGGATTGATTTCTCCACCGACCCCGGGTTGGTGGACGGGGTGCGCCATACGGCCGGTGAACCGCGGATGGTGCACCTGTATCTGGAGGAGGCGGACCTGGAAGCCGGTGCGGGGGCAGCGGAACGTTTGCTTGCCGCCTGGAAGGCGCGGTTCGGCGACCGGGTATGGGCCTTTACGCGCCAGGAAGCCGTTGCCGGGGGACTTTTTGGTGACGTCCGTCCCGCTGTTGCGGGCAGGATCGGTGACGTGATGATCGCGGCGCGTGACGCCGTCGCACTTTATGACGGCCGGCGGATGCGGCCCACCGCCATGGAAGTGGTGGGCCAGCACGGCTCGCTGACGAAGGCGGAGCGGGAGGTCCCGCTGCTCTGCTTCACCGCCGAAGGAAGGAACCGCCGGCGTGGCTGAACTCATCTTCTTCTCCGGCACCATGGACTGCGGCAAATCGACGCTGGCGCTGCAGATGGACTACAACCACCGGGCCCGTGGCCGCGGCGGCGTCCGCTTCAGCCGCAACGACCGCGCCGGAGAGTCCCGGATCTCCAGCCGCCTGGGCCTGGAGACGGACGCCGTGGAGGTGCTGGACAGCACCGACTTCTGGGAAGAAGTCATGCTTCGCCGCACCCAGGGCCAGCGTGTGGATTACCTGATCTGCGACGAGGCCCAGTTCTACTCCCCGGAGCAGGTGGAGCAGCTGGCCAAGGTGGTGGACGAAATCGACGTCGACGTCTTTGCCTTCGGCATCACGGCCGACTTCCGCACCAGGCTGTTCCCGGGTTCGCAGCGGCTCATCGAGCTTGCCGACCGGGTTCAGGTGCTGCAGGTGGAGGCGCTGTGCTGGTGCGGGCGGCGTGCAACGCACAACGCCAGGACGGTCGACGGCGTCATGGTCACCGAGGGCGCGCAGGTGGTGGTGGGTGACGTGGACATGGTGGTTGAGGCTGCCGCCGCCCCGGACGCCGGGCATGTACCCGTAGTGGGCTACGAAACGCTGTGCCGGCGCCACTTCATGCGGCGGGTGACGGCCCACGGCGCCAACCTGATGGCCCAGCAGGACCAGTTGCTGCCGTTCGACGTCGACGCCTGCCTCTGGCGCGGTTCCGGCGGACCCGGCGGGAGCCGAGGGGCTTAGCCCCACCCTCTTCGTCAAAGAAACCCCTGAAGCGGGGCTGCCCTTGAAACTGAGGTGGCCAGCTCTGATTGTCGGACCCCCTTGCCATGATGGGTTTATGGGGAAGGCGGCGGTGGTGAGGGCGTTCGAGGAGATCCGTACTGCCCTTGCTGTGCTTCAGGCTGAGGTGGATGGGGCGGGTCTGGAGGCGTTCGCGGATGTTGATCCGCTGGCCGGTTTGGCGGATGGGTGCTTGGAGATTCTTGCAGGGGCCCGGGAGGTGGAGGCGCGGGTTGCGGGGGTGAAGGCGAAGGCTGCGGTGGGGTATGCGGAGGCTGCGCATGCTGTGGCGGGGCCGGAGGTGCCGGTGGTGGCGCAGGAGATGGCGGTCGCGGCGGAGATCGGGTGCGTGCTGGCGTTGGGTCCGCGGGCGGCGGCGTCGTTCCTGGCCACTTCCCATGCCCTGACTGTTTCATTGCCGCGGACTTTGGAGGCGTTGCAGTCCGGGACCCTGTCCTGGCAGCACGCGGTGGTGATGGGCGACGAAACGGCGAGCCTTGATGCGGTGGGGGCGGCGGCGTTGGAGGCGCATTTCCTGGACCCTGAAGCACAGGATGCCGCCCGGGGCTGCCCTGCCGGGGAGCTGCCGGCGCACCGGTTCCGGGTCAAGGCCCGGACCTGGCGGGAACGCCACCACGCCGAATCGATCGAGAAGCGGCACGCCAGGGGTGTGGCGGAGCGGCGGGTGGAGTTCCGGCCGGACCGGGACGGGATGGCGTGGCTGGGCGCGTACCTGCCCGCGGACCAGGCCATGGCCGGGTGGAACCGGCTCACCGTTGCCGCACGGGGCCTGCAAGGGCCGGGCGAGGACAGGACCATGCCCCAGCTGCGGGCCGACAGTTTCGCCGCAGCGATCCTCGGCAGCGGCAACACCCGGGGCGGCAGCACCAGCCTCACCAGTGCCAGTGCCAGTGCCAGTGCCACTGCCGGCGCCCTGGCTGCTGCGCGGCCGGGCGCCGGTGCCGGTGGCACTGATAGCGCCGCATCGGGAACTGGCCACCAGCCGTCGCCGGTCCGCGCCGAGGTGCTGGTTACGGTTCCGGTGTTCGCGCTGATGGGCCTGACCGATGAGCCGGCGATGCTGGACGGGTATGGTCCGGTGCCGGCGTCGATGGCGCGGCGACTGGTCGCGGACGGGGCGGCCTCGTTTTACCGGGTGTTGGTGGACCCGCGGGACGGGGCGCCGTTGGAGATCGGCCGGAAGAGTTACCGGGTTCCCAGGGCGATGCGGGCCTGGCTGCGGATGCGGGACGGGAAATGCCCGTTCCCGGGCTGCAGCAACACCTCCCTGGACACGGAGGCCGACCATCTCCTCGCCTGGCACCACGGCGGCACCACCGGAATCAGCAACCTGGGACAGCCCTGCCCGAAACACCACAGGCTCCGACACACCACCGCCTGGAAACCCACCCCGGCCAGCACAAACAAACCACCCGGCTGGACCTCACCCACAGGCCGCCACTACACAAGCGAACACCAGGACTGGGAACCACCAAAGTGGCCGCCAGGATTCCTGCCCGGCGAACGAAGCCTCCTCGAAGAGGCACTTCAGGAATACCTCAGCGCTTGAGCCTTTGGAGCATGTCGCCGTACGTGAACGTGGCGGCCGTCAGTGTACGCGGCGATAGCGGATGTGCGTTGCCAGCGGCGAGTGGAGCACTTCGGCGGGTTCAAAGCCGAAGGATTCAACGCCGTCGAAAATCCGTTCCCCTGACCCGAGCAGCACCGGCGCGATGTCGAGGGTGAGTTCGTCGATTACTCCCGCGATCAGCGCCTGCCGGACGGTAGACGCCCCGCCGGCGATGTCCACGCCTTTGTCCCCGGCGGTGTCACGGGCGGCAGCGTAGGCGGCATCGAAGCCGTCGGTGATGAAATGGAAGGTCGTCCCGCCCTCCATCTGGAGGGAGTCGCGGGCATGATGCGTGAGGACGAACACTGGCGCGTGGTAGGGCGGTTCGGGTCCCCACCAACCGCTCCATTCCCCGTCCCAGTCTCCGCGGATCGGGCCGAACATGTTCCGCCCCATCACATAAGCGCCGCGCGGGCGCATAAGCCATTCGCTGGCCACCTTGTCGGCGTCGTTGGCCCGGGGGTCGCCCAGGTGCCACGCATGCAGTTCCATGCCGCGTCTACCCAAGGGGTTGTCGCGGCTTTGGTCCGGCCCGGCGACGAAACCGTCCAGGGAGATGGACATGTGGCAGGTTGTGTCCGGCACCGCAGACCTCCTGGTGATTGCGCTATGTGAAGCGGCCGTGTGGTGGGGAGCCTAGCACGCGCCCGTGCGTAACGCGGCCAATGCCATCATCGGTGCGGGGAGGGAGCTTCTAGTCGCTCCGCGTGCCAAAAACGATTTCGTCCCAGGACGGCACGCTGGACCGCTTGGGCCGTGCGGGCCGTTCCGGCGCCTCAGTCTCCGGCAGCTGTCCGGTGGAGGGGGAAGCGTCTTCCTGCTTCGCCGCCGGGCGGCGGGGATTGCTGCCCAGCAGCTCGTCCAGCCCGGCGCCGCCGGAAGTTCCGGAACCAGCCCCGGGAGTCGGACCGGCGGGCTTCTGCGGGGACGCCGCAATGGTGATTTCCCTCGTGTCGGTGCTGACGCCGTCGTGAAGCCGCAGCGCATCATCGTGGCTGTCACGGTGCGGCGGAAGGATGCTGAGCCTCGACAGCATGGAAGGCCTGGTGTCCCTGCGCCTGATGAAGGAGTCGCCCTGGGCTGCCGGCGCATCCCGCTGGTCATCCTGTGGTTCCGTCTCCCCGGCCTCCGGTTCAGCCGCCACTTCGGAAGGGCGCGGGTGGGCAGCGGGCACGCCATGGGTCAGCAGCAGCGCCAGTGCGTCGTCGGAATCCTCATCCACGCCCAGGCGCTGGCCGCGGCGGGAGCGGAGCATGTCAAGGAGTCCGTCGGATTCCTTGCCGGAATCCTGCACGGGCACTCCCTGGCCGGCCGGCGACGTCCTGGACGCATCCGCGTCCGTCTCGAAATCAAAGGGGCGGTCGGAAACCGCGGTGAGGCGGCGGGCAGGAACGGGCCCGTCCAGCGGTTCAAGTTCGCTCAGCTGCTGCGCCCAGCGGTTGGTGTTCTGCAGGGACTTCCGTGCCGGGCTGAAGGTCCACAGTGCAGGAGGTTCTTCGCCGATTCCCGAGGTACCCCCGGGCTTGGCCTCGAAGCTTGCTGAGACAGTCCAGGTACCGTCCTGGCGCCGCCATGAGTCCCACTCCACGGTTGAAGGGTCGATGCCGTGGGCGGACAGGCGGTGGGCCACCATGTCGTCCAGCGTTGCCGGGTTGTCGCCGAAGGCGGACCGGTAGACGTCGTGGCCGGGGGAAGGCGCCGCGACTTCAACTTTCCGCGCCTGCTGGGCAACATATTCGCGCTCCGCCAAGACAGGGCCCTCGTAACGCTCCACCTTGGCCAGCGGCATCCCGGACAGCTCGGCGACGTCCGCAGCCGTGGCACCGGCACGGATCCGTGCCTGGATGTCCCGGGGGGACATGGGAACGGCCGGCCTCTCCGTCCGCGGCCTGGCCGTGGACCGGCTGGCCGTCCTGAGGGCCTCATCGATCGGCAGCTGGAACATCTCGCCGCCGGGCCCGCTTAACAGGAGATGCGTCCCGTCGTCGTGCACGCCTACAAGCCGTAGATCCTGCATACAAATCCTCCACCCTGGCATTACTATCAATCGAAACTCTGCCACCCGGCGGCGGGGAATTGGCTCAAGGAGCAGGGCGCGCCGTCATTTTCCGCTGGAAGCAGGCCCGAAAGGTGCGTGCGGGCGCAAGGACCGGCGGCCCCGGCGGCGTCAGTGCCGCGTCAGGGCTGCCGTCAGCTGGTCCGGATGGCGGGTTGAGGCGAGCCAGTAGGGGGTCCGGTCGGCGGGGTCCGTGATCTCGATTTTTACGACGGGATCGATCCAGCCGCGGATGCACAGGTAGGCGAGACCGTTGAGCCGGGTGCCCCGTTCCGCGGTCGCCTCCCCGGCCTTGAACTGCTGCACAGCGCCGACGAAACGGCGTTCGATGGTGGCCCTTCCAACGGTGAGGGTGTCAGCCGTGACCGAAATGACGGGGGTGGAAACAACCAGGAGGACCGCGATGATGGCGAAAAGCACCAATGCCGCGGTGTAGCCTGCCGCCATGCTGATGGGGGCGAAAACCAGGATGCCCGCTGCGGAGACGCCGGCCGCGATGATCCAGATCCAGGCGTTGGGCCACAGCTTCTCCCTGTAGACAACAGGTGTCCCGGCAGAGGGTGTGCTGGGAACGGACGCAGGCGAGCTTGAATCGGGCATAGCCCAAGCTTTCCACCTTTGGCCGGCTATTTCACCTTGGGACAGGCTCTGCGGCCCGGCCTCCCTAGGAGTGATTTGGGGGCGCGGGTTAGAGTGAGTGACTGTGACTGATCATCCCGCCACGGTAGACCTTGTCCCGGACGCAGCCTTGCCCGCCACCGCCGCTCCCACCCTGCAGGTCCAGTTGAAGATGCTGGATCCTGAGCTGGAAGCACCGTCCTACGCACATCCGGGCGACGCCGGCGCAGACCTCCGCGCCCGCGAAGACGTGGTCCTGATGCCCGGTGAGCGCAAATTGGTCCCCACCGGCGTGGCCATTGCCCTTCCTTATGGGTTCGTGGCGCTGATCCACCCCCGCTCCGGCCTGGCCACCAAGCATGGCCTGACGATCGTAAACGCCCCCGGCACCGTTGACGCGGGCTACCGGGGCGAGATTTCGGTAACACTGCTGAACACCGATTCGTCCCAGCCCATTGAGCTCCGGCGCGGCGATAGAATTGCCCAAATGGTTATCCAGCGGGTGGAGCACGCCCAATTCATTCCTGTCAGCGAACTGAGCGGATCCGTGCGGGGCACCGGAGGCTTCGGTTCCACCGGCGGGTTCAGCGTCCCCGGAGCCTGACCTTTAGGCTGCACCCGCAGCCACGCCGGCATGCACGACGGCGGAACCTCCAAAGTTTCGCCGGCAGGTTTCAGGACTGGCACTTTTTCAGAATTAAGGAGTCACCCATGGTCTTTGGGTTCGGCAGGAAAGCAAAGAGTGAAGAGCCGGCAGAGCCGGCCGACGAGCTCACGGTTGCGGACGGCGAAGAAAGCGGATCCGCCACCGCCGCCCGCCGCCAGGACGGCCCCTTCGATGAGGCCGAGATCAGCAGCCGCGACGGCTATGTGGATCTTGGTGCCTTGCTGATCACGCCCAGCGAGGGCCTTCAGCTCCGCCTCGAAGTCGAGGAGGCAACACAGCGCGTGGTGGCGGTGACCCTGGACCTGGACGGCTCCAGCCTCCAGCTGCAGGCCTTTGCAGCGCCCAAAACCGAGACCTTGTGGGATGAGATCCGCGAACAGATCGGCCAGTCGGTCGGTGCGCAGGGCGGCCAGGTTGAAGAGGTGGAAGGGGCTTTCGGTACCGAGCTGGTGGCCAAGCTGCCTGCCGGGCTCCCGGACGGGAGCCAGGGCTACCGCGTGGCCCGGTTCATCGGCGTCGATGGTCCCCGCTGGTTCCTGCGCGGCGTCCTGGGCGGACCTGCGGCGCTGGAACGCCCCGCCGCGGAACCGCTCGAAGCACTGTTCCGGCAGGTCGTAGTGGTCCGTGGCGACAGCCCCATGCCCCCGCGGGACCTCCTGCAGCTGAGGCTGCCGAAGGACGCCTCCGCCACTCCTCCCCCGCCGCGCCCACCCTGGAGGAGCCCGAACGTGGTCCCGAAATTACCCAGATCGGCTGAGTCTCCCCACAACAACCCGGTCCATGCGTCCGGCCGGATCACCCCACTGGAGCAACTTCCTGACAAGGGACGCGTCATGTGCCAGGGGCACATTGAATCGGTGACCTTTGTTCCTGCCGACCGGACCCCGGAATTCAGTGCCATCCTGTCCCAGGATGACGCCGAACGTCCGGCCCCTGGTCCGAAGCGGGGCAGGCCGCCCCGGCTCCGTGTCGTCTGGGTGGGCCGCCGCCGCGTGCCGGGCATCGAAGCGGGCGCGCGGATCCGGGTTGAGGGGATGCTGGCCCGGGGCGAAGACATGCCCACCATATTCAATCCCCGCTACGAGATACTGTCCCGCCAGGAGAACGAATGACCGCGCAAGAGCCCGAACAGCCGTCCGGCCCTGCACATCCGGGCAGAGAACAGCAGGGCAGGCCGCAGGCTCCCGGTCCATCGCCCGTTGCCGGCCTCGCCGCCGGGTACGCCGCCAAAGCGGGACTCCACCGCACCCACGACGGGCAGGTGGACGTGCTGCGCAGCGCCGGGGGAGTGCAGGGAATTGCCGAGAGCATCGTTCCCGGCCTGGTGTTCCTGGTGGCGTTCACCATCACCCGCGAGCTCACGCTGTCACTGGTGGCCGCCCTGGCATCGGCAGCCGTGTTCACCGTTGTCCGCCTGATACAGCGGCGGCCTCTGACCCAGGCCCTGGCCGGGATTGTCGGCGTCGGCATCTCCGCCTGGCTGGCCAACACCACCGGCAAGGCCGAAGACTTCTACCTCCCCGGCTTCTTCACCAACGCCGCCTACATCCTGGCGATGGTCATCTCTATTGCCGTGAAGTGGCCCGTGGCCGGGCTCCTCTTTGGCTTCATCCGCAACGAGGGCGTGGAATGGCGTAAGGAACCTGACCGGGTCAAGGCGTACCGCCTGGGCACCTGGATCATCGTGGGCGTCCTGGCGCTCCGGCTCATTGTGCAGGTGCCCCTCTACCTGATGGGCACCGACGGCCTGGCCGCCCTCGCCACCACACGGCTCATTATGGGCGCCCCCCTGTACATCCTGGGCGTCTGGGTGGCCTGGCTGGTGACCCGGCCTGCCCCGGCGGAGCCTGAAGCCGGCACAGACCAGCCCGCCTGACAGACCAGGCCGCCTGACAGACCAGCCCGCCTGACGGCCAGGCCGCCCCCCTCGGCCTCTCCCCGGGCAGCGGCGGACCTAGCCGTCGAAGCCGTCGTCCTCCGGGACCGGGCCGTATCCGCTGGGGGTGGCCGGCTGGGCGCTGCCGCCCGCCTGCTCTCCACCGTTGATGCCGGCGGTGTCGATGCTGCCGGGTGCGGAGGAAAGCAGCTCCCGCAGCCGGTCCTCGGCGGCGATGGTGGTGACGAAGAAGAGTTCATCGCCTCCGTCGATCACGTCGTCGCGGCTGGGGGTAATGGGTGCCTGGTCCCGCAGGATCGCCACCAGGGTGGCGTCCTCCGGCCAGTGGATGTCGCCCACGGTCATGCCGATCACGTGCGAATCATGCGGGACGGTGAATTCCACCAGCGACGCCACGCCCGTCTGAAGCGTCAGCAGCCGGACCAGGTCGCCGATCTCCACTGCCTCTTCCACCAGGGCCGTCATCAGCTGCGGGGTGTTCACGGCGACGTCGACACCCCATGAATCGTTGAACATCCAGTCGTTCTTGGGGTTGTTCACCCGGCCCACCGTCCGGCCAACCCCGAACTCGGTCTTGGCCAGCAGGGACACCACCAGGTTCACCTTGTCATCGCCCGTGGCGGAAACCACCACGTCGGCGTCTTCCACCTTCGCGCCCTGCAGGGTGGAGAGCTCGCAGGCGTCACCCACCAGCCAGTGGGCGCCCCGCAGGCCGCTGCGCCCGATCACTTCCGGTTTGAGGTCGATAAGGAGGATTTCGTGCTTGTGCGCCAGCAGTTCGCGGGCAATGGACGATCCGACGCTGCCGGCGCCGACAATAACGACTTTCACTGATACTCCTTGGCGGGGGCTTTGGCGAGGATCTGGGCGATCTGGGCGCTGCGGTCCACCTGCAGCATGGCGTGCACGGTGTCGCCGTCCTGGTAGGCGGTTCCGGCGTCGGGCAGCAGGCCCTCGCCGAAGCGGGTCAGGTACGCCACGCGCACATCGGCAGCCTTCTCAATGCTGCTGATGCGGTGCCCGATCCAGCCGGCGTCGAGGTCCAGTTCGGCCAGGACCAGGCGTCCTGAGGGCTCCCGGAAGTCGCCCGCGAGGTGCTGTTCGGGAAGGATGCGGCGCAGCACCTGGTCGGCGCTCCAGCGGACGGCCGCCACGGTGGGAATGCCAAGGCGCTGGTAAATCTCGGCGCGACCCGGGTCATAGATCCTTGCGACGACGTGCGGGACGTGGAAGGTCTCACGGGCCACACGGGTGGCCAGGATGTTGGAGTTGTCCCCGCTGGAGACCGCGGCGAAGGCATAGGCCTCGCCCACCCCGGCCTGCTTGAGGGTGTCCCGGTCAAAGCCAATGCCCGTGACTTTCCGTCCGGTAAAGCCCTGGCGGAGCCGGCGGAAGGCGCGGTCGTCCTGGTCGATGATGGCCACGGAATGTCCGGCATCCTCCAGCGTGTGCGCCAGCGTTGCCCCCACCCGGCCACATCCCATGATCACGAAATGCGCCACCGTATCTCCTCCATATGTAAGTCAGGATCGTGCAGCTAGAACTCTACCGGCACGGCCCTGGTTAGGCCCGGCCGGGGCCCGTCATGACATCGTCCGCGATTCAGACTAGCTTTGTGGGGTGTTGACAATACTGAACGCCGTCAAACGCGTGCTGGTGGGCAGGCCGTTCCGGAACGACCGGCTGGCCCATACCCTGCTTCCCAAGAAGATCGCACTGCCGATCTTCGCCTCCGACGCCCTTTCCTCCGTAGCCTACGCGCCGGACGAGATCCTCCTGACCCTTGCCCTGGCAGGTGTGAGCGCCGTGGCGATCTCGCCCCTGGTGGGACTGGCGGTGATGGTGGTCCTGCTGACCGTTGTCGCTTCCTACCGGCAAAACGTCCACGCGTACCCGTCGGGCGGCGGCGACTACGAGATCGCCAACGTAAACCTCGGCAAGTACGCCGGGCTGACGGTAGCCTCGGCCCTCCTGGTGGACTATGTCCTGACCGTTGCCGTGTCCATGTCCTCGGCAGCGGCGTACCTCACCACTGCTGTACCGTCACTGCACGGTGAGCAGGCCGTCATCGCCACCATCGGCGTCGTCATCCTTGCCCTGGTCAACCTGCGCGGCATCAAGGAAGCGGGCAGCGTATTCGCCGTCCCCACCTACATCTTCATGGCATCGATCCTGGGCATGACCGCGGTGGGCGT
Organism: Pseudarthrobacter sp. Pseusp20; assembly: GCF_059492155.1. NCBI lineage: Bacteria > Bacillati > Actinomycetota > Actinomycetes > Micrococcales > Micrococcaceae > Pseudarthrobacter > Pseudarthrobacter sp. Pseusp20. The sequence continues at coordinate 2,068,433 of NZ_CP168521.1, forward strand.
GTTCCAGGCCGCAACGGGGCAGCTGGGGGAGGCGCCGTCGGCGGCCTTCACCATCGTCCCCACGGAAGGCTTCGACCAGGGCCTGGTGGGCCTGGCCGGCGCGTTCCTGCTGCTCCGGGCCTTCTCCTCCGGCGCCGCAGCGCTTACGGGCGTGGAAGCGATCAGCAACGGCGTGCCGAACTTCAGGCACCCAAAGAGCAAGAATGCGGCCACCACCCTCCTGCTCCTGGGGGTGATCGGCGCCGCGATGCTGGCCGGCATCATCTACCTGGCCAACGCCACCAAGGTCCACATCGTGCTGGATCCGGCCACGGAATTCCTGCTCGACGGGAACCCGCTGCCGGAGGGATACGTCCAGAACCCGGCCATCAGCCAGATTGCCCAGACCATCTTCGGCCCGGGCAGCATCCCGTTCTACATCGTGGTGGCGGCCACCGGCGTCATCCTGGTGTTCGCGTCCAACACGGCCTTCAACGGCTTCCCGGTCCTCGGCTCCATCCTGGCCCAGGACGGCTACCTTCCCCGCCAGCTCCGGACCAGGGGCGACAGGCTTGCGTTCAGCAACGGTGTCCTTGCCCTCGCGGCAGGCGCCCTGGTGCTCATCATTTCGTTCGACGCGGACGTCACCAAGCTCATCCAGCTCTACATCGTGGGCGTCTTCATCTCCTTCACCCTCAGCCAGCTCGGCATGATCCGGCACTGGGGGCGCGAGCTGAAGCTTGCCAAGGACAAAGCCGTCCGGCGCCGGATGATGAAGTCCCGCACCATCAACAGCATCGGCTTCGGCATGACCGGGCTGGTGCTGGTCATCGTCCTCATCACCAAGTTCGAACAGGGCGCCTGGATCGCCCTCCTGGCCATGTTCGTCCTCTTCCTGATCATGTGGAGCATCCGGGCGCATTACGACAACGTGGCCAAGGAACTCGCGGTGGATGAGGACTCCTCACCCCGGGCCCTGCCCACCAGGGTGCACGCCGTCCTGCTGGTGTCCCACGTCCGCAAACCCGTCCTGCGTGCGCTGGCCTACGCCCGTGCGTCCCGGCCCTCCCGGCTGGACGCCATAACGGTGGACATCGACGCGGAGGAAACGGCCCACACCATCGCCGACTGGGAAAAGCTCGAAATCCCGGTCCCGCTGACCGTCCTGGCCAGCCCCTACCGCGAGACGGTCACGCCCATCATGGAGTACATCAAGCAAATGCGCCTGGACTCCCCGCGGGACCTGATCGTGGTCTACATCCCGGAATACGTGGTGGGCAAGTGGTGGGAGCAGCTGGTGCATAACCAGACCGCCCTGCGCATCAAGACCCGCCTGCACTTCGAACCCGGAGTCATGGTGGCCAGTGTTCCGTGGCAGCTCAAATCATCCGAAGAAGCAAAGAACCTCCAGGACGTCCAGTGACCGCAAGAACTTCAACAGCCGCGCCGCAGGCACCGGACGCTGCCGGGCATGCAGGCGAAGAGGCGGTCCTCGACGTCGGGCCCGTGGCCCATGGCGGGCACTGTGTTGCGCGGCATGAGGGCAGGGTCATCTTTGTCCGGCACGCCATCCCGGGAGAGAAAGTCCGGGTCCGGCTGACCGATGCAGCGGACGACGCCAAGTTTTGGCGGGCGGACGTCATCGAGGTGCTCGAGGCTTCCCCCGACCGGGTGGAGCACTTTTGGCATCCTGCGGATTCCCGCCGGGCATGGGGCCACGGCCACCCGCCTGTGGGGGGTGCGGAGTTCGGGCACATGACACTGGCCCGGCAGCGCAGCCTCAAGGCGGATGTCCTGGCCGAACAGCTCACCCGGCTGGCCGGCTTTGAGCAACTGCCCGCCGCCTGGGCGGGCAGCGTGGAGGCGGTAGGGGAAAAGTACGACGGCGGCACCGGCCTTGGGTGGCGCACACGGGCCAGCTTTTCGGTCACCCCCGGCGGCAGGCTGGGAATGCACGCTCACCGTTCCAACCAGATCATCCCGGTGCGGGAGATGCCCCTGGCCAGCGGCGCCATCAACGCGCTGCGCTTGTGGGACCTGGACCTCCAGGGCATCGAGCGGGTTGAGGTGGCCGCTCCGGCCAACGCTTCCCGGCCCCTGGTGCTCCTTGCGCCCGCGCCCGGGACAAAGGACAAACGGCTGAGGGCAATTGCTGCGGAAGTGCCGGGGGACGTTTCCGTGGCGGCCTTTGATGCGCTGACCGGTGACGTGACACAGCTCCGCGGCCGGACCTGGGTGCAGGAGTCCGCCGAGGGACACGATTTCCGCGTTACCGGAGAGGGCTTCTGGCAGATCCACCGCGACGCGCCCGGGACACTTGTGGGGGCTGTCACAGAATTCCTCCGGCATGGAGACTTCCTCCACCCCGGAGCCGTGGTGGCCGACCTCTACGCAGGAGCCGGGCTCTTCACCGCTGTCCTGGCCGACGCAGTGGGGGAGACCGGGTCCGTGCTCTCGGTCGAAGGAGCGCCCGGCGCCAGCCGCGACGCCCGGAAAAACCTGCACTCCGCGCCGCAGGTGGAGGTGGTCCAGGGCCGCGTGGAACGGGTCCTGCGCCAGAAGCCGCGGAATTTCGACGCCCTGGTCCTTGACCCGCCCAGGGCCGGAGCCGGGAAAGCCGTCGTCGGCCAACTCGTTGCCTCGCAGCCCCGGGCCATTGCCTACGTGTCCTGCGACCCGGCGTCGTTCGCCCGTGACCTGGGTTACTTCCGCCGCTCAGGGTGGGACCTCGCCGGCCTCCGGGCCTTCGACCTGTACCCCCACACCCACCACCTTGAGACCGTGGCACTGCTGGCTCCGGCTCCGTGATGCGGCCGCGGTTTTGGACTACGATGACCGTAGTAGTCCCACGTCGCGCCCGAATTCTCGGCCGGCCGTGTGCAATTTTCGGGCCCTGTAACTACTTAGGGCGTCCTAACTAGCAGGCGGTCAACCGCGCGACAAAGATGAAACTGTTGCGAGAGGAGTCCTGCGATGAGCACTGTGGACAGCTTCGGTTCAAAAGGCAAACTTAATGTAGCCGGAACCGAATACGAAATTTTCCGGTTGAACTCCGTTGAAGGTGCAGAAGCCCTTCCGTTCAGCCTCAAGGTATTGCTTGAAAACCTGCTGAGGACCGAGGACGGCGCGAACATCACTGCCGATCACGTTCGCGCTTTGGCAGGCTGGGATCCGAATGCGGAGCCCGATACAGAAATCCAGTTCACGCCGGCACGCGTGATCATGCAGGACTTCACCGGCGTTCCCTGCGTGGTTGACCTGGCGACGATGCGTGAAGCCGTCAAGGAACTGGGCGGCGACCCCAAGCGGGTCAACCCGCTGGCGCCGGCCGAGATGGTTATCGACCACTCGGTCCAGATCGATGCCTTCGGCAACTCCGGCGCGCTGGAGCGCAACATGGAGATCGAATACCAGCGCAACGGTGAGCGCTACCAGTTCCTGCGCTGGGGCCAGACCGCATTCGACGACTTCAAGGTGGTTCCCCCGGGAACCGGCATTGTGCACCAGGTCAACATCGAGTACCTGGCCCGCACCGTCATGACCCGCGAAGTGGGCGGCGTCCTGCGTGCCTACCCTGACACCTGCGTAGGCACCGACTCCCACACCACCATGGTCAACGGCCTGGGCGTGCTGGGCTGGGGCGTGGGCGGCATCGAAGCCGAGGCCGCCATGCTCGGCCAGCCCGTCTCCATGCTGATCCCGCGCGTTGTGGGTTTCAAGCTCAGCGGCAGCATCCCCGCCGGCGCCACCGCAACCGACGTAGTGTTGACCATCACCGAGATGCTCCGCAAGCACGGCGTGGTGGGCAAGTTCGTGGAGTTCTACGGCGAGGGTGTCGCAGCGGTGCCGCTGGCCAACCGCGCCACCATCGGCAACATGAGCCCGGAGTTCGGCTCCACGGCTGCCATGTTCCCGATCGACGACGTCACCCTGGACTACCTGCGCCTCACCGGCCGCTCCGAGCAGAACGTCGCCCTCGTGGAGGCGTACGCGAAGGAACAGGGCCTGTGGCACGACGCGTCGCGCGACATCAAGTTCTCCGAGTACCTGGAGCTGGACCTGTCCACCGTTGTCCCGTCCATTGCAGGCCCCAAGCGCCCGCAGGACCGCATCGAGTTGACCGAGGCCAAGGACGAGTTCCGCCACGACCTCAAGAACTACGTGTCCCATGACGCCAACGCGGGCACCCTGGACGAGTCCCTCGAAGAGAGCTTCCCGGCCTCCGACGCCCCGTCCTTCACCTCCGGCGGAACCCACGTCTCCGACACCGACCGCGAACCGCCGAAGTATTCGGCGGCCCACGGCGGCGCCGGGCGGATCACCAGCCCGGTTCCCGTGAAGATGGCTGACGGACGCGAGTTCGAGCTGGACCACGGCGCGGTCACCATCGCGTCCATCACGTCCTGCACCAACACGTCCAACCCCTCGGTCATGCTGGCCGCCGCCGTCCTGGCGCGCAACGCCGTCGAAAAGGGCCTCACCGCCAAGCCGTGGGTCAAGACCTCAGTCGCCCCGGGTTCGAAGGTTGTCACCGACTACTACGAAAAGTCCGGCCTGACCCCCTACCTGGAGAAGCTCGGCTTCTACATCGTGGGCTACGGCTGCGCCACCTGCATCGGCAACTCCGGCCCGCTGGAACCCGAGATCTCCGAGGCCATCCAGGCCAACGACCTCGCCGTCAGCGCCGTCCTGTCGGGCAACCGCAACTTCGAAGGCCGGATCAACCCGGACGTCAAGATGAACTACCTGGCGTCCCCGCCGCTGGTCATCGCCTACGCCCTGGCCGGTTCCATGGACTTCGACTTCGAGACCGACGCGCTCGGCAAGGACGAGGCCGGCAACGACGTCTTCCTGAAGGACATCTGGCCCAACCCCGTTGAGGTCCAGCAGGTCATCGATTCCTCGATCGACAAGGAAATGTTTGCCAAGGGCTACGAGGGCGTCTTCGACGGCGACGACCGCTGGAAGGCACTGGACACCCCGGCTGGCGACACCTTCGCCTGGGATCCGAACTCCACCTACGTCCGGAAGCCCCCGTACTTCGAGGGCATGCAGGCGACGCCGGAACCGGTCAAGGACATCACCGGCGCCCGCGTGCTGCTGAAGCTCGGCGACTCCGTCACCACCGACCACATCTCACCGGCCGGTTCGTTCAAGTCCGACACCCCCGCCGGCCAGTACCTGCTGGCCAACGGCGTGGAGCGCAAGGACTTCAACTCCTACGGCTCGCGCCGTGGCAACCACGAGGTGATGATCCGCGGTACGTTCGCGAACATCCGCATCAAGAACCAGCTCCTGGACGGTGTTGAGGGTGGCTTCACCCGCGACTTCACCCAGGCTGACGGCCCGCAGGCCTACGTCTACGACGCCGCGCAGAACTACCAGGCAGCCGGCACCCCGCTGGTGGTCCTGGCCGGCAAGGAGTACGGCTCCGGTTCGTCCCGTGACTGGGCCGCCAAGGGTACCGCCCTGCTGGGTGTCAAGGCTGTCATCGCCGAAAGCTACGAGCGCATCCACCGCTCCAACCTGATCGGCATGGGCGTCCTGCCGCTGCAGTTCCCGGCCGGGGAGAACGCTGCCAGCCTGGGCCTGACCGGCACGGAAACCTTCTCGGTGGAGGGCGTCACTGCCCTGAACGAGGGCACCACGCCCAAGACCCTGAAGGTCACCGCCACCGCCGAGGACGGCTCCTCGAAGTCGTTCGACGCCGTCCTGCGCATCGATACGCCGGGTGAAGCGGACTACTACCGCAACGGCGGCATCCTGCAGTACGTGCTGCGCCAGATCTCCGCCAACTAGCGGTAACTGCCAGCAGGCACCATCCTCCCGAAGCCCCGGCCGGTCACCGACCAGCCGGGGCTTCGGCTTTGCAGCCAAGCCAAGGCGTTAGAGTTAAACGGCACGTCTACCACCCGAAGGAGGGGTCATTGGGAATCTTGGACACCATCCGGAATCCGCAGGACCTGAACGAGTTGACCGAGAAACAGCTGGAACAGCTGGCCTCGGAGATCAGGGAATTCCTGATCACTAACGTTTCCCAGACGGGCGGCCACCTCGGACCCAACCTCGGCGTCGTGGAGCTGACGCTGGCCGTGCACCGCATTTTCGAATCGCCCCGCGACAGCATCGTCTTCGACACGGGCCACCAGTCCTACGTCCATAAGCTGCTGACCGGACGCCAGGACTTCAGCACCCTTCGCCAGGAAGGCGGACTCTCCGGCTACCCCGCGCGGGCCGAATCGGAGCACGACATCGTCGAAAGCTCCCACGCATCCTCCTCCCTGTCCTGGGCCGACGGCATCTCCCGCGCCCGCCAGCTCACGGGAGAAGGCGACAGGCACGTCGTCGCCATCGTGGGCGACGGCGCCCTCACCGGCGGGATGGCCTGGGAAGCCATCAACAACATCGCCGCGGACAAGAAGCGCCGCGTGGTCATCGTGGTCAACGACAACGGCCGCTCCTACGCACCCACCGTCGGCGGATTCGCCGACTACCTTGCCTCCCTGCGCCCCACCATCGACTCCTTCCGCGCCGCGCCGGCGTATGAGGGCGCACTGGACTGGTGGAAGAAGAAACTCCAGAACGGCGGCCCGGTGGGCCAGTTCACCTACAAGAGCCTGCATGCCATGAAGAAGGGCATCAAGGACTGGTGGGCCCCGCAGGGCATGTTCGAGGACCTGGGCATGAAATACATCGGTCCGGTGGACGGGCACAACCTCCAGGCCATGGAACACGCGCTCTCCACCGCCAGGAACTACGGCGGCCCTGTCATCGTCCACGCCATGACGGAGAAGGGCCACGGCTACGCTCCTGCCCGGGCCCATGAAGCAGACCAGTTCCACGCCGTCGGCATCATCGACCCCGAGACCGGCGAACCAACCGGCAGTGGGGGCGCCCAGTCCTGGACCTCCGTCTTCGCCGATGAGATCGCCGCCATCGCCGACGAGCGCGAGGACATTGTCGGCATCACCGGCGCCATGCTGATCCCGGTGGGCCTGCACAAATTTGCGGCCAAGCACCCCGAGCGCGTCATCGACGTCGGGATCGCCGAACAGCATGCGCTCACCGCGGCCGCCGGCATGGCCTTTGGCGGGCTGCATCCGGTGGTTGCCGTCTATGCCACTTTCCTGAACCGCGCCTTCGACCAACTGCTGATGGACGTCGCCCTGCACAAGGCAGGCGTCACCATTGTCCTGGACCGCGCGGGGGTCACCGGCCCGGACGGTGCCAGCCACCACGGCATGTGGGACATGGCCATGGTCCAGATCGTCCCCGGCCTCCACCTGGCCGCGCCCCGCGACGCCACCCGGCTCCGGGAGGAACTGCGCGAAGCGGTGGCCATCAGCGACGCCCCCAGCGTGGTCCGCTTCTCCAAGGGCTCTGTTGGTCCGGCGGTCGAGGCGCTGGAGCGGCTGAGCGACGGCGTGGACATCCTTGCCCGCCGCCCCTCCGGCTCCACCGAGAACGACGTCCTGATCGTCAGCGTCGGCGCGATGTCCGAGCTGGCCCTCGACGTTTCCAACCGGCTCGGGGCGCAGGGCATCAGCACCACCGTAGTGGATCCGCGCTGGGTCCTCCCGGTCCGCCATTCCATCATCGCGCTGGCCTCGCACCACCGGCTGGTGATCTGCATCGAAGACGGCGTCCGCGCCGGTGGCGTGGGATCGCGCATCCGGCAGGAGATGCGGGCGGCAGGCGTGGACACCGCCCTGAACGAGGTTGGCCTGCCCGTCGAGTTCCTGGAGCATGGCACCCGCAACCAGGTGCTGGAGCGCGTTGGGCTGACCGCCCAGCAGATCACTCACGACGTCGTTGCGCAGGTCCTGGGAACCAAGGTTCCGTTTGCGCGGCCCCTGCCCGGGCAGCAGCACCCCACCACCGGCAGCCTCCCGATCCTGTGAGGGACGAGGACGAGCTGAAGTATCCCGGCCCCGCCGGGGAGTCCGGACCGGTCCTGCACACCACCACCACGCGCGTTCCCAACGGCCTAAAGCCGGGACAGCTGGTGGTCTCCCGGAACCGGAAGTGGAACGGCGAGGCCCACTGGGTGGTGCCGGGCCGGTACCTGGGCGAAGACCGGCACGGGTGGTGGATCTTCCAGGGCACCAACGAGTTCTGCTCCCGCCCCGGCGCCGCGTTCTACACGCGCTCCGACGCCGTCCTGCTGGTGCCGCGCGAGGGTGACTGGGTGGCCACGTTCTACGACTCCGCGCATCCGGCGGGAGTACGGGTCTACATCGACCTGGCGGTGGGCCACGAATGGACACACATCCGGCCGGCGGTGACCGAGTTCCACGTGATCGACATGGACCTGGACGTCATCCGGACGGCTGACCGCGGCGTCTTCATCGACGACCAGGACGAGTTCGCCGAACACAGCGTCTCCATGCGCTACCCGCAGCAACTGATTGAGGACATCCAGGCCGCAGCGGACGGGCTTTACCACGCCGTGAAGGCACAGCAGGCGCCATTCGACGGCACCGACGTCGAATGGTTTACAGAAGGACGTAAATGAGCGGCATTGTCAGGGTCTACAAGCGCGACGACGAGGGCACCCTCCACTTCCGGGAGGCCTGGTTCGACGAGGAGTACTCCCAGTTCGTCATGAACTTCGGCGCCGTGGGGCACCAGAGCAAAACCGAGGAAACCGACGTCCCGGATGCTGCTGCCGCGGAGGGCCTCCTGGACGCCTTCGCAGCCCAGTGCGCGGAGGACGGCTACGCCGAGATCCCCACCGAGGAACAGTTCTGGGTGGTGGCGCAGTTCGCGCTCAAGACCAAGGAGGGCACCGACCGGGACCGCTACCTGGAGCAGAAGGCCACGGACGCCCTGATCAGCCACCTCGCCTGGCGCGGCCTGGGCACGGTGGAGCGGTCCGAATTCACTGACTACAAGCTCAACATCTTCTGCCTCTGCCCGGACGTGAACAAGGCCGTCAACGCCATCAAAGTCTGCGCCCGCGGCGAGGACCTTGACTTCACCAAGCTCAGCATCGGCGCCGCCCCCTACGGCGACCCTGGCCACTTCAAACTCAAGCACTCAGCCAAGCCCGCCAGCAACTTCACCCTCTAGGAGGCGTCCTTGACCAGTTACCGCCGCGTTGGAAAATCCGGCCTGACCGTCTCCACCGTGGGCCTTGGCTGCAACAACCTTGGCCGCGCCAATACCGCCACCGAGACGCAGGACGCCACGGACGCCGTCGTCCACGCAGCGGTGGATGCCGGCATCACCCTCTTCGACGTTGCCGACACCTATGGGCGGGAGCCCGGATTGAGCGAAACCATGCTCGGCAAGGCCCTCGGAAACAAGCGCTCCGGCGTCGTCCTGGCCACCAAGTTCGGCATGGACATGAAGGGCGGCAGCGGGCCGGACTTCGGCGCCCGCGGGTCGCGGCGCTACATCATCCAGGCGGTGGAGGCCTCGCTGCGGCGCCTCGGCACGGACTGGATCGACCTCTACCAGTTCCACACCCCGGATCCGCTGACCCCCATCGATGAGACCCTCGCGGCGCTGGACACCCTGGTCCGCAGCGGCAAGGTCCGCTACATCGGCCACTCCAACCGTTCCGGCTGGCAGATCGCCCAGGCGGAGTACGTGGCCCGCGAACTGGGCACGGCCCGCTTCATCTCCACCCAGAACCACTACAACCTCCTGGACCGCCGTGCCGAGCTTGAGGTGACGCCCGCCGCGGAGGAGTTCGGGCTCGGTGTCCTGCCGTATTTCCCGCTGGCCAACGGACTCCTCACCGGCAAGTACTCACCGGGCCATGCCCCGCAGGGGTCCCGGCTCAGCCACACCCGCACCAACATGGTGGACGACGCCGACTGGGACCAGTTGGGCCGGTTCAGCGCCTTCGCGAAGGAACGCGGGCTGACTGAAATCGAGGTGGCCTTCTCCTGGCTTGCCGCCCAGCCCTCGGTGGCCAGCGTCATCGCAGGGGCCACCAGGCCGGAGCAGGTCAGGCAGAACGCGGAAGCGGCGAACTGGGTCCCCACGCCCGAAGACCTGGCTGACCTGGACGGGATCTTCCCGGCAGTGCCCAAGGTCGCGCTCTTCTAGGCCGCCGTGCCCGCCTACCTCCTGGATGTTGACACCGGGATCGACGACGCCCTGGCCCTTGCCTACCTGGCCGCCCTCCCGGACACGGAGATCGTGGCGGTCACGGCCTCTCCCGGCAACGTGGACGCGGACCAGGTTGCCCGCAACACCCTGGCCCTGCTGGAACTGTGCGGCAGGTCCGGGGTCCAGGTGGCGGTTGGTGCCCGCCAGCCCCTGTCCATCCCGCTGCTCACCACCCCTGAGACCCACGGACCGCAAGGGATCGGGTACGCCGTGCTGCCCGAACCCGCCGGGCGGCTCTGCGACCGGGACGCCGTGGACCTCTGGATCGAACATGCCAGGGCCAGGCCAGGCGAGCTCACCGCGCTCATCACCGCACCGCTGACCAACTTCGCCCTGGCCCTGCGCAAGGAACCGGAACTGCCCAACCTACTGGCCAAGGCAGTAATCATGGGCGGCGCCTTCTACCACCAGGGCAACACCACCCCCACCGCCGAGTGGAACACGCACGTGGATCCGCACGCCGCCAAGGAGGTCTACGCCGCGTACCGGGGAAGGCCGCTGGAGAAACTCCCCATCGTCTGCTCCCTCGACACCACCGAACGCATGGAACTGCACCCGGCCCACGTCACGGCGCTGGCCCGGGCCGCGGGTGCCGGCGTTCCCGAACTGCTGCTCCCGGAACAGCCGGAAGGGCGGCGCAGCACCTCCGACAACACCCTCATCAGGCACCTTTCAGATGCCCTGCGGTTCTACTTTGAATTCCACCGGCTCTACGACCAGGGATACCTGGCCCACGTCCACGACTTCTTCGCCGCAGGAGTCGCGGCAGGCACGCTCGAGTACACGGCGCGGACCGCCACCGTGGACGTCGAAACGGATTCGCCGCTCCTGGCGGGAACCACTGTGGCCGACTTCCGCGGGCTCTGGGGCACACCCCCAAACGCCAGGATTGTCGACAGCAACAACCCGGAGCAGGCGTTCCGCGAACTCGTGTCCGCCATCGGAAGCCTGGCCCGCCGGGTTGGCTGACAGGGCAGGGGCGGACCCGTCATGACCGGGCCACCCGGCACGGGACGCTGCCGGACGATGGCCGGTAGAATGGGCCACGGACCGGCCCGGCGCAGTTGCCGTCGGCTGCTGCCGAGGTGACATAGGCAGCCACACTCCGGCCCGGCGCTGCCGGGCCACTGCCTGCACCCAAAGGAACATTCCCCATGTCATCGCCCTCTTTGACGCTTCCGTCCCAGGAACGCCCGGCGGCCCGCCGCCGGCTGCTGGAGATCCTCGGCGCCCTGGCCATCGCGGCCACCTATGTCTACCTGGTGCTCAACCAGCCGGCAGACATCACCGGAGGTCCGGGCAGCGCATCGGCCCTGATCGCCCTCACCGGCTTCCTGGCAGGCGCAGTCCTGCTGATCGTCGCCTTCCTGCCCACGCTGCCCGCGTCCACCCTGGTGCTCATTCCGGTGGCCCTGGTCCTGAACATCGTGCTCGGCCAGTTCGTTGGCAGCACCCTGGTTCCCTTCTACCTCGACGCCATCGGCACGGTGTTGATCGCGGTCCTGGCCGGCCCGGCCGCCGGTGCCGCTACCGGAGCGCTCAGCAGCATCGTCTGGTCCTTCTTCAACCCCACGGTGCTTCCGTTCGCAGCCGGCGCCGCGCTCATTGGCTGCCTGGCCGGGCTGGCAGCACGCTACGGCCTCTTCCGCCGCTTCTACCTGGCTCCCGTGGCCGGTTTCGCCACCGGAATCATCGCCGGCGTGGTGTCCGCCCCGGTGGCCGCCTTCGTCTTCGGGGGCACCTCCGGCGTGGCCACGGGGGCCATCGTCAGCGCCTTCCGGGCCATGGGGGACACCCTCCTGGCCGCGATCACCAAGCAGGCACTGATCTCCGACCCTATGGACAAGGCCATCGTGTTCACAGTCGTGGCCATCCTGGTCTATGCGCTGCCCCGCAGGGCACGCCTGCAGTTCCCTTTCGTGCGGCGCCACCGGGTCCTGGCCGGCAACACCCCCGTGGAGGCCGCGGCTGACGCTCCCGCACAGGGGCCCGGGCACGGTCCCGCGCAGGGCACCTCCCCGGATTCTGCACGGAAGGGCTGACCGCAACGCTGTGACGGCACCATCGGCAGGCAGGACGGCAGCGCCGGCCAGGCGGGAACGCCTTAACCCGCTGACGTCGCTGACGGCTGCCGCGGCCACGGCGGCCATTACGACGGCGGCCGGCACCTGGCCGCTGTCCCTCGCCGTGGTTGCCGCCTGCCTTGGCCTGTCCGTGGCGGGCGGCACGGCCCGGCGGGTGCTCCCGGCGGCTGCGGCAGTCCTGGTCCCGCTTGGCCTGTCGCTGCTGTGGCTGCACGGACTGTTCTTCCCGGAGGGCAGGACCGTCCTGGCAGAGTGGGGACCTGCCCGTATCACCCAGGAGGGCCTGGCCTTCGCCGGGCAGCGGTTCCTGCAGCTGGCGGCCGTGGTCCTGGCCCTCCTGCTGTTCTCCTTCAGCGTCCGCGTGCCCGACCTCGTGGCGGCCTTGTCCGCCCGCGGCGTACAGGGCCGGTTCGCCTTCGTCCTGGCGTCCACCCTGACCCTGCTGCCGGCCATCGCCGCCCGGGCGCAGCGGATCCGGCAGGCCCAGGAATCACGCGGCCTGGTGGTCTCCCGCAGCCTGGTGTCCAGGCTGGGCGCGTTCCGGCTGCAGGCCGTTCCGCTGGTCCTCTCCCTGATCGATGATGCCGGCACCCGTGCTGCCGCCCTGGAAGCCCGGGGACTCAACAACACCGGGCCGCGGACCAGCTACCGCGAGGTGGCTGATTCCGGCCGGCAGCGGACAGTACGCATCGTGCTGGTGCTCGCTGCCCTGGCGGCAGTGGTTCTCCGGGTAGTGCAGGCGGGCGCAGGTGGCTGAGCCCATGGTGTCCCGCGGCCAAAGCAATGCCAGTGATGCGGGCAATGCCAGTAATGCCAGTAATGCGGGCAATGACAGTAATGCGGGCAATGACAGCAATGCCGGCGATGCGGCAACGTCAGGCAGGCCGGTGCTGGCCGCCGGGATCCGGCACTTCACCTTCCACGACGGGCAGGTCCCGGCCCTGCAGGATGTCGCCATATCTCTTGCACCGGGCTCTTTCACGGCCATCCTGGGCGCCTCCGGAAGCGGGAAGTCCACCCTGGGCCGCCTGCTGGCCGGTTGGCTGCCTCCGGGCGGCCACGGATCGCTGGCAGGGTTCCTTGAGTTGTCCGGCACGCGCCTTGAGTTTGCCGGCGGCGCGGGGGACCCGCGGATCGATCCCGCCCAGTGGGGCCGCCACGTGGGCTTTGTCCCCCAGGACCCCGGCGCCGTGCTGTCCACCGTCCGCGCCACGGTGGCGGAGGAACTCGCGTTTGGACTGGAGAATGCCGGTACGGGGCGTGGTGACATGCAGGCGGCGGTGCAGCGCACGGCCGGGCTGCTGGGACTTCAGGGCCTGCTGGACCAGGACCCCGGGACGCTTTCCGGTGGCCAGCTCCGCCGGCTGGCCATCGGCTGCGCCATCATCGCCGGACCTCCTGTGCTGGTCATGGACGAGCCCTTCGCCTCCCTGGACGCGGCAGGGGCGGAGGGTCTTGCCACCCTGGTCCTGGACCTGCTGAAGCGGGGTACCGCCATCGTAATCCTCAGCCAGGTGGTCGACCCCCTGCTCCTGGACGCAGACACATGGGTGGTACTGGCTGGGGGCATGGTCACGGCAGCGGGGCATCCCGCCGGTATGGGAGCGGGGCATGCCAACGATGGCGGTGTCCCGCCAGTGCTGCCCCGGGCAATCAGGCGTCCTGCCGTGCCGGAGTCCGCGGTACCGCCAAGGCGGCCTGCAGCCCGGCAGGCGGGGCCGGCTGCCCTGCAGCTCCGCGGCGTCTCCTTCGCGTACCCGGACCCGCAGGTTCGCGGAAAAGAAAGCCGCAGAAGATGGGGCAGGGCGGCACCGGCGGGCGGCCTGAACACAGGCACCCCAGTGCTGCAGGACATCAGCCTGCAGGTCCACCCGGGGGAGATCGTGGCGGTCACCGGGCCCAACGGCGCCGGAAAATCGACGCTCCTGCGGCACTTCAACGGGCTGCTGCGACCCACCGCGGGAACTGTCCTGGTCAGCGGCAGCGACATCTCAAGCGACCCCGTCGGACGGACCGCTGCATCCGTGGGCCTGTTGTTCCAGCAGCCCCGCGACCAGCTGTTTGAACGGACCGTACTGCGGGAGGTCAGCTTCGGGCTGGAGCGATTGGTGGGCCGGGACATGGTTGCCGGCCGCGCCGCCGCGGCGCTTCAGGCCGTGGGGCTGGCGGAGGCCGCCGACGAGCACCCCGCCGAGCTGCCGGCGTCCGCCCGGCGCCTCCTGGCGCTGGCCACCGTCCTGGCGCGCAGGCCCGCCGTCCTGGCGCTGGACGAACCTACCGTGGCACTGGACGGGGACGGGCTGGCCCTGCTGGACGCCGCCGTCGGATCGGCAGCAGCGGCGGGCGCCGCCGTCGTGCTGGTCACCCATGACCTGGGCTACGCACGGACGGCGGCGCACCGGCTCCTGACGCTCGACGGCGGCCGGCTGACCCCGGCCTGACAGGCAGCACCCACCGTCCTGGCTGCCGGCCTGGTGCCGGTTACCCTGCGGCGGGGGACGCGACGCCCGGTGCCAGGAAACGCCTGCCGTTGACCCGCTCCGCGGCCCCCACCCGGTCCAGGTACGGCGTGATGCCACCCAGGAACATGGGCCAGCCCGCGCCCAGGATCATGCACAGGTCGATGTCCTCGGGTCCGGCGACGACGCCCTCGTCCAGCATGAGGCCGATTTCCTCAGCCAGGGCATCCTGGACGCGGTGCAGCACCTGCTCCGCCGTGGACGGGCTGGAGCCAAAGGACAGCAGCTCAATCGTGGACTGGGGGATGGTCCGCGAACCGTCCGGGGCGGTCTCCCACAGTGCTTTGACGTTGTTGTCGATGAGCTTCTTGAGGTTATCGGAGACCGGGAAGCGGTCGCCGAAGGCGGCGTTCAGGGACTCCTGGACATGCTGCGCAACGGGCAGGCCCACCATGGCCAGCAGCGTGAACGGCGTCATGGGCAGCCCCATGGGCCGCAACGCGGCGTCCGCCACCTCCGCCGGGGTGCCCTCGTCGAAGGCCGCCGTGACTTCCCCCATGAGTCTCAGCAGGATGCGGTTGACCACGAACGCGGCCGCATCCTTGACCAGCACGCCGTTCTTCTTCAGCGCCTTGGCCAGTTCGAAGGCGGTGGCCAGCACGGCATCGTCCGTGCGCGGGGCGCGCACGATTTCCAGCAGCGGCATCACAGCCACGGGATTGAAGAAGTGGAAGCCCACCAGCCGTTCGGGATGCTGCAGGTCCGCGGCCATTTCCGTCACGGAGAGCGAGGACGTGTTCGTGGCCAGGATGCACTCCGGCGCCACGATGCCTTCCAGCTCGACGAAGACCTGCTTCTTGATGTGCAGTTCCTCGAAGACGGCCTCGATCACGAAGTCGGCGTCAGCGAAGGCGTCCTTTGACACCGAGCCCGTCACCAGCGCCTTGGTCCGGTTGGCCGCGTCCTGGCTTAGGCGCTGCTTGGCCAGCAGCTTGTCCACCTGGGCGTGGACGTACGCAACGCCTTTGTCCACGCGCGCCTGGTCGATGTCGGTCAGGACCACGGGCACCTTCAGCTGGCGGGCAAAAAGCAGGGCCAGTTGGCCGGCCATCAGTCCGGCGCCCACCACGCCCACCTTGGTGACGGGCCGGGCCAGCTTGCGGTCAGGGGCGCCGGCCGGGCGTTTGGCACGCTTCTGCACCAGGTCGAGGAAGGCGTAGACGGTAGAGCGGAACTCATCCGTCTGCATCAGCCCGGCCAGTGTGTCGCATTCCAGCGCGGCGGACTCCGCCGCTATCATGGTGCGGTTTGCCTCGAGGATGTCCAGGACCTTGGCTGGGGCTGGGGAGGCGTTGGAGGTCTTGGCCTCGACGAAGGCCCGCCCCGCGTCCACCGCGGCGGCCCAGCGGGTTGCCGCGTCAGGGGAGGAAGGGTCGACGGCGTTGGCCCGCTCCGGGACCACCTCACCGGAGATGACACCGGCCGCCCAGGCCAGCGACTGTTCCAGGAAGTCGGCAGGCTCGAAGAGGGCGTCGGCGATGCCCATGCCGAATGCCTGCGCACCGGTGAGGGGGCGGTTGTTGCTGAGCGGGTTTTCGATCATGACCTTTACGGCATTTTCCGGGCCCACCAGGCGGGGAAGGATGTAGACGCCGCCCCAGCCGGGCACCAGGCCAAGGAAGGCTTCCGGAAGCGCCAGGGCACCCGCCCCCGTGGACACCGTGCGGTAGGTGGACTGCAGGGCGATTTCCAGGCCGCCGCCCAGCGCGGCGCCGTTGATGAAGGCGAAGCTGGGGACGCCAAGGTTTGCCAGGGTTGCATAGACGTCGTGGCCCAGCTGTGCCATCCACAGCCCGTGCTCACGCTTTTCCAGCGACTTCACGGCGGAGAGGTCCGCGCCCGCCACCAGGTAATGCGGCTTGCCGGTCACACCGACGCCCACAATCTCGCCACGGGCCGCACGGTCGCGCAGGCCCTCCAGGACGGTGCCGAGCTCCACCAGGGTGTTGGGGCCCAGGGTGGTGGGTTTGGTGTGGTCCAGGTCGTTGTCCAGGGTGACGAGGGCAAAGGTGCCCGGGCTGGGCCTGCCCGCCGTGCCTGGCAGGGCGATGTCCTGCACATAGGAGTGGGTCACGGTTTCGTTGGGGAAAAGGTCCGCCAACTTGCGGTAATCTGCGGCGCTCATGCCATGGCTCCTTCGGAAACGGCGGCGGTCTTCCCGGAGGGGGTTCCGCTGTAGTCGGGGTGGTGCGGGTTCTCCCAGATCACGGTGCCGCCCATGCCAAGGCCCACGCACATGGTGGTGATCCCGTACCGCACGGAGGGGTCCTCTTCGAACTGGCGGGCCAGCTGGATCATCAGCCGGACACCGGAGGAGGCAAGGGGGTGCCCCACGGCGATGGCGCCGCCGTACCGGTTGACCCGGGGGTCGTCGTCGGCGATGCCGTAGTGGTCAAGGAAGCTCAGGACCTGGACGGCGAACGCCTCGTTGATCTCGAACAGGCCGATGTCCCCGATGGTCAGCCCGGCGTTCTTCAGTGCTTTCTCGGTGGCCGGGACGGGGCCGATGCCCATCACCTCGGGCTCCACCCCCGCATAGGCGTAGCTCACCAGCCGCATCTTCACGGGCAGCCCCAGCTCTGCGGCGGCCTCGGAGGAGGCAAGGACAGCGGCGGTTGCGCCGTCGTTCAGCCCGGCGGCGTTTCCGGCAGTAACCCGGCCGTGGGCCCGGAACGGCGTGCGCAGGGCGGCCAGGTCGTCCATGGTGGTGCCCGGGCGCGGCGGTTCGTCCTTGCTGTGGACGGTCCAGCCCTCGCCCGGCTTCCGGGCGGCAACGGGAACCAGGTCCGGCTGGATCCTGCCGTCCCGGTAGGCGGCTGCCAGCTTGTCCTGCGAGGCCACCGCGTAGGCATCGGTGCGCTGCTTGGTGATGGCGGGGAAGCGGTCGTGCAGGTTCTCGGCCGTGTTTCCCATGTTCAGGGCTGCCGGGTCCACCAGCCGCTCGGACATGAACCGGGGGTTGGGGTCGGCGCCGGAGCCCATGGGGTGGTGGCCCATGTGTTCCACTCCGCCGGCAACCACCACGTCGTAGGCGCCGAATCCGATGCCGCCGGCCGTGGTGGTGACGGCCGTCATGGCACCGGCGCACATCCGGTCGATGGCGAAGCCGGGGACCGTCCGGGGGAGACCGGCCAGCAGCGCGGCGGTCCGGCCCAGGGTGAGGCCCTGGTCGCCGGTCTGGGTGGTGGCGGCAATGGCCACCTCATCGATCCGCTCCGAAGGCAGGGACGGGTTGCGGCGAAGGAGGCCGCGGATGCACTTCACGATCAGGTCGTCGGCCCGGGTTCCGGCGTAAATTCCTTTCTCGCCGGCCCTGCCGAAGGGTGTGCGGATGCCGTCCACAAAGACGACGTCGCGGACAGTGCGCGGGGATGCGCCGCTTCCGTGCTGGCTCACGTGTAACTCCTCATCGAGACGTAGCGCCGGGCGCATGCCGGAGTGCGGCACTCACCTGGCGTCGGTCACACCGATGTTACTCGTGAGTAACTTAGCCTGCAAGGGCTGACGCGAAAAGGTTATTGGCCGGCCGCCGCAGCGGCCTGTTTGGGTTCCTTGGGTGGAAGCGGCTGCGGGTCCAGGAAGGCGGCGGAGATCAGCGGAGCCGTGAGTTCCACCTGCCACGGGCGGGCGCCCAGGGTCCGCAATTCCGCGGAAATCGAGTCTTCAGTGACGTCCGCGGGCGGCCGCCAGGCCACGCGCCGGAGGTAGTCGGGCGTCAGGAGGTTCTCCAGCGGGAGGTTCAATTCCTCGGCTTTCGCCTGGAGCAGGGGCCGGGCCGTGGCCAGGCGGGCAGCGGCTTCCGGATCGCGGTCGGCCCAGACCCGCGGCGGCGGCGGGGCGTTGGTGGCCAGGTGCAGGGGTGGCAGGTCCTCCAGGTCCCGGGCGGCCGCGATGCAGCGCAGCCACCGCGGCGCTTCGCGCTGGGCAGCGCGCCCGTGGAACCCCTTGGTGGTGAGCAGCTGTGGGACGGTGGCGGGCATGGCCTTCGCCGCGGCGACGAGGGCCGAGTCGGGGAGCAGCCGGCCCGGTGCCACATCGCGTTTTTGCGCCAGCGAGTCGCGTTCCAGCCACAGTTCGCGGACTGCGGCCAGCTGGCGGCGGTCCCGGATCTGGTGCAGGCCCGAGGTCTTCCGCCACGGGTCAACGCGCGGGGGAGCGATGCCCGCTGCGAGGATTGCCGCAAATTCCTGCTGGGCGTACTCCAGTTTCCCGTCCGCCTCCAGCAGCTCGATAAGTTCCTCACGCAGTTCGGTCAGGACTTCCACGTCCAGGGCGGCATAGCGCAGCCAGGGCTCCGGCAGGGGCCGGGTGGACCAGTCGGCCGCGGAGTGTTCCTTGGCAAGCCCGAATCCCAGCAGCTGCTCGATGACGGCGGCCAGGCCTACCCGGGGCAGCCCGGCCAGGCGCGCGGCGAGTTCGGTGTCAAAGAGCTTGTCCGGCCACATCCCGAGCTCGGAAAGGCAGGGCAGGTCCTGGGTGGCGGCGTGCAGGATCCATTCGACGCCCCGCAGGGCGTCGTTGATGATGTCCAGGTTCTCGAACGGTTCGGGATCGATCAGCCAGGTTCCGGCGCCCTCGCGGCGGATCTGGACCAGGAAGGCGCGCTGTCCGTAGCGGAAACCTGATGCGCGCTCGGCGTCCACGCCGGCGGGTCCGGTGCCGGCGGCAATGGCCGCGGCACACCGCTCCAGGCCGGACGCAGTTTCGATGACCAGCGGAACGCCGTCCCGGGGGGAGTCAAGGTCGATGATTTCGGGGATGGGGCTGTCAAAGCCCTCCACCGTGATGTGGGATGCGGCAGCAGCAGCCGGGACGCCGGCCGTGGTGTTTTCCGGAATGTTTGGGGTCATGATGCCCCCAGTTTACCGGGCTGCCCCATAACCGTTCTGCTGGCTTCGCCGACGGGGTGGGAGTGCGGTGACGCCGTCGGGGAGCGGCGGCAGGCCGGCGAACGTGCACACCATGTCGGACCAGGCCTCAAGGTGGGCCTGGACGTCGGAGGAAGCGGGCGTCCAGGAGGCCCGGAGTTCGATGTCGATGGACCCGGGCCGCCCGGCCAGTGTCCCGAAGCTTTCGGAGAGGACGCGGGTGGCGGTGCCGCCGGCTGCCCGGTATGCCGCCTTGTGGTTTTCCAACGCCTCCACCAGCCAGGTCCACGCCACGGTTCCCAGCATCTGGTCGTTGCCCATTTCCGGTTCCAGCTCTGCACGGATGTAGGTGACAATCCGGAACTCGCCGTCCCAGACCGCCGAGCCATCCGGATCGTGCAGCAGGATGAAGCGTCCGGTGGCCAGCTCCGTTTCGTCCTCGTCCGCCGGTCCCGGGGCGGCCGTTCCGGATGCGGCGGCAAACGCCATGGCCGCAGGTCCGTGGACCGGCGTGGCCGGGGTTGCGGCGCCCGGTGCCATCACCTCTGCGCCCAGCGCGACGGCGAAGGGTGCCAGCCGCGCGGGGGCTGGGATCTCCGCGAGGCGAAGTTCCTTCCGGCAGCGGGCTTTCCTGAGGGTTCCCAAGGCGTGGAGAAAATCCGGGGGAACCTGGTCCAGTGCGTTCACCTTGGCAGATTACGGGGCGGGACGGGCCGGGGCAGGAAGGCTCGCCGTCGGCGGCCGCTCACCCGGCCTGGCCGGCGCGGTATTCCCGGAGCTCATGGCGGATCGCGGCAGCAAAGGTATCGACGTCCTCCTCCGTGGTGTCAAAGGAACACATCCACCGGACTTCCCCTTTCGCCTCATCCCAGTCGTAGAACCGGAAGGACTTCCGCAGACGGTCCGCCGTACCGGGGGGAAGGATGGCGAAGACTCCGTTGGATTCGGTTTCCTGGGTGGGCCGGACGCCCTCAATGGTGTCGACGGCGGCACGCAGCCGGGTGGCCATGGCGTTGGCGTGTGCGGCCGAGCGCAGCCACAGGTCGCCTTCCAGGAGGGCGATGAACTGGGCGGACATGAAACGCATCTTGGAGGCCAGCTGCATGTCCATCTTGCGCAGGTAGACCAGGCCGTGGGCGGCTTCCGGGTTCAGTGCCACCACTACTTCGCCGAAGAGCAGCCCGTTCTTGGTGCCGCCGAAGGAGAGGATATCGACGCCGGCGTCCCGGGTGAATGCGCGCAGGGGCACGCCCAGGTGGGCTGCCGCGTTGGCCAGCCGCGCCCCGTCCATGTGCAGCTTCATGCCCCTGGCGTGCGCGTGGTCGGCGATGGCACGGACTTCTTCCGGCGTGTAGCAGGTGCCCAGTTCCGTGGTCTGGGTGATGGAGACGGCGAGCGGCTGGGCTCGGTGCTCGTCACCCCAGCCCCAGGCCTCCCGGTCGATCAGTTCAGGAGTCAGTTTCCCGTCCGGCGTGGGCACGTGCAGGAGTTTGAGGCCGCCGATGCGTTCCGGTGCCCCGTTCTCGTCCATGTTGATGTGGGCGGTGGAGGCGCATACCACGGCACCCCAGCGGGGGAGCAGGGACTGCAGCGACAGGACGTTGGCGCCGGTGCCGTTGAAGACGGGGAAGCATTCGATGCCTGGGCCGAAGTGGTCAACCATCAGTTCCTGCAGCCGCGCGGTGTAGTCGTCTTCGCCGTAGGAGACCTGGTGTCCGCCATTGGCTGCGGCAAGGGCTGCCAGGACTTCCGGGTGGACCCCGGAGTAGTTGTCGGAGGCAAATCCGCGCACGTTGGGATCATGCAGCCGCAGCGCCGCACGGGTTTCTGCTGTGGTGGTCATAGGGTTGCTCACGCTTTCAGTTTAGGTACTGCCACGCCAGGTAAAGCCAGACAGGCGGTCAGTCCGCCAGCCGGAGCCGGGCGGCGTTGAGTTCGGCGGACGGAGTGGTGAAAAGCCGGACGACGGCGGCAGCCAGGTCAGTTACGTCCGTTGCCCCCGGGAATTTCCGCTCGGGATGGGCGCGGCGCAGGTCATCGTCCACCAGCGCCTTGACCACCAGGATGGTGGCGGCCGCCGGGCTCCCGCTGCTCCCTGAGGCCTGGCGGAAGCCATCGGCCATGGCCATGGTCCAGGTTTCCGCGGCGGCCTTCGCCGCCACGTAGCTGGCGACCGCTGCGGCGGGCTGATCCAGGGCAGTGGATGAAACCATCGCAAACCTTCCCGACGTGGAGGCGGCGATGTCGTCGAAAAAGACGCGTGACACGTTGCGCAGCGTGGTGATGGCGCCGCGTTCCAGGAAATCCCAGTCGTCGTCGGACTGGTCCGCGATGCCCTTGGCCCCGCGCCAGCCGCCCACCAGGTGGATCACGCCGTCCACCGCCCCCAAGGCGCCGGTGACGTCGTCGCGAAGCCGCCGGACGTCCGCCAAAACCGCCAGGTCGCACGCAAAGGGACTGACGCCGTCGCCCGCTTTCCGCGCTGCCTCCGTGATCCGGGCCTGGTCGGAGCCCGCCGTGGCCACCCGGTGCCCCGCGGCGGCCAGTGCCCGCGCCACGGCGATTCCCGACGCGCCGCTGCCGCCGGCCACCAGGACAGTGAGCGGCCGGGCGGAGGGCGCGCCCCCGGCCGGACCGGCGCTGCTCACAGCGCGGAGCGGCCGGTGATCCCGGCGGTGGACTCAATGACTGGGCGCATCTTCTTCTCCAGTGCCTCGTAGAACATGGACAGCGGGAACTCGTCGTCCAGCACCTGGTCCGTGAGTCCGCGGGGCGTCCCCGCCAACGGCAGCGCGTCCGGGCCCTTGGCCCAGACGGAGGCGGGGTTGGGCGTGACGGTGGCCGAAACCAGTTGGTAGGCCGCCAGCCAGTGGGCGGTCTTGGGACGGTCAATGGACCGCCAGTAGAGTTCGTCGATGCTGGCACCCAGGGCGATCACGGCGTCCGCCACCTCATCCCAGTCGATGGTAAGCCGGGTATCCGTCCAGTGCAGCACGTGGTGCTGGTGCAGCCAGGCAAAGAGGAGCTGGCCGCCCAGGCCATCGTAGTTGCGGACCCGGCTGCCGGTGATGGCGAAGCGGAAAATGCGGTCGAAGATGATTGCGTACTGTACGAGCTTCGCGTGCCGCCGTGCGTCGGGGTCGGCGTCGTCGTCCCTTTCGATCCGCACCGATTCGCGGAAGGCCGTGAGGTCGCAGCGCAGTTCTTCCAGCGAATACAGGAAGTAGGGCATCCGCTGCTTGATCATGAACGGATCGAACGGCAGGTCCCCGCGCATATGCGTCCGGTCGTGGATCAGGTCCCACATCACGAAGGTGGCCTCGGTGAGGTCCTGGTCCGCGAGCAGTTCCGCGGCGGCCTCCGGCAGCTCCAGGGCCGTGATCTCCGCGGCGGCCTTCAGCACGCGGCGGAACCGGGCGGCTTCACGGTCGGCAAAGATGGCGCCCCATGTGAACGTGGGGGTCTGGCTGACGGCCACAGTCTCGGGGAAGAGGACGGCCGAGTTCGTGTCGTAGCCGGGAGTGAAGTCGACGAACCGGATGGGGACGAACAGCTTGTTCGAGTAGTCCCCGGCCTCCAGTCCGGCGATGAATTCGGGCCAGATGACCTCCACCAGCACAGCCTCCACCAGCCTGTTGCTGCTGCCGTTCTGGGTGTACATCGGGAACACCACAAGGTGCTGCAGCCCGTCGCGGCGGTGCTCCTGCGGCTGGAAGGCCAGGAGCGAGGAGAGGAAGTCGGGGACAGGAAAGCCGCCGGCGGCCCATGCCTCGAAGTCTTTGCAGGCGGCGTCCAGGTAGTCGGCGTCGTGCGGAAAGGCGGGGGCCAGGGCCCGGATGGCGGCCACAATGGCATCCACGTACTGCGCTGCCTCCCCGTGGTCCGCGGGGTTGGGGACGGACCCGTCCTGGACCTGGAGCGCCTGCAGTGCGGTGGCGGCGGCCTTGAGCCGGAGCCAGTCGTGGTCCTGTGCGGAAATCCCGGTGACGGCGGTGGTCAGGGTCTCTGTCATCGTCGGCTGCCTTTCTGGTTGCTTGCTTCTCCGGTGAGCGTAACAAGCAACCAGCAGGACTTATGCCAAAACAACTCATTCGTAAGAAACGCTTAGCCTCGATGGTTTCCGGGAAGGATCGAGACTGTCCCTCCGCTGTGGGATCAGTCCCGGAACGCTGCCCTCTCCGGCTCAGCTTTCCGGCGTACTTTCCCCGGCATCATCCCTGGCCACCAGCCGGAGTGACACCGAATTGATGCAGTAGCGCTGGTCGGTAGGCGTTCCATACCCCTCGCCCGCAAAGACGTGGCCCAGGTGCGAGTCGCACGACGCGCACCGCACCTCAATCCTTTCCATGCCCAGGGTCCTGTCGTGGATGTAGCGCACATTCCCCTCAGCCAGCGGAGCCCAGAAGGAAGGCCAGCCGCAGTGCGAGTCAAACTTTTCGTTGCTGGTGAACAGTTCGGCGCCACACGCCCGGCACTGATACACACCCTCTGTGTGGGTATCCCAGTACTCACCGGTGTAAGGGCGCTCGGTTCCGGCCTGCCGCAGCACGTGGTACTCCTCCGGCGTCAGTTCCTCCCGCCACTGTTCATCGCTCTTCCTGACGGTAGTTTCCGGGATGCCGGTGTCCTGCTGAGGGGTGTCCTGTGTGGCAGTGTCATGCCGGGCAGGGTCCTGCGTGGCATTGGCCGGTGCCCCGCCAACAACGCCTGCCGACTTGTTACCGAAGATGCTGTTTCCAAAGATGCTCATAGCATTCCCAACGCTCAGGAGTCGCCGATAAATCCCGAGCCCGCGTACAGGTGGAGCACAGGGACACCGAGCTGGTCCTGCGCCTTGTTGGCCCAGTCGGTGTGGAAGGTATCGGCCACGGCATGCGGCCTGGTGATCACCACGGCCTGCGAGGCGCCGGTTTCCCGGACCTTCGCCACAAGGCCGTCCACCGCCTTCCCCTCCACCACCTGGCCGCTCACACCCGAGCCCAGGCCCTCCAGCGCGGCAAGCGAGGTGGCGAGCGTTTCATCCGCGTGCGCCCGCTCGGCGGCGGCGTCCGGGTTGCGGCCGGCGAGTTCCCGGAATGCCTTGGCAACGTCCAGCATGGAGAGGTTTTCGAGGAAGTCCACGAGCAGGTGGCGCTCGGTGTTCGCAGGGACCAGGACCAGCAGCCGGCTGTCCGACCCATCCACCAGCCGTTCAATGTTCACGCGGTCGTCCGCGCCCAGGGGTTCTTCGGTCAGGATGATGATCGGATCACTCATGGCCTTAGCCTAGCGCCGCTCGGGGGCGCCTGCACCGCACTTGCGGAAAGTGCCGGAACACGACCGGAGAGCCGTGCGCCGCCGTGCCGTTCCTGTCCGGGAATGCGGGTATCGGCGGCAACGCCGGTAAGAATAGTCCCATGGCACCTTTCCGGCGAGCGCGCCCTGCAATGACTGCAACCACCAGGGATTCCGGCGGAATGTCGCCGGGGGCGAAGTGGGCCATCGGCGGAGCTGTCGCCGGCGGCTCCGTGGCCAGCCTGCTGGGCGCCGGTTCGTCCGCGCTCGCCGTGTACTTTGCCCGCCGCGTCATTACCCCGGCCCGGCAACGGGCAGCGGACAAGGAACTGCTGGCCGTAATCCGGGACGGGCAGAAGCAGCAGGTGATCCTGGCCGCCAATGACGACACCACCGTGGATGGGGTTTACGGATTCTTTTTCGACGGCGGCAAGGGCCACGCGCGGATCGGCCGCATCATCTCCTACTCGCCGGCCGAACGCACGGTCCTGCGCGAGGTCGAAGCCGTCTACAGCGGCGACCTGTCCACGGCCCGTTGGGGATGGTGGAGCGGCGCCACCTACCCTGACCCGGCCGCCGTCGGAATTCCTGCCGAGGACGTGCTGATACCCGTGGAGCGCGGGGAAGCGCCGGCCTGGCTGGTCCGGGCCAAGGGGACAGCCCGCACCTGGGCCATCATGGTGCACGGCCGCGGAGCCACCCGGCAGGAAGCGCTGCGGGCGGTGGGACCGGCACTGGAGCTGGGCCTGACCAGCCTGCTGGTGTCCTACCGCAACGACGGGCTGGCGCCGTCGGCCGATGACGGACGGTACGGCCTGGGCTCTACGGAGTGGCAGGACATCGAAGCCGCCATTGAGTATGCGCTGGCCGAGGGGGCCGAGGAAATTGTCCTGTTCGGCTGGTCCATGGGAGGGGCCATCTGCCTGCAGACCGCGGACCTTTCCCGGTACCGGCACCTGATCCGGGCCATGGTGCTTGACGCACCCGTGATCGACTGGGTGACCGTGTTGGCGCACCATGCACAGCTGAACCGGATTCCGTCGCTGGTGGGCCGCTACGGGCAGCTGATGCTGGGCCACCCGCTGGGGCGCCGCCTGACCGGCCTGTCGGCACCGGTGGACCTGAAGGTCATGGATTGGGTGTCCCGGGCCGTGGAGCTGCGGACACCCACGCTGATCATCCACAGCGTTGACGACGAGTACGTGCCCTACGGACCGTCCGCGCTCCTGGCCGAACGGAACCCGGAGATGGTCACGTTCGAGACGTTCAACCACGCACGGCACACCAAGGAATGGAATGTGGACCCCGAGCGCTGGGAACGGCTGGTTAAGGCCTGGCTCCGGCAGCAGCTCGCTCCGCGCCTCAACCCCGGCACAGGGCTCACCCCTGGAACGCTGGCCGGGCACACCGCTGCGGGGGCGTGACATGGCGGACCAACTCCACGAACAACAGCCCGGGACGGCGGCCTTGAGCGCGCGGGGCCGGGATCTCGCCGCGGGACTGTCAAGGCTGGTTGCGGCAGCACCGGGCGCCCCGACGCAGGCTTCGCACGCACCCTTTGACGGCACGCTTGTGGGCGAAGTGCCCGTGTGCAGCGCACCCGACGTTGATGCCGCCGTCGGAACTGCCCGCGTGGCGCAGCGGTACTGGGCAGGCGTTTCCGTCGAAGACCGTTGCCGGGTGATCCGGCGCTTCCGCCGGCTGGTGCTGGACCGGGAGCAGGACATCCTGGACCTGGTGCAGGCAGAGAGCGGCAAGTCCCGGCTGAGCGCCTTTGAGGAACTTGCGGACGTGGTCCTGACGGCGGACTACTACGCGCGCACCGCAGAACGGCACCTTGGGCCGCGCCGCCGGAAGGGCGCCGCCCCGGTCCTGACCCGCACCACCGAACACCGTCTTCCGAAGGGAGTGGTGGGGGTCATCAGCCCCTGGAACTACCCGCTGACCCTTGCGGTCTCGGACGCCGTCCCGGCCCTGCTGGCCGGGAACGGCATCGTCCTGAAGCCGGATTCGCAGACGCCCTTCACCGCCCTGCTGATGCTCACACTGCTCCGGCAGGCGGGGCTTCCCGCAGGCCTGTTCCAAGTGGTCACAGGGCCCGGCACTGCAATTGGCCCTGCCTTGATCGCGCGGGTCGACTTTCTGATGTTCACCGGATCCTCGCAGACCGGCAAGACCGTGGCGCGGCAGTGCAGTGAGCGGCTGATCGGCTTCTCGGCCGAACTCGGCGGCAAGAACCCCATGCTGGTCCTGGCCGATGCGGATGTGGGCAAAGCCGCCGCCGGCGCGGTACACGCCTGTTTTTCCAACTCCGGACAGCTGTGCGTCAGCATCGAACGAATCTACGTGCACACAGACGTCCATGACAGCTTCCTGGCCGCCTTCGCGGCCGCGGTGAAAGGCATCCGCATGGCTCCCGGACCGGACTGGGACATCGGCATGGGATCCCTCATCAGCCCGGCGCAACTGGAACGGGTTGACCGCCACGTCCAGGATGCGCTCGCCAAAGGAGCCCAACTGGTCACCGGCGGACGGCACCGGCCGGATCTGGGGCCGCTGTTCTACGAGCCAACGGTCCTGACGGGAGTCACGCAGGAGATGCTCCTTGCCAGGGAAGAGACCTTTGGGCCGGTGGTGGCCGTCTACCGCACAACGGACGACGACGAAGCCGTTGCCCTGGCCAACGATTCCGACTTCGGACTTAATGCCAGCGTCTGGTCGGCCCGGCGGGGCGAGGCAGTGGCCCGCAGGC
Source organism: Pseudarthrobacter sp. Pseusp20 (assembly GCF_059492155.1). Classification (NCBI taxonomy): domain Bacteria; kingdom Bacillati; phylum Actinomycetota; class Actinomycetes; order Micrococcales; family Micrococcaceae; genus Pseudarthrobacter; species Pseudarthrobacter sp. Pseusp20. The sequence goes on from NZ_CP168521.1 coordinate 2,096,031, forward strand.
TTCTGACGGGAACGGTCAATGTCAATGAAGGCTACGCAGCCACCTGGGCATCCCATGATGCACCGATCGGGGGCATGAAGGAGTCCGGCGCAGGCCGCCGCCACGGCCGGGAAGGCATCCTCAAGTACACCGAGCCGCAGACCATCGCCGTGCAGCGGCTGCTCCGTGTTGCACCCCTTCCCGGCATGTCCAACCGGACCTACGCACGGATCATGAAAGGGGCCATCAGGGTGATGGGCCGCGTACCCCGAAGCCGTCAAAGGACACTGCCTGTGGCGCCGGGACACGCGCCGCCAACATCGCAGGAGGACTGATATGCCCCAGGGAACCAGGCTTTCCGGCGCAACTGTGCTGATCACGGGAGGCGGCAGCGGGCTGGGCCGCCGCCTGGCGCTTGGAGCAGCCCGGCGCGGGAGCCGGGTGGTGATCTGGGATGTGGACGTCCAACGCGGCACGGCGGTGCGCGACGAGATCCGGGCTGCCGGCGGTTTGGCCGAAGCCCATGCCGTGGACGTCACGGACCGTGGGGGCGTGAAGGCCGCGGCGGCTGTTGCCGGACCCGTGGATATCCTGGTCAACAACGCCGGAGTGGTCAGCGGCCTGGCACTCCTCGACGCCACGGAAGAAGCCATCGAAAGGACCATGAAGGTCAACGTCATGGCCCTGTACTGGGTCACCCGCGGCTTCCTGGGCGGAATGGTAGACCGCCGGCGGGGAACCGTGGTCACCATTGCCAGTGCTGCAGCCCTGGTGGGCGTCGCCCGCCAGACAGACTATTCCGCCAGCAAGTTTGCCGCCTTCGGTTTCAACGAATCACTCCGTGCCGAGCTCCGCGCTGGAAAAATTGGTGTCAATACGCTGGCGGTGTGCCCTTATTACATCGACACGGGGATGTTCGACGGCGTCCGGACGCGCTGGCCCCTGCTTCTTCCCATCCTCCAGGAAGAGCAGGTGGCAACCAAGGTCCTGGATGCCATCGAAGCCGGGCGCCGAAAGCTGGTCCTGCCGCCCATCGTGAACCTGCTGCCGGCCCTGCGGGTCCTTCCGGTTGGCGTCTTCGACCGGGTCATGGACGTGCTGGGGGTCAACCAAACCATGGACCATTTCACCGGCCGGGCCGCGGGGCGGACTGGAGGGCATACCGGGGTGGCCCACCCCCTTACAGAGGGGACCCGTGACCCTATGACGGACTAAAGCACAGGTTTATCCTGCTGCCCAAGGGGGGATACCGCTGCGAAGAAATGGGGCCCCAAAATGCGCATTACAAGACGACAACTGCTGCAGGCCGGCGCTGTGGCCGGTGCAGGTGTTCTGACCCAGGCTTATGGATCCGGGGCCAGCCCGGGACTGGCGGCCCCTGTTTCCCCGCCCGGCACCTTTACGGAGCAGCTTCCCGCGCTCGCCGACCTGGGGGTTATCGACATGCGGTCCGGCGGCAACCTCGAGTTGTGGGCCCGCAACTCCCGCCACCGCTTCCAGGCCGAAATGGGCCTGACCGACACGCTGACGTACCAGGACGCTGCATCATCCAGGAGTTACCTGGGGCCGGTCATCATCGCCCGGAAGGGTACACCCCTGAGCCTCACAGTCCACAACGATATTGGGCGGCATCCCCTTGCCTTCGCCATCGACCCGGAACTGGTCCCGCCTGGCAGCAACGACGCCCGATCTCCCAGGACGGCTGTCCACCTCCACGGCGGCAACACTGCACCAACGTCCGACGGCGGCCCTGGACAGACTTTCCGGCCCGGCGCCTCGTACACCTACCACTATGGCAACAACCAGGATGCGGCCGGCCTCTGGTACCATGACCACGCGCTGGGCCTCACCCGCCTGAATGTCTACGCCGGGCTGGCCGGTGGCTACCTGCTCCGGGACACCCGCAGTACGGGCATCGACACCGGCGACGGGACACATCTTCCACCGCCGCCATATGAATTGCCGCTGGTCATCCAGGACCGCATGTTCAACCCGGACGGCTCGTTTGCCTACCCGCCCAACCCTGAACTAGTGGACGCAGACGGCGCAGCCCGGCCCTGGGCACCTGAGTTCTTCGGCGATGTTGCCACGGTCAACGGAAAATGCCGGCCCAACCTGGACGTGGCCCGCGGCAAGTACCGCTTCCGGATGTTCAACGGCTCCAACGCACGGTTCTACGACTTCAAGTTCATCGCGGACGGCACCGCAGTCACTTTCCACCAGATAGGGTCCGACGGCGGCCTGCTGGACGCCCCGGTCAGGCTCAACAGGCTGGTCATGGGACCCGGTGAGCGGGCAGACATTGTGGTGGACTTCGCCGGGCTGAAGGCAGGTTCGAAGGTGGTCCTGGCCAACAGTGCCCGGGTGCCCTTCCCGAACGGGCCGGAATCTGTCCAGCGCGGCGCCATCCCGCTCCCACAAATCATGCAGTTCACTGTCCTCTCCGAGCCCGGCTATACGGTGCCGCTGCCGGCCCAGCTGCGGTCCGAGCCTCTCACCCGGCTCGTGGAACTGCCCACCGTGGCCACCAGGTCCATGGCATTGGTGGAAGTGGCGAACGCCGATGACGTTCCCATCATGGCGCTGCTGAACAACAGGATGTTCGACAGCCCCGACATCACGGTGGTGAAGCAAGACACACTGGAACAGTGGGAGCTCATCAACACCACGGTGGACGCCCACCCGATCCACCTTCACTTCACCCAGTTCCAGGTGCTCAACCGGCAAAAGTTCGATGCCGACTCCTACCTTGAGGCCACGGACTATATCGATCCGGCCACCGGCCTCGTCACGCCGGGAAGGGGGTGCGCTGTACCGGTCAAGCCCTTCCTGATCGGCCGTCCCAAGGCCTCGCCGGCCAATGAACAGGGATGGAAGGACACCGTGGTGGCGATGCCTGGCGAAGTGACGCGGATCCGCGTCCCCTTCGGTGCAGCCGCGGCAGGAGGTGACCCACTGGCCATCGGCTCATCCTTCACGGGTGAATACGTCTGGCACTGCCACATCCTGGAGCACGAGGACAACGACATGATGCAGCGGTACGTAATCGAGTAGCCAGGGGCTCCCAGCCCCTGCACTGCTATGGACGGGAGTTGCCCGCAGCCGGCGAACCAATGGGCGCCGCAACAGCTTCCGTCAGCCGGATGAGGTCGGCCGGAGCTAGCTCGATGTCCAGGCCGCGGCGCCCCCCGGACACCAGCATCGTCTCCAGCCGCAACGCGGAGGAGTCCAGGACCGTGGGGGAGGGCTGGCGCTGGCCGATCGGGGAGATGCCGCCGAGCACATAGCCTGTGCGCCGCTGGGCCGCTGCGGGATCAGCCATGGCAGCCTTCTTGGCTCCGAGTGCGGCAGCCATTGCCTTCAGGTCGAGGGTTCCGCTGACAGGTACGATGCCCACGGCCAGCCGGCCCTCCACGTCCACCATCAACGTCTTGAAGACGCGGGACGGATCAATGCCGAGGGCCTCGGCGGCCTCGGTGCCATAGCTCGCGGCCGCCGGATCGTGGGTGTAGGGGTGGAGCACAAAGGGAACCCCGGCCGCGGTCAAAGCCGCTGTGGCCGGGGTTCCCTGGGAGCCGTTCCTGCGTGCCATGGAGGCGGGGTCAGGCGACCTTGGCGGCGGCGGCCACCTTGCGCTTGATCCTTCCCAGCATGGCCGTCATGCCCCTCATGCGCAGCGGGGTGATGGCCCGGGTGAGCCCCAGCAGCTCCGGCATGTCGTCCGGCACGGACAGGATCTCCTCCGCGGACAGGCCGTCCAGTCCCTCGTGCAGGACGCCGGCAAAACCCCGGGTGGTGGGAGCCTCAGCCGGGGCCTTGAAGTACAGCCGCACGGCGCCGGCGGGACCGGCGTCGTTCTTCTCTGTCTCGACGGTGAGGAACAGCGGCGACTGGCACTCCACCACCTGCTCCAGGAGTTCGGGGTGGTCCTTGAGCCGGTCGGGGAGCTCCGGCAGTCCTTCGGAGAACTCCAGCAGCAGCTGCAGCCTCTCGGGTTCGGACAGGGCCTGGAAGTCGTCCACGATTGCCGCCAGGGCGGAAGGCAAAGCTTGAGTAGTCATCGTTCCAAGTCTACGCGGGTGGTCCTGCGTCAGGCTCCGACGGCGACGGGAACGGAACCACGCTCGGCGCCCTTGACGATCGGCACGCGCACGGCGTTGCCCCACTCGGTCCACGATCCGTCGTAGTTGCGGACGGAATCAAAGCCAAGGAGGTACTTCAGGGCGAACCAGGTGTGGCTGGACCGCTCGCCGATGCGGCAGTACGCCACGACGTCGTCACCCTCGGACAGCCCGGCTTCGCCCAGGTAGATGGCCTCCAGCTCCTCCCTGCTGCGGAAGGTGCCGTCAGCTGCGGCGGCACGGGCCCAGGGAATGGATGCCGCAGTGGGGATGTGGCCGCCGCGGAGGGCGCCCTCCTCCGGGTAGGCAGGCATGTGGGTGCGCTGGCCGGTGTATTCCTCGGGGGAGCGGACGTCGATGAGGGGCTTGCCCAGGTGAGCCAGGACGTCGTCCTTGAAGGCGCGGATCGGGGCGTCGTCGCGCTCAACTACCGGGTAGCTGCCCCGGGCGGGGGCAGGCCGGTCCTTGGTCAGCTCGCGGCCTTCGGCGATCCATTTGTCCCGGCCGCCGTCGAGCAGCCGGACATCCTGGTGGCCAAAGAGCGTGAAGACCCAGAGCGCGTATGCGGCCCACCAGTTGGATTTGTCGCCATAGATGACCACGGTGCTGTCCCGGGAGATGCCCTTGGACGCCGCCAGCTCAGCGAAGGCCGCGCCGTCAATGTAGTCGCGGGACACTTCGTCGTTCAGGTCGGTGTGCCAGTCGATCTTGACGGCACCGGGGATATGGCCGGTCTCGTACAGCAGCACGTCCTCGTCGGACTCCACCACCACCAGCCCGCCATTGGCCACGGCGCCGTCCTTGATGGCAGCCGCGAGCCACTCCGTGGAAACGAGCCGCTCCGGGTGGGCGTAGGCTGCGAACTTCTCATTCTGTTCAACCGGGTAGGGCATGGCTTGGCCTTTCAGTAAGAGCACGGGAAACCGTGGAACATGCATTGGAACCTGTTCCCACCCTAGCCAGTGCCCATGACGTTGTCCGTATTCCGTTAATAGGACGAAATGTTGCCTTCGTCACGCCCTCGGTCGGGAGGGAGGCAACCAGCCCGGGTCCGGTCCGCATTGCCGGTATCCTTTCTGGGGACCAACCACCAGCAGAACGGACCACCTTGGTACAGATCGAACAGCTTGCCGCCCGCACTCCGGCAGTTTCGGTGGACGAACTCCTCAAGGGCTTCTACCCATCGCCGCGGTTCGGGGAGGTCTCCTTTGCGAGCTACCGCCCGGACCCCAAGCAGCCCAGCCAGGCCGCTGCCGTGCGCGAACTGGAAGGGTTTGCCGACGGCGTGGGGTCGGGCAACGGAGGCGGGCTGTTCAAGAAGCTGTTCGGCAAAAAGGACGATTCCCGTGCCGGCATCTACCTTGACGGCGGGTTTGGCGTGGGCAAGACCCACCTGCTCGCTTCGCTGTGGCATGCCTCGCCGGGCCCCAAGGCTTTCGGCACGTTCGTGGAGTACACCAACCTCGTGGGCGCCCTGTCCTTCCGCAAGACCGTTGACGCCCTGAGCAGCTACAAGCTGGTCTGCATCGACGAATTCGAACTGGACGATCCCGGCGACACCGTCCTGATGTCCCGGCTCATGCGGGAACTGGCCGACGCCGGCGTCAAGCTCGCCGCCACGTCCAACACCTTGCCGGGTTCCCTGGGTGACGGCCGCTTTGCCGCAGTAGACTTCCAGCGCGAAATCCAGGTCCTGGCGGACCAGTTCGAGGTCATCCGCATCGACGGCGAGGACTTCCGCCACCGCGGCCTCCCCGCCGCACCGGCCCCGCTGAGAAACAGCGAACTTAACGCCCACATGAAGGCGGAGTTCGACGGCAAGACGGTTGCCCAGGACGAATTCTCCACCCTTATCCACCACTTGGCCGGTGTCCACCCCAGCCGCTACCGCCAACTGATCGACGGCATTGACGGCGTGGTGTGGCGCAACGTGGAAACCATCAAGGAGCAGGCTGTGGCGCTGCGGTTCGTGGTTCTGGCGGACCGGCTCTACGACAAGGACGTTCCCATCCTGGCCAGCGGCGTCCCCTTCGACCAGCTGTTCACCGAGGAAATGATGACCGGCGGGTACATGAAGAAATACTTCCGCGCCGTGTCCCGCCTGACCGCCCTGGCGCGTGAAGGGCAGAACCACGAACCGTCCTAAGAGGCGGTCCCGCTGCGCCGTGGCTGCAGCACCCACCGCACCGCCAGCCCGGCAATGAGCGCCCAGAACGCGGAGCCTATTCCGGCAAATGCCAGGCCTGAGGCCGCCATCAGGAACGTGACGGCCGGGGCGATGCGGTCTTCCGTGTCCGCCAGGGCAGCCGAAATCGCCGACGCAAGGGTTCCCAGCAGGGCCAACCCGGCCACTGCTTCGAGCATCCCGGCCGGCGCCCGGTTCACCACCGCCACCAGGGCAGCGGAAAAAGCGGCAAGCACCAGGTAGGCCAGCCCGGAGGTGAAGCCGGCAACCCACCGCCTGCTCCGGTCCCCGCCTGCTTCCCCGCCTGCGGCCAGCGCCGCGCTGAGCGCTGCAAGATTGATGGCGTGGCCGCCGAAGGGAGCCCCCGCAACAGTCCCCGCTCCCGTGACCAGCATCGCCGGCCGCCACGGAGTGTCATATCCGAATGACCGCAGGACAGCTACCCCGGGAACGTTCTGCGACGCCATGGTCACCACGAACAAGGGGACGGCGATGCCCACCAGGGCCTGCAGGCTGAACGCCGGCGTGGTCCAGGCGAGTGTGGGCATAAGGCCTCCCGCATCCACCGGCGTCCCGGCGGACGCCAGGGAAATTCCGATCACGCCCAGGGCCATGAGCAAAGCCGCGGGCACCGCCCACCGCGGAGCGAACTTCATCATCACCAGCCAGCACAGGATCACCGGCGCCACAAAACCGGGAACCGTGCCCAGGGCTTTGAAGGGGGCCAGGCAAAGCTGGAGCAGGACCCCGGCCAGCATTGCCTGCGCCAGCGGGGACGGAATCCGCGCCATCAACCTGCCAAGCGCCGGCACCATGCCGGTCAGGGCCAACAGCAGGCCTGTCGCCAGGAAGGCGCCGACGGCGGCCGGCCACCCGCCGTCGGGCATTCCCGCTGCAGCCAGCAGCGCCGCACCCGGCGTCGACCAGGCCAGAGTCACCGGAACCCGGGAGCGCCAGGCGAGGACCAGGACGCCCAGCCCGACGGCGAGGGTCAGCGCCAGCAGGCCGGACGCGGCCTGGGTGGAATCGGCGCCCACCGCCTTGAGGCCGGCGAGGACTACGGCAAAGGACGAGGTAAAGCCCACCAGGGCGGTAACGATCCCGGCGACAACGGGCCGGGAGTCGAACCGCGGCAGTCCGGCCTTGGTTGTCCTGGAGGGTGCGGGGGAGTTGGGCATATCCGGCAGGTTACCGGCGCGGGTTTGGGAACCGGCAATCGGGGCTGCCAAAGGCAGACTGGCCGGGCAGCCGAGGGCATTCTTAAACGCCAAAGGCGCGGGCGCCGCCTCGCGGCGGGACCCGCGCCCCGTTGACGTGCTGGGGCAAGGCCCCGGCCAAATCCTTTACGGAGCCCTGTCCACCGGCGGAACCGGATTTTCAGGAGCTGCCGGGGGAACCTGTCCGGGGGCAGGTGCCTGGCCCGGGGTTCCGTTCTTGTCAATGAGCTTGGAAGCGCCATCCTGGATCTTGTCGACGTGGCCTGCGTACTTGCCGCCGGTCTTCGTGTCGACGAAATCGCCGGCCTTGCTGATGCCGTCCTTGATGGCCTGCTCGTTGCCGCGGATGAGACCCTGAGCCTTGCCCTTTAGATCGTCAATCAAACCCACGAGCACCTCCCTTCTGTCGCGGAGCCAGGTCGCTCCTCGCGCCTTCGATCCTATCCGGGCGTGAAAGGTGTGCCAAGGGAATTCGCCTGCAGCGGAGCGGGAATACGAAAAAAGCAGCTCCGCAGAGCTGCTTTACATGGTGGGCGATACTGGGATCGAACCAGTGACCTCTTCCGTGTCAGGGAAGCGCGCTACCGCTGCGCCAATCGCCCCGAACCGGAAGACCGGCTGTGGGATGTAAGAGAGCGGACGACGAGATTCGAACTCGCGACATCCACCTTGGCAAGGTGGTGCTCTACCAGCTGAGCTACGTCCGCGTGTGCAGGATGGACCGGTAAACCGGTGGTACTGCGGGCAAGTTGCCTTGCCAGTGGGCGATACTGGGATCGAACCAGTGACCTCTTCCGTGTCAGGGAAGCGCGCTACCGCTGCGCCAATCGCCCATTGCATCCGAAGTATCCGGAAACCATGGTTTTCACCGAGGTGGGTACGGGATTCGAACCCGTGTATACGGCTTTGCAGGCCGCTGCCTCGCCTCTCGGCCAACCCACCGTGTTAGCGTCAATTCCGAAGAACCTTTGCTGTGACAGTGTCCTGCGAGCGGACGACGAGATTCGAACTCGCGACATCCACCTTGGCAAGGTGGTGCTCTACCAGCTGAGCTACGTCCGCATTTTGGAGGGTTGATTCCCTGCCGTTTCCGGCATTTCCTCGCGTTCCAACGAGTAAAAACAATATAGGAGGTTCCGGGATTCTCCAAATCGCTTCGGCCCTGCGCCCATTGTGTGCCTCCAGATCGCTGTAATCACGCGGATTTTGCGAGTTACAGTTGTGTAATTTCCGACGGCGGCAGGGGCGCCCGGGGGCGGCAGGCTGTGTCCCGTTGGGCTGCTTTCGAGGATTCCCGGCCAGGCAGGGGCGGCGGCGCGGTACCGGTCAGCGGGGTGTGTTGTTCGATTTTTGAAATAGGGCAGAGGTGGGCTAGCATTCAAATGCATCGGGGCGATTGGCGCAGTGGTAGCGCGCTTCGTTCACACCGAAGAGGTCACTGGTTCGAACCCAGTATCGCCCACCGCAGAGGCCCGTTTCCGCTCATCAGCAGCGGAGACGGGCCTTTTTCATGTGCAGCGCCTGCCTCCCGGAGCTTTTGTCGGCCCCCTGTGAAAGAGTCTTTTGTATGACTGATCCGCTTCTCGCCCACGCCACCGAATACGGCCGGATGTACGCACGGTCAACGTCTGAGCAGTTTTCCGTACCTTCCATCACCACGGTTATCAGCCAGCAGCCGCATGGCCTTGATGGCTGGTTCGGTTACATGGGTGCCAGCAGCCTGGCCAATGATCCGCTGCTGTCGGACTGCCTGGGCAGCCCGGCCAAAATCAAGCAGGCCATCAACCGTGCGGCCAAGGCTGCGGAAACCTATCGTGATGATGCCGCCCGGCGCGGGGACCGGGTCCACAATTACTGCGAGCAGGTGGCGTTGCGAGCGCTGGGACGTCCCCACGCCATGAAGGAGGCCCGTGAGGCGTTGGCCGCCAACGGGGAGGAAGCGTTCGCGGTCCGCTTCGACGAGTGGTGGGAGCTCTTCCAGGTGGAGCCCATCGCCCCCGAGATCACGGTCTGGAACAACACCGTGGGCTACGCCGGCACCCTTGACCTTGTGGCGCGGATCAACGGACGCATTTGCCTGATCGACTACAAGACCAAGGGCACAACGCGCGACGGCCTGGTCAAACCGCTGGACGACAAAGTAGTGATGCAGCTGGTGGCCGGCATGAAGGCGGAGGAAAGCCTGGTGGATGCGGAGGCGGGAACCTGGGAGCCCTGGAAGTACGGCGAAAACCCGGTCCTGCTGGCCGTCGCCATCGGGGAGACGGAGGTCCGGCCCGTCCGTGCCAACCCCGAGGTCCTCAAGCACCACTGGTGGAAATTCTGCGCCTTGCGCCGGGTCTGGGAACTGTCGGCGGACACCATCAGTGCAGGCACCGCGCTGCTGCCCATCGCACCCCCGCCGCTGGCACAGGCCCGTACCGCCTAAGCGCCGGATGGACCCGGAGAGACTGCACCTAAACTGGATAGGTTCCCTTTGCCGCCAACCGTGAGGACAAACAGCGCATGGCTATTCTGAATATCCGCATCATCGGTGATCCTGTGCTGCGCACAGTTGCCGATCCCGTGACGGAATTCGGACCCGAGCTTGCCAAACTGGTGGCCGACATGACCGAAACCATGGAGGACGTGGACGGTGCAGGGCTTGCCGCCCCGCAGGTCGGCGTCAGCAAGCGCGTCTTCACCTACCGCATCGACGGTGTGGAAGGGCACATCATCAATCCGGTCCTGGAGAACAGCGGGGACTACCAGCCGGACCAGGTGGAAGGCTGCCTGTCCATTCCGGGCCTCGGTTTCCCTGTCCGCCGCTTCCGCGCCACCCGGGTCACCGGTGTGGACGTGCATGGACATCCGGTGTCCATCGACGGGGAGGGCATGCTGGCACGCTGCTTCCAGCACGAAAATGACCACCTGGACGGCATCCTCTACACCGACCGCCTCGAAGGCGCAGACCGGAAGGCTGCCTTGCGGTCCATCCGCAACGCCAATTACGACGCCGTCGCCGGTCGGACCACAGCCAAGCGCGCCAAGAACGTGGGATCGAGTTTCGGCGGTGCCGGCTTTGGCCAAACCAGCACCCCCGGCTCCAGCTTTGGCGGAGCAGGGTGAGGGTCCTCTTCGCGGGGACGCCCGCCGTCGCCGTGCCATCCCTGGACGCCCTCGTCAATGCCGGCTTCAACGTGGTCGCGGTCCTGACCCGTCCCGATGCCCCGGTAGGACGCAAACGCGTACTGACGCCGTCGCCGGTGGCACAACGGGCCGGGGAACTGGGCATTGATGTCATCCGTGCCGCCCGGGTCGACGCCGACGCCGTCGCCGCCATCGCCGCAGTGCAGCCGGACGTCGCGGCCATCGTTGCCTACGGCGGACTGGTTCCCCCTGCGGCCCTGGGCATACCGGCGCACGGCTGGGTCAATCTGCATTTCTCCCTGCTGCCGGCCTGGAGAGGCGCGGCACCGGTCCAGCGGTCCGTCATTGCCGGAGACGATGTCACAGGTGCCGTGACCTTCCAGCTTGAAGAGGGACTCGACACCGGTCCTGTTTTTGGCACCCTCACCGAGGCGGTCAGGCCCCAGGACACGGCAGGAGACCTGCTTGAGCGGCTGTCCCGCAGCGGTGCCGTCCTGCTGGCGCAGACACTGTCCGCCATCGAGGCCGGAAAAGCGTCGCCGCAGCCGCAGGCCGGAGAGATCTCCCTGGCACCCAAACTGACTCTGGAGGACGGACACCTTAACTGGTCCCACCCGGCCCTTGCCCTCAACAGGCAGGCACGCGGAGTCACCCCTGAGCCCGGCGCCTGGACCCTGCTGGACGGGCAGCGGGTCAAGCTCGAACCTGTCCGGCTCCGGCCGGATATTTCAGGACTTGCCCCTGGCTCAGTGGCATTGCAGGGGAAAGCCGTGTTGGTGGGAACAGGTTCACACGCCGTGGAACTCACCCGGGTCCAGCCCGCTGGGAAAAAGATGATGGCTGCAGCCGACTGGGCACGCGGCATGGCTTCACTGGAGGGTGTGGTGTTCGAATGAGCGTGTCCGGCGGTAATACAGGTGGACGGAACACGGGCGGACCAAACACCGGCGGAGGGGGAAGCGCCGGAGGAGGCGGCCGCGGCAAGGGCGGACCCCGGGATGCCAGCAGAAGGGATGCCAAAGGGCGGGAACGCAACCGCGGGCCGCAGCGGAACTTCACCGGGCAGGCGCCGTCGCAGCGGACCAGGCGCGCCGATCCAGCCCGCCTGGTGGCCTTCGAAGTGCTGCGTGCCGTGGCTGAGGAGGACGCCTACGCCAACCTCGTGCTGCCCGCGCGGATCCGGCACCACCGGCTGGACAAACGCGACGCCGGATTCGCCACGGAACTAAGCTACGGAGCCCTGCGCGGCCAAGGCACCTACGACGCCATCCTGGCGCGGTGCGTGGACCGGCCCCTGGCCCAGCTTGACCCCGCCGTCCTCGACGCCCTCCGTATCGGCGCCCACCAGCTGCTGGCCATGCGGGTCCCCGCGCACGCCGCACTGGACCAGACGGTTGGACTTGCCCGTGCCGTCATCGGGGCGGGACCCTCCGCGCTGATCAATGCCGTCCTCCGCAAGGTCACTGCCCACCCCCTTGAGGAATGGCTGGACCTGCTGGTGGAGGGCGAAACCGACGAGACGAAGATTGCCTCGCTCAGGTACGCCCACCCCGAATGGATTGTCCGGGCAATGCGCCAGTCGCTCGTGGCCCATGGCCGGCCCGCAGCCGAGATCAACGACCTGCTCGAAGCGGACAACGCCGCCCCTGTGGTCAACCTTGTGGCCCTGCCGGGGCTGGGCAGCCTCGACGAAGCGCTGGAAAACGGTGCCACCCCCGGGGAACTGGTGGAAGGCTCCGCGCTCTCCAGCGGCGGTGACCTGGGGCGGCTGGCATCCGTACGCGCCGGTACCCTCCGGGTGCAGGATGTCGGTTCCCAGCTGGTGGCCAGGGCCCTGGCCGCGGTGAACATCGGCCAGGCGGCCGATGGTGCCGGTGAAGCGTGGCTCGACCTCTGCGCAGGCCCGGGTGGAAAGGCGGCACTCCTTGGTGCCCTTGCGCACCAGCGGGGGGCCACGCTTCTTGCGAACGAGCCCGCCCCGCACCGCGCAAAGCTTGTCAGCCAGGCACTGTCCGCCGTACCGCAGGACAGCTGGCAGGTCCGGACCGGCGACGGCCGGGATGTAGGCGCCGAACAGCCGGGGCAATACTCCCGTGTCCTGGTGGACGTTCCCTGCACCGGCCTGGGGGCACTTCGGCGCAGGCCCGAGTCCCGGTGGCGTCGCTCGCCCAAGGACATTGCAGACCTGGGCCCACTGCAGCGCGAGCTGCTGAACTCTGCCCTGGCCGCGGTTCGGCCCGGGGGAGTGGTGGCCTACGTGACGTGTTCACCGCACCCGGCAGAGACCACAGCTGTTGTGGCCGACGTGCTCCGGAAGCGCGGCGACCTGGAACTCCTCGATGCCGGCGCCGCACTTGACGCAGTCAGCCTCACTGGAAGCCTTGGCGCGGGCCACGAACTGACCGCGCAGCTCTGGCCCCACATCCACCACACCGATGCCATGTTCCTGGCCCTGATACAGAAGAAATCCTGACAGGAGAGAAGAAACCCTGACAGGCAAAGAAACCTGGCCAGGAAGAATTCCCGGCTTCCCGACCTGCGGCTACCAGCCCCGCCCGCTCCCTGCAGCGGGCTGGAACTTCGCTGCGACCAACGCACGTTCATCCGAAAGGCAACCCTGTGACGCAATGCTGCATCAACCCGAGCATCCTCTCCGCCGACTTCGTCAACCTTGAGGCCGAACTGCGGCGGATCAGCAACGCCGACGCCGTGCACGTGGACGTCATGGACAACCACTTCGTCCCCAACCTGACCATCGGGCTGCCGGTGGTGCAGCGGATCCAGGCCGTCAGCCCGGTTCCACTCGACGCCCACCTGATGATTGCCGACGCGGACCGCTGGGCGCCCGGGTTCGCCGACGCAGGCCTGGCATCGGTCACGTTCCACGCCGAGGCATCCATTGCGCCCATCAAGCTGGCGCGGGAACTGCGCAGCAGGGGGGCCAAAGCGGGCATGGCGCTTCGCCCCGCCACCCCCGTGGAGCCGTACCTCGACATGCTGCCGGAGCTGGACATGCTGCTCATCATGACTGTGGAACCGGGCTTTGGCGGCCAGGCGTTCCTGGACGTCACGCTCCCCAAAATCCGCCGGGCCCGCGAAGCTGTGGAAGGCTCCGGGCTGGGAGTTGCCATCCAGGTGGACGGCGGGATCACCGAGGAAACCATCACCCGCGCCGCCGAGGCCGGCGCCAACGTCTTTGTGGCGGGCTCTGCCGTCTACGGCGCCGATGACCCCGCCGCAGCCATCGACCTGCTGCGCCACAAGGGCAGCCGGACATTACGCGGGGCGACGGAATAACCGGGTGCCCCTGCCGGTTGTGGCACAATAACAACACACATACGTGCTCCGGGGTCGGTGTAAGTCCGAACCGGCGGTGACAGTCCGCGACCCGCGAGCCGGCTTCCTCCCAGGAGGATTCCGGCGGACGGTTGAACCGGTGGAATTCCGGTACCGACAGTTAAAGTCTGGATGAGAGAAGCACGTACAGCTGTATCAGTGGGCCCGTTGGGTCCGCAACGTTCTGCTGTCGTATCCCCGGAGCCATCGCGGTTCGACAGGGAAGGAACGACACGCATGAACCCCCAGCGATGGCTCTTAACCGCCGAAAATACTGCCGCCTCCAAGGCAGGCACCCCATCCGTCCCGGCCGCCGCATGACGGGCCCGGTGGAACTGAAGCCCGCGGCCGGGGTGGTCACCGCCTTCAGCGCCGACGAAACCCGCGCCATGGAGCACGCCCTGCAGGCAGCCCTGCAGGGTCCGCGCGGAGCGAATCCCCTGGTGGGCGCCGTCGTCGTCGGTCCTGACGGGCGCCAACTTGTCACCGGCTACCACCGCGGCGCCGGCACCGCGCATGCCGAAGCGGACGCAATCGCCCAGGCCGCCGCCGTCGGCCTTGATCTATCCGGCTGCACCATGGTGGTCACGCTGGAGCCCTGCGACCACGTGGGCCGCACCGGGCCGTGCACGCAGGCGATCATCGACGCCGGCATCACGGACGTGGTGTACGCCGTCGACGACCCCCATGACCCGGCGGCCGGTGGCGCAGCAACACTGCGGGCGGCCGGCGTCCGGGTCCGCAGTGGCCTCGGCGCCGACGAATCCCTGGACCTGAACCGCCAGTGGTTTGAGGCAGTCGCCGCCAAGCGCCCGTTCGTCACCCTCCACATCGCCCAGACCCTGGACGCCCGGATAGCAGCCGAAGACGGCACCAGCCAATGGATCTCCAGCCCTGAGTCGCTGGCAGACAACCACGGAATCCGCGGCCGCATCGACGCCATCCTGGTGGGCACCCAGACCGTGCTGGTGGACAACCCCCGCCTGACCGCCCGGGAACCCTCCGGAGACCCCGCACCCAAACAGCCGGTACGGGCCGTCATGGGACTGCGCGGAATTCCGGACGACGCCGCGATCCACGGCGATGACGGCCTGGCTGTCCACCTCCCCACCCGGAACCCCCGCGAAGCGTTGACCCTGCTGTACAAAGCCGGGATCCGGCATGTGATGGTGGAAGGCGGCTCACGGATCCTCAGCTCCTTCCTCTCTGCCGGCCTGGTAGACGAACTCATCGTCTACCTTGCCCCCACCCTGCTGGGATCCGGCACCCCCGCCCTGAACGGGCTGGGCATCACCAGCCTCCCGGACGCCCAGCAATGGGAATGGGACGAGGCCGACGGCGGCGCCGTCCGGACGCTCGGCCGGGACCTCAGGCTTCACCTCAGACCGCAACGGAAAGTTGCACTCGACCACCCACCAACCCGCGGCAGCGCGGAAGAAGCCCAGGGAGGCTACTGATGTTCACCGGAATTATTGCCGAGCAGGGGCAGGTGCTGTCCGTCGAGCGTGACGGTAACACCAGCGCCACCGTGCGGCTGCACGCCCCCGGCTCCACCGAAGGCCTGGCACTTGGCGGCTCCATTGCCGTGAACGGGGTCTGCCTCACGGCAACCGCCATCGACGGCAAGGAGTTCAGCGTGGACGTCATGGGGGAGACCCTGGTCCGGAGCACCATCGGCGAACTCGCAGCCGGCGATTCGGTCAACCTGGAGCGCTGTGTTCCCGCGGGCGGCCGGCTGGACGGACACGTGGTCCAGGGCCACGTGGACGGCGTGGGGGTCCTGCTGGAACGCGAACCCCAGGGCAACTGGGAGCGGCTGCGTTTTGCCGTCCCCGCCAACCTGGCCCGCTACATTGCCGAGAAAGGCTCCATCGCCATCGACGGCGTCTCCCTCACCGTGACGGCCGTCAGCCCGGCTTCGGAGCAGGAACCCTGGTTCGAGGTAGGCCTGATCCCCACCACGCTGGCAGAAACGGGCCTGGGGACCAAAACCACCGGCAGCCGGGTGAACCTGGAGGTCGACGTGCTGGCAAAGTACACCGAGCGGCTGCTGGCCTTCCGCGACGCGGATGCAGCAACCGGTACCGGTGGCGCCGCGGTTGCAGGAGGTGCACGGTGAACGCCGCCGTACGCCTGGAACCCGCCGCATCCGCGGAGGCTGTCACTGTGACCGATGGACGGACGTCCGCGCCTGCCGTGGGACTGGACTCCATTGAGGACGCAGTCCGGGCCATGGCCGCCGGCCGGCCCGTGCTCGTCGTCGACAACGAGGACCGCGAAAACGAAGGCGACATCATCTTCGCCGCCCAGCACGCCACGCCCGCCCTGATGGGCTGGACCATCCGGTACAGCTCCGGCGTCATTTGCGTGCCGCTGACCGGAGACCGCGCGGATGCACTGGCACTGCCTCCCATGACGGCGGTCAACGAGGACGCCAAAGGCACGGCCTACACGGTATCCTGCGACGCCGCCACCGGCGTCAGCACCGGAATCTCCGCCACGGACCGGGCCCTGACCGCCCGGATTCTGGCCGACCCGCACGCCGGTCCTGCATCCGTGACCCGCCCGGGGCATATTTTCCCGCTTCGCGCGGTTGACGGTGGAGTGCGGGAACGCCAGGGGCACACCGAGGCCGCGGTGGACCTGTGCCGCCTTGCAGGCCTGGAGCCTGTCGGGGTGATCGCGGAAGTGGTGTATGACGACGGTGAAATGATGCGCCTGGACGGGCTCCGTTCGTTCGCAGCTGAACATGGATGCCCCCTGATCTCCATCGAGGACCTGGTGGCGTATCTTGAAGCCGGGGCCGGGGGAACCCAGCGTGAGGATGTCCGGGTAACGCCGGGCGAAGAGAAGGAGAAGCGATGACGGCAGCGGCAGCCACCGACGACAGCCACCAGAACGGCCACCGGAAACACCACACGGTGTCCGGCGCAGCGCCCCATCCCGTCAGCGGAGGGCCGGTTGTACAGTTGCCCACGGCCTTCGGCGAGTTCGTGGCACAGGCATGGACGGACCTGGTGACGGGTGTGGAACACCTCGCCGTCAGTTCCCCCAACGCTCCCACTGACGGTAAAGCACCACTGGTGCGGCTGCACTCCGAGTGCCTCACCGGCGACGTCTTCGGTTCCTACCGCTGCGACTGCGGCGAACAACTTGCCTTCGCGCTGGAACTGATCCGGGACAACGGCGGCACGCTGCTCTACCTGCGCGGGCAGGAAGGCCGCGGCATTGGCCTGGCCAACAAGATCAAGGCCTACGCCCTGCAGGAAGCCGGCTTCGACACAGTTGAGGCGAACGAGCAGCTGGGCCTCCCCGTTGACGCCAGGTGCTACAAGGCCGCAGCCCAGATCCTGGCCGAAATGGGCCTGCATGAGGTGCGGCTGCTGAGCAACAACCCGGACAAGCAGAACAGGCTGGCCAAGGCGGGCGTGAAGGTCGTGGAAATGGTGCCTACGGAGGTGCCGTCCCGCGAACAGAACATCCGCTACCTGCGCACCAAGAAGGACCGCATGGAACACCGGCTGCTGCTGGACACCGGCGTGGCTCCCGTGCCCGTGCCCGCCCCTGAAACCCCTTTCGACCACGAACAAGACTGAACGGAACAAGAACCCATGAGTGGACACGGCGCCCCCGACATCGACCTCAGCACCCTCAACCCGGCCGAGACGTCGCAGCTGAAACTGGCCATCATCGCAGCAAGCTGGCACACACAGATCATGGACGGGCTCCTGGACGGCGCACTCCGGGCCGCCAAGGATGCCGGCATCGCCGAGCCCACGGTGCTGCGGGTTCCCGGCAGCTTCGAGCTCCCGGTTGCCGCGGCGCGGCTGGCACGGCACTTTGACGCCGTTGTTGCCCTCGGCGTCGTGATCCGCGGCGGAACCCCGCACTTTGACTACGTCTGCCAGGCCGCGACGTCGGGCCTCACCGACGTCAGCGTGTCCACGGGCGTGCCGGTGGGTTTCGGCGTGCTCACCTGCGACAACGAACAGCAGGGGCTGGACCGGGCAGGCCTGCCCGGCTCCAAGGAAGACAAGGGCCATGAGGCCGTGACAGCTGCGCTGGCTACCGCCGTCGTCCTCAAGCAGTACCGGAGCTAGGCGCAGCACCGGACCCGGCGTCAGGTTGTTGCACGGGCGCGGTGTGTGTATTCGCTCACATCGCGCCCGTCATGCAACGGCCCGGGAAGCGCCGCTGCGGCTGCACCAAGTAGGCTGGAGGGCGTGAAGAATTTCGAGACGCTGTTCGCTGAGCTCAGCGAGAAGGCAGCCACCCGCCCGGAAGGCTCCCGCACCGTCGCTGAATTGGAGTCCGGTGTTCACGGCATCGGCAAAAAAGTCGTTGAGGAAGCAGCCGAAGTGTGGATGGCTGCCGAATATGAATCCGATGAAGCCGCGGCCGAGGAAATCTCCCAGCTGCTGTACCACCTGCAGGTTCTGATGCTCGCCAAAGGCCTGACCCTGGAAGACGTCTACAAGCATCTGTAGCCACCGGTCCGGCGCACTGCCGCCGGGCCCGCCGTGGCCTGCACTGCCTGAAAACCCAGACCTTCCACCCCAGAAAGAATTTCCCATGCTGCGAGTAGCCGTCCCCAACAAGGGCTCCCTGTCCGAAGCCGCCTCCGCCATGCTCTCCGAAGCCGGATACCGCCAGCGCCGCGACACGCGCGAACTGGTCATGGTGGACCCTGACAACGAAATCGAGTTCTTCTTCCTCCGCCCCCGCGATATTGCGGTCTATGTCGGCCAGGGAACACTCGACGTCGGCATCACCGGACGCGACCTGCTCCTGGACGCCGGCGTGGAAGCCGAAGAGCTGCTGCCGCTGGGTTTCGCCGGCTCCACCTTCCGTTTTGCCGGACCCGTCGGCGACTTCAGCAAGGTGGAGGAACTCGAGGGCAAGCGCCTGGCCACCAGCTACGACGGACTGCTGCGCAACTACCTGGCCGAACGCGGCATCAACGCCAAGGTGGTCCGGCTGGATGGCGCGGTTGAATCCTCGGTCCGCCTGGGCGTCGCCGACGCCATCGCCGACGTCGTGGAAACCGGCAACACCCTCAAGGCCGCCGGCATGGAAATCTTCGGCGACCCCATCCTCAAATCCGAGGCCGTCCTGATCCGCCGCACCGGCAACGGGGGCGCCGCCAACGGCACCGCCAAGGAAATCGACGTCCTCATCCGCCGGCTCCAGGGCGTCCTGGTGGCACGCCAGTACGTGCTGATGGACTACGACATCCGCAAGGAACTCGTGGAGAAGGCGGCCGGCCTGACGCCTGGCCTCGAATCGCCCACGGTCTCGCCGCTGCGCGACTCCGACTGGGTGGCCGTCCGGTCCATGGTTCCCAAGAAGGAAACCAACCGCATCATGGATGAACTGTACGACCTCGGCGCCCGCGCCATCCTGGTCAGCAGCATCCACGCCTGCCGCATCTGAGCCGGCCCCGCAGCAACCAACACAGACTCCAGGAGTACCCCATGGCAGTAGCAGTACGCGTCATTCCCTGCCTCGACGTCGACGCCGGACGCGTCGTCAAGGGCGTCAACTTCGAGGGCCTGCGCGATGCCGGCGACCCCGTGGAACTCGCCCACCGCTACGACAACGCCGGCGCCGACGAACTGACCTTCCTTGACGTCACAGCTTCCTCGGGCAACCGCGAGACCACGTTCGACGTTGTCCGCCGCACGGCCGAAGAAGTATTCATCCCGCTGACGGTGGGCGGCGGCGTCCGCGGCGTGGCGGAAGTGGACAAGCTCCTGCGCTACGGCGCCGACAAGGCCTCCATCAACACCGCGGCCGTGGCCCGGCCCGACGTCATCGACGAAATCACCCGGCACTTCGGTTCCCAAGTGCTCGTCCTGTCCGTTGACGCCCGCCGCACCCGCCCGGGGTCCCAGCCCACGCCGTCGGGATTCGAAGTGACCACCCACGGCGGCCGCACCGGCACCGGCATCGACGCCATTGAGTGGGCCAGGGAAGCGGCTGACCGCGGGGTGGGGGAGATCCTGCTGAACTCCATCGACGCCGACGGCACCAAGGACGGGTTCGACCTCGAACTCATCAAGCTGGTCCGGGCTGCCGTCAGGGTCCCGATCATCGCGTCCGGCGGTGCCGGAGAGCCCGCACACTTCCCGCCGGCCGTCGCAGCCGGCGCGGACGCCGTCCTGGCGGCTTCGATTTTCCACTGGGGACCGGACAACATGATGTCCCAGGTCAAGGAAGCGATCCGGGAAGCCGGCTTCGAAGTCCGCTAACCCGACTGACTCGCATTTGTTGTCGTTATGAACGCTCATAACGACAACAATTGCGACCCAGTTGGGTCAGAGGCCTACTTCGGCTGACTGGAGGAGGGCGACGGCGTCGGGCTGGCCTTCGAAGGTGACCAGCGCGTGGCGTGTCCGGCCGTGGGCGTGCATCAGCAGTTCGCCCGGCTCGCCGACGATCGCCACCGAGACGGGGGCGCGCTTGGCAACATGCCGCGGACCGGACGGACGGACCAGGACAATGCCCAGGTCCACGCCGCGGTAGAGGATGGCGGCACGCTTGACCAGTTCGTCCCACAGTGCGTCAGAGTACGCTTCATCAAGTGCCCTGGGCGCCCACCGGTCCACGGCCCGCCGGACATCCTCGGTGTGCACGAAGTATTCGATCAGGTTGGAACTTTCGTCCAGTGCCTTGATCTTCATCGGCGACAGCGCCGGTGGACCGGCGCGGAAAGTGTTGACCAGCCGGGCGTAGTCCTCGTTGGTGGTCAGCTTGGCTGCCAGCTTGGCGGTTGCCTGGTCCGAGGCCTTGGCCAGGCGCTTGATGATCAAACCGAGCCCGACGGCGGCCTTCCGCTCGCGCAGGTAAAGGTGCGCGGCAAGGTCCCTGGTACGCCAGCCCTTGCACAGTGTGGGCGCATCAGGGCCGGCCGCAAGCAGGGTTTCGGCCAGGACTTCTCGGGACGGTTCGACGAAATGCATCACTTGGAAAACTAGCACGACAGGCGCGGAGTTGGGCAGCAGCGCAGGGGCAGGTGGCGTGCCGTTGTTCACAACAGGAGGACGGGCACGTGAAGGCACTAGACTTGACCCGATGTCTGAGCAGCCAACCCCCGTCCCCACCGCAGGATCCGCCGTGTCCCAGCCTGTGGCATCCGTGCCGCCGTCGTCCGGGGAATCCGTCCCGGCCAGCCCGCTGCCCATGGAGGTAGCCGCGGCACTCAAGCGCGACGCCGCCGGCCTGGTGGCCGCGGTGGTGCAGCAGTACGACACCAACGAAGTCCTCATGCTCGGCTGGATGGACGACGAGGCGCTGCACCGCACCATGACCACCGGCCGGGTGACCTTCTACTCCCGCTCACGGCAGGAGTACTGGCGCAAGGGTGATACCTCGGGGCATGTGCAATGGGTCAAATCCGTGGCCATGGACTGCGACGGCGACGCACTGCTGGTGCGCGTGGACCAGGTGGGCGCGGCCTGCCACACGGGCACCCGCACCTGCTTCGACGGCAGGGACCTCGACGTGGTGGCAGGCCACGCAGGCTAGGCGGACACGCTGCCCGGCCGGGCTTCCTCCACAGCCCCGGCCACTCCAGCAAGCACACCAAGGCGCCCGGCAATGCCGGCCCTTTCGAAGAACAGGCGGACAAGCATAACCATGCAGGACCTTGGAACCATCAGCCCGAGCCTCGAGGAATTCCGGGAACTTGCCGGCCACAGCCGCGTCATTCCCGTCCGGCTCAAGGTCCTCGCCGACGCCGAAACCCCCATCGGGCTGTACCGGAAGCTGGCGCAGGGTCAGCCCGGCACCTTCCTGATGGAATCGGCAGCGGTGGGCGGAGCCTGGTCCCGGTACTCCTTCATCGGCGCCAAGTCCCGTGCCACCCTGACCACCAAGGACGGCCAGGCGCACTGGCTGGGCCAGCCGCCCGCGGGCGTGCCGGTCAGCGGCAGTCCGGTGGACGCCATCCGCGACACCGTGGAGGCGCTGCGCACCGACCGTTTCGAAGGGCTGCCGCCCTTTACCTCCGGGCTGGTGGGCTTCCTCGGCTGGGAAACCGTCCGGCACTGGGAACGGCTGGTCAGCCCGCCCGAGGATGACCTGCAGCTGCCGGAAATGGCCCTGAACCTGGTCACCGACATGGCCGTGCATGACAACGTGGACGGTACGGTCCTGCTCATCGCCAACGCCATCAACTTCGACAACAGCTCCGAACGCGTTGACGAGGCCTGGCACGACGCCGTGCGCCGGGTCAAGGAACTCCTGGCCAAAATCAGCACCCCGGTGGTGCAGCCGGTCTCCGTCCTGACGCCGGCGGCCCTGGACTTTGCCTCCAGCGTCCAGGAACGCTGGGACGAGGCTGAATACCTTGCGGCGCTGGACCGCGGCAAGGAAGCGATCGTGGACGGCGAGGTCTTCCAGGTGGTGATTTCGCGCCGGTTCGAGATGGAGTGCAAGGCGTCCGCGCTGGACGTCTACAGGGTCCTGCGCAACACCAACCCCAGCCCGTACATGTACATCTTCAGCCTGGCCGACGCCGAGGGCCGCGAGTACTCGATCGTCGGCTCCTCGCCCGAAGCCTTGGTCACGGTCACCGGCGAGGAAGTCATCACCCACCCCATCGCCGGCTCGCGTCCGCGCGGCAAGACGGTCGAGGCGGACAAGGCCCTGGCCGAGGAGCTCCTGGCGGACCAGAAGGAACGCGCCGAGCACCTGATGCTGGTGGACCTGTCCCGCAACGACCTGTCCAAGGTCTGCGTGGCGGGAACGGTGGACGTCACCCAGTTCATGGAGGTGGAGCGCTTCAGCCACATCATGCACCTGGTGTCCACCGTGGTGGGCCGTTTGGCTCCGCAGGCCAAAGCCTATGACGTGCTGAAGGCCACCTTCCCGGCCGGCACCCTCTCCGGCGCACCCAAGCCCCGTGCCCTGCGGCTGCTGGACGAGCTGGAACCGCACCGCCGCGGCATCTATGGCGGCGTGGTGGGCTACCTCGACTTCGCCGGCGACATGGATATGGCCATCGCCATCAGGTCCGCCCTGATCCGGGAAGGACGCGCCTACGTCCAGGCAGGGGGTGGCATCGTGGCAGACTCCGTGAACCCCACCGAGGCCCTGGAAACGGTCAACAAGGCCGCCGCTCCGTTACGCGCCGTGCACACGGCCGGATCGCTGCACAACATTTCCGCGGAATCCCTTCCCGACGGGTCGGTTTCCTGATGCCGGACTCCGGCATGGCGGCAGGCCGCCCCGAAGAGGCGGCCAAGGCAGGACAGGCGGATACGGCGGCCAAGGCCGGCAAAGCCCGCAAGACCCGGGCCGTGCCGGTCTGGGCGCGCAAGTCCACCCTGGTCATGCTGATTACCCTCCTGGCGCTGGCCGCCTTCGGCACCACCACCCAGACCTGGATGACCGCCACCCTGGACCCCAACCAGGTGGGACAGGCCGGAGCCGCCCAAAGCACCATCCAGGTGCAGGGCAGCAAGGCCGCCACCACGGTGACGGCCCTGGCCCTGGTGGCCCTGGCAGGCGGGCTCGCAGCGGCCATCGCCGGCAGGATCGCCCGGTGGGTGATCACGGCCATCATCGTCCTTGCCTCCGCAGGCGTGGTGACGGCGGCGGCCACCGTCCTGGCCGATCCGCTCGCCGCGGCGCAAGGGTCCATTGCGGCAGCCACCGGCGTCTCCGGCAGCCAGGCGCACGTGGACGTTACCCCGTTCCCGCTGCTCGCCGTCGTCGCGGGCTGCCTTCTCGCCCTGTCAGCCCTGCTGATCCTGCCCGCCTCCCGTTACTGGAAGACGCGCACCAAATATGACGCGGCCGGAGCGGCAGCACCCACGGCCGCCGGCGCCACGGCGGTGGCCGGCCCCGTGGACGAGATCGACAGCTGGGACCGGCTTTCCCGGGGCGAGGACCCCACCTAAGACCGGCGGACGCCGGCGCCGGCAGGGGCGGCAGGCCCTGCAGTACGCGGGCGGCAGCCAAAAAATGGCAGAATGTAAGCAGTATCCATCCTGAGGAGATTTCCATGAGCAAAGCACCTGCGTCCGTTTCCAAGCCAGGCACCCGCACCGTTGCCCCCGGCGCCATTGACCACAGCCAGGAACTGGGCCACGGCAACAGCCCGGCCGCGTGGACCTGCGTCATCGTCATGCTCGTCGGCGCGCTCATCGCAGCCATCGCCTTCGTCATCGCCAGCACCCCCATCTTCATCGGCGGCGCCGTTGTCATGGTCGTCGGACTGATCCTCGGATACGTCATGCGCAAGGCAGGCTACGGCGTCGAAGGCAGCAAGCTGAAGAACTCCGGCCACTGATGGCGACTGTTCTCGACGACATCAACGCCGGTGTCAGGGAGGATATGGAGGCCAGGAAACGGCTCGTTTCCCTGGCTGAGCTGAAGGACCTGGCCCAGGCCGCGGCACCTGCCCGTGACGCGTGGGCCGCCCTCGGCGGCACCTCCCCAACCCGGGAACAGCTGAAAGTCATTGCCGAAATCAAACGCCGCAGCCCCTCCAAGGGCGATCTCGCCAGCATCGGGGATCCGGCGTCGCTCGCCCGGCAGTACGCCGACGGCGGTGCCTCCGTCATCAGCGTCCTCACCGAACAGCGCCGCTTCAACGGGTCCCTGGCCGACCTCGACGCCGTGCGCGCCGCCGTCGACATCCCGCTGCTGCGGAAGGACTTCACGCTCGACGAGTACCAGATCTGGGAGGCCCGTGCCCACGGCGCCGACCTCATCCTGCTCATCGTGGCTGCCCTCTCGGACGCCCAGCTGGCCGAATTCAGCGGCCTCAGCCGGGACCTGGGCATGAACGTGCTCGTGGAGACCCACACGGAAGAGGAAATCGAGCGGGCCGTGGCCGCCAACGCGCGGATCATCGGCGTCAACGTGCGCAACCTCAAAACGCTCGACGTCGACCGTTCCGTCTTTGCCGCACTGGCGGGGCTGATTCCGGCCGAGGCCGTGGTGGTTGCCGAATCCGGCGTCCGCGACGCCGCCGACGTCACGCACTACGCCGGCAGCGGCGCCAACGCCATACTCGTGGGCGAGGCACTGGTAAGCCACGCCACGCCCCGGGAACGCATCGCAGAGTTCACTGCCGCAGGTGCCGCCGCCATCGCCGCCCGCGGCTGACGAAACGCACCAAACCGTCGTCCTGCGGGCCCGTGGCACGCCGGCCCGCAGGACAGCACACCATTCCGGCCGCCACCGCCGGAACAGCAACTTTTTGACCAACCACCACCGAACAGGACAGGACTGATGGCTGACGCACCCTCAGGAAACGCTGACAACAACACCGCGGAAGCATTCCTGCAGGGCGGATCCCTCCGCCACGCCCCGGGGCCGTACTTCGGAAACTACGGCGGGCGATGGATGCCCGAGTCCCTCATCGCCGCCCTGGACGAACTTGAAGAGACCTTCAACAAGGCCAAGGACGATCCCGACTTCCGTGCGCAGATCGCTGACCTGAACAAGAACTACTCCGGCCGGCCGTCCCTCCTGACCGAAGCCAAGCGGTTCTCCCAGCACGCCGGGGGAGTGCGCATCTTCCTCAAGCGCGAAGACCTCAACCACACGGGTTCGCACAAGATCAACAACGTCCTTGGCCAGGCGCTGCTCGCCAAGCGCATGGGCAAGACGCGCGTCATCGCCGAGACCGGCGCAGGCCAGCACGGCGTGGCAAGCGCTACCGCTGCCGCCCTGATGGGCCTGGAGTGCGTGGTGTACATGGGCGCCGAGGACTGCCGCCGCCAGGCGCTCAACGTCGCCCGCATGGAGCTCCTGGGCGCCAAGGTGATTCCCGTCACCAGCGGATCCCAGACCCTCAAGGACGCCATCAACGAGGCCCTCCGGGACTGGGTGGCCAACGTTGGCAACACCCACTACTTGTTGGGCACCGCTGCCGGAGCCCACCCGTTCCCGGCCATGGTCCGTTACTTCCACGAGGTCATCGGCGAGGAAGCCCGCGCCCAGATCCTGGAGCAGGAGGGCCGCCTCCCGGACGCCGTCTGCGCCTGCATCGGCGGCGGCTCGAACGCCATCGGCATCTTCCACGGGTTCCTGGATGATCCCTCCGTGAAGATCTACGGCTTCGAGGCCGGCGGCGACGGCGTCGAAACCGGCCGGCACGCCGCCACCATCACCCTGGGCAAGCCCGGCGTGCTGCACGGCGCACGCTCCTACCTGATGCAGGACGACGACGGCCAGACGATCGAGTCGCACTCCATCTCCGCCGGCCTGGACTACCCCGGCGTGGGACCCGAGCACTCCTACCTGGCCGACATCGGACGGGTCAGCTACGAGCCCATCACGGACAGCGAAGCCATGGAGGCCTTCCGCCTCCTGTGCCGCACCGAGGGCATCATCCCCGCCATCGAGTCCTCGCACGCGCTGGCCGGAGCCATCAAGGTGGGACAGCGGCTTGCTGCCGAAGACCCGGCGGCAGCGGCCGAAAAGATCGTCATCGTCAACCTGTCCGGACGCGGAGACAAGGACGTGGCCACCGCCGCCGAATGGTTTGACCTGTTGGACAAGAATTCCGCCGAATCCGAGATCGGCAAAGAGGGGGAGCAGCTGTGAGCAGTGCAGAAATGCCTAACCGGGCAAAGATGACCAGCAAGTCGGCAGCAGCCATCGACAGGGCGCGCTCCCAGGGACGCTCCGCCCTCATCGGCTACCTCCCCGCCGGCTACCCCAGTGTGGAGGACACCATCGCCGCAGGCATTGCCCTGGCGGAAAACGGCGCGGACCTGATCGAGATCGGCATTCCCTACTCGGACCCCGTCATGGATGGCCAGGTCATCCAGGCCGCCACCACCGAGGCACTGGCCAAGGGCTTCCACGTCAGCCAGGTGTTCGACGTCGTGGCCGGCATCACCAGCAGGACCGACGCCGCCGTCCTGGTCATGACGTACTGGAACCCGGTGGTCCGGATGGGCGTGGATGAGTTCTCGCGCCGGCTGGCCGAGGCCGGGGGAGCCGGGCTGATCACCCCGGACCTGATTCCGGATGAGGCCGCCGAGTGGATGGAAGCCTCGGACAAGTACGGCCTGGACCGTGTGTTCCTCGTGGCGCCGTCCTCCACCGCCGAGCGCATGCAGCGGACCGTGGATGCCAGCCGTGGATTCGTGTACGCCGTCTCCATCATGGGCGTCACCGGTGCCCGCACCTCCGTCAGCACCGCAGCCAAGGACGTTGTGGCGGCGGCGCACGGCGCCGGCGCCGAGCGCGTCTGCGTCGGGCTGGGCGTGTCCACCGCGGACCAGGTCCGCGAAATCGCCGCCTACGCCGAAGGCGTCATCGTGGGCACCGCCCTGGTGGCGGCCCTCCGCGACGGGGGAGTGGATGCCGTCGCCGCCCTCACCAAGGACCTGAGCACCGGCCTGGCGCCTGAACCGGGCCTGGCGCAGGAAGCCGGGGCCTAGGACATGCAGCCACTCCTTCAGGCAGCCGCGCTGGTACCCACGATGGTGCCGGCCAGCATCCCCAGCCCGGACTGGTCCGGGTTCGACATTCCCCTGCCATGGGGCAGCCTCCGGATCCACGCCTACGCGCTGTGCATCCTCGCGGGGATCGTCGCGGGGCTCTGGCTCACATCCGTCCGCTGGGCCAGGCGCGGCGCCCCTGAAGGCAGCGTCTGGGACATCGTCATCTGGGCCATACCCTTCGGCATCATCGGAGGCCGGCTTTACCACGTGGTGTCATCACCGGACGCTTACTTCGGCCCGGGGTTCGACGGCACCGGAGACCTCTCGCTGATCCCGCAGATCCAGCGCGGCGGGCTGGGAATCTGGGGCGCCGTGGTCCTTGGGGCCCTTGGCGCCTGGATCGGCTGCCGCCGCAGCGGAGTGAAGCTGAGCGCATTCGCCGACGCAGCGGCCCCGGGCCTGCTCCTGGCCCAGGCCATAGGCCGGTGGGGCAATTACTTCAACCAGGAACTTTTCGGCGGTCCCACCACGCTGCCGTGGGGCCTGCAGGTGGACGCCGACAACCCCAACTTCCCCGCCGGCATGCCGGCGGACACCCTCTTCCACCCCACGTTCCTCTACGAGTCCCTGTGGAACCTGGCCGGCGTCCTGATCCTGCTGGCCCTGGACCGGCGCTTCAACTTCCGCCGGAGCCGGCTTTTCTGGCTGTACGCCATGTACTACACCCTGGGCCGGGTCTGGATCGAGGCAATGCGCATCGACGACGCCGAACAGATCACCATCTTCGGCATCACCACCAGGCTCAACGTGTGGACCAGCATCTTCGTGTTCCTGGCGGCCCTGGTCGCCTTCATCCTGTTGGGCCTCAAAAGCCGGACGGACCCGGACACCGTGTACCTTCCGGGGCGCGGAGCGGAGAAAACCGTGGAACCGGGAACCGATTCCGTGGCCAGTCATGAAGTCCGTGATCCGGACGATGTTGTCTCAGATAGTGATTCGCGTGGTAATCTCCCTGATAACCACAGCGGTTCCAGGCATGCTTCCGACCCCACGGAAGAAGCCGCGGCGGCACCGGCGGGCTCAAAGCCCGGAACGGATGCAACGGCTGCCGGACACTCCGGCAGCACAGCCACAGGACCCGCACCGGAGGCCGGCACCGGCAAGTAGGGCGCCGGCCAGGCAGGGCAGCAGAGCCACCGCTCGAAGCGCCCGAAAACCACAATGTCGTGGCATGGGGCACCGTCCGTCCAGCATGGATTTGCTGGCTGATGATGCCTCGGGCAGGGGCCTGCGTAACCGTTAGTTCAGCAGGCTGCGCTGACCTACAATTTCCAGTAATCAACACTTTGTTGTGCCCACCGCAGCGGCGCCGACGAGTGGGGCCAACGGTGTCCCTTCCATACGCACGATCAGGAGGAAGGACGTCTCCCATGACCCAAACTCTTCACACTCCCAGCTGGTCCGAACCGGACCAGCCTGAGACTGCAATGTCGCCGTTCAAGCGCTTCGCAGCCATGCCGGAGGCCGCCGGGCTCTACAACCCGGAACAGGAGAAGGACGCCTGCGGACTCGCGATCATCGCGACCCTGCGCGGCGAACCCGGGTATGACATTGTCGACGCCGCCCTGACCGCCCTGCGCAACCTGGAGCACCGCGGTGCCGTGGGTGCTGACGAGGGCACGGGCGACGGCGCGGGCCTGCTCATGCAGATCCCCGACGAGTTCTTCCGTGCGGTCACCGAGTTCGAGCTGCCCGCACCGGGCCAGTACGTCGCCGGTACCGCGTTCCTGCCTGCCGAGCAGCGCGAGGCCGACGCCGCCAAGGCAGGTATCGAGGGCCTGGCCGCCGATGAGGGCCTGAAGGTCCTCGGCTGGCGTGAAGTGCCGGTGGTCGCCGACCTCGTGGGCGCCATGGCCCGCGCCTGCATGCCTTACTTCTCCCAGCCCTTCCTGGCATCCGCCAACGGCGAGGAACTGGACCGCAACGAGCTCGACTCGCGCGCCTGGCGCATCCGCAAGCGTGCCCAGAACAAGTTCGGCGTGTACTTCCCCTCGCTGTCCTCGCGCACCATCGTCTATAAGGGCATGCTCACCACCGCCCAGCTGGAGCCGTTCTACCCGGACCTTTCGGACAAGCGGTTCAAGACCAAGCTGGCGATCGTGCACTCACGCTTCTCCACGAACACCTTCCCGTCCTGGCCGCTCGCCCAGCCGTTCCGGACCATTGCCCACAACGGTGAGATCAACACCGTCAAGGGCAACCGGAACTGGATGCGCGCCCGCCAGTCCCAGCTCGCCAACCCGCTGCTGGGCGACTCGCCGGAAGAGCTGTACCCCATCTGCACCCCCGGCGCCTCCGACTCCGCCTCGTTCGACGAGGTAGCGGAGCTGCTGTGGCTGTCCGGCCGGCCCATCACGCACTCGATCATGATGATGATCCCCGAGGCCTGGGAAAACCACGCCACCATGGATCCGGCCCGTCGCGCCTTCTACGAGTACCACTCCCTGCTGATGGAACCGTGGGACGGCCCCGCCGCCGTGTCCTTTACCGACGGCAACCTGGTGGGCGCAACCCTTGACCGCAACGGCCTGCGCCCCGGACGATTCTGGATCACCGAAGACGGCCTGATCGTCTTCGCCTCCGAGGTGGGTGTGATCGACGTCGAACCCTCCAAGGTGGTCAAGAAGGGCCGCGTGTCCCCGGGCAAGATGTTCCTGGTGGACACCGAGGCCGGCCGCATCATCGATGATGAAGAGGTCAAAGCCGAAGTTGCCGCGGCCAACCCGTGGGCGGAGTGGGTCAAGGACAACCTGATCGACCTCAACGACCTGCCCGAGCGTGAGCACGTGGTGCACACTGCCGCGTCCGTGAACATCCGCCAGCGCACCTTCGGCTACACCACCGAGGAACTGAAGATCCTGCTCGGCCCGATGGCCCGTACTGGCGCCGAGCCGCTGGGCGCCATGGGTTCCGACACCCCCGTGGCCGTGCTGTCCAAGCGCCCCCGCCTGCTCTTCGACTACTTCGTGCAGTCCTTCGCGCAGGTCACCAACCCGCCGCTGGACGCCATCCGCGAGGAACTGGTCACGTCCCTGACCTGCGCCATCGGACCCAACGGCAACCTGCTGGACACCAAGCAGGTCCGCCAGCCCCAGGTCCAGCTGCCCTTCCCGGTGATCAACAACGACCAGCTCGCCAAGATCGCCAACATCGAGGACGCGGACGGCAACCGCGTGGCCATGAAGGTCCGCGGCCTGTACCGGCCCGAAGGCGGCGAGAACGCGCTCCGCGCCCGGCTCACCGAGATCTGCGAGCAGGTTTCCGGCGCCATCAACCGCGGCGTGCAGTACATCGTGCTGTCCGACCGTGACTCCAACGCCCAATGGGCACCCATCCCGTCGCTGCTGCTGGTCAGCGCCGTGCACCACCACCTGCTGCGCAGTGCCAACCGCACCAAGACCGCCCTGGTGGTCGAGGCCGGCGATGTCCGCGAAACGCACCACGTGGCCGTGCTCATTGGTTACGGCGCGTCCGCCGTCAACCCGTACCTGGCGATGGAATCCGTGGAGCAGCTGATCGCTGCCGGCGACGTCACCGGTGTGACCCCGCAGGACGGCGTCTACAACCTGATCAAGGGCCTGGGCAAGGGCGTCCTGAAGATCATGTCCAAGATGGGCATCTCCACCGTGGCGTCCTACACCGGCGCCCAGACCTTCGAAGCCCTTGGCCTGGGCCAGGACCTGGTGGACGAGTTCTTTGCCGGCACGCATTCCCAGCTGGGCGGCGTGGGCCTGGACGTGATCGCGGCCGAAGTGTCCGCACGCCACCAGATGGCCTACCCCGAGGGGGGCATCGAGCAGCCGCACCGCCCCCTGCTGGGCGGCGGCGAGTACCAGTGGCGCCGTGACGGCGAACCGCACCTGTTCAACCCGGAGACCGTGTTCCGGCTGCAGCACGCCACGCGTGAGCGCCGCTACGACATCTTCAAGGCCTACACCAAGGGCGTGGACGACCAGTCCACCAACCTGATGACCCTCCGCGGCCTGCTCAAGTTCAAGAACGACCGCCCGTCCGTGCCCCTTGAGGAAGTGGAGCCGGTCTCCAGCATCGTCAAGCGGTTCTCCACGGGAGCGATGAGCTACGGCTCCATCTCGCAGGAGGCCCACGAGACGCTGGCCATCGCCATGAACCAGCTGGGCGGCAAGTCCAACACCGGTGAAGGCGGCGAGGACGTGGATCGCCTGCTCGATCCCAAGCGCCGCTCTGCGGTCAAGCAGATCGCGTCCGGCCGTTTCGGCGTGACCAGCCTCTACCTGACCAACGCGGACGACATCCAGATCAAGATGGCCCAGGGTGCCAAGCCCGGCGAAGGCGGCCAGCTGATGGCGCAGAAGGTCTACCCCTGGGTGGCCCGGACACGGCACTCAACCCCCGGCGTGGGGCTGATCTCCCCGCCTCCGCACCACGACATCTACTCGATCGAGGACCTCGCGCAGCTCATCTACGATGCCAAGCGCGCCAACCCCTCGGCGAGGGTCCACGTGAAGCTGGTCTCGGAAGTCGGGATCGGCACCGTGGCGTCCGGCGTGACCAAGGCCAAGGCCGACGTCGTACTCGTTTCCGGGCACGACGGCGGTACCGGCGCCTCACCGCTGAACTCGCTCAAGCACGCCGGTGTCCCGTGGGAGCTCGGCCTGGCCGAAACCCAGCAGACGCTGATGCTCAACGGCCTGCGCGACCGCGTGGTGGTGCAGGTGGATGGCCAGCTCAAGACCGGCCGCGACGTTGTGATCGCCGCGCTGCTGGGCGGCGAGGAGTTCGGCTTCGCCACCGCTCCTCTGGTGGTGGAAGGCTGCATCATGATGCGCGTCTGCCACCTGGACACCTGCCCCGTGGGTGTGGCCACGCAGAACCCCGAGCTGCGCGCCCGCTTCAGCGGTAAGCCGGAGTTCGTGGTCAACTTCTTCGAGTTCCTTGCCGAGGAAGTCCGCGAGATCCTGGCGGAGCTTGGCTTCCGCAGCCTCGAGGAGGCCATTGGCCACGCAGAGGTCCTGGACGCCCGCGAGGCGATCGACCACTGGAAGGCCGACGGCCTGGACCTGGACCCGATCCTGCACGGCCTGGAGTTCGACGACGACGCGCCGCTGCGCAACATGACCGGCCAGAACCATGAGCTGGACAAGCACTTCGACCAGCGGCTGATCACCATGGCCACGGAAGCGCTGACGGACCGCAGCCCGGTGAAGATCACCGTTGACGTCATCAACACCGACCGTTCGGTGGGCACCATGCTGGGCCACGTGGTCACCAAGACCTTCGGCACGGATGTGCTGGCCACGGACACGATCGACATCACGCTGAACGGCACCGCCGGCCAGTCGTTGGGTGCCTTCCTGCCTGCCGGCATCACCCTGCGGCTCTACGGCGACTCGAACGACTACGTGGGCAAGGGCCTCTCCGGCGGCCGGATCGTCGTCCGCCCGGACCGTACCAACGTGTTCAAGGCGGAGACCAACGTCATCGCCGGCAACGTCATCGGCTACGGCGCCACCAGCGGCGAGATGTTCCTGCGCGGCCAGGTGGGCGAACGCTTCCTGGTCCGCAACTCCGGTGCCACCGCCGTCGTCGAAGGCATTGGCGACCATGGCTGCGAGTACATGACCGGCGGCCAGACGCTGATCATCGGGCGCACCGGCCGCAACTTCGGTGCCGGCATGTCCGGCGGAACCGCCTACGTCCTGGACCTGGACACTGCCAAGGTCAACAAGGACGCCCTGCAGTCCGGCGAACTCCAGCTCCGCGAGCTGGACGCCGAAGACCGCGACATCGTCCACGGCCTGCTGGTCAAGCATGTGGAAGAAACTGACTCCCAGCTGGCGGCGCGTCTCCTCGAGAACTTCGATGACACCGCTGCCCGCATTACCAAGGTGCTGCCGCGCGACTACGCGGCTGTGCTGCAAACCCGTCTCGACGCCATCGAAGAGGGCCTTGACCCTGACGGCGAAGAAGTATGGTCTCGAATCCTGGAGGTGACCGGTGGCTGATCCACGCGGATTTCTGAAAGTACGCCAGCGTGAAACCCAGCCACGCCGTCCTGTTCCCGTCCGCATCATGGACTGGAAAGAGGTCTATGAGGCGCAGGAAAAAGGCACGCTGAAGGCCCAGGCCGGACGCTGCATGGACTGCGGCGTCCCGTTCTGCCACCAGGGCTGCCCGCTGGGCAACCTCATTCCCGAGTGGAACGACCTCATGTGGCGGGACAAAGGTGAGGAAGCGATCGAGCGCCTGCACGCCACGAACAACTTCCCCGAGTTCACCGGACGGCTCTGCCCGGCGCCGTGCGAGGCGTCCTGCGTGCTGGGAATCAACCAGCCCGCGGTCACCATCAAGCAGGTGGAAGTCTCGATCATCGACGAGGCCTGGGACAACGGCTGGGTCAACCCGCTGCCGCCCGCACGCCTGACAGGCAAGACCGTTGCGGTGGTTGGCTCCGGCCCGGCAGGACTCGCCGTCGCCCAGCAGCTCACCCGCGTGGGCCACACGGTTGCCGTCTATGAGCGGGACGACAAGATCGGCGGCCTGCTCCGCTACGGCATCCCCGACTTCAAGATGGAAAAGGAGCAGGTGGACCGCCGCGTCGAGCAGATGAAGGCCGAGGGCACCCGCTTCCGTACCGGCGTCTCCGTGGGGACCGACGTCACCTGGGAGCAGCTGCGCAGGCGCTACGACGCCGTCGTGGTCTGCACCGGCGCCACGGTTCCGCGTGACCTGCCCATCCCGGGCCGCGACCTGGACGGCATCCACTTCGCCATGGACTACCTGGTGCCGGCCAACCGTGCAGTCGCCGGGGAAACCATCGAGAACCAGATCAACGCCCACGGCAAGCATGTTGTCATCCTGGGTGGCGGCGACACCGGTGCTGACTGCCTGGGGACCGCGCACCGGCACGGCGCCGCCTCGGTGACCACCCTGGCGATTGGCAAGCAGCCGCCGTCGGAGCGTGCCAGCCACCAGCCGTGGCCGACGTTCCCCACCCTGTTCGAGGTGGCCAGCGCGCACGAGGAAGGCGGCGAACGCACCTACCTCGCGTCCACGGTCGAGTTCGTTGGCGAGAACGGTAAGCTGACCGGCGTGAAGGTGGCGGAGACCGAGTTCGTTGACGGCAAGCGCCTCCCGAAGGCCGGCACCGAGCGGATCATCCCGGCGGACCTGGTGTTCCTGTCCCTCGGCTTCACCGGTGCCGAGCCTGCCGGCATCACCGAACAGGTGCACGCCGAATTCGACGGCCGCGGCAACGTGGCCCGCGACGGCTACTACATGACCAACACCGAGGGCGTGTTTGTTGCCGGTGACGCCGGCCGCGGGCAGTCCCTGATCGTGTGGGCCATCGCCGAGGGACGTGCCGCCGCTGCCGCCGTTGACAAGTACCTGATGGGAAGCACGATCCTTCCCGCTCCCGTAGCACCGACGGACCGGGCCATCGCCGTCCTCTAGCCGCCGTCCTCTGGCCGCAGTCCCGCAGGATGCATCGAGGGTTCACCTCGCAGACAACTTAACCAATGCAAGAGACCAATAGGGTAGGTATATGAGACGCGCAAAAATTGTGGCTACGTTTGGCCCGGCAATTGCCAGCTACGAAAACACCCTCGCGGTGCTGGAAGCCGGCGTTGACGTCGCCCGCATGAACATGAGCCACGGCGACTACTCCGTGCATGACAACACCTATGAGAACGTCCGCAAGGCAGCATCCGACCTTGGCAAGGCCGTGGCCATCATGGCCGACCTGCAGGGCCCCAAGATCCGCCTGGGCCGTTTCGTCGACGGTCCGCACGCCCTGGCCGTGGGTGACGTCTTCACCATCACCACCGAAGACGTTCCCGGTACCCGGGAGATCTGCTCCACCACGCTGAAGAGCCTCACCGAGGACGTCAAGGTGGGCGATGCCCTGCTGATCGACGACGGCAAGGTGGCCCTGCGTGCCACGGCGGTGGACGACGTCAAGGTGGTCACCGAGGTGACCGTTGGCGGCATGGTGTCCAACAACAAGGGCATCAACCTTCCCGGCGTGGCCGTGAACGTGCCCGCGCTGAGCGAAAAGGACGAGGACGATCTCCGCTGGGCGCTGCGCCGCGGCGTTGACCTGGTGGCGCTGTCGTTCGTGCGTGACGCTACGGACATCGCCCGCGTCCACGAGATCATGGACGAGGAAGGCCGCCGCGTACCGGTCATCGCCAAGATCGAAAAGCCGCAGGCCGTTGAGCAGCTGCCCGAGATCATCGACGCCTTCGACGCCATCATGGTGGCCCGTGGCGACCTGGGCGTGGAGCTTCCGCTGGAGGAAGTGCCGATCGTGCAGAAGCGCGCCATTGAACTGGCACGCCGCTGGGCCAAGCCGGTCATCGTGGCCACCCAGGTCCTTGAGTCCATGATCGACAACCCGCGCCCCACCCGTGCAGAGGCTTCCGACTGCGCCAACGCCGTCCTGGACGGTGCTGACGCCGTCATGCTGTCCGGTGAGACCAGCGTGGGCAAGTACCCGATCGAGACGGTCAAGACCATGGCCCGGATCATCGAATCCACCGAAGTCCACGGCCTGGAGCGCGTCCCCCCGCTGGGGACCAAGCCCAGGACCCGTGGTGGCGCCATCACCCGTGCCGCCGTCGAAATCGCCGACCAGCTGGACGCCAAGTACATCTGTGCGTTCACCCAGTCCGGTGACTCGGCCCGCCGGCTCTCCCGCCTGCGGCCCATCAAGCCGGTCTTCGCGTTCACCCCGGTGGAGCAGGTCTGGAACCAGATGGCGCTGACCTGGGGCATCCAGCCGGTGCTTGTCCAGATGGTTGACCACACCGACGCCATGACGGCCCAGGTGGACCGCAGCCTTGAGGAAATGGGACTTGTGGAAGACGGTGACCTGGTGGTCATCGCCGCCGGTTCGCCTCCCGGAAAGGCCGGCTCCACCAACTCGCTGAAGGTGCACAAGGTGGGCGACCTCGCCGACTCCACGCGCGCCGGAGACGTCGCCAGCAACAAGGAAAAGCTCGGCCCGTGGCCGGAAAAGAAGAAGAAGGCCCAGGCCTAGTCTTCAGACACAGCGAAGGACCCCTGCCGGTTGGCAGGGGTCCTTTGCTTTGGTGCTGTGCGCGTTAGGGTACCCGTGGGGGCCGGGCCGCCGTCGGAAACTCTTCGGGCCCGGCCGGCGCGTTAGTTGACCTGGTTGATGATGGTCTCTGCAACCTCGCGCATGCTAAGGCGGCGATCCATCGAGGTCTTCTGGATCCAGCGGAAGGCTTCGGGTTCGGTCAGGCCCATCTTGGTGGTCAGCAGGCTCTTGGCGCGTTCCACGAGCTTGCGGGTGGCGAACTGCTCCTGCAGGTCGGACACCTCGCTCTCGAGGGCCTTGATTTCCTCGTGGCGAGAGAGTGCGATCTCCAGCGCCGGGATGAGGTCCGCGGGGGTGAAGGGCTTGACGACGTAGGCCATGGCGCCGGCGTCGCGGGCACGCTCCACCAGTTCCTTCTGGCTGAAGGCGGTCAGCAGCACCACGGGGGCGATACGGGCCTTGACGATCTTTTCGGCCGCAGAAATGCCGTCCATGACGGGCATCTTGACGTCCATGAGGACCAGGTCCGGCTTGAGTTCCTCGGCGAGCTGGACGGCCTTCTCGCCATTGTCCGCCTCACCCACGACATCGTAACCTTCGCCGCGCAGGATCTCGATGATGTCGAGGCGGATGAGGGTTTCATCCTCTGCCACAATGACGCGGCGCGCCGGCTGGGACGTGGGCTTGGACTCCGTCTGTTCAGTCACGGGATCTCCTTGAAAAGGTACGGCGGGACATCACTATCTTAGGTGCCACCGCTGCTGTACTTGGTTTGCAGGGTTCGTTTGCGGCGACGGCGGCGCGATTCTGGAATTCAGCCTATCTGCATGTAGAGTAATTCCGCGTACGTGAAGCGATCGCGTTGCTCACAGTCAGCTGTGAGCGTACTTTGGCTCCGCGTAATCCGCGCCCGAGTGGCGGAATTGGCAGACGCGCCGCACT
Organism: Pseudarthrobacter sp. Pseusp20; assembly: GCF_059492155.1. Lineage (NCBI taxonomy): Bacteria > Bacillati > Actinomycetota > Actinomycetes > Micrococcales > Micrococcaceae > Pseudarthrobacter > Pseudarthrobacter sp. Pseusp20. The sequence goes on from NZ_CP168521.1 coordinate 2,133,455, forward strand.
CAAAATGCGGTATCGAAAGGTGTGTGGGTTCGAGTCCCACCTCGGGCACAGCGTTTCCGCAGGTCAAGGGCCTGTTGAAGGAATGTGCGTGTACAAAATCCGCCGAAGTGTGTACACGAGCGTACCGTTTTGTGTGTGGCCAGCATCAGTACTCGCACCAAAAAGGACGGTTCGAAGTCCTACATGGTTCGCTGGCGGGACAAGAAGTCCAAGACCGCCCAAGGCCTTACCGTAGCCACTCTTACCGAGGCGGAAACCCTTAAGCGGCTGTTGGACGCCAACGGCCAGTCCTTTGAGATCGCTCAGCACGCCATCCTGACGAATGAGAAACGTCCGCCCACTGTGGCGGAAGTCATCCAGGAACACATCGACCTGCTAGTCCGCCCATCGAGCGGAACGGTCAAGACGTACCAGACCATGCTGGACCTCCACATCCGGCCAGTCATCGGTCATGTTCCCGTGGACAAGCTCGACTACCGCGTCATCGCGCACTGGGTGAAGTCCATGATGGCTAAGGGCAAGGCACCCAAGACAATCCACAACATCCATGGTCTGATATCGGCTGCGATGAACACCGCCGAGATGCTCGGCTACATCGGCCGCAATCCCTGCCGCGGGGTGCAGTTGCCGAACATTGAGAAGGCTGAAGATGAGGCCATGTTCCTGACTCATGCCGAGTACAGACTCATCATGGAGGGGATGGGGGAGAGGTACAGGGCCTTCACGGACTTCTTGGTCATGACCGGTACGCGCTTTGGAGAAGCGACAGCCTTGACCGTGGCGGATGTAGACCTGCTTTCCAAACCACCTACTGCCCGGATCAACAAGGCTTGGAAGCGGGATGGTCAAAACCAGTTCTATGTTGGCGCGACCAAGACCGGAGCTGGCAAGAGGACCATAGGGCTGAACCCGGCGTTGGTGGAGCTGTTGATCCCGCTCGTGGCAAGCAGGCCAGGAAAGGAACTGGTGTTCACGACGCCCACGGGCGGCCGGATCGTCCACAAGCTCTACTGGGCTGACTACTGGGTGCCTGCCGTTCGCACGGCCCAGGCAATCGGCTTGACCAAAAGCCCGCGAATCCACGACCTGCGCCACACGCACGCGTCCTGGCTGATCCAGGACGGCGTCCCCCTGTTCACTATCTCGCGCCGGCTCGGGCACGCTTCCACGAAGACCACGGAGCAGGTTTACGGGCACTTGATGCCTGAGGCATTGCAGGTGGGTGCCGACGCCACTGAGCGGTCCGTGACGGCTTTCCAGCGGCTGTAGCGAGCCTTAAGGGAGTCGGCGCCGGCGACTACGGATCTCGGTCATGTTGGCGAGTCCTGCCGGGTGCATGAACTGGGAAACGTGCACCTATTCCTGGGAGACGCTGTGGATATCGAATTTTTTGAGCCTGCCGAAGCAGCAGCGTTGATGCGCTGCACTGAGTCTTGGCTGCGTGACGGCGCGACCAGCGGAAAGTTCCCTCACGCCTGCTGGGGCAAGGGAAAGATCATCTTTACCTCAGAGCACATCCGGGAAATTGCGAGATTGAGCGAGATCCTTCCTGGTGGCGCGGAGTCCAAGCAATCAACGGAGCAACCCCTGACCAAGCAGCGGCTGATAGGGACCCGTTCCAAGGCCCGCCTGGCCACGGTGAATTGATTCGGCCTGCCAGGGGCTTCCTGGTTCAGTTCTTACACTTGCTCCGGTGTGGCGGGCACGACATGTCCTCTTACCGCTTGCACAAGGTGGCCGAAGTTAGTGTGAAGCAACTCGCCTCAATACGGAAGGGCCGTTCAAATCATTCGCTCGATTGCCCCAGCCCTGACAGTCGCTGCCGCCCTCTTGCTGGTCGGCCCGCTTGCCGGCTGTGACGCTGCCGCCCATGCCATAGAGGGCATCGGAACCGCTCCAAGTACCTCTGCTGGTCAGTCTTCGGGCGGTGGCGCTGCCCGAGAGGCAGGACAAGCCCTCGTCCAGCTTGAGACCATCCCGGTCAAGGGCCGAGCCCCAAAGACTGGTTACACCCGCGATGAGTTCGGACCCGCCTGGGCCGACACAGACCACAACGGCTGCGACACACGTAATGACATCCTCGCCCGCGACCTGACCGAGGAGACGTTCAAACCCGGTACCAACAACTGCGTCGTCGCGACAGGCACACTGGCCGACAAGTACACGGGCACCACGATCAACTTCGTCCGCGGGCAGGACGCCAGCTCCGACATCCAAATTGACCACATTGTCCCGCTTAGCGACGCGTGGCAGAAAGGTGCCCAGCAGCTGAGCGCAGATCAGCGCAAAGAGCTCGCGAACGACCCACTGAACCTCATGGCCGCCGACGGCCCTACTAACAGCGCCAAAGGCGACAAAGACGCCGCAACATGGCTTCCCCCGAACAAAGCTTTTCGGTGTGAATATGTCGAGCGGCAAACTGACGTCAAGGCCAAGTACGCGCTTTGGGTCACCCAACCCGAGCATGACGTCATTGTCGGCGTCCTGAAGAACTGCCTTTAATCCTGTCGGGGGCCCTTAGCCGATCGCTGTGCTGAGCCGAGGCCATTCCAATGCTGACGACCTTTGACCTCTTGGCGGTTCTAAGCAACTCTGTAATCGGACGAGTCGAGCTGGCATTGCGCTAACAGGCAAGCCGATGTGGTGATTTCCAGATCGCGTGGTCGAACTTCTGAAGCTCAACATCGGGGCGCTCCGCGGCATGCACGGCGGCGACAATTCGCCTAGCAGTTTCCGCCTTCACAGGCGCCAGATGTTGTTCTTTGAGTGCGGCATCGACAAAGCCACGGATCATTCGGTCTGCCTTGATCCCGGGCTGGCCAAGCAGCATGGTGAGGTACTCGTATGTCACGTCGCCGAGGCCCTTTACCTCCGTGTAGGCACTTCTGTGGTCCGGGTCGAGTGCATGGAGGTGCGTCGCGCTGCGAACTGGGGGAGTGAGAGAAAGAAAGTTGTCGGCCGCTTGGATGATGCACTCGCTCTTGAAGCGTCCGACGGTTTTACCGTTCCCCATGACCTCCCTTATTCGCTTCTCGCCTAGGTTGCGCAAGCACTCAAGGTCGTTTGCGGCGTCGGGGTAGGCGTCTCGGAATAACTTCGCCCTGCCGAGGACGCCTTTGGCCGGGTGCTTCGTCTTATAGACGGCTCGGATGGAGAACACGGCATCGACGAGAGACAAACCGATTTGGTCAGGCCACCCGCCCGGCCACGCGCTGAAATTCTTTTCGGGAATACTCTTCAATGCCTTCGCTACGGCCGCTATTGCCTGCTGTTCGTCAATTTGCCCCACCTCGCCTTTTTACGGTCAGAATATCCGACACCTTCGGCATAGCCGGATGTCGCCGCAGCCGGCGTGCGGTGACCGTTAGGAGCACGGCGTGACCGCCGGTGCGCGGCCTTCAAATTCGGCTTCGTAGCGTAGCGTTTGGGTTTATCACGGGTATCAGTGGTGTGGGCTGCCACAAGGAATCCCCCCGCCGTCGCCGCGTGCACAAGCGCTTGCACATCTGTGTCGCCGAGGGCGCCGCGTAGCACATCGATCAACTCGTTCACGTAATGGATTCTGGAGTAGTCGCCCGGTAAAGAGTTGCGAACCCTTCCGCGAAGTGTGAGACCAGAATCCGCCCATGAGCGGAGAGCGCGTCTTGTGGGAATTCCGGAACGAAGAATCGATCGCCCAGACCGATGCCGTGGTTGCCGAGCAGTTCAGTCGCCTCAGGAATAGCATCGCCCAGGTAAGGGACAGTGCGGCACGCCGTGTGCAAGGGGCGGTCTCGCGACTGTACATGAGCTGACTCCGCCAACGCGCGAGTCGAACCGGAGCAGGGACAAGGCAAGATCCTGCAGACCTCTCCGGTTGTGTCCGTCGGCGCCGAGCTTTTGTCAGCGACGCGTTAAAGACCACGCCTATACCTTAACGACACTCATAATAACAGTCCACTCGGCCCGAAAATTTACAATCAGTCCTTATGTTTGCGGGGTTTCTGGGCGGACCTTAACAAGCGGAAGCCCGTGCTTTCCGCCAGTAAATTAACAATTCGTCTACCCTCAGAGGGACATCCGCGACCGCCCGCGGGAGACAAGCTTGTTTCAACCGCAGGTTCCGCGGTTCGCAATAGGCGGCCACCTAGACTTCCTTCCATGCGCGTCTTCGACATCGCCTTCGACTACCTTCTCGACACCACGCCTCCGGGAACGGACGCGGACTCCAATAGTCCGCGGCTCAAGGCTGACCATCAGCTGCTCTGGACGAAGGAGCTATGCGGGGGCCAGCTGTTCGAACTGGCGGTCTCGGAAATTCCCAAGGTGCGTCGGAAAAACTACCTGATGTTCGAGCAGACGCCCGACAAATCGATCACGTTCGGCAGTGACGCCATCACGAACTCCTACACCAGGTGGGTGAAGCCCAAGGCCTTGGTCGAGGCTAAGGCCCAGTTGAATGAGGAGCAGAAGCGCCGCTATTTCGACCCGCCGTACACGATCGGCAGCGCCATGATCTGGCCCGTCAGGGGAATACACCTGCCCACCCTCAACACCGCCAGGGGAATGCGAGCAAAGATTGCGGACCGGATGGACCTGACGCTGGAGTGCATCCGGCGCCACTACGCCAAGGAACCAGACAGCCCCCTCGCCGACGTCATCACTAACTATTGGGACTTCTTCGAACTCTTCGGCACGTTCGAGAAGTTCGTGGAGTTCTTCCATTTCCAGGATCTCGTGACGCCGGAGGGGAAGATCGCCTTCTTCCTCGAGGAGGATGACGAGGACAAGGTCTTCACGCGCTCCGGCGTCCCGGTCACAAAAGACGAGTACATCAGGGTTCGGGAAGCCTCGCTGAAGTTCATAGCGTTGCGGGGCAACCGGATGGCCGACTGGGTCGAGGAGAACCACCCCGACATCAAGGTGCGGCGGCAATAACCGGGAATGCCCGGGATGCCTCGCCGCGATAAGTGGGGCCTGGCGGTTCAAGTCCCTATGTGACGCGCCAGGGACGCGTGAACTTCCTAGACTAAACAAGAACCGCTTGGTACACGTCATGGTTGCACTACCTCTGAAGTCTCCGCCAATAGCTGTACCTGCCTTCGTACTTCAGGCAGTTGGTAGATCCTGCCATTCATTTCTGTCTGTGTAACGGCGCTGAAAGCATGGTCCTGTCTGCCTGGTCCTTGGATGCGTCAATGGCCCGGTGGGCTTGCATGTACTAAGTGGCAAAGTAGGCGCCCGAGCCGCGGGTCGAGCATCCTAATGATCGCTCGACCGTCGGTTGGGTGGCACGTGCCGGCGAGCTTGCGACTCCACTCTCATCCTCTATGGCGCCGGAACAGACGACTCCATTTTTGAAGTTTCAGAGCAATCCTCAAAAAATCGATCCGACCTTGTTCAGCTGGTTTCCTCCGACGTTCCTGGGCATTCGCAGGAGTGGAACGGCGATTCGGACGAGTGCGCGTCCTCATGGTCTGGGTTCCTGAGGTCGGTAACAGGACATTGGAACCCGGCGGATAGCTCCTGAAGATGCTTCTCAATTAGGTCCACTTGGGCGCCGAAGGTTCCTGCTAGCGGGGTGATTAGACCGGCGTCGCTCAGCAGCGTGATCTGTCGACGGACGGTCGACTGCGAAAGTCCCAGGGCACGAGAGGCATGCCCGCAAGACGCTGGACCATGCACGATTAGGAACCGAAGGAGTCGGCTTCGCGTCCGGTTCATCAAGATGTCCTCTGCCACGGAGACCCCCGCCGAATGACTGAGCTGAACGACCTGTAGACGGGTCTACAGGAGAACGATACGCTCATCCGTAAGGGGATGGAAGCAACCCGCAAGCCTTATTGCAGGCGGCGTTCCGCAGAGGAATACTGGCACCAGGGTCGGCGTGAACCATCGCACCAGAAGGGAGGCGGGTCTTGTCTTCTGACCAAGAGGCATTCAGTGCTGGCTCGTCTCCACAGGCAGAGTTGGCGCGACGCCTGAACCTTCTGCTTGATGTTGTGGTTGCCGAGCGAGGTCAGCCGGTCACGTTCCGTGAGGTTCAGCAGAAGCTGCAGAGCAGGGGAATCAAGCTTTCCAGAGCCCGCTGGTTCTACATGAAGGACGGCACGGGGAGACTCGTCAGTGACCCGGCGTTGCTGGGAGCTCTGTGTGAAATCTTCAATGTCGACCCTGGGTATCTGCAGGGAGGCGAGGCCGCTGACCTGCCCGAGCGCATTGATTCACAGCTTGAGTTTGTGAAGTCCCTGCGCGCAGCTCGTGTGAAGACGTTTGCGGCCAGGACTCTTGGTGATGTGTCCCCGGAAACGCTTCGTGTCATCACAGAGTATTTGAACAGGGACATCAGCCGGCGGCCGGAAGGTGAGCAAGCAGCGGCGGGTTCATCGTCAGACGCGGGTGAAGCAGCGGAATAGATCGAACAGGCGCTACCGCCGTCGCAAACGTTGCCACTACTTCTCGAGCAGGTAGCCTAGGTGCGCGTCGAGCAGTTCCTTTATTCGGGCTGCGTTGGCAGAGTACCGGGGCGAGCGCCCGTGCCGGCGCCCAGGTTCGACGTCGACTATCACCACGCCCGCGTCCTCCAGGGCGGTGAGGTGCTTAGCTACGCTCGGTTCGCCGGCGCTGACGGCTGCGACAATGTCGCCTCGCGTCGCCGGTCCATTCGCCGTGAGGAATCGGAGAATCTCGTTCCGCGACCGGTTGCCAAAAGTGGCGACGGCAGCCTCAACGTCAGCCGACCAGGCGGCGTCGTGTGGCTGGGTAATCCGCGGCATAGCCACATTCTTCCCGAAGGTTGACCAAAAAGTAAGAACGGCACCCTTGACGATACTTTAAGTATCTTCGACAATAACTTCTATAGCTTCTACTGGTCGTTGGTGGATCTGCGCATCCACATCCGCGAGTTGCTCTACCCGCGACTCTGCTTACTACTCGATCTGAACAAAAGCGGTGAAGTCGTGGAACTCGACGCCAAAGCAAATAAACCCATCCGGGAACCAGTTAAGACCATCACTGTCGACGTCTCATTGCTAAACCCTCCTGCGGCAGGGGAGTGCAATATCCCGATCGACCGCATCATGAGCGCGGTCAACAGTGTTCAGGGTTACGTGGTTTCCCGTCTTACGCGGATTGGGCGCATGTGCGATGTGGACGACCTCATGCAGGATATCCGGGTCGCCGTATGGGACGGCGTGACGAAGGGGCGCTACCGGGAGTTGCCCGGCATTCCGTTCGAAGCCTGGGTCCAAGGTGTCTGCAACAAGATCTGCGCGGCACACGTCCGGCGCGAACTTAGTCATCAGACTTTGCCGCTGCTCATGGATTTCACGACGGCGGAACCCTCACCTGAAGTGCTTGCTGTCGTCAGCGCCGGGTTGGGTTGGGACAGCACGGAGAAGTATGTCGATCACGCCTGGGCTCAGGCCATGCTTGGCCTGGTGCAAAAAAACGTGAGGGAGGATACCTGGCAATTGGCTGTCTCAAGCTTAGTCGGGCCAAGGCATTACGGGCCGCCCTCGCCAAGGGACAGGAGGCGCTGGCATGCCGTTACCGTCGTGCGGCAGACCGCCATGACTATCAATGCTGCTTTGAACTGCCACCCCGAGCCGGGGGTCAGCATGGAAGGTCTTTGCCGGTGCGCTGCGGATTGCCTTCCCACGGCTGTTCTGAGAAGAGTCGCGGAGACCATAGTCCGTCCAGGGTTGCGCGGCCTGCCTAGGTCTGTGCAGATGGCGGCGCTGGCGACGGAGCTTGGTGTCACTGAGCGGTATGTCGCCGTGAATATCGGTTTCGCGCGGCAGTTGTACCGGACAGCTTGGCGCGTGCTCCAGCACGAGGCCAACAGGCAGACTGCATAAGTCATGGTTGGCCGGGGACTGCGTGCACTCCTTCCGGTGGGCCGTCAGCGCTCGTTCGTTGCCGGACTCTTCGTTGTGTTGCTGATAGGCGGCCTTGTCATCCTGTTCCGGCCGGTCGGTAGGTCCGCTGCGGCGCCGGTCCCAAGCCCGACACCAAGCATGCCTCCAGCGTCAGTACCTTCCGGGACACCCGCAGCAACGGGCGCGCCCTCTGCTCTCCCTGGCGAAACCAATGTGGCCGCACTGGCCTCGCCTGTTGATCTTTCGCCAACGCGCGACTTCCGTGCGCTCGCTTTAGAGGCAGCAAGGGGAATCTACACCTGGGACAGCCGCTCGTCGTCGTATTCGGATGTGTATGCACGGGTGCGCTCGTGGTGGGAGTTGCTTCCCGATGGATCCAACCCCTTATCGGTGTTAGTCAAAGAGTTCGAGGCCACTGGTGTGACTGCCACTTCCTTCGCGAGCCTTGGACGGGAGTCGGCGCGCCGGACCGGCACAGCGCAATCTGTTCGCTGCGATCTTGAGTTGGCCAAAGTTCAGGAATTCCCACCTCCCTGGGTAGGCCTTCATGTGTGCACTGTGATCGTGCAAGTGGTCGATGAGACGAGCAGGGACCAAAACGCTTATTCCGCACCTATAACGGTGATGCTGAACTGCCCGCCTGCGATTACAGCTCCGGCTGACCGCTGCGTCATGGTGGCCTTCTATGCGACCGCAGACCGGATCGTCTACTGATGCTCGGTCCTATGGCCGTGGCCGGTCTGGTTAAAAGGCGGGCACTCCTCAAGGGTGTCGCTGCCGCTTCGACTGTCCTTGTGCTTCTCGGCCTGATGGCGTTCGTCGCGGGTGTGGCTCTACTTGCTGGTCTGAGAAGGGAGCCAACTGTCGCTTGTGTTCCGGCTGATGCCGCATCTATCAGCACGGGTACGGGGACTGGCGGTGGCCTGGAGGTCCGCGATGGCAGCCAGGTCCTATACGAGCTGAACTCGCGACAGGAAAGTGTGGCGCGCGCGTACGTCGGGGTCGGCAAACAGCTCGGCGTACCCCGGTCGGGACAGATCATTGCCATCATGATGGCAATGCAGGAGTCGGGATTGCGCGTACTCGCAAACCCCAGCGTGCCGGCTTCCCTGGGCTTTCCGAATGACGGCGTCGGCAGTGACCATGACTCGATAGGATCGGCCCAACAGCGTCCCGGGGCGGGCTGGGGGAGTGTCGAGCAGCTAATGAACGCTTTCTACAACGCCCGCGCCTTCTATGGCGGCCCACTGGGACCAAACCGAGGAAGTCCTCGAGGGCTGCTCGACATACCGGGGTGGCAGGCAATGGACAAAGGCCTGGCTGCCCAGGCGGTCCAGGTATCTGCTTTCCCCGAGCTCTATGCGCGTTGGGAACGGGCAGCGACAGCCGTCGTTGCGGCCTTGGAAACAGACACATCGCCGGCTCTTTGCTCATCGTCACCGCCCGTAGAGCGGTCTGGGGCCCCTTGGCAAAATCTAAGTCAGCTCCGCCAGGACATCCTACGGTTCACGCAGGAAGGTCTAGGCGGACGGTATGTGTGGGGCGGTACTGCATTTAAGGCATGGGACTGTTCAGGTTACGTGCAATGGATCTACCGTCAGGCCGGTATCGAACTGCCCCGGGTAGAGCAGTGGCGTGTTGGGGTACAAACGGACACCCCGAAGCCGGGGGATTTGGTGGTTCAGAATCCGCAGGGACCGAACAACTGGGGGCACGTTGGCATCTACGCCGGCAACGGCATGATGTGGAGTGCCTTGAACCCTGCCGTGGGTACATTACTGCACCCAATCAGCTGGAATTCTGGCACCGCCTATTTTGATCTGCTTCCGCGCTGACTGCTCCTGTCGCGATTGGTGGGGCATCTGGCGTCAGACCCACCTCCCCTCACTGAGCGGTGTGACTGCAGGTTACGAGGTGGGTGCCCGCCTCTGGCCCCCAAAACTTTCGGAGTGTGGTCGATGAGACCCGCTTCCGGGACACCGACCACTGCGAGATCCCAACCGATCTACCATGCCTATATAGAGGAGCATGGAGAGGTGACGTGGTGACGGAGATCGCCTACTCATGAGACCAGTACCTTGATCAAGGATGGCAGGGGGACACCTGCTGCTCACAAAGGCGCAGATGGCGCTGTCACTCGCCGACTTTGCCCGTGGGGCTAAGGAAGACGGTGCGTAGCCGGTTCGCGGGTTACCGACATGGAATTGGCCTTTGATATCGCCATGGACTGTCTCGAGCTCAGACTTGGGAGCGATCGTGGACGAGGTGGGCTGGAAGACCGAGGCCGGGCCCAAGCAGGCAACCGAGGCCCGCGCCGCCTTGATATCGGAGCCCTACGACGGCACGGGCGCCGCGACAAATAGGTGCCCGTCGAATTCGTTCGGCTGCACCACCGCATCCCGAATCAGTCGGCGAACTGAGAGCAGCCTTCGCAGAGAAGCGGAGCCTGCAGTGGCAAAGAAAATCAGGCCTGCCTGACGGCAACGGGCTGATCATGATGGTCCGAGTCTACTCCACCGCAGGAACCCGCCGGCGTGTGGCGGTCGGAGGATTCCGAGCGTAGCGCCCCTGGCCGTTCAAGGTGCAGTACAGGGTTGCCGGCGGACGCCGAATTCCCGACTGCTTAGGGATGACTTCTGGTCCAATCGCAAGCTCGCGTCAGCGCCGGTCTGGATTGCCCCCGAGTGCCGTCAGACGCTCTTGCTCGCGACGGATCGCGATGGCGGCCGCGACAGTGGCCCCGGAGCGAATGGCCTCCGGCGGGATCGGCCGCAACGCGATGGCTTTAGCGGCGGCCTCGGAAGAAGCCTGCCCCTTTTTACCTTTGCGCTCCATGGGATCAATTCTAAATGTGGTCACTGCTACGCGCTGAGGCGTTCACGCTTCGGATCATCCACGCATGTCCCTCTCGCGTGCTAGTGGCTTGATCTGCCACCCGCGGATAGGGCGGCCCGTCGGGCCGCTTGCGGGAACTGTCCTTCCCACGATCTGGCTCGGAGCAAGTCGGTGTAGTGACATTTGCCGTTGGGTCCCTGATAAGTGCGCTTATCGGGGCATGGAGAAGGACTGCCTTCGCGTGACGCGGTGATTGTTGAATCACTCACAACCAGCGCATAGTCATGCACTCGGCTGCAGGGGACATGAAGAACGAAAAGCCAGAGCTGTCCAGCGCCCGGTGGGACAATCAAGAGAATGACGACTGCCCTGCCCGATCTCTGGCTCGACTGGTGCTCGGTCGCGGGCAAGCCCACCGAGTTGGTCGACGACGCCACCCTTGCTCTCTTCTCCAGGCAGGTCGGGGCATCGCGCGCTGTGCTGGCCTCGTTACGGCGAATGATCAGTCAGGAGCCAACCGTCGCCCCGGCCTGGCCGCGCTGCCACAAAGACAACCCCGAATCGCTCCGTCGGCTGGTAAAGCGCGCCACCGTACTGATCCAAGATCCTGCGACCCAATGGGTCTTCCGTCTGCGCCTGCGGCGAATGCTCTTCGCCGCGGTGATGATCGCGCCGCCCGGGCACGGGGGACTGGGCCTGGACCGAGCAGGTGCGCTGGGCCTCAGGCCGAATGAGATGCAACGGCTGCGCCCACGTATCGGCGTCGCACCCGATGCGCAGTCCTGCTCCGCGTGCGCCGTATGGTCGTGGCTCGAGGTAGTCGGCACCAATAACGGGTGGTCGCACGGGGCCGTCCGGGCACTGGGCCACCGCCGCGACCGGGAGGACGACGAGCACCGCCACCTGCTACCGGACGCCAACCCTGACTGGCTCTTCTGCGTCGGCATGCTGCCTGCGATCGATCGCTGGGGCTACGTCGACCCCTACGCCTCGATGCACCCCTCGTCGCTCACGGCAGTCATCCGAGCCATGGACGCCTTGCTGGAAGGCCCTGCCCCTGTCCGCACTCCGATGCCTGATCCTGAGCCGCGTTCTACCAGACACGAGATCTCGTCGGAGGAAGAGGAACGGATCCTGGCCAGAGCCGACGAACTCACCGCTCGTGTCACTAAGATCCTCCGTGAGTACGGCTGAACGATAAAGTCATGCCCATGGCATTCATCTGGGAACAGGTCCTCGCCACCACAGGCATGGGGCTCTCCGACGCGCTGTACCAAGACCACCCACGAGCAGCGCCGCCGGGATCAGCCGTCGACGTCGGTGATGAGAGAGTGAACCTGCCGTTCGAAGAGATCTGAGCGATTAGCGGCGACTATCGTTACCACTCAGACTCATTCCCTTGCTCCAGGCCGGTGATCCCAGTGCCATATCCGCAGTCCGGCGTGATCCCGTTTGTCTCAGACACGAGCAGGATGTCACGTTCCTGATACACGGCCCGATGTAAAGTTCTTGATACAAGGATCTACAAGTGAGTCAGGAACGAACAAGCATGCCAGAGCCCACGGCGATATCCACCAGTACGACTGCTCGCATTGTATGGGACACCGCGGACAAGTTCCTGCGCAATATCGTTGACGAGGAGGATTACGGAGACTATATCCTCCCATTCACGGTGCTGCGCCGTCTGGAGTGCATGCTGGCGGACTCGAAGGAAGAGGTGACCCAGTTCGTAGCTTCCCTTGGGGATATGCCGCCGCACTTCATTGACATCGCCGTCAAGGAAAAGTTCAAGCTCAGCTTCTACAACGTCTCGCCGCTCGACCTCACCACGATCGCCTCTGTCGACGACAATGTCGAGAATTCCCTGAAAGCCTACATCGCCGGCTTCTCGAACAACATCGCCGACATCTGGGTCTCCTTCGACTTCGCCAGGCGCGCAAAGGTCCTTGCCGAGGCGAACCGCCTGCACGCCGTCATCAAGCATTTCTCGACGCTGGACCTTGCTCCGAGCAAACTCGAAAACACCGCGATGGGCGATGTTTTCGAGGACATCATGTACCGGGCCTTCAACAAGAAGGGGAAGGCCGCGGGCAACTTTTACACCCCGCGCGACGCGATCAAGCTAATGGTCGACATCCTCATTACGAATGACGACGAGACCCTGGCGGGGGAGAGCGCGGCGCGCTCAATCTACGATCCGACCGCGGGTTCCGGCGGCATGCTGCTTATCGCCCAGGACGCGCTGAGGCGGATGAATGGGAAGATTGACGTGACGCTCTACGGTCAGGAGCTCATGCCCTCAGCGTTCGCACTCGGCAAGGCAGACCTGCTCATCCAAGGTGGCCGTCCGGACGCGATCAAGCAGGGCAACACCCTCGTCGAGGACCTCTACAAGGACCAGACCTTCGACTACGTGCTCTCGAACCCGCCGTTCGGCATGGACTGGTCCGTGGACCAGAAGTCGGTCCGGGACCAAGCCAAAGTGCACGGCTCACGCTTCAGCCATGGCCTGCCGAGTACTGCCGACGGCCAGATGTTGTTCCTGGCGCACTGCGCCTCGAAGCTCAGCCCCGCCGAGACAAACGGTCAGGGCGGCCGCGCCGCTGTGGTCTCAAACGCTTCGCCTCTATTCAGCAGCGACAAGGGCCCTAACGGAATCCGGCAGTGGCTGCTAGAGGAGGACCTCATCGACGCGATCATCGCCCTGCCGACGAACATGTTCTATGGCACCGGCATCGCTACTTACGTCTGGATCCTGGATACCAACAAGGATCCCGAGCGTGCCCACAAGATCCAATTGATCGACGGCTCCGGCCAGTGGGATTCACTTCGCAAGCCCATGGGTGAGAAGCGAAGAGAGATGCGCAAAGGGAAACGGAACGTGGTGCTCGAGGCGTACAAAGCATTCGAGCACGCCGATCCCGCCATCTCCCGCGTGATGACGCCCGAAGACTTCATGTTCCGCGACGTGCCGGTCTACAAGCAGGCCCGCTTCGCGACGCGTTTTAGCGAGGAGGCCGTAGGAGCGCTCAGCACGCGCCGGGACTTCACTGACGGGCACGTCGGCGTGCTGAAATTGCTCGATGGAACACCATGGAACGATCTGCCGAAGTCGTTCCCGCAGACCGCGAAGGCTGCCGGTCTGAAAGCTCCACTCGGTCTCATCGACGCCGTCATGAACGCGATGGCTGTGGTCGATGACTCTGCGCCGTTGGCCGTCGACCGCAAGGGCAACCGCGTGATCGCGGACGGCTGGAAGCTCACCGAGCGAGTGCCTCTGAGCGAGGACTTCGCGGACCACATGGATCGCGAGGTGCTGCCATTCGCGCCCGATGTCCAGTGGGACGTGACTAGGGCCAAGTACGGCACCGAGATCCCGTTCACGCGGCTCTTCTACGTGCCGGAGGAACCGCGCCCCCTCGCCGAGATCGATGCCGACGTCCAGAAGCTCATGGGCGAGTTGGCGGAGATGTTCATGGCGGTAAGCGAAGAATGAAGACCGCGCCATTTTGGGTGAACGCGACCCTGGTCTCGTCATCAGAACACCCGCTCGATTTCCAAGTGTCTCTCGAAGACCTGGTTTCCGGCACGGGCCAGCTTGTTAAGGGCGACCTCTCTCGCTACGAGGCGAAAGGCACGCGGTTCCAGCGGGGCGACGTGCTGTTCGGAAAGCTCCGTCCCTATCTGGCCAAATACTGGCTCGCCGATCGCGAAGGCACGGCCGGCGGCGACATACACGTCTACCGTCCGGAGCCCGGCACCGACCCACGCTACTTGGCCTACATCGTGGGCAGCCGTAACTTTGTGCGCTTCGCCGAGGCAGCTTCCAAGGGCACAAAGATGCCTCGAGTGGAGTGGATGAGTCTTCGCGAGTATCCGGTCGTTCAATTCGACCACGCCGCACAACTCGTCATTGCCGACTATCTCGACCGTGAGACCGGCGAGATCGAGGCGATGATCGGCAAACTGGAAGAGCTGGCCGAGAAACTGAGGGTGCGGCGTGCAGTTGCTGGTTCGACGCTCCACACGATGGGGTTTGAGCTTGTCAGACTTCAGTGGCTCATGAGCGAGGTAGACGAAAGAGCGGAGAGTCATAACCTGGATCTCCCGTTGCTCTCGGTGTCGATTCACCATGGCGTTCAGCTGCGTGATGAGTCGTCTTCTCGGCAGCAGGCGAGTGCGGATCTATCCAAGTACAAAATCGTCCGAGCAGGGGAAATCGTGCTCAACAGGATGCGCGCGTTTCAGGGTGGTCTCGGACAAGCCCACATCGATGGGCTTGTGAGCCCAGACTACGCCGTGCTGCGTCCGCAGGCTGGGCTCGCTGCGGACTGGGCTGAGTACATCATGCGATCTCCCGAGTTCGTCGAAGAGATGTCTCAGTGGCTGCGAGGTATCGGTTCCGCAGACCAGAGCAATGTTCGGACTCCTCGCATCAACGTCCGAGATCTGTTTGGACTTTCGATCCCACTCCCGTCGACGGACGAACAGCGCAACATCACAGACCACCTCGACGAGGTCACCGGCAAGATCAATGCCATGCTAGCGAGGGTTGCCGACCTGAAGTCACTGCTCGTCGAGCGGCGTGCCGCGCTCATCACTGACGTCGTGACTGGACAGAAGGAAGTCGCATGAGCCACGCACAGCTGATGGAGCTGGAGTTCGAGGAGAACCTCTGCATCGAGCTAGCCGATCGCGGCTGGCTGTACGAAGACAACGGCAAGCCGACCGGCTGGGACATCGCTCTGGCCATGGTCCCCGCCGACGTGCTGCACTGGCTCAGCACCCAGTACCCGGAGGAGTATGAGAAGGCCGTGCCCGGCGACCTCGTCAACGGACAGAAGGACGACGCCGAGCGCAAGCTGCTGCAGCACATCACCAGGGAACTCGCCAAGACCACGAGGATGGACCCGACCACCGGGCATCCGGTCGGCGGGCTGCTCGGCGTGCTACGCAAGGGCTTCACCTACGCCCAGATCGGCCGCCCCGCCGCGAAGTTCGGGCCGATGATGGCGTTCCCGCCCGCGAACCCCAACCTCACGGAGGTGCTCGAAGCCTCTGCCGCCGTGCGCTTGCGCATCATGCGTCAGGTGCGTTTCGACACCACGACCAGCGAAGCACTTGATGTAGTGCTCACTGCCAACGGCATTCCGGTCGTGACGATGGAGCTGAAGACCGACAACACGCAGACGGTCAACCACGCGATACGCCAATACAAGCAGGACCGGAAGCCCGGCAAGAACCGTCCGCTGCTCGCGCCGGGCCGCGCGCTGGTGCACTTCGCGGTGTCCAACGACCTCGTCTACATGACCACGAAGCTCCAGGGCGGGGACACGGTGTTTCTGCCCTTCAACCAGGGCAACGATGGCCATGAAGGCAACCGGCCGTCGGGCACAGGCTCGTCGACGAACTACCTGTGGCGCGAGATTCTTGCCCGCCCCATGTTCATGCGTATCCTGAAGGACTTCGCACTTTTCGAGCCGAGCAAGTCCGGCAGGAAGGAAGAGGGACGCCTGGTCTTCCCCCGCTTCCACCAACTGCGCGCCGTCGAGCGCGTCATCGCCGACATCGAGGTCAACGGTACCGGCAAGCGCTACCTGATCTGGCACTCAGCCGGCTCAGGTAAGACGAAGACCATCGCCTGGCTCAGCCATCGCCTGATCCGCCACATGAGCGCCGATTCGAAGTCGACGTTCGACTCGGTCATCGTCGTCACCGACCGCACCGTCCTCGACGAGAACATCCGCGACGACATGAACCTTGTGCAGTCGAGCCAGGGCCTCGTGGTCACTGTCGGTGAAAAGTCCGGCGCAAAGTCGCCGCAACTGAGAAAGGCGCTCCTCGACGGCGACCACATCATCACCTGCACCCTGCAGACGTTCCCCGAGGTCATGAAGCTGATCGAAGACACGCAAGAACTGCGCGGCCGGCACTGGGCTGTGGTCGCCGACGAAGCGCACTCGTCGCAGTCCGGCTCTGCAGCACGGCAACTCAAGGAACTGCTAGCCGACGTCGAACTCGACGAGAACGAAGACGACATCAGCGCCGACGACCTGCTGCTGGCCAAGGACTCGGCCATCGCAGCCTCGAGCAACATCACTTTCATCGCCCTCACCGCGACACCGAAGGCCAAGACACTGCGCCTGTTCGGCACCGAGCGCGACGGCCGATGGGAGGCCTTTGACACCTACACGATGGCGCAGGCGATCGAAGAGGGCTTTATCCTCGATGTGCTCACCAACTACTCGACCTACGACATGTTCCTGAGAGTGAAGAACACACTCGAGGGGGAGGCCTCCGAGAGCGAGATACAGGTCAACACCGGCGAGGCCGTAACCAACATCATCCGCTATGCCCGTCTCCACCACACCGCGATCGCGCAGAAGGTCCGTGTTGTGATCGAGCACTTCCGGCGGAACGTCATGCAGATGCTCGGCGGCGAGGCGAAGGCCATGGTCGTGACGAGCTCGCGCATGGAAGCGCTCAGTTGGTCGAGGAAGATGGACGCTTACATCGCCTCACAGGGCTATGACGACATGAGTACACTGGTGGCCTTCTCAGGTTCGCTCACGGACGAAACCGGGGAAAGCGTCACCGAGATCTCTCTCAACGGTCGCAGCGATGTCGCCAAAGCATTCCGCGAGGAGGGCATCTACCGGGTCCTCATCGTTGCGAACAAGTTCCAGACCGGCTTCGACGAGCCGCGCCTTATGGCCATGTACGTGGACAAGAAGCTCTCCGGCGTCGCCACGGTCCAGACACTTTCAAGGCTGAACCGCATCTATCCAGGCAAGACAGCCCCGATGGTCGTCGACTTCCGCAACACCCCGGCGAGCATCCAGAAAGACTTCAAGCTCTACTACTCCGACGCTCATGTTGAGGGTGATGTCGACCCCAACGCGCTCTACACAATCGGTGAACGGCTCGACACCGCGGGGCTATATTCCCACGACGAGATGGACGCTATCGCTGATGCTTTCTTGGAAGATGCCGGGGGAGAAGCCATCGCCAAGGCGCTCTCGCCGGTTAAGAACCGCTGGACTGGTCAGTGGAGGCAAGCGGTGCTGGCAAAGGACAAGGCACGGAAGGACACGCTGAACAGCTTCCGCGCGGACGTGCTGAGCTACCGCAACGCCTGGCAGTTCCTTAGTCAGATCGTCGACTATCAGGACCCCGAGCTGCACCGTCGCGCAATCCTTGCGACTCTGCTGGGGCGCAACCTCCACCCCGATGGCAACGACTACGACGACAGCTATCTTGAAGGCGTGCAGCTCTCGGGCGTCAAGCTCCTGCCGTCAGCCATCAACGAGGACCACTCGCTGGGCGAGGGGAGCAGCGAAGGCATCAAGCTGCCCGAGTTTGACGGGCAGCACAAGGCGGGAAACACGCCGAAGCGCGGCCCGCTCGATGAGGCCATCGAGAAGGTGAATGAGATGTTCAAGGCCAAGGGCATCGACGTGAGCCCGAAGAGCGTCTCTGGCTTCATCACCACGTTCTGGGGCTTCCTCGATGCAAACGAGGAAGCCGTGGCAATGGCCAAGAACAACACCGTCGCGCAACTCAAGGCATCCGAGGGCTTCAGCGGAGCGGTCGGGCTTGCCGTGCTGAAGACCGTCAGCGAGTCACAGGAGATCCAGTCGTACATGACTGACCCTGCGTTCCTCGGACAGATTGCAGAGATCGCCGCGGAGGCCCTTCACGCGCAGCACCGTGCAGCTGACCCGGAAGCCGAAACAGAGGCGTCGCAGTCATGAGCGAAGCCGGGCAGGTGCCCTTCGGTGACACCATCCGCGAAGCCCGAAAGAAGCACGGCTGGTCGCAGGCGGAGCTCGGCGAGAAATCAGGCGTTTCGCGTCCGACGATCGCGCGCGTCGAGGCGAATCACGACGTCACGACCACGACCATCGCCAAGATTGCCCAGGCACTGGGGCTCACCCTGGAATTGAAGGACAGCGCATGAGTCCTTCGGGCTCTCGACTCGGGCAACACCGCTGGCGCTCGACCCGCAGTGCCGGAGCCTTGGCCTTGCTCCAACCGGAGTTGGCGTGCTACTTTGGCAGGTTGCCCAAATGATAAGAGGAGAGTCCATGCGGAGCGAGCAGGCACGTATCCGAGAGATCGTGGACCAGCTGCGCGGGCTTGGCTATCCCATCGTGCAGACAGAAGTGCGGGTACCGGGCGCGGTGCGCCTTCAAGCCGATGTACTTGCCTGGGGAGTCGACGAGACGGGAGAGATCGTCCCGCGCCTGGCCATCGAGATCAAGCACGGGCAGCGCCCTGAAGCAGCGCTGCCGCAGCTGGCCCAGGTTCGGGCCGCGCTCGGAACGGTCGAGCACTACGTCCTGACGGACGAGGGCTGGTTTCAGGCGGGTCACGGGCTGCGCACGCTTCAGCCCGCAGCCGGCCCTCCGGCGCTCAGCGGACGGCCGGACGGAGAGTTGAAGTCGGTTGAGCTGGTCACCGAGCTCCTGCTGCAGCGAGTCTGGTCGCGTGCCAATCGAGGCAGGAACGGCCAGCTGAGCGCCTCCGTCCTGAGTGCGTTTGTTGAGGCCGCGTCGGCCGACTCGCATCAGGCCAGCATCGAGACGGTGAGCGGTGACGTCGTCGCCGTCGATCCGACTGTGTTGTGGCGGGCCCGGCGTGCCGTCCTCGCCGACCTGGCAGAACGTGACCGGTCCGCGAGCTTCTATGTGAGCCCGCCCGCTATCTCAACCGCTATCGGCTCGCTTGTTGGGGAACGGCTTGACGGAATAGTAGTGGACCCTTTCTGCGGTTCCGGATCGTTTCTCTGGATGTTGCAGGAGCGCGCCGCACGCGAGGGTCGCATGATCGAGACGATTGGGCGCGACATTGATCTGAACGTCATCCGGGCTGCTTCCCTGATCGGGCAGACCGCGCCGACCAGGATCACCTTCGAAACCGGTGATGCGTTTAGGGATGCCTTGCCGGAAGCTGATGTGATCGTGACCGCGCCCCCCTTGGGTCTCCGGCTGGGCACGCCATACGAGCTGCAGAATGGTACCTCGACCCGGCTGGCAGACGTTGCGGCCGTGGACGTGAGCCTCCGTGCCCTGAAGCCCGGTGGCCGCGCGGTGTTCCAGCTCCCGCCGGGCATGACCTTCCTGACTGCCGCAGAGGCATACCGGGAATACCTGGCAAATGAGTACCGGGTATCTGCCCTGATCGCATGCCCCGCCGGGTCCGCGTACGGCACGCCGATCCAGACTGTTCTGATGGTCGTCGACAAACTACCTGCCGGCGAGACGTTCGTCGCACAGCTCTCGGAGGACTGGGAGACGCAGCTCGCCCCTGGCGGACCTGCAATGGTGGCGGCGCTCTCTCATATCGACGATCCCGGAGACGGTGCCCGTTGAGCGCGGGCCGGACGACGATCGTCGATCTTCGTAAAGAGCCGTACTGGGATCCGGGACGGCTCGTGGCCAAGGCGTTCCGGTGGCCTTTACAGTGGCCATCGCTTCGACTGGATGAGATCGGGACGCGAATCGAACCCCGGCTGTTCGTGGAGCAGGGCTCACAGGTGATAGTCCCGGAGGGCCTTGACCGCGTGCACGGCGGTGTTCGCCGTCGCACGACGAAGTACCAGGGTGCGGGACATCTCGTCGGCGGAGACCCTGGGAACCTGCAACCCGGTGATGTCCTTGTCCCGGCGCGCGCCGACCTCCCAGCACTGATGATGCACGCTGACCTGTTCGGGTCCACCGTGTCAGGAGGATTTTCAGCGTATCGGTTCGCGAGCCGGGCGGACGCCTACTGGGTCTGGGCAGTGCTTAGCTCGGTTGCTGGGCGAGCGTTCCGTCGAGCGTTCCTGACTGATTCCCTATCGGCAAGACGGGCGCGAATCGGTGATGCTGCGCTTCCCTGGCCCGATGACGAAACCCGTGCACGGATGGTCAGCCCTTTGGTCGCGGTCGAATCGCAATCCCATGGCCAGGAGGAGGACGCCGTTGCAACATGGTGGACCACAGCAGATCTGCGACGGATCGAGTGGAAGATCGCGTTGGCAACGCCGGAACCTGAGCGGCTCTTCGACGGAGTTCCTCTCGCTGACCTGGCCATCGAGATCAAGCCAGGGAAGTCATTCGACCGAAACGCGACACTCACTGCGCCTGCCGACGGTGCGCTTCCGGTGATGACCGGGTCGGGGCTTGCCGGCCGTCCCATCACTCGATGGATGATCGAGACGCCCAGCTCTTCTGTGGCCGAAGCCCGAGACCTGCTCATCGCGGTTGTCGGAGAGCGCGCGAACGCCAGGGTTGTCGAAAAGCGCTCGATCATCGATTCCGGCGTCTACCGGGTGCGCCTCGCCGAGCCGCATCTGACCGAAGTGGTCGCCGCCTTCCTCAACGGGCAGGCCGGCTATGGGCTCCGCAATATTCTCCTGTTCGGCGTCATTCCTCGGGTCAGTCTGAGGGACATCGGGCAGATACGTATCCCGGAGTCGGTGCTGCGCGGAGATGCACCGGACCGGCCACTCGAACCGCTTGCTGAATGGTTGGAGCGCCTGCTGTGGAACAAATGAATTGCGTCTTTGTGCCGCTCGTGTTCGTTGAGCTGTACAAACTCCTCGCAGGCGAAAAGCAATACGAAAACGCCTTGGAGGACCAACTTGCCTCGATTCACCTTCCGCTTGAGTGGCTCGCCGAAGCCGGGGAGGCGTACAACGCGAAATGGACCTCTGACCTTGAGTACCTGACATCAGACAGCGTCGACCAATTCGCCTTGACGGAACAGCACTCGCAATTTGCGACCTGGCTGCTGGCCGGCCTGCATGCCAGCGGAGCCTGCGGCGAGCTCTCCGCGAAACTCGAAGCCATGGTCATGACGCGTGTTCTGGCCGAGGTCGACGGAATCCCGACGCCGCTGCCGCCGGTCCTCAGCCCGAAGATCATTGGCTGGACGCTGGGTAGTGTAATCGGCCGTAAGGGGAGCGACCTCCCGGTTGCGCCGGCATTGTCGCCATCCGACGAAAATGTCCGGGCAGCGTTCGAAGGCCTCATCGAGCACGTACTTGCGATCCAGGGGATGAGCGAGCCATGGCCTGAAATGATGCAGACAGCAATGTACTGGCGCGGATATGGCCTGGCCGAAGCACTTCGCCCCGAATTAGGTTCAGGAGGACCTGCGCTCACACGGCTTCGGCTTGAGACGTTCTCAACGATGGCTTATGCCGAGGGTCTCGCAATCGGGAAGCACCTCGACAGCTTCAACGAACGGCGCAACGCGCTCTCTCACATCACGGATGATCAAAGCCGCCCCCGTTTCGTTGAAGTGATTGATGAGGTGCGTCAATCGTCCGGCATCGACCTCACGATGCGCGCGATGACGCAGTTCGTGTTCCATGACGTGGCGCGCACCGCCCGGGAACATCCCCCGGCCGTCGTCCGTCAGGGGGCCTGGGAGGCGATGGAGCGGGAAATCCACGTCTGGAGCTAAAGAGCCGGGCAGTTTGGCCCCGACGCGTGCCCAGGAACTTCAGGCCGTTTTCCCTTGGCTGACCTGCCAGACCTCGAAGTTGCCCCTCATTCATCTTTTCGAGGAGACAAACATAAGGAATGCGTGACGTCGACTGATCAGGTCACGAGAGTCCCACAGCCTCTCCTGCCGCCGCCGGGAGCGATACTCGTGATGTGCCCGCAGAAATCGACGCACGCCGGCTCGTTCTCATGCCTGTTGCCACGAACCGGACCAGCGGCTCCGCGTCGTTCGTGAGTAGTTCGAGAACCTCGACGGGCGTGTCAGGATTCAAAGCGACAAGCAGGGCCAGGTCGGTGCTCCGCCCTGCAAGATCAACAAGCACGCTCGTCGGTGTTGCGCCGTTGAATGCCACTGCTTGGCGGACCAGCCCGTCGTTATCATTAGCGAGAGCAGCGAGCAGGTTTGCCGGTGAGTGGGGATTTGCAGCCACGGCCCTTCGCACGTGTGTGCTTCGTCGTTCTCCGCCGAGGAAGGAGAGGATGTCCGCGTCTGCGTCCATGTCGAAGGCCACCAGCAGCCGCACTTGGGCCCGGCTGTTCGCAGCCATTTCGAGAAGCGTCGCTCGGTCGGTCGGCATCTGGGCACGCAGTTCGTAGGATTTGGCAACGGCATCATCGAACGATTCACACCGGCGGTGGAACACCTCTCGTGCTCCAGGATTCGCTAACGCACTTTCCCGCACCTCTTGTGATTCGTCATTCAGCAGGCGCTCCAGCACGTCGAGAGGGAGATTGTCCCGGTCCGCTACTCCCTGGCGCACCTTTGCCGACGCATCATGCGACAGCGCAATGATTGGAGCCGGCGGGGTCGATTCGTTACCGGAAACCCGTGTTCGGACATACTCGTCCGGGTCCGTCGAGAGCGCCTCCAGAGCGTCGGCCGGCGTGCGTGGGTTTGCCGCGACGGTCGCGCGGATGTAGCTGTCCGCAACGCGGGCGAGCCGGGTCAGCACAGCGGGCGGTGTTCGCTCGTGACTCGCTGCAACTTCGCGGACGTAGGGGTCCCGAAGACGGCTCTTGGACAGACGGATCAAGGCCTCCGCGATCGCGCCCTCCGGGACCTCCGAAGACGCCAGATCGATAACCGCGGCGAGCACACCAGGAAGACGCCAGTCCGGCGCGTCGCGCAAAACCGAGGCCGCCGTATCCACGATGAGATCCGTGGGCGTAGCCGGATTCTGCAGAACCTCAAGGCGCACCTCCCACCCCGGGTCAGCAGCAAGAGCAACCATAGCGCTCTGGGGGAGACGCTCGTGCCGTGCACCGGCGCGACGGACATCGAGGTTGTTATCGGCGGCCAGCCGCACGAGCACGTCGAGCGGAAGGTCATCAAGCCCTGCGAGGAACACCCGTGAACCTGCATCCCGGCTCTTGAGCATCTTCTCGATGAGTCTGCTCCGGTCCTCCGCGCCGACGGACGGGTTCGCCACCAGTTGCGCTCGGATGGCTGGCGAGGTGCTGGTCAACAGCTGCGCCAAGACATCAGGGGGAGTGGAGCGGTGCGAGGCGAGAACATGCAGCACCTCGTCGTTGTACTGAGCCCGATCTTGGCGATCCATGTACTTGTAGTCGCTCGACCCGTGTGTGCGGAATTGCAACCGTGCAGCGCGCGATGTCCCGAGTTCAGTAAGCAAGGGGGCGAGTTGGTCGTCGACCTGGTGCACCGTCCGGCAGAGCGCGCGCCATCGGATGGCGGGGTCAGGGTCCTGCAGCAGGGCGTCACGTATCCCGTGATCATCAATGGGTCGCTGCCAGGCCGCCACCCGCCGCAGCTGTTCCGGACGCTCAGAGCCCATGAGGTCCGATGCGATGTCATCCGGCAGTCCTGCCCGGAGCCATACAGGCACGTCAAGGCGGCGT
Organism: Pseudarthrobacter sp. Pseusp20; assembly: GCF_059492155.1. Classification (NCBI taxonomy): domain Bacteria; kingdom Bacillati; phylum Actinomycetota; class Actinomycetes; order Micrococcales; family Micrococcaceae; genus Pseudarthrobacter; species Pseudarthrobacter sp. Pseusp20. The sequence goes on from NZ_CP168521.1 coordinate 2,157,504, forward strand.
TTCGCCAGCGTGCCCCAGAGCCAGCTTGCGTCCGGGACCGGCAGCCGTGTTCCCCCCAACTGGGATGCGCCGTTGATCATCATGATGAAATTGCAGAGCCACGTTGAGTCCGACGCCGGGCTGGCAGGGGCCCGGTCGATGCGCATGATCGTGGCCGCCGGAGCGGGCACACCGGAAGGGTGCGCTCCTGACTGCGACGACAGGACGACCGCTCCGTCGTTCGAGCGCGCCGTCCACTGCACACTGCCGTCCGGATCCGACGCCAGGGCCTTGATGACCTCATGCTGCGTGCTTGGATTGGCGGCGACAGCTCGGCGGACCGCGACGCTCTTATCGTGCGCCAGAGTCAGCAGGACGTCACCAGGTGCCGCCTCGTTCATTGCGACGCCTTTGCGGACGCTCCATGCGCGATCCCCGGCAAGGACTCGAACTGTCGCCGCCGGCGTGGCAGTGTTGCGCCCGACGCGGCTCCGGATGCTTGGGTCCTCGCTGGGGGCCAGTTTGTTCAGCGTCTCATAGGGGGTGTGCCGGTTCTCGGCGAGGATCTGGTGTCTGTGGCGCTCGGGCACTGGCTCCTTGAGCGCGATCTGCTGGTGTCCCGTCGCACGCGCGAAGCCTTCCCGCAAGGAGGGGAGGAGCATCTCCGGGTCCCCGGAAAGCAGCCGCGTGAGGTTCCACGTCGGCATCAGCCCCTGGCGTGGGAGCCAGATCCCGACCTGGCGGATGCCGAAACGGTCGTCGAGGTCGAGCATGACGTACCCGAGGAGCTGCAACAGGAAGCCGCGTAGCTCGGACACGCTGAGCCGGTTGTACACCTTGCAGTCGATCAAGGTGTCGCCGATGATCCAATCAGCGTCCGCGCCGCCCACGAGCTCCGACCCCGCGAACCCGGGATTCGACGCAAAATCTGTTCCGTCTGCGATCTCGCCGCGCCATTCCTCGAGTTGCATCCGGCCGGCCTCGACGAGAGAACCGATGTCGGCCACCATCATCGGGCTGATCTGGTCCGCGAATGAGGGTCCGTCGCTGGCATTGTCCAGCAGCTTCCCGGTTCCGCCGCTCAGCGCGCGTGCCCCGGACCGCAGGACACGCTCGCAATGGGCGAGCAGGATTGACGCCCGGTCAAGATCAGTGTCATTCGCCGGATGGCGCAGCAATGCCTGCGCGACGTCAAACGACTCAGCGAGCACCGCAACCCGATGGTGACCATTCTCGACCCAGGAAGCGTATTCGGCTGCCCGGGCTATACCTGCAGCAGCTGCTGATTCGCGCGGATTAAAATCACCGAGTTCGATGCGTGCACGAAAATCAAAGGCCGTGCCTGACAGGGTGCCGTCAACACCGGCGGCCCGCGGGATAACGACATCAGCGTCAACGAGCGCGGGGAGGCCAAGTTCGCCGGCGGCGATCCGCGCGCCGCCGGTGTTGCCGGCCGAAGCTTCAAGGCGCGGTGAGACCCGCTCAAGATAGGCACGCACGGGTGAGCCGGAATCCTTCAAACAGTCAGTGAGACTCAACTCTGGTCACGCTCAAAGAAACTTGGCCGTTGGTTCATGCCCTCAGCGTACGTGGGCCCTCCGACACGAGAAGAACCGTCCTGCTGAAGTCTTTCGTCGCCCGTGCCCAGAGTTCTCCGGCACGCCGTAGAACTGACCTCCCCATGACTCTATGATGATCCCGTGACGATTCCTGACCTGAGCGCACTTACTCTTTCTGAGCTGCTCCAACTGCAATCGCGCATCGGACAGGAGATTATTCGTCGCGGTGTCTCCCGCACATCCGGCAGTATTGAGGGCGAGGTCGGCGAAGCGCTGGCGCTGGCGGTCTACGGTGGTGTCCTTCCGCTGCCTGGGACGAAGGGGTACGACCTGATTGACGAACTGAGTCGCAAAATTCAGGTGAAGACGCGAACCCTGCCTCGGGGCGAGGACCGCATATTCCAGTTCGGACCTGAGCTCGTCGACTCTACAGTTTTCGATCTTGCGCTATGCATCCGTTTCGACCGCGAAACTAAGGCATTGGATTGGGCCCGGGAGTACCTGCGCGATGAACTCTTGGGGCTCCTCAGCCCACACAAAGAAGGACCCCGGCTTCCGACCGGTCGGGCACTCCAACACGGAACAGACGTGACGGTGAAGTTCCGGTTGGCTTACGAGGCAATCGGCGGCATAAGAGGCTAAACCCCACACCCCGGCGTTCAGCTGCTGACCTGCGCACGCGTGTTGAATGGCCCCTTCGCTTGGCGGAGGTCACCAAGCCCACATCGAGAGTCGCTCGCTTCGGGATCAATGCTTTGAGCTATTGAGTGGCCGGCTGGAGGCAGCCCCGGAAGTGCTAGCTTCCGGGCTTCAAGGGCAGTTTGATCTTGTCTTTCATTAGCACTCCGAGGGCGGAAAAGGCGACGGCCGCGAGGACTGGCTTACCCTTATCCCATGCTTCCGTTCCGGCTTCCGCCAAAGCATTCTTCCACTGTTGCCACTCCCGGATGGCGACGCGCCACTGAGTCGGGTCCACTGAATCCCAATCGACTTCGATGCTCAGTGCCTCATAGAAGCGTTTGATGAGACTCCGGGTATCGTCGATGGACCTGATGACAGCTGGTAGACCCTTCACATGGAGAATGGCATTCTGATTTGCCAGACAGGCAGCCGAGTCCATGCGCTGCATCAGCACAGAGACGCCTTCGTGCAGCTCGACCTGATCGTCTTGGCGTGAAGCATCGAGCGACAGTCGCCTCGTGTCCACACGGTCGGGTGCGATTGCAGCATTGTGGTCCAGCTCCAGGATTGCGAGCTCATCGAGCGCCGTAGTGCATCGGGCGATCACTGAAAGCCACAACTGGACTTCCCGTTTGGCATCCCGCAGGCGTGCATTGAGGTCGCCGATGCGCTTGTGTTGCTCCAGGTCATCTGCAATACCGCCCAGTTTCAGGATCGCCTTCGACTGCACCTGCCGGATTTGGAGTGATACGCCAGAACGCTTCGACCAAGTGAGCGAGTCGATCGAGCCCTCCATCTCCCGAACAAGAATGGTCGCCCGGATCTCGCGCTCGATGCCCGCAAGGTCGCCCAAGATCTCCTCCCGCTGCCCGCGGAGAACCTGGTCAAGCTTCTGGTCCAGCGTTTCCAAGAGTTTCCGCAGCTGCGCCGCCTCCTGCTGGCGTGCGACCTGCGACAGTGCACCTGCGACTCCTGAGAGTATGGCAGGGTTTGCCAACTTAGCACTGGTGGTTGTGTCGATCCTCAGCCACTTCTTGATGGAGCCGCGAGTGCCAGCCATTGCGTACGCGACTCCAGGCACACCGCTGTCCGTGAGCCCGAACTCCTTCATATCCTCCGCCGCCTCCGGCGTAAGCTTCACCCAGAGACCCGAATTCGCGACGGCCTCGGAGACTGTACTAAAAATTTCTGCTGAGGATCGAAGAACGGGGACTAGCGATTGGGAGGTAAACTCCCGGGCCCTTTCGAGCAGACCTCTCGCCCGCAAGAATTGCTCAACGGCGCGGCGATCATCGCCGATGACCAGCAGATTTTCGCCGTCGCTGATCAATTCGACCTCATCAGGCGTCTCGGATTCTTCCTCAGGCTCTGGACACATAAATGAAGAGTACTGGCATTGCCGACATTTACGCCGCCCAGCGTGCTTGCTGAGGTTCCGAGGTCCACGGTCACTTGGAGCTGGTTCGGGTCAATCGAACCTGTCGAAGCCGCACAAGTCGATACCACGGCTTGTTGCAAGATCGAATGCGTCGTCATACCCGCCGGCCCACGGATTAGCGCTTGACGACATTCAAGTCGTTCCGGAGTACTTCAATGAGTTCCTGAGCCGTCACTTTGGCCTTGTCCCGGAATAGATACCGCTGCCCTGCATCAGGACCCACGCCTCGGGCGGCTTGAACCATCCCCCAAGCATCATCGACCAAGCGATCGCCAAGCACCCTAACTTTGGATGGGCCGACAACGGACAGCCTGCCCTGCTTCACCACCAGGTCGAATAAGACCTCTTGGACGGCGGTGTCGCCAACTTCGGGCCGGCCTGTCTCTAAGTAGAGAGCATCAAATGCTCCCAGAATCTCGGAATAGGCTGCCTGCCGCTGATTCCTCAACCATTGCTCGTGCTCATTCTTCCTCCCGAGCCGCGATCCGAACCAGCTACCGGCCAAGGCGAAACCGCCCGTCACGATTGGCACAGATATGAGAAGAACTTGGTCCAATGTCATGCTCACAAGATACAAGGAGATCTACCGATTACGGCGAGCCGTGTCATGTGCTCGGGAAACAGGGAAAGGCGGCATCATCAGCCGTCGCACCCTGTGTGCCGGGAGTCCAGGACGCGCGCGGGTTTTGTGGTTCTTAAAAACGAATCACGGCAACGCCGCGAGACGCCTCTACGCACGGCAAGGCTTTCAGATCGTTGGACGGAACGGCGGATCCGTTCACGGACATCCCGGTCCCAGCCGGACACGACTAAGCTACGTGCCACTAAAGCCGCCGTGCCCGGCTCATGACATAAGGTGTTTCCGTGTCTGATCTTGCTCTCGACGTAGCTGCGGAGACAGCGGTTTCAGCGATGCCGGCTTCGCGCGCATCTCTCACTCTCGGCCATGTATTGATTGGCATGGGCGCAGACTGTGACCCGGCGGTCCGGCTGGAGGATGTGTTGCTTATCCGCCATGCCTTCAGGCCCGGCGACCCCAGTGCGTTGCGTGGTCCCGAAGACCTGACCGAAGAACGGGTCCTCGCTTACACCATGGAGCAGGGTCTCTCACCCCGGCAATTCCCCACGGACCCTCCCCGTTTCTGGGTGATCCTCATCGCCGACGGCAAACGCCGCTCCCGGCTGTGGGGCACCTTGGAGAATCACGGCGAGCTAGCCGGAGAGCGCACTGAGGTGAACCGTTTCTTCGACCTGCGCATGTCGGGTTTCCTTGCGCCCCTCATTGACCGGCTCGTGATCGAATGGGACAGCCCGCGGAACTGGCACCGGCGTGCCTCCAGCGCCGCGAACCTGCCGGTATTGGAGATAGCCGACCGGGACAAGGTTCGCTTCCCTGGGTTCGACGGCGTACTGCTTAATTACCACGAGCTCCGCGACATGGTGGAGAACCCCCGCTATGCCGATTGGCGGGCTGCCTTGAAGGAAGTACAGGGCATTTACCTCATCACTGACTCCACCAACGGCAAGCAATACGTTGGAAAGGCGGATGGTGCTGAGCGCATTCTCGGACGGTGGACGAGCTACGCGCGCGACGGCCACGGCGGGAACGTCGCACTCCGCGAACTTGCCTACGACAGCACAGCCGGAGAAACGACCAAGACAGACCACGCCCGGCACTTTGTATTCAGCCTTCTTCGCGTGTTCGGACCCAGCACACCCTCCACAGAGGTGGATTCAGCAGAGTCTCGCTACAAAGACGCGCTGATGACACGACAATTCGGCCTCAACAGAAACTGATCGATCAATGACACCACGTCCACGCCGTGCCTGGCAGGCGGCAGCAAAAGCCAAGCAGGAGTCCAAAGACCTGGGGGAGCTGCACGCGATCGAACCAGCGTCGCGCCGCAGCGACGGCTCACCCAAAGTGGGCCCTGGCCAGGTTTACGTGGTGAGCTCCGGCAAGGTCTATCACCCGGCCTGGTGCAACTCAGTGGGCAACGTCTGGGACGAGAACCCCAAACGGCTGCTGGTCGTCGAGGAGACCGGTGTTGGCGACCGTCAGGCCTGCAAAGCCTGCGACGAACCTCTGCAGGCCTGACTTTGCATATTTAGCGGCTACGACTGAGTCAGGCCTCCGGCGGTCCTCTCCGTAAGAGACGGTCCGCCCGCATAGGATGATCCCATGTCTGAACCCGAGCCAATCACGATCCGGAACAGTCTGCCGAACATCCTCGCAAATGAGGCGTACGGCCCGGATTGGAAACGCACGCAGGATGTCATGGTGGTCATAACAGTAGGTGGTACTTCCACTCACCTGGCTTTGAAGTCTGCACCCACCACGACGCTATGCGGTCAGAATTCCCGGTTCGTGGCCCGCGCCTGGTTTCTCCTCAGCGGCTGCATGAAGTGTTCAAAGGCTGGTCTCAAACAGGGCATCGCCACGATCACCGACACAGACGGCACACTCATCGACCTGGCGACCAACACCGAGATCAAGCTGCCGGAACACTAAGCTCTTGCCGCTTCGAAGGCAGCTTCCTGGATCTCCATTGAGGGACCGGGCCAGACCTGAGTGATTGCCTTGGTCAGGACTACAGAGCGCTCCTTGATGTCGGCATCAGTCCAGAGATCGATGTGGCTCTGGATGATTTCTTTGTTGAGCACCAGAAGGCTGAAGGCGTCGAGCAGCGTTCGCTTACCCTTGCCTGATTCACCGCCATCGATGAGTCCCGCGGCGTCTCTGTCTGTCCACGGACGGTTGGATAGCGAACCATTGAGTGACTTGGTCACGAGCGTGAGATTACCGATCGTATTTACGACCCGGTCACGCACAGCTGCCTCTTCAGGCGTGAGTCTTGGCTGCGGGTCCCAGTGGGTTCGCCAACCTTGCGGCATAACGTGCTCGATTTCCAATCCCCAGGGAAGCTCGACTGCTTCGTACTTCGTGCTCTGGCTGCGAAGTTGTTGTTCCACAGCACGGAGGACTACCTGGAGTCGCCACTGCCGGATGTTCCCGTAGAGCTTCACATCAGGGAGTGTCGTGAGCATCTCTTGATCGGAAGGCCAGTAACGGGTCTCCGCGGTCTGCTCCGAAAGAAACGTCCTTATGGCGTTTCCGGCTTCGCGAGCATCAACGCTCCCGAGCGACTTCAAGGTCGCGACCATGAAGCGGTTTACATCCTTGGAGGTCTTCCGCAGGAGTGTGCGGCGGATAACCCAACTTTCGATGGCGTCCAGTGCTATCCGCACCTGGTCCCGGGGAACCGAGTGGTTCTCGGAGAGGAGCCAGAGGAAGAGGGGGGTGGTGGCCGCCAGCTCCATCGTTTCGATAACCCGGGAGCGGAACCGTCCTTCGGGCGTCGCTACGTCGAGTTCGCTGAGGCCCCGGTAGGTGTCGGCATCCTTCCGCAGTTCCGTCAGCAAGGCTTCCGCCTTGGCGGGAGTGGACAGTCGCGACCCTGCGTAGTCTGCGAAAACTCTGAACACCAACTCCGCTTTGACTTCTTCCTGTAAGCGCATCGTGAGCCAGTACTGCAGAAAGATGTCCACGCGGGACCGAATCTGACGGCCTTGGGAGATTTCAGCCCGCCACCATACGGTATCGAAGTCGGCCCAGTGCGTCCTGGACCACTTGTCCACGTCAGCACCAATCTGTTCGCCCTTGCGGAAGACCCAGTTCTTGATGAGGTCCGCTTTCAGCAGAGGTGTGCCCCGGTCGTTCAGCGTTTCGAAGATCAGCTGTGAGTCTTCATGTCCTGACAAGTCGATGGCGACGACGACCAGTCGATGTTCAAGCGTCGAGCATAATTCCTTGGCGCGGAGCTCTTCTGTTCCGGGTGGGACGATCCCTTCCTCATCCAGTGTTCCTATCAGCCACTGTTCTATTTCACGCCGGAAAAAGTCGTGGGCCTCGATGACTCGATGCTCCTCGACCCGCGGTTCCTCTGGATCCATGGCATGGGCAAAGGCGCTTCGGTCCGCCTGGGATGGCCAGAGTTTGAAGCGCTCGATGCGGCCTTTGAATGTCAACGCCTTGTTCAGAATGAGCTCTTCGAGCTGATCCGCTTCCGTCTGGTGTCCGCGCTCGGCGATGATTTCATGGGCGGCATCAAGCAAGAGCTGAAGCGTCGTCATGCGTTGTTGGCCGTCGATGACCTCATGCCGTGTCACATCGCCGGCAGACGGCGGCTTCGACTCGTAAACGACCGCACCCAAGAAGTGATTCGGAATTGGGGGCTTACTCCCGTCAAGAAGATAGCTCTCGGTGACCCGGACTACGTCGTCCCACAGTGGGGCCCATTGGCTCTCCTCATCCCAGACATAGGGGCGCTGAAACGCGGGAATCTCAAAATGGCGACGACCCTCGAACAGATCTCGCGGGCTCCGAGGATGAGTATCCACTGCATGCACCTTTCGACTGGATGTCCTCCGGCACACGCTATCGGTCAACGTGGCACGACAGCCACAAATCCAGCACTGTTGCCTTTCGAGTCGCCGTTAAGCTCTCTCGCCGCGTCATGCTGGATCCGCCTGCGCAATAAGACTAGTCGCGGTACAAGCTGACGAAATCGGCCGATTACAACGTCGCACGGGGCGCTGGCCTAAAATCCTGTTCTGCGCCGAGCAGGACCGGGTCAGAACCCTCCGCACCGGATCTGGTCGTGTCGAGCGGCTGCGCGGGCGGATCGGCGTCGCCGGGGAGCCAATCGCCTGCCCGGCGTGCGCCACCTGGTCGTGGCTTGATGTGATCGGCACCAACAGCGGGTGGTCGCACGGTTCCGTCGGGGCCCTGGGGCCGCCTCGACGAAGAAGGAACCGCCCACCGGCACCTGCGGCCGGATCCCAATCTGGACTGGCACCTCTCCATCGGCATGCTGCCAGCCGTGGACCGCTGGGGATGGATCGAGGCCTACCGCTCCATGCATCCATCCTCGCTGTCGGCAGTCATCAGTGCCGCGGCACTGCTGCTCGACGGTCCGGAGCCCGCACCTGGGCCGGGGTCTGCTGCGGCTGCGATGCAGGCCAGCCCCCGGCGGCAGATGTCACATGGGAGGAAGAGCAGATCCTCAAGCGCGCCGACGAACTCACCGCGCGCGTCGAGGCGATCCTTCGCGAGTTCGATACCGGCCGATAAAGTCGTGTGTATGGGATTCAACTGGGAGCAGGTCCTCGGGACCAAGGGTGCAGGCCTCTCCGACACCTACGACCAGAGCGCCTCGGACGCGCTGTACCAGGACCACCCGAGCGCGGCTCCGCCAGCAAGTCCGGAAGACCCGGGCGATGAGGTCGTCAGCCTGCCGTTCGACGAGAGCTGAGCCTCCAAAAATCCCACGCCGGGATGTCCGTTTTAGGACATAACCGCAGGTCAGCGCGCATGCATACTTAGGTGTGCACACCTCCGGGTCTCCGATCTAAAATATGCATGCTCTGCAGGGTCGAGCTATGGCCGAGTTCGCCATCTATTCTGGCGGTCAGCGGGGGGCCGAGAGCCTGGTCCTAGACGCTTCCCACAAACTGGCAATCAGCATGAAGGCGGCCTTCTGCCCGTGGACTGTCGGTAGAAGGGTAAGGTGCGACAACAATGGTGTCGTTGGTCGATCTTCTGCTGTTATCGGGTACGAGCCGCGTCCCTAGGGACGCGGCTCGTACCCGCGTTACTGGCGGATGCGCTCACTAACCGATTGGCGAGGGCGGCTGCTCACCACGGAGCACGGCGAGTGTGTTGTCCGCGGCGAGTACTGCCATGGCGGTACGTGTCTCTACGGTTGCAGAGCCGAGGTGCGGCACGAGTGTCACGTTCTCGAGCTCCAGCAGCCCGGGGTGGACCTTGGGCTCGTGCTCGAAGACGTCCAGCCCGGCACCGGCGATGACGCCCTCGCGCAGCGCGGCGGCGAGGGCCGCCTCGTCCACGATGGGTCCGCGTGCGGTGTTGACGAGGTAGGTGGAGCTCTTCATTGCTGAAAGCTGCTCGGCGCCGATGAGGTGGTGCGTGTTGGGGCCGTAGGGGCAGTGGAGCGAGATGACGTCGGAAACCGTCAGCAGCTCGTCGAGGTCGACCCGGCGGGCGCCCAGTTCCGCGGCGATCGCGGGATCGATTTCGCTGCGGGACTGGTAGATGATGTCCATGCCGAAGGCCTTGGCCCGGCGTGCTGTGGCCTGGCCGATGCCGCCCATGCCGACGACGCCGAGGGTCTTGCCCTGCAGGCTGGAGCCGAGCAGGAAGAACATGCCCCATTTCCATGGCTGGCCGGCGCGGATGAGCCGTTCACCCTCACCCAGGCGGCGGGTTGCCATCAGGATGAGCCCGAACGCGATGTCGGCGGTGGCCTCGGTGAGCACACCGGGGGTGTTGGTGGCGATGACACCACGCTCGGTGCAGGCGGGGACGTCGATGTTGTCGTAACCGACGGCGACGTTCGAGACGACCTTGAGCTGCGGCCCCGCGGCGTCGAGCAGTGCGCCGTCGACGCGTTCGGTGAGCAGGCTCACGATCGCGTCGGCACCGGCGACGCGGCGCAGGAGTTCCTCGCGGCTGATCGACTCGGTACCGGTCCAGGCATCGACCTCGTACTCTCGGCGCGAAGGCGTTCGAGCGCGGCGTCAGGAATCCGTCCTGTAACGACGACGCGGCTCATGCGGTCACGATCCATTCGCGCAGGCGTCCGAGGCCCTCGCGGATGTCTGCCGCTTCGATGCCGGAGTAGGCGAGGCGGATGTACTGCCGCTCCTCGCCGGGCAGCCGCCGGCCGAAGTGTTCCCGGGTGCAGAAGGAGACGCCGGTCTTGTACAGGGCGTCGGAGGCGAAGTCGCCGACTGCCGTGTAGCCCATGCGCTCCATGGCCTCGGTGACGTCAGGGAATAGGTAGAACGTGGATTGCGGTACGGCGACGTGCATGCCGGGGATGGAGTTCACGAGCTCGCAGGCGGTGTTGCGTCGCGTCTGCAGGATGTCCAGCATCTGCTGCACGGAGTCCTGCGGGCCGCGGAGCGCTTCGATGCCGGCCCACTGCACGTAGTGGGTGGTGCAGGACTCGTCGTTGGTGTTCAGCGTGCTGAGCACCTGGGCGATCTCGCGCGGGGCGACGGCGCAGCCCAGGCGCGAGCCGGTCATGGCGAACTTCTTGCTGAAGGTGTAGAGGATGACGGTGCGCTCGGCCATGCCGGGAATCGAGGTGATCGAGTTGGAGACGCCCTCGTAGCGGGTCTCGAAGTAGGCCTCGTCGGAGAGGACCCATAGGTCGTGTTCGATCGCGAGCTGTGCGATGGCCTCGCGCTTGGCGGCGGTCGACGCGGCCGAGATGGGGTTCTGCAGGTCGTTGTAGATGATGGCGACCGTGTTCGGGGTGATCGAGGCGCGGATCTGCTCGAGGTCGATCGCGAAGCCCGTGCTCGTGGGCACATAGCGGTACGGCACGGCCGTGCCGCCGAGGTACTCGATCTGCGATTCATGGATCGGGAAGCCGGGATTGGGGTAAAGCACTTCCTGGCCGGGGTTCATGACCGCCTGCAGGAACTTCGTGATGACGGGCTTGCCACCGGTCATCACAACCACATTCTCGGGGGAGAACTCAACCCCGCGGCGCGAGCCGATGGCCTCAGCAAGCGCTTCACGCAGCTGCGGGATGCCAGGGCCCGGGCAGTAGCCCGTGTAGCCGTCCGTGATCGCCTTGTTCATCGCTTCCACGATGTTCGGGGCGGTGGGGATGTTGATATCGCCGAGATGGAAGGGGAACACCAAGTTCCCCTTCGCCTTCCAGGCGGCGGCGGCCTGAGCGACGCTGAAGGCGGTTTCGGTGCCCAGGCGTTCGAGCCGTTTCGCGAGTTGCTGCATTTGTTATTCCATTTCTCGTTGGTTCTGGCCAAAATTTCTCGTACTGGTACAGAGGCCGTCACGGGCTGTGTTGTGCCACGCTATGGGGCTGGGGGATCACGTCGACGGTGATGGCGACCACGGCCTCACAGAAGCCACGGGAGGCCTTGGTCAGGTTGGGGTGCACCTCGACCTGATGTAAGTGGTCGCCACGGTCTTTATGTCCAAGTTCTTGCGAAATCCTGTACAGAGTCGGCGATCATCTGCACTGCAATCGCGGATAACAACAGCCCTGCGATGCGGGTGACAAGCTCAACCCCGTCCTCACCCAAAACCTTCTGGACGATGGTTGCGAAGCGCATCGCCAGGTACAGCGTCGCGAAGGTCACGAGGACACCCGCCACCACGGCTGTCGCGCGGGCGGGGCTGTTTGCCTGTTGCGTAAATACCATGACCGCGACGATGGCGCCCGGACCTGCCATGAGTGGCGTCCCAAGCGGAACGAATGCCACGTTTTTGTACCTGCTGGCGCCTTCCTGTCCATCGTTGGCCCCGGTCAGCAGCTGCAGGGCTATGAGGATGAGAAGGAGACCCCCGGCTCCTTGAAGAGCAGCCAGGCTGATGTGCATGTAGGTCAGAATGTTCTGGCCGAACACGGCAAAGGCTGTGATGACGCCAGCAGCTACCGCAATGGCCTGCAGCGCAGACCGGTTGCGATTCCTGGGCGTCATGTCTGCTGTAAGGGATATGAACAACGGCACGGTTCCGGGGGGATCCATGATCACGAACAAGGTGACCAGGACGGAGATAAACAGCTGCCCGTCAATCCATTCCATCAGGCTTTTCCCTCGTAGCCGCCCAGCTTTCCGTGCTGTTCTTGGTCACTGAATGCCAGGCCAGTTCCAGACGGCTGCGTGTTTTGCTTCCCTCGGTTGATGTGGCTTCGACCTGCCGGTTCCAACGGGCTCCTGTGTCTGCTCGCAGAACCCGCGCCTGCCCTGGGCAGATCACAACCGGCAGCCTCTGGGCAACCAGACACGGATGTCCTCGTCGTCGAATATTGCGATACGTCCCTGTCCCCCGTCCAGCAGTACCCAGAAGATCGTGGCGTGGTAGTTCAGGACGTCGACTTCCCCTCCGCGCACCCCCTCGCCTTGCCGCTGAACCAAGACATATTGGCCTTCTTCCAGCTGCTTCCACTGGCTGGGTGAGAGCTCCGCGCCTATCTCATAGGGGGCGGGGATTCCCTGCATTTCCATCAGTGGCACGGTCAGTCACCAGCCGCGTTCGGCGAGGCGGTGCGGCTGGGGGATCTCGTCGACGTTGATGCCGACCATGGCTTCACCCAGGCCGCGGGAGGCCTTGGCAATGACATCGGGATCGTCGAAGAAGGTGGTGGCCTTGACTACGGCGGCGGCACGCTGCGCGGGGTTGCCGGACTTGAAGATGCCGGAACCGACGAACACGCCGTCAGCGCCGAGCTGCATCATCATCGCAGCGTCGGCCGGGGTGGCGATGCCACCGGCGGTGAACAGCACCACCGGAAGCTTGCCGTTGGCGGCGACTTCCTTGACCAGTTCGTACGGGGCCTGCAGTTCCTTGGCGGCAACGTACAGCTCATCCTCCGGGAGGGCGGCGAGCTTGGCGATTTCGGCGCGGATCTGGCGCATGTGCCCGGTGGCGTTGGAGACGTCACCGGTGCCGGCTTCGCCCTTGGACCGGATCATGGCCGCGCCCTCGTTGATGCGGCGCAGGGCCTCACCGAGGTTGGTGGCGCCACAGACGAAGGGAACTTTGAAGTTCCACTTGTCGATGTGGTTGATGTAGTCGGCCGGGGTCAGGACCTCGGACTCGTCGATGTAGTCGACGCCGAGGGACTGCAGGACCTGGGCTTCGACGAAGTGGCCGATGCGGGCCTTGGCCATGACCGGGATGGACACGGCGTCGATGATCTGGTCGATCATGTCCGGGTCCGACATGCGGGACACGCCGCCCTGGGCGCGGATATCAGCCGGAACACGTTCCAACGCCATGACGGCAACGGCATCGGCGTCTTCGGCGATGCGGGCCTGCTCGACGTTGACGACGTCCATGATGACGCCGCCCTTGAGCATCTCGGCCATGCCGCGCTTCACGCGGCTGCTGCCTGTGGTCGCAAAATCTTGATTCTGAGTCATGGTGTTGCTCCTGTCAGGTTGGAAGCCATAAGAGATGGCTGTAACTCGTTGAGTCTGTTGAACGTATTGATGTGTAAGCCAGCAAAATCCGTCGGTCCGATGTCGACCATGAAACGCGTCAGATCGAATTTCCCGTCTCTGAAGGAGCGTCTGCTGAGCGGCCCCAAGCGACTGATCTTGTGCAGGGACGAGCCCACTCCGATGCGGGATGCAGCCTCTACGAGTTCCTCCCGTGTGAGCGGGCAGGGGGCGCTTGCCCAGACAGGGAGATGTACGCCGTCAGTGCGAAGGCGCTGTAGATAGCGTCGAAGGATTCTTGCGTCGAAGCAGAGCTGTGTCGTGAGTTCGGTGGCTAGATGTTGCTTGGCCAGCAGGGCATCGTAGAGGACCGGGTTGGGCAGGCTTGAGTGGTTTTCCGGATGGCCGATTATTCCGAGTTTGAATGACCCGCCGCTGAACTCGTAGATGTCTTCCATCAAGTGGAGACTTTCGGCGTATGGTCCTTCCTGAGCGCCGTCTCCGGCCATGACGAGGATCCTCCTAATGCCGGAGTGGGCCAGGCTGGTCAAGCTTTCACGAAGAAATCTGGTGCTGGGAATCATTCGAGCTGGCATATGCGGAATGACCCGGTATCCCTGCTCGGACAATCTCGCCGCTGTCCCCAACGTCTCGCTGATTCCGCCCATGGACAGACAGGAAATCGTAACTTCTGCCTCTGATGGCAGGAAGCGTTTCACCATGTCCTCGACCTCAGCTGAGGGCACAATTTTGAAGCGCAGGTTCTCCACAGGAGGATCCTTCCGTGAATACATCGCAGCCGGCCAGGAGCGGGGGAGGCAGAGAGGGATGGGGCCGGTGCCTGCAGGGAGACATGCACCGGCCCCTGGTTTGAGGCTCGAAGTGAGCCTCGCTACCCGTCACCTGGCGTCAGTGCCAACCGCGGTCAGGGACGGGTAGAGCGGGTGGGCCTTGGCGAGGGCGTCGACGCGGTGACGGAGCCCCGAAAGGTCGGCGTCGGCGTCGGCCGTTAAGGCCTCGGCGATGATGTCCGCGACCTCGTGGAAGGCTGCTTCGCCGAAGCCGCGGGTGGCCAGGGCCGGGGTGCCGATCCGCAGCCCGGAGGTGACCATGGGCGGGCGGGGGTCGAAGGGGACGGCGTTGCGGTTGACCGTGATGTCGATCGCCGCTAGCCGGTCTTCGGCCTGCTGGCCGTCGAGTTCGCAGTTGCGCAGGTCCACCAGGACCAGGTGGACGTCGGTGCCGCCGGAGATCACGTTGATGCCTTTGGCGGTGACGTCGGGCTGGACCAGGCGCTCGGCCAGGATGCGGGCACCGGCCAAGACGCGCTCCTGGCGTTCCTTGAACTCAGGCGAAGCCGCGATCTGGAACGCCACGGCCTTGCCGGCGATGACGTGCTCGAGCGGCCCGCCCTGCTGGCCCGGGAACACGGCGGAGTTGATCTTCTTGGCGATGTCAGCGTCGTTGGACAGGATGATCCCGCCGCGCGGACCGGCGAGGGTCTTGTGCGTGGTCGACGTGGTGACGTGGGCGTGCGGCACGGGGGAGGGGTGCAGGCCTGCGGCGACCAGTCCCGCGAAGTGGGCCATGTCCACCATGAGGTATGCACTTACGGAGTCGGCGATCCGGCGGAATTCGGCGAAGTCCAACTGCCGTGCGTATGCGGACCAGCCGGCCACAATCAGCGCCGGCTTGTGCTCTTGGGCCAGGCGCTGCACCTCTGCCATGTCAATGGTGTGGGTGTCTTCACGGACCTGGTACGGAACCACGTTGTACAGCTTGCCGGAGAAGTTGATCCGCATGCCGTGGGTCAGGTGCCCGCCGTGGGCCAGGTTCAGGCCCATGATGGTGTCGCCCGGCTTCATCAGCGCATGCATAACTGATGCGTTCGCCTGGGCGCCGGAGTGAGGCTGGACGTTCGCGTACTCAGCGCCGAACAGGGCCTTCACCCGGTCGATCGCCAACTGCTCGATCACGTCAACGTGCTCGCAGCCGCCGTAGTAGCGCTTGCCCGGGTAACCCTCGGCGTACTTGTTGGTCAGCACCGAGCCCTGCGCCTGCATGACGGCAGCGGCCGTGTGGTTCTCGGACGCGATCATTTCCAGGCCGTCGCGCTGGCGGCCCAGTTCGTCGTCGATCTTTGCTGCGATCTCAGGGTCAAGGGCGGACAGGTCTGCGTCCAGCGACGCGGAGACTACCTGCTCGAAGGCTGCCGTTACGGCAGCGGCGCCGCTCACAGCTCGCCGCCGTTGGCTGCGGCGTACTCTTCAGCGGACATAAGCGGGCCTTCTTCAGTGACCGCCACCTTGAAGAGCCAGCCGGCGCCATACGGATCGGTGTTGATCAGTGCCGGGTCCGACACGACGCCGTCGTTGATCTCGACGACCTCGCCGGTGACCGGGGCGTACAGGTCCGAGACGGACTTGGTGGATTCCACCTCGCCGCAGGTTTCGCCGGCAGAAACCGTGGAGCCAACCTCGGGGAGGTCCACGTACACGATGTCACCCAGGGCATCCGCAGCAACGGCAGAGATTCCAATCCCCACCGGCCCCGATCCGTCCACCGCAACCCACTCGTGCTCGGCGGAGTACTTCAGTTCAGAAACAACTTTGCTCATGTGCTCTTCCTCTTTTGCGTGTCAGTTGGCGGTGTTTACTTTTGGCGCTTGTAGAAAGGCAGATCGACGACCTCGAAGCGTTCTGCTTTCCGGGGAGCGTGCGCTCCATGCCCTCGCGGACAGCCATGTAGGCGGCGTGCGGTCCCCCAAAGAACAACGGCACGCCAAAACGCTGGGTGGAGCCGACGGCGATGTCCGCGCCCTGCTCGCCCGGCGGAGTGATGAGCGTGAGGGCCAGGAGGTCGGCTGCGACGGTGACCAGCGCGCCGCGGTCCTTCGCTTCGGCGATGACGGCGGACTGGTCCCAGACGCGGCCGGAGACGCCGGGCTGCTGCAGGACAACGCCGTTGATGTCGCCCTCGGGCAGGCCGGCCGTGAGGTCGGCAATTTCCACCTCGAAGCCGAGGGCCTCGGCGCGGCCCAGCACAATCGCGATGGTCTGCGGGAGCAGGTCAGCGTCCAGCACAGTCTTGCCGTCCTTGGCCGTCTTGTTCTTGTTGGCCCGGCGCATCAGCAGCACGGCTTCGGCCACGGCGGTGGCTTCGTCCAGTAGTGAAGCGTTGGCCACCGGGAGCGCCGTGAGGTCCTTCACCATGGTCTGGAAGTTCAGCAGCGCCTCGAGCCGGCCCTGCGAAATTTCGGGCTGGTAGGGCGTGTAGGCGGTGTACCAGGCGGGGGCTTCGAGGATGTTGCGGCGGATCACCGGCGGGGTCACGGTGTCGTAGTAGCCCTGACCAATCATCTGCACGGCGGTCTTGTTCTTGCCGGCGAGCTTGCGGAGTTCGGCGAGGACCTGGACTTCGCTCAGTGCGCTCTTGAGGGTGAGCGGCGTGTCCTGGCGGATGGAATCCGGAACCGCGCTGTCGACGAGGTCATCGAGGCTGTCGTAGCCGACGGCCTTGAGCATGGTGTCGATGTCGGACTGGCGGCGCGCGCCGATATGGCGGTCCGCGAAGGTGGTGGGGGACGATTGAGCCGTCATAAGAGGAACTCCATAGTTCAGGTGGTGCCGAAGCGCCACGATGATTCGGGTTCCTCCCCGCTCTGTATCGGACCTGAGAGATTCCGCGAACATGGTGGTCCGCTTGCACCGACGGTGAGCCAAGGCCGTGCCTGGCTGCTTTCCAGAGTCGCCTTGCCGTGGCGGTGCATGGGCCTGAGAGATTCCTGGGGAGGAGTTGCTCCTACGGCGCCTGCCCGGTGTTGACGGGGAGGACTCTCCCGCCACAGCTCGAAAGGCTATTGAGATTTGAGTGATTCGCTTCACACCGTAGATGAGTCGTCAGAATACATGCAACCCAGCTTTAGCTCTTCTGTACCTTGTGAATATTCCCTTTCACCTACTTGCATTGATCGGGATCGTCTGCACTGTTGTACTGACACTCACACGAATTCCCAAGGTCCCCTGGCCGCTTCCAAGACGTCCAGCGGTAAAAACCCAGAACGAGGCCTCATCGAGTTATGTCGACGACAGAAACAACGCAGTTAGAGTCCCCACTAGCCCCGGAGTGGCTCAAGGTCCCCAGCGAGCCGAATGAGCTCAACCCGGGGATTTGGCCGCAAGGGGTGTCTCGATCAGAGGCAGGCGAAATCACTGTCGCCGGCGTGCCTGTGTCTGAGCTGGCTGAGCAATTCGGGACGCCCGCCTATATTGTCTCCGAGGATCACTTCCGCAGCCGCGCACGGGCCTTCCGTGACGCGTTCAACGAGGCCTTTGCTCCCCTCTGCGGTGGAGTGGATGTTTATTATGCAGGGAAGTCATTTCTATGCACAGAGATAGCAAATTGGGTAGACCAGGAAGGACTGCGGCTCGATACGTGCTCGGGAGGTGAACTGGCCTTGGCGTCCCGGGCTGGCATCGATGGTGCCAAGCTCGGTCTCCACGGCAACAACAAGTCGGACAACGAGATCAACCGGGCGCTGGATATGGGCATCGGCAGAATCGTTGTCGACAGCCTTCAGGAGCTGGAACGCGTGGCAGAAGTTGCGCGTGGCCGGGGCCTCACGGCCCCTATCCTGTTGCGGCTCACCCCGGGTGTCCATGCTGAAACGCATGAATTCATCGCTACTGCCCACGAAGACCAGAAGTTCGGCCTGTCCATGGCTTCAGTCCACGGCAAAACATCCCCCGCCGAACAGGCGGTCGCTTCAGCTTTGGGACATGCCAGTATCGAACTCCTTGGTGTCCACTGCCACATTGGATCCCAGATCTTTTCCCCTGATGGTTTCGCTTTGGCCGCAGAAAAGCTCCTCGGCTTCATCGCTTCCGTCCGTGATCTTCATGGCGTGGCCCTGAAAGAACTGGATCTCGGTGGCGGATACGGGATCGCCTACACCGATCTGGATTATCCCCAGGAGCCAAAGCAACTGGCGACGGCGATGGCGGAGGTGGTGGGCGCAACCTGCCGGCAGCTGGGAATTGATGTCCCGCGGATCTCCATCGAGCCCGGTCGCGCCGTTGTGGGCAGTTCAACCTTCACTCTGTACAAGGTCGGCACCATCAAAACCATCCACGTCGAGCAGGACGGCGATGTCTTCGAGCGTCGCTACGTTTCCGTGGACGGCGGCATGAGTGACAACCCTCGGCCTGTGCTCTACGGCGCAGATTACTCGGTTGCCCTCGCTTCCCGCCGTTCGGATGCACCCTCAGCCCTGTCCCGGGTCGTCGGCAAGCACTGTGAGAGCGGGGACATTGTCGTCAAAGACGTCTATCTTCCCTCGGACCTCAAGCCAGGAGACCTGGTCGCAGTGCCCGCCACGGGTGCGTACTGCTGGGTTCTGGGGAGCAACTACAACTACACCCCCCGCCCTCCCGTCGTTGCTGTATCCGGTGGCAAGGCACGCCTCATCGTCCGCGGAGAAACCGAGGAGGACCTTTTCCTCCGTGATGTCTCGTGCTGATTCGGAGCCGTTCCGGCCGCCCATTCCCATACCCTGCTGATTCGAAAGGTCGAATCCTGACATGACTGATTCTTTAGCGAAGGCTGAATCCAGGACTTCCACTCCGCTCCAGGGCGTGCCCTACTGGAAGGGACACGGCACAGGCAACGACTTCGTCCTAATTGCAGACCCCGACAGCGATCTGGAGATCAGCCAGGCGATGACCTCCCAGATCTGCGACCGGCACAGGGGAATTGGAGCAGACGGCCTCATCCGCGCAGTCCGTTCAAAACTCCTACCGGAAGGCCTGGACGTTTTGACGTACGCTCCGGAGGCCGAGTGGTTCATGGACTACCGCAATGCCGATGGCACCATAGCTGAGATGTGCGGCAACGGGGTGCGCGTGTTCGTTCATTTCCTGGTCTCGACGGGGCTCGCGGACCTTGCTGCCGGTGCCGCATTGACCATCGGAACCCGGGCAGGGGCAAAGAAAGTCACGCTGGTCGGAAATGACTATGAGATCGACATGGGCCCTTGGCGGAAAGCATTCCCCGAACGCAGCGCCGATGATGGCACTGACGCCGTCGTCTCAGCGCCGGGTATCGAAGTGCAGCGCGGAGTGTCCATCGACATGGGCAACCCGCACACCGTCGTGATCCTGCCTCCGGGAACACCGCTGTCACCGCTCAACCTGTTCAACGAACCCCATGTCAGCCCCCGTCCGAGGCGGGGAACCAACGTGGAATTCTCCTCACTTACTGAACCGGAAAGCCCGGAACTTCCGCGTGTTATTTCGATGAGGGTTTACGAGCGTTCGGTTGGCGAGACCCAGGCATGCGGAACGGGAGCCTGCGCGACTGCGGTCGCCGTTCGACTCCTATCAGGTCTTCCCGACTCCCAATGGACAGTGCAGATGCCCGGCGGGCCAGTCCTGGTCCGGTTCCAGAAGGAACGCGGGAGGGGAGGAACCGTACGCGAGCACGTCTTCCTGCGCGGCCCCGCCAGGATGATTTCCAAGGGCACCATAGACGCTGAGATGTGGGACTTCCCGCAGTCCGAGTCAGAAGTTTCGGATCTTCTTGAGGTGGCGGGATGAGCGCGCAGCCTGATTCACTTGCGCCTGCCAGGGCGTTCGGCCTTAGTCTTCCTGACTACCCTTGGGATGCGATGGCCCCTTACAAAGCCATTGCTGCCAGGCACGCTGATGGGCCGGTAGATCTGTCTCTTGGTACTCCTGTTGATTCCACCCCGGATGTTGTCCGTGAGGCATTGATCAGGTCAGCCAACGCCCCGGGCTATCCCGGTGCGCACGGCACTGCGTCCCTTCGAGAGGCAATCGCGCAGTGGTTCGCACGTCGCCGTGGAGTCGGAAACCTCGACCCCCAAAGCATCATGCCCACGGTTGGGTCCAAGGAGCTCATCGCGTGGTTGCCGTTCATGCTCGGCCTGGGGCCGCAGGACGTAGTTGTCCGGCCGAAGATTGCATACCCCACGTATGACATTGGCGCCACGCTGTGCGGAGCCACATCGGTGGCCTGTGACTCCCTGGACGAATTGGACCCCGCAAGGCTGCAAAGGGTCCGCCTTGTTTGGATCAACTCGCCGGGGAACCCTACAGGCCAGGTCCGCGACGCGCTGTCCATGAAGGCTCTCGTGGCACAGGCGCGGGAGATAGGGGCTGTTGTTGCCTCAGATGAGTGCTACGCCGAACTTGGATGGGATTCCTGGGACAGGGATATAGGTGGAAGGAATATACCCTGCGTCCTGGACCCGGAAGTTTCCGGTGGCTCCACGCAGGGTCTTCTCTCCCTGTATTCGCTGAGCAAACAATCGAACCTTGCTGGATACCGGGCAGGGTTCGTCGCCGGCGACGAAAAGATCATGGCGAGTCTGGTCAACACCCGTAAACATGCAGGCATGATTGTCCCTTCCCCGATTATGGCCGCCATGGAAGCGGCCCTGAACGACGGGGAGCATGTACGGATCCAGAAGGCTACCTACCGTCGGCGCCGGAAGATTCTGTTGCCGGCGCTGCAGAATATCGGGTTCAAAGTCGAGCACTCGGAAGCAGGTCTCTACCTGTGGGCAACCGCTGGTTTGGACACGTGGCAAACCGTGCATTTCATGGCGGAACTGGGCATCCTTGTGGGTCCGGGAGGCTTTTACGGCCAGGCGGGCGAAGGTTATGTACGGTTCTCGATCACCGGATCAGACGAACGCGTTGCCGCCGCTGCATCCCGGCTGGCAGCAGCTGAGCTGCCGCGAAAAGATCAGCCTTGAGCGAAAGCTGATCACCTCGGCGCCTGTAAGAAAAAGCGCGCTGGAGACGTCGCCGTCGCCAGCGCGCTTTTCCGGTACTTCCAGGCTCGAACGTCCGGACTGAGGTTAGGCGGGACGCCCGGTTTCCCAGTCGCTGCTCAACGTCGCTATTTCTCTTGGTGCAGATGTGCCTGCTCCACGAGTTCGGTCATCCATGGCCGGGATCCGCGGTGCAGAACCATTCCCTCGGGCAGGCCTGCGACGGAGGCGCTCGTACCTGCGGCGTCTATGGTGACCGGCCCGGCACCTGTAGGCGCATTGCTGATATGCAGGTCTCCAAAGGATTCCGGGATTACGGGGTCCATCCACAGGCCCCCGAGGGAAGCGTAGGCGTCGTACCGCATGAGGCTCGTGAGCAGGAAAATCGGCGTGGTGGACGCCCAGGCCTGTGGAGAGCACGCCGTCGGATAGGGCACGGGCTGGCCAAACTGTCCTCGGTCAAATCCGCAGAACAGTTCCGGCAGGCGCCCGTCCGAGTAGTCAGCGGCTTCGAGCAATGCGGTCGCGATGCGCTGTGCTTCATCCACGAGCCCGTAACGCATCAAGCCAGCCACGATGACCGCGTTGTCGTGCGGCCAGACAGAGCCGTTGTGGTAACTGGCCGGGTTGTAGGCACCCATATCCGTAGCCAGGGTCCGCACTCCCCAGCCGCTGAACATCTCCGGAGACATCAGGCGCTTTGCCACCATGGGCACATTTTTTTCATCGACGATTCCGTACCAGAGGCATTGACCCATGTTGGAGGCGCATGCATCGACCGGGCGCTTGTCCCGGTCAAGTGCGAGGGCGTAATAGCCTTTATCCGGCAGCCAGAACTGCTCGTTGAACCGCTGTTTCAACCGTGCCGCGCGTTCCTCCAGCTCAGCCCCCAGGTCGCTGTCGCCGGCGTTGTAGGCCATCCAGGCCCGGGACATGTACGCGCTGTAAACGTAGGCCTGCACTTCGCACAGTGCGATTGGCGCTTCGGCGATTCGCCCGTCGGCAAAGGTAATCCCGTCCCAGGAATCCTTCCAGCCCTGGTTCAGCAAACCCTGGTCATTGAGCCGCTCATATTCGACGAAGCCGTCTCCGTCTTTGTCGCCGTAATCCCGGATCCAGTCCAGAGCCCGGTCCGCATGGGGCAGCAGTGCGGCAATGGTTTCTTTTGCGAAGCCCCAGCGGCTGACCGCCCCCAGCACGTTGATGAACAGCGGTGTGGCGTCGACGCTGCCGTAATAGGCGTTTTTACCTCCCAGGGACAGCCCGCTGGAGACACCGAGCCGGACCTCGTGCAATATTTTGCCCGGCTCCTCCTCGCTCATCGGGTCCACTACTCTGCCCTGACGGTCAGCCAAGGTCTGCAGGGTACCCAAAGCCAGGGACGGATCTACCGGCAGCGCCATTTCCGATGCCCATAACGAGTCGCGGCCGAACAGGGTCATGAACCAAGGCGCCCCGGCGGCCACCACTACGCGCTCCGGATGTTCCGGGTCCTCGATGCGAAGGGCGCCCAGGTCGTCGTAGCTGCGCCGCAGGGTCCGTTCGATGGAGCGGTTGCCCATGCGCACTACCGGGATCCTGGCCACCCACTCCCGTCGGCGTATATCGCGCGGGGACTCTTCAGCCGGCGCAGGATGGACGAACAGCGCGGAAGGTCTTCTTCCGTCAACGGTTGGCACCACGCTCAAACGGATGGTCCAGTGTCCTTTGGCCGGGATTACAACGTCACGGGCCAAACCTTCAGCTGTTGCTCTGGCTCCTTCTGCAGTGACGACGACGTTCTTTTGGACGTCCTGCCAGACAGCACTGATAGCCAGGGAATCGCCGTCGGCCTGCCGCGTCTCGTGCCACTGCCTTTGAATGCGCGCTTCCTTCACCTCAAAGAGGTCAGCGAAGTCCGCTTCGACACTGAGCCGGATCGCGCACTCAGCGGGTTTCAGTGAATAGTTGCGAATGGTGACCGTTTCCAGGATGCCCGCTCCGGCATCCCGCTGCCGCTCCACGAGCAACGGGCTGTCCGCATAACCGTCGGAGCGCGGCACCCGGCCTGCGAAAAGGGCCCGGTAAGGTTCTTTGGTCTCCGCCGACAGCGGCTCAATCGCCTGACCGTTGAGGGTTAATCTCCAGCACGACACTATACGGGTGTCCTGGAAGAAGACTCCCTGCGGCAACTCTGGATGGATGTCCCCATTCTGCCCGGAGATGCAGAATGATGAACCCTCCACCAGGGTTACCGTCCCGGCCCCCAGCGGACCGGCGGCTGTATCAGCATTCCATCCTGCCATTCCCGCTCCTTCAGGCGCTCGGTTTGAGTCGCTGCCCCTACTTCACGCGTGTGGTAGCGGCTCCGCAACCACCGTTCTAATGGACGTTACGCCTGTCGGATCCGATCAACCAGCGCTCCCAGGACGGCTCCTGAACCCCAGGACGACATCCGGACTTCAGGCCCGCCAACTAAGCGGGCTAGAGGCCGCGGGAGGCCTCCAGCCCGCTTTTCATTGCTGAGAGAAATTGTGTGGGAACAGCCGCGAAAGGCCCTAGGTTTTTGCTTCGCTATTTAACTTGATTCAGTTGGCATGCAGAGAGTCGTTGAGCTCAACAGTGCGGCCACCACGCTGGAGGACTTCGACCTGACCGGTGGAGGAGTTCCTGCGGAACAGCAGATTTGCTACCCCGGAAAGCTCTGCGGCTTTGACGACACGGTTTGACTCGACGGTGTCTCCGTCAGCGGAGCCCACGATGCGCACCTTTGTGCCGGCTGTGATGTAAAGCCCGGCCTCGACAACGCTGTCGTCGCCGATGGAGATCCCGACCCCGGAGTTCGCTCCGAGGAGGACCCGCTGGCCCAGCGACACCTTTTCCTTGCCTCCGCCCGAAAGAGTGCCCATGATTGAGGCGCCGCCGCCCACATCAGTTCCATCCCCGGCCACCACACCGGCGGAAATGCGGCCCTCAACCATAGCGGTCCCCAGGGTGCCGGCGTTGAAGTTGACGAACCCCTCGTGCATCACCGTGGTACCTTCCGCCAGGTGGGCCCCAAGCCGGACCCGGTCAGCGTCAGCGATGCGAACTCCTGCGGGAACTACGTAATCAACCATGCGGGGGAATTTGTCCACACCGTAGACGGTCACGGCGCCGCGGGCCCGCAGTCGGGCCCGTGTCTCCTCGAAGTCCGAGACTTCACACGGGCCGAAATTCGTCCAAACAACGTTAGGCAGGACAGCAAAGATTCCGTCCAGGTTCAGTTCGTTCGGCCGAACGAGGCGATGGGAAAGCAGGTGAAGACGCAGGTATGCATCTGCCGTGTCCCGTGGCGGCTCATCGAGGTTTGTCTCCGTGAGGACGACTTTCAGGTGCACACGCCTGTCAGGGTCGTTCCCGTTGGAAGCCAGCCGCGGAAGCTCGCCCGGCGGGGTTGCCGAGAGCTCAGGCGCCCCGAGCCGGGGGGACGGGTACCAGGTGTCCAACACGGTGCCGCTGCTGGACACCGTGGCTATTCCCCACGCGGAGGCCAGCCTGGGGGCAGCTGCTGCAGGGATGTCTTGAGGGAGGGTCTGTGTCATGGGAAAGACTTTAGGTGGGCATGTGTAGAGCCGTCCCCGATCGAGGTAAAGAATTTCTGAAGCCCGGTTGCTCACCTTCTGGTCCTGCAAGGGTTGTTCCCCGGCCCGTACTGCGGTTGATTGATGGGGTCAGAGGTGTTTCAGATCACCACGCCGGGGTCAACCAACAATGGGCGAAGGAAAGATGGAAAGAGTAATTATTTGTAGGTGCGAGGACGTGTACCTCGACGATGTCGAAACTTCCCTCGCCGCCGCCGACGGACCCGTGTCTGCTCATGAACTGAAGCTGCAGACCAGGGCCGGCATGGGAGTCTGCCAGGGACGCACGTGCGGCCCGTTGATTCAGTCGCTGCTGCGTAGCCATTCCGAACTGCTCGCAGATGCCCAGCTTGGACCCGGCAGCAATGCACCGGCACGCCCGATGACCCTGTTGGATCTTGCCGCATCCCGCAATGGCGCGGAACCGAGGAGTGAGTGCGTTGAAGCGAATAAGTGATCATCCCGTCCTGGGGCCGTTGAACCAGGAGGAAATTGAGTTTGAATTTGATGGGAAGTCCTACCAGGGGATCAAAGGCGACTCCATCGCTTCGGCCCTGCTGGCAAATGGCGTACGAACCCTCAGGTACTCAAACCGGGACGGGGACCCGCGGGGGATCTATTGCGGTATCGGTCACTGCTTCGAATGCAGGATGACCGTGAACGGGGTCCAGAGCGTGAGGGCCTGTATCACTCAGGCCTGTGATGGGGACGTTCTTGAAACCCAGGGCGAGAGCCGCAAGGAGGGCCGTGATGATTTCTGATGTAGTCGTAATTGGTGCCGGGCCGGCTGGACTGAGCGCAGCAATTGCTGCCGCCGAAGCCGGTGCCAGCGTTGTGGTCATCGACGAGAACCCCAGGGCGGGCGGAAAGCTTCTTGGCCAGCTTCATGAGGAACCAGGCACGGGCTGGTGGATTGGTGCGGAGATCTCAAAGAAGCTGGCTGAGCGGGCTGTAGACGCCGGTGTGCGTATTCTGACCAACCGGCAGGTCTGGAATCTCTCGTCCGGCTGGGAGGTGGCGTTGGACAACGGCGAATCGGTGAGCGCCAAATACGCGGTTGTTGCCACCGGAGCGGCCGAACGTCCGCTTCCCGTTCCAGGTTGGTCCATGCCGGGTGTAATGGCCATTGGCGCTGCCCAGACCCTCACGAACTACTACCGGGTAAGGCCAGGGGACCGCATTGCCATTGTCGGGATCGACCCTCTTTCCCTGACGGTTGCCCACGAGTTGGGCATGGCGGGTGCGGAGGTTGTTGGAATCTACTTGCCTGGCAAGAGCGTTTTCGCCGGTTCCCAGGCAGATCCTGAACGGAATCTGGAGTACCTGGCTGGAATGTCGGACCTGGCACCCAACGCTTTGCTTCGGTGGGGAGGGCGGCTCGCATCCTTTCGGGCCCTGAGGAATCTTGCGCTGACGTTCTTTCCAAAAAGCGGTATCCCTCTGATGGGGACTCGCCTTAACCTGAGGAAGAGCCTCATCTCAATTGGCGGGGACGGCCGCGTTCAGCACATCGAAACTGCCACAATCGACAAGCAGGGCAACCCCGGAAAGATCAAAACCGTTGAGGTGGACTGCGTCTGCATCTCCGGCGGGCTTTATCCGGTGCAGGAGCTAACCCGTGAGTGCGCCTTGGCGCGGGTCGACCAACTGGGCGGCACGATTCCGCTCTACAGTCCGGAGCTGGAAACAAGCCAGAGCAACCTCTTCGTGGCCGGGAATGTCACTGGAATCGAAGGCGCAAAAATCGCCATGGCGCAGGGCAATCTCGCCGGTACGGTTATCGCCTCACGGTTGGGCCTCATACAGGGCAAAGACGCCATATACCAGGCATCAGAAGCAGTGCGGTCTGCCCGCAAATCGAGTGCCATCACGTTCATGCCCGATATCGAGGAAGGCCGGCGGATCGCAGACGATCTCTGGATCGAACGGGAAAATTCACTGGCTCAGAAGGATGAGAGTTACGTATGAAAACGGCAGACGCAGTCGTTATCGGCGCCGGCGTATCCGGCAGTTCCATCGCCTTCCGCCTTGCTCAGCAAGGACTCAAGGTCATTATCGTGGACAAGAACGGGCCGGGGTCCGGAGCGTCGGGCTCCTGCGATAAGGCCATCTTCATGCAGTCCAAGCGTCCTGGACTGCACATGGAACTGGCCATGGCCAGCCGCCGGATGTATGACACGCTCGAAGCAGAACTGGAACAAAGTGTCGAATTCGAGAGCGATGGCGGCATGGTCGTCATCGAGACCCCGCGCCACATGGAGTTCATGAAGGACTTCATTGAAAAGCAGCGCAAGGCCGGTATCTCCGTGTCACTGATCGATGGAGACGCGGCCCGCGAAGCACAGCCGTTCCTTGCCCCCCACATCCTGGGAGCCTCCTTCAGTCCCGATGACGCTGACGTCAACCCGCTCGCCCTGAACGCCGCCTTTTTCCGGGCCGCAAAAAGGAAGGGAGCCGTACACCAGACCCACAGCGAAGTAACGGCAGTGCACACGGAGCGAGGGAAGGTGACACGGGTCGACACAACCCGCGGAAGCATCTCCACCGCTCTGGTTATCAATGCCGCAGGGCCATATGCAAAGAGCGTCGGGGCCCTGTCGAACATCGACATCCCGGTACAGCCACGACGTGGAACCATTCTCATCTCCGAGTCGATTCCCAAGAAGGTGACCGGGTGCCTACTGGATGCCCAGTACATCGCCTCAAAACACCTGAGCTCCGACAACGATGATGCGCCCCCTTACGGAGTCGGGTTTTCGCTCGGACAAACGGTGTCAGGAAACCTCCTCATCGGCGGCAGCCGTGAATTTGCCGGCTTCGACAAGCGCCCAAACCAGGACGTCATAGCCACCATCGCAGCCCACGCTGCCCGAATCGCTCCGGAACTGGCATCGACGCGGATCATCCGGACAATGACCGGTTTCAGGCCCTACACCGGCGACGGACTGCCGATCATCGACCGGGCACCCGAGGTCGACGGCTACATCATCGCAGCAGGCCACGAGGGGGACGGTCTGGCTCTCGCTCCGCTGACCGGCCAACTCGTGCTCGATCTCATTAAGGGTTCCGGCCCGGCGCACCACTTCCTGCCCGGCCTGCGGGTCGACAGGTTCGCCGCATCGAAGCAGGATGCGCCGATTGTGGCGTCAGGACTGACAACCCCCGCCGAGATCCACGCCCCGGCCTGATGCCGGGGCGTGGTCGGCCCTAAAGCAGCGCCCGGACAGTAAGCACGGCCGGCGACGGAACTTCCGCGCACACAGATTGGATGACTTCACCATGCACGAGACCCTCAAGAACTTCATCAACGGCGAGTTCGTCACGCCCCTCGGCACAAGCCTGCTGGACATCATCAACCCCACCAACGGTGAGGTCGTGGCCCGGTCACCCATCTCCGTGCAGGCCGATGTCGATGCTGCCATGGCCGCCGCCAAGGACGCCTTCAAGTCCTGGAAGCACGTGACGCCCGGACAGCGGCAGCTCATGCTGCTCAAGCTCGCCGACGCCATCGAGGCCAACAGCGATGAACTTGTCGATGCCCAGCACCGCAACACCGGCCAGGTCCGTTCCCTGATCGCGTCCGAGGAAGTGGCCGCCGGCGCCGACCAGCTGCGCTTCTTCGCCGGTGCCGCCCGCATCCTCGAAGGCAAGTCCGCCGGCGAGTACTTCGAGGGCCACACGTCCTTCGTCCGCCGTGAGCCGATCGGCGTCGTGGCCCAGGTGGCGCCGTGGAACTACCCGTTCCTGATGGCCATCTGGAAGATCGGCCCCGCGCTCGCAGCGGGCAACACCGTGGTCCTGAAGCCGTCCGACACGACGCCCGAATCCACGCTGGTCCTGGCGCGCCTGGCCGCGGACATCCTGCCGGCGGGCGTCCTGAATGTCATCCTGGGCACCGGCGAAACCGGTGCGCTGATGGTGGAGCACCAGGTCCCCGGCCTGGTTTCCATCACCGGCTCCGTGCGTGCCGGCATCGCCGTCGCCAGCGGCGCGGCGAAGGGCCTCAAGCGTGCGCACCTGGAACTGGGCGGCAAGGCCCCGGCCATCGTCTTCAAGGACGCCGACATCAAGAAGAGCGCCGCGGCCATCGCCGAGTTCGCGTTCTTCAACGCCGGCCAGGACTGCACGGCCATCACCCGGGTCCTGGCTGAGGATTCGGTGCATGACGACCTCGTGGCAGCCATGGTGGAGCACACCCAGACCCTGCCGACCGGCTCCCAGAACGACGAAGACAACTACTTCGGTCCGCTGAACAACGTCAACCACTTCAATGCGGTCAGGGCTGTCGTGGATTCGCTGCCGGCACACTGCAAAATCGAGACCGGTGGACGTCCCGCGGGGGAGAAGGGCTTCTTCTTCGAGCCCACCATCATCACCGGCGCCAGGCAGAACGACAGCATCGTTCAGAAGGAAACGTTCGGCCCCGTCATCACGGTGCAGAAATTCAACACCGAGGAAGAAGCGGTGGAGCTCGCCAACGACGTGGATTACGCCCTGGCGTCAAGCGTCTGGACGTCCGACCACGGCACGGCCATGCGCCTGAGCCGGGACCTGGACTTCGGCGCGGTCTGGATCAACACGCACATCCTTCT
This sequence comes from Pseudarthrobacter sp. Pseusp20, assembly GCF_059492155.1. Classification (NCBI taxonomy): domain Bacteria; kingdom Bacillati; phylum Actinomycetota; class Actinomycetes; order Micrococcales; family Micrococcaceae; genus Pseudarthrobacter; species Pseudarthrobacter sp. Pseusp20. Next base: position 2,187,155 of record NZ_CP168521.1, read on the forward strand.
TACCGCCGAGATGCCCCACGGCGGCTTCAAGCAGTCCGGCTACGGCAAGGACCTGTCCATGTACGGGGTCGAGGACTACACGCGCATCAAGCACGTCATGTCCGCCCTCGACGCTTGAAAGTGATCGCATGACTAAATTCCTGGACCTGAACAAAGATGTGGCAGCACTGACCGCTGATCTCATCGATATCCCCAGTGTTTCCGGCTACGAAAAGACCATCGCGGATGTCATCGAAGAGTCATTGAAGAGGCAGCCGCACCTGAACGTCACCCGCTTGGGCGATACGATCGTGGCCCGGACAGAGCTAGGGCGATCAGAGCGAATCCTGTTGGCAGGACATCTCGACACTGTTCCGCTTCCCAATGCTGTTGAGGCACGTGGATCCGTTCCGAGCCGATGGCTGGGGGAGACCCTCTACGGACGAGGCGCCACGGATATGAAGGGCGGAGTCGCGGTTCAGCTTGCCTTGGCTCAGTCCCTGACGCTGCCGGCCAAGGACCTCACATTTGTCTTCTACGATCATGAGGAAGTGGAGGCATTCAAGAGTGGCCTCCTAAGGGTCGCCACACAGGCACGGAACCTGCTGGATGCAGACCTGGCGGTGCTCCTGGAGCCGACCAACGGCTTGGTAGAGGCTGGATGCAACGGGACCCTCCGTCTGCGGGCCGCGTGCGAAGGAACGGCCGCACACTCAGCCCGGGCGTGGATGGGTGACAATGCCATCCATAAGCTCGCTGGCGTGCTCGCGGTTCTGCGTGACTACGAGCCGGCCTCTGTTTACGTGGACGGCTTGGAATACCGGGAAGGGCTGAACGCAGTCGGTCTAGGCGGAGGAATCGCCGGCAATGTCATCCCCGATGCGGCGTACGTGGACATCAACTACAGGTTTGCGCCCGACAAGACCGTGGCCCAGGCCGAAGATCACGTCCGACAGCTGCTCAGTGAATACCACCTAGTCCGCACGGACGCTGCGGCCGGAGCCAGACCAGGGTTGGACAACTCAGCAGTCCGAAGCCTCATCGCGGCCGTAGGCGGCTCACCCCAGCCGAAATACGGCTGGACTGACGTGGCCCGATTCGCTCAACTGGGTATCCCGGCCGTCAACTTTGGCCCGGGGGATGCCCTATTGGCGCACACTGATGACGAACATGTTCTCGCATCCGACGTCAGGAAATGCCTGGGAGCGTTGCTGGACTGGCTCACCTAGCAGGCTGCTGCCCGAATAGAATAAGGACGCCCCGCTGGCCATGCCGGGTCAGATCAAGGAGAAGACATGCGGTTGGTCAAGGGAAACCTCAACATCATCAACCTGCGAACCCTGCAGATGGTCATAAGCACCGGTTCGCATACTGCCGCTGCCAAGAAACTGGGCTACACGACCTCTGCTGTATCCCAGCAGATAGCCGCGTTGGAAAAAGCCCTTGGCGTGGACCTCTTCGAACGGGGACCTAGGAGCCTCTGGCCTACGCCTGCCGGACTTGCGATGAGCGCGCACGCAGATGCCATCCTCCGACAGGTGGCCCGGGCAGAGGACGAGATGCAGGGATTTGCCTCCGGGTCCCAGGGAAGCCTTCGCATCGGCGCTTCCGGGACGGCGGCGGCCCAGCTTGTGCCCAGGGCCCTGTCACGGCTTTCCATGCGCTACGCTGCGGCCAGCATCTCAGTGGACGACATCAGCCTGCAAAAGGGACTTGCCAACTCGGTTCTAGAGGGCCTGACTGACTTGGGCGTCATCTATGAATACGCCAAGGTGCCGATCCCGCGTCCCGAAGGCCTCGTCCTCCAACCAATTCTCGACGAGGAACTCGTAGTCATCAGTGCTGCCCATTCAGCCGGCAAAACGGGTGACAAAGTCCCGCTTGAGGATTTCGCCGAGGAGAACTGGATCACTAATGAGGCGGGATCCGCCGGTGCCGAGAACTTCGTTGAAATGTGCCACCTTGCCGGCTTTGAGCCAAACATCGGGTTCCACAGCAACGATTTCGACGTGATCCGAGGGCTGGTCAAGGAAACCATCGGCATTGCGCTCGTACCGGCTCTGGCTTTGGGCATCGATCGGGGCATCGCCTTCCACCGGCTGCTCGACCCGCCCCGGCGGACGATCCACGTCGCTCACCGTATCTCGGACGTTAATCCTCTGCTTGGGGTGACCATCGCCGCGCTGCGCGACGCAGCAGAGGACTTCATCGATTGGACCAAGGACGCTTTTGAGGTCCATCTGGATAACCCCGTTGCATCCATAGTTAGCGATGAGCCCCCAGGGCCAGTTACGGTCGAGCCCTCGACCGGGAGCGGCAGCACAGAGCCATAGCGGTTCAGACGAGTGCGGACGTGACCTATGGCGGGGTTCGACAACCCTGCAGCCGACATCCCGGAATTTCATGGGTGTGTAAGCCGAAGCGCACCCGTTGGACGTAGAGCCCGACGGGTGCGCTTTCCGTCCGTGATCTAGTCCAGACGAACGGGGAAGGATTGCCCGACGGTCGCGAGATAGTTCTGCATGACTAGGGTGTAGATGTCGTACACGGGTAGGCCCGATGCTTCCCTGATCGCGGCGCTGAACGGAACGAAATTGGTGCATTCCAGGACGATCGCGCCGGTGTCCGGGCGCCGCTTGACCAGGTCCTGTGCTGCCTGAACCATTTCCGAACGGAGCACCTGCACATCTGCTTCCCGGCCGCCGTCGATGAACACTGTCGGAAAGACGGCGTTTGGTTCGAGGGCGTTCACGTGGACCTCGAACTGATCCGAGCCCCAACCTGTGGCCCTGAAGTGCTGCTCGGTGAGGTTGGGTCGCTCCGTCAGACTGCCTACACTGCTGGACGGTCCCAGCATCTGGGACACCAGTGGGACCTGCAGGAGAGCAGAAGTAAGCACCGGCACGGACACCGCTTCGGCGAGTTCCCGCTGAAAAGCGGCGAGGAACCCGCAGCTTGTTGCTATGGCACGGACGCCCTCTGACTCGAGCTCCTTTGCCGCCAGGATGAACGGCTCCAGAAGCGCCGGGTCAGGACTTTCACCCATGATCCGATCAGCCCGCGCTCCTCTTACGATCTTGTATTGCACGGGGAAAGGCCAGGTGAGTGCATTGCCGATGTCGCCGGCGAGCCGTGGAAAAACTGTGTCCAGCATGAGCACACCCAGTGCCTGGCCATATACCGTCCGTCCACCGCTAATTATCGTTGTCATGATGACAATCATCGGATTCAGCTCGAACCCCGCCAAGGCCAGGACCGACAGAGATGCTGTAAGACCCCTCCTGTTCCCGCACATCTGCAGTCTTGACGCGTTCGCCAGTCAGCACTCTCGGTTCTAATTGACATGCCTTGAAATGGTTTAGCTGGGGGACTTCATCATCGGTTGGGTGAGGACATCTTTTTGACGTACGTCCCGGCATTGATGAAGTCCCCACTGACCGGGCTCAGAGTCTTCCGGCAGTCTCCAGGGGGAACGAGGTTCTGACTTCGAGGACTGCGTCCTTGACTGCGGACACCAGTCCGTCGACGTCTTCGTTGGTGGTGTCGAAGGAGCACATCCACCGCACTTCGCCGCTTGCTCTGTCCCAGTCGTAGAACCGGAAGGCACGGCGAACAATATCCGCTGCTTCGGACGGCAGGGACGCGAAGACTCCATTGGACTGCGTTTCCCGGGTGACACGGACACCGTCGATGGCCTCGACGCCTCTCCGCAGACGTGAGGCCATTTCATTTGCATGGGCCGCCGAGCGCAGCCAGAGATCTGATTCCAGCAGTGCAATCAATTGGGCCGAGACGAAACGCATCTTTGACGCGAGTTGCATGTCCATCTTGCGGAGATGCTTCATGCCGTCCCCGACCTCAGGGTCCAGAACGACTACGGCTTCCCCGTACAGGAGTCCGTTCTTGGTTCCCCCGAAGGAGAGGATGTCCACGCCGGCGTCGGTTGTGAAGGCCTTGAACGGGACGCCCAGGTGCGCGGCTGCGTTCGCGAGCCGGGCGCCATCCATGTGAAGCTTCATTCCGCGGGAGTGCACGTGCTCTGCGATGCGGCGAACCTCCTCAGGGGTGTAGCAGGTTCCGACCTCTGTGGTCTGGGTGATGGAGACGGCCAGCGGCTGGGCCCTGTGTTCGTCTCCCCAGCCCCAGGCTTCCTTGTCGATCAGCTCCGGTGTCAGCTTGCCGTCCGGCGTTGGAACAGGAAGAAGCTTGATACCGGCCACCCGTTCGGGCGCTGCGTTCTCGTCGGTGTTGATGTGGGCTGTGTCGGCACAAACCACGGCACCCCACCGCGGGAGCAGCGTCTGCAGTGACAGCACGTTCGCGCCGGTGCCGTTGAAGACGGGGAACGCGGCCGCAGAAGGTCCGAAGTGACCCTTCATAACCTCCTGCAGCCGCTCCGTGTACTCGTCCTCGCCGTATGCCACGACGTGTCCTGCGTTGGCGGTGCTGATGGCCTCGATAATCTCCGGGTGTGCTCCAGCGTAGTTATCGGACGCAAACCCCCTTGTCGCGGGGTCGTGGAGGGGGCCAGTCATAGCTTGGCCCCGGCGAGAGCGTCAGGAGCCTGCGCCTTCGATGAAGTGCCCAAGCGGATCCGCCTGCCATTCAACTCTCCAGCGTCTCTTCCGAAGATGTCGAGGACGGCCTCGGCGAGCACATCGACGTGGGTGAAGCCGGGGAACTTGCGTTCAGGTTGGGCCGCACGCATACGCTCATCCAGCAGGGCCTTGACCACAAACACCAGGGCCGCCGACGTAAGCGGATCTGTTGAGTCCTTCTCGAACCCATCGGCAACCGCCAGTGTCCACGCTTCAGCCGCAGACTTAACGGCTGCGTAGGCGGCGTTATCGGCGGTGGGGCTGGCCACTGACTCGGCTGAGACAATCGCGAACCGGCCTTCCGGAGATGCGTCCAGGTCGTCGATGAACGCCCTGCTGGTGTTCCTCAAGGTGGTCATGATCCCGGTGTGCAGGAATTCCCAGTCGTCATCTGACTGACCTTTGATGCCCTGTCCGCCCCGCCAACCTCCAACGAGGTGGATCAGTCCGTCCACGGGACCAATCTCGGCACGGACGGAGGCAGCAAGTTCGTTCACTGAATCCATGTCCGCCAGATTGCAGGTGTAGCCAGTGACGTTGTCATGAGCGGCCGCCAGCTCGCGCACCCGGTCCTCCAGAATGTCAACGGCTGCCACACTGGCACCAGCCTGTGAGAGTGCGCTGACAACTGCCGCTCCGGCAGCACTTGTTGAGCCGGCGACAACGACGGTCAGCCCTGCCACTTTGCCTGTCATTCCGAGACCTCGTCCCCGAATTTGGCGGAGGCTTCCCCGGTGATCCCGGCTGTCGACTCGATGACGGCCCGCATCTTCTTTTCAAGGGCCTCATAGAACATTGACAGCGGGAATTCATCATCGAGAACCTGGTCGGTGAGGCCCCGCGGAGGTCCATCGAGCGGGAGGGCTTCCGGACCCTTGGCCCACACTGAGGCCGGGTTGGGTGTGAGGGTTTCGGAGATCAGGTCGTAAGCCGCCAGCCAGTGCGCCGTCTTGGGACGGTCGATGGAGCGCCAGTAGAGTTCCTCCACGCGCAGCGCGAGCTCGACGACGACTCCTGCGACGTCCTTCCAGTCGATGCTGAGCTTCCCGTCGGTCCAGTGAAGAACCCTGTGCTGGTGCATCCAGGCGAAGAGCAGCTGCCCGCCCAGCGCGTCGTAGTTGCGGACGCGGCTGCCGGTGATGGCGAACCGGAAGATCCGGTCGAAAATGACGGCGTACTGGACGAGTTTGGCGTGCTTGCGGGCCTCCTCAGAAGCCGTCTCGTCTTTTTCGATGAGAACGGATTCCTTGAACGCGGTGAGGTCGCACCGCAGTTCTTCCAGTGAGTACAGGAAGAACGGCATGCGCTGCTTGATCATGAAGGGGTCAAAGGGCAGGTCGCCGCGCATGTGGGTGCGGTCGTGGATAAGGTCCCACATGACGAACGTTTCCTGGCACAGCTTCTGGTCCTCGATAAGCTCGGCCGCGTCATCAGGGAGTTCCAGGGACGTGATGTCCGCCGCGGCTTTGAGGACCCGCCGGAAGCGTGCAGCTTCGCGGTCGGCGAAGATGGCTCCCCAGGTGAATTTCGGCGTGGACCGGACAGCGACGCTCTCGGGGAAGAGCACGGCAGAGTTGGTGTCGTAGCCCGGAGTGAAATCCCAGAAGTGAACCGGTACGAAAAGCTTGTTCGAGTACTTGTTCTCCAGTTCATCGATGAACTCGGGCCAAATAACGTCAATAAGCACGGCCTCCACGAAACGGTTGGTGCTGCCGTTTTGCGTGTACATGGGGAACACCACCAGGTGGGGCAGACCGTCGATACGCCATTGCTGGGGCTGGAAGGCGAGCAGTGAGTCCAGGAAATCAGGCTCGCCCAGGCCGGCGGACTGCCATTTCTGAAAGTCTTGGACTACGTGGTCCAGGTATTCGTTGTCGTGCGGCAGGTGTGGCTGGATCTGCTGGATCGAGGAAATGATGTTGTCAATGTCTGCGTGGGCGCGGACGTGGTTCGCGCTGTCCGGGACAGAACCGTCCTTGACCTGAAGCTGCTGCAAGTCAATGACTGCCTCCTTCAGGTTCTTCCATGCAGGCAGGGACCTGATGTCTGCAGCCAGGAGCTGCACTTCCTCTTGCGCTTTCAATGACATTACTTATGTCCTTCCAGTGGGTGGGTGCCACGAGACTACAAAGGCATCTAACGTTGGCGACAGAGCAGAAGTAGTGGCGTTTCTGATGCTGCGTTTAGCAAACTTTTCTCTGCTCAGATTGAATTGGAGGGTAAGGATCCTCGTACCAAAGAAATTTGCCGCTCGTCACAGAAAGACCTGCGGCTCGCAGTCCTCATGAAAAGGCCTGCAGACGCACTGGGGCCGGTAGCTTTTGCCAACCCGGCTGCAGCCGCGGCGTCTCCCAGAAGAACTGGGCGCTGGGATTGGACGGCTGATCTGAGCTACAGATCCACTGACGCTTCGTCTAGTCATCCTTAAGGTCGACATGTTCTTTGACTGTTGTGCGTGTGAGTACTATCACTGGCAGCAGATATTCTTGCGGCCTTTTCGGTCCGTTGGAACCAGCGATTCATCCCCCGATTATGAGTGGCTGTCCATGGCACAGAAAGGCAGGTTCAGTCTTGCTGAAACTGGTGTCTAGCGCTCCTGACGCTTTACTTGTTGCCTGGCCCAGCCACCCGTGGTGATCTGGATCATAGGCACACAGCTTCCCAGCGACGACGAGCTCAGATCAGACCTCTCAAAAGAAGTCACCGAGACAACCGACCGATTTATTCCCCATGCTTCTCCACCCTGAAGGGATTCAATGATGTCAGCAACTACAGAGCGAGGTGCCGTACCACCCACGATTGACCGAAAGACGGTCATGCAGGTGGCTCGTGCCAGCTTCACTGGCACGGCAATCGAATGGTACGACTATTTCCTGTATGGGAGTGCAGCAGCTCTTGTCTTCCCTCACATATTCTTCTCCGGGTTGGGCGACACTGCTGCGCTGCTGGCTTCCTTCGCGACCTTCGGCGTCGCATTCCTATTCCGCCCTCTTGGCGGAATTATCTTCGGCCATTTCGGCGACAAGATGAGCCGTAAGCAGGCCCTCGTCATCACCTTGCTGATAATGGGAGTTGGCACCTTCGCAATCGGACTCCTCCCGACAACGGGCCAGGTTGGCGTGCTCGCGCCGATACTTCTGATCATTCTGCGGTTGGTCCAAGGCCTCGGTCTGGGCGGCGAGTGGGGCGGGGCAGCTCTTATGGTCGTGGAACACGCACCAGCAGAAAAGAGGGGAATTTACGGGGTGGCTTGCCAGCTCGGTGTGCCGGCCGGGCAGCTCACCTCCGCTGGCATTCTGGCGATCATGGCGCTCTTGCCGAATGATCAGTTCCTGAGCTGGGGCTGGCGCATTCCGTTCCTGTTCAGTGGCGCCCTCGTCCTTGTCGGCCTTTACATCCGGGCCAAGGTCCCCGAGTCTCCGAAGTTTCTGGCGATCAAGGCCGCGAATAAGCAGCCCAAGCTGCCGATCTCGGAAGTCTTCAAACACGCCAAGAAAACCACTCTGCTGCTTATCTTTGTTCAGGCAGCTTCCACCATCGGTTACTACCTCTTTACTGTCTATTCGCTGTCCTACGTCAGCGGCCAGCTGAAGCTCCCTCAGTCTTGGGCGCTTACCGGGGTTCTCGTGGGTGCAGGCACACTCCTGATCGCCATGCCGCTGTACGCCAAGCTGTCTGACAGAATCGGACGCCGGCCGGTTTACTTTGCGGGAACACTATTCATCGCTCTCTACGCTGTGCCCTTCTTCTGGCTCCTCGACACTCGAAACCCTGCAGTTATCATCACAGCCATCGCCGCAGCTATTGTCTTCGGTTATGGGCCCACTGGGGCATTGCACGGTCCGCTGTATGCTGAGCAGTATCCGACGCGCTACCGGTACACGGGAGCGTCGGTCGCTTATCAGTTCTCAAGCATGGTCGCCGGTGCGCCGGCAGCACTCGTTGCAGGTGCCCTCGTGGCAGCTACCGGGACGACAATGGCCGTCTCCTGGTACGTCATCGGGGCAGGCTTCATCTCACTGCTCTGCGTGCTGTTCCTGAAAGAAACCTATCGCGCCGACCTAACAAAGGAGTAAGTGTCGCGTGACCGCCTCAGAAATAGGCATTGTGATGCTGGAGAACCGGATTCCCCGCCCCATCGGGGACGTCGGCAACCCGGCCAGCTTCCCCTTCCCGGTCACTCTGGCTGTGTGCAAAGGAGCTAGCACAGACCAAGTCCTGGAACACGCCGCAGAGGGACTTCTTCCATCAATCACGGAGACTGCCAAGTCCTTACAGAATGAGGGGGCGGCCGCGGTGACCACGTGCTGCGGCTTCCTGGCCATCCACCAACAAGAGTTGGCTGCCGCTCTGCAGGTGCCGGTCGCAACATCGAGCCTGCTTCAGGTACCTATGGTTCTACAACTGCTGCAACCGCATCAGTCTGTTGGCATCATCACCGCGAACGGGAAGACGTTAGGTCAGGACCATCTCAGTGCAGTCGGCATCGGGCCGGAACTGCAAAAGCGTGTTCACGTGATCGGCATCGAAAGCACCAACCACCTCTACCAGGTGCTCACGTCGGACGGTGGAAAGCTTGATCAGAGCGTGGCACAAGACGAAGTTGTCGCAGTCGCGCAGGAAGCTCTCTCGAATCAGCCGGAAATTGGCGCCTTTGTGCTGGAATGCACCAACTTGCCACCGTATTCCCAGGCTATAAAAGCCGCAACCGGAAAGCCTGTCTGGGATGCGCTGAGCCTTATCCGGTGGCTGCAGTTCGGCGCCACAGGTTCCGGACCAGCTCTTCCTCCTGAATAACGAATCAGCCATAGCCGGGTTCGGCGGTGCCGCTTTCGCAAGCGACACCGCCGAATTTCGTTTTAATACTGGAGTTTCTTACCTTGGGGCACCGTCACGTCGTCGTACGCCGTCTTGCCGGATTCCCGACTTCGGCCGGTCCAAAGAGTCTGGACTTTCACAGTGGAGCAACCCATTAGGTACGGCGCGGGAGGACACTTTGTGCCGGCCGCCTTGAGGGCCGCCGGCCGGGTGCGGATCCACGCCAGCAGCGCGTGTTCCGGGGGACCGGATGATGAAGACCTTCTGGGGAACGCCGATGCACTTGCAGGCTTTTCCTCTGGTCCAGGGGGTCAGACAGGCGTAGCGTCAACTTGAGCAGTAGCCGTCGCGGAAATCAGGTCCTGTAGCATCCAGCTGCCGACCTCTACCGATCCGTTGAAGGAGCCAGAGAATGGCCGGATGGAACGCAGATACAGCAGCCGGGCCACTGGGTGAAGGAACGGTCACGCTGGTCGAGGGCTCATCCTTTTGTATCTCGCAGCCCAACGGCGACATTCATCCGGATCTGCCACATGGCGTCTTCTTCCAGGACACCCGCATCCTGTCCCGCTGGAGCCTCACGATCAACGGCCAGCCAGTGGAGCCACTTGCGGCGGAGACGAAGGAACCCTATCGGCCGCTGTTTGCCGGACGTGTGCCCCGGTCGGTCGGCTATGCCGACAGCCCGCTGCTCGTGGAACGACAACGGGAGGTCGGCGCCGGCATCGTCGAAAGAGTAACAGTCAGCAACTATTCGTTGAATCCTGCCGAATGCCTGGTCCGTCTCGATGTGGAAGCGGACTTCGCGGACCTGTTCGAGGTGAAGGAAGCCCGTGTAAACCATCGATGGGACGAGGTGCGGCAGTCGGAGGCAGGATCCCTGACAATCCGTTCCACATGGCAGGACATTCAAAACAGCGTCGTCGTAACTGCCGATGGAGTCGAGTCCCCGTCAGAAGAGCTTGTGTTTGACTTCGTTATTCCCGCGAAAGGGGACCGAAGCATCCGCTTCACTGTCGTACCGAGCATCAACGGCAAGACCCCCTTCTGTGCCGTTCCTGCATCATCCTGCCGGTGAAGCCTCTCCGCACGATGTTCGGCAACAGGAGTGGATGGCCAAGATACCTGTCGTCCAAATGAGGAACCGATCTGTCGAGCGGACTTTGCGACGCAGCTACGACGACTTGGGTGCCCTCCGCATCGAGGACCCCGATCATCCGGAGAGAGTGGTAGTCGCGGCGGGCGCACCCTGGTTCATGACCCTATTCGGCCGGGACTCGTTGTGGGCTTCGGAGATGGATCTGCCAGTGGACCCGTCCCTGGCATTGGGAACTCTCCGGACTCTGGCTGAGCGCCAGGGCAGCGTAGTGGATCCGCTGACCGAGGAAGAGCCGGGCAAGATCCTGCATAAGGTGAGGTTTGGTGTTTCCAGCGGACTCGCCCTGAGCGGCAAAAACACCTACTACGGAAGCGCTGACGCTACCCCGCTTTTCGTCAACGTCCTGGGAGCAGTAAGCCGCTGGGGCTTTGCCAGGAAGACGATCGCAGCCCTGCTGCCCCACGCCGACCGCGCCTTGGAATGGATTCGGGATTACGGCGATAAAGATGGTGACGGTTTCGTCGAATACAAGCGTCTCAACGCTCAGGGCCTGATCAACCAGGGCTGGAAGGATTCCTGGGGTGGGATCAACTTCGCCGACGGGACCCTCGCGGAAGCACCGATCGCGCTCTGCGAAGTGCATGCATACGCCTACAGCGCGTACATGTCCCGGGCATGGATGGCCCATGATGCAGGCAACAGGGCGCTTGCTGCTGAGCTTGAGGAAGGTGCTGCCCGGCTGAAGCAACGGTTCAACGAGCAGTTCTGGCTGCCCAACAAGGGCTATTATGCCGTCGCCCTCGACAAGGACAAGCGACCTGTCGACGCCTGCACGTCCAAGATGCGGCAATGTCTCTGGTACGGAATCGTGGACGAGGACAAGGTGACCGTTGTAGCCGAGCGGCTGATGTCCCCGGAAATGTTCAGCGGCTGGGGAGTCCGGACCTTGGCGAGCAACATGGTTCCTACAACCCGGCCAGCTACCACAACGGTTCCGTCTGGCCCCACGATAATGCGGTCATAGTGGCAGACCTCATGCGCTTCGGGCTCGTCAGCGAGGCTCAACGGATCGCGACCGCGCTTTTGGAAGCCGCAGAATACTCCGACGGCCGCCTCCCGGAACTTTTCTGCGGCTTTGACCGCGCCAAATTTGGACAGCCTGTGCCTTACCCGACGGCGTGCTCCCCGCAGGCCTGGGCGGCCACAACGCCCATCTTTCTGGTGACAAGTTTGTTGCGCTATGACGTCTACGTGTCCCAGCGCGGCCTCTGGCTTGACCCTGTCCTCCCGGAATCCTTCGGTGACCTGCATATCACCAACGCGCCAACAGAAGCCGGCCTGGTAACCATCGACGAGGCAGGCACAAACGCCTCAGTCCACGGCTTGCCAGAGCAAATGACCTTCCACAGAGGGCACAGGCTTTGGATGACAGAACTCATGGAACAAGTAAAACTCCACCCCGAGACATAACTGCTCCCGCTGGTAGCCTCCGATCCACCGGAACCCGCAGTCGTTGACCGTGAATCCTGCTGCGCTGGCCGGGATCACGACAAAAGTCGTCCCGGCGCTCTTCGTTCCCCTTAGTCGGCGCGGGTGGAGTTTTGGCGCCCTATACATACGGTCTAGCGTTTGCGGCCCATGATGCGTTCGATGGCCTCTGCCTCGCGTTGCGCGTGCCGTTCCGGGTCGATGCGCGCTGCACTGGTGCTGGCTCCCAGTAATTGGCTGTAACTGGTGCGGTTCCTGTATTGCCTGAGGGCGTCCCTCCGCCGCTCCACGGGCGTCGCCGGCTGTCTGGACGTCCGCCGGGCCAGCGCTTCCCGATGAGCCTTGAGTTGTGCCACCCGGGCCGGTTCCGGCTTGTCCCCAATGAATTCAGCAATTCGGGGTGGAGGCACGAGGGATCCTGCGCCGGACAGCCTCCACTCCGACAGCGGGGCGGATGCGTAGTAGGTGGGAGACGCGTAATGCTGTTTCATCGTGCGGTGGCGCGGTCATGGCTGTTTTCTTCAACGGGGCGATACAGAACGCCGTGAGGGGGTTCCGCCGGATCGGGCCGATCAACGCAGACTCGGGCTGCTGGCCGATCGATGGGTCGCTGGTAGTTCCGCGTGACATCCTTGGCACCCTTTGAGTCCGAACCGGTTGATGTCGCTTGCCAGCGTGGTGGGACCACCGTGCTGCCACGCGCATAGGACCACCTCGAGGTGGGGATCAAGCGGGGTCGCAACACGTCGACGGTAAGAAAAACTGGTGCCCCCGGTGCCGCGCCGGGGGTCCGGTTTCGAGGCCCGGGCCTCAGATGTGCATGTCGCACTCCGGCTCTGCTGAGACTCCCACTCTCCAGAGCATCCCGTCCGCATGTCCGCGAGTCAGACCTCCATCGTGTGCAAGAGGCCGCTGTCCGGATCGACTTCGATCTCCTGGTTCCTGCGGCCGCAGAAGAGCGCGTGCCGCGAGTCCCATAGTGTGGCGGCATCCCACCAGGCGCTTCGAGGAGGCTGCGTGTGAGGTAGTGGGTGAAGTGGCCGAAGCCCAGAGCGATCCCGCGGAGGTGCTCGAGGCGACCGTTGATCGCTTCGACCGTACCGTTCGATGCGCCTCCACGCTTGTAGACCGCCGGCACCTGAGCCCGTCCGGGCCACAGCGTCCTGCCCACCCGGGCAAGCTCTTCAAGCCTTTCCGGCAGGCCCTTGCGCAACGGCTCATTCACTTTCTGCATGCCACGCTTGCTGGTCCACCCATCGGTATGCTGAAAGGCGTCGATGGCGTCCTGGTACGCCAGGTAAGTGACGTCCAAAGCAATGTGAGCATCATGGTCGGCCCGCAGGCGTTCCAGCCAGGCGGAGCCCGGCCGGGGGCATCCTGACGGTCTCAAGTCGAGAGTCGTCACAGCCGAGTGACAGTCCCAAAAGCAAGGAGAAGCATCCATGAACAAGAACGAGCTGGCCCAGTTTGGCCTCGACACGGGTGGCCTTACGCCGGACGCCGACTACGTCCCGAACCCCTTCACCGCCGATGACGGTGTGCACGTCGACCTCGTGTACCGCGCGTACCTGCAGCTCGAGCAGATCAACGCGCTGGGCGGTATCCGCCTGCTCGGCGGCTCGCGCGAGCGGCTGGAGGACATCTATGGCGGACTTGAGGACGGCATGGATCTGATAACGGCGGTGGCGCGCTACGGCGACGATGAGCAGCAGCATCGCGCCCAGCAGCACATCGCGGCAGGGAAGATCAGCGGCTCCTGACAGGCCTCGACGGAACCCCGACAGCCCAGGCTGTCGGGGTTCTTTCTTTTCGTCATACAGACCGAGCTGGCGAGAACCCCTGGATTTGCCAAGGCCCGGCAAGCGTCGCGCGGACGTCAACTGAACCAGGCGAGCGTTGATCAGGCGGGCTCACACTGGTGGTCGGCTCTTAGATATGTGCCCTAGTGTTCATGTGGTGTTCGCACCGTTCTGCCTGATAATGCAAGGACCGCAGCACCGTCCGCTCACAATGTTATTCGCATTCCTCCGGGAGCAGGCAAGACTATTCACGATCAGTGTGTGGCGACGAACTTCACCACCATCGATGCTGCGGCGTGGTGATCAAGTCGACCGGGGCGCATGCCGACCCTCACCTCGTTACCCAACGTCCGTTAGTCAGACAACTCGCTGACGTCTCTGCGAGATCGACATCGCCCCCGGTCATGCTCGGCCCGGTCGACTTAATCGCCACGCCAGGAACCATTGGACGCCGAGAATTTCGCCTGAACAGGGGAAAAACGGGCCTGAGTGACCCATCTCCTACCTCAACAACGGGGCGGGTCATTGCACGTCTGGTCGTCACGCCGCTCGAAGGGCGTGCTCGATGTTCAGGTCATGTCGCTGACCACTGCTCCTTCCATGGACGTGTGAGCTCATCTGCTCACTTCATGGAATACGACGGACGGAGCACCCATGTTTTTGGCAGCGGTAGACCCGGGGATCACGCCGAATGCGAGTTTCCCCTTCCTCGAATCGCTCAAACAAATTGGCGGCGGCATCCTGGTCGGCGCTTTCATCATCATCGCCATCGTGGCGATCATCGGCGCAGCCCTGCTGCTGGCCGGGAAGCTGAGCCAATCGTCGCGCCTGGCTTCCAGCGGAGGCGTGATCCTCCTCTGGACAGGCCCCGTGGCTGCCATCCTTGGCGGCATCAACGGCTACATCCTTTGGTCGCAGACCGCATTCCCTCTCGGGTTCTAGGTCATGCCCGTTGAGTGCGATCTCAATGGATGGTGGCCGCCCGGATGCGGCTTGGTGTCGCAGGCAAACGATAACGCCCTCGGCGCGGTCACGTCACTGTTCGCAAACATTCTGCAGAACATGGCGTCGTGGCTGTGGGCCTTCATCACGGGTGCTTTCACTGTGTCGAACGTCGACGACTCCCAATGGGTGTCGATCGAAGGACTGACGAGCTGGTGGGTGGTTGTAATGCTGACTCCGCTCGCCGTCGTCATGATTCTGCAACTGCTCTCCGGGCTGATTAGCCAGCAACCGAGACGCATTGGAAGGGCGATGGTAGGTGGCGCCCTCGCGATCCCGTTGGTGGGCGCCGCCGTGTGCCTCGTCCGTCAGCTGACGAGGGCAACAGATCTAGCGTCTGCCGCTCTGCTTCAGACAATTGGCTCTGATCCCTATCTCGTCTTTATGCGGCTCTTCGGCTTTGAACGAGCGCCGCAGGGAAGTGGCCGGGAATGGAACCTGGTTTCACTGGCTCCCGGAAACACCGGCGGCCCGGCGGGCGCGGCCGTGGTGACCATGATGGCCGTCGTGGTCGTCTGGATACTCGCCTTCATTCTGATGTGCTCGATGATCTTCCGCTCGTTCGCCCTCGTTGTCCTCGCCGCCGTCGCCCCCGTGGCCCTCATGCTGCTGCCTTGGGACAAGACAAAATCCTGGGCTCGTCGCTGGTGTGAGGTCGTTATCGCGTTGGTTGTGGCCAAGCCCTTGGCTGCAACAGTCTTGGCCGTCGCCGTAAAGCTCTTTGCCGATTCCAAGTCCTTCGCGGGCTTGGCAGCCGGAACCGTAGGCATGGCCCTCGCATGTGGGGCACCCATGATGGCCCTGCGCCTCGTGAGCTTCGCTGGAGGGGAACTGGCTGCAGCCGCTCAAACGGCTGGCGGTGGCCACGTTCTGTCGCGAAGCACCAGTGTTGCGGCCCGGCAAATCAGTAGGCAGGCAGGCGGCCGACTGACTCTCGCGAACATGGTGAGTCGTTCCGCCATGACACGGCCCATCAGTTCGAGCCGTAACGTCTTCCCGACACAGGTGTCAGCACCTCCTGTGCCCGCCGGGTTGACCTCACCGGACCCCGATGGAGGACAGAGAGCCTTGAAGACAGGATCGTCAACCGGATCACCGGATGCACCCCAGTCCGCTGAACCCAGGGGGTTCGTGCGTGCAAGTCCGCCAAGCCAAGGCGGCGCCGCTCCAGCGCCAGCCCGGCAGAGCACACCTACCGAACCGGGACCGCGAGCGCGGCCTCCCGCTCACACGCCAGGCCAGTCGAGCCCGCAGCCTCCGAAACCCCAGCCAGCAAGAATTGATCCTCCGAAGGGAGGCACCCCCCATGTCTGAAGACGGGCGTGCGTTGGAAGCCGTCAAATTCCCAAGGTACGAACGCCGCGGTTTCTTCCTCGGGCTCAAGTGGTACCAATTGCTCATTGTGGCCGGGGGAGTCACGGTAGCCATCGTTGCCTCTGCGAGCCACGGTCCAGTCGGTCTATTCACCACTGGACCCATGTGGCTCGCGCTGATACTGCTCGGAATACTGCAGTACTCCCGTGTCCCATATCCGGTCTGGGCACAACAGATCGCGACGTTCTTTTACCGCGCAGCTGCGGGCCAGACGAGGTTTCTCGTAAAGCCTGAAGCTCCACGCCTCGCCGGCCGACTTGCCCTTCCGGGCGGGTTGGGCACTCTGGAGATTCGAACTACCGCCCATGGGAAATGCTTCCTGGTCGATGGCCACGGCAAGGAAGCAATCGCGGTGCTCCGATGCAGTACGCGTTCGTTCGCTCTCTTGGATGCTGACGATAAAGCGTGGGCAGTCCAGGCCTGGTCACGGGTTCAGGCCGGCATGGCCCAGCGGCAAAGCATTGCCCGCATCGCCATTCAGGACTACACCGTGCCCTACCCGTCATCGGCACTCTGGGAGTTTTACAGGGAAAATGCCCTGCCGGCTCGGGACAACAAGGAAGCCGCTGGGTGGGGCCATCGTGCATACGAGGACTTACTGGGGGCCGCCAGCTCGGCTATGAGCCATGAGCTGGTCGTCGCGGTTGTCCTGGACACGAGTAAGGCGCGACGGCGGATCAGGGAGTCGGGCGGGGGCGTCACCGGCCTTGAACACGTCCTGCGGCTCGAAGTCGATGCGATACGAACGTCGCTGGGTACTCACAACGTCAAGGTCGAGGAATGGTTCGGCGAGGCGGGGTTGCTTGCCACCATTCGCGGCGCTTTCGATCCTGCCCTTTTGCCCGCCGGCAAAGCGATGGCCGCGACAGCTTCGGCGTCGAGTGCACCAGCAGCAGAGTCTACGGATGAGCTCATGAGGCAAGGCCCGATGGGCGTAGAGGAGCACTGGACCTACCTGCGGACAGATGCCGGCTTCCACCAGACCTTTTGGATTGCTGAATGGCCGCGGCAGAAAGTCTTCCCGGGCTTCCTCCACCCTCTGATCTATGTGGGCGAATTCCGCCACACCTTCACCGAGGTTATT
Organism: Pseudarthrobacter sp. Pseusp20; assembly: GCF_059492155.1. NCBI lineage: Bacteria > Bacillati > Actinomycetota > Actinomycetes > Micrococcales > Micrococcaceae > Pseudarthrobacter > Pseudarthrobacter sp. Pseusp20. The sequence continues at coordinate 2,204,396 of NZ_CP168521.1, forward strand.
CGGGCGGTACCGACCGCTGAAGCTCTGCGCGACATCCGTTCAGCCCAGGAAGCCCACGAGACCCGTCGCCGTATCAATGCCCGCTTCGACAGGCCGCTCACGCGTGAGCAAAGGGCCGAGGAAGAAGAAGTGACACAGAGGGAGGAAGAGATTGTCGCCGGCCACGGTGACGTCCGTCCGGCCTCTTATATGACCGTCACAGCGACCTCACTGGAGGACTTGGCACGACACCGCCAGGAGCTTGAGTCCGCGGCAGCGGGAGCTTTCGTTGAGCTGCGGCTTCTCTACGGACAGCAATGGGCGGCTTTCGTTGCGAGCGCCTTGCCCTTGGGAAGAGGACTGCGATGAACAAGACGAATGGCAGCTTCGAGTACCTTCCGTCGGGGGTAAGTCGGGGGGATCAGAAAGCACGACGGCGGTCCGCACCTTGGGCGTCCAAGCGGGCGAGTGCTCCGTCGGAGGATGAACAGCCGGGACTTCAGAAGCTTCGCTTCACGGGAGATTGGGGGAGCAAGGAGCCGAACTCGCTCCGGGGCCCACACCGGTTGCGTCCGGCGCCGCACCGCGCCTCGACCATGACATTCGCGGCCGCCTACCCGTTCCTCACAGAGTCCGGGCTGGGGCATGAAGGCACCTACATCGGAACCGATGTCTTCGGGTCAGGAGCCTTCTCCTACGATCCCTGGATCCTTTACGACAAAGGGATCATCAGCGGCCCATCCATCGTCGTTATCGGAACCGTCGGCACAGGCAAGTCGATGTGCGGCAAGTCGCTCGTCGCGCGGTCCATCACATTGGGCAGGAAAGCCGCCGTCGCCTCCGATCCCAAGGGTGAGTGGGTTGCCGTCGCCAAAGCTGTAGGCGGAAAGGTCATTTCCGTCGGACCAGGCCGTCCCGCACGAGTAAATCCACTGGACGCCGGGCCACGGTCAAGCGCCCTCACTGAAGCACAGTGGCAGGCTGTCGTTCGCCAGCGGCGCCGGTATCTCCTGGTGGCACTTGTCTCCCTCATGCGTCAAGGAATGCCGCTCCGACCCGTCGAGCACACGGCCTTGGATATCGCCCTCATGGAAACAATGGCGGAAAACTCCAACCCCACGCTGCCCATGGTGCTTGACCATTTGCTGCGACCGTCGAAGGAGATGGTGGCTCTCGTCGGGGTCGAGGGCGGAACCGCCGTCAGCCATTCCCTTAGACGCACGGTGTCCGGTGATCTAGAGGGCATGTTTGATGCTCCGTCCACCGTAGCCTTCGACGCGGACGCCCCAATGATGGTGATGGACACTTCGGCGCTCATTGGGGCTTCGGAGCAAGCCCTGTCGTTAGCGGCCGCTTGCGGCGCTACCTGGCTGGAGGCGGCGATCACCAATCCCGACGGCGGCAAGCGCCTTGTCGTCTACGACGAAGGTTGGCGGATGCTCGCTGATCCTTACATGCTGGCGAAGATGAGCGAACAGTGGCGTTTGGCCAGAACTTACGGCATCGCCAACCTGCTGATCATGCATAAAGTCGCTGACCTCAACGAGATCGGTGACAGCACCAGCGGACATCGGCAGAAAGCCCTGGGTCTCCTCACCGAAGCGGACACCAGGATCATCTACCGCCAGAAGCACGACGCAATGCGGCTTACCAAGGAAGCGCTGGGCCTTACCGAAGCCGAGTGCGAGCACGTTGAGAATCTTCCGAAGGGCGTCGGTCTCTGGAAGGTCGGCAACCGCTCCTTCATCGTTGCCAACCGGGTGACAACGGACGAGTTGGACGTTTTCGGGACTGACGGCAGGATGCTGTGAGACAGCCAGTGAGTTCCCGGGCTGCCAGCGACAATCCGCTCGTCACCGCTGCCCTCGTTGGAGCGGCGGCTTACGTAACTCTCTGCGCGTTGGTGCAGGCCGCGGCGCAGCTCGCGACCTCTTGGCACTGCGGCGCCTTGCCGCCGTCGCCCTTCAACCCGGGTGCCGTCGTCGGACTTTTGGCCAACAGGATGGACTGGATAGTCATCCGCAGTGGGGACTGCGCAGTCGGCACGGACAGCGTTTGGTGGATCCTGGCTCCGGCCCTGCTGCTGGTCGGAGCGCTCGCCGTGGCTGCGCTGGTTGCGTGGAGGCGGTGGAAGCAATCGGGGGCATGGCTCCGGCAGGACATCCTGAACCGGGACGGCGTTGCCCGTCGCGCCGAAATCGTCCACGATTTTGGGGCGAGGGCGGTGCAGAAGCGGGGGAAGTTCACGCGCCCGGGACTGGTGAAGCCTTCGGTGCAGGATCTGTCCTGGACCCTGGGCCGATCCCGCGGCGTCACGGTCCACGTTTCCACTGAAGAATCGATGGTGATCCAGGGTGCTCCCCGGTCCGGCAAGGGCCTCTACGTGGTCATCAATGCGATCCTCGACGCGCCCGGTGCCGTCGTAACGACGTCTACGCGGGCTGACAACCTTGTAGTGACCATGAAGGCAAGGGCTTCTGACGGGCGCCCGGTGACGGTGTTCGATCCCCAAGGCATGTCAGGCTTGCCGTCGTCCCTCCGCTGGTCACCGGTGCGGGGATGTGAGGACCCGGACGTTGCCACCCGGCGAGCGCTGGTCATTACCGCGGACACGGAGATGAAGGGCGAAAACGCTGCGTGGCAGAAGCGCTCGCTGATCGTCCTCCAATGCCTGCTCCATGCTGCTGCCCTGTCCGGCGAGGGAGTGGCTGCATTCCGACGCTGGTCCTCCAGCCCTGTGCTTGCCCGGGAAGCGCTGGAAGTCCTGGGCACGCCTGGCGCGGCGCTTGGTTGGCAGTCAGACCTGATGGGAATCCTGGAAGACGACCCGCGGAATACCTCGAACTCCTGGATCGGTGTCTCGGCAGCGGTTGCCCCGCTGTCTTCACCGAAGGTTTTGGCTGCACTGAACCCGCAGGATGAGTCCGAGGAGTTTGATCCGAAGGCGTTCATTCGGGAACGGGGCACGCTCTATTTGATCGGCACGCGCGCAGGCGCGGCTGCTGCCGGTCCATACCTGTCCGCCCTGATCGACGACATTGACAGCGCGGCACGCGAAATGGCGTTCGTTTCGCCAGGCGGCAGGCTTGAGCCGCCGCTGTCCCTCATACTCGATGAGATCGCCAACCTGGCTCCCTGGCCGGGCCTACCCGTGGCGCTGGCTGATGGCGGCGGCATCGGCATCTCCACCCTCGTCGTCCTCCAATCCCTTTCTCAGGCCCGTTCGGGCTGGTCCATCGATGAAGCGTCAACAATATGGGACTCCGCCATCATCAAGGTGATTTTCGGAGGCGGATCTGACGAACACGACCTCCGATCGCTCGCCGGTCTGCTCGGCGAGCGCAGCCTGACGCTCACCACGCGTTCCTGGTCGTCACAGGGCCGGCAGGACGGTGAACAGCTTCGCGACCGTCCGGTGATCGCCTTGGACGAGATTCGACGCCTCCCTGCTGGCACCGCACTCATGCTGGGTCGGCGCACGCGGCCTATTTTGTTGGATCTCCTGGAATGGCACAAGCGCAAGGACGCCGGGGAACTGCGCCGCCTGAAGGCTGAGATGGAGCGCCTGTTGGCCGACGGGCACAAGCAGCGTCAACAGAAGACCGAAGGGGCTCCTGATGCATAGCCGTGACAACGTCGACGAGTTTGATGTTCCCTCCTCGGGTTCCTTTGGGGACGACGAGATTACTGCACAACTTTTCAGGTCGGCATTTGCCGGACAGGCTGGGCCCAAGTCCGTGACCCGCCGCTGGCGGGAGATGACGACCGAGCAATCACAGGAGGCATGGCGATCGCTATTTGCGTGGGTGCGATGGCTCGTGGCCACCTACCAACTGACGACGTCGGTCGTCCCGGACTGCTGGTGGCGTCACCCTGAGATCGTGGCTGAGTTGTACGCGCTTCACCGCGCGGAGTTGGCCTCCTACACAACGGACGATCCTGGCTTCGGGCCGCTCGCCTTCCATGAAAGGCTCCCACACGCCGTCGAACGTCTTAGGACGCACACCAGGGCGGCCGGATGCGTAGGACTGCAGGCACACAAGGATCCCGCACCGCGCATGCTTGCGACCGACGATCCGGCCTTCCTCGACTGGTGCAAGGCGGCCCATCAATTGGTTCCCGAATTCTGAGTCATGTCGCTCCAATGACCTGGTCGCCATGAACTGGTGTCTGCGCAGCTGAGCTGCGGTCCAAGAAACAGAAGGGTGGCTGTCGTGGCCGCTGCACCCGAAGTTCCGTCAAGCCCCTCCGCTGGCCCGAACTCCCAGTTGGAGCCTCAGCGACTGGCGCCCGAGGAACGTGTTGCTGCCTTGATGGACGGACTGCACTCGATTCTTGAAAAGGCTGTCGAGGCGCCATCACATTGGCAGGTTCTCCTTGACGCTTCCGCCAGCCTGTGGCGCTATTCCGGCGGGAATGTTGCCCTGCTGATGATGCAGATGGCACAGCGCGGTACCGATGAGCCCACGCTCGTGGCGGGCTTCAAGGAATGGGAGCGGCACGGGCGGAATGTTATTCGTGGTGAGCATGCCTTGTGGGTGATTGCGCCAAGGACGGCCCGCGTTCAACAGCTGCTCTTGCCGGACGGCACGCGTCACCGCATCCCTGTTGGCGACAAGGCTCCCAACGGCGCCGTTGACGAGGGGAAGAAGACGCTCATCACTGGCTGGCGGGGCCAGGCTGTCTTCGACGTCTCCCAGACCGAGGGTACCCCGCTGCTGGTTCCTCGATCAGCTGGGCTCACGTCAGTCGAGGTGCCGCGGCTGTGGGAGTCGCTGGCTGAAGTTGCCCGCGCTCACGGCTTCTCAGTGCAAGTCACGGACTCGCAGTTCGGGCTCACAAGCGGCTTCACGGACTTTGCCCAGCATTGCGTTCAGGTGGGTGGCTGGCTGAACTCAGAGGAACGCGCAGCGGTGCTCGCGCATGAGCTCGGGCACGTTTTGCTCCACGGCCCGAACGACAATGTGGGCAAGTTGTATGGAAGCAGCGTGGACCACCGCGGGCTGGCCGAAGTCGAGGCGGAGTCAGTGGCCTACACGGTGCTTAAGGCGCACGGAATTGATAGAGGGCCTCAATCAGCAAGCTATCTGTCGGGCTGGGCTGATGCAGTTATCGAAGCGGAGCAGTCAGCAGCCGAGGCTACTTCTGGAAAGTCGCCGGCCTCACGCGTGGATATTGCCAAATCAGTGCTCGGCCGGGTGACGGCCGCAAGCAAGGAAATTCTTGAAATGACCGATCCGCCAGGACTGGGCGGGAAGGTTCCGGCTGCGGAAGCCTCCCTGCACGTTGAAGGCCAGGAAACATATGCGGGCGTGAAACCGGCAGAGGAACCATCGCGTGGCCTGGAGATTTCTGGCCCGTAAGACCGGCTTTGAAGCGTGGGATGGGAAAGTCCCGTCCGCGAAGGAAGGACGCACGATATGAGCACCAAAATACCGATCAACATCGCCGGCAACCTCGTAGCAGATCCGGATCTGACCTACGGTGAGTCGGGGGTGGCCCACACCAAGCTCCGCGTTGCGGTGAACCAGCGTGTCCAGGGGCCAGACGGATCCTGGCATGACGGGGAACCTGTTTTTCACAACGTCTCCGCGTTCCGGGCGCTCGCCGAGAACGCCTCCAATTCGCTGAAGAAGGGCGACCCCGTCACCGTTTCGGGTGAGCTGGAATTCCGTTCCTTTGAAAAGGGTGGGGAGCGGCGTGAGGCTCGTCGGATCGTAGCCGAGACCATTGGCCCGGACCTTCGCTTTGGTACCGCTGCATACCAACGTTCTGCGCGTGCCGCTGGGCCTGGCGCTTCCACCGAGGCAGGCCTGCAGGAGGCGCCGGAGCCGACGTACAACATCGCAACCAAGGGGCCGGTGTCGGTATCCCGTTTCGGCGAGCCGGCACGGAATGAGGTTAGTCTCTGACCCTGCGCCGTTGGGTGAGTCTCCTGGGCTTGCCCGCGAGTGAGACATGGCAATGGCCTGGTCCTTCCGCGGAGGACCGGGCCATTGTCTTGCTGTCACGCTGATGGACCGCGATGCTTGCTATAGCCGCGAACTGCCCTTCCATTCGTCCGGTTCCACCCGCTTGATGCTCGAAGAGTGGGCCCATCCCATGTGGTACTTGCCGGAGGAATCCAGCCATTCGATAAGACCGTACTTGTGGGTCCAGCCAACGGCCTTGCCATAGATTCCGCCGACATACACTAACGGCCGGGCATACTTCGGGAAGTCCCGAATAGGCGCCGGATCATCGATCGGACGGCTGGACTCAGCGTCCATCCGGGCCGTCATGCGCTCGAGGTCTTCTGGCGAGCCGGACTTGATCACGCAAACAACTATAGAACATATGTTCGAACAAGGGTTTGGGACCAAGTCAGCGGCAGGAGCTTCAGGTATTCCGCACCCTCGCAACGGATGGCGTTACAGGAGCCGCCCCGCGCCCTTCGGCAGGAGCCCAGGCCAAACAATCGACCGCCTGAATGAAGTACGTGTCCGGCCATGGCGCGCCAGGCATAACCTGGGCTGGGTCCGGGGAGATGAGCAGGACCGATCCGGGCCAGATCGGTTCCGGAAGCGACTCCAGCCAGGCCCGCTGAGTGTGGTTGAAGCGATTCCATCTGATCGTGACCCAGGAGCCGGTGGGCTGCACTGCGTCAACGCTAACCAGCGTCACCTCCGCTGATGTGCCGCCAAGCGCTTTGGCATTGCTGAAGGATCTCCACTGTTCCGTCGCCTGTTCCTGCCAGGCCCGACGTTGTCTAGTCCGTCGCCACCATTGCCATCCGGTAAGCGATGCAACCGCGAACAGTGTGGCCTCGCCCAATAACTTTCCAAAGACGGGGACGCCGGCGGAGGGCAGGAGAACCAGACAAAGGGCAGCCGCGGTTAGAACAGCCACGCTGGCCAGTACCAACCCGGCTGTCGCAACTCTCGGTTTCACCGCTGGGTTCACGACCAATGTTCTGCCTCTACATCAGCTTAGATCTGCCAGTCTGAACTAGTAAGGACGACTTGCTGGGATCGATGCATATCGGGTGGACTCATCTCTGGATGAGGGGCAGCCTGACAGCGTCTGGCTCTCTCAATTGCTTCGTGGAGTCTTTGCCGCTGGCCCAGCTGTTCCCACTCGTAGTCCGCCGGGCGACCTCCCAACGGCAGGTGAGAATCGTAGATTCCCCATCTGTCCCGGAACAGGGCAACGTCACGAACCAGCTGGCCGAAGGAGTCTGTAGCACCCACGGCCGCTGTTAGCTCGTCCTTCCACGGAACATCCTGCGTCAGGGCAGCCCAAGTGACAATTTCCGTCCTTTGCCTGATGCGTTCGCGGACCTGGACGATCATGTCTGTCAACTCGGGTCCAAGCACAGGGAACGATTCGCGCAAAGGGTCTATCGCCGTCGATGGTGTTCCTTTTGCGCAGCGACGAAGCCGCGCGCTGAGGTGCGCCATCGGGTCGTGCACTGAATGTCTGTCCTGCACGGTCCGCTCCATGACTCGCTCTGCGCCGTGACGGCCCCATGCTGTGGCTTTGCGCCAGGCCGCAACTGCGGCGCCCCACGACGGTGACGCGCTTAGCCCGGGGACTGCAACCGGGTCAATTTTTCCCAGACAACGTCTGAGGTCCTCGCCAGCAGCAATCTGCGCCAGATAGTCGTACTCGGCGTACAGCCGTTCAAGGTTGTCCGCCTTCATCCTCTCTGTTTCACGGACCTCGTGTGCAGTCCGCTCCGCCCCCTCTGCGGCCAGCACCTCACCGAGGATGCTGCGCCACGACAAATGCTGCGAAGGATCCACGGCCTGATGGTCAGAGTCGTCGCCCTCGCTGACATACGCGAAGTTCCCGGACCGGCCGCGGGTCATGCTCACGTAGAGCAGTTCGCGGGTCAGCCGTCCTTGGGTGACCACGGTGTGCCCGGTATCGACCGTAAGGCCTTGGGATCGGTGGGCCGTAGTCGCGTAGCCGAGCTCAACGTACCTCTCCAGATAGGCCCGGGGGAGTACGACGCTCGCCCCAGTCTGCCGCCGCACTGCGAGAACCGAACCATCGTGCCTGTTGACGGCCCTGACATCGAACAACGTGCCGTTTCGGACAAATTCGCCTTCGCTGTCGATTAGTCGGCGATTGTTGCCGCGGGCGATGATGGTGTCGCCGGAGCCAGCCTGCAGGCCATCGGTGAGGTGGGCAGTTAACTCTGCGTCCACAACTCCCTGGGCAACCAGGTCCGCTCTTGCGCGCTCGTTGAGCATGTTCACGGTCTCGTTGTCAGCGGCGATCAGGATTGACGACTTCCCCGACTGCATGTCGGCCTGCCACGCAAGATACGCCTGGTCCAGCATGCCTAGGTAGGATCCGTGCCGGATCCGCCGATGCTGCTCGTAGTCCTCGATGGCTGAGTAGTCTCCCGCCCGAAGCTTGAGGGACGATGAGCGCTCCCACTCCTCGTGGAACCTCCAGATAGTCCTGAGGCGCGTCGCTAATCCCTGGCGGTCAAGCCAGCCGAGGACGCCGCCAGCGTCGATTGCGTCCAACTGGCCTGGGTCTCCCACCAGGAGGATCTTCCCACCGGCTTCCTTTGCTTGCTGCACGAGGCCAGCAAGCTGAAAGGTGGACACCATGGACGCTTCGTCAATGATGACAAGTTGGTTCGGGTGGAAGCACCAGCGCTGTTGGGTTGCGGCTAGCCGGGCAGCTTCCTGGGCACATGCGATGCTCCGGCGGTCACTGTACGTGGACGAACCTAGGAGTTCCTGAATGTGGAAGAAGCGCTCAGCCCTGGTAGCTGCACCCTGACCCATTGACTCGTGCAGCCACTTGGCGACGTTCTCGGTGGTTACGTGCAGTTCGTGGCTCAGCACAGCTGCGCTCGCCGCAGCTGGAGCAAGCCCGATGACACTCCCAGCTCCATGCTCTGCTTCCCATAAAGCCTTCACTGCACTCAACGTGGTGGTTTTTCCCGTTCCCGCCGGACCGGCGATGGCGTCCAGCCGGTTTCCGCTAAGGACGACGTCCGCAACTGCCGCGCGCTGATCGGCATGTAGCCTCGGCACTTGCAGACGGCCGCCGCTGTCCAGCGAGTCCATGATGACTGCTGGGCGGACAGCCGGTCCGCCCTTGTCCTTCCTTGCTGTCATGATGGCGTCCTCGCAAGCGAGTGTTGAAGCGTCGGTGTAGAGGCGTGACCCATGGAAGTCGAAAACGCTCCGCTGGTTGAGCTGCAGGTCCGGGCCAGCGTTCGGTGGAAGGGAGTAGCGGTACTCGTTCAGGGGCACTGATTGTTGTTCGGCAGCGGTTGCGACTGCATCTATCAGAGCGGCCCGGTCTGATGAGGTGCTGCAACGGATTTGGGCGCAGACTCTCTCCGCTTCTGCAAGTAGGTTCCAGCGGTTCCAGGTTGAGCGTTTTCCGGCAACCCGTTCCCTGGCGATGGTCGCGACAGCGGAGGTCCAGTCGGGAGTGAAGTCCAGGAAGGTAAAAGGGGCGCCGCGGGAGCGGTTGATGGTGTGGGCGAGGACGTCGGATGGCTGAAAACCTTTGGCAATTGCTCGAGTCTGCCATTGTTCAGAGAGCTGGTGCAGCGGTGTGGGACACTCGGGCTTCGGGGCGCGAGTAGAAAGGGTAGCCTGCTGGCGGAGTTTGATGGTGGTCGTAACCGAGGGAGTCTGACCGTGATCCTTGCTCCACGCTGCCACAAGACGATCAGTTTCCAAGTCAATGAGGCGGGAGCGATTGGAGAATTCGCGGATGAGTTCTTCATGGATCCCGGTGAGCTGTTGGCTGGGGTTGTGCGTTGTGGTGAGGGGAGCGCGGATCTCGGGGTCGCACCCAAGGTCCCGTTGGAGGGCGTCGAACAGCAGGCCGTTGTAGTGTTCGCTCGCCGCGACCGCTGCTTTGTACAGAGCCCGGGAGTCGAGGGTGACCCAGGCTCCGTCCGTGACACGTTGTGTGCGGTTGGCGATAACAAGGTGGGTGTGGAGCTGCGGATCCCCGGTTCGTGACTCCCAATGGTCGAACGCGGCGGCAACAGCTCCTTGCGTGCCGATATGGGCGACTCCGTTACGGCCGGCCCTTGTGTGGATGACGTTCTTTTCCAGCCACGCAAGGGTCGCCTCTACCGCTTCGTGGTGGGTTCGCAGGATCTGCTGCTGCTTGCTGTGCGGGCTCAGCGCCCAGAGTACGGACACCGACTTTGGCACGCTGAACGTCAGGTCGAAGCCAACGACCGCACGCCGTTGAGCTGATTGGCCGGCCTTGTTCTCGACAGCGGCAGATTGGGCGTGCGGCCTGCCCAGGGGAGTGCCGGTCTGCGGATGCACCGCCATGTCAAATACCGCTCTTGCGTCGGTTTCCGTAACGGCGTCACCCAGCGTCTTACCGATGCCGTTTAGTCCGCCGCCAATCCAACGCCCCTGGGGTGTGCCCGCCTTCATGTAGTACGTGGTGGGGTCCGGGGGAGAACCGGAAAAGTCATCCATCATCGTCGTCTTGAACAGGTAGCGCAGACCCGACTGGGCAGACAGACGTGCGATAGACATGGTCACAGTCGGGGTGCCCCTGCTTGCTGTTTGCTTGGATCCCAACCCCGCCGGCGGAGGATGTCCAAGGTTCGGACGTCAAGGGCCACTCCCTTGGCACGGGAGATTGAGACAAGCAAGGCCGCGGTGTGCGCCAGGTCCTGCACATTAGTCCGTTGAGCTCGTTTAAGGCGTGCGACCTCCGACTGGAGGAGGTTGATGCTCAGCCGCTGTTCCGAACTCTCGGCTTCGAGCCGGTCGATCTCTGCGGCTTGAGAGCGGAGCTTGGACTGAACCACTTGGCGTTGGCGCTCGCAGGATATCCTCTCGGACTCCAGACGACGCTTCGTAGCCTGCAACTGCGCTTTGAGGAGCGGCGAGCTCAAAGTTGTTGCCGGCACTGTAGAAGGTCGAATTGTGGCTCGGTGGCGACGACTCCGGTGCCTGTTCGCGCAACGTTGGGAGCAGAACCGGTGGCTCCTCCGCGTCGCTTCGAAAGTGGTACGGCACTCTTCGCAATTCTTCTGGTTCACGTTGATTCATCAGCGAGGCTCAGCGGGGCAACATGACTGGCCGTGACAGCATCTAACGCTGGCGCCTTGGATGCCAGAGGTGTGAGGGCTGGATTCTAACGAGGAAGGTGGGGCGTGGAGCGGCTCTCGAGTAAGAGCTCGGCGCGTTCGACTACCGACAAGTGGTGTACGTTGAGGCGCTCGCGGGCTAGGGGACTCGCCAATTCACAGTCTAGGATTTCGACTAGATGCCGGTGAAGCTGGGCTTCCGCGTGGCGGGAGAAGAACACGAGCAAACCGGGGCGGTGGTCCTGCAGGACCAGCTCACGCTGGCAACTTGTCACGTCATTCCAAATTGGCTTGATCTGCATGAGAAGTAGCCTTGCCCGCAGCGCGAAGATGCCCTGCCGGAGGCGTCCCGCCATGCGGGGGAGAAGTAGTCCAAGACTGACCAGGAGCACAGCAGCCGTCTCTCCGATCCAGTAGAAGCCTGTCAGTGCGGCAGCTGTTTGACTGTCGGCGCCTTCAGCTGCAAACACAGCGCCGTAGATCAGCCGGTCCAGCAGGACAAGTGCGAAGAGGACGCATCCCCCTGCGATGAGGGAAAAAGCCGACCGGAAGGCCGGTGCGTGCATGTGCGGGACGTTGCTGCGGCAGACCCGGGCTATGTCGAGGCAGACCCACATGATGAAAGCGGAGCCTGTCCAGAGGAAGACTGCCATCCCGGGCTGGTCGGCGTAGGTCAGCGGCAAGTTGGGATCGGTGCCATCCACGCGGCTGGCGAGAAACCCGGCCGTCACTGTGGTGCACACGGCGGCAGCAGCGAATCTGCCCAAGACGAGCTGCCGCCGTCGTACTTCTGTATCTGTAACCGCTGCCAGCAGAATCGCCGTGCGAAACTGCCAGAACCCCAGGAGCAAGGACAAGAGGGTAACCAGCCCGACGCGGTTGTGTCCGCCAAGTAATGGATCGACGGTGTAGTAGACCGCTGGGACATAAAGGGTACAGGCGATCGCAGCGAGGATAGTGGCGCGGAAGACGCTTCCACGGTGAGCATCGAGCGCTGTTGGAAGCCTGAGAACGGTCAGGACCCAGAGTGCGGCGGCAGGGACCGCTTCCATCAGCCGAATACTTGTCGAAATGCCAAGGGCTCGGGCATGGCATCGACGTCGCTGTTGATGATCCGAGTAGCGAGTTGGTCGGCCAAGACTTCAGCCATGAGTTCTGCGCCGTCTGTGTAGCTGCTGCGTCCGAGCACGCGGAGTACGTCCTGGCTCAGGTCAGGCAGGAAGGTCGCGGCAAGGTCTGCGCTACTTTGTTCGAGGTCATGACAGAGAATCATGTGGCTGAACTCGTGAAGGACGATCTGCTGCCGGTGCCAGGCCGACTTCACGGGGGCATGCAACACGATGTCCCGGTCAGCGCAGATGAGCCAGACCCCGCAGAGTTCCGATCCGGATAGGCCGGGTAGTTCGTCGACAATGATGGGGCGGCTTCTTTGCCGTTCCAGTTTGTCCTGAATGAGCTGGAGCGTTGGCGCCTTGGGCAACCCAAAGCCTTGCTCGGCCTTGCGGGCTACTTTTCGAGCTTCACGATAGTTCATTGCTTTGGAAGGTTGACGGGTCAGGGACCTTGACGGGGCCGATTTGATCGAGCGAGTAGCCGCCCGGGTACAAAGACGAGCCGGCCTTTCCTGGCGTGAAATGAGGCTTTCGCTGCAACGGCAGCCGGCGGTGGAGGGCGTTGCGGACTGCCAGAATAATTCCCAAGGTGGCTCGGGAGCCTCGGCCGCTGCGGGGGAGCCCGAGGGCGCCAACGAGCCGGTCATCAGCGAGCATTACACTGATCATTCTTGCAGCGAAGGGTCGTAGAGGAAGCGGCAGACGGCTCTGAAAGACCTGAACTGTCGCGTCCATCAGCTTTTGGCCTTCAATCGATGCAGAGACATGGGTTGCCTCGTATTGGTCGAAGAAACGCTCCGCTTCGGCATAGGTCTCCGGCATACCCTGTACGTTCATCCGGGATCCCAACTCTGCGAAAAAACGGGCTGCAGCGGTTAGCTCTGCTCCTGTGGGCGGGCGCCACCCATGCTGCTGGGCCCAGCGAACCGGGACGACCAGCAGGGTCAGAAGGACGTAGAGGTAATCGTCCGCGCTGCCGGGGACGTTGCGGTGAGCGCGATTGAGCAGGGCGACCATGTGCTCTCCCCGGTCGCTATCGAGGCCGCTTGCGATGAGCTCGTAAATGACGACTGCAGTGTCGTAAGAGCGCTTCATGGGACGCTCCAGGATTTCGCCGTTCCGGTAGAGAGTGGCCGCTATGCGCGGGATAGCAAAATTCCGGTAGTACGAGAGGAAGAAGCCAAGTTCAATGTCTGCCGCCAGATCGTAGAGGACCATGGTGCGGAAGGTGGTTTCCCAGTCGTTCGAGGAAGGGCTCTCCTGGCGCCGGAGGCTGTCAGCGAGGGTGGGATGAATCTTCATCGTGGCCCCCGTTCATAGTGCTTGCTACTGCACGCTCGAACTGTGGGCTGCGAAGGCTCCCCAGCTCGGCTAACTTGCTTACATCCTAGAACTGTTGTCCTCAGCTGGCTAGGTGAATGTAGACGGGTCTACGCAGGTTTCTTGGCGCGGTTGTTGGCCAGTTCTCGCTGCAAGCCCTTTTCCCCCTGCCGCATCATCAGGGCATGTGCTGCTACGAAGGCCGGAGCGGCAACCGGTGTTAGTACGTTCATCCAGCGCTGCGTAGGCCGCACGCGCCACTCTATGTCCATACGAGTTGTCTGGCCTTGTTCCTGGGGGACGAGGCTTACCCGCCCGGTCCCCTGCAAGTGCCCGCCGGCGTCGAACTCTATCTCACGTGGCATGGCGACCTTCGTGGGATGAATGGTAATGGTGAGCGTGTAACCCAGGAACGCCTTGAAGTTTAGGTGGGCCGTGGTGGTCATCAGGATATCCTCCTGCGCGTTGCTCGCGGCTTCGGTTCGCTCCAAGGGCGTAGCGAAGGTGCAGTGCGGCCACCACTGGGGCCAACTCATGTCGGTGTCTGCGATGACGGCCCATACCTCGTTGGGCGAGGCCGGGAGCTGCCAGGTGGAGTTGAGGTCGAAGAGGCGAGACTTCATATTAATATCTTGGCACCAACTCCAGCACGCCCTGCTCCAGCGGCCTCGCGAGGCAACCAAGGAAGGCATTTTCGACATCTCCAGCCTCGTTGAGCATAACTCTGCGCTTCGGGCTGCCGTCGTCGGCACCTCCGAGCTGGTTGTCAGGTCGGACTCTAAGACTCAACAGTGGGCATGTTCAGGAACTGCTTTTCGTACCCTATTCTGACGCGCTTTTCCGCAGCTGCGTGACGTCAGGTTGGGGTGTTCCCCATCTCGACCTTGCATTTGTAGGGGTTGGGCCGCACTGCTTGGCAGACCACCGTAAATACTCCCTAAGCCCGGTTCACGTCCGTCACCATAACGTGCCGGCTCTCGGCTACTTTGCGACACTCTGGGGCGCTGCCCGATGGGCCAGCACGGTATCCCTGCCATGGGGAGGAGCTTCTCGATCGGCTCTCTCCTCTTGTGCTGCTGCAAGTCGTCAGACTCCGGCTCGACTCCTTCCGCAGCCACGGCTGGCGGACCGAGATCTCACCCTACGACCTCCGAGTAACTAGGCGCCCCTGCCAAGGAACATGGCGGCGGGAGGTCGCCCTCCTTGAGAGGCGCCGGCTTATGCCTGAAAGCAATCGCGAACGCTCCCATTGCGCGAGCCCGCTAGCGTGGCGCGGACACTGGCTGCAATCCCCAAGCCTTGGTGCGGGTTCTCCTCGTCGCTAAGACTTGTGACGGGCGCAACGCTAAGCTAGCGTATTCGATGACACAATCCCAGTGAGCGTACGCATATCCCGCTTAACGGGATGCTCCTCCTTTGTCCCTCGGCCACCGCTCGGCCCCGGAAGGTTTTTCAATGTCATCTATTACCAAAGGGCCCTCCACCGTGGGACGGACCAGCCCGGTACCTAAGGCCGCCCTGATTTACTTCTTCGGGGCCCTGGGAGGCATCCTCTTTGGGTATGAAACCGGGATCATCGCCGGAGCTTTGTCCTACATCTATAAGACTCCGGGGTTCCCCCAAGATGCCCTCACCACCGGCTTGATCGTCGGTGGGATTTCCATTGGTGCAATAGTTGGAGCGGTTAGTGCAGGCCGGTTGTCGGACCGTATCGGCCGTCGCCGCGTACTCCTGGCTCTGGGAATTGTTTTCATTGTCGGCTCAGTGGTCTGCGCCGTCGTACCGAACAGCGGTGCTCTAATTGCCGGGCGAGTCTTCCTCGGACTCGGGGTGGGTGGATGCTCAGCGCTGGTGCCCGTATATCTGTCAGAGATGGCGCCTGCGAAGGCGCGCGGCCGCCTCGCAGGTCTCAACCAGCTGATGATCGTCACCGGTTTACTGCTTGGCTACTGTGTTAATTTCCTCCTTGCCCATACCGAAAACTGGCGGCTCATGCTCGCCAGCGGCGCGCTCCCGGCACTGCTGCTCGTTGCCGGCCTTCCCTTCCTGCCTGAGAGCCCGCGTTGGCTGATGACCAAGGGGCGTACAGAGGAGGCGGCGCGCCTGCTCTATGCCACCCGTTCCGCGGAGGAAGCGGCTTCCGACATTGAAGCGATCAGCCGCGTAGACGCCAGAAGCTCGCATAGAGAACTCCTGGCCAGATGGGTACGCCCGGCCGTCATCGTCGGTGTAGGCATTCCCGTCCTGTGCCAGGCCACTGGGCTGAACATGGTGACCTACTACGCACCCACGATTTTCGAAAGCCTGAATTTGCCGCACGAGAATGCGCTGGTATTCACGATTATTCTTGGAACGATCAAGGTGGTATCCGTGGCCATCGGGCTGCAGTTCATCGACCGGGTCGGCCGCAGGACCCTGTTGGTCGGTGGCAGCGCATGCATGGCCATCTGCATGGCCGCAATGGCCTTGGAGGCGGGTAAAGGCGATCAGGCTAACGCGATGTCAATGCTGATCGCTATGTCCGTCATGTTTGTCAGCTACTCCCTTACCTGGGGCCCGGTTAACTGGGTTGTCCTCGGAGAGATCTTCCCCCTCCGCGTCCGTGGCGCCGCCATGGGCATGGCCAGCATGGTCACATGGTTCGCGACGCTAGCAGTTACCTTCGGCTTCCCTCTGTTGCGGGAGTCGATCGGTCTCGCCGGGACGATGGTGCTTTTCGTGGCATGCAATATCGTCGGATTCTTGTTCTGCCTCAAGTTTGTCCCTGAAACGAAGGGCCGCAGCCTGGAGCAGATTGAACAGGACCTCCACGACCGCCATGACGCGAAAGTCGCTGCGACTACTCATTGATCACACGTCCGACCACCGCGACCGAATCATGACGAGACGAGCCCTAGAGGTTAAAAGCACTCTTCTTCTTCGCTTCACCCATCAGCAGTAACGGAGGAGAGCCATCCCTAAAACCGAACGCCTGGTTTAAAAAGGAGCCGTCAAGCCTGCCCGGGATGCCTCGAAGCCTTCATAGAGTACAACGGCAACAAGTCCCATTGATCGGGACTAGGATGTTCCAAGGACTGGGACGACAATCCGGCCCCTAGGTTCAGGACCCATTGGTTTCTCGCTCTATGCCGAGTCCATAGGGACTCTCCGAAGGGCGTGAACCACGGGAGAGGAAACGGTATGGCATCCACTGCGACGGTGGGAAAGGGGTCTTTGGACCGCGGATTGGAACTGTTCAACCACCTTGCCCGAACCAAAGAAGCTTCCACGGCCGACCTGGTCCAAGCGCTGGGAATCAGCCGCAGTGCTACCTACCGGCTCGTGGAGCGCTTGCATGAAGATCAGTACATCATCCAGACCCCCGGCGGCCAGTGGAGACTCGGCCCTTCCATCGCCCGCCTGGCCATGGCTGCGGTGCAATCGGTCGAAGTGATGGACGTTGCTCCGGAGTTACTTCGGGCGCTGGCTCAGCAAACACGTGAGAGTGTGAGCCTCGGCGTACTCAATAGTCAGGAAATTGTCTTCGTCTACCGCGAGCTTGGACCTCAGTCAGTTCGGGTTAGTGCCGAACTGGGAGCTCGCCGCCCGCTGCACGCAACTTCCATCGGTAAGGCCTACTTGTCGGGGATGGGAGAGCATGAGCGCTCAGTGCTGATTCGCCAGCTCGAGCTCCGCCCACACACTCCCCACACGATCACCTCAAAGGCGAGGCTGGAGGATGACATCAGGCTCTCGTTGGAGCGCGGATGGACTGAGGAACACCAGGAGTTCGATCTCTCCAGCACCTGTTGCGGCGCCCCGGTTTTCGATCACTCCGGGCACGTCGTGGCAGCGATCAGTGTCGCCGGTCCTGCCAATCGAATGCAGGAGCAGACGGCTACTTTTGGTCCTCTGGTCTCGGCAACCGCGGCCGCCATTTCCCGCCAACTGGGATACGAACGTCGCAATTAGTGAACGACGTACGGGCTGTTCAACCTTCTGATGGAGTCTCTGAGGAAGCCATGATCGGGCGGCGCTACTGTTCCCGGCGTGCGGCCCGGACGTGCCAGCCGTCTTCGTGGTGAAACATCCGCCTGCCGCCACCATAAGTCAGGTGGAGCCAGAGAATGCGCCGATCGTGAGTGAAATCATCGACCACACCGCGTGCGATGACGAGGGCGTCATCGAGGACTTCAATCTCCTCGCCGCGGCTGAGGCTTCTCCAATGGGACATATCAAGGGTCATTGTTATCACAGACCTTCCATGGATCCATCTCTGTTGCTGCATCGTTTGTTGGTAACCGCTTGTTGCTGATCCTGTGAGCGATTACGGATGAGTAGTGAGCCGGCAGCTAAAACTGCGTTCCTCGCCTGGTTGGACCAGCATTTGTCCTGGGCTTGCCAGTACTTCTCCGCGATAGGACGCCGGTGCCGGCAGGCCTGCCCAAGGCTCAAGGCACACGAAGTCCGCCCCGGGCTGCTTCCACACCGTGAACTGCGCGAAGCCAGCGAGAGCCAGGTCAAGTACCGGGCCTTGAGGCGAGACGTACCGGACGGTACGGCTTTTCATTGACTCAAAAATGATCGCTCCGTCGGCGAACAGGTCTTCGGTCAGCGTCAGGACCTTTTGGTGCACCGGTGTCGGAAACCGGGCAGCTGTGAGCTGCACGTGGGCATCAACCCGCCGGGTGTCAGCAGTTTCCTCCTTGTCGAAGAGTAGCTGCGATCCCGGGGATGGATCCCACCGAAAAGCCGGGTGCCAGCCGAGGGATGCCGGCATGGGGCCGGTGCCCGTATTGGTGAGAGAGAGGGTGAGGTCGAGGGAGGGCCCGGAGATCGACCAGCTGCTTTCCAACGAAAAGGGAAACGGGAACATCGCTTCTGTTACCGGGCTGTTGCGCAGAAGGAAGCGGGCAGTGTGGGCAGTGGTTTCCAGGACCGTGAAATGGTTGTCCCGTGCGAATCCGTGCTGTGTCATCGGGTAGTTCCGGCCCTCGTAGTGCAGGACTTCACTGGGGACCCGCCCGATGATTGGGAACAGTACCGGGGCGTGTCGGGGCCATTCGGGCCCTGCTGACCAGAGCAGTTCTTTGCCAGTGCTGTTTTGGAGGGAGACCAGCTCCGCGCCGAGGGAGTCCAGTACGGCGCGGAGCTGGTCGGTCTGGAGGTGGACCTTCATCAGTCCGTTTCCGGGCTGGTGCAGTAGTCGCAGTTATCCGGGCACTGCCATTGCTGTGCCTGGTAGGCGCTGTCTTCTTGCCGGGTCAGCAGGAGTTCTGTGGTCATGGTCAGGCCGATGGTTGGGGCAGGTTAAGGTGCCCGTTGATTCGGGTGGGAATAGTGATTTTTCCGTCCTTGAGCTCGTCCGGGAGGACGCTGACCGGGGCGTCCTGATAGGTGACCGGGCGCAGGAAGCGGCGAATGGCGGTTGCTCCGACGGAGGTGTGCAGGGAGTTAGTCGATGGCCAAGGCCCGCCGTGGGTTTGGGCCCAGGCCACGCTGACGCCCGTCGGGTAGCCGTTGTAGATGATCCGGCCGGCCCGGGCCCTTCCGAGTTCGGTGAGCCGGTGGGCCAGGTCGTCGTCGTCTTCGCCCAAGTGGATGGTCATGGTTAGGGAGTCCTCGATCATCGACAGTGCCTGTTCGAGTTCGGGTAGCGTCCCGTAGCGGACGATGATAGCAGAGGGGCCGAAGCATTCCTCGACCGTCTCCCGGCGCAGCCGTGTGGCGTCGATGCTGTAGACGGCGGGAGAAACACGGAACCCGCCTTCGTCGGGGACTTTGCCGGTGGCGACCTTGGCCACGTCCTCCTGGTCCTCCAGTGCGCGGGTGATGGCGGCGTAGCTTTCGAAAATCCTGCGGTTCAGCAGGGGTGAGACGCTGGTGGACGACAGATCTTCCGTGAGCCTGGAGACGAGGCTGTCGCCTTCGGGGCCGTGCGGCACGAACACGACGCCGGGTTTGGTGCACAGCTGCCCGGCGGAGGTCGTGATGGAGGCGGCAAGGCCGGCACCGATGTCCGCGCCCCGTTCGGCGGCGGCGCCCGGGGCGACAACCAAGGGGTTGATGCTGCTGAGTTCGCCGTAGAAGGGGATGGGCTGTTCCCGGCGGTTGATCGCTTCCATGAGGGCGTCGCCGCCGCCAAGGGACCCTGTGAACCCGACAGCTTGAATGAGGGGGTGACTGACCAGCGCTGTCCCCGCTTTTTGGCCGAAGACCATTCCCAGGGTCCCTTCAGGCGCCCCGTAGTTGATGGCCGCTGCGGCCATGATCTCGTAGGAGATTTTGGAGGTTCGGGGGTGGGAGCTGTGCGCTTTGAGCACCACGGAGCAGCCTGTGGCGAGGGCCGATGCTGTGTCGCCGCCGATGACGGAGAAGGCGAAGGGAAAGTTGCTGGATCCGAAAACGGCCACCGGGCCGATAGGCTGGAGCATCCGGCGCAGGTCCGGGCGCGGTCCCATTGGAGTCTCGCCGGCGGTGTCGATGGTCGCCTCGAGGTAGCTGCCCTCCAGCAGTACTTCGGCGAAGAACCGCATCTGGAAGCTCGCCCTTTTCAGTTCCCCGGTCAACCGGGTCGGGCCGATTCCGGTCTCCTCGTCAGCGGCCTGGATCAGTTCTTCCGCGTTCAGGTCCAGGCTGTCCGCGAGGACCTGAAGCAGCCCGGCCCGGCCTACCCTGCCGATGCCCTCCAGGTAGGCGAAGGCCTTGCCCGCGCTCTCGACGATGCGGTCAACATCCGCGGGGTTGCTTTCTTCTGCTACCGGGTCCAGGAGGGCTCCGGTGTAGGGGTTGGTGCCTGCGATGGTGGTCATGATGCTGGGGTCCTTGGCTCTGGGGGACGGGTCAGTGGAAGAGTGTGGGGGGAACCGGCGTGGCGTTTCCCGGGTGCATTACCGGCACGCCTTCGACCTGGGGTGCACGTCCCTGGGCCAGCATGCCGCCGTCGATGTTGAAGGCCTGTCCGGTGACAAACGCTGATTCATTGGAGGCCAGGAAGATGACTCCGGCTGCGATGTCTTCGGGTGTTCCTGCCCTCCCCAATGGGATTTGGGCGGCGCGCAGGTCCTTCTTGCCGTCCCACATGGGCGGTTCTCCCTCGACGGCGATTGCGCCGGGGCGCAGGGCGTTGACCCGGATGCCCCACGGGGCGAGGTCGACGCCGACGGCGCGGGTGAAGGACTCCATCGCGCCTTTGACCGAGTCGTAGGGGATGTGATTGCGGTGGGCGCGTTCGGCTCCGTGGGAGCTGATGTTGATGATCGACCCCTTCTTCTCCTGGGCGGCCAGGGCGCGCGCTGTGCGCTGCGTACATCCATAGAGCATGTTCATGTTCTTACTCACGAACAGTTCCCAGTCGGATGGTTCCACTGACAGGAAATTGCCCCATGCGGTGTCACCACAGCGGACATAGGCGTTGTTGACCAGAATGTCGACTGTGCCCAGAGCTTCCTCGGTTTCCGCGAAAACCCGGTCGACCTGAGTGAAGTCGGACATATCGCCAATCGCGGCGAATGCTTCCACGCCGGCGTCCCGCAGCTCATGTACGACGGCCTCAGCTGCCGCCGCATCAACGTCGTTGACGGCGACGCGCGCGCCTTCGGATCCGCACCGGATCGCAATGGCACGGCCGATGTTCCGCCCTGCTCCGGTGACGAACGCGGTCCGGGCTGTGAGGGCCCCGTGCCCTGTGGTGATGCCGGGGGAAGCCCAGGTGGTGGGTTGCTGGTTGTTCATGCCTTCTCTTTCACGGGGAGGTGATGTCCAGTGTGTGTGTGGGCAAAGCCCACATCCTCACTGCATCTTCGTTGATGTCAACGCCAAGGCCGTTCCCTGTCGGAATGGTGACCTGGCCGCTTCGAGCCAGTATCGGCTCCTCTAGAACGCCTTCACGGAAGGGATTCTCTCCCCGGTCGTATTCAAGCAGTGGCGGGTAGGCGTTCCTTTCACCGAAAGGTGATGCCGGGAGGGTGGAGAGCAGTTGCAAGGTGGCGGCCATCAGAACGCCGGTCCCCCAGACATGAGGGGTGACGCGGAGGTTCCACGCGGTGGCCATTTGTGCGATGACCTTCGCCTCCGTGAACCCCCCGCAGACGGAAAGGTTGGGCTGGACAATGTCGACGCGCTTTTCCGCGATGTAGTCGCGGAACCCGAACCGGGTGTAAAGGGCCTCTCCTGCCGCCAACGGAAGGTCCGTATTGTTGCGCAGCATGGCCCACCCGTGTGTTTCGTCCGGCGGCAGGGGCTCCTCGATCCAGGAGGGACTAAACTCCTTTACCTCACGCAGTGAAGCCAGGACCGTGTCCACCGTGGCGTTGGCGTTGTAGTCCACCATGACCAGCCCCCCCTGCCCCAAGAGGTCCCTGGTGAGGCCTGTGCGTTCGACATCGTCATGGACGCCCGAACCGACCTTGATTTTCGCGGCAGTGAAACCTTCGTCGACGGCTTCTTCGATGTAGTCCCGGAGGATCCCGATGTCGTCCGATTCATGGTAGTAGCCGGTGGAGGCGTATGCGGTTACCTCATCACGGATCCGTCCACCGAGCAGGGCCGAAACTGCAACACCGTACGTTCGCGCGGCAGCGTCCCACATCGCGGTATCCAGGCCACTGATGGCTGCAACGTGCAGGCCGCCCTTGGTCAGGTGGTACCCGGCGTTGAGCCGGCTCAGCCAGGCACCTTCCCTGAGTTCCAGTGGCTGGCCGATGACTGCCCGGCCCAGATCTTCGAGGTGGGCCGCGACGACGCGGGGCGGCCCGAAAGATTCGCCCCAGCCGATGATCCCGTCCGAGGTCGTGACCCTGACCAGGGTCGCCGTCCTGGCCGCAACCCGGACCTTGGAGGTGCCGAAGCCGCCGTCCTTCAGCTTGTGCTCGAGCGGAAAAATTTCGATCCGCTCGATGGTGCTCGGCCTAGTCATCGTCTGCGGCACCCTTCACTTGACCGACAATCTGGGTGGGGTTGACGAAGCGAAGCGCGATCATCAGCAGCACCGAAGTCATAACGGTGTAGATGACGGCCATCGCATCAATAGTCTGGGCGCTCCGGATTCCGGTGGAGAATGCAGCCGAGTAGAGGGCGACGATGAGCGTTTCGCTCTTGGGCCCGGCGACAAGGAACGTCAGTTCGAACATGGCCACGGTCCGGACGAGGATCAGCACGCCTGCCGCCAGGATGCCTGGGGTGAGCAGCGGGACAAGGACCATCCGGAACATTTTCCATGTGTTGGCCCCGCACATGCGGGCCGCGGACTCCAGGTTCCTGTCCAGCTGGCCGATGAATGGGGTCATGACAAGGATGACGAACGGCAGGGCCGGAACGAGGTTCACGAGGATGACCCCCGTGAGGGAGCCGGTCAGCTGAAGCTGGTACATCAGTGTCGCCAGGGGGACGCCGTAGGTGATGGGAGGGAGCATGACCGGCAGCAGCATCAGCAGCATGACCAGCTTCTTGCCGGGGAAGTCCCGTCGGGCGAGGGCGTAGGCGGCCGGCACACCGAATGCCAGGGACAGTGCCAGCACGCTGAAGGTCACTTGGAGCGTGGTAACCAGCACCTGGGCGAGGTTAAAATCCTGCCATGCTTGGCCGAACCACTGGACCGTGAAGCCTTCGGGGAGCGGTCCCTTGAACCATGTTGTTCCGAGGGCGTTGACGATGACGGAGAGGATGATCCCGGCGAGGTTCAGGAGGAAGAAGCCGACGGCGACCCAGACGGTGATCTGGAGCAGCGAGCGTTTGTTCTTTACAGGTGCCGGTGGCGCCTCGCTGGCCCTGCGGGACGTGCTTGAGGGGGTTGTTGTGGTTGTCATGGTCAGCCCTTGCCTCCTGCTGTGGATCCTTCATAAAAGCGGCTGCGCAGGAACAGGACCGCGCCGATGATGACCATCTCCACTACACCCATAATGACGGCAATGGCCGAGGCGAGCGAGAAGTCGTATTGTTCGAACGCTGCCTGATATGCCGCGATGGACAACACGCGTGTCGAACCGGTCGGTTCGCCCACGAGGTTCGCTGAGGGGAAGACGCCGAATGCCAGGACGAACGTCAGGCAGAAGGTCATCGCCAGACCCGGTGCGAGCAGCGGCATCACGATGTACTTGGTGCGCTGCCACTTGGTTGCACCGAGGGTGGCGGCGGCCCGCTCCAGTGTCGGGTCAATGCCGGAAAGGTAGGACAGGGTCAGCAGGAAGGCAAAGGGAAAGCCGGTGATGATCAGGGAAAAGAGCACGCCTGCGTAGTTGTAGATCAGCCGTACCGGTTCATCGACGAGCCCGAGGCCCAGGAGTGCCTGGTTGAACCACCCGGTGGGGGAGAAATAGCGGAGCAGGCCATCGGCGACGAGCACCGTGCCGAGGCTGACGGGCAGTACCAGGACTGCGGTGAGGAGCCGCTTGCCGCGGAACTTCCGGCGCATTTGCATCGCAATGGGGACGGATGCGCCGACGTTGATCAGCGCGGCCGGCAGTGCCAGCCCCAATGTCTTCCAAATGGTGGAGGACTGGAACGGGTCAGTGAAGAAGTTCACGTAGTTGACGAATGGCCCGCCACCTTGGAGCGGGTCCATCGAGATGCTGACGCCGTAGAACATCGGGTACACGAAGAGTCCGCCGAGGAGCAGAACGGCCGGGAGCAACAACACCAGCAAAGGGTCGATGCCGCGGTCCGCCAGCTTGTGCCGGAAATTCAGCGTAGGGGCGTCCGTGCGGTTGGTAGTGGTGGTCACGAGAAGACCTCGACCTGGACGGCTGCCGCAGCCTGGACGACGTCATCAGAGCATTCATCGCCGGTGAAGAGCAGCGCACTGTAGGGGGAGAACCCTACTTCGAACGTGTCACCGGCGCTGACGCGGTCCTTGAGGCGGAGGTGGATGACCTCTCCGGCCTCCGTGACGCCTTCGACGACAAAGCTGTGTCCGGAGAACTCCACGACTACCGCACGGACTCGCAATGAGTTTCCGTCCACGGGGCCGAGCTGGAAATCTTCCGGGCGGATGGCCATGATGGCGTTGCCTCCCTGGATCGGGCGCTGGGCCATGACTTGGAAGGAATTGCCGTGGGAGCGGGCGTCTACGATTCCCTGCTGACCCGTTGGTGAGGAGGCCTCGACAGAGAACAGGTTCCGGAACCCCATGAAGGACGCGACGTAGGTGTTGATCGGCCGGTTGTAGACCTCTTCGGGCGGCCCCACCTGGTCGACCTTAGAACGGCGCAGAACCACCACTCGGTCAGCGAGGGCCAGTGCCTCTTCCTGGTCGTGCGTGACGTAGATCGTGGTGAGCTTCAGGCTCTGATGCAGCCGCCGGATTTCTGTGCGCATCTGAAGTCTGAGCTTGGCGTCCAGGTTGGAGAGGGGCTCGTCCATGAGAACGAGGCGGGGCCGGAGGACCACGGCGCGGGCTATTGCCACGCGCTGCTGCTGGCCGCCCGATAGTTGGCCGGGGAGCTTGGAAGCGTGCTCCTGCAGGTCCACCATCGCCAGGGCCTCATCGACCCGGGAGCGCATTTCCTGTTTGTTCACTCCCCGGACCTTCAGGCCAAAGCCGACGTTGTCGCGGATGCTGAGGTGGGGAAAGAGCGCGTAGTTCTGGAACACCATGCCGAACTCACGTCGTTCCGAGGGCAGGGTGTCGATCCTGACGTCGTCGGCCCAGATGGCGCCTTCGCTGAGCGGCAGCAAGCCGGCGAGGCAGCTCAGAGCCGTGGACTTTCCGCAGCCGGACGGGCCGAGGAGAGCGATGAACTCTCCGCCTTCGATGGTCAGGTTCAAATGATCCAGGGCTGTGATGGGCCCGAATTTTCGGGTGACGCCCTGCAGCCGGAGTTGTCCGAGCTGGGGTTTGGTATTAATGCTGGTCACGTCGTTGTCTCCTAGGGATTAATACTTCGCCGGTTACTTTTTCTGCACCTTGGCGCCGCCGATGTTCCTGTCCCAGAGGTCAAAGGCAGAGACCATGGCATCAGCTTCGAGCGGGATTTCCAGCGGCTGGCTCTTGATCAGCTCGTCATAGATGGGGCGGCCGAACTTCTTGATCAGGTCTTGGCTCTCCTGGGGAGCCATGGACAACGGCACATCCTTGACGGCAGGTCCCGGGTACAGGTAGCCGGAATCGTAGGTGAGGGCCTGCTGCTCAGGTTTCAGCGCATACTTCATGAAGTCCAGGACGACGGCCAGGCGCTGGCCTTCGATGCCCTTCGGTACGGTCATGAAATGGCCGTCACCGACCCAGGTGAAGTTCTTGAATGCGCTGACCTGCATCTCAGCGGGTACTTGGCCGATGGCACGTGGGTTGATGTCCCAGCCCGTCGTGGTGGGAACCATCCACCGGTTTCCCTGCGCCAGCTCGCTCATTGTCTGGGCGGTGCCAGTGGGGTAGTAGTCGATGTAATGGTTCAGTTCCGCCAGGTAGGCCCAGGTCTTTTCCCAACCGTTGACGGGGTCTTTGGGGTCCTTGTCGCCAAGCATGTAGGGCAGCCCCATAAGGAACGCCCGTCCTATGCCTGAGTTGGCAGGCCGGGCGTAGAAGAACTTGTTGGGATTGGCCTTCGCCCAGTCCAGAAGTTCCTGGGGTGTTTTGGGCGGGTTAGGCACCTTGGCGGGATCGAATTCCAGAAGGGGACCGCCGGGGTAGAAGACGAAGGAAAGGCCTTTGCCCTGGGCGAGCTTCTGAAACTTACTGACGTTCGCGTCGTAGAGGGTGGCGGTGTCTGGAAGGTTGGCTTTCTGCTGTCCGAGGAGGTCGTACCAAACGTCCTGTTTCAGGCCTGAGGCCATCCCGTCAGAACCTGTCAGGACCAGGTCGATGTCGAGTCGTCCGGCCTTTTGCTGCGCCTGAAGCTTGCCGACAAGTTCGGGGGCGTTGACCTTCTGGAAAGTGAATTCCTTGACCAGGTTGGGGTGTTCCTTCTGGTAGTTGTCAAAGATCTTCTGGCTCAGCTGGAGGTTCCCTGCGACGTCCACGACGTTGATGGTCAGCGGCTCAGTAGGCAAGGCGACTGCACCGGCGGGAGCATCGGCTGCGGCGGGGGGTTTAGGTGCGCCGCATCCGGTGACCAGCATGGCACCGGCCAGTGAGATGGCGGCAAGGGTCTTCAAGTACTTCATTGGAGTCTCCGTTGTCTCGTGCCCGTCGTCTTCGGCGGGCTGAAGTGGGATTTAGGCGTCAGCAGTCTCGGAGGCTGCAGGGCGGGGGACTGGGCAGGTGAGGTAATAGCCGCGGCCGGCGTAGTCGAACCCTTCGAGCTCTGTGACGGGGACACCGGGGTGTTGGGCCGCGGCGTAGTAGGCGCGAATTTCCTTGATCAGGCCGGTCTTCTCGTCGAAGACGTACCATTCGTCGCCGCGAAGGATGGTGCCTTCGAGGGTTTTGTAGTGGGTCCATTCGATGACGGCCTGGTGTGATTCGGGTGCGACGACCAGGCGGTCGATGGTCCATGCCGAGCCCTTGGTAGCGACAAAATGCGCCCATCGTTCGGCGATCAGCCGGTGGCCGTGCCAGGCCCCGCCGTACATGCTCGGGGGGAAGTAGTGGACAGCATCTTCGGTGAAGCATCCGGCCATTTTTTCCACGTCGGCTTCGTTGCAGCCATCAAAGTAGGTCCTGATGAGGGCTTCGTACTGGGTGGCGAGGTTGGCGGGTGCCGTCATCGTGATGCCTTCCATTCCTGGTACTCGGCCATCGTCTTCTCGTTCGGGGGGTAGAGGCCGAGCAGGGACTCTCCGTTGTGTACGCGGGTATGAAGGTAGGCCTCGCGCGTCTCCTGCTCCAGGGCGTCCTCGGCGATGATCGGGGCCAATGACCGCGGAACGATAATCACGCCGTCGGGGTCCCCCACGACGATGTCGCCGGGATAGACGGCGACGCCCGCGCAACCGACGGGAACCTGGAGATCGGCCACGTGAAAGCTGGTGAGGCGAGTGGTTGCGGTGATGGCCCGGGCATAGGTCGGAATGTCGAGGGTTTCCAGGACATAGCCGTCACGGAAGGCACCATCGGTGATGAAGGCCTTCGCCCCCCGGTGCATGGCGCGGGTCACAAGCATGTCACCGGCGGAGGCGGCGCTGATGTCGCTGCGGCTGTCGATGATCATGACGTGGCCCGGCTGAAGCTGTTCAACTCCGGCCCACTGAAGGTTGTCCTCATCGGCGAGCCCCTCAAGGGTGTCCAGATCCTCGCGGGCAGGGATGAAGCGCATTGTGAACGCCTCTCCGGCGAACGGTTCCTTGACCTGGCCCACGGATGCCACGCCGACCAGAAACTGCTGCCGCAGGCCGTGCTTGAACAGCTGGGTTGCCAGCGTCGCGGTGCTGACCTTCTTAAGGGTTTCCAGGACCTGCGGGTCCACCTGCTGGGATTGGATGCTCAATTCCTGCTCCTTTTCGCTTCAAAAGTTTCATTTTCTGGGAAGCTGTCTCGTTTATCGGGATTCCTGTTAGGATCGATGCTAGACAAGAGACCGAGGAAATACCTAGCGGATTGTGAGGTGAAGCACCGGAATGAGCGAACTTATCGAGGAGCGGGACAGTACCCACCGCGAAGTCCCATCCAGTGAGACGAAGGAGGGTATGAGTGGGGCGAAGGACCAAGCAGCTGCTTCGGCCCTGGACCGGAGTCTTTCCATTCTTGATTTCTTGGCGACGACCCGGGGAGCGACTACCGGGGAGATCGCCGCAGCCGTTCACGTGAGTCGCAGCACCACGTACCGACTGGTGGAGCGCCTGCGGCAGCGTGGCTACGTTGATGACATCGGCCATGCTGGGATCTGGCACCTGGGTCCGGCTGCGGCCCGCCTGGCGCTTGCCGCCGTGCAGTCAAGTGATGTCGCTCAGGTCGCGCCTGAATACCTGAGGATGCTTGTCCAGCAGACCCGCGAGTCAGTCAATCTGGGCGTCCCCCGCGGTACGGAGATGGTCTTCATCTACCGGGATAAAGGACCCCAGACTGTCGCCGTTCATGGCGACGTCGGGGCGCGGAGGCCCATGCACTGCACATCCGTCGGCAAGGCATACCTGGCCGCGCTGCCGCAGGAGGAGCGGGAGCAGATCCTTTCCAAGATGATCTATCACCGCTTCACACCCCACACCATCACCACGCGTCAGGCTTTGGAGGAAGAGGTTCGACGCACCATCGAACGCGGCTGGTCCGAGGACCATGGTGAAATCGATCCGTCGAGCACTTGTTGCGGTGCCGCCATCCGCGACAACATGGGCCGGCCCGTGGCCGCCATCAGCGTTGCCGGGGTAACCGATCGAATCAGCCCTGAACTTTCGCGTATCGGCGCCGTAGTTGCCAGCACCGCCGAAGCCATATCTCGCCGTCTCGGCTATGACCCGGCGATCAACTACGCCACATCTCCTACCGCAGGAACGAGAAAATAGCTTGAGAATTGCACGAATATCCCTGCAGGAACGCACCCGCATCGCTGTCGAGGATGCTGGGGAATGGCGGGTCCTAACCCAGACAGACCTGGGCGCCATCACGGCGGGGGAAGCACCTGAAATAGATACCGCCGAGGAACCCCTGACCCACCACGCATTCTTGGCCCCGTATCCGGGAGGAACCATTTTCGGGATCGGCCTCAACTACAGGGACACCATCAGGGACATGGGATTCCCGATCCCAGAGACGCCGTATCTTTTCCCGAAACTCTCCTCCAGTGTCGTCGGGCCCGGAGACCCCATCATTCTTGACGCGGACGTGACGACAGAGGCTGACTGGGAGGGCGAGCTCGCGGTCATCATCGGCAAAACGGCCCGCAACATCCCGGAAGAAAACGCCCTGGAATTCGTCTTCGGATACACGGCGGCGAACGACATTTCGGCCCGGGACGTTCAGCGGGCTGATCCCCAATGGGTGCGGGGCAAAGGACTGGACACATTCTGTCCCATCGGCCCTGTCATCGTCACTGCCGACGAAATTCCCGACCCGCAGAACGTCCGGATCAGGACCTGGGTCAACGGGAACATCGTTCAGGACGGAAACACAGCGCACATGGTTTTCGGCGTGAGGGCGCTTATCTCTTACCTGAGCAGGCACTTCACCCTGCGCCCCGGAGACGTGATTCTCACCGGTACCCCATCCGGGTGTGGCGGGTTCATGACTCCTCCCAGGTTCCTCGCCCCGGGCGATGAGACCACGGTGGAGATCCAAGGAATCGGAAGCCTTACCAACCCGGTAGCAGCGGCATCCCTGCCGGTGCCATGACTTTCGCACGGCCCAATGATAAGCACCGCTAAATGTGCTGGCGAACGGATAGTCATCACATGATTGACCCTCAGGTCGGATGCAAGACGAAGGGCATGCATTGTTCTTGTTTTCAGCTTGCAACGTTGTGTCGACGAGCCGGGCAGGGGAATTCCATCCCAGCCTCCTGGAAGGCCGCTCTTCTGAGCCTTTGAGATGTGCCCGGTGAAGGACGGGTAGTAGGCGGAGTTATACGTGATGCCCGGAGTGATACCCGGAATCACACAGCCTGTCGTGGTCTTGCCGGGTACGGCGGTGTCGTATCGGACATCTGTCGAAGGCTCAGCCAAAGAGACCGGGTTTGAGGCCTTGGGGGCCTGAAACGTGAGTGTCCATTCGCTACCGGTGTACCCAACGCTGCCGACGTCGTAGCAGTTGTTCCGTAGCCGAATTCCCCACTCTTTTCCGTATTTACTGCCAACGTGGACATATTCAGCTTTTGAGCTTCACTGGCTGGTTGCCGGCATGGGCCGGCCTGACCCGAGGGCCGAATATGCGGAGGGCCCGTAACATCATGTCCGTGACCACCCTAATGAGTTTTCCCCGAGTGTGGTCGGGACTTTGATGTCCGTTCCTCTCTCCAGGCTGACTAAAATCAGTTTGCTGGCCTGCCAGCGGCAGGCCGACTTGCTGTTGAGGCGCTTTGCGGCCCACCGGCCTGCCGGGTGCGGAGCCGAAGAGCTTGCGTGCCGCCGACCTCGCTAACGGTTCGCCTATCCACAGACGCTGTTGCCAATGTTTCGATCGTGCTTGAGGCCGACGGTTTTCAGAAGGAACTGTGCGATATCTTCACTGCAGAATCCGGCCAGTGGATTGGCGCGGAACTGGGTCTTTTCGCAGCAGCGCCTCGGGGGCCCCAACCGGCCAGCGGCCGGTTCGGTCCATTCGACATCATTGTTTCTGAAGACGAAGGGAAGGCGCATGGGGACGCAACGTAGGCACACTGTGACTGTTCGTGCCGTAACCATAGCTGATGTGGCGGCTGCTGCCAGGGTTTCCCGCGCCACCGTCTCACGCGTGATGAATGGCGTCCCGACAGTGAACGGCGAGATTGCCGACAGGGTCCGGACTGTCGTGGGAGAACTTGGCTATTCACCCAGTGATACAGCTCGATCTCTTTCTCTGGGCCAGAGCAAAACCGTGGGTGTATTAGTTCCAGATCTCTCCAACCCCACTTTCCAGCAGATCCTTCAAGGCTTCAACAGCGCAGCTGCCGCCGATGGGTATCGCATCCTCGTCACCGATAGCCACGAAGAGGTAGACGACGAGGCCGCACTCGTCTTGGACGCCCGCAACCGGACCGACGCTGTCCTCTTGTGCTCGCCGAGAATGTCCGAGGAACAGTTGGCTGAACTACTGCCCACAGTGAAACCAGCGATTGTGATCACACGCGAAGCCCACTTCCAAACGGAGGCATCTGTCTCCGCTGACTTCATCTTCGGCATTCGCACCCTTGCGGAACACCTGATAGCACTCGGGCACACGCGGATTGCCTACCTTGACGGTCCAGCCATCAGAAACTCACAAACCACTCTCGATACCCTTTTCCGTGAGGTCGAGATGGCCCACCCCGGAGTGACCATCAGGAAAGTGCCCTGCGGTTCGTCGCTCTCAGATGGTTACTATGCGTGGGATACCTTAAAGGACACCACCGTCACGGGAGTCCTCGCATTCAATGACCTTCTCGCCTTGGGCTTACTCGGCCGACTAAATGAAGATCGCGTCCCAGTGCCTGGACGCGTCTCGATCGCCGGTTTTGACGACATTCACTTCGCCCGGTTCGCCTCGCCCCCTCTGACGACAATGAAACTTCCGAAGCCATCCTTAGGTGAAGCTGCCTGGGTCGCTCTTCGAGCCGAGCTCAAGGGTGAAGCCCACGTCGCACCCGCCATATTTCGCCCCGAGCTCATGATCCGACAAACAACGGGGCCACGGCAATGACCAGCACCTTGCGCCTAGCCGAATTCGAGGTTGCGACATATGAGGAGGGGACCAACATGCCACGGCATCTCTCGCCCCGTCCCTATCTCCAGGCTAGGACTACTGGTGGGATCGCCGTCACGCAACTGTTCGCCCCGGACCATGCCCATCATGTTGGGGTCAGTGCTGCCCTGCCCGATGTTAATGGTGTCAGCTTTTGGGGCGGTCGAACCTTTGTTCGCGAGGTCGGTTCCGTGATGCTTGACAATCATGGAGTCCAGGCCGTGGTCGAACGGAGGAAGTCCGACGACACGATTGATGAGTTGATTGAGTGGGTCGCCCCGGATAGCACTGTTTTGCTGAGAGAAAAGCGGACGCTAGTCCTACGCCAAGCCAATGCCGGCTGGAGGCTTGACTGGCGTTCGACACTCTCTGCGTGCGGCGATGATGTCACTTTTGGCAGCCCTCATACGAATGGAAAAGAGGGGGCCTTTTACGGCGGCCTGTTTTGGCGCACGCCTTTTGTGTACGCGGACTTCGTCACAACAGACGGGGAAGGAATTCAAAACGCCCATGGGTCGACTTCGCCGTGGCTGGCCGTCATCACCGATGTCGCAACGCTGGTCGCTTGGAATCCCTCGGGGTTTCCTTGGTTTGCCCGAGACGAAGACTATGTTGGCTTCTGCCCGGCAATTGCCGTCCACGGACGGCGCTGCCTGCCTGTCAACGAGGATCTTGTACTAGAAATGCGAGTTGCCGTCTGTGATGGTCGAGCCAATCCGGAATGGCTGATGGCTGCTATCGATGACCTGGCCCGCCCCGCGCCTGACAAATCCTCGATCTAATGGGGAGGGGTGGAAAGCTATGCGAAAGCCTGAGCGGGCGGACGTCGAGGCGCACAACCGCGACAAACGCAGGCATGCCATAACTATCAAAACTGTGGCCGAGCAGGCAGGGGTGTCAACGGCAACAGTGTCACGCGCTTTAAACGGTGGCGGCTACGTCTCCCCTGAACTTCATTCAGCTGTGACCCGCGCAGCACAAGAACTGGGCTACACGAGCAACGCGGTCGCAGCCGCCTTGCGCAGTTCACGAAGCGGTGCATTGGGAATCATCGTCCCGGAAATCGTGCATTCCAACGTGAGCCAGCTAGTTCAGGAAGTCGAAGGATTTCTGACCCCCAAGGGAGTCCATCTAATCCTGAGCTGCTCACGGAGCGACGTTGACAAAGAGGGCCGCGCTATCCGCTCCATGATCGCTCGAAGGGTGGACGGACTGATTATCTTGCCCGCACCCTGCTCCTTCAGTCGGTCACTCATGGCCACCCTCGGTGCGTCACTTCCCTGTGTTGAACTGCGCCAAGCTAGCACAAACTGGAACATCGAATGGATTTCCGGAGCCGGTGAACCAAAAGCAGCAATGCTGCCCCTCGTTAACCACCTCAGCGGCCATCTGTGTCCCGCTGCGCGGGTGGGGATGCGCTGATGTTCCGCGTTTAGAATCCGCTAGGGGTTGGGAGTTCTCGGAGCTACTTTCTACACCTGTTGCATAAATGGCTACAAGGGGGATTCGGTCAATAGCCGTGTCATGCAAGACTAGGCCGGGCTGACAGGCGACATCCACCCTGGTCGAGCGCTCGGACGACAGATTTCGGTGTACTTCATGTGCTCAGGCTCGCAGCAGGTTCCCTGAAAAACGGGCGACACCTGTTGCGATGCGGCCCTTGTTATGAACCCCGTCCGGTTCGCCTGGGTCTCAGATCGTGGCATCTACTTGCCGCCGGGCTACCTTCAGAAAGCTGCTCGGGCCGATCCCGAATGCTGGCGGCAGGAAGGTCATGCCGTCTCCGACGTTTCGTTGGACAGCCCCAGAAGGCTGGGCTGGCTCCTACGGGCGTATGAGGACCTCATGGCGCGGAAGCATTCTTGGATGGCTGGATGGCCGGCGCGGCCTTTGAGGGTGGCGAAGAGAACTTCACGTTTGAGAAGTGGCTCCAGGGGTCGTATGGCGATTCCTTGTTGGTGCCCGGTGAGAGCCAGTCCGGGCAGGATAGAGATTGCCAAACCGGCCCTCACCATTTGCAGGACGGTTGTGGTGTCCTTGCAGTCGCAGGTGATGTTAGGGGCAAACCCTTCGGCGAGGCAGGCGTCGGAGACCAGCGAGTGGTAGACCCGGGCCGACCTGTTCAGGGCCCAGTCCTCTTCTGCGAGATGCGCCAAGGGCACGGTGTCGAGCTTGCGATAAGGGTGCTTTTCTGGCATCACCACGTAGAAGTCATCCCCGAAGAGGGGCTGGTACATCACCGCTTCGTTGCGCGGGTCGTGTCGGGACAGGTTATCAAGCACCGCTACGTCGGCCCGTTTGGTCATCAGGTCCACAATGGCTTCGGCGGGCTCATGCTCAACCATGGAGACCTTTAGCTGCGCGTGCGAGGAACGCAGCAAGGACATCGCGCCGGGGAGTACCGTCGCCGAAAAAGACGGAAAGGCCGCTATTCGCAGGTCACCGGAAATGGATTCCCTCGTCACGGCGAGTTCCGCATCTATGCGTTCGAGGGACTCGAAAACCTCGTGGCTTTGCTCGACGAGCCGCATCCCGGCGCCCGTAAGTTGCACGCTACGTCCGGCGCGCTCCACGAGGACCAGTCCGGTGTCCTTTTCCAGTTGGGACAGCTGCTGTGAGACGGCTGGCCTAGTCAGGCCCAGTGAGTCCGCCACGGCCGAGATCGTCCCTAGGAAGGACAGCTCCCGCAGCAGCCTCAGTCGCTGAACGTTGATCATTGTGCCTGTTCGACCTTCATCTTCGGAGAGTCAGAAAAACTGCCCCTATGAGCGTCTTTCAGCGAACTCTACCTTACGGGTGGCTCGTCTTGACGCTCACGGGCGGACTATTGGGGAAGTCCGCGGCGCCCGCAGGTAGAGGAAAGACTTTCTTTCCCTTAGTGCAACTAAAAGAAGCTTGTACCGACTGTTTTTGATGCGTAACCTTTTTCTAGGCGGCGATGATGTGACCTGGATCAACTCATCAAAGTCCCGCAAATCGTAAGTACCGCTTTCCCTACTTCAACAGGGTGTCCAAATTCAGCCTCAGGGACGTCGGTACTGAAATACCCGCTCTGCTGTCCCTGCAACGCACCGTTCCAGGGATACGGACAAGAAAGAGACACTAGAATGGCGACACTTTCATTTATCGGCGTCGGCCGCATGGGGTCCGGCATGGCAGCCCGGCTTCTCGAAGCCGGCCACGCCGTCCAGATCTTCGACCCTAAGACTGCGGCAGTGGAGGCACTTGTCCGGCAGGGCGCTATCGCCACGCAGTCTCCGGCAAAGGCAGCCCAAGGCGCTGATGTTGTTTTCACCAGCCTGCCCAACCCGGCGATCCTCCGCGACGCCATTGAAGGCCCCGGTGGTGTCCTCGCAGCCGACCTCGCTGGTGTGACGATCATCGATATGAGCACGGTCGACCCGGAAACCGCTCGTTCCCTGGCGGCCGCTGCAGAGGCAAAGGGCGGCCGCTTCGTGGATTCGCCCGTCAGCGGCGGCGTCGCTGCTGCAGCTGCCGGGACGCTCCTGCTGATGGTGGGAGCCAGCCCGGAGGACCTGGAGAAGGTCCGCCCGTACCTGGAGCAGATTTCGTCCCGGATCGTGCATTGCGGTCCGGTCGGGGCCGGTCAGCTGACCAAACTCAGCCACAACATGCTTGTCGCCATCAACACGGTTGCAGCGGGCGAGGTTCTCGCCGCAGCTATCAAGGCCGGCGGCAACCTGAAAACCCTCACCGAGGTTTACAGCGCCGGTCTTGCCGGCAGCAAGATGCTGGACCACTTCGGCAAGACACTGTTCACCGAAGAGCGGCCACCGCTGTTCGCGCTGGACCTAATGCACAAAGATATCAGCCTGTGCCTTAAGGAGTTTGGCCAGTTCCCGATGCCGGTAAGCCAGCTGGTCATGCAGACCTACAACGCCGCACGTGCCAAAGGGCTTGGCGGACAGGACTCCACCGGAGTCAATGAAATCTACGAGGAACTGTTCGGCCTGCAACTGCGCGCCGACGCGAAGGAGAACAACGCATGACGACCCAGCCCACCCTCGTGCTCCCCAGCAAGGGCTCAACCGGTCTCCTGATCGA
Source organism: Pseudarthrobacter sp. Pseusp20 (assembly GCF_059492155.1). Lineage (NCBI taxonomy): Bacteria > Bacillati > Actinomycetota > Actinomycetes > Micrococcales > Micrococcaceae > Pseudarthrobacter > Pseudarthrobacter sp. Pseusp20. Next base: position 2,240,154 of record NZ_CP168521.1, read on the forward strand.
CGGCCAGTGGATTGATCCCAAGGACGGCGGCACCCTCGACGTCCACAACCCCAGCAACCGGAGCATCATCACCACGATCGGCCGCAGCACCGCAGCGGACGTGGACCAGGCAGTCGCATCCTCCCAGAAAGCGTTCCGCACCTGGCGGCAGCTTCCGGCCAGGGAGCGTGGGGCCTTCCTGACCCGTCTGGGCAATGCGGTGGCGGACAACGCCGAAGACATCGCCCGCCTCCTCGCCGCGGAAACCGGAAACGCGATCCGCACCCAGTCCCGCGGAGAGGTAGCCTCCACCGCCGAAGTGCTCCGCTACTACGGCGGCACCGCCTCCGAGCAAAAGGGAGAAACCCTCCCGCTGGGCCAGGGACTGTTCAGCTACTCCACCCGCGACCCGCTGGGCGTTGTAGCGGCCATCATTCCGTGGAACTCACCCCTGGTCCTGGGGGCCGTGAAGATCGGCATGGCCCTGGCCACCGGCAACACCCTGATCCTCAAGCCCGCCGAAGACGCGCCCCTGGCCGTTATCCGCGTCTGCGAACTGGCCGCCGAGATCCTGCCGACCGGCGTCCTGAACGTCGTCACCGGCCGCGGCTCCGAGGCAGGCGCCGCACTGTCACAGCACCCGGATGTCGCCAAGGTGTCCTTCACCGGATCGAGCGAAGTCGGACGCGGTGTCCTGCACGCGGTCGCCGACCGTATCGGCCACGCGACGCTGGAACTCGGCGGCAAGAGCCCCGCCATCGTCTTCCCGGACAGCAACACCGACGAAACTGCCAAGAACGTCGTTGCGGCAATGCGGTTCGCACGTCAGGGCCAGTCCTGCACCGCAGGCTCCCGGTTGTTCGTCCACGCCGACATCTGGGATGACTTCATGCCGAAGGTCGTCGCCGCCGTGAACGAACTCGTCATCGGCGACGCTCTCGATGAGGCCACCGACATGGGCGCGGTTATCAACCCGACCCGCTACCAAGAGATTTCCGAATTCGTCCAGGAAGCAGCGGACCAGGGAGCACAGTTCCTGGCCGGCGGTCCTTCGGAGGCCCTGGACGCGGACACACCGCTGCGCCTGACGCCCGCGGTCATCGCCGGCGTCGACAACAACTGGCGAATCTCGCGGGAAGAAGTGTTCGGCCCGGTCCTGGTGGCGATCCCGTGGAAGACCGAAGACGACGTTGTCGCCTGGGCGAACGACACCCACTACGGCCTCGCCGCCTACGTCTTCACCCAGGACCTCAACACCGCCCTCCGGATGGCGGAAAACATCGACGCTGGATGGGTTCAGATCAACCGCGCCGGCGGCCAGCTTCCCGGAATGTCCTACGGCGGCCGCAAGCAGAGCGGCATCGGTGCCGAGTACTCCATCGAAGGAGCACTCGAAAGCTACACCCAGCGCAAGAGCATCACCATCGCTCTCTAATAGCCGGCGGGAGAAGGCGACAGGACTCTCGCAACCGCCTTCTCTCGCCATCCACCACCAGATCCATGCACAAAAGGTGCTTGGCCATCCCAGATCCTCCATCAGGTGTTCCGGCAACGACGCCGGAACCGAAAGGACCCATCATGAGCAGTCAAGGTGTAATCGAACCGGTACCGGTCGACACCAAGGGCAGGGTTTCCGTCAAGGCAGCTGCCAGCTCCTTCATTGGAACCACCATCGAGTGGTACGACTACTTTCTCTACGGCACCGCGGCGTCACTGATCTTCCCCAAGGTCTTCTTCGCCAACATGGAGCCCTCGGTTGCCACGCTCAGTTCCCTGGCAACCTTCGCCGTGGCCTTCCTGCTGCGCCCGGTCGGCGGCGTCGTCATCGGGCACTTCGGCGACAAGCTCGGCCGCAAAAAGATGCTGATCCTGACGCTGTCGGTGATGGGACTCTGCACCGGGCTTATCGGATTTATTCCCGAGGAGCAGACCATCGGGATCTGGGCCCCCATCCTGCTGATCATCCTGCGCGTTTTCCAGGGTTTCGCCCTCGGCGGTGAATGGGGCGGTGCAGCCCTGATGTCGGTCGAGCACGCACCCGCCGGCCGCCGCGGACTGTTCGGGGCTACCATGCAGATGGGTGTTCCGGCTGGTCTGCTACTTTCCACCGGTGCTTTCGCAGCCGTTTCGTCCATGCCTGACCAGGACTTCTTCAGCTGGGGCTGGCGCATCCCGTTCCTGGCAAGCTTCCTCCTGCTCGCTATCGGTATGTACATCCGTCTGGCCGTGACCGAATCTGACGCATTCAAGAAGGTCCAGGAGGAAGGCAAGATCGCCAAGCTTCCCATCCGCGAGGTTTTTGCCAACGACAAGCGCCGCACACTGAACCTTGTTTTCCTGCAGAGCGCGGCCAACGTTGGTTACTTCCTCATCACCGTATACTCCCTGGTTTACGTCACCGAAAACCTGCACCTGCCCAGGACTTGGGCGGTAACCGGCCTGTTGATCGCCGCAGCCGTGGACCTCTGCTTGCAGCCCGTTTTCGGCTGGCTGTCGGACCGCTTTGGCCGCAAGAAGGTCTACGGTGCAGGCTCGTTGTTCCTCGGCCTCTACGCCTTCCCCTTCTTCTGGCTCCTGGAGTCAGCCTCCGAGCCCCTGGTCTGGCTGGCCCTGATCCTCGGCCTCGGCATCGGCCACGCCTCAACCGGCTCCCTCCACGCAGTGATCTACGCCGAGCAGTACCCGTCCCGGTACCGCTACACCGGGTCCTCGCTGGCCTACCAACTCTCAGGCATCATCTCCAGCGCACCGACCCCGATCGTGGCAGCCTGGCTGGTCAGCACCACCGGCCAGTCAAAGCTGGTCGCTGTGTACGTGATCATCGCAGCAGTCATCAGCGTCACCTGCACCTTCCTGCTGAAAGAGACCTACAAGAGCCGGATTGACGTCTAGATCATGAACACCTCCCCGAAAACCCACAGCGCAGAAGCACCAACCGCCGCCCCCGTGGCAGACGAGCGGCACCTCGCCGCAATCATGGAGAGCCTTGACCGGCTCATGAGCATCGAGATCCGGCCCGCTGACGGCAAACTCCCTGCCGGAATCGTCGCGGGACTCTACGGTGCCTGCCGGGACTATTTCGGGGAACCCCTCACAGGTGTCGCCGAGCGGCGCCTGCGGGAATCCGTAGCAAACAATTCAACAGTCCTGATCGCCACTGGGGCAGGCATCGGCCCATGGCTGCCCCAGGGCGAGACGGACGGACCCATGGGCGCAGCAGCCTTGGGCAGGGCAATCACCCTGACCCTCCGCGCCAAGGTCGTCATGGTTACCGAAGCCCGCCACGCTCCCGCCGTCAGGGCGGCAGTGGATGCCCTGACCTATCCGGCAGGCTTCAAACCCGAAATCGAATTAGTGGAACCCGGGGAACGCGAAGGACGCCAGGCGTCCCAACGCTTGGTCACCCTTTATCACCCCGCAGCGGTGGTCTTCGTCGAACGCGACGGTCCAGGATCACAGGGCCGCTTCCACGGTGTGCGGGGGGACTGCCGGTCCGCCGACGATGTCGCCCAGCTGCATCACCTGGCCAACCTCGCTGCAAGGTCCTCAATCCTGACCATCGGGATCGGCGACGGCGGGAATGAGATCGGATTCGGCGCCCACCGGCGCCGCATCGCCAGCCGCCTTCCTGGCGACGGGATCTGCCGGGCAGGATGCGATTCAGGCATCTACACGGTGACCAAGACCCAGGTCACCGTCAGCGCCTCCGTCTCCAACTGGGGAGCCTACGCCCTCGCCGCGGCACTGGCGGCAAGCTTTCGGTTGCCGGAGGCCTGCCACACAGGCGCCGCCGAAGAGATCCTCCTCAAAGCCTGCCTGGAGGCCGGCGCCCGGGACGGTGCAACGGGCACATCGGCACTGCAGACCGATGGTATTCCGTTGGCAACCCACCAGCACGTCATAGCACTGATGGAGGCTGTCGCGGCGACCACCGCCTCCCGCGCCCAGACCGTCGAGCCCCAACCCATCCACATCTTCAACACCGCCACAACGAAAGGCCCTCGTCTTGTCTGCTAGCCAGTCCGCGTCACCATCGGTCAGGACCGACCGGTTCGGCAACCCCATCGACCCCATGGTCGGCTACGCCCGCGGTGCCATCATCGACTCCAGCATCGCCGAAGGCCGCCGCCTCCGCCATGGACAGGCCGTCGCCGCCGAACGCGTCCGGGCCGCGGGTGCAGACGCGGTCGCCGTTTACACAGGCAACCAGCGGGACCTTCCTCTCCGGGTGGAAGACCTTGCCACCTACGCCGAGGAATGGGTGGGCCCCGGCCTGTTCGCCGAAGAACTGCGCAAGGCAGCCATCGGCCACCTCGGCGGTCGCCCAGACGATGCGGCCGCGGTGTTCAACCGCACCACAGCAGGCATCATCGCAGTCATCTGCGCCCTCTCGGCCGGCAAACCGGTGATCTCGATCGTTCCCGTTAACGCCCGCTCCCACGCCTCACTTCCGCGCGGTTCCCGGCTCGCCGGCGTCCCTTGCCTTGAATCCGGCATCGACGGGGACTGGCAGGACCTGATCCGAACCCACAAGCCTGCCCTGGTTGTCGTCACCACCGTCACGTCCAGCTTGGAACGGCTGGAAGATGAAGGTACCGCCGCCGCGGTCAAGTTCGCCCAGGCCGAAAATGCTGTGGTCCTGCTCGATGAAGCCTATGGTGCCCGCCTGCGCACCGTCCTGCACGGAGGCAAGCCTTCGCTGCAACTCGGCGCCGACCTGAGCATCACCAACTGCGACAAGGCCGGCCTCGCCGGACCGCGCGCCGGGATTCTGGTCGGCCGCCCGCCCCTGGTCGCAGCTGCCTCAGCCCAGGCCTCGGAAGTCGGCGCCGAAGCCCGCGCACCGATTGCCGCCGGCGCCCTCCGGTCCCTGCAAAGCTTCGACCCGGAGGATCTGCGCACCGAATCCATATCCGGGCAGCAGATCTCCGACGCGCTCGAAGCACTCCTTGGCGCCGTCGTGGAACGCAGCGACCTGGGCCCGATGGTCCACGAAGACGACATTCACGCCATCGCCATGCAACGGTCCGGCCGGGAAGAAAGCACCCTGGTTCCCTCCGAGACCGCCTCCGCGCTCGGCGCCCTCCTGCTCCGGGACCACGGCATCCTCACCGTCAACACCCACGGACAGCCGGGAGCAAGGGTGTCCCTTCGTCTTAAACCCACCCTGGACGCCCTTCGCCGGACCGGCGGACCACTGAAAGTCGCCGCCGCAGTCGACAAATCACTGGACGCCCTGGCCGCCCAACTTCACGACACCAACGCTATTTCCACCCTGATCCTCGGGAGCTGACACCCATGCCTGAACTGACCACTTACGAACCCAGCGCCCTGAGCCGGACACTCGCCGCCCAGGATAACCGGCTGGACCGCATCGTCAACATCGACTTCGGCGGCCGCGGCGTCGAGCACCTCTTCGAGGCAGCCCTGCAGCGTCAGGACGGCTGGTCCCTCGTGGGCCGCGCCGCGGAACTTCTCGCAGCCGTCCCGGAGAAATCCACGGTCCTGATGACCACCGGCTCAGTCTCGCGCGCTTGGATCTCCCCGACCATCGGCGAAAACGACGGCCCCGCCGGCGCGGCTGTCATTGCACGTGCACTGGCGCTCGGCAAGGGGGCCACACCCGTCGTCCTGGCCGAGGAGACCCTCATCCCCGCCCTTGGCCCCATTTTCGAAACAGCCGGACTGACCGTCCTGCCCCCGGGAAAAGCCATCGAAGCGAACACCGGCGGAACACTGCTGGCCGTGGCACTCGTTCCCTTTACCACCAGCGATGATGAAGCACCCGCCGCCGCGCAGCAGGTCCTCGACGAGTACAAGCCCTCCCTGCTGTTCTCCACCGAACGGGTCGGCCGGAACAAGAACGGGTTCTACTACAACATGCGCGGGATCAACTTCGGCCAGGACCGCGCCCGCGTAGACCGCGTCTTCGACCTCGCCTTCGAACGCGGTATCCCCACGGTCGCCGTCGGAGACGGAGGCAACGAAATCGGCATGGGCAACGTCGCCGACGCCGTCGCGGCCCACATCCCACACGGCGCCGACGGGTCTACGGCATGCGGCGGCGGCCTGGGGGCAACAACCCAGGTCCAGGCGCTGGTGACGGCAGCATGTTCCAACTGGGGCTGCTACGCGATCACGGCAGCCTTGGCTGCGCGCCTGCGGAACCCGAGAATCCTCCACACCCCCGATCTGGAAGCCGCACTCCTGCGCAGGGGCGTCGACGTCGGGCTCATCAACTCCGTCGTTGGCATCGTCGACCCCAAGGTCGACAACATCGACGTCACCACGCACCTGGCCGTAGTGGAACTCCTCTCCGCCCTCATCAGGCCGGGCCTGTCCGTCGCATAGGCCCCCAAGCAAGGATCAAAGAAGCTCCCCAATGCCGCACCTGACCGAAGATCAAGCCCGAAACCGCCCCCGCGAAGGCGAAGAAACACCACCACCTAACGCTGCTCCTGGCGGCATTTCGACGAACCTGGCCGACTGGGTCGCAGAATGGAATACCTCCTTCACGGCTGAGGCCCGCCGCGCCCTTGGAGCCGGCCAGGCAGATATTCTGACTCGCCGCTGGCTCGGGGCGATCCCGCTGTCCTACCGTGAAGTGTTCGGCGCCGCGGAAGCAGTCCGGGACTGCCTTGCCATTGAGGACTGGTCAGGTGCGGCCGGGGAGTACACCCTTAAGTTCTACCGCCCGGGAGCGGGCGAAGGCCGTCAACGGCTCAAAATCATCAGTCCGGTGGAACTGTCCCTGGAGGACCTTGTGCCGCCGTTCCGCGATCTGGGCATCGCCATCCTGGATGAGAGGCCATATCGGGTCGTCACGCAGGATGAGCGGCCGGCCTGGATCTACGACCTTGGCATTGACAGCGCCGACAGTGAAACCACCGGCGAAGGAAACCACGCCCAGATCGAACAAACGATCCGGGCAGTCTGGGCCGGAAAGACCGAGTCCGATGCCTTCCACGGCCTCATCACCGCGGTCGGTCTCTCTTACCGCGACGCTCTGCTGCTGCGCGCGTACTTCCGCTACCTTCGGCAGAGCGGGCTCGGGTTCTCATTGGAACGCGTCGCCCACGTGCTGGCAGGCCACGGCAACATCGCCGCGCGCTTGATCGCGTACTTTGACAGCCGCTTCAACCCGGGCAAAACCCCTGACAGCAGCGTGGCCCAGGCGAGGCTGACCGGCATCTTGGAAACCCTTGACGACATCACCGCCCGGGACGACGACAAGATCATCCGCTCCTATCTGGCAGCGATGAAGGCAACCGTCAGAACCAACTTCTACCAGCGCGGCCTCAATGCCGAACCCAAAGCCTACATCGCACTGAAACTTGCCTCCGGCGATCTGCCATTGCTGCCCGAGCCGCGCCCGGAACACGAAATCTGGGTGTATGCCGCCACAGTCGAGGGCATCCACCTGCGTTTTGGATCCATCGCACGGGGTGGCCTTCGCTGGAGTGACCGGCGGGAGGATTTCCGCACCGAGGCGCTCGATCTTGTAAAAGCACAGGTCGTCAAAAACGCCGTCATCGTGCCCACAGGGGCCAAGGGCTGCTTCTACGTCAAAGGTTCAGCAGGAACCGACCCCGCGAACGCCGGGCGGGAAGCCTACACAACTTTCATCAATGGTTTGCTGGACCTCACCGACAATGTGGTGGCCACAGGCGACGCGACGGTGATCCAGCCCCCGGTTGACGTCGTCAGGTATGACGCAGAGGACCCGTACCTCGTGGTCGCGGCAGATAAAGGTACCGCGCGCTTCTCGGACCTGGCCAACGCAGTCGCCGTCGAACGCGGATTCTGGCTCAACGACGCCTTCGCATCTGGGGGGACGGTCGGCTACGACCACAAAGCCATGGGCATCACCGCCAGAGGAGCGTGGGAGTCCGTGAAACGACACCTCATGGAAGCGGGCTTCCCATGGGATACAGCCGCGATTGACACCATCGGCATCGGCGACATGAGCGGTGACGTTTTCGGCAACGGCATGCTCTATACCGACAAAATCGCGCTGAAGGCTGCTTTCGACCACCGCCACATCTTCCTCGATCCAACCCCTGACCCGGCCCAGTCCTATGAGGAACGCTCACGTCTCTTCAACCTCGAACGTTCATCCTGGGACGAATATGACCGCACCAAACTCTCCGCTGGTGGGGGAGTGTTCTCCCGCCAGGCCAAACTCATCCGCATCTCACCCGAAGCGGCGCACGCCCTGCGGTATGAAGGACCCGTCACCCTCACACCCGAGGAGCTCATCAAGGCGATTCTGAAAGCCCAGGCGACCCTGCTGTTCAACGGGGGCGTCGGAACTTACGTCAAAGCCAGCCGCGAATCCCATGTTGACGTGATGGACAAGGTCAATGACTCCGTGCGCATCGACGCCAACGAGCTCAGGGTTGACATCGTCGGTGAAGGCGGAAATCTAGGAGTCACTCCCCGGGGTCGGATCGAGGCATCGTTGGCCGGGGTTCGGATCAATACCGACGCCGTCGACAACTCGGCGGGCGTGGACTGCTCTGATCATGAAGTGAACATCAAGATCCTGCTTGACTCCGCCGTAACCGCAGGGGACATCGCCGTATCCGAACGCGCAGGCCTCCTGCGCGCCATGACCGACGATGTGGCGAAATCGGTCCTTGCCAACAACTACGAGCAAAACTTCGCGCTCGGAACGACTGTCGACCACACCCAGTCCATGACACAGGTGTACCTGCGGGCAATAGACTTCATGGAAGCCAAAGGCCGCCTTCACCGTGAGTTGGACACCATGCCCAGCAATGAGGAAGTCCTTCGCCGGCTGGACAGCGGAAAGAGCCTAACCCGGCCTGAGATCTGCTTGCTCCTCGCCCACATGAAATCGTCATTGAGCCAGGAAATCCTCGCCAGCACCATACCCGACGAAGCGTGGGCCCAACAGGAACTTGAGGAGTACTTCCCTGACCAGCTTCTGCAAAAAGGCCGTAAGCACCTCCAAGGCCATCCCCTGAAGAGGGAGATCATCGCGACCTCCCTGGCAAACAGGATCCTCAACCACTCAGGCATCACATTCGTGTTCCGCCTGTGCGAGGAAACGGGTGCCAGCGAAGCAGACGCGGTTAGGGCATATTTCATATCTGCCGGAATCTGGAACCAGCCAGCCTTCTTCAGCTATATCCGAGGACTGGACGGCAAGGTCCCGGCCATCGTGCAGGAGCGGATGGACCGCATGATGCGGCGCCTGCTCGACCGATCAAGCAGGTGGTTCCTCAAACACCAGACCGAAACTCTCGACGTCCTGGCGGAGATCGAAAAATACCGGCGTCCGGTGGAAAAACTGTCGGCTCAGCTGGAGGCGCTTCTGCATCCTGGCCAGGTTCAGGGGATCGAGGAAAGCGCCGCCGAACTCAAGGCCAGGGGAGTGCCAGAGGATTTTGCGCGGCAGAGTGCAGCGCTGCTCTACCAGTACCCATTGCTGGACATAGCTGATGCAGCGGCGGCAACAGGTGTTGTTCCGTCCCTGCTCGCCACCACGTACTTTGATCTCTTCGAGCAAATCGAAGGCAGCCGCCTGCTGAGCAGGATTGATTCGCTGCCTCGCAACGACCCTTGGGAAACTATGGCACGGGCTGCCCTGCGCGAGGATTTCTATGATGTCCTTTCCAGTGCCTCCGTCGCGCTGGCCCTACCCCAGGCGGTCAGCTCGACCCAGGTGACCCATCTGGTCATTGAAAACCGGCTCAGGCTGATCTCGGACGCCCTCTCAGAACTCAGCGCCAGCGAAACAGCAACGAACAGGGACTTTGAAATCCTCACCATCGTCCTGCGTGCCCTGCGGAGCTTGCGCACCGCAGCCTTTACGACACGCTGAGCGGGCCGCCTCCACCACAAAAAGACCAAAAACATAACCAGGACCAGGACCAGGACTCTTGCCACGCACAGCACCCGCCAAACCAGCAAGGAACCGAACCATGCCCCAAGGCGCGCCGGCCGAGGCATGCGACCCTGACTGCCACTACCGCCGGGCGCCCGAGACAGACTAAACCAACCGGGGATCCCGCCCATCAACGTTGGCCCACCTCCATGATGGGCCAACGCTTTCAACACCTCCAGCACGTGCCATCCGCGCCCATCTCAGCCGCTCTGGCTGACCGGCCACGAGAACGGACAAGACCATCACTGCCAGCACAACAACCCCCGACCGGCCGGCCGCAGAAGACCAGCTGACGCTGCGCTTCCTTACCTCACCCCAAGACATGGACCACACCGGTATGCATGTGCAGGCAGGCCGCGTTCTTGAATGGATAGACCGGGCCGGCTACGCCTGCGCCGCTGCCTGGAGTACTAGCTATTGCGTCACCGCATATGTCGGAAACGTCCACTACGACGGGAACATAGGCCCCGGCGATGTGGTCGAGGTCGACGCCAAAGTCATCCACACCGGCAGCTCCAGCATCCACGTCTTGGTTTCCGTACACGCCCGGGGACTCCAGGAGTCAGAATTCAGCCGCGCCATGCACTGCATCCTGGTACTCGTCGCCGTGAACGAACAGGGCAGACCACACCGCGTCAGGCCCTGGAAACCTCAAAGCCTCGAAGACTCCGCACGGCAGAAACTCGCCTTGGAACGAATACCGGTGCGGACCCGGATCAAAGACGCAATGCTGGCCGAGCAGTACTCCGAAGAAGGCACCGCATCCAGAAGCACCCTCAGGTTCGTTGCCGGGTCTGACACCGCGAACTGGGCAGGGAACGCCCACGGGGGGACCGTCATGCGGTGGATCCACGAGGCAGCTGCAACCTGTGCCGTGCTCTGCAGCCCAGAAGGGGTGCATGCCACATACTCGGGAGGCATCCACTTCCACCACCCAATACGCATCGGAGACATCGTCGAAGTTGATGCCCGTGCCATCCTGGTCAACGGCCGCGACATCCACATCAGCATCCTCGTGAGGTCAGCCCCTCAACAGGGTCCAGACAAACTCTCCCTGACCACACGATGCATGATGATCTTTACGGTCGACGAGCGCCAGACTGTTCCAACGGCAATCCCCGAACAAACAGCGGAAGATCGGAGGCTGGCCGCCCATGCAAGAGAAATCATCAGACTCCGTAGCGAACTAACCAGAATAGGCGATCATCTTCTTCGCGCAGCAAAGGAGCACTGTCAAGAGTAGGGCAAAAGCATTTCAAGGGCCGAAGCTTCAACAGAACCGGTTGCAGAGTCGGAAATGGTAAAACAGTCATCCCTCTGGTTAACCCAGGCGTATGGAGCGCGAAAAAGAGATGACCACTCCCACCCCCAACTGGTCGACGCTTGGCCGCCAAGACACAATTCAGGTAATTTCGCCTAACCTCCCGGCCATCCCCGGCACGGTTAACATGACCGCAGCAGACCGAAGCATCCTTTGGATGATAAGACGCGGCAAAGACCCGGGTGCCGCCTGAAGGCACAAAAGCTTTGGCGAAAAAGATAAGAAAGAGCAATGATTCAAAACCTTGGCACGATCTGCCGCGTTACGACGACGGACGCCTCCCAAGTTGACGATCTTCTGAACTCGGCTGTCAGCAAAGTCATCCCCGATGCCCTCGATCTGAAACATGGCATCAGAGTAACCCGACGAGGACCGGGAAAATACACTGTCGAAACCGCTGCGGATGTTGCCTGCGGGTACACCGTTTATGAGGACCGTTCTAATGACGACTGAGACTTGGTCCATCCGCGGACGACCGGGCCAAAGAAGAGAGTCGCTTCTGTACCGGCCCTGAAATCGCCCAGGGCAAGCGCTAAAAGGTGAACCCCTTGGCACAGCCTCCCGCCCCTTGCAACCTGCGTGGCTCTGAGTCCCATCTGACGACATTCGGGTGGACGCAACTCTACGGTTCTTGGCCCACACGCACTGACCCCGCCAGAAGAGCAGCCTGAACCTTAGCGTCGGAGCCCCCGTTACGGCACCTGCGGCGGTTGAAGTGCAGTTTGCCGCCCCGTGCGGAACGAAACATTCACACATTCTTCGGCGGTGCCCGTGTCCCGTGCCTTGGTTTTGGCCGGACGTCGGCAGACGGTTTGTCCCGCGTCATCCGACTCCCGACAGAGCCTTGGTTTTAGCTCGCCGTCCGTGCGCCGAACTCTCCCGTCGGTATCAATCAGCTCCCCGAGCGGGTATTCCTTGGATCAATCGGACTGACTTTGGGTTTGCTCTGGTGAGGCGATGAACTGCATGAGGGTGTCCATGAGGTGCAGTGTCGCCCGTTGCGGGTCGAGGAGGAACTGTATCCGGAGGCCGTCGACCATCGCCATCACCATGGTCACTTTGTCGTCTGCGCTGAGTTCCTTACTGTCCTGCGTGGTCGCGAGTCTCTTGCTCGTGAAGTGTTGGCGCATGCGTTCTCGGCGGGCGATGAAGAAATCGTGCGCGGGGTGGTTGGGGTTTGTTGCTGCGATGGTGATGGCCAGCCAGTTCCGCAGCTGTTCAGGGTGGGCAAATTCCTCCTGAAGGATGTTGCTCATGACCTTTTCCTTGGGCACCTTGGATTCAAGGATCCGTCGGGCGAATTCCTCATCGTCGGCGTCGCGCTGGGCGAGGGCTGACAGCAGAAGATCATCCTTCGTGGCGAAGTGGCGGAGCAATGCGGCGTGGGTCAAGTTTGCCCGGGCAGCAATATCCCGCAGGGATGCCCTTTCGTAGCCATGCTCGGCGAAGCTTGCTGAAGCGGCCCTGACGATCTCCGTCCGTCGTGCGGGCGTTGACGCGTACGGGCCGCGCCGTCGTGGGGCTGCCTTCATCTCGTTCTCTTGCTCTGCAGTCGTGGTCACGAAGATCGTCTCATTTCTGATGCTCGCTATTCCGTGGTGAGGGTATTGCCAATTGTAACCATCGTGACTACTATTTCTCGAAGACTAACCATAATGGTTACTATTTACTTGGCTTTCGACACCGTTGTCGTCCGGAGTCCGCGTTGCCGCAGGGCTGAAAGCCATTCGATTAAGGAGTCATAGGTGACTACGAACGAACAAGAGGCTTCTCGTTTCGCTGGCGGCGTTGCGGCCGCGCAGCCGGTGCCCGGAAACCAAAATCCCGGCGAAGCCTCCGACGGTGTTAGGGCCCTCCCCGAGGAACCTCAGTCACCTGTGAGCAGGAGTTACATTCTTTGGCTGATGCTCGCCAGCTTCGGCGCATCCATCGCCATGATGGTGCCCCTCTCGTATGGCATCGCGGTGCGGATCAGCGAACTGGCTCCAGGCCATGAAGAGGTGCTGGGTTACATCACCGGCACGGCCCAATTGATTTATCTGGTCATCAGCCCGATGGTGGGAATCTGGAGTGACCGGATGCGGTCCGGTTTTGGCCGCCGTACCCCGTTCATCTTCCTGGGGACGGGCATCGGTCTGGCGGGTCTGGTCGTGATGGGGCTTGCCCCGAACCTGATGATCGTCGGAGCGGGCTGGGTCTTGGGCATGTCCGGCTGGTCCATTTCCGGCGCCGCGATCCAGAACTTGATGGCCGATAAGCTGCCGGAGCAACAGCGTGGAAAGGTCTCTGCACTCACGGGGCTCATGACTCAGATCGCGCCCGTCCTGGGTATCGGGGTGGCCTACGCCGTTTCGTCGAACACCTTGCTGGTCTTCGTTATCCCTGGCGTGATTGGCGCGGTGCTCCTGGCTCTGCTTCCGATCATCAAGCCCGAGGGCAGCTCGAAGGACCTTGCCGTAACTTCGCAGGTTACTGCGAAGTCGGTGGTGGCCAGCTACGGCTTCAACGTGCGCAGGTACCCCGACTTTGCTTGGAACTGGCTGGGCCGGTTCGTGTTCTTCATGGGGTTGTACTTCAACACCACGTTCGGCACCTTCTTTTACGCACAGCGCCTCAACCTCCCCGTCCGGGAAGTGGCCGGGGTCGTGGCCACCATCGGGATGCTGGGCGTGGTCGCTGCCGCGGCCGGCGCTCTGCTGGGCGGTTTCCTGTCCGACAAACTGCGGCGCCGCCGCCTGTTCGTGGTGATCTCCGCGGTCCTCTTTGTCGGGGGAGCCTTGGCGGAGGCAACCGCATGGTCCTTGCCCCAGCTGATCATCGGCGCGGTGCTCATGCAGACCTCGATCGCAGTGTTCGCAACAGTTGACCAAGCCATTATTTTCGCGATCCTGCCCGACCGCACCGAAACTGGCCGCTACATGGCGGTGGTGGCCTTCGCACAGAAGATCCCCAGCGCAGTAGCACCCCTCATCGCGTCCGTGGTTATCACGCTCGGCGCCATCGGGGCGGAGAAGAACTACACGCTCCTTTACCTCAGCGGCGCCGTCTTGGCCCTGCTGGGCGGCACAGTGATCGCACTCAAGGTCAAATCAGTCCGGTAGCACCGGCTGCACCAAGGAAGAAGGAACCACCCATGGGCGCAGTGCCTTACGATCTTGCCGTCGACAGCGGTGGAGACCAGTTCCCCGTCACGGGACCTGCCCCCCGGCTGTCATGGAAGACTCCGGCGGCTACCACCGCTCCGTACGAACTCGAATCGACCATCGACGGCGTACCCCAGCCCACCATGACGACGGACCAGCGACTGTACGTCTTCTGGCCCTGGCGGCCTCTTCGCAGCGGACAGCGGGTCCAGTGGCGGGTTCGGGCAGCAGCCTCGGATGACTGGTCTGATTGGTCCGCTTTCGAAGCCGGACTGCTGGACGCAGACTGGACCGCATCCTGGATCTCCCCGGCTGAGCCGGTGGACCCGGGCTACGGCCACCGGCCCGCACACATCCTCAGTACCCACTTCGACTTGCCGGTTGAGGTGAAATCAGCCCGGCTTTACGCCACAGCCCTCGGCGTCTACACGGCGTTTGTCAACGGCGAGCGGGCAGGTACCGCGGAACTTTCCCCTGGGTCGACGTCGTATGACCGCACACTATACGCGCAGGCTTTCGACGTGGCGTCCTCACTGGTGCCGGGGCACAACCAGGTGGATTTTGAGCTGTCCGATGGCTGGTACCGCGGTCAGGTCGGCGCGTTCCGGCTGCCCGCCGGCTGGGGCACCACCCTCGGGACACGCGCAGAACTGCATATCGAACTCAGCGACGGAACCCGCCGGGTGATCCTCACGGATGGCACCTGGACGAGCGCCTCCTCGACCACGACCCGCGCCGACTTGATGGATGGTCAAAGCGTTGACTTCCGCAAGCCTGCTCAACCAACGTCAAAAGTACTCGTCGGCCAGGTAGAGACACCACCCATCGACTGGTCACCGGCACCGCCGGTCCGAGTCATTGACTCCCGCCCGCCGGAACACATTTCTGAGATCAGGCCGGGTGTATGGGTGGCCGACTTCGGCCAGAACGCGTCCGGCTGGATCCGCCTCGGGAACCTCGGACCAGACGGCACGCGCACCGTGATCGAGTACGGCGAACACCTCGGCCCGGACGGTGACCTCTCAACCTCCCACCTTGATTCCCGCCGGCCGGGAGAACCGATACGAGTCTTCCTGCAGCGTGATGAAGTGACAGCCGGACCCTCCGCCGCAGTGTTCGAACCCCGGCACACGGTCCACGGCTTCCAATACGCCCGCATCAGCCGTGACGGAGCCACCTTGGATCCGTCGACGCTGAGCATGCAGGTGGTTCATACGGACCTTCGCCGGACCGGAGACTTCTCGTGCAGCAACGAGGACGTGAACCGCCTGCACAGCATCGGGGAATGGAGCTTCCTCGGGAACGCCGTCGACGTCCCGACCGACTGCCCCACCCGGGAACGGTTGGCCTGGACGGGGGACTACCAGGTGTTCATTTCCACCGCCACCAGATTGCGGGACGTGCTCGGGTTCAGCCGGAAATGGCTGAGGTCCGTGCGCGACGACCAGCTTGAGGACGGACGGATCACCAACTTTTCCCCCGACGGTCGCCGCATTAAAAAAAACCTCGATGACCAGTTCGCAATGATGACCGGGTCTGCCGGGTGGGGGGACGCGATCGTCGCGGTTCCCTGGGCCCTTTATGAGGAGTACGGGGACGAGGCGGTTCTCGCCGAGAACTGGGACGCCATGACCCGGTGGGTCCAATGGGCCCTCGACAAGGCACGCACCAGCCGCCACCACACCCGGGCCCAGACGGCTTCCGAACCGGAACCCTTCGAGGAGTACCTCTGGGACGGTACCTTCCACTGGGGCGAATGGACCGAACCGAAAAAGCGCGACGCCAGCGGGAAACTGATCGACCCCGTCCAGGACAACCCGATGGCCTGGTTCATGGAAGACAAGGGCGAGGTCGGCACCGCGTACCTCTACCGGTCCGCGGCAACACTTTCCCGGGCAGCCCACGTTCTGGGACGGACGGAAGAGGCAGCCACGTATGCGGCCGTTGCGGAGTCCGTCCGGCAGGCATGGCAGGCCGCCTACCTTCGCGAGGACGGCACCACTGCCGCGGACAGCCAGGCCAGCTATGTCCGGGCGCTCTCATTCGACCTCCTGCCCGACGTAGCCCGCGCCACTGCCGCCAACCGCCTCGTCGAGCTGATCCGGTACGCGGACACACATGTGGGAACGGGTTTCCTCTCCACGGGGGACCTCCTGCCGGTGCTCGTTGAGGCCGGCCGTGAGGACGTCGCGTACGAGCTGCTCCTGCAGAGCAGTTCGCCGTCGTGGCTGTACATGGTAGACAAGGGCGCCACCACCATCTGGGAATCCTGGGAAGGCATCGACCACGAGGGCAACGCCCACGATTCCCTGAACCACTACAGCAAGGGCACCGTTCTCCGATTCCTCCACGAATACACGCTCGGCCTGCGGCAGGATTCCGGATCGGTGGCCTGGCGGTCCATCGTCATCGCCCCAACCCCTGGTCCAAGCCTCACGTGGGCTCGCGGATCGCACGAAACGCCAAACGGGACGATCAGCGTTCACTGGCAGCTCGACGGTGACGAAATACGTATCGACGCCGACATACCCGCGGGCACTACCGCCCGCATCGTCTTCCCCAACGGCACCGAATACGCCGCTGGCCCCGGCAGGTTTCGTGCCGCCGGCGCTTTCGCGCAAACAAGCACAGCAGACCCGCGCCGCTCAGCGGCAACAGTTTGAAAACTGCCCCCGACAGGGCGGCACGACACTTAACGAAGAGGATGATATGGCTACTTTCCCCGACGGCTTCCTATGGGGCGCCGCAACTGCCGGCCACCAAATTGAAGGCAACAACGTGAACAGCGACTGGTGGGCCCGAGAACTGACCATGCCCGGCATGGAACTCTCCGGCGACGCCTGCGACAGCTACCACCGCCACCGGGAGGACATCGCGCTCCTCGCCGACGCCGGCCTGACGTCCTACCGGTTCAGCCTCGAATGGTCCCGGATCGAACCGGTCCCCGGGCACTTCTCCAAGGCCGAGCTCGCCCACTACCGCCGCATGATCGAGTACTGCTTCGAGCGGAACGTTACGCCGGTGGTCACCCTGCAGCACTTCACCACTCCGCAATGGTTCGCGAACGACGGCGGCTGGCTGGCACCGGATGCCTCCGAAAAGTTCCAGCGCTACGTCACCGCAGCCACGGGCATCCTGGAGGGCGTCAAGTGGGTGGTGACTATGAACGAGCCGAACATGCAGGCGGCCATCATGACCGCCATGCGTCGGATGCAGCAGACCCAAGGAGCCCAATGGCAAAGCCCCACCGTTGAAGGTGAAGGCGAGCAGAAACAGTCGCACGGTGAATTCCTCACGTACGCGGATCCCGAAATCGGCCGCACCTTCACCGCGATCCACCATGCCGCCCGGGACATCATTCGGGCACGCACCACCGCCAAGGTCGGATGGACCATCGCCGCCGGAGCCCTCACCCCGGCCCCCGGCGGGGAGGAAAAGCTCCGTGAAATCCGGTACGGCAAAGAGGACGTCTACTGGGAGGGCAGCCGCGGCGACGACTTCGTTGGCGTCCAGGCCTACTCCAGCCAGGAAGTGGACGCCAACGGCCTCGTCCCGCACCCGCCCCGCCCCGACAACACCCTGGTCGGCACGGCCTACCGCCCCGACGCACTCAGCATGGCTGTCCGCCACGCCTGGGACATCACCGAAGGCGTTCCCGTCCTTGTCACCGAGAACGGGATCGCGACCGCCGATGACAACCAAAGGATCCGCTACACCACCGAAGCACTCGCCGGCCTTCACGAAACCATCGCTGAAGGAATCGACGTGCGCGGCTACCTTCACTGGTCACTCCTGGACAACTTCGAATGGGGACACTGGGAGCCCACCTTCGGCCTGGTATCCGTCGACAGGGACTCCTTCACCCGCACCCCCAAACCAAGCCTCGCCTGGCTCGGCCGCGTGGCCCAGCACAACGAACTGGGCGCCGGGGTCCGCTCATGACAACCGCCTTCGCGGACGTGTCCGCAACACCACTGGCAAACCTCCTTTCACTGGCCGGCCGGAACGCCGTCGTCACGGGCGGGGCGCAAGGGCTCGGAAAAGCGATCGCGCTCCGGCTTGCAGAAGCCGGTGCCAACATCCTCATCGGCGACATCAACGCCGAACGGGCCCAGGCCAGTGCCGACGATATTGCTGCCCGCTTCCCGGTGCGCTCACTGGGGGCAGCCATGGACGTTACCGACTCACAATCGGTCGGCGCCGCCGCTAAAACAGCATCCGAAGAATTTGATGGCATCGATATCTGGGTGAACAACGCCGGAATCTTTCCCAGCCTTCCGATCCTGGCAACACCGGACGGCACCTGGGAACAGGTCTTCGCCGTGAACACCCGCGGCGTCTTCAACGGGTCCCGGGAAGCAGCACGGCACATGACCGGCGACAACCGCGGCGGGGTGATCATCAACATCGTCTCCACCGCAGGATTCACCGGGACAGCTCCCGGGCTCTCCGCCTACGTCGGATCCAAACACGCCGTCCGCGGAATGACCAAACAGATGGCCCTCGAATTCGCGCCCCTCGGAATCCGCGTCCTCGGCGTCGCACCCACCTTCGTTCCCACCGAGGGCAATATGGCCGCGGCAGCAGCACACGCGCCACACGAAGACTCCGGCCAAACCATGGCGGTGATGACCAACAGCCTCATCGGCCGCATGGGCACCCCGGATGACATCGCGCGCGTCGTCCTCTTCTGCGCAAGCGACCTGTCAACCATCATGACCGGCAGCACACTCCTCGCCGACGCAGGACAAACCATCTGATACCAGAAAACCACTCGGAGAAGAATTGTATGACCGCCATGGAACCGGACTTCTGCTCTTCGCGCGGCCGCCTAAATACCGCCTTCAGGAAAGCCCCATTGTGCTATGACCCCTGACCACGGAAAAGAGGTCGATCGAACGCAGGTGAAAGCGCTTAAGGCGAGTGGGGGCGGGGGATCATCGTCGGTAACAATATACGATATTGCTAAATTGGCAGGCGTAAATCCATCAACGGTTTCCCGAGCACTTAATAAGCCCGGCCGGGTCAGTCTGAAAACACAGAAACTCGTCGAGGACGCGGTTCAAGAATTGGACTTCCGCGCGAACCCTTTTGCTCGTGCACTTCAGTCCGGGCAGACCAAAAACTTGGGATTGATCGTCGCTGATATTACCAATCCAACGTTCTTCGAAATTATCCGGGGTGCGGCAAAGTCTGCTGCCGGGCAGGATTACACCCTGGTGCTTGCCGAATCGGACGAGTCCGGGGTCGCGGAATTGACGGCGGCGCGCCGCATGCTTGGAACTGTGGATGGCGTCATCCTCGCCAGTCCCCGCATGGAAGACGAGGACATTCGGGGTCTTGCCCGTGACAAGCATGTCGTGGTGATCCACCGGGAGATTCAGGGCGTCACCTGCGTTGTCCCGGATACAGCAAAGGGGATAGGCCAAGCTGTCCGGGCCCTGGCCTCCCATGGCCATAAGAAGCTGGTGTATGTTGCCGGTCCTCCCCGCTCCTGGATGTCTGACCGCCGGTGGGAGGGAATTCAGGCGGCGTGTGAGTGGTCGAAGCTGGCGGCCACACGGCTGGAGTCGACGAAGCCCACTCTGGAAGGTGGCCGTCGGGCCGCCCGGGCGGTGTTGGAAAGCGGTGCCACTGCTGTCATGACCTATAACGATCTCCTGGCCATAGGGTTGATGCAGGAGCTGCAGGCTGCGGGAATCCTGGTGCCCGATGCCCTGAGCATCGTGGGGTTTGATGACATCTTTGGCGCCGACTTCACCACCCCGGCCTTGACGACCATTCGCTCTCCCTTGGGCGAATGTGGTTCTCTGGCGACCCGGCTGATGCTGGACCTCCTGGGTGGATCTCAAGGCGAGACCCAAACACTCCTCGCTGAAACGGAGCTGGTCCTGCGCGGCTCCAGTGGGCGCCTCCTGGCAGCATAGGGTTCGCTCGGGCTGCCGCGGTCAGGAAGGTATGCAGCTGGCGAACGCCGGCGCCGTCATTCGAACGCCATTTCTGAGTACGGTTCTGTTTTTAGCTTCAGAGGTACTTTCCCGTGCGGTGTATCTGGATTGGAAGCGGATAACTATAGTGTGCTGCTCGGTTTTCCGATAATATTCAGCTATGGAGTCGACGACGCGGACGCGAAAGCCTTACGCCAAGACAGTTGAACGGCGGTCGGCAATTGCGCGTGCCGCCCTGGACATCGTTCTTGAGAAGGGTCATCGCGCCCTCACGACGTCCGAAGTTGCGTCCCGTTCCGGTATGAGCGAGACCGCAATGCTGTACCACTTCCCTACGCGTGATCACATCCTCGTTGCGGCCATGGAGTTGGCCAATCAGGACAGCCGGGCCTTGCTGACGCAGCAGTTCCTGGGCAGTGACGGGCAAAGGCATGAGTGGCCTTCGCGGGCGCTTGCGGGACTTAGCTCGGAGGATCGTGCCGTGACGCGGCTCTTCTTCGCGCTCAGCGCCGAAGCGGTGAACCCCGACCATCCGGCACACAACTTCCTCAAAGACCACCAGGAGCGCGCAGTTGCCGAGTTCGCCAAGGGTATCCAAAGGCGGCAGGCCGACGGTTTTGCACTGCCGGGCTTGGATCCTCAGGTCGTCGCCCGCCAGGTGGTGGCCGTTTGGAGCGGGCTGCGCTTGCAATGGCTGATCAATCCCACCTTCGACGTGGCGTCGGAAGTTTCTCAAGCGTTTAAAGCACTGACGGGGCAGCCCGTAATGGAAGCTCAGCGAAAAATTACAGAGGTAATATCCCAAATCTAGTATTTTCATGCCCTGCTGGTGCAATTGGGGCACCCAGTTAACCCGGCCGGTCAACCTTAGCCGTTGCCATAATTCTCCAATATTTCTTCTGGTGGCCTGCGCTGCGCCGTGCAAATGCGCGACTTGTGGGCTGTTTTGCTGCGCCCAATTAATCTTTTGGGCACTGTTTATGACACGGAAACAAATTTGCTGAAATTTGTTGTCAACCGATTGTCTTAAAGATCTTTGAATGCTTTCATTGTGATGCGGCTCACCACAAATTCCATGATCCGACTTTGGTCCACAAATACGCACTGTCCTTACACCCCAAATGACAAAGGAGTCTCCCGACATGATTTCCATCTTGTCCCGAGTGAAATCGCTGACACGCGCGGCGTCCGCCGGAACGGCTGTTGCTGCGCTGCTGGCGACCGCGGCCTGCTCATCGCCCGCCGCTGACTCGTCCCCGCAGCAGGCACCGTCCCGTGATCAAGAGCTGAGCATTGCCGTGCAGGCGCCGCCGGCGTCCCTGGACCCATCACAACTTGCCGAGGGGCAGCAGTCCTACGTGTGGGCGTCGATCTTCGACACACTGCTGATGGTTGACAAGAACGGAAAGGTCCAGCCCAACGCGGCTGAAAGCTGGAAATACTCGGATGACCTGCGCACCTTGACCCTCAAACTTCGTGGCGACCTGAAGTTCAGTACCGGGGCTCCGGTGACGTCCAAGGACGTTGTCGCCACCCTCGAACGCACACGGACCACTCCTGGCCAGCAGCAGTCCAAGCTTGCAAAAGTGACATCCGTTTCGGCGCCCGACGCTTCAACAGTTGTTCTTCAACTGTCCTCACCGGAGCCGTCCCTGTTGAACTACCTGGCACAGGCGACGGGCGTCATCGGGGATGCTCAATCATTGTCCTCGGCAACAACGAAGCTTCGCCCGACCGGGTCGGGTCCCTACGTGTTGTCCGACGCCACAACTGACGGTACCGAGTACGTCATGGAGCGGCGTGACGACTATTGGAACGCGGCAGCATTCCCCTTCAAAACGGTCAAGGTGAAGGTCATCGCGGACCGGACCGCACAATACAACGCGCTCCAGGCAGGCGAAGTCAAAGCGGCTCTGATCCAGGCTCCGCAGCGGAAACAGGCCGAAGGCGCCGGGTTCACGGTGAAGGAGGTGCAGGCTACTGCTGCCCTCGTGCTGGTCCTGGCTGACCGGAAGGGCGAACTCGTCCCGGCACTGGCAGATGAGAGGGTCCGACAGGCCATCAACTTGGCCTTTGACCGGGAGCAGATCGTGAAAGCGCTCCTGAACGGCGTCGGCAAACCGACGGACCAGGTATTCAACCCCAACGGGGACGCATACAACTCCGCCCTCGAGGGCACCTATGGGTTCGATAAGGAGAAGGCGCGCAAACTTCTCGCAGAGGCCGGCTACCCGGACGGGTTCTCGATGACGATGCCCAGCACCGTCGTCTCGCAGAACTTTGAGCCCGTCATCACCCAGGCATTGGCTGACATCGGGATCAAGGTCACGTGGGAGCCGGTACCCCCGCAGAACACCGCCGCGTCCGTTGCCTCCAAAAAGTATCCCGCCGTGCTCTGGTTTGCGGGCCTGAACGAAGCGGGCCGGGAAGTGGGGGACATGTACACCCCCCAGGCGTTCCTGAACCCCTTCAAGTGGGAGGACCCTGCATTCGACAAGTTGCTCCAGGACGTCGCCAACGAGCCAAATGACAGCGCACGAGCGGACCTCTACAAAAAGATCAGCGAATACACCGTCAAGCACGCGCTGAACGCCCCTATCGCCTATGTCGGCACCCTCTGGGCGACCGCCCCCGGCGTCGACTTCCTCCCCTCGGTGGTCGTTTTGCCTACCGTCCGTGACTTCGCGGTATCGGGCCACTAGCTTCACAACCTGGCAAGGCCCGGCGCGGGCCGGGCCTTGCCAGCCATCCCTCGTTTCCGTCACCCCCACCACAAGGAGCTCAAAGATGCCAGTGGAAACATCCCGGGGCAGCGCATGATCGGGTACGCGCTGCGCCGCCTTGGCGCAGGCATCGTCCTCGCGCTGCTGGTTACCATGATCACGTTCTTCCTCCTCAGCGGCTCGCTGGAATCCGTGGCCCGCGAACGGCTGGGGAGCGCAGCGACTCCCGAGTCCATCAAAGACCTTATGACCCAGCTCGGCTTCGACCGGCCCTCCCTTGTCCAATACCTGGATTGGCTCGGATCAGTACTGACTGGCAACTTCGGCACTTCCCTCTTCACCAGCCAACCCGTAGCACCCGCAGTCGCTTCGCGTTTGGGTGTCACCCTTTCGCTGGTCGTTACCGCGCTGATCATCACGGTGATCATCAGCGTCGCCCTGGGGGTCTGGGCAGCCTCACGCGGCGGCGTGGCCGACAAAGTATCCCAGGGCTTGTCACTGATTGGCCACATCGTTCCCGGGCTGCTCATTGCCATCGCCCTCGTGGCAGTCCTCGCTGTGAACCTGAAGCTGCTTCCGGCAACCGGGTTCACCCCCTTCGCGCAAAACCCCGCAAAGTGGGCGGCTTCGATCACCATTCCGGTGATCGTGCTCGTCATCGGAGGAGTGGCCAACATGGCCGCGCAAATACGCGGATCGATGATCGGTGAACTCCGCAAGGACTACGTACGCACGCTGCGAACACGTGGAATCCGGACGCGGTCCATCGTGCTCCGCCACGCGCTGCGGAACGCAGCGAGCCCGGCACTGACCGTCCTGTCCCTCGAATTCATCCAAATGCTCGGCGGCGCGCTCATCATCGAAAACGTATTCGCGCTGCCCGGGTACGGCCAGTACGCGTTCAACGCCTCCCTCCAAGGCGACATCCCCGTCATCATGGGCATCACTTTGTTCGGCGTCATGCTCGTGGTGACGGTGAACCTCATTACCGATGTAGCAAACGGCTGGCTCAACCCGAAGGCGAGAATCTATTGAGCATCGAAGAACTCAGCGTCGACCCCGGGCTGGCCACCCCGCCAAGGAAATCTCCCTTGCGGAAACTCCTCAGGGACCCCCAAGCGGTCATCACCTCCGCGCTGCTGCTGGTCATCATCGTCCTCGGACTCCTGACCCCATGGATCGGCCCCCACGACCCCAACGAGGCCCAACTCAACGCAATCAACGCAGTGCCAGGAACGCCCGGGTACCCGCTGGGCGCTGATCAGAACGGCCGCGACATCGCGTCCCGGCTCCTGCATTCAATCAACACAAGCATCATCGCAGCCCTCATCGGCGCGAGCGTCGCCCTCGTCATTGGCGTGACCTTCGGCCTGATCGGGGGCTACTTCGGACGGCGGCTGCGCAGCGCGACAGAATGGGTCTTCAGCCTCATTATGACCTTCCCCGGGCTGCTGCTGCTCATCGTCCTGATGCCGATCACCAAGGGCGACTACCGCGCCACCATGCTCATCTTTGGTGTGTTGCTCTCACCCGGGATTTACCGCCTCGTACGGAACCTCGTTGTCGGGGTGAAGAATGAACTGTACGTGGATGCCGCCCGAGTATCCGGGCTCTCCAACCTCCGCATCCTGGGCCGGCACGTCCTCTTCGTGGTCCGCGGCCCCATCATCATCGCCACCGCCTTCCTGGCCGGTTCCGCCATCAGCCTCCAGTCCGGCCTGGCCTTCCTGGGAGTCGGGTCGCACCTCGTTCCCAGCTTCGGCGCGATGATCGCGGACGGCTTCACCAACCTGTACGTGGACCCGACCCAATTCATCTGGCCCAGTGTCCTGCTCGGAACCCTCACGGCATCCCTCGTACTGCTCGGCAACTCCCTGCGGGACGCCTTCGAGGGTGTGAAACTGAAACCCGCAAAATCGGCCAGGCCCAGTGTCCAGAACACAACACAGGGCGCCGGCAGCGACGGTTCAGGAGAGCTGTTGTCCGTGAAGGACCTGGCAATTGCCTACCCCACGCCGTCGGGGCAACTGAAGGAGGTCGTAAAAGGGGTCAGCCTCAACCTTCGCGCAGGGGAGATCCTCGGCCTGGTCGGTGAGTCCGGTTCAGGGAAGACCCAAACCGCCTTCTCTGTCCTGGGGGTGCTCCCGTCGGAGGCGGTGGTGGTCCGTGGCTCCATTCAGGTCGAGGGACGGGAACTGCTCGGCCTCCGGGAGCAGGACCTGCGCGCCCTGCGCGGCCGCGGGATCTCCTACATACCGCAGGAACCCATGTCGAACCTTGACCCCTCGTACACTGTCGGCGCGCAACTCGTGGAGGGCCTCCGCGCATCCGCCCGCATCTCCGGGGCGGAAGCGAAAGCCAGGGTGCTCGCACTGTTGGAGCGCGTCGGAATCCAGGATCCCCCGCGAACGTTCGGGTCCTACCCGCACCAGATTTCCGGCGGAATGGCGCAGCGCGTCCTGATTGCCGGAGCGGTGGCAAGCCGTCCGAAGCTTCTCATCGCCGATGAACCCACCACCGCGCTCGATGTGACAGTCCAGGCCGAAATCCTGGACCTGCTACGGGACCTCCAGGCCGAACTGAACATGGCGGTCCTGCTCGTCACCCACAACTTCGGCGTGGTCGCGGACATCTGCGACCGGATCGCCGTCATGCAGGACGGCCAGATTGTCGAGTCGGGCACGGCCATGGAGCTGCTCCGCGAACCCAAGCACCCATACACCCAACTGCTCCTGGGCTCGATCCTTGACGAACACACCGTACGAACCGACCCGCCCGTGCCCGTCGCGGCGGCTTCTGGGGAGAGAAAATCATGACGACGCCACTACTGGACGTGACTGACCTTCGCGTCGCATTCACCGACCGCGGATTCCGTCCCAAGTCCACCGAGGTCCTGCATGGGGTTTCCCTGAGCATCGGCGAGGGAGAAACGCTCGGCGTCGTGGGCGAATCCGGATCCGGGAAAACCACCATCGGCCGGGCGGTCCTGGGTCTGGTGAAGCCCAGCGGGGGACGGATCACCTTTCAAGGCTCCGACATCACCCACGCCAGCCCTAAAGACCGCCGAATCCTGTCCAAAGACATCCAGGTCGTCTTCCAGGACCCCTATACCTCGCTGAACCCCTCACTGACCATCGGGGATACCCTGAGCGAACCCCTCATAGTCCAAGGAGCAGCAGCCCGCGAAGCACGAACCCGCGTCCAAAAGCTGCTGGACCAGGTAGGTCTCCCGCGCGACGCTGCCGAGCGCCTGCCGCGGGAGTTCAGCGGCGGCCAGCGTCAAAGAGTCGCCATCGCCCGCGCCCTGGCCCCCGAACCCAAACTCATCGTCTGCGATGAGCCCGTCTCGGCCCTGGACCTTTCCACCCAAGCCCGGGTCATGAATCTCTTTATCGACATTCAACGCCAGACCGGAGTCGCCTACCTGTTCATCTCCCACGACCTGGCAGCCGTACGCCACATCAGCCACCGCGTCAGTGTCGTCTACAGGGGAGACGTCGTGGAAACAGGACCAGCGGACTTGGTCACGTCCACCCCGGAACACCCGTATACACAGAAACTGCTGCTCGCGGCGCCGATCGCAGACCCCGTGGAACAGGAGAAACGCCGCGCCGAACGCCACCGGCTCGCCGAGCTCCACCGCGAACAGAACGTCCAGGCTGGAGTCGCATAATGGGGGCAGCACCCATACTTCCGGGTTTCCACCCTGACCCGTCGATCTGCCGGGCAGGTGATGACTTTTACCTCATCAACTCCAGCTTCGAGTACTTCCCGGGCGTACCAATATTCACCAGCAGGGATCTGCGCACCTGGCGACAGATCGGTAACGTCCTGGACCGCGAAAGCCAGCTCAATGTCAGCCCCGGCCTCTCCGGGGCCGGCAAAGGCATCTACGCGCCCACCATCCGTTTTCACGACGGAAGGTTCTGGATGGCAACGACCAACATCACGGACGTTGCCAAGGGGCACCTCATCGTTCACGCCCAGGACCCGTCCGGCCCCTGGAGTGACCCCGTCTACACCACAGGTGCCATCGGCTGGGACCCGGACCTGTCCTGGGATGAAGACGGCAACTGCCACCTCGCCTGGGCTGACCCAAGGGGCGGCATCGCGCACGCCCTGGTCAATCCGCTCACCGGCCAGTTGTTGTCCGAAACCGAACTGATCTGGCGGGGAACCGGGCTCTCCTCCCCGGAAGGCCCGCACCTGTTCCGCAAGAACGGGTGGTGGTATCTCCTCGTCGCAGAAGGCGGAACAGGTCCCGGCCACGCGGTCACCATAGGCCGCGCCCGTACGGTCACGGGGCCCTACGAGGCTCATCCCGACGGCCCGATCCTCACGCACCGCAGCACCTCCCACCCGGTACAGAACACCGGCCACGCCGACCTGGTCGAACTCCGCGCCGGCACCTGGGCCATGGTCTATCTGGGCGTCCGTCCACGAGGGGAATTCCCGCGCTTCCACGTCAACGGACGCGAGACGTTCCTCTCCGGCGTGGACTGGTCCAACGAGTGGCCCGTAATCATCCCGGACCGTTACCCGGAACCCCAGACAACCACCTCTTTCATTGACGACTTCACCAAGCCGGAATTGCATCCGCGCTGGATTTCCCCGGGCGTTCCTCCCGGCAGTTTCTGCCGGTCCAACGGAAACGGAGGCCTCACCCTGGACCCAGGACGCAGGGCCGAGGACAGGGAAGCCAAACGGCTGCTCGCCGTCAGGGCACAGGACGCCCAGTGGCAGGTGACCGTGGACGCGCCCGCCGGTAACCTGGCCCTCATCCTCCGCATCGACGACTCACACTGGGCGGGGGTTGAGCGCCGCGGTAACGTCATATCCGCCCGTGCTGTCATTGGGCCTCTGGACCAGACTCTCGCATCAGCGACCGGCATCCCGCCGACAGCGCCTTTGGCGCTCCGGACACGAGGAAATCCGCAGCAGCATGGTGCCCGTACAGGGCCGGACCGGGTTGAGCTGGGCTACATAGCGGACAACTTCCACGTGTTGGCGACCATTGATGGCCGGTACCTGTCCACGGAAGTCGCCGGCGGATTCACGGGAAGAGTCATCGGACTGGAAGCCCTTGACGGACCGGCGCGCGTGGAGCGCTTCGAATACCTGGCAGATGCCACGGACCCCTCTGCCGGGTCATAGGCGGCTACGTCGGGCAGCAGGTGCCCTTCCTAACGAGTTTCTTCAACCCATAAACCCCCGACTTTGATAGGGAAACCCATGAACGGAACGTCGTCTCATCCCCACGGCACTTTGCGGTGGGCCATCGCCGGGACCGGCACCATCTCCCGCAGCATCGTGCCCGATCTGCAGCTCATTCCCGGCAACCACGTAGAGGTTGTGTTCAGCAGGGACCACACCAAGGCGGCCCGGTTCGCCGAGGAATTTGGTCTCCCGCGTTCGACCAACGACTACACATCACTGATCACCGATCCCCTGGTTGACGCGCTGTATCTCGCCACGCCCTTTGCCACCCACGCTGCGATGGCCCGCCAAGCGCTGAACGCCGGCAAACATGTGATCATCGAAAAGCCCATGGCCACGAACACGCGCGAGGTCCAGGAACTCTTCGCCCTCGCTGAACACCGGGGCCTGTTCCTCCTGGAGGCCATGTGGATGAAGTTCAATCCCGCGTTCCAGCACCTTGTTGAACTCCTGGAGTCCGGGATCATCGGAACACCAGCAAGCCTGCGTGCCGGGTTCGGCTTTCCCCTGATCCCCGACGGCGGCAGCAGGTGGGACGTGGCACGCAGCGGCGGAACACTTCTGGATCAGGGCATCTACCCTGTCACGCTGGCCCACACCATCTTTGGTGAACCGGCAAGCATCCACGCCCGCGGACGGCTCAGAGCCGACGGCCTCGACTTCGCCGAACACTTCACCCTTGAGTTCGAGGACGGCCGGTTCGCCCAATGCGCGAGTTCAATGACCGAATTCCTCGATCCGTCCGCTGCGATCACCGGCACCAAGGGATGGATCACACTCCCGGGCATGTTTTGGACATCGACAACCCTCCTTGTCCATGGGGGATCCTGGGCCACAATGTTCGCCCCGGACCCGATACAACATCACCGCGAAGGCAACGGATACGTCCCCATGCTCCGCGCCGCCGGCGAAGCGATCCGCTCCGGAGCAACCCAGCACCCGACACATCCCGCGTCCCACACCATTGCCGTATTCCGAACCCTGGACACCATCCGCCATCAGGTTGAGGAAGCCGCCGCAACCTCTGAAAGTGATGGCCACATCACACACGCCTGAATCGAAGGATGGCCCGCTGCTGCGCGAACCACCCCACATCATCAACCCGTACCAATAATCACCAGGAGGACACCCAGTGCTAAAACCCCGCCCCACCACCACCCGAGAACTTGTAAACCTCGACGGGCTCTGGCGTTTCGCCGTCGCCGACGCAGATGTCCGCGAGCCCTGGACCGGGACCCTGGAAACCCAGCTTGAGGCCCCCGTGCCGGCCAGTTACAACGACCTCTTCACCGATCAGAAGATCCGCGACCACGTGGGATGGGTGTGGTACCAGCGAACAGTCCGTGTGCCGCGGGGTTGGGCAGGGGAGCGCGTGCTTCTCCGCCTGGACGCAGCCACCCACGAAGGAAAAGTCTACGTCGACGACGTTCTGGTCGCCCGGCACGTCGGTGGCTACACGCCCTTCGAGGCCGACATCACCGACCACGTCACCCCCGGCGGGGAATTTCGTCTCACGGTCGGGGTGAACAACGAGCTGACCAGCGAGACCATTCCCCCGGGCAGCATCACCGCCACCCGGGACGGGCGGCGCCAGCAAACCTACCTGCATGACTTCTACAACTACGCCGGCCTGGCAAGGTCGGTGTGGCTCTACAGCAAACCACGACGCCACATCAGCGACATCACCATCGTCACCGGTGTCATCGGCCAGACCGGTATCGTCGATTATTCCGTAACGGCCAGCCACGAAACCGGCGTCCGTGTCCGCGCCATCGACGCCGCAGGACATGAAGTCGCCACGGCGCACGGAAGCAGCGGAACTCTCGCCATCGACAGCGTCAATCTCTGGCAGCCGGGCGCCGCCTACCTCTACGACCTTGTGGTCGAGCTCGTCGAGGGCAACGAGGTGATTGACAGTTACACCGAACCGTTTGGCGTCAGGACCCTCGAGGTCACTGGGACCGAATTCCTCATCAACGGCAAACCGTTTTACTTCACCGGGTTCGGCAAACACGAGGACACGGCAGTCCGTGGCAAGGGTCACGACAACGCCTACCTGGTACACGACTTCCAGCTCCTGGACTGGGTGGGCGCGAACTCGTTCAGAACCTCGCACTACCCCTACGCCGAGGAGGTTCTGGAATTCGCGGACCGCCACGGCATCGTTGTCGTCGACGAGACGGCTGCCGTCGGCCTGAACCTGGGAGTCCAGGGCGGACTCACCGGGATAGGCCCCAAGCCGACCTTCTCTCCCGAAACTTTCAACCATGAGACCCAGGCCGCGCACGCGCAGCACCTTCGTGAAGTGATCGCCCGGGACAAGAACCACCCCAGCGTGGTGATGTGGAGCATCGCCAACGAGCCGGCCTCCAACGAGGAAGGAGCCCGGGAATTCTTCGAACCTCTTGTGAAGCTCGCGCGGGAACTGGATCCCACCCGTCCGCTGACCTACGCGGCGGTTATGTTCGCCACCTTCCAGAACGACAAGATCGCCGACCTCTTCGACGTCCTCAGCATCAACCGCTACTACGGCTGGTACGTATTCACCGGTGACCTTGCAACGGCCGAGCAGTACCTCGAAGCCGATCTGCGCGGCTGGGTGGAGGCGTTCGGCAAACCCGTCATGATGAGCGAGTACGGGGCGGACACCATGCCAGGGCAGCACTCGGTGTGGGACCTGCCCTGGAGCGAGGAATACCAGCAGTCCTACCTCACCATGAACCACCGCGTCTTTGACAGGATCGAGGCCTTCATCGGAGAACACGTCTGGAATTTCGCCGACTTCCAAACCTCCAACGGCATCCACCGTGTGGACGGCAACAGAAAAGGCATCTTCACCAGGGACCGCAAGCCGAAAGCCGCAGCCCACACCCTCCGCTCCCGCTGGACCGGACTCGCCGGCACCAAACCCTCAGCCAACCAAACAGCAGCACCCGACAACGAAAAGACAACAACTTCCTCCGTACACGCTCTGGAAGGAGCAAAATGACCGAAACCACACAAGCACTCACCGGTTCCCGTTCCATCCGGGAATGGCTTGACCATCCGGCGGGCGGCCCGCTGCTGAGGGGAATGCTCGCGGCTGCAGGGCAGGACGAAACAGCCCTCAAACCCATCGAACACTTCGCCCTCCAAAAGCTGGTCGAACTGGGCGGGGCCCAGTTTCCGCAAGCAGACCTGGATCACTTGGTGCGCGAAGTCAACGCGGGAGTACTCCCAGAGAACGACACGGAAGACGACGACGCCACTGCGCAGGCAGGGCAGTGGGCTGAACGGATCTCGGACGGGCGGTTCTCCGGCAAGACCGTGATCGTCACCGGGGCCGCCTCGGGCATCGGACGCGCCACCGCTTCCAGGATCGCGCGGGAAGGGGGGAGGGTCGTCGCTGTAGACATCGCCGCTGACCGGCTCGACGAGCTGGCCAGTGCCCACCCCGAGGCGGACATCGTCCCGGTGCAGGCGGACATCACCCAGGATCAGGACATTGCCAGGATCATCAACGCAGCCGGAGCACGGATTGACGCCCTCGCAAACGTCGCAGGGATTATGGACGACATGACGCCGCTGCATGAAGTGTCCGACGACGTCTGGACCAGAGTGTTCGCGGTCAACGTCGATGGGATGTTCCGCCTGACCCGGGCCGTGATCCCCGCGATGATCGCCGCGGAACGGGGATCAATTGTCAACGTTGCGTCCGAGGCCGCCCTGCGCGGCAACTCCGCCGGAGTGGCCTACACCGCCTCCAAACATGCCGTTCTCGGCATGACGCGCAGTACCGCCTTCATGTACGCCCCGCAAGGTATCAGGGTCAATGCAGTAGCCCCGGGTCCGGTCGCGACGAGAATCGAAGCCACCTTCCGCTCAGAACTCGGCGCGAAACGTCTCGGCCCGTTCATGCAGATGATTCCTCCCGTGGCAGAGGCATCCCAGTTAGCCGCATCGATAACCTTCTTGCTTAGTGATGACGGAACGAACATCTCCGGCGCTGTCCTGCCCTCAGACGGTGCCTGGTCCGTGCAATAAGAGCCAGTTCCGGAAGGCTCCGGGGAGGTGCCCGCATGGCTGCCGGCGCCTTCCCGCTGCACCACAGAGTCCCCGCAGGTCGGGAACACCCGCTGGCTCCGCACGGCATCGACTACCAGGAATCCTCATGGACACCACCTCCCGCAGTCATTCCCAGCACGCTCCCACGACGGGTGACTTCACCATGCGGCAACCTGAAGACGATTGGACGCTGCTCGTTGGCCAGAACATTGAGATCTACGAACAGGGAAAGATCCTCGACAAAGGCCACGTGGAGGACGTGACAACAAACGGGCACGTCCTCTGGCTGACGATGGAAGGCCCACAGCACCGACGCCTCGTCGAGAAGACACCTACAAGGCACGTCAAGGTCCTTCATACCAGAGCCTAAATGATGACCTTTCCTCGGCGACCAACATCGCCTCAGGCCGAGCCGGCAGCGGTTGACCACAGCCTCCGACCCTCGTCCTTTCCGACAGTGTTCTAAGGTCTTCTCAGAGGAAGGTCCGACCTAACACTCGGGTTTGTCAGTTTGGGGTGTACACAAAGCTGATGGGATTAGAGACCGGGTTAAAAGGGGCTGTCTAGCAAGTTGTTGATGTGGGTGTCCAGCAAGCAATGGGAGCTTCGGAGCGCGCTGACAGCTCGGAAACGAACATCGGGATCCCAGACAAGGTGGATAAGACCTGGTGGCTCGAGACCCACAACACCCTTGCCACCGCCAACTCTGAGCGGTTCCATTCATTTGCTCCCCAGCCGAAAAGGTTCCGGAATCGGTACCCGCAGTAACTGAGTCCCTAGGAATGTTGACCACTTCGCGTCGCACTGGACTCGCACACCCACCTTTAATCCCTCGGCTGTCTACGTGAAGCCGCTTGACCTCGACCTGGCACGGGCCGGGGGAGCTGGCGTGCAGATGGCGCCGACGCCACCGCCGTGTAGGTGGGTCTGGAGTGCGATGCCTCACTGCTGGACGCCCCACCCGCAAAGTGCGGTTACTTACTACTTGCAGGAACAGTAAAGCTTCCCACCAGGCAGCGGCCCGATAGAGATCATGGCGGCTTGAATTCTTCACTGCCACAGCGTGCATTCTGCGATACGACAAACTAGTCCATAGGCATGGCCATAACGGTCGGCATCCGATCTGCAGGAAGCAAGAGTTCCCGCAGCTTCCGCTGCAGCCTTGGCCGGTCAAACTCAGACAAAACGGTCGTCGGCCGCACCTACAGCAGATTCCCGGCTGCAAAAAAGCAGGGCCTGCCCGCTGAGGGACACCTCGTCGCGGCCCGGGAATGGGCCGAACCGGACAGCAGCGAAGAGTACTCCTGGAGCCCCTTCCAGGGCTCCCTGCCTCGGCCATTTCCCAGAACCGATAATGGAGATTCCGTCAACCACATCTGCTCGGTAGCGGGATGTCGGAGCCGTGGCTCGCTGGCGAAGCCGCCGGGAGGGAAGATTCACTGTCACTAGTTAACAGGAAGTACACTGCCTTCGTCTTACGGGGACATGAATTAGGGCATGTCGAACGGTAGTGCTTTGTAAGCCGTGCTCTTGTCCATGTTCCAGCCTGCGACGATGCCGGAGCCGACCATTTGGTCGCTGAGGCGGGCGAGGCGGTAGGCGGGGTCGGTATCGAGGGCGAGTTGGAGGAATTGGTGTGCTTTGCTGCCCTTGCCTTCCCACCAGTTGATGTAGCCAATCGCAGTGAGGACCGGTGCTGCGTGTTCGGGGGAGGTCCGGGTGTACGCGTGCAGGAGGAGATGTTGTGCCCATTCGATGCGCGACCACTTCGGGGCCTGTGTGGTTTGGGCGAACAGGATGTGCTGCATGGGTTCGTCCATCCCAGGGATGTCGGCTATGAGCCTGTCTCGGATGGCGGGGAATTGCAGGTTCGCGACGAGGGCGTGGCAGTCGTCGTCGCTGGGGAAGTCTGTCGAGCCGAGCATGTTGCCCCAGAGTTCCCTTCCGTGAAGGAGGGCCGTTTCGGCCGGTTGAGACTTGATGGAGTCCATGTGGCTTTCAACCGCGGCGGCTTTCGCTGCTGTCGGGCCGGTGGCTGGAAGGGTGATGCGGTCGGTGGGTTGGACATAGCTGCCGCGGTAGATGAATTCCGCGTTGATGGCGCTGGTCTGGGTGGAATTGACGGGCAGGGCGAGGCTGGTGCCTGGTTCCCCGTCGTAGGGGGAGAAGGTTTCGTCGCCGATGAGGAGGCCGTCCCGGATGGTGATTCCCTGCTCGGCGAGGACCCCGGTGAGGGCGGCGATCGTTCCGGCCTGCGGCCTGGCCTCCCCGGGCTGGGTGGTTTCGCTGGTGTAGACCGCGAAGAGGATCGATGTTGCAGTGGTGTCACTGGTGAGGTAGTGGGCGACCGTTCGTGCGTAGTTGAGCTCCTGGCCCGGTTGGTGGGGGAGGTCGATACGGAGAGTGGCACCGATGCTGTTGTCGTTCATCGTGATGCACACCAGGCTTTCCTGGGGCCAGAAGCCCAGGGTGTGCCCGATGAAGCTGAGGACATCCGATGGTGTTTTGATCGTGAGCTTTTCCATGATCCCGTTTCCTTCACCCTTGATTTCTGTTTTGTCTGCGGTTGTTGGTCGTGATCGTCGTTCTGGTAGGGGACCATCCGCTGGGCTGAGGGGACGGAGTGCAACTTGGGGGACCGGCGCCGGGGCTGAAAACTTCGTCCCGGCGCCATCCGACTCCGGTCTGGGAAGTTTTCGGTTCCGGGGTCGGCGTGTAGCGCCCTGGTTGCGCGGAGGGCCCGCCCAGCGACCATGGGACATATCAGAATGACAAGCAGCGATGAGTTTGTTCTTTTCCATGGGTTTTGAAGAATGGGACCGCATGACTTCGGCGGTTGTTGAGGGCGCTCAGGCTTTTTTGCAGCGGCGTGGAGATTTCGCTTGGTGGCCGTTTGGTCCTGGACGGATTGCTGATGCATAGAATCTCTCGTATGAGGAGAACTGGCTTTCGTATGCCAGATTTATCGGGGGTACGGCTTTGGGGTTTCGTTACCACAAGTCAAAGAGTTTTGGGCCGGTGAGTATGTCAACTTGTTTCAGGACCACTGAGGCGGCCTGATCCAGGACCGTCCACTACCCAGCTGGCCTGAGTGCTGGACCTTGCCACCTCGGGAGGCGACGGGCGCAGCAGGCTGGGGCCTCCGAGGTTCAAGCAGACCATGAACGAACTGCCATACTCTGACAATGGCCGTTTACTTTGAGTGCACGACACGGTCGAGCACGCCCCAATCGGAACTGTTTGATCGTGCCCGGAGTATCGACGCCCACAAGGACTCGATGGCGCAGTCTCGTGAAGAGGCGGTTGCCGGCGTCACGTCCGGGCTCATCTCTTTGGGTGAGGAAGTCACGTGGCGAGCTTGGCACTTCGGCGTTCCGCTTCACATGACGAGCCGGATCACCGAGATGGAGTCGCCGAACTATTTTGTGGATGAGCAGGTCAAAGGTCCGTTTCGGCGGTTCCGGCACGTCCATGAGTTCAGTCAGGACGCGGCGGGCACCACGATGATTGATCGGATCGAGTTCGCGGCACCGTTCGGCCCCCTAGGGCGTCTGGTGGAGAGGCTGGTGCTGGCCCGCTACCTTCAAAAGCTAATCGAGTCGCGGAATCGGCACCTTACCGAGGATCCCACTCGCGGATAGTTCGTATCAGTAGTCCAGGGGCACCCGGCTAGCCTCCGGTTTGTTGGGCCATGGTGTGTGCCAGACGGTAGGAGTCTGTCCCGGTTTCGATGATGGCTCCATTGAACGTAAGCCTGTCCACGATCGCGGCGCACAGCCTAGGGTCGGTGAAGGTTTTGGTCCAGCCGGAGAATGATTCGTTGCTTGCGATGGCGATGGAGTTCTTCTCTTCGCGTTCGGTGAGGACCTGGAAGAGGAGTTCGGCGCCGCGGCGGTCCAGTTCCATATAGCCGAGTTCGTCGATGCAGAGCAGGTCGACGCGGCCGTAGCGGGCGATTGTTTTGGCCAGCATCTTTTCGTCGGCGGCTTCGACGAGTTCGTTCACGAGCCTGGTCGCCAGGGTGTATTTGACCCGGTAGCCCTTCTCTGCCGCGGCCGTTCCAAGGCCGATGAGCAGATGGGATTTTCCCGTCCCGGAGTCCCCGATGAGGCAAAGTGGTGCACCTTTGCGGATCCAGTCCCCGGTCGCGAGGGTGTGGATGGTGGCGGGGTTGATGCTCGGGTTCGCATCGAAGTCGAAATCCCCGAGCCATTTGTCCCGGGGGAAGTTGGCGGCTTTGACGCGGCGGATGGAGGAGCGCCGGTCCCGGTCATCGCACTCGGCCAGCAGCAGCTCGGCCAGGAACCCCTGATAGCTGAGTTGTTCTTTGCCGGCGACGGTCAGGGCCTCGTCCAGGACTGCCCGGACCGTGGGCAGGCGGAGCCGGCGGCAGGCCTGGTCCACGGCCGCGACCGCGGCTTGCTCGGTCAGTCCGCGCCGCCGGCGCAGGGTCGGGGTAATGGTGACGGCCGATGCGGTGGGACTCATGAGATGTTCTCCTTCGACGCTATTCCTGCGGGATGTTCGGTGCGTTTGGCCAGCAGCTCGTCGTAGGTGCTGACCGATGGCATGGGCCGTGTGTCCGGCGGGAGCCCTGCGATGACGGCGGCCGGGTCCATGAGTCGGCGCTGGGTGAGACTGACAACCCGTTGCACATTGACTTCATCGTGAGCACCGGGATGACGGTCCGAACCGGACCCACCCCCGGAAGCAACCGTTGCGTGTCTGCGGGCTTCGACTGCGACGACATCGGCACTGACAGCACCCACTCCCAGCGCCGCCGCGATCCCTGCCTGGACGTCGCGGGCGTCCATGGAACGGTGGAGCAGCAGCACGTCGATGAGTTCACGGGTGCCGTCGGCATCGCCGTTGACCCTGCGGGCAGCGGCCCAGAACGCTTCATGGGCGTTGGTGAACGCCCCGGACTCGCGTGCCCTGGCCAGCGCGGTCGAACCGGGCAGCGCGCCCGGTTTGGTCTTAAGCACCTCGAGGTAGTGATCCAGCTGGACCGATTGCCCACCTTTGGCAACGATTCGCGGATGCCTGGCGGCCACGGCACGGCCGTCGAACACCACGACCTCGGACGCCCGCAGGGACACCCGGACTTTCCTGCCGATGAACCGGGCCGGGACGGAGTATTTCACCATCCTCACCGTGATCATCGAAGACCTGTCCACGCGCGGCGTCAGGACGAGCCCCGGGTCGAAAATCTCTCCCGGCAGCGACGCCAGGAACGGCCGCTCGGCGGCGAGGTCCTGGCCGATGGTGCGGATCCTGTCATTGATCCGCCGGGCATCGTCCTGCGCTTCCCATTCCCGGATTCGGTTGTTGAGCTCATCCAGGGATGCAGTAACAGGCATCGGGGAGAGCCGGTTGCGGCGGAACCAGCCGACTTCTCCTTCGACGCCGCCCTTTTCGTGAGCCCCGGCGATGCCGGGCTGGCAGTAGAAGGGGTCGAAGCCGTAGTGGGAGCGGAACAGAACCCACCGGTCGTTCTCCTGGCGCTGCCGGCCCTGCCCGAACACCACCGCGGTGACCGCGCTGGTGAGGTTGTCATAGCGGATATGCCGGACCGGCACGCCACCGATCTCGTTGAACGCCTCGATGTGGCCTTCCAGGAATGCTTCCTGGGCCTGCGTCGGGTAGATCCGGTGGATGGCCTTGCCGGAGTTCGAGAGCCGAAAGACGAACATGTGGCACTTGGTCTTCACCCCATTCAGGACGACCCAGAGTTCCCCGAAGTCCACCTCTGCCTCCGCGCCCGGGGCGTGTTCCTGCGGGACAAACACTTCCACCCGGCGGCCGGCCTCGACATCTATCCGCGCCCGGCGGACCCGCACGTAGTCTCGCACCGTCGAATACGACAGATCGGCCGCTCCGTGCTCCTCAATGAGCCGGGCCAGGATCCTGCGGGCGGTATGGCGCTGCTTCCTCGGCGCGGTGGTGTCCTCGGTCAGCATGGCATCGATCGCCGTCTTGAAAGGGTCCAGCCGGGGCGATGACCTCATTGGCGTCTTCCGCGCCGGCGGGAGAGGATCCGACAATGCCTGCCGGACTGTGTCCCTGCCGATTTGATACCGCTTTGCCAGCCCACGGATCGACAGGCCCTCAACGCGGGCGTCTCTGCGGATCTTGGCGAACAGCTCCATACGCACCCTCATCCGGACCTCCCAATGCTCGCTTTCATCAGATGAAAACAACACTGGGGGTGGTCCTGACTCAAACCGTCACAAGCAACCGGCGAGTCGTGGGTGGTCCTGGTTCAAGCCGTCACACCGGTCCTGAATCAAACTGCCATAATCAGGCCGGTGCGGATCACCGCATCGAAGCGCGGATTGAGCGCAAGCGTTGGGGGGCGGCCCCTTCCGGGTCACGAAGTCGGCAATGCGTCGCACAATAACTACGGTGAGGATCCCCAAGATTGGGGTCTCCTATTCGAGAGGCAGCAAACCTCCTTACCTTCGTCGGCGAAAGCCCGGCGAGGCTGAACGCGGGCGGACGCGGCGTCATCAGCCAAGTTTTCGATACCGCCACCAGGGACCCTGAGAGATTCTTCAGTAGTGGCTGAATAGGTGGCGTCCTCCCACGCCTGGCGGTCACGACGGCGCTTTCGCAGCACGAAAGTCAGCCCGACAATGCCGCTTCGCCTCATCAGGATTCGTCGTACGCGGTGCCACTGGAACCAATTGCAGCGGTCAATCAGCCTTCTTCCTCCCCTAAGCGCTCGTATCCTGTTTCCCTTGGTCGCGCTGCGTGGTCGAACGTGGAGGTCGTTGGTGAGCACGCCTACGCTAAGGCAATCAAGACCGCGCTCCTCGCCAACGGAGCCATATCCATTCGCGGGTCCGACGGTGAAGTTGAAGGTGTTGAGGTGGAGTTGGTTGCTGAGCCGGACAACCCGCACGATGCTAATGCCATCAGTGTTCGGTGGAGAGGCCGGGTGCTTGGTTATCTCAGTCGTGAGGACGCGCTTCGCTATAAACAACCAATCAGGAGAAGCATCGCCAGCGGACTGCTCGCTGCAACTACCGCTCGCATTTGGGGATACGACGACGGCGCCCAGCTTCGTGCACGCGTCACCATTGCGCTGCCAGAACCGGAACTGATCACTCCACTCAACGCGGCCCCCACAGGCGTGAGCACGCTCTTGCCGTGGGGATCAGGAATTCAGGTCCTGAAGGAAGAGAACCACTTCGACATGCTGTCCAGCCACGTCCCAACCGACCGTCGAGGCCTCCTGCTGGTCAGCCTGCACAAAGCGATCAACACGTTGAAAAACGGCACACAGCGCCCGCTGGTCGAGGTACGAACTCGACGGCAAACGGGTTGGGAAACTCAGCAACGTCACTTCAGCACACCTGCTCCCGCTCCTCGAACACACCGAGGCAGTCGGTGAGACCGCCGTAGCCTACGCCAAAATCACCGGTTCTGCCCTCGCGGCACAGCTCGTCCTCCACGCCGCTAAAGCCACCGAAATCAGCAACGATTGGCTTTCCAGCGGTCCGCACCCGGTCCCGAAGCTCCCTCCGCTGGCCGCGAACTACGAGGTCCCGGCCGCCTACGCAAAGTAAGGGAAACCAAGCAAAGAAATCCCGAGCCAGGAGTGTGGACAATGTGCACACTCCTGGCCTCGGATTAGCCCGTACTGTCTCCGAACGGGCACGGATTCCGCATGTTTTCGCGGGTTCCCCGTGTTTGCAGGGCCTGGAATGTAGTTCGAGTCCCACCTCGGGCACAGTGTTTTCCCTCGTCAGGGGCTTTTTTGCTTTGACGTCTTGACAAAGCTTGTTTCGCGTCGCTCTGGCGGGTGGGTCGCGGGCTGGTGCCTGGCCGCCGCGGGGCCTGTTCAGGTGTGTGGGGTGGCGGGTTCAAGTCCCTAGCTGGTGGGCCTTCCGCCTGCTGTGGTGCGGTTAGATGCTTCCTCGTTTCGGTTCTGTGTGGTGGGCGTGGTTGCCCAACACCTATTCATGGTCCGAGGTGGCGGGTACAACATGACGTAGCCGCCGTTGGTACGGCAATTTTCTTGAAGGGCTCCTTGCAACCGCCGCCGGAGCCGTATGCGCTCGATTTGTCCTGCCAAATTGGGTGTGGACAGTGTCCACACTTACGTCTGCTTTATGAGAGTCCCTGCTGGCTAGGAGCACGGAAGGGCATGTCGGATCAAGGGCCCCAGGTGCCGCCCTGACTGCGGCGGGGAACGGCCCAGTGAAGAACAGAAGGATAAAGGCGAAGCAGGCTTGGCTGCAGGTCGCACAAAATTGTGGGGGAGCGGGCCACTACGACGCCCAGGAACGGGCTCGGCCTTCTGACACACCGAGTGCTTGGACCAAGCGCCGGGGATTGGGCCTACGGTCGTCCCGGCTCGAGAGACTCCGCGTTGCAGTTTGCAGTGATCGGGACCCGGCGGGGTCAACGTTGCGCTAAGACAGAAGTGGCAGGGTTCGATCTAAGAGCTTTTCCAAGACAACGTGGGAAATGAACGACCACACCTCATTCAAGCCCTGCCTGACGTGCGGCCTTACGTCAACTTAGGGTCTAACTCCATCTTGGAGCCGGCCCTAGCGGGGAAGGGGAAAGCCCTCGACCGGAGTCGGTCGAGGGCCTTCCTCACGTCCAGACTTGTGGAGGAGATGGAGGTCTACGGCTTGGAATTATGCGCCTGGATCCCGCTGTGGGGAGTCTCGGCGAGCAGGTGCTCGCCCTTCAGCACTTCGGGGTCTGCCGGAGCGACGGTGGCACGTCCGCCCCGGCTGCCGGTCTCGGGGAGTGTGAAGTAAACGACGAGGCAGAGGGCGACGATGGCGATCATGTATACCGCGACGAACATGGGCTGTCCGGCGCCGACGAACGCGGCGGCGATCAGTGGTGCGGTGCCGCCAAAGACGGCGATGACGATCTGGTGTGCGAAGCCGATTCCGGAGACCCGGACAGAGGCCGGGAACAGCTCGGCCTGGATTGTCGGGTAACTGACCGAATACGAAGTGACATACCTGACCCTTCACGTCGCCCGGATGGTCGAAGCCTTCCGGCTTCGCTGACATCCGACGACCCAGGAGACGTTGTGAGGGTGGGGTGTGCTCCACACGCGGGAGCGTCCCATTTTAGTTGATCCGTCGTTGGCATTTAGTTGACGTTTCCGGCGATGCTGATGGCACAGGCATTCAGGCCGGCTTCCATCGTGTGGACCATCGTGCCCCTGCCTTTCCCTCCGGCGGCGTCCGGTGCCCTGGCCTAGTGCGAGGTGAATGCATTTCAAGCTGCTGCGCGCGGACGCAAAGGGCCTTAGCGGGGGAGGAGTCCCGCGAATTCATGGTTTTGGAAGACCAAGGGATCTTTGGCGTTCCCGGTGTTGAGGCCCAGGACCCTGGCCAGGACAAAGGCGTGGTCCCCGATGGGCGTGACGTTCTCGATTTGGCATTCCAAGGCCGCGACTGCGCCTGCGACCAGTGGGGCACCGTATGCTCCTTGGATCCAGAAGCTGTCATCGAAGCGGTCCGCGTCCTTTTACCCAGCTTGCGGCAGAACTGCGCCTGTGTTGATGCAAGAGCGCTGATGCCCAGCACGGTGGCCTTGTTGAGTTGTGGCCAGCTGGAAGACTCGTGGCCGATGAAGAAGCCGACCACGCACGGGTCCAGGGAGATAAAGACGAACGATCCGACGATCATTGCGGCACGGTCACCGGTGAGTTCAGACTGTCCGGCGACGACGGCGACGCTGGTGGGCACCATGGACATGGTGTCCCGCACGTGGGTGGGATCGAGAGTGCCGGGCCGTTCGGTAACGATAGTCATGGCTGCCTCCTTCGGTTACCGGTGTTGCTGGATGTAGTAGAGCTGCTCGGCGTCAATCCACACTTCGTATCCGTCGAGTTTGTCGATGAGGATGCGTGAGTCGACGCCTTCGGGTGCGAGCCACAGCATTCGGGAGTCGGGGGTGGCATCTTCGATGCGCGCGGTTCTGACGTATGTGCCGTTTCGGCGGATTTCCACTGTTGCTGTTGTCGGGAGATGGAACCAGTCATCGAGCCGGTAGGACTGTGGCGGGTGGGGGGTGAAGGTTCTGCGTTCGATCGGGAAGGACCCGGCCGCAGCATGGGCTGTTGGTGCGTTCATCACGGTTCCTCAGGTGGCGGCGGGCAGGGGTGGGGTCAGGTGCCACCGACCGCCGGGGAGCTGGCCGGTGGCACCTGAGAGGGGTTGGCGGGTCGAGCAGGCTTGCTGTGGTTCAGGCGACGGGTTGCGTGTCCGCGACCGGGACGGATGCCTGGTCCTTTTTAGCCGTGGTGAGGAGCCCCGCGGTGTATTCGGAGAGCCACCCAAGGCAGGCGCCGACGATTAAGGCCAGACAGGTGCCGGCCACGTCGAAGGTGGCGCCAAAGTAGGCGGCGCATCCGGCAAACGCTCCGGGGATGAAGCCCAGGAGGCTCCAGCGGGCCTGGACGCACATGGCGAACGCTGCGACGGCGACGGAGATGCCGAGCGCGCCGGGGATGGGGAGGTTCGCCGCTCCCCAGACGATGATGGCGCCCCAGAGGACTCCGGAGAGGTTGGCAGGGATCGTTTTGAGGAGTGCGGCGCGTTTTCCGCCGGCTGCGAAGAAGCATGCCCAGGAGAGGAATCCGACCCAGGTTATAAGGCCCAAGGGTGTGCTGAATTGGGTCCAGAGCCCGGCGAGGATGCCGGCGGTGATTCCGATGATGACGAGGGGCTTCATGGGTAGTTCCTTAGGGTCAAAATGGCGTCATTGTCTTTTTGAAAAGGAAAGCTGAGGGAGTGTGAATGTGCAGGCTTCGCTGAAGTGCGCAGAACGCGGAGCGGGTGTTAGCTCTTTCGGGTGCGGGTGAATCTGGCGGTACGGCCCCGGCAAGGACGCCGGGGCCGTACTACGTGGGGAGTGTTTTAGAGGTGGGTCAGGGCGAGGTCGGCGGGGTCCGCGTTGTCGGGAGTCGCAGGCGTGGGTTCCACCGGTGCGCGGTGAAACTCGCCGTTCTTCATCACTGCGGTGATCTTGTTGATGTCCTGCAGGATGGTGATGTCTTCGAGCGGGTTGCCGTCGACGAGGATCATGTCGGCGTAGAAGCCGGGCAGGACCTTGCCGAGTTCGTTGGGCTTTTCGAAGAGTTCCCCGCCGAGGGCGGTGGCAGCGATGATGGCTTCCATTTCGGTGTAGCCGAAGAGCTTCACGAAGTGGTCCAGGTCCCGGGCGTACGTTCCGCGGGGCGTCCAGGCGAAGCCGTAGTCTCCGCCGGGCAGCACGCGGATGCCGCGGCGGCGCATCTCCTGCATTGCCTTGACGGCGATGTCGAGTTCGCGGGCGTAGCCGGCCTGTTCGGCCGCCTCGTGGGAGTAGCCGAACGCTTCGGCGTCTTGGAGCGTTGCGACCAGCCAGTTGATGGCAGGGGCGACGAAGACGCGGTCCTTGGCGGCCTCGAGGAGGTCCATGCCTTCGTCATCAATGTAGGAGGCGTGGTAGATCATGTCGACGCCGGTTTTCAGGGAAATGAGCACAGAGTCGCGGCTGCGGGCGTGGGTGCAGACGCGCACGTGCCGGCGGTGCGCCTCGTCGACGGCGACCTGGAGTTCTTCTTCGGTGATGTAGGTGTCGGTGGCTGCCTTGGTGCCGGTGATTTCCTCACCGGAGATGCTGAGTTTGATCTGGTCCACGCCCAGTCCGATGGTTTCACGAACCACTTTGCGCATTTCCTCCACGCCGTCGGCGATCTGGGTGATGCCGGGCACGAGGTCCCCTGCGGTGGTCGCGATTTCCTGGCCGTTGGCCAGGTAGCGGGGGCCTGGGATCCGGCCGGCGTTGATGGCGTCGCGTACGACGACATCGAGCCGCTTCTTGGCGCTGGCCGCGCCGAAGCACATGGTGTACCCGTAGTCGATGTAGTACTTGGCTGACTCGACGGTGTGCAGCAGGTGTTCCTCGACGTTCATGGTTTCGAGGCTGTTGAGGTCCCCATCGTTCCAGGTGAAGTGGGTGTGTGCGTCGCACAGGCCCGACATCAGGGTCTGGCCGCGGCCGTCGATGACCCGGGCGCCTTCGCGGGGCAGGTTGCCCGTGCCGGGACGGACGTCGGTGATGCGCTCATCGATGACGAGCACTTCGCCGAGGAAGGGCTGGGCGCCGGTGCTGTCGAGGATGTTGACGTTGGTGAAGAGGGTTTTCGACATGACTTCGTTGTCCTTATCTTGAGATGGAGACGGTGGTGCGGTTGTTAGGGGGCTTTGCGGATCTGCATGGTGATGGTCTGCTGTCGGCGCGACTGGCAGCCGGGGCTGGGGCTGCTGCAGGC
This sequence comes from Pseudarthrobacter sp. Pseusp20, assembly GCF_059492155.1. Taxonomy (NCBI): domain Bacteria; kingdom Bacillati; phylum Actinomycetota; class Actinomycetes; order Micrococcales; family Micrococcaceae; genus Pseudarthrobacter; species Pseudarthrobacter sp. Pseusp20. Next base: position 2,284,740 of record NZ_CP168521.1, read on the forward strand.
GCACGTCTTCTTCGTCTCCGGTTTGAGCGTGGAGTCGGTGAGGAAGTCCAGGACCGCGGCGGTGACGAAGTCCGGCGCCTCGGGGACGGTCCAGTGGCCGGTGCCCGGGGCGACCAGGAGTTCGGCCTGGCCCAGCTCCGCGGCGATGGCCTCGTTGGCGGCCGGGGTGCTGACTTTGTCTTCGCTGCCGGTGAGCAGCAGGACTTTGGACTGGATCCTGGCCAGGTCCGGGTTGGTGGCGGCCGCGAGGGCTTCGCAGGCCTGGGCGTAGGCTTTCGGGTCCTGGCCCAGGAGCAGTTCGCGGACGAAGGGGCGCACCAGCGGGTTCGCCAGTGCTGCGTGGTCGGCGGTGGCGGCGTTGGCGACGGTGTCAGCGACCGCGGCCATGCCCTTTTCGCGGACGAGGGCCGCGCGTGCCCGGGTGGCGTCCTTGGCCGCCTGGGCCTGTTCCCGGACCGGGCCGAGCAGGACTATTTCCCGGACCAGGTCAGGGCGGGTTGAGGCCAGCTGCTGGGCGATGAGGGTTCCCATCGAGTGGGCGACGAGGTGGGCGCGGCCTGAGGTGGTCTGGGTTTCGATGACCAGGGCCAGTTCAGCGGTCAGGGATCCCAGGCTCAGTTCGTCTTCGCGGGGCGAGCGTCCGTGCCCGGCAAAGTCGTAGCGGGTGACGCGGAACCGTTCGGCCAGTGAGGCGACGAGGGGTTCGTAGAAGCTGGTGGTGCCGCCCAATCCGTGGACCAGGACAACATCATCGCCGGTGCCTGTGGTTTCGACGAACAGGTGTTTCGTTCCGACTGCTGTCAGTCCTGCGGGGATGGTCGCGGTGCTCATCGGCCTTCTCCGATCCGGTTCCGCAGCGTGCCGAGCTTGCTGATGGTGATCTCCACGACGTCTCCGCTGGTCAGGAACCGCGGCGGAGTGAAGCCGATGCCGACGCCGACCGGGGTGCCGGTCGCGATGATGTCCCCAGGCTGGAGCGTGATGCCGGCGCTGATCGTTTCGATGATGGTGGGGATGTCGAAGATCAGGTCTGCTGTCGTGGCCTTCTGGCGGGTTTCACCGTTGACGGTGCAGAGCAGGTCCAGGGGACCGTCGCCGACTTCATCGCGGGTTACGGCCCAGGGGCCCATGGGGCAGTGGGTGTCGAGGCTCTTGCCCAGGAACCACTGCTTGTGGTCTTTCTGCAGGTCACGGGCGGTAACGTCGTTGATGATCGTGTAACCCCAGACGTGGTCCAGCGCATCCGCCTTGCTGATGCCCCGGCCGCCCGCGCCGATAATGACACCGAGCTCGGCTTCGTAGTCCAGTTCGGAGGTGACGCCGGTGTGCGGGTCAACGTCGGCGTTGGTGCCAATGACGGTAGAAGGTGCTTTGGTGAACACCACCGGGTATTCCGGTTGCGCGGTGGCGCTGGCGGTGGCGTCATAGCCGGAGTTGGCGAACTCTTTGGCGTGTTCGACGTAGTTGCGGCCCACGCAGAAGATGTTGCGGCGGGGGAGCGGGATCGGGGCCAGCAGCTCAATCTCGGTCGCGGGGATTGCTTCGCCGGTCACGGCGGCGAGCTGGGCCGCGGCGCTGTCCCAACTGTCGATGAGCGAAAGCAGGTCCTGCCCGCCCGGTACTGCAGTCACCGTAGAGGCGTCCTCGTTGAGGACGCCGGTCCGCTGGGTGCCGTTGTGGCGGAAAGTAACGAGTTTCAAAGTGATTCCCCTTCGAATCGATTATCGATAATTGATGGGTCGACTCTACACGATCGTGACTGGCATCACAAACGATTATCGATAATTTTTTATTGGGTGGGGTGCGGGCCCTTCCGGGGGAGGAGGAAGGGGCCTATTCCTGGGGGAGGATGGAGTACTCGTGCTGGTGTTCGATGACGAGCTTGGTGCAGAGGTCCGGTGTGCCGCTCTCGAAGGCTTCCAGGATCGGGACGTGGGCTTCGGCCGCTGTGTGCAGGTCGACGTGGCCGCGCACGACGGTGGCCATGGTGCGGGCCTCGACATACAGGGAATCCCAGATCTCCAGCATCAGCCGGTTCCCGGTCGCAACCACAACAGCCCGGTGGAAGTCGGTACTGTACTTGGCGATGCCGTGGGCATCGTTCGTCGCCGCGGCCTCACGCATGCCGGCCAGGGCCTCCCGCAGCGGGGTCGGGTCGGCATGCAGTGCCGGATATGCGGCGGCGGCGGCGGTTCCCTCCAGCGCGAGGCGGACGAAGTAGACTTCGGCGAGGTCATCCTGGGAGGCGGACCGGACGAAGGTTCCGCGGCGGGGGATGTTTTCGACCAGCCGCGTGGAGGACAGCTCCCGCAGGGCCTCGCGGACCGGCGCTTGGCTGACGCCGAATTCTTTGGCGAGCTGGAGCTCCACGAGGCGCATACCGGGAGGGTAGGTGCCGTCAACGACCCTGTCCACGATGGTGCGCTTGACCTTTTCCGAGAGGCTCTCGTTCTCAAATGCTGCTGATACCGCCATTTCCCCAGTCTTTCATGATGCTCTCGTGGCGCCCGTCCGTTCAGGCCGTTTCGGGGCATGTTCTGGATCTCGCGGTGCGGGCTTGGGGTCCCTGAAGGCCAGGCTGGGGACAATGGCCAGCGCTGCCAGGGCCGCGGCGAGGAGAAAGGCGCCAGCATATCCGGAACCGGGGCCGTTGGTGCCGTTCAAGGCATTGAGGGCAGCAGCGGCGGCGGCTACGCCGACCGCCATGCCGATCTGCCGGGCCATATTCACGATTGTCGAACCGTCGGCCAGCTCCGGACCGTGCAGTCCGGTGACGGTAGCCGTCTGCAGCGGGACGATGGTTGTGCCGAAACCCGCACCCGCAACCAGAATCGCGGCTGCCGTCAGCCACCCCGGCGTTGCCTGGCCCGCCAGTGACAGGGCACCCGCTCCCGCTGCCATGAGACCCAACCCTGCAGCCAGCGGCGCACGCGGGCCCGTGCGCCGGGTAAGGCGCGTGGTGACCGGGGTGGCCAGCAGGATGCCGACGGCATGCAGGGCTGTCATGAATCCGCTGTCCAGCGGGGACATCCCGCTGTGGCCCTGGAGATACAGCGGGAGCAGGAACAGTAGCGCCCCATAGGACAGGGCGGTCAGGAGGAAGGCGAGGTTGCTGCTCCAGATCTCCCGCTTGACGAGCAGCCGGACATTGAGCAGGGGATCTTCGCGGCGGAGCTGCCGCACGGCGAATCCGGCCAGGAGCAGCACTGCGGTGGCGATGGCGATCAGGGGCAGAGCGGCGGGGTATCCGTTCTCGGCTTCGGTAAGACCCAGCACCAAAAGCACAAGGCCGGCCGAGACAAGTACAAGGCCAACGCCGTCGAACCGGGCACCGGGGGTGGCCGGCCGCTGCGCCGGCAAACGCAGGCCGGTCAGAATGGCGGCGAGGGCGATGGGCACGTTAAGCCAGAAGACGCACCGCCAGCCGATGTCCTGCACAAACCACCCACCGATCAGCGGGCCCAGGACCGGGGCGAGGGCCGCCGGCACCGAAATGAGCGCGGAGGCCTTCGCCCGCTGGTCGGAGGGGAACGCGGCGAAAAGCATGGCCATGCCGATCGGGAGGATCAAACCTCCGCCCAGACCCTGTAGAGCCCGGAACGCGATGAGGACCGGCAGGGACCATGCCAAGGCAGTGAGGGCCGAGGCCATCCCGAAGATTCCCAGCGCGATCAGGAATGCCCGGCCCTGGCCCATACGGCGGCTGATCCAGCCACTCATCGGCAGTGACACCGCGATCGCCAAAAGATAGGAGGTGATCACCCACTGGACCGGCCCGGGGCCGGCGTCAAACTCCTCCTGAAGGGTAGGCACCGCGATATTGACCACGGTGGTATCCAGCAGGTCCATGACGACAGCCAGGGTCACGGCCACGGCCGTCAGCCGGGAAATGCTTCTTTCAGACATGAGCTCGGCGTTCCTTTCGGATCGGGATCCGCATTGTCGGACGTTGATCCGCCGCAGGCGTCCGACCGTTTCGATGTGTGGTCAGTTATTCGGGATCGGATTTTGTGGTCTGCACAGTGCCGTGCGGGTGTTCCGGTGGTGAATAGATCGAGTAGAGCTAAGGGGGACAGCGCCGACGGCTGTGACGTTGTGCCAGGTTCCGGCCGGAACAAAGATCGCATCGCCGTCCCGAGCGTCCCATTCATTGATCAGGTTCCCGGCTGCCGGACCCATCTGGACCTTGCCCTGTCCGCTCTCCACCCGCAGGAACTGGTCCACGTCCTGGTGCACTTCCAGTCCGATGTCGTCCGCCGGGGCAATGGCCATGACGGTGAGCTGTAGCCGGCCGCCCGTCCAGATTGTCCTTCGGTAGTCATCGTTGGCCTCCGTAGCACTCTCGATGTCCAGGACATAAGGCGCGGGACCATGGTCGGTGAGCGTGGGATCGATCTCTTCTTTAGTCACAAATCAATTATCCATTATCGATAATGTAGTATCTAGGTTGGTAAGGCTTATCTAAGGGAAGTAAGCAACAAATGACAGTGACAGCGGGGGAGTCCACCGTGAAGGATCCGGACTCCTCTTCCGGCGGCCCCCCTGGTTGCCACGCCCTTGCGCGTCCGCGTCCGCGACCACATCGCGGCCAGGATCGTGGACGGGACCTATGTCCCGGGCCAGCGCCTGACAGAACTGGAGATAGCCCGGAGCCTGGGCACCAGCCAGACACCTGCGCGGGAGGCGCTGCGGGACCTTGCGGGCATGGGCTTTGTAGAGTCCGAACCCAACAAGGGCTGCCGCGTTCGGGAACTGGACAGCGAGGACCTGCGACAGGCCCACCCCGTCCGGGCCGCCCTCGAGGAAATCGCCGGACATTCCGCTGCACGTCATCTGAAGGGCAAGACAACGGACTTGGCCAGCGCGCTGGATGGAATGCGGGCCGCACAGGAAAACGGCGATCTCATCGGGCTGTGCTTCCACAGCACACGCTTCCATCGCCACATCGTTGAAAGCGCCGGCAACGATGCACTCACCCGGGCCTGGAACGCCCTGGGAATCGAAATGCTCACCCTCGTAGGCGCCGCCCACGACCAGGTGGGCTTCCCCAACTCGGTGGAAGAACACGCCGCAATCATGGCAGCCCTCGAAGCGGGTCAAGCCGCCGCGGCGGCCCGCCTATTGAAAAACCATGCCTGGTCATACGTCACCAGGGATCCGGGTTCCACCGGCGCCCTGTGCACCACCCCGTAACTGACCAATTTGCCTTCGCGGCCCGAACCCATAGGACATCAGCATGAGCACCTCGCAGACAGTACTGATCATCGGCGGAACCTCCGGCATAGGTCGCGACACCGCGAAACTGCTGGCATCACGCGGTGACGCGGTAATCGTTGCCGGCCGCACGCAATCCCGCGCGCAGGCCACGGCCCGGGACATTGGCGGCGGCGCCGTCGGCCTCGAGATTGACCTCACTGACATGGACAGCATCCGGGCAGCCGCTGCGGCAACAGGCCCCATCGACCACATGGTCCTCTCCGCCGCCGCCCTGGACTATGCCCCCTTCCGGGAACTTGCCATCGACGACGCCCGGAACGTCTTCGAAGCAAAATTCTGGGGTTACTACCGCGCCGTCCAGGTCTTCGGGCCGTTGCTGCCGGACACCGGCAGCATCACTTTCTTCTCCGGCGTCGCCGCCGACCGCCCCGCGCCCGGCACGGTCGCCGTGACAGCAGTGAATGCCGCCGTCGAAGGCCTCACCCGCTCTCTCGCCGTCGAACTAGCTCCCGTGCGGGTTAACGCCGTCAGCCCGGGCATGACCGACACCGAGGGCTGGTCCCACCTCCCCGACGACCAAAAGGCAGCAGCTTTTGAACAGCAGGCCATATCCTTGCCGACCGGCCGCATCGGACGTCCTGAGGATCTCGCCTCTACAGTCCTGCACCTGATCGATAACGGCTTCACGACCGGAACAATCCACCACGTTGACGGCGGAGCCCGCCTTGTCTGAGCAGCACCTCAGGGATCCGGACCAGCCCCGCCGGAAGGGCAGCGTGCTTGTTGCCGGGGCCGGGGGAGTGATCGGACGGCATGCCGCCGATGAGTATGCACGTCAGGGCTGGCAGGTTCGCGGCATCAGCCGGCGCCCCGTCCAGGGCGCCGGCTGGGACCACTTGTCGGTAGATCTCAGCGATCCCGCAGCCTCCGCTTCAGGTCTGGCTGAGGCCGAAGACACAACGCATCTGGTCTTCGGCGCTTACGCCGAGCGCCCGACGTCCCGGGAACTTTCAGAGACCAACGTCGGATTGCTGCGCAATACCCTTGATGGCCTTTACAGCGCCGGTGCCCCACTGCGTCACGTCACCCTGTATCAGGGCGGAAAGCCCTACGGGGCGCATCTGGGTTACTTCAACACACCGGCCAAGGAGCGGGACCCGCGCCTCGTGCAGCCGAACTTTTACTACGACCAGGAGGACCTGCTGCGTCAAACCGCAGCGGAGCGCGGCTTTGACCTGACCATCCTGCGTCCCGAAGGGGTAGTCGGCTACGCTGTCGGCAACCCAATGAACCTGCTGATGGTAATCGCCGTCTACGCCAGCATCTGTCGTGAACTGGGCCAGCCGCTACGATTTCCCGGCACGATTGCCGCCTTTGACGCCCTCTATCAGGTCACCGATGCAGGGCTGCTTGCCCGGGCCACAGTATGGGCGGGCTCGGATCCACAGGCCGCCGGCGAAGTCTTCAACATCACCAACGGTGACCAGTTCCGTTGGCGCCAGCTGTGGCCGGCCTTCGCCCGTCACCTCTGCATGGATTACGCCGAACCCCAGCCGGTGCCCCTGGCTGAGGCGATGCCTCAGCTCAAAAACGTCTGGGAGCGGCTGGTGGCCCGGCACTCGTTGGTCCCGACTCCGTATGAAGACCTGGTCGGATGGGAATTCGGCGACTTCCTGCTGCGGTCCGGGTTCGACAACGTCTCCTCCACCATTAAGGCCCGGCAGGCCGGCTTCACCGACTGCCTCGACAGCGAAGACCGGTTCCTGGAACTCTTCCGTGAACTTGAGGCCGATCGGATCATTCCGCCCGTTGTGCTAAGCAGCCAGTCATCAGAAAGGTACGTGCCCTGATGGGAAATGCGCGGGAATGGTCCTGGGCCGCCAGACTGATCGTTCTCGCGGTCGCCGCAGCTACAGCGGTCAGCGTTATTTACCTGCCACAGGCCATGCTGACGGTGCTGGCGGCTCGTTTTGGCGTGGCCCCGGCAGCGGCCGGTGTCATCGCGACCAGCGTTCAGGCCGGTTACGCCATCGGCATATTCCTGCTGGTTCCCCTCGCTGACCGCGTTCAGCCCCGGCGGCAGGTCACGATTCAGGCGGTTCTCCTTGCCGCGGCCCTTGCGGTAACGGCGGTGCTGCCCGAGATTGTGGGAGTCACATTGGGATTCCTGGCAGTGGGCCTGGTGGCAAACATTGCCCAGATCCTCATCCCGGCCGCGAGCCGGTTAGCCCCCAAAGGGAAGGAGGGCGCTGCCTTGGCAACAGTGGCCGGCGCCCTGCTGATCGGAATTTTTGGCGGCCGGATCATCGCAAGCCTGCTCGTCCAGACCATCGGATGGCGGTGGGTCGTCTTGTCTTTCGCCGCCCTGGTCCTGGCCGTGCTGCCGTTCCTGCGCACTGCCCTGGCCACAGAGCTCGAGCTGCACTCCGCCGGCGGCAATTACCGGCACCTGCTGGCCTCGACCCTTCAGCTGAGCCGGCGGAGCCCTGAACTGATCCAGTCTGCGCTGATGCAGTTCTTCGTGTTCGCCACCTTCAACTCCCTGTGGACGGTCACGGTGCTGCACCTCACCGGACCTGGCTTCGGCTGGAGCGTCCTCTCGGCCGGCCTTTTCGGGGCCGTCGGACTTGCCGCCGGAATCGCTACCCCATTCAGCGGTCGCTTCGTTGACCGTTTCGGGCCCCTTCCGGTCGGTCTCGTGTTCTTGCTGGTCCTGCTCCTGGGCGTGCTGTCGGTGATCATAGATCCCTCGTCGGCCGTCCTGTTTGGTGCGAGCATGTTCGTCATCACCTGGGCCAACCAGACAATCCTCTCCGCTAACCAGGCCCGGACCCTGGCGGCGAACCCGTTCCAATCAGCCCAGGCCAACACGGTCTTCATGTTCGCAGTGTTCCTGGGCGGCTCAGCCGGAGCCTTTACGGGCACGGTCGCCTTCAGCGCCGGAGGGATGCCCCTCGTCGGCGTGCAGGCTGGCGCCTTCGTTCTCATAGCCCTCGTTATCTGGTTCGCGTCCGCAACGCACCAGAAACGCACCACACCAAACCCTGGCAAGAAAAGGATCACAGCATGACCACCGCAGGAAGCATCCAGCTGAATACCGGAGCGAGCATCCCACCGGTCGGATACGGATGCTGGCAGACCGCCCGCGCCGATATTGCCGCCGCCGCGCGCGCCGGATACCGCGCCTTTGACACCGCAACCTTCTACGCGAACGAACAGGCCGTAGGTCAGGGCATCCGCGACGCAGGGCTAACCCCCGAAGACGTCTTCCTCACCACCAAGGTATGGCGCGCCGACATGGGCTACGCTCAAACCCTGAAAGCGTTCGACACCTCACGCCGCCTGCTCGATGCCGACGTCATCGACCTCTATCTCATCCACTGGCCCCAGCCCGACTCCCGACTGGTCGCCGAAACCTGGCGGGCCATGGAAAAGCTCCTGGAACGCGGAACCGTCCGCTCCATCGGTGTTTCAAACTTCGAAGCCGCCGATCTTGACCTCCTGGCCCAGCACTCGGACGTCACCCCTGCGGTAAACCAGATCGAACTAAACCCTCTACGGCAGCGCAAGAGCCTGGTTGCGGAAAATACCGCACGCGGCATCGTCACGACAGCCTGGTCACCGCTGGGTCAGGGCGGTCCCGTCCTGCAAAACAAGACACTGCTTCATCTGGCCGAAGACCATGACGTCAGCGTCGCCCAGATCGTCCTTCTCTGGATGCTCCAAAAGCGGATCGTGACAATCCCGCGTTCAACCAATCCCGCACGCATCGTCCAGAACCTCGACTTGAACGGCTTCACCCTAAACACGGCCGAGATGGAAGCCATCGACGCGCTCTCCGACTGACCCCGACACCTCAAGGACATCTCATGCCTACCGTTGGTCATTCCGACCTGACCATCTTTCCGATCGCCCTGGGCGGAAACACCTTCGGGTGGACCTCCAATGAAACAGAGTCCCGCGCTGTCCTGGACGCCTTCACTGAGCAGGGCGGAAACTTCGTCGACACAGCAGACAGCTACTCGGCCTGGGCCGAGGGCAACACCGGAGGGGAATCCGAGACGATCATCGGAGACTGGATGGCACGGCGCTCCAACAGGTCTCAGGTCATCATCGGAACGAAAGTCAGCCAGCACCCCGGTTTTCCAGGCCTGTCCCGGAAGAACATCGTGGCAGCCTCCGAAGCATCCCTGCGACGGCTAGGCAGCGACTACATCGACCTCTACTATGCGCACTTCGATGACGAGACCACTCCTCTGGAGGAGACCGTCGGAGCCTTCGATGATCTCGTTATTGCCGGAAAAATCCGTCACGTCGGCCTCTCAAACTACAGCGCGGACCGGATCAGGGAGTGGATCAGGATCGCTGACGAAAACGGCTATGACCGTCCCGTGGCCCTGCAGCCGCACTACAACCTGGTACACAGAACCGGCTTCGAGGGCGAACTCGCTTCACTGGCTGCTGCCAACGGGCTCGGGGTCATCCCCTACTGGTCCCTCGCTAGCGGATTCCTCACCGGCAAATACCGGACCCGTGAAGACCTCGTAGGCACACCCCGAGAACGGATGGCAGGCAGTTACTTCAGTACCGAAGGCTTGCGGGTCATCTCCGTCCTCGACGACATCGCACAGGAGAGAGGCACCACTATTGCGACAGCAGCTCTCGCATGGCTCCTCACCCGACCCAATATCGCCGCCCCAATCGCCAGCGCCCGCACCGCGGAACAGTTGCCCGACCTCATGGCAGCAGCCTCCCTGACCCTCACGGAACTGGAAATCCAACGCCTCGACGAGATGTCCTCCCTCATTCCGGCCTGATAAACAAAAGGGAGCGTTTCGCGGCCTGGTCGTGGCCCCGCCCGGCGGCTAGACGCAGGGCGGGGCAGTTTGGACTGGGAGAGCTTGAGCAGAAACCGTCACGATATCGGCCGGAAGTAGCCCTACCGAGCACTCCCTTGTCTGTTTTCAAAGGCTGATAATGCAGATTCCGTCAATTAGCCGAAAGGTGCGTGCCGGTACCCTGCGAGGTTTCCTGATGTCGTTCGATGAGCCAACGTTTGCGTCAGAATTGCGTGCAAATCCGCTTCACTGACAGCCGCTCAACTGTTCTCAGAGATCCCACACTGACAGTTCGAGGGGCAGGAAGCTGAGGGGTGAACCCGCCAAGCCATAAGTGAAATAGCCGAAGTGTGGGGTTTGACTGTAACCAGTGGGGGCTGGCCCCGCCATGCCAACTCTGGCGGTCCTGCACCTGTCTGGCAAGCAGCCTGGGACTCCACCGCAGGCGAATCAGTCCTAATCAGGCGCTATAACGTTGGGTTGAGGTGTAGCTCATCAGGGGCGCACTCCGATCTCATGAGCCTCTTGGGTTAATCGACGTTTAGAGAGCCTGCCGAACAAAGAAAGGTGTTTTGCGGCGCATTCATATGGTTTACCTATTTCATGCATTCACCAGGCACCAAGTTCCTCGAGGTCTACTGACGTGATTCATGTATCGTGCCGCATGGCACTTTCTCATCAACGCGGACGGTGTATTTGTCATAGTCGCGTTGTATCACGGCAATGCCCTGTCCCCGCTCTAGGGCGCCGGGTATGAGCACATTGACGGCACGGTTGAGCTGTTCATCCCTGCTTGCGGACTCCTTCACGATCACTTCAAGGGAAAGCGGAAGCACCGAGTTCGACATAAGGTCCGAGCCGAGAAGCGGAGCATTGGACACAATTTCTCCTTTGCTGGACGGACCACACGGCCACGGTCCATGGTTCGTTGAAGTGTGATTTCCTGCTATGCCGCGGCGAGTTCCTCGACGGTGGCCTTTTCGCGGGCCTCGGTCAGGTAGCGGGCGTAGGCGGGGAGGGTGAGGAAGGAAGGGAACTCACGGCTGAGGGTGACTTCCTCGAAGATGTCCCGGGCGTCCTCGAAGCGGTCGCCGTCGAAGCGCTCCAGCCGGGCGAATTCCTCGTCCAGGAGTTCCTCCACCCATTCGTGGCTGATGATCTCGCCGTGGTCCGTGATGGCCCGGGCGTAGATCCACTGCCACAGCTGGGACCGGGAGATCTCGGCGGTGGCGGCGTCCTCCATCAGGTTGTGGATGGCTACGCCGCCGTTGCCGCGCAGCCAGGACTCGATGTAGCGGATGCCCACTTCGATGTTGTTCCGAATGCCCTGCTCGGTGATGGTGCCGGTGGTGGCAGCGACGTTGATCAGGGCGCGGTCATCGGGGGTGACGTCCTCGCGGAGCCGGTCCAGCTGGTTGGGCTTGCTGCCGAGGACGCCGTCGAACACTTCGCGGCAGACGGGCACCAGGTCGGGGTGGGCCACCCAGGAGCCGTCGAACCCGTCGTTGGCCTCGCGGGTCTTGTCCGCACGGACCTTTTCGAGGGCGTTGGCGTTGGCTTCGGGGTCCTTGCGGTTGGGAACGGCTGCGGCCATGCCGCCGATGGCCATGGCACCGCGCTTGTGGCAGGCCCGGACCAGCTGTTCGGTGTAGGCGCGCATGAACGGCTGCGTCATGGTGACCTGGCCGCGGTCCGGGAGGACGAAGCGGGGGCCGCGGGTGCGGAAGTTCTTGATCAGGGAGAAGATGTAGTCCCAGCGGCCGGCGTTCAGGCCCGAGGCGTGGTCGCGGAGTTCGTAGAGGATCTCCTCCATTTCGAACGCTGCGGTGATGGTTTCGATCAGCACGGTGGCGCGGATGGTGCCCTGCGGGATGCCGAGCAGGTCCTGGGCCAGGATGAAGATGTCGTTCCACAGCCGGGCTTCGAGGTGGTTCTCGATCTTGGGCAGGTAGAAGTAGGGGCCCTTGCCCTGGGCGAGGAGGCGGCGGGCGTTGTGGAAGAAGAACAGGCCAAAGTCCACGATGCCGCCGGCGATGGGCTGGCCGTCGATGAGCATGTGCTTTTCCGGCAGGTGCCAGCCGCGGGGGCGGACCACAATGGTGGGCAGGTCGCCGTCCGCCTTCAGCTTGTATTCCTTGCCTTCTTCGGTGGTGAAGTCGATCCGGCGTTCCAGGGCGTCGGTGAGGTTCAGCTGGCCCTTGATGACGTTCCGCCAGGTGGGGGTGGAGGAGTCTTCCATGTCAGCAAGCCAGACCTTGGCGCCGGAGTTCAGGGCGTTGATGGTCATCTTCTTGTCCACCGGGCCGGTGATCTCCACACGGCGGTCCTCCAGGCCGGGCGCCGGGGGAGCGACGCGCCAGGACGGGTCGTTGCGGATGTGCTCGGTCTCGCGCAGGAACCGCGGATCCTGCCACGCCGCTATCGCGGCCCGGCGTGCGGGACGGGCCGCAAGCAGCTCCTGCCTACGCTGAGCAGTAGCCCGGTGCAGCTCGGCCAGAAACCTCAGGGCCTCCGGCGTCAGCACCTCGTCCTGCCGGCGCACGGGTTGACCGGTGCAGATGATGCCACTCATCGTGAGGCTGTCAGTAAAGCTGTTCATCTTATTCTCCTGGGCAGGGGCCAATCGGGGAGCAGTAAGTGTCGTATTTAGTGGAACTGACCCTCTTCGTCCGTCCAACGGCGGATTTATAGGAGCATCGTCAAGGGGTTTTCCACGCGCGATTTGAAGGCGTTCATCCATTGCGCCGCTACGGCCCCATCGATGACTCTGTGATCTGCTGAAAGGGTGCAGGTCATAATGTTGGCGATGACCAGTTCCCCATCATTGACTACGGCTCGGGGTTCCGCCGCCCCCACGGCGAGGATTGCTGACTGCGGCGGGTTGAGGATCGCCGAGAACTGCTTGGTACCAAACATGCCGAGGTTGGTGATCGAAAAGCTCCCGCCCGCCAGTTCATCTTGGCGGATCTTGCCGGCCTTGGCCCGTTCGACGAAATCACCAATGGTGGTGCTGATGCTGATGAGGGGCTGCGATTCCACAGCCCTTACGACCGGCGTCAGCAGGCCGCCGTCCACTGCGATGGCAACGGAAATATCTGCGGTAGCGTATTGCAGTTGGGCGTCCTCCGTCCAACTGACATTTGCCTCCGGGACATCGTGTAGGGCAAGGCCGGCCGCCTTGACGACGAGGTCGTTGACGGTGATGCGCCGTGTGGCGGCGGTGTTGATCTGCTGCCGCAGTGCCAGGAGAGCATCCATCTTGACGTCAGCGGTGAGATAGAAGTGGGGGACGGTGCTCTTCGACTCGGTGAGACGCCGGGCTATGGTTCGACGCATCCTGGTGTGGGGGACAGATACGGGTCCTGCTCCTGGGCGGGGTTGCTCTGCTGCGGCATGCTGCGGTGCGGCGTCGGGGGTCACAGTGCTCGTGGGGGAAGCTGTGGTTCCCGCGCCCTCATCAACTGTTGGGGATGTCTTGGATTGAACCGCTTTTTCGACGTCGCGTCGTATGATTCGACCATTCGGACCTGTTCCGGCGATGGAGGCTACATCGAGGTCGTTGTCCTTTGCAACGCGCCGGGCAAGAGGCGAAGCAAAGATGCGCCCGTGGACGTTGCCGGTGTTGACAGGGGGAGGAGTGACATCTCGCTCTTGAGTTATGGGGCTTTCTACAATGGGTGTGTTGGTTTCTGTCGCTTCAGCGGGGGTCGTTTCGCTTGGGACTTGCGGGGCAGTACCGGAGGGGCTATCAGTGCTGTCGGTCGGGTTCTGGACGCTCTCCAGGAGCGCAGCAACTTCTGCGTCGGTGTCCCCGCTAGCCCTAATAATGAGGATTGGTGCACCAACGTCGACGTTGGTTCCTTCTTCCACGAGCAGCCGGGCGACAATTCCTTCGGACTCGGCTTCGATTTCGACGGTGGCTTTTTCAGTTTCCACTTCTGCTATCGATTCGCCGACGGAAACTTTATCGCCTTCGCGTTTCAGCCAAGTGGACAGCGCCGCCTCCGTGGCGTTCGCCATGACTTCTGGCATATTCATCAATGCGGGCATTATTTTCTCCAGTGATTTCTTGGGGCTCTGCTTAGAGGCTCTGGTCTTTTTTGATGGTCTTCAGGGCTGCAGCTATTTCGGGTCGTCCGGCGAAGGCCGCCCGTTCCAGAACTTTTGAGATGCTGGGGGAGGCTTCTCCGCCTGAGACCCGCTGGATCGGGTAGTCCAAGTAGTCAAAGTACCGTCGTTGGATTTCGTCGCTGAGCCAGCCGCCATACGACGTCCCCCGGGTGCCCTGCTCGACAATAAGGATGTTGTTCGTCTTTTTAATACTGGCCGCAATGGTGTCCCAGTCGATGCTTGCCTTGTCGAGCCAGCGGAGATCGACGACCTCCGCGTCCGTTCCGGTGTCACCGACGGCATCAAGGGTGGGGTGGACCATCGCACCGTAGGTCAGGATAGTCAAGGCTTTACCGGTCCGACGGATGGCGGCCTTGCCGAAGGGGATTTGGAAGTCGAAGTCTTGGACCGGTACTGTCCCGGTGCTGGTGTAGAGGTCAACGTGTTCGATGATCACCACTGGATCGTTGATTGCCAAAGCGGCGTTCATAAGCCCGACGTAGTCGAAGGGCGTGGAGGGGGCTACTATTCGCCATCCGGCAGATGTAGCGAAGATGCCGGCCGGGTCCATGGAGTGTTGTGAACCGTAGCCGGTTCCCATGGCCACTTTAGAGCGAAGGACGAGGGGCATTTCACCTCTGCCGCCGAACATGTGCCTTTCCTTGGCGATTTGATTGAAGAGTTGGTCGCCGGCGACCCACATGAAGTCGGCGTACATGAATTCAATGACTGGCTTGAATCGGCCGTCCATAGCAATGCCACCTGCCAGGCCGGCAAACGCGTTTTCGCTGATAGGTGTCCCCAAAACCCGTTCAGGGTGTGCTTCTTTGAGTCCGCGGGTTGCGCCATTGGTTCCACCCTTGAGGCGGTGGACGTCTTCGCCTATGACCACGATCGACTTGTCGGCGTCCATACGCGCCTGCATGACATCGGCTACCGCATCAATGAACTTGCCCTTCGCGAGCTCACCGGTGAAGGAGGACTCTTCCTCCGTCCTGGCAGATTCCAGTTCTGAAAGATCGCTCCGGATCCCGATATCGACGAAGGATGCGTCAGGCCATAGAGCTGGTCGGATGCGTCGCTTTCCGATCTTGCCGTCCGGGTCCTGTTCGGTTAGTTCCGCTACAGCCAAGGTGCAGGCTTGTTTGATGTTGTCTGTCATTTGGGTAATGACTGCATCATCGAGATATCCGAGCTTTTTCATTTCCTTCGTCATGCGCACGATGGGATCGCGTTTACGCCATGCGTTCTCCTCGTCCTTGGTGCGGTAGCCGAAGGCACTGCCAGAGAAAGGGCCGTTCTGGTGGAAGTAGCGGTAGACCTCGGCCTCAATGAGGGTAGGACCTCCACCTGAGCGCATGTGCTCAGTGGCCTGTTCCATCGCAAGGTGCACAGCCAGGGGATCCATACCGTCTACACGCCAGGAACGGATTCCGAAACCTGGGCCTCGTCCGGAGAGACGAGATTCGGCTGTTACTTCCTTAACATGCGTGGACACGGCATAGAGGTTGTTTTCGATAAAGAAGCAAAGGGGCAACTTCCAGGCCGCTGCAAGGTTCATGGTTTCCAGGACGGAACCTATATTGGTTGCCCCGTCACCGAAGTAGGAAACGGTAATGTCGGTCCCTGCGTCGGATGTAGGGGAATGCTTTTGCGCCCAGGCGTTACCGGCCGCGAGTGGGACACCTCCGCCGACAATGGCGTTCGTGCCAAGCGCCCCCGCTTCCATCCACTGCAGGTGCATGGATCCGCCTCGTCCATGGCTGAAACCCTGGTCAAGGCCGAGAATTTCTGCCAAGGTCCGCTGAAGATATGCCTGGACCTCTGCGCTTACCGGGTCCACCGGATCCATGGTGCCACCGGTGGTGCGCGCCAGATAAGCAAGCCCTTTGGCGAGGAACTGGTGGTGGCCGCGGTGAGAACCGTTGACGCCATCGCCGGGGCGCAGCATCACTGCAGAGCCTACAGCGCCACCTTCCTGCCCAATGCTTGAGTGTGCGGGGCCATGGACAAGTCCTTCGGCAGCCAGCTCCAGCACAGATTCTTCAAAAGATCGGATGATCTGCATTTGTACGAGCATCGTTTTCAGCAAGGACGGATCAGCTTTTTTCCAGTCCTGGGCCGTGGTGGCCAACTCGAGCCATTCCACATCAGGGGTCAGGGGTTTGCTGCGTGACATTGATTTCTCCACGGGTATGAAAGTCCTCGGACGGCATGACTTAGCGCACAAGACGAGGATTTTGCGCCCGTGACCTCCGTTTGCCCGCTTGCAAACACCAGCTAACGGGTAGGTCTAGAAGCGGAGTACCGAATGGGTCCGTCGGCGGGCGGCATTCTGTGTTCCTCATCCTTGAGGGCCCTAATACGTGCCTCATTGGACGATAATCAATACTCGCATGGACCAAGGATTATAGTCAACATATGGAATTAAATTCATTTGGTGAAAGTTGAGGTTTAGGGACTTGTCTTGGACGAATGGCAGGTTCGCTCCATCACGCGCTAGCAGACGCGGCTGGGCACAGGGCAGCGCGAGCGTCGGAACTTCCCCAGCCGAAGCGAGAATTGCACACCCACCGACGACAGCGTCACCAAGGCCTTAACGGGAATCCTCCGCGGCGAACTCGTCGTTGTCGATGACCTCGGGCTCCTCCCAATGGCACCGACGCCGCCAAAGGACTCAGGAGAGTCGTGGACGCCGCCTACTAGAAACAACGCTCAGCCGCGATCTCCTCGAATCTCCACGAGGCCAACTTCGACGGACTCATGCCCCGGCCACGGAAATCGTGGTCCGGCCCCTGCACCACGCATGCCAGACCAGCGGCGACTTTGTCGTCCTTTGAACCGCGCCCTGCCTACAGGAGCCGGGTCGAATCACACGGAATTTCCCTCAGCAGCAGTGACGAGTTCATCGGAAGACGATCCACCTGACAAGATCGACGAAGGAACAGGAGAGCGGGCAGATCCTGCTCGCCAAGCTCTTTAGACGCAAAGAACGGCTCCGTTAGCCGGGACCATTGGCGATTTGTTGGTGCCTAGTCCTCAACGTTCAGCTCCAAGCCGCAGAATCGAGGGGATTGACTGCGTGGTCATAGGCTTTCCGACGGCCGGCGTCGTTTTGGTACTTCGATCGCTTCCAAGACCAGGGGTGAGCCTGGAAGGTCTATATAGGCAAAGCCTCCGTCCAGGTCCACCCCGTATCCCCGGCCCGACTGGATGACGTCAAGACCAGCGTTTTCGAATTCTTCGATTGACTTTTCGATCGATGGTACGAAGAAGCCTAGGTGATGAAGCCCGTATCCATGTTCGGCGATCCAGTCGTGGTAAATACTCGGCCCTCGCAACGGTTGAATAAGCTCCACCTGGGGAGAGCTGCCACCGAGTGCCAAACGGAACTTGAACTCTCCTGGCTTGCCGCGGTACGTCGGAGTGGCAATGTTGTCCTGGCTGTAGGTGTAGATACGCCAGTCAGATATGCCCAGGCCAGTCCACAGTTCGAGGGAGCTATCCAGGTCTTCAACTAAAAGGGCCACTTGGTCCACCCCATGGCCGAGTGCCTTTACGAGACCTTGGATAAGGTTTTCATTGATTGCCATCGTGCTGTAATCCTTACTTCCGGTCCGAATACAGGATGAGCCGTTTCAGCTCAGTTGGCCGCCTATGTCCTTCGTGCAAATTTCCTTGTTGGTGTCCTAACGACGTTTGGGGGGGTGTGCCTCCTTATTTAATAGCTCCCATTGCGAGGCCGCGCACTAGCTGCTTCTGTGCGAACCAACCGGCGATGACCACCGGGAGGACGGCCACCGTTGAAGCTGCGGAAAGTACGGATAGGAATAGTCCCCGTCCGTCAACGAAGCTCGACAGGAACGGGGGTGCAGTTCGGGCCATCGAGGACGTCAGCAGGTTCGCCAAGAAGTATTCGTTCCAAGCGAAAATGAAGCAGATGAGGCCTGCCGCAGCCACACCAGGTAGGACGACTGGCAGCACAATCCTAAATAGCTCTGTACGTAGGTTGGCGCCATCAATTTGCCCAGCCTCGACGATCTCGATTGGCACCTCTGAGAAGAAGGAGCGCATCATCCAGACCGCGATCGGAAGATTGACACCCACGTAGAGCACACTTAGGGCCGTGATGTTGTCAAGCAGGTCGAGTGACTGCAGGATCAGGTATACGGGGATGATGGATGCCGCGACGGGCATGAATCTTGTCGAAATGAAGAAGAGAAGAGCGTCGCGTACTTTGACCACTGGACGGATGCTCAGGGCGTAGGCCGCAGGGATAGCCAGCATTAGCACTATCACGGTCGATACCAGCGAGGCGCTGAACGAGTTGATCAAATATGGTGCCATTTCGCTGGAGAATACGGCCTGGAAGTTCTCCATCGTCCAGTCAGCAAAGAAGGTAGGCGGGCTTGTCGCGGCTTGGGTCTCTGGTTTGAAGGACGTGAGAATCATCCAGAGGACGGGGAAGAAGAAGAGCATCACAAAGCACCAGGTCATAAGAGTTACGGCCGACCCCCGAATGCGCTTCTTGGCGCGGCCGGACTGTGCAACGACGCGAGTGGTGCGTGCATTGGTCGAAGTGACGGAGGATATCATTTCGTTCCTTCCGTGAAGATCTTAAACAGCGTGCGAAGGGCGACACTTGCTATGAGGAGGGTGATTGTGACCGTGACAACCCCGTACGCGGCGGCCTCACCGACTTCGAGGCCGACGAATGCACGCTCGTAAATTAGATACGCAAGGGTTTTTGTTCCGCCAGTACCACGCGTCATGATGGCGATTGGGTCGAAGACCTGCACAAGTTGGATCGACCCCAGCAGTACAGCGATTTCGATGTACTGCCGGAGGTGCGGGAGGGTAACGAAGGCAAAGGTCCGGAAGGGTCCGGCCCCATCGACAGCTGACGCCTCGAGCACCTCTTTCGACTGAGACTGCAGCCCGGCAAGGATGATCAGCATGAAGAATGGCGTGTACTGCCAGGCGAGCACCATGATGACCGTAACGACTGGGATATCGGTGTTCCATGCTACGGGCGGGATGCCTGCCAGCCCGGTGAACCAGTTGACTATGCCGGTGCTTGCTTCAAGCATGGACCACTTCCAGATCAATGCTGCAGCGGCAGGCATGATAAGAAACGGCGTGATAAGGAGTGTACGAGCTAAGGCTCGACCTCGGAAGGGGCGATCGAGCAACACAGCGAGCACCAGACCGAAGAAGCATGAGAGCAATACAGCAGCCGCCGTGATAAGGGCTGTGTTGAACAACGAAGATAAAAACACGCCGTTAGAGAAAACGGTCACATAATTCGCGAAGCCCGCAAAGCCTTGCTGAGTGGGTTTCAGCAGATTCCAGGACTGGAACGAGTAGTAGATCGTAAACAGGAAAGGGAGCTGGGTGAGAACGATCGACACCGTGAGGGCTGGCCAGAGCAGTGCCCGAGCAAGTCCGATACCTCTCCTACTGGTAGCACGAGGGGTTTTAACTACGATCTTGTCGTCATCGGGGCCCTCAGAGGGAGGATCGGCGAGCGGGATAGTAAGGGAAGTCATTGGTCTCGTCTTCGAGGGTTTTGGAGAGGGTCCCGAATGCTTCGGGACCCTCTCGCACGATTGCTATTTGTGGGCGTCGCCCGCGGCTTGGGCGATTTTCTCCGAGTTCGCCAAGAATGTGTCAACATCAGTCTTGCCGGATATAACGTCGGCGAACCCTTGGGAGATTTGGTTGCCTATGTCTTGGAACTCCGGAATACCGACGTATTGCACGCCGACCCAGTTCTGGGGCTCAGTTCCGGGTTGCAGCGTGTTGACGTTGAGCATTACTTCTTTCGTCAGCGGGGCGAAGGAACCTGCGGCTTTGAGGTACTCAGGGATGGAGTAGGTTGATTCCCGGGTTCCAGGAGGAGCCTGGGTCCAGCCGATTTTTTCACCCACCAGCTTCACGTACTCCTTTGAAGTCGCCCATGAGATGAAGTCCCATGCAGCATCCTGCTTTTTTGAAGTTGCGGGGATAGCGAGATTCCACGACCAGAACCAGCCAGACTCGGCGGTCTTTTTGGTGGGTGCGTGTACGTAGCCCACCTTGCCGGCTATTTTTGAAGTAGCTGGGTCTTCAACGACTCCACCGGCCGACGTTGAGTCGTACCACATTGCCGCTTTTCCTTGCGTGAAAAGATTGAGAGACTCTGCGAAACCATACGAGACCGGGTCCGGCTGTCCAGCCGACTTCAGCAGATTGACGTAAAACTTCGTCGCTTCGGTGAACGCTGGAGAGGTGAGCTTGGCATTCCAGTCTTTATCGAACCACTGACCGCCGAAGGTGTTGACTACCGTGTTTAGGGGCGCCAGGGACTCGCCCCATCCTGGTTTGCCTCGGAGGATAATTCCCGAAACGCCCTTGGCGGGGTCGTTCAGAGTGGCGGCGAGGCTGGCAACCTGGTCCCAGGTGGGGTGTGCAGGCATAGTCAAGCCAGCAGCTTCGAAGAGGTCCTTTCGATACATCAGGAAGGAAGACTCGCTGTAGAACGGGGCTGAGTACATTTTCCCTTCGTATGAGCTGCCATCCCGTACCGGCTGGAAGATGTCGTTGACGTCGTAGCCGTCGGTCTTTTCTGCGCGGGCGCCAATGTCAGAGAGCCAACCGTTCGCGGCCCAGATTGGAGTCTCGTAGGCTCCGATCGTGACGACGTCATACTGGCCTCCCTTCGTGGCGACGTCTTTGGTGACGGCGTCACGAAGATCGCTCTCCTCGAGGAAAGTGAATTTCACCTTGATACCCGGGTGGGACTTTTCAAATTCCGGAGCAAGCTTCTCCATGTCTTTCATCTGGGAGAAGCTTGGCGTGGCGAGATTAAGGGTGACGTCGCCAGTCGTTCCGCCGCTGCCTCCGGCGCCGGTGCAGGCCGTAAGTAATGCGGCGGTAAACACCGCTGAGAGGCTGCTAGCGGCGATTTTTGTGAAGCGTAGGTTCTTCATTGAATCCTCTCTACGTGCAGGGCAGGCGCCCTCGTGCTGTCACGATACTGGGAAAAGACTGTAATAACAATCACTATTTTGAAGCTCTTTCATAATATGAAATACGACTGCCTGCGAAGCAAGGAATTTGGGCTCCAAGCCGCACGGATTGCCCAGCTCTGACCACCCGGACCGGAGAGGGGGAGAAGGTCGAACAGACAACTGGGAAGGCCGCCTTTTCTGCTGCCCGGACCGGTTCATCGGCGTCGGCGCCCATCCCCGGTATCGGGGCCCGTGCTCACCGTCACCGGTTCGGACCATGTCGATGCAGCAAGAGCCAGGCAGGGCCTTGAAAAGGCCCATATCACTCTCCACTGGCGGAGGAGATTTTCGCCTGGCCTTGGGAAACACCTCAAGGCGTTACGGGCCGCAACTTGGTTGGCAGGAGACTCTTCAAGCCGCCTTGAGTGCCTCCCATGCGGATGCATGCGCCAGCAGCCTCGCCATTTTCGTTAGCTTTCACACGCTCGTGCGCCACCAAAAGCCACATTTGTGGTGTGGTATAACTCCACGCCCTAGGCTGCATGGGGATGCTCTGCGGGACCAGCGGAGGGAACAGGATTGCGGTGTCAGAGTCCCTTGCCCGAGGGCGAAACAATAATCTTTACGGCAGTCTCGCCATGGTGGATCAAGGTGTTAAAGCCCTCTTGGATCAGCCCGTCAAGGCCGATCCTATGCGTCACGAACGGCTCAAGGTCAATCCTTCCCGAACCCAGCAGTTCGATGACGGCGGGGTAGGAATTGACGTACGCGAAGGCACCACGTAGATCGATTTCCTTTACGACAAGTTTAAATAAGTCGATGGCCGCCCGATTTCCCCAAATTCCGATAACGACTAGGGTTCCGGCCGGGCGGACAGCGTCAATAAGGGTGTCCAGAACTGCTTGTGCACTGCTGCACTCAAATGCCACGTCGGCGCCCCGGCCCTTGGTTAGCCGGCGCACTTCCTCGGCTACGTCGACCTCCCTCGGGTCCAAAACGTGATCGGCGACCCCCGCGTCCGAGGCCTTCTTCCGGCGCAGGGAACTGAGCTCTGAAACGATGACGGTGACGCCCAAAGCCTTTAGCAGGGCGGACGTCAGCAGACCGATCGGGCCGGCGCCCCCAACGAGGGCAACCTGTCCGGCTTTAGCCCCGGATCGCTCTACGGCGTGGTATCCCACGGACAGCGGTTCGATCAGAGCGGCGTGGTCAAGGGGGACAGAGTCGGGGATGGGGTGCACCCAGCGGCGTGGAACCGCGATTTTCTCTGCGAGCCCGCCGCCTCCGCCGCTTAGGCCGATTACACCTAAGCCTTCTGAAAGGTGATAATCCGTGCTGTCAGGTCCGGTATTGATGTCGTCGCGTGCGATATATGGTTCCACCGCGACTCGCTGGCCTGGGACAACATCGTCTACGCCCTGACCTACTGCGTATACGGTTCCCGCGAACTCGTGGCCCAAGGTAACAGGCAAAGATTCTCCGGACGCAGGGTGTCGCTCACCGGGCTGGGGACAAAAAATGGGTCCCTCAAGGTACTCGTGGAGGTCGGTGCCGCAAATGCCGCACCATGCGACATCAATACCTACGGTGCCTGGCGCCACGTCCGGCTCAGGAACGTCATCGATCTGAATATTCCCGCGGCCGTAATAGCGTGCTGCTCTCATAATTTTCCTCGTTATGGTCCTGCGCCGACGGCGCTAAGGGATAGGGGAGTTGGTGGGGTGGGCTGCGTTGTTCGGAACCCATCGGGGAAGCTGTTGTCGTCAAATCGGAAAAGTATCGAAGCAGAGTCGGGCTATGCCTGTTGTTGCTAACTGCCGGTCAACTGGCCCTCGCCGCAGGTCGTAGTGCCTGGCTGGACATGCTTTACAACAAGTTTCGGGTAAATGCGCAACTTAGCTCGCCCCAACGCCCAATGCCGTCGGCGGGGAGTTGGGGGTATATGCTAAAGGAGCTGAGGGCTTCCGATAAATGCTTCACTCAGACGCAACCGCATCCGCGCCACAGCGTAACGGATACATTTGCTACTCAGCAAGGAAAATGCAGGGCCAAACTCTTCAAAATCGGTTCCATCGTGCAGAAACCTCTACTGGCCCCTAGAAGTTTGGCGGTGGCCGCAAGGGCACAAACGCTTCAAGAACCCTGGCCCACCACTGCTGTTGGCTCGATAGGGCACGTGCGCCTCAGTTGACGCTGAGTGTGGCGGTAATTTCAGCGAGCTTGGCGATAAGGTCTTGCTCCGTATCCACAAACCTGGTGGAAGGCGATGAGATCGTAATGCAGGCAACTACGTGCTCGGCCTGAAAGATCGGAAAGCAAACGCAGTCCACTCCGAGTTGAAACTCTTGTCGATCGAAAGAATAACCCCGCTCACGTATTGCTTCGAGTTCCTGGCGGAATTCTTTCTTCTTTGTGATGGTGTTCGGGGTGAGAGGCGTAAAGCGCATCCGCTCTATTGCTGCCTCCCGGACATCCACTGGTGCGAAAGCTAACAGCAATTTGCCGCTGGCACGAGCATGAACATTGTCGGAGTAGCCGGTGTCCAAACCGACAACGCGGACTGCATGGGCACCTTCTGCGGTGGCCAGCACCTTCACAGCGCCACCGCGCCAGACGCTCAGATAGGTGGTTTCCCCAGTGCTTTGCGCCAGGGAGTTGATGGCCCGTGCATAGCTGGCCGGTACAACGTCCGCCCGCGCATACGCGTCGGAGATGATCGCCGCCCTCGGTCCAAGACGGAAGTAGCGCCGATCGTCCTTTGTCACCATACCCTCAGCCGCAAGCGTGGTGAGCAGGTGGTAAGTAGTGGGGAGGGACAGTCCGAAGCGCTCGGACACCTGTTTGGCTTGAAGGCCCTCAGATTCAGCCACAGCAAGCAGAATCTGCACCGCACGGCTAACCGACTGAATGCGGGTCTGACTTTTGAGGTCGGGATCTCCCATATTTGTAACCACAGCCCTAGTGTACCTTTCACTATATTGAATTGCTTCATGTCCCGTTCCGTGGTGCCGTCTGGACGCCCTGCGTTCGGGTTCCTGCCTTGTCGCATGCAGCCCTTGTGCTGCGGCCGCCGCAACTTGGCCACTTCACCGGGGCAGGGGTCGCCGACAGGGTTCACAAGGGCCTGCAAACCAACCGCCCCCTGTGGGCAAGCGTCCCCGCTACGCGCGCCCAGCTCCACCTTTTCGTTGTGCTGCGGTTCACATGTCGCGCATATGGCGCTACTATTTGAAATGAATTCAAGATAGAGACAAGGCTACTCCCGCAATCCTGCCAGCTGCCGTCACTGAGAAAGCAATGATGCTCCATGACTAGACCTCTGACATATCGTGCCGTAGTTAACTTGGACGGCCTCCCGTGCGAGGGTGCTGCGAACAGGGACCAGCAGTCGGAACTACACCCCCGACTTGGGCAAGAGGATTCTGTGCGAGGACTCCTTGGCCAGGGCCGCCCTCCGGGCTGGTCCTGGGAACACGCTGCCTGATTCTCGAAAGCAGCGCGGAAATCAGCACACCTGCGCGAACGCTCCGAAATTTTGGGCGCCAGAAGCAGCAACGATACGACGCATTTGTCGGCAGGAAGGATGCAGATGCAAGAGGGACAGATTGTAGTGGTCACGGGGATCTCCAAGGGGATCGGGAGGGCTATCGCACTGCGCGCAGCAGCCCAAGGGGCTTGCGTGGCAGGCATCCACCGTGGAAGTGACCCGGAAGCTACCGAGCATCTCTCAGCGGAAATCTCGGCAGCCGGTGGCACACCGCTGATCTTGACAGGCGACACCGGGTCGACATCGGATGTCGACCGCCTGGCTGACGCTGTCTCCGATCGTTTCGGCGGCATCGACGTGTGGATCAATAACGCGGCCGCCCTTCTGGTCCAGCCATTTCTGTCTATGACAGATGACGACTGGATGGCCATCATCAATTCGAATTTGATGGGGTATATCAGAGGTGCACGTGCGGCTGCCGCCGTCATGGTTCCGGCGGGGCGCGGAAGCATAGTAAACATCAGCTCGGTAGTGGCTGATCAACCACCCACTGAAATGACAGGATACGTGGTCGCCAAGGGTGGCATCTCGGGCCTGACTCGCTCGTTGGCTGTCGAACTTGGCCCCTTGGGCGTGACAGTAAATTCTGTCGCGCCCGGTGCCACCGAGACGCCGCTGAACACCGATAGCTGGACTGAGGATGTGCGTGCGACCTATCGCGACCGTATTCCCCTGGGCCGCATCGCCACCCCGGAGGAGATTGCCGATGTCGCCTTGTTCTTCGCATCCGAGGCGGCACGATATGTAACCGGTCAGACGGTTTCAGTGGATGGTGGCCTCCTGCTCAACGGTTCCGTCGGTCACAAACGACTTGCCGCGGCGGAGCCGGCGAAATGACCGTAGTTCTGGAAAATGAGCACGTAGAACTGGTGATGGATCCCGAAAGGGGAGGAGAAATAGTACGCTTCGCCCGCCCGGGTGAAGCCAACGGGCTGGCGCACTATGCGTGGACGACCCCGAACCCGCCCGATCAAAATATCCGTTACGGATCCACCGAACTCGACTGGTTGGCCGGGTACCGTGGCGGATGGCAGGTGCTGTTCCCGAATGCTGGAGCGGAATGCCTCGTTGACGGCCTCCCGGTCGCCTTCCATGGGGAGGGCTCAATCTCCCGGGCACAGGTGATCGAACAAACCGCCACCTCGTGCACAATATCGATTGGCTCCCGGCTTCCTCTCGAGCTGACCAGAACCGTCCGGATCCTGGAAGATTCCCCTACCGTGCAGGTCGAAGATGCAGTCCACAACATAGGAATCGGGCCTGCCTCTTTTATCTGGGGCCATCACCCGGTGTTTCCCCTCACGGAAGGAAGCGTGATTGACGCGCCACCATCGACGGTTAAGGTGGAACCCAGCAAAGCGGGGGGCCATCTGCTCCAATCCGGGCAGTGGCCACGACTCAGTGGCCAAGACGGAACGTGGGAAGACCTGAGCCGTTCTCCTGGAGAGCAGACCGAGCGGTTGGTGTACCTTCAGGACCTCCCCGAAGGGTGGGCGGCGCTTCGTCATCCGGACGCGGGCTCCCCAAGCATAGCGATGGCGTGGGATGTCAATGCGTATCCACACCTTTGGTTGTGGACTCTCGACGGGGCTGACGGGTTCCCTTGGTACGGGCGTGCCCGGATGATAGGGATTGAACCCCAGCGCGCTTGGCCCTTCGACGGGCTGAAAGGAGCGATCGACCGCGGCCAGGCCTTAACCCTCGGGCCCGGGGGTGCGCAGTCATCCTGGTTCACTCTGACTCTGCTCCCTGGGGGAGAAAAGCCAGTGATTGGCATGGATCAGGACGGAACGGTGCACCATGACTGACCGGATCACCGCGGCCGAGGCATGGCTGGTACACCTGCCCATGCCCTACGAACTGGTGCTCGGGCCCATAACCTACAAAACCCGCGACTACGTCGTCCTGCGGTTGACGACCGCATCAGGGCTCACGGGTGTGGCGGTGGGCTACACACGACACACCCCCTTGATCGAAGCCCTCGAAATCCTGGTCCCCCAGATAAAGGGCCTCGGACTTGAGCCAGGCGAGGTGCAGCGCACCCTGAAAGGCCGTTTCTCTCCTGGATGGGGCTCGCTCGTCCGGGCAGCATCTCTGATCGACATAGCCCTATGGGACATAAATGCCAAGGCCAGACAGCAATCGCTGGAAGACTTCATGGGAACGCGGAACGAGCCCGTCCCGTTGATGGCGGTCGCCGGCTATTTCCTGGAAGCCAGAGGAAAGTCGGCCGTTGTGGAGGAAATCGAGCGTTTTGTCGCCGAGGGCTACACGACCATCAAGCTCATCATCCCTGGCCATAACCTGGAGCACGACCTGGACCTGATCGGCGACATCAACCAGATCCTTCCATCCGGGGTCACGCTCGCAGCTGATTTCCATGGAGCCTTTCACTCCGTCGACGAGGCAGTGCAATACAGCGAAGGCTTGTCAGATTGCGGACTCCGGTTCATCGAGGACGCCTTTCCAAGCTACGAGAGCGATATGGTGTCGGCCTTCGCAAGAGCCGCAGGCACACCTGCCGCTGCAGGTGAAGATGTAATGACCCCGGCGGCACACCGCGCGCTGTTGGACGGCGGCGTCAGTTACCTTCGGGCGGACGCGACAGCCACCGGCGGATACACCGCCGCTATGAAGAGTGTCGCCGCCGCGGAAGACGCGGCAGCCTGGGTCGCCCCTCATGTTTGGCCCCATATCCACCACCCGCTCTCACACACTTCAAGTCGTGTCGCAATGATCGAAACCATCCCCCGATACGTAGGAGCCGACCCTATCGTCGACCTCCTTCTGGAGGATCTGCCCATTGTTGACGGCAAATGGTCACCGCCCCAGCACGAAGGTCTGTACCTTCCCCTGGACTGGGCCCGCGTCGAGGCGTTGGCCAGTGTTTCTCGCACCTGGGCGCTCTGAAAAGACCCACGCCCGCACCGTTCCACTGAAAATCCCATCTCAAAGAAGAGGTAAAGCAATGAAAATCGGAATCCTGACCGCACTGTTCGACGCCAAGCCGCTGGACGAGGTAGCAAATTATGTAGCTGATCTCGGCTACGAAGCGGTCGAACTCACCACCTGGGCAGGCTCTGGCCATTTCGATCTCGATCAGGCCATCTCAGACCCGCAGTACAGCCGAAATTTGAAGAAGATGTTGAACTCGCGAGGACTGTCCATCTCGGCTCTCTCGGACCACCTGTCAGCACAGCAGGTGCTTCCGCCCAAGGACGCCAGTTTCGATGACTGGTCGCCGACAACCGACAAGCAGGAGATGTTCGAATACGGGAAGCAGCACCTACTGAACACCGCACGAGCGGCATCAGATCTTGAAATCCCGGTGGTCAACGGCTTCTTTGGCTCGACCGTCTGGGGCTCCTGGTACACCTGGCCTCCGAAGCACCTGGAGCTTTACAACGAAGGCTGGGACCTCTTTGTGGAGCGTTGGAATCCCATCCTGGATGAATTCGCCAAACTCGGGGTGAAGTTCGCCCACGAGGTCCACCCGACCGAGATCGCTTACAACATCACCACAGCCCAGACTGCTGTCGAGAAGCTTGGTCGTGACGACTGGGGTTTCAATTTCGATCCCAGCCATTTCATCTGGCAGCAGATCGACCCTGTCGTCTTCATTAAGACCTTCGGCAACCGGATCCTCCACGTACATGCCAAGGACTTTGAAGTGCAGGAAGACGAAATCCGACGCGACGGGGTGCTCTCCACCGGATCATGGCGGAACATGCACCGGGCAGCACGGTACCGCGTGGTTGGATGGGGCCAGGTGCCGTGGAAGAGGGTCATCACTGCGTTGCTGGAGGTGGGTTACGACTATGTCATGTCCTACGAGCATGAGGACCCGGTAATGAGCGAACGCGATGGTGCCGAAAAGGCCATTGACTACCTGCGTCCCCTCATCGTGAAAGAGCCGATGGATCCCGAAGCCCACCACTTCTGGCTCGTCTGAGACAAGAAAAAGGGAAGATTACGATGACACAGGATTTACCAGCCTTTTTCACCCAGGGGCTGATGAAAGATGATCACCGGGAAGTCCCGGCCATCGGCGTCGGCATGCTCGGCTATTCGTTCATGGGCAGGGCACATACGAATGCCTTGAAGAAGATCACGTATACCTACTGGCCGCCGCCGATGCAGCCGGAATTGGTTGGAATCGCAGGCCGCACCCAAAGTGCGGTCGATGAAGCAGCCCGTCGATACGGTTATGCCAAGTCAACGACCGATTGGCGCGAGCTGGTCGAAGATCCTGCGATCGGGCTATTCGACAACACCGGGCCGAATGACCAGCACAAGGAACCAACCATCGCCGCAGCCAGGGCCGGCAAGCACGTTATATGTGAGAAGCCCCTCGGTCGAACTGCCGATGAGGCATACGAGATCTGGACCGAAGTCGCGAAGACCGGCGTTAAGGCGATGACCGCCTTCAACTACAGATTCTTTCCGGCAATCCGCCTGATCAAGGAGATGCTTGACGACGGGACACTGGGTGAAGTCCGCCATTTCCGGGCCAGGTATCACCAGGAGTGGCTGGTTGACCCGAAGAGCCCTACCTCATGGAGGCTGGACAAGAGCATCGCAGGTTCAGGAGCGCTCGGGGACCTCGGTGCCCACATCATCGACCTTTCCCGGTATCTCGTTGGTGAGCCCGTAAGCGTGTCAGCAAACATGAAGACGTTTGTGGAGGACCGTCCTGGCGGGCACGTGGACGTTGACGACGCGTTCGACGCCATCATCACCTTTGACACCGGCGCTCTCGGCACCTTGGAAGCAACCCGGGTTGCGCCAGGCCGTAAAAATCACATGCGCTTCGAGATCAGTACAACGAAAGGCACGGTGATCTTCGATCAGGAACGGATGAACGAGATCGAACTGCACCTGGCCGACTCGACACCAGGCCCGAAAGCACAAGGCTTCCGTACGGTTCTCGTTTCCGAAAGTTACCACCCGTATTGGGAACACTGGTGGCCACATGGCCACATGATCGGGTGGGAGGACAGCTTCGTCCACGAACTCGGCCACCTGCTGCAAGCCATCGCCGATGACACAGAGATCGGGCCCCATGGTGCTTCCCTCGAGGACGGATACCGCTGCGCCGAGGTTACTGATGCCATCGAGCGATCAGCAACAACCGGTGCACGACAAGAGATTGTGTATCGACAGGCATCAGAGGGGGGCGGGGCACCATTGAGGAAAACAGCGGCCCAAGGTACGCTGATCCGCAGCCAACGGCTTGAATGAACCCGAGCTGCTGCCTCAGCTGACGTAGAAGGAGATCGGCGTGGGCTGGGCCCGCGCCGATCTCCTTTGTGCGTTCCGTGATCGGCAGCGTTAGGGCCTTTGCTCCATTGCTACGAAACCTGAGCGCCTTAGGGGCCTGCAATCGGCAGAGCTGGAAAGGCGGAGGATGTCCCGGGACGTTCTCATTATGATCAGCCGGTGAAAGAGGATGGGAAATGTCGAACCGCGCTGCCGGATCGGGGGAGTCAGCCGTACATTAAGAAGCACACCTTATCCAGCACCGGAAGCTAGCGGTCATCTCCGCCCGGTTTCCGCTTGAAGCGGGTCCAGTCTAGGTGGTACATGGGCGGATCATGGACGTTGCGGGGCACCCCGCTCAGCGCCTGATGGCCAATTCGGTGAATTCCGTGACTTATGACTTGGCCGGGGGAGCACACGGAAGAGGGGCCTCAAGCCTGGACTTAGAGGAGAGGTGCTTACGGCGCAAGATACCAGCTGCCGAGACGCATTACTCCGGCAACCTCAGCCTTAAGATCTATTTGCGGCCGGCACTCAATTCTTGCCCGCTTTACCGTTAACCGTCGTCCACTTATGAATCAGGAACCAAAACGATGCGCGGGCAGGCCTTTAACGCCGAGGCCGTCAATAGCGAAAACGGCGCCTCGCATAGGGCCGTCGTCGGGCAGCCCAGGCAGGGGTGGTCGGCCCATGCTCGTCACGTACAGAATGTCGAGATTGGGGCCACCGAACATGACGCTTGTGACCTTCTTGACCGGCATGGGCACGGTGCGGTCCAGGGATCCGTCTGGTGCGTAGCGGTTTAGTTTGCCTCCGAAGACATGAGCTTCCCAAAGATAGCCTTCGGCGTCGACCGTCATACCGTCCGCGACTCCACCGTCTGATTTGTCCATGCCGACAAAGCTCCTACGGTTCGATACGGCTCCGGTTTCCGGGTCGTAGTCGTAGGCCCAGATGTCGTTGCCCCATGAGTCGGTGAAGTAGAAGGTCTTTTCGTCAGGGCTCCAGCAAGGTCCGTTTGAGCAGACGATCCCCGAGTCCAGGGTGGTGAGGGTGAGGTCAGGGTCAAGGCTGTACAGCTTTCCGGTGCCGGCCTTTTCGTTAGTGTCCATTGACCCGACGACAAATCGGCCTCGGGAATCGACCTTGCCGTCGTTGAAGCGGTTGGACGGAATATCGGACTCGGGGGAGTGGAGCAGCTCGAGCCGGTCGTGTTTGAAGTCGAAACTGTACAGTCCGTGCTGAAGAGCCACGATTGCGCTCTGCCCGTCCGCGCGGAGCGCCATGGACCCGATCTTTTCGCGGACATCCCATGCCTTGATTTGCTGACCGTCCGCTGTGGATCGGAAAATCCGGCCGTCGGCGGAGTCAATGAAATAGAGCATCTGCTGCTCCGCGTCCCAGAGCGGGCCTTCTCCGAGGCTTGTTTTCAGGTCGGCGATGACACGGATGCGCACTGGTCTCCTCTTAGCTGCTAGTCGTTACTTAGTCCTACAGGTGGGGATCGAAAACGAACTTCATCCCGTCTCCCTCACGGGTGGCTTTGAAAATGCGTTCCCAGTCACCCAGGCCGGCGACTTCGGTCACGAGGGGCCCCAGGGAAACTTTTCCGCTCGTGACCAGTGCGATGGCTCGGTGCCAGGCAGCGGTCGGAGAGGCCAGACCAGATGTGATGGTCAATTCCTTCATCAGCACTTTGTCCAGTGGGACAGTCACGGGCTTTCCGAATACTCCCACCTGAACGTAGGCTCCGCGGGGTCCCACGTTTTCAAGGCACAGAGCAGCACCTGAAGGGTGGCCGGAGCATTCGATAACGACGTCGGCAGGGCGTGTCCCTGGCCTATAGCTTTCGTCGGTAGCCGTGGCCAAACCGAGGGAGTTGGCGATATGCAGCCGTTGGGCGTCTCGGGCGGTACCGACGACGGTTACTTGGGCTCCCGATGACTGTGCGATCTGAGCCGCGAGAATCCCCATCGTGCCGGGCCCCGTGACAAGAACGGAATCGCCGGGGTTGATGATGGGCGGATCCAACAGGCAGTTCGCCACGGACCCCAGGGGTTCCAGCAGTGCCGCATGGTGCAGGTCCATCCCGTCCGGAAGGCGGTGCAGGTTTCGGACGGGGACGAGCACTTCTGAAGCAAAGCCCCCGTTGACATGGCTGCCGATGGAGACCCGCTCTGGACATAGATTGCGGTGACCGGACAGGCAGGATGGGCAGTGCCCGCATGTGGAAAAGAAACTTTCGAGGGCGACAGGGGAATCCCGCCAGGCTTCGTCCACGCCTGGACCAAGCTGGCGGACAATGCCGGCAACTTCGTGCCCAAGCACGACGGGAGGGTTAGTAGGCCACTCTCCGTCCATGATGTGCAGGTCAGTACCGCAGAGTCCAGCACCATAGACCTCAACGACAACCTGACCTGGTCCTGGAGTGGGCCGTTCGACCTCTGTCAGGAACATAGCGCCCCTGCCCGGGCTGAGCTTCACGATGGCAGACATACTGGGCATAAGGGAACCTCCACGGCTTTGGGGCGGCAGTCAATCAGGCGGACTTAGGACTTCAGCAAGAATAGCCGACAACGCTTGCAACTGTAAATATATGAAATTACTTTCAGATAGCAATACCGAGGGGAAGGCTAGTCCACCCCGGCTCCAAGCTCCTATAACTATCTTGACAGGATTCAAGATATTGACAAGATATCTGCCTCCCTGCCAGACTTCCTAAGGTGAACGACATCGAGGTCGGATGGAAACAGGAGCATGCGGCAGGCGGGCACACGGCTGTGCCTTGCGCGTCGGCTTGGGACTTTGCGTCCTGCCCGACGGACGTCACTCGCCGCTGCAGGCCTCGCAGAGGCAATTGGCTGCAACAGGCCGGTGAGCGTGTCAGCCGGGGTGAGGCAACTTTTAGCCGCAGGGTCTTCGGTAAGTTCACGCTAACGAGGGCACCTCTGCATACTTCCGTCCGTGCAAGCGACTCTTCCGTGAAACATCCCGTATCCGCCGCACCTTGTTGATTGCGGAGTCCTGGAGGGCGTGGGCTTGCGCAAGATCCGTCGGCGCTCCGCAGTCCGGCAAGTAAACACGAAGTGAGGAAGAATGACCATTTCCAGCGAATTGACACCCCTTGAGGCCTACCGGCGGATGGCGCTCATTCGCGCATTCGAAGAACGTGTACTGGCGTTGTCGCTTGACGGCCACGTAGCAGGCTCAGTGCACCTGTGCCTCGGCCAGGAGGCCATTCCTGTTGGAGCCTTGGCGGCGCTCGGGCCGGCCGACCGCGTTCTTGCTACCTATAGAGGACATGGGTGGGCGATCGCTCGCGGCAGCAGCCCTACCGGGGTTCTCGCCGAAATCGCACAGCGGGAAGGCGGGGTTAATGGGGGCCGTGCCGGTTCTCCGCTGCTCAGCGACCCGGCAGTAGGTTTCCTTGGGGAAAATTCCATTGTGGGCGCCGGATCCCCCATTGCCTCTGGTGTCGCCCTGGCAGCCAAAACTCAAGGCTCCGACCGGGTCGTTGTCACCACCTTCGGCGACGGTGCCATGAACCAAGGCGCAACCACCGAAGGCATGATCTTCGCGGCTGCGAATAATCTTCCCGTTATCTTTATCTGCGAAAACAACGGCTGGGCCGAGATGACACCGCAGGACAGAACAACCCGGGGCCCCGATCTCGCCATGCGGGGAGAAGGCCTGGGCATTGAAAGTCACGTCGTAGACGGTGGCGACCCGTTCGCTGTTCGCGACGCAGTCGCAGCAGCAGCAGAAACCTGCAGGCGCGGCGAGGGCCCAGTACTGCTCGAGTGCAAGACCGTCAGGTTGAGCGGACACTACAACCGGGACATCGAACACTACCGCCCTAAGGCCGACAAGCAGAACGCTATCGACACCGAGCCGCTCACCCGCCTCCGTTCCAGCGGCGCGCTGAATGAGGACGCGGTCGCGGCAATTGACGCCGAAATCGCAGCCGAAATCGAAGAAATTGTGCAAAGCGTTCTGGCTATGCCAGCTCCAAACCCGGCGACTGCGCAGGATCACCTCTACGGGGCCGCCGTAGAACTCGATGCCAATGCCAAGCACACCCAGTCTAAAGAGCTCACATACCAGCGAGCGGTCAACCAGGCACTCGCGGATGAACTGGACAGCAGGCCGGACCTTCTGGTCTACGGCGAGGATGTCGGGTTTGCAGGCGGCATCTTCGGCGTCTCCCGCGGTCTTCAGAAGAAGTATGGCGAAGAGCGCGTCTTCGACACCCCCATCTCTGAGTCCGCAATTCTCGGTTCTGCCGTCGGGGCCGGCATGGAGGGAGTACGGACGGTTACGGAAATCATGTGGGCTGATTTCGTATTCGTTGCTCTGGACCAGATCATCAACCAGGCTTCGAACGTCAGGTACATCAACCGGTCAGCCATCCATGCCCCCTTGACCATTCGGATGCAGCAGGGCGTCACGCCGGGGTCGTGTGCCCAACACTCCCAGAGCATAGAGGCGATCCTGGCCCACATCCCGGGTATCAAGGTAGGTCTGCCGGCGACACCGCAGGATGCATACAACATGACACGAGCGGCCATTGCAGACCCAGACCCAACCATCCTCCTCGAGAACCGTGCGCTGTATCAGGTCTCCACTCCGGTGAACTTTGGTGGGGTAGTTGAACGTGCGGAGGGCGCCCGTCACCACCGCGACGGCAAGGATCTCACTATCATCACGTGGGGAAGCACACTTTCCCTGGCGTTGGAAGCCGCAGAGGAATTGGAACGAGACGGGATTTCCGCCGGAGTTCTCGACCTTCGATGGTTGCGGCCATTGGACCTGGATGCCATTGCCCGCGCAGTCAGTGCTTCTGCTGGACGCATCCTTGTCGTCCATGAGGCCCACACCAGTGGGGGGTTCGGCGCTGAAGTCGCCGCAAGGATTACAGAACTGCACTTCGAGAAACTCACCGCTCCAGTCCAGCGGGTGGGTACCCCGGATGTGCGCATGCCATCGGCGCCTGCACTGCAGGATGCGCTGCTGCCGACCACCGGCAGGATTGTCGCGGCAGCCCAGACGTTGGTGAGCAGCGCCCCTACTGGCCACGCCATTGGGGTGTAAAGGCGGTGGAGTTCCTCGTTGAAATATCTTTCACAACTCCAGTTGGAATGGATTCTGGCGTTCTTGAGGAGCTCAAAACGGCAGAAGCACAGCGGGCCGGGCAGCTCGCTGCCTCCGGGCATCTGCTTCGGTTGTGGCGCCCCCAAGTGCCGGGATGGCGGAACATCGGTCTGTGGGAGGCCGAAGACGTGACCGAACTCCAGACGCTGTTGGACTCCCTGCCGCTAAGGGAATTTATGTCAATAACAATTCGACCGCTGGATCCCCATCCATCTGACCCACCGCTGATGCTGGGCAAGGTTTAACTACCATGCTCGTGGCGGGCTCTTTTACTGCTAGGAGGTCTGGCCCCATCCGCCTGGGCGGGGCCAGACTGCCTGCTCATCATCGAAGCCGCATGCCCAGCTGCCCGCCACTCCTTTTGCGGCCCGTCCCCGAAGATTCCGGGATGTTACCAGGTCGTCGCCCTGAAATGGGCTTTGAGAAACGACGTGAAAAACCTGTATCAACGACAGCAGCAGCACCAGCACGCTGCGTCCAGTCCTAAGTGAGCAGACGTGGTTGGAACGATGCCAGTGAAATGCAACTGTCCACCTGAGGAGAGTCGCCCGCCGAAGGTCCTTCCCCGGCATGTCGACGATTGGACCGGTTTGACGGGATCCAGGGTCGAGATTCGGAAAGACGGGCAGGTCGACTGTGCCGGCATTGTTGATGCCGTCACTTCTGACGGCATGATTCTCTGGCTTCAACCCCCATCCGACCAAAGGCGGCTCTACGAGAAGTCCGCCTCGTACGAAGTCTGGGTGCACGTCGCACCTGGGTAAGGCCCAATCAAGGCACCCCTTATTCCGCGCTAGTTTCCGGAACGGAGCCACGATAGGCCACCTGATTCGAGACGGAAGGGGCATGAACGGTGAAAAGTGTCATGCGTTCTTCCTGATCATTAACTGTTCGGGCCCTTTATGGAACCGCCAGCTGGCCTATGTCAACCTCGTGGAAGGCCCGAGCAGTTAGAGCGGTCACTGCCTGCGTCGTCGAGGCACTTGACTAGCGCACCCGCCATCCGACCGCATAGCCACGGCAACGATCCTGCTGGAGGTCGATGTCACCTTCGAGAAACGAGCCTTCGCCCCTTCTTTCTCATGGGGCCCAAAATGTCTCTATCTGAAAAGACTTCAACATAGTTGTTGTAAAATCGGCCGGTAAAGCGATAGTTTGTGATCCCCGGCACCTCAACGCCTCGGCAGCCGTTCTCACACGCGTCCCACAGCATGAACACCATGGAGTCACCTATGTCCAAAACACAACTAGTCACCGCTGCGATCTTCACAGGGATGTCCGAAATGGCTCTCGTCCAGAAAGAAGTCAAGTCACCAAGCCTTGGAGAAGTGCTGCTTGATGTTAAAGCGGAGGGGGTTTGTGGGAGCGACCTGCATTACTACCACATCTCGGCCGACGCCATGGAGTCCCACACCCAACCACGGAAGTACACAACGACGCCGGGACACGAAATTGCCGGCATAGTCGAGTCCGTCGGCGAGGGAGTCAGCCACCTGAAGCCCGGTGACCGCGTAGCTGTGCAACATTACTCAGGTTGCGGCCATTGCCTGTCTTGCCGCAAGGGGTGGGACAACCACTGTGTCAACAACACGGTGTATTCCCTCGACCGTGACGGCGGCTACCAGGACAAAGTGATCGTTGAAGCGCGCGATTGCGTACCCCTTCCCAGCGAGTTGAGCTTCGGAGCAGGTGCCTTTCTTGCCTGTGGTGCTTCAACGGCATACCAAGCGCTGCATCGAGCTGACATCCCGCTCGGCGGCACTGTCGCTATTATCGGCCTAGGGCCGGTGGGACTTGCTGCCTTGGCGTGGGCAAAAGCATTCGGAGTGCGCGCATTCGGGATCGATCCGGTTTCTGAGCGTTTGGAATTCGCGACGAGCCTGGGCTTCGAAAGTCACGACTCCCGGGATTTCGACGTCACTTCTATCGCACCCGACGGGGTGGACTCTGTGATCGACACTTCAGGCAACATTCATGGCCGTCGTACGGCGTCACGCATTGCGAAGGTCTGGGGCACTGTCGTGCTAGTCGGATTTGGGCCAGGATACGACATCGATCCCGTCACGGACGTGATTATGCGACAGTCGACAATCAAGGGATCATTCGTTTTCAGCATGCCCGTGATGATGGAGGCTGTCGCGGATGCAGTGAAGCTGGGACTCGATCTCGATCCAATCCTTACAGTTTGCTGTGGCTTGGAAGATGCTCCGGCTGCCATCGCCGACTTCGCTAACGGCAGCATCGGCAAAACGACGATCATTTGGCCTTAGATCTGACTCACGACAAAGCTCTCCGCCATTTCATCAAATCACCCTGGCTTTTGAGAGCTCGGTCAAGAATGAATGACACGAACTGGCAGCCATCTTCAGTTTGACCAAAAGGGTGCTGGTTCTTCTCAGATAGCATCATCAGCCTTGCGTCCTCGCCAAAGCTGCAAAACATTGCGCGTACCACCAAGCAGATCGTTTCGAAGTTACCGTCAATCGTCCTCAGGAATCGAGCCGGCTACTAGACCAAGGCTCCCCCGAATAATCCTCGCATTGGAACGAATGCAAGACCACAGAAGTAAGGTTCACAATGGAGTCCTCCGATATAACCTTCCGCACTCGAAAGTGGGTGCGCCCAGAAGACCTGAATGCGAACGGAACCCTGTTCGGTGGAAGTCTTCTCAAGTGGATTGATGAGGAAGCGGCAATCTATGCCATTCTCCAGCTTGGCAATGGCCGGGCGGTGACCAAGTACATCTCGGAGATCAACTTTGTCAGCTCCGCCGTGCAAGGGGACCTCATCGAGATGGGTCTAGCGGCAACCAAATTTGGCCGGACTTCACTGACCATGCGAGCGGAAGTCCGCAACATGATCACCCGGCGAAGCATCCTCACCATCGAAGAGATCGTGTTTGTAAACCTGGACGTCGAGGGCAAGCCTGAGCCTCACGGCTATGCAGAAATCACATACGACAGGGACAGGATCCCCGCTCACCACCTCGCAGGATGGCAACCCGATTAGAAGGTAGCTGCGCAGAGTTACCACGCTAACCCTAGGCGCCCCAGGGAACCTAGGCTCTCAGCGGACTCTCATTGAAGTCCCTTATTTCTACGTCCCAACCCGGCAGCACCCGCAAATTTCCGATGACCCGCTCAAAGTTGAGCTGAACGCTCATCCATATACAGGAGGTAAATCTTGTTTCCACTAATAGTCGCCACGGCTGGCGGATCAGCTGACGTCCCGCCGGCAAGTGGTCCGGCGCAATTGATCACGGTCGCCCTTATCGCAGTCGCGCTTATTATCGCCCTCATCTCGTGGCTCAAAGTACATCCTTTTCTTGCCCTGACTGGCACAGCCATCTGCGCCGGCATCGCCGCTGGCATGGCACCGGGAAAGTCAGTCGATAGCTTCACAAATGGTTTCGGGGCCACTATGGCGGGCGTCGGCGTTCTCATCGCTATAGGCGCTATTTTTGGTAAGCTCCTGGCCGATTCTGGCGGTGCGGACGCGATCGTTGACGCTCTCTTGCATCGAGCAGGGCTTCAGTCGCTGCCTTGGATTATGGCGGTAATTGGCGCCGTAGTGGGCCTACCGATGTTTTTTGAAGTCGGTCTGGTCCTTCTCATGCCGATCATTCTTCTGGTGGCACGCCGCAGCCGCGTGCATCTGCTAAAGGTTGCTCTGCCGGCGATAGCAGGCCTCTCGGCGATGCATGGGCTTGTCCCTCCGCATCCTGGTCCGCTTGTGGCCATCTCCACGCTCAACGCCAACATCGGCCTGAGTCTAGCCATCGGGGCAGCATTGGCGGTGCCCCTCGTGGTGCTCGCCGGCCCCGTGCTCAGCTTTGCTGCCGCACGATGGATGCCGCACGTTCGAGTTCCCGAAATGTTCACAGGAGAAGGCCGTGGCGGCGTTCTCCAAACGAACAATAATGATGACTCATCCAGGCCTCCCGCTGGTCCCCACGGTGGCCATTCTGTGGGCTTGGAACTGAAGGAGCAGACACAGCTCTCAACGGCCGTTGTCCGAAAGCGGCCGTCCGCGCTCGTGACAACAATAGGAATTCTGCTCCCCATCGTTTGCATGCTTGTTCGCGCCGTGAACGAATCGTTGAATCCAAATCCCACTGATTCGTTCTCAACTTTGATTCATTTCATAGGAACTCCGACTATTGCTCTGGGTTTGGCTTTGATCTACGCAATGATTTTCTTCGTCCGCGCGAGCAACATGCGGCAAAGTGACGTAGGAAGGTCCGCAAGCGACGCGCTGCTTTCTGTAGCCGGAATCTTACTCATTGTCGGTGCCGGTGGCGGCCTAAAGCAGATCCTCATTGATGCCGGAATTGGAAGTCTGTTGGCGAAGGCTGCCTTGGGCAGCGGCATCTCCATCGTATTGCTCTCATGGTTGGTCGCAGCTCTGGTCCGCGTTGCCACAGGGTCAGCAACCGTCGCAACGGTAACCGCCTCCGGAATTTTGGCTCCTTTGGCTGTCGGCCTTTCATCACCGGAACTATCCCTCTTGGTCATTGCAATCGGTGCTGGCTCACTCTTCTTGTCCCATGTGAACGATCCTGGTTTTTGGATGGTGAAGGAGTTTTTAGGTCTCACGGTCAGCCAGACATTCAAGACGTGGACTCTCATGGTAACCCTGCTCTCTTTAGCGGGCCTTGCCGGAGCATTGCTCATCGAAGCATTTATTTAGAGTTAGCAGCTTTCGCACTCCCTTAGTAGTTGTGAGCAACGAGAAGACAAGAAGTCGTGGCATTTGAAGGGTTGGGCAATATGACGTGCCAGACGGCGCATTCGGATCCGGTCATCCTTGAGATGCGGTCCATTACCAAGGAGTTCCCGGGCGTTAAAGCCTTGTCGAACGTCAACCTGCGGGTGAAGGCGGGCGAGATCCACGCCATCTGCGGCGAGAACGGCGCCGGGAAGTCCACCCTCATGAAGGTCCTCTCTGGGGTGTACCCGTACGGAAGCTACGACGGCGACATCGTCTACCAGGGGCAGGTTCAGCACTTCCGGGACATCAGGGCCAGCGAACACGCCGGCATCGTGATCATCCACCAGGAACTGGCACTGATCCCTGAGCTGTCCATCATGGAAAACATCTTCCTGGGCAACGAACCCACCAAACGGGGCGTCATCGACTGGGCGGAGGCGCGCCTGCGGTCGCTGGACCTCCTGGCCCGCGTGGGCCTGCGCGATGACCCCGACACCCCGATCAAGGAGATCGGCGTCGGCAAGCAGCAGCTTGTTGAAATCGCCAAGGCCCTGAACAAGTCCGTCAAGATCCTCATCCTGGACGAGCCCACGGCTGCGCTGAACGAATCCGACTCACAGCACCTGCTGGACCTGATGCTGGGCCTGAAGGCCAAGGGCATCACGTCGATCATCATTTCCCACAAGCTCAACGAGATTGAGCAGATCGCCGACTCCATCACCATCATCCGCGACGGAAAATCCATCGAAACCCTTGACGTGAAGGCCGACGGCGTGGACGAGGACCGCATTATCAAGGGCATGGTGGGGCGGACCCTCGAGTCCAGGTTCCCGGACCACACCCCCAAAATCGGGGAAGTGTTCTTCGAGGTCAAGAGCTGGACGGTGGGCCACCCCAACGTCCAGGACCGCCTGGTCTGCAAGAACTCCAGCTTCTTCGTTCGCCGCGGGGAAATCGTAGGGTTCGCCGGGCTTATGGGCGCCGGCCGGACCGAACTGGCCCGTTCCGTCTTCGGCCGCTCCTACGGCCGCTTCATTGACGGCCACATCTACAAAGACGGCAAGGAAGTGGTCCTCAAGAACGTCCGCCAGGCCATCGACGCCGGGCTGGGATACGTCACCGAGGACCGGAAGACCCTGGGCCTGAACCTTCTCGACGACATCAAGACCACAACCGTGTCAGCGAATCTCGAGAAGATCAGCCTCAACTCGGTGGTGGATCCGAACCAGGAGTTCACCGTGGCTGAGCAGTACCGCAAGTCGCTGCGGACCAAGACGCCTTCCGTGGAGGAGGGCGTGGCCAAGCTGTCCGGCGGTAACCAGCAGAAGGTGGTGCTGGCCAAGTGGATGTTTACCGACCCGGACTTGCTGATCCTCGATGAACCCACGCGCGGCATTGACGTCGGTGCCAAGTACGAGATCTACGGGATCATCCACCAACTGGCGAACCAGGGCAAGGGAGTCATTGTCATTTCCTCGGAGCTGCCTGAGCTGCTGGGCTTGTCGGACCGCATCTACACGATCTTCGAAGGCGCCGTCACTGGTGTCCTGAACAAAGACGAGGCCACCCAGGAAAGCCTGATGAAGCTGATGACCTCCGCCACCCGAAAAGCCGCCTGACCCTCTGGCCCTTCCAGAACCTTCCGGACACAAGGACTGACACCATGAACGCCCTCAAAAAGCTGTTTGGCGGCAACACCCGCCAATTCGGCATGATCTTTGCCCTCGTGGCCCTGATCATTTTCTTCCAGTTCGCCACTGAAGGCCGGACGCTGACGCCCGGCAACGTCATCAACCTCTTCAACGGCAACTCCTACATCCTGATCCTGGCCATCGGCATGGTGCTGGTGATCATCGCCGGCCACATCGACCTTTCCGTCGGCTCGGTTGCGGCGTTCGTGGGTGTCACCGTTGCCCTGGCCATCCGCGACTGGGGCATCCCCTGGTGGGCGGGCGTGCTGCTCGGTCTCGTACTCGGCGCCGCCATCGGTGCCTGGCAAGGCTGGTGGAGCGCCTATGTGGGGATCCCTGCCTTCATTGTCACGCTGGCCGGCATGCTCCTGTTCCGCGGCTTCAACCAGTTCGTCGGCAAGTCCAACACCATCCCCGTCCCCAACGACTTCCAGTACCTCGGCTCCGGCTACCTGCCGGAAGTCGGGCCCAACACCGGGTTCAACAACCTCACCCTGCTCCTCGGCATCGCCGCCGCGGCGTTCGTGGTCTGGGGAGAACTGCGCTTCAGGGCACGCGCCAAGGCCTTGGGCGCCGAGGTCCCCGAAATGTGGGTCACGGCCCTGAAGCTGGTCCTGGTCTGCGGCGCCATCCTCTACGCCACATACCTGTTCGCCACCGGCCGGCCCGGGACCTCGTTCCCCATCCCCGGCCTCATCCTGGCTGTCCTGGTACTCCTCTACGGCTTCATCTCCTCCCGCACCATCCTGGGCCGGCACGTCTACGCGGTCGGTGGCAACCGGCACGCGGCCGAACTCTCCGGCGTCCAGTCCAAGAAGGTCAACTTCCTGGTCATGATGAACATGTCCATCCTGGCCGGCCTGGCCGGCATGATCTTCGTGGGCCGCTCCACCGCGTCCGGCCCGTTCGACGGCGTCGGCTGGGAACTGGACGCCATCGCCGCAGTCTTCATCGGTGGCGCGGCCGTCACCGGCGGTGTAGGCACCGTGGTCGGCTCCATCATCGGTGGCCTGGTCATGGCCGTGCTCAACAACGGGCTCCAGCTCCTGGGCGTCGGCGCCGACCTCACCCAGATCATCAAGGGCCTCGTCCTGCTCATCGCCGTCGCCTTCGACGTCTACAACAAGAGCCAGGGCAAGAAGTCGATCATCGGCCTCCTGACCCGGAACATGAACCGCAACACCGCCGGCCCCAGCGGCCCCATCCAGCCCGACGAAACAACCTCCACCAAGGAAGCAATCGCCAGGGAAGCCTGAGCTTGCAGCCTGAATACCGTTCCATCACACAAAGAAAGAGAACCAACAATGCGAATGATTGGCAAAGCAGGAAAGGCCGCAGCGGTAGCTGCCATCGCAGCACTGGCGCTGACAGGCTGCGGCCGTGCCGAGACGGGAACTTCCAGTGGGGCAACCGCCGAATCCATTCCCAAAGATTCAGTGATCGGAGTCGCGCTCCCTCAGAAAGCAAGTGAGGTCTTCGTTCGGGCAGAGGGCCTATTCCGAAAGGGGCTCACGGATGCGGGATTCAAGCCGGATATTCAGTTCGCCAACGGCGGTGCATCGGAGCAGCAGAACCAGATCAGTGCCATGGTCACCAAAGGCGCCAAAGTCATCATCGTCGCGGCAAACGACGGCTCGCAGCTTGGCACGCAGCTCAAGCAGGCCAAAGACGCTGGCGTTA
Source organism: Pseudarthrobacter sp. Pseusp20 (assembly GCF_059492155.1). Taxonomy (NCBI): domain Bacteria; kingdom Bacillati; phylum Actinomycetota; class Actinomycetes; order Micrococcales; family Micrococcaceae; genus Pseudarthrobacter; species Pseudarthrobacter sp. Pseusp20. The sequence goes on from NZ_CP168521.1 coordinate 2,327,935, forward strand.
CAATCATCGCGTACGAACGACTGCTGCTGAACACCGATAACGTGGACTACTACGCGGCCTACGACAACTTCAAGGTCGGCGTCCTCCAGGGCCAGGCCCTACTGGAGGGCCTCAAGGCCAAGAAGCCTTCCGGACCGTACAACATCGAACTGTTCGCCGGATCCCCGGATGACGCCAACTCCAAGGTCTTCTTCGATGGCGCCATGAGTGTCCTGAAGCCGAAGATCGACGACGGCACCCTGAAGGTTGAGTCCGGCCAGACCAGCTTCGAGCAGGCCGTAACCCAGGGCTGGAAGGGTGAAAACGCACAGAACCGAATGGACACCCTGCTCAGCGGCAGCTATGCCAGCGCATCTTTGGACGGCGTTCTGGCCCCCAACGACAATCTCGCTCGGGCAATCCTGACCTCGATCAAGGCCGCCGGCAAACCTACCCCTGTCGTCACTGGGCAGGACTCCGAGGCGGAGTCGGTCAAGTCCATCATGTCCGGCGAGCAGTACTCCACCATCAACAAGGACACGAGCAAACTGGTTGAGCGCGCGATCACGATGGTCAAGGACCTGCAGGCCGGCAAGAAGCCCGAAATTAACGACGACAAGTCATACAACAACGGAGTGAAAACTGTCCCTGCATACCTGCTGGACCCGGTCCTCGTGACAGCCGCAAACGTCAAGACTGCCTACGAGGGCGATCCAGTATTGGGGCCGCTCACCAAGTAACGTGCTCCTGGAGTGGCTGAGCTGTGGGGTCTGGCCGGCCACAATTGACTCATACATTGAACTGCTCCCCGTGTAGCTCTTGATCTTAAGGACGCCAACAGGGGGGCAGTTCCATCTCGGAAAGCCATTCGACAACGAAGGCGACCGACACCGAAACCAAAAACTCCACGGGGCGCCGCAGGCATCATCGCCCATCTCGGCATAACCCCAAACAGCTCGCTGTTTGGGGTTATGCCGAGAGCCGCGACCAAGCATCTGTGCTCGCCACCCGTCACCAGTCGGGAGTTCTCGCAAGTACTTCTACTCGTCCCACTCGAACGCCGATAATTGATCTTCCGTCAACCTGATCTGCTCGGTTGTTGGATGTCGAGCCGTGGCTCGCGTCTTGGCCGGAGGTAGGGAATCTCCACTGTCACGGTGAGCACATTGTTTTCGTTTTTGCGCGGACAAGTCTTACGGCATGTCGAACGGTAGGGCTTTGTAGGCCGTGTTCTTGTTCATGTTCCAGCCGGCGACGATGCCGGAGCCGACCATCTGGTCGCTGAGGCGGGCGAGGCGGTAGGCGGGGTCGTTGTCGAGGGCGGGTTGGAGGAATTGGTGTGCTTTGCTGCCTTTGCCTTCCCACCAGTTGATGTAGCCGATGGCGGTGAGGACTGGTGCTGCGTGTTCGGGGGAGGTGCGGGTGTAGGCGTGCAGGAGGAGTTGTTGTGCCCATTCGATGCGCGACCACTTCGGGGCCTCTGTGGTCTGGGCGAACAGGATGTGCTGCATGGGTTCGTCAAACCCTGGGATGTCGGCTATGAGTCTGTCTCGGATGGCGGGGAATTGCAGGTTCGCGACGAGGGCGTGGCAGTCGTCGTCGCTGGGGAAGTCCGCGGAGCCGAGCATGCTGCCCCAGAGTTCCCTTCCGTGCAGGATGGCAGTCTCGGTGGTTTGAGACCTGATGGAGTCCATGTGGCTTTCAACTGCGGCGGCTTTCGCTGCCGTCGGGCCGGTGGCTGGGAGGGTGATGCGGTCGGTGGGTTGGACGTAGCTGCCGCGGTAGATGAATTCCGCGTTGATGGCGCTGGTCTGGGTGGAATTGACGGGCAGGGCGAGGCTGGTGCCTGGTTCCCCGTCGTAGGGGGAGAAGGTTTCGTCTCCGACGATGAGGCCGTCTCGGATGGTGATGCCTTGTTCTGCGAGGACTCCGGTGAGCGCCGCGATGGCTCCGGCTTGGGGTTTAGGCTGTCCGGGTTGGGTGGTTTCGCTGGTGTAGACGGCGAAGAGGATGGACGTGGCGGTGGCGTCGCTGGTGAGGTAGTGGGCGACGGTTTGTGCGTAGGGGAGTTCCTGTCCTGGTTGGTGGGGGAGGTCGATGCGGAGGGTTGCGCCGATGCTGTTGTCTTTCATTGTGATGCACACCAGGCTTTCCTGGGGCCAGAAGCCGAGGGTGTGCCCGATGAAGCTGAGGACATCTGATGGTGTTTTGAGCGTGAGTTTTTCCATGATCCCGTGTTTCCCTTCACCCTGCGATTGCTGTTTCTTCTGCGGTTGTTGGTTATGGGCGTCGTTCTGGTAGGGGACCATCCGCTGGGTCGAGGGGCCGGAGTGCAACTTGGGGGACCGGCCCCGGGACTGGAAACTTCCATGCGGAGCGCATGTGCCTTGTTGCGCAAAGTTTTCGGTTTCGGGGTCGGCGCGGTAGCGCCCTGGTTGCGTGGAGGACCCGCCCAGCGATCATGGGGAGTATCAGAATGACAAGCAGTTCGTCCTTCTGCTTGTCCATCGACTCCGCGCGACAATGCGGCATGACTTACGGGGGAAGGCCCCTTGGAATGAGGCGTGGTCGTGTAGTGGATTGGAGTAACAGGCATGGCGGACCACTGGCTGCTTAAAGGAGCAGGGCCAGGACGGTAGAACAAACAAGACCGGGAAAGAATGGAAGTGGCGGTTACGGCTTTGCGTGCGGGCAGCCAGTGTCAGGAAGGGTACCGTTTTGGTACCGTGAAGCGGTGGTTATGAATCTCCGTGTCCCTGAGGAGCCCGAGCGGCGGCTGGAGAAGTTGGCTGCCGGGGAATATGCGTCCCAGCCCGCGCTTCTGTTGCAGGGCGCAGGGTTGGTTCTGCAGCGCCGCGCGCGCCGGCGTGAAATCAGTGAGGGCCTTGGCTTTGTTATGAGTCATGACGCTGATTTGCTTAAGCGTCTAGAGGACGCGTGACGGCGTAGTTTGGTTTCAGGCTGGTTGTGGGCTCGCTGCTGGCACTACTGACTTGCCCGCCCAGGTTTACAGGCATCTGATGTCCCCGGTAGTGCTTCAGCAGCCCCGAATGGGGTGTGGACAATGTCCACACTTTCCGCGCCGGATCGGCTTGTACAGCCGTCAAACTGCTTCGGTTTCCGGGTGTTTCCGCGGGTTCCCGGTGTTTTCAAGGGCTTGAAGCCGGTTCGAGTCCCACCTCGGGCACAGGATACCCTCTCGTCAGGGGCTTTTTTGCTTTGATGTGTTGACAAAGCTTGCACTGGGGCGCCTCTGACGCTACTGGTGCGGGCTTTAGCCTGGCTGCCGCGGAGCCTATGCAGATGTGTGGGGTGGCGGGTTCAAGTCCCTGGCTGGTGGGCGCTCCGCCTGCTGAGCTGGGGTTATGTGGGTCCTCGTTCCGGTTCTGTTGGGTGGGCCGGTGTTTGCCTACACCTATCCATGTGCCGGGGGAAGGGGGACGACATGACTGCCAGGAAGTCGATCCAGAGCTTCTGCAAAGCGGGTTCGAGCGGGGCCGAGGTGGCCACGCGCTGGCATTTGTCCGGGCAAATGGCGTGTGAACAGCGTCCACACTTAAATCTTCTTTGTTTCGGGTCGGCAGACGTCGCGTCCAGTGACAAGCGGTCGGTGGAGTAAGGCCCCTGTCCTGCGGCAGTATTTGTCGTAGGGCTACGACGTCACTTTGACAAGAGTCGGCATCGCCCTTGAGGCAGCTTCCGAAATCATTGCACCGACGGATACGGCGGTCGTAGATGAAGGATGACCGGGACTTCGAGTTGCCCTGGGATGAAGGCGATCCGCTTAGCCCCGAGGACCGCGTGCAGTGGGACAGTCACCACCGGTGCGCCTACAACGTCGCCATCGACGCCCTGGGCACGAAAGGGTTCAAGGACCGTGACCATGCAGAGCGTGTGAGACGTAGACCTAAGTAGAAGAACCAGTTCCTACTTGGAAGTTTCGGAGCCCCTAGTTGGAAGTCTTCCAACTACGTTGGCATCCCCCTATCGCGGAAGTAGGCGAGTTCTCGAGGACTTCGGCGCGCCGTGCGGGCCATAACAAGGCAGGGGGATACTCCTGAGCTAGCACCACATCGAACTGGCCGCACCGGACGCCGAATCCAAACCTTCCATCCGCGCCCACTCGGCCCGGCAGACGGGCCGCCGCATGAATAGGGAAGCGCCGTAGTCGACTTCGCGTTCCTTGCGGTCCTGCTGGGTGGTCCCGCTCGTGTACTTCGTAATCACGGTTGCAGCGTCCAGAGTGGTGCAAAGTTTACCATTTTGGGACAACTTTTTCCCGGCCTTGACAATTATTTATATTTCCGTATGTGATCTGTGGGCGGTCCGAGGGACTCGGAAAGTCACGGGCAGGGCCCCACTATTCACTCCCTCGCGGCAAGTTCGAATAATCTCTCCGGACCAGAGTGAGCCGACGCTCACCAAACGGGCTTGCAGCCTGCGGAGGGCTGGAAGATAGGGTAGGGCGGCCTGTGGCCAACAGGTGCACAGGGGCGTAGGTTGAAGAGTACGGGAGCCTCCGCTTAGCGGGTTGCCCCAAGATGCAGGGATTGGCTGGGAGCCCTCCCCTAAGCGCCGCTATCTGTCGGCGATTTTGCTTCACCTCGTGTCCTTTTCAGGAGACAACCATGTTCAAGCGCATTCTGGCGATTCTCGCCGCCGTCTTTACGGCAATCCTCCTCTTCGGTGGTCCAGCCCAGGCAGCACCGCCAAACGGCAACCCGCACTTCATCAAGAACGCGACCAGCGCATCCGTATCGGGCTCCAGCCTTGTCGTTTCCTTCAAGGAGACCGGCCTGCCTTCCGGTGCTTCCGAGTTCGTTACCGCCTCAGCCGACTTCAGCGGCACGTACCAGTGCATCAATAAGGCCGGGCACAACCCGTCTGACATCAAGAAGACGGTCACCGATGTCCCTGTGTACGCGTCCGGGACATTTACGGCAGACAAGAACGGCAACATCGTCGGTTCGTTGACGTTGACCCCTGCTGCTGCTGACACCGTCCTGGACTGTCCCTCAGGCCAGACGGCAACCCTCACGGCGTGGTCGTACACCAATGTCGCCGTCACTGACGAGACCAGTGGAGCCACCCTGGCCATCCCAGGCACCTTCAGTGGAGGAACCCGCGTAGTCCGCTAACGCCAACAGGATAAGGCTAATTCGAGAAGGCTCGGCGGGCGTGAACTGGTCCCCGAAAGTTGGACTTGCTTATGGGTCAGGTACTCACTTTAGCGGGCCAGTGGTCGGCACTCCGCGGAAGGCTCCGTCCCAATTGGGACGGAGCCTTCCGTGTGTCATTGTCAACAGCCCTTTGTCGGAAGGAACGCTGACAGACATCAGCGTGTGCTATTCAGATGGCCTTGAAATTTTGGCGGCTCGCCAGTACAGCCAAATGGAAGTTCCAAAGAGGACCACGTTTATCGCAATGGACAGCCAGAAAAGGAGTGTTGCAGGACGGCCCTCCACCAGGACGGTAGCCGCGGTGGTAGCAGTCCAAAACAAAGCCATAACCGCTATGACCACGGCTTCGCCTTTGGTCGGCTGTTTTTTCCTTCGGGGGCTCATGCCCAGAGCCTAACCGCCCGGTCAATAGAGATGGGCGCTGGAATGCGCAGAGCCAAGGGGTATCTGGGCTTTGAAACAGCCCCTAAAAAGCTGACTGGGCAACCAAAACCTAAGCCGCAAGGGTGTGAGCACGATATTGCACGGGACTCAGACCGTCGGCTTCATTGAGATCACTTCGGTGTTGTACCAACGGATGTAGTCGTGCAGCGCTGATGCGAGTGCGTCGGTGTTGAGGAAGCGGACACGACCAGGCGCAGGTCCCCGGCCGGCGGCAGTGGCCACAGCCACAGTGCACCATTGGCGGACATGTCGTCCTCGCCGCCGTTGCCGCTCCTGGGTCGGTATTCGAAGACTGGCCCGTCCGGTTCTTGGTCCAGTGATTTTGGCTCGTACATTGCAAGCGATGAGCTGCTGGCCTTCGTGCCGTCCGGGAACTGAACTCCGAACAGAAGTACGGATTCGGCAGAGAGGCCGCCATCGCGCACCTGGGGCGCCGGGCGGTGGAAGACGGCGTTGAGCTCCGCCCACTTCCGATCTTCCTGGTCAGTACGGCGCAGCATCCACGTCACGTCAAAGGTGCACCCGGTGGAGGAGGCCTTCGCGGCCTCGATTGCCAGTACGAAGGTGGGGGATTGGTAGACAAACCGCCCCACAGGAACGATTGCCGGCAATTCGTACCGGGGAGGCGCGACCCAAGGGGGCGGAGTGAACTGCGGCACTCTTGGGCGGGGAGGCGGCGAAGGGATCGAGTAATCCTGGAAGAAAGTCACGGGCATCCTTGGTCCGCTGGCTGCGACCGACCCGCGGAACGACGGCAGCGCCGACTTTGGATCCCCCAATCCGTCCTTACCCGGCCCAGTCTAGCCACAGCATCCTCAAGGAGCCCCGCCAGGTGGTGAGGCCTACGCATGATTCCCGGTGAACCCGCCCTGTCGCGACCGAGCAGGATCACCGCCAAAGACCCCATCCGGAGGAAAGCCCGATGACCAAGAACGCAAACATCGCTGCACTGGCTGCCCTGGCCGTCCTGAGCCTGACCGGTTGCGCCCAGGGCGCCGCGGACGCAAGTATTCCGAGTCCCTCGGCGGCCAAGCCCGTGGTGATCAGCTCGGCCCAGGAACATAGCCTGCGCGGCGAACTGCGCGCCATCGACCCGGCCCTTGATACGCCACGGGTGCTGCCCAACGCGATGATGGTGTGTAAGATGATGGCCCGCGGCATGCCGGAGCGGGCCCAGCGGGAGCAGGTTGAGCGCGTCTTCTTCCGTGAAGGCAACCCTGCCGTCGCCGTCCCTGAGGGGTCTGCGGACCGAATCATAGGGGTTATCAAAACCACCGGTTTCTGCAAGGCCTGAGACGCCCCTCCGCCTGCGCCATCCTGTCGTAGCCCGGGAGGAGCATGGAGCTATGACGGCTCCAACGGTGGAGGCGGCTATCCATGAACTTATGGATCTCGCCTGGAATCTTGTCTACGACCTGCTCGATCAGCGGGGCCTGCTCGGGGACGGGTTGTTCGTCGAGGAGTACACCGGGATCCATTCCTGGGTTGAAGGCCTCACCCGGTACACCGTGGTCCACTCCACGGACGGTCGCTGTCCTGTTCGTGGACACCCGGCCGGTGGACGCCATTGCCTTCCAGCACGACCTGGTGGGCGCAGACGATCCGAAGTGCTTCTTCAACGTTCCGGCCTAAAGCAGACCCCCCCCAGAACCATGCGCGGTGGGGAAGCCAACCCGAACGACTCGCTATCAGTGCTGCTCAGCCGATCGGATGGCCCTCCCTGCAGGTGCTTTCGCCGGGCAAGATGTCATGGCCTTGGAGGCAGGTCACGGCAGGGGGTACAGGGGTGTCGTGGGTGATGAAGAAGAGACTGCTCTTGCCGTGGCTGACGGCGGCGCCTTCCCGCTGGAGCCAGGAAAGCCTGTTTTCATCCGGCTTTTTCTCCGTGCCGTCAGTCCGAGTGGAGTGATGAAATGGGTTTTTGACCACGGAAACCGCGACCTTTCCAAGATGCGCCGCTCTGCAGAATTGCAGCATTCAGACGCCACCTTTTAAGCCTGGACCGGAGGGGACGGGTGGGTTAGGCAGTGCTTTTCTCAGTGACCCGGTGTGCAGATGCGGTCCAGGGCTTCGTTGAGTGAGGTTTCGATCCGGTCGTTCAGGTAGTAGCGCTTGTCCTGGGTTGAGGGGTCCTCGAGCTCGGTGGGCATCGGTGGTGTTGTAACTGTCATGGCGGCCTGGTATACCCCGTCTCCGCTGCTGACCGCGACGGTCTGGTAGTCCAAGAACGTGCCCCGGCCCTCGTGCCGCGAGTCTTTCGAGCATCCGTCTGCATGCTCCCACACGCCGAGCCCGTACGGGCTAAAACCGGGGCTGGTCTTCATTTCCCGCACGGAGGACGCTGAGAAGGCCCGTCCCTGGAAGATTCCGGCCATGAGGAGGTTCAGGTCGTCCATGGTCGATACAGCGCCGGCTGCCGGGTTGCCGACCGTGAAGGTGTTGTCTGTGATGTCTACCCTCTCACCGTGCAGGGTCACGTAGCCATGCAAAAGCCCGTTCTCGTTGAGATCGACATGATCCAGGCTGGTGTTCTTCAAGCCGAGAGGGTCAAAGACCTGCTCCCGCATGATTTGGACGAAGGGCTTGTGCCGCAGCGTCTGGACCAGGAGGCCGAGTGCGAAATAGTTGGTGTTTGAGTACTTGAATGACCCGACATCGGCAGCGGGCCAAGGGAGGGTCCCTGCCAGTTGCAGGCCCTGCTCCATCGTGAGTGTTTGGGCCAGCCCAGAGCGGAAGTCAACATCCTTTGGCAGTGCATCGTTGACTTCGGGCATTCCGGACGTATGGCTGAGCAGCTGCCTCACGGTGATCGGCGCCGGCGGCTTGAGCGAAGACGTGAATCCAGGGATGACGTCATTGACGGGATCGTCAAGGCCGATGAGGTTGTCGTCCACGAGCTTCAGCACGGCCACGGCCGTCATCGTCTTGGTGACACTGGCAACTTGAGCACGGTCCGTAGGCTGCGCCGGGGTCTTGGTCTCAAGGTCCCGCACGCCATACGCCCTGGACCACTCGCCCTCGGGCCAGCGGATCTGAACGACGACGGCTACCGCGCCCTCGTCCAGGAACAGCTGGACCTGATTTTCCAGCGAAGCGAAAGGACTCGGTGAGCTTGACGACGGTGCAGGCTCATCGATGGAATAGGTACAGCCAGTAACAAGGAGCACGACTGCGAGTCCCGCCCGCTTCCAAACGCGATTATTCCTACTCATTGCCGCATCCGCTCGGGACGATATGACAGATTCGGGGCCGCCCGCGGCATCCGGCCAGACTTTCAGCGGCACCGTCGCCCCAAACCCTTTAACACCCTTTCGGGGCTGCAAAGTCGGTCGAGGGGCTCGCTGAGGGCTGACTCGGTCGGGTCACGGCCAGGACTGCAGCGTGCTTGTCTAATCAGGAACTGGACCCCATCTATTGCCCGGGCGGTCTTGGGCCGACAGGTGCCCCGACCATTTGGCGCTCGGGTCATACTTCCCGCACTTAGTACAGCGGCGGCGGAACCCGCCATCTGAGTCAGTTTCTGCGAGCCAGTGGTGCCCAATATTGAGCCTGCACAGCAAGGCCTGGATCATGACCGCTCCCTTCCAGGAATGTGTTGCCCAGCCCACTTTCCATTATGTTCCTGAAACCGCTGTATGGATCCTTGATAAGGCCATCACGAACCAGCAGAGGTTTCAGGAGGATCGTGACCTGGCCCCAGCATCCCGGGAACCGTCTTCCACCACGACCTCCTGGGCGCCGACGACCCACAAAGCTTCTTCGCCGTTCTTGGCTGAGCTTTCCTCCTGCTGGTCCTTAACGGCAGGAAGCACCAGCACTTGTTGGTTTCGCCGTGGCGGGGCGAGGGCCATCATTGGATTGCCGGAGTGGCTGCTGCAGCGATGGGAGAAGGCCATGCTCAAGGCACTGCTATGCAAGCTCAATATCAACCACAAATGGCATGTCGAACACGCCGAAGACGGCAGCTTGTATAAGCGCTGTCTCCGCTGTGGAAAGGACGACGATGAGCGCCAGAGGGGAGGAGGGGAGTTCAGCGGCTGGGTAGGACCAGTCGGAGGAGGCGGGTTCGGCTAGGCCAACGGAAGCCGTTCCTCCAGCACCCGGGCCAGCTGCTGGAACCTCGACTCAGGGCCTCCCTGTTGGCGGGGCCTCGCGAGGGCGTCTGCTCCATCCCAGCGGCGTAGCTGGTCGGCGATGAACTTCCACGCTTCGACCGGCAGATCCAGGGTCAGCTCCTCGTCCTCAGGTGGCCACCCGGAAGTACCCTGGGGCGATTTGGAGTCATTGCGCACCGCCTCCCAGCCAGCTTCCCGGAGTACAAAGCCATACGATGCGATGGGAAGTTCGCCACCCTGTGCCGCGATGGCCACCGTGTTGTCGATGGTCGCGTCGATAAAGGTCCAATCCCGGACCGACAGGGCTATCTCCACGTCGCTGCTCCTGTCTATAGCTTGGCGTGTTTGCTGCTTGCACCGCGTCGCGGCCGGCCTTGCCGCCACCCGGGAATGAAGTCGTTCAGCTGCTTCTCTTTGGTTGCGGTTAGTTTCCCGGCCCGGTAGTCGATTCGCTGGCTGTGCAGCCACACTCCGAGCGTGTGCTCCTCCTGGTTGTCGGTCTTCTAGTGCCGCGGCCAGTCGTTGCCGGCAGTCAGCCATGCGGCAACCTCGGCCAGTCTCTGCGCCACGGGGCTGCGTCCACCTCCCGCTTGGTCGGCTTTTCCCGCCAGCCGGGGAAGGCCTTCAGGACGTCAGCGTAGATGGGGGAGAGAGTCCCGTCGGTTGCTTCGTTCCGGCAGCGTGCCAGCCACGTGGCCAATGCGCGTTCGCGGTCGGTGCGGCCTCTGGCCGGCCGACGGCCCTCGGTCGCATAGAGTGCCAGGACGTCGTCCGGGTTCCGTTGGCCGAGAGCCGTCACCCGCTGGGGCTTGGAGAGTGCCGAGCGGTCTTCAGCCCGTAGACCGGGATCCTTCCGGGCTGCGATCGCCAGGTGATACCTCACGGTCGTCTCTGCGGCGCCGACGACCGCGGCGATCTTGGGCGCCGGAATGCCGTTGCGGTACATCTGTACCCACTCCGGGTCCGGGGCGCTGCGCCTGGTCCGGCGCATCAGCTGGGTCGCGCCCTCACTCCAGTGAGCCCCCGCGGGGGCGCGCGGCCCGCTTCAGCTCGGCGATCCGCAGCCGCAGGAACACTATTGCCAGGAATAAGGCGTACACCGCCAGGACAGCCACGACGACCGTGAAGACGGCGTACAGGATGCCTAGGATTTCGAACGCTGGTGACAAAGTTGTCATCGCTACCCCCAAGTAGTTGTTGACCCAAGGCTACTCGGTGGGCAGCTCCGGCAGGAGACACGGGAAAGGGTGCGCCCCGTTTGAACTGGTCCCCGAATGTTGGACTGGTTAAGTAGGAGCTTAAGCTGAGATGGCCTGAGCACGGTATTGCACCGGGCTCAGGCCCTTGAGCTTTGTTGAGATTCTTTCGGTGTTGTACCAACGGATGTACTCGTGCAGGGCTGCCGTGAGTGCATCAGCGCTGAGGAACCGGACACGGTGGAATAGCTCTTCTTTGAGGTGTCCGAAGAAGTTCTCCATCACGGCGTTGTCATAGCAGTTGGCTTTGCGGGACATCGATTGGACGGCGCCGGGCTCTTCAGGAGAGCTCGCCAGGAAGCGTGCTGGTACTGGAAGCCTTGATCCGAATGCACCAGCGGCTGCTGGCCATGATCGAGGCGGCTGAGGGCCTCGCGCAGCGAACTGTTGGTGAGCTCCAGGTTCGGGGACGAGCTGATGGTGTGGGAAATGATTTGTCGGTCGAAGAGGTCCATGACCGGTGAGAGGTAGAGTTTCCGGTCACCGACCCGAAACTCGGTTACATCTGTCACCCACTTCCGGTTGGGGCCATCGGCCTCAAACTCCCGATTTAGCACGTTCGGGGCAACCTTTCCCTGGTCACCCTTGTAGGAGCTGTAACGCTTCTTTCGCCGGACTTTGCAGACGAGCCGCATCGCATGCATGAGTTTCAGCACTGTCTTCTTCGCGATCGTCCATCCTTGTTTGACCAGCTCAGCATGGATTCGCCTGTGCCCGTACCGGCTATGGTTCTTCTCGAAAATTTCCATAACTTTGGCCTTGAGTGCATCCCGGGGGTCGGGAGCTCGGAGGCGGGCTTGGTGGTAGAAGAATGTTGATCTGGCAAGACCCGTTATCTGAAGCAGTGCCGGGAGGGGAAAGTCAGCCTTGAGGGCGATGAGGGCCTGAACCTTCACCGTCGTTCCTGCGCCCTCAAGGCCCGCAATTTTCCCAGATAAGCCACTTCCGCCCGCAAACGTTCGTTCTCCCGTCGCAACCGTTCCAGTTCAGATGGCTCCACTGGTGGCGCGTCGGCGGGCTTCCTGGGTCTGCCTTTGGCCTTTGGGCGCAGCGCATCCGGTCCTTCCCGGCGGTATGCCCGAGCCCAGGTTTCGAGAAGTTTGGGCGATGATAAGCCGGTTTCTGAGGCGAGATCTTGAGCACTCTCGCCTGCGGCGAAGCGTTCGACCAATGCGAGCTTGAATTCAAACGAGTATGCGCGGTTTGTCGGCTTAGTCATCAACGCTCCCCGGCCATGGATCCTCCACCGCCGATAAAGACGATCCACCGGCGCGCGGGCCACACCCAGCAGGCCGGCCGTCGCCTTGTCCGCGATGCCCTTCTCAAACCACGCTACAGCGGCCTCGCGCTGAACCTCAGACAACGAACTAGATGGACGCATAAAACTGCTCCCCGGTAGTCGGAACTGAATTTCTCAGTCCAACTTCCGGGGAGCAGTTCAGTTCGCTGAGCGCACGCTTTTCGCTTCCCCTCGCAACCGGATACCCATCCGATTGAAACTATCATAAGCATGCTTAGTAATGCGTGCGCAAGCCCGATTGCGTATTCGTAGCGCTACCGTCAGCAGCTCGTCATCCTCATGCGGGCAGTCATCTAGGACAGGCGCTGGCTTGTGCCCCGGGCGACGGCGTCGACAAGCATCTCGTTGAGCGTGACCCATCTGGAGGACCAGCCGAGCCAGTAGAAGCTGCGGATCCACTCTTCACGAACAGGCGCTTTTCTGCGGGTCAATCCGTCCTCCAGATGCAGCCGGTACAGTTCCGCGTCGGTACCGACAGCCAGGCCCGTGTCGGGAAACAAGACCCAACCGAAGACCGAAGTTCGGTACCTCCGGTGGCCGTTGTAGGTTTCCAGGGGTAGGGGGTGGATGCCGCGGGCCTATGCGGTCTGGACGAATTCGACCAAGCGTCTCCTGAGTGCCTGCTGCCGGTCCGCCTCATCGGAATCGTGTGCCCGGGCACGGTGACGCTCCGCTGGCGGCCTGTCCCGCGAGATCGGCCGTCGACAGGGCTCTCTCGACGGCTATAGCGGACGGGAGTAGGGATCGTTCGAGGAATGCCTGACCTCGCCACACGAGCTGGGATCAGAACACACCTTCCAGAGCCGGACGCACCACACACCAAGACACGAAAAAGGCGCGCCCCGTTCGCTGGGCGCGCCCTTTCCGTGTAAAGCTGTCAGTGCTTGAAGGCGTCCTTGACCTTTTCGCCGGCCTGTTTCAGATCGCCCTTGGCTTGGTCTGCCTGGCCTTCGGTCCGGAGGCTTTCGTCGCCTGTTGCGGCGCCGGCCGTCTCTTTGGCCTTGCCGCCTGCCTTCTCGGCAGCGTTGTCAATCTTGTCGCCCAGTCCCATGGTGTTTCCTCCTCTGGTTCGGCAGCCGTTCGCATTCGGCTGTATCCATAGTAAGCAGGCTTAGGATCTGGTTGGCAAGTCTGCCGAGCAGGAGCCTCGGGCTTTGGAGCGCTGTCGGCCAGGCTACTTGGCTGCCGACATGCCCGGTTCCAGGGTGTACTGCTTGGGCAGCTTCAGGGACCGTTCGGCCATTACGTCGCGCAGCATGTTGGGGTAGTCGGTGATGACGCCGTCGACGCCGTCGTCCATGAGCTTGTGCATGGTCGGCTTGTTATCGACGGTCCAGGGGATGACCTGCATGCCCTTGGCGTGGGCGCGGGTCACCATGTCCGCGTTCACGTAGGGGACGTAGCCTGGGTCGGTGACGGTGCCGTTCTGGGGCGTGCCATGGACGGGGGAGATGGCGTCAAAGCCGAGGCTGCCGGCGGCGTCCACGAGGTCGCCGCCGAAGTCATCGGCGTCAATGCCGCCGAGCCAATGGCGACTTGCCTGGCTGGCCAGCCTGCAGGAAGTCCTTATTGGTCAGTGCCACGGTGCGGATGCCGGGCTGGCGCTCTTTCACCAAGCGCAGCGAGCCCGAGGGCATAGCGGAGGGGATCCATGAAAAGAGGGTGCTTTCGGTGAGACAACCTGCCGATCCTAGGGCATCCGGCGCCGGTAAGAAGCGTTGCTGATGATGCTCGCCTGCCCGGTCGGAAGACGTGCCCCGAGACAGCTGCCAGGGACGGCAGTGGCCCCTGGCGCGGACGGTCAGGGGCCACTGGGTGGGGACGGGCTGGGGTACTGGTCGATGGGGGAGACCGTGGTGCGTCGGGTTCGGCTCGTGTACGTGTTGGCCGCCTTCTGGGCAGGGCCGGCTCGGCTCGACCAGGAGATGGCGCCGTAGCCGCCCATGTTGTAGGTCTTGTGTTGACCGCGTCGATGTCCTCCCTGCATTCCCTGATGGTTTCCTTCAACTGCTCGATCTTCTTCTTGGTCTGCAGCTTCAGGCGGGGCACCACCCGGCCGATTTCTCAGACGTCGTAGTCCAGGGTCGTCCGGGTCATAGCAGCCCTTGGTTTCGCCCTGGGAGTTGCCCCACGATTGCTCCAGCTTTTCGCCGTTGGCGTCCATGAGGAAGTAGTCGTAGCCGTGGTAGGCGGGCGGGCCCGGGTAGTCGGTGCGGGGGTCCCGGTCGGAGGGGGACCACCGGCCCTTCTTGAAATCCCGATTCTTCAGCGCCTCCTCGCGAGCGACTGGCGCGTCCGTTGTCCTACTACCGACCTAGGATTTCCAAATGACCTTTCGCGCTGCCGTTATGGGCGACTTCCATTGACTTGGATACCGTCCTTCAACGTAGGGATGGAAGGGATTGGGCCGGCGGCGGTTTGGGGGGCGGCACCCCTGTCTCATGGGATGCCTTAATGCCGCCGGCCCTGTCACCTTCCAGGGCACTGCCCCCAACGACGGTGTCCTGGCCTCCACGGTAGAACCCGTTCCTAAACGGCAGCCCATCTTGAGCGCAATGTTCGCTCAAGACCGCCGCAGCCCTTGCACCTCTAGGCGTACATGTGTGGAGGAGACCGAACCGGTCCGCCCGCAAGAGGCTGATGCCAATGGCGTTGGGGCATGTGCGCGCAGGGAGCTGGCCTCGTGGCCGAACCCATCCGGAAGTGGCTGGTGGCCGGAAGTTCATAACACCCGTGTTCGTGGGGGGGGGCGGCGGTTAATACGGGGTGGTGCAGTCTTGTCCTTTTATTTCGACGTGGACAGTGTTCCGTGGTCGGAATAGCCTTAAATTGTCCTGATTGCAGAAAGTGGAGAGGCGGGTGCCTGAAATGGGTGCGCAGGAAAATGCGGAACTGATCCGGCGCGGGTACGAGGCCTTCAACGCAGGGGATTTGACGACACTCACCGAAATCTTCGCAGAGGACGCTGTCTGGTATGCGGCCGGGAACAGCATGCTGTCCGGAACAAAAGAGGGTCGAGACGCGATTTTGGCGTATTTCGGAGAGCTCGGAACCCGCTCACAAGGGACCTTCCAAGCGGCGGTCCAGGACATTGTCGGCGGCGAAAACCACAGCATCGGCATCCAACAGACGCATGCCGAAAACAACGGTAAGACCCCGGACGCCGGAACCGTCATTGCATTCGTGCTTCGGGACGGCAAAGTCGTCGAGGGCCGGGAATACTTCGATGACACCGCAAAGGCAGACGAATTCTGGACCTAACACAACCTCGCGTCACAGCGGTCTGATCCCCGGCTGGTTGATCCCAAAGTCGTGGGAGGGGGCTCTTGAGCCTGCGTCGGCGGTTTAGGGGGCGCCTTGGGCTTCGAGCCGCCGTAGTCCCTGGCGCATGGAGCTTGCCACTGGAGCGCCCCGTGTTGCCACGATCAGGAATGTGGCTATGCGCCCGGCCATGCTCGTTGGGTGCCGGTTCCACGTGACGTGGATTCGCGAACCGCCAGTGGCAACGGGCGTGAGCCTGGCACTGACGTAGCTTCCCGGTGCGCAGAAGTTGCTTTCCCGCACTGTCCAGGTGACGGTGTCGGGGGTTGACCAGTCGTAGTGTTCCTTGGCCCAGATCGGGCCGCCGGGCGCCTTACTTCCCTCCCTAATGTCCGCATATGTCTCTCCCACTTCGTAGACCTCGTACATAAGCGGGTATATACCCGGCCAGATCCCGGGCCGCCGTAGGCTGAAGTCCAACAACGCTCCGCGGACTTTTTCCGGCGGCACGCGGGAGTCGATATCACATTCCACCTTGGGCATGTGTACTCCTCCTTGCTACTTCCAGTCTGTGCATTTTCAAGTGCAGGACAAGGGCCGTTTAGTGTCATCAGGAGAGAAAGGCGGGTCGATAATGATCGGCGTTGCGCTCAAGCTGAGAATTCAAAAAGCACCTGGTTAAGATTCCCGACGGGTCTCGCGCCGCGAGCTCTTCTCTCACAGAGGAATTGCTTGCGAATTGGGCGGTCCCGCATCTGCTTGAGGCTTGGCCGTGTGTGGGCTGCCTGTCTGGCCTCCGCACTCCGGATTCGTGCAGCGCCACCCCAGTTGTATCCGTGCCACCGGCGGGTCCAGCTGTCCCGCAACCGGGTTGGTCATTTCATACACCGGCTCGATAGCTGCCCTGCACCGATCGCAACGATAGCGGCTCATGGCACCACTGTAACCCGGTAGTAGCTTCGGTTGCCCTGCGAAGCTTTTAGGAGGCGCCTCTAGTCCAGCCCGTGCCCTCCTGCAGTCGTGGCCGAGGCGCATGTTGTTCTCATTCGTACCTGCGGGATCCGAGCCCTTGGATCCTTTACCCGGGGGGAGGCAGCCGGCTGCAGTGCGCGGCCTCCGCCCTCGTATGGTCCCTTCCCATCGTTTCGTCCCGTTCAACCTCCCCCCCGACATTGACCGAGACCCCTGCCCTGAGCTTGCTGCAGGACACGGGGTTGCCAATGGACAGAATCGTCATCGACCTGCGCTGAAGTGGGAGAGGATTTCCTCCCCGGCTCAAGCGGAGCCCGCGTCACAGGACACAGAAGCCATCTCTGTCGGGACTGGACCGGCTGACGCGAACGTTTGACAGCGAGAGATCAGTTCGAGCCGCTCCGGCCGGCACCCCGCCTCGGCTGTCGTCAGAATAGTGCGAAGTTGCGTTTAACTGACGGTGGTTCATGATGGTCTCAGATCCCACCCTGACAGTCGCAGGGGAAGAAATCGGGCCGGCGAGTCTGGAATCGTCGAATAGTCCAATGAATGTGGACTTCGTGGCGTCTGCGTGGATCAGTAGGTGGCTATTCCCCCTGTTGTAGCTGGGGCGGGCGTCCAAGAACAAGCAGGGGCTGCACAATCAGGCCAAGTCTTCCCTTGTCGAACGGTCTTGATGTCAAGGTTGGGTGTACCTCAAGCAGGCGGGCGAATGATCGGCACTCTGGTTCTTGAATACGCCTCCCGTCTGAACGAGGGGGTGAGAGCCACTAGTTCCAGACCTCCTTCCCTTTCACTGCCCGGCGTGTCAGGGCAACCCCCCGGATCCACCGTTGTTCGGACACTCCCGGGCTACCGTCTGAAGTGTGTGGTCAGTCCAGTGGGAGTGTGATGGTGAGGGCGGTGCCGTTGCCGGGGCTGGAGTCGATGGTGATGGTGCCGCCGGCCTCGTGGACGGCGATCGACATCAGGCGGAGCCCGTACCCGGGGGTGCGGCTGCCGGTGGCAGTGTTGTCGAATCCGTTGCCGTTGTCCGTGATGGCCAGGCGGATGCCGTGGTAGACGGCGCCCAGCCGGATAGTAATTTCAGATGCCTGCGCGTGCTTGAGGGCGTTGCTGAGTGTTTCCTGGGCGGCGTGATAAAGCAGTGCGGCGGACGCGGCCGTGATTTCGATGCCGTGGTGTGGTGTTTCCCACCGGACCATGGTTCCCTGTCGGCGCAGGGGCTGGGTTAACCGGTCAATGCAGCCGGCGACGCCCAGGACATGGAAGTCCAGGGGGTGCTGATCGGTGATGATCCCGCCGACGACGGAAACTGCATCCAAGGCTGGCGCTTGAGTCATTATCCATTCCTGCTTCCGTTTTGCATTTCCTGTGTCGCCAAGGGCGTTGGCCCGGCCGCCGTGACTTGTTGGTGTTAAAGATGCCCGATGAGCATCAAGAATTCCGGCGCTTTTCCTTAGCGGCGATACAGGGTTTGGACAGGATTGAACAATGCTTTCCACATGCTGCCCGGATGCGCCGCGGAATGTTTCTCACCGCCGGGCAGCGCGCCGCGGATCCGTTTCGTGCCTGGTAATGGCCCCGTCCTCGGTCCTGAGCCTGCAGTGCGCTGCGTAGCGTCTGTTTTGTCTCAAGGTTTCATCAGTTTCGTCTGAACCGCCGGATCCGGTGCGGTTTTGCCTTTACAGTGTGCAGATCCAAGGATGGGCGGGATCGCGAGGTGGCCAGTTCGCCGTGATGCGGCAGCGGAGTAGGAGGCGATAGTGGCTGGTGGATGCCAAGATCTTCCGCTTGTTGCCGCCGGTGTACTGGAGGAATTGAAAGCCGATCTTGCGCTCCCCGAGTTGTACAGGCGGTACCTGAGCCATTACTTGAAGATGTGGCCCCAACGCTGCGGGCGGCTGTCTTCGGCTGTGCGGGCGGAGGACGTTGAGGCGCTGCTGGACGCTGTGCTGAGCATCAAAACCTCGGCCGCGATGGTCGGTGCACTCCGGCTTGAGTGTCTGGCCCGGGGCATCGAGGCTGCCGCTCGTGACGGCCGCAGGGACAGGATGCAGCCGTGGCTGGAAGAACTGGAGCGTTGCGGTGCACTGACAATGGAGCAACTGCGCCGGGAGTATTGAGCCTCCGGCCTTCCTGATCAGGGGCATGAGTCAATAAGGTGAGAGATTAGAGAAGGTTTCCCCGCCGGTGTTTGTGTTGGCTTCTGCGTGACGGTTGCCGGAGGGCGGCCCCGTTTGAGCGCGTTTCGGGCTGGTTCGCCGACCGGGTGAGATCAGGCAACGGGCGGTATAGAGGCGGGGACGTGATCAACAACGGTGCGGGCGGACCATTGAGTGGGGGCTTGGCAAGGCTGCAGGCGCATCCGTTTTTTCACGAACTGTCGCCCCGCCGCCGCGTGGCGCTCAGCCAGCTGCCGCTCACGGGCACGATGATTGTGGTGCTGGCCATCGTGCTGATCTTTCACCCGGAACTGCTCTCCGTGCCCGTATTTATGGCCGGGCTGGTGCTTCATGCCGTGCTGATCTTCCTGGCTGTGGCAGCACCGTGGCATCGCTTTGCTGCTCCGGCCTCCCTGGCCATCCCCCTCCTTGATTTTGTAGCGATCGGACTGGTCCGGGACCCTGGGGTGCAAAGCATCCCCGCGCTGGGGGCGGTCGCCGTCCTGCCGGTGGTATGGCTGACAAGTTCACAGTCGTTCCCACGGTTTTGCCTGGCGATGAGTTTCATTGGCCTCTGCTGATGGTCTGGTGGCCATTGGTCCTTCAGGGCTCCGCTTCCGTGCAGGAGTACAGCGTGGTGGTGCTGCTGCCACTCCTAATGTTCGCGACAGGCTACGCGGTCCACACTCTTAGCGCGAGCAGGGACGATCAGCAACGCATCCTGCAGCAGGCCAAAGCCCGGCTTCAAGAAGCGTTGGAGAGCTCCGCCCGGCAGGAGCGGCTGCTGAACACCATCATCGACACCGTCGGCGTGGCTGTTCTAGTCATGGACTCCGAGGGGAAAATCATTCTTCGGAACCGGCAGCAGCACCGCAACCAGGCACTCCTGCGCCCTGACCCAGGATCGGGGACCGCCGCCGATGAACTGCGTCTGTACGGAGGTAATGGCAAGGAACTGCTCGCCCCCGAGATGTTCCCCGAGCGGCGGGCTGCCAGCGGCGAAGACTTTTCCGATTACCTGGTGCGGACCGGCGAGGACGGAAAACAGCGGGCATTTTCCACCTCCGGCAGGGCACTTCGGACCAACGGCCGTTTTGATGGGGCAGTGGTGACCTTCTCTGACGTCACCGCCCTGGTCGAAGCCCTTGCCGCGAAGGACGCGTTCCTGTCCAATGTCACCCATGAATTGCGCTCCCCGCTCACCTCGATCCTGGGATACACAGAGGTACTGGCCGGCAAAACGGATCTGCCCCCGGACGCCGGGAAGATGCTCAGAGTCGTCCAGCGCAACGGTAAACAATTGCAGAGGCTGGTTACCGATCTGCTGACGGCGGCATCGGGCTCCGTGGACGTCCGGCCCGAACCAGCGGACCTTGCCGACATCGTGGGCCTCAGCGTGGCGACAGCCGCCCCGCAGGCGGCCGCGGCGAGCGTCAGGCTGCTGAACGACTCTGAACCTGTCCTCCCGGCACCCCTGGACCCGGTACGGATAGGCCAGGCCGTGGATAACCTGGTGTCAAACGCCATCAAGTACTCCCCTCAAGGCGGAACGGTGACCGTCCGCGCATGGGGAACGGCTGAGTGCGTCTATTGTTCCGTGACGGACAACGGGCTAGGGATCCCCCAGGAGGACATGCCCCAGTTGTTCACCAAATTCTTCCGGTCCCGGACGGCACATCAATCGGGCATCCCAGGAATAGGGCTGGGTCTTGCCATCACAAAGGCCATCGTGGAAAACCACGGAGGACAGATCACCTGCACCAGTGCCCCCGGCCAAGGCTCAACGTTCACACTGATTCTGCCCCGTCCCGTTGCCTCAAGCTCCGCAGGGGAAAGATAACGGCCAAACCACCAACGATGGCTTACCACCGCCGGGTGGTAGGCTGACGCGCACCTGCACCGTAGCTGCTTCCGTGGGGCTGATATGGCTGCGGTGCTGGACCCGCCGGAACGGTGGAGGGGATAAAGGGGGAGTTTGTGCCAATCTCAGTGGTGATCATCGAGGACGACGACGATGTCCGTGCTCTCATTATTGGCATTCTGTCCGGGGCCGGCTTACAGGTCCACGAAGCCTCCACGGCCGCCGCCGGTGTCGAGGCAGTCCGCCAACACCGACCGGAAGTTTTTGTTGTCGACTTCGGGTTGCCGGACTTCAACGGCCTTGAAGCCGTCCGCCGCATCCGTGAATTCAGCCAAGCACCCGCCCTCATGCTCACCGGCCACAACGACGTCGCCGACAAGCCGCTTGCCGCTGGTGTCACCGAGCTCATGGCGAAGCCATTCAGCCCGCTCGAACTGCGACAGCGGGTGGAAAAACTGGTCCCCGCGCGCCCCGCGACGGGACAGTGCTAACGTGCCGCAGGGGAAACGAATGCTGTGACCCAAAGAACAACGCCAATCCAGCATCTGCCGCAGGGCATGGAAGCCTCGGGCGACCTTCCGCAACCGATCGCAGCTCCAACTGCGGCAGCGACACGGCTCAACGACAGCGCGCGGGTGGTCCTGATTCAAGCCGTCACAGCGGTCCTGAACCAATCTGTCATATCACTCATGATGGAACTGTCGGTCGACATGTCCGTCCACCGTGTGCGTCGATCCTCGCCTTGCCCTTCAGCACAAATGCAGGCTCGCGATAGCCGCGAGGAGGGCCGCGCCTCCCTGTCACAGCCAAGCTGAGCCGGGATTGGTGCATCGACGCAATGAGCAGTTATTCATCCCCCTGCGCATTATGACCCTGCCCTGGAGAACGGCGCTGAAAGGAAGCCCTTTCGGCAGGGACATTTGGTTCTTGGCGGTTGTATTCTTTGTTCAGGCCGATGCCTCACCTTCTGGTGTGCGTAGGTGTGTGGTTTAGGCCCAGGTACCGGGCTCAGCCGTTGCCTTCAGCCAACAAAGGAATAGCCGATGTCCAGGGATGAGTTCCCTCTTCCAGCGGTCACCGGCGCAGGGTCGATACCGGGTCCGGGGGGACCTGTTTTGCCGCCGCTTGCGGCGGAGGGTGTTTCCTTGCGCTCCCAGGTGATGGAGCTGATTGATGATGTCCTGTCTGACTCTGATCCTGCGGGGCAGTGGGCCAGGTCGCAGTTGCGGAAGCTTGTGGCGTCGTATCCGGGTGAGCCCGAGCGTGCGTTTCTTGAGCACCTCATCGGGACACGAAAGCACGGGGCGGGGCAGTGGCCTGTTCCTCGGGGTTACGGGGGCGCCTCTGAGGGTTGTCCGGTTGATGATGGCCCCCAGGATCCGGAAGTAATGCAGCGAATCGAGTCGGTTCTGGGCGGCAGGCTGTTGTTGACGGCGTTCCAGCCGATCCATGAGTTACCGGAGAGGCGGGTCCTCGGGGTCGAAGCCCTGACGCGTTTTGTCAGCAGCGACGGGGCCGACGCGGACATCTGGTTCCGGGAGGCCGAGTCCGTAGGCCTTGGGATCGAGTTGGAGTTAGCGGCTCTGCAGCGCGCTGTCTCCGCGGCGCGGGTAGTCCCTTCGCATCTTTTTGTCGCGTTCAACCTGACCCCTGTGACGTTGACGGAAAGCCGTGTCCTGAGCCTGCTGGAGGAGTCGGGGTTGTCGATGGACAGGATCGTCATCGAGCTTCGGGGCCAGACAGACGATAAACAGTGGGACAGGGTCATCCTGTCCCTGGAACCCCTTAGAGGACGTGGATTGCGGGTAGCGGTCGATGGTTCTGGAGCTGGGTACACTCCTGCCGAACGGGTTCTCAGCCTTCTGCCCGACATCATCAAACTCGACCGCACGTTTATCGACGGGGTTCTTGGGGGGCCGGAGACGGATGAGCCGGCCGTGATAGGCCTGGCCCGGGAGGTAGGCGCTCTCTTGGCGGCCGAGGGCATCGAGACCGAGGCCGAGCTGGCGGCGGTGATCGCCGCTGGCGTTACTGCGGGCCAGGGCTATCTGCTGGGCCGGCCTTCGGTGCATCCGCTGGATTGGTCGCCCTGGGTGATCCAACCGACCTCTGGGGCGACGGTTGAGCCATAACAGCTGCGCAGCAAGGCGTCATCCTCCTTGGGGAGCCAGGGATCGGGGACAGTGCCCGTAGACCCTGGGATCGGCAAACTGACGCAGTGCCCGGGCCGGCGGATCCCGGGTCGACATATACTTCAGCAACTGAGGCAGTGGTCATGCAGACATGACCGAAGACAGGCCGGGGGCGCAGATGACGGAGGAGCACCAGGATCACCTGCTGACGCAGTCGCTGCTGCTCGATGAGATCGGGCAGTCCGTGATCGGGATGGACAGCAGTTGGCGGGTGACCTACTGGAACCGTGCCTCTGAGCGCTTGTACGGTTATGCCGCCTCTGAGGTGTTGGGACTGACGCCTCTTGAGCTCGGGATCGTGGGTAATTTCAAGACCCTTGCGCCGGGGCCCACGGGCGAGGAGATCGCCGAGCGTATAGCGAGAGACAAGGACTGGTCGGGGGAGTTCTGGGTGCAGGACCGGGCCGGGAGGGAGTTCCCGGTCCATGGGACGATCAGCCCGATCAGGGGCCGGCACACGGTACCGGTAGACATTGTGGCCATCTCAAAGGACATTACCGACCGGAAGCACCAGGAGGCGATCCTGCGGCGGCTCTCGGCGATGGTTGAGTCCTCAGGGGATGCGATCATCAGCGCTGACATGGATGGGAGGATCAGCAGCTGGAACGCTGGCGCTGTCAGGATGCTTGGCTGGAGCGCGGGGGAAGCCGTGGGCCAAAACCCCGGGCTTTTCACGACCCGGGCACCGGAGGATGTGGGCGAACGTGTCGCCGAACGGATCCGCAGCGGGGCGTTCGTCACCGGTCTGGAAGCGCGATGGCGGCGTAAGGACGGGTCCTTCATTGATGTTGAACTGACCGTTTCCCCGGTCTATGGGCAGGATGGGACCCTGACCGGAGCTTCCGGGATCGCCAGGGACATCACCGAAATCAAGCGGCTGCGCACAGAGGCTGACGCGGAGCGGCGTCGGTTGTTGGCGGCACAGGAGATGGCGCACGTGGGAAGCCTCGAGTACTCCGCCGATCTGGGTACGATATGGCACTCACAGGAGCTAGCCCGGGTCGTGGGCCTCGGCCCGGGGGAGTCATTGTCGTGGGAGTGGATGCTGGAGCGGACCCATCCGGAGGACCGTGACCTGGTGCGGGGGGTGTGGCAGAGCCTGCGAACAGGAGCTGGATTCGCGGATGTTGAATACCGGCTCCTGCGGCCTAATGGCGGGCAGCGGTGGCTGCATTCAAGGATCCGCAGCGTCGATGGCCCGGACGGGAAACCCCTTCAGTTCCTGGACACGGTGCTGGACATTACCGAGCGCAAGGACGCTGAGCAGATCCTGGAATGGCAGGCCCGGCATGACGCCCTGACAGGTCTGCCGAACAGGTACTGGATCACAGAGGTGCTGCAGGGTTTCCTTGACCGGGGCTGCCGGCCGGCCGTCATGTTTGTCGACATTGACCGGTTCAAGCTGGTCAACGACGGTATTGGTCACAGTGGCGGAGACAGGATACTGATGCTCGTCGCTGAACGCTTGAAGAAGGCGGTTCGGGCCGGTGACACCGTGGGCCGCTTCGGAGGCGACGAGTTCATCATTGTTTGCGAGAACATGGGCATGCGTGCCGCTCAGGTGCTGGCCGCGCGGATCCGTGACTGCGTCAGGTCTCCCTTCGAGATCGAGGAGCGGCAGATCTTCCTGAACGTCAGTGTCGGCATTGCCCTTGCCGGGCCGGAAGACACGGCCCAGTCCATGTTGGGCGGGGCGGACACTGCCATGTACCGGGCGAAATCTGCTGGTGGGGACGCCTCGGTGATGTATCACTCCCGTATGACTCGACGGGCCAGCGGACGCTTGGACCTGGAATCGGACCTGCGGTTGGCCCTGGATAGGGGGGAACTGCGCCTGGATTATCAGCCGATCATGGACCTGGATTCGGAGGCCCCGCTGGGTTTCGAGGCTCTCCTGCGGTGGGAACACCCGGACCACGGCCTCATATCCCCTGAGGTGTTCATCCCCATCGCCGAGGAGACAGGCCTTATCATTCCGATCGGCACCTGGCTCCTGAAGGAAGCACTGCGACAAGGGCAGGTCTGGCGTCAGCAGACAAGCGGCGCAGCGAACCTCACGATGGCCGTTAATATCTCCGGGCGCCAGCTGGTTGCGAAGGACTTCCCGGACATTGTCGAAGCCGCCATCCGGGAGTCTGGCATTGACGCTGAAGCCGTGCATCTGGAAATCACCGAGACAGTCCTCATGGACGAACCGGATCTGCCCAGGGAAACCCTGCAGCGACTTGCCCGCCTGGGTGTTTGCCTCTCCATCGATGACTTCGGCACAGGCTATTCCTCCCTCAGCTATCTGAAGTGGCTCACCGCGACGACGTTGAAGATTGACCGCTCCTTCATCAAGGAACTCGGGGAAGACCCGCGGGCCGGAACGGTCATCGAGCTCGTGCTGGGCATGGCAAAAAGCCTCAGATTGGATGTTGTCGCCGAAGGCGTCGAAACCTCCACCCAACTAAATGAACTGCGCCGCCTGGGCGTGAACCGTGCCCAAGGTTTCCTGTGGAGCAAGCCCATCGCGTCCGAGCACGTCCCGGGCTGGCTGAACGCCCGGTGCCGGGAACCTCTGCAGGAGCAACAGTTGCAGTGACGACCGCAACGCAGGCAGTTCCGCGGAGTCAGGCGGCTGGAGAAGCCCGCCGATGGGGGATCAGCGGGCTTCCCGCTAGCACAATATGACCGTCGAATTTGGATGTCGAATAGACAATTTTTTCAAGACGGCCCCAAACGGAGCGACGTTCCAGACCGCAATTCCGGAATTCTACTATCCTGAAAAAATTCCCGAAAGCGGGCAGCAGGCGCGGAATTAGATTCCTGCCGTTCAGGGACCATTCCGTGCGTCAACTTGAGAATTTTGCAGCCCAGGAACTAATGTCAGCATCCGTGAAAGTGATGTCCGGAAATTCGTCCCGCAGACTTTTTCTCAGCGTCGCCTCCACAGTGAAGTGAGGCTGCGCATCGCTCGTCCGCCGTACCTCATCGATGATGCCGTCAACACGCAGCAAAAGAGCGTGCAGCATGGCGTTAGGGTCGTCATCCCCATTCAAGTTCCTGCGACGCTCTTCATCTCTCATGCCAATTCCCCCCGATCAGACAAGGGCACCATAATCAAGCCCGGCGTCGATGCCCATGAGAGCATGGTATCGGCCGCACCGAAATCGCAAAGGACCCGGCAGCGCCCAAGGACTGCGTGTGGCCGCGGCGGATAAACACGGGTGTGTCATGGGAGAACTGTGTCGTTGGAGAGCGAAGTGGAGGCATGGCGCGTGGATCCAGCGACCCTCCGGGAAGTTGTCCTTGACCGCGCCGTGATTGAAAACAGGCTTAACGGGTGCCCTGAACTCGAACGGATATGGATTCTTTCCGTGCTGGGCCGCGACCAGGAAGCCATCGCTGAAGGACGGCTGCTGCTGGCTCACTCCCGGGACCAGTTCAGGCCATTGCTCGTGCTCGCGCACGCCTATCAGCGACAGTACAGATGGCATAAAGCCGCGAGACTCCACGAGGAAGCATTGTGCCTCGCTGGCACGAACTCCCGTGAGGCCCTGGTACGCCATCAGATCGGCCGGCGCCTCTTCGATGAAGCCAGATACCGCGACGCAGCAGCGGAATTTGAGTGGGCCCGGGACCTGTACCGCACCACAGGTCGGCCCCGCCTGGCTGAGGCTTCGCACCACGCGATGCTCCGGGCCCGCCGACTTGCCGGTCGGTGGTGAACCAGCCGCTGCACTAGGTGTTGCCGGCCACGCTGCCCCGTTCCACGGGTCCGCCCGAAACGTCCCATGCTGTGATCGCCGCTAACCAGGCGACAGGAATTCACGGTATGTCATGGCCGGTTCTTACTGCTTTGTGACCCATTTCAGGGCTTCAGGGACAGAGCGAAAGAATTTGGTCGGGCATTCGGGTTTGTTCCGTTCGGTGTGGAAGACGGCGATGACTTCGTCGACCGGGGAGTCTCCGACGATTGCTGTTTTACTTCGTGGCCATTCGGTCGCGAAGAGGGCGCCGGCTTCGGGGGTGAGGCCTTTGATTCCGCCCATCTCCACGAGCACCGGCAGCGCGCGTCCGCCGGCGAGTTCACCGGCCCGGATGATCATTGCCCGGGCGTGGGATTCGCTGATCAGGATCCCAGGGGCCCAGCGGACGTGAAGAATTCGACCGCAAAGTTCCACACTGCCAGGGCAGTCGTCGTGAAGGCCTGGACTCATCATCTCCCCCTGAGGAATAGGCCGGGCCTGCCGGGTTCTGGAACCGGGCAGGGTTGAGGACATGGAAGATCGCGCCCGGCCCGTGGATCGGGGCGAGGCTGGACGGTTCCGCATTGACTATACGAGGGAGTACCTTCTGAGACCGGAATATACGGGGCCGATCAGCGGTTGGTGCTTGGACCGGTGACGGGTCCTAATGCCAGTTGGCCCAGTCGGATGGGTGGATTGTTGGCCGTCCGAGGAGGTATCCCTGGGCTGTTGTCATGCCGATCCGTGCGACGGTGTGGAGTTCGGCCTCTGTTTCGACGCCTTCGGCGAGGACCTGCGCGCCGGTTTGTTCGGCGAAACTGACCATGCCTGTGCCCAGTGCCTGCTTCGCGTGGTCGGTGTCGATGCGTGCGATGAGTGTCCGGTCGAGCTTGATGATGTCGGGCCGCAGCCGCAGGATGTGGCGCATGGAGGCGAATCCCGATCCGGCGTCGTCTACGGCTATCCGCATCCCATCCCGGCGCAGGGGCGACAGGGACTCGAGAAGCAGCTCATAATCGGTGACGGCGTGCCGCTCGGTCAGTTCCAGGACGACACGCTCCAGGGGCAGGCCCGAGCTTCGCAGCATCGCCGGTAGCCGTGGATCGATGCACGTTTCCGGGGCGATGTTGAACGAGATGAACAGGTGGCCGGGCAGCGCGGCGCTCTTGCGCAGGGCCGCGGCCAGGGTCGCGAATTCGAGATCGCCGCCGAGCCCGATGCTGCTGGCTTCACTGAACCAGTGTTCCGGGCTCCTACCGTCGTCGCTGGGAAACCTCGCCAGGGCTTCGACGCCTGTCACGGCGCCGCTGGTCAAGTCATGGATGGGCTGGAACGCGGTGAGGATCAGCCCGTCCTTGACGGTATTCCCGATCCGTTCCCGCACCCGCTGTGCCATTGCTGTTGCTGGGGCGGGGGAGGGCAGCAGACGGCTGGTGCCTGCGAAACGCGGTCCGGGGCCGTCCTCTGACCCGCAGGACTTGCCGGACATCTCCAGCAGGACCGGGGTGCCGTTTCGGTGCCGGCAGCAGACGGTGACGCCCGCCCAGCCCTTTGCGTCGTTTAATGCCTTGGCAACTGCTTCACGCGCCCTGGCCAGGTGGTCCTCGTTGATGACAAGGCTGAAAGGCCGGCCGATCAGTTCGGACGGTTCGTAGCCGAGCAGATCGGCGCTGGCCCGGCTGGAGAATGAGAAGGTCCCGGCATCGTCCAAGGCCCACAACCATTCCCCGCTGGTGTCCATCACCGTGCTCACCAGGCGTGAGATCACGCTGTTTCGGGTCCGTTCCTCACGGTGGGCCCGGATGCCCCGGGCCGCGGCCCAGCCCGCGACGAGGACCAGGCCCGTAGCGAGGGAAACGAGCACACCGGTCAGGACTGCCGGCTCCTCGGCGTGCGGAGCCAGAACGTGCAGCCATGTCGTGAAGGCCAGGACGAAGGCTGCCTGCGTGGCCAGCACACACAGCAGCAGGCGGCTGCCCATGAAGACGCGCAGGCCCGCCCTGCCCGGCAATCCGTGACGCCGCCATGGAAGCTGTAGAGTCTTCGTGCCCCCAAGGGGCGGCGCTGGAACGGGGGCCTGGACGGCGGGTTCCGAAACCCTGCCGGAGAGCGCGGTCATGCCTGGATGTCAGCCGGTTCCGGCTGTGCATCGACCGCGGCGGGCTCTGCCCCGGCCCGGTAACGGTAGGTGATGTTCTCGTCCTGGACGACGAAGGTCTCCACCCCGCTGCGGGACCAGTGAAGGACCAGGAGGCCGTAGCGTTCGGCCAGCTTGGCCAGCGTCGGGAAAGTCGTGACGTCGATCACGGGCCTGCCCTGGGGAGCCGGCATCGGGTGGACCCGGACCAGCAACGCGGCGTAGCGTCGGCGAATCGCCGCGGCCTCGTCGGCGGGGGTGGTGCGGCGGGCGAAGATCATGATGATGATTCCGGTAGCCAGGGCAGCGAGGATGAACACCGCCGAGACGATACGGGCCGCGGCCGCGGTCAGGGACAGTCCGCTGACACCGATCATGCGGGGAACGATCGCGGTGTGCTCCCGGGTGGTCGAATCAGTGACCGATAAGGCGGCCGGGCCGCCGGGGAGGCTGACTTGGAGTGGTGTGAGCTCGAGTTTGAGCTGAGGCCGGAATTCAGCGCCCTGCGCCGTCCGTACTGTCGGGGTCACGGCGAGGGAAATCGGTCCGGCGGGAAGGCCGGTGACCGCAGAGGCTGCCTGGGCTTTGGCGTCGAAGCTTGCCAGATCCAAGCGGGCAGTGCCTTCATAGTCGTTCCCGGCAATGGCGACCGGACCGGCCACGGGGACGGTGGAGCGCCAGCCTCCGGGAGTGGACAGGTCCGCTGTCACGGTCACCGTTCCGGGTTCACCGTGATAGCTGAAGCTGACATCGACGGTCTTGGCGAGTTTACGGAAGACCGGGTCCGGTGACTTCGCCGTGCTGCCGTCGTAGGCTGCGCTTTGTCCAACGTCCGCGGTGTAGGAGAAGTTCATCCGCGTGCCGCTCTTGACCGAGGTGCTGGCCGTTTCGTCCAAGGGCCCGGACCACGCCATGGCACCGACGGTCACCCCGGCGACCGCGAAGACCACGGCAAGCAGGGTGGAGATCCGCAGCGATGGCGGCAGGCTCCCCAGGCTCTGACGGCTGGAGGGCCGGGTGCTGATGTGGCGGGACATGGATGTTCTCCTTCGTTTGCGACGGTGCCGTGTTGTGGCTGCGCCACCGCCGGCCAGCAGCGCGAATGCCAGCAGCCCCAGGACCGGGGGACTGGTCAGGGACTCCAACCACAGCCCACCCTGCGGGATATGAATCAGGGCCCGGCCCACGAGGTCCTTGCCGGCCGGGGTGGTGGGGTCAACGGACTGGTTGTTGTCGCCTTTGAAGACGAAAGCGCCGTCGTTGCCGCCGATAATACGGTGCAGGGCGACCTCATCCCGGCCCGGGAGGTTGTAGGCGGCAATTTCTCCCACCGCGTAGGAGGAGGACCGGGCCACAACGACCAGATCTCCCTGGTAGTACAAGGGGTTCATGCTCACGCCGTGGGTGACGACCAACCCCGCCTGACCGGTGGCCAAAACAACTCCCACGGCCGCCCCGACCACGGCAACCATGACGAGGAGGACCGTGCGGAGGCGATGCGTCAGACGCTGAGCCAAAGCGGAACCCCTCTCGGGAACTGGCAGGAATCGTTCGAAGTGAGACGGCGGGTGGCCGGCCCCTCAGCGGACATCGGCCACCCACGCATCGAAACTAGCTGACGGTGACGGAAGCGTTGCTCACGTCGCTCTGGGATCCAGTGGTGGTGCAGACCGAGGTGTTGGTCAGGGCGTCGATGGCGGTGCAGCCGAAGGTTGCCGGCGCACCGCCGCCGGTGAGGGACAGTACCGGGGTCTTGCCGGCAACGCCCTCTGCGAAGGTCAGGGTGACCTGGTTCACTGCCGTCTTGGTGGCATCGGTGAACCCGTATTCCAGACCGGTCAGGGTGGCGCCCGTGACTTCCTGGGTGACGGTGCCGCCGACGAACTGGCTCGGCCCGGCAGCGTTGACAAGGCCGGCGCCGGTGAAGGCGGAACCGGCTGCCAGGGCCAGGCCGGTGACGGAGAGGGCAGTGACGATCTTTGCAGAAGTGCGCATGATTTCTCTTTCGTGTAGGAAGCCCGGCAGCCCCTGAGCGGGCTCCGCGGCCGTTGCAACCCCCAGGTACAACTGGATGCCGCCGCCAACGGAACGGAACGGGAAACCGTCCTGCGTTCCATCGACAATTCGAAGCTAACAGCAGGACAAACAGGAAAATCCTTTCCTTGGATTAACTTCGCCCAACCCTTGGGAAGGTGCGGGAAATCGAGGAAACAGCAGTAACGGCCAAAGGAACCGCAGGAAACTTGGGAAAAATGAGGGCAGGTCTGCCAGGTCTCCGGCGATGGGGACGGGCGAGTGGAACCTGTGGCATGTGCCGGCCGCGCTCAAGGTAGGGCCAAAGGTTTGCGCAGGATCCCCCGAGGGCGGGGGCTTTGCGGCTTAGCGGCACGTAGTCTCGTGTCATGGCCATTTCAGCAGGATCACCGGGACCGCTGGGCGGTGAACAACCCCCCACGGCGACAACTCTCTCCTGCCCGGGCGAGGGGACTGCCCTGGTCGGTGACCGGCGGGCCCTACCGCTGGTGGATCCTCTGGTGCTGCAGGAACTTGAAGAGGATCTGGGACGCCCTGATCTGGCCACGAATTTCGCCAAGGACTACGTCGTGATGTGGGAACGGCGGGAGCGCCGTCTCATTGCATCGGTTCAAGAGGAGGATCTCACCGCCGCCTTAGATGCGGTAATCAGTCTGAAGGTCTCCTCGGCCATGGTGGGAGCGCTCCGCCTGGCGTTCCTGGCCCAGACGCTGGAGGCGAGGGTCCGCAGCGGCGACATCAGTGGCGGAATCGTTCGGGAGCTATCAGTTCACGGCCGGGCCACGGTCGAAGAACTTCAGGCACAATATCTCCAGCACCGCGGATAGCCCGCTTGTTGCCCCCAGGGGTCAAGCAGACGGACCGGGAAGCCGCCGGGCGGCCAGGCGGTATCCCGCACCCCGGACCGTTTGCAGCCACCGCGGCGCTTCCGGGTCGTCACGCAATTTCCGGCGAAGATTCCCGATATGGACCTCGACAGCACGCTCATCGGCCTCGCTGATATAGGCCCCCTTGGGGTAGTTGTCGCCCCTGACGGCGCGGACAAGATCAGCACGTGAAAGGACATTTCCGGACGCGCGGAGCAGTTCGCGCAGCAGATCGAATTCACTCTTCGTTAGTTCCAAAGGCACTCCTGCCAGCGCGGCGGTTCGCGTCCGTGGGTTCAACGTCAATCCGTTATGAGCCAGGACCGGTCCGCCGGTTACCGCCAAGGGAGCGGGCGGTAACGATTGCGGGGCCTGATCCTCTGCTGCGCCGGCGCTCCTGGGTCTGCGCATCATCGCCGCGATACGCGCCCGCATCTCCCGGGGACGGAAAGGCTTGGTGATGTAATCGTCCGCCCCGCCCTGAAGGGCGGCCAGCAAGTCCGGCTCCCCCGTTCTCGCGGTGAGCATCACGACGTAGGCGTTGCTGAATAGGCGGATCCTGCGTAAAACCTCGAACCCATCAATGTCGGGCAAACCCACATCGACGGTCACCACGTCGGGATTCCGTTCCCGCACCGTGTCAACACCCTGCCGCCCGTTCACTGCGGTATGCACGGCGAACCCCGCTTGAAGGAGGACACCTTCGACAAGGCCGCGTACATCCAGGTCATCTTCAATAACGACAGCCACACCCAGGTCGCCCATGGCCCCCCGTTTTCTATTGAATCCGCACCCGCCCAGCGCCGGCCAGCATTCAAACCCAAACCCTAAGCTACAAGAAAATCAGCGGATTTGAGGAAACCTTGATGCATTCTTGAGCATTCAACCTTCGTCATCCAGAACTTGACTCTGTAAAATGCCCCCGCCGGTATAGGATCTGCGGGTCAGCCTACGAAAGGCACCTTTCTTGGACTTCATCCGTTACCTCAGCGCCCTCTCGGTCTTTCTGGGCGTGTCATTTGTCATTGCTTTCACAGCCCACGTGATCTTGATGCGGAGGTCACGACGAAAAGAAGAAGAGATTTCAACCAGCGAGCGGGAGGCGCCGTGCCGTACATCGATATAAACCCTCACCGGCAACGCCCCAAATGGCTCAGTTACGTCGTACTGGCCATTTTGGC
Source organism: Pseudarthrobacter sp. Pseusp20 (assembly GCF_059492155.1). NCBI lineage: Bacteria > Bacillati > Actinomycetota > Actinomycetes > Micrococcales > Micrococcaceae > Pseudarthrobacter > Pseudarthrobacter sp. Pseusp20. Next base: position 2,360,609 of record NZ_CP168521.1, read on the forward strand.
TACTCTCGCGGTAGTGGTCGTCATCCTTGCCCTCACCGCAAACAGTTGAGTCGTATTCCACTCTGCAACCAGGGCCGCACTCTGCTGTACCTGGGGATTTATTCTTCGGCGTGTGCCATGCAGGGGAAGACCCCGACGGGAACTGCTCGCCAGAGGGATCTAGTGAGATAGAGGCCCTGCCTGCCTGCCCGCCTCACCAAAAGCAAATAGACCGTTTGACGCAGCCTAGAGGCCGCTGCCGCGGCTAACCCTTGTGCGCGGCTGCCACGACCGCCCCATGGAGTTTCTGGGGGCCTCATCATCGACCAGCAACGCTCCGACGACGCCAGATACCGCGGCGCAGCTTCGTGGCGGCATACATCTGCATCACATGCCGCCACGAGCGTCAGCCGAAGTCCCGCCGCCATTCCCGCGACACCAATAGACGTACGCCCGTCGGCTTTGGTGCACGAAGTCATGGAGCGCGATGCCTCACTGCTGGACACCCCACCCACAAGTAAGCCTACTTACTATCTACTGTAAATGTAAGGCCTGCGTAGGCAGACGGCCAGTTGTTTGCCTGCTTTCAAGCAGGCGCCGTCGAACTTATCCCTCCGCCAGGCCCGGAGGCCCCCTGCCAAGGCGCCTCGCCCGCCCTTTGTAGAAGAGCCGATAATGAAGATTCCGTAAAGCCCGCTTAGCGCCTCGATGGTCCGTTCGCCCTGTGCCCGACGGCGCGGACTCACTCTGCCGCGGCGACCCCGAGGTCCGCGGCGTGGCCGCTGATGGTGCGGGCGAGGTCGATGTCGCGGCTGGTGATCCCGCCGACATCGTGGCTTGAGAGCGTGACGCCGACCTCGGGGTAGGTGAGCGTGAGGTCGGGGTGGTGGTTGGCCTGCTCGGCGGAGGCGCCGATGCGGTTTACGAGCTCCAGGCCGGTGGAGAACTTCCGGGTCCTGAAGGTGGCGGCGAGGGCCTCGCCGGTCACGTGCCAGCCGGTGAGCCCGGTCTCGGCGAGTTCGGCGGCGGACAGCTTCCGTTGGGGATCAGTCATGGTGCCATCATGGCTCGGGATGGCCGCCTGGGCTACCCCTGAGGCACCCCTTCGCCAAGGGTGATGGCAGGCAATGGCGACTGAGGGTAAAACGTCGGCACTGCCCGGGGACAACCTGTCACGCGCTGGTAAGCGAGAGAAAAGCCGCGGGGCGTCCTTCTCCGAGCCATCCCCAGGTCAAATTCGAAGGCCGATATCGGCCGTTCGATAAAGCCGACAGGACCCTTCGGATTTAGGCTCCCGGCCGACTGGAAGATTCGGGCAGCGAACTTCATCCCGGTGCTCCCGCCCCTTGAGCTCGGGACTCGAATCGAAGGCGCGTGCCGCCTGCTGAGGTGTCAGTACCGTTTTGGTACCATAGTGACATGGCTATGAATCTCCGTGTCCCTGAAGACCTCGATCGGCGGCTGGAGAAGTTGGCTGCCGAGGAACACACGTCCAAGTCCGCGCTTCTGTTGCAGGGGGCAGAATTGGTTCTGCAGCGCCATGCGCGGCGGCGTGAGATCAGCGAGGGCCTTGATTTTGTTATGAGTCATGATGCGGAGTTGCTGAAGCGCCTTGAGGACGCGTGACGGCGTACCTGGACATTGAGGATGCACTTCAGGTAGTTGATCGGTACGGCTTCCATATCCGTGATGTCGGGTTGTTGGCCTCGGCGTTGGCCAGGCCGGCTACGACTGTCATGGGTGCGGAGGCTTATCCGGAACTGGCGGTGAAGGCGGCCGCGTTGTTGGAGTCGGTCGCGCGGTTCCAGCCACTCATTGATGGGAACAAACGGACGGCGTGGACGCTCATGGTGTTGTTGCTCTGGGTCAACGGTTACCGGCATGCCTTCACCACGGAGGAGGGCTTCGACCTCGTCGTCGGAGTCGCCGCGGGCACCATCGACTTGCTGGACTCCGCCGCCGAGATTTCCAGGCATCTGGTGCCCCTGTAGTCCTTCACCCCCCGGAAATGGGGTGTGGACAATGTTCACACTTTTCGTCTCGTACTGTCTCGTACAGCTGCCGGACTTCTTCGAATTCCGCATGTTTTCGCGGGAGCCCAGTGTTTTCAAGGGCTAGAAGACAGTTCGAGTCCCACTTCGGGCACAGTGATTCCGCAGGTCAAAGGCCATCTGTCTTTCATCCGTTGTTCCTAATACCGGGTATGTAATCGAGAGCCCAGGGCAATAAGAATCTCTGCACGGAGCCGAAGCCGGGGCGAAGTTACATCTCATCCGGCTTGTCCTTCGCGGCTTGGACTTTCAATCGGGAGCCGTCCGGTCTCAGGCGCCACCAGAACCACCCCATGACTCCAACAACCACGACCGCCATGGTTGTGCCGGCAGGCGCGCGCCCTTCCTGGAACTCCCAATCCTTCAGTAGGCTCTCACGGGCGACAGCATAACTGCTTGTCTTGAAGTAGTTCCCGTGGGTAGCTACTAGCGCCTGATAGGAGTCAGGCTCAATCTCAAGGGCGGTGGCATCCAGTGCGTTCTTATCTGCAGTGTCGTTTGGATACGAGTAGACAGGGAAGCCGAGGTAGTCCGTTCGGCGCCATAAATTTTGCCAAACTCCTGGGCCGTCTGCTCCTCCACGCAGAAGCCCCACAAGATGGCCTTGAGGCGGATTCTGCGGCAGTAGGGGTGGCGTGGGCAAAAAGCGGTCCTTCCATGGATCGCTTGCGAAGTAGCGTGGTCCCTTGACTCCTGGCGTTCCAAGGACAGCCGGTCCCCACAGGTCGGGGAAGAACCTCCCGAAGTATGGGCGGAGCTGAATCCCGAAAGTAAGCAGCCTGATCCTGGATAGGAGCTCCCTGGTCTTCTGCTCGGCGGCTTCCTTGGCGGCTGCGGTAGCCATATTTTCTCGCGCGTCGAGCTCCTTTTGTTGGACCGTGGCCGCGAGATGATACAGGGCGGCGATGCCTAGGACGGCTCCAAGACTGTGCGTAGCCAGGAGGATGCGACGCGCAGGCTGCACCTGATCGAGCACCTCCGGATCATCTACTTTTTTCTGGTCCGTGAGCCATTGGAGCATCCTGCTTGCCAGTTCGGGAACCGCGCGTTCGGAGTAACAAGCAGGACCAAAAGGATGGCCGGCCCTTGGCAGCCAAGCCACCAAGTCCCAGAGGAGCCCCAGCGGCCTGCCTGTTCCCACTGCCGCACTGGTAATCGCTGCGCCCACTATCAGGGCCCCTGCTGCTGTTAGTGCGCATGTGGTCACCCAGGTGCCGGCAGGTGCGAACGTTTCCCAAAGCCATTGTTGCTGCAGCCACTGGCGGCCTGGACCGTACTCATGGAGGATCGTCAATGCCAGAACCACGATGACGCCAAACATAGTTGCCAGGGCTGCGATCTCTACTACTCGCTCCCCGCGCTGAAGCAAGGCGCTTCTGCGACGGACAGCCAAAATCTCCGATGTATAGGGCTGTTCAACCTCAGCGATGTCAGGATTTGTGACTCCGTTACCACTCCATAGGCTGCTGAGCATTAGCGCGGCCACTAACAGTACGGCGGCCAGGACCAGGAGCACCATGACTCCACCAGCTGCCCAGTAGAGGAAGGGGATTTTGATTGCAGAGGCGTCGTCCTTCAGTAGGTTGCGGAAGAGCGGATGGTTGGTGTCCTGTTGCCAAAGGAGTCCGCCAGCCTGCAGCCAGTTGCCGATTCCGACGACGATTGCGCTGGAGTAGAAGGCAGCGAGCAGGAGGCTGAGGTACATCATCACGGCAGGAGCAAGACCGTGCCACGCTTCAGCCTTCCGGCCAAGTGGCCGCACCGGAGCCCTCTCTCCCTGTTTCATGAGGGAAGCCGCCACAGCGATCAAGCAGATTGCGCACACTCCATAGGCCGCGCTTACGGACATTGGTGCCCTATCCAAGCGGCTGACGATGATGAGGCCGCCGATGAAGCCGCAACACCATAACAGCGTTCCCCAGAAGACGGCGGCAGCCGGGCTCAGTCGCATGAAACACCCCGACGTCGCAAATATCGCCAGGAGGGCCACCAGCACGATCGGCACGATCTGGGCCACGGTAAAGGGGGCTGTTTCGTTCACAGTAGTAGCGCGGCAGATCACCACGACGGTCAAAAGATAGACGAGGAGACTCGCAAGGAGAAGAGCCACCGCCAAGGCCATTCGCGAGAACCTGACCTTGAAGGGTGCCCGCACGCTCTTTGATCCCCAAACCATGACAGATCCTGCTACAACTGCAAGCAAAAAGCAGGCAATAGCCGCAAAAGTTGTGGCGGCGGCAGCGTCGTCCTTCGAATTTGCCTTGAGGTCAGCAGCGAGCAGGAATGCGACGAGCAGGACAGTCGCGGCAATGTGCGCCACGCCCGTCGGCGAGTTGACCCTGCGAATCCAGAGCCGCGGTGCAGCGAGGACAGGTGCGTCCTTCAACATATTTCTCCGGGTCTTTGGCTTCTCCCCGGGTACTTTCAAATGACTCTGAACCCGTTTCTGATCGGTGAACCGGGTGCGGAAACGAACATCGCTGGACAGGCTAACGGCTGCCAAAAGTGTCACGGCGAGGATCGGAAAAATTGATACGGCGGCAAGGCGCTGACCCCGCTCCAGGTCGCGAAGACCATCGAACCAGTGCGGCAAGGCATCGCACATCTGGCGTTGCCCATTCTCAGTACGAAAGCACTGAACAGCGACAAAGTCCATGGCGGCCGTGGCCACGGCAGTGGCGAACAAGAGCGTCAACAGCAGACTGAAGAGACGCACGAGCGCCGCGCCTGTGCCTGGACCGACATCGCCTTCGCGACGGTTGTCAGCCTTTAGAACACGGGCCCAGTAGGCAGCGTTAGCAAGACCGAATGGTGCGATCAAAAACCACCCGATGTTATATAGTGCCCGGGCAGCCTTGCCTAGAAGTCCAGACGGCGCGAAGCGGTCCAGCTTGCCCCAGCTGTATGCCTCTATCCGTATTCGCGAATCTGGCGCCAACAATGCTTCCGCGGGCGGCTGCTTAGCTTTGTAGAAACCAGCTAGATTGTCGGCGAGTTTGATGCCGTCAGCGTCGGCTGGCACCACATCGCCCGGCTCGACCCCCAACATTTCATGAGGCGGAGTATTACGAACCCCATGGACGCGGAGTTCGAGAATTTCCAGCGCTGAGGACATCGCCCCTCCTTTGCGGCTTCCCCAGCTCGTGCCCGTCAGAGTACGACTGTCGAATGCAGAAGTCCAGAGTATGGAATATCAATGTAACCGAGGCGGCTATACAGGAGTCAGCGGCTTTCAGACCGGTACGCCATATCGACGACGGGACACCTCACCCCGGGCTTAGGCGTCGGGGCTGGCGCAGCGGACCCTGACAGCTTTGTTTCGCGAACCCATGCACGCCAACACCGTCGACGTCGGGGTGGCACGGACTTTTTTTCTCGTCCATCTCTGGGGAAGATGCCGACGCGGACCCGGGATGATGGCGCCCACGATAGTTTCACTGAAGACAATCTATTTTCCCTCCCGTCCGAATTGAGTGAGCATTCTTACCAATGGGTGGCCAATCAGTGTCCTCGAGCTCCTTGAAGTGGCACAGCGCCTGGCCACGCCGTCGCGCTGCGGTGGCGACCCAGACCGCGCCCTTACGGTGATCGTTCCGGCCCTTCCTGGGTTTCCCTTCTCGCCCCAGCGACCAACTTTGGACGAGCAAACGCATTAAACTCTGGCACCACTTGATGACCGTCATCTCGGCCTCCAGCAGTACGCGGCGCATGGTGGTGATCTCGGCGGCCGGAATCACCTCGCGGCTCGGGCAGGCGTATCGTGGCGCCGTCGCAGGTACCATCTCTTGGCGGTCGCTGCCCCGCTTCACATTGACGAGGCGACAGTTACCGATGAGGAGCGGGAGCATCTAGACAAGGTTCAGGCGCGGATCGCAGCCGAGGGCGCCTACCAGCATTAGCAGACCCTGCCCCTCACCCTCGCCCCAGCGCTGTCGCCCTCGGCCCGCACGACCTTGCAACCCCACCACGCAGCTGGGCGGAGCGGACGTACGACGTAAGGGGATACACGCTCATGCCCCGTGGAGGACACTTCGCGCCCCACGAAGAACCCAACTGCTCGCCAACGACATCGCCGCATCCCTACAAACCCTATGACTCCTGTGGTTATCTATGGCTGGGACTGGGAGCTTTTGGGGTAGCTCCCGAAAGCAGTAGCGGTAAAAAACCTAACTCGGGGAGCCCGCACCCTGTTCCGTGCCGGACTTGGCGGTGTGCTGGTCGCACACTGGTGGCAGAAACACCTCGGGTGGTTCGGCGGCGGCGGTATTGAGGAGACCAGCAAGGGCATGGATGCCAGGGCTTCCGTCCTGCGAAGACCAGTGACCTCCGGTGGACCGGACTCAGCACAGCGCCCCTTGACGACCGAGGACCGTCGGCAGAGAGTGGCACATGTGAAGCGTGTGGCTCTTCGGGAGTATCTGGCGAGCGCACTGTGGGCGATGCCGACATGCGCCGTCGTGCTCGCGCTCATCGCGGGGGCGAGCCTTTCCGCTGTGCAGATCGACAAGACGTCGCCTCTTGCAGTCCTCCTCTTCCAGGGGACATCCGATGACGCCCGGAACCTGCTCGTGAGCATCGCCAGCACGATGGTCACGGTCATCGCCCTCGTCCTGGGACTTACCGTGGTGGCCCTGCAGCTCGCGTCGACGCAGTTCAGCCCTCGGCTCCTGCGGAATTTCCTCCGCGACATCCCCAACCAGCTGACCCTGAGCGCCTTCGTCGCGACCTTCGCGTACAGCACGGCGGGGCTCTACACGGTGGGCATCGCAGGCGGCCAACGCATCGAGGAGTACCCCCGACTCGCCGTTAGCGGCGCGCTGATGCTGCTGTTCGTGAGCATGGTGATGCTCGTGTTCTTCGTCCACCATCTATCGCATTCGATCCAGGTGGACCAAGTCATGAAGGGCGTCGAGACGGCGACGCTGAAGGTGATCGAGCAGTCATACGTCCCCGGCGACCCTGGGATCCCCATGCCGGACGTGCCGCACGGTGCCACCGCCCTGCCGGCACCGGCATCGGGATACGTCCAGGCCTTCCATGTCGGGCCATTCGTCGGTGCACTCGCGGAGCGGGGCCTGAAGGCACTGATGGTGCCCATGGTGGGCCGGCACGTGGTTGCCGGAGCACCCATCGCCTGGGTATGGGACGTCGCTGACGGCAGCGGGAGACCGTATGTGCCCGAGGCTTCCGCCCCGCTTCGGCGGGCACTAGCGCAGAGTGTACGCATCGGCTACGAACGGACCCTGGAGCAGGACGTCGCGTTCGGGATCCGACAGCTCGCGGACGTCGCGTCCAAGGCGCTCTCGCCAGCTATTAATGACCCATACACGGCGAACCAGGCGGTCGACCATCTGGGCACGATCCTCGCCGCGCTTACACTCAGGCAGCACGGCCCGCGAGCAGTGACAGACGCCCAAGGTACGGTCAGGCTCCACATCCCGGCCCGCGACTTCGCCTATCTCGTCGATCTGGCCCTCGGACAGGTTCGGCGTTACGGATCGAACGAACCCCGCGTCGTCAGGGCGTTGCTGCGGGTGTGCCGTGATCTCGCCTGGTTCGGAGACGCCGCGCACCGCGCCGTCGTTCGGCAGTATGTGCAGACCCTTATGAGCGACGTAACCCGGCTCGTGGCGCAGCCAGCCGATCGCGACCCCCTGCTGGAGGAGGGCGCAGCGGTCCTTGACCTCTTCGACATGGCGGACGGCCCTCCGGGCACCTCTTAACTCCATCATCCTCCCGCCGCAGAGACGGCCGGAGAGCGGAGGCAGCGAGTGGCCTGGTGCCAGGCTATTTCAAGTTCAAACGCAGGAAGGTCAGAGGGCACGAAGAAGGCGCGCCCCGTTCGCTGAGCGCGCCCTTCCTGTATAGAACTGTTACTCCTTGAAGGCATCCTTGACCTTTCAATGGCGGCCAATTTCGCCATGCAAAAACAATTACATGGGACGCGAAGCCTGCCAGCCATAAGCCACATCGGGGCATGCGGGAACGGCATCGTGGTGCTCTACGCCTCGATCACTCGGCCGGCTCGATAAGCTCAGGTCCGTTGTTACGGACGCTGTTTACCCTCGTGCTGACAACCCGGGGTGTCAGGGTTGGCTCCGGCAGAGAGCCCGGCAGGTGCTCTGCCACTCAAAGTATCCGTCAGCTGGCAGGATTGCCCTTCGTTTGACCGCCGCTTTGCGGAAAGACGGCTTCTCCAGGATGCTTTCACTGCGGGCATTGATCAGCTTCTTGCCGATCTGGATGTCTTTCGCCCAAGAGGGGACCAGGCCCCAGTGGGCCACGAGCAGATGCCGCTCGATGGAACCCTCGTCCACGCGCTCAGCCACGATATGCACGCTCTGTGTCGGCGCCACATTCCAGCTCGGAGGAGGCGGGTCACCGTCTACCTCTTTGGCATCAAAGTAGCTCAGAAGGTCGCCGGTGGCCTTGGACAGCACGTATCTGCCGCACATGACGCCATTGTGCCTGAAGGCTGTGGTCAGTAGGCGTCGAAGCGAACCAACAATGTTTGTGCCACCTTTCAGAAGCGCATACGGGCTCTCCCTCGCCGTTCATGACCGAATCGTTCCGCCTGCTGCGGGCGTATCTGCCGTTCGGTGCGAGTGAGTCCTAATTGGAGCAGTTAGGCCCCAACGGTTCTGTCCAAGGCCTAACTGATATTTGGATATGTCACGCGTTGAACAGGTCAGGTAGCTGTTTCGATTATTTGCCTATCGAAACGCCCAAAACGCCCGAGGTGCAGGTACATTGCAACGAAAGTACGGACACCCAAAACCGCCTGAAGCCGACGCCACTGAAATTAACGAACAGCCAGGAAGTAGTCCACGGTTCGCGGTTATTTTTTATGCCCGTGAAATTGCTTACCGGAGGGCACCTCACTTCGCCTATAGGTTCAGCACCAGAAATAACGGCTTTTTGAGATTCACAGACACGTTCAGAAAGCACAAAGGAATCGCTCATTTGTGGCAGCCGTGAGCGGGCTGGGTCATGGAGGGGGCTTCCAACGCTACTCCTGCCGGAAAGCCTGAGGGTGCCCAGGATTGCAGGGCCGCCAACAGGAGAACCAAGCCCTTCCGATCGAGTACTAGTTGGGGTTGTGCGGTGGTGGGAAAAGCCGGGCCGGTTAGACTCGTTTCATGCGCAGAACCTCGGCACGAGGCCCCGACGCCGCTGGGAGCGAGCGCGTACTTATCCTGTCAGCAGGGGTAGGAGCGGGGCACAACAGCGCCGCGGCGGCGCTGCGGCAGGCGTGTGCCGCGCGCGCCGACATTGATGAGGTGCAGGTGCTCGACGTGCTGCAGGTGAGCAGCGTGCTCTACCGCTCACTGCTTGGCAAGGGTTACTTCGTCCTGGTCAAGGACTTGCCCTGGCTGGTCGAGTGGGGCTACGACATCAACGACCGTCCGTTCCGGCGCCGGGTCCCAGTTGATCCCTGGACACGGGTGAACGCTCTTCCGGTGATCGGTGCGATCAAGCGATTCCGGCCGACCGCAATCCTGTGCACGCACTTCCTGCCAGCCCAACTGCTGGCGTCGCTGCTCCTTCGCGGCGTGATTGACGCGCGGACCGCCGTCGTCATGACGGACTACGACTTCCAGGGCCTATGGCTTACGGGGGCGTTCCATGCGCTCTTCCTGGCCAGGGAAGAGGGCAGGGTGGAGCTGATAGCGCTGGGTTTGCCCCCCGACCGCGTCGCGGCCACGGGCATCCCGATCGCCAGCCAGCTGGATGTAGCGCCTGCGCGCGATGTAAACGAGCCCCCGATGCTGCTGATCTCGGCGGGCGCGACTGGCGGAGACTATGCCGTCTCGGTCGTGCGGCAGACGCTGCACATGCGCTCATCCTTCACGGCCACGGTTCTGTGCGGACGCAACGATGCCCTGCGGCAGCGTATCGAACAGCTAGTGGCGCCCGCTGGCGACCGCTACCGCGTGCTCGGCTTCACGGCGGAGATGCCCGAGTTGCTGCGCCGCGCCGACCTGTTTGTGGGCAAGCCGGGCGGTCTGGCGGCGGCGGAGTGCATGGCTGCAGGGCTGCCCATGGTGCTTGTGAACCCCATTCCGGGGCAGGAGGTTCGCAACGGGGATTACCTGATGGAGCAGGGGGCGGCGGTCCGTTGCAATACTCCCGCGACGATCGGTTGGAAGATCGACGAGCTGCTGCGGGAGCCGGGCCGCCTGCAGCGGATGCAGGCGGCGGCGCGGAGGACGGGCCGCCCTGACGCTGCGGCGGACGTGCTGACCGGGCTGTTGGACGGCCCGTCCCGTCCCCTCGTCGTGACACGCGCAGCGCAAAAGACAATCCTCGCCGAGAGCGAGCGGCGAGTCGTTTCGACCGATCTGACGGGACCTTCGTCGCTTGTCAGCATGATCGACTCGGCGGCGGGCAGCACGGTCGCGCTGCTGCGAGCCGAGGAGCTGGGAGATCTGCAGAAGTGGTACGCCACCCCGAACGGGGGTCTGCTACTGCGGCGCGGTCACGCGCTCAGGTCACTCAGATGGGAGGAGCGGTGGCTGCTCCGCGCCATTCTGCGCGGGGACAACGAGCTGCACGTCCGTGTCGAAGGGCCCTCGCCACCGTCTCGCATCCGCCCCTCCCGGTCGCCAGCAGCGGCAAAGAGCCAGGCAGTCGACCCCGAATCAAAAAGCTGAACAGCGAACAGCCGGCTTCGTTTCCGGCTGTGTCGGGTTGGTTCGGGATGGCCAGCACCGGTGCAAGGGCCGGGGGAGCGGGCACAACAAGACTTTGCTGATTGTGGTGGGAAACTTCCTCGGACGGCTACTTTCTTCGGCGCGGGAGATGGGGCACCTGTCTGTCCTGCCAAAGTTTGCTCCCATCCGGCGGGGACGAGCCGGTAGAAAGACTGAGGAGCAGCGCTTAGCGCTTCCCGTACTTGCCGTGGACGGCTTGTTTGCTTACGCCCAGGCACAGGGCAATGGCTTCCCAAGAAAGGCCGGCCTGCCGGGCCTTCCTGACCAGGGACGCTTCGGTGCGCCCAACCTCCTTCTGCAGCTCAGCGACCGCGCGCAACGCGTCAGCGGGGCCCTTGCCGTCCATTGATGCAACCAATGTCTTCATCCGGTCCACCTCCATGCGTCAACATTAGTTGACGGAAATCGCCAGCGTCAACATTTATTGACAATTCCTAAGGGCCTGCAGACGGGTGTGAAGTCAGCAGTCCTCCAATACTCACGGGACAGCCACATGCCCCAGCCTCACCAGGACCAGTCTGAAACGGCTGGGGCTCGTCCCCATGAACTCGCGTCCCGCCGGCGATGCCGTCCGGGGGAGTTCCACCCAGGTCTTCATGCGGTCGACGTCGCTCCAGTCCGTTGTCGAGGATGTGCGGGATGACGCCCTGCCACTCCTGCCGATGGCCCTTTCATGAGCCCTGGCGGCGGCGTATCGTCTATTCCGCCGGGAACGGTCGTAGCCGTCAGAGGAGCGGACATGGCTGGATGGAATGCGGACACAGCGGCGGGGCCGGTGGGGGCGGGAACTGTAACGCTGGTGGAAGGCTCATGTTTCTGCATCTCCGCTGCCAACGGCGACATCCATTCGGAACTTCCCCACGGTGTTTTCCACGAGGACACCCGGATCCTGTCCGGGTGGAGCATGACGGTGAACGGCCAGTCGCTTGAGCCGCTGGCCGCGGAAACGAAAGAACCCTACCGGGCACTGTTCATCGGCCGCGTTCCGCGCGGGGACGGATACGCGGACAGCCCTCTGATCGTGGAGCGCCTGCGGGAAGTCGCTGACGGCGTGATAGAGGAAATCACCATTCGCAACTACTCCGGAAACCCTGTGGAGTGCAGCGTCTCCGTTGGCGTCGATTCGGATTTCGCGGACCTGTTCGAGGTGAAGGAGGCGAGGGTCCAGCGGCGCTGGGAGGTCGTCCGTGGAGCCGACGGTGATTCCCTGATTATCAGCGCGGCATGGCAGGACCTGCGGAAGGCTGTCCTGGTGCGGGGACGCGGGGCCGTGGCCACCGCCGGCGCACTCACATACCAGGCGATGGTGCCCGCTTCCGGCCACTGGAGAACGCGGCTAAGCGTTGCACCGGCCGCGCAAAAGGACGTTTCACGCCCTGTCCGGCACGGCACCTCACAGAGTGACCGGCGGCACCAGGAATGGGTCGCGAAGATACCCAGGCTGCAGATGACCAACCGGTCCATCGAACGGACGCTGCGGCGCAGCTACGACGACCTCGGCGCACTTCGGATCGAGGACCCTGCGTATCCGGAGCGGATTGTGGTGGCCGCAGGAGCGCCATGGTTCATGACCCTTTTTGGGCGTGATTCGCTGTGGGCTTCAGAAATGGCCCTACCTGTGGATCCGTCACTGGCTCTTGGCACCCTGCAGACCCTGGCTGACCGCCAAGGCAAGGTGGTGGACCCGGTGAGTGAGGAGGAACCCGGGAAGATCCTCCACGAGGTACGGCTTGGGGTATCTTCCGGGCTGGCTCTGGGCGGAAAGTCGGTCTATTACGGCAGCGTGGACGCCACTCCGCAGTTCGTGATGACTTTGGCCTCCGTCAGCCGGTGGGGTTTCGCGAAGGAAACCATTGCGGCACTGTTGCCCAACGCGGACCGCGCACTGGACTGGGTTCGGAACTACGGCGATAAGGACGGCGACGGCTTCGTCGAGTACTGCCGCCTCAATGACCACGGCCTGCTAAACCAGGGGTGGAAGGACTCGTGGGACGGCATCAACTTCGCTGACGGCACCCTTGCCGAGCCGCCGATAGCCCTTTGCGAGGTGCAGGCGCTGGTGTACTCCGCGCTGCAGGCACGGGCGTGGATGGCGTACGACGGCGGCGACGCGGGTTTGGCCGCGCAGCTCACCGATGAGGCGGCGGCGCTGAAGAAGAGGTTCAACGAGGCGTTTTGGCTGCCGGAACGCGGCTACTTCGCGGTAGCGCTGGACGGCAGGAAACGCCCGGTGGATGCCTGCGCCTCAAACATGGGCCAGTGCCTGTGGCACGGCATCATTGATGATGACAAGGTGCCGATGGTGGCCGAGCGGCTGATGTCGCCTGAAATGTTCAGTGGATGGGGCGTGCGGACCCTTGCCACGAACATGGGCGCCTACAATCCGGCAAGCTACCACAACGGGTCTGTTTGGCCCCACGACAATGCCATTATCGCGGCGGGCCTGATGCGTTACGGCTTCGTGGAGGAGGCGCAACGGATCGCCACGGCCCTGCTTGAAGCGGCGGACTACTCCGACGGGCGGCTCCCGGAACTGTTCTGCGGTTTCAGCCGGGAACAGGTAACCGAACCGGTGCCGTACCCCACGGCCTGCTCACCCCAGGCGTGGGCGGCCACCACACCCATCATGCTGATCACCAGCCTGATGCGGTACGACGCCCACGTGTCGCGGGGCGGCTTCTGGATGGATCCTGCTCTGCCGGCATCGTACGGGGATCTGCACATTACCAATGCGCCCCTGGCCGGGGGCCGGATCACCATTGACATCACCCCCTCTGGCCCATCGGTGCAGGGCCTGCCGGAGGGCATCACTTTCCACCGCGAACACCGGCCGTGGCTGAGCGAGCTCATTTCGCAGGCCGGACTCGACGCCAAAAGCTAAGCGTCCAGCCGGCGTCGTCTTTCAAGCTCCGGTGTCAGCTCCAGCCGAGGCCCGGGCCCCAAATGATTCTTGGCACGCAGGTATCATCGGCGCAGGAGCCCTCCCACGCAGATGCCCGGGAAAGGCTGGGCCGGCGGCGGTTAGAGGGCAGCATCCTGTCTCAAAGCTGCCACGGCCGCCGGCCCTATCCCCATTCAAGGTCCTGCCCCCAACAAGCGGGACCTTGACGTCCGTCAGTGACGCCCACCTCATTCTGGCTTAGAGGGAATACCAGTGCTGGTTTTGAGCTTGTTCCCAGTGAGGCGCCGACGGTTGGCTGCCTCGTTCGAAAGGACCCTCTTGCCCACTGCTTTCATTCCCTTCACTATGCGCGCCTCGGTCCGAGACGACCACCGGCGCACCTTCCGCACCGACATCGAGCGGATGACCGACGGACATCTCCGGTGGACGCCGCTGGACGTTATCAAGTCAACGAACACCCAGGCCCTGTTCCGCGGGGCTGCGCCGAAAGGCCCGCACACCGCGACCGATGCGAGCCTCGCCCAGTACCTTCAGGACCGCCTCATGGCCGAGAACATCCACCTGGATCTCAGCGTCCGCATCGATCGTTAGGCGCATCTGGGGAGCCTCGGACCATTGCTGGTCCGAGGCTTTGTTGTGCCCTTGATTCGACGGTGCCAAGACAGTCAGAATAGTTCTTTGGTCAGTTGTGCAGGGCTGCGGAGCCTGCTCCCACATGCCCAGTCCGTCGGGGCGAAACCGGGCTGGTCTCCATTTCCCGCAGCAACTCCACCGTAACCGCTTTGCCAGTGAAGAGGCGTGCCATGTATGGCGCGCTCCGTTCAGTGAGCGCGCCCTTCCCGTTGTGTTTGTCACTGCTTCGAGCGTCCGAAACAACCCTGCCTGCCCACCGTAACGGCGTGGAGGGTATCCACGGGCAGGAGCCCTTCCAGGGTGAACACCAGGCCCGGGCTTGGCCCCTACGGGCTGGGCCTGTGGGAGCAGGCGGACGGATGCTCGAAAGAGTCGCGGCACGAAGGAAGGGGCTCATTCTGGGGATACCGGACCATAGCAGTCAGCAGCGCTGACGGGCGCTACCAGGCGGCGATGACAGTCACAACGCCATCACTGCCCACCGAACTCGAAGGCCCGTCCACCGGGAACAGGCGTGACCTCCTGGACAGCCAGGTCGAGTCCTCCCTGAACGAGACCCTTGACCGGCTCTGCATGTCAGCCAGATGAGAAAGTGCCTGCTGTTCAAGGCTTGGTTTGAACACAGCACAGATGGACGATCCGGCGGAATGCGCCGTCGCGACGGGCGGGACGCCAGGGAATCCCGTGGTTTCGGGAAGGCCCGAAACCAGGTGACTAATGGCTCTGTTCGCCCGGCGGTGACCGCGCAAAGCTGGAATGAACGGCAGGGATTGAAGGGGCGGGTCCGGGGATGATGTACGGATGGTATGGCGACTGGGGTGTGGGCGGTTGGATTGTCATGGCCCTGATGATGCTGCTGTTCTGGGGTGGTGTGGTGACGGTCGTGATTCTTCTGGTCCGCGGCGGACGCCAGGGGCACGGGGGATACTATGGGTCTGCTCATGATGAGGCTGAGCGGATCCTGAATGAACGTTTCGCGCGGGGGGAAATCGACGCTACCGAGCTGAATGAACGCCGGGCTGCTCTCCGACGCAGGCCGTGAAGACACTCTCCCGCAGCACGCAGATCCTGATCGGGGCTATCGCGACAGTAATGCTGACCGCGTTGTCCATGACGGGGATCGCGCTGCTGGGCGGTGGCCCGAATCCGGGCGGAGCAGGGAATCCCGGCACCACCCGCTGTGCGGCGCCGAGTTTCGCGGGCACCGTCGTGAACGTCACTACCATCGATAGGGGCGGGCCCATGATGGCCGGTCCCAGGATGATGCGCGGCAGCATGCGCCTGACCGCGGACCGGGCCACCGTGGTCCACGGCAAAGTGTCCTTCCTGGTCGTCAACGCCGGCACCATTCCCCATGAAATGCTGGTCGTCCCCGTGGCGGGCACCCAGAGCGCAGGAACGCGCCCCGTGGGCCGGGACGGAAGAGCCGACGAGGCCGGCAGCCTGGGCGAGGCCTCCGCTGCCTGCGCCGAAGGTGAAGGAGAGGGGATCCTGCCGTCCACGAGCGGCTGGGTCACGCTTGACCTGCCGCCCGGGCGGTATGAACTGTTCTGTAATCTCCCGGGCCACTACTGGGCAGGGATGTACACGGAGCTCACCGTCACTTGAACCGGCCGGAGAACCGCAGGCGGCGGGGGAGCGATACCGGACAGGGGGAGCGGGTCCGCCGGTGACGAACCGGCGGACCTCACACGAGGTAGCCTGCCCAGGCAGCCCGCTTCCTGCCCGGATCTAGTTGCTGAGGTAGCCGTTCGGGTCCAGGACGTACTTTGTGGCCGCTCCGGCATCGAATTCCGCGTACCCCCGCGGTGCATCATCCAGCGCTATGGCTGTGGCGTTGACCGCCTTGGCGATCTGGATCTTGTCATGCAGAATCGCCATCATCAGTTGCCGGTTGTACTTCATCACCGGGCACTGGCCGGTCGCGAAGGAGAGGGACTTTGCCCAGCCAGTGCCCAGGGACAGGGACAGTGAACCCTTCTGGGCCGCCTCGTCCGCGGCGCCCGGGTCTCCGGTGACGTAAAGGCCGGGAATGCCCACGGACCCGCCGGCGGCGGTGAGGTCCATCAACGAATTGAGCACGGTGGCCGGCGCTTCCTTGGCGCCATGCCCGTGCCCGCGGGCCTCGAAACCGACTGCGTCAATACCGGCATCGACCTCCCGAACGCCGAGGATCTGCTCGACCTGGTCGGCCGGGTCGCCGTTGGCCACGTTGACCGTTTCGCAGCCAAAGGACCGGGCCTGGGCGAGACGATCCTCATTGAGGTCCCCTACGATGACCACGGCGGCCCCCAGCAGCTGGGCGCTTGCGGCCGCGGCAAGTCCTACGGGTCCGGCCCCGGCAACATAGACGGTTGACCCGACGCCGACACCTGCCGTGACGGCGCCGTGAAATCCGGTGGGGAGGATGTCGGAGAGCATGGTCAGGTCCAGGATCTTCTCCAGGGCCTGGTCGCGGTCGGGGAACCGCAACAGATTCCAGTCGGCATAAGGGACCAGGACGTACTCCGCCTGCCCTCCGACCCAGCCGCCCATGTCGACGTAGCCGTAAGCGGATCCTGGGCGGTCCGGGTTCACGTTCAGGCAGATCCCGGTCTTGCGCTCCTTACAGTTCCGGCAGCGCCCGCAGGAGATGTTGAACGGGACCGAGACGATGTCCCCGACCTTGATGAACTCGACGTCGGGCCCGGTCTCGATGACTTCCCCGGTGATCTCGTGACCCAGGACCAGGCCGGCGGGGGCGGTCGTGCGGCCGCGAACCATGTGCTGGTCCGACCCGCAGATGTTGGTGCTCACGGTGCGCAGGATGACGCCGTGCGGGACCTTCCGGCCGACGTTGACGGGATTGACTCCGGGGCCGGCCTTCAGTTCAAAGGTGGGGTAGGGGGTATCGATGATTTCGACAATCCCGGGTGCCTTGTACGCAACGGCTTTGTTGGCTGACATGGGCATGGCTCCTATGGTTGGTGTTCGAATTGGCGCGGAAGGCCTGACGCCGGCTGCATCAGACCTTCCGTGGGGCAAGAGTTGTCAGTTTTCGTGAAGCAAGGGGGGTGGATTGAGGTGCCGGGCGGGCCGGACCGAGCGGCTAGGCGTCGATAACCATGTCGGTCAGCGCGGTTGAACAGCAGGGTAGGAACTTGCCTGCAGTGATCTCACGTGCCCGGATCCCGCCCTGGTGGTTCATCTCCACCTCGCCGGAAAGCTTGACGACTTTGCAGGAGCCGCACATACCCTCCTTGCAGTTCGCGCCGATCCGGACGCCTGCACGCTGGGCCACTCCGAGGATGTGTTCGTCCGGGCCGATCCGCACATTGATGCCCGTCCGCATGAAGGACAACGTGAGGCTGCCCGTTCCCACAGTGTCAAAGCTGGAGGCGTCGGGGGACGCGGCCTCCGGTTCCGCATCTGATCCGCCTTCGGCGGCCGCCGGGCCCGGGTCGACCGTTTCCAGCGGCAGCCCCGTGGCCTTCAAGGTTCCCTCGTCGTCGTAGCCGGGCTCGTAGAGCCCGAACGCGCTGGGCTGGCTTTCGAAGTAGTCCTCGGCGGAATCGGCGATTTCCTCGGCGATCTCCTCCGCGATGTCCGAAGCGAGCGCGATTTCTGCCTGGTATTCAAGGAGTGTCTGGCGATCCCCCGAGAAGAACTCCATGTAAATGGAGGTGTCGTCGACGCCGACCTTCTTAAGCAGCTCGGTGGCGGTGTTCAGGTAACCTTCCGGGCCGCAGGCGTACACCTGGCGGCCGTTGGCATCAGGAGCGACCTCGTCGATCATGGCCGAGGACAGCCTTCCGCTGAAGCCATCCCACTCCTCGGGCCGGCCGCGGTCGCCAAGGGCGTAGAAGACCTTGACGCGCGAGTCCACCGACGCAATGTAGGCCAGTTCACGGTGGAAGGCAAAGCCGCCGGCTTCCGCTCCGTGGTAGAGCACTACCACATTGGCCGTACCGGGCAGCGAGTGGATGGTCCGCAGCATCGACATGATCGGAGTGATGCCCGCGCCGGCAGCCAGGAAGAGGTACCGTGCGCGCCGGTCGGCATCGGGCAGGTGGAATGCCCCCACGGGTCCCAGCATGTCCAGGACGGTGCCGGGTTTGACGTTGTCATGCACCCACGGTGAAACCAGTCCGCCGGGATCGCGCTTAACGGTGACGCTGAAGGTCCAGGGTTCCGTGGGTGAGCTGGAGATTGAGTAGCTGCGGTCCACGGGTTCCTGGTCCTCGCCGTTCACGGGAAAGGCGATATTCACGTACTGGCCGGCCCTGAATGCCAGGGGTGCGCCGTCGCAGCGGCGGAACACGAAGGTCATCATGCCCCCGGCCTCGGGTACGGTCTCCACACATTCCGCCATGAACTCCTGCGGATGCCAGGGACCCAAAGCACGTGCAGCGCGGGCGGGTGCCTCGGCGCTGCCCATTACCCTGTTCCACGGCATCTCAAGGCCACGGATGCGTTGGGGTTCCTGGACTACCGTTTCAGTAAGGAGTTCCGTCATGCCAAGTGCTCCTGAACGCGCTGAACGTACCAGTTGATGAAGGCCTCCACCTGGTATTCGCTCTTCATGTAGGGGCCGGGCTGGTAGGCAGGGCTGCCGGCACCCTTCTGGCACAGCTCCACGAACGCCTTGTCCTGCAGGTTTGTCTGCTTCCAGGTGTAGGTGAGCTTGTCCAGGTCGTAGTCGACGCCTTCTTCCGCGTCGTCCGCCACGAGCCAGGTGGTTCGCACCAGCGACTGGTGTTCGTTGATGGGGAAGACACCGAAGGTGATGACGTGGTCCCCAAGGAAATGGAACCAGCTGTTGGGCTGCAGGTGCATCGAGCAGCGGCCAAGGCGGAAGTCCGGAAGGTCGCCAAGCAGTTTCTTCGAAAGCCTGCGTCCGTCGGGCGAGAACGATTCGCCCTCGCCGTCGAGCGATTCCCGTGAGATGCGGATTCCCGCGATGCGCGTGTCGAGCTCCTCGACCACCTCGTATGGAAGGCCGTAGCGGCGGCAGCGCTCCTCGAGCGATGACTGTGCGTTCTTGTTGCGGTCCCACACTTCCTCAAGGTGCGTCGGGATCAGCCCCTCCGTGAGGCCCCAGGTGGGAAAGAGGGAGCAAGCGAGTTCGGGGTGGCCGTCACAGTGGTAGCACTCCCGGTTGTTCTCCATGACCAGCTTCCAGTTGCCCTCTTCGATGATGTTCTGCTGGTAGGCAATCTTCGTCTTCGACAGATCGTGGGGCGCGAGGTAGGGCTCAAAGATCTTTGCGGTTTCATCGAAGTCCGTCGGCGGCACGTCCGCGATGCAGACGAAGATCAGTCCTGCCACCTCCCGGCCGTGGGCGCGCTTGAGGCCGAAGCAGCTCTTGTCGAACTTCGTTTCCCCCGGGGCCGAGGCGTGGATCAGGTCGCCGCTGGGCGAGTAGGTCCAGGAGTGGTAGCCGCAGACCAGGTTTCCCGTTGATCCCGTGGATTCCGTCAGGACGCGGGCGCCGCGGTGCCGGCACACGTTGTGCAGTACGTTCACGCCGCCGTCGTCGTTGCGCAGCACGATCAGGGAATAGGGCCCGTAGTCGACAGTGACGTAGTCGCCCGGTTCCGGCAGTTCGGCAGTGCTGGCGGCAAAGATCCAGTGCTGCCCGAAAATGGCCTCCATGTCGATGTTGAAGATCGTCGGGTCCGTGTAGAAGGGGGCATCGAGGGAATATCCCGTGCGCCGGAACTCGAACAGTTCGGTGATTTCCGCCAGTTGCTCGGCAGGCAGGGATGCAGCGAGTTTTCCACGCTTGAGGGGGACGTTCACTGAAGCAGTCATGTTGGGTTTCCTCCCGGGAGGGCTGGCTGGTGTGCGATTCGTGGCGACCACAGAGTTGGAGGCGGCAACCGGCGTTGCCGCAACTTTGCAGTCATAAAGGTTGGGGAGGATCGACCTGCACCAATGCGTCCGTCGGGGACGTCCCTGTTCGCGCTGTACGCAACATCGATCACCATATGCAACAGTGTGACTCGTGCCACGCAGGGTGTCAATCTATTAATTGACACCGCCAAAAACTACGAAAAAACGTGCTGACTGGACCCGGGCGCGCATCAGCTAAGGCGTGTGAAATCCGGTTGGACGCTGGCCCGGGGCCGGTTACTCACTGCTTTGGTTGCGCAACGCCGCCCACGCCTGGAAACCGCCGATCAGGTCGGTGGCACGGATCAGCCCCAGCCTCTGCAGGGTGTGCGCAGCGAGGCTGGAACTGTAGCCCTCGTTGCACACAACCACGATGCGGCGGGCGGGGTCGTCAGCGATCGGGAGCCGGTGGGCGCTGGAAGGATCGAGCCGCCACTCAAGAACGTTGCGGTCGATCACGACGGCTCCCGGAAGTTCGCCGTCCCGGTCCCGCTGATCCACGGGCCGAATGTCAACAACAAGGGCGCCCGCTGCCATTTCCCGCTCAAGATCCGAAGGGTGGACACGCACGAGCCCGCTGCGGCTCTCTTCCAGTAACTGGTCGACCGTAAAGGCCGCGGGGGTGCCGCCCGCATGCGAACCGCGTTCGCCGCCTTCAACACCGTCGTCGGAGTTATCAAACTGGTTCAAAATTCTCTCCCTTTACCTTCTGATGCGTCCATCGTTCCACCATGAAGCTGAACGCGGGGCGGTCGGACCGGGGCGAATGTCTTTTTGCGTCCGCCTGGGGGAGGGGGCACCGGCGGAAGGTGCACGACGGCGGTGCGTCCCGTCGTCGTGCTCCTTGACTTTTGTGGGGACTACTTGAATTTCGGCGCCGTAGTTTCTGCGGAAGACACGCGAACGCTGTCCTGTTGCTTTCGCGGCGCTTCGGGATATGCTCCACAAATGGCACCGCGAAGTTTCCTTCAATGGCCGGTCATCCGTCAATTGTCGACGGGGGATCTGCTGGGCCGTGGGCCCGCTGTCACCTCGGCCAAGACCCAGGCCATTGCCCCCCGCACAGCTACTGCTGACCGCGTTGTCCAGAGCGTCTGCCCCTACTGCGCCGTGGGTTGCGGACAGCGTGTCTACGTCAAGGACGAAAAGGTCATCCAGATCGAAGGCGATCCGGACTCACCCATCTCGCGCGGCCGCCTGTGCCCCAAGGGTTCTGCCAGCGAGCAACTGGTCAATTCACCAGGCCGGCAGACCAAGGTGCTTTACCGTGCGCCGCGCTCCAGGGAGTGGGAACACCTGGATTTGGCCACGGCCGTCGAGATGGTGGCGGACCGGTTCATCGAAACGCGCCGCAGGACGTGGCAGCAGGAGGACGACCAGGGCCGGCTGCTTCGCCGCACCATGGGCATTGCTTCGCTGGGCGGCGCAACCCTGGACAACGAAGAAAACTACCTGATCAAGAAGCTCTTCACGGCTGCAGGGGCGGTGCAGACCGAGAACCAGGCCCGCATATGACACTCCGCCACGGTTCCCAGTTTGGGAGCCTCGTTTGGACGCGGTGGTGCAACGCAGTCACTGCAGGACATGGCCAACGCCGATTGCATCGTTATCCAGGGTTCCAACATGGCCGAGTGCCATCCCGTGGGATACCAGTGGGTAGCGGAGGCTAAAGCCCGCGGAGCCAAGGTCATCCACGTTGACCCCAGGTTCACGCGGACGTCGGCAGTGTCGGATAAGCACATTCCCATTCGTGCAGGCTCCGACGTGGTTCTCCTTGGTGCGCTCATCAACTATGTCCTCACCAATGACCTGTGGTTCAAGGAGTACGTCAGCGCGTACACCAACGCCGCCACGCTGGTCCATGAGGATTACCGCGACGCCGAGGACCTGGGTGGGCTGTTCTCCGGCTTTGATCCGGAGAAGCGCGCCTACGACACGTCATCGTGGGCCTATGCGGAAAAAGGGGACGGTGCCATCGATGAGCCCGGGCCAGGTTCGGAACACGGAGCCGATGCCACGGCCCGCGCCGCCGGCCACGCCTTTGGCAGCGGCGGACCACCTTTGGAGCACGCCGAAGTGCAGCGCGACGACACCCTCCAGGACCCGCGGACTGTTTTCCAGATCGTCAAGCGGCACTACGCCCGCTACACCCCGGAGATGGTCCAGGACATGTGCGGGATCGACGCCGCGGACTTCGAGTACCTGGCGCGCTCCATCACGGAAAACTCCGGGCGCGACCGCACGACGTGTTTCGCCTACGCCGTCGGCTGGACCCAGCACTCCCTTGGGGCTCAGTTCATCCGGGCCGCCGCCATCCTGCAGCTTCTGCTCGGGAACGTCGGACGCCCCGGTGGCGGGATCATGGCCCTGCGTGGCCATGCCAGCATCCAGGGCTCAACGGACATCCCCACCCTTTTCAACCTTCTGCCCGGGTACCTGCCCATGCCCAGCGCCGGACGCCATGACAGCCTTGAGGAGTACCTGTCAGTCATTGGCTCGAAGCAACAGAAGGGTTTTTGGGCTGATGCCGACGCCTACACCATCAGCCTCCTAAAGGCCTGGTGGGGTGAGGCTGCCAACGCGGACAACGACTGGGCTTACGACTATCTCCCGAGACTGACGGGGGCCCACGGAACGTACGAGACAGTAATGGGCATGCTCGAGGACGAAGTTGAGGGCTACTTCCTTCTCGGCCAGAATCCTGCAGTGGGTTCGGCCCACGGCCGGATGCAACGCCTGGCCATGTCGCACCTGAAGTGGCTGGTGGTGCGTGACTTGAACCTCATCGAGTCGGCCACGTGGTGGAAAGACGGTCCGGAAATTGAATCCGGGGAGCTGCGCACCGAGGACATCGAGACCGAAGTGTTCTTCCTGCCTGCCGCAACCCACGTTGAGAAAGCCGGCTCTTTCACCCAGACCCAGCGCCTGCTGCAGTGGCGGCACCAGGCGGTGTCGCCGCCGGGGGAGTGCCAGAGCGAGCTGCAGTTCTTCTTCGAACTGGGCCAGCGGATCCGGGAGAAACTGGCCGGGTCGCAGGACGAACGGGACCGTCCGCTGCTGGACCTCACTTGGGACTACCCCACGGACGGGCATGGCGAACCTGATGGTGAAGCCGTGCTGGCGGAAATCAACGGCCGCCACCTGGACGGCCCGGATGCGGGCAAGCCGCTCTCGGCATACACCGAACTGCGCGCCGACGGATCCACGGCGGCCGGCTGCTGGATCTACACCGGCGTGTACGCTGACGGTGTCAACCACGCCGCCAACCGGAAGCCGGGCAAGGAACAGGGGCCTGCGGCCCCGGAATGGGGCTGGGCATGGCCGGCCAACCGCCGGATCCTCTACAACCGCGCGTCGGCTGATCCGGCCGGCAACCCGTGGAGCGAGCGGAAGAAATACATCTGGTGGGACCAGGAACAGGGTAAGTGGGTCGGAGACGACGTGCCGGACTTCCCGGTTGACCGGGCACCTGGCAGCAAACCCGATCCCTCTGTCGGTGGTCCAGCCGCACTCAGCGGTGATGATCCCTTTATCATGCAGGCAGACGGCAAAGGCTGGTTGTTCGCGCCGAAGGGCCTCATGGATGGACCCCTTCCCACCCATTACGAGGCGCAGGAATCACCGGTGGCGAACGCGCTTTATCCGCAGCAGCAAAGTCCTGCGCGGCTGGTGTTCCCCCGCGCGGACAACCTCAGCGCACCGAGCGCCGGCACCAGCGGGGCAGACGTCTACCCGTTCGTCTTCACCACATATCGGCTCACGGAGCACCATACGGCGGGTGGGATGAGCCGCTGGCTCCCATACCTGTCGGAGCTCCAGCCGGAGATGTTCTGCGAGGTCTCGCCTGAACTGGCCGCCGAGCGCGGACTTGAGCCGTACGGGTGGGCCACGATCATTTCGCCGCGCTCCGCCATCGAGGCGAAGGTTCTTGTCACGGACCGGATGAGGCCCCTGGCTGTTGGCGGCCACACCGTGCATCAAATTGGGCTGCCCTACCACTGGGGCGTCGGCAGCAATGCCGTGGTCAGTGGTGACGCGGCCAACGACCTGCTGGGTGTGACCCTGGACCCCAACGTCCAGATCCAGGAGTCCAAGGTGGCTTCGTGCGATATCCGTCCGGGCCGCCGTCCGCGGGGGAAGGAACTGCTTGCCCTGGTTGCGGAGTACCAGGCCCGGGCAGGAGTGACCATCGAGACGGGGAACAGCGCCGTCACCAATCCGACGGCGGAAGGCAACAAACCCGCCCCGCATACCGATCCCACAACGGAGGACTAGATGGGCCAGCTGTCCGGACCGACCGACCCCACCGCCGATGCCCACTGGGAACACAACCATCCGCGCAAGGGATTCTTCACCGACACCTCGATCTGCATCGGCTGCAAGGCCTGCGAAGTTGCCTGCAAGGAATGGAACCACAACCCGCAGGACGGAAACCTCGAGTTGCTGGGGTCTTCCTACGACAACACCGGATCCCTGGGCGCCAGCACCTGGCGGCATGTGGCGTTCATTGAGCAAGGCCAGGAACGCATTACCGAGGCCCGGGAATCCGGGCGGGCCCTGGTCAATTTGGGCATGCCCCGCATTGGTCCTCCCGCCACGGCAGGGTCCGCAGCGACCGATCTGGCAGAGGCCGACACGACGCCCCCGGACACGGCAGACTTCCGATGGCTGATGTCCTCCGACGTCTGCAAGCACTGCACCCACGCCGGATGCCTTGACGTCTGTCCCACGGGGGCCCTTTTCCGTACCGAATTCGGCACCGTGGTGGTCCAGGACGACGTCTGCAACGGCTGCGGAACCTGCGTGGCCGGGTGCCCCTTCGGCGTGATCGAACGCCGCAGCAATGGCACGGTGAAGGTGGCCGGCCAGCGGGACGAGCAGCACGAAAAGCATCCCGCCGACCCCAACGTGGGCGTGGCCCAGAAGTGCACGTTGTGCTACGACAGGCTGGTGGCCGATGAGACGCCCGCGTGCGCCAAGGCATGCCCGACGACGTCCATCAAGTTCGGCGACCACGACGACATGGTGGAAACAGCCCGGGAGCGGGTGGCCCACCTGCACGCGCAAGGCCTCACCGAAGCGCGGCTCTACGGTGCGAACGAGAACGACGGCGTCGGTGGAACGGGATCGGTCTTCCTGCTGCTGGATGAGCCCGAGGTGTACGGGCTCCCGCCGGACCCGCGCGTCCCCACAGCCGACCTGCCGCAGATGTACCGGCGGGCAGGCATGGCTGTAGCGGGCATGGCCGCGGCTGCAGCATTGGCTTTCCTGGGAGGACGGGCGTGACCCTTTCGGAATTCGACAGCTTCCGGCCGGCGGAGCGTGCCCGGCGCCGCCGGCAGGACGGCAAACCCGGCCTGCGCCGCCGCAGGGACAACGGGGACGGTTCCCGCGAAGTGCCCATGGTCCCGGAGCCTGAATTCACCTCTTACTACGGCCGCCCCGTCGTAAAGCCCGCGCCGTGGGGCGATGACGTTGCCATCTACCTGTTCCTGGGCGGCGTGGCAGCAGGCTCGGCGCTGCTTGGCCTCGGCGGCCAGTTGACCGGACGGCCGATACTTCGCCGGAATGCCCGGCTGGGTGCCTTGGCCGCCGTGAGTGCCGGCGCCGTCGCGTTGGTGAAGGACCTGGGCAGGCCGGAGCGTTTCCTGCATATGCTGCGGACCTTCAAAGTGACCTCGCCGATGAGCGTGGGCTCCTGGATCCTCAGCGCCTTCAGCGCAGGTGCGGGTGTTGCCGCAGTGGCCGAAATCGACCGGATGAGCGGAAACCGGCTGCCGCTGGGACCCTTGCGCAGGGTGCTGCAGGCCGTGGAAGGACCGGCGGGCGTCGAGGCTGCGGTGTTCGCCGGACCATTGGCGGCATACACAGCTGTCCTGCTTGGCGACACCGCCACCCCCACCTGGAACGCTGCGCACGAGGAACTGCCGTTCGTCTTCGTCAGTTCGGCGTGCCTCGCTTCTGCCGGGCTCGCCATGGTCACCACGCCGGCCCGCGAGACCGGTCCCGCCCGCAAACTCGCGGTGCTTGGCGTCGTGGGCGACGTGCTTGCCATGAAGATCATGGAGCGCCGGATGGATCCGGTGGCAGCCGAGCCCCTTCATCAGGGCAAGGCAGGCACCATGCTGAAGTGGAGCGAGCGGTTGGCAGTCGCCGGCGGCCTGGGAACCGTGCTGGGTGGCCGCAACCGCGTCGCAGCTGCCGCTTCGGGGGTGGCGTTGCTGGCCGCTTCTGCACTGACCCGGTTTGGCATCTTCGAAGCGGGGCTGGCCTCTGCCAAGGACCCGCGGTACACCATCGAACCGCAGAAGGCCCGGCTCGCAGCCCGCCGCGCAGCCGGCGTAACCGGCGACGCGATCACGACCGCCAGCTGACCTGGCCGCCAGGCATCAGCGGATCCTGATGCCCCGGCCGGCAGTGGTGTGGCCGATGACGGGGTGCCCTGGCAGCTCGCCGACCACCAGCAGCCCGCCGGAAGTCTGGGCATCGGCAAGCAGCAGCAGGTCGTCTTCGGTGATGCCCGGTGCGGTCTGCAGGTGCGGCCGCACCCAGTCGAGGTTGCGCCGGGTCCCGCCGGAGACAAAGCCGTCGCGCAGTGCCTCGCGGGCTCCATCAATCAGCGGTACCGCCTTCAGGTCGATCACTGCGCCCACTTCCGATGCCCGGACCATCTTGTGAAGATGGCCAAGCAGGCCAAAACCCGTGACGTCCGTTGCTGCCCGGACGCCGGCGGCCACCGCTGCCTCGGACGCGTCGCGATTGAGACCCACCATGGTCGCTATCGCCTCGGCAAACACTTCACCGGTCGCTTTGTGCCGGTTGTTGAGAAGCCCGACGCCGATCGGCTTTGTCAGCGTGATGGGCAGGCCCGGCCGGGCGGCGTCGTTGCGCAGCAGCCGGTCCGGGTGCGCGACGCCGGTGACGGCCATGCCGTACTTGGGTTCCGGATCGTCGATGGAGTGTCCGCCAAGCACCGGGCAACCGGCCTCCGACGCCACACTAAGCCCGCCGCGGAGGACCTCCGTCATCAGCTCCATTGGCAGGACGCCGCGGGGCCAGCCCACCAGGTTGATGGCCGTGACCGGCCGGCCGCCCATTGCATAGATATCCGAGAGCGCATTGGCGGCGGCGATCCGGCCCCAGTCAAAGGCATCGTTGACAACGGGAGTGAAGAAATCCGCCGTGGTAAGAACCGCGAGGTCGTCCCGCACCAGGACGGCCGCCGCGTCGTCGCCACTGTCCAGGCCAACCAGCACCTCTGCGCCCGGCTGGCCGATGAGGCCACGGACGGCATCTTCGAGCTCACCCGGCGGGATCTTGCAGGCACAGCCTCCTCCGTGGGCGTAGTCGGTGAGCCGAAGGGCGCCCACGGCGCCCTCATCAAGTTGCTGGACTGACGTCTGGGCCTCATTCACCCGCCTAGCGTACCCCCGTGAATCGACCTGCTATATTGAGGCGCGGTGGCGTCCGGGTCCTGGTGGGCCCCCCGGTCTTCAAAACCGGTGCGGCTGAGCATCTCGGCCTGGCGGGTTCGATTCCCGTCCGCCACCGCCAACTTTCGGCAGTGAATGCCGCGATATGAGGAGGGCTGTGGACCACGTCGATCCCCGCCGCCTGATTCCCCGCACGGACGACCTGCTGGCACTGCCGCCCGTCCGCGAAGCCCGGTCACGGCTGAGTGAGCGTGTGATCCGCGAACTCGTCCGGGACATCCAGGACCAGGCCCGGCGCGGTGACCTTCCTCCCGGCCAGGTGGAGCCAGTCCTGCTGGCCGCCGTCGCTGACCGCAAGGCAACAACCCTCCGCCCGGTGCTGAACGCCACCGGGGTCATCGTCCACACCAACCTGGGGCGGGCACCCCTTTCCGCGGCCGCGGTCGAAGCTGTTATCGCAGCCAGCGGCTACGTTGACGTGGAACTCGACCTGGCTGACGGAAACCGCTCCCGCCGTGGCGCCGGGGCCCGGGCGGTACTGCTCGCCGCCTGTCCCGCCGCTGAGGACGCACTGGTGGTCAACAACGGAGCAGCGGCGCTGGTACTGGCCACTACAGCCCTGGCCGCCGGCCGGGACGTGGTGGTGAGCCGCGGCGAACTCGTTGAGATCGGTGCAGGCTTCAGGCTCACCGACCTGATGGAATCGACAGGGGCAAGGCTTCGCGAGGTGGGCACCACCAACCGGACCCACCTGCACGACTACGCAGCGGCCCTCGGCCCCGATACGGGCTGCGTGCTGAAGGTCCATCCGAGCAACTTCCGGGTAGACGGTTTCACTTCCGCTGTTCCGCTGCATGAACTGGCCCCGCTGACGCAGGCACACGGAGTACCGCTCGTGGCCGACCTTGGCAGTGGACTGCTGGCACCCGACCCGCACCTCCCTGATGAACCTGATGTTGCCTCCGCTTTGGCGGCCGGGGCCGACGTCGTCATCGCCAGCGGCGACAAACTTCTCGGCGGACCCCAGGCGGGCCTGCTGCTGGGCCGCAAGGAGGTCATCACCCGGTTGGCCCGCCACCCGCTTGCCCGGGCCGTCCGGGCCGACAAACTTGCCCTCGCTGCCTTGGAGGCGACCGTGGCCGGCGGAATGCCGCCCGTCGTACAGGCGCTGCACGCCGACGTCGGGCAATTGCGGCGCCGCACGGAACGGCTGGCCCAGGAACTCGGGGCAGCGGTGGTGCCGCATGACGGCAGGGTAGGCGGCGGGGGCGCCCCCGGTTTTGCCTTGCCCGGGTGGGCGCTCCGGCTCCCCGAAGGACTGGCGCGGCTCCTGCGTACCGGCGATCCCGCCGTGCTTCCGCGCGTCCACGACGGTTCCTGCCTGATCGATCTGCGGTGCGTGCCCGCCGCGGACGACGACCGGATTCTCGAGGCCATTCGGCAGGCGCTGGCAGCCCTCGAGGCTGCGGATGCAGGCAGGGCGGGCTGAACCGTGCACGTCGTTGCCACGGCCGGTCACGTCGATTCCGGCAAGAGCACCCTTGTCCGCGCCCTTACCGGCATGGAGCCGGACCGCTGGGACGAAGAACGGCGCCGCGGGCTGACCATCGACCTGGGTTACGCCTGGACCACGTTGCCGTCCGGGCAGGACGTTGCGTTCGTCGACGTCCCCGGCCACGAGCGTTTCCTGGGCAACATGCTTGCCGGCATCGGACCCGCGCCGGTGGTGTGTTTCGTCGTCGCCGCCGACGAAGGCTGGCAGGCCCAGTCGAGTGACCACCGGGACGCCGTGGCGGCGCTGGGCATCGAGCACGGTGTGGTGGTCCTCAGCCGCGCGGACCGGGCGTCCAGCCAGCGGGTGGCGGACGTCCTGGCACGCGCCCGGGTGGAGCTGGCCGGGACTGGTCTGAGGGATGCCCCGGCCGTTGCCGTGTCCGCCATCGACGGCACCGGCCTGGCTGAGCTGCGTTCAGCGCTCGACGGCGTCCTGGCCAGTGTGCCCCAACCCGCCACAGATGGGCGGGTCCGGCTGTGGGTGGACCGGTCGTTCACGATCACCGGTTCCGGCACCGTGGTGACCGGAACGCTGGCCGCAGGAACGATCGTCCAGGGGGACCGGCTGGGCCTCTTTGGTCACCTTGGTTCCCGGTCCGTCGTCGTCCGCGGCCTGCAAAGCCGCGACACCTCGTACACCTCGGTGGCGCCAGTCAGCCGTGTGGCCCTCAACCTGCGCGACGTTTCCGCCACGGACATCCGGCGCGGTGATGCGCTGCTCACCCTCGATGCCTGGCCCACCACCGGCGTCGTGGGCATCCAACGGACCACCGGTGTGGCGTATACGGATGTGCCGGAGCAGCTCATGGTCCATGTTGGCACCGCGTCCGTGCCGGCCAGGCTGCGTCCTTTCGGCGCCGACCACGCTAGGCTCGTCCTCGACAGGCACCTGCCTCTCGTCCTGGGCGACCGGCTGGTGCTGCGCGACCCCGGAAGCCGCTCTGTGCTGGGCGGGGCACGCATCCTCGACGCCGATCCACCGGCCTTGCGGCGGCGCGGAGACGGCGCCCACTGGGCCCAGCGGCTTGCAGGCATGGACCCGGCGGGTGACGTGCTGGGGGAGGTGGCAGCCCGCAAAGCCGTGCAGGTGGAGCATCTGCGCCGGCTCGGGCTGTTGTCCGGGCAGGACCCGGAAGGGCCGTCCGGCGTGCAGGTCATCGACGACTGGTGGGTGCACGCTCCTGTCCTTGAGGCCTGGCAGCACCAGCTTCGCAACGCAGTCCAGGCGCTGCAGGAATCCGATCCCTTGGCGCCGGGCCTTTCCATGGGGGCAGCCCGCAACCTGCTTCGCCTGCCCGACGAGAAGCTGCTTTCCCATGTCATCCGTGGGGCCGCCCTGGAACAGGACGCAGGCCACATCCGGCTGCCCGGCAGCCGGGGCCACCTTGGCCCCATCGAACCGGCAATTGCCGAGCTGGAGCGCAGGCTCACCACGCATACGTTCCAGGCCCCGGAATCCGAGGAGCTGGCCGCGCTGGGTTTGGGCACGCGGGAGCTGGCTGCTGCAGAACGCTCGGGCCGCCTGCTGAGGCTGCGTGACGGCGTGGTGCTGCTGCCAACGGCGCCGGCCCTTGCGATGCGAACCCTAGCCGGCCTGGAGCAGCCCTTTACCACCAGCCAGGCGCGCCAAGCCCTCGGAACGACGCGCCGGATAGCGGTTCCACTGCTGGAACACCTCGATTCGCGGGGGTGGACCCAGCGGTTGGACGCAGGCCACCGCAAGGTGGTGCGCTAAGGGTTTGCGTCCCGAAGTCGACGGGCTTTGACGAGGAAGACAACCGCAACAATCGTCCAGAATGCAGCACCCCAAAGCAGTGCCGGCATCAGGACCGCCATCCCGGTCGCCGTACCTGATGCCATGAAAGAGTTGATGAACGCCCCTGCCGAAAGCGGCGCGTGCATGAGCATCGCCAGCGGGAGGCTCCCTGTCCGGTCGTAGACCCACACCATCAGCACCCGGAATGGGGGCAGCCAGGCAAACAGGAACACCGCCACGATAACCGCGTTTGGTATAGCTCCTGAAGGGTCAGTGCTGTCCGCGAACATCGGGTAGTGCCAGGTTCCCCACAGCAGGGCCATGATGAGGCCAGTCAAAAGAATGCCGTAACGCCTACGGAGTCTGGGCAGGGCAAAGCCCGTCCAGCCAAGCTCTTCCAGGATGCCGACCGCGAGCCCGACCAGGAGGCCGCCCAGGATAATGGCCGCTGTCCCCTCCAGTGTGGTCGTGCCCGCGTAGTAACCCGGAAACATCATCGAGACCATGGCCGCCGTCGTAGCCATGACGATCGGGCCAGTAAGAAGGGCGAAAAGGTACCACCGGGGGCCCACCCGCCATTGGCGCAGCCGGGTCCCGAGTTCCCGAAGCCCTGTTCGGCCGTATAGAAGGGCGGTAAGGGAAACGCCGGCTGCGGCGGGCCCTGCCGGGAGCGCCGCCGCGGCCCAGGTTACGGTTAGGTGCCCTGCACTGAGAATGGCAACCATTCCGCCCCAGGAGATGAAAAATGCGAGGAGGTAGAAAACAGGCAAGGGATGGCGCCTCGTGAACGAGGAGAACCCCTTGCCGGCGGCGCCCGAAACGAGCGGCACTCCGGGCTGTGGTTGCGTTGTCATGGGGACCCTCCTGCCTGACCAAACGCGCGCCCGCCGGTGACCCGGGAGCTGCTACCCCCAACTCCCAGCGTGATAGTGCAGGCAATGGCGGAGTAGGGGCTTTGGTCATGGCACCCTGTACCTCTGGAGCGCCGGGACGCCCCGGAGACCTGTCTTGGTTCCAAAGACCCTGTTTGGGCACTTCTCCGCGCCCTAGTCTGTCGTCATCCATTACATCAAGGAGGCATCCATGCGCAGAGCAGCAATGACTGAAACCGAGCGGGTCCATCATCTCTCCGAGAACCTCATGGGCCAGCTGGCCAGAGGCAGGGAATGGGCCACGCCTGGTGTGCAGGCTGCGCTTCAGCGGGCGGTGGCCGGGCTGGATGCAGGCATCGAGACCGCTTCTCCCCGCCTCCAGGCGCTGTTGCGCCGGTTGGCCGATGAGCTTGCCGGGGGTGTGGAGACACTGACGCCACGGGTCCAGGGACAGCTTAAGCGCGTTGGCCCGAAACCGGCCGGACGAGCCAAGAGACGCGGCCCGGTGAGGTCCCGGCAGCCGGCCTTCCGGATGTGGTGGTGGATCGCAGGGCTCGTAGCGTTGGCGGCCGGGGCAGCAGTCTGGCGCTCAATGCAGGCGTCCAAAGAAGAGACGGTGCGTTCGGACAGTTCGCAGGACATGAGCGGTGCGGATGCGAATGTCGACGCAGATCTTGCCTCAGGACGGATGTAGGAGGGCGTTCAGCGGCGGCAAGAAAGCATCGTTCTACAAAGGCGCCGGCCACCGATGGATTATCCCCCGAACGGCCAGCGTCTCAGAGGAAGCGTCTGAGCAGTTCCGGGACCCGGGGCAGGACCAGTTCAGGGGGACCGGAAAGCCGGGACTCGAGGGCCACTGTTCCCTGGTACCGCATGGCCTTGAGGGCGGCGCCGATCCGAGCCCAGTCGATGTGGCCGGCGCCCGGTTCCAGTCGATTGGAGTCGCTGGCCTGGACGTGGCCGACGAAAGCGCCCGCTGCCTCCAGGGCCGCTGCGGGATCTGCTTCTTCAATGTTCATGTGATAGGTGTCTGCGGCAAGCTTGACCGAACCGAGTCCGACTTTCCGCAGCAGTTCCACGCCCTGGGCGAGTGTGTTGACCATGTGGTCTTCGTACCGGTTCAAGGGTTCCAGGTAGAGTTCTACGCCTTCGCGCGCGGCGTGCCCGCCAAGTTGACCGAGAACATCAACAAGCACGGCCGTGTCCTCCTCCGGGGTTCGCGGCGGAATGAACGGGGGAAGGCGTTTTGAAAACATGCCGTACGAGGCCGGGGTTACGGCGCCCCGGCCCCCCAGCTCGGCCATGACACTTAGCTGGGATCGAAGTTGAACCACGGCGTCCCGACGGAGGGCCTCGTCAAAGTCTCCGATGAAGTGAAGCATGTCCACGCATACGGTGGGCATGACCACTCCGTTCTTCCGTGCGCGCCGAAGCTCGGACAGACGGTTCTGGAAACCCAGGTCGCCTTGGGCGCGGAGCTCAATTCCGTCGAAGCCCCAGGCAACGGCTCTCTCAAATTTCTCCTCCAGGCAGCTACCGGGCAGGTGCTGCTCTTGTACGGTGAGCGGGATCATCGGAACTCCAAAACTGTCTGAAGGGCAGACTCGGGATTGTTATCCAACAGCTCGTAGGCCTTGGCAGCATCTGCGATGTCGAACCGGTGGGTCACCAGCGAGGCTGCATCCAGGGCGCCGGACGCGATCGAAGCGATCACTGTCTGTTCCAGGCGGGGAACGCTCCACCGGCTGCGCAGCCGGTTTGGGACCGAACCGATTTGCGAGGCGAGTATCTGGACCCGGTTGTGGTGGAACTCTTCTCCCAGGCGGAGAGGTGCCGCGCCGCCCTGGTAAAAGCCGGCAGCAACCACTGTGCCATCGGCACCCACGGCCCGCGTGGCCTCGTGGAGGGCGCGGTAGTTCCCGCTGAGTTCAATGGCGCAATCGCACCCCATGCCGCCGGTAAGTTCGCGAATCCGGGCTGCGGGATCCGGGTCCGGCGCCAAGGCTTCCTCCGCACCCCAAGCGAGTGCCTGGCTATGGCGCACCCTGATTCCGTCAACTGCGATCACCGTCGCGCCGTTCAAAACGGCGAAGCGGGTGGCCAGCAGGCCGATGACGCCCTGGCCAAAAATGGCAACCGTCGAACCCACCCCCAGGTCAGCTGCCAGGACGGCGTTCAGGGCTATCGCTCCCACCCGCACAAATACGGCAGCGAGCGGGTCCATGCCCTCGGGCAGTTGGTGACCGGCCACGGTTTTTGCCGGCAGGATAGCCTCGGACTGGTGCCCCCAAATGCCCCAGACGGTGTCTCCGACTTTGACAGGCCGGCCGGCGTCCTTCCCCTCATCGACCGGGTCGGGCACGGCAGCAACCTCCACGACCTCTCCGACCTCCGAGTATCCCCACCCGTCCAGGGGGTAGCCAAGCCGCGGTTCACGTAGATCCTGCTGGAACAGGCGGATCCCGGGATCCCATTCGGAGGTCAGGTAGGGATTAGTGCCCCGGTACGCGGTCATCTCGGTCCCGGCCGAGATACCCGAAAACAGGGTGCGGACCCGAACCTCTCCGGGCTGGAGGGCAACGCTCTGGCCCTCGATGATCTCTACTTTGCCGGGGCCTGCAAAGCGAAGAAGGCGGTACACGGCTTATCTTCCTTGAGGCGATTTGGTGCCTGGGACCATGGCGGTGCTTTCAGTATGCAAGGGTCCAGCGCGGCGCTGCTTTCGAGACAGTGATCAGATGTGGGGGGTATTGCCTCGGCCCCGTGCCCGCCGCAGGCTTACCCTCCGGGGGTGTGGAGCGGCACGGTTTCGGCGCATGCGGCTGTGCCATGGCCTTGCATGAAGGTGGACCGTGGTAGACGGCGCTGACGCCACCAGGGTGGATCCGTTCCTTCGGCGGCGAAGATGGACGATCACGAGGACGGTCAGGCCGATCCAGGCGAACGCAACGCCGATGACAAGGAGCACTGTCGGAATCGTGTCCACTGCGGCACTTCCTCAGGAAGCAGGGGTTTGCTGGTTCACGTAAAGAACGGGGTCATTGGCGTGGTGCCTCTGTACCCGGACGCACCACGGGCGGTCCCATGCCATGGTGGGGTCCGGGGTGGCTGCTGACGCGCAGGATCCTGCAGCGGGTGGGGGATAGGGGTGATGTCACAGCGGCCTCCGGCTGAGCTGAAGCGGGGCCTGCTGCTGGACTTAGTTGAGGTATAGCGCGGTGCCACACCATAGTCAATAGACGTGGGCGAAGCCCCCGGCTCAGGCCACCACCACGCCGTGCCGGGAACACTCCGCTGTCCAGCCAAGCGGCGTCACCTGTACTTTCATCCGGCGCCCGCAGGCGGCGCAGTACCGCGGCGGTTCCATTGCCATGCGTTCGCCGCAGCGTTGGTGGGCGTACGACGGCGGGTGGTTGCCGCCGTCGAACGCCTCGCCGCAGTGCCCGCAAAAGTTCCCGGCGGCTGAATGCATGGAGGGAAAAGCTCTCTTCACAGCGTTTTCTGAAGTTCCTTGATGGGCATGTTGAGGTCCACGAGCAGGTTCAGGTCTGCGGTGGCAGGGCGGCCGAGGGTGGTGAGGTAGTTGCCCACGATGACGGCGTTGATGCCCCCGAGCAGGCCATCGCGGGTGCCGAGGTCGCCGAGGGTGAGTTCGCGGCCGCCGGCGTACCGAAGAACGGTGCGGGGCATGGCCAGGCGGAAGGCGGCGATGGCGCGGAGGGCGTCCTTGCCGTCCATGATGCCTTGGTTCTCCAGCGGGGTTCCAGGCCGGGGATTGAGGAAGTTGAGCGGCACTTCGTGGGGTTCCAGGGCTGCGAGCTGGGCGGCCAGTTCAGCCCTCTGCTCCAGGCTTTCACCCATTCCGATAAGGGCGCCGCAGCACAGTTCCATGCCGGCGTCCTTGACCATGGCGCAGGTCTGCAGCCGTTCCTCATAGGTGTGGGTGGTGACGACTTCGGGGAAGTAGCTGCGTGCCGTTTCCAGGTTGTGGTTGTAGCGGTGCACCCCCCACTCCTTGAGCTGGTCCACTTGGCGCTGCGTCAGCATGCCCAGCGAGCAGGCGATGTTGATGTCCACTTCCTGGGTGATGCGGTCGATGGCGAACTTGATCTGGTTCATCAACTTGATGTCGGGCCCCCGGACGGCAGCGACGATGCAGAACTCCGTGGCCCCGGTGGCGGCTGTCTCCTTGGCGGCCTTGACCAGTTCCGGGATATCCAGCCACACGCCACGGACGGGGGAGTCAAAGAGACCGGACTGGCTGCAGAAATGGCAGTCCTCCGGGCAGCCGCCGGTCTTGATGGAGATAATGCCCTCTACCTCCACTTCCTCCCCGCAGTGGCGGAGCCGTACCTGGTGGGCCAATTCAAGGGCGCTTGGAAGTGCCTCATCCGGGAGCCGGAGGACCTCTTCGAGCTGGGCCTGGTTCAGGCCGATGCCGTCCCCGAGAACCTGCCGGCCGGCGGTTTCCAGGATTGCGCAGCCTCCGCCCGCGGTGGTCCCGGTGCTGCCGGCGCTGGGAAGGTTTGCCTGGATGGTCATTAATTGGTCCTTTGCGTCTACATGGAATATGCCTCACAGCAGACGCTAGTTCTCCCTGGGCGACTCGATTTTGGAGGAGTCCAACAAAGAATCCGGTGACGGGCCCAACGATGACGCGCCGGGACCGGTGACACGTACTCCGCCCACCGCCCCTGTCCACGGCGTATCGCCCGGAACGGGCAGCACCAGATGCGCAAAAACGTACCCCTGCTCAAGTGGGAGGACCCTGGACGTGGCCCCTGCGCACTTCAGGCACAGCGCCACCGGCTGAAAGGGGGCGCCGGGATGCTCCTGCCCCACGGAGACCACAGCGCCGGAACCACCCACGCAGGCTACGGTGACGGTGTACAGCCCAGCCGCCGGCACCTTCGCCATCGTGCCAAACCCCCTGACGGGGCCATCCAGGGGTCCCTCCTCGAAAAGGAGCGCAGGCCCGGGTACTGCCTTAAGAAGCCGGTCCAGCTCAGCATAGTTTCCCACCTCGCGCTCCAGGACGAGCGGGGTCAACGTAGGGGGCAGGGGAATCAGCGACTGGGGACGGGCTCGCCATGGGACTCTGCACAGTCTCTTTGTACCCATACGCGCAGCCG
Organism: Pseudarthrobacter sp. Pseusp20; assembly: GCF_059492155.1. Taxonomy (NCBI): domain Bacteria; kingdom Bacillati; phylum Actinomycetota; class Actinomycetes; order Micrococcales; family Micrococcaceae; genus Pseudarthrobacter; species Pseudarthrobacter sp. Pseusp20. The sequence continues at coordinate 2,397,509 of NZ_CP168521.1, forward strand.
GCGATTCCCCAGGCCACAGTCGGCAAGCAAAGGGTGAAAGCAAGACCACGCTGCCTGTCCTTCATTCCCACCTTTCCATGGTCGCCATGCCCGCGGTTCAAGGCAATGGTCCGGTCACTGGCAGCACCTTCGCGGCGGGAGGCCGTGGGGGTTCTTGGTCGACAGCCGACAATGAAGCCAAGCTCAAGATTGAAACAATAAATCCCTGTAGTGGACAAAATATCTTCCCCGTGGCCGCAGGGCTTCCTAAAGTGGCCGTACAGCTACGACTTGGGGGACAGTCCCCCAATTGACCAGGCCAAGGGGGGCCGCATGAGCACAAGCAATCCGCCGGCCGCCAAGGACGAACATACGGTGACGCCACCGGTGCCCGCTCCACCTGTGGGGCCGTTGGCAAGACCCGGCACGGTTCAACAGACCTCGCGTTCCAGCAGGCGGGAACATGAGGTACAGCGCCTGATCCGCGACCTTGCCGTCCTTGCAGACAACCATCGCGCGCAGGTTTCGTAAACCGCCTGCTTAGCTCCCGGAACCTGTTCCGGTCCTGTGGAGGATGTCATCCACCACGCTCTGGAGTGGTGCAGTAGCGTCGATCGCAATGGCACCGGACGGGATTTCTTCCCGTGTTCCGTGAAGGCGTTCTATGAGCTTCCGTTCAGCCTGGCGCCCTCCCCACTCGTCCTTTGGGCGCGCATCAAGCCGCCGGCGAAGCGTTTCGAGGTCCACCTCAAGAACGAACACCGCGTCAAAAAGCTCAATGAACTTTGAGAGATTCCTGGATCCGCCGCAGAAGAACGTCACCGCCTCCCGCCGGTCTTCGGTGAGGGCCTTCACGTCGTCCACCCTCCAGAGATGGTGATGGTGCACGGAGACGCCGGTGATGCCGGCGAGTGGTTCACCGGTCTCAGGATCGCCTTGATAGGCCAGTTCGCGGTCACCGTTGATTGCGTGATAACCGCGCCGGCGCAACTCGTCGCAGACAGCGGTCTTGCCGGTTCCTGAGCCGCCTTCGATGAGGTAGTTCTTCCTGCCCATGCCTGATGGTACCGATACTGCGTGCTGAAGAAGATGGATCCGACGATGTTCCCGGGCGCTGCATGGTGGGTTGGGAACCGGCTCGTCCTTCAGCCCTCGCGGTTGATGGTTTGATTAGTCAGTGCTCCGTGTAAAACGCTTTGTTGTTTTCAGCCTGTTTGTCGTTTGCATCAGCACTGCTGTCTCCTTCTGGCTCATCCGGCAGCCAGGCGCGGACGCCCGGGTGGCCTTTTCCGCACCGCCGCGGGCAGGGGCAACTTTCGCACTCGGCCCCGCCGGCATCGACACCGCCGTCAACGTAACACGCAGCCCGGACGCCCAGTGGCTGCTGGAGGCTTCCACCCAGACCGGTATCCCTGCCCGGGCCCTGCGGGCCTACGTTGGCGCCGCCGCCACGGCCAATGACGCCACCCCGATGTGTCGAATCGGCTGGAATACTCTGGCTGCTGTCGGCTTCGTCGAATCAGCCCATGGAACCTATGGCGGCGGCCGCCTGGACAGCAACGGCCATGCGAGCGGGCCCATCGTGGGACCAAGCCTTAACGGCGATGGATTCGCCGCCATCGCGGATACGGATGGCGGCGCCCTTGACGACGACGCCCGGTGGGACCACGCGGTGGGGCCGATGCAGTTCATTCCCTCCACGTGGCGGCTTGCAGGAAGGGACGGGAACGGGGACGGAACAGCGGACCCGTCCAACATCGACGACGCCGCCCTCAGCGCGGCCACATATTTGTGCGCCCACGGCCGGGACCTCACAACCCCGCAGGGGTGGGCAGACGCCATCCACTCCTACAACCAGTCCGATGCCTACATCCGTCAGGTGCGGGCCCAGGCGACCGCTTACGCCGCAGAAACGGGCACCCCCGAATGATGCCGGGCGGCTGGCGGTCGCAGTGCCGGCTTCAGGTGCATACGGGGTCTCCCCGTGGACTCGGCCGTCCGTGCGTCAGGCAGGCTGCCACCTGACGGGAAGTGCCTTCAGTCCGTAAACGATGGTGCTTTCCATCCGCTCCAGTTGCGCTTCATGAGCCAAGGAGAGCTTAGGCAAGCGGGCCAGCAGTGCCTCCAGCGCAATCCTGGCCTCCAGCCGGGCAAGGGGCGCGCCGAGGCAAAAGTGGATGCCGTGGCCGAACGCCAGATGCCGGTTGGGGTTGCGGTCAATGTCGAACTCCGCCGGCCGCTCGAATTGCTGCCCGTCGCGGTTGGCGGACCCGATCCAGGCAACAACCGGTGCCCCGGCCGGGATTCGCTGATCGCCCAAAATCGTCTCCGCCACCGTCACCCGGTACATGGACTGGACCGGCGACCGGAACCGCAGCACCTCTTCGAGGGTTTGGGGAAGCAGGGCCGGCTCCTTAAGGACACGCTCGAGAGAGCCCGGCGACTCAGACAAACATAGAACGGCGTTGCCGATCAGGTTGGTGGTGGTCTCATTGCCGGCGACGAGCAGCAGGCTGCAGAAGCCGAGCAGTTCAGGGACCGTGAGCTTTTGGCCGTCAATCTCGGCAGACAGCAGGCTGCTGATCAGGTCCCTGCCGGGGCGGCTCCTGCGTTGGTCGATGAGGGCCAGGAAGTATTCGATCATCTCTGAGGCGGTTGCGTCCTGCCCGTCGCTGGCCGGGCCAGTGCGGGTTTGGCTGACAATCACGTCGGACCATTGCTTGAAACGCTCGCGGTCCTCCGCCGGGATGCCCATGAGCTCGGAAATCACGATGACCGGCAGCGGGTACGCCAATTCCTTGATCAGGTCGCCGCTCCCGCGGGCCGCGATCCCCTCCAGGAGTTCGTCCGTGAGGCCGGCGATACGTGGAGCCAGCGCGTCAACGGCCTTTGGCGTGAAAGCCTGTGTCACCAGGGAGCGCAGCTGCCGGTGCCTCGGGGGATCGGCGGTGATGAGGCTTGAGGCGAAGAGCTGGCCGGAGCCGGACGGATTTTCACCGCCCATGCGGGATGAGAACGTAGCGTGCTCGGACAGCACCCGCTGAACATCGTCATACCGGAACACGTGCCAGCTCCCCGATTGGCCGTCCTGGAAGACAGGAGCGGCTGCAGCATTTGTTCGTAGTGGGGAAAGGGATCGAGCGGATAATCAGCAGCCTGTGTGACGTCCATGGTGGCCTCTCTGCCTCCTTGGCGCTCCCGGGGGCACGGCGGGCGCCAAGGCCTCAAACGACTGAGCGTGGAACCTTGATCCTAACCAAAGCCTGCGCCTGGGTCATCAGTCCCGCCGTCGAAATCCCTGGCCGTTACTGAAGTCCGGCTGTCAGCGGGCCCCGCCGCCGTCTGTGGGATTGCCGGAACCGCAACAGACACCTACCCCAGGCGTAAGGCGACGGCGAGGTCCGGTCCCAGTGACTTCGCGAAGGTATTGGTCATGTGGTTGTCCCGATAGACCAAGACGTTCCCGATGACAGCCGGGCAAAGGCCGTCCCGGCAAAAGAGCCTGGAGAGGTCAACAATTTCAATGCCTCCAACCCGGCGGGCCGCCCCAACAAGCGCATCATCCCCGCCCGCAAGGGCCTCCGAGGCAGGCGTGGCGCAAGCGCCGTGGTCGGCATACTTTTGAATGCATTCCACCGGGTTGCCCTGTGGATACGGCAGGTCCGCGACGACCGCGACCCGCAGTCCCGCAGCACGCAGCCGGGAAAGGGTCTGAACATAACCCTCGACAAGCGGGGCATCCGGCGCCCAGGACCACCCAAGAGCCTTTCTGTAACCGGACTCGCGCATCCCGGCAACCAGGACGAGGTCCGGTTTTCCTGCCGCGATTCTTTCGGCTGTTACGGAATTTTGGTTCGGACAGTTGGCGTAGAGGGTGGTCTCGGACCGCGGCGGAGTCAAGGCAAACGGGCAGCCGTTCCGCACCAGGGCGTGGATTCTCAGCGGGATCTTCCGGGATACGGCAATGAGGGGGTCAACAAACTGGCCGGCGTGTGAATCCCCGACAACCACAACAACAGGCGCATCCTGCTGTGTCACCGAACCGAACCAGCAATCAGTGTCAGGCACCACGGCGGGGTCATAAACGCCGCAGGCCCCGGCGCTGGTGGCAGGTACATCCTGCATGGCGACCGAGGGATCAGGGCGGATGGGGAGGCCGGCAGGTACCGGCGCGGGGCGGGTGGACCACGCCTGGGCGCCGGGGTAATCGTGGTCCGACAGTTCGGTCGACAGTTGTGCGCGCTTAATCTCAATTACCTGCCACGGCGCCCACGCTGCAACGGACACCACCATCGCGCCGCACAGCGCCATCGCGTAAGTCCGGCGGTACACGCTCCAGCCAGCATGCCCTGAGCGGTGCCGGAAGCGTTGTTCCACCAGGTGGTAGGAGGCTACCGCGAGGACAAGACTGAGCACGGCGAGAAGCAGCGCTTCCCTGATGCGTGGCGTGCGGCCCAACAGCGCGACAGCGAAAACAATGACGGGCCAGTGCCACAGATACAGGGAATACGACACGTCTCCGACGAGCGTCATGGGCCGGATGGCAAGGAACCTGGAAGCTGACCACGGAACGGCTGATGATGGAGGGCCAGTGCGCAAGAGGATGGCGGTCCCGAGTACTGGGATGCCGGCGATGCTGCCGGGGAAGGCAATGTCAGTACTGAAGAGAAAAGCGGGGACGACGATGGCAGAGACGCCCAGCCACCCGCTGACCGCTGCAAGCCGGCCGGACGGTTTCGGCAGTGCCGGCAGGAGAGCGGCGAGCCCGCCGACGGCGAGTTCCCAGATCCTCGTCGTCGTGGCAAAGTACGCGATGGTGTGTTCATGGTCGCTCAGGTAGATGCTGTAGACGAACGACGCCAGGGCAGTCACGGACAACGCCGGGACGATGAAGCGGCCGGGCGGCTTGCCTGTGGCGAGCGCCGCGGAGATCAGGCCAAGGAAGAAGAACGGGATGACGAGGTAGAACTGCTCCTCGACGGCAAGGGACCAGAAGTGCTGAAGGGGGGACACTTCCTGCGTTGCGCCGGCGTATGAGACTGCGGACAGGGCCTGATGCCAGTTTTGTACCTGGAGCAGCGAGAACAGGACATCGGAGGAGATGTTCTGCCAGCGGCTTTGGGCAAGCAGCAGCATTGCCCCGGCCAGGACTGCAACCAAAACAACGGCCGACGCCGGAAAGAGGCGGCGGATGCGCCGTGCGTAGAACTCGGGAACGGAGATTGACGCGTTCTTTGACGCTTCCCTGGCAAGGGAGCCGATGATGAGGAAGCCCGAGACGACGAAGAACACGTCGACTCCTACGAACCCGCCCGGGAGGGCTTCAGGCCGAAGATGGTAGATGACGACGATCCCAACGGCCAGTGCGCGGAGGCCCTGGATGTCCCGTCTGGCCCCGGAGCCGTTGGTGCCGTGCGCCCGGACCTTAGCCGCGGCATGCCTCATTGCTTCCCCTTGTATTCTGCTGTCAACCTCCGCCCTTTAGCGGGTATCGAGGCGAGTGGGACTCGCCGAGAGGGGATTCTATCCGACACCAATGCCATGGTTGTGGCACTCGAACGCCGTTTTCGTTTTGACCGGCCAAAGTGGTGCCCGCCTTTGCCGGCGCCGGGGTGGAATGGTGACGGCCCGCCCCTGGATTTCCACCCCGCCGTTGGCCAGGGGCCTGGGGCCCGGGTTTTGTGGTAGACAATCCGGGTCCCCTAAGGTTGATGCTCGATGAAAGCCCCTGAGAAGACTTCCGATCAGCTGCCCGCAGGTTCCCCGCGCGGACCCGTTTTTGTTGATGCCTCAGGACGGCGCCTCCGGCGGGTCCAGCTGATTGGCCTGGGGGTTCTCGGGCTGGTGGCCGGATACGTCGTCCTGGTGCTTGCCGCGTTCATTGGCGGCTCCGGGGTCTCCGCGCCCTTCCTGCCCCTGCCCGCCGCGGCAGGCCCCCACGACCAGCCGTCAATTCCGCCGTCTTCACCAGCGGCTGATTCCCACACTGCCGCAGCCTTGTCCGGCCCCGCCGCTCCGCCCGTTGAGCAGTCCCCGGCGGCAGTGCCGGTGGCCCTGGCCGCCGCACCGGCCGCACCCCCGGTGGGCGGTACCGCCGTCGAGACTTCCGCCCCTGTTGCTGCTCCGGTTCCTGCTGCGCCCACTCAACCCGGACTGAGCGGGACGGCTCCCGGTGCCGCTGGAACCGCCCCCGGCTCCAGCGGGACGGCCCCGGGTACCAGCGGTGTTGCGCCGGGGTCCAGCGGTGTTGCGCCGGGCCAGGCTATGCGGCCGTCGGCCCCTTCCCGCCAGTAACATGACCCTCCGGAACAAGGGCACCAGAAACGCAAAGAGCAATGTGCCCGCGAATGTCAGGGCCCATTGGTTCGTCCTCCTGGCCACCTTGATGGCGCTGGGGCTGGCTTTGGCGGTGCAGGGATACCTGCACCACTCGGGCGGTGCCGGCGTGGACCAGGTGCCCGTGGACCAGGCCGCCGGGAATGTCCCGGATGCCGTTTCCCACGGTGGCCCGGTGCTGGATTCCCGTGGCGGGACCGTAACGTCCGTCAGGCCGCCGGACCGGACGGTCGCCCTGACGTTCGACGATGGCCCTGACGCCCTGTGGACGCCCCGCATCCTCGACGTCCTCCGGGAACACCATGTCCATGCGACCTTCTTCGTCGTGGGCTCCGCAGCGGTGGACAACCCGGATCTTTTGCGCCGCATCGTGGCCGAAGGCCATGAAGTGGGGGTCCACACGCTGACGCACACAGACCTCGGCGCAGCTCCAGATTGGCGCCGGGAACTTGAGGTGCAGGGCGGACAGGACGCGATTGTGGGGATCACCGGCCAGGCCGCGTCCCTGCTGCGGCCGCCCTACACCGCCGGCAACGGGGCCATTACGGACAGCATGTGGTCCGCGCTGCGGGGGCTGGCGGATGAGGGATACCTCACCGTGCTGAGCAGCATGGACAGCAAGGACTGGCAAATGCCGGGCGCCGGAGCGATCGAGGACAATCTCGCGCCGTCCGGGCCGCAGGGGCAGGTGGTTCTCATGCATGACGGGGGCGGTGACAGGGAACAGACCGTCGCCGCGCTGGACTCCGCCCTCTCACGTTTCTCCGGGCAGGGGTACCGCGTCACCACGGTGGGGGATGCGGTGGGCGTTGACAGCATGCGCCCCGCCTCCGGCATGGAACAGGTTCGCGGCTCTGCGTTCGTGTGGGGCATCCGCCTCAGTGACTTCGTTGTCACCGCCATCTCGTGGGGACTCGTTGCCGCTGGTGCCGTGACTCTCGTGCGCGCCGTCCTGGTGATGTTCTTCGCTGCCCGCCATAGCCGCGCAGCGCGGCGCCTCCCCAGGGCTGGGCGGGGCAGGCGCCGCGTCGACGTGATGGTGGGGCCGGCAGTTACCGAACCGGCCACGGTGGTTGTCCCCGCCTACAACGAGTCCGCCGGAATTGAAGCCGCGGTCCGGTCCATCCTTGCCTCCACGCATCCGGTGGAAGTCATCGTGGTGGACGACGGCTCCACCGACGGGACCGCCGACATCGTGGAGGCTCTCGGCCTGCCCGGCGTGACCGTCATCCGCAAGGAGAACGGCGGCAAACCGTCCGCCCTGAACGCCGGAATCCAGGCCGCGGGCCACGACCTTGTTGTCATGGTGGACGGTGACACCGTTTTCGAACCGAATACAGTCCGCGCCCTCATCCAGCCCTTCGCGGACCCCCGCGTGGGCGCGATCTCCGGCAACACCAAGGTGGCCAACCGGGGAGGCATCCTGGGTGCGTGGCAGCACATCGAGTATGTTGTCGGGTTCAACCTCGACCGCAGGCTGTTCGACGTCGCCGAATGCATGCCCACCGTTCCCGGGGCAATTGGGGCCTTCCGGATCGAGGCCCTCCGCAACGTCGGCGGTGTCAGCGATGACACGCTCGCTGAGGACACCGACCTGACCATGGCACTGTGCCGGGACGGCTGGCGCGTGGTGTACCAGGAGGATGCCAGGGCCTGGACGGAGGCGCCCGCAACCCTCGGCGCCCTGTGGCGCCAGCGGTACCGCTGGTGCTACGGCACCCTCCAGGCTATGTGGAAGCACCGGGGGGCTGTGCTGCAAAAAGGCGCGGCCGGGAAGCTCGGCCGGCGCGGGCTCGGCTACCTGTTTGTCCTCCAGGTACTGCTTCCCCTCTTCGCGCCCGTCGTCGATGTCTTTGCCCTGTACGGCCTGATCTTCCTTGACCCCCTGCGGATCGGGGTGCTGTGGCTCCTGTTCCTGGCGGTTCAATTCCTTATGGCTGCTTACGCGTTCCGGCTCGACAGGGAACGGCTCGGCCCGCTCTGGACGCTTCCCCTGCAGCAGTTCGTCTACCGGCAGCTCATGTACCTGGTGGTCATCCAGGCCGTCGTCACAGCAGTGGCCGGAGTGCACCTTCGGTGGCACCGGATGGAAAGGTACGGCAGCCTGCGCGTCCCGCAGACCCAACGACAGGGCTAGGGTAAGTTCGGGCCTGTGGGATCCCTGGCCCCCGGGCCGGGACGCCGTCCCCTTGCCGGCAAGCCGGCGGCAGGTACCTGGAACGCAAAGGAGCTCCATTGGCTGACGAACTAACCACGGGCCGGCTCGAGTGCCTTTTCACGGGTTCGGTCTGGGCAGAGGGCCCCGTGTGGGTGCCGTCCTCGAAAACCGTGCGGTGGAGCGACATCCCGAACAACCGCATCCTCGAGTTCAATCCCGCCACCGGGGCCACCCGGGACTACGCGGTGGGCGTCGAGTTCACCAACGGCCGCACCCTCGACGCCGACGGCAGCGTGGTCCAGTGCAGCCACGGGCAGCGCCGGGTGGAGCGCGACCGCGAAGGCATAGTGACGGGCCTGGTGGATTCCTTCGAGGGTCACCGGCTGAACTCACCCAATGACGTGGTCATCGCCCGCGATGGAAGCATCTGGTTCACGGACCCGCCCTATGGAATTCTGCCGGGGACAAGGGAAGGCCACGAGGGTGAGCAGGAATATGGTGGCTGCAATGTCTTCCGCTTCGAGCCGGATTCCGGATCGATGACGGCCGAAATCACCGACCTGGTGCACCCCAACGGGCTTGCCTTCTCGCCCGACGAGTCCGTTCTTTACGTCGCGGATACGGCCGGTTCCCTCTATGGCGTTCCGCTGCGGATCGCAACGTACAACGTCCATGAGGGACGCTGCAGCGCCAGGACGGGGACGCTCGAGCTTGAGGACGGCCACCCGGCCGACGGCCTCAGGGTGGACGTCGAAGGCAGGATCTGGACCTCCGCCGGCCCGTCCATAAGGGTCTACTCACCGTCCTTCGAACTCCTGGACACCCTCCCAGTGCCCGAGACGGTCTCGAACCTGTGCTTTGGCGGTTCCGACGGCCAGGACCTCTACATCACGGCAACCACAAGCCTGTACCGGATCCGTACCACCACCAGGGACGCGGCTGCCCGCCACTTTCCGCCCCATAACCACTGAATACGAGGAGAAGCCATGCAGCATCGAACCCTTGGCCACAGCGGCGCCGTGGTCACCAGTTACGCGCTGGGAACCATGACCTTCGGCGCGGAGGCGACGGAGGAGACATCCCATGCCATCCTTGACAGCTATTTCGACGCGGGCGGCAACTTCATCGACACCGCGGACGTCTACAGTGCGGGAGTGTCGGAAGAAGTCATCGGCCGCTGGCTGGCCAAGCGCCCCGACGTGAGGGACAGGGCGGTGATCGCCACGAAGGGGCGCTTTCCCATGGGGACGGCACCAAACGACGTCGGAACCTCACGGCGTCGCCTGACCCGCGCCCTTGATGATTCCCTCCGCCGGTTGGGCGTGGAGCAGATCGACCTGTACCAGATGCATGCTTGGGACCCGATCACCCCGCTGGAGGAAACCCTCCGCTTCCTGGACGACGCTGTGAGCCGCGGCAAAATCGCCTACTACGGTTTCTCGAACTTCCTTGGCTGGCAACTGACCAAGGCTGTGCACGTTGCACGCAACCAGGGATGGAACCCGCCCGTCAGCCTGCAACCCCAGTACAGCCTGCTGGTCCGCGACATCGAATTCGAGATCGTTCCGGCAGCCCTCGACGCAGGAATCGGCCTGCTGCCGTGGTCGCCCCTGGGCGGAGGCTGGCTCTCGGGCAAGTACAAGCGCGACCAGCAGCCTACCGGTGCAACCCGCCTCGGGGAAAACCCCAAACGCGGCATGGAGGCGTGGCAGGCGCGCAACGAGAACCCGCGCACGTGGGCTGTCATCGACACCGTCCAGGACATCGCCGACGCCCACGGCGTGAGCCCGTCCCAGGTGGCCCTGGCCTGGCTGGCGGACCGCCCGGCTGTTACCTCGGTGATTCTGGGGGCGCGGACCACGGAACAGCTCGCTGACAACCTCGCCGCCGCCGAACTGCAGCTCAGTGCCGATGAAGTGGACCGGCTTACCCAGGCCAGCCAGCCAGAGGCCGGCGTTTATCCCTACGGACCCATGGCTGAGGAACAGCGCAGCCGGAAAATGGAGGGCGGGCGGTAGCTACACCGCGAACGAGGGCACGGTGAAAGGACCTACTCCGCGTGCTTCAGCACGTCCGGCAGCTCGTCCACATACACCGTTTGCGGCGGCTCGTAGTAGATCACCAGCACCTCGCTGCCCACCGGGAAGTCGCTGGTTTTGTCGAACGGGTGGGCGTGGAACGCCATGATGCCGCCGAGGTAGGGCAGCATGACTTCCCCGATGGTGCCCGGGCCGATGCGCCCGGTCACCCGGCCGATCTTCCCCGTCAGGCTCCGGTCAACGTCCTTGCGCATGGGCGGGCCTATGCACCGGGAGCCTTCGGCGGACGCTTGGTGTCTTCGCCCTTCCGGAGCGCTGATGCGAGGGCAGGCAGGTAGTCGCCCGCCTGTGCCAGGATGCCGCCCAGCATCTTGTTGACGCCTTCGCCGCCGTTGAGGACGGTCATGTTGCCCACGTGGGAGAAAGGCTCGGCTGCAGCGGCGATGATGGCGGGCATGTTTTCGGCAAGCTGCTGGGAGATGACCGCGTCCTGGTTGGTGCCCAGCGCTTCGGCCCGGGCCTTGATGCCGTCCGCTTCGGCCAGTGCCTTGGCCTTGATGGCGGACGCCGCGGCGTCGCCTTTGGCCCTGGTGGCGGCGGCTTCAGCCTCGCCGGTGACCTTGGTTGCTCCTGCTGCGGCGGCGGCTGCGGTGGCATTCGCCTGGGCCTGGAGTTCCGTGCGCCGCGCGTTCGCCTGCGCCTCGAGCTCGGTGCGGCGTGCCAGCGCCTCCGCAGCGCTGATATCCGCCGCCTTCTGGCCTTCAGCATCGGTGCGTTTGGCGTAGGCCTTCGCATCAGCGGGTTTGCGGATACTCGTCTGCAGCTTCTGCTCCTCACGGTCCGCCTCAAGCTTGGCGACTTCGGTTTCCTGGACCACCACCTGCTGCCGGGCCGTAGCCTCGGCGAGCGGGCCGGCCTGGGCTGCGTTGGCCCTGGCGCGTTCCGCGTTGGCCTGCGCCACGGACTGCCGGATCGCCGAAACGCTCTGCGCGTCCGCGATCAGGGCCGCAGCCTCCGCCTCCTTCTCCGCCGCCTCCCGGTTGCGGGTGGCCTCGGCAATCCGGGCCTCCATCTTCACCTGGGCAATATGCGGCTTGGCGATGTTCTGGATGTAGCCGGTAGGGTCCTGCAGGTCCTTGATCTGCAGGGAATCCACCACCAGGCCCAGCTTCTCCATCTCCACTCCGCTGGCGCTGCGGACCTGGGACCCAAGCTTGTCCCGCTCGCGGATAATCTCCTCCACGGTCATGCTGCCGATAATGGAGCGGAGGTGGCCCTCAAAGACGTTGTAGACCTGGCTTTCCATTTTGGGTTGCTGGCCCAGGAAACGGCGGGCCGCATTTGCAATGAACGGCGGTGCGTCACCTATTTTGTAAATGACGACGCCCTCCACAATGACCTGGATACCCTGTGACGTCACGCAGGAAACCTTGAGCTCGGTTTCGTTCAGTGTCAGCGACAGGGTCCGCACCGTCTGGAGGCCGGGAAGGACCAGGGCGCCTTTGCCGGTCACAATCTTGAAGTCCATTCCGGCCCGGGTCTCAAGGGTTCCCCGGGTCAGTCCGGAGATGATCAGGGCCTCGTTGGGTTCAGCCACCTTCCACATGAGCTTCGTCGCCACCCAAATGAAGGCAATGGCAACAAGTACGCCCAAAACAGTGGAAATTAACGGGAAGAACGGTGCAAAGTCCGGCATGGCCAGGTCCTTTCAATGCCGCGAAAATCGCTTCACGGTAAAACCCCAATGAATGCAGCCGGCCATTTGTCCGACCCTTCGGAATCTGCGCCTGGCCAGCTGTTGTAGCCAGTCTCGTTGGGCCCCGGTCAAGAGTCCAGAGCCGGGCCGATATTTGCCTGCAGCAACGATGAAGGGCGTACGACGGCGGCGCCTGGCAGATGCCGGAAGGGTGCGGCCAGGCGTCCGGCAGGAGAGTGCCGGTCCGAGGGTGCCGCTGCGACCGGTCAGCGGCGGTTCGGGGACTCCGAACCCGTGGCCAGGAGGGTTCCGACTTCCGCGGACCGGTGGGCCTCGAAGACGAGGTCGGCATTGGCCCGTGTGCTGGAAAGGTACGGTATTGGCAGGCTGGCTCCGCACCCCCGGCAGCGGATTTCGTCGGTCCAGACCCAGTTGTAGGCTGCGTGACGTTCCAGGACGCTTTGCATGGCGGTGGCAACGGCTGTGGTGATGGCATTCGCTGCCGCGGTGACCAGCGCTGCATCCCCGGTGCTGTGGATGGACCCAACCTCAGTGTCGATGCTCATGGTGCCTCTTCCCGCGATCCCGATGGTGCTGTCGAGCATAGTGTGTTCCGCGTCACAAGCCTGTATTGGCAAGGTCTCGGTTCCCTAACGGCGCGCGGGCGCGGAACGGGGAGGGGGAGCGGCCCTGTCACGGCTCCCGGTCTGTGTCCACCACGGTGACCTCCAGGGGCATCCTGTTTGTCCGCCGCAGGCGGCCGGCCAGGATGTTGTGCAGCCCGTGGGTCACCAGCCGCCTCCTGGTCAGGAACCGGTATTCCGCTTTGTCGGACGTCACAAGGTCCAGGATTGGCTGTGCGGCCTGGTCGGCGCTCTGCCCCCACAGGCCAACCACCACCTGCAGTGCCCCGAGACGGTGTTCGTACCCGGCCTGCGACGTGACCTTTCCCAGGAGGGCCGTCTCCACAAGGCCGGGATTCATGCCGTGCACCCGGACCCCCGTACCTTTGGTTTCCAGCCTCAGCGTCTCCGTGAACTGGCGGACCCACCGTTTGCTCGACGCGTAGGCGTTCTGCATCGCCACGGGTCCGCGGTCACCCTGGCCGTAGAGGTTCACCAGGTCACCATGGCCTTGCTCCAGGAACACCGGCAGGGCCGCCCTGGCGCCGTGGAACGTGCCCAGGATGTTGGTCCGCACCACCCGTGTGAAGTCATCCACGGGCGTCGATGCCGTCGGTCCGTAGACCCCTGGCGTGCCGGCGTTGTTGACCCAGATGTCCAGCGTTCCACGGCTGAGGGCCATGTCCCGGAGTGCTTCCACGTCCGCCGGCTCGCCGGTGTCGCAGCGCCTTCCGTCCGCCGCGATGCCTTCCAGGCGCAGACGCCCGACGGCGGCAGCAACGCCGTCGTCCGTTCTGGATGCCAGCACCACCGCCGCGCCATGCAGGCCCAGCACCCGGGCCATGGCAAACCCCAGCCCGCGGCTGGAGCCGGTCACCACCGCCACCCTGCCTTGGAGCACAGTGTGAGGGGGCATGGCCGGCCGGGAACGCATTCCTCCGTCCTACGCCTCTGCGCGGTCCGGGGCAAGGGCGTTGCCCGCTACCGTTCCGTCCCCGGCCTTCCGGTCCCGGAGGGCGGCTGCCAGGTAGGGCGCTGTGCGGCTGTTGGCTGAACGTGCGACGGCGGCGGGGTGGCCGGCGGCGACGAGCTTCCCGCCGGCGTCGCCTCCGGACGGTCCCAGGTCCATTACCCAGTCCGCGGACGCAACCACATCCATGGCGTGTTCCACCACGATCACGGTGTTGCCGGCGTCCACCAGGCGGTTGAGCTGCGCCATCAGGAGTTCGACATCGGCCGGATGCAGTCCCGTGGTGGGCTCGTCCAGCAGGTACAGCGTGTGGCCGCGGCGGGCGCGCTGCAGTTCGGTGGCCAGCTTGATGCGCTGCGCCTCACCCCCGGACAGCTCGGTGGCCGGCTGGCCCAGGCGAAGGTAGCCCAGGCCCACTTCCTGGAGTGTCTGCAGGGACCGGGCGGCAGTGGGAACCCCGGCCAAAAAGCCGGCCGCGGCATTGACGGTCATGCCCAGCACCTCCGCAATGTTCCTGCCCTGGTAGGTGACCTCCAGGGTTTCGGGGTTGTAGCGCGAGCCGCTGCATTCGGGGCACGGACCGTAGCTGCCGGGCAGGAAGAGCAGTTCCACGGCCACGAAGCCCTCGCCCTGGCACGTTTCGCACCGTCCGCCGGCCACGTTGAAGGAAAACCGCCCGGGACCGAAGCCCCTGCTCCTGGCCGCGCCCGTTGCGGCGAACTCCTTGCGGACGGCATCGAAGAGCCCTGTATAGGTGGCCAGGTTGGAACGGGGGGTGCGGCCGATCGGCTTCTGGTCCACCTTCACCGTGCGGTCGATCCGCTCCAGCCCGGACGCGTGCCCCACACTGCCGGCACCGTCTTCGTCACGGTCCATACCTGGCTCCTCAGTCGGCTCGAGGCTGTCGTCGCTGGCCTGCCGGGACGTGCCGGCAACGTCCGCCAGGACCTTGCTGACCAGGGTGGACTTTCCCGAGCCGGAGACGCCGGTGACGGCTGTCAGGACACCAAGCGGAAAGGCCACGTCCAGGTTCCGCAGGTTGTGCCGGTTGATGCCGCGCAGATCGAGCCACCCGGAGGGTTCCCGCGGCGCACCCATGCCGGCGCCGCCGCCGTCGTCCGTCAACCCTGCTGAACCGTTTGGGAACAGGAACGGCCGGGTCACCGACCCTGCCACGGCGTCGAGGCCCTCAACGGGCCCGCTGTAGAGCACCTGCCCGCCGTCTTCGCCGGCCCGGGGACCAACATCCACCAGCCAGTCGGCACGCCGGACCACATCCATGTTGTGTTCCACCACGAACACGGAGTTTCCGGATGATTTCAACCGGTCCAGGACAGCCAGGAGGGGTTCGGCGTCGGCGGGGTGCAGGCCGGCCGACGGTTCGTCCAGCACATAGATCACCCCGAACAGCCCGGACCGGAGCTGGGTGGCAATCCGTAGCCGCTGCATCTCGCCCGGCGAGAGCGTTGGCGTGGCCCGGCCCAGCGCCAGGTAGCCCAGGCCAAGATCCAACAGCACGCTGATGCGCTGCAGCAGGTCCCGGGTGATGGCCACGGCCACTTCGTTGGATTCGGATGACTGCTTCCGCGATGCCGTCCCCGCCGTGGCCAGCAGGGTGGTGGGGCGGATGATCTCCGCCAGTTCGGTCATGGGCACGGCATTGAGCCCGGCGATGGTGTGCCCGGCGAAGGTCACTGCAAGGGCCTCGGGCCGAAGCCCCGTTCCGCCGCACCGCGGGCACGGTCCGGTTTCCATGAAGCGCAGCACCTTCTCCCGCATGGCGGGGCTCTTGGAATCGAGCAGTGTGTGCATCACGTAGCTCCGGGCGCTCCAGAACCGGCCCTTGTACGGCTTGGCCACGCGGTCCCGCTGCGGCGTCACTTCCACCACGGGCTGTTCCTCGGTGAACAGGATCCAGTCGCGGTCCTCTTTCGGCAGTTCCCGCCAGGGGGTGCCGACGTCGTAGCCCAGGTGGGCCAGGATGTCCCGCAGGTTCTTGCCCTGCCAGGCGCCGGGCCAGGCGGCGATCGCGCCGTCGCGGATGCTCAGTGACGGATCCGGAACCAGTGATGCTTCAGTGACGGTGTGGGCGGTGCCAAGGCCATGGCATTCCGGGCAGGCGCCTGCCGCGGTGTTGGGGGAGAAAGCGTCCGAGTCCAACGGGGGAGCTCCGGCGGGATAGCTGCCGGCGCGGGAGAACAGCATGCGCAGCGAATTGGAGAGCGTGGTGACGGTCCCTGCCGTGGACCGGGAAGTGGCGGTGCCCCGGCGCTGCTGGAGGGCGACGGCGGGCGGCAGCCCGGTGATCTGCTCCACCTTGGGGTTGTGGCCCTGCTGGATGAGCCGGCGGGCATATGGCGCGACGGACTCGAAGAACCGGCGCTGTGCCTCGGCGTAGATCGTGCCAAAGGCCAGGGACGACTTGCCGGAGCCCGATACTCCAGTGAACGCCACAATGGCATCCCGCGGCACATCCACGCTGACGTTGCGCAGGTTGTTCTCCCGGGCGCCCCGCACCCGGACGAAGCCGTCTTCGGCCTGGTCGGCCGTAAAACCCGGGAGGTCCAGCGAGGTCAGTTGCTCAGCGTTCTGTTTGGCATGCACCGCTTCGACTGTAGTGGCCAACCGTGCCTGGCCGGAACTTGAGGGGACCTGTCAGGACAGCGCGGACGGATTTACACTAAAGCATTCCGTGACGCAGGCAGGCGGGGGACGCCGACCGGGGACAGAAGACCAACTACATATTGAGGAAGGGCCGGCCATGGGCAACGCGTCGCAGGGAGCGAACAAGGCAGTATCCGAGGCCGCGTCGGCGAGCCGCAGCCCCGCGGTCCGTATTCTGGCCCGTGCCGGATTTGTCTTCATCGGTTTGGTCCACATCCTGATCGGAGCCATCGCCTTGCAGGTGGACCGGGGCCAGGGTGGTGAAGCCGACCAGTCCGGGGCGATCGGATCCCTGGCTTCCAAGCCCGGCGGCGGCATCCTGCTGTGGGTCGGGGCGGTGGCCTGCGCTGCGCTTGCCCTGTGGATGCTCAGTGAGGCGTTTATTGGGGCGCGCTCCGAGACAGATTCCAAGAAGAAGCTGAAGGCTGCCGCCAGCGCCGGGGGAAAGGCCGTGGTCTTCGGTTTCCTTGCCTTCACCTTCGCCGTCTTCGCCTCCGGGGGCAGCAAGAACTCCAGCCAGTCCGCCAGTGACTTCACGGCAAAGCTCATGGGAGCGCCCGCAGGCGTGGTTCTTGTGATAGCGGTGGGGCTGGCAATCATCGGCGCCGGCGTCTATTACGCCTACCGCGGCATCACCCGGAAGTTCATGAAGGACCTGCAGGACCCGGGCAACGCCCGGACCGCCGTCAAGTGGCTCGGAACAGTCGGTTACGCAGCCAAAGGCGTGGTGCTCGCCGTCGTTGGCGTGCTGATCATCGTGGCGGCCGCAACTGCCGACCCTTCCAAGTCCTCCGGCCTGGACGGCGGGCTGAAGACCCTGGGCTCGCAGCCTTATGGGGTGTTCCTGCTGGGCGCCATCGCCGCAGGGCTCATCTGTTACGGGGTGTACTCCATGGCCCGGGCACGGTACGGAAAGTTCTAGCTTGTGCCCCTGGGCCCCTTCCGGGACCGGGATGCCCGGATGCGGCCTTACTTACGGCGCCCGCCCGGACTTGCCGAGCCGGCCTGGCTGACCAGGCCGGCTACCGCTTCGTCCAGCTGGATGCGCAGGGCCGGCCCGTGGCCGGGCAGGACAACCGGGGCATCAACGCCGGCCAGGGTCCGCACGGAGGCCAGCGCCGCGGCCCGGTCTGAGTGATACATCGCGTGCAGCATCTGCGGACCGGACGTCCGGCTGATCGGGTGGCCGCTGACAAACGAATCTCCAACGGCGATGGCACCCGCAGCCGGAAGAAGGATTGCTGCATTGCCGGGCGTATGCCCGGGCACGGAGATGGCAACAGGGCTGCCCGGCAGGGCTTTGAGTGTGGCGTCGTCCCAGGCCTCCGCCTGCGTCGCGGGCCTGGCCGCCAGCGCGCCGGCCCTGATGGCGTGCACCATCCAGCGGAACACACGCGGCCGCCACGCTCGCCTGAGGACCTGGCCCAGGGTGACTTGGTGCTTCTCCTTCCCCTGCACATGCGCCAACTCCGCGGGAGCGCACAGGACAGGGGTCCCGAAGGACTCGGAAAAGAATGCCGCGGAGCCGGTATGGTCCACGTGGCCGTGCGTGACCAGCAGGGCAAGGGCGTCCGCAGGTTCCAGGCCCAGATGGCGCAGCGACGCGATGACATGGCGGCGGTCATCGGGATATCCGCTGTCAATGAGGATGAATCCCGTGCCGTCCCGCACCACTATCCAGTTGGACGCCGGCCCTTCAGCGAAATACACGCCGGGTGCCTGCTCGGAAAGGCTGGTTGCGGGGTCCCACCCCGCGGTTTGCTGCTGCACGGGTAAAAGAGTAGCCGCAGGCAGCCGCATATGGCGGATGCGGCCCAAGCCCAGGGATACCTAATGCCCCTAAAGTTCCTGTGCAGTCGCTGTGCATCCTTTGATCCTGGTCACCTTGGCCCTACAGTATTCCCACCATTGCCTACGATGGGATACGGACAGGGGACGGATTGGCGGCGCGCAGCCGCCTCCGGCCCGCGACGATTTGCTGGCAGGAGGTGGACCGATGCACCACGGCGTGCTGCTTCAGGGACATCCTGTGTACCGGCATCCCGGCCGCGTGATAGCGGCGGGAGCAGTTGGCCTGGTCCTGGCCATAACCTCAGGGAGTACGGCCCCCACCCAGCCCCCGGCCGCCGCCGCGCCGGTCCGCGTAGTGGTAGTGGGGGACTCGCTGAGCACCGGTCACGGCACTTCGCCGCAGCAGGCGTGGCCGGCATTGATGCGCAAGGACCCGCTGGGCGCCGGCCTGGAGGTTGTCAACGCCGCCGAGAATGGCAGCGGCTACCTCAGCACAGGTGATCTTGACGGAACTTTCGGCACCGAGGTCGAAGACTTCGTGACACCGGACACCGGCATCGTGGTCTTTTTCGGTTCAGAGAATGACCTTGGCTTTGCGCCCGCAGACGTTGGCGGCGCCGCCCTGGCCGCGATGGACCGTGCGGAAGCCCTTGCCCCGGAAGCGAAGATCATCGTGGTGGGGCCGCCGTCGTACTCTGCAACCCCGGACCCCGCCCTCGTGGACATCAGCGACCAGCTAAGGGCCGCTGCCCGGCAGGCAGGCGGGGAGTTCGTGGACCCCATCGCCGAGGGCTGGATCAGCGACGATTTTGACGACCTCATCGGCCCGGACGGCGACCACCCCACGGTGCTGGGACAGCATTACCTGCTGGAGCACATCGGCGCCTACCTGGAGCAGGCGGCCCCGGCCGCGGCCGCAGCGCAAGGCCGTCCGGAGGCCCAGTGAGCGCCGGCCGGACCGGGATTTCCCGGCGCAGCTGACTCAGATCAAGGGCCACGGGTAGCGCATGCCCGTGTGGTCAACGGGAAGTACCTTGTCCTGAAGCAGGCGCTGGACGCGCCGCCGGAGGGCTGCCACTTCGGCGTGGTCGAGGAGCCCGGCCACATCGGCAGGCACCGTGGTGGCCAGGGGACTGATGTCCTCAAGCAAGTCGTCCGGAATAGGGTCGCCGGCGAAGTCCCAGATCACGGTGCGCAGCTTGAACGCGGCAGAGAAACACAGGCCGTGGTCGATTCCCCAGATGTGGCCGTCAGTGCTGCGCAGTACGTGCCCACTCTTCCGGTCCGTATTGTTTGCCACGTAGTCGAACAGGGCGATCCGGGCCAACGCGGCGTGGGTCCCGGGCGAGTCGGCGTAGAGGGTGAAGTAGTGCTCCTCGAGGTCCCCTTCGACGAACCACTGCAGGGAGCCCACCCCAAGCGGCGCGTCCGATCGGACAACTGTTGGCGGAACGATGCCCCACCCCAGTGCTTCGCTGAGCAGATAGGCTGCGCGTTCCCGGCGGTACAGGCCGGCGTCGAAATCCGCGAGCGGCCGTTCCCCGGCTTCGGGCTTGTAGACCGCCCAGGCGGACTCATCCGCGCAGGAAACCTCCACCAGGAAGGTGGCGTTGCTGCCGCTCATGATGCGGCCCAGCAGTTCCACGCGGCCCTCGTTAAGGAGGGTCAGTTCCCGGCCGGACACCACATGCCCCGTGCGGCCGCGTCCCGCGGCCATCCATCCGATGACACTCCGCGCGGCATCACGGCGACCTCAGCCCGCTCAGGGGTTCCGACGTCGAATTCACCGTGAGCACGGCCGGCGCCCGGCCGTCCACGTAGGAAATCGCGGAGACCGACGCCGGGCTGATCATGATCCGCTGGAAAAGGTCCAGATGGGTGCCCAGGGCGTGGGCCACGGCCGCCTTGATGGGGTCCGCGTGGGAGAAGCACACCACCACGCCGCCCCGGTGGGCTGCGCGAAGGTTCTCCAGGGTGCCGACCATCCGGGCCTGCATCCCGGAAAAGCCCTCTCCGTTGGGGAACCGGAAGGCCGACGGATTGTGCTGGACGGTCTGCCACTCCGGCAGGCCCGCAAGGCCGGCGAGCGCGGCGCCGGTCCAGTCACCGAAGTCGCACTCCAGAAGTCCGGGTTCTTCCGTCACCGCCATGCTTGTCCGTGCCGCCGCAGGTTCCGCGGTTTCCTTTGCACGCTCCAGGGGAGAGGAGTAGATGGCCTGGACGGGCAGGCCGGAAAGGCGTTCGGCAACAGCGTCCGCCTGGGCACGGCCGCGCTCGGAAAGGTGCAGTCCCGGGGCCCTGCCGGGCAGGACAGTACCCGTGGTGGGTGTTTCGCCGTGCCGCACCAGGAGGATCAACGTACTCTCAGCAGTCATCAGCAACCAGCCTAACGCCCCGCTGGCTGCCTGCGCCCCGCCGGCACGGGCCGGGACGCCGGCTGGCTCCCATGGCCGGCCACGCCGCATCGTCACGCTGCTTCGAGGAATCTGGAGGAAACTCTCGATTAGCCGCAGGGCGGGGACTACCGTAGAGGGGTGACTGATCGCCCCGATATCTTTACCGTTGGTGAACTGCGTGCGGCAGGCCATGTCCACAAGGACCTGCGCCACGAGATCCGCGACAATCTCCTCGCATCCCTGGCTGCGGGGCGCGACCCCTGGCCGGGTTTGTACGGCTTCGGCCGGACCGTGATTCCGCAGCTGGAGCGGGCCCTGATTGCGGGGCATGACATTGTCCTGCTGGGTGAACGGGGGCAAGGCAAAACCCGCCTGCTCCGTACCCTGGCCGGGTTGCTGGACGAGTGGTCGCCGGTGATCGAGGATTCGGAGCTGAACGAACACCCCTTTGAACCGATTACCGAACAGTCCCGCGCCCGGGCCCTGACCGAAGGGGACCGGCTCCGGATCGCCTGGCGTCACCGGTCCGAGCGCTACGTGGAAAAGCTCGCGACGCCGGATACCTCGGTGGCCGACCTGGTTGGCGACGTGGACCCGATGCGCGTCGCCGAAGGCCGCCGCCTGGGAGACCCCGAGACCATCCACTACGGGCTCATTCCCCGCTCGAACCGCGGCATCATCGCCATCAACGAACTGCCGGACCTGGCCGAGCGCATCCAGGTGGCGATGCTCAACGTCATGGAGGAACGCGACATCCAGATCCGCGGCTACGTCCTGCGGCTGCCGCTGGACGTGCTGGTGGTCGCGTCCGCCAACCCGGAGGATTACACCAACCGGGGCCGGATCATCACCCCTTTGAAGGACCGCTTCGGCGCCGAGATCCGGACCCATTACCCAATTGAACTGGAGGACGAGGTCTCGGTCATCCGGCAGGAGGGCCGGCTGGTGGCGGACGTTCCTCCCTTCATCCTGGAGATCCTGGCCCGCTATACCCGGGCGCTGCGGCAGTCTCCGGCCATCAACCAAACATCCGGCGTCTCCGCCCGGTTCGCCATCGCGGGGGCAGAGACGGTGGCCGCGGCCGCGCTGCGGAGGTCAAGCCTGCGGGGCGAGGACCAGGCCGTGGCCCGGATCATTGACCTGGAGCCCGCCGTGGAAGTCCTGACCGGGAAGCTTGAGTTCGAATCGGGCGAGGAAGGACGCGAACAGGGCGTCCTGGACCACCTCCTGCGCACCGCCACCGCCGAAGCTGTCAGGGCGCACTTCCAGGGCCTGGACATGGGTCCGCTCGTGGCTGCCCTGGACGGCCACCGGACCGTCACCACCGGGGAGCAGGTCACGGCGAAGGAGTTCCTCGGCAACCTCCCGGCCCTGAACGGATCAGGCCTGTATGACGAAATCGGCCGGCGCCTGGGTGCGACGAATGACGGGCAGCGGGCAGCCGCCGTCGAACTGGCGCTCGAAGGCCTGTACCTCGGACGGCGGATCTCCAAGGAATCCGACGACGAGGAAACCATTTACGGCTAGGCACGGGAGGCACCATGGCCATCCACAAGCGGTCCGCAAGGTACGGCCGGTACACCGGCGGTCCGGACCCGCTGGCCCCGCCGGTTGACCTGGCGGAGGCGCTCGAAGCCGTCGCCCAGGACGTGATGGAAGGCTACTCGCCCCGCCATGCCCTGCAGGAGTTCCTGCGGCGCGGCGGCCGGAACCGCGACGGACTGGACGATCTCGCCCGGCGCGTCCAGCAGCGGCGCCGTGATCTGCTCAGCCGCCACCGGCTGGACGGCACCCTGGATGAAGTGAAGAAACTCCTGGACACCGCCATCCTGGAGGAGCGCAAGCAGCTGGCACGGGACGCCATGATGGACAACACCGAACGCGCCTTCCGCGAGATGCAGCTGCAGAACCTGCCGCCCTCCACAGCGGCGGCCGTCAACGAGCTTGCGTCCTACGACTGGCAGTCAAGCGCGGCCAGGGAAGCGTACGACCGGATCAAGGACCTGCTGGGCCGGGAGGTCCTGGAACAGCGGTTCGCCGGCATGAAGCAGGCTCTGGAAAGCGCCACTGATGAGGACCGCGAGGCAGTCAACGAAATGCTCCGGGACCTCAATGAGCTGCTGGGCAAACACCGGCGGGGCGAGGACACGGAAGCCGATTTCCAGGAGTTCATGGCCAGGCACGGCCAGTTCTTTCCGGAGAATCCGCAATCGGTCGAGGAACTGGTGGATGCCCTGGCGCAACGGGCCGCCGCAGCCCAGCGGCTCCTGCAGTCCATGTCCCCGGAACAGCGTGAGGAGCTGATGCGGTTGTCGGCCCAGGCCTTCGGCTCTCCTGAGCTGATGGCCCAGCTCAGCGAGCTCGACGCCACCCTGCAGGCGCTGCGTCCCGGGGAGGACTGGACGGGATCGGAACGCTTCGAAGGACAGGAAGGCCTGGGGCTGGGTGACGGGACAGGTGTCCTGCAGGACATCGCCGAGCTTGACGAACTGTCTGAGCAACTGTCCCAGTCCTACAACGGCTCCCGGCTTGATGACCTGGACCTTGATGCCCTTGCCCGCCAGCTGGGCGAGAACGCAGCCGTGAGTGCGCGCACGCTTGCCGAGATCGAGCGCGCCATGCAGGACGGCGGCTACCTGCGGCGCGGTGCCGACGGCGACCTGCGGCTGTCACCGCAGGCAATGCGCAGGCTGGGGAAATCACTGCTGCGGGACACCGCCAGGCAGCTCTCCGGGCGCCAGGGGAACCGTGACACCAGGGTGGCCGGGGCCGCCGGGGAACAAACGGGTTCCAGCCGCCAATGGGAGTTCGGGGACGCCGAGCCCTGGGACGTTACCCGCACCATGACCAACGCCATCCGGCGCACCATGGCCGACGGCGGCGATCCGGCCCGCGGACTGCGGCTCGCCGTCGGCGACATCGAAGTGAGCGAGACCGAGGCCCGTACCCAGGCCGCCGTTGTCCTGCTGGTGGACGTTTCCTTCTCCATGGCTGCCGAGGGGCGGTGGGTTCCCATGAAGCGGACCGCGCTGGCACTGCACCACCTGGTCTCCACCCGGTTCCGCGGCGACAGGCTGCAGCTGATCACATTCGGCCGCTACGCGCAGTCAATGGACATCGGGGAACTCACGGCCCTGCCGGCCCTCCGCGAACAGGGCACCAACCTGCACCACGGCCTGCTGCTGGCGGGGCGCTTTTTCCGCCGGCACCCCTCCATGCAGCCCGTGCTGCTGGTGGTCACCGACGGCGAACCGACGGCGCACCTGCTGCCGGACGGGGACTCCTGGTTCAACTGGCCGCCGGACGCCGGGACCATCCGCGCCACCGTTGCCGAACTGGACCGGCTTGGCCGTTCGGGCGTCCAGACCACGTTCTTCCGCCTGGGCAACGACCCCGGCCTGGAGCGCTTCATCCGGCGGATGGCGCAGCGCGTTGACGGCAGGGTCGTGGCGCCGGAGGTGGGGGACCTGGGTGCCGCGGTGGTGGGGGAGTACCTCCGGGCGCACGTCCGCAGCGCCTACGCCGACGGCGACTGGTTCTGACCGGTTCTGCGGTCCGGGCTGGTCCGTGAGTCCGGGTCACTGGTCCCTTGCCGGGCTTCGCGGGCGGGAATACCATGGCCGCCATGAGCCAGTTGATGGTGGACATGATCATCACCCTGGACGGCTTCGCCTCGGGCGAGGGATGGCCTGGCTGGTGGGGCCTGGAAGGTCCTGAATATCTGGCCTGGCTGCAGCAGGAGGCCGGAGGGGACCGTACCTACCTGATGGGGGCCAACACCTACCGCCTCATGTCGGGGATGTCGGAAGATGCTGCCGCCGGGGGCACGGGATATTCGCCGGACGAAAGCACCTCCCTGACGGGTCTTGCCGCCGTTCCCAAAGTGGTGTTCTCCTCCAGCCTGGCCGCACCCCTCCGCTGGCCGAACTCCGAACTGGTGGCCGGGGACGCGGTCGAGGCCGTCCGGCAGATGAAGCGGACCCACGACGAACTCTTAAGCACCCTCGGCAGCCTCAGCCTCTGCCGTTCCCTGGTGGCAGCGGGTCTAGTGGACCGGTTCCGGCTGGTCGTCTTCCCCCTGATCACCGGGCGTACCGGACGTGAACGCATCTATGACGGCTATCCGGACGTCGCCCTGGAAATGGTGGACAGCAGGATTTTCGACGGACGCCTGCAGCTGCTCGAGTACATCCCCCGCGTCATCGACCGCCCGCCGCTCACCGGCGAACCGTAAAACCCTCGGCAACTGCCAGCCGCTGCTGCCCAGGTAGCCGATTCCGTGTCAGGATCAAGGTATGCCCCGGCGACTCATGCTGCTCGATACTGCCTCCCTGTACTTCCGCGCCTTTTACGGCCTGCCGGACAGCATCCGCCGCCCGGACGGAACGCCGGTCAACGCGGTCCGCGGGTTGCTGGACATGATCGCCAGGCTCAGCACCGACTACCATGCCACCCACCTCGTGGCCTGCTGGGACGACGACTGGCGGCCGCAGTGGCGGGTGGACCTGATCCCCACCTACAAGGCCCACCGGGTGGCCGAGGCAGTTTCCGGCGGCGCCGACATCGAGGTGGTTCCGGAGGGCCTCCAGGCGCAGCTGCCGATGATCCGCCGCGTGCTGGAGCTGGCCGGCATCGCCATTGTGGGCGCGGCACACCACGAGGCCGACGACGTCGTTGGCACCTATGCGAGCCATGCCGGCTTCCCGGTGGACGTGGTCACGGGTGACCGCGACCTCTTCCAGGTGTGCGACGACGAACGGGCTGTCCGGGTGATTTACACCGCCCGCGGCATGAAGAACCTCGAAGTCATCACGGAAGAAACCGTGGTGGCCAAATACAAGGTGCTGCCCCAGCAGTATGCCGACTACGCCACACTCCGCGGAGACGCCTCCGACGGCCTGCCCGGAGTGGCGGGCATCGGCGAGAAGACGGCAGCGTCGCTGCTGCTGAAGTACGGAACCCTCGAAGGGTTGCTGGCGGCTGCTGACGAGCCGGGCACGGGCGTGTCGGCACCTGTCCGGGCCAAGCTCTCCGCTGCCTCCGCGTACCTGGAAGCAGCCCCCGCCGTCGTACGCCTGGTGCGGAACCTGGAGCTTCCCACCCTGGACCAGGCGGGCGCCCGCCTGCAGCCCGTCACGGGCGACCGGCGCGCGGAACTGGAGCAGCTGGGCGGCGAGTGGAACCTGGGCGGCTCGGTCCGCCGGCTGCTGGCCGCGCTCGACCTGCGGCCTTAACCGGGGCTGTCCCGACCGGCCAGTGCTGGTTACGTCCTTCTGTTGCGTCAAACAAGGACACGTCAGCGTCCCTGAAGCCACGCGCCGATGACGCCGGAAGTACGGGCATGACAATTCGTTTCGCCGCGGGTCGGTGCGTTTCAGGCGGCTTGAATGAGCCGATTTGCTGATGGTTTGGTGAGGTAACGATCGAGATGAGAGGCCATTTCCATGACAGTCACTTCAGATCTTGCTCCGCGCCGGCTCCGGGACATTTTCGGCACGTTTGCCAGCGGCCTGACCATCATTACGGGTTCCACCCCCGATGGGCCCACCGGGTTCACCTGCCAGTCCTTCGCATCCCTTTCGTTGGAGCCGGCGCTGGTCACCTTCAGCCCGGCGCGGACATCGACCACCTGGCCTGCACTGAGAAGGGCCGGGTCCTTCACCATCAACATCCTTCCGGCCGAACACCAGCACCTCGCGGGCCAGTTCGCGCGCTCGGGGACGGACAAGTTCGCCGGCGTCAGCCACGCATCCTCGCCCCTGGGGAACCCGGTGCTGGATGACGCGCTCGCCTGGCTGGACTGCGAACTCCATGCAGAATACGACGGCGGCGACCACACCATTGCGGTGGCTGCCGTGCGGCACCTCAGTGCCCGGAACGACGCCGAACCCCTGCTGTTCTTCAAGGGCCGGTATGCAGGACTCGCCCCCGCGGAGCGCCTGCTCGAAGCGGCCGGCTGACTGGCGCGCCCAATCCACCGGGCATTGCCGATGCCCCGGGACCCCGCCTCCGTGCCCTTGCTTTAGCTCCATCCAGTAGTAAGCTTGCTGAGCATTACTAGTAAGCTTGCTGATTAAATGGGATGGGAGCAGGAGCTATGGGCGCAATTTTCGGTACGGCCCTGTCACTGGTGCTGACCGTTGGCGGTGCGGCGGTGGCGGCAGAACGCGGCCCGGGAGCCGCGCAGCACTATCTGGCCGGGCACGTGCTCCTCGGAGTGGGGATCGGCCTGTTGTTCGCCACCGGACTGCGCATCGGCATCCGGCATCTCCTGGCCCGGCCAGGATCCCAGCGGCGGAGCGCTCCCGTGGCACCCCCGGCGGCGGAGCTCGCCTCCGTGACTGTACTCCCCGTCCGGACCGCCTCCGCAGTCCCGCTGCGGGGCAGGCATGCCGCTTGAGGCGCAGGCACCGGCGGACCCGGTGCTGACTCCTGAGCAACGCGCCTCGCATCCCGCACCCCGGCGTCGCCGCGGAGTCCGTGCCCTGATGCTCCTGTGCTGCGCCGTCGTTGCGGCGGCGCTGGTTGCCGGCGCCTCCGGCATCCGTTCCGGGGATGCAGATGAAAACGTCCTGCGCGGGTTCCAGATCCGGGTGCTGAGTATCAGCCAGGCCGCCGCCGAGAACAGGATGGATGGGGCGCTGGCTGCCCTGCAGGCCCTCGAGAAGGACCTGGGCGATGCGGCAGCAAATGGCCGGCTTTCGGCATCGCGGTACCGGAGCATCGAGAATGCACTGTCGGTGGTCCGGACAGATCTCGCCACGCAGGTGGCAGCAGCGTCCGCGGCAGCATCCCCTGACACAGCGCCGGGCGCCGTTTCGGCAGACCCTGCCCTTGCCGGCACCGGGCCGAACCAAGCCGCTCCCGTGGAACCCGCCGTTCCGGCCGTCGCTCCGGCGCCGGTCCCGGCAGACTCCGCTCCGCAGGCCCCCGGGCCGGAGCATCAGGACCCCGCGAAGGAAGCCAAAGGCAAGGGCAAAGGCCAGGGCAAGCCCTGACCGCAGCGGCAAACAGCTCCCCGGCCAAGGGAGAATGGATGGATGAATCCTCCTGAGGGCCGCCCCGCCGCCGACGCCTTCGACCTCCGCGCGATCGGTGCCGGACTCGCCTTCGAAGGATCCCTTTCCGCTTTGCGGGAGGCACTGGGAAGTGATGGTATCCCGGGTGCCGCCGTTGTGCAGGCACCGCCGGGAACGGGAAAAACCACCCTCGTACCGCCCCTGCTGGCGAACCTCCACGGCCGGCGGGGCCGCGTTGTCGTCACCCAGCCGCGGCGGGTTGCCGCCCGTGCCGCCGCCCGGCGCCTTTCTGCGCTCGACCGCAGCCGGATGGCTGGCCGCGTGGGCTACACCGTCCGCGGGGAACGCCAGGCGGGCCCGGACACCCTGATTGAGTTCGTCACCCCGGGCATCCTGTTGCGACGCCTGCTGGCAGATCCCGGGCTGGAGGGCACTGCCGCCGTCGTCCTGGATGAAGTGCACGAGCGGGGACTGGAAACAGACCTCCTGGTCGGCATGCTCGCTGAGGTCCGTGCGCTGTGCGGCGACCTCGCCGTCGTCGCCATGTCCGCAACCCTGGACGCGCCCCGGTTCGCAGCCCTGCTGGGGGATGACGAGGGCGCCGGGCCCGCACCCGTCGTCGACTGCCCCTCCGTCAACCATCCACTGGACGTGCAGTGGCTCCCGGCGCCCGCCGCCCGGCTGGACGCGAGGGGAGTGGCGCGCACCTTCCTGGATTATGTGGCCACGGCAGCCGCGGACGCCCATGAACGTGCCGTTGCGGCCGACGGGTCCGTGGACGCGCTCGTGTTCCTGCCAGGGGCCAGGGAGGTCTCGCACGTTGCAGCGGTCCTGCGCAGCCGGCTGGGCAGCAGTGTTGACGTGCTGGAACTTCACGGCCAGGTGGGGACAGCCGAGCAGGACAGGGCAGTGGCGGGGCGTGGTCCCGGGGACCTCCCGCGGATCATCGTCTCGACCGATCTTGCCGAGTCCTCCCTGACAGTGCCCGGCGTCCGGCTGGTCATAGACTCCGGACTGGCCCGGGAACCGCGGCGGGACGCAGGCCGCGGCATGAGCGGGCTGGTTACCGTGTCCTGTTCCAGGGCGTCAGCCGACCAGCGGGCCGGGCGTGCCGCACGGCAAGGCCCGGGGACGGTGGTCCGCTGCTACTCGCAGCACGCATATGGTGCCGCTCCCGCCCACGTGACGCCGGAAATCAAGGTGGCGGACCTGACCGGCGCCGCCCTGACCCTTGCCTGCTGGGGCGCGCCCCGGGGGAAGGGGATTGCCTTGCCGGACGCACCGCCCGGCCAGGCAATGGATGACGCCGTTGAGGTGCTCCGGGAGTTGGGCGCAGTGTCCGGTGACGGCCACGTGACTGCAACGGGCCGCGCCCTTGCCGGCATCCCCGCCGATCCACGGCTTGCCCGGGCATTGCTCGACGGCGGCACCTCCACCGGACACCGGTTCGCCGCCGGGGTGGTAGCCGCGCTCTCCGGGGACCACCGCGCACCCGGAGCGGACCTGACCCGCCTGCTGGCCCAGCTCAAAGCCGACACAGGCCCGGCCGGAAGGCGCTGGGCGGACGAGTCCAGGCGGCTGGGCGCCCTGGCGGGTCGGCAACAGGACGGCGCCACGGCCCCTCCCGCCATCCCTGCCGCTGGAAACGAAGCTGCGGGCGCCGTCGTCGCGCTCGCCTTTCCCGACCGCGTGGCCCGCCGCGTGCCCGGCAGCGACGGCGCCGGACAGTACCTGCTGACGTCCGGGACCAGGGCGGGGCTGCCGGCAGGCAGCACGTTGTCAGGCCACGAGTGGCTGGCCGTGGCCGACGTGTCCCGCGCCGAGGGAAGGGACGCGGCCGGTACGGGCGCCGTGATCCGCGCCGCAGCCCCCATCACCCTTGGCATTGCCGAAGCGGCGGCGTCCCACCTGCTGTCCGACAGTGTGGACGCGGAATTCAGCGGCGGCCGGCTGAGCGCGCGCAGGACCAGGCGGCTGGGAGCGGTCGTACTCTCCGCAACCCCCGTGCGCCCCACCGCCGAACAGGGCAGGAGGGCCGTGCAAGCCGCGCTGCGGTCAAGCGGCCTTGCCGCCCTTTCGTGGTCGACGGCGGCGGCCTCCTTGCGGCGCCGCCTCGCCTTCCTGCACCGCGAGGTGGGGGCGCCGTGGCCTGATGTGTCGGACGGGGCGTTGCTTGGGCGGCTGGAAGAGTGGCTGGGGCCCGAGCTGGAAGACCTGGCGGCCGGGAAGCCGGTCACCTCAATCGACCTGGCCCACCCCCTGCGCCGGCTGCTGCCCTGGCCCGAAGCGGCCCGGCTGGACGAGCTTGCGCCGGAAAACCTGGAGGTCCCCAGCGGCTCCCGCGTCAGGATCGACTACCCGGAACCAGGTGGGGACTCCGCCGCGCCCGTGGTGGCGGTGAAACTGCAGGAGTGTTTCGGGCTGGTTGAATCCCCGCGCCTGGCGGGCGGCCGTGTCCCGGTCCTGTTCCACCTGCTGTCCCCGGCCCGCAGGCCGCTGGCGGTCACCGGCGACCTCACATCGTTCTGGTCCGGCCCGTACACCCAGGTGCGCGCCGAAATGCGGGGCCGCTACCCCAGGCATCCCTGGCCGGAGGACCCCTGGTCGGCTCCCGCCACGGCACGGACCAACAAGCGGAACTGAAACCACGTCCGATTCTTTCCGGCCGGGGAAGGCTGCGTGAGAACTCCGATACACAGCCGAAACGTCGCGTCGACGTGCTGAAACATGCCTTCCCTACGCTCTTAAGTACGCGGACAACGTGGTCCGCATTCCCCTACGGAAGGACACACCATGTTTCTCTTGAACAGCCTCAACCTCCTGCTGGACGGCCGACGCAGTGAGGCCGGCGGGTCCCGCAACACCGACACCGGCACGTTCCCGGAAGGCCGGCTCACCTCCGCCGCCTGGGAAGGCTGGTGGCACGAGGACGCTGCCTAGCAGCGTCAGCCGTGCCCGGCGATGAACTCCGCCACCGGAAGCGCCAGCGACGCACCCACCTCATCGGCGGGGCGCTTGTTTCCCGCCACGGCAAAGGAGTGGTCACCGCCCTCCACCCACTGCAGGACCGCGTTGGATCCGATCCGGGCCACGACGCCCGCCAGGATGTCGGGCGTGGCAAACGTGTCGCGCGTTCCCTGCAGGAACAGCATCGGCGCCGTGATCCCGTACAGGTGCTCATCCCGGAGTTTCTCCGGCTTGCCGGGGGCATGCAGCGGGTAGCCGAGGTACACCAGGCCTGTGGCCTCCATGCCGTCGGCAACGGCCATGGACGCCATCCTGCCGCCGAACGACTTGCCCGCCGCCCAGACGGGGCCGCTGCCGCCGTTGGCCTCCGCCTGGGCGCGGGCTGTGTCCATGGCGGCCCGCCAGGCAGCGATGGCAGCCGGAGGGCGGTCTGGGAACTTCCGCCCTGCCTCCAGGTACGGGAAATTGAAGCGCAGGGTGGCCAGGCCCAGCCCGTTCAGGGCGTCGCTGAAGCCGCGGAGGAACGGATGGTCCTTGCCGGCACCGGCACCATGCGCCACCACCACAGTGGCGGTGGGCTTCCCGGGACGGGCGTAGACGGCGGAAAACGAGGCGTCACCGACGGCGACCATGAGCTGCTGATCGGATGAGGGCATGGCTCCATCATGCCGGAGGCCGGCGGATATGCCGGTGTCTGCCGGCGGCCGGGTGTACGTTGTCCCCATGGCGAGCGAACAGACCACCATCACTGTCCCGGGTCCCAACGGCGGGCGCGAAATGCGCATCTCCAGCCCCAGCCGCGTCCTCTGGCCGGACCTGGGCCTGACCAAGCTGGACCTCGCCAGGTATATCTGCGACGTGGGGGAGGCATTCATCGCCGCCAACGGGGACCGGCCCGTGTCCCTCCAGCGGTACTCGGACAACATCGAAGGCGAAATGTTCTTCTCAAAGAACCCGCCAAAAGGCACGCCGGACTTCGTCAGGTCCGTCAAGGTGGTGTATCCGAGCGCCAGGTCCCACCCCCAGCTGGTCCTTGACGAACCGGCAGCTGCCGTCTGGGCCGTACAGATGAACACCGTGGTCTTCCACCCCTGGCCCTCCCGGGCGGAGAACACGGACAACCCGGACCAGCTGCGGATCGACCTTGACCCGCAGCCGGGCACGGACTTCGACGACGCCGTTCCCGCCGCCTTGGTGCTGAAGGACGTCCTCGCCGAGGCCGGCCTCACCTGCTTCATCAAAACGTCCGGCAACCGCGGGCTGCACGTTTACGCACCCGTCGAACCAACACGCGAATTCCTGGACGTCCGGCACGCGGTCATCGCCGCGGCCCGGGAAGTGGAGCGCCGGATCCCGGACAAAGTAACCACGGCGTGGTGGAAGGAAGAACGCGGCCAACGGGTGTTCCTGGACTTCAACCAGGCCAACCGCGACCGCACCATCGCCGGCGCCTACAGCCCGCGGGCCCTGCCGCACGCCCCCGTGTCCTGCCCCATCACCTGGGAGGAACTGGAACACGCGGATCCAAAGAACTTCACCATCCTCACGGTTCCGGAACGGTTGAAGACGGTGGGAGACCCCTGGGCTGGCTTCAACGCCAAGCCCGGGACCATCGACACGCTGCTGGAATGGTGGGACCGCGACTGCAAAGCCGGCCTGGGGGAGATGCCCTTCCCGCCGGACTACCCCAAGATGCCGGGCGAACCGCCCCGGGTCCAGCCCAGCCGGGCGAAAAAGCAGACTGACGCCAACAACGACTGAACTGCGCCCTCCAAAACGGGGCACTTTGGCACGGACACGCCGGCCGCCCTCGGAAAATACGACGGCGGCGCCGCCAAAGTGCCCCGGGACCGCAGGTGCGGCCCGGGTTACTTCGAAGCAGGTTTATTCGAAGCGGGACGGGTCGCCCATGCCACGCCGGACCACCTCGGCCACCCCGCTGGAGAAATCAATAACGGTGGTGGGCTCTGCCCCGCAGTCCCCGGCGTCGATCACGGCATCCACCTGGTGGTCCAGCCGCTCCTTGATTTCCCAGCCCACGGTCAGCGGCTCTTCCTCGTCCGGCAGCAGCAGCGTGCTGGACAGCAGCGGCTCGCCCAGTTCGGCGAGCAGCGCCTGGACCACGCGGTTGTCCGGAATCCGCACGCCCACCGTCTTCTTCTTGGGGTGGAGCAGGCGCTTGGGAACCTCCTTGGTGGCGGGCAGGATGAAGGTGTAGCTGCCCGGGGTAACGGACTTGATGCTGCGGAACACGTCGTTGCCGATGTTCACAAACTGGCCCAGCTGCGCGAAATCGCGGCAGACCAGCGTGAAGTGGTGCTTGTCGTCCAGGTGCCGGATGCTCCTGATCCGGTCCAGCGCCTCCCGGTTGCCCATCTGCGCCCCCAGCGCGTAGCAGGAATCCGTGGGGTAGGCGATCAGGCCGCCGTCGCGGATTATGTTCACTGCCTGCGCGATGGCGCGCGGCTGGGGGTCCTGGGGATGCACATCAAAGAATCGGGCCATGCCCCGAGCCTACGTTCCCGCGGCCCGCGCCGCACCCTTTCCTGCGGGATATGCCTCGACACGGAAACAGTTTCGTCCCCTGACATTCAAACCCCGGAACACGGGATGAACAGGGGAGACTTCCCCTACCGGGTGGCGGCCGGATAGGGCAGGATGTTGTCTGCCCGCGTTCCGGCCGAAGCAGTTCCGGCCCCTGTGAAGGAGAACCTGCCATGCCAACAATCCTCAATCCCTACATAAGTTTCCGGGACAATGCCCGTGAGGCACTGAACTTCTACCAGCAGGTGTTCGGCGGCGAGCTGACACTCAGCACTTTTGGTGACTTCCAGGCCAGCGAGGATCCTGCGGAAGCGGAAAAGATCATGCACGGCATGCTGACCACCACCCAGGGCCTGGTCCTCATGGGCGCTGATACCCCCAACAGCATGGAGTACCACCCGGGTTCCGCCATCTCCATCTCGCTCAGCGGCGATGATGAAGTGGAGCTTCGCGGCTACTACGAGCAGCTCAGCGGCGATGGCGGCGCGGTGACTGTCCCCATGGAAAAGTCGCCGTGGGGTGACATCTTCGGCATGTGCACCGACCGGTACGGAGTCGCCTGGCTGGTCAACGTCAACGCATCGCAGGCCACGCCGGCACCCTGAGGACCCTGAGGACGTGGAGGGGGAGTGCCGGCCGGCCAGCCTGCATGGATCTGCCCCTGCGCCTTGAGGCCGGGCCCCCGGGCTGGGAGGATTGATGCGTGAGGCCCCTCATGGAGTTCCTGTACGACAAGTGGTGGATGGTGTTTCCACTGATGGCGGTGGCCGGCCGCTGGGCAGGCGGCTGGCGGCGTGCCGGCGAGCGCCGGTACCGGCGCCGGGTCGAACTGTACAAACTCCAGAACCAGGACAAACTCCAGAACCAGGCACGCGAAGCTGACAGGGCGTCGGTGGCCGACGTGAAGTCGCTCATGGCCACCCACGATGCCACCAACCGGCGATGGCTTGACTATGAGCTCGACGTGGGCAAGCTCATTGACTTTCCCCTCATGACGGACGTCCGGGAACCCCTCACGGTCGCCTTCCTGCGCGCCAAACGCGAAGCCGACGGCCTGCGGCCACCCTCTGCCGAAGACCTGACATCAGTGGCCGGCCTTGACGCCTACCGGCAGGCCGTGAACAACTTCGTGGTGGCCCTGGATGTGGCCGAGCGCGAAGCCATACGGATCAGGGACAGCAAGTTCAGCGGCCCCGAACGCGAACGGCTTGCCGTGGCACGGAAACTGCTCATGATTGCCGAGAACCATGCGGCTACCCCGGCCGAACGGCAGTCTGCCTACAAGCGGGCCCGGCGTGAGCTGGACGGGCTCATCGTCCTGCCGGACGTCACAGTGGCGGCCCTTGAGGGCAGAATCGCGCCGCCGCTGGATGCAGGTCCCAGGCCGCCGCAGTTCCACCAGGGCTGAAGCCCCTGCAGGTGCAGCGTGCGGCGGACGCTTTATTTGGATGTCGACGGCGTGGTCTGCCCGTTCGGCCCGGAGGGAACCACCGGCTGGGGGTCCGCCTGGCAGCGCGCCGACGCTGGGCTGTTGCCCGTCACCTTCGCCGCAGAACTCGTATCGGGGCTCAACTCCCTGGCCATGACGCCCGGGCTGCGTTGTGTCTGGCTTACCAGCTGGGAGGAGCTGGCGCCCCAATACCTGTGTCCCGCCGTCGGACTTGCGGGCAGCGGCTGGCCATACCTTGCCGCGGACGGGGCAGCAGGCGGGGCCGTCTGGTGGAAGCTCCGGGCCATCCAGGGCGACGTCGAGAAGACCGGACCCGACTCGGTGGCGTGGGTGGATGACCAGCTGGCGTTCGAGGCTGAAGCACAATCATGGGCACGCTTCCTGGGCAGGCGCATCCTCACGGTGTCGCCCCATCCGCGGCAGGGAATCACGCCCGCGGAGCTGGACGTGCTCCGCTCTTTCCTGGCCGGGCCCGTGTTTTGACCTCCTGCCCGGTACGCGTACGATCGATAAGGTTTCCCGCCGGTTGTGCCATCGCCGCAAGTCATTCCAAAGCAAACAACTGGTGAACTATGCTGTCCAAGGCAGCCGGGTAAGAGAAACTGCTGAACGTCGACTCTGCAGATTGGGCAACAGGTGGATATCACCTTCATGGTGGCGCTGGTCATCGCACTGGCACTATTTTTCGACTTCACGAACGGCTTCCACGACACCGCGAACGCCATGGCAACGCCCATCGCAACCGGTGCCATCAAGCCCAGGACAGCCGTGGCCCTGGCAGCCGTCCTGAACCTGGTGGGCGCCTTCCTTTCCACCGAGGTGGCCAAGACAGTGTCCGGCGGCATCATCCGCGAAGGGTCCGGCGGCGTCCAGATCACGCCGGAGATCATCTTCGCCGGATTGATGGGGGCCGTCCTGTGGAACATGGTCACATGGCTGAAGGGTTTGCCCTCCAGCTCATCCCACGCACTGTTCGGCGGACTGATCGGCGCGGCCATCGTCGGCGCAGGGTTCAACTCCGTCAACCTTGAGACGCTCCTTCAGAAGGTCATTCTTCCGGCGGTCTTCGCACCGCTGATCGCAGGCCTTGCCGCCTACGTCTGCACGCGCCTTGCCTACGCCCTCACGTCACGCCACGATCCCGAGACGGGCACCAAGCTCACCCAGAAGCGCGGCGGCTTCCGCACGGGGCAGGTCTTCACGTCCAGCCTGGTGGCCCTGGCACACGGAACCAATGACGCCCAGAAGACCATGGGCATCATCACGCTGGTCCTGATCGCCGCCGGAAGCCAGGCGCCCGGGTCCGGTCCCCAGCTTTGGGTGATCGCCGCCTGCGCCCTCGCCATCGCCATCGGTACTTATGCCGGCGGCTGGCGGATCATCCGCACCATGGGTTCCGGCCTGACCGAAGTCAAGCCCGCCCAGGGCTTCGCGGCCGAGACCAGCACTGCGTCCGCCATCCTCGCCTCGTCCCACCTTGGCTTCGCCCTTTCCACCACGCAGGTAGCCTCGGGTTCCGTCATCGGCTCCGGAATGGGACGCCGCGGGACCACCGTCCGCTGGAACATGGTGGGCAAGATCGCGCTGGGATGGCTCTTCACCCTGCCTGCCGCCGGCATCGTCGGTGCCCTGACCGCCCTGCTGGTGAAGACCGGCGTCGTGGGCGTGCTCATTGCCGCGATTGCCGGCAGCGCCGCGGTGCTCTTCATGTTCTTCTACTCACGCAAGTCCTCCGTGAGCCACCAGAACGCCGTCGAGGTGGAGGAAGCCGGCCAGGCTGTCCGGTTCGCCAAGAAGAAGGCCATGGCCCGCGCCCGGGCCGAAGCCAAGGCTAAAGCCAAGGCCGACGCCAAAGCCAACAACCCCAAGGAGAATCGGCGATGAAGTGGTTGGAACTCCTGACCGTTGCCGGCGCCACGCTGGTTGCTGCCGCAACAGTGGTGACCCTTTACTCGCTCGGCGTCCGGCTGACGGCCATCGCCGCTGACGCCGAACAGACGTCCCCGGCCATGAAGCGCTCGTTCGCTTATGCTTGCTTCGGCCTGTGCGGCCTGGCTGTCCTGGTGGGGCTGTACCTGATCATTCCGTACTTCTCCAAGTAGCCATTCCCGGAAGCTGCAGCCCGGAGAGCCGCAGCCCGGGCATGGCCCGGGCCATTGGCTGGACTGGGCCGCTTGGCTAGGCTGGGGCCATGCCGCGCATCCAATATTTTGTGGCCGCGTCCCTTGATGGCTTCATCGCCACGTCAACCGACGATCTGGACTGGCTCCT
The DNA here is from genome assembly GCF_059492155.1 of Pseudarthrobacter sp. Pseusp20. Classification (NCBI taxonomy): domain Bacteria; kingdom Bacillati; phylum Actinomycetota; class Actinomycetes; order Micrococcales; family Micrococcaceae; genus Pseudarthrobacter; species Pseudarthrobacter sp. Pseusp20. The sequence goes on from NZ_CP168521.1 coordinate 2,434,412, forward strand.
GCAGTTCGACGGTTTCGAAGGCGGGGCCGACAGTTACGGCGAGTTCATGTCCGGAGTGGGCTGCATCGTCATGGGCGGGGAAACCTACGCCTGGCTGATGGAGCACGAGCCCGGCAGGTGGCCGTACACGGACACACCCAGCTACGTCTTCACGCACCACGAATACCGTGCCCCGGAGGGCGCAGACATCACGTTCGTCCGCGGGGATGTCCTGGAGTTCATGGCCGACTTCGAGCGCGCGGCCGGGGACAGGAACATCTGGGTAGTGGGCGGCGGCAACCTGGCGGCCCAGTTCGCGGATGCCGGACTGCTGGACGACATCATCCTTTCCGTCATCCCGGTGGTCCTGGGCAGCGGGAAGCGGCTGCTCCCGGTAAAAGGACCGACGCCGCCGCTTGAGCTGGCTGCGTCCCGCACCATGGGCAGGGGGATCGTGGAGCTGCGCTATCTGCTGCCCGGGCGAACGGGCCCGCGGTCCTGACGCACGTACCTCAGCCGGCGTCGTCCCGGAGCATGTTGGTGATCCGTGCCGTTGAAAGGCGCCGTCCCTGGGCATCGGTCATGACGATTTCATGGGTGGCAAGCGTGCGCCCCAAATGGATCGCCGTACAGGTGCCCGTCACCATGCCCTTCGCAATGGACCGGTGATGCGTGGCACTGACCTCGATGCCGACGGCATGCCGGCCGGGACCGGCGTGCATCCCTGCGGAGAACGAACCCAGGGTCTCGGCCAGCACCACGTGCGCGCCGCCATGGAGTATGCCTGCCACCTGGGTGTTGCCCTCCACCGGCATGGTGGCAACGGTCCGTTCCGGACTCATCTCCAGGAAATGGATTCCCATTTTGACCACCAGGGCGCCAACGCCAAACCGGCCCAGCCAGCCGTGCATGTGGTCGGGAATGCCGGCGGCCGCCAGCTCCTCCGCGAAAGCGCCCGGCGTGAAATTGTCTGTCATGGCAACTAGGCTGGCACCTGTGAGTGAAACAACCAAACCGGCCCCTTTCCCGTCTTCGGCCATCGCTGAGGAGGCTGCCGCGCAGCTTTCGTCCTCCACGCCCAGGCCTGCTGCAAAAGCCGCCACCCCCGCTGCCGGTGGGTCTGTTTCAGCCACGGAAGCGCCCGTGATTCCCATCACCGACCAGCCCCGGCTGCTGGTCCTTGACGGCCACTCCATGGCGTTCCGCGCCTTCTTCGCCCTGCCCGCGGACAAGTTCTCCACGTCCAACGGCCAGCACACCAACGCCATCCACGGCTTCACCTCCATGCTGATCAACCTCATCAAGGAGCAGCAGCCCACCCACATCGCGGTGGCGTTCGATGTCTCGGACGAATCCACCCACCGGAAGACCGAGTACAGCGACTACAAGGGCGGCCGGAACGAAACCCCCCGCGAGATGAGCGGCCAGATCGACCTCATCGCGCAGGTCATGGAAGCGTGGGGCATCAAGACCATCAAAATGCCCGGCTACGAGGCCGACGACATCCTGGCCACGCTCGCCACCATGGGTGAAAAGGCCGGATTCGAAGTCCTGCTGGTCTCCGGTGACCGGGATGCCTTCCAGCTCATCACGGACAACGTCTTCGTGCTCTACCCGCGGAAGGGCGTCAGCGACATCCCGCGGATGGACGCTGCGGCCATTGAAGCGAAATACTTCGTCAGCCCGTCCCGCTACTCGGACCTTGCCGCCCTGGTGGGGGAGACGGCCGACAACCTGCCGGGCGTGCCCGGCGTCGGGCCCAAGACCGCGGCGAAATGGATCAACCTGTACGGCGGCCTGGAAGGCGTCCTGGAGCACCTTGACTCCATCGGGGGCAAGGTGGGCGACGCCCTGCGGGAGAACGTCGACGCCGTGAAGCGCAACCGCCGGCTGAACCAGCTCCACACCGATCTTGAGCTCCCCGTCACCCTGGACGACCTCTACCAGCCGCGCCCCGACCAGGCCGCGATTGAGGACCTCTTCGACCAGCTGGAGTTCAAGGCCATCCGCGGCCGGCTGTTTGCCCTCTACGGCGACGCTGACACTCCCGCCGCCGAACGCGACAGCATCGAAACACCGCACTACACCACGCCTGCCGGTGCCGCCGAACTGGCCGCCTTCCTGGCCGCAGGCGCCGGCCAGCGGACCGCCCTCGCTGTGGACCTCGTGCCCGGCCGCATTGGCGAGGACGCCGCCGCGCTGGCCATCGTGCGCGGCGACGCCGCCGTCTACGTCGACCTCGCCGGCCAGGACGCCGAAACCGAAAATGTACTGGCCGGATGGCTGCGCGACCCCGAAGCACCCAAGGTGATGCACGGCTTCAAGGCCGCGCTCAAGGCACTCACTGCCCGCGGCCTGGAGCTGGAGGGCGTGGTGGACGACACCTCCATCTCGGGCTACCTCATCCAGCCGGACCGCCGCACCTATGAACTCGCCGAACTCGCCCAGCACCACCTCAACGTGGGAATCCCCGCCGCCACGGCCAAGGCCGGGCAGCTGGAACTGTCGTTCGACGGCGACGACACCGCAGCCGCCGACGCCCTGGTCCAGGCCGGCGCCGTCGTGCTGGCCCTGAGCCGCTACTTCGAGGACGAGCTCAAGGAGCGCAAGGCGGAGGAACTGCTGTCCACCCTGGAACTGCCGGTCAGCCGGGTCCTCGCCGACATGGAACTCGCCGGCATCGCCATCGACATGGACAAGATGGATGAACAGCTTGCCGACCTCGCGCGGGTGATCGACCAGGCGCAGGAACAGGCCTTCGCTGCCATCGGCCACGAGGTCAACCTGGGCTCGCCCAAGCAGCTGCAGACCGTCCTGTTCGACGAACTGCAGCTCCCCAAGACCAAGAAGATCAAGTCCGGTTACACCACGGACGCCGCTTCCCTGAAGAACCTCCTGGAAAAGACAGGGCACGAGTTCCTGGTGCAGCTCATGGCGCACCGCGAGGCGGCCAAGCTGCGCCAGATGCTCGAATCGTTGAAGAAGTCCGTGGCGGAGGACGGCCGGATCCACACCACCTACGCCCAGAACGTGGCCGCCACCGGCCGGATCTCGTCCAACAACCCCAACCTGCAGAACATCCCCATCCGCAGCGAGGAAGGCCGGCGCGTCCGTGGCATCTTCGTGGTCAGCGATGGCTACGAATGCCTGTTGTCCGCCGACTACTCCCAGATCGAGATGCGCATCATGGCGCATCTTTCGGGGGATGCGGGCCTGATCCAGGCGTACAGGGACGGCGAGGACCTGCACCGCTTCGTCGGCTCCAACATCTTCCACGTCCCCACGGACCAGGTCACCAGCGCCATGCGCTCCAAGGTGAAGGCCATGTCCTACGGGCTTGCCTATGGTTTGACGTCCTTCGGCCTGTCCAAGCAGCTGGAGATTTCCGTTGATGAGGCACGGACCCTGATGAAGGATTACTTCGACCGCTTCGGCGCCGTCCGCGACTACCTCCGGGGAGTGGTGGACCAGGCCCGGGTTGACGGCTACACCGCCACCATTGAGGGGCGCCGGCGGTACCTGCCGGACCTGACCAGCACCGATCGCCAGCTGCGCGAGAACGCCGAGCGCATCGCGCTCAACAGCCCCATCCAGGGTTCGGCGGCGGACATCATCAAGCGCGCCATGCTGGGTGTCCATGCCGAACTGCAGGCGCAGGGCCTGAAATCGCGGATGCTGCTCCAGGTCCATGACGAACTGGTCCTGGAAGTCGCTGCCGGGGAGCGAACCGCCGTGGAGAAACTGGTGACCGAGCAGATGGCGGCAGCCGCGGACCTGAGCGTGCCCCTGGAAGTCCAGATCGGCGTCGGACCCAGCTGGTACGACGCCGGGCACTAACGTGTGTTGATGCTGGCCAGGCGCCGGAGGTCTTGGCTAGGCTCAGGTGCGTGGCTGATCTGAGTGGAAACTACGAAATCCGGCGCTTTGGTGCTGTATCCAGGGGCAAAGACGGTTACGCCCAGGCGGAAACCTGGAGCCGCGCCGTATCCTTCGGCTTCCACGAATCCACCCGCACCCCGGAACACGTCGCGAAGACGCTCGAAACGTATGAGGCAGACCGGCGCGTCCTCACCGGCGCCTACCAAACGGGCCCGGTGGCGCCCTCGTCGCTGCCCGCGGACGTGCCGGTGGCCACCTTCGGCACCATGCGCAATACCCTCAACGTAGGCTTCGGGCGCCTGGTGGAAGCCCACCTGGTCACCGCCGTTACCGTCCGCACCTCGCACCGGCGGCGGGGGCTGTTGCGGCGGATGATGAGCGAGGACCTGCAGCTCGCGAAGGACGACGGGGTGGCGGTGGCGGCGCTGACCGCATCAGAGGGAACCATCTATGGCCGGTTCGGCTACGGCGTGGCCAGCTTTGAACGCACTGCCAAGGTGGACACCACTGCGCGGTTCAGCCTGCGGCACCAGGCCACCGGCACCGTGGAGGTCGCCGACCCCAAGGCCCTGCTGCAGCTGGCTCCTGAAGTCTTCGACCAGGTGCACCGGCTGACTCCGGGGTCCGTAGGCCGGCAGGACTGGTATCGGCTGCTTGCGTCGGGCGAGCTCGGCCGCGACGGCAAGGAGGACCCCGCCATCAAGGTGGCGCTCCACTACGGCCCGGGCGGCGACATTGACGGCTACGTTTCCTACAAGTTCCTCGGCTGGGACACCGAGCCCTACACCGTGGAAGTAGTGGACCTGCTGGCCGGCAGCAACGATGCCTACCTGGAACTCTGGCAGTTCCTTGGTGCCATCGATTTGGTGGACCGCGTGTCCTGGATGGAAGCCCCGTTGGACGACCCCCTGGCCTGGGCCCTGGACGATCCCCGCTGCATCGACTCCTCGGACAGCCGGGACATGCTCTGGCTGCGCATCCTCGATGTCCCCAAGGCACTCTCCGGGCGGCAGTACCCAACAGCAGGCCGCCTGGCGCTGAAAGTCCTGGACCCGCTCGGCCTCACGGCTGGAACCTACGCCCTTTCGTCCGACGGCGGCCAGGCCGCCGTCGAGCGCCTGCCGGAATCCGCGGAGGCGGACCTGACCCTCGATGTGTCCGCCCTGTCGTCCATCTACGTCGGCGGGGTCAGTCCGGTTACGCTGGCGGCAGCCGGCAAAATCCGGGAGCACACGGCAGGTTCGGCGTTGACGGCCATGCAGATGTTCGCCGTCGAACGGGCGACGCACTGCCTCACCCACTTCTGAGGTCGGTTGACTGCATGGGGTCCGGTCCTGGGTGAACGCGCCACCGGCGTACTGCGCCTGCCCGCTTTGACCCGAATTGCGGGCAGCGACTAGAATAAACGGGCGTGTACCACGTGTACGCACTTGCGTCCCCTCGCGGGGCGCATTGAAAGCAATCCACAAAATCAGGATGACCCGGAGGATCCGTCGGATTCACCGCGAATCGCGCCTGCGTTCCATAACGCGGGCGCGCCGGTTTGCCTGACCGACTAACTATCCACAACGGAGCCCCTACTACATGACCATCACCTCCACCGAGAAGCCCGGTACCCCCGTAGTCGCCATTAACGACATCGGTACCGCTGAGGACTTCCTCGCAGCAGTCGACGCGACCATCAAGTACTTCAACGACGGAGACCTCGTCGAAGGTACCGTCGTCAAGGTCGACCGCGACGAAGTTCTGCTCGACATCGGTTACAAGACCGAAGGTGTCATCCCCTCCCGCGAGCTTTCCATCAAGCACGACGTTGACCCCGGAGACGTCGTCTCCGTTGGCGATCAGGTCGAAGCCCTGGTGCTCACCAAGGAAGACAAAGAAGGCCGCCTGATCCTCTCCAAGAAGCGCGCTCAGTACGAGCGTGCCTGGGGCGACATCGAGAAGGTCAAGGAAGAAGACGGTGTCGTCACCGGTACCGTCATCGAGGTTGTCAAGGGTGGTCTTATCCTCGACATCGGCCTGCGCGGCTTCCTGCCCGCATCCCTCGTCGAGATGCGCCGCGTGCGCGACCTGGCTCCGTACATCGGCCAGCAGATCGAAGCCAAGATCATCGAGCTGGACAAGAACCGCAACAACGTGGTCCTGTCCCGCCGTGCATGGCTGGAGCAGACCCAGTCCGAGGTCCGCTCCACCTTCCTCAACAAGCTGGAAAAGGGCCAGGTCCGTCCCGGCGTTGTTTCCTCCATCGTCAACTTCGGTGCCTTCGTGGACCTGGGCGGCGTAGACGGCCTGGTCCACGTTTCCGAGCTGTCCTGGAAGCACATCGACCACCCGTCCGAGGTTGTCGAGGTAGGCCAGGAAGTCACCGTCGAGGTCCTCGAGGTCGACCTGGACCGCGAGCGCGTCTCCCTGTCGCTCAAGGCTACGCAGGAAGACCCGTGGCAGACCTTCGCCCGCACCCACGCCCTGGGCCAGGTTGTCCCGGGTAAGGTCACCAAGCTGGTTCCGTTCGGTGCGTTCGTCCGCGTCGAAGACGGCATCGAAGGCCTGGTCCACATCTCCGAGCTGGCCGTGCGCCACGTGGAGCTGGCCGAGCAGGTTGTCTCCGTTGGCGACGAACTGTTCGTCAAGGTCATCGACATCGACCTGGAACGCCGCCGCATCTCGCTGTCCCTCAAGCAGGCCAACGAGGGCGTCGACGCCGACAGCACCGAATTCGATCCGGCTCTGTACGGCATGGCCGCAGAGTACGACGAAGAGGGCAACTACAAGTACCCCGAGGGCTTCGACCCCGAGTCCAACGAATGGCTCGAAGGCTACGAGACCCAGCGCGCCGCTTGGGAGCAGCAGTACGCTGACGCCCAGGCCCGTTGGGAAGCCCACAAGAAGCAGGTTGCCCAGCACGCTGCTGACGACGCTGCTGCCGCAACGTCCGGTGACGGCGATTCCGGCGCCACCAGCTACTCCTCCGAGCCTGCTGCCACCGACACCGGTGCCGGCACCCTGGCTTCGGACGAGGCACTTGCTGCCCTGCGCGAGAAGCTGACCGGCAACTAATTGCCGCCGGCCCGGATTCCGGGCTGACGCAAGGGGCCCCCGCGAAAGCGGGGGCCCGTTGTGCTTTAACGCGACAGCTGGCTGGCAGCTGCCAGACAACGCATGGGGCGTTGCGGTCAGCCGGGCCTACAGGTCGACGACGGCGAGGACCGTCCCTTCGCCGTCAGAGGTCAGTGCCGCCCCGGCTGCCGCGAGCAGCCGCTGGGCGCGGTGGTTCCCAGCCAGGGTACGCGCGGTGACGCGCCTCAGGCCGGCCCGGCGGGCCTCCGCCAGGACCAGGTCCAGGGCGGCGGTGCCGATCCCGCGCGAACGGAAGCTCCGGCCAAGCCAGATCCCGGTTTCCGCGGAAGGCACGTCGGCACCAGCGTTCCGTTTGAGGCGCACGGAGCCGGCAATCCGGCTGCCGCTGAAGACGGCCCAGGACTTTTCCGCTGCGTGGCCTCCCAACCCGGCGGCCGCAGCGTGATGGTAGCTGTAGAACCAGGCGGTGCGCTCCAGGTTCCAGCCGGGGCCGCCCAGTGGGGGAGCCACTTCATCCGGGGAGGCGTCGCGCTTGGCCAGCTGGAGCAGCTGGTCCGCTACGGCTTCATCGACGTCCACCAGGGTCACTTCAGGTGATGGCTTCATCCACCCATTCCGTTCCACCGGGCGTGAGCGTGGCAGACCCTGCCGTCAGCTGCAGGACGCGGTCAGTTGCGGCAGCTATGGCGGCTGCGTGGTCCGGCACGGCAATCCGCAGCACCGTGTGCCGGTCCTGGTAGCTGGTCTCCGCCATGACGGCGCCGGTGGCACGCAGGTCGTTCTCCAGCCGCCCTGCGGCGGCGTGCGGTACCGCCGTGGAACAGATCCGCAGCCTGCTGCGGCGGACCAGGGGCGCCAGGTCCAGGGCTGCCGAAACCGACTCGGAGTAGGCCCGGACCAGCCCACCGGCGCCGAGCAGGACGCCGCCGAAATAACGCACGACGACGGCACTGGTGTCACTGAGGTCGGTCACCCCGGGTGCGGTCTCCCTCTTCAGCAGGGCTTCGAGCATGGGGATGCCTGCAGTCCCGGCAGGTTCGCCGTCGTCGCTGGAGCGCTGGATGGTGCGGTCCGGCCCAAGGACAAACACCGAGCAATGGTGGCGCGCGTCGTGGAATTCCCGGCGGAGGTCCGCCACCAGGTCACGGGCCGAAGCCTCCGTGCCGGCCCTCCGCAGGACCGTGATGAATCGGGAGCGCTTGATCTCGAGTTCGTGCCGGAAGTCCCGGCCGGCCGCCAGCGTGGTGTAGGTGCCTGACCGGCTGTCTTGCTCTTGCATCCGCCCCAGTCTAGGCCCACCCGCCGGCGGCCTCACCTCCCTGCTTCCAGGCGGCGGACCTGCGGCCGGGGACTAGTAGGCTGGCGGGGTGCTGAAAATCGGGCTGACGGGCGGGATCGCTTCAGGGAAATCGGTGGTGGCCGCGCGGCTGAAGGAACGTGGCGCCGTGCTGGTGGACGCAGATGCGCTGGCACGGGAGGTGGTTGAGCCCGGCACCGAGGGCCTCGAGCGGATTGTGGGGGAGTTCGGCGCGGACATGCTCGACGGCGCCGGGCGGCTGGACCGCGCACGGCTCGGCGGGGCGGTGTTCGGCAACCAGGAGCGCCTGGCTGCGCTGAACGCCATCGTCCACCCCCTGGTACGCGCCCGCGCCGCCGCCATCACGGCAGCGGCGCCGGAAGACGCCATTGTGGTCCAGGACATCCCCCTTCTGGTGGAGACGGGGCAGGGGGCCGCCTTCCACCTGGTGCTGGTGGTGGACGCCCCGGACGAGGTGCGGATGCAACGCATGCAGGAGCAGCGCGGCATGACCGCCGAAGCGGCGCGTGCGCGGATGGCCGCCCAGGCCACCCGGGAGGCACGGCTGGCCGCTGCCGACGTCGTCCTGGACAACTCCGGCACCATCCTGCACCTGCTTGAGCAGGTAGACAGGCTCTGGGACCGGCGGCTGGTGCCGTTTGCGCGCAACCTGGCGGCCGGGACCCGCGCACCGCGGAAGGGGGGACCGGTGCTGGAGCCGCACCGGAAGGAATGGGCACGGCAGGCGGCCCGGATCGCGGCCCGGCTGGAAGCGGCTGCGCCCGGCCTCATCCTGACCGTGGAGCACATCGGCTCCACCTCCGTTCCCGGCCTGGCCGCCAAGGACGTCATCGACCTGCAAGTGGCGGTGCCGGACCTGGAAACCGCGGACAGGATCGCGCCGCTCCTGGCGGCTGCCGGCTTCCCGGCAGTACGGGGAGCCGAATCGGACACCCCGAAGCCCAACGCCCCTGATCATGCCGAATGGCAGAAGCGGTTCCACGCCAACGCGGACCCGTGCCGGGCCGTGAACGTCCATGTCCGGGCCGCCGGCTCGGCCGGGTGGCGTTACGCGCTGATGTTCCGCGACTGGCTGCGGACTGACCCCTCCGCGGTCCGGCTTTACGAAGCGCACAAGGCGGACCTGGCAGGACGCTTCGCGGACTCCGCCACCACCAGGGCCTACGCGGACGCCAAGGAGCCCTGGTTCACCGACGTTGCCTGGCCGCGCATGTCCGCCTGGGCCGAGGCAACAGGGTGGGTGCCGCCGTCGTACGCGTCCTGAGGCAGGTCCTTGGACGGGCGGCTGTTCGCCTGTAACGGACGGTACCGCCCAGTGTCGGTGCCCGGTTGTAGATTAGATCCATGAGCCTTGCGCAGGAGATCAACCGTGTTGTAGCGCCCTTTGAGGTCATCAGCGAATTCAAGCCCGCGGGCGACCAGCCGGCGGCCATCGCGGAGCTGACGGAGCGGATCAACAACGGCGAGAAGGACGTGGTGCTGCTCGGTGCCACGGGTACCGGTAAGAGCGCCACCACTGCCTGGCTCATCGAACAGGTGCAGCGCCCCACCCTGGTAATGGTGCAGAACAAGACCCTCGCCGCCCAGCTGGCCAACGAGTTCCGCGAACTCCTGCCCAATAACGCGGTGGAATACTTCGTTTCCTATTACGACTACTACCAGCCCGAAGCCTACGTCCCGCAGACGGACACGTTCATCGAAAAGGACTCCTCCATCAATGAGGAAGTCGAACGGCTGCGCCACTCCGCCACCAATGCCCTCCTGACCCGCCGTGACGTCATCGTGGTGGCCACCGTGTCCTGCATCTACGGCCTGGGAACGCCGGAGGAATACATCGCAGGGATGGTCACGCTGCGCAAGGGCCAGGAGATGAACCGGGATGCACTGCTGCGCAAGTTCGTGTCCATGCAGTATGCCCGGAACGACATGGACTTCCACCGCGGCACGTTCCGGGTACGGGGCGACACCGTCGAGATCATCCCCATGTACGAGGAACTGGCGCTGCGGATCGAGTTCTTCGGGGATGAAGTGGAAAACATCTACACCCTCCATCCGGTGACGGGCGATGTCATCCGGGAGGAGACGGAGATGTACGTCTTCCCCGCGTCGCACTACGTGGCCGGGCCGGAGCGGATGAGCCGCGCCATCAAGACCATCGAGGCCGAGCTCGCGGAGCGGCTGGCGGTCCTGGAGGGCCAGAACAAGCTGGTGGAGGCGCAGCGCCTCCGCATGCGGACCACCTACGACCTCGAAATGATGCAGCAGATGGGCTTCTGCAACGGCATCGAGAATTACTCGCGGCACATCGACGGCCGCCCCGGCGGATCTGCGCCGCACTGCCTGCTGGACTACTTCCCGGACGACTTCCTGCTGGTGGTGGATGAATCCCACGTGACCATCCCGCAGATCGGTGCCATGTACGAAGGCGACATGTCCCGGAAGCGGACCCTGGTGGACCACGGCTTCCGGCTGCCCTCCGCCATGGACAACCGGCCCCTCAAGTGGGATGAGTTCCTGGAACGGATCGGCCAGACCGTCTACCTTTCCGCCACTCCCGGCAAGTACGAACTTGGCAAGGCCGACGGCTTCGTCCAGCAGATCATCCGCCCCACCGGGCTGATCGACCCCGAAGTGATCGTCAAACCAACCAAGGGCCAGATCGATGACCTGCTGGGCGAGATCCGCACCCGGGTGGAGAAGGATGAGCGGGTCCTGGTCACTACGCTTACCAAGCGCATGGCCGAAGACCTGACGGACTACCTCCTGGGGCACGGCATCAGGGTGGAGTACCTCCACTCCGACGTTGACACGCTGCGGCGCGTTGAACTCCTGCGGGAGCTGCGCCTCGGCAGCTTCGACGTCCTGGTGGGCATTAACCTGCTCCGTGAAGGACTGGACCTGCCGGAGGTCTCCCTGGTAAGTATCCTGGACGCAGACAAGGAAGGCTTCCTGCGCTCCTCAACGTCGCTCATCCAGACCATAGGCCGTGCCGCCCGCAACGTGTCGGGCCAGGTGCACATGTACGCGGACCGGATCACTGACTCCATGGCCAACGCCATCGACGAAACCAACCGGCGGCGCGCCATCCAGGTGGCCTACAACAAGGAACACGGCGTTGACCCGCAACCGCTGCGCAAGAAGATCGCGGACATCACGGACCAGCTGGCCCGCGAGGACGCCGACACCCAGGAACTGTTGAACAACAACCGGCTGGCCAAGGGTGCCAAGCGCAGCAAGTCGGGCGCCAAGGGCGCAGCGCAGGTGCGTGCGGACGGGCTGGCCGCTGCACCGGCCGAGGACCTGGTGGGCCTGATCGAGCAGCTGACGGAACAGATGCACGGCGCTGCGGCTGAACTGCAGTTCGAGGTGGCGGCCCGCATCCGCGACGAAGTCAGCGACCTGAAGAAGGAGCTGCGGCAGATGCAGGCGGCCGGCCACGCCTAGGCGCTGCTTTTCCAGGCAGCCGCAGCCATGACCGGAAACGGCGGGCACCCACCCCGGGTGCCCGCCGTCGCGCTTTCTCTGCTGTGGTGCTGTTGCCTTACTTCCTGGCGGAGTCGATCATTCCCTTTGCTTCCTGCATCAGGCCCTTCGCTGCATCTGAAGGGGATTTCCGGTCGAACAGGACATCAGTGCTGTACCGCTGGATAAGCGCCTGCACGCCGGAGGAACCGGTGGGAGGTACCGGCGGACCGCTCTTCAGGTCCGGCTTGATGTCCTTCAGGAACGCGGCAGCGGCCTTGTCCGCAGGGGTCAGCAGCGGGTCGATCGCCGTCTGGACCTCGGAGTTGGTGGGGAAGCCGCGTTCAGTCAGGATGGTCTTGGCCGCATCCAGGTTGTTGAGCATGTAGTTGACCACTTCTGCGGCTTCCTTGGGGTGCTTGCTGCGCGAGGAAACTGACCAGAACATGGACGGCTTGTAGGACATGCCGTTGTCCTTGGCGCTGCCGGTGGAGCTGGGTGCCCGCAGGATCTTCACCTCGGTCTTCAGTGCGGACTGGAGCGCATTCACCTGGTTGGTCCACCACCACGACATGGCCGTCTTGCCGGTGGCGAACAGGGTTTGTTCCACGGGGGCGCTGATGTCCTCGGTGGCAATGTTGGCCGGTGGGGCGGCGCCCTTGTTACGCAGGTTCAACACGTTCTGGAAGAAGGACGCTGCCGTGCCCTCGTCAAAGCCGAGGCCGCCATCCGCCGAGTACAGCGACTCGCCGTGCTGCATGGCCCAGGTGTTCAGGTCGGAGTCGGTCAGGGAGTAGGAGCTGCCGTAGTTGGTCTGGCCGGCCTTGCCCGCAGCCGCCGCGATCTGGGCGGCGGTCCGGGCGTAGTCGTCCCAGGTCCAGGTTTTGTCATCCGGGATGGGAACCCCGTAGTCCTGGAACATCTTGGTGTTGATCATCACGGCCTTGGCGTTCTGCCCGGTGCTCAGGCCGTACTGCTTGCCGCTCACCTGGCCGGACTTCAGGGCGTCCTGGTCAATCTTGGACGTGTCGACGTTGCCCTGCTTGGACAGGTCCAGCAGCGCGCCCCGGCCGCCGTACTCGGCGATGTATGCCTGGTCCATCTGGATCACGTCCGGTGAATCGTTGGCGGCCGTGGTGGTGGCCAGCTTGTCCCAGTAACTGCTCCACACCCCGGGCTCAGCCTTGACGGTGATGTTGGGATGCGAAGCCTGGAATGCATCGATCACCTGCTGCGTCTGCTTGTTCCGCAGGTCGTTGCCCCACCAGGTGAAGCGGATGGTGACGTTTCCGCCGTCGCCCGACGATGAAGAGGGGGAGGACGAACAGCCGCTGGCCAGCATGGCCAGCGCGGCGGCGGTGGCAAGGGCCTTGGCCACCACGCCAGTGCGATGAGGAGTCTTCATTGACCAACCTTGATTTTCTGGGAATGACGCCGGGACGCCGGGTCGAAGCGAGAAACCGCTTTCCCGCCTGGACGTGATTATTGCAAGCGTGCCGGCGGCCGTCAACGGTTTGGGGGAAAACGTTATCCAGCGACGTGCGCCCGCGTCCCGGGGCGCGCCGGTCAGCCCCCTGGGGTACAGTTAATGGCACGTAGGGGAGTATCCCAAGCGCTACGATCGTCAACACGCAGGGCACAGTTGCCCTGCCGGGCGTAGCGGGCCGCCGCATCAGCACCAAGTGCACAGGCAGGCCGGAGAGACTTACACCATTTTTGTGTACCCTGCGAAAGGCTTCCCTGTGCTTGATTTGCCTGTTTGGTTCGAGGTCGGCTCATTTGTCGTCCTTGGCCTGATTCTCCTGATCGATCTCCTCCTGGTGGTCCGGCGGCCGCACGAGCCGTCCATGAAGGAAGCCGGTCTGTGGGTAGCCTTCTATGTCAGCCTCGCCCTGGCCTTTGCCGGTGCCATGTTCGCTTTCACGGGTGCCGAGTTCGGCAGCCAGTTCGTGGCCGGCTGGGTCACCGAATACAGCCTCAGCATCGACAACCTGTTCGTGTTCATCATCATCATGGCCAGGTTCTCCGTGCCCCGGAAGTACCAGCAGGAAGTGCTGATGGTGGGCATCATCATCGCGCTGGTCCTGCGAGGCATCTTCATCATGCTGGGCGCCATCGTCATCGAACAGTTCAGCTGGGTGTTCTACATCTTTGGCGCATTCCTGCTGTGGACGGCCTGGAAGCAGGCCCAGGACGAGGGCGAAGAGGAAGAAGACCGGGAAAACCCGCTGATTGCCAGGATCCGCAAGGTCATCCCCATGTCCGAGAAGTTCGACGGGGGCAAGCTGCGGACCACGGTGAACGGCAAGAAGGTGTTCACCCCCATGGTGATCGTCTTCATCACCATCGGCCTCACGGACCTGCTGTTCGCGGTTGACTCCATTCCCGCCATCTTCGGCCTGACCCAGAGCCCTTTCATTGTCTTCACGGCCAACCTTTTCGCCCTCATGGGACTGCGGCAGCTGTACTTCCTGCTCGGTGGCCTGATGAACCGGCTCATCTACCTGAAGCACGCACTGTCCTTCATCCTCGCGTTCATCGGCGTCAAGCTGGTCCTGCACGCCATGCACGTGAACGAGCTGCCCTTCATCAACGGTGGACACCACATCGAATGGGCGCCGGAGATTCCCACGTTCGTCTCCCTTGCCGTCATTGTGGGCACCATCATCATCGCCGTGGTCGCCAGCCTGGTCAGCTCCAAGGCGCAGGCTGCCAAGATGGATCCCCGGCTTGAGGAAGACGTTCGCAGGAGCCACAGCGACGTCGACTAGGCGCCCCCGCCCGCTCAAATCCGCCGGATCCCGGCCGCACGCGCGGCCGGGATCCGGCATTTAACCCTTCCTGAGGCAGCGGGCAAAAACCCCTGTGGCGTGCGCCGCGCCGGGACTATGCTCTGAACATGGCCCGCACACTTGTGATGGAGCAGGACGTGCGCCACGTGCAGCGGCGCACTGTTGTGCTCTTGAGCGTGGCCCAGGTATTCAGTGGACTTGGGACGGGATCAACCGTCTCCATAGGCTCAATCCTGGCCGTGGAACTCTCCGGTTCCAGCGCCTGGGCGGGTGCCGTTGCCACGGTGATGACCCTCGGGGCCGCGGCCGCGGCACTGCCGCTGGCATCGCTGGCGGAACGGCGCGGACGCCGGGCCGGGCAGGTGGCCGGTCTCTCGGCCGCTTTGGCAGGCGCCGTGCTGATGGTGCTGGCCGTTGTCTCCGGACTCTTCGTCCTGCTGCTGCTTGGATCGGCAGGCATAGGGGTGGGCACGGCCGCGAGCCTGCAGGCAAGGTTTGCCGCCGTCGATCTCGCTCCTGCCGAACACCGCGGGCGGGCGCTGTCCACCGTGGTCTGGGCCGTGACTGTCGGCGCCGTTGCCGGACCCAACCTGATCCAGCCGGGCACAGCCGTGGGGGCAGCATTGGGCCTGCCTCCGGTTGCTGGTCCTTTTGTGATTTCCGGGGCCGGGCTCCTCATTGCCACTGTAATCCTGTTCGCAGGCCTTCGCCCCGACCCCTTGCTGCTGGCACGCCAACGTGCGGCCGCCGGCCCTGGTGGAGCCGTTCCGCCGTCAGCGGCAGCGCGAACCGGGGTCGCTGCCGCCGCCCCCTCGCAAGCCCCTCCCATGGACGCCCCACCCACTGTCTCCGCGGCCGCCGCAGCTGCCTCCCCGGGTTCGCTCAGCCGGGGGCTTCGTGCCATCCGTGGATCGCGGACAGCACTGCTGGCGGTGACGGGCGTCGTGGCAGCCCACGCGGTGATGGTCGGCGTGATGTCGATGACGCCGCTGCACCTCCAGCACCTCGTGGAGGGACCCGGTCCGCACGCCGGGCACGTTGCCGAGGGGGACGTGCTGGTCATCATAGGCTTCACCATCTCACTTCACATCGCCGGGATGTTTGCGCTCTCCCCGGTCATGGGCTGGCTGACCGACAGGGCGGGCAGGATGGAGACCATCATGATCGGCTTCACGCTGCTGATCGCGGCGGTGGCCGTTGCCGGGTTCGGCCAGTCCTCAACCGCCGCGGTGGCCACCGGGCTGGTCCTGCTGGGCATGGGCTGGTCTGCGGCCACGATTTCCGGCTCCACGCTCCTGGCGGAAAGCGTGGGGCAGGAAGCCCGGGTGGCGGTCCAGGGTGTCTCCGACATGCTGATGGGGGCCGCGGGGGCTCTGGGCGGCGCGGTGTCGGGACTTGTCCTGGGTGTTGCCGGCTACCTGGGCCTGAACCTTCTGGGCGGGACCATCGGGGCGGCCGTCCTGGCCGCAGCGGTGGCCACGCGCCTGTCACACCGCCGGTCAGCGGCCGCCTGACCGCACCATGCCCAGCAAGCGGGCAAAAATCCGCTCACCGTCGTCGGCGATTCCGTCGTGATGGAAGTCCGCCGTCTCCCAGACCTGCAGCCCGCGCACCGCAGCGGCGGTCCGCAGCGAAAGCTCCCGGTCCACGTAGATGTCGTCCGAGTAGACTGCCGCAGCCACGGGAACAGTATTGCGGGCCAGTACCCGCGCGTCGTACAGCGGCTTCCAGTCCTGTTTGCCGGCCAGCAGTTCCGCCACTTCCCGCAGTGGCCGGAGGGCAGGGTCCTGCTCGAAGTACCACGGATACACCATCTCCCCGGTGAGCAGCAGCGGGTCGGCATCCGGCCGGAACCAGGGGTTTTCGCCGAGCATCCGCCACGCTGACCAATCGGTGGCCTGGCCCTGGCCATAGATGGATTCGTGCATCAGCGCGTACAGCGGGTTGGACCGGCGGGAGATGACGCCTTGGAGCTGCTCCAGGAACGCGTCGGACAGGCGCGGTCCGGCCGCCGTGTCCACAAAGGCGTCCTCGAGCAGGTAGTGGAGGCTGTCCACGCGCGTGTTGCCGCCCAGGAACGCCCCCGCCATCTGGAACCGCTCCACGGTGAGGGGGCCGCCGTCGGGCAGGAACTCCGGCGTGGAGCGCAGGTGGCGGGCAATCCGCTTCACAACGTTCCTGTCCTCGGGATACCAGCGGAAGTACTCGTCATTGCGGGCCGCAACCCGCTGGTACGTGGCCCGGTACACGTCGTCCGCGGAACCGGTGAGCGGGGCAAGGCCGCCGGTTACCAGCACCTCGCGCAGGCCCGCAGGTGCGAAGGACAGGTAGGTAAGCGCGCAGAAGCCCCCGTAGCTCTGGCCGTAAATCGTCCAGGGCGGTGATTCCAGGGCGTGGCGGATCAACTCCGCGTCCGCCACGATCGAGTCCGCCCTGAAGTGCTCCAGGTAGGCCGCCTGCTCCGCCGCGCTTCCGCGGCCGGGCAGGGTGTTCCGGTCAATGGGCGAGGAGAGGCCCGTGCCGCGCTGGTCAAGCATCAGGATGCGGAAGTCCTGCGCCGCGGCTTTGCTCCAGCCACCCAGGGAACCCCACCTGTTGCCGCGGCCGCCCGGGCCGCCCTGCAGGAAGAGGAGCCAGGGCAGCCGCGCGGCGGCTTCTTCGCTGTGCGCGGCAGACACGTACTCCCGGGCGAAAACCGTGATGGTTTCGCCGCGAGGCTGGCCGCCGGCCAGGGCATGGTCCTCCGAAGCAAAATGGTCCAGCGGGACTGTGAAGTAGTGCTCCACCGTGCGCATGCCACGGAATTCATGCCGGGCCCTGACGTCATGCCCGACGGCGGTCGCCTGGACCCGGCGCGCGTCAGCCACGGGCAGAAGCGGGAAGGGAGTCGCGGGACGTGGCCCGGCCGAACCGGTCCAGTGATTCGCCGGTCAGCCTGAAGGTGGACCAGCCGTCCATGGGGCGCGCACCCAGGCGGCGGTAAAAGTTGATGGAGGGCTCGTTCCAGTCCAACACGCTCCATTCCACCCGTGCGTAGCCATTCTCGACCGCGATCGCCGCAAGGTGCTGCAGCAGCGCCTTGCCGTGGCCTTCGCCCCGGGCTTCCGGGCTGACGTAAAGGTCCTCCAGGTAGATCCCGTGAACGCCCTCCCAGGTGGAGTAGTTCAGGAACCACAGCGCGAAGCCCTGCACCTCGCCCGCCGCGTTTTCGGCCATGGCCGCGAATACGCGGGGGTTGTCGCCGAAGAGCACCTGTTCCAGGCGCTCGGGCGTGTTCCGGACGGCGTCGGGTTCCTTCTCGTAATGGGCCAGTTCATGGATCATTCGGAGGATGGCGGGCACGTCGTGGCGGGTTGCGGGGCGGATTGCACTCATTCTCCGAGCTTACCGCCGGCGCCGGGACGGCTGCCCCGGCCAGGTCGGTGTCAGAGCCGGTTAACCTCCGTCACCTTGACCACCGCTGTCCCGGTGGCATCCGAGCCCGCAAGATCCACCTCGGCGGAGATCCCCCAGTCGTGGTTGCCCGCCGGGTCATCGAAGATCTGGCGCACCTTCCACGTTCCGGGTTCCTCGGTGATCATGAGCAGGCCCGGACCGCGGGCGTCGGGCCCGGTCCCGATGTCATCGTGTTCGTCGAAGTAGTCGTCCAGCGCGTCTTCCCAGCGTTCGGCACCCCACCCGGAACCGCCGTCGAGCTCGCCCAACGCCGTGGCGTCCTCGTCAGCGAACAGTTCCACCCGCCGGAACATCTCGTTGCGCACCATCACCCGGAAGGCGCGGATGTTGGAGGTGAGCGACGGCGGCGGGGGAGGCGGCGCGTCATGCGGCGTCGGCGCCGCCCCGGAGGCCAGCTCCTCCCATTCGTCCAGGAGGCTGGAGTCCACCTGCCGCACCAGCTCACCCAGCCAGGCGATCAGGTCTTCCAGGTCCTCGCGAAGCATGTCCTGCGGAACAGTCTGGCGCAACGCCTTGAAGGCATCGGCAAGGTACCGCAGCACGATTCCTTCGGACCGGGCCAGGCCGTAGAACTGGACGAATTCGCCAAAGTTCATCGCCCGCTGGTACATGTCGC
Organism: Pseudarthrobacter sp. Pseusp20; assembly: GCF_059492155.1. Lineage (NCBI taxonomy): Bacteria > Bacillati > Actinomycetota > Actinomycetes > Micrococcales > Micrococcaceae > Pseudarthrobacter > Pseudarthrobacter sp. Pseusp20. The sequence goes on from NZ_CP168521.1 coordinate 2,452,995, forward strand.
GCACTACCGACTTGGGTGCAAGCTCAAAGTCGCCCACCCACGGCGCGGCCTTCCGGTAGACCTCGAACGCCTCGCCCAGGATCTCCGCGAGCGGTTGGGGGTAGGTGACCTCGTCCAGCATGGCCATCCGCTGGTCGTAGTCGATGCCCTCAGCCTTCATGGCGGCCACCGCTTCGCCGCGCGCCTTCTTCTGCTGCGCCGACAGTATCTGCCGCGGTTTCTCCAGGGTCGCCTCGATCACGGACACCACGTCCAGGGCGTACGACGGCGACTCCGGGTCAAGGAGCTCCAGTGCGGCAAGCGCAAAGGGGGAGAGCGGCTGGTTCAGCGCGAAGTTCGGCTGCAGATGGACGGTCAGCCGGACGGAACGGCCATCGGGGCCTTGCTCCTCCGGCGGGATGCGTTCGATCACTTCGGCGGCCAGCAGTTCCCGGTAAATGCCCAGGGCCTTCTTCATCAGCCGCAGCTGGGAAGCGCGCGGCTCGTGGTTTTCGGTGAGCAGCCGCCGGGCCGCCGCGAACGGGTCGCCGGGCCGCTCCATCAGGTTCATCAACATGGCGTGCGTTACCGTGAAGCTGGACGTCAGCGGGTCCGGTACCGATTCCACCAACCGCTTGAACGTGGGCTCACCCCAGGAGACGAAGCCCTCGGGCGGCTTTTTCTTCACCACCTGGCGCAGCTTCTTCTGGTCATCGCCGAACTTGGCGGTGGCCTTGGCCATCGCCTTGACGTTCTCAGTCACGTGCTCGGGTGCCTGCACCACCACTGTCCCGGCGGTGTCGTAGCCCGCACGGCCTGCCCTGCCCGCAATCTGGTGGAACTCACGCGGGTTGAGCAGCCGGGTGCGGACGCCGTCGTACTTGCTCAAAGCCGTGAGCAGCACCGTCCGGATGGGGACGTTGATGCCCACGCCCAGGGTGTCCGTGCCGCAAATGACCTTCAGCAGCCCCGCCTGCGCCAGCTGCTCCACCAGCCGCCGGTACTTGGGCAGCATTCCGGCGTGGTGCACACCGATCCCATGGCGGACCAGGCGGTTCAGCGTCTTCCCAAAGCCCGCGGCAAACCGGAAGTTGGCGATCAGCTCCGCGATTTTGTCCTTTTCCTCCCGGGTGCACACGTTGATGCTCATCAGGTTCTGGGCACGGTCGATCGCTTCGAGCTGGCTGAAGTGCACCACATAGACGGGCACCTGCCGGGTGGACAACAACTCCTCCAGCGTCTCGTGGACGGGTGTCTGGTGGTAGTAGTAGTGCAGCGGAATGGGCCGTTCGGCGGAACTGACGGTGGTGGTCGCACGTCCGGTCAGCGCCGTTAGCCCCTCCTCGAACCGGGTGACATCGCCCAGGGTGGCGGACATCAGCAGGAACTGGGCCTGCGGAAGCTCCAGGAGGGGGACCTGCCAGGCCCAGCCGCGCTGCGGGTCGGAGTAGAAGTGGAACTCGTCCATGATCACCGCACCGAGTTCGGCTGCGGCGCCTTCCCGGAGCGCGATGTTGGCCAGGATCTCGGCGGTGCAGCAGATGATGGGAGCATCCTGGTTCACCCCGGAGTCGCCGGTGATCATGCCCACGTTCTCTGCTCCGAAGATGTCGCAGAGCGCGAAGAATTTCTCGGACACCAGGGCTTTGATCGGTGCCGTGTAATAGCTTCGGCGGCCCTGGGCCATGGCCTGGAAGTGCGCCGCAATGGCCACCAGGGACTTCCCTGAGCCGGTGGGCGTGGCCAGGATGACGTTCGCCCCGGTTGCCAGCTCCATGATGGCCTCGTCCTGTGCCGGGTACAGCGACAGGCCCCGGCTTTCCGTCCACTCCACGAACCGGGTGTAAAGGGCGTCGGGGTCGACGGCGGCGGATGGGGCGGGGGCGGGCAGATCGATCAGCTGGTCAACGAGTTTCATTGACTTCAACCTTAGTGCCACGTTGCGGCCGGACCCGGAGTCCCTGGCGGGTTAGGCTACGCCTTGCCCGTGTGCGCGTCAGAAGCTGGAGAGATTCATGAAGTGGGACCCCGCCAAGTATGTCCAGTTCGGCGACTACCGGAACCGGCCGTTCTTCGATCTCACGGCCCGGATCCATGCCGACCGGCCCAAGCGCGTGGTCGACCTGGGCTGCGGGCCAGGGAACCTGACGGCAACCCTGGCTGACCGCTGGCCGGGCGCCCGGGTCCTGGGCCTGGATTCCTCCGCGGACATGCTGGCAAAGGCGTCGGCACTGGCGGAGGAGAAGCCCTCCCTTCGCTTTGAGCAGGCCGGCATCGAGGGCTGGATGCCCAGTCCGGAGACGGACGTTGTGGTCAGCAACGCCGCCCTGCAGTGGGTTCCGGGCCACCAGGACATGATGCGCAAGTGGCTGGAAGTGCTCCGGCCGGGGGCCTGGTTCGCCCTGCAGGTACCCGGAAATTTCAACGCCCCCTCGCACTCCCTGATGCGGGACATCGCGGGGTCGGACCGCTGGGCTGCAAAGCTGGACGGTGTGCTGCGGGGCGGGGAGGCCGTGGGGGAGCCGGAGGAATACCTGCGGATCCTGCTCGACGCCGGCTGCGCGGCGGATGCGTGGGAAACCACCTACCTGCAGGTCCTGCCGGGGCCGGACCCCGTGCTGGAATGGGTCCGGGGCACGGCACTGCGGCCTGTGATGGCCGCCCTGGGCGAGGAGGACGCCAGGAGTTTCGAGACCGAGTACGCGGCCTCTTTGCGGGACGCCTACCCCCGCGGGGTCCACGGCACCGTTTTGCCTTTCCGCCGCATCTTCGCAGTGGGCCGCAAAGCCGGCTAACCGGTACCCGGCCCACGGGTTTTCCACGCCCGTCACAGGCTGTGACAGCAGTGAAAAGTGATCTGGCTTACAATGGCGACTGTGGTTTAGGGGTCAAGCCGCTGGCCCCCTCTTCGGCCCATGCATTTACAGGGGGTATTTTGCTGGTCGGACTCGTGAAGCGGCAGCTTGCCGGTCAATACGCGTATGTATGGGCGATCGTTTTCCTTCAGCTGATCCAGGCGGCGGCAAACCTGCTGCTGCCCACCGTGAACGCCGCCATTATCGATGACGGGATTGTCGCAGGGGAGGCGGGGGTGGTCTCGCGCCTTGGCGTGCTCATGGCCGTCATTGCCGTGGTGCAGGCAGCGTCCGCCATTGCTGCCGGCTACCTTGGGGCGGTGGTGGCCATGAGGATCGGGCACCGCCTGCGGGCCGAGGTTTTCACCCGGATCCAGTCCCTGTCCTCCCAGGACGTGGCCCTGTTCGGAACACAGAGCCTGACCATCCGCGCCACCAACGATGTCCAGCAGATCCAGGCCTTCGCGGTGCTTGTCTTCACCATGCTCTTTGCCGGGCCCGCCATGGGCGTAGGCGGCATCGTCCTGGCCGTGCAGCAGGATGTTGCGCTGTCCCTGGTGGTGATCGTCATCGTGCCCCTGCTCCTGCTGATCATGTACCTGATTGTCAGGCGGCTGATTCCGCTCTACCGTGAGGGCCAGGACCTGCTGGACCGGTCCGGCGGGATTCTTCGCGAGCAGATCATCGGGGTGGATGTCATCCGCGCCTTTGTCCGCCAGGGCCATGAGGTCCGGCGGTTTGCGGAAACCAACGCCGGCCTCACCGCCAACAACCTGCAGTCCGCGCTCCTGGTGGCGGGGATGCTGCCCATCATCATGCTGGTGGTCAATACCAGCTCGGTTGCGGTGGTGTGGTTCGGCGGGCACCGGATCCAGGCAGGCCAGATGAACCTTGGGGCGCTCACGGCGTTCATCGCCTACATCATGCAGATACTGCTGGCGATCATGATGTCCATGTACGTGCTCATGACGGCGCCGCGGGCGGCAGTCTGCGCGGAACGCATCCAGGCGGTCCTTAACACCGAGCCGTCCGTCGGCGATCCGGGCAATCACACTGCGGCCAGTGACCGAGCGGCCAGCGACAAGGCAGCCAGTGACAAGGCAGCCGCGCCTCCGCCGCCCGGCGCCGTGCTGCCGGGGCGGCAGGCAACGCTGGCGTTCCACGATGTTGCCTTCTCTTATCCGGGAGCAGAAGCGCCCGTGCTCGCGGACATCAGTTTCACGGCAGCTCCCGGTACCACCACAGCAATCGTGGGCTCCACCGGAAGCGGCAAGACCACGCTGCTGAACCTGATCCCGCGTTTCCTGGACCCCACCCACGGCCGCATCACCCTTGCAGGCCACGACATCCGCCACCTGCCCCTGGACCAACTCCGCGCTGCCATGGCTATCGTGCCCCAGCACTCCCACCTTTTTACGGGAACCATCGCAGACAACCTGCGGATGGCGGACCCCGACGCCACGGACCAGGAACTGTGGGCTGTCCTGGAGGCTGCCCAGACCATGCGTTTCATGCGCGACCTCCCGCTTGGACTTGCCACCCCCGTCGGCCAGGGCGGCGCCAGCCTGTCGGGCGGCCAGCGGCAAAGGCTCTGCATCGCCAGGGCCCTCCTGCGCAAAGCGCCCCTCTACCTCTTTGACGACAGCTTCTCCGCGCTGGACTATGACACCGACACCAGGCTGCGGCGCGCACTTGACCAGGCGCTCGCCGCCGCAACGGTCATCATCGTGGCCGAGCGCATTTCCGCGGTCGAAGACGCGGATCTCATCCTGGTGCTCGACGACGGCCGGCTGGTTGCGCAGGGAACGCACAGGGAGCTGCTGGAAACGTCCGCCACCTACCGGGAAATCGCAGACTCCCAGCTCGCGCTGGACGGCACACTGTGACGGCGGTGGAGGAATCCGCGGAATCGGCGCACAGGTTCTGGCCGACCGCCCGCAGGCTCCTTGGCCTGCTGCGCCCGTTCCGGCTGCAGATGCTGGGGGCCGTGGCGGCAACGTGCGCCTTCGCAGGGGTCAACGTTGCCGCCCCCAAGTATCTGGGCGACGCCACGGACATGGTGGTGCAGGGCATCTTCCAGGGAAGCCTGGACCAGCGCCTCGGAGTCCTGCTGGCAGCCGTGGCCTTGATGTATGTTTTCGCTTCCCTCTTCAACTGGATCCAGGGCGCTCTGACGGCACGTGCGGTGCAGGGACTTATGTATGGCCTGCGAGCAGCGCTTGAGGACAAGCTGCACCGGCTCCCCTCCACGTATTTCCGGGAACGCTCCCGCGGGGATGTCCTGAGCCGGGCCACCAACGACATCGACAACATTGCCCAGGCCCTGAACCAGGTTCTGACCCAGCTCATCGTGTCCGTCCTGATGCTGTGCGGGTCGCTGGCCATGATGCTGTGGATCTCGCCGCTGCTCGCGGCCATTGCCATTGCCAGCGTCCCCGTTTCCACCTGGATCACCGTCCTGGTGGCCCGGCGGTCCCAGGAGCATTTCGCCAGGCAATGGAAGGAGACCGGCGAACTCAACGCGCACGTGGAGGAATTCATTAGCGGGCATGAAGTCATCAAGGCCTTTGGCCGGCAGGCGCAGGCCACGGAGGTCTTCAGCCGCAGCAACGGCCGCCTGGCCCGGGCGGCAGCCAAAGCCCAGTACTCAGCCGGTGTGGTCCAGCCGCTGATGGTGCTGATGTCCAACCTCAATTACATTGCTGTCGCAGTGGTGGGTGCGCTGCAGGTCATCGCAGGCGCCATGACCATCGGCGGCGTCCAGGCCTTCATCCAATTCAGCCGGCTGTTCACCCAGCCGGTGGGGCAAATCGGCGGCCTGCTCAACGTTATTCAGTCCTGCGCAGCCTCGGCGGCAAGGGTTTTCGTGCTCCTCGATGCCGGGGAAGACCTCCAGGAACCGGCCGGCGCAGCCGGGGGCGGGCGCTCCCGCCGCCGGCCGCATCGTCTTCCATGACGTCACCTTCAGCTATCCCGGTTCCGTTCCGGCGGTCAGCAACCTCACCTTCACGGTGGAACCGGGCCAGGCGGTGGCCATCGTGGGGCACACGGGCGCGGGCAAGAGCACCGTGGTGAACCTGCTGATGCGGTTCCTGGAACCTTCGTCCGGCAGGATCACCATGGGCGGAAGGGACATCGCGGAAATTCCCCGCGACCAGCTGCGGGGCAGGTTCGGCGTGGTGCTCCAGGATTCCTGGCTTTTTGCCGGGACCATCCGGGAAAACATCGCCTACGGGCTGCCAGGCGCTGCGGATGCGGCCATAGTTGCCGCCGCGGAGGCAACGCACGCGGACCGTTTCATCAGGTCCCTGCCGCGCGGCTACGACACAGTCCTGGAGAACGGCGGCGAGCAGCTTAGCCAGGGGCAGCGGCAGCTCATCACCATCGCCAGGGCGCAGCTCGCCGGGCGCAGTGTGCTGGTCCTGGATGAGGCCACAAGTTCGGTCGATTCCAGGACGGAGGTGCTCATCCGCCAGGCGATGCAGCGGCTGCGCCAGGGGCGGACCAGTTTCGTGATTGCCCACCGTTTGTCCACCATCCGGAACGCTGATCTAATTCTCGTCATGGACCATGGACGGATCGTCGAGCAGGGCACGCATGACAGCCTCCTTGCCGCCAACAGCTACTACGCCCGGCTGTACAACGCACAGTTCGCCGAACGCGACGGCCGTGCGGGCATCCTGGAGGGCGGCCTGTGAGCGCCGCAGGCGACTTCCCGGGATCCTGGCGCCCCAACCCGGCCAGCAGCGTGGCGCTGTTCGAGCAACTCCGGCTTCAGGTCATCCATCTGGCGGACAGCGGCGCGTTGGCGCCGGGCACCAGGCTGCCTGCCGTGCGGGCCCTGGCGGAGAAGCTCGACGTCGCCCCGCACACCGTGGCCCGGGCGTACAAGGAACTGGAGGCCGCCGGGATCGTCACCACCCGTGGCCGGAACGGTACGGTGGTTGCCGCGCGTGACGAGCGCCTGGGCGGCCTGTCCGCCGCAGCCGCCGCATACGCCGCCGTCGCCAAATCCCAAGGGGCCAGCTTTGCCGAGGCCGTGAAAATCCTGGCGGCCGCCTACGATGTTCCCTGACGGCGGAACCGCGAGTGTTCGAAAAAGTTTTCGATTAGCATAATGGGGTGCCTAAAGCCGTAGCTGAAGAAACCCCTGCCCCCTCCACGTCCTTCGCGGTCCCTGCCGCCGCCGCCCCGCAGCGCCCGGACCTCTCCCGCCTTGTGGTGAAGGGCGCGCGGGAGCACAACCTGCGCAACGTGGACCTCGACCTGCCGCGCGACGCCATGATCGTCTTCACCGGCCTCTCCGGATCCGGCAAGTCCTCGCTGGCGTTCGACACAATCTTTGCCGAAGGCCAGCGCCGCTACGTCGAATCGCTGTCCGCCTACGCACGCCAGTTCCTGGGCCAGGTGGACAAGCCCGACGTCGATTTCATCGAAGGGCTCTCCCCGGCTGTCTCCATCGACCAGAAATCCACCAGCAAGAACCCGCGGTCCACTGTAGGAACCATCACCGAGATCTACGACTACATGCGCCTGCTGTGGGCGCGCGTCGGCAGGCCGCACTGCCCCGTCTGTGGTGAACCCGTGTCAAAGCAGACGCCGCAGCAGATTGTGGACCAGCTCCTCGAACTCGACGAGGGAACCCGCTTCCAGGTCCTGGCGCCGGTGGTGCGTGGCCGCAAGGGCGAGTTCGTGGACCTCTTCAAGGAACTCACCTCAAAGGGCTACTCCCGGGCGCGGGTGGACGGCAACCTCGTCCAGCTCAACGATCCGCCCAAGCTGGGCAAGCAGTTCAAGCACACCATCGAAGTGGTGGTTGACCGCCTGGTGGTCAAGGAAGGCATCAGCCAGCGGCTCACCGACTCCATCGAGACCGCGCTGGGACTGGCCGAGGGCCGGGTCCTGGCGGAGTTCGTCGACGTGGACGCGGACGCCCCCGAAAGGATCCGGGCGTTCTCCGAGAACCTCGCCTGCCCCAACGAGCACCCCCTGGCCATCGACGAAATCGAGCCGCGCTCCTTCTCGTTCAACAACCCCTTCGGCGCCTGCGCCGCCTGCAGCGGCATCGGCACCCGCCTCGAGGTTGACGAGGAACTCATTGTTCCCAACCCGGAACTCTCCCTGTCGGAGGGAGCCATCGCGCCCTGGTCACTGGGTACTGCCACCACGGAGTACTGGAACCGGCTCCTCGAGGGCCTGGCCAAGGAGGTTGGCTTCTCCATGACCACGCCGTGGGAGAAGCTGGGCAAGGACGTGCGCCAGACCATCCTGCACGGCAAGGACCACAAGGTGGTGGTGCAGTACCGCAACCGCTTTGGCCGCGAACGCAAGTACAGCACCGGGTTTGAAGGCGCCATCCAGTACGTCCACCGCAAGCACGGCGAGACCGATTCCGACTGGGCCCGCGACCGCTACGAGGAGTACATGCGGCAGGTTCCCTGCCCCGCCTGCAACGGCGCGCGGCTCAACCCGGCATCCCTGTCGGTGCTGATCAACGGCAAGTCCATCGCCGAGGTTGCCGCCCTGCCCATGCGGGACTGCGCGGATTTTCTCAACAACCTGGTGCTGACCGGGCGCGAGGCGCAGATCGCCCACCAGGTCCTCAAGGAGATCCAGGCCCGCCTGACCTTCCTGCTGGACGTGGGGCTGGAATACCTCAACCTGGAGCGCCCCTCGGCCACCCTGTCCGGCGGCGAAGCGCAGCGCATCCGGCTCGCCACCCAGATCGGCTCCGGCCTGGTGGGCGTCCTCTACGTCCTGGATGAACCCTCCATTGGGCTGCACCAGCGGGACAACCGCAGGCTCATCGAAACCCTCACCCGGCTCCGCGACATGGGAAACACCCTGATCGTCGTGGAGCACGACGAGGACACCATCCACGTGGCCGACTGGATCGTGGACATCGGACCCGGCGCGGGCGAGCATGGCGGCCAGGTGGTCCACTCGGGGACCTACAAGGAGTTGCTGGACAACAAGGAGTCCCTGACCGGCGACTACCTGTCCGGCCGCAAGGCCATCGAGGTGCCCCGGAAGCGGCGCAAGTACGACAAGAAGCGCGAGATCAAGGTATTGGGCGCACGGGAGAACAACCTCCTGAACGTCGACGCAGCCTTCCCGCTGGGTCTTTTCACCGCGGTGACGGGCGTGAGTGGTTCGGGCAAGTCCACCCTGGTCAATGAAATCCTCTACAAGGTGCTGGCCAACAAGCTCAACGGCGCCAAGCAGGTGGCCGGACGGCACAAGACGGTCCAGGGCCTGGAGCACCTCGACAAGGTGGTCCATGTAGACCAAAGCCCCATCGGCCGCACGCCGCGGTCCAACCCGGCCACGTACACCGGTGTCTTCGACAACATCCGCAAGCTCTTCGCCGAAACCACCGAGGCCAAGGTCCGCGGCTACCTGCCCGGCCGTTTCTCGTTTAACGTCAAAGGCGGCCGCTGCGAGGCCTGCTCCGGCGACGGCACGCTGAAGATCGAGATGAACTTCCTGCCTGACGTGTACGTCCCCTGCGAGGTGTGCCACGGTGCGCGCTACAACCGGGAGACCCTGGAGGTGCACTACAAGGGCAAGACCATCGCCGACGTCCTCAACATGCCCATCGAAGAGGGCGCCGAGTTCTTCGCGGCCTTCTCGCCCATCGCACGGCACCTGAACACCCTGGTGGACGTGGGACTCGGGTATGTCCGCCTCGGACAGCCTGCCACCACCCTCTCCGGCGGTGAAGCGCAACGCGTCAAGCTCGCGGCGGAGCTGCAGAAACGCTCCAACGGCCGCAGCATCTACGTCCTGGACGAGCCCACCACTGGCCTGCACTTCGAGGACATCCGCAAGCTGCTGATGGTCCTGCAGGGGCTGGTGGACAAGGGGAACACGGTGATCACCATCGAGCACAACCTGGACGTCATCAAGAGTGCCGACTGGCTGGTTGACCTCGGGCCCGACGGCGGTTCGGGCGGCGGCCAGATTGTCGCGGCCGGAACGCCGGAGCAGGTGGCCAAGTCCGGCACCAGCCACACCGGGAAGTTCCTGGCCGAGATACTCGGCTGACCGGAGGAAATTCCACGGAAATATTCCTCACGGGGAATGCGAGTTTCAGGCACTCCTGCTGTCATGAGAAACTAACCCGGTGACTTCAACAACAGTGCCCGTGATCTTTGACCTGGACGGCACTCTTGTCGACCCGGCAGGTGGCATAACCGAGGGGATTGCCGCGGCCCTCCGCGGACTGGGGCTCCCGGTTCCCGGCCAGGACCTGCTCAACGCGATGATCGGCCCCAAGCTGAGCGATTCCCTGCTCAACGTGGCAAAGGTACCGGCGGACCGCCTGGAAGAGGTGGTCCGCCGGTACCGCGAACACTACGTGGCCACCGGAATCGCCCAAAGCCGGCTGTACCCGGGCATCCGCGGGATCCTTGAATCCTTCGCCGCAGCGGGCCGGCCTGTGGCAGTAGCCACCCAAAAGCCACAGCGTCTGGCGCATACTGTGCTGGCGCATCATGGCATCGACGGCCTCTTCCACGGAATCCACGGCTCCGGCGATGACGAAGCGGCAGTGGACGGTGTTCCCCTGGGCAAGACCCAGATCATCGCCGCCGCCCTGCGGGACCTGGACACGCAGCACGCCATTATGGTGGGGGACCGCGCCCAGGACGTGTCCGGGGCCATCGCCAACGGACTGGACTGCATCGGCGTCGCATGGGGGTTCGCTCCGGACGGGGAACTGGAGGAAGCCGGCTCCGTGGCTGTCGTCAGCACCGATGAGGAGCTGGTCGCGGTCATCGAGCGTCTGCAGGCCGTCCACGTCGCGGCAATGAGCGGGGTGAGCAACGATGGAAATGTTTGATGCCGTCCGCTGGACCACCCGCAACCTGATCTCCGGCACCTGCCGGCCCACCGTCGTCGGGCTGGACAATGTCCCCTCCGACGGCCCGTTTATCGTGGCTCCCAACCACCTGTCCTTCTTCGACAGCGTGATCGTCCAGGCATTGATGCCGCGGCCGGTCGCCTTCTTCGCCAAAGCCGAATACTTCACCACCGGCGGCGTCAAGGGCAAGGTCATGAAGGCGTTTTTCGAATCCGTGGGCTCCATTCCGGTGGAGCGCGGCGAACAGGCCGCAAGTGTCCAGGCGCTCAAGACACTGCTGGACATCCTGGAGTCAGGCCGCGGCATCGGCATCTACCCTGAGGGAACCCGTTCCCGGGACGGCATCCTCTACCGGGGACGCACCGGGGTCGGCTGGCTGGCGCTCACTACCGGGGCGCCGGTGATTCCCGTGGGCCTGATCGGCACCGAGAAGCTGCAGCGCGCCGGCGAGAAGGGGGTCAGGCCGCAGCACTTCACCATGAAGGTGGGGGAGCCGCTGTACTTCGACAAGACCGGCCCGGACCACTCCCTGCCTGCGCGCCGCGAGGTCACGGACCGCATCATGGACGCCATCGCCGAACTCAGCGGCCAGGAACGTTCGGCCAGTTACAACCAGAGCAAGACCCCGGAATAGCCGGCAAGCCGGCCAGGGACAGCCGGAACGGACCCCGTCCTGGCCGGCTGGCAGGGAGACCCGGCGCGACTCAGTAGACTTGATAGGTGGCAAATCCAGCAAGTTACCGGCCCAAAACCGGTGAAATCCCCACCAACCCGGGCGTATACCGGTTCCGTGATCCGCACGGCCGGGTCATCTATGTGGGCAAGGCGAAAAGCCTGCGGTCCAGGCTGAACTCGTATTTCGCCAACCCGGCCGGACTGCTGCCCAAGACCTATGCCATGGTGCACGCGGCCAGCAGCGTCGAGTGGACGGTCGTTGGCAGCGAACTCGAGTCGCTGCAGCTGGAATACACCTGGATCAAAGAATTCAAGCCCCGGTTCAATGTGGTGTTCCGGGACGACAAGACCTATCCCTACCTCGCCGTGACCATGAACGAAAAGTACCCCCGGGTACAGGTCATGCGGGGGGACAAGCGGAAGGGGACCCGCTACTTCGGCCCGTACACCGCCGGGGCCATCCGCGAGACCATGGACACCCTGCTCCGCGTCTTCCAGGTCCGGAGCTGCAGCGCCGGCGTCTTCAAGCGGGCGGAGGCCAGCGGGCGGCCGTGCCTGCTGGGATACATCGACAAGTGCTCCGCGCCCTGCGTGGGCCGGATCTCGCCGGAGGACCACAAGGCACTTGCCGAGGATTTCTGCGCCTTCATGGGAGGCGAGGCCAAGCGGTTCATCACCAAGCTGGAAAAGCAGATGGCCGACGCCGTGGCGAGGCTGGACTATGAGCACGCCGCCCGGCTCCGCGACGACATCACGGCCCTGCGCAAGGTCTTCGAACGGAACGCCGTGGTGCTGTCCGAGGACACGGATGCAGACGTCTTCGCCCTGCATGAGGATGAGCTGGAAGCCGCCGTCCAGGTGTTCCACGTCCGCGGCGGCAGGATCCGCGGCCAGCGCGGCTGGGTGGTGGAAAAGGTGGAGGACTTCACCACTCCGGACCTGGTGGAGCACCTGCTCCAGCAGGTCTACGGCGAGGACGGCGACACCCATGGCCGGCTGCCGCGCGAAGTCCTGGTGCCCGTGGCGCCCAGCAACGCGGAGGACCTTGCCAAATGGCTGGGCGGCATCCGTGGCGCCAAGGTGGACATCCGGGTGCCGCAGCGCGGAGACAAGGCGGCGCTGATGTCCACCGTCCGCGAGAATGCCGAGCACGCGCTGAAGCTGCACAAGACGCGGCGCGCCGGGGACCTCACCGTCAGGTCCCAGGCCCTCCAGGAACTCCAGGAGGCACTGGACCTGCCCGTGCCCCTGCTCCGGATCGAATGCTTCGACGTCTCCCATGTCCAGGGCACCAACGTGGTGGCATCCATGGTGGTGGTGGAGGACGGGCTGCCCAAGAAGTCGGACTACCGCAAGTTCTCCATTACCGGCCCCGCGGCCGCCGATGACACGGCGGCCATGCATGATGTCCTGACCCGGCGGTTCCGCCACTACCTGCAGGACAAGTCCGCGCAGGTGGACGAATCCGTCCTGGCATCCGACGGCCTGGAACGGGACGTGGACGCCGCCGTGCTGGACACCACCACTCCTGCACCCAAGGCCAGGTTCGCCTACCCGCCCAACCTGGTGGTGGTGGACGGCGGGCAGCCACAGGTGAACGCAGCGGCCCGCGCCCTGAAGGACCTGGGCATCGACGACGTCTACGTGGTGGGCCTGGCCAAGCGGCTGGAGGAGGTGTGGCTTCCGGACAGCGACTTTCCCGTCATCCTGCCCCGAACCTCCCAGGGGTTGTACCTGCTCCAGCGGATCCGTGACGAGGCGCACCGCTTCGCCATCACCTTCCACCGGCAAAAGCGCGGCAAGGCCATGACCGTGTCCGCGCTGGACGCTGTTCCGGGCCTGGGCGCCTCCAAGCGCAAGGCCCTGCTGGCCCACTTTGGATCGGTCAAGGGCGTGAAGGCCGCAACCGTGGAAGAGCTTTCGCAGGCAAAGGGGATTGGTCCGGCACTCGCCAGCGCCATCGTGAACCACTTCGCCGCTGACGGGCCCGAGGCCGTTGCCGTGCCCGCGATCAACATGACCACCGGCGAAATCATCGAGACTTAGCGGAGTTCCCGGAAATTTAGCTAGGGTAAAGGACGGGCAGTGCCATCACGGCTGCCGGTGGACAACGAGGAAACGGGGCAGGCTTCATGGCAGACACGACGGCGGGATCCGGAGCGGATCAGGACGGGCTGGAGCCCGTCAAACCGCTCGAAGCGGAACTGCTGGTGGTCACCGGAATGTCCGGCGCCGGGCGCAGCACCGCCGCGGACGCCCTGGAGGACCATGGCTGGTATGTCGTGGAGAACCTCCCGCCCCAGATGCTGGGCACGCTGGCGGAGCTTGTTTCGCACGCCCCGCAGTCCATCCCCCGGCTGGCAGTGGTGATCGACGTCCGCAGCAAGGGCCTTTTCGCGGACATCCGCGCAGCCCTGGGCGCACTCGCCGCGAGCGGTGTCACCTTCCGCGTCCTGTTCCTCGACGCCAGCGACAACGTCCTGGTCCGGCGGTTCGAACAGGGGCGGCGGCCCCATCCGCTGCAGGGCGGCGGACGCATCCTGGACGGCATCGCTGCCGAACGTGAGCTGCTGCAGGAACTGCGCGACAGCTCCGACGTCGTCCTCGACACCTCCAACTACAACGTCCACGGGCTGGCCACCGCCATCACCGAACTGTTCAGCGAAACCGGTCCGGTGGCGCTTCGGCTGAATGTCATGAGCTTTGGCTTCAAGTACGGCCTGCCGGTGGACGCCAACTATGTGGCCGATGTCAGGTTCATCCCCAACCCGCACTGGGTACCGCAGCTGCGCCCGCTGACGGGCCTGGACAAGGACGTCAGCGACTACGTGCTCGAGGCCGAAGGCGTCAAGAACTTCGTGGACCGGTATGTCCTGGCACTCGAACCCGTCCTGGAGGGCTACCGCAGGGAGAACAAGCACTACGCCACCATCGCCGTCGGCTGTACGGGCGGCAAGCACCGCTCCGTTGCGGTCGCCGTGGAACTTTCCAAGAAACTTGCGCAGTACCCCCGGGTCACGGTGACCACCGCGCACCGGGATCTGGGCCGCGAATAATGGCACTTTTCACCGGAGCACTGCCCCTGGTGCCGCCTGCCGCCGGCAAGGGCTCGGGCCAGCAGGACAAGGGCCCCAACGTGGTGGCCCTGGGCGGCGGCCACGGCCTTGCGGCCTCGCTGTCCGCGCTCCGCCTGCTCACCTCCGAACTCACTGCGGTGGTCACAGTGGCGGACGACGGCGGGTCGTCGGGGCGTCTGCGCGAGGAGTACGGTGTCCTTCCGCCGGGAGACCTCCGCATGGCGCTGTCTGCGCTCTGCGACGACACCGACTGGGGCCGTACCTGGCGCGATGTCATGCAGCACCGGTTCCGCGCCGCAAAGGGACCCGGCGGATCGCTGGACGAGCACGCCATGGGGAACCTGCTGATCGTCACGCTCTGGGAACTGCTGGGGGACACCGTCGCAGGGCTCAAATGGGCGGGTGCCCTGCTGGGCGCCCGCGGCCAGGTCCTGCCGATGTCCACCGTGCCACTCACCATTGAAGGTGATGTGCGCGTGACCGCACCTGACGGCTCAACCGCGCTGCAAACCATCCACGGCCAGGCCCGCTGTGCCGTGGCAGGCTCACTCGAGGAGGTCCGCCTCCTGCCGAAAGCGGCGCCGGCCTGCACGGACGCCCTGACGGCCATCGAACTGGCGGACTGGGTGGTCCTGGGTCCGGGCTCCTGGTACACGTCCGTCCTGCCGCACCTGCTCCTGCCGGAGATGCGCCAGGCCCTCTGCAGCACCCCCGCCAAACGCTGCCTGACCATGAACCTTGCCACGGACACCAAGGAAACCACGGGCATGACGGCGGCGGACCATCTCCACGTCCTGCGGCGCTACGCGCCGGAGTTCAGCGTGGACGTGGTCCTGGCCGATCCCACCTCCATACCGGACCGCCGGGAGTTCGAGAAGGCCGCCGGCATGATCGGCGCAGAGGTGGTCTTGGGTAAAGTAGGGGCGTCGGGACGCCGCCCTGTCCACGAGCCGCTGCGGCTGGCGACGGCGTACCAGGACATTTTTGGGAACAGTTAGGAAGGTGCCATGGCACTGACAGCATCAGTCAAGGAAGAACTGTCCCGTCTGGACATCAAGAAGTCATCAGTGCGCAAGGCTGAGGTTTCCGCCATGCTCCGGTTTGCCGGGGGACTGCACATCATCTCCGGCCGGATCGTCATCGAGGCGGAAGTGGACCTGGCCTCTACGGCGCGCAGGCTCCGTGCCGCCATCGCAGAGGTCTACGGACACCAAAGCGAAATCATCGTCGTTTCCGCCGGCGGACTCCGGCGCGCCAGCCGCTACGTCGTCCGCGTGGTCCGCGACGGCGAGGCGCTGGCACGCCAGACCGGCCTCCTGGACGGACGCGGACGCCCCGTGCGCGGGCTGCCGTCCGCCGTCGTGAACGGTTCCGCGGCGGACGCCGAGGCCGTCTGGCGCGGGGCCTTCCTGGCCCACGGCTCCCTCACGGAACCCGGCCGGTCATCATCGCTGGAGGTCACCTGCCCGGGACCCGAATCCGCCCTGGCCCTGGTGGGCGCGGCCCGCCGCCTGGACATCCAGGCCAAGGCCAGGGAAGTCAGGGGAGTGGACCGGGTGGTGATCCGCGACGGTGACACCATCGCCGCACTCCTGACCCGCATGGGAGCCCACGACGCCCTGATGGTCTGGGAGGAGCGCCGCATGCGCAAGGAGGTCAGGGCAACCGCAAACCGGCTCGCCAACTTCGACGACGCCAACCTGCGCCGTTCCGCACAGGCAGCGGTGGCGGCAGGGGCAAGGGTGGACCGGGCACTGGAAATCCTCGGCGACGATGTTCCGGACCACCTGAAGTACGCAGGCGAACTGCGGGTGGCGCACAAGCAGGCCAGCCTGGACGAGCTGGGCCGCCTGGCCGACCCCGTCATGACCAAGGATGCTATTGCCGGCAGGATCCGCCGGCTGCTGGCCATGGCGGACAAGCGCGCCCTTGACCTGGGCATTCCCGGAACGGACGCCAATGTGACGCCCGAAATGCTGGACGAGTAACCGCCCCATAGAATCAAAAATAATTCCGGGCACCAGCTGCCCGGATGCACAATCCGAGAGTTACCAACCGGGCCTGACGGGTCCACGATATTGGAGGATTTTGTGACCGAGTACGTATTGCCGGAACTCAGCTACGACTACGCCGCCCTCGAACCGCACATTTCCGCGCGGATCATGGAACTGCACCACAGCAAGCACCACGCCGCCTACGTGGCAGGCGCCAACAACGCCCTCGCCCAGCTGGCCGAGGCGCGCGAAAAGGGCGACTTCGCCAACATCAACCGGCTTTCCAAGGACCTCGCGTTCCACACTGGCGGCCACATCAACCACTCCGTGTTCTGGAAGAACCTCTCCCCGGACGGCGGCGACAAGCCCGAGGGTGAGCTGGCTGCCGCGATCGATGACGCCTTCGGCTCCTTCGATGCCTTCCGTGCACAGTTCTCCGCTGCTGCCCTGGGCCTCCAGGGATCGGGCTGGGGCTTCCTCGCCTACGAGCCCATCGGCGGAAACCTCGTCATCGAGCAGCTGTACGACCAGCAGGGCAACACGGCACTGGGAACCACCCCGCTGCTGATGCTGGACATGTGGGAGCACGCCTTCTACCTGGACTACGTCAACGTGAAGGCCGACTACGTCAAGGCCTTCTGGAACATCGTCAACTGGGCGGACGTTGCCAAGCGTTTCGAGGCAGCACGCACCAACGCCACGGGACTCATCACCCTCCCGTAGTGGGGGGCACCATACCCTGCTGTAACAAACTTCACATTCGGACTTAAACCACCCGCAATGTGGACCGTCCGCCCCCGCACTTGCGGGGGCGGACCCAGTTAAACGTAAGATAGGTCACGGAAGGCGGTTAGCCTTCAGCAATGAGGCTGGTCGCCCTCCGTTTGTAAATCATCTCTGCCCAATGGCGTGCGGGATCTGTTAGTTGGCTTGATAGCCCGCTCAACTAGTTGTGCTTCTGAAAGCACCAAGGAGACTGAAAAAGTGACGACCCGTATTGGTATCAACGGCTTTGGCCGTATTGGCCGCAACTACTTCCGCGCAGCCCTGGCACAGGGCGCCGACCTGGAGATCGTTGCAGTCAACGACCTCACCAGCCCCGAAGCCCTGGCCCACCTGTTCAAGTACGACTCCGTGGGCGGCCGCCTGAAGGAAACCATTGAGGTCA
Source organism: Pseudarthrobacter sp. Pseusp20 (assembly GCF_059492155.1). Classification (NCBI taxonomy): domain Bacteria; kingdom Bacillati; phylum Actinomycetota; class Actinomycetes; order Micrococcales; family Micrococcaceae; genus Pseudarthrobacter; species Pseudarthrobacter sp. Pseusp20. The sequence continues at coordinate 2,470,607 of NZ_CP168521.1, forward strand.
AGGACGGCAACATCGTCGTCAACGGCAACGTCGTCAAGGTACTGGCTGAGCGCGACCCCGCCAACCTCCCCTGGGGCGAACTGGGCGTGGACATCGTCATCGAGTCCACCGGCTTCTTCACCAAGGCCGCCGATGCCCGGAAGCACATCGATGCCGGCGCCAAGAAGGTCCTGATCTCCGCTCCCGCCTCGGACGAGGACATCACCATCGTGATGGGCGTGAACCACAACCTGTACGACAACGCCACGCACCACATCATCTCCAACGCCTCCTGCACCACCAACTGCCTCGGCCCGCTGGCCAAGGTGGTCAACGACGAATTCGGCATCGAACGCGGCCTGATGACCACCGTCCACGCCTACACCGCAGACCAGAACCTGCAGGACGGCCCGCACAAGGACCTGCGCCGCGCCCGCGCTGCCGCCATCAACATGGTCCCCACTTCCACCGGCGCCGCCAAGGCCATCGGCCTGGTCCTGCCTGAGCTGAAGGGCAAGCTGGACGGCTACGCCATCCGCGTTCCCGTGCCCACCGGCTCGGCCACCGACCTCACCGTCACCGTCTCCCGCGAGACCACCGTGGAGGAAGTCAACGCAGCCCTCAAGCGCGCCGCAGAATCCGAGGAACTGCAGGGCTTCCTGACCTACACGGACGAGCCCATCGTGTCCTCCGACATCGTCGGCGACCCCGCATCCTCCATCTTCGACTCCGGCCTGACCAAGGTCATCGGCAACCAGGTCAAGGTTGTTTCCTGGTATGACAACGAATGGGGCTACTCCAACCGCCTCGTAGACCTTACGGAGCTTGTCGCATCCAAGCTGGGCTAGGGTTAGACACATGACATCTCACACCCTCAACGAACTGATCGCTGAAGGTGTCCGCGGGCGGTACATTCTGGTTCGAAGTGACCTGAATGTGCCGCTCGACGGCTCTACAGTCACTGATGATGGCCGTATCAAGGCCTCCCTGCCAGTGCTGCAAAAGCTCACGGACGCCGGTGCCCGCGTGCTGGTAACAGCCCACCTCGGACGCCCCAAGGGCGCCCCGGAAGACAAGTACTCCCTCCGCCCCGCAGTGGACCGCCTCGCCGAACTGGCAGGCTTCAAGGTCACCCTTGCAGCCGACACCGTCGGCGATGCCGCCAAGGCAGCCGCCGCGTCACTGCAGGACGGTGAAGCGCTGGTCCTCGAGAACGTCCGCTTCGACGCCCGCGAAACCAGCAAGGACGACGCTGAACGCGGAGCCTTCGCGGATGAGCTCGTGGCGCTCACCGGCGGCAACGGCGCCTACGTGGATGACGCCTTCGGCGCCGTCCACCGCAAGCATGCCAGTGTCTATGACGTCGCCACCCGGCTTCCGTCATACCAGGGCGACCTGGTGCACACCGAAGTGGAAGTCCTCCGAAAGCTGACCACCGACACCCAGCGCCCCTATGTGGTGGTGCTCGGCGGCTCCAAGGTCTCGGACAAGCTCGCGGTCATCGACAACCTGATCGGCAAGGCTGACACCATCCTGGTGGGCGGCGGCATGCTCTTCACGTTCCTGGCGGCAGCAGGCCACAAGGTTGGCTCCAGCCTCCTTGAGGAGGACCAGATCACCGTCGTCAAGGACTACCTGAAGCGCGCGGCCGATGCCGGCACGGAATTCGTTGTCCCCAGGGACGTTGTGGTGGCAGAGAAGTTCGCCGCCGGCGCCAGGCACGAGACCGTGGCAGCCGACGCCATTGAAGGCAGCAGCTTCGGCGCCCAGGGCATCGGCCTGGACATTGGGCCGGATACAGCGGCTGCCTTCTCCGAACGGATCAAGGGCGCGCGGACAGTCTTTTGGAACGGCCCCATGGGTGTCTTCGAATTCGAGGCATTCTCGGCCGGCACCCGTGCAATCGCCCAGGCCCTCACCGAAACCGGCGGGTTCACCGTGGTGGGCGGAGGGGACTCCGCTGCCGCTGTGCGCACGCTGGGTTTCAGTGATGACCAGTTCGGACACATTTCCACTGGCGGCGGCGCCAGCCTGGAATACCTTGAAGGCAAGGAACTCCCCGGCCTCAGCGTCCTGGACCGGTAGGGCCAGGCCGGTAGAACCACCGCTGCTTTCCCAGCAGTAAACGGACTTCGCAGTCCTCCGGCCGGCAGGTTGCCCGCGGCAGCCTGCCGGCCGCACACATATCAAGAACTTTTTGGAGATTACGTGACTACGTCAACGAACGGCGCTTTCGACCGCAAGCCCTTCATCGCGGGCAACTGGAAAATGAACATGGACCACGTCCAGGGCATCACGCTCCTGCAGAAGCTGGCCTGGATCCTCTCCGACGCCAAGCACGACTACAGCCGCGTCGAGGTGGCCGTCTTCCCGCCGTTCACGGACCTCCGCGGTGTCCAGACCCTGGTCCAGGGCGACGACCTGCAGGTCGCCTACGGCGGCCAGGACCTGTCCCAGTTCGACTCAGGAGCCTACACCGGCGACATTTCCGGGCAGTTCCTGAACAAGCTCGGCTGCAAGTACGTCCTGGTGGGCCACAGCGAACGCCGCACCATCCACAACGAATCCGATGACGTCCTCAACGCCAAGGTCAAGGCCGCCTTCAGGCACGGGGTCACCCCGGTCCTCTGCGTCGGCGAAGGCCTTGAGATCCGCCAGGCCGGAACCCACGTCGACCACACGCTGCAGCAGCTCCGTGCCGGAGTGTCCGGCCTGACGGCCGAACAGGCCGCCGAACTGGTGGTGGCCTACGAGCCCGTCTGGGCCATCGGCACCGGTGAAGTGGCAGGACCGGAGGACGCACAGGAAATGTGCGCCGCCATCCGCGCCGAGCTGGAATCGCTGTTCGGTGCCGGGACAGCCGACAAGACCCGCCTTCTCTACGGCGGTTCGGTAAAGGCCAACAACGCGGCAGCGATCCTGCAGGAACGCGACGTGGACGGCCTGCTGGTGGGAGGCGCAAGCCTCGACCCCGCCGAGTTTGCTAATATTGTCAGGTTCGAGAGCCACCTGGTCGCGGACTAGTCCCCAGCCAGCGAAAACTCCCGCAATCCCAACTTCTGAAAGGCCGTCGTGGACGTTCTTCATGTCATTCTGCAGATCCTCCTGGGCATCACCAGCCTCCTGCTGACTCTGCTGATCCTCCTGCACAAGGGACGCGGCGGCGGGTTGTCCGACATGTTCGGCGGCGGCATGAGCTCGGGCCTCAGCTCTTCAGGCGTGGCAGAACGGAACCTCAACCGCTTCACCATCATCCTGGGCGTGACGTGGGGCGTGGTGATCATCGCCCTTGGCCTGATCATGCGGTTCAGCGGGACCGGGGATTCCTGACCCCTGCTGTACAAGGTCCTTTAGGCCCTGCCGCCCGGTAGGCCTGCCAATTAGACTGTGGCTGTCGGTTCACCCGGCGGCCACAGTCTTGTTTAAGCTGCAGGTCCCCGGCGTCCGCTTCGAGGCAGGAGTCGTAATGGTCCATCCGTCATCAGGCTTCCGGGGCACCCGCGCCGGGGTTACTGCAGGGTCCGGGTCGAGCCTGCAGTCCAACGACTCGTCCCCGCGCCCTCTTCCCCGTATCCGGGTGTCCTATTGGTGTGCCAGGGGGCATGAGACGCAGCCCGTGTTCCTGAAGATGCCCGAGGACCAGATTCCCGCGACGTGGGACTGCAGGCGTTGTGGCGGACCCGCCACCAGGGACGGACGGGCCGCGGCTGCTGACGACCCTTTCGACGACGGCTACAAGAGCCATCTGGAATACGTTAAAGAACGGCGCTCCGCCCAGGACGCCGAAGACGTCCTGGCCGGAGCGCTGGAAAAGCTACGCGCCCGCGGCGTCCTTCCGGACCAACTGCTGCGGGACACGTGAGGCTGCATTCTCGTCAATCAACCACAGGGTACGGGACGTTCCACGGGGGCCGGACGCCGGTACCTGCACAGGGTTGGCCCCGGCCAGGGCCAGCCCCACAGCTCCTGCCTTGTCCTCACCGGCCACAACCATCCAAACCTCCGCCGCCGTATTGATGGCGGGAAGGGTCAGCGAGATCCGCAGCGGCGGCGGCTTGGGGGAGTTCCTGACACCCACCACCGTGCGCTCCTTTTCGCGGATGCCGGCCTGTTCCGGAAACAGCGATGCGATGTGTGCGTCGGGCCCCACGCCGAGCAGCACCACGTCCAGCCGGGGGAGCGAGGACGGCTCCTCCGGCCGGTCGTCGGACATGTCGGCCGCGTGTTCGTCTGCTGCGGCTTCCCGCAGCTGGCGGGCGTAGTCCTCGGCGGCTTCCTCCGGAGTGCCGAACTCATCCGAAGAACCAGGGGAGTGCACCCGGTCCGGATCGACGGGGATGTGGGACAGCAGTGCGTCGAACGCCTGCCTGGTATTCCGCTCAGGATCGGCAGACCCGACGAATCGTTCGTCGCCCCACCAGAAGTTGACCTTGGACCAGTCGACGGCGGGCGCTGCCGGTGAGTCCGCAACCGCCTTCAGCGTGCCGATCCCCACGGTTCCCCCGGTGAGCACCACGGTGGCTTCGCCGTACTTGTCCTGCACGTCAACGAGCTTGGTGATCAGGCGGGCCGCGATGGCGGCCATGAGGACGGACGAATCTGGATGGATGCTTACTCGTGGGTCAACGCTCACTGGGTCGGACGCTCCTTAGATTGGTACGTGGCAGTCCCATAGTAATCACTTCCCCGAAGACTTCGTCCGGGTCGAGGCGGCGGAGTTCTTCGGCGAGGCAGTCGCGGAGGCTGCGGCGTGGGAGGGAGATCCGTTGGGCGGGTTGGCCGGGTTGGGTGAGTTCGGCGACGGAAAGTCCGGGGCGGAACAGCTGGACGTCGCCGCCGGGGCGGCTGAGGCGGACGCGGCGGATGCCGGTCCCTGCCGGGTCCGCGACGATGGTCACGGGTGCGTCCAGGGTCAGGGTGAGCCAGGCTGCCAGCAGGATGGTGGAGGGTGAGTCCGAGGCGCCTTCGACCGCGACGGCCGTGACCGGTGAGGAGTCCACTTCGTCCAGGGCTGCCGCGAGCTGGATCCGCCAGTTGGTCAGCCGGGTCCAGGCGAGGTCGGTGTCGCCGGCCTTGTAGGTGCGGTGGATCCGTTCCAGTGCGGCCTGGGGGTCGGGTTCGTTCGCGGAGTCGGTGATCCTGCGGTGCGCGATCGCGCCGATGGAGGTCTCGCACGCGTTCGCGGGGGCGCCGTGCGGCCACCAGGCCACGATCGGGGCGTCCGGGAGCAGCAGCGCGGCCACCAGGGACTCGGACTCGTGGGCCAGTTGGCCGTAGCCGCGCAGCACGATCACTTCCGAGGCGCCGGCGTCCCCGCCCACCCGGATCTGCGCGTCGAGCCGGTCCTCGGCGTCCTTCCCGGCGTCGGCGAGGACGATGATCCGGCAGGGGTGTTCCCGGCTGGCGTCGTTCGCGGCCTCGATCGCTTCTTCCTCGAGCCCGGACTTGGTCACGACCACCAGGGTCAGGACCCGGCCCAGCGCGATCACGCCGCCCTGCTCGCGCAGGGCCATGAGTTTCTTGGACACCTTCGAGGTGGTGGTGTCGGGCAGGTTAACGATCATGGCCTTCTCCAGGTTCGTCCGTCACGGGCCAGCAGCTCATCGGCCGAGGCGGGGCCCCAGGAACCGGGGGCGTAGGGTTCGGGCTGCTCACTCAGGGACGCCCAGTATTCCTCGAACGGGTCAAGGATCTTCCAGGACAGCTCCACTTCCTCATGCCGCGGGAACAGCGGCGGCTCACCCAGAAGCACGTCCAGGATCAGCCGCTCGTACGCCTCCGGAGAGGACTCCGTGAACGAGTGCCCGTAGCCGAAGTCCATGGTCACGTCGCGGACTTCCATTTGCGTGCCCGGGACCTTGGAACCGAACCGGATGGTCACGCCCTCATCGGGCTGGACCCGGATCACCACGGCGTTCTGCCCGAAGTCATCCTCCCCGTGGTCACGGAACAACAGGTTCGGGGCGCGCTTGAAGACCACCGCGATTTCGGTCACGCGCCGGCCCAGGCGCTTGCCGGCCCGCAGGTAGAACGGCACTCCGGACCAGCGGCGGGTGTGGATGTCCACCCGGACAGCGGCGTAGGTTTCGGTGGTGGAATCGGCGGGGATGCCTTCTTCCTCCAGGTAGCCCTGGACCTGCTCGCCGCCCTGCCAGCCGCCGGTGAACTGCCCGCGGGCCGAGTGCGTGGACAGGTCCTCCGGTAGCTTGACCGCGGCGAGGACTTTTTCCTTCTCTGCCCGCAGGTCATCGGCGTTGAAGGAGATCGGCTCCTCCATAGCCGTCAAAGCGAGCAGCTGCAGCAGGTGGTTCTGGATCACGTCGCGGGCCGCGCCCACGCCGTCGTAATATCCTGCCCGGCCGCCGGTGCCGATGTCCTCGGCCATGGTGATCTGGACATGGTCCACGTAGTTGGCGTTCCACAACGGCTCGAACAACTGGTTCGCGAAACGCAGCGCCAGGATGTTCTGCACCGTTTCCTTGCCCAGGTAATGGTCAATCCGGAACACCGCGTCCGGCGGGAACACCGATTCGACGATGTCGTTCAACTGCCTGGCCGACTGCAGGTCGTGACCGAACGGCTTTTCGATCACCACGCGCCGCCATTTGTCCCCCTCGGCCTGCGCCAGACCGTGCTTGGAGAGCTGCCGGCAGACCTGCTCGAACGCCTTGGGCGGGATCGACAAGTAGAACGCGTGGTTCCCCCTGGTGCCCCGGACGTCGTCGAGTTCCTTGATGGTCTCACCAAGGCGCTCAAAGGCCGCGTCGTCGTCGAACTCGCCCTGGACAAACCGGATGCCCTCGGACAACTGGTTCCACACGGCCTCATCGAACGGCGTCCGCGCATGCGCCTGCACCGAGGCCTTCACCTCGGCGGCGAAATCTTCCTTGTCCCACTCCCGGCGGGCAAAACCCACCAGCGCGAAACTCGGCGGCAACAGCCCACGGTTGGCAAGGTCATACACCGCAGGCATGAGCTTCTTCCGGGCCAAATCACCCGTGACCCCAAAGAGCACCAACGACGACGGACCGGCAATCCGGTTCAAACGGCGGTCACGCGGATCGCGCAACGGATTACGCCCGCGGCCCGCGCCCTTCCTGCCGTATTCAGTTTCTGGCATGGTTGCTTCTGCGCCTTAGCTTTCGGTAGCGGATGCGCGGGTGGACAGGGCAGCGACGATGTCCTGCAGCTGCGCCACGCCGGCGGCACGGTCGGTGAGGTGGAGGCGGAGCACGGGACGTCCGTGCCCACCCAGGACCTGGGCGTCGCCTGCTGCCTGTGCGGCGATGAGTTCGCCAAAGCTGAAGGGCCGGTCCGGGATCCCCAGATCCTCGGCGGGGGTAGCGGTGACCTGAAGGAACACGCCAATGGCGGGACCGCCCTTGTGGAACTGGCCGGTGGAGTGCAGGAAGCGCGGACCCCAGCCGAACGTCACCGGACGGCCGGTCGCGGCGGCAAGTTCGTCCCGGATACCCTCCAGCCCGGCGAACGCCAGCCGGTCGAAGTACGCCTGTACGCTCAGGTAGCTGTCCGCGGCCAGGGTGCCCAGCAGGGCCTTGACGGCGCCCTCCGCCGTGGCGGCGTTTCCGAGCCAGTCCCCGCCGCGCACCTCAATGGCGCCGTCGACGAATGCCGCAGGCGTGGGCTCCGGCTGGGCGTCCAGCAGCCCACGCGCTGCCACCTTGGCGGCCTCAACGTCGGGCTGGTCGAAGGGGTTGATCCCCAGCAGGCGCCCGGCAACGGCGGTGGCGAACTCCCACACCATCATCTGGGTGGCAAGGCCGCCGGCAATGGCCACCTGGTTGTCACCGGGTTCGACGTCGGCATCCGCGGCGACGAGCCGCACCACCAGGACGTCGGGGGCACCGGAGGTTACCTCCGGGGCCTGCGGCCCCGCGACGACCGGCAGGATCCCGGTTCCCAGCTTGCCCGTGGACTCGGCGATGAGCTGCTCAGCCCAGTCCGCGAAGCCAACGATGCCGGAGCCGTCCTCGGCGATGACGACCTTGTTCCGCAGCGGGCTGGTTCCGCCCAGCGCGGCGCCCAGTGCCAACCCGATGTTTTCAGGGGCGTCGTCGTTGAGGATCTCGGCAGCTTCCTCGGCTTCGTCCAGGAATGCCTGGATGTCCACGCCGGCCAGGCCGGAAGGAACCAGGCCGAACGCTGTCAGCGCGGAGTAGCGGCCGCCCACGTTGGGGTCGGCGTTGAAGACGGCGCGGTAGCCGGCTTCACGGGAGGCCTTGTCCAGCGGCGATCCCGGGTCCGTCACGATGATGATCCGGCTCTTGGCGTCCACGCCGGCCTCGGTGAAGGCCTGCTCGAAAATCCGGCGCTGCGAGTCGGTCTCCAGGGTGGAGCCGGACTTGGACGAGACCACGATTGCGGTCTGGCCCAGCCGGTCCGCCAGGGCAGCCCGGACCTGGTCCGGGTCCGTGCTGTCCAGCACTGTCAGCTCGACGCCGGCGGTGCCAGCGATGACCTCAGGGGCCAGCGAGGATCCGCCCATGCCGCAGAGCACGATCCTGCTCACTCCCTCCGCGCGCAGGGCGTCGCGGAGTTCCAGGATGTCCTTGACCAAAGGCTGTGAGACTGTTGCCGCCTCCACCCACCCAAGGCGGATTGCCGACTCCGATTCGGCGTCGGGACCCCACAGGGTGTGGTCCTTGGCGAAGATCCGCGTGGCGACCCGGTCCTCCACCAGGGCGGGAAGGTGCTGTTCAAGCGCGTGCTGGGCAGCGCCGGTGGCGTCGAAGCTGAGAGTGCTCATAGGTGTTAGGAAGCCTTCCGTGCAGAGGCCAGGGCACCTTCGACGTCGGCCAGCAGTTCCTTCCAGCTGGCCACGAACTTGTCCAGGCCTTCGGTTTCAAGGAGTGCCACGACGTCGTTGTAGGAGACCCCGAGCTTTTCAAGGGCGTCGAGGGTTGCGTTTGCTTCGGCGTAGGAGCCGGTGATGGTGTCACCGGTAACCACGCCGTGGTCGAAGGTGGCATCCAGCGTCTTTTCCGGCATGGTGTTCACCACGCCGCGGGCCACGAGTTCGGTGACGTAGAGGGTGTCCGGGTAAGCAGGATCCTTCACACCGGTGGAAGCCCACAGGGGGCGCTGGGGGAGAGCCCCGGCGTCGGCCAGCAGCGCCCACCGTTCGGTGGCGAAGAGCTCTTCGTAGACCTGGTAGGCCAGGCGGGCGTTGGCCACGCCGGCCTTGCCCTTGAGGGCTTTTGCCTCGTCGGTGCCGATCTTGTCGAGGCGCTTGTCGATTTCCGTGTCCACGCGGGAGACGAAGAACGAGGCAACGGAGTGGATCTTCGAAAGGTCGTGGCCGTTCTCTTTGGCCTGTTCCAGGCCGGACTGGAATGCATTGATGACCGCGCGGTACCGCTCCAGCGAGAAGATAAGGGTCACGTTGACGCTGATGCCCTCGGCCAGTGTTGCCGTGATGGCTTCAAGGCCCTCGATGGTTGCCGGGATCTTGATCAGGACGTTGTCCTTGTTGACTCGCTGCGAGAGGTGCTTGGCCTCGGCGATGGTCCCTGCGGTGTCCCAGGCAAGGCGCGGGTCGACTTCGATGGAGACGCGTCCGTCAACGCCCTTGGTGGCAGCAGCCACGGGTGCAAACAGGTCGCAGGCATCAGCAACGTCGGTGGTGGTGATCTCGAAGATCGTGTCCTCCACGCTGGCGCCTTCTGCGGCCTTGCCGGCAATGATGTGGTCGTAGTCCGTGCCGGACGTGATGGCTGCGTGGAAGATGGACGGGTTGGTGGTCACGCCGACCACGTTCTTCTCTTCAATGAGCTTGCGGAGGGTGCCGGTCTGCAGGCGTCCCCGGGAAAGGTCGTCGAGCCAGATGGAGACTCCGGCGTCGGAGAGCTGCTGGGTGGGAGTAGTCATTTCTTGTATCTCCTAAAAGATGAGGGTTTCAGGCCTGGAGGCTGGAGATGGAGTCCTTGGCTGCGGCAGCCACTGCTTCTGCCGTGATGCCGAACTCCTGGAAGAGGCGCTTGTAGTCCGCGGAAGCGCCGTAGTGCTCAAGGCTCACGGAACGGCCGGCGTCGCCGACGAATTCCCGCCAGCCCAGGGCCAGTCCTGCTTCCACCGAAACGCGTGCCTTGACGGCGGCGGGCAGGACGGATTCGCGGTAGGCGGCGTCCTGCTTCTTGAACCACTCGACACACGGCATGGAGACAACCCGGGCTGCGATGCCTTCGGCCTGGAGGGCTTCGCGGGCCTGGACGGCCAACTGGACCTCGGAGCCGGTGCCGATCAGGATCACGTCTGCCGGAACCGTGGCGCCGTCCTTCGAGGCCTCGGCCAGGACGTAGCCGCCCTTTGCAACACCTGCGGTGGAAGCGAACGTGTCGCCGTCGGCGTCGCCCGCGCCACGTTCCCAAGTGGGGATGTTCTGGCGGGTCAGGACGATGCCGGCAGGGTTGCTGTGGTTTTCGAGCATGGTCTTCCACGCAGCTGCCACTTCGTTGGCGTCGCCGGGGCGGACCACGTCCAGGCCAACGATGGCACGCAGCGAGGCGAGCTGTTCCACCGGCTGGTGGGTGGGGCCGTCTTCGCCCAGGCCGATGGAGTCGTGGGTCCAGACGTACAGCGACGGAACACCCATGAGCGCGCCGAGCCGGATGGCGGGGCGCTGGTAGTCGCTGAAGATCAGGAAGGTGCCGGAGAAGGCGCGGGTGTTGCCCGCCAGGCTGATGCCGTTCACGATCGAGGCAGCAGCGTGCTCGCGGATGCCGAAGTGCAGCACGCGGCCGTAGGGGTTTCCGGACCAGGCACCGGTCTGCTTGGAGGCAGGCACGAAGGACGGCGAGCCCTCGATGGTGGTGTTGTTGGACTCGGCGAGGTCGGCGGAGCCGCCCCAGAGTTCGGGCAGTACCGGGCCCAGCGCGTTCAGTACCTTGCCCGATGCTGCGCGGGTGGAAACGTCCTTGCCTGCCGGGAAGACCGGAAGGGCAGCGTCCACGCCTTCGGGAAGTTCCCTTGCCTCGATGCGCTGCAGCAGAGCCGCGCCTTCAGGGTTGGCTGCCTGCCAGGCATTGAAGGACTCTTCCCATTCCTTGCGGGCGGCGGCGCCACGGTCCATTACGGAGCGGGCGTGGGCCAGGACTTCCTGGTCCACATCGAAGGACTTGGACGGGTCGAAGCCCAGGACTTCCTTCAGCGCTGCGACTTCCTCGGCGCCGAGGGCGGAGCCGTGGATCTTGCCGGTGTTCTGCTTCTTGGGCGCCGGGTAGCCGATGATGGTGCGCAGGGAGATGATGGAGGGCTTGGAGGTCTCAGCCTTCGCTGCGAGCAGGGCCGAGTACAGCTCCTGCACATCTTCCTTGTATTCGCCCGTCTTGGTCCAGTCCACCCGCTGGGTGTGCCAGCCGTAGGCTTCATAGCGCTTCAGGACATCTTCGGTGAAGGCGATGTCCGTATCGTCTTCGATGGAGATGTGGTTCTCGTCGTAGATGACCACGAGATTGCCGAGTTCCTGGTGGCCGGCGAGCGAGGAAGCCTCGGCCGTGACGCCTTCCTGGAGGTCGCCGTCGGACGCAATGACCCAGATGGTGTGGTCGAACGGCGATTCGCCGGCGGGGGCATCAGCATCGAACAGGCCGCGCTGGCGGCGCTGGGAGTAGGCGAAGCCAACCGAGGAGGCCAGGCCCTGGCCCAGCGGTCCGGTAGTGATCTCCACGCCGGCGGTGTGCTTGTACTCCGGGTGTCCCGGGGTCAGCGAACCCCATGTGCGAAGCGCCTCCAGGTCCTTCAGTTCCAGGCCGTAGCCGGAGAGGAACAGCTGGATGTAAAGGGTCAGCGAGGTGTGGCCGGGGGACAGGACGAACCGGTCGCGGCCCAGCCACTGCGGATCGCGCGGGTCATGGCGCATCAGCTTCTGGAAAAGAAGGTAAGCGGCGGGGGCCAGGCTCATGGCGGTTCCGGGGTGGCCGTTGCCCACCTTCTCTACGGCATCGGCGGCCAGGACGCGGATGGTGTCCACGGCGCGCTGGTCCAAGCTGGTCCATGACAGTTCTTGCTCTTCCAAATGTGGCACGAAAACCGGGCCCCTCTCTGTGCTGATGGCGGCTGTACACCGGTTCCGTTTAAGGGCGCACTGCGTGGCGCCTGCTGCGGTGTGTACCAGCCGTTCACCATCGAAACGTTGATCCTTGCATTCAGTCACGGACAGCAGCGGGAATGCGTTTTCCACCGCTTTCTTGCTGCGTGCTGATCTGTTGACAGCTTAGCTCTTATCCATTCTGCGGGCGGCCCAAATCTCACGTTTTGGACGCAATTTCCCCTTTTGTGAATCACCGTCACGAAGGGTTGAGTTAATCTGCTCGAATGGGCCCGTGAGCAATCATCTGCGCATATGGCGGGGCCGGGACAGCGCCCGCGGCGCGGTATGATATTCGGAGGCCAACGCCGGGCGTGCATCCCTATCGCCGTCCGGGGTTTCCCGACTGTTGCACGCACCTGAAGCATTTTCTCCCTTCTTGCCGTGCCCGGGTCCGGGCCGCACGACCGGAGCTGCACTGCCAGCCTCAACTGCCACACAGAACGGGTGACTGCCACCGTGAGCACAACAGATACGCCGCTGAACGCATCCCGGGCCTCCGGCGCCGGGTTTGCCCGTAAGGCCAAGGCGTATCTCGCCCTCACCAAGCCGCGCGTGATCGAACTGCTGCTGGTCAGCACCCTGCCCACCATGATTTACGCCCAGCGGGGCTTCCCATCCATCGGACTGATCCTCGCCACGCTGGTGGGCGGTGCCTTTGCTGCGGGCAGCGCCGGGGCCTTCAACTGTTACATCGACCGCGACATCGACAAGCTGATGCACCGCACGGAGAACAGGCCGCTGGTCACCGGTGAAGTCACCCCGCGCGAGGCGCTGGTCTTTTCCTGGCTGCTGGGTGCCGCCTCGATCGTGATCCTCTGGTTCGGAGCCAATCCGCTTTCCGCCTGGCTGGGGCTGGGTGCCATCTTCTTCTACGTGGTCATCTACACCATGATCCTCAAGCGGCGCACGGCGCAGAACATTGTCTGGGGCGGTGCAGCAGGCTGCTTCCCGGTGCTGATCGCGTGGGCTGCCGTCACCAACTCTGTTGAGTGGCCGGCGGTCGTCCTGTTCATGGTGATCTTCCTGTGGACCCCGCCACACTACTGGCCCCTGTCCATGCGTTACGGCGAGGACTACCGGAACGCCAACGTCCCCATGCTCGGTGCCATCGCCGGCGCCAAGGTGGTGTCCGTCCAGGTGGTCCTGTACGCCTGGGCCATGGTGGCCTGCTCCCTGCTGATGATTCCTGCGGGTGGGGCCGGCTGGGTCTACACCGTAACCGCAGTCCTGGCCGGCGCGTGGTTCCTCTATGAATCCCATGCCCTGTATTCGCGCGCCCACAGCGAGGACATCCCGGACAAACGCGCCATGAAGGTCTTCCATGGCTCCATCAGCTACCTGACGCTGTTGTTCATCGCGCTGGCGGTGGACCCGTTCGTCGGGCATGCAATCATGGCCGGCTAGGCCCCAGGGCGCAGATCCCCGGCGCACATCCCCGGCCCAAGCCCATCGGCGGCCCCCACCTGAGTGGTGGGGGCCGCCGTTTGCGTTAACCGGGATCGAAACCGATATGACATTTTTGTCATATCGGTCACTTTAAGTGTCATCCATCATGACCAGCTGCTTACGGTGGGGTGGACCCTTCCCTCGATCAAAGGAATAATCCATGGAAGTCCGTCCCTCCACAATTCCCGCCCCCAGCCACAGCCCGCCGGGAGGCAGGGGAAGCCGTGGCCGCTTCACCTTCCGCCGCCCGCCGTTTGCTGCCCATTTGGGCGCCGACGTACCCGCATCCCTGGTGGTGTTCCTCGTGGCCCTCCCGCTCTCGCTCGGCATCGCAGCCGCGTCGGGAGCCCCCATCATGGCAGGCCTCATCGCTGCAGCCGTGGGCGGGATCGTGGCCGGAAGCCTGGGCGGCTCACCGCTGCAGGTGAGCGGACCCGCGGCCGGGCTGACCGTCGTCGTGGCCGGGCTGGTCCAGGAGTTCGGATGGCAGGTGACCTGCGCCATCACCGCGGCCGCGGGCGCCGTGCAGCTCCTGCTGGGCATCAGTCGCGTGGGCCGGGCCGCCCTGGCCGTCTCACCGGTGGTGGTCAAAGCCATGCTCGCCGGCATCGGTGTCACCATCATCCTGCAGCAGGTCCACGTGCTTCTCGGATCCCGGCCGGCAGGCTCGGCCCTCGAGAACCTTGCGGCACTGCCGGCAGCCATCACCAACCTGGAACTGCACGCGGCCCTGCTGGGACTGGCCGTCGTGGCAATCCTGCTGTGCTGGAAGTTCCTGCCCGCCACGGTCCGGCGTGTTCCGGGCCCCCTGGCCGCCGTCGCGGCAGGAACCGCACTGGCCGTGGCCTTTGCCCCCGGTGTTGAGCGCATCTCCCTTGATGGCTCCATTTTCGATGCCATCGCCCTGCCGCAGCTTCCGGATAGCAACTGGCGCGCGTTCGCTTTTGCCATCTTGACCATGGCCCTCATCGCCAGCATCGAGTCCCTCCTGTCGGCCGTGGCCGTGGACAAGATGCAGACCGGTCCGCGGACCAACCTGAACAGGGAGCTCATCGGGCAGGGCACCGCAAACATCGTTTCCGGGTCCCTGGGCGGCCTGCCCGTGACGGGCGTCATTGTCCGCAGCGCCACGAATGTGGAAGCGGGAGCGGCTTCCCGGACATCCGCAGTGCTGCACGGTGTCTGGGTTCTGGCTTTCTCTGCCCTCTTTGCCGGGTTGATCCAGCTGATCCCGCTGGCCGTCCTGGCCGGCCTGCTGGTGGTTATCGGCGCGCGGCTGATCAAGGTGGCGGACATCCGGACCAGCCTGCGCACGGGAGACCTCACCATTTACGCGGTTACCCTCATCTGCGTGGTGTTCCTGAACTTGTTGGAAGGAGTCATGATCGGCCTGGCCCTCGCCGCTGCCAGTGTGCTGTGGCGTGTCCTGCGGGCCCCCATCCAGGCGCACCGTCCCGCCGCACCGCCGTCGCCCTGGCGGGTGACCATCGCGGGATCATGCAGCTTCTTCGCGCTGCCAAAGCTCAACGGCGTCCTGCAGTCGGTGCCCGCCGGCGCGGACGTGGTGGTGGAGCTCAACGCCGACTATGTTGACCATTCCTTCCGGGAAGCCCTGTTGGCCTGGCAGCTCCAGCACCAGGCCGCCGGCGGCACGGCGAACCTTGAGGAGCACGGCAACACGGTGTTCCGGGACGCCGCCCACCAGGCTCCCCGGCGCGAGGAAGCCACCGAGTTGCCCCTTCCGCCAAGGAAGGAGCCGTTGTTGCAGGGCGTCAACAAATACCACCGCCGGTTTGCGCACCAGGTCCGTCCGCTGGTGCATGACCTGACGGAAGGACAGAACCCGGACAGCCTGTTCGTGGGCTGCATCGATTCGCGCGTCAATCCGAACCTGATCACCAGCAGCGGCCCGGGGGACCTGCTCACGCTGCGGAACATCGGCAACGTGGTGTGCGCCAATGGCCAGGACGCCTCAACGGATTCTGCCCTGTCCTTTGCCGTCAACGGCCTGGGAGTGCAGTCGGTCGCCATCTGCGGGCACTCCAACTGCGGCGCCATGAAGGCGCTGTTCGCAGAGGCCGGCGGCGAAGACAACAGTTCGCTTGGTCCGGCATTCGGACAGTGGCTGGACCACGCCCGGCCCAGCTACACGGAGCTGCTGGCAGGGCATCCGGTGGGCCGGCAGGCGGCGGCGGCGGGTTACGCCCGGGTGGACCAACTGGCGATGGTCAACGTGGCCGTGCAACTGGCCAAGCTGCAGGACCACCCGGTGACGGGCCCGGCGCTGGTGGAGGGAAAGGTGCAGGCAACGGGCCTCTTCTACGACATTGCCACCGCGCAGGTCCTGCAGATCACCGCCACGGGGATCCGGAACCTTGACCCGGCCGGCGGGTCCGGGCTTCGGATCAACGCCTTCGCTGAACGGTAATTTCCCGGGACGCCTGCAAGGCGGCGAAACATACAAAGGCGGTAAAACGCAGGCGCCCCGGCCCCATCCCGGGCCGGGGCGCCTGCGCGCTGTACGGGTGGGCGGGCGCCTACTTCGCTGCCCTGGATGAGTCCACGGCACTGGAACGGGCGATGTCCCAGGCGTTGGTCGATGCCGCCATCAGCAGGGCCGCGCCGAGCATGTGGGCCGCTACCAGCAGCGCCGGAATACCGTTGTAGTACTGCGTAAACCCGATCACCGCCTGGAGCACGGTGACGCCAAGGAGGGCCAGGACGGCCGTCCGGAAGGGGCCCGTAATGCGGCGCCTGATGACCAGGACCAGGGCCACTACAGTCCCGGCAGTCACCAGGTACGCGGGCACGGCATGGATGTGGGAGAACAAATCCCAGTCCAGGTCGTTGCGGGGAGCATCGGCGTCACCGGCATGCGGGCCGGCCCCGGTGACCACCACACCGAGCATCACGGCGACGGCGGAGAAAAGCGCGACGGCGGCCGTCACCGGGCGCAGGGGTGCGGGCAGGGCGGCGGGCCGGGTGGCAAGGAAGCGGCCGGTCCGCCCGAAGGCACGGTTGACCAGCAGGGTGGCGAAGACCACCAGCGCCATGGAGACCAGGAAGTGCAGGCCCACCACCCACGGGTTGAGGTTGGTCAGCACGGTGACGCCGCCGATCACGGCCTGGGCGGGGATGCTGGCCAGCAGGCCCAGTGCCAGGAGGAAGAGGTCCTTGCGCTCCTTCCGGAGGTTCCACAGGTACACCAGCATCAGGGCGGCGACGGCGGCCAGCGCGAACGTCAGGAGCCGGTTGCCGAACTCGATGAAGCCATGGATGCCCATCTCCGGAGTGTTTACCAGGGAGTCGGAGGTGCAGCGGGGCCAGGTGGGGCAGCCAAGGCCCGATGCGGTGAGGCGGACGGCGCCGCCGGTGACCACCAGAAGCGTCTGGCCGATCAGGGAGGCGACGGCGAGGCGGCGGATGCGGACGTCCACGGTGCGTGGGAGCCGCGAGGCCAGGCGGCCGGCGAGCTGGGGGAGGCGTGAAGCCGTGGACACGGTTATCTCAATTCCACTTGAACCAACGGATGGCTGCGGCGCCGGCGATGACCGTCCAGAGCAGCAGGATGAGGGCGGCGCCGCCGTTCACGGCCCCGTCCAGGAAGGCGGCCCGCATCGATTCGCCCAGGGCGCCGGAGGGCAGGAAGTGCACGACTGCCTGCGCGGCGGCAGGCAGTCGCCCCGCGGGGATGACGATGCCGCCCATGGCGCCGAGGAGGATCCACAGCAGGTTGGTGATGGCCAGCGTGGCTTCCGGCCGGACTGTCCCGGCCACCAGCAGCCCCAGCGCGGTGAAAGCCGCCGCGCCCAGCGCGAGCAGCGCCAGCCCCGGGAGCCAGCCCGCCGCCGTCGGCTGCCATCCCAGGGCCAGGGCAACCACGCCAACCACCACCACCTGGAGGCACAGAACGGCCAGGACCGACAGGACTTTGCCGGCAATCAGGCCGCCGCGGCCCAAGGGGGTGGTGGACAGGAACCGGAGTACGCCGTAGCGGCGGTCGAAGCCGGTGGCGATGCCCTGGCCGGTGAAGGCCGTGGACATCGCACACAGGGCCAGGATTCCGGGAACGGCCACGTTGATGCGGCTGGATCCCATTCCGTCCAGGAACGGGGTGACCGTCAGGCCCACAAGTGCCAGCAGCGGCAGCACCACTGCCAGGATCAGCTGCTCGCCGTTCCGCAGCATTGTCAGTGCCTCGTACTTGCCCTGCAGCAGGACCCGGCGCAGCAGGGGCGCCGGCTGCTGGGCCTCCTGCATTGCTGCGGTGCTCATCGGATGTCCTTTCCCGAGATATCCAAAAAGACGTCTTCAAGGCTACGCGCCTGAAGGCTCATTGAGGCGGGCATGATTCCCTTCGCCTCCCACCACCGGGCCAGGGCGGAGAGGTGCCGGGGCGTCAGGGCGCCGGTGATGGTGTAGCTGCCGGCACGGGGTTCGGAAACGTCCACGTCATCCGGCAAAGCGGCTGCCAGGTCCAGCCCGGGCGGGGCTTCGAACACCAGCGTCCGGATGTGCCCGCCGTCCTGGTCCGCAACGGGGCTGCGCTGCAGCAGTTCCTGCACGGTCCCTTCGGCAACGTTGCGGCCGCCGTCGATGATGTACACGTAGTCCGCCAAGCGCTGGGCGTCGTCCATCAGGTGGGTGGTGAGGATGATCCCCATCCCACTGTCACGCAACTCGGCGATCAGGTCGAACACCAGCTGCCGGGACTGCGGGTCCAGTCCGGCGCTGGGCTCGTCCAGGAACAATACTTCGGGCCTGCCCACCAGGGCGGCGGCGAGTGCCAGGCGCTGTTTCTGGCCGCCGGACAGCCTGCGCACGCTGGTCCGGCTGAAGGAGTCGATGCCCAGCCTGCCCACCAGGTCTTCCAGCGGCCACGGGCGGGCGTACAGCCCGGCGATGTGCCGCAGCAGCGGCAGGGGCCGGGCCGACGGCGGGAGGCCGCCGTCCTGCAGCATCACGCCGACGCGGGACCGGAGGTCAGCGCCTGCCGCCGCCGGGTCCTGGCCCAGCAGCGAGATGGTGCCGCCACTGCGCTTTTGCAGGCCCTGGGCGCATTCGAGGGTGGTGGTTTTTCCGGCACCGTTGGCGCCGAGGAGGGCGGTTACCTGTCCGCGCTCGGCAACGAGTGAAACGCCGCTGACAACCCTGAGCATCTTTCCGTCCAGGCTGGAAAGGGGGCCGACGTCCTTGATGAGCCCATGGATGGACAGAACGGGGGACTGGGGGGATCGCACCACAGTATTCTACGGGATGTAGTATTTAGCACCGTCCCCCGGGCCTGTGCAGCTGCCTGGCATAGGTCAGCCTGCCCTTACTGGAGTGCGGGACTAAATTACGACATGATTGTGTTGTGTATTCCATGACCAACGCTACTGCCGTGCCTGCGCCCGGGCCTGTGGCTGATGCCGACGAGCGCACCCGGGACCGGGTCCTCGCTGCCGTCCTGGAGCACGGGCCCGTCAGCGCGGCCGAACTGGGCGACATGCTGGGATTCACCCCGGCCGCCGTCCGGCGCCACCTGGACCACCTCTCGCGTGCGGGCGTCATCGAGGTCAAGCGGGTGGCCAAGCCCGGCGCGGGTGCCGGCCGTCCGGCCCGCCGCTACGTCCTCAGTTCACAGGGCCAGTCCAGCCTGGGCAACGACTACCTGGACATCGCCGCCCTTGCGCTCCAGCAGCTGCAAAAGATGGCAGGCCCGGACGCGGTGCGCGCCTTCGCCGAGGAGCGCTTTGCGGACATGGAGCGGCGCTACGCACCCGAAATCGAGCAGGCCGGCCCGGACATCCGGGACCGCGCCACCGCACTCGCAGCGGCGCTGACCCGCGACAACTTCGTGGCCTCCGCTGCGTCCATCGAGGCAAAGGCACCGCTGCCCGCGGCGCTTTCCAGCGTGCAGCTCTGCCAGGGCCACTGCCCCATCCAGCAGCTCGCCGCCCGCTTCCCGGTGTTCTGCGACGTCGAGACCGAAGTCTTTTCAAGGCTGGTGGGCGTTGACGTCCGCCGCCTCTCCACGCTGGCCCGCGGCGGCCACGTCTGCACCACACATATTCCTACAGGCAGGCTGCCTGCCAACCCGGCCACGGTGCCGGCGGCAGCCCCCGCCAGCCTGGACGAAGTAATCAACCATCAGCAAGAAAGGCCGTGATGACGGACCAACTATCAGAGAAAGCAGTCGCCGAAAACACTGTGATCTCGGAGATTCTGGAAAAGAATCCCGAGCTCCACGGCATCGGCAACTACGAGTACGGCTGGGCTGACAAGAACGATGTCGGCGCCAATGCCCGCCGTGGGCTCAACGAAGAGGTAGTCCGGGACATTTCGGCGAAGAAGAGCGAGCCGGAATGGATGCTCGACCTGCGCCTGAAGGGCCTGAAGTATTTCGACCGCAAGCCCATGCCCACCTGGGGCGCGGACCTCTCCGGCATCGACTTCGACAACATCAAGTACTTCGTGCGCTCCACCGAGAAGCAGGCTGCCACCTGGGAAGACCTGCCCGAGGACATCAAGAACACGTACGACAAGCTGGGCATCCCCGAGGCCGAAAAGCAGCGCCTTGTTTCGGGTGTTGCCGCCCAGTACGAGTCTGAGGTTGTTTACCACCAGCTGCGGGAGGACCTTGAGCGGCAGGGTGTCATCTTCCTGGACACCGACACCGCGCTGAAGGAACACCCGGAGATCTTCCAGGAGTACTTCGGCACCGTCATCCCGGTAGGCGACAACAAGTTCGCCTCGCTGAACACCTCCGTCTGGTCCGGCGGCTCGTTCGTGTACGTCCCCAAGGGCGTCCACGTGGAGATCCCCCTGCAGGCCTACTTCCGCATCAACACGGAAAACATGGGCCAGTTCGAACGCACGCTGATCATCGCCGACGAGGACTCCTACGTCCACTACATCGAAGGCTGCACAGCGCCGATCTACACCTCGGACTCGCTGCACTCCGCCGTCGTGGAGATCATCGTCAAGAAGGGCGCCCGCGTCCGGTACACCACCATCCAGAACTGGTCGAACAACGTCTACAACCTGGTGACCAAACGTGCCATCTGCGAAGCAGGCGCCACCATGGAATGGATCGATGGAAACATCGGCTCCAAGGTCACCATGAAGTACCCGGCCGTGTACCTCGTAGGCGAAGGGGCCAAGGGCGAGACCCTGTCCATCGCCTTCGCCGGCGAAGGCCAGCACCAGGACACCGGCTCCAAGATGGTGCACATTGCGCCGAACACCAAGAGCTCGATCATCTCCAAGTCCGTTGCCCGTGGTGGCGGCCGCGCCGCCTACCGCGGCCTGGTCCAGATCCGGGAAGGAGCCAAGCACTCGGCCAACACCGTGCGCTGCGACGCCCTCCTGGTGGACACCATTTCCCGGTCTGACACCTACCCGTACATCGACATCCGCGAGGACGATGTCCAGCTGGGACACGAGGCCACCGTTTCCCGCGTCAGCGAGGAACAGCTGTTCTACCTCATGTCCCGCGGCATGCCCGAGGACGAGGCCATGGCCATGATCGTGCGCGGCTTCATTGAGCCGATCGCCCGCGAACTGCCCATGGAATACGCCCTCGAGCTGAACCGCCTCATCGAACTCCAGATGGAAGGATCCGTCGGTTAATGACTGCCGAAGCAACTACCGAAAAGGCGCGCGTCGGCGCACCGTCGATCGCCGGTTTCACCGAGGAGGGCGAGCACCTCGTCGCCTCCAAGGTGGACCGCCACCACAGCCACGGCACACAGGTCATGGCCTCCCGCGCCGAGCGGCTCACCAGCCATGACGTGGCCGATTTCGCCCTGCCCAACGGCCGGGAAGAGGAATGGCGCTTCACCCCGGTGCGTGAACTGGCCAACCTGCTGTCCGATACCCCGTCGGAGGCCGGCGCCCTTGGCGTTACGGTCGAGGCACCTGCAGCCGTGGTCCAGCGGACCCTCCGCGCAGGTGAGGCCCCCCGTGGCGCCACCCTCGTCCCCGCCGACCGTGCCGCCGTCGTGGCTTCCGCGAACGCCGGCGACGCCCAGCTCATCTCCATCCCGGCGAACGCCGAGTTGGACGAGCCGGTGCGCCTGGTCCTGACCGGCAACGGCGCAGGCCGCCGGACCAACTCCCACGTGGTGATCGAAGCCGGAGTCAACAGCCGCTCCGTCGTGATCATCGAGCACGACGGCACCTCAGACCACAACGGCAACGTTGAGGTCCTGGTTCGCGAAGGCGCCCACCTCACGGTGGTTTCCCTGCAGCTCTGGGGGGACGACGCCAAGCACCTGGCACAGCATGACGCCGAGGTTGCCAAGGACGCCGTGTACAAGCACATTGCCGTAACTCTTGGCGGCAAGATCGTGCGCCTGAACTCCAACGTCCGCTTCGCCGGGGAAGGCGCCGAGACACAGCTCCTGGGCCTTTACTACGCCGATGCAGGCCAGCACCTGGAGCACCGTTCCTTCGTGGACCACAACGTGGCCAACTGCAAGTCCAACGTCCTCTACAAGGGCGCGCTGCAGGGCAAGGGTGCGCACACGGTCTGGGTTGGCGACGTGCTGATCCAGAAGCAGGCCGAGGGCACCGACTCCTACGAGAAGAACCAGAACCTGGTCCTGACTGACGGCTGCCGCGCGGACTCCGTGCCCAACCTCGAGATCGAGACCGGCCTGATCGAGGGTGCCGGCCACGCCAGCGCCACCGGCCGGTTCGACGACGAGCACCTGTTCTACCTGATGGCCCGCGGCATCCCCGAGGATGTTGCCCGCCGCCTGGTGGTCCGCGGCTTCCTGAACGAGATCATCCAGCAGATCAAGGTCCCGGCCCTCGAAGAGCGCCTGACCGATGCCGTGGAACGCGAACTCGCGGCAATCGACTACTAGAGACAGGCAGGCAGGAACGTATGAGCGGCAAACCCAAGGGTGAGCTGGTGTGCAGCGCCAATGACATCCAGGTCAAGCAGGCGCTGCGCATCCTGGTGGACGGCTACCCCGTAGCCGTGGTCCGGGACTCGATGGGGGACATCCACGCCATCGGTGACACCTGCTCGCACGCGGACATTTCCCTGTCCGAAGGCGACGTGGAAGGCTGCGCCATCGAGTGCTGGGGGCATGGTTCCCAGTTCGACCTGCGCAGCGGCCAGCCGCTCCAGCTCCCCGCCTACGATCCCGTGCCGGTCTTCGCCGTCGAACTCGACGGGGACGACGTCTACGTGGACGTCACCAACGTTTTGAACGGCGCAGCAGTAGACAACTACTGAGCGCCCGCAGCACCAGACTTACGAGCGAAAAGAAAGAAGAGCATGTCAACTCTTGAGATCAAGGACCTGCACGTCAGCATTGAGACGGAACAGGGCACCAAGGAGATCCTGAAGGGCGTCAGCCTGACCATCAGGACCGGCGAGACGCACGCCATCATGGGCCCCAACGGCTCGGGCAAGTCCACCCTCGCGTCCACCATTGCAGGGCACCCCCGCTACACCGTCACCCGCGGCACCATCACGCTGGACGGCGAAGACGTGCTGGCCATGAGTGTTGACGAGCGCGCCCGCGCCGGCGTCTTCCTGGCCATGCAGTACCCGGTGGAGGTTCCGGGCGTCACCATGACCAACTTCCTGCGCACCGCCAAGACCGCCATCGACGGCCAGGCGCCCGCCCTGCGCACCTGGACCAAGGACGTCAAAGCCGCCATGGAGAAGCTGCGCATCGACGCCGACTTCGCCCAGCGCAACGTCAACGAAGGCTTCTCCGGCGGCGAAAAGAAGCGCGTGGAGATCCTGCAGCTGGAGCTCTTCAAGCCCAAGTTCGCCGTCCTGGACGAGACCGACTCCGGCCTGGACGTGGACGCGCTCAAAATTGTGTCCGAGGGCGTCAACCGTGCGCACTCCGAGGGAAGCATGGGCACGCTGCTCATCACGCACTACACCCGCATCCTGCGCTACATCAAGCCTGACTTCGTACACGTGTTCGTGGACGGACAGGTTGTCGAGGAGGGCGGCCCCGAGCTGGCCGACCGCCTCGAGGAAGAAGGCTACGACCGTTACGCCAAGGGCGCCGGCGCAGCCACCATCGCGGCTGCCGCCGCAGCACAGGCCTAGTAAGGACTTGTCATGACCGAAATCAAGCCGGGCCGCACGGCCCTGGAGGACGTCGAAGAGGCGCTCAAGGACGTCATCGACCCTGAGCTTGGCGTCAACGTGGTGGACCTGGGCCTCCTGTACGGCCTGAAGTACTCCGATGACGACGGTGCGCTCCTGATCGACATGACGCTCACCACCGCAGCCTGCCCGCTCACCGACGTGCTCGAGGAGCAGGTGGGCCAGGCCCTGGACGGCGTCGTTGACGACTGGCGCCTCAACTGGGTCTGGATGCCGCCTTGGGGTCCCGAGCGGATCACCGATGACGGCAAGGACCAGATGAGGGCCCTCGGCTTCAACATCTAGAAAAAAGTACGACGACGGCCGGTCACCTTTCCCGCGAAAGGTGACCGGCCGTCGTCGTACCCCGTTCCATCGAGGTTAGAGGGTGGCGGCGCTGAAGGTGTCGCACTGCTTGATGTCGCCGGTCTGGTAGCCCCGGCTGAACCACCGCTGGCGTTCCTCACTGGAGCCGTGTGTCCAGCCTTCGGGGGAGACACGTCCGGTGGCTGCCTTCTGGATCCGGTCATCGCCCACTGCTGCGGCCGCCGACAACGCGTCGTTGACGTCCTGCTGGGTGAGCGGTTCCAGGTAGGGCTGCCCGGTGGACGGGTCCGGCGTGGTGGATGCGTACTTGGCCCACAGGCCTGCATAGCAATCCGCCTGCAGTTCCGTACGGACGGAACCGGACTCCGGTCCCTGCGGGTCCTGCTGCGCCCGCTGCAGATCGCCCAGCAGGTTCTGGATGTGGTGGCCGAACTCGTGCGCCACTACGTATTCCTGGGCCAGAGGTCCGCCTGAGGAACCGAACCGGTCCACGAGTTCCTGGAAGAAACCGGGATCAAAGTAGGCGGTAGTGTCCGTGGGGCAGTAGAAGGGCCCTACTTCGGAGGTTGCGGCCCCGCACCCGGTGTTGGTGCCGCCGCTGAAGATCACGGCCTCCGGGCGGGGGTACTGCACGTTGTACTGCTTCAGGTAGCCGGGCCAGAACGCATTGAGGCTGTTCACCGTGCCGGTGATCCGGCAGTCCAGGCGGGCATCGGCGTCCGCTCCGGTGGTGCAGGCCGGTGCCGTGCCCTGGGACTGTCCGCCGGCACCGTTGTCCACCAGCCCGCCGAGCATGTTCGGGTTGATTCCCAGCAGGAGCGCAACGAGCAGCACCAGGCCGCCGCCGATTCCGCCGCCGATTTTCACGCCGGTGCCCATGCCCCTACGGTCCTGGACCTGGGAAGGATCAAGCTGCACGTTGTCATTGAAACTCATATCGTCACAATACCCGCGGGCCGGGGGCTCAACCCGTGGCGGCCGGTAAAGTTGGTCCGTGCCTTTCCTCGACAAGATCCAGCTCTGGGCTGGGCAACGGCCGCAGGACACTGCCGTGGTGATCGCGGGCCGGCGACTGGACTGGGCGGAGCTGCTGGATGCCGCCGCGGGTCTGGTGCCGGAGATGAAGTCCGTCAGTACCCTGTGCGAGTCCAATTCGGTGGACTTTGCCGTGAAGTTCGCAGCCGCCGTGGCCGGCGGCCGCCAGTGCGCGGTCCTGGACCCTTCGTGGCCCGCACCGCTGCAGGAGGATATTGTCCGGCGGGTGGAGGCATGCGCCGTTCCGGCCCAGGTCTCCCCGGACGACGTGCTGGCCGACGGCCCGCCTGGCTCCAGCTTCCTCATCGGCCTCACTTCCGGCACTACGTCTGTACCCAAGGCGTTTACCCGCTCCCGGCGGTCATGGCAGCAGTCCTTCGACGCTTCAATCGAGTTTTTCGGGCTTCGCCAGGACGACGTCACCCTTGCGCCCGGGCCGCTGGCTGCCAGCCTGAACCTCTATGCCCTGGCCGAATGCCTCTACGCCGGATCCGAGTTCCAAACACTGGAGACGTTCGACGTCGGCGACGTCCACGCTGCCATCACCCACGACCGGGTCACCCGGCTGGTCCTGGTGCCCACCATGCTGCGGATGCTCAGCGAACGGGGGATGACAGGGTGCGTGGACGCCTCCGGAATCCGCACCATCATCTGTGCAGGCTCCAAACTCGATGCCCGCACCCTGGAAGCGGCACGGCGCTGGGCGCCGAACGCCACCATTTATGAGTACTACGGGGCCTCCGAGCTGAGCTTCGTCTCCGGCCTGGGCCTGGCCGCGGGACAGGTTCCGGCGGCTGGCGGTACGGGAATCGGGCGGCCCTTTCCCGGCGTGGACGTCCGGATCCTGGATGACGACGGCGGAGAGGTTCCGGATGGCGGCTACGGCAACATCTGCGTCCGCAGCGGCATGGTGAGCAACGGTTACCTGTGGGGCGACGACGGCGAGGCGCTGCGGTCCTTCGGCGACTGGTACACGGTGGGGGACCAGGGCTACCTTCTGGACGGCGAGTTGCACATCCTTGGCCGGCGCGCGGACATGATCCTTACCGCCGGAAGGAACGTCTACCCGCACGAGGTGGAACTGGCCCTGGCGGCAGTCCCGGGTGTGGCGGCAGCGGTGGCCGCCGGCGTGGCTGACGATCTGCGCGGCCAGCGCGTGGTGGCGGGGGTGGTTGCATCCCATGGCGGGCTGACGGCCACGCAGCTGCGCGCCGGCCTGGAGGACATCCTGTCCCGGCACAAGCGGCCCCTGCAGTACTACCTCCTGCCGGAACTTCCCACCACGGACCGCGGCAAGGTCAGCCGGAACCTGCTGCTGGAGTGGATCAACACCCGGGATCCCAGGGTACGGCCCCTTGGTGGCTGACGCGGTGCACGCTGAGCTCCTGCCACCGGACCGCCAGCCGGTGATCATCGCCGCCCGCCGCACCCCGGTGTGCCCGGTCAACGGAGCCCTGCGCACCCTGCGGGCACATGAACTCCTGGCCCCGGTGCTGCGCGCGCTCGTCTCCGAACTGTCCTTGGATCCGGACTCCGTTGCCGACGTCGTGATCGGCAACGCGGTGGGCGGCGGCGGAAACGTGGCCCGGTTGGCCTTGCTGGAGGCGGGTCTGCCCGTCACCGTACCCGGGATCACCGTGGACCGGCAGTGTGGCTCAGGACTGGACGCCATCGTCCTCGCGGCCCGGCTCGTGGCGGCAGGAGGCAGCCCCGTTTACCTGGCTGGGGGAGTGGAGAGCACCAGCACCGCGCCCCTGCGCGCCAACCGGAGGGACGACGGCGGCCCGGAGTTTTACGCCCGCGCCCAGTTTGTGCCGGCCAGCTACGGCGATCCGGACATGGGTACCGCCGCGGAAACGGTGGCCGCGGAATACGGAGTCGGCAGGGACCGCCAGGATGCCTTCGCCCTTGCCAGCCACCGGAAGGCCCTCACGGCGACCCGGGACCGGCGTTTCGCGGGCGAACTCGTGCCACTGGCCACCGCTGCCGGGACCGTCTCCGTCGATGGCGGGCCGCGGGCCGGCCTGACCCCCGCCATCATGGCAAGGTTCCCGGCCGCCTTCGTGCCGGGAGGAACCGTTACCGCCGGAAACTCCTGCTTCGACGCGGACGCCGCCGCCGCCGTCGTCATCACCTCCCTGGAGCGCGCACGCCGGCTGGGGGCACGCGACGGCCTGGTGGTGCGCGGCACCGGCACAGCCGGCGTGGCCCCCCAGGTACTGGGGATCGGTGCTGCCCCTGCCGCGCGGGAGGTGCTGGCCCGTGCCGGGGTGTCAGCCGGCGAGGTGGACCTGGTGGAATTCAATGAGGCGTTCGCGTCGCAGGCACTTGCCTGCCTGGACCAGCTTGGCATCGATCCCGAGCGGGCAAACCTCGACGGCGGTGCGTTGGCTCTGGGGCATGCCTACGGTGCGTCCGGGGCCGTCCTGGTGACGCGGCTGCTGGCCCAGGCGAGGGGCGCCGGCACGCCGGGAACCCTGGGGCTGGCGATGATCAGCATGGCGGGCGGCATGGGGACCGCGGCACTGCTGGAGTACCGGCAGCTGGCGCCAGCCTGATCTTCAGGGGGGCTGTGTCAGTCCTCGGCCTCGCCGAGGCCGCGGGCGGCGAGCGCTTCGCCGGTTTGGCGGGCGTAGGCCACGGAGGTGATGAACACGGGCAGGATCAATGCGCGCGGGTTGCGCTCCAGGCCCCGTGCCCGGGCGGAATCGCGGACGTCGGCGAACGTGCCGGCAATGAACGGGATGCTGCGGAGCATGATGCCAATAGTCAGGGCGAAGCGTTCAGGATCAGCGCCGAGCCTCCTGAACGGACGCGCCAGCCGGACAACGCCATCCAGGAGCTGTTGAATGGGTGTGGTGGCGGTGAGCAGGGACGCCGCCACCACGCAGACCAGGATGTTCAGGACGATCCGCGCCGCAGTGGGGCCGCCGAGCTGCCACCACTGGAAGAACCCGATGGCCAACAGCACTGGAGCCAGCGGCCGGACGGCTCCCCAGATCCGTCTCGCGCCGGCGCCTGCCAACAGGAACAGTCCGGTGAGCATGGCCAGCACGGCAGCGGAGATGCGCCAATCCACGATGACGAAGGACGCCAGGCCGCAGGCAAACACAAGCCCGAACTTCAGCGCCAGCGGTGCGCGGTGAAGAAGGGAGTTGCCTGGCACGTAATTGGCCAGGAGGAATCCGTGGCCCCTCACGGAGCGTCCCTGCCTGCCGGATTCAGCCCCTGCAGGCACCACGAACGGTAGGCTGCCACGGCTTCGCCAGGGGCGCCGTCGAATGCCACGCGGCCTGCTTCGATGACCAGGACGCGGTCCATTTCCAGTGCCAGGTCCAGGTCATGGGTGGACATGATGATCTGCTGGTCCAGGTTGGCCAGCGTCCGGCGGAGCAGCTCACGGTTGCGCAGGTCAAGGAGGGTGGAGGGTTCATCCAGGACCAGGACCGCAGGGTTCACTGCGAGCACGGCGGCGAGCGCCATGAGCTGGCGCTCACCGCCGGACAGCTCGTAGATGCTCTGGTCGGCCAGGTGCAGGAGCCCCAGCCGTTCGAGCGCCTGGCCGGCCTGGCGGCGCCGCTCGGGGCCGTTTTTCACGGAACGGCGCAGGGAAAGCTCCACATCCTCCCTGCCGGTGGGCATCACCAGCTGGGAGAGGGGATCGGTGAAGACGAAGCCGACGTTCCGCCTGACTTTCCGCACGGCACGCACTGTATCGTCGCCGTCGACCGTCACCGTGCCGGTGGTGGGCTGGATGAGCCCGTTGACCAGGCGCAGCAGCGTTGACTTGCCCGAGCCGTTGGCGCCGATGACGCCCACGCGTGCCTCCTCCAGCCGGAGGGTCACCGCGTCAAGGAGGACTTTGGGCTGTGCGGAGTTCTCCGTTTCGACGGCGACGGACGCCTGGTCAAAGGTCACTGCGGGCATGGCGGGAGGTCCTAGGCGCTTTCGGACGCGGCGGTACGCCGGCGCACGCGGCGGACCAGGACGTCGGGGAAGGCGCGGTGAAGGGCGACGGCGATCGCGGCGGCGAGGACATTCTTGATGATGTCGCCCGGGTAGAAGACCAGGTCGCTCAGGAAGGCCTGCTCCAGGGTGGCCTTGGAGTTCAGCGCGATGCCCAGGATGCCCAGCGAGTGCACAACCACGATGCTCGTGGCCGTGGCAGCCACGAAGAACCAGAGGGCGCGGGCCTTGGTGGTGCGTTTGATCACCACGGTGGCCAGCCATCCCACGACGCCTGCGGCGATGGGGAAGGCGATGATGTAGCCGGCCGAGGGTCCGGCGAGGATGCCCAGGCCGCTGCGGCCCTGGCTGAAGATGGGCAGGCCGGCCAGGCCAAGGAGCGTGTAAAGCCCGACGGCGGCGAACCCGCGGGCGGGGCCCAGCACCAGTCCGGTGAGCATGACGGCCAGGGTCTGGAAGGTGATGGGGACGCCGAAGCCGTTCAGGGCCAGTCCGGGCACCAGGGCTGCGCCGGCCACGAGGGCGGCAAAAACGGCGATCAGCCCAAGGTCAGTGCCGTTCCAGCGGCGGCGCTCCGTCCGCGGGCTGTTCTTGGGGGTGGTCTCGGTATTGCTCATGGTGGTCCTGTCGGGGTTGTACAAGCGGAATCTAATGTACAGCCGACGCTACCGGGGTGGAACACCGCCCATTTTGTAGGGGATCTACTAAACCGGGCCGCGCCTGCCTCGGGCTGGGCACAAAGAGCCCTCGGTCACGGGTCTTGTCGCTTCTTCCGGCGCGTGAGGCCCCCACTGTTGATCGTACCGACGAGGCTCCTATCCACTGGTGGCTGCACCTCTTCCACCGAACGGTTGTCAGACTTTGTTGCGGGAGTCTCCCGGCTTCTGGGTCTCGGGGGAGAACCCCAGGAGCAGGTGACGACACCGGCGGCGCCAGGGCGTGGCCCCCGTCCTACCGGCCTCACGTCGAATCGTGTAGGCGCCGCAGGCGCAGCTGGCCGGCGCGTATGCCACTGCCATGCCGGCGTACCTTGGTCCTCATGCCCCCATCTGCTCCGATGTCTCGAAACCCTCCGTCCAGAAAACCACCGGTTTGGAGACGATTTGATGTGTAGCGGTTAGGGCACCTTCACCGTGCATATCATCGTGCGGGGTAAACGTGCATAGGGAGGCCAGCGACGGTGCCGAGGGAAGAATCTTGCCTGGCCGCGCGCTCGGCCACCGGCTTACGGGCGGTACATCGTCACTTCCCCAGGCTGAGCCAATGCGCACTGAGATATCCCTGCTCGTCGTCGTGACAGGATCGACGGATGAACCTAACACCACTTCCAGACGTTCGTGCGGAGCAGGGAAGCGCGTCCGCACGGGACGCGGCCGGAATCTGGGCTCGCGCTACCGCTCTGCGGGATCAACTCCCCGTAATTCCAGCGGTCGACGACAAACTGCCGGGTATTGAATCAGCGCTTGCCCCTGACGGGGCGCTGCTACTAATGGCCCGTACTGGTGATCGCGCGATGGCGTTCTCGATCGTCGTTCCTCGACTGGATGTTTTGGAAGTGCTCTATCTAGCAGTTGACCCGGAAGCCTGGGGCAACGGTCTTGCGCGCCAACTCCTTGATCATGTCCGACGCCACTCGCTGGACGTGCAGATTTCTGTGGAGCTTTGGGTTATCGCTGACAACACGAGAGCCATCGCCTCCTACGAAAGTGCCGGCTGGATTCCAACGTCCGACGTTAAGGTTCGCAACTCGCCGGGCCGGCCGGAACGCCGCTACATCCTGTCCCCGTAAGGGATCGTCAACCGGACGGCTGTGAGAAGCTGAGCGAATGATTCTGGAGCACGCGATCCTCCCCGTCCGTACCGGCAGCGAGTCGGATTTCGAAGAGGCATTCCGGGTGGCGCGACCTCTGATCAGCAGGCAGCCGGGGTTCCGCAGTCTTTCGATTTCGCGGTCGATCGAGTCCCCAAACCTGTACCTTCTCCTCGTTGAGTGGGATTCGATGGAAGCTCACACCGACGGCTTCCGTGGGTCCGCCGACTACGAGCAATGGAAGGGCCTGCTGCACCATTTCTACGACCCGTTCCCGGTCGTTGAGCACTTCACAACGGTGCGGTAGCCGATCCCCTTGCGGACAGCCAAACTCGTCTCCTGGTCCGTCTGGATCTGTCTCATGACTCGGGTAAGTAAGAGTCCCGGTGTTTCGAGGTGCAGAGGCCTTCGAAGCACCGAATGGGCCCAATTGAATGGGCCGCTGCCCCTCAGTCGGATCCATACCCGGGCGGTCGCCTTTGGTGAAGAACACGATCCTGCACGAACGTCCATCGCCTCATAACAGAGTGCAGCGAGATCCTTGGTTGGCCCGGGGCCATGCTGACCCGACGTCGGGTATTCAGCGCCTGGTCTCGTACCTGGTCAGCAGCACGCCGTCGGGAAACGGCCGGGTCTCCACCAGGCTCAGGTTTACCCAGTTGTCCAGGGCGGTGAAGAACGGCGTGCCGCCGCCCACCAGGACCGGATGGGTGACGAGCACGTAGTCGTCGATCAGCCCGGCCCGCATGGCCGCCCCGGCGAGTGTGGCACCGCTGATGTCCATGGCGCCGCCGTCGCCGGCCTTGAGCCGGGTGATTTCGGTGACCGCGTCACCGGTGACCAGGCGGGTGTTCCAGCCGACCGTGCTGATAGTCGAGGAGAACACTGCCTTCGGCATCTCCCGCCAGCGGTGGGCGAACTCGATCTGCGCCGGTGTGGCGCCAGGCTGCTGGTCGGCAGTCGGCCAGTGGGAGCTCATGGTCTCCCACAGTTTGCGCCCGTACAGCGCCAGCCCGGTCACCGCAACCCGGTCCGACCACCATTGGAACAGCTCGTCGCTCGGTACGCCCCAGCCGAGGTTGTCCCCGGGCGCGGCAATGTAGCCATCCACGCTCATGTTCATGGCGAAGGTGAGGTTGCGCATGGCGATAGTCTCCCGTCGTTCGGTATTCGCTGTACAGACCGGCGGTTGACGGAGGTGGACCCGTGTGCGCTCCGCAGGCGATAGGAAGTGCCGGAACGGATCACCAGCGGTAGTCCATACACCGCTGCAAACATCCAGCAGAACTGTCAATTCAGACGAAAATGGCTTCGTGCTGAAAATGCTTTTTAGCAGGCCTCCACAAAATCGAAGTCTATGCAATAACAATGTGGAACTGCTGTGGAAACCCGAAGAATACGTTCCTTTTGACGTGTAGGGGCAGGGATTAGGGGGAGCCCGGGATTGTTTCGGATGCCCCCAGCAATGACACTGAACGAACTGATAATTGGCGGTGGCATTGGACTCCGGGGAGCTAAATTGATTTATAGTCCGTTTTTCCACAGGGGCGAGCGTGGCAATAGTTCCAGGAGGGCCGCGCTTTTCCAATTGCTAGGACTTGATCGCTTGGCTTGCGGCCTCCTGACAGCGATGTTGGTTGTGCTGGCTGCTCTGGCAGTGCCGGTCCCGGCGTCGGCTGCCACCGGTGATGTTGGTGTTGAAGGTCCATCGCATACAGGAACGGACAGTCCCACGGGCACCAAGCGGGCCACCAGTTCGCTGTGGTTCACCGACGGCTCCTGGTGGGGCAACCTGTGGAGTTCGGCCACGTCGGATTTCCACATCTTCAGGTTCAATGCCGCGACGGGTTCCTGGGTGGATACGGGTGTGGCAACTGATCCCCGCCCAAGCACCCACCACGACGTGTTGTGGGACGGGAAGACGCTGTATGTGGCCAGCTACCGGTTCGTTAACGACGAGCTGCCGGCTGAGCCCAACTACCCCACAACATTGCGCCGCTACAGCTATGACTCGAGCACCAAAAAGTACAGCCTGCTAAGTTCCACCCAGATCAACAACTCCAAAGTTGAGGTCCTGACCATCGATAAGGACACCACTGGCAGGGTCTGGGCCACGTGGCAGCAGGGAAACAGGATCTACCTCAACGTGACCGCCACGGACGGCAAAACGTGGGGAACCCCCTTCCAGCATCCGGCATCGATGAGCAACGTCTCCGTGGATGACACGTCGGCCGTCATCGCGTTCGACGGGAAGATGGGCGTCATGTGGAGCCGGCAGGTCGGCGACTCCACCGATGGCATGTACTGGAGCTACCACGTCGACGGCGCCTCGACCACGTCCTGGAGCACCCCCGTTGCGGCAGTTTCGGGCCAGAGCAGCAGCGATGACCATATGAATCTGAAGTGGCTGGACTCCTCGGGTGGCAGGGTTTTCGCCGCTATCAAGACGTCCTACACGTCAGCATCCCAGCCCCTGATACAGCTCCTGGCACTCAGTGGAACCACGTGGTCGGCGCACACGATCGCAACCGTGGCGGAGTGTCCCAACCGCGTGATCGTGATGATTGACGAGAGCACCCAGCGGCTGCGTACTTTCGCCACCTATCCGAAACCTAGCGGCACGACGGATGCCGGTGTCTGCACCAGTACG
This sequence comes from Pseudarthrobacter sp. Pseusp20, assembly GCF_059492155.1. Classification (NCBI taxonomy): domain Bacteria; kingdom Bacillati; phylum Actinomycetota; class Actinomycetes; order Micrococcales; family Micrococcaceae; genus Pseudarthrobacter; species Pseudarthrobacter sp. Pseusp20. The sequence continues at coordinate 2,504,037 of NZ_CP168521.1, forward strand.
GGAGGCGCGATCTACGAGAAGTCCACGCCGCTGGACAAGATCAGCTTCACCACCACCAAGACAGCCCGCATCGTGGACGCCGACCAATATGTGCACAACGTGACCTCGACCAAACAAAACCTCAACAGTGCCGACCGTGGCACGGCGAACAGCGGCCTGCTGGTGCTTGCGGATGCGAATGCGACCAGCCGGTACTGGCACTACTACGATCCGACCGGCGGCGGCAGCACTGATACGGCAGCCCCCACCGTGACGGCGACGTCTCCCGCTGCCGGTGCCACGGGTTTGGCAGTGGCGGCGAACGTGACCGGGACGTTCTCGGAGGCCATGACTGCCTCGACGATTACAGCGAACACGTTCACCTTGAAGACGGGGACGACGACGGTGCCGGCCGCCGTGTCGTACAACAGCACAGACAAAGTGGCCACATTGAACCCCAGTGCCGACCTGGCGGCCGGTTCGACGTACACGGCAACCATCACGGGCGGCGTGGCCGGGGTAAAGGATGCAGCAGGCAATCCTCTGGCATCGGACAGGACATGGACCTTCACCACGGCTGCGCCCGCACCCGCGCAGACTCCCATTGCGGTGAAGGCGGCGTCACTCAACGGTGGGCTGGGAGCAGCCACCACCCCGGAGATCTACGGCCTGAAGGACAACGGCGGATACCAGTGTTTTGAACGCGGATGCATCCTCTACTCGCCGGCAACAGGGGCCCACATCTCGGTGGGGGCGATCCGCAGTCTTTGGGCGGCTACAGGGTTTGAAAACGGCGGGCTCGGATACCCGGTCACCGACGAAGTGGGCGGGCTCAGGGACGGCGGGGTGTACCAGAACTACCAGGGCGGCGCCATCATCTGGTCGCCGGCAACAGGGGCCCACATCTCGGTGGGGGCGATCCGCAGTCTTTGGGCGGCCACGGGGTTTGAAAACGGCGGGCTGGGATACCCGGTCACCGACGAAGTGGGCGGGCTCAGGGACGGCGGGGTGTACCAGAACTACCAGGGCGGCGCCATCATCTGGTCGCCGGCAACAGGGGCCCACATCTCCGTTGGCGGCATCCGTTCAATCTGGGCCTCCACAGGGTTTGAATCAGGCCGCCTCGGATACCCCACCAGTAACGAATACGCGACGGGCAATGACGGAAGCGTGGCCCAGAACTACCAGGGCGGCGTTATTCACTGGAGCCCGACCCGGTCCTACATCTCATGGTTCTGAGGACCGGACCGGCGCGTTGTCCGTTTGGTGGCCTGGAACCCCCTGCGACTTGGTAATGTCTGGCCATGCCCATCAAGCTGGAAAACGTCGGCATAGCCGTCCGTGACCTTGACGCGGCCATCGCGTTCTTTACCGATCTCGGACTCACCGTCCTGGGCCGGCAGACGGTCAGTGGAGAGTGGGCGGACACCGCCGTGGGCCTTGACGGGAACCACGCCAAAATCGCCATGCTCCAAACCCCGGACGGCCACGGCCGCCTTGAGCTCTTCGAGTACATCCACCCCGCGGCGATCGAGACTCCACCCACGTTGCCCAACGAGATCGGCATGCACCGCGTCGCATTCTCAGTGGAGGACATCGACGCAGCACTTGAAATCGCGGCGAAGCACGGCTGCCACCCCCTGCGCGGTGTGGCCACCTACGAAGACGTCTACAAGCTGACCTACGTCCGGGGGCCCAGCGGCATCATCGTAATGCTCGCCGAGGAACTGAAGAAGGGCTGAGCGCCCGCTGCAATATACTCCCAACATGCCCTTCTCGCACCCAGCCCTCAATACCCATCGGTCCGTTACCGTGCTGCGCGGAGGCCAGCTGTGAGCGGCGGCCTGGTTGCCCTGCTCGATGACGTTGCGGCCCTGGCCCGGATTGCGGCCGCCTCGGTGGACGACGTCGCGGCCGGCGCCGCCAAGGCTGGGGCCAAGGCCGCGGGCGTCGTGATCGACGACGCCGCCGTCACCCCGCAGTATGTGTCGGGCTCGGACCCGTCCCGTGAACTGCCGATGATCAAGAAGATCTTTTGGGGCTCCATCCGGAACAAGCTCCTGATCATCCTCCCGGCCCTGCTGCTCATCAGCGCGTTCGTCCCGGGAATCATCCCGTTCATCCTCATGCTGGGCGGCACCTACCTCTGCTACGAGGGCGCAGAAAAGGTCTGGCACAAACTCCGCGGCGGCCACGAAGAGGACGGGGATGCTCCGGCGGTGGACCGCGGGCACGACGCAGAGGCCAAGGTGGTCAAGGGCGCCATCACCACGGACTTCATCCTGTCCTGCGAAATCATGGTCATCTCCATGAACGAGGTTGCCGCCGAGTCCATCTGGGTCCGCGCGTTCATCCTGGTCATGGTCGCGTTCGCCATCACGGTGCTTGTCTATGGCGCGGTGGCACTCATCGTCAAGATGGACGACATCGGGGTCCATCTGGCTGCCAAGGACTCTCCCCGCGCCAAGCGCCTTGGGCATCTGCTGGTGAGGGGCATGCCCGCCGTGCTGACCACCATTACCTTGGTGGGAACAATCGCCATGCTGTGGGTGGGCGGGCACATCATGGTGCAGGGGGCACACGACCTCGGCTGGCATGCACCCTATGACCTGATCCATGCACTCGAGCAACCGGTGGCCGGGGTTGCGGTTGTGGGCGGCTTCCTGGCTTGGCTGGTCGACACCCTGTGCTCGGCAGTTATCGGTCTCGCCTGGGGCCTGGTAATCCTGGCAGTCGTAGGACCGCTGCTGAAAGTATTGCCGTTCGGCAAGGCCAAGGGCGGCCACGACGAGCACGCGGAAACGATCCGGGCCGAGGCCCCTGGCCCGGAGAAGCATGACGCCTGACGGACAGCGCGTACCTCGGGAGCGAACCCTAGAACGCGTAGCGGATGCGGCAGTAGGGAGTTAACTTCCCCATCAGTGTGGTGAGCTGCCGGACGTACCCCGCCTTCGCCCGCGCCCGGTACCGGACGTTGCTGAAACCGTTCGACGAGACCTTGGCTTCCTGGAGATCGGGACGCCACAGGACGTCTTCAGCCTGCGGATGCCAGCCCAGGTTGACCTGGTGCAGCTGGTCATTGTGCGTCAGGAAAATGACTTCCGCGGCCAGCTGCTCCTTGGCCGCCGGCGTCAGGGTCGAATCGAGTTGGCGCAGCAGCTGCTCCCAGTCCGAGAGCCAGGTGTCGGTGATGATGACGGGGGAGAAGTTCACATGCACCTGGTAGCCGGCCTCAACAAAGTCGTTGATGGCGGCCATCCGCTCCGCCACCGGCGACGTCCGGACGTCAATGGACTTCGCCAGGTCCGCGGGCATCAGCGAAAAGCGGATCCGGGTGTGCCCGCCGTGCTCCCAGTCCAGCATTGCCGGGTTGACGAACTTGGTGGCAAAGGACAGCTTCGCATTGGGCAGTTCGCGGAAAAGCGTGACAAGCTCCTCCACGTTGTCGCTGATCAGTGCATCGACCGAGCAGTCACTGTTTTCGCCGATGTCGTAGACCCAGAGTTCCGGGTCGCACTGGTTGGGCTCCAGCTTGATCCCCTGGCGAACGGCGTGCCGCTCAATGGCTCCGGCGATCTGGCCAATGTTGGCGAAGACCGTGACCGGATTGCTGTAGCCCTTGTGGCGCGGCACGTAGCAGTAGGCGCAGGCCATGGCGCAGCCGTTGGCTGTGGAGGGTGCGATGAAGTCTGCTGACCGCCCATTGGGCTTGACGGCCAGCGACTTCTTGACGCCAAGGACCAGCGCTTCTGTCTTGATCCGGGACCAGCGCGGGACGTTGGTTTCGTCACCATGCACGTCCGGAATGTTCCAATGGTTTTCGACCAGTACGACGTCGGCATCCGGCCAGCGTGCCACGATCTCCTGTCCCCGGGGCAGCTCCAACGCGGCGGGCTGGGCGTAGATGCGCCGGATCTGGAGCAGCCGATCGAATTCCATGACCTCATTCTCTCCGACACTCCGGGGCCGCAGGCCGCGGTGACGCCCACGGCATCAGCAGCAATTGCCCGCAGCAGGTTCCCGCGGAAAGTGCACTGCTCCGGCGGACGGTAGACTGGACTGTGCCGTTCTCCGGCCACGCTGCCCCAGCGTCCCTTACGTAGTACGTGCGCGGACCAGGGCGTTCCCTGTTGTGAAAGGCCTTACCTGCTGTGATTACTGTCCAGGATCTTGAACTGCGTGCCGGTGCCCGGCTCCTGATGGACCAGGTGAGCTTCCGCATCGATAAAGGTGACAAGATCGGCCTGGTGGGCCGGAACGGTGCCGGCAAGACCACGCTGACGCGTGTCCTTGCGGGCGAAGGCCTTCCCGCGGCCGGCAAGGTGACCCGCAGCGGTGAAATTGGCTACCTGCCCCAGGACCCGCGCACCCCTGACATGGAGCAGCTGGCACGGGACCGGATCCTCTCCGCCCGCGGCCTGGACATCGTGGTCGGGAAACTCCGCAAGGCGCATGACGAAATGGCAAGCGACGACGCCGACGTCCAGCGCAAGGCCATGAACCGGTACGACCGGCTGGAGTCCGAATTCCTCGCGGCCGGCGGTTATGCCGCCGAGGCCGAAGCTGCCTCCATCTGTTCCAACCTGGCACTCCCTGACCGCCTGCTGAACCAGCCGCTCAAAACACTTTCCGGTGGCCAGCGGCGCCGCGTGGAGCTCGCACGCATCCTCTATTCCGATGCCGAAACCATGCTCCTGGACGAACCCACGAACCACCTGGACGCCGATTCCATCGCCTGGCTGCGTGACTTCCTGAAAAACCACCAGGGCGGCCTGATCGTCATCAGCCACGACACCGACCTGCTGGAAGCAACCGTCAACAAAGTGTTCCTGCTGGACGCCAACCGTGCCCAGATCGATTTCTACAACATGGACTGGAAGCGGTACCTGCTGCAGCGGGAGACGGACGAGCGTGCCCGGAAGCGTGAACGGGCCAACGCAGAGAAGAAGGCACAGGTCCTCATGGACCAGGCCAACAAGATGCGTGCGAAGGCCACCAAGGCCGTGGCCGCACAGAACATGGCCAAGCGCGCCGAGCGGCTGCTCAGCGGACTGGAAGCCGTCCGCGAGCAGGACCGCGTAGCAGCCCTCCGGTTCCCGGACCCGTCACCCTGCGGCAAGACCCCGCTTACCGCCGACGGTCTCAGCAAGTCCTACGGCTCGCTGGAGATCTTCACCGACGTGGACCTGGCCATCGACCGAGGTTCCAAGGTGGTCATCCTGGGCCTCAACGGCGCCGGCAAGACCACGCTGCTGCGCATGCTCGCGGGGGTGGACACCCCTGATACCGGCGAAGTCATCCCGGGCCACGGGCTGAAGGTGGGCTACTACGCGCAGGAACACGAAACCCTGGACCACGACCGCACGGTGCTTGAGAACATGCGTTCCGCTGCGCCGGACATGAAGGACGCCGAGGTGCGCGGCATCCTCGGTTCCTTCCTCTTCTCCGGCGACGACGTCGACAAGCCGGCAGGCGTGCTCTCCGGCGGCGAGAAGACGCGCCTGGCCCTGGCCACCATCGTGGCCTCCAGCGCCAACGTCCTCCTCCTCGACGAACCCACCAACAACCTGGACCCCGCCAGCCGCGCCGAAATCCTCGGCGCCCTGCGCAACTACACCGGCGCCGTCGTCCTGGTCAGCCACGACGAGGGCGCTGTTGAAGCCCTGAACCCCGAACGCGTGGTCATGCTTCCCGATGGCGTCGAAGACCTCTGGAACGAGGACTACCTGGACCTGATCACCCTGGCCTAGCGCACCTTCAGCTCCAGGGCGCCGGTGATCCTCCGGAGCTGGGCGTAGGTGATGCTGAACATTGACTGGTGGTCCCCTGCTCCGGCCCAGAGCGTTTCGTGCTCCTGGAGGCTCAAGTCCAGCAGGGTCCTGATTCGCTTCGGGTGGCCAACCGGGGCTACCCCGCCTACCTCCTGGCCGGTGTGTTCCAGGACGAAGGCAGGGGAAGCGCGCCGGATCCGGCCCTGGGCCAATTGCCCGGCCACGAGCTTTGTATCGACGCGCGCGGCACCGCTTGCGAGGATCAGCAGCGGCTCACCGTTGAGGTCGAAGACCAGGCTGTTGGTGATGGCCGCCAGATCGCACTCCAGAGCTTTTGCAGCCGCCGCCGCCGTCGGCACCCCGGCTTCAAAGGTCCGCACCGTGTCGCCGACTCCGGCACCCACCAAGGCCGCCCGCACCAAGGCGACAGGGCCGCCGTCGTCCGTGGTCATGCCTCAGTACCCCTGCGCGTCCAGGAGGGCGTCTTCTTCCTCCTCCGCCGTGGCCCTCTTGCGCTTGCGCGGCGGGGCCGGCCGGCGGCGGGAGGCGGGGACGGCTGAATGCACGGCGCCGTCCGGCAGAGCCTCTTCCTCCTCCTCGGCGTCGATCGCTGCATTGCGGGCCTGCTGCCGGGCCGCGTAACCGAAGCCGACGAACATGAGCACGCCGAAGGCGAACCACTGCAGTGAATAGGACAAGTGTGTGCCCTCGTCCGTGGACGGCTTGGGGAACGCGACGGGCATGTCGGCGGACGGCGGCGTCTCCGACGCAAGCTGGCCGTAGGCCCCCGTGAGCAGGGGATAGCCCAGCTGCGCGGCGTACGTGGGCAGGTCGATCGATGCGAGCTGGCCTTCGGGCGCCCCGCGCTGAAGTTCCGGCTCGCCGTGCTTCAGGCGGACGACGGCGGTGACCTCACCGGACGGGGGTGCCGGCACCGAATCCGGGCTGCCCGGGTTCTTGTTTCCGATGGGCAGCCAGCCGCGGTCGATAACGACGGTTTCGCCGGTGGCCAGGCGGAAGGGGACCACCACCTCGTACCCCGGCTGCCCGTTGAGCGGGCGGTTGCGGACAATCCGCTGGCCGGCGGCATCGTAGGAGCCCTTCAGCTCAACCTGGGTCCACTCCTTGGCCGGGTCCAGCTGGTTGAACTGGTCCCGTGCCTGCGTGAAGGGGATGGGTGTGGCCGAGTAGTTGCTGACAACGCGGTTGATCTCGGCCAGCGTCTCGGCGCGGCGGTCCATCTGCCAGCGGCCCAGGAAGACGCATGCGGTGGCAAAGATCGCGGCCAGCAGGAGATAGCCCAGCCATTTGCTGGAAAAGAGGAAGCGGTACATTCAGATGTCCTGCTCGGGTGAACCGTCGTCGCCTGGGCGCAGGGGAAGCGTTTCCTTCCAGAGCCCCCGCGTCTGCAGGTAGTCCTCCAGCCAGTCCCGGTGGTCTGCGCAGGCCAGCCAAATCTTGCGGCGTTCAGGCGCATGAATCTTGGGATTGTTCCAGAGGAGCTGCCAGGACGCCTGGGCCCTGCAAGCCTTCCGTGAGCAGATGGCGGCCGTTTCAGATGCCAGGTCCGATCCTGCTGCAAAATCGAAAATGCTCATGATGCCTGCCGCTCCTCCCCGGGCCCGGGCTCCTCATCCTTCACCAGTTCGCCCTGGAGCACAGCGCTTCCCGGCTGGTCTTCCGTATCCGGGAGAACCGGGCTTTCAATCTCGGCCAGGGGAGCGGAATCCAGCAGCAAATCGCTGTGGGCCTCAGCCTTGTCGCTCCCGTTGGCGATGACCACCGCAATCCAGGGCAGGAACACCGCGCCCGCCACGGCAATGATCTTGAACCAGCCGTCCACCACGAAGATCAGGATCAGGCACACCATGCGGATCCCCATCGCCAGGGCGTACTTGATCATCCGCTGGCGCATGTCCTCAGAGTGCGCGCCGGCAGCGTCGGTAATGCTGTGGACCTCGGTGTCGCCGGAGAACCGGCCCGGTTCTTCGGGCGCGGAATGTCCCGCATGGTTTTCAAGGGTCACGGTGAATGATCACGCTCCAAAGGCTTCCCTCAATTCTCGCACCATCGGCAGTGCTGCCCAAACCCGCAGCGGGCCTGCCGCTAAGATCGGAGGCAGTCCAAACCACACCCGCTACCGCGGCGCAGCCTGCCGCAGAATCCGGAGCCCCTCTATGACTGAAACAGCTTCCGCGCCCCGCAGCGTCCTGATCACAGGCGGCAACCGCGGCATCGGCTTGGCCATCGCCCAGGCGTTCCTGGCCAACGGTGACAAGGTGGCGGTGACCTACCGCAGCGAAACCCAGCTGCCTGACGGCATTCTCGGGGTCAAGGCGGACGTCACCGATGAGGCTTCCGTTGACGCAGCGTTCAAAGAAGTGGAGGCTGCCCACGGCCCGGTGGAAGTGCTGGTGGCCAACGCCGGGATCACCAAGGACACCCTGCTCCTGCGCATGAGCGAGGACGACTTCACCTCCGTCATCGACACCAACCTGACCGGCGCCTTCCGTGTCATCAAGCGTGCCTCCAAGGGCATGATCCGGCTTCGCAAGGGCCGCGTGGTCCTGATCTCGTCCGTCTCCGGGCTCTACGGCGCCCCGGGCCAGATCAACTACTCCGCCTCCAAAGCCGGCCTGGTGGGCATCGCCCGGTCCCTCACCCGCGAACTCGGCTCCCGCGGCATCACGGCCAACGTGGTCGCTCCCGGCTTCATCAACACCGACATGACCGCCGAGCTCCCCGAAGCCACCCAGAAGGACTACCTGGCCAGCATCCCCGCCGGGCGCTTTGCCGAAGCGTCCGAGGTGGCCAACGTGGTCCGGTGGATCGCCAGCGACGAGGCCGCCTACATCTCCGGCGCGGTCATCCCCGTGGACGGCGGCCTGGGCATGGGCCACTGACTCGTCCGGACCTTGCCCCTGCAGGAAACTAGCCGGGCGGCGCTTATTTGTCGGAGCCGCACAAGGGATGTCGGCAACAGCCGCTGGCATGATGGACTGCAGACCACAACGATTTAGATGTTTTGAACAAAGGAAGCTCGAATGGGACTGCTGGACAACAAGACGGCCATCGTCACGGGATCATCGCGGGGCATCGGCGCCGACGTAGCAAAGATCCTCGCCTCGGAGGGGGCCGCCGTCGTGGTCAACTACCGCCAGAAGGCGCCCCGCGCCAACAAGGTGGTGCAGGGAATTGAAGCCGCCGGCGGACGCGCTGTCGCCGTCGGCGCCGACCTCACCACGCAGGAGGGCGTGCAGGCCCTCGCCAGTGCCGCCATGGAGAACTTCGGATCGCTGGACATCCTGGTGCTGAACGCCTCCGGCGGCATGGAAACCGGCATGGGGGAGGACTACGCCCTGAAGCTCAACCGCGACGCCCAGGTGAACATGCTCAACGCTGCAGTGCCCCTGATGAAGGAAGGTTCCCGCGTGGTGTTCGTCACCAGCCACCAGGCCCACTTCATCAACACCGTCCCCACCATGCCGGCCTATGAGCCCGTGGCCCGCAGCAAGCGCGCCGGCGAGGATGCCCTGCGCGGCCTGATCCCCAACCTGGCGGAGAAGGGCATCTCCCTGGTGGTGGTGTCCGGCGACATGATCGAAGGCACCGTCACCGCCACGCTCCTGGACCGCTCCACCCCGGGCGCCATTGAGGCCCGCCGCGCGGAAGCCGGGAAACTGTATTCCGTGGAGGAGTTCGCCCAGGTGGTGGCCGGCATGGCAACGGCCGACGTCGAATCCGGCCACACCGAGTACGCCGGCGGAGCCGACTACTTCGGCAAGGGCGCCCAGCAGCCTTCCAGCTAGGTACCGGGAACGTGGCTCCCGCTGCCGGGCAATCCGGCGGCGGGAGCCACAGCCATTTAAGGCGCCAGCAGGGTCAGACGCCGGCCACGTGGCGGACGGCGTCCAGGTACGGCATGTTCAGGGCTGCGTCGGCCACGGCGCGCACGGCAGGCTTGGCGTTGAACGCCACCCCGATCCCCGCAGCGCCGAGCATGTCCAGGTCGTTGGCGCCGTCGCCTACAGCCACGGTGTGCTCCAGGGCGATGTCCTCCGCCGCGGCCCAATCCCGCAGGTACTTCTCCTTGGCGGCCCTGTCCACCACCGCGCCCAGCACCCTGCCGGTCAGCACGCCGTCAACGATTTCAAGTTCATTGGCCTGCCAGTAGTCCAGGCCCAGGTCGGCGGCAATCGGCTCAAGGATCTGGTTGAACCCGCCGGAGACCACGGCCACAACGTGGCCGGCCGCCTTGAACGCCGCCACCAACTCCCCGGCGCCTTCGCTGAGCTTCACTTCGTGGCGCACGGAATGGACGACGTCGGCCGGCAGCCCCGCGAGCACCGCCACCCGGGCGTGCAGGCTCTGGGCGAAGTCCAGTTCGCCGCGCATGGCAGCTTCCGTGACAGCCGCGACTTCCTCGCGTTTGCCGGCGTAGGCGGCCAGGAGTTCGATGACCTCCTGCTGGATCAGGGTGGAATCCACATCCATGATCAGCAGCTTCCGGGCAGCGGCCCGAAGACCGGCTGGAACAAGCGCCGTGTCGAAATCTCCGGTCGCGGCGTCCGCCACGGACCGGCGCAGGGCGGCGAGCGCCGCCGCGGTCACGTCCGGAAGGGCCAGTTCGAGGATGCGGACCTGGTACCGGTCGTCCGCCGGAGACGATTCGGACAGCACCTGGGCGCCGTGCGATGCAAGGACGGAACGCAGCTCCTCCAGCCCGGTGGGGGTCACATTGAGGCCATAGCTGACCGCAGTCACGTTCGAAGTCATGCCTGCAATCTTAGCCAGCGCCGACCGGACGACCGGAATTCGTTGCGGACAGGCGGATAGCGCCGGCACTGCTGCCGGGCCTACCATAATCGTGGCTGGGTTTCCGACGGACGCGTCCTGACACCAGGAGACAACAGATGGACCAGCCAACCACGATTCCCGGCGACAGGACCGCAGCAGTGTGCGCCTACGCCGCGGCAGCCGCCGGCGCCCTGGGCGCGGTGACCCTGGGGGCCATGTACGCCGTCGAGGTCCCCCGGGGCGGCCCTTACGTATTCGGCACCATCAACGACGCCACCGGCGCTGCGTTCAACGTGCTGGCCATTCCGGTCATCCTTCAAGTCCACCGAAGGGCGCCCCGTGCGGTGTGGACGGAGCCAATGACCTGGCTCACGGTTTCAGCCTGCGCTGCAGGTGCTGCCAGTTCCGCACTGCTTGTCCTGAGATTGCTTGATTTCAACACTTCCACCGCTGTTTCCGTCGCGTCCATCACCCTGCAGGGCGCATGGTTCCTGGCCATCCACGCCCGGCTGCGCAGGGTGGAGGACTATCCGCGCAGCCTGTCCGGATTGGGGCGCGCCATCGGCGGTGGAATGCTGTTTGGATTTGCCTTGGCTGCAGCAGGCTTCTCCGTGGAGCGGCCGGCGTGGCTGCGGACGGCACTGATGGCGGCCGGGGCAGCGGCGGCGGGCGCAGCGTGGCTGGCCTGGCCCTACTGGTATTACAGGGCAGGGCAGTACTTGGGCGGCAGGCTGCGTTCCGGAACTGTGCCGGCGGCCGGAGCCCAGGACGGCGGTTGAGGGCAAAGCCGGCGCCAGCCGGAGACTGCCACTTAGGGGGCCTTCACACCGGTTATCAGTCATCTTGTTTTTTGTCCTAGTGTCTACTCCTATGAGTGATGTTCTGGAACTGGACTCCGTCAGCGTTGTCCGAGGTAAGAAAACCCTGCTGGACAAGGTTGACTGGCAGGTCAATGAAGGCGAACGGTGGGTCATCCTGGGCCCCAACGGCGCCGGCAAAACCACCCTCCTCCAGATCGCGGCGGCCCGGCTCCACCCGAGCAGCGGCACCGCGGGCATCCTCGACGAAGTCCTGGGCCGCGTCGACGTCTTCGAACTCCGCCCGCGCATCGGCCTCTCCTCCGCAGCCCTCGCCACCCAGATCCCCGAACAGGAGAACGTCCTGAACGTGGTGGTCACCGCGGCCTACGGCGTCACCGGCCGCTGGCGCGAAGGCTACGAGCGCGACGACGAACGCCGCGCGTTCCGTCTGCTGAACGACTGGGGCATGGGGCCGCTCCTCAACAGGACCTTCGCCACCCTGTCCGAAGGCGAGCGCAAGCGCGTCCAGATCGCCCGGGCCCTCATGACGGACCCCGAACTGCTCCTCCTGGACGAGCCGGGCGCCGGCCTGGACCTGGGCGGCCGCGAAGAGCTGGTCCACAAGCTGGGCGAACTCGCCAGCGACGAGGCCGCGCCGGCCATGGTCCTGGTCACGCACCACCTCGAGGAAGTCCCTCCGGGTTTCACGCACGCCATGCTGCTGCGTGACGGCGGCGTGGTGGCCGCCGGTCCCATCACCGAGGTGCTGACCGAAGAGCACCTGAGCACCACCTTCGGCCTGCCGCTGTCGGTGACCGAAAACGCCGGGCGCTACACCGCCACAGCCCGCCGCTAGAGCAGGCCTGCGCCAACTACCTTGGAACTCTTCAGCAGCATCATTGTGTTCATCGCCGGCCTGTGGGCGGGCACCATCAACGCGGTGGTGGGCTCCGGCACGCTTGTGACCTTTCCGGTGCTCATCGCCCTGGGCGTGGCACCCGTCACCGCCTCCATGAGCAATGCCATGGGCCTGGTGGCGGGGACCGCTGCCGGCGCCTTCGGGTACCGGCGTGAGCTGGCCGGCCGGGGACGGCAGGTGCTGCGCCTGCTGCCGGCGTCGGTCCTGGGCGGCGTCTCCGGCGCCTGGCTGCTGCTGCACCTGCCGGAGAAGGTGTTCCACTACGTTGCGCCGGTCCTCCTGGTCCTGGCGCTGCTGATGGTGGTGTTCCAGCCGCGGCTCCAGGACTGGGTGCGCAACCGCGAGGCCAACCCGGAGCACGCCGTCCGGGACAAGCGCCACGGGATCCTCCTCATAGTGCTGGTGTACCTTGCCGGCGTGTACGGCGGCTACTTCGTGGCTGCCCAGGGAATCCTGCTGGTCGGAATCCTTGGTGTCTTCCTCACCGGCACCATCCAGAACGCCAACGCCATGAAGAACATCCTGGTGCTCGGCGTAAACATGGTGGCGGCCATCTCCTACCTGCTGTTCGCCTTCGACCGGATCAACTGGCTGGTGGTGCTGCTCATTGCGGTCAGCTCCACCATCGGCGGCCTGCTGGGCTCGAAGGTAGGCCGGAAGCTTTCGCCGCGCGTCCTCCGCGCGGTGATCTTCAGCCTGGGCATCGTGGCGCTGGCCGTCATGACCGCCAACCTGCTGAAATAATCACCCGGTGACCTTCCACTACCTCGACTCTGCCGATGACCCGCGGGTCAGCGACTACACCACCCTGACGGACGTACACCTCCGCAAGCTCCGCGAACCCGCCGAGGGAATGTACATCGCCGAGTCGTCGAGGGTCCTTCGCAGGGCGCTGGCTGCGGGCCACCAGCCGCGCTCCTTCTTCCTGGCGGAGAAGTGGATGGCGGACCTCGGCGACGTCTTCAAGGCATATCCCGACGTCCCGGCCTTCATTGGCTCGGCAGCCCTGCTGGAGGAAATCACGGGTTTCCACCTGCACCGCGGCGCCATGGCGGCCATGCAGCGCCCTGCGCCGGTGCCGCTGCCGGATCTCCTGGCCGGAGCGCGGCGCGTGGCCGTGCTGGAGGACATCGTGGACCACACCAATGTGGGCGCCATCTTCCGTTCTGCCGCGGCGCTGGACATCGACGCCGTCCTGGTCTCACCCCGGTGCGGGGACCCGCTGTACCGGCGCAGCGTCAGGGTCAGCATGGGCACGGTGTTCCAGGTTCCCTGGGCGCGCCTGCAGGACTGGCCGGGCGACCTCCAGGTGCTCAAGGACCACGGCTTCACGGTTGCCGCACTGGAGCTGACGCCGGACGCGGAGGACGTCGACGCCGTCGCCTCGCGCAACGTGGACAGGCTCGCCCTGGTGCTTGGCACCGAAGGCGCCGGCATGAGCCCCCAGACCCTCGCCGCCGTCGACCTCGCCGTCAAAATCCCCATGCGCAACGGTGTGGATTCCCTCAATGTTGCTGCCGCCTCGGCCGTGGCGTTCTGGGAGCTCCGGGCGCGGTAGGGGTAGGCGAAGCCGCAGGTGAACCGGTTCGTCAGCCCCTCCCGCATCCGCTATGATGGATAGCTGGTTGTCCTGCTTTTTCAGCTTCGGCTGATGCAACAGATCCCAGCCATCCCATTCATACCTGGCAGCTGGCAAAATCCAGCTGCGCGAACAAAGGTCCCATTATGAAGTCTGATACACACCCGAAGTATGAAGCTGTTGTCTTCAACGACCTGGCCTCCGGCACCAAGTTCCTGACCCGCTCCACCGTGTCTTCCAACAAGACCATCGAGTGGGAAGACGGCAACACCTACCCGGTCATCGACGTCGAAATCTCTTCCGAGTCCCACCCGTTCTACACGGGCAAGCAGCGCATCATGGACTCTGCAGGCCGCGTCGAGCGCTTCAACGCTCGCTTCAAGGGCTTCGGCGGCAAGAAGTAAACTTCTTCCCCAAGGTCTGATGGAATGCCCGCACCGGCAACGGCGCGGGCATTCCGCTTTTAACCGTGCACCCGTTTTCTGGGGCAGGATGGAAAGCATGACCGAGCCGCATATTCCTGCCCATGATGCCGCCAGCAACCAGCGCCTGCACGGCGAGTACAAGGTTCCGGGCGGCAAGCTCGTGGTGGTTGACCTGGCCGTGGTGGACGGTGCCTTGTCCGGCGTCTCCGTCAGCGGGGACTTTTTCCTGGAGCCGGACGAGGCACTGGAGGACATTAACCGCGCACTGACCGGCCTGCCGGACACCACGCCCGCCAAGGACCTCGCAGCCGCCGTCACGGCCGCACTGCCGGCCGGAGCCGTGCTGTTCGGCTTCTCCGCGGACGCCGTTGCCGTCACCGTCCGCCGTGCCCTGGCCAAGGCAACCTCCTGGGGAGACCACGAGTGGAACGTCATTGCGCCTACCGTGCTTCCCACCGAAATCAACGTTGCCCTGGACGAGGTGCTCACCGAGGCCGTCGGCGCGGGGGCTCGCACGCCCACGCTGCGGTTCTGGGACTGGCAGGAGCCGTCCGTGGTCATCGGCAGTTTCCAGTCCGTGCAGAACGAGGTGGACCCCGACGGCGTCGCCAGGCATGGCATCAACGTGGTCCGCCGGATCAGCGGCGGGGGAGCGATGTTCATGGAGGCCGGCAACTGCATCACGTATTCGCTCTACCTGCCGCAGACCCTGGTGGACGGGCTCAGCTTCGCCGACTCCTACCCCTTCCTGGACGCGTGGGTCATGGCCGCACTGGAACGGCTTGGCATCAACGCCTTCTACATCCCGCTTAATGACATTGCCACGGACCAGGGAAAAATCGGCGGCGCCGCACAGAAGCGCCTGGCCAACGGCGGCATGCTCCACCACGTGACCATGAGCTACGACATTGACGCCGACAAAATGGTGGAGGTCCTGCGGATCGGCAAGGAGAAGCTCTCCGACAAGGGCACCCGCAGCGCCAAGAAGCGGGTGGACCCGCTCCGGCGCCAGACTGGCCTGGCACGCACGGCGATCATCGAGGCGATGATGGCGGTCTTCAGCGAGCGTTACGGGGCAACGCCGTCAGAGCTGGCGGGACACGAACTGGCGGCCGCCGAGGAACGGGTGGCCGCCAAGTTCGGCACCAGGGAATGGCTCCACCGGGTCCCGTAACCGGGCAGCGCCCTGGCCTTAGGGTTCGATGCGCAGGGACCGCCCGTGCGCACCGGCCCCGGCCTTTACTGCGCAAGGCGGGTCCATTGGCACCGCGGTTAGCGCGTAGATTACCCGGCGGCCTGCGCGGTGAGTGCCCGCAGCAGGTGGCTGCGCTGCTCGATGATGATCCGGCGCAGGGCGTGCGGTGCGTCGGGGTTGGCGGCCAGCCAGTCGTCCGTCCGGCGGACCACCGGGTGGTCTTCAGGGCGTGTGCCCGCCGCCAGGTCCTGCGCTGCGGGAAAGAGTCCGCGGACAATCCGGCTGGCAATTTCGATGCTGCGCTCATCCCAGACAGTGCGCAGGCAGTCGAAGTATGGCTCCACGTACGGCTCCAACAAGGCCGGCGGCGCGGTGGTGAAGCCGGTGATGGTGGCGGTGAGGAGCTGGTTGGAGAGCTCATTCCCCTGGACCGCGGCCTGCCAGGCTGCTGCCTTGACCTCCGGGTCGGGGCGGGATGCCATGGCAGTTGCGTGTCCGGCCCGGCCTGAGGCCGTGGTGTCCCGCGCCAGCTCGGCGTCGAGCCCGGCCGCGCTGGCCTGCCCATTGGCGGCCAGCGCATGCCAGAGCTGCCAGCGCAGCTCGGCGTCCACCGCCAGGCCCTCCACGGGGAACGTGCCGTCCAGCAGGCCGCGGAGCCGGGGGAGCGCTGCTGCATCGTGCCGGCTGAGGGTGGCAAGGGTGCGCGCCCAGGCAAGCTGCGCGTCGGAGCCCGGGACCGCCCGGTCCAGCTCCGCTATGGCTGCCGCCAGGAAGGAAGCACGAACACTGTCACGGGTGTCCGCCGGGGTGTAGCGTTCGACGGCGGTAGTTGCATTGTCCAGGATGTTCAGCAGCACCCCGATGCCCGTCTCAGCCGGACCGAAGGCGGCCACGGCGTCAACATATTGGCTCGCCGGGCTTTCGCCGTCGCGGGCGGAATTCCACAGTGCAGTCCAGCAGAGGGCGCGGGCCATGGGGTCCTTGATCCGGTCCAGGGATGCACGGACCGTGGCTTCGGACACCGGATCAAGCCGCACCTTGGCGTACGTCAGGTCCTCGTCATTGACCAGCAGGAGTGCCGGCCGCGGCTGCCCGGCGAGCTGGGGGAGCCCGGTCCGCGCGCGGGCCACGTCCGTTTCGATGCTTCCGGTCCGCACCAGTGCACCGTCGGGGTCAAAATCGTAGGAGCCCACCCGGAGGCGGTGGGGGCGCAGCTCCTCACGTCCCGTCACCGGGTCCACTGCTTCCTGGACGATGGCCACCCGGCCCGGCACGCCGTCGTCGTCCTTCCCGCCGGCGGATCCGAGGTCCAGGGACAAGCGGGAAATTCCGGAGGTCTGCAGCCACTGCCGGGCCCATTCGGACAGGTCCCGCCCCGAGGCGGCAGCCAGGGCCGCGAGGAGGTCGGCCAGGGATGTGTTGCCGTAGGCGTGCTTCCGGAAGTACTCCCGCGACCCGGCGATGAAGGCGTCGAAGCCGACGTAGGCCACCAGCTGCTTGAGGACCGAGGCGCCCTTGGCGTAGGTGATCCCGTCGAAGTTCTGTTTGGCAGCCTCAAGGTCCGGGATGTCCGCCACGATGGGATGGGTGGTGGGGAGCTGGTCCTGCACGTAGGCCCATGCCTTGCGTTTGTTGGCGAAGTTGACCCAGGCCGTGTCCCAGTCCGTGGCCCGGTCAACACCGAGCGTTCCCATGTAGTCGGCAAAGGATTCCTTCAGCCACAGGTCATCCCACCACTGCATGGTCACCAGGTCGCCGAACCACATGTGCGCCATCTCGTGCATGAGCGTGTTAGCCCGCGCCTGGTACTGGGCGTCCGTGGCCCGCGACGTGAACACGTAGCTCTCCGTGAAGGTGACGAGCCCCGGGTTCTCCATGGCGCCGAGGTTGTATTCGGGGACGAACGCCTGGTCGTACTTGCCCCAGGGGTAGGGAAAGTCGAAGAGTCGGTTGAAGAAGTCGAGGCCCTTCTTGGTCAGGCTGAAGAGCTGCGCGGTGTCGAAGGAGTCCGCCATGGACGCGCGGCAGTAGAGGGCGAGCGGGACGTCCAGGCTGGTGCCGTCGTCGAGCGTGGCCTGCCAGCGGTCCTCGGCCTTGAAATACGGACCGGCCAGGACCGTGGTGATGTACGTGGACATGGGCAGGGTGGTGGCGAAGTCCCAGCACGCGCTGGCCGGATCGCTGGTCAGCAGGGTGCGGTTGGCCTCGGCGCCGTTGGAGGCAACGTGCCACCCGGCAGGGGCCATCACATGGAAGGTGAAGGTTGCCTTCAGGTCGGGCTGTTCGAAGTTCGCGAAGACCCGGCGGGCATCGGCGGGCTCGTACTGCGTGTACAGGTAGCACTGGCCGTCCGCGGGGTCCACGAACCGGTGCATGCCTTCGCCGGAGCGGCTGTACAGCGCTGTTCCGGTGACCGTGACCTGGTTTTCGGCCCGCAGGTTGTCCAGCCGGATCCGTGCGCCGTCCACCACGTCGTCCACCCGCAACCCCTTGCCGTTGAGGAACACGCTGTGCACGTCGCTGCCGATGAAATCCAGGAACGTGGTGGCACCGGGGTTTGCGGTGAAGGTGATGACGCTGCGGCTGGTGTACCCGGGGACCGCCGGATCCGCTGCCTGCCGCACATCCAGGGAGATGTCGTAACTGGTGGTGCGGACAAGTGCTGAACGTTCAGCGGCTTCACGGCGCTGCAGATTCTCATGTGACACCCGGCTATCTAATCACGGTGCTGATTCATTGGCTCAGCCGGCGATCAGGAAGGCGGCACCCAGGCCCAACACGGCGATCAGGAGCCAGGACGCGAGGGCCGCCAGGAGTGCCTGCCCGCCGGTGTGGAGCAGGGTGCGGATCCGCACCGCAGAGCCAAGGCCAAACAGGGCCGCACCCAACAGGATGTCCTGCAGCGTGGCCCCGAGGTCCAGCCAGCCGCCGGACAGCCAGCCCGTGGAGCGCAGGCCCACCATGGCAACAAAGCCCACCACGAACAGCGGCACCAGCGGAGGCATTTCCGCTGTCACGCCCTCGGCGCCCAAGGCCCGCACGCCGTTGCGGTGATGCGCACCCGCCAGGGCGGCGACGGGCGCCAGCAGCAGCACGCGGGTGAGCTTAACGACGACGGCGACCGCCAGGGCAGCGGTACCTGCGGTTTGCGCCGTGGCCACCACCTGGCCCACGTCGTGGACCGACGCGCCGGTCCACGCCCCGAAGACTGCGGCCGTGAGTCCCAGGGGCTCGGCGAGGAGGGGCAGGACGCCGATGGCCAGCGTCCCGCAAAGGGTGACCAGGGCCACGGGCAGGACGGTTTCCACATGCCGGATGCGCCGGACCGCGGCTATGGCGCCAATGGCGGAGGCACCGCAGATGGAGAATCCGGTGGCCACCAGCAGTGACGTCACGGGCGGGAGGCGGAACAGGCGCGAGATCGCGTACGTCCCGCCGAAACTGGCGGCCACGACGCCCACGATCAGGACCAGTGCCAGCCACCCCAGGCCCAGGACGTCCATGACACTGACCTTCAGTCCAAGGAGTACGATTCCACCGCGCATCAGGTGCTTGCCGGCGAAGTCCAGTCCCGGGCGGGCCCGGCCCGCCGTCCAGCCGCCGGCACCGGGCAGGTTGGCGGCGAGCACGCCGAGGACCACGGCCAGGGTCATGGCAGGAAGGGCCGGCAGCAGCCCATGCACCAGGAACGCCGCCGCGACGGCGGCAGCGGCGGTCAGCAGACCCGGAACCAGCCGGGCAATCCCGGGTCCGGAACCGCCGTGGCCCGGCGCTGGAAGGCTTCTGCTGACTGGCACTCACCTACTGTGCCCGACAGTGCCCGTAAAGTACGAACCGGGCCATTGGCGCCAACACGCCAGAATGGATGGCAGTAATGAATTCGAAACAAAAAGATGGTTGGCTATTGGACATGTCAGACCTATTCCAGGATTACTCCGAGGCCGCAGGCCGCACCGGAGCCTACGACGAGATGTTCGCCCCGGGGCAGCAGGCCAGGGACTCGTACGGGCAGGTGGCGGACGCGCTCCGGAAGCTCTCCCTGGCGGACGTCAGCGCACGCGCCGACTCCATGGCCCGCACCTTCCTGGACCGCGGGGTGACGTTCGACTACGCGGGCGAGGAGCGGCCCTTTCCGCTGGACATCGTTCCCCGGGTCATCCCGGCGGCCGAATGGGACGTGCTGGAAAAGGGCGTTGCCCAGCGCGTCCGCGCCCTGGAAGCTTTCCTGAACGACGTCTACGACAAGATGACCGTGGTGTCCGATGGCGTGATCCCGCGCCAGCTGGTGACCACCAGCGCCCACTTCCACCGGCAGGTCCACGGCTTCGAGCCGGCAGGCGGGGTCCGGGTCCACATCTCCGGCATCGATGTGGTCCGCGATGCCGCGGGCACTTTCCGGGTCCTGGAGGACAATGTCCGCGTCCCTTCCGGCGTCAGCTACGTGCTGGAGAACCGGCGTGCCATGGCCAAGGGCCTGCCCGAGGCCTTCGGCCAGCAGCTCATCCGGCCCGTCGAGGAATACCCGCGCCGCCTGCTCTCGGCCCTGCGCAAGACCGCACCCGCGGGCGTGGACGATCCCACCGTCGTCGTCCTGACGCCCGGGGTGTTCAACAGCGCCTACTTCGAACACACCCTCCTGGCCGGCCTGATGGGCGTCGAGCTGGTGGAGGGCCGCGACCTGATCTGCCGCGGAAACCGCGTCTACATGCGCACCACGGCCGGTGAACAGCGCGTGGATGTCATCTACAAGCGGATCGACGACGACTTCCTTGACCCGCTCCAGTTCCGCTCCGATTCCATGCTCGGCTGCCCCGGACTGGTGAATGCCGCCCGCGCCGGCGGCGTCACCATCGCCAACGCGGTGGGCAATGGCGTGGCCGACGACAAACTGGTTTACAGTTACGTGCCTGACCTGATCCGCTACTACCTCAGCGAGGAACCCATCATCGCCAACGTGGACACCTTCCGCCTGGAGGAAAAGGAGGCCAGGGAGTACACCCTGGACAACCTCGCGGAGCTGGTGGTCAAGCCCGTTGACGGTTCCGGCGGCAAGGGCCTGGTCATCGGTCCGGATGCCTCCAAGGACGAACTGGACGCCCTCCGGCAGCGGATCATCGCGGACCCCCGCGGCTGGATTGCCCAGCCGGTACTGCAGCTCTCCACCGTTCCCACCCTGGGCGGGGACAAATTCGGCCCGAGGCACGTGGACCTGCGGCCCTTTGCCGTGAACGACGGCGACAACGTCTGGGTGCTCCCGGGCGGCCTGACCCGCGTGGCACTGAAGGAAGGGTCCCTGATCGTCAACTCCAGCCAGGGCGGCGGATCCAAGGACACCTGGGTCCTGGCCGATTCACCCCAGATGCCGGTGGAAACCGTGCCCCGGCAGTCCGTCACGGTCCGTGAACGGGTCTCCGTGTGGCCGGTGGAAAGCAACTGGCGCGACCGCCAGTCGGAGCAGCAGCAGTGAGCCGCGCCGCCGTCGGGCATTTCCCTTTCACTGTTCCGGGCACGCTGGAGGTAGCCGCGAATGCTTAGCCGTATTGCCGAGTCCCTGTTTTGGATCGGCCGCTATGTCGAACGGGCGGACGGAACCGCCCGCATCCTTGACGTTCACCTGGAACGCCTGAACCACCTCCCCATGGAGGAGCGCAGGAGCGTGGCCCAGGAACTGCTGGCGGTCATGGGTGCCCGGCCGCAGAGCGAGGACTTCGGCCTGCCGGAACTGCTCCATGCCCTGGCCTACGACAAGACCAGCGCCACGTCCATCGCCGGCTCCCTGGGTGCTGCCCGTGAGAATGCCCGCCGTGCCCGCGAAACCGTGTCCTCGGGCCTCTGGGAGAGCCTGAACACCACCTATTACGGCTTGAGCCAGCACCGCAAGGACGTGGTGGGCACCTACCGCTTCTGCAACTGGACCCTGGAGCGCACCGCCATGGTCAGCGGCCTTGCCGACACCACAGTGAGCCATGACGAAAGCTGGCTCTTCCTGGTCCTGGGCCGTTCGCTGGAACGCGCGGACATGACGGCCAGGATGCTGTCCACCCGCGACGTGCTCTCCGCCGGCATGTCCTGGGTCAACATGCTGCGCTGCGCCGGTGCCTATGAATCCTTCCTGCGCACCCGCCGGGCGGCATTCGGGGACCAGCACGCCGCCGAATTCCTGCTGCTGGACCGGCTGTTCCCCCGCTCCATCGTCTACGCGCTGCGGGACGCCGACGAGTGCCTGGCCAAGCTGGACCCGTCCGCGCAGCGGGTGGGCTTCATCAACGACGCCCGCCGCATCGTGGGGCAGGCCCGGACCTTCCTTGAGTTCCACCGGACGGATGACCTCATGTCCGAACTGCCCGAGCACATGGAGCGTGTACAGAAGGCAGTGTCCCAGGCCTCGGATGCCATTTCCCGTAAGTACTTCAATCAGGCGGACGAACTTGCCTGGGTGGGAGAAGTGTCATGACCCGGTTGAGCATCGTCCACAGGACGGCCTACAAGTACAACAAACGGGTGACCCTGTCCTACAACGAGGCCCGGATGACGCCGCTGACGGATTCGCAGCAGGTGGTCCTGGAGTCCGTGGTGAAGGTGTCCCCGTCCCAGGCTGCGGTGAGCACGTACCGCGACTACTGGGGGACCAGGGTGACCGCGTTCGACATGCAGATGCCGCACGAGAACCTCGAGGTGGTCTCCAACATCACGGTGGAAGTCCACCGTGCCGAGAAGATCCCGGCTGAAGCGGACATCGTGGGCTGGGACGTCCTTGCCTCCCCGGAGACGCTGGACGCGTTCAGCGACTGGCTGCCGCAGTCCCGGCTGAGCGGGCCGGGCGACGAAGTGCTGGGCATCATCCCGGACGTCGTGGCCGGGAAAAACCCGCACGAGGCCGCCATGGCCGTCTTTGCCTGGATGCGGGGGGAGATGACGTACATGTCCGGCTCCACCGCCGTCACCACCAATGCGGAGGAAGCCTGGGGCCAGCGCCAGGGCGTGTGCCAGGACCTGGCGCACCTGGCCATCGGTGCCCTGCGAAGCTGCGGCATTCCGGCCCGCTATGTGTCCGGCTACCTGCACCCGCGGTCCAGCGCCGGCATCGGCGAGACCGTGGCCGGGCAGTCGCACGCGTGGCTGGAATGGTGGGACGGTGACTGGCGCAGCTGGGATCCCACCAACCACAAACCCGCCGGCGACTTCCACGTCACGGTGGCCCGCGGACGGGATTACCGGGACGTGCCACCGCTCAAGGGCATCCTGTCCGGAGGCGGCGGGTCCGCCTTGAAAGTCAGCGTGGAGATCACGCAGCTCGCCTGAGCCACGTCAGGTTCCCCGGCTTCCATCGCCGGGGAACCCGGGCCGCCGGCTCTATTCCGGCGCCGTCCTGGCGGTGCTGCTGATCTGGGTCCACCATGTCATCGGATCAGTGACCTTGAAGCGGCGGCCCGTGACCGAGTCCGGGGTGATGCGCACGAATGCGTCCTTCCGCCCCGACTGCCACGGGAAGAGGTACAGGCGGGAGGTCTCCAGCACCTCCTCGGTGCTCTTGACCAGGGCGGCGGTGCCCTTGATCACCACGCTCCATGCCAGGCCCGTGTCGGCGTCCACACCGTCCGCCTCCACGGCTACTGCAGCATCGTCGCCGGTCGCCGCCGAGAGTTTGGTTCCCTGGCCGGTCCGGAAGACCAGCGTGCCGCCGTCCACCGTGTAATTCACCGGGAAGATGTCCGGGCGTCCCTCAACCAGTACTGCCAGCCTGCCCACGGACACGGTACGCAACAGGGCCCAGCATTCATGGTGTTCGAGGTTCTGCACTTGGGTAGATGACTCGTTGCTCATGCGGTGAGCATACGCCCTTCACCAAGGGCTGGGCTTGTAATCCTTCAGGAAGACACCGTACTGGTCCTCGCCCTTTTCGCCCATGACGATTGGATCGTAAACGCGGGCCGCGCCGTCTACCAGGTCCAGGGGTGCGTGGAAGCCTTCCTCCATGAGCCGGACCTTGGTGAAGTGGGGACGTTCGTCCGTGATCCAGCCGGTGTCCACCGCGGTCATCAGGATGCCGTCGGTGTCCAGCATCTCCTGGGCGCTGGTGCGGGTCATCATGTTCAGCGCGGCTTTGGCCATGTTGGTGTGCGGATGTCCCGGGCCCTTGTAGGCGCGGGAGAACTGGCCCTCCATGGCTGAGACGTTCACGATGTACTTCCGCCGTGCGGAGGAGCGCTTCATGGCCCCGCGCAGGCGGCTGACCAACAGGAACGGCGCGGTGACGTTGCAGAGCTGCACCTCGAGCATCTCGAGGGGATCCACTTCGTCCACCACCTGGGTCCAGCTGTTGATGGTGGCAAGGTCCGGGACCAGGCCGCCGGCGTCGATGGCGGTCCCCGAAGCGATCCGCTCCAGCGATGCGGATCCGGTGGACAATGCCAGTGATGTGATGGCGTCGCCGGCCAGGACCGGATGTTCGGTGACGCTGCCTGCAAGCGCCAGCGGGTGCTTGTCATGGGCATGGCCGAAGGTCAGCAGTTCGGGGCCGCCGTTGGCCGCTTCAAGCGCCGCGGGCAGCGGCTCGTCCTCGGCGTCCACCAGCGGCTTGTAGGCGTTGCCGGAGCGGCGCACGGTCTGGGCGGCGTTGTTGATGATGATGTCCAGTGGACCGGCCTCGTTGAGGGAGTCGGTCAGTGCCATGACCTGGGCAGGATCGCGCAGGTCGATGCCCACGATCCGGAGCCGGTGCAGCCACTCGCCGCTGTCTTCCATGGCGGTGAAGCGCCGGGCCGCATCCTTGGGGAAGCGGGTGGTGATGGTGGTGTGCGCCCCGTCGCGCAGCAGCCGGAGGGCGATGTACATCCCGATCTTGGCGCGGCCCCCGGTCAGCAGGGCGCGGCGGCCGGTCAGGTCGGTCCGGGCGTCGCGCTTGCTGTGGCTGAAGGCAGCGCATTCGGGGCAGAGCTGGTGGTAGAAGGCGTCCACCTGCGTGTAGTGCTGCTTGCAGATGTAGCAGGGGCGGGACCGGATGAGGTGGCCCGCAATCTTGCCGGTGGCTGAGGGCGCCAGCTTGTTGCCGCGGGTCTCGTCATCGATCCGGTCCGGTGCGGCGGTGGCCGTCTGGGCAATGACGGCCCGGTCGGCGTCGGCGATCGAGTCGCGCTTGGTGACCCTGCGGTGGCGCTTGACGGCCTTGAACATCTTTCCGGTGGCGCGGCGTACCGAGATGTAGTCCGGGTGCTCCTCGTCATAGGCGTGGATGGTGTTCAGGACCTTGAGGCAGGCCTGGATGTCCTCAGGGGTCAGATCGGGGGAGCTCATTGGGGAAATTTTACAGCGTACGCCGCAGGCCGGGACACCATCAGCGGTGTCCCGGCCTGCAGGATGCCTTTGGGGAGGGCCCGGGGTCAGGAAACCCTGGCGCCGGGCGCGGCTTCCGCGGCCGCGGCGGCGTGCGTGTCAGCCACCTTGTCCGCGGCCTCGCGCATGTTCGGGTACTGGTCCGTGGCGGCCTTCACGGCGTTGGGCAGCTGGCTGAGGTGCCGTGCAGCGAGCCGGCGTTCCTCTTCGCCCGGCTCAGGGACTTCCTGGCCCTTGGCAAGGACAGTGATGCCGGAATCGGTGACTTTGAAGCCGCGGGCGCGGTCAAGGTCCGGATCCAGTCCGATGGCGGCACCAGCTGGCACCTTGACGTTCTTGTCCAGGATGGCCCGGTTGATCACTGCCCCTTCGCCCACCTGGACCTTGTCCATCAGTACCGAGTCGATGACCCTGCCGCTGGTGGCCACGTATACGTCGTTGGACAGCACGGAGCCTTCCACCACGCCGCCGGAGATCACCACGCCGCTGGAGACGATCGAATCCAGCGCCGTGCCCACGGTGTTGTTCTTGCCGCGGACGAACTTGGCCGGCGGGGAAATGCTTTGCCGCGTGTAGATGGGCCATTCGGAGTTGTAGAGATTGAACACCGGCAGCGGGGAGATGAGGTCCATGTGGGCGTCGTAGAAGGAGTCGATGGTGCCAACGTCGCGCCAGTAGGTGCGGTCGCGTTCGGTGGAGCCGGGGATGTCGTTGAGCGTGAAGTCGTAAACGCCGGCCTCGCCGCGGTTGACGAAGTAGGGAATGATGTCCCCGCCCATGTCGTGCTTGGTGTCCAGGCGCTCAGCGTCCACGTGCAGCGCAGCCACCAGGGCATCGGCGTCGAACACGTAGTTGCCCATGGAGGCCAGGAACTGTGAAGGATCGGCAGCCAGGCCGGGCGTGGAGGACGGCTTCTCAACGAAGGCGGCGATCTTCTGGGGATCGTTCTGGTCCACTTCGATGACGCCGAACTGGTCGGCCATGTGCAGCGGCTGCCGCACTGCCGCCACCGTTGCCTTGGCACCGCTGTTCACGTGCTGTGCCACCATCTGGGCGAAGTCCATGCGGTACACGTGGTCGGCGCCCACCACCACAACAATGTCCGGGTTGGCGTCGTGGATGAGGTTCAGGGACTGGTAGATGGCGTTGGCGCTGCCCAGGAACCAGCTCTTGCCTACGCGCTGCTGGGCGGGAACCGAAGCGATGTAGTTGCCCAGCTGGGTGGACATCCGCCACGTCTCGGAGATGTGCCGGTCGAGGCTGTGCGACTTGTACTGCGTCAGCACCACGATCTGGAGGTAGCGGGAATTGACCAAGTTGGACAGCGCGAAGTCGATGAGGCGGTAGCTGCCGGCGAAGGGCACGGCGGGCTTTGCCCGGTCTGCCGTCAATGGCATCAGCCTGTTTCCCTCGCCACCTGCGAGGACAATGGCCAGGACTTTTTTCGTTAACGGCATGATGGTCGCTCCTGTACGCCTTCGTAACTCCCCAAGACAGTCCGGTAGGCCCGGACTCCTTCACACTAGAACAGTTATGCGTGAAGGACTACCTTGGGTCTTGTGCGAATAGACATTGTGACTAAAGAGTTCCCGCCGGAGATCTACGGTGGCGCCGGGGTGCATGTAGCCGAATTGAGCAGGGTGCTTAGCAAGCACGTTGACCTGCAGGTTCGTGCTTTTGGGGCTCCCCGCGACGCCGACTACCATGGCGCGACCGTGACGTCCTACCAGGTCCCGGAGGACCTGGGCGGGGCGAACGCAGCGGTGCAGACCCTGGGCGTGGACCTGCGAATCGTGCCCGACGTCCAAGGCGCGGACCTGGTCCATTCGCACACCTGGTACGCCAACATGGCCGGGCACCTGGCCTCCCTGCTGCACGGTATCCCGCACGTTCTCAGCGCGCACAGCCTTGAGCCGCTGCGGCCCTGGAAGGCTGAGCAGCTCGGCGGCGGCTACGCCCTGTCCTCCTGGGTGGAAAAGACGGCCTATGAAGCGGCTGCGGCGATCATCGCCGTCTCCGAGGGCATGCGCCAGGACATCCTGCGCAGCTACCCCAACGTGGATCCCACAAAGGTCCGCGTGGTCCACAACGGCATCGACGTGGAGCTTTGGCAGCGTGATGAAAACGACGACGCCGTCCGCGCCCTAGGCATCGACCCCGCCAAGCCAAGCGTCGTCTTTGTGGGAAGAAACACACGGCAGAAGGGCGTCCCCTACCTCCTGCGGGCGGCGGCGAAGCTTCCCGCCGATGTCCAGTTGGTCCTGTGCCTCGGCGCCGCCGACACCCCCGAACTGGCAGCCGAAACCGCAGCGCTCATCGAAGAGCTGCAGAAGCAGCGCACAGGCGTTGTCCTGATCGAACGGATGCTGCCGCGCCATGAGCTGATCCAGGTGCTCAGCCATGCCACCGCCTTCGCGTGCCCGTCCATCTATGAACCGCTGGGCATCGTCAACCTCGAAGCCATGGCCTGCGGGGCAGCCGTGGTGGCCAGCGCCACGGGCGGTATCCCCGAGGTGGTTGAGCACGGCCGGACCGGACTCCTGGTGGACCTGGAGCAGGTGACCGACGGCACCGGCACGCCCCTGGATCCTGAAAAGTTCGTCAAGGAGTTCGCTGAGGCCCTCACCGAGGTGGTATCCGATCCCGCACGGGCCCGCGCAATGGGAGAGGCAGGCCGGGAGCGCGCCGAAAAGCACTTCTCCTGGGAGTCCATCACGGAGACCACCCTTGAGGTCTACCGCTCGGTGCTGCCTGCGGCCCGCTGAGCGTACCGCCACGGACGCTTAAGGACGGCAACAACGACGGCGCCGCTCCCCAGCCAGGGGGAGCGGCGCCGTCGTGCTTTCCGGGCCTGCGCGCCGGCGGCTGATCAGGCCTTCCGGGCCGCTGTCGTCCTGGCAATCAGGACTTTCTCGTCCACGGGCGACTGCCCGCTTGCCCTTTCATTACGGAAGTAGGCCCGGGCCTCGTCCTGCCGGGTTTTCTCGGCGCCCTTTGCGATGGCCGCCCGCACGTGATCCCCGCCGTACCCGAAGGCGTCCACCAGGTCCAGGGCATGGGGCCGGATCCTCTCCAGCAGCCGGTTGATGTACCCGCCCACGGTGCGTGCCCGCTGCATGGAGAGCCGGCCGTTCATGAGGTACCAGGCCAGGTTCTTCTCGATCAGGGACAGGCCGAATAGGTCCCGCAGCCAGGTCAGCACCTTCCTGGTTCCGGGGTCGTCCACCTGCTGCAGGGCGTCCGTGAACGCCTCCCACTGCAGCAGTTCGGCGTGCGCCTGGGCGGCATCAATAAGTTCGTTCTGGTGCCGGTTGAACAAGGCGGCGCCCTGGTCCTGCGGCAGCCGTTTGCTGCCCTTCAAAGCAGCCGCGGCCTCGGCCACCATGGTCTGCACCCTGTCGGTAAGGAGGGCGCGCTGGCCTTCCTCGTCCCGCAGCGCGATGGCAGCCTTTTGGACCGAACCGGTGTCGGCCACGAACTGGGCCACCTGGCGCAGTCCGGTGCGGTGGACAGCTGCGCCGGCAGCCTGGTTCACCACGTACCGGGCCAGCACGCCGAAGTCCACGCTGCGGAATTCCTTGGCGTAGTCGGCCAGCAGACGCTTGGCCACCAGTTGGAGCAACACCGTGTTGTCGCCCTCGAAGGTGGCATACACGTCCAGGTCGGCGCGCAGTGATGCGAACCGGTTCTCAATCAGGAAGCCGGCGCCGCCGCAGGCTTCCCGGCATTCCTGCAAGGTGTCCAGGGCGTGCCAGGTGCTCAGCGGCTTCAGCGCTGCGGCCAGGGTTTCCAGGTCCTGTCGGTCCGCGTCGGTATCGTGGGCACCGGAGAAGACATCGTCGAACTTCTGCAGGAGCTGCTCGTGGGCAAAGCCGGCCGCGTAAGTGGTGGCAAGCCGGGTGAAGAGGCGCCGCTGGTGCCGCTGGTAGTCGAGCAGGACCTCTTCCTCCGTGTGCGACGAGGCGTTGAACTGGCGGCGTTCGGTGGCGTACTGGATGGCTGCTTTCAGGGCCACTTTGGACGCTGCGACGGCGGCACCGTCCAGTGACACCCGGCCCTGCACCAGCGTTCCCAGCATGGTGAAGAAGCGCCGGCCGGGGCTGGCGATGGGCGACGTGTAGGTCCCGTCGGCATCGACGTTGCCGTACCGGTTCAGGAGGTTCGTCCGCGGGATGCGGACGTCGGTGAAGTGCAGCCGGCCGTTGTCGATTCCGTTCAGGCCGCCCTTGATGCCGTCGTCCTCCCCGCCGATCCCGGGCAGGAATTCCCTGGTGGCGGGGTCCCTCAGGTCAACGTAGAAGGCATGCACCCCGTGGTTAACCCCGCGGGTAACCAGCTGGGCGAACACCACGGCGCCCAGGCCATCGATGGCGGCGTTGCCGATGTAGTCCTTCCAAGCGGCGCGGAAGGGGGTGTGGATGATGAATTCCCCGGCGGCGGGGTCGTAGGTTGCGGTGGTGGCAATGCTGGCCACGTCCGAACCATGGCCCGTCTCTGTCATGGCGAAGCAGCCGGGGATTTCGAGGTTCATGATTCCCGGCAGCCATTTGGCGTGGTGGTCTGCGGTGCCCAGGTGCATCACCGCGGATCCAAAGAGTCCCCACTGGACGCCGGCTTTGATCTGCAGTGACGGGTCAGCCACCACCAGCTCCTCGAACCCGGCGATGTTACCGCCGTGGTCGTCGGAACCGCCCAGTGCCGCCGGGAAGGCGCGGTGCACGGCTTCATTGTCCACAAGGTATTTGAGCTGGTCGAACACGCGGGCGCGGTGTTCGGTGTGCGTCAGGCCCTCGGTCTTGTGCAGTTCCGGCCTGGCGGCCAGGTCCCTTGCCTGGAGCCGCACGTCGGCCCACTTGCCCAGGAGCTGCCGGCCGAGTGCCTCGACGTCGACGGCGGGGGCAGGGCTGCTGCCTGCGGGTTTGGCTGCAGGGGTCGCCGCGGGGCGAAGCCCCTTGCGGGCGGGGCGGTCCACTACGTCAGTCATGTCACAGTCCTTCTTTGGCGGATAACTTGGTGGTCGGTGGGGCAGGAGTGAGTTCGGGGGCTATGCCCACGCACAGCCAGGCGGTGATCTGGCGCGCCATGGTCTCCTGGCTTGGTTTGGAGGGGGAGTCCGGAGTGCTGAGCCATTGTTCGCCGGCGTTCCGCACCAGGCCGATTGCCGCCTTGGGCCAGTAGCCGATGACGGTTTCCCTGTCGTCGCCCAGGTGCGACCGCATGGGGGTGGCGATCATGTCCGCAATTGCGTCAAAGAAGTGGCCCAGCGGGCCGCCTGCCGCCGACGGATGCGGCGGGTTGGCGGGGTCGCCGGGGGCATAGCTCGTGACGAACGTGTACACGTTGGGACTGGTGTCCGCCATTTGCAGGTATGCCGAGACCATGGCCAGTAAACCTTCCCGGGGGGTCACAGCGCTTTGCGCTGCTTCCTGGATGCGGTGCTGCATCTGGCTGAGGACCACTTCGCCCACGGCCTGCTGCAGTCCGGCCTTGTCCCCGAAATACCGGTAAAAGACCGACTTCGAGGTTCCTGCCGCCGTTGCAATGTCCTCCATGGAGGCGTCGCTGCCCAGTGCGTGCACAGCGCGGCGGGCCTGCTTGATGAGTTCGCGGCGCCGTTCCTCCCGGTGGCTCTGCCAGCGCGCCGAACGGCCGTCAGCGCTGGCGGAAGACGGCAGCTCAACCGTCGCTGGAAAGCGCGTGTCCTGAAAGTTCACGATACCCAGCGTATCAGGTACGCTGGGTATCGGTAACCACATGTGACCAGAGGAGCCATCCATGTCCACAGACGGACAGTCCACCCCCACACCCGACGGATCAATCGCGGCCGGGGTCCCGGCAACCAGGAGGGCAGTGATCGTAGGGGCCAACCGGATCCCGTTCGCCCGTGCCGGCGGCGCTTATGCAAAATCCTCCAACCAGGACATGCTTACAGCTGCCCTGGACGGACTGATCGCACGCTTTGGGCTCCAGGACGAACGGATGGGCCAGGTGGCCGCCGGCGCCGTGCTCAAGCACTCCAGGGATTTCAACCTCACCCGGGAGGCCGTGCTGGGCTCGGCACTTTCCGCCGAGACCCCGGTCTACGATCTCCAGCAGGCCTGCGCCACGGGACTTGAAACGGTGGTGGGCCTGGCGAACAAGATCAAGCTCGGGCAGATCGACTCGGCCATTGCCGGTGGCGTGGACTCAGCCTCCGACGCGCCGGTGGTAGTCAGCGAAGGGCTGCGCGAGGTCATCCTGGACCTTCACCGCGCCAAGACACTTCCCCAGCGCCTGCAGATCCTGAGCCGCCTCCGGCCCAAGGACCTGGCACCGCTGGCCCCGGGCACGGCAGAACCCCGCACCGGCCTGAGCATGGGTGAACACCAGGCCCTCACAACGGCACAATGGAAGATCTCCCGCGAAGCCCAGGACGAACTGGCGCTGAACAGCCACCACAATCTGGCTGCCGCCTACGAGTCCGGCTTCTTCGATGACCTCATGACCCCCTACCGCGGACTGACGCGGGACGCCAACCTGCGGGCCGATACATCGCTGGAAAAGCTTGCGTCCCTGAAGCCGGTGTTTGGCCGGAACCTCGGGGCAGATGCAACCATGACGGCAGGAAACTCGACCCCACTGACCGATGGTGCCTCCACAGTGCTGCTGGCGTCCGACGAGTGGGCAGATGCCCGCGACCTGCCGAAGCTGGCAGCAGTGGTGGACGCTGAAGCTGCGGCCGTGGACTTTGTCCACGGCAAGGACGGGCTGCTGATGGCCCCCGTGTTCGCTGTGCCCAGGCTCCTTGCCCGCCAAGGCCTTACGCTGGCGGACTTCGACTTCTTCGAAATCCACGAAGCATTCGCCGCCACTGTCCTCAGCACCCTGGCCGCGTGGGAGGACGAGGAATTCGGCCGTACCCGCCTCGGCCTGGACGGTGCTCTTGGCAGCATCGACCGCTCGCGCCTGAACGTCAACGGGTCCTCGCTGGCAGCGGGCCACCCGTTTGCGGCGACCGGCGGCCGCATTGTCGGCACGCTTGCCAAGATGCTCCACGCCAAGTCGGCGTCCACAGGTCGTCCTTCGCGCGGCCTGGTGTCCGTCTGCGCAGCCGGCGGCCAGGGCGTCGTCGCGATCCTGGAATCTCTGTAGGGGACGGCATGGCTGACACATACGCACAACTGGTCAACAGCGGCGTAGGCCGCAACCTCGCAAAGAAACTCGGCCTTCCGCAGCCCGCTGTCCTGCGCCGCTACGAGCCGGGGCAGCCCCTGGTGACCGGGCCTGTCGTTGTCCTGGGCGACACCCCCGGCGCGGACAAACTTGCCGCCGAGCTGCTGTCCTGGGACCTCGATGTCAGGCGGCACGCCGTTCCGGCCGAAAAACTGGGTGCCATCATCCTGGTCCTCGATGAGCTCGGGCACCCGGCGGACCTGGAAAAGCCTGTGTTGGCGGCCGCGGGTTCCCTCCGCGACCTGCGGGCCGGGGGCCGGATCATCACCTTGTCCCGCCCGGCGGCGGAAGCTGCCACTCCCGACGCTGCAGCAGCACGCCAGGGGGTGGATGGCTTCCTGCGATCCCTTGCCAAGGAACTGCGTGCGGGAGCAACCGGAAATGGTGTGCTCCTCGCTGATGGCACCACTTCCACCAGCCCCAGCACGCTCGGTGCCATCACGTTCTTCCTCTCCGGCCGTTCAGCGTTCGTGGACGGACAGTTCCTCACGGTTTCAACGGAGGACGGCGCGCTGCCCGCCGACCCGGAAAAGCCACTTGCAGGAAAAGTGGCAGTAGTTACCGGCGCAGCCCGCGGCATCGGCGCGCAGATTGCCCGGACGCTGCACCGCGATGGTGCCACGCTGGTCCTGGTGGACATTCCGGCAGCGGGAGACCAGCTGGCGGCCGTAGCCAATGAGGTACGCGCGACGGCATTGCAGCTCGACATCACCGCAGCGGACGCGGGCCGGCGGATCATCGACCACGCCATACAGCGGTACGGACGTCTGGACATCGTGGTGCACAATGCCGGGGTTACGCGGGACAAGCTGCTGGCCAACATGGACCAGGCGCGGTGGAACCAGGTCATCAACATCAATATCGCCGCCCAACTCCGGATCAACGAGGCCCTGATGGCCTCAGAACACTTCCGGTCTTCGCCGCGTATCGTTTCTGTTGCCTCCACCAGCGGCATCGCCGGGAACCGGGGACAAACCAACTACGCCGCATCCAAGGGGGGAGTTGTGGGAATGGTCCGTGCCAGCGCCCCGCTGCTCGCGTCCCGGAGCGGCACCATCAATGCGGTGGCACCCGGATTCATCGAAACCGACATGACCGCGCGCATCCCCTTCGCCGTCCGTGAAGTGGCACGACGGTTGAACTCACTCCAGCAGGGCGGCCTGCCCTCCGACGTCGCCGAGACCATAGCGTTCCTCGCCAGCGACGCCGCAGGCGGAATCAACGGGGAGGTGCTGCGGGTGTGCGGGCAAAACCTGGTGGGGGCATGACGCTCGCACAGCCGGTGATCCTGGCCGAGATGCCGTCCTTGTCCAAGCTCTACGTCAACGCCGCCGCCCAGGCGGCACGGCGCAGGCTCCTGGGCACACATGACTCCGCCGTCCTCCCGGCCGAGAGCCATGAAGTCAGGGGGGTGGTGGTGGGGGTGGAAAACCTCACGGCCTACCAGCACCTGATCGGTGAGACGGCAAGCGATGTCCTGCCTGCCGGTTTCATCCACGCGATCGCATTCCCGCTGGCCATGAGCGTCCTTAACCGCGACGACTTCCCGCTGCCCCTGCTGGGCATGATCCACCTGCACAACAGCGTCGAACAAAGGTCCCCATTGGTCTTCACGGACGTTCTGGACATGACCGCTTGGGTGCAAAACCTCCGTGGGCACCGTTCCGGCACGCAGGTGGACGTGGTAGCGGAAGTGCGCCCTGCCGGCTCGCCGGATGTGCATTGGCGGGGCGTCTCCACTTACCTGGCCAAGGGCGTGTTCCTGCCCGGAATCGACAAACCTACTGCGCTGCCACCGAAGGCCGATTTCACGCCGCCGGACCCGACGGCCCTGTGGCACCTGGGCGTTGACACGGGGCGGGCCTACGCCGCGGTATCCGGGGATTTCAACCCGATCCACCTGAGCGTGCTGTCGGCAAAAGCGCTGGGCATGCGGCGTTCGATAGCACACGGGATGTACTTAGCCTCGCGTGCGCTCGCAGATGTCGGCCCTGCCCGCGGTGACTCCTTCACGTGGGACGTGGAGTTCGAGGCTCCGGTGTTCCTGCCCTCCCGGGTTGCCCTGGAAATCGCCACCGAACAAAGCGGATCAGGGGCATGGAAACACTCGCGCTTTGTCGCCTGGAGCCCCCGCTCGGGGCGCCGCCATTTCAGCGGGACGGTTGCCGCGCTCTAGCCAGCCCGGTTCCCGGCGCCAGGACTAGTCCTGCGGGCGGACAGCCCGCAGGATCCGGTGGAGGCTGAGGAGGACCGATTCGGAGGCAGGGACGGTGCCTTGGGTTGCCTCCCTGCCTGCAGCGG
Source organism: Pseudarthrobacter sp. Pseusp20 (assembly GCF_059492155.1). Classification (NCBI taxonomy): domain Bacteria; kingdom Bacillati; phylum Actinomycetota; class Actinomycetes; order Micrococcales; family Micrococcaceae; genus Pseudarthrobacter; species Pseudarthrobacter sp. Pseusp20. The sequence continues at coordinate 2,538,348 of NZ_CP168521.1, forward strand.
CCGCCATGCAGGCGTCCACCGCCTCTTTCGCGGCGGCGAAGCGGTGTTTCTGGGTCTGTTCGTCAGCTTCGCTGTAGGACGCCAGCAGCTCTCCGGTGGCCGTGATGGCGGCAGCAAGCGGTTCACTGTCCTGCAGGGGGATATCGTAGGGGGCGTCGCTTTCCCAGATGACGTCCGAGAGCACGTCCGTCATGTCCTGGATGTGGAAAGTGACCCGCTCCAGTTCCCGCAGGTCGCGGTAGTCCCTGTCCACGTCCCTGGGGTGCAGCTTCCGCCTGGGATTGGCGCGGCGGCTGGCATCGGCTTCCTTGACCAGATGCCGCACCGATCGAGCTGCTTCGGCCAGTTCGTCCGACCGGCGCGCCCAGTCCTCGTGCTCCGGAGGCCACTTCTCGGTAATCGCCGCCCCCATGTCCGTAAGTTGCCGCCCAAGGGCGAGGCGAAGATCATCGAGGCTTGAAGCCGCTGCGTCAAAATGCAGCGGCGGGAAGATCAGAAAATTGACTGCGATCCCCACGCCCACGCCCGCACCCATCTGGACCAGGTAGCCAAAGGAGAAATCGTCCGCGTTGCTTCCGCCCACCAGCAGGACCAGCAGGGCCGCCGTCGGAATCCAGTCACGGCCCGAACCGATACCCGGCAAGCCGCCCAGGAGCACGCCGACTCCCATGAACAGGGCCACCGTCAACGGGGAGGGTTGGGCAAGGCTGACCAGAATGAAAGCAAGGCCGATTCCCATTGCCAGCCCGGCGAGGGCCTGCGCCCCCTGCTTCACTGAGCCCGCGACGTTGTGGTACATGGCCACCAGGGCCCCCAGCGGCGCATAGTACGCATAGTGCGAGGCCGCGCCCGGCATTAGCGGAGCGATGGCGAACGCCAGGCCCGCGGCAAGCGCGGCTTTGGCAGCCAACTGCAGGCGCTGCGCCGCAAAGGCAGCGGAGAGCCCCGCCACCGATTGTTTGAGAAGTTGGGTCCCCCGAGCCCACCGTGCATCCGGTCGTGCTTGAGTGTTGCCCATCCGGACCACAGTAGGGCCGGGCGCCCGTCAGGACAAGCCGGCTGCGGAACGCCGCACTTCGGCGGCCAGGCGATGCGCCCTTCCCGGCGTCCGGCCCTCCTCCTGGCGGCGTGGAATGTAGCCAAAGCCAAGCCCGTAGGCCGGATCCGCAAAACCGAGCGCCGCGTTGGCGCCCTCGTGTCCAAAGGCCCGGTGGCTGCCAAAGTTCCGGGAAGGGTGGGGCTTCATGAAGACGACCGCAAACGCGTTGTCCAGGCCGGAAGAGCGGTCCAGGCCCCACACCTGTTCCCGGGTCATGGCCTCCACCGTCCGGGCCGCCAGGAACGGTTTGTCCCCGTCGACGCCTGTGGTCGCAGCGGCGTACAACCGCGCCAGGCCCTCAGCGGAGCCCACACCGCCGGCGGCGGACATTCCGGCCGCCCGGACGGCGCGGATGTTCGGCAGTTCCATGACGGTGCTGACCGGCGCATTGCTGTTCATGCCTTCGAGGCTGAGTGGATCAACCCAGCCCTGGCCGGGATCTTCTTCATAGAGGACGTCCCTGTACCGTGGCTCCAGCTCCTCCGGGAGCCCCAGGAAGAAATCCACGTCCTGCGGCTGCCGGATCCTGCGGTCGTACATGGCCTGCAGCGACTCGCCCGCGACGCGGCGGCACAACTCCTCCATAAGGATTCCGATGGTCAGGGCGTGGTAGCCGAACTGCCGCCCGGGCTCCCAGGCGGGAGCGGCAGCGGCAAGGCGCGCCGCGGCCGCGGACGTGGTGAATTCATCCAGGCGGAATCCGCCCTCAACGCCCATCAGTCCTGCCTGATGCGACAGCGCTTCCCGGACCAGCAGCCTGTCCTTTCCGTGGCCACCGAATTCCGGCCAGTAATGGACCATTGCCTTATCCAGGTCAAGGACGCCATCCTGGACCATCAGGGCGATGACCATGGCGGCAACGCCCTTGGAGCAGGAATAGGCCCCGGTCACGGTTTCCGAAGCCATGTCGGGGCCGCCCGTGAGGCGCACCACCGGCATCCCGTTGTGGTAGCAGGCGAGTTGTGCGCTGTACCGGGAGTCCTCAGCGAGGAACGACTCAAACAGGGCCAGGACGTTTTCGTACCCTGGCGCCACGGAACCAAGAGATGTCTGCATGCCCTCAGTGTAGGCAGGAAAGCGATTTCCTGGCCGAGGTTTGTTTAGCGCAACGCGCCGTGTCCCGGCGCAACCTCTTCGCCTGGCCGGACCGGCCCGGGCGGCGTGCCGTCTCCAAACGGCCGGCCCCCCAGCGATTCCCTGCCGTGGTCCTCCAGCCAACCGCCCAGGTCCGGACCGGCCGGAACAATGCCCGTGGGATTAATGTCCTCGTGCACGATGTAGTAGTGCTGCTTGATCTGCACAAAGTCGATAGTGTCCCCGAAACCCGGCGTCTGGAACAGGTCCCGTGCATAGCCCCACAGATGCGGCATCTCACTGAGTTTCTGCCGGTTGCACTTGAAGTGGCCGTGGTACACGGGGTCGAACCTGGCAAGCGTGGTGAACAGGCGCACATCCGCCTCGGTGATGGTGTCGCCCACCAAATAGCGCTGCCGGGACAGGCGGTCATCAAGCCAGTCCAGCGCAGTCCACAGCCGGTCGTACGCCGAGTCGTAGGCTTCCTGGGAACCGGCGAAACCGCAGCGGTAGACGCCGTTGTTGACCTCCGTGAAGACGCGCTTGTTTACCTGGTCAATTTCGTCGCGGAGGTGTCCAGGGTAGAGCTGCGGCGCACCTGCCCGGTGGAACTCCGTCCACTCGGTCGAGAAGTCGAGGGTGATCTGGGGGAAGTTGTTGGTCACGACTTCACCGCTGCGTACATCCACGATGGCAGGTACGGTAATTCCCCGCGGATAGCCGGGGAACCGTTTGAAGTAGGCCTCCTGGAGGCGCTCTATGCCGAGGACGGGGTCCACTCCGCCGGGATCCAGGTCGAACGTCCAGGAGCGAGCGTCGTGGGTAGGGCCGGGCTGGCCCAGGGAAATCGCTTCTTCCAGGCCCAGCAGCCTGCGGACAATGACGGTGCGGTTTGCCCACGGGCAGGCACGGGCGGCGATGAGGCGGTAGCGCCCGGCTTCCACCGGCCACCCCGGCTCGCCCTTGCTGCCGGGGGAGGCATCCCTGGTGATCCGGTCCTCGATGTAATTGGTGTCCCGGGTGAACTCCGTGCCGCCGGTCACATAGGCTCCACGGGTGCTGTGCGTTTCCTGGCTCATGCCACAAGCCTATGCGCCGGCTATCCGTTCCAGGCACCTTCCGCGAGGATCGCCGAGACGGGCTGCCAGGCAACCAGCCACGCTCCGGCAACCAGGAGGGTGAACAAAGCAATCCAGACTCCGGAGGGGACGGAGGTGGCGCGGTACAGAAGGTAGGCGTCGGAGCTGCCAAGGCTTCCACGACGCCGGATGTGGACGTTCGTGAGTTTGAGCAGGTCACGCACAGCAGCCACCAGGAGTGCAAGACCGAAGATGACGGCCACATGCCCCACGACTGGCGCCGGTGCAAGGAAGGTAAGGGCAGCCGCGCCGGCGATGGCGGCGGCAGTGATGATGAAACCGGCAAGGTTGCGGAGGAAGATCAGCGACGCGGCCAGGACCAACAGGCTCACGGCCATGGCAGCCGGGCCCCACCCGCCAAGGCCGCAGCAGACGAAAGCGGCACCGACCATAGCCGGTACCGGATATCCCCAGAAACAGGACCATGCTGCTGCAAGCCGGCTCCTGCTGTAAGTGGTGGTGGTTCCGGAATGGTCAAGCCTGAGGCGGATTCCCGACAGCCGCTGACCGGACGTCAAGGCCGCGAACGCGTGACCCAGCTCATGGGTGGTGGTAGCGAGGAGCCCGAAGTAGCGCCAGCTGCGGCGGGGTATGGACAGACCGATGGCTGCCGCCACGGACAACAGCATCTCGATCCAGGTGACGTTGGGTACGTTTGCCTGCGCGAACGCCGCACTGAAGGTGTTCCACAAGCTCGCGGAGCTGTCCAACATTGCCTCCTGGCTGCCGGTTGGCGTCGTAAATGTCCTACTCCAACGCTACGCACCCCAGCTGGGCGAAGGCTTAAAGTCGAAAGGCACGCCCGTTGCGGCGTGCCTTCGGCGTTGGTGGGACGTGCGAATCGCTGCCCGAAAGGTTCCCGACTAGCCTTCGCACTCAGTGCAGTAGCTGTGGCCGTCTTTTTGACGGGCGATCTGGGACCGGTGGCGGACCAGGAAGCAGGAATAGCAGGTGAACTCATCCTCAGCCTGCGGGATGACCTGGACTACGAGCTCCTCAGCGACGAATTCGCCGCCAGGGACGCCGGCGCCGTCCAGTCCGTCAGCCTCGTCCAACTCCTGCACAACACTGCGGGCGTCGGGAGCATTTGCTGACTGGAGCTGCTCGAGTGAGTTGTCCTGCGATTCCTTGACGTCGGAACGCAGTTCATCGTAATCGGTTGCCACTTTAGGTGCTTCTCTTTTCTTTGATTGGCTGTCGGGTATGAAACGTACAGCATCGGGAGGGTATTCCCCAACAGTGAGCGTGAATCCGCCGCCTATTGGGTAAAGGTCCTAAGGAGCAGCCGCACGTTCCAGGAGCGCATTGCGGCCGCGTGGGCAGTGGGGGGACAGGGTACTGGTCCCCCTGCATGACGGAAGGGGCAGTGTGTGGAACAACTCACCGCAGAGTTCGGCGGTGCAGGACAAATCGGCGTGGGCGTCGGTCCTGTGCTGGAGAAGTTCACCGACGTGTCCAGGATTGTCATCCTGCGCGGCGGAGGATTGGGCGACCTGATTTTCGCCATCCCGGCCATGGCGGCACTGAAGGTGGCTTATCCGGGATCAACCATCACGCTGCTGGGAACACCAATCCACAAGGCGCTGCTGGAGGCGGTGAAAAGCCCCGTGGATGAAGTGGTGGTCCTGCCTTTCGCCGAAGGAGTCAGGCCTGGGCAGGAAGAGGCAGCTGAACTGGACCGTTTCTTTGCCGACATGCGGGGCCGCACCTTCGACCTGGCTGTCCAGCTTCATGGCGGCGGCCGCTATTCAAACCCCTTCCTGCTAAGGCTCGGCGCCCGTCATACCGTCGGGACCCGGACTGCCGATGCAGCCAGCCTCGAGCGCACCGTCCCCTACCTTTACTATCAGCACGAACCACTCAGGGCTTTGGAAGTGGCCGGGTTCGCTGGTGCCTTCCCGGTCGATCTCGAAGCCCGGCTGGCGCCCGCCGGCGGGGGAGCCGCACACGAAGCCCTAGACGGCGCCGCCGGCCAGCCGCTGGTGGTGATCCATCCCGGCGCCACCGACCCCCGCCGTCGTTGGCCTGCTGACAAGTTCGCCGAACTTGCCGCTGCCTGCGCAGCGGACGGCTCGCGGGTGGTCATTATCGGTGACAGCAGCGAGCAGGACCTCGCGGAGGCGATCGCGGCCCGGGCCGGATCGGCGGCCGTCGATTCCGCAGCCGGCGCACTGGACATGGCAGGGCTTGTGGCCCTGCTGGCGGAAGCCGGCGTTGTGGTGGCAAACGACAGCGGTCCACGGCACCTTGCCCAGGCCCTGGGCGTTCCCACGGTCGGCATCTTTTGGGCCGGGAACGTGATCAACGCCGGAGCGCTGGGCAGGAGCCTGCACCGCGTGCATGCCTCCTGGGTGACGGCATGCCCCACGTGCGGGATAGACGTGACCCAGGTTGGCTGGACGGCACCCCGCTGCGCCCATGACGATTCTGCGGTAGCGGGCATCGGGGTGCCGGAGGTGTACGAGGATGTCCGCAGCCTCACCGCCACGGCCTACGCAAAGCAGGACGCATGAGCGGAACCGGGACGGCGGGCGTTGCCACCGATCCGCTTCCCGCTGACGGCAAACCGGAATTACTGGTCCTGCGCGCCCTGAAGCTTGGCGACCTGCTGGTGGCCGTACCTGCCCTGAAGGGTATCCGGCGGGCGTTTCCCGAACACCGGCTGCGCTATGCGGCGCAGGGATGGCTGGCAGAAGCTTTGGGGCTGGTGGGCGGTTATGAGCTGTTCCCTACGCATGGGCTGGACGAGCCGCTGGCGATGGAACCCGGCGTAGTGGACGTTGCCGTCAACCTGCACGGCAGCGGCCCGGAGAGCCAGGGAAGGATTGAGGCGCTGAAAGCCAGGCATACGGTTGGCCACCGAAGCGCCCACCGGGACGGCCCGCCGTGGCGGCCGGAACTGCACGAACGCGAACGCTGGGTAAAGCTCCTGGAGTGGCATGGCATCGAGGCGGATCCACTGGACGTAAAGCTGAATACGCCGCACGTCCCCAGCCCCGTCCCCGGTGCGACAGTCCTGCATGTCGGGGCCGCCTATGGCAGCAGGCTGTGGCCGGCGGACCGCTTCGCGGCGGTGGCAGCGGCCCTCGCGGAAGCCGGCCACCAGGTGGTTTTCACCGGCGGCGCAGGGGAGAGGGAACGCGCTGACGAAGTGTGCCGCCTTGCGGGGCTCCCGGGGACCACCGTCTTGGCCGGCGTCCTGGGCCTCGGAGAGTTCGCGGCCACCATCGCCGCCGCACGCCTGGTGGTTTCCGCCGACACGGGCGCCGCCCACCTGGCATCCGCTTACGGCACTCCTTCCGTGGTGCTTTTTGGTCCGGCCCCACCCGAAATCTGGGGTCCGCCCCCTGGGCCCCATGTGGTCCTGACCCGCACGGAGCTGCGGCGCGGGGACACGTTCGCGGCGCAGCCGGACCCCGCGCTGCTGGCAATCCAGGTGCCCGACGTCATGGCTGCGGTCAGGGAGCTGGGCCTGCTGTAAGCGCTGCGGATTTGCGACCCATAGTGTGGGTCTGCAGGGGTGGGCTTGGGTCCCGGGGGCCTAAAATTGTGTGCATGAGCACTGAGCTGGAAATTGCCTTGGTGTTGGGGACGGCGTTGTTGTGGGTCATCGTGGCGCTGACCATCCTGTCTGCCATTGACCGCCCCGAAAGGAAGGCGCGCCGGCAGGAACGGCGCGACCTCCGGACGGAGAAGCGGCGGATCGAGTATCGCCCCGTCGCGGCGGGTTCCCATCCCCAAGGACGGGACCGGCACTCGCGTAGGCTGCACCCGCATTGACGACGGCGGGACGTGCCCGGGTGCATCGGCGTGGAGCACCCGGCCGGCATACCGCACCCGGCCTGGCGCCCGCCGTCGTCCGTTGACGGTGTTGCGCTGCTGCCTGCCAGTCAAGTCTTGACGGGCTTCTTCGGAACCCTGACACTTTCCCGATGGGAGTAAGCGAAGAGTTGCGGGCACTGACTGACGTGGTGGACCGGCTTGCGGCAAGGTTTCCCGCACTGCCCCGCGAACGCATCGAGGATGTGGTGCAGCAGGAGCACAGCCTGCTGGATGCAGGCAGGGTCCGCGCGTTCGTACCGGTCCTGGTTGAACATGCTGCCAGGGACCGCCTGGCCAGGTAAGGCGCAGGGGCTTTTCAGGGTGCCGGCGCGACGTCGATAAGCACTTTTCCGATGGTTCCCTGCTCCACGGCATCGTGGGCCGCCGCAGTGTCCTCAAGGGTGAACCGGGTAAGAGGCAGCCCATGTTCCTCGCCTACCCGAAGGGCACCTGCTGCGAGTGCCTCGGCAACGCCGGCTACTGCCTTCTCTTTCTGCCCGTCCGTGACCGTGTAGGTGAGGATGAATTGGTAGCGGACGTTCTTGGTCATGCTTTCGCGGATCGGAACCGTGAGCGATTCTCCGGGGTTGGCCGCGTAAATCGAGATGGTCCCGCCAGGCTTGAGAACGTGCAGGTCGGCATCGATGTTCGCCGGCGCGTTGACGTCCACGATGATGTCCACCCCACCGGGCGCTGCCTCCTGAACGGCGCGGACGACGTCGTCCTTCCGATAGTTGATGACCGTCCCGGCGCCTGCGCGGCGGGCGAGTTCGGCTTTCCGTTCTCCGCTGACGGTTGTGATGACGGTAGCACCGGCCCACCGCGCCAGCTGGATGGCAGCATGGCCCACGGCGCCTGCACCGCCGGTGACCAGCACGGTTCGACCCGCCAGGGCGCCGGGCGAGAGCGTGGCCGGACCGTCCTCATTCGATGTCAGGGCACGGTGGGCCGTGAGGGCCGGAATCCCGAGCGAGGCGCCGGTGTCAAAGGATTCGGCGTCGGGAAGTGCCACAACTTTGTGGGCCGGCACCACGACGTACTCCTGCGCCGTACCTTCGTTGCTGCCCCACGCCACGTCCCAGAGCCAGACACGGTCGCCGTGGCTGAAACCCGCCACCTCTGCGCCCACTTGGTCGATAACGCCGGCTCCGTCCTGGTTGGGAACCTTGGTGACGTCCAGTTTCCTGCCACCCGTTCCGGCACGAGACTTCCAGTCCGTGGGGTTCACGCCGGACACCACCAGCCGGACCCGGACCTCACCGGGACCTGGCTCCGTCAATGGCCTGTCCTGGAGCTGCAGCACCGAGGAGGGACCCGTTGCCTGGTACACGATTGCCTTCACGTCTTCTCCCATGTCCGGATGCTCATCCCTTACCGCTCCAACCTAACCGCTAGAAGCGGTCCGTGCCGCGGAGACCCCGGGGGCGGCCGTCCGGATCGACGATGAAGCGGTAGACCGGATCCGCCCAGAGGCGATGGAGTGGCCGGACGGGTTGCGTGGCATGGTGGCGCACCTGCCCTGGCGGTCGGGGCGTACTGCGGCCGGCCCGGTGCCACTGGTCCAGGGCATCGGCGGTGCTGTTCCACAGCTCCAGTCCTGCGGTGGTGGCCTGGAGCTGTGGGTCGTCCAGCTCCAGGCCCAGGTGTTCGGCCCAGAGCTGGAGCCTCAGCTCCGTGGCGAGTGGCCGGGTGGGCAGGGTGCCGGAGTCTGCAGGCAGCATGCCGTCGGCGGATGTGTCCATCACGGCGCAGGTGAGCTCACTGTCAGTGGTCCAGGAGCGCCGGTTGAAGTTGTCTGATCCGCAGGTGAACCAGGTGTCGTCGATGATGCAGATCTTGGCGTGGACGTAGATCGGGGTTCCCTGGCTGTTTTCCAGGTCGAATATGCCCACCCTGTCCGGCGCGGCCCGGCGGAGCATGCCGATGGCGCGCAGTTGCCCCAAGCGCTTGGGCGGTCCACTGAGAAAGCCATCCGTGTCGGGGTACCTGGGAACCACGATGATCACGTTCAGCCCGGGGTTGTGTTGCAGGGCGGCTGCGATCCCCGCTGCCACCTCTGTTGACCACAGATACTGGTCCTCGATGTAGATGAGCGAACGGGCCTGGGCGAACGCCTTTGCATAAGCCTTCGCTATGGTCCGTTCTCCGTGTGGGGCGAAGGGGAATGGCGGATGCTTCAGGCCGTAAGTGCGCAGCAGCTGCACGGCGTGCGGGCCTGCCGGAGGTGGGGGAGGAGCGGACTCGGGGAGCGGCTTGGGGTGCCTGGGCATCCGGGCCAGGCGCTGCAACAGCATCCGGTACGGGGTCCGCCGGTCCAGCGGGTGGGGATCGTTCCACCGTTCAGCGAATACGGCCAGCACATCTGCAACGACCGGGCCGCGCAGCTCAAGGGCGGCGTCGTGCCATGGGGGCCTCTGCCCGTAACGGGAATCCATCTCCACTGCCTGGGGGTCTCCCGCATGGCCGGCGTCATCACGGCGGCTGTGTGAGAGGTCCAGTCCCCCCACGAACGCCACATCGAGGGAAGGATCGGTACGCCGGCGGATGACCACCAGTTTTTGATGGTGCGAGCCGAAGAGGCGGACGCGCTGATCCAACAGTGCCTCCCCGCCGGAGTCGTTGATCTTCCGGCTGAGAAGTTCGTTGGAGCGGCCACTGATAGGGGCCGACACGCGCTCACCATGGGATCTCCAGACGAGGCCCCGTACCTCCACGCCGGACCGGGCCAGCCCGGCGAGCTTCGCGCCAATGGTCGTACCGTTCGCCTCCAACTGCTCATCGGCATCGCCACGCCAGTCGGTGAACCATACCTGGTCTCCCGCCTGCAGCGCAGACAGCTCCTCATGCAGCCTGGAGAAGTATGTTGCTCCGTGAATCAGGGGACGTACCAGGTTTCCTTCAGACCAGGGGCCGGATTCCGTACCAGCCCCTTGGACGTCGGAGGCAGGGTTTCCCCGCTCAGCCTGATTCAGAAACCACTTGCCAACCATGCTGTCCACGTGGCGCTCCTTCCGGGGCCCGGGGGCAGGCCACTGCGTTTCCAAACTAACCTACGCCCGTGCGTTTACCTCCGCCCCGTGCAGACGGCTCCAGACAGATTGAAACCAGCAACGCTCCACTGCCACGTCGGGAATAGGCTTGGGCAAGATCCTCCCTGCTGCAGTCCACTCGGCGGCGGCAAGCACCGGCGCGATGCGCAGGGCGGGATAAGGCCGCTCCAAGAGCCACGCCGTACCTACAGCTCAATCACCAACCAGCTCCATAACCAACGAAGGAATGAGTCAGGTCCATGTCACTGAAGGAAAAACTGAAGGGCGATGTCATCGTCCACATGAAGGCCGGCAACAAGCTGGGCCTGACCACTGTGCGCAACGTCCTGGGCGAAATCGAAACGCGGGAGAAGTCCGGCAAGACGCCGGTCGAGCTCGACGACCTGCAGGTCACGGCGCTGCTGCAAAAGGAAGCGGCCAAGCGCCGGGACACCGCCGCCACGTATTCGGCGGCCGGTCACGATGACCGGGCGCAGGCAGAGATCGCCGAGGCTGAGGTCATTGAGGCCTACCTGCCCAAAGCGCTGACCCGCCAGGAAGCCGAAGCCATAGTGGACGAGGTTATCGCCGGCCTGAAGGCGGACGGAACCGAACTGACGATGCGTTCCATGGGCACAGTGATGAAATCAGTAACCCCCAAAATCGGCGGCCGCTTCGACGGCAAGGCCATCAGCGAGATCGTGAAGGCCCGTTTGGCGTGATGGCATTCCCCTGGGCGTTTCCCCGAACGGCCTGCCGTCCCTGGAAAGTCATCGGGCGCCGCGTTGGGTTACAGCGCGCGCCTGACGTCCTGCAGGGGGTATGGGCCGGCGGCGGTTGGGGGGCGGCATCCGGTCTCAGAGATGCCATGGCCGCCGGCCCTGTCCCCATGTATAAGACCCTGCCCCAGCGGCAGGATCTTGTCCTTAACGGTAAAACCCGTTCCTAAATGACAGCCCACGTTGGCCGCAAGTTTCGCTCAAGACTGGCACGCAGTAGCCGCCGCGGTTATAACTTCCGGAACGCCCCTGCGCGCTCAGTGCGGCAAACGCCTTCGGCCCGAAGCTCCGGCCCGGAATCAGCACAAAGAAAAACACCCCGGTCCGAAGACCAGGGTGTTTACGGTGGTGACTCTACTCACCACTCTTGTGCGCGGAGGGGGACTTGAACCCCCACCCCCTTTCGAGGACTAGCACCTCAAGCTAGCGCGTCTGCCATTCCGCCACCCGCGCAGGTGGTATTCCGGGAAGCGTGTGCGCTTTTCAGCGTTTCGCGCCTCTCCGAAGCAGCGAGAAAAACTCTAACATGACTTTCCGGGAACAACGAATCGAGCCAAGTAGGTAGGCTGAGGGCAGCGATTCAGCTCGTGCCAACCAGTCATTCCCTACCAAGGAGCCACCAATGCCTGACGTCCTGCCCGAGGATGAAGTTGTCCGGATCTGCCAGGAACTCATCCGGATCGACACCTCCAACTACGGCGACGGGTCAGGACTTGGGGAGCGGGCGGCAGCAGAGTATGCGGCAGGCCTTATCGAGGAAGTGGGCCTGGAGGCGGAGATCTTCGAATCCGCCCCTGGCCGCGCCAACGTCGTGACCAGGATGGCAGGGGAGGACCCTTCCGCCAGCGCCCTGGTGGTCCACGGCCACCTGGACGTGGTCCCCGCCCTGCGTGACCAGTGGTCTGTGGACCCGTTCGGCGCGGAACTGAAGGATGGCCTGATCTGGGGCCGCGGCGCCGTCGACATGAAGGACATGGACGCCATGATTCTTTCTGTGCTGCGGGGTTTTGCCCGGGAGGGCAGGAAACCCAAACGGGACATCATCTTCGCGTTCTTCGCTGACGAGGAAGCCGGCGGCGTCTATGGCGCACGTTATGCCGTGGACAACCGCCCGGAACTTTTCGAGGGCGCCACGGAGGCCATTTCGGAGGTGGGTGGCTTCTCGGCAACAATCGGCGGCCAGCGGACCTACTTGCTGCAGACGGCGGAGAAGGGCATCTCGTGGCTGCGGCTGGTGGCCCACGGCCGGGCCGGCCACGGCTCGCAGATCAACACGGACAACGCTGTCACGCGCCTCGCCGCCGCCGTAACCCGCATCGGCGAATACAAGTGGCCCATTGAACTCACGCCCACCACCCGCCAGTTCCTTGATGGAGTGACCGAACTCACCGGCGTGGAGTTCGACGCCGACAACCCGGAGCTCTTGCTCAACCAGCTTGGCACCGTGGCCCGGTTCGTCGGCGCCACCTTGCAGAACACCACCAACCCCACGCTCCTCAAGGGTGGTTACAAGCACAACGTCATCCCCGAGTCTGCCGAGGCCCTGGTTGACTGCCGTACGCTGCCGGGCCAGGAGCAGCAGGTCCTTGAGATCGTGCGCGAGCTTGCCGGCAGTGGAGTGGACGTCAGCTACGTCCACAACGACGTCTCGCTGGAGGTCCCGTTCGCCGGCAACCTGGTGGACTCGATGATTGATGCCCTCCACAAGGAGGACCCCGGTGCAAAAGTGCTGCCCTACACACTGTCCGGCGGCACGGACAACAAGTCGCTCAGCCGCCTGGGCATCACCGGCTACGGCTTCGCGCCCCTGATGCTCCCCGAGGAGCTGGACTTCACCGGCATGTTCCATGGCGTGGACGAACGTGTGCCGGCGGACTCCCTCAAGTTCGGTGCCCGGGTGCTGAACACCCTGCTCACCAACTACTGAGGGGACCTGCCGTGACTCCAGAGGACCTGCTGCCGGACGGGCTCCTGGAACGCATCCGCGGCCGCGCCGCAGGATACGACCGGGACAACGCCTTCTTCCACGAGGACCTGCAGGAGCTTGCGGCTGCAGGGTACCTGAAGCTTTTCATTCCAGTGCCCGACGGCGGCGCGGGGCTTGGGCTCGAGGCGGCAGCGCAGTGCCAGCGCAGGCTGGCAACGGCGGCCCCTGCCACCGCGCTTGCCGTCAATATGCACCTGGTGTGGACCGGCGTCGCGCACGTCCTCGCAGCCCGCGGCGACCACTCCCTGGCCTTCGTGCTCGAGGAGGCGGCGCAGGGCGAGGTCTTCGCGTTCGGCAATTCGGAGGCCGGCAACGACTCAGTCCTCTTCGACTCACGGACCGCGGCCACACCTTATCCGGACGGAAGCTACTCGTTCACCGGGACCAAGATCTTCACCAGCCTCTCGCCGGCGTGGACCCGGCTGGGGATTTTCGGAAAGGACGCCGCAGCCCGGGACGGTTCCGGGGAACTCGTCCACGGGTTCATCAACCGTGAAGCGGCCGGCTACCGGATCATGGACGACTGGGACACCCTGGGCATGCGCGCAAGCCAGTCCGCCACCACTGTCCTTGATGGTGCGACCGTTCCGCCGGACCGGATCTTCCGCAAGCTGCCCGTGGGTCCCAACGCCGACCCGCTGGTGTTCGCGATTTTCGCGTGCTTCGAAAGCCTCCTGGCCGCCGTCTACACCGGATTGGGCGAACGGGCGCTGCACGTGGGTGTAGAAACTGTAAAGCGCCGCACGTCTTTCAAGAACGGCGGACGCAGCTACGCGCAGGACCCTGACATCCGCTGGAAAGTTGCTGAGGCAGCCATGGCCATGGACAACCTCTACCCACAGCTCAGGGCTGTCACCGCCGACGTCGATGCCCTGGCCGACCACGGGAACCAGTGGTTCCCCAAACTGGTGGGTCTGAAAGTGAATGCCACCGAAACGGCGCGGCGCGTTGTGGACCTGGCCATCCGCGTCAGCGGGGGATCGAGCTACTTCAGGGGTTCGGAACTGGAACGGCTCTACCGCGACGTGCTTGCCGGCATGTTCCACCCCTCCGACGACGAGTCTGCCCACAACACGGTGGCCAACGCCTGGCTGGGCCCGCTGGAGGACTAAACGGTCCGCTGGATCACACGACTCCTAAACGGTCCGCTGGACCTGCATCACCCGGCGCCGCAGCCAAAAGCGCCTGCCGCCGCCCACGTACAGCTTGCTGCGTTCCAGTTCCCACTTGCCGTATTCGGAGTGTTCCACCAGGCGGCGGCGTGCCTCCGGCAGGGAATCATCAGGGCTGACGGTTAGCACGAGGTACTCGTACTGCCGCAAATAATCCCGTTCCCGCTGGACCGAGCTGGTGAGAAATTGTTCCTTCATTTGCTCTCCATTTTCGTCCTTTTCCGGCTAACGTGAAGTCATGAGCATCGATCCGCGTGTCGCGCTTTCGTCCCTGACCACCGCTTTGGAAGAACACCTTATAGCAGCATCGAACCGCCGCGGGGACGGTGACCCCTCCGTTGAGGCAGCTTTTTTCGCAGTGGCCGATGCCTTCGAAGTTTACGAGGACGCGCTGTACGAGGCCTACAACGAGGTCACCCCGTTGCAGGTCTTTGACGACGAGGACGAAGAGGACGAGGAAGCCGACGTGGACGAGGACGAGGACCTGGAAATCGTCGAGGAATAGCCGCGCCGGGGCAGGAACTCAGAAGGCGGCGGAGACATCCTCCAAAGCCCGCGCAATCTGCGGTGGCAGCGGTGCGGGCTGGACGTCCAGGAGTTCCTTCAACTGCACCGGCGTGCGGGCGCCGACAATGGCGGTGGCAACTCCCTGCTGTGACAGCAGCCATGACAGTGAGACGTCCTGGGGAGTCCGGCCCAGGCCGTTGGCCGCCATGCATACCGCATCCACGATGCGCGACGGCTTCTCCTCCAGGTAAGGCTCCACGTAGGCCGATTCGCTGGCCGACGCCCCGCGTGACCCGGCGGGGATGCCGCCGCGATACTTCCCGGTGAGGACGCCGCGGCCCAGCGGAGCCCACGCCATCAGCCCAAGCCCGGCATCCTCCGCGGCAGGGATCAGTTCCGCCTCCGCCGTCCGCTGAAGGAATGAATATTCCGCCTGGACGGCAACCAGGGGCACACTGCTGGTGGCTGCGGCCTTCGCAGCCTGCCAGCCCCTGAAGTTCGAAATTCCGGCGTACCGCGCCCGGCCGGTGCGTACCGCAAATTCCAGCGCAGCCAGCGTTTCATCGAGGGGAACGTTGCCGTCCCAGGCCTCAGCAAACCAGAGGTCCACATATTCCGTGCCCAACCTGGCCAGGCTCGCATCAAGTCCGGTGAGCATCGCATTGCGTGACGTGTCCACCGCGCGCCGCCCGTCCGGCGTCGTCATCCCTGCCTTGGTGGAGATGGAAATTTCGGTGCGGGACACCACATCACCCAGGAGTGAGCCAAGGATGGCCTCCGAGCCCCCGCCCGCATACGACGCCGATGTGTCCACGTGCCGGCCGCCCGCATCAAGGAAGGTACGCAGCAACTCGGACGCGTCCTGTTCGTCAGTTTCCCCACCCCAGGACCGGGTGCCCAGGGAGAGGGCGGAAACTCGCAATCCACTGTTGCCGACGTAACGCTGCTGCATAGCAGCAAGCTTACGGGCAGATGCACCACCGCCATGCCGTAGGGTCTTAGCGTGAACTGGTTTGAAGCGGCCCTGCTGGGCCTTGTGCAGGGACTGACCGAATTTCTACCTATTTCATCGAGCGCACACCTGCGGATCGTGGGGGAGTTCCTTCCCAACGCGGAGGACCCGGGGGCGGCCTTTACGGCCATCACCCAGCTCGGCACGGAGACCGCCGTGCTGATCTTCTTCTGGCGCGACATCGTCCGGATCGTCAAAGCCTGGGCCGGCTCCCTCACCGGCAAGGTGCCGCGGCAGGATCCCGACGTCCGCATGGGCTGGCTGGTGATCCTGGGCAGCCTGCCCATCATCGTGCTGGGCCTGCTCTTCCAGGACCAGATCGAATCGGTACTGCGCAGCATGTGGATCGTGGCCACCATGCTGATCGTCTTCGGGCTCTTCCTCGCCGTGGCCGACGCCGTGGGGGCCCAGAAACGGGACCTGGCGCACCTGACCTACAAGCACGGCATCCTCTATGGGCTGGCCCAGGCCCTGGCACTGATTCCCGGCGTCTCCCGCTCCGGAGGCACCATTACCGCGGGCCTGCTGATGGGCTACACGCGCGAAGCCGCCGCACGGTACTCCTTCCTGCTCGCCATCCCCGCGGTCTTCGGCAGCGGGTTGTACCAGCTCTACAAGGTGGTGACCAAGGAAGGCATCTCCGGCCCGTTCGGCCTGCCGGAAACTGCCCTTGCCACCGTGATCGCCCTGGTGGTGGGCTATGTCATCATCGGCTGGTTCCTGAAGTTCGTATCCACGCGCAGCTACCGGCTCTTTGTCTGGTACCGGATCTTCCTGGGGCTGGCCCTGTACCTCCTGCTCGGTTTCGGCGTCATCAGCGCCTAGGACTAGGCTTGGCTTGTGAAATCCTGGACTTCCCGCCCCGTTCCTGCCCTGCCCGGAAACATGCCCGTCATCCGGCTGTTCGATACCGCGGCAGGCCGCGAAGTGGCGCTGGAACCGGAAGCACGGCCGTCCATGTACGTCTGCGGCATCACTCCCTACGACGCAACCCACATGGGCCACGCCGCCAGTTATGTGGCCTTTGACCTGCTGAACCGCGCGTGGCGGGACGCCGGCAGCGAGGTCTCCTATGTGCAGAACGTCACGGACGTGGATGATCCCCTGCTGGAACGCGCCACTGCCACCGGAGTCGACTGGCAGGACCTCGCGGCGGAGCAGGTTGAACTTTTCCAGACGGACATGGAGGCGCTGAATGTCCTGGCGCCGGACCATTACGTTGGCGCCGTGGAGTCGATTGGCCTCATCGTCCCCGAGGTGGAGCGGCTGGTCAGCCTGGGGCTGGCCTACCAGGTTCCCGGCAGCAACGGGGAACCCGACGGGGATGTCTATTACGACGTCGAAGCGGCCGGCAAGCAGTCAACGGCACCTGATGCCTGGTCCCTGGGATGCATCTCCCACCTTGGCGAAAGCACCATGCTGGAGCTTTTTGCCGAACGCGGCGGAGACCCGGGCCGCGCCGGGAAGCGGCAGGCCCTTGATCCGCTGCTGTGGCGGGTGGAACGGCCCGGCGAGCCAAGCTGGCCCGGTGGAAGCCTGGGCGCGGGCAGGCCCGGCTGGCACATCGAATGTACAGTGATCGCCCAAAAATACCTGCCCTCGCCCTTCACGGTGCAGGGAGGCGGTTCGGACCTCATCTTCCCGCACCATGAGATGGGTGCCGGCCATGCATACTCGTTGGCCGGGGTACCGCTTGCCCGGCACTACGCACACGCCGGCATGGTGGGGCTCGACGGGGAGAAGATGAGCAAGTCCAAGGGCAACCTGGTGCTGGTCTCCAGGCTTCGCGCCGCCGGTGAAGACCCGGCAGCAATCCGCCTTGCCATCCTGGCCCACCACTACCGTTCCGACTGGTCCTGGACGAATGAAGGCTTCACCGCTGCCAAGGCAGACCTTGCAGCGTGGCGGAAGGCCCTCGACCACGCCCCGGAAGGTTCGGGCCGCGAACTGCTGGCCGACATGCGGGCGGCGCTGGCAGCGGACCTCAACGCGCCCGCCGCAGTCGCCGCAGTCTCGCGCTGGGCACGTTCAGCGAACGACGGCGGTGCTGCCGCCAGCCCCGCCGACAGCAGCCTGGTCAGGGACGCGGTGGACGCCCTTCTTGGCATCCGGCTCTAGGCTTCGGCTCCACGTCAGCAAACAGACAGGGGCCGGGCCGGGATTCCTCCCGGCCCGGCCCCTGTCCCTTTTAATGTCAGGGCCGGTCCTGGCCCCGCCGCTTCAGGTACCGCTCAAATTCGCGGGCAATGGACTCGCCGCTGGCCTCAGGAAGGTCGGCGGTGTCCTTGGCTTCCTCCAGCTGCCGGACGTAGGCAGCAATTTCCGGGTCCTCGGTGGCCAGCTCGTCGACGCCGCGCTCCCATGCGTCCGCCTCCTCCACCAGCTCGTGGGTGTCCAGCGGCACCTGCAGCAGTTCCTCGATGCGGTGCAGCAGGGCAAGCTGGGCTTTGGGGGAGGGGGCCTGTGCCACGTAGTGCGGCACCGCGGCCCACAACGATACGGTGGGGAGCCCGGCCAGCAGTGCCACCTCGGACAGGACCCCCACGATCCCCACCGGGCCTTCGTACTGCGAGGCTTCCAGGTTCATGCGTTCCCGGAGCTGGGCGTCATCGGACGACGTGCTGACCGGAATGGGGCGGCTGTGCGGAACATCCGCCAGCAGTGCACCCACCAGCACCACGTAGTCCACTTTCAAAGCCTCTGCATGGACCAGCAACTCCGCGGTGTAAGCGCGCCATTTATAGGACGGCTCGGTTCCCTGCACAAAGATGACGTCCACGTTGGAGTTGGGCGCCGAGGCTTTGTAGATCCTGGTGGAAGGCCATTTGATCTTGCGTTCACCGGCAGAGTTCCTGCGGACCGTGGGGCGCGTGAACTGGAAGTCGTAGTACTCGTCCGCATCAATGGATGCGACTTTCTTGCCACCCCACAACTTGTTCAGGTACCGCAGCGAATCGCTGGCCGCCTCTCCGGCGTCGTTCCACCCTTCAAAGGCGGCAAGCATTACGGTTACGCGCTGTCCGTCAGCCACCGGCTGCAGGAACCGTTCCCGCTCGGGTCCGGCACCTTGTTCGGCGGTGTCTCCCTCGAAGCTATTCATTTCTTCACCCTACGTCCAAGGTGCGCACTCGTGCATGGAATGAAGCGCCGCGAATCGCCGCTAACCGGCGCAAAGGGCACCCCGCCTGCGTCATATTCGCCAAGGGCGTAGCCCACAGCCTCCGCCCAGCCACGCCCCGTAGACTGGCGTCATGCGATTTCCTGCCACCGGTTCCCCGCTCAAAGCTGTCCTATGGGACATGGACGGAACCATCGTGGACACCGAGCCATACTGGATTGCCGCGGAGCGTGCCCTGGTGGAGGCCCATGGCGGCACCTGGAGCCACGACCAGGCCATGCAACTGGTGGGCCAATCACTGACGTTCTCCGCCGGCCTGCTCCAGCAGGCAGGCGTCGAGCTGGAAATCCGCGAGATCATCGACGCCCTGACCGCCCAGGTCATCAGCAGCGTCCAGCAGCAGGTGCCATGGCGCCCAGGCGCCCGGGAACTCCTCGAAGAACTGCACCTGGCAGGCGTGCGCTGCGCCCTGGTCACCATGTCCGAGGGGCCGCTGGCCCGCCAAGTGGTGGCCAGCCTTCCCCGCCCCTACTTTGAAGTCCTGGTCACGGGTGACACCGTGACCCAGGGCAAACCGCACCCCGAGGCCTACCTGACCGCCGTCGAACTGCTCCAGGAAAGCGATCCTGATCTCGGAATCCACCACTGCGTTGCCCTCGAGGATTCCGTACCGGGCGTGGCCGCGGCCGTAGCCTCCGGCGTCGCCACGGTGGCTGTCCCGCACATCGTTCCACTGCCCGACGACGGCAGCTACGCACTCTGGGACTCCCTGGCCGGCCGCGGCCTGGTGGAGCTTGAAGCCCTGCTCCCCGGGGCGCAGGCAACGGTGCCGGCCGCCACCGCCGCTGGTGACTCCCGTGGCTGATCCAGGCACTCAGCGGGACACCGAACCGGGCACCCCGCCGGGCACCACGGGACGACGCCGTGACGGCATCCCGCTGGGACGCATTGCCGGCGTTCCTGTCGTGCTTGCTTACTCCTGGTTTGTGATCGCGGCCTTCACCGTCATCGCGTACGGGCCCGTGTTGGCGCGGAACAACCCCATGCTGGGCATGAGCGCCTATCTCGTGGCCTTCGCCTACGCCGTCCTGCTCCTGCTCTCGGTGCTGGTCCATGAACTCGCGCACGCCCTCACGGCGAAAATCTACGGATGGCCCACCCAGAAGATCGTCCTCAACCTCTGGGGCGGGCACACCCAGTTCGAGAGCTTCACGTCTTCCCCCGGCCGGTCCGTCCTGGTGGCGTTGGCCGGACCGGCGGCCAATTTTGTCCTCGCCGGCGGAGCCTGGCTGGTCCTGGGCACCAACAGCCTGGGAAGTGTCGCCGAGATCCTGACGAACATCTTCATGTGGGCCAACTTCCTCATCGCCGTCTTCAATGTCCTGCCGGGCTTGCCGCTGGACGGTGGGCGCATTGTCGAATCCATCGTGTGGAAGGCCACCGGGAGCCAGGCGAAAGGAACCGTGGCAGCCGGCTGGGGTGGGCGCATCATCGTCCTGGCGATCGCTTACTGGTTCCTCCTTCGCCCCTACCTCGCCGGCGACCAGCCGGACTTCAGCCTCCTGATGATCACCATCCTGGTGGGCGGCTTCCTGTGGATGGGTGCCTCGGCTTCCATCCAGCAGGGCACGCTGCGGGCACGGCTGCCGCTGGTCAGCGCAGCGGGATTGTCGACGCCGGCCGTTGGGGTGCCTGCCTCGGGCACTGTCCGTGACGCCCTCCGCCTGGCGGCAGAAGGAACGAAGTCCGTGGTGGTGTGCGGACCGGACGGCCGGCCGCAGGGTGTGGTGGACCCCGGCGCATTGGCCTCGGTGCCCGACGCCGCAGCCGATTCGACGCCAGTCACCGCCATTTCGTTTCCCTTGGCTGCGGGAGCCTATGTTCCCGAGTGGTCCAAGGGGCAGGAGCTGATCCAGTTTCTTTCGCAGGTTGAGGGACGGCACTACGCAGTGGTGGACCACAATGGCAAAGTCACCGGGCTGCTCACCCAGGACGTTGTCCTCGCGGCCATCACAGGGAGGCGCCAGCGCACCGATAGGCACCCGCAGGGCCAGAACCGGTAGAGTTACCTGCCGGTCGTGCATTGCCGCCGCCAGGGGCCACAATATCCGTGGGCACTTTGGCCGCGGCACAAAAGGTTTACAGGAGCGAGGAACATCATGAGCAGCGAAACTGCCGTCAACGACGCCACCGGAGCAGCGCAAGCCGGTGCTGCCGCCAGCGGCTCGCAGCCGGTGGGAGCCGCCCGTCGCCGCGGCCCCTTCAGGGAAGGCGAGCGTGTCCAGCTCACCGACGAACGTGGCCGCATGAATACCATCACGCTTGAACGCGGTGGCGCCTTCCATACGCACCGGGGCTTCCTGAACCACGATGAGATCATCGGCAAGGTGGACGGCTCCGTTGTGGTGAACAACGTCGGCCAGCAGTACCAGACCCTGCGCCCGCTGCTGTCCGACTTCGTGCTGTCCATGCCGCGCGGCGCCGCCGTGGTCTATCCCAAGGACGCCGGCCAGATCGTGACCATGGCGGATATCTTCCCCGGGGCCCGCGTGGTGGAGGCCGGCGTCGGCTCCGGTGCCTTGTCCATCTCCCTGCTCCGCGCCGTGGGGGACAACGGCTACCTGCACTCCTTCGAGCGGCGTGAAGAGTTTGCGGACATCGCCCGGGGAAACGTGGAGACCATCTTCGGCGGCCCGCATCCTGCATGGCAGATCTCGCTCGGCGACTTCCAGGAGGAAGTGGTCAAGGCTGAAGAGCCCGGCTCCGTGGACCGCGTGGTCCTGGACATGCTGGCGCCCTGGGAATGCCTCGACGCCGTCGCCACCGTGCTTGCGCCCGGCGGCGTCTGGATCAACTACGTAGCCACGGTCACCCAGCTCTCCCGTACGGCCGAGGCGATCCGCGCCGACGGCCGCTTCACTGAACCTGACGCCTGGGAATCGCTGGTCCGCGGCTGGCACCTTGAGGGTCTCGCGGTCCGGCCGGACCACCGGATGGTGGCCCACACCGGGTTCCTGCTGGTCACCCGCCGGCTCGCCGACGGTGTGACGGGCATCTCGGTCAAGCGGCGGCCGTCCAAGACCGAATTCAACGAAGAGGATGTCAATGCCTGGACTCCCGGTGCTGTAGGGGAGCGGGCGGTGTCAGACAAGAAGCTGCGGCGGGCAGCCCGGGACGCCATCGCCGGAACGAATGTGGTGGACACGCCCGAGGTTACGAACTAGTCCACATTTCGGGAGTCTCCATCCCTACCCGGCATCTTGGGACTAATGTCTTAAGAGAAGCGCAGGAAGGGGCTGATACATCATGGAGACACCAAACCAGGACTCCGGACGTACACCGGCAGAGCAGTCTGCCGCCAACGACCTCTCGGTTGCTGACCGCCAGGTCAACATACTTCGGGACAAGCTCAGGCACATCGACCGCCAGTTGGCAGCGGCAACGCAGAACAACACCAAGCTGGTCAGCATGCTTGAGACGGCCAAGGCGGAGATTCTCCGGCTGAAAAACGCCCTTGACCAGGAAGGACAGCCGCCGTACAGCTTCGGCACCATCCTCCAGATCAACCCAAAGCGGCAGCCTTCCCCCGGCAACAGCGGACAGGCTGCCACGGAGGAATCGGTGGACATCTTCAACGCCGGCCGGAAGATGCGGGTGGGCATCAGCCCCCTGGTAAACATCAACCAGCTGGCGGTAGGCCAGGAGGTGCTGCTCAACGAAGCCCTCCTGATCGTTGCAGGGCTCGGCTATGAGCGCGCCGGCGAGCTGGCCACCCTGAAGGAGATGCTGGGACGGGACCGGGCCCTGGTGGTGGGCCGGGCCGATGAAGAACGCGTGGTCCGGCTCTCCGGCGCGCTGCAGGCCGAGAAGCTCAGGGTGGGCGACGCCCTCTCCGTGGATTCGCGGACCGGCTACGCACTCGAGAAGGTGCCGCGCTCCGAGGTGGAGAACCTGGTCCTGGAAGAAGTTCCGGACATCACCTACGAGGACATCGGCGGCCTTGGCCCCCAGATCGAGCAGATCAGGGACGCGGTGGAACTGCCGTTCCTGCACCCCGACCTCTACCGGGAGCACGGCCTGAAGGCGCCCAAGGGCATCCTGCTGTACGGGCCTCCGGGCTGCGGCAAGACCCTCATCGCCAAGGCTGTCGCCAACTCCCTCGCTGCCCGCGCCGCCGAGCGGTCCGGGAACGTGGACCTGAAGAGCTACTTCCTGAACATCAAGGGCCCTGAACTCCTCGACAAGTACGTGGGCGAAACGGAGCGGCACATCCGGCTGATCTTCTCCCGCGCCCGGGAAAAGGCATCGGACGGCAGCCCCGTAGTGGTCTTCTTCGACGAAATGGATTCCTTGTTCCGCACCCGCGGCACCGGAATCTCGTCCGACGTCGAAACCACCATCGTGCCCCAGCTCCTCAGTGAGATCGACGGCGTGGAACGCCTCGACAACGTCATCGTCATCGGCGCATCCAACCGTGAGGACATGATCGACCCCGCCATCCTCCGGCCCGGCCGGCTGGACGTCAAAGTCAAGATCCAGCGTCCCGATGCCGAAGCCGCCGCGGACATCTTCAACAAATACATCACGCCGGACCTGCCGTTCCACGAATCGGACCTCGCAGAGCACAACGGCGACGTCCAGGCCACGGTTGACGCCATGGTCCAGCGCACGGTCGAAGCCATGTACTCCACCGATAAGTCCAACGAGTTCCTGGAGGTCACCTATGCCAACGGTGACACCGAGATGCTCTACTTCAAGGATTTCAACTCGGGCGCCGTGGTGCAGAACGTGGTGGACCGGGCCAAGAAGTACGCCATCAAGGACCTGCTGACCACGCACCAGAAGGGCCTCCGGATCGAGCACCTGCTGCGCGCTGTGGTGGACGAGTTCCGCGAACACGAGGACATGCCCAACACCACCAACCCCGACGACTGGGCACGCATCTCCGGCAAAAAGGGCGAACGGATCACCTACATCCGCACCATCGTCCAGGGCAAGGCCGGCCAGGAACCGGGCAAGTCCATCGAGACGATGCCGACCACGGGACAGTATCTATGACGGGTGCAAAGGGACCCGCTGCCGGGGAAGCGCTCCCCGTCGGCGGGGCCATGCGGGTCATGGGGGCGGAAACCGAATACGGCATCCACGCCCCCTCCGCACCCTCGGCCAACGCCACCATGATGAGCGCGCGGGTGGTGCAGGCCTATGCCCAGGTCACCAGGCAGCGGGCGGCCGGCGGGGCCGAGACCCGCTGGGACTATACCGACGAAGAGCCGCTGCACGATGCCCGGGGTTGGACCGTGGACCGGGGAGCTGCACACCCCACCCAGCTGACCGACCAGCCACCAGTGCTTGACGCGGAGGCGGTGGCCCTGGCCTACGGGCGCGAGGAACTCGAACTGGACGGCCAGGACGAGTCGGGGACGCTGCTCATGAACATGGTCCTGGGCAATGGGGCCCGGCTGTACGTTGACCACGCCCATCCGGAGTATTCAAGCCCCGAGGTCACCAACCCACGGGACGCTGTGGCCTGGGACGCTGCCGGCGACCTTGTGGGGCTGGCGGCCGTGCGCCGGCTGGCGGCGGACCCGGCGCTCCCGCCGGTCAACCTTTACAAGAACAACACGGACAACAAGTCCGTGTCCTACGGTTCGCACGAGAACTACCTCATGCCCCGTTCGGTCCCTTTTGGCGACATTGTCCGCGGGCTCACGCCATTCTTCATCAGCCGGCAGGTGGTCTGCGGGGCCGGGCGGCTCGGGATAGGACAGGACAGTTCAACCCCGGGCTTCCAGGTCAGCCAGCGGGCCGACTTCTTCGAAGCCGAGGTCGGCCTGGAAACCACCATCCGCCGGCCCATCATCAACACCCGCGACGAGCCCCATTCCACCGCCGACAAGTACCGGCGCCTGCACGTCATCATCGGTGACGCCAATCTCAGCCAGGTGTCCAACTACCTGAAGTTCGGCACCACGGCCATGGTCCTGAGCCTCATTGAGGCAGGGCTCGCCCCCAAAATCGAAGTCTACGAGCCGGTGGCAGCGCTCAAAACGGTGAGTCACGATACCTCGCTGACAGCAAAGCTGCGCCTGTTGGACGGACGGCGGGTCACGGCGCTGGACCTTCAGTGGATGTACCACGAAGCCGCAGCCAAACTCGCCCAGGACACCGGCGTCGGTGACGCCGTGGACGGTGACGGGCACACACACGAGGTCCTGGAACGGTGGGCTGCCGTTCTCACCCAACTGGACAGTGACAGGGCCGCGGCTGCCAGTTCCGTGGAGTGGCTGGCGAAACTTACCCTGCTTGATGGGTATCGCCAGCGTGATGGACTGGAGTGGAGCGATGCCCGGCTTGGCCTGGTGGATCTCCAGTGGTCCGATATCAGGCCGGAGAAAGGCCTCTACTACCGCCTGTTGTCCAGGAACCGGATGCAGCGCGTGGTGGACGATGCTGCCATCTCCGCTGCCGTGGCCGAGCCCCCCGCCGACACCCGGGCCTTCTTCCGCGGAAAGTGCATCAGCAGCTTCGGCAAGGATGTGGTGGGGGCAAGCTGGGACTCGGTCATCTTCGACGTGCCCGGTTACGGACGGCTTCAGCGGGTGCCTACCAGGGAACCACTGAGGGGAACCAAAGCCCTGACCGGAGCGTTGTTTGAGCGCTACCGGGAAGCGGGACCGTTCCTCGGCGAACTGCTGGGACACAACAGTACTCCGCCTGCGGCGTAAACCGCGCCGGAACGCCCGTCCCGTGGCAGGATGGGCATATCGGAGGATCCGCCGGATCCACCGGAGGAAAAAGGAGGGAATCCAATGGCAGGCCAGGAGCAGCAGCAGCCGCAGTCACGCGACAGCCAGGTCGAAGACGACATCCCCGAGGCACCCCCGGCACCGCCCGAGGCGCAGGCTTCGGCGTCGACCGAAGGCGTGGACGACCTGCTCGACGAAATCGACGGCGTCCTGGAATCCAACGCCGAAGAGTTCGTCCGGGCATTCGTGCAAAAGGGCGGCCAGTAACCCGGACCCGGAAGGTGGCGGAAGCCGCGGACGGCCGGAATCTGTACCGACGTTGAAGTACCACGTTCAAGGAGTGATGAGTGCAGGAATCAACCGCCAACCAGGTAGCCGCCAACGCCACCTCGTCCTTTACGGAGCACCTGCAACGGGACCGGCCCGAGCTACTGCCCTTTAGCCGGTCCCTCCAGGGCGGCGTGTCCGGGGCTGCGCCGTTGCAGGTTCCGCACGCCACCACGATCGTGGCCATGAGTTACGGCGGCGGTGTCCTGATGGCGGGCGACCGGCGCGCCACCATGGGAAACATCATTGCCAGCAGGCACATCGAGAAGGTCTTCCCGGCAGACCACTTCTCTGTCCTTGGCATAGCCGGCACAGCCGGAATAGCGATCGACCTGACGCGGCTCTTCCAGGTTGAACTTGAGCACTACGAAAAGATTGAAGGAACCCAGCTCAGCCTCGAAGGCAAGGCGAACCGGTTGGGGGCCATGATCCGGGGCAACCTTCCCATGGCCCTGCAGGGCCTTGCCGTGGTGCCCCTGTTTGCAGGGTTCGACACCAGCGCCGGTGTCGGACGGCTGTTTTCCTATGACGTCACCGGGGGCAGGTACGAGGAACACGAACACCATACCGTGGGTTCCGGTTCCGTCTTCGCCCGCGGAGCCCTGAAGAAACTCTGGCGGCCCAACCTCACCCCGGCTGAGGCGCTGTCCGTCGCCGTGGAGTCCCTGTACGACGCCGCCGACGACGATTCCGCCACGGGCGGCCCGGATACCGTCCGGCAGTTGTGGCCCGTGGTTTATACAGTGGACAGGACGGGAGCCCGCCGGGTGCCCGAGGCCGAACTCGCGGCTGCTTCGCGCAGCGTGATCGAAGCGCGCACCATCGCCGGACGGGAGGCCTGAGATGACCCAGCAGTTTTATGTCTCGCCCGAACAGCTGATGAAGGACCGCGCGGATTTCGCGCGGAAGGGCATCGCCCGCGGCCGGTCGGTGGTTGTCATCAGCTGCGCCGACGGCATCGCACTCGTCGCCGAGAACCCATCGCCGTCCCTGCACAAGATCGGCGAAATCTACGACAAGATCGCGTTCGCCGCCGTGGGCAAGTACAACGAATTCGAAAGCCTGCGCCAGGCCGGCGTCCGCTATGCCGACGTCCGCGGGTACTCGTATGACCGCGAGGACGTCACCGCCCGCGGCCTGGCGAGCGTATACGCCCAAAGCCTGGGTGCCGTCTTCACCGCAGAGCAAAAGCCGTTTGAAGTGGAACTGGCAGTAGCCGAAGTGGGCTCCACGCAGGCCGAAGACCACCTGTACCGGCTGACCTTCGACGGTTCCATCGCCGATGAGCACAGCTTTGTGGTCATGGGCGGCCAGGCAGACAAGGTGTCGTCAACCATCGAGGCAGGATGGCAGGCGTCCCTGGGCTTCGCCGACGCTGTCCGGCTGGCTTTGAAGGGTCTCACGCCTGCCCAGGAGGGTGACCAGCCGGCAGCACCTCTGCCGCCCGGCGCCCTCGAGGTGGCAGTTCTGGACAGGCTTTCCGAAAGCTCCCGCGGCTCCCGGCGTGCTTTCCGCAGGCTGAACGACGCGGACATCACAGCACTGCTGGCCTAGGAGGACGACATGGACAAGAGAATCTTCGGCATCGAAACCGAGTTCGGGATCTCTTACTCGAGCCCCGACTCGAGGCCGCTGGCCCCGGAAGAGGTGGCCCGGTACCTCTTCCGAAAGGTGGTCAGCTGGGGGCGCTCGTCCAACGTGTTCCTCACCAACGGTTCGCGGCTGTACCTCGACGTAGGATCCCACCCGGAATACGCCACCGCCGAATGCGACGACCTCGCCCAGCTGATCGCCCATGACCGTGCGGGTGAGCTCATCCTGGATGACCTGGTTGATGAGGCCCAGGCCCGGCTGGCGGCCGAGGGCTTCAACGGCACCGTATACCTTTTCAAGAACAACACCGACTCCGCGGGCAACTCGTACGGCAGCCACGAGAACTACCTCATTCCCCGCCGTGGGGAATTCTCCCGCCTGGCCGAAATCCTGATCCCGTTCCTGGTCACCCGCCAGCTCATCGCCGGCGCCGGAAAGATCCTGAAGACGCCGCATGGCGCCACCTATGCGTTCTCCCAGCGGGCCGACCACATCTGGGAGGGAGTGTCCTCAGCCACCACACGGTCGCGGCCCATCATCAACACCCGTGACGAGCCGCACGCGGACGCGGAGTTTTATCGGCGGCTGCACGTCATTGTGGGCGACTCGAACATGTCAGAGGCGACCGCCCTGATGAAAGTCGGAACCGTTGACCTGGTCCTTCGGATGATCGAAGCGGGCGTGATCATGCGCGACATGCGGATGGAAAACCCCATCCGCAGCATCCGCGAGATCTCCCACGACCTCAGTGGCCGGGCATTGGTCCGCCTGGCCAATGGACGCCAGCTCACCGCCCTTGAAATCCAGCAGGAATACCTCACCAAGGTGACGGCCTTCGTCAATGAACACGGCGCCCACAACCCGCATGTACCGCTGATCCTGGATCTGTGGGAGCGGACGCTGCATGCCATTGAATCCGGTGACACCAAGGGCATTGACACCGAAATCGACTGGGCCATCAAGAAGAAGCTGATGGATAACTACCGCGAACGCCACGGCCTTGGCCTGGACGCGCCCCGCATTGCCCAGCTTGATCTGACGTACCACGACATTTCCCGCAGCCGGGGACTTTACTACCTGCTGCAATCCCGTGGAGCGGTCCGCCGCATCGTGGACGACACTGTCATCAAGGGGGCGGTGGACGCGCCGCCGCAAACCACCAGGGCCAAGCTGCGCGGCGACTTTGTCCGCCGCGCGCAGGAGTTGGGACGCGACTACACGGTGGACTGGGTGCACCTGAAACTGAACGACCGCGCCCACCAGACGATCTTGTGCAAGGATCCGTTCCGCAGCGTCGATGAGCGCGTCGATGCGCTTCTGGACTCTATGGGCTGACGTCCAGCTTCAGGGTCTATTCTGGATAAGGTCCTTTTAACGGGACCTCTTCACGGCATGCTCCGCCGCCATGCGGAGTGTCGTATTCACCCTGCCCCGACGAAAGTTTTCCTACGTGCGCCGACTACTAGCAATCCTCCTTCCCGGCCTGCTGCTCCTGACCGCCTGCGGAGGCACCGCCTCCCAGCCAGAGCCCAGCAGCCAGTCCGCCGGGGAGACTGCAAAGTTCGACTCCCTCAAGCTGACCGACAACGGGGACAAGAAGGCCCCTGGCGTGGACTTTGACAAGCCACTGGCCGTGACCCAGCCAACCATCAAAGTGGTTTCCGAGGGCAAGGGCGACGCCGTAAAGGCCAACCAGGTTGCCAAGATTTCCATCCTCGCCCTGAACGGCACGGACGGCTCCCAGCTCGAGGATACGTTCCCCAACGAGCCGGAAAGCCTGGAGCTGAATGACGAGCTCAAGACCAGCAGCGCAGTCATCTACAACGCTTTCGTGGGCGCCAAGGTTGGATCCAGCCTTGCACTGGCCGTTCCCGGCCAGCAGAGCGCGGCATCGGCCAGCCCCAGCCCTTCCGACGGCGCCAGCCCCAGCCCGAGTCCGGAAGCCGGGCCCACCCAGCTGCTGATCATCAAGGTGCTCTCCGCATCCGATCCCACCCCGGTCCTGGACAAGCCCCAGGGCGAAACCGTGACGCCGCCGGCCGGGCTGCCGACCATTACTGAAAAAGACGGCGTTCCCGAAATCAACGTTGCCGGTGCGGCTGCCCCCACATCCCTCGTGTCCCAGGACCTGATCAAGGGCTCCGGCGCCACCGTCAAGGAGTCCGACACGCTGACCGTGAACTACGTCGGCGTCAACCTGGCAGACGGCACCAAGTTCGATTCCAGCTTCGACCGCGGCCAGCCGGCCACCTTCCCGCTGACCGGGGTCATCAAGGGCTGGACCCAGGGCCTCGCCGGCAAGACCGTTGGGTCCCGCGTCCTGCTGGTCATCCCCAAGGACCTGGCCTACGGCGACGCCGGCCAGGGGCAGGCAAAGGGCGACCTGGTCTTCGTAGTGGACATCCTCGGGGTCAAGTAGCAAGACTTACATGGACGCCGCGTCCCTCGCGGCACCCCATCAGCACTTACGGATAGGAGCAAGCATGTCTTTTGGACAGCGGGAATTTGACCGCCAGAAGCCCGAAATCGATTTTCCGGAGGGCGACGTCCCCACGGAACTCGTCATCACAGACCTGATCGAGGGTGACGGCCGGGAAGCCAAGGCAGGGGACACCGTCTCCACCCACTACGTCGGCGTTGCCTGGTCCACAGGCGAGGAATTCGACGCCTCCTGGGGCCGCGGTGCACCGCTGGACTTCCGCGTCGGCGTCGGCCAGGTCATCCAGGGCTGGGACCAGGGCCTGCTGGGCATGAAGGTCGGTGGCCGTCGCCGCCTGGAGATCCCCTCCGAGCTGGCCTATGGCTCGCGCGGTGCCGGTGGCGCGATTGCTCCCAACGAGGCACTTATCTTCGTCGTGGACCTCGTGGCAGTGCGCTGACCCAGGCGCCAACACAGCCGGGAGCGCTGCAGTACTGGAGGAAGTTCCTCCGGTACTGCCGCGCTTTCTGCTTTCATCGGGGGAGTTTAGTAACGTAACGAGCGTGTCCCTATCCCGCACCGAACGACTCCTCAACCTGCTGATTGCGCTGCTCAACACCCGCCACGGGCTGCACCGCAGCGAACTGCGCGAAAAGGTCTACCACGACACCTCCGGCAATGACGTTGCGTTCGGACGGATGTTCGAGCGGGACAAGAATGACCTGCGGGCAATGGGCTTCGACGTGGAGACACTGACGGACGTGGGCTGGAGCGAGGACGACCCCGCCACCACCAGGTACCGGATCGGCAAGGAGTCCAACCGGCTCCCGGACGTCCAGCTGGGGCCCGACGAGTGGACCGTCCTGCTGCTGGCCTCCCAATTATGGGAGCGCGCGGCACTGGGCACCGCCGCCCAAAGCGCGCTCCGCAAACTCCAGGCCGCCGGCAGGATGGCGGACGTGGAACTGCCGGCCGGGGTCCAGCCCCGGATCAAACCCGCCGGCCAGGCCTTTGATGACATCGTGGCCGCCATGCACGCCCGGCATCCGGTCACTTTCACGTATCTCGCCGGCACCACCGGCAAAGAGGAGGAACGCACCGTCGAGCCCTGGGGCCTGGGCAGCCGCTTCGGCCAGTGGTACCTCATGGGCTACGACCGGGCACGCGAGGCACCCCGGCATTTCCGCCTGTCGCGCTTCACCAGTGCCGTGACCACATTGGCGAAGGAGCAGTACACGCCGCCGGTGGACTTCAGTATCCGCGCAGAGCTGGACCTGTTGCCGGAACTGCCGCTGCGCACCGCCGTCGTGGACGTCAAGGAGGGGCACCTGCTGGCCCTCCGCCGTCGTGCTGTTCAAGCCACCCAGGACCAGGCCACAGGCCGGCCAGGTGCGGGCTACGACAGGCTCTTCATCGAGTACCGGGACCCGGAGGTGCTTGCCGAAGAGCTGGCCTCCTACGGACCCGATGCCCTGGCAGTGGAACCGGCTGAACTTGCTGCCGCCGTGAGGCGCAGGCTCCAGGCAGCGGCCGCGTTCAGCGACGCACCTGTCCCCGACTACACGTTCGCCGATGCCCGTGCCCGGACCGCCCGGAAGGGAACGTCTGAGGACCAGCTCAAGCGCATGCTGCAGTTGGTCCCCTTCCTGGTCCACAACCAGGGGCTGCACATCCAGGACGTCGCAAAGCACTTCGGCGTCACCCGTGAAGAGCTCGAGGCAGACCTCCGGATCCTCATCTGCTCCGGGCTGCCGGAGGGTTATCCGGACGACCTGCTCGATATCCAATGGGAAGACGACCACGTCTTCATTACCCAGGACCTTGACCTGAAGAAACCTGTCCGGTTTACCGTGGCGGAGGCATGCGCTTTGCTGACAGGTCTTGAAACGCTCAACGGCCTGCCGGACCTTCCCGGCGGCGGCGCGCTGGAGTCGGTTACCTTGAAGCTCCTGGCGGCCGCAGGCGAGGAAGGGCTGCAAGCTGCCTCCATTGCCGGGCCGGAGGTTGCACCTGCCGACGCCGCAACCCATGCCACGGTCCGCCAGGCCATCGAGACCCGCTCCCAGCTCCACCTGACCTACCTTTCACCCCAGCGTGACGCCGTCACCGAGCGCGACGTTGACCCGCTGCGGCTGTATTCCCTGGACAACACCTGGTACTTCGAAGCCTGGTGCCACCTGGTGGACGGGCTGCGGAACTTCCGCCTGGACCGGGTACAGGACGTTCACCCCAACGGAGCACCTGCCGCCCCGCACGGGATACCGGAGGGCGGGGTCCCGGCCAAGCTTTTCACCGCGAACGACGACGACACCACCGTCACCGTCCAGCTCACCCGGCAGGGGAGGGGGCTGGCGGAGGACTACTACGCGGAGCGTACCGCGGAGTTGCCCGACGGCGGCCTGGTGGCAGAGATCCGGTTCGGCAACACGGCGTGGCTGCCGATGTTCGTGGCCCAGCATGGCGGTTCAGCCCGGATTCTGGCCCCTGCGGAGCTGGCTTCCGCCGCGCGGGACTGGCTTGCGGCCTCGCTGGCCAGCTACGACCGATAGACTTCTCACCATGCCTTGGTGGTCCTGGATTCTCATATGGGTGGCGCTTGTCGCCGTTGCCCTGCTGTTCTATGTCCTGCTGGGCATCCGTCTCTTCCGACAGTTCATGGCCACGGTGAAGGACCTCGCTGCAGCGGGCGAAAAGCTGGGACACCTGAGCCCGGTCGAGGTAGCGGGTGAACCCGCGGATCCGTCCGGGCCCCTGCCGGGTTCTGCCGTTTTTGCCTCGCCCGCCGTCATGCGACATGATTACGAGGCATCCAAATGGGCCCGGCGCGAGGAACGCCGCCGTCGGCGAGTGCAGCGTAAAAAGGACCGGGGCCAGCCGCAGGCGCTCGGAGATCTCGACTTCACATAGAAGTAGGATGTACTTAGAGGAAAGGATTTCCCGTGGGAAGACTCTTTGACGGCCCCTGGCCGATCGTAATCATTATCGTTGTAGCTTTGCTTCTCTTCGCCGCACCCAAGCTTCCGGCCATGGCCCGCAGCCTGGGACAGTCCATGCGGATCATCAAGTCCGAGGTGAAGGAAATGAAGAACGACGGCAAGGCCGACACCACCGACGCAAACGGTCCGGTGGAAGGCACCATCGTGAACCACCCCAAGGCGAAGCCCGGTGAGCCGACAGACGGCACTGACGTTCCGCCGTCGACCCGCGCCTGACCTCCCGTGGCACTGTCGCGGGCCCGTAAAGCCAATCCCGAGGGGCGGATGTCACTTTGGGAGCACCTCAAGGAGCTGAAGAACCGGCTGATCAAGTCGGCCATCGGCGTCGTCATTGGCGGCATTGGGGGCTGGATACTTTACGATCCGCTGCTGAAGGCCTTGGCCGAACCGGTTAACCGCATTTCCGATGAGACCGGCGGCCTTGCCGCCATCAACTTCGGGACCATCGCATCACCGTTCGACTTCAAGCTCCAGATGTCGCTCCTCATTGGCGCCGTCATCTCCAGCCCCATCTGGATCTACCAGCTCTGGGCCTTCATCACGCCCGGGCTGACGTCGAAGGAACGGCGCTACACGCTGGGCTACATGGCTGCTGCCATCCCGCTCTTCCTGGCCGGAATCTGGGTGGGGTGGCTCGTGGTGCCGCAGGTGGTCCACGCGCTGACCCAGTTCACCCCGGCAGGCTCCTCCAGCGTCATCGATGCGCGGACCTACATCGAGTTCGTCACCCGGATGGTGCTCATGCTGGGCCTGGCCTTCCTGGTGCCCGTAGTGCTGGTGGGCGTCAACATGGCCGGGCTCGTATCCGGCCACACCATCCTCAAGGCCTGGCGCATTACAGTCTTCCTGGTCTTCGTCCTGGCCGCCATTGCCGCGCCGGGCGCGGATGCGATTTCGATGTTCATGCTTGCCGGACCGCTGCTGGTGCTGTTCTTCGCGGCAATCGGCATCTGCATCATGAACGACAAGCGCCGCGACCGCCGCCAGGCCCGGCAGGTCGAGGAAACCGAGGCCACAGCGGACGTCGCAACCCCCAGCAGTGAACTGAAGAAGCTCTAGCCTGCCGTTAGGCTTGGGGTATGTCCTCCACCACCGGACCCTTCTCCGCCGGGCCCATCGATCCTGAAGAAATGTCGCCGGCCGAGAGGTACCGTGCCAGCGCCGAACGCCGGGCCGAGGCCGCCACCTACCTCGGGGCGTTTATCCGGACCCTGGACTTCGAGCTTGACGACTTTCAACGGCAGGCCTGTCTTTCCCTGCAGCAAGGCAAGGGAGTCCTGGTGGCTGCCCCTACCGGTGCCGGGAAGACCATCGTGGGGGAGTTCGCCATCTACCTCGCGCTGCAGCGGGGACTGAAAGCCTTCTACACCACACCCATCAAGGCGCTCAGCAACCAGAAGTTCAGTGAACTCACCGCTAAATATGGTGCGGACAATGTGGGCCTCCTGACCGGCGACACCAGCATCAACGGGGATGCCCAGGTGGTGGTCATGACCACCGAAGTCCTGCGGAACATGCTCTACGCTGATTCGGCCACTCTGGGCGACCTCGGCTACGTGGTCATGGATGAGGTGCACTACCTCGCCGACCGGTTCCGCGGGGCTGTCTGGGAGGAAGTCATCATCCACCTGCCCAGCGAGGTCCAGGTCGCCTCACTGAGTGCAACCGTTTCAAATGCCGAGGAATTCGGGGCCTGGCTGGACACCGTCCGCGGCGACACAGACATCATCGTCTCCGAGCACCGCCCGGTGCCGCTGTGGCAGCACGTCATGGTGGGCCGACGGATCATGGACCTGTTTGCCGGAGAAACCACCTTCGACGAGATCGCTCCGCCCGTGGAGGAAGACGACCTGCAGCCGGCCGCGTCCGGCACATCCCACGACGCCGGCAAGGGACGTGGTTTCGACGTCAACCCGGACCTGCTGGCAGTGGCCCAGAGCGAGATGCGGCAGAGCTTCCGCAGCAGGCCCGGCCCCGGCGGAAGGGGCCAGCGCGGCCGGCGCGGAAACGACCGCCCCGCCCGGGGCGGCGAGAACACGGGAGTGCGCCCCGCCAGCCGCCCCCAGGTCATCGCCAGCCTGGACCGGATGGACCTGCTGCCTGCCATCACCTTCATCTTTTCCCGCGCGGGCTGTGAGGCTGCCGTGGCCCAGTGTGTCTCGTCCGGCCTCTGGCTCACCACCGAAACAGAGCAGCGGATCATCGCCCAGCGTGTTGACGAGGCGGGGCAGGACATCCCGGCCGACGACCTTGACGTCCTGGGCTTTTGGACCTGGCGCGACGGATTGCTCCGGGGGTTCGCGGCCCACCATGCCGGAATGCTGCCGACCTTCAAGGAGGTAGTCGAGAAACTCTTTGCCGATGGCCTGGTCAAAGCTGTCTTCGCCACGGAAACCCTTGCGCTGGGCGTCAACATGCCTGCCCGGTCCGTGGTGCTGGAAAAGCTGGACAAGTTCAACGGCGAAGCGCATGTGGACATCACCGCAGGGGAGTACACCCAGCTCACCGGCCGTGCGGGCCGGCGAGGCATCGATGTTGAGGGCCACGCCGTGGTGCTGTGGCAGCCCGGTACAGACCCGACGGCGGTCGCGGGACTGGCATCGCGGCGCACCTACCCGCTGAATTCCAGTTTCCGGCCCACCTACAACATGAGCATCAACCTGCTGGCGCAGTTTGGCCGGGCCAGGGCCCGCGAGATCCTCGAGTCTTCCTTCGCCCAGTTCCAGGCGGACCGCTCCGTGGTGGGCCTGGCCCGCCAGGTGCGCAGCCGCGAGGAATCCCTGGCCGGCTACGCAAAATCGATGACCTGCCACCTGGGTGACTTCACCGAGTATGCGCGGCTGCGCAGGGAACTTTCCGACGCCGAGAACGCCACGTCCCGGACCAAGTCCCGCGTCCGGAAGTCCCTTTGCGACGATTCACTGGCGCGGCTCCTGCCTGGGGACGTGGTGAACGTTCCCGGTGGCCGTGCCCCCGGGCCCGCCGTCGTCCTTAGTTCGGACCACGCCAGCCGCGAGCCGCGGCCGGCCGTGCTGACGCTGGACAACCAGCTGCGCAGGATTGGCGCTGACGACCTCGAGGGTCCCATCGCGCCGGTTACCCGGGTCCGCATCCCCAAGTCCTTCAACGCGAAGGTGCCCAAGTCCCGCAGGGACCTGGCGTCCTCTGTCCGGAACGCGCTGCGTGAGAACCGTCCGCCCGCCCCGGGGCAGAACCGCAACCATGACTTCGGCCGGGCCGCTGCCTTGCCCAACCAGGAAAGGCGCATTGCGGATCTTCGCCGGGCCCTGAAGGCACACCCGTGCCATGGGTGCAGCGAACGCGAAGACCATGCCCGGTGGTCGGAGCGCTGGTGGAAGCTAAGGCGCGAAACGGACGGCCTGGTCCGCCAGATCCAGGGCCGCACCAACACCATTGCCAAAACCTTCGACCGGGTCTGCGACGTCCTGTCCGTCTACGGTTACCTGGAAGACGCGGGAGACGGCCGGCTGAATATCAGCGCGGACGGCCAGCGGCTGCGCAGGATATACGGCGAGAAGGACCTGTTGATCTCGCAGTCTTTGCGGCTGGGCGCATTCAATGACCTCGACGCCGCCGAAGTTGCCGCGCTGGCCAGCGTACTGGTCTACCAGGCCAAACGCGAGGACCGGGGCCTGAGGCCGCGCATGCCCAGCGTCTCCCTTGAGACCGCCGTCGACACAGTGGTGAAGGAATGGTCCGTCCTTGAGGATGTGGAAGAGGAACACAAGCTCCCCCTGACCGGTGAGCCTGAACTGGGACTTGTCTGGCCGCTGTATAAATGGGCCCGTGGCCGCCATCTGCAGGATGTCCTCAGCGGCACCGATCTTGCCGCGGGCGACTTTGTCCGCTGGGTGAAGCAGGTGGTGGACCTTCTGGACCAGCTTGCCAAGATCCCCGGACTGGACCCGCGGCTGGCACGGCTCTGCGCCGAAGCGATCAACCTCATCCGCCGCGGCGTCGTGGCATATTCTTCCGTCCTTTAGCCCCGATGACACCCCGCCGGCCCACGCCGGCACGCCCACACCCCAGGAGTCTGCCCCCATGCCGCGCCCCGATGCCACTTCCCAGTCTGATGCCGTCTCCCGGCCCGCCCCGGTCCTGTACCGCAATGGGTCCGTTTACACCGCGGCGGATCCATTCGCAACGGCCATGCTGGTGGACGGCGGCACCGTTGCCTGGGTTGGATCTGAGCAGGCCGCATCCTCCATCGCAGACAGTTCCATGGAGATCATCGACCTCCGTGGCGCCCTGGTTGCACCCGGCTTCGTCGACTCGCACATCCACCTGACGGAAACCGGGATCGCCCTGGAATCGCTGCAACTGGGCACGGCCACGTCGGCACGCGCGCTGCTGGACGCCGTCGCCGCGGCTGGAGGGAAAGGGCCGGTGCTCGGCCACGGCTGGGACGAAACCAGGTGGGCGGACTCCGCCCTGCCCAGTGCCGAGGAACTGGAGCGGGCGTCAGGGGGCCGCCCGGTCTACCTTTCCCGGGTTGACGTGCACTCGGCCCTGGTTTCGACGTCCCTTGTACACTCCGCGGACCTTCGCGGCAAGGACGGGTACGACGGCGGCGCCCGGGTCACGCGGGCAGCCCACGACGCAGCGCGGCTGGCAACCCGGCAGCTGCCCCAGGACGTGCTGAAGCGGCACCAGGCCCGTGCCCTGGCGGAGGCTGCGGCGAACGGGTACGTTGCGCTGGCCGAAATGGGCGCACAGCACATCGGGGGGGCTGAGGACCTGAGGCTGGCCGCAGGATGGAACGACGCCGCCAAGGACGCGGCGCGCTTTCCGGAGGTGCTGCCGTACTGGGGGGAGCTGGTTTCGTCCGAGGCGCAGGCCCGGACCCTTGTGGAGCAGCTTGGTGCCGGCGTCCGCGGACTGGCGGGGGATTTGAACATCGACGGGTCGCTGGGTTCCAGGACCGCCGCCTTGCGCGCCGGCTACAGCGATGCCGGGCAGGAACGCGGCAGCCTGTACCTCAGCGTCGACCAGGCGGCTGCCCACCTTGCCGCCTGCTCCCTTGCCGGGATCCAGGGCGGTTTC
Source organism: Pseudarthrobacter sp. Pseusp20 (assembly GCF_059492155.1). NCBI lineage: Bacteria > Bacillati > Actinomycetota > Actinomycetes > Micrococcales > Micrococcaceae > Pseudarthrobacter > Pseudarthrobacter sp. Pseusp20. The sequence continues at coordinate 2,576,234 of NZ_CP168521.1, forward strand.
CATGTGATTGGCGACGCCGGGCTGGACGCCGCGCTGGAGGCGCTGGACGTGGCGGCCAAGGAAGTCGGGGAGCAGCGGGTGCGGGCGGCGGGCCACCGCTTCGAGCACGTGGAGATGGCTGATGCCGCGGCCGTGGCAAGGCTGGCGCACTACTCGGTGACCGTCAGCGCCCAACCGTCCTTCGACGCAGCGTGGGGCGGAGCCGGGGGCCTCTATGAGCAGAGGCTGGGGGAGCGGAGCCGGTCGATGAACCCTTTCGCTGCCTTCTATTCAGCCGGGGTTCCTGTCTGTTTCGGCAGCGACAGCCCGGTCACGCCCCTCCGGCCCTGGTCCAGCGTGCGTGCCTGTGTGGAACACCACAACGAGGACCAGCGCATTTCCGCGCGCGCAGCGTTCCTGGGACACACCCGTGCGGGCTGGAGGGCCGCACGGCACGCCAACCCCATGGCCGGGCAACTGGTTCCCGGCGCACCGGCCAGTTTCGCCGTCTGGGAGGTGGAGGAGCTGATGGTCCAGGTGGCTGACGGCAGGGTGCAGTCATGGAGCACCGATCCGCGGGCCAGGACCCCACTGCTGCCCGCACTGGACACAGGCTCCGACCCGGTATGCCTGCAGACCGTGAAAGACGGTGCCGAACTCTACGCCAGCCCGGCCCTGCGTTCCTGACCCATAATCCTCCGCCCTATAATGGGGAGTTGCGCCCGCCGCCGGCCAGCCCGGCATCAGGTGCTCCGACCACCTCCACCAGGAAAGGCCCTTCGTGCGCGTCCTTACGATCATTCCCACCTACAACGAACTGGAATCGCTGCCCAAGACGCTCCAGCGCCTTCGGAAGGCCGTTCCGGCGTCGGACGTGCTGGTGGTTGATGACAACAGCCCTGACGGCACCGGCCAGCTTGCCGACGGCTTCGCCGCCGAGGACTCCCAGGTCCACGTCCTGCACCGCAAGGGCAAGGAAGGCCTGGGCGCCGCCTACATCGCCGGTTTTCGGTGGGGCCTGGACGCCGGATACGACGTCCTGGTGGAAATGGACGCCGACGGCTCACATCAGCCCGAACAGCTTCCCCAGCTGTTGGAAGCCGTGGACCAGGGCGCGGACCTGGCCATGGGCTCGCGCTGGGTTCCCGGCGGCAGCGTGGTCAACTGGCCGCTGTACCGCCAGGCGATCTCCCGGGTGGGCAGCACCTACGCCCGGCTGATGCTGGGCCTGCGGATCAAGGACGTCACCGGCGGCTACCGCGCCTTCCGCAGGACCACCCTGGAAAAGCTCAACCTGGACCAGGTGGATTCCGTGGGCTACGGCTTCCAGGTGGACCTGGCGTGGCGCGTGGCCAAACTGGGCCTGCGCATCGAGGAGCGCCCCATCACCTTCGTTGAGCGCGAACTGGGCGCCTCCAAGATGAGCGGCAACATCGTCGTCGAAGCGATGGTCAACGTCACCCGGTGGGGACTGGCCGCCCGCTGGAACACCTTGACCGGCAGGCTGAAGAACAAGCAGCCGTAGTTTTTCCCTGGGGCGCCCTCCGCGGCCTTCTGCGGACACAGGAAAAAGGGGGCGGCCCCGCACCAAAGTGCGGGGCCGCCCCCTTTTTTTCGGCTGGCCTTATGCCGAGCGGCGCTCTCCGCGGCGCTCCCGCAGGATGGTCAGGCGGTCCTCGAGGATCTGTTCAAGTTCAGGAAGCGAGCGGCGTTCCAGCAGCATGTCCCAGTGCGTGCGGACTGCCTTGTCATTGCTGGTGTCCGGCTTTTCGCCGTCAACCAGGAGCGCTTCCTTGCCGGTCTTGGAGACCCACACCGGAGGAATTTCCGCCTCGGAGGAGAACGTGACGAAAACCTGCTCGCCATCTGCGCAACGGTATTCGACCCGCTGGCGCGGAGCCGGCTCAACTCCGGACTCGGTCTCCATGCTCTGCGCACCAAGGCGCATGCCCCGCAGGCTGCGATCGCTCATGATTTCTCCCTCTGATCGGTTCGCGGATGAAATCTCCGCGTTAGCCGGTGGCGACGTTGCGCCGCCGGACTAGTGTGTGCACTGTGCTGCATCATAAGATTCAACGCATTGCGAAGCTTGGTTGTTCCAGCTGGTCTTCTCCTGCCGGACAAATACCCAATTATACGGGCTTTAACACGTCTGCACCAAAACAGGGAGGGTTCGGCGGCTAGCCACTGAACCCTCCCTGTCTTGGTCAAGAGCCTAGGGCTGCGTGCGCTCGATGGGCGCCTCGTCGAAAAGTCCGCCGGCAGGCTCCGCGCTGGTGCCGCCAAGGGCGTTGCCGATTCCCTTCAGGGCTTCCCCAACTTCACTCGGGATGATCCAGAGCTTGTTGGCCGAGCCCTCAGCCAACTTGGGCAGCGTCTGGAGGTACTGGTAGGCCAGCAGTTTCTGGTCCGGGTTTCCCTTGTGGATGGCGTCGAAGACCTTCTGGATGGCCTGCGCCTCCCCGTCCGCACGGAGGATGGCGGCCTTGGCTTCGCCTTCCGCGGCGAGGATGGACGCCTGCCGCTGGCCCTCCGCGGTGAGGATGGCTGACTGCTTGGTCCCCTCCGCGGTGAGGATGGCAGCGCGCCGGTCGCGTTCGGCCCGCATCTGCTTCTCCATGGAGTCCTGGATGGAGTGGGGCGGATCGATGGCCTTCAGTTCCACCCGCGAGACGCGGATTCCCCAGCGGCCCGTGGCCTCATCGAGGACTCCCCGAAGCTGTCCGTTGATCTGGTCGCGGGAGGTCAGGGCCTCCTCCAGGTTCAGTCCACCCACCACATTGCGGAGGGTGGTGGTGGTGAGCTGCTCCACGGCCTGGATGTAGTTGGCGATTTCATACGTGGCTGCGCGGGGATCGGTGACCTGGAAGTAGACCACCGTATCGATGGAGACCACCAGGTTGTCTTCGGTGATGACCGGCTGCGGCGGAAAGGACACCACCTGTTCCCGCAGGTCCAGCAGCGGCAGCAGCCGGTCCACGAACGGGATGAGGATCGTCAGCCCGGGGTTAAGCGTGCGCTGGTACTTCCCGAGCCGTTCCACGACGCCGGCACGGGCCTGCGGAATAATCCGGACGGACCGGACCAAAACTATGATGACAAAGACGATCAGAACCACCAGCACAATGGCCAGTGCGGTTCCGCCTGCGTTTTCCATACAACTCCTTGTTCCCCAATTGTCAGGCTGTATCCGGACCGGCAGCCGCCGGCGGCGGTGCCGAAACTACTGCTGTGGCGCCGTCGATGGCCGCCACCACCACTTTCTGGCCAGCGGGAAGGATTCCCGCCGCGGAGCGCGCACTCCAAATATCGCCGCCGATTTTCACCAGTCCGCCGTCGGCGGTCACGGCCTCCATCACGACGGCCGGTTCACCGATCAGCCGGTCCACGTTGGTCCGCTGTTCGGCCGGCCCCTTCTTGAGATGCGAAAGGGCTACCGGCCGGACGAAGGCAACCATGAGCAGGGACACCACGCAGAAGACCACCACCTGGAGCCAGGGCTCTGCACCGGCGAAATCGGCAACCAGTGCGGCAAGGGATCCGCCGCCGAGCATGATGAAAAACAGGTCAAGGGTGATCATCTCGATCACCGCAAACGCCAGGAAAGCCGTGAGCCACAATGCCCACCAGTTTTCGCCAAGCCACTCGAACATCCCTGTTTCCCCCTTCGCCACGGGGGAGCCGCACGCGCGGACCCGCCAGTAACTGTCTTTTCATCGTAGTCCGCGGACTTACCGTGTGGGCCGGTTCATACCGGCCGCAGGGGGATAGTGGCCAAGTCGTTACGGGGCGCCGTGGGTCCTGGGCCTGAACACCAGGAGCCTGAACTTTGCGTCGGCTGTCACCGGCTCCGGGGAGTGTTCAAGCCGCACAGCGATCTGCCCCAGGTCCAGGTGGTGGCCGGCCGGGCCCATGAACGCCAGGTCCGCGGCGGCGGCCCGGCCCAGCGCCAGCGGGATGTCGACGTCGACGCTGCTGGCCGGCTCGAAATGCCCCGCCATCGCCCCGGCCAGGCGCTCATCCTTGCCCTCCTCAATGCCAAGCATCCCGGTGAGGGCGGCGATGTCCCCAAGGTGCCCGCTCCGTGGCGTCACCACCACCAGCACGCCGGTGGGTCGAAGGACCCGGGCAAACTCAGCCGGGTTCCGCGGAGCGAAGACCACGGTGACCGCATCCACCGAGTTTGCTGCTACCGGCAGCGGCTGCCAGATGTCCCAGACCAGGTTCACGGCCTCGGGATTGAGCCGGGCAGCGCGGCGAAGGGCAAATTTGGAAATGTCCAGGCCGACGGCGGACGCGTGCCGCCCGCCGGCCGCCGCCGTGTCGAGGATCTCCCGCAGATAGTGCCCGGTCCCTGTCCCCGAGTCCAGAACCACGGCACCTTCCTGCGGCAGGTTGGGCACGACGGCGGAGGCCACCGCCCGAGCCAGCGGCAGGTAGTGGCCGTTCCCCAGGAAGTTGAAGCGCGACGCCACCATGGCGGCACTGTCCGGTTCGAAGGGCGTGCCCTTGCCCACCAGGAGGTTGAAGTAGCCCTGCCGGGCGGCGTCGAAGCTGTGGCCGTTCGGGCACACCAGGCGGGGCTGGCGCGCGGCCGTTGCCTCCAGGTGTTCCAGCGGATGTGAGCAGACGGGGCACAGGAGGTGGAGATCCGCGGCAGGCATGGGAACCATCTTAGGACGGGCCGCCCTGCGCCCCTGCCGTTCGTCACTGCCCCGGGTGACGGCGAAGGTCAGCCGAGCGATATGCCTGCCGGCCCGTCGTCGAAACCCAGCCCTTCCCGCGCTTTGCTGATGCCGGGTTCAGCCCAGTGCGCCGCATACTCGGCGTTGCTGCTCAGGGACCGGAGTTGGGCACGGTCTATGTACAGGATGCCGTTGAGGTGGTCCGTCTCATGCTGGACGATGCGCGCCTGCCACCCGGAAAATGTCCGCCGCTCCGCCGCGCCGTCGGGCGTCTGGTACTCCAGGACCACGGTGTCGGGCCGCGCCACCACCGCCTGGAGCCCGTTGAGGGAAAGGCACCCCTCATAGAACGACGCCAGTCCCGTCCCCGCCGCCGTGTACCGGGGGTTGAGGATGGCCAGGAACTCCAGCGGGCTCCGGTTCCGCAGTGCCGCGGCGTCGGGATCGACGTCGAACTGGTCCTCCAGGACGGCGAGCTGCAGGGGGATGCCCAGCTGAGGGGCAGCGAGGCCCACCCCCGGGGCCTCGTGCATGACCTCGCGCATGACCCCGATAAGGCGGGCCAACTGGCCGGCGGACAGCTGACCGTCGAAGGCGGCGGCACGCTGGCGCAGGGCGGGGTGGCCGGCCTGGACGATGGGCGGGAGGGACCCGGCGGACAGGATCCGCTCAACAATCTCACGGATGTCGTCGGCGCCGGCGGTTGTTGGGGGAACAGTCTGGGTCATGGGGACAGCCTACTGGCGGAGCGTCGCAGGACCCTTGGACTAGGGTCTACTGCATGGCTGATGATTCTTTCCCGCAGGCATCCCCGCTGGAGCACGTCCTGGAATTCATCCGGGTCCTTGAAGCCGGCGGCGGTGCGGCGGACATCCGGCCGTTCCTGTCGGAATCATTCCTGTTGACGGAGGCTCCGCACCTTTTGGCCCCGGAAGGGTCCACCCGCCCGCTGGCGGGAGTGCTTGCCGGTGCGGACCAAAGCCGCGATGTGGTGAAGGACCAGCAGTTCACGGTCCGGCGGACCACCTGTGAGGGAAGCCGGGTGGTGGTGGAAGCCGACTGGTCGGCCACCGTGCTGATGGATCTGCCCTACTGGGACCGTGGCGAGACGATCCGGGCCAGGACATCGTCGGTGTTTGAGGTGCGCAACGGCGTCATCGTCAGCCAGGACAGTTACGACTGCTATTTCCGGTAGCCCTGCAGCCGCTGGTTCCTGCCGGTTCACCTGGTTACTGCATGGTGAAGCGCCGGGCGGCCCACTGGTTCACGGCAGGCACGGCGGCGGCCGCGCCAATGGCGGCAGTGCGGACACGAAGGAGCGGCCCGGGCAGCGGCCTTCCAAGCATCATGTTGATTTCGGCTTGCCGCCGGGCCACGGCCGCAGCCCGGCGCCGGCTTGCCTCAAATTCGCGAAGCCGCCTTCCCGTTGGTTCGCCACCCAGTGCGGCGCAGATCACGGGCACCAGCGCCCTGGCATCCAGCCAGCCCAGGTTCATGCCCTGCCCGCCGATGGGGCTGATCTGGTGGGCGGCATCCCCCACCAGGACGGAGCGGCCGGCCACCATGCGCCGGGCAATCGTGGATTGGACGCTGAACGCGCTCAGCATGGAGTTGGTGTCCGGCTCAGGACGGAACCCGGTCCGGCGTTGCACAAGTTCCGCCAGCTCATCCGGTCCCGTGCCCGGTTCGGCGGGTCGTCCAAGCCGCACCACCCAGCGGCGCACCCGGCCGGGCAGCGGAAAGGACTCGACGATTCCTTCCGGCTCGAGGAACAGGACGGCTTTCTCCCCGTACCTGCTGCCGTCGTCGAAATCCCCCATGAGGTAGTGGTCGGGATAGGACTTCCGGTCCACAGGGACGCCCAGCGCGCCCCTGATCCGGGACCGGGCCCCGTCTGCCGCGACCAGCAAGGCGGCGGTGGCGCTGCCGTTGTGGTTGCCGCGCCGGTTCGCGGCATCCGGGCTGGACTGGACCGCGATGGTGACCTTGCCGCCGTCGTTCCTGGCTTCGGTGACGTTGGCACCCCGGACCAGCGCCGCGGGGTCCAGGGTGCGTACGCGGTCCTCCAGGAGTTCCTCTGTCCTGAACTGTGGCAGTGCCAGGACGAAGGGGTAGTTTTCCGAGACGGCGCCGAACGCCATGGTTCCCACTGTCTTCCCGCCGCTGACCGCCATGCCGGCCCTGATCCGGATGCCGTCCTGGACCATGCTGGACGCAACGTGGATTCCGGCGAGTGCCTCCAGGGCCGGAGGGTGGATGCCGATGGCGCGGGTATGCCGGTTGCGTGACTGCCGCTGCTCAAAAACCCTTACCGATACGCCTTCCTGCAGCAACGCGGCAGCCAGGTACAGGCCAACAGGACCGCCGCCGGCGATCAGGACATCGGCGTCCAATTGTCAGCCCCGCCGGTAGGCGAGGAGCTGGTGGAAGGCTGATGAGCGCTCCACGGACCAGCCCGGGGGAGCGGAGGCCGCCAACTCGACCGGCCTATAGCTCCGGCGGATGGAGGTGAGGCCGTCTTCCCGGATGAAGGACTGCCGGAACGGCAGGGCGGCCACACTGAAAAGGGCAAAGGCGGCAGGACTGCGGATCAGGTCGTTGTGCAACGCCTTTCCCGCGGTCAGGATCTCCGAATCCGCCAGCAGTTGCCGGAGTTCCTCCGGGCCAAGATGGTGCAGGACGTGGTTGGAGATGACGACGTCGAACCGGGCACCCTCGCGGACCAGCTCGCCGCTGTGCGCCTTGCGGAATTCCACGCCGGCCATGGACGGGCGTTGCTGGGCGAACCGGGCCGCACGGGGATCAGGATCGATGCCCGTGATATGCACCGCTTTGCCGTCTTTGGCCGCCCAGCGGGCCAGCATCACGGCCAGGTCGCCGCCGCCGGAGCCGATGTCCAGCACCGTCAGCGGGCGCTGGTCGGGAGGGGCCATGGTCCTGAGTTCCCTGGCATACAGTTTCCGCCAGCCGGACAGCACCCGGTTGATGACGGCGAACTGCCGGTACGTGTTGTCCAGGAGACGGGCATCGCAGTCCGGCCTGTCCATCTGCTCCACGTCCGTGGTGGCTCGTCGGCGCAGGAGGATCCCCATTCCGCGGACCGCTCTCAGGCCACGGGCGCTTCGGCCGGCGTCCGGCTTTGGAGCTGGCCCAGGGCATCCTCTGCCGCGCTGCCCTCCCACCCCGGAGCGCCGCCTGTTGCCTGCCGAATCTTGGTGAACAGGCCGGTTTCCACGGTCAGACCCGGGCCAAACGCCATGGAACAGATCCGCTCTTCGGCGGCGGGCCCTTCCCGGAGTGGTTGTTCAAGGATGTGCTTGAGGACGAAGAGCACCGTGGCGCTGCTCATGTTGCCGTAGTTGCGCAAGGTTTCCCGTGCGGGGATCAGCTGGGTGTCGCTGAGGCCGAGCCTGGACTGCACCTTGTCCAGGATGCTCCGGCCGCCGGGGTGGATGGCCCAGTGGGGGATTGCCGTGTAGGGGAGTGGCACCAGTTCCGGCTCCCTGGCCAGAAGGGGCTGCAGCGCGCCGACTATGTGGTCATCGATGATGTGGGGCACGTAGTTGCCCAGGACCATTTCAAAGCCGTTGTCACCGATGTTCCAGGCCATGGAATCCTCACCCACCGGTGTCAGGACCGTCTCGAAGTGGTCCAGCTTCATCAGTGCGGTGTCCGCCACGCCTGGGCGCGCGGTTACGACGGCGGCGGCGGCACCATCGGCGAACAGGGCCGAGCCCATGATGGTGTCCGGGTCGTTGGAGGTGCGTACGTGGAGCGAGCACAGTTCAGCGCAGACAACCAGGACCACCGCATTCGGGTCCGCCTCGCAAAACAGTTTCGCGGCACGCAGGGCAGGAAAGGCGGCGTAGCAGCCCATGAAGCCGAGGTGGTAACGCTGGACTGCGGGATTAAGGCCGAGTTCACGGACCACCTTGTAGTCCGGGCCCGGATTGAAGAAGCCGGTGCAGGAGACCGTCACGAGATGAGTTATGTCAAGTAAATCGACTTCCGGGGCGGCCCGCAGGGCAGCACGCGAGGCCGCCACAAACAGTTTGGTGGCCTCGCGGGCGAAGATATCGTTGCGGACTTTGGTGCTGGGGTTCAGCAGGAGCCCGGTTTCCTGGTCGTAGAACTGCGGTTCTTCGGCGCGGGACGTGTTGGTGAGTTCCTGGACGGCGGTAAACCTCGTCTCGATGGCAGCACCGTCAAAACAGGTGTTCACCAGTCGCGAGCCTAAGCGCGACAGGCCAGGCTGCGCGGCAAATACGTCACGGGCCTCGGACTGGATGAGCTTTGTCTCCGGAACTGCAGTTTCAAGTGAACGTACGTAGACCGTCATTGGTTCATTCTTGACGGGCGCCGGAATAAAGACAATGGGACCGCCGGTTTGACCAGCGCTTTCACGCAGGTGTTCGTGCTGGCTGGTTGGCTTGGTGCGCCCCGCTCCGGAGCAGTCCCAAAGCGCCGATAATCTACATTATGTCAACTAGAATCGTGATTATTGCATCTGATGCACGATCACCCCTCCTCCGCCCGTTCCCACCCGGTATCCTGTCGCTTGAAGCAGGAAAGCACCCGTGACCTGCGGAAACGCTGTGCGGATGGTCGGCAGGGCTACTCATAAGTCCATCGCGCAGGCCCTCAAAAGCCGGAGTGCATCAGGCTGGAATGACCCTCGGATCCGCGGATTTGCGCGCGTCCTGCATTAATTGCATGATTCTTGCATCCAATGCAATGTATTAGGAGGGTTCGTGGCGGTCGATTCAGCGGGACGGGTGCTGGACTTCGGCGCTGTGCGTTTCCTGCACCCGGAGGACCACGTGTTCACCCAGATGCTCACGGGATGGCGCAACCAGCAGTTGAGCAGGAACCTGTCGTTTGGCACCATCGAGGGCCGGGAACGGCTGGTGACACGGTTCCAGGAGTCCGCGAACGAGTATCCGTGGCAGTGGACGCCGGCCCACGTGGACGAGTTCTTCGGGGATCTGCGCAGCGTGAAGCACGCCGCCCAGTCCACCATCCGGAGCTACCAGGCAGCTCTGAGGGCGTTCTGCGCCTATGCGGCCTCGCCTGAGTATGGCTGGGACCGGGTCTGCGAACGGTACTTCGGAACGCACCCTTCGCAGGTCTGCTTTGACTGGAACACCGCCGTCCATGCACAGGCGACAGAGTCAACTCCTGTCCGGCGCCCGTTCACCAGGCAGGAGTTGCAGGCCTTCTTTGACCGCGCCGATGACGAGGTGGACCGGATCGCGACCCTGGGACGCAAGGGCTGGCTGCCGGCCTACCGCGATGCTGTCCTGTTCAAAGTGGCCTACTGCTGGGGCCTGCGTCGTAACGAGGTCCGGCACGTGCAGACAGTGGATTTCTCCAGAAACCCGCACGCCCGGGAGTTCGGCAAATACGGAGTACTTCAGGTCCGCTACGGAAAAGCCATGAAGGGATCACCACCCAAACGCCGCAGCGTCCTGACGGTGTTTGACTGGTCGGCGGAGATCATCGCCGACTGGCTGGAACGCGGCCACCCGCACATGACCGACGGGCTGGACCTGTTCCCGTCCGAACGCGGCACCCTCGTTTCCGAGACGGCACTGAACCGCAGGTTCAACCGCTACTGCGAAGACTTGGGCCTCTCCCCCGGCCTGGACATCCACTCGCTGCGCCGCTCCTACGTCACCCACCTGATCGAAGCCGGCATGGACCCCCTGTTCGTCCAGCACCAGGCTGGGCACGAGCACGCCTCGACCACTGCCCTCTATACCTCCGTATCCAGCGACTACCGGGTCAAAACGCTGCGCCGTGCCCTGGACTCCACCGTCCGGGACGCCCTTGCCGGAATGGAAGGCTGAACCCCATGAAACGACAGATCGACTACCGGTGGCGGCTCGCCGAACTTATGGCAGCCCGCGGAATGCACAACAGCACCGACCTTGGCCCACTGCTAAAAGAACGCGGCATCGAACTCTCGGCCTCCCAGGTATACCGGCTGGTCACCCAACGACCAGAACGCGTGTCCCTGATGATGGTCGCCGCCCTCTGCGACATCTTCTCCTGCGGACCCGAGGACCTGGTCACCGTCACGGCAACAGACGCCAAAGTCCGCAAGGTCGCCTCCGACGCCAACGTCGTGGACCTGAACAAGACCATCCGCCCCAAACGCGCCCGCGTGATCCGCGATGACGGCTGAGATCACACCGCGGCTTGCCGTCCGCGGCCGACCCCGCACCACAGGAGACTTCACCTGCGACAGATGCTCACGGGCAGCCGGCAGACACCGCGCCAGCTGGCCCGAAGGCAGGATCTGCGGGACCTGCTTCACCGTCGCCATGCGTACGCACGGGACCTGCCCAGGCTGCCGAACACAGCGCATGCTTCCCGGGAGGTCTCCTTCCCACGGCGACCAACCAGTCTGTGTCGACTGTGCAGGCATCACCCAGGACTACCACTGCTCACGCTGCGGCACGGAAACCGAGCACTACCGCCAGAATATTTGCGCCCGCTGCTCGCTGCGGGACGACCTCATCGTCCTGCTGCACGTCAACGAGGCATCACAGGGGTCGGAAACGACGGCGATGAAACTGCTCGCGGCACTCTGCGGAGCCCAGCGCCCCGAAAGCATCCACACCTGGCTCCGCAAACCCGGTGTCCGCGACCTGCTCCAACGACTTGCCACCGGCGAGATCCCGCTCAGCCACGAAGCGCTCGATATGGAGCCGAACAGCCTGCGCGTCGAACATATGCGCAGCCTGCTAACCCACCACAAGCTACTCCCGAACAGAGACCACTACCTCGCACTCTTTCAACGCTGGCTCACCAGTAAGCTCGACGACGTCGACGACCCCGACATTAGGCGGCCCGTTGAATCCTTCGGCCGCTGGCATCACCTGCGACGCATCAGGAGCCTGTCCACAGACGGGAAACCCACCCGCGGCCCCGTGCACAGCGCGAAGCAGGAAATCACCGAAACCATCAAGTTCCTCACCTGGCTCAAAACCACCCACGGACGGACCGTTGCCTCCTGCGTCCAGGCCGACGTCGACGCCTGGCTGGCCGACGGCCCCACCACCAGGCACGCCATCAGAACCTTCTTCGTCTGGGCGGTTAAGAACCGGACCTGCACCAACATCGCCATCGGATTCCGGCAGGCCAAGACCGTGCCAGTTCTCACCCAGGGTCAGCGGCTCGCCATGCTCAAAGCCTGCCTCACCGAGGACGTCGACACCCTGCCCTACCGGGTCGCCGCCACTCTCCTGCTGCTCTACGCCCAGCCAGTCGTGAAGATCGCCGCGATGAAAAGCACCGACGTGATCCTCACGCCAGATGGTCTGCGTCTGTCACTCGGCGACGGAGATCCAGCGCCAGTGCCGGAACCTTTCGCCTCACTGCTCATAGAACACGTGGCCTCACGCCCCAACATGCGCACCGGCAGCGGTTCCGGCAGCCAGTGGCTCTTCCCCGGCTACCGGCCCGGGCAGCACATCCACCCCAACACTCTCATGATTCGTCTGAGAGAAGTCGGCATCGATCTCCTGGGCGCACGCAACGCATCCCTCCGCGCGCTCGTGAAGGAGGTGCCCGCCCCGCTCGTTGCCGAAATGCTCGGCTACAGCTATCAAGTGACCCAGAAGCACGCAACCGCGGCCGCCGAGCCGTGGTCCCGCTATCCAAGAATCGAGGCGACGCGGATAATGGCTGACACCATCGGTATGGATCGATAGCCGCTCCCTAGAGACCTTCGATCTGGAACGGGGCGGGCCTCTCCGAAGGCAGCGCGACTAATGGAGGCAAAGGTGGCAACAAAGGAAGAACTGCAGCGGAGGCTTCAACGCATCTTCCGTTGGTTCCTTCCAGTAATGATCATCATGCTGCTCTCCACCGTCCTAAGCCTGGTTGGTGTCGACTCAGAGCCATGGTTCTGGACTCGGTCCATTCTCTTCGGCATTGCCGTCGTCGTGTTCTGCGTCCAAGTCACCAGATTCTCCCTATGGCAGCGGGACGAGTACTGGCGGGAAAAAGGACGGGATCCTAAGCACCCGGACCGTTTCCCGTCGAGTGGCACTCCGGAATAGTTGCAAACCGAATAATCATCGTTGCCAGTAGCTCTTTGGGAGCGCTGCCCTGCTCGCCGATGCCTTCGCAACGGACAAAGGCCGCCTTCGCCGGGAAAGTACAGCATGCGGCCGGCTGGGTCAGGAGATGTAGGAACCGCCTGGGCTCCAATGGATGACGCCGCCCTGGTAGTTTTGCGCGACGCCACCGTCGTTGCCCGTGGAGTACTCGTCACTTGTCGGGTAGCCGAGGCGCCCTGATTCGTACCCTGTTGAGGCCCAGATGGAGCGAATGCCGCCTACGGACATATGCGCTCCGGTGGCTGGGGACCAGACGATGGCACCGCCCTGGTAGTTCTGGTAGACACCCCCGTCGCGCAGCCCGCCCACTTCGTTTGATACCGGGTAGCCGAGCTTGCCGCCCTCAAATCCCGACACCGCCCATTCGCCACGGATGGCGCCAACAGAGATATGCGCTCCGGTGGCTGGGGACCAGACGATGGCACCGCCCTGGTAGTTCTGGTAGGCACCCCCGTCGCGCAGCCCGCCAACTTCATCGGTCACCGGGTAGCCGAGGCCACCATTCTCAAATCCTGTCTCCGCCCACAGGCCGCGGATCGCCCCCACGGAAATGTGGGCCCCCGTCGCCGGTGACCAGACGATGGCGCCGCCCTGGTAGTTCTGATAGGCACCTCCATCCCGGAGCCCGCCAACTTCATCGGTCACCGGGTAGCCGAGGCCACCAGCCTCAAATCCTGTCTCCGCCCACAGGCCTCGAATCGCGCCGGTGGAGACGTGAGCCCCGGACGCCGGCGAATAAAGGATGCAACCGTGCTGGAAACACTGGTACCCGCCGTTATCCCTGAGCCCATAGATCTCTCCCGTAGTGGCAGCTCCGAAGGCCCCGTTCAGGGACGCTGCCTTTACGGCAATCGGAGTCTGCGGGGCCGGAAACGCGACGGCGGCCAAGGCATCGATCAAGCCGGCGCCGCAGCCTCCTGGGCAGGTTCCCGGAAGGGGCCTGGCCGTTGCCTTCAGCTTCGCCTCGATCCGGGCTGGCGTCAGGGAGGGATCAGCGGCTTTCATCAGTGCGCCGACGGAGGCCGCCATCGGCGTCGCCATCGACGTTCCCATCAGGTAGCCGTACGCTTCTGCGCCTGGAGTGGTTGATCCGGCGTTGAAGGTGGACAGGATGCCGGCACCTGTGTCGCCTCCCGGGGCCATGACGTCGACGGCGGCACCGAAGTTCGAGTACGAGGCTTTGGATCCGGACTGGTTGGTGGCACCGACCGTAATGACGTTGTTGCAGTTTGCCGGCGCATTGTTTTCGGCGAGCTGGCTTTCGTTGCCGGCAGCCACGAATACGGATGAGCCGCGGCTGACCGCCCCGTCAATGGCGGCCTGCAGGGTGGGAGGGCAGGCAGCCGCTCCCCCGACGCTCAGATTGATGGTTTTCGCCGGGTTAGCATTGGCGGGCACGCCGGAGACTGCTCCTCCGGAAGCCCACGTAATGCTGTCCGACACGTCCGAGAGGTAGCCGCTGCCGCAGTCACCAAGCGCGCGGACCGGCTCGATCTTCACGCCCGGAGCGGCGCCGCTGACTCCTTCACTGTTATTGGCGACAGCGGCGATAATCCCGGCGACATGGGTTCCGTGCCAGGAAGAATGGGCGGATGAGGTGGAACCGCAAGTTCCGGAGGTCCGGTAGTCCCCCGGGTCGGAGGCGTCCGGATCCCTGCCGTCGCCGTCACTTGAAACGGTTGGGTCGGCGATCATGTCGTAGCCTGCCATGACGTTCGCGTTGAGATCGCTGTGGGCGGTTATGCCGGTGTCGATCACCGCGACGATCTGGCCCGTGCCCGTGGTTTTGTCCCAGACAGACGGAACCCTGATGCCGACGCCAGGGTCAGACAGAGCCCACTGCAAGGAGTAGTAGGTGTCGTTCGGGGTGTACGACGGATGCATGAGAATGTCAGGCTCCACGGATTCGACTTTGTCGTCCGCAGCGATGCTCTCCAGCACGCGCCTGGACTCCCCGGCATTGAGCCTGTGGCTTGTCTTGACCACCTTGGCGTCGCTGGCCGTGGTCTTGATCTCCCGCACGCCGATGGAGGCATGCCCGGCAGCCCTGGAATAGGTCTCGTCCCGCTCCGCGGCGCTGCCGGCCGCTGAGGGTTTGAACTTTACGATGAACTGGTCGGTGGGAGCTGGGGCATCGGGCAATTTCTCTGCGGCTGAAGGCCCGGGCAAGACGGGTTTGTCTGCGGCGTTTGCGGCTGGTGCGGTGGCTACGCCGGCGATCGTGGCTACCAACACCACCCCCATAGTCCGTAAGTACGTGTATCCCTTCGTCACACCAGTCTTCATGCTCAGATTCACTCCCCTTGGCCTACGGTTCCACGGTGAGCTTACTAAGGCTTGGTGAACTCAGGGACCCCACCATCATCCAGCCCCAGGGGAGGCTGACCGGTGGGCTGCTGACGCCGGGACAGCTGCCGGTGATCCGGACGGGGTCAAGGCAACCGCAAGGTCCTGCCTTGCCGGCATGCTAACGGCGGCGCTGCATTGAGGCCCCAACGACCGCGCCGATTCCCAACCCAAGCGCACAGCCCCAAAAAGGAGTATGGAACACCGCCAAACCCACACTGATCCCGACGGCGGCACCAACCAGGCTGCAAATCCACAAAGCTTTATTCACACATGTCTCCAGTACAGCGGGACTGACCTCTGCTCCTGCTGAGACCATACTGCATGCCGATTCCGCCTCCGCTCCCCCGCTTCATGTGAGGTCCTGGGTCAAGCTCGAGGAGGCGTGACGGCTAAGCTCGAAACCATGAGTTCCTTGAAAACGAAGGCGGCAGCTACAACGTCCGGAAAAACGGTGCTGGCAGCGGCGGCTGCCGATGTCGTGCTGATCCTTGCGTTCGCCGCCATCGGCCGCGACGCGCACCACCGCGAGGAGCCCATCCTGGGTGTGCTGCTGACTGCATGGCCCTTCCTTGCCGGCGCGGCAGCGGGATGGGTCGTTTCCCGCGCCTGGCGCAGCCCTTTGTCTGCCCTCCGGGCGGGTGTTCCGGTCTGGCTCGGCAGCCTCATCGGCGGCATGCTTTTGCGCGCGCTGACCGCACAGACGGTTGTCCTCCCCTTCGTCATCGTTGCCACGCTGGCCCTCGCAACGTTCCTCGTGGGCTACCGGCTCCTGGCTGCCGGTGCCGCGCGTCTCCGCCGCCGATAGGGGCTCTCCGCCCGAAGGGCGGGCTGCCGGGAAAAGGACGCCCGTGTAATAGGCTGGCAGTAGAGAGAAACCTGCCGTGACTTGCTGCGGCGGAACTGATCGAAGGGGTACAAACGTGGTCACCGCATTTGTTCTGATCAAGACTGACGCCGCCCGCATTCCCGAGACTGCGGAGGAAATCTCAGCCATCGAAGGCATCAGTGAGGTGTACTCCGTCACTGGAGAATGGGATCTGATTGCGGTGGCGCGCGTCCACCGGCACGAGGACCTGGCTGATGTTATCGCCGACCGGCTCTCCAAGGTTCCTGCAGTGGTCCACACCACCACGCACATCGCATTCCGGGCGTACTCACAGCACGATCTCGACGCTGCCTTTTCCCTGGGCTTCGAGCAGTAACCCGCCAAGCCGTCCTCAGGCGCGGGACAGGGACACCCAACGGTCCAGGACGGCTGCAGCGGCGCCGGAATCTATCGATTGCGCAGCCCGCGCGTAGGCCTTCTGCATCCTCGCCAGGAACGGGCCTTCCGCTTCACGGTCGAAGGCAACCAGGCCTGCCGCCGCATTCACCAGGACCGCGTCCCGGGCAGGACCCTCCTTGCCGGCAAGCACGTCACGGACAACTCCTGCGTTTGCCACTGCATCACCGCCGCGAAGCTGCTCAACGGTGGCCAGGCTGATGCCAAGGTCCTCCGGGGAGAAGAACAGTTCAGTGACGCCCCCGCCGCGGATCTCCCACACGGTGGACGGGCCGGTGGTGGTGAGTTCGTCCAGGCCGTCGTTGCCCCGGAACACCAGCCCCCTGCTCCCCCGCCGGGCCAGGACGCCTGCAACGAGCGGCGCCATCCGCGCATTGGCCACGCCGACGGCCGACGCCTGCACCTTGGCAGGGTTGGTCAGCGGTCCCAGGAAGTTGAATGCGGTAGGTATTGCCAATTCGCGCCGGGGTACCGCGGTATGGCGGAATGACGGGTGGAACACCTGCGCGAAACAGAATGTGATACCCGCCTCTTCGGCGTTCCGGGCCACCTGCGCAATGGACAGGTCGAGCCGGACGCCGAGCGCTTCGAGCACGTCAGCGGATCCCGACGACGACGACGCGGCCCGGTTGCCGTGCTTCACCACCTTTGCGCCGGCCCCGGCGGCCACAAGCGCGGCCATGGTGGAGATGTTGACGGTGTTAAGTTGGTCACCACCGGTGCCGACGATATCCAGCTTCTCGCCGGAAATTTCCACCGGGTTGGCATGCGCCAGCATCGCCTCAACCAGGCCGGAAAGCTCATCCACGGTTTCGCCCTTGGCGCTGAGGGCCACCAGGAATCCGGCGATCTGGGCCGGCGTGGCTTCGCCGGACATGATGGTGTCCATGGCCCAGGACGTGTTCTCCGCCGTAAGGTCATTGCCCTTGATCAGTGCCGAGATCAGCCGGGGCCAGGTGTTGCCGGACGCTGCAGATGCCTGTGAAGTCACCTGCTGATGCTATCGAGCGATGGCAGGCACTGACCAATGTGAACGGTGCCGGGAACTTTTCCGGGCAATTTCGCGTCTTTGTAGAAAAAGTCCTCCCAAAAGGCGGTTTGCGTTGGGCAGCACGGACTTTTACAGACATAATGTCTATGTGACATCTGCGACCCATGCCCCCAGTACCCCGGCGCACCCAACGCTGAACCGCCCCAACATGGTTTCTGTCGGAACCGTTGTGTGGCTGTCCAGCGAGTTGATGTTCTTCGCCGGTCTTTTCGCCATGTACTTCACGCTCCGCTCCACGAGCGGTGAAATGTGGGCTGAAGAGACAGCCAAGCTCAACTTCCCCTTTGCGCTCGTCAACACGATTGTCCTTGTGGCCAGTTCCTTTACTTGCCAGATGGGCGTCTTCGCCGCAGAGCGGCTGCAGCCCCGGCGTACCGGAGGTGCCCTTCAGTTCGCCCGTTGGGGAATGAACGAATGGTTCACCCTGACGTTCCTCATGGGTGCGTTCTTCGTTGCCGGCCAGACCACCGAATACGCGATGCTGGTTTCCGAGCACGTCTCGCTTTCCTCCAACGCCTACGGCTCTGCCTTCTACATGACCACCGGCTTCCACGGCCTGCACGTCATCGGCGGGCTTATCGCCTTCCTGCTCATCATGGGCCGGTCCTTTGCCGCGAAGAAGTTCGGACACTTTGAAGCTACGTCCGCGATCGTCACCTCGTACTACTGGCACTTCGTTGACGTCGTGTGGATCGGCCTCTTCCTGGTCATCTACGTACTCAAGTAGCCAGCTTTGATTCTTTTTCTACAAGAGGCAGAATTTCAGGTAGCGGCTCCCGGAGCCGGCGCAGGATCGAATAAAGGAACCACCACGTGAAGGCACTCTCACAAAAGCGGCGTCACCCACTGGCAGCAATAGCGCTGCTTCTGATGGGGCTCCTCATCACGGGTGGGCTGTACGCCGTGGCAACCTCCATGAATGAGGCCAAGGCGAGCACCACCACCGCAAGCGCAAGCGACGTCGAAGAGGGCGGCAAGCTGTTTGCCGCCAACTGCGCCACCTGCCACGGCATGGGCGCCAGTGGTTCCAAGGATGGCCCCTCCCTGGTTGGCGTCGGCGCTGCCGCTGTTGACTTCCAGGTGGGCACCGGGCGCATGCCGATGCAGATGAACGGTCCCCAGGCAATGAAAAAGCCGGTCCAGTTCAACGAACAGCAGACCTCACAGCTTGCAGCGTACGTCGCTTCGCTGGGAGCCGGCCCGGCAATTCCTGCAGAAGACCTGACAAACGGCGGCGGCGACGCCGCAGCCGGCGGGGAGCTCTTCCGCACCAACTGCGCCATGTGCCACAACGCCGCCGCAGCCGGCGGCGCGCTGACCCAGGGCAAGTTCGCGCCCGCCCTGGCCGACGTCAGCGGCAAGCACATCTACGAGGCCATGGCCACGGGCCCGCAGAACATGCCCGTCTTCAACGATGCCAACATCACCCCCGAAGGCAAGAAGGACATCATCACCTTCCTGAAGCAGATCGAGACCACCGGTTCGCCGGGCGGTGCCGACCTGGGTTCGCTTGGCCCCGTCGCTGAAGGCCTGTTCGTATGGGTTGCCGGCTTGGGCGTCATTATCGCCTTCACCATCTGGCTGACTTCCAGGACGTCCTGACTTTCCGCGGGAAGCACACAACTTCTGCTGCCCAGTCAGCAGCTTGAAATTAGAAACTAACCCGGCACAACCGCCGGGACGAGAGAAGGATGAGGCGAATTATGGGCAACCATAGTGACGGCAGTCCGAACCACTCGGGCACCGTAGCTACGGCTGGTCAGAATGAGGTGGAGAAGTTCCAGGATCCTGGAATTCCCCCGCATCGTTTGCGCCTGGCTGACACGGACCCGAAGGCCGCAAAGCGGGCAGAACGGCAGGTCGCCTTACTATTTGGCATCTCTGTTGTTGGAACCCTGATCTTCCTGGTGGCGTACTTCGCCATTGATTTGGGTGATGACTCCAGCATCGCCACCATCCGGCTCCAGAACGCCCTGCTCGGTGTAGGTACTGCCTTCGCCATGCTGGGTATCGGTACCGGCATCGTGCACTGGGCCAAGGCCCTGATGCCCGACCACGAAGTCTCCGAAGAACGCCACGCCATCCGCTACGAGGAGGACCGCCAGGCGGCTGTCCGCATCGTCGACGACATCGTGGAAGAGACCGGCATCAAGCGCCGTCCGCTGATCCGCAACACCCTGCTCGGTGCTGTGGCGCTCGCCCCGCTTCCCGCCGTCGCCATCTTCGGTGACCTCGGACCCCGTCCGGACGACAAGCTCGCACACACCATGTGGGCCCCCCAGGACGGAAAGCGCAAGCGCCTGACCCGTGACCCTGACGGAACTCCCATCAAGGCTTCGGATGTCACCATCGGCTCGGCCTTCCACGTCATCCCGGAAGGCCTGAACGAACTCGAGGAAGGCAAGCTCAACGAGAAGGCAAAGTCCGTTGTGCTGCTCATGCGCCTTGATCCCGCATCGCTCAACCCGTCCAAGGGCCGCGAAGAGTGGGGCTACAACGGCATCGTTGCCTACTCGAAGATCTGCACCCACGTTGGCTGCCCCGTTGCTCTGTACGAGCAGCAGACGCACCACCTGCTGTGCCCGTGCCACCAGTCCACCTTTGACCTCACGCAGGAGTGCAAGGTGATCTTCGGCCCCGCCAGCCGTCCTCTCCCCCAGCTGCCCATCGCAGTTGATGACGAGGGCTACCTGGTCGCTACCAGCGACTTCCATGAACCCGTAGGACCAAGTTACTGGGAGCGTGATTCGCATGAGCGCAGCATCAACAGCTGAGCCGGCTTTCGTCGCCAAAACCAAGACAGGTCGGATCACCGACTTCGTCGACTCACGAGTCGGCGGTTCGGGGATCCTCCGCGAGTTCGGCCGCAAAGTCTTCCC
The DNA here is from genome assembly GCF_059492155.1 of Pseudarthrobacter sp. Pseusp20. Taxonomy (NCBI): domain Bacteria; kingdom Bacillati; phylum Actinomycetota; class Actinomycetes; order Micrococcales; family Micrococcaceae; genus Pseudarthrobacter; species Pseudarthrobacter sp. Pseusp20. The sequence continues at coordinate 2,596,588 of NZ_CP168521.1, forward strand.
GGACCACTGGTCGTTCATGTTTGGTGAAGTGGCGCTGTACTCATTCGTCATCCTGCTGCTGTCGGGTACCTTCCTGACGTTCTTCTTCGACCCGTCAATGGCGGAGACGCACTACGACGGCGGCTACGTTCCGCTGAAGGGCGTGGAGATGTCGGTGGCATACAGCTCATCGCTGAACATCTCCTTCGATGTCCGTGGCGGCCTGTTCATGCGCCAGGTGCACCACTGGGCAGCACTGCTGTTCGTTGCGTCGGTGGCAGTACACATGCTGAGGGTCTTCTTCACCGGTGCGTTCCGCCGGCCGCGTGAAATGAACTGGGTTGTGGGCTGTGTCCTGCTCATCCTGGCGATGGCTGCAGGCTTTACCGGCTACTCGCTCCCCGATGACCTGCTGTCCGGCAACGGCCTGCGCATCATCGACGGTGTCATCAAGTCCATTCCGGTCATCGGAACGTACATCTCGTTCTTCCTGTTTGGCGGGGAATTCCCGGGAACGGCCATCATCAGCCGCCTGTACATGCTGCACATCCTGCTGGTACCGGCCTTGATCCTGCTGATGATCGTGGCCCACCTGTTCATGGTGGTGGTGCACAAGCACACGCAGTACCCGGGTCCGGGACGCAACGACAACAACGTCGTCGGCTACCCCCTCGGTCCGGTGTACGCAGCGAAGGCCGGTGGATTCTTCTTCATCGTCTTCGGCGTCATTGCCCTGATGGCCGCGTTCTTCACCATCAACCCGATCTGGAACTACGGCCCGTACGACCCCTCCCCTGTGTCGGCCGGTACGCAGCCTGACTGGTACATCGGTTTCGTCGACGGCGCACTCCGGTTGATGCCGGGCACCTTCGGCAACTGGCACGTGGAGCAAATCTTCTTCGGACACGTCTTCACATTCAACGTCCTGCTGCCGGCCCTCGTGCCGGCCGGCATCCTGTTCACCGTGATGTTCACGTACCCGTGGATCGAGCGCTGGGTGACCAAGGACGACCGTGAACACCACGTCCTGGACCGCCCCAGGAACGCGCCCACCCGTACCGCCATCGGCATGGCAGGTTTCGTCTGGTACTGCGTCATGTGGGCCGCTGCTGGTTCGGACCTCATCGCCACGCACTTCCACGTTTCCCTGAACGACGTCACGTACTGGCTGCGGGCCCTGTTCTTCATCGGTCCGGTGATCGCATTCGTGGTTACCAAGCGCGTTGCCCTGGCGCTTCAGCGCAAGGACCGGGAGATCGCCCTCCACGGCCGTGAAACCGGACGCATCGTCCGTCTTCCCCACGGTGAGTTCATCGAGGTGCACGCGCCCCTGGATGAGTACAAGCGGTACAAGCTGGTGGGCTTTGAGTCACCTCAGGTCCTTCCTGCGGTCCCCAACGAGCACGGCGTGGTCACCCGCAAGGAAAAGCGCCGCGCATTCCTCTCCCGCTGGTTCTTCGAGGACCGCGTAGCCCCGGCCACGCCCGCTGAGCTGGAGGCCGCACACGGCCACGGACACGAGGCTGTTGAGGCGGCAGAAGGAAGCAAGAGCCTGACCCACTAGGCTTCTGTTCCAACAGGAAAGGCCCGATCCATCCGGATCGGGCCTTTCCTGTTTTCCTGGGGTGTGCTGCCCACGCCCCCCCGCAGGGGAACGGATGGTTGGGGCGGCTAGTGGTTGCGGGCCCTCCTGGCTCCGGGCCGCTGCAGGGGCACCCACAGCTTGTACCGGTCCGCACGGTAGTAGGAGACCGAGTAGTCAACCATTGCCCGGGCCACAAAGGCATGCCGCTGGATCTTCAGCAATGGTGCCCCCACCTCGACGTTGAGGAGGCGCGCCGTGGACGGAGACGCCGCCGTCGCCTCGATCATGTCCTCCCCCCATTCCATAACAAGCCCGTACTGCTCGCTGAGGACGTTGTAGAGCGACGTGGGCGGCTCGCCGTCCAGCAGTCCCGGGACCCGATGAGCCGGTATGAAGTTTTCGTCCACGCTCATGGGCTCCCCATCCGCAAGAAGCAGCCGGCGGAAGCGGACCAGCGGGGTGCCCTCGTCCAGCTGCAATTCACGGGCCAGGAACGCACTGGCACCGATCTGTTCGAAGCTGAGCACTTTGGCGGCAGGCACCATGCCGCGCCGCTGCATTTCTTCGCTGTAGGACGTGAGCTTCACCTGCAGGTCGACTTTCGGCCGCCGGACGAAGGTTCCCAGGCCCACCACCCGCTCGATGACCTCCTCCCCCACCAGTGCATCGATGGCCTGCCGCACCGTCATCCTTGCAAGCCCAAACCGTTCGGCGAGGTCCCGTTCCGAGGGCAGGGCTGAACCCGGCGGGCATGACTCCGCGATGTACGCGCGAAGGATTTCCCGGAGTTGGACGTAGATGGCCGTTCCGCTGCTGCGGTCTATTTCCCCCGTGATTGCGGCGGCGCCAGCTGCCATGATCGTTCTCCTGCCGTTGGGTGTCCCCTCAATTTTAGAACGGTCTAGACCAGCCACGGACCGCGGCAATCTTTCGCGCCGCATCCGTGCAGGCAGCTATATTTGGTCTGGAAATTTTGCCACGAGACGGAGGGGGCCGTCTTTCACAGAAGGAGTCCCTTTGCCAACAGAAAAGGCCGTGGTGGCAGCGCCCGCGGGCCTGCATGCACGTTCCGCCGCGGTGTTTGTCCGAGCCGTCACCGACACGGGCCTGCCGGTGACCATCAGCAAGGCAGGCGCAGACAAGGCCGATGCCCGTTCCCTGCTTCAGGTGATGACGGCTGACTTCCCACAAGGCTGTGAGGTGGAGCTGTCCATTAGCGACAGTGCGCTGGAAGGCGGCCTGGGGCGCGAGCAGGCCGAGAACGCGCTGCGGGAGCTTCGAGGACTTTTAGAGTCGCAGGGAGCCATCTAGGGGCTTCCAAAAGCGCAATAACGACGTCGGGCCCCACCGGAAGGTGGGGCCCGACGTCGTTATTCGTTTGCTTGCTTAGTGCGCGTGGTCACCGCGGCTGTACTCGTACACCCAGCCCACGAGGGCCACGATGGCGAGGCCACCTGCGATGAAGATGACCCAGGCGCCTACGGCCAGGCCCAGGAAGCCGGTGGCGCAGGCGATGCCCAGGACCAGAGGCCACCAGCTCCAGGGGCTGAAGTGCCCCTGCTCGCCGGCGCCTTCGTGGATTTCAGCGTCGCTGCGGTCCTCGGGACGAAGACCGACGCGCCTTCCGGTGAAGCCGAGGTAGGCCCCGATCATGCCGGCGAGGCCACCCACAAGCAGGATGCCCAGGATGCCGACCCACTCACCCCAGTTGGTCAGGAATCCGTAGACCAGAGCGACGGGAACGAAGAAGAAGACTCCAGAACCAAAGATCCAGGATTCGATTTTCACTGTGCGGTGTCCTTCTGGTCGGCGTTGCCGAGGACCGCTGCTGCGGGTGCCGGCGACTCAACGGTGTGGACCTGACGAAGTTCCGGGTGGTGCAGGTCCAGGGCGGGACGCTCCGAACGGATCCGGGGCAGGGACGTGAAGTTGTGGCGCGGCGGCGGGCAGGACGTGGCCCACTCCAGCGAAGCACCGAAGCCCCACGGATCATCAACCTGGACCTTTTCGGCGCTGCGCCAGGTGATGTAGACGTTCCAGAAGAACGGGATCAGTGACGCACCCAGCACGAACGATGCCACGGTGGAGAACTGGTTCATCCAGGTGAAGTTGTCCTCCACGAGGTAGTCGGCGTAGCGGCGGGGCATGCCCTCGACGCCGAGCCAGTGCTGGATCAGGAAGGTGCCGTGGAAGCCCAGGAACAGCAGCCAGAAGTGGATCTTGCCCAGGCGCTCGTTGAGCATCTTGCCGGTCCACTTGGGCCACCAGAAATAGAACCCGGCGAACATGGCGAACACCACGGTGCCGAACACCACGTAGTGGAAGTGCGCCACCACGAAGTAGGAGTCCGAAACGTGGAAGTCCAGCGGCGGGGAGGCCAGGATGATGCCGGTGAGGCCGCCGAAGAGGAAGGTGATCATGAAGCCGATGCTCCAGAGCATCGGCGTTTCGAAGGTCAACGAGCCGCGCCACATGGTGCCGATCCAGTTGAAGAACTTTACGCCGGTGGGCACCGCGATGAGCATGGTCATGAAGGAGAAGAACGGCAGCAGGACGGCGCCGGTGACGTACATGTGGTGGGCCCACACCGTGACGGACAGGGCTGCAATGGCGATAGTGGCGTAGACCAGGCCCTTGTAGCCAAAGATCGGCTTGCGGCTGAAGACCGGGAAGATCTCCGACACGATGCCGAAGAACGGCAGCGCAATGATGTACACCTCCGGGTGGCCGAAGAACCAGAACAGGTGCTGCCAAAGAACAGCGCCGCCGTTCTCGGGATCGAAGATGTGGGCGCCGAACTTGCGGTCCGCGCCGAGCGCGAACAGGGCGGCGGCCAGCGGCGGGAATGCCATGAGCACCAGGATGGCGGTGATCAGGGTGTTCCAGGTGAAGATGGGCATCCGCCACATGGTCATGCCCGGGGCGCGCATGCAGATGATGGTGGTGATGAAGTTGACCGCACCAAGGATGGTGCCGAAGCCGGACAGCGCCAGGCCGAAGACCCACAGGTCACCGCCGATGCCCGGGGTGAACGTCGTGTTCGACAGCGGCGCATAGGCGAACCAGCCAAAGGACGCTGCGCCCTGCGGGGTGATGAAGCCGGACACCGCGATGGTGGAACCGAACAGGAAGAACCAGAAGGCCAACGCGTTCAGGCGCGGGAACGCCACGTCAGGAGCGCCGATCTGCAGCGGCATGATCACGTTGGCGAACCCGGCAAACAGCGGGGTGGCGAACATCAGCAGCATCACCGTGCCGTGCATGGTGAACAGCTGGTTGTACTGTTCCTTGGTCTGCAGGATCTGCATGCCGGGCTCGAACAGCTCGGCGCGGATGAGCAGCGCCATGACACCGCCCAGGCAGAAGAACACGAAGGACGCAATCAGGTACATGTACCCGATGGTCTTGTGGTCGGTGGAGGTGATCCAGTTGACGACGATGCGCCCCTTGGATTTAGGTACCACGGGAGCCGACAGGACTCCCGCAGGTGCGGATTGGGTGTACGTAGCCACGTCGCTCCCCTTACTTGGTTTCGTTCAGGTTCGGGTTGCGGTCGTACTCGGCACCGAGCAGGCCGGTGTTGCCTTCGGCCTTGAGCTGGTCCATGTGGGCCTGGAATTCGGATTCCGACACCACCTTGACGCGGAACAGCATTTCGGAGTGGTACTCGCCGCAGAGTTCGGCACATTTGCCGTCGTAAGTGCCCTCTTTAGTGGGGGTGAACCGGATGTAGTTGGTCTTGCCGGGGATCATGTCGCGCTTCTGCAGGAAGGCGGGAACCCAGAAGGAGTGGATGACATCGCGGGCGTTGAGTTCGAGGTCAACAGACTTGTTCACCGGCAGGTACAGGGTGGGGAGCTGTTCCTTGTCGATGGTGTTGCCGGTGAGGTGGGCCTGGACACCGGCTTCGTGCAGGTCTTCCTGGATGACGTCGCCGGACTTGTAGTTGAAGTCCCAGGCCCACTGCTTGCCGCGGACGTCCACTACGACGTCGGCCGGCTGTGAACGGTCATCGATCGCCTGCTGGTCGCGGTCCGTGAAGTAGAAGAACACCAGGACCATGAAGATGGGGATGGTCAGGTAGAAAACTTCCAGCGGAAGGTTGAAGCTGGTCTGCCGCGGGAAGCCCACGGTTCCCTTGCGGCGCCGGTAAGCGACCAGGCACCAGATGATCAGGCCCCACGTAATGGTGCCCACCACGAGCGCAGCAATCCATGAGTTGACCCAGAGGTCCATGATGCGGTCGGTGTTGCTGGTGGTGCCACGTTCAGTGGGCATCCACCCTTTCTCTACCTCTGGCGAACATCCGGTCAAAACCAACGCGCCGGCAATTGCCAAGCTTGAGATCGTGGTGATCGTTTTGCGTCGGCTGCCGGTTCGGTTCTGCGAACTCACAGACGGCCCTTCCTACTTGTTGCTGTTGTCCGGGCAGCCATCGGCGCTCCGGGCACAAAAAAGTTTTACTACTCGGTGTAGAGCTTACCGCTCCGCCGGGCGTTTCGCCCACATGTCGGCGCCGAGCCCCCATGCCGTTTTGGACGGCAGGAAACCCGGCGCGGACATCAGGCGAAATAACCGGCTTAGTGGAATGAATCGCCGCAGGCGCAGGAGCCGCCGGCGTTCGGATTGTCGATGGTGAAGCCCTGCTTGGAGATGGTGTCTTCGAAGTCGATGCTGGCGCCGCTCAGGTACGGCACGCTCATCTTGTCCACGACGACTTCGACGCCGTCGAAGTCGCGCACGGCATCACCATCAAGGAGCCGTTCGTCGAAGTAGAGCTGGTAGATCAGCCCCGAGCATCCGCCAGGCTGCACGGCCACGCGCAGGCGCAGGTCGGTGCGGCCTTCCTGTTCCAGGAGGCTGCGGACCTTGCCTGCAGCGACATCGGTCAGGTTGACCTCGTGAACGGGCAGTTCGTCGCTGGCCACGCTTGTGGCGGCGGTGCTGTTTTCGTTGGTTGCGGTGCTCATTGGCCTACCTTCTTAGGACGGTCTGGCGGCGTCGCCGTAACGGCGCCTGCCCCTACAAATACGGTATGGGCTATAGCTACATGCTACGCGCGGCAGTCCTGTAGCTCTAACTCCTGGCGTAACCGTCAAAGCACGCCGGTTGTTCCCTGACAGCCGCCTGCCCGGCGTTCACGACGGAAGGCCCATCACTTGCCGGCTGAAAGGCCTTCACTGTTCAGCCGCGCGAGCATGAGGGCCTCGGCCAGGATGGCGTTGCGGAAGTCACCGATGTGCAGGGACTCGTTGGCACTGTGTGCCCGTGAATCCGGGTCTTCCACGCCCGTCACCAGGATTTGCGCTTCGGGGTACAGGTCCGTCAGGTCGGCAATGAACGGGATGGAACCGCCGATTCCGGTTTCGACGGCGGGAACTCCCCAGGCCTCGCCCAGGGCCCACATCGCAACCGTTGCCGCAGCAGAGGAAGTGTCCGTCCGGAACGGATTGCCTGCCTCCCCCGGAGTGAAGACGACCTTCGCACCAAATGGGGCGTTGGCCTCCACGTGGCGGCGGACCGCCTCCATGGCCTCCGCGGGAACCTGGCCCGGCGCCAGCCGCAGGCTGAACTTTGCCCGTGCGCGCGGAAGGAGGGTGTTGGAGGCAACGTCCACGGCGGGTGCGTCGAAGCCGATGATTGACAATGCCGGCTTGGACCACAGCCGCGAGGCGATGCTTCCCGTTCCAGCCAGCCGGACGCCGTCGAGCACGGAGGCATCGGCGCGGTAATCCGCCTCCGGCATGTCGACCCCGGCCGTGTCGCTGGACACCAGGCCCTCAATGGCCACGTTCCCATCCGTGTCGTGAAGGGTGGCGATCAGGCGGGACAGCAGGGTGGGGGCATCCAGCACCGGGCCGCCGTACATGCCGGAATGCACCGCATGGTCAAGGACCTGCACCTCAATCGTGCCATCCACGAGCCCACGCAGGCTGGTGGTCAGGGCAGGTGCGCCGACCTTCCAGTTGCTGGAGTCGGCCACCACAATGACGTCTGCGCGGAGCAGCTCGCGGTTCGCCTCCAGGAATGTCCGGAACGTGGGCGATCCTGCTTCCTCCTCCCCCTCGATGAAGAAGGTGACGCCCAGCCCCAGGGAATCGGCGAGGACTTCCGAAACGGCTGCGTAAGCAGCAATGTGTGCCATGATGCCGGCTTTGTCGTCAGCGGCGCCGCGGCCGTAGAGGCGGCCGTCCTTCTCGACGGCGGTAAACGGCGTTGTTTCCCACAGGGACTCGTCCCCCACCGGCTGGACGTCATGGTGGGCGTAAAGCAGGATGGTCGGTTTTCCTTTTGCGGCAGGCCGGCGGGCGACGACGGCCGGCCCGCCTGGCGTGCCGTCGGCCTTGTTGACGGACAGGACCTGGACCCCGCCGATCCCCACACCCCGGAGGAGTTCGGCGACGGCCTCCGCGCTGCGCTCCAGTGGCATGCGGTCGAAGCTTGGCCAGGCGATGCCCGGGATGGCCACGAGGTCCTTGAGACGTGCCAAAGTTTGATCGAAGGAACGGTCCACCGCAGCACGGAGATCTTCCGTCCTGCCGATGGCCTCAGGGCCTGGTCCTGATGTTCCGGTGGTGCTGTGCGGGGTGGCCGCGGGTGATGAAGTCATGGCCAAAACATTACCCCCGTCACATTCCGCGGCCTGCCGCCGCAGACGCGGGGGCAGGCAGCGGGCGGGCTGCTGCAAGGTATTCTGTTCTGGTGTTCGGACGTAGAAAAGAAGCGCCCTCGGCGCAGGAAACCATAGACCAGCAGGCAGCGGAGACGGCGGCGCGGCAGAACAGTGCCGCGGGCAAGGGTGCCCCTACCCCCACCCGGAAGGCCCAGGAAGCTGCCCGCAAGCGCCCGCTCGTGCCTGAGGACCGCAAGGCGTCCAAGGCTGCCGAACGCCAGGCCATCCAGGACCAGCGCCTCAAGATGCGGCGGGCCATGGACACCGGCGACGAGAAGTTCCTGCCGCTGCGCGACAAGGGTCCGCAGAAACGGTTTGCCCGCGACTTTGTGGATGCGCGGTTCAACCTTGGCGAATACCTGATGTTCGGCGCCCTGGTCTTTGTGCTGGTTTCCCTGGTGGTCCCGGCCTCCAGCGACATGATGATTTACGTCCTGGGCGCTTTCTGGGTCATGTTCCTGGCAGTCTTCGTGGACGTCTTCATTCTGTCGCGCAAGCTCCGCAAGCGGCTGGCGGAAAAGTTCGGCGAGGTGGAGCGCGGTACTGTCTGGTACGGCTCCATGCGGTCCCTGCAGTTCCGGAAACTGCGGCTGCCCAAGCCCCAGGTCCAGCGCGGACAGTACCCTGCCTGACCCTGCATCCACTTAAGAACGAAAAGCCCGGCGGTGTTCCGCCGGGCTTTTCGTTTTTATCGGGATCCGCTTTCCCGCAGCAACCTGCCTGCAGCGCCTAGGAGCGGCGGTTCTTTGCCAACTGCTTGTTGATCCGTGCCGCCCAGAACGGTCCTTCGTAAAGGAACGCGGTGTAGCCCTGCACCAGGGTTGCACCGGCGTCCAGCCTTTCCTGGACGTCCCGGGCCGACTCCACGCCGCCAACGGACACCAAGGTCAGGGCGTCGCCCGTAGCGTTCCTGAGCCGCTTCAGCACCTCCAGCGAACGCTGCTTCAATGGTGCACCGGAGAGGCCGCCGGCTCCGCACTTCGCCACCTCTTCTGCCGGCGAGGACAGTCCTGAACGACCAATGGTGGTGTTGGTGGCGATGATGCCGTCCAGCTTCAGGTCGAGGGCAAGGCGCGCGACGTCGTCGATGTCCTCATCGCTGAGGTCCGGGGCAATCTTGACCAGCAGGGGCACATGCCGGCCCGCGGCCCGGTCCGCTTCCTGCCCCACGGCTGTCAGGAGCGGCCGGAGCGTCTCCACGTCCTGGAGCAACCGCAGGCCCGGGGTGTTGGGGGAACTGACGTTTACCACCAAATAGTCGGCGGCAGGCGCCAGGCTGCGGGCGCTCACCAGGTAGTCGTCCACGGCATCGGCCAGTTCCACCACCTTGGTTTTGCCGATATTGACGCCGATGACCGGACGAACCTCCGGGTACCGCCGCTGGAGCGCGGCGCGTGCTGCCCTGAGCCGGGGTGCAACGGCGGAGGCGCCGTCGTTGTTGAATCCCATCCGGTTGATGACGGCCCGGTCCTGGACCAGGCGGAACAAGCGCGGCTTTTCGTTGCCGGGCTGCGCCTGGCCGGTGATGGTGCCCACTTCAATGTGTCCGAATCCAAGCTCCGTGAGGGCCTCGATGCCGTGCCCTTCCTTGTCGAAGCCGGCAGCCAGCCCGAACGGTGACGGAAAGGTGACGCCAAAGGCTGTGGTCTGGAGCGACGGCGCCGGAGCAGTCAGTTTCCGCAGGACTCTCCCCGCACCGGAAGAATGTGCGAGCCGTATCCCCTTGAATCCGATCTTGTGGGCGCGCTCGGCGTCCATCCATGAAAAGGCCAGCCTGAAGAAAGTGGGATAAACGCGCATGCCTCCAGTTTCCCGTCTCCGGGGGCGCCGCACCAAAACGGAGACGCCGCAGTTCGGACAGCACAGTTCGGAAAGCGCATTTCGGGCGCCGCAGTTCGGACAGCGCGGTCCGGTGTGCCGGTTTAGCATGATGGGCATGCAGTGGCAGCAGGACATCCTGGGCGGTGACTTCGAGTCACACTCCTTCGCGGCCACCGGACGTGACGGGGTTGAACGGAGGGCAACGCTGGTGCGCGTCCGGCCATCTCCCGACAGGGACCCTGCCGGCGGCAGCCGCCGGGCCGTGCTCTTCCTGCACGGTTGGAGCGATTATTTCTTCAACGTGGACCTGGCACGGTTCTGGGCTGCGGCCGGCTACGACTTCTATGCCCTGGACATGCACAACCACGGACGAAGCCTTCGTCCGGAAGCACCGGGCGGGTACGTGGCCGACCTCGCCGCCTACGACGCTGAAATCGAAGAGGCAATCCGCATCATCCGGGATGCAGGCGCACCGGGTCCCCTGGCCCTGATGGGCCACTCCACGGGCGGCCTGGTGGCAGCCCTGTGGACCACCCGCCATCCGGAAGCTGTTTCGCTGCTGATCCTCAACAGTCCATGGCTGGAAATGCACGGCAGTCCGCTGGTGCGGCGCGCTGCATCCAGCATGGTGCGCCCCTTGGCCCGCTTCCGCCCTGAGATGGTCCTCCGGCTGCCGGAACGCGGCCACTACTGGCGGACCATCAGCAGCTCTGCCGAGGGCGAGTGGCCGCTTGACGAGCGGTACCGCCCCCGCATGGCCTTTCCGGTGCGCGCCGGCTGGCTTAGGGCGGTGCTCGCCGGGCAGGCGAAGGTGGCCCGCGGCCTGGGGATCCAGGCGCCGATCCTGGTACTGCTTTCCAAGGGCAGCGCGAACGGGCTCCTCTGGTCCGAGGAAATGCGCCGCACCGACGCGGTCCTGGACGTCAACACCATCAGCGCCAGGGCCCTCACCCTGGGCCGCACCGTAACCGTGGAGCGGATCGACGGCGCGCTGCACGACGTCTTCCTGTCACCCGAACCGGTCCGGGCCGATGCCTACAGGCGGCTGGCCCGCTGGTTGCGGGCGTATGGATGAAGCTATTCCGCCGGGGCAGCGGGCGCCGAGGGAGCAGCGGCGGCGTCCACGGCGCCACCGTACCGGCGGTCCCGCCTGGCATACTCCTCGACGGCGGCCCAGAGCGTGCGCCTGTCCACATCCGGCCACAGCGTGTCCATGAACACGAACTCCGCGTAGGCCGACTGCCAGAGCATGAAGTTGGACAGCCGCTGCTCCCCCGAGCTGCGCAGGAACAGGTCCACGTCAGGCAGGTCGGGCTCGTCCAGGTACTTCTGGATGGTCCGCTCGGTAATGGCGCCAGGCTTCAACTTGCCTGCCGCCACATCGGCGGCAATCGCTGAGACCGCGTCAGTGATCTCTGCCCTGCCGCCGTAATTAACACACATGGTCAAGTTACAGGTGGTGTTGGCCGCCGTGAACTCTTCGGCTTCCTCCAACTCACGGATGACCGAACCCCACAGCCGCGGCCGGCGCCCCGCCCAGCGGACCCGCACGCCCCAGTCGTCCAACTGGTTCCGCTGCCTTCGCAGCACATCCTTGTTAAATCCCATCAGGAAGCGGACTTCCTCAGGCGACCTGCGCCAGTTTTCCGTGGAGAACGCGTACACGCTGACGTACTCGATGCCCAGTTCGATGGCCCCTGCCATGACATCGAGCAGCGCCGGCTCCCCTGCCTTGTGCCCCTCGATCCGCGGCAATCCCCGCTGGTTGGCCCAGCGGCCGTTGCCGTCCATGACGATGGCCACGTGCCGGGGAATGAATTCAGCCGGAATAGTGGGTGCCACCGCGCCGGACGGGTGCGGGTACGGCGCCACCACGGGATGCGTGCGCCGGCGCGGTGCGTTGTTCTTTTTTCCCAGGGCCACTGTCAGCTACGCTCCACATGTTTGAGAGATTTCAGTACTCGTTCCAGATGCCACTGCAGGTACGCGGCCACCAGGCCCGCTGCTTCCTTGCGATGCTGCGGCAGGGAAGCATCCGCCGTCGTCCAGTCCCCGGTCAGCAGCGCTGCCAGCAGCGTCACGGTCTCTGCAGCGGGTGCGGGGGAACCGGGCGGCCGGCACTGTGCACAAACCATGCCGCCAAGGGGCGCGGAGAAGGCCGTGTGCGGGCCCGGCATGCCGCAGCGGGAGCAGTCCGTGAAACTGGGCGCCCACCCGCCGGTGGCAAGGGCGCGCAGAAGGTAGGAGTCCAGGATGAGGCCAGCCGCATGTTCGTTGCGGCTCAGCGCAGCGAGGGCGCCCACCAGCAGGTTGTATTGTGCGGTACCGGCCTCGCCGTCGACGTCCGTCAGTTTCTCAGCCGTCTCCGTCATGGCGGCGGCCACCGTATACCTGCCGTAGTCCGCGGCGATGCTTCCGCCGTATGCACCCTTTGCCACGGCCTGCGTGACGATGTCCAGCGTCCGCCCTGACACCAACTGGAGATCGGCCACCATGAAGGGCTCAAGCCGGGCACCGAAACGGCTGCTGGTGCGGCGCACTCCCTTGGCGACGGCACGGACCTGCCCGTGGTGCTTCGTCAGGAGTGTGATGATCCGGTCCGCCTCGCCCAGCTTGTGGGTACGGAGCACTACGGCGTCGTCCCGGTACGCCCGGGAGGCAAAAGAGTGTTGGACCACGCTCTATCTTCCCATCCTGCCCGGCAGCTCGCTGCAAGGCCACGGTGGTGCCTCCGGTGGAAACCGGCGGCACCACCGGCGGGTATCAGGCCTGGGCGTCCCGGATGGCGCGGTTGACCGCGGAGATCACGGCCTTGAGGGAGGACATGCTGGTGTTGGCATCGATGCCTACACCCCACAGCACCCGCTCCCCCACCGCGCATTCGACGTAGGCCGCGGCCATGGCGTTGCCGCCTTCGGACAACGCGTGTTCGCTGTAGTCCAGCACGCGGACATCCACGCCGTCCTCATGCAGGATGTTCAGCAGGGCCGCAATGGGGCCGTTGCCGGTGCCGGTGCGGCTGACCTGGGCACCATCGATGGTGAGCGACGCGTGCAGCGTCATGCCGCCGTCGGCGTCTGTTTCCGTCTTGACGGCCCCCAGCGAGTAGCGGCCCCACTGCCCGTCGGCCCGGCCGGACGGCAGGTATTCGTCCTGGAAGATCTGCCACAGCTGCGCGCCGCTGACTTCCCCGCCCACGGTGTCGGTGCGGCGCTGGATGACGCCGGAGAATTCGATCTGCGCGCGGCGCGGCAGGTCCAGGCTGTGCTCGTTCTTCAGCAGGTAGGCCACGCCGCCCTTGCCGGACTGGGAGTTCACCCGGATGACGGCCTCGTAGCTGCGGCCCAGGTCCTTGGGATCCACGGGGAGGTACGGAACCTGCCAGGTGAAGTCGTCCACGGGCTTGCCGGCTGCTGCAGCATCGCGCTCCAGCGCTTCGAAGCCCTTCTTGATGGCGTCCTGGTGGGAGCCGGAGAAGGCGGTGAACACCAGGTCGCCGCCGTACGGCGAACGTTCCGGGACGGGCAGCTGGTTGCAGTACTCCACGGTGCGCCGGACGTCGTCGATGTTGGAGAAGTCGATCATGGGGTCGATGCCCTGGACGAACAGGTTCAGGCCCAGCGTCACCAGGTCCACGTTTCCTGTGCGTTCGCCGTTCCCGAAGAGGCAGCCCTCGATGCGGTCGGCGCCTGCCATGTAGCCCAGCTCGGCGGCGGCGACGCCGGTTCCGCGGTCGTTGTGCGGGTGCAGGGACAGGATGATGCCGTCCCGAGGGTGCAGGTGCCGGCTCATCCACTCGATGGAATCGGCGTAGACGTTGGGCGTGGCCATTTCCACCGTGGCGGGCAGGTTGATGATCACCTGCCGGTCGGCGGACGCTTCAAAGACATCGGCGACGGCGTTGCACACCCGGACGGCGTACTCGAGCTCCGTACCCGTGAAGGACTCCGGGGAGTACTCGTAGGTCACGTGCGTGTCCACGAGTGTTTCCTCGTACTTCTTGCACAGGCGGGCACCCTGCAGTGCGATGTCCAGGATGCCGTCCTCGTCCTGGTTGAAGACCACGCGCCGCTGCAGCACGGACGTGGAGTTGTAGAGGTGGACGATGGCCTGCTTGGCACCCACCAGGGACTCGTAGGTCCGTTCGATGAGGTGTTCCCGCGCCTGCGTCAGGACCTGGATGGTGACGTCGTCCGGGATGTGGTTGCCCTCGATGAGCTGGCGGACAAAGTCGAAGTCCGTCTGGGAAGCGGACGGGAAACCGACCTCGATTTCCTTGTAGCCCATGCGGACCAGCAGGTCGAACATCTTCATCTTGCGCGCCGGGCTCATGGGATCGATCAGGGCCTGGTTTCCGTCGCGCAGGTCCACCGCGCACCACCGCGGGGCCTTGGTGATGATCTTGTCCGGCCAGGTGCGGTCCGGCAGTTCAACCTTGATCAGGTCCTGGAAGGGCGTGTACCGGTGGGCGGGCATTCCGGAGGGCTTTTGTGCGTTACGCATGATGTTCGTGGCCTTTTCTATCGATCTTCAGTGAAAGGGTGGCCGGGCAACACAAACTCCGCAGCGAGGGTGGGCCGTGCGCTAGATAGCGTCTGTGGCCTCGCCGCGGCAGCTAAGGAGAAGGAGCTCTGCACGCACTCTTTGAGCGTAACACGGGTGCGTAAGATGAAAGGGCACTACCGTCCGTAAAGTCCAGCATGCAGACGCCTCCGGTGGTCAGCCGGACGCAGGCGTTCCAGCAAAGGAGTTGCAGTGCCCATTTCGGGGATCGATCTGTCCACCATTGATCACACAGTCCGGCCTCAGGACGACCTTTACCAACATGTCAACGGCGCCTGGTTGAAAGCCACCGAAATTCCGGACGACCGGCCCCTGGAGGGAACCTTCACCGCTCTTCGCGACGGGTCCGAAATCGCTGTCCGGGACATCATCGAGGAGGCGGCGGCCAAGGGCGCGGACGCCAGCGGGATCGAACGGAAGATCGGCGGCCTCTACAACAGCTTCATGGACGAAGCGACGGTGGAAGGCAAGGGCATGGAGCCGATCCGCGGGCGGCTCGGCGACGTGTTCGCCACGGGCTCGGTAGCTGACCTCATCGCACTGGCGGGCCGGTTGTTCCGTGCGGACGTGGGCGGGCTTTTCTACATCTACCCGGCCCCCGATGCGGGGAACCCTGACCGGGTCCTGTTGTACACCGGGCAGGGTGGCCTGGGCCTTCCCGACGAGTCGTACTACCGGGAAGAGAAGTTCGCACCCATCGTGGCGGCCTACACCGCGCACGTGCAGAAAATGTTTGAACTGGCCGGGGTGGCCGATCCCCATGGTGCGGCCGGGCGGGTTGTCGAACTGGAGACGAAGCTCGCGTCCCACCACTGGGACAATGTCACCCTCCGGGATCCGCAAAAGACCTACAACCTGAAGACGGCGGAGGAAGCCAATGCGCTGTTCCCCCTCCTGGCCACGTGGTTCGACGCCGCGGGAATCGACGCAGACAAGCGTACGGAAATCGTGGTGAGCACCCCTGACTTCTTCACCGGTGCCGCCGGCCTCCTGGACGAAGTTCCGGTGGCAACGTGGCAGGAGTGGCTGGCCATGCGCGTCATCAGCGCCGCTGCACCTTATCTGTCGGCAGCCTTTGTGGACGCCAATTTCGCGTTTTACGGCACCACGATCAGCGGCACGCCCCGCAACAAGGACCGGTGGAAGCGCGGCGTTGGCGTCGTCGAAGCCGCCCTTGGTGAAGCTGTGGGCCAGATCTACGTGGCCCGCCATTTCCCCGAATCGCACAAGGCACGGATGCAGACCCTGGTGGCCAACCTTATCGAGGCCTACCGCCGCAGCATTAATGACGTTGCATGGATGGGCGGGGACACCAAGGCCGAGGCCCTCCGGAAGCTGGAGGCCTTCCGGGCCAAGATCGGCTACCCGGACGAGTGGATTGACTACTCAGCCGTGGAGATCGACCCCGAGGACCTCCTGGGGAACGTCGAACGCGCCCACAATGCCGACGTCGACAGGCACCTGGATGAGGTGGGCAAGCCGGTGGACCGGAACAAGTGGCTGATGACGCCGCAGACGGTTAACGCCTACTACCACCCGATGATGAACGAAATCGTGTTCCCGGCAGCGATCCTGCAGCCGCCCTTCTTCACCGCCGACGCGGACGACGCCGTGAACTACGGCGGCATTGGCGCCGTCATCGGCCACGAGATCGGGCATGGCTTTGATGACCAGGGCTCACAGTTCGACGGCGGCGGAGCGCTCCGCAACTGGTGGACGGACCAGGACCGCCAGGCTTTTGAGGCGCTGACGGCGCGGCTTGTGGCCCAGTTCAATGCGCTCTCCCCCGCTGCAGCGCCCGGACACCACGTCAACGGACGCCTGACATTGGGCGAAAATATTGGTGACCTGGCAGGCCTGACCATTGCCTACAAGGCCTACCAGATCAGCCTGGACGGTAAGGAACCGGAGGTCCTGGACGGGCTGACCGGTGAACAGCGCTTCTTCGCTTCCTGGGCAGCAGGCTGGCGCCAGGTCATCCGGCAGGAGGAGGCCATCCGACGCCTTGCCACCGATCCCCACTCCCCCAACGAGTTCCGGACCAACGCGATCGCCAGGAACCTGGATCCGTTCCACGAAGCGTTCGACGTCACCGAGGAGGACGGCATGTGGATGCCGCCCGCCGAGCGGGTCAGCATCTGGTAGCCGCATAACAGAAATGGGCCCCGCCGTTGCCGGCGGGGCCCATTTTGTTGCCTGCCGGAGGTACTGCTGCCTGCAGCTGTACCACCGGCAGGCAACGTCGCTACCGGCGCACGATCAGTTCGGGATTCGCCTGCTGGCAGACCTTGTCCCCGGCGGTCTGGTTGACGATGTCCTGGGGCAATGCTGCGGCAGGACTGCCGGCCTCATAGGCGGTGCCGGTGGTGAAGTCGCTGCCGAGGTAAACCTGTACGCCGGTCACGCCGGGAGCCGGAATCATCAGGGTGGCAGGAATCCCCAGCATGGCAGCGACATCTGCTGCCACGTCATCGAAGCCGTTGCCGTAATACACTGCCGTCTTGGCCACGGGCTGGGCCAGGAACTGGCCTGTCTGGGCGAAGCCGCCGGACACCAATGCCTGGACGATTTCCTGGGCGCGGCCTGCGACGCCGCTTCCGTTGGCGACGGTTACGGGCTGGATGGCCTTGTTGTAGGGCGGCACCGGCGGGGCTGTCTCAGTAGGGGCCGCGGACGGGGTTGCCGATTCAGTGGGTGACGGCGTGGTGGGCGCGGTGGGGTCGGTGAGGTCCACGTTCTTCCGCATTGCCGAGAAGAGCTGTGCGCCCGCTGGTTCGGCGATGACCAGCCGGTTGGGATCGATGGGTGCCGGCGTGGTGGGCACCGCGACAAACGCGACCTTGCCGATGTCGATGTTCTTGAGCCGGTTGCCGATCGTCAGCAGGGTGGGGACAGAGGCAAGGCCGTCATCCACTGTCAGGTTCTGGGTTACGACGTCCGCGATCTTCAGCATCTTCGCGGGATCGGACAGGGTTCCATCGTCCTTGATCTTGCGGGTCAGCGCCGAGAGGAAGCCCTGTTGCGCCTTGATGCGGCCAAGGTCGCCGCCGTCGGCAAAGGCGTGGCGGGTGCGGAGGAAGGCAAGCGCCATCTCGCCCTGCACGGTCGAGGTTCCGGCCGGCAGCCGCAGCCGGGAATCAGGATCGTAGACGGCGTCGCTGATGCAGACTTCCACACCACCCACGGCGTTGGAAAGTTCCTTCACGGCGTTGAAGTCGGCCATCATGAAGTGGTCCACCTGCATGCCGGTGAGCTTGTTGACGGTATCCACGGCGCAGCCGATGCCGGCCTCGCTCATGGCCTCATTGATCATGACGCCGGTGCGGGCAGGATAGTCCTTGCCGGTCTTCTTGTCCTTGCAGTCAGGAATGTCCACCAGCAGGTCGCGCGGAAAGCTGATGACGTTGACGCGCTTGTTGTCCTCGGAGATGTCCATCAGCATCATCACGTCCGACTTGCCATAGCCCGTGGAATCGTCGGCTGTGCCATATTGCGAGTTTTTTCCGTCGCGGGTGTCCGAGCCGAGGATCAGGATCTGCAGCCGGCCCGTGGCATCGTTCCCGGGGGATTCGGTGCTTTCGCCGCCGGCATTCAGCGGCGCCTTGGAGATGTTGTTCTGCAGCCGGAGGAACCAAAAACCGGCAAAGGCGATCCCGGCCACGAGGACCAGCGCCATGACACCCGTGACGGCTTTGAGCCAGATGGGCATCCCGCGCAGCGTACCGAGGTGCCGGGCGGCACCTACGGCGCCGCCGTTCGCGTGGCGGGATACCGGTCCCGGTCCGGCTGACAGGTCAGCCTCGTTGTCGCGTTTGTCGCGGCCTCGACCCACGTCGTGAACCTTCCTCTAAATACAGAATCCGGTCCATTTTAGTGGTCCAGCCTGGAAAACTTGCCTGCCGCACTCCTGCGAACGTTCTTTTCGTGGATCAGAAACCCAGCTTGACCAGCTGTTTCGGGTCGCGCTGCCAGTCCTTGGCCACCTTGACGTGGAGGTCCAGGTAGATGCGCGTGCCCAGGAGGGCTTCGATGCCTTTGCGGGCGTTGGTCCCGACTTCACGCAACCGGCTGCCGCCCTTGCCGATGATGATGGCCTTCTGGGACGGCCGCTCGACATAGAGGTTGACGCGCACATCAAGCAGGGGGCTGTCGTCAGGCCGGTCCTCCCGGGGAACGATTTCCTCCACCACCACGGCCAGGGAATGGGGAAGCTCGTCCCGGACACCCTCAAGGGCAGCTTCGCGGATCAGTTCCGCCACCATGACTGCCTCGGGCTCATCCGTCAGTTCGCCGTCCGGGTACAACGGGGGCGACGGCGGCATGTGGCTGATCAGCACGTCGGCGACTGTTTCCACCTGGAAGCCGTCAGTGGCGGATACCGGAACGATGTCCTTCCAGCCGTCCTCCCCCATTACTTCGCGGCCCAGGGCCGCCACCGCAAGGAGCTGTTCGGTGAGCGCCTGCTTGTCCACGAGGTCAGTTTTGGTGACGATGGCGATCACCGGTTTGCGGCCGACGGCGGCAAGCTGGGCGGCGATGAACCTGTCGCCGGGGCCGATTTTCTCGTTGGCCGGCAGGCAGAATCCGATGGCGTCCACCTCGGCGAGGGTATCCGCGACGAGGTCGTTCAGGCGCTTGCCGAGCAGGGTGCGGGGACGGTGCAGGCCCGGAGTATCCACCAGGATCAGCTGGGCGTCCTCGCGGTGCACGATGCCCCGGATGGTGTGCCGCGTGGTCTGCGGTTTGGCGGACGTGATGGCCACCTTCTTGCCCACCAGCGCGTTGGTCAGGGTGGACTTGCCCGCATTGGGCCTGCCGACGAGCACCGAAAATCCGGCGCGGAATCCGCCGAAGTCGTCCGTGGCCGCAGCCTTATTTTTCTTGCTCACGTGGAACTCCCTGCTGGGTTGCTTCGGCCTCTTCCAGGAGGCCTTCAAGGTCAGTCTCTACTCTTGGTACCGGCGCCGCAATGATGTGGCTGACCCGGTTCCGCCGGCCTTCAAGCCGGTCCGCACGCAGCGATACGCCCTGCACTTCCACGCTGCTGCCCACGATCGGGACGCGGCCAAGTGCCTTGGCGAGGAGGCCGCCCACGGTGTCCACCTCGTCGTCGTCGATTTCCAGGTCGAAGAGCTCGCCGAGATCGTCGATGCCCATCCGGGCACTGACCCGGTAGGAACCGTCCCCCAGCGCGACGGCTTCCGCGCTCTCGGTGTCATATTCGTCGACGATCTCGCCGACGATCTCCTCGATCAGGTCCTCGAGGGTTACCAGTCCGGCGGTGCCGCCGTATTCGTCGATCACGATCGCAACGTGCGTGGACTCCTTCTGCAGTTCACGCAGGAGGTCGCTCACAGGCTTGGACTCCGGCACGTAGCGCACCTCGCGGGCCAGCGACTCGACCAGCGGCGGCTCCTGGTCCGCACGGAGCTGGTGGATCACTGCAGCAACGTCCTTGAGGTACACGATGCCAAGGATGTGGTCAGTGTTCTCGTTGATGACCGGGATCCGCGAGTATCCGGACCGCAGGAACAGGGACATCGCCTGGTGCAGGCTGGACCCGGCGTCAATGCTGACGATGTCCGTCCTGGGAACCATGACGGCGCGCACCAGGGTGTCGCCGAAGTCGAAGACCGACTGGATCATCTCCGCTTCGGTGTCCTCGATCATGTCGGACTCGCTGGCACGGTCCACCAGTTCCCGGAACTCCTGTTCGCTGAAGAACGCATCGTCGCCGCCCGGCGCCCCGGGGGCCGCCGAACTTCCCAACGCCACCAGCCAGCCGGGAATCGGTCCCAGCACGCTGGTGAGGAACCGGACCATCGGGGCAGTGAAGCGGACAACGGCAGTGGAGTGCAGCCTGCCCAGCTGGCGGGGCGAAACGCCCACGATCACGAACCCAAGAAGGGCCATGATGCCGGTGGCCACCAGGCCGGCAAGCCACACGTTGGCCAGCAGGCTGGAGATCAGGACGGCGACGGCCACCGCGGAGGCCATCTCGAACCACACCCGCCAGAAGCGCAGCGCCCGGGTGTGGGCCACGGGCTCGGCAAGGATGCGCCGCATGGCGGTGCCGCGGCTCCTGTGCAGAGCATCTTCGGCGTCGTGCCGGGGAAGGAAACTGAAGGCGGCCTCGGCCGCTGTCAGCAGGGCCGCGACGGCAAGGAAAACCAATGCCACCGCGACCAGGAGCAGTTGCGTCACTGGGTCGTCTCTGCAGGTGCTTCTTTGCCCGTGAAGCCGGACAGGAGTTCTCGCTGGAGCCCGAACATCTCTGCCTTCTCCTCCGGTTCGGCATGGTCATAGCCCAGCAGGTGAAGGATGCCGTGTGTGGCCAGCAGCAGCATCTCGTCCTGCAGCGAGTGGCCGGCGTTCCGGGCCTGCACCTTTGCAACCTGCGGGCAGATGGCAATGTCACCCAGCATGCCCTGCGGGGTGGGCCGGTCGGGCGTCCCCGGGGTCAATTCGTCCATGGGAACCGAGAGCACGTCGGTGGCACCCGGTTCGTCCATCAGTTCAATGTGCAGCTTCTCCATGGCCGGCTCATCCACGAGGAGGATGGAAAGTTCGGCCTGCGGATGAATGTAGAGCTGCTCAAAAATGTACCGCGCCAGTGCCACGAGCTCCGACTCCTCCACCTGGACGCCGGACTCGTTGTTCACCTCGATGCTCACGCGTGTTCCCCCCGTTTTTCCCGGCCGGCTGAATGCTTGAGCCGGCTCCGCTGGGCTTCATCCCAGATGCTGTACGCGTTGACGATGTCCCCGACCAGCCGGTGCCGCACCACGTCGGCGGCATCCAGGACCGAGAAGCTCACGCCGTCGATTCCCTGCAGGATTTCCTCAACGATCCGCAGCCCGGAACGCGTCCCAAACGGCAGGTCCACCTGGGTGACGTCTCCGGTGACCACCATCTTGGATCCGAAACCGAGCCGGGTGAGGAACATCTTCATCTGTTCCGGCGTGGTGTTCTGCGCCTCGTCAAGGATGATGAAGGCGTCGTTAAGCGTCCGGCCGCGCATGTAGGCCAGGGGTGCCACTTCAATGGTGCCGGCCGCCATCAGGCGCGGAATGGATTCGGGGTCCATCATGTCGTGCAGGGCGTCGTAGAGCGGCCGGAGGTAGGGGTCGATCTTGTCGCTGAGCGTGCCGGGGAGGAAACCAAGCCGCTCCCCCGCTTCCACCGCGGGGCGGGTCAGGATGATCCGGCTGACCTCTTTTTGCTGCAGCGCCTGGACGGCTTTTGCCATGGCCAGGTACGTCTTGCCGGTGCCGGCCGGACCAATGCCGAAGATCACGGTGTTGGCGTCGATGGCGTCAACATAGTTCTTCTGGTTCAGCGTCTTGGGCCGGATGGTCCTGCCGCGGCTGGAGAGGATGTCGTGGGTGAGCACATCCACGGGATTCTGCAGTGACTGCGTGCGCAGGAGGGACACCAGCTGCTGCAGCACAGCAGGAGTGATGACCGTGCCGCGGGCCACCAGGCCACGGACTTCCTGCAGGAGCCGCATTATCCGGGGAACATCACCGGCGGGGCCGTTGATGGACAGTTCATTACCCCGGGCATGGAAGTTGACGGCCGGGAACTGCTCTTCGATGAACCGCAACGCCTCGTCATGGCTGCCGAGTGATTGAACCATCTGGTCGGAGTTCTCAAAGAGGACTACTTCAGTCCGGGTGCCGGGCAGGGAGTGCGGGAATTCACCCGGACTGCCTTCGCCCGTATTGAGCCGGCGCTTACCATTTGCTGATTCAGTCATGGTGCTGGCCCGCAGGCCCGTGGTCCCCTCGAAGATCGACATCTATGTTTGCGTTCGCTGATGCCGGCGCCCGTTGGACGGTGCTCCTGGCCCCAGCGATCCCTTTATCTTACGCCAGCGCGGGGCCGGGCCGGATACCAGGCCGCCATGGAGCAGCGGCTGCAACCCGTCCGGAGGGTGCCGGGACGTCCTTAGGTATCAACTTCATATCGGCCTCATATCGTTCCCGTTGCAGTTGTGCCCGCGGAGGCGAAGAGCGGCGGGGCGGCCGCGCCGCTGTGCAATGCTGGAAATCCAGCATCTGCTGGAACACCAGGCCGCCAGGGGGGATCGGCCCGCCACGCCAGGAAAGGACAAGGGCAGGACAGTGCCGGAAACCTCTGCGCCCGAAAGGGCAGGACGACCGATGGGCCGTCTGCGCCCCGCCGTCCTTGCAGGAATCCTGGTCCTGGTTCCGGTCCTTGCGGGCTGCACGGCCGAGGGCGGCCCCTCACCCACCGGCACCATCGCCTCGGTGCCGGCAACGGGCGGCACCATGCCGGACACGCTGTCCACCAGCGCCCCGCTGGAAACCGCACAGTCCTCCAACAAGGCGCCGGTCTACTGGATCGGCCGCAGCGGCGGGAACATCTTTCTTTACCGGGAATTCCGCGACGTCCCTGAACAGGAGAACCCGGTCACCCGCGCCCTGCGGGCCATGATGTCCGAGAAGCCGCTGGACCCTGACTTCTTCACGCCCTGGCAGAACCCGGACAAACTTGCCACCTCAATCTCCGGCAAGGACGTCATCACCGTCGACGTCTCCTCGGACGCTTTCAACAGCAACCTCGATGCCGACATGGCTGCCCGGGCCATCCAGCAGCTGATCTACACGGCAACCGCTGCCGCCGCCAGTTCGGGCCTGATCGACACCGGCCAGCAGATCCGGGTCCGGATCCTCGTGGACGGCCACACGGACTACGTGGCCTTCGGCAAAGTGCAGCTCGGGGCCCTGATGACCCGCGCCGCGGGCCTGGTGGCGCCCGTCTGGATCATTGATCCCCAGGAGAACGCCGAAGTGCCCGGCGGGAGCGTGAAGATTACCGGCCGCAGCACATCGCCCGGGGCGAAGCTCCGCTGGCAGATCCTGCAGTCTACGGACGGCGGCAGCAAAGCACCGTTCCTGGCGGGTGAAACCACGGCTGCGTCCGAACAGGGGCAGGCCGGCGTCTTCACCCTGGCCCTGAATCTTCCGCCGGGCGATTACATGCTGCGGGTGGCCCAGGCCGGCTCCGGCGGGGAACCGGACCGGAACGAGGACACGAGGTCCTTTAAGGTCCGGTAGCCGTCCACCGGCCAAGGACGTCGCTGGCAAGCACGACGGCGGCCGGGCCGGCCGTGGAGGACCGCAGGACATGGTGCCCCAGGAGGGCGGTCACGGCGCCCTTATCGCAGAGTTTCGTTACCTCCCGCTGGCTGATGCCGCCCTCCGGACCGACGATGAGCAGGATTTCCCGGGGTCCGGAGCCTGCTTTCCCTTGCCATGCTTCAAGGACGGTGCGCAGCGGCCGAACTGCGTCCTCATGCAGGATGACAGCGAGGTCGGCAGCTTCCACGGCAGCGGAAAGCCCGGCAGTGTCGACGGCGGACCGCACTTCGGGGATCCAGGCGCGCCGTGCCTGCTTGGCGGCCGCGGCCACTGAGGATTCCCATTTGGCATGGGCCCGGGCTGCGCGGTCGCCCTTCCAGCGGACGATTGACCGTTCGGACTGCCAGGGTATGACGGCGTCGATGCCCAGTTCCGTGGCCGTCTCGATGGCCAGCTCATCGCGGTCCCCCTTGGCTAGGGCCTGTACCAGCACCAGCCGGACGTCCGGCCTGTCTTCAACGGTCAGCGTCCCGCATTCCACTTCGAGTGCGGAGGGAGCGGCGGACACCACCTTCCCGGTCATCCGGGTGCCGGCGCCGTCGACGATGTCCACCGCTTCGCCGGGAGACAGCCGTTTGACGGTGACGGCATGCCGCGCCTCCGCCCCGTCGAGGACAAAGAGTTGGCCGGCCGCCATCCCGGCCAGCGAACCGGGGGGCGTGAAGAAGACGGGGTTGCTCACCGCTACAGGTTACCGAGCCGGTCCCGGAGCTTGGCGAACATGCCGCCGCTGGCAGCGAGCTTGCCCTCGGTGATCTGTTCACCACGGAGCTTGGCCAGTTGGCGCAGGAGGTCCTCCTGCGCGGGGTCGAGCTTGGCCGGGGTGTCCACCTGGAGGTGGACCTTCAGGTCGCCGCGGCCGTAGCCCCTCAGGTGGGTGACGCCGAGGCCGCGCAGGGTGATGATCTCCCCCGACTGGGTACCGGGCTTGACGTCGATCTCCTGCGTGCCGTCGAAGGTTTCCAGGCTGACATCCGTGCCCAGGGCGGCTGCCGTCATGGGGATGTGCAGGGTGGCGTGCAGGTCGTCGCCCTCCCGCACGTAGGTAGCGTCATTGTTGACGCGGATCTCCACGTACAGGTCGCCGGCCGGACCGCCCGCGGGGCCAGCCTCGCCCTGGCCGGAGAGCTGGATCCGGGTTCCGGTGGCCACACCGGCAGGGACCTTGATGGTCAGCGACCGGCGGCTGCGGATACGGCCCTGGCCGCTGCACTCGTTGCAGGGATCCTTGATGACGGTGCCGAAACCTTCGCAGGTGCCGCAGGGGGCGGCCGTCATGACCTGGCCGAGGATGGAGCGGACGGCCCGCTGGACCTGTCCGCTGCCGCCGCAGATGTCGCAGCGTTCCGGATGGGTGCCGGGGCGGCAACAGGATCCGTCACAGGTGGGGCAGACCACGGCGGTGTCCACTTCGAGTTTCTTGTTCACGCCGAATACGGCGTCG
Organism: Pseudarthrobacter sp. Pseusp20; assembly: GCF_059492155.1. Taxonomy (NCBI): domain Bacteria; kingdom Bacillati; phylum Actinomycetota; class Actinomycetes; order Micrococcales; family Micrococcaceae; genus Pseudarthrobacter; species Pseudarthrobacter sp. Pseusp20. The sequence goes on from NZ_CP168521.1 coordinate 2,621,820, forward strand.
CGGAGGTCGATCCGTACGCTGATCAGGGCATCCTGGCCGCGGCGGATACGGGAAGCGGGACCGGACGTGCCGCCGGCGCCGAAGAAGGTGTCGAAAATGTCCTGGAACGCGAAGCCCTGGCCCGCGTAGCCTGCGCCGCCGAAACCGTTGTCGGTGCCGTTCTCATTGCCGGTGGTGTCGTAGATCCGGCGCTTCTGGGGGTCCGAAAGCACCTCGTAGGCGTGAGTTACTGCCTTGAACCGTTCCGATGCGTCCGCACCGGGGTTTACGTCCGGGTGTAGGGTGCGGGCCAGCTTGCGGTAGGCCTTTTTGATTTCTTCACCCGTCGCTTCGGGTGAGACTCCAAGGACGTCATAGTGGCTGCTCAAAGTTCGTATCTCTTCCTTGTTGTACTGCGTTCAGTTGGGCGGCCCAGCTCTTGCTTTCCGGCCGAAGCGCGCTCCGGCGGCCAAGAGTCAGGGCCCCAAAATCCTGGAAAGGTAGCGCGCCACTGCCCTGACGGCGGCCATGGTGGTGGGGTAATCCATCCGGGTGGGCCCGAGGATGCCTACTTTCGCCGAGCTGTCCGGACCGTAGGCAGTGGCCACCACGGAGGCCTCGGCAAGGCCGTCGTACGGGTTCTCCCGTCCGATGCTGACAGCGACGCCGCGGTGGTCCTGGGCCATTTCGCTCAGCAGCCGCAGCATCACCACCTGTTCCTCCAGCGCCTCGAGCACCGGGCCGATGCTGAGGGGGAAGTCGACGTTGGACCTGGCCAGGTTGGCGGTGCCGGCCATGACCATCCGGTCCTCCCGGCTGTTTTGCGCCAGGCCCTCCAGCCCGAGCGCCAATGCGTGTGCCGCCTGCCGCTGCGGGTGCGGGGTGGCGGCGACGACGGCGGGCAGCGCCTGGGCCAGTTGGCGCAGCGGTGTTCCGCCCAGTGCACCGAGGAACCGGGTGCGCAGTTCAGCCAGTGCGTCGTCGCCAAGGTCCTGCCCGACGTCGATCACCCGCTGCTCCACCTTGCCGCTGTTGGCGATCAGGACGACGAGGACCTTGCGCGGGGCGAGCAGGACGAATTCGATGTGCCGGACCAGTGCCCTGCTCAGGTGCGGATACTGCACCACGGCAACCTGGTTGGTCAGCTGCGACAGCAGCCGGACGGTCCTCTCCAGCACGTCGTCGAGGTCGTCCGCGCCTTCGAGCAGGGACTGGATGGCGCGGCGTTCGGCGGCCGAGAGCGGCTTGACAGCCGAGATTTGATCCACAAAGAGCCGGTAGCCCTTGTCCGTGGGAATCCGGCCGGCACTGGTGTGCGGGGCGGTGATCAGCCCCTCGTCCTCCAGTGCGGCCATGTCATTGCGGATGGTGGCGCTGGAAACACCAAGATGATGCCGCTCCACCAGGGCCTTGGACCCAACCGGCTCGCGGGAGTGGACGTAGTCCTCCACGATGGCCCGCAGTACTTCCAGCTTGCGTGGCTCGCTCACTCTCCACCTCCATCCATGGTTCGGGGCGCATGCCCCTCCCGATGCAACCCAGGGTTAGCACTCGACATGCCTAAGTGCTAACAGTCTATTATGCCTCGGCCCGTTGTTAGCATTGGTACCGCTCCGGGCGAAATTGCGGAGTTGAACACTAGCGCTAGGCGGATCAAATCCATGGATTACCGGAACTGGGGCCCACGCGGCATATCCGCTCCCGCACGGACGGAACTGCCTGAGGTCCCCGTGGAGCGCGGCATGGTGCTCGAGGAAGTGCAGTCAGGCTGGGTGGGTGCCGTGACCCGGGTGGAGAAATCCGGCGGCATGCATGTGGTGGCGCTGGAGGACCGCAGGGGAAAATCGCGTTCCTTCCGCCTTGGGTTCGGCTTCCTCCTGGAGGGCCGGCCGATCCGGCTGATGCCACCCGCCCCCCGGCCGGCCGCTGCCGGTCCCGCGGCGGGCAGGACGGCCTCGGGGTCCGTTCGGGTCGCCGGACAACGCGCCCAGGTGGCCAAGGCCAGCCGGATCTGGGTGGAAGGCAAGCACGACGCCGAACTGGTGGAAAAGGTCTGGGGAGACGACCTCCGGGTGGAGGGCATCGTCGTCGAGCCCCTGCACGGCATTGACGACCTTGCCGCAGCCGTCGCGGACTTCAGGCCGGGGCCCGGCCGCCGTCTTGGCGTCCTGGTGGACCACCTGGTTCCTGACTCCAAGGAGTCCCGCATCGCGGATGCCGTCATGGCCTCCCCGGGCGCCGCAGGCAACGTCCTGATCGTCGGTCACCCCTACGTGGACGTCTGGCAGGCGATCCGGCCCGCTGTCCTTGGCATCGACAAATGGCCTGCCGTGCCCCGCGGGCAGGACTGGAAGACGGGGATCCTGAAAGCCTTCGGCTGGCCCCACGCCACCAAGGAAGATGTCGGCCTGGGATGGCAGAAGCTGCTGGGCGCCGTGCGCACGTACGCGGACCTCGAAGCGTCGCTGCTGGGCAGGGTCGAGGAAGTCATCGATTTCCTGACCGTGCCGTGAAGGGCGGACGGCGTCCCGGGAACCAGTATTCTTGGTAGTGCGGTTCCTTGTTTCCTGAGGCACTGCGCACCGCGCCGGAATTGTAGTCAGCACCACTTGCACCTTCGAAGGAACAGACTGTGGCAGAAAACGCACGTGATCACAGGGACGGCCAGGGCCGTTCCGAGTACCATGGCGTCCCCGCCAACGCCCTGCCGCTTACGGCCAGCGAAGACCGCCAGTGGGCGACGCTGGCGCACTTCGGCGGGATCCTGGGGTGCGTCCCCTCGCTGCTGATCTACTTGATCTTCCGTGACCGCGGGCCATTTACCGCCCAGGAATCCAAGGAAGCGCTGAACTTCAGCCTGCCGCCCACCATCGCCGCGGTGCTGGCCAACATCCTGGTGTTCGTCCCCTACGTCGGGAACATCTTCGCGGTCATTGCCACGCTGATCTGGGTGGCGCTCACGTGCTTCTCCGTCGCGGCAGGGATCCATGTCAACCGGGGCCAGCCGCACCGCTACCAGTACAACCTGCGCTGGATCAAGTAAGGGCAACTGCCCGCGGGCCGGCTCTAGTCCGGCAGGATGCGGCGGACCACTGCGTCTGCCAGGAGCCTGCCCTTGAGGGTCAGGACCAGGCGTCCGCGGAATGCGGCAGCAGGATCAACCAGGCCGGCTGCGATCAGTCCGGCCACCTCGTGGCGTCCCCCGGCACTCAGCGTTGAGACATCCAGTCCCGACTGGAGGCGGGCCTCCAGCATGACCCGCTCCAGGTTCCTTGTTTCCGCGTCCAGGGTTTCCCTGCCGGCGGCGGGCGAAAGCCCCTGCGACAGCCGGTTCGCGTAAGCGGACGGGTGCTTGACGTTCCACCAGCGGACCCCGCCCATGTGTGAGTGCGCGCCCGGGCCGATGCCCCACCAGTCGTCACCCCGCCAGTAGGCGAGGTTGTGGCGGCAGGCCTGCTCCGGAGTCCGCGCCCAGTTGCTGACCTCGTACCAGCCAAGTCCGGCTTCGGTGATCAGCTGGTCGGCGAGCTCGTACTTGTCGGCGTGGTCGTCGTCGTCGATTCCCGGGACTTCGCCGCGGCGCATCTGCGCGGCCAGCTTGGTGCCCTCCTCAACGATCAGCGCGTAGGCGCTGATGTGGTCCGGCCCGTAGGAAAGCGCCGTTTCGAGGGAGTGCCGCCAGTCGGCCAGCGACTCCCCCGGAGTCCCGTAAATCAGGTCCAGGCTGACAGCCAGCCCTGCCTCGCGCGCCCACTGCACCACCTGCGGCACCCGGCTGGGCGTATGGGTCCGGTCCAGCACCTTGAGCACGTGCGGAACAGCGGACTGCATCCCAAAGGACACCCTGGTGAACCCGGCGTCCTTGAGGACGGCAAGGGACTCCGGCGTGACGGAATCGGGGTTGGCTTCGGTGGTGACCTCGGCGCCGTCGTCAATGCCCCATTGGTCGACGGCGGCCCGGAGGATCAGGGCGAGGTCATCGGCGGGCAGCAGCGTGGGCGTGCCGCCGCCAAAGAAGACGGTGCTGAGCTTCCGGTCCGGCAGCCCTGAACGTGACAGCACAGCAGCCGCCAGCGACACCTCGGACACGGCGGTCTGGGCGTATGCGTCCTGGGACGCTCCGCCGCCAAGTTCCGTGGCGGTGTAGGTGTTGAAGTCGCAGTAGCCGCAGCGCACAGCGCAGAACGGGATGTGGACGTACAACCCGAAAGCCCGGGCCGCCGCACCGTCCGCTGCCTGGGCAGGCAGCAGACCGTCCGACGGCGCCGGGTCGCCGAGGGGAAGAACGCTGGGCATCAGCGGGTCCCCCGCTGTGCGGTGGTCACTTCTTCTTGGCCTTGTCCTTCGATTCGTCGGTGGTCAGGGCGGCGATGAACGCTTCCTGCGGCACCTCCACTGTGCCCACCATCTTCATGCGCTTCTTGCCTTCTTTTTGCTTCTCCAGCAGCTTGCGCTTCCGCGAGATGTCACCTCCGTAGCACTTGGCCAGCACGTCCTTGCGGATGGCGCGGATGCTTTCGCGGGCGATGATCCTGGAACCGATCGCGGCCTGGATGGGCACTTCGAACTGCTGGCGGGGAATCAGTTCGCGCAGCTTGCCGGTCATCATCACGCCGTAGGCGTACGCCTTGTCCCGGTGCGTGATGGCGCTGAACGCGTCCACCTGTTCGCCCTGGAGCATGATGTCCACCTTCACCAGGTCGGCGGCCTGCTCGCCGTCGGCCTTCCAGTCCAGCGAGCCGTAGCCCCGGGTCTTGGACTTCAGGATGTCGAAGAAGTCGAAGACGATTTCCGCCAACGGCAGGCGGTAGCGGATTTCCACCCGGTCCTCGGAAAGGTAGTCCATGCCGCCCATGACGCCGCGGCGGGACTGGCACAGTTCCATGATGGCGCCGACAAATTCGTTGGGGGCCAGGATGGTGGCGGAAACCATGGGCTCGCGTACCTCGGCGATCTTCCCGGTGGGGTACTCGCTGGGGTTGGTCACCCGGACCACCTTCTTGTCCTCCAGGGTCACCTCGTATTCCACGTTCGGTGCGGTGGAGATGAGGTCGAGGTTGTATTCGCGCTCCAGGCGTTCGCGGGTGATCTCGAGGTGCAGGAGACCCAGGAAGCCCACGCGGAACCCGAAGCCGAGGGCAGCCGAGGTTTCCGGTTCGTACACCAGCGCGGCGTCGTTGAGCATGAGCTTTTCGAGGGCGTCGCGGAGTACCGGATAGTCGGCGCCGTCCAGCGGATACAGGCCGGAGAACACCATGGGCTTGGCATCGGCGTAGCCGGGGAGGGACTCTGCCGCCGGCTTGGCCAGGTTGGTGACGGTATCGCCCACCTTGGACTGCCGGACGTCCTTCACGCCGGTGATCAGGTAGCCCACTTCACCGACGCCGAGCCCCTTGGACGGTGTGGGTTCCGGGGAGCTGACACCGATTTCCAGGAGCTCGTGCGAGGCCCTGGTGGACATCATCTGGATGCGCTCACGCGGATGGAGCATGCCATCCATCACACGCACGTAGGTGACCACGCCGCGGTAGGTGTCGTAGACCGAGTCGAAGATCATGGCACGGGCCGGGGCATCGGGGTTGCCCTTCGGCGCCGGCAGGTCGCGGACGATCTTGTCCAGGAGGGCCTCGACGCCGACGCCGGTCTTGCCGGATACGCGCAGGACGTCCTCGGGATCGCCGCCGATGAGGCTGGCCAGCTCGGCGGCGTACTTTTCAGGCTGCGCCGCCGGAAGGTCGATCTTGTTCAGCACCGGGATGATGGTGAGGTTGTTCTCCATGGCCAGGTACAGGTTGGCCAGCGTCTGGGCCTCAATGCCCTGCGCCGCGTCCACCAGCAGGATGGCGCCTTCGCAGGCCGCGAGTGACCGGGATACCTCGTAGGTGAAGTCCACGTGGCCGGGCGTGTCGATCATGTTCAGCGCGTAGCTGACGCCGTCCACCTCCCAGGGCATGCGGACGGCCTGGGACTTGATGGTGATGCCACGTTCCCGCTCGATGTCCATCCGGTCCAGGTACTGGGCCTTCATGTCACGCGCCTGGACCACACCGGTGGACTGCAGCATGCGGTCAGCCAGCGTGGACTTGCCGTGGTCGATATGCGCGATGATGCAAAAGTTCCGAATGATTGCCGGATCTGTCGCGGCGGGCACCGGTGCGGTGCGGGCCATGGGAGACACGCAGGGTCCTTACTGTTGGCTTTTCAGCAGCCACCCGCCGGGCAACGCCATAGGCGTCTGCGGAACAGCTGCACGTCTTGAACATCCAGTGTCCCACGTCCGGGACGCGCGGACCGCATCCGGGCAGGGCGCCGCCGGGCAGTTCCATGCCGAACCACCGCCGATAGGCTTTTCGCATGGTCATTGATCTCCGCTCCCTGGGAAACGCTGTCCGCCGCGGCCTGCGCATGCTGCAGAAACGGCGGCCCGCCCCGCCGGCCCCGGGCCCCGACCGGGACCGCCGGGCGGGGGCCATGCCTCAGGCTCCCGGCGGAGGTCCTGCCGGGTCCGGGTATCCCGGTGATTACAGCGGGCGTTCCGCCGTCCGGTATGCACCGCAGCCGGACGGCGACCCGGATCCGGGCGAGGTGGTGTGGGCCTGGGTCCCTTACGAGGAGGACCACGGCAAGGGGAAGGACCGGCCGGTGCTGCTGGTGGGGCATAACGGCCCGTTCCTCCTGGGACTGATGCTGACCAGCAGGGACAGGGTGCCTGCCGGTTCAACGTCCGGCGACTACGTGGACCTCGGTTCCGGGGACTGGGACAAGCAGGGCAGGCCCAGTGAAGTGCGCCTGGACCGTATCCTGCAGATCCGCCCTGACAGCATCCGGCGGGAGGGCGCCGTGCTGGACGCGGCGCGGTTTGAGAAAGTTGCGGCCGGGCTGCGCCGGCGACACGGCTGGAGCTGACCAACCCAAATGGCCAGTGCCGCCGCTGACCTGCTATTCTTTATTGCTGTGTGTCCGTGCAGGTCGACGGTCACTGATGGCTGGCCGCCATAGGTATCCCCACGCCGCTCAGTCAAGGCCAGCCTGAAAGCCCTCTAGACCATTTCCGCATTACAAAGAGAGTTCACACGTGGCGAATATCAAGTCCCAGAAGAAGCGCATCCTGACCAACGAGAAGGCACGCCTGCGCAACAACGCAGTCAAGTCTGAGCTGAAGACGGCCATCCGCGCCGTCAACACCGCCGTTGAGTCCTCTGACAAGGAAGCTGCTACTACTGCGCTCGTTACTGCCAGCCGTAAGCTGGACAAGGCTGTCAGCAAGGGTGTTCTGCACAAGAACAACGCAGCGAACCGCAAGTCGGCGATCTCCAAGAAGGTCAACGCACTCTAAGGTTTCCAGTTCCCACGAACTGATGGTGTGGCCGGTACCGCAAGGTACCGGCCACACGCTTTTAATCGTTGCGGCCTACCTGCCCTGGACGGACATGGCAATCACCGTCACGGCGTGTTCGACGGCGTAGACGGGGTCCCGGGACAAGCCCTTGACCTGCGCATCAGCCTCCGCCGTGGCCTGGATGGACCGGACCAGGCCTTCCGGGGTCCAGCGCCGGACGTCCCGCTGTGCCTGCTCCACGAGCCAGGGCTGCATCCCGAGTTCCGCCGCGATCTGCGCGGGCGATCCGGAGGCGCCGGCCACCCGTGCGACAGTCCTCAGCTTCGAGGCGAGGGCTGCCACCAGCGGAACCGGGTCAGCACCGGTGGCAAGGGCGTGGCGCAGCGTCGACAGCGCCACGGGGGCGTTTCCTGCCATCGCGGCGTCGGCGACCTTGAACGCGGTGGCCTCGATCCGTCCGCCGTAGTACTTGTCCACGGTCTCAGTAGTGACGGTGCTCCCTGCGTCGGCAATCAGTTGCGAGCACGCCGCGGCGAGTTCCGAAAGGTCGGCCCCCACGGCATTCACCAGCGCCTGGACGGCGTCCTGGTTGATCCGCCGCCCGGCCGCCTTGAACTCCGCCATGACGAACGAGACCTTGTCCGCATCCTTCTTCAGTGGCTGGCAGTCGACGACCGGCCAGCCACCCTTCTTAACGGCGTCGAGGAGCTTTTTGCCGCGTGCTCCGCCGGCGTGCCGGAGCACGACGACGGCGTCCTGTTCCGGGTGCTGCAGGTAGGCAAGGGCATCCGCCAGGAAGGCGTCGTTCATCCCTTCCACGGCCTCCACTTCAATGAGCTTGCTCTCACCGAACAGTGAAGGGCTCACCTGCATGGTCAGGGTGCCGGCGTCATAGCCGGCGGCGTTGATGCGGCTCAATTCGACGTCCGGCGCGGCCGCCCTGACCTGGGATCGGATCCTGTCCATGGCCCTGATGCCCAGGTACTCTTCCGGGCCGCTTATCAGCACGATCGAGGCCGGGGCTACGTCCCGCCAGGAGGCTGTGTTCGACGCCGGGGAGCGTGTTGCCCGCTTTTGCGCGACGGCCATCCAAGGTCCCTTCCGGAGGTTTTATTGCAGGATCCCAGCCTGCCACGTCTGCGCCCGCGGTCCAAGCTGCCCTTGCGGCGGATGTGCTGCAGCCGCAGCTCCATCAGCCCGATCAGTGCCACCGTGACGGCGTGCGCTTTCCGGACCTGGCAGGCGAACCGCAGGGGCCGGACAACTGCCCACACGGCCGCCAGGGTAACGGTGGACAACAGCACCATCGACAGCAGCCCGGGCACTCCCTCAGGCCAGGGCAGGGCGGAGCCGGGCAGCTGCGCCGTGAACCTGGCGGTGGCGGCGACGCCGGCGCTGAACGTTCCAGCCACAGCGATCAGAAACGTGGCGGCCCACGGAAGCAGGACCACCAGCGGCACCGCTGCCGTTCCCAGCAGGGTCGCCGGCGCCACCAGGGGTGACACCACGACATTGGCCAGCAGCGAATAGGTGGCGAACCGGGGCTGCAGGAGGACGATGACGGGCCCGCACAACAGCTGTGCGGACAGCGGAACCGCAACGGCGGCGGCGATCCACCGGGGCACCGCTGCGGGAATCCAGGCGACGATCCGCCGCCCCAGGAGAATGATCCCCAGCGTGGCAAGGACGGACAGCAGGAATCCGAAACTGGTGCCAAGGGCAGGCTCGGCCAGTAGAAGGCCGATGACGGCGAGGCACAGGAAGCTCAGTCCGCGCCCTGGGCGTCCGCCCGCGAGGGCGGCCACCCCGATGGCACCCATGAGAGCGGCCCGCAGGACGCTGGCGTCCGGTCCCACCAGGACTATGAAGAGGGCCAGGCCGCAAAGTGCTCCAGCCGCAGCGGGAGCACGCGGCAGCCGGCACCGGCGGCACAGGAGCAGCAAGGCCCCCAGCACCAGGCTGCAGTTTGCCCCGCTGACCGCCGTTAGGTGGGTCATGCCCACAGCCTTCATGGCGTTGTCCAGTCCCTCGTCCAGTGCGCTGGTGTCTCCGGTGACCATTCCCGGAAGGAGTCCGCGGGCATCAGGTGACAGGAAAACCGCGGCGGAAACGAAGCGCGCGCGAAGCTCCTTCGCTGCCCCCTCCAGCAGCGAGCCTCCCATGGCCTTGCCGGGGGCGGTGGAGGCGGCCAGGGTTCCCGCGTCCTGGTCCCCCGGCTCCGCCGGCCGCAGCTTTCCTGCTGCGCGCAGGGTCTGCCCCGGCACCACCCCGCCCCAGCCTTGCCCGCCCATGATGGTGAGCCGCGCCCGTGTCCGCACCAGCATGCCGCCGGTGGTCACTTCCTGCGTCCACACCGGAACTGCCCAGCGTCCCGCCGACCCGCCCGGTCCTGCCATGGCACTTGGGTTTCCGGCCACCTCCACAATGGCGACGACGGACTTGCCGGCAGTGACCGCGTCGGCGAGGGGACCCTCGAACCGTTGGCTTGACGACGTTGCAGCGTGGGCTGCGGCGGCAGCGGCCAGCATCAGGGAGACGCCCAGGGCGGCGGGAAAGCTGCGTCCGGTGGCGCGGGGCGGCCCGGCCCGTTCCTGGTGGCCGACGGCGGGACGCGCAGTTCGTGCCGTGCGATGCCTGGCCGCGCGGGCCAGGAGGAGGCCGCCAAGTGCCGCCAGTGCGGAGCACAGTGCTGCAAGCTCCGCAGGCGGCAGCCAGAGCCCGGCCACTGAGGCGGTCCATACCAACAATGCCGGAAGGGCAAGGCGGAGGTCCGTGCGGCGTCGTGGTTCCGCGGGACTGGTATCAGCGTTTTCCTGGGCCTTGCCGCCATCGGCCACCCGCTGGCGCACGTGGTGCACGGCGCGCGTCCAGTGCCCCTGCAGCGGCCGGTGCCCGGTGGCCGGCAAGCAGGGGGTCCGTGGGTGGGCCGGTGTCGATGGCGGAGAAGTGGTCCCGGAGGCTTCCGTTGCGCCTGGAGGCGTCGGAACCTGTGGTTCCAGGCCGGGGCCATTCACCGCGGATTCGATGAAGCGGTGCCAGGGACTGCGCCGTTGCTTTCCGCCGCCGGGATCGGGCGCATTCCTTCCCTGACCCTTGTCCCGGCCTCCCCTTCCTGAATTCGCTCCCACGGCCGTCCCTAGACCGTCACCAGCGGGAGCAAGGCCTCAAGCATTTTTGGTCCCACGCCGTCGACGGCGTCCAGTTCTTCCGCGCTCTTGAAGGGGCCGTGTTCCTTCCGCCAGTCCACGATCCGCTGGGCCAGGACCGGCCCGACTTTTGGCAGCGTGTCCAGCGTGGCAGCGTCCGCGGTGTTGAGGTTGACCTTTCCGCCGGTCTGGCCGGGTACCGTCCCCTGCTGCGCAGTGCCTGAACCAGCACCCATTGACCCAGTGCCGTCCGGACCTGCGGCACCGGCCGCGGAGGCCTGGGGTTCCCCTTGCCGCGGAACGTGGATTTTCTGGCCGTCCTCCACCACGAGGGCAAGGTTGAGCCGGTTGACGTCGGCGTCCGGAGTCGCACCGCCCACCGCAGCGATGGCGTCGTCAACGCGGCTGCCGTGCGGCAGCCGGATAACACCAGGTCTGGCCACGGCGCCAACAACGTGCACCACCACCGTCCCCGCTGACGCGGGGCCGCCCTGCCCGCTGCCGGAATCCGGTGGGGCTGGGGTCCCGCCCTGGACGGAACCACGGTCACCGGCCGCTGCTGATGCGCCGCCGGAACCGGTGCCGCCCAACGGCAGGACCTGGGGCGCGGCCGCCCCGGCCTGCCACCAAAACCAGGCTCCCGCGGCCACGGCCAGAACAGCCAGCAGCACGGCGACGCGCAGCCCCACCCGCCACCGGAGCGAAGGCGCCACACCGGAACCAGCTCCGGAGCCACTGCCGGGTTTGTCTCCGCCCGCGTCACCTGAACCCCGGTACTCAAAACCGTCGGGGCCGGCCCCGTCCTGCAGGAGCCCGGAAGGTCCCTCCCCCAGGGTGGCATGGAGCCTCGCCCTCACATGGCGCGCCTGCTGACCTGCTGCTCCAGCATCCCGGCGTGACATAGCTCCACCCTAGGAACACGGTCCGCCGCCCGGCAGCCGGCAAAGAGGCTATGTGGAAAGGTGCGCTTCAGCGCCCGGTCCGCCGTCCGTCCCGCCATCGGCGGCCGTCCTGCCCACGATGACCGCAAGGACGCCGAGGCCCGCATGGGCAGCGAGGACCGCCGGGAGGGAACTGATCTGGGCGGGCGGGCATTCGGGAAGTGCCGCTTCCAGCCGCGCGGCCAGGCTCTCCGCCTCTTCGGGGTTCCCGAAATGATGGACGGCCAGGCGCACGGCCTCTCCCGGACGCGCCGCCGCTTCGGCCACCACGATTTCCTCAAGGCGCGCCACGGCCCTGGCACCTGACCGCACCTTCTCCAGCGGGACGATCCTGCCGCCGTCGACCGCAAGGATAGGTTTGATGGCAAACATGGTGCCCAGCAGCGAGGCCGCGGCGCCGATCCGTCCGCCCCGCCGCAGCTGTTCCAGGCTGGGGACGTAGAAGAAGACCTTGGTGCGGGCTGCCTGGGCCGCTGCCGCGGCAGCAACCCCCGCATGGTCGGCGCCGGCGGCGGCTGCCTCCACGGCAGCCTGCACGGCCATCCCCTGTGCCATGCCCACGGTTCGGGTATCCACCACCTCCACGGGGATCCCCACCTTTGCCGCAGCAAGCCGGGCCGCGTCGGCAGTGCCGGAAAGTTCCCCGGAGATATGGACGGAAACGACCGCCTGGAATCCCCGGAGTTCGGCCGCGCGGTACGCCTGCTCAAATTGGCCCGGTGACGGCCTGGATGTTTTGACCTGCGTTCCGGAGGCCAGCGCCACGGCGATGGTCTCGAGGATGTCGTCTTCACCCTCGCCGTAGATTTCCCGGCCCACCATGACGGGCATGGGTGTCACGGTCAGGATGCCGTCCCGCGGCAGCCTGCCTGCATAGTCCGCAGGCAGGGCGGCAGCGGAATCAGTGACGACGGCGGTGCGCACCTCAGCGCTCCCGGCCGCCCGCCGCGTCCCCGGCCGCGCCCCGGGACGGAGGCCTGACAGCCGTGCACGGACCCATGGCCAGGCGGCGGCATTACTGTCGGGCAAGGGGCCTCCTGGAGACGGTGTCCGGATCAGTCAGCACCGGCCGCCGTAAAACTTCCGGCGGCCGGTGCGTGCTGCAGGGTGCAGCGCTTATGCCGGGACGATGTTGACCAGCTTAGGCGCACGGACGATGACTGTCCTGATGCCGCGGCCGTCAAGGGCGCGCTGGACGTTGTCGGACGCCAGGGCCAGCTCGCGGAGCTGATCCTCGGAGACGTCCGGGGACACCTCAAGCCGGTCACGGACCTTGCCCTGCACCTGGACAACGGCGGTGACCGTGTCCTGGACCAGGAGCGCGGGATCGTGGGCGGGCCAGCCTGCGTTGGCCACCGACGCCGGGTGGCCCAGCAGGTTCCACATGTCCTCGGCGGTGTATGGCGCGAACAGGCTGAGGATCACGGCGACGGCTTCAGCGGCCTCGCGGACCGCCGGATCCGCCGCCCCTGCGCCGGAGTCAATGGCCTTGCGGGTGGCGTTGACCAGCTCCATCAGCTTGGCCACCACCACGTTGAACTTGTTGGCGTCCAGCAGTTCAGCGGCGTCCGCGATGGTGCGGTGCGTTACCGACCGCAGCGCGCGGTCGCCGGTGGTGGCGTCCACGCCGGGCCCGCTGGCCACGTCCTGCGCCAGGCGCCAGGCGCGGGCCAGGAATTTCGCGGAGCCCGACGGCGAAACATCGGCCCAGTCGACGTCGTCCTCCGGCGGGGAGGCGAAGATCATGGTCAGCCGGACCGCGTCCACGCCGTACTTGTCGAGCTGCTCGCCGAGGTCCACGCCGTTGCCCAGCGACTTGCTCATGGCTTTGCCGCCGTTGAGTACCTGGCCCTGGTTCAGCAGGGCGCTGAAGGGTTCGTCGGCGTCGATCATGCCCAGGTCGTGGATGACCTTGGTGAAGAAGCGGGCGTACAGCAAGTGGAGGATGGCGTGCTCCACACCGCCGACGTACTGGCCCACGGGCATCCAGTCGTTGATCTTCTCCGGATCGAAGGGGCCCCCGGTGTAGTGCGGGGAGACGAAGCGCAGGAAGTACCAGGAGGAGTCGACGAACGTGTCCATGGTGTCGGTGTCCCGCTTGGCAGGGCCGTGGCAGGTGGGGCATTCGACGTTGACCCAGGACTCGGCCGCGGCCAGCGGCGAGGTGCCCTTCGGGGCCAGGTCCTCGCCGCGGAGGTCCGAGGGAAGGGTCACGGGCAGCTGCTCATCGGGAACGGGGACTTCGCCGCAGGACGGGCAGTGGATGATGGGGATGGGGGTGCCCCAGAACCGCTGCCGGCTCAGGAGCCAGTCGCGGAGCCGGAAGTTCACGAACTTCTCGCCGGTGCCCTGCCGCTCCAGGATGGTGATGGCCGCCGGGATGGCCTCGGCCTTGGGCAGTCCGTCGAGCTCGCCGGAGTTGATCAGGGTGCCCTCCCCCGAGGTGGCGGTGCCCGAGACGGCGGGATCCTCTTCGCCGGTGTCCAGGACGGCGCGGACCGGCAGGTTGAACGCGCGGGCGAAGTCGAGGTCCCGCTGGTCATGCGCGGGCACGGCCATGATAGCGCCCGTGCCGTAGTCGGCCAGGACGTAGTCGGCAGCCCAGACCGGCAGTTTTTCGCCGTTCAGCGGGTTGATGGCGTAGCGGCCGGTGAAGACACCGGTCTTTTCGCGCTCGGTGGACTGGCGTTCGATCTCGGAGAGCGCCTTGACCCGTTCACGGTATTCGTCCAGGGCAGCTGCGTGGTCGTCCGTGACAAGTTCGACGGCGAGCGGCGCGTCGGCAGCCACCACGAAGAAGGTTGCCCCGTACAGGGTGTCCGGGCGGGTGGTGAAGACCGTGACCTCCTTGGCGGGCTTGCCGCCGTCGGCCTCGATCACGAAGTTGACGTGGGCACCCTCGGACCGGCCAATCCAGTTCTTCTGCATGGCCAGGACGCGCTCGGGCCAGTGGCCGCGCAGCTCGTCCATGTCATCCAGCAGGCGGTCCGCGTAGTCGGTGATCTTGAAGTACCACTGGTTGAGCGACTTCTTGGTCACGGTGGTGCCGCAGCGCTCGCAGGCGCCGTTGACCACCTGCTCGTTGGCCAGGACGGTCTGGTCCTTGGGGCACCAGTTGACCGGGGAGTTCTTCCGGTAGGCCAGCCCGCGCTCGTAGAAGCGCTTGAACAGCCACTGGGTCCAGCGGTAGTACTCGGGGTCGGAGGTGTGGAGGCGGCGCGACCAGTCGGCGGAGATGGCGTACCGCTTGAAGGACGCTGCCTGGGTGTCGATGTTGGCGTAGGTCCACTCGCTGGGGTGGGCGTTGCGCTTGATGGCAGCGTTCTCCGCGGGCAGGCCAAAGGAGTCCCAGCCGATGGGGTGCAGGACGTCGTACCCCTTCTGGCGCAGGTAGCGGGCCACGACGTCACCCATGGCGAACGCTTCGGCGTGGCCCATGTGCAGGTCACCGGACGGGTACGGGAACATGTCAAGCACGTAGCGGCGCTCCCGGGACCCGTCATCCACCGGGGTGAAGACCTTGAGGTCCTCCCACACCTGGGGCCATTTGGCCTCCATGGCGGTGAAACTGTAGGTGCCCTCCTCAGGCTCCGCCGATACTGTTGTTGCTGTTCCGGTCTCTGTCTCCGGCTGAACGCCCACTGCTGCCCTCTTCTGTTCTGTTACGGCATCGGTGCTGCCATAACGGCCTGATCCTCCTGCTGCCGGCCCGGCGCCATACCCCGGACACACAAAAGCCCCTCGCCAAGGGAGGGGCTGCCGCTCAGCTATCCGATATCCGGAGCCGGCGGCTAACTAAGCAGAAGGATCGCACGCATGGCTCTACTTTAGCGCACCGCCAGTGTAAAGAAGTGCCGGATTACCGCCCAGCCGATGAGGGCACGCGCCGGAGCCCGCATCCCCCTAAAGCCACCACCCCGAATTGGGTGCTCCCCCTACTGCCGGAGCCGCAAAGTTGAGGGGCTAAGTACTCTTGCCAAGTTATGCTATGCGGTCCACAGTGATGGCAAGTCTGCGGGGTACTGAACGGTCTCAGGTCGAGGAGCCCGAAATGTGTTCTTGGCGTAGATTTCCCGCACGACAACTGGCGGACAGCAGCTTCGCCCCCGCAAAAGTAAAGGTCCGCACCGAAGCTCCCGGGTTGTGGGCCAGGCAATCACCGTGGTACTGGTCATGACCGCCATAATTCGCTGGGCTGTCCAGTTCCGGTTGTTGGTCCTGGCATTGGCTGCGGGAATTCTCGCTTTTGGGTTATCA
The DNA here is from genome assembly GCF_059492155.1 of Pseudarthrobacter sp. Pseusp20. Classification (NCBI taxonomy): domain Bacteria; kingdom Bacillati; phylum Actinomycetota; class Actinomycetes; order Micrococcales; family Micrococcaceae; genus Pseudarthrobacter; species Pseudarthrobacter sp. Pseusp20. The sequence goes on from NZ_CP168521.1 coordinate 2,637,482, forward strand.
AGTTTGCCGGGCATGTCCGTTGATGCCTATCCGGAATTCGCCCCGCCGCAGGTGGAGATCCAGACGGAGGCCCTGGGGCTCTCGGCCGCCGAGGTGGAACAGCTCGTCACCTCCCCGATGGAGGCCGACCTGCTGAACGGCGTTGCCTGGGTGGAGGCGATCCGATCCAAGTCCCTCCCCGGGCTGTCCTCGATCCAGATGGTCTTCAAGCCGGGGACTGACCTTTTCCGGGCACGCCAGCTGGTCTCTGAGCGCCTTACCCAGGCCCGCGCACTGCCGAACGTGTCAGCAGCGCCGGTCCTCATGCAGCCGCTCTCATCCACCAGCCGGGTGATGATGATCAAGCTCACGTCAAAGGACATGTCGGCCATCGACATGTCTGTCCTGGCCCGCTGGACGATGAAGCCAGGCCTCCTGGCGGTGCCTGGTGTCGCCAACGTGGCCATCTGGGGCCAACGGGATCAGCAACTGCAGGTCCTGGTGGATCCGGGTCAGCTTGCAGCCAAAGGCGTCACGCTGGACGATGTCATCAAGACCACCGGCAACTCAGTATGGGTATCACCGCTGAGCTACCTGGAGGCCTCCACCCCGGGAACGGGCGGCTTCTTCGAGACCGGACACCAGCGGATCGGCGTCCAGCACGTCCTGCCAATCACCACTCCCCAGGACCTGGGTCAGGTTCCATTGGACAGTCCGGCGGGGAACCTCCTCCTGAAGGACGTCGCCACGGTTCAAACGGACCACCAGCCACTGATCGGCGATGCCCTCCTGAGCAAGGAAACCGAACTCCTCCTGGTGATCGAGAAATTCCCCGAGACCAACACCATGGACGTGACGCGGGGCGTGGACGAGGCACTGCGCGCACTCCAGCCGGGCCTGCCCGGGGTACAGGTGGACACCACCGTTTACCGACAGGCGTCCTTCATCGAGGAGGAAGTCGGCGTAATCGGCGTCGGCCTGCTCATCACATTGCTGGTCATCGTCGCGATGTTCTGGGCGTTCTTCCGGTCATGGCGTGCCGCTGTCATCAGCCTGGTCACCATCCCGGCGGCACTCACCGCGGCGGCCCTTGTCCTGTACTGGCGCGGGGTCGGGATGAACTCCATGGTGTTCGCGGGCATGGTGCTCGCCCTCGCGGTTATCGTAGGCGACGTCGCCGAGGACCTCAGTGGGGTGGTGGCGGCGAACCTTTCCGCCAGGAAACGCGGGGACGCGCTGCACGATACCCAGCGGGGCTCGGGCCTGATTCCGGAGGCCCTTCGCTCGGTTCGTACTCCGATTCTCTACTCGCTGTTGATCATGGCGCTGGCCACGATGCCGGCATTCTTCTTCACAGGTGAGAATGGAGCCCTTTTCGGTCCACTTGTCCTGGCCTACCTGCTTGCCCTGGCAGTCTCGATGATCGTGGCGCTGGCCGTCACAGCCGCGCTGGTGTTCGTCCTCCCCGGAGCGTTGAACGCGCCGCGGGAACGCCGGTCGCTGAAGCGGCTCGAGGTGGGCTACGGGCGGCTCCTGGTCCGCCTGAGGGGAGGGGCTAAATGGATGTTCGCTGCTTCCGCCGTTGTGGCGCTGGCGGGGCTGGCCTTGATGCCCCAGCTGGCAGCCGGCCACCCCGTGGTGCCGGTAATGGCGGACAAGACCCTGGTGGTGCACTGGAGCGCGATCGCTGGTACCTCGGACCAGGAAATGAGCCGGATCACGGAGGCGGCGGCGGGCGAGCTGCGCGGCGTGCCCGGCGTGGCCAATGTGGGAGGCCACGTTGGCCGGGCCATCACCTCCGACCAGGTCGGTGACGTAAGTTCGGGTGAACTTTGGGTCAGCGTGGCACACGATGCATCCTTCAGGGATACTGCTGCCGCCGTCAAGCAGGTCATTGCCGGCTACCCCGGGCTGACCAGCAAGGTATCGACCTATCCCCAGGAGCGCCTCGACGCGATCCGGGACGCTGCGGACAGCGGATTCGCCGTCCGGGTCTACGGCCTGGACCCCGCGATCCTGCGGCAGAAGGCGTCGGAGGTGCAGCAGATTCTGGAACACACCGCCGGCATTGCGAACGCCCATGTTGACGTTCCCCCCGAGCAGCCCATTGCCGAGGTCACGGTTGACCTTGCCAAGGCGCAGAAGGCCGGCGTCGCCCCCGGGGATGTTCGACGCGCTGCGGCCGCCTTGGTGCAAGGTATCGAAGTGGGCAACCTCTACGAACAGCAGAAGGTCTTCTCGGTCATCGTCAAGGGGGTCCCGTCCACGCGGAACAGCCTGGACAGCGTTCGTGACCTGATCATCGACACCCCCAGCGGCGGGCATGCCCGCCTGGGCGACGTCGCCCAGGTCAATATGGTCGGAAACGAGTCCGTCATTCTTCACGATGACACCTATCGCCGCCTTGACGTGAAAGCCGATATCCAGGGCCGGCCCCTGAGCGACATCCAAAACGACATTAATGCGGGCCTCCAAAAGATGCAGTTCCCGATGTCGTACCACGCCGAAATCCTCACGCAGTATGCCCAGCAGCAAAGCAACATCCAGTGGCTCTGGTTGCTCGGAGCCATTGCCGCGGCCGGCATCCTGGTGCTTCTGCAGACTGCTGCCGGAAGCTGGCGGCTCGCCGTCCCGCTCGCCCTGTGCCTGGTCCTTTCGCTCTCCGGAGGCGTGCTTGCCGCCCTGGTTACCGGGGCGGTAAATTCCCTGGTCGCACTGGTGGCGTTCGCCGTCGTGCTGGGGATCGCGGCCCGGGGCACCCTGCTGATGGCGGAACGCGTCCGGACACTACAGGCCCGGGGCGGCGACGTGCCGATGCCTGGCCTGGTGGTCCATGCGGCGAGGGACAGGCTGGGTCCGACGTTGATGTCGGCCGGGATGACGGCACTTGCACTTGTGCCCCTCGTCCTGTTCGGCGGCGTGGCAGGAACGGAAATCATTCAACCGCTTGCCGTGATCATCTGGGGCGGCCTGCTGACCTCCACCCTGTCCACCCTGTTCGTGGTACCCGCCGTACTGCTCGCCTTCGCGCCGAAGGCACCAGCACACAGCGACGGCCACGCCACCTATGAACCTACTGAAAACCAGGTTGTGTGATGAAATCCATTCCAGCAGGGCCCGCCAGGAAGCACGCAGCCCTCATTATCGCGGCGTTCCTGTCACTCCTGGTTGCAGGGTGCGCCCAAGTTTCCGAAGCGGCGTCAGCCAACGACCCGGCGGCCATTGCCACGGTGCCGGGAACGGACCTTCACCGCATCACGCTCACCGATCACGCTGTCCAACGCCTTGGGCTTACCACTGTCCAGGTGGCGACGGACCCCCAGACCGGGAAGCTCACCGTCTCCTATGCGGCCATCCTGTATGACAGCACCGGCAAGACGTGGGTCTACACCAACCCCGAGCCCCTGGTTTACGTCCGCGCGCCAATCACCGTCGAACGCATCAACGCCGATGTTGCGCAGTTGGGCGACGGGCCGCCTCCCGGCACAACGGTGGTGACCACGGGCGCTGAGGAGCTTTTTGGCGCGGAATTCGACACGGCCCAGTGACATGCGCTGGATAATCGGGGTCAGCCTCAGGTTTAGGACGATCGTCGTCGCCATCGCGTGTGCGGTCATGCTGCTCGGATCCCTGCAGCTGGGTGCCGCGTCCGTGGACGTCTTTCCCGAATTCGCCCCACCCCGGGTCGAAATCCAGACCGCGTGCCTTGGCCTGACTGCCCAGGAAGTCGAAGAGCTGGTCAGCGTTCCCATCGAGGCAGCGGTAGGCGGCATGCCGGGACTGGACGAGCTGCGGTCCAAATCCGTTGCGCAGCTGTCTTCGATCGTGTTGCTCTTCCATCCGGGCACCGACCTGCTCAACGCCCGCCAGCAGGTCTCGGAACGCATGGCGTCCGTGACAGCGGCGCTGCCGACCTGGGCGGCCCCGCCGGTCATGCTGCAGCCGCTGTCCGCCACGAGCCGCGTGATGAAGATAGGAATGACGTCATCCGAGCACTCGCTCATTGAGATGTCCATGCTGTCCTACTGGACCATCCGGGCCCGCCTCCTGCGGGTTCCCGGTGTGGCCAACGTGGCAATTTGGGGGGAACGGCTCCAGATGCTGCAGGTGCAGGTGGAACCCGACAAGCTCAAAGCCCAGGACGTTTCCCTCAACCAGGTCATGGAAGTCACCGCCGGCGCCCTCGACGCAGGCCTGCTCAGGTACTCGCCCGGAAGGTTCATCGGCACCGGGGGCTTTATTGACAGCCCCAACCAGAGAATGGGGGTTCGGCACGTCCAGCCGATAAAGACTCCCGCCGACCTGGCCCAGGTGACGATCCGTGAAAAGGACGGCGTGCCCCTCCACCTTGGCGACGTAGCCCAAGTAGTGGAAGACCACCAGCCACTCATCGGTGACGCCGTCATCAATAGCGGCCATGGGCTCATGCTCATTGTCGAGAAACTGCCCTGGGGCAACACCCTGGACGTGACCAAGGGCGTTGAGGAGGCCCTGCATGAGTTGCAGCCCGGCTTGAGTGGAATCAGCTTCGACACCACTATCTTCCGCCCGGCAAGCTTTGTGGAGGAATCCATCTCCAACCTCAGCCTGGCCCTGCTGCTCGGCTGCCTGCTCGTCGTCCTGATCCTGGGCGCTTTCCTCTTCCAATGGCGGACAGCCCTCATCAGCCTCATCGCGATTCCGCTGTCCTTGCTCACAGCTGCCCTGGTCCTGTATTTCACCGCGAGTTCGATCAACACGATGGTCCTTGCGGGGCTGGTTATTGCGGTCGGTGTCGTGGTCGATGACGCCATCATCGACGTCGAAAACATCATGCGGCGGCTGCGGCAGCACCGCGCCCGGGGCAGCGGCGAATCCACGTCCTCGGTGGTGTTGAAAGCCTCGCTCGAGATGCGGAGCCCCATCGTCTATGCCACCCTGATCATTGTGGTGGCGGCAGTACCCATCTTCTTCCTGGATGGACTGACGGGCGTCTTCTTCCGGCCGCTGGCAATCACCTACACGCTGGCAGTACTCGCCTCAATGCTGGTGGCGCTGACGGTCACTCCGGCCCTGGCACTGATCCTCCTCGGTAACGCCAAACTGGAGGAGCGTGACGCTCCCCTCGTCCGCGTGCTCAAGCGCGGCTACCACGCGGTCCTGTCAGGCATGATGAAGCGGCCCCGCTACGGCTACGCGGGATTCGGAGTCGTCGCCCTGGCAGGTTTGGCGATAGCACCCCTCCTGGGCTCATCCCTGTTCCCCACTTTCAAGGAACGGGACTTCCTGATGCACTGGGTCTCACAGCCGGGAACGTCAGCCGCGGAGGAATATCGGATCTCGCAGCGCGGCTGCGAGGAGTTCCTCAAAGTGCCCGGCGTCCTGAATTGCGGTACACACATTGGTCAGGCCTTCACCGCCGACGAGATTGTTGGCGTCAACGCGGGCGAGCACTGGATCAGCATTGACCGTCACGCCAACTACGACGAGACGCTCGCCGCCGTGCAGGACGTTGTCAACGGGTATCCCGGCCTGCACCGGGACGTCCAGACCTACCTGAAGGAACGGATCGAAGAGGTCCTCACGGGAGCCAGTGAGCCGATCCTCGTCCGCGTTTACGGGGATGACCTCAACGTGCTGCGTGAACAGGCCCAACGGGTCAAAGACATCCTGGACGGCATCCACGGCACCCAGGACGCCCATGTCTCCCTTGAGGTTGAGGTCCCGCAGATCTCTGTCACGGTCAACCTGGCCCAGGCACAGAAATACGGACTGAAACCTGGCGATGTGAGACGTGCGGCAGCCACGCTCGTGGCTGGCGAGGAGGTAGGCGACGTCTTCCGCGACGGACGTGCCTACGACGTCCACGTCTGGAGCACTCCCGCCACCCGGTCCAGCGTTACCAGCATCGAAGACCTGCCGATCGACACGCCCACCGGCCAGCGGGTCCGCCTCGCTGACCTGGCCACCGTGGCCCTTCAGCCGGTGCCGAACCAGATTGACCGTACGAACGGATCGCGCCGCGTTGAAGTTGGATCGTTCCTGGCATCGGGCGCAGACCTCGGCAACGTCGCCCGCGAGCTGCAGCAACGCCTTGACACCCTGGACCTGCCGGCCGGTTACAGCGTGCAGCTGCTTGGCGAATACACCGAACGTGAGGCGGCCACGAACCGCCTGATGATTTTCGCCGCCGCTGCCCTCGTCCTGATCCTCCTGCTCCTCCAAACATCATTCCGGAGCTGGCGGCTCGCCGTACTGTCCCTTCTGACCCTGCCGATCGCCTTGGTGGGCGGGGTTTTCGCCGCCTTCATGTCCGGCGGGATCCTTTCCCTGGGCTCGGTTGTGGGCTTCCTGACGGTGATGGGTATCGCTGCGCGCAACGGCATTTTGCTCATCAGCCACTGCCAGCATCTGGAAAGGGACGAGGGTGAGACCTTTGGCCGTGACCTGGTGCTGCGCGGGGCAGCGGAGCGGCTGTCCCCGATCCTCATGACCACCCTGGCAACCGGGTTGGCCCTGGTGCCCCTGGTGGTCATGGGGAATGTCCCGGGCCACGAAATCGAACACCCCATGGCAGTGGTCATCCTGGGCGGCCTCGTCACGTCCACCCTGCTGAACCTCTTCATTGTGCCGTCGCTGTACCTCCGCTTCGCCAAGCGGCGCCCGGCCCGCGGCACTCGCCGCCCCAACCCGGAACCAGCCTCCGCTGGATAGCGGCCGGGTGCACAAAACCCACTCACAACGAAAGGCCGGCCATGTTCCATCGACAAAAGCGATTCACCGCATACGGCTCCACGCTCATGCTTGTCCTGGCGACGCTCACCGTGACGTCCGCCGCCACCGCGGCCGCGGCACAACAACCACCGGAGCTCTGCGGTCCCGGCTCTGCGATCAACTTCGACCCTTCTGATTTCCAGACAAAACCGCATATCGACAACAAATGGTTCCCGCTCAAGCCGGGCATGCAATTCACAACCACTGGGGAGGTGTCCTCTTCGGACGGCGTCCACGCGCACAGCGTGGTCAGCACCGTGACAGGGCTGACGAAAGTGATTGACGGCATCACCACGCAGGTGGTGTGGGACCGCGATTATGACAACGGCGAACTGGTCGAATCCGAGCTGGCGTTCTTCGCGCAGAGCACCAGCGGCGCCGTCTGGCTGTTCGGCGAATACCCCGAGGAATACGAAAACGGCAAGTTGGCCGGCGCACCAAGCACCTTCATAAGCGGCATCGCGAAGGCGCAGGCCGGTATCGCAATGAAGGCCACGCCCCGGACAGATACTCCTCCGTATGTGCAGGCGTACGCACCGAAGGTGGATTTCCTTGACTGCGGGCAAGTCTTCAAGCAGGACCAGCACGTTTGTGTTCCTACGGGCTGCTACAACGACGTGCTGGTGATCGATGAATTCAACCCTCTGGAACCACCTGACGCCGGGCATCAGCGAAAGTTCTATTCAGCCGGAACCGGACTGGTGAAGGTCACTGCAGTGGGCGGTTCCGACCAGGAATTCATGGATCTGGTGAAAGTGCGGCAGCTGGATGCCCGGCACTTCGCCCGCGTCAATGAGGAGGCCCTGGAGCAGGACGCGAGGGGCTACGAGGTCAGCAGGAGCGTTTACGCGAAGACACCGCGGGCCCAACTCTGCGATTGAGCCTCGGAACCGGACATCTCCTGACCGGAGCCCGTGAACAGGGAGGGCGGCACCAATGCCGCCCTCCCTTTTCACTGCTGTCCGGACTGTTCACTGCTGCCCGGATTGTTCACTGCTGCCCGGGCCGCAGAGAGTGCTGCCTAGCGCACGTCCTCGTCGACCCAGTCCATGGACTTGGTGACAGCCTTCTTCCAGAGCCGCATCTGGCGGTCCTGTTCGGCCTTGTCCATCTGCGGTTCCCAGCGCTTGTCCTCGGACCAGTTGGCCGAGCACTCGCCCAGGTCCTTCCAGAAGCCAACAGCCAGGCCAGCCGCGTAGGCTGCCCCCAGCGCCGTGGTCTCGATGACCTTGGGCCTGATCACCGGGACGCCGAGGATGTCCGCCTGGAACTGCATCAATGCGTCGTTGGCGACCATGCCGCCGTCGACCTTCAGTTCGGTCAGCGGAACGCCGGAGTCCGCGTTGACGGCGTCCAGCACCTCGCGGGTCTGGAAGGCGGTGGCCTCCAGGGCTGCCCGGGCGATGTGGTTCTTGTTAACGAACCGGGTCAGGCCCACGATGGCCCCCCGCGCGTCGGAGCGCCAGTAAGGGGCGAAGAGGCCGGAGAACGCGGGGACGATGTAGACGCCGCCGTTGTCCTTGACGGATGCGGCCAGGGTTTCCACCTCGGGGGCGCTGCTGATCATGCCCAGGTTGTCGCGCAGCCACTGGATCAGCGAGCCGGTGACGGCGATTGAACCTTCCAGGGCGTAGTGCGGCTTGGCATCGCCCAGTTTGTAGCCCACGGTGGTCAGCAGCCCGTTCTTCGAGTGGACAATCTCCTCGCCCGTGTTGAAGATCAGGAAGCAGCCGGTGCCGTAGGTGTTCTTGGCTTCTCCTGCTTCAAAGGCGGCCTGGCCGAATGTGGCGGCCTGCTGGTCGCCCAGGATGCCCGCCACCGGCGTTTCCCGCAGCAGCTGCGAGCTGTGGACGGTGCCGTAAACCTCTGAGGAGGACTTGATCTCCGGCATCATGCTTCGCGGCACGCCAAAGATCCCGAGGATTTCGTCGTCCCACTGCAGGGTTTCGAGGTCCATGAACAGGGTCCGGGAGGCGTTGGTGACATCGGTGACGTGGACACCGCCGTCCACGCCGCCCGTGAGGTTCCAGAGGACCCAGGCGTCGGTGTTGCCGAACACCAGGTCCCCGGCCTCTGCCTTTTCACGGGCGCCGTCAACGTTGTCCAGGATCCATTTGATCTTGGTGCCGGAGAAGTAGGTGGCCAGCGGCAGGCCCACCTTTTGTTTGAAACGGTCCGCGCCGCCGTCCCTGCCCAGTTCGTCGACGATGTCCTGGGTGCGGGTGTCCTGCCACACGATGGCGTTGTACACCGGCTTGCCTGTGGTCTTGTCCCACACGACGGCTGTTTCACGCTGGTTGGTGATGCCGACGGCGGCAATGTCGTGCCGCGTCAGGTTCGCCTTGGAGAGGGCCGAGCCGATGACCTCACGGGTGTTGTTCCAGATTTCCGCGGCGTCGTGTTCCACCCATCCTGCCTGCGGGAAGATCTGCTCATGTTCCATCTGGCCGGAGGAGACTATGGCGCCGCTGTGGTCGAAGATGATGGCGCGGGTGCTGGTGGTGCCCTGGTCAATGGCGATTACGTACTGGTTCATGATGACGTCCTTGTCTTGTTAATGGCTGTGATGAGTACGGGTCAGGAAGCGGCCGTGATGATGATCGGGACAATCCGGGCGACGAGTCCACCCAGGGCGCCGCCCACAAGCGGGCCGACCACAGGAATCCACGAATAGCTCCAGTCGCTGGAGCCCTTGCCCTTGATGGGAAGCACAGCGTGGGCGATGCGCGGTCCCAGGTCACGGGCAGGGTTGATGGCGTAGCCGGTGGGGCCGCCGAGGGAAACACCGATACCGACCACGAGCAGCGCTACTGCCAGCGGGCCGAGCCCTGAGGGGGTACCGCCGAGGGTGAGGATGACGAAGACCAGCACAAAAGTGCCGATGATTTCGGTGATCAGGTTCCATGGGGTGGACCGGATGGCAGGGCCGGTGGAAAAGGTCCCAAGCTTGCTGGCAGGCTCGGGTTCGTCGTCGAAGTGCTGCTTGTAGGCCAGCCAGCAGACCACGGCACCAAGGAATGCACCCACCATCTCGCCACCGAAGTAGGTGAGGGTGGAAGCGAAGTCTACGGTGACTCCCGGCGCATATTCAGCCTTGCCATTGAGCAGCAGGCCGAGCGTGACGGCAGGGTTCAGGTGCGCGCCCGACTTGGCGGCGACGAAGACACCACAGAAGACGGCAATGCCCCATCCCCAAGTGACCATCAGGAAGCCGCCACTGTTGCCTTTTGTCCCCCGCAAAGCCACGTTGGCAACGACGCCGCAACCCAACAGGGTCAGCATGCCCGTGCCAAAGACTTCGGAGAGGAAGACTATTCCTAGAGACATCTTTGACTCCATTTCTTTGTTTAGTTGTCGGTCCTCCGCTGGTGAAGGACCGTGTGGCCGGGACGCTGTAACGCCCCGGCCGGAAACCTGGCCTTAGGCGACCAGGCTGTGCGTTTCCACGCGGTGGAAACGCTGCAGCACGTCCTGTGCGTGCTTGATCTCGGCGGCGCGCGCCGCCGCGTCCCACTGGAGCGGGACGGACAGGACTTCCGCCACTTCGTTGAGGAGTTCACCGGTAACCAGTCCGCGGAAGGCCAGGGAGGTACGCCGGATGAGGACGTCCACCAGGTGCCCCACCTGCTCATTGGCCGCCATGAATTCCAGTTCACGGACGCTCAGTTCACGGGTGGACCGCAGCGCGTGGTCGGGCTCGGCATCGAGGTAGGCGATGACCTCTTCGGCCCGGGTCCCGTAGCGGGTCAGCAGTCCGGCCGTGCGGTCTGCATCCCGGCCGCCGGCCATGTGGGCCTTGATCCATTTCTGCACGCCAGCTTCGTCGGCAGGGAAACCGGCGCCGCCGCCGATGGGGAGCTGCGCCGTGGACACCTTGCGCTGCACGCCGAGTTCACTGAGGACCTCGTTGGTCAGGTGCTCGGCAAGGGCACGGAAGGTGGTCCATTTGCCGCCCACCAGGCTCAGCACGACGGCGCCGCTCCCCTCAGGTGCGGACGCGCGGCGTTCGATGCGGTAATCACGTGAGACGAAGCCGGGCTGGGTGGCGTCATGGCTGGGCAGGGGGCGGACACCCGAGAACGTGTACACGATGTCCTCTGGTGTGACGTCGACCGAGGGGAAGACGTGGTTGATCAGTTCAAAGAAGTACTGGATCTCCTCGTCGGTGCAGACGGCGTCCTCCGACATGTCCGCGTCAACGTCCGTGGTGCCCACGAGAACCCGGTCGCCCATGGGGTAGATGAGGACGATCCGGCCGTCGGTGTGCTCGAAGAAGATTTCCCGGCCGCGGCAGGCGGCGAGGAGGCCCGGGTGGTCCAGCACGATGTGGGACCCCTTGGTGCCTCCCATGAACGAGGATGCCGCACCCATTGCCTGGTTGGTGTGGTCCACCCAGGCCCCGGTGGTGTTGACGATGATGTCCGCCGTGAAGTCGAATTCCTCACCGGTCAGTTCGTCGCGAAGGCGGACAGTGCTTCCCCTGCCGGTTCCCGGATTGGGGGTTGCAGACATGGATTGGAGTGACAGGTAATTGCTGGCGCGGGCCGTATCACTCTGTGCGCTGGTGCCCCTCGCGTTACCGGCGCGTCCGGCCTTTTCGCCGTCCTGCAGGACGTCCAGGGTCAGCCGCTCCGGGTTGTGGACGGACGCGTCGAAGTAGGTGGCCGTGTATTTGACGTCGGGCCGCAGGGCGGGCAGTTCCCCGAGGGCTGCCTTGTGGGTCCTGAACTGGTGCCGCGGTACCGTCCCGCCGTTCCTGGAGAACGAATCGTAGAGACTAAGCCCCACCTTGATGAGGAACGCTCCACGCTCCTTGGGCTTTCCCTGCTGCTTGTGGGTCAGGAAGCGCAGCGGTGCCGAGAGGATGCCGGAGAAGGTGCTGAAGATGGGGATGGTTGTCTGCAGCGGCTTGACATAGTGCGGCGCAATCCTGAGCAGGCGGTTGCGTTCCACCACGGACTCCCGGACCAGGCGGAACTCGCCGTTCTCGAGGTAGCGGATTCCGCCATGGATCATGTGCGAGGACGCACCGCTGGCGCCCTGGCAGTAATCTCCGCGTTCCACGAGCGCGACATCGACGCCCTGGAGTGCCAGATCACGGAAGGTGCCCACTCCGTTGATGCCACCGCCAACAACCAGCACCTTCGCGTGCGGACGTTGCCGCAGGCTGTGGACGGACGCGCGCCCGGCCCCCGGCCGGGGCACTGAAACAGAGGAGGGTTGAACAGTTGAATCCTTGGGTCCCAAAACGACTCCCTTGGGGCTTTGTGTGATGCGGACGCACTGGATAGCGCCGCCGTTCTGCTCTATTGTTCGGAGAAATGGAAAATGGAGTCAAGGACTATGCACGAACGTGCAGAATGGAAGTGAGATGGCACTTTCACGGGACGCAGATGCCCTCCGAGCTGCACAAATGTACTACTTGCAGGACCTCACCATGGACGCGATTGCGCGTGAACTGCGCACGTCACGGTCCACGGTTTCCCGCCTTTTGTCGTCCGCACGGGATTCGGGCCTGGTGCAGATCCAAATCCGCAACCCTTTGGACACCGGACCCGAACTGGAAGGGATCATCCGCCGCCGGTACAACCTTGATGTCCACGTGGTTCCCATCCTTGGCACGCTCAACGAAGCCGAAACCCTCGACCGCGTGGCCATGCAGGCGGCGCGCACCATCGGGCCCCTGGTGGATTCCAACGCCATTATCGGCGTGGCCTGGGGATCAACGCTCAGTGCAGTCAGCCGGCACCTCACCAGGAAAATCACGCATGACAGCGTGATAGTCCAGCTCAACGGCGCCGGAAACATGCACACCACGGGCATTACCTATGCCAGCGACATCATGCGCAGGTTCGGCAGCGCGTACGGAGCCCGGGTGGAGCAGTTCCCGGTTCCGGCCTTCTTCGACCACGCCGCCACCAAGACGGCAATGTGGAATGAACGCAGCGTGCAGCGCGTGCTGGAGCTGCAGGCAAAGATGAGCATCGCCATCTTCGGTGTGGGTTCCGTGCACGCCGACTATCCCAGCCACGTCTACGCGGGCGGGTACCTCGATGAGGACGACCTGAACGCCCTTGCCAACTCGGACGTGGTGGGTGACGTCGCCACGGTCTTCTTCCGCGCCGACGGGTCCTCCGACGGGATCGTCCTGAACGAAAGGTCCACCGGTCCGGCGCTTGCCCAGCTGCGGCAGGTGCGCCGCAGGATCTGCGTGGTGTCGGGGGTTTCCAAGATCAACGGCCTGCGCGGCGCCCTGGCAGCGAGGCTGGCCACCGACCTGATCCTGGACGAAGCCACCGCACGCCGCCTAGTCGATTACGAGGGACTGACCAGCTGAAGTGGGTAGAGTCGTTGCCATGAGAACCTCACCCCGGCTCAGCCTGAACAACGGCGTGCTGATAGACCAGCTCGGCTTTGGGCTGTACAAGGTGCCGCCAGCAGAGGCGGAAGGGCTCGTGGCCACCGCGCTCGCCGCCGGCTACCGCCACTTCGATACCGCCGCCATGTACGGGAACGAAACCGGCGTGGCCCGCGGCATCAGTTCCCAGTTGGGCGACGGGACAGGCAGCGGCGGCTCCGGGGAACTGTCGCCGTCCCTGAGCCGGGAGGACGTCTTCATCACCACGAAAGTGTGGAACGACCACCACGGCTACGACGCCACGCTGCGGGCTTTCGACGACTCCATGGTCAACCTGGGACTGGACTACGTGGACATGTACCTCATCCATTGGCCCTGCCCACGCCGTGGCCTGTTCCCGGAAACCTACCGGGCCCTGGAAACGCTGTACCGCGAAGGCAGGGTCCGTGCCATTGGCGTCAGCAACTTCCAGCCGGCACACCTTGACCGCCTGCTCCAAAGTGCCGAGGTGGTTCCCGCCGTCAACCAGATCGAACTGCACCCGTGGCTGCAGCAGGAGGAACTGCGCAGCAAGCACGCCGGCCTGGGCATCCGGACAGAAGCGTGGAGCCCGCTGGGCCGCGGCCAGGTCCTGGCCGATCCGGTGATCCAGGCCTGCGCCGCCGAGCACGGCCGGACGCCTGCGCAGGTGATCCTTCGCTGGCACATGCAGCTGGGGAACATCGCCATTCCCAAGGCCAGTTCCGAAGCGCGGATCCGGGAGAACCTTAACGTCTTCAATTTCGAACTCTCCGAACGCGACCTGGCGGCCATCAACGCGCTGGACCGCGGGCATCGGACGGGCTCGCACCCGGACAAAGTCAACTAGGCCCGCGCATGGACACCGTAAATCCGGGGACCTCCCCTGCGCCTGCGTACCTGAGCGCGGGGCTTTCCGCCCGCACCTCAGCCTCCACCGTGACCATCGACGGCGGCACGGTGGCCTTCTGGACCTATGCGCCCCTGCAGGAAACGCCGGAGACCCGCACCATCCTGGTGGTCCATGGGTTCCGCGGCGACCACCACGGGCTCCTGCGCGTCGCGGACAAACTGCCGGAGATGCGCATCATCATGCCGGACCTGCCCGGCTTCGGCAGCTCCGATGCCTTTGCCCGGGACCCGCACTCGGTGGAGCGCTACGGGCAGTTCATCAGTGACTTCATGGCGTCCCAGGGACTGGGGCCGGAAACCGCGCTGCTGGGACATTCATTCGGCTCCATCCTTGCTGCGTACTTCGTGGCCAACAACCCGGAGGCCGTGCGTCCCCTGATCCTCATCAACCCCATCGCTGATCCGGCGCTGGAAGGACCCAAGGGCGTGATGACGCGGCTGGCAGTCCTGTATTACCGGCTGGCGGCACGGCTCCCCCGCGGGCCGGGCCTGGCCCTGCTGCGCAACCGGCTGATTGTGCGGGTCATGAGCGAGGCCATGGCCAAGACCCGCGACCGGGAGCTGAGGGCTTTCATCCACGGCCAGCACCACGCCTACTTCAGTTCCTTCGCGGACCGGGACAGCCTGCTGGAGTCGTTCACGGCCTCCGTCAGCAACCACGTGGCGGAGGTGGCCGGACAACTCGAACTCCCCGTGCTGCTCATCGCGGGCGAAAAGGATGAAATCGCCACCCTTCCCAGCCAGCACCGCCTCCTGTCACTGCTTCCGGACGGGGAACTGAAGGTGATTCCCGGCGTCGGACACCTGATCCACTACGAAACGCCGGAGCCGGCCGCCCGACACATCCGCAGCTTCCTGAAGGACCACCCCGCGTGAAGATCGTCATTGATGCACGTTTCACCCGTACCGACCATCACGACGGCATCAGCCGCTACGGAGCCAGCCTGATCGCTGCCACGGCAAAAATCGCGGATGTCTCCATGCTGGTTTCCGACGTCCGGCAGCTGGCCCTCCTGCCGGACGTGCCGTACACGCTCATCAGCAGTCCGCTGTCGCCGCTGGAGCTGTTCGTTGCCCGGAAGGTCAATGCCACCGGGGCTGACGTGGTGGTGTGCCCCATGCAGACCATGGGTACCTGGGGCCGGAAGTACGGGCTGATCCTCACGCTGCACGACCTCATCTACTATGAGCACCCCGCTCCCCCGGGCTTCCTGCCGGCCCCCGTCCGGCTGCTCTGGCGCCTCTACCACAAAGCGTTCTGGCCGCAGCGGCTGCTCCTCAACCGGGCCGACACCGTGGCCACCATCAGCAGGACCACGGAGGCGCTGATGGCCAAGTACCGGCTGACGCGCCGGCCCGTCCGCATCATCGCCAACGCTCCCCAACCGGCGCAGGAACCCCGCCAGCCTGGCGACGGCGCGGACAAGACCATCATTTACATGGGTTCGTTCATGCCCTACAAGAACGTGGAAACCATGGTGGCCGGCATGGCCGGACTGCCCAAATACACGCTGCACCTGCTGAGCCGGATCACGCCGGAGCGGCGGGCGGAGCTGGAAAGCCTCATCCCGCCGGGCGCCTCCGTGGTGTTCCACAACGGCGTGACGGACGCAGAGTATGACGGCCTGCTGCGCCGGGCGACGGCGCTGGTGAGCCTGTCCCGGGCCGAGGGATACGGCCTTCCCCTGGTCGAGGCCATGGCCGTGGGTACCCCGGTGATCGCCAGCGACATTCCCATCTTCCGGGAAGTCGGCGCGGACGCCGCCACCTACGTGGACCCGGAGTCACCCGGGCAGTTCGCGGACGCGGTTGCGCAGCTGCAGGACGACGCGCACTGGCAGGACATGTCGCGCCGCTCCCTGGCCCGGGCGCGGGAGTTCAGCTGGGATGAATCGGCCCGCCAACTGGTGGAAGCGGCACACGAGGTCGTGGCGAAAAGGCGCCGCTGAGGACGTCCCCAAGGCACCATTGCCCTGGCCGTCACAGAACGTCCCCAGCCTAGAGGACGTCAACACCGTCCAGGCGCAGCTGCACAGGGTCCGTGGCCCGTTTGGCGGCCACGGCTGCGCGGGTCACCCGCAGGACACGGACGACGGCGGCGGCCTGGCCATAGGGGAAGAACAGCAGGGTCCGGACGTCCTCGGCCGAGCGCCGGCCGGAAGGCGGTGCGGTGAGCACCAGCGGCGCCGGACCGGCGGTGCGGATAGTTATCCCCGCGCCGGCGAGGTCCGCTGCCACGGCACCTGTGTAGTGTTCGACGGCGGCGCGCGGCCCGGTGACCGAGGCGATGCGCACCGCTGGGGGAAGCTGCAGTTCCACGCGCAGGGACAGTTCCCGCTGGGCATAGCCGGCCGGGTCCCAGCGCAGCAGCGCGCCGGTGGCTGCTGTGTCCGTGGCGGTGACCACCACCAGCCCGCCGTCCGGGGCGGGACGGACGAGGGCAGCGGCGTTGAACCAGCGGCGTACCGTGTCTTCGCCCGCCCGGAGAGTCTCCCGGCGCAGCAGGGAATCGCCGTCCAGCAGCAGGGCGGCAGCATACCCGGCCTCCGCCACCGGTTCGGCCCCCACGGTCGCCACCACCAGCGACTTTCCCGCCCCCACCGTGGCTTTCACTTGGTCGCCGGACGATGTGATGACCGTTGTGCCGGGAAAGGCCCGGCCAAGCTCCTCGGCTGTACGGAGGACTCCGGTGGAACCTTTCCGCAGCCGCCGGGCGCCGCAGTGAGAGCACTTCCAGTCCGGCGCCGGCGTGGAACACCAGCGGCATTGGGGAAGCGCGGAGGTGCCGGCCAGCGCAAGGGGCCCCTGGCAGTTCCCGCAGCGGGCCGGCTCCCGGCAGGTTTCACACACCAGTGACGGCGCGTACCCTGCCCTGGCAACCTGGACCAGGACAGGGCCACGCTCAAGACCTTCCTTGGCGGCCTGCCAGGCAGCGTGCGGCAGGCGCGCGATGGTGGCCAGTGGGTCCCGCCCCTGCTCGAAGCTGTCTGCCGTGCTGACCACGCGGGGAACCGTCCTGCGGACGGTGGCACGCTCGGTGTGAACCGGGACGGCCCAGCCGGCTTCCACCAGACGCTGGACCTCGGTGCTGCGCGCGTGCCCGGCAAGGAGGCAGGCCGTGCCCTCCTGCTCGGCGCGAAGGAGCATGACCTCCCGTGCGTGGGCGTACGGTGCGCGCTGCTCGATATGGAGGTCGTCGCCGTCGTCCCAGCACGCCACGAGCCCCAGGTCCTGCACCGGGGCGAAGGCGGCCGAGCGTGTCCCGATGGCGATGGTGGCCTTGCCCGCGAGCAGGCGCAGGAAGTTCCGGTACCGGGGCGTGGGCCCGTCGTCGGCGGTCAGCCTGGCTACGGCAGCGTCCGGCACCAGGTCCTTGAGTGCCTGCTCCAGGCGGTCCAGGTCCCGGTAGTCAGGCACCACCAGCAGGGCGCCCCTTCCGGAGGAATGCGCTGCAGCGGCGGCCTGGGCAAGCATGGCCGGCCAGCCGGCAGTCCCGTAGCCCTGCAGCGGATTGACGGCGGCCCGCGGAGATCCACCGGCGGCCAGGTGCCGCAGGAAAGCGGCACCTGTGCGGAGTGTGCCCCAGGCTGAAGATCCGGGGCTGCCCTGGACGTCCTGCACGGCTTCGGCGTCGGGGATGTCCAACGAGTCCGGAAAGTCCTTTTCCAGCCTGGCAACCCGGGGTGGAACGGCTAGGCGCAGGACATCGCTGACCGTCCCCGCATACCGTGCAGCGACCGCCGTGGCGAGGTCCCGGACGGCCGGCGTAAGGACCTGGACCGGGGACACAACTTTTGCCAGGGGTACAAGGGTGTGTCCGGCGTCGGACTGTGCCACGCGTTCCAGGACGAATCCACTGAGGTCCTGGCCGTTGAACTTGACCTTGACCCGGACCCCAGGCTGGGCTGCCTGGTCAAGCGCGGCCGGGACGGCATAGTCGAATGGGCGGTCCAGGTGAGGCAGCGAGGACTCAATGAGCACCCGCGCCACCGGAAGCTGCTCCGCCACGGTGACGCCGCCTTGCACGGGACGTGCAGGGAAGCCCTGGAGCAGGGACGGCTGGACGGAACTGCCAGCAACCATGGCGGTCACCTCCGTTCAGCTGACGGGTTGGACAGGATCAGCCAAGCACCGGGCACTGACATTGGACGTCCGGCAGCCGGCCGAAGCCGGCTAGGCGTTGAAGAATGCCTTCAGGTCGTCCACCCGGTCCAGGCGCTCCCAGGTGAAGTCGGGCTCATCCCGGCCGAAGTGCCCGTGGGCGGCGGTCTTGGCGTAGATGGGGCGCTTCAGATCCAGGGCATCGATGATGGCGCGCGGACGGAGGTCGAAGATTTCCGCGATTGCTGCGCTGATCCGGGCCGGATCCACCGTCTCGGTGCCGAACGTCTCCACGTAGGTTCCCACCGGCCGGGCCTGGCCGATGGCGTACGCGATCTGGATCTCCGCGCGCTTGGCCAGTCCAGCGGCCACCACGTTCTTGGCAACCCAGCGCATGGCGTACGCGGCGGAGCGGTCCACCTTGGACGGGTCCTTCCCCGAGAAGGCGCCGCCGCCGTGGCGGGCCATACCGCCGTAGGTGTCCACAATGATCTTGCGGCCGGTGAGGCCGGCGTCGCCCACCGGGCCGCCGATGACGAACTCGCCGGCAGGATTGAGGATATTCGCCGTCCGTGAGATGTCCAGGTTGGCGCCCGCGAGGACGGGTTCAATGACGACGGCGGCAAGGTCGGCGCGCAACTGCTCCAGGCTTGCCCCCTCCGCGTGCTGGCTCGAAATCACTACGGTTTCCACGGAAACGGGCACGTCTTTGTCGTAGCCGACCGTCACCTGGGTCTTGCCGTCGGGGCGAAGATACGGCAGCTGGCCGGTCTTGCGGACTTCGGTGAGCCGCTCGGACAGCCGGTGGGCCAGCCAGATGGGCGTGGGCATGTAGGAAGGGGTTTCATCGCTGGCGTAGCCGAACATCAGGCCCTGGTCGCCGGCACCCTGGAGGTCATAGTCGTCCTCCTGGCGGCCTTCGCGTGCCTCAAGGGAGTTGAACACGCCGCCGGCGATGTCGTTGGACTGCTGGCCGATGGAGACGGACACGCCGCAGCGGGCGCCGTCGAAGCCGTTGGCTGAGGAGTCGTAGCCGATGCCCAGGATGGTCTCCCGGACGATCTGCGGGATTTCGACGTACGCGTCGGTGGTGACTTCGCCTGCCACGTGCACCAGGCCCGTGGTGGCCATCGTTTCCACAGCCACGCGGGATTCGGGGTCCGCGGCCAGCAGCGCGTCCAGGATGGCGTCACTGATCTGGTCGCAGATCTTGTCCGGATGGCCTTCGGTGACCGATTCGGACGTGAAAAGCCGGAGCGCGGAGGGCGTGGCCCCATGGGTGTGGGGAAGGTGCAGCGGTAAAGTCACTCAACTACCTTACTGGTTGGTGGTGGCACTCCCGTCAGGGAGAAGTCGGTAGATGTCCCCGTGCTAAGCAAAGGTGGCCGGAAACACTTCAGGCGAGGGGCGAAACAGGTTCAAGTGGACGAAACACGGTTCAGTTCAAAGCTGATGCGGCGGACGATGGCTTCCGAAACCTCTGTCTTGGTTCCCGAAGCTTCCTGTGGTTCGGAGCCGGAGCGCGACAGGATGACCACCGAGTTGGAGTCGTGGCCAAAGACCTTGTCCGCTCCTACGTGGTTCACCACCAGCAGGTCGCAGCCTTTCCGCTGGAGCTTTGCTTCCGCATATGCCAGGACGTCGCCCTGGCTGTCCCCGGTTTCGGCGGCGAATCCGACGATGAGCTGCCCGGCCTCGCCGGCACCCGCGTTGCGCTGCTCCACGAGCTCCTGCAGGATGTCCGGGTTGCGGACCAGGGTGATGACGGGATCGGCGGTGTCGTCCCGTTTCTTGATCTTGGTGTCCGAGACTTCCGCCGGGCGGAAATCGGCCACGGCCGCGGACATGATGACGACGTCGGACACGGCGGCGGCTTCCAGTGCGGCTTCCCGAAGTTGCAGGGCGGTCTCCACGCGGACCACCTCCACGCCGGCGGGCGGCGGAACGTCCATGTGGGCTGCCAGCAGGCGCACGGTAGCCCCGGCGTTCCGCGCTGCGACCGCAAGGGCCACTCCCTGCTTGCCGGATGACCGGTTGCCAAGGAAGCGAACGGGGTCCAGCGGTTCGCGGGTGCCGCCGGCGCTGATGGTGACGGTGCGGCCGGCAAGGGGCAACTGGTAATCACTGCGTCCCTGGACCAGGGCCATGGCTGCGTCGAAGATCACCTGGGGTTCCGGAAGCCTGCCGGGACCTGAGTCTGCCCCGGTCAACCTGCCGGAGGCGGGTTCCAGGACGGCTGCGCCCCGGCCGCGGAGCGTCTCAACGTTGGCCCGGGTGGCCGGATGCTGCCACATTTCCGTGTGCATCGCGGGGGCGAACAGCACCGGGCCGTGGGCCATCAGCAGGGTGTTGGTGAGCAGGTCCCCGGCCTGGCCGGTGGCAGCCTTCGCCAGGAGGTCCGCTGTGGCAGGTGCCACCACCACGAGGTCCGCCTCATGGCCAAGGCGGACGTGGTTCACCAGGTGCACGTCATCAAAGACACTGTTGCTGACCGGGTTTCCGGACAGCGCCTCCCAGGTGGCGGTACCGATGAAGCGGGTGGACGCCTCCGTGGGAATCACCGTGACGTCATGGCCGGCTTCAGTAAAAAGCCGGAGGAGCGATACCACCTTGTAGGCGGCGATCCCTCCCCCGACTCCGAGGACTATGCGCACGTGACCTCCGTCAACAGCAAGTCAGTTCAGCGGCAGGATTACTCTGCGGCTTCGATCGGCGTGGAAACCAGCTTGCCTTCGTTGATTTCGCGCAGTGCGATCGACAGCGACTTTTCGTTCAGCTTGGTGTCGACCAGGGGTCCGACATACTCGAAGAGGCCCTCGTGCAGCTGGGCGTAGTAGGCGTTGATCTGACGAGCACGCTTGGCACCGAAGATCACCAGGCCGTACTTGGAGTCGGCTGCCTCAAGCAGCGAGTCGATCGGCGGGTTGATGATGCCTTCAAGGTTCGTGGACACGAATTCTCCAAATTCCTAGCGGGCTGACGGTTCCGGCAGGTGTGGATGCGGTGTCAGCCCCATGAGTGAAACTAGCTCGTCCGCTGCCCGGCGGACGTCGTCGTTGATGACGGTGTGGTCGAACTCCGGTTCAGCAGCAAGTTCCAGTTTAGCGGTTTCCAGGCGTCGCTGCTGTTCTTCCGGTGTTTCGGTGCCCCGGCCCACCAGCCGGCGGACCATCTCGTCCCAGGTGGGCGGGGCCAGGAAGACGAACTGGGCGTCCGGGACGGCTGCCTTGACCTGGCGCGCACCCTGCAGGTCGATCTCCAGCAGCACGGAGCGGCCCTCCGCGATGGCCTGGTTCACAGTGCTCTTCAGGGTGCCGTAGGTGTTTTGTCCATGGACGACGGCCCATTCCAGGAGTTCACCTTCGGCGATGAGCCGCTCGAACTCATCCTTGGTCTTGAAGAAGTAGTGGACGCCGTCAACTTCCCCGGGCCGGGGCGCCCGGGTGGTGGCTGAAACGGAAAGCCACACTTCGGGGTAGTTGTCACGGATGTAGGTGGACACGGTGCCTTTGCCAACAGCCGTCGGACCTGCGAGGACTGTCAGTCCAGGTTTCTTGCTCACGTATTCCTTTTGCCGCAGTTGGGGGAAAGACAGGCGCCGCCTGCCTCAATGCTCGTCAATAAAATCTACCAGCGCCCGGCGCTGGTGGACGCCCAGGCCCCGGACCCTGCGGGACGCCGCGATGCCCAGCTGCTGCATGATGGCGGCGGCCCGCACCTTCCCGATGCCGGGAAGGGCCTCAAGCAGTTCCGAGACCTTCATCCTGGCCAGTGCGTCGTCTTCCAGGGCGGAGCTGATAATGTCCGCCGCGGACCTGTCGCCGTTCCGAAGGCTTTCCTTGGCGGCCGCACGGGTGGCCCTGGCTGCCGCTGCCTTGCCCAGGGCGTCGGCCCGTTCAGATGCGGATAAAGGTCGCAGGACCATCACGGACACCCCCGGATTCGGCGGATTTCATCCAAGGGCGGCCGCCCTTGGACCTGTCCTGAAACTACCCTTTGGTGCAGCCCGAATCAATGCATCCGGGCAATTGCAGCCTATTGTCCCCGCAGCCCGTCCAGCGTCCGCAGGGCCGCCTCCCGCAGGCCACCCAGGTGCGGGCCTGCCGAAAGGATGTCGCGGCTGGAGGTTCCCAGGACCAGCGGGTAGGCGTCGCCGAAGGTGGAGCGGAGGTCGGCCGGCGTTGCCCCCTGCGCCCCCAGGCCGGGGGCGAGGATGGGCCCGCGGACGGCAGCGAGGTCGAGTTCAAGGTCTTTCAGGGCACTGCCAACGGTGGCGCCAACCACCAGGCCCACGGAACCCAGGCTGCCCCCGTACCGGGCATTTTCGGCCGCTGCGGCGGCCGTGATCCTGCGGGCCACCGAGTCCTTACCGCCAACATGCTGGACGGAAGCGCCTTCAGGGTTGGACGTCAGCGCCAGCACGAAGACACCGCGCCCGGTTTCGGCCGCGAGGTCCAGCGCGGGGCGCAGCGACTCGAAGCCGAGGTAGGGGCTCAGCGTGACGGAGTCCGCCGCCAGCGGGGACCCGTCCCGGAGCCAGGCGTCGGCATAGGCGGCCATGGTGGACCCGATGTCGCCGCGCTTGGCGTCGGCGATGCTCAGGACGGACTCGTCCCGGGCGGTGGCCAGGACTTCCTCCAGGACCGCCATACCGGCCGATCCGTGCCGTTCGTAGAGCGCCACCTGGGGCTTTACCGCGGCAGCGAGCGAAGCCACCGCCTCCAGGACGGTGAGGGAAAAACGCCTCAGCCCGGCGGCGTCGTCGTCCAGTCCCCAGCTCTTCAGCAGTGCCGGATGCGGGTCGATGCCCACGCAGAGCGGGCCGCGGGCGGCCATGGCCGCGCCGAGCCGGGAGCCGAAGGACTCCCGGCCGGCGGCGGATACCGGCCTGCTGCCTGGTACCTGCTCAGGCATGCTGCAGCGCAGCCTTCTGTGATTCCGCAAGCGCGGCGGCGTGCTCCTGCAGGCTGGTGACGGACCACTCGTAGGTGCGCAGGGCTTCGATGGCCTGGACCGCGGCGTTGAACTCGGCCACCGTGGTGATGCACGGAATGCCGATGGACGTCGCCGCTGCGCGCAGTTCGTAGCCGTCGCTGCGGGCTTCGCCGCCGGAGGGGGTGTTGAAGACCATGTCGATCTCGCCGGCCACAATGAGGTCCGCGATGGTGCCTTCACCCTCGGCGCTGCTGCCCTCGGCGACCTTGCGGACCGGGGTGGCCTGGATGCCGTTGCGGCGCAGCACGTCGGCGGTGCCGCCGGTAGAGACGATCTCGAAGCCGAGGTCCGAGAGCCGCTTGACGCCCATGATCACCGAGCGCTTGTCCCGGTTGGCTACGGAGACAAACACCTTGCCCTCGGTGGGCAGCGCGTTGTTGGCGGCCGCCTGGCTCTTGGCGAAGGCGGTGTCGAAATGCTTGTCGATTCCCATGACCTCGCCGGTGGAACGCATCTCGGGACCGAGCAGGGAGTCCACCACCTTGCCTTCAAGGGTCCGGAACCGGCTGAACGGCAGGACGGCTTCCTTGACGGCGACGGGGGCGTCCAGTGGCAGGGTGGAGCCGTCACCGGTTTCGGGCAGCATCTTGTAGGCGCTGCGGAGCTGGTTGATGGTCACGCCGGTGCCGATGAGGGCCGCGGCCTTGGCCATCTGGACGCCGGTGGCCTTGGACACGAACGGCACGGTCCGGGACGCGCGGGGGTTGGCTTCCAGGACGTACAGGACGTCCGAGGCCAGCGCGAACTGGATGTTGATCAGGCCGCGGACGCCCACGCCTTCAGCGATGGCGCGGGTGGCGGTGCGGACGCGTTCGACGACGTTGCTCCCCAGGGTGATCGGCGGCAGGACGCAGGCGGAGTCGCCGGAGTGGATGCCGGCTTCCTCGATGTGTTCCATGATGCCGCCCAGGTACATGTCGGTGCCGTCGTAGAGGGCGTCGACGTCGATTTCGACGGCGTCCTCAAGGAACCGGTCAATCAGCACGGGGTGGTCCGGGGTGATTTCGGTGGCGTTGGCGATGTAGCGGGAGAGGTTGGGCTCGTCATAGACGATTTCCATGCCGCGGCCGCCCAGCACGTAGGACGGACGGACCAGGACGGGGTAGCCGATCTCGTCCGCGATCTTCTTGGCGTCCTCGAAGGAGACGGCGGTGCCGTTCTTGGGCGATACCAGGCCGGCCTTGTCCAGCACCCGGGAGAAGGCGCCGCGGTGCTCGGCGAGGTCGATGGCCTCCGGGGACGTTCCCAGGATGGGGACACCTGCGTCGGCCAGCTGCTGGGCCAGCTTCAGCGGGGTCTGGCCCCCGAGCTGGACGAACACGCCCATGACGCCGCCGGTGCGTTCCTCGGCCGCGATGACCTCCAGCACGTCCTCGAGCGTCAGCGGCTCGAAGTACAGGCGAGTGGAGACGTCGTAGTCGGTGGAGACGGTTTCCGGGTTGCAGTTGACCATGACGGTCTCGTAGCCGGCCTTGCGCAGCGCCATGGAGGCGTGGACGCAGGAGTAGTCGAACTCGATGCCCTGGCCGATGCGGTTGGGCCCTGAGCCGAGGATCAGGATGGACGGCTTGGAGTGCAGCGCAACCTCGTCCTCCTCGTCATATGCCGAGTAGTGGTACGGCGTGTAGGCGGCGAATTCGGCGGCGCAGGTGTCCACGGTCTTGTAGACGGGACGGATGCCCAGCGCCTGGCGTACGCCGCGGACCACGGCCTCGGGGTTGTGCGTCAGGGCGCCGATCTGTTCGTCGGAGAAACCGTGGCGCTTGGCGCGCTTGAGCATGTCGGCGGTCAGGGCGCCGGCCTGGCGGATTTCGCGGGAGATTTCGTTGAGCAGCTCCAGCTGGTCAAGGAACCACGGGTCGATCTTGGTGGCTTCGAAGAGCTGTTCCACGGTGGCGCCGCCCAGGAGGGCGCGCTGGACCTGGTGCAGGCGCTCGGTGGTGGGGCGCTTGGCCTTTTCGATGAGCTCCGGCACTTCCCATTCCGGGACGGAGCTGAAGTCCAGCTGCGAGCCCTTCTGTTCCAGGGAGCGCAGGGCCTTCTGCAGGGCTTCGGTGAAGTTCCGGCCCATGGCCATGGCCTCGCCCACCGACTTCATGGTGGTGGTGAGGGTGTTGTCCGCTGCCGGGAACTTTTCGAAGGCGAACCGCGGGACCTTGACCACCACGTAGTCCAGGGTGGGTTCGAAGGACGCGGGGGTCTTCTGCGTGATGTCGTTGGGGATCTCGTCCAGGGTGTAGCCGAGCGAGAGCTTGGTGGCGATCTTGGCAATGGCGAAGCCGGTGGCCTTGGATGCCAGTGCCGAGGAGCGGGAAACGCGGGGGTTCATCTCGATGACCACCACGCGGCCGGTCTTGGGATCGATGGCGAACTGGATGTTGCAGCCGCCGGTGTCCACGCCCACCTCGCGGATGACGGCGATGGCGACGTCGCGCAGCTTCTGGTATTCGCGGTCGGTGAGGGTCAGCGCCGGTGCCACGGTGATGGAGTCGCCGGTGTGCACGCCTACGGGGTCGAAGTTCTCGATGGAGCAGACGACAACCACGTTGTCGTTCTTGTCCCGCATCATTTCGAGCTCGTATTCCTTCCAGCCCAGGATGCTCTCTTCGAGCAGCACCTCGCTGGTGGGGCTGTACTGCAGGCCCTGTCCGACGATGCGGCGCAGGTCCTGTTCGTTGTAGGCCAGGCCGGAACCCAGCCCGCCCATGGTGAAGGACGGGCGCACCACCATGGGGTAGCCCAAATCTTCGGCCGCCGTGAGGGCCTCATCCATGCTGTGGATGATGTGGCTGCGGGCGGATTCCGCGCCACAGCGTTCCACCACGCCCTTGAACTTTTCACGGTCCTCGCCCAGCTCGATCGCGGCAATGTTGGCGCCGATCAGCTCGACGTTGTACTTCTCCAGTACGCCGTTCTTGTCCAGGGCGATGGCGGTGTTCAGCGCGGTCTGCCCGCCCAGGGTGGGCAGGACGGCGTCCGGACGTTCCTTGGCGATGATCTTCTCCACCACCTCGGGGGTGATGGGCTCAACGTAGGTGGCGTCGGCGAACTCGGGGTCGGTCATGATGGTGGCCGGGTTGGAGTTCACGAGGATGACGCGCAGGCCTTCCTCCTTGAGGACACGCAGTGCCTGCGTGCCGGAGTAGTCGAATTCGGCGGCCTGGCCGATGACGATCGGGCCGGAACCAATGACGAGGACGCTCTTGAGATCTGTACGTTTCGGCATTACTTCTTGTCCTCAGTCTTGTTGTCGTTTTTGTGGTCAGCGCCTGCGGGGTGGGCCGCGTCCACGGGGTCCTTGGACGCGTTGGCGTTCCGGCCGTCCCGTGTGCCTTCCATGAGCTCGATGAAGCGGTCGAACAGGTAGGCGGCATCGTGCGGTCCTGCCGCGGCTTCCGGGTGGTACTGCACGGAGAACGCCGGGATGTCCAGGCAGGCGAGGCCTTCCACGACGTCGTCGTTCAGGCTGATGTGGCTCACTTCCACCCGCCCGTAGCGTGCCTCCGGGGCCTGCGTGGCGCCGTCGAGGGGGGCGTCCACGGCAAAGCCGTGGTTCTGGGAGGTGATCTCCACCTTGCCGGTGCGCCGGTCCATCACGGGCTGGTTGATGCCGCGGTGGCCGTAGCGGAGCTTGTAGGTGCCAAAGCCCAGGGCGCGGCCCAGGATCTGGTTGCCGAAGCAGATGCCGAAGTAGGGCAGCTTTTCGTCCAGGACCGAGCGGAGCAGCTTGACCTGGGCGTCGGCGGTGGCGGGGTCGCCGGGGCCGTTGGACATGAAGAAGCCGTCCGGGTTGACGGCCTTGACGTCCTCAAGGGTGGCGGTGGCGGGAAGCACGTGGACGCGGACGCCGCGCTCGGCGAACCGGACCGGGGTCATGGCCTTGATGCCCAGGTCGATTGCAGCGATGGTGAGGCGGGGTTCGCCGTCCCAGCCGTGGTCCTTTGGCTCCACGACGTAGGCTTCGTCCACGCTGACTTCCTCGGCCAGGCGCGAGCCCTCCATGGGGGCGCTGGCCAGGACAGCGTCGAGCAGTTCCTTGTCCGTGGCCTTGGCTGCCTCGCCGGAGAAGATGCCGGCGCGCATGGTCTTGTGCTCACGCAGGTGCCGGGTGATGGCGCGGGTGTCCACGCCCTGGATGCCCACGATGCCCTGGGACACCAGCTCTTCGTCCAGCGACCGTTCGGAGCGCCAGTTGGAGGGCCGGCGCGCGGCGTCGCGCACAATGTAGCCGGCCACCCAGATGCGCCGGGACTCGGCGTCGTCGTCATTCACGCCGGTGTTGCCGATGTGCGGGGCCGTCTGGACCACCAGCTGGCGGGCGTAGGAGGGATCGGTGATGGTTTCCTGGTATCCGGTCATCCCGGTGGCGAAGACGGCTTCGCCCAGGGCGGTGCCGGTGGCGCCGTAGCTGGTGCCGCGGAAGATGCGCCCGTCTTCGAGTACCAGCGCAGCTGGCGCTGCCGGAGCGGAGGTGGTTGCTGTCAATGTATTCGCTTTCACTGTCTTACTTTCCACTGGTGGCACCAGCCGCTGGGGCTGACGAAATCAAATCCTGCAGGGCCTGGTAGAGCACGTCCTTGTCCGCGGCGCGGCGGGTCCGGAAGCCGGTGTCCAGCTGGTGGGCACCGTGCGTCCATGCCAGCACCAGCAGGCCGTCCTTCTCCACGAACTTCCCCGCCATGCCGCTGTCCTGCCGGACATCGGAGAGGGAGGCTGCGGGGATGTACAGCGCAGGCGCACCCGACCGCTCATAGAGCACGCCGTGCGGGTACACCGCGAGGGTGGCATTGGTGCGGATCCCCAGCCCATGCACGGCAATGCGGTCCAGCCAGTCGCCGGCCGTGGTGGTGGCCACGTACTGCCCTTCGGCAGTTGCGGTGGGCTCACCGGGCACGGCGGGCACCTGGGGCAGTTGTTCGACGTCGGACTGGCGCTTGAGGCGGTTGCGCCAGCCGACGGCGAGGAGGACGAACACGACGGCGACCACCGCCAGCATGGCAAGTCCGGGAAGGATTTTGTCCATCAGGCAGCGCCTGCCGGGGTTGCGGCGGAGTCCGGGTGCGGGGTGTTGAGTTTGCCGTCAAGGACGGTGGGGTGCCCCCTGAAGAAGGTGGCCACCACCTTGCCGGGGAGTTCCCTGCCCTTGAACGGCGAGTTGCGGCCCATGGTGGCCATCTGGAAGGGGTCCACCGTCCAGCGCGCCGCCGGATCCACCAGGATGAGGTTGGCGGGTTCCCCGGCTTCGATGGGCCGGCCCTGGTCGCTCAGCCGGCCAATCGTCGCGGCCGCCGTGGACGTGACCCGGGCGAAGTCCGCCCAGGTCATCAGGCCGGTTTCAATCATGGCGTGCTGGACCACGGACAGGGCGGTTTCCAGCCCGGTCATGCCCATGGCTGCCTGCGCCCATTCGCATTCCTTGTGCTCACTGGGGTGCGGCGCGTGGTCGGTACCCACAACGTCGATCGTCCCGTCTGCCAGCCCGGCGCGCAATGCCTGGACGTCGGCGTCGGTGCGCAGCGGCGGGTTGACCTTGAACACGGGGTCGTAGCTGCGCACCAGGTCATCGGTCAGCAGCAGGTGGTGCGGGGTGACCTCGGCCGTGACGTCGATGCCGCGTTCCTTGGCCCAGCGGATGATTTCCACCGAGCCTGCCGTGGATACGTGGCAGACATGCAGCCGCGAGCCGACGTGCTGGGCCAGCAGGACGTCGCGGGCGATGATGCTTTCCTCGGCGACCGCGGGCCAACCGGTCAGGCCGAGGACCGCGGAGACGTCGCCCTCGTTCATCTGTGCCCCGGCTGTAAGTCGGGGTTCCTGTGCGTGCTGGGCCACGACGCCGTCGAACGCCTTGACGTATTCCAGGGCGCGGCGCATCAGCACGGGGTCGTGGACGCAGATGCCGTCATCGGAGAACATCCGCACCCGGGCGCGGGAATCGGCCATGGCGCCCAGCTCGGCCAGTTGCTCCCCTGCCAGTCCAACGGTGACGGCACCAACGGGGCGCACGTCCACCCAGCCGGCCGCGCGGCCCAGAGTGTAGACCTGCTCCACCACGCCTGCGGTGTCCGCGACGGGGGTGCTGTTGGCCATGGCGTGCACAGCTGTGTAGCCGCCCAGGGCCGCAGCCCGTGTTCCGGTCTCCACGGTCTCGGCGTCCTCGCGGCCGGGTTCGCGGAGGTGCGTGTGCACATCGACCATGCCCGGCAGGGCCACCAGGCCTGCAGCGTCGATGACAGTGGCCCCATCAGCGTCAAGGCCGGTGCCAATCTCGGCGATGATGCCGTCACGGACCAGCAGGTCCGCGGGGTCGCCGCCCAGGATGGCGGCGCCTTGGATGAGGTAGGTTCCGGTGTTGCCTGCCATCAGTTGCTCTCCTTGGGGGACGGGGCCGCGGCGGCATAGGCCGGTGCCCGGTGGGCGGCTGGTTCCCGGGTATCCCCGGAGAGCAGCAGGTACAGTGCGGCCATCCGCACGGACACGCCGTTGCGGACCTGAGCCAGGACGGTGGAACGGGGTGAGTCCGCTGCGGCGGCGCTGATTTCCAGGCCCCTGTTCATTGGCCCCGGGTGCATGATGATGGTGTCCGTCATGCCCAGGTCGTCAAGGGCGCGGAGGCGGTTGTCGTCGAAACCCCACCGGCGCGAGTATTCGCGGGTGCTGGGGAAGAACGAGGCGTTCATGCGTTCGCCCTGGACGCGGAGCATCATCATGGCGTCGACACCGTTGGCCAGGGTCTGGTCCAGATCGTAGCTGACGCTGCAGGGCCATTTGTCGACGCCGACCGGCAGGAGGGTGGGCGGCGCCACCAGCGTGACTTCGGCCCCGAGTGTCCGGAGCAGCCAGACGTTGGACCGGGCCACACGGGAATGCAGGACGTCGCCGGCGATGGCGACCCGCATGCCCTTCAGGTCAGTCCCATCGGAACGCGTGCCGGCCAGGCGGGCCCAGTGCCGGCGCATGGTGAAGGCGTCAAGCAGGGCCTGGGTGGGGTGTTCGTGGGTGCCGTCGCCGGCGTTGATGACTGCGGCGTCGATCCAGTCGGTGGCGGCCAGCCGGTGCGGCGCGCCGGAGGCCCAGTGCCGGATGACGACGGCGTCGGCGCCCATGGCGGACAGGGTCTGGGCGGTGTCCTTGAGGGATTCGCCCTTGGACACCGATGATCCCTTGGCGGCAAAGTTGATGACGTCAGCGGACAACCGCTTGGCAGCGGCTTCGAAGGAGATGCGGGTCCGCGTGGAGTCCTCGAAGAAGAGGTTGACCACGGTGCGTCCGCGCAGCGCGGGAAGCTTCTTGACTTCCCGCTCCCCCACGGCAGACATTTCCTCCGCGGTGTCAAGGATGCGGATGGCGTTCGAAAGGCTGAGGTCCTCGGTGGACAGGAGGTGTTTCATGCGCCGCCTTCGATCACGACTTCGTTGACCGGGGTTCCGGCGTCGGACGTGTCTGTTTCTTCGAGCCGGACCCGGACCTTCTCGGCGGAGGACGTGGGCAGGTTCTTGCCAACGTGGTCAGCCCGGATGGGAAGTTCGCGGTGGCCCCTGTCGATCAGGACCGCAAGCCGGACGATGCGGGGGCGGCCGAGATCTACCAGCGCATCCAGGGCGGCGCGGATGGTCCGGCCGGAGTACAGGACGTCGTCGATGAGCACCACTACTTTGTTGTCTATGCCTGTCCGGGGCAGCCTGGTGGGGTACGGCGGCCGTGTCCCCTGGTGGGAGAGGTCGTCGCGGAACATGGTGACGTCGAGCTGGCCCACAATGGCGGCGGCGTCAACGGTGGCGTCCGCGGCGGCGATTTTTTCCGCCAGCCGGACAGCCAGTGGGTAGCCGCGGCGGGGAATGCCCAACAGGACCAGGTCCTGGGATCCCTTGTTGGCTTCGAGGATCTCATGGGCGATACGAGTAAGTGCCCGGTCAATGTCCGCCTGGCTGAGGACAACCCTGGCTGGAACCGGTGCGCTGGTGACGGAAGTCAACGCTCGTCTCCCCTTTCCCCGCCTCACAGGACGGAATTAAAAAAGGAATGTTTGCTGTTCAAAATTACCACACGGTCCCTGCCCGGCCGGTCCCCGGGTGACGCGGTACTGGTCACACCCGAACGGCGCGGGAGGCCCGGTCCTTTGTGGTGTGGTGGCCCCCGCTTAGGCTTTCGGATATGCCGATGTATCCGCAGCAGCCTTCCTCCGGCCTCCCCGACGACCCCTACCGCAGGCCCACCGGCCCCCTGCCCCGGCAGGCCAATCCCAGCTGGATGGGACAGGTGCAGCCCGAATACTACCGCGCCGCCCCCGGACACCAGGGCCACCCGCTGGCTGCAGTGGTGCCGCCGCAGGCGCAGGAAGCCGCGCTGCGGGCATCGCGGACCCGCAGCGGGCTGGCGGGCCTGACGGTTGCGGGCGGCGTGCTTGCTTTCCTGAGCCTTTTCCTGGTGGTGCCGTTCCTGCTGTCCAACACCGGCGCCGCCGGTTTCCTGATTGGTTTCCTGGCATCGCTGGTCCCGCTGTCGGTGGTCCTGGCTGCGGTCCACATCATCGACAGGTGGGAACCGGAACCCAAGCGGCTGTTGTTCTTTGCCTTCACGTGGGGTGCGGCGGTGTCCGTTGCCGTGACCCTGCTCATCCAGCCGTTCTTCGTGATCGCCTTCCAGTTCACCGACGAACCAGACCTGCAGACCTACATGGCCACCGTCCAGGCCCCCATCGTCGAGGAGTTCGCTAAGTCCCTTGGCCTGCTCATCCTCCTCCTCGCGGCGCGCCGGCAATTCGACGGTCCCGTGGACGGGGTGGTGTTTGCCTTCACCATCGCCGGCGGCTTCGCCTTCACCGAAAACATCCTCTACTTCGGCAGGGCCATCGCGGAATCGGCATCCCCGGCCAGCGACTTCGCCCAGGTGTTCTTCCTCCGCGGTGTCATGTCCCCCTTCGCCCATGCGATTTTCACCGGCACCACAGGCCTGGTCATGGGCTTCGCTGCCAGGCGCTGGCACACGGGCGCCTCGATCGGCGCCTTCTTCGTGGGACTGCTGCCGGCCATGTTCCTGCACAACAGGTGGAACAGCATGGGCGGCGGCTTCCTGCTGGACTACATCATGGTCCAGGTACCGATCTTCGTGCTGGCAGTGGGCGGCATCATCTTCCTGCGGGTGGCCGAAAACCGCCTCACCCGGCAGCGGCTGATGGAGTATTCCGCTGCGGGATGGTTCACGCCCGCGGAAGTCCAACTGCTGGCCACCCGCGGCGGCAGGCGCATGGTCCTGGCATGGGCTGCGGGTTCGGGCAGGAAGCGGCAGATGAAGCAGTTCGTGAAGGCGGCCACCCAGCTTGCCAACACCCGCCAGCGGATCCTGAGCGGACGCGATGTTCCGCTGCACCAGGCCGAGGAAAGGCAGCAGCTCCAGCGGATCGTGTCCCTGAGGGCGGCAGTGGCCGGATGATGTGAACCGCTTGCACGCAACAGGGCCCCGCCGGATGGCGGGGCCCTGTTGCGTGGTGGAAAGGCTACGCGAGCAGCGAAGGCTTCAGCTGCTGCAGCCGGCCCAGCAGGCCGTTGATGAACTGCGGCGACTCGTCCGTGGACAACGTCTTGGCCAGCGCGACGGCCTCACTGACCGCCACGCCGTCGGGGACGTCGTCGTTGTAGAGCAGCTCCCAGGTGCCGATGCGCAGGATGATGCGGTCTACGGACGGCATCCGCTCCAGGCTCCAGCCCTGCGAGTACGTCTCCAGGAACTCGTCAATGGCTGCCTGCTGGGAAAGCACGCCTTCGACGATTTCCAGGGTGTAGGGGTTGACCACCTGGTCGGTCTTTTCCCGGCGCGCACGAAGCACGTCGAACGCCGAAACGGAGCGCTGCTCCGCCTCGAAAAGAACATCCAGTGCCCTGTTGCGGGCTTTACCGCGGGCGCTCACTACTCAGTGACCCGGCCCAGGTAGCTGCCGTCGCGGGTGTCCACCTTGACCTTGGTGTTGTTCTCGATGAACAGCGGAACCTGGATCTCGTAGCCGGTCTCCAGCGTGGCGGGCTTGGTACCCGCGGAAGAGCGGTCACCCTGCAGGCCCGGCTCGGTGTAGGTGATTTCGAGGACGACGCTCGGCGGCAGTTCAATGTAGAGGGGGTTGCCGTCGTGGATGGCAATGTTGACCATCTGGTTCTCGAGCATGAAGTTGGTGGCGTCGCCCACCGTGGCACCGGAGACGGTGATCTGGTCGTAGTCGGAGGTGTCCATGAAGACGAAGTCCGCACCGTCCTGGTACAGGTACTGGTAGTCGCGGCGGTCCACGGTGGCCGTCTCGATCTTGAGCCCGGCGTTGAAGGTCTTGTCAACAACCTTGCCGGACATCACGTTGCGCATCTTGGTCCGCACAAAGGCGCCGCCCTTGCCGGGCTTGACGTGCTGGAATTCGATGACGTTCCAGAGCTGGCCCTCAAGCTTCAGGACCGTTCCGTTCTTAATGTCGTTAGTGGTTGCCACTGGTTTCCTCTGGTTTCTTTGTCTGGCCGCGTGGTCAGATGCTGTATGCCGGGCGGGCACGCCACAACGGCCCGCCTGCACGTGTTTGTCAAAAATCGCGTGGATGCAAAAATTCCACAACCATTCTACCGGTAAATCGGAGCGGGCCTTTCCGCCGGCGCTGCCGGCCGGCTCAGCAGGCCAGGTCCAGGACGTCCCTGGCACGCTGGAGGGCCACCGTGGAGGAATAGATCTGGGCGGCATCCGCCGATTGCGCCACCCCCAGGTCAAGCGCCCTGGAGAAGGACTCCACCGCCGCGGAGGTTTGGCCGGCTGCGTACTGCGTGCGGCCCAGGTACAGCAGGGCCAGGGCCTCCCGCGGCGTGCCGTGCGCCTCAGCCAGGAGCTGCCGGAACAACCCAATGGCACGGTCCATGCGGTGGCTGACGCTGAGCACCTCGGCTTCGAACACACGGAGCAGGAATGATTCCGGGTCCTTGAAGCGTGCCTCGGCCAGCAGTTCGGCAGCTTCGGACGCGTGGCCCTCAACCAGCAGCACGAAGATGTGGTCAGCGGGGTCGGTGGAGGCGGCCAACGCCTCCCGCACCGCGTCCTCGTTGACGACCTGGGGCAGCAGCGTGTCCGGATTGATCCGGATACCCGGGAAGCCGGCCTCGGGCCAGTCGGAGGTTCCGCTCATGTTGCCCTGCATCAGGAGGCAATTTCCTGGTAGGCCGCAAACAGCAGCGAGGTGTCCGGGACGTCGAGGATCCCCGGTTTGGCGATGCCGTCAAGCACCACGAAGCGCAGCAGGTCGCCGCGGGATTTCTTATCGCGCCGCATCCCGTCCAGCAGGCCCTGCCAACGGTCCCGCCGGTAGGTGACCGGGAGCCCAAGGCCTTCCAGGATGCTCCGGTGCCGGTCGGCGTCGGTATCGCTGAGCCGGCCCACGCTGCGGGCAAGTTCCGCTGCGAACATCATGCCCACGGACACGGCGGCGCCGTGCCGCCAGGAATACCGTTCCACCAGTTCGATGGCGTGTCCCAGGGTGTGTCCGTAGTTCAGGATTTCCCGCAGCCCGGACTCTTTGAGGTCCTCGGAAACAACTTTCGCCTTGACGGCGATAGCCCGCTCGATGAGTTCCCGGAGCACGTCGGAGCGCGGGTCAACCACGGTGGCCGGGTCCTTTTCCACCAGGTCAAGAATGGCGGGATCGGCAATAAAGCCGCACTTGATCACCTCGGCCAGTCCGGAAATGATCTCGTTCTTCGGCAGCGTGTCCAGGGTGTCCAGGTCCGCCAGGACGGCGGCGGGCGGGTGGAAGGCGCCGACGAGGTTCTTCCCCTCCGCGGTATTGATGCCGGTCTTGCCGCCCACGGACGCGTCCACCATGCCCAACAGGCTGGTGGGCATGTGGATGACTTTGACCCCCCGCAGCCAGGTGGCGGCGACGAAGCCTGCCAGGTCGGTCACTGCCCCGCCGCCGACGGCGACGATGGCGTCCGAGCGGGTGAAGTCGTTTTGGCCCAGGACCTGCCAGCAGAAAGCTGCCACCTGGATGTGCTTGCCTTCTTCGGCGTCCGGGATTTCGGCGGTGAGGGAGGTGAAACCGGCGGCTGCGAGTTCATCGCGGACGGTGTCGCCGGTGAGGCGCAGGGCGCGGGGGTGGATCACCAGGACCCGGCGGACGCGCTCCCCGAGCAGCGCGGGAAGGTCACCAAGCAGGCCGCGCCCGACGACGACGCCGTAGTTGTTGCCGGCACCCTCGCCGGTGACGTTGATGACTGTTGATTGGGTGTTCACTTTTCAACTTCCTGTTTGGCAGCTGCGTGGTTCCGCAGTGCTGCTTCCAGCCGGCCGCCGAGCTCGGGTATCGAGCCGTGGCGGACGTCCAGGGTGATGTCGGCCAGCTTCTCGTAGACCGGCCTGCGGGTGGCGAACATTGCTGTCCAGCGGCCCATGGCGTCGCCGGCAAGGAGCGGCCGGCCGGAGTTCCGGGCAATCCGGTCGGCGACGGTGTCGGCGTCGCACTCCAGGTACACGACGGTGCAGTGGCTGATCAGCTGCTGCGTCCCCGAGTCGAGCACCGCTCCCCCGCCGAGCGAAATAACAGTGGTTGTCCCTTCGGCTTCCTCAACGGCGCGGGCGACGGTCCGCGCCTCAATTTCCCGGAAGGCGTGTTCACCGCGGCCCGCGAAGATCTCGGCGATGGATCCGTGCCCGGCAACGATCACGGCGTCCGTGTCGACAAACCGGACGCCCAACTGCTGCGCCAGCTGCTGGCCGATGGCCGATTTGCCCACGGCCATGGGGCCGATGAGCACAATCGGCCGGTCGCCGACAGATCCGGTACTGCTGCGGTGGAGCACTACTGGCCGATCGAGTCCAGGGATGCCGGGATGTTGTCCAGGTAACCCTTGATGTTGCGTGCGGTTTCCGCCACGGAGTCACCGCCGAACTTTTCGATGACAGCCTCGGCGAGGACCAGGGCCACCATGGCCTCGGCCACCACGCCGGCGGCCGGGACTGCACAAACGTCCGAGCGCTGGTGGTGGGCCTTGGCCGGTTCACCGGTGCTGACGTCGATGGTCCGCAGGGCACGCGGCACGGTGGCGATGGGCTTCATGGCTGCACGGACGCGGAGGACATCCCCGATGCTCATGCCGCCTTCGATGCCGCCGGCACGGTTGCTGGCGCGCACAATCCGGCCGCCGCCGTCGCGGACGATCTCGTCATGGGCGGCAGAACCGCGGCGGGCTGCGGTGAGGAAGCCGTCGCCCACCTCCACGCCTTTGATGGCCTGGATCCCCATGAGGGCCGCAGCAAGCCTGGCGTCCAGCCGGCGGTCCCAGTGCACGTAGCTGCCAAGTCCCGGCGGGAGGCCGTAGGCAAGGACCTCCACCACGCCGCCCAGTGTTTCGCCTTCCTTGTGCGCGGCGTCCACCTCGGCCACCATGGCGTTCGACGTGTCACGGTCGAAGCAGCGCAGGGGGTCGGTATCCAGGGCAATGACATCGCCCGGTACGGGCAACGGACGGCCTTCGGGCACCGTCACGCTGGCAATGGACACGGTGTGGCTGACGAGCTCAATGCCGAGGTGCTTGAGGAACTGCGCCGCTACGGTGCCCAGCGCCACCCGGGTGGCGGTCTCCCGCGCGCTGGCGCGTTCCAGCACCGGACGCGCTTCGTCGAAGCCGTACTTCTGCATGCCGGTGAAGTCCGCGTGCCCCGGACGGGGACGCGTCAGGGGCGCGTTGCGCGCCTGGTCGGCGAGGAGTTCGGGGGCCACCGGGTCGGCGGACATGATCTGCTCCCATTTGGGCCATTCGGTGTTTCCCACCTGGATGGCAACGGGGCCGCCCTGGGTGATGCCGTGCCGGACACCGCCGAGGATGGTGACCACGTCCTGCTCGAACTTCATCCGCGCACCGCGGCCGTAGCCAAGGCGGCGGCGGGCCAGGGAGTCTGCGATGTGCCCGCTGGTGATTTCCACACCGGCGGGGACGCCCTCAATAATTCCCATCAGAGCCGGACCATGGGATTCACCGGCAGTCAACCAACGCATAATTTCCATCCTGCCACGTAGGGCGGTCAGAACGCCCGCCGGGCAAGGCCGACTGCGTCACACATCACATCTATGACAGCTGCATTAACGTCTTCCCCGCGACGGGTGAAGAGCCGCACCTGCTCCACTGCCTGGTAAAGCAACATCTCCAGCCCCGGCACCACGCGGCCACCGCCGGCCTGCCATACCGAGGCAACCAGGCTGGGCCACGGATCGTAGGCAACATCCAGCAGCACGCCGGGCGTCGGAGCTTTCAAGGCGGCCACTTCGGCTGCGAGTCCGTCTGCCGCACGGGGCGGCAGGGTGGAAATCACGACGTCGGCTTCCGACGTGGGGCGCGCGGCTCCAGCCAGGGGGCGGACCTCCAGGGCAACTCCCAGGCTGTCCGCGGCTGCACGGACATCTGCTGTGCGTGAGGCATCGCGGACGAAGACCTGCACCGTTCCGGTGCCCAGTTCCTTCAGGGCAGCGATGGCCGATGCAGCGGTCCCGCCGCCACCAAGGATGACAGCCGTTGGTGCTGCGGGGGTGCCCGCATGGCACAGGGCGTTGACGATCCCGGCAACGTCCGTGTTGGAGCCCACCGTCTTGATGCCGCCGGCTGAGTCCTCGAAGGTAACGGTGTTCACCACGCCGAGGGTCTGCGCGACTCCCCGTACCTCGTCCACTTCCTGGAGCATCGCCGTCTTCAACGGCATCGTGACGGAGAGCCCGCGCCAGCCCGGCTGGTGCCGGATCTGGCGCATGAAGGACGGCAGCAACTCCTCTGTGACGTCGATGGCCGTGTAGCTGATGCCCGCGCCCAGCTGCCCGTATGCCGAGAGATGCAGCGCCGGGGATTTCGAGTGGCTGATCGGGTGGCCCAGCACGGCAGCCCGCAGAGTCATGTGCAGCGGCCCGCGTTGGCCTGGCACCACGCGTTGTACTGCTCGACGTACGCGTTGTGTTCAGCCAGTGTCTTGGCGAACTTGGTTTCCTTGGTGTCCAAATTGATGGTCACCCAGTACAGGTAGTCATTGGCTTTGGGCCGGGCGGCCGCATCGATGGCGGTCTTGCCGGGAGAACCGATGGGTCCCGGCGGCAGCCCCGGATTGGCGTAGGTGTTGTAGGGGTTGGATTTGTCCTGGCGCTGCTCGTCCGTGAAGTTGAAGCTCCGGGTGCCAAGGCCGTACGTGACGGCGGAGTCAACCTGCAGGAAGCCACCGGTCTGGTCATTGGGCTTGAGCCGGTTGTAAATGGCGCCCGCCACGTCACCGTAGTCTGCCTGTCCGCCCTCGGCCTGGACAATGCTGGCCACGATAACGGCCTGGTACTGCTTGGCGGGGTCCGTGATGCCCTGCGACACGAGTTCATCGGTGGTGGACTTCACCAGCGCCTGCAGGATGTCCTTGGCCGGGGTTCCCAGCGGGAAACGGTACTCACCCGGTGCCAGGTAGCCTTCGAGGTTCTTGGCGTTGGCGGGCAGGCCAAACTGTGCGGGCTGGTTGCTGAGGGCCTGCAGCTGCTGCACGGAAATCCCCGAGCCCTCCGAGATCGCCTGCAGCGATTCGCCAATCCTGAGGCCCGCGCTAAGGGCGAAGTAAATGACCTTCGTCTTGTCCTTGCCCGCCAGGATGTTGACCGCGTCCGCGTTCTTCATCTCGGTTTTGAAGGTGTAGTCGCCCGGCGACAATGTGCCGCCGGAGGCATGGAACGCCTGCATGAACGTGTCGGCGTTGGCCACGACGCGCTGGTTCTCCAGTTCCGTGGCGACCGATCGGGTTCCCTCGCCGCTTGCCACCGTGATCCGGACCTCACCCGATCCGGGACCCGGGAAGTCCGAAGGCTTGCCGTTGCCCAGGAGTGGCTTGAGGAACTGGGCTCCCACGGCCACAGCCGCCACAAAAACGGCAAGGGTCAGGAACAGGGCGAGCAGCCTGCGCCGGCGCCGGACCTTCTTCGAGGGGCGCGGCACTACCTGGGCTGCCGATGAGCCGGGCAGCAATCCATGGTCCGCGTCGTGGTGGTGGACATCGTGGTGCGGTGCGTCCACGTGGGCATCGTCGTGGTATCCGGCGGCGTGGTGGACATGGTCGTCGTGCACTTCCTGGTAGTCGTGCAGGTCCGGGTGGTGCAGGTCCGCTGCGTGGTGCACGTGGTCTTGGTGCCCGGCGGCGTCGTGGTGCAGGGCGACTTCATGGTGCACATCGTCATGAAGCGTGACAGCGTCCTGGTGTCCGACGGCGTCATGGCCG
The DNA here is from genome assembly GCF_059492155.1 of Pseudarthrobacter sp. Pseusp20. Taxonomy (NCBI): domain Bacteria; kingdom Bacillati; phylum Actinomycetota; class Actinomycetes; order Micrococcales; family Micrococcaceae; genus Pseudarthrobacter; species Pseudarthrobacter sp. Pseusp20. The sequence continues at coordinate 2,676,846 of NZ_CP168521.1, forward strand.
CCGACGTTGCCATGGTGCGGGACGTCGTCGTGATGTCCAAGGGGCGCAGGGGCGTCCGGGGCGGCAGCGTCGCCGTCGAAAGGGTCCGCGTGGGAAGGACCTGCGGGCTCTTCGTCCTGGATGGACGGGGGTGCCTCCGGTGCCGCAGGAACATCACCTGCGCCGGGCAGCGGAGCAAACGTGGGCGCCGCTGCTGGCGACGGCGCCGCAGGCGGTGCGGCCGGGGGCGGCGGGACGTCGCCGGTTTCATAGGCCTGCTCGGGCACGGCGTCCTGGCCACCGGTATTGAGGCTCTTCTCCCGTGCCCGCAGTTCCTTGCGGGTCAACGGCCTCCCAGCCCCGGTATCCAGCCGGCCGAAGGTGTCGTCAATGTTGGCAGGGCTCACTGTTGCCTTCCATTATCTGAAGATTGGGCCGTGTCTGCGGGGATGGCGCGGACGGTTTCGTCCGTCCCACCGGCCCCCAGGTCCACGGACGGGGGTGGCGCTGTCACGCGTGAGCCGACATCCGCTCCCCTGGCTTTCTGCATGTCGATGGCGTGCTGAAGAATACCCGCCGCCGCGACCTGATCCACTACTTTACGGTGGTCCCTGCTGCTCATGCCAGCTTCGTGCAGGTTCCGGTGGGCCGTGACACTGCTGAGGCGCTCATCCACGAGGTTCACCGGAACGGCAAGACCGCGCCGTGAAAACTCCGCGGCGAGGAGGAGGGCATAGTCCGTGGCCATCCTGGCCGAGGCATGTTCTTCGCCCTTCATCGTCCTGGGCAGCCCGACGATAACCTGCACCGCGCCGAGTTCCTCCGCCAGTTTGGCGATGACGCGCACGTCCGAGTTTTTCCTGGCATTCCGGTCGAGGGTCTTGTACGGCGTGGCAAGGATGGAGTCGCGGTCGCAGACGGCCACGCCCACCCGGACGGTGCCGACGTCCACCCCCAGTTTGACGCCCTGGGGGTAGCCGCCGGCAGCAACAGGATCGGTCATAACGTGGTTAGCGCCTTGAAATGGCGTCGACGACGGCTGCCAGGGCAGCGCCGACCTTTCCGGCGTCGGTTCCGCCGCCCTGGGCGACGTCGTCCTTGCCGCCGCCACCACCACCGAGGACACCGGCAGCCACCCGGACCAGGGCACCGGCCTTGACGCCGGCCTCCCTGGCTGCCTCATTGGTGGCTACCAGGATCAGTGGACGGTCGTTGGCGACGCCGGCCACAGCCACGGCGGCAGCTGCCGAACCGAGCCGGTTGCGCAGGTCAAGGGCCAGGCCGCGAAGGTCATCGGCTCCGCTGACGGTGCCGGCGTCGTGGGCCAGCACCTTGACGCCTGCGGCGTCCTGGGCGGTGTTGACCAGCTGCGCAGCGGAAGCGGCCAGCTGTTCCTTGCGGAGCCGGTCCAGTTCCTTCTCGGTGGCCTTCAACTTGGCCAGGGTGGCGGAAATCCTGTCGGCGAGCTGGCCGGACGGGACCTTCAACAGGTCCGTCAGTTCGGTCACCAGGGCACGCTCAGCCGCAAGGTGGCGGAAGGCCTCCATGCCAACGAAAGCCTCCACGCGGCGGTTGCCCGAGCCGACGGACTGTTCGCCCAGGAGCGACAGGCTGCCGATCAGCGAGGTGTTGGCAACGTGGGTGCCGCCGCACAGCTCGCGTGACCACGCGCCGTCGATCTCCACCACGCGCACCTCGCTGCCGTAGTTCTCCCCGAAAAGGGCCATGGCGCCCATGGCCTTCGCTTCTGCCAGCCCCATGATCTTCGTTTCCACCGCGTAGTTGTTGCGGATGGCCAGATTGGAGACTTCCTCTATTTCGGACCGCGTGGCGGTGCTCAGGCCTTCGCCCCAGGCGAAGTCGAAGCGCAGGTACCCCGCCTTGTTGAAGGATCCACGCTGGGTGGCCTCCGGACCAAGGATCTGGTGCAGCGCGGCATGCACGATGTGCGTGCCCGTGTGGGCCTGCTCAGCGGCATGGCGGCGTTCACGGTCGACGGCGGCGCGCACCAGCGAGTCAGCGCCGATTTCGCCTTCGCGGACAATCGCCTTGTGGACACTCAGGCCCTTTACGGGCCGCTGGACGTCCAGGACCTCGACGACGAATCCGTCACCGGTGATCAGGCCGGTGTCGGCGGCCTGGCCGCCGGCTTCGGCGTAGAAGGGGGTTTCGGCCAGGACGAGTTCGATCTCGTCGCCGGTGGCGGCCTGCTGCACCTGGCGGCCGGCGCTGAGCAGGCCGCGAACGCGCGACTCGCCCTCAAGCTCGGTGTACCCGGTGAAGACCGTCTCGCCCTGGGCCAGGATGTCCTGGAAGACGGTGAGGTCGGCGTGGCCGCCCTTCTTGCCCTTGGCATCGGCCTGGGCGCGCTGGCGCTGTTCCTGCATGAGGCCGCGGAAGGCCGCCTCATCCACTTTGAGTCCCGCTTCCTCCGCCATCTCCAGCGTGAGGTCGATGGGGAAGCCGTAAGTGTCGTGCAGCGTGAAGGCGTCCGCACCGGACAGCGGCTTGTTGGCGGCCTTGGATTCCTTCACGGCCTCTTCCAACCGGGCGGTGCCGGACGCGATGGTGCGCAGGAACGCCTTCTCTTCGGCGTAGGCAATGCGGCTGATCCGGTCGAAATCGGTCTCCACCACCGGGTAGACGCCCTTCATGGCGTCGCGCGAGACGGGCAGCAGATCAGGCAGGCAGGCCTGTTCCACACCCAGGAGGCGCATGGAACGGACGGCACGCCGGATGAGGCGGCGCAGGACGTATCCGCGGCCCTCGTTGGAGGGGGTCACGCCGTCGGAGATCAGCATCAGTGCCGACCGGATGTGGTCGGCCACCACGCGCATGCGCACGTCGTCGGTGTGGTGGGGGTCGTCCGGGGTTTCGGCGGAGGTGTATTCCCTGCCGGACAGTTCGGCGGCCTTGTCGATGACCGGCCGCACCTGGTCGGTCTCGTACATGTTCTCGACGCCCTGCAGGATCATGGCAAGGCGTTCCATGCCCAGGCCCGTGTCGATGTTCTTCTTGGGCAGCTCGCCGACGACGTCGAAGTCCACCTTGGAGCGGACGTTTTCGATCTGGTACTGCATGAACACCAGGTTCCAGATCTCGACGTAGCGGTTCTCGTCGGCGATGGGGCCGCCGTCAACGCCGTAGGCGGGACCGCGGTCGTAGTAGATCTCGGAGCAGGGGCCGGCGGGTCCGGGCTGGCCGGTGTGCCAGTAGTTGTCCGACTTCCCCATCCGCTGGATGCGTTCAGCCGGGACGCCGGTGTTCTTCAGCCACAGTTCCTCGGCTTCGTCGTCCTCTTCGTAGACCGTCACCCACAGACGTTCGGGCGCAAGGCCGTAGCCGCCGTCGTCAACGCTCTTGGTGAGGAGCTCCCAGGCGAACTTGATGGCGTCTTCCTTGAAGTAGTCGCCGAACGAGAAGTTGCCGCACATCTGGAAGAAGGTGCCGTGGCGGGCAGTCTTGCCCACTTCCTCGATGTCGCCGGTGCGGATGCACTTCTGCACGCTGGTGGCGCGGGAGTAGGGCGCTTCCTCGCGGGCAGTGAGGTACGGAATGAACGGGACCATGCCGGCCACCGTGAACAGCAGGGAGGGGTCGCTGGAGACCAGCGATGCGGAGGGAACCGCAGTGTGGCCCTTGCTGACAAAAAAGTCCACCCAGCGCTTTGTGATCTCCTGCGACTTCATGAGCTGTTTTCTTACCCTTCTTGGTCCGTCCCGCCGGGCGGCACGGAAATTTCGTTCAGGTGGCAAGGTTCCCGGATCGGGTTCCTGCCGGTTGTTGGCTGGTGCCGGTTGTGCCCCGCGGGCTCAGCGGCGGACCAGTTCCGCGGACTCGACGCCAAGGGCGGTCCGCAGGTCGGTTTCCCGTTCGCGCATCCCTGCGCGGACGGCATCCGCGAAGTCGTACACCCCGTCGGCAAGACGCCCTACCGCACGGTTGAGGCCCTCAGGTCCAAGAGTGGACTGGGCCTGGCTCACTTTGCGGAAGGCAATGACCCCAATGGCCACGCCGATTCCCATCCAGACAATTCTTTTCATATTCGTTCTCTTCGAATCTAGCGGCTGCGGCGGCCGGCAGCGGGCTTCCGGCGGTTGGCGACGGCGCTGCGCACGCCGTAGCTGAACGCCGCAACCTTGATCAGCGGCGAGCCTACCGTGGCGGCCACCAGCGAGGACAGGGCGGAAATGTTGGCGGATGCGTCGGAGACGTTGGACGCGATACCGTCCACCTTCTTCAACTGCTGGTTGGTGGTGGAAACGGTGGCCGTTACCTCATCCATCAGGGGCGTGGCGCCGTCGCTGATGGACCTGATGGCAGTCCGCACTTCGTCGAAGACTTTCCCCAGCTTCAGGATGGGGACCGCGAGCAGCAGCACCAGGAGCGCGAACACCCCGGCAGCGATCAGGCCGGCAATATCGCCACCAGTCATAGACGTTCATCTCCTCGAAATTCTGTGATTGAGCCCCATCCGCGGCGTGACGGAATGCCCGTTGCGCAGATGTCCCCCAAGTACCTTACATACAAAGAAGCCCGCGGCGCGTGCCACGGGCTTCTTTGGATACGCTGCTGGGATTTAGCGTGCGTAGAATTCGACGACGAGCTGCTCTTCGCAGGTCACCGGGATTTCCGAACGCTTGGGGCGGCGGACCAGGCGTGCCTGCAGGGCTTCCAGCTTGACGTCCAGGTAGGCCGGAACGGCAGGCAGGACGTCGCGGTGTGCGCCGGCTGCGGCAACCTGGAGCGGAACCATGGTCTCGCTGCGGCTGTGGACGTGGACCAGCTGGCCCTCGCCGACGCGGAACGACGGGCGGTCAACGCGGACGCCGTCAACCATGATGTGGCGGTGCACAACCAGCTGGCGGGCCTGGGCGATGGTGCGGGCGAAGCCGGCACGCAGGACCAGGGCGTCGAGACGCATTTCGAGCAGCTCGATGAGGTTTTCACCGGTCAGGCCCTTGGTGCGGCGGGCTTCTTCGAAGGCACGGGTCATCTGTGCTTCGCGGATGCCGTACTGGGCGCGCAGACGCTGCTTTTCGCGCAGACGTACGGCGTAGTCGGAGTCCTGCTTCTTGCGGGCACGGCCATGCTCACCGGGGCCGTACGGGCGGCGCTCCATGTACTTGGCGGCCTTGGGGGTCAGAGCGATGCCGAGGGACCGCGAGAGGCGGGCCTGACGGCGAGCACGAGTGTTGTTAGCCACTAGTGTCCTTCCAATATCTGCGGTGTGTCAGTGTTACTGGCCTCCACGATGGAGAGCATCGGCCAACCGCTGCCTTTTGCTACTGGGCGCAGGGCATAACCTTCTCAACGAATTGGGGAGATTGTGCGTCCGTGCCTTGCCAGACGAACATCCAGCCTACCATGGCGGCTACTTGCCCCGCACAATCTTCCGCAACCGCTCCAGCCGCTGGGCGATGTCCCGTTCCGCTCCGTTGCCGGTGGGCTGGTAGTAGTCGCGGCCCACCAGGTCGTCCGGCGGGTACTGCTGCGTTGCCACCGCGTGCGGGGCGTCGTGGGCGTACTTGTACCCCACGCCGTGTCCCAGCTGCTTGGAGCCCGGGTAGTGCGCATCCCGCAGATGCGCGGGAATGCCGACGCCGAGTCCCGCGCGCACGTCCGCGATGGCTTTGTTGATGCCCATGTAGGCGGCATTCGATTTTGGCGCGGTGGCGAGGTGGACCACGGCCTCAGCCAGGATGATCCGTCCCTCCGGCATCCCGATCAGCTGCACCGCCTGCGCCGCGGCCACGGCGGTCTGCAGCGCCGTGGGGTCGGCCATGCCCACATCCTCTGCCGCCGAGATGACGATCCGCCGCGCCACGAACCGCGGGTCCTCCCCGGCTTCAAGCATCCGGGCAAGGTAATGCAGGGCAGCATCCACGTCCGAGCCCCTGATGGACTTGATGAATGCGCTGGCCACGTCGTAGTGCTGGTCACCGGCACGGTCATAGCGGACGGCGGCCGCATCCAGCGCACGCTCGGTGTGGCGCAACTCCACGGTGACCGGCTCAGCAGTGACCGGCTCAGCAGCTGCACCCTCCTCCCCCACGGAACGTTCGACGTCGTCCGCGTCACCGAAGGCGACGCCGGCCGCAGCCTCCAATGCAGTGAGCGCCCTTCGCGCGTCCCCGCCGGACAGCCGGACCAGGTGTTCCAGCGCTTCGTCGCTGAGCCGGACCTTCCCGCCCAGCCCGCGCGGGTCCTCGACGGCCCGCACCAGGAGGCCCTCGATGTCGGCATCCGTCAGCGGCCTGAGCGTGAGGAGCAGGGAGCGGGACAGCAGGGGTGAGACCACCGAAAAGGAAGGATTCTCCGTGGTGGCAGCCACCAGGACCACCCAACGGTTTTCGACGCCGGGAAGCAGCGCGTCCTGCTGGGCCTTGTTGAAGCGGTGGATCTCGTCAAGGAACAGCACCGTGGTGGTCTTGTACAGGTCCCTGGCCGTCAGGGCGTCGTCCATGACGCGGCGGACGTCCTTGACGCCGGCGGTGATGGCGGACAGTTCCACGAATTTCCGTCCCGGTCCGCGCGCGATGACGTGCGCCAGCGTGGTCTTTCCCGTACCGGGCGGCCCCCAGAGGATGAGGGAGGTGGGACCGGCCGGGCCCGTACTGTCCGCCCCGGCGCCTGCGGCCAGCTGCCGCAGCGGCGAACCCTGGCCGAGCAGGTGCTGCTGGCCCACCACTTCGTCCAGGGTGCGGGGCCGCATCCGGACGGCCAGCGGACTGCGCGGCGAACCTTGGCTACGGGAACCCTGCCCCCTGGAACCCTGGCCCCCGGAACCGGTGCTTGCCCCGGAGACGGGACCGTCGTCGTCGTTTTCTGGTCCGTGCCCGAAGAGATCATCCACATAGATAGGCTACTTCCAGTCCACCGCTGCTTTTCGCCTCCGTCTTCCGCCCGGCCCTGACACCAAAGGAACTCCCATGCCTGCCACCGTTGCCCACGGCGGGCCGCCGTCCGTCCGCACCGCGTTCGTGCCCGGCAGCCGGCTGCCGGGCTGGGCCGACCGGTTCGGCGCCTCGCATGGCGGTTACCGGCTGCAGGATGACGACGACGGCCTCCGCCTGGTGGCGGCCGACGGCACCGAAGCGCTCCTGCAGGCGCCGTGGCCGGCCGACGGACGCCCGGGACGCGGCAGCGGAGCGCTGGAGCGGCTGGCCGCCCTTGCGGCCCAACCGCGACGGCTGGGCCTGCTGCTGGTGCGGCGCGGCGGTTACGGCATAGGGGTGGCAAGCGAAGGCATCCTGCTGGCATCCAAGGCAGGCACCAGGTACGTCCAGTCCCGTACGGCTGCGGGCGGACAGTCCCAGCAGCGGTTTGCCCGCCGCCGTTCCAACCAGGCGGACGCTTTGGTTGCGGCCGTGGCCGGCCAGGCGGCGGACGTGTTCCGTAGTGCGGCCTTCGAGTACCTGGTGCCCGGCGGCGACCGGCCCCTGGCCGACCTTGTCCTCCAGGAACCTGCCCTGCGTGACTACGCTCGCCTGCCACGCCTCGCGTGGCTCGACGTCGCCGAGCCCCGGGCCGCCGTGTTGAAGAAGGCCGCGGTGGACGCCTGCTCGGTCCGGATCACGGTGACCGACGCATCCGGATAGCGCACGGCTGTTGCCTGGTCAGCAGCCTGTCAGGGCGCGGCGGGGGCGTTCCTGCCGGTACAGGTAACGCCCGGCTTCCGTGAACCCGGCGTTGGCATACATCGCCTGCGCCCCATGGTTGGCGGCGGTGACAAGGAGCCAGTACTTCCCCGCCCCCTGCTCCGCACCGGCCTGCAGCAAGGACTGGAGGACAGCAGTTCCGTAGCCGCGGCGGCGCGCTTCAGCCCGGGTGGCCATGCAGTACAGCCCGCCCTGGGCGCTTCCGGCGGGAAGGGCGAGGCGCCCGACGGCGGCGGGCAGCCCGGCTCCGTCACGGACAAGCGCGTAAATCGAAGGACAGCCCAGCAGGATTTCCCTGGCGGTGGCGAGGGCGTCCTCCCCGCCGCGCCCGTCCACCTCCCACCAGACGCGCAGCCAGTCCGCGGAGGGTTCCCGGGAAACTTCAACGGCAGCGTCCGCGGTTCCTCCAGTCATCGGGCCGCGGGTCATGACTACGGTCCCGGATTGCCGGGTGAAGCCTTCAGCGTCGAGCAGGTCGTGCAGCGCGGCTGTTGCGGGGGTGTCGAACAGCTGGAAGATGACCGGCAGCCGGCGGCTGCGGTACCAGGACCTGGCGTCGGCGAGCAGGCCCCGGAGGCTGTCACCTTGCAAATCCGCGGTGACGGCACGCGGCCAGATGGAGTTGGCGCGCTGGGTCACTCCGCCTGCTGCGCGCAGGACCCAGCCCCCGGCGTCGTACCGTTCCAGGGCCGGCCAGGCGGCATCCATGGCGGCTTCGAGGTCCAGTGGTGCGGGTTCACTTTTGCCCGGGGCGGACAACTGACAGCTCCTTCGTTAAAGGCGGGAGGTTCCCCGGTGATCCGGGGAACCTCCCTTGGCCGCTGCCTTGCGGCAGCGTTGCGTGATGCTACTGCTTCTCTTCGGGCTTCTTCACTTCCGGCTTTTTGGCCTCCGGCTTGAAGTCCACGCCTGCCTCCTTGCGCTGCTGCGGCGTGATGGGGGCCGGGGCATCGGTGAGGGGGTCGTGGCCGCCGCCGGACTTCGGGAAGGCGATGACGTCGCGGATGGACTCGACGCCCGCCAGCAGCGAAACCACGCGGTCCCAGCCGAAGGCGATTCCGCCGTGCGGCGGGGCGCCGTACTTAAAGCCCTCCAGCAGGAAGCCGAACTTGGTCTGGGCGTCCTCCTTGTCCAGGCCCATCAGCTCGAAGACGCGCTCCTGCACGTCCCGCTGGTGGATACGGATGGAGCCGCCGCCGATTTCGTTGCCGTTGCACACGATGTCGTAGGCGTAGGAGAGCGCCGATTCCGGATCCTTGTCGAAGGTGTCAAGGAACTCGGGCTTGGGCGAGGTGAAGGCGTGGTGGACGGCGGTCCACTGCCCTCCGCCGACGGCGACGTCACCGGAGGCAACAGCGGCTGCTGCGGGCTCGAACATCGGCGCGTCCACCACCCAGCAGAAAGCCCAGGCGTTGGGATCGATCAGGCCGGTACGGTGGCCGATCTCCACGCGTGCAGCACCCAGCAGGGCCCGCGACGGCGTCTTCTCACCCGCGGCGAAGAAGATGCAGTCCCCGGGCTTGGCGCCCACGGCGTCAGCCAGGCCGGCGCGCTCGAACTCGGTGAGGTTCTTGGCGACCGGTCCGGCGAGCTCGCCGTCCTCCTTGTAGAGGACATACGCCAGGCCCTTGGCGCCGCGCTGCTTGGCCCACTCCTGCCAGGCATCAAGGGCACGGCGTGCCTGCGACGCGCCGCCGGGCATGACGACGGCCCCAACGTAGGGTGCCTTGAAGACGCCGAAGTTGGTGTCCTTGAAGAAATCCGTGAGCTCGGTCAGTTCCTGGCCAAAGCGCAGGTCCGGCTTGTCCGAGCCGTAGCGCGCCATCGCGTCGGCGTACGTGATCCGCTGGATGGGCGTGGGGATGTCGACGCCGATGAGCTGCCACACCGCCTTGACGATGTTTTCGCCCAGCCGGATCACGTCGTCCTGGTCCACGAAGCTGGCCTCAATGTCCAGCTGGGTGAATTCCGGCTGGCGGTCCGCGCGGAAGTCCTCGTCCCGGTAGCAGCGGGCAATCTGGTAGTACTTTTCGAAGCCGCCCACCTGCAGCAGCTGCTTGAACAGCTGCGGGGACTGCGGCAGCGCGTACCAGGACCCCGGAGCCAGGCGTGCCGGAACCAGGAAGTCACGGGCGCCTTCCGGCGTCGAACGTGTCAGCGTGGGCGTCTCGATCTCCACGAAGCCCTCATGGTGGAGCAGTTCGCGCGCCACCCGGTTTGCCTCGGAGCGGAGGCGCAGGTTGCGGCTGGGGCCGGGACGGCGCAGGTCCAGGTAGCGGTGCTTGAGGCGCGCTTCCTCGCCGACTTCCACGTGCTCGTCGATCTGGAACGGCAGCGGGTCGGAGGTGTTGAGGACGGTGACGTCCTCGGCGATGACCTCGATTTCGCCCGTGGCCAGCGCCGGGTTCTCGTTGCCTTCAGGACGCCTGGAAACGGTGCCCTTGATCTGCAGGACGTATTCATTGCGCAGTCCGTGGAACACTTCCTCCTCGCGGACCACCACCTGGGCCACGCCCGAAGCGTCGCGCAAATCCACGAATGCCACACCACCGTGATCACGGCGGCGGCCCACCCAGCCGGCCAGGGTTACGGTTTGTCCAATGTGCTCGGAGCGAAGGGATCCGAGGTCATGTGTGCGCAGCACAGCACGCCTTTCTGCGGGAAAACAGTGGGAAGTCAATATGATCGTTGCGGGAACGATCCCGTCCGAGTTTACCCGCTGGAAAGGGACTGCCGCCGCATGAGCGAACCGCAGCAGCTGCAACGCAGGCTGGGAACCTTTGATGCCACCGCCATCGGACTGGGCTCCATGCTGGGTGCCGGAGTGTTCGTGGTGTTCTCCCCGGCCGCGGCACTGGCAGGGAATCTGCTGGTCCTGTCCGTGGCTGTTGCCGGGCTGGTGGCGTACTGCAACGCCGTGGCATCGGCAGCCCTCGCCGCCAAGTACCCCACCAGCGGCGGGACCTACGTCTATGGCCGGAAACAGCTGGGCGAATGGCCGGGCTTCCTGGCCGGCTGGGGTTTCGTCACGGGCAAGACGGCCTCCTGCGCGGCCATGGCGTTGACGTTCGGCAGCTATGTGGCGCGGGACTACGCCGTCCCGGTTGCCGTGGCCGCCGTCGTGGCCCTTACCGCCGTCAACCTGCTGGGCATCACCAGGACAGCCCTGCTGACGAGGATCCTGCTGTGCCTGGTCCTGGCAACACTGGTGTTCGTTGGCACCGCCGCCGTGCTGGGTCCGCACCCCGCGCCACTGCCGGGAGGCGCGCATTCCGGCGGGGTGGAGGGCGTCCTGCCTGCCGCCGGGCTGATGTTCTTCGCGTTTGCCGGTTATGCCCGGATCGCCACGCTGGGCGAGGAGGTCAGGAATCCGGCGCGTGCCATCCCCCGCGCCATCCTGGCGGCCCTGGCGGGCGCATTCGCCATTTACCTGCTGCTGGCCCTGCTCCTGCAGGCCCACCTCGGAGAGCGGTTGGGGTCCACGGGCACTCCCCTGCTGGACGCAGTGCTGGACAGCCGGCTGGCAGCGGGTGCACCGCTGGTGCAGGCAGGAGCAGCGGCCGCGTGCCTGGGCGCACTCCTCGCGCTGATCACGGGCGTGGGAAGGACAACGTTGGCCATGGCCAGGGAGCGCGATCTTCCGGGGCCTCTGGCCAGGGTGGGCGGTCCCCACACCGTTCCGTTCGTCGCCGAACTGGCCGTGGCCGCCGTCGTGATCCTGCTGCTCCTGACCACCAACGTGATGACCGTCGTGGGCTTCTCAAGCTTCGGCGTGCTGGTCTACTACGCGGTAGCCAACGCGTCAGCATTCACCCTTTCCGCCCATCCCGGCTACGCTCCCCGGTGGCTTAACGCGCTGGGTTTCGTGGGCTGCGTGGTACTGGCCTTCACTTTGCCGGCTGCGTCGGTGCTGACCATGGCCGCAGTCCTTGCCGCCGGCGTGGTGGGGCGCTGGCTGGTGCTGCGGTTCCGGCAGCACCGGCACCGGACATAAGCGCCCGGCTAGACCGACGCCGCGGCGGCCGCGGTTGTCTCAACCTGCACTGCCAGGTCCTCCAGCGGCGGCATCCAGGTTTCAGGGGCGGCCAGCACCTGCTCGCCGGTGCGGATGTCCTTGACCTGGTGGGTGCCGTCCTCGTCCGTGAACCAGACGAACGGGATTCCCCGGCGGTCCGCGAACTTGATCTGCTTGCCGAACTTCTCGGCCTTGGCAGCCACTTCGGTGGGGATTCCCCGGCTGCGCAGCAGGGCGGCGACATCCTGGGCAGTGCCCCAGCTGTCGTCATGGTTCAGGGCCACCAGCACTGCAGTGGGAACAGAGCGGGAGGCTTTGGCCAGGTCCTGGCTCAGGATCCGGGACACCAGGCGGGTGACGCCGATGGAGAGGCCAACGCCCGGGAACTTGCGGTTGCCCTTCGACGCCAGGGCGTCGTACCGGCCGCCGGAGCAGATGGACCCCAACTGTTCGTGGCCCACCAGGACGGTTTCCACCACCGTGCCGGTGTAGTAGTCCAGGCCACGGGCGATGCTGAGGTCCGCCAGTACCTTGCCGGGCGCCCGCTGCACGGCGGCATCGATGACCTGCTCCAGTTCGTCCAGGCCCTCGTCCAGGAGTTCGCTGCTGACACCCAGGGCACGGACCTGGTCCACAAAGGACGTATCTTCCGTTCGGATGGCAGCCAGTTGAAGCGCCTTGGCAGCCTGCTCGTCGGTTGCGCCGAGCTCGGTCTTGAGCAGTTCGGCCACCTTTGCCGGACCGATCTTTTCGAGTTTGTCAATACTGCGCAGCACGCCTGCGGTGTCATCGAGTCCGATGCCCCGGTAGAAGCCTTCCGCCAGTTTGCGGTTGTTGATCCGGAGACGGAAATCGGGGATGGGCAGCGCACTGAGTGCTTCGGCGATGACCAAGGCGATCTCGACGTCGTAGCGGAACGGAAGCTCGCCGTCGCCGACCACGTCGATGTCCGCCTGGGTGAACTCGCGGGCCCGGCCTTCCTGGGGCCGCTCGCCGCGCCACACTTTCTGGATCTGGTAGCGGCGGAAGGGGAAGGCCAGGTAGCCGGCGTTTTCCACCACGTACCGGGCGAAGGGAACGGTCAGGTCGAAATGCAGGGCAAGCGCGTGGGGATCGGCCTTGCCGGCTTTAACGGGGTTCTCGCTCTCGTCCTCCTGGAGCCGGCTGAGCCCGTACACTTCCTTGTCGATCTCGCCCTTGCGCAGCAGCTGGCCCACTGTCTCCACGGCGCGGGTTTCGATCGAGGTGAAACCATGCAGTTCAAAAACCCGGCGCAGGGTATCGAGCACATGCAGCTCCACCAGCCGCTCCTCGGGAAGCCACTCGGGGAATCCGGACAGGGAGGCGGTGCGTGCCATGGGGAAGGTTCTCCTTAGGAATGGAAGGTGCGCCGGAGCTGCCGGCCGCGCCCGCAACGGCGGTCGTTCGGCGGCAGCACAGCCAGCCATGCATAAACTATGTGCGGCAGCCAGTTTATGCGTCATCCGTGTGCATCTCTAATGCGGCGGACCCGCACGGCCTGGCCCTTAACACCTGCGCCCCGCGGCCAACCGCCGGGCACCAGCAGCCCGACGACGAGGAGGACCCTTGGCGGCCAGTTCACGCAGTGCACGCGAAGCAAAACGGCGCATCCAGCAGATGGAAGCCAAGCGTGAGCTCCGGCGCGACCAGGAGAAGCGGCGGAAACGCGACAACCTCGTGGCCGCCGGCGCCGGAACCGCCGCCGTGCTGCTCGCCGTCGTCCTCCAGCTCACCGCCTTCGCCGGAAACCCCACTGAGGACGAATATGCCGCCGCGCAGGCGGGACTGACGGAACCATCCACCTCTGCAAGCGCCTCCGCGACACCCTCGGCGCCGGCCACCAACGGGCCCAACATCCCGTCCGCGGACACGGCGGCGGGCAAGACGTTCACCGGCGAACTGCTGCTGAACGGCAGCGCGCTCGGCGTGGAAGTGGACGGGACCAAGGCTCCGCAGGCAGCAGCCGTTTTCAAGTCCCTCAGCGACGAAGGCTATTTCAACGGCAAGTCATGCCACCGGCTCACCACTGCGGACCAGTTCGGCGTGCTGCAGTGCGGCTCCCCCAACGGGGACGGACAGGGCGACCCTAATTACACGTGGGGTCCGCTGGAAAACACGCCCGCAGACAACACCTACCCTGCCGGCACCATCGCCGTGGCCCGCACGGGGAACAACGCGTACGGCAACGGGACACAGTTCTTTATTGTCTACAAGGACACGGTCATTCCGGCCGATGCTGCCGGCGGCTATACCGTGGTGGGGAAGGTGACATCCGGGCTTGATGTTGTATCCAACATCGCTGCCGCAGGCATCACCCCGGGAGCCGGCGACACGGACGGCGCGCCAAAACAACCAGTCACGATAGACTCGTTCTCTCTGAAGTAGGAAGCCGGGCCGGCCAGGCCGCGGTGCAGTACGTGAGTATTTCCCTCCAAGCGAAAGACTTTTAGCGGTGACAGACAGTCAGAAATCCGACGAAACAGCAACAGACATGACCGAAGCAGCGGCTCCGGCCGAGGTTGGCGGTACTGATGCCAATGCCGGGCAGTCCCCCGTGACCCCTGAAGCCGCCGCTTCCGATGAGGGCAACGGGCAGGCTGACGAAGCCCAGGCCGCCGAAAGCCAGGCCATCGGGGACCCGGCCAGCGGGGCCCTGGCCACCGAGGACCACGGCGCTGAAGACCAGGCTGGAGGGACCGCCGCAGCGGAGACCTCCGCACCTGCCGCGGCACCGGCTCCTGCCCCCGCTCCGCGGCCGTCTGCACCGTCACCGGCAGCGTTCGCGTCGCGTCCCAAGCCTGCCGCTGCCGCTCCGGCCGCGGTTACGGCTCCGGCTGCACCTGGTACGTCCGTTGCCGAAGCCTCCAAATGGGGCCGGGTGGAGGGGGACGGACACGTCTACCTGAGCATCGACGGTGGCGAACACCCCGTGGGCCAGTACCCGGGTGTCAGCGACGACGAAGCGCTGCTCTACTTCGCGCGGAAGTACGACGACGTCGTGGCCCAGATCGTCCTGCTGGAGCAGCGGGTCAGCTCCAAGGCACCCAGCACCGACATGCAGAAGACCGTGACGCACCTGCGGGAACAGCTCGCCGAGCGCAACATGGTGGGCGACCTCCGTGCAGCGGAGGCGCGCCTGGACGCGCTGGCAGGCCAGATCACCGAGCTGGAAAAGGCCGAAAAGGCGGAGCACGACGCCGTGCGTGCCGCCGAGCTGGCAGCACGTGAAGCCATCGTCGCTGAAGCAGAGGAAATCTCCGGCCAGGATCCGGCGCAGACGCAGTGGAAGACCTCCAGCGCCCGGATGAACGAGCTCTTCGAGAACTGGAAGACGGCCCAGAAGAGCGGCGTCCGCCTGGGCCGCAGCAACGAAGATGCCCTGTGGAAGCGGTTCCGTGCCGCCCGCACCGTTTTCGACCGGCACCGCCGTGCCTATTTCTCCCAGCTGGACAGCAACAACTCTGCCGCGAAGGCCGCCAAGGAGAAGTTGATTGCCGAGGCTGAGGCGCTCTCAACATCAACCGACTGGGGCTTCGCTGCCGGTGAGTACCGCCGGCTGATGGACCAGTGGAAGGCCTCACCGCGGGCAAGCCGGAAGGACGACGACGCGCTCTGGGCAAGGTTCCGCGCC
Organism: Pseudarthrobacter sp. Pseusp20; assembly: GCF_059492155.1. NCBI lineage: Bacteria > Bacillati > Actinomycetota > Actinomycetes > Micrococcales > Micrococcaceae > Pseudarthrobacter > Pseudarthrobacter sp. Pseusp20. The sequence goes on from NZ_CP168521.1 coordinate 2,692,153, forward strand.
GCCCAGGACGTCTTCTTCACGTCCCGCCAGGCTGCCAACGAGGAGATCGACCAGGAGTACGCAGCAAACCTCACGGTAAAGGAGGCGCTGCTGGCCGAGGCCAATGCCATCCTGCCGGTAAAGGACCTGGCAGCGGCCAAGAAAGCCCTTCAGTCCGTTCGTGACCGCTGGGAGGAAGCCGGCAAGGTTCCCCGCGCGGACATGGGCCGGGTCGAGGCCGGGCTGCGGAAGGTTGAAGACGCCGTGCGGCACGCTGAGGAAGAGCAGTGGCAGCGGTCCAACCCCGAGCGCAAGGCACGCACCAACAGCGCGCTCTCGCAGCTGGAATCCGCAATTGCCGGGCTCCAGGAAGACCTTGCCAGGGCTGAGAAGAGCGGCGACCAGCGCAAGATCAAGGCCGCCCAGGAAGCACTCGAGGCACGCCAGGCATGGCTCGACCAGATCCAGCGTTCCGCCAGCGAGCTTGCCTGATTTTTCTGTCGTGAACTGACGGGCACAGGCCCGGTCCGGGTGTTATCCACATACTCCGGGCCGGGCCTGTGCCTGTTAACGGCGTCGGGGCAGGATGAAGGCATGGCCTCATCTCCAATCCCCTCCGCCGCCGGTCCCGGCAGGGAAGCCACCGCTGCCGGCGTACGGCCGGGCTGTCAGGCAAACGTTGGGGAGGCGGCCGCGCCGCCGCGTTTTCCCGACCTGTACGCACCCGGCGTGCCCTTCGCCGCTCCCGAGTTGCAGTCCCTGGCGGCCGACGGGCTGTTGGCCCGCTTCCACCAGCATGGCTACACCCTCCCCGGAATACCGGCATCGCCGCAGCTCCGGGCCAGGGCAGCAGCCGGAATCGTCCCGGCGGCCATACGGCAACGTGTTGTCGCCGGGCGCATGACGGCGGCCTGGATTTACGGCTGCGCAGCGGAACCGGAGAGGCTGGCGCTGCTGGTGGACGCCAAGCGAAGGGTATCCAGTCTCCGGAACACCCGGGGCTGCACGCTGCACGAAGTGAAGCTCGGGCCCTTCGATGTGATCAGCCTCGGCGGACTGATGGTCTCCAGCCCGCTGCGGACCGCACTCGATATCGCCCTGCATGTGGATGCTGAACGGGCCGTCCCCGCCCTGGCGGGATTGCTGGCCCGGCCGCAGCAGGATGTCAGGCTGCGCCTGCTGGTGCGCGCCATTGAGGCCACCCCAAGGGTCCCGCACAAGCGGGCTGCTTTGGAAAAGCTTGCCCTGCTAGCTCCGGCGCTTGTTCCCGGTGGTGCGGTAGACGTCGAAAACTCCGTCGATCCTGCGGACGGCGCTCAGGACGTGGCTGAGGTATTTGGGGTCGCCCATCTCGAAAGCGAATCTTGAAATGGCCACGCGGTCGGTGGACGTGTGGACGCTGGCAGCAAGGATGTTGACATGGTTGTCGGACAGGACCCGCGTCACGTCCGAGAGCAGGGATTTCCGGTCCAGGGCCTCAACCTGGATTTCCACCAGGAAGACGCTCGACTGGGTGGGTGCCCAGTCCACGTCCACGATCCGGTCCGGCTGGTCCTTCAGGTCGGAGATGTTGGTGCAGTCGGTGCGGTGCACGGACACGCCGGATCCCCGGGTCACGAAGCCAAGGATCGGGTCCGGCGGAACGGGCGTGCAGCAGCGCGCCAGCTTCACCCATACATCGCCTACTCCACGGACCACGACGCCGGAGTCGGAGAAGCGGGCCTTGCTGACCTGGGTGGGGATGCTGACCTCTTCGACGTCATCATCGGCACTCTCGTTGCCGCCCAGGCTTTCAATGAGTTTCTCCATGACCGACTGGGCGGAGGTATGCCCGTCGCCCACACCGGCGTACAGGCCGGAGATGTCCGCGTACTTGAATTCCTCGGCCACGGCGGCCAGGGCCTCGTGCGTCATCAGCCGCTGCAGCGGAAGGTTCTGTTTCCGCATGGCACGGGTCAGCAGTTCCTTGCCGCGGTCAATTGCCTCTTCGCGGCGTTCCTTGCTGAACCATTGGCGGATCTTGTTGCGCGCCCTGGCGCTCTTGACGAAATGCTGCCAGTCCTGGCTGGGACCTGCCCCCTCGGCCTTGGAGGTGAAAATCTCCACCCAGTCGCCGTGGTTCAGCTCGCTGTTGAGCGGAACCAGCTTTCCATTGACCCTGGCGCCGATGGTGCGGTGGCCCACCTCGGTGTGCACGGCATAGGCGAAGTCCACGGGAGTCGATCCTGCCGGGAGCGCCATGACTTCGCCCTTGGGCGTAAACACGAACACTTCGCGCGCATTGATTTCGAAACGCAGTGAGTCCAGGAACTCGCCGGGATCGGACGTTTCCTGCTGCCAGTCCACCAGTGAGCGCAGCCACCCCATGTCTCCGTCGCGCGGGCTTCCGGGACCGACGGCGGTGCGGTTGGGCTGGTCCTTGTATTTCCAGTGCGCCGCAACACCGTACTCCGCCCGGCGGTGCATTTCGTGCGTGCGGATCTGGATTTCCACCGGCTTGCCGCCGGGGCCAATCACCGTGGTGTGCAGGGATTGGTACATGTTGTACTTGGGCATCGCGATGTAGTCCTTGAACCTGCCGGGCAGGGGGTTCCAGCGCGAGTGCAGGGTGCCCAGGGCGGCGTAGCAGTCCCGGACCGAGTCCACCAGGACGCGGACGCCCATGAGGTCGTTGATGTCGTCGAAGTCCTTGTCGCGGACAATCATCTTTTGGTAGATGGAGTAGTAGTGCTTGGGCCTGCCGGTGATGGTGGCTTTAATCCGGGCAGCGCGCAGGTCCTCAGTGATCTGGTCACGGATGACACCCAGGCTCTTCTCCCGCTCCGGCGTCCTGTCCCCCACCATCCGCACGATCTCTTCGTACACCTTGGGGTAGAGCGCAGCGAAGGACAGGTCCTCAAGTTCCCACTTGATGGTGTTCATGCCCAGCCGGTGCGCCAGCGGCGCGAAGATCTCCAGGGTTTCGCGGGCCTTGCGGGCGGACGATTCAGCCGACACGAAGCGCCAGGTGCGGGCGTTGTGCAGCCGGTCCGCCAGCTTGATCATCAGGACCCGGATGTCCTTGGCCATGGCCACGACCATTTTGCGGACCGTCTCGGACTGTGCGGCCTCGCCAAAGCTGACCTTGTCGAGCTTGGTGACGCCGTCCACCAGCATGGCCACTTCCGGCCCGAAGTCCCGTTTCAGGTCCGCCAGGGTGTAGGGAGTGTCCTCGACCGTGTCGTGGAGCAGGGCGGCTGCCAGTGTGGTGCCGCTGAGGCCCAGTTCCGCAAGGATGGTGGCCACAGCCACCGGGTGGGTGATATACGGATCCCCGCTCTTGCGCTTTTGCCCGCGGTGGCTGCGCTCGGCGACGTCGAACGCACGCTGGATGAGGTCGAAGTCCTCTTTGGGGTTGTTGGCGCGTACGGTCCGCAGCAGCGGCTCGAGGATGGGTGAGTATGTGGCGGTTCCCCGTCCGGTCAGGCGGGCAAGCCGGGAGCGTGTGCGCTCCCTGCGGCCGGGAAACGTGGGGCGGGATCCTGAGTTATCGACAGGTACCAATGAGCCCGGGCGCGCAGAAGGTGCCGCACCGGCTTGCATGCCGGCAGGATTTTTTTCCTCCTGTGCCGTTGGCGCTGACGCCGAACGTTCTTCCAATGAAGTACCCCTCACCACCGTCTTAATTACCCCAGTCTATTCCTCCGGGCAGCGACTTTTATAACCGGGCCTGCACAGGCAAAGGCCGGGCGGCGCAAAGTACGCGCCGCCCGGCCTTTGGGGGGTTTAAAGCTGCCGGTGGTTGCTGATCAGGCCTTGGCCGGCGATGCCGGAACTGCCCGTTCAGCTGCACCTGCGCGGCGCTGCTCAACACGCCTTGCCTGCTTCACCAGCTCCGGTTCGCCCTGGCGGAGCCAGGCGTACATCGGCGCCGCCACGAAGATGGTTGCCGCTGTACCGATGAGGATTCCGACGAACAGTGCCAGGGACAGGTCACGCAGGGTTCCTGCGCCCAGGAGGCCGGCACCAATGAACAGGATGGCGCCCACGGGAAGGATGGCCACCATCATGGTGTTGATGGAGCGCACCAGCGTCTGGTTGACGGCAAGGTTGACTTCCTCGCCGAAGGTCCGACGCGTGGACGCGTCGATCCCGGCCGTGTTTTCGCGGATCTTGTCGAAAACCACCACGGTGTCATACAGCGAGTAGCTGAGGACGGTGAGGAACCCGATGATGGCCGAGGGGGTGACCTCGAAATCGCTGAGGGCATAGACCCCGGCCGTGATGAACATGGTGACGGCCATGCCGGCAAGCGCCGAGAGGGACATCTTCCAGGTACGGAAGTACAGGGCCATCAGCAGGGCCGCGAGCAGCACGAATACTCCCAGGCCGATCAGTGCCTGCTTGGTCACGTCTGCACCCCAGGTGGGCCCGACGAACGTGGAGGTCACCTCGTTGTCGGTAACGCCGTAGGCGGTGGTGAGGCCCTCCTTGATCCGGAGGGTCTCGTCATCCGTCAGTTTGTCGGTCTGGATGCGCATGGTGTTGCCGGCCACGTTGGCTACCCGCGGAACACTGCCCGACACCACATCAGTCACGGCCTTCTCACCGATGGAGGCATCGGTGGTCTTGACGTTGGACACGGTGAATTCGGAACCACCGCGGAATTCGATGCCGAGGTTGAAGCCGCCCTTGGCCACCGGGATAAGGATGGACAGGGCCACGCCCACCGCTGCGATGATGAACCAGATCTTCTTGGCGCCGACGAAGTCGTAGGAGCGCTTCCCGGTGTAGAGCTCGTTGCCGAAAGTAGCGAAGCCTGACATTACTTGTTCTCCTTCGCGGAGGTCTTGGACGAACCAGCCAACTGTTCCTGCTTCTCTGCCAGGCGCCGCTCGGCGATGGTCATGCGGCGCTCGGCCTCGGCAGCCGCCCCTGTGTTCTTGGTGCGGACCACCACGGGCTTGTCCTCCGGGGTGCGGACGCGTCCGGCGCCGCGGTACAGCGGGACGGCACCCAGCCGTTCGGGGTCGAGGCCGGAGAACTTGTGGCCTTCACCGAAGAACCGGGTACGGGCCAGGAGCTGCAGCGTGGGGTGGGTGAACATGAACACCACGATGAGGTCGGCGATGGCGGTCAGGCCCAGGGTGAAGGCGAAGCCGCGGACGTTGCCCACTGCCACGAAGTACAGGACCAGTGCGGCCAGGAGGTTAACGGCCTTGGAGGCGAGGACGGTGCGCTTGGCGCGCTTCCAGCCGTTTTCGACGGCGGATACCAGGCCGCGCCCTTCACGCAGTTCATCCCTGATGCGTTCGAAGTAGACGATGAAGGAGTCTGCCGTCTGGCCGATGGCCACGATGATGCCGGCCACGCCGGCCAGTGACAGCCGATAGTTCTCCGTCCAGCCCAGGATCGCGATGGCCAGGTACGTCAGGGCACCGGCCACCACCAGCGATGCGATGGTGACGAAGCCCAGGGCACGGTACTGGAACAGCGAGTAGACCACCACGAGCAGGAGCCCGATCAGGCCGGCCAGCAGGCCCATGCGCAGCTGTTCGCCACCGAGCGTGGCGGAAATCTGCTGCTCGCTCTGGATGTCGAAGCTGATGGGAAGGGCGCCGAACTTCAACTGGTCGGAGAGTGCCTTGGCCGTCTTCTCATTGAAGCCACCGGTAATCTGCGGACGGCCGTCAGTGATGACAGCCAGGGAACGCGGGGCGGAGATGACCTGGTCATCCAGCACAATGGCGAACTGGGACTTGGGGTCGGTGCCCGACTGGCCGCCGGCTGCCACGTAGAACTGGTTGAGCCGTTCGGTGACCTCTTTGAACTTGGCTGTACCCTCGGCGTCGAACTGGATGTTGACGGCCCATTCATTGGTGACAGCCCCCTGTGCGCCCTGCTGCAGCTGGAAGGACGAGGTGACGATGTTGCTGCCCTTCACCTCCACGGGACCCAGGATGTACTTGATGGCCGGCGACTTGTCCGTGGCCGGCTCGCAGGTCACCAGCGGCTTGGTGGGATCCGACCGCTGGGCTTTCTCCGCAGCGGCACTGTTGCAGTCCAGTGCCTCGAACTGCTTGTAGATCTCGGGCGTGATCCAGTTGGTGTCACTGCTGTTGGCAGGCTCGGCGGTCGGCTTGGGCAGCTGGTCCTCCGGCGTCTGCGACTCGGCAGGAACTGCTGCGCCGTCGCCATTGAGGAGGACAGGGCGGAAGTTCATGTCCGCCGAGGCCTGGATCAGGTTGCGCGTCTCGGCAGAGGGTGTGCCGGGAAGGCTGACCACCACGTTGCGCCCTGACTGGGTGCTGATTTCCGCCTCGGAGACGCCGGAACCGTCAACGCGCTGGCGGATGATCGCCACCGCCTGGTTGAGCTGCTGTTCGTTGATGTCCGAACCGCCCTCCACCTTCGGGGCCAGGATCATCTGGGTGCCGCCCTCGAGGTCCAGCGCCAGCTTGGGTGCCCAGCTGGCCTGTCCGGCAATGGTGCCGCCGGCCAGGACGGCGGTCAGCGCTGCCAGGATTACACCAAGCCAGACCAGGACGCGGAGCCCTGGTTTCTTGCGGCCAGTTCGTGCCATTGTCGATCTTTCTCTTGTTCGCGGAGAAACCGCCGGAGCGGGCTGCTGCCTGCGCCGGCGGTGGTCCGCAGCGGTAGAGGGAGGAAGGGGCCAGCGGGCCTAGCTGTCCTTTTTGCCCTCGTCGTTGAGGCGCTTCAGGGTTTCCTCGGGAGTCTCGGCACCTGTTGCGGTGCTTCCGGACTCCGGGGTGGTGAGGGAGGACGCATCATCCGGAACCACCGGGGAGGCGTCGGCCGGCTGGGCGGCGGCTTCTGCCACCGGCTCAACGACCTTGGTGACGGCCTGGCGGTGCACAGTGGCCAGGTTGCCGGGGGAAAGTTCAAGGGTGACCTTGTTCTCGGCCTCGTCGATGTCCACGATCCGGCCGAAAAGGCCAAAGCTGGTCATGACCTCCACGCCCGGGGCAAACTTCGACTGGAGCTCTGCCTGCTGCTGCTGCGTCTTCTTGTTGCGGCGGAACATCATGAAGATGAATACGCCGAGCATGACGAACAGGAGAATTGACATTGGATCCAAGGGGAATTCCGTTCTTTAGCGTGGTGTAGCTGGGTTTTCCGGCGACGTTGGCTTCGCTTCGGCCGGGGCGGGTTTGCGGTGCAGGCAGAACGCCTGACATGTTCCTTCCCCAAGCGACGGGGGCGTCAGGGCCACCCGCGAAACAAAGACCCGAACGTGCCGGGCGTCATACCAGTCTAAAGGGAAAAGCTGAAGGGAGCCTGCTATTGGCTCTCCGGGGCCCAGTCCCCCGCCGCGGCATCGCCCCCGGCGGGCTCGAAAAGGTCCAGTTGCTCCTGCGCGAAGACGCCGGACGGGATGGCATAGCCCAGGTGCGTCCATGCCGGTGCCATGGCAATCCTGCCGCGGGGCGTACGGCCCAGCAGGCCCTCCCGGACCAGGAACGGTTCGGCGACTGTCTCAACGGTTTCGGTTTCTTCACCGACGGCGATGGCGAGGGTGGACAGTCCGACCGGACCGCCGCCGAACTTGGTGATGAGTGCGTCGAGGACGGCCCGGTCCAGCCGGTCCAGTCCCTTTTTGTCCACCTCATACATATCCAGGGCAGCGGACGCGGTCCTGGCGTCGATTTGTTCGACGCCGTGCACCAGCGCCCAGTCCCGGACGCGCCGCAACAGCCGGTTGGCAATACGGGGAGTGCCGCGGGAACGGCCGGCGATTTCGGCGAAGCCGGCCGAGTTGACCTTCAGGTCCAGCAGTCCGGCAGAACGCCGCAGCACCAGTTCCAGCTCCGGAACCGAGTAGAACTCGAGGTGCCCGGTGAAGCCGAACCGGTCGCGCAGCGGTCCCGGCAGCAGTCCCGCGCGGGTGGTGGCGCCCACCAGGGTGAACGGCGGCAGCTCGAGCGGGATGGCGGTGGCACCGGCCCCTTTGCCCACCACGATGTCAACGCGGAAGTCCTCCATTGCCATGTAGAGCATTTCCTCTGCAGGCCGGGACATGCGGTGGATCTCGTCCAGGAACAGGACCTCGCCCTCAGAGAGCGAGGACAGGATTGCTGCGAGGTCGCCGGCGTGCTGGATGGCAGGTCCGCTGCTGAGGCGCAGCGGCGCGTTCATCTCGGCGGCAACGATCATCGCCAGGGTGGTCTTGCCCAGGCCGGGCGGCCCGGAGAACAGCACGTGGTCGGCAGTCCGTCCGCGCATCCGGGACGCCTGGAGCACCAGCGACAGCTGCTTGCGCACCCGGTGCTGGCCAACGAAGTCGTCAAGGTTCTTGGGCCTGAGCGCCGCCTCAATGGCACGCTCCTCCGGCTCCTCCCCCGCTGCGACCAGGGACGGTTCAGCCACGGGTGCCTACGCGGTTGCCTGCCCGGGCGCCGTCCTGGCCCAGCCAGCGGAGGGTGGTGCGCAGGATTTCGGGCACGTTGCCGCGGAAGGACACTTCCGGGTCCTCCGCAAGGGCTTTGTCGATGCTGGTGGAGGCGTCCTTTTCGGACCAGCCCAGGCTGGTCATGGCAGCCACCACCTGGGGCTTCCAGGCAGCTTCTGCGGGCGTGGCGGCACCGGGGGCCGCGGCGGTTCCGTGCGGGACGAGCTTTCCAGCCAGCTCCAGCACTATCCTGCCGGCCACCTTGGGGCCGATTCCGGGGACCTTCGTGAAGGTCTTGCTGTCCCCTGTGTGCGCGGCAACCCTGATTGCTTCGGGATCGTGGACGGCCAGGACTGCAAGCGCAAGCCGGGGACCGACGCCGCTGACACTCAGCAGGATGTCGAAGACCTCGCGTTCGTCGTCGGAGGCGAAGCCAAAGAGCGTCAGCGAGTCTTCCCGCACGATCAGGGAGGTGAACAGCTGGCCTTGTTCACCCACGTGCAGCCTGCTGAGCGTCTGGGGCGTGGCGTTGACGCTCATCCCGGCACCGTTGAGGTCTATCACGGCCGTGGACAGGCCAACATGCGCTACGGTTCCGCGGAGGAAACTGATCAAGGCCGGGCTCCCGTTGTACCGCCGGCCTCACAGTGAGGGCCCGGCTATCCGAACATATTTACGAATACCCTAGCAAGCAGCAGGGACAATCAGCGTGCACGGCGCGCCTTCGCCTCCGCCTCCGCCCATGCCCGCTGCGCGGGCGTCAGGGATGAACTGCCGGGACCCGTGGTGGCCACGGCCGCGCCGCTTCCGGCCCGCCACGCGTGCGTGATGGCCAGCGCCAGCGCGTCGGCGGCGTCGGCCGGACGCGGCGGCGCGTCAAGGCGGAGGATCTTAGTGACCAGCTTGGTCACGGCGTCCTTGTTGGAGGACCCGCTCCCGGTCACGGCGGCCTTGACCTCTGATGGCGTGTGCAGCGCCACCGGAATTCCCCGGCGGGCCGCCGCAGCGATGACCACGCCGGAAGCCTGGGCTACGCCCATCACCGTGCTGACATTGAGCTGGGAAAAGACGCGTTCGACGGCGAGGACGTCCGGCTCGTAGCGGTCAAGCCATTCGTCAATTGCCGTGGCGATCACCAGCAGGCGCCGGTCCAGCGTCTCCTCGGGGGACGTGCCTACCACGCCGACGGCCACCATGCTGGCCCGCCGGTTCCGCTCAACATCCACCACGCCAATGCCGCACCGGGTGAGGCCGGGATCAACGCCGAGGACGCGGAGTGTCACCCGGCCCCCATCGAAGTGCCCGGCACAGCCTCCGGGGACGCACTAGCCGGCAAGGCGGGACGTCACTCGGATTCCAGGGCGGCCTGGACTTCGTCGCTGAGGTCGGCGTTGCTGTACACGTTCTGGACGTCGTCGAGGTCCTCGAGGGCGTCGGCAAGCTTCAGGAACTTGCGGGCGCCGTCCACATCCAGCTCAACCTGCATTGAGGGCACGAACTCAACTTCGTCGGTGTCGTACTCGATGCCGGCTTCCTTGAGTGCTTCGCGGATGGCGGGAAGATCTCCCGGCTCCGAATGGATCTCGAAGGTCTCGCCGTTGTCCTTGACTTCCTCCGCGCCTGCGTCGAGGACGGCCATCAGGACGTCGTCCTCGCTCAGGCCGTTCTTGGGCAGGTTCACAACACCCTTGCGGGTGAAGAGGTAGCTGACGGAGCCCGGGTCCGCGATGGTGCCGCCGTTGCGGGAGATGGCCAGCCTTACTTCGGAAGCCGCCCGGTTCTTGTTGTCGGTAAGGCACTCGATCAGCAGGGCTGAGCCCTGGGGCCCGCGGGCCTCGTACATGATTTCGGTGTAGTCCACCACTTCACCGGTGAGCCCGGCGCCGCGCTTGATGGCGCGGTCAATGTTGTCGTTGGGGACGGACGTTTTCTTGGCCTTGGTAACGGCCAGTTCCAGGCCGGGGTTGCCGGCGAGGTCCGGTCCACCCATCCGGGCGGCAACTTCGATGTTCTTGATCAGTTTGGCAAACGACTTTGCGCGGCGGCTGTCAATGATCGCCTTTTTGTGCTTGGTCGTTGCCCATTTGGAGTGGCCTGACATGCTTTACGCTTCTCCTCTGATCATGCGGATAAAAAGTTCGTGTACGCGTTTCTCGCCGGTCACTTCCGGGTGGAAGGAGGTGGCCAGCAGCTGGCCGGAACGCACTGCGACAATTCTAGCCGTCCCGGGCAGCGCTGCGGCGTGGGACGCCTGGCCGGGGTCCGCCGGTTCCACCTTCGCCAGGACCTCCACGTCCGCACCGACCCGCTCCACCCACGGACCGCGGATGAAGACAGCGTGCACGGGTGCCACGCCTGATTCCGTGGCGCTGAATTCCAGGCCCTTGAACTCCAGATCGGTTTCGAAGGACTCGCGCTGCCGGCCAAAGGCGTTGCGGCGGACGGTGATGTCCAGGCCGCCGAACGTCTGCTGGGGGGCGCCCGAAAGATCGGTGGCAGGATCGGCGATGTCCGAGGCAAGCAGGATCATCCCTGCGCAGGAGCCATAGACCGGCAGTCCCTCGGCGATGTACTTCCGGAGCGGGTCTGCAAGGTCGAAGGCCCTCGCCAGCTTGTCGATGGTGGTGGATTCGCCACCGGGAATGATAAGGCCGTCCAGGCCGTCCAGCTCCTCCGGGCGGCGGACAGCCACGCCCTGCGCGCCGGTGGCTTCGGCGGCGCGGAGGTGTTCGCGGAAGTCTCCCTGGAGGGCCAGGACGCCGATCCGCAGGCCTGAGCCCACGCGCGCAGGAGCAGCAGAGGGGGGATTCGTCATCCCTCCAGCATACGGGCCCTCCCTCCATGGCTGCTGCCACTCGGAGGCCCCGGCAAAGGTTGCATGCCGCTGCTGGGATATATTCAAAACATGGTCTTCTTCAGTGTTCCGCTCGGCAAGCTGGTCCGCAGGGTGTCCCGGCTGCGGGGCGGCGGGTCCGCACTTCCAGGACTGGTGGTCGAAAAAATCGATCCCGGCTTCATGCGGCGGACGCTCACCACGCTGCCCCATGGTGTGGCGGTGGTCAGCGGTACCAACGGCAAGACGACCACCACCAAGATGGTGGTCGAACTGCTGGAGAGCCAGGGCCTGAAGGTCTTCACGAACCGGACCGGCAGCAACTTCACCCGGGGCGTGGCGGCGGCCCTCCTCGGCGAGGTGGACTGGCGCGGCAGGCTGGACGCGGACGTCGCGGTGCTGGAACTGGACGAAGCCCATGCGGTCCATTTCGTGAACAGCGTCCCGCCCCGCTACTGCCTCTTGCTGAACGTTCTGCGTGACCAACTGGACCGTTTCGGCGAGATCGACAAAACGGCAGAGCTCCTGCAGCACATCGCTTCCAAGACCACAGGAACCGTGGTCCTGAACCGCGAGGACCCCCGCGTTGCCAGGATCGCGGATACACTGACCGGCCAGGAGGTCAAGTACTTCGGCCTTGACGACTCACTGCTGGGCACCTTTCCCAATGACGACGACATGCGTGCCGCTCCGGGGAGCCCCGCGCCGGCGGGCCTGCCGGAAAAGCCGGCAGCCGACGTCGTGCTCCGCAAAGTGGGCGCGGACAGCGCCGAGTTTGAGTACGACGGCGGGACGGTCACCACGGCGATGAAGCTGCGCGGCGTCTACAACATCTTTAACGCGGCTGCTGCGCTGACGCTGGCCCGCAGCATCTGCGGCAGTGGCGCCGCCACCGCCGACCACGCCACTTTGCTGGACGCGCTGTCCCGGGTGGCGCCGGCCTTCGGCCGCGGCGAAAGCCTCACCGTGGACGGCCAGCCGCTGGACCTGGTGCTGGTGAAGAACCCCAGCGGTTTCCGGCTGGGACTGAAATCCTTCCCCGCCGCCGGGTACGCCACCATGATCGCCATCAACGACAACTACGCGGACGGGCGGGACATGTCCTGGCTGTGGGACGTGGAATTTGATTCCCTGCGCGGGGCGGGGGTGGAAATGATAAGCGGGTCGCGCGCCTACGACATGGCGCTGCGGCTCCAGTACGACGACGTCCAGGTCGGAGCGGTGCAGACCGACATCCCGGCCGCCCTGGCAGCCTTTATCCGGGAGGGCCAGGGCAAGCCCAAACGGATTTTCTGCACCTACACCGCTATGCTGGCCATCCGCCGCGAGCTGTCCAAAATCACCACCGTGGAGGTTGTCTCGTGAATCCTGCAGAAGCAGCGACGGCCGGCGGTCAGTCCAAGGGCACCCTCCGGGTGGTGCAGCTGTACCCGCGCGACATGAACATCTACGGCGACTGGGGCAATGCCTTGGTCCTGCAGCGCCGCATTTCCTGGCACGGGTACACCCCTGAACTGCTCGAATACAACGTGGGCGATCCTTTTCCCGAGGGCGTGGACATCATTGTCGGCGGCGGCGGGCAGGACAGCGGGCAACTGGTGATCCAGGACGACCTGCAGGCCCGGGCCGGCCAGCTCAAGGAGCTGGCCGAGGATGGTGCGCCGATGCTGGTCATTTGCGGCCTCTACCAGCTTTTTGGCCGGTTCTTCAAAACCCGCACCGGCGCTGTCATCCCGGGCATCGGCATCCTGGACGTGGAAACCCACGGCACCGACGAGCGCCTGATCGGCAACGTCAAAGTCTCAACCAATGAGTTCGGCGACGTCCTCGGCTACGAAAACCACAGCGGCCAAACCACGCTGGGCAGCGGTGTGCGGCCACTCGGTACCGTGGCCAAGGGAACGGGTAACAACAGCAACGACGGCCATGAAGGGGCCCGCTACCGCAACATCGTGGCCAGCTACCTGCACGGCTCGCTGCTGCCGAAGAACCCCGCCATCGCCGACTTCCTCATCCGCACCGCAGCGGAGCGCAAGTTCGGCAGCTTCTCCCCCGGCAACCCGGACGACACCTTTGCCGTCCTGGCCCGGGAGCACGCTGCCCGCCGGCCGCGCTGACCAAAAAGACTACTGACCCGGGTTACCGGCAGAGGTGCGGCATCCCGGTCAACGCCACTGGAAGTACTCCCGGTGGATGTTGGCCCGGCGGACTCCGGCGGCCCGGAAGGCTTTGCGGAACTGCCGCAGCATGGGATCCGGTCCGCCCATGAAAACCGACAGCTGGCGTGGTTCGGTTCCCACTGCGGCCAGGACTGCCTCCGGGGTGAGCCGGCCATCCGCCTCGGTGTCCACCAGATGGACCGTGAGCCGTGGCTGATTCCAGGCGGCGGCAGTGATCTCGTCGGCAAAGGGCGACGGACCTGCCGAGGTCACGAAGAAGTGGACGTCTTCGTGGAGCTCCCCGTCCAGTGACCGCAGCCAGCTGAGGAAGGGCGTGATTCCCACACCGCCGGCGATCCAGGCCTGATGGGACGTGCCGCGGTGCCGGTCAAAGCGTCCGTAGGGCCCACCGACCACGGCCGGCATCCCCGGCTGGACCACGTCCGGAAGCCTGGCTGTATGGTCGCCCAGCGCCTTGACCGTGATGCTGATTCCACCTTCCTCTGCCGGTCCCGAGATGGAGAATGGGTGCCGCTGCCAGCCCTCTGCTGTTTCCAGGTAGACCATGGCGAACTGGCCCGGCCTGAAATCCAGCGGCCGGCCCAGGGGACGGAGCGCCACTTCCACCAGGTCCGGCGCAACGGGCCGGACGGACGCAACCTGGTAGTCGTGGTGCGGCAGGAAATGCCGCGACAGCAGCTCGCGGTAGGCGTAGAACCCCAGTCCCGTCCCGCCGATAACCACGTAACTCCACCGGAGCGCGGGCACGGCCTCAAACGCGCTGGCGTCGAGCAGGCCGTGCAGGAAGCCGGCGGCCAGGAACAAGCCGGTCAGCCGGTGGAAGCCCCGCCACCGCTCGTAGCCACCCAGCACGCGGGCCGCCATTTGGACCGGCTGGGTTCCAAGAGATGCCAGGACCAGGCGGCGGAGAGGTGCGGGAAGCATCGTCCGCCAGCGCGGCAGGACTGCCCACACCACCAACGCGGCCAGGCCGCTGATGGCGACCACTGCCAACGTCTTGCCCAGGCTGGTTGCTTCCGGATTGGCGGCAAGTTCAATATGGGGCAGCAACAGGATGGTTGCCGTAATCGCCGCCCTGCGGTGCCAAATGGCGGCGTGGTCAATGCCACCAAAAATCGGCTCGACGTGAGGGAGGGTGCTGACCAGGACCAGCGCGATCGAATACAACAAGACGGACTCGCCACCGAAGAGCTGCCCAACGTGCCCCAGGACAGGTTCGCCGGCAGGGCGTGCCAGTAACCAGAAGACGCCGTACACCGCCACCAGCACCGTGATGGCGCCGGGCCCCAGCCATCGGAACGGAATGCCCAGGAAGTCGGTCCCGGGCCTGCTGCCAACCTTGGTCATGGGCCACGGTCCCTTCGTCATTGCCCTGCCTTTTGCGCGTGCCATGCAGGTCGCGTCGATTGCGGCCCGTGCCGGGCCCCATAGCGGCAATTGTAGGGACACAGGCTGGGAGCGCATCCTCCATCCCCCGATTGAGAAGCGTGCCCCGCTGTGAAAGGTTTACCCCATGACGAACCCGCTCCTTTCCGCCAGTCCCCTGCCCTACGGCCTTCCACCGTTCCAAACCATCGCCGTGGAGCAGTACCGTGAAGCCATCAACGCAGGGTTGTCCGCGCACCTGGACGAGATCGGGGCCATCGCCGGCAACGCCCAGCCCGCGACATTCGAGAACACGGCCCTGGCCATGGAACGTTCCGGGCAGTTGCTGAACCGGTCAGCCGCGGCGTTCTTCACCCTGGTGTCGGCAGATGCGTCGCAGGAAATCCGGGAGCTGGAGACAGAACTGTCCCCGCGCTTCCAGGCCCACCAGGACGAGGTGTACCTCAACAGGGCCTTGTTCGAACGCTTCGCCGCCATCGATACGGACACTTGCGATCCCGAGTCGGCCCGCCTGGTGGAGGAATACCTCAAAGAGTTCCGCCAGTCAGGCATCCAGCTGGATGCGCCGGGCCAGGAGCGGCTGCGCGCCATCAACGCCGAACTGGCGCGCCTGGGCACCGAGTTCGGCCAGCGGGTCAAGGAAGGAATGAAGTCCGCCGCACTGCTGCTGGATGACGCGGGCGACCTGGCGGGGCTGCCGGCCGACGACGTCGCCAGCGCAGCGGTTGCAGCCCGCGACGCCGGACACGACGGCAAATACCTGCTCACCCTGATCCAGCCCGGCAACCAGCCTGCCCTCGCCGCACTCGAGAACCGTGACATCCGCCGTCGCCTGTTCGAAGCCTCCGTGGCGAGGGGCAGTGACGGCGGCAGCCTGGATGTCCTGGACCTGGCCCGGGACATGGCCGGGCTGAGGGCGGAGAAGGCACGGCTGCTGGGGTTCGCCAACTATGCCGAACTTGTGGTTGACCGGCAGACGGCGCCGGACTTCGAAGCGGTCCGGACCATGCTGGGCCGGATGGCGCCGGCCGCCATCCGCAATGCCGACGCCGAGGCGGCGGCGCTGGCCGGGGTTGCCGGCCACCCGCTGGAAGCGTGGGACTGGGCCTACTACTCGGCCAAGGTGCGGCGGGAAAAGTACGACGTCGACGAACAGGCGCTCCGGCCGTACTTTGAACTCAACCGCACCATTAACGACGGCGTGTTTTTTGCGGCCACATCCCTGTACGGCGTCACCTTCCACGAGCGGACCGACCTCCACGGCTACCACCCTGACGTGCGTATCTGGGAGGTCCGCCACGAGGACGGCTCCGCCCTGGGGCTGTTCCTGGGCGACTATTACGCGCGCGAATCGAAGCGCGGCGGCGCCTGGATGAACTCGCTCGTGGACCAATCGGCGCTGCTGGGCACCCGGCCCGTGGTGATCAATACCCTGAATATTTCCAAGCCGCCCGCGGGTGAACCGACGCTTCTCACCCTGGACGAACTGCGGACCCTTTTCCACGAGTTTGGCCACGCGCTGCACGGCCTGTTGTCGAGCGTTACCTATCCGCGCTTTTCAGGCACCGCGGTGCCGCGGGATTTCGTGGAGTACCCGTCGCAGGTGAATGAAATGTGGATCATGTGGCCGGATGTACTGTCCAACTACGCACGCCACCACATCACCGGCGAGCCGCTGCCGCAGGACATCGTGGACCGGCTGGAGGAATCCCGGCTCTGGGGCGAGGGATTCGCCACCACCGAATACCTGGGAGCTGCCCTTCTTGACCTGGCGTGGCATGTGCTGGAACCGGGCGGTGCCCCTGACGATGTGCTGGAGTTTGAGGCCAAGGCCCTGGCTTCCGCCGGGATCGCCCATCGCCTGATTCCGCCCCGGTACCGCACCGGGTACTTCCAGCACATCTTCGCCGGGGACGGATACGCGGCGGGCTACTACTCCTATATCTGGAGCGAAGTATTGGACGCAGAGACCGTTGACTGGTTCAAGGAGAACGGCGGCCTAACCAGGGCGAACGGCGAACGCTTTCGGCAGGAGTTGCTCTCCCGGGGCAACAGCCGCGACCCGCTGGAATCGTTCCGCATCGTGAGGGGCCGCGACGCACAGCTGGACCCCCTGCTAAGGCGCCGCGGCCTGGAGTAACCCCCTGACCTTAAAGAAGTACGACGCCGGTCCCCCACCGAAAGAAGGTGAGGAACCGGCGTCGTCATTACTTAGGCGAGGTGACCACCAGCGACAGGCGGGGGTGATCCGGCAGCACGCGTAAAAGGGGCCCCGCGCCCCGACCAGCGACAAAGCCGCCAAACGAGGCGCGGGGAATAGCGTGCAGAGGATCAGCGCCGCCAGGCGCCCAAAGAGGACGCGAGGAGGGAGTTACCAGCCGCGTTCGGCGAGGCGGTGCGGCTGGGGGATCTCGTCGACGTTGATGCCCACCATGGCTTCGCCGAGGCCGCGGGAGGCCTTGGCGATGACGTCGGGATCGTCGAAGAAGGTGGTGGCCTTGACGACGGCGGCCGCGCGCTGGGCGGGGTTGCCGGACTTGAAGATGCCGGAGCCGACGAAGACGCCGTCGGCACCGAGCTGCATCATCATGGCCGCGTCAGCGGGGGTGGCGATGCCGCCGGCGGTGAACAGGACGACGGGCAGCTTGCCGGCGGCGGCAACTTCCTTGACCAGTTCATACGGGGCCTGCAGTTCCTTGGCCGCGACGTAGAGCTCGTCCTCGGGCAGGGAGGACAGCCGGGCGATCTCGGAGCGGATCTTGCGCATGTGTCCGGTGGCGTTGGAGACGTCGCCGGTGCCGGCTTCGCCTTTGGAGCGGATCATGGCCGCGCCCTCGTTGATGCGGCGCAGGGCCTCACCGAGGTTGGTGGCGCCACAGACGAAGGGAACCTTGAAGTTCCACTTGTCGATGTGGTTGATGTAGTCGGCGGGGGTCAGGACCTCGGACTCGTCGATGTAGTCGACACCAAGGGACTGCAGGACCTGGGCCTCGACAAAGTGGCCGATGCGGGCCTTGGCCATGACCGGGATGGACACGGCATCAATGATCTGGTCGATCATGTCGGGATCGGACATGCGGGACACGCCGCCCTGGGCACGGATATCGGCCGGAACACGCTCCAGCGCCATGACTGCCACGGCACCGGCGTCTTCGGCGATGCGGGCCTGCTCGACGTTGACGACGTCCATGATGACGCCGCCCTTGAGCATCTCGGCCATGCCACGCTTCACGCGGCTGCTGCCCGTGACGCTGTTCGCGGACGAACCGGCCTCGTTGCTTACATCAGGTGTAGACACAAAAACCCCTATGGGTAGACAGATGATCTTCGCCGGGCATGCGGCGGCAGCTGCCGGAGGTGCACGCACGGATTGCCGGGTCGCTTGACCGGGCACTTATATACTAGTCCCCCGCCGCACGGCAGGCTTAATCATGTCTAATCTGCGGGCGTGGGCTCTGCCAATGCCTGCCGGCGTACCGAGACAACGCGCTGAACGACGGTGATGAGGCTGGCCGCCGCCAGGAGGACCAGTGTGACCAGGAGCACCACCGGCGGGAGGCCCAGGCCGGTCAGGCCGGTCACCACCAGGATGGATACCAGGCGTTCCGCCCGCTCGGCGATCCCCACGTTGGCCGTGAAGCCCAGCGACTCCGCCTTCGCCCGGGCGTAGGAGACAACCATGCCCAGGACAAGGCAGAGCAGGGCGGCCACGGCGATGGCCATGTTGTTGCCGCCGGTGAAGAACCAGACGGACACCCCGGCGAAGAGGGCACCGTCGGCAACCCGGTCCAGGGTGGAGTCGAGGAAGTTCCCCCAGCGGCTCTTCACACCCTGCATCCGGGCCATGATGCCGTCCAGGACGTCCGAGAAGATGAAAGCAGTGATGAAGAGCGTGCCCCAGAAGAGCTGCCCCAGCGGGTAGAAGCCCAGGCTTCCGGCCGCAACACCTGCAGTTCCGAGGATGGTTACCGCATCCGGGGAGACACCGATCTTCAGGAGCCAGCGGGCCAGCGGGGTGAACAGTGCGGTGAAAAAACCGCGGGCATGCCTATTCAGCATCCGACTCCCCGGGCCAGGCTTCGGCCACTTGTCTCCGGACCTCGTCAAGGGTCTGGGTGATGGCCTTGGTTTGGGCGATGATGGGGAAGAAATTGCCGTCCCCGCCCCACCGCGGAACGATGTGCTGGTGCAGGTGCGCCGAGATGCCGGCTCCGCCCACAACCCCTTGGTTCATGCCCAGGTTGAAGCCGCCGGGATTGGACACCTTGCGCAGGACCCGCATTGCCGTCTGGGTTAGGTCGGCAAATTCGGCGGTTTCTTCGACAGTGAGGTCCGTGTAGTCCGGAATATGCCGGTACGGACACACCAGAAGGTGCCCGGGATTGTAGGGGAACAGGTTCAGCACCACGTAGCAGGTCCGGCCGCGGTAGACGATGAGCGCCTCTTCGTCGGTGCGGGCGGGGCCCACGCAGAACGGGCAGTCGTTCTCATTCTTGAACTGGTGCTGCCCGCCCTTGATGTAGGCCATCCGGTGCGGAGTCCACAGGCGCTGGAAGGCGTCGGGGACACCGGCGAGGGCGAAGTCGTCGGTAACGCCGGCATCGCCTGGATATCCTGCGCCTGTGTTCTCCTGCACTGTGCTGCTTCCGTTCGCTAGCTGGTCCGGTTGCGGACGGCGTCGGTGATCCGCTTGACCGCTTCCGACACGGGCACGCCGTTGTCCTGGCTGCCGTCGCGGAAACGGAAGGAAACGGCGCCGGCCTCCGCGTCGTCGCCGCCGGCGATCAGCACGAACGGGATCTTGTCCTTGCTGGCGGTGCGGATCTTCTTGGGGAACCGGTCCGAGGACGTATCCACCTCGGCGCGGATGCCCTCGGCCTTAAGCTGGTCGACGACGTCGAACATGTACTCGTTGAACGCCTCCGCCACGGGGATGCCCACCACCTGGACCGGAGCCAGCCAGGCGGGGAACGCGCCGGCGTAGTGCTCGGTGAGGACGCCCATGAACCGCTCCACCGAGCCGAAGAGCGCACGGTGGATCATCACCGGCCGCTGCCGGCTGCCATCGGCGGCCTGGAATTCCAGTTCGAAGCGTTCGGGCAGGTTGAAGTCCAGCTGGATGGTGGACATCTGCCAGGTGCGGCCCAGTGCATCCTTGGCCTGCACGGAAATCTTGGGGCCGTAGAACGCCGCTCCGCCCGGATCGGGCACCAGCTCCAGCCCGGACTCCTGGGCCACCTCGGCAAGGGTCCTGGTGGCTTCCTCCCAGGTGGCGTCGTCGCCCACGTACTTTTCCGGGTCCTTGGTGGACAGCTCCAGGTAGAAGTCGTTCAGGCCGTAGTCCTTGAGCAGGTCCAGGACAAAGGTCAGGGTCTTGGTGAGTTCGTCCTTCATCTGCTCGCGGGTGCAGTAGATGTGGGCGTCGTCCTGTGTCATTCCACGGACGCGGGTGAGGCCGTGGACCACGCCGGATTTCTCGTAGCGGTAGACCGATCCGAATTCAAACAGCCGGAGGGGCAGTTCACGGTAGGACCGGCCGCGGGAGCGGAAGATGAGGTTGTGCATGGGGCAGTTCATCGGCTTCAGGTAGTAGTCCTGGCCGGGCTTGCGCACGGTGCCGTCCTCGTTGAGTTCGGCGTCCACGTGCATGGCGGGGAACATGCCGTCCTTGTACCAGTCCAGGTGGCCGGAGACCTCGTAGAGGTGGCCCTTGGTGATGTGGGGGGTGTAGACGAACTCGTAGCCGGCCTCGACGTGGCGCTGGCGGGAGTAGTCCTCCATCTCCTTGCGGATGATGCCGCCCTTGGGGTGGAAGACGGGCAGACCGGAGCCCAGTTCGTCCGGGAAGGAGAAGAGGTCGAGTTCCGAGCCGAGCTTGCGGTGGTCGCGGCGTTCGGCCTCGGCAATGCGCTCCTGGTATGCCTTCAGCGCTTCCTTGGTGGGCCACGCGGTTCCGTAGATGCGCTGCAGCTGCTGGTTTTTCTGGTTGCCCAGCCAGTACGCCGACGACGAACGGGTCAGCGCGAAGGCGTTGGAGATCATCTTGGTGTTGGGCAGGTGCGGGCCGCGGCAGAGGTCACACCAGACGGTGGTGCCTTCCTTGCGCTCCACGTTGTCGTAGATGGTGATGTCACCGGCGCCGACCTCGACGTTCACGCCCTCGCCTGCCTCGGCAGCGTCGTTCTTCTTGCCGAGCAGTTCGATCTTGTAGGGCTCGTTCTTCATGGCTTCGCGGGCCTCGTCCTCGCTGACCACGCGGCGGACGAATTTCTGGTTCTGGTTGACGATCTTGAGCATCATCTTTTCGAGGGTCTTGAGATCCTCGGGGGTGAAAGGCTCGGCGACGTCGAAATCGAAGTAGAAACCGTCGGTGATGTAGGGGCCAATGCCGAGTTTGGCGTCGGGGCGCAGCTGCTGCACTGCCTGTGCCATCACGTGGGCGGTGGAGTGGCGCAGGACGTTCAGGCCGTCGGGCGAATCAATGGTTACGCCTTCCACCTCGGCGCCTTCGGGCAGTTCCTGGTCCAGGTCCTTCAGCTCGCCGTTGACGCGGGCCACAACAACATCACGGCGCTCAAAGAAGAGTTCCGCACCGGTTGTCCCGGTAGTCACCTTGGTCTCTTCGCCATCGACGAGAAGGGTGATCTGCTGGGCATCTGACACGGGTGTCTCCTATTCAAAGTTGAGGCTTCATAGCTTGTGGCATACGGGGACCACAGCCAGCCACCGTCAATGCTATCGGTTCCGGTTGAGCCCACCAACGCGGCGCACAGCACGCTCACCCGTTAAAGCCGGTAATCGCCAGCGTCCTGCTGATGCCGTCCAGGGGATGCGGGCCGTCCTGGGCAGCCGCAGGCGAGGACTCCGGGAAGGGCAGCGTCTCGGTGCGGCTGAGGTCCCAGGCCATGCTTGCGCTCAGGCTGATCCCCCGGGGGCCGGTCCTTCGGGTGGTGCCGCGGATCAGCAGCAGGCGGGTGCCGAACAGGAGTGGCCCTGCACTTTCCTGGGCTTCGTGGAAGAAGACCGAATCAACGCAGCCGGTGCCGTCGTCGATGCTGATGAACACCACCCTTCGTCCGCCGCGCATGGGAGGGGTCTGGGTTGCCACCCGCACCCCGGCCACCAGCACTTCGGTCCCGTTGCGCAGGCTGAGGAGTTTATCGGCTGTGGTGACACCCAGCTTTTCCAGCAGGGGACGGTGGCTTTCCATCAGATGGGTGCTGACATCGACGGCCATGAGGTCCAGTTCCGCCCGGACGTTTTCCACCAGCGTGGGGGCTGGAAGCCCGGGCTTGATGTTGCGCAGTTCAATATCGCCCAAGGGTAGGGACAGCTGTCCCTCCAGGATGTCGGCGCCTTTGCGCGCGCCAGTGGCCGACTGGAGCTGCTGCAGGTGCTGCACCAGGTCGGCCCGGTTGGCTGTTCCCCCGGCTTCCCGGTGCAGGGCATCAAAGGCTCCCAGCTGGGCGAGCCGCCTGATGCTTGGCTTGCTGAGCCGCGAGCGCGCGCGGAGGTCTGCCAGTGAATCATATGGCTGGCCTGCCACTATCCGCTTCAATTCGGCTGCGGACAGCCCGTAGATCCCGTTCAGGCTGAGCCGGATCCCCAGCCTGCCGGCGTCCTGGCCGGACTCGATCCGCTCCACCCGGTATTCAGCTTTGCTCCGGTTGATGTCCAGCGGAAGGATGGGTATCCCGAGCCTGCGGGCTTCGGCCACCAGCAGCCGTTTGGGATACATCCCGGGGTCGTGCTCCCATAAGCCGGCAAGGAAGGCTTCCGGGTGGTGTGTCTTAAGCCAGGCGGACTGGTAGGTGGGGACGGCGAAGGCAGCACCGTGGGCTTTGCAGAAGCCGAAACTGGCGAACGACTTCAATGTCCCCCATACCTTGTCCACTACTTCGGGGGTGTATCCCCTGGTTTTTGCATTGCGCCGGAAGTATTCCTCCACCCTGGCTTCACCGTCGTCGCTGCTCAGCGCCCTGCGGAACTCGTCGGCTTTGGCAAGCCCGCAGCCGGTCATGATGTCGAGGGTTTTCAGGATCTGTTCGTGGAACACCGTGACCCCATGGGTTTCCTGCAGCACCGGTTTAAGGTCCGGGTGGGGGTAGACCTCAGGGGCGAACCCGTGCCGGTGTTCCAGGAAGGGCCGCACCATGTCGGATTTCATGGGGCCGGGACGGAACAGTGAAATATCGATGATGAGGTCGTTGAACTCCCGGGGTGCCATCTTTCCAATCAGCTCCCGCTGCCCCGGGGATTCAATCTGGAAGCAGCCAAGGGTGTGCGTGCTCCTGATCAGCTGGTATGTCGGTTCGTCGTCGAGGGGAACGGCGTTGAGGTCGATCCGGCCGTCCCCGGCGATGTAGTCAGGGCCTGTTCCGTCAGGTCCTGCCGGGTGCCTTCCTGCCTCCACCACGTCCTTCTTGCTGGGGTGGATGCGGATGATCTCCCGGACTGCGAAGGCCATGGCGCTTTGCATGCGCACCCCCAGGACATCGAGTTTGAGCATGCCCATGGGGTCCATGTCGTGCTTGTCGAACTGGCTCATGGGCAGCCCCAGGCCGCTTGGCTGGACCGGGGTGCGGTCCAGGAGTGTGGCATCGCCCAGGATCACTCCGCACGGGTGCATGGAGATGTGGCGGGGCAGCCGGTCCAGGCGTTCGGTCAGGTCCACCAGGAGGTCAAGCTGCTGGTTCCCGTCCGTGTCGCGCTGCTCCACCCGGCCGGCGAACTCCCGGAGTTCGGGCTTTTCCTGCAGTGCTTCACGGAACTTCCGGGCGGAGAAGCGCCACAACTGCTTGGCGATCTCCCCCACCTCGCCGTCGTCCATGCCCAGCGCCAGCCCGGCGTCGCGAACCGCCCCCCGGGCCCGGTACCCGTTCTGCATGCTCATCAGGGTGACGCGCTCCGGGCCGAACCGGTCAAAAATCCTGTGGTACACGTTGTGGCGTTCCGCGCTTTCCACATCGATGTCAATGTCAGGGAGGGTGGCCCGGTCGTTGGAAAGGAAACGTTCAAAGATCAGGTCATGCTGGAGGGGATTCACATGGCTGACCTCGATCAGGTAGTTGACCAGGCTTGAGGCTCCTGAGCCCCTGGCGGCCGCCCGGACCCCCATGTCCTGGATCATGCGGGATACCTCCGCCACCGTCAGGAAATAGGCGGAGAAACCCAGGTTCCGGATGATGCCAAGCTCATGCTCCAGCCGGGACAGCATCTCCTGTTCGGGTTTTCCTGAGATCCCCGGGAAACGCCTGCCGATTCCCGCATGGCAGCGCTGGATCAGTTCGGCGTGCGGATCCTGGCTGATCCCAATAACCGATGCTTCCGGAACCACTGGCTGCTTCCACCCCATATCGGTGCTGGGGTCGATCCGGCAGAGGTCGGCGAGCGCCTCTGTTTGCGCCATCAGCTGTTTGAGGTCTGCTGCACCGTAACCGGCAGCGGAAATGATTTCCTTTCCCAGTCCCAGCATTTGTTCGGAGGTTTTCAGCCAGCCCTGCCCGGTGGGCTGCAGGAGCGGTTCACCTGCAAGTTCCGGAAGGGACTTCAGGGTCCGGGCAGAATCCAGGACGTCGGCGGTTGGTGCGCCGTCTGCGGCACAGTACCTGACGGCGTTGGTGAGGATGGCGGGTACGTGGTGTTCCTCTGCGAGCCTGAGCATGCGGACTGCATGTGCGGTGCTGAAGGGAGTCCCCGGAGCGCTGAGCTGGGAGACAATTTCCGCCACGACCGTTCCAGCGGGCATGGCATCCAGCCATTGCTTGAACAGGGTCCGTGGACGCAGGTAGCGCCGGCCACCCATGGCCCGTCCGACGTCGGAATCCGGTCCAATCAGGACGGTCAGCACCGGCTTGAGGGTCTGGGGGTCAAGGGTGCGGGAGGCGAGTTCGGCACGGGTGACCGCGGCGGGCACCGCTCCCCCGGCTTTCCCCGAGGTCCTGGCGTGGGCATCGGAAACCAGCCGGCACAGCGCACGGTACCCGGCACCGTTGTTGTGGCCGCGGGCCAGCACCACCACCCTGCCGGATACCTGTGTGCGGTGATCGCCGTCGTCGTCAAATACTGCAAGGTCCACCCCCACTATGGGGTCGATGCCCGCCGCCATGCAGGCCTTGAGGTGCTTGATGGTGCCGTACAGCCCGTCCCGGTCGGTGCAGGCAAGGGCCGTTGCGCCGTCGGCTGCGGCCGCCATTGCCAGCTCTTCAGGCCAGGAGACACCGTAGTGGGCACTAAATGCCGTGGAAACGTGGAGGTGGGTAAAGCTCATGGTGATGGGAGGTGGGGATTCATGCGGTTTTGGGGCGAAGGCCGTCATGGATCCGCAGCAGCCGCCAACGGCCACTGCGGATATGGCGGGTCAGGTCAAGGGTGAGGGGTTCGGCAACGGCAGGTTCTCCTGGCCCCATCGGGCGGGACGCCACTTTGGCAGGCAGTACCTGGACCCGCCAGATTTCGTGGTCCACCACGCCCGGTCCGCTTCCCAGCGGAGCCCGGGTATCCTCTGCCCACCATTGCCGGCGTTCATACCAGCGGACAGGTTCGGCACAGACGATGTATGACGTTCCTGCCCACGTCAGGGATTCCGGCTGCCCGGAAGCGGAGCACACCACGTCAACGGACTCGCTGAACATGCCCACGTGCGCCTCCCTGCAGCTGCAGATTTTGACCCTTATTCGAATATGTATTCGAACGAATCCAGTCTACGCCGGGGAGGCAGCAAAACATAGGCGGGGGTGGACGGAGCGTGCGGCAGGGAGCAGGATGATGGCATGAGTACCGATGACGCACTCCTGAAGCAGGCAAGCATCAAGACCCAGGACTCCACCCTGGTTGCACGGTTCGACATCGACGGCACCATTCCGGACTCCGGGGCCTATGTGGTGGGCCTGATGGGAGCCTCGCCGGATTATTCCATGCAACGACGGCTGTGCATTGAGTTCATGAACGGGGAGGCAATCGCCTGCTACTCGTTCAACCGGGACCAGGGAATCGAGGAAGACTACGACCTGTCGGGAGTGTCCCACTCGGACAACAGCATTACCGGGAGCTTTCCCGCGACGGCCTTGACCGGGCTGGGGCAGGGCCATGTCCTGTCAGCCTTCAGTGAGGCGGACGGCCGGGAGTTCCAGCACGGGGTGCCGGTGGAGGAAGCCCTTTAGGGCTCCTCCGCCAGCCCCCGGAACAGGTCAGCTGTTTTCTTTGTGGATCCGCAGTTCAAGTTCAATAAACGCGGAGATCATCGCCCGGTAGGTTGCTTCGACGATGTCCGGATCGATGTCCTTTTTCTCTGCGGCGGACCGGACGTGCTCGATGATCCGCTCCACCCGTCCCGGGGCACGCACCTCTGCGTCATCACCCTTGAGGGTCCCGGCGATCCTGATCAGCCGTTCGCGGCGGGCAATGAGGGTGACAATCTGTTCATCCACCTCATCAACGGCAACCCGAACGGCAGCGAGCTGTTCCTTGTCGGCCCGGGCATCCCTATCGTTTCCTTGAATTGTCGCCATCATCTGACAGTATCGAAGCATGGAGCCAAGAGTCGACTTTATCTCCCTCGGAGTCCGCAATGTTCAGGCATCCCGCGACTTCTACGTTGATGGCCTTGGCTGGCCGGTCCACCGTGAGGTTGCCGGGGAAGTGCTGTTCATCCAGGTGAACCACGGCCTGGTGCTGTCCCTGTGGGACGTCCGCCAGATGCAGGCCGAAGCGGGCACCAGCCCTCCCGCCGGCATCCCCTGCATCACCCTCAGCCACAACGTCGCCGGTCCCGGGGACGTGGACAGGGTCATGGAAGAGGCCGCGAAGGCCGGCGCTGACATCATTGCCGAGCCGGTCACCCAGCCGTGGGGCGGCTACACGGGGTATTTCGCCGACCCCGACGGGTTCCGCTGGGAAGTGGCGTACAACCCCACGTGGGGAGTGGACGACGCCGGCAGGGTCACCGTCTGATCCCCGGCCTCACCATGGGGTGCGGCTGCTGGAGCTGGGCTGAAAAACAGGGCTGGGAAAACAGGGCGCTAGAACAGGGCAGCTAGAACAGGGCAGCTAGAACAGGGCTTCGACCGGGCGGATCAGTTCGGGGCCGTTATTGCGGACATTGCCCACTTCCTTGCCCACCGACTCCACCCGCCAGTCGGCCGCGGCATTCTTGACGCCGGACCGCACCAGGTCCACGAGTCCGGCGGCGTCATCCGCCTGCGGATCCAGCCATGCCTCCATGGTGTCCCTGTCCATGGGCAGGGGGACGCGGTCGTGCAGCTCCGTCAGCTTCCCGAAGATGGTGGATTCAGACCCCGGCGGAGGCGTGTCTGCCGTGAGGATGGACGTTGAGAGCAGCCAGCGGCCCGGATCCCCTTCGGGAACGGAGGGGTCCTTCCACCACTCGTAGAGGCCGGCGAAGACCAGCCCGTGGTCCGTGCCCGGGTGCACGTAGTAGGGCTGCTTCGACTTCCCAGGTCCCTGCTTCCATTCGTAGTAGCCATCGGCCGGGACCGCGCAGCGGCGGGACTGGACTGCCTTCCGGAACGCCGGCTTCTCCAGCACCGATTCGCTCCGGGCGTTGATCATGCGGGAACCGATTCCGGGGTCCTTGGCCCAGGACGGGACCAGGCCCCAGCGTGCCACGTGCAGCTGGCGCACCTGCCGGGGCGCGGCACTGTCATCCACCAGGCGCTCCAGCACGATGGGGACGGCATCGGTGGGTGCCACGTTCCACGACGGCGGGATGCTCACCTCGCTCTCCAGCTCGGCATCGAACTCAGCCAGCAGGTCCCCCACGGCACGTGCCATTACGTAGCGTCCACACATGGCACCAGCTTGCCACCGCCCGCCACAAACTGTCATCCGGCGCCGTTCCAGGCGTCAGGCACCGGGGAATACCGGCAGCCACGCTACGGTTGACGGTAAGGAAACCTTTCAAGCGACGTATAGGAGATCCCTGTGGACTTCACTCCCGAATCCGGCACCATCACGATGTTCTCCACCACCTGGTGCGGCTACTGCAACCGGCTCAAGAAGCAGCTGGACGCGCAGGGCATCGGCTACACGGAAGTCAACATCGAAGAGGTGGACGGCACTGCCGAACTCGTGGAGCAGCTGAACGGGGGCAACCGTACGGTTCCCACCGTGCTTTTCCCGGACGGCTCCGCAGCCACCAACCCGTCTGCTGCCGAGGTCAAGAGCCGGCTGGCTGCCTGACCGGCCCAAGGCGCGGCATCGCCGCAACTTTAGTGCGGGTCATGCCCCCAGGCTGCTGAAGGAAGCAGTTTCCAGGGTGGCATGGCCCGCATATGTTTCCAGCAGGGACCGCTCAACGGCTGCCACGTCAAGGCCGGGCACCAGGTCGTTGGCGGCACCGGCGGTTGCCGGGTCCCAGTCCAGGCCGAGCGCGGCATAGCTGTCGGTGAGGACCTTGCGGATCGGCGCGGAATCCTCCACCACGATGACGGAGCTGAAGAGCCAGCCACCCGAGACCACACGCTGCGCGGTACCCACCAGTTTCACCCGCCGGGAGTTGTCCGCTGGATCCGTTCCATGCACGCTGAATTCACCGGGACAGTACTCGCCTGGGATTTCCCCCACCGCCGCCTGCACCCCAACGCCCCGCAGCGCCTGCGCAAAGAGCTCACCGAAGTAACCGAACCTGGTTTTGGAACCGGCGACGGCGTCCGCGTCCGGTTCGATATGGTCCAACACAAGGGTGCCACGGTGGTAGGCGGCCGCGCGTCCCCCCGCCCGCCGGACCAGGGGTTCGAAGCCGTTGTCCCGGCAGGCCCGGGCGGCGGCGTCAAAGCCGGGCAGGCGGGTGTCCCGCTGCCCGAACGCCACAGTGGGAGCCGGCCGGTACAGCCGCAGGGTGGGGCCGATGCCGCCGCTCCTGGCCCTGGCCAGCAGCTCCAGGCCGAATTCGAGGTCACGGCCCGCGCCGAGGGACACGTCCTGCCGCACCACGGTAAGCGTGCGGAGTCCAGTACCGGTGTGGTGCATTGTTGCGAAACTCCTGGGTCGGGTGCGGGCAGGCCATCCCTAGGTTACGCCCGACGGCGGCAACCGCCTTAACGAACCCGGCGCCCGGCCCACAGGGCGTGCAGCAGCGGAAGGGACGACGCGGCCATCAGCGCGTTCCCGGCCGCCAGGTCGTCGGCGCGGACGATGGCGCCGGCCACCAGCAGGGCAGCGAAAACCACGGCGGAGGCCGCGCGCCGTCCCGCCCGTTCCAGCCGCGCCGCCTGCCGCTCCAGCCGCGGAACAGCCACCTCCAGCGACCCCTCCTCAAGCCGGCCGGCCAGCGCGTCCAGCCTGCCGGGCAGGCGCAAGGCAATACCGGCGGCATCGAGCGCCTGCCGGGCCACGTCCTGCACCACGTTGCCGCGCTCGTCGCGCAGCAGCTGCGCCGCGTAGGGTTCCACCGAGTCCCAGAGGTTGAAACGTTCATCCAGCGCGCTGCACACACCGGAGGTCAGGGACATGGCTCGAATGATCAGCAGGAAATTCTCCGGCAGCTGGAACGGCAGCGAGCGGACCACGTCGCCGAACTCCACCGCGAAATCCCGGAACTCCCGGGGGTCGACTTCGCGGAGCTCGGCAAAGCCCATGCCGCCGAAGCGGGCAAAGAGCTGGGTCATGGCGCGTTCCAGGCCCACGCTGTCCGCCGACGGCATCAGGACGCCGACGTCGTTGATCGCCGCCACGAGTCCCTTGCCGTCGCGTGCGGCTGCTGCGATCAGGAGCTTCCGCAGGCCGCTGCGCGTGGATGGGGTAACCTCGCCCATCATGCCGAAGTCAATGAACGTCAGTTTCCAGGGGCGTTCGCCTGCGCCTGCACGGACTGGAGTGACGAAAATGTTCCCAGGGTGCGGGTCCGCATGGAAGAAGCCGTTGGTGAACAGCTGGTCGAACATGATGGCGGCAAAAACCGGGGCCACCGTGGCGGGATCGATGCCCGCGGCACGGAGCGCACGGGCATCGGTGATCTTGATGGCCGTGACATCCTCAAGGGTGAGTACACGGCGGGTTGTCCGTTCCCAGACAACTTCCGGTACCGCCACCCGGTCATCACCGGCAAAGTCAGCCGCAAAGCGCTCGGCGTTGACTGCCTCGTGCAGGTAATCAATCTCCTGCAGGCTGATCATGGCGAATTCCTCTACCAGGGCACGCATGTCGGCGCGGCGGGAGACGAGCCGGACGTGGCTGAGCCAGCCGGCTACTTTCCGCAGCGCGGCAAGGTCGACGTCGACGATGGCGCCGATGCCCGGACGCTGAACTTTCAGGACCACGGCATCCAGTCCAGTGTCCCCGGCATCCAGGGGGTCCAGGCGGGCCCGGTGGGCCTGTCCCAGCGAGGCGGCTGCAATCGGAGACTCGTCCACGGAGGCGAAAACCTGGTCCGGCGGTGCACCCAGTTCCTGTCCCGCCAGGGCGGCGATTCCCGGGAAGGCCACCGGCGGCACCTCGTCCTGCAGCCCTTCGAGCTCTTTGGTGATCTCCGGAGGCAGGACGTCGAGCCGGGAGGACAGGAACTGGCCCACCTTGATCATCAGGCCCCCGAGTTCCACGGCCAGGTCATGGAACCGCCGGGCAAACTGCCGCATCCTTCGGGAGCGCGTCCGGGCGGCGACGCCACCAAGCCCTATCCGCGGCAGGAACAGCTCAAACCACCACGTGGTTGCAAGGTTCCAGGCGGCGAAGCGCAGGATCCGCCGGTAGCGCCCGCGGTGCTGCCTCAACGGGCGCTGCGGGTCGTCCCTGGCTTGGAGGATCGACGACACCCGATCAGTCCCGGGCGAGGATGGCGTAGAGCCGGCGGCGGGCCTCGTCCAGCACTGCCACTGCCTGCTGCACCTGTTCCGCTGAACCGGTTCGGCCTACCTGCGCCGCAGCCTGGGCCAGTTCAATCCCGGCCTTGGGAAGGGAAGCGATGCCGCCTCCGCCCATGGAGGCCGCCGGATCCCATGGCGCAGATCCCCGCTGGGCCGCCACCTCCTCACGGCCGGCTTCGGTCAGCGAGTAGATCTTCCGCCCGTTGGATTCCTCGGCGCTGATGGACCCTTCATCGGCCAGCAGCTGCAGCGTGGGGTAGACAGAACCCGCGCTCGGTTTCCAGCTGCCGCCGCTGCGCTCCTCGATCTCCCGGATGATCTGGTACCCATGCATGGGCCGTTCCGCGAGCAGTGCCAGCACCGCTGCCCGCACCTCTC
Organism: Pseudarthrobacter sp. Pseusp20; assembly: GCF_059492155.1. Lineage (NCBI taxonomy): Bacteria > Bacillati > Actinomycetota > Actinomycetes > Micrococcales > Micrococcaceae > Pseudarthrobacter > Pseudarthrobacter sp. Pseusp20. The sequence continues at coordinate 2,723,119 of NZ_CP168521.1, forward strand.
CCTTCCCGGCGCGGGTTCCCACCCGTTTGTCGAAACGGGCGCGCAATTCCTCCACGGCCTGCCACATGCCGTCCAGATTGTTTCCGCCGAATCCCCCTGTGGGGTGTGAAGCACGCATGATGGACTCCTTTGCCGATCGCGAACGATATACAACGATACTCAGCGATATACGCCGCGCACCATACCAGGAGCAAGGATGCTGCCCGCGGACAACCAGCAGCCGGCCACCGCCCGCGTACTTGTCAGGACGTGCGCCGGGTCAGGATTTGCGCAGGGTCAGGATTTGTTCAGCGCGGCCGAACGGGCCCTGCCGGTCGTGCAGCACGGTGGAGGTCAGCCCGATCCCGTCGCGGCCGAACGACACCGCGTTGTCCAGCCCCAGCCACTCCCCCTCGGGCCTGCGGTACATGTGGATCTGCAGGTCCAGGTTGGGGAACGCATAGCTGTCCTTGCCCGGAGGTACCCGGGCGGCAATGCCGTTGGCGGTATCCACCAGACCCATGAGCCGCGGGAAGTCACCGCTGTCCGCCCGGTCGGTCAGCGGGTGGTCGGTGCGGAGCCATACTTTCCCGGCGCCCGGCCGGTGCCCTTCGGCCACCCGCATTTCGAGGGACCGGATGTAGCCTCCGGGCCACACGGCGGAGCCGTCATAGGGTTTGCATTCATCGGGCCCCGGTATCGCCGCGTCCTCGACGGCGGCCACCCCTGCGGTGTCACTGGTCTGCAGGCGCCAGCCGGTGGCACGGATCGCGGTCCGGCCCCCGGCCACCAGCTCGGCCTGGACCAGTTCGATGGTCCTGCCGGGCCGCAGGGTGGTGGTGTCAATGCGGAACTCGCCGCCGGGAATCAGCCCAAGGATTTCGTAGCTGATCCGGGCCATCCGCATGTCCCCGCGCGGCTGGTGCCGTTCCAGGACATCTGCCATCAACCCGGAAGCGGGAGCCATGTGCTGTTCGTGGGCGTTCCAGGCGCCCTGGGCGTGGATGGTGGACCGGAACAGGCCGCCGCCAAGGTCCTGGTAATAGAAGTTGCCCCCGGCGAGTTCGGACAGGTCTGCAGTCAAGGCTGGCCCCTTACGGAATTTCAGTGAATTGGCACTAACTCTATCCTCCGGCCGTGGAAGGCACGCTGCGGCAAGGCCACGAAATGTTGGAGGGTGCGGGTGCCAATCGGACTAGACTCAGGAACTGGTCCTGTCAGCAACCCAAAAGAGGTTCCATGCGCGTCATCAGCTATAACCTCCGCAAGCACAAGGCCAGCGGCGAGCTTCTTGCCCTGGCACGGAACCATGACATCGATGCGCTGTGCCTGCAGGAAGTGGATTCCAGCGATCTGCCGGAGACCCTTGGTCCCCTGCACCTGGCCGACGTCACCAAGGGCAACCGGCTGGGGCTGGCCATCTATTACCGCACCACCCGGTTCACGGCATTGGACACGCAATCCTTCGCCTTAAAGAAATCCATGCATGACCGGGTGCTGGCCCCGGCCCATGAGCGGCTCATCGGAACACGGGTGATGGACAACGAAACCCAGCATGAACTGGTGATCGGCTCGTTCCACGCAGCCCCGTTGACCGCATCGAACTCGCTGCGCAGGAAGCAGATCCACGCAGCCCACGCCGAACTGCTGAGCATGGGCAAGGGGTTGATGACCCTGATGGTGGGCGACTTCAACTATCCGTTCTTCACCAAGAACCTGGACATGCATATGAAGAACTCGGGGTACGCCCTCTCGCTGAGCAACAGGCGGACCTACACCAGGTACAAGGTGTTCAAGGGTCATTTCGACTTTGCCACGTCCCTGGGCCTGGACATCACCAGCGTGGAAACCCTGCCGCGCGGAAACTCCGATCACCTGCCCATCCTGGTGACCGCCGAGTACGGCGAGGGCTACTAAAGGATCAGGGCGACGGCAACCGGTAGATTCGGGCGTCGGCGTTACTGAATATGAGCTCCACGCCTCCTTGGGCCTTTAGCCAGTCTTCCAATTCCTTGGAGTTGCGTTCGGTGCTCTGGCCCTGGAGCTCGAGGCTTGCCTCTGTTGACCGCATGAGCAGCACAAAGGCGCCGGCAGGGTTGTGCCGGCCGTAGTTATAGAAGATTGGGCCGCAGCTCGCTGCTGACAAGTCCCGCCGGCACAACTCGTCCATGGTCCGGTACCGGTGTTCCAGGTAGGCATCGCTGCGCCATGGTGTTGGGTGGGCAGCGGAAATAATGGCCGCCCCGTGAGGCGCGATCCGCTCCACTTCGGCCACGGCGGCCATCTCACTGTCGGTGAAGATGTCGAACTTCGTATTCCCGAACCTGCTGGTCTCGATCAACAAGGTCAGCAGCAGGAAGGTGGGCACGAGGGCCAACACGGCCAGGAAAGGAAGGCGCGTTCCGCCCTCCCTTGGCAGCAGGGCCGAGGACGCCTGCAGGGCGACGAAGGGCAGCGCGAACAGGGAGACGCGGATGAGCATTTCCCCGCCGTATGACTGCATCGGGAACAGCAGGAGCGGGGTGGCTGCAAGCAGGACCACCCGGATGTCAAGCCGCTTCCTACGCCAGTCCCGTACCGCCCCTGCCGCCGCGAGGACCCACAGCACGAGGGTCAGGACCATTCGGACTTTCACTACGAGCGAATGGCCCGGGGTCCCGGTGACGCGGTCAACGACATTAGCCGCAACCGCACCCTGGAATCCTGCGTCCTCAAGGGGCGGGTGTCCAATGAGATAGGCACTTGCCGGGTAAACCAGCCAGAGTACAAGCACCACAGCAGTGATCAGCGGCAGCCGGCTGGACCAGAGACGCCCACTGAGGCTGAGGGCGGTCATGGCAATGAGCATCATGAAGGGTGTCAGCTGGTGGCTTGCACAGATCACAGCGACAAGCAGGAGGGCCACCACGAAAGCGCTCACCCGGTGCTGCGGCCTTTGCTCCCAGGGGGACCGGCCCCGCCACCAAACCGCCAGGTCGGCGGGCCGGAAGCCACGGAAAGTGCCGGGGTTCGCGGCCAATGGTCCGACGAGCAGTGCGATCAGGATGAGGTACAGGAAGAAAGCGAAGGCCTGCGGGGACAGATAGTCCTGGTCCTGCCAGTTCCCCAGGCAAAAAAGCCAGAGCACCAGCCAACGCCGTCGCGGATCAGCGGTCAAGGTCCGGGTAAGCACTGCCAGGGCCATGAGCCACAGCCCAACGTCGAACACAGGAGCCCACAGGGCTATGCTCACCGGTTGGAGGCCGGATGCCTTGATGACCGTGGCCAGGAGGGCAAAGAAACCCGGCCAGTTGAAGTACGCGTCAATGTCAGGATCTATGACCTGCGTGCTTGATAGTGCGTCGGCAATGCCCAAATGCCTGAACGCTACTTCGCCCCGCGGTATGTCGGTCACAAACGCTGCGGTCCCAAACAGCTCCACAACCAGCACTGCGAGGAGCCACACCATCACTGCGCGACCCGCCGGGCCCCGGGCGTCCCCCCGCAGCGCCGCGATGAAGGTGAGATTGATCAGCAGGAGCCCTATCCAGTACGGATAGGGCAGGACGGCAACGAGCCCGAGGTCGCTGTTGACGGGCAGGTCCACGGTGGAGGCCGCCCCTGCGGCGAGCACCAGCGATACGACACCTGCCAGTGCGAAGACCACATCGCGGGGCCGCAGGCGCCTACCGTTGCGTCCGGGGGCATCGAGCACGGCGGTCATGGTGTCTCCTGCCTGGGGCGCCAGGGCATGGCGGGGATCCTGGGCCCGGCTGCCCCGAAGCCGGGCGAAGGCACTACCGGCGGCGGAGCGCGGCATCTTGGTCCTCACGCCGCCCGGGTACCGGGAGGACGCGCTCCCGCGCCGCATGCGCCACCATGCCGAAGAATGCAGGATATTGATGTCGCTGTGTAATGGCAGGGATCTGGACCCCCGCAGGAGTCCGGCCCGGCAGTAAGCCTGGCTGTGACGTGGCACCCGGTGACAGGAGCGGAATGGGCAACTGGCTCACCAACCTTGCTTCGTGGCTGGGATGTGGATTCAGCCAACCGGAGATGGCCCCAAAAATGGGACATGTCAGGGCTAATACGGTGGTTGTCCGGTTTACCTGCCCAGAGATCAAGCAGCCCCGACTTCGCCGTAGCTTGGAGCATAACGGCCTGCACATGCGGACAGCACCAGTAACGGGTACCTAATTTCGCGCCAGGGATACCTACACACGCCCGCAGGGCAGCCCGGTCCGTCAGTCCAACTTCCAGGGTGGGCAGTCCAGGAAAGGCTTATCAGGGATCCTGGGTGTCCAGCCGCGCCAGCAGGTCCGGCCACGACGCCGCGAATCCGGGGTGCAGCTCCAGTGCGTCCACCTCGGCTGTGGGAATCCAGAGCAGTGCGATGCTTTCGGGATCGCTGATGACGGGCTCGAAGGATTCCCGCACCAGCACCACCACGGTGGTGTAGGACCAGTAGCCGTGGTCCAGCACGGAGGTGAACAGCACTTCCACGCTCTCCGGCGGGACGGCAGCTTCCTCGTAGGCTTCGCGGAGGGCACCGTCGACCGGTTCCTCGCCCTGGTGCAGTGCCCCGCCGGGCAGGCCCCAAGTTCCACCGTTGTGGCTCCAGACGGCGCGGTGCTGCAGCAGCACACCTTTGCCGGGGTCGTAGGCCAGGACGCCGGCCGCGCCGAACCTGCCCCAGTACCGGCCGCGTTCCCCCTCCACCCATGCGTCGCCCGGGTCGCGCGGGCCGGTGCGCGGCGGCGGAGTGGAGGACGTGCTGGCGGACGGAAAGAGATCCATCGCTCCAGTCTGACAGGTGAAGCACCCGCAGGTGAAGCACCGGCGGGCCAGGCGGTGGGGCGGGTCAGGGGGCGGGCGGAATCCCGCCGGCCCCGTCAGGTCTTGCTTCCGTGGTCGACGGCGAAATCACCGCCGGGATACATGACGGTTTCATGCCCGTCGTCAAAGCGGACCACATATGGTGGGCTGCCGCCCTCGCCACGGACTTCAAGAATCACCCCATGCCGGTCCGAGGACCCCACGGTCCTGCCGTGCACGACAATACGGTCGCCTTGGGCTGCCTCCATGGCAATCACCTCCCAGCCCCCAGATTACGACTCGTGGCCGCGTGGGAACAGGGCACCATGGCAGGATTCCGGTATGCCGTTGAACCTCATCCTGCTCGCCGATACCCACATACCCAGACGCGCCAGGGACCTGCCGGAACAGGTGTGGTCCGCCGTCGAAAATGCCGATGTCGTATTCCACGCGGGCGACTGGGTGGAGGCAGCCCTGCTGGACGAATTCGAACGCCGGAGCAACCGGCTGCTGGGTGTTTTTGGCAATAACGATGGGCCCGAATTGCGCCGGCGCCTGCCCGAAACGGCAACTGCCAACCTGGACGGAGTCCGCTTTGCGGTGGTCCATGAGACGGGGCCGGCCAAGGGCCGCGAAGTGCGGTGCGATGCGCTCTTTCCCGACGCCGATGTCCTGGTGTTCGGCCACAGCCACATCCCGTGGGACACGGTGTCGCCGAACGGCCTGCGGCTGCTGAACCCCGGGTCGCCCACGGACCGCCGCCGCCAGCCGGCGTGCACGTTCATGGAGGCCAAGGTCGACGGCGGTCAGTTGGCCGAGGTCCGGCTGGTCACGGTCCAGCGTGACTGACCCGCCGCGCCGCTTGGCATGAGGCGGCCTCTCTGCCTAGGCTAGGAACCGTAAGCATGCTTAGCTTTTTGCCTTCCTGTAACGGTGCAAATCGCGGGCTGCTTCAGTACCCGGGGCGACGAACCAGCCCGTGTCCGCACGACCAGGAGGACCACCATGACTGACCAGTACACCTTCCGCAATCCCGTGACGGCCTACGAAAAAATCTCCCCGCCCAGGCAGCACCAGCCCGAGCCGGGGCTGGATGCAGAACTCGAACCCAAGGCCGACCTGGGCGAGGAGACCTACCGCGGCACCGGCCGGCTGGAAGGCCGCCGGGCCATCGTCACCGGCGCGGACTCCGGCATCGGGGCCGCGACGGCGATCGCCTTTGCAAGGGAAGGCGCCGACGTCGTGCTGTCCTACCTGCCGCAGGAAGAAGCGGACGCCTCGCGCATCGCCGGAATCATTGAAGCGGCCGGCCGCAAGGCCGTCAAGGTGCCCGCTGACCTCAAGGATTCGGCGGCATGCCGCGACCTGGTGGAAACGGCGGTGGCGGTCCTGGGCGGGGTGGATATCCTGGTCAACAATGCCGGGAAACAGGTGGCCCAAGAGGACCTGCAGGACATTTCCGACGAGCAGTTCGACCACACCCTGAAGACCAATGTCTACGCGATGTTCTGGGTGACCAAGGCCGCCGTGCCGCATATGCCTGCGGGTTCGACCATCATCAACACCACGTCCATCCAGGCCTACAACCCGTCCCCCACCCTGGTGGACTATGCCACCACCAAGGCGGGCATCAACAACTTCACCAAGGGCCTGGCCCAGCAGCTTGCGCCCAAGGGCATCCGGGTGAACGCTGTGGCCCCCGGCCCCATCTGGACGCCCCTGCAGGTCAGCAGCGGCCAGCCCAAGGAGCAGCTGCCGGAGTTCGGCCAGTCCACGCCCCTGGGCCGTGCCGGCCAGCCCGCCGAACTGGCCCCCGCCTACGTCTTCCTGGCGTCGCCGGAGTCCAGCTACGTCGTGGGCGAAACGCTGAACGTCAACGGCGGCAGCCCCACGCCCTAGCAGCCAGCCGCGCTCCGGCTGCCCCGGTCCGTGTGGTCAGCCGGCTGCGTCCTGCGCCGCCAGGAGCTCGTCGGTGGCAGGGTCCGGCTCGCCGTTGAAGAACTGGGCCAGGACAGTCTTGAACACTGTTTCTCCGGGTGCTGCCCGGAGGAACAGTGTCATGGAGGAGCGGAGTTTCCTGGCGTCGATGCCACCGAAGATGTTCTCGGCCGGCTGGTCGGCATGGTTGGCCAGGACCGTGGCACACTCGAGAAGCCGCGGGCCCAGGACTTCGTGGTCCAGGTAGGCCCGGGCTTCAGCCAGTGAAGAGATGGCGTATTTACGTGACATGGCGCTCTGCCCCAGCCCGGCAATCTGCGGGAAGATGAACCACATCCAGTGCCCGGACTTCCGGCCGACCTGCAGCTCCCCCAACGCCTGGTCATAGGTTCCGCCGGTGTTTTGGGCGGCAACAAATCGCCCAAGATCAAACGGCTCATTCATGTGGATCTCCTTCATTCGTCCGCTTTTAGAAAGTCAGTTCCTTCATGAGGGCAGCGGCCGCCGCCTGAAGATGGGCGTCCGGGTCCCCGCTCCACCGTTCCACCACACCGCGGGCCCGCTGCCGTTCACGCTCCCCCAGCCCTGCCAGCAGCGGCATCAGGACATCGGAGAGCAGGGGCGCGGTCAGATCCGCTGTGTGGGCGGAGCGGAGGAAGCCTTCCAGCCGGGTCAGGTCCGAATGCTGCAGGAGCCGCACCCGTGACTGCAGCAGCACCACGGCGGCAAGGCGGCGCTCGAAAACCGGGCGGGAGCCGGGCCCCGGCTGTCCCCAGAGGGCAGAGGCCAGCATCACGGTTGCGTCGTGGTCCAGGTCCTTGAATTTGCGCAGGGCGTCGCGCACGGTTCCACGGACGGCGCCCACGGAGGAACCATACGAGGCCAGCACACCGCCCAGGCGGTGTGCGACGTCGTCCGCGCGGTACCAGGCGCCCTCATTCTGGAGGGTACGGTCAACAAATTCCGCCGCAGCGGACACCACGTCCGCCGTGCCGGTCACCGCGCGCGCCCCGCGGAGGCGTGGTGGATGCAGAACGGGGTCCAGGGCCGGGCTTCCAGCCTGCCCTCGGCGATGGGTTCCCCGCACACCGCACAGATGCCATAGGTCCCCGCGGCCAGCCGGGCCAGGGCAGCTTCAATCTGGTCCAGCCCCGCCGAGCTTTGTTTCAGCAGCGCCGATGCCTGTGACAGCTCGAAGGCGATCGTGGCGCCCTCCGGATCGTGTTCGTCGTCGACGTTGGAGTCCTGGCGGGCCGAATTCGCAGCGTCGATGTCCGCCCGCAGCGCCGGCAGCAGCGCCATCCGCCGCGTCCGCTCCTCTTCGAGCAGTGCACGGAACCGTTCGAAATCTGGCATGGGGAAAGCCTAGCGCGTCAGTCAGTACCAGTTCAGGGATACGGAATGGTTCCATGCCCCGCAGGGCGACCCGTAGCGGTCACGGATGTAGCCCAGGCCCCATTCGATCTGCGTCCGGTAGCTGGTCAGCCAGTCGCTCCCGGCGCTGGCATACTTGCCGGGCGGCAGTGCCTGGGCAATTCCGTAGGCCCCGGACCACGCGTTGGTGGCGGTGGTCAGCCAGTTGGATTCCTTGGTCCACAGCTGGGCCAGGCACAGTAACTGGTCCTGGCCCCAGCCGAAAGCGGCAAGGCGTCCGGACGCGTAGCTTTTCGCCCCTGCCGGATCGTTGACCGCTCCGCCGGGAATGGAAGGCACGACGACGGCGGGCGGGCTTGGCAGGGTCGGCTCGGCTGGCGGCGCCTCCGGAACGGAAGGGACAGGGTTGGCGGGCGGAGGGTTGGCCGGCGGAGGGTTGGCCGGGACAGGATTGGCAGGGGCTGGATTCACCGGGACAGGATTGCCGCCCACGGCGGCTGGGGCGGCTGGTGCGGGCGGCCTGGGCTGCTGGGCGGCCGCCGCGGCAGCCTTGGCGGCCGCTTCGGCCTGGCGGCGGGCCTGCTCCTCCGCTGCGGCGCGCTTGGCCGCCTGGGCCGCCTCGTAGGCAGCCAGCGCAGCCTGGCCTTGGCGGTACTCCCCCTCAAGCGCCGCCGTCGTCCCTTTCAGGGCGGCAAGCTGGGCCGTTAGCTCGCCGCCGTGCCGCTGCTCCTCGGCCACCTGCCGTGCCAGTGCGTCCCTGGCGGAACTGGCTGCCCCGGCTTTTGCCCTTGCCTCCCCGGACAGGCGCTCCCGTTCGCTCCTGGCAACCTTTTCCTGTTCCACCAGGGCAGCGGATACCTTTCCGGCCGCCGCCGCCTTGACCACCAACGCGGCCGTCTTGTCCCCCACGAGCTTGACGAGGTTGAGGCCCTGGACGCTGTTGGTCCCCAGGGCGTCCAGCGCCACGAAGAACCCGGCGTTGGTCCCGCCTGTCTTGTACGACTGCACGGCCAGGGCGCCGAGGTCCTTCCGGTACCGGGCCACTTCGTCGTTTGCGCGGGCGGCCCGTGCGGACAGGGTTTCCAGGCGTGATGTGGCGGACTGGAGCTCTGCATCCGCGGCAGCGTATTCGGCGGCCGACCGTACAGCTGCGTCCCCGGCTGCCTCCGACTGCGCCTGCAGGCCGGTCAAGAGCCCGTCGATGGTGGCAATTTCTGCCGCTTTTGCCGCTTCGGACGACTGCGCCTGCTGCACATCCGACCAGGAGGGATATCCGCCGGGCGGCGGCTCCTCCGCTGCGGCCGGCAGCACGGTGGCGGCGGCCAGGGCGATGGCCAGCACGCCACCGAGGAGCGGGATCCCTCGGCTGGTCACGAACAGGGGCATAGTCCCGAAGCTTACCGTCCGGCGCGGCCCCCGAGGGCGCGTCCGTGGCCACATTGTTACCGTTTGCAGCGATAAAGACCCTGCCTGCATCGGTCGAGGTCACCGCCCGAAATGCGAAGTACATCAAGACGTTTGCGCAATTGAGAGGGGAGCCTCGTATGTTATCCAAATGTGACAATCGGGGGCAGCGCGGGTTATGGTCGTTTGGTGTCCCTCTCAGACGGGACATTCCCGTCAGCATGCCGAGCCCTGCCGCTGATCATGGGATTCAACCGCTTTCCGTTTGGCAGGGACGGGGGAACCAAGTTTCTACGGCCACATGTGGCCTTGGGGTTAAGTCGTTAGCGCCTCCGCCCGCGGAGCCAGCTACCGGCCGGGTATCTCCAGCCCGAACCCGACAGCTCACCCCGCAGGCATGGGAGAGGCGATCAACTGTGTCAAAAATTTCCACCACTGCCCGTCACCGCGCGACTCCGGCCCGCTCCATTGTGCTCGAGGGCCTCGCCGTAACCGCCAAGTCCCAGGCCCGTTCGCTGGGCCGTCCGGCGCTTGCCGTTGCTGCAGCGTCCGGTATTGCCTTTGGCGTCGGAGCCCCGGCCCATGCAGGTGTCACCGGCCCGGACACCACTGAGAACACCAGCGTCCAGGCATACTCCGCACCTGCCCCGGCAGCAGCACCCGTCGCAGCAGCAGGAACCGTCCACACGGTGGTGTCCGGCGACACCATCGGGGCCATCGCGGCCGCCCATGGCGTCAGCCTCAACGACGTCCTGGCCGCCAACGGACTGGGACTGTCCTCCATCATCTACCCCGGTGACCAGATCCAGATCCCCGGCGCTGGCCACACCGCAGCCCCGGCGCCGGCAGCAGCTCCCGTCCAGACGGCAGCCGCAACCGCACCGGCAAACACCGGCATGAACATGTCCTACGCCTCAGCCGCCCCGGCGGCGTCCACCGGCACCGGGACCGGCGCTGCCATCCTGGCATCCGCTTACAGCCAGGTCGGCGTGAACCAGGACTGCACCGCAATGGTTGAGAAGGCCCTGCGCTCCGTCGGCAAGTCCGTCGGCGACCTGGCCCCCACGCAGTTCTTCCAGTACGGAACCGTTGTCGGCGCTCCCGCCCCCGGCGACCTGATCATCACCTCCGGCCACGTGGGCGTGTACGCCGGCAACGGCCAGGTTGTGAGCGGCGGCGTCAACGGCTACAGCACCGAGGTCCACTCCATCAGCTGGCTCGGCGGCTACTCCGCAGTCCGCGTAGCCTAGCCTTCGCAACGCTTTGGCAGCAGCAGGCTGGTACTAAACAGCAAAGCTGTTCTTAGACAGGAGGGCGGCAGCCGGGTATTCCCGGCTGCCGCCCTCCTGTCATTTCCGCACCGTACCGCTGAACAGTCACGTCCCGCAGAAGGTCATGTAGGTGCCGAAATCCTCAGGGGCACCTTCGGCGTAGCGTTCCAGGCCCGGCCGCTCGGCGAAGGGGCTGCCGACGGCCTCGAGCAACTGCTGCAGGGGAGCCAGGTTTCCGTCAGTGGCGGCGGACAGCGCCTCTTCCACGAGGTGGTTCCGCGGAATATAGGCAGGGTTCACGCTGTCCATCAGTTCCGCGTCGGGCCCCAGGGCCTGCCACCGCTCCGCCCAGGCGTCGAACGCTTCAAGGTCCAGGACCATGCCGCGCACGGGACGGAGGTCCCCCCGCGCGGCCTTGCCCAGGTTCCGGAAGAACAAGGTGTAGTCCACCGGCCCGTCCTTCAGGATGGCAATGGCACCGTCCACCAGGGCGGAGGCGGCGTCGCTGTCCGCATCCCCCGACAGGCCCAGCTTGGCCTTCATGCCGCCGGACCACGCCTGGCTGTACTGTCCGCGGAATCCGCCAAGTACCTCCACCGCGGGGGCAACCGCCTTTTCCTGGTCCCCGTCGATCAGCGGCAGCATTGCCTCCGCCAGCCGTGCAAGGTTCCATTCGGCCAGCACCGGCTGGTTGGCGTAGGCGTAGCGTCCGCTGACGTCGATGGAACTGTAGACAGCGGCGGGATTGAACACATCCATGAACGCGCACGGGCCGTAGTCGATGGTTTCCCCTGAGATGGTCATATTGTCCGTATTCATGACCCCGTGCACGAACCCCACCAGCATCCACCGGGCCACCAGGTCCGCCTGGGCGGAGACCACCGAGGCGAACAACTCCAGGTAGGGGTTTGGGGCGCCGGCAGCGTGCGGGTAGTGCCTGCCGATGGCGAAATCCGCCAGCCGCTTCAGCAGCTCGAAGTTTTCCGTGGCCCGCGCGTACTGGAAGCTGCCGACGCGCAGGTGGCTGCCGGCAACCCGCGCCAGGACCGCACCGGGCAGCATGCCGTCACGCCTGACCTGCCGGCCAGTTGCCACGACGGCGAGCGAGCGGGTGGTGGGAATGTGCAGGGCATGCATGGCTTCACTTACCACGTACTCACGGAGCATGGGCCCGACGACGGCACGTCCGTCCCCGGCGCGGGCAAACGGCGTGCGCCCCGAGCCTTTGAGATGGAGGTCCAGGAGGCGGCCGCCTTTGTCCGTGACCTCACCAAGCAGCAGGGCGCGTCCGTCGCCAAGCAGCGGAGAGTAGCCGCCGAACTGGTGGCCCGCGTAGGCCTGCGCCACCGGGGTGGCGCCCGCCGGAACGTGGTTGCCCACCAGGAGCCGCACCCCTTCGGGACTGCGAAGGTACCCTGGGTCCGGGCCCAGGTCGCGTGCGAGCCTGTCGTTCAGGACCAGGAGCTCGGGGCTGGGGGCTTCCTCGGCCTGCCAGGGAACGGCGAGTTCCGACAGTTCCCGGGCGAAACGGCCGTCAAAAGTGACCGTGGATTCAGCTGCTGCCGTCATGGCTTAACCCTATCGCCGTAGTTCCGCCCGCTGCTTCCCGTGCCGGTTGCCGGCGGCGGGGAACGGCAATGTGCTGCAGGTCCTCAGCGGCAATGACCGTGGTTCCCGGAGCCTGCGCCCGTGCCTGCTCCGCGAGGTGCGGGACGCCGTCGCCATAGCGTGCGGAGAAGTGGGTGAGCACCAGCATCCGGGACTTCCCGGACGCCGCAAGTTCCCCTGCCTGCCCGGCGGTCAGGTGCAGGTATTGCCGGGCCAGGCCGACGTCGTCGTCACTGAACGTGGACTCGGCCACCAGCAGGTCCGTGCCTGCTGCCAGTTCTTCGGCACCGTGGCACGGTGCGGTATCCATGATGAAAGCGAAGCGCTGGCCCGGCCTGGGAATACTGACCTCTTCCAGCCTGGCCGCTCCGAGGACCCCTTCGCGCTGCAGCAGGCCCACGTCGGGCCCTTCGATGCCCGCCGCCCGCAGGCTCTCCGGCAGGAACGTGCGGCCATCTGGCTCGGTGAGCAGGTAGCCGTATGTCTCGATGCGGTGATTGAGGGGCCGGACCTCAAGCCTGTCCGCCACGGCACCGGCGCCGCCATGTGGATGGAGCCTCACGTCAAGCCCGGGCGGGCTGAGACCCACCAGGGCCCTGACCACCTGGTCACCGGACGCCGGATAATGCAGGTGGACCGGGTGCGCCACGCCGTCCAAAACCATCCGGGAGAGCACCCCGGGAAGGCCGAAGCAATGGTCCCCGTGCACGTGCGTAAGGCAGATCCTGGTGATGGTGCCCGCCGCCACTCCCGCATGGATCATCTGGCGCTGGGTACCCTCGCCGGGATCGAAAAGCAGCCCTTCGCCGTCCCAGCGCAGGAAGTAGCCGTTGTGGTTGCGGGTCCGCGTGGGAACCTGGGACGCAGTGCCCAGCACTACGAGTTCACGCACCGTTGGAATCTGACGCTGCAAGCAACCCTTTGGCGTAGGCGGCCTGGCCGCCGTGCTGAAGGCAGTCCCCCAGGATGCTGACCAGCCGCACGCCCAGGGTGACGGGCGGATCCCAGCGCCTGTCGACCACACGGTCCAGGTCGGAATCCCCGATACCTTCCAGGACCCTGGCAGTCTGCCGGTGAACGGCCAGGTAATACTCCCGCAGGAGTTCCCGGGGCGCGCGGACTGCGTCCACCTGCTGGCTTGAGTGGCCGTAGCCCGTATCACTGTCCGCCAGCGGGAGCCCGAAGCGGGTTACGAATCCTTCGGCCTTCCAGACCTGCTCCAATCCCGAGGCGGACGCAACCTGCGCATCTTCCACCCGTCCCATGTGCCAGACCAGCCAGGCGATGGAATTGCCTTGGCCTGCAGGACGCAGCTGCAGCTGCTCCTCATCCAGCCCGTCCAGTACCTGCCCCACCAGGCCGGGGAGGCGGTCAAACGCCTCGAGCAACAACTCCTTGGAGTGCATGGGTCTCCTTCCCTGCGGACCGGGCCCGGGCGCACCCGGCCCCGGGATTGCTAGCGTTCCAGGTCGTCCGGCTCAAACTCACTAAGGGGCGAGCCGCCAAAGTTTTCCTCGTCGTCGCTTGCGTCTGCTTCCAGGCAGGTGGGATTCCCGCCGAAATCGACGTCGGCTGCTGCTTCACCCAGCGTGGGTGTGTCCGGCGGAACCTGCTCATCGCCGGAGCGGTACCGGGCCTGCGCGCTTTCGTCCCGCAGCGTCTGGTCACTCAGGAAGTCCTGCTCCTCCCCCGAGACTGCTTCGTCCTGCAGCAGCGGGTCCTCCTGCCAGCGGTCCGGATTGTTCTCTGCAGCCCCGGGGTAGCTGTCAGGTTCCCCGTCGACGGGATCGAGCTCCAGTGACGATGCCGCGCCGGGAGTCTCGTCGAGAAGAACGTCGTCTTCCTGCACAACTTCCAACTCATCGTCGGGGACGTTCTGTTCAGTCATGATGATGCCTTTCTCATGGGCTCCGGGCGGATAATAGTAAGCATACTGAGGAACGGTATGCCTGTGAACAGCCACCGCATTTCCGTCCCAAGCGGACAAACGGCGGTTCCCGGCCGCGCGCCAAGGCCGCAGGGCGGCCTGAACAGCGCTTCCGTGACTTTTGGCCCTAGAGTGCCGGTGGCGGCGGGGCCAGTCTTGAAAGGCAGGAAGACCAGTTCAAGACGACCAGGAAGTGCGGCCATGACATCCCAGAAACCCATCGCTGTGGGCACCAACGACTCAGCGCAAAGCCAGGCCGCGGTCCTGTGGGCGGCCCGCCGCGCCCACCGGACGCACCTGCCGCTGGTGATCCTCCACGTCGTCGACGACCGGTGGGTAGCTGAACCCTACCCCTGGTTTGGAACGCTCCAGCAGGCCGGCGAGGAACTGCTCACGACCGCCGCCGGCAGGCTCGAAGGAACCGTGACGGTCACGCCGACTACGGAACTGCTCACCGGAAGCGTGGGCGGCCAGCTGGCCAAGTATTCGAAGAAGACCTCGATGATGGTCATCGGCTCCGGCAGCGGGCACCTTGGCGGGGCCCTCGCCGACCGCGCACTCCAGGTGGCGACCGCCGCCAAAGTCCCTGTCGCCGTCGTCGGGACCCAGGACCTCGAAGGCAGGTCCGGTGTGGTGGTCGGCGTTGACGGGTCTGCCGAGGCAACGCGGGCCGTCGCCTTCGCCGCGGCCGAGGCCGACCGCGAGGGAGACGAACTCACCGTCGTCTACGCCGTCAATGCGCCCGATCCCATCATCGACGCCGGCCTGACGCCGGGGGCGCTCGCGGACCTCATCGTGGACGAAGAACGCGTCGTGCTCTCCGAAACCGTGGCCGGGCTCAAGGAAGACTACCCGGACCTGACCGTGCACCAGCGGCTCGACAGGGAAAAAAACGCGGTGGACGCCCTTGTCGAGGCCGCAGCCGGGGCACGGCTGCTTGTGGTGGGCAGCCGCGGCCGGGGCGCCTTCAAGCGCCTTTTGCTCGGTTCGACCGCACACGGCGTGCTCAGGCACCTCCCGTGCCCCACGATCATTACCCGTACTGACACCGTTCACAGCCCCCTTTAGGCCGCAGCGCCTGCTGGTCCTTCTTCCGGCTCCACATCCTCCCCTACAGCGGAAGGTTCCACGCCATGAAAAAACCCGCCGCCATCATCATGCTGGTCCTCGGCATCCTGATCTCTCTTCCGGGACTGGCCGCGCTGGCGGGAGGAGCCGTGGCATCGGCGGTGGGATCGATCCAGGGGGACGGATACCTGACCTCCGGCACATCCCGTTTTTCCGTCAGTTCCTTTGCCCTCACCTCTCCGCGGGCCGAGGCCATCGGCGAGGATGTGCCGGGCAGGCTTCCTTTCGACATCGGTACCCTGCGGCTGCGGATTGCATCAATGGCCCCCGACAAAGCGGTGTTCATTGGCATCGGCCCGCAGGCCGACGTCGAACAGTACCTGTCAGGTGTGCACCACTCGGAGCTGCTGAACATCCGGCAGCGGCCTTTCCGCGCCGAATACCGTGACGTTCCGGGCGGCAACCCCGCATCGCCGCCGGCCGGCCAGCGCTTTTGGACGGCGTCCGTTTCAGGCTCCGGCGAGCAGGAGCTGACGTGGAACATCACCCCGGGCACCTGGGAAGTGGTGGTGATGAATGCCGATGCCTCCTCCGGTGTTGATGTCCAGGCACAGGCCGGCTTCCGCTCAGACCTCATCAGGCCGGCAGCCACAGGCCTGCTGGTGGGCGGCCTCATCGCCCTCGTGATCGGTATTCCCCTCATCGTCTTCGGCGCCATGGGACTGGGCCGGCATGCCGGGCCGCCACCTGTTGGACCATCACCGGGCGGCCCGGCGGTGGCGGGCCCGGGGATGGCGGGCCCGGGGATGGCGGGACCGGGGATGCAGGCGCCTGGGATGGCCGGACCGGGGATGCAGGCAGTGCCGGCCGCCCCCGGAGTGGCACCCCCGCCGCAGCCGTTCACCGTGGCAGCCGAAGACCGCCGCGCCTACCCCGCAAGGCTTTTCGGTGACATCGATCCGGGACTGTCACGATGGATGTGGCTGGTCAAGTGGTTCCTGGCCATACCGCATTTCATCCTTCTCTTCTTCCTCTGGTTTGCGTTCGTCATCACCACCATCGTGGCGGGCTTCGCCATCCTGTTCACCGGCCGGTACCCCAGGGCACTGTTCGACTTCAATGTGGGTGTCATGCGCTGGAACTGGCGGGTGGCCTTCTACGCCTACGCCGCCGTAGGCACCGACCTCTACCCGCCGTTTACGCTCAAGCGCACCAATTATCCTGCGGACTTTGACGTTGACTACCCGGAACGGCTGTCCCGCGGGCTGGTGCTGGTGAAATGGTGGCTCCTGTCGATCCCGCACCTGCTCCTGGTGGCCGCGTTTACCAATACCACGTGGCGGTGGCGGGCGGACAACACCTTCGTTGGCGCCACCTATGAGCAAAGTGCGGGACCGTCCCTGCTGGGACTGCTGGTTCTGGTCGCGGCAGTGATCCTGCTGTTCACCGGCCGCTACCAGCGCCCACTGTTTGACTTCATCCTCGGCATCGACCGCTGGATCTACCGGGTCCTTGCCTACACAGCGCTGATGCGGGACGAATATCCGCCATTCCGGCTGGACCAGGGAGCCACCGAACCTGAATGGCCCGGACCGGTGATTCCGGCGGCCGGGGCACCACCGGCGGGAGCCCCCGCGGTGCCGTGACCTTCGGCCCTAGCCCCGCAGCAGGCATCCGGGCATGATGGGCCTGACAGCGAGGGTCCGACGAGGGAGCAGACATGAGCATAGCCGGGGCACCAATTGCCAGGATCGTGGTGGGCGTCGACGGATCGGAACCGTCCCTGGAGGCACTTCGCCAGGCCCAACGGCTCGCCACTCCCCTCGGCGCCAAGGTCCAGGCGATCGCCTGCTGGGAGTACCCGCAGGTGTACTCGGGCTACGTCATGATGGGCATTGAGGGCTTCGAGGAAGGCGCCAAGAAGGTCCTGGACGACGCGATGGTGCAGGCTTTCGGCGCCGAGATGCCGGCCAACGTCACCTCGACCCTTGTCCGCGGCCATCCGCGTGAGGCGCTGATCGACGCCAGCCGGGACGCCGACATGATCGTGGTGGGGCGCCGCGGGCACGGCGGGTTCGGCGGCCTGCTCCTGGGCTCCGTCAGCTCCGCCATCGTGGCCCATGCCCACTGCCCGGTACTGGTGGTCCACACGCCCGAGAGCGGAGCCCACAGCTCCAAGGAGTCCTGAACGGTACGTCCGGGCGGGAAAGGTACTGACCTCCGGGACGGGTGATGGCATTGCCGCTCAGTGAGGCACGACGGCGGACACCCGCCATAGCGCTCGCCGCCGCCCTGGTGGTCCTCGCCATTTCACTGGCCCTGTTGCTCCCGGTGCCCTCGGCCGGTCCGCCGTCGGCATCACCGACGGCTCCCTCCCCGCTGCCCAGCGGCTCCAGCCAGCCCGGCACAGCCAGCCCAACCGTCTCCACCCCCGCGCCGGGGCCGCAGGAGACGGAGACACCCGAAGCGGGCCAGGCTCCCGTCGAGCCCCCGGTCGTCGTGCCGCCGGTTCCCGAACCGCAGCCCACGGAGCCACCGGCCGGCCCGACGCCACCCCGGGAGCCGGGTACTCCCCCGCAACCGGCGCCGTTCCCGGAATCCCTCCGCGGCCAGGACCTGACCGTCATCCCGGGGGCAGGCCGGGTGGTTGCCCTCACCTTCGATGCCGGAGCCAACGCGGCAGGACTGCCCAAAATCCTGCCCACCCTCGCCGCCAAGGGGGTCGCCGGGACGTTTTTCCTGACCGGCAACTGGGCGGCGAACAACCCGCAGGCCGTAGCGCAGATCGTGGCCGCCGGGCACCGGGTGGCCAACCACTCCATGACCCACCCGGGCTTCACCGGACTGGGCAACGACCAGATCTTCCAACAGGTGCGTGGTGCCGAGCAGGCCATCCTGGCAGCCGGCGCCGATCCAAGGCCGCTGTTCCGCTTCCCCTACGGCGAGCGGGACGCACGCACCATCGCTGCAGTCAACTCCCTGGGCTACGTGGCCGTCAGGTGGACCGTGGACACCCTGGGCTGGAAAGGCGCCAGTGGAGGTTCCAGCGTGCAGTCGGTGGCCGACCGCGTCCAGGCCGGCCTGCAGCCCGGTGAAATCGTCCTCATGCACATCGGGTCCAATCCCGACGACGGCACCACCCTCGACGCCGACGCCCTCCCCCGGATCATTGACCGCACCGCTGCCGCAGGATACGGCTTCACCACGCTCGATGCCCTGCCGGGGCAGTGAGGCCGCGGCACCATGGCGAAGACCCGGCCCTCCCGACGCGGGCACGTGCAGCCCCCGCGGCCGGAACCATCCTCCACCGGCCGCCAACCGGACGCTGTCCCTGATCCGGCACACCACGGGCTGCCGGTCCACGAGGTCGTCCTGCTGCTGGAAACGGATGCGGCCAGGGGCCTTGGCCAGGCGGAGGTAGCGCGCCGGCGCGCCCAGTTTGGCGCGAACGAGCTTCCCCGGTCCAGGGGCGGGGGAATCGCCCGCAAGCTGGGGCGCCAGTTCAACAACCCGCTGGTCTACGTCCTGTTGGCCGCCGCCGCCGTCACCGTGGTCCTTGGCGCGTTCCTGGACGCCGGCGTCATCCTCGCCGTAGTGCTGGTCAACACGCTGATCGGATTCGTCCAGGAAGTCCGGGCAGAAGCGGCCCTGGACGCCCTTCACTCGCTTGTCCGCACCCACGCCACCGTCATGCGCGGCGGCGAACGGAGGCAGGTTCCATCCGAGGACCTGGTCCCCGGCGACCTTGTGCTGCTGGAGGCCGGCGACAAGGTACCGGCTGACCTCCGCCTGGTGCGCCTGTCCGCCTTACGGGCGGACGAATCCGCGCTGACGGGAGAATCCGACCCCGTGCCCAAGGACGAGGTGGTCCTGCCCCCGGTCACGCCGGTGGCAGACCGGAGGAACATGCTGTACAGCGGCACCCTGGTGACCGCCGGCACGGGTGCGGGGGTCGTCGTCGCCATCGGCGGCGAAACCGAACTTGGCGAGATCCACCGCCTCATGGGGACGGTCCGGCCGGTGGCCACGCCGTTGACGGTCAAACTGGCACGCTTCAGCTCGACGCTCACCATAGCCATCCTGGCCCTCGCCGCCGTGGCCTTCCTTGCCGGGCTGGCACATGGCGAGCAGCCGGGGCAAATGTTTACTGCCGCCGTCGCCCTGGCCGTGGGAGCCATCCCCGAAGGCCTTCCTGCCGCCGTCACCGTGACGCTTGCCATTGGCGTCCGCCGCATGGCGCGCCGCCGGGCCGTGGTCCGCCGGCTGCCGGTGGTGGAAACGCTGGGCAGCACCACGGTGATCTGCTCGGACAAGACGGGCACCTTCACCGAGAACCAGATGACAGTCCGGGCACTCTGGACCCCTTCCGGGACGTATGACGTTACGGGTTCCGGCTACGGACCGGAGGGACGCATCGCCCCGTCGGCAGCACAGCACACCGGCGGCCGGCAGCACGTGGCGGATTCAGCGGAGCACCCGGCGGACGGGGACGCTGCGCTGCAGTGGTCCCTCCTGGGCGGTGCAGCCTGCAACGACGCCACCGTCCGCAGGGAGGGGCAGGGGTGGCACGTACGGGGGGACCCTACGGAGGCCGCAATGCTGGTGGCAGCAGGGAAGGGCGGGATGGACGTATCCGGCTTCCTGGCGGCCAACCCGCGGAAGCAGGAACTGCCGTTCACGTCGGAGCGGCAGTTCATGGCCACCCTGCACCTTTCCACGCTTCCGCACGGAGCCGGCGTGGTGTTCGTCAAAGGGGCCGCCGAACGGGTCCTTGACCTCTGCGGCACGGAAATGGACAGGTACGGTGCCAACAGGCCCCTCCACAGGCAGGCCGCGCTCAATGCCGCACATGCGCTCGCGGACAGCGGGCTCCGCGTGCTGGCCACGGCCATGATGCGCCTTCCCCCGGACAGCCGGCCTCTCTCCGCCATCCAATTGCGGGGCCGGATGACCCTGACCGGGCTCCAGGCCATGCACGACCCTCCCCGGGAAGCGGCCGCGGCGGCAGTGGCGGCCTGCCGGCGTGCCGGCGTGGCGGTCAAGATGATCACCGGAGACCACGTGCGGACTGCAGTGACCGTTGCCGCGGCGGTGGGCCTGGCCGCCGACCATGACAGCGGAACAGCCCTGACAGGCGCGGAGCTGGACGTCATTGCACCTGACCAGTTCGCCGATGCCGTGGAACGGGCCACGGTTTTCGCCCGGGTCTCGCCGGAACAGAAACTCCGCCTGATCGGGGCCCTGCAGTCCCGCGGACACGTGGCCGCCATGACCGGGGATGGCGTCAACGACGCACCGGCCCTCCGGCAGGCGAATGTCGGGATTTCGATGGGACGCACCGGAACGGAGGTGGCCAAGGAGGCATCGGACATCGTCCTCACCGATGACGACTTTGCCACCATTGAGGCCGCCGTTGAAGAAGGCCGGAATGTCTTCGACAACCTGACCAAATTCATCGTCTGGACCCTGCCCACCAACATGGCCGAGGGGCTGGTGATCCTCGTGGCCATCCTGCTGGGCGCAACGCTGCCCATCCTGCCCACCCAGATCCTCTGGATCAATATGACCACCGCTGTTGCCCTTGGACTCATGCTTGCCTTTGAGCCAAAGGAACCAGGACTGATGTCCAGGCCGCCACGGCCGCCGGACCGCCCCCTCCTGACGTGGGCGCTCACCGTGCGGATCCTGCTCGTTTCGGCCCTCCTCGTCGCCGGGGCATGGTGGCTCTTCGAACATGAATTGGCCGATGGTGCCTCTCTTGCACAGGCCCGGACGTCCGCCGTGAACCTTTTCGTGGGCGTGGAGGTGTCCTACCTCTTCAGCTGCCGGTCGCTGACCCGGCCGGCGTGGCGGATAAGCCCGTTCAGCAACCGCTGGCTCCTGGTCGGCGTCGCGGTGCAGGCGGCCGGCCAACTGGCACTCACGTATGCGCCGCTGATGAACGGGCTCTTCCACACCGCCCCCATCAGCGGCGAAGCGTGGCTGCGGATCCTTGGCCTGGCCCTGCTCGCATCCGTGGCAGTCGCCGTGGACAAGCGTTTGCGGCGCCGCGGCTTCTAGTGCGCATCCCCCGCGGCTGCAGCATCCGGCATAAGGCGCAGCAACACCAGGCCTGTGACCACGGCCATCACTGCCGCCATGAGGACCGCCGCCCCCACGCCAATCACCGCGATCAGCCAGGCAGGCTGGTCCGGCTGCCACAAAGGCGGGGCAACCAGCATGAACGCTGCAAGACCCGCCGCCCAGGCCGCGGCGTTGCCGGCGATCCACGGCCACGCCCGCCGGACATGGTGCCGCAGCTCAAACCACTGGGCAGTGCCAATGGATCCGAGCAGCAGGATTGCCGCCGCGCCACCCGCAGTCAGCCGGAGCGGAAGCGGCCAGTCCTGCCATTCCCCGAAGGTGGACGGCAGCATGCCCACGGACCAGGCGAATGCCGCGGCCACCGCGGTCAGCAGGACCCAGCGGGCCGCGGAGATCCCCGGCAACCGGTTCCGCAGGACGCGGACCTGGAACCATCCCAGGACAGCTCCTTCGGCGAGGCCGGCCAGTACCAGGAGTGCAAATTCCGCACGCGGCCAGGCAGTGGCCGCAAGAAACCACGCAAGGACCGGGGCGAGGAAGCCCAAGCTCTCGCCCAGGGTCGCCCAGCCCACCCAACGGGTGAGGAACGCACGGCGGGCTGTCCCGCCGTCGTACGTGCTGTCCGCAACGGCCACGGTGCCATCCTCCCTTTCCGCTTTACTCTCCTGCAACGGAACCGGATGCTCATCCAGATTCACCATGCCCGCGCCGCCACCGCCAGTGCCATAAGCCCCCGGTGCGGAAGTTCCGCACCGGGGGCCGAGGACCGGAGCCTGGTACCCGGCCCCGGAACAGGACTAATGGCTCTGCCCCGGACACCGGCAGAGACCAATACTGGAAGGGAAGGCGGACGGCTGGCGTCCGCCTCCACTTCAGCGGAGGTCGTGACGTGTACGGCTGGAACGACGGCATGGGCCTGTGGGGCTATGTCCTGATGAGCATCAGCATGGTGGTGGTCTGGGGAGCAATCATCACCGGCATTGTCCTGCTGGCCCGTTCCCTGCGGGCTCCCTCCCCGGGTGCACCCCGGCCCCCGTCGCCACTAACGGCAGAAGACGTACTGGCCGAGCGTTTCGCGCGCGGCGAGATCGACGTCGCGGAATACCGGAACAGGCTGGCCGTCCTGCGCGGCCAGCCGGGTACCTGAGTTCCGGTTCCCGCAGGCAATGGATAGTGGGTGCAGCTGTGCCGCTCTCTGAATTTGAAAAACGCGAACTCGAACTGATCGGCCATGGCCTGGAGGAGGAAGACCCCGGATTCGCGGCGCTGCTCGGAAGGGATGCCTTCGTACTGTCGCTTCGCACCCGCGTCAGGCGCGGACTCCTGCTTTTCGCGGCGGGCGTGGGCGTCCTGCTCCTTGGCCTGGTGGTCCGGGCGCCCTACCTGGGCATCGCAGGCTTCGCCGTCATGAACGGCGGAGCGTACTGGGCCATCAAAGACCTCCGCTGGTCCTTGCGGGCCAACCACCGGCACGTCGCCCAACTGGAAGGCAACAACGAATGAACACCAACAGCGGTAACGGCACGGAAGCCGGCTCCGAGGCGCGTGCGCTGCAGGCGGTGGAAGCCCACCATGCCGACATGCTGCGGCAACTGAACGCGCTGGTGGGACTGCTGACGGAGGCCGTGGAGGCACGGGACCCTGCCGCCGGACAGGAAACGCAGGCTGCGTTGCTGGACTGGTGCGACACGGTGCTGGTGCCGCACGCCCTGGCAGAAGAAGGGCCGCTGTACAGCGGGCCCCACGGCCTGCCGGAAGCGAAGCTGCTGGTGGACGGCATGCTGGCCGAGCATCAGGTCATCGTGGGCCTGGTTGAAGAGCTCAGGACCGCCGAAGGCGTTGCTGCCGCCGTGGCCGCCGGGGCCATCCAACGGATTTTCGCCCTGCACCTGGACAAGGAGAACCGCCTCCTGATGCCCTTCATCATCCAATCCCCCGGCCTGTCACTCGCACAGGCAGTCGAAGGGCTTCACGAACTGGTGGGGGAAGGCGCGGCACACCATCATGGGGATGGCCAGCACAGCCACTAGGGCGGGATGACACGTACGACGGCGGGTTGCCGGGTCGGTCAGTCAGGGCGCCTGCAATCAGGCCGCCGGGTCAGGGCTCCCCGTCAGGGCGCTTGCCTGGCCGGTGTCCCCCGCGCCGTCCGCCTCCGGGGCGTGCACCACCAGCACGGGACAGTGGGCATGGCTCACGCACGTCGAACTGACGGAGCCAAGGACAAAGCTCCCATGTCCCCGCCTGCCCACGATCAGCAAGGAGGCGTTGCGGCTCGCGTCGATGAGTACCGGCCCTGGCTTACCCCGTACCAGGCGGGCATGCACGAAGGCCGGCAGCTCCCCGAAAGCTTCTTCCAGTGCCTGCTGGAGGACCTGGTGGGCCGCGTACTTGAACCCTTCGATCCCTACGGCGAGGTAAACCCCGTAGCCGGCCGGGACGTCCCAGCAGGCCCAGGCCTCAACCGTCGCTGACAGGGGCTCCGCCATGGCCCGGGCCACCCGGAGCGCGGCGATGGAGGCGTCTGATCCATCCACCCCAACGATGATCCTGGGGTGCGTTTCAGGGGCAGTCATGCCGGCTCCATTCACTGTTGTTGCCGCATTCCCTCCTGCGGGCATCCTGCAAGCGTCGTCCCCAGAATGGAACAAGTGCGCTTTCAGGGGTAGGGCCGAAGGTCATGACAGGAACAGGGCCCAGACTTCGGGTGCCGCCCTGCGGATCGCCGGCGGACTTAGGTCCCTTCCGGCAGGACGCCTCCTGGGGAACAATGGGCTCAGGCCCTCCCCGGGGGCCGCCCCCGCACGAATGCGGGATTTGGTCCTGGAGATTTGGGAGCGATCAGTGCAGATGCATGAAGCTGGGTCTGAGGCGGCAGGATCTCCCGGGCAGGTCCGGGTGTTCATCCTTGATGACCACGAACTTGTCCGGCAGGGGTTGAAGGACCTGTTGGAGGGCGAAGGGTTCCTTGTGGTGGGCGAAAGCGGCTCGGCTGCCGAGGCCACGCGCCGCATACCCGCACTGCACCCCGACATCGCCATCCTCGACGGAAGGCTTCCCGACGGCACGGGAATCGAGGTGTGCCGGGACGTGCGTTCCCTGGACCCCCGCCTGCGCTGCCTGATACTCACCAGCTACGACGACGAGCAGGCCCTTCGAGGCGCTGTCCTGGCCGGTGCCTCCGGATACATCCTGAAACAGATCAGGAGCGATGACCTCCTGGCCGGAATCCGGAAGGCGGCTGCGGGCGAGTCCCTCTTCGATCCGGGAGTTGAGCAGCAGATCATTACCGGACTGTCCACGGCACACACCGATCCCCGCCTGGAGGGCCTCAGCGCACAGGAGAAGAAGGTCCTGGCCCTGATCGGGCAGGGCCTGACCAACAGGCAAATCGGCGACGAACTGTTCCTGGCCGAGAAAACCGTCAAGAACTATGTTTCATCGATCCTGGCAAAACTGGGCTTCGAGCGCCGGACGCAGGCCGCTGTCTACGTCACCAAGAGCTCCACGGACACTGCCTGAGCCGGCAGGTCAGGTGAGCCGGGCGGTCCATGTCACGGATGTGCCCTTGCCTGGCCCGCTCTCAATGATGCAACTGCCCTGCAACAACTCAGCCCGGTGGCGCATGTTCGCCAGGCCGCTCACCCGGGCAGGGTCGGCGAAGCCCCGGCCATTGTCACGGATGAGAAGCTGGACCTGGTCCTTGCCCACCGCAACCGTGACCTCCACGTCGTCCGCGCCGGAATGCCGCAGCGCGTTACTGAGTCCTTCCGACAGCACGGACAGCAGATGGACGGCCACATCCTCCCGGATCGAGTCCACGGGGCCGTCCAGGGCCACCTTGGGGGTCAGGGCGTAGCTGCGCGAGTTTTCCCGGACCACCCGCAGGATCCGGCCCGTCAGCGGTTCGCGTTCCTCATCCGCCGTCCGGAGCGAGTAGATGGTGTCCCGCAGCTTGCGGATTGTTTCATCGAGTTCCGTGGTGACGGCGGCGATGCGCTCGTGCGCCACCGGGTCCACGGTGTAGCGGCGCAGGCTTTGGATGCTCAGGCCTGCGGCAAACAGGCGCTGGATGACGAGGTCGTGCAGGTCCCGCGCGATCCGTTCCCGGTCAGTGAACAGCAGGTTTTGTTCGCGCAGTGCGTTCACGCGCGCCAGGTCGAGCGCCAGCCCGATCCGGCTCCCGAAAATGGCACCCGACTCTGCGTCCGCCTGGTTGAAGGCGGCAGTTGCGTGTGCGCGGGCCAGCAGGAGAACGCCGTTGTCGCTGCTGCCATGCCCCAGGGAACACACGAGTACGGATCCGAGTTTCCCGGCCATTCCGGCCTCAAAGACCTGCCGCGGGTCCTTGGCCACAAAGGATCCGCCGCCCTCGATCACGTCCCACACGGAGTGGGAGACCTTCCATTCCTGGCCTCCCTGAAGACCCTGCACACCAAGGCAGGACCGGCATCGAAGCACGCCTTCACCCGCCGGCACGGCCACCACTGCAAGTGCCGCATCCGATACCTTCAAAGCGGCGTCGGCAACGACGTCCAGGTGATCCGCGTCCCCGGGGCTGGACGCCATGATCAACCTGCTGCTGAGCTCCATGCCTGCTTCCAGCCACTTCTGCCGGCGCCCGCTGTCTTCAAAGAGGCGCGCGTTCTGGATCGCGACGCCGGCCGCCGCCGCCAGGGCAACGGCAAGGTCCTCATCGTCGGAGGTGAAATCCTCGCCACCCTGCTTTTCCGTCAGGTAGAGGTTTCCGAACACCTCGTCACGGACGCGGACGGGCACGCCAAGGAATGTCTTCATGGGCGGGTGGTTCGGCGGGAAGCCGGACGCAATGGGATGCCGGCCAAGGTCATGGAGTCGCAAGGGCTTTGGTTCGCGGATGAGCAGGCCAAGTACGCCGTGCCCCGTCGGCAGGTCGCCAATGGAGCGGATTCCGTCTTCATCAATGCCCACCGTGATGAAGTGGCTCAGGGTGCGGTCTTCGCCAATGACGCCCATAGCGCCGTACCGTGCGCCGACCAGGGCGCAGGCCGAACGGACCAGGCGGTCAAGCACGGCCTCAAGGCTGAGATCCTCGGCGAGGGACACCACCGCGGCCAGCAGGGCGTTGATGCGTTCCTGGGTATCCAGCTGTTCGTCGCCCCGGGCGGAAAAGTCCCGCAGCAGGTCTTCAACGGTGTCCCTCGTCGGCGGACGCCAGGGCTTCTCAGTGCTCACGTTCCACCTCCTGCGGCAAGAACCTGCCACGCTGCGGGTCCTTGGCGCGGTCCGGGGGTCCGGAACGGAAATGCCTGCCCCGGGCCGCAAGTCCGCCTTCACTTGGGCATGAAGACGCTACGGGCACAATTCTAGGAGGCCCAGGCGAAAATTACCTCCGACCGTCCCGGATGGGTGCCTTTCCGGGCGCGGGACCTTCTTCCCTATCCCCGGGAGGTTTGCCGGTCCTAGGCTACGGCCATGAATACCGCAGCCACAGAACCTGACATCAAGGAACTCGGCGTCCACGATTGCTGGCGATACCTTCGTTCAACTTCCCTCTGCAGGATCGCCTTCTCCGAGGGGGACGCAGTGGAAAACTATCCGGTGAATTTTGTCCCCACCAACGGCACACTGCTCATTCGTACCGGGCAGGGAACAAAGCTCGCCTCCCTTGCCGACCGGAAAGTGGTAGCCGTCGAGGCGGACGGAATGAACCAGTACGGCACCATCGCCTGGAGCGTCATCATCAAGGGGCACGCCAAGGTTGTAACCGATGCGGAGGAAGTCCAGGACGCCATGGAGGCGGGCTTGTCCCCCTGGCAACCCGGCCAAAAAAATGTCCTGATCCGGATCACGCCGCAGGATATCAGCGGCCGGAGGTTCGTCATCGCGGCGCCGACCCATTGGTGGCCGGCCCGGGAGCCCAGCGCCGACTGACCCAGCGCCCACTAGCCCAGCGCCGACTGGCCAACGCTGATCAGGCCAACGCGGATCAGGCACGCCGGTCAGGGCAACGTCATCCGGCTCCGCTCCACGTCCGCACCACACCCCTTCTCCAGCACCCCCTAAGGATGGTCCCCCATGGCAACTGCCAAGCCAATCGCCGTCGGCATCACCAATACTTCGGCCTCCAACGCCGCCCTGTTGTGGGCAGCTGCCCGGGCCAACAGGCTCAAGTGCCCCCTCGCCGTCGTAAATGTGGTGGACGACCGCTGGATGGCCGCCGAAGTGCTTCCCTACCTTGAAGTCCTGCGTGAATCGGGGCTGGCGCTGTTGAAGGAGGCCGGTGAAAAAGCCACCGCAGCCGAACCCGGACTGCAGGTAACCCTCCAACTGCTCGAAGGAGGCATCGGGGCAGCCCTGGGCGACTATTCCAGGAATGCCTCCATGCTCGTCCTGGGCACCAGCGGCCACACGCGCGGCGCCCTGACGGACCGGGCCCTCCAGGCCACCGCCACCGCGGAGTGCCCGGTGGCCGTCATCGGCGACGCCCAGGAGGCAGGCCGCGGCATCGTGGTGGGCGTGGATGGCTCGCGTGAAGCAACACAGGCAGTGGCTTTTGCGGCCGCGGAGGCTGACGCACTGGGCGAGGAGCTGACCGTCCTATATGCCTTCACCGGCCCCAACCGCTGGATTGCGGCAGGGCTGCCGCAAAGCAGTTTCGCCACCCACGTCGTCGAGGAGGAACAGATCGTGCTCGCCGAAACTGAGGCGGGCCTCCGGCAGGACTATCCGGACCTCGTGGTCAACACCAGGATGGAGACCGTTCTTGAGCCGGCGGACGCCCTGATCCGTGCTGCATCCGGCGCCCGGCTGCTGGTCCTGGGCAGCCGCGGAAAGGGTGGCTTCGAAAGGTTCGTCCTGGGATCCACGGCACACGCAGTGCTGTCGCAGCCGCCGTGCCCCACCGTGATCACCCGGGTGCACAAGCAGCAGCACGCCGACTGACCGGGTCAGCTGCCTGGCCACATCATGACAATCGCCGGGGACAACGGGAGACCGGTCCCGGGACTGGACGTGAGCCATCCCCGGGACGGACTCTCCACCGCAGAAGTGCGGGAGCGCACTGCCGCCGGCCGTGTCAACAGCGTGCCAACGGCAACCAGCAGGAGCGCCTGGGAGATTGTCCAGGCGAACGTGTTCACCCTGTTCAACGGCGTGGTGGGAGGCTGCTTCATCCTCCTGCTGGTCCTTGGCCAGTGGCGTGATGCGCTGTTCGGCTTGTCCGCCATCAGCAATTCGCTGATCGGGATCATCCAGGAGTACCGGGCAAAGCGTTCCCTTGACCAGCTTGCCATTCTGCAGGCCGCCCGGAACACGGTGGTCAGGAACGGGGCCAGGGAAGTCGTCTCCTCGGACGAACTGGTACCTGACGACCTGGTGGTGCTCAACGCCGGGGACCAGGTAACGGCAGACCTGGAGCTTCTTGGCGGGGCACCGCTTGAGGTGGACGAATCCCTGCTGACGGGCGAGTCGGAACCCGTTCCCAAAGCCGGCGGTGCCGTGCTGCTGTCCGGCTCGCTGATCCTCGCCGGCAGCGGCCGGGCCAGAGTGCTCCGCGTGGGACCCGACACCTTCGCTTACCGGCTGGCAGCCGAGGCACGGCGGTTCTCCCTTGTCAGGTCAGAGATCCGCAGGGGCCTGGAGAAAGTCTTTACCGTCATCACCTGGCTGTTACTGCCCACCGCACTGCTGCTCACGAATGCGCAGATGCAGGACCAGGGCGGATGGGCTGGAGCCATGGGATCGGGGCGGTGGATACCTGCCGTCGTGGGAGCTGTTGCCGGGATCATGGCCATGATCCCCCTGGGCCTGCTCCTGATGACAAGCGTGGCCTTTGCCGTGGGCGGCCTCCGGCTCGCTCGCCAGAAGGTCCTGGTCCAGGAACTCGCCGCCGTGGAGGTATTGGCACGGGTGGATGTCCTCTGCCTGGATAAAACCGGCACCCTGTCCTCCGGCTCCGTGGTGTTTGACGCCGTCCATGAGGCCGGAACAGTTCCTGCGTCCGGGTGGCGGCCGGCGGTGGAATGGTTTGGTGCCAATGCTGAGGCCAGCAGCACCGCTGCAGCCATCGGCGCGGCCTTTCCCGTGCGGGTTCCGCTGCAGGAGCAGGATTCCGTCCCGTTCTCCTCCGCCCGGAAGTGGAGTTCGGTGACGTTCGCGCCGGGCTCCGCCGCCTCCGGGACGTGGATCCTGGGAGCGCCGGATACGGTCCTCGGGTCCGCTGACTCTGCTGATGCGCACGCCAGGGCGGCGGCCCTTGCTTCCACCGGCCTGCGGACCCTGGTTCTGGCGCACCTCCCGGCGCCGCTGCCGCCGGGCCCCCAAGAGGCAGGCCTGCCGTCCGGGCTGGTGCCGGTCATGCTGCTGACCTTCCGGGAGAGCATCCGCCGGGACGCCGCCTCCACCCTCGACTACTTCCGCCGGCAGGGGGTGACCGTCAAGATCATTTCCGGTGACGATCCCCGGACCGTGGCAGCGCTTGCGCGCGGGGTGGGTTTTGGAACCGGGGTTGCCTATGACGCACGCACGCTTCCCCGGGATCCGCTGCTGCTGGAGGAAACGGTGGAGTCGCAAAGCCTCTTTGGAAGTGTGACCCCATCCCAGAAACGGGACCTGATCCAGGCCCTGAAGCGGCGGGGGCACACGGTGGCAATGACCGGGGACGGGGTGAACGACGTCCTGGCACTTAAGGATGCGGATCTGGGGATCGCCATGGACTCGGCCTCCCCCGCGACCAAGGCCGTGGCCCGCATGGTCCTCCTGGACGGGCGCTTTGAACGGCTGCCGGCGGTGGTGGACGAGGGGCGCCGGGCCATCAGCAACATTGAGCGCGTCTCCCTGGTCTTCCTGAGCAAGACTGTCTACGCCACGGTCATCTCCGTGGTGACCGGCGTCCTGTTGCTGGCCTTCCCGTTCCTGCCCCGGCAACTGTCCGCACTGGACGGACTGACCATCGGCCTGCCGGCGTTCTTCCTTGCCCTGCAGCCCGGCGGCCAGCGTTATGCCCCCGGGTTCCTGAGGCGTGCCCTGGCCTTCGCGGTCCCGGCAGGCATCTGCACGGCCCTGTGTGTCCTGGCGGTCAGCGCGTACGGGCAGTTGTGGGGCGGCCACAGCCTTGAGTCCGCCCAGTCCGCGGCAACGGTGACACTCGGCCTGGTGGCCGCGTGGATCCTGATGATGGCATCACGCCCCCTCAACCGGATCAAGGTGTTGATCCTTGCCGGGATGTACGCGGGGCTGGTCCTGTTGTTCAGCGTTCCCTTAACGCAGGACTTCTTCCGGGTTGAGTGGCCGCCCGCCGGACTGCTGGCCGTCTCGGTTGCAGTTGCCCTGGCAGGGTGCCTGGCCATCGAACTGGTTGGCCGCCTGACCCGCCGGCCACCGGCGGGTCACGGCCGAACGGGGCTGGGACCTTTGCCTCTGGAACCGGATTCATCGAAAGGGGATGGTGGAAGTGCCGGGCAACGCGATGGTCCGGCTTCCACATGAGCAGGAGGCAAGAATGACTGACCTGATGAAATGGTTTGATAACCGCCGCTCCCCCATCGATGTCATCGAACGGCTTTTCGAGGGTGACCTGGGGTCCTCCGCCATCAGGGTCGAAGAGATGGTGGACGGCAACACGCTGGTGGTGCGGGCAGAGCTGCCCGGCATCGATCCGGAGAAGGACGTGGACGTGACGGTTACGGACGGTGTCCTGACCATCAAGGGAGAACGGCAGGAAAAGAAGGAACACAAGGAGAAGGACAGCTACCGGTCCGAGTTCCGCTACGGTTCCTTCGTCCGGCGGATCCCCCTCCCCACCGGGGTGAAACAAGACGACGTAACGGCTGCATACAAGGACGGGGTCCTTGAAGTGCGGGCTCCCATGCCGGAGCAGGTGCAGGCAACCGGGGCGTCCAAGATCCCCATTACCAGGGGCTGAGCAGAGTCACGGTACGACGACGGTGCCTGGCTTCCGGGGAGACTGTCCCCTGGGGTGCCAGGCACTTTCCTGTGGCCGCCAAGGCAGTACGCGGGGGCACGCAGTATGCCTTGGGCAGCGGGTCAGACGGCTTGTTCGTTGGCAGCCCGCGCCTCTGCTGCCGCAATAACCGGAAGCGTCCGCACGTACGTGTCCGGGTTCAGGGACACCGAATCGATCCCCTGGCTGACCAGGAACTCCGCAAGGTCCGGATGGTTGCTGGGCCCTTGTCCACAGATGCCGATCTTGATGCCGGCGGCATGGGCCTTGCTGATCGCCTGGGCAATCATGGACATTACTGCCGGGTCCCGCTCATCGAACAACCCGGCTAGTTCCTCCGAATCGCGGTCCACCCCCAGGACCAGCTGGGTGAGGTCGTTGGACCCGATGGAAAAACCGTCAAAACACTTGGCGAATTCCTCTGCCAGGACCACGTTGGATGGGATCTCACACATCATGTAGAGCTGGAGCCCTTCGGCGCCGCGGACCAGCCCGTGCTCTTCCATGGCCTGGATGACCTGGTCCGCTTCCCGCACGGTGCGGCAGAAGGGGACCATGACAATCACGTTGCCGAACCCGGCCTGCTCGCGGACGCGTTTGAGGGCCTTGCACTCCAGCGCGAATCCTTCCCTGTAGGCGTTGCTGTAGTAGCGGGAGGCGCCGCGGAACCCCAGCATGGGGTTTTCCTCGGGACGTTCGAAAGCGCTGCCGCCGATCAGGTGGCTGTACTCGTTGCTCTTGAAGTCGCTCAACCGGACGATCACCGGTTTGGGATGGAAGGGGGCGGCGATCTTGGCGATCCCCGTGGCCAGCACGTCGATGAAGTACTCCTGCGGGTCCTGGTAGCCGCTGGTGAGCTGCCGGATGAGCGCGGCCTCCTGGGGGTCTGACACCCGTTCCGGATGGACCAGGGCCATGGGGTGGATGCGGATCAGGTTGTTGATGATGAACTCCATCCGGGCCAGGCCTACGCCGTCCGCAGGCAGCCGCCACCACTTGAACGCGGCGGCCGGGCTGGCGATGTTGATCATCACGTCCGTGCGGGTGGCCGGGAGGGCGTGCATGTCCACGTCCTCCACGGAGAACGCCAGCAGCCCTTCGTAGACGCGGCCCTCTTCGCCTTCCGCGCAGGACAGGGTGACCTGGCCGCCGTCGGGAAGGACCTCTGTGGCGTTGCGCGTTCCCACCACTGCGGGCACGCCCAGTTCGCGGCTGACAATGGCGGCGTGGCTGGTTGTGCCGCCGTGGTCCGTGATGATGCCCGCGGCCCGCTTCATGACGGGAACCCAGTCCGGGTCCGTCATCCGGGTGACCAGCACGGAGCCGTCCACGAATGATTCGATGTCCTTGGCATCCCGCACCACGCACGCCTGGCCGCGCGCGATCGAATCTCCGATGGCGGCGCCGGTGACCAGGACCTTCCCGGGCCCTGCAAGGTGGTAGGTCCGGAAAGTTGATGTGCTCCGGCGGGCCTGGACGGTCTCCGGCCGTGCCTGCACCATGAAGAGTTCGCCGGTGACCCCGTCCTTGGCCCACTCCATATCCATGGGCCGGCCGTAATGTTCCTCCACCGCGACGGCCCAGCGGGCCAACAGGACAATCTCGCGGTCATCCAGTACCCGTGAGCTCTGCTCCCGCCCGGTCGTCTCCACCATCATGGTCCTGGCATCGCCACCGCGGCTGTACACCATTTTGCGTTCCTTGGCACCGACTTGCCGCTCGATCACGGGGCTGAAGCGCCGGTCTGCAAGGAGCGGCTTGAACACCTGGTACTTGTCCGGGTTGATGGTGCCCTGGACCACCGTCTCCCCCAGCCCCCAGGCGGCGCTGATGACCACCACGCCGGGAAAGCCGGACTCCGTGTCGATCGAAAACATCACCCCTGATGCGCCAAGGTCCGAGCGGACCATCCGCTGCACTCCAACGGACAGGGCAACGTCGAGGTGGTCGTAACCCTTCATTTCGCGGTAGCTGATGGCACGGTCCGTGAACAGGGAGGCGTAGCAGCGCCGGCACGCCTCCAGGACCGCGCGCTCCCCGGCCACGTTCAGGAAGGTTTCCTGCTGGCCGGCGAAACTGGCGTCCGGGAGGTCCTCGGCCGTGGCACTGCTGCGGACCGCAACGGCCACTTGGTCTTGCCCGGTGCGCTGGCAGAGGGCCCGGTAGTGCTCCTGGATGTCGGCAGTGATGTCCGCCGGGAAGGTGGCCTGCAGGAACAGTTCGCGGATCGCCGCCCCGGCCTGCCGAAGTGTTGCTGCCCCGGCGCGGTGGTCCTCCATGTGCTTCCTGATCCGGGGCTCCAGGCTGTTGGCAGCAAGGAAAGCGCGGTAGGCGGTGGCCGTGGTGGCGAACCCTTCCGGAACCCGGACTCCTGCCGGCTGCAGCGCACGGCTCAACTCCCCCAAGGAGGCGTTCTTTCCCCCTACGGAGGGGATGTCCGCGATCCCGGTTTCTTCAAGCCATTTGACGCTGACATCGGCCAGGGACGTTTCTGCAGCGGCGGTCATGGCTCGATTCTGGCCTTGGTGGCGCCGGGGCAGGCAGAGTCTTTGGTCCTAGCTCCGCCGCAGGCGCGCCCGGGCCGCTTTGTGGATCCAGTCTGCAAGAAGGACAGCGGGGGCCGCGAGAAGTGCCAGGAGGAAGCCCAGGGGAGGCGGCGGGGCCTGGCCCAACAGCGTTGCAAGGTAGGGCAGGAACAGGCACACCGCAAGGATGGCCAGTTCCGCAAGAACTGCCCATACCAGAAGCCGGTTGGTACCCCATCCCAGCTTCCAGGGCGGCACGGTGGCGCTCCGGCAGGCAAAGGCGTTGGCCAGCTGTCCCAGGACCACGGCGGTAAAGGCGGCGCCGGAGGCAGCCATGAGGAGCCCGGGCTGGGGAACCTGCCCCCGGATCCACCCGCCGGCAGCGAGGACAACGGAGAAGACGGCCATTTCCATGGCGGCCTCCGTGGGACCCAGGATGCAGAAGACACGGATGATCAGTTGCCGGTCCATCAGGTGCCGGCGTTCGGGCGGACGCGCCAAAACACGCCGGCCGGGCGGTTCGGCGCCAAGGGCCAGCGCGGGCAGCAGGTCGGTGCCAATGTCCAGGGCAAGGATTTGAAGGACACCGAGGGCAAGCGGGAAGTGGCCGCCGGAGAGCGCCCAGATGACAAAGGGAGTCAGCTCCGCCACGTTGTCGGTGAGATGGTAGGTGAGGAACCGGTGGATGTTGGCGTAGGTTGCCCTTCCTTGTTCGATGGCTGCCACGATGGTGGCGAAATGGTCGTCCAGGAGGACCAAATCCGCGGCCTCCCGCGCCACGTCAGTTCCGCTCCGCCCCATGGCCACGCCGATGTCGGCTTCGCGAAGGGCCGGGCCATCGTTGACGCCGTCGCCGGTCATGGCCACCACATGCCCACGGGCCTGCAGCGCCTTGGCCACGCGGAGCTTCTGTTCGGGCGAGACCCTGCTGACCACCACTCCGTCACGGTCCAGGAGTGCGCCGAGTATTTGCCCGTCCTCCGGAAGGTCTGCGCCTTCCAACACGTATTCAGGCGTTCCGGCAAGGCCGATCTGCCGGGCGATCGCTGCCGCCGTGGCAGGGTGGTCGCCGGTGATCATGGCGACCTTCAGGCCCGCCTGCCGCGCCGTTCGGATGACGTTGCCCACATCCGGCCGGGGCGGATCCTGCAGTCCGATCAGGCCCAGGAGTTCCATGTCCGTTTCAAGTTCTGCGGCAGGGCTGGTCTGCCAGGTTTCGGGTGCTCCCGCGAGACGCCGCCGTGCCACCGCAATGACGCGCAGGCCACGCGTTGCCATCACCTCTACCTGTTCCTTGACCTGACCCGGCACGGATTCACACAGTGGGAGCACGGTTTCGGGGGCACCCTTGCAAAACAGCTCGGGCCCCACAAGGGCAGACTCCCTGCGCCGCACCGGATCGAACGGCAGCCGGCGCGATGCCGCGGGCCCGGACCCGGCGCCTGTCAGCCGGCGGGCCAGCACGTCCACGGCAGCTTCCATCGGGTCACCCTGTGCACGCCACTGTCCATCGTGCAGCTCGGCCCTGCCCTGTGAAGCGGTGCGGGCGGCGAGCGCCGCCTGGGCCGCCCTGGCCGTTCCCCGGCCCTCGATGTGCGCGTCCGGGTCATACCCCTGGCCCGTCACATGGACGGCCCCTTCCAGGGTGAAGACCTCGACGGCGTTCATTCGGTTCTGCGTCAGGGTCCCGGTTTTGTCGGTGCAGATGAAGGTGGTTGAGCCCAGGGTTTCCACGGCTTCAAGGTTGCGGACCAGGCCGTTGCGGGACGCCATGCGCTGGGCGCCCATGGCCAGGGACAGCGTGACAGTGGGCAGGAGCCCTTCCGGGACCAGGGCCACGGCCACGCCGATCGAGAACAGGAAGGAATCCCGCCACTGAAAGCCCACCAGCAGCGACGCCAGGAAGAAGACCGCTGCGATACCCAGCGCCATGCCCGCAGTAACGCGGACAATCCGCCGCAGTTCCAGGGACAGCGGCGTAGGAGGAGGAACCGCTCCGCTGGTGAGGGCGGCAATTCCGGCCAGCCTGGTCCTGGCTCCCGTGGCGGACACGGCGGCCTCTCCGTAGCCGTTGACCAGGAAGGTACCGCCCCACGCCGCGTCACCTGCGGCTTTCGGCACTGGCTCGCTTTCGCCCGTCAGCATGGATTCATCCATTTCGCAGGCCGATGCTGACAGCAGGACCATGTCTGCAGGCACACGGTCACCGGCACTGAGCAGCACCACGTCGTCAACCACCAGCTCGCTGGCGTGGACCTTGCGCACCGTCCCGTCCCGCCGCACCACCACGTCGGCGGGCAGCAGGCCGCGCAGCCTGGCGGCGGCATGCTGGGCGCGTTCCTGCTGGATGTGGGCGAACACCCCGTTGACAATGACGACGACGATGATCGCCACGGCCAGCTGCGGCATGTCCGCAACGAATGCCAGCGCGGCGGCGCACCACAGCATGAGGGCGAAGAAGTGCGTCATCTCCCCCCACAGCTTTCGCCATTGCGGGACGGGTTTCTCCGCCGGGAGCTGGTTGGGGCCCGCCTGCTTCAGGAGTTGCGCTGCCCGTTCGGAGCTCAGGCCCTCCGCAGTCCTCACACAGCGTCCGCCTCCTGGCCCACCAGGAGCACCGGGCAGATGGAGTGGGCCGCGCACGCCTTGCTCACCGATCCCATGGACGACTTAAGCAGGCCGCCTTCGCCATGCCTTCCAACAACCAGCATCTGCGCGCGGCGGCTCTCCTCCACCAGCACTTTCGCCGGAGGGCCGAACTTGATGGTCACGTCGATGTTTTCGGGCCGTTCCCCGGAGAAGGCCCGGCCCAGGGCATCTTCGACCAGGCGCCCGGCGGCGTCCTCAAGCCTGGCGGTGAACTGCCGGTCCGCCCCTTCCAGGCGGGACATCACCAGGTAGTCCGGCATTCCGACGCATGAAATGACTTCCAGCCGCGTGCCCAGGCGGGCTGCCAGCGTGCCCGCATAGCGCAGGGCTGCGGAGGAGTATTCGGATCCGTCCACACCTACAATGACGGGTTTGGCCCCTGTTTCTGCGTTCATGGACACCACAATCCCGGCTGCGGGCGGCGCTGGGAAGGGCCAAAAGTCATGCCCGGCGGCCACACCACCTCCCGCTCCGGGCAGGCCTGGCGGAAGGAAGCCGGCATCAACCGCGTTGCCGTGCCTCGTCCGCTCCGCGCAATGCCCTGAGTCCGTTCAGGATGGTGGCCAGGTCAACCACCTCCTGCAGGAGGGCACCGGCAACAGCGGGAATGAAACCCGTCATGGCGATGGCCATCAGGATGAGGCTGAGCCCGATCCCAGTCCAGATACTTACCAGGGCCACAGCCACGGTCCGCTTTCCAATGGCCACGGCCAGGGCCACCTTGGACAGGTCATCGAGCATGATCACCACGTCCGCGGACTCGCTGGCCGCGGTGGCCCCCTTGGCACCCATCGCGATCCCAACGTCGGCGGCGGCAAGGACCGGGGCATCGTTGACGCCGTCACCCACCATCAGGACGGGTCGTTCCAGGATGGCCGCAACCGTGTTGACTTTGTCCTCTGGAAGGCATTCGGCCTGGACGTGGCCCATTCCCGCTTCCTCGGCGATGTGGGCAGCCGTCGCGTGGGCATCACCGGTCAGCAGCATGGTGTTCCGCACGCCCAGCCTGTGCAGGCGCGCCAGGGTGTCCACGGCGTTGCGGCGCAACGGGTCCTTCATGATCAGTGCACCCGCGTACTCGCCGTTGACCGCCACGTGGACTGCCAACTGGCCACTCTGGACTGCTGCTTCCCGGTATCCGCTGGCCGAACTGCGGATCAGGGCGGCTTTTCCCACCACCACCTGCTGGCCGTCGCAGACAGCTTCAACCCCGTGCGTGGCGTTTTCGGTCGCCTGCTGCACCTGCAGCAGTTCAATGTTCGCTGCCTTGGCGGCTTCGATCACGGATGCTGCCAGCACGTGGGAGGAATACTGCTCGGCGGAGGCCGCCAGCTGCAGGATCTTCCGGCTGCCAAGGGCTTCCCCCGGGCCCGGCGCCACCTGGATCCCGTCCAGGACCGGGCGGCCGGAGGTGAGTGTTCCAGTCTTGTCGAACACTGCTGTCTGCGCCTTGGCAAGCTGCTCCAGGCTTCTGGTGTTCTTGATGATGATGCCCTTGTGGGCGGCCTGGCTGGTTCCAGCCAGGAATGCCACCGGCGCTGCGATCAGGAGCGGGCACGGGGTGGCCACCACCAGCACCTGGGCAAAGCGGAGCGGCTCACCTGACAGGAACCAGCCGGCGCCGGCCATGGCCAGGGCGAGGAGGGTAAAGGGAACCGCGTAGCGGTCAGCGAGCCGGACTACCGGCGCACGGCTGTTGGACGCTTCCTCCACCAGGGCGATGATCCGGCTGTACTGGGAGTCAGCCGCGGTGGGCGGCCACGCCGTTCACCGAACCACTCAGCAGCAGCTCCCCCTTGCTACGCTCCACCGGCAGGCTCTCCCCCGTCAGCGATGATTCGTCCATGCTTGCTGAATCGGACAGGAGTTCGCCGTCAACAGGTACCAGCTCGGAGGGGCGGACCACCAGCACGTCCCCGGGCACCACCTCGCCTATCGGGGTGTCCTCCAGGACTGTGTCGGCACTTTCCCTGTGGGCAAAGCGGGGAGCCCGGTCCAGCAGGGACCGCAATTCACGCGCGGCG
This sequence comes from Pseudarthrobacter sp. Pseusp20, assembly GCF_059492155.1. Classification (NCBI taxonomy): domain Bacteria; kingdom Bacillati; phylum Actinomycetota; class Actinomycetes; order Micrococcales; family Micrococcaceae; genus Pseudarthrobacter; species Pseudarthrobacter sp. Pseusp20. The sequence continues at coordinate 2,761,707 of NZ_CP168521.1, forward strand.
CGTCCCTGGGCAAAGTTTTCCAGTGCCTCCCCGCCGGTGAGCATCAGGATCACCACCAGGGCCGCGAGGTACTCACCCACGGCCACCGTGCTTGCAACCGCCATCAGGGCCAGCAGGTCGATGCCCCAGCGTCCCTCCCGCAATGACCGGACCATGCCGGCCGCCCGCGCCACCACGATGATGGCAGCGTAGGCCGAGGCGAGCACGCGGACCTGCAGTTCCAGCCCAAACTGCAGCAGCACCAGGGCGGCAAGGAGTACCAGGCAGGTCAGCGCGACGACGGGATACCGCCGGAGGAAGCCCCACACCTTCTGCACGGGCGAGCCGACGCGTTCCTCGACCTCAACGTTGCCGGCGGTTGCCGCAGGCGGGACGGCCTGCTTTCTCATTCAGGACACTTTCAACATGGGCGGTAGCGGTCCTCACACATAAGACTGAAGCTATCCTGATGCCGGCAGTACGGCTAGGGCATTAGGCCCCGGCCGGCGGCATGACCTTTGGCCCTGCCCCGCCGGCCGCCCCGGGAGCATGGTTGAGGGGCAACATGCCGCCTATCCGGACCGGGAGCCTCCATGAAAGCCGTCGTCCTCTATGACTCCGCGTATGGAAACACCAGGACCATCGCCGAGGCGATGGCATCGCGCCTGGGGCGGGACGCGGCCGCTGTTCACGTTGACGGTTTTGATGCCGACGCCCTGCACCCGGGTGACCTGCTCGTCGTCGGCAGCCCCATCAACGGCTGGAAGCCGACTGCCCGGATCACCGAAACGCTGGCAGACCTTGGGCGCCGGGGACTGGCCGGGGTGAAGGCAGCAGCCTTCGATACGAGGGTGAAGCTGTTCATCCACGGCGACGCTGCCAGGAAGATGACGAAGGCACTGACGGAGGCAGGTGCCAGCATCGTTGGCGGACCCATGGCTTTCTACGTCAAAGGCAGCGAGGGCCCGCTGGTCGACGGTGAGGCCGAGCGGGCGGCAGCCTGGGCCGCCGGACTTGCGGCCGGGGCGGGCAACGGCACTGCATAGGCGGGGACGCTGTTACTTTGCAGCCGTGGACGGTAGAGCGGTTCTTCGCCGGCGCTCCGGACGCCCTTGGGCTCTACCAGGCAGCGGAGCGGATGGCGGCGGAGCTGGGCCCCCATGAGGTCCGGGTCGGAAAGAGCCAAATCTCGTTCCGCCGGCGCCGGGGCTACGCCTACCTGTGGCGGCCCGGGCTCTACGTGAATTCCCCGGTTCCGCTGGTCCTGTCCCTCGCGCTGCCGCGGAACCTGGGCTCGCCGCGCTTCAAGCAGGTCGTCCACCCGGCGAAAAGAACCTGGATGCACCATCTGGAGCTCACGGACAGTTCCCAACTCGATGCCGAGGTCCGCGGTTGGCTGCTCGAAGCGTATGAGGCTGCGGCCTGACTGGCATGCCCTTTAGAGTCCTATGGCCCTTTCACGTTGGCCGCGGGATGGCAAGGCTGGGGGCATGACTGAAAATGGCCAGCAGCCGCGAAAGATCCATGTCACCGAACAACCCGTCGCCGTGGTCCGTGAACGGGTTCCCATGGACGCTCTGACGAGCTTCTTCAGCCGGGCCTTCGGTGCGGTGATGGCCGCGGTGCAAACGCAGGGCGTCAGCCCGGCAGGACCGCCATTCGCGCTTTACCACGGCATTCCCGGCGCCACGGTGGACGTCGAAGCCGGGTTCCCCGTCGCCGGGAACTTCCAGGGAACAGGCGAGGTGGCCCGCGGCGCGCTTCCCGATACTGACGCGTTCGAGGCCGTCCACACGGGCCCTTACGACACCCTCGGCAGCACGTACGATGCCATCCGCGAACGGATGGAAGCCGAGGGCGCTGCCCCTGCCGACACCATGTGGGAGTACTACCTGACCGATCCGGAGCAGCAGCCGGATCCGGCCACGTGGCAGACCAGGGTCATCTGGCCGGTGGACTGAGTCCGCCAGGGTTTCGGCCGCCCCGGGGCCTGGTCCTGCATTATCTTCCGGGGCCGCGACTGAAGGTGAGGTCCCAGGGCTGCACGCCGCGGCTGGTTTCGGACCACCCGTCGCGGGCCAGCTCCCGGCGGAGCTGGCTGAGGCTGGCCTGCATGCCGGGAGCCCACGCCTCTTCGGGAGGTGTCGGGTTCAGCGGCGGACCGGGAAACGTATCGCTGGCATAGAGCCGGCGTCCGTCCCCGGTCCTGGCCACAAACTGCAGTTGCGTCCGCCCGTACTGTGAGCCCAGCGTGTACAGGATCCGCGCCCACCACTTGCGCGATGCGGCGTCCTCCAGCTCTATCCGGAGCCGCTCCTCGGGACCGGAACCTGCGGATCCGGGAGCTGGTTTGCCTGGGCGGCCAGGTCGAGGTGCATCTGTCGTCATGTCGTCCTCCGGGAACCGCAACCATCGTGAACTACCCAGTCTTCCGCGGCCCGGCTTAATGGGACAGGGCCCTTCGGCACCGAGCTTCGGGGCATCCTGCCATCGGTAGCATCCCCGGAGCCGGCGATCAGGGTCTTTGGTCCCTAATAGCACGCCGCGGTCCTCTGAGATGGTGGTCTGGGCCGGAAGCACCACGCTGGGGTTGTGCATCCGGGTTTGCCGCGCCCGGTGTCGGCCGGCATGCAGCCTCATCAACGGAGGCGGGACGCTAGAGGAGAGCAAGGCTTATGGCAGGTACGTTCGAACTGTTTGTCGATGAAGATTCACAGATCCGGTTCCGGCTTGTGATGCCTGATGGACACGTACTGGCGGTATCCGGACAATTCGCGGACAAACGGGCGGCGGCCGCGGCCATCGAAGAGGTACGGGAATGTGCGGGAACCGGCCTGATCCGGGACATACCTTCACCGCCGCCGAACGTTGCCCGCAGCACCATCCCGCACGCGCGGCACGCGGTCCGGCGCGGGCCGCACAGGCTTGGCTCCCTGGGCGCCGCCTAGGGTGGAGGACGGCGGTGGCCAAAGCCCCGGTCATCAGAAGCTCGAGGAACTGCCCGAACCGGAGAAGCTTCCGCCGCTGCTGCCGTACCCTGTGGTGCTGCCGCCGCCCCTGGCGGAATTGACGCTGCTGACGCCCGTATTGAAGCCGGAGTTGAAGGTAGCCACGGAGAAAAACTGGTACGACGGGTACACCGTGCCCAGGATGCTCGGCTCATAGCTCCGCCGCCTGCGGTGGTCCAGGCCCTCGTGGGCCGTCTGCATCTGCTCGCGCATCAGCCGTGCCTCGCGCTCATTCCTGGCGAATCCCTGAATGACTGTTTCCGCATGGTTCTCCAGCAGCTCCGAGAGCCGCGACCGCGCCTCGTAGAGCCGGTCCAGCGCCTCTTCCGGCGTGATCCGGCCATCTGCCAGTTCCGAGGTCCAGCGTTCAATGTTCCGCAGGCTTTCGTCGCGGAAGGAACGAAGCGCCGAGGCGGTGGCCGAGTCCCCCTGCCCGTGGCGCTTGGCCAGGAGTTGCTCAAGGCCGGCCAGGTCCTTGCGGAACGGGGCAAGCTGCCGGTCCCAGGCGGTAGGCCATGTGTCGGCACGGTTCAACAGGGCGTTGCTGTCGGCGATGACATCATCCAGGGCATCCAGCTCGGCGGCGCTGTCCGCGAACTGGCGGGCAAGCTTGAGGTTTTTCCGCCTGCTGAGGGACCGTTTGGCCAGGGCGTGCACCTGGTTGGAGAGTTCCGTGGCGGCGGCATAGCGGGTCAGGAAGGTGCGGTGTTTCTCCAGGACCCTGCTGCCGTAGCGGGATGATTCGGGGATGGTCCCGGCGTTCAGTTCCGTGACGTCCAGGTCCATGCTGACGTTGGAGTAGCTCCGGTCCCCCCGTTCGATTTGTTTGCGGCAGGCAGCCCTGGTCACCGCCCGCACAATCAACCACGCCGCTGCCCCAAGGGCCGCAAGTCCCCCGGTGACCCAGGCGGTGATCAGGAATGCGGCGGACCGGTACCAGGGCTGGTTGATGAGTTCGGCGGCACGGCGAATGCCGGCCACAGTACCGTCGGTCCACTGCGCGTCCCGGAACAGTTCCTTTGAGGCCTCCTGGATATCGCTGCGCTGCTCGAGCGACACTTTCCGGTCCTCCCCCATATAGGTGCCCACGTGGCGGCCCACCGGGTCAAGCGCGAAAATGAACAGCCCATCGGCCCACTTCTGTCCGTCGGCGCTGATCCACTCAGGGTGCCTGGAGCGTGCGAACCTCAGGACCTCTTCATTGAGGTTGTCCTCAGCCTTTCCGTTGTAGGTAAAGACAGCAACACGGGTGGGCTCGTAAAACTGGATCCGTTCGACGGCGGGGACCAGCGTATTCCGGTCAAGCACCCCCGCTGTGTCCTCCACGATGACGGTTGACGGGGACACGGCATCACTTGGGGCCGCAACCCCCAGCAGGGAGGCGGCCAGGACAAGCATGATCACCCCAATACGGCGCACCAGGGTGCCCATATGCCTCCCCGCTTCCTAGAATCAGGATGGATTCCTGGAATCAGGATGAAACCAAGGGGCAGGGCCGCCAAAGGGCCGAAGGTCCCGCCGGCGAGGATCGGTCTGATGAGGAGCGCAGCCAGGTGATGCAGGATGCGGGTTCGATTGTGGCCGGCTATGACGGTTCGGATGGAGCCGCGGCAGCCGTCCGGTGGGCGGCGCGCCACGCCCGTGCCACCAACTGCGCGCTTCATGTGGTGCATTGTTCCCTGTGGCAGCTGCTGACCAGGCACCTCGGTCCGGTTCCAGGTGTGTCAGGCAGCGGCCTTGAGCAGTCCGCCCAGGCCGTCCTGGAAGAAGGGGTCTCGCATGCTGCAGCGGAAGTTCCAGGGCTTCAGATCCGCGGCACCCTGCTCCACGGACTACCCGCACAGCTCTTGGCCGAAATTTCCGGCGGCAAGAGGATGCTCGTAGTCGGCAGCCGTGGCCTGGGCGGCTTCCTTGGCCTCCTGGTGGGATCCGTTAGCCTGGAACTGGCGGCCACCGCCACCTGCCCGGTGGCCGTGATCCGGGAGGACACCCATCCTGGCGGACCCGTCGTCGCCGCCGTCGATGCATCAGGTTCCCCCTCGGCACTGGAAGACGCGTGCGCCGTTGCTTCCGGGTGGCACGCACGCCTTACGGTGGTCCACGTCCATCACGAGCCCGCCGGCTACACGCGGCTGGACGGGAAGGAAGCAGCGGCTGGCGCCCGGGAAGTTCTCGAATCCGTTGTGGACCGTGCACGAACCCTGGCGCCCAATATCTCCGTTGACGGCAGGATACTCACGGACAGTTCGGTCCCGAACGCCATCCTGCAAGCCGCCTCGGAAGCCCGGATAGTGGTGCTGGGTTCCCAGGGCCGCGGCATCCTCCGGGAGACCATCGGATCAACCGCCCACGCAGTACTGCACCACGCGCACGGGCCGGTCCTCATTTCCCGGCGCGGCGCATGATGGAGAAGGCCGCGGCAGGAGTGTCGGCCGGGCCACAGGCCGTACCTCCTCCTAAGCTGGTTCGGTGACCCCTGTTCCCTCCCCCGGCCCGCTGGACGTCGTCGTCCATTCGGGCCCGGCGGACTGGTGGGTCATCCTTGCCGGGCTTGGACCCCTGGCCGTTCTTATCGCAGCCCTGCTGGCCTTCTACATCAACTGGCGCACGCTCAAGCAACGCACTGCCGCGGACAAGACCGCGCTGGACCAAAAGCGCGAAGCGGACGCCGACGCCCTGCGGCAAAAGACCGAAGCGGACAGCCGGGCGGAATGGTGGCGCCGCACCCAGTGGGCGCTCGACCGGGCGTTGGACCCGGATGCAGGGACAAAGGCGCTGGGCCTGGCGACGCTGGAAGTCCTTGCCAGGAGCGAACTGGCCCGCACCGAGGAACTCGAGTTGTTCGACATCGCCTGGAAGAGTGTGTCCGGGGACGAGAACGGGGACGATGCCGACGCCGGCCCAGGGCAGGAGAGTGCCGTCGTGGACGGCCCGGACAACTTAGGCGAGAATGGAATGACGGATGAAGACAGTGCCAAGGAGGCTGGACCATGAGCGCAGCATCGCCTGAACACCGCCTTGTCCACACTCCCCGAACCGGTACCAAGCCCGCGGGCAAAAAACCCACGCCTGCCGAGCACCGGGTCCAGGTTGCCGCGGCCAGGCTGCGCGTCACGCTTGATGAACGGCTGGGGCGGGAAACGCCCGCCAAGACCAAGGCGCTGGCCAAGGAACCGATCTAAATCCCGCTGCAGGGGCTTGGGGATCGACGGCGAATGGCTGGGTTTGGTGGGCAGTGGCGGCAGTAATTCTTGGCTGCGACACGAACGGGCTGCACCGCTGGGACTACGGAGCCGTCGTCGCGCAGGTGGCGCAGTCCGGCAGGTTCCTGGACCGCTGGCGCGTCGGCTTTTGCCCTGACATCCTCCCGGGGACCGAAGCGTGGCTCCTGGTGCAAGGCGGCAATGATGCAGGCAGCGGCCTCATCGGTCACGGGTCGGTGGCATCGGAGCCCTACCAGGCCGCCGCAGGCGATGATTCCGATGCCAACGACTGGTTCATCGCAGTCGCTTTCGACGCACTGCTCCCGCTGGGCGAGCAAATACGCCCCGGGACCCTGCGGGAGGCCTTTCCCGGTGACCTCTGGGCCAAGGCGAACGGCCCTTCCCTGGTGACCTTGCCGCCGTCGTCCTGGCCTGTTCTGCAACGCTTGTGGAGGGAATACGGGCCCACGACGCCGGATCCCACCGAGGTGGTTGCCGGAACCTTTCCGCCGGGCGGCGTCAGCCATATCCAGGTGAACCGCTTTGAGCGGGACCCCGACGCCCGCCGGGCCTGCCTGGCCTTCCACGGCACGTCGTGCGCCGCCTGCGGCTTCTCCTTTGAGTCCGCTTACGGTGAGGCCGGTACCGGAGCGACAGCCGTGCACCACGTGGTGCCGCCGGCCATGATTGGCAGCGGATACCAGCTTGACCCCATCGCCGACCTCATTCCGCTTTGCCATAACTGCCACGCCGTGGCGCACGGGGCAAACCCGGCGCGGACGGTTTCCGAACTCCGGAGCATCATGTCGGCCGCCGGGCATGTGCGGGGTGAAGTGGTCACTGACCTGGCCCTTCAGGCCCAGGAGGACGCACGGCGGATCCTCGGGGGCGGCAAGACGTAAGGGGCCAGCATTCGGGGATAAAATTGCAGGGATGACATTGGCTGCACGTTCCGGGGTGTTTCAGTCGGTCAGGAGCGCCCGGCCCCTGTTGCGCCGCGTACCCGTATGGACATGGCGCGTCCTGATGCGCGCCGTGAGTGCCCGGGAGCAGGCGCGGTTCAACACCGACCCAATCACGGCTGTGGCATATGTGCACGACATTGACTACGTGGGTGATGCCCTCCGCGCCCACCGCCTCGACGTTTTGACACCGCTGCAGCCCGCAGCTGACTCTCCTGGTACAGAGGCTGTGGCGGCGGAGCTGCTTCCCGTCTACGTTTACTTCCATGGTGGCGGGTGGACATCCGGTGACAAGGCAGCCCTGACCAAGTACTGCGCCAACCAGGCAGTGGGCGGGATGGTGGTGGTCAACGTCAACTACCGGCACGCGCCCCGGTTCGCCATGGGGCATGTGCTCGAGGATGCCAATGCCGCCCTGGCGTGGGTTGCCGCCAACATCGAGGGGTACGGCGGGAATCCCAAGAGGCTGATCCTGGGCGGGGACTCGGCCGGCGGACAGATCGCTGCCCTGCTGACCGCAGCCAGCCTGCGTTCCGAACTGGCGGCGCATTATGCCCTGCGGCCCGCAGTTCCCGCGGGACACCTGAAAGGGCTCGTCCAACACTGCAGCGCAGTGGATTTCTCGGTCTTCTTTAACAGCGGATTTGTCCTCAGCCTGAACTTCGTCCGTATGCTGTTGCCGCCTGCATCCCGGGCAACGGCAGGTCCGGGAGCACGCAATGGCCGTAAGCGGCCCTCTCCACCACGGACCGTGGCGCGGCTGAGGAGCGCCGCGGGTTTCCTGTCCCCGATCGAGTGGCTGGACGGGACCCATCCGCCCGTGTTCCTCACCACGTCCGAGCGTGACTACTTCTACCGGGCAAACCTGAATTTCATCGAGCGCCTGCAACAACACGACGTTCCAGTGGATGCCCTGATCTACCCTTGGGACAGCCTCAACACCGAACACACCTGGCAACAGGATTACCGCTACCCCGAATCCCAGGAAGTCTACCGGCGCCTTCACGCGTTCGTCCGCGGTGTGGCTGAACGGTCCACCGGTCCTGCCCCTGAATAAATTCAAGGCACTGGACTATGTTGGGACCATGGCAGAGCTGGACCGGAACGGGTACGGGATCGACCCCGAGGAGTTTGGCTCCGCCCTGGTGGACGCGGCCGCCTTGCTCGATGCGGAGCTGGGGGACGTTGACTGGTTCACTCCACCGCCGGGCGCTGTCCACCGATCCATTGATGTCCCCAGTGGCAGGCTCGCCGCCATGACGCTGGGCAATCCTGGCAATCCCAGCGTTGTGCTGGTGCCCGGAGCAACCGGTTCCAAAGAGGACTTCTCCCTCATGATGCCCGACCTGGCCAATGCCGGTTACTTCGCACTGAGCTACGATCTGGCGGGACAGTACCAGTCAGCGGCAGCGGGCCCCGAGAACCTGGTGCCGCCACGCAAGCATTATGACTACCGGCTTTTCGTGGACGACTTCCTTGCAGTTCTGGAGACCACTGCCACCCCAGTCCATGTTGTGGGTTATTCCTTCGCGGGAATCATTGCCCAACTCGCCTTTGGGGAGCGGCCGGAGCTCTTCAGGTCCCTCACGTTGCTTAGCTGTCCGCCGGAGCCAGGCCAGAGTTTCAGGGGGGTGGGCCGCATCGGCCGGTTCAGCACGTGGGTGAACGGCCGGGTGGGTGCTGCCTTGCTGATCTGGGGCATCCGGAGCGGCAAGGTGGTGCACGTACCGGAGGGCAGGCGGCGGTTCGTCAACTACCGGTTCCGCTTCACCCGCCGCGCCTCGGTCCGGGACATCTATACGCTCATGCAGAACGTTCCGGATCTTCGGCAAAAACTGGCGGAGGCGCCCCTTCCCAAGTTTGTGGCCGTGGGCGAACACGACCTGTGGCCGCTCCAGCTTCACCGCCTCTTCGCCCAGTCAATCCGGGCCCGGATCGGCGTCTACAGGGGTGGCCACAGCCCCAGCGAAACGTCGCCCCACGAATTCAGCCGCGACCTCCTGGCTCTTTATGCCAAGGCCGGGAAGCGGTAACCGACGGCCGGTGCTTGCGCCGCCACTGGGCTCATTCCCGCCGGTGGCGCAACGGAGGCTGGTCCTTGAACTCGACGCGGAACGTGACAAGGGACATCTCGAGCCGGCGTCGGAACGCGGACCAGCTGGCGAAGGGGCGCGCGGACACGCCCACTTAGAGCGTGGGATCGTAAATGACGTCCATGTCCGGCCGGAGTCGGTGTGAGATTCCCTAGTGGCGTTGAAGGCTGGTTTCGGCACGAGGTTATCGCCGGGCATGGGACGGGAGACCTCGTCGGGCGTTGCGCCCCAGCTGCATGTCCCCGGCGCCTGTGCTTCCTGAAACCAGGGCATCGGCGCTACTATCTCCCAGCACGCAGCGGCGTGGGCCAGCGGTTGAGGGGAGCGTGGACGTGGGCGGAGGCAGGGGAACGAGCGGCCCGCACTGGCGGCGGGTGCTGGCGACGCTTGGCAACAACGATGCCAGGACGGCGTACGCCCAAATCGTGCTTGGAGCTGCGGCGCCAGACGTACTGCCCAACGTGAAGGAACAGCGGCGAAACCGGGCCATCGATAGTCTGCTTGAGTCCGGACTCGTGGAACAGCACGCGCCCGGGCGGCTGGTGGCGGCCCAGACGATTTTTCGCGACCTTCTCGCCCAACAGCCCAAGCGTCAACCACAAATCGGGACAGATCGGTTCATGCGGCTTGGACGCATCGAAAGGTACCCGTCAAACTTGGCGCAACGGCGGGAACTCCTTGCCCGGATCGCGGACGAGGTCATGGCGCCCGGAGAACAACTCACTGAGAGGCAGGTCAACGAACGGCTTCTCAGTTACACGGACGACGTGGTGCTGCTGCGAAGGTACATGGTTGACTTCGGACTGCTGCAGCGAACCCCCTCGGGCTCCTCCTACACCCGCCACGTCTAGTTCCGCCTAGTGTGGTGCTCCTCACCGGATTCCTGCCGTGGCGTAGGTGCAGGAGGTGGTAAGTTCGGCCGCATGGAATGCGTCGTCATCTACACCGTCCGTGAAGGCATCGACCGCTCGCGTGTCATGGAGACGTACCCGCGCCACAAGGCCTACTACGAGGCGTTCCACGCGGAAGGCGGGGGGCTCGTGGCCCTGGGTCCATTCCAAACGGCTGACCCGGAGCTTAGTTCCATGGGCATTTTCACTTCCCGACAGGAGGCCGAGCGTTTCGTCGCTGCAGACCCCTATATTACCGAGGGACTGGCCGAATGGCGGCTCTTGGAGTGGAACGCTGTACACCTCGGGTAGTGGTGCTCCATGGCGTGTCGCACGCAGCCACATAAGAAGTCGCAGAGTCACCCGAAGGAAGCATGCCCAATGAACAAGAACCGGCTGGAAGCGTTCAGCGACGGTGTCCTGGCGATCATCATCACCATCATGGTGCTGGAACTCCATACCCCGGAGGAACCAACGTGGGAAGGTGTGGCCAGCGTCCTGCCCACCCTCTTCAGCTACCTGTTGAGCTTCGTGTATGTCGGAATCTACTGGAACAACCACCACCACATGATCCATTTGGCGAGCCGCGTTAATGGGGCCATCCTGTGGGCGAACCTCCATCTGTTGTTCTGGCTGTCGCTGTTTCCTTTTACAACCCGATGGATGGATGAGTCCGGCTTCGCGCAGGTCCCTGTGCTGCTGTACGGGATCAACCTGCTGTGCGCAGCAATCGCATACTTCATCCTGGAGCGCCGCCTGATTGCTGCTCAGGGCAAGGACGGGGCCCTCGCCAGTGCTGTCGGCCGGGACTGGAAGGGCAAAGCGTCGCCGCTGATCTATCTCCTTGGCATTGCGCTAACCCCTGTCCAGCCCCTGCTCGGGCTCGCCGTTTACACCATCGTGGCCCTTATCTGGCTGGTCCCGGACCGCAGGGTCGAACACTTTGTAACCCGGTCACATCAGAATGGGGCCCACGATTAGCCCGATGGAGATTGGCGCCAGATTCGATGGCCGCCTCCACCATTGGAGCCGTCATACCTCCGTGGTGCGCCTTGCCGCCGAGAAGACGGCCGGGCCGGGTAGGCGAATTCCGCAGGGTCGTGGTTGATTTGAATCGCGGGCGTGGCCACCATGGAACCGTGGAAACGAAAGGCCTCCGGCGCCGGCTCGCCTTTCCCCTGTGCCTGCTGGTAACGGCAGCCGGCACGGCGGGGTGCTCCTATGACTACCCCGATCCGGCACACGCCCCGGCAGCCGAAGCTGACCGCACGGCCGCACCTGAACCCTCCCGGATGACGGCATCCGCTACCCGTCCCACTGACCCCCTGGTCCTTGAGCGGGAGGCCAGAAACTACCAGGACCTGGACAGCTTTCTCCTGGCCGTGCAGGGCCCGGTTCTCCTTTTTCAAAAGGGTCCGCTGGACGGCCCCGGCAGGGGCTTTGGCACGACGGAAGAAGTCCCCGCGGCGGGCACGTACACGGTCACTGCTGCGTGCGTCGGTGCTGCCAACGCCAAAGTCTTCATCCGGCAGGAGAATCCCAAGGTCATACTCTGGCCCGTCGAGCTCACAGTGGATTGCCCAGGGTCCACGTCACAAGTCATCACGCTTCAGCAGGGCTACGTTTCCGCACACCTGTCCCTGCCCGCGCCGGGAGACGCACCCTGGACGGGAGCTGTTGCCGGAGTACGGGTGACCGGCTGAGGCTGTCACCCCTGCCCGCCGTCAGCATCCCCGGCCTCCCCCGGGCGCCGATCCGTTCGGCTGGAGCGCTGCCCGGTGAGAGCTAAGAGCCTTGTCAGGCCATGGAGGCGCCTTTTATCTTCGAGCGGATGAAGTCGTGATCCTCACCGGAGACGAGCGCCTGCCCGTGCTGCCCTGTGGCCAGGTCCTCCCCGGTTTCCTTCGAGATCACCGCCGTGATGGTCCTGGGCAGCATCTGGCACCCCGGGTTGTCGATCAGCCACTTCTGCGTGGCAGGGTCAAGGCGGTCCCAACGGTCTTTGAGGTTCATTAGCGGGGCATCTCCGTGCTCGGTCCTGCAGAGCCACATCGCTCTGCAGACAGGCTTCGCCTGTCCCAACGCACCAGTAAACCCCGCCCTTCACCGGGAACACAGGGACCAAAGTCCCCACCTCAGGCGGGGCTTCCGGAACGCCTCCTTGTTGCCCGGCCGGTGCTGCTGTGGATACTCATCACTTGCCAACCCATTGGTAAGCATGCTTATTATGAGCGAAGCCGAATGCGAACGGCTGCCAACCAGAGGAGGAGACACCATGGGACTAGGCGACAAGATTGAAAACGCTGCCGAGAAAGCGGGCGGAAAAGGCAAGGAAGCTGCCGGTAACGCCACGGGCGATGACAGCCTGAAGGCGGAAGGCCAGGCGGACCAGGCCAAGGGCGATGTGAAGCAGGCCGGCGAAAAGGTCAAGGACGCATTCAAGCACTGACACCGTTTACGGGAAGGGCGCGCTCAGCGAACGGGGCGCGCCCTTCGTCGTGTCGGGGTGCACTCCAGCCACCCCTGATTGACCTGCGTGCTCGCCCCCTACGTGTTTGGTGCCGCCTGGCTTGCCCTGTTTATCAAGGCCCGCCGGCTCCACTTGGCCAGCCGCGCACCGCCCCAAACCAGGCCGCCCCAGCCCCGACCCATGGGTGGCTTGTACAATCTTTCGGCTCTTCGGTGCGGAGTTGCTTCCGCAACTCCCAGTTGCGCCGTCCTAAACTTTGGCCATGCACCCCTTAGCGGCAATAGGGCTGGTTTTTCTCGCCGGGCTTGCCTGGTTGGGCACCGTCCTGACCCTGCTCGTTGCCTTGGCCAAAGCCCGACGCCGGCTGCCGGCTGACGTCGGGCAGGCAGCCCAGAGCGTGGAGACGCAAGGCTCCGCTGGCAGTGGGGCCATAACGTAATCGGCATGGCACATTGCTGCCGACGGCGACCTGTCGCCGGCCTGACGCGACCGCCCGGTATCACCTGGCGGCCGCGGCCCAGCAGTCAGCCATGCCCCGACGGTGGACCGGCGGGATCCCGGGGCTTCAAGGAGCCTGGGAGTCAATGGCCTTCCGGTCGATGGACTTGAGGGCGGCCAGACGTGCTTCCACTTCGGTCTGCTCTCCGAGGTCTTCCAGGGAGGCGAACTGGGCATCGAGGGATGAGGCTGCGAGTTCCTGCTGGCCGCGAACGGTGGCCTCTTGGCGTCGGATCCGCTCCTCATACCGCCCGATGGCCGACGTCGGATCACCGGCGTCCAGGGATTTGAGGGCATCGTGGACCTGGGACTGCGCGGCCGCCGTCCGGGATCTGGCTACCAGCTCGTTGCGCCTGGCCGTCAGCTCGTGCAGCTTGCCCTTCATCTGGTCGAGCCCGCCCTTGAGCTTGTCGACCACTTCGTTCTGGGCCGCAAGCCCGGGTACGGCGTCTTTCACGAGCTTCTCGGCGGCCATCTGCCGCTGCAGGGCAACCTTGGCGAGGTTGTCGAACTTCTGCGCATCGGCGAGGTTGCCGGCGGACCGGAACTCGTCGCCCTTCCTGGACGCGGCCAGAGCCTTGCGGCCCCATTCGTTGGCGTCGGCGACGTTACGTTTGTGGTCCTCCTCCAGCATCCGGAGGTTGCCTATGGTCTGGGCGATCGCGGCCTCGGCTTCGCGGATATTCTCCGAGTAATCCCGGACCATCTGGTCCAGCATTTTCTGCGGATCCTCCGCGGAGTCCAGGAGGGCATTGAGGTTTGCCTTGGCCAACTGGGCCACGCGGGCGAAAATACTCTGCTTCACGGGATTCTTTCTATCAGTAGTGGAATTCGCATCCTATGTGTTCGGCACCGCAGGGGACCAGATTCCCTAGGCTATGACCGCCTATTTGGTGGCCAGGTCGTGGCGGCGGAAGGTTCCGGCGATGGAGAGTTTCCGGCCGTATTCGATGGACCCGTACCGGAACAGGTGGACAGCCAACCGCAGGATAATAAGGCCGACGACGAAGAGTTCGACGATGACGATGGCGGATTCAACTGGGTTCAGGGTGCCGAACCCGTTGCGGAGCAGGGCGGTCACCGGAGCGGTCAGCGGGAAGTAGGTGAAGATCTGCACGATCAGCGCGCCCGGGTTGGAGATGATCAGGCTGAATGTGTAGAAGGGGATAAACATCATGGCCACAAGCGGGCCGAAGACGGTCCCGGCTTCCTTGGCGGTCGGCATGATCGCCCCTATGGCCACCAGGACCCCGGTAAAGACGGCGAATCCACCCAGCGTGAGAAGGGCCCCTGTGATCATGGGGCCGGGTTCGAAGACCAGGGATGACAGGTCCACCTCGGGCAGGGCCAGGCGGTTCCGGAAAAACAGGTAGGCCAATCCGACCGGGGCCAGGAACACCAGGATCTGGACCAGGCCGACGGCGAACAGCGAGATGATCTTGCCGGTGATCAGGGTGGTTGGATTCAGGGTGGTCAGGATCATTTCAGTGACCCGGTTTTCCTTCTCCTCCAAGGTGGAATTCAGCATCTGGTTCGAAAGAAGGATCATCGAAAAATAGAAGATGACCAGGAACAGCAGTGGTGGAATGATCCCGCCGACGCCCGCGGCGGCCTTGCCGTCCTTGAATATTTCGGAGTCAAATCTTACCGTCCCGGTCAGGGCCGCCGTCAGCTGGGGTGAGCCGACTTGGTGCTGGGCCGAGACCGCGAGCAGCTGCTTGGCCACGGCCTCGTACTTGTCGTTCTCAAACGTGCCTTTGTCCGCACCGTACACCTTCACCGGCTCTTTGGCCGGATCGGCAGGGTAGGCGAAGTATGCCTCCGAGGCGCCGTCCTTCACGGCAGCGATCGCGGCTTCGGGGTCGCTGGCAGTTGTTCCGCCGGCCAACTTGGCGGCAGACGCCATGATGATTCCGGAGGCGTCCGTGTACGTGAAAGCGAACGTCGCACTCTTCTGGGCGGCGGCGCTGTCCTTTGTGCTGGCGTTGGACGCGTACACGAGGGCGAAGATAATGATGAGAATGACCGGCAGCGCCAGGGTTGCGATGACGAAGCCCCGTTTCTTGATGGTCCGGAAGAACTCGAACGCGATCACGGTCCCAAGGTTGTGCTGTCCCAGTGCCATGTTCAGCCTTCCGCCAGTTCGTGCTGTTCGCCGTACACCTTGATGAAGATCTCATCCAGGGAGATCCGGGCCGGCGTGAATGACCGGACCACGGCCCCGGCTTCGACCAGCTCGCGCAGCACCGCGGCCTCACTGGACCCGGGGCGCGGCGCCAGTTCGGCGACCCCGTCCACGTCGTCGACGACGTCGAAAAGTGCCGATGCGGGCAACGGTCCGTCGTGGGTGACCCGGTAGACGGTGCCGCCGAACTCTTCCTGGACCTCTTCCACCGTCCCGTAAGCGTGGGAGACTCCGTCCTTGAGCAGGATTACCCGGTCACACAGCCGTTCGACTTCTTCCATCTGGTGGGTGACCATGATGACGGTGGCGCCGGCCCGCTTGTGCTCTTCGATAATGTCCATCAGCAGCCGCCGGTTCACGGGGTCAAAGCCCTTGGTCGGCTCGTCCAAAATAAGCAGTTCGGGATCGTTCATGATCGTCACGCCCAACTGGACCTTTTGCTGTTGGCCGCTGGAGAGCTTGTCCAACCGGGACTTTGCCTTGTCGGCCAGACCCACCCGCTCCAAGTAGTGTCCGGACCAGGACCGGGCCGCGGCCTTGGACAGGCCCTTGAGCCGGCCGAAGTAGACCATGACATCCAGGACGTGTTCCTTTTTGTACAGGCCGCGCTCTTCCGGCAGGTATCCGAGACGGGCCCCGTCGCGGGGCTCAAAGGCTTTGCCCCCTATGTGCAGGATCCCCGCGGTGGGCTGGTAGATGCCCAGCAGCGCCCGCAAAGTGGTGGTCTTCCCGGATCCATTGGACCCCAGGAAACCGAACGTCTCCCCCGCGTGCACGTCGAAGGACAGATCCCGGATGACCGTGGTGTCCCCGAAGTCCATCCGGAAGTCCTGAATGTGCACCAGCGGCTCCTGCGCCGCGTCCCCCATCGTCATGGTTTCAGACTAGCGGCTACCGATCTTCTCGTGTCGCGCAAGTGCCCGGTTGGGCTCAGACCCCGGATCTACCGGATCCCCGCGGCACGAAGGGTCCGGGCCAGTTCACCTGCGGCTGAGTGGAGCGTCTCCACGGTTTTCGCGATGACGTCGTCTGTGGCAAGTTCCACCGGCATGGAGCAGCTCATGGCGTCCGTCCCGGGGATGCGGTACGGAACCACCACGCTAACGCAGCAAAGCCCCACCGTGTTTTGCTCCCACTCAATGGCATGGCCCGTCTTCCGGAACTCAGTCAGCTCGGCCTGAAGCGCCTCGAAATCAGGGACGCTGTTCGGGGTCAGCTGGGGATAGGGCCCGCCGCCAAGCCGCTGCCGGACCTCCGTATCCGTGTACTCGGAGAGGATGGCTTTGCCCAGGGCCGTCACTTGGGCCGGAAGCTTGCGCCCTACCCTTGAGGACAGCCGGCGCCGGTCTACAGCCTGCCGGGTTGCAAGATAGATGACGTCGGACCGGTCGATCCGGGCGTAGTGGGTAGTGAAGGTCGTGGCATTGCGGACCTTTTCCAGAATGGCCGAAACGTGTTCCATCACCGGATCCCTGTCCAGGTACGCCGTACCGCACAGCAGGGCATGCGTGCCGATCCTATAGGCGCCCTCCGGTGTTTGCTCGATCCAGTTGAGCTCCAGGAGCGTCAACAGCAGCCAGTGCAGGCTGGAACGGGGATACCCGGTCTGCTTGAAGATCTCGGCGGTGGTGAGCGGCTGCGGAGCGGACGCCAGGAGCTCAAGGATGGCGATGGTCCGCTCTGCGGACTTGACCAGTTTGACGTCGCCGGGCGCGTCCCCCCGCGTGCCGGCCTGTACATCCAGCGGTGCCATTACCGCTCCCCCTTTCGCCGCACCGGACTGCGGCAGCTCATTTCGCGACCAGGTGCGGGTAGTTGTCCATACCTACCCTATGACCATCGCTGGCCCAAAAACCGCCAAGGAGTCCCGTTTCAGCGTTCCCCCCGGAAGTATCGACCTCATTGGCATAAAGCTCCGCGTCGTCCTGCGGGTCGTAGCCGATGCGCCGTCCTGCCTGGAGGTTCGCCCAACCGCGGGTGTTGGCCGAGACAGCCCACACCACGTGATGGCCCGGGGCACCGAGGTCGTTCAGCGCCGCCTCCACGAGCCTGAACGAATCCGCCGGGGAAAGCCACGAACCAAGGGTCCTGGCGTTGCCCGGGCGCTGGCCGCCGGTACCTATCCGGGCACTGACCACTTTCATTCCGTACTTGTCCGCATACAGGCTGCCGAGCGCTTCCGCGGCCACTTTGCTGACCCCGTAGTACGTATCGGGCCGCGGCGGAAGTACAGCATCCGCCGCGGCATCAGCAAGGTCGTGGAAGCCCACGGCGTGCGTGGAACTGGCCAGCAATACACGTTCGACGCCGTTGAGGCGGGCTGCTTCCAGCGTCACCTGGGTGCCGGTGATGTTGGTGGCAACGATTTCCTGCCAGGTCATTTCCCGGTGGAGTCCGCCCAGGTGGACAACCCCGGATGTGGCCCTGAGGGACGTGTTCATGAAATCTGGATCAGTTACGGATCCCACCAGGGCAACCTCGTTGGGACGCAAATTCCGGGCTTCCACCAGGTCCAGCAGCCGGACTTCATATCCGGCATCAGCAAGGTAGGGACGCAGCAACGTGGCCATCATGCCGGCACCACCCGTCATGGCGATCGCCTGTGCTTTCTGTGCTGCCGGCAAGTTTCCTCCAATGGTTGACAGCCTGTGATGCTAATCATACTCTCATGAAGTATGTTTCACATGGTAGCAGATGTTTATATATGTAAAAGGAGAATCAAAGTGGATTCGAAGCTCAAGGCACGCTCCCGTGCGGCTCTGGCATTGGCGGTGACCTCAGCCACCCTGCTGACGGGCTGTGGCAGCGGGTCGTCCGCCCCTGCGGCCAAGGATGACGGCCAGCCCATCGAGGTCTGGGCGCGCGCCGGCACCGACGCCTCCACGACCTACGCGGCGCTGTTCAAGGAATTCACGGCAAAGACCGGTATCCCGGTCAACTTTCAGGGGGTGCCGGACCTGGACCAGCAACTGCAGACCAGGGCGGCCTCCAAGAAGCTTCCGGATATCGTCATCAACGACTCCGCGGCTCTTGGCAACTACACTTCCCAGGGCTACCTGCAGAAACTGGACAAGTCAGCGGTGGACGGAGGCGACAAGATCTCCGACTCCCTGTGGAATGAGGCAGTGGGCCAGGACGGGGCTACTTACGGGGTCCCGTTCTCTCGCCAGACGATGGTGACCATGATCAGGAAGGACTGGCGCGAGAAGCTGGGTCTCCCCGTTCCCAAGACGCAGGAAGACCTCGCGGCGCTGGCCACCGCATTCGCTACACAGGACCCGGACGGAAATGGCCAGGCAGACACTTTCGGGATGACCGTTCCGGGATCCACCGAACGTGGATACCTGGGTTGGTGGGCCTCATCGTACCTTTGGCAGGACGGCGGCGCCTACCTGAAGGACAACGGCAACGGAAAGTACACCGCTTCCGCCGCAAGCAGTGAAAGCCAGAAAGGCGTCACCTGGATCAAGCAACAGTTCTGCACGCCCGGCAACACGCAGCCGGGCGCACTGACGGCGGCCACCAGCGCTGCGTCACCCTTTTTCCAGACCGGAAAGACCGGGATCATTCTCACCGGCCCCTACAACTTCTCCTCGTTTGATACGGCGCTGGGCAAGGACCGGTACGAAGTCATCGAAACTCCCAAGGGTTCGGTGGACAACACAGTCCTGGCCGAAGGCGAGAACATCTATGTCACTGCCACCAACGGCAAAAAGGACCAGACAAAGCAGGTTATCGACTACCTCGTGTCCGCCGACGGGCAAAAGGCGGGCATGACCGCCGGCAAGCAGCCGATTGTCCGCGTACCCGTCAATTCCGACGTCGATGCTGCCGCCGTCTACAACGATCCCCGGTGGACCGTCGTCCAGGACGCGCTGAAGAACTCGTCAAAGTCCTTCCCCTCGGCCATCAACTTCGTGCCGATCAAGCAGGCAGCCGCCGAATCCCTGAACAAGATCTTCTCGGACTGCGCGGCGGATAACGTGGCGTCCGGCCTTAAGGATCTCGACTCGGCCATCACCAACGAACTGACAAGCCAGAACGCCAAGTCATGACCGCAACACCAACGAAACCGGCAGGTGCCTTGACGGCGGAGCCGGAGTCAGCGCCACCGGCCCCCCGCAGCAAACGCCGCAACGGCAGACAGACCATGGCCATCTGGTTGTTCCTGGTGCCGGCCGCCGTCCTGGGCCTCTACTTCAAATTCATCCCCATGGCCGAAGGCATTCGGCTGAGCTTTTTCAAAGTGCAGCCGTTCCTGGGTGACGTTTTCGTCGGCTTCGACAACTATGTTGGCGTGCTGACGGATGCACGCTTCTTGGAGGCCCTCGGACACACTGTGGTCCTGGGCGTCACCCAGACCCTCGGCGCACTGGTGGTGGGCTTTCTTCTGGCCCTGCTCCTGGAAGGGCAGGCACGGTCACTGTGGATCCTCCGCACCACCATTTTCCTGCCTGTCGTCACGGCGCTGGCTGTGGTGGGCGAAATCTGGCGCCTGTTGTACTTCCCCACACCGGACGGACCCCTCAACAGCATCCTGGGCTGGCTAGGACTCGGCCCGCTGCAGTTCCTCAACGGTACGGACACGGCACTGTGGTCCATCGCCGTCGTCGGCATCTGGAGCGGCGCGCCCTACAACATGGTGATCATCCTTGCCGGGCTCACCGGGGTGGACCGCTCCCTATATGAGTCTGCGGGCGTGGACGGAGCCACGGTCTGGCAGCGACTGCGGTACATCACGCTGCCGGCCCTTCGTCCTTCACTGGTGATCGTCCTGACGTTGGCAGCCATCCGCAGCCTGCGCAGCTTCACGGAAGTGTACGTACTTACCGGAGGCGGCCCGGCCGGCTCAACAGAGGTGTGGATGACCCGCATGTATTCCCTGGGATTCCAGCGGAACGATATTGGCGTGGCCTCTGCCGCGTCAGTCCTGCTCCTGGTGGCCACCCTGCTCCTGACCGTTGGAACCCAGCTCCTGGCCAAAAGGAAGGCAGCACGATGAGCCAGACACTGACCCGAAAGAACTCCCGCACGGCCAGGCCGTCGTCCTCCGCCAGGTTCGACACGGCCCTGGGATGGTCGCCCCGTTTTGGACCCAACATGGTCCTGCGGATGCTGCTCTGCGCACTGGTCTTCTGCATTTTCGCCCTGCCGTTCCTGGCCATCATCTCCGGCGCTTTTGACCGGAACTCCAGCCCGACCGAGATTTCGCTGCTGCCCAAGACATTCACGCTCCAGAACTTCCAGGCAGCACAGCAGCAGGGTCTGTGGGGTTACCTGCTGAACTCCCTGGTGGTGGCCGGCGGAGGGCTCCTGCTCCAAATGACCGTTTCCGTGTTCGCCGCCTACAGCCTCAGCCGCAGGAAATTCCGGGGACAGGCCCTGGTCCTCCTGCTGGTCCTGATGACCATGATGCTCCCCGAGGAGATCATCGGCATCCCCCTGTCCCTGGTGTTGGGTGACCTCCCGCTGCTGGGCATCAGTTTGCGGGGAACCGTCCTTGCCGTCATCCTGCCGGTGGGCATCTGGGGCTTCTCCATCTTCATCATGAGCGAATTCATGAAGGAGATTCCCGCGGAAATCGAGGAGGCTGCCCGGCTTGACGGGGTGGGTGAGTTCCGCATGCTCTTCACCATCATCCTGCCTCTGTGCAAGCCGGCGCTGGGCGTCATCGGGATTTTCGGCTTCATGATGGTCTGGGACCAGTACCTCCTCCCCCTCATCGCGGCCAATGACCCCGGAGACTACACCCTGACCGTGGCACTGGCGGTACTTCGCAACGACACCACAGTCGGACCCGGCGTGCTGCTGGCGGGTGCCCTGATGGCCATGATTCCCAGCCTCCTGGTGTACCTCTTTCTGCAAAGCTCCATGATCCGCGGCATCACCTCGGGCGCAACCAAGGGCTAGGGAAGGCCCGGCCTCCCCAACCCTCCACGAAAGAATTTCCATGAATATCAGCTCAATTGTTCCTGCCACCGCGGCACCCACCGCGGCAGACCTGACGATCAACGACATCACCATCACACCGATCGCCTTTTCCGATCCGCCGCTCCTGAACGCCGTCGGCGTCCACGAGCCCCTGGTCCATAGGGTGGTCATTGAAGTCCGCACCGCCAACGGGCTCCTGGGCCTGGGCGAATGTGCCGGCGGCCAGAGCCGCCTGGACAACCTCGCCGCCGGCGCCAATGCCATCAAGGGCGTCAGTATCTTTGAAACCTCCACAATGGAGCGGCTCATCAACCAGGCGCTGGACCCAAATCTCTCTGCCTTTGAACGGGCTGCCGTCTTCTCCGCCTTCGAAGTCGCTGCCCTGGATATCCAGGGGCATGCAACGGGCAGGACCGTGAGCGAACTGCTCGGCGGCACTGTGCGGGACGAGGTCCCCTTCAGCGCCTACCTCTTCTACAAGTGGGCTGAACACCCTGCTCACGATGGACGCCCGGCCATTTCCGACGGCTGGGGCGAGGCGCTGGATCCGGAGGGCATCGTCCGGCAGGCTCGCCGGATGATCACCGAGTACGGATTCAAATCCATCAAACTCAAGGGCGGCGTCTTTCCACCCGCCCGTGAAATTGAAGCTATCCGGGCTTTGCGTGAAGCGTTCCCGAACCTTCCGCTCCGGCTGGACCCCAACACTGCCTGGACGGTGGAGACCTCGAAATGGGTGGCGGCCGAAACGAGCGGGCTGCTTGAGTACCTGGAAGATCCGACGCCGGGCCTGGAGGGAATGGGCCAGGTCGCGGCTGCTGCCCCCATGCCGCTTGCCACCAATATGTGCGTCGTGGCCTTCGACCACATCAAAAAGAGTGTGGAACTCGATTCCGTCCAGGTAATCCTCGGTGACCATCACTACTGGGGCGGCCTCCGCCACACCCGGGAACTGGGCACCATCTGCGAAACCTTCGGAATAGGATTGTCCATGCATTCCAATTCCCACCTTGGCATCAGTCTTGCTGCCATGGTCCACGTCGCCGCCGCAACGCCTGCCCTGACGTACGCCTGTGATACCCACTATCCCTGGAACGGGCACAACGACGTGGTCAAGCCCGGAGCCCTGAAGTTTGTGGACGGCAGCGTGCCGGTTCCCACCGGCACCGGCCTTGGCGTGGAGCTGAACCGGGAGAAACTGGCTGAACTCCACCAGCAGTACCTGGACGCCCGCATGACGGCGCGGGATGACACGGGCTACATGCAGCGTTTTGTCCCCGACTTCACGGCTGCCCTCCCCCGGTGGTAGGTCCGCAGGTGATGCAGGTTACCGGCTATCTCTATCCGTGGGATGTACTGGGCGACCCGAAGGCGGTGTCATGGGTCAGGGACACCGGCGTTGACCGCGTGGCGCTTGCGGCCGCATACCACTCGGTGCGGGCCGGAACCCCACGGCATCCCACCCGCCGCGTGGTGGACGCCCGGTCGGCAGCCCTCTACGTTCCGGAAGGCGGTGCTTTCGCAGGCCGGCAGCTGATACCCGGCAACGCGAGGGAATGGACCGGGACGGAGAACGGATTCGGCGAGGCCGCAGCGGCATTTCAGGCGGAGGGCCTTCCCGTGGACGCGTGGACGGTGCTGACCCACTCCAGCGCAGTGGGCGGAAACAGCCCCGGCCTCTGCGTACAAAATGCCTTCGACGAGGTCTACAGGTACGCGCTGTGCCCGTCGCAGCCTCAGGTCCGCTCCTACGCTGCGTCCCTGGTGCGCCAAGTCCTGGAGATGGGACAGCCGGATGGGTTAATCCTCGAAGCGGCGGGTCCGCTGGGTTTCAGCCACCAGAACCGGCATGAGAAGACCGAGGGAGCCGAGTACTCAACCTGGGTGCAGGCGCTGTTGTCGCTGTGCTTCTGCGATGCATGCGCCACCGGGTACGAGGCCCGCGGGTTGCCCGCCGCCGGGTATCAAAGCCGGGTCCGCTCTGCCGTCGCGCAGGCCGATGATGCCCGAATGACAGCTGCATTTGCGTCCGGGGCAGCGGCGTTCCTTCCCCTCCTGGAGGTCCGGTGGGATGCCACGGCGATGCTGCTGGATGAGTGCTTGGCCGCGATCGAAGCCACCGGCTCCCGCCCCCGGCTGTCGCTGCACGCCACGCCGGACCCCTGGGCCACGGGGCCCTTCGTTCCGGTGGAGGCGCTCCGCAGGAGCAGGCTCTGGGGGCACCGGGGTAACCTCACCGCCGTCGTACCTTGCTGGGGCGAGCCCAGCGAAGGCGCCGTGACGGTCGAAGCCATGTTGGCCGCCGGTTTGCGGGTGGGTGCGTATGTCCTGGCGCTGCCGCCGAAGACGGCCGACGGCGGCAGGCTGGCAAGCGAGTGGCAGGTGCTTTGTGCAGCGGGAGCCAGGGAACTGCACGTGTATCACCTCGGGCTTGCCTCCTCCCGGCGCCTCTCCGCTGTTGCGGGAGGACTGATGAGCCTGCGCTGAGGTTTGGAAGCAGCCGGTGACGGCCATCGCCACGGGCACGATGGCGTCGATTGCCGGCCCCGACCAGGCCGGCGGCGCCGCCGGGCAAACGGCGCACGAAGCCTGATGTGCCTAAACTACTGACATGCCCACACGTGTTCATGAGTTTGCCTGGCCTGACCGGGTCGTCATCGGCACCATCGGTGTTCCAGGGGCGCGAACGTTCTACCTGCAGGTACGTGCAGGTAGGCAAATTGTGAGCATCGCACTGGAGAAGCAGCAGTCTGCCCAGCTCGCCGAAAAGATTGACGAAATCCTCGACGAGCTCATCGCCCTTGACGGCAATCCCTTCAGTGTTCCCACGGGTACTCCCATCGAGCTCGTCGACAATGACCAGCTCGAGGCAGTCCAGGAACAGTTCAGGGCCGGCGCCATGAGTTTGGGCTGGGACCCGACAACGGCGCAGGTTGTGATAGAGGCCTACCCGATCATTGAAGTCGGTGCTGACGAAGCCGTCGAATTGCTTGCTGGGAACGCCGCTGACGTGGCCGAAATGTTGCTGGTGCGGATGCCGGTGGGCACCGCCCGCGCATTCGCCAAACGGACCCGGGAGGTAGTGGGTGCCGGGCGTCCGGCATGCCCGCTCTGCGGCTATCCCATGGACGCCGACGGGCATACCTGCACTCTTCCTGAAGTCTGATGCCAGGGAGCCTGGACGGTACTGGCGGGTCTACCGCAAAGCTGTCCGCAGCCGTTCCTTGAGGTCTTCAAGTGATTCACGCCATTCCGGTTCGTCAGCGTTGTCCCACAGTTCAGCAAGCTCGGACTTCTCCCCGGCAACCCGTTCAACTGCTTCCAGTGCCATCTCCACGTCTTCGGCGGTGACCTCTGCCCCGCGGGCAGCCACCCAGGTCGCCACGGTCTCCGGGAAATCGCCCAGCGGGTTGCCTTGGCTGGCGGAGGTCACTTCGGCGGCGGCGATAGCGACAGCCCCTTCGGGTGCCTCGACATACCTGTGACCTGCCTTCGCCAACGCCTGGCGCACGACGTCGACCCCTCCGGTCTCCAGCTCGTCCAGCCAGTCCAGCGCGTCGTCGTTCTCAAACGGCAGGTAGCCCCATGCACCCACGTGGTTTCCCCTTCCGGTTAACGGCTAGTGGCTCCAATATGCCAGACCGCGCCGTTGCAGGTCATACACGCGGTGGATGCCTGCAAAGCTTTTCGAGAGTGCGTGCTGAAAGTGCGGTTGTTGGCGCGGAGTGGTGGCCCGCAAAATGTCACACCCCCCTTGGATGATGAGTACATGGGAAGCGAAGCGGTGACAACGGCTTTTGAAGCGATCGACTCCTCGATTGCCCTGCTCCGCGCCGAGGTGGCTGAGTCCCGTAACGGGTTCCCCCAGCACGCCGACCCCTTGGCCGCCGTCGCTGACGGGTGCCTGGACATCCTTGCCGGAATTTCACGAACCGAGGCCCGGGTCGCTGCGTTGAAGGCGGAGGCAACGGCCAGATATGCGGATTCCGCGCGATCTGCCGCGCCTCCTGACATGCCCGTCCAGGCGCAGGAAATGGCAATAGCGGCCGAGGTGGGCTGTGTACTGGCCATCGGCGATCGGGCTGCAGGCATGCTGTTGGAGCAATCCCATGCTTTGGCTACGTTCTTGCCACTCACCCTGGCAGCATTGCAGGCGGGAACTGTCTCGTGGCAACACGCCAGGGTGATGGTGGACGAGACCGCCACCCTTGACTGTGACGCAGCGCGGGTACTTGAGGCACACTTCCTCGGCGCTGACGCGGCCAATCCTGCCCGAGGCTGCCCGGCCGGCGAGATGCCCGCCTTCAGGTTCCGGCGGAAGGCCAGGACCTGGCGCGAACGGCACCACCCGGACAGCATCGAAAAACGCCATGCTAAGGGAGCGCGGGACAGGTGCCTGGAATATACCCCGGAGCAGGACGGCATGGCGCGGGTGTCTGCCTACCTGCCCGCGGACCAGGCGGCTGCGATCTGGAACCGCATTACCGCCATCGCCCGGGGCCTGCAAGGGCCCCACGAGAACCGGACGCTCACCCAGTTACGGGCAGACGTATTTGCTGCGGCAGTCCTGCGAAGCGACAACGGCATCAGCGGCGGCGGGGCTGAGGCCGGAGGACCCGGCATGGCCGATGTCCCTACGCCCCGGGCCGAGGTCCTGATCACCGTTCCCGTCTTCTCACTGCTGGGGCTGACAGAGGAACCGGCCACGCTGGACGGGTTCGGACCCATCCCTGCCTCCATGGCCCGGAATCTCCTAACCAATGGAGCGGATTCGTTCCATCGGGTGCTCATAGATCCACGGGACGGGGCCCCGTTGGAAATCGGCCGCACAAGCTACCGGCTGACGAAGGCCATGCGGAACTGGCTACGAATGCGCGACGGCAGATGCCCGTTCCCCGGGTGCAGCAACCAGTCCCTGGACAACGAAGCAGACCACCTCCTGGCCTGGCATCACGGCGGAACCACCGGGATCAGCAACCTGGGACAGCCTTGTCCCCGGCACCACAGACTCAAACACGCCAGCGGCTGGACACCGACCCCCGCATCACAGAACGAGCCGCCCGGCTGGATTTCACCATCAGGGCGGAGATACAAAAGCGAACATCAGGACTGGGAAGCACCTCACTGGCCGTGTTCGTTGGGGCAGCAAGCCACAGAACGGCAACATCCATATCCTCCTATGCCCACCGCGGTGAGGGGGACCGTGGACTATTTTCGGGAACCGCCATCTGCGGGAGAAGCATTCCTTCGTACCTACCTCGATGCCAAATGAACTGCCGGATATGGCAGCAAGGGACCCCGCACAAAACGTGCGGAGTCCCTTGCTGTCGGATCCTGAAAAGAAGAAAGTCTAGAAGTCCCAGTCCTCGTCTTCCGTGTTGACGGCCTTGCCGATGACATAGGACGAACCCGAGCCCGAGAAGAAGTCATGGTTCTCGTCAGCGTTCGGGGACAGGGCCGACAGGATGGCCGGGTTCACGTCGGTGACGGACGCCGGGAACATCGCCTCGTAGCCCAGGTTCATGAGGGCCTTGTTGGCGTTGTAGTGCAGGAACTTCTTGACGTCCTCGGCCAGGCCCACGCCGTCATAAAGGTCGTGGGTGTACTGGACCTCGTTTTCGTACAGCTCGAACAGCAGTTCGAACGTGTAGTCCTTGATCTCCTGGCGGCGTTCCTCGGAGACCTTTTCCAGGCCCTTCTGGAACTTGTAGCCGATGTAGTAACCGTGAACAGCTTCGTCACGGATGATCAGGCGGATCAGGTCGGCGGTGTTCGTCAGCTTGGCGCGGGAGGACCAGTACATGGGCAGGTAGAAGCCCGAGTAGAACAGGAAGCTTTCCAGCAGCGTGGAGGCCACCTTCCGCTTCAGCGGATCGTCACCCTGGTAGTAGTCCATGACGATCTGCGCCTTCTTCTGAAGGTTCTCGTTCTCGGTGGACCAGCGGAATGCCTCGTCGATCTCCTTGGTGGAAGCCAGGGTGGAGAAGATGGAGGAGTAGCTCTTGGCGTGCACTGACTCCATGAAGGCGATGTTCGTGTACACAGCCTCCTCGTGCGGAGTGAGGGCATCCGGAATCAGGGACACCGCACCGACCGTGCCCTGGATGGTGTCCAGCAGGGTCAAGCCGGTAAATACGCGCATGGTGAGCTGCTGCTCGGCCGGCGTCAGCGTGTTCCAGGACTGGACGTCGTTGGACAGCGGCACCTTTTCCGGCAGCCAGAAGTTGTTGACCAGGCGGTTCCAGACGTCGACGTCCTTGTCGTCCTGGATGCGGTTCCAGTTGATGGCCTCGACGTGGCTGAGCAGCTTGACCTTCTCGGTCATGTCATCCCCTATGCGTTGGGTGGGTTTTCTCTAAGTTAAAGCGTACGACGGCGGGCGGGCGCCCGCCGTCGTACTGTCGCGTTGGTTGAAGCTACAGCATGCAGCTGACGCAGCCCTCAACTTCGGTCCCTTCCAGCGCGAGCTGGCGGAGACGGATGTAGTAGATGGTCTTGATGCCCTTCTTCCAGGCGTAGATCTGGGCCTTGTTGATGTCGCGCGTGGTGGCGGTGTCCTTGAAGAACAGCGTCAGGGACAGGCCCTGGTCCACGTGCTGGGTGGCGGCGGCGTAGGTGTCGATGACCTTCTCGTAGCCGATCTCGTACGCATCCTGGTAGTACTCCAGGTTGTCGTTGGTGAGGTACGGCGCCGGGTAGTACACGCGGCCCAGCTTGCCTTCCTTGCGGATCTCAATCTTGGACGCCACCGGGTGGATCGAGGAGGTGGAGTTGTTGATGTAGGAGATCGAGCCCGTCGGCGGCACGGCCTGCAGGTTCTGGTTGTAGATGCCGTGCTCCATGACCGAAGCCTTCAGCGCGCGCCAGTCTTCCTGCGTGGGGATGTGCACGTTCTTGAAGAGCTCGCGGACCTTCTCGGTCTGCGGAACCCATTCCTGCTCCGTGTACTTGTCGAAGAACTCCCCCGACGCGTACTTGGACTTCTCGAAGCCGCCAAACGTCTGGCCGGTTTCGATGGCCAGCAGGTTGGAGGCGCGGACGGCGTGGTACACCACCGAGTAGAAGTAGATGTTGGTGAAGTCCAGGCCCTCTTCAGAGCCGTAGTGGACCCGCTCCCGCGCGAGGTAGCCGTGCAGGTTCATCTGGCCCAGGCCAATCGCGTGGCTCTGGTCGTTGCCCTTGGCGATGGACGGCACCGAGGTGATGTTGGACATGTCCGAGACAGCCGAGAGGGAACGGATGGCCGTCTCGATGGTCAGGCCGAAGTCCGGCGAGTCCATGGTCTTGGCGATGTTCAGTGAACCAAGGTTGCAGGAGATGTCCTTGCCGGTGTCGGCGTAGGACAGGTCATCGTTGTACGTGGTGGGCTGGGAAACCTGGAGGATCTCCGAGCACAGGTTGGACATGATGATCTTGCCGTCGATCGGGTTGGCCCGGTTCACGGTGTCCTCGAACATGATGTACGGGTAGCCGGATTCGAACTGGATCTCGGCGAGGGTCTGGAAGAACTCGCGTGCCTTGATCTTGGTCTTCTTGATCCGGGAATCGTCAACCATCTCGTAGTACTTCTCGGTGACCGAAACGTCCGAGAACGGCATGCCATAGACGCGTTCGACGTCATAGGGCGAGAACAGGTACATGTCCTCGTCCTTCTTGGCCAGTTCGAACGTAATGTCCGGAATGACGACGCCCAGGGAGAGGGTCTTGATGCGGATTTTCTCGTCCGCGTTCTCGCGCTTGGTGTCCAGGAACCGGTAGATGTCCGGGTGGTGCGCGTGCAGGTACACGGCGCCGGCACCCTGTCGGGCACCGAGCTGGTTGGCGTAGGAGAAGCTGTCTTCGAGGAGCTTCATCACGGGAATGACGCCGGAGGACTGGTTCTCGATCTGCTTGATGGGCGCGCCCACCTCGCGGATGTTGGTCAGCGCGAAGGCCACTCCGCCGCCGCGCTTGGACAGCTGCAGGGCGGAGTTGATGGAGCGTCCGATCGACTCCATGTTGTCTTCGATGCGGAGAAGGAAGCAGGAGACCAGCTCGCCGCGCTGCTTCTTGCCCGCGTTCAGGAACGTGGGGGTGGCCGGCTGGAAACGGCCTTCGATGATTTCATCCACCATCTGCAGGGCCAGCTGCTCGTTGCCGCGCGCCAGGTGCAGTGCCACCATGCAGACGCGGTCCTCGTAGCGCTCCAGGAAGCGCTTGCCGTCGAACGTCTTCAGCGTGTAGGAGGTGTAGAACTTGAAGGCACCCAGGAAGGTCTCGAAGCGGAACTTCTTCTTGTAGGCGCGGTTGAACAGCTCACGGATGAAGTTCATCGTGTACTGGTCCAGCGTCTCGCGCTCGTAGTACTGGTTCTTCACCAGGTAGTCGAGCTTCTCCTCCAGGTCATGGAAGAACACCGTGTTGTTGTTCACGTGCTGCAGGAAGTACTGGTGCGCGGCCTCGCGGTCGGCGCCGAACTGGATTTCGCCGTTGGGACCATAGAGGTTCAACATGGCGTTCAGCTCGTGATAGCCCAACCCCTTATACGCGGCGGGCATCTCAGGCTTCCGGGACCTGGTTACTTCTGTGTCTGCGACAGTCGTGTCCAAAACGTGTCCAATCCTTGGTTGACCCGGGTAACGTCTTCCGGCGTTCCCATAAGTTCGAATCGATAGAGGTGGGGTACGTGGCATTTGGCGGCGATGATGTCCCCGGCCATGCAGTAGTTGTCCCCGAAGTTTGTGTTTCCGGCGCCAATCACGCCGCGGAGCAGTTTCCTGTTCTGCGGGTTGTTGAGGAATCGGATGACCTGCTTGGGAACGGACCCCTCTCCCCCGGTGCCACCGTAAGTGGGCACCACCAGCACGAATGGCCGGGTAGCGAGGAGGGGTGCGTCCTTTGGATAGAGCGGGATCCGGGCAACCTCACGGCCTAGCTTCGCGACGAAGCGGCTGGTGTTCTCGGATGCTGATGAAAAGTAGATGAGCTGGCTGCCGGTGCGGACCGGTTCAGCCTGGTCCTGCGGCCCGGCCGGCGGGGACACCTCCACGCGCTGAGCCGCGTGGATGGGAACAACCTGGTGAATTGGTAAGGCCTCGCGGTCATGCTGTGCTGCTGGTGCTGCCACGTGAGTCACCTCAGCTGGTTGCTGGTTGCCGGCAGGAGAAGCGGAACTCCTAAGCCACGGAGGAAACGGCGGAAAGTGCCAGTTCCTCGATCTTGTCGGGGCGGAAGCCGGACCAGTGGTCCTGGTCGGTGACCACAACGGGAGCCTGCATGTAGCCAAGTGCCTTCAGTCGCTCGAGTGCCTCGGCGTCCTGGGAGATGTCAACGCTCTGGTAGGTGATGCCCTTCTTGTCGAGCGCGCGGTAGGTGGCGTTGCACTGAACACAAGCAGGCTTCGTGTAAACCGTTACGGTCATTGTCCCTGTCCCCTTAGTTGAAATCTTGCTGGCCCGGTGTCCCCGTCCAGCTGTATGTAGATACTACATGTAGTGCAGACGCCTCTTTGGAACCCCAAGATGATGTATTACAAGTATGTCATTTAATGCACCGTTAATCCACAGGCAGGGGCGGGAAAAATGCCCGGAATCGCGGGTTTTTTGCGGGCTGGGTCCACACCCTGTGGAGTACTTAGCCACATTTAAAGGACCGCGTGTCGCACGGCTGCGGCGTGTCGCGCCCTGTTTCCTTCCGCATGAAGAGGGTCCGTGACCACTACATGTAGTGGTCACGGACCCGGGTTCCGCTCCCTGCGGCGAAGGTGTGTCCAGCTTGCCCGGGGTTTCCTACCGCTTGGCGGAGTTGAGGTTGGCGATGGCGGTGGACAACGCCGTGGCGAAGCCGCACCACGCCGCGTAGGGAGCCAGCGATACCCCGGCCGCACGGTTCAGCCGATAGGTGCGGCGCACCAGATCGGCGCTGCTGGCGGCGAGCAGGGCGGCCTCGGCCGCCGCAAGCCAGGGCCTGCGTGAGCGCCAGAAGAACCAGCTCCACGATGCATTGAGGACCAGGTTGGCAGCCAATGCACCCCGGTAGGCGCGGAGCTCCCGGCGGGAGCCCTTGCCACCCGGGTCGGATGTGCCGGCCGGGGTGGCAGCAGCCCGGTCCAGTTCAGCAGCCCGGTCCAGTGCGACGGCGGACGTCACCGCGAGGTCTGCATACAGGGCCGTCCACACCAGCGGGAAGGGGATGGCCGGCGGCTGCCAGTCCGGCTTGCGCAGCCGCAGGTACCAGCTGCCCTGCGGATCCGTGGCCACTCCGCCCGCGGCGGCTGTGGCGGCCGTCGCCGCCGTCGTCCATGCCACTGTCTTCAGTTTCATGCCTGAACCCCCGATTCCCCTTGCTTCTGCCGAATGCTATAGCTGCGCCTCCCGGCGGTCCAGCACGATCTGCTGGACATCCAGGTAACCGGACTGGAAACCTGCGCGCGAGTAGCAGAGGTAGAACAGCCACATCCGCTGGAACACTGCATCGAAGCCGAGCTCCCCCACTTCCCGGGACCGGGAAAGGAACCGTTCCTCCCACAGCCGCAAGGTGGCGGCATAGTGGTCACCCATCCCCATGCGCTCCCTTACCCGAAGGGTGGTGTGCTGCTGGGTCACGCTCTCGATGGCACGGACGGACGGCAGGAACCCGCCGGGGAAGATGTACTTGTGCACCCAGGTGTAGGCGTTGCGGGTGGCCAGCATGCGGCCGTGCGGCATGGTGATGGCCTGGATGGCCACCTTTCCGCCGGGTGCCAGCACGCGGTCGATGGTCTGGAAGTAAATGGGCCAGTACTCGTACCCCACGGCCTCGATCATTTCCACCGAGACCACGGCGTCGTACTCGCCTTCCACCGCCCGGTAGTCCTGCAGGGCAACGGTCACGCGGTCCGCGAATCCGGCATCCTCAATGCGTTCCTGCGCCAGCGCCTGCTGCTCGCTGGACAGCGTGACGCTGTAGACCGTGGCGCCGCGGGCGGCGGCACGCAGGGCAAGCTCGCCCCAGCCGGTGCCGATTTCCAGCAGCCGCGTCCCCTCGCCCACGCCGGCCTTATCCAGCAGCCGGTCGATCTTGGCCCGCTGGGCCTCGGCCAGGAAGTCCCATGCAACGGTGGACAGCGGACCCGCCTTCTCCGGGAACAAAGCCGAGGAGTAGCTCATGGTGGAGTCCAGGAAGTTGAAGAACAGGTCGTTGGACAGGTCGTAGTGCCGGGAGATGTTGCTGCGGGTGTTTTGTTCGGCGTTGCGTTCCTGGCGGGGTGTCCGGGGCAGGTACAGCGAGCGCAGCTTCTGCAGCGGCATGGGGATCAGCGTGTCCACGGAGGCAGCGAAGACTTCGAGCAGCGCGGCGAGGTCCGAGGCTTCCCAGTCGCCGGCCATGAAGGATTCGCCCAGACCGATCAGGCCGTTGTCTCCGATCCGTGCCTCGAAGGCGTCGGGCCGCAGCATGGTCATCACGGGGGCCTCCGGGCCGCCGATTCCGAGCACGGCCCCGTCCGGATATTCGACGCGGAGCGGCAGCCGCTTGACTGCACCCCTGAACAGCAGGCCGGCTGTCCTGCCGGCCAGTCCGGCTTTCATGCCCGACGGCGGTTGGGCAACACCTGGCCACAGGTCGGGATTGATGATGGCGGGCGACGCCGGCACCCCGGTTGCGCCCCAGGCTGCGGGCACGTGTCCGGCGGATGGTCCGCCGGCCTTGCCTTCGACACGGCCTGCGGTGGTGCCGTTATCGTCCGTCATGGTCATTGAACTGCCTCCTGTGAAGTGTGGGGTGGTCTGGCAACGACGGGCAGGTGTCTTGCCCAGAGTTTAATGCCCTGTATCCGGATCAGGGCGGATACCAGCAGCGGCGCGGCAGGCACCGCGAAAGCCGCCGCCAGGATGTTCGAAACGGTGGCGGGGCGGCGCCGTCCGTCCATGGTGGCCACGAAGGGCCGGTGCCCCTCCCGCTCCAGGATGATTGATACGGCAAGCCTGTCCCCCGGGGCCGGGAGCTTCATCCGGTACTCGCCGTCGACGTCGTTGAAGGGTGACACGTAGAACGCCTTCGGCACCGAGGCCCGCCCGGAGGGATCGGTTCGCAGCAGGTAGCAGTGCCGCTCCCCGTAGGTGTTGTGGACTTCGGCCACCACGCACTGCAGTTCCCCGGTGGAGCGGTAGCACCAGAACAGGGTGAGCGGGTTGAAGACGTAGCCAAAAACCCTGGCACTGGTGAGCATGTGGATGGGTCCGCCGTCGGGCTCCACCCCCTGGGTGCGCAGGTAGCGCTCCACGTTGGCCCGAATGCTTGCGCCGGGATCGCCCAGGTGGTCTCCGGCGCGGAACACTGCCAGCGGCCGGAGCAGGAACGGCAGGCGCGGCATGTGGTCCAGGTCCACGAACCAGCTGTAGCTGCGGTAGGTGAACGCATTCTTCAAGGGGCTGCGCCGGACATGGGAGATGGACGTGCGGAAAATCGAGGCGTCCATGATCATGCCCGTTCCGTGGACAGCAGTTCCCGCGCCCCCTCGCCGGAGGAGTTGCCCGGTTCATCCGCGCGGGCCTCCGGCCAGGTGCGGCCCAGTTTCTCGGCCGCCCGCACCCCGGAGAGGGCACCGTCCTCATGGAAGCCCCAGCCAAGGTAGGCCCCGGCGTAGGCGATCCGGTTGTTGCTCAGCGCGGCGATGGCCTGCTGGGCCTGGAGGGATTCCGGCGTGTATTGCGGATGTTCGTACACCATGCGCTCCAGCACGGCGGTGCCGGCAATCAGTTCCGACTCCCCCAGGCTCACCAGGTACGGCTTTCCGTCCACGGGATGCAGCCGCTGCAGCCGGGTCAGGTCGTAGCTCACCAGAACCTTGTCGGGTCGCGCGTCGCACGCCGGGAGCCGGTAGTTCCACGACGCCCTGGCGTTGTCCGCGGCGGGCAGGACTGCCGGGTCCCGGTGGAACACGGTGTGGTTCACCGAATACGGCATCCCGCCCAGCGCTTCCTTCTCTTCCGGTGTGGCGTCGGACAGGAACCGGAGAGCCTGCGCGGGATGGGTGGCGACAACGACGGCGTCAAACTCTTCCGGCCCGCTGGCCGTTTCGAGCTCCACGCCGTTGGGCAGGCGCCGGATGGCAGTGACGGGCGTGTTGAGCCGGACGTCGGCAAGCGTGGCGGCGAGCTTTTCCACGTACCGGGCAGAGCCGCCGGTGACGGTGCGCCACTGCGGCGAGCCCTTGATCCCCAGCATGCCGTGGTGGCCCAGGAACGTGAAGAGGTACCGCGCGGGGTAGGCAAGGGCGGTGGTGGGGTCGCAGGACCAGACTGCACTGACCACGGGGGTCATGAAGTGGGAGATGAAGTAAGGGCTGAACTTCTCCCGTTCCAGGAACGCGCCAAGTGTCAGTTCCGGCACCGGCACCGGCACCTCGCCGCTGACGGCCGACGCCGGCGCGGTCCTGAGCAACTCCCTCGCCTTCCGGTAGAAACGGGTCACCTCCAGCAGCATCAGCAGGTAGCGGCCGCGGAGCAGGCTGGAGGGTTTGGCGATGATGCCGCGGGCGCCGTCCCGTGCCCCCGCGTATTCCAGCCCGCAGCCGTCGCAGCGGATTGACATGCTCATCTCGGAGTCCTGGGTCTCGACGCCGAGTTCGGCGAACAACCGCAGCAGTGTGGGATAGGTCCGTTCGTTGTGCACGATGAACCCGGTGTCCACCCCGATGACGCTGCCGTCGGGCTGCGGCATGTCGTGGGTGTGGGCATGGCCTCCCAGCCGTGAGTCCGCCTCGAACAGGGTGACGTCGTCCTGCCTGTTCAGCACGTAGGCGGCCGTCAATCCGGCCACGCCGCTGCCGATCACGGCGACGCGCCGCCGCCCGCCTGGACTTCCTGCTGGGTTAGGTGACAATTCATGCTCCTCTGCTGAACATTTGCCGCTGGGCTGCGTATACAACTGGCTATTCGGTGCCGTGCCGGCTGTGGATGGGTGAAGTACTGTGGGCTGGTGTTAAACCCGGTGCACCTGAAGACCCTCCTTGAAGTGACGCGGCTGGGATCGTTTGCTGCCGCAGCGGCAACGCTCGGCTACACGGCCTCCGCCGTGTCCCAGCAGATGTCGGCTTTGGAGCGGGAAACGGGCACCATCCTGTTCCAGCGTTCGGCGCGCGCCGTGATTCCTACGGAAGCCGCCGTCGTCATGACGCGGCACGCCGCAAAGGTGCTCACGGATATCGAGGCACTGATGGCCGCCGCCTCCAGGACCCAGGCCACGGAAAGCCAGGAACTGCGGCTGGGGATCTTCCCCAGCCTGGCCACGTATGTCCTGCCGCGGATCCTGAAGAACCCGGCGTGGAAGAAACTTGGGATCGACCTGCGGGTGTCCGTGGCTGAACCCGGCCAAACCATCCAGGGGCTGCGTACCGGCGGCGACCTGGACCTGGCCGTGGTGTTCCAGGTGGGCCAGACCGGCTTCGCCTGGCCCAACACCATCAACAGGCAATGGATTGGCGACGACGATTTCCGGGTGGTGCTGCCTGCCGGCTGGGGTTTCCGGGCCGACGCGAAGGTCGCGGCCGACCACCTCTCGGAGATGCCGTGGATCATGCACCATCCCGGCACCAGTGACGCCATGGTGATCGAGCGGCTGTTTGCCGGCTGCAACCTGCACCCCAGGGTGGTGGCGCACAGCGACGATTTCCATGCCAGCCTGGAGATGGCCGCCGCAGGGCTGGGAGCCGCTTTGGTTCCGGAACTCGCGCTCCGGAACAAGCCGGCAGGCGTTGTGGTGCTGGACGTCCCGGAGATCCGGCTGGCCCGGAACGTGTTTGCGCTGCTGATCAATGACCGGAAGACGGCACGGGTGCAGCTTTTCGTTGACCTCCTGGCCGAAACCCTTGCCGGGATGCGCACGGCAGTGAATTAGGGCAGAACGCTGGAATGGTCTGCCCTTCGGGTCTATGTTGAGAATATGAACAAGGTAGCGAGCCAGCACTTTGGGGAGATCGAGCTCAACCACGGCATGGATCATCTCTTTGCCGCCAAACATGAGCTGCGTGGCCACCCGCTGGAACTCGACCTGAACATCAACGCCCACGACAACTTCGATGAAGCCGCGCTCCGCAAGGTCGAGTACCGGCTGCGCTTCCTGCCGGAACTGGTGGACGAGGTCCGCGAGATGATCGCTGAGGAACTTGAGCAGGAGGGCACCAGTCCGCAGGAGTATCTGCACTTCCACTGCAACGCCCTCAAGGACGAGCACCTGCACAAGGTGTTCGGTGTCCAAGACCGCAGCCAGCTCACCAACGAGGTCTTCCTCAAGGCCCTCAAACTTGGCCATGTGGGCATTTACCCCGGCCAGCCCGAGCGCTACTTTGTCCTGGATTTCACCCTGGGCGAGCACTTCACGGACGAGGTCCTGGTGGCGTCCGCCGACCAGGACGGCGTGGTGGACGACGAGATCGTCTGGGAGTCCTAGGCCGTCGACCGGTCGACAGCGCCCGGGCACCAAGGAGGGTGGGCGGCCATGGATGTGGTTGATGACAGGCGTGGCATCTGGCGGCTGGCTTCGTCGCTGCTCCTCGCCGGCGTGCTTGTTTCGATTCTCGCCGGCATCCTGCATGCTGAGTCCCACGACGCCAACGACCATGTGGCGTCCTTCACCGCCTATGCGAACAGCGGAATCTGGACCGCCGTGCACCTGGGCCAGTTCGTGGGAATGGCGCTGGTGGGGGCCGGACTTGTTACGTTGGGCACCGCGCTCGGCGTCCAGCGCCGCCCGTTGGCCTGGGCCGCACGGTTTGGTGCTCTGTCCGCCGCTGCTGCAGTTGTGCTCTACGCCGCCCTGCAGGCAGTTGACGGGGTGGCCCTGAAACAGGCGGTGGACGCGTGGGCTGCTGCCCCGGACCCGGAAAAGGCGCCCCGTTTTGCCACAGCTGAAGGCATCCGCTGGCTGGAATGGGGAATGCGCAGCTACCAGAGCATCCTGCTGGGTGCCGCCTTGGTACTGGTTGGTGTTGCTGTGGCCGCAGCCCGCCACGCCTCCCGGATTGTTGGCTACCTCATGGCGCTGTCCGGGCTGGCGTATGTGGCGCAGGGGTGGATCATCGGGGAATCCGGATTTTCGGCAGCCAATTCGTTGCCCACGCTTGTGGGCATTGTGGCCATTGTTGTGGCGGCCGTGTGGCTGGCCGTCAGCGGGTGGCGGATGACGCAGACGACGGCGGCCGGCCACCTGGGGTGACCGGCCGCGGTTGCGTCGTTTCCCGTCTTACTTGGCCGCCTCCAGCAGGCCGGCCCGGACCGTCTGCGTGGCCTTGACCAGGTTGCGCAGGGACTCTTCGGTCTCGGCGTAGCCCCGGGTCTTCAGGCCGCAGTCCGGGTTGACCCACAGCTGGCGGGACGGAACGTGCTTGACGGCGGTGGCCAGCAGCTCGGTGACTTCCTGCTCGCCCGGAACACGCGGCGAGTGGATGTCGTAGACGCCCGGGCCCACACCGCGGCCGAAGCCGTGCGACTCGAGGTCGTGGACAACCTCCATCCTGGAGCGCGCAGCCTCGATGGAGGTGACGTCCGCGTCCAGCCCGTCGATCGCGTCGATGATCACGCCGAACTCGGAGTAGCAGAGGTGGGTGTGGATCTGCGTGGAGTCGGCGGCGCCGGCGGTGGCCAGGCGGAAGGAGTCAACAGACCACTTCAAGTAATCCGCCTGGTCCGCCTTGCGCAGCGGGAGCAGTTCGCGCAGGGCGGGCTCGTCCACCTGGATGACCTTGATGCCGGCAGCTTCCAGGTCGGCGATTTCGTCACGCAGGGCCAGGCCAACCTGGTTGGCGGTCTCGCCGAGGGGCTGGTCGTCGCGGACGAAGGACCAGGCCAGGATGGTGACGGGGCCGGTGAGCATGCCCTTCATCGGCTTGCTGGTCAGGGACTGGGCGTACTTGGCCCACTCAACGGTGATGGGAGCGCTGCGGGTGACGTCGCCCCAGAGGATGGACGGACGCGTACAGCGTGAACCGTAGGACTGCACCCAGCCGTGGACGGTGACGTCGAAGCCCTCGAGGTTCTCGGCGAAGTACTGGACCATGTCGTTGCGCTCCGGTTCGCCGTGCACCAGGACGTCGTAGCCGAGCTCTTCCTGCAGCTCCACCACACGCTTGATTTCGTGCTTCATCAGCTGCGCGTACTGGTCGTCGGTGAGCTCACCCTTGTTGTTCCGGGCGCGCGCCGACCTGATGTCCGAGGTCTGGGGGAAGGAGCCGATGGTGGTGGTGGGCAGGGGCGGCAGGTGCAGTGCTTCCTCCTGCGCCGCTTCACGGACCGCATAGTCGGAGCGGGTGAAGTCGGCTGCGGTCAGTGCCTCGGTGCGGGCCCGGACGTCAGCGCGGCGGACGCCCTCTTCGGAGGCGCGGGAAGCGATCACGGCTGTTGCCTGGTCAATGGCGGCCTTGGCGGAAGCGGGGTCGGCCAGGTAGGACGCGAGGGTTTTGACCTCCACGGCCTTCTGGTCCGAGAACGCCAGCCAGCTGCGGAGCTGCTGGGAGAGCTGTGTCTCCTCCTCGACGTCATGGGGAACGTGCTGGGTGGAGGTGGACGTGGAAACGGTGACCCTGCCGGCAGCTGCCGTCAGTTCATCCAGCTTGGCAGCCGAAGCGGCGAGGTCGTTGCGCCAGATGTTGTGGCCGTCCACGACGCCGGCAACCAGGGTTTTGTTGCCCAGCGCGGCGAGTGCCGCTGCGGAGGGGACGGCGCCCTTGAAGACATCGATATGCAGGGCGTCGATGTTGGTGGCGGCGAGGGTCCCAAGCTGTCCGTCGAGGGAACCGTATGGGGTGGAGACGAGGATCTGCGGGCGGTTGGCCGCAGCGGTGAGGACCTCGTAGGCGCGGGCCACGGCTGCTTCGATTTCGACGGCCGGGGTGTCCTGGTCAACCACGAGTGCGGGCTCGTCGAGCTGGATCCAGCCGACGCCTGCTTCGGCGAGCTTTTCGAGCAGCTGCACGTAGACGGGCAGGATGTCTTCGAGGCGGGACAGCGGCGCGAAGCCGGCGGGGGCGTCGTCGGAAGCTTTGGACAGCAGCAGGTAGGTGACCGGGCCCACGATGTAGGGGCGGGTCTCGATGCCGTTGGCCAGCGCGAAGGCGAACTCGTCAACCTTGGCGGTGGACGCAAGGGTGAACTTGGTCTCCGGGCCGATCTCCGGAACCAGGTAGTGGTAGTTGGTGTCGAACCACTTGGTCATCTCCAGCGGCTGCTGTTCCTTGTTGCCGCGGGCCAGCGTGAAGTAGCCGTCGATGTCCAGCTGGCCCCCGGCGTTGAGGAGCTTGCCGAACCGGGCCGGTACCGCGCCAAGGTGCGCGGTGGTGTCCAGGACCTGGTCGTAGTAGGAGAACGTGCCCGGGACCGCGGCGGCTTCGGTGAGGCCCAGTTCCTGCAGGCGTTTGGCGATGCTGAGCTGGATGTCCTTGGCGGCGGCGTCCAGGGCGCCGGCGTCGATCCTGCCGGCCCAGTAGGCCTCAACGGCCTTCTTCAGTTCGCGGCGGCGGCCGATCCGCGGGTAGCCGAGGAGTGAAGCTGCCGGAAACGGCGTGCGGGCGGTGTTCTGTTCAGTCATGGGGTTACTCCTGATGTCGAGGGCGTGCGCGGATGAACGCAGCACGGATGAACGCGGCGTGTACGAACGCTGCGTGGGTGAAGGAAAGCTGGTGAGGTGGGCGCCGGTCAGCTGGCGAGCTGGCTGCGGGCGATCGATTCGCGGCGGGTGCCAGGACGGCTGCGCCGCGGCAGGGCCAGCTTGTCCAGCACTTCCAAGGCACTCTGGTGCTCGTTGAAGGTGTAGATGTGGATGCCGGGTGCACCCGCATCAAGGGCGGCGTTGGCCAGGTCAACGGTGGCGTCGACACCAATGTGGAGGCGTTCGAGGTCGGAGTCCGCTGCGGCCAGGCGGGCCATCAGTTCCGGGGCGGGTTCCACGCCCGTCAGCTGGCCCAGCCGGTTCAACCGGCGGAGGCTGGTCAGCGGCATGACGCCCGGGATGATCGGGATGGTCACCCCGGCACGGCGGGCCCGGGTGAGGAGGTCGGCGTACTGCCTGGTCTCGAAGAACACCTGGGTGATGGCGAAATCCGCGCCGGACCGCTGCTTGGCAAGCAGCACCTCGACGTCGTGCTCCTCGCTGGGCGACTCCGGATGCCGGGTTGGGTATGCCGCCACGCCCACTGCGATCTTTCCTGCGCACAGCAGGGCCGACCGGCGCTGCTCCACGCGGCGGATGAGTTCGATCAGGTCCTGGGCGTACCGGAGCGAACCCGTGGCCGGGGCGCTGGCGTCCTTGGGAAGGTCTCCGCGGAGGGCGAGGATGCCCCGAACCCCGGTGTCCAGCAGTTCGCCGACGATCGCGGCAAGTTCCTGCGGCGTGTTGCCCACGCAGGTGAGGTGGGCCAGCGGCCGCAGCGTGGTTTCCAGCAGGAGCCGGTTGATGAGTTCGACGGCGGTGTCCCGGTTGGATCCGCTGGCGCCGTACGTGACGGACACGTAGTCCGGTTCAGTGGCTTCCAACTCGCGGATGGTGGTCCAAAGTGTCTCCGCTGCCGCGGGAGAGCGCGGCGGGAACAGCTCATAGGAAAGCGCCACCGGAGCGGTGTCGGAGAGGTTGGGATGTGCGTCAATCAGGCTTGGTGGTGACATTTGCGTCCTTGGCTTTGGGCCATTGGGGGTTCCCTGCCACGAAACAGGACAGGAAACCGGCAATGAATTTGAGTTTGGGGAACACGGAGGGACTCCACGAGGACGCAGCCGCGACTGTTACGCCTTGAATGAAGTAGTCCGTGAGCAAATGTCAGGCCCACATGGGGGCACCCACACCCTCCGGAACGGAGGATCGCTGACACGTTACCGCGGTAACTTGTCTATGACTCTATGGGGCCGGGCGGGGCCGGGACAAGTCGGGGCCGAATTAAGACGCACTTTTACGGGCTGTTTCCTGCGGCGGCAGAATTTTCTTCGCCTTGCGGGGTTCCTACCAAGGGCGGTCCGGCGCCGTGCCAGTGCCGCTGTCCAAGTATTCTTCCCGTTCGCGCCCGCTGTTCCGCTCCCGCTGGGCCTGCCGCGAATTCTCCTGGAGCCGGTCCAGCTGGCTTTGCTGTGCAGCCGCTGACCCGTCCTGCGGGGATTCCTTCCCCGGCGCATCCTCCGGGTCCTCCGGCCGTCCGGCGGCGCCAAGCTTTCCTTCCAGCCGTTCCCGCGCTTCGGCCAACCGCCCGTCCGCTCCTGCTGCCGCGTCCGGGGACAGGCAGCCTTCCGGTGCCTGCCCGGCGGTTGCCAGTGCTTCGTTGAAAAGCGGAACGGCCGACGACGGGTCCCCGGCCTGGAGCCGCTGGTCGCCCAGGCCTTCGGTCACCAGGACAAGGTTCACCAGGACCAGGCATTCATCGCCGGCTCCGTCCGGGACCAGTCCCAGCGCCTGTTCGAACAGGGCCTTCGCCTCCCCATAGTCTCCTGCCAGCACCGCGGCGTCACCGGCAGCGAACGGCGCCTTATGCGGTTCCACCAGGTTGGCGAGGCCAAGGCCCTCTGCTGCGGCATCCACGGCGGGCGCATTCCCTGCCGCAAAACCGGTCGCGGCACGGTCCGCAAGAACATTGAGGCTCAGGAGTTTGGCGGCGACGCACAGCAGCAGCATTACGGGCACCGCCGACCAGAGGAGCAGGCGTTTCCTGCGGGCCCTGGCAGTCACCGGTCCCCTCCGCTGCGGCGCATGCGGGGCAAC
Source organism: Pseudarthrobacter sp. Pseusp20 (assembly GCF_059492155.1). Classification (NCBI taxonomy): domain Bacteria; kingdom Bacillati; phylum Actinomycetota; class Actinomycetes; order Micrococcales; family Micrococcaceae; genus Pseudarthrobacter; species Pseudarthrobacter sp. Pseusp20. Next base: position 2,803,620 of record NZ_CP168521.1, read on the forward strand.
CCGCACAGCTGCCGGACGATGCCCACCGCCTCCGGCAGGGCCAGCAGGAAGGCGCCGGCGGCGAAGATCCAGTACAGCTCGGCTGCGGCCGCCGTCGGGCCGTCTCCATCCGCACGTTCCACCCTGCCGGGGCGTGCCTGCTGCATCATGTCCCCCACGGGATCGCCGGCGGCGCGGTGGACGTAGGGCACGCCGAGCTGGCCGGCGATGGTCCGCAGCCTCCCCTCGTCGATGACCGACAGTGCGTCTCCGCTGGTGCCGGCGCGGTTGTCCTGGACATACGTGCCGCCGTCGTCCTCCTGCCCTGAGTTGTCCTGTCCTTTGTTCTCCTGTCCGGTGATCTTCTGTCCGCTGTTCTCCTTCATCCGGCCGCCCGCCGCCGTCCCGTAGCCCAGCACCGCTCCCCCGGCCACCAGGCCGCCGTCGAATGTCATTGCCCCGGGTTCCCTGCCGCTGGTCTGTTCGCCGTCGCCCAGGTAATACACCAGCCGGGGCCGGCCCGGATGGCCGTCCCTGGCGGCGGCCAATTGCTCTGCGAGCACCTGCCTCGCCGCGGTGATGCTGCTGCCTTTGGCGTACGCAGTCACCTGGGGTTCCAGGACATCCGTGATGGTCTCGAGTGCCAGCGTATCCGTGCTGAGGGGCATGCGGACGTGGGCGGTGGTGTCGAACGTGATGACTGAAAAGCGGGCGCCGGGCAACTGCCCGGCGATGGCCATGATGTCCTTCCGGACGCCTTCCAGCCGCGGGCTGCCGTTGCCGTAGTCCTCGGCCACCATGCTGGTGGTGGTGTCCACCACGAAGAACACGTTGAGGTCGGCGGCGGCAGCCTGGACCGATCCGCCGGGCAGGCCGGGCCGCAGGGCGGCTGCCATGACCAGCAGCACCACGGCGCCCCGCCGCAGCCACCCCCTGCTGCCGCGGCGGCCCCGCTGCAGCCGCCACAGGACTGCGCACAGGGCCAGGGCGGACAACAGCCCAGCAGCCAGCGGCAGGTCAGGTACCTCCGAGAACACAGCACGCGGCGCGCCCTGGATGGCCGCCGTTTCAGTTCTCTCCACGGCGGTGACTATTCCGGCCACGGCAGCAGGGCTGTCCAGGGCGTAATACGAGCCGCCCGTGGACTCCGCTGCCGCCCGGAGCTGGGCACCGGGCTGGCCGGTCCCGCTGCCATAGTCCAGGTCCCCCGGGTTCAGCGCGTGGACGTGCACCGATCGGTCCTTGGCCAGCCGCGCCGCCTGGTCCAGGGTCATGATCGGTTCACCGGAGAGCAAGTTGTCCGTGGCCAGCACCACCGACCGCGAGCGCCGGGGAGCGTTGCTTCCCGCAGCGTCGGAGCCGGGAAAGCTGTTGATGCACGATGCCAGGCCGTCGCCTATCAGTGACGAACCCCTGCCGCTCCATGTGCCGTCGAAGAATCCGGAGCTGCCCTGCTTGCCGTCGAACGCGTCCCTCGCGAGGTGGAGCTGCTCCTGGGCGTAGTGGTAGTCGTCGGTCAGTGGAAAGACCTGGATGGCGGTGCTGTCAAAGATGGTCAGGCCGATCCGTTCACCGTCGAACTCCCGTGCCAGGCCGGCAAAGACGTCCGCCACTGCCGCGTCGGCACTGCTCATCGATCCGGAGGTGTCCAGGCAGAGCATGATGTCGCGGTTGTGCTGCTCCGGACGGAGGGTGGACACGTCAAGGGGGCGGGCCGCCGCAACCGCAGTGGAAACCAGCAGCACGCCGCAGGCGGCACCGGCCAGGACCAGCCACCGCCGGTGCCGGCGAAGGGCTGCCTGGTATTCGGGCAGCGCGGTCAGCCTGTCGGCGTGGGCAACCGGCCGCCGTCGTCCGTTGGACAACCGGTTGCTGCGCAAGGCAGCCCATACCGCCGCTCCTGCGGCAGCGGCCGCAACCGGCAGCAGCCACCAGAACATCAGCTCCACGAGCGCACCGCCGCCGAAGCTTTTGCTGCGGACACGCTCACGGACTGCAGCGGACCGGGGCCGAATTCAGCGGGGTACAGAGCTTGGACGACGTCGGCCGCCGCCGGGAGCGGGTGGCGCGCCAAATCGTGGTGCGTCATCCTGGTGGCGTCCACTCCGGTTGCATCGCGGACGAACCCGCGCAGCAGCAGGCTGAGCTGCTGGTGCGCTCCGCGTGCCTCGAGATGCCCGGCCGCCGCTGCCTCCTCCACCTCGTTGATGCGCTGAAGGTAGGCGGCTTTGAGGGCCGGCAGGTCGGTCAGGGCGGACCTGCCGGGCGCGGAGCTGCGCCGCGCTGAGCGTTCCGCCTTGCGGGTGGAGGCAAACACGTAGGCGTACCACCCGGAAACCAGTGCCAGGAGCGCTGCGCCGCACCACAGCCAGGCGGGGCTGTACTGCAGCGGGCCATAGAATCCGGGATCAGCCTGCACGCCGGTGCCTCTCCAGCAGGGCGAAGAGACCCGTGATGACGTCTCCGCTGCCTGCCACCTCCCCCTCAGTAATCCCCGCGGCCCGGAGCATGGCCCTGCGCGCCGCGTCGCGCTCTGCGGTGGCCCTGGTGTAAGCGGCCTTCACCGCGGCGGACGCAGCAGGCTGCCATGGCAGCAGGGCGGAATCGGCCACGCTGCAGTAGTCCACCTCCGCGCTTGGAACCTGACCGGTCAGGGGATATGGTGCCAGGTCTGCGTCCCTGACGGTCAGCCAGAGGATCTCGTGCTGGGCGCGCAGCCTGCGGAGGAGTTGGGCCATGGCATCGTCTGCGGCAATCTCGTCCGCGACGACGAACAGCAGGTGGCGTCCCTTGATGGTGCGCGCCGTGTACTCGAGCTGTTCCTGGATCCGGCTGGGCGCCGCGTCGAGGCTCGTGTGGGAGTCCACGTGCCCCAGCAGCCGCTCCAGGTGGGCCTCGCCGCCCTTTGCGGGCAGGGAACGCGTGGCCGTTGAATCACCGCAGACGAGCCCCACCAGGTCCCCGTGCCGGTGGGCCAGGTAGCCAAGGACCCCCAGGGCGAGCACGGCAATGTCCTTCTTCGCCTCCCCTGACCGGGCCTCCGCCGCCATGTTGCGCCCGGTATCGGTGACCAGGAGGACAGTCTGCCGGCGGACGGCGGCGTAGCGCCTGATCAGGGGTGAGCCGTGGCGCGCGGTGGCCTTCCAGTCAATGTCGCGCACTTCGTCCCCGGGCACATAGCCGCGCAGGTCATCGAAGTCCAGGCTGCGGCCCTTGAACACCGAACCGTATTCGCCGTCGAGCATGCCGCGGGCTTTGCGGTGGGCGAAGATGGCCATCTTCGATTTCACCCGCTGGAGGAGGCCGGCCATAGGGGTTCAGGGAGTCTGGACAGCGGCGACGACCGCGTCGATTACCGATTCCACCGGAACCTGTTGGGCCACCGCGTCAAAGTTCAGGATCAGGCGGTGCCGCAGCACCCGATGGGCCAGCGCCTTGACGTCCTCGGGAATGACGTGGTCGCGGCCGTTCAGCAGTGCCACGGCGCGGGCGGCCTGGCTGAAGGCGATGCTCGCACGGGGGCTGGCGCCGAACTCGATGAACCCGGCGAGCCGGGCGTCAATGTACTGGGCCGCGTTCCGTGTCACGTACACCAGGCCCACAATGTAGTTGATCACCGCCGGGTCAATGTAGATGCGCCTGGTCAGTTCCTGGATCTCCAGGATGGCATCAAGGGAAGCGGCCGCCGCCGGTTTCTGTTCCGGCGTGAAGACGCCGGCGTCGATCCGGGCGATGATCTGCGCCTCTTCCGCAGGACTGGGGTAGTCCAGGACGTCCTTGAGCATGAAGCGGTCCATCTGGGCCTCGGGCAGCTGGTATGTACCCTCGTGCTCGATGGGGTTCTGCGTTGCCAGGACCAGGAACGGCGACGGGAGGCGGTAGTCCTGGCCGCCGATGGACGTCTGGCGTTCCTGCATCGCCTCCAGCATGGCGCTTTGGGTTTTGGCGCTGGACCGGTTGATTTCATCGAGCAGGACGATGTTGGCGTGGACCGGCCCCAGCTGGGTGCGGAACGTTCCCTTGGCGGCGTCGTAGATCTGGGTTCCCACAATGTCGCTGGGCAGCAGGTCCGGGGTGCACTGGATCCGGCGGAATTCGGCGCTGACGGCTTCGGCCAGCGTTTGGGCCGCAGTGGTTTTGGCCAGTCCCGGTACGCTCTCAAGCAGGATGTGGCCGCCGGTCAGCAGGCCCACCAGCAGCGATTCCCGCAGCCGGGACTGGCCCACCACCTTGGCATCGAAACTGCGTGCGACGCCGGCGGCCACCCGCTGCGCCCTGGCCAGCTCCGCAGGCTGGATTCTTGCGGGCACGCTGGTCGAAAGCACTGGATCTCCCCCTGAAGACGGTGATGGGCGCGCGGTCCGGAAGGCCGTGTCCCGCCCGCCATCCTATCCAAGCCCGGCGCCCGGAACCCGGCAATGGGCACCCCTCCCCATGCGGGGTCTGCAGGTCTATCCTTTTGCCATGATCGAGCTTCCAGCCACCTACAAGGAATACCTCGCCGACAAGAGCCAGATGTTCATCGATACGGTCCGGCCTGTCCTGATGCAGTCTGCGGCGGAAAAGCTGCACGGTGTCCGGGTGGTGTACAACCCGGGCTCCACCGGGCACCAGGCCCACCTCGACGACACCCTGCCGTTCGGCGTGGTCTTTGAGGACATCGACTAACCCCTGACTGCGCCCGCAAGGGCCAGCGAGTTGCCGGAGCCGCGTGCCACGAAGACGTAGAGGGCCAGGACCGGGACCGAATAGAGGATCGAGAATGCGGCCAGCTGGCCGTAGGCCACTGCCCCGTGCTGGCCGAAGAAGCTGAAGATCGACACTGCCGCCGGCTGCCGGCCCTCGGACAGCAGGAGTACGAACGGAACGAAGAAGTTCCCCCAGGCCTGGATGAACACAAAGATGAACACCACACCCAGGCCCGGGCGCATGAGCGGAAGCACGATCGATCGCAGGGCGGCCAGCCTGGAGGCGCCGTCCACCCAGGCCGCCTCCTCCAGGGCCAGAGGCACGGCGTCCATGAAGTTCCTGGTCATCCAGATCGCCATCGGCAGGCTGGTGGCGGCCAGGAAAAGCACCGTGGCGGGCAGGGAATCCAGCAGGTGCAGCTGCACGAACAGTCCGTAGACCGGCACCATGATGGCGGTAACGGGAAGGCAGGTGCCAAACAGGATGCCGTACAGGAACGGCTTGTTGAACCTGGACTGGTAGCGGGAGAGCGGGTACGCCGCAAGCACGGCCGCCGCCAGGGTAACCGTTCCGGTCCCCGCGGACAGCAGCAGGCTGTTCCACAGCGGACGAAACAGCAGTTCGGGGGTCAGGACGGCAGCAAAATTGTCCAGGCCGGGCTGCTGCGGAACCCTGGTGCCGTGTCCGGCGGCCGGATCCACGGAACCGAACACCAGCCACAACAACGGCAGCAGGAAGCAGGCGCCAATCAGCACCAGGACCGCGTCCGCCCACGCGTTGCCCCGGGTACGGCCGCGCCTGGGCTGCACTCGGCGTGGACGGCTGGGGCTGGGCTGGCCGGGCTGTTGCTGCGGGAGCCGCCGTCCCGCCCATTTCGGTGCAGTCACGGCTTCTGCTCACTGAGGAGGCGGAGATAGGCTGCGCCAAACACGGCGCCGATCAGGATGAGGACGGACGCTACGGCGGTGCCGTAGCCGATGTCACCGAATTTGAAGGCTTCCTGGTAGGCCAGGACAGGCAGCGTGGTGCTGCCGTTGGCCGGTCCGCCCGCAGTCATGACCCAAATCAGGGTGAAGACAGCCAGGGTCTGCAGGGTAACCAGCATCAGGTTGGTGGCGATGCTGCCGCGGATCACCGGCAGCGTGATGAACGCCAGCCGCTGCCAGGCACCGGCCCCGTCCATGTGCGCGGCCTCGGTCAGCTCTGCCGGGACGCCGTTGAGCGCTGCCCGGTACACCAGCATGGAAAAGGCGGTCCCGCGCCACACGTTTGCCAGGATCACGGCGGCCATGGGCACGGTGTAGAGCCAGTCGGTTTCCCCCGCACCGAAGCGGCCCAGCAATTGGTTAAGCGTGCCGTCGCGGCTGAAGAAGGCATAGGCGGCGAACGCGGCCACGATTTCCGGCAGGACCCAGGCGGCAACGACGGCGGTGCCAACAGTTGCCGAGACGATCGGACGTGCGCGGCGCATGAGGACGGCGAGGGCCAGTCCCAGCACATTCTGGCCCAGGACTGCCGAGCCTGCGACAAACAGGACCGTCAGCGCCAGCGAGAGCGGGAAGACGGGGTCCTCCAGCAGCCGCTGGTAGTTCTCCAGCCCCACCCATTGGGGGTTCCTTGCGTTGCGGCCGGTCAGTCCGGCGTTGGTGAGCGAGGCGTGGAAGGCCCACAGTACCGGGCCGGCCAGGAAGACGAGCAGCAGCAGGACGGCAGGCAGGACGGGCAGGTAGCGGAGCAGCTGCCGTGTCCGGTGGTGGGCCGCCAACGCTACTTCCGGACGGTCTTGTCGCCGCCCACGATGCCGGCCACGGCTGTGTCATAGTCGGCCGCTGCCTGTTCAGGGCTCCTGCTGCCGGTGATCACGGCCTCGGTGGCTTCCTGGACGGCAGCGGAAATCCGCGGATAGTCGGAGGTGGCAGGCCGGAATTTGGTGACGGCCACCAGGCCGGACACGTCCTTCACGAACGGGTTGGCGGACTGGTAGGCGGGGTCGGCGGCCACGTCGGTCCGGACGGCGATCTGTGAGCTGGCCACCGTGAAGGCCAGCGAGTTCTTGGCATTGAGTGCCGTGGTGAGGAAGTTGAAGGCAAGGTCGGGCTGCTTGGTTTCCGCCCCGACGGCAAGAGTCCACCCGCCGGACATGCTGACCGCGCCGGGGGCGCCGCCGTTCTGCGTCGGGAACGGGGCCACGCCCATGTCCTGTTCGTAGCCCGGCCACGCGTAGCTTCCGCCGGCCTGCCAGAACGACGGCGCGTAGGAGCCTTCCACGGTTGCCCCGAGCTTTGCTTTCGGGAACCATTCACCGAACACCTTCTTCCAGATGTTCGGGTCCAGCGCCTCGGCCGGGGCCACTGCGAGGTTCTCGCCGTAAAGGGTCTTGAGGAAGGTCAGCGAGTCCTTGAAGCCGGCAGACCCAACGACCCACTTTTTCGAATCCGTGTCATAGAGGCTTGCCCCGGTTCCATAGAGGAGCTCATAGAAGCCCTGCATCACGGTCCCTTCACCTGTGCCCTTGCCGGCATACATGTTGAAGGGGATGACGTCCGGGTTGGATGCCTTGATCTTCCTTGCGGTGTCCAGGATGTCCTGCCAGCTGGACGGGCGCCACGGCAACCCAATGCCGGCGGCCGCAAAGACCTTTTTGTTGTACCAGATGGCCCTGGTGTCGGTGCCCAGCGGCACCGCGTACGTGCCGCCGTCGTCCGCTTTCCCGGCCTCCCTGGCGCCGTCGCTGAACTTGTCCCAGTCACCCCATCCGGCCAGCCGGCTGTCCAGCTTCAGGAGGTACCCGGCGTCCACGTCGGAGCGGACCTTGAAGGTGTCTTCGTAGAAGACGTCCGGAGCAGTGGCAGGCGAGCGAAGGGCCAGGGCCAGCTTTGTGCCGTAGTCGTCGTCGTTCGCCTGGATGGGCTGCAGTTCGATGGTGACGCCCTGGTGTGCGGCTTCGAACTCTTTTTTCGCATCCTGGAACATGGTGTCCAGGGTCTTGAACGAATCCGTTTTCTGGTAGGCCACCTTGATGGTCTTGTTTCCCTCGGCTGGGTTTCCGGGAGTGCAGGCCGCAAGGGCAAGGACCACGGCGGCCAGCAGGGAGACGGTTTTCGATGTCCGGCGAAGCATGCTGTTCCTCAGCTTTCCAGCAGGAGCCGTTGGGCCCGGGGCGCGAGGGTATGTTCCAGGACCAGCGAGGCGGCGCCGATGGCTCCCACGTCCTCCCCGACGCCCGTGCCAACAACCTCGATGGGGTGGATCAGCCTGACGTCGCTGTTGGCATCCAGGAGTGGCGGAATCAGCTCCAGGTAGCGCTCCGCCAGTCCGCTCCAGAAGGGGCCGCCGAAAACGACGCGTTCCACGTCGAGGGTGTTGGTGACAACGGAGACCGCCCGGGCCACCAGGACGGCGGATTTGTCCAGGATGGCAGCGGCGCGTTCGCCCCCGCCGTCGGCGAGTGCGCACAGCCGGGCGAAGCTTTGCTGGACTTCGGCGCCGCTGTTACCCGCGCGGGATCCGTCCAGGATGCCCGCTGCTTCCGCCTCCGCCACCAGGACCTGCGGGATGCAGGAGGATTTCACGCAGCCGCGCAGGCCGCAGTCGCAGGGTGGGCCGTCGGGATCGACGATGATGTGTCCTATCTCCCCGGCGTTGCCGGACGTGCCGCGGACCACTTCGTCGTTCAGGACGATGCCGCAGCCAATGCCTGTGCCCATATACATGAAGACGAAGCTGCCGGCGCCGCTGGGCCCGCCTGCCCATGTCTCCGCCACGGCGGCGCTGGTGACGTCCTTGTCAACGAGTACCGAGTAACCGGTGGCCCCGGCCAGCGCTTCGCGCAGCTCCACCCTGTCCCAGCCGGGCAGCAGTGGTGGATCCACGACCGTGCCGTTGTCCAGGTCGATGGGGCCGGGCGCAGCCACGCCCAGGCCGGCGATGCGGCTGCGGTCCACGCCGGAATCGGCGACGAGCTGGTCGATTTCCGCAGCGATGGTGCTGATCACGGCGGAGGGATCGTTTCCGCCAGGGGTTTTGATCCGCGAGTGCCGGACAACAGATCCCACCAGGTCCAGCACCACGAACGTGGTGACTGCGGGGTCCAGGTGGACACCAAGGGCGTACATGCCGCCCGGATTGAGGCGGAGGATGGTGCGCGGCTTGCCCGGGCCGGTCCCCTCCTTGCCGGCCTCGACAATCAGGTTCTGGTCCAGCAGGCGGCGCGAGATGTTCGAAATGGTCTGCGGGGACAGGCCCACGATCTGGGCCAGTTCAACGCGGCTCAGGCCACCGGACGTCCTGCGGATTGCGTCAAGGATGACGGTGAGGTTGAAATCCCCCATCCTGGGCAAGTTGGTTCCGCGTCTCGGAGAGGATTGGCGGATCTCAGACACTGTGTCCCCTAAACGTCTTCGGCTACCTCGTGATGGTGATGCTTTGAATCGTACGTTAAGGGTGGTCCCCCGCCCATATGCGCGGGCGGCGGCGCGGCGCGGCAGGATCCGCGGTTCCCGGCGGTGGACTCCCGGTGGCCGGGCGCGTTCCAGTCAGAGGGGGCGGCGGGTGCTTCGGGTGACGGTGAACTTGGGGTTCCGCCCCTCCACCACGGTGGGCCCCACGTACCGTTCCAACGCCGGCAGGTAGGCGAGGTGCCGGTTGAAGACCGTCCACAGCTCGCCGCCGGGAGCCAGCACCCGCCCGGCTGCCTGGATCATCTTGAGGCCGGCACCGGCGTGGACGCCCGCACCGACGTGGAAGGGTGGGTTGAGCAGCACGGTGTCCACGGCGGCGTCCGGGAAGGTGCTCAGCGCATCGTCCTGCAGAACGCTGATGCGGTCTGCCAGGCCGTTTGCGCGGGCGGTGGCAAGGGCGGACTGCACTGCGGCCGCGGACTGGTCGGTGGCTGTCACGGCGGCTGCCGGGAACTGCCGCGCGTACATCGCGGCAAGGATTCCGGTGCCGCAGCCGAGGTCGACGGCGTGCCGTGCCGGTTTCATCCGGGGCAGGAACGCCAGGAGGAAACGCGTGCCGATGTCCAGCCTGGGGCCGGCAAAGACTGCGCCGTGGGCTGCCACGTCCAGGTCCAGGCCGGCAAGGTGCTCCACCACGGGGAAGCGGGGCGCCGCGGTGGAGGGTTTGGGGCCCGCGGCAAGGAGGACCCGGGACTTTTGCCGTGCGAGCTGCGGCTGCACCGAAACGAAGTACCGTTCAAGGACGGCATTCATGCCCAGCGACATGTGCTTCACCCGGCCTCCTGCCAGCAGCCGGACGTCCGGTGCGGCATGCAGGGCCACGGCGGCAGCGATTTCTTCCAGTTCCGCGAGGGTCTTGGGGAGCTGCAGCAGGATGGTGTCTGCTCCCGCCAGCAGCTGGTGCCCCAGGGGCAGCTGGGCAAACTCCGCCCCGGGCCCGTCCCCCAGTTCGGCCGCGTTGAGCCGCAGTGCCCTTTCCCCTGTGATCAGGTCCTGGTGCACGCGCAGCGACGCCGGGGCAAGCACTGCCGAGGCGCCGAGCGTCAGGGCCCCGTAGCGGTCATTGATCACCGCCACGGTACCGCCGGCCCGCCCCAGCTGCACTGCGGTCTCCAGCAGCAGCCGGTCCGTGGCATCCCAGGCCTGCAGGTTGGGGGCTTCGACATCGGGCCGCCGGCGCAGGACGTTGAAAATGTCCGCCAGGGTGTTTGCTGCCACCGGTGTCCTGCCGCCTTCTGTTGCCTTCGTTCGCCTCGCGTCCCGGGGCATCACCCCCACGTTACCGTTTTCGCCGCCGTCGCCATTCCAGGCAGCTTCAGGATCCCGGTCACTGCCGCGCGGCCCGCACGGTTGGCGCCAATGGTGGACGACGACGGCCCGTAACCTACCAGGTGGACGCGCGGCTCGGCCGCCACCCGGGTTCCGTCCATGGCGATTCCGCCGCCGGGCCCGCGCAGGTGAAGCGGGGCGAGGTGTTCCAGTTCCGCCCTGAAGCCGGTGGCCCACAGGATGACGTCGGCCTTGCGGAGGCTTCCGTCGGCGCGGCGGACGCCGTCCGGTTCGATGGACGTGAACATCGGCTCCCGGTCGAGGGCGCCCCTTCCCCTGGCCGCGCGGAGGGCTGGTGTCCAGATGAGGCCCGTCACGGACACGACGCTTTGCGGCGGAAGTCCCTGCCGGACACGGTCCTCCACGAGCGCCACGGCCTCGTGGCCCGCTGTGGCATCGAACGGCGCGTCGCGCCACACCGGTTCCCTTCGGGTGAACCAGCTGGTGGTGGTGACGCGGGAAATTTCTTCCAGCAGCCCGACGGCGGAAATGCCGCCACCCACCACCACCGCATGTTTGCCGCGGAACTCCTCCGCGGAGACGTAGTCGGCGACGTGCAATTGCCTGCCGCGGAACGAGGACTGGCCCGGGTAAATGGGCCAGAACGGGCGGGTCCACGTACCGGTGGCGTTGATGATGGCCCTGGCCGTCCAGTCCCCGCGTGTGGTTTCGACCCGCAAGTGGCCGGCCGGGTCATCATCTTCGCGCCTGACGGCCCGTACCTTGACGGGCCGGAGAACGGACAGACCCAGCTCAGCCTCGTAGCTTCCGAAGTACCGGGTCAGGAATTCCGAGCTCGGTTCCGCCGGATCCACCTCCGGTTTGGCGATGCCCGGCAGATCGCTGATTCCGTTGACCGTGGCCATGCGCAGGCTCCTCCAGCGGTGCCGCCATGCACCGCCCGGCCCTTCCTCGGCGTCCAGCACGGCATAATCAATTCCCCGGCGCTGCAGGTGGTAGGCAGCCGAGAGGCCGGCTTGGCCCGCCCCGATGACCACCACGTCGGTTGGGTCAGGACTCACCTGCCCATGATAGTCGCGGAAGCCAACACGGCCTTAGGGTAGGCGCATGGAAACTGGAGCAGCCGAACGGACAGGAAACGGAAGCACCGGGCACGCTGCCCGGCTGGAAAAGGCCCTGGGGGTGGTGCTGGGGACCGGGCAGATCCCGTTGCGCCTGCGCGCGTGGGACGGCTCGGAAGCGGGACCCGTGGACGCACCCGTCCTGGAGTTCAGGTCCCGAAAGGCCCTGCGCCGCATTCTGTGGTCGCCGGGACAGCTGGGGCTGAGCCGCGCCTACGTGGCAGGTGAAATCGACACCCCGGGGGACATCTTCGCGGCGTTCACGGCATTGAGCTCGGCCGGCAAGTTCGCCGAGCCCGGGCCGTTCCGCCCGCTGACCGCAGGCGAGCTCTGGCTGCTGTTGCGCACCGCGGTCCGGCTCGGCGCCATCGGGCCCAACCCTGCCCCGCCACCGGAGGAGGCGCGCATTGCCAAAAAGGGCAGGATGCATTCCCGCCGCCGGGATTCGGCCGCCATCTCGCATCATTACGACGTCGGCAACGACTTCTACGCCCTGGTGCTGGGACCGTCGATGGTCTATTCCTGCGCGGTATGGGCCGCCGGCGGCGCCGAAGCCCCCGGGGGTGGCCCTGGCTCGGGGCTGGACGCCGCTCAGGAGGCCAAGCTGGACCTGGTCTGCCGCAAGCTGGGGCTTCAACCGGGGATGCGGGTGCTGGATGTGGGCTGCGGCTGGGGCAGCTTCGCCCTCCACGCTGCCGCCAGGTACGGCGTCAGCGTAGTGGGCGTGACGCTCTCCAGGGAACAGGCCGCCCTGGCCCGCAAGCGTGCAGCGGACGCCGGCCTGACAGACAAAGTGGACATCCGGGTCCAGGATTACCGGGATGTCAGCGACGGGCCATTCGACGCCATCAGTTCCATCGGCATGTCCGAACACGTCGGGCGCGCCCAGACCCCCGCCTACGCCTCGGCCCTCTACGGGTTGCTCCGGCCCGGCGGGCGGCTGCTGAACCACGCCATCTCCTGGAACGCCGGCCCCACCAGCCCGGACCCGGACTCATTCATTCCCCGGTACGTGTTCCCCGACGGGGAGATGATCAGCCTCGGCGAAATGGTGGCCGCCCTGGAAACGGCGCGGTTCGAAGTCCTCGACGTGGAGGCCCTCCGCCGGCACTACGCGCTCACGCTCCGGGCATGGGTAAGCCGGCTTGAGGAAAACTGGGACGAGGCGGTGAAGCTGGCCGGTGCGGGACGCGCCCGGGTGTGGCGGCTCTACATGGCCAGCAGCGCCATTGGCTTCGAAACCGGGCTGACCGGAGTCAACCAGGTGCTGGTGCGCCGCCCGGGTGGAGAGGAACCGCCGCTGCGGCGCACCGCCTGGATGTGAGCCGTTTTACTCCCGCCAACACTCCACGTACAGCGCCCTCCTGCCGGGACGTAACCCGGCAGGAGGGCGGCCTAATCCCGGGGAGGACCCGGGCTTCCTTCAGGCCACCGGCGGAGGTCCGCCTGGCCGGGTGAAAGGCTGGATTTTCTCGATCTGGACCACCTTCGGGTCTGTCTCGTCGGCGGCGTAATCCGTGGGCCGGGTGAGGTCCTCCCCCGTGCGGACCTTCAGGGCCCGCAGCACCAGGGTCAGGACGGCGGCGACAATCAGGTTCAGCGCGAACGCGGACACCGCGATGTAAACGGTGAAGTCCGTCCCGGGGATGGGGGCCAAAGAGCCGCCAAAATGGGCCTTGGTCGCCGGATTGACCACGTTGTATGCGGAGATTGTTCCGAAGATGATGCCCACCGCCCAGCCGACAAGCAGCGCCCAGCGGTCGAACCACCGGGTGTACAGGCCGGCCACCACGGCCGGGAAGGTCTGCAGGATCCAAATGCCGCCCAGCAGCTGCATGTTGATGGCCGCGGACTGGTCCATGGCGATCACGAAGACCAGCGCGCCCACCTTCACCACCAGCGAGACGATCTTGGAAACCTTCGCCTCTGTCCTGGCATCGACGTCAGGCCGGATGAAGTCGCGGTAGATGTTTCGGGTGAACATGTTTGCCGCCGCAATGGACATGATCGCCGCGGGGACAAGCGCCCCGATGGCGATGGCAGCCAGGGCCACCCCCGCAAACCAGGCCGGGAAATGGTCAAGGAACAGCTGCGGTACCACCAACTGCGGATTGACCGATCCGTCCAGGTCGATGGGCTTGGTGCCCGCCTTGATGGCCACGAAACCCAGCAGGGCCAGGAAACCAAGCATCAGCGAGTACAGGGGCAGGATGGCGGCGTTGCGGCGGATGGTATTGCGGGCCTTGGATGCCAGCACCGCCGTCACGGAGTGGGGATACATGAAGAGCGCCATGGCCGAACCCAGTGCCAGTGACCAGTAGGCGGAGTAGTTGGCAGCACCCGGAATGAAGACCCCTGCGGGCTTTCCGGTGGCCTGGTTCACCGTGCCCAGTTTGGCCTGTGCCGAACTGAAGATGGTGTCCCAGCCGCCGAACTTGATGGGCAGGTAGATGACGGCCACGATCACCGCAAGGTAGATCAGGAGGTCCTTGACGACGGCAATCATCGCCGGCGCGCGGAGTCCCGATGTGTAGGTGTACGCGGCCAGGACCACGAAGGCCAGGATCAGCGGCAGGTCGGTCAGGAGCACATTGCCTGAGCTGCCAAGGCCAAGGACCGTGAGGACGGCCTTGATGCCTACCAGCTGCAGCGCGATGTAGGGCATGGTGGCCACGATGCCCGTGACGGCGACGGCCAGCGAAAGCCAGCGGCTGCCGTAGCGGCCGCCCACGAAGTCCGCTGAGGTGACGTAGCCATGGCGGTGGGACACCGACCACAAACGGCTCATGATGATGAAGATGATCGGATAGAGGACGATGGTGTAGGGCACGGCAAAGAAGCCGCTGACGGCGCCCGTGGCCCACATCGCTGCGGGCACTGCCACGAAGGTGTAGGCGGTGTAGAGGTCCCCGCCCAGCAGGAACCAAGTGATCCAGGTGCCGAATCCGCGGCCGCCCAGGCCCCACTCGTCCAGGCTGTGCAGTCCTTCCACCTCTCCGCTGCGGCGCCATTTGGCGGCCAGGAAGCCCATGACGGCAACAACGACGAACAGCAGCACAACAATGATCAAGGCAATCCAGTTGATCTCGCGCCCGTTCATGGCCGGTCCCCTCCCAACCCGGCATCAGCGGAGGCTGTGCCTGCCCGTGGCGGGCCGCCTGGACGTGCCTCAGCCCGCCGTCGTCGGTCTTCCTTGGTTACCAGCCAATAGGCCGTGCCGGTCAGGATGGCCGAAATGGGCACCCAGAGCAGCTGGTACCAGTAAAAGAACGGCAGCCCGGCCAGCCTGGGCGCATCGAAGGAGTAGAGCTGCGGCATGAGGGGGAAGAGGATGGCGGCGGCCAGGATGATGCCGGCACCGATGTATGGAGCGGGCCTCGCAGGCCCCCGGATCGCGGTATCGCGTGTCAGGCGCGATTCCTCTGGAACAGCATCGCCGTTGTAGCCGGAACCATCTGCGTGGGACATCTGTGACCTCCTCGTCAGCCTGTCCCGCGTCCCCGCTCTTGGGTGAAAGCGGCCGGGCGGCGGGACGATGTGCCCTCAACCTCAGTTGTACCCCGCTTTGACCTGCGCGGGAAGGGTTTTTCCACCGGCTGCAGGTCCCCATCCGGAGAGAAAAGGACCAGGCCCCCAACAACGACGAAAAAGGGAACCAGCACAAATGTGATGGTTCCCTTTTCCGAGTATCGGTGGAGCTGAGGGGACTCGAACCCCTGACCCCCTGCATGCCATGCAGGTGCGCTACCAGCTGCGCCACAGCCCCGTACTCTTGTTCCTTCCGGTCGAATTCGCCGGAGCAACCTGACCAGAGTAATGCACTTTTCCGCTGGACGCCAATCGGCGGTCAACGGCCCCGGAACCGCGCTCCTCCGCCGCGCAGTCCTGCAGGCATTCAGCCGTCGTCAGCTGCGCGGGAACGGCTGGAAACGAAAAAGTCCGCCGGAACCAGGATGGTTCCGGCGGACCCGCCGGTGGAGCTGAGGGGACTCGAACCCCTGACCCCCTGCATGCCATGCAGGTGCGCTACCAGCTGCGCCACAGCCCCGGATTGTTGCTGCTCCAAGGAGCTCTCTCCGGGGTCTCCCCCGAAGCAACTCAAATATCTTAGAACAGCAATTCCGAAAATTCCAAATCGGGAATATTCACTCTCCGCACACGTTCACGGCGCGGGCGCGGCCTACTCGCTGTCGGCTATTGCGCCGGCTTTGGCGGATGCGTCGTCCCCGAGCTGCAGGTCCACCACGGGGCAATCCTTCCAGAGCCGCTCCAGTGCGTAGAACACCCGGTCCTCCTCATGCTGGACGTGGATGACGACGTCGGCGTAGTCCAGCAGGACCCACCGGCCGCCGGAACGGCCCTCGCGGCGCACCGGCCGCAGGTCCTGTTTGGCAAGTTCTTCCTCGATGCCGTCAACGATGGCGTTGACCTGGCGTTCGCTGGGTGCCGAGGCGATGAGGAAGACGTCGGCCAGGGCCAGGCGTTCACTCACGTCCATGGCGACGATGTCCTGCGCAATCTTGTCGGCGGCGGCCTTGGCGGCCGTACGGGCTATTGCAATGGACGATTCTGTTGCAGTCACGGGACTCCTTGTTTGGTGAAAAGTTGATGCCGGTGCGGTCAGCGGGACATGCCGCTGACGATCAGGATGATGCCGGCAATGAGGGCCAGGATCCCGAACGCGAGGATGCAGAACTGAAGGATGCGGTTCCGCCGCGCCCTTGTCAGGCCGGCCGTTGCGGCGTCCAGGGGGTCAAGGCCATGGGCGGCGCGGGCAGGGACGCGGGGAAGATCCTCGAAGAGATCCTCTGAGGGGTTCTCCGTCTGGTTGTCCGGGAGCGATACCCGTTTGGGACGGCTGGCGGCTTTGGCCGCTGCCTCGGCACGGGCTATGACCTGGGACCTGCCGGTGGCGGATTCGGGCTCTGGCGCCTTGGGGCGGTTGGCAGGTTTGCGTTTTCCCGGAACTTTGGTGCCGGGCCTGGTGGTGACCGGGACATGCGAGGTTGCCGGCGGCTTCATCACCGGACGTTCGACGCCGGGCACCTGGACGAACTCGAGCGGCGTCACCATCGCCAGGTTGTTGGCGGTGGACGGGCCGGGCTTGTCTTTGGCGGCGGCTTCCCTGGCCGGGGCGGGAGGATTCCCCGCCTGTTCGGCGAGCTTCTGCCGGGCCATTGCCCTGCGGTTCAGGACCGCGGCCCGCTCCGCCAGGGCGATCTGTTCGGCCAGGATCTCCGGATCGACGGCCTCCGGATCCACAGACGCGATGTGCTCCATTTTGGCGATCTGGTTCCTGGCCTGCGCGGCGATCAGCGCCCGCGCTTCCAGTGCCTGTTCCACCGTCATCCCCTCCGGGGCGCCTCCTGGAGCCGGTGCAGGACGTTCAGCGGCGGCTGCGGGCGCCGATTTCGCCGGGGCACCAGTTTTTACCGGCGCGCCGGTGTTCGCTGCAGGGGCCGGGGCAGCAGTGTCCGCTCCTGACGACGCGGTGGGGGCGGGCGCAGCGGCTGGTGGCACAATCGGATTGGCGGCCGTCAGTGCCTGCTCTTTGAGTTGCTGCAACCGCAGCTGGCGCCGGGTGGGCGGTCCCCCGGCAGCAAGCTGGCCTTCCTTTTCCTCAAGTTCCTTGATGGTGCGAAGCGCGGCCCGGTCGCGGGCGCGGATCTGGGACGAACGCTGGGTGGGCGTCTGGTCTTCAGGCGTCCGGTCGGCAGGCGTGTCGGCGGGGGCCGGCGGAGTTGTTACTGCGGAGCGGGAGCGGGCCGTCGCATCCTGTCCCGCCGGTGCGGGTGCGCCGTCGGCCGGCCGGTTCGCGGCAGGCGGGCGCTGCCCGGTGGCGGGCGGGGTGGCCTGTTGGGCGTCCCTGGCCTTCCGGAGTTCCCGGCGGCTGCGGATTGGGGGCTGTTCCTGACTCATTGAGAACTCATTCAGTACTGGCTGGTTCGCGTGCTTCGGAAGTTATTTCATCCGCGCTTGCAGGCGGCGGGTCCGAATACAGGCCGTACTTGGCGATGTATTGGACCACCCCGTCGGGGACCAGGTACCAGACCGGGTTGTTCGCTGCCACACGGGCCCGGCAGTCCGTTGACGAAATGGCCATGGCCGGAACTTCCAGGAGGCTGACGTCGTCGCGGCCCATCCCGTCCAGGACGTGCCCGGGACGTGTCACGCCCACGAAGTGGGCCAGCGACCACAGCTCGTCAATGTCCTTCCAGGACAAAATCTGCGCCAGGGCGTCCGCGCCGGTGATGAAGAAAAGGTCGGCATCAGGGCGCTGGGCCCGGAGGTCGCGGAGGGTGTCGATGGTGTAGGTGGGACCCGGACGGTCAACGTCGACACGGCTGACGGTGAAGCGCGGATTGGATGCCGTGGCGATGACGGTCATCAGGTAGCGGTGTTCGGGCTCGCTGACCTGTTTATGGGACTTTTGCCATGGCTGCCCGGTGGGGACGAAGACCACCTCGTCGAGGTCGAACTCCGCCGCGACTTCGCTGGCCGCGACAAGGTGGCCGTGGTGGATGGGATCGAATGTCCCGCCCATCACGCCAAGCCGCAGCCGCCCCCGGGCACCATTGCGGTGCAGGTTGTGGGAAATCTTAGTGGCCCTGCCCGCGATCGTGCTTATTGGGGTGCTGGCGGTGCGGATCGGCGTGCTCGTCCGTGGCGGCGTGGCGGTTGCCCAGGTTGGTGTAGGACCAGGCAATGAACATCAGGACCACCAGGATGCCGAACATGGAAACGCCAAAGACCCACGGTTCGGCCCACAGCGGCGCAAGCTCCTCGTGGCCTGATTCACCTGCGGCGGCGACGGACGTGGCAATCTGCTGGAGCAGCATTTTCTCCCCTATGTTCAAGGATTTACGGGCAGCGGAACCTTCCGCTGCTTTCCGGGTTCTGGTCTATGTTACCGCGTTGCTATGCGCGGACCTGGCCTTCGCCCTGGACGATCCACTTGGTGGTGGTGAGCTCGGTCAGGCCCATGGGCCCGCGGGCGTGCAGCTTCTGGGTGGAAATGCCCACCTCGGCACCGAGGCCAAGTTCCCCGCCGTCGGTAAACCGCGTGGAAGCGTTCACGATCACCGCCGCCGAATCCACCTCGGCGATGAACCGTTCAGCGTTGGCAAGGCTGTTGGTGAGGATCGCTTCGGTGTGCCCGGTGGACCAGGTGCGGATATGTTGCACGGCCTCATCGAGGCTGTCCACCATGGCCACGGCCAGGTCAAGGTCCATGTACTCGGTTCCCCAGTCCACATCCGTGGCCGGCTGGGTCTCGATCCCGGGCAGCGCGGCGCTGATGCGCCCGTCCACGTGCAGGCGGACACCGGCGCCACGCAGGGCGGCGGCCACGGCGGGCAGGACGGTTGAGCGCGAATGCACCAGCAGGGTCTCGACCGTATTGCAGACACTGGGCCGCTGGGTCTTGGCGTTGAGCAGGATCTCCACGGCCATGTTTTCGTCGGCGGACTCGTCGAGGAAGATGTGGACGTTCCCCTCCCCCGTTTCGATGACGGGCACGGCGGAGTTGGTCACCACGGTCTGGATCAGGTCGCGGCCGCCGCGGGGAATCAGCACGTCCACCCTGCCGCGGGCCTTCATCAGGACGTTGGCACCGGCGCGGCCGTACTGGTCCACGGTCTGCACGGCGTCGGCCGGAAGGCCCACAGATTCGAGGGCTTCGCGCAGCACCCGGACCAGGACCTGGTTGGTGGCCTCGGCAGCGCTGCCGCCGCGCAGGATGACGGCGTTGCCGCTCTTGAGGGCCAGCCCCGCGATGTCCACGGTGACGTTGGGCCGTGCCTCGTAGATGGCCGCCACGACGCCCATGGGCACGTTGACCTGGCGGAGGCGGAGCCCGTTGGGAAGGGTCTGGCCGCGCACCACATTGCCCACGGGATCCGGGAGGTTGGCCAGGTTCTCGAGGGCGGCCAACAGCCCTGCCACGCGGGCCTCGGTGAGGGTGAGCCGGTCCAGGAGCGCGGCGGAGGTGCCGTTGGCCTTGCCTTTTTCCACATCCATGGCGTTGGCGGTGAGGATGGCCGGCACGTTCTCCTGCAGGGCGGCTCCGACAGCCCGGAGGGCGCGGTCCTTCCAGGCACGGTTGGCAGTGGCCATCCGGCGGGCAGCGTGGCGGGAGCGGTCCGCGAGGGCGTGGACAGCCGCTTCAACCTCCGCACCGGAAAGAGGCGCAGCAGCTGATCCCTGTTCTGCCACGGCACCCGGCTGCGCCTGCGCAGCAGTGGTTCCGGAATTTTCAGCAGTGTGGATCAGGGCTTCAGTCATGCTCCAAGTTTAGGCGAGCCCTGGGCTCAGACCAGCACCAGGTCATCAACATGAACAACTTCGCGGTCATAGCCGCTGCCCAGTGCCTCGCCCAGCTCCCGGGTGGAACGCCCCAGCATGCGGGGCAGCTCCTCCGACGAGTAGTTCACCAGGCCGCGGGCCACAACGATGCCGTCGGTTCCTGCCAGCTCCACGGCGTCGCCCGCTTCAAAGTCGCCCTGCACCGCGGAAATCCCCGCCGGCAGCAGGGAGGTGCGGTGGTGCCGCACGGCACGCACCGCCCCCTCGTCCAGGACCAGGCGGCCCTGCACCGAGGCAACGTGCGCCAGCCACAGGAGCCGGACGGGCTTGCGGGAACCGTTGACGGAAAACCACGTGCCCACGTCCTCGCCATTCAGGGCTGCGGCGGCGTTGGACGTGGAGGTCACCAGGGCGTGAATGCCCGAACCTGCCGCCATGCTGGCAGCTTCCACCTTTGTCATCATCCCGCCGGTTCCCACACCGGCCTTGCCCGCTTTGCCAATGGAAACGCCCTCGAGGTCGTGCGCGCCGGTGACCAGGGGGATGCGCTTGGCACCCTGGGCGGGCGGCCCGTCATAGAGGGAGTCGACGTCGGACAGCAGCACCAGTGCGTCGGCGCGCACCAGGTGCGCCACCAGGGCGGCGAGCCGGTCGTTGTCGCCGAAGCGGATTTCGTGGGTGGCCACGGTGTCGTTCTCGTTGACCACGGGGACCACACCGAGGTTCAGCAGCCGGTCCATGGCGCGGAGGGCGTTGGTGTGCTGGCTGCGGCGCATCAGGTCCTCGGCCGTGAGCAGGACCTGGCTGACGGTGACGCCGTGCGCGCCGAAGGCCTGGGTGTACCGAGCCATCAGCAGCCCCTGGCCCACGCTGGCGGCGGCCTGCTGGGTGGCGAGGTCGCGGGGGCGCTTGGCCAGTCCCAGCGGGGCCAGTCCGGCCGCGATGGCGCCGGAGGAGACCAGGATGATCTCGGCGCCCGCGTTGCGCTTGGCCGCGAGTGCGTCCGCCAGGGCGGTCAGGGATTCCTCCGAGATGCCGCCCTTGATGCTGGTCAGAGACGAGGAGCCCACCTTCACGACGATCCGGCGGGCGCCTGCCAGTGCGCTCCTGTCCGCCGTCCGCCCGGCGGGTTCCGCGGTCATGCCCCTAGAGGTCATCGTCCGCTTCCAGTCCGCTCTCCTTCACAGGGTGGGCAGCGCGGCGGCCACTGACGGATTCGGTCCAGATACCGTCTTTCCGTTCCGCCTCGAGCTCGGCCCGGGCGGCGGCCTTGGCGTCACGGCGCTCCTGCTGCTCATCGCGCTTCTGGCTGCGGGTGGGCCGATCCCCAATGTCCGCGAACCGCACATCGGTGCCGCGCGGCGACGCCAGGAGCTCGGCCCCCGCCATCATGGTGGGCTCCCAGTCGAAGACGACACCGTCGTCCCCGCCGATGACCACGGTGTCGCCCGGCTTGGCGCCCTGCTTGAACAGTTCAGTCTCCACGCCGAGCTTGGCGAGCCGGTCCGCAAGGTAGCCGATGGCTTCCTCGTTGGTGAAGTCGGTCTGCTTGACCCAGCGTTCGGGCTTTTCGCCGAGGACGCGGAACAGCGGCTCCAGGTTCTTTTCCTCGCGCCGGATCTTGAAGCCGGCCTCGTTGACGGCGCGGGGACGCAGTACGGCGGGCTGGACCTTGGGCGGTGCGGCAGCGACGGCGTCGCGGGCCGCCTTGACGATCTCCGCCATGGCGAAGCCCAGCTGGCGCAGGCCCTCATGGCTGGTGGCGGACACCTCGAACACGCGGTAGCCGCGGGATTCGAGTTCCGGACGCACGAATTCGGCCATGTCCTTGCCGTCGGGCAGGTCCACCTTGTTCAGGGCCACCAGCCGGGGGCGGTGGTTCAGGGGTACCACTTCGCCGTCCTGGCCTGCGTAGCTCATGTCGACAGCGTACTTCTCCAGCTCGCCCTCGATGATGGCGAGGTCCGACAACGGGTCGCGCTCCGATTCCAGCGTGCCGCAGTCCAGCACGTGCACCAGGGCTGCGCAGCGCTCCACGTGCCGCAGGAAGTGGTGGCCCAGGCCGCGTCCCTCGCTGGCACCTTCGATGAGCCCGGGTACGTCGGCGATGGTGAACCGCACGTCTCCGGCCTGCACGACGCCGAGGTTGGGAACCAGCGTGGTGAACGGGTAGTCAGCGATCTTGGGCCGGGCCGCGGACATCGCCGCGATGAGGCTGGACTTGCCGGCCGACGGGAAACCCACCAGCGCGATGTCGGCGATGGACTTCAGTTCCAGGACGATGTCGCGGGACTCGCCTTCGATGCCCAGCAGCGCAAAGCCGGGGGCGCGGCGCTTTTGCGAGGACAGGGCGGCGTTGCCGAGTCCGCCAATGCCGCCTGCGGCGGCCACGTACTCGGTGCCCTCGCCGACGAGGTCAGCCAGGACGGTGCCGTCCTTGGACTTCACCACGGTGCCGTCCGGGACAGGCAGGATGAGGGTTTCACCGTTTTTGCCGCCGCGCCAGTCACCCATGCCGGGGCCGCCGTTGCTGGCGTGCCGGTGCGGTGCGTGGTGGTAGTCAAGAAGCGTGGTGGTCTGGTGGTCGACGCGGAGGATCACGTCGCCGCCGTTGCCCCCGTTGCCGCCGTCGGGTCCGCCCAGCGGCTTGAACTTCTCGCGGTGGACGGAGACGCACCCATGGCCGCCGGTACCGCCGGATACGTGCAGTACTACCCGGTCTACAAAGCTGGCCACGTGGATCTCCTCAGAAACTGTTTACCTGGCGGCCCAGGGGACGCCACATCGATTGTAATGCGGTTAAAAGAACAGTGGAGCGGACCCTCAGGCCCGCTCCACCGTTTCAGAACTTGTTGTTACTCTGCAGCTGCAGCAGCAACGATGTTGACTACGCGACGACCGCGGCGGGTGCCGAATTCAACGGCGCCCGGGGTCAGGGCGAACAGGGTGTCATCGCCGCCACGGCCAACGCCGGCGCCCGGGTGGAAGTGGGTGCCACGCTGGCGGACGATGATCTCGCCGGCCGAAACAACCTGGCCGCCGAAGCGCTTGACGCCGAGGTACTGAGCGTTGGAATCGCGACCGTTGCGAGTGGAGCTCGCGCCCTTTTTATGTGCCATCTGAAATGCCTGCCTCTAAATTCTGGGGAATCTGTTGAAATGCCTGAACAGTAACCGGTGGTTACTTGATGCCGGTGATCTTGACCTTGGTCAGTTCCTGGCGGTGACCCTGGCGCTTCTTGTAGCCGGTCTTGTTCTTGAACTTCTGGATGACAATCTTAGGACCACGCAGGTCCTGGAGGATTTCAGCCGTAACAGTTACCTTGGCCAGGTCAGCGGCGGCCGAGGTGACCTTGTCACCATCAACCAGGAGCAGTGCGGGCAGCTCAATGGTGCTGCCGGCTCCACCGGCGACGCGGTTCAGGGTAACGAAGTCTCCAACGGAAACCTTCTCTTGGCGGCCGCCTGCGCGGACAATCGCGTACACCACTTGGGAACTCACTTCTCTCGACGTTTATTACAAAATTTGCGTGCGGAACCGACTTGCTAAAAGCTTGGTTTCTCGCTGTGCCTCAACGCCGTGGGGTCGTAACCCAAGTGTTGGCGTAAGCACCGAAGATCAAGAATACGCTAAATCCATCTTCGGCCGCAAATGAGGCTGGTTCAGGCGGGCCGGCTGTGGTAGTAACCACAGCCCGGCAGGAACCGCCGCAACCGTGCTCCACCATCATAGCCGGGCCCGGCCCGCGGGGGTCAGGAATGCAGCCTCGGCGCGTCGAAGAACTCCACTTCCAGGCGGCAGGACTGCTTGAACGCCGTCACCATCGCCGCCCTCTCATGGTCCGGCGCGGTCCGTCCGGCTGCATCCACGATGGCGATGGCTTTGCGGGTTGCTTCGGCGAAGCCCTCGTCGGCGTACGTCCGGAGCCAGGCCGCGTAGGCATGGCCGTCCGGTTCGCCCGAGGCCAGGAACCGGGCGTGGAGCTTCCCGCCGACTTCGGCGTAGAGCCAGAAGCAGGGAAGCACGGCGGCGGCGAGGACGGCATAGCTGCCCGACGCCGACGCTGCCGTGAGGTGGTCCACGTATGACTTGGTGACGGGGCCCAGGCCCTTCGGGGCCGGGCGGGTGCTGAGCCACGAGCGGTGGAGTTCCGATTCCACCTCAAGGCACTGCTGCGCGGATCCGGCCCAGAAAAGCTGCTCGGCCTCCGAGGGGGCCAGCGCGCTGGCCCGTGCCAGCACCCTGGAGTAGCCGTTCAGGTAGAGGGCATCCTGCGCCAGGTAGTAGGCAAAGTCCTTCTCCGGAAGGTCTCCTGACGCCAGGCCGTGGATGAAGTCAAGTGCGTAGATGTCCGCCAGGTCCTGTTGGGCTTCCGACCACAACCGGGCCGCGAAGCCGCCCTCCTCCAGGACCGGCCGCACGTGGTGGAAGTGGTGTACGGGGCCGTTCCCCTGGCCCACCTCCAATTGGCCGGAGTTCTCAAGTGCGCCGGCCAGCCAGGGCTTGACCGTTCGCAGTGATGCCTCCCAATTGCCCAAACGGGCCTGGACTGTTGCCATGGCAGAGGACAGGGAACAGCCCGTCCCGTGGCTGTTCCGCGTGGAAACCCGCTTCCCCTGCACTTCCACCACGTCCGGCCCCAGGAGGCCCGAAGCGTTGACCAGAGCATCCGGGCAGTCGAGGCCTGAAAGGTGGCCACCCTTGACCAGCACGGTGGCTCCGGTGGCTTCCGCCAGGCGCCTGCCCTGGTCCAGCGCGGTGTCCCAGTCTTTCGCCGGCTCCGTGCCCAGCAGCAGCGCGAGCTCGGGAAGGTTGGGGGTGATGAGGTGGGCAAGGGGCAGCAGTTCCCGGAGCGCGGCTTCGGCGGATTCCTTCAGCAGCCGGTCGCCGCTGGTGGCCACCATGACGGGGTCCAGGACCACGACGGCGGGACGGGCCTTTTCGAGCCACTGGCGGACAGTGCGGATCACCGACTCGTCGCCCAGCATGCCGATCTTGACGGCGTCGATGCTGATGTCGTCTCTGACCGCGTCCAGCTGCTGGGCCAGGAAGCCGGCCGGCGGGACGTGGACGGACTGCACGCCCCGGGTGTTTTGCGCCGTGAGTGCCGTGATCGCGGCCATGCCGTATCCGCCATGGGCGGCAATGCTTTTGAGGTCCGCTTGGATCCCGGCCCCGCCGGACGGGTCGGAGCCTGCAATGGAGAGGACGCGCGGGACATCGCGGCCCCCAGGCAGCGCGGGGGCCACGCCGGACGCTGTGGGCAGGGGCATGGAGAGGGTCGAAGACAACAGACATCCCTTCGCCGGTACTAGCCGGACAGGTTCAACGGGTGTGGTTCTCAGCCGGCCTTCTGCGCGGCACCCCGTGTCGGGTTCCAGAGTAGCCGCTGGGGCGTACCCGGCGGAAAGGTGACAGCACCCGCGCATGCAGGAAGTCCCCGCCCGTGGACTGTTCCCCCTGGATTCATGGGGGAACAGTCCGCACGACGGGGACTTCCTGGGTGGCGCGTTGGCTGCGCCTTGGCTTAGAGCTCCGAGGCGGGGACGCCGACGCCGAGGATGATCGGTTCCCCTGCCGGCTTGCCGGGCTCCGCCGCAGCGGGCTGTGCGTTGGCGGTGTCCGGAACCTTGGCTGCGTGCGAGTGCCCCGCGCCTGTCGCCTGGACGTTCTCGTGGTGCTGGACAGCGGTTTCATTTGCGGCACCTTGGGCCCGGCTGGCAGCGCGGTGGCGCCGCGGCCTGCGTTGCCGGGACTGCTCCAGCGTGTGGTCGGAGTAGTCCTTTTCCGCCGGAGCTTCCACGGCGGCACGCGCCTCCGCTCCCCCGCCGGGCTGCTGTTCGGGCACCGACTGTTTGGGCGCTGACTGTTCGGCCGGCTTCACCGTGTCTGCGGCCTTGGCGGGCGCGTTCTCCACGGGGGAAGCCGGCTGGCCGAGGTGGGCGAAGGCTTCCGCGAGCCGGTCCAGCGTGAGGGCGGGCCTGGGATGCTGGTCCTCAGCGTGCTCCACGAAGGGAAGCGGGACTTCCTCGCCGCCGAAGGTCAGGACAGCTGCGGGGCGTGCCGGGCCATCGGCGTCGTGCTTCTCTTCAACAGGGGCCTGCGCCGGCTCGGCGGACGGTGCCTGCCGGGTGGCTGCCACCTCATCGTCATGCAGGTGGGCCGCATGGGCGGCAGCCGCGATGTTCGCCAGGGCAAGCCGGGTGGCCTCTGCCTTGGCGTGCCGCTCTGCGTCTGTGGGGTCCGGCAGGACGGTGTGGACGTGGACAGCAGGCGCCGGGGCAGCCTCGGGCTGCTGGCCGCCGCGTCCCCGCCGCCGTTTGCGCTCGGGACGGACTCCGGGCTGGCCGCCATCGGCCCGCTGCCCTTCGGGGCGGTGGGCTTCCCCGCGGGCTTCGGGGCGGCTGTCGGCGCGCTGGACGTGGTGCTCGGCCGCCACAATGTTGGCGCGGCGGTGCTCCACGGGATCGTCGTGCGTCACTACGCCCCGGCCGGCGCAGGCCTCACACTGCTCGCCGAAGACTTCCAGCAGGCCCGTCCCCATGCGCTTGCGGGTCATCTGGACCAGGCCCAGCGACGTGACCTCGGCAACCTGGTGCTTGGTCCGGTCGCGGCCCAGGCATTCCACCAGGCGGCGCAGGACCAGGTCGCGGTTGGATTCGAGCACCATGTCGATGAAGTCGATCACGATGATGCCGCCGATGTCGCGCAGCCGCAGCTGGCGCACCACTTCCTCGGCAGCTTCCAGGTTGTTCTTGGTGACGGTTTCCTCGAGGTTGCCGCCGCTGCCGGTGAACTTGCCGGTGTTGACGTCCACCACGGTCATGGCCTCGGTACGGTCGATGACCAGTGAGCCGCCGGAGGGCAGGAAGACCTTCCGCTCAAGGGCCTTGTGGATCTGCTCGTCGATGCGCCAGGCGGAGAAGATGTCCTGGTCCTTGGTCCACTTCTCGAGGCGGCCAACCAGGTCCGGCGCCACGTACGTGACGTAGGCCTCGATGGTGTCCCAGGCCTCCTCACCGGAGACGATCAGTTTGGAGAAGTCCTCGTTGAAGACGTCCCGGACCACCTTGATGGTCAGGTCCGGTTCGCCGTACAGCAGCTCCGGGGCCAGGATCTTGGTGGACTGGGACTGGCTTTCGATGCCTTCCCACTGGGCGCGCAGGCGGTTGATGTCGTGCGTCAGTTCCTCTTCCGAGGCACCTTCCGCGGCGGTCCGGACGATGACGCCGGCGTGCTCGGGCAGGCGGTCCTTGAGGATGCGCTTGAGGCGGTTGCGTTCGACGTCGGGCAGCTTGCGGGAGATGCCGGTCATGGAGCCGCCGGGCACGTAGACCAGGTAGCGGCCGGGAAGGGAGATCTGGCTGGTCAGCCGGGCGCCCTTGTGGCCGACGGGATCCTTGGTCACCTGGACCAGGACGGTGTCGCCGGATTTGAGCGCGTTCTCGATGCGGCGCTGCTTGCCTTCGAGGTTGACGGCTTCCCAGTTGACCTCACCGGCGTACAGCACGGCGTTGCGGCCACGCCCGATGTCCACGAACGCAGCTTCCATTGACGGCAGCACGTTCTGGACCTTGCCCAGGTAGACGTTGCCGATGAGCGAGTCCTGCTGGGTCTTGGATACGAAATGCTCGGCCAGGACACCGTCTTCAAGGACGGCGATCTGGATTCTGTCGTCGCGCTGGCGGACGATCATCTGCCGGTCCACGGATTCGCGGCGGGCCAGGAACTCGGCCTCGGTGATGACGGTGCGGCGGCGGCCGGTGTCGCGGGATTCGCGGCGGCGCTGCTTCTTGGCCTCAAGGCGGGTGGAGCCCTTGACGCTGGTGACCCGGTTGTTGACCGGCGCTTCACTGACCGCGCGCGGGGCACGGACCCTCGTCACCGTGTTGGGCGGGTCGTCGCCTTCCCCGCCGGTCAGCTCCAGGTCCTGGTCACCGCGGCGGCGGCGACGGCGGCGGCGGGACGTCACGCCGTCCTCGGCTTGTGTGGCGCTGTCCTCGTCGGCCTCGTCCTCGGCGTCAGCCTCGGCGCTGCCACCCTCGATGTCCTCGTCCGCCTTGTCGCCGACCCGGCTGCGGCCCCTGCGGCCGCGGCTGCGGCGCCGGCGGCGGCTGGAGGAATCGTCGCCGTCGTCGGTTTCTTCCTCTTCAGGTTCCTCGACGGCGGGTGCTGCGGGACGGACCACGGTGCTGAGGTCCGGGGCCTGGAAGAGCACGGATGTGGGCGATGCAGGCTCCAGGAAGAGGGAACCAAAGGGGCTGGCGGCCGCGGCGGGGGCGGTCTGTTCCTTGACCGCAGCGTGCTCTTCCTTGGCCACAGCGGGGGTTTCCCGGGCAGGCCCGGGGGCTCCGGCAGCCTCGGCGGCCGCGACGGGTTCCTGGGGCTGCTCCTGCGCAGGAGCTGCTTCCTGGGCGGCAGCTTCCTCCCGGGCCGGTTCCTGTGCCGGGGCTTCCGGGATTGCTGGTTCTGCAGCGACGGCGTCCGCTGCCGCGGCTTCCGCCGCGGGCGGGGCAGCCGGGGACGCGGCCTTGCGGGTGGCTACCCGACGGCGGCGAACAGGTTTGGTTTCGGCGTCCGCCGTGGCAGCAGGTGCTGCGGCAGCGTCTTCACCGGCCATGGCCGGTGCCGGGGCATCAACGGACGCAGCATCGACGGACACAGCATCAACAGGCGCAGTGCCGGCGGCAGCGGTTGCCTCTGCGTCATCAGCGAAGGCGGGCAGGGGTTCGGGGGCGTCCGCTTTCCTGCGGGCGCGGGTGCGGCGGGCAGGGGCCTTGGGCGCCGCGGCGGCTTCCGCCGACGGCGAGTCGCCGCTTGCTTCAGGGGCGGCTGCCTCCGGCGCCGTGGCCGCTGCATCCGTCACGGCTTCTTCGGTCTTGGGAGCCGTTTTCCGGCGGGTACGTACAGCCCTCTTGGGTGCAGCAGCAGCCTCGGCAGCCGGTGCATCATCGTTAACGGCCAGTTCCTGATCATTGTCCATATGTGGCAACACTCCTGCCCCTGACGTACCGCCACATCCGGCACCCATTGGGGCACATATTGTCAAAACCCGCAGGCGTTGACAGAAGTCACGTGGATACTCCCAGGTTCGCACCGTCATTGGGGTGCGGCAGCCCGTGGGAGCCGGTGGATGTTCTGAAAACCCGTTGTTCTGCGTGCCACAACCAGGTGCCGCCCAATGGAGTGGCGGGAGTGCCGGAAAAATCCGAAGCCTGCCCTGCCCATCATTGGCGGTCTTGGGAACATACCACCGGACCGGAGTCCGAATGTGGATCGGCTTCCAGCCACGTTCATTCTCTCATACCCGCGCCGGATCGCCGCGGAGGCAGGCACTTCCGTTCCCATTTCCTGTGTGGCGGCACCAGCCGCCGGCGTTACAATCAGGCTCAGGAGCACCGGACGAAAAGGACGCCACACCCATGCCCAGCATCTCCCCCGTCAGCGCCCATGAAACGGAAAGGGCCACGGATCCGCAGGCCACTGCGGCCGCAGGCGTTCCGCGGATGGCCCGGAACCGGCCCTTCGGCTGGCTGCTGGTCATCACCGGAATCGTGGGCTGGCTTGCCTCCGGAACCCTGGTCCTGGAAAAGCTCGAAGTCCTCAAGGACCCCAACCACACCACCGTCTGCGACGTGAACCCCTGGATCTCCTGCGGCCAGGTCATGCAGACGTGGCAGAGTTCGCTGTTCGGTTTCCCCAACATGTTCATCGGTATCGTCGCGTTCGCCATCACCATAACCGTGGGCATGGCGTTGCTGTCCGGTGCCACGTTCGCGCGGTGGTACTGGATGGGGCTTCAGGTGGGCGTCACGCTCGGCTTCGCCTTCGTGGTGTGGCTGTGGTCCCAGGCCCTGTATTCGATCCACATCCTGTGCCCGTTCTGCATGATCGTCTGGGCGGCCATGATTCCGCTCTTTGTGTGGACCACCATCAGGAACATCACGGCCGGAGTGATCCCAATGCCCGCGGGGGCGGCCCGCGTGCTGGGTGATTCCGGCTGGATCATCACGGCACTGCTGTACGTGGCCGTCGTCGCCACCATCTTCTTCGCGTTCATCCAGGTCTTTGCGGGCACGTCAGGCTTCTGAGCTGCGGACGGCAAAAGGCCCCTGGTTCCGAAGAACCAGGGGCCCTTTTGCTGTCCTTGGACTGTCAGCCCTGGAACCAGATCTTGATCTCGCGCTCGGCGGAGTCGGTTGAGTCGGAGCCGTGCACCAGGTTCTGCTGGACCTTCAGGCCCCAGTCCCGGCCGAAGTCGCCGCGAATGGTGCCCGGGGCCGCGGTCGTGGGGTCCGTGGTGCCGGCCAGTGACCGGAACCCTTCAATGACGCGGTGGCCTTCGAAGATGGCCGCCACCACGGGTCCGCTGAGCATGAACTCCACCAGCGGCTCGTAGAACGGCTTGCCTACGTGCTCCTCGTAATGCTGCTCCAGCAGCTCACGGGTGGCGTCGACCTTTTTCAGCTCAACAAGGCTGTAGCCCTTGGCTTCAATGCGGGCCAGGATGGCGCCGGTCAGGTTACGGGCGACGCCGTCGGGCTTGATCAGGACGAGGGTGCGCTCTGTAGTCACAACTGCTCCAATGCGTTCGTGGGGTTTCGGGATAAGTCTACGGGGACTGGCTTACGGGGACTGGTTTACGGGGACTGGGGCTGGGCGGGACCGGCCCCGTCCGGGTGGGCGGCTTCCCATTCGGCCTGTTCGCGTGCCCGCTGCGCAGCCTCGCGGTCCAGCCGGATGCCGGTGCGGATTCCGTACCACCAGGCCGCGGCGAAAAGCCCACCCACCAGGAACATGGCCGGCTCGAAGATGCCTGTGAGGATCAGGACCAGCTGCAGGATCCAGCCCAGGCCGATGCCCCAGGGCCTGTTGAGGACCGCGCAGGCGAAGATCATGACCACGCTGAGTGCGATCCCCACGCCGAGGATCAGTGCCGGCGGAAACTCTCCGCGGCGCAGGCCAAACACCACCAGGGTGGCGAAGAACATGACGAACGCTTCCAGGAGCAGCACCGTGGAAGCGAACATCACTTTGGTGGAGCGGCGCTTCTTGGGCATGCCGGGACGCCACTCGCGCTGGGCCTTGGTCAATCTGGCCACGCTTACGCCTCCGTTTTTCCGAGCAGGATCCGCGCCTCTGCCACCAGGGTGATGGAGCCGGTGACCAGCACGCCGCCGGAAAGGTCGTCATTGGCTTCGGCCCGTTCCACGGCCCATTCGAGTGCGTCGTCCAGCTTTTCGGCGATGTGGACGTTGTCCTCGCCAAATCCCAGGTCGATCGCCAGCTCCGCCAGCTCGGCGGCCGGAACCGCCCGGGGAGAGTTGGACTGGGTGAAGCAGTACTCCACTGCCATGTCGCCCAGCGACTCCCTGATTTCGCGCAGGATCTCCTCCGCGTCCTTCTCCTTGAGCACGCCCACCACCGGAACCAGCCTGGTGAAGGTGAATGCTTCCCGCAGGGCGGCGGCGGAGGCATTGATGCCGTCGGGGTTGTGGGCGGCGTCCACGATGATGGTGGGTGCGGTCCGCACCACCTCAAGGCGGCCGGGGGACGTAACGGCCGCGAAGCCTTCCTGCAGCACGTCGATGTCGAGTTCCTTTTCACCGCCGAAGAACGCCTCCAAGGCGGCCACCGCGACGGCAGCGTTCTGTGCTTGGTGGGCGCCGTGCAGTGGCAGCATGAGGTCCGGGTAGCGGCCGGCGATGCCCTGGATAGTCAACACCTGCCCGCCAACAGCCACCGTCCGTGACTCGACACCGAACTCAACGCCCTCGAAGCGGAACGGTACGCCCACCGCCTTGGCCTTCTCCAGCAGCACCTGGGCCGCATCGAGGGGCTGGGCCGCGCTGATGAGGTAGCCGCCGGGCTTGATGATGCCGGCCTTTTCGCGGGCGATGTCCTCCGTGGTGTCGCCCAGGAGGTCGGTATGGTCCAGCGAAATCGGCGTCACCACCGAGACCTGGCCGTCGCCGACGTTGGTGGCATCGGTAATGCCGCCCAAACCCACCTCGATGATGGCCACGTTGACCGGCTGGTCAGCGAAGATGGCGAAGCCCAGGATGGTGAGGCACTCGAAGTACGTCAGTCTCGGCTCCCCCTCGGCTTCGAGTTCCGAGTCCACAATCTGCAGGTAGGGCCTGATTTCGTCCCAGATCCTGACAAACGTCTCGTCGGATACCGGATGGCCGTCGATGCTGATCCGCTCGGTGACCTTGGACAGGTGCGGGCTGGTGTAGCGTCCGGTGCTCAGGCCGTGGGCGCGGAGCACGGACTCGATCATCCTGGATGTGGACGTCTTGCCGTTGGTTCCGGTCACATGGATGATCGGGAACGCCTTGTTGGGCTCGCCCAGCACGTCCATCGCACGGAACAGCGGAGCCAGCCGCGGCTCCATCTTGTTTTCCGGCGCCCGTCCCAGCAGTTCGGCGTACACGCTTTCCACGGAAAATTCGTCGCTCATGTCCTAGGCCTCCACTTTTTCAACCGCAACGGCGGGTTCGGACACGGTGCCCGGCTCTGCCACCAGGTCCACCGTCAGTGTCTCGCCCTTGACCAGTTCGGCGTTGGCCAGCAGGGCATCAACGACGTTCCCGGGAGCGGTGACGGTGGTACGGATGCGGTCGCTCACGTTGAGCCCGGCGTCCTTGCGGGCCTGCTGGATTGCCCGCACCATGTCGCGTGCCAGCCCTTCGGCTTCAAGCTCCGGCGTGACTTCCGTGTTCAGCACGACGAAGCCGCCGCCGGGCAGCACGGCCACAGCCGCGGAAGCACCGCCGGACCCGGCAACCACTGTCTCAAGCGTGTACTCCTGGGGTTCCAGCTGCAGCCCGCCGGCGGTGACCACACCGGCGTCGTCCACCGACCAGTCCCCTGACTTGGACCCCTTGATGGCAACCTGGACGTTCTTGCCCAGGCGCGGCCCGGCAGCGCGGGCGTTGACCACCAGCTTCTGCTGGATCCCGAACTCCTCCGGGGAGGCGGTGGCGGCGTCCAGCAGGCGAACGGAACGGAGGTTCAGTTCATCGGCGACGACGGCGGCGAAACCCTGCAGGGCGTCCGCTCCGGGTGCCACAACCGTCAGCTCCTGCAGCGGCAGGCGGACACGCAGGTTGGCTGCCTTGCGGAGCGAGGAACCGGTGGAGCAGATCTGCTGGATCCGGTCCATGGTTTCCACCAGGGAGGGATTGGCGGGGAAGAGGTCCGCGTCCGGCCAGTCGGCCAGGTGCACGGACCGGCCGCCGGTCAGGCCGCGCCAGATTTCCTCGGAAACCAGCGGCAGCAGCGACGCGGCGGCACGGGTGACGGTCTCCAGGGCAGTGAACAGCGCATCGAAGGCGTCCTGGTCCTCGTCGAAGAACCGCTGGCGGCTGCGGCGGACGTACCAGTTGGTGAGCATGTCCAGGTAGCTGCGCAGCGAGTCGCAGGCGCCGGAGATGTCGTATGTGTCCAGCTGTGCCGTCATGCTGCGGACAAGGTCGCCCGTGTTGGCCAGCAGGTACTGGTCCAGGGTGTCCCGGTAGCCCTCGTAGCGCAGTTTGGCATCGTAACCGGCGCCACCGTTCGCGGCGTTCGTGTACAGGGTGAAGAAGCTGTACACGTTCCAGAGCGGCAGGATCACCTGGCGGACGCCGTCCCGGATGCCCTGCTCGGTGACGATCAGGTTGCCGCCCCGGAGGATGGGGCTGGACATGAGGAACCAGCGCATGGCGTCGGAGCCGTCGCGGTCCAGGACCTCGGAGACGTCCGGGTAGTTGCGCAGGCTCTTGGACATTTTCTGGCCGTCGGATCCAAGCACAATGCCATGGCTGATGACGTTGCGGAACGCCGGCCGGTCAAACAGTGCGGTGGACAGGATGTGCAGCATATAGAACCAGCCGCGGGTCTGGCCGATGTACTCCACGATGAAATCCGCGGGGTTGTGCGTGTTGAACCAGGCTTCGTTTTCGAACGGGTAGTGCACCTGTCCGTAGGGCATGGAGCCGGAGTCGAACCAGACGTCCAGGACGTCCTCGACGCGGCGCATCACGGACTGGCCCTCTTCGGGGGTGCGGGGATCGTCCGGGTTGGGCCTGGTGAGCTCGTCGATGAACGGCCGGTGGAGGTCCACCTCGCCGTCCTTGTTCAGGGGCAGCCGGCCGAAGTCCGCCTCGATCTCGGCCAGGGAACCGTAGACGTCGGTGCGCGGGTATTCGGGATCCGTTGACTGCCACACGGGGATGGGGCTGCCCCAGAAGCGGTTCCGGCTGATGGACCAGTCGCGGGCGTTCTCCAACCATTTGCCGAACTGGCCATCCTTGACGTTCCCCGGGATCCAGTTGATCTCCTGGTTCAGTTCGGACATCCGGTCCTTGAACTTGGTGACCTCCACATACCAGGAGGACACCGCACGGTAGATCAGCGGGTTGCGGCAGCGCCAGCAGTGCGGGTAGCTGTGCTCGTAGCTGGCCTGCCGGACCAGCCTGCCCTGGGCGCGGAGCACTTGGGTGATGGGCTTGTTGGCCTCGAAGACCTGCAGGCCCGCGATGTCGTGGAGGTCGCCGTGCTTGAACAACGGCAGGAATTTGGCACCCTCGTCCACGGAGAGCACCACGGGAATGCCAGCCTCCTCGCAGACTTTCTGGTCGTCTTCACCGTAGGCGGGCGCCTGGTGCACCACGCCGGTTCCGTCGGTGGTGGTGACGTAGTCAGCCACTACGAACCGCCAGGCGTTCTCCATGCCGTACTTTTCGTTGTCGGCAAAGTCGTCCCAGAGCCGCTGGTATGCCAGGCCTTCCAGTTCGGCGCCGGAGTGGGTGGACACCACGGCGGCTTCCGCGTCCTCGAAGCTGTCGTAGCCGAGGTCCTTGGCGTAGGCGCCCAGGAGGTCCGCCGCGAGCAGGAAGCTGCCCGTGACCGGGGCGTCGGCCGAGGCGGCCTTGATGCCCTTGGGACCGGCGGGCAGCACGGCGTACGTGATGGAAGGCCCGACGGCGAGCGCGGCGTTGGTGGGCAGCGTCCAGGGGGTGGTGGTCCAGGCGAGCGCCTGCACGCCGGCAAGTTCCTTGGACAGTTCCGAATCCCCCGCAAGGATGGGGAAGGTGACGGTGACGGTCTGGTCCTGGCGGTTCTTGTAGACGTCGTCGTCCATTCGCAGCTCATGGTTGGACAGCGGGGTTTCGTCTTTCCAGCAGTACGGCAGCACCCGGTAGCCGTTGTACGTCAGGCCCTTGTCATGCAGCTGCTTGAACGCCCAGAGGACCGACTCCATGTACTCGACATTGAGTGTCTTGTAGTCGTTGTCGAAGTCCACCCACCGGGCCTGCCGGGTGACGTAGCTGCGCCACTCATCGGCGTACTTCATGACGGACGCGCGGCAGGCGTCGTTGAACTTGTCGATGCCCATGGCCTCGATCTGGGTCTTGTCCGTCATCCCCAGCTGTTTCATGGCCTCCAGCTCGGCGGGCAGGCCGTGGGTGTCCCAACCGAAACGGCGTTCCACGCGCTTGCCGCGCTGGGTCTGGTAGCGGCCAACCAGGTCCTTGGCGTAGCCGGTGAGGAGGTGGCCGTAGTGGGGCAGGCCGTTGGCGAACGGCGGGCCGTCGTAGAACACGAATTCGTTGCTGCCCGGCTCCCCGCCGGGGACGTCGGCGCTGCGCTGGTCAATGCTGGCCTGGAAGGTGCCGTCCTGGTCCCAGTACTTCAGGATGCGCTCTTCGATCTCCGGGAACTTCACGGAGGCGGAAACGCCGGCGCTGCCTTTGGAGGAGGTGCTGGAGGCTGAGGCCTTGGGGTAAAACGTCATGTTCGACATCCTGGGTTGAGCGTGGTGAGCCCCCGGCACGGCCGGAGGTTCCGTTCAGGATGCGAGGACGGCTGCCATGCCGTCCCGAAGACTGCACGCCCACCGCGGTACCACCTCACTTACCGGCGCCGCGTGGTTCCCAAAGGAACACCCGCCGCCCCGGCCGCTTCATTACTGCTGTGACGGGCTTACCCGTCCGGTTCTACTGACGCGGGCCCGCCTTGCGGGGCGCGGCCTGCGTGTTCTTCCGGAAGCTCACCGGTGATTGCCGGGTCATAGCCACTGCAGAGTCTACTATCGCCGCGGCATCCAGTGCCATTCCGGGCGCAACGCGGTTCCGGCGGGCAGTGCCGTTCCGCCGGGGTGTGCCGTTCGGGGCGGCCGGGCCATTTCCGGGCGGTCTTCTCCGTCCGGGGGCTGCCGCCGTCACCGTGCATTGCCTAGACTCGCGTCATGACGGCTTCCGGGCGCCCCGCGGGATGGAGGCGTACGGCCACGGCGTGCAGGTGGCTGTTCATCCCTGCTGCCCTGCCGGTGGCGGCGGTCTCCGCCGTCCGCGCGGTGCCTGCCGACTGGCCGGTACTCGGTGTCCAGCTGGTGGCATTCACGCCCTGGCTCGCCGTTCCCGCCGCCGCAGCGCTGCTCATGGCCTTCGCTGGACGGAGCCGGTGGCAGCAGGTCCTGGCCACGGCACTGGCGGCCTGCCAGGTGTTCTGGCTTTTCCCGCTCGATATCCGCGCACCGGCCGCCGGGGCAACCGCCGGGGCAGCGGCCGGGGCTTCCGGCACGTCGGTCTCCCTGGTTGCCATGAGCATCAACACGGAACTGGGCGGGGCTGATGCCGGCAGCATCGTGGCCCTGGTCCGTGATTTGCATGTAGACCTGTTGGCGGTTGAGGAGTACACACCCGAAATGGCGCGAAAGCTGATGGCGGCCGGACTCGACGACCTGCTCCCCCACCGGGTTGCCCAGGCCCGTGACCGCGCCGCAGGCTCCGCCATCTACTCCTCCTACAACCTGACAGCCACCGGCGTCCTCCCGGACACGCGGTTCGCCATGCCCGTGGCACGCCTTGACCTCGGCAGCGGTGCCGGCCTGCGTGTGGTGGCAGTCCACGCCCTGGCGCCAGTGGGAAAAGGCCTCAGTCAATGGCGCAGCGACCTGGCTGCCGTGGCCAGGGCTGCCGACGGATCCGGTCCCCTGCTGCTGGCGGGAGACTTCAACGCGACCTACGACCACCGGGAATTCCGGGACCTGTTGGCCGGAACGGGCGGCAACCTGCCCCTGGTGGACGTGGCTGCCGCCGTGGGCAGCAGGCTGGTGCCCACGTGGCCCATGCGCGGCTTCCGGCTGCCGGGGATTGCCCTGGACCATCTGGTGACCAGCCCGGACATCAGAGCATCGGATTACTCGGTCCACCGGGTTGGCGGGACGGACCATGCCGCCGTGGCAGCCACCCTGACCGTCGGGGTCTCCCAGTGTTCCTGACCGGTCCAGCCACGGGATGGGCAGACCCCGCCCGGCTCAGCCCTTCCTGACCAGCTTGTGGGTGGCTGCCTGCGCCACCGGCCGGATGACGATCTGGTCCAGGTTGACGTGGTGCGGAACCGTGACGGCATAACGGACCACGTCGGCCACGTCCTCTGCGGTCAGCGGCTTCTCAACCCCCCGGTAGACCTTGTCCGCCGCCTGCGCGTCCCCCAGGCGGTTGAGCGCGAATTCCTCGGTCTGCACCAGGCCCGGCGCCACCTCGATGACGCGGACGTTGTTCTCCACCTCTTCAAGCCGGAGCGCGTTGGTCATGGCGTGCTGGGCGAACTTCGCGGCGTTGTAGCCGCCGCCGCCCTCGTACGCGTCCAGTCCCGCAGTGGAGGTGAGGTTCAGCACGGTACCTTCGCCGTTGGCGCGCAGCATGGGCAGGAAGGCGCGGGTGAGCTTCATGGTGCCCAGGACGTTGACCCGGTACATCCACTCCCAGTCCTCCGTGCTGGCATCTCCTACCCTGTCGGCGCCGCGGGCGCCGCCGGCAATGTTGATGAGTGTATCGATGCCGCCCGCGTCGGTGACCTGCGCGAGGAGCCGGGACACGTCGTCGTCCTCTGCAATGTCAGCAGGAATCGCCACGGCGCCTGTCCCGCTTTCCAGGGCGGCCAGGCGTTCGGCGCGGCGTGCCACGGCGAAGACCGTCCACCCGTCGGCGCGCAGCGCGCGCACAGTGGCCTCCCCGATTCCGCTGCTTGCTCCGGTCACCAGTGCCGCTTTTTTCTGCATGTCCTTCGTCATGGCACCACCCTAACGGGATCAGCCGGCAGGACGTCCCCGGAGGTAATCAAGCAGGACAAGGGCGTGGTTTGCCTCCGTGTTACGGGCAGCGTAGAGCAGGGTGATCCTTGGGTGGCCGGCGGCCAGTTCCAGCAGCGTCTCCACCGCCGGATTGGAATCCAGTTCCACCCGGTAGCGTTCGCTGAATTCCTCGAACCGTCCGGGGCGGTGGTTGAAGTCCTTGCGCAGCCCGGTGGACGGGGCCACGTCCTTGAGCCACACATCGATGGCCGCGTTCTCCCTGGACATCCCACGCGGCCAGAGACGGTCCACCAGCACCCGGCAGCCGTCGTCGTGCGCCGGTGGATCGTAGATGCGCTTGATGCCAAAGGTGCCCCGCTGTTGGACCATACGCCGCATGCTACCCGCCTTCGCATGCGGCCGGGCGGGACCGGTTGGGTGGGATGGAAGCGGGCATGAAAGAATTGCCCAATGGCTGAAGACACGCAGGGTACAGACACGCCCACCACCGCCCCCATCAACGTTCCGGACAAGCCGGCCCTCGAAGGCCTCGAAGCAGCGCTCACCCAGCGCTGGCTGGCCGAGGGAACCTACAAGTTCAACCGCGACACCACCCGGGAGCAGGTCTACTCGATCGACACTCCCCCGCCCACGGCGTCGGGATCCCTGCATGTGGGCCACATGTTCTCCTTCACCCAGACCGACGTGCAGGCGCGCTACATGCGCATGACCGGCAGGAACGTCTTCTACCCCATGGGCTGGGATGACAACGGCCTCCCCACGGAGCGCCGTGTCCAAAACTACTACGGTGTCCGCTGCGATCCCGCCATCCCCTACAACGCCGACTACCGGCCGCCCGCCCAGCCTGCCAAGAACCAGCGCGATTTCGACGTCGTCTCACGCCAGAACTTCATCGAGCTCTGCGAGGAACTGGCTGTCGAGGACGAGAAGGTCTTCGAAAACCTGTTCCAGACCCTGGGCCTGTCCGTCGACTGGGACCTGACGTACCGCACCATCGACGACACTTCCCGCGCCGTATCCCAGCGCGCCTTCCTTGCCAACCTGGCCGCCGGCGACGCGTACATGGCCGAAGCACCCACACTGTGGGACGTCACCTTCCGCACGGCGGTTGCGCAGGCCGAACTGGAGGACCGTGAGGTTCCGGGCGCCTACTACCGGTACCCCTTCTTCACCGAAGACGGGGACAAGGTCTTCATCGAGACCACGCGTCCGGAACTCCTGGCTGCCTGTGCCGCGCTGGTGGCAAACCCCGACGACGAGCGGTACCAGCCGCTGTTCGGCAAGACCGTGAAGTCCCCGCTGTTCGACGTTGAACTCGAGGTCAAGGCCCACCCGCTGGCCAAAGCGGACAAGGGCTCCGGCATCGCCATGGTCTGCACCTTCGGTGACCTGACCGACGTCACCTGGTGGCGGGAACTGCAGCTGCCCACTCGCGCCATCATGGGCCGAGACGGCCGCATCATTGCCGAGACCCCCGACTGGATCACCAGTGAGGCCGGCAGGGAAGCGTACGCCGCGATCGCCGGCAAGACGGCCTTCTCCGCCAAGGAAGCCGTGGTGGAACTGCTCAAGGAAGCGGACCTGCTGGACGGGGAGCCCAAGAAGATCACCCACCCGGTCAACTTCTTCGAGAAGGGCGACAAACCCCTGGAAGTGGTCACGTCCCGCCAGTGGTACATCCGCAATGGCGGCCGCGACGAGGACCGCCGCGAACGCCTGATCGGCCGCGGCAAGGAGATCGACTTCCACCCGTCCTTCATGCGCTCCCGCTACGAGAACTGGATCGCCGGCCTGAACGGTGACTGGCTGGTCTCCCGCCAGCGGTTCTTCGGCGTGCCCATCCCCGTCTGGTACCCGCTCGACGCCCAGGGCAACCCGGAGTACGACAACCCCATCCTGCCCTCCGACGAACTGCTGCCCGTTGACCCCGCGGCTGACGCCGCCCCCGGCTTCGACGAGGCGCAGCGCGACCAGCCCAACGGCTTCACGGGCGATGCCGACGTCCTGGACACGTGGGCCACCTCCTCGCTGACCCCGCAGATCGTTGGCGGCTGGAGCCGCGACGAGGACCTGTTTGCCAAGGTCTACCCGTTCGACCTCCGCCCCCAGGGGCACGACATCATCCGGACCTGGCTCTTCTCGTCGGTGGTCCGCGCCGATGCCCTCCAGAACTGCGCGCCGTGGAAGCACGCTGCCATCTCCGGCTGGATCCTGGACCCGGACCGCAAGAAGATGTCCAAGTCCAAGGGCAACGTGGTGGTCCCCACCGACGTGCTGAACGAGTACGGCTCGGACGCGGTCCGCTACTGGGCTGCCTCCGCACGCCTTGGCGCCGACACCGCCTATGAGATTGCCCAGATGAAGATCGGCCGCCGCCTGGCCATCAAGCTCCTCAATGCCTCCAAGTTTGTGCTGAACCTCGGTGCCACCGAGAACTCCGTGCTGGCCGGCGATCTCTCCGTCCTTTCGAACCCCCTGGACCGTGCCCTGCTGGCCCAACTGGCCGACGTCGTCACCCAGTCCACCAAAGCGTTCGACAACTACGACTACGCCCGCGCCCTGCAGCTCACGGAGACATTCTTCTGGCAGTTCACGGATGACTACGTCGAGCTGATCAAGGACCGCGCCTATGGAGCGGCAGGCGAAGCCGAGCAGGCATCCGTGCTGGCAGCCCTGGCCACCACCCTGGACACCCTGCTGCGCCTCTTCGCCCCGTTCCTGCCCTTCGCCACCGAGGAAGTCTGGAGCTGGTGGCGCAACGGATCGGTGCACCGGGCGGCGTGGCCGGCCGCGCTGGAGATCCCCGGCGGAGACACCACCATGCTGGCAACCGTGGGCGTGGCCCTCAGCGGTGTCCGCAAGGCCAAGTCCGAGGCAAAGGTCAAGCAGCGCACCGAGGTCCTCTCCGCGACGATCACCGCTCCGGAGGCACTGACGGCGCAACTGCAGGCTGGCCTGGCCGACCTGAAGGCGGCGTCCAACGCCCGGCAGATCACGTTGGTGGCGGGCGACGGAGATCTTGCCGTCACGGACGTTGCCCTCGCCGCTAGCGACGAACCCGCCAAGGCCTGACAGCCGGTCTCATCCGAACGGGCCCGTTTCCGGGCAAAGGGGAAGCCCCATCAGCGTTTTGCCGTTGGTGGGGCTTCGACTTTTCGGCC
Source organism: Pseudarthrobacter sp. Pseusp20 (assembly GCF_059492155.1). NCBI lineage: Bacteria > Bacillati > Actinomycetota > Actinomycetes > Micrococcales > Micrococcaceae > Pseudarthrobacter > Pseudarthrobacter sp. Pseusp20. The sequence continues at coordinate 2,844,712 of NZ_CP168521.1, forward strand.
ATCTTGTGACGTTATTTCGATGGTCTGGCAGGATCCTCCGAAACTCCAGGTCTTACTACACCGTCACTGGTAGCTTGCACTCAACTTTGCCGATGGCTGCGTCAAATTACATATCACTGGATCTTTGGTTCCTGCGTCCCGCCTCTTTCGAAGTGGGTAAGAACCATTGTTCTCCTGCCCCAAGGCATGCACAAGGGCCCCGCAGGAACTACACACTGGTAGTTTCTGCGGGGCCCTTGGCGCGGCCAGCCAATGGCAGGCGGCCCGGCGCTTAGTTGAATTCCGGGCTCTCCGTGCGGCTGCGCTTGAGCTCGAAGAAATGCGGATAGGCGGCGATGGTGGTGGTGGCGTCCCAGATCCTGCCGGCTTCTTCGCCGCGGGGGATGCGGGTCAGGACCGGTCCGAAGAACGCCGTTCCGTTGAAAGCGACCACGGGCGTTCCCACGTCCTGGCCCACGAGTGAGATGCCTTCTTCATGGCTGGCCCGGAGCTGCCGGTCATAGGCGTCGGTGGTGGCGGCATCGGCCAGGGAGGCGGGCAGGCCACACTCGGCGAGGGCTTTGGTGATGACCTGTGCGCGGTCCTTTTCCCCCTGGTTGTGGATCAGCGTGCCCATGGCGTCGTAAAGCGGCTTGATGACCTGCGGGCCGTGCCCTTCGCGGGCCGCAATGATCACGCGCACCATGCCCCAGGCGTTGTCCATGGACTCCCGGTAAGCGGGCTCCAGGTCGCGTCCCTCATTCAGGACGGCGAGGCTCATGACGTGCCATTCGGTCTCGATGTCCCGGACGGCCTCCACCTCGCCGAGCCAGCGGCTGGTGACCCATGCGAACGGGCAGAGGGGGTCGAACCAGAAGTCGGCTTTGTTCTTGGCAGGTACAGTCACAGGGTCCTCTCGGTCAGGCAGACTTACGGCGCTTGGCCACGTGCGGAATCATGGTGGGTTCGGCCCCGCGCAGGACCACGTCCTCGGTGATCACCACGCTGGCGACGTCCTCGCGGCTCGGGAGATCGAACATCACGGGAAGCAGGACTTCCTCCAGGATGGCGCGAAGACCGCGTGCACCGGTGCCACGCTCCAGTGCCTGGTCGGCGATGGCTTCCAGGGCGGGCTCGTCAAACACCAGCTCCACGCCGTCGATCTGGAACATCTTCTGGTACTGCTTCACCAGGGCGTTCTTGGGGGTGGACAGGATCTGGATCAGGGCGTCACGGTCAAGGTTGGACACCGTGGTGATCACCGGAAGGCGGCCAATGAACTCCGGGATCAGGCCGAACTTCAGCAGGTCCTCCGGCATGACTTCGCCGTAGGAGTCCACCTTCTTGCTGGCGTCGTTCAGTGGGGCGCCGAAGCCGATGCCCTTGCGGCCGGAGCGGGAACCGATGATCTCCTCCAGGCCGGCGAAGGCGCCGGCCACGATGAACAGGACATTGGTGGTGTCGATCTGGATGAACTCCTGGTGCGGGTGCTTCCGTCCGCCCTGGGGCGGGACAGAGGCAACGGTGCCTTCCAGGATCTTCAGCAGGGCCTGCTGCACGCCCTCACCGGATACGTCACGGGTGATGGAGGGGTTTTCGCTCTTGCGGGAAATTTTGTCGATCTCGTCGATGTAGATGATGCCCTGTTCGGCCTTCTTGACGTCATAGTCTGCGGCCTGGATGAGTTTGAGGAGGATGTTCTCCACGTCTTCACCCACATAGCCGGCCTCGGTCAGGGCGGTGGCGTCCGCGACGGCGAACGGGACGTTCAGGCGCCGGGCGAGGGTCTGGGCCAGGTAGGTCTTGCCGCAGCCGGTGGGGCCGATGAGGAGGATGTTCGACTTGGCGATTTCGACGTCGTCGTGATGCCCGCCGTCCCCCAGGCTTCCGGACTTGGGCGCGTGGCCCGCCTGGATGCGTTTGTAGTGGTTGTAGACCGCGACGGCGAGGGAACGCTTTGCGGGCTCCTGGCCGATGACGTATTCCTGCAGGAAGTCGAAGATTTCGCGCGGCTTGGGCAGTTCAAAGCTGCCGAGGTCTGCCACCTCCGCGAGCTCCTCTTCGATGATTTCGTTGCACAACTCGATGCACTCATCACAGATGTAGACACCGGGCCCGGCAATGAGCTTGCGCACCTGCTTCTGGCTCTTTCCGCAGAAAGAGCACTTCAGCAGATCCGTGCTCTCGCCAATCCGAGCCATATGTGAACCCCTTAGTATCCTGCTGCCAGGCAGCCCTGCACCGTTGCTGAAATCTTCGGCCGGCCCGCGGGGGCCGGTTTGTGACAACATCCACTCTAGGTCACATTCGCCCCCAAGGGTGGAAAGAAAAGGCCGGTGCGGCCAAATGAAGCTGGGCCGCACCGGCTTTCCGTACTGCTACCTCGTGATTGCCTGGGGCTTGATCTTGCGTGAGTCAAGCACCTGGTCGATCAGGCCGTATGCCTGCGCCTCTTCGGCGGTGAGGATCTTGTCGCGCTCGATGTCGTTGTTGACCTGCTCCGACGTGCGGCCGGAGTGGTGGGCCAGCGTGTCTTCGAGCCAGGAGCGCATGCGCATGACCTCGGCCGCCTGGATCTCCAGGTCGGAAGCCTGGCCGCCCTGGCCGCCGGACAAGGCCGGCTGGTGGATCAGGACGCGGGCGTTGGGCAGTGCCAGCCGCTTGCCGGGGGTACCGGCAGCCAACAGGACAGCAGCCGCGCTGGCGGCCTGGCCCAGGCAGACCGTCTGGATCTCGGGACGGATGTACTGCATGGTGTCGTAGATGGCCGTCATGGCCGTGAACGAACCGCCCGGGGAGTTGATGTAGAGGGTGATGTCGCGGTCCGGGTCGGTGGACTCAAGGACCAGCAGCTGGGCCATGATGTCGTCGGCGGAGGCGTCGTCAACCTGCACGCCGAGGAAGATGATGCGGTCCTCGAACAGCTTGGTGTAGGGGTCCTGGCGCTTGAAGCCGTAGGGCGTGCGCTCCTCGAACTGCGGCAGGACGTAGCGGCTGGACGGAAGATTGCCGGCGGACCACCCGAAGTTGTAGTTCATTGTTTTTGCTCCTGATCGAAGTGTTCTGGTTGCCGGTTAGTTCTGGGAGGCTGATTCGCCGGAGGACCCGTTGGACGTTCCGCCGCCGCCGGATACCGAACCGGCGTGCGCGGCGATCTTGTCGAAGAAACCGTACTCGAGGGCCTCTTTAGCCGTGAACCACTTGTCACGGTCGTTGTCCTTGAGGATGGTCTCAACGGTCTGGCCGGTCTGCTCGGCCGTCAGTTCCGCCATGACCTTCTTCATGTGCAGGATGAGCTCGGCCTGGATCTTGATGTCCGAGGCCGTGCCGCCGATGCCGCCGGAGGGCTGGTGCATCAGGACGCGGGCGTTGGGCGTGGCGTACCGCTTGCCCTTGGTGCCCGAGGAGAGCAGGAACTGTCCCATGGACGCGGCCAGGCCGGTGGCGACGGTCACGACGTCATTGGGGATGAACTGCATGGTGTCGTAGATGGCCATGCCTGCGGTGACGGAGCCGCCGGGCGAGTTGATGTAGAGGTAGATGTCCTTTTCCGGGTTCTCGGCCGAGAGCAGGAGCAGCTGCGAGCAGATCGCGTTGGCGTTGTCATCACGCACCTCCGAGCCCAGCCAGATGATCCGCTCCTTGAGGAGGCGGTTGTAAATGTAGTTGTCCTGGGCTGCAGGATCGACGGTCGCCATCCGGGGGGCCTCTGAGTGCTGTGACATGTTTACTTACCTCTCACTGGTGACGGTGACATCACTGAAAATCACTACTTGGACACTAACCGGTTTCCCCGGCGTTTTGTTCGCGCACTGACGGCTGTTCGCTGACGGCGCACGATCGCCGAACCGGCGCTGCGGGGTTTCGGGTCCAACGCGAACGGCCCCCGGATCGGAAGGATCCAGGGGCCGTTGCTGCGGGTTGTTAAGGACTAGGCCTTGGCGTCTGCCGTGGCGTCCTCGGCGTCGACAACCTCCGCCTCGGCGGCTTCGGTTGCGTCAGCGCCGGCTGCCTCTGCAGCGGGGGCTTCCTCGCCGCCGGGGCGGACGAAGTCGCTGAGGTCAACGGTGTTGCCCTCGGTGTCGGTCACGGTGGCCTGGCCAAGGACGACAGCCAGTGCTTTGCGGCGGCGGACCTCGGAGACCATCATGGGGACCTGGCCGCTCTGGTCGATGATCTGGGCGAACTGGTTGGGATCCATGCCGTACTGGCTGGCGGTGGTGACGATGTAGTCGATCAGCTCGTTCTGGCTGACGTTGACTTCTTCCTTTTCCGCGATGGCGTCAAGGATGATCTCGTTCTGGAAGGCGCGGGCCGTGTTGGCGCGGACCTCTTCGCGGTGCTCCTCGGTGTCGTGCTCGCCTTCGCCGTGGCCGTTGCCCTCCTGGAAGTGGGCTTCGAGCTGCTCCTCGACCACCGAGTCAGGAACAGGAACCTCGACCATTTCGACGAGCTTGTCCAGGACCTTGTCGCGGGCTTCTACGCCCTGCTCAACGATCTTGGAGTCGGCAGCCTGCTTGGCCAGGTCTTCGCGGAGTTCGGCAAGGGTGTCGAATTCGGAGGCGAGCTGGGCGAAGTCGTCGTTCGCTTCCGGCAGTTCGCGTTCCTTGACGGCCTTCACCACAACCTTGACCTGGGCGGCTTCGCCGGCGTGGTCGCCGCCCACCAGGGTGGTGTCGAAGATGGCGTCCTCGTCAGCGCTGAGGCCGGTCACGGCCTCGTCCATGCCCTCAAGCATGGTGCCGGCGCCCACCTGGTAGGACAGGCCGGCGGCGGAGTCGACTTCCTCGCCGTCGATCGTGGCGGTGATGTCGATGGTGAGGAAGTCACCGTCGGCAGCCGGGCGGTCCACGGACTTCAGGGTGCCGAAGCGGCCGCGCAGTTCGTCCAGCGCCTTGTCCACATCAGCTTCGGAGGATTCCGCAGCCGCAACCTGGACCTCGATGCCGGAGTAGTCCGGGAGTTCGATCTCGGGGCGGACGTCAACCTCAGCGGCAAACTTCAGGCCGCCGTCGGTCGCGGAGGGATCGGGCACCTCGGTGATTTCCACCTCGGGACGGCTCAGGGGGCGGATGCCGGACTCCTGCACGGCAGCCTGGTACCAGCCGTTGAGGCCGTCGTTGATGGCCGTCTCCAGGACGTAGCCGCGGCCGACGCGCTGGTCGATGAGCTTGGCAGGAACCTTGCCCTTGCGGAACCCGGGAACCTGGATCTGGGACGCAACGGTCTTGTAGGCCGAGTCGATGCTGGGCTTCAGTTCCTCAAAGGGGACCTCAACATTGAGCTTGACCCGCGTGGGGGTGAGGTTCTCGACAGCGCTCTTCACGGTCTAAGTACTCCTGGGTTGTGGGATGGGTTTCTGCAAACGCAATGGATGTCCAGGCCTGACGGTCCTGGCCGCAGAGTCGGGGTGACAGGATTTGAACCTGCGACTTCCTGCTCCCAAAGCAGGCGCTCTAGCCAAGCTGAGCTACACCCCGTAAGTGCACAGGCAAGTCTACGGTGATACGCGTCGCGATTGCACATTTGACACGTAGGCCATGGATTAGGTTTAGTTGTATCCGGCTTGAACAGCCAGCCCGGAGTTTCCGCGAAAAACGGATCTTCCTTCGGGGACGTAGCTTAATGGTAAAGCCTCAGTCTTCCAAACTGATTACGCGGGTTCGATTCCCGTCGTCCCCTCCACAACACGAAGAAGGCCCCTCTCCGGAGGGGCCTTCTTCGTGTTTCGCCTTCCTACTCCCCCGGTTGCTGGCAGTAAGGGCACCAGTAGAGGTTCCGCCCGGCCAGGTCGGCGATGAGCACGATGGTGCGGCAGACGCGGCAGGGCAGGCCGTGCCGCTTGTAGACGAAGTGGGCATCGTCGCTGCCGGGAAAGTGGGCGCTCCTGGGCGGCACCGGCGCGCCGGCCGCGGCGGCTTTGGCGGCGGTGGTGCCGTCAAGCGCCCAGTACTTCGGCGGCGTGGTGATGATCCGCCCGTCCGTCACGCCGTCGCCCATGACGGCCACGATGTCGCGCCACAGCTTGCGGGCATCGTTGTCCGGCAGGGCAGTGCCGGGCAGCCAGGGGTCCAGGCGGCGGCGGAACAGGACTTCCGCCCGGTAGACGTTCCCGACGCCGGCAATCACCTTCTGGTCCATGAGCAGGGCAGCCAGGGGCGTCGTCCGCGCCTGGACGTTGGCAGCAAAGCGCCCGGCATCGCCCCGGAGGTTCCGCAGTGGGTCAGGTCCCAGCCGTGCCAGCACGGCGCGGACTTCCGCCCCGGTGATGGTTTCGCAGGTGGTGGCACCCCGAAGGTCCGCCCAGCCATGGCTCCCGGCGAGCCGCACCCGCACGGCCCCGACGGGCGCCGGCGGACCGGCGTAAGGCGCGCCGCCGTCGTCGTCCCCGTCACCGAAGGCCTCCCGCTCCCCGACGCGCCGGGGGGCACCAATGCTGGAGGCGCCGGCGAAGGTGCGGTCCCCGCCGAAGCTCCAGGCCCCGTACAGTCCAAGGTGGACGTGCAGGACCAGGGCGTTGTCGAAGTGCAGGAACAGGTGTTTGCCGTGCGCCTCGGCGGCAAGCAGGGTATGCCCGTCCAGCAGCGCCGCACCCCCGCTGAACCTGCCCTGGGGACTGGAAACAGCCAGTGCCTCACCGGCGAAGACATCGCCGAACTGCCGGGCGAGCCTGCGGACGGAATGGCCCTCGGGCACTACTCGATGACCTCGCCTGTTGCCTCGTAGACCGCGATTTTTTCGATCCTGCGGACGTGGCGCTCATCATTGCTGAACGGCTCGGACAGGAACGCCTCGACCAGCGCGGTGGCTTCTTCGAACGTATGCTGCCGCCCGCCCAGGGCAACCACGTTGGCGTTGTTGTGCTCGCGGGCCAGGGTGGCGGTGGAGAGGTTCCATGCGAGGGCCGCGCGGATGCCCTTGACCTTGTTGGCGGCGATCTGCTCGCCGTTGCCGGAGCCGCCCAGCACGATGCCAAGGGCGTGGACGCCTGCCTGCTGGTCGGCAACGACGGCAAGGGCAGCGTTGATGCAGAAGGACGGGTAGTCGTCCTGGGCGTCGTAGACCTGGGGCCCGTGGTCCACCACCTCGTATCCCTTGCCGGTCAGGTGGGACACCAGGTGGGCGCTGAGCTCCATGCCTGCGTGGTCGGTGGCGATGTGGACCCGCGGGTAGGCAGGGGAAGTGGTCACGTGCAAAGTCCGTTCGGTTGTGGGGCTGGCGGGTCGCCGGTGGAGGCCGGAATGACACCGATAAGGATACTAGGACTGCCCGCCCTCCGGGTGCTGGCCCCCGGCCGGCGGCCCTCCGCCGCGCCGGGCCCTCGCGGCCACCCGCGTGAGGACTTCGGCCAGCCGCGCCGCGGAGGCCTGGCTTCCGCCGCTGACGGCCAGGCGCTGGCCGTCAGTCTTGCTCACGACGACGGCGGGCCCACTGCTGACCAGCATGGCTGCGGTTCCGCCGTGGTGCCGGTAGCCCCACCCGCCATAGTCGGCGGCTTTGACGTCCTCGGCGCTGGCATCGGAGATGGCGCCGGCCGGCACATTCATGACCGGCACCACCCCGGCCAGCAGGACCTTCAGCCCGCGCCGGTCCGCCCGGATGCGGGCAAAGAGGAACGCGGCGCCCACGAGGGCCAGGACAACGAGCAGGATGCCCAGCCACGGCACCACCACGGCGATAAGGGCTGCCGGGAACAGGGAGGCGATGGCGATCATGACAAAGACCGAACTCCTGGCGTGGACCCAGAGCCGGACGGTGTCCAGGGCAAGGTCGGGGTCCAGTTCCCTGGTGATGGCGGCCTGCAGCGCACGGTCGTCATCGGGCGACCATTGCCGGTCGGCTTTGTACACCATGGCCATGGCGACGCCGAGCGACACTGCCGCACCGCTGCCGAGGGCAAGGACGGTCATGTCCACCCGCGACTGCCGGGCGTCGGCCAGCCCGGTTTGGCCGATGAGCCCCGCGGCCAGGGCGGAGGTGATGAAGAGGCTGAGGAACAGCCCGGCCCCCATCATGATCCTGCGCATCATCACCGGCCTGCTGAGGGGCACCGCCTGCAGCAGGACCAGCCATCCGGCGATGACGATGATCGCCGCGCCCACGCCCACGTAGGCGCCGAAAGGCGCAAAGGCGGCACCGCCGTCGTCCGTCCACCGGACGGCGACCGGCTCCGGAAGGTCCGGGCGCAGCAGCGACGCGCAGTAGGCGAAGGCAGCGGCCAGGACGACCGGGAACCCCACGGCGAACCTGAGTGCCTTGGTATCCACCGAATCCAGCAGCTTTCCCATGCAATTAACGCTACCCCTGCGGCCGCCCGGCCAACCGCCCAGGCGGCAACGGCCGGCCGCTGTGAGCTGCGCAACTTGCCAAGGATCCCAAGGATGGAAGAATGCAACACAGTGCCGGACCCGGGACCACCGGCCGGCAGCCGAAAACTTCTCTGGAGGACCTCCTTTGCCAGGCATGAACCTGACGCGCGCCGAAGCCCGTGAGCGCGCCGAACTGATCACCGTCGAGTCCTACGATGTCAGCCTGGACCTGACGCGCGGCGGAGAGGTCTTCGGCAGCACCACCACCGTGAAGTTCACGGCGTCGCCGGGATCGTCCAGCTTCATTGATGCGGTCACCCGCACCGTGCACAGCGTGACCCTGAACGGCCGCAGCCTTGACCCCGCCACCGTGTCCGACGGCGTCCGGATCCAGCTGCCGGACCTGCAGGAGCACAACGAACTGACCGTCGTGGCCGACCTGCCGTACATGAACACGGGTGAGGGCCTGCACCGGTTCGTGGACCCGGTGGACAGCGAGGTCTACCTGTACACGCAGTTCGAGGTTCCGGACTCGCGCAGGATGTTCGCCGTCTTCGAACAGCCGGACCTGAAGGCAACCTTCGCCTTCACCGTCACGGCGCCGTCCCACTGGGACGTTGTCTCCAACTCCCCCACCCCCCACCCCGTGGAGGCGCCACCCGCGGAAGACGGCACGGCCAGGTCCGTATGGGCGTTCGCGCCCACGCCGCGCCTGTCCTCCTACGTCACGGCCCTGATCGCGGGCCCTTACCAGTCCGTCCGCAGCGAGGTCACCAGCTCGGACGGCCGCATCATCCCCCTTGGTGTCTTCGCCCGGAAGTCGCTGATGCAGTACCTGGATGCGGACAACATCTTCGAACTGACGCGGCAGGGCTTCGGGTTCTTTGAGGCGCAGTTCGGCTGCCCGTACCCGTTCGAGAAATACGACCAGCTGTTCGTTCCGGAGTTCAACGCCGGTGCCATGGAGAATGCCGGTGCCGTGACCATCCTGGAAGGCTACGTCTTCCGCAGCAACGTCACCGGGGCCCAGATCGAGCGGCGCGCCATCACGGTCCTCCATGAACTCGCCCACATGTGGTTCGGTGACCTGGTGACCATGCGCTGGTGGAACGACCTGTGGCTCAACGAGTCCTTCGCGGAGTACATGTCGCACCTGGCGGCGGTGGAGGCCACGTCCTTCACCAGCGCCTGGACCACGTTCGCTTCCGTGGAGAAGTCGTGGGCCTACCGCCAGGACCAGCTGCCCACCACGCATCCGATCTTCGCCGAGATCAACGACCTCCAGGACGTGGAGGTCAACTTCGACGGCATCACCTATGCCAAGGGCGCCTCGGTGCTGCGGCAGCTGGTGGCCTGGGTTGGCCCCGACCAGTTCATGGCCGGTGTCCGGGAGTATTTCGCCAAACACTCCTGGCAGAACACTGAACTCCGCGACCTGCTGGTGGAGCTCGAAAAGGCCAGCGGCCGCGACCTGGATGACTGGGGCCGGCAGTGGCTGGAGACCGCAGGCGTCAACACACTGAGCCCGGAGCTGGACGTGGATGCGGACGGGAAGCTGCGTTCCTTCGCCATCCTGCAGTCCGCGGTCCCGGAATGGCCCACTATCCGCCCGCACCGCCTGGCCGTGGGCTTCTACAACCTGAACAGCGCCGGAAAGCTCGAGCGGGTGCACCGCGAAGAGCTGGATGTGGACGATGACCGCACAGAGGTGCCGGGAGTGGCCGGCATGGACCAGCCGGACCTGATCCTTATCAATGACGACGACCTGGCGTATGCCAAGGTACGGCTGGATCCCAAGTCGCTGGCCACCGCCACCGCCCACCTCAAGGATTTTGGCGGCAGCCTGCCCCGGACCCTGGTCTGGAATTCCGCATGGGACGCTGCCCGTGACGGCGAAACGCCGGCCCGGAAGTACGTGGAGCTGATCCTGTCCAACGTCGCGGCGGAAACGGACTCCTCCGTGATCCTGGTCCAGCTCCGCCAGCTGGCCACCACCCTCAATTTCTATGTGGCCGAGGAACACCGCGAAGCCACAGCGGTTGCGGCGGTGGACCGGCTGTGGGACCTGGCCTCGGACGTCCCGGGCGGCTCCGATGCGCAGCTGCAGTTCATCAAGTCCTTTGCCCTCCTGGCCCGCAGTGCGTCCCAGCTGGACCGGGTGGCCGGCCTCCTGGACGGGTCGGTTGTCCTGGACGGGCTGGCGGTGGACCAGGACCTGCGCTGGGAGCTCGTGGAGTCCCTGGTGGCCGGAGGCCGGATGGGACAACAAGGCATCGACGCCGAGCTGGAGCGGGACAACACCTCCAGCGGACAAAATGCTGCGGCCCTGGCCAAGGCCGCCATCCCCACCCCGGAGGCGAAGGCCGCGGCCTGGGAATCGATCGTGGTCAAGGGGGAGCTGTCCAATGCGCTGCAGGGATCGGCCGTAACGGGCTTCATGCGCGTGCTGGACCGTTCGCTGCTGGAACCGTACGCCGAAAAGTACTTCGCGGCTGTGCCGGGCATCGTGGCCACCCGGACCCACGCACTCGCCCAGCAGATCGTCGTCGGCCTCTACCCGGCGCTGCTGACCACGCAGGCCACCATTGACCGGACGGACGCATTCCTGGCGTCGCTGCCGGCGGAAAGCGCCGCGCTGCGGCGGATGATGCTGGAGAACCGCGACGGCGTTGCCCGCGCCCTGCGTGCCCGCGCCGCCGACGTGCTTCCGGACGGCAGTCCCCAGTGAGTCTTGATGAACACCGGTATTCACTGGCAGTCCAGTGGACCGGCAACCGGGGGGACGGCACCTCGTCCTACCGGGGCTACTCACGGGACCACGACGTGCTCATCCCCGGCCTGCCGGTCCTCAAAGGCTCGGCGGATCCGACGTTCCATGGGGACCGCGGGCGCTACAACCCCGAGCAGCTCCTGCTGGCCGCGCTGGCGCAGTGCCACATGCTGTCCTACCTGCACGTGGCGGTGAAGAACGGGGTGGTGGTCACGGACTACCGGGACGAGGCCACCGGGCTGATGCGGCTCAACAGGGACGGCAGCGGGCAGTTCGAGCGGGTGGTCCTGCATCCGCGCGTGACGGTGGCAGATGCCGGACAGGCCGAACTGGCGGCCGGCCTCCACCACGAGGCGAACCGGCTCTGCTTCATTGCCCGCAGCGTGAATTTTCCGGTGGAGCACCAGCCGGTGACGGTGGCGGGTTAGGCCCTGCCGGATCCGCGTCAGGCCCGGCTTTCGCCCTGGAGCATCGCCACCAGGCGCTGTTCCGTTGCCGGTGAGAGGCCTGCTTTCCGCTGCCGGTCCAGTCCGCGGAGGCGTTCATCGGCCAACGTGGCGGCCAGCGTTTCCTGCCAGGGCCGCAGGACCATTCCCGCGGCCCTGGCAGCCTGGTTGCTGCGGGCCATGAAGCCGTCGTGGCCGGGCGGAAGCCAGAGCGGAAGGGAGTCCGGCCCGGACCAGTAGTTCACGCCCTGGTCCACCAGCCACTCCCCGCCGGCGGTAATCGTGGTGCTGCTGGAGGCGGACGCTTCGTGGCAGGCGCTGATGAGTTCCGCAAACGGCACCTGGTCACCAAGGGCGTTCAAGGTTCCGCTGATCCCCTTCCCCGCGGCGAGCAGGACCCAGGCCGCAAGGTCCCGGACGTCGATGACCTGCGTGGGGTTCTCCCCGATGTCCGGGACCAGCACAGGTCCGGAGTTCCTGGCAATGCGGGCGGGCCAATAGCCGTAGCGGTCGGTGGGGTCGCCGGGGCCGCTGAGCAGGCCTGCCCGGCACAGGTGGGCCTTGCCGGCAGCGGCCTCCAGGGTCGCTTCTTCGATGGCCACCTTTGACTCGCCGTAGGTTTCCGGCGTGGACTGCACCCCCGGCGGCAGCGCCGGCAGCAGCGCCGCGTCTTCCGCCGCTCCCGGGACGGAATGGCCGGCGTAGGCCGAGCAGCTGGAAACAAAGGTCCAGTGCCCGGCCCTGCCGGCGAGGCCGGCGAGAGCCTGCCGGGCGGGCCCGGGGTCCCGGGCCACCTCGATCACGGCATCCCATTCGCCCACCAGGCCCGAATATGCAGCCGGTCCCGTCGCGCGGTCCGCCCTGACCCAGTGGGCGCCCGGCGGCGGCTCACCCGATATTCCCCGCGCCAGGCACGTCACGTCATGCCCCGCGGCAACCGCCTGCCCGGCGATTTCCCTGGAGAGAAAGGCGGTTCCGCCGAGGATGAGAATGCGCATGGCCCCACGCTACGGGGGCTAGTGTTGAAAGAGAACCAAGCAATATCCCAAGGAGCTACTTCCACCCATGGTCAGCATGTTGTCCATCCTTCCCAACGCCACAACACAGCCCGATGGCGTGAGCGTCCCGGGCATCGTCATCAGCCTGGGCATCGGCGTCGCCGTCTGGCTCGTGGCCACGTTCGTCATTTCGCGCATCACCAAACGGGTGGCGGCGGGAAGCAACTTTTTCAAGAAGCCCACGTTTAGGTGGGCGGCCCCGGCCTTCCGGGCCCTGGACCACGAACGGCGCGTGCAGCGCGCGGAAACCATCGGCTCGCTGCTGAACAGCATTGTGGGCGTGCTGGTGGTGGTCATCACCGGCATGTACGTCCTGCAGAACCTGGACATCAACATCGCCCCGCTGCTCACCAGCGTGGGTATCCTGGGTGTGGCCATCGGTTTCGGCGCCCAGCAGCTGATCCGCGACTTCCTGGCCGGGATTTTCATTACCATTGAAGACCAGTACGGAATCGGTGACGTCATCGAAACCAGCGAAGTGGTGGGCGTAGTGGAGTCCATGGGTCTGCGGATCACCCGCGTCCGCTCCGACGACGGCGCCATTTGGTACCTGCGCAACGGTGAGATCCTCCGCGTGGGCAACCGCTCGCAGGGACGGTACGTTCCGCTGCACGAGTCCGACGACGGGACCACCGACCAGGGGTCGGCCCATGTTGAGACGAAGAAGACTGACCAGAAAGCCGGGGAATAGCATGTCGCTTCCGATCGAACCGCGCCCTGTTGAGCCCCAACCTGCCAAAGCAGGACCCGACCGGCAGCAGCGGCCCCAGTTGATGCAGAACGATCCCTTCAGCAAGCCGGCCTACACAGACAGCTTTTACGATGCGGTGGGCGGCCACGAGACCTTCGTTAAGCTCATCGATGTCTTTTACGACGGCGTTGCCACCGATCCGCTGCTGCGGCCCATGTACCCCGAGGAGGACCTTGCCCCGGCAAAACGCCGGTTCCTGATGTTCCTTGAGCAGTACTGGGGCGGGCCCACAACGTATGGCGAGGAGCGCGGCCACCCTCGCCTGCGCATGCGGCACATGCCGTTCAAGGTGACCCACGAGGCGAAGGACCGGTGGTTGTTCCACATGCGCACCGCCGTAGACGCCCTGGAACTGCCGCCGCTCTACGAAGGCACGCTGTGGGAGTACATGGAGCGGGCGGCGCTGTCCATGGTGAACAGCGCTTCCGAGGCCTGACGCCTGCCGACCGGAACCTGGAAGGGGCCCGGGCCGCCTTCAGCTACAGCAGGCCGCTGCCGGTCCGCGCCAGCACATGGCCGCGCGGACCGGTCAGCCGGAACCAGCGGCCGGCGCGGTAGAGCTTCTGGTCGCCGTCGGCCAGGAAGCCCAGGGCGAACGCTGCGAAGGCCGCTCCGGCGGGCAGGCCTGACGCGTCCAGTTCCCGTCCCCAGACAGCCGCCCGGGCGTTGTTGACAATCAGGGCGCCCGGTTTGTCCGGCACGATGCCCGCCACCTCCGCCATGCCTGCTTCGGCCGCCGCCTTCAGGCCGGCGTCGCTGACAGCGCCCAGCAGCTCCCATCCGCCCCTTGGGGCGCCCACTCCTGTCCAGGATTCGGTGAAGGTGCTGGGCGGAACCGGCAATTCGACGTCGTCCTCCCCTGCGCGTGCCAGCCGGTCCAGGACGGCGGACAGGGCAACAGTGACATCTGTTCCGGACGGTTCGGCGAGCGCCATGGTCCGCAGGCCCAGGATGGTGGGGGTGGCTTCGCCCAGGAGCCTGGGCCGCAGGACGCACACGTACGCGGCCAGGACGGAACCGGCTGCCTGCAGCCGGATGGCGCCGTCATCGATGGCTTTGGCCCTGGTGGCAAACGTCTTCAGGTCGGCGAGATCCCGGGGATCGGCGAAACGGAAGGACGAGGTGAGAAGTTCAGACACACCTAAACACTACCGGCTGCGCTCCGGTTGAGTGGCTCCCCGGGCGCCGTCTAGAGTCGGACCATGACTGAAGCCGAAGCCGGACTCCTGGCCCCGCCAAGCGGAGACCCCACCTCATCACTGATCGAACTGCTGGACCTCGGTGAACTTGAGGGCGCCCGGACGGACGAGGACATCTTCCTGGGGCCCTCACAGCGGCAGCCACACCACAGGGTGTTCGGCGGACAGGTGCTGGCGCAGTCACTCGTGGCGTCCATTCGAACGGTGGATCCTGAACGGTTTGTGCATTCCATGCACGGCTACTTCCTGCGGCCCGGTGACGCCAACAAGCCCATTACCTTCGGTGTGCAGCGGCTGCGTGACGGCCGGTCGTTTTCCGCCCGGCGCGTCCACGCCTACCAGGACGGTGTTCCCATCCTGTCCATGATTGCCTCTTTCCAGGGTGAGGACGAAGGGATCGAGCACGCGTCGGCGATGCCGGCGGGCATCCCGGACCCCGAATCGCTGCCCAGCACGGCGGACCTGCTGGGCAAGTTCGACCATCCTGTGGCCCGGCACTGGGCGTATGAGCGGCCTTTCGACATCCGGCACGTCGATCCGCCGCTGTACGTTACCGCGACCGGCCCGCGGGAGGCCCGCAACGCGGTCTGGATGAAGACGTTCGGGCCGATGCCGGACAACTCCAACCTGCACCGCGCCGCCCTGGCCTACGCCAGCGACTACACCCTGCTCGAATCCATCCTTCGGCGGCACGGCCTCAGCTGGATCACCCCGGGCATGAATGTTGCCAGCCTTGACCACGCGATGTGGTGGCACCGCCCGGCGCGCGTGGATGAATGGCTGCTCTACGTCCAGGAGTCTCCCAGCGCGCAGGGCGCACGCGGCCTGGCCACCGGCAAAATCTTCAGCCGGGACGGCCAGCACGTGGCTTCCGTGGCGCAGGAGGGCATGGTGCGCGTTCCCGCCGAGGCGGCGCACACGTAGTATCCGCACACCCCTGCGATCCGGCGCTGGTGCGCCGGGCATGGGAAAGGCCGGCATCCGGGGAGCAATTCAGCCCGGGTGCCGGCCTTCCGTTTTCCTGCAAACAGGCCCGCAGGCGTCCTGTTGACGAGCCCTTGGGGCCGGCAGGTCAGTCGCGGGTCAGGCGCCGGTGGGTGACGCGGTGCGGCTTGGCCGCGTCGGGGCCCAGCCGCTGGACCTTGTTCTCCTCGTAGGATTCGAAGTTGCCCTCGAACCAGTACCACTTGGAGGGGTTCTCGTCGTCACCTTCGTAGGCAAGGATGTGCGTGGCCACGCGGTCCAGGAACCAGCGGTCGTGCGAGACCACCACGGCGCAGCCGGGGAACTCGAGCAGCGCGTTTTCCAGGCTGCTGAGGGTTTCGACATCGAGGTCGTTGGTGGGCTCGTCGAGGAGCAGCAGGTTTCCGCCCTGCTTCAGGGTCAGTGCCAGGTTCAGGCGGTTCCGCTCACCCCCTGACAGGACACCTGCCTTCTTCTGCTGGTCCGGGCCCTTGAAACCGAAAGCGGCCACATAGGCACGGGACGGCATCTCAACATTGCCCACCTGGATGAAGTCGAGTCCGTCGGAGACAACCTCCCACAGGGTCTTGTTGGGGTCGATGCCGCCGCGGCTCTGGTCAGCGTAGGAAATCTTGACCGAGTCACCGATCTTGAGCTCGCCGCCGTCCAGCGGTTCCAGGCCGACAATGGTCTTGAAGAGGGTGGACTTGCCCACACCGTTGGGGCCGATGACCCCCACGATGCCGTTGCGGGGCAGGGTGAAGGACAGCCCATCGATCAGGACACGCTCATCGAAGCCCTTCTGGAGGTTCCTGGCCTCCAGGACCAGGCCACCCAGGCGGGGTCCCGGCGGGATCTGGATTTCCTCGAAGTCAAGCTTGCGGGTGCGGTCGGCCTCGGCGGCCATTTCCTCGTAACGGGCCAGGCGGGCTTTGGACTTGGTCTGGCGGCCCTTGGCGTTGGACCGGACCCACTCGAGTTCCTCGGAGAGGCGCTTGGCCTGCTTGGCGTCCTTCTTGCCCTGGATCTCGAGGCGGGCGCGCTTCTTCTCCAGGTAGGTGGAGTAGTTGCCTTCGTACGGGTAGAGGTGGCCGCGGTCCACTTCCGCGATCCATTCCGCCACGTGGTCCAGGAAGTACCGGTCGTGGGTGACGGCGAGGACGGCGCCGGGGTAGCTGGAGAGGTGCTGCTCGAGCCAAAGCACGCTTTCGGCGTCCAGGTGGTTGGTGGGTTCATCGAGGAGCAGCAGGTCGGGCTTCTGCAGGAGGAGCTTGCACAGTGCCACGCGGCGCCGCTCACCGCCGGAAAGGTTGGTGACATCGGCATCGGCCGGCGGGCACCGGAGGGCGTCCATGGCCTGTTCCAGCTGGGAATCGAGGTCCCATGCGTCGGCGGCGTCGATGGCCTCCTGCAGCTTGCCCATCTCTTCGAGGAGGGTGTCATAGTCAGCATCGGGGCTGGCCATTTCCTCGGAGATTTCGTTGAAGCGCTGGATCTTGCCGTAGATCTCGCCAACGCCTTCCTGGACGTTGCCCAGGACAGTCTTTTCTTCGTTAAGCGGCGGTTCCTGGAGCAGGATGCCCACGCTGTAGCCGGGGCTGAGCCTGGCCTCGCCGTTGGAGGGCGTGTCCAGCCCGGCCATGATTTTGAGGATGGTGGACTTACCGGCACCGTTTGGGCCCACAACACCAATCTTGGCGCCCGGGAAGAAGGACATGCTTACGTCATCAAGAATGAGTTTTTCGCCAACGGCCTTGCGGGCCTTGGTCATTGTGTAGATAAATTCCGCCATGGTCTCAAATCTAGTGGGTTGGCGGGCAGATCTCACATTTGCGGCGGACAGGTCAGCCGGATCAGGAGCCCACGAAGCATTTGCCGCTGGCAAGTACCGGAAGGACTGTGACGGTCACCGCACCTTCGCGAACCTGCCCGATGACGCAGTCCTTGCCCTGCAGCACGGCGGCTTCGATGGCGTCCGCCTCCAGCCCGGTGGGTGTGCGGCTTTGCGAGACCTGGAGGGCGGCCGGCGCGATGCCGGCCCCGGTCAGGGCGTCGCTGACCTGGGCAGTGGCAGGTTTCGGCGTTCCCGTGGCCAGTTTGGTCAGGGTATCCGTAACCGTCCGTTTCACCGTTTCGGTGGCGGCGGCGGCTGCGGCCGAAACCGCGCCGCCGGACGTGTTGGCCAGCGGTTCCCCGCCGGCATTACTGCCCGGCGTCGCGGAGTCCGTGGCCTGGACCGGTTGTCCGTCCGCACCGGGACCGGCCGCCGGGGCCGCCGGTGAGGGCTGGTTGCCGCTGCCCCCGGCTGCAGGTCCGGTTCCGGACGGAGCAGCGGTGCACCCGGACAGGAGGCAGGCCAGCACTGCAGATGCCAGGGCTGCGCCGGTGCGGTTTTTCTGCCGTTTACGGGGGGTGGGACGCATGGTGTCATTCTGCCATGGGTGACGGGACGGCCCGGCCCGGAAAACGGGCAGTGCACCAGAGCTCGCCTGGGACGCAGTGTCCGTCAAGGGCCTGCGGATGTGGGGTGTTGGCGGGCGGACGGGTGTTGGCGGGGGGGCCGGAGGGCGGCCGGGGGTGCCGCCATTCCGTCCGCCCGGGACTGGATGGGCAACGCTGATACCTGATACGTGGTTCCTAGACTTCGGCGAGTTCCCCCGTTTCCAGGTCAAGGGAGGTGAGACCGCCGTCGCTGTCCTCAATGACGACGGCGGGGTGGCCGGGATCCCCGGGGTGTTCATCTTCGCGGTCCTCCGGCTCGTCCGGGTCCTGGTCCAGCCCGGGGACGTCATCGGGGGCCGGCGGCTGCTCCACGAGGGAGAGCGCCGGCCTGGAAGCGGTGCGGATAAAGTTTGCCGACCCAAAGGAGAGGTCGTGCCCCACGGCATCGGCGTCAATGATGGCGGAGTGGTACACCCGCCCGTCCTTTTCCCACGTGCGGATCTTCAGTTTGCCCACCACGATGACCGGCTGGCCCTTCCTGATGCTGCACCCCAGGGTTCCCGCCAGCTGGCGGTAGCCCTGCACGGTGAACCAGTTGGTGTGCCCGTCGCCCCAGGTCCTGGATTCGCGGTCGAAGCGGCGGGTGGTGGAACCGATGCGGAAGGAAGCTGTTGCCACTCCCCCTGGCGTGGTGGAACTGGTTATCTCGGTGGCCACGAAGCCCCGGATGGTGATGGTTTCGCTCATGTCTACGTCCTGTCTGGATGGTGGCGCCTTTAGCAGGCATGACCAGCATCGCGCCGGACCACGTCGGGCAGGAGGGACGGGTTTGCCTATGTGGACAACGTCCGGGGGAAAGGCCGGTGTGGAGGATGAGTGGCGGCTGGATGACACCGCCGGCAGCCGGGCAATGTAAACTTTTTGAGGCGCCGGCCTGCAGGCCGGAAGCCAACGCCTCAGTAGCTCAGGGGATAGAGCAGCGGCCTTCTAATCCGCCGGTCGGGGGTTCGATTCCCTCCTGGGGCACCGCAGTGGATGGCGCCCCGGTCTTCGGACCGGGGCGTTGTGCGTGGCGCTACGCGTGCAGCCGGTGCGGCGCTTCCATCAGGGAGCGGATCACGCTTCCGGCTGCCCCCAAAAGGGCGCCCGACTCGCCAACGGCGGACATCGTCACCTGGCTGGATGCATATTTCCCTGGCGCATATTTGTCCAGGCTCGCCAGCAACGGGGCACGCAGCCATGGTTCGAGGACCGCGAAGTGGCCCCCAAGGACCACAGATTCGATGTTGACCACCCGCGCCGTCGAGGCGAGTGCTATCCCCAGGCAGCGTCCCGCACGTTCGACGGCGGAAACAGCCCGGGGCTCCCCGGCCCGCAGCGCCTGCAGCAGGGCGGACATGTCCGCGGAGCGGGAACCCCGGTCCAGGGCCAGGCCGGCCGCGGCAAAAATGGCGTCCTGGCCGGCAACGGTCTCCAGGCAGCCGGTCCCGCCGCATGAACAATGCCCGCCGTCGGGGTCAACCACAATGTGCCCCACCTCGCCCGCGTGGCCGTGCGGACCGGTGAATAGCTCTGATCCGATGACTATCCCGCCACCGACGCCCACCTCGCCGGAGACGAAGAGGAAGTCCGACGCCCCGTCCGGCCGGTGCCGCAGTTCGGCGAGGGCTGCGGCGTTGGCTTCATTGAACAGCGCCACCCCAAGGGGAGCTTCGGGCAGCAGCGCCTCCAGGTCCAGGTCCGCATTGACCCAGCCCAGGTTCGGAGCGGTGAGCACCCGCGCCAGGGCCGGGTCAACGAGCCCGGGCACGGCAAGTCCGCCACCCAGGACCTCGACGCCGTGCTCCCCCGCCGTGCTCCTGACCCGGGCGGCCAGGGCTGCGAGCGCGGACAGCACCGGCCCGTCCGGGCTGTTGCGGTTGTCGCGTTCCTCTTCCTCCCGGACGAGGACGGTTCCGGCGAGGTCCACCACTGCCGCGGAGATGTAGTCGACGTTGATTTCCATCCCCATGACCGCCCGGCTGGGGCTGAGTTCCAGACCCACGCCGGGACGGCCCCGCCCCTGCGGGTTGAGGCCGATTTCGCGGACGATCCCTGCGTCAAGGAGGTCCAGCACCAGGCTGGACACTGATGCCTTGGTCAGTCCGGTGGCTCCGGCCAGCTGGGCGCGGCTGGGATGGACGCCTGGCGGAAACTCGGCGATTGCGCCAAGGACCAGTGCCAGGTTGCTGCGCCGGACATCCGCCACGCTTCCGGGGGCAGCGCCTCCGGGTCCCGCCACTGCAGGCGCCGGCATCACCATCACAAACCTCCCCGTCCAAGTTCCGACAGATTTTCCGGCTGTTTTCCAGCCGGGACTCTTGACCCAACCCTACGACGGCTCATATAGTTCAGGCAATAAACTAAAGCTTCGCACCTCCGCGGAGCCCGATCGCAAGGACGCATCATGACTCTTACGCCCACCCCCGCCGACAAATTCACTTTTGGTCTCTGGACCGTCGGCTGGACCGGCGCCGATCCGTTCGGCGTCGCCACCCGTGCCGCGCTGGACCCGGTGGAGGCCGTGCACCGCCTGGCAGAACTGGGCGCGTACGGCATCACGTTCCACGACAACGACCTTGTCCCGTTTGATGCCTCCGCCTCGGAGCGGGACCTGATCCTGAAGAACTTCCGCGCGGCCCTGTCCGAGACCGGGCTGAAAGTTCCCATGGTGACCACCAACCTGTTCAGCCACCCTGTCTTCAAGGACGGCGGCTTCACCTCGAATGACCGCTCGATCCGCCGCTTCGCCCTCTCCAAGGTCCTGCGCAACATCGACCTCGCCGCCGAACTCGGCGCCGAAACCTTTGTCATGTGGGGCGGCCGGGAAGGCAGCGAATACGACGGCTCCAAGGACCTGGCCGCCGCCCTGGACCGGATGAAGGAAGGCGTGGACACCGCCGCCGGCTACATCAAGGACAAGGGCTACAACCTGCGGATCGCGCTCGAGCCCAAGCCCAACGAACCCCGCGGCGACATCTTCCTGCCCACCGTGGGCCACGGCCTGGCCTTCATCGCCCAGCTCGAGCACGGCGACATCGTGGGCCTGAACCCCGAAACCGGCCACGAGCAAATGGCCGGACTGAACTTCACCCACGGCATCGCCCAGGCCCTGTGGGCCGGCAAGCTCTTCCACATCGACCTCAACGGCCAGCGCGGCATCAAGTACGACCAGGACCTCGTCTTCGGACACGGGGACCTGACCAGCGCCTTCTTCACCGTGGACCTGCTCGAGAACGGCTTCCCCGGCGGCGGCCCTACCTATGACGGCCCCCGGCACTTCGACTACAAGCCCTCCCGCACCGATGGCTACGACGGCGTGTGGGAGTCGGCCAAGGCCAACATGTCCATGTACCTGCTGCTGAAGGAACGCGCCCTGGCCTTCCGCGCCGACCCGCAGGTACAGGAAGCCCTCAAGACCTCCGGCGTCTTCGAACTCGGCGAACCCACCCTCAAGGCCGGCGAAACCACCGCCGACCTGCTGGCCGACGCCGCAGCATTCCAGGACTTCGACGCCGACAAGGCAGCCGAACGCTCCTTTGCCTTCGTGCGCCTCAACCAGCTCGCCATCGAACACCTCCTCGGCGCCCACTAGGCCATGGTGCTCGTCGCAGGCATCGACAGCTCCACCCAGTCCTGCAAGGTGGTGATCCGCGACGCGGATACCGGAGCACTCGTCCGCCAGGGCCGGGCCACGCACCCTGCCGGCAGCGAGGTTCATCCGGACCATTGGTGGACTGCCCTTCAAAAGGCGGCGGCCGACGCCGGCGGGCTGGATGACGTCAGCGCCGTCTCGGTGGGCGGGCAGCAGCACGGCATGGTCTGCCTGGACAGCGACGGTGCCGTCATCCGCCCGGCGCTGCTGTGGAACGACACCCGCAGCGCCGGCGCGGCCGTGGAGCTCATCAAGGATGCCGGCGGCGGCGATCCCGCCGCCGGCGCCGAGTATTGGGCCCGCACCACCGGAACTGTCCCCGTTGCTTCCCTCACGGTGACCAAGCTGCACTGGCTGGCGGAAAACGAACCGGAGAATGCGGCAAAGGTGGCCGCTGTCTGCCTTCCGCACGACTGGCTGACGTGGCGGCTCGCCGGCTTCGGCCCGGGCAGCGGCGCCGAAGGGCTTGCCGCCTTGGCCACAGACCGCTCCGACGCATCAGGCACGGGGTACTACTCGACGGCGGAGGACAACTACCTTCCGGACGTCCTGTCCGCGGCGCTCGGCCACGTTCCTGCCGTCCCCAGGGTTCTTGGCCCGTTGGAGGCGGCCGGACGGACTCCCGCAGGCAGCGTCCTGGCAGCGGGTGCCGGGGACAACGCGGCCGCCGCGCTTGGCGCAGGGGCGGGGTTGGGCGACGTCGTGATGTCCCTGGGCACATCCGGCACCGTTTTCGCCGTCTCGGAAACACCGGCGGCAGATCCGTCCGGACTGGTGGCGGGGTTTGCCGACGCTGCCGGGCACTACCTGCCGCTGGTCTGCACCTTGAACGCCACCCGGGTCTTTGATGCCACGGCGGCGCTGCTGGGCGTGGACCTGCCGGAGTTCAACCGGCTGGCCCTGTCTGCCGGTTCCGGCGCCGGAGGGCTCACCCTGGTGCCCTACCTTGACGGGGAACGGACACCCAACCTGCCGGACGCCACGGGTACCCTGCACGGCATCACGCGTGCCAACTACACCCCGGCCAACCTGGCGCGCGCCGCCGTCGAAGGCGTGGTCTGCTCCCTGGCCGACGGCCTGGCGGCGCTGCAGGCCCAGGGCGTGTCTGCCCGCCGGATCCTCCTGGTGGGCGGGGGCGCCCAATCCACCGCCGTGCAGGAAGTCGCAGCGGCCCTGCTGGGAACACCCGTCACAGTGCCGGAGCCGGGTGAGTATGTTGCCGACGGCGCGGCACGCCAGGCAGCGGCGGCCCTCACCGGACGTTTCCCTGCATGGGCTGCTGGCGCCGTCGACCTTCCACTGGGGAAGGACGACGGCGGCGTGCTGGCCCGGTACCGGCGGTTCGCCTCGCTGTATACCCAGGGCAGCAACAGGTAACAAAGAAACAAAGGGACCCGGACCCGCGGTGGGCATCCACCGCCGGTCCGGGTCCTTTCCACGTGGGGCGCAGGCTCCTGCCAGTCATGTTGGGAACGTGGCAGGAGCCCGCGGTCTTGGGTCAGGTCAGGCGTACGGGAGGACGAGCTCCGCGTAGCGCTCCTTTACTGTGGCCAGGACGGTATTGCCGTCCGTGTCCCAGATCTCCTGATTGAAGATTTCCACTTCGATGTCGCCGGTGTACCCGGCATCCCGCACCCAGGTGCCGATGGTGGCAAAGTCCACCACGCCGTCGCCCATGTAGCCGCGGGACAGCAGCGGATCGGCCGCGATGGGCATGTTGAAGTCGCACACCTGGTAGGAGGCGATGCGGCTCTCCCGGCCGGCCCGCTCGATCTGCGCCTTCAGTTCCGGGTCCCACCAGACGTGGAAGGTATCGACGGCGACCCCCACCGTTGAGGCGTCGAAGGGCGCTGCAAGGTCCAGCGCCTGGCCCAGGGTGGAGATCAGCGCGCGGTCAGCCGCATACATCGGGTGCAGCGGTTCCAGGACCAGGCGTACGCCGTTTTCCTGCGCAAACGGAACCAGGTCGGCGAGCCGGTCGGCGACGCGCTGGCGGGCTGCCACCACGTCCTTCTCCCCCGGCGCCAGGCCGCCGACCACCAGGAAGAGCTCCCTGGTGTCCAGTGCCACGGCTTCCAGGATGGCTGCCTTGTTGTCCGCGAGCGCGGCCGCCTGGCCCTCTGGATCGGGGGCGGTGAGGAATCCGCCGCGGCACAGCGAGGAGACACGCAGCCCGGCGTCCTTGATCAGGCGGGCGGCCTTGTCCAGGCCGGCCTCCTCCACCCGGTCCCGCCACGGTCCGATGGCGGGGATCCCGGCGTTGACGCAGCCCTCGACGACCTGGGCGAGCGTCCACTTCTTGGTGGTGGCACTGTTGATGGAGAGGCGGGAGAAGTCGCTCATACTCCCACCCCGTTGATCCGCAGGTAGTCCGACATCCGGAAGGCTGCCAGCGCCGGGTCCCTGAGCAGGCCGGCCTGGTCGGCGAGTTCGAAGGTCCTGGCCAGGTGGCATACCGAGCGGCCGGAGTGCAGGCCGCCCACCATCTGGAAGCCGGGCTGCTTGCCGTTGAGCCAGGACATGAACGCGATGCCGGTCTTGTAGTAGAACGTGGGGGCGCTGAAGATGTGCTTGCCCAGTTCGCGGGTGGAGTCCAAAATCTCCCGCGCCTTCGCCGGGTTGCCGGCGTCATAGTTCTGCAGGGCCACCGAGGCGGCGGGATAGATCGCCGCGAAGATGCCCAGCAGGGCGTCCGAGTGGTGGCTGCCGTCGCCGTCGATCAGTTCGGGGTAGTTGAAGTCGTCCCCGGTGTAGAGGCGGACGCCCTCGGGCAGTGCCGCCCGCAGGGCAACTTCGTGGCCGGCATCCAGCAGCGAGACCTTGACGCCGTCCACCTTGTCCGCGTGGTCCCTGATGAGGCCCAGGAAGGTTTCGGTGGCGGTTGCGACGTCGTCCGAGCCCCAGTAGCCGGCGAGCGCGGGATCGAACATGGTGCCCAGCCAGTGCAGGATGACCGGCTGGTCCACTTCCTGCAGCAGGGTGGAGTACACCCGCAGGTAGTCCTCCGGGCCGCCGGCGACCCTGGCCAGGGCCCGGGAGGCCATCAGGATGACCTTGGGTCCGGCCTCGGCAACCACGGCAATCTGCTCGCGGTAGGCCTCGAGCACCGCCTGGATGCCTGCTTCGCCGGTGGGCAGTGCAGCGGTGTCCAGCTGGTCGGTTCCGGCGCCGCAGGAGACGAGGTCACGGACGGACTTGCCGGCGGTGGCCGGGTTGTTGGCGGAAACCACGGATGCGGCTTCCACTCCCGTGCGCTTGATGAGCTGCTGCGTCGCTGCCCAGTCCAGGCCCATGCCGCGCTGGGCTGTGTCCATGGCATCGGCGACGCCCAGACCGTAGGACCACAGTTCGTGGCGGTACGCCATGGTGGCGTCCCAGTCCAGGCGGGCCGGGGCACCGGGCGTATTGTCCGCCAGCACCTCGGGGATGACATGGGCGGCCGCATAGGCGCGCCGTGCAGTCAGGGGCGCAGTGGGCCGGGCCCAGGCGGCGCCGCCCTGAAGGCGGTACTCCCTGGTTCCGCCGTCTTCGGAGGGAAGGATGAGGGACGTCATTAGAGGGTGATCTCCGGGATATCGATGGTGCGGCGTTCGCCGCTGGACTGCAGGCCAAGTTCGGCGAGCTGGACGCCGCGGGCGGCGGACAGCAGGCCGAAGCGGTGCTCGCGGCCGGCCACGACGTCGCGGAGGAACTCTTCCCACTGCAGTTTGAAGCCGTTGTCCAGGTCGGCGTTGGCGGGAACTTCCTGCCACTGGTCCCGGAAGGATTCGGTGACGGGCAGGTCCGGGTTCCATACGGGCTTGGGGGTGTGTGCGCGCTGCTGGGCGACACACTTATTCAGGCCGGCGACGGCGGAACCGTGCGTGCCGTCCACCTGGAATTCCACCAGTTCGTCGCGGTACACGCGCACTGCCCAGGAGGAGTTGATCTGGCCGATGACTTCGTCTCCGGCCGGAGTCTCGAGTTCGAAGATGCCGTAGGAGGCGTCGTCGGCGGTGGCCTTGTATTCCTTGCCGGCCTCGTCCCAGCGGGTGGGGATGTGGGTGGCCGTCTTGGCGTTGACGCTCTTGACCTTGCCGATGATGCCCTCGAGGACGTAGTTCCAGTGGCAGAACATGTCCGTGGTCATGCCACCGCCGTCCTCCTGGCGGTAGTTCCAGGACGGACGCTGGGCTGACTGGATGTCGCCTTCGAAGACCCAGTAACCGAACTCGCCGCGGATGGAAAGGATGCGGCCGAAGAAGCCTTCATCCACCAGGCGGCGGAGCTTGACCAGGCCGGGCAGGTACAGCTTGTCGTGGACAACACCGGCAGTGACGCCGGCTTCCTTGCCGACGCGCGCCAGTTCAATGGCCTCCTCCAGCGTTTCCGCCGTGGGCTTCTCCGTGAAGATGTGCTTGCCGGCCAGCATGGCCTTCTTCAGGGTGGCGGCGCGGAGGCTGGTCATCGAGGCGTCGAACACGACGTCGACAGTGGGGTCGCTGATCACGGCGTCCAGGTCGGTGGACCATTCGGAGACCTTGTGCTTTTCCGCCAGCTCGCGGATCTTGGCCTCGTTGCGGCCCACCAGGATGG
The DNA here is from genome assembly GCF_059492155.1 of Pseudarthrobacter sp. Pseusp20. Classification (NCBI taxonomy): domain Bacteria; kingdom Bacillati; phylum Actinomycetota; class Actinomycetes; order Micrococcales; family Micrococcaceae; genus Pseudarthrobacter; species Pseudarthrobacter sp. Pseusp20. Next base: position 2,870,898 of record NZ_CP168521.1, read on the forward strand.
GTTCAACCTGGACCCTGGTTCCGTCCTCGAGGGTGAAGCCGCCGGCATCGCGGATGGGCAGGATGGAGCGCAGCAGGTGCTGGCGGTAGCCCATCCGGCCGGTAATGCCGTTCATGGCGATGCGGATCGTTTTGGTTTCGTAGCCCATGTGTCCTCCACGGTGAGTGAGCAATGTACTGAAGTTGTCTGGGAAAGCGCGTTCCCGCTGCTTCAATAATGCACGGCGCGCTTTCCGTTGGCAAGCGCTTTCCGGAAGTAGTTTGAACTGTCATAATGTGCTTAGCCTTTGAGCCCGTACCGACCACCAGGAGATGCAGTGGCTGCAAGTACCCTTACCGAGGTGGCCCGCCTGGCCGGCGTCTCGCCCGCCACCGCTTCCCGCGTGCTGAATGGCTCGGCCCGTAAACCGGGCAAGGACATTGCCGACCGCGTCCGGCAGGCAGCTGAATCGCTGGGCTATATCCCCAACGCCCAGGCGCAGGGCCTGGCGAAATCCAGCTCCGGCCTGATCGGCCTGATTGTGCATGACATTGCCGACCCCTATTTCGCGGCCATCGCCAGGGGCGTGCAGGAAGCCGCCCGGGAACAACGCAAAATGGTGCTGCTCGCCACCACCGGAGGCGGCCCGGCCGAAGAGAAGGAAGCAGTGGCCGCCTTCGCGGCGCGGCGCGCGGACTCCATTGTGATCGCCGGTTCCCGTACCTGCCGGGAAGAGGACCGGGAGGGCAACGCCGAACTGGCTGCCGAACTTGACCGCTACTGCCGCAACGGCGGCCGGGTTGCCGTGGTGGGACATCCCGTCGTGGGTGCAACCGCTCCGGAGGGGTACCACGTGGTGAAAGTCCCCAACCAGGAGCTGGCCGGGCAGCTCGCCGCCGGGCTTGCGGAAGGCTGGGACGGCGACTTCGTGATCATCGGCGGCCCTGAGGGCCTCCTGACGTCCGATGACCGTGTCCGCGGCTTCCAGGAAGGGTTGGAGCGCGCCGGGCGGCGGCCGGCAGAGGTGCTCCGCACGGCCTTCAACCGGTCCGGTGGATATGAGGCAGGACTTCAACTGGCCGCCAGGATCAAAGCAGCCCAGTCCGGGGACGGGGCCGCACCCAGGCTGTGTATTTTTGCGGTCAATGACGTCATGGCCATCGGCGCCGCAGCAGCCCTGCGGTCCGAGGGGCTGCGGATCCCCCGCGACGCAGCCATCGCCGGCTTTGACGACATTGAAACCCTCCGCGACTTCCGCCCCGCCCTGTCCACTGTCCGGCTGCCCCTGGAAGACATCGGGCGCCTTGCCACCAGGGCCACTGGCCGGAATCCGGCCGACGGCGACGGCGGCGAGGTGGAGGCCGCCGCTCCCGGCGGCATCACCGGAGAGGTAACCCTGCGGCGCAGCACGGAAGCGGCAGCCTGATGGCACCGCGGGGACTTACCGCGGTGGCCGCCCGTTCCGGCGCCGCGGGCCCGCGTCCTGCCATCCTGGTCCTGCCGGGCGGGGGCTATGCCCGCCAGGCAGACCACGAAGCCGAGCCGGTGGCAGAATGGCTTGCCGCACTGGGGATCCACGCCTTCGTCCTCCGCTACCGGGTGGCCCCGGAGCGGCACCCGGCCCCGCTGGAAGACGCCAAGGAAGCCATGCTCCACATCCGGAACGGGGAGCACGGGCTCCCCGTGGACGCGGAGCGCGTCGGCGTCCTGGGATTCTCCGCGGGCGGGCACCTGGCCGCCACCTTGTGCACGGCGGCTGCCACGGGGAAGCCGGACCTCGACAATCCCGCGGCGGTGCCGGATCTTTCGGTGCTGTGCTACCCCGTGGCGTCCCTGACCCACGAAGCCCACCAGGGCTCGGTGGCCAACCTCCTTGGCGACGCACCGCCGTCGGCCCTCCTCACGGCACTCTCGGCGGAGCTGAACGTCACGCCCCGCACACCGCCGGCATTCATTTGGCACACCGCCGACGACGAGGCCGTCCCGGTCAGCAACAGCCTGAACTATGCCAGGGCACTGATTGCTGCCGGCGTTCCGGCGGAACTGCATGTTTTCCCTGAAGGACGGCACGGGCTGGGACTCGCGGCCGGCGAACCAGGGCCCGGGCAATGGACGTCCCTGTGCGCGGCGTGGCTGCAGCGCGCCGGATGGGCCGGCTCCCCGGCCGGCACGGCAGCAGGAAACTGAGACCGGCCCTGCCGGTGGCCGGAAGGGCGGCCTGCTAGGGCAGCGCCCGGATGGTCCAGTCCGCGGAATGTGATGCGCCGGGCTGCAGGTGCACCAGGTCCGTGCCGGAATGCAGGGCATCCGGAGGGCACGTCATGGGCTCAACGGCCAGGCCGAGCCGGTCCGGGCCGGCAGGCTTGTCCCCCGTATGCACCTGGACCCAGGGCCACTCCGCCCCCCATTCCAGTTCCACGCCGGTCCCCGACCGATCCAGCACCCGGACGCGTGCCAGGCCGGCGGCGTCCCGGGAGATGTCCGTGAAGGCGTGGTCGATCTTCACCTCTCCCAGCCGGCGGGGCGAGCGGAAGTCAAAGGCACCTGCGCCCACCTCCCGCATCCCCACGGGAAGCAGCCGGTCCGGCGTGACCTCCAGGTAGGCAGCGGCCGGAAGTTCCAGCGACCAGTCATCCAGCGGGGAGGGCCCGGCCACCAGGTAGGGATGTGGGCACACCCCGTAGGGCGCGGCAACGGGGCCGGCATTGACGGCCAGGACGGTGCTGTGGAGCCCGTCAGCGGAAAGCGAGTAGGTGACGCTGAGGTCCAGGTCGGCCGGGTACTCCGGGCCTGACGGGATGCGGCAGCCCAGGACCGCCCGGTCCGCGGCCGCCTCCAGCACCTTCCACGCCTGATGGATGGCCAGGCCGTGCAGCGCGGCGCCGCGTTCGGGTTCGTTGACGGCGGCCGTGTACGGTTTCCCGGCATAGGTGTAGGTGCCGTCGGCCAGCCGGTTGGGCCAGGGCGCGCAGATGACGCCGCGGTAGTCAGGCACGGGGCCTTCGGGCCCGAAGCCCACCACCAGGTCCCGGTTCCCGTGGCGCAGTTCGCGGAGCGCCCCGCCGCGCCGGGTGACGACGGCGGAGTAGGGTCCGTGGGCGAGGTGGATCTCGGTGCCGGGCATGGATTCCCCCAGGTTCTGATTGTGTTAGCGCTCACCAGCGTACCCCACCCCGGCCCTTGGCGGGTGGCTAAAGTTGGCCCCATGGACACCGCCGCCGACCAGGAGCTCATCGCCGCCGTCAAAGGCGCGCTCCGGGAACTCGCCAACCCGGAGCGTGCCACCGGCGCCCAGGCCTACATGAGGTCAGCGATTCCCTCGCTGGGCGTCCGGGTTCCGGACGTGCGGCGGATCGCGGCCCGGGCTGCGGCTGACTTTCCGCCCGCCTCTGCCGGGCAACTGCGCGCCACGGTACTGGAGCTCTGGCGCACCTCCACCTTCCGGGAGGAACGGTATGCGGCCATAGACCTGACCGGGCACCGGCTGGTGGCCCGGGACCTGGACATGCTGCCCGTCTACGAGGAGATCATCCGCACCGGCGCCTGGTGGGATTTCGCGGATGGCGTGTCCGGCCGGATCTGCGGGCTGCTGCAGGCGCACCGGGCCCCGGTGTCGGCAACCCTGAGGCTGTGGAGCCACGACCCCGAGCTTTGGATCCGCAGGGCCTCCATCACGTCGCAACTGCGTGCGAAGAAGGACACTGACACCGCGTTGCTGGCGGCCGTCATTGAGCCGAACCTGGCGGACCGGGAGTTCTTCATCCGGAAGGCGATCGGCTGGGCCCTGCGCGAATATGGCAAGACGGCGCCGGAGTGGGTGGAAGCCTTCGTCGCCCGGCAGGGACCCGCCATGAGCGCGTTGTCACGCAGGGAGGCCCTGCGCGGGATCGCCGCCGTACCGGCGCCGCAGTAGTGCGCCTGGCAGATGGGCGTACGGCTAGATCACGGGACGTTCGACGACGGGCTCGTGCGTTTTGCGGAACAGCCTGCGGGTGCCGGGGTCCCAGAAGATCAGGTACAGGGCGAACAGGAGAGCCGTCAGCGCCGCGGCGATCCGTGCCAGGGCAAGGGCGAAGCCCAGATCCTGGGTCTGCAGGTAGGGGAAGACGTCCAGCTGGTCCGAAATGGCGTAGATCATGAAGAACGACACCACGAAGTACAGGGCCTTGACCTGCCAGTCGTTGCGGATCCCGGTCACGGCGAAGAGCGGGATCAGCCAGACGACATACCAGGACTGGATGATGGGGGCCAGCAGCACCACGGCGGCGAAACCGAGGGCCAGCCGGCGCATCAGCCGGTCGTAGTCCCCCTTGAGGATCTGCCAGGCGACGATGCCCACGGCAAGCAGCTTCCCGGCGTCGAACACCCAGCCCGCCGGCACCGACCCGTCCAGGCCGAACGCGTTGGCCAGCGATCCCACCACCATGCCGATCAGCCCCACCGGGGCATACCAGATGGAGATGCTGCCGGGAGCGGACAGCCCGTTGATCCAGCCGAAGCCGAATCCGTTGACCAGGCTCATCGCGGCCAGGAGCGCGAGGCTGATGCCGGCCGTCAACGCCCAGAAGGCAGCCTTCCGCAGCCAGCCAGCATTCTTCCCTGCCCAGAGGAGGCCGATGAACGGCAGGAAGACGATGGTGATGGGCTTGACGGCGATGGACAGGGTCACGATCACAATGCCGAGGATTTCCCGGCGGGTGGCGGAGTAGTACAGCCCCGCCAGGGCCAGCCCGATCATCAGGGAGTCGTTGTGCACGCTGGCGATGAAGTTGGTCAGGAAAAGCGGGTTCGCCACGGTCAGCCAGAGGGCACGGTGCGGGTTGACGCCGTGAAGTTCCGCGAGCCGGGGCACGTAGATGACGCACAGGACCACGCCGGCCACCGCCACCAGCCGGAACAGCATGACGCAGGCCTCCGGCTGGACGTTGGTGGCCCAGACGACAAATTGTTCAATCCACAGGAACAGCTGGCCGTAGGGAACCGGGGCTTCGGTCCACATCTTGTCCGCGCCGAGCTGGAAGTAGTTGGACAGGGCGGAGATGCCGTTTTCGTAGGGGTTGAAGCCCTCCACCATCAGCCGCCCCTGCCCGATATAGGCGTAGACGTCACGGCTGAAGAGCGGCACGCTGAACATCATGGGAAGCCCCCACGCCGCAAGCGCGGCCAGGGTGGCCCGCCGCGCCTGCGGTCCCCACACCCGGACCTTCTGGCCAAGGCGCAGCCAGGCGCGCACCAGCAGCATGCCCCCCACCGCCACCAGGACGATGGACAGGGCCACGCCGGGGGCTTCAGTGCGCATCCAGATAAACAGGGGCATGCGGCGCAGTTCCGATACCGGGGCCAGCCAGCCCACGCCGAAGGATCCGAACAGCATGAACACGGACCCCAGGAAACCGACAAGCAGTGGCGAGCGCGGATTGTCCACCTCGGCACTGCCCGTTCCAGCACTGCCGGCCGCCGCCATCTCCCCCGTTGCGGGCACAGGCGCCGTCATCTCAGGATTGTCCAATCTTCTTGCGTTTCCGCGGTTTGCCCGGCGCGCCGCACGGGCCGGCCAGGACATGGTTCAGGGCGGAAGGGCGACCCGCCGCGTACCCGAAATCCTAGCATCGGCAGGGGGTCCGGGAGTGTAACGGTAGGCTGGTCCGGTGCCTATATCTAACGAACGAATCGTCTGGATCGACTGCGAAATGACCGGTCTGGACATCAAGAACGACGCCCTCATCGAGGTGGCAGCCCTGGTCACCGATTCGGAACTGAACATCCTGGGTGACGGCGTTGACGTGGTCATCAAACCCGACGACGCCGCGGTTGCACAGATGTCCGACTTCGTCCGGGACATGCACACCAAGTCGGGGCTGCTGGCGGAACTTCCGCACGGCAAGACGATGGCAGAAGCCGAGGCCGCGGTAATGGAGTACATCTCCGCCTGGGTTCCGGATCCACGCAAGGCGCCGCTGGGCGGCAACTCGGTGGGCACGGACCGCGTGTTCCTGTCGCGGGACATGCCCGCCGTGGTGGAACATCTCCACTACCGGGTCATCGACGTCAGCACCATCAAGGAGTTGTCGCGCCGCTGGTACGCGCGTGCCTACTTCCAGTCACCGGCCAAAAAGGGTGGACACCGCGCACTCGGGGACATCAAGGATTCGATCGATGAACTGCGGTACTACCGCGAAGCCGTTTTCGTCCCCGCGCCCGGACCTGACAGCGCCACCGCCCAGAAGATCGCCCAGGGGATCACCACCGGCGGGTCCGCCGGGCAGTCCGGGGAGTAATCTGCGCCACGTTTCGGTGAAATTTGGCGAAAATCGCTAAAAGTGGACAAAGCACTCCTTCCGAACAGGTAAGCTATTTGAGTTGCGTTTCCAGGGAGCCGCTAAGGCGGATTTCACTTGAAGCACATGGTGGGCGTAGCTCAGTTGGCAGAGCGCCTGGTTGTGGTCCAGGAGGTCGCGGGTTCAACCCCCGTCGCTCACCCTCACGGGGCGGCACATGCAGCCGTCAACATGGGAGGCCGCACCGGATATCCGGTGCGGCCTCCTTTGTTGTGCCCCACCGGGGGTACGCGCAGGAAAACCGGGGACACCGCGAAAGCCGAGGGACAACTGATATGACCGTTCTGCCAATCACCATCTGGGGCGAGCCTGTCCTGCACCGGCGCGCGGCCGAGGTGGAGGTTTTCGACGACGAACTGCGCACCCTCATTGCCGACATGTTCGAAACCAACGAAGCCGCGCATGGCGTGGGCCTCGCCGCCCCGCAGATCGGCGTGGGCAAGAGAATCTTCGTTTACAAGTACGCCAACGACGATGGCGCTCCCCCAAGCGGTGTACTGGTGAATCCCGTGCTGACACTGTCCAAGGTCTCCGGCGCGGCGCCCGACCCTGATGAGGAGGAGGAGGGCTGCCTTTCCTTCCCCGGTGAGCAGTATCCGCTCAAGCGGGCCGAATGGGCCCGGGTGGAGGGGTTCGACGGCTTTGGAAACCCGGTGAAGTTTGAGGCAACGGGCTGGTTCGCCCGGGTAATCCAGCACGAATACGACCACCTGGACGGAAAGCTGTATGTCAACCGGCTGATTGACCGCTATTCCCGCAAAGCCAGGAAGCAGGCGAAGAAAAACGGGTGGGGCGTGCCGGGGTTGACGTGGATGCCCGGCGTGGACCCGGATCCGTTCGGCCACTGACAAGTTCGGCCACTCATCCCTTCCGGTCCCCGTCAGCGGGCAGTGATGGTTTCCTGCCGGGGGCAGGAGCCGAGGACACGCTTCATGGCGTCCTTCTCGGCAGCCGTCACCCACAGGCCGTAGGCGGCCTTCACAGAGATCTGGCGGGCCACGTAATGGCAGCGCAGTGCGGTGTTCTTCGGCAGCCACGTGGCGGCGTCCGCTGCGCTCTTCTGCTGGTTGGCAGCGCCGTCCGCGGCAATCAGGTTCAGGGGGTCGTTGGCCAGGCTCTGGCGTTCCTTGGGCGCCAGGCCCTGGGCCCCCTTCTGCCAGGCATCCCCGAGCGCCACCACATGGTCGATCTGGACAGCCCGGCTGCTGTCTGAACCGCGCTGGAAGTCCACGTCCTGGCCTGTATAGGGTTCCCGGAAGTGACCGGCCGTTACCTTGCAGGTGGAGCCTTCGGCGAACACCACGCCGGCAAGGTCCCGTCGCAGGATGTCATTGCGGGTATCGCAGCCGTTCCTGTCGACATCCAGCCACGCCGGGCCGAAGGCCTCGCGGCTGTAGCCGGTGTTCGGTGCCCGGCCCTTCACGGCGAGGCCGTCGAGTGCAGAGAGGGCACTGCCCGCCGGTACGGGGTTTGGTTCCTGCACCGGTTTCATCCACTGGGCATCGAAGACCGGCGCCTCGGTCGGGCCCTCCGGCGCCGGCCCTGCGGCTGCAAACTGTCCTGCGGTGAAGAACCACGACAGGGCAGCGACGATGCATACTGCGGCCGTTGCCAGCAGCGCCCAGGCCTGCCGGGAACGGCGGCGTGCGCGGCGGTAGGCAGCCCAGTGGACGGTCAAGGCGTCGACGCCGGAAGGGGAAAGTCAGGCACCCCAAGAGCCTAGGACAAAGGGCACCCCAAGCCGGTGATATCCACACTGTTGAGGACGAGTGATGGCTCACACGGCCGGCGCGGCCGCCTCTGGGCTACTGCTCCCTGGTGACCCTTCGAAGGTCTTCCTCGGCAATGGCCAGCAGTCCCTCGAGCTGGCGCACGCGGTCCTGGCTGACATCCCCGGCCGCGTGTGCGGCGCGGGCGCGTTCAAGCAGCCGCACTGCTTCCTTGTGGTTCGACTTGGCCACGTCCAGGGCGTGTTCGAGGGTGGTGTCGTGCTGAAGAGTCGATTCGTTGTCCATGCCACCAGTGTGGTCCCCTTTCCCGGCTGATTCCAGAGAACCAGCCGGGAATTCGCTGGACGTGGCGGACAGGGTCAGACCGCGATGGCGGCCAGGGCGGCGGCGCTTTCCTTGGCGGGGAACGACGGCGGGTTCACGCCGGCCATTTCCTCCATAACGCGCACCACCTGGCAGCTGTAGCCAAATTCGTTGTCGTACCAGACGTAGAGGACCAGGTTCTTGTCCGTGGAGACCGTAGCGAGTCCATCAACAATGCCGGCGCGGCGGGAGCCGACAAAGTCGGTGGAGACAACCTCGGGTGAGTCGATGTAGTCGATCTGCTTGCGGAGGTCCGAGTGCAGCGACATTTCACGGAGGTAGTTGTTGACCTCGTCCTTGGTGGTGCCGTTTTCCAGGCTGAGGTTCAGGATGGCCAGCGATACGTCCGGGGTGGGGACGCGGATGGAGCTGCCGGTCAGCTTTCCGAGCAGTTCGGGCAGGGCTTTGGCCACTGCCTTGGCGGCGCCGGTTTCGGTGATGACCATGTTCAGGGCTGCAGAGCGGCCGCGGCGGTCGCCCTTGTGGAAGTTGTCGATCAGGTTCTGGTCGTTGGTGAAGGAGTGGACGGTTTCCACGTGCCCTTGCACCACGCCGAACTTGTCGTTGATGGCCTTCAGCACGGGGGTGATGGCGTTGGTGGTGCAGGACGCCGCGGAGACGATCCGGTCCGAGTCTGTGATGTCCCGGTGGTTGATGCCGTGGACGATGTTCTTCAGCTCTCCCTTGCCCGGTGCGGTCAGGAGGACCCGCGCCACGCCCTTGCTCTGCAGGTGCTGGGAAAGTCCCTCGGCGTCGCGCCAGCGGCCGGTGTTGTCCACCACCAGGGCATCCTTGATGCCGTAGGCGGTGTAATCGATGGTGGCGGGGTCGTTGGAGTAGATGACCTGGATCTGCACGCCGTTGGCGGTGATGGTGTTGGCGTCCTCGTCGATCCGGATGGTGCCCTCGAAGGACCCGTGGACGGAGTCGCGGCGCAGCAGGCTGGCGCGCTTGGAGAGGTCGTTGTCGGAGCCGCGGCGCACCACGATGGCGCGCAGGCGCAGTCCGTGGCCGCCACCGGCCTTTTCGATGAGGAGGCGGGCCAGGAGCCGGCCGATGCGGCCAAAGCCGTAGAGCACGACGTCGGTGCTGGTGCGGTCATCGCCGCCCCGCTTGCCAACGATTTCGGCGAGCTCAGCGCGGAGGAACTCCTCCAGGGTGGCGCCGTTGCCTTCTTCCTTGAACTTCTGGTTCAGGCGGGCGATGTCGATCGCGGCAGCGCCCAGCTCCAGTCCGGCCAGCGTGTTCAGCAGGGGCGCGGTGTCCTCGAGGAGCAGTTCGTCCTTGCTCATCCGGCGTGCAAAGCGGTGCGCCTTGAGGATGTTCATGGTGGACTTGTTGATCAGGCTCCGGCCGTGGATGCTGGTGACCACGTTGTTTTCGCGGTACAGCCTGCCGATCACCGGGATCATGGCCTCGGCGAGGGCCTCCCGGCCCATCCACGTATCAAGACAAGAATCAGACGTCTGGCTCACAGAAATACCTTCCTCGGTTCAGCCGTGTACGTCCTCGTACACAGATGTAGGCCACCTGATGATGTCCAGGGGCACCCGCGCCTGCAGGGATGGCCCCCAGGCGCCTGGATCGCGTGCAAAGAAAAACCGCCGGTTGCGAACGCAACTTTCGGCGGTAGAACTCCTGCGTCCGGGATCCATTCTAATTTGGCCCGCCGCCGGGAACACGCTTGCGCTGCGTGAAATCACTCACATGGCCGGGATGCCCCGCAGCCGTGGTGTTGCCGGACTCAGTTGTGGACGGCTGAGTAGAGGTTCAGGCTGGCGGAAAAGACAAGCCAGGAAAAGTACGGCAGCACCAGGAGGCCGGCGGCGGCGTCCACCGGCCCGAAGCGCAGGATCAGGAATACCAAGGTTCCGGCGAGTGCGCAGATAACCCCGAACGCAGCCCAGAGAGCGGCAGCTCCGAGCATTGGGTACAGGGCAAAAAAGGCCGCCGGCCACGCCGCGTTGAGCAGCAGCTGGACAATGTAGCCTGCACGGGTGCTCCCGGTCAGGCCGCCCTTGCGCCAGACCAGCCACGCGGCTGCCGCCACGCCGGTGTACAGCGCCATCCAGGTGCTCCGGAACATCCACGGCGGCGGCATCCACGGCGCCTTCACCGAACCGGCGTACCACCCGTTGGAATTCAGGATGATGGGAACCGAAGCGATGACCCACGCCGCGGCGGACAGCGCCAGGAACCCGCCAAGCGCAACGACCTGGGAACGGATGCCGGGGACGCCGGCCCGGGCGGCGGGACGGGGATCAGGAATAACGGGCACGGTCCAGCATCCCCAACGCATCGCCCTAGGTCAAACGCGGAATGTGGATGGGACAGCCGGTACGCCGGGTTCTGTTCTCCCCTGCCGTTACCGGAAAGGGAGCGACGGCCATCCATCTACGAGTACCGTTGCCGGCACCCTCCAGCGGCCTACCCGGACACTCGGGCGGGCAGCCCTCGAACGTGTCCTGTCTGGCCTTGCTCCGGGTGGGGTTTACCTAGCCTTCCCGGTCACCCGGGAAGCTGGTGGTCTCTTACACCACCGTTTCACCCTTACCTGCCCTTCCCGGCCAAAGCCGGCAATGGAGGCGGTCTGTTTTCTGTGGCACTGGCCTGCGGGTTACCCCGAGTGGGCGTTACCCACCACCCTGCCCTGCGGAGCCCGGACGTTCCTCGAGCCACTTGCGTGACGCGCGGCCGCCTGGCTGTCCCATCCGCCGTCCAGTCTACCGGCGCCGCCACCCGCTTTTGCGCCGGTAGGATCGGACGGTGCTGATTCTGCTTCCCCCTTCCGAAGGCAAGACACCCGCGCTCCGGGGACCCGCCGTCGACTGGTCCACGCTCGGCTTTCCGGAATTGAACCCCTACCGCGCCAAGGTCCTCGAAGCGCTGGGAACCGTCAGTGCCCACCAGGACGCCCTCGCCCTGCTGGGCGTGGGCGCATCACTGCGTGAGGACGTGGAACGCAATACGCGCCTGGGCGCCGAGCCGGCAGCGCCCGCACACAGCATCTATTCCGGCGTCCTGTACGACGCCCTTGGCTATCGGAGCCTGACACCGGCCCAGCGGCGCAAGGCGGACGCGTCCGTCCTGGTGATCTCGGCCCTGTGGGGTGCCCTTCGCTTCGGCGACAGCGTCCCCGCCTACCGGCTCTCCATGGGCACGGCACTGCCCGACGTCGGCAGGCTGGCCCCGTTCTGGAAGACGCAGCTTGGCGAAACCCTGGGCAGCGCCGCCCGGGGGCACCTGGTGGTGGACTGCCGGTCCAGCACCTATGCAGCCGCCTGGGCACCGCCGCCGGAACAGACCGTGGCGGTCAACGTCTTCACCGAAACAGGTGGGGTCCGCAAAGTGGTGAGCCACTTCGCCAAGCACACCCGGGGGGAACTGGCGCGGCACCTGCTGGTACGGCGCGGTAAAGCCCCGGCGGCGCCATCGGACCTTTTGAAGGCTGCCCGCGAGAAGTGGGACGCAGAACTGGTGCCGGGCACGGCCCGCAGGCCGCACGCCCTGAACATCATCCTGCCGGGCTGATCCGGCCGGTCAGGACCACTCGTCCGAGCGGACCAGGATGGCGCCGGAGTCCGGGCAGAACACGATGTCGTCCGCGGCCGAAGCCTTGATCTCCGCGAGGTCGCCGGGGCTGAGCTTCATGCCGGAGGCTTCGGAGGTGCCGTGGAACAGCCGGGCCGCGCCCACTCCGCGCTTGGCAAGCGTCTTTTCATAAACCGCCAGCATGCCCGCCTCCAGGCCTGCAGCGAATGCGGCGCGCTGCGCGCGAAGCCCTGCCGCTTCCGTTTCCACCTCCGCGAGGGCCGCGTCAAGTTCGGCCCGGATGGTGGCAAAGGAGCCCTGGATGTCGTCGACAATCTGCTGCTGCGCCGCCTGCCGTTCCCGCAGGCTGTCCAGCCGCTCCATGACCTCCAGCTCCACGTCCTCAAGGTCGGAGCGCCGCTTGTTGAGCGAGGCGATGTCTTTTTGCAGTGCAACCAGGTCCTTGGAAAGGCCGGTGCCGCTGTTGAGCCTGGCCTCGTCGCGTTCGATCCGTGAAGCAACCTGTTCGACGTCGGCTTCCGCCCGCTTAAGCGCGGCCTCGGCATCGTGCACGGCCACCTTGGCTGCTCCCAGTTCACCGTTGGCGACAGAGAGCGCGGCTTCGAGGTCCTTGATGCGGGGATCGTCTTCCAGCGTGCGGCGGCGGTTGGTGAGGCCCTTCAGCCGGGCGTCCAGCCCCTGCAGTTCAAGCAACTTCAACTGTTCCGCCGGTGCTGCCTTGGCCACTGTTACCTCCGATAAATCCCTTCCGGCCGTGGCCGGGCACCGAACCGGCGCTTCCTAGACTCTAGCGCGTGGCCCCGCTTCCCTGCCTCGCGCTATCCCGGGCTGCTGCCTAGCCCGGCGTGAGGATGAAGTCCCAGGGGTCGCTGTTGGTGGTGCTGACCTGGATCTCCACCTCATGTCCCTGGTCAGCCAGGACGTTGCCCAGGGCGGCCGCGGCCGCAGGCAGCCAAAGCCATTCACTGGCGAAGTGCGACACGTCCACCAGGTACGGCCGTCCGTTGAGGGCGGCTTCGCGTGCCTCGGATGCCGGGTGGTGGCGAAGGTCCGCGGTGACGTAGACGTCGGCGTTGCTGGCGCGCACCTCATTGAACAGCGAATCGCCGGCACCGCCGCACACCGCGATGCGCCGCACCAGTCCGTCCTTGTCGCCGGAGACCCGCACTCCCCCGGCCACTGACGGAAGAATTCCAAACACCCGGGCCGCGAAGTCGCCCAGGCTCATGGCATCCGCCAGGTCGCCCACGCGGCCAATGCCTTCCTCCGGGAGCCCGTTGGCTGCCACCGTGAGCGGGGCGACGTCCTGGAGCCCCAGGGCGTCGGCCAGGACATCGGAAACGCCTCCGACGGCGGAGTCGCCATTGGTGTGCACGGTCAGCAGTGCCGTTCCCGACTCGATGAGCCGGTGGACTGCCCGGCCCTTCGCCGACGTGGCGGCGACCGACGTGACGCCCTTCAGCAGGAGGGGGTGGTGGGTGATGAGCAGTTCGGCTCCCCACTCAACGGCTTCCTCGATGACCTCCAGCGTGGGATCAACCGCAAACATCACCTTGGTGACGGCGGCGGACGGGTGGCCTGCCACGAGCCCTACCTCGTCCCAGTTTTCCGCCAGGGACTCCGGCCACAGTTCCTCAACTGCCAGGAGCAGTTCGGCCAAAGTGGGAGCGTCCGCGGAACCGGCCGGAGCCGGCGTGTCGGAGGAGGCTTCGCCGTCGTGATCTGCCTGGCCGGTAACGTCGGTGTCCACAGGTTCCATAGTCTTAGTTTTACCCCATCGGCTTGCGGCCGCCGCAGTTTGCGGCATGGCGCGGGGCCGGCAGGGAATGATCCCGGGCCGTCAACCATTGAAGAGGTCATGAAAACTTTTGTTCTTGGCGGAGGTTGCTTCTGGTGCCTTGACGCCGTCTACCAGAAGACACGGGGTGTCACCTCGGTGGTGTCCGGCTACACCGGCGGGCACGATCCCCATCCGGACTACTACTCGGTCTGCAGTGGAACCACTGGCCACGCGGAGGTGGTGGCGGTGACCTTCGACGAGGAGGTTATCCCCGCGGAAGTTGTCCTTGACATGTTCTTCGCCCTTCATGACCCCACCACGCTGAACCGGCAGGGATACGACGTGGGCACCCAGTACCGTTCCTCGATGTTCTACGAGACCACGGAGGAGAAGATCCTGTTCGAGGAAGCCATCGAACGCAACCAGGCGCTGTGGCCGCATCCCATTGTCACCGAGGTCAGCCGCCTGCCGCGGTTCCACGTGGCGGAGGAATTCCATCAGGATTACTACGCCAAACACCCGGAACAGGGGTATTGCCAGGTGATCATCAACCCCAAGCTGGCCAAGGCCCGGAAATATTACTCTGCATGGCTTAACGCTTAGCCTCCGTTACGCGGCCTCGTTAGGCTGACCTCAGTATTCACCCCTTAGAGATAGGCGTATGTACATGGCACGGATCTATGACGATGTGACGCAACTGGTGGGCGGGACCCCACTGGTCCGGCTGAACCGGCTCAGCGAGGGGCTGGACGCCACCGTTGCCGTGAAGCTGGAGTTCTACAACCCGGCCAACAGCGTCAAGGACCGCATCGGCGTTGCCATCATCGACGCCGCGGAAAAATCGGGCGCCCTCAAGCCCGGCGGCACCATCGTCGAAGGCACCTCCGGCAACACGGGCATCGCCCTCGCCATGGTGGGTGCCGCCCGCGGGTACAAGGTCATCCTCACCATGCCTGAGACCATGTCCACCGAGCGCCGGGTCATGCTGCGCGCCTTCGGTGCCGAGATCGTCCTGACCCCGGGATCCGAGGGCATGCGCGGAGCCGTGGAAAAGGCCCAGGAAATCGTGGCCAACACCGAGAACTCCATTTGGGCCCAGCAGTTCGCCAACGAAGCCAACCCGGAGATCCACCGCAGGACCACCGCCGAGGAAGTCTGGGAAGACACCGACGGAGGCGTGGACATCTTCGTGGCCGGCGTTGGCACCGGTGGAACCATCACCGGCGTCGGGCAGGTCCTGAAGGAACGCAAGCCCGGCGTACAGATCGTGGCGGTGGAACCCAAGGACTCCCCCATCCTGAACGGCGGCGCCCCCGGCCCGCACAAGATCCAGGGACTGGGCGCCAACTTCATCCCGGAGCTGCTGGACACCAACGTCTACGACGAGGTTATTGACGCGAACCTGGAGGACTCGGTCCGGGTTGCGCGGGAACTGGGCATCAAGGAAGGCATCCTGGGCGGCATCTCCTCCGGCGCCATCGTCTGGGCCGCGCTGGAACTGGCCAAGCGTCCGGAAAATGCCGGCAAGCTGATCGTGGCGGTCGTTTGCGACTTCGGTGAGCGTTACATCTCCACCGTGCTCTATGACGACATCCGCGGCTGATCAGCCCGCCGTCCGCCCGTTTCCTGTAGAAAGAACTTTGTGGGCTTTTTCGCAAGACTGAAGGAAGACCTCGACGCCGCCCGGTCCCACGACCCGGCGGCTCGAGGTTCTTTTGAGAACTTTTTCGCCTATTCCGGCCTGCATGCCATCTGGATCCACCGGCTGACGCACCGCATGTGGCAGAACCCGTCGCTTCGCTTCCCGGCGCGCCTGCTGTCCCAGCTGGGCCGGTCCTGGACCGGTATTGAGATCCATCCGGGTGCCACGATCGGACGTCGTTTCTTCATTGACCATGGCATGGGTGTGGTCATTGGCGAGACAGCCGAGATCGGCGAGGACGTGATGATCTATCACGGCGTCACGCTCGGTGGGCGCTCACTT
Source organism: Pseudarthrobacter sp. Pseusp20 (assembly GCF_059492155.1). NCBI lineage: Bacteria > Bacillati > Actinomycetota > Actinomycetes > Micrococcales > Micrococcaceae > Pseudarthrobacter > Pseudarthrobacter sp. Pseusp20. The sequence goes on from NZ_CP168521.1 coordinate 2,886,624, forward strand.
GCCCGGATCAAACGCCACCCCACCATCGGTGACCGGGTCACCATCGGTGCCGGAGCCAAAATCCTGGGGCCCATCACCATCGGCCGGGACAGTGCCGTGGGCGCCAACGCCGTGGTAGTGAAGGATGCGCCGCCGGAATCGATCGTTACCGGTGTTCCGGCCAAATGGAGGCACCGGGACGCGCAGCGGGAAACCAAGCCCGCCGTCGATCCGGCCGAATACGACATCGAGTACCGGATCTAGAAGTACCAGGCACAGCAAAAGGCGGGCAGTTTCCCGGAGAACCGGGAAACTGCCCGCCTTTGTCATGCGGCGGCAGCTGCTAGTGGGTGTCCACCGCTTCAACTTCGGACTTGTCCTCGCCCCAGAGGGTGTGGAAGGTTCCCTCGGTGTCGATGCGGCCGTAGGTGTGTGCACCGAAGAGGTCGCGCTGGCCCTGGATCAGGGCGGCGGCCACGCGCTTGCGGCGCAGGCCGTCGTAGTACGCCAGCGATGAGGAGAACACCGGCACCGGGATGCCGAGCTGGACGGCGGTGGCAACAACGCGGCGCCAGGCCGGCAGGGCGTCTGCAATGGCCTTGGTGAATGCCGGGGCGAACAGCAGGTTGGCCGGCTTCTGGTCCGCGGCGTAGGCCTTGGTGATGTCCTTGAGGAGCTCGGCGCGGATGATGCAGCCGGCGCGCCACAGGGAGGCGATCTCGTCCAGCTTCAGTTCCCAGCCGTATTCCTTGGCGGCCGAGGTCAGCATGTCCATGCCCTGGGCGTAGGAGACCAGCTTGGAGGCGTAGAGCGCCTGGCGGACGTCCTCAACGAAGGTTTCCGGGATTTCGACGTCGGCCTCGTTGCCTGCCAGCAGTTCCTGGCCCAGCCTGCGCTGCCCGACCTGGGAGGAGAGGGCGCGGGCGAAGACGGATTCGGCGATGCCGGACACCGGCGAGCCGAGTTCCAGGGCGGAAATGACGGTCCAGCGGCCCGTACCCTTCTGGCCGGCGGCGTCGACGACGACGTCAACGAACGGCTTGCCGGTCTTGGCGTCCACGTGGCCCAGGACCTCGGCGGAAATCTCGATCAGGAAGGATGAAAGCTCCCCCTTGTTCCATTCGGTGAAGATCTTGGCCTGTTCGGCGGGCTCGATGCCGGCACCGGAGCGGAGCAGGTCGAAGGCCTCGCCGATAACCTGCATGTCGGCGTATTCGATGCCGTTGTGGACCATCTTGACGAAGTGGCCGGCGCCGTCGGTGCCGATCCAGGCGCAGCAGGGCTCGCCGTCGACCTTCGCGGAAATCTTCTCCAGCAGCGGGCCGAGGGCCTTGTAGGACTCCTTGGAACCGCCGGGCATGATGGACGGGCCGTTCAGTGCACCCTCTTCGCCGCCGGACACACCGACGCCCACGAAGTGCAGGTCCTTCTTGGCCAGTGCGGCTTCCCGGCGGCGGGTGTCCTCGTAGTGGGAGTTGCCGGCGTCGATGATGATGTCGCCCGGCTCCAGGAGCGGCTCCAGCTGCTCAATGACGGAATCGACCGGCTTGCCGGCCTTGACCATGATGAGCACCCGGCGGGGCTTTTCCAGGGAATCAACAAGTTCCTGGAGGGTCTCGGTCCGGACGAAGTCGCCTTCGGAGCCGTGCTTCTCCAGCAGCGCGTCGGTCTTCTCCACCGACCTGTTGTGCAGGGCAACCGTGAACCCGTTGCGGGCCAGGTTGCGGGCCAGGTTGGCGCCCATGACGGCGAGGCCGGTGACACCGATGTGTGCTGCAGACATCAATAACTCCAATTCATTGTTTGCCCCGGTTGCCGGCTTCCGCAGGCGGGAAGACACCGGGGCAGATCAGGGGGTCGGAATAAAGCATATATATTCTCGCTGTGACGCGAAAGTAACAGCGGCGTAATGGAACCATTGTTTCGGTGCCGGTTCAGGTTGGCCACCCTGCGAACCACCGCGGCAGCGGGAGCACGCACAACCGGGCGTCGGCCAGCAACTAGGCTTAGCAGCATGACCAGCAGCCTCCACCACCGTGCCATCGACAACCTGGGCACCCGGATTATCTCGGGGGATCTCCCGGCGGGCCACGTCATGCTGGCGGAGCAGTTGGAGGATGAACTGAAAGTGTCCCGCTCGGTGATCCGGGAAGCGGTGCGGGTCCTGCAGTCGCTGGGGCTGGTGGAAACCACCAAGCGGGTGGGCATCCGTGTACTGCCGGCAAGCCGTTGGAATCCTTTCGATCCCCAGGTGATCCGGTGGCGGCTGGCAAGCGACGCACGCGGCGCGCAGCTCCGCTCCCTCGCCGAACTGCGCGCCGCGGTGGAACCCGCGGCCGCCGAACTGGCGGCACAGAATGCCCCTGCACCGCTGCGGATGGAGCTCGTGGACGTTGCCCGTGCAATGCGGGAGGCCGGCAACAACGGCGAAGTTGCACGCTTCCTGGAACTGGACATCCGGTTCCACTCCCTGCTGCTCTCCGGCTCGGGCAACGAGATGTTCGCCAACCTCATGGGCCAGGTGGCCGAGACCCTGACAGGCCGCACCGTTCATGGCCTGATGCCCGACCACCCGCACCAGGCCGCCCTCCAGTGGCACGAGGATGTGGCGCAAGCGATTGCCAGGGGCGATGCCGCGTCCGCGCGCGAAGCCTCTGACCGGATCATGCGGCGCACCATGTCCCAGATGGCCGACACCTGGACGGAACAGCCACGGGTGTTTATCCCCGTTCGACAGTAGCTTCGCTCCGGGGGCCGAAGCTGAGGAGGACTTTTCCGGATTCGGCGGAGTTGCGGGCCATGGTGAAGGCTTCCAGTGCGTTGTCCACGGGGTATTCGTGGGTGATGACGGGCTCGATGTGCAGGGTCCTGTCGGTGAGGGCGGCGATGACGTTATCGATCTCGTCGTTGAACCGGAAGGAGCCTTTGAGGTCGAGTTCGCGGGTGATGGCCAGGGAGATCAGTACCGGCTGCGGCCCGGTGGGCAGCAGGCCCACCATCACCACGGTGCCGCCGCGGGCCGCGCCCTGGATGGCGGAGTCCAGGCCGTGGTGGGTGCCGGAGGATTCAATCACGACGTCGGCCTCCACGGCGGCGATCGCCTCCGCATCGCCGGCGGTGATCACCTGGTCCGCTCCCACGGCTTGGGCGATTTCCAGTGGTGTGGGGTGCACGTCGACGGCGGTGATCCGGGCCGCGCCGGCGCGTTTCAGGACGGCGACGGCGAGGGCCCCGATGGGCCCGGACCCGATCACGAGCGCCGATTTGCCGGCCACGTCCCCGGCCCGGGAGACGGCGTGCCAGGCCACGGCGGCCGGCTCGATCAACGCGGCGGTCCGCAGGCCAACACCGTTGGGCAGGGGCCGGAGCATCCGGGTGGGGAGGTTCACGTACCGGCTCAACGCCCCGTCCGTGTGCGGGAACCGCGCGGCACTGCCCAGGTAGGTGCAGCCCGGGGACAGGTTGGGCCGGTCCGCCGGGTAACGTGCGGCACCCGGGCCCGGGGTGGCCGGATGGACCGCCACCGCAGTGCCCGCGGCCGGGCCGGTCCCGTCAGCCGCGGCCCGGACCACCGTCCCGGAAATCTCATGGCCCAGCACCAGCGGCGCCCTCAGGATCGACTCCCCGGCCGCGCCGTGCAGCCAGTAGTGCAGGTCCGACCCGCAAATCCCGCCGAACGCCACCTCGACCACCGCCTCATCCGCGGCCGGAGCGGTAAGGGCCAGCTCGTCGATCCGCAGATCGTTGGCGGCGTGTGCCACCACGGCCGGGCCGGACACGGGGAGTGCTGTATCCAGTGCCATCAGACCACCACCGTCATTCCGCCATCGATAAAAATAGTCTGCCCGTTCACGAAATCAGACCCGTCCGAGGCCAGCCACACGGCCGGCCCGGCCAGGTCCTGCACGGTCCCCCACCGGTTGGCCGGGGTCCGGCCCAGGATCCAGGAGTTGAACTGCTCATCATCCACCAGGTTCTGCGTCATCTCCGTATGGATATAGCCCGGCGCGATCCCGTTGATCTGCAACCCGGACCCGGCCCACTCCGCCGTCATCGCCCGGGTCAGGTTCCGCAGCCCGCCCTTCGCCGCAATGTACGGCGCGATCGTGGGGCGGGCCAGGTCCGTCTGCACCGAGCAGATGTTGATGATCTTCCCCCGCCCCCGCGGGATCATGTACCGCGCTGCTTCCCGGCCCACCAGGAACGCGCTGGTCAGGTCCGTGGAAATCACCCGTTCCCAATCCTTCACGTCCAAATCCAGCATCGGCACCCGGTGCTGGATCCCTGCATTGTTCACCAGGATCTCCAACGGCCCCACATGCTCCTCCACCCATGCCACCCCGCGCGCCGCCCCGGCGTCACTCGTCACGTCAAAAGCGACACTGTGAACCCGGCCCGGAGCGTAGTCGGCGGCCATCGCCGCCGCGGCATCCTTGAGCCGCTCCCCGTTGATACCGTTCAACACCACCGTTGCCCCGGCGTCGGCCAGTGCCCGCGCCAACGCGTTGCCAATCCCCCGGCTGGACCCCGTCACCAAGGCAACCCGGCCGGTCAAATCAAACAAAGAACTCATGGTGCAACTGTTCCTTCCGCCGCTCCCGCGGCTCCTTGACTGAGGTTGGAGACCACCTGCCGCACGACGGCAAGGTCCTGGTCGCCGTGGCCCTGGCGCCTTAGCTCCGCGTAGAGCTCGATGCCGGCCGCTGCCATTGGGGTTGCCACGCCCGCCGCCTCGGCGGCATCCAGCACAAACCCAAGGTCCTTGTGCATGAATTTGGCCGGGCCGGTGGGGGTGTAATCCTTGGTGACCAGGCGCGGGCCCACGATCTCCAGGACCCTGCTCGCGGCCAAGCCGCCGGACAGGACCTCGAACAGTGCCGCCGGATCCAGCCCGGAGCGTTCGGCAAGTTCGGCAGCCTCGGCAAGCGCCGCCGTCGTGGTCCCCACCACCAACTGGTTGCAGGCCTTGGCAAGTGAGCCCGCGCCCAGTGGGCCAAGGTGGCGCACTGTGGTACCCATGGTCCGCAGCAGGGGCTCAACGCGGCGGAAGGACTGTTCGTCGTCCGCGCCTGCCATGATGGCGAGGGTGCCGTCCGCCGCACCCTTGGTGCCTCCGCTCACGGGTGCATCCACGACCCGTGCGTTGCCGGAACTGAACTCCCGGACGCGCCGCCCGAATTCCTGTACGCCGGTGGGCGAAACGCTGCTCATGACCAGCAGGACGGTATTCGGTGCCGGCGGGTTCTGCTTCCAGCTCTCCAGCAGGTCATGTGCTGTTTCCTCTATGTGTGGCAGGTCAGGAAGCATGAACACGATGGCGGGGAGGTTCCGCATCTCCACGACCCGCTCAACGGCACACCCGCCGAGGTCCTGCAGCCGGGTGAGCGCTTCAGGCGACCGGTTCCAGCCGCTGACCTGCCAGCCCCCTGCGATGGCATTGGAAGCCATCAAATTACCCATATGCCCCAGGCCCACGAAGCCTGCCCGCTTGTCCTCCATGATCTGCCTCACATCGTCGTGCTGGAAAGAGTTGTTCAATATCCTAGTCACAGTTCAGCATAATGAACTCCATAGTGCTTGGAATTAAATTTCCGCTGCTGTCCGGGTTGAGGCAGGTTTTGTGGACCTCACTGGTGGGCGACTGATCCTCAAGGACCTTCCCGTGAACCTAGGGATCCCACAAATCCTCCACGTCCAACCCGCCGCCCGGCGGTGCCATAGTGTCCATTCATGTGAACAACAACCACCATGACGGCCTGTGAACGGCGGTTTTCGTGGCCCTGATCCAACGTGAAGCAGCCGAACGGCGCATGACTTTTTGTTTCCAGCAGTTCACGGTATATTCATCCCAAGCCCTCCACCGCGGCATCCCCCAATAGCCGCGGTGGAGGGTTTTCCAATGCCGGAAAGTCAACGCCGGCGTGATGCCTGCGTATCCAGGCATTGATCGTCAAGCTGCGTCCGCTGCCGTGTCCCGTAGCCTCCAGCCTCCGCCGATCCCATCGCGCTGGAGGTACATGGTGGTCAGCGCTGACTTGCTGTTGTTGCCCAGCCGCACCTGCAGCTGCAGGACTTCGACGTCCACACCACTGTTGCCCTTCGGCATCCGCCGGCTGGTTTCCCACCAGTTGATGCGCTCGAACCACCTGACCGGTTCGGCACCAACCGCCCATTCCCTGCCCCGGCTCAGCACCGCCGTCGGTATTCCGTTGCTGTCTGTGTGCACCATGACATGTTCCATTCCTGCAACGTATGGCAAGGGTCCGACAATGACGGCAGGAGGGCGGGCAGCAAAAAACCCGCCGCCCGCCGGTAAGGCGGGGACAGCGGGTTTGTAGTTTGGTGGGTCCTACCGGGATCGAACCGATGACATCCACGGTGTAAACGTGGCGCTCTACCAGCTGAGCTAAAGACCCAAATCACGCGGTTTCCGGCCGGACTGCCGCAACCAACGAACATAAACTCTACCCGACAGGGGACCGGAAACGCGAATCCGCGCACCGAACCGCCTGAGGTGTCCCTACAGGGCGGGGAGTTCGGCCGCGAGGTAGCCCAGCGCCTGGCTGACGCCGGCTTCAAGCTTGACGGTCGCCTTGTCATCACCCCGGGTGGCGCCCCGGTTGATGATCACCACCGGCTTGGATTCCTTGGCCGCATGCCGCACAAACCGAAGACCGCTCATGACCGTCAGGGATGAACCGGCAACCACCAGCGCGGCTGCCCCGTCCACCATGGCGTACGAACGTTCCACCCGGTCCTTGGGCACATTTTCCCCAAAGTAGACGAAGTCCGGCTTCAGGGTACCGCCGCAGGCAGGACAGACCGGCACCACGAAGCTGCTGATGAGGGCCTGGTCCTCCACGGTGGCGTCAGCATCCGGCGCCATCTCCACCAACCCGGACGCCGCTGCCCGTTCCAGGAATCCGGGGTTGAGTTCCTCGAAAACACCGGCCAGGAGGCGCCGGGTGTAGGTCCGCCCGCAGTCGAGGCATATCACCTGGTCATACCGGCCGTGCAGATCGACGACGTTGGAGCTGCCGGCGTCCTGGTGCAGGCGGTCAACGTTCTGGGTAATGAGGCCAGTGAGGTAACCGCGGCGTTCCAGCTCCGCTGCTGAATAGTGGCCCACGTTCGGGTCCGCGTGCCGCATATGGGACCACCCGATGTGGTTCCGGGCCCAGTAGCGGCGCCGGTTGGCCGCGTCCCGGACAAACTCCTGGTAGGTCATGGGCTGCCGCGGCGGCGAGTCCGGGCCACGGTAGTCCGGAATGCCGGAGTCGGTGCTCAGGCCCGCGCCCGTCAGCAGGGCGAACGGGGCACCGGCAAGCAGGTCGCGGATCCTGGCCAGCACCTCGAGGTCATCGCCTGACAGCGGAGCAGGGGCTACCGGCGGCATGCTGGCAAAGCCGGTAAGGCCCGTCCCCCGCCGATGTTCCGCCATGGTCGATCAGGCCTGTTTCAGATCCGCCAGGGCCGCGCGGTATTCGGCGAAGTCCCGGGCCTGTCCGCGGGGATTCACAACGCTGTAACGGATCCTGCCGTCGGCGTCGATGATGAAGGTGGCGCGCTTGGCCATGCCACTGACGTCGTCGAACACACCGTAAGCACTGGCCACGGCCCCATGCGGCCAGAAGTCGGCAAGGAGGTCGAAGCTGTAGCCTTCCTGCGCCGCATAGGCCCGGAGGCTGAACTTGCTGTCCACGGACACTGCAAGGACCACCGCGTTCGAATCCTCGAATGTGGCCAGGTTGTCCCGTATCTCGCACAGTTCACCCGTGCAGATCCCCGAGAATGCAAACGGGTAAAAGACCAGGGCCACGTTCTGCCCCCGGAAGGATGACAGCGTCACGGGCTCGCCGTACTGGTTGGCAAGCTCGAAGTCGGGCGCTTCCGCGCCCAGTGCAGGAACAGCTGCGGAAGCGGCCTCAACCGCTGCCGTCATTTGTTCTTCCTGCTGACAAGGCGGGTTGCACTCCAGTCCTTCGAGACTCCCGCTGAGGTGGTGACGTGCAGGCCGGCGGTGGGTGCGGCTTCCTGGATGTCTGCTGGCGAGACGTAGCCGTCCCTGCCTGACTTGGGGGTGAGGACCCAGACAACACCGTTTTCGCTCAGGGTAGTGAGGGAATCCATCAGGCTGTCCACCAGGTCCCCGTCGCCGTCGCGCCACCACAGGATGACGGCGTCCGCCACCTCATGGTCGTCCTCGTCCAGCAACTCGGAACCGGTGAGGTCCTCAATATCGTCACGCAAGTCGAAATCGACATCGTCGTCGTAACCGAACTCCTGAATCAGATCCCCGTTCTTGAAACCCAATTTTTCCGCCACATTTACCGAAGTGGCGGCGTCGGCCTCGCTCACGTGTTCCTCCAATACCTCATATATGCAGTGTGCATAGTGATTTCCATTACTCCCAAGCCAACACCCTTTGTGCCTGCGCTTCAAGCTGCCGCCCCCGGGACTGCGCATATTCTGCGTCACATCCGGCTGCAGCATCCCCGTCACAAGGGCTTTTTGTCACACAACCAGTATGACGAACGAAATACAACCGCAGCACCTGACCCGCGGCTACGCATCGCGTTGCGGTCAGGGCTAGAGTGGCTGGTGACAACTATGGCTGCGGGACGACAACCTTGTGACTCCGTGCAGACATAGGAGCGCTAGGAAGCTGCCCGGCACACATGCCCGGGCTGTTGTAACCGATACGTCGCACACGGCGTATGTACGCCGGGCAGTCACCCTGCCTGGCCTGAGTGCGCCGATTCATGCGCGCAAAGAGAGGTTGGACGTGGCTGCAGGAGAAGATACCTCCCATATCCTCAGCGGGTTGACTAACCAGCTGCCTGATCGTGATCCGGAAGAGACTGCCGAGTGGGTTGAGTCCCTGGATGCGTTGATCAGGGAACAGGGCACCGAGCGTGCCCAATACATCATGCGGAGCCTGCTGCAGCGCGCCGGCGCGCAGAGCGTCGGGGTGCCGATGGTGACCACCACCGATTACGTGAACACGATCCCGGTGGACCAGGAAGCCCAGTTCCCGGGCAACGAGGAGTACGAGCGCCGGTACCGAGCCTACATGCGGTGGAACGCCGCGGTCATGGTCCACCGGGCGCAGCGGCCCGATATCGGCGTCGGCGGGCACATCTCCACCTACGCCGGTGCCGCGACCCTGTACGAGGTCGGGTTCAACCACTTCTTCCGCGGCAAGGACCACCCCGGCGGCGGGGACCAGGTCTTCTTCCAGGGCCATGCCTCCCCCGGCATGTACGCCCGGGCGTTCATGGAAGGACGCCTCTCCGAGGAGGACCTGGACGGGTTCCGGCAGGAAAAGTCCCGCGAGGGCCATGCCCTGTCCTCCTACCCGCATCCGCGCCTGATGCCGCACTTCTGGGAATTCCCCACCGTGTCCATGGGCATCGGCCCGATGAACGCGATCTACCAGGCCCAGAACAACCGGTACCTGCACAACCGGGGCCTGAAAGACACCTCCGACCAGCAGGTCTGGGCGTTCCTGGGCGACGGCGAAATGGACGAACCCGAATCCCGCGGCCTGCTGCAGCTGGCGGCGAACGAAAACCTGGACAACCTGAACTTCGTGATCAACTGCAACCTCCAGCGCCTGGACGGGCCGGTGCGCGGCAACGGCAAGATCATGCAGGAACTCGAAGCGTTCTTCCGCGGCGCGGGCTGGAACGTGATCAAGGTCGTCTGGGGCCGGGAATGGGATGACCTGCTCACCCGCGACACCGACGGGTCCCTGGTGAAAATCATGAACGAAACCGTCGACGGGGACTACCAGACCTACAAAGCCGAATCCGGCGGGTTCGTCCGCGAACACTTCTTCGGCAAAACCCCGCAGACCAAAGACCTCGTCGCGGACCTCACCGACGACCAAATCTGGAACCTCAAACGCGGCGGCCACGACTACCGCAAGGTCTACGCAGCCTACAAAGCCGCCACCGAATTCAAGGGCAAACCCACCGTCATCCTCGCCCACACCGTCAAGGGCTACGGCCTGGGACCGCACTTCGAGGGCCGCAACGCGACCCACCAGATGAAGAAGCTGACCCTGGATGACCTGAAGAAGTTCCGCGACCACCTGCGGATCCCCGTCAGTGACGAACAGCTCGAGAAGGACTCGTACCGGCCGCCGTACTACCACCCCGGTAACGACGCCCCGGAAATCAAGTACATGATGGAGCGCCGCGCTGCCCTGGGCGGAGCCGTCCCGGAACGCCGGAATTCCCACGCCGAGATTGTGCTGCCCGACGCGAAGTCCTACGAGGTGGCAAAGCGCGGTTCTGGCAAGCAGCAGGCCGCCACCACCATGGCCTTCGTCCGGCTCCTCAAGGACCTGATGCGGGATAAGAACTTCGGCAAGCACATCGCCCCGATCATCCCCGACGAAGCACGCACGTTCGGCATGGATGCGTTCTTCCCCACCGCGAAGATCTACAACCCCAAGGGCCAGAACTACCTCTCCGTGGACCGCGACCTGGTCCTGGCCTACAAGGAATCCCCCGCCGGGCAACTGATCCACCCCGGCATCAACGAAGCCGGCGCCGTGGCAGCCTTCACCGCCGCCGGGACCTCCTACGCCACCCACGGCGTGCCCCTGGTCCCGGTCTACGTGTTCTACTCCATGTTCGGCTTCCAGCGCACCGGCGACGCCTTCTGGGCCGCAGCAGACCAAATGACCCGCGGCTTCATCATCGGCGCCACCGCAGGCCGGACCACCCTCACCGGCGAAGGCCTCCAGCACGCCGACGGCCACTCCCCCCTGCTGGCCTCCACCAACCCCGCCGTGCTCACCTACGACCCCGCCTACGGCTACGAAATCGGCCACATCATCCGCTCCGGCCTCGAACGCATGTACGGGCCGGACTCAACGGACAAGAACGTCATGTACTACCTCACCGTGTACAACGAACCCATCGTCCAGCCCGCCGAACCGGAAAACCTCGACATCGAAGGCGTCATCAAGGGCATCTACCTGCTCGCACCGGCAAAGATCGACGGCCCCCGCACCCAGATCCTCGCCTCCGGCGTCTCCGTGCCCTGGGCCATCGAAGCCCAGCGCGTCCTGGCCGACGACTGGAACGTCTCCGCCGACGTCTGGTCCGTCACCTCCTGGAACGAACTGCGCCGCGACGGCCTCGCCGCCGAAGAAGAAGCCTTCCTCAACCCCGGCCAACCCGCCCGCACCCCGTTCGTCACCCAGCAACTCGAAGGCGCCACCGGCCCCATCGTCGCCGTCTCCGACTACATGAAAGCCGTCCCCGACCAGATCCGGCAGTTCGTCCCCAACGAATTCGCCACCCTCGGCGCCGACGGCTTCGGCTTCTCCGACACCCGCGCAGCAGCCCGCCGCTACTTCAAGAACGACACCCACTCCATCGTGGTGCGTGCCCTTGAAATGCTGGCGCGCCGTGGCGAGGTGGATGTTGACGCCCCGGTCAAGGCCATCGAGAAGTACAAGCTGCTCAACGTCAATGCCGGCACCACCGGCAATGCCGGGGGCGAAGCCTAGCCTTCCGGCTGGACAGCGTATCAAGCAGCATCACGACGACGGCGGCCCCCACCTACCAAGGTGGGGGCCGCCGTCGTCGTGTCTGTAGTGTGCGGCACCGGACGGGGCCGGACGTCTTGTGATCCGTGACAAGGCGGATTGTAGCCTTCGCACAAATGGAGCTTGCGCGACGGTGGCCGTATGCTCAAAGAATGCCAGCACCAGCCAGCCCGTCCTCCAAGCGGAAACCGACCCCGCCGAAGGTCACGCCGGAGAAGTCCGAAACCCTCAAGCAGCTCCGCGCCAACGTCGGCCAGCTCTCCACCAGCACCATGCGCAAGCTGGAGCAGTCGCTCCCCTGGTACAGCCGGCTCAGTGCGGATGAGCGGTCGGCACTGGGAATGGTGGCACAGAACGGCATCGCCGCTTTCGTGACCTGGTACGAACGGCCGAGCTCGCCGTCGTGGATCCTCACGGATGTCTTTGGGACAGCCCCCACGGAACTCACGCGGTCGATCAGCCTGCAGAAGGCGTTGCAGCTGATCAGGATCGTGGTGGAGGTGGTGGAGGACCAGGTTCCGGTCATCGCGCCTGAAGCCGACCAGCCGTCCCTGCGCGAAGCAGTCCTGCGCTATTCGCGGGAGGTGGCCTTCGCCGCCGCCGACGTGTACGCCCGCGCTGCCGAATCCCGCGGCTCCTGGGATACCCGGTTGGAAGCCCTGATCGTGGATGCGATCCTCCGCGGCGAAAACACGGACGCCCTGCGCTCACGCATCGCAGCGCTTGGCTGGAAGGCGCAGGAGAGGTTCACCGTGATGGTGGGCAATTCGCCCTCCGAACCCAGCGCCAGCTACGTCAGCGAGTTGCGGCGGATGGCCGGGCGCTATGCCGAGGACGCGCTGGTGGGCATCCAGGGCGACCGGCTGATCCTCATCCTTGGCGGCGTGCAGGACCGCGAAACAGCCTATGTGAAGCTCAGCGACATGTTCGCCCCCGGACCCGTGGTTTACGGGCCCGAGGCCAGCTCGCTGCTGGAAGCCAGCGGTTCCGCGCAGTCGGCCTTTGCGGGGCTGACCGCCGCGCGCGCCTGGCCCTCCGCTCCGCGGCCGGTAGCCGCGGACGACCTTCTGCCCGAACGCGTTATTTCCGGCGATGATGCGGCGCGCCGCTCGCTGGTGAAGAACATTTACCGGCCCCTCCTGGCGGCGTCCAACGGCCTGGTGGAAACGCTGGGAACGTACCTGGAACTGGGCCACTCGCTGGAGGCGACAGCCCGGGAACTCTTCGTCCACGCCAATACTGTTCGGTACCGGCTGAAGCGCGTCTGCGACGTCACAGGCTGGGATCCGTTGCTGCCGCGGGAGGCGTTCGTCCTGCAGGCCGCGCTGGTGGTGGGCCGGCTGTCGGCCCCGCCCAAGGCCGCCACGGAGCGGCAACCGTCCCGTAACCAGTCGTGAGGCATTGTAGACTTCCTACAACCTGACCCCGTGAGCTTGGTGCGGTGAAACACCGCTGGATCACACAGTAATTTGGAAAGCTGGTTACGTGCTTGCAATAGTCTGCCCTGGACAGGGCTCACAGACCCCGGGTTTTCTGGCCCCCTGGCTGGAACTTCCCTCGGTGGCAGGCCAGCTGGCCTCCCTGAGTGACATCGCAGGCATTGACCTGATAGCCCACGGGACCACCTCCGACGAGGAAACCATCAAGGACACTGCGGTTGCGCAGCCCCTGATCGTTGCCGCGGGGCTGGTCACCGCCGCCTCCCTCTTCGATGTCGAACTCAACTCCCTTCCGGTGATCCTCGCGGGCCACTCCGTGGGTGAAATCACCGCCTCCGCCCTGGCTGGAGTGCTGACGGAGCAGGAAGCCATGACCTTCGTCCGCGAACGCGCCAACAGCATGGCCGCCGCGGCAGCCGTCACCCCCACAGGCATGAGCGCCGTCGTAGGCGGTGACCCGGCCGAGGTGCTGGCAGCCATCGAGGCGGCCGGCGCCGCCCCCGCCAACGTCAACGGGGCAGGCCAGACAGTGGCGGCCGGAACCTTTGAACAGCTGAAGGCCCTGGCCGAGAACCCTCCCGCCAAGGCCCGCGTCATCCCGCTCAAGGTGGCCGGCGCCTTCCACACCAGCCATATGTCGCCCGCTGTCAGCGCGCTTGAGAAACTGAAGCCGCAGCTGAACCCGGTGGCGCCCAAGGTGCCGCTGCTGTCGAATTTCGACGGCGGTGAAGTCACGGACGGTGATGCCGCCGTCGAAAGCCTGATTGCCCAGGTGTCCCGCCCGGTCCGGTGGGACCTCTGCATGGAGAGCATGGTCAAGCGCGGTGTGACCGGCGTGATCGAACTCGCCCCTGCCGGCACGCTGGCCGGACTGGCCAAGCGCGGCATGCCCGGCGTCAAGACCGTTGCGGTGAAGACTCCTGATGACCTCTCCGCGGCCCTGGCGCTCTTTGCAGAACTGGAGGGCAACGCATGAGCGTTCCCACACTGAAACAGGTTCCCATCCACGAGCACAGCCGCATCCTTGGCCTGGGGGCCTACCGGCCGGACGTCATCGTCACCAACGAGGACGTGTGCCAGTGGATTGATTCCTCGGACGAGTGGATCCGCCAGCGCACCGGCATCGTCACCCGCCACCGCGCGGCTGCCGACGTCAGCGTGATCGACATGGCAGACGGCGCTGCCCGCGAAGCCATGGAGAAGGCCGGTATTGACGCCTCGGAGCTCGGGGCCGTCATTGTTTCCACCGTGACACACCCCTACGCGACGCCTTCCGCCGCAGCCAGCCTGGCCGACAGGATCGGCGCCACGCCCGCACCTGCCTTTGATATTTCCGCCGCTTGCGCCGGCTACTGCTACGGGATTGCCCAGGCCGACGCCCTGGTCCGCTCCGGTACCGCAAAGTATGTCCTGGTGGTGGGGGCCGAAAAGCTTTCCGACGTCATCGACAACCGGGAACGCACCATCTCCTTCCTGCTCGGTGATGGTGCCGGCGCCGTCGTGATCGGCCCCTCCGACACCCCGGGCATCGCCCCCTCGGTATGGGGCTCAGACGGCAGCAAGTGGGACGCCATTGGCATGACCCGCTCCCTGCTTGACGTCCGCGACCTCGGCCTCGCCGCCCGGCAGTCCGACTCCACGGGCGACCTCGCCCTCCTGGAGGAAGCCCAGGAGCTCTATCCCACCCTCCGCCAGGACGGCCAGACGGTGTTCCGCTGGGCGGTGTGGGAAATGGCCAAGGTGGCCCAGCAGGCACTCGATGCTGCCGGCATCCAGGCTGAAGACCTGGTTGCCTTCATCCCCCACCAGGCCAACATGCGCATCATCGACGAGATGGTGAAGAAGCTGAAGCTGCCCGAGACGGTTACAGTGGCACGGGACATTGCCGAGGCCGGCAACACGTCCGCTGCCTCGATCCCGCTGGCAACGCACCGGCTCCTGCAGGAGAACCCCGGACTGAGCGGCGGGCTGGCCCTGCAGATCGGTTTCGGTGCCGGGCTGGTCTTCGGCGCACAGGTAGTTGTCCTTCCCTAGATACGCCCAAGGGTCGCAACCGCGGCCCGGACCGTTTCCGGCAGTCCCTGCCGGCAATACAAGAAAAGGAGCCACCAATGGCTAGCAACGAAGAGATCCTGGCCGGCTTGGCTGAAATCGTCAACGAGGAAACCGGCCTGGCCCCGGAGGCCGTCGAGTTGGACAAGTCCTTCACCGAGGACCTGGACATCGACTCCATCTCCATGATGACCATCGTGGTCAACGCCGAGGAAAAGTTCGGCGTCCGCATCCCGGACGAAGAGGTCAAGAACCTCAAGACTGTTGGCGACGCCGTCAGCTTCATCGCCGGAGCACAGGCCTAGCCAAGGGCTTTCGCCGTCCTACGGCTTGGCGGGGCTGCCGGTCCGGACTGACCGGACCGGCAGCCCGCCGCATTTATCCGGCACAGTACCCCCCGACCGGGACTGGCCGATCATCAAACTGTGCGGGACCCTGCGGCAGCCGCAGGCGGATACCCCCACCGACGAAAGAGTGATCCCATGACACGCAAAGTAGTCATTACCGGTCTGGGCGCCACTACGCCCATCGGCGGCGATGTGCCCACAATGTGGAGCAACGCCCTCAAGGGGGTCTCCGGTGCCCGCACCCTGGAGGACGACTGGGTAGCCAAGTACGAACTCCCTGTCCACTTCGCCGCACGGTGCAGCACGCCGGCCCTTGATGTCCTCAGCCGCGTCGAGGCCAAGCGGATGGACCCGTCCACCCAGTTCGGCGTCATCGCTGCACGGGAAGCCTGGGCCGATTCGGGCATCACGGAATTCGACCAGGACCGGCTGGCTGTTGCCTTTGCCACCGGCATCGGTGGCGTCTGGACGCTGCTGGACGCCTGGGACACCCTGAAGGAAAAGGGCCCGCGCCGCGTCCTGCCCATGACGGTGCCCATGCTCATGCCCAATGGTGTTGCCGCGGCCGTGAGCCTGGACCTTGGTGCCCGCGCCGGCGCCCACACCCCCGTCTCCGCCTGCGCCTCCGGCACGGAGGCCATGCACCTTGGCCTGGAGCTCATCCGCTCGGGCAAGGCCGACGTCGTCATGTGCGGCGGCGCCGAGGCAGCCATCCACCCCATGCCGCTGGCAGCATTTGCCTCAATGCAGGCGCTGTCCCGCCGGAACGATGATCCCCAGGGCGCCTCACGCCCGTACGACACCGGCCGTGACGGCTTCGTCATGGGCGAAGGTGCCGGCGCCCTGGTCCTCGAGGCCGAGGAACACGCCCTGGCCCGCGGAGCCCGCATCTATGCCGAGCTCGCCGGTACGTCCGTCACCGCTGACGCCTACCACATCACTGCCCCGGATCCCCAGGGGCTTGGTGCCACCCGCGCTCTGAAGGCGGCCATGTTCGACGGCCGGATCCAGGCTGAGGACGTGGTTCACGTCAACGCCCACGCCACCTCCACCCCTGTCGGCGACAAGCCCGAGTACACGGCCCTGCGTGCTGCCCTGGGCAGCCACGTGGACGACGTGGCGGTCTCTGCCACCAAGTCGCAGATGGGCCACCTCCTGGGCGCTTCGGGGGCGGTTGAGGCTGTCCTCACCGTACTGGCCGTCCATGACCGCAAGGCGCCGGTGACCATCAACCTGGAAAACCAGGATCCGGAGATCCCGCTCGACGTGGTCACCTCCGCCCGCGACCTCCCTGCAGGGAACATCGTGGCACTGAGCAACTCCTTTGGCTTCGGCGGCCACAACGCCGTCGTGGCTATCCGCAGCATCTAGGCGCTGCCCGGGGAAGTCGCCCCGGACGGCAAAGGAGGCCCCGCCGCTTGGCGGGGCCTCCTTTGCGCTATGGAGGTGTTGTGGTGTCGTCGAGGTAAAAGTGGACGACGGCGGTCAGCCCACCTGGTGCAGCCAGCGGACGGGAGCGCCTTCGGCAGCGTGGCGGAACGGTTCAAGTTCTTCGTCCCACGCCTCGCCGAGGGCGAGGGACAGCTCGTGGTAGACGGCGGCGGGGTCGCCGACTCCGGACTCGTAGGCGTACCGGATGCGGTCCTCGGACACCATGATGTTGCCGTGGACGTCTGTGACGGCATGGAAGATCCCCAGTTCGGGGGTGTGCGACCACCGGCCACCATCCACGCCCTGGCTGGGCTCCTCCGTCACCTCGTAGCGGAGATGCGCCCAACCGCGCAGGCAGGACGCCAGTTTCGATCCCGTTCCGGGGGTTCCGGTCCAGGACAGTTCGGCCCGGAACATTCCGGGCGCAGCAGGCTGCGGGGTCCACTCAAGGTCCGTCCGCTTGTCCACCACGGCGCCGACTGCCCACTCAACGTGGGGGCACAGCGCCGTAGGGGCCGAGTGAACGAACAGCACACCGCGGGTCATTGCAACAGACATTCCATCCTCCATAGCTCTAGGTACGTCTTCCCCAACGACCTCGGCCTGGATGGAACTGCTGCGCCCTGCACTGCGGCGATGGTTCCCTGCCTGTATTCAGATGTATCAGATTAAGCTGTGTCCGGGCTTGCCGCGCGGTCCGAAGCCGTGAGAGCTTCAAGCCGCACTTGAAAGTTGCCGGACGTGACTCTTATTGTGCCGTACGCCATTGAATTACGCCAGTGCGATTACCTCGGCGATCAGGCCCTGGGATGCGCCTGCTGGTAACTCTTCCGGAGCCGGTCAACCGAAACGTGTGTGTAGATCTGGGTGGTGGCCAGGCTGCTGTGGCCAAGAATCTCCTGCACTGCCCGGAGGTCCGCGCCGCCGTCGAGCAGATGAGTGGCCGCCGAGTGGCGCAGGGCGTGGGGCCCGGACGCGGAGGTATCACCGAGCGCCTCAAACAGGGCGTTGACCAGGGCGCGCACCTGCCGCTGGTCGACCCGTCCACCGCGGGCACCGAGGAATAGGGCGGGCCCGCTGGTGTCCTTCACCAGTCCCGGGCGCCCGCGCCGGAGCCAGTCGTCCACGGCCACCGCGGCCGGGACTCCAAACGGAACCGTGCGTTCCTTGTTGCCCTTGCCGATGACCCGCAGCGTCCGGCGGTCCGGGTCAAGGTCGTCGACGTCCAGTCCGGCGAGTTCGCCTACCCGGATACCTGTGGCGTAAAGGAGTTCCACGATGGCGCGGTTGCGTACAGCCAGCGGTTCGCCTTCCGCGGCCGCCCTTTCCAGGCCATCCAGTATGCGCGCGAGCTGGGAGGCCTGCAGGACCCCCGGCAGGGACCCCTCGCGTTTGGGTGCCTTCAGCCGCAGGGCCGGGTCTGCGGTGATGAGTTCCTCCCGTACGGCCCAGGCGGTGAAGGCCCGTGCCGTGGCAGACCGGCGTGCCAGCGTCGCCCGCGAGGCGCCCGCCGAACTTTGGCTGCCAAGCCAGCGGCGGAATGTCCCCAGTTCAAGCTCCTTCAGCCCTGCCACGCCTTCCGATGCAGCATGGGCCAGGAGGCTGCGCAGGTCGCCCAGGTACGCACGCATGGTATGGGCGGACATCCCGCGCTCCCCTGACAGGTACCCGGCGAACGCGTCCAGTGCCTTGGCCAGTTCCCCGGGCAGTTCTTCATTGTCCACTCCTCTACTTTCCCAGTTGCCCGGCCGGTACCGCCGGTGGACACGGTCATGCCTTGCCGCGTTTCCAGCCGCCCCGCTCCGATACGGCGAGTCCCAGCAGCCCCAGCCTCCCAAGTCCTGCCCGGACGGAGTCCTGGCCAAGCCCGGCCACGGCTGAGAGCTTTTCCACGGACGCAGTGGAGCGGAGCGGAAGCGCGTCCAGCAGGATCAGGTCCTCCAGGGTCAGCCCGTCCTGCACTGCAACGTCTGCGGTGGGCTGATCGGGAAGGGCAGCTCCACTCGGCGAGGCGAGTTCGGCCACTTCAGCCGCGTCGGTGACGCAGACGGCTCCCCCGTCCCGGAGGAGTCGGTGGCAACCGGCGGAGTTGGCACTGTGGACGGATCCGGGTACGGCCCCGACGGCTCGGCCCAGGGTCTCTGCGTGATGGGCGGTATTAAGCGCCCCAGACCGCCAGCGCGCCTCCACCACCACTGTCACCGCGGAGAGGGCAGCAATGAGGCGGTTCCTCTGGAGGAAGCGGTAGCGGGTAGGGGCCGACCCCGGTGGTACCTCGGCCAGCACCGCACCCTGGTTTGCCACGGCCCGCAGCAGGTCGTCATTACCGGATGGATAGAAGCGGTCCACTCCCCCGGCCATGACGGCGATGGTGGGGACGGCGGAGGAACTGCCGGCGAGGGCGGCTCTGTGGGCATGAGCGTCGATACCGTAAGCTCCGCCGGAGACCACCGTGAAACCCCGCTGCGCCAGCGAGTAAGCGATGTCCCCTGTCACGGACGCACCATAGCTGGTGCTGTCCCGCGATCCCACGAGGGCGATGGATTTGTCCGCACCCGGCAACGGTTGTTCCTGCCCGCGCCACCAAAGGCAGATGGGCTCCTGGATTCCCAAGTCGGCAAGTTGGGCCGGCCACAGCTCATCACCGGGAATGATGAGGCGTCCGCCGAGCCGGGCCATAGTGGCCAGGTCGCGTTCGGGCGCAAGGTCGGGCAGCCGTGGCCGCCAACGCTTCAACGCGGCTGCCAGTCCGGCCCAACTGCCGGCAGCCCCGCTGTCAGCCAGCAGCGATGTCATCCCGCGCTCCAGGTCGGGCCCGGGTGCCACCTCACCGGCAGCGATGCGCAGCGCGTCCGTTGCCCCTGCCATCTGGACAAGGGCCAGGCCCGCGGTGTCCTGGGGCTCCATGAGCCGTGACAGGGCGGCCCGGGCCAGCCGTTCGGCATCCCTGGGTGTCATGCCGCGGCCGCCGAAGCCTGCCGCAGGCCCAGGGCCTGTCCGATGTCGTTCGGGTCCGGCGTATCGCGGTGCCCCAGGTCCGCCAGCGTCCACGCGAGCCGAAGGACACGGTCATACCCGCGGGCGGTAAGTACCCCCCGCTCCAGGGACTGGTCAAGGATCCGGGTCGCGGCCGCGGGGAGACGCAGTTCACCGCGGAGGATGCGCCCCGGCACCTGGGAATTGGTCTCCAGGCCGAAGCACCGTAACCGTTCCGCCTGCCGGGCACGCGCGTCCAGGACCCGGCCTGCCACTGATGCAGTGCCCTCTTCCGCGCCCGCTTGGCCAAACTCGGCCAGGGATACGCGCTCCACCTGCAGTTGGATGTCCACCCGGTCCAGCAGGGGCCCGGACATCCTGGCCAGATAGCGGCGGCGCATCACGGGTGTGCAGGTGCAGTCCAGCCCCTTGCCCGATGCCTTGCCGCAGGGGCAGGGGTTGGCGGCGAGCACCAGCTGGAAACGGGCCGGATAGGCGGCTGTTCCGGCTGACCGGTGGATAACCAGCTCCCCGCTCTCCAGCGGCTGCCGCAGCGCGTCCAGGACACGCCGCTCGTACTCCGGTGCCTCATCCAGGAAAAGCACGCCCCGGTGGGCACGTGATGCTGCCCCCGGCCGGGGCAGGCCGGTCCCGCCGCCGATGATGGCGGCAGCGGTGGCTGAGTGGTGCGGGTTCTCGAACGGCGGCCGGCGCAGGAGCTGTACCGAGGATGCGGGCAGGCCGCACAGCGAGTGGATGGCCGTGACTTCCATGGACTCGTGGTCGCCAAGGTCCGGCAGGAGGCCCGGCAGCCGCTCCGCCAGCATGGTCTTGCCGGCTCCTGGCGGCCCGGTGAGGAGCAGATGATGGGCGCCCGCCGCCGCCACTTCCAGAGCCCTGCGGGCTTCGCCCTGCCCGGAGACGTCTGCCATGTCGGGACACGGGCCGGGAAGCGCCTGGCCGTCACCGGCGTCATCGGCCTCGTCCGGTTCGAAGTCCAGGGCAAGTTCCTGGGGGTCCGCCCCAAAGTCGAGGGCAAGCCGGGCAAGCGTGCGGTACCCGCGCACCTTGGCTCCGGGGACCAGGGAGGCCTCGGCGAGGTTGGCCTGGGCCACCACGATCTCCGGATACCCGGCCTGCACCGACGCCATGACCGCCGGCAGGATTCCCCGCACCGGCCGCAGCCTCCCGTCGAGCCCCAGCTCGGCGATAAAGACTGTGCGCCCCGTGGGCTTGATGTCGTTCGCTGCCCGGAGGACGGCCATGGTGACGGCGAGATCGAAGCCGGAGCCTCGTTTCGGCAGTGAGGCAGGAATGAGGTTTGCGGTGATCTTCCTTCGGCTGAGCGGGATCCCGGAGTTCTTCGCGGCTGAGCGGATGCGCTCCTTGGCTTCGTTGAGGGAAGCGTCCGGCAGCCCAAGAATGACGAAGGCCGGGAGCGTCTGGCCGATGTCAGCCTCGACTTCCACCATGTAGCCGTTGAGCCCCACGAGGGCGATGGAGTAGGTGCGCCCGAGGGCCATTACCCCACCCCCTTGAGGTGTTCGACCACGGGTTCCCCGCCGCCGTCGTCCACGACGGCTATGACGTCCACGCGGCGCAGCGGCATCCGCAGTTCGCGGTCACGGCACCAGGCAGCAGCGAGGCGGTGCAGCCGTGCCAGCTTTTCCGGACCGACGGCTTCAAACGGATGGCCGTAGTCGAGCGAACGGCGGGTTTTGACTTCGGCGATCACCAGCGCATCGCCGTCGAGGGCGACGATATCAATCTCGCCCCCGGCGCACCGCCAGTTGCGCTCCACCACCAGCATGCCCAGCGCTTCAAGATAGCCCACGGCAAGGTCTTCGCCTCGCCGGCCCAACAGGTCTTTGGATTTCATGTGTACCTCCGCAACCAGCCTGGAGGCGGAGGGCCGCGGAAGACAGAAGGCCCCTGCCGTATGTGGACAGGGGCCGGTGTGGAGGGGAAGTCAGGGTCCCGCGGGACCCTAGTTGCCCAAGTCTACATCCTTGGGCAGGGCCAGTTCCTCGTTGCGGGGCAGTTCCTCCACGTTCACGTCCTTGAAGGTCAGGACCCTGACGCTTTTGACGAACCGTGCCGAGCGGTAGACATCCCATACCCAGGCGTCCTGGAGGGTCAGGTCGAAATAGACCTCACCATCGGCGCTGCGGGCCTGGAGGTCCACATGGTTGGCCAGGTAAAAGCGCCGTTCGGTCTCGACAACGTAGCTGAAGAGGCCGACCACGTCGCGGTATTCACGATAGAGCTGAAGCTCCATGTCGGTTTCATAGTTCTCAAGATCCTCAGCACTCATGCTTCCATCTTGCACCATGTCCGGCACGGGTGCCGCGGGTGGCGGGGGTCAGTCTTCGTACGGCTCGTCCCCGTCGGGCACCTCGGCGTCCTGCAGTTCCCCGCCAAGCAGCCGCCAGCTTACCCTGTGGTACGGTGTGGGCCCGGCGGCGCGTAGGACGTTCCGATGGGCTGCCGTGGCATATCCCTTGTTGATGTCCCAGCCGTAATCGGGATATTCGGTGTGCAGTTCCCGCATCATCCGGTCCCGTTCCACCTTGGCAATAACACTTGCGGCCGCGACGCTGAGGCACTGCATGTCCGCCTTGACCTTGGTATGGACCGGGGCTTCACACGCGGCCTCCAGCACGGGCTGGTCGAACAGGGACAGCTGGCCTGCCGGGGAAAGCCAGTTGTGGCTTCCATCAAGCAGCACGGCCTCCGGGATGATGCCGGCGCTGATGATGCTGTTCCACGCGCGGGTTCCCGCCAGCCGAAGGGCAGCGATGATGCCGAGTGAATCTATCTCGCCGGCGGAAGCGTGTCCCACCGCCGATGCGATGCTCCACCGGCGCACCAGGGGATCCAGCCGTTCCCGTTCCGCAGGGCTCAGGAGTTTGCTGTCCCGCACGCCTGCAAGCGGCTTCTGGCGTTCCAGGTCAACGACGGCGATTCCCACGCTGACAGGACCGGCGAGGGCACCCCGGCCAACCTCATCCACCCCGGCAAGCAGGCGCACCCCCTGGGCCTTGAAGGTACGCTCGTGCCGCAGCGTGGGCGCCTTGGCTCCGCGTGCTGCCGGTTTTGAGCCGGAGCGCGCCTTCACTGCCGGGGTAGTCTGCACTGCTGGGGACGCCTGCACTGCTGAAGGCACGGTCAGTGGGCCGCCGGGACGCTGCGGAACACGTCCGGGTAGTTGTCCAGGGTCTTGATCCTGTTCAGCGGCCAGGCGATGACCGCGGCCTTGCCTTCGAGGTCCTTGAGATTGATGAATCCGCCGTCAGTCTCCATGTGCGCACGGGAATCGGCAGAGTGGTTCCGGTTGTCACCCATCACCCACACCTTGCCTTCCGGTACGGTGACGTCAAAGTTGCGGATCTGCGGGACTTCCGCGGGATTGATGTAGGTCTCGTCAATCGCGGTCCCGTTAATGGTCAGTTTACCGCCGGCGTCACAGCAGACAACGTGGTCGCCCGGGAGCCCGATGACACGCTTGACCAGGTGCTGTTCGGAGTTGTCGGGCAGGAGGCCTACGAACGTCAGGCCGTCCTGGACCCAGGTGAACGGTCCCTGTGCCTTGGCCGGGGCCGGCGGCAGCCAGCCCTTGGTGTCACGGAATACCACCACGTCGCCGCGGCTGAGCGCGAAGGGCTCCGGCACCAGGAGGTTCACGAAGATCCGGTCATCCACGTCGAGGGTGTTCACCATGGATTCCGAGGGAATGAAGAATGCCCGGAACAGGAAGGTCTTGATAAGGAAGGACAGCACCACGGCGATGACCACCACCGTGGCGATTTCCCTGAGCCAGCCGAGCACGGGATTGCCGCCGGACTTGGCGGCCGCTGCCTTCGACGCCGTCCTGTGCCGCCGATGGACGGGGGCGGCGGTTTCCGGGGTGTCGCCGGGTACGGAGGGAACTGGAACGGTGGGCGTTTCTGATGCGCCGTCATGGCGCGGTTCAGGTTTCCGCGCGTGATTCTCGGGCATTTACCGTCCGTTCTGTGTTGTCGGCCCCGCTGCGGGCGGCCGTGCTACTGGAGCAAATCTATCAAGCGGCCAAAGGATCTGGACCGGCCGGCCAATCACCCTGTCCAGCGGAACCAGTCCGCCGCCGGGAGCACCGAGCAGGCTGCGGGAGTCAGCGGACACCGAGCGGTGGTCCCCCATCAGCCAAAGCCTGCCCTCCGGAACCGCGGTGCTGAACTTCTGCGTGCTCGGCGCGTCGCCGGGAAAAATGTAGGGCTCATCCATGGGAGTGCCGTTGACGGTGACCTTGCCGCCGGCGTCACAGCAGGCCACCGTGTCGCCGGGAAGGCCGATGACCCGTTTGACGTAGGTTGTGTCGCTGCCGGTCAGGCCGAGCCACTGCATGGCGGCAGCGGCTGCGTCCGGCAGCGGACCCTTGCCGCTGTTCAACGGTGCAAAGCTGCCACGGCCATCGAAGACAACGACGTCCCCGTGCCGGATGGGTTCGGACTGGAAGTCCGTGCGTGACACCAGGATCCGGTCCCCGCCCTGCAGGAGCGGCTCCATGGAATCCGAAGGGATGAAGTAGACGTCAAGCCACAGGGACCGGACCACTCCGCTGATGGCCACCGCGAGGAGCAGGGCCAGTAAAACAAAACGCCAGCCCATTTTGCGGGGCTGGCGTTTTGTCTGGTGCATGGTCCGTATCCTGGCGCTGGTGCATTGCTCCGGCGCATGCCGGGTACGGCCGCGCTCCAGCCTGGCCGTAAGTCCGGGCAGAACTTACTTACTTGGCGGAGCTGAAGTCGCGCTTTTCCTTGATCTTCGCGGCCTTGCCACGCAGTGCACGCATGTAGTACAGCTTGGCGCGGCGGACGTCACCCTTGGTGACAACCTCGATCTTTTCGATGATCGGGGAGTGCACCGGGAAGGTACGCTCCACGCCGACACCGAAGGAGACCTTGCGAACGGTGAAGGTTTCGCGCACGCCGTCGCCCTGGCGGCCCAGGACGAAGCCCTGGAAGACCTGGACACGGGTGTTCTTGCCTTCGATGATGTTCACGTGCACCTTGAGCGTGTCGCCGGCGCGGAACTCGGGAACATCGTTGCGCAGCGAGGCTGCATCGACGGAATCGAGAATATGCATGATTGCACTCCTGGTGAACGCCACAGGTCATTCACTTTGGGTCACGGCGGGCAAGTCCGGCTGCCGGAAGGCAGGCCGGGTCTCACCGCCGAAGTAAAATAGTCCGGCCGCTTCAAGGGTTGACGGGGCCGGTTGTCCGGCTGTTGGCCGCGCTACCCCCTGTGGCAGGTGCGGACCCAGCAGACACAAGGGTTAATTTTGCCACAGCGGCAGGGTTACGCCAATTCGCCCGGCACTAATCCTGCGGCGCGGCTGCCGCTTCCGGCCGGCGGACCAGCCTGCCATCCACGATGTCATACCCCAGGTTGTGCAATTCGGTGCGGTCGGCACGCGGGAGGCTGCCGGCGTCGAACCCTTCCAGGAGGTCCGGACGCCGCGCCGCTGTGCGGCGGTACTGCTCGTGGCGCCGCCATTGGGCGATCCTGCCGTGGTTGCCGCTCAGGAGCACCGGCGGCACCTCGCGGTCACGCCACATGGAAGGCTTGGTGTAGACCGGATATTCCAGGAGTCCGTCCGAGTGGGATTCCTCCACCAGGGATTCGGGATTGCCCACTACACCGGGCAGCAGGCGGCCAATGGCTTCCACCATGGCCAGGACGGCCACTTCCCCGCCGTTCAGCACATAGTCGCCCAGGCTGACAGGCCGGACCGTGAAGTGTTCCTGCGCCCATTCGATGACCCGTTCATCGATGCCCTCATACCGCCCGCACGCAAACGCCAGGTGCTGTTCCTCGGCCAGTTCATAGGCGAGGGCCTGGGTGAACCGCTCGCCGGCCGGGGATGGGACGATGAGGACCGGCTTGCGCTGCGGATCCGGCCGCTCCTCCGCCACGGCGGCGAGTGCCTGGGCCCAGGGTTCGGGCTTCATGACCATTCCGGCGCCGCCGCCGTACGGGGTGTCGTCCACAGTGCGGTGCTTGTCCGTGGTGAAGCTGCGCAGGTCATGGACGTGCAGGTCCAGGATGCCGTCGTGGCGGGCCTTGCCAATCAGCGAGAGTTCAAGCGGGGCGAGGTATTCAGGGAAGATGCTGACGACGTCGATGCGCATCTAGTCCCTGCTTTCCGGTTCCGGGGCAGCGGCTTCGTCGGTGTTGAGTTCGAAGAGTCCGTCCGGCGGGGTGAGGAGGATGAAGCCTTCCTCGATATTCACCTCAGGCACGATCTGCTCCACGAACGGGATGAGGATTTCCTTGCCGTCCGGGGTGGTGACCATGAGAAGGTCCTGCACGGGCATGGTGTTCAGCGCAGTCACCTTGCCCACAACCTGCGCCCCTACCCGGGCCTCCAGGCCGACAAGCTCGTGCTCGTACCAGCCCTCGTCATCATCCCCGTCCAGTTCTTCGGTTTCGATGAACAGCTTGGCGCCGCGGAGGGTTTCAGCCTGGTTGCGGTCCGCCACCTCCTCAAAACCGAGCAGCAGGATGTCCTTGTTCCAGCGCGCACTCCGCACGGTCAGCCGTCCTGCCGCGGCGTCCTCAACGACGAATTCCGTTCCCGGGACAAAGCGGTCCTCCGGAGCGTCCGTCAGCACCTGGACGGTGACTTCCCCGCGAATGCCGTGCGGCTTGCCGATCCGTGCCACCTGAAGCTGCATCTGTTCCTCTGTTCCGGGTTGTGGTGGTTCCGGTGGAAGCACCATGTTGGTCAAAGCACTCCGGCCCCTCCACCTGGCGGTGAAGGGGCCGGAGCAAAAACTGAATGTTGCCGAGCGCTCAGCGGCGGCGGTCGGTATCGACGACGTCGACCCTCACCGGTTCGCCACCGGCCAGTGCTGCCACCACGGTGCGCAATGCGCGGGCCGTGCGGCCCTGGCGGCCAATCACCCGTCCAAGGTCGTCCTGGTGAACGCGCACCTCGAGGGTGTCCCCGCGGCGGTTGCTCTTCGAACTGACCTTGACGTCATCCGGGGAATCGACGATTCCGCGGACCAGGTGTTCCAGCGCTTCTGCCAGCAATCTACTCAGCCTCGGTGGTCTCAGCTTCGGCGTCGGCCGGGGCCTCGGCAGCGTCAGACTTGGATGCCTTCTTGGTGATGGCTTCCGGGATGATGACCGAGCCCTTCTCCGGGGCAACAAAGGCTTCCTTCGCGACCTTGGTCTTGAGGGTGCCTTCCTGGCCCGGCAGGCCCTTGAACTTCTGCCAGTCACCGGTGATCTTCAGGATCGCGGCGACCTGCTCGGACGGCTGGGCGCCGACGGAGAGCCAGTACTGCGCACGCTCGGAGTTGACCTCGATGAACGAGGGCTCTTCGGTGGGGTGGTACTTGCCGATCTCCTCGATGGCGCGGCCGTCACGCTTGGTGCGTGAGTCCGCAACGACGATGCGGTAGTACGGGGCGCGCATCTTGCCGAAGCGCTTAAGGCGAATCTTTACGGCCACTTTTGTGGTCACTCCTGTTTCAGAAAAGGGGTGAACCCGGCTTTCTGCACCCGTGGGGCGGGCCGTACTTGCGGGTTCGAAGGACAGGATCCGGACGCGGAGAGAGGGGCCACGCAGATCGAGTACCTGTTTATTGTGCCAGATGAACGGCGTTATTTCGACTTGGGCCACCGCGCCGGCGCCGCGGCCGGCCCTTGTGGAGGCGGAGGACGGCCGAAACCGGCATCACGGGGTCAGGCCGACCAGACGTACAGTCCCGTCCGCTCGGAATCGTCGATCGAGGCGGCCAACTCCGCCACCTGCTGAACGTAGCTCCGGGCCTGGCCGGCGTCGAACGGCATATCCTCCTGGCCGGCCCACTGTTCGGCGACGTCGTCAAGGACATTGCCTTCGCCTTCGGTTTCATAGGAGAGCAGGTCGGCCAGCGCACGGACCATGGCCGGCGGCACGGCAAGGAGCGAATCGCTGGCGACGTCCACCATGGTCAGCTCATAGTCGGCCCCGCCGGCGTGCACGGCAGTCCCGGCAAGATCGCCCAGCTGTTCGACTTCGAAGTCGCTGATGCCCTGGATCCGCACCGCCTGGCCCCCGGGCCCGCTGTCCGCCGCGGAGCCGCTTCCCTGGTCAAGGATGCCGGCGCGTTTCAGCGCGGCGTCATGGGTGGCGACGAAGATCTCGGTGAAGCCCATGGCGGGTGCCCTTCTTCCGTTGGCGGAGCTGCGTGCCGGGAGTTGCAGCCCGGCCGTACGGAATCAGCCTAGTTGCTGCGCGCCCGCCGGCAAACGCGCCGGGCCGGAGCCCGCGAGCCCCAACACTGGCCCGTCAGCACTGGCGCACGGCCCGTGCAGGAGCACCGGTCAGCGGACTGCCACCCGGAGCCGGTTGCGCCACGGGTCCTCGAACCGGAGCTCCGCGCCGGTGTGGTGGGCGGGCACCCCGGCGACCCTCAGGCGGTCAGCCAGCGCCCCGACGTCGTCACCCGAGGGAACCTCGATGAGCACCTCGCCCAACCCAAGGGTGTCCTTGCGGGGGCCGGCGCCGCGGCTGTTCCAGACGTTCATGGCCATGTGGTGGTGGTAGCGGCCCGCGGAAACGAACAGGGCCTGCCCATGCCAGCCCGCCGTCTTCTCGAAGCCCAGGGTACCCACGTAGAAGTCCCTGGCGGTCTGGACGTCGCCAACCTGGAGGTGGACGTGCCCCACGCCTGCGGACGTCCGCCGCTGGCCTTCGAGGGATTCCTCAGTGAGGTGCTGCTCCAGGTAGCGCTGCGGCGGAAGCGCCAGGCTGTCCATCACCACGTCCGTCCCGTTCCAGGACCAGTTGCTGCGCGGCCGGTCCCAGTACAGCTCGATGCCGTTGCCCTCGGGGTCGGTGAAGTAGAAGGCCTCACTCACCAGGTGGTCGGCGCTGCCGGTGAAGGACCGGGGTTCGTACTGGGCTGCCGTGGCGATGGTGGCCGCCAGGGAAGCCTGGTCCTCGAACAATAGGGCGGTGTGGAACAGGCCGGCCTCTCCCCTGCCGGGAAGGTGCAGCCCGGGGGCCGGCGCCAGGTGGACCAGCGGCCTGCCGAGCCTGCCCAGGTAGAGCCCGCCGTCCTGCTCCGCCACCGCCTCCAGGCCCAGTGCGCGCTGGTAGTAGTCGGTCATGACCTTCATGTCGCCCACCTTGAGCATTACCGTGCCCATGGCGAGGTCGGCAGGAAGAAGATCCTGGCTGCTGGCTGCGTCGGTCATTTGAAGGCTCCTTGTGTTGGAGGCCGTCACTTCGGCGGCCTGTCACATATTAAAATTACTTGAAGCTTCAATTTATTCCAAGTAGCGGAACCAAATAACTCAACGGATGATGCGGCCGCCCAGCACCACGTGCTCCAGCGCCGTGATCGTGTCCGGGGTGGTCCGGGGGTCGTCCCGGCACACCACGACGTCGGCCCGCGCGCCTTCCTCCAGGTTGTCAGCGCCCAGCCACGCACGCGCTGCCCAGCAGGCGGCATCCAGGGCCGCATGCATGGGCAGGCCGGCCCCGTGCAGGGCGAGGATCTCATCTGCGATCCTGCCGTGCCGGATCACGCTGCCTGCGTCCGTGCCGGCAAAGATCCGGACGCCGGCGGCATGGGCCTCCGCCACCCGTTCCAGCCTGCGTTCCCACAGGGCACGCATGTGGGCGGCGTAGCGCGGAAACTTTGCGTCCGCCTGCTCCGCGATATCAGGAAAGGTGGCGATGTTGATGAGGGTGGGCACGATCGGTACGCCCTGCTCCACGAACCGGGGCAGGTGTCGCGGCAGCAGCCCCGTGGCGTGCTCAATGCAGTCAATGCCGGCGTCCAGCATTTGGTCCAGGGTGTCTTCGGCGAAGCAATGTGCCGTGACCCGGGCACCTTCATCATGGGCAGCCTGCACAGCGTCACGCACGACGGCGGCAGGAAAGGAGGGCGCAAGGTCGCCGGCGCTCCGGTCGATCCAGTCGCCCACCAGTTTGACCCAGCCGTCGCCGTCGCGCGCTTGCTTCCGCACGGCCTCCACGAGCCCGTCGGGTTCGACCTCCGCCGCGAAGCCGCGCAGGTAGCGGCGTGTGCGGGCCACATGCCGTCCTGCACGGATCAGTACCGGGAAGTCCCGGCCGCCCTGCATCCAGCGGGTATCGGCAGGTGAGCCGGCGTCGCGGACCAGCAGGGTTCCGGCGTTGAGGTCAGCCAGCGCCTGCTCCCGGGCAATGGCGGGTTCCACCGGACCGTCGGGACCCAGGCCGATGTGGCAGTGGGCGTCGACGAACCCCGGCAGCACCCAGCCGTCGAGTTCCCGCGCCGGAGCGGCAGCGGGCCGGCTGAACGTGAGCTTGCCGTCCACCGACCAGAGTCCATGGCGTACCCGGTCCGGTGCGGCCAGGACGGGTCCGCGAAAGTAGATGATGTCTGCCATCGGGCTTCCTTTCGATGCCCGGTCAGGCTAGCACCCGCGAATGTGACACCGCCCTTCCGGGGGCCTGTGGTAGCTTCTTCTCTGACCACACGGGAGCCCTTGCAGGGGCTGAGATCGGGCTGACGCAGCCTGCGACCGTTGAACCTGTCCGGGTAATGCCGGCGAAGGAAGTGAGTATTCCCTTGAGTACGCAAAACACCCAGTTGAACCCTGCCCACCTGCCGTCCACCGGGGGTTCCGGAGCCGGCTCCACGCCCCAGGTGAACCAGTCCGAAGTGACCCGGTCCCTGGCGTCGCATTCGCTGGCCTATATCGACGACGCCGGGTCCGGCATCCGGGTACCCGTCACGGAAATTGCCCTGGAGCCATCGCCCAACGGCCAGCCGAACGCACCGTTCCGGACCTACCGGACGGCGGGGCCGGGAAGCGACCCCGTCCGCGGCCTGGAGCCCTTCCGCGCGGAGTGGATCGTGGCGCGCGGAGACACCGAGGCCTACAGCGGCAGGGAACGCAACCTGCTCGACGACGGCCGCTCGGCCGTCCGCCGCGGCGCCGCCTCCGCGGAGTGGAAGGGCGCGCAGCCGGTGCCCCGCCGCGCCGTCGACGGCCGGACGGTGACCCAGATGCACTATGCCCGGCAGGGCGTCATCACGCAGGAGATGCGCTTCGTGGCGCTGCGCGAGAACTGCGATGTGGAACTGGTCCGGAGCGAACTGGCCGCCGGCCGCGCCATCATTCCGAACAACATCAACCATCCGGAGTCCGAGCCGATGATCATCGGCAAGGCCTTCCTGGTGAAGATCAACGCCAACATCGGAAACTCGGCCGTGACGAGTTCCATCGCGGAGGAGGTGGACAAGCTCCAGTGGGCCACGCAATGGGGTGCCGACACCGTTATGGACCTGTCCACCGGCGACGACATCCACACCACGCGGGAGTGGATCATCCGCAACTCCCCCGTCCCGATCGGCACCGTGCCGATCTACCAGGCCCTGGAGAAAGTCAACGGCGAGGCCAACGCGCTGACCTGGGAAATCTTCCGGGACACTGTCATTGAACAATGCGAGCAGGGCGTGGACTACATGACCATCCACGCCGGCGTGCTGCTTCGCTATGTCCCGCTGACCGCCAACCGGGTGACGGGCATTGTGTCCCGCGGCGGCTCCATCATGGCCGGCTGGTGCCTGGCCCACCACCAGGAGAACTTCCTCTACACGCACTTCGATGAGCTGTGCGGGATCTTCGCGAAGTACGACGTTGCCTTCTCCCTGGGCGACGGTTTGCGCCCCGGTTCGACGGCGGACGCCAACGACGCCGCCCAGTTCGCGGAACTGGACACGCTCGCCGAGCTCACCCAGCGCGCGTGGGAGTACGACGTTCAGGTCATGGTGGAGGGGCCCGGCCACGTTCCCTTCCACCTGGTCCGGGAAAACGTCGAGCGGCAGCAGGAACTCTGCAAGGGGGCCCCGTTTTACACCCTGGGCCCGCTGGTGACAGATGTTGCTCCGGGCTATGACCACATCACCTCAGCGATTGGTGCCACCGAGATTGCCCGTTACGGCACCGCGATGCTGTGCTACGTCACCCCGAAGGAACACCTGGGCCTGCCCAACAAGGACGACGTGAAGACCGGCGTGATCACCTACAAGATCGCCGCGCACGCGGCGGACCTGGCCAAGGGGCACCCGGGGGCGCATGAACGGGACGACGCCTTGTCCAAGGCGCGGTTCGAATTCCGCTGGCGGGACCAGTTCGCACTGTCCCTGGACCCGGTGACGGCTGAGGCGTTCCACGACGAGACGCTGCCGGCTGAGCCTGCCAAGACGGCGCACTTCTGTTCGATGTGCGGGCCCAAGTTTTGCTCCATGCGGATCAGCCAGGACATCCGCGACGAATTTGGTTCCGCGGAGGCGCAGGCGGCACTGGCCGATGCTGCGGCCGGGATGCGCGGGAAGAGCGAGGAATTCCTGGCGGCCGGCGGCAAGGTCTACCTGCCGGAACTGCGGGTGCCTGCTGACAGCTAGGACGCGCGGGCCGGCTGGCTCCGGCTGACCTGGCTGATGAACTGCCGGATGGCCCGGTCCCCGTCCGGGGAGTCATGGGGCCGGTGTCCTCCCGCGGCAACGCGGTGCAGGGCACCGGTCTCCCGGAGGTACCCGGCGATTTCCTCGTAGAGCGGTTCCCACCCACCGGTCAGCACCAGCGTGGGCACCCCGGGAACAATGTGCAGCGGCGCCTCCCATGACGGGGCCTGGAGCCGCAGCCTGCGGGCGGACCTTTTTTCTTCCGTGGTGGCGGGCTGCTGGAGGTCGGTGGCGAAGACCCGCCGGACGAATTCGCGCTGGAAGTCTTCGTCGCTGAGCTGGTGGCGCACGTCGAAGAGGGGCTGCATGAGGCTGATGTGGGCGGCAGTGGCCGGGAGTTCCGCTGTCAGGGAGAGGCAGGCCGGTTCCACCAGCGTCAATGAGAAGACCAGGTCCGGACGTTCGACGGCGGCCATCATGGCCGCGATCGCCCCCTGGGAGTGCGCCACCACATGCCCGCCGGCGGCGCCGCGGCCGTCATCGGCAAGGGAGCGCAGGATGATGGCGGTGTCCTCCGCGAAGGACGACTCCAGTGGCTCCGCGAGGGCGTCAAAGCCGTGGCGGCGGAGGAACAGGGCGTCATAGGACAGTGCCATGCCGTGCTGGCGAGGCCACGCGGCGGCACCGAAGGTTCCGGCGCCGTGCACGAACACTACCCTCTGCTTGAACATGTCCCAACCCTATTCCACGGCACTGACATCCCAAGCAAGCAGCGCCAGGTGTCGTTCTGAGAGGTCAAAACGACACCTGGCGCTGCGTTGCCGGGGAACTGCTACTTGCCCAGGAACTTGTCGAAGCCCTTGGGGAGGTTCAGCTGGGACGGGTCGAAGTCCCCGCCCTGCTGGCCGAAGGCGGCGCCCGTAGGCAGCGCCTTGGCGGCGTTGGCACGGCGGGCTTCCGCTTCCTTGCGCTCCTGGGCAGCCTTGGCCGGGTTGCCGGACTTTGCCTTCTTCTTGGGCGCGTTCTTGGCGTTCTTCCGGGCACCGCCGCCGGCGCCGGGCAGGCCAGGCATCCCCGGCATTCCCGGCATGCCGCCCTGGGCCATCTTCTTCATCATCTTCTGGGCCTGGGCGAAGCGCTCCAGCAGGCCGTTGACCTCGGAGACGTGGACGCCGGAACCACGGGCGATGCGTGCCCGCCGTGAACCGTTGATGATCTTCGGCGCCAGCCGCTCGTGCGGTGTCATGGAGCGGACGATTGCCTCGACGCGGTCGATCTCGCGTTCGTCGAACTGCTCCAGCTGCTGCCGGATGTTCTGTGCACCCGGCATCATCATGAGCATCTTCTTCATGGAGCCCATGTTGCGGATCTGCTGCATCTGGGCCAGGAAGTCTTCAAGGGTGAAGTCTTCCTGGTCGGCGAACTTCTTCGCCATCCGGGCGGCCTCATCCTTGTCCCAGGCCTTTTCGGCCTGTTCGATGAGGGTGAGGATGTCGCCCATATCCAGGATACGCGAGGCCATCCGGTCCGGGTGGAAGAGTTCGAAATCGTCCAGGCCTTCGCCGGTGGAGGCGAACATGACCGGCTTGCCGGTGACCGACGCGACTGAAAGAGCGGCACCGCCTCGGGCGTCGCCGTCGAGCTTGGACAGCACGATGCCCGTGAAGTTCACGCCTTCGTCGAAGGCGAGGGCCGTGTTCACGGCGTCCTGGCCGATCATGGAGTCGATCACGAACAGGACTTCGTTGGGCACGATGGCACGGCGGATCTGGCGCGCCTGTTCCATCATGTCGGCGTCCACGCCCAGGCGGCCGGCCGTGTCAACGATGACGACGTCGTGCAGCTTCTGGCGTGCTTCCTCGACGCCGGCGCGGGCGACGGCGACGGGGTCGCC
Organism: Pseudarthrobacter sp. Pseusp20; assembly: GCF_059492155.1. Taxonomy (NCBI): domain Bacteria; kingdom Bacillati; phylum Actinomycetota; class Actinomycetes; order Micrococcales; family Micrococcaceae; genus Pseudarthrobacter; species Pseudarthrobacter sp. Pseusp20. The sequence continues at coordinate 2,920,751 of NZ_CP168521.1, forward strand.
GGCGGGCTGGTCCAGCTCGGTGGAGGTGGCACCCGGGTGCGGGGCGAAGACGGGGACCTTTGCCCGCTGGCCCACCACCTGGAGCTGGGTGACGGCGTTAGGGCGCTGCAGGTCGCAGGCCACCAGCATGGGGCTGTGCCCCTGGGCCTTCAGCCACTTGGACAGCTTGCCCGCAAGGGTGGTTTTGCCGGCACCCTGGAGGCCGGCGAGCATGATGACGGTGGGGCCGTTCTTGGCCAGCCGGATCCGCCGGGTTTCGCCGCCCAGGATCTCGACGAGTTCCTCATTGACGATCTTGACGATCTGCTGGCCGGGGTTCAGTGCCGCAGAGACCTCGGCACCCAGGGCGCGTTCACGGACCCGGCCAGTGAACTCACGCACAACGGGAACGGCAACATCGGCGTCCAGAAGCGCGCGGCGGATCTCCCGGACGGTGGCATCGACGTCGGCCTCGGTGAGCCTGCCTTTACCGCGGAGATTCTTGAAGGTTGCTGTCAACCGGTCAGAGAGTGAATTGAACACGCGACGTGCACTTCTTTCAGTGGATGATCGGGACTCGACTATCTAGGGTATCAAGTCAGGCCCGGTAGGTGGCATGCTGGCAAAATGACGAGCCAAACGACTGTGAAGACCCTGCTCATCCTCGGCGCCTCGGGCGACCTCACCGGCCGGCTCCTCCTGCCCGGCCTGGCGCGGCTCGTTGCCGCAGGCCGCGCGGAGGGCCTCACCCTGGTGGGGGCAGGCTCGGATCCGTGGACGCCGGAACAATGGCGGGAGCGGGTCCAGGCATCGTTCGCTGCTGCAGCCGGCGCGGCAGACAGTTCCGGAAAGGACGCCCTCGAGCTGCTGCAGAAGGAGACGGCGTACCACCAGGTGGACGTCACGGCCAAGGGTGCCCTGGCCGCCCTGCTCGCGGGGCTGGAAGGCCCGGTGGCCGTTTACTTTGCGTTGCCGCCCCGGATCAGCCAGCAGGCATGCGAGACGCTCCAGCCGGAAGAGGTTCCGGAAGGCACCCGCCTGGTAATGGAGAAGCCCTTCGGCTTCAGCGAGGAATCGGCCCGGTCGCTGAACCGGACCCTGGCACGGCTGGTCCCCGAAGACCATATCCACCGGGTTGACCATTTCCTGGGCAAGGCCACCGTCCTGAACATCCTGGGCCTTCGGTTCGCCAACAACTTCCTTGAGCCGGTATGGAACAGGCAGCACGTGGAAAAGGTGGAGATCTTTTTCGATGAGGACCTGGCCCTGGAAGGCCGAGCGCGCTACTACGACGGCGCCGGCGCCCTCCGGGACATGATCCAGAGCCACCTCCTGCAGGTCATGGCGATCATGGCCATCGAACCTCCGGCCACCATCGGCGAGCGCGACCTCCGCGACGCCGTCTCCACCGTCCTGCGGGCCAGCAGCGTCAGTGCCCCCTTCACTGGCTCAACGCGCAGGGCCCGCTACACCGCCGGTTCCGTGGCAGGCAAGGACGTCCCGGACTACGCCAAGGAGGAAGGCGTGGATCCGGGAAAGGGAACCGAAACCCTTGCCGAAATCCAGGTGGGCATCGACAACTGGCGCTGGCGGGGGGTTCCCTTCATCCTGCGTTCCGGCAAGGCCCTGGGCGACAAGCGCAAGGAAGCGGTGGTCACCTTCCTTCCGGTGCCCCACCTGCCCCAGGGCTTTACCGGGGTGGACTCCCCCAACCAGCTCCGGATCGGTTTCGGCCCGGACACACTGGAGTTCGACGTCGACGTCAACGGTCCGGGAAACATCTTCAGCCTGGGCCGGGTCACCCTGGAAGCCGAACTGAGCGCCTCCGATCTCCTGCCCTACGGCGAAGTGCTGGAAGGCGTGCTGACCGGCGATCCGTTGCTGTCCGTCCGGGGAGACACTGCAGAGGACTGCTGGCGGATTGTTGAGCCGGTCCTCAAGGCGTGGGAGCGCGGGGACGTCCCGCTTGAAGAGTACGACGCCGGTTCGGCCGGCCCGGCATCCTGGCCCACCAACCGCTCAAAGGACTGAGCAGTCCGCGGCAGCACCGGCAGCGTTAACAAGAGGCAGGGCGGGAACCTTTCGGTTCCCGCCCTGCCTGTCTTTATGGTTCCGTGCCGGTGCCTAGATGGCGGCCACTCCGCGTTCCCCGGTCCGGACCCTAACTGCTTCATGGACATCGATGGTCCAGACCTTGCCGTCCCCGGCCCTGCCGGTATTGGAACTGGCGATGATCACGTCCAGGATGTCGTCTGCCTGCTCGTCCGTGGCCAGGACTTCCACCCGGATCTTGGGCAGGAGGTCCACGTTGTATTCGGCTCCGCGGTAGACCTCGGTGTAGCCACGCTGCCGGCCGTATCCGCTGGCTGCGCTGACGGTCAGGCCCTGAACACCATAGGATTCCAGTCCCTCCCTGATGGCTTCGAGCTTTTCCGGCCGGACGATTGCAGTAATCAGTTTCATGCCCCCACGCTTTCCTTACCTGTTGCTGACTGTGACTTCTGCGTACCCGGCGTCCCCTGGACTGGCGCGTGGGACTCGCCCTGGCCCTTGCCGGTGATCATGTCGTGCAGCGGCTGGAAGCTTCCGCCGTGTCCGCTCAGTCCGAACTCGTAGGCAGTCTCGGCGTGCAGGCTGAGGTCCACACCCACCGTTTCCTGTTCCTGCGAGACCCGGAAGCCCATGGTCTTGTGGATGGCCAGCGCAATGATGGCCGTCAGGACTGCGGAGTAGGCGATGGCGACGCCGGCTGCCGCGAGCTGCGCCCAGAGCTGGGTCAGTCCGCCCCCGTAGAAGAGGCCGCCGCCAACACCGTCGGTGGGCAGTGCGATGAAGCCGAGCGCCACGGTGCCGATGATGCCGGACACCAGGTGCACGCCGACGACGTCCAGCGAGTCATCGAAGCCCCAGCGGAACTTCAGGCCGACTGCCAGGGCGGAGGCTACGCCGGCCACGACGCCCAGGCCGAGTGCACCGACGGGGCTGACGTTGGCGCAGGCCGGGGTGATGGCGACGAGGCCGGCCACCACGCCGGATGCGGCGCCGAGGGAAGTGGGGTGTCCGTCGCGGATGCGTTCGGTGACCAGCCAGCCGAGCATGGCTGCTGCCGGGGCTGCGAGGGTGTTGATCCAGATCAGGCCGCCCTGTTCGGCAGTGGTGGCTGCACCGCCGTTGAAACCGAACCAGCCGAACCACAGGATGGCTGCGCCGAGCATGACGAACGGGATGTTGTGCGGGCGGTGGTTGGGGTCCTTGCCGAAGCCCTTGCGGTTGCCGATGATGAGGACGAGGATGAGCGCCGCCACACCTGCGTTGATGTGGACCACGGTGCCGCCGGCGAAGTCGATGGCGGGGCCGAGGGCCTTGCCGATGGCGCCTTCGGGGCCGAAGAGTCCGCCGCCCCACACCATGTACGCCAGCGGGCAGTAGACGAGCGTGACCCACACGGGAACGAAGACGGACCAGGCGCCGAACTTGGCGCGGTCGGCGATGGCGCCGCTGATCAGTGCCACGGTGATGATGGCGAAGGTGGCGGCGTAGCCAACCTTGATCAGACCGTCAGGGGTGGTGATGCCCTCAAGGCCGAATGTGGCGAACGGGTTGCCCACGATCTCCAGGAAGCCTTCACCGGAGCTCATGGACGCGCCCCACAGCACCCAGACAACACCCACCATGCCGATGGAGATGAAGCTCATCATCATCATGTTCAGTGCTGCCTTGGCGCGGGTCATGCCGCCGTAGAAAAATGCCAGACCGGGTGTCATGAACAGCACAAGGGCTGCCGCCACCATGACCCAAACGTGACCTGCGGTAAGTTCCATGGTGCACGTCCTCTCTCATCGAATCTTGCGGAGTACTCCGCCTGCCAACGCCTTTTTGCGTCCTGTAATGAGTTTGTGGGCGGCGTGTTTCGCCCGCGGAGGATTTAGATTGCGGGCCTGTTACAACAACCTCTAGGAAGTAAATGGTGCATATCCGCCTTGTTACGGTTATGTTTCCGCACCCGCGCAGCCACCCGGCTCCCTTTCCTGCAAGGACTCCTTCACAATGACGGCAACACCCCGCGAAAGCGGCGCCACTTCGAGGTTTTTGGCCCGGCTAAGGCCTCGGCGGGAGAAACTTCCCCGCGACATTAAGGTGATGCTGGCCGCGGCGTTCCTGATTGCGCTTGGATTCGGGCTCGTTGCGCCTGTATTGCCGCAGTTCGCAACAACCTTCGGCGTAGGGAACACCGAGGCAGCCGTCATCGTGGCGATCTTTGCCTTCATGCGCCTTGCCTTTGCACCCGCCGGCGGAGCTCTGATCGGCAAGCGCGGTGAACGGCCCGTCTATGTCGCTGGGCTGTTGATCGTGGCCTTGTCCACGGCGGCCTGCGCCTTTGCGCAGGACTATTGGCAGTTGCTGCTGTTCCGCGGCCTTGGCGGAGCCGGGTCCGTGATGTTCACGGTGGCATCGATGGCCCTGGTGGTCCGCCTGGCCCCACCCCAGAGCAGGGGCAGGGTCTCAGGTGCCTATGCGTCCGCTTTCCTGATCGGGAATGTGTGCGGGCCGATTGTGGGCGGTCTGCTGGCGGGGCTGGGCCTGCGGGTCCCGTTCCTTGCCTACGCCGGGGCCCTGCTCGTTGCCGCGTTTGTGGTGCAGACCCAGCTCAGCCACCAGCGCCGGGGCGGCGGTGAAACCCAGCACCGTCCGCCGGACATGCGCTTTGGCGAAGCCGTGGCTGCCGGAACCTACCGGTCGGCCCTGCTGTCCAGCTTTGCCAACGGGTGGGCCACGTTTGGCGTCCGCATGGCAACGGTGCCGCTGTTCGCCGCGGCAGCCTTCGGGGCAGGACCGCAGGCGGCCGGACTGGCGCTGGCAGTCTTCGCTGCCGGGAACGCCGCCGCGCTGACCTTCTCGGGGCGGCTGGCGGACTCCCTGGGGCGCAAGCCGATGATGATCTCCGGCCTGCTGGTGGCAGCCTTCGCGACTGCGGCGATCGGCTTGACCTCCGACCTGCCCTGGTTCCTTGCCGCATCGACGCTTGCCGGCGTCGGGTCCGGCCTTTTCGGCCCGGCGCAGCAGGCCGCCGTCGCCGATGTCATTGGGAACGCACGCTCCGGCGGCAAGGTCCTGGCCGTCTACCAAATGACGTCCGACGTCGGAGCGATCGTCGGACCGGTGGCGGCCGGGCTGCTCGCGGACCGGCTGGGTTTCGGCTGGGCTTTCGGCGTGACCGGCGGCGTCATGCTCCTGGCCGCCGTCGGCTGGCTGCCCACCCGCGAAACACTCCGGGTTAAACCCAACTAGCCCGCAGTTGTTGTCGTTTTGAGGGCTCAAAACGACAACTAATGCGAGCTGGTTGGGCTGGCTTAGCTAGTTCAGCAGGGCGTCGACAAAGCCTTCGGTGTCGAACGGGGCCAGGTCGTCGGCGCCTTCGCCGAGTCCGATGAGTTTGACGGGCACGCCGAGCGTCTTCTGGATGGCGACGACGATGCCGCCCTTCGCGGTTCCGTCCAGTTTGGTCAGGACGATGCCCGTGATGTTGACAACCTCCGAAAAGACCCGCGCCTGGTTCAGGCCGTTCTGGCCGGTGGTGGCATCCAGAACCAGCAGGACCTCGTCCACCTCGGCCAGCTTCTCCACCACGCGCTTGACCTTGCCCAGTTCGTCCATCAGGCCCACCTTGTTCTGGAGGCGGCCGGCGGTGTCGATCATGACAACGTCCACTTCCTGCTCAATGCCTGCCTTCACGGCCTCGTAGGCAACGGAGGCGGGATCGGCGCCGTCGATGTCCGACTTCACGGTGGGGACGCCGACGCGCTGCCCCCACGTGGCCAGCTGTTCCGCCGCGGCGGCGCGGAACGTGTCCGCGGCACCCAGCAGGACGTCCTTGTCCTCTGCCACCAGCACGCGCGCCAGCTTGCCGACGGTGGTGGTCTTGCCGACGCCGTTCACGCCCACCACCATCATCACGGCAGGCCTGTCCGCATGGCGCTGGACGTTCAGGCTGCGGTCCATGGAGGGGTCGACAAGCTTGATGAGCTCTTCACGGAGCATGGCCTTGACGTGTTCGGGGGTCCGGGTGCCCAGCACCTTGACCCGTTCGCGCAGGGCATCCACCAGCTGCATGGTGGGTTCGGTTCCCAGGTCCGCGAGGAGGAGTGTCTCCTCCACCTCGTCCCAGACGCTCTCATCGATCCGGTCGCTGGACAGCAGCGCCAGCAGGCCCTTGCCCATGATGTTGTTGGAGCGGACCAGCCGCTCACGGAGGCGGGTGAGGCGGCCCGCGACAGGCAGCGGTGTTTCGACGGGAATGGTTTCCAGCCCGGCAGCGTCGTCCGGAACCGTAGTGGTGTCAAGCCCTTCGAGGTCCACGCCCGCGGGCGCCGTGCGTTCGATTGGTCCGGCGCTGTCCGCTACGGCGGTGCTGCCGCCGGAGCGGACCTCAGGATCGTTGGCATCCCGCGTGCCGGGGTACCGGGTGATGTTCCTCCGCGTCTTGAGCAGGACCGGAATCAGGCCGCCGATGACCACCAGCGCAACAAGAATGGACAGGACAATGGGAAGGATGTCATTCACTCCCCTAGCTTCTCACAAACGGCCTGCCCGGTTCGGGCGCGCAGCCCGCCCCTGACCTGCCCCAATGCGGCGCCCCCGCGGCCGCCGGACGCCGGCGGTGCTGCTACACCTCGGAAACGAGCCGCTGGCTGATCACCGTGGAAACGCCGTCGCCCCTCATGGTGACGCCGTACAGTGCGTCCGCCACCTCCATGGTCCGCTTCTGGTGGGTGATGACGATGAGCTGGCTGGACTCCCGCAGTTCCTCGAAGATGGTGATCAACCGGCCGAGGTTGGTGTCGTCCAGCGCCGCCTCCACCTCGTCCATGACGTAGAACGGCGAGGGCCGCGCCTTGAAGATGGCCACCAGCAGCGCCACCGCGGTAAGGGACCGCTCGCCTCCGGAGAGCAGGGACAGCCGTTTAATTTTCTTGCCCGCAGGACGGGCCTCCACTTCGATGCCTGTGGTGAGCATGTCCCCCGGGTCCGTGAGGACCAGGCGGCCCTCGCCGCCGGGAAAGAGCCGCTCAAAAACCCGGACAAACTGGACCTGGGTGTCCTCGAACGCCTCGGCGAAGACGCGCTGGACCCGGTCGTCCACTTCCTTGATGATGTCCAGCAGGTCCCGGCGGCTGGCCTTAAGGTCCTCAAGCTGGGTGCTGAGGAACTGGTGCCGCTCCTCCAGTGCCGCGAATTCCTCCAGGGCCAGGGGGTTGACCTTGCCCAGGCTGGCGAGGTCGCGTTCAGCTTTGCGCAGCCGTTTCTCCTGCTCCTGCCGGACGTAGGGCTTCCCTTCCCGGATTTCTTCCCCGCCGGCGTCAACGGGAGCCCGCAGCGCGGCCCACTTGTCGCCGGTCTCCTCCGCAGGCACGGGAACCGGGACGTGCGGCCCGAACTCTGCCACCAGCGCTTCGGGGGCGATGCCCAACTCGTCCACGGACCGGGATTCCACTGCCTCGATCCTGGCCCGCTGCTGCGCACGGGCCAGCTCGTCCCGGTGCACGTTGTCGGTGAGGTCGGCCAGTTCGCGGGCCAGGGCGTCGTTGGCTTCCCGGATGTCCCGAAGCCCACGGTCACGCTGTTCGCGGTTTTCCTCGGCCAGGTCCCGTTCGTGCCGGGCGAGGTCCACCGATACGTCCACGTAACGCAGTGCCAGTTCCGCCGCGGCGGAAACGGCGGCCGCACGCCTGGCCTGGATGCGGCGGCGCCGGGCACGCTGGGCTGCTTCCTCCCGGGCACGGCGTTCGGTGGCGGCGGCGCGCTCCAGGGACGCCACCCTGTTGCGGGTTGCCGCCAGCTGCTCTTCGGCGCTGCGCAGGGACAGCCTCGCCTCCACTTCCGCTGCACGGGCGGCGGATGCGGCACGGGCCAACGCGTCCCGCTGTTCGGTGGAGGGCTCCTCTTCAATCGGAGCCTCCTGGGCGGCGGCCAGCCGGGCCGTGATGGCAGCGAGCGCCTCCTCCTCCGCGGCAACGTTCTCCGCAGCGCGTGCCAGGGAGGCAGCCAGGCGGTCGCTCTCACCGACGGCGCTGCGCAGGACTGAATTCAGGTGGCCCAGGCGTTCGGCCACGGCGGCCAGGCGGGCATCGGATTCGTGCAGTTTGTCCAGGGCAGCGTCCGCCTCCTCCTGCACTCCGGCGCGGCGCGCCTCGGCGGCGGCCAGGGCGAACCTGTTCCGCTCCAGGTCTGCCGTGACCGCCGAAAGGCCACGGTCGGCGTCGTCCACCGCCGCCTGCACCTCAAGGAGGGAGGGCGCCTTGGCAGAACCGCCGGCAACGGATACGGCGGTGAACACGTCCCCCTCGCGGGTGACCGCCGTGAGTCCGGGCAGCCCGGCCACCAGCGCAGCCGCGGCGTCGATGCTTGCGACGACGGCGGTTCCGGACAGCAGGTGCCGGACCAGCGGGATGTGCTCCGCAGGTCCGTCCACCAGGTCGGCGGCCCATTGCGCACCATCGGGCAGCGGCACTGCTTTGGGGGCGGCCGCTCCTCCCGGCGTGGACTCCGTGGCGGGGTCACCCAGGTGGCCTGCCACCGCTGATGCGAGGAGCAGCGACGCCCGCCCGGCGTCGTCGTCCTTGAGCACCTTCAGGACGGCGGCCGCCGTGTCCTGATCCTGGACGAGGACTGCCTCGGAGGCCTCTCCCAGCGCGGCAGCGACCGCCGCCTCGTAACCACCCTGCACGCTGATCCCGGCCGCCAGGCTGCCCAGCACCCCGGACAGCCCTGACTCCAGTACGTGCCTGGCACCGTCCTTGCGGTCCAGGCCGAGCTTAAGAGCGTCGAGCCGGGCGGCAAGGGCGTCCCGCTTGCGGACGCCTTCGTTGACGGCGGCCTTGAGCTGGGCAATCTCCTGAAGGACCGCATCAAGTGCTTTACTGGCGGCCTCGTAATCGGCGTCGAGGGATTCCTCCCCTTCCTCCACGCCGGCCACCTGGTTTTCCAAGGCCGTGAACTCGGCCTGGGCGCGCGCCCGCCGTTCCGTGCCGGCGACAAGGGACTCCCGCAGCCGGCCCAGTTCTGCCTGCGCGGATTCCACCCGGGACCGGGCCGCCGCCACTTGTCCGGCCAGGCGGGCCAGGCCTTCCCGCCGGTCCGCCGCGGCCCGGAGCTGGGCCGTGAGCCGCCGGTCCTCGGCCACGGCTGCCTGCTCTGCCTCGGCCTTCGCGGCGCTGGCCGTGTCCAGGGTGGTGCGCCTGGCGTGGATGTCCCGTTCGAGCTCGGCCAGCTCCTGCCGCACCCTGGCGGCTTGGCGTTCGAGCTGTTCGGGGTCCCGCGCGGATGCCGGTGCGGCATCGTCGGAGCCGAGCAGGCGGCTGCGCTCGGTGGCCAGCGAACCGAGCGACCGGAGGCGCTCCCGTGCAGTGGACAGCTGGTACCAGGTGTCCCGCGCGGCGTTGAGCCGGGGTGTGGCTTCGGCAGCCAGCTGCTCCAGCGCCGCCTGCTGCCGGCGCCCGGCTTCGAGTTCATGTTCGACGGCGGTCCGGCGGGCTTTGAGCGCTGCCTCGTCCGCCACGTCCTGCTGCAGCGCCTGCTGCAGCTGGACGAGGTCATCGGCGAGCAGCCGGGCACGGGCGTCCCGGACGTCGAACTGGACGCGCTGGGCGCGGCGGGCCACTTCGGCCTGTTTGCCAAGGGGCGTCAGCTGGCGGCGGATCTCCCCGGTGAGGTCTGTAAGGCGCTGCAGGTTGGCCTGCATCGCCTCCAGCTTCCGGACGGTCCGTTCCTTGCGCCGGCGGTGTTTGAGGATCCCCGCCGCCTCCTCGATGAAGCCGCGGCGGTCCTCGGGGGTGGCGTGCAGGACGCGGTCCAGCTGCCCCTGGCCCACGATGACGTGCATCTCCCGGCCCAGCCCGGAGTCGGAGAGCAGCTCCTGGATATCCAGCAAACGGCAGGCGGCACCGTTAATGGCGTATTCGGAGCCGCCTGTCCGGAAAAGCGTCCGTGAGATGGTGACTTCGCTGTATTCGATGGGGAGCGCGCCGTCGGCGTTGTCGATGGTCAGCGAAACGTGGGCGCGTCCCAGGGGCGGCCGCCCGGACGTCCCGGCAAAAATGACATCCTCCATCTTGCCGCCGCGGAGAGTCTTGGCCCCCTGCTCCCCCATGACCCAGGCCAGGGCGTCTACCACATTGGACTTGCCGGATCCGTTGGGACCCACGACGGCGGTGACGCCGGGTTCGAAGTCGAAGGTGGTGGCAGAGGCAAAGGACTTGAACCCCCGGACGGTGAGGCTTTTGAGGTGCAAGGCTTTTCAGGTCTCCTGGAGCGGATAGGACAGTTTTGCTGGAACCGGCTCACTACAATCTACTGCGCAGGACCGACATTTCCCGGCAGCAGCACCCGGAAGCCGGGGCCGGGGCCACGGCCGGATATGCCGGTTCCGGCCGGGCAAAGGCATAGTTAAGCTCTTGAGCCTGCGTTTATGTGGGTACAGTCACCGCATGAATGCGCGACGGAAACGAAGAGGGGCTTGAATTGGCAGGTAATGCAACCTTCCGCCACAGCAACACCGCGCTGCTCTCGGTGAGCAGCGTCGAGGCTCCAAGGATCGTAAGCTCCACGGACTTCGACCGCCACCTGGCGCACACCCTGAAGCGGCTGAAGTTTCCACCCCGGCTGCTTGAGCGCGTTGCGGGCATTACGCACCGCCGCTGGTGGGCCCCCGGAACATCGTTCGACGACGCCGCGGTGGAAGCCGGAGCCAAGGCCCTGGCCGAGGCAGGCATCGAAGCCTCCGACGTCGGACTGCTGATCAACACCTCGGTCACGCGCCGCAACCTCGAACCGTCCGTGGCGGTGAAGATCCACCACGGCCTGAGCCTGCCGTCGTCGGCCATGAACTTCGACCTCGCCAACGCATGCCTCGGGTTCGTGAACGCCCTGACCCTGGCAGCGAACATGATCGATTCGGGACAGATCAGGTACGCCGTCATCGTCAATGGCGAGGACGCCCAGCTGACGCAGGAGGCCACCCTCGCCCGGCTGCAGCGGCCGGAAACCACCCGCGACGACTTCAACCGCGAGTTCGCCACGCTGACGTTGGGATCCGGGGCAGCGGCGGCCGTCCTGGGACCGGCCGATGAGCACCCCGGGGCCCACCGCGTGGTGGGCGGCGTGATGCGTGCCGGCACCGAGCACCATGAATTGTGCGTGGGCGGCATCGACGGCATGAACACGGACACGAAAGGACTGCTCGACGGCGGCCTCCAGCTGGTCGTGGACGCGTGGCATGAAGCGCAGCCCGAGTGGGACTGGGCGGCCATGGACCGCTACGTCACGCACCAGGTCAGCAACGCCTATACACAGGCCATCATTGACGCCATTGACCTCGACCCCGACAAGGTGCCCATCACGTTCCCGCACTGGGGCAATGTTGGGCCCGCCTCGCTGCCCATGACGCTTGCGGCCGAGTCGCAGTCCCTGGATACCGGGGACCGCGTCCTGTGCATGGGCGTGGGTTCCGGCCTGAACACCGCAATGCTGGAAATCGTTTGGTGATCGCGGACTGGCCGGGCGTGGCCGCCGGGTGGTCGCGCCAGATTGATGTCACTTCCACAGCCGGCGTCGACGCGCCGGGCACGGTGCGCCGCTGGCACCTGCTGGACAACGGCGCAGAACTCGCCGGCCGTGGCCTGGTTCCCGCCGGGACCCTGCTGTGCGTGCACGGCAACCCCACCTGGTCCTACCTGTGGCGGAGCCTGCTGGCCGCCGGATGCGACCCCGCGCATCCGTGGCGGGTGGTGGCGGTTGACCAGCTGGACATGGGCTTCTCCGAACGCACGGGCACCTTCCGCCGGCTGGCTGACAGGATCCAGGACCTGAACGACCTGACGGACGCGGTGGCCTTGGAGGGACCGGTCGTCTCGGTGGGGCATGACTGGGGCGGAGTGGTCAGCCTGGGCTGGGCGCTGGCCCACCAGCACCAGTTGGCCGGCGTGGTACTGACCAACACGGCCGTTCACCAGCCTGCAGGCTCGTCCATTCCCCCGGCCTTGCGCCTTGCCCTGCACCCTGCCGTGCACACATGGGGAACCACCACATCTGACTCCTTCCTGCGGGTGACGCATTCGCTGGCGCACCCGCCGCTGCCCGCGGATGTCCGGAAGGCGTATATGGCCCCCTACCGCGGAGCCGAGCGGCGGGCCGGGGTGGGAAACTTTGTTGCCGACATTCCCGTGGACGCCTGGCATCCCAGCTTTTCTGCGCTCAGCGGCGTGGCGGAAGGCCTCCGGAACCTGGAGGTCCCTGCCCTGATGCTGTGGGGTCCGCGCGACCCGATCTTTTCCGACCGCTACCTCAAGGACCTCATCACCCGCCTCCCGCATGCTGACGTGCACCGCTACGAGGGCGCAGGACACCTGCTCGTGGAGGACCGGGACATCGCCCCGGCGGTTTTCGACTGGCTGGCCGGGCGCGTCAGCGGCGGCGGCAACGGTTCGCCCGCGGTGGGGAACGCCGCTTCCCAGCCACCGGCCCGCGCAGGTTTCCAGCCACTGTGGACGCTCCTCGCCGAACAGGCGGCAGGACCCGCCGGAGGTAAGCCGGCCGTCGTCGAAATGGCTGCGGACGGCACCGTGGCCCGTTCCCTCACGTGGCAGCAGCTGGACTCTGACGTCGACCGCCTGGCCACCGGCCTGCACCTGGCAGGCGTAAGGCCGGGCAGCCGGGTGAGCCTCATGGTCCCGCCCGGGGTGGACCTGACCGTGGCCCTGTATGCCTGCCTGCGGCTGGGAGCCGTAGTGGTGGTGGCCGATGCCGGACTCGGGACGAAGGGACTGAGCCGGGCGGTCAAGGGGGCTACTCCCGACTTTCTGATCGGCATCGACAGGGCGCTGGCAGCTGCCCGCGTCCTGGGATGGGCGGCCAGGCGCATCAGCGTACGCGACCTCCCGGCCGCCCGCCGCCGGATTCTCGGAGTGGAAACCTCCCTGGCCGCACTAACAACGGCGGGTAGGGTGCGCTCCGCCGGGCCTGGCGACGGCAACGGCAACGGCAACGGCAACGGTAACGGCACATACTGGCCGGACCCGGACTCCCCCGCCGCCGTGCTCTTCACCTCCGGCTCCACCGGTCCGGCCAAGGGCGTGCTGTACACGCACCGGCAACTCGCCGCGATGCGGGACACCGTGGCCGAAACCTTCGGGATCCATCCGGGCCAGCGGCTGGTGGCGGGTTTCGCGCCCTTCGCCCTGCTCGGACCGGCACTGGGAACCGTGTCCGTGACGCCGGCGATGGATGTCACCGCGCCACGAACCCTGACCGCGCGGGCCCTCGCGGACGCCGCAGCGGCCATCGACGCCACCGTGGTCTTCGCCTCGCCGGCTGCCCTGCGCAACGTCGTCGCCACCAGCGGCGGACTCAGTGCGGAGGGCACCGCAGCGCTGAAACGGGTTGAACTGCTGCTCTCCGCAGGCGCCCCCGTTCCCGAACCGCTCCTTGCGGAGATGCAGCGGCTCCTGCCGGGTGCCTCCCTGCACACGCCCTACGGAATGACGGAAGCGCTCCCCGTCACCGACATCAGCCTCGAACAAATCAGGGCCGCGGCTTTCGACGCCGGATCCGGAACAAAGCCCGGGGCCGGCAACGGTGTCTGCGTGGGCCGGCCCGTCCACGGCGCCCGGGTAGCCGTCATTCCCCTGGCGGCAGACGGCACCGCCCCCGGTTCAACTCCTGTCACGGACGCGGGAATCACAGGAGAAATCCTGGTCAGTGCGCCCCACGTCAAGGATATGTACGACCGGCTCTGGCTGACCCAGGAAGCCAGCACCGGCGTGGCCGGATGGCACCGCACGGGCGACATCGGCCACTTCGACTCCGACGGCCGGTTGTGGGTGGAAGGCCGGCTTGCGCACGTCGTCACCGCGCCCGGTTCGGTGGTGACACCGGTCGGCGCCGAACAGGCCATCGAACGCGTGGCCGGCATCCGGATGGCCGCGATTGTTGGCGTGGGGCCGGCGGGGACGCAGGCCGTCACCGCCGTGGTCGAGACGGTCCCGCCCGTCCGGAAAGCCGGCCCTGCCGGTCCGGAACTGGCTGGAAAGGTCCGGGAAGCCGCGCGCACGGCGGGCATTTCCGTGGCCGCCGTGTTGGTGGTCCCCGCGCAGCCTACAGATATCCGCCACAACGCAAAGATCGACCGGACGCGCCTGTCCCGGTGGGCTGCCTCCGTCCTGGCCGGCGGACGCGCGGGGACGCCATGAAAGTCCTCGTTACCGGTGCAAGCGGACTCCTGGGCCGCGGAGTCGCCGGACAACTGGTGCACCGGGGCCATGACGTCACCACCTTCCAGCGGCGTCCCTCAGGGGTCGACGGCGCCACGGACCACCGCGGATCCCTCACCGATGACGCCGCGGTCAGCGATGCCGTCCGGGGTGCCGAGGCAGTCATCCACCTGGCGGCCAAGGTCTCCTTCACCGGCCGTGCCGCAGAGTTCGACGAAGTAAACGTCCACGGCACCCGGCGGCTGCTCCTCGCCGCCCGCGCGGCCGGCGTGCGGAACCTAATCTTCGTGTCCTCGCCGTCAGTGGCCAATTCCGGCGCCGCCATTGCGGGCCTGGGCGCAGAGCCTGCGGACCCGGAGCATGCCCACGGGGACTACTCCCGCACCAAGGCCCAGGCGGAACTGCTGGCCCTTGCCGCTGACGCCCCGGACTTCCGCGTTGCTGCCGTTCGGCCGCACGTGGTCTGGGGACCCGGGGACACGCAGCTGGTGGAACGGGTGCTGGCGCGGGCTGCCCGGCACCGGCTGCCGCTGCTGGATGCGGGCGCCGCCCTGATCGATACCACGTACGTGGACAACGCCGCGTCGGCGATTGTTGCCGCGCTGGAGCGCATCAGCCACATCCATGGCAGGGCGCTGGTTGTCAGCAACGGGGAGCCACGGCCGGTGGGCGAACTGATTGCCGGCATCTGCGCCGCCGGTGGCGTGCCTGCCCCGTCGTGGTCCGTCCCGGGGCGGTTTGCCAGGGCGGCGGGGTCCGTAGTGGAAAAACTGTGGCTGAGGCTTGGAATGCAGGACGAACCGCCCATGACGAAATTCCTCGCTGAGCAGCTGTCCACCGCCCACTGGTTCGACCAACGCGAAACCCGGGAACTCCTCGACTGGACTCCGGCCGTCCCGATCGACGAAGGCCTGGCGCGGCTGGCAGCACACTATGGCACCCGCTGAGCCCATCGCCTGGGCGGCCCGGTGCTACCAGCGGCCGTTGCGTGGCCGCGGCTGGCACACGGGGCAGGTGTGGGACGAACGGTTCATGAACTGCTCGCGGCGGATGACCGCCTGGATTCCTGCGGCCGCGCACCTTTTGCACGGCTCACCCTGGCGGCCGTACGCGTTGAGGGACCGGTCGAAGTAGCCTGAGGCGCCGTTGACGTTGACGTACAGGGAATCGAAGCTGGTTCCTCCTGCGGCCAGGGCATCGAGCATGACCTCGCGGGCGCTGTCGAGGACACGCCGGGCGTCCCCCCGGCGCAGGGTATCGGTGGGCCGGGCGTAATGCAGCCGGGCCCGCCACAACGCTTCGTCGGCATAGATGTTCCCGATACCGGAGACCAGGCCCTGGTCCAGCAGTGCCCGCTTCAGGCCGGTCCGGCGCTTCCGAAGCCGCTGGTAAAAGAGGTCGAAAGAGAAGGAAGGGTCCAGCGGATCGCGGGCGATGTGTGCTGCCTCCGCGGCGATCAAGGGAAGGGGGGATTCCGCCAGGCCGCCCGGGCCGCCGTCGTCCGTGGGTACCAGGGCGGTGACAAAAAGGCCTCCGAAGATCCGCTGGTCCACGAACCGCAGCTGGTCCGGCATGCCACCCCGGGGACTGAGCCGGAAACGGACCTTGAGGTGCTTTTCATCGGGAACGCCGGGGTCCTGCATCAGCAGCTGCCCGCTCATGCCCAGATGCGCCATGAGTGCCACCTTCGGAACAAGGGTGTCCTCCCCGCAGTCCGGCTGCGCGGCGGTGCCGTCCAGCAGCGGCATCCAGAGGAACTTGCCGCGCCGCACGACGTCGGCCACCGTGGCGCCTTCGAGGTTGCCGATGAAGTCGTCTACGCCAAGGGCGTGACGCCGGATGGAGCGGGGATCGATGACGTCCACGGCCCGGATGGTTCTGCCGCGGACCCAGTTCACCAGGCCGCGGCGCACCACTTCGACCTCGGGCAGCTCAGGCATGGAGCGCTACTTGGCGGCTACGGAGCCTGCGGAGGGGCTGGGCGCGGCCTGGGCCCCGGTTCCGGAGAGTACCCGCCAGGCGTCTGCCGCCGCCTCCTGTTCGGCTTCCTTCTTGGAATGGCCGGAGCCCTTGCCGTAGGCCGTGCCGCCAATGTTCAGCACCGCCATGAAGGTACGGGCGTGGTCCGGGCCGGAGCCCTCCACCGCATAGTGGATGGTGCCCAGCTGCCGGCTGGCGGCGAGTTCCTGGATGCTGGTCTTCCAGTCCGTGCCGGCGCCCAGGACGGCGGCGTCCTTCAGCAGCGGACCGATCAGCCGCATGACCAGCTGGCGCGCGGTTTCGATGTCGTTGGAGACGTACGTTGCCCCGATCAGGGCCTCCATGGTGTCCGCGAGGATGGAGGCCTTGTTCTTGCCGTGGGTGAGCTTTTCGCCCTGCCCCAGGTAGATGTACTCGCCAATGCCAAGACTGCGGCCGATGCCGGCCAGGGCCCGGGTACTGACGACGGCGGACCGGCGCTTGGCGAGTTCGCCTTCAGGCAGGTCCGGGTTGTCCCGGTAGAGGGCATCAGTGACGGAGAATCCCAAAATGGAGTCGCCCAGGAACTCGAGCCGCTCATTGGTGGGTATGCCGCCGTTTTCGTATGCGTACGAACGGTGGGTAAGCGCAAGACGAAGCGTCCCGGCGTCAATAGTGACACCGAGACGCTTCAGAAGCTCTTCAGTTGAAGACATCAGTCAGCCTGTTGGGCCGATTAGACGTCAGCGACCTTGCGGCCCTTGTACTCAAGGAACAGCGCGGTGCCGGCAGAGTCGGTAACGACCTTTGCCTGGTGCGGCAGGCTGTAGGTGACCTGGCCGTTCTCAACGGTCTTCACCAGGTGGGGGGCGGTCGCCTTCCACTGCGAGCGGCGGGCGCGGGTATTCGAGCGAGACATTTTCCGCTTGGGAACAGCCACGGCTAACTCATTTCTCTCTAGACAAACACGTACAAATCAATTTTGCCGGTCAGGCTTAGCCATATCAGCTAGGGCAGCCCAGCGAGGATCCAGGACCTCGTGGTGGTGCCCCGGCTCGTCTTCCAGGCGAACTCCGCATTCGGAGCAAAGGCCCTGGCAGTCTTCCCGGCACACCGGCTGGAACGGCAGATTGGTGACAACCGCGTCCCGCAACACCGGTTCAAGATCGATTACATCGTGCTCGACTCGACGTTGCTCTTCATCATCTTCTCCATCCGAAAGCTGAATGCCCTCGTAGAAGAAAAGTTCTTGCACATTGACCTCAAGGTCATACGCAAGGGGATCCAGGCATCGGCCGCACTCGCCAGTAACTTCGGCAACCACGGTTCCTGATACCAGAATTCCTTCGTGTACGGCCTCCAGCCTCAGATCCAGCTCGACATCCGAGCCTTCCTGAACACCAATGAGCGCCACACCAAGATCACCCGGTGCGGGTACATGTTCCGTCAGCGTCCGCATGCTTCCCGGGCTGCGCCCGAGGTCCTTGACGTCGAACGCCAAGGGCGAACCAGCATCTCTGTTAATGAGAACTCCTGTTGAACATATGACCGACGTACCATCTTAGCCTGAAGAGCCGCAGTGACTCAAACCGGCAGGAGGCAGCGCCGAAGTACCGATCCAGCCTACCGCTTTGGCTGCTGATCCGCCGAAGGCTCGCCGGAAACCATCCGCCGGTGCACAGAACGGGGCACATAAGCGGACACGCTGCCGCCCAGGGACGACACCTCTTTGATGAGGGTGGAGGACAAATGGACGTAGCTGGCCTCGGCCGGAAGGAAGACCGTCTCCACTCCGCTCAGCTGGCGGTTCATGGTGGCCATGGGGAGCTCGTAGTCAAAGTCCGACGAGGACCGGAGCCCCTTGACGATGGCCGACACGCCCCGCTGGCGGCAATACTCGGCCAGGAGCCCCTCGCCCACCGGTTCCACCACGATGCCCTTGAGCAGCGCCAACGTTTCGCGCGCCATTTCCAGCCGCTCTTCCAGGCTGAACATGTACTTCTTGGCGTAGTTGGTGGAGATGGCCACGATGACCTCGTCGAAAAGACCGGCAGCCCGTGCAATGACTTCGAGATGGCCGTTGTGGATGGGGTCGAAGGATCCGGGGCACACAGCGCGTCTCATGCTCCGAACCTACCCCATGGAAAGGCCGGGATACCATGACTGGATGCATCCACCACGGGAACTTTCCACCCCCTTGGCACCTGCGCCCTGGCAGCGCACAGCGCTCGGAGCCAACCTCCTGGCACCCGATGGCAGGCTGGGTGTCACCATCTTCGAAGAGATGACCACCCTGGCCGTCCAGACCGGGGCCATCAACCTGGGACAGGGCTTCCCCGATGAGGACGGCCCGGCCGAAATCCGGGAGGCCGCCCGGGCAGCCATCGCAGCGGGAGCCAACCAGTACGCACCCGGCAAGGGCCTCCCCGAACTGCGAGAGGCGGTGGCCGCACACCAGGAACGGTTCTACGGGCTGGCGCCGGACCCGGCCACGGAGGTCATCATTACCACCGGGGCTACCGAGGGCATCGCCGCCGCCCTCCTCGCCTTCGCCGGACCGGGCGATGAGGTCCTGACGTTCGAGCCCTTCTATGACTCCTACGGCGCGGTCATTGGGCTTTCCGGCGCCTCCCACGTAACGGTGCCGCTGGCCGCCCCGGACTTCATGCCGGACCTGGCGGCTTTGGAGGCAGCGTTCAACGAGCGGACCCGCGTGGTACTGCTGAACAATCCGCACAATCCCACCGGCGCCGTTTTTCCGCCGGCCGTCCTGCAGCGCGTGGTGGAGCTCGCGGAAAAGCATGGCAGCATCGTCATCACGGATGAGGTGTACGAGCACCTCACCTTCGGCGTGGCCCATACCCCCGTTGCCACCCTTCCAGGCGCCGCCGCCCGCACCATCACCATTTCCTCTGCCGGAAAGACCTTCTCCCTGACCGGTTGGAAGATCGGCTGGCTGAGCGGGCCCGAGGAGCTGGTCGCCGCCGTCCGCACGGTCAAGCAGTTCCTTACCTACAGCTCAGGCACTCCCTTCCAGGCCGCGATCGCCAAGGGACTGGCGTTGCCGGACGGTTTCTACACGGGCATCGCAGCCGCCCTCGGGAAGAAACGGGACATCCTCAGCGCCGGGCTCCGGGCGGCGGGCTTTGACGTTTTCACCCCGCAGGGAACCTACTTCGTCAATGTGGATACGGCGCCGCTGGGCATCACCGACGCCCTGGACCTCGCCCGCCGCCTGCCGGCACTGGTGGGTGTGGCGGCCATTCCCGTTCCGGTCTTCTGCCATGCGGAAGGCGCGGAACGGATGCGAAGCCTGCTCCGGTTCGCCTTCTGCAAGAAAACAGAAGTCCTGGAGGAGGCTGCGGCGCGGCTGTCCACCCTCCGTGGCAGGCTCTGATGTCCGGCGGCAGCGGCGTGCACGCCAGCCGCTTCCTGCGGACCACTGGCCAGCACGCCGGCATCGAATCCGATGCGTTCATTGACGGGGGCTATGTACTGAGCATCGGCGGATCAGAACAATCCCACGTCAACCTCGACCGGCCCGAGGACATTTTCTACGAGTACCTCCGCAGGATCGGACACCTGGTGGACCTGGCCGCCCCTCCCGGCGAGCCGGTCAGCGCGCTCCACCTCGGGGCAGGGGCGCTGACGCTTGCGCGGTACATCCAGGCGACCCGTCCCGGCTCGGTCCAGTACGCGGTTGAGCTGGAACGTGAGCTGCTGGACTTTGTCCTCCGGCACCTTCCCATGCCCGACGGAACGGACCTCACCACCATCATCGGCGACGCCCGCGAGGCGCTCGGTGCCCTCGATCCGGAGCTCACGTTCGACGTCGTGATCCTGGACATCTTTTCCGGCCCGGAGGCGCCGGCCCACATCGCCACCAGCGGTTTCTACCGCGAGGCCAGGGAGCGTTTGCGCCCGGACGGCCTGCTGATCGTCAATGTGGGCGACGAGGCCGCCCTCACACTGGTCAGGAGCCAGGTGGCGGCGATGCGCGCAGCCATGGCGGATGTGGGCGCCGTTGCGGAAGCGGGAATGTTCGAGGGCAGGTATCCGGGCAACATCATCCTGGCAGGAACGCAGGGCCCGTGGCCGGAATCGTGGACAGCTGAGCTGACCGCACGGGGCCCCCACCCCGCACGTGTCCTGGCGGGAATGGACCTGGACCCCTTCTCACGCTAAACGCCTGTCCGGCTGAACGCCTTGTCGGGCTAGGCGCCCTGGGTGTCCGGCCCGGCGGCCTCGAATCCGGCAGTTTCAGGTCCGGCAACGTCCGCCAGGTCATCCGGCGCGATGGCGTCAGGAACGAACGGCTCGGCGAACCACAACCGGGTCTCCCCATACTTCTTCTCGGCGAACCTCGTCATGCCGTCCGGCCACTCCGGCTCCGGGGAGCGCGACGAGCGTTCCACCACTACAACGGCACCCGGGACCAGGTGCGCAGCGAGCTTCTGCAGCACCGCGGACACTGCGGCTTCCTCCAACGGATACGGCGGATCCAGGAACACCAGGTCCCAGACCGCAGATTCCGCCGCCCGTTCCAGGAAGGGTTCGACCCTGGACCGGTGCACCGTGACGGCCTTCCGGCCCAGGACGCCGTTGATGAGGTCCGCGTTGCGCTGGCACACACCACTGGCCTTGGCGTCGGATTCCACCAGGTCCACTGTCCTGGCTCCCCTGCTGGCGCTTTCAACCCCCAGGGAACCCGAACCCGCGTACAGATCAAGCACCCGGGCCCCGGCAATCACCTCGAAGGCGTCCAGGCGGGAGAACAGAGCTTCCTTCACCCGGTCTGTCGTAGGCCTGGTCAGGGACCCGGGAACCGCCGCCAGCGGCGTTCCGCCACCAGCGCCGGAGATAATCCTGGTCACCGCGCCCACCGCGATCCGCCGGCGCCCGCGCCGCCTTCTTTGCTAACCGCGTTCAAGGAACGCCTCCTTCTCAGGGTTGAGGTACTTCTCGATGGCGTCCGCGAGTTCCGGGCAGCCGGACAGCGACGGGTCGCCGCCAACGATCGCCTGGGCGTCTTCCCTTGCCCGGGCGATCACGTCTTCGTGTTCAAGCACCCGCAGCAGTTTCAATGTGGACCGTCCGCCGGACTGGGAAGCACCCAGGATATCGCCCTCGCGCCGCAACTTGAGGTCCTCCTGGGAGAGGACAAACCCGTCGGTGGTGGCCGCCACGGCATCCAGCCGCCGCCGGCTCGGGTGGCCGGGTTCCAGGGCGGTGACCAGCAGGCAGGTTCCCGGAAGGCCGCCGCGGCCCACACGGCCGCGCAGCTGGTGCAACTGGGAAATGCCGAACCTGTCGGCGTCCAGGATGACCATCATCGTGGCGTTGTGGACGTCCACCCCCACCTCGATCACGGTGGTGGAGACGAGCAGCTTGATGCGGTTTGCGGTGAACCCGGCCATGGTTTCCGTCTTCAGGTCGGGGTCCTGGCGTCCATGCAGGGGAGCCAGCGGAACCCCTGCCAGGGAGGGCTCGCCCTGCAGATGGTCCACGACGGCGGTGACCGACGCGAGTTCCCGCGTCTCCTCCGCGTCCATGCCGGGAGGTGCCGCCTCCCCCGGGCTGAAGTCGCCGTCGTCGTCCGTTCCGATCTTGGGACAGACCACGTACACCTGGTGGCCGGCGTCGATCTCCTCCCGGGCACGTGCCCAGATCCGCGCCACCCAGCCGGGATTCTCCGCAAGGCCCACGAGGTGGGTAGTGATCGGGGCCCGGCCCTTTGGCAGTTCATCGAGGGTGGAGGTCTCAAGGTCGCCAAAAACAGTCATCGCTACGGTGCGGGGAATGGGCGTGGCGGTCATGACGAGCAGGTGCGGCGGTTTCCGTGCCTTCGCCCGCAGGGCGTCGCGCTGTTCCACGCCAAAGCGGTGCTGCTCGTCCACCACGATCAGGCCGAGGTCGTAGAAGGACACGTTGTCGCTGAGGAGGGCATGGGTGCCGATGATGATTCCTGCGGTCCCCGAGGCGGCGTCCAGCATGGCTTGTTTCCGTGCCGCAGTGGGCATGGACCCCGTCAGCAGCGTGACCTGCACGGAAGGCCCGTTGCCGCCGGCCAGCCCGCCCAGGAGTCCGTCGCCGGAGAGCACGCCCAGGGTGCGGCGAATGGAGTCGTAATGTTGGGCGGCGAGTACTTCGGTGGGCGCCAGGAGCGCTGCCTGGCCGCCAGCGTCGATCACCTGCAACATGGCCCGCAGCGCCACGACGGTCTTCCCTGAGCCCACTTCTCCCTGCAGCAGCCGGTTCATGGGGGCTGCCTGCGCCAGTTCCGCCGCGAGGGTCTTGCCGACGGCGGATTGGCCGGCCGTGAGCGTGAAGGGCAGGTTTTGGTCGAAGGCAGCCAGGAGACCGTCAGTGACAGGGCGCCGCGCGGTGGCTTCCTCAGCGGCGAGTTGGGCCCGGCGCCTGGCAAGCGCGGACTGCAGCACCAGGGCTTCCTGGTACCGGAACCGGTCCCGCGCGCGTTTCCAGTCGGCGGCAATATCGGGCGCGTGGATGAGCCGGTACGCCTCCGCCACGGGCAGGAAGCCTTCCCTCGCAGCGACGGTGGGTGGAACCGGGTCCGGCAGCGCAGCCAGGTCCACGGTTTCGAGCAGGGTGCCGATGACCTTCTGGATCCTCCAGCTGGGAAGCTTGGCTGTGGCGGGATACACGGGGATCGGCATGGCGGCGAGTTTCGCAGGATCTCCGGTGCCCTGGACGAAGGGGTCATCGTCCAGGAGCTGGAAGTCCGGGTTGGTGAGCCCCAGCTGGCCTTTGAAGCTGGTGACTTTTCCTGAGAACAGGGCCCGACGTCCCTGCAGGAGCTCAGTTTTTGCCTTGTAGCCGTTGAAGAAGCTGATCTTGAGGGTCCCGGGCACTTTGCCGTGGTAGTCCCTGCCGCCCACCAGCCGGAGGCCCTGCTGCCCGTCGTCGTCGGAAACTATGACGTCGGTAATGGTCCCGCGCCGTGCCTGCATTGCCCTGGTGCTGCTGGACAGCACCCGGGCGATGAGGGTCACGTCCTCGTTGAGTGGGAGCTCGCTGATGGGAGTCAGTTCACCCCGCATGAGGTAACGGCGGGGAAAGTAGTTAAGGAGGCCTTCGACAGTGGTGATGCCGAGGTGTTTTTCAATGACGGCGGCGGAACGCTTTCCGATCCGGCGTTCCAGGGCGAGGTCCAGCTCAGCGTTCATGCCCGCCGGTGTTCACCTTTTCCGCATCCGGGTCCCGGGGAAGCGCCAACTCGCTGATGCTGATCTGGGACGGCTCACCCAACGACCGGATAATGACCACGGCCGCGTCAGGTTCCGGCACGTGTACGTGTACCCGCCACCGGTAGTTGCCTTCGGCATCCGTCCCGTTTCCCACCTGGCTCATGATGACGGACTCGCCGATCTCGTCCAGCCGCTGCCGTAAGGTGGCGGCATTCAGGGGCGAAAGGTTGATGGTGCACATGACTTCCACGCCGTCGTCGTCCGGCATGGAAGTGTGGATGTGGGGATCGGAGACGTCGTAGCCGTGCAGGCCGTCGAGGAGTTCGCTCTGCAGTTCCTCGCCCAAGACGGCGGAGCGCAGGCAATCCAGGATCAGCAGCATGCCCACGCCGCCGGCATCCACCACGTGGGCGGACTGCAGCGCATCGAGCTGCTCCTCGGTGTGGATCACGGCGGCCAGCGCACCCTCCACCGCCGCGTCCAGAGCGAGGCCCAGCGCGTGGTTGCTGTCATCGCCGTCCTGGGCGGCGTCGACGGCGGCTGCCGCACGGGCTGCCGCTTCCATGACGGACAACATGGTTCCCGGAACTGGATCACTCAGTGCGGACCAGGCGCGGATCTGGGCACGGTTCAACGCTGCCGACAGGAGGGTGGAGGTCAACCGGGTATGGCCGGCCAGGGGTTCCGCGGCGGCGCAAAGAAACACGGAAAACAGGGTTCCCGAGTTTCCCCTGGCTTCCTCCATGGCGGCCTGCCCGGCAGTGGCAAGGACCTCCCCGACGTCGACCGGGGCCGGCTGGTCCCCGCCGAGAACCAGGGATCTGGCGGCGGCGCGGACGGTGAGATAGAGGTTGGTGCCCGTATCGCCGTCGGCCACAGGGAAGATGTTGATGGCGTTGAGCCGGTCGCTGTGGTTTCCCAGGGCAGTTTCAGCCTTGCCCAGCCACCTCTTCATCGCCAGCGCGTTGGCGGCAACCTTAGTGTGCAAAGTGATCCCATCCCCCGGTGTCCGCGGCCCGGCCCGCAATCAGGACGCCCGGGCCTTCGTCGGTACCGAGTGCATGTATCGAGCCTATCGCAGTGAATCCGGCCGGCAGCTGAACGCCGGCCGGGAATGTGGCAAGGAGCCCGTGGTCCTCTCCGCCGCCAAGCACCCATGCCGCGCCGTCCACACCCAGCCGGTGGGAGGCGGGGGCCAGGAGGCCCGCCAGGTTCGCCAGGCCGGCCGGATCGAGGGTGACGGAGACGTTGCTGGCGGTGGCCAGCCGCGTGCCGTCCCGCAGCAGTCCGTCCGAAATGTCCAGCATTGCCGTGGCGCCTGCCGCCCGGGCTGCAGGCCCGGCATGCAGCGGCGGACGCGGCCGGCACTGCAGGTCCACGAAAGCGCGCTCCGCCGGGGTGAGAGTGTCCACGGCGACGTCCGATTCAAGCAGCGCGAGGCCGGCGGCGGCGTGGCCTGCTGTTCCTGCCAGTGCCAGGGTGTCCCCCGCCCGGGCGCCGGACCGCAGGACCGGCTGTCCGCCGTCGAGCGTCCCCAGCACCGCCACGGTGACCGATATTTCGCGGCCCCGGCCCAGGTCCCCGCCGGCCACGGAACAACGGGTGGCGCCGAGCCCACGGATTCCGGCCGTCAATCCGTCCGCCAGGTCCTCCACCCAGCTCACCGGCGTGTCAACGGGGAGGGTGAGGCTGACCACCATGGAAGTTGCCTGTGCGCCCATGGCGTTGATGTCGCTAAGGTTTTGTGCCGCAGCCTTCCATCCGACGTCGAACCCGGTGGTGCGGTAGCCGTTGGGCCACAGGAGGCGGAAATCCTGGTCCTGGACCTGGGTGTCGATGCTGACGACGGTCCTGCCGTCCGGGGCTGCGACGACGGCGGCGTCATCACCGGGCCCCAGCAACGTGCTGGCCGCGTGGCCCTCCGCCATGTGAAGGCGCGGAAAGATCCGGTGCAGCAGCTCAGCTTCGGAAAGGCCGGCGACGGTGGGCTGGCGGTCAACGCGGTTACGGAGGTCTTCAGGCACGCCACTACGCTACCGCGCCCGGCCGACATCGTGTCCGGGCAGGGACGACGGCGGCGATAGGCTGGGATCATGCACCATCCCCAGCTGCCCCTGTCCGCCCGTGCCGCCAGGATGGCGATGGTTGGCGGAATCGCCGCCCTTTCCTTGACCGCCTGCTCCCCCGCGGTGGACGTCACGCCCGCCAAGGACGCCGCCAATCCGCTGTGCGCGCCGATGATGGTTGCCCTGCCGGACGCCATCGGCGATTCAAAGCTGCGGAAGACCAACAGCCAGGCCACCGCAGCCTGGGGCGACCCGTCACTTGTCATCCTCCGCTGCGGTGTCAACGTGCCGGGTCCCACGACGGACCGCTGCGTCACCGTCAACGGCGTCGACTGGGTCATCAAGGAAGGCGACCCCGTGTGGACGCTGACCACCTACGGGCGGGAACCGGCTACGGAAATCCTGATGGACCCGGACAAGATCAGCTCCGCAACGGTACTCGCGGACCTGGCAGCAGCTGCCGAAAAGGTGCCGTCCGCACGGAACTGCGTGGGCCAGGAAGACCTGCAGAACCTGCCGAAGAGCCAATAGGTTCAGGCGGGTGGGCCGACGCCGGCAGGGTACCGGCGGGGATCAGCGAAGGCCGGTTTTGCGGTTCAGGGCCAGGTGGATGAGTTCGTCGATCAGGTCCGCGTAGCCCAGTCCGGACGCTGCCCACATCTGCGGGTACATGCTCTTGGGCGTGAAGCCGGGCATGGTGTTGATCTCGTTGATGATCAGTTCGCCCTCAGGGGTGTAGAAAAAGTCCACCCGGCTCAGGCCCTCGGCACCGACGGCGTCGAACGCGGCGGCCGCCAGTTCACGGACCCGGGAGATCGCTTCCGCGGGAATGTCTGCGGGACAGCTCAGGGCTGCTGCATCATCCTCGACATACTTGGCGTTGAAGTCATAGAACTCGTGCGTCCCACCTGACACCGAGATTTCGCCCGGCATGGAGGTCCGGGGCGCATCGGTGCCCCTGCCTTCCAGGACAGCGCATTCGATTTCGCGGCCCACGATGCCGGCTTCAATGACCAGCTTGAGGTCGTGGCGGCGTGCTTCTTCGATCGCTGCGTCCAGGTCCTCGAGGGAGTCAACCTTGGAGATGCCCATGGACGAGCCGGCACGGGCCGGTTTGACGAAGACGGGGAACCCGAGGCGGTCCACCTGCTTCCGGACGGATTCGGGGTCCCGCTGCCACTGCCGGTCAGTCACGGCCACGTAGGGTCCCACCCGGAGCCCGGCGGCCTCGAAGACCACCTTCATGTAGTGCTTGTCCATGCCGACGGCCGATGCCAGGACTCCGGCGCCGACGTAGCGGGTGTCGGAAAGCTCAAGGAGCCCCTGGATGGTCCCGTCCTCGCCGAAGGGGCCGTGAAGCAGCGGAAAAACGACGTCAACGGCGCCCAGCTCCTGGGGAACCTCATTGGGGGACGCCACGATCAGCTGGTGTTCCCCGCCGATCTCCGCCAGGGTGACGGTCTGCGGGGAAGGTACCACCTCGGGGAGTGAGGATGCAGCAAGCGACCACTGGGCGGTTTCAGCCGGGGCAAGAACCCACTGGCCGGTCTTGGCAATCCCGATGGGGATGACCTCGTACTTGTCCTTGCTGATCGCGCCCAGCACGCCTGCTGCGGTGACGCAGCTTACGGCGTGCTCGCTGGAGCGGCCGCCGAAAAGCACGGCGACCCGCGGCTTCCGGTTGGTGCCTGTTTCCCCTGTGGTGGGTGTGTCTTGGGACATGGTCAGTAATCGCCTTCAGGTTTCAATTCCCGGGACAGCAGAACCGGCCCCAGTTGGTCAACGGACAGCTTGCCTGCCAGCACCGCGACGACGGCGGCAGTGATGGGCATGTCGACGCCGAGCTTGCCGGCGAGTTCATGGACAGCCTGGCCGGACTTGATGCCTTCGGCGGTCTGGGTCATCTTCCGGCCCACCTCCTCCAGCGTCAGGCCCTGGCCCAGCAGCCTCCCTGCCGTGTGGTTCCGGGACAGCGCGGACGAGCAGGTCGCCACGAGGTCGCCCAGCCCGGCGAGCCCGGCCATGGTCTTGGCTTCGCCGCCCAGCGCCAATGCGAGCCGGGATGTTTCCGCAAGTCCCCGGGTAATCACCGAGGCCTTGGTGTTGTCCCCCATCTGCTTGCCCTCACAGATGCCCACTGCCAGCGCAATCACGTTCTTGACGATGCCGCCGATTTCGACGCCGACCACATCGGCCGTGGTGTAGGGCCGGAAATAGGGGGCGGTGCAGGTCCTGGCGAGCCAGCCGGCAGTGGCGGAGTCAGCGCATGCCACGACTGATGCCGTAGGCTCTTCCCGCGCAATTTCCATGGCGAGGTTGGGTCCCGAGACAACTGCGATGCGTTCCAGCGGCAGGTCCAGTTCCTGTGCGATGACCTCGCTCATCCGCGCATCCGTGCCCAGCTCCAGCCCCTTCATCAGGGACACCACAACAGCTCCGGGAGCGATCATGTCCTTCCATTCGCGCAGCTGCGGGCGCAGCGACTGGGCCGGAACCGCCAGCACCACCAGGTCGGCTCCCGCCAGGACTCCGCGGACGTCTGTGGACGCCGTGATGCTCTCCGGCAGGACGATGTCCTTGAGGTACTCACTGTTGCGGTGGCAGTTGTTGATCTCTTCGACCACCCCGGCGCGCCTGCCCCAAAGCCTGATGACGCGCGGCGTTCCGGCGGCAATCGCAGCGTCCGCGAGGATCTTCGCGAAGGTTGTCCCCCACGATCCCGCACCCAGGACGGCTACCGTGCCCGCCGCCCCCGGCTTCCCGTCAGCGGTCACGGAGCTTCCGTTCCTGATTCGGGCTCGCCGCGGTCAACGAACCGTCCGTGCTTGGCCTGCGGTCGCTTGGCCGGGTCCCAGCGTTCGGCGGGAGGCTGCTCGCCGCGCAGGCCTGCCAGCAAAGCCGTGATCGCGTCCATGATCACTTCCGTCGCCTCCGTCAGGGTGGCCTTGTCCAGCGGGCGGCCGCGGAACGCACTCAGGTCCACCGGTTCGCCCACGACGACGCGTGAGTGCTTCCGGGGGAACACGTGGAACCGCTTGCCGTACCTGGGGAACACCTCGTGCGCGCCCCAGTGGGCAATGGGCACCACCGGAATATCACCTTCGAGGGCCAGCCTTGCCGCGCCGGTATGCCCCTTCATCGGCCAAAGCCCGGGATCGCGTGTCAGCGTTCCCTCCGGGTAGATGATGATCGCCCCGCCCTCAGCCACAATCTCCTGGGCCACTTGCAGCGATCGGTTCGCTCCCGCCGTCGAGCGCTCCACCGGCACCTGCTTGGTGGCGCGCAGGAGCGCACCCAGGCCGGGAACCTTGAACAGCGCGGCCTTGGCCAGGAAGTGCGGGGCACGCTTCTGGTTGTAGAGCATGTGCCCCACAACAAGGGGGTCGATCTCCGTGCAGTGGTTGGGGGCTGCGATGAAGCCGCCGGCGGGAAGCTTTTCGGTGCCTTCCCACGTCTTGGACATCATCAGGTTCAGCAGCGGCCGGGCGATGCTGGCAATGAAAACAAATGTGGCCTTGCTTTTGGCCGATTCCTTCACGGTGCCGCGCTACTTCGTGGTGGTGATGTCGAAGTCGGCCCCAAGGCCGGCGAGCTTTTCCGTGAACCGCTCGTAGCCCCGGTTGATGATGTCGATGCCGGTGACCCGGGACGTTCCGGTGGCGGCCAGGGCGGCAATCAGGTGGCTGAACCCGCCGCGCAGGTCGGGGACATCAATGTCGGTTCCCTTGAGCTGGGTGGGTCCGGAAATCACCGCGGAGTGCAGGAAGTTGCGCTGGCCGAACCGGCACGGGACGCTGCCCAGGCATTCCCGGTGCACCTGGATGCTGGCGCCCATGCGGATCAGGGCGTCGGTGAAGCCAAAACGGTTCTCATACACCGTCTCGTGCACGATCGATACGCCCTCGGCCTGGGTCAGCGCAACCACCAGGGGCTGCTGCCAGTCCGTCATGAAGCCGGGGTGGACATCCGTTTCAAGGACCAGCGGGTTCAGCTTTCCGCCCTTGTGGTAGAACCGGATGCCGTCCTCGCCGATGTCCATTCCGCCGCCCACCTTGCGGTAGGTGTTCAGGAACGTCATCATGTCGCGCTGGGAGGCGCCTTCAACGAAGATGTCGCCGCGGGTCACCAGTGCGGCCGAAGCCCAGGACGCCGATTCGTTGCGGTCCGAGAGGGCACGGTGGTTGTAGCCGCCGAGGTCACGGACACCCTCGATGCGGATGGTCCGGTCCGTCTGCACGCTGATGATGGCGCCCATCTTCTGCAGCACGGCGATAAGGTCGATGATTTCCGGCTCGGTGGCGGCGCCGGACAGCTCCGTGATGCCTTCCGCGCGGGTGGCGCTCAGCAGGACCTGCTCGGTGGCGCCCACGGACGGGTACGGCAGCGAGATCTTGGCGCCGTGAAGGCCCTTGGGTGCAGAGATGTGGATGCCACCGGGGCGCTTCTCCACGACGGCACCGAACTGGCGCAGGACATCCAGGTGGTAGTCGATGGGACGGTCGCCGATCTTGCAGCCGCCCAGGTCGGGAATGAAGGCTTCGCCAATGGCATGGATCAGCGGTCCGCACAGCAGGATGGGGATGCGGGAGTCACCGGCATGGGCATCGATCGCGGTGCTCGGCGCCGTCTTTGCGGCCTTGGGATCGAGGGTGAGGTCACCGTTGACCGGGTCCTTCTCCACGGTCACCCCATGCAGCTGCAGCAGGGAGGTGACCACCTCCACGTCCTTGATCTCCGGCACGTTCCGCAACACCGAGGGTTCGTTGCCCAGCAACGCCGCCACCATTGCCTTGGGGACAAGATTCTTTGCCCCACGGACGCTGACGCGGCCTGTAAGCGGGACACCGCCGCGGATTGTCAGAACACTACTCATATACCGGTTTCCTCACGATCACTAGCCCCCAAAACCTTGCAAAGGCTCCAACCAAGCATAGGAGGTCGCGTTACCGAACCGAAATAAGGGGGTACCGGCGGCGGGGCGTGGCGCGGCCTTCGCCCGCTGCGCCACGCCGCCGGGATGGTGGCCCCGGGGCTAGGAAAGCTTCGCCGGCAGGGTCTTGGGCTTGAACGCCTGGCGGGTCGCCTCGTAGGCGGTGATGTCGGCTTCGTGCTGGAGGGTCAGCCCGATGTCGTCGAGGCCTTCCAGGAGCCGCCAGCGGGTGTAGTCGTCGATGTCGAACGGCGCCACGATGTTGCCGCAGACGACGGTCTTGGACTCGAGGTCCACGGTGACCTGGGTTCCCGGGGCGTTTTCGAGTTCCTTCCAGATGAGCTCGATGTCGTCCTGCGCAACCTGCGCGGCCAGAAGTCCCTGCTTGCCCGAGTTGCCGCGGAAGATGTCGGCGAACCGGGAGGACAGGACGGCTTTGAAACCGTAGTCCTTCAGCGCCCAGACCGCGTGTTCACGGGAGGAACCGGTGCCGAAATCGGGGCCTGCCACCAGGACCGATCCCGCGTTGTAGGGCTCCTGGTTCAGGATGAAGGAGGGGTCCTTGCGCCAGGCGGAGAAGAGCGCGTCCTCGAAGCCGGTCCGGGTGATCCGCTTGAGGTAGACCGCGGGGATGATCTGGTCGGTGTCGACGTTGCTCTGGCGCAGCGGGACGCCGATACCGGTGTGCTTGGTGAACTTTTCCATTTGTGCTGTCCTAGGCTGCGTCGATGCGGATGGCGGCGGGTTCGGGAGCCGGGTCAAGGTCCGATGGAGAGCTGAGCGTGCCCCGTACTGCCGTGGCTGCGGCCACCACCGGGGAGACCAGGTGGGTGCGGCCACCCTTGCCCTGCCGGCCTTCGAAGTTTCGGTTGGAGGTTGAGGCGCAACGCTCCCCCACCTCCAGCTGGTCCGGGTTCATGCCCAGGCACATGGAGCAGCCGGCAAAGCGCCACTCAGCACCGAAGTCCTTGAAGACCTTGTCCAGGCCCTCGGCCTCGGCTTCCAGCCGGACGCGGGCAGAGCCGGGGACCACCAGCATCCGGATGTTCGGATCCTTTTGCCGGCCGCGGATGATGTCGGCAGCGGCACGCAGGTCCTCCATCCGGGAGTTGGTGCAGGAGCCCAGGAAGACGGTGTCCACGCGGATGTCCTTCATGGGCGTGCCGGCTTCGAGTCCCATGTACTGCAGGGCGCGCTCGGCAGCGGCCTTGGCGTTTTCGTCACCGAAGTCCCCGGGTGACGGAACGGACTCGGACAGGGACACGCCCTGGCCGGGGTTGGTGCCCCAGGTGACGAATGGCTCCAGGGTGTTGGCGTCCAGGTCAACCTGCACGTCGAAGGTGGCGTCGTCGTCGGTACGCAGCGTATTCCAGTACTCCACGGCGGCGTCCCAGTCCTCGCCTTCCGGCGCGTGGGGGCGGCCCTTCATGTACTCGTAGGTGGTTTCGTCCGGGGCCACCATGCCGGCGCGGGCGCCGGCTTCGATGGACATGTTGCAGATGGTCATGCGCGCTTCCATGGACAGGGCGCGGATCGCCGACCCGCGGTATTCCAGGACGTAGCCCTGGCCGCCGCCGGTGCCGATCTTGGCGATCACGGCGAGGATGATGTCCTTGGCGGTGACGCCGGGACGCAGTGTGCCCTCGACGTTGATGGCCATGGTCTTGAACGGCTTCAGGGACAGGGTCTGGGTGGCCATGACGTGCTCCACCTCGGAGGTGCCGATGCCCATGGCCAGCGCACCGAAAGCGCCGTGGGTGGATGTATGCGAGTCGCCGCAGACCACCGTCATGCCGGGCTGGGTGAGGCCCAGCTGCGGGCCCACCACGTGCACGATGCCCTGCTCGGCATCGCCCAGGCTGTGCAGCCGGACGCCGAACTCCGCGCAGTTGTTGCGCAGGGTCTGGATCTGGGTGCGGCTGGTCAGGTCGGCAATCGGTTTGTCGATGTCCAGCGTGGGGGTGTTGTGGTCCTCGGTGGCAATGGTCAGGTCCGGCCGGCGCAGCTTGCGGCCGGCCAGCCGCAGGCCTTCGAACGCCTGCGGGGACGTGACTTCGTGGACCAGGTGAAGGTCGATGTACAGAAGGTCCGGCTGG
Source organism: Pseudarthrobacter sp. Pseusp20 (assembly GCF_059492155.1). NCBI lineage: Bacteria > Bacillati > Actinomycetota > Actinomycetes > Micrococcales > Micrococcaceae > Pseudarthrobacter > Pseudarthrobacter sp. Pseusp20. The sequence goes on from NZ_CP168521.1 coordinate 2,953,253, forward strand.
GCGTTGGCACCATCGCCGTCACCTTTGCGCACCACATGTGCGTCCCAGACTTTCTCGGCCAATGTCTTTGCCATGGCCATCTCCCTTCACTGCTGTTTGGCTGATTGATCCAACTGAATCAGGACGGCTCCGCGCTGCGCCAGCCGAAAGATTTGCATCTCAGATATTGAGACGGCAATATCATTACATGGACAATTCTAGTGGAGTCGGTGTCATTGATAAAGCGGCCCAGGTGCTCGATGCCCTTGAGGCCGGCCCCACCACGCTGGCGCAGCTGGTAGCCGCCACCGGCCTGGCCCGGCCCACTGTCCACCGCCTCGCTTTGGCGCTGGTGCACCACCGGCTGGTCAGCCGAGACATCCAGGGCCGGTTCGTGCTCGGCAGCAGGCTTGTGGAGCTTGCCTCCGCCGCCGGGGAAGACCGCCTGATCGCCTCGGCCGGGCCCGTACTCATGCAACTGCGCGATGCCACCGGCGAAAGCGCCCAGATCTTCCGCAGGCAGGGTGACTGGCGCGTATGCGTCGCCTCCGCGGAGCGCCCCATCGGCCTGCGCGACACCATTCCCGTGGGCACGCAGTTGTCCATGAAGGCCGGCTCTGCCGCGCAGGTCCTGCTCGCCTGGGAGGATCACGACAGGCTCCTCGAGGGCCTGCAGTCGGCCCGTTTCACGCCGACCGTCCTGGCAGGAGTACGACGCCGGGGCTGGGGACAGAGCCTTGGCGAGCGTGAGCCGGGGGTCGCCTCCGTTTCGGCACCGGTGAGGGGTCCGTCCGGCAGGGTGATTGCCGCCGTCTCCATTTCCGGTCCAATTGAGCGGCTGACCCGCCAGCCCGGCCGCCTGCACGCCGAAGTTGTCTGCAATGCCGGGCGCATCCTCACCGAGGCCCTCCGCAAGAACAACGACTAGGCTCCTGCCGGCCCCACCGGGGCTCCGGCCGCTAGGCTGTGCCCATGGGCAGCTATGCGGTGTTCCTCCGCGGCATCAACGTGGGCGGGATCAATATCAAGATGGCGGACCTGCGGGACGCGCTGAAATCCTGCGGCTTCACGGACGCAAAGACCCTGCTGGCCAGCGGAAACGTGGTGCTCAGCAGCACCCTGGACGCGGCAGCGGTCAAACAGGAATGCGAAAAGTGCCTCCGGGCCGCCTTTGGCTATGAAGCGTGGGTTGTGGTCCTGGACGCCGGGCGGGTGGCCCAACTGGTGGATGGCTGCCCCTACCCGGACGACGACAGGTCCACCCACACCTATATCACCCTGTCCTCGGACACCGCCGTCCTTGACGAACTGGAGGCGGCCGGGTCAGCCCTTGAAAGCCAGGACCAGCAGCGGCTGGGGCCCGAAGCGCTTGCCTGGCTGGCCCCGGCGGGAGGGACACTGGACAGCCCCTTCAGCAAGATCAGCGCGAAAACGAAGTTCAAGGCCGCAACCACCACCCGCAACCTGCGCACCCTCATCAAGGTCCGGGACGCCGCGGCCGCCCTGGCGGGCGGCTAGGTCATTATGGGCCGGTAGCAGCCCTACGGCCCCATGGCCTTCTTCAGCGCCTTGTTGAAGGCTGCCAGCCTGGCAATCTCCTCCTCCACGGGCGCCACCACCAGCTCCTGCGCCGCCGCTGCCACGGCGCTGTTCAGCCGCCGTCGTGCCCTTGCAGCCCGCGCCCGGGCAGCACCGGACGCAATGAAACGGCCGGTGACCGCCAAAAATATCCCCAGCACCAGGCCGAAGGCGATCATCAGGGTGGGTACCGGCCAGCCTTCCGCGCGTGGAACTTCGGGCACCGGCAGCTGCAGGTAGGCCAGTCCGGCCAGGACGCCAAGCCAGCCCAGGCCGCCCAGCACCGTCAGCAGCGCCAGCCACTGAACCACGTTGAAGGCACCCCACCACCACGCCTTGCGGTTGGCCCCGATGTCGGTCCCGGCGATGGCCTGGTCCAGGGCGTCGGGCAGCCGGTCCCGGCCGGCCCTGGCCCTCCCCCTAATCGCTGCCCGCCAGGGTCCCGGAGCCCCCTCGCTGGCCGCGTCCGCAAATTCCCTGACGGCAGCGTCCGTCCGGGCCCGCTCCGGCGCGCCGGCGGCCGGCAGGGAGGTCCGGTTCAGCCCGGCAGGTGAATCCCTGCGGAGATTGAGGCGGCGCAGCGGGTCCGGGCGGAACCTGGAGAGCCAGCGGGTGACGGGCCAGCCGGTGCGCCGGACGGACTCCAGCCGGTAGGACTGGCCGACGGCCCGCACCACGGCAGGCACGTTCGCTGCCACAGCCAGTTCGCCCGCGAGCCGGGACCTGGCGGCCGGCCGGACCCCTGCGGCGTCGCCGTCCCCGGAAGCCTGCCGCAGGTCCTGCCCGGCCTTAGTGATATCCGCCTCCAGCCGCCGGGACTGGGCCTGGCGCTGGACGGCCACCTTCCGGATCGCCGCCCGCACTTCCCCGATCCCCGCCCCCGTCACCGCCGATGAAGGGAGGACCCGCACCTGTCCCAGCCCTTCACCTGCAAGGATTGCGTGCAGCGAGTCGAGCACGGGCTGCACATCGTGTTCCGGGAGCCGGTCCACCTGGTTCAGGACCACAAGCGTGACGGCCCCGTGCGAAGCGTGCGGCGCCAGGAACCCATGGTGGACGGCAGCGTCGGCATACTTCTGCGGGTCCAGCACCCACACCAGGACGTCCACCATCCCCACCATCCGCTGCACGATCCCGCGGTTGGCTGCATGGGTGGAGTCGAAGTCAGGCAGATCGAGCAGGATCAGCCCCGTCTGTTCGTCGGCGAAGCCGTCCACCGGCGCGGCGTGATGCCGGTTTCCCACTTCCAGCCAGTCGAGGAGGGCTTCGCTGCCTGCCGCTCCCCAAACACCTGCCAGTGGTTCCGATGTCGTCGGACGGCGGGCCGCCGCCGTCGCGATCTCCGCGCCGCTGACCGCGTTGAAGAGGGAGGACTTGCCGCTTCCGGTGGCCCCGAAAAATCCCACCACGGTGTGGTCGCCGGACAAGGAACGGCGGGAACTTGCGCGCTCCAGGACGTCGAACACGTCCTGCAGCGCCTGGTCCGGCAGGACCCCCTCCCCCAGCTCCCGGGCGTCCTGGAGCGCCTGGAGCCGGGCGTCCAGTTTGGAGGACGCGTGTGCCCCGCTGTGGCGGCTCACGCGCTCTCCGCCAGCCGGGCCAGTTCCCCGGCCTGCGCAGCAAGGCGTTGTGCGAGGGCGGGATTGCCTTCCGGCAGCCGCTGCAGGAACTTCTCCTGCTCGTCTGCCAGCAGGCGCCGGCACCGCGTGGCCAGATCTTCACGGGCTTTATCAGCCATGCGGCGCACGGCGTCCTCGCCGAACACCGCTTCCAGCAGGCGCTGGCCCACGACGGCGGTTCCGCCCGCCACGCCGATCTCCAGTCCGGTCAGGCCCGCAGTCATCGAAAACACCACGATCATCAGCGCGGCGCCGAGGCCGTTGATGCCAAAGGACAGCCACCGGGCCTGCGTCCGCCGTCCCTGGCCTTCCGTCCGGATCAGCTCCATCAGGGCTTCCTGCCACGCCCGGATTTCCGCTGCTGCCCGTTCGGCGAACCCGGGCGCCGTCCCCGACAGGTCGTCCGGACCCAGCAGCTGCCGCCCCGCGGGGTCTGAGCGCCACCGCTGGTCGGTGTCCTCCGCTGCGTTGGCTGCCTCGTCCACAATGACGGCCTGAAGCCCGGTTTCGATGGCCGCCTCAACCCCGACGGCCGGTGCCGGTTCACCGCGGAAGAAGGCCCCCAGCCTGTCCCGGAACCGCCCCACATTCTGCTCAAGGGCGCGGAAGAATTCACCGGTGCCCACAAAATCCTGCCACCGGGCCAGCACTTCGCCCCGGAGGAGTGCACCGTCGCGGGTGGCATCAAGGATCCGCTTGGCGGCATCCGCGTAAGCCGCCACGGCGTCGGCCTCAAGTCGCGAGGCGGCCAGCTCCTGCTCACGGACGGCGCCGGCGATATCCGGAATCCGATGGGCCAGGGCGCGGACGGTTCCATTCAGGGTCCGCCGTGCGACGGCGGCCCGGCCGGCAGCATCGGCGGCCAGGGCACCAAGCCAGTCCCGCAGCTCATTGACAGCGCCGGGAGGCAGCATGCCGTGCGGATCAAGGACCGTCTCGGCGATGATGAACAGCCGGCTCCCACCGAGCCCCTCCCGGTCGAGCAGGCCGCGGAGGTCCTCGCTTACCTCCGCCTGCGCGCCCGGCGGCACCCGGTCCAGCACCACTGCCACAGTAATGTCCCGCGCCGCCGCGTCCAGGAGGAGCTTCCAGGGAACGGCGTCCGCGTACCGGTTGGCTGTGGTGACAAACACCCACAAGTCCGCGGCGGCCAGCAGTTGCCCGGCCAGCAGGCGGTTTTGGTCGGAAATGGAGTCAACGTCCGGGGCGTCAAGGAGTGCGATGCCGGCCGGAACCGCCGGATCGGCCAGCAGCACCAGCGAAGCGGCGTCGCGCGGCTCCGGCATGGCGCCCGCGGCGGCCGGACTGCCGGCGAGGGTACCGCGGATCCGGCTTAGCCCGGGCAGGACCCGCTGCCCTTCAAACCATGTTCCCTCCGCGGGGTTGTGCAGCAGGATGGGCTGGCGGGTAGTGGGGCGGATGGCCCCGGCCCGCGTGACGGGATGCCCCACGAGCCCGTTCACCAGGGTGGATTTGCCGGCACCCGTGGAACCGCCGACGACGGCAAGCAAGGGGGCGTCCAGGCTCCGGTACCGCGGAAGGATGTAGTCGTCCAGCTGCGCCCTTGCGGCCGACGTTTCGCGGCGTGCCTGGTCCGCGCCCGGCAGCGCGAGCGGCAGCAGCACATGGTCCAGGCCGCTGCGGATCTCCTCCAGCAGGGTCACTGCCGCCATGGCGTGCGGCACCGGCGGGATGGGGCGGCCGTGCTCGTCATGGGAGGTCACAGCTACATCATGCCAGTTGAGTAGGGGGCGCGAAGTTCCACCGCGTGTCGTCCCCAGCAGGGAATTCCCCCGCAGCAGGACGATTTTCTTCGAAACGACAGGCGGTCTCGTCCGGCTGGAGGGGAACCGGCCTGATGCTCATAAAAAATGGCCCCGGGCTAATGCCCGGGACCATTTCGATGGTGACCCCAGCGGGATTCGAACCCGCGTTACCGCCGTGAGAGGGCGGCGTACTAGGCCGCTATACGATGGGGCCAGAGTACTTCCGGCAGCGTTTCCGCCGCTCAAGCTCAGTGAGTATTTCACACACTTTGCCGTGGTTTCAAATCGGCGAACCGACTGGAAACCTACTGAATTCCAGCTGAAGCCAGCTTTCAAATCAGAGCTGGGATACCAGGACTCGAACCTAGAATGACGGTACCAGAAACCGTAGTGTTGCCAATTACACCATATCCCAATGGCACTTTCGGGCCGGTTTTCAGGGCTTTTTCCCTGCTCCGTGCGCCTCAGCACGAGAAATTACTTTACCCGAGACTTTCGGCTCGCACAAATCGGGATCGACGAAGTCGCCGGCAGCCGCATGGACTTCTCCATGCGGGCCCTTGCCCACGCTCCCGCCGTATGGTTACCCTCGAGTAAGTTACCCATCAGTAACAACTTCCCGTCCCGCTATCCGGGCACCCCCACGAGGAAACAGGATGGCCCTCCCACCAACGGTTTCGACCACCGGGCAGCGTCGCCCGGTGGCCCAGTTAGGAAGTGTCAGCGTTGACAACCCGCACAGAATCCATCGCAACAGCCAAGCCCAAAACCCGGTCCCAATCCATCGCCATCACGGCACTGTCCCTGCTGCTGGCTCTTTTCCTTGCGTTTTATACCTTCCTCACGGGCCAGATCGCCAACGGTGCCGCGCAGCTGATGGACGGAGCAGAGCAGGCTGCCGCGGGGGCCAACCAGCTCAAAGACGGTTCGGGCCAGCTGGCAGCAGGAGCAGGGGCCGCGAACAAAGGCGCGGCGCAGGTGAAGGACGGCTCGGACAAGGTCAGGGACGGCAGCAGCGAATTGAATGCCGGCGCCGCGGCCCTGCAGTCGGGGGCCGGCCGGATCTTCTCCGGAGTCCGCGACCAGCTGGCACCAGGGGTGGACAAGCTGCACGCCGGTACCACCAAGCTGCAGAAAGATGTGCTGAACAAGCTGGTACCGGGTGTCTACCAGGTGGACGACGGCGCACGGAAGCTTCAGTCCGGCGCCGTCGCTCTTTCCGCTGCGCTGACCCCAACGGCGTCCGGAAACGCACCCAACAACCTTGCTGACGGCGCGGGCCGGATCGCTGCAGGCACGGGCCAGCTCGCCGCAGGTGCCGGCGATCTTGATGCCGGCGCCACCAAGCTGCGCAGCGGGACCGCAGAGCTGAAGGACGGCACCGGCCAGCTGGCAGCCGGAGCAAACCGGCTCAAGGGTTACCCGGGTGCCGGCAACGACCCCGCACAGGGCGACGGGCTCGCCGCACTCAGCCAGGGACTGGACCAGCTCGAAGCGGCAGCGAACGGACCGCAGGGCCTGGTACCCCTTGCAGTGATCAAGGACCAGATAGCCAAGCTGGCCGACGGCGGCCGGAGGGCCTATGCCGGGGCGGTACAGCTTGACGCCGGCGCAGCAAAGGTCAACGGCGGGGCCGGGGCCCTGGACGACGGCGCCGGGCAGCTGAAGACCGGAACGGGCAGGCTGGCCACGGGAGCCGGCGAGTTGAACGACGGCGCCGGACGGTTGAAGGCGGGCTTTGCCACCCTGGCGGAAAAGCTCAATGCGACGGATCCGCAGAACCCGGGCGTGGTGCTGGGCACGTCGATGCTGGCCGAGGGGACGGCGAAGATCCGGGTGGGGATGGACGGTGTGCCGGGCGACCCCGACCGTCCCGGCCTGATCTACGCCGCCAACAACCTCCAGGACGGCACCACCCGGCTCAGCGCGGGCATCAACGGCGGCGGCGACCCGGCGAACCCGGGCCTGCTGGCGGGAACGGAAGCCCTCTCCGACGGAACCGTCAAGCTCAGCAGTGGGACGGGCCAACTGGAATCGGGGTCCGCACGGCTCGCCGAAGGATCCGGTCAGCTGGCCGATGGCAACGGCCGGCTGGACGACGGTTCCGGCAAACTGGCGGAAGGCGCCGGCAAGCTGGCGGACGGCAACGCGAAAATCGCTGCCGGCACGCAGGAGCTGCACACGAAAGTGGCGGCAGTGTCGCCGTCGTCCTGGCTGGACAACCCGGGCATCGCCCTGCTGCTGATCGCGCTGCTCGTGGCCGCCGCCGTCGCGGCCTACCTGCTCCTGCGCCGCCGTGCCGCGGGCCTGCGGGCCCCCTGACAGCTGACGCAGACAGGCCGGGACCGCGGCCCTGCAAAAAAGGGGGCCGCGGTCCCGGCCTGCAACGCCTATGTGGCCGGCTGGTCCGGTTAGGCCAGCAGTTCCTCCAGGGAAGCAACCATGCTGCCCTCGAAGCCCTCCACAACCTCACCCATGCGGTTCAGCCAGACGCCCAGCAGCCCTGCCGCCGTCGAACCCTCCGCATCCAGCAGCCGGTTATCGCCCACGTACAGCGTTTCGCCCGGGGCAGTGCCCAGCAGCCGGACGCCCTCAAGGTACATGGCCGGATCGGGCTTGGCCACGCCAAGCGTGTCCGTGCCCACCAGGTGCGTGATCCGCTCCAGCCCGGCCCCGTCCAGCTTGGCGCGCTGGTAGTCATGGACGTTGTTGCTCACGGCGCCGTAGGGCACTCCCGCATTGTCCAGGACGTCCAGGAGGGGCAGCACATCGGGGAACGGCTTCACGTACGCGGGCTGCTTCTCCATGTAGGCCGCCAGCCACCGGTGCGACTCCTCGCCCTCGCCCAGGTCAACGCCGAAGTGTCCCAGTGCCGCACGCCCGCGGAGCAGGCGTTGTTCGTTGAACGTCAGCTCGCCGGCCAGGTAGCGGTCGTAGAAGTGGGTGGTCTCGTGGGTGAAGATGCGGCCGAACCGCTCCCACCCGGCCTGGTCCAGTCCGGGCAGGAGGTGTTCGCTGACCTCGCGCAGCGCGGTGGTCATCGAATACTCGAGGTCCACCAGGGTGTCGTCAATGTCGAACAGGACGCCCCGGACACGGCCGAAAGGTGTCTCCAGTATGCCGGCTCGGGCCGCTTGGCTGGGAGCGGTCATCAGCCGCGGAAGGCGCGGAGCCGGCGCAGGGAGGACTCCTTGCCCAGGATCACCATGGACTCAAACAGCGGCGGCGACACGCGGCGGCCGGAAACGGCCGTGCGCACCGGGCCGAAGGCAAGCCTCGGCTTGATGCCCATGTCCTCCACCAGGGCCTGCTTGAGTGCGGCCTGGATGTTGTCCGGCGTCCATTCCGCCACCGGTTCCAGCGCGGCGATGGCGGCATCAAGGACCTCGGGAAGGTTGGCGGGAAGGCCTTTGCGTGCGTCGTCGGCGATGTCGATGGCGTCATCGGCCTTGAACAGGAACGCCAGCATGTCCGGGGCTTCGCCCAGGAGCGTGATGCGTTCCTGGATCAGCGGCGCCGCCTCGGTGACGATTTCCTCTTCGCGGTCTGTCAGGATCTCCCCCACCAGGCCTGCCTCGCGCAGGTAGTGCGCAACGCGGTCACGGAACACCTTGGGCTCGAGCATCCGGACGTGGGTGCCGTTGATGGCCTCGGCCTTCTTCAGGTCGAAGCGGGCCGGGTTGGCCAGGACGTCGTGGACGTCAAAGTGCTCCACAAGCTGCTCCACCGTAAAGATGTCCTCGTCCGCGCTGAGGGACCAGCCCAGCAGGGACAGGTAGTTCAGCAGCCCTTCCGGGATGAAGCCCCGCTCCCGGTGCAGGAACAGGCTGGACTCTGGGTCGCGCTTGGACAGCTTCTTGTTGCCCTGGCCCATGACGTAGGGCAGGTGGCCGAACTCCGGCATGTACTCGGCGACGCCGATGGCGTACAGCGCCCGGTACAGGGCGATCTGGCGGGGCGTGGAGCTGAGCAGGTCCTCGCCGCGCAGCACATGGGTGATGCCCATCAGCGCGTCGTCCACCGGGTTGACCAGCGTGTAGAGCGGCGCACCGTTGGCCCGCACCACGGCGAAGTCAGGGACGGAACCGGCCTTGAACGTGATGTCGCCGCGGACCAGGTCGGTGAACGTGATGTCCTCGTCCGGCATGCGCAGGCGGAGGACAGCCTGCCGGCCCTCCGCCCGGTACTGCGCCAGCTGCTCCTCCGTCAGGTGCCGGTCAAAGCCGTCGTAGCCAAGCTTCGGGTCCCGTCCGGCCGCGCGGTGGCGCGCCTCGATCTCCTCCGGGGTGGAGAAGGACTCGTAGATGAACCCGCCGTCATGCAGCCGCTTGATGACGTCCTGGTAGATGTCGCCGCGCTGGGACTGCCGGTACGGCTCGTGCGGGCCGCCGACCTCAACGCCCTCGTCCCAGTCGATGCCCAGCCACTTCAATGCGTCGAGCAGCTGGTGGTAGCTTTCCTCGCTGTCCCGCGCCGCGTCCGTGTCCTCGATGCGGAAAACCAGCGTGCCCTTGGTGTGGCGCGCGTAGGCCCAGTTGAACAGGGCCGTCCGGATCAGTCCAACGTGCGGGGTACCCGTGGGCGACGGGCAGAAACGGACCCGGACGGGCGTCTCGGCGGTAACGGGCGGAATGGCTGCGGCGGGTGACGAAGAAGCGATAGTCATAGTGGCTTCAACTTTACCCGCCTGGCCGGGTCCGGCCTTCCGCCGGCCGGACAGGCCTAGCGGCGGACGATGGGGTTGGAAAGCCGTCCGATGCCCTCGATTTCCACCTCGAAGCGGTCGCCCTCCTTGACCAGGCCCACGCCGGCGGGCGTGCCGGTCATGATCACGTCGCCCGGCAGCAGGGTAAACGCCTGCGATACCACCGACACCAGTTCGCGCACGCCGCGGATCATCTGGCTGGTGCTGCCGTCCTGGCGCACTTCACCGTTGAGCCTGCCCTGGATCCGCAGGTCCTCCGTGTCCAGGTCGGTCTCGATCCAAGGCCCCAGCGGCGCGGAGGTGTCGAAGCCCTTGGCGCGGGTCCACTGCAGATCCGTTTTCTGGACGTCGCGGGCCGTGAGGTCGTTGCCGCACGTGTAGCCGAAGATGACATCGTCCACGCGGTCTTCCGGCACGTCCTTGCAGATCCGGCCGATCACCACGCAGAGTTCAGCTTCGAAGGAGACCTCTTCGGAGAACTCCGGCAGCACTACGGGGTCGTTGGGGCCCACGACTGCGGTGTTGGGCTTCAGAAAGAGCAGCGGCTGGGCGGGGACCTCGTTGCCGAGTTCATGGGCGTGATCCACGAAGTTCCGGCCAACGCCGATCACCTTGCTCCGCGGGATGATCGGCGCCAGCAGCCGGACGTCCTCCAGCTTGTGGCGCACGGATGTGCGCTCCACGCCATGGAAGAAGGGGTCGCCGTGGATGACAGTGATTTCCTCACTGCCCGGTTCACCTTCCACAACGCCGTACAGGGGATCGGAATCGACTACAAACCTGGCAATACGCATGGCTCCTACCCTACCGTCCCGCCGGTGCCGCCTGGCCCGCGCTGCCGCCGCCGCGCAGGTAGGACAGCTGCGCGGCCACGGACAGCTCGGCGGCACGCCGCACGGAAGGCTCGACGTCGGAATAGACGGCGTCGGCCACCTCCCCCGCGGCTGCATCCTGGCCCAGCCGGTCCAGCGCGGCGCGGATCTGCGCCAGCCGTTCTTCCCGGTGTGTCCGGTAGTCCCGGGCAATGGCTTCAAGGGAGGGCAGCACCGGGCCGTGGGCCGGGAGGACGGTTGCGGGCCCCAGCGCTTCGAGCCGGTCCAGGGATGCCAGGTAGTCGCCCAGCGTGCCGTCCGGATAATCCAGGACGGTGGTGCCGCGGCCAAGGACGGTGTCGCCCGTCAGCACCGATCCATGGTCCCCGTCCGCAGGCAGGTGGAAACAGACGGAGTCTGAGGTGTGGCCGGGCGTGGCCAGGACGACGATCTCCAGGCCCGCGGCCTGGATCACTTCCCCGTGGACCAGCGGAACTCCCCCGCCGTGGCAGTGGCCGGGATCCGCCGCCCGGACCGGCGCGCCCGTCAGTTCATGCAGGCGGGCGGAACCCGCCGTATGGTCCGCGTGCCGGTGGGTCACCAAAATCAGTTCGACGGCGGCGGTCCCGGCCAGTGCGTTCAGGTGCGTTTCGTCCCGGGGACCGGGATCCACGACCACCACGGAGGAATGGCCAGGGGCACGCAGGAGGTACGAGTTGGTGCCGTCCAGGCTCATGGGGCCGGGGTTGGGTGCCAGGATGAACTGTGTGAGCCCGGAGCCGCGCTGCAGCCGGGGGCCGGAAACTGAAGTCACCGGTCCATCCTTGCATCCGGCGCTGCCCCACCCCAGCCCCGCAGCGCGTCGGTGTGCCGGCATCCACCCCGCAACAGTCAGCAGCTTGTTCGCACAACCACGCCTTCAAGGTCAGGATCTGCGAACCAGCCCAGGAATGCCTGTTGGCCGGAACGCAGGACGGCGCCTGCCGGACCCAAGTCCGGCAGGCGCCGTCGTACATTGAAAACTGCCGGGCTATGCCAGGCGGGTCAGCCAGCCGTGGGTGTCCGGCTCCGTGCCCGTCTGGATGCCCAAGAGCTTTTGGCGGATGGCCATGGTGGCCTCCCCCGCCTTGGCGTCCTCGGAACCGATGAACTCGGTGGCGTCCTTGAGGACTCCGATGGGAGTGATGACGGCTGCCGTGCCGCAGGCGAACACTTCGGTGATGTCACCGGAGGCCACGCCGTTACGCCACTCGTCAAGGGTGATCTTCCGCTCGGAAACCTCGCGGCCCATGTCCTTGGCCACCTGGATCACGGACATCCGGGTGACGCCTTCCAGGATGGTCCCGGTGAGCGCGGGCGTTACCAGCGAGCCGTCCTTCATGACGAAGAACACGTTCATGCCGCCCAGTTCTTCCACGGCGTTGTCGTTGGCCTGGTCAAGGAACAGGACCTGCTTGCACCCGTTGGCCTCGGCCTCCTGCTGCGCGATCAGCGAAGCCGCGTAGTTGCCGCCGCACTTGGCGTCGCCGGTGCCGCCACGGCCGGCGCGGGCATACTGCCGGGAGATCCAGATGGATACGGGCTTGAGCTCGCCGCCGAAGTAGTTGCCGGCGGGCGAGGCGATCACCCGGAAGGACACCTCGCGGGCGGCGCGGACGCCCAGGAAGGCCTCGGTGGCGATCATGAACGGCCGCAGGTACAGGGCCTCGCCGTCGCCGGAGGGGACCCACTCCTTGTCCACTGCCACCAGTTCGCGGATGGCGCCGAGGAAGTACTCGGCCGGCAGTTCCGGAAGGGCCAGCCGGCGGGCGGATTTGTTCAGCCGCGCCGCGTTCGCCTCCGGGCGGAAGGTCCAGATGGACCCGTCCGCGTGGCGGTAGGCCTTCAACCCTTCGAAGATCTCCTGACCGTAGTGGAAGACGGCGGCGGAAGGATCCAGGACGATCGGACCGTAGGGTTCGATCCGGGCATCGTGCCAGCCGCCGTTGCCGTCCGCGTCCACGCTGTAGTCCACGATGGCGGTGTGGTCGGTGAAGTAGTTGCCGAATCCCGGGTTTGCCAGGATGGCTGCACGCTCTTCGGCGGACTTCGGGTTGGCCGAAGGCTGCCGGGTGAATTCGACGCCATGGGCGGTCTGGGTCATGGTTCCTCCACGATCGGCCGCCACCTCGTTCAGCGCTGAACGGCGGGGCGGCATTTGGTGATTCGAGACAAGCTTACGCCCGATGCCGGATGCCCCGGCGCGGGCTAAAGGCCGGCGGTGATGGCGTCGCCCACGGCCGTGGTGCTGCGTGCGGTGCCGTCGCGCTTTTCGACGTCGGCAACCACGGCAGCTTCAATCCTGCGGGCGGCGTCCGTGTAGCCCAGGTGGTCCAGCAGGAGGGCCGCGGAGAGGATCGCCGCGGTGGGATCTGCCTTGCCCTGGCCGGCGATGTCCGGCGCGGAACCGTGGACCGGTTCGAACATGGACGGCGCGGTGCGGTCCATGTTGATGTTGCCGGAGGCGGCCAGGCCGATGCCGCCGGTGATGGCAGCGGCGAGGTCGGTGATGATGTCGCCGAACAGATTGTCCGTGACGATGATATCGAAGCGGGACGGGTCCGTGACCATGAAGATCGTGGCGGCGTCCACGTGCAGGTAGTCGTGGGTGACCTCCGGGAATTCCTGGGCGACGGCTTCGACGGTGCGCTTCCAGAGGTGGCCGGCGAAGACCAGGACGTTGTGCTTGTGCACCAGGGTGACATGCTTGCGTTCCCGTGCGCTGGCGCGTCGGAAGGCGTCACGGACCACGCGCTCCACGCCGTGGGCGGTGTTCAGGGAAACTTCGGTGGCTACCTCGTGCGGGGTGCCCGCACGCAGGGTGCCGCCGTTCCCGACGTAGGGCCCTTCGGTGCCTTCGCGGACCACGATGAAGTCGATGGTGCCGGGGTTGGCCAGCGGGCTGCCGACCGTGCCGTATAGCCGGGAAGGCCGCAGGTTGACGTAGTGGTCCAGGCTGAACCGGAGCTTGAGGAGCAGCTCACGCTCGATGATGCCGGACGGGATCCGGGTGTCGCCGGGGGCGGCGCCCACCGCGCCGAAGAGGATGGCGTCGCGGGTCTTCAGGTCGGCCAGGACGTCGTCCGGCAGGGTCTCGCCGGTGCGAAGCCAGTGCTCGGCGCCGAGTTCGTAATGCGTGGGCTTGAGCTCCACGCCCTCCGCCGCAACAGCCTTTTCCAGGACTTTAAGGGCCTCGGCAATGACCTCGGGGCCGATGCCGTCGCCGGGAATAACTGCAAGATCGATGGAGGATGCGCTCATGTCTTCAGGGTAGCCAGACCATCCATATGCTGGTCAAGCCGTCCCATATTCCGGACACCGGGTCCGTCGGCGGCGTTGGAGTCCCGGACGTGTACAGCGATCAGCCCCAGGCATGAGGCACCCGCCACCGCATCAGCATAGAGTTTCGGGGTGGAATTACGGCACAAGGCTTATCACTGGCTCCGGGTCAACACCTTCCGGGTGGACCTGGTCCTCATGCTGGCGCTCCTGCTTTTCTGCGGCCCGGTGTACCTCATCGCGGACCGACCCTGGCACTTCGTGCTGTCGAGCGCACTGGTGGTGCCGCTGGCATGGCGACGCACCCGGCCGGTGCCCGCGGCGGGCGCCATTGTGCTGGCATCTCTGGCGTTGTGGGCGTCCGGGCTGGAGCCCCTGGCGGGATTGATGGCTGTTCCGCTGATCATCTATGCCGTTGCCGCCTACGGTCCTGCCTGGGCCAGCCGGTCGGTCCTTGGCCTGGGCCTGCTGGGCGGCGTGCTGCTGACCACCCGAAACCTCAGCAGCACGGCCCAAACGGGCGTGCTGGGCCTCACCATCAGTGCCGTGTACACCGTACTGATCTGGATGCTGGTGTTGTTCAGTTGGACCCTCGGGGACTTGACACGCGTCCGCCGTCAGCAGCTGCAGACCCTCGCGGACCGTGCCCGTCGGCTCGAAACCGAACAACAGCAGGAACGCTTCCTGGCCGCCGCCGATGAACGCGCCCACATTGCCCGTGAGATGCACGACATCGTGGCGCATTCCCTGTCCGTGATCATCACCCAGTCCGACGGTGCACGATACGCCGCGGCAGCCAACCCTGCCGTGGCCACGGAAACGCTGGCCACCGTCGCCGCCACGGCACGGGAATCGTTGGCGGAAATGCGCCGGCTGCTGGGTGTGCTGCGGCACGGCGATGAGTCCACCACCCGCCCGTTGCCCGGACTTGTGGACCTCGATGAGCTGTTCCTGGGGTTCCGTGCGGCCGGCCTGCCGCTGGACGTCGAACAGCTGGGATCGCCGCGGCGCACCCTACCTCCGGGCGCCGAACTCACGGCATACCGGGTCCTCCAGGAATCCCTGACGAACGTCCTCACGCATGCAGGTCCGCGGGCCCGGGCCCGGGTTTTGGTGCGGTGGCAGCCACGCGGGCTGCAGCTCGAAGTGCACGACGACGGCCGGGGCGCTTCTGCCCATCCGGCGGTGGGTGCCGGGGAAGACGGCGGTAACGGGCTGCGGGGCATGCGGGAACGGATCAGCCTTTACGATGGTTCGTTGGCGGCCCGCCCGGCCGCGGGCGGGGGCTTCCAGGTTTCGGCCTTCCTTCCCTACACCGAGGCTTGAGCATGACATTGCCACTAGACCGCGACACAACCGCTCCGATCCGAGTGGCGCTGGTCGATGACCAGCAACTGGTGCGCTCGGGATTCAGCATGCTGATCAACTCCCAGCCGGACCTTGACGTCGTGGTCGAGGCCGGGAACGGGCTCGAGGCACTCCAGGCCCTCGGAGCAGCAGCCGCCGACGTCGTCCTGATGGACGTGCGCATGCCGGGAATGGACGGCATCGAGGCCACCCGCAGGCTTATCGAACGCGCCGCTTCCGCCCCCGCCGGGTCAGCCAGGGCTGAACTTCGCGTCGTGGTGCTCACGACCTTCGATCTGGACGAGTACGCACTGGCGGCCATCCAAGCCGGCGCCAGCGGTTTCCTCCTGAAGGACGCCCCGCCGGAGGAACTGCTGGAAGCCATCCGCACGGTGCACCGCGGGGACGCCGTCATCGCCCCCTCCACCACCCGCCGGCTCCTGGACCACGTAGCTCCGCTGCTGCGCGCGCACGGCAACGAACGGCCCGAGGACCACGAGGCCGTCGAACGGCTCACAGCCCGCGAACGCGAAGTGTTCACCCTCATGGCACAAGGGCGATCCAACCCTGAGATCGCGGCAGACCTGTTTGTCTCCGAAGCAACCGTCAAAACACATGTAGGGCACATCCTGGCCAAGCTTGGGGCACGGGACCGGGTCCAGGCAGTCGTGATCGCCTACGAGACCGGGGTGGTCACTCCCGGGGGCTGACGCCTGGCGCGGTGGTCTCAGACCTGGGTATGAGGCCGGCCCCGGCAGGACCAGACCACCGGCCGATCCCCGGGCGCCGGGTGCGGCCATAGCGTGGAAACATGACAACTTCCGCGCATGCCCATACTGCTTTGAACAGGCAAAACATCACCTCCGCTCCTGCCGTGCAGGCCCTCTCCCTGGCCAAGACATACGGCCGCGGCGCCACCCGCGTCAGCGCCCTGCGTGAGGTCAGCGTCACATTCGATGCCGGCCGCTTCACCGCAATAATGGGCCCTTCCGGCTCCGGAAAGTCCACCCTGATGCACTGCCTCGCCGGCCTGGACACCGCGGACTCCGGACGGATCCTGGTGGGCGGGACGGACATCACGGCCCTGAACGACAAGCAGCTCACCACTCTTCGCCGCGACCGGATCGGATTTGTCTTCCAGGCCTTTAACCTCGTGCCGACGCTGACAGCCGAACAGAAAGGTCAACGGCGCCGCCGGACGGGCCACCTTGGAAGCCGTGGTGCTGCGGACCCGCAACATCCCGGCCCTGGTGTCCACCGACACCGCCCGCCAGTCGGGCCTGACGGGCAGTGGCGTTGCCCCAACAGACAGTGCGCGGACCGATGGCACCGGCCCCGCGGCCAGTGCCGTCTGGCTGCGCCTGGCGGACGCTCCCGGCGGCGCACCGCTGTCCGCAGACCGGATCAAGGACATCCAGTCCGCTGTTGCCCAGGCAGCAGGCGTGTCCGCGGGTGCGGTCAGCGGCGCCGCCATAGAGCGGGTCACCTTCAATGAGGTCATCGACGTACTGCTCCTAATGGTCACGGGCCTATTGGGGGTGGCGGTGCTGATCGCGCTGATCGGCGTGGCCAATACACTGTCGCTGTCCGTGCTCGAACGGACCAGGGAGAACTCCCTGCTCCGGGCGCTGGGCCTTACCAAAGGCCAGCTGCGGGGCATGCTGGCCCTTGAGGCAGCCCTGGTGGCCGGCGTCGCCGCAGTGATTGGTGCTGTCCTGGGCAGCGTCTATGGCTGGCTGGGGGCGCGGTCCGCCCTCGGCAGCCTGGCCGAGGTCACACCCTCCGTCCCTTGGCTGCAGTTGTTGGGGGTACTGGCCGTGGCCGTGGTCGCCGGCCTGCTGGCGTCGGTCATTCCTGCCCGGCGTGCGGCACGGCTGTCGCCTGTCCAGGGGCTTGCCGCCGCATAGCCCGCCGACGGCCGGGCCAGGGCGCCGGAACGGGAAAGGGCAGGTGGCGCGGAAGTCCGCCTCACCTGCCCTTTCGTGCGCCGGAACCTCAGGCTTCGGCCGGTTCCTCGAACTTGGGGAACACAGGAGTGGGAGCCGGCAGTGCCGTTCCCGGGACGATCGGGCTGGCGATGGCGGCGAACTGGCGGGCTTCACCTTCTGCCTGGCCCAGGGCGTCCAGGAGCTTGGCCGTGGCGTTGGGCATGACCGGCTGGGCCAGGATGGCCACGATCCGCAGGACCTCCAGGGTCACGTACAGGACGGTGTTCATGCGTTCGACGTCGGTCTTCCGCAGGACCCAGGGCGCCTGATCGGCGAAGTAGGCGTTGGTGTGGTGCAGCACGCCCCAGACAGCTTCCAGGGCGCGGCTGAATTCCTGCTTGTCGAAGGCGGCGCGGGCGGCGTCCAGCAGGCCGTTGGCCTGGTCAAGGATGGCCTGGTCCGCAGCCGTGAACTCTCCGGGGGTGGGAACCGAGGCGCCGCAGTTCTTCGCCACCATGGACAGCGACCGCTGTGCGAGGTTGCCGAAGTTGTTCGCCAGGTCCGCGTTCATGCGCCCCACGATGGCCTCGTGGTTGTAGCTGCCATCGGCCCCGAACGGGACTTCGCGGAGGAAGAAGAACCGCACCTGGTCCAGCCCATAGCGGGCAACGAAATCGGCAGGAGCCACCACGTTGCCCAGGGACTTGGACATCTTGACCCCGTTGTTGTGCAGGAACCCGTGGATCATGACCCGCTTGGGCAGATCCAGCCCTGCGCTCATCAGGAAGGCGGGCCAGTAGATGGCGTGGAACCGGGAGATGTCCTTGCCGATGATGTGGACGTCGGCGGGCCAGTACTTCCGGAACTTGTCCGAGTCCACATCCGGGTAACCGACGCCCGTGAGGTAGTTGGTCAGCGCGTCCACCCAGACATACATGACGTGCTTGTCGTTGCCGGGCACGGGAACGCCCCAGTCGAACGTGGTCCGGCTGATGGACAGATCCTCCAGCCCGCGCTTGACGAAGCTGATGACCTCGTTGAACCGGTACTGCGGCGCGCCGAATTCCGGGTGGGATTCATACAGTGCCAGCAGTTTGTCCTGGTAGGCGGACAGCCGGAAGAAGTAGCTCTCCTCCGCCGTCCACGTCACCTCAGTGTCCGTCTCTTTCGAGTAGCGCACGCCGTCGTCCTTGACCACGGTGTCATCCTCGCCATAGAAGGCTTCGTCCCGGACGGAGTACCAGCCCTCGTACTTGGAGAGGTAGATGTCCCCGTTCGCTTCCATCTTCTTCCAGATGGCCTGCGAGGCAGCGTAGTGGTCCTCGTCCGTGGTGCGGATGAAGCGGTCGTAGCTGATGCCCAGCGCGGCGTGCGCGGCCATGTAGACCTCCGCGTTCCGGTCCACCAGCTCCTTGGGCGTGACGCCCTCCTTCTCCGCGGTCTGGGCAATCTTCATGCCGTGCTCGTCCGTGCCGGTCAGGAACATCACGTCATAACCGTCCAGCCGCTTGAAGCGCGCCATGGCGTCGGTGGCTATGTACTCGTAGGCATGGCCGATGTGCGGCACACCGTTGGGGTAGGTGATGGCCGTGGTGATGTAGAACGGCGTTTTTTCTGGAGCAGTCACGTTCGGACGGTTACCTTCAGTGCGGAGTGGGCGGGGCTAGATCAGTTCTGTCAGGGTATCGCTCAGCCGGACCAGTTCGTGGTCGTGGGAGGCCACCAGGACGGCGATCCCGTCAGAGGTGGTGTCCTTCAGGATACTGATAATGCGGTTGGCAGAGGCACGGTCCAGGCTGGCGGTGGGCTCGTCCACCACCAGGACCCTGGTGCCCAGGATCAGGGCGCGGGCGATCGCCACGCGCTGCCGTTCACCGCCGGACAGCTGGGCGGGACGGTGCCGCATCCGCCGGCCAAGGCCCACCAGGTCCAGGAGGTCCTTGGCCATGTCGCGCCGCTGGTCCACTTCGCCGTCCGGAACGGCAGGCAGGAGCACGTTCTCCAGTGCGCTCATGCCGTCGATCAGGGCACCGCCCTGGTCCACATAACCGATCAGTGCACGACGGCGGTCGGCGATTTCGTCGTCGCCCATGCTTTCGAGCGAATCGCCTTCCCAGAAAACGCGGCCCGACGTCGGCAGGGTGAGTCCCGCGCCGACGGTCAGGATGCTGGTCTTGCCGGAGCCGCTTCGGCCGGCCACACAGTGCATTTCGCCGGCGTGCAGGGTCAGGTCGAAGCCTTCCACCACGCTCACGGCCTCGGCGCCGCCCTTTCCACCGCCATAGCGGATGGTGATGTCGCGCATCTCCAGCGGGGTGGCGTGGTCGGCCGACTTGACGATGGTGTTGGCCCGGGTCTGCAGGGGGACCTCGTTGGAGCCGCTCCTGCGGCTGCGCTGGAGGTTCGTCGGGTTTGTCATTGGACCACTTTCGTTGCAATAGGTATCCAGCAAATTACAGCCACCAGGCCGGCTACGGCGGCCCAGATGGCCGCGTAGGGTGCCAGCAGCAGGCCGATGCCCAGGGCGCCCAGCACGCCCAGCGGCAGGGCCACGGTTCCCACCAGTGCGTTCTCGAACAAACGGACCTGGCGGAGCATGTCAGGGTTCCAGCCCATCGCCTGGAGGATGCCAAGGTATTGCCGCTTGGCGTTGAGCTCGAAGCGGCCTGTCACCAGGGTGAGCACCAGTCCCACGGCCACCCCCGCAAGCGCCAGCAGGATGCTCGGCAGGGTGACGCTGGCCGCCGCCAGGCCGCTCAGCGCGCTTGCACCCGCTGCCCGCGGGATGTCGATCAGCAGGGCGATCAGCCCGCCGACGGCGGCACCGAAGACGCCGACCGCAACCGCCAGGGACAACGTGTTGAACTTGTTGGTGCTCAGCTGCCGGTTGGCGAAGGTCAGCGGCGAATCCACCGGGATGAGCCGTTCGTCGTGCTGCGGCTCCTGGTCGATCACGTCGCGGTGGCGGAGCTGCTGCGCGGCGAAGAGGGCCGCGCCGCAGTACAGGACCAGGACGGCGGCGCACACCAGTGCGGTGGCAAGGCTCCAGCTCACCAGGCTCAGCACGATGCCGGCGGCGGCGAGCAGTACGGCCCCGACGCCGAATTCCTCAAGTAGCCAGCTGCGGATCCGCCGCTGGGTCCAGCCCATGGCCCGCAGGGTTCCTGCCTCGCTGCGCCGTTTCCGGATGTAGCTCACGGTGGAGGCCCCCGTCAGCAGGGCGGCGCCGCACAGGGTGAGGAACAGCAGCGTGATGTTCGTTCCGGACAGTGCTCCGGCCACGGCTTCGGCAGCGTTCTGCCGGACCCAGGACTGCTGGACGGTGCCCAGGGCGGACTCCTTGCCGGCTCCGTCCTTGGAGTAGCCGGGAACGAAGATGCTGGTGTCCTCACGCGCCGAACCGGCCACCACGGTGGCGTCCAGGCCCATGTCCCTGATCTCGGCGGCGAGCTTCTCCACCTCGGGCTGGGCGTCCTTCCAGCTGCCCGGCGCCTTGGCGCGGACGCGCACGGCGTCGATGACGGCGGCGTTCTGCTTGTAGCCGCGCGCTGCTGCGAGTCCGTAGTAGTCGGTGATGGCACCGGCGGACTGGCTGGCCAGCCCGGTGGCGCTCAACGAGGGCTTCAGGTCTGCTGCGGGAACATCCTTGCCGGCAGCATCCTTGACCAGCGTGAACGGCGTGGGGTCGTAGCCGCCCAGCGGGAGCTTGTTGACGTCCCCGGAGGCCGCCTCGACAGCGGCGGGGTCGAACGTGCCGTACACCATGGGCAACGGCGTTGCCGCCTGCTGCTGGCCGGTGGACAGGTTGTCCCGGTAGGACCGCTCGTCCACCGGGTTCCGCTGGGTCTGGTCAACGGGCGCGCCGTTGGCGGCCTTGTCAGGAAGGCGGTTGACGGTGACCCATTCGCCGGGAACAGCGGTCTTTTCCACGGCACCGTTGGCCGCTGTGTCACTGTCGTTGTATTTGGGGGCGCCGGCGAAGTTGGTGCTCCACTTTGCCGGGGTGTACAGGCCCGCGTTGAAGTTGCCGTTGTTGCCCAGCAGCGACGAGTGGTCCGTGGAGCCCGGCCATGACAAAACGAACGGGTCCTTCGAGACGAACGGCAGGTAATCCTTGCCCAGGGACTTCGACACGGTGCCGACGTCCTTGACTACCTTGCCGGCGTCGTCAATCTCCTCGATCTTGACGTTGTACTTCAGGTCCAGGGATGTTCCGGAACGCACGATCAGCGGGACGGCCTGCGAGCCGCTGGTCAGCTGGCCGGTGCGCTTGGCCTGCTGGTACTGGGTCATCAGCGGAGCCCAGTACTTGAGCTTGACGCCCAGGAAGTCCGGACCTTCCTTGAGTTGGTCCATGCTGATGCCGTTGGTGAAGAGGCCTTCCAGGTAGCGGCCCACGGCGCCCGCGTCGCGTGCGTCGGCGGGCGGGGCCTTCTCCAACGGGGCCAGGAAGTCGCCCGCGGAGCCCAGCAGGGCCCGTTCAGCGGCCGGGTCCACTGCCACCACGGATTCGGTGACCTCGGGAGCCAGCGGGAGGGCGACGGAAAGGTTGAAGAGATTGTGCTCGGAGCCGCCGGCGGGGGCGGGGAATTTGATGCCGGTCTCCCCCGCCGCCGGGGCGATGCGGATGCTGCTGCCGCCCTGGGCCTTTTCCTCCACGAGCCGGGCCTTGCCCAGCGTGCCCTCGGCGGTGGTCTTGAAGAGGGTCTGCTCCGAGTTGCCGTCAGAGCTCACTGCGCTGGCGGTCAGCCGGTACTTCTTGGCGGCATCGGTCAGGACCGATTCAGCGGCCGGCCACTTGTCCGGTGAGGTGGCACCCGCCGCCTGGTCCGCGGTGGCGGTGCCGGCCAGCCCGGCGTTGTAGCCGAGGTAGTCCATGGCGTCGAGCCGGGGCGTCTCAAGGTTCTGGGTGACCCGCGAGACCAGGCTGATGGGGGCCGCCACGGACGTGCCGGACAGCTTCCGGATGGAGTCCAGCTGGTCGAAGCCGATGCCGCCGGCGCCGTTGGCGATCTCGGGCTGCAGGAGGGCCCCGGAGGGTGCCTTGGCCTGGACCAGGATGTCGTAGAGCCCCCTCGAGTTTTCATCAACCGTGCGGTTGAGCGCAGCCTGTGACTGGCTTTGAACGAGGACCGACAAGCACATGGCTGCGATCAAGATGGCCGCGGTCAACAGCAGCACCCTGCTTCTGATGAACCTCTGGACGGCGTTCATGGAACTCCCTGAAACCTGGATTGCGTGCGCACACTTCCATCCGCCCGGGCAGACGTGGACAATGACGGACGGATGTGCAAAAGGTATTGGCCGGTCTGCCGGCTACGGTCCTGAATCAGGACCAAGCCATTGTAAGCAGACCGGCCAATCATACGTGGCTCCGCAGTGGACGAAGCCTTGCGGAGGGGCGGCAGCGGCGTTTCGGCCGGTGTGTCGCGTTAGTCTTCCAGGTCCACTTCCCGGACCATCTCAGCGCCGATGCCTGCCTTGATGGCGTCCAGCACCTGCTGCGGCACAGAGCTGTCGATGGTCAGCAGGGCAAGGACCTGGCCGCCCTCGTTGGAACGCGCCACCTGCATGCCGGCGATGTTGATGTTGTTCATGCCCAGGATGTGGCCGATGGTTCCGATCACGCCGGGGCGGTCGGTGTAGGCAACCACCACGAGGTGCTCGCTGATGGGGATCTCAACCTCGAAGCCGTTGATGCCCACCAGCTTCTCGATCTGCTTGGGACCGGTCAGGGTGCCGGCCACGGAGATCTGGCTGCCGTCGCTGAGGGCGCCGCGCAGGGTCAGGACGTTGCGGTAGGACTCGGTCTCCGGCGTGGTGATCAGGCGGACGTTGATGCCGCGCTGCTCGGCGATCACCGGGGCGTTGACATAGGACACCTGTTCGGTCACGACGTCGGCGAAGATACCCTTCAGCGCGGCCAGTTCCAGGACCTTGACGTCGAGTGAGGAGATTTCGCCGGCCACCTCGACGTCGAACTGGGTCAGGGAGGCGTGGGTCAGCGCGGTGAAGATGCGGCCCAGCTTCTCGATCAGCGGGATGCCGGGGCGGACGTCGGGGGCAATGACGCCGCCGGCAACGTTGACGGCATCCGGCACCAGCTCGCCGGCGAGGGCGAGGCGGACGGACTTGGCCACGGAGACGCCGGCCTTCTCCTGGGCTTCGTCGGTGGAGGCGCCCAGGTGCGGGGTCACCACCACGTTGTCGAGCTTGAAGAACGGCAGGTCGGTGCTGGGCTCCTTGGCGAAGACGTCCACGCCGGCGCCGGCGATCTCGCCGTCCTGGAGGGCGGTGAAGAGGGCTTCCTCGTCCACCAGGCCACCGCGGGCCACGTTGACCACGTAGGCGGTGCTCTTCATCTTCTTGAACGCGTCAGCGCCCAGCATGCCCACCGTCTCGGGCGTCTTGGGCATGTGGATGGTGATGAAGTCCGACTGGGCCAGGAGTTCGTCCAGGGTCACCAGCTGCACGCCCAGCTGCGCGGCGCGGGCGGAGGTGATGTAGGGGTCGTAGGCAAGGATCTTGGTGTCGAAGCCCTTCAGGCGGGCTGCCACCAGGGCACCGATCCGGCCCAGGCCGATGATGCCGATCTTCTTTTCGAACAGCTCGATGCCGGTGTACTTGGAGCGCTTCCATTCGCCGTCCTTGAGGGCGGCGCTGGCCTGCGGGATGTGGCGGGCCAGGCTCAGGATGTGGCCCACGGTGAGTTCAGCGGCGGACACGATGTTGGACGTGGGCGCGTTGACCACCATGACGCCGGCCTGGGTGGCGGCCTTGATGTCCACGTTGTCCAGCCCCACGCCGGCACGGGCAATGACCTTCAGGTTCTTGGCCGCAGCGATGGCTTCGGCGTCAACCTGGGTGGCGGAGCGGACCAGGATGGCGTCTACGTCACTGATCGCAGAAAGCAGCTGGGAACGGTCGGCACCGTCGGTCTGGCGGATTTCAAAGTCCGGGCCAAGGGCCTCGACGGTGGCGGGGGAAAGTTCTTCGGCGAGCAGTACTACGGGTTTTGACACGGCTGATCCTCTGCGTTGCAGTCCTGGGGATGGAAACAAGTCTAGGCCGACGGAAAGGCCGGGCTCACATTGTTAAGTGTGAACCCGGCCTCACCGTTGCGGTCTATGTGGTTGGGCTGGCAGCCTTAGCGGGCTGCGGAGCCTTCCACGTAGTCGACGTCCTGCTGCTGCCAGGAGAACAGGGAGCGCAGTTCGCGGCCGACAGCCTCGATGGGGTGCTGCTCGGCCTTGGCACGCAGTTCCTTGAACTCCACGCCGCCGTTGTCCTGGTCCTCGATGAAGCGCTTGGCGAAGGCACCGGACTGGATGTCGGCCAGGACGGCCTTCATGTTTTCCTTCACCTGGGGGGTGATGACGCGCGGGCCGGAGACGTAGTCGCCGTATTCTGCGGTGTCCGAGACGCTCCAGCGCTGCTTGGCGATGCCGCCCTCCCACATGAGGTCGACGATGAGCTTGAGCTCGTGCAGCACCTCGAAGTAGGCGATCTGCGGCTGGTAGCCGGCCTCGGTGAGGGTCTCGAAGCCGTACTGGATCAGCTGGGAAACGCCGCCGCAGAGGACAGCCTGCTCGCCGAAGAGGTCCGTTTCGGTCTCTTCGGTGAAGGTGGTCTTGATGACGCCCGCGCGGGTGCCGCCGATGGCCTTGGCGTAGGACTTGGCCAGCTCCCAGGCGTTGCCGGACGCGTCCTGCTCGACGGCGATGATGTCCGGGATGCCGCGGCCGGCCTCGAACTCGCGGCGCACGGTGTGGCCCGGAGCCTTCGGGGCCACCAGGATGACGTCAACGCCTTCCGGTGCCTGGATGTAGCCGAAGCGGATGTTGAAGCCGTGGGCGAACGCCAGTGCCTTGCCGGGGGTCAGCTTGTCCTTGATGGAGTCGTTGTAGATCGCGCGCTGGTGCTGGTCCGGCGCCAGGATCATGATGACGTCAGCCCATTCGGCGGCGTCGGCAACGTTCTTGACCGTGAAGCCTGCATCCTGCGCCTTGGCGGTCGACTTGGAGCCGTCCTTCAGGGCGATGACGACCTCGACGCCGGAATCGCGCAGGTTGAGCGCGTGGGCGTGGCCCTGGGAACCGTAGCCAACGATGGCAACCTTGCGGCCCTGGATGATCGACAGATCGGCGTCGTCGTCGTAGAACATTTCAGTCACTTGCGTAACTCCTCTTGAGTGGTTGTAGATAGTGGTCTTGCGGTGCTGCGGTTACGGGCGCGGGGCCCGCCTTGGGCAGGTGCCTAGGCGGAGCGGAGCGCCCGGTCACTCATGGAGCGGGATCCCCGTCCAACGGCCAGGGTGCCGGACTGCACAATTTCGCGGATGCCGAAGGGCTCCAGCACTGAAAGCAGTGCCGTGAGCTTTTCGGGGTGGCCGGTGGCCTCAATGACGACGGAGTCGGTGGAGACGTCGACCACTGAGGCACGGAACAGGTCTGCGGCCTGGGTTACCTGCAGACGTGTTGCGGCATCCGCACGTACTTTGACCAGGATGTGGTCGCGCTGTACGGAAGATTCTGGGGTCAGCTCAACGATCTTGATGACGTTGATCAGTTTGTTGAGCTGCTTGGTGACCTGCTCGATGAGGTCGCCGTCGGCGTCGACCACCACCGTCATGCGGGATACGCCCGGCACTTCGGTGGGGCCAACGGCCAGGGAGTTGATGTTGAAGGCGCGGCGGGCGAACAGGCTGGCCACGCGGGTCAGGACGCCGGGCTTGTCCTCAACCAGGACGGAGAGTGTGTGGCGGCTCATGCTCAGTCTTCCTCTTCCCATTCCGGGGTCATGTTGCGGGCAACCTGGATCTGGTCGTTGCTCACGCCGGCGGGCACCATCGGCCACACCATGGAGTTGGGGCTCACCACGAAGTCGATAACCACGGGGCGGTCGTTGATTTCGAGGGCCTTTTGGATGGTGGCGTCAATGTCCTCGTCGCGTTCGCAGCGGAACGAGGCACAGCCGTAGGCCTCCCCCAGCTTGACGAAGTCCGGGATGCGGACGGTGTCGTGGCCGGTGTTGAGGTCGGTGTTGGAGTAGCGGCCCTCGTAGAAGAGGGTCTGCCACTGGCGCACCATGCCCAGCGAGGAGTTGTTGATGACAGCAACCTTGATGGGGATCTTGTTGATGGCGCAGGTGGCCAGTTCCTGGTTGGTCATCTGGAAGCAGCCGTCGCCGTCGATGGCCCAGACCACCCGGTCCGGCTCGCCCACCTTGGCGCCCATGGCCGCCGGCACGGCGTAGCCCATGGTTCCCGCGCCGCCGGAGTTCAGCCATGCGTGGGGGCGCTCGTACTTGATGAACTGGGCAGCCCACATCTGGTGCTGGCCCACGCCGGCCACGTAAACGCCTTCAGGCCCGGTCAGGGCGCCGATCCGCTGGATGACCTTCTGCGGTGCGATGAGGCCGTCGTCAGGCTCCGTCCAGCCCAGCGGATAGGTTTCCTTGAGGTTGTTAAGGAAGGCCCACCAGGTGGTCAAGTCAGGGGCGCCGGAGGCCTCGAACTGGCTGCGTACGGCCTCGGTCAGTTCCGGGATGATCTCCTTGACGGACCCCACAATGGGGACATCGGCGGTGCGGTTCTTGGAGATCTCGGCCGGGTCGATGTCCGCATGGATGACTTTGGCGTTGGGCGCGAAGGTCTTCAGCACGCCGGTCACGCGGTCATCGAAGCGGGCTCCGAGGGTGATCAGCAGGTCGGACTGCTGCAGGGCCGTGACGGCGGAAACGGTGCCATGCATGCCGGGCATGCCCACGTGCTGCGGGTGCGAATCCGGGAATGCACCCTTGGCCATCAGGGTGGTGACGACAGGTGCCCCGGTTGCTTCGGCGAGTGCAAGCAGTTCAGCTGACGCGTGTGCCTTGACCACGCCGCCGCCCACGTACAGTACCGGCTTGGTGGACGCCGCAATGAGCTTGGCCGCCTCGCGGACCTGCTTGTTGTGGCCGCGGGTGACCGGCCGGTAGCCGGGCAGGTCGATCTTCGGCGGCCAGGAGAACGTCATCTGGCCCACCTGGGCGTCCTTGGCGACGTCGACAAGCACGGGGCCCGGACGGCCGGTGGAAGCCAGGTGGAAGGCTTCGGCCATGACGTGCGGGATGTCGTTGGGGTCGGTCACCAGGAAGGAGTGCTTGGTGATGGGCATGGTGATACCCACGATGTCGGCTTCCTGGAAGGCGTCGGTGCCGATGACGCCGCTGGACACCTGGCCGGTGATGGCCACCAGTGGCACGGAGTCCATGTGGGCATCCATGATGGCGGTAACGAGGTTGGTGGCCCCGGGACCCGAGGTGGCGATGCAGACGCCAACCCGCCCGGTGACCATGGCGTAGCCTTGCGCGGCGTGGCCGGCTCCCTGTTCGTGACGGACCAGCACGTGGTTCATGGTGGAGGCCATCAAGGGGTCGTAGGTGGGCAGGATCGCGCCACCCGGCAAACCGAAAATGTCGTCGACGCCGAGTTCTTCGAGCGAGCGGACGATTGCTTGCGAGCCGGTCATCACCGTCGGGGGTACGACGTTGTTCGGCCCAAGGACAGGAGAGACGGCAGCAAGGTCGGCGACGACGGCGGCGTGGTCAGCCGTCCGGTCGGCGCGTTCCGGAGCCTTGGCGGCTCCAGCGGACTTGGTGGCCATCAGCGAGGGGCTGATGGGCGATCCTTTGCTCATCGGACTCTTCCTTGTGGATCTTCTGTGGTTTCTGGCTGGGGGAAATAAAAAAACCCCTCAGCCGGGTGGCTCTGTGAGGGGTTTCGCGCGTGACGGTTCGTTACCAGTGGAGGCTAATGTGCCACGCGCTTGGTAAGGACGACGACGGTGCCGGCGGTAACGAAAGTCATGCGTTCAGTCTTCCCTCTCGGTGAGACAGGTGTCAACGAGCGACAACCCTATCTCACCATGTGGACCCCATTGTCCACTCTTTGATCCTATCTCGGAAGGACCGACCGAAACCCAACCGCACAGGCGGCAGGGCTTAATAAGGGGGATCCCGAGGGCCCCAAGTGATGCGGCGGCCGCGCCGCATCACTTGGGAAGGGATCACCCGTCAGCCGGTGTAGGCGCCCTGGCTGGCGCTGTGCACCAGCTTGGCGTACTTGGCAAGCACACCCTTGGTGTAGCGGGCAGGGAGCGGCTCCCAGCCCACCTTCCGGGCTTCCAGTTCTGCGTCGTCCACCAGCAGGTCGAAGCTGCGGGCGGCGATGTCCACCCGGATCCTGTCACCGTCCTTCACGAAGGCGATGGGGCCGCCGTCGACCGCTTCCGGGGCAACGTGGCCGATGCACAGGCCGGTGGTGCCGCCGGAGAACCGGCCGTCGGTGAGCAGCAGGACGTCCTTGCCCAGGCCTGCCCCCTTGATGGCGCCGGTGATTGCGAGCATTTCGCGCATGCCGGGGCCGCCCTTGGGTCCTTCGTAGCGGATCACGACGACGTCGCCCGCCTGGATCTTGCCGTTGTCCAGCGCGTCCAGGGCGCCCTGTTCGCGCTCGAACACGCGGGCGGTTCCCTCGAAGACATCGGCGTCGAATCCGGCACTCTTGACGACGGCGCCTTCGGGGGCCATGGAGCCGTGAAGGATGGTGATGCCGCCGGTCTTGTGGATCGGATTGTCCAAAGCGCGGAGGATCTTTCCGTCCACGTCCGGCGGGTTGATCGCTTCCAGGTTTTCCGCAACGGTCTTGCCCGTGACGGTGAGGCAGTCGCCGTGGAGCAGGCCGGCGTCGAGCAGGGCTTTCATGATCACCGGCACGCCGCCGATCCTGTCGACGTCGGTCATCACGTAGCGGCCGAAAGGCTTCAGGTCGCCCAGGTGCGGGATCCTGTCGCCAATGCGGTTGAAGTCGTCAAGGGTGAGCTCAACCTCGGCTTCGCGGGCAATGGCCAGCAGGTGCAGGACGGCGTTGGTGGAGCCGCCGAAGGCCATCGTGACGGCAATGGCGTTCTCGAAGGCGTCCCTGGTCATGATGTCGCGGGCCGTGATGCCCTTGCGCAGGAGGTTGACCACGGCTTCGCCGGACTTGCGGGCGAACTCATCACGACGGCGGTCTGCCGAGGGCGGTGCGGCCGAGCCGGGCAGGGACATGCCCAGGGCCTCGCCGATGCAGGCCATGGTGTTGGCCGTGTACATCCCGCCGCACGCGCCTTCGCCGGGGCAGATGGCCTTTTCGATGCGGGTGAGGTCCTCCATGCTCATCTTGCCGGCCGCGCATGCGCCGACGGCTTCGAAGGCGTCAATGAGGGTGACTTCCTTCTCGGAGCCGTCCTCGAGCTTGACCCAGCCGGGCATGATGGAGCCGGCGTAGAGGAACACGCTGGCAAGGTCCAGTCGGGCCGCCGCCATCAGCATGCCGGGCAGGGACTTGTCGCAGCCGGCCAGGAGGACCGAACCGTCGATCCGTTCCGCCTGCATGACGGTCTCAACGGAGTCGGCGATGACCTCGCGTGAAACCAGGGAGAAGTGCATGCCCTCGTGGCCCATCGAGATGCCGTCGGAGACGGAGATGGTGCCGAACTGCATGGGGAACCCGCCACCTGCGTGGACGCCTTCCTTGGCGCCCTGCGCAAGCCGGTTCAGTGAGAGGTTGCAGGGGGTGATCTCATTCCATGAACTCGCCACGCCCACCTGCGGCTTGGCGAAGTCGTCATCGCCCATCCCGACCGCCCGGAACATGCCGCGCGCGGGGGCCGCATGGATCCCGTCGGTCACGACGCGGCTGCGGGGTTTGATGTCAGGCGTGGTCTCGGAGGCGGTCTGGGCGTCACTCATAGGGGAAAGTCTAGGGCGCAGACCGTCGCGGAAACGACAGTCTGCGCAGAGGTTGGGCCAAAAGGCACGGAAATGGTTGTCAAATAGTGGACATTCGTCTCATATTTCGAGACTCGGCGCAGCGCATGCCGGGTCCCGCCCGGCCGCAGGAGCTTCACGGCCATGACCCCCCCCCCCCCCGGCGTGGCGCGGGATCTCTGGACAGCAGTGGTGACCCGACGTAGCGTCGGGGACAGGACACCGAGCCACTTGGACCGAAAGGCCTGCCATGGACATTGTTTTCTGGATCATTCTCGTCGTTATCGTCATCATCATCATCGGCTGGCTGGTGAACCGCAGCAGGTCCGCCAATCAGCGCGGCGGATCATCGCCGGGGGCAGGGACGGACAGGGTCCGGACCGATGGAGCGCTCGAAGGCGGCAGTGCCGCGGCCTCCGCCCAGGCTGCGGGCACCACCGGCATCCCCACGGCAGCGGGGTTCGGAAAGCCCGCCGAACCGGCCGTCCTTCCCACCGCTGAGGAACCGGCTGATTCCGCCGCTGCATCCAGCGCCGGCACTCCGGCAGGCGGCACGTCGCCCCGCAGCACGTCACCCGGCAGCACAGAGGACGGGGACGGTCGCAGCCAGGACCAGGCACAGAACCAGGCGGCAGACCAGGCCGAGTGGGAAACCCAGTGGTCCGAGGCCGGCTCCGGGTCAGGCTCCTCCGCCGCAGGTGCAGCCGGAACTCCCGCGGAACAGCCGGCACAGGCCGGAGCTCCCGCCGGGGCGCCGTCCGGGCAGGCTTCACCCCCGGCGACCCGCCCGGTCCACCATGACGAGTACACGGCACCGCACGCCCCCACGCTTCCCGGCGCTGAAACGGCTGCACTGGAAGGCACGGACGACGGCGGCGCGGCGCCAGCGCAGCCGGCCGGCGGGCACGCGCCACGGCACCACGCCGACACGTCCGCATCACCGGCCCACCAGGAGCCGGCCGTGCCGCCAGCCGCCGATGGCACCGAGGGACAGGCCGCAGCGGCCGAAACACTGGACCGCACCCAGTCCTCCGCCCTGGTGGAGAACGGGGCGGATCACCACCAGCCCTCCGGCCAGGACCAGGGTGTGCCCGCGGCCGGGCAGGACGTGGCAGCGGCCGGGCAGGACGTGGCAGCGGCCGGGCAGGACGTGGCAGCGGCCGGGCAGGGCGCGCCGCCACAAGGCGGGCACGCCCAGGGCGCTCAGGCACAGGGTATGGCTGCCGTCGAGCCGGCCGGACACCTCGCAGCAGATGAGCCCTATGGCGCAGGTTCGGCCGCGCCGGGCCCCGATGGGAGCGGACCGGCGGACTACACCGTGAAGGGCGATGCCGCCGCGATGGTCTACTACGAAGAAGGACATCCCGACTATGAGCAGACCCGGGCGGAAGTCTGGTTTGAATCTGCCGCACACGCGGAGGCCGCCGGCTTCCGCGCGCCCCGGCGCAAACGGCTCTAAGAGGAGGAAGGCCCGCCGCGTTGCGGCGGGCCTTCCTTGCCTGGACTCATCCAAGGTGCTGGCATCGTGCCTGGCGCTGGCCCTGTCCCTGGCGCTTGCCGCCTGCACGGGGACCCCCGGGCCGCCTGCACCGGCCACAGGCACGGCAAGCCGCGGCACCCCGCCGGAAACCGCCGTCGTTGTTCCCCCACTCTCTACCGCCCCTGCCCCTTCCGCTTCTTCTGCCCCCGTACCGGCGGTGCAGGAACGGCTGGACCTCCAGCTGAGCATCCCTTGGGCGGCGGTCTTCCTTCCGGACGGCACCGCCATCATCTCCGAGCGGGACACAGCGCTCCTGAAGGCCGTCCGGGAAGGAAAAGCCACAACGCTTGGCAAAATCCCGGGCGTGGTCCCCGCCGGGGAAGGGGGCCTGCTTGGCCTGGCACTGTCCCCGCACTTCGCCACGGACCACCTGCTGTACACGTACCTGACCGCACAGGAGGACAACCGCGTCATCCGGCTTACCGTCAAGGCCAATGGCGATGGTTCCCTGGCGCTCGGCCAGCCCCAGGTTGTGTTTTCAGGAATCCCAAAGGCCACCACCCACAACGGCGGCAGGATCCGCTTTGGCCCGGACGGCCTCCTGTACGTGGGCACCGGCGACGCCCAGCGCCGCGGGCAGCCGCAGGACCCCAACGCCCTGGGCGGAAAAATTCTTCGGCTTACGCCCGACGGCAGCCCCGCCCCGGGCAACCCGTTCGGCAACGCCACTTACAGCCTGGGCCACCGGAACGTCCAGGGCCTGGCCTGGGATGACGCCGGCAGGCTGTGGGCCAGCGAGTTTGGACCCGACGTGGACGACGAACTGAACCTGATTGTGCCGGGCGCCAACTACGGCTGGCCGCTGGTCACCGGCGCACCGCACCGGGCGGAGTTCCAGGATGCAAAAGTGGTGTGGCCGTCGACGAGCGATTCTTCGCCCAGCGGACTGGAGATAGCCGGGGGCGTTGCCTATCTGGGCGCCCTCCGGGGGCAGCGCCTGTGGACGGTGCCGCTCAACGGGACAGAGGCGGGCACCCCTGTGGCCTATTTCACAGGCGGATACGGCCGGATCCGCGACGTGATTCGGACCCCGCAGGGAGGTTTGTGGCTGCTGACGAACAACGAAAACCCTGATTTCGTGCTGGTTTTGCGCCCATTCCAGTGATTCACGCACCGCCACCCGGGCCGATTTCACTTGCACCAAAAGTTCGTGTAGAGTTTCATGTCGTTGCGGAGATCAACGGGAAAGAAAAAGCCCGGGGATGGAAGCAAAAAAGATGCACCTCTAGCTCAATTGGCAGAGCAATTGACTCTTAATCAATGGGTTCCGGGTTCAAGTCCCGGGGGGTGCACCACTGGGAAAACAGCCTCCGGTTTGTGGAAACACAAACCGGAGGCTGTTTTGTTTTAGGGCTTCACGGCGTCCGGAACGGGCACCCCGCAGTCGGGCACCAAAAAAGCGCGGTCCCGGCTTTTCCATGCCGGGACCGCGCTTTTCCTTAAACGGCCTGCGGGGCCAACTGCTACTTGGCGGCGTTGTCCACCAGGTCGCCCGCGTTGCTGGGCGTGGTGGAGAACTGGCTGGCCAGTTCGCGCACTACGGCCTTGAGTTCCTGGCGCAGCAGTTCGGGGTCGATCGACGCCGATGCCAGCACGGAGCGCTCCATCTCCACGGCCTGGGCAACGGCTTCCTTGCCCTGCTCGGTGAGCGACACGACGTGGCTCCTGCGGTCCGAGGTGCTGCGGACCCGGACGATGTGGCCGTGGGACTCAAGCCGGCTGAGTGTCTTGCCCATGGTCTGGGCCTGGACACGGACATACTGGGCAAGCTGCGCCTGGGTCATGGGTCCTTGCGCGGCAAGGACCTCGATGGCGATAACACCGGCGTGGGTGAGTCCGATGGCGCCAAGTTTTTCGTTCCAGGAGTGTTCAACGAGGCGCGCAGCAGTGGACAGGAGGCGCCCTGTGGGCCAGTGATCCATATCAGGCATAGCAGCAAGTATAGCCAAATGCCGATTAGCACTCGCCCCACGTGCTTACTAGGCTGTTGTGTCCCGCCCGCGACAAGGAGAAAAACAATGGCTGAAAGACTCGTTACCGGCGACAAAGCACCCGCTTTCACTCTTCAGGATTCGACCGGCAAGGACGTCAGCCTGGCTCCCCGGCCCGGCCGCTCCACCATTGTGTATTTCTACCCGGCCGCCTCCACGCCCGGCTGTACCAAAGAAGCCTGCGACTTCCGGGACAGCCTTGCGTCGCTGCAGGCCTCCGGCTTCGACGTCCTTGGCATCTCCCCCGACCCGGTTGAAAAACTGGCCAAGTTCGCTGCCAACGAGTCGCTGACGTTCCCCCTGCTCTCCGACGCGGACCACGCGGTGGCCGAGGCTTACGGCGCCTGGGGCGAAAAGAAGAACTACGGCAAGACGTACCAGGGCCTTATCCGCTCCACAATCGTCGTGGACCCCTCTGGCAACGTTTCCCTTGCCCAATACAACGTCCGCGCCACGGGACACGTCGCCAAACTGCGGCGGGACCTCAATCTGGACAACTGACCCCGCAGGCAACCGCCCTGTCAGTTGTCCAGGCACCCTCCCAGCCACGTACCCGGGCAACGCTACAATGGACACTGGCATCCGCCGTCGAACCTTCAGGGTTCCCGGCAGGAAACCGCGCGCGAGTGGTGAAATTGGCAGACACGCAGGATTTAGGTTCCTGTGCCTTCGGGCGTGGGGGTTCAAGTCCCCCCTTGCGCACCTGGGATCCCCCGGCTTCGGCCGGGGGATTTTGCGTTTAAGGCATGACGGTGCTTGGGCCGGATTAGTGCCTCAAATCGAAAAACTCCAAAGATCACCCATCCACCACTGCCCAACGGCCGAATAGCCATTGAGACACCAGCCAAGGGCAGGTGCTTACCCCAAGGCAGACTGCAGGCCGCGGACATCCCATCCGGGGCGGCAGGCAAAACGATCCAAGGAGAACTGAAATGCAGACCTTCAAGCGCACAACTTTCACCGTCGCAGGCGTTGCAGCGGCCGCTCTGCTCAGCCTCACCGCATGTGGCGGTTCCGGCAGCACCTCCGGTTCGTCGGCGTCGTCGGCGCCGATGTCATCCTCCCCCAGCTCCAGCATGGCGTCCCCCTCCGCCAGTGCGTCGGCCAGCTCCTCGGCCGGCATGATGGACCCGGCCGCAAACCTGGTTGGCCCAGGCTGCGCCGCCTACGCCAAGCAGGTTCCCACCGGTGCGGGCTCGGTGGAGGGCATGGCCCTGGACCCGGTGGCCGTCGCCGCCTCCAACAACCCGATCCTGACCACGCTCACCGCTGCAGTCTCCGGCAAGCTGAACCCCAAGGTGGACCTGGTTGACACGCTCAACGGCGGCGAATTCACCGTCTTCGCGCCGGTGGACGACGCCTTCAAGAAGATCGACGCCGCCACGATCGAGACCCTGAAGACGGACGATGCGCTGCTCAGCAAGATCCTGACCTACCACGTGGTTCCCGGCCAGATCACCCCGGACAAGATTGCCGGCACGCACGCCACGGTCCAGGGCGGCTCCGTCACCGTCACCGGCAGCGGCGACAACCTCAAGGTGGACAACGCCAACGTGGTCTGCGGCGGCGTCAAGACCAAGAATGCGACGGTCTACCTGGTCGACTCCGTCCTCATGCCCAAGTAAGCCCTCTCTTCCCCACATGACCAAGGCCGGGCCCGCTGCAACGAGCGGGCCCGGCCCTGGCGCGTCCCGGACGTGCCTGGGATTGGCCCCATGCCTTGTCCTCTAGACTGGTCCCGGCCCGCAAGGGGCGGAGCCGGCAGCATCCAGAGGTGATAAACGAGTGCCCAGCAGTACATCGCGGCGAACGGTCATCAAGGCCGGCGCCGTCCTCATGGCGCTGGGCATGACGTCATGCACCGGGACGCCGTCCCCTTCCCCCACATCCGGAACGCCCAGTTCCGCGCGGGCGGAGCCTGATGCCACCTTCAGTTTCGGCACGGCCGCCCAGCCCCTGGGACTGGATCCCGCCCTGTCCAGCGACGTGGAGTCGCAGCGCATCACCCGCCAGATCCTTGAAGGCCTTGTGGGCGTGGACCAGACCACCGGCAAGCCGACCCCGCTGCTGGCCACGGAATGGAACGAGTCCAACGAGGGCCGGACCTACACCTTCAAGCTCCGCTCCGGGGTTACGTTCCAGGACGGCACGCCATTCAACGCCGATGCCGTCTGCGCCAACTTCAACCGCTGGTTCGCGTTTCCCGCCGAGTTGCGGAGGCAGGCGCCAGGCAGCTCGTTCAAGAGCGTGTTCAAGGCGCACTCGGACGAGCCCGGATTGTCCATCTTCAAGAGCTGCACGGCGGTCTCGGCCGACACCGTCCAGATCGACCTGACGCAGCGCTTCACGGCGTTCCTCCAGGCCCTGACCCTGCCGGCTTTCGCCATTGCGTCCCCTGGGGCCCTTGCCGCCGGCACGGCAGACGTCCTGGACCAGAACCGGGGCGGCCAGGCCATGTCCAGGTTCGCCACGAACCCCGTCGGCACCGGGCCCTTCACCCTGGCGGCGTGGGGCAGCGACAGTGTCACCCTCTCCAGCAACAAGACCTACTGGGGTGACCGCGGCCAGATCGCCACCATCAATTTCCAGGCCTACAACCATCCCCAGATTCGCCTCCAGGCCCTGCTGGACGGAAAGATCGACGGCTATGACGCCGTGACCGTGGGGAATTTCGACCAACTGGTCAAGCGCGGCAAACAGATTGTGCAGCGCGACCCGTTCTCGGTGATGTACGTCGGCATGAACCAGGACATCCCGGTACTGCAGAACCAGAAGATCCGGCAGGCGGTGGAGCTTGCGATCGACAAGGAAACCCTGATCCGGAAGTTCTTTATCGACAACACGGCCAAAGCCACGCAGTTTGTCCCGCCCAAGATCAGCGGCTTCAACAATGACGCCCCGGCACTCGGGCACGATCCGTTGAAGGCCAAGGATTACCTCAAGGAGGGCGGCTACGCGGGCGAGGAACTGAAGTTCTACTACCCCATGAACGTCACCCGGCCCTACCTGCCCACGCCGGAAAAGGTTTACGCCGAGCTCAGCCGCCAGCTCACCGCCGTCGGCTTCAATATCCGTCCTGTCCCCGTGGACTGGTCGGACGGCTACCTCCAGAAGGTCCAGTCCGCCGGCGACCACGCGCTGCACATCCTCGGCTGGAACGGCTCGTACTCGGACGCGGACAACTTCGTCGGCCCTCTCTTCGGAGAGAAGAACGGCGAGTTCGGCTACCAGGATCCCCAGGTGTTCTCGAAGATCAACCGGGCACGGGGACTGCCTGACGGCAAGGAACGGGATGAGCTTTATCACACCATCAATGCCCAGATCGCCGCGACCGTGCCGGCAGTCCCCATCGCCTTCCCCATCTCCGCGCTTGCCCTGTCAGACCGGGTGCTGAGCTACCCTGCATCGCCGGTCTTAAACGAAGTTTTCACGAAGGTCCAGCTAAAGCCTTGACGGGCCCGGCCAATTTCAGTATGCGGGCCGCGCGGGGATATTCTGTGACAGCCAGAGCCGCTGCAATCGGAGACTGATCGTGACCTTCATTTCCAAGACCCCACACGCCGACGTTGTCCTGATAGGCGGCGGCATCATGAGCGCCACCCTGGGGGCATTCCTCAAGCAGCTGGAGCCGGACTGGACCATCTCCCTGTTCGAACGGCTGGACCAGCCGGGCCTCGAAAGCTCGGACCCCTGGAACAACGCGGGCACGGGCCACGCCGCCCTCTGCGAACTCAACTACTCCCCCGCAGCCAAAGACGGCTCGGTCAACCCCGGCAAGGCACTGCTCATCAACGAACAGTTCCAGCTCTCCCGCCAGTTCTGGTCCCACTTGGTGGACAACAACCTGATCGGTTCGCCCAAGGGCTTCATCAACACTGTCCCGCACATGAGCTTCGTGATCGGCGAGGACCACACCCGGTTCCTGAAGACCCGCTACGAGGCGCTGAAGCCGCACCCCCTGTTCCGCAGCATGGAGTACTCCGAGGACCACGCGCAGATCGCCAAGTGGGCGCCACTGATCGTCAAGGGACGCGACCCCCAGCAGCGCATCGCCGCCACCCGCGCGGCCGAGGGCACCGACGTCGACTTCGGGGCACTCACGCGCGAGCTGGTGACCTACCTTGGGCACAACGGCGTCGAAATCAACTACAACCACGACGTCACCGGGATCTCCCGCGCCTCCGACGGCGGCTGGGACCTGACGCTGAAGTACCCCAAGTCCGGGGAACACGGCAAGATCCACGCCAAGTTCGTCTTCGTCGGAGCCGGCGGCGGGGCCCTGCACCTGCTGCAGGCCTCCGGCATCCCCGAAAGCAAGGGCTATGGCGGCTTCCCCGTCTCCGGCCAGTTCTTCCGCTGCACGGACGAGGCCATCGCGGCCCAGCACAGTGCCAAGGTCTACGGCCAGGCCTCCGTGGGCGCTCCCCCCATGTCTGTTCCGCACCTGGACACCCGCTACGTCAACGGGAAGCGTTCGCTCCTGTTCGGTCCGTACGCCGGCTTCTCCACCAACTTCCTGAAGAACGGCTCCTACCTGGACCTGCCGCTGTCCATCCGGCCCGGGAACATCATCCCGATGCTGGCCGTGGCCAAGGACAACATGGACCTCACCGCGTACCTCGTCAAGGAAGTGGTCAAGCGGCACGACCAGAAGGTTGAGGCACTGCGCGAGTACTACCCCGAGGCAAAGGGCGGGGACTGGGAACTCATCACCGCCGGCCAGCGTGTACAGATCATCAAGAAAGACCCGCAAAAGGGCGGCATCCTTCAGTTCGGTACCGAGGTGATTGCCGGCCGCGACGGCTCCATCGGTGCGCTCCTGGGCGCGTCGCCCGGAGCCTCAACCGCTGTCCCCATCATGATCGAACTGCTGCAGAAGACGTTCCCCAAGAACTTCAAGGGCTGGCAGGGCAAGCTCAAGGACATGATGCCCGGCTACGGGGTGAAGCTGGATGAGAATCCGAACCTTGCCGCGGAGCTGGAACGGGCAACGGCCGCGTCCCTCCAGCTGGAGAGCGTTTCCGCCAGCCACTGACCCTGCGGGGCCAGCGGCTGGCACCCCCAGGGCATGTACCAGTCACTTAGACCCCCAGGAGACCACCCATGTTCCGGCTGGCGCACCTTTCCCTGGCAAACCGGGCCCTGATCGCACTGATCACCGTGTTCGCCTCGGTCTTCGGCGTGATCACCATGTCATCGCTGAAGCAGGAACTCATCCCTTCCATTGAGTTCCCGCAGATCACGGTGCTCAGCTCCATGCCGGGCGCGTCGCCGGAAGTGGTGGACAAGCAGGTCAGCGGCCCGCTTGAGAAAGCGCTGAACGGCGTGGAGGGGCTGGAATCCACCTCCTCCACGTCACGCACCGGCGTCTCCCAGATCACCATGGTGTTCACGTACGGGTCGAACCTGGACCGGGCCAGGAACCAGATCGACCGGGCCATCTCCAATGCCAAGCGGTCCCTGCCCAGCGATGTCCAGCCGCAGGCCATTGCCGGAAGCATCAGCGACTTCCCCATCGTCTTCCTCGCCGTCTCCTCGGACAAGACGCTCAGCGAGCTGAATGCCGACCTGCAGCGCCTGAGCGTTCCCCGGCTGCAGAAGATCGACGGCGTCCGCAGCGCCGATGTCACCGGCGGCGCATCCCAGCACATCGAGATCCTTCCCAGGGCCGACGCCATGGCAGCGGCGGGTACAGGTGTCACCTCCATCCGGGACGCGCTGTCCAATAACGGCGCGCTGGTCCCCGCCGGGACGCTCCAGGAGCAGGGCAAGACGCTGTCGCTTCAGATTGGCAGCCCGGTGGACTCCCTGGACGCCATCAAGGCACTCCCGCTGGCAGGTGCCAGGAATGGGGCAACAATCGGCTCCGTTGCCGATGTTTCCCTCAAGGATGACGAACGCACCTCCATCACCCGCACCAACGGCGCCGAAACCCTTGCCATCTCCGTAACCAAGAAACCCGAGGGCGACACGGTGGGCATCTCCCATGCGGTGCGGGACTCGCTGAAGGGCCTGGAGGCGGAACTGGGCTCCAGCGCCAGGTTCACGCCGGTCTTCGACCAGGCACCCTTCATCGAAAAGTCCATCAAGGACCTCACCACGGAAGGCCTGCTGGGACTGGGCTTCGCCGTAGCCATCATCCTGCTCTTCCTGATGTCCGCCCGCTCCACGCTGGTCACAGCGGTGTCCATTCCGCTGTCCCTGCTGATCACGTTCATCGGCCTGTCGGCCACCGGCTACTCGCTGAACATCCTGACGCTCGGCGCGCTCACCATCGCGATCGGGCGCGTGGTGGACGACTCCATCGTTGTCATCGAAAACATCAAGCGGCACCTCAGCTACGGTGAGGAAAAGTCGACGGCGATCCTCACCGCCATCAGGGAGGTGGCCGGCGCCATCACCGCCTCCACCCTGACCACGGTGGCGGTGTTCCTGCCCATCGCTTTCGTCGGCGAACTGGCCGGCGAACTCTTCCGGCCATTCGCTTTGACCGTGACCATGGCACTGCTGGCGTCGCTGCTGGTGTCGCTGACCATCGTCCCCGTGCTCGCCTACTGGTTCCTAAAGAACCCCAAGGGCGCGGCGGGCAGGGCGCCCGCCGGCTCCCCCGAGGCCCGGCGGATCGCCGAGGAGGCGAAAGCGAAGGCCCACGAAGCCGAACAGCGAAGCCGCCTGCAGCGCGGCTACCTGCCCATCCTCCGGTCCACGCAGAAGCACCCCGTCATCACCCTGGTTGCCGCGGTCCTGGTGCTCGGTGCCACCGGTGCCATGACACCACTGCTTGCCACGAACCTCCTGGGAAACTCGGGACAGAACAGCCTGACCGTACGGCAGGTGCTGCCGGCCGGGACCAGCCTGGCCGACACCAGCGCCGCCGCCATCCGCCTCGAAGAGGTGCTGCGGGGCATTGACGGCATCAAGGACGTCCAGGTGACCTCCGGCAACGCCCAGGCCGGCTTCGCCGCGCTCACCTCGACCGGATCCTCCAACTCCACCTTCACAGTGGTGACGGACGAAAAGGCCAACCAGGAGCGCCTCCAGGAGACTGTTCGCTCAGAGCTAGCGAAGGTGCCCGACTCGGGCAAGGTATCGGTGGGCACCCAGCAGGGCGGCTTCGGCACGTCATCCACCGTGGACATCACGCTGAAGGCTGCCAGCAGCGCCGACCTGCAGGCCGCCAGCGACACCATGGTCGCGGCCATGACGGGCGTGCCCGGCACCAGCGAAGTTGCCAGCAACCTGGCCGCCAGCAACCCTGTGGTGCAGGTCAAGGTGGACAGGGCCAAAGCCGTCGCCGCCGGCCTGAACGAGCAGCAGGTGGCCGGGGTACTGGCATCGACCATCAGCCCCATCCCTGCGGGCACGGTCCGGATCGATACCAACGATTTCCCCGTCCGCATCGGCCAGGGCACCAAGTTCACCAGCATCGACGCCGTCCGGAACATCCCGCTGCCCGCAGGCGGCCGGCCTGTAACGCTGGGAAGCATCGCGTCCGTGGAGCAGGTGGACGTCCCCGTCTCCATCACCGCCAGCAATGGCGAGCGGACCGCCAAGGTGTCCATCACGCCGTCGGGCTCCAACCTGGGCGCGGTGAACACGGAAGTCCAGAAGCGCCTGGCGGACGTCCAGCTGCCCGCCGGCGTCACCGCGGCGATCGGCGGCGCCACCACCCAGCAGGCAGAATCGTTCCGGCAGCTGGGCCTGGCCCTGCTGGCAGCCATCGCCATTGTCTACGTGATCATGGTGGCCACCTTCAAGTCGCTCGTCCAGCCGCTGATCCTGCTGGTCTCGGTTCCGTTCGCTGCGACCGGCGCGGTGGCCCTGCTGCTGCTCACCGGAGTGCCCCTGGGCCTGCCGTCGCTCATCGGCATGCTGATGCTGGTGGGCATCGTGGTTACCAACGCCATCGTGCTGATCGACCTGATCAACCAGTACCGGCAGCCGCGCGACGGCAGGTCCGGCATGAACGTGGCGGACGCCATCACCAACGGCGCACGCCAGCGCCTCCGCCCCATCCTGATGACGGCCCTTGCCACGGTCTTCGCCCTGACGCCGATGGCCCTGGGCATCACGGGCGGCGGCGGGTTCATCTCGCAGCCGCTGGCCGTGGTGGTGATCGGCGGGCTGGTGTCCTCCACCGCACTGACCCTGATCCTGGTCCCGGTGCTGTACCGGCTGGTGGAGGGACGGCGCGAGAAAAAGGCACTCCTGCGCGACCTGCAGGCCCGCCCCGAAATGGGACCGGGTGCCGACCTCGACGCCGAATTCATGGACTGGACCACCGGCCAGGTCCCCAAGGTCAGCGGCCGGCGCGCCGCTCCCGGCGCAGACTAAACGGCGGAATATTTCCGGCGTGGCTGCGTTGTATCCGGCGATAGATGCAAATGCATCTAAATTGGTTTACACTGGAGCCAAGCCCAGCAAGTCCAGGAACGGAAAGGCACGCCATGCAGATCGGTGTTTTCAGCGTCAGCGACATCACCACGGACCCCACCACGGGCCGCACCCCCACCGAGCACGAACGCATCAAGGCCTCGGTGGCCATCGCCAAAAAGGTCGAGGAAATCGGCATGGATGTCTACGCCCTGGGCGAGCACCACAACCGGCCCTTCTTCTCCTCCTCACCCACCACCACCCTCGCGTACATTGCAGCCCAGACCGAACGGATCATCCTCTCCACGGCCACCACGCTGATCACCACCAATGACCCGGTGAAGATCGCCGAGGACTTCGCCATGCTCCAGCACCTGTCCGACGGGCGCGTGGACCTGGTCCTGGGCCGCGGCAACACCGCCCCGGTGTACCCGTGGTTCGGCAAGAACATCCAGGACGGCGTGGAGCTGGCCATTGAGAACTACAGCCTCCTGCGCAAGCTGTGGGACGAGGACACCGTCAACTGGTCCGGCAAGTTCCGCACCCCGCTGCAGAACTTCACCTCCACGCCCCGGCCGCTCGACGGCGTGGCCCCCTTCGTGTGGCACGGCTCCATCCGTACCCCGCAGATCGCGGAGGTGGCCGCGTACTTCGGCGACGGCTTCTTCGCCAACAACATCTTCTGGCCCAAGGAGCACTACCAGCAGCTGATCGGCCTCTACCGCGAGCGGTACGAGCACTACGGACACGGCAAGGCGGACCAGGCGATCGTCGGGCTCGGCGGCCAGTTCTTCATGCGGAAGAACTCCCAGGAGGCGGTAAACGAATTCCGCCCATACTTCGACAACGCCCCCGTGTACGGCCACGGACCGTCACTGGAGGACTTCACCTCCCAGACCCCGCTGACCGTGGGCAGCCCGCAGGAAGTCATCGAGAAGACCCTGACCTTCCGCGAGCACTTCGGCGACTACCAGCGCCAGCTGTTCCTGATCGACCATGCCGGCCTGCCGCTGAAGACCGTCCTGGAGCAACTGGACCTGTTCGGCGAAGAAGTCCTGCCCGTGCTCCGCAAGGAGTACGCGGCCCTCAAGCCAGCGCACGTTCCCGAGCCGCCCACCCACGCCGGCCGTGTCGCCGCCCTGCTGGCATCGCAGGACGCCGACAAAGCCACCGCGGAGGCGTGATGGCTGCGGGAGGAACGGAATCTCCGGTGCGGCTGGCAGCCGAAACCTGGGAGTCCCTGTTCCGCGCCCAGGTAGCGGTGATGCGCAAGCTGCAGTCCGGGCGGGCTTTCCGGAAGCTGGCGGTCAACGAATACGACGTCCTGTTCACGCTCTCCCGGTGCCCGTCCGGCTGGCTGCGGCTCAACGAGCTCAACGACAACGTGCTGTTGAGCCAGTCCAGCCTGAGCAGGCTGGTGGAGCGGCTCGAAAAGCGGGGGCTTGTGGCCAGAATGCCGGCCCCCGAGGACGGCCGCGGCATCCTGCTGAAGCTGACCGACGAGGGGCGGGAGCTGCAGAAGGAAATCGGCCGCGAGCACGTCCGGGACATTTCCGCGCTGGTGGGTCCCGCCCTGACGGCCGCGGAGCAGAAGGAACTGAAGCGGCTCACGGACAAGCTGCGAAGTTCGCTGGGTCCCCTTCCGCGGTAGCAGGCGGCTTCCCGGCGGCCGCACGGGCCGGCCGAACAGGACGGCCGGGCCGGGTGGACAGCCAGGACGGACAGTCAGCCG
Organism: Pseudarthrobacter sp. Pseusp20; assembly: GCF_059492155.1. Lineage (NCBI taxonomy): Bacteria > Bacillati > Actinomycetota > Actinomycetes > Micrococcales > Micrococcaceae > Pseudarthrobacter > Pseudarthrobacter sp. Pseusp20. Next base: position 2,996,733 of record NZ_CP168521.1, read on the forward strand.
AGCGCCACCAGCCGGGAGGGATCCTCGCCGGGCAGGTCCCCGTCAACCACGGCCGTGACGCGCAGCTGGTTCAACACCAGGCTTCCACCCACCGTGGAAAGGAACGCCGTGTCTGATGAGTCGCGGCCGGCGGTAATGCGCAGCATCGACTCCCGCGGCGCGAGCCCCGTGGGGTCGATGACGTGCCAGGCCCCCTCCACGTAGGCTTCCGCCACGGCGTGGAAATCCATCGGGCTCAGGCCCGGTGCGTAGACGGCCGCCAGCCGGGCCGGGATGTCCTTGGAGCGGAGCAGCGCGATGGCCAGGTGCGCAAAGTCCCGGCACACGCCGCGCCTGCTGAGGAGGGTCTCCACGGCACCGTCCGTGCCGCGGGAGGAGCCGCTGATGTACCGCAGTTCACCGTTGACCCAGTCGCGGACGGCGCGCACCAGGTCCGCTCCCTGGACCCCTTCGAACTCGGCATAGGCCGTGGGCAGCAGCCGGTCCGACTCGGCATACCGGCTGGGACGGACGTAGCGGATCCGCTCGGCCAGGGTGGCGTCTTCCGGAACGGCGCGGCCCGTCACCGTGGCGGAATAGTCCACGCTGACGTCGGTGGGTTGGGCAAACTCCATGTAGTGGAACCGGCCGCCGTGGTGGTCGGAAACTTCCGTGAGTGGAACCTCGGCCCCGCCGGCAGTGACGGAGAGGGACTCCGTGAAGGATGAGTAGCCGCTGTTCCGTGCTACGGCGATGGCCATGGCCACCTTGGTGTTGGCGATGGTCCTGAAGGCCAGGCGTGCGGAAACAGAGCGTTCCATGTCTCTCCGGGGGTGTTGGGGGGAAGGTAAGTCGCACACCCCGCACTTGTGAGTGCCGGCAGCGGGACTAGTTTTTGACCTTCAGCGACATTAGCATCCGCTGCACGTTGGCGAAGTCAGCGCTTTCGTTGACGTACTGGGCGGCCTGGCCAAGGGTGTCGAAGGCCTTCGCCGGTGCCACTTTCTCATCCGGCGCAAAGGCTTTGAGGGTCACCAGGTCGCCGAACGAGTAGTCCCCCTTGCCGGCCGGACCACGAACCACGTTGCGCAGCCCGCACGCCTGCCCGTCTGTTCCGCCCACCAGGTTGGTGATGCCGTAGGAACCGAAGTAGCGGTACCCCTGGATCACCCGGTAGACCATCCGCGGCGGGATGGTTCCCTCCCCGCCCGGGACGGAGAGCTCAAAAGGCACGCTGCTGATCACGGTGTACGGGTGCCGTGCGTTGTCGGGACAGTCAACGTTCGACGGCGGCAGTCCGGTCCGGAGCGCGGCGACGAAGGTTCCGTCGGGCTTTTTCACCTCAATCTTCAGCCCACCGGGAAGCACGCCTTCCTCGGGCGCCACCGACTGCGCGATCCAGTCCGCCGGCAGGTCGAAGCTCACCGTCCTGGCAGGATCCGAGTATGTCTTCCAGGAGGCGGCGGTGGCCGCCTCCTGCGGCTCGCCGGCCGTTGCGGAGGCAGGGGCCGGGATGGTGCCGCCGGCGTCCGGTGACGCCGACGCCGTTCCGGATGTTGGCCCGGGCGCTGCAGATCCGGAGGTTGCTGCCCCGGAGGTTGCCGGCTGCGCCGTCCATCCCGGGCCGGCCGGTGATCCGGAGCAACCCGTCAGCAGGACCACGGCGGCCACCAGTGACATCCGGGGAAGAGCGCTCAATACTTCCTTGCCTGTCATGGAAGCCAGCCTAATGGCGGCACGGCTCCTCTCCGGGCCGGCACGGCGGTGTTTCCTGCGCTTGGGAACGGTGTTCCGTGGCCCCCTCTGCCGGGCGCCGGCCATCCGTTCCCCCGGGCACATACCCGGCGTGTCGCCGTCGGACGGCTGCCACGCTGCCCGGGGACTAGGCTGGGGGTTATGGCGGAAGAGCAGCACGGCGCAGCCGAAGACAACCCGGCGGACATCTCCGCCCTGGATATCGCCGACTGGCGGCTGAGGACCTTTGCGCTCTACGACACCGTCCGCCGGCTCTCGGTTGAAAGCCCGTCCGAGGCACACTCGTACTGGCGCCACCAGCGTGACATGATGTTCGCCACCCACCCGGCTTCTGCGCTGACCGCCGCGGGCAAGGCGCGCTTCTCCGGGCTGAAGACCGCCGACTACGATCCCATCTACCGGTTCCACGTGCCCTTGACCAAAGAGGGTGCCGGCCGCGAGATGAGCGTCGACACCGGGACCGACGGCGTGGTGCACTTTGTCCGGCTGGGCACCTTCGATTTGCCCGAAATGGGCCAGCTCGCGGTGTGGAAGCTCCACGGGTACGGCGGCGGGATCTTCGTTCCGTTCCGCGATGCCACGGCAGGCCAGCCCGGCGGCACCTACGGGGCGGGTCGCTACCTGATCGACACCATCAAGGGCGCCTTCCACGGCGTAGCCGGCACCGGCCCGGGCGCCATGTTCGTCCTGGATTTCAATTTCGCCTACAACCCCTCCTGCGCCTACAACGAGGCCTGGGCCTGCCCGCTGCCCGGGCCCTCCAACCGGCTGGCAGTGGAAATTCCCGTGGGCGAGCTGTACTGACGGATGGCGGTTCGTCCTGGGCGCCCTTTGCGCATCTCCTGCTTGCCCCCTGCCCGCGGCGCTGACCGTCCTGCCGGTGCCGCCGGATGAGGGAGGGACTGTCCGCACCAGCAGTACCGGAGACCAGCACCCGGCGCCTGCCTGCCACCAGGCATTACCGGGGAGTCCTGCGCTATCCGGTCATCCGGCAGTTGCTCCGCTTCTCCGGTGTCGGCGTCATCTGCACCGCTGCATCACTGTGCCTCTACGCGCTGCTGCGGCCATGGCTTGGCGCCCAGCTGGCCAACGCGGTGGCGCTGGTCCTCACGTCGCTCTTGAACACTGCCTTGAACCGCCGGCTGACGTTCAAGATCGCAGGCCAGCAGCGCCGCACCCGTGACCACCTCAACGGCCTGGTGGTGATCGCCGTGGCCCTGGTGATCACCGGCAGCAGCCTGGGTGTGCTGCACTGGTTCAATCCGGAGGCCACCGTGGCGGACGAACTGCTGGCCACCACGTTGTCCGGCTTCCTGGCCACGGCGGTGCGCTTCAGCATGCTGCGGCACTGGATTTTCCGCCGCGCGCGGCACCGCTGACCAGGCAGCGACGGTCAGCGGCCTTTGCCCGCGCCCAGGTTCTTGACACTGGCGACGGCGGCCCGCACCGCGTCCGCAGCCACGTCCAGTTCCTCCCGGGTTACCGAGGCGTCGAAACTGAACCGGACCGCTGTCTGCGCCACTTCGGCGGAAATTCCCAGCGCGGTAAGCACGGGCGACGGCGCATCCGAGCCGGCAGCGCAGGCCGAACCGCTGGAGCAGACCACGCCGCTCCGTTCCAGCTCCAGCAGCACAGACTCGCCGCTGGTTCCGGGGAAGCAGAATGATGCTACGGAGGGCAGCCGTTCGGAGGGGTGGCCGGTCAGGACAGCGTCCGGCACCGCGGCCAGCACGGCGGCGATGAAACGGTCCCGCAGGGCGGCCACCCTTGGCTGCTGGCCGGCCTGCCGGCCGTGGGCGAGCGTGAGGGCCGTGGCCAGCCCCACCGCCCCGGCCACGTTTTCCGTCCCCGAGCGGCGGCCTCTTTCCTGGCCGCCGCCGTGAATGACCGGTTCCAGCCGCGTACGGCTCCGGACGAAGAGCAGGCCGCAGCCTTTGGGCGCCCCCAGCTTGTGCCCGGAGATGCTCATGGCGTCCACGCCCAGGGCCTTGGTGTCCAGCGGCAGCCATCCGGCGGCCTGGACGGCATCGGTATGGAAGGGGATTCCGTGGTGGTGGGCGAGTTCTGCGAGCGCGGCGATGGGCTGGACGGTGCCGACCTCATTGTTGGCGTACATGATGCTGACCAGCGCGGTCTCCGGGCACAGCACCCCGGCCAGCGCATCAGGGGTGACCTGGCCGGTTGCGTCGACCGGCACCACGTCCACCACGAAGCCGTGGAAACGCTCCAGGTAGCGCGCGGATTCCTCCACGGCCGGATGTTCGACGGCGCTGATCACCACCCGGTTCCAATGCGGGTTTGCCGCCTGCCGGGCCAGGGCAATGCCCTTGACGGCCAGGTTGTCCGCTTCCGTTCCCCCGGAAGTGAACACGACCTCGCCCTGCCGGCAGCCAAGGACGCCGGCCACCGCTGCCCGCGCCCCCGCGAGCGCCGCAGCTGCCGCCTCACCAAGGGTGTGGTGGCTGGAGGGGTTCCCGAAGGAGCCGGTGAGGTAAGGCCACATGGCGTCCAGTACTTCGCGGCGGACGGGGGTGGTGGCGGCGGCGTCGAGGAAGATCATGGCGTGCTCACCGGGCGGTCAGTTCGACGTCGAGGCCCAGGTCCAGTGCGGCCACGGTGTGCGTCAGTGCCCCCACGGAGATGACGTCCACCCCTGTGGCGGCAATCGCCGCGACGGTGCCGGGGTTGACGTTGCCGCTTGCTTCCACGCGGGCGCGACCGGCCACGAGGGCCACGCCGGCCTTCAGCTCTTCAACCGTGAAGTTGTCCAGCATGATGGTGTCCACGCCGGCGGCCAGCACGGGCTCGATCTGCTCCATGCTGTCCACTTCCACTTCAAAGTGGGTGGTGTGCCCCAGCTGGGCTTTGGCGGCCAGCAGGAGCCCGGTGAGCTTTGCCGGGTCTCCCCCGGTCATCACGGCCAGGTGGTTGTCCTTGGCCAGCACCGCGTCGGACAGGCTGTACCGGTGGTTAGCGCCGCCGCCGCACCGTACGGCGAACCGTTCCAGGACGCGCAGGCCCGGTGTGGTCTTGCGCGTGTCGGTGATGCGCGCCCGGGTCCCCTCGGCGAGCCGGACGAACGCGGCGGTCTTGGTGGCGATGGCGGACATCCGCTGGACCAGGTTGAGCGCCACGCGTTCTGCCATCAGCACCGAGCGGGCGCTGCCGGTGACCCTCGCAAGGTGCGTGCCGGCGTCGAACGCTTCTCCGTCCGCCACGAGCAGCTCCACCTGGGTGGCGGGATCCACCAGCTGCATCGCGTCGCGGAACACTGTTGCGCCGCTGAGGACCCCGGCCACCCGGGCATTGAGGACGGCCGTGGCGCGGGCCGAGGCGGGAATGAGCAGTTGCGAGGTGATGTCGCCGGAGGGTGCATCCTCGGCGAAGGCCCGTTCCAGGATCTCCCTGACCGGTGCCGCGGGAAGGGTGAGGTCCAGTGCGGGGCGCAGGGTGGCTGCCTGGTCGATCACGGCGGGTTCAGTCATGGAGCAGGCTCGCTTTCGGGCGCGGAGGGTAAGTGGTTTCAGGGTCTGCGGGATCATCACTGCGGTAGTGCGCCCCAAGGGATTCAGGCCGGCGGAGAGCTCCGGCGACCAGCAGCTGCGCAGCCAAAAGGAGGTTCCGGTCCTCATTCACCACAGGGTCGGAAGAGGAAGAACTGGCATGGGGACGGACGACGGCGGCCCAGTGGTCAAGCGTGACAGCCGCCTCAAGCAACAACTCCCCGGAACGCAGCACCCCGGCATTGGCAGTCATCAGTCGACGAAGAGCGTCCCGGGAGAAGTGCTCAGGTGTATCAAAGGGTTCAGGACTCCGGTGCGTTCTCCACACGCTGGGGTTCGGCGGCGTGGCGGTGGATGGGTGGGGCAGCTTCGGAAGTCCCGAAAGCGCCGTTGTTGCGTGAGCGTCCGCACTGGCCGCCGAGCTTGCGAGGCGACCGCCGGTGCGAGGCGCGAGTGCAGGCGCCGAGGGACTTGCGGAGCTGCCCCCCAGGAAACATTCAACAGCGCGGCGGCCGAAGACGAGTCCCTCGAGGAGGGAGTTGCTGGCCAGCCGGTTTGCCCCTTGGACGCCGGTGCACGCAACTTCACCGGCTGCGTAGAGCCCGGGGACGGTGGTGCGGGCGTGGAGGTCGGTGGTTACGCCGCCCATCCAGTAGTGGGCGGCAGGTGCGACGGGGACCAGTTCGCGGGTCCAGTCGATACCGGCGTCGAGGGTCTTGCGGGTGAGGGTGGGGAACCGCTGTTGGAGGAACCCGTTGCCCCTGGCCTGTTCGATGGCGCGGGCGTCGAGGTAGACGTGGCCGTTGGGGTCACCGAGTTTGGCGAGGTGGAGGGCGATGCTGCGTGAGACGACATCGCGGGGTGCCAGTTCGGCGTCTGGGTGGTAGGCCTTCATGAAGCGCCGGCCGTTGGAGTCGAGCAGGACGGCGCCTTCGCCGCGGACGGCTTCGGAGATCAGCAGGGGTCCGTCCAGGCGTCCGGGGTGGGCTGTGGCGGAGCTGACCAGGCAGGTGGGGTGGAACTGGAAGAATTCGAGGTCTGCCGTGGCTGCGCCGGCGCGGACGGCGAGCGCCAGGCCGTCGGCGGTGGCCACGGCGGGGTTGGTGGTTTGGGCGAACAACTGGCCGGCTCCTCCGGTGGCGAGCAGGACGGCGTCCACGTCCAGGCTGAGGTTGCGGCCGTCCTGGTGGTATTCGACCCCGCTCACATTCCCGTCGCGGGTGGTGAGGGCTGTGACGTGGGCTTCCGTGAGGAGCGTCAACTTACCCGCGTCCCGCAGGGACAGGACCGCCTGGATCAGTGCACCGGCGACGCGCGCGCCCGTGGCGTCCCCTCCTGCGTGCAGGATGCGCGGGGCACTGTGTGCTGCCTCGAGCCCAAGGGCCGGGCCGCCGTCGTGCCTTGCGTCACCGTGGCCCGCTCCAGCTGGCCCCGCGTCAAACGCCACCCCGTAGCGCTGGAGGCCGGCGATGTCCTGCCGTGCCTGCGTGCACATCAGCCGGACGGCGTCCTCGTTGCAGTGCCCCGCCCCTGCCCGGAGCGTGTCCGCGATGTGCGCGGCAACGGTGTCCCCCGGCGCAGGTTCGGCGAGCACCGCGGAGATGCCGCCCTGCGCGTACCAGGTGTTGCTGTGCTCCAGTGCGCCTTTGGTCACCAGCACCACGTCGGCGCCGGCATCTGCGGCAAGCAGGGCGGCGTAAAGTCCCGCGATGCCGCTTCCGACGACGGCGAGCCGGCGGGCGGGTGCGTCGGGCCCGCGGCGCATCAGGGCCTCGCAGCGAGCATGCGCTCGAGCGCCGTCCTGGCGTTGGCCTGTACATCGTCAGCCACCGTGATGCGGTTGACGATGCGGCCGGCCACCAGTTCCTCCAGCACCCAGGCAAGGTAACCGGGGTGGATGCGGTACATCGTGGAGCAGGGGCAGATCACCGGGTCCAGGCAGAAGATGGTGTGCTGCGGGTATTCGGCGGCGAGCCGGTTCACCATGTTGATTTCGGTGCCGATGGCGAACGTGGTGGGCTCGGTGGCTGCGGCGATGGCTTTCTTGATGAAGTCGGTGGAGCCGGCGGAATCGGCGGCGTCCACCACTTCCATGGGGCATTCGGGGTGCACGATCACCTGCACGCCGGGGAAATCGGCGCGGGCCTTCTCGATCTGGGCTACGTTGAAGCGCTTGTGCACGGAGCAGAACCCGTGCCAGAGGATCACCCGGGAGTCGAGCAGCGCCTGTTCGTCGTTGCCGCCGAGGTCCTTGCGCGGGTTCCACATGGGCATCTGCCCAAGCGGTACGCCCAGGGCCTTGGCGGTGTTGCGGCCGAGGTGCTGGTCGGGGAAGAACAGCACCCGCTGTCCGCGCTGGAACGCCCACTCCAGGACGGTCCTGGCGTTGGAGGAGGTGCAGACGATGCCGCCGTGCTCGCCGCAGAAAGCCTTCAGGGCTGCGGAGGAATTCATGTAGGTGACGGGGATGACCGGAACCCGGCCGTCGGCGTCGGGCTCGGTGCCGAAGATCTCCGCCAGCTGCTCCCAGCATTCCTCCACGGAGTCCGCGTCCGCCATGTCGGCCATGGAGCAGCCGGCGGCGAGGTTGGGCAGGATGACCGCCTGCTCCGGGGTGGAGAGAATGTCCGCGGTTTCGGCCATGAAATGGACCCCGCAGAAGACGATCGCCTCGGCCTCCGGCCTGGTGAGTGCCGCGTTGGCGAGCTGGAAGGAGTCACCCACGAAGTCGGCGTACTGGATCACCTCGTCGCGCTGGTAGAAGTGGCCCAGGATGACGGCGCGTTCCCCCAGTTCGGCTTTGGCGGCTTTGATCCGTTCGCCGAGTTCGGCGTCGCTGGCCCGCTTGTATTCCTCGGGGAGCTGGCCCTGGCGCGGGGTGGTGGCGGGGGCGGGGTCGGCGCTGGATGCACCCGGGCCGTAGGCGGGGACACCCGCCAGCGCCTCGGCCAGGTCGTAGTCCCAGGGTCCGCTCGCCAGTGCCGGGCTGCAGGTGCTGCGTTCGGCTGCGCCTTTTTCGGCCTGTTCGCGCGTGATCAGCTGGATTGCCGTGTTGACGCTGCTCATGGTGTGCTCCTGTTGTCTGGGTCAAGGCCTGGCCGGCCGGTGTAGCGGTAGAGGCGTGGCGGACGGTGTTTCCCGCCTTGGAGGTATTCCCCGGTTTCTTCGATTTCCGGGGTGGATTTGAGTTGCCGGCGGAAGTTGGCGGGATCCAGTTCGCGGTCCAGGACAGCTTCGTAGACTTCGCGGACCTGGGCCAGGGTGAAGTACTCGCCCAGCAGGTGGTACGCCACTGAGCCGTAGGCCAGCTTGTTGCGCAGTCGCCCGAGGGCGTAGTCAACGATCGCGTTGTGGTCGAAGGCCAGACCGCCCAGGCGGTCCGCGCGGAACCACCGCACGTTCTCGGATTCGTCGGCGAGCGCAGCCTCCGTGGGCTGGACCAGGGCCCAGTACACGATGGAGACCACGCGCTGCGTGGGTGAGCGGTGCAGGCCGCCGAAGGCGTACAGCTGCTCAAGGTAGCGGGGCGCCAGGCCTGTGGTTTCCCGCAGGTTCCTGGCCGCGGCGTCCTGGAGCGACTCCTCATGGCTGAGGGGGCCGCCCGGCAGTGCCCACAGCCCCTTGAAGGGCTCACGGATGCGCCGCACCAGGGGCAGCCACAGCGTGGGACGGCCCGACGTTTCACTGGGCCGCAGGGCGAAGATCACCGTGGAAATGGCCAGCGACGGCGGCGCGGCCTGCCGCTCAGACACGTTTGCCGAGCTGTAGTACACGTTCCACCGCCTCTCGTCGTGCCCATCGCCGGATGCGGCGGTTCTTCAGAGTTATGGTCAACTTGACCAAAACTAATTCTACGACCAGCGGCGCAGGAATGGGAAATGTTTCTGCTGCCGCCTGGGGACGCCGGCACGGTCCAGGGTCCAGGGCGCGCCCGCCCTTCTCCCCTGGCGGTTCTTCCTGCCGTTTTTGGGCGGCTCCTCGAAGCCGGTAAATTCAAAAGGTCCCACAAGGACCCCCGGACCATCCGGACCGGACTGTCGAACCAGCCCCAGAAGGTGCACCATCCCAATGACGATGAAGTCTGGCCGGACCATGTCCGCCGCAGCCCCGCCCAAGACGCCGGCAAGCCACAGCATGAAGCCGCGCCAGCTCACCATGATGGGGCTGGGCAGTGCCATCGGCGCAGGCTTGTTCCTGGGATCGGGTGCCGGTGTCCAGGCCGCCGGACCGGCAGTCCTCATCTCCTACCTGGTGGCCGGCACGCTGATCATCCTGGTGATGTGGGCCTTGGGCGAAATGGCGGCCGCCAACCCGAACAGCGGCGCCTTTTCCGTTTACGCCGGGCGGGCCATGGGGCGTACGGCCGGGGCCACCATCGGATGGCTGTGGTGGCTGCAGCTGGTGGTGGTGATCGCAGCCGAGGCACTGGGCGCCGCCGGGCTGCTGTTCTCCGTCTGGCCCATGATCCCGGTCTGGGCGCTGGCGCTGCTGTTCATGGTGGTGTTTACCGGCATCAACCTGGCCGGTGTCCGGAACTTCGGTGAGTTCGAGTTCTGGTTCGCCATCCTCAAGGTGGCCGTCATCGTGCTGTTCCTTGCAGTGGGGGCCGCTTTGCTCCTGGGGCTGCTGCCCGGCGTCGACTCCCCGGGAGCCGGAAACCTTACCGGCAACTTTGCTCCCCAGGGTCTGGGCGGCGTTGCGGCGGCCCTGTTCGTGGTGATCTTCGCATTCGGCGGAACGGAAATCGTCTCGGTGGCCGCGGCCGAAACCGAGGACCCGGAACGCAGCGTGGGCAAGGCCATCCGGACCGTGGTGTGGCGCATCCTGGTGTTCTACATCGGCTCTGTCTTCGTCATCGCCGCCGTCCTCCCCGCCACGTCCAGCAGCCTGGCCTCCCCCTTCGCCGGGGTGCTGGATGCGGCCCGGATCCCCGGTGCGTCCACCGCAATCACCCTGGTGGCCGTCGTCGCACTTCTCTCGGCACTGAACGCCAACCTCTATGGCGCGTCCCGCATGGTGTACTCCCTGGCGCAGCGCGGTGAAGCGCCGCGCGTCCTGACCCGCCTCAACGGCGCCGCCGTGCCCCTGGCCGCAGTGGCGGTATCGGTGGCCTTCGGCTTCATCGCCACCGTCCTGGAGCTGTTGTTCCCGGACCGGATCCTGCCCGCCCTGTTCCAGCTGGTGGGATCGACGTGCCTGGTGGTCTGGGGCAGCGCCCTGGTCTCCCAGTTGATCCTGCGCCGCCGGGCAGACCGGGACGGAATCCCGCTTCCGCTGCGGATGAAGGGCTTTCCCGGCCTGACCATCCTGGGCCTGGTCCTCCTTGGGGTGATTTTCGCCGTCGGCCTCAGCGCGGAGAGCAGCCGGGTGCAGCTTTTCAGCACCTTCGCCCTGGTTGCCGGCATCGCGCTGGCGTGTGCTGCCGGGGCCCGCCTCACCGGCAGGGACCAGCCTGCCAACAGGTAGAGTGGTGCGTACCTTTCCAAGGAAGACGCACCGACGCGCCGGGCCCGCCCAGGCGCCGTACCTGATTGGGGAACTGACACCATGAGCGGCAGGCACACCGGACAGCAGCACGCGCACACCGTTGAAGGCACCGACCCCCAGCTGTATGTGGCGGTCCATGAGCCCGCAAACGATGCCGGCCTGCGGCCGGTCCTGCTGCTGCACGGCTTCTCCTCCTCCTCCAAGCTCAACTGGGAGGACACCGGCTGGGTGTCGGCGCTGCTCGAGGCCGGCCGCCGGGTCATCACCGTGGACCTTCCCGGCCACGGCCGCAGCGGCGCGCCGGAGGACCGTGACTCCTACTCCCCCAGCAGGATCAGGGCGGACCTGCTCCAGGCGGCGTTCGACGCCGGCGTCCACCCCCTGCAGGACGGCGACCCTTCCAGCGGGCTGGACGTCGTGGGCTACTCCCTGGGATCCAGGCTCGCCTGGGAGTTCGCCGCAACCCAGCCCGAGCTGGTGCACCGGCTGGTGCTCGGCGGCCCCAACGACTCCGACCCCCTTGCTGCATTCGACCTCATCGCCGCCCAGGACTACCTTGCGGACGGGACACCGATCCAGGACGAATCGACCGCCCAGCTCCTGAAGATGGCATTGCTGCTGCCGAACAACAACATCTTCGCGCTGCTGTCCCTGGTGGAGGCCATCAAGGCCGAGCCCTACGACCCCGCCGAGGCAGTCCCCCATGTTCCCATGCTGCTGGTGGCGGGCGACAAGGACGAACGCGCCGCGATCCTGCCCAGGCTCGCCGAGCTGGCCCGCGGCGCCGGTTCCATGGTCGAACAGCTGGTCCTCCCGGGCCGGAACCACACCAACGCCATCACCAGCAGGGCCTTCAAGCAGGCCGCGATCTCGTTCCTGTCCGTCTAGGCAGGGCCCGGGTCTTGCTGGAAAGCCTGGCCCCGGGCTGAAACCGCCAGGGCATCCAGCAGTACGCTGGGGGCAGGCAGGCCGCAGTTGCCGGGAGGGACAGATGGGTACGCGTTTCGAAGACCGCACTGACGCCGGCCACCGCCTGGCCGCTGCGCTTGGACAGTTCCGGGAACAGCCGGACACCGTGGTCCTGGGTCTGGCGCGCGGCGGTATTCCTGTCGCCGCGGCTGCAGCGGCTGCCCTCGGCCTGCCCCTGGGCACCGTCCTGGTGCGGAAGCTGGGCATTCCAGGTCACGAGGAAACCGCCTTTGGGGCCCTGGCCTGGGCGCTAGGGCGCACGGTCCGGTTGATCAACAAGCCGTTGCTGGAACGCGTCCTTGACCACGGCGTGCAGCAGGAATGGCTGGATGACGTTGAGAGGCGCGAACGGGACGAACTGCTCCGTCGGGTGGAGCTGTATCCGGGAACCGGCATCGACGTGGCGGACAGGACCGTCCTCCTGGTGGATGACGGCCTGGCCACGGGCGCCACGATGCGTGCCGCCGTCGAAGCCATGCGGGAGGGCGGCGCGGCTGCCGTGGTGGCGGCAGCTCCCGTGGGATCGATCGACGCCGAAGCCTCGCTTGAGCGGGTGTGCGAAGCCGTGGTGTGCCTGCACCTGCCGGGAAGATTCCGGGCTGTTGGAAGCTATTACCGGCACTTTGGGCAGTTGAGCGACGACGACGCGGTCAGGCTGCTGGCGCACTAGGCCGCCCGGAAGCACAGCAGGCCCGGACCTTGCGGTCCGGGCCTGCAGTCCTGCCCACGTCGTCCGGGGGCGATGGGGATCAGTGGTGGTTGCTGACGCCCAGCGGGCGGCCCTTGGTTTCCTTGGCCAGCACCACGCCGACGGCCGAAATGACGCAGAGGACCATGATGTAGATGCCGATCGAACCGGTCCACTTGGTGGCCTGCAGCAGTGACTCGGCAATGGTGGCCGCGAAGGCGCCGCCCAGGATGGCGCCGAAGGCGTAGCCGATGGAGATGCCGGAGTACCTGACGTTGGCGGGGAACATCTCTGCATACATGGCCGACATGGGACCGTAGGACAGGCCCAGGCCGATGGTCAGGACGAACAGGGCGACGCCGTAGAGCAGGATGTTCTTGGTGTCGATGAGGGCGAACATGGGGATCATCCAGGCAAAGACGATGGCGTAGCCGGTGAGGAAGGTCTTCACGCGGCCGATCCGGTCCGACAGCCAGCCGCCCACCAGGGTGAAGATCAGCCAGCCAAAGGACGCCAGCGTGGTGGCCAGGAGGATCTGCGGGGTGGGCATCTTCAGGGTCTTGGTCGCGTAGGAGATGAAGAACGCGATCAGCAGGTACCCGGCGGCGTTGTTGCCGATGAAGATCAGGGTGGAGTACAGGACGGGCAGTTTGTGGTTCCGGATCAGCTCGCCCAGCGGCGCTTTGCTTTCCTTCTTCCGCAGGGCCATCTCCTGGAAGACGGGGCTCTCGGCGACTGCGCGGCGGATCAGGTAGCCCACCACGATCAGGACGATGGAGAGCAGGAACGGCACGCGCCAGCCCCATGCCGCGAAGTCTTCCTTGGACATGCCGGTGTTGAGGAAGTAGAGCAGGCCGGTGGCCAGGATCATGCCTACGGGAACGCCGATCTGCGGGTAGGCCCCGAACAGGCCGCGGCGGCTGATGGGTGCATGCTCAACAGCCATCAGGGCGGCGCCGCCCCATTCCCCGCCGGCCGAGAAGCCCTGGATGACGCGCAGCAGGATCAGCAGGATGGGAGCCCAGGCGCCGATCTGCGCATACGTGGGGAGCATGCCGATCAGGGCCGTCGCGGCGCCCATCATGACCAGGGTGAAGACCAGCATCGCCTTACGCCCCAGGCGGTCGCCCAGGTGTCCGGCGACAACAGCGCCGAGCGGGCGGAACAGGAAGCTGATGCCGATGAGGGCAAACGAGAGGATCTGCGCCAGTCCCGGGTTGGACTCGTTCAGCGGTGCCAGGAACAGCGGCGACAGCAGCGTTGCGGTCAGCTGGGCAAAGATGAAGAAGTCGTACCACTCGATGGTGGTGCCGACGAGGGTGCCGGCGAGGACCTTGCGTTCCTCCCGCCGGCTGCTGGGACCGGCGGGGGTATCCACCTTGGAAGGTGTGGTCATTGAAACTCCATTGTTTATTGGGCAGCTGTGCCACCCGGACGCCTTCAGAATTACCGACAGAACGGTCAGTTAGTTAGTAGGGTACTACGGAATTGTGATGCGGGACACGGGGTGCGGATTTTTTTCCAAGGGGATGTGCCCGACATTGAGTTCTATATTCGAACTGCGAGTTCGTATAGAGGACAATACCCGGTGCGCCCGGATGAGACAAGAGTCACGGCAGGCCGCGCGTTCGCCCCTAGGATGGATTTCATGACACCTCCAGCAGCCGCAGCCCGGACGGCGGAGCCGCAGGCTTCGCCGTCCCAGACCCTTTCGCGCGGCATCCGCGCCCTTGAGATCCTGGCAGCTGCCCCGGGCCCGCTGACCATCGCCGAACTGGCCGACGCCATGGGTGTCCACCGTTCGGTGGCCTACCGGATCCTGCGTACCCTGGAAGACCATTCCCTCCTGGTGCGTGACGATGCCGGACGGGTCCAGCCCGGCCCCGGCCTGGCGGTCCTGGCCCGGGGAGTATCGCGCAACCTGCAGAGCGCCGCCCTTCCCGAGCTCACCCAGTTGGCGAACTCGCTGGATATGACGGCGTTCGTGGCGGTGTGGGACCACCATGACTGCATCACGCTCGTCACGGTTGAGCCGCGGCATTCGGGCGCCACCGTGGCCCAGCACCCTGGTACGCGCCACCCCATCAACGCAGGCGCGCCGGGTATCGCCATCCAGTCGGCCCTGTCCGAAGCCGAGTGGGACCGCTTGGATACGGGTATCCCCTACCGTCCGGAGGCGTCGGAAGCACGGAGGAGGGGTTACTCAGCCAGCCATGACGAGGTCATTGCCGGGGTTTCCTCGCTGGCAGCCCCTGTCCGGGTGCCCGGCGGGCGCCCGGCCGCCCTCGCCGTCGTCTACATCCGTTCCGCCCATGATCCGGAAACGGTGGGGGCGGCCATCGCCGCAAGCGCCGCCAGGATCGAGGGCCAACTGGCGTAGCGGCGGGAGGGCGGCAGGCTGGCATGGAGGCCCTGTCAGGTCCTCCGGCGGAGCACGACGGCGGCCCCGGCCCCAAGCAGCGCCAGCGCTGCGGCCGCGCAGACCGGGACAAGGAACGCCGCCGCCGGGCCGTGGAGTTGGGCCAGCTGTCCCCCAATCGAGGACCCGATGGCCGTTCCGGCAACAATACCGCTGGCCAGCGCGGTCATGACCGTGCCAAGCCGGCCGGCGGGAGCCACCTGTCCGCCCACGGCGAAGACCGTGACCATGACCGGACCCACCGGGAGTCCAAGGACCAGCAGGACCGCCGCCATCATGGGCAGCGATGCCGGCAACAGCAGCAGGACCGCCAGCCCCGCCATCAGGGCTGCGCACAGCACCCAGCGCAGTGCCAGGCCGGCGCGCCGCGGCCAGTAAGCAACCGAGAATGCCGCCACTGCAGAGCTTAGGCCCATCACGGCGTACAGCAGGCCCGCAATTTCCGTGCCTGCGAGCCCCGCAGAGAAGGCGCTGAGGGCGGCCTGGGTGGAACCGAAAAAGGTCCCCATGCAGACCATGGCCAGAACCGGCAAGGCAACGACCCATGGCAGCTTCACGGGTTGTGCCCTGCCCGTGCTTTTCCTGCGGACGGGACGACCGGTGGCAGGTACGGCGCCATGGGTAGGGTGCACCGCGAAGGCAGGGACAAGGGTGATGGTCATGGCCGCTGCCAGCGCCAGGGGAAGCCAGGGCGCCACGAGGCTGGCCAGGATTCCCACCAGGGCCGGTCCCAGGACAAACGTCAGTTCATCGGCCGTGCTCTCGTAGGAGAGCGCGGTGTCCAGCTCACGGGCAGCGCCACCGGACGGCGCCGACGGACCTGCGGCATTGGTTGTCAGCGCCATCCACCTGACCCGGGCCAGGGGTCCCACCTGGGGGCAGGTGGCGCCGGCGGCGAAGGCGGCCACCAGGACGGCGGGCGGGAAATCCCCCGCCTCGGATGTGGTGTTGGCGATGAAGACCAGGGCCAGCACCGCCACGGTGTTGAGCAGAGCGGACAGGAGCAGGACGGGCCGTTGTCCCCGCCTGTCCGCCAGGGCTCCAAGCACCGGAGCTCCGAGCGCGGAGCCGATGCCCACCGCGCCGGCCGCGGCCCCGCCGGCGGCGAAGGAACCCGTGACCGAGGTGACCAGGGTCAGCGTGCCCATGGCCAGCATGGCCAGGGGAAGCCGCGCAAAAAGTCCCAAGGGAATGAAGCTTCTGCCGGCGAGCTGCGGCAGCCGGGAAAAACGCCCCCTCGCTGCCCGTTCCATGGAGTCCGGGCTGGAGGTTTCCTGCTCTGCGGCGGTGCGGGCAGGAGTGTCGGGGGTGGTTGAAGGAGTAGTTTGTGGTGTCAATTCCGGGCTCGTTCAATAGGTGCGCATCGTCCCTCCTCCCGATGCGCGCAACCCGGTAACGCGCTCCAGTATATCGGCCGGGTCAGGCGAGGGCGTCCACAGTCTCGGAGATCCGCAGCGTGGAGCCGTTCCGGCTCTTGATCACTTGCAGCTGGGTCCCGATGCGCTGTTTCATCTCGGCAACATGGCTGACCAGTCCCACCACCCTGCCGCCGTCGCGGAGCCCCTCAATGGCATCCATGACCTGTTCCAAGGACTGTTCGTCCAGGCTTCCGAAGCCCTCATCCACGAACAGGGTCTCGATTTCCACCCCTCCGGCCTCCTGCTGGACGACGTCCGCCAGCCCGAGTGCCAGCGAGAGCGACGCCATGAAGGACTCGCCCCCGGACAGGGTGGAGGTGTCCCGCCGGAAGCCCGTCCACTGGTCCACCACTTCAAGTCCCAGCCCTGATTTTGCGCCACGCGCTGCCTTGGCGTCGGTGTGCTGGAGCAGGTAGCGGCCATCACTCATGGCCACCAGGCGTTCGGACGCGGCGAGGGCCACCTGCTCCAGCCGCGCCGCCAGGACGTAGCTGTTCAGGCTCATCCGGTACGTGTTCTCACCCCGGCCGGCTGCGGCGTCAGCCAGCCCGGCAAGCATCTGTGCCCGCTCCGCCGGTTCCCGGGATGCGCGGACCAGCTCCTGGTAGTCGGCGGCGATCGTTTTCAGGGATTCCAGGCAACGCGAGGCGAGACCGGCGGCAAGATCGGCTTCCCGCGCGTCATTCTGGGCAGTGGCCGACTCCAGGCGAAGCGCTGCCAGCCGCTCCTCGTCTGCCCGGAAGCCGTCCGCGGCTTCTTCCAGGGCCAGCACAATGTCCTCGGATTCGAACAATCCGGCAACGCGCGCGGCTTCGTCCTGGGCTGCACGGCCGGCGGCTTCCAGGGCTGCCGCTTCGGCGGCGCCAAGGAGCTGGCTGCGGACGTCGTCTGCCGTGGCGAAACCCGCACCCGGCAGGGCCAGTTCCAACTGCTCCTGCGCTTCGGCGGACTGCAGCCGCGCCGCGTCCAGCCGCGTCTGCGCCTCGACGGCCTTGTCCAGGACTGCTGCGGCGTCCTCGAGTGCCCGCAGCCGGCGGGTCAGGCTGGGGTGGGGGCCGCGCAGGGCGGCGAGCGCCTTGTCCAGTGCTGCAGCCTGTTCGGCCGCCTCGGCAAGGGACACGGCAGTCCGGGACAGCTCTGCCTCTGTTTCGGACAGCGCGGCACGCGCCTGCCCCAGACCGGCATCCAGCGCTTCCAGCCGTTGCCGCCTGTCCTGCAGCTCCTCTGCGGCCTTCTCTGCGTCCGCGGCGGCAGCGAGGGCGGCCTCGGCACCGGCGCGTGCCTCTTCAACAGGGGTGGTCCCGCCCTGGCCGGCGAGGACTGCCACGGCCTGCTCCGCTTCTGCAAGGTCAGCGGCAACCAGGGCATGGGCTGCCTCTGCGGCCTCGTATAAGCGGTGGGCTTCCTCTTCATCCTGGGCCAGGCCCGGGCCGGTAGTGCCGCCATCCGCGGGGCGGGGATGCTGCCCGCTTCCGCAGACGGGGCAGGGCTCGCCGGCAACCAGCTTGGCTGCCAGCTCGGATGCGGCGTTGGCGAGCCGGACCTCCCGCAGGTCCAGCCAATGGCGTTTTGCCTCCAGGAGGTCCTCCCGCGAATCGTCATGGCGGATCCTGGCCAGGTCCCTCCGCTGGGCAGCCCGCCCGTGCCGCCGGACGATGTCCAGCAGTTCCGCGGCCGCAGCGGCTTCCTTGCGGCGGAGTGCCGCCTCGATGGAGCGCGCTTCCAGCTGGTCCATACCGTCGGCCAGTACCGCCCGCTCGTCCTGCAAATGGGCTGCGCGATTCCCCAGCGTCTCCACGGTGAGCCGGAGCTCTTCCTGCCGGCCGGCCAGGCTCCGGTGCCGCTTCCGCAGGTCCTGGAGCCTGTCCTCGTCCGGCAGCCGGGCCTCGACGACGGCCAGCAGCGAACGCAGCCGGCCCAGTTCGTCCGCTGCCCCGGGGACCCTGCCTCCGGCGGCGAATGGTTCCAAACCCAGTGTTTCGGAGCCCGGTGTTTCGGAGCCCGGTGATTTGGAG
The DNA here is from genome assembly GCF_059492155.1 of Pseudarthrobacter sp. Pseusp20. Taxonomy (NCBI): domain Bacteria; kingdom Bacillati; phylum Actinomycetota; class Actinomycetes; order Micrococcales; family Micrococcaceae; genus Pseudarthrobacter; species Pseudarthrobacter sp. Pseusp20. The sequence goes on from NZ_CP168521.1 coordinate 3,014,966, forward strand.
CCCAGTGTTTTGGAGCCCAGGGTTTCCAGGCCCAGCCGGGCCAGTTCGCCGTCGTCCGTGGCAGCCATCCGCAGCAACGTCAGGGCAGATTCTGCAGCGGCTTCCGCGTTGTGGACCTTGGCTGCCGCAGCGTCCACGGCCTGCAGCTGCCCCTGGAGGACCTCGGCCTGGCGGTGCCGGGCCAGACGGGAGGAGAGCTCATCGCGATGCGCGGCCCCGTCCTCCACGGACTTCCGCCGGGCGGTGGCCGCCTGGAGTTTCCGGTGCCGCTCATGCCGCGCGGCTTCGCTGTCCACCTCACTTCGGCGGTCCTGGCTGAGCGCCGCCGCGGCTGCGGCGTGCTCCGTGAGTTCCGCCAGCCGGCCGGCAACGGAAGCCTGCAGCCAGTCAAGGCGGCCGGGGACGTCGTCCGCCGGCGGAGCTCCGGCATCAGGAAGCCGGAGCGGAGCGGCCTCGGTTTCGGCACGCGAGGCAAGGAGGCCGAGTTGGCCGGACAGGGCGGCGACGTCCTCCCGGGCGGCGGCAGCCTGACGCGAGAGTTCCTGTTCCAGGGCCTCGAAGCGCTGGGTGCCGAAGAGCTTTTGCAGCAGGTCCAGGCGGTCGGCGGCCTTGGAGCGGAGGAAGGCAGCGAAATCACCCTGCGGCAGCATGACCACCCGGGTGAACTGCTCACGGTCCATGCCCAGCAGCGCCATGATCTCCGCGCCTGCTTCGTCGTTGCGCGCGGACTTTTCCACCCACGCCCCGTCGATCCGTTCGCGGAGCAGCGTCTTTGCCTGCTGGACCGTGAAGCCATTCTTGCCCCGCGCGCTGGGCTTGTCCCACGCCGGCGAGCGGGTCACTTCGAAGCGGCGGCCCTGCGAGGAGAACTCGCAGGTCACGGAAGGTTCCTGACCAGGTTCCGCGTGGTCGCTGCGCAGCCGCTTGCCGTCCTGCCGGGCACCGGGGACAGATCCGTACAGGGCAAAGCAGATGGCATCCAGCACGCTGGTCTTGCCGGCACCGGTGGGCCCGTTCAGCAGGAACAGGCCATGGGCGCTGAGGCGGTCAAAGTCGATGTCCTCGGTTCCGGCGAAAGGGCCGAACCCGGAGATGCGCAGATGGTGGATCCTCACCGTGACGCCTCCAGCAGCCTGACGTTTTCCAGCGCGGCGGCGAGCGCGTTCTTCTCCGCCGGGTCTGCAGCCCGTCCCCGCACATGCTCCAGGAAACCGCAGCACAGGGCGAGGTCATCCGGTGCGCCCGCGAGCCTGCTGCTGTAGCTGGCCTGGGGGGCGGCAGCCCCGCCCTGCGGATCGAAGGACAGGACCAGGGTGTCCGGGAACCTGGCGCGGAGCCGTTCCATGGCACGGGCGGGACGCTGGGCATCCGTCAGGGTGATCTGGCAGTAGGCGGTCTCAGCCCAGGCGTGGCCCGGGTCCGCCAGGAGATCTTCCAGGGTTCCGCGCAGTACGGCGAGGGACCGCGGGGCCTCCCACAGGACCTCCGCCACGGATGTGACTCCCGCCGGACCGATGTCCACCAGCCAGGCACCCTTCCGGTGGGCGGCCTCGGAGAAGGAATAGGCCAGCGGCGACCCGGAATACCTGACGGAGCCGGACAGCTGTTGACGCCCGTGCAGGTGGCCCAGGGCGGTGTAGCTGAAGCCGTCGAAGAGGTCCAGCGGCACCGCGCCCACTCCGCCGATGCTGAGGTCCCGTTCGCTGTCCGAACTGATGCCGCCGCTGGCGAATGTGTGGGCCAGGATTACGGAGTGGACGGTGGCGGAAGCCGCACGCCGGGCGATGTCCTCCCGGATCAGGGCGGTGGCCGCCCGGGTTACCTCGAAATGGCTTGGCGTTTCCGCCCCCAGCTGTTCGGCGACAAGCCTGGGCTCAAGCCATGGGATGCCGTACAGCGCGAGGACGGCGTCCTTTCCGGCAGCATCCGCGCCCAGCGGCAGCAGGAGCGGGTGGGCGAGGTCCTCCACCCTGGTGCGCAGGTGCACTCCCCCGCGTTCCAGCAGGCGGGAGGCAAAACCCAGGCGGATGGCGGAGTCGTGGTTCCCGCTGGTAAGCACCACTTTTGCACCCGTGGCAGTCAGGCGGACCAGTGCGTCATCAAGCAGGTGGACCACGTCCACGCCCGGCAGCGCCCGGTCATAGACGTCGCCGGCGATCAGGACAACGTCCACGCTGTCCCGCTGGACCGCTGCCACCAGCTGGTCAACGAAGGCGCGCTGGGCGTCCAGCATGCCGACGCCGTGGAAGGAACGGCCCAGATGCCAGTCCGAGGTGTGAAGTAACCGCATATCCCTAAGCTATCGGCAACCACTGACACTCAAGGAAAACGCCGCGGCCAGCGGCGGTCAGGACCGTTTTCCTTCGAAAAACTCCTGCGCCTCGTTGACGCCGCCTGCGTCCTGCCGGGCGGCCGCTGCGGGCACAGCCCTGTCCGTGCCGGCACTTTCCATGGCGTCGTCGTCGGCCTCCCCGGCGTCGTCGTCGGCCTCGGCGGCGCCCTCGTCGTCATGGAGGTCCGCGCCGTCCTCAACGGATGCAGCGGACTCAGCCACTCCGGTAATGCGGAACGCCAGCCCCGCGATGGCAGCGCCGGCCAGCGACGCGACCAGGAAGACCCACAGCTGCTCCACGGCCCAGCCGGAACTGAAGACGGCGGAGGCGACGGCGCGGGCGGGGTTGTACGGCAGGTTCCCCACCGACTGGCCCACCTGCAGCAGGGCCGCGAACGACAGGCCGACGGCAACGGGCGCCGCGCTGCGGCTGCCGCCGGAGCGGCCGGCGGCAAGGAAGACAGCCACGATGATCGCGGCCCCCAGCAGTTCCAGGAGCACGACGGCGGCGAGCGGGGCCTGAATGATGGAATGCTCGCCGAAGCCTGCGGTCACGGTGTCGAAGGCAGTACGGCTGTCAGGGATGCTGGGAAGGGTGCGGAGGATGCCGAACAGGGCAAGGGCGCCCACCAGGGCTCCCACCACCTGGGCGGCGGCGTATGCGGCGGCGGCGCCGGCACGGATCCGTCCCGCCAGGAGGTGACCCAGGGTAACGGCGGGATTGAAATGGCCGCCGGAGATGTGTCCGAAGGCGAGCATTGCCGCCGTGATGGCCAGGCCGGCGGCAAGGGCCGCCGGCACCGGGCTGGACTGCGGAATGCTGAACAGCGGCACGCCCAGCCCGGCCACGGCCAGGAAGAGGCTGCCGAAGGCCTCGGCCACCAGGCGGGGCATCAGAGCGCTGGGCGCGGTGGCCGCGCCGGGCTGCAGTGCGTCGCGGGCGGGGACAGGGGTGCTCATGATGGGACCTTCGCTTCTTGGGGCCTGGGCTTTGCGTTGCAAGCGGCAGCTGCTGCCGGTTCCGGGGCTTCCACCAGCTTGCAGGGCGGCGCCGGGCAACCCGTGCAGTATTCCAGCCCAGGCTGTGCGTTTGCTGGACACCAGCCGTGCGCAATGGCCGGCGGGACGGAAGGGACCCGGCGGATAGGACCAGGCGGCGGGACCGGTTTTCGGACGGTAAATTTACTTCATGAGCATCGACCGCGGAACCCCTGTGCCCACCCTCAAGTCCCGGATCCACGGTGCGCTGCTGGGCGGGGCGCTGGGGGATGCACTGGGCTATGCGGTGGAGGCTGATTCCATCGGCGCCATCCGCCGGCGCTTCGGAGCCCGGGGCCTGACCGGGTTTGACGCTCTGTCCGGTTCCTGGCCTTTTTCCGACGACACGCAGCTGACCCTGTATACCGTGGACGGGCTGGTGGAGGCGTTGGAGTGGGCCAACGACGGGGTGGGTGCGGATGTGAACGCCTGCCTCTGGCTGGCGTACCTGCGCTGGCTGGCCAACCAGGGCGAAGACGCCGGGGCTTCAGCGCCCGCACCCCAGCCCCGCTGGATCGACGGCAACGAGGTGCTGCGGCAGCGCCGGCATCCGGAGCAGGACTGCATCACCGGGCTGGCCTCCGGCGAGATGGGCACGTCGGTCCGCCCCGTCAACCCCGAGGCCAAAGGCGCCGGCACGGTGATGCGTTCGGCGCCGTTCGGGCTGATTCCACATATTGCGCCCGACGCCGTCTACAAGCTCAGTTCCGACGCCGCCTCCCTCACGCACGGGCACCCTTCAGCCCGCCAGAGCGCCGGAATCTTCAGTCTCCTGATCCATAAGCTCGTGTCCGGCGAGGCGCTGCGGGACGCCGCTGCCGCGGTGGCCGCGCACGCGGCCACCCTCCCGGACGTGGCGCCGGAGCTCCCGGAGAGGCTTGAGGCCGCCCTTCGTCTCGCCGACAAGGCAATCGTTGCCCCGGAGGAACTGGTCCACGTGCTTGGCGGGGGCCGGATGGCGGAGGAGGCACTCGCCGTCGCACTGTATGCAGTCCTGGCCACGTTGCCCGCTGACGACGCGGACGCCGGGCCGGCCCGGCATTTCCGGGACGCTGTTGTTCTGGCCGTGAACCATGACGGCCCCAGCAGTACCACGGGCTCGCTGGCAGGAAACATCCTGGGCGCCTTCTATGGGGAAGACTGCCTGCCGGCGCCGTGGCTCGGGGCCCTGGAAGCGCCCGGGGTGGTCCGCGGCATGGCCGATCAGTTGGTGAAGGTCACAACCGGCGAAGGCTGATGTTGTTGCAGGCCTCGCAGACGTCCTCGGGGATCAGCCCGCGGCGCTGCAGGAACCCGAAGATGGCGCACCCCAGGCAGAACCCGGCGAAGGCCTCCAGGGAGGCTGCCACCACCAGGATCCCCAGGAGGGTCCAGGCTGCGGCTGCTGCACCTGCGGCGAACAGGAGCAGCGCCGCAGTGGATACGGCAGCACCTATCCCCTGGGCAAAGCGCTTGGGTGGCCCCGGCACAAGTTTTACCTTTCCCAGCCGCGGAGTGATGACCTTGACTGAGAGCAGCGCCAGGGGTGAAATCCGCGGGCCGAAGAGCAGACGCAGCCAGAACCCGCTGGAGATGGCCAGCAGCCCCCACCCGGAGCCCGCCAAGGCGGTGACGACGGCGAGCAGCACCACGAGCGCTGCCGTGATACGGGCGGCGTACTCGTTGACGGGATTGGGAAAAGCGAACAGGGACGCCATATGGCAAGGCTAGGAGCCTGCGGCAGGGCTGCCAAGCTGTGTTGCGCCGCATGAAGCGGGCGCGCCTTTGAGTGCCGGCCGCGTCAGGCGCTGACGGCAGTCGCGCGGGCGCCGTCCCAGGTTTCCCTTGGGTCGGCGTGCAGGGCGTCCCCGTTGCCCACCATCTGGAGGAACTCACCCTCGGACAGCACTTCGATGGCTTGTCCCCGCTCATGGAGCTCCAGGACGCGGCGCGCCTTGCCGGTGAGCCTGCCGGAGCGCAGGTCTGAGGCAACGAAGCCATCCCCCACCACCAGCACGGTGGTACGGCCGGTGACCCGGCTTTCCGTCCGGGCACCGCACCTGGCCGAGCGCAGCTTCGCTTCCGGACGGGCGATGGAGAGCTGCCCGGTGAATACCACCGTCTGTGCGTACAACGGATGGCCGGGCTCGGCGTCCAGGTTGGGTTCCGGGTTCAGCCCTTCCTCGGGCCAGCCGGACTGGAACCGGCGCACCAGTGCGGCACCGTTGCCGGACGCAGCAGCCATGGCCGCCACGCTTGGCTTCGACAGGTCGCCCGAGGCGGGATCGAAGGCCTGCTGGTGCGGCATGGCCAGCCCCAGGGAGAGGAAGAGTTCGGCGATGCTGTTGGCACCGTTGCGCGCGGCGATGTCGACGAGGATCCCGGCGCAGGCGCGGGCGTCCTCGGCGGCGTCGTGGTGGTTGACCAGCGGTACGCCCGCTTCCTCGGCGGCGAAGGGAAGCGAGTTGGAGACGAGCGAGTAGCAGCGCCGGGACAGCATGACGGTGCAGACGTAGTCGTAGGCGGGACCGGGCAGGCCCGATACCTCCAGCGCCGAGCGGATCACGCCCAGGTCAAAGGCGGCATTGTGGGCTGCAAGCACGTCGTCGCCGATGAACGCGCCAATCTCCGGGAACAACTCCCCAAAACGGGGCCTTCCGGCAACATCCGCAGCCGTGATGCCGTGGATCCGGACGTTGTGATGGTCAAAGTGGTCATAACCGGCCGGGGGGCGCATCAGCCAGGAGGCCTCTGCGACGATTTCCCCGCCCCTTACCTTCGTCAGTCCCACAGAGCACGGGGAGCCGCGGAAGCCGTTGGCCGTTTCGAAGTCGATCGCCGTAAAGTCCAAACCCACGGCCCCTACCTTACCGCCGCAGGCCTCCCAGACCGGTCAAGTACCCTTGAGAGGTGAACTTTCCTGTGATGAATGACCTCGCTGTGTCCATGCTGGTGGGTGCGGGACCGGTCCAGCCAAGAATGGCTTCCTTCCTGCCCGATTGGCTGAACCCCCAGGTCTTCCTGGCCGATCCCGCGCTCGCCCCCTGGGTGGTCCTGCTGGTGTGCGGCATCGTCTTCGCCGAAACCGGGCTGCTGGTGGGGTTCTTCCTCCCCGGAGACTCCATGCTGTTCACCGCCGGCCTGCTGGTGGCCACGGACACCATCAAGTTCAACATCTGGCTTTTGGCCCTCCTGATCGTGGTCTCGGCCATCATCGGCAACCAGACCGGCTACCTCATCGGTTCAAAGGCCGGTCCCGCCATCTTCAACAAGCCAAACTCCAAGCTCTTCAAGCGCGAGAATGTCGAAAATGCGCACGCCTTCTTTGAAAAGCACGGCGGCAAAGCACTGATCCTGGCCCGCTTCGTCCCCATCATCCGGACCTTTGTTCCTGTGATCGTCGGCGTGGCGCAAATGAGCAGGAGGAAATTCTTCCTCTACAACGTCATCGGAGCGGCACTGTGGGGCGGCGGTGTGACGCTGCTCGGTTACCTGCTGGGCGACAAAGTTCCGTGGGTCCGGGACAACCTGGACATCATCTTCATCGCCATTGTGCTGGTCTCGGTGATTCCCATCGGCATCGAGGTCCTGCGCGGCCTGTCCGCCAAGCGCCAGGCACAGGCCTACGGCACGGACGCGGTGGACGAGTTCATCGAGGAACACGAACCGGACGAGGAGCGGAAGACTCCCCGCAACAGCCACCGCGGCCGGCCGGAGTAGCAGCCTGCCCCCGGCCAGACTGTAAATGCCGGCCAGGCTGCAAAAGAAGGTGCGCATCCCGCCGGGATGCGCACCTTCTTTTGTTGGTTGGCCGTTTTGAAGTTGGCTGGCCTGTGGGCAGGCAGGTTCCCTAGCGGGCCGCCTCCAGGGCCGCCACAATGGACGGCAGGAGGGCCCGGAAGGCCTTGCCGCGGTGGCTGATGGCGTTCTTTTCCTCGGCGGACAGTTCGGCACAGCTGCGGTCCTCGCCCGCCGGCTGCAGGACGGGGTCGTAGCCGAACCCGCCGCTCCCCCGGGGTTCGCGCAGCAGGATCCCCTCAAGCTGCCCGTACTCCACCACTTCGCGCCCGGGTCCGCCTCCGTCAGCGGGCACGGCCAGCGCGGCGGCGCACACGAATGCGGCGCCACGGTGTTCGTCCGGAACGTCGGAGAGCTGGTTCAGCAGCAGTTCCAGGTTGGCGGCGTCGTCGCCGTGGCGTCCTGCCCAGCGGGCGGAGAAAATCCCCGGGGCCCCGCCCATGACGTCCACGGCCAGCCCGGAGTCGTCGGCGATGGCCACCAGGCCGGTGGCGCCGGCGACGGCGCGGGCCTTCAGCAGCGAGTTTTCGGCGAACGTCACGCCGGTTTCGGCAACGTCCGGCGCACCCGCCGCCGCCGCGTCCACCACCTGGGTGTCGACGTCGAGCCCTGGCACCTGCCCGCGCAGCAGCTCACGGAGTTCGCGGAGCTTGCCCTTGTTGTGCGTGGCGAGCACCAGCCGGGGAGCCGGGCTGCTCACAGGGATTCCGCCAGGGTCTCGCGCTGGATGGCAGCGAGCTGGGCGGTTCCCAGCAGGGCCAGGTCAAGGAGCTGGTCCAGTTCCGCACGGTCGAAGGGAGCGCCCTCGGCCGTGCCCTGCACCTCCACGAACTTGCCGGAGCCGGTCACCACCACGTTCATGTCGGTTTCAGCGCGGACATCCTCGACATAGGGCAGGTCCAGCATGGGAACCCCGTCGATGATGCCCACGGACACCGCCGCGATGGTGTCGATGATGGGCTGGGCGTTCCTGCCGATGAGCTGGTTGTCGCGGGCGAACCGGATGGAGTCCGCCAGTGCCACATAGGCACCGGTGATGGCCGCCGTGCGGGTGCCGCCGTCGGCCTGCAGGACGTCGCAGTCCAGCACGATAGTGTTCTCGCCCAGGGCCTTGGTGTCGATGATGGAGCGCAGCGAGCGCCCGATCAGGCGCGAAATCTCGTGGGTGCGGCCGCCGATCTTTCCTTTGACGGATTCGCGGTCGGACCTGGTGTTGGTGGCGCGCGGGAGCATGGCGTATTCCGCCGTGACCCAGCCGCGGCCCTCGCCCTTAAGCCAGCGCGGGACGCCTGGGGTCAGCGACGCCGTGCACAGGACCCTGGTGTTGCCGAACTCGATCAGTGCCGATCCCTCAGCCTGGTTGGACCATCCGCGGGTGATGCTGATGGGCCGGAGCTGGTCCGGGGCACGGCCGTCGGCGCGCACAATGGGCACTGCAGTTGCTTCAGATGTCATGCCCCTAGCTTATCGAGTGCCGGTGCATGGCTTGTCGGGGCGGCGGCGCGGCTAGATGGTGTAGTGCACGCCCGCTACGGCAACGGCCACGTCCCCCGGGAACACCGGGCGCGCTTCGGCCATGACCGTGGTCTGGGACGTCCATACCGGGATGTGGGTCAGCAGGAGCCGCCGGGCGCCGGCCGCCGCTGCAGCCTCCCCCGCCCGCTTGCCGGTCAAGTGGACATCCTTGATGCCGGCGTCACGGCCCTCTTCGAAGGCTGCCTCGCACAGGAACAGGTCCGCGTCCTTGGCGGCTTCCTCAAGCCCCGCGCAGGAGTCCGTGTCGCCGGAATAGGTCAGGACCCGGGACACCGACGTGCCGTCCTTGCCGGGCTCCACCACCTCCACCCGGAGGGCGTAGGCCTCCTCAATGGGGTGGTTGACCGCGAAGGGCGTGACGGTGAAGGGGCCCACGGTCACGGATTCGCGTTCGGTCCAGTTGGTGAAGTCGAACTCCTCATGCATGCCGGGGTCCAGGTCAAGCCCATAGGCCGTGGCCATCCTGTCCGCCGTGGCGGCGGGGCCCCACACGGGAATGCGGCCGCGCCCCCACCCGCCGGGCTTCCAGCGGATGGCAACGTGCAGCCCGCACAGGTCCATGCAGTGGTCCGGGTGCAGGTGGGTGAGGAAGATCGCGTCGATGTCCTCCAGGTCCGTGTAGCGCTGGATGGCCCCCAGCGCGCCGCTGCCAAGGTCCATCACCACCTTCCACGACCGCTCACCGTCGGTGGCGGTCAGGAGGTAGCACGACGCCGGCGAGCCGGGCCCGGGGAACGAGCCCGTGCATCCCACGATGGTCAGCTTCACAGGGCGGGTCCTCCGGAGCGGCGTGCGTCGGCCAGTCCGCCGCCCACGAAGTTGGAGATCCTGGGGCGTTCGCGCGCGCCCTGCGCGGCGGCGATCATCTCAGGGGTGATCCGCGCCAGGCTGCCCGTAGGATACTGGGCGGCCACATGGTCCACGTGGCGGACGGACAGCACCTCGGGGCCCAGGAACCGCCGGGCCAGCGCCTCGAACTGCCCGGCGTCGCCGGTGGCCACGAAGTGGTGCTCGGGCGGGGTGGGGGACGTGCGCTGCAGGTTGTGCGTGGCAAGGGCGCGGTACACGTCCTTGGCCGTTTCCTCGGCGCTGGAGACCAGGGTGACATCCGCGCCCATGACGTAGGAAATCACGCCCGTCAGCAGCGGGTAGTGGGTGCAGCCCAGGACCACGGTGTCCACCCCGGCCGCCTTCAACGGGGCAAGGTACTCTTCCGCGACGGCGAGCAGGGCCGGGCCGGTGGTGATCCCGGCCTCCACGTAACTGACGAACTCCGGGCAGGCGACAGAGGTGATGTCCAGGTCGGGCGCCGCGGCGAAGGTGTCCTCATACGCGCGCGAGCCCACGGTGGCCGACGTGCCGATCACGCCCACCCTTCCGCTGCGGGTGGCGACAACGGCGCGCCGCACCGCGGGCTGGATGACTTCGATGACCGGGATGCCGTACTTGGCGGTGTACCGCTCCCGGGCGTCCCGGAGCACAGCGGCCGACGCCGAGTTGCAGGCGATGGTCAGCAGCTTGACGCCGGAGTCCACGAGTTCGTCCATCACGCCCAGGGCGTTGGCCCGCACCTCCGCGATGGGGAGCGGCCCGTACGGCCCGTGCGCGGTGTCCCCCACGTAGAGGATCGACTCGTTGGGAAGCTGGTCAATGATGGAGCGGGCCACGGTGAGGCCGCCGACACCGGAATCGAAGACGCCGATGGGACGGGTTTCCGGGGCGACGGCGGGGAACCCGCTGTCGGCATCCGTGGGCTGTGTTTCCGCCGGTGGTTCCATGCTCGGGGCTGTAGTCATGATTATTCGAGGATAGGTGTTCCCGGAAGCGTCAGCCATCATCTTGTGTCCCGCGACTCATGTCTGCTGCGTCACAGCGGACGGCCTCCCCCTGGCCGCCGTGGCTCACCGGCGGGATTCCATGGACTGCAGCAGGGCCTGGACCAGGGACTCCTGGAGCCAGGTGGTGAAGTTGTAGACCAGGGCCAGGTAGCTTTCCACGTCCTCGGCCTGGGACCAGTCCTGCATGCGGTGCACATGCTCGGCGTCGGCCTCATCCCGGATGTCCAGCCGTTCGGCCAGGACCAGGCGCACATCGTTCAGCGCCATGGACCAGTGCTGCGCCCCCTCGGGGGTCAGCACGATCTCGTCCTTGTCCAGGTCCAAAGCCGCGGCGCGCAGGGCCCCGATCTTTGTCTCCCGCAGTGAACGCTCGGTGAGCTGGCGGAACTCAAGGGACGCGTCGCCGTCGTCCTTGACAACGTTGGGCAACAGCCGCTTGACGGCCCGGTCCGTGGGTTCTGCCACCTCCATGTCCAGGCCGATCAGTGCCGCCAGCGGGTCCTGCCCGGTGCGGTCCTCGGGCTGGAGCATGGAAATGACGTCGTCGATCAGGCTGCGCAGCAGGTCCCGTTCAGCCGGTTCCAGGTAGCCGGTGATGCCCTTGAGTCCGTATTTGAATGCCTTAGCCACGTTTTCCCTTACCCTGGCCCGGACCGCCGGACTTGCCTGATTTGCCGCCCGGACCGCCGCTGGCCTTTTCCACCGTGGCCCAGAGTCCGAAGCCGTGCATGGCCACGGCGTGGCGCTCCACCTGTTCCTTGCTGCCTGAGGCGACGATGGACCGGCCCTTCCGGTGGACTTCCATCATGAGCTTGTTGGCTTTGGTTTCCGAGTAGCCAAAGTAGCTTTGGAACACGTAGCTGACGTAGCTCATGAGATTTACGGGATCGTTCCAGATCACCAGGTTCCAGGGAATGTCCGGCGCGGTCAGGGAGTCGGTGGACTCTGCTGTGCCGGTCCGGATGCCCTCCTGTGTATCAGGGCCGGGCGCAACGCTTATGGTCATCTGTCCATTCTATGGGGAGGGTGGGCCCACACCGGCGAGGGCCCCGCGGCGAAGCGAAGCGAGACGCGGGAGCCGGTGGGTGGGCCCACGCCGGCGAGGGCCCCGCGGCGAAGCGAAGCGAGACGCGGGAGCCGGTGGGTGGGCCCACGCCGGCGAGGGCCCCGCGGCGAAGCGAAGCGAGACGCGGGAGCCGGTGGGGACTAGAGTGACTTTCGTGAGCACCTCAGCCGGCTGGGACCATCCCCGCACGTCCTTTTACACCGACCATTATGAGCTGACCATGCTGCAGGCGTCGCTGCATTCAGGGGCTGCGCACCGCAGGTCGGTGTTCGAGGCGTTCGCGCGGCGGCTGCCCGACGGCCGGCGCTACGGCATTGTCGCCGGGACCGGACGCCTGCTGGAGGGCATTGCGCAGTTCCGTTTCGGCGACGCTGAACTGGAGTTCCTGGAGCGTACCCGCGTGGTGAACCGGGAGACGCTGGAGTACCTGGCCAACTATAAATTTTCGGGCGACATCTGGGGCTACGCCGAGGGCGACGCGTACTTCCCCAACTCCCCCATCCTGATCGTCGAGGCCTCCTTCGCCGAAGCCTGCATGCTGGAGACCTACCTGCTGTCCGTCCTGAACCACGACACCGCCATCGCTTCAGCGGCTTCCCGGATGGTCAGCGCCGCCGGTGGCAGGCCCTGCATCGAGATGGGTTCGCGGCGCACCCACGAGGAGGCCGCCACAGCGTCAGCCCGGGCGGCCATCATTGCCGGCTTTGACAGTACTTCCAACCTTGAGGCCGGCATCCGCTACGGCGTGAAGACCGTGGGCACCGCCGCGCACTCGTTCACGCTGTTGCACGACACTGAACGGGAGGCCTTCGAGGCCCAGATTGCCTCGCTGGGCGAGGGGACGTCCCTGCTGGTGGATACGTACGACGTCGAAAAGGCCGTCCGCACGGCCGTTGACCTGGCAGGGCCCCGCCTGGGCGCCGTCCGCCTGGACTCCGGCGACCTGGTGGCCCAGGCGCAGTGGGTCCGGCGGCTGCTGGACGACCTCGGCAACGACCACACCAAGATCGTGGTGACGTCCGACCTGGACGAGTACGCCATCGCTGCCCTGCAGTCGGCGCCCGTGGACTCCTACGGCGTGGGAACGTCGCTGGTGACCGGCTCCGGCGCGCCCACCGCCAGCATGGTCTACAAACTGGTCAGCCGCACCGACGACGACGGCAACTTCGTGTCCGTGGCCAAGGCGGCCAAGAACAAGGCAAGCGTGGGCGGGCGCAAGTACGCGCTGCGCAAGCTGGACGAACGTGGCACCGCCACCGCAGAGGTGGTGGGCGTGGGCCACCGGCCGGAGGACGACGGCAACGACCGTCCGCTGCTGCAGCAGTTCATGAAGAACGGCGAGGTAATCCCGGGCTGGACCGGACACGAGGGCGTGCTGCGGGCCCGGCAGCGCCACGCCGACTCCATGGCCGAGCTGCCGTCCGTGGTCAACCGCCTGCAGCGCGGCGAGGCCGCCATCCCCACTCTCTACGAGGAAAACTAAGGAGCACCAATGTCCCGCGCTTTGATCATCGTGGACGTGCAGAACGATTTCTGCGAGGGCGGATCGCTCCCCGTTCCCGGCGGCGCGGCCGTGGCAGGCGCCATCAGCGAGTACCTGGACGCCCACAACAGCGAATACGACTATGTGGTTGCCACCCAGGACTGGCACGTGGACCCCGGCAGCCACTTCTCGGACACACCCGACTTCAAGGAGAGCTGGCCGCCGCACTGCGTCGCGGGCACCCGCGGAGCGGACCTTCATCCGGACCTGGACACCGAGTACATCGATGCCTACTTCCGGAAGGGGCAGTTCGCCGCCGCCTACTCAGGTTTCGAAGGACTGCTGGCCCCGGAGGATGCCGTTCCCACCGGGGAACGGAACGCCGGCGGCCTGCCCGCCGCCAGGGAGGCCCTGGAGCCCGATGAGGACGCCATCGGCCTCGATGACTGGCTGCAGAGCCACGACGTGGAGGACGTGGTGGTGGTTGGCATTGCCACCGACTACTGTGTGAAGGCCACCGCGCTTGACGCCGTCCAGGCCGGCTACGGTGTCACGGTGCTGCGGTCGCTGACCGCCGGCATCGCCGAGGACCTGGAAGACGCCGTTGCGGAAATGGAACTCGGCGGGGCGGACATCGCCTGATTCCTGGGAGTGCCGCTACTTGCGGCCCACGAACCAGTCCTGGAGCTTGCGCAGCCGCGACTTCAGCTGCTCCTCGTTGGCCTGCGCCACGGGAGGGCCGCCGCAAACCGTGCGGAGTTTAGTGTGCACCACGCCGTGGGGAGTCCCGGTCCGGGCAGCCCAGGCGGCCACGTTCTTGGCCAGTTCGTTGCGCAGGTCCATCAGCATCCGGTGGTCGGGAACGGCCGGGGCCTGGCTTTCGGCGGCGGCCGGTGCCTTCCGGTTCTTACGGTTCAGCTGCTCGTGCTGGCGCTGGCGCAGCAGCGTTCCCACCTGCTCGGCGTCCAGCAGGCCGGGGATCCCCAGGAAGTCCAGTTCGTCGTCGGACCCCACTTCGCCGCCCGTGCCGAACTCGCCGCCGTCGAACAGGACCCGGTCAAAGGAGGCCTGCGAGTCCAGTGCCTCGAACTTGCCCTTGGTGAGGCTGTCGGAGGCCTTTTCTTCCCGGTTGGCCTCCTCCATCAGTGAGTCTTCGGGGTTGAAAAGCCCGTCGCCGTCCTCTTTTTCGGGGCGGTCCAGGGCGTGGTCGCGCTCCATCTCCATGGAGTTGGCCAGTGCCATCAGCTGGGGAACGGACGGCAGGAAGACCGACGCCGTTTCGCCCCTCTTGCGGGCACGCACGAAGCGCCCCACGGCCTGGGCGAAGAACAGCGGCGTGGACGTCGAGGTGGCGTATACGCCGACCGACAGCCGGGGCACGTCAACGCCTTCGGAGACCATGCGCACGGCCACCATCCAGCGCTTTTCGCCGGCGGAGAATTCCTCGATCTTGCTGGAGGCCTTGGCGTCGTCGGACAGGATGACGGTGGGCGACTCGCCGGTGATCTTCTTCAGCTGGCCGGCGTAGGCCCGGGCGTCCTCGTGGTCGGTGGCGATGACCAGGCCGCCGGCGTCCGGGACGGTGCGCCGGACTTCGCTGAGCCTTTTGTCCGCGCCGGCCAGGACCGCTGGGATCCACTCCCCCGCGGGATTGAGCGCGGTCCGCCAGGCGTGGCTGGTGATGTCCTTGGTCACCGCTGCCTCGCCGAGGGACGCCGCCATTTCCTCGCCCGCGCTGGTGCGCCAGCGCATCTGGCCGGAGTAGGCCATGAACATCACGGGCCGGACCACGTGGTCCCGGAGCGCGTTGCCGTAGCCGTAGGTGTAGTCGGCCTTGGAGCGCCGGATCCCGTCCCGGTCCTCGGCGTACTCCACGAACGGGATGGGCGAGGTGTCGGAGCGGAACGGCGTACCGGTCAGCGACAGGCGGCGCACGGCGGGATCGAATGCCTCGCGCAGGCCGTCGCCCCAGGACAGGGCTTCGCCGCCGTGGTGGATCTCGTCCAGGATCACCAGGGTCCGCGCAGCTTCAGTCTTGGCCCGGTGCAGCAGCGGCTTGCTGGCCACCTGGGCATAGGTGACGGCGACGCCGATGAAGCCGCGGCCGTGCTGGCCGTCGGAGTTCTTGAAGTTGGGGTCGATGGCGATCCCCACCTTGGCGGCAGCATCCGCCCACTGGCGCTTCAGGTGGTCCGTGGGCGCAACGATGGTCACCCGGTTAACGGCGCCGGAATCGATGAGCGTGGAGGCGATGCGCAGCGCGAAGGTGGTTTTACCGGCGCCCGGGGTTGCCACCGCAAGGAAGTCGCGGGGACTGTTCTTCAGGTAAAGGTCAAGGGCTTCCTGCTGCCAGGCACGGAGTTTCGGGGCGGTTCCCCAGGCTGCGCGTTCCGGATACGCCGGAGGCAGGGTGGGACCGCCAAAGAGCGTCTCCGTCACTACTTGTTGCTGCCCGAGTCCCCTCCGGGACCCTTGCCGCCGTCATTGCCCGGCCGGAGGCCCTCGTAGACCTCCTTGCACATGGGGCAGACCGGGAACTTCTGCGGATCCCGTCCCGGCGTCCAGACCTTGCCGCACAGGGCGATGACGGGCTCCCCGGTCAGCGCGGACTCCATGATCTTTTCCTTCCGCACATAGTGCGAAAAGCGCTCCCGGTCCCCGGGTTCCACTTCCTGGCGCAGTTCCTCGCGCTCAATGGTGGCCGTGGACGATCCAGCCCCGGAAAGCTCGCGCATCGGGTCGTTGTCGAGAGGGTCCGTCATGCTAGTCATGGCATCCATCTTAGCCGCTCCCCCGGCCCGGCGTTCGACGGCGGCACGCCCGCGCGGGGGCCCCGCACCGGCCGCCGTCGTACTTTTTCATCGCCGGCGGCAGCGCGCGTAAGGCGGCTAGAGTCCCTGCCACGAAGGCTTGTTTTCATAGGTGTGGCGGTAGAAATCTGCCAGTTTGAGGCCGGAAGCGGCGGCCTCGTCCAGCAGGACGGTGGCGTGTGGATGGAACTGCAGGACGGATGCGGGGCAAATGGCAGCCACGGGTCCCTCCACGAAGTCGCGGACGGCCCGGGCCTTTTGCGCCCCCGTGGCCACCAGGATCACATGTTTGGCCTCCATGATGGTGCCCAGTCCCTGGGTGATGACATGGTGCGGTACCTCCGCAAGGCTGTTGAAGAACCTGGCGTTGTCGCGGCGGGTCTGTTCGATCAGGCTCTTGATCCTGGTCCGGGAGGCAAAGGAGGAGCCCGGTTCGTTAAAACCGATATGTCCGTCGGTGCCCACGCCCAGCAGCTGCAGGTCCACGCCGCCCGCCGCGGTGATGGCGTGCTCGTAAGCGTCGCAGGCGGCGGGGATGTCGGATGCAGTTCCATCGGGGCCGTGGACGTTCCCGGGCGCAATGTTCACGCGGCTGGTGAATTCCCGCCGGACCACCTCGCGGTAGGACTCGGGGTGGCCGGCGGGCAGGCCCACGTATTCATCCAGGGCAAAGCCGGAGGCGCGGCTGAAGTCCAGGCCCTGTCCATGCCGGGCCGCCAGTTCGTCATAGACAGGCAAGGGAGAGGACCCCGTGGCCAGGCCAAGGACTGCGCCGGGCTTGCGCCTGATCAGTTTCTCTATGGCGTCCGCCGCGAGTTTGGCGATCTGCCGGCTGCCGCCAAGGATCACGATTTCCATGTTGTTGCTTTCCGGAACTGTCAGCGGTTGACGGTAACCTGCGCCAGGAGCTCCGGCCCCCGCGCCTCGAGCCACTTGCCGCCCAGCCGCATACCGGCCAGGAAAAGGACCATGCCCAAAACGGTCCCCACGGCGAGGGTGAGCCAACCGAACAGGACGTTGCCGGTGACAGCCTGTGCCACCAGCAGCGCTGCCTCGGGCAGGACCAGGACCATCAGGACCAGCATCCCAACGAACTGAACGGCAAGGGTTTGGCCCACGTTGCCCGGTGGCTTCTTGAACGGACTGTCGCCCGGAAGCGGCACGGTCACCGTGTAGCGGGCCGACACCACCGAGGACAGCCCCAGGCCGGTGAAGAGGATCCCCATGCTGAACCCCAGCTGGCCGGGCAGCGCGGCCCAGTTGCGGGTGAATGCCGCGTAGCCCACCGAGAACACCAGCACCACGGGCAGGGCGAAGGTCATGCAGGCCAGGGCCCGGCCCAGCCGGTCAGCCACCCCGCGGACCCCGGTGGCCAGGTGCAGCGCAAACGCCGTGTTGTCGTATGAGACGTCCGCGGAGATGGACCAGGCCAGGATGAAGGCCGACACCGGGGCAAGGAAGGCAAGGCTGCCATAGCTGCCGGTCTGGGCCCCCTGGACACCCAGCACCACCGGAAGCAGCGGGATCACCACCAACGATCCCGAATACCGCGGGTCCCGGATCCAGTAAGTGAGCGACCTGGCCATCACCGCGCCCGCCGGGGTGGCCGGCAGCACGCCGAACAGGCCCAGCCGGCCGCCCTTGCGCTTCCCGGCACCGGCGTACGGCGGGGTGACCAGCGCCCGCTCGAGCAGCAGCTTCCAGCACCAGGCCAGGGCGCCGAGGACCACCACCGAAACCAGCAGTTTCACCGCCGCCTGCCCGGGCCGGCCTGATGCGATGTCTCCCCCGAGCGCCCAGGGTGCCCCGAGCGGCGTCCAGGACAACGTCCCGGCGAACCCGGGCAGGAATCCGGTGGAAGCGGAGATGCCACGGCCAACCCCTGCCACGATGGGGCCCAGCAGGACCAGGGGCACCATGAAGGCGATGGCGCTGATGTCCTTGAAGCGCCGCGAGGCAGCCAGGCTTGCCGTGGCGGTGGTGACCACCTTGGCCAGCACCACGCAGGTCATGACACCCAGGCATGCGCCTAGGAGGGCGGCGAGCGCGGGGAGCACGCCGCGGGACCAGGTCACCACCGTGGACAGGGCCACGAGCGTGGTGGCCAACCCCGGGATGCCGATCAGTCCGCCAAGGGCGAGGCCGGTGAGCATCTGCTTCATGGGGATGGCAAAGGTGGTGAAGCGCGCCGGATCGAGCGTCATGTCCGTGGCGGATGCCACCACCGGAATGATGCCCCAGCCAAGCACGGCGGCGGAGCCGCCAAGGACGATTGTGGTGTGCGCGGCGGCGGGGCCGGCGTTGCGCAGGAGGACAAGGGCGATGATCAGTGTTGCCACGACCCCCAGCGCGTAGAGCCCCGCAATGGCCATGCCCACCAGCTGCCAGGGGCTGCGGCGCAGTCCGTTGCGCAGCAGCGTGAGCTTGAGCCTCAGAAGGTGCGCAACCATTCCAGCCCTTCCGTGTGGCTGTGGCCTCCGACCAACTGCACGAAACGGTCCTCCAGCGAGGCGCCGGCCCGCACCTCGTCCACGGTTCCTGCGGCCAGCAGCCTGCCCCGGGCCACCACGGCGACGTGGTCGCACATGCGCTGGACCAGGTCCATCACATGGCTGGAGACGATGACCGTTCCACCGGAGGCGACGTACCGGTCCAGGATGGACCGGATGTTCGCCGCCGACACCGGGTCAACGGCTTCGAAGGGCTCGTCCAGGACCAGCAGCCTCGGGGCGTGGATCAAGGCCGAGGCCAGGGCGATCTTCTTTGTCATGCCGGCGGAATAGTCCACCACCAGCGTCCCGGCGTCCTGGGCCAGGTCCATTGCCGCCAGCAGCTCCCCTACCCGGGCGGCCACCACGGCTTTGTCCATGCCGCGCAGCAGCCCGGCGTACGTGATCAGCTGCTCCCCGGTGAGCCGGTCGAAGAGCCGGACGCCGTCGGGCAGGATCCCCATCAGCCGCTTGGCTTCCAGCGGGTGCCGCCACACATCCACCCCGTGCACCACCGCCGTGCCGAAATCGGGTCGCAGGAGGCCGGTGGCCATGGACAGCGTGGTGGTCTTGCCCGCACCGTTGGGCCCCACGATCCCGAAAAACGAACCCGCCGGGACCTCCAGGCTGATGCCGTCCACCGCGATCTTCCCGCCGAACCTTTTGGCCAGCCCGCGGATGGACAGGGCCGCCACGGGCCCCGTATTCGGCGCCGGGGACGGTATCGGAGCAGTCATGCTGCCAGCCTAGTCCGCGGACCGGGGCTTCGGGGGTGCGAAACTAGCCCCATGGGTATTGCGTTGGGCCTGCTGGTGATCGTTGCTGTGGTGTGCGCCGGCAGCGCCGTGGGCCGCAGGTTCAATATCCCGGTTCCGCTGCTGCTGGTCCTGGCCGGGGTGGCGGGATCGTTCCTGCCATTCATTCCGCCCGTCGAGCTGAACCCCGAACTGGTGCTGGTCGGCCTGCTGCCGCCGCTGCTGTACGCGGCCGCGTTCCGCACGTCGCTGTTCGACTTCAAGAGCAACCGCCGCTCCATCGGATTGCTGTCCGTTGGCTACGTCATCTTCGGCACCGTGGGAGTCGGGTTGGTGGTGTGGTGGCTGTTCCCGGAAATCCCGCTGGCCGCAGCCATTGCGCTTGGCGCGGTGGTGGCGCCGCCTGACGCGGTGGCGGCTACGGCCATTGCACGGAAGGTGGGGATGCCCCGCCGGATCGTGAACATCCTGGAAGGCGAGTCACTGGTCAACGACGCCACGGCACTGGTGTGCCTGCGTGCTGCGGTGGCGGCCATCGCGGGCTCCGTCTCCGCCCTGGATGTGGCGGGTGGATTTGTGGTGGCGGCCGGCGGCGGCCTGGCGGTGGGACTGGCCGCAGCGTACCTCCTCACCGAAGTCAGGAAGCGGATCAGCAACGTTGCCATCAACACCTCAACATCTCTGATGGCACCCTTCGTTGCGTTCCTCCCCGCCGAGGCGATCCACGCGTCCGGGGTGCTCGCCGTCGTCGTAACCGGCCTGGTGATGGGCACCAAGGCGCCGTCCATGCCCAACGGCGCCGCGCGGCAAAGCGCCCGGAGCAACTGGGACACCGTCCAGTTCCTGCTGGAGAACGCCGTGTTCCTCCTGATCGGCCTGCAGGTGCGGAGCATCATCGACAGCGTCCAGGACGATTCGCTGGGTGCCGGCCGGGTGTGGCTGGGCTGCGCCGTGATCCTGCTGGCGGTGC
This sequence comes from Pseudarthrobacter sp. Pseusp20, assembly GCF_059492155.1. Taxonomy (NCBI): domain Bacteria; kingdom Bacillati; phylum Actinomycetota; class Actinomycetes; order Micrococcales; family Micrococcaceae; genus Pseudarthrobacter; species Pseudarthrobacter sp. Pseusp20. The sequence continues at coordinate 3,035,060 of NZ_CP168521.1, forward strand.
TGGTGCTGCGGCCCGTCTGGGTTTTTCCGGCCACGTACCTGCCCCGGCTGATCCCTTCCGTGCAGCGGAAAGACCCCGCGCCGCCCTGGCAGTTCCCGGCCATTGTGTCCTGGGCAGGCATGCGCGGCGTGGTTACCCTTGCCGCCGTCCTGACGCTGCCGGACGACCTGGAGCACCGCAACGTACTGGTCCTGGCGGCCATGGTGGTGGTGGCAGGCACCCTGGTGCTGCAGGGATTCACGCTGCCGGCCCTGGTCCGGGTCCTGGGGCTGCCGGGTCCGGACAGGCGCGAGGACGCGCTGAACCAGGCCGCGCTGATGCAGCTGGCCACCGCGGCGGGAATGGAGCGGCTGGAGCAGCTGCGGCGCGAGAACGACCCGCCCGAGGTCATGGATATGCTCCGGCGCCGGACCCAGGAGCGGGGACTCGCGGCCTGGGAGCGCCTGGGCAGGCCGGCCGCGGAGTCGGCCACCCCCAGCCAGCGTTACGCCCAATTGCGGATGGCCATGCTGGAGGCTGAGCGGGACAAGGTGCTGGAGCTTCGGCGTGGCGGGGACTTCGCGCATGAAGTCCTCAGTGAGGTCCTGGAACGGCTGGATGTGGAGGAGTCCATGCTTGATGCCTCCCTCAACGAACCCGACGCCGCCACAGAGGGCGGCGGCGAAGGACTTGCCCAGCCGGGCGGCGTGTGCGACCACCTGACCGCCGCCATGCCGTCGCCGGTTCCGGCGAACCCCACCTGTGCCGGGTGCGAACGGGAAGGGACCACACCGGTACACCTGCGAATGTGCCTGGCCTGCGGAAACATTGGCTGCTGCGATTCCTCGGCGGGACGGCACGCCAGCCGCCATTTCAAGGAAGCCGGCCACCCGGTCATGCGCAGCATCGAACCCGGCGAGGACTGGCGCTGGTGCTACGTGGATGACCTGCTCGGCTGAAGCAGGCCGGGTACTTAGTCCGGGGGCACTTTCCGGATCCTGATCGGACCCCTGGCCGTACCCGGATCAACGACGGAACCGCCTTGGGTGATGTGGACCTGCCCTGCGTCCACCAGGCGGCGTGCGGCGGCCCGGGCGGGTTCCATGAGCCGGCGCCAGTCATCTCCGCCCACGGCCCTGGCAGCATCAGAGGGGCAGATGGTGGCCGTGTCCGCACGGGATGCCAACAGTTCCAGGATCTTCGCTTCCAGCTGCCGGTCAACCTTGGTTTGCGGCCCCGTTCCGCCAGGACGCGCCATGCCGGACGCCGCGGTCAGAAGGCACGCCGCGGGATGGCCCGCTCGTACTGGGGCGGCCAGGCAATGTCGTAACCCAGTTCGAATGCGGCCCGCAGCCACCAGTGGGGGTCGCGCAGCGCCGCGCGCGCAATGAAGACGCCGTCGGCCTGGCCGGTGGCCACGGCGTGCTCCGCCTGCCCGGGCGTGGTCACCAGCCCCACCGTGCCGGTGGCGACTCCTGCCTCCTCGCGGATGGCTGCGGAGAATCCGGTTTGATAGCCCAGGCCCGGCTTGATCTGCTGGTGCGCCACGGCCCCGCCGCTGGAGACATCCACCAGGTCCACGCCGCGGGCGGCCGCCTCGCGGGCCAGCCGCACCGACGCCGCCTGGTCCACGCCGCCCGGCGCCCAGTCTGTGGCAGAGATCCGGAGCAGCAGGGGCATGGAATCGGGAATGACAGCGCGGACGGCGTCCACCACGGCCAGCATGAGCCGGTTCCGTCCTGCTTCGTCCCCGCCCCAGTCGTCGTCACGCTGGTTGATCAGCGGGCTCTGGAACTGGTGCAGGAGGTAGCCGTGCGCCCCGTGGATCTCCATCGTGTCAAAGCCGGCGTCCACCGCACGCACGGCGGCAGCGGCAAAATCGGCAATGACGCCGTGGATCTGTTCCACGGTCATGGCGGCAGGCGCCGCATAGCCCTCGAAAGCGGTGGTGGACGGGCCCACGGTGTCCCAGCCGCCGTCGGACGCCGGAACGCTCCCGTGCTTGCCCGAAAACGGCCAGTACGTTGACGCCTTGCGGCCGGCGTGGGCCAGCTGCACGCCGATCCTGGTGCCGGCGGTACCGTGCCGGTGGACAAAGGAGATAATCCGCTGCCAGGCCGCCGCCTGGTCGTCGTTGTAGAGGCCTGCGTCGCGGGGACTGATCCGGCCGGCGGCGTTTACTGCCGCGGCCTCCGTGAGGATCATCGCGGCGCCGCCCGTGGCAAACCCGCCAAGGTGCACCAGGTGCCAGTCGTTCGGAACGCCCGGGGCGTCGTCGGGATCGCAGCTGTACTGGCACATGGGCGATACCCAGCCACGGTGCTGCAGCTCCATGGACCGCAGCGTCAGCGGCTGGAAGAGGGCCGGCACTAGAACAGCACCCGGGCAAGCGCCTGCCGCGACTTTGCTACCCGCTCATCACCTGCGCCCACGATGTCGAACAGCTCCAGCAGCCGTACCCGTGCGGTCTCCCGCTCCGGGCCGAAGTTCCTGCCGATGAACGCCACCAGCCGGTTCAGTGCATCCTCGACGTGGCCGCCGGCCACGTCGAGGTCCGCCACGCCGAGCTGTGCCGCCAGGTTGTCCGGCTCATCCGCGGCCTGCGCACGCAGCGCCTCGCTGTCCTTGGCCGACAACGACTGCAGCCGGTCCATCAGTTCCACCTGCGCCAGGCCGGCCTTGGCCTCATGGTCGGCCGGCATCTCCTTGAGCGCCTGGCGGTAGGCCGCAGCTGCGGCGGCGTAGTCGCCGGCCTCAATGGCGTCAAAGGCGGCCTGGTGCAGCGGCGGCAGCGGCGCGGGCTCCTGTTCCCCGCCCGCTTCCCCGCCAAGGCTTCCGGTGACCCCGTTCGCTGCAGCCACCTTGAGGAGTTCGTCGAAGAGGCTGCGCACCTGCTCTTCTTCCGCGCTGCCCTGGAAAAGCGGCACCGGCTGCCCCTTCAAGACGGCGACGGCGGTGGGAACGGCCTGCACCTGGAAGGCCTGGGCCAGCTGCGGGAAGGCCTCGATATCTGCTGCGCCAAGGACCAGGCGTCCACCGTACGAGGCAACCAAGCGCTCAAGGGTCTCGAGCATCCTGCCGGATTCGGGCGAGTACGGCGCCCACAGGGCGAACACCACGGGGACCTGGGCGGACAGTTCCACCAGCTGCTGGAAGTTTGCCTCGGTGACGTTGACCTTGAGTTCGGGGCCGCCGGCGGGTGCCTCCGGACGGGCGCCCCGGGGCGCTGTTGCAGGGCCGGACGGGGCGGCAGGCCCGGACGGGGCGGCAGGGCCGGACGGGGCGGCCGGGCGCTTCAGCGAGGAAAGGTCGACGGCGCCGCGCAGGTTAACCGGGTTGGCAGCGGCAGGAGGGACTGGGCGGGAAGCTGGCGAACTCATGTTTCCCACTCTAGCCACTCCGGCCGCTGCCGGTGGTAATACAGCCAGGCCCTACTTGAAGGTGGCTCCGACCAGGCCGCGGGTTGCGGCGACGAGCTTCATCGGGTCCGTGGATCCTGCCGGCGGCACATAGACCGCCATGGATTCCGCGAAGCTCAGCACCATGCCGGTGGTGGTTTCCTTGCCGCCGGCCAGGGCTGCCGCATCGTCGCCGATGCTCAGCTTGTCACCGGCCGCCTTGGGGGTGCCCTCGAAGCCAAAGTTGATCCGGCCCAGGACCAGGGCCCCGCCGTCCGAGGTGCGGAACACCACGGTGCTTTCGGGGACCACCTTGTGCGTGAAGGAGAAGTTGCCGTTTTCGCCTGCCTTCGCCACCTCAGCCTGGTACGACAGGGTGTCGGCGATATACGGCGAGGACTGGCCCTCGACCAGCTTGTCCTTGAACGGGGAGTCCGCCGATGTGAGCCTGTCGGCCAGGCCGGACATTGCTTCCTCGCCGCCGTAGAGCAGCCCGGTCTTGTCCGCTGCGGAAAGCGTCTCGGTACCGCCGCGGCTGATGTTCGGGAAGGTGGTGCCCGGCTGCAGCGGCGTGGTTTCCATCAGCTTGTAGTTCTCGCGCGGCGACTGCTGGACCAGGGTCAGGATCTGCGGAACGACGTTGCCTTCGCCCTGGGTCACGGCCAGCACCGAGCGGGGCCAGTCACGATCGCTGGTGACGACGGTGGTCAGCAGCTTGGTGGAACGTACGGGCATGCGCGGCTCGTAAGTGCCCACCTGGGAGCGGATCTTGTAGTTCTGGGTACGGACTTCCAGTTCCGGTCCACCCACGCGGTCCGCCAGCTTGGCCGCATCCTTGGCGGCGTCGCCGGCGTCGGTGGCGCTGGAGACCTGCTCCAGGATCCGGCGGAACTGGGCGTCCAGCAGGACCGGCGATCCCGCGGCTTGCTTCGCCGTGGATGAGGCGCTGCCGGAAGGCAGCGGGCTTGGACTGGCGGCCTGGGCGGCAGTGGCGGATCCGGCCAGCAGGGCGGCAACCACGCCGGCCGCCACCATGGTGGCCTTGGAAGAGGAGGACGACGACGGGGCCTGGCCCTGCGTTTCGGCGTTCCGTGCACGGGCGCGGCGGGCGTAGCCGCTGTCACCGCCCTCGCCGTCCTTCCGGCGGGCTGAAAGCAGTCCCAGGACAATTCCGCCCACGATCAGCAGGCTGCCCAGGACCATCAGCGGGACCGCCCAGGGGGTGGACGTGTCGTTGGGGAAGGTCATGGAGACAGAAGCCGGGGCGGCCTTGGTGCCGTCGGAAGCGAGGAGCAGGCTCCAGTCACCGTCGGCGGGCGGGGTCCAGGTGTATTCAAGCTCGCCGCTGGCATTCTCATTGGAAACCCAGAGGTCGGAACCGGCCGGGTTGGGGGCGGTCCCTTCGCCGTCGGCGTGCTCAACCACGAGTGACTTTTCGTCTTCGGTGACGCCGGTGATGGTGTTGTGGGCCGTCTGGCCCACCCAGGCGCTCACGTCATCGGGCCGTCCCGTGGCCAGCATGAAGTTGCCGTCGCCCTGGACGGTGATCTTGACGGTTCCGTCATGCAGGGTGCGCAGCTTCTGGTCGATGACCGTCAACGGCGCGCCGGCGGCATCCGCCGGCACGGACGCTGTGAACGTCTCGGATGGAGCCCAGATGGTTCTCTGGCCGATGCCGGCCAAAAGTGTCAGGAGGCCGAGCAGCACAAGTGCGGCTGCAGTCTTTAAACGCAAGGGAAACACCTATCATCAGCGGGGGTTTGCCTTCAATAGTAACCTTTTTGTTACCAGGAGCCCCTTTTTGCCCGTTCCGGCCCCTCTTCCGAAGACCTCCGGGCGATGGCTTCGGCTCCCGGTGACAAGCCTGCTGATAGTGTTTGCGATGATCATCACATTGGCCCGCGCACACGGAGCCACGCACGGAACAGGCCCCCAAAACCAGTGACTGACAAGACGGACCCATCCTCGGCGGCAACTGGAAATCCCGGGGATTCCAGGGGCCCTGTCCCTGCGACGGTGCCTCCCCTGGGAATGGCAGCGGCAGCCCACCGCAGGGGCACGGCAGCGGCTGCACTCGGCCAGGTGGTCCGCAGGCTCCGCCAGCCCTTGCCCGGAGCACAGCCCAGGCTTCGGTTCGAAATGCCCCCGGAATACACCGGGCAGGTTCCCCAGACGGACCACGGCGGTGACGAGGAACCCCAGTTCGGCCACCCCGGGCCGCGCATGTCCCCCCAGCATCCCCTGTACATGGGCTTCATGGGGACAGTGGGCGTGGGACTGGCGCTGCTGGTCTACTGGATCGGTTCCCACACCACGCAGCTGCTGCTGTGGATCGTGGCGGCGCTGTTCATCGCCCTGGGACTTGAACCCGTGGTGGGCTGGCTCGAAAACAGGAAGATCCCCCGGCCCGCCGGCATCCTTGTCTCCGTGGCTGTCCTCATGGGCGCCGTCGTCGGGTTTTTCGCCACTCTTATCCCCACCATTGTTGAACAGGTGTCGGAGATCGTGCGGCAGGCGCCGGACTGGGTGCGCAGCTTCATGGACTCGGACTTCTTCCGCAGCCTCGATGACCAGTTCGGCGTGCGGGACCGCATCACCGAGGAACTGGACAAGTTCGTCAATGACCCGGCGGCCATGGGCGGCATTTTCGGCGGCGTGGTGGGATTCGGATCCACCGTGGCCAACGGGCTCTTCGGCACCCTCATTGTCCTGGTGCTGAGCCTGTACTTCCTGGCAGCGCTGCCGGCGATGAAGAAGTGGGGCTACAGGCTGGCCCCCCGCTCCCGCCGCAAACGGGTGGCCGCCCTCTCCGAGGAGATCACCCGGTCAGTGGGAAACTACGTCATCGGCCAGGCATGCGTGGCCCTCCTCAACGCCACTTTCGCCTTCGTGGTGATGTCCATCGTGGGCATCCCCTTTGCCCTGCTGCTGGCGTTCGTGGTGGTCCTGCTCGCTTTCATCCCGCTGGTGGGCGGCATGATCGCAGGCATTGTGGTGATCCTTGTATCCCTCACCCAGGGCTGGCAGGCGGCCGCCATCTACGCCATCTGCTATTTCGCGTACCTGCAGTTCGAGGCCTACTTCATCTCGCCGCGCATCATGCAGAAGGCAGTTGCCGTGCCCGGTGCCGTGGCGGTGATCTCCGTGATTGCCGGCGGAAGCCTGCTGGGCGTGCTCGGTGCGCTGATCGCCATCCCCACTGCCGCAGCGGTCCTGCTGCTGCTCCGGGAAATCTATATCGTCCGGCAGGACCAGCACTGACCCGCTGGCCCCCGCACGTCGTTCCCTGCGGGGCCGCTTAGGCGCCGGCCGTCGCCGCCGGCCCTTCCCATTCCTGCGGCAGCGGTGCTGCGGCGGCATCTGGACTGACAAGCGCCACGATGTCGTTCAGGACCCGTGCGGCGTACTTCTCCCCCACCCACAGATGCTTGGCCCCGGCCACGCCCACTACGCGGGCCTGCGGCACCAGGCTGAACCTTGCGGTTGCCTCGGCAGGCTGGAGGAAGTCGTCGTGCTCCGGCACCAGGACGGTGAGGGGCTTGCCGGATTCGGCCCACAGCTGCAGGTGCTTGTCCGTGGCGCGGTGCAGCGGAGGCGACAGCAGCACCGCCCCCTCGATCTGTGGGGCCACCGGCTCCACGGCGCCGTACATCAGCGCAAGTTCGGTCCCGAACGACCAGCCCACCAGCCAGCGGTTGGGCAGGCCCCGCTCAACGGCGAAGCGCACGGCTGCCTCGACGTCGTGCCGCTCCCCTATCCCTTCCTCGAACGCGCCGCTGCTGGCACCCCGGGGGGAGGCCGTACCCCGGGTATTGAAGCGCAGCACCGCGATGCCCGCCAGCGCCGGCAGCCGGTAGGAGGCCTTGCGGTACACATGGGAATCCATGAAGCCACCGTGCGTCGGCAGCGGGTGGAGCGTGATCAGCGTTGCCTTGACGGGGCCGGATTCCGGCAGTGCCAGCTCGCCCACCAGCGTGTGGCCGTCCTCCGTCTGCAGCTCGATGTTCTCTCGACGGGCGGGCAGGACGGTGGAGGCACGGATGGGGACAGGGCCCCCGGCCTGGGTGAAGTGGTACGACGCCGGATCAAAAGTCATGACTGCCAGCTTAGCGACAGCGGGCGGCGTCAGCGGTACCGGTAGCTGCGCGTCATCCAGCAGTTGGTGTGCCAGTGCCGCCGCTCGGCCAGCCCGGCGGCGGCACCAAAGAGGTGGTCGTCCTTCCAGACCACCAGGTGTGCGACGCCGGGCAGCACGGCGGTGGAGCATTCCGGGCAGATGTAGGTCTTCTCAGCATTCCTGGCGGTCATGGTCCGTACCATCCACTCGCCGTCCGGGGCGCTCTCGCGGCGGGCGATGCCGGCCCGTGCCCGTTCCAGGTCCAGTTCGGGAATGTCCCCGCTCCTCTTTCCTCCTGCGCCCCTGCCGGAAGCGGAACCCTTGCCGGAAACAGGACGGCGGGGACGGTTGGAACGCGGCATGTATCCATTCTGCCCCAGGCCGCCCACTCCCCTGTCCCGCTCCTTGCCGCCGCTTCCGATGCACCCGGCGCCCCGCCGTCGGACATGGCCTGCGGAGCCCACGCGATAGTCTGTACGGCGTGCGACTTGTCATAGCCCATTGCTCCGTTGATTACGTTGGCCGGCTCAAAGCCCATCTCCCCCTCGCCACCCGGCTCCTGCTGGTCAAGGCGGACGGCTCCGTGCTGGTCCATTCCGACGGCGGTTCCTACAAGCCGCTGAACTGGATGAGCCCGCCTGCCACGCTGCGGGTTTCTTCCCCCGACGAAGTGGACCTCGAACTTGGCGTGGTGGAGCAGTGGACGGTGCAGTCGGCCAAGACCGATGACCGGCTCATCATCAATATCCACGAAAAGATCAGCGAGTCCTCCCACGACCTGGGCGTGGATCCCGGACTGATCAAGGACGGGGTGGAGGCGGACCTGCAGCGGCTGCTCGCCGAGCAGATCGAGACGCTTGGACGGGGCTACTCCCTCATCAGGCGCGAGTACTTCACCGCCATTGGGCCCGTGGACATCCTGGCGCGCGACGCGGACGGCGCCACCGTGGCCATTGAGCTCAAGCGACGGGGCGACATTGACGGCGTGGAGCAACTGACCCGGTACCTGGAGCTGCTCAACCGCGACCCTTTGCTGGCACCGGTCCGGGGAATCTTTGCTGCCCAGCAGATCAAGCCGCAGGCCAAGGTGCTGGCAAACGACCGCGGGATCGACTGCATAACGCTGGACTACGACGCCATGCGCGGAGTGGACGACAGCGAATCCCGCCTCTTCTAGTTTTTGCCTTTGTTGCTTTAGGCACTTAATTGCCCGGCATTCGGTGCAGGCTTCAGCGACATCTGTTTTTTACCTAAATTTTGTCCTTTTTGTCCTCCGGCCCGTTGACCTGCGGGAACGGGCATGAAATTCTTATCTCAGTCTTTGTGTAGGTGTTTTTCATGCTCGCAAGACATGTTGCGAGCGCGAAGCTCCTGCAGCGCCGGATCTCCCATCGGGGAAAGGCAATCAGGATTCTTCTCGCGGAGTGACCAAGGTCGGCACGAGGTGTGCCGGTCTTAAAAAGTTCCACAATGAGGAGAAATAAATGGCACAGGGAACCGTCAAGTGGTTCAACGCTGAAAAGGGCTTCGGCTTCATCACCCCGGATGACTCCGATGGCGATGTCTTCGTTCACTACTCCGAAATCCAGACCGGCGGCTTCAAGACCCTCGACGAGAACCAGCGCGTTCAGTTCGAAATCGGCCAGGGCGCCAAGGGTCCCCAGGCTACCGGCGTAACGCTGGTCTAGTACCGCCCGGCCGCTTCCCGCGGCTGTCAGCGAATCAAATGGTCCCCGGCAGGATTGCCGGGGACCATTTTTTATGCCGGCGTTGCTGCCGCCTCAGGTCACCAGCTTGCGCACCAGCCGGGCGCCCTGCGCCAGGGAAAGACCGGGGAGGTAGGCGCGGGTCAGCGCCCTGCCGATGGCGGGCAGGTGCAACGGATCCTGGTAGTACAGGTAAAGCGCCCGGTACTCCGGCTTGAAGCGGGACTTGAAGGCCGCCAGGGAGCGGAAGCCGTAGACCGGCTCAAGCGCGTGGCCCACCAGGTCCAGGATCCTGACCAGGTTCTGCGCGCCCTCATCGGGGGCGCCCTCCTGTTGCCCTGCGTCCTCGCCCCCGCCGGGCCCCCCGGCGCCTGTTCCCTCAGCACCCGTTCCCCCAGCGCCCGTTCCCTCCGCGCCTGTTCCTGTTCCCCGCTCCGGCTGGGCATCGGGACGGCTGGCCAGCGGCGAACCCGACAGGGAGATCACGTCCACGGAATCCCGCAACTCCAGTACGGCGGAGGCAATCAGGAATTCCATCACCCCCGGAAATCCTTCACTGCCGCGGCGCATGACATCCAGGGTCCTGCTTACCAGCCGCCCGCCGTCGTACACGGGCAACCAGCTGGTCACGCCGTGGACCACGCCGTGGCCGTCCACGGCCAGGCAGCACAGGACCTCCTCGTCGTCGAGCTCGTCCACTCCCCCCAGCGTGAAGCCCATTTCCGGAACGGACTTGCCGGCCGCCCATTCCTCGGACACTTCGTTCAGCCTTAGCCGGAGCGTTGCGGGCAGCGAATGGTAGGAGCCCCAGACGGCATGGACGCCCAGCTTCGCGGCGCGGTTCAGGGCGGTCCTGACGTTCTGCCATTCCTTGCCTTTGAACTCAAGCTCGTTCAGCGCCAGCCGGGTCTCCTGGGCCACGGCCACGCGGGAGAAGCCGCGTTCCCTCAGTACCGGCCACATGGTGTCGTCGCAGGAATACAGCGCCGGTATCAGGGCCTGGCTGCGGCAGTAGTCCAGGAAGCCTTCGGTGACCCGCTGCTCGGCCTTGCGGTCACCGAATGCACCGCCCAGGGTCAGGGCCACGGTCCCATGCTGCTGGAAGGCCATGCCGCCTGCGCCGTCCGGGCTGAACCAGTACGTGTTGGGCTCCCACAGTGCCATCCAGGACAAGGGTCCGCCGCCCTGGTGGAGCAGCTCCCGGGCGCGGCTGCGGTCCTGCCGTCCGAAGTGGAGGCCGTGGTGCCGGCCCACCAGCACCCACAACACCGCCGCCAGGGCCACGAGCCAGAACACCGGTCCCGAGTAGGCGAACAGCAGTGCTTCGGCACTGTCGCGTTCCGGGAAGACCCGGCGGAAATTCTGCGGAATGGGCACCGGGACGTACTGCCGGGCCAACTCGGCGAAAAGGCCCAGCAAGCCGCCGTCACGGGACAGTCCGCCGGACCAGAACCAGGCCACGGTATATGAGCTGGCCAGCACCAGCCAGGTTCCGCAGACCACCGCAGCGAGCGTCCGCCGGGCGCCCGGACGCGTCTGCACGCGGAACTGCCGCCGGTTCAGCCACAGGACCACTGCCAGCAGCAGCGGAACCACCACGAGCGGCAGCACATGTGCGAAGGCCGAGGACAGCGGCGTTGCATGCGTGCCCTGCAGGCGTGAGGGAACAAGGGCGAACAGTGCCAGGTAGACCGCGGCGAGGGCGGTGACAGCCAACTGGATGGCCAGCGCGATGTTCAGGGCCAGCCGGCGGCCCCGGCGCATGCCGTCCGCGCAGATCAGCAGCAGGAGGACCGGCACCACGGCCAGCGCCAGGCCGAACGGGCCGGCAAACCCTGCCCTGCCCGTTTCCAGGCAAGTGGCGTCAACGGTGGCGCCGCAGTTGAAGATCAGTTGGTTCAGCGTGGGCATCGGGCTCAGGACGACGTCCCGGAGCAAAGCCAGCGGGCCGGTTGGCGCACGCGTGATTCCGGTCAGGATGGGACCCACCGCGAACACGGCAACGGTCAGGGCCAGGAGGTTCCTGGTTTCCCGGCCCGTCGACCGGTGACGGTGAAGCCGCCCCTGGTCCCCCTGGATCCACCAGCCTGCAAGGAGGCCAAGAAGGGCGCCGATGAGGCCAATGACGGTTTCGGCGTGCCCCACGTACAGGACCAGCAGCAGGGAAATGGACAGCACCACGGTGCGGAGCCGGCGCTGCCACAGCAGCGTGATCCGGGCACTGGCCGCAAGCCCGGCAATAAGCACCGGGGCATACGGACCGATGAGCCTGTCATCCACCATCCGGTCCAGCCAGCCGTCGCCCACATACACGGCCAGCTGGGTTACCAGGAGGAACACCGTGACGGCCGCGAATTGCCCGCCAAAGAACAGTCCGACGGCGGCCCGCCGGCCAAGCTTGCGCTCCGCCAGGCCCAGCAGCAGCACGATCATCAGCGACGCGGCGAGGTAGGCGAGCGGGTTGGTGGCGAAGAAGGCGCTGGTGAACAGCGTCCACCACTGCCCGCTGCGCAGCCCGGGGCCGCTGACCGAGGCCAGGCCAAGGAGCTGCTCCGGCGGCCCGTCAAGGAAGCTTCCGGTCAGGGCAGCGGCCGCAAGGAAGGCAACCAGCACGCCCAGGGTGAAGGGCATGGATTTCAGCGTGAGCAGCGCCTGCTGGACTGCCGGACGTCCGACGGCGGCCCACATCAGGGCGGCCGTGCGTTCCGGTTTCCTGGTGCTCACCACTGCAGCCCCCACTGGGTGCCAAGGAACTGCAGCGCATCCGCGAACCGCTTGGAGGACGTATCCCAGGAGTGGCCCGTGTGCTCCACTTCGTGTGCCTGCACGGTGAAGCCGGCGGCCTCTGCCGCAGCCGCCAGCGTGTGGAGGTTCCCCACGAACTCGGGATCGTTCTGGCCTGCAGTAAGGTACATGCCGCTGGACTCAAACCGTTGGTGTTTCATGATCTCCAGTGGAGTCTGCTTGGTGAATTCATCTGGGTTTCCGGGAAATGCTGCGTCTATGGTCTTCTGCCGCTCCTTGGCAATGGCAGGTTCGGCCTCGCTGGAGAAGGCGAGCACGTCGGCGTAGACGTCGGGATGCCGGGTTCCCATCTGCACGGCACACGTGCCGCCGAAGGAGAAGCCACCCACAGCCCAGTGGCTGTGGTTGGTATCCACCGCCAGGGTGGAACTGATCCACTGAGGTACATCCTGCGAGAGATAGGTGTCCGCGTTGGCAATGCGGCTGTCCATGCACATGGTGTTGGCGGACTGCGACCCGTTGGGATCCGGAATGACCACCACCGGGGACACTCCGCCGTGTGCCGCGGCAAAGGAATCCATGTGACCGCGGATTGCGCCGCCGGTGAGCCAGTCCGCCGGCCCGCCCGGCTGTCCGGCCACCAGAACCAGTACCGGCAATGCGGGCCGGTTCGCCGCAAAGTAGGCCGGCGGAAGGTAGATGTAGGCCTCACGCGTGTTCATCCCGGACTGCGTTCCAGGGATCGCGGACTTCCGCAGGACGCCCCCGTCCGGCAGCTCCCCTTCCGGCTTCCACCCCAGGAGGGGTACGCCGTCGGACGCGCCCGGACGGCGCATAAGGTCCTGTTCAAGGGCCGGTATCCGGGCCAGGGCCGTACCCAGCAGATCGCTCACGGTCCTGTTGAGGCCAAAGTACGCGTTGACTTGGATCGCCGAGAGCAGCACCACCAGCAGTGCGGCGAGGATCCCTCCCCCGCGTCCGGCCCAGCTGCTCCGGGGCAGCCGGAGCAGGCCCAGGAGAAGAGCCGCAACACCGGGCACAATCCACAGCAGGACGGGGTCCGGCAGGTCCTCGGGGAAGGTGGAGAAGATGTTGATGAGCGCCCAGTGCACCGTACCCACCAGCGCAAAGGCGGCTGCCGCGGCGGTGACGATGCGGACCGCCCACGCCCGGGCGCGGTGCCCCGGCGTCATGGAGGCGCGCCAGGGTGGCACCAGGAGATAGGCGGCGCCGCCCATTCCCAATACCAGGACGGTCCCATACAGTGGACCGTCCGTGAGCCGGATGTCTGAAAGCCAATCCACGTCGGCTAGCGCCAGGTCCCCACGCCTATCACCGGACCTGCCTCAAGCCAGGATGAAAGACCCGTATATGCGTCGAACTTCATGGCAAGGTGCAGGTCCTGCCCCTCATACCGGAGCTCAACGATCACAACGTCCGGTTGGACCTTGACGGCTTCCGCCTCCGTGGGTTTCCGGCGGCCCAGCAGCTCCAGCGAACTGCGCTTGAATGTGTATTTGGGACGCACGCTCAAGGAGATGAGCCTGAACCATTCAAGGTCGTTGTCCTGATAACGACAAACCCCCATCTGCCAGCTGTTTCCAGCAACGCAAATGGAGGCGTCCACCGTGCCGAGGGCACGCCGCAGGTTGAAGCGGCGCACCCCCGAAAGGCACAGTGCAATGATCAGCAATCCGAAGGCGATTGCCAGTGCGATGAACGGAATACCCGGTGCGTCCATCAAGGTCGTGCTAGCGGATCCCAGCGGTAGCCGAGCCGCCCAGCTGGGCGTTGTCAGCAACGATAACCACGCGGTTGTTGTCGACCGAGAAGAACCCGCCGTCGACGTCTACCGCAATACGGTCCCCGGACACCGGCTGGATGGCCAGTTCACCCTCGGCCAGGATCGCCAGCAGGGGCGAGTGGCCGGGCAGGATTCCGATTTCACCATCGCTGGTGCGGGCCTTGACCATCTTGGCCGCTCCGGACCACACGAAGTGGTCCGCTGCGACAATCTCAACCTCAAGCTCAGCCATATTACTTGGTCTGTTCCTGGATCTTGGCCCACTGGCGCTCGACGTCGTCGAGGCCGCCGACGTTGAAGAACGCCTGCTCCGCGACGTGGTCCAGCTCGCCGTCGCAGATGGCCGAGAAGCCTTCAACGGTGTCCTTGATGGAAACCGTGGAGCCCTCAACGCCGGTGAACTGCTTGGCGGTGTAGGTGTTCTGCGAGAGGAACTGCTGGATGCGGCGTGCACGGGAGACGACGATCTTGTCCTCTTCGGAGAGTTCATCGACACCGAGGATGGCGATGATGTCCTGGAGTTCCTTGTTCTTCTGCAGGATCTGCTTCACGCGGACTGCCGTGTTGTAGTGGTCCTTGCCGATGTACTGGGGATCCAGGATGCGGGACGTGGACGTCAGCGGGTCAACGGCCGGGTACAGACCACGGGAGGCGATTTCACGGGAAAGTTCCGTGGTCGCGTCGAGGTGTGCGAAGGTCGTGGCCGGAGCCGGGTCGGTGTAGTCATCTGCGGGGACGTAGATGGCCTGCATCGAGGTGATGGAGTGGCCCTTCGTGGAGGTGATGCGCTCCTGAAGGAGGCCCATCTCATCCGCCAGGTTGGGCTGGTAGCCCACGGCGGAAGGCATGCGGCCCAGCAGGGTCGATACCTCGGAGCCGGCCTGGGTGAAGCGGAAGATGTTGTCGATGAAGAGCAGCACGTCCTGGTTCTGCACATCTCGGAAGTACTCCGCCATGGTCAGCGCGGACAGGGCCACACGCAGACGCGTTCCCGGCGGCTCGTCCATCTGGCCGAATACAAGGGCAGTGTCCTTGAGGACCCCTGCCTCTTCCATTTCAACCCAGAGGTCGTTGCCCTCACGGGTACGCTCGCCAACACCGGCGAAGACCGAGGTACCACCGAAGTTGCGGGCAACACGGGTGATCATTTCCTGGATCAGCACGGTCTTGCCCACACCGGCGCCGCCGAAGAGGCCGATCTTTCCACCCTTGATGTACGGGGTGAGGAGGTCGATGACCTTGATGCCGGTTTCCAGCATCTCGGTGGAACCTTCGAGGGAGGCGAAGCTGGGGGCCTTGCGGTGGATTGGCCAGCGCTCGGTGATCTCCAGTTCCGACTCGGCAACGTCCAGGGGCTGGCCCAGCACGTTGAAGATGTGTCCCTTGACGCCGTCACCGACGGGAACGGAGATCGGGGCGCCGGTGTCCACCACGGACGTGCCGCGGACGAGTCCATCGGTGGCCTGGAGGGAGATGGCGCGGACGAGGTTGTCACCCAGGTGCAGCGCAACTTCGAAGGTGATGGTCTTGGTTTCACCGTTGAGAGTGATCTCGGTGGTGAGGGCGTTGTAAATCGACGGGATTGCGTCAGCCGGGAATTCGACGTCGACAACCGGGCCGATTACGCGCGCAATACGGCCGGTTGCACCGGACGTTGCGGCTACGTGTTCGGTAGCAGTGGCAGTCATCTCTCTCACTTCATTCAGTAGATGGCGTGGGGTTAAGTCTATCTGTGGTGGTGCTGGTTACGCGGGAACCGAGGTGGTGGAGGCTAGGACGCAAGAGCGTCGGCACCGGCAACAATCTCGGAGAGTTCCTGCGTGATCTCGGCCTGGCGGGCCGTGTTGCGCAGACGCGTGTACTTCTTGATCAGGTCTGTCGCGTTGTCGCCTGCGGACTTCATCGCCCGCTGGCGGGCGGCGAGCTCGGAAGCTGCTGCCTGCAGCATGGCTGCGAAGATACGGGATTCGATGTAGCGCGGCAGCAGCGCGTCAAGAACCCGCTCGGCTTCCGGCTCAAACTCGTACAGCGGCAAGAGGTCCGATTCAGATGCAGCCTGTTCTTCCACAACTTCAAGCGGGAGCAGCCGGATGACCGTCGGCTCCTGGGTGACCATGGACTTGAAGCGGGTGTAGACGACGTGGATTTCCTCTACGCCGCCCTCTTCGAACTCCGTTGCGAATTCCGACAGCAGAGCTTCGCCGATCTCACGTGCGGTCGCGAACTCGGGCGCGTCGGTCCCCCCGGTCCAGACCCGCGCATACTCGCGGTTCCGGAAATCGAAGTAGGCCTGGGCCTTGCGTCCGACGACGTAGGTCTTGACTTCCTTGCCTTCTTCGTGAAGAAGCTCGACGAGGCCTTCCGCCTGCTTCAGCACGCTGGCAGAGTAAGAACCGGCCAGGCCGCGGTCCGAGGTGATTACCAGGACGGCGGCACGGCGGATCTGCTCCGGCTCGGTGGTCAGCGGGTGGTCGATCTCGCTCTGGCTGGCGACAGCAGAAACGGCGCGCGTAATCGCGTTCGCGTAAGGCAGTGAAGCTGCTACGCGCGCACGGGCCTTGCCGATGCGCGAGGTAGCGATCAGTTCCATCGCCTTGAAGATCTTGCGCATCGACGTGGTCGAGCTGATCTTCTGGCGGTAGACCCGGATCTGGGCTCCCATACTTATCCTTTCCTAGCGTTCCCTGCAGCGGGTGCGCCGGACCCGTGGGCCCGGCACACCCGGTCAGTGGAACTAGCGCTTCTGCCTGACGATTTTTTCCTGGTCAACCTGGGCCTCGTCGATGGGGGCGTGCTCTTCATGCCCGGCACCAACCAGCAGGTTGTCGCCCTCGCCGAAGAACCCCTTCTTGAAGTCGACAATCGAGGACTTCAGGGCCGCAACGGTGTCGTCGTCCAGCACGTTGGTCTGGGCCAGCGTGGTCAGGATCGAGGACTTGTGGCGCAGGTGCTCCAAGAACTCCGACTCAAAGCGGCTGATGTCTTCAACCGGAACGTCGTCCAGGTAGCCGTTGGTGCCGGCCCAGATGGACACAACCTGGTCCTCGACCGGGAACGGTGAGTACTGGCCCTGCTTCAGCAGTTCCATCAGGCGTGCACCACGGGTCAACTGCTGGCGGGATGCTGCGTCCAGGTCGGATGCGAACATCGCGAAGGCCTGCATATCGCGGTACTGGGCCAGGTCCAGCTTCAAGGTGCCGGATACCTTCTTCATGGATTTCACCTGGGCGGCACCGCCAACGCGGGACACCGAGACACCCACGTCAACAGCGGGACGCTGGTTGGCGTTGAAGAGGTCCGACTGCAGGAAGATCTGGCCGTCGGTGATGGAGATGACGTTGGTCGGGATGTAGGCGGACACGTCGTTCGCCTTCGTCTCGATCAGCGGCAGGCCCGTCATGGAACCGGCACCGAGCTCGTCGGAAAGCTTCGCACAACGCTCCAGCAGGCGGGAGTGCAGGTAGAAGACGTCGCCCGGGTAGGCTTCGCGTCCCGGCGGACGGCGGAGCAGCAGCGACACGGCGCGGTAGGCTTCGGCCTGCTTGGACAGGTCATCGAACACGATGAGGACGTGCTTGCCACCGTACATCCAGTGCTGGCCAATGGCCGAGCCTGCATACGGTGCCAGGTACTTGAAGCCTGCGGGGTCCGAAGCGGGAGAAGCCACAATGGTGGTGTATTCCAGCGCACCGTTGTCCTCGAGCGTCTGGCGGATGGCGGCGATGGTGGACGCCTTCTGCCCGATCGCCACGTAGATGCAGCGGACCTGCTTGGTCACATCGCCGGAAGCCCAGTTGGCCTTCTGGTTGATGATCGTGTCGATGGCAATGGCAGACTTGCCGGTCTGGCGGTCACCAATGATGAGCTGGCGCTGGCCGCGGCCGATCGGGATCATGGCGTCGATCGCCTTGAGGCCGGTCTGCATCGGCTCGTGCACCGACTTGCGCTGGGTCACGCCGGGAGCCTGGAGCTCCAGGGCGCGGGTGGTCTCGGCCTTGATCTCGCCGAGGTCGTCGATGGGCATGCCCAGCGGGTCGACAACGCGGCCCAGGAAGGCGTCGCCCACGGGAACGGACAGAACCTGTCCGGTGCGGTGTACTTCCTGGCCTTCTTCGATGCCGGTGAAGTCACCGAGGATGATGACGCCGATTTCGCGGACGTCGAGGTTCTGGGCAAGGCCCAGGGTGCCGTCCTCAAAGCGCAGCAGCTCGTTCGCCATGACCGAGGGAAGGCCCTCAACACGGGCGATGCCGTCACCAGCGGTGGTTACGCGGCCGACCTCTACGCGCTCTGCGTTTCCGGGTTCGTAGGACGCCGCGAACTCGTTCAGCGCATTACGGACGTCGTCGGCGTTGATGGTCAATTCGGCCATCTGCAGTCCCTGCTCTCCTGTTTGTGATCACCGCAAGCGGTGACCGGGGTTTCTATCAGTTAGGTTGTGCTTGTCCGGCTAGCCGGCCAGCTGGCGCTGCAGCTCGCCCAGCTTGGTGAGGACCGAAGCGTCAAGCACTTCGTCACCAACCTGGACGCGGATGCCGCCAATGAGTGCCGGGTCAACATTGAGGTTGACCTTCAGTTCCCGCCCGTACATGGCATTCAGGCCAGCCTGCAGGCGGGCAAGCTGCGTCTGCGTCAAAGGACGGGTCACGCTGACCGTTGCAATCCAGCGCTGCTGCCGCTTGGCCGCAAGCTCGGCGAACCGCTGCACCAGCCGGGTGGGCTTGATGCCGCGGGGCTGGGTTACAGCCTGGACAATGAGGACTTTCGCTTCCTCACTGGCGCCGGGCACAAGCTTCTCCGCAAGTACAACCTTGGCTGCACCGCTGGCCTGTGGTTCGGACAGAGCACGTTGTACCTCATGGCTGGAGGCAACAGCCTGGTTGAAGGAGAACAGGTCGTTCTCCAGCTCTTCCAGGCCAGTGATTCCGGAGGCAGAAACGGCCGACTTGTTTTCAGCAACGGAAATGACCACCGTTGCGGCAAGAGTCTCGAGTGCATCGCCGATATCACGGGCGTTTGCCCAGCGTGAGCTGGCCAGTCCGCCTGCAATGTCTGCAGCATCAGCGGAGACTTTCCCGCCAACCAGCTGCTTGACCAGCGCCGACTTTTCGTCACCGTTGCGGGACGGGTCAGTCAGGGCGCGGCGCAAGCCAGCCGAGCTGTCCACCATTCCCAGAATTCCGAAGAGTTCCTTTGCCAGCTGCAGCGACGCGGTGGGAAGCTTTGCTTCCAACTCTGCCAGCGCTGTTGCCAGCGATTCGCTCGATACGCCTGCCATTACTTAGCTGCACCTGCGTTCTGGGACTCCAGATCTGCCAGGAAGCGGTCCACAACCCGCGCTGCACGCTCATCATCGTTGAGCGATTCGCCCACGATGCGGCCTGCCAGGGTGGTGGCCAGGGTGCCTACCTCAGAGCGCAGGGACACAACGGCCGCCTGGCGCTCGGATTCGATCTGTGCGTGGGCCTGCGCGGTGATGCGGGCAGACTCTGCTGCCGCC
Source organism: Pseudarthrobacter sp. Pseusp20 (assembly GCF_059492155.1). Classification (NCBI taxonomy): domain Bacteria; kingdom Bacillati; phylum Actinomycetota; class Actinomycetes; order Micrococcales; family Micrococcaceae; genus Pseudarthrobacter; species Pseudarthrobacter sp. Pseusp20. The sequence goes on from NZ_CP168521.1 coordinate 3,054,309, forward strand.
TTCTCCTTGAGATCCGCGAGGATCTGGGCACCTTCGGCGCGGGCTTCCTCACGGATGCGGTTGGCTTCGGTGCGGGCGTCGGTCAGCTGCTGCTTGTACTCTTCGAGTGCAGCAGACGCCTCAGCCTGGGCCTTTTCAGCCTTGGCGATACCGCCTTCGATGGCCTCGGCACGCTCTGCGAAGGTCTTCTCGAACATCGGGACAACAAACTTGACCACGATGAAGAAGAGGATGGCAAAGCCCACGAAGACAACCAGCATTTCCCAGGCATTGGGAATAAGTGGGTTGACGTCGCCTTCAGCGGCGGCTGAGATGATCAGCTGATGCATATTTCACCCGTCCTTATCTACTCGGTTCTGAATGTTCGCTGAAGTTCTGAAGGTTTACTTGAGAACGAAAGCGAAGACCAGGCCCAGGATGGCGAGTGCTTCGGTCAGCGCCAGGCCAAGGAATGCGATCGGCTGCAGGACGCGCTGGGCTTCCGGCTGACGTGCAACGCCGTTGATGTAGGCAGCGAACACGAGACCCACACCGATACCACCGCCGATAGCCGAGAGGCCATAGCCGATGAGGTTGAGGGAGCCGTTGATGGAGCCTTCCATTTTTTTTCCTTTCAAGATGCCACTTTGTGTGGCAGGTTGTTTGGGTTGCTTCATCCCCGCGAGGGGAAGACTGTGGTGGGCCGGCGGAGCGTCGCTCCCGGCAGGGTGCCTAGTGGCTGTCGGCGTGAAGGGCGCCTTCGATGTAGATCGCGGTCAGCAGCGTGAAGACGTAGGCCTGCAGGACCATGATCAGGGCTTCGAGCATGTACATGGCGATGGCACCTGCCAGCACCAGGATGGACGTTCCCTTCAGCAGCACGTTCTCCTGCATGATGAGGTATTCGATGCCGGAACCGGCGATCATCACGATCAGGTGGCCGGCCAGCATGGTCGCGAACAGACGGAGGCTGTGCGTGACGGGCCGGACAACGAAGTTGGAGATGATTTCGATCGGGATGACGATCGGCAGGATGTACCACGGCACGCCCGAGGGGACGGTGGCCAGCTTGAAGTAGCGCAGGCCGTTCTTCTTCACGCCGATGGCGATCCAGGTGACATAGACCAGGCCGGCCAGCACGTACGCTCCACCCACGTGCGAGAACGTGGGGAGCTGGAACACCGGGATGGCGCCGTAGATGTTGTTGACCAGGATGAAGAAGAACAGGCTGAACAGCAGGGGGACGTACTTCATGAAGTCCCTGCCGCCGATGATGTCCTTGGCAATGCCGTTGCGGACAAAGCCGTAGGCGGCCTCTCCGGCGAACTGGAGCTTGCCGGGTACCAGCTGCTGCTTGCGTGCGGCGAGCACGAAGAAGACTGCGATAAAGACGACAGAGAGGAGGACCAGCAGCATCTGCTTGGAGAATCCTTCTGCGGCACCCCACGGCAGGATTGCCGGCAAATGCATTTCGTTAATACCAGGAGGAGTGAACTCTCCTGAATCTTGGGCCGGGAGCGCAAGCGCGATCAACGCGTTTCCTCTCTGCAGTGTCCATCATTGGGCGTTGGGCGGGGTCCGGCAGCCTGACAGCCTGCTGTTCCCCCTGTGAAATTATTTGGCACTATCTTTTCCGTCCTGGGACGGTGCGCTGGGAGCATGGCGCTCATCAGCAATTTTTCGGGAACTGGTGAGGCCGTGCATGTGGGAAAGGTAGAAACCTCCGACGGCTCCGAGCAGAGCGCCTGCGAGCACAATCCAGCGCGTTCCCCACAGATAATCCAGTCCCCACCCTATCAAACTCCAGACGATGATTCCGCCAATGATGTAGCTGAATACAGCCATTCCAGCGTTGTAGCCGCCATCGGTGGAGGCGTCGGAATCGGTTGCTGCGGAGCCGTTGGATCCGCGTTTGCCATGTGCGGCAGCCGCGGGCTTCTTCTGGTCACGCATGGGTTGCTCCCTTGTCATCTGGATCGTTGTAGATCTGGAGGCGGGCCCTGCTGAATCCGTGGATCTCAGCGGCCTGCCACAGGACGACCGCCACCACGGCGCCGATGATGAACCAGCGGCCGTGTAGCCATTCAGGGGCGCCGATGACGAACAGGACGACGGCGAAGCCAACTACCTTGATGAAATAGGTGGCTACGAACATCCCTATCGCGCCGGACGGGTTCCCGCGTCCCACGAAGTGGCCGATCAGCAGGCTGATGCCGAAGAACAGCATGACCAGCAGGCCACCGAGCACGCTGGAGACCGCGCCGCTTGCTCCGTTGAGGAGTCCGGCGGGAATGGCACACAGGGCGAGCCCCGCACCGGCGGCGATCGAGCTGCGCTTAAGCAGGTTCAGCCACAGCGAGCGGGTGGGACCGGAGGCGCCAACGTGTCCGTTGCCGGAGGCAGGTCCGGACTCGGCGTTGGAGGTCATTCGATCCCAATCGTCGGCACCACATGGCAAATGGCCAGGAGGCAGGGGGTGGAGTGGCAGCTTGGGCTGCCCCTAAATTCTACATGAGATAGAAATAATTCAGAACCGGCATTACGCCGCAGTTTCCCCGTTGCCGCGGGAAAGGTATGGCCATGCGGTCACCAGTCCCATCACCAGGGTGGCGAAGATGTCGACGGCGAGAACGACCTGCCAGGGGAAGACGGCAAAGGCCAGGCCGCCGAAGGACAGCACGGCGGTCCAGAGATACATCAGGATCACGGCGGTGCGGTGGGAGTAGCCGATGTCCAGCAGTTTGTGGTGCAGATGCCCGCGGTCGGCGGACCAGGGCGAACGCCCGCGGGCCGTGCGGCGAACCACTGCGAGGCCCAGGTCCAGCAGCGGAAGGAAGAGCACGGCGAAGGGAAGCAGGATGGGAATCACGGTGGAAATACCGTTGGCACGGTCATACAGGCCTGAGGAGATCTGTCCTGTGGACACGACGCCGGCCGAGGCCATGAGCAGCCCGATCAGCATGGCGCCCGAATCGCCCATGAAGATCTTCGACGGAAAGAAATTGTGTGGCAGGAACCCCAGGCACCCGCCTACCAGGACGGCCGTAATGAGGGTTGCCAGGTCCGAGTAGTCCAGCAGCACAGCGTTCCGGTGCACCCAGTAGGCGGTGAAGAAGAACGCCGTTCCGCCGATGATGGCCACGCCTGCAGCAAGGCCGTCCAGTCCGTCAATGAAGTTAAAGGCATTCATGGTGGTGACGATGAGTCCCGCCGTCAGCACCACGCGGAGTGTCCCGTCCTGGAGGTATATGGGGTCGGGCACCCACGGGACGATGGTCATTTGGACACCCCAGATGGCCACGGTGAGTCCGGCGGCGCTTTGACCGATCAGCTTCACCCACCAGCGGATGTCCAGCAGGTCGTCCGCCACGCCCACCAGGACGATCACCGCTGCACCGGCGAGGACCCCCCAGGGGGAGAAATTGTTCCGGTAGATGTCCTTGACGAAAAAGGACTGGCTGGCGAGGACCAGTGCCACCATGACACCGAGGAAGATCGCCACGCCGCCAAGCCTGGAAACGGGGGTGGAATGCATGTCACGGCTGCGGATGGGCAGGTGCAGTTCAAGCCGGTGCCCCACGATGCGGGCGCCCCACGTGGCAGCGTAGGACACAATGGCAGCCACCAGTCCCATGAGCATGTACATGATCATGGGACTGGAGCCGTTTCAGGATTGGTGGTGTCGAAGCCGCTCGGCTGCCCTGGCAGCCGGTCCGTGGTCGGTGGGCTCACTGGCCGGGAATCTGTTCTTCGATAAATGAAACTTCTCCGTCGCCGAGCGCGCAGCAGGCAGTGTTCGGTGCCGTACAGGGCTGTATTACAGTGGACTCTAGTCAAAGATACTAGTGCCACCGGCACCATGGCTCCGCGCCACACGGGCGCATATCAGGCGGGGAACTCCCTGGCGGCCATGCTGAAAGGACCTCCATGACCCCCCGCATTGCGGTTGCCGCCGTGACGTTCGACCGGCCCAAGGAACTGTCTGTGCTGCTGGATTCGATCAACGCGCAGAGCCTGCGCGTGGACACCATTTGCCTGGTGGACAGTGGCACCACGCCTGCACGGGAGGTGGCCAAAAAGCACCGCAATGTGGACTACGTCCGGTCCGAAGCCAACCTCGGGGGCGCGGGCGGATTTGCGCTGGCCGCCCTCAAGGCAGTCGCCAGCGGTGCCCGCTGGATTTGGATGATGGACGACGACGCCGAGCCGGCTGATCCCGAATGCCTGGCCACGCTGCTGCGCGAGGCCGAGGCGCGCGACCTGGAGGCTGTGGTTCCCCTTGTCACGGCGCCGGGCCATCCCGACCGGCTGTCCTTTTTCTTCCGCCTGGACGGCAAGGTGACGCACGACCGGGCAGAGGTGGAGAAGCTCGGTTTCCTTCCGGACGACGGCCACTTCTTCAACGGCGCGCTGATCCGCTCGGACGTGTTCTTCAAAGTGGGCTTGCCGGATATGCGGCTGTTCATCCGCGGCGACGAGGTCGATTTCACCATCCGGCTCCGCAAGGCCGGCATACGTTTTGGGACGGTCACCACCACGGCCATCACGCATCCGCACGCCTTCACGGAAACGCAGCATGTCTACGGCGCCCGCTGGCATGTCATCGTCCCCGACTCCGCCTTCAAGCGCTATTACTACTACCGGAACCGCGGTTACCTCATCCGCCGGTACTTCCGGGTGCGCTCTTTTGTGGCCGACGCCGGCGGGTACCTGGGCTACTTCCTGCAGCGCCGCGACCTGCCGGGCTTTGTGGCCTGGGCGCGCGCCTTTGGCACGGGTCTGCGGGGCAAGGGCTTTGGCCCCCTGGAGGACCAGAAGTTCTAGCCAGCGCCCCTCTCCCGGTTTCAGACCAGCCGCGGCCGGTTCAGGCCCTGGTCCGCAGCCGGCGCGCGGCCAGGAGCCACAGCAGCACCCACGGCTCGCCCAGGACCCGGTACGCCACGCGGCGGGGATGCAGGAGCAGGCGCCAGGCCCACTCCAGCCCCATCCTGCCAAGCCACCGCGGCGCCAGCTTCTGGACCCCGGCCAACTGCTCGATGGCGCCGCCCACGGCACAGTAGACGGCCGGGGGCATGTCGCGCAGCCGCCGCTGCAGCACGTCCTCCTGCAGCGGCATTCCCAGGCCAAGCAGGACCATCTGGGGCTGTTCACGGTGCAGCCATGCGACAGCGGCTTCCTCCAGGGCAGGACCCCAGCCTTCGCCGGGCAGGCCGGACACGCGGGCGCCCGGAACGATCGCCTTCAGCCGGCTGACAGCTCCGGCGTTCGCGTCCGGACCGGCGCCGATCACGGCGATCCGTTCCAGCCCCCGGACCTGGTCCAGGGCCGGCAGCCAGTCGGTGGAGCCCAGCCGGTAGTCCATGACCGGACCGTCGGCGTTGCCGGTCCTCCCCCAGAGCCACAGCACCGGCGCCCCGTCCAGGAGCACCACATCGCTTTCCTCGTAGAGGCGGCGGAACCCGGCGTCGGACAAGGCCAGCGTGACGCTGTGCAGGTTGTGGCCCAGGACGGTGCGCGTGGAACCTTCCGCCACGTAGCTGCTCAGTTCCGCAACGAGTTCAGGCACCCGCAGCGGAGTGGCATGGACGTCCAGGACGGGAATGCGTTGGCGCTCCAGCGTCATCAAGGCTGCGGGTCTCCGGCCGGCGTGGCGGGTTCCGCTGCTGTACCCGTGACCGCGGAGGAGCCGGACGCAGCAGGCGCGGACCCGGCGTCGTTCCCGTCCTCCCCTGCCGCGGGCTGCGCCGGTGCCGCTTCCTTCTCCGCCATGGGGATTTCACCCAGGCCAAGGACGCCCGGGACGTGCTCGCGCAACCGGTCCAGGCTCACTGCCCCGTTGCGCACCACGCGCAGGATGGGGCCGGTGGCATCCACGATGGTTGACGGCACGCCGGCTTCGCCTTCCAGTGGGCGCGGGCCGCCCTCCAGGTAAACCTCCACCGAGTCCGCCAGCTGTTCCCGCGCCGCTGCGGCAGTCTGCGCAGGGGCCTGGCCGGTGCGGTTGGCAGAGGAAACGGCCAGCGGGCCCGTCAGGGTCAGCAGTTCCAGGGCGACCTCGTCGGCGGGCATCCGGAGCGCCACCGTTCCCTTGGTTTCGCCCAGGTCCCAGTCAAGGGACGGCTGGGCGTGCAGGATCAGGGTCAGGCCGCCGGGCCAGAAGGCTTCTGCCAGCTTGCGGGCTTCGGCCGAAACCTCGGTGGCCAGGCCGTCCAGGGCGTTGATGCGGGGAATCAGGACAGGCGGGGGCATGGTGCGGCTGCGCCCCTTGGAAACCAGCAGCATGGTGACGGCCTGCGGCGAGAACGCGTCTGCGCCGATGCCGTAGACGGTGTCCGTGGGCAGCACGACGCACTTCTTTTCGCTGATGGCGCGCTGGGCATGTTCCAGGCCGCGTGCCCGTTCGTCGTCAATGGTGCAGTCATAAGTAGTGGTCACTGGCCCATTCTTTCATTCCGTATGGCCTGGTCCGCGAGCACGGCACTTGTGGCGCGCTCCTTGCCGTTGAGGTCCAGGTGCGTCGTGATGGCTGTCCAGGATCCGGTCCTGGCAAGCATGGCGGCTATCCAGCCGGACTGGACTTCCGCGTGTTCCATGACGAAGTAGCCGCCGGGACGCAGCAGCCGGGCAGCGGAGGCGGCCGCCGCCGTCGGAAGTTCCATGCCGTCGGCTCCCCCGCCGTACAACGCCTCGGGCGGGTCGTGCAGGGCCACTTCCGGTTCGTTGGGGATGGCCTCGGCGGGGATGTAGGGCGGGTTGGAAACCACGACGTCGACTGTGCCGTTGAGTTCCGGAAAGGCGTCGCGCAGGTCCCCCAGGACCAGATTGACGCCCAACGGTGCCAGGTTTTTGGCCGCCCAGGCGTGCGCAAACGCGCTGAATTCGACGGCGTGGACCTCGGCGCCCGGTACCTCGTGCGCAATGGATCCGGCAATGGCGCCGGAACCGGTCCCCAGGTCCACGATCCGGGGCCGTTGCATGTCCTTGACGTGGTCGATGGCCAGCTGGACGACGGATTCGGTCTCCGGCCTCGGGATGAACACCCCGGGCCCCACGGCCAGTTCAAGGTAGCGGAAGTGGGCGACGCCGGTGATGTGCTGCAGCGGAGTCCTGCCGGCGCGTTCGGCCACGAGGGCTTCGTAGCCTTCCGGTGCCGGCGCATCGCCGAGCATCATGGCGCGAAGCCGGCCGAGCCCTACGTTCAGCAGGTGGTCCGCAAGCAGCTCCGCGTCCACGCGCGGGCTGGGAACGCCGGCGTCCCGCAGGATGGCGGTGGCCTCGCTGACGGCATCAGCGAGCGACTGGCCTGGCCCGAATGTCATGTCCTGTATTTCGTGTCCTGATGGTGCGCCGGGCGGACTAGTCGCCGATGGCGTCCAGCCGCGCCTGCTCGTCCATCTCGATGGCGGACTGGATGACCGGCTCCAGGTCCCCGTTCATGACCTGGTCAAGGTTGTAGGCCTTGTAGCCGGTGCGGTGGTCCGCGATCCGGTTTTCCGGGTAGTTGTAGGTGCGGATGCGCTCCGAACGGTCCATGGTGCGGATCTGCGACTTCCGCTGGGCCGAGTTCTCGGCGTCGATCTGCTCCTGCTGGTGCGCCAGGATGCGTGCCCGCAGGACGCGCATGCCGGCCTCGCGGTTCTGCAGCTGTGATTTTTCGTTCTGCATGGCCACCACAATGCCGGTGGGAAGGTGCGTGATGCGGACGGCGGAGTCGGTGGTGTTGACGGACTGCCCGCCGGGGCCCGAGGAACGGTAGACGTCGATCTTGAGGTCGTTGGGGCTGATCTCGAGTTCTTCGGGCTCGTCAACCTCGGGCAGGACCAGCACGCCGGCAGCGGAGGTGTGGATGCGGCCCTGGGATTCGGTGACGGGCACGCGCTGGACGCGGTGCACGCCACCTTCGAACTTCAGCCGTGCGTACACGCCCTCGGCGGGGTCGTTGGAGTTGCCCTTGACCGCCACCTGGACGTCCTTGTACCCGCCGAGGTCCGATTCGGTGGCGGAGATGATTTCGGTCTTCCAGCCGCGCGACTCGGCGTACCGGGTGTACATGCGCAGCAGGTCGCCGGCGAACAGCGCGGCCTCGTCGCCGCCTTCACCGCCCTTAACCTCAAGGATCACGTTGCGGGCATCGTCAGGATCCCGGGGAATCAGCAGGCGGCGCAGCTTGGCCGCGGCAGTCTCCATCGCGGCTTCGAGTTCAGGCACCTCGGCGGCGAACTCGGGGTCCTCGGACGCCATCTCCTTGGCGGCGGCAAGGTCATCACGGATGCCTTCCCACTTGTGGTAGGCCTCGACAATGCCATTGAGCTGAGCCGACCGCCGCCCCAGTTTCCGGGCAAGCCGCTGGTCAGCATAGACAGCAGGATCCCCCAGCTGCGCCTGGATGGCATCATGCTCATCAAGCAGGCCCTGTACGGACTCAAACATTTAAAACCTCTTTCGACTTGTACAAGTCTAGTTTCGCCGGGTGGCTGGTAGGACACGCCAAAGGGCGGGGCCCGCAGATTATGCGACGGCCCCGCCCCTGACTCAGCTACTTGTCGTTATCCGACTTCGCACCAAGCGTCGTCTTCTGGACCTGCATGAGGAACTCGACGTTGCTCTGGGTTTCCCGGATCTTGTTGGTGAGCAGTTCAAGGCTCTGCTGGGTCTCGAGTCCGGAGAGGACGCGGCGCAGCTTCCACATGATCTTGACTTCCTCGGGGGAAAGCAGGTTTTCCTCACGGCGGGTGCCGGACGCGTTGACGTCCACGGCGGGGAAGATGCGCTTGTCGGCCAGCTGGCGGGACAGGCGGAGCTCCATGTTGCCGGTGCCCTTGAACTCTTCGAAGATGACCTCGTCCATCTTGGATCCGGTCTCCACGAGGGCGGTGGCCAGGATGGTCAGCGAGCCGCCGTTTTCGATGTTGCGGGCGGCACCGAAGAAGCGCTTGGGCGGGTAGAGGGCTGCGGAGTCCACACCACCGGACAGGATGCGGCCGGAGGCCGGTGCTGCCAGGTTGTAGGCGCGGCCCAGGCGGGTCATGGAGTCCAGGAGGACCACCACGTCCATGCCCATCTCCACGAGGCGCTTGGCGCGTTCGATGGAGAGTTCGGCCACGGTGGTGTGGTCGTCGGCGGGACGGTCGAAGGTGGAGGCGATGACCTCACCCTTGACGGTGCGCTGCATGTCCGTGACTTCTTCGGGACGTTCGTCCACCAGCACCATCATGAGGTGGACCTCAGGGTTGTTGGTGGTGATGGCGTTGGCGATGGACTGCAGGATGAGCGTCTTGCCGGCCTTGGGCGGCGAAACAATCAGGCCGCGCTGGCCCTTGCCGATCGGGGCCACCAGGTCAATGACGCGGGGGCCGATCTTCTTGGGGTCCGTCTCGAGGCGCAGGCGCTCGGAGGGGTACAGCGGGACGAGCTTGGCGAATTCGACGCGGTCCTTGAGTTCCTCAGGCGTCTTGCCATTGACGGAAGTGACGCGGACAAGGGCGTTGAACTTCTGGCGGGCGGACTGCTGGCTGCGGTCCTCGCCGTCACGCGGTGCACGGATGGCGCCGACCACGGCGTCGCCCTTGCGCAGGTTGTACTTCTTGACCTGGGCGAGGGAGACGTAGACGTCGTTCGGGCCCGGCAGGTAGCCGGAGGTGCGGATGAACGCGTAGTTCTCCAGGACGTCCAGGATGCCGGCGACGGGCAGCAGCACGTCGTCTTCGGTGATTTCGACGTCGTCCACGTCCGGGCCCTGGTTGCGGCCACGGCGGCGGTCGTTGCGGTCGCGGAAGCGGTCGTTGCGGGAGTTGTCCCGGTCCTGGCCACCGGAGCGGTCGTTGCGGTCGTTCCGGTCGCGGCGGTTACGGCGGTTGCGGCGGCTTCCGCCGTCGCTGTCATCGTTGTCGCGGTTGTCCCGGGCACCTTCACGCTGGGCACCTTCACGCTGGCCGGCGTCGCGGCTGCCGCTGTTGTCACGGCCGCCGTCCGAGTCGCGGGAGGTGTTGTCGCGGCCGCGGGTGCGGCCGCCTTCACGGCGTTCGGTGCGCTGGCCGGCGTCGCCTGCTTCGGTTGCGGGGGCTTCGGTGCGCTGCTCGGTTGAACGCTGCTCCGTTGAACGCTGCTCGGTTGAACGCTGTTCCGTGGTTGAACGCTGTTCCGTGGCGGGCTGTTCTGCCGGGGTTTCGGCCGGGGCTTCCTGGACGGCGGCAGCGGCTTCGCTGCGGCGGCGGTTGCGGGTGCGCGGCTGGCGGCGCTCAGGGGCGCCTTCAGTGGCCTCCGTAGTTTCCGCAGGGGCGGCCGACGGCGCCTCGACGGTGGCACCGGCAGGTGCGGCGGGGGTTTCCACAAGGGGAGCTTCGGTTGCCGGGGAAACCACGCCGTCACTGACGGCGCGGCGGCTGCGGCCGCGTCCACGGGCACGGGTGCCTTCCGCGGCGGGAGCTTCGGCGGCCGGGGCCTCCGGAGCGGAAGCCGGTGCAGCTGCGGCCGGGGCCACGGCGGATTCCGTAGCCTTTGCCGCAGCCTTTGCGGGGGCCTTGGCAGTGAGTGTTCCGGCACGGTGGGCGGAAATGGCCGAGACCAGGTCCCCCTTGCGCATGCGGGATCCACCCGAGATACCGAGCTGGCTGGCGAGAGCCTGCAGCTGGGCGAGCTTCAGGCCGGCAAGGCCGCTGCTCTTGGCGGTTGCGGCCGGTGATTCGGCAGCAGAAGTTGAGTGTTCCACAGCTGGCGACAGCTCAGTGGTTTCGGTCACGAAGGATCCTTCCCCCTCGACGGCGTCCAGACTGGGAGCTGGGCGCGATGATTTGATCTGGGCTGCAGTTCAGATCTGCAGCCGGGATTTCGGCCTTGCCGGTTGGATTTCGGCCAGCAGGGCCGGATACTGATTCACCTTGCACTGCGCCCATGGCGCAACGCCGGACTGACGGTTCAGGGGCAGTTGAATGCTGCAGATTCCTGCGACAGACCAAGCAGGCGGCACCGGAATACATTCGCAGTCGTAGATCAAATAGCAACTGAATGCAGGAGCAGATCAGATAGGCGGAATTACCGCCGGTGCAGTTCAACCTTAGCACCTTCAACGTCCACTGCGAGCTTCAGGACGCGCCAGCCGATGTCCGGCGTGTTCTCCGCCGTGTAGGCCTTGATGAAGGCGAGGGCCTTGCCTGCCTGGTCTTCACCGTTTGCCAGCACCAGGACGGTGGGCCCGGCACCGGAAACCACGGCCGCGTAGCCCGCTTTGCGGAGTGCGCCGATCAACGCGGCACTGGGCCGCATGGCGTCCGCGCGGTAGCTCTGGTGCAGGTAGTCCTCGGTGCCCGGCAGCAGGAATTCGGGGTTCTGCGTCAGCGCGTGGATCAGCAGCGCCGCCCGGCCGGAGTTCATGGCGGCAGCGTGGTGTCCCACAGATGCCGGCAACAGGGCGCGGGCTGCCTCGGTGGAGAGTTCGTAGTCAGGTACCGCCACGATGGGGATGACGGACGTGGCCACCGTGGCACTGGTGCTGCTGTACTGCTCACTGTCCTGCCATGACAGCGCCAGGCCGCCGAAGATGGCGGGTGCCACGTTGTCCGGATGGCCCTCCAGTTCACTGGTGAGCTGGAGGATCCAATCCTTTCCGCGCTGGTCCCCGGCCGGCACCATGGCATTTGCAGCCGAGACTGCGGCCACCACTGCTGACGCGGATGAGCCCAGCCCCCGGCCGTGCGGGTTGACGTTGTCCGCAATCACCCGCAGTCCGCCGTGCCGGTAGCCCAGCCGCTCGAAGGCCGCGTCCATGGCGCGGACCACCAGGTGGCTGGCATCCCGCGGCAAAGTGTCCGCGCCCTCGCCGCGGAGCTCAAACACGAGTTCATCCGTGTCGAGGCTTTCCACGGTGAGGGTGTCATGCAGGGCCAGAGCGAGCCCCAGGCTGTCGTAGCCCGGACCGAGGTTGGCGCTGGTGGCGGGCACCCGGACGCTGACGCGCTGCCCGGGCTCGATCAGGTGCAGTCCGACAGTGGCCTGCGAGGTGGTGTCCAAGGCTATTTTTCTTCCAGTCCCAGCTCAGCGGCGACAGTAACCACGTCATTCGGTACCTTGACGGGCTGGACTTCGCTGCCGTCTTCCGTGCGCAGGGCCCACTGGGGGTCCTTCAGGCCGTGCCCGGTGACGGTGATGACGATGGTCTTGCCGCTGGGAACCTCGCCGGCGGCGTGCTTCTTGAGCAGGCCCGCCACGCCGGCAGCGGAGCCGGGCTCCACGAACACGCCTTCCCTGGCCGACAGCCAGCGGTGGGCGTTCAGGATTTCCTCGTCGGTGACGGCATCGATGAGTCCACCGGATTCGTCACGTGCCCCTACGGCCCCGTCCCAGGAAGCGGGGTTTCCGATGCGGATGGCCGTGGCGATGGTGTCCGGCTCGGTGATCGGGTGGCCCGCCACGAACGGTGCTGCCCCGGCTGCCTGGAAGCCCCACATGGCGGGCGTCCTGGTGGCGACGGCGGGCAGGGTGCCGGCCGTGTCGGATTCGAAGGGGGCTGAATACTCCTTGTAGCCCTTCCAGTATGCCGTGATGTTGCCGGCATTGCCCACGGGCAGGACGTGGATGTCCGGTGCGTCGCCCAGGGCATCGACCACTTCGAAGGCGCCGGTCTTCTGGCCCTGGATGCGGGCAGGGTTGACGGAGTTGACCAGGAAGACGGGGTACGACTCCCCCAGCTTGCGGGCGATGTCCAGGCAGTTGTCGAAGTTGCCGTCCACCTGCAGGAGGGTGGCGCCATGGGCGATCGCCTGGCTCAGCTTGCCCATGGAGATCTTGCCCTCGGGCACCAGGACGGCGCACTTCAGGCCGGCGGCGGTTGCGTAGGCGGCGGCTGAAGCGGACGTGTTGCCGGTGGACGCACACACAACGGCCTTCGCACCGGAGGCTACCGCCGCGGTCATGGCCATGGTCATGCCCCGGTCCTTGAAGGACCCGGTGGGGTTCATCCCCTCCACTTTCAGGTAGACCTCGGAACCGGTGAGTTCTGAGAGCTTCTGCGCGTGGACCAGCGGGGTGCCGCCCTCCCCCAGGGTGATCACCCGGGTGGACTCCGTCACGGGCAGACGGTCAGCGTATTCGCGGATGACGCCGCGCCATTGGTGAGCCACTTAGACTCCTTCTACCCGCAGAACGGATGTAACTGAATTGATGACGTCCAGGCCCTTTACGGCCTGGACGGTGGCTGCAAGGGCAGCCTCTGATGCGCGGTGGGTGACAATCCGCAGTTCGGCCGACTCCACGTTGGATTCCGCATCCCGGTGGATGGTCTGCCGCATGATTTCGATGGAGACGCCGTGCTCGGCGAACAGCTGGGCGATCCGGGCAAGCACACCGGGCTGGTCTGCAACATCCAGGCCGATGTAGTAGCTGGTGGTGGCCGCTTCGATGGGCAGCGCCGGGACGTGGCCGGTGGTGGTTTCCGTGCGCTGGGGTCCGCCCAGGACCAGCCGGCGGGCGGCCGACACGAGATCGCCCATAACGGCAGACGCCGTGGGGGTTCCCCCGGCGCCCTGGCCGTAGAACATCAGCTCGCCGGCGTTTTCCGCTTCGATGAACACGGCGTTGAAGGCACCGCGGACCGCGGCCAGCGGATGTTCGCGCGGCAGGAGGGTGGGGTGGACACGGACGGACACGCCTTCCTCACCATTGGCGTCGGTCAGCTTCTCCGCGATGGCCAGCAGCTTGATCACGAAGCCGGCGTCCTTCGCCGCGGCGATGTCGGCAGCGCTGACGTTGGTGATTCCCTCGCAGTGGACGTTCTCCAGGGCGAAGCGGGTGTGGAAGGAGAGCGAGGCCAGGATGGCGGCCTTGGCGGCGGCGTCGTGGCCTTCGACGTCGGCTGTGGGGTCGGCTTCCGCGTAGCCAAGGCGCTGGGCCTCGGCGAGGGCGTCCGCGAACTGGGCACCGGTGGAATCCATCTGGTCAAGGATGAAGTTGGTGGTGCCGTTGACGATGCCCAGCACCCGGGTGATCCGGTCGCCCGAGAGGCTGTCGCGGATGGGGCGGAGGATGGGAATGGCACCGGCCACGGCAGCTTCGTAGGAGAGCTGGACGTGGGCCTTGTCAGCCTCTTCGTAGAGGGTGGGGCCGTCCTGGGCCAGGAGCGCCTTGTTGCCCGTCACGACGCACGCGCCGTTGCGCAGGGCGGAGAGGATCAGGGTGCGGGCCGGTTCGATGCCGCCCATCAGTTCGATCACCAGGTCGGCGTCCTTGACCAGGGTGTCGGCGTCGGTGGTGAAGAGCTCCTGCGGCAGGTCAACGTCGCGCGGGGCGTTGACGTTGCGCACGGCGATGCCGCTGAGCTGCAGGCGGGCACCTGTCCGGGCGGCAAGGGCATCGGCGTCCTCAAGGAGGATCCGCGCAACCTGGGCCCCAACGTTGCCACAGCCCAGCAGGGCTACTTTCAGCGTTCGCATTTCCGTCATTCAGGCTCCCATGTCGCGGTTCAGCAGGTCTTCTTCGGTTTCCCCGCGGACAATCAGCCGGGAAGATCCGTCGCGCACCGCGACAACGCCCGGCCGGGCCAGATAGTTGTAGTTGCTCGAGAGGGCCCAGCAGTAGGCGCCGGTTCCCGGTACAGCAAGCAGATCACCGGCTGCCACGTCCTCGGGCAGATATACATCTCTAACAACTATGTCGCCGCTCTCGCAATGTTTGCCCACCACGCGGGACAGCTGCGGCGCCGCGCCGGACGTCCGCGAGGCCAGAACGGCCGAATAATCCGCGTCGTACAGCACTGGCCGGGCGTTATCGCTCATGCCACCGTCAACCGAAACATACCGGCGGGGATACGTAACGTTGTTGCCCGCGTCACCGTCCGCGGAAGCCGCAGGGGCATCCACGCGGACCGTCTTCACGGTGCCCACCTCGTAAAGGGTGAACGTGGTGCTGCCCACGATGGCGCGCCCGGGCTCGATGGAGATGCGGGGCGCGTCAATGCCCAGCTCGGCGCAGGTGGAACGCACGACGGCGGCCATCGCCGTGGCGATTTCAGCGGCGGGGCGCGGGGTGTCCACCGGGGTGTAGGCAATCCCGTATCCGCCCCCGAGGTCCAGTTCCGGCAGGGTGATGGAGTATTTTTCCTGCATGGCGGCCAGGAAGCGAAGGAGCTTCTCGGCGGCCAGCGCGAAACCGTCCGGTTCGAAGATCTGCGACCCAATGTGGCAGTGCAGGCCCAGCAGTTCGATGCCGGGATGGGCTGTGGCCGCCGCCACTGCTTCCTCGGCGGCCGAGATCCCGGCCTCGTCAGTGGTGTCGGCTGCCATGGAGAGGCCGAACTTCTGGTCCTCGTGGGCAGTGGCGATGAACTCGTGGGTGTGGGCGTGCACGCCGGGAGTCAGCCGAAGCATGACCTTGGCCTGTTCACCGCGGGCCTCGGCGATGGTGCCCACCCTGTGGAGTTCGGCCAGGCTGTCCACCACGATCCGGCCCAGTCCCATGTCCAGGGCCCGGTGGATTTCGCCGTCGGACTTGTTGTTGCCGTGCAGCGCGACGTCCGCGCCGGGAATTCCGGCCCGGTGGGCCACGGCGAGTTCGCCGCCCGAGGCGGTGTCCAGGCGCAGCCCTTCCTCTTCCACCCAGCGGACCACCGCGGTGCAGAGGAACGACTTTCCGGCGTAGTAGACGTCCACTCCCCCGCAAATATCGGCAAAGGCATCGTTAAAGGCGTCGCTGAATGCCCTGGCCCGGGCACGGAAGTCGTTCTCGCTCATCACGAAAAGCGGGGTGCCGTACTGCCGCTGAAGCTCGCTGACGGGGATGCCGTCAATGCTGAGTTCGCCGTCCCCGTTGCGTGCCACGTCGCGGGCCCACATCGGTTCGTGGAGGGCATTGAGGTCGTCCGGAACCGTGAGCCACTCCGGGGCAAGCGGAGAAGCCTGGGCTGCTGTGTGCGTCACCGGGTCACATCCGTTCCGGCGCCGAAACGCCCAGCAGGTCGAGTCCGTTCGCCAGCACCTGGCTGGTGGCGTCGTTGAGCCACAGACGGGTGCGGTTGAGGTCGGTCACGGGTTCGTCGCCCATGGGGGCAATGCGGCAGGCGTCGTACCAGCGGTGGTAAGCCCCGGCGATGGCCTCAAGGTGCCGTGCCACGCGGTGCGGTTCGCGCAGCTCTGCTGCCTTGGCCACGATGGACGGGTAGCTGCCCAGGTAGGACAGCAGCTCGTTTTCCGTGGCGTGGTCCAGCAGCGAGGCGTCGAACGCGGAACGGTCCACGCCCGCAGCCACGGCATTGCGTGCGGCGCCGCGCGAGCGGGCATGGGCGTACTGCACGTAGAACACCGGGTTCTCGTTGCTGTGCTTCTTCAACAGGTCCGGGTCAAGGGTCAGCGGTGAATCGGCGGGGAACCGGGCCAGCGAGTAGCGGACGGCGTCCTTGCCCAGCCACTCGATCAGGTCCTTGAGTTCGATGATGTTGCCGGCGCGCTTGGACAGCTTGGCACCGTTGACGGACACCAGCTGGCCGATCAGGACCTCGATGTTGACCTCGGGGTCGTCACCGGCAGCGGCGGCAATGGCCTTGAGCCGGTTGATGTAGCCGTGGTGGTCGGCGCCCAGGAGGTAGATCTTCTCGGTGAAGCCGCGGTCCTTTTTGGACAGGTAGTAGGCGGCGTCAGCGGCAAAGTAGGTGGGCTCGCCGTTCGCCCGGACCATCACGCGGTCCTTGTCGTCGCCAAAGTCCGTGGTCCGCAGCCAGACCGCCCCGCCGTCGTCGAACACGTGGCCCTGTTCGCGAAGGCGGGCCACGGCACTTTCAATGGCGCCGGCGTCGTGCAGTTCCTGTTCGGAGAAGAAGACGTCGAACTCGACGCCGAAGTCCGCCAGGGTGGCCTTGATGTCCTTCATCTGCGCTTCATAGGCGGCGGCGCGGATGACCGGCAGGGCTGCCACTTCAGTGAGCTCGCGGATGTCCGGGTGGGCAGTGAGCACTTCGTGGCCCAGGTCCGCGATGTACTGTCCCGGGTAGCCGCCGTCCGGCACGGGAAGGCCGTGCAGCCGGTTGTAGACGGAGGTGGCGAAGGTGTTCATCTGCGAGCCGGCGTCATTGATGTAGTACTCGGCCGTGACGTCGGCCCCGGACGCCCGCAGCACGCGGGCGATGGAATCGCCCAGGGCGGCCCAGCGGGTGTGCCCGATGTGCAGCGGCCCGGTGGGGTTTGCGGACACGAACTCCATGTTGACGGTGTGCCCGGCGAGCGCCGTGTTGGTGCCGTAGTCCCCGCCGGCCTCGACAATGACCTTTGCCAGGGCGCCGGCGGCCGCGGCGTCCACCGTGATGTTCAGGAAGCCAGGGCCGGCGATGTCGACGGCGGAGACGCCGTCGATGGTCTTCAACCGGCTGCTGAGGAGGGTGGCGAATTCGCGCGGGTTGGTACCCGCCTGCTTGGCGAGTTGGAGGGCAATGTTGGTGGCCCAGTCGCCGTGGTCCCGGTTCTTGGGCCGCTCCACGCGCACCTCAGCCGGAATGGCTGACGCCGCAAGGTCAATATCACCGGCGGCGACGGCGTCTTTGAGGCAGGCGGATATGGCGAGGGAAAGTTCTTCGGGAGTCACCCCTCTAGACTACCGGGGGCCAGTGACAGCAAAGAATTTGGCGGCCTGGGCCGCCCTTCCGGCTCCATGGACGGGTGGGCCCGGCTCCGCGGTGAACCATTCCGGCCCATCCGGCGTTGACTAGACCGTAACCACTGCCGCACGGGATTGCGCAAAGACGGCATTGCGCAAAGAGACCGGTACAGCCCCAACAGTGAAACGAGAGCCTTCATGAGACCCTCCACCCCTCAAAGCCCCGCCATATCCAGCGCCGCGCTCCGCAAGGGTATCTTCGCCGGCCTTGCAGGCCTGTCCCTCGCAGGAACCGTGGCCGGCTGTGCACCATCCACGGCGGACAGCACCCCGGGCGCTGCGGGAAGCCCGTCCACTCCTTCTGCGGGTTCTTCCGCCCTGGCCGGCAGCGGCGGCAATTACAGAGACGGCACCTACAGCGCGGACGGGAACTACGTGTCACCCAACGGCACGGAAACGGTGGGCGTTCAGCTGACGCTGGCGGCGGGAAAGGTCACGGACGTGCAGATCACCCAGCACCCGTCCAATCCGAACACCCGCAAGTTCCAGGGCCAGTTCGCCGGTGGCATCGCTGCCCAGGTGGTGGGCAGGAACATCGATGAACTGAACGTTTCCAAGGTTGCAGGCTCCTCCCTGACCAGCGGAGGCTTCAACCAGGCCGTGGACAAGATCAAGGCGGAGGCGCAGTAGGCGGTGTCCGTCACGGACTGGGATGACTTCCTGTTCCAGGGGATCGGAACCGGCTGGGACATCACCACTCCCCTGCCGTTGCCCGCGCCCCTGCGCGCACGCGTGCTTAACACGGTTGAGAAGTTCGACGCCGACTGGTCCCGTTTCCGGGCCGACTCGCTGGTGTCGGACCTGGCACGGGAGCCGGGGCGTTATCAGTTTCCGGACGAGGCTGCTCCGCTGGGCGAGCTTTACAGCCTGCTCTACCGGCTGACCGGCGGCGCCATGACGCCGCTGATTGGCGGCAGCCTGGAGCGCCTGGGGTATGACGCAGCGTATTCGCTCCGGCCGGCCGGTCCGCCGCTGCCTGCGCCGGCCTGGGAATCGGTGCTCACGTGGTCCGGAACCGTCCTGACGGCCAGCGCCCCCGTGCTGCTGGACATCGGCGCCGCAGGCAAGGGCCTGCTGGTGGACCTCCTGGCCGCGGACCTGGCGGCCGCCGGCATCGGCGCCTTCGTCATCGACGCCAGTGGCGACCTGCTGGCCCGCGGGGCAGGACCCGTCAGCGTGGCGCTTGAACACCCCTACAACCCTGCACAGGCGATTGGGACGATCCACCTGGACGGCCGCGCCCTGTGTGCGTCGGCTGCCAACCGCCGCGCCTGGGGGGACGGACTCCACCACGTCCTGGACGGGACCACCGGGCAGCCGGTGCGGACCGCCGTCGCCACCTGGGCCCTGGCGGGGACTGCCATGGTGGCCGACGCACTCGCCACGGCCCTGTTCTTTGTTCCCGGCGCCACGCTTCAGGAAAGCTTTGATTTTTCGTGGCTGACCGTCTTTTCCGACGGCAGCGCCGCCTACTCCGCCGAATTCGAAGGGATGCTGTTCCCATGAGTCCCGTGGAAACACCGCACCCCCCGGCGCCGTCCCTGGCCGGCCGGATGGGGACCGCCGTGGGCAGGTTCACCATGTACCGGGTTGTCCTAACAGTCCTGGCGGTCCTGGCCGCCTACAGCATCCTGCTCAACATCCTGGGCTGGCTGACGTTCGGTATCCCGGAAATGCTCGCGCACCTGGCGCTGTGCCTGGGCTTGACCTACGCCTCCAACCGGGCGCTGGCGGCGCTTTTCCGGGTCAACCCCCACACGGAGTCCTCCCTCATCACGGGGCTGCTGCTGTATTTCCTGTTCTGGCCGTCCCTGCAGCCGCTGGACCTGGCCGGGGTGGCACTGGCATGCGTCCTGGCCTCCGCCTCCAAATATGCCTTGGCGTGGCGCGGCCGGCACATCTTCAATCCTGCCGCCGCCGGCGCCTTCGCCACCGGCCTCACCGGGCTGAATATCGCTACGTGGTGGGCGGCAACTCCTGCCATGCTGTGGCTGCTGGTGCCGGGCGTGCTGCTGGTCCTGTACCGGACCCGCAAAGTGCTGATGGCATCCATGTTCACGCTGGTGGCCACCGCCATCATCACCCTTGAACTGCTTCGATCGGGCATGACGGCGGGCATGGGCATCTACCAGGCCCTGGCGCAGCGGCCGGTCCTGTTCTTCGTGGGATTCATGCTGACCGAGCCCCTGACCCTGCCGCCCCGCCGCAGGCACCAGCTGGCGCTGGCCGCCGTGGTGGGAGTGCTCTTCGCCGTCCCCTGGAACCTGGGCCTGTTCGCCAACTCGCCCGAGGCAGCCCTGCTGGCAGGCAACCTGCTGGCCTTCCTGGCAGGGCAGCGCGGGGCCGTGAAGCTCCGGTTCACCGGCACCCGGCAGCTGACGCCCGCCACCACCGAGTTCACGTTCAACCCGGCCCGGCCGGTGCGCTTCCTTCCGGGCCAGTACATGGAACTGGACCTGCCGCACGCGAGGCCGGACGGCAAGGGCCGACGCCGGGTGTTCAGCCTGACAAGCCCACCGCGGGAGCGGCTGGTGAAGTTCGCCGTGCGGACGGCCGGTCCCTTGTCTGCGGCAAAGGAGGCGCTGCTGGCCCTGCGGCCGGGCGACGAAGTGGCAGCCACGGCGGTGGGCGGCGACTTTGTCCTGCCGCGCGATCCGCACCGGCCGGTCTTGCTCATCGCGGCGGGAATCGGCATCACGCCCTTCGTTTCATACCTGTCCTCCGGGGGCCTGCGGGAGCGGGACGCCGTGCTCCTGCTCCTGGCCCAAAGCGCAGGGGAAGTGGCCTACGCGGAGGAACTCCGGGACGCCGGCATCCGGGTGCTGGTGCGGTTGGCGGACGGTTCCCGGCCGCCCTCCGGCCTGGCCTCCGCTGCCGCAAACACCGGCCCGGGAGCCCGGCTGGACGGAGGGGCCCTTGCGGCGCTCGTGCCGGACATCGCCGCCCGTGACGTCTATGTTTCGGGGTCCCCGGCAAGCGTTGCATCGCTCCGCCGGGCGGCGAAGAGCGCCGGTGCCCGCCGGGTCCGGACGGACTCCTTCGCCGGCTATTGAAACCGCTTCTTTGCCTGTCCATTCCTGGCCTTGGTGTCGGTTTTCCCTTGCGGGCCACCTTCCTGCTAAGCTCTAGGACGTCCCGCCGGGAACGGCAGGAAATACGGATTGCCCTCGTAGCTCAGGGGATAGAGCGTCTGCCTCCGGAGCAGAAGGTCGTAGGTTCGAATCCTATCGAGGGCACAGAAAACCCCCGCCGCTTCACTGAAGCGGCGGGGGTTCTTTCGTTTTCCGGCCTTTCCTGCTGCGCTGCGGAAGCCGCAGGATCAGAAATGCAGGGCAACCTCGTCAAGCGTGGCCAGGGTCAGCACGGCTTCCTCGACAGTTTCATGGTCTTCCAGCTCACGCTCGATCCGGCGCAGGACCACCGCCACTTCATGTTCGGGATGGTCCCCCTGCAGGTCCACGGCCGCAACCAGGTACAGCTTGCGGGGACCGACGAATTCCAGGTGCAGGTACGTGAGCCGCGCGATCTCGGGGTGCGCCAGCACCCGTTGCGCCATGGACCGTTCAATGTCGGGGGTGACGCCCTGGCCCACCAGGAAGCGCCTGTTGCGGTCGATCAGGACGACGGCGACGACGGCCAGCAGCACGCCGACCGCGATCGAACCGATTGCATCGGGCAACGGCGATCCGGTGACCTGGTGCAGGAACACGCCCACGAAGGCTATGACAAGGCCGATCAGCGCGGCAGCGTCCTCGGCGAAGACGGCGCGCAGGGTGGGATCGGAGCTGATGAGCACCTGCTCCATCGTGTGCCGGTCCAGCTCATGGGCCGCCTTCCTGGTCTGCCGGAAAGCCTGGACAAAGGAGATGCCTTCGAAGACGAAAGACACCGCCAGGACCACATAGGCCACCATGAAATCTGCGGCCGGCTCCGGCTCGATGATCTCCTGGATGCCATGCATGATGGACACCACCGCGCCGGCGGTAAAGAGTCCGAACGCGGCGAACATGGACCACACGTAGGCTTCACGGCCGTAGCCCATGGGATGGCTCTTGTCCCTGGGCCTGCCTGAACGGCGCTCGGCGAAGAACAGGAACACCTGGTTTCCTGTGTCCGCCCAGGAGTGGGCTGCCTCCGCTGCCATGGAGGCCGAGCCCGAAAGGACTGCGGCCACCGACTTCGCCACCGCCACGAGCGTATTGGCTACGAAGGCGATGATGACCGTGAGGAGGGTGGAGCCGGGCTTGTTGTGCTTTTCGGTGTCAGCCATGCGCCTACCGTACCCATCCGGGCCTGCTGCAGCACCCGGAAGCCAACCGAATTCGCGGCGGCCGCCTGCAGTCAATTGTCGGAGGCTCCTCTTAGGCTGAAACCACCTAGCTGAGGGAGTACGCCATGCAAGTTCAGTTCTGTTCCATCGTTCCGCCCTACCTGTTGCGCCGGCTGGCCCAACAGGACGCACCGGGATTCTCTTCGGCGGCAAGCGCGGCCCGGAAGGCCCTTGGCCACATCGAATCATTCCAGGCAGCACGTGCACAGGCCGTCCCGGTCCTCCCGCCCGGGCTGCGCCAGGTCAAGCCGGGCCCGGTGGACCGCACCATCTACGATGCCGGCGGCGAAGAAACGCTCCCGGGCAGGCTGGTCCGGGAAGAAGGCGGGCGCGCCACCGGCGACGCCGCCACCGATGAAGCCTACGACGGCCTGGGTCACACGCACCGGCTGTATGCCGACGCCTTCGGCCGGGATTCGGTTGACGGACGCGGCATGAAGCTCGATGCCACGGTGCACTTCGGCAACCTGTACGACAACGCTTTCTGGAACGGCACCCAGATGGTGTTCGGTGACGGCGACGGCGACGTCTTTGACCGGTTCACCAAGTCCCTCAGCGTTATTGGACACGAACTGGCGCACGGGGTCACCCAGTACTCGGCCGGGCTTGCGTACCGGAACCAGGCGGGCGCCCTTAATGAGTCGATGTCAGATGTCTTCGGCGCCCTCGTTGAGCAGTACGTCAAGAACCAGTCCGCTGCCCAGGCCAGCTGGCTGATCGGTGAAGGCCTCTTTACATCCAAGGTCCAGGGGCAGGCCCTTCGGTCCATGAAGGCGCCCGGAACGGCGTACGACGACGACGTGCTGGGCAAGGACCCGCAACCCGACTCCATGGACTCGTATGTCCGGACCAGCGCAGACAACGGCGGTGTCCACATCAACTCCGGCATCCCCAACCGCGCGTTCTACCTGGTGGCGGACGCCCTCGGCGGCAACGCCTGGGAGGCGCCCGGCCGCATCTGGTACGAGACCCTTACCAGCGGTTCGATGCCGCCGGCCGCAACCTTCACCGTCTTTGCCCGCGCCACGGCACGGGCCGCCGCGGACCTGTTCGGTTCGGGGTCCAAAGAGCATGACGCCGTAACGGGGGCGTGGGAAACTGTGAAGGTCAAGGTTTAACCACCCCGGCTGACCGTCACTGGCCGCCGGGCCGCAGGGAAGCCCAGGGGCCAGGCCATGAAGATCAAGGTGGAACGGAGCGGCGGGATAGCTGCGGTTACGCGGGTGTGGACGGTCGATGCGCAATCGGACAGCGACCTCAGCCAATGGCAGCCCCTGGTCGAGGCCTGCCCGTGGGATTCGGTACCCAAGACGCCAAGGGCAGCTGCCGAGCAATTTGCGGAAGCCCAACCGGACAGGTTCATCTACTCGATCCGGGCAGGGCAACGCAGGGCAGCACTTCCCGAGCAGGCCGTCACCGGACCCTGGCGGATTCTTGTGGACAGCGCACGGGAAGCGGCCGAGGAACTCCGCGACCAGGAACGCCGCGACGAGCCCGCCCCGGGCTAGGGTGCAAAGGGTGCTACCCCGCCACAGCCAGTTGGCCGCGGAAAGCGCGGCGGTATGACTGCGGGCTGGTGTCCAGGACCTTGGCGAAGTGGTGCCGCAGCAGGACAGGGTGCCCGAAGCCGGACTCCCTGGCGATTTCTTCGATGTTCAGGTCCGTGGACTCAAGGAGTTCCTGGGCCCGGAGCACCCGCTGTGAATTGAGCCAGGCGGCAGGCGTCGCTCCGGTCTCGGACCGGAAGCGCCGGGCGAACGTCCTGGCCGACAGGTGCACGCGTGCCGCCAGTTCGCTTACCGTGTGCTCGCGGTCCAGGTTCTCCACCATCCAGCGCAGCAGCTCCTCCATGGGAGCTGAGCCGCAGGCCGGCATTGGCCGGTCAATGAACTGCGCCTGGCCGCCGTCGCGGTGCGGAGGAACCACCATGTCCCTGGCGATCGCGGCGGCCACCTTGGCCCCGAGTTCGACCCGCACAAGGTGGAGGCAGGCATCGATCCCGGCGGCGGTCCCTGCGGACGTAATGATGTTGCCGTCCTGCACGTAGAGTACGTTTTCGTCCACCTGCACGCCGGGATTTTCGGCGGCCAGTTGGCCGGAGTAGTGCCAGTGCGTGGTGCAGCGGCGCCCATCCAGCAAGCCGGCGCGGGCCAAGGCAAAAGCGCCCGAGCAGATGGACATCACCCATGCCCCCCTTGCATCAGCAGCCCTCAGCGCCTCGACTACGGATTCATGCAACTCGTCGCCCCTCCCGTAGGGGGCCATGATGACCAGGTCCGCATCTTCGGTGGCTTCAAGTCCCAGGCCCACGTTGAGGGTCAGGCCTGACTTCAACCGGACGTCGCCAGGCTCCGGCGTGCAGACGCGGAAGTCGAAGGCCGGGACGCCGCTCCCCCGGCCGGATCTGTCGATGCCGAATACCTCGCAGGCAGTGCCGAACTCGAACATCGAGAAGTTGGGAACCACGATGACGGCCACTGATTTGAGCATGCTTCCATTGTGGCAGGAATTATGTCTTTTTGGGCATTTCTGCCACTTTTTCCCTGTTGCAGGATGGAGAAGCATGGAGGCATGGAAATCCTCATAACCCTCCTCATCCTCCTGATCCTCCTCGTGGCCGCAGCAACCATTTCAGCGCTTCTGCGTGATGGCCGGGGGCACACGCCTCCTGCTGAATCCCACGAAGCCTGGTCCGCCCTGGACCTCCCAAGCATTAACTACACGCTCCGCGTTTTCTAGGGCAGAACCAAAGGCGCCGGACACCTGCCGGCAGTACAAACGGGAAGCCGGGGCTCCCGCAGTAGACTGTCTGCAGCCATGACTTTTCATATCTCCTATCCCGCCGAGCTGCCGGTTTCCGAGCGCCGCGAGGACTTGATGGCCGCGATCGCGGCCAACCAGGTGACCATCATCGCCGGCGAGACCGGCTCCGGAAAGACCACCCAGATCCCCAAGATGTGCCTGGAACTTGGCCTGGGCGAGAAGGGACTGATCGGCCACACGCAGCCCCGGCGGCTGGCAGCCCGGACCGTGGCCGAGCGCATTGCGGAAGAGCTTGGCGTGGACATCGGCCAGGAGGTGGGCTTCCAGGTCCGTTTCACCGGTGAGGTAAGCAAGGCAACCAAGGTCAAGCTGATGACCGACGGCATCCTGCTTGCCGAGATCCAGCGGGACAGACTGCTGCGCAGATACAGCACCATCATCATTGACGAGGCACACGAACGAAGCCTCAACATCGACTTCATCCTGGGCTACCTCAAGCGGATCCTGCCGCAGCGGCCGGACCTGAAGGTGATCATCACCTCGGCCACCATCGACCCGGAACGGTTCGCCCACCACTTCGGGACCCCGGAACAACCCGCTCCCATCGTCGAAGTCTCCGGCCGGACCTATCCGGTGGAAATCCGCTACCGGCCGCTGTCCCAGCCCAAGGCCGACGACGACGACCCCTCGGACGATGAACTTGAGGAGGACCGCGATCCCCTGGATGCCGTCTGCGATGCGGTGGACGAGCTCGCGGCGGAGGCGCCCGGTGACATCCTGGTCTTCTTCTCCGGCGAGCGGGAGATCCGCGACGCCGCGGACGCACTCCAGGCCCGGATCCAGTCCAACCGAAGGCTGTCCAACACCGAGATCCTTCCCCTGTTCGCGCGCCTGAGCCTGCAGGAGCAGCACAAGGTGTTCCACCCCGGCAGCAAGCGCCGGATCGTGCTTGCCACCAACGTGGCGGAAACGTCACTCACGGTGCCGGGCATCAAGTACGTCATCGACACGGGCACGGCCCGCATCTCCCGGTATTCGCACCGCACCAAGGTCCAGCGCCTGCCCATCGAACGCGTCTCGCAGGCATCGGCCAACCAGCGCTCCGGCCGCTGCGGCCGGGTGTCTGACGGCATCGCCATCCGGCTCTACTCGGAGGAGGACTACGAGTCCCGGCCCCGGTTCACGGATCCGGAGATCCTGCGCACCAACCTCGCCGCCGTCATCCTCCAGATGACCGCCATGGGCGTGGCAAAGGGCCCCAAGGACGTTGAGGAGTTCCCCTTTGTCGAGCCGCCGGAAACGCGGGCCATCAACGACGGCGTTACCCTCCTTCGCGAGCTCGGCGCCCTGGCTCCCCCACGCCCGCAAGACAACAGCGGTAAGCCCGGGGCAGGCGGCGGCCTCACCGCCGTCGGACAGAAACTCGCCCAGCTGCCCGTCGATCCCCGCCTGGGCCGAATGATCGTGGAGGCCGGAAAACGCGGCTGCGTCCGCGAAGTCATGGTCCTGGCGGCCGCGCTGACCATTCAGGACCCCCGCGAACGGCCCACAGACAAGCAGCAGCTGGCCGCGGAAAAGCACAACCGCTTCCGGGACGAAAACTCGGACTTCACCGGCTACCTCAACCTCTGGAACTACCTGCAGGAGAAACAGCAGGAACTGTCCTCGTCGGCCTTCCGCCGGTTGTGCCGGGCCGAATTCATCAACTACCTGCGGGTTCGCGAGTGGCAGGACCTCTTCGCGCAGTTGCGCCAGCTTGCGCGGCCGCTGGGGATCGCCCTGGACAACAAGCGCCTGGCCGATCCCGTGGGCAACCATGACGGGATCCACATCAGCCTGCTGTCCGGGCTCCTGAGCCACATCGGAATCCTGGATGAGCGCAAGCGCGAGTATGCAGGTGCCCGCGGCAGCCGGTTCGCGATCTTCCCCGGATCCGCGCTGTTCAAGAAGTCCCCCACGTTCGTCATGGCAGCGGAGCTGGTGGAAACCAGCCGCCTGTGGGCCAGGGTGGCGGCCAAATTCGATCCCCTGTGGGCCGAGCAGGTGGCACCGGACCTGGTGAAGCGCACCTACAGTGAACCGCACTGGTCCACGCGGCAGGGCGCGGTCATGGCCTACGAAAAGGTCACCCTTTATGGCGTTCCCATCATTGCCCAGCGGCGGATTAACTACGGCAGGGTGGATCCGGTCGTGGCCCGGGAGCTGTTCATCCGGCATGCCCTGGTGGAGGGTGACTGGAAGACCCACCACAAGTTCTTCCACCGCAACCGGGCGCTCCTGCATGAGGTGGAGGAACTCGAGGCACGCATGCGCCGCCGCGACCTGTTGGTGGATGACGAGACGCTGTTCGAGTTCTATGACGCCAGGATCGGCCCCGACGTGGTTTCCGAACGGCACTTCGATAAATGGTGGAAGGATGCCCGCCGGGAGAACCCGGACCTCCTGGACTACGACAAATCGCTGCTCCTCAGTGACGACGCCGATGACCTGGATGAATCGGCCTACCCCAAGACCTGGTTGCACAAGGGCTTCGAGCTTCCGCTGACGTACGAGTTCCACCCCGTGGCTCCTGGTTCACCGCCCAACCCGTCCGACGGCGTCACGGCCGAAGTTCCCGTCCTGTTCCTCAACCAGCTGGACGATGCCCCGTTCCGCTGGCTGATCCCCGGCCAGCGCGTGGAGCTGGTGACCGCGTTGATCAAGTCGCTGCCCAAGCAGGTCCGCAAGAACTTCGTTCCTGCCCCCGATGTTGCCCGGCAGGCGGTGGCGGTCCTCGAAGCGGACTTCGGTCCTGCCCGGGATGAGCTGGAGCCGTCGCTGGAACTCGCGCTGCGGCGGATCCGCGGCGCCATCATCCCACCCGGTTCCTGGAACTGGGACGCCGTGCCTGCGCACCTGCGCGTGAGTTTCAAGGTGGTGGACAGCGGCGGCAAGGTGCTGGGCGAAGGAAAGGACCTGGCCGAACTGCAGGAGAGGCTGGCTCCTGCCACCCGGCGTGCGATTGCAGACTCGCTCGGCGCCACGCCGGCCTCCACTGCGCCCGGCGCCGGCGGCAAGGCCCAGCAGCGCAGGAACGGCAAGGCGTCCGACGCCGGAGCAGCCGCACGCCCGCAGGCTGCCGGGGTGCCGGGAACCTCCGCCGCGGCCGGGTTCGTGGAGCAGGAAGGCCTGACGGAATGGAGTTTCGGCACCATCGAACGCCAGGTGAGCAGCATGGTCAAAGGCCACACCGTCACCGGGTACCCGGCCCTGGTGGACCAGGGAACCTCAGTGTCGCTGCGGGTCTTCCAGACACAGGAGGAACAGCTCGACGCGATGCGCGGCGGCGTGATCCGCCTGCTTGCCCTGCGGGTTCCGGCGCCGGACCGCTACGTCCTGGAGCACCTGAGCAACACGGAAAAGCTGACCTTCAGCCAGAACCCGCACGGCTCGGTATCCGCCCTCATCGCGGACTGCGCGCTGGCGGCCATCGACAAGCTCACCCCCGCAGACCTTCCCTGGGACCGGAAGGCCTTTGACCAGCTGTATGAGCTGGTGCGTGCCGAACTGATCGACACCGTCTTCACGGTCACCGCCGTGGTGGAGCGCATCCTGGCCAGCACCCGCCGGATCGAGAAGCAGCTCAAGGGCACCACCAGCCTGGCCCTGATCAGCGCGCTCAACGACGTCAAGAGCCAACTGGAACAACTGGTGTATCCCGGTTTTGTGGCACGCACGGGCTACGCACAGCTCAGCCAGATGCCCCGGTACCTGGCGGCCATCGAGAAGCGGCTGGAGCGGCTGCCCGGCAACGTCCAGCGCGACGCCCTTAACATGGCTGTCGTCCAGCGGCTTGAGGACGACTACGACGATGCCGTCTCGGCGCTGCTGCCGGGACGGCGGGCAGGACGCGAGTTAACCCAGGTGCGCTGGATGATCGAGGAACTTCGGGTAAGCCTGTTCGCCGTCGAGCTCGGCACCGCGTATTCAGTGTCTGAGAAGCGGATCCGCGCCGTGCTCAACAAAGCACTGGCCCCCGCCTAGCGGCGGCCAGCCACCAAGGAGAGGAATCCAATGAAGCTCACGCTTGCCCAGGGCCCGGCAGGGACAGAGATTGCAGGGCTCGGCCACGCCCAGCCCGCGCGCATCATGGACAACCATGAGCTCGAGGGCATGATGGACACCAACGACGAGTGGATCCGCCAGCGCACCGGCATCGTCACAAGGCACATCGCCGGCGAGGGCGAGACAGTGGTGGACCTCGCGGTTCCGGCGGCACGGATGGCCCTGGCCGATTCGGGCGTCGCGGCCGCGGACGTCGACCTCGTGGTGGTGGCCACCACCACGGCCGCCGAACGTTCCCCCAACACCGCGGGCCGGGTGGCCGAGGCGCTGGGCCTGGGACGGGACGGCCGGGGACCGGCCATCATGGACGTCAATACGGCCTGTTCGGGCTTTGAGTACGCCCTCGGCGTGGCCGACCAGGCCATCCGCAGCGGCAGCGCCTCCCACGCGATCGTCGTTGGCGCGGAAACCCTCTCAGCCGTGACCGACTGGACGGACCGCGCGACGGCGGTGCTCACCGCGGACGGCGCCGGCGCCGCCGTCGTGCGTCCGTCGGAGACGCCCCGCATTGGCCCGGTGGTGTGGGGGTCCGAGGGCGGCATGGCCGATGCTGTCCGGATCTCCCCGCCGTCGGGCAGGTTTTCGCAGAACGGCCGCGAGGTGCTGCGGTGGGCCCTGACCAAAGCGCCGGAGCGTGCCCGCGAGACGGTGGCCAGGGCGGGGCTGGCAATGGACGACATCCAGGTCCTTGCCGCGCACCAGGCCAACCTCCGCATCATCGAACCGCTGGCCGAGGCCCTGGGGCTGTCGGACCGGATTGTCATCACCGACGTCACCGAGTCCGGGAACACGTCCGCTGCCAGCGTGCCGCTGGGGCTGAGCAAATGGTGGCACTCCGGAAGGATCCCGGCGGACGTCCCCGCACTGCTTTTCGGCTTCGGCGGCGGCTTCACCTATGCGGGCATGGTGGCGATGACGCCGCGCCGGGACTGATCTCCCTGCCAGCTTTCCCCGCGTCCTACCTGCCGGGCACGAACTCCCCGTACCCGGCGGCCCGGAGGCCGTCGCGCAGTTTCTCCGCGTTGGCGTCCAGGACTGCGGGGTCCGGGTTCTGGTCCGCCGATCCGAAGTCGAAGTCGGCCATGCTTTGCGATGGCCACACGTGGACGTGCAGGTGGTTGATTTCGTAGCCCGCCACGATAAGGCCCGCCCGGCGTGCCCCGAAAATGTCCACCTGGACGGCACCGATGCGCCGTGCCACTTCCATGACCTTGGCCAGTGTTTCCGGCGACGCGTCCGTCCAGCGGTCCACTTCTTCGGTGGGAACCACCAGCGTGTGGCCGTCCGCGAGCGGGCCGGTGGTCAGGAACGCCGAAACGTCGTCCTCCCGCCACACAAACCGGCCGGGAATCTCACCCTTGATGATCTTCGTGAACAGTGTGCTCATGCGTCTGCCTCCTCAGCGGCTGCCTGCAGCGTGCCGGTATCCAGCACGAACCGGTACTTAACGTCTCCTGCGACCATCCGGTCGTAAGCTTCATTCAGCTGGGCGGCGGGCACCATCTCAATGTCGGCCACCACGCCGTGTTCAGCGCAGAAATCCAGCATCTCCTGGGTCTCGGCAATCCCGCCGATCAAGGACCCTGCATAGGCGATCCGGCGCCGGATCAGAGCACCCGGGTTGACCGGCGGCATCGCCTCGGAGGGCAGTCCCAGCTGGAACAATGCCCCGTCCACGCGCAGGGTGCGGAAGAAGGGGTTCAGGTCGTGCGGGGCGGCAACGGTATCGATGATGAGGTCCACCGTGCGGTCCGCGGCCGCCATCGCCTCCCCGTCCCGGGACAGGACAACCTCGTCCGCGCCAAGCTCCAGCGCGGCCGCCACCTTGGACTCTGACGTGGTGAATACCACCACCTTCGCCCCCATCGCCTTTGCCAGCTTGACGGCCATGTGGCCGAGCCCGCCCAGCCCGACGACGCCCACCACGTCCCCTTCCCCGACGTCGAAGTGCCGCAACGGCGAGAACGTGGTGACGCCGGCGCACAGAAGGGGCGCGACGGCGGCCGGGTCCAGCGACGCCGGGACACGCAGGACGTACCGGCGGTCCACCACGATGGACGAGGAATACCCGCCCTGGGTGATTGCGTCACCGTTCCGCCGGTCCTTGGCACCGTAAGTGCCGGTCATCCCGTTTTCGCAGTACTGCTCAAGGCCGTCAAGGCAACTGTCGCACTCGCGGCAGGAGTCCACCATGCAGCCCACGCCCACCCGGTCGCCTATGGCGAAGTCGGTAACGTCCGCGCCGATCCTGCTGACGGTTCCCACGATTTCGTGGCCGGGAACCAGGGGGTACGCCTGGCCGCCCCATTCTCCGCGGGTGGCGTGCACGTCGGAGTGGCAGAGCCCGCAGAACTCGATGGCGATCTCCACGTCGTCCGGCTTGGGCGCGCGCCGGGCCACGGTCAGCGGCACCAGTCCGCTCTCCCGGGAGACCGCACCCCAGGCGGCGGCAAGCGACCCGGCTTCATTGGCGGGGGCAGCATCAGATACGGGATCCAGAGGGTTGGAGGGGTCGTTGGGTTTGGCTGGATCTATGGGTTTTGCTAGGGGCGGTGGTACCGGGCGTCCTGGTGTCATAGTGCGACGCTACCCCCGCCGCCTGCGGAGTTTCCAGCCGGCCTTCCGCCCTCCCGGGCCTCCGTTCCGCCGCCCCCGGGTTCCGGACCCATGGCCACCGGCAGCCCGGGCCGGTTGGACCACTCCGAAAAGGAGCCTGGGTACAGGGCTGCCGGAAACCCGGCGAGTTCCAGTGCAGCCACCTCGTGGGCGGCCGTGACGCCGGACCCGCAATAGACGGCCACCGGGAGGCCTGCCACCACGCCAAGGGATTCAAACCTCCGCCGCAGCTCTTCCCGCGGCAGGAACCGCCCGGCGTCGTCCACGTTCCCCGTGGTGGGGGCGCTCACCGCTCCAGGAATGTGTCCGGCACGGGGATCAACCGGTTCGACCTCGCCCCGGTACCTCTCCCCTGCCCTGGCATCGAACAGCAGCCCATCCCTCGGCCAGGCTGCGGCAGCACCGGCGTCGACCACTGGCATCTGCCCGCTGCCCAGCTCCACGTCGCCGCGCGCGGGATGGACCGGGCCCGGTTCGAGGGGCAGGCCGGCGGCACGCCAGGCGGCCAGGCCGCCGTCGAGCAGGTACACCTCATTGAGACCGGCATCGCGGAGCATCCACCACACCCTTGCGGCCGCCATGTTCGCGCTGTCATCGTAGGCGACCACGACGTCGCCCTTCCTGATGCCCCAGCGCCGGGCCGACTCCTGGAACTGTCCGGCGGAGGGCAGGGGGTGCCGTCCCCGGTCCGGAACCGCCGGGTCGGACAGCTCGGAGGCCAGGTCCACGAAGACGGCACCCGGCAGGTGCCCTGCGAGATAGTGTTCGTGGCCGTGCGGATCGCCCAGAACCCAGCGCACGTCCAGCAGCACCGTCCGGCGCCCGGCGCCGAGCCTGGCCTGGAGGGCGGGAACGTCCAACAACGGTTTCATCGGTGCTCCTTCTGCAGCCTGCTGACGGCGGACGCGGGACATCCTGCCTGGACGGCCGCCGGTCCCACTCTAGACGGGGAGTTCCCGGCCCGCGGGTAGGCTGGACTGGTGACGATCGAGGGCAGCACCGGCAGGAACGATGGCGGAACGGACCGGAACTGGGCCGACCAGGCCATCCGCACCATCACCGCCGAAAACAACCGTTCCGCGGACACGCACCTGTACTCCGTGCCGCTGCCGGAACAGTGGGGCATCCAGCTGTACCTCAAGGACGAGTCCACGCACCGCTCCGGCAGCCTGAAGCACCGGCTGGCCAGGTCCCTGTTCCTGTTCGGGCTGGTCAACGGCTGGATCCGGGCGGACACCACCATCGTGGAGGCCTCAAGCGGCAGCACCGCGGTCTCGGAGGCCTACTTCGCCCAGTTGCTGGGTTTGCCCTTTGTCGCCGTGATGGCCCGCACCACCAGCCCGGAAAAGATCGCGCTGATCGAAAAGTTCGGCGGCTCCTGCCTGCTGGTGGAGAACGCCACGGATGTGTATTCGACAGCCGAAGAAGTAGCCGCCACCTGCAACGGGCATTACATGGACCAGTTCACGTTCGCGGAGCGGGCCACCGACTGGCGCGGGAACAACAACATCGCCGAATCGATCTTCGGGCAGCTCAGCCTGGAGCCGCATCCGGTGCCGGAGTGGATCGTGGTTGGCGCCGGTACGGGCGGAACCAGCGCCACGATCGGCCGGTATCTGCGCTACCACAGCCATCCCACACGGTTGCTGGTGGTGGACCCGGAGAACTCGGCCTTCTATCCAGGCTGGCTGGGGGAAGCAGCCGGACGGCCCACCGGCCTGCCCTCGCGCATCGAAGGCATTGGCCGGGCCCGGATGGAGCCGAGCTTCATCCCTACGGTGATCGACCGGATGGTCCAGGTGCCGGATGCCGCCTCGGTGGCAGCAATGCGGCACCTGAACTCATTCGCCGGCCTGCATGCAGGTCCCTCCACCGGAACCAACCTGTGGGGAGTCTGGCAGACGGTGGCCCAGATGCTGTCCGAGGGCCGCAAGGGCAGCATCGTGTCGTTGATGTGCGACGGCGGCGAACGGTATGCGGGCAACTACTGGAACCAGGACTGGCTGGCTTCCCAGGGGCTGGATCCGGCGCCCCACGAGGCCGTGATTTCGCGCTTCCTGGACACCGGGGAGTGGACCGGCGCGCCGGCCTAAACCTCCACGGACTCGCGGGCGGCCAGGTGCCTGTATTCGGTGCCGTACTTGGCGCCGATCCGCTTGACATGGCCTTCAACGATGCCCAGGCCGTTGTCGTTGAGCAGGCCGTCATGGATCTGGAAGGCGCGCGGCGCCCGCACACCGATGACGAAGTCCACAACCTCGGCGGACTTGCTCCACGGCGCGTGCAGCGGGACCAGGAGCGTCTGGACCTGGATTCCGTCCGGGATGATGAACGAGTCCCCCGGGTGGTACACGTTTCCGTCCACCAGGAAACCGATGTTGGCAACCACCGGGATCTGCGGGTGGATCAGGGCGTGCTGGCCGCCGAAGCTGCGGATGTCGAAGCCGGCGGCCTGGAAGGATTGGCCGGGTTCCACCGTATGGATGCGGTCTGCCGCGGCGGCGGCATCCCGGCGCAGTTGCCCGGCCGCGCCCCCGGGGGCATACAGCGCCAGGCCCGGATCTCCTTCGAGTGCGGCCACCACGGCCTTGGTGTCAAGATGGTCTGCGTGTTCGTGGGTCACCAGGACTGCCTGCGCCCCTGACAGCGCCTCGGCTGATTCGGAGAAGGTGCCGGGGTCCAGGACCAGGATGCGGCCTTCCTTCTCGAGCCGGATACAGGCGTGGGTGTACTTGGTCAGCTTCATAGCGCCAGCCTAGGGTCCGCCCCGGAAGCCTGTCCACGGACCCTGTCCTGCACTCCGGCCCATGAAGCTCCGGCTGGTAATCTTGGTGTTTGCCCCCCACGGAAGCGAGTTCGTCCATGCCGATCGGCGTCAAGGCTGATTCCGCCGCCCCATCCCCGGCAGGAGGCGGCAGGGAACAGCGCGTTACCAAGCAGCGCAAGGCCGTCAGTGCGGCCCTGGACCACCTGGACGACTTCGTCAGCACGCAGGAGCTGTACCGCATCCTGCAGAACCAGGGCGTGTCCGTGTCATTGGCCACTGCCTACCGGATCCTGCAGTCACTCGCCGATGAGGGACTGGTGGATGTGCTGCGCAATGGCGACGGCGAGGCCGTGTACCGGCGCTGTGCGGTGACCGCGCATCACCACCACCTGCTGTGCAGGAACTGCGGAAAGGCGGTGGAGGTGGAGGCACCCGCCGTCGAAACGTGGGCGGTGCGCACGGCCGCCGAGCATGGGTTCACCGAGGTGGACCATACCGTGGAGATTTTCGGCCTGTGCCCTGACTGCACCGCCCTTAAGGCTGCCGGGAAGCTGTAAGGACCCGCCCGTTGATGCCGCGCGCGGCGCGCACGGAGCTGATGCCGCGGCACGCCACGTAGATCAGGAACGACAACGTGGTGACGTAGGGGCTGATGGGGATCCGTCCGCCCAGTGCCAGCAGGATTCCGCCCACCGTTGCGGTGACAGCAAAAACGACGCTCAGGACCACCGCCGCAACCGGCGACGACGTGACCCGCAGTGCCGCGGCCGCCGGCGTAATCAGCAGCGCAAGCACCAGCAGGGCGCCGACCACCTGGATGGACAAGGCCACACTGACGCCCAGGAGGACCATGAAGACGAGGGCCAGCGTGCGGACCGGGACTCCCCGCGCCTCGGCGAGTTCGGGATCCACGCTGGCGAAGGTGAGCGGCCGCCAGATGGCCACCAGCACCAGCATCACCACGACAGCGGTCCCGGCGAGGGCCTGGAGCTGGACGGTGTCCACGGAAACGATTTGCCCGGTGAGGAGCCCGAACTTGTTTGCGGCCCGGCCCTGGTACAGGGACAGGAACAGGATTCCGAGTCCCAGGCCGAACGGCATGATCACGCCGATGGTTGAGTTCTTGTCCCTGGCCCGGACACCCATCAGGCCCAGCAGCAGCGCTGCCGCCACCGATCCTATGAGCGAGCCAAAAACCACGTCCGCACCGACCAGCAGGGCGAAGGCGGCGCCGGCGAAGGAAAGTTCGGAGATGCCGTGGACAGCGAAAGCGAGGTCCCGCTTCATGACGAACGTGCCCACCAGGCCGCCAAGGAGCCCCAGGATGGCGCCCGCCCAGATTGAGTTCTGGACCAGGACCAGCAGTTCGCCGTAGTTGTCGAAGTTGAAGATGGCACCGAGGATGCTGTCGGCGTCCATTACGCTGCCTCCCCTGCCAGGGCGTCAGCCTCGGCGTGGTGGTGGGTGGTGGCATCGGGCAGGCCAACGACGACGATCCGGCCGTTGGCGTGGATCACCTCCACCTGGGTGCCGTAGAGGTCGGAGAGCACTTCCGTGGTCATGACCTCTTCCGGCGTCCCCACCCGGAACCGTCCCCCTGCCAGGTACAGGACCCGGTCCACGTAGTCGATGATGGGGTTGATTTCGTGGGTAACGAAGACAACGGCGCTGTTGTGTTCGCGGCTTTGTTTGTTGACCAGGGCGCTGACTGCCTGCTGGTGGTGCAGGTCAAGGGACAACAGCGGCTCATCGCAGAGCAGGACCTGCGGATCAGTTGCCAGTGCCTGCGCCACGCGGAGCCGCTGTTGCTCCCCGCCGGAGAGCTGGCCAACGGGGACCTTGGCGTAGTCGGAGGCGCCCACCAGTTCCAGGAGCTGGTCCACCCTGCGGTTTGTCTTGCCGGCCGACAACCGGATGCCCCACCGGTGCCCGTCGACTCCCAGGGCCACCAGGTCGCGGGCACGCAGGGGCGTGTCCTGCGGAAACGACTTCTGTTGTGGAATGTAGCCGATCAGGTTGCTGCCGCGTTCCACGGGCCGGCCGCCCAGGAACGCTTGTCCGGAGTGCAGCTTCTGCAGGCCCAGGAGGACCTTCAGGAAACTGGTTTTGCCGCTGCCGTTGGGACCCAGCACGGCGAAGAACTCACCGGGCCTGATGTCCAGGTCCAGATCCTCCCAAAGCGTGCGCTGACCGAACCTGAGGCACGCCCCGCTGAGGCTGACGACGGATTTCACCTGTTTGACTCCAGAATTTTGCTGACGTTGTTCACATTGTCCGTCATCCACTGCACGTAGGTCTTTCCCTCAGGCAGGGTTTCGGTGAAGTCCACCACCGGAACCCCGGCGGCTTCAGCAGCCTTCTTCAGCGCTTCCGTCTGCGGGCCCTCGGTCTGCGCGTTGTAGGCCAGCAGCCGCACTGTCCCGGAAGCCACCAGGTCTGTGGCCTCCTTCATGGCGGCGGGCGGGACGTCAGTGCCCTCCTCGATCGCGGCAGTGTAGGCCTCAGGTGTGGCGTTCTTCAGGCCCGCATCTTCGAGCAGGTAGAGGGGAACGGGTTCGGTGACCGCAACCTGTCCTCCGGCCGCCGCGCCTTTCCGGGCCTCCAGCTTGCCGTGCAGGTCTGAGAGGGAGGCCTTGAAGGCGCCGGCGTTGGCTGTGAACGTGGCGGCAGAACCGGGATCCAGCGTGCCGAGCTTCGCCGCAACACTGTCGGCCATCCGTTCCATGGCCGGCAGGCTGTACCAGACGTGTTCGTTGAAGTTGCCGTGATCGTGCCCGCCAAGGCCTTCGGCGGCCGGCCCGGTCGAGGCGGAAGCCTCCTCCTCCGGGTGGGCAAGGCCGGAGACTTCGACGGCGGTCAGCACCGAACCGCCGTCGAGCTTGCTGCTCTCCACCAGGGTATGAAGGAAGTCGTCGTAGCCGCCGCCGTTTTCGATGACCAGCTGCGCCTTCGAAACAGTGAGGCGGTCCTGGGCGGTCGCTTCATAGGAATGCGGATCCTGGCCGGCGTTGTTGATGATCGCGGTCACGCTGACCTTATCCCCACCGATGCTCCTGGCAATGTCGCCGTACACATTCGTCGAGGCCACGACGTTGATCCCCTGCGTGGAAGCGGGCGTCCCGGACTGCTGCGGGCTGCACGCACTGAGCAGAA
This sequence comes from Pseudarthrobacter sp. Pseusp20, assembly GCF_059492155.1. Classification (NCBI taxonomy): domain Bacteria; kingdom Bacillati; phylum Actinomycetota; class Actinomycetes; order Micrococcales; family Micrococcaceae; genus Pseudarthrobacter; species Pseudarthrobacter sp. Pseusp20. The sequence continues at coordinate 3,091,652 of NZ_CP168521.1, forward strand.
GGCCAAGGCCCGTCAGGGCGGCAAGGAAAGAGCTGGCAGCGGCGGTACGGCGCACGGAAAACCTCAGTTCACGCAGATGGGGAGGACGACAGTGCAAGCCTATACCTAAATGCGAATGATTCCTATTTAGGTCAATTTCCGTTCGGCTGGCCCAACCGGCGGATTCCGGTGGCCTGCGTCGCGTCCCGGATTTCACCGACGAGCTGTTCGATGACGTCCTCAAGGAAGAGCACACCCCGCGTCTTGCCGTCCGGGCCGATCACGCGTGCAAGGTGGGATCCCGTGCGCTGCATGACGGACATGGCTTTTTCGATCTCGTCCCCCAGCGCCAGGTTGGCCAGCGAGCGGATGCGGCTCTCGGCAATCGGCAGTTCGTAGGCGGACTCCGGAATGGACAGCACATCCTTCACGTGGAGGTAGCCGTAGAGCATGTCGTCGTCATCAAGCATGGGAAACCGGGAGAATCCCGTACGGCTGACGGCCTTTTCAAACTCCACCGGAGTGGTGGAAGCCCCCAGCATGACCAGCTTCCCGAGCGGCACCATGATGTCCTCCGCCGTGTGCTCCGAGAACTCCAGGGCACCGGTAATGAGCCCGGCGTCGTCGTCCACCAGGCCGTGGCGGGTGGACTCCTGGACGATCGACTGCACCTCCTCCAGCGTGAAGGAGGACGTCACCTCATCCTTGGGCTCGATCCGCATCAGCTTAAGGATGTAGTTTGCGGACCAGTTGAGGACTGAAATCACCGGATGGACCAGCCGCGAGATGAACAGCAGCGGCGGGGCCAGGAGCAGCGCGGCCTTGTCCGCCACGGACACCGAGATGTTCTTGGGCACCATCTCGCCGAATGTGACGTGGAGGAAGGTCACCAGCATCAGGGCCACGGCGAAGGCTGCAACGTCCGCAGCTTCCGCCGGCAGGCCCACCGTCTCGATGGGGACGGCAAGCAGGTGGTGGATTGCCGGCTCGGCCACCAGCAGGATCAGCAGGGAGCAGACGGTGATGCCAAGCTGCGCGCAGGCCAGCATCAAGGACACGTTCTCCATGGCGCGCAGGGTTGTCTGGGCGCGCTTGGATCCGGTGTCGGCCAAGGGCTCAATCTGGCTGCGGCGCGCGGACATGATGGCGAACTCAGCCGCCACGAAAAAGGCATTGCCCAGCAGGAGCAAGCCCAGCCAGAGGATGCCCGCCCAGTCACTCATGGCTTGCTCCTGTCATTGGCGTCCTGTGCAGCCGGTTGATCCGCCGGGTGGAAGCAGATGCGGTCGATTCTCCGGCCGTCCATCCTGGTAACGCTGAGCGTTCCGCCGCCCACCGGGACGGAGTCCCCCACCACGGCGATCCGGCCGAGTTTGCTCATGACGTAGCCGCCCACGGTCTCGTAGGCCGCTTCGTCCGGAACACTCAGCCCCGGGATCTGTTCGGACAACTCGTCCGGACGGAGGAGCCCGGGAAAGTACCAGTCGCCGGAGGCGCTTTGCAGTAGCCCCGGACGGACCTTGTCGTGCTCGTCCGCCACCTCGCCCACGATTTCCTCCACCAGGTCCTCAAGGGTGGCGATGCCTGCCGTACCCCCGTATTCATCAAGCACGACGGCCAGCTGGAGGTTTCCCTCGCGGAGCTCGGCCAGGAGTGCATCAAGGTGGATGGTCTCGGGCACCCGCAGTACCTCGGTCATGATGGCGCCCGCTTCAAGGTTGCGGCGCCGGTCCCACGGAACAGCCACGGCCTTCTTGACGTGCACCAGTCCACGGATGTCGTCGGCGGACTCGCCAATAACAGGGAACCGGGAGTACCCGGTCCTGCGTGCTGCGTCCACCACGTCGGAGACCGGCTGGTCGGCGTCGATTGTCTCGAGCCGGATGCGCGGCGTCATGACGTCCGCGGCCGTCCGCGTTGAGAAATTCAGGGTGCGGGCGATGAAGTTGGCAGTCCCGGCGTCGAGCGTTCCCATCGCAGCCGACCTGCGGACCAGCGAGGCAAGCTCCGCCGGAGTCCGCGCGCCGGAAATTTCTTCCTTGGCTTCCAGCCCGAAAACGTTCAGGACCTTGTTGGAAAAGCCGTTCAGGACAAGGATGGCCGGTTTGAAGATCGCCGTGAAGATCAGCTGCGGCCGGGCCAGCGCCCGGCCCACGGGAAACGACAGCGCGATCGCCATGTTCTTGGGCACCAGTTCACCCAGGAGCATGGACAGCAGCGTAGCCAGCACCATGGCGAGGATGAGGGAGATGGACTGCACGGCCACGGCGGGAAGTCCGACGGCGGCCAGCGGCGCCTCGAGGAGGTGGCCAACCGAGGGTTCCATGACGTAGCCGGTGAGCAGCGTGGTCAGGGTGATGCCGAGTTGGCAGCTGGACAGCTGGGTTGACAGCGATTTGAGGCAGGTGAGCAACGGCACAGCGCCGCTGTCCCCGTCGTCAATGGCGCGCTGGACGGTGGATTGGTCCAAAGCGATGAGGGAAAACTCGACGGCCACAAAGAATCCGGTGCCGGCGATCAGCAGCAGGCCTGCTGCCAGGAGGAGCCACTCCATTCAGCATCCCGCCTGGAGCGGCAGGACCGCCGGGAGCGCAGCCCACCGGAAAAGGGAGGAGCTGCTTCGGCCCGGCGGAGGATGGTCGGCGGATCCCGAGGACTGGTCCGCACGGGATGCGGCAAGCTGGGCCGCTGGCTGGTGATGGGCGCGTTGTCGGGGTTTGCCGGCTCTGGGGGCGGACTGTGCGGCGCTCCTCGTGGAGCTCCGCTGACAGTGCCCAGGCCGGCACCTAGATTTACTGTCCATAAGAATTTCAGTCTACAGGAGCGGCCCCGGCCGGATGCGCGGCAGTCCGCCGCCGGGGCGGCCCGGCCTCCGGCCGCCCCAGCACTTTGCGGGGCTTCCCGGCGACCCTTGGCGCTCCAGGAGCCGGGCGTATCAGATGGCAATTCAGATGCAATTTTGGGCTCACATTCAGCCCCATGTTCGTCACTTCATGATTTGGGTCACCCTTATTGGCAGTTAACACAAGATGCTCACTAGACTTGCTAAGGGTCTGGGTTCAGAGGACGCAGAGACTGGTTCGATCGCAGTGCTGAAGCACCGGGGGGCCAAAGAGAAATCAAACTCATGGAAGAGGCGTATTTCAAGTGCCAGAGCAGCCAAGCCACCGTCTACCAGAGGAATTTGGCGGGAACGAGTGGCTCGTTGACGAACTGTACGAGCAGTACCAACAGGACAAGAACGCCGTGGACGCCAAGTGGTGGCCGCTGTTTGAATCTTTCGACTCGGGTAACGGTTCTTCCAACAATGGAAATTCCGCGCACGCTGCCAATCCTCCTACGCGCGAGCTGCCCGTGGTGAAGACGGCACCCGCTGCTTCGGCACCGTCGCCGGCCGCAGCCCCTGCCACTCCCCCGGCGGCACCCGCCGCCGCCCCGGCCGCCGCTCCTGCAGCAGCCCCTGCGCCGGTCAAGAAGGCCCCCGCCACGGAGGCACGCGACGGCGGCAAGAAGACCGAAGCAGGCACCGGCTCGCAGCCCATTCCGGCGCAGCTGCCCAAGAACGTCAAGGCCCCCACCGCGCCGGAGGAGGACGTCGTCTCCGTCCTCCGCGGACCTGCCAAGGCCATCGCCACCAACATGGTCACCAGCCTTGAGGTGCCCACGGCCACCAGCGTCCGGGCGATTCCGGCCAAGCTGCTCATCGACAACCGCGTGGTCATCAACTCGAACCTGGCCCGCGCCCGCGGCGGCAAGGTCTCCTTCACGCACCTCATTGGCTACGCAGTCATCCGGGCCCTTTCCCAGTTCCCGTCGATGAACGTGTACTACGACGAGGTGGACGGCAAGCCCGTTGCGGTCCAGCCGGCCCACGTCAACTTCGGCATCGCCATCGACATGCCCAAGCCCGACGGCACCCGCCTGCTCATGGTCCCGAACATCAAGAAGGCCGAGACCCTCAACTTCGCCGAGTTCTGGCACACGTACGAGGACCTCATCAAGCGCGCCCGCAACGGCAAGCTCACCGCCGAGGACCATCAGGGCACCACTGTCTCCCTGACCAACCCCGGCGGCATCGGCACCGTGCACTCAGTGCCGCGCCTTTCCAAGGGCCAGGCGGCCATCATCGGCGTCGGCGCCCTTGACTACCCGGCCGAATTCCAGGGTGCCAGCGAAAAGATCATCGCCCACAACGCCATCAGCAAGGTCCTCACCCTGACCTCGACGTATGACCACCGCGTCATCCAGGGCGCCGGCAGCGGCGAGTTCCTCAAGCTGGTGCACCAGCTGCTGCTGGGCGCACAGAACTTCTACGACGAGATCTTCGAAGCCCTCCGCATCCCCTACGAGCCTGTCCGCTGGAGTGCGGACCTGCAGGTGGATCCGGCTGACGAGATCAACAAGGTTGCCAGGATCCAGCAGCTGATCCACTCCTTCCGCGTACGCGGCCACCTCATGGCGGATACCGATCCGCTGGAGTACGTGCAGCGCAAGCACCCGGACCTCGACGTCCTCACCTACGGCCTGACCCTCTGGGACCTGGACCGCGAATGGCCCACGGGCGGCTTCGGCGGCAAGCCGATGCTGAAGTTCCGCGACATCCTCGGAGTCCTGCGGGATGCCTACTGCCGCACCACCGGCATCGAATACATGCACATCCAGGAGCCTGCCGAGCGCAAGTGGTTCCAGGACCAGCTGGAACACCCCTACTCCAAGCCCAGCCGGGAAGAGCAGCTGCGGATCGTCTCCAAGCTGAACGCGGCCGAGGCCTTCGAAACCTTCCTGCAGACCAAGTTCGTGGGGCAGAAGCGCTTCTCGCTGGAAGGCGGCGAGTCCCTGATTCCGTTGCTGGACGCAATTATGTCCGATGCAGCCGATGACGGCCTGGACGAGGTTGCCATCGGCATGGCCCACCGCGGCCGCCTCAACGTCCTGACGAACATCGCCGGCAAGACCTACGCACAGGTGTTCCGCGAATTCGAAGGCACGCAGGATCCGCGCTCCGTCCAGGGCTCCGGCGACGTCAAGTACCATCTGGGCACCGAAGGTACCTTCACCTCGGACACCGGCAAGGAGACCAAGGTCTACCTCGCCGCCAACCCGTCCCACCTGGAAGCCGTGGACTCCGTCCTCGAGGGCATTGTCAGGGCCAAGCAGGACCGCCTTGACCAGGGCGAGTCGTTCCCCGTCCTGCCCATCATGGTCCACGGCGACGCTGCCTTCGCCGGCCAGGGCGTGGTTGCGGAAACGCTCAACCTGTCCCAGCTGCGCGGTTACCGCACCGGTGGAACCATCCACATCGTGGTCAACAACCAGGTCGGCTTCACCACCGCCCCGTCGTCGTCGCGCTCATCCACGTACTCCACGGACGTTGCCAAGATGATCCAGGCACCGGTCTTCCACGTGAACGGCGACGACCCCGAGGCTGTGGTCCGTATCGGCCAGCTCGCCTACGAATTCCGCCAGCGCTTCCACAAGGACGTCGTCATCGACATGGTGTGCTACCGCCGCCGGGGCCACAACGAGGGTGACGACCCCTCGATGACCCAGCCGCTGATGTACAACCTGATCGAGGCCAAGCGCTCCGTCCGCAAGCTGTACACGGAGTCGCTCATCGGCCGCGGGGACATTACCGAGGAAGAAGCCGAGCAGCTGCTCCGCGACTACCAGGAACGGCTGGAGCGGGTCTTCGCCGAGACCCACGCCGCCCAGACCTCCCCCATCCCGATCGTGACCGCGGATTCCGCTGCCGTGTCCGACATCGAGCGGCCCATGGCCCAGCAGTCCGATTCCCGCGTCAGCGCACCGGCCTCCACGGCCATCAGCGCCGACACCCTGGCCCGGATCGGCAAGGCACACGTCGAGATCCCCGATGGCTTTACGGTCCACCCCAAGTTGAAGCAGCTGCTGGAAAAGCGCGAGCAGATGTCCCGCGAAGGCGGCATCGACTGGGGCTTCGGCGAGATCGCAGCCTTCGGCTCCCTGATCATGGAAGGCGTCCCCGTACGCCTTGCCGGCCAGGACTCCCGCCGCGGCACCTTCGTACAGCGCCACGCCGTCTTCCACGACCGTGCCAACGGCAAGGAATGGCTGCCGCTGGGCAACCTTTCCGACGACCAGGCCAAGCTGTGGATCTACGATTCACTGCTGTCCGAATACGCGGCCATGGGCTTCGAGTACGGCTACTCCGTGGAACGCCCGGACGCCCTGGTCCTCTGGGAGGCCCAGTTCGGCGACTTCGTCAACGGTGCGCAGACCATCATCGACGAATTCATCTCCTCCGCAGAGCAGAAGTGGGGCCAGCGGTCCTCGCTGGTCCTGATGCTCCCGCACGGCTACGAAGGCCAGGGCCCGGACCACTCCTCGGCGAGGATCGAGCGCTTCCTGCAGCTCTGCGCGGAAGACAACATGATCGTGGCCAACCCCACCACGGCGGCCTCGCACTTCCACTTGCTGCGGCGCCAGGCGTACAACCGGCCGCGCAAGCCGTTGATCATCTTCACGCCCAAGCAGCTGCTGCGCCTGAAGGCTGCCGCCTCGTCCGTGGAGGACTTCACCAGCGGCACCTTCCGTCCTGTCATTGGTGAGCATGAGCAGCTGCCGGCCACCGCCGTCGAACGCGTGCTTCTGGTCTCCGGCCGCCTCTACTACGATCTCCTGTCCACCCGGCAGAAGACCGGCGACAAGACCACCGCCATCATCCGCGTGGAGCAGCTCTACCCGCTGCCGCACCAGGAGATCGCGGCGGAGCTCGCCAAGTACCCCAACGCCGAAGTGGTCTGGGCACAGGATGAGCCTGCCAACCAGGGCCCCTGGCCATTCATCGGCCTGCACCTGCCCGAGGCCCTTGACCGGCGGGTCCGCCTTGTGTCCCGGCCGGCATCCGCCTCCACGGCAGCCGGCTCCATGAAGCGGCACGCTGCGGAACAGGATGTCCTCCTGAAGCAGGCATTTGCACGGAAGTAAGCAGTAAGGCTGCCCGGCCGGAGTCGAAATACCAGACTCCGGCCGGGCAGTTCTGTTTAATGGATGGACAGCGCCGCCCCGTACCCCCGCAGCCGCGGCGGCGACGATGCAGCGGCCGTACCGAAGTAAACCCGTACCGAAGTAAAGAGGAACGCGTGGAAGACAGGAAGCTGCGGATCGCAGCTGTAGGAGACGAACTGCTGGCCGGACTGGGGGATCCCCGGGCACTTGGCTGGCTGGGCCGCGTCCTGGCCCGCACTCCCCAGGACGGAATGCTCCTGGAAAGCTACGCCCTCCCCTGTCCGCAGGAAGGCACCGAGGGGCTTGCGGCACGTTGGCTGGAGGAAGCCGGCCGCCGTTTCAGCCCCCAGGCGGAGAACCGGCTGGTCATCGGCCTGTCCGGGCGGGACATTGAATTCGGTCTTTCCACCGCACGGAGCAGGCTGAACCTGGCCAATATCCTGGACTCGGCGTCACAGAACCGGATCGAGGTATTCGTCGTGGGGCCGCCTCCCACGCTGGACCCGGCCCAGAACCGGCGGCTTGACGAACTGAACACCGCCTTCGCCGATGTCACCACCCGCCGCAAGCACCTCTACGTCGACACGTTCTCGCCCCTGCTGAACCACGAACAGTGGCGCCAGGACCTTGCCGCAAACGGTGGCACGCCCGGCCAGGCAGGCTATGGCCTCATGGCATGGCTGGTGCTGCACCGCGGCTGGTTCCAGTGGCTGGGACTGGAAGGCCCCCAGTAGTAGCCCGCTCGAGATATATCTTGACCCTGCCCGCCTGCGGCGATACGTTGTAGGGGCTACGCGATATATCGTCTTTTGGAGGGGACCATGGCCGAGCAAAACTGGAGTGTGACAGACCCGCAAACCATGGACGTCGACGGCGTGACGGCCCTGAAGCTGGGCATGGTCCGTGGCAGGTTCAGGATCACGGCGCACGCGGGGTCCCAGGTGCGGCTGGAGTTCGCCGACGTGCACGGCGATCCGGTAGCCGTGTCACTGAACAGCGGCAGGCTCGAAGTGCGGCACCAGCTGCACGGAGCCCAGGGCTGGTTCAAGAACCTCATGGAGACGGTCAACCACAGCAGCGACAACTCCGCGCTCATCACCATCGCTGTTCCCCAGGGTGTGGAGGTGGAGGCCGGGACCGTCAGCGGGGACGGGCTGGTTTCGGGCGTCTCTGCCCGTGTCCGGCTGAACACCGTGTCAGGTTCCGTAGTGGCGGACAGTACCTCCGGCGAGCTTCAGGTCAATACCATCAGCGGCAGCGTGGAGGTCAGGAACCACCGCGGGGTACTCATGGCCAAGAGCGTCTCAGGCAGGGTTACCGCCTCCGGATACTTCACCAACGTGCGCACCAACACCGTCAGCGGGCACCTCGACGTTGAACTGCTCGATTTCACCCGGGACTTCGGCTCCAACTCGGTGTCCGGGGATCTGGCTATCAGGCTGCCGCACGACGTCGGCGTCGACATCGTGGCCAAGTCCGCCGGCGGAGCGGTGATCCTTGACGGCCGGCAGTGCCTCCTGGCCAACGGCAAAGTGGAGACCATTGCCGGGCCCGACGGCCAGCTGATGCTCGTCCGGACCAATTCGGTATCCGGCAGGACGTCCATATCCCACGCTCCTGCACCACTTGACGGCGACGGGGAAGCGCAAGGCTGATGCCGCCCGTCTTCGCACACGGTGCGTTGCGCCTCTACCTGCTGGCACTGCTGGAAAGCGGGCCCAAGCACGGGTACGAGCTCATCAAGGCGCTCAAGGAAAGGTTCGCGGGGACTTATTCGCCAAGCGCCGGAACCATCTACCCCCGGCTGGGCAAGCTCGAGGAGGATGGCCTGGTGGCCACCGAGCCGGCCGGGCGGCGCACCAACTACCGCATTACAGCCGCCGGCCTTGCCGAACTGAACCGGCGCCGCGACGATCTGGCGGGGGTCGAGAATGACATCGCCGTCTCCGTCCAACGGCTTGACGTGGAACTGATGGTGCAGAAGTTCCATGATGAGCTCTGCGCGGACCTGCGGCGGCAGGCCATGCGCCGCCCCATCAGCCCTGTGACGCTGGAAACCGTCAGGACAGCCCTCGACGACGCCCGCGCGGCCATCCGCAGCACCCTGCAGTCCTAAGGCGGCGCCTGCTGCCGCACTTCCGCAGGTCATCCGCCCCTACCCGGTTCGCGGGCCGCCACATCATGTGGGAGACTTGAGGGCAGCTCTTTTGAGTACCAACAGTAAGGAGGCCAGCTATGAGCAAGCGTGCACGCAAGCGTCGTGACCGTAAGCGTGGCGGCGCGAACCACGGGAAGCGCCCCAACACCTAGGCAAATGCCAGGAACTACGGTTCAAGCGAAGGACCCCGCAAGCCAAACGGCTTCCGGGGTCCTTTGCTGTCTGCGGCCCTGACCGGCGCAACGCGTGCCTGTTCCTAGGCCTCCACGGGACGGATGGTGTGGATCCTGTCCAGGATGGCGTTCTTCAGGTTGTCCGGCGCGGACTCCGTGCAGGAGCGCTTGACCATATTGCGGATGACGCACTCCAGGTCATACTGTTCCGTGCACTCAGGGCAGTCATCAAGGTGGTTCTTGATTTCCGTGAGGTCCTCGCGGGTCAGCGCCCCGTCAAGGTATTCGTAGATGCGTTGCATCCTGGTGTCGTCGCAATCGCCCAATCCCTGGCAGTCGCTCATTTCCTGTTCTCCTGTGCTTTGCTTCCTGCCGCATCCGAGGCATCTGCGGCCGTCTTAAATCCCCGCTCGGCGGCGTATTCCGCGAGCATGTCCCGCAACATTCGCCGGCCGCGGTGGAGCCGGGACATCACAGTGCCGATGGGCGTGTTCATGATGTCCGAGATTTCCTTGTAGGCAAAGCCCTCAACGTCGGCGAAGTAGACCGCCAGCCGGAATTCTTCGGGGATGTCCTGCAGCGCCCGCTTCACGTCCGAATCCGGAAGATGATCCAGGGCTTCAGCCTCGGCTGAGCGCAGTCCGCTCGAGGTGTGCGACTCCGCCCGTGCCAGCTGCCAGTCCTCAATGCTGTCCGAGTTGGACTGCAGGGGCTCACGCTGCCTCTTGCGGTAGAGGTTGATGTACGTGTTGGTCAGGATCCGGTACAACCAGGCTTTCAGGTTTGTTCCCGGCTTGTACTGGTGGAAGGCCGAAAAAGCCTTGGTGTAGGCCTCCTGGACCAGATCCTCCGCGTCGGACGGGTTCCGGGCCATGCGCATGGCAGCGGAATACAGCTGGTCGACGTACTGCATGGCATCCCGCTCAAAGCGAAGGCGGCGCTCCTCCACGCTCTCCGTGGCGACGTCCAGCGTGGCATCCTCGGCATCCGCTTCTGCGGCCAATGATTCAGGGTCTGCCTGTCCGGCAGGCACAGGCGCGGTGCCGGCCCTGCCGTTTGCTTCGCCGGGGGTAGCCTCATACATGGCCGCAACGGCCGGATCCAGGGTGTTCATTGCCTTCAAGTCTACTGTCAGGCTCCCTGCCCGGGGCGTGCCGTATTCCGGCGGTTCCGAGGCCAGCTTGTCCACTGCCACCGGGCCCGCCTGCCTGGTTCCGTCCAACACCTTCCCCAAGGGCCAACTCCGCTCTGTTTCGGGTGAATGATTGTCAGGCCCCTGTTGCGGACCTGTTTGCCATAACCGCCTCCCACGGGCAAATATTCCCCAAAAGTGCAAGACTAGGACCGACTCCGCCGCTCGGCGCGGCTCGTCCATCCAGGAGGAAATCCATGTCCTTTGTCCGCACGCTCGCACGGCCCATGCTCGCCTCCAGTTTCGTTCTCGCCGGACTGGATAAGCTCAGGAACGCAGACGACACCGCTCAGCAGCTCTCACCGCTGCTGCGCAAGGCTGCAGCCTCGCTTCCCTTCCAGGCGAACGAAACCACCCTCGCACGTGTGATTGGCGGAACCCAGGTAGGGGCCGGCGTCCTGTTCGGCCTTGGCAAGTTTTCCCGGCTCTCCGCGGGCCTGTTGACGGTGATTTCGCTCCTGAACACCTTCGTTGAATGGCGCAGCGCGGATATCAGCAGCAAGGAAGGCCGCGAAAGCCGCCGGAACCAGCTGCTCAAGAACCTCTCGCTGAGCGGCGGCGCCCTGCTCGCTTCCGTGGACACCGCCGGCAAGCCCGGCCTGGCCTGGCGCGCCGAGCACCTGGCGGCCGATGCCCGTCGTAACGCCTCGCACCTGGCCGCCGACGCGCGCAGGACCACCACCAAGAAGCTGAACAAGGCGGACAAGGCCGTGCGCCGCGCCGTCGAACACGCTACGGGAGCATAAACACGAATGACCGCAGCAGTTGCCACCCGGGACGGGTCCGGAACGCCTGTCCAGCACTGGGCCGCACCCTTTGCGTCCCGGCCCGTTAACGCCACCGTGACGGTGCCCGGATCGAAGTCCCTGACCAACAGGTACCTGGTCCTGGCAGCCCTCGCGGACGGCCCGTCCCGGCTGCGGGCCCCCCTGCATTCCAGGGACTCCGCACTCATGGTCGACGCACTGCGGCAGCTCGGTGCCGTCATCACCGAAGTGCCCGGGGACGGTGCCTTTGGGCCCGACCTGGAGGTGGTTCCGCTGCCGGCGGCAGCGGCCGCGTCCCACACCAGGATCGACTGCGGACTTGCCGGCACCGTCATGCGGTTCGTTCCGCCGCTGGCGGCGCTCCGCAACGGAGCCAGCGTGTTCGACGGCGATCCCCACGCCCGCAAGCGCCCCATGGGAACCATCATCGAAGCCCTCAAAGCCCTGGGCGTGGCCGTTTCCGCCGAAGACGGCAGCGCGCCGTCGTCGCTCCCTTTTGTGGTGGAAGGCAACGGCGCAGTCCGCGGCGGCCATCTGGTGATCGATGCCAGCGCCTCCTCGCAGTTCGTCTCCGCCCTCCTCCTGGTGGGCGCAAGGTTCGACGACGGCCTGCACCTGGAACATGTGGGCAAGCCGGTACCCAGCCTGGACCACATCAACATGACAGTGGCCGTCCTGCGCGGTGCCGGCGTTTCAGTGGACGACTCCGTCCCCAACCACTGGGTGGTGGCGCCGGGACCCATCCGCGCCTTCGACCAGCGGATTGAACAGGACCTTTCCAACGCCGGGCCCTTCCTGGCTGCGGCCCTGGCCACGCGGGGCACCGTACGGATTCCCAACTGGCCTGATGAAACGCAGCAGGTGGGGGACCTGTGGCGCGGAATCCTGGCCAGCATGGGCGCCTCGGTCACCCTGGCTGACGGTGTCCTGACCGTCACCGGCGGCCCGGAGATCAAGGGCGGCAACTTCGCGGACACCAGTGAACTGGCTCCCACGGTCGCGGCCCTGTGTGCCCTTGCCACGGGGCCTTCCCGCCTCAGCGGCATCGCCCACCTGAGGGGACACGAGACGGACAGGCTCGCGGCCCTGGTATCGGAGATCAACCGGCTGGGCGGCGACGCCGAGGAAACCAGCGACGGCCTGGTGATCCGGCCCGCCCGGCTGCACGCCGGCGTCGTCCACAGCTACGCCGACCACCGCATGGCCACGGCCGGCGCAATCCTGGGACTCGCCGTCGAAGGCGTCCAGGTGGAGGACATCGGCACCACGGCCAAGACCATGCCGGATTTCCCGCAGCTGTGGGCCGGCATGCTGGCCCAGGGAGAAGGGTCCGCCGCCGGACCGGAAGGGCGCGGCAGTGGCGCGGAGCACTGATTCCTGGGACGAATCGGACGTTCGGATCCGTCCCAGCAAGAAGGGCTCCCGGCCGCGCACCAAAGACCGCCCCAGCCACGACGACGCCGTGACCGGACGGATCATCACGGTGGACCGCGGGCGGTACACCGCGGTAGTGGACGAGGACTCGGAGAATGAGCGCGTTGTCATTGCCGCGCGCGCCCGGGAACTTCGGCGCTCGCCCGTTGTGGCAGGCGACTTCGTCTCGCTCGTGGGGGACGTGTCCGGCGCGCCGGACACGCTGGCCCGGCTGGTGAAGATCCAGGACCGCCACACCCTCCTGCGCCGCAGCGCCGACGACACCGACCCCGTGGAGCGCGCGGTGGTGGCCAACGCCGACCAACTGGTGATCGTGGTGGCTGCCGCCAACCCGGAACCCCGCACGGGGTTCATCGACCGCGCGCTCGTGGCCGCATACGACGCCGGAATCGAACCCATCCTGCTGGTCACCAAGGCCGACGTCAAAGACCCCGCGGACCTGCTTTCCAACTACACGCACCTGGACTTCCCGGTGATCATCAGCAAGACGGCGGATGCGCAGGCGTCGGGAATCGATGCCCGGTCCGATGACGGGCTCTCGGCGCGGCTGGACAGCGCCGCAGTGGCGGCGCTGCGGGACCATCTCGATGGCAAGGTCACCGTTATGCTGGGGCACTCCGGCGTCGGCAAGTCCACCATGGTGAACGCCCTGACCGGCGCCGAGCGGGCCACCGGCGGCGTGAATGCCGTGACCGGGCGCGGCCGCCACACGTCGTCGTCGGCCCTTGCCTTGCGGTTGGCGGACGCGCCTCCCGGCAGCTGGATCATCGATACCCCCGGCATCCGTTCCTTTGGCCTGGCGCACGTGGACCCTGACCGCATCCTGCGCTCCTTCCCGGACCTCTCCCCCGGCATCGAGAACTGCGAACGGGGCTGCAAGCACACCGCAACCGCAGTGAACTGCGGCCTCGACGACTGGGTGGCAGGCGGACACGCAGGTCCCACCGGCGCGGCCCGGCTGGCCTCGCTGCGGCGCCTGCTTGGTACGGACCCGAGGATGGAAGCACAGGAAACCAAGGAGCTCGGCAGCGTCAACTGACGCGTTCTCCCGGCAGAACCGTCCACAGACGGTAGTTTGGAACCATGATCCAACCCGCTTCGAGCTACAACGATGACCTGCGCCTGGCCCATGTCCTGGCCGACTCCGTGGATGACCAGACCATGAGCCGCTTCAAGGCCCTGGACCTCCACGTTGAGACCAAGCCGGACCTGACGCCGGTCACCGACGCGGACAAGGCCGCCGAGGAAGCCATCCGGGGCCAGCTCTCCCGTTCACGCCCCCGCGACGCCGTCCTGGGCGAGGAATTCGGCAGCACCGGCCACGGTTCCCGGCGCTGGATCATCGACCCCATTGACGGAACCAAGAACTTTGTCCGCGGCGTTCCCGTATGGGCCACGCTGATCGCCCTCGTGGATGAGGGCGAACCGGTGGTGGGCGTCGTCAGCGCCCCGGCCCTGGGCAAGCGCTGGTGGGCGGCGAAAGGCATGGGCGCGTACATGGGCAGGTCCCTTGCCGCCGCCACCCGCCTCCGCGTGTCCAACGTGTCGAAGCTTTCCGACGCCTCCCTCTCCTACTCCAGCCTGGGCGGGTGGAAGGAACGCGGAAACCTTGACGAGTTCCTCGGCCTTACCGAGGACGTTTGGCGGACCCGGGCCTACGGGGATTTCTGGTCGTATTGCATGGTGGCCGAGGGCTCCGTGGACATCGCCTGCGAACCCGAGCTGAACCTCTATGACATGGCTGCCCTGGTGCCGATCGTGGTGGAGGCCGGCGGCCGGTTCACATCCCTGGAAGGCGAGGACGGCCCGTTCGGCGGGAACGCCCTGGCCACAAACTCAATCCTGCACTCGGAGGTCCTGCACCGATTGAACCCGTACCTGGACGATCTGCTGTAACTCACGCGCTTTCCACGTTTGAACGAATAATGCGACGCCGGACACCTCCCAAGGCAGGTGCCCGGCGTCGTTTATTCGGCGGCGCGTAACAAAGCCCTTAACAATTGCCGCGGCTTCAGTCCTGGCCGCCCCATGTCCTACGCTTTTATGCAGGTCACGAGTGCCAGCGCAAAACCCCGGTTTGCTGGCCGGCAACCCTCCATTCGCGGTGGGGTGCCCCGGGTGACGACCAGGCCGGTCCGGAGCGGATGCGGCAAGCGCGGATTCCACTATGCCGGAGTCCTGTACCAAGTGAGGTCTCTGTGACAACTGCCACCGTCTCCCCCCAGCCCGTCATTGCCGAAGCTGCCGTCCCCCATGCACGCCACGCCGCAGCCGGCCGGCCGCTCGCTGCCGTCACCGGCGCCGAAATCCAGGCGCCCCTGATTTCGGGCGGCCACGTGCGGTACGCCAACCTCGATTACGGCGCCTCCGCCCCGGCACTGTCCGTAGTGTCCGCTTACCTGAATGAGATCCTCCCCTACTACGCCAGCGTCCACCGCGGGGCAGGATACGCATCCCAGATCAGCACCTCCGTGTACGAGAACGCGCGCAGCATCGTCAGGGATTTCGTGGGCGGCCGCCCGGATGATTCGGTCATCTTCACCCGCAACACGACGGATTCGCTGAACCTGCTGGCCGGCTGCCTTCCCGTGACCGATGGCCGCCACGACGGCGAAGTGCTGTACCTGGACATCGAACACCACGCCAATCTCCTGCCGTGGCAGGGCGTCCCGCACCGCAGCATCGTCGCCGCCGACACCATCACCGGCACCCTTGAGGCCGTACGTGCCGAGCTTGGACAGGGCGGTGTCAGCCTGGTCGCGGTCACCGGGGCCTCCAACGTGACCGGCGAAATCCTCCCCATCCGGGCGCTGGCCGCGCTGGCCCACGAACATGGCGCACGGATCGTGGTGGATGCGGCCCAGCTCGCGCCGCACCGCCGCATAGACATCAGCGCGGATGACGTCGACTACCTCGCCTTCTCCGGCCACAAGCTGTACGCGCCCTTCGGCGCCGGCGTCCTGGTGGGGCGCCCGGACTGGCTGGACGCCGGCGTCCCGCACCTCGCCGGCGGCGGCGCCGTCAAGGAAGCCAGGCTCGACGGCGTCAGCTGGGCCACCGGCCCGGCCCGCCATGAGGGGGGCTCGCCGAACGTCCTGGGGGCCGCCACGCTGGCCCGCGCCACGCAGGTCATTGCCGGCCTGGACCAGGAACGCTGGCACGCCCACGAGTCCGCTATCCGCTCCTTCCTGGTGGAGGGACTCCAGCGGATCGACGGCGTCACGGTTCACCAGATCTTCAAGGACACCAACCCCGAAACGGACACCATCGGGGTGGTCAACTTCTCCGTCGAGGGATACGACGCAGGACTGGTGGCGGCGTACCTTTCGGCAGAGCATGGCGTGGGCCTGCGTGACGGGCGCTTCTGCGCCCATCCCCTGCTGAAGCGCCTGGGCCTGCCGTCCGGTTCCCTCCGCGCCAGCTTCGGCGTCGGTTCGCGCCTGGAAGATGCCGAGCGCCTGCTGGCCGGCATCCAGGCGCTCCGGAGCAACGGGCTGGGCTGGGACTACGTGGTGGACGCAGGCCGCTGGGTCCCTGCCAACGACACCCGCACCTACCCGCACTGGGCGCCCAACACCCCTGGAACAGCCGGCGCAGCGCCCTGCATCGACGACTGACGCCGGAGACCGGCCACTCCTGTTTCAGCCGGCTGACCGTGCGTCAGGGGAATGCGGTAAATTCGAAAGGTACCGCAGGACGTCAGCTGAAGGAGGCCACGCGTGGTTCGGGGTGGCCCCAAGCTTGATCACGGGCGGCGCAGGGAACTGGGCCGGAGCTTCCAGGACGGCGGCAGGCACTACCAGCGCGTCCGGCCCGGCTACCCTGAGGAGTCCGCCCGGTGGCTGGTGCCCGCCGACGCCCATGAATCCCTCGACGTTGGTGCCGGTACCGGAAAGTTCACCGCGCTGCTGCTGGACATGGGGCTGGACGTCACGGCCGTGGACCCCTCGGCGGACATGCTCGCCCAACTTACGGAACACTACCCGGCTGCCACGGCGATGCCGGGGACTGCCGAGGCGACAGGCCTGCCCGACGCCAGCTTCGACGTCGTCACCGTAGCCCAGGCGTGGCACTGGTGCGACGCCCTGGCGGCAAGCACCGAACTGGCCCGCGTGCTGCGCCCGCACGGAACCCTCGGCCTGGTGTGGAACCAGCTGGACACCTCAGTGCCCTGGGTGCACCGGCTCTCCCGGATCATGCACGCAGGCGACGTCTACCGGCCGGGGCACAAGCCCGTCATCGGCCCGGAGTTCCAGGGGCTCGAAGGGCATGTCACCCACTGGCAGGACACAGTGGACACCACGGACCTAATGGAACTCACTAAATCCCGCAGCTACTACCTCCGGGCCGGCGAGGCAACGCGGGCCAAGGTCCTGGCCAACCTGGACTGGTACCTGCACGAACACCTTGCCTACACCCCTGACCAGGAAATCGACCTTCCCTACCTCACCCTGGCTTGGCGGGCCGTCAAGGCATGACGGCGCATCCCGTATGGCGCCTGCAGAGCCGGTAGGCTTGGATTCGTGAAGACCAGCGCGCCCTCCTCCTCGATCGAGGATTACGTCAAGGTCATTTATTCCTTTACCGAATGGCAGGACAAGCCCATCACGTCCTCCCAGCTCGCACAGCGGCTGGGGGTGGCAAATTCCTCGGTTTCGGAAATGGTCCGCAAACTCAAGGACCAGGGCCTGGTGGACCACAAGCCCTACAGCGCCGTCACGCTGACCGAGGCCGGCCTGCGGCTGGCGCTGTCCATGGTCCGGCGCCACCGGCTGATCGAGACATACCTTGTCCAGCGGCTCGGATACAGCTGGGACGAAGTCCACGATGAGGCTGAACAACTCGAACACGCCGTATCGGACACGTTCATCGAACGGGTCGCCGCCAAGCTCGGGGACCCGAAGCGTGACCCGCACGGCGATCCAATCCCCACGGCGGACGGGCAGGTGCTGATGCCGCGCGCGCACCTCCTCGCCGAGCTGGACCAGGGACATACCGGCAGGATCACCCGGATCAGCGACGACAACCCGGAACTGCTGCGCTACCTGGCCGCCCAGGCCATCGACCTTGATGCGGACGTCGAGGTGGTGGGACGGCGGCCTTTCGGCGGAGCCCTGGTGGTGCGGATCGGTGGTCCCGGCGGCGCCCGTGAGTACGATTTCGCTGAGGAAATCGCCTCGGCGCTCTGGGTCTCCAGCGACGCGCCGCATGCCGGCTGCGCCCTGGACGGGCTCTGACGTGGCGTTGCCCACCGCCCGTGCCTGGCTGGCTGTCGCCGCCGGCGGACTGATCGGCAGTGAGCTGCGCTACGGGCTGGGCCTGGCGTTTCCGGACGCGCCCGGTTCGGTCCCGTGGGCCACGCTGGGCATCAACATCAGCGGCAGTTTCGTCCTCGCGGCTTTGACCACCGTCTGGATGGCACGCCCGCACACGGCCTTCTGGCTGCGCGCCGGCATCGGGCCGGGCCTGCTGGGTTCCTTCACCACCTTTTCCGCGGTCATTTTCGCCTCCGACCAGTTGGCACGCGCGGGTGAGCACCCCGTATGGCTCCTTTACCTGGGCTTGTCGCTGTTGCTCGGCCTTTCGGCGGCAGGCCTGGGCTGGCGCACCGGAAGGCTCATCGCCCGGAACCGGGGCCCGGCATGATCACGGCAGCCCTGGTGGGAGTGTTTGGCGTGGCCGGGGCGCTGCTGCGGTTCGGGATCGACAGCTGGTTCGCACACCACAGCAGCATCCGCAGCGTCCGCACCGATGGCCGTGCGGCGTTGCACTGGCCCTGGGCCACCCTGCTGGTCAACGTCGTCGGCTGCTTCATCATCGGTCTGGCGCACGGCCTGACCGCCGGGCTGGGACTGGGCGCGGAATGGCAGGTGGGTTTGGCCACCGGACTGGCCGGCGGACTTACCACCTTCAGTTCGTGGACCACCGCCACCATCCGCCTGCTCAGCGAAGCACGGTTCGGCGCCGCGGCCCTGAACGTGGCGGTTAACCTGGGCCTTGGCTTTGCTGCCGCGGCCGCTGGCAGTGCACTGGCTTCCTAGCGACGCTGTTCCCGTTGGGGGCCCGGCCGGCGATTTGGCGGCCTCCCGTATGGTGGAAGGTGATGATCAGCAGACGCGACGCCGCAATAACCCTTGATGTTCCCCTTGAGATGGCGCAGCGCCACGGCCTGCCGAAGTGGATGACGGAGGCCGAACTCCGCGCCATCCTCGACAATCCTCCGCCATGGCTGGTGCAGTCGCGCGCCAACCGGACGGGCAAGCGGCCGGTGTGGGTGCACCTGGAATGCGCCGTCTGTGGCTATGAGGAGGCGGCCCGGCCCAAGAAGTGGTGGCCGGACTTCACCTACGTGGTATGCAGCCATCATGCGCCTTCCGATGTTCCCGCCGTCCGCCCCGGGTGCGTCCGCAGCGAGTACGACGGCGTGGGGACCCGTTTCGTGGGCATCGCGGACGTGGAAGCGCCTCCGCTCCGTCCTTAGGCCCGCCCAGGTGACGTGCCCCGGGGACCTTCGGTCCGGCGTCGGGCATTATCCTGCGCCGTTGCCTGTCATTTCTTCCGGGACGGCGGTGAGGTGCAGCTCGGTGCCGTCGCGGAGTACCTTCACGTCCAGCGGCTCGCCGATGGCATCGGAAAACAGGAGCCGCTGCAGGCTTTCGGCGTTGCTGACGGGACGGCCTCCGGCGGTGACGATAATGTCACCCGCGGCAAGGCCTGCTTTGTCCGCCGGCGAGCCGGGCAGGACCTCCACGACGCGGAGCCCTTCGCGCAGCCCGCTGCGGATCACAGCGCTGGGGTTGAGCTGGATGGGCGTGCTGACAAGGCCCAGGTAGGCACGGCGTACCCTCCCGTCTGACAGGAGCGCGGAGATGATCCTGCGGGTGGTGGCATTGATTGGTATGGCGAGCCCCAGCCCGGCGCCCGCCACTGCGGTGTTGATGCCGACGATCCTGGAGTGCGTGTCCGCCAGCGCTCCACCGGAGTTGCCTGGGTTCAGCGCTGCGTCCGTCTGGATAACGTCCTCGATCACCCTCCTGTTGCCGCCCGCCCAGACTGGAATGGCCCGGCCCAAACCGCTGACCACGCCCGCGGTGACTGACCCCGCCAGGCCCAGTGGGTTTCCGACGGCAATCACAAGCTGGCCCACGCGCAGGGTCTCGGCCGCGCCGAACTGAGCAGGTGGCACCTTGGGCCGCGAACCGTGGACGACTGCTAGATCGGACAGGGGGTCGGCTCCCACCAGTTCCAGTTCCATCCGGCTCCCGTCTCCAAACACCGCAAAACCGTGCCGGGTGCCTGCCACGACGTGTGAGTTGGTGAGCAGGTATCCGTCCTCCGTGAAGAGAACGGCCGAGCCGGCGCCCACCCTCACCCTGCCGTTGCCCCTATTCGCGGTCATCTCGATGGCTGCCACGTGGGGCGTAACCGCTGCCGCGACACGCATGACCGTTTGCGAGTACGAGTCCAGGACGTCCTCGTCTCCGGTGGATATGGGTTCCCGCGCCTGTTCCATGACGCACCTCCGGTCTGGTGCCGCTTCCGGCAATCCATGCCCTTTACGGGTCCTTACGGGAGACAACAATGGCCGGGCACGGTCCACTCCCGGTGGAACTACGCCGTGGGTGAACGCGGGCATTGCGGTGCGGTGCGGCTGTCAAGGCTTTAGGATCGGAGCATGACTGACTCCCCTGCAGGGTCTCAAACGGAAATACTGAACGCTGAGGAGTGCTGGCGGTACCTTCGGTCCTCCTATATCGGGCGGCTGGCGGTCATCAACGGTGACGTTCCCGAGATTTTTCCCGTGAATTTTTCGGTCGCCGGTGACACCCTGCTGTTCCGCACGGCGCCGGGGACCAAGCTCCGTGCCCTGCTCAGCGGCTCGGTTGCCGCCTTGGAGGTGGACGGCCTCAACCCATACGCCACTCAGGTCTGGAGCGTTGTCGCCAAGGGCAGGCCGCAGCCATTCGATGAAGCCAGCATGAAGCTTCCGGAGGAAGACGCCGACAGGGAACCTTGGGAACCGGGGATCAAGGACCACCTGGTGGCCATTACCCCCACCGATATCACCGGCCGCCGTTTCGCTGTCACGCCGCGGACCCGCTGGTGGCCGCCGGTCGATTTTTCCGCCGACTGGCTGTAGCGGCCTGCGTTCTCACGCCGTGATGATCACTTTGAGGGCCTTGGTTTCGGCTGCCCGGGAAAACGTGTCGTAGGCGTCAAGGAACTGGTCGAAACTGAAATGGTGCGTGGCGAACTTCTCCGCCCTGATCTTCCCTGGGCCACAAGCTTGAGCAGCATGGGCGTCGTGTTGGTATTCACCAACCCCATGCTGATGTTGATGTTTTGGATCCACAGGTTTTCCAGGTGCAGCTCCACCGGTTTTCCGTGCACCCCAACGTTCGCCACCGATCCACCCGGCCGCACTATGTCGGTGCACATGCCAAATGTTGCCGGCACGCCAACAGCTTCGATGGCCACATCGACGCCCTGTCCGCCGGTCAGGGCCAGGACCTGTTCCTTCCAGTCACTGCTGCCGGAAATGACAGTGTCCGTGGCGCCGAACTCCCTTGCCTTCGCCAGGCGGTTGGCGTCCAGGTCGATGGCCACCACAGTCGCTGCGCCGTACAGTCCTGCCGTGGTGATCGCCGCCAGGCCCACCGGCCCGGCACCAACAACGGCCACGGTGTCGCCGGGCTTCACCCGGCCGTACTGGACACCTATTTCGAATCCGGTGGGGAGGATATCGGAGAGCATGACGGCCTGTTCGTCGCTGACGCCCGAGGGCAGCAGGTGCAGCGAGTTTTCGGCGTACGGCACGCGGACATACTCCGCCTGGGTCCCGTCGATCAGGTGTCCGAAGATCCACCCGGTGCCTTTCTGGCCTTCGCCTCCCAGGCAGTGCGAATAGAGTCCGGTCTTGCAGTTGGCACAGTGGCCGCAGGATTTGATGCACGAGATGATGACACGGTCATTCACCTTCAGGCCGGTCACGGAAGACCCGGTTTCCACGATGGTTCCCACCGCCTCATGTCCCAGGATCCGGCCCTTTTCGACGGCGGGTACGTCACCTTTGAGGATATGCAGGTCGGTGCCGCAGATCGTGGTGGTATCGACCTTGACGATGACGTCGCCGGGTTGCTGGATCCGGGGGTCGGGGACATCAGTCCATGACTTGTCACCCGGTCCGCCGTAGACGAGGGCTTTCATGTGTCTCTCCTTACTGTGTGGGACGGATTCTCCGACGTTCGCCGCCGGCTTGCGCGGACAGCTGATGGTTGGGCTGCGGGCCGGCGGGACTGGCTGCCGGCGGATCCAGTGCCTGGAGTTTGGCTATGTGCAGGCTTCCGAGCACCAGGAAGAGCCCCGAGAGCCCAAGGGCGGGCAGCAAGGCGGCCAGGCTTGGTTCTGCACCGAACAGGGGTTTGACCAGTTCACCCACCGCCAGGGAGAAAATGAGGGTGAAACCCAGGACATACAGGGCCGGGAGAAGCAGCAGTCCCGTACGGTGGCCCCGGTACGTGAGGAAGGACAGGATCAGGAACCCGGGCATGATGAAGCAAAGGTCCAGGATGAAGATCGAGTAGAGGGAGTCAATCTGCTCGCCGCTCCGCATCAGGGGCAGGAGCATCCCGATCCACAGAGGGTAGAAGATCAGCGGCTGAAGGATGGCACCGGCCGCTGACACCAGCCTCAGTGCACGGGGAAGGGAGGCGGATGGCGCGTCGCGGTCCATGGTGGCCCCGGCGGTGACCATGGCCCAGAATGACACTGCGAAGACTGCCATGTAGAGCAGGTACAGGCCGTTGTACGTCCGCTCAATGACGTAGATCCCGTATGCGTAGAAGAGGTAGCCAAGGAGCCCCAGTGCCACGATCTGGTATTTGGCCCTGTGCGGGCCAACCGCGTAGGCCAGGTACAGCAACGCGAGCCCGGCCGCTACGGAGAGCAGGTCCTGGGAGTAGGCGCCGGGGATCAGGTCAGCGGCAACCACCCTGTTGTAGATTCCGGGCCGCCAAAGCCCCGTTGCCGCAGCGGCGAGCGCCAGCAGTCCGGCAACAGCCCACAGCAGGCGGTTGAGGAACAGATGGGTCAGCATGGGCCACCTTTCACCGGAAGATGAGCGTTTCCCGGGCGTCCCCACAGCGTCCCATTGGGCCGGCCGGACCCCAAGTGCCATTGGTCCTTCCTTGGGCATTGGTCCTTCCTTGGAGGCCGGGCCTTTATGCCCTTACGGGAGGCGGGAGAGTTGCCTACGCTGTGGCCTATGACTGAGAAAACGAACGTGCCTGTGCCGGAAATCCTTGACGCGGACGAGTGCTGGACGCTCCTCGCCCAGACCGGGGTGGGGCGCCTGGCCGTCATCGCCGATGGCCATCCGGATGTCTTTCCCGTCAATTACAAGGTGGACGGCAGGACGCTGGTTTTCCGCACCGGCGGCGGTACCAAGCACCAGGCCCTCCAGTCGGAAGCCACCGTGGCCCTCGAAGCAGATGCGGTCAGCTCCCAATTCGGGCTCGCATGGAGCGTCGTGGTCAAAGGCACGGCTGTTGAAGCGACGCCCACGGGCCCTGACCTGGATGACGTCAAGCGGGCGCTGTTTCCATGGCAGGGCGTGGGGCAGGAGCACTTCATCCGCATCACGCCGGAGTCAATAACGGGGAGGCGCTTCACGGTGGACGCACCACTGCTGTGGCAAACCTCGCTGGACGACGCAACCCGCGCCGGTTTCGAGTAGGAATTACGGGCAGGAGACACCGTGCGCGCATGGTGGGTGAACGGGCCGGGCCCCATATCCACCCACCCGCTGGTTCAGGGACTCCGTGCCACTCCCACGCCTGCGGCCAACGAACTCCTGGTGGAAGTGACTGTCTGCGGTGTTTGCCGCACCGACCTCCACCTCGCTGAAGGAGACCTGGCACCGCACCGTGCGCAGACTGTGCCCGGGCATGAAGCAATCGGCGTGGTTGTTGAGGCAGGAGTTGCCTGCTCCCGGTTCAGGACTGGCGACAGGGTGGGTGTGGCGTGGCTTGGCGGGGTTTGCGGCAGGTGCGACTACTGCCGCCGGGGTGATGAAAATCTGTGCCAGTCGCCCGTCTTCACCGGCTGGGACAGGGATGGCGGCTATGCCGAGTACTTGACGGTTGCGGAGGACTTTGCCTACCCGGTACCTCCAGCCTTCCCGGATGAGCAGGCGGCACCACTGCTGTGTTCGGGCATCATCGGGTACCGCGCGCTGAAGCGCGCCGCCCTTCCCGTGGGTGGCCGCCTTGGCATTTACGGCTTTGGCAGCTCTGCCCACATCACCGCCCAGTTGGCGCTTAAACAGGGCGCCTCCGTGTATGTCATGACCCGGTCTGACGGCGCGCGGTCGCTCGCCCTGGAGTTGGGAGCTGATTATGCGGGGGACGCTTATGACCAGCCGCCGGTACCGCTCGATTCCGCCATTCTTTTCGCACCGGTTGGAGACCTTGTCCCGGCTGCGCTGCGCGCCCTGGACCGGGGCGGAACGCTTGCCATCGCCGGAATCCACCTAAGCGACATCCCGGCCCTCAATTACACCAGGGAGCTCTTTTTTGAACGGCAGGTGCGGAGCGTGACAGCCAATACCCGGGCTGACGGGCGTGAGTTCCTGGCTCTCGCAGCCAGGCTTTCGCTTACCCTCACCACCACGGCCTACCCGTTCCAGGCTGCGGCCAAGGCACTTGAGGACCTGGCTGCCGACAGGATTACCGGTTCGGCAGTCCTGCGGGTCCGGCCGGAACAGTAGCCTCTCATCCAAACAGGACGGCGGCCTCCTGGTACCGCGCTTCAGGGACCACCTTCAGTTCCCCCAGCGCTTCTTCAAGGTCGACGTTGACAATGTCCGTGCCGCGCAGCGAAACCATGGTGCCCCACCTGCCGGCGGCTGCCGATTCGACGGCGGCCAGGCCCAGCCTGGTGGCAAGGACACGGTCGAAGGCCGTGGGTTCGCCGCCACGCTGGATGTGACCCAGGACGGTGGCGCGCGTTTCGATGCCGGTCCGCAGCTGCAGTTCTCCTTCAAGCAGCAGTCCGATGCCTCCCAGCCGCGGGCGTCCGAAAGTATCCAGGCCACGGGGCGCGTACGGTGCTTCGTGGCCTTCAGGAGCGAAGGCCTCGGCCACCACCACGAGCGGAGCCCTGCCCCGGTCACGGGCTGACAGCACCCACGAGCAAATTTGGTCCAGGGACACCGGATGTTCAGGTATCAGGATGGCGTGCGCGCCCGATGCCATCCCGGAATGCAGTGCTATCCAGCCCGCACTGCGGCCCATGACCTCGGCCACCATGCACCGGTGGTGCGACTCGCCGGTGGTCCGGAGCCGGTCGATGGCTTCGGTGGCGGTCTGCACCGCAGAATCAAAGCCGAAGGTGTAGTCGGTGGCGCCGAGGTCATTGTCGATGGTCTTGGGCACTCCCACCACGTTGATGCCCTGGGAGCAGAGTTCCCGGGCGGCTGCCAGTGTTCCCTCTCCCCCAATGGCAATCAGGCCGTCCAGTTCGTTGTGCCGGACGCAGGCACGGACACCCTCGATTCCATTGCCCACCAGCGGGTTGGTCCGGGACGTGCCCAGGATGGTTCCACCCAGGCGGGCGATCCCACGGACACTCGTACGGGGCAAAGGGTAAATGTCCTGCTCCAACACACCCCGCCAACCGTCCCGGAACCCGATGAATCCATAGCCATGCGAAACGTGTCCGCCCAGCACGGCTCCCCGGATGACCGCGTTCACGCCCGGGCAGTCACCGCCACTGGTGAGGATCCCCAGCCGCTTCACCGGACCACCACCCCCGAAGCCCGGACAGGCAACGGAAAATGGAGGGTTTGCCCGGGAGGAAGGACCTCGTCATTGCCATGCACCTGCACCTTGATGGGGCCGGCGTCACCGGGAGCAGAGGCGATGCTCATGTCCCCGTCCTTGAGATGTATGCGGAGGCGGTGTCCCCGGTAGAGGACCTCAAAGGCAACGGCGCGCAGCCCGGTGGGGAGGTTGGGTGCAAACAGGATCGTGTCACCGCTGAACCGGAGCCCCGCAAAGCTGCGCTGGACCACGTCGATGGTTCCGGCCATCGCGCCCAAATGGATGCCCGCGCGCGTGGTGCCGTGCTGGGTATCGTCAAGATCGGCGTCGAGCGCTTCCCGGAAACTGTCCCACGCCCGGTCCGCGTCCAGGCCCGCAAGGACGGACGCGTGGGCAACCCTGCTCAGGGTGGAGCCGTGCGCCGTCCTGGCCAGGTAATACTCGATCGTCTTGTTGAGGTGTTCCGCCGTGAATGCATACTGAAGCCGCCGAAGAATGCTGACCAGTCCGTCGTGCCCCAACAGGTACGGGAGCATCAGGACGTCGGCCTGCTTTGCCAGTTTGTAGCAGTTGGTACTGTCATCTTCGGCCTCGAGGATGAGGTCCAGCCGCTCAATGTCGCCGTACCTGTCCCGGTAGTGGTCCCAGTCGAGTTCCTTCAACGACCCGTAGCCCTCGAACTGGCTAATGACGCCGTCCTCGTGAAAGGGGACGTACATCGCCGATCCCACGTGCGCCCACCCGGCGGTTTCCTCCTCTGTGACACCCAGGCGTTCCATGAGTACGGCACGTTCGCTGCCGTGCAGGAAGGCCATGATTCCCCTTGCCGTGGAGCAGGCCCATGCCGCCATGACATTGGTGTAGGCATTGTCGTCCAGGCCGGGTCCGTCGCTGCCGGGATAGCCGGTGTGGTATTCGTCCGGTCCCACGACGCCGCGCAGGTGGTACCGGCCCTCCTGCTGGTCGTAGTCCGCCAGTGAGCGGAAGAAACGGGCAACCTCGATCACCAGTTCCGCCCCCTTTTGCAGGAGCCAGATCTTGTTACCAGTGGTTTGGAAGTACTGCCAGGCATTGAACGCGACAGCAAGTCCGGAGTGCACCTGCAGGTGCGAGTGGTCCTTGACCCACCTGCCGGACCTGTCGTTGTACAACCATTTGGGCGTTTCCTCGGTTCCGGCGCTGGCGCTTTGCCACGGAAATTTCGCCCCTGCCAGACCTTCCAGGGCCGCGGCATGCCGGGCGGCGGGAAGCCGCCGCCACCTGTAATCGATGACGGCACGCGCAACCTCAGGCGTCCTCGAGGCGAGTACCGGCAGGACGAACAGCTCATCCCAAAAGACGTGGCCCCGGTAGCCCTCGCCGTGGAGTCCACGCGCCGTCACGCCGGCATCCAGTTCGGTCGTATGGTGTGTCAGTGTCTGCAGCAGATGGAATATGTGCAGGTTCAGGACAAGGCGCACCTGGACCGGGGCATCGATCTCCACCATGAACGGCCGCAGCTCGCGCCGCCACGCTTCCTCGTGCGCCGTCAGCAGCGAATCGAAGTCCCCGGGGATACGCGCCAGGACCGCACGGGCACCGGCTTCCGGAGAGGATATGGCACGGTCACGGGACGTCACCACTGCCACCGTCTTGGTGATCCGCACCGCGGCGCCGGCACTGAGGGACAGCAGAAGAGTCTGGAAATGGAAGGCCCCTTTCCTGCCCTCCTCAACTCCCTCCGCTTCCGGGAATACCTGTGTTCGATAGGCCGCGGCGATGCGGATGAGGCTCTGGGTAGTTTCCACTTCGACGACGGAGGCAGCAAGCGCGGACGGCTCAGGGATGGAGCGGTGGGAGGCTGTCCTGTCAGCGATGTGGACGTCCGAACCCTGGGCATGTTCGGGGAGGTTGGCGTTGCGGACCCCGGCGTTGACACCGCTGCGGACCTCCACCTGACCGCTCCAGCCCAGCGCGGTGATAACCGTCTCAAGGACCAGCAGATGGGGCTCGGCCATGGACGCGAAACGGGTTTGCACTACTTCCAGCCTGCGGTGGTCGGCTGTCTCCAGCAGCAGCCGCCGCTCCAGTACCGCCCGTCTGAGGTCCAGGACCCTGTGCTCGCGGACCGAGGTCATTCCGCCCTCCGACCACCACTGCTGGCCCGGCAGGCGCAGGTCGAGCGGCAGGCAGTTGGGGGCGTTGACCATGTGTTCTTCCAGCAGCGTCTCGCCGCCGGCTTCCGCGCGGACACGGTTGTAGACGCCGGCGAGGTACATGCCCGCGTAGCTGAAGCTGCCGCCTTCGGGCGCCGCCCCGCGGACGCCCATGTAACCATTGCCCAGCGTGGTCAGGGCTTCCCGGTGTCCCTCGTGTGCGGCGTCGAAACCTTCATAGACGAGGTGCCAGGCGTTGCCGATGACCTGGCCCAGATCCAGCTCCCCCACGTCGTTGAGGACGGTATGGGCGCCGGCTGCCTCAAGCTGCCGGCGGTTGCCGGTCCGGTCGATTCCGACAACGAGGCCGAAGTCACCCCGGCGGCCGGCCTCAACCCCCGCCGCGGAGTCCTCGATCACCACCGCATGTGGCGGGGAGACCCCAAGCCGCGATGCGGCCGCAAGAAAGACGTCCGGCGCCGGTTTTCCGCGCAGGCCGAGCCGGGCCGCCGTCGTTCCGTCCAGCACCACCCTGAAGAGATCCTGGATGCCCGCCGCTTCCAGGACCAACCCGGCGTTCCGGCTTGAGGTGACCACAGCAGTGGGCACTGCCGCGCCCGCTAGCCTCTGCAGCAAATCCAGGGTGCCTGGGTAACTCTGGACGCCGTCGGTCCGGAGGTGTTTCAGGAACAGTTCGTTCTTCCAGGCACCCAGGCCGAACCCGGTCCATGCGCCGGCTTCGTCCGTCTCGTTTCCCTTCTCAACCTGCACTCCCCTGGCAGCCAGGAACCGTACCACCCCCTCCTCCCGCGGCATCCCGTCGATGAAGGTGAGGTAGTCATTCCTGCTGAGCGGGGCACGGTTGGCGCCGGCAGGGACTCTTGGGTCACGCAGGATCCGGTCGAACGCATCTTTCCAGGCAGCCTGGTGGACCAGCGCTGTATTGGTGACCACCCCGTCCAGGTCGAAGATGACGGCGTCAAAGGGTGGCTTGGCAGCAGCGGCGGTGGGCGACCCGATCATAGGTCAGTGGTACCAGCAAAGCGGTCATTCCGGACAGGGCCCTAGGGCCCGGCGCGGCCGCCGGGCCACGACGCGGCCACTGGAACCCTATGTCTTTGCGCCGGCTGTGTGCCCCACGTGGCTCCACCAGGTCAACGGGGACGTGATGGAAAAACGCCTGCCCGTTACGGAGTTGGGAACTATCCGGACAAAGTGCTCCTTTTCACCGGCCTGCCAGGGAAACAGGGTAAGGCCTGCTCCCTTCATCAGTTCCTCCGATGGCTCGAGGATGACGGCCTTGCCTTTGACCAGGACGCTCCATGCTTTGGCGGCATCATGGCCGTCGGCTTCCAGGGCGACGGCGAGCGGCCCGCCTGCTGCGCGCAGTTTCGTTCCCTCCCCCGTCCGGAAGACCAGCGATTCGTGGTCCACTTTGTAGTTGACCGGGAACACCTCCGGGTATCCGTTCACCAGCACTGCCAAATGGCCGACGGATACTCCACGCAGGAGGTCCCAGCACGCTCCGGCGTCCAGGACTTCGGTAGGCGTTTGCGGTGGATCGTTGTGCATGCAGTCGAAGGTAACGGCTTGCCGGGCCAGCCCGGTAGAGCATTTAGGCCCGGGTCCCCTTGCCTTGACGGGCAAAGAAAAACACCCCGGTCCGAAGACCGGGGTGTTTTACCCGTGGGTGGAGATGGGGGGAATTGAACCCCCGTCCGATGTCGTGTTGTCAGGGCTTCTCCGGGCGCAGTTTGCGTCGGATTTTCTCGGCCCCAGCCATGCTGCAAACAGCTGGCTGATCCGGGCCCAGTCATCTAAAAGTCCCGTTTACTCCGATGACGGGAGCAAACAGCAGTGGCTATCTAAATGACGCCAGGATCCGGGGCGATAGCAACCCCGGGCTGACGGACTGTCTTACTGCTTAGGCAGCAAGAGCGAAGTCAGTGCGCTTAGATTCGGCACTTATTGGTTTGCAGAAAGCGTTTACGAGATAATTCTGCATCCTCGGCCCGCTTCACCTGTCGCGACTAACACCGTCGAAACCGATCATCCCCGTATTTTGTTACCAAACCGGCTGGCAAGCCTGCCGGACTATCCATACTAACGCATGACCCGTGGAAATAATTCCTACCGGCGCCGGTTGCGCTCGCGCATCTCACGCTGGGCTTCACGGTTGTCCTGCTGTTCCCGCAGCGTCTGCCGCTTGTCGTATTCGCGCTTGCCGCGGGCAACACCGATTTCCACCTTGGCCTTGCCGTCCACGAAGTACAGCTGGAGGGGAACAATGGTGTAGCCGGACTCCCGGACCTTGTGGGAGATCT
The DNA here is from genome assembly GCF_059492155.1 of Pseudarthrobacter sp. Pseusp20. Classification (NCBI taxonomy): domain Bacteria; kingdom Bacillati; phylum Actinomycetota; class Actinomycetes; order Micrococcales; family Micrococcaceae; genus Pseudarthrobacter; species Pseudarthrobacter sp. Pseusp20. The sequence continues at coordinate 3,121,622 of NZ_CP168521.1, forward strand.
TGATGAGTTCTTCCCGGTGCAGCAGCAGCTTGCGGCGCCGGCGTGCCGCGTGGTTGGTCCAACTGCCCTGGTTGTATTCGGGAATGTGGATGGCTTCCATCCACAGTTCGTCGTTATAGAACGTGCAGAATCCGTCCACCATGGAGGCGTGGCCCTCACGCAGGGACTTCACTTCGGTGCCCATCAGCGCGATGCCGGCCTCGTAAGTGTCCAGCACGTGGTAATCGTGCCGGGCCTTGCGGTTGGTGGCCACTACCTTACGGCCACTTTCTTTAGGCACGGGGAAACTCCTCGGGTTCAGGTCGGGTGCCTCCGGGCCTGCGGCGCGGAGCTATACCAGTCTACGGCAGCAGCGCTTCGCCCCTACAGCAATCCCATGGGGTCGACGGCGGCACCATTGAGCCAGGTTTCGAAGTGGGCGTGGCAACCCGTGGAGTTGCCGGTGCTGCCGGAGTAGGCAATGAGCTGGCCCTGGGAGACCCTCTGCCCATTCGAAACCACGATGCTGGAGTTGTGGTAGTAGATGGTGGTGAGCGTATTGCCCTGCACCACGCCGTGATCGATCTTGACGCGCCAACCGCCACCATCGGCGGAATTCCAGCCTGAGCTGAAGACCTCACCGGCAGCTGCCGCATACACGGGCGTGCCGCAGGCTGCGCCAAAGTCGATTCCGGTGTGCATGTATCCACCGGTGCCATAGAAGTCGATGGTTCCCGGCGGGGTGGTGCGGTAGCCAAAACCGGAGGTGATGGGGATGCTGCCGTCGAAGGGGTGGCGGAGGCCAAACGCCGACGGCGATCCCGCGGCGGGCGGGACGTACGGCTGCGCGGGCGGGGCCGGGCGGTTTGCGGCGGCCGCGGCCGCGGCCGCCGCAGCGGCAGCAGCAGCCGCCTGCCTGCGCTGCTCGGCTTCCCAAGCTTCACGGGCCCTGCGGTCGCGTTCGGCGATCTCGTTGGCCACCTGGTTCTGGTTGGCCTGGACGCCGGCCAACTGGGCCTGGATGCCGGGCTTTGCCGCCTGGAGTTCGGCATCGAGGCGGGTGGTGTCCGCAATGAGCTGGTCGACTTGGGCCTTCTTGGCCGCAGCCTCGTCGCGGGCGGCCTTCTCCCGCTCCAGGGCGGCGTCGGCCTTGGCCTTGAGGTCCTTGATCTCAGCTTCGACAGCTTGCAGGCGCGCTTCGGAGTTGACGTTGGTGGCGTTCTGCTGGCTGAGCTTGTCCATGGCTGCGTTCTGGCTGCGCATGGCCTGGTCCGCAAGGTCCATGGTTTCGGTCAGGCTGCTGCCGCTGTTGGAGCCGAAGAAGAGCGACAGGTTCGAAGGAACGCCGCCGGATTTGTAGGCCTGGGTGGCGATCTGCCCAATCAGTTTCTTGGTGTCCGCGATCTTTTGCTTGTCCGTCTCCAGCTGCTGGGTGATCTTGGCCTTGTTCTGCTGGGCCATGTCCACGCGGGCCGACAGCGCCTCTACCTCCTTGACAGCCCCGGCTACCCGCCCCTGTGCCTCAAGGAGTGCCTGCTGGGCACCGGGCAACTGTCCCTGGTAGATCACCAGGTCGCTGGCGGCCTTGGCGATCCGGGAATCGACGAATTCGAGGGATGCCTGGACGCGTGCGGCTTCGGCCTCGAGCGCGGCTTGGCGGTCTTCGAGGTCGTCGGCGAAAGCGACGGGTGTGGCAAGGGCCATCCCGGCCGAAAGGATGACGGTGAGCACGCCGCTGACGATCCCCAAACGGCGGGCAGCGGTCCGCCCTCGGCTGTGCCGGGGGCTGGGCAAGGTTTGGTGAATGAGGTTCATGGGCATTCCTAGGTCGCGGTGTGCACAGCCTAAACGCGCAAATATCTACGTAAGGTCAAGAGAGACGAAATTCCTGCCAAGGATCCGCCAAGGATTATCAGCGCCGGGGCGATGATCAGGGTCTGCCCGGATGAGATAAAGGCCGTATCCGGGTATTGCCGCGACATATAGTCGCCCAGGAAGTATTGCGCTACGGCCCACAGGGTGCCCGAGGCCAGGGCAGCGCCGATGACGGCTGCTATGACGCCTTCCAGGATGAACGGCAGCTGGATCACGGTTTTTGAGGCACCGACCAGGCGCATGATTCCGGTTTCGCGGCGCCGGCTGAACGCGGAGAGCCTGATGGTGGTGGCGATCAGCAGGATGGCGCAGACGATCATGACCCCTGCGATGCCGACCGCCACAAGGGACGCACCGTTCATCACCGAGAAGAGGCGTTCGAGGAGCTGGCGCTGGTCGATCACCGTTTCCACGCCTGGCTGGGAGGAAAACGTCTCGCTGATGATCTGGTACTTTTCCGGGTCCTTCATGTTGATCCGGAACGATGCGGGCAGCTGGTCCGGCGTCACGGAATCGACGATCGGAGAGTTCGAAAACTGGTCCTTGAAGTGCTTGTAGGCCTCATCCTTGGACTCGAACTGAAAGTCGTTGATGTACTGCGCCACGGCCGGGGACTCAAGGAGCGCGTTCAAGCCCTGTTGCTGCTCAGGGGTGACTGGCCCGGAAGCGCAACCCGGCGCCGTCGAACCTTCACTGCAAAGGAAGATCGCCACCTGGACCTTGTCGTACCAGTAGCCCTTCATCTGGTTGATCTGCATCTGCAGCATTCCGGCCGCACCCACGAAGGTGAGGGACACGAACGTCACCAGGATGACCGAGACCACCATGGAAAGGTTGCGGCGCAGCCCGCTGCCGATTTCCGAAAGGATGAATGCGAGCCTCACCGCTGGGCCTCGCCTTCAGCGCCGTTGCCCGGCAGGCCGCCGTCGGGCGTTTCCCTGCCACTGGCGTCCTTAAGGCGCCTGGACTGGCCGACGACGGGAATCATCGAGGTGTACAAGGCCTTGGCTTCGTCGCGGATCACCACGCCGTTCCTGAGTTCGACCACCCGTTTGCGCATTTCGTTGACGATGTCGTCATCGTGGGTGGCCATCACCACGGTGGTTCCGTTCTGGTTGATCTTGTCCAGGACGCCCATGATTCCCATGGACGTGGTGGGGTCCAGGTTTCCGGTGGGTTCGTCCGCGAGGAGGATCCCGGGCCGGTTGACCACGGCACGCGCGATGGCCACGCGCTGTTGCTCGCCGCCGGACAGCTCGTGCGGCATGCGGTGTTCCTTGCCTTCGAGGCCGACGGTCTTCAGGACCTCCGGGACGGTGTCGCGGATGACGCTGCGGCTCTTGCCGATGACCTGCATGGCGAACGCCACGTTGGCGAAGACATTCTTTTGGGGCAGGAGGCGGAAGTCCTGGAACACGACGCCGATGCCCCGGCGGAGGCGCGGAACACGCCAACTGGAAATCTTCGCGACGTTTTGGCCCGCCACGTAAACAGCGCCGGAGGTGGCGCGGTCTTCCTTCAGCACCAGGCGGAGGAAGGTGGATTTTCCGGAGCCGGACGCACCGACAAGGAAGGCGAATTCGCCGCGGTCAATCTCAAGGGTGACAGAGTCCAGCGCCGGACGGGCTTTCTGGTCGTAAACCTTGGTGACATTTTCGAATCGGATCATGGCCCTAAGTACCCTGCAGGGCATGGCTGATTCTTGTGATGCAGCCCAGTTCTGCAGCCGGTGCACGGGTTTTCGTTTGGGGAAAGTAGGGCCCCGGCCCCTCGACTATACGCAGGGTCCCCCGTGCTTCGACCTGCTTTCGGGGGCGTGTCGCTGGATCAGCTGCAGGACGGCGGGGCCGGCAGGCCTACTTTTCGGCGTTGCGGTTGTCAGTACGCCAGCGGATGCCCGCATCGATGAAGTCGTCAATCTCGCCGTCGAACACTGCGGACGTGTTGCCCACTTCGTGCTCGGTGCGCAGGTCCTTCACCATTTGATACGGGTTCAGAACGTAGGAGCGCATCTGGTCACCCCACGAAGCTTTAACATCGCCGGCCAGCGCCTTCTTCTCCGCATCCTCCTGCTCCTTCTTCAGCAGCAGGAGCCGGGACTGCAGCACGCGCATGGCGGCGGCGCGGTTCTGCAGCTGCGATTTCTCGTTTTGCATGGAAACCACCGTGCCGGTCGGGATGTGGGTGAGGCGGACGGCGGAGTCCGTGGTGTTGACCGACTGGCCGCCGGGGCCCGACGAACGGAACACGTCCACCCTGATTTCGTTGTCCGGGATGTCGATGGAGTCCGTCTGCTCGATCAGCGGAATGACTTCCACGGCGGCAAAGGACGTCTGGCGGCGGCCCTGGTTGTCGAACGGGCTGATCCTGACGAGACGGTGGGTTCCGGCTTCCACGCTGAGCGTGCCGTACGCGTAGGGAGCCTTCACCTCGAAGGTGGCCGACTTGAGCCCGGCCTCCTCCGCGTAGGACGTGTCCATGACGGTGGTGGGGTAGCCGTGCCGCTCGGCCCACCGGAGGTACATGCGCATCAGCATCTCGGCGAAGTCTGCGGCGTCCACACCTCCCGCGCCGGCGCGGATGGAGACCACGGCTTCGCGTTCGTCGTACTCGCCGGACAGCAGGGTGACCACTTCCAGGTCCTTGAGGGCTTTCCTAATGGACTCAAGTTCTGTCGCGGCCTCCCCCATCGAGTCCGCGTCGTCCTCGTCCTGCCCAAGCTCAACGAGGACTTCAAGGTCGTCGATCCGGGATGCCAGGCTGGTGAGTCGCTCCAGTTCGGACTGGCGGTGGGAAAGCCGGGAGGTGATTTTCTGCGCGGCCGCGGGGTCGTCCCAAAGGTCCGGCTCCCCTGCCCGCTCGCTGAGTTCGGCGATGTCTTCCTTGAGTGTCTCCACGTCGCTGACGCGTTCAATGGACTCGTAGGTGGCGCGCAGCGCCCGGATTTCAGCGGAAAAATCAATATTGGCCATGGTTGTTTAAGCCTACGCTATGGAGCGGTACGGCCCGGCGCTGCCAGGATCATTGGCTCAGCGGGTGCATGACTCAGCGGGTCAGGCGTGAGCGGGCGGTGGACGTCGCTTCGATTCGGATGCCATCAGGGACAAGGAAGTTCACCACAGGTGGGTGCACGTCTGTCGTGAGGACCACGACGGCGGTGGAGCCGTCAGGTGTACCCGTTGTAGCGGCGACGGCGAGGCCTGAGAAACGCTGCGAGGCTGGGCTCCTCGAGACGAAGTCGGCAGCTACATTGCGGACGCGCGCGGGATTAAGGACAGCCGAGGGGCTTCCACCCTGGGATGTGACTTCTCCCAGGGTGTAGCTGTCGGCCGCCGCAAGCGATGCCCCGTCTGCCAGGGACAGCAGGCGCTTGTGCTCCAGATAGACGGCAGATATGCCGACGACGACCGTCGCCACCAGAAGTGCCAGGGTGATGTAGCCGAGAATCATCACCATGACCTGGCCGCTCTGGTCCGATTCCCCGCGTTTCACCGGTACCGGCCTACCAATTGGGTGGAAGACGCCTCAACCTCCGTGGCTGATAATCCGTCGGCGAATGGAATGAACGGCAGCGGTACGCTCAGGCTTACGGTGACAGTCACCGTGGTTCCGGCGGCCTGGCAGTCAGCAGGGTTGCAGGTCGTGGCCATGCGGGCCCTGTCTGCCTGGTGCCCGAAGTCGGAAAGGGCGAGGGCCACGGCCTGCTCCGCAGCTGCCTGGGCTGTGGAGGAATCCGGCTGTGCCACATAAACCTTGGCCGCCTGGTCCGCGGCACCCACCACGGCGAAGGAACCGCCCTGGATTTGCCCGACGGTGATCACGAAGTACACCAGCGGGACCATCAGCAGAAGTGCAAGGAACGTGAACTCGACTACCGCACTTCCTTGCTCGTGTCCGCTCCCCTGCTCCTCATGCACAAAGCCCTGCTGCTGGTGCTCCCCGCGAGCAGGCCTGGGGCAGTGGGATGGGTCGCCCACGTGCGTGCCCCCGGCACGCTCCCTGCAGAGCACTTCTGCCACGCGGGCCGTGACCAGGAACAGATTGGAACCGGACTGTGCGCTGGAGCGGGACTGGGCACTGGAACAGGACTGCGCACTGGCGCGGGGTGGTCCGTCGGGGTGGGGCAACGGGCTGGCGCTGAACGGATCAAGGCTGGACAGCCGCATGCCCTTTCACCTCCAGCAGGTCCCGGGGCCCAATCAGACCGATGACCGGCATTGGGGAACGGACAGTCACTTCCAGGGTGCGCATCCCCTGGACAGTTACTTCCTGCGTACTGACCTGGTCAGCAAAGCCTTCGTTCAGGGCCATGCTGATGAGGCTGCGGGTCCGCTCTTGCGCGTCGGCGGCATTGCGGTCAGCGAGTGTGCCGTACCGGGCACCAGAGGTAGCAGCATCAATAAGTGTGTTCCGGACATGCAGAACCAGGGTCAGCTGAATAATCGCAAGGAAGAACATCGTCAGCAACCCGCCAACCAGGACGAAGTCCACCACGGCTGAACCCCGCTCGCCCGGCTTGGGCAGCACTGGCTGCACGGGTCCGTGAGCGGACGGCAGCATGGTTCAGTTCCCCACCTTGTCCATTGCCTGGTTGAACATGGCCTCCAAGGCGGGGCCCGCGAGCGCCAGCAGGGCTGCAACCAGGACCGCGGACATCAGGGTTATCATCACCCATCCCGGAACGTCCCCTCGTTCAGGGTTATCGTTACCGATGGTCGGAGGCACCTGAAGGTCTTCCCTGCCTTCGGTGTACTGTGCACCGATAGGGCGCCCCCTCCCGGCTGTCGCGGGCACCTTGAGCTGCAGTAAAGCGGCAAGGCCAAGAAGCAGCAGTGCACAGCGGGTTCCCATGGTTTTCATCTTGAGTCCTATTCCTGGTTCCTAAGGTGGGCTTTAACTAATGGCAGCGGGTCCGGGCTTCGGGTCTTTCTCCCCATCAGAAGCCCAGGTTGATGGCGGCCAGGCCGGGGAAGACAGCAAACACCACGGTCAGGGGAAGCACCCCGAAAACCAGGGGCACCATCATTGCGATTTCCTTTTTCCCGGCAGCTTCCATCAGGTCCCGCTTGGCCGAATCGCGCACGTCCTGCGCCTGCGCGCGAAGCACGTCCGCAAGGGGTGTTCCTCTTTCCACCGCAACGATGATGCCGTCAACAAACCTGACCAGCGGCGCAAGGTCGGTGCGCGCAGAGAACTCCTGCATTGCCAGAATCAGCGGCTTGCCGGCCCTGGTCTCCGCGAGGATCTTCGAAAATTCCTTGGACAGCTCACCGTTGGCACTCCTGCAGACGCGATCCAATGCGCCTGTTGCGCTCTCCCCTGCGCCGACGGCCAGGGCCATCAGTTCGGCAAGGCTGGGAAACTCGGCCATCATCCGCGCTTCCCGCCGGCGGACCTGGGCGCCAAGCCAGTAATCCCGCAACACAAAACCCGCTGCGGTACTGCCGATAATTACCGCCGCTGCCAAGAGCGGACTGAACCTGCCCGCTGCGGCTCCAATGAGCATGAAAGTCGCTGAGAGGACAAAACCCGCAGCAGCCCACAGCAACTGTTCAGCGCGGAAGTCGATGGCAGACTTGTTGATTCCTGCCTGGGCCAGCCGCCGGCCCGTGGCACCAGGCGTGGGGTTCAGTCTTCCCAATGCGGACAGCCAGTCCCGGAAGACGGGACGGAAAATTCGTTCGAGGGGGCCGAAAGGTGTCAGGTTCTGCTCGCCGGCGTGCAGGAGCCTCGACTCCAGGTTTTGCGACTTAAGTTGGGGCTCTATGCGTTGGGAAAGCGTCAGGGCGCGCATGGGAGGTGACCGGAAGATCACGAGCCACAAACCAAGGCCAAGGCCGATACCGCAGATTACTGCTGCAGGCGGGATGATGATCATCGGAGCACCCTTTCGTCCTGTGGCAGGGCCCCGATCTTCAACATCACCGTGTAGCAAACAAGCGAGACCACCAAGCCGCCGAGCAGGACTGCGGCGCCCATAGGCGTGTTGTAGGCCTGGATCGCCTCCGGCCTGCTGGCAAGCAGGATCATCACGATCCAGGGAGCCGCGACGGCAAGCCGGGCGGCATTGATGGTCCACGACTGCCGCGCCTCGAGCTCGCTGCGGGTCCGGGCATTCTCCCGCAGGAATTCCGCCAAGGTGCCCAAGAGCTTCCCCAGGTCCGAACCGCCTACCTCCCGGGTCAGCCGGAGCGCTTCGACGATGCGGTCGGCCACCGGGTCAGCCAATCGCTGCTTCAACTTGTTTAGAGACCCATCAAACTGGCCTCCGGCGCGATAGTCAGCGCCGAACTCACGAAAAATGGGCCGCAATTCCTCAGGTCCCTTTTCTCCAAGCTGAATGAGGGCCTCGGGCAGGGGCAGGCCCGCACGGATCGCAGAGCGCAGATGATCCACGACGTCAGGCCAGAGTTGGCGCAGCAGGGCCGTCCTCTTTTTGGCCCGCCACCTGAGGATGGTGACGGGAAGCCATGTGCCGAAAAGTCCGAAGCAGCCGGCAATGGGCCACGAATGGCTAAGCCCGTAGAACACCAGTGCTACAAAAACCCCGAGGCCCAAGCAAGTACCGGCCAAACCGCGGGCTGAGACCCTGTCGACCCCGGCAACCGCGAGCAGGTCAGCCAGGTGGCCGGGCTTTCGCACGCGGTTCCCGGGGTCCGGCGTTTCCCAACAGGACCACCAAATGAGGAAGAGGCCCATCCCTAGCGCCGCCCCCATCAGCGCCGGGATCATCGCGGATCCAGCAGCGTGGCGAGGTCGTATCCTGCACGCGAAAACTTCTCAGCTGCCGGCATGGCGTTGGCCCGTGGTTGCAGGATTCCATTCTCCAGGGCGAAAACCAGTGACGACTCGATGATGCCGTTTTCCACGCGGCGCCCCAACGATAGGATTTGGGTCACTTGCCGACGCCCATCGGGATGCCTGCTGCAGTGCACTACAAGGTCGATGCAGGATGCAACGGTGGGGACCACGAACGCACTGGAGATGTTGTCCCCCGCCAGCAGCGGCAACGTGCAGATCTTGGTCACAGCATCGTGCGCCGAGTTCGCATGGACGGTGCACATTCCGGGCAGGCCACTGTTAAGGGCAATCAGCATGTCCAGGCTCTCGGCTTCCCGCACCTCCCCTACCACCAGCCGGTCCGGACGCATCCGCAACGCTTCCTTGACCAGGCGACGGAGTGGAATTTCGCCCTCACCTTCGAGGTTCGGCTGCCGGCACTGCAGACCCACCACGTCCCGGAGCGGAAACTGAAGTTCAAAGATCTCCTCGACCGTGATGACACGCTCCCGGCTACCTATACTCGCCGCCAGACAGTTCAGCATGGTTGTCTTGCCTGCCTGGGTGGCCCCCGACACAAGGATGTTGAGGCCACTGGACACCGCTGCGCCGAGAAATCGTGCCGACTGCGGTGTCAGCGTTCCCAACTCGACCAGGTGTTCCAGTCGGCTGGCCTTCACGACGAATTTGCGGATGTTCACGGCCCAGTGCCGGCGGGTTACATCCGGAATGACTACGTGGAGCCTGGATCCGTCCGGCAGTGCCGCGTCCACAAAAGGGGACGACATGTCCAGCCGCCTGCCGGAGCTTTTGAGCATGCGTTCTACGAGGTCACGCACGTGTTGCTCGGAGAGGCTCAGCGAGGTCAGCTCTGACTCCCCGTTGCGTGCCACATATATTTCGTTTGGCGCGTTGAGCCAGATCTCTTCTATTGAAGGATCGTCGAGGAGTGGCTGGAGCACTCCAAAGCCGGCTACGGCATCGAACAGGAACCTACGGGCAGCATCCAACGGGCCAAGGGGTGGAAGAGGCCCCATAAGGGCGCGCTCGTCATAGTCAGTGACGGCTGCTTCCACCAGCCTACGGACCTCTCCTGCCTGCCTCAGTGGGTCCAGCCCACGACGGCGGATGAGCTCGCGGACTTCGTCCTCGACAATTTCCAGCGCGTCCATATGTTCCCCCATACAACTGCCGCCCCCAGCGGAGGCAGTTCGACTGGGTACAGCTTAAGTAGAGCGTCCTGCCGCAACAAGTCATTCAGCACTCCTGTGGATAACTGACGACCCTCAAGATTCCCCTTAGTAGGGCTCAAGATTTCGCTTCGAAGACCACAGGATTCACATAAGTAACACCAGAATCACTGGTTGCGCCAGTAACACTGGTGCTATGGTGAGCGCGTTATTTATCGAAATAGCACTATCAGGTGCCTTCCTGGGGGAAATCACCTGAGCAGTATCCAAAGAGGCGCTTGGGGGAGCGCCGCATTGTCTCCGGAGCACATATGAAGCGGAACCTGTCTCAGTCCCGTCGCCCAATCATGATGTCCCTTGGGGCCGGCTTATTAGCTGCCTCCTTGCTGACCGGCCCTGGCCTGATCGGAGCAGCTTCCGCTTTGGAGCCCAGTCCCACACCAACGCCTGCCCCGTCCCAAACTGCCACTACGCTGCCACAGGCGACGCCGGCACCAACAACCACAGCGTCGCCGCAGCCTTCCATCGCAGCCAGTTCGCCGACGTCGGCTGCTCCCCAGTCAATGGCCCAGGCCATCGGCCCCGGCGGGGCGGAAATGGGGCAGAGGTCCAAGAGAGTGACCTCTGCTTCCCCGTCGCCCACCGCCCAGAAGCTCAGCGCCGAATCGCTCGCAACAGAGGGCACATGGATGCCCTCCTTTGGGATACAGGGGCTTGACGTCAGTGGACACCAAACCAGCGTCGACTGGCAGCAGCAGTGGAACATGGGTGCCCGGTTCGCGTATGTGAAAGCCTCTGAAGGCAATTACTTCACGAATGATCTGTTTGGCTCACAGTACCAAGGCGCACGAAGCGTGGGGATGCTCCGGGGCGCATACCACTTCGCGATCCCCAACTGGTCTTCCGGCGCCGATCAGGCGCGCTATTTCGTGAACAACGGTGGTGGATGGTCCGGCGACGGCTATACGATGCCGCCGGTTCTCGACTTCGAGTTCAACCCCTACGAGGGTCGGACGATCAACGGCTTCTACTTTGGCAACACCTGCTATGGCATGTCCCAGGCGCAACTGACATCCTGGGTCCAGGACTTCGGAAACACGATGAGGTCCCTCACCGGCAGACTGCCGATGATCTATACGAATACAAATTGGTGGAACCAGTGCCTGGGCAATCCCACCGGTTTTGGGGACTATCCCTTGTGGGTTGCGGCCTACCCGTACTCGGCAACCAACGATGCGGGCGCCATTCCGACAGGGAGTTGGGACACCTACAGCATCTGGCAGTACAGCAGCACCGGGCCGTTTGCTGGGGACTCCAACGTTTGGAACGGGGACTATGCGGGACTCAAGGCATTCGCTGGGACCGCTATTCCGCTTGCAGCAAGTCAGGGTATTAGTGACGTCAGAGCCCGCACGCCGGAGCTGGGGGCCCAGACATCGGCAATAGTTTGTGGTCTGCGCGACGGCGGCTGCTACCAGAACTATCAAAATGGCGCTGTGATCTGGTCGCCTGCCAGCGGAGCACAGCCAAGCCCTACGGGCCCTATCCGTGGCGTCTGGCAAGCATCCGGTTTCGAAAACGGAATACTGGGCTACCCAACGTCTGCTGTCGTATGCGGCCTGAAGAATGGCGGTTGCTTTCAGGACTTCCAGAACGGGGCGATCATCTGGACATCGGGCACTGGCGCTCAAATCAGCGTGAGAGGCCCCATCCGAACGGCATGGGCAAACTCGGGATTTGAAAACGGACCCATGGGTTATCCACTGGGAGGCCAGGTATGTGGCCTTTCCGCTCAAGGTTGCTACCAGAATTTCCAGTCGGGTGCGATCTTGTGGTCGCCCGGCACCGGAGCCAACCTCAGCCTGAACGGTCCCATTCGAACGGCTTGGCAGAAGACCGGATTCGAGGCGGGACCCCTGGGATATCCCGCCAGCGACACGATTTGCGGGCTGCGGGACGGCGGCTGTTTCCAGCGCTTTCAAACAGGGAGCATCGCCAGTTCCACTGCCACCGGAACGCACATCGTTTGGGGCGACATGGAGTCGGCTTGGCGCACTTCCGGGCGGGAAGCTGGACCGCTCGGGTATCCCACTCAGGATGAATCCTGCGGACTGAAAAACGGGGGGTGCCGGCAACTGTTCGAAAAGGGTGCCACCGTCTGGTCACCCTCCACTGGAGCCCAATTGAGCCCCAACGGACCTATCCGCACGTTGTGGCTTCAGCAAGGGGGTGAGAGCGGTCTGATGGGATATCCCACCGGACCTCAAACATGCGGGCTCGTGAACGGCGGCTGCTTCCAGGAATTCGAAGGCGGGGCCATTATTTGGTCAGCGACCTCCGGTGCGCAGCTGAGCAAGGCTGGTCCCATCAGAAATGAATGGGCTCGAACCGGCTTTGAGAACGGTGCCATGGGCTACCCCACCGCAACCGAAGTTTGCGGGCTACCCGACGGAGGCTGCTCGCAGGATTTCCAGAACGGCTCACTTACGTGGACTTCCGGCAGAGGCGTCTTGCAGGTCATGTCCCCAATTTTTGCCTCATGGAAAGCTCAGGGGCGCGAGTCCGGAGTACTTGGCTACCCCAGCGCAACCCAAGTCTGCGGACTTGTCGGAGGAGGCTGCTACCAGAACTTCCAGAATGGCGCCGTTCTCTGGTCGGCGGCCACGGGCGCCCAGCCGAGCCCTGCAGGGCCCATCCGCACACTCTGGGCTGCGACAGGATACGAAAACGGTTCTCTCGGATACCCCACCAGTAACCAGGTCTGCGGCCTGAAAGACGGTGGTTGCTACCAGAACTACCAAAACGGGGCTATTCTCTGGTCTCCCGTCACGGGCGCGCAGATAAGCCCCAACGGACCCATCAGATCCAAGTGGGGCTCCATGGGCTACGAGCTCAGCGAGTTGGGATACCCTACGGGCGGTGTGGTCTGCGGCATCAGGGACGGAGGCTGCTACCAGAATTTCCAAGGCGGAGCGATGCTGTGGTCGCAGGCAACGGGGGCTCAACCCAGCAGTGGAGCGATTCGTGCAAAATACGCCAGCCTTGGCTACGAGAACAGCTTCCTCGGCTATCCCATCGCAGCAACTTCCTGCACCTTGGCCAACGGAGGCTGCTTCCAGAACTACCAGGGCGGGTCCATCACCTGGAGCCCCACAACTGGGGCCAGCGCAAGCACAGTGCGTCGGTAACCGCTGTGGCTCCTGCTGCGGGCAGCAGGAGCCACAGCGGTTGAGCTCTTGGATTCAGAACAGAAAAGGGTTGAAGCAGCCGCTTCAACCCTTTTCTGTTTGTAGAAATCTACTTTTCGGCGAGGAGCTCGAGCAGGTATGAGCCGTAACCGCTCTTGACGAGGGGTTCGGCCCTTTCGCGGAGTTCATCGTCGGTCAGGAACCCCAGCCGCCACGAGATCTCTTCGGGCGCTCCAATCTTCAAGCCTTGCCGGTTCTCCACCGTCCGAATGAAATTGGAGGCATCGTTTAGGTCGTTGAAGGTCCCGGTGTCGAGCCAAGCAGTTCCCCGGGGCAGGATCTCGACCTGCAGCTTACCGGCGTCCAGATAGACGCGGTTCACGTCGGTGATCTCGAGTTCACCGCGGGCGGACGGCTTGAGGTTCTTGGCGATGTCAACAACATCGTTGTCATAGAAGTAGAGCCCTGGAACTGCGTAGTGGCTCTTGGGTGCCGCGGGCTTCTCTTCCAGGGACAAAGCCTTGCCATCGTCATCGAATTCCACCACCCCGTAAGCAGACGGATCCTTGACCCAGTATCCGAAGACTGCTCCCCCGTCGATGGTCTTGAACCTGCGCAGCTGAGTGCCCATGCCCTGGCCATAGAAGATGTTGTCACCCAGGACCAGAGCAACGCTGTCATCACCGATATGGTCCGCACCGAGCACAAATGCCTGGGCCAGTCCGTCAGGAGAAGGCTGCTGCTTGTAGGTGATGGAGACGCCGAACCGGGACCCATCCCCCAATAAGCGTTCAAACTGCTCCGCGTCGTGGGGAGTGGTAATGATGAGGATGTCCCGGATCCCAGCCAGGATCAGCGTGGACAGCGGGTAGTAGATCATCGGCTTGTCGTAGACCGGTACCAATTGCTTGCTGACACCCAGCGTGATGGGATGAAGCCTGGAGCCGGTTCCGCCGGCCAGTATTATTCCGCGCATGTCCCCATCTTTCCCTTCGCTAGGAGCAGCAGCAAATCCGGTAGTCTAGGGAATTATGCAGCGACTTCTCGTAACCGGCGGAGCCGGCTTTATTGGCTCGAACTTTGTCCACTACGTTTTGGAAAACACCGACGACCACGTAACGGTTCTGGACAAGCTGACCTACGCAGGTAACCTCGAGTCGTTGAAGGGCCTTCCGGAGGAACGTTTCACCTTCGTCCGGCGGGATATCGCGGACGCAGCCCTTGTAGATGGTCTTGTTGCCGATTCCGACGTCGTTGTTCACTACGCTGCCGAGTCGCACAACGACAACTCGTTGCACGACCCACGCCCTTTCCTGGACACCAACATCATCGGCACCTATACGCTCATTGAGGCAGCGCGCAAGCACAACAAACGCTTCCACCACATCTCCACGGACGAAGTTTACGGAGACCTGGAGCTGGATGACCCGGAGCGTTTCACCGAACAAACGCCTTACAACCCCTCAAGCCCGTACTCGTCAACCAAGGCCGGTTCCGATCTGCTGGTACGGGCATGGGTACGCTCCTTCGGCCTGCAGGCCACCATCAGCAACTGTTCCAATAACTATGGTCCGTACCAGCACGTGGAGAAGTTCATCCCCCGGCAGATCACCAATGTCATCGACGGCATTCGCCCCAAGCTCTACGGTAAGGGCGAGAACGTCAGGGACTGGATCCACGCCAACGACCATTCCTCCGCTGTGCTTGCAATCATCGCCGGGGGAAAGATTGGCGAGACCTATCTGATCGGCGCGGACGGCGAGAAGAACAACAAAGACGTCGTAGAGCTGATCCTCAAGCACATGGGACAGGCCCCGGATGCCTACGACCATGTGGTCGACCGGCCAGGTCACGACCTCCGCTACGCCATCGATTCCACCAAGTTGCGCGACGAACTCGGGTGGAAACCTCAGTTCTCCAACTTCGACGAGGGCATCGAAGACACAATCGCCTGGTACCGGGATAACGAAGACTGGTGGCGCCCGCAGAAGGCTGCCACCGAAGCAAAATACAAGGAACAGGGCCAGTAATCCATGTCGCTGGAGTTCTCGAAGAAGCTTGCTGCCCACCAAACCCCCATTCCCGGCGTCGTTCTCTACGACCTCCCGGTCCACGGCGACAACCGGGGATGGTTCAAGGAGAACTGGCAGCGGGAAAAGATGCTTGCTCTCGGGCTGCCTGACTTCCGGCCCGTGCAGAACAACATCTCCTACAACGAAAAGGCCGGAACCACCCGTGGGATCCATGCCGAGCCGTGGGACAAATTCATTTCGGTGGCCACCGGCCGCATCTTCGGGGCGTGGGTTGATCTTCGGGAGGGCCCCTCGTTCGGTGCGGTCTTCACGGCTGAACTCGACCCGAGCCAGGCAATCTTCATCCCCCGCGGAGTCGGCAATGCGTTCCAGACGCTGGAGGACAATACCGCCTACACGTACTTGGTGAACGACCACTGGTCCGCGGACGCTCAAGGTCAATACACCTTCCTTAACCTCGCCGATGAGACGGCTGCGATCCAGTGGCCGATTCCGCTCACCCAGGCGGAACTCTCTGACAAGGACAAAGCGCACCCGCGGATGGCCGACGTGGTCCCGATGGCAGCCAAGAAGATCCTTGTGGTAGGTGCCGGGGGGCAGCTGGGCAAGGCACTTCGTGCCCAGTACGACGGCGATACCTCGGTTGAGTTTGCAGGCCGCGCTGAGTTCGATCTCACCAACGCGAACAGTTTCAAAAGCAGGAACTGGAAGAACTACTCGACGATTATCAACGTCGCCGCCTACACTGCTGTCGACGCGGCGGAAAGCGCAGATGGGCGGGCCTCCGCCTGGTCCATCAACGTCGCGGCCGTAGCGCAACTGGCGCGCACCGCCGTCGAGAATGATCTCACTTTGGTCCATATTTCCTCGGACTATGTCTTTGACGGTAGCCGCGATATCCACGACGAGGACGAGCTCTGCTCTCCCTTGGGCGTTTATGGGCAGACAAAGGCCGCCGGAGACGCGGTAGTCAGCGTGGTTCCCCGCCACTACATTGTGCGGACCAGTTGGGTTATTGGAGAAGGAAATAACTTCGTCCGCACCATGGCCAGCCTGGCGCGAAAAGGGGTCAAGCCTTCCGTCGTGAATGACCAGACAGGCCGCCTGAGCTTCACCCAGGACATTGCGGCTTTCATTCGACATTTGCTGGAGTCGGATGCAACCTATGGTTTGTATAACTTCAGCAATGACGGGCCCGTCAGGAGCTGGGCGGATATTGCGCGGGATGTGTTCGAGCAGTGCGGGGCATCCGGCAGTGACGTCACTGGCATCACCACTGCCGAATATTTCAAGGACAAGGCAGCGGCCCCGCGGCCACTTTCCAGCACGCTCGACTTGGCAAAGACGCGCTCTACGGGTTTCGACATACCTGATGCCGACGAGCGGCTGGCAGCCTATCTGAAGTTGGAAAACGATAAGGCATGAGACCTGTAGATCAGACGCAGCACACCCTTGTGATCATGCCGGCCTGGAACGAATCGGAGGCCATCGGCAACACGATTCGTGAGGTCTTCGAGTTTGGCCCGGATTGCGATGTCCTGGTAGTTGACGACGGTTCACGGGACGACACGGCACAGGTAGCCCGTGATGCAGGCGCGCTGGTTGTGCAGCTACCGTTCAACATGGGCGTTGGCGGTGCCATGAGAACCGGGTTCAAATTCGCAAAGATGCACGGCTACACCCAGGTCATCCAAGTGGATTCGGATGGCCAGCACGATCCCCGGGATATAAAAGCCGTCCTCGATGGGCTCCAGGAAGCAGACATCGTCATCGGTGCCCGCTTCGCCGATAAGGGCAATTACACAGTCCGCGGGCCCCGTAAGTGGGCCATGAACGTCCTGGCGTGGACGATATCGAGGGTCGCAGGAACCCGGCTCACGGATGTCACGTCAGGGTTCCGCGCTGCGAACACAAAGGCCATCCGGCAATACGTTGACCACTACCCTGCGGAGTACCTCGGGGATACCATTGATTCCCTGGTTGTTGCGATCCGGTCCGGGTGCACCGTGCGCCAGGTTGGAGTGTCAATGCGGGAGCGGCAGGGCGGGACGCCGAGCCACGACCCATTGAAGGCAGCCATCTACCTCGGCCGGTCAGCTTTTGCCCTCCTCTTCGCTTTGACGCGCAAGAAAAACGTACCGTCATCCAACTAGGAGTTCACATGGCCACGCTTGTTGGCTTCATCTTTGTGCTGGTCATTCTGCTCATTATCTTCGAGATGCTCCGCCGGCGTCATCTGAGGGAAAAGTACGCAGTCCTCTGGATCATCATCGGTGTTGGAATGCTGGTCCTTGTTGCGTTCCCACAGCTACTTTTCTGGGCCAGCGGCGTGCTCGGCGTTCAAGTGCCTTCAAACCTCCTTTTCGCGATGGCATTGCTTTTGCTCGTCCTGGTCTGCCTTCATCTGTCTTTCGAGCAGTCCCAGGCTGAGGACGAGATCCGTGTCCTGGCCGAAGAAGTAGGAATTCTGCGGCTCAAAGTACAGGAACTGGAAAAAGGCCAAACACGCGATCAATCTGTACCGGGCAACGAGGTGCCAAGCGCGGGAAGGCCGCCCGAAACCACTGCTTAAACTATTCAGGTGGCTGCCGGTCAATGCCTGCAGCCACCTGAATTATTTAAGTCTCCTAAGAGATAACGTGTTTCAACAGCCGGGGCAGGGAATCGGTCTTCCCAATCGCCAGGGAACGCGCGACCAGGGTAGCGGCGTTCAGACGCGACGTCGTATGGAAAGCAGCCGCGCGAGCTGTCCTCTGCCAGCCGAGTTCGCGGAATCGGCGCGCCTGGCCCTCGAAGAAGGCCCGCTCCTCATCGAAGCGCCTCCCATCCAGAGCCTTAACTGATGAGTCTGAGGCTGAATGACGGCGATAAAGGAATGCCAAGGTTGGATCAACCACCATAGATCCGTTTTCAGCAGCAATATCCAGCAATAGTGCGAGGTCCTGGACGACGTGCAGCCCCTCGGTGAAACCGATGCGGCGAATCACGTCCGTGCGCCAAGCAAGGGACGGGAAGTAAGCCCAGTCTGCCCGCATAAGGCTGGTTGCCATTCTTTCGCCCTGCAGGAGGACCGGTTCCTTGACGCTCGGGGCATAGACCTTCTTGACGATGTCGACCAGAGGCGACGCGACTCGGCCCTTCTCGTCGATCACCTGGACCCCTGGCTGCACCACGCTGGCTTGTGGGTAGGCTTCGAAAGCCTTTGATACTACTGCCAGATAGTTCGGCAGCATGATGTCATCAGCGCCCATGACGACGACGATGGGGGCTTCAGCCAGGTCCAGGGCCTTGCGGTAGTTTCCGTTGGCACCCAGGTTCTTTTCGTTCTTTTGGTAGCTCACCCGAGGGTCGGAGATGGATTCGAACCAGCGCTGAGGTTCCGGGCTTGGAAACCCATCATCCACCACGATGAGCCGCCAGTCTTCGAACTGCTGGCTCATGACGCTCTGGGCAGCGAGTTTCATCAGGTCGACGTCCCCATAGTAGGGAAGCAATACATCAATGGCCATGTGCCAGGTAGATCCTTTTCTTGTCTTCCAGCGGATGCCCGCCAGCGGTTAGTCCGAACGTGAGCCAGATGGTCGTTTGAGGAGTGCTAGTCCGTGCCTTCAGCGGTCACAGTTCCTGCACGAGCAGGAACTTATCCGGGCTCATGCCTGAAAATCCATACCTTATAGAGCCAAAAGTTCCAAGATGTGGTCAGTACAGTCGCGAACGCCTTGCCTATTCCGTAGGAAATTCCCCAGGCGTCGAAGCCGTTCACGATGACATCTATTGCCACGATGTTGAAAACCACCAGGGCCAGATACTTGAGCAGGCTCACATGGCTCCGGTTTCTGGCACGGAACGTAAAGGAGCGCTGGAGGGCGAAGTTGAACACCAAGCTGGCGACAAAAGCGATGGGCGTGGCAATCCAGAGGTCCACTCCGAAGACTTCATGCATGAGGGCCAGTAGAGCAAGATCTACTGCGAAGGAAGCGCCTCCAACGAGCAGGAACTTGATCAGGTGGCTGCGCTCAACGATCCCTGAGATCCGGGAAGCGAGTTTCTGTGCTCGATGCTTCACTGATCGCGCACTGTCTGTTGTCTGCAAGCCACTCCCAGTTCCGTATACCCCCGCAGGTTGCAGTCGGGCTCAAGCCATCATACCGGGTGGCTGTCCATGGGGTGCTACCGGCAAAGAGGTCGAGGCGGCATTCGCGCCGACGGCTTCGACCGGTTCCATGACGTTATACTTGCGTTGCCGTTGCATACGTGGCGCCCTCGCCGGGGGCGCGGGGGTTAATTCGGCGCTTCAGAAATTTGGGGAGCAACAACACATCATTCTGCGGCATCGAGCCATAGCCGGTGATTTCACCTTTGGACCCCTTGGTCTGGGCGCCAGCCGCGATCTATGGGCGGCAGGGATCCCATGCAAGTCGGTCGAAATTGTCTGTGCAGCGTCGCGCCCGGGTTATGGCACAGGTAACAGCAGTCGTTAGGCAAGAAGGAAGAGCAGAATGTCACCCCAGATGTCGTCCAGACTTCAAAGCATCAGCTTGCATGCCTGGCGTTGGGTGTCAGCTTCCGACCGAATGGCGCGAATGGCCGTCATCGCTGTATATGCATTCCTGGTGATCACCGGCGCTACGACCTCTTCAATTGGAGTGGCAGAACTCCGACAAGATCCCTCCCACCCCGAGGGATACCAAATAGGGTCAAGTTCCGTCATCCGCTCGGACGAGTTCAACGCGTTTTCTCCTATAGCGATTTCGATCATGGCTACGGGTGCAGCGCCAACGACAAGCTACCTTGCGGCCCCCGCCGATGTTGTTCACAGGTACCCATCTGGCGGCTTCTTTGAAACATTCGTCTACTTTGATTCCACAATGCTTCGGGCGGCGGCGATACTTCCAGACGAGATGGTCTTCGCAGCCCATTGGTGGCTTCCTGCCGTCGCGCTCTTCCTCTTTCTCCCTAAATGGTTCGAACAGGTTGGATCGTCCCGCAATATGGGCTGGTTGGCAGCGTTCCTGATAGCGCTCTCCCCCGCCGCATCCTGGTGGACGATGATGCCTATTCAGCTCATTGCCTACACGGTTGCGGGCTCGAGTTTGCTTCTCTCCGCCTACTGCGGCTTCAAATCTAAACGGTCAGCTCTACCGCTTTTGCAGTCGGTTGTCGGCGGAATCCTCCTTGCCGGCATCCCTAGTTTCTACATTCCTTGGTCACTCGTTCTCGGTTTGCCCGTTCTTGCCGCAAGTGCTCTCTGGATCCTGTCCCGGAAGGACGGGTGGCTGCCAAAATTAAAAGCCGTTGGCTTCACCGCTGGTGTCGCACTGATCTTCGGCGTCGGCACGCTGCTGGAAAATGAAAAGGGCATCAATGGGCTGCTGAACACCGTCTATCCGGGTTCGAGACGGTCGACCGGTGAAGCCCAGCCATTCGGATTTCTTTTCGGCGCGCCAGCTCTCGGCGAACTCAAGGATGCAGTGCCTCTTGGCAGTAACCAGAGCGAGATGTCAACGGCCTTCACAGTGACGTTCGTCTGGGCTGTCGTGATATGGCTCGGCATCTCTGCCATGGGCAGGTGGCGCGACAATGTCGTGGCCCTGGTGCTTGCCTTCTCGGGTGGTTTATGGCTCTTATGGTGCTCTTTCAACTTCGGGCCCATGGGCGCGAAGATTCCCCTGCTGAACTACGTGCAGCCTGCCAGGGCAGCACAGGTTTGCGGAATCTTGGGGGCGCTGTTAGTCGGTGTGCTACTGTCCCGACTGCCGGACAATCGTCGCTGGCGCCTCTCGATAGCTTCGGCTCTGGCAACAGGATTGGTGACAGCGTATGCAGGATCCGAGCTTCAACTTTCTTACCTTCCTACCATGTCGAGGAAAGAAGTTCTGCTTGCCGCTGCTGGCGTCGCCGTCGTGGTCTTCATTGTGACCAGCTTTCCCAAGTCCGCCTTTTCTGTGGGTATTGCAGCAGCCCTGATGGCGATCCCTGTTTTTGGATCGAATCCCCTGATATTTGGGCTGGGTGACCTGCGTGCATCGACAACGGCTAAATATTTCTACTCTGAAGGCAAAGTAAGCCGCGCGGCAGGTTCGCTTTGGGCTTCTGACCGGCCCTCGGTCGACACGTTGCTGCTCGCTAACGGCGTACCGTCACTTACGGGAGTTCAACGTTCCGGCCCGGACGCTAGCAAGTGGACCGTCTTGGACCCCGAACAGCGCTTTGCCAACGACTGGAACAGAGGTGGCGGCTTTATCCAGTTCTTCTGGACGCCAGGGGCACCGCCGGCGTTTTCAAATAACGGTACGGACAGAACAATCGTCCACATCGATCCATGCGACCTCAAGGAGTCGTTTCCCTCCCTCACCCACATCACTGCGTCGCAAGAACTTTCCGGGTCCTGCTTGAGCCTGGAAAAGGAGCTGACATGGTCGGGACAAGAAACCCTTATCTACAAAGTTTCGTAGACAAGGCGAATGATCCACTTCTCACAGTTTCACCCTAGGGTTGAGATGACAGAGCCTACTCAGTCGCAGAGAGGATCAGCCTGTCCCACCGTTGTCCAGCCTTCACAGATAGGCCGAGAAACCTGCCTCGCTGAAGATGCCGGCCAGTCTTTGCATAGCTAGGCTGCCGGCGCCCACATACTCCACTAAACGTTCATACTTTTATGTTCGAGGGCTGTGTCGCGTTCTGTAGGGCTCAATTCATCCAACAAAGTGCCCGGAAGTTCCTTACGTGCGGATTTGACGAGGCCTTGATATGCCCCGCGGACTACGCTTCGAATCCACAACTTCTTGTCTTCCGCGTGCGGCCCCTGGAGCAATGCGGCGCCGACATAACCCAGAATCTCAAATGCCTTTCGTTGGATGCTCATTTGGGGATCTGTCCGGATCAGCCAAAGCTTGTTTCGAAGGAAGTAGAACAGACGCCAGCCCATGTCTTTTGACCCTGACTTGCTGAGGGGATGCTTGATCCTGCTCTCCCGCACCATCACAGCCGGGGCTATACGAGACAAGCGAAAGGTGTACTCGGTGTCGTCAACCCAGATGAAATAATCCCTTTGCGGCAGGTGGGTTTGGCGGGCGACGTCAAGATTTACCAAAACGCCTACGAAAGTCGCTGCATCGATTGCGATCGCACCTTTGAGGTTCGCACTCACCTGGCGGCTGATGTCGTTGCTGAATACAGGCGGGTTCCCAGTGTTGATGGTGTTTCCACCCAGCGTGACCATAGATGCCAGGAAGGAGTAGGGCTCAGAAGCGCTTCCTGCAAGCTCGATCAGCGGTTCCAAGGCGTCCAGCTCCGGCTCGGCGTCATCGTCCATCAACCAGGCATACTCGTGTCCGTGCGCAATCGCCAACTCAACGCCCCACGCAAAGCCACCTGCTCCACCGACGTTGGAGCCCGTGTCAAAGAGTTTCACCTTTGGAAACAATTCCTTCACCAGTTCAGGAGCGCCGTCGGTGGACGAGTTGTCGATCACAATGATTTCGTCGAGTGCTCGTGTCTGCCCCTCGAGGGCAGCAAGACATTTTTCGAGGAGGTCTTTCCTGTTGTATGAGACGACCACAGCAGCAACGGTCATTGGACTTCCTGTCGAAAGGTGAAGATGAACCCATCAACCATAGCCCATCCGCCTCGGTAAGCTCCTGGGTCGGGACCCGCTGGCTTCCCACGCTTCTGATCGCGGAGAACGTATACAGCAGAGGCTCCTGCTGCCCCGGCAAGGATGGTGTATCGGACAGGCAGACACCAGCAACGCCTCTTCGTGCAGGAACCCGGCCTGGCCT
The DNA here is from genome assembly GCF_059492155.1 of Pseudarthrobacter sp. Pseusp20. Lineage (NCBI taxonomy): Bacteria > Bacillati > Actinomycetota > Actinomycetes > Micrococcales > Micrococcaceae > Pseudarthrobacter > Pseudarthrobacter sp. Pseusp20. The sequence continues at coordinate 3,144,448 of NZ_CP168521.1, forward strand.
CTACCGTCGAAGACCCGCAGACGGAGTCTCGTCAGGAATACGGGTAAACTCTTATAGACCTCACGTATTTGCTACCGCGTGATTCTCCTGTCCGTGAGTTGAAGAAGGGCTTCCGACTAATGACAGAAAATGTCCGGGTCAGCGTCTGCATGGCCGCCTATAACGGCTCCGAATTCATCGCAGAGCAGATCGAGTCCATACTGCCGCAGCTCGGACCAAATGACGAACTGCTCATAGTAGATGATGAATCCACGGACGACACAGTCGCACGGATTGAGGCTGTTCAAGATTCGAGGGTAGTCCTTCATCGCAATAAGCAAAATCTTGGCTATGTGAGAACATTTGAAAAAGCGATATGGCTAAGCAGCGGAAATTATATTTTTCTATCCGATCAAGATGATATATGGGTCCCAGGCCGGCTGGACAAAATGCTCGCCGCTCTGGCCGACAAATCCATGGTGGTAACAAACTGCAAGCATTTTGGTGGTGAATCGGGTCGTTTTCATGACATCAGGCTTCGCAGCAGAGATTCCCAGAAACATTTTAGGAATCTCCTGGGAATTGTTATTGGGTATAGACTGCATTGGGGCTGCGCCATGGCTTTCAAGTCAAATTTGAAGGAGTTGGCGCTCCCTTTCCCGTCTCATATGTCTGAATCCCACGACCAGTGGTTGGCAATGTGCGGTAATTTTTCAAAGAGCATCGCCTATCTTGAGGATGACACGATACTTCACCGGCTGCACAATGAGAATCTGACCCCCAGAAAAATGCGCGGAATTAGTAAGATTGTCCGCGCCCGCGCCGCGTTCCTAGCCAACCTCGTCACTCTGGCGCTTCGAAGCAGGCGGCGGCGCAAATCGCCCGCAACTGTCAAAGGTTGAGTTTGCTGCGCGCTAAATCCGCCACACATCGCGAAACGGATACCCATGTTTGAAGCAGGACCCCAGCATAAAGTTGCCGCCGTCGTCACCAGCTATAACCCCTCAGTTGACATCATCTCCCGTGTAACTCTCCTCCGGAATCTTGTACCCTACATATTGGTCGTGGACGACGGCTCCAATCAGGATGCGTCGCCCATTCTTAGCGTTCTGGAAGAAGACGGCATAACAGTTCTCCGCCAGCCGCGGAACTCAGGAATTGCCAGTGCGCTCAACGAGGGCATCCGGCAGGCGCGCACCCTATGGGAGCCCGACTGGATCCTTACTATGGACCAAGATTCGACACTCGGCGAGAACTACGTGGAAAATGCACTTCGCAGCTTCCGTAATGCGGCTGCCCAAGGAATGCGAGTTGGCCTGGTTTCACCGGAGTCGCACAACGCAAAACCAGTCAAGAGGCTCCATGGAAACGAAGACGTAGTCCAGGCCTTTGACCCGATGCAGTCGGGTTGTCTTATTCCAGTCAGCGTATTGGACGACGTCGGGCTTTTCGATGAGAGCCTGTTCATAGACTGCGTTGATACCGACTTTAATCTCCGGATCCGTGCAGCAGGTTACTCAACCCCTGTCGGCGTCGGCTGCGACATCGAACACTCCCTTGGAGAAACACGGCCTATGTCTATAATGGGGCGCCCTTTGCGGGTTGACGGTCAGGATCTTCAGATTATCCATCACTCTCCTGTTCGCGTTTATTACATAACCCGAAATATCTGGCTCATGGTCGTCCGCTACTTTTCTACGAATCGTATTTGGATGTTGCGACGCCTTTGGATGGAAGTCGAGAGCAACATTGTCCGCGTCGCATTTGGGCCACGCCGCATCGCGTTCGTGCGCGCGTGGCTTACTGGTATCCGGGATGCAGTCGCCGGTCATTCTGGCCGCATTCGACCACAAGATGCCGCGAAATTGAAATAGAAGCCGGCGATGACCAGCGGGGTTATCGCCGAAGTACCGATGCCACGGCAGCGCCTGCTGCAAACGTTATGGCTGAGGGTATCGAGACGTGCTTGCTTGAAACGGCGGACCATAGAACTGCCAGCTTCTTGATCCAGTATTTTCTGGGCGTCACAACTTCCAGGAGCGGCTCCAATGCCTGGAGGCGTTGCGGCGCTCTCCCTCGAAGCTCAAGGACCATGGTACGAGACCAGCCGAACTTGATGTTCATCATCACGCGCAAAAGCGATGACAAATTACCCGCACCTTCGAATTTGTGACCCATTCTTCGGAAGTTATCGATCGAACGCTTTACATTGAAACTCCGGTCCGGCTCACCCAGAACGTTCCCTCCATGCTGCACATAGTCCTGTACTAATGCGTCAGCAATATAAGCCCCTTCAGCGACGGCCGCGCAAAGCCCAATCCAATGGTCGTGGTTCTCGGATGGATTGCTCAAACGAGGAAACGGAAGAACGGTAGCAAGTAGTTCCCTCCGGAAGACGGAAAGGCCCCCGGTTATCTGATTGTCAACGAGAAGATGCGCTGGCGGGACGTTGCATCGATTAGTGGATTCAGCGAGGACAGCACCCGTCTCGGTGACTACACGAGCTTGGCCAGTCGCCAGTGAATAGTGAGTAAGATAGGGAATCAACGTGTCCAACTTATTTGGATACCAAAAGTCGTCCTGATCCGATAGAGCAATCCAGGTGGCATCCACCGGCACATGCTCTAGAACTCGTTCGAAATTTCCATAGAATCCCAAACGCTCATCAAATCCGATAACCTGGAACCGAGTGTCGCCCATAACAGTTTCATCGACGAAAGCCTTGATTTCATCACAGCCACCGTCAGCCGAAATTAAGCATAGGAACTCATCATGCGATTGATCGCGAATCGATTGCAGTTGACGCCGGAACAGGTTCCAGTCAGGTTTGTAGGCCGCTAGGGCGACAACACCAAAGCCCGTCCGAACCTGATCGTTCAATTTATTCCCCTTCACCCAACCAAAAAACACAGGCTAGCTCAACTTCTGCATGTCGCTGGCCCTAATAATACCATTTCGAAACATTGAGGCATCGCGGACTCCGAAGAGCATGGCCCGTAAAATTTCCTTCTTATTTTTACTAAAAAGAATCCTTCGAGAATGGTTGACCAGCTCGTAGTAGCTTTTACGCGCAACCCAAATTGGGTCCGCCAAGAAGTAACGGAAGAAAATTAATAAATTGTTTCGAGTGATGTAATAGACACGTACCGGCGAATGGTACGTATAGAGCCTCTTCTTTCCCCAAAAACTAACCGTACTTTGTTGTCCCAGAGAGTGCGCCATATTGCACCCACTGCCGCAAAGAACTGCAAGGCCGGCCTTCCGCACTCGTAGCGTAAATTCAGAGTCGACTGCGTCGATAACGAGCTTCTCATCCAAGCCCCCTACCGCGTTGAAGGTCGAGCGGGGTATTAACATTCCCGATTGCCATGGATCGAAGGGCTGCTCGAATCCGAGTAAGGTTCCGTTTCCGAGGACTGGGCTGTTGTTATATGTCGCAGCACTTACGAACCCCACTGGTATGTTCAGCTCACGCGCAAGCCTGTCCGTCTTCAAAGCATTGCTGACATAATCCTGGTCCGGTATGGAATCTTGGTCCAAGGTCAGATAATAGTCAAACCGGCCGATCGCTGCACACCTGCTTATACCTATATTGAGCGTTCTGGCTATGCCGGCGTTGTTTGGTGAATGAATTACTTCTGCACCCAAAGACCGTAATTCTTCAAAAACTGGCATTGTGGAGGAATCATTTGATCTGTCATCTACGACAACAACCAAATCCACCTGCCCAACAACGGCCCTAAAAACATCAATGACCTTCTTATCGGGATTATACGCCGCTATAATCGCGGCGACGCGAACGCTCTCCTCTCCCTGCGTCATGAAAATTTCCTCAATTCATCGTGTAGCTGTTTATCTTGCAGCGCCCGCCGCCGCAGTTGTCAGCATCCGAGCTGAAACTCGAGATATTCGGAAAGATGGGCTGCATACTCGGCAGCATTCATGCCCACCACGACAGCCCGAGCACGATCCGCAGGCAAAGCCGAACGCCCCGAACTTTCCCGCTCAAACGGCTCTGTCGTCAACCAATTCTAATGGACCATGACCCAAGCACCATGATGCTGGCACGTCTCACCGCCCCTGCAAGTACCACGAAGCAGACTTCCGGCCATTTTGTTGAGCCGTAATGTGGACTTCCCTATGTAGCTGACACAGAGCCTTGGACAGCACTAGCGGCTTCAGCGCCTCTTAGTGTGGCGAGATGTGCGGACATTCTGCGAAGCAGCAGCCCTCTGCTTCCATCCCGCGAGTCCACCAATCGGGGCTGTACAGCGCTGCCTCCGAAGGTGGGATTAGTATCACGTGGCCCATCAGGCAATCCTGGCCCCACCGCGTGGTGAACTATTATTGGGTACTTGGCCTGTTCAAACTCGAGGAACGCGAGAAATCTTGTCAGCGAAACCGATCATGGCCTCCTTGGCACGTCTTGCAAGTTTTTCCCTAACAGTTGGCGTCGGAACGATCGTTGGGCTTGTGTCAATTCCGGTGATAACCGGGATCGCCGGAGCACAGCTTTGGGCAGTTCAGGCAATGGCCCAATCTGTGTCGATCATGTTCGGCATCCTTGTTGCCTTCGGTTGGGGCACTACCGGTCCGTCGATGGTTGCCTCGATGAACAAGGCACTTCGACCCCAGCTCTTCGTTGATTCGCTTGTTAGTCGAGGCTACCTATATTTGATCGCGGCCCCGGCGATGGCAGCCGTCATGATCATCCTGCAACCTGAACATGTGCCTCTCGTTGTGCTGGCCTCCATCGCGTATTTGCTGCCGTTCCTTGGCGGAAACTGGTACTTCATAGGTGAAGCCAAGCCCAAGAGGCTATTTTTCCTCGATGCACTCCCGCAGTTTGGTGGGACTTTGATCGGCCTGGCAGTCCTGGCTCTAACCCGCGAGATCATCTGGCTGGTAGCGATACAATTGCTCTTCAATATTCTTGCTCTGGCCCTTACCTGCACGGTCATAGTTAAACCTGCGAAGGCAAGTATTACGGCAAACTTCAGGGTAAGGGAAGCCTTTAGCCGGTTGGCGCACCAGAGACACGGCGTCGTCACAGCCGCGACCGGAAGCTTATACGTGAACCTGCCACTAGTGGCGATCAATCTATTCCTGCCCGCGCAGCTGGGGGTCTACCTCATGGCGGATAGAATTTTTCGCTACGGCGTTTTGGCGCTTTCCCCGCTCCTTCAATTCATTCAGGGCTGGATCCCCGAAGGGGGTCCCGAAAACCTAAAGCATAGGCTCGTGCGGAGTGCTCAGGTTGCACCCTTGTTCGGATTTCTTGGCGGAATGGGCATCTTCCTACTAGGTCCGGTCGCAAGCGAGATATTGTCCAACGGTTTAGTTATTTTCCCGAGTTCACTGAGCGCTGCTGTGGGATTGATGTTCTTGTCAGTGGCAGTTTCCCAGATCCTTGGGTTGGCTTGCCTCGTGTCCGTGGGACAGGGAAGAATCCTTGTCCAATCAACCGTTCTCGGTGCCGTCTGCGGCGCGCCTGCTATTGTGTTGGCGGCGTTGTTCACCGATGTCACCGGAGTAGCGTGGGCAGTCGCGGTTTCTGAAATACTAGTTGCCGCGTATCAAGGCAGAGCCCTCCGACGATACTTCGTCAGGAACACGGCTCTCTCTTATCCCTAAATCCAGCCACCGACTTGGGCGTGCGACTTACGCAACCCAGTTCCAGGGTTAACCCAAAAGTCTCGCTGCCGGGCCGCGTGTAAAAGCCACGGGGCGTGGTTGTGCTGCAGACGTACACGATGACACGGGCGACGATTTTATGAAATTGAGTGTAGCCAGCGCTGCAGACACGGATGTTGACCACGCCGGCCCAAAATGCGCCCCGGAAAATGTAGTTCATCCACTATGTTCGACTTCTCCGCTAGGCAGCGCGTCAGTATCCCGCAAGTGAAATCCACCGACGGCCGTTCCTACTCTCAGCAGCCTAGATGTACTGAGCAGAATGGTGGTTATCATGAATGGTTGAGGACCTCTTAGATCCGTACACTTGGCGGAAACCACGGTTCTGGGAATCTGCGCGATCGGCTGGCTCCTTCTATGAGCCCACTCCCGTGAGCCATTCTTTGACGTGGGTTCAGGGGACTGAAAGGGCTTGCCACCAGAGTCTTACGCGGCAGACGCTGATTCCGATGCATTTCTGTGATCCAGCGACCCTCTGGCAGCACGGCTCAGGCGAGAATAGTGATGGCCTGCTCCGGCAGTACTTCCCGACAGGAACAGACTTCGACGTCCACAGCCCCAAACACCTCACCAAGGTCGCGGCCGAAATTAATCGCAGCCCCCGCGAAGTCCTGGGTTGGCAGAGTCCAATGGAGCACCTGGCTAGACGGACTTCACCGGCGACAGAACCATAAACCGTTGCATCGACCGCTGAACTCCGCCGCCGTCACAAAGGCTCGCCTATCGACCGTCACCGACAGGTAGACGCATCATCATGAAAGCGTGTTGTCACCGGACGCGCGGTCGCCCACGCGGCCAGGGGACTGGGCTTCTCAAGGGACCCGCTCCCACCACTGGACAAGCCGATACCGCTTCCACGGCTGGGAAGACCTTGAGGACCGGAGTTCCCGTCCAAAGTAGTGCCCTCTCGCCACCCGGGCCACATTCCTGTCAAGCGGGTGATGTATCGGGAGGGGCCGACGGCCTCGTCTTGCGCTGCGTGTCCCGTGCCCGGACGGTCTGTAGGATTCTGGCCCGCGCCGGCATGCCCCGGCTATGCGACCCGGATCCGAGCTTCTCCTGCCAAGGACCACCGCTATGAACGTGACATCCCGGACACATGATTCACATCCACGCCGAGGATAGTCGACCGTATTCCCGACAGCGGCGGTCAGCAGACAGACCTTTCCCAAAGCCGGGCCACCCACTGCCCTTCGGGCAGACCTGGATCTTACTACGTCCTCGCCGCGGTTGCTTGCTCCCCCGCTTCGCCTACGCCGGGTCCTGCCCGACGAGAAAAGCCCAACCGGCGCCAGATTCCTCGCCCGCTCAAGAGCCGCCAGACAGCCAACCCTGCTCCGGTAACACGCGTAATGACTGACAGCGCCTTCGCCTACCTGCTCGCTCGGGACTTCCACGACGCGCTGGCCGCGTTGGGGGCCAAGCACATCCTGAATAGATGCCGCCATCTCTGCAAAAGGCAAAGCAAAACGCTTCAACCGCACCTTCCAGAAAGGCCGGGAGCACCGAGAGACTTGCATCTCAAACCAGGCCCGGACCGATGCGTTGCAGTCGTGGCTAAACTTCTACAACACTCACCGGGCCCACCGCAGCCTCGGAGCGAGTCCACCCACCAGCAGGTGTCAACTGTCAACTTACCGACTGGGCACACCGAGGCACCACGGACGCACTGCAAAGACCGCCCTAACTCAAACAGCAGGACATAAATCCAGCTTGTAGAGCTTCGCTTCACCCTGTGAGTCTTCGAGCGTAGCTAGCCCGGCACCTATCAGGGCGTCCAATCCTTTGTAGCCGCTGTCTCTTCCATGGACTTCCCGGTGCCCGAAGTCGAGGATGTACTCGATCTTAAGGCGCTCAACTGTGGGGCATACAGCGGGGTCGCCCTTGGCTGGAGTGGGACCGTTGAGCAATGGAGCTGCGCCTTGGGGAACAGCACTGAGGATGTGAAGTTGGACGAGCTTCCGGTCGGCAAAGGCATACGCAAGGGAACTTCCATTCCAAGGATTTCCCACCATAAGGGCGTTTTTAGGCACTTCGCCCGGCAAACGCTTGATAAGCGCCATTTCGTCGCTCGATATCAGCGGCGAATTCTCGGACAACCGGTAAGATCCAGCCATAGATGCCTCGGCTTGGCCGACATTGCCGCGTTGAGTACCCACAATCAAAGCAAAGACCATCGCGGTAGCCGCTAGGGCAACCAGTAGTTCCGGCTGTGATGTCCTTCCCCCCTTTGCAGGCGCCGTGCTTCGAACAGAACGACCCCTCAGCAATCCGGTAGAGCTTGCCAGGATGGTGGTCAGCTGAGTCCACACAAAGACGGCGCCTTGGCACGCGAGCGGGATGGTCACCACGGGTAGGAGTGCCGCCAGCCGGGGCGGGTCGTTGTACCAGATGCCAGTGAGAAAGAGCCGGAAGTCGTCGGCCGGAAAGGAGCTGACTACAACGAAGAGAAATGCTGCGACGGCATAGGATCCCAGTAGCCACAGCTGCCGGCTAGACCGGATGGTCAAATAAATGCCCATGAGCGTCAGAAGCATGATCACCCACGCTGCGGGGCGGCCGATAGCTGAGCTGGAGATCACCTCTCCAATTGCCTGGCCTGTAGACTCTACCGGCGGCCAAAAGGCGGTTTCCGCCGGAGGGCGTACCACATCCCACAGCATTTTGATCAAAGCGATGCCGGTAAGTAAAGCAATGGAGAATACCGTCGCCACCAGAATGCGTGCTCTGCCTCTCCTAAACTTCAGCGCATTGGCAAAAACGAGGGCATAGACGTAAAGGGCCGGCGGCAACATCAGCGCCAGCCACGCCATGGCGACACTCGGGTGGGCAAGCGCCATACCAGGAAGCACGGCAAGCAGCAGAAGAAGGCTCAACAGCTTGGATCGGTTCGAGATGGCGGACAAACCCATTGACTCGAGGCCTAGAGCAAACACCAAGGGCAAAAGCGCGAGCGCAAGGAAATTGGGGTAAAGAACGCCGAAATCCAGCAGAGAGATAGGAAAGGCACCAAAGGCAGCGGAGAGTACGCCGGCCGCGAAACTCACGGCAGGACGTCGCCCCCAGATAGCGTGCGAAAGATAAATGCAGCCTAAAGGCCATACGAAGGCGGCTATCAGAAGATTGATTACATTTACGGAGGAGGTTATCTCCCCTCCCCCGATGAGGACGACCAAGGATACCAAGTCGTGCCAGGCAGCAGGGTAGGAACTACCACCCGTCATTCCGCTCAAAGTAAGTGACGAACCGGAACCGGTGTCAAGAATGTACCGTATAGCGTTCAGATGAAAGACATTATCGAACGTCTGGGAGAACGATTCGGGGGATCCTATAGCGCGCAGCAGACGGCCACCTATGAGGACGGCTGCGACGGCCGCCGCCGCTACAGAAGCCACGATCCAGTGTCCCGGTTTGTCCTCCAATTTCGCATCGCCCGCGCCGGCCCGCTTCCTGAGCAGGAGGGACAGCGCAAAAGCTACGGCAGCCACCCCAATGGTTACGGCGATTACCGGCAGGAGCGACCATGCGATTCCAGCGAAGGGTGCTGCGATTGCAGCCACAGCAATTATTGAAACGCTTATCCCGGGAGCTGTGGCGGCGGCCCGGGCTGCGCCGAGCCGGGCCGCCATGCCGACGGCGAAACCGGGGATAGTCAGCAGGGCCACCGCGAGGACACACTGCGGTACTGCTTCAAACCAAGACAAGAGTCCTCCGTACGGCTACTGGAGCGCGGGTATTCTGCATGCCGCTGCTGCCCGTTGAAACATCGCGGCCGGTTAGGATGCTAACCGCGACATAAGGTTACTTGGCTCAATGACGCAACAGGCCGACGGCCTCGCGTATCGGGCCGTCGTAGATCATTTCTCCGTGTTTGAGGAGAACACCCCGCTGACAAATCCGGGAGACAAGGTCCAGGTCATGGCTTACCACGACCAGGGTCTTACCGTCCCGGGCCAGTTCCTGGATCTTGTCAATACATTTGCGCTGGAAAGGTTCGTCTCCGACCGCAAGGATCTCATCAATAAGAAAGACTTCCGGGTCTGTGTGGACAGCAACCGAAAACGCCAGCCGCAAGTACATGCCGGAGGAATAGAACTTAACCTCTGTATCGATGAATTGCCCGATCTCGGAAAACTCGACGATATCGTCGAACCGGTCCTTGATCTGCTGCTCAGTCATTCCCAGGATGGCGCCGTTAAGGAACACGTTGTCGCGTCCGGAGAGGTCCGGGTGGAAGCCCGCGCCGACTTCGATCAGTCCTGCGACCCTGCCCCTTGTCTTTACCGTTCCTGAATCAGGAAGCATGACTCCGGAAATGTGCTTGAGCAAAGTGGACTTGCCGGAGCCGTTCAGGCCCAGCAGCGCCACAGTTTCCCCCGCCTCGACGTTGAGAGAAACGTTCTTTAGTGCGTGGAACTTCTCCGAAAGATCCCCTTTGCGCCCTTTCACGAGCCAAACGACGGCTTCCTTGATGGATCGCGTATGACGAAGGACGAATTGCTTGCTGATGTCAGAAACTTCAATTGCGTTGACCACTTAGAGCTCCTGCGCGAAACGGCCCTCAAGGCGGCGGAAAGTGAATTGGCCCAAGACGAGGATCGCCAAGGCAACACCCAGCCCAACCAGCAGCCAAATACTAAACAGATTGGGGGGCATGGAGACGGAACCGTCAGTCGTCGGGAACCAAAACGCGTAGTGAAAAAGCTCTACGCCGATCGTGATCGGGTTCGCTTGGTAGACGGCGAACCATCCTGCTCCCAGCTTCTCCTGCACCATGGACCATGCATACATGACGGGCGATGCCCAGGTGGCAACCATCAGGAGCATGTCCACCAGGTTCTCGGAGTCACGGAAGTAGACGTTGGCCGCGCCGAACAGAAGACCCAGGCCCGTCGCAAGGAGGGCAACGATAGCAAAGCCGGCCACCGCAGCGAGCAATTGAAACACGTTGGGATGCCAACCGGCGAATAGGCAACCGACGATGAGCACCACCAGCTGCGGGAAGAAGTGCACAGCAGAAACCCACACTGACGCCACAGGAAAGAGCTCGCGCGGAAGATAGATCTTCTTGATGAGGTTTCCGTTATTGACGATGGACCTGGCCGCATTGCCCAGGGCCTCTGAGAAGAAGTTGATCAGGACAATTCCGGAAAACAGGTAGACCGCATAGTTTGTCAGCCCCTCCGGATTCCGTGAGCTTCGTTCCAGTCCGAGAAAGACTCCCAGGGCCACATAGAAGACGATGAACTGCACGCCGGGCTTCACATACGACCAGAGCAGGCCCAAGACCGACCCTCGGTAGCGCACTTTGAGTTCTTTCCGTACCAGCAGCTTAAGAAGGAAGCCTGACTGCCTGATGTCCCGCAGGCCACCCCCCAGTCCGGGAGTGGTCAACTCACCGGATGCGATTGCGCTCACTTGATCTCGTTCTGGGTATGTTGTTCGAACGTCTTCCTCCAGGACTCCATGGAGGTGAGGTCCGAGACTGCTGCTTTGTACTTCCTGCTTAGGGCCGGCCAGTCCTTGAGGAGGGCAGAGTGAAGACGGGCACTTTCGGCCAGCATCTTCCTCAGTTCCTTGGGATCCCGGCGGTACCAGGAGGCTCCGGTGCCTTCAGCGTTGGACACTACAGCGCTGTCGTACTGCGCCATGCGCCACCACCGGTTGTCTTGGTGGGCGATAGTTGTCTGCGGGCGCTCTGCGCTGGTGCCATGGACAGGGCTCGCCAATTGCCGAACGACGGTCTTGGCAGCCCAGGGCAGAAGTGTCAGCTTTCCCGGCTTCGAGGGACCGTGGCCCCGGCGGGGAGGCTTATCCATCTTGGGGGCCGGGAAGTCTTCCGGATTAGGACGGAAGACAGCATCCGAATGCGCGGACATCATCTCGCGGATCTGCGGCAGTTTCGCTGACAACAGCCCTGGCAAGGCTTCCGGCCCCTTCAGCACATCTTCCAGGGCCCATTGCCGGCCCTGGGCGGTGGCGTACTGCATGGACACCAAATGCTTGATGTCAGCGTATTGCGACTCCTTGATGACCCTGCCGCCGAACTCGTAGGGACTGTGAAGGAGGGCGGCCACCACCCTGTTGCGGGCGTGGAAGTAGGCCTGCCAGCCAACGAGGTCGTCCTTATCAATCCAGGACACGTGCCAGACAGCTGAGCCCGGTAACGACACCGTGGGGTATCCGGCCGCCTTGGCCCGCAGCCCATATTCGGAATCGTCCCACTTGATGAACAGCGGGAGTGAGAGTCCGATCTCCCGGATTACCTGGGTGGGGATCAGGCACATCCACCAGCCGTTGTAATCGACGTCGCAACGCCGATGCAGCCACGGGGTTTGGCGAAGGTTGGACGACAGGAAGTCGTGGCCCAGGATCATGTCCTCGCTGGGTAGCGAAGGCTGGAACCGGTAAGGGTTTACCACTTCGCCGAAGGTGTGCAGGACCGTCCGGTTGTAGAGGTCGAACATGTGCCCTCCGACGAGGGTCGGAGTTTTGCACCGGTCCGCGAACGTCAGAAGGCGAATGATGCTCTCAGGCTCAACAACGACGTCATCGTCCATCAACAGGGCGTAGTCGCTGCCGTTCTCGACAGCCTCGAACATGCCCCGCGCAAACCCGCCCGAACCGCCCAGGTTGGACTGATTGATGATGCGGAGCTTGCCCCTGAGGGAACGCTTGACGTCGTCGAACCCCTCAGCGTCGGAGAGTTTCTGTGTGCCCTGGTCAACAATCAGGATTTCCTGCACGTGGGCCAGCGCTTCTTCGCTGTCGGCAAGGAGCCGCAGGTTGTTGAGGCAGAAATCCGTTTTGTTCAGGGTGGTGATCTGGAGCGTGACGGACCCCGGCGTTGTTTCGACCGCCGGACCCTGCCATTCCGCGTCGAGCATGATCAAGGGCTCGGTTCCGGCCAGCAGGTCGAACCAGTACCACCCGCCGTCGCCGAAGGGCGCCAGTGAAAGTTCAAACGTGCTCTCCGCGTTGCCTTCAACCCGGCGGGTGTCCACCCGCTGCAGGGAACCGCGGGCGTTCGACTTGTAGACGATAACCGAGCCGGCGCCCTGGGTCCGGACCTGGAGCCGGATCTTGTCTACTGTCGTCCACCGACGCCAGTAGCTGGCGGGGAAAGCGTTGAAGTAGGTGCCGAAAGACACCCGTTCGCCGGAACGGACAGACGTTGAGTGCCGCGAAAGGAAGTCTTCAACGTGCGCTTCTTTGGTGGGGCTGCTGATGGTCCGGGGCTTCGCGGTCTTACCGTCGCGGTCGCCGGCGGTGGGCAACTGAATGCCCGTCGCGGTGCCCATGTCCATATAGAGGGGCACCGTGTCCATCTGGCTGGCACTGGGCAGGATCACACGCTGAAGCGTCTGCCACGCTCCCCGGTCCTTAACAGCGTCAGCCCTCACGGTGTTCTTCGTCTTGTTGTCGGTAGGGACGCTCATGCGTCGACTCCCCCGCTTTCAAGCTGTACGCCGCTTTCGAAGTGCGGCCGGATCTTGTTGTCAAACATGCTGAGAGCGGCGCCGATGGCCATGTGCATGTCGAGGTACTTGTAGGTGCCCAGCCTGCCGCCGAACAATACGTCCTTTTCGGCCGCAGCGAGGTCTCGGTACTTCAGGAGGCGTTCCCTGTCCGCGGAGGTGTTGACCGGGTAGTAAGGCTCATCGCCCTTTTCGGCAAAGCGCGAGAATTCGCGCATGATGACCGTCTTTTCGGTCTGGTAGTCGCGCTCCGGGTGGAAGTGGCGCGGTTCGATGATGCGGGTGTAGGGGACGTCTGCGTCGTTGTAGTTCACAACCGACGTGCCCTGGAAGTCGCCCATCTCAAGGACTTCTTCCTCGAAGTCGATGGTGCGCCAGGACAGGTCGCCCTCGGCATAGTCGAAGTACCGATCCACCGGGCCGGTGTAGACGACAGGAATGTTGCCCACGACCTTGTTCTTGCTGTACTCGTGGGACTCGTCGAAGAAGTCGGTATTGAGCCGCACCTCGATGTTGGGGTGCTCTGCCATCTTTTCGATCCAGGCGGTGTAGCCGTTGGTCGGCAGGCCCTCGTACTTGTCATTGAAGTACCGGTTGTCATAGTTGTAGCGCACAGGCAGCCGGGAAATGATACCGGCCGGCAGGTCCTTGGGATCTGTCTGCCACTGCTTGCCGGTGTAGTGCTTGATGAAGGCCTCGTACAAGGGGCGGCCGATCAGCTGGATGCCCTTGTCGTTCAGGTTCTGGGGGTCAGTTCCCGCCAGTTCCCCTGCCTGTTCCTGGATGAGGTCGCGGGCCTGGCCGGGGGTGAGATTGGCCCGGAAGAACTGGTTGATGGTGGCCAGGTTGATGGGAAGCGAATAGACCTCGCCCTTGTGGACGCCATAGACCTTGTGCACATAGTCAGTGAAGGTGGTGAACCGGTTGACGTACTCCCACACCCGCTCGTTCGAGGTATGGAAGAGGTGGGCGCCGTACCGGTGGATCTCGATCCCGGTCTGCTCTTCCTTTTCGCTGTACGCGTTTCCGCCGATGTGGTGGCGGCGGTCGATGACAACGACCTTCAGGCCGAGCTCAGTGGCGGCCTGTTCTGCGATTGTCAGGCCAAAAAAGCCGGACCCTACGATGACGAGGTCAGCGGTCACAAAATCTCCTGGTTCGAATGCGGGCAGCGCAATGGTGCGCAGTGTCTGCTGCTCTAGCCTACCCGAGTGACTGCAGGGCCCGTCGAATCAGCATTCCCGCTGTGACCCGGCACACGGAGTCCCGATGGGCAGGCGAAGGACCCCGTTATCCCAGTGCAGGTTATCCACATAGGCGCAGAAGCCAATGCCCCGCACTGAGCCCGGTGGCTAGCGTGGGTGCATGCACGAGGGACCAACTACCCATGACGCTTAATTGCACTCTGGTGGGCGGACCGGGATCACCGCGTCCCCAGCCACCCGTGGAACTGTCCATTGATGCACCGGCCGGCACGGCAGGGTACGTCATTCACGAACAGTTGGTCCGGAAGTACGGTGCGGGCTCAGTCAGAGTGGACGGGCAGGATCTGCGTTCCCTGGTCCTCGGCGTGCCGCCGCTCGTAGAGGCGGCAATCCTTGTCGACGGCGGCACCCCACCTTCGAGCAGGCGGCCACGGCGCCCGCCAATTGCCGATGCCGTCCCTCCCCTGGTCCTCGCCATCGACAGCGGAGCAGCAGCGGGAACCGTTGTGCCATTACGGCGTGGCACCTACACCATCGGTCGAAGCGGCACACGGATTGTCATCCCGGACCCGGAGTTGTCCCGTGAACATGCCAGTGTGGTGGTCACTGACACGGAGATCATATTGGTTGACCTGGACAGCGCCAACGGGACATATGTCGACGGCCAAAGGATACGGAACACGGTTATCTCAACGGACTCAACCATCAGGTGCGGTCAATCGAACCTATCGCTGGTGTTTGCAGATGTGCCCCATAGAGTCCTCTCGGAAGCAGGAAAGTCGGTGGCGGAACCTATCGTGGTGTCCGGCCGCCCTGATCCAGGAAACCGCGCGGCACTCCTTCTGACCGCGATTCTCCCACTGGCACTTGGGGTACTGCTGGCCTTTCTCACCGGCATGTGGATGTTTCTGGCCTTTTCCGCGGTTTCGGTGTTTTCGGTCCTGGTGCCCGCGGTCAGCGGACGGCGGCACAGGCGGGACCTGTCCGCGGCCCTGAAGTCGGCTGTTGAAGATGACAGGGAACGCCGACGACGGTGCGCCCCTTCCCTGTCCATCGTTGCTCTTGCGGCCCGGCGGACTGAAGGGACGTCCAGCCCGGATTCCCCCGGCGACGGGGTGTGGCTGCGGCTGGGACAGGCAGAACAGCCGGCCAATGTCAGGATCGAACCGCCCGGTGCTGCCGCGACCATCCCACGGGCAGGAATCGTCCCCGTCGTTCTGGACCCGGACGTCCCGCTCACCACCCTGGGCGGCCCGCGCTTTGCCACCGATGGCACCCTCCGCTCCCTTCTCATGCAACTTGCGGCATACCCGCGCACGGGCACGATGAATGTCGTCGTCCACGGGCTGCCGGAAGCCCTACCCCTCGCAGCCCGGTATCTCAGCAGAGTGACGCTCACTGCAACACTGTCCGCCGCCCTTAATGCAGTGGACGGCAGCGAGCAACAGGGCTGCGGGCGGGGAGTCCTTTTGATCCGGGGGGATAACTCCGGAGCGGTGGTGGAAAAGTCGCTCCGGGAAGCAGCGCTCCAGCGGGGGTGGCAGGTTCTTCACTTCCTGCCTGAAGACGGCGATTGGCCTGCACCTGACGTCCTCCTGTCCGAGCGCGCATCAACCGTGGTGCAGAACCACCGCGGTACTGTGTTTGTCCCTGACCTGGTCCCGGACGAAGTCTTTACCGCTTTCTGCCGGCACCTCGCCGGTGCCCTGATTGGTGACAAGGAACAGGCCAAGACCGTTCCCGCTTCCTGCAGCCTTGACGAAGTCCTGCCACTGACGCTCGCGGCTACCGCAAGCAGATGGGACTGCAGCGCCCGAAACATCGGATTGCCCGTACCCTTGGGCGTTTGCAGGTCGGGAACGAAGACCTTCGACCTCCTGGCCGACGGTCCGCACCTCGTGGTGGCAGGCACCACAGGCTCAGGGAAGTCGGAACTGCTCCGGAGCATGGCCCTGGCGCTGGCCTTGTCCTATCCGCCGGACCGGGTCAACTTCTTCTTCATCGATTTCAAGGGCGGTTCAGGTCTTGGTCCGCTCAGCGGGCTCTTTCATTGCGTGGGACTGCAGACGGATCTTTCCGATTCCGAGATGGAGCGGACACTGACATCGCTTCGCGCCGAAGTGAGGCTGCGGGAGAGCTGCCTCGCCGCGGCCCGCGTCCCTGACGTCTCCACGTACCGCTCCGCACCGGCGGCCAAGGATTTTGTGCTCCCCCACCTCGTCATCGTCATCGATGAGTTCAGGATGCTGGTTGACGACGCGCCGGAAGTGCTTCGTGAGCTGCTGCGGATAGCATCGATCGGACGGTCACTGGGCATCCACTTGATCATGGCCACTCAGAGGCCGCAGGGAGCGTTGACAGCTGACATCCGTGCAAACGTCACCTCGAACATTGCACTTCGCGTGCAGTCCGACATGGAATCTGTCGACATCGTCAATTCCAGGGACGCTTCGGCCATCAGTGTTAATACCCCCGGCCGCGCCTTCCTGGCGCGCGGAACGGAGCCGGCCGAGGAGTTCCAGGCCGCGTCCCTGTCGTCAGTCTCCGATCGCAAACAGGCAAGTGCCGTGTCTGTCCAGCGGACAATGGACTATCTCGCCTGCCAGGCAGCCGAACCAGGCGACAGACGAGCCCCTGCACCCACCCCCGCACAGGCAGTGGAACCGCTGGCAGCCTTGGTGACGAGCCTGTGCGCTGCCCAGCAGAAACCAGCACCGAGAAGGCCTGTCGCACCTCCACTGCCGACTGAACTGGAAAAGCCCGACCCGAACGCGCCATCCTCGGATTCGGGAACCGCTGACTCACTGGCCCTGGAACCCGTCCCTGTGGCGGGCCAGATCTGCCTCGGCCTGATGGATGTTCCCGAGCAACAAGAACTTCAGCCCCTTCTTTGGAGCCATGCCAAGCACGGTCACGCAGCCTTCATTGGCAGTCCAACTTCCGGGGCCGGATCGGCACTGGAATTGACTGTCCATGAACTAATGGCCAGTCCTGATGGAGCCCATTTCTATGTCCTGGACGCGGACGGGAGTCTTTGCCCGCTGGCAGGTGAAGCACGGGTGGGCGCCCACGCCGCCTTGCACGATCTGCGGCGTGGAGTGCGCATCCTGGAGCGGCTCGTCCGTGAACTGGGGCAGCGGTTGAGTCAACCCGCCTCCAATCCGGTACCTCTCGTCCTCGTCATCATCGGCTGGGGATCCTGGGTTTCGGCATTCCGGTCCGGACCGCTGGCCTGGGCGGAAGATCTGGTTCTGGACCTCGTGCGCGACGGCGCCAGGGCAGGGATAACGCTCCTGGTCCATGGGGAGCGGGAGCTTGTCACCGCCAGGTTCTTTGGTGCGCTTCCCAATCGTTTCTTTTTTCCAGCCTGCTCCACCGGGGAGAACCGCGCCCTGTGGCCGCGGATGCCTGCCGTTCCGGCCGTCAAGGGCAGGGCTGTAGCCTTCGGCCCTGTCTCGGGCGGCAACCCCGTTGCCTGCCAGTTCTACCGCACCCCCGATCTGCAGGCTGGCACAGGCCGGAGAGGCGCCGGATATCCGCCAGCCGCATCGACTCCATTCCGCATTGAACCCCTCCCCGCGAAAATCACGGTCCGGCAGGTCGCAGCGGTCATGTCGGCGGCGGGGACACCCCAGCGAGCCCTGCGGTCCCCAGACCAGGACCCGCCTGGCGGTACGCACTGCTCCGAACTATCGGAACCGCCCCGCCGGTCACGCAACGTCATCCTGGGCGTAGCCGGAGACGAACCCGCTCCGGCGTCCTTGCGGATGCCTGGCAGCGGAGTCACCGCCATTCTTGGCAACCCGGGAAGCGGCAAAAGCAATACCCTGCTCGCGCTGGCAGCACTCAACCCGGGGCAGCAGTGGTGCACGTGTCCGGTACCGGCAGAAGGCGCAGAAGATTTTTGGCGGGACGTGCTTATGCAGGCGGAGAGCGGGGGGCTTTCGCGGGAGACCGTGCTGCTGGTTGACGACGTTGATCTGCTGGCCCTTCCGGCATTGAGGGCTTTGGAGCGGCTGGCCGCTTTGGGCCACTCCCTGATGGTCACTGCTGCCTTCAGCCCACTGCTTTTCCAACGCGTTCCGCTGGTCATGAACGCAAGGGGCGCCGGCGCCGGACTTCTGCTGGGGCCACGTTCGCTGGCGGATGGCGACTTGTTTGGGATCAGGTTCGAAGTTGAGTCCAACGCTCCGCCGGGGCGTGGCGTCCTCATCTCCGGCGGGCGGTCCTGCCCCGTTCAGGTGGCCTGGGCGGGCGCGACAGGCTGAGCATGCCGGTTGCCCGTCGAACGCCGTCCCGCGGAGGGGCGGCCAGGGCCCGCGCTGCAGGTCAAAGTGTGGGCGGAGCACTTCCGGTTCGGGAGGCATGGTTGATCACGTTGTTGGAGAAAAGGAGGACGATGGCGATAACAGCGGGTACCAGCATCGCCAACCCGGCAAGGACCAGGCCGCTGGTTATGGCAGGTACGCCTATGGTCAGGACGAACAGTTGGGCCACCAATGCGGCCGCCCGGGTCCAGCGATAGCCCCTGTACAAAAAGACGGACACGGCAAACAGCCACGCGGAGAAAGCAAGCAGGAGCCCCAAGGTGAAGACGGCACCCCAGAAGGACAGCACGGGGCTCCCGCTGAGCAGCTCGTAGGCGTACCACCCGGCGGCTGCCAGCAAAGCCGTCGCCTCTGCAGCAGAAACAATGGCCACCACCTTGGCCGCGGCCGGCACGGTTGCCGGACGATCGCCGGCCGAAGGGTCAGCACCGTCACGGGGCTCATCAGGAGAAGAGGGGGCGCCTGTTGGGTTTACCGGGGGTCTTGACACACTGGCACCCTACCGGACATAGTCGGACACTGGTGAGGGCGGGAGCCGACACTGTGATGCATCGCTCAGGTTTCAGCGGATATCAAGCGTTATTACCCCTTGTTTACACAGCGTTAACATGACAGGCTTGATGCAGATGACCAAGGGGGCCCTGAGGGCCCCTTTCCTTTGTAGCCACTAGTGAATAATTTCACAAAGGCATTTCCCAGAAATGGAGCAACTGATCAGCATGGATTGGCGTAACCGCGCAGCGTGCCTTGACAAGGACCCGGAACTGTTCTTCCCCGTTGGGAACACAGGACCTGCCCTCCTGCAGATCGAGGAAGCCAAGAGCGTCTGCCGCCGGTGCCCTGTCGTAGACACCTGCCTGCAGTGGGCCCTCGAGTCCGGCCAGGACGCCGGCGTATGGGGTGGCATGAGCGAAGACGAGCGCCGCGCGCTTAAACGGCGCGCCGCCCGCGCGCGCCGCGCCTCCTAGGAAGGCACGGCACCGCAGGCCGGTCAGCATCGGACCTAGCAACCGCAGAGGAGAGGCCCCTGGACAATCCACATGGATCGTCCAGGGGCCTCGATCTGTTCTACGGTGTCTGTATTACTCACCGTCCGGCCCTTGGATGTGGCCGGACCGGCACCCTCTACTTCCCGGCCAGGCTGAGCCGGATCTTGACCTCAGTCCCGCCGCCCTCGCGGCGCTCCCACGTGATGGTCCCGCCCAACTCGCTGGTGACAAGCGTGCGCACGATCTGAAGCCCGAGCCCCTCAACGTGCGGAGTCTGCGGAAGCCCCACCCCGTCATCGGCGATGGTCACAGTCAGTTCTTCGCCGTCGTCCCCTTCGGACCGGTCGGCAACAAGCCAGACTGTTCCTGCCCTTCCTTCAAGGCCATGCTCCACAGCGTTGGTCACCAGTTCGTTGATGACGAGGGCCAGCGGGGTGGCAAGATCGCTGGGAAGTTCACCGAAGGTCCCTGACCGTTCGGTCCGGACCTGCTGCGACGGGGAGGCCACCTCAGCAGACAGCCGGAACTGGCGCCCGATCAGTTCGTCGAAATCAACACTTTGCGTCAGGCCCTGCGACAACGTCTCGTGGACCAGCGCGATCGTGGCAACGCGCCGCATCGCCTGCTCCAGGCCCTGCTTCGCCTCATCGCTGACCATGCGCCTGGACTGCATCCGCAAGAGCGCAGCCACGGTCTGGAGATTGTTCTTGACCCGGTGGTGGATCTCCCGGATGGTGGCGTCCTTGGTCACCAGCTCCATTTCGCGTCGGCGCAACTCGGAGACGTCACGGCAGAGAACCAGGGCGCCGAACCGCTGCTGTTCGTCCCGGAGCGGAATGGCCCGCAGGGACAGGCTGACCCCGCGGGACTCGATCTCGCTGCGCCATGGCATGCGTCCGGTGACAACCAGCGGCAGGGTCTCATCGACCATGCGCCGGTCCTTGAGCAGGCCGGCGGTGACTTCGGCGAGCGAGCGCCCTTCCAGGGATTCGCCGTCACCCAGGCGCCGGAAGGCCGACACTCCGTTGGGACTGGCGTACTGGACCACGCCATCGGCATCCAGCCGGATGAGGCCGTCCCCTACGCGGGGCGCGCCCCGGCGGGAGCCGGTAGGTGAGGCGAAGTCGGGCCACAACCCGAGCGTGCCCATCCGCAGGAGGTCGTAGGCGCACTGGCGGTAGGTCAACTCCAGCCGTGACGGCATGCGTGAACTGGAGAGGTCCATATGGGTGGTGACTACCGCAAGGGTCCGGCCGTTGCGGACCATGGGGACGGCCTCCACCCGCAGCGCCATCTCGCTGTTCCAGTTCGTCTCGCTGGAGCGCTCAATGGACCGGGAGTTCCAGGCTTTGTCCACGAGCGGTTGCAGGTCTGACCGGATTCCCTCGCCGACGAAGTCGCTGTGGAACGCCGTGTGTGTGGTGGACGGGCGTACGTGCGCCAAAGCGATGTAGCCAAGCTCCGGGTGGGGGAACCAGAGCGCCAGGTCGGCGAACGCCAAGTCCGCGACCATCTGCCAGTCCCCCACCAGGAGGTGCAGCCATTCGGCATCGCCCGGCCCGAAATCAGCATGTTCCCTGATAGGGTCCGTAAAGATTGCCACTGCACCTCCATTTGCGACGCCGGATTGCTAGCGTCGGACGATTGACCTCAAGAGCCTCAATGCTACCGACAGCGAGGCCATGTCGTCGGCCTCGAGTGCATTCACCTCGTCGAACATGCTCTTTGCCCTGCCCAGCTGCTCGGCATTTTGTGCCTCCCAGTCCTTGAGCCGTGCATCGGGGGCGTCGGCGGCAGACGTAGCGTCCAGCACCGCCGTCGTCATGTCCGACACCGTTGAGTACAGATCGTCGCGCAGGGCAGCCCTTGCCAGCGCCTGCCACCGGTCCTGTCGGGGCAGGCTGCTGATCCGCTCCAGCAGCGAGTCGGCATGGAACCGGTTGAACACCGTGTAGTAGACGGCGGCGATCTGCTCCACCGGGTCTTTCCGGGTCCGGGCGATCTTTGCGATGTCCAGCAGCACGAAGCTCTCGAACAGTTCTGCCCAGCGCAGGGCAAGGCCTTCGGGCAGTTGCCACTCGCGGCCCTTCGCCAGCCATTCCGCCACCCGCTCGCGGTCGTCGCCGCGCAGGTAGTCCAGCAGCCGGGCCCGCATGGGATCCATGAGCGGCTTGAACTCGGCCACCACGTCGGCGATGGGGCGTGAAACGCTCTCCTGGCTCAGCAGCCACCGGACCGCACGGTCCAGAAGCCGGCGGATGTCCAGGTGGACGGTGCTCCAGTGCTCCGTGGGGAACGAGGCAGGCAGGCTGTTCAGCTCGCCCACCATCGCATCCAGTTCGTACACCTCGCGCAGCGCCACGAATGCCTTGGCCACGGCCACTTCACTGGCCGAGGTTTCCTCCATGACGCGGAAGGCGAAGGTGATGCCGCCCAGGTTGATCATGTCGTTCGCCACCACGGTGGCGATAATCTCGCGGCGCAGGGGGTGGGTGTCCAGTTCCGCATCGAAGCGTTCCCGCACCTGGTGCGGGAAGTAGGAACGCAGCGTCTGCCGGAACCACGGGTCATCGGCAAGGTCGCTGTCCCGCAGCGCCGATGCAAGCTCGATCTTGGCGTAGGCGGCCAGCACCGAAAGCTCGGGAGAAGTCAGGCCCTGGCCTTGCTGCAGCCGGTCCCGGAGCATTGCCGTGCTGGGCAGCGCTTCCAGGTCGCGATTCAAGTCGGCGCTCTTCTCCAGCCAGTCCATGAGCCGCTCGTAGCTCGGGCTCCACTCCGCGACGCGGGTCCTGTCGTTCAGCAGCAGGATGTTCTGGTCGATATTGTCTTCGAGGACCAGCCGGCCCACCTCATCGGTCATGGAGGCGAGGAAGTCGGCCCGCTCACCGGCCGGCAGTTTGCCAGCCGCAACCATCCGGTCAACGAAGATCTTGATGTTCACTTCGTGGTCCGAGCAGTCCACGCCGGCGGAGTTGTCGATCGCGTCCGTGTTGAGAATGACGCCCTGCAACGCTGCCTCGATACGTCCGCGCTGGGTCATGCCCAGGTTTCCGCCTTCACCCACCACCTTGACGCGCAGGTCCCGGCCGTTGACGCGGATGGCATCGTTGGCTTTGTCGCCCACGGATGCGTTGGATTCGGAGCTCGCCTTGACGTAGGTACCGATACCGCCGTTGTAGAGAAGGTCGGCAGGCGCCAGCAGGATGGCACGCAGCAGCTCGGGAGGGCTGAGTTCAGTGGTGTCCGCCGGGAGCCCCAGCGCGGTCCGAACCTGCGTGGACACGGGAATGGACTTGGCCTGCCGGGCGAAGACCCCGCCGCCTTCACTGATCAGCAACTTGTCGTAGTCGTCCCACGAGGACCGGGGCAGCTCGAAAAGTCTCTGCCGCTCCACAAACGAGGACTCCTCGTCCGGCTCCGGGTCCAGGAAGATGTGCCGGTGGTCGAAGGCAGCCAGCAGGCGGATGTGCCGGGACAGGAGCATCCCATTGCCAAACACGTCACCGGACATGTCCCCCACACCCACCACCGTGAACGGCTCGGTCTGGGTATCCAGGTCCAGCTCGCTGAAGTGCCGCTTGACCGATTCCCAGGCGCCGCGGGCCGTGATGCCCATGGCCTTGTGGTCGTACCCCACGGAGCCGCCGGAGGCGAAGGCGTCGCCAAGCCAGAAGCCGTACTCCGCGGAAAGGCTGTTGGCAATGTCTGAGAAAGTAGCCGTTCCCTTGTCCGCCGCGACCACCAGGTAGGAGTCGTCGTCGTCATGCCTGACAACGTTCGACGGCGGCACGAGCCGTTCGCCGCCGCCTTCCGTGAGAAGGTTGTCAGTTAGATCCAGCAGCCCACGGATGAACGTCTTGTAGCTTTCGACGCCCTCGGCCATCCAGGCGGCGCGGTCCGTGGCGGGATCGGGAAGCTGCTTGGCGAAGAAGCCGCCCTTGGCACCGGTTGGCACGATGACGGCGTTCTTGACCGTCTGCGCCTTCACCAGGCCCAGGACCTCCGTCCGGAAATCCTCCCGCCGGTCAGACCAGCGCAGTCCGCCACGCGCCACCTTGCCGAACCGAAGGTGCACACCCTCAACTCGTGGGGAGTAAACCCAAATTTCAAACATGGGCCGCGGGAAGGGCAGGCCTTCAATCCGCGCGGGATCCAGCTTGAAGCTCAGGTGCGGCTTGTCCTGGTAGAAGTTGGTGCGAAGCGTGGCCTCAATGAGGTTGACGAAGGTGCGCAGCACGCGGTCGGCGTCCAGCGTTGCCACCTTTTCGATGGATGCTGCCAGGTCCCGTCCCACGGAGGCCTGTGCCTCGGACCGGTCTCCGTCAGTCAAGGCCGGGTCAAAGCGGGCGGCAAAGAGCGCCGTGAGGCCCCTTGTCACGTTGGGGTTCGCGAGGAGCGTGTCCGCCATGAAGCCGAAGGAGCTGCTGTTGCCCATCTGGCGCATGTAACGGGCATAGGCGCGCAGTACGGTGATCTGCCGCCAGTGCAGGCCCTCCCTCAGCACCAGCCGGTCAAAGCTGTCCGATTCCGCAGCGCCCGTGACAGCCGCCCCGAAGGATTCCGCGAGAAGCTCTCCCGTTGACATCGGGTCCACGCCGGCCGGGTATTTCAAACCCAGGTCGTACAGGAAGAAGTCGCGGTGGTCTGCTGTTTCGATTTCAAACGGCCGTTCATCCAGGACCTCGAGTCCGAGATTATGGAAGTACGGCAAAATCTGGCTCAGGCTCTTGGGCTCCAGCATGTAGAGCTTGACCCTTGCATCCTCTTCCAGGGTGGCGCCGGCCCCTTCTGGAAGGTACACGTGGACGCCGGGCCTTTCCTGCCGCGCGCCGGTGCTCCGCTCCGCGGCGGCCCCGTACTTTTCGAAACGCGCAATGTCCTCAAGCGCGTCCTCTACTTCGTAGTCCACGCGGTAGCTGGCCGGGAACGCTTCGGCCCAGACAGCGGCGAGTTCCTTGGCTTCGGTCGCATCCCGCCCTTCACGCAGGACTTCCGCGATGCCTTCACTCCATGACCTTGCGGCCCGGACCAGCCGCTTTTCCAGCTCATCGCTGTTGACGTGGCTGACGTCGGCATCCTTGGGCAGCCGAATACGGAAGAACAGCCTGGCGAGGGCGGACTCCGTCATACGGGCTTCGTAATCAATCGAGACCGCCTGGAACGTTTCCCGCAGTTCCTGTTCTATGCGAAGCCGGACGTTGGTGGTGTAACGGTCGCGCGGCAGGTAAACGACGGCGGACATGAACCGGCCGTAGATGTCCGGCCTCAGGAACAGGCGGGTACGCCGCCGTTCCTGCAGCTTCTGGATTCCCAGCGCGGTGGCGGCGAGGTCGGGAATTTCGATCTGGAAAAGTTCATCCCGGGGGTAGGTTTCGAGGATTCCCAGGAGGTCCTTGCCCGAGTGCGAGTCCGGCGGGAAACCCGCGCTCTGCAGCACGGCATCCACTTTCTCCCGGACAATGGGAATATCGCGGACGGAGCCGGCGTAGGCGCTGGTGGCGAAAAGACCGATGAAACGGCGCTCCCCGTTGACGTTGCCCGCGGCGTCGAAGCTTTTGATGCCGATGTAGTCCAGGTAGGCCGAGCGGTGGACGGTGGACCGTGAATTGGCCTTCGTGATGACCAGTGCACGCTTTTCGCGGGCCTTCTTACGGCCGGTATCAGTGAGGTGCTGGATGTGCGGGGAGTCGGCGGCCGCGCGCAGCAGCCCGAGGCCGCTGTCCTCGCGCAGTTCGAGGACGTCTTCGCCGTCCACGTTGAGAAGGTCGTACTCACGGTAGCCGAGGAACGTGAAGTTCCCTTCGTCAAGCCACCGCAGCAGGTCCTTGGCCTGCCGCAGTTCGGCAATCTGGGCGGGATTGGCCACCCGGTCCAGGCTTTCGGCGATTTCCAGGGCCTTTTGGCGCATTTTGGGCCAGTCTTCGACGGCGGCGCGCACATCTTTCAGCACGCGGGTCAGGCCGGCGAGCAGGGACGCCTTCACGTCGTCGGAGACGCGTTGGATTTCGACGGCGATCCACGACTCCATGTGCGACGCGTTCTCACCCTGCGCGATGAGGTGGGAGAGGTTTGGCATTGCCGCGGTATCCCCACTTGATATGCCCAAGTGCGCGGGGACCCTGTTCACCTTGACCAGTTCGCCCGTTTCCCGGTTCCTGGTGGCCACGAAAAGCGGGTGGACCACAAGCTTGATGGCGGCGTGCTGCCGGACCAGTTCTGAGTTCACGGAGTCGACAAGAAACGGCATGTCGTCGGTGACGACAAAGATGACGCTGCTGTCCTCTTCGTCGATGATCGAGATCTTCGCCTGCCCGGGCTGCCGTACTGATGCTGTCCGGCGGTGTTCCTCGGCCCGGGACTCCAGTACGTCGCGGGGGTAGCTTCGGGCATCCTCCTCAGCCAGGTGCTGGTAGTAGTCCCCCATGAAGCCTTCAAGGCTTTCAATGGAGAGGGGCTGGTCCTCCACACTGGATCCAGACGACATCGACAACGCCTCCATCAGAGATTCTCGCCGCACCTTTGCAGCTCTTATGGCGAGCCTAGTCCTTTGCCCTTCGCCGCGGTGTGGAAGAAAATACAGATGATTTGGACTTTCGCTGGTCGGGTGCACAAACCAGGTCCCGGATAGCGCGCCGGAGGGTCGATTCGGGCGACGCTTCGAGCAGCAGTGATCCGGCCAGGAGTGCGGCGTCGGCGGCGACAGGGTCGTAAGGCAGGAATGCCTTGAGGCTGGACGCGGGGCCGTACCGTTCCCACGCATCCCGCAGTTGGCGCTCGGGGGCCCTTCCCACGGACGACGAACGCACCTTGTTCATTACGACTGTGGGCGATGCCTGCGGGACTGCGCCCTCCAGCTCGGCAAGTGCACGGACCAGCCGTGGAACACCCACGGGATCAGCAGCGCCGACGGCATACACAGTGTCCGCCAGTTCCAGCGGACGCAGTGTCGCCGCGTTCCGTCGAGGCGCCGTGGTGTCAAAGCTCAGTTCCTCATCCGCCTCAAGGCAAAACCCGGTGTCCACCACCACAACATCGGCAATCTGCCGGGCCCGCTCAAGGACCAGTCCCAGGGCAGGGGCGCGGAGTTCCGTCCACCGATCGGCCCGGGTTATGCCGGTCAGCGCCCGGAACGTCCCGGCCGTGGTGGCGACCGTGGCGGCCACCTTCCGCAGTGCCTCGGCGTCCAGCAGGCCCTGGTCTGCAAGCCTGCACGCCTGGGCAAGCCCGGCTGACTCATCCAGGAGTCCCAGCACTGCCGCCACACTGGCGCCGTACGTGTCGGCGTCGACCAGCAGGACTGACCGGCCGTCGGCGGCCATCTCACCGGCGATGTTCACAGCAACCGTTGTACGTCCCGGAGATCCGGCGGGACCCCAAACAACGATCAGCTGCCCGGCCCCGCGCCCCTCCTCGTCCACCGCCGGCACAACGGGATCCGTTGCCAGTGCAGCAGCGGTATCGGCGGGCGCGCTGAGGTTCGCCGGACGAAGCGCGCCGGTCAGCTGGGCGACGGCGTCCGCGATCCTTTCCGAAAGCTCCGCGGACTCAACGCCGGACAGCGCCGAAGCGACACCTATCGTGCGGAGTCTGGCTGCCTCCTCCGCGTTATCGGTCAGCGCGACGATCGCCACGCCAACAGCTCCAAGACGGTCAACCAGGGACGCGGTCAGCCCCTCTGAACCCTCTGCCACGACTGCCGCCCTCGCCAGCCCGCTCTGGCAGGCAGCAAGCAGTTCGGGAAGTTCAGCGCACCTGCGAACCACCGTGACCGGGCCGTGGAGTCTTTCGAGCCCGCCCACCAGGTCCTCGCGGCTCTGGCCGACGGTGACAACGGGAATGTTCATCGGGCGCCGCCCGGATTCCACACCACGGAGATCTTGGCCTCGTTTGCCTGGGCCCCCAGCAACGCAGGCATCTGCTTGTCCTCCACCAGGACCATCAGCACAGTGGTCTTTGACGATCCAAGAGCGGTGGATCCCGTGGAGACCTCTGCAATTTCCGCTCCGGGAAGGATCAGCCTGGGCTCGCTGAATCCATTCTTCGCATCCGGCTGTGCCACCCAGACGTCCACGCGGGCACCGGCAACTGCCTGTGACGGCAAGGTCTGCTCAACGCTGAGGGCGACGGGCTTCCGGTCCAGCCGATCCACCGTGCCGAGGCTTGCCCTGGGAACCAGTTGGTCTTTTGCGATTCTTTGCAACGCGACCACGTCCTGGGGCAGGCCGGCCTCGACAGTGATGTAGTGCTGTTCGGCATCGCCCAGCCGGACCTTGGCGCGGACTACATTGTCGGGCGTCAGGCGCTCACCAACGGCTATGCCGTCCCGTGCGGCGTAGACCTCGGTGGTGCGGTCTGCACTTCCGACAAGGAAGACGACTCCGGCGACGGACACCAGGACCAGGAGAACGCCAACCAGCAGCCGGGGGTCCTTCCACGATGGACGCTTAAGCCGCGCTGCAGTTGCACTTGAATCAGGAACCATACCGTTCTCCCCCCAGGTATACCGAACCTGTCCGCTCTGGCCGGACTCCTCATTGTTACCGCATGGCCCGGTGAACAAAAGTCATTTGTCTAAATGGCGCCAATCTGTGGATAACAGCCACAAAATGAGCCACTTGATGGCAAAATGGATACATGCCCAGGTTCCTCACACTCGCCGACGTCGCGGAGCAGCTCCAGATCAATTCCCCTGCCGCCTACGCCCTGGTCCGCAGCGGTGAGCTGAAGGCTATCCAGGTGGGTGGCCGCGGGCAATGGCGGGTCGAAGAGAAGATGCTGGAGCAGTACATCGAGGAACGCTACGCCGAGGCCAGCCGCATGATCCAGGAATCGCGCTCGAAGTCCGTCTGACGCCGCTAGCTCCCCCCGGGTTTGTATGACCTGATCATGGCCAGGGCCGTGAAAGGTATTGCTGAAACCTGGCCTACACTATGACCCCTCCGGGGCTCCCCGGTATTGACCATGGCCAGGTCGATGTAGTCCCTGCCAACACGGTCGATCACGCCTGCCAGCCTGCTGGTCCCGGCTCCACCACCAATCGTTACCGAGAGCTCCGCCCGGTCGCGCGCCAGGCCACGCAGGGCATGCGCCAATCCGATCGACCGGCGGACCGGTGAAGTCTCCGCCAATGCGTGCCTGCCCAGGCCAACGTAGCGTGCCGCCGCCGCATAGGGGATGAGCACCTGGTGCTGGCCTTCATCCAGGACCAGTGCATCCGCTCCAGCATGCGTCAGTTCCCCGTGCACCGTTTCGCCGCAAATGAGCTGAACACCGATCCGGTACCCAACAGCGGCGCGCAACCTGCCTTCAAGGGGCAGGCTCACCATTTCTGCCCGCGCGCGCTCGTTGACCTCACTGTCCAGCGCCAGCCGCTCAGCCTCCGCAAGCTGGCTTTCCATGTCATTGAAGAGTGCATCCCAGCGCATTCCGCCAGCGTAGGGTCCCCCTGTCCGGCCCGTCAATGCGCCGTCTTTTTCATTCCAACGTATGGACAAATACTTTGATCGCGGTCCAAACTGATTCAAACATCAATAAACAGCATCAACCGCTATCAAAGGAGTACTAATGGGCCGGGGAGACAGAATCCAATGGTCGGATGCCTGCATGGTCCTGGCCCTGTTAGTACTCGGCATTCTGCTCTGCTTCCTCGGAACGGGCCTGTTGTCCCAGTGGCAGGAATCCATGGCCCGGCACCAGGGCGAATCCGTGGACCTCCTCCTGGGTGGGACCACAGCGGCCACCGGCATTGGCCTTCTCCTCTGGTGGGGTGTCTCGATCCTGACCGCCGGGGCATCCGTTCTGCTGGAACGCCTGGGACGACGGCGGGCCGCAGCGGCCGCGCGGAGGCTCTCGCCCGCTTTCATGCGGAGGGCAGTTGTCGCGGCACTCTCAATACAACTTGCGTCAGGTGTCGCCGCACATGCGGCGGTCCTAAGCGCTCCCGGGCCCGAGTGGACGCCTACACAGGCACACGTGGCGTCGTCGGCTCCGTCAGACCCGGCGGCTCCCCAAGATGGTCCGCTGCCCACGGTCAGCGACAGCCCGGGCGGTGTGCGCGTTAAAAACCCGCCTCTCCCTGTTGCAGCAGCGCCAACCGGCCGGGAAGGGCCGTCGCCGGCATGGAATTCCATGACACCGCCCACCGTCACTCCGATCGACCCCGGTTGGCAGCCCGCTCCCCCTGTGGTGGAGCCCGGCCTGCTGGCCGGACCGGAAACCAGGACCGCGCCGGAGTGGGGCGGCAGTGGCCCTGGTGCCAATGGCAGGGGTGGCCCGGCAAAGGCAGTGACGGTCCTCGCGGGCGACACGCTGTGGGACATCGTAGCCACCCATTTGGGCCCGGAGGCATCGGATGTGGACATCGCTCTTGAATGGCCGCGCTGGTATGCCGCGAACCGTGCACTGATCGGTGGAAGCCCGGATGTCCTGCTTCCAGGCCAGATACTCCAGGCGCCGGCAGCGTTGTAGCCGCTGTCAGTGACCCACTCGCACCAATAACCGGTCAAAGCACCAACATCACGTCGAACCAGAAGCAAGCCTAATCACCAGTCACACCAACCAAGGGGAATGCCATGACCGCAGTGACACCTATCCGGGCCGTTGAAGGTCCGGCCACCGAGTCCAGGCAGGGAGGGGCCGGACCCGCAAAGCCGCTGCCTGTGTCGACGCCAACCCGCTCCGGCCAATCCACCGGGGCAACCCCTCCATCGCTGCGGCCAGTTAGCGAGGCTGCGGAGGTCAGGGCCATTACCCGCGGGACAGTTCAGGCTTCCATGGAGGTCCTGGCCGGAATCCGCCCCATCCAGCAGTTGGCGCGGCGCCTGGACCCGCGCTGCCTGGCATCGCTGCAGCACCGGGCAGCGCTGATCAGGCGCGAGCTCACCAGGACCGGCAATCCTGCATTGGCCCGGCTCCACCGGAATTCAACAGTCCGCTCCGTGCGGGTCTGTGAAGTGGCCGACGGAATCTACGAGGCCAGTGCTGTAGTGGTGGATGATGTGCGGGCCCGTGCCGTAGCTGTCCGGCTTGAGCGCAGCAAGCAGGTGTGGCGGGTTGTTGAACTTGTCATCGGCTGACCCGTCGAAATACCTGGGGCGTGCGGTGGTACGGAACAGGCGACGCGCAAACAGGGCAGGGACGCGTCCGTCCCTGCCCTGTTTGCCGCCGCCGGCGGGTACCTGCAGCTGTCCTGCTAGCGCTTCTTCTTTTTCGCGGGGCGTTTGGCTGCATCCTGGGCAGCTGCCTTGGCAGGATTGCCGGAGCGACCGCTTCCGGCGCGCGTTTCCACGCGTGTCTGGGTTCCTCCACTTTCCGAGGGAGCCGTGTACTGCAGCTGCGCAGGCTTCTCGGGGGCTTCGAGGCCGGCGGCGTGAACCTGGGGGTCAACGTGCTCGGTATGCCCGCCGGCGGCATCCTGTACTACTACATCCTGGGCGGGGGTTACTTCCACCTCAAGGTTGTAGAGGAATCCAACGCTTTCCTCGCGGATGGCTTCCATCATGCTTTGGAACATGGCGAAGCCCTCGCGCTGGTACTCCACCAGCGGATCGCGCTGTGCCATGGCGCGCAGGCCAATCCCTTCCTTCAGGTAGTCCATCTCGTAGAGGTGTTCCTGCCATTTGCGTCCGATGACGGACAGGACCACCCTGCGCTCGAGCTCGCGCATGCTTTCGGAGCCGATGACCTCCTCGCGGGCCTGGTACACCAGGCGGGCGTCAGAGAGGATTTCCTCCTTCAGCAGCTCCACGGTGACCCTGGACTTGCCCCCGGCTTCCTCGATGATGTCTTCCGCCGAAACGCTGACCGGGTAGAGCGTCTTGAGGTTGGTCCACAGCTGGTGGAAGTCCCAGTCGTCACCGTTCCCCTCCGCCGTTGCGGCGTCGATCAGCGCCGTAATGGTGTCTTCGATGAAGAACTGCACCTTCTCGTGCAGGTCATCGCCTTCAAGGATGCGCCGGCGGTCGCTGTAAATCGCTTCGCGCTGACGGTTCAGGACGTCGTCGTACTTCAGCACGTTCTTGCGCTGCTCGGCGTTCCGGCCTTCCACCTGGCCCTGCGCGGACGCGATGGCACGCGAGACAAGCTTGGATTCGAGCGCGACGTCGTCCGGGACCGAGCTGTTCATCAGACGTTCCGCGGCTCCCGAGTTGAAGAGCCGCATAAGGTCGTCTGTCAGCGAGAGGTAGAACCGGGATTCCCCGGGATCGCCCTGGCGGCCGGAACGGCCGCGGAGCTGGTTGTCGATGCGGCGTGACTCATGGCGCTCGGTGCCCAGGACATAGAGGCCCCCGAGGTCCAGGACTTCCTCGTGTTCGTCCTTCACGGACTGCTTGGCAGCTTCAAGTGCCGCAGGCCAGGCTGCCTCGTATTCTTCCGAGTTCTCCTCGGGGTCCAGCCCGCGCTTGGCAAGCTCGGCCACGGCGGTGAACTCCGCGTTGCCGCCGAGCATGATGTCGGTGCCGCGGCCGGCCATGTTGGTGGCCACGGTGACCGCGCCCTTCCGGCCCGCCTGGGCGACAATGGCGGCTTCGCGGGCGTGGTTCTTGGCGTTCAGGACTTCGTGCCGGATGCCTTCCTTGGCGAGCAGCTTGGACAGGTACTCGCTCTTCTCCACGCTGGTGGTGCCCACGAGGACAGGCTGGCCTTTTTCGTGGCGTTCGGCGATGTCCCGCACCACGGCGTCGAACTTGACAACCTCATTCTTGAATACGAGGTCCGGCTGGTCTATCCGCTGCATGTCCCGGTTGGTGGGGATGGCCACCACGCCGAGCTTGTACGTGCTCATGAACTCGGCCGCCTCAGTCTCGGCGGTGCCGGTCATGCCGGAAAGCTTGTCATACATGCGGAAGTAGTTCTGCAGGGTGACTGTGGCCAGGGTCTGGTTTTCCGCTTTGATCTCGACGCCTTCCTTGGCCTCGATCGCCTGGTGCATGCCTTCGTTGTAGCGTCGCCCGGCCAGGATGCGGCCGGTGTGCTCGTCAACGATCAGGACTTCGCCGTCCAGGATGACGTAGTCCTTGTCCCGCTTGAACAGTTCCTTGGCCTTGATGGCGTTATTCAGGAACCCGATCAGCGGCGTGTTCGCGGATTCGTACAGGTTGGAGATGCCAAGGTAGTCCTCGACCTTTTCGATTCCGCTCTCCAGGACGCCGACGGTGCGCTTCTTTTCATCGACTTCGTAGTCTTTCTCCGGCTGCAGCCGGAGCACCACTTTGGCGAACTCGCTGTACCAGCGGTTGGTGTCCCCCTGGGCAGGGCCGGAGATGATGAGCGGCGTACGCGCTTCATCGATAAGGATGGAGTCGACTTCGTCGACGATGGCGAAGTTGTGGCCGCGCTGGACCAGTTCGTTCCGGTCCCAGGCCATGTTGTCGCGCAGGTAGTCGAACCCGAACTCGTTGTTGGTTCCATAGGTGATGTCCGCGGCGTACTGCTGGCGGCGCACGGCAGGATCCTGGTTGGCGAGGATGACGCCGCTGGTCAGGCCGAGGAAGCGGTAGACACGGCCCATGAGTTCGGACTGGTATTCGGCCAGGTAATCGTTGACGGTGACCACGTGGACACCCTTGCCGGTGAGGGCGTTCAGGTAGGCGGGAGCGGTCGCCACCAGGGTCTTGCCTTCACCGGTTTTCATTTCAGCGATGTTCCCCAAATGCAGGGCAGCGCCGCCCATCAGCTGGACATCGAAGTGGCGCATCCCCAGGGTCCGCGAGGACGCTTCGCGCACGGCGGCAAAAGCCTCCGGAAGCAGGTCTTCGAGCTTTTCACCGTCCTGGTGGCGTTCGCGGAGACGGTCAGTCTCCTCACGCAACTCTGCGTCGGTAAAGGTCTTGAATGAGTCTTCGAGGGCGTTGATGGAATCGGCATAGTTCCGCAGCTGCCGGAGTGTTTTCTTGTCACCCGTGCGGAGAATTTTTTCGATAAGTGATGCCACGTGAAGATGCTCCCAGTCTGATGCCGCCGAATTCTGGCGTGTTCAGTCTACGGGAGAGACACGCGGCCGGTGCCCCCTTTTCCCTGAGAGCGGATACTCCTTACAGCCGTGCCAGCTCATGGGCAAGCCTTGCAGCGAGGTCTCCTGCCGGCCCCACTTCCACATCCGGCAGGCCAAGCCACTGGCTCATCAGCCTCAGCTCGGCAGCGAGTTCGACGGCGGTGTCCGCGGGTGCGTCCGGCTCGGCAAACGCGGCTCTCACCAGCAGACGGCCACCCGTCCGGTCCGCCTTCAAGTCAACCCTGGCCACCATCCTGTCGCGCAGCAGGAACGGCAGGACGTAATAGCCGTAGCGCCGTTTGGGCTCCGGGGTGTAGATCTCGATCCGGTAATGGAAGCCGAACAGTTCCAGCAGGCGCCGGCGTTCAAAGACCATGGAATCAAACGGGCTCAACAGGGCCCGGCCGGTGGCACGCCGCGGCAGTACAGCCTCAACATGCCGGAACACGTCCCTCCCCCACCCCGGCACGTTGACCGGTTCCAGCCTGCCCTGCTCCACCAAGTGCGCAACGGCGAGCGCCGTTGCCTTGACGGGCGTCCGGAAGTAGTCGGCGAAGCAGCGGATGCTTCCGATCCCATGCGCCCGGGCCGCCGCTTCGGTCAGCCGGCGGAGCGCAGCTGTTGGGTCGACTTCCCCACCTGCTTCGGCAGGGTGTGGGAGGACTTTGGCTGTCAGCGTGTACCTGCGCTCGAATTGCCCGGTCCTCGAGGCTGCCGATACCAGCCCTTCTTCGAAGAGGTGTTCAAGGACCCGTTTCACCGCGTTCCAGTTCCACCCCCAGTCGGTTGTCTGTTTTTCCTCAACGTGGCCAATCCGGGCGGTCAGTTCGGAGGCCGTCATGGGCCGGGACCTGGCCAGGACCGCCAGGATCCGGTCTGCGACGTCGTTGCGGAGCCCGGGATCCAGCCGGGAGGCGCCCACCCAGGAGCGCTTTTGCCACAGCAGCAGATCCTGGTAATGCTCCGGCCGGATGTAGCTCGCTTCGTGTGCCCAGTACTCCAGCATCCGGCGGGGGTGGCTGGCAGACATGCGCTGCAGGATGTCCCGGTCATAGTTGCCAAGGCGGGAATAGAAGGGCAGGAAATGGCTGCGGACCAGGACGTTCACGGAGTCGATCTGGACGAGCTGGAGGCGGGCAAAAGTACGGCCCACCGCCCGTGCTGTCACGGGGCCGGTGGGCCGTACTTTATGGAGTCCCTGCGCTGCCAATGCGATCCGCCGTGCCTGGTGAAGGCTCAGCGTTGCTGACAATTCAGTCCTCTCTGCTGGTGGTTTGGTCCACCCTAAGCGTTGGCGGCGGCGTCGTCGGAGCGGTAGGCAAGAATCTTTTCCTCCACCACGGTGTCTCCCGGCTCGCATTCATGGTCCAGCGTAATGACCCCATAGGTCCAGCCACGGCGGCGGTACACGACGGAGGGCGTGTTGGTCGCTTTGTCCACGAAGAGATAGAAGTCGTGGCCCACAAGCTCCATATTGTCTACGGCGTCGTCGAGGGAGAGGGATGCGGCGGGAAAGACCTTGCGCCGGATCAGCACCGGTGAGTTTCCGGCCGGGATGTCGTTGTCAACATCGTACGGCGATTTGTCTTCGGGGGCTGCCACCGCTTCATTCCGGTGGTTGGCCTCAAGATACAGCGGTTCATGGGCACTGGCGGGCTCGAGTGAGGCGGTGGCCTCACGGACAGCCTTGGGAGTGTGGCGGCCGTGGTGGACCTTCTTGCGGTCCTTGGCCCGCCGGAGCCGCTCAAGCAGTTTGTTGTAGGCGAGGTCAAAGGCAGCAAACTTGTCTGCGGCGCTTGCTTCGGCACGGATTACGGGTCCGCGGCCCAGGACTGTCACCTCGACGGTCAGCTGGTCGCCGGTCTGCCGGGCATTGGTCTCCTTGGAGACTTTCGCGTCGACCCGCTGGACTTTGTCGCCCAGCGATTCAATTTTCGCGATCTTTTCCCCGGCATACTCGCGGAACCGGTCTGAAACTGTCAGATTTCGTCCGCTGATCATAAACTCCATGGTGCCCTCCAAATGACTTCGGTGACACGACGGCGGCGCTTCCCTGGGCCGGGCTGTGTGACAGTCGAGCCCCTCTCCGAGCCGCCATCGAAAGGTACATTCTGTTCTTGGTACCCACCTCAGACGTTAGTTCATAGCCACCCGTTATTCATCCTTTCCCGGTTTATTTTTTTCTAAGTCATGCGGGCTTTCACGCGGCGCGGCGGCCCGGCAGCCCGGCTGCTGGGTATCGGGCGGGCGTGTCGCGGCAAGCACGACGGCGCCCCTCACCACAGCGCCGGCCAGGTGCAGTGCGCGGGCTGCTTCGCCCACCGTGGCACCGGTTGTGAGGACGTCATCAACGATGATGCAGGGGCGCCCTGCCACCTTTGCCCGGGCCCCGGGCTTGACCCGCATGGACCCCCGGACGCGCTGGGAACGGGCTCCCCTCCCCAGGCCTTTTTGGCCGGCCACACCTCTTCCGCTGCCGGATCCGCGGGTGCCGGGGAGGACGGGGCCAGGCCTTGGAGTCTTGCCCAGCACATCCGCGACGTCGAGCCCTGGATGCTGCCGTGCCGCCGACTTCAGGAGCAGGTGGACCGGGCTGAAGCCCCGGCTGACGTAGGCCGGCGTGCTGGTGGGCACGGGGACCAGGAGGCATCGGCCGGGGCCAGGGACGGCGGCCCTGACTGCACATGCGAGCGCCCGGCCAAGGCTTCTGCCAAGCTGAGGCTGGCCGTGCCGTTTGAACGACAGCAGTCCCTGCGCCAGCTCGTCCCGGTACACCCCCGCTGCAACGACGGGAAGCACGACGGAGCCGGCGACATCCATAAGGGCCGGAGCTCCGCTTTCGGCCCGGAATGGCTGCCTGGTCAGCTGGCGGATGCGGCTGGCACAGGATGGGCACAGGGTGCTGTCTTCGGCCCCGCAGCAGACACAGTCCACAGGGACGGCCAGGGCGAGCAGATCCGCCACGGCGCCGGCCAGCCAGTCGGCAAGGCGAAGGAGGGCGGCCGCGTGTTCACCCCGGTGCAGCGCCGCCCAGGGCGGGGGCGGTTGAAGGTCCGGATCCACCCTCCGGGTCCCCCGGTGGCCGGAACCGGCCGCGCCGTTCCTGCGGATGAGCCGTTTCATGGTTCCACTGTCGCCTGAAGCCCAGTCACAGTTGGAGGGCCAGCCCGGGCTATGTGCATAAGGCAGGCCCCATCGGGACGGCGGAGGCAGAACCTGGCGATACCGCCAACAGGGTG
Organism: Pseudarthrobacter sp. Pseusp20; assembly: GCF_059492155.1. Lineage (NCBI taxonomy): Bacteria > Bacillati > Actinomycetota > Actinomycetes > Micrococcales > Micrococcaceae > Pseudarthrobacter > Pseudarthrobacter sp. Pseusp20. The sequence continues at coordinate 3,181,353 of NZ_CP168521.1, forward strand.
TCAGCCGGGAAACGCGGGGTCGATAGGGCCCTTGATCTGCGGGGACCAGCCATTGCCGAGGCGCTGGAAGATCCCTTCCCCGGACTGGACATAAATGTCGTCGGCGCCATTCCCGGCACTGATGGCTACCAGGCCCGGCCACGGGGCAAGCTGCTGCGGCTGGCCGGAGGTGAGGGACAGGAGCTCCGGTGTGACGTTGGAACCCGAAGCCCCCTTCATGACGGCAACGGTAATGCCATTCACCCACACCCCTTGATCAGGGTCGGTGCCGGATACCAGGGTGACGGGCGCGGTCAGTTCGCGCGGCGTACCGTCGGCGGCGCGGATCATGCCTGTCACCTGCACCTTGGACTTCCCGTTCTGTTCGGATATGACCAGGGCGCGCACACCGTCGCGTGAGACGCGGAATTCCTTGACCGTGCGGCCGGCAAGCCAGGAGGGTGCCAGCGTCACGGACGGAACGGCGGCGCCCTCTGCCACTCCGGTGGGATGGAAAGCCACTACTTCCGTGGCTCCGGTGGCACCGGGTCCGGCCGTCCATACCCAGTCGGAGACACTGAAGGACGGGCGGGTGAGGGTGCTCCGGGTAGTCAAGGCGCGCGCAGGCTGGCCGGGATTGATGCTGTACAGCGTGGTGCGGCCTTCATTGAGGAAGGCAGCCGTCTGTGACACCGGGGATTCCGCCGGATAGCGGGGGTTGAGCGCAGACACCGGCTGCATGTCAGGCAACGGCGAGACGCGGTTGTTTTCATAGCGCACCAGTTCGTTGCCGCTGATGGCGATCTGGCGTGAGGGCACGGTCCTGTCCAGCACCGGAGGAAGAACGGACCCGTTGTCCTCCACCCGGACCAGGTCCTGGTTGGCACGGAGTTCAACATTGACCACGTCAGGCTGGCTGCGGAACGTCAGGGTCAGCTGCATCTGCATGCGGAGCCGGTCCTCCGCCGATGTTTCCGTCAGCTCCTTGGCTGTCAGGTCCACCTGTGCGGCCCCGGACACCACCGGCACGGATTCCCGGGCGAGCTTGATCCCGGAAGGGAAGGCACTGGCGACGGCGCCGCGCAGGTACGGGGCGGGCCCGGCCAGCAGGGCACTGGTCATTGCTTTGACCGTCTTGTTCTTCAGGAACCAGCGGACGTCCGGGATGGCATAGGTGAAGGTGGGGTCGTAAAAGTAGATGGGGTAGGCACCGTAGATCACCTTGAACGTTTCCTCGGCAATGGCGGTCCCGTCGGGAATCGCCGAAATCCGCCACTCTCCATCCACCTGGGTCACCGTCACCGGGATGCGCTCCACGGTTCCCGGCGGCGACTGGGTGGCTATGCCGTCGGCGTCCACCGTGTAGGACACATCGAGCTCGTAGTTGAAGACGTTTTCCGTGCCCGTGGGCACAACGCGCGCCTCCCGGTATACCAGCGCGCGTTTGTCCGGTTTCCAGGACACAGCCGAGGCCTGCGTCAGGTACTGGCGGGCCACCGCATAGTCGTCCTCGTAGCCACTGCCTGCCCGGTAGAAGTAGTCGATGATGGTCTCGGGTGATGCCCCGGGCTGCGGCGCTGCCGGGAGGAACACGGGAGCGCTGACGTTGCCGGCGCTGCTTTCGCTGCTTTTTCCCACCGGACCGGACGTGGGGATCCGTGCGCAGCCGGACAAGAGGACGATCAGCAGGGCAAGCAGTGCCGCCGGGTACTTCGCCAGGCGCACGGTGGCCCTCATGGTGTCTCCTCGGGCGCGCGCACCGGAGCAGGCCGGGCCGCTCCCGCCTGCAGCACCAGCATGTTTTTGTAGTCCTGTTCCGCGGGAACGCTCCCCGGCGCTCCGGGATTGGTGACGTCCTTTGGCTCCAGCTGGACGGGCGACTCGCTGATGCCACCGTCCTGGCGCAAGGGAAGGGTCAAACGGAAGTTGGCGCCGTCGCCTTTCCTGCCCCAGGCCTGCAGCCAGCCGTGGTGCAGCTTCGTATCCTCCATGGCGATGGACAATCCCAGCCCGCTGCCGCCCGTGGTGCGTGCGCGGGCAGGGTCGGCTCGCCAGAACCTGTCGAAAACCCTGGCGGCCTGTGCCTGGTCCATCCCGATCCCGTGGTCGCGGACAGCAACGCCCACGGCAGTTTCATTGACCGCGACCGTGACGGCCACCGGCTTGCCCTCACCGTGCTCCACCGCGTTCAGGATCAGGTTCCGCAGGATCCTGTCGATGCGCCGGGCGTCCATCTCCACCACCACGGCGCCCTCGGGAGCGGTCAGGACAATCTCCGAACCGTATTCAGCCGCCACCGGCGCGGCGCCTTCAATGACGTGGGAGATCACTTGGAGAAGGTCCTCGGGTTCAGCATCCAGCACGGCCACGCCGGCGTCGAAGCGGCTGATTTCGAGGAGGTCGGAGAGGAGGGACTGGAACCGCTCCACCTGGTTGTACAGGAGCTCTGCGGACCGCTTGTTGATGGGGTCGAAGTCATCGCGGGCGTCGTACAGGACCTCTGCCGCCATGCGCACGGTTGTGAGCGGCGTCCGGAGCTCGTGCGACACATCGGACACGAAGCGCTGCTGCATCTGGGAGAGCGTCGCCAGCTGGGTGATCTGCTCCTGCAGGCTGGCGGCCATGTGGTTAAAGGAAGCGCCAAGGCGGGCCACCTCGTCCTCCCCCTTGACCACCATGCGCTCCTGCAGCTGCCCGGCGGCGAGCTTCTCCGAGACCATCGCGGCATGGCTGACCGGGCTCACCACGTTGCGGGTGACGTACCAGGCGACAGCGCCAATCAGGAGGACCAGCACCGCACCGCCGGCCCACAGGACGCTTTGGATCTCGTTAAGCGTCTGCTGCGCTGTGTTCAGGTCGTAGATCAGGTAAAGCTCGTAGACAGTGCCGTTGAAGGTCACCTTGTTGCCGACCGCGATCCCCGGCCGGTCCTCGGTGCCCACGGGGATGACGGTGGAAGCCCAGTACTGGTCCTTCCCCGACTGCTGGACGGCCTTGCGCAGCTCAGGGGGAATGACGCTGACCGTGAGTTGGTCGGATGCCCGCGACTCAACCCACCGGTTGCGGGGCTTGGTCTGCTCCGGCATCGCCTCGAAGACGTACCGGCGCTGGATCACTGAGCCCCGGCCCTCCACCGCGTTCAGGGTGTCGTAGACCAGGGTGATGACGCTGGACTGGTCGGTGACCTGGGCGCCGTCGAACGTTTCCTGGACCTGCTTGACGTTGTAGCGGGTCTCGGACTCCGCCTGCGTCAGCCGCTCCTGGAACAGGTTGTTGGCAATCTGGTTGGACAGATAGGCACCGACCACGGCGAACGAGGTCACGGCGAGCATCAGGGTGGTGAGAACGGTGCGGAATTGAATGGACCGGCGCCAGCGCCGCTGCAAGGCCCGCCCAAGGTACCGCAGACCGGGAAGGAAGCGCCGGACTCCCGTCCGGACGAGCCGGGCGACGCGGAGCGCCACAATCAGGGCACGCCGCTGCCAGATCCTTGCCCGGAACGCCATGTGCCGCAGCCCGGGAGTGGCGGCGTCGCCGGCTTCCGGCACGTCCTGGACGGCGCCGTCCTGTTTCACGGCATCCGCGGAGTCCGGGGTTGGGCGCTGATCCGGTTCCCCGTCCTGCGCGGCGGGGTCAGACCCCTGCTTTATAGCCGACACCACGCACCGTCAATACGACTTCCGGAGCTTCCGGGTCCTGCTCGATCTTGGACCGCAGGCGCTGGACATGGACGTTGACAAGCCGGGTGTCAGCGGCGTGGCGGTAGCCCCAGACCTGCTCCAGCAGCAGTTCCCGGGTAAAGACCTGCCAAGGCTTGCGGGCCAGCGCCACCAGGAGGTCGAACTCCAGCGGCGTCAGGGAGATCCGCTCATTGCCCCGGCTGACCGTGTGCCCGGCGACGTCGATGGTGATGTCCGCGATGCGCAGCGTTTCGGGCGCTTTCTGGTCCCCCGGGCGAAGGCGGGCACGCACGCGTGCCACCAGCTCGGCAGGCTTGAACGGCTTAGGCACGTAGTCGTCAGCCCCGGATTCCAGCCCGCGGACGACGTCTGAGGTATCGGACTTGGCGGTCAGCATGACGATGGGCACGTCCGACTCGCCGCGGATCTGGCGGCAGACCTCGATGCCATCCATACCGGGAAGCATGAGATCGAGCAGGACCAGGTCCGGCCGCGATGACCGGAACACGTCCAGGGCCTGGGCGCCGTCGGCGCAAAAGACCGGCTCGAAGCCGTCATTACGGAGGACAATTCCAATCATCTCGGCCAGCGCTTCGTCATCATCTACCACCAGAATGCGTGCCTTCATAGCTATATATTCCCTTATCGGGATGGGTTTGTCCTGTTGAGCGGCTTCCGGCATGGCGGGGCACTAGGCCGTCCGGCGCCGGAACTATAGTCTTGGGGTCATGCCCCGCGTGGCCGGTGCGCCCTTTTGCCGGGTGCATTTCCGGCGCAGGAGCAGGCGGACTGGTATTGGGGGAGGAATCAGTGTCACCACAGGAGTCGGGGCCCGGGGAGCCGGCGCAGGAGCAGCCAGGCGTTGGACACGACGACGTCGGGCCGGCTTCCGCAGGCGGGCCCGGGCCGGTGCCGCCCGCCCGGGAACAGCAGTGGGACCAGCCCTGGACGCCGCCCGAGGGCCGGCAAGCAGGCCCCTGGCCGGGAACCGAGCCGCGGCAGCAACCGCAGTGGCAACAGCAGCCCGGACAGCACCCGCCCCGAAATGCCCCGTACCCTGAAGCCCCGTACCCTGGCGCCCCGTCCCCCGGAGCTTTCCCATCCGGCGGCCAGTCCTACGGGACCCCGGGATACAGCGGCCAGCCTTACGGCGGACCCCCAGATATCCGGTCGCCGTATTCCGGCGGTTCCTACGGCGCCTGGCCCTCAGCGCAGCCCAGGTATGCAGCCCCGCCCAAACCCGGGATCATTCCGTTGCGGCCGTTGTTGTTCGGGGAGGTCCTGGACGGTTCCTTCCAGGCCATCAGGCGCAACGCCAAGGCGATGCTCGGCGCCGGCCTCCTGGCGCAGTCCCTGTCAGCCATCCTCGCGGCGGTGCTAACGGGAGTTTTCGCGACGTCGTCAGGGTCCATCGAAGCCTGGGCCCGGACGGCGAGCAACACCGATATCGCTTCCCTGGGATTCGGGCTGATGGCCACCTTCGTCCTGCTGTCCATCCTGTCCGTCTTCATCACCGTTGTCCTCCAAGGTGCCATGGTGGTCCCGGTGGCCCGGTCCGTCCTTAACCAGCCCACCGGCTTCCGGCGCATGCTGTCGTTGGCGCGTCCAAGGTTTGGGTCACTGATCAGGTTGGCGGCGCTGCTGGTTGCAGCCGTGCTGGCCACGGCGATCGTTTTCGTCGCCGTCGTCGTGCTCCTGTTCTCCAACGTGCGTGGCGCGGGAGCCCTGCTGGTCATCCCCCTGATGCTGGCCTTCGGCGCCGGGTTCCTCTGGGTGGCGGTCAAGCTCATGGTGGCGCCCGCCGCCGTCGTTATCGAAGAACTCGGGGCGTTTGCCGGCCTTCGCCGGTCCTGGAAACTGACCAGGGGCAACTGGTGGCGGATCTTTGGCATCACCCTGGTGGTGGGGATCCTGGTGGCCGTCATCACCCAGGTGGTCCTGATCCCGGCCAGCATCCTGCCAACGGTCCTCTCCGGGGTGGTCTCGCCGCACGGCGGCAGCGGGCAGGAAGCAACGCTCGCCGTGGCCGTCGGCATCTTCACCGCGGTGGTCGGTGCCCTGGTGGGCGCGGTCGGTTACGCCTTCCAGACGTCAGTCATGGCGTTGCTCTACATGGACCTGCGGATGCGCCGGGACGGCCTGGACATTGCGCTGCTGCACCAATTGGAGAACGGCGCTGATCCTGACGGCATCCCGGGCCGGGGCGCGCACCCCGGCAACAACCGCCCGTATCCCGGATATGGAGCCCCGCCTGGAGCCTGGCCTTATGGCGGCTGAGCCACCCGTGCGTCCGGGTGCCGGGGAGGCACGGCGCTGGGCGGAGGAGGAATTGGCCAAACGGGAGTACCGTGATGCCGCCCCCTCATGGCTCGGCACCCTGTGGCGGAACTTCCTGGACTGGCTGCAGTCCCTGGACGGCTCCCAGGGAGACGCTGCCCCGGTGCCAAGCCCCGTCATCGCCCTCGTTATTGCCGCCATCATCGCGGCTGCCGTCATCCTGGCCCGCCCCCGCCTGCACGCCCGGTCCCGGCAGGCCAGGGACGTCTTCGAACGGGAACCCACCCTTGGTGCCACCGACTACCGGGCCCGTGCGGAAGCGGCGGCCGCCGCCGGAAAGTGGGGGGACGCCGTCGTCGACCGCTTCCGCGCGGTGGTCCGGAGTGCGGAGGACCGGGCCATCCTGGACCCGCAGCCCGGCCGCACTGCCGACGAAGCGGCCCGGGCCTTGTCCGTTCCGTTCAACAGCCAGTCCGGGCGCCTTGCCCGGGCAGCGGCCACTTTCGACGGGGTCCGCTACGGAAACAGGGCGGCCGACAGCGGGGACTACCGGCAGATGGTGGAGCTTGATACCGCCTTGGACGCCATGAAGCCCGCCACCGCCGGCACTGCGGCGGTGACGCCGTGACCGGCCTTCCCGCCATCGGCGAGAAACCCCGGGACGCGGGCAGGGAACCGGACGGTGGCAAGCAACCGGCCACCGGATCCGTGGCTGACAACCGGAGGATTCGGGGTTGGCTGCGGCGGCACCGCGGCCTGACCGCGGCGGCAATGGTGGTGGCTGCGGGGCTGGCACTTGTCGTGGGCACGCAACTCGCTCCGAAGGGTGACGCCGTTCCCCTCTCGGTCCACAATGCCGCGCCGGAAGGGGCCAGGGCGCTGGCGCAGATCCTGGGCCGGCACGGGGTTTCCGTTCACACACCGGGCCGGTTCGATGCAGCGCTGGCGGACCTGCGCTCCGGCTCCTCCCCCACCCTCCTGCTCTACGACAGGAACGGCATCCTGGGTGCGCAGCAGCTGGCCGACCTGAGAGCGGAGGCAGACCGGGTGGTGGTGCTCTCCCCACGGCTGGAGACGCTCACCGCCCTTGACAGCGGCATCCACCAGGCCGGCGTTGTTCCCGATGCCTTCCCGGTCCTTGATGCCGGGTGTTCCCACCCTGACGCGGAAGCTGCGGGACAGATCACGGGACAGGGAGGATTTGTGTACGACGGCAGCACGTCCTGTTTCCGGACAGCAGGAACCGCCGGAATGCTTGCCATCAGCGGCGATGGCCGCCTGGCCGTGCTGGGCAGCACGGCCGTCCTGGGCAACGGGAGGCTGGACGAACTGGGAAACGCCGCGCTTGCCACCAGGTTGCTCGGCGCGTCGCCTGACCTGGTCTGGTACTTGCCCTCGATTGAGGACGCAGCATCCAACGGATCCGGGAAAACCCTCGATGACATTGCTCCGGCCTGGGCCCGCTTCCTGGGCCCCTGGCTGCTCCTGGTGGCGGTGACGGCCGTCGTGTGGCGGGGCCGGCGGCACGGGCCGCTCGTATTCGAGCCGTTGCCGGTGGTGGTCAAGGCTGTTGAGACGGCCGAGGGACGTGCCCGGCTCTACCAGGACGCGCGCGCCATCGACCAGGCACGGGACAACCTCCGGGCCGGCCTGCTGGTCCGGTTGTCCGGGAAGCTGCGGATGGGACCAGGCGCCACCGCCGAGGACACGATTTCGGCAGCAGCCCGGATCCTGAACCGGGACGCCACTGAAGTCCGCACGCTGATCAACGAACGCCCCGCAACCGAGGCCCGGCTGGTTGCCTGGTCGCAGGCCTTGGACAAACTCGAGAAAGAGGTCAAGATCCGATGAGCGAACAGAGCAGTGGCCAGCGGGTCCTTAATACGGTTGACGACGACGGCGCTCGGCAGGCGCTGCTTGCGGTCCGCCGGGAGGTGGCCAAGGCGGTGGTGGGGCAGGATGCCACCGTCACCGGCCTCCTGATTGCACTGCTTTCCCAGGGGCATGTGCTGCTGGAGGGCGTCCCCGGGGTTGCAAAGACCCTGCTGGTCCGGGCGTTGTCCTCCGCGCTGAGCCTGGACACCAAGCGGGTGCAGTTCACCCCCGACCTCATGCCGGGTGACGTCACCGGTTCCCTGGTCTACGACTCGCACACCTCCGAGTTCAGCTTCCGGGAAGGACCGGTCTTCACCAACCTCCTGCTGGCGGACGAGATCAACCGGACTCCTCCAAAGACCCAGGCTTCACTCCTCGAAGCCATGGAAGAGCGGCAGGTGTCTGTGGACGGCGTCTCCCGGCGGCTGCCCTCGCCATTCCTGGTGGCGGCCACCCAGAACCCCGTGGAGTACGAGGGGACCTATTCCCTGCCTGAGGCACAGCTGGACCGGTTCCTGCTGAAGCTCACCATGCCGCTGCCTGAACGCAGGGATGAGATAGAAGTCATCCGCCGCCACGCCGCCGGGTTCGATCCGCGGGACCTGGCTGCGGCCGGCGTCCGGGCGGTGGCCGGCGCGGAGGACCTTGAACGGGCTCGGGAGGCAGTGGGCCGGGTGGCGGTGGAACCGGAAATTATCGGCTACATCGTTGACCTGGTGCGCGCCACCCGGTCAGCGCCTTCGTTCCAGCTTGGCGTCTCACCGCGTGGCGCCACCGCCCTGCTGAACACGTCGAGGTCGTGGGCGTGGCTCTCCGGCCGTCCTTTCGTGACCCCGGACGACGTCAAGGCGCTGGCTTTGCCCTGTTTGCGGCACCGGGTGGCGCTGCAGCCCGAAGCGCAGATGGACGGGGTCCGGGTGGACGACGTCCTGGGCAGCATCCTGGCCGCCGTCCCCGTTCCGCGCTGATGGCCATCTCCGGGCGCTTCGTGGCAGTGGCGCTGGTGGGACTTGTACCGGTACTGCTGTTCCCGGAATGGCTGACGGTCCTGGCCACGATCGCGGTGCTTGTGGGACTGCTGGGGGCCGACCTGCTGGTGGCGGCGCCACTCCGGCAGGTCAATCTGGTGCGTGCCGAACCGGAGAACGTAACCCTGAACAATACGGTGGAGGCGGCGCTCACCATCCGTAACGGCGGCAGCAGGCGGCTTCGGGGATCGTTCCGGGACGGGTGGCAACCTTCCGCCGGTGCCCGGAACCCCGTCCAGGATATTGATGTCCCGGCCGGGGAAGGCAGGCGGTTCGCGGTTCGGCTCCGGCCGGTCCGGCGGGGTGACCTCTCAGCGCCGCATGTGACGCTTCGGTCTTTTGGTCCGCTGCACCTGGCAGCCCGCCAGCGGACCATTGACTGTCCGGGCTCGGTGCGGGTGCTGCCGCCCTTCCATTCCCGACGCCACCTGCCGTCAAAGCTGCGGAAGCTGCGTGAACTTGATGGGAAGGCGGCAGTCCAGGTCCGGGGCGCGGGCACCGAGTTCGATTCCCTGCGGGACTATGTCCGCGGTGACGACGTACGCTCCATCGACTGGCGCGCCACTGCCCGGCGCTCCTCCGTGGTGGTCCGGACCTGGCGCCCGGAACGGGACCGGCGCGTGGTGATGGTCCTGGATACGTCCCGTACCGCCGCAGCAAGGATCGTGGACGAATCGCGCCTGGACACCGGGATAGAGGCTGCGCTCCTTCTGGGTGTCCTGGCCGAACGGGGTGGCGACCGGGTGGACTTGGTAGCCTTCGACCGCAGGGTCCGGGCGCGGGCGGGCTCTGCCGGGCAGGGCAATATCCTGGGCCGGCTGGTCCAGGCCATGGCTCCGCTTGAGGCCGAGCTGATTGAGATGGATTGGCCTGCGGTCCCGGCCCAGGTCCGTGCTGTTTCGGCGCACCGGTCGCTGGTGGTGCTGTTGACGTCGCTGGACAGCGGGGCGCCGGAGGAGGGCCTGCTTCCCGTGGCGGAGCGGCTGGCGAGCCAGCATGTCGTGGTGGTGGCGGCTGTCCGCGACCCGCAGCTGGGCGCCATGCTCCGGGAACGGAACGATGCCACGGCGGTGTTCCGCGCGGCCGCGGCCGAGCGCGCCCTCCTGCAGCGGGCGGCGGTCTCAGCCGAGCTGCGCCGCTACGGGGTGGAAGTGGTGGACGCCGAGCCCCACGAGTTGCCGCCCCGGCTGGCGGACATGTACATCCGGCTCAAGGCTGCCGGTAGATTGTGAATCCGGAGGCTATCGTCTCCCCCGGCAACAGGAGGTCCACTTCATGAACGTCCCGATCTACCAGCAGGCCCTGGGCCGGGAATTCTCCCGGCTGCAGCCCGAGCTCCAGGAGTACTTCTCGCTGGTCCCGGGATCCGGCCAGTACGGCGTAGGGGAAGGAACGTTCGACGTCGTGGGGTGCCGCCAGCGGTGGCTGCGCCCTTTGCTGCGGGTCACCGGGGGCGAAGAGGCCTTCTTCCCCGAGTACGGGGAGAACGTTCCGTTCCGGATCGAGAACCACGCCCACCAGGATCCGTTCGGCCGTTCCAGCCTTACCGCCCGGCGCGAGATCCGGTTCCCGGCGCGCACCCGGCTTTTCCAGGACACCACGAGCGTCACCAACCGGGGTGGCACCACCCAGCTGGTGGACTACGTGGGCAGGTACCGGCGCCTGGTGACCGACCTGAACCTGAGCGTCACCGCTGCCGGAAGGCTGCGCGGTGTCTCAGAGGCGTCGCGGCTCTTCCTGGGCCCGCTCCGGGTCCCGCTTCCGGCAGGCCTGGACGCCAAGGCGTACGCCGAACAGTGGTGGGATCCCGCGGAAGGAAGCAACGGGCGGCACCGCATCCAGGTGAAGGTCATCCAGCCGCAGATCGGCCTGGTGCTGGTGTACGCGGGCGCCTTCGATTACCGGCTGCGGCCCTACACTGGCGGCAGTTCCGCCCAAAGCTTCCTGCCCCGCTACGCCCAGCCGGACCGCTGGGAGAACAGGGTGTAGCCCTATCCCAGTGCCTGCTGGTTCAGGCCGTCGGCCACCTGGATCAGCCGGCCCAGGACGGCGGTGGCCTGCGCAGGTGTGTGGCCTGCCAGTCCTGCTGAAGGCGTCACCCGGATGGCGCCAAGCAGCGACGGCGGAAGACCCAGCTGGCGCCACGGACGCCATACTGACTCCACGCAGTCGGCGACCCTGGGCAGCGGGGCGCCGGCGGGGACGTCCAGCGCACCGGCCCAGAACTGTTTCCCTGACTCCAGTGCTGCGGCAAGCTGTTCCCACTGGCGGTTGGTCAGTGCCTTGAGCGGCAGGGCGACGCCGTCCGCACCGGCCGCCAGGACCAGCTCGATCGGCGCTTCGATTTCAGGACATGAGACAACAACCTCAGCGGCACCGGCCGAGCGGAGGGCGTCCAGGACCAGGCGCCAGGATTCGCGCGCTTCCGATGCCGGCACTGCGCGGAGGGTGCGGTAACCGCTCGCCGTGGGTATGGTTCCGGCCAGCACGGCGGCGATGGCGGGCTCGTCCACCTGCACCACCAGGCGTGCACCCGGTACGGCCGCAGCAACCCGGCGAAGGTAACCGCCGACGCCCGCGGCAAGGGACGCGGCCACGTCCCGGCGGGCTCCGTAGTCCAGGAGGGCGCGCTCCCCGTTATGCAAGTGCAGGCCGGCGGCAAGGCTGAGCGGCCCCACCAGCTGCACCTTGAGTTCACCCGCCGACACGTCCTCGCCCCCGGCGACGTCGGCGAGGACATTCAGGTCGGTGGACAGCGCCGACACGGCACGCTGCATGTCCTTGCCGGGGCGGTCAACAAGCCGCCATCCGTAGGGCTGGACGTCCACCGCCAGCTCTTCCAGGAACGAGGCCGTACGGCCCAGGGCGTCTGAGCCGACACCGCGGTCGGGCAGTTCGGCGAGGAATGGCAGGTGCGGGCTGCCGAGCTCGCCGCGGATGATCCGGGCGGCTTCCAGCGGGTCCTCGCCCGGCCACGGTCCCAGTCCGGTGGCCGTCACTTCCCTGGCTGTGACCTCCTGGAAGGGAGCCGCGGCCGGACGCGGGGCTGGGCCCCTTTGGTGCTGTTCCCGGCTCACGCCAGTGCGGAAGTCTGCGGCTGCTGGCCCGACGAGGCCTGGTGGTCCTCGGCGATGGCCTCGTGATGGCGGATCACCTCGCCGATGATGAAGTTGAGGAACTTCTCTGCGAATGCCGGGTCAAGGTGGGCGTCCTCGGCGAGGCGTCGCAGCCTCGCGATCTGGGCTGCTTCACGTCCTGGGTCGCCGGCCGGAAGGCGGTGTGTTGCCTTCAGGAAGCCCACTTTTTGCGTGGCCTTGAATCGCTCGGCCAGGAGGTACACCAGGGTGGCATCAATGTTGTCGATGCTGGAGCGGATGGACAGCAGTTCAGCCATCACCGAATCGTCCACGTGGCCAGCCAGTGAGCTGGCGGAGGGATCAAAATCGTCGGAGCCAGGAGTGCTGGGGTTGTGCTGCGTCATGGCTCCAGTCTATGGGAGCCGACGGAATCGACGCGGGTGTGAAGCGCCGGTGCGGCCGTCCGCCGGCACCGGCGCCCCACACTGCGGGCCTGGAGGGTCAGATGCCCAGGAGTGCCCGGTGCTCCTCCCGGCGTTTGGCCTGTTCGGCCGGGTCCGGCACGGGCAGGGAGGCGATCAGCCGGCGCGTGTAGTCATGCTGGGGGTTCCCCATGACCTGGCTTCCGATCCCCTGCTCCACCAGCTTGCCCTTGTACAGCACGCCCACCCACGAGGACAGGATGTCCACTACAGCCAGGTCATGGCTGATGAACAGGCAGCCGAAGCCGAACTCCTCCTGGATGTCCCTGAACAGCTCCAGGACCTTTGCCTGCACCGAAACGTCCAGGGCCGACGTCGGCTCATCCGCTATCAGCAGCCGCGGGTTCAGGCTCAGCGCCCGCGCCAGTGATGCCCGCTGCCGCTGGCCGCCGGACAGTTCGTGCGGGTAACGGGCCGCGTACGACGCCGGCAGCTGGACTGATTCGAGCAGCTCACCGACGCGTTTCCGCGCCTGGGCCGGGCTTGGATTTGTGTGGATGACCATAGGTTCGGCGATGCATTCCCCGATGGTCAGCTGCGGGTTAAAGGAGGCGGCGGGGTCCTGGAACACGAAGCCGATGTCCTTGCGGAGCGGCTTGAAAGTGCGTTCGCGAAGGTTGAGCATCTCATAGCCCAGCACCTTCAGGCTGCCGCCGGTGGTCCGGTTGAGCCCGGCGATCGCCCGCCCGATGGTGGTCTTGCCGGACCCCGATTCGCCCACCAGGCCGAAAACCTCACCCCTGGACAGGGTGAAGCTGACGCCGTCCACGGCCTTGAAGGCGGGGGTGCCGAGCCGCCCCGGATACTCGATGACCAGGTTGTCAGCAGCCACAAGGACTTCCTCATCCTGGTGGCGCCGTTCGGTAAGGCCTGCGGACGCGGAATTCCGGCCCAGGTGCGGGACTGCAGCCAGGAGCTTGCGGGTGTAGTCCTGGCGGGGTTCAGCGAACAACGTCTTCGCCGGGGCTTCCTCCACAACGTCGCCCTGGTACATCACCACCACGCGGTCCGCCAGGTCAGCCACCACGCCCATGTTGTGCGTGATCAGCACTATGGACGTGCCGTACTTGTCGCGAAGGTCTCGCAGCAGCTCCAGGATCTCGGCCTGGACGGTGACGTCGAGGGCGGTGGTGGGCTCGTCGGCGACAATCAGTCCGGGGTTCAGCGCCAGCGCGGCGGCGATCACCACACGCTGCTTCTGCCCTCCGGAGAACTGGTGCGGGTAATAGTTGACGCGGTGTTCCGGGTCAGGGATGCCCACCTTGCGGAGCGCCTCGATTGCCCGTGCTTTGGCCTCCTTTGCCGAGACGCGGCCTCCGCCATCCACGGCGGCGTGGGCGCGAATCCCCTCGGCGATCTGCCAGCCCACTGTGAATACGGGGTTCAGGGCCGTGGACGGCTCCTGGAACACCATGGCCACATCCCGGCCGCGGATCTGCCGCAGCCGGTGCGGACTGAGGCTGATGATGTTGGTGCCGTTGATCAGGACCGCGCCGGAACTCGTGGCGGTTTCCGGGAGCAGGCCCAGGATGGTTTTGGCCGTGACGGTCTTGCCGGAGCCGGACTCCCCCACGATGGCAAGGACCTCACCCTTCCTGACGTTGAGGCTCACGTCCTTGACTGCGTGGACGTCGCCTGCGTCCGTGGCGAACGTGACCTGCAGGTGGTCGATGTCGAGCACGTGCTGGCCGGCGTCGGGCTGGTGTACCGGCGACGATTCGATGTTGCCTGTCATGAATTCCTCACTTCTGCAGCGATGGCCTCATTGGCCACCGGGGCCGGCGCCGTGCCGCCGGCACGCTTGCGTCCGCGCAGGCGCGGGTCGTTCAGGTCATTAATGCTCTCCCCGACCAAGGTGAGTCCGACGACCGTCAGGACTATGGCCAAGCCAGGGAACACACCGGTCCACCAGATGCCCGAGGAGGCATCGGAAAGTGCCTTGTTCAGGTCAAATCCCCATTCCGCAGCGGAGCTCGGCTCAATGCCAAAGCCCAGGAAGCCCAGCCCTGCCAAGGTCAGGATGGCTTCCGATGCGTTGAGGGTGAAGATCAATGGCAGGGTCCTGGTGGCGTTGGCGAAAATGTGCCGGCCGATGATCCTGGCGCTGGAGGCACCTACCACCTGGGCGGATTCCACGAACGGTTCGGCTTTCAGCCGTATGGTTTCGGCACGTATCACCCGGAAGTACTGCGGGACAAACACTGCGGTGATCGCCAGCCCGCAGGCGAGGATTCCACCCCAGAATCCGGACTGCCCCTTATTGATCGCGATGGACATAACGATCGCTACGAGGAGGGTCGGAAAGGCATAGATGGCATCAGCAACCACCACAAGAACCCGGTCCAGCCAGCCACCAATGTAGCCACTGACGAGCCCCAGAAATACCCCGAGGAAGATTGACATCACGACAGCGGCCACAAGCACCGCTGCGGCTGTCTGTGATCCCCAGATCACGCGTGACAGGACGTCGTAGCCTCCAACAGTCGTCCCCCATGGGTGCTTGCCACCGGGTTCCGCCTGGGCCGGAAACGAGCCTGCTTCATCGGAAATCTGGGAGAAACCATAGGGCGCCAGCAGCGGCGCGAAAACAGCAGCCACCACAAAAACAACACAAAGCACGACGCCGATCAGCAGCATCGTGCGCTGCAGGCCAACGCTTTGGCGGATGTGGGACGCCACCGGCAGGCGGTCGAGCAGCGGCTTTTTGGGATGGGGCAGGGCTTCGTTATTCATCAGTACCTCACCCGCGGATCAATCAGGGCGGCAGCAATGTCCACCACGAAATTGGTGACCGCAACGATGACGGCCAGAAGCATGACTATCCCCTGGACCGCAACAAAGTCACGCGCCGTCAGGTACTGCGCCAGCTGATACCCAAGGCCCTTCCACTCAAAAGTGGTTTCCGTCAGCACCGCGCCGCCGAGCATCAAGGCGATCTGCAGGCCCATAACGGTGATGATGGGGATCAGGGCCGGCTTGTAGGCATGCTTTGTCACAAGCCGGAATTCGCTGACTCCACGGGAGCGGCCGGCCTCAACATAATCCTTGCCCAGGGTGCCAATGACGTTGGTGCGGACCAGGCGCAGGAAAACACCGGCTGTAAGCAGGCCGAGGGCGACGGCAGGCAGAACCGCGTGGTGGACGATGTCGCCAAAAGCTGCCAGGTCACCGCTGCGCAGGGCGTCCAGCCAGTAGATCCGGCTGGGCGCTGCCAGCCTGCCCATCGCCAGTTCCGTTGTGGTGGATGCACGGCCCGCGACGGGGAACCAGCCCAAGCCTACGGAAAAGACCAGCTTCAGCAGCAGACCTGCGAAGAAGACAGGAGTGGCGTAGCAAAGAATGGCAAACAACCGCAGGAGGGCGTCCGGAACCTTATCGCGTTTGTGGGCGGCAAACATCCCCAGCGGAATCCCCACCAGCAGCGCCACGATCAAGGCATTGATGCTCAGTTCCAGCGTGGCGGCCCCGAAAGTGGTCAGCATCTCGATGACGGGCCGCCCGTCTGAGATGGTCCTTCCGAAGTTGCCTGTGGCGATGTTGCCAAGGTACTCGACGTACTGAATGAACAGGCTCCGGTCATAACCAGCCTGGTGGATCAACGCATCAATCTGCTCCTGCGGCAGGCGTCCGCCTTGGGATGCGGTGATGGGATCGCCAGTGATCCGCATCAGGAAGAAGACCAGGGTGACGAGGATGAAGATCGTCGGAAAGATAAGCAGGAAGCGGATCAGGATGTATCTCCCGAGGCCACCTCCGGCGGATTTGGATTTGGGCGGCGCTACCGTTGGCGGCGGCGCATCGATCATTGTGGCCATGCTGTCCCTGCTTGGTAAGAAAACGAAAGATGTGGGGCCAACAGTTAGGAGGCGGAGCCGCGCAGGCCCCACCTCCTAAGCTGGCGGATTGGTGATTACTTGGAAACGGTCCCGAGCCTGAACTTGAAGGATGCGTCCAATGTGGAATCCACGCCCTTCACGTTTTTCCCTGAAACGGCCACCTGGGCTCCCTGCAGCAGCGGCAGGGTGGAAATGTCCTTGGCCAGTTGGTTTTGAATGTCCTGGATAGTCTTAACACGCTCCGATTTGTCGGCAGTGACCAACTGCTTGGCAATCAGCGCTTCGACGTCGGTGTTGGAGTAGTGGTTGTTGAAGAAGCCGCCCTTAGGGAAGAAGGGGGTCAGGTAGTTGTCCGCATCACTGAAGTCCGGGAACCAGCCAAGCTGGAAGACGGGGTAGCTGTCCTTCTTCGATGCCGAGTTGTAGGTGACCCACTCGGTGGACTGCAGATCTACGGTAAAGAGGCCGCTCTTCTCCAATTGGTCCTTGACCATGGCATATTCGTCACCCGAGGACTTGCCATAGTGGTCCGGGTTGTACTGCAGTTTGAGATTGACCGGACCGCTGATGCCGGCGTCGCTGAGGACCTTCTTCGCCTTGTCCAGGCTCGGCTTGCCGCTTCCGTCGCCGTACGCCTGCTTGAAGGATTCGTTGGCGCCGAGGAAACCGGACGGAACATTGGACCACATGGGCAGATAGGTGCCCTTGTAGACCTGGTCGGAAATGGCCTGGCGGTCAACGAGGTTGGCCATGGCCTGCCGCACGGCCAGCGCCTTCTTAGGATCTGCTTCGGGAGTCTTGGCGCCGAAGGGCATGGTGTCGAAGTTGAAGACGATGTACCGCATCTCGCCGCCGGGGCCGACGTTGACCTTGACGTTGGAGTCCTTTTTGAGGTCGTCAATGTCCGTGGCGCTGAGGCTGCGGTTGGCAACGTCGATCTGCCCACCCTTGACTTCCAGCTTCATGTTGGTCTGGTCGGTGTAGTACTTAATGGTGGCGCCGGAATTGGCCGGTTTGCCGAGGACACCGTTGTAATCGGGCCAAGCCGTGAGGCTCACCAGCGTGTTCTTGTTGTAGGAGTCGATAACGTACTGGCCGTGGAAGGCCTTGGCCTTGACGATCTCCTCGTCACTGAGGAGTTTGTCCGCCGGGAAGACTTCATCGTCGACAATGGGGGCCGCGGGACTTTGCAGGATCTGGGTGAAGGTCTGATCGTTGGCCTGCTTGAGGGTGAACACCACTGTGGTGGCATCCGGGGTGGCAATGGACTGGATGTTGGTCAGCAGGGATGCAGGCCCGTTGGGATCAGCGATCTTGACCTGGCGGTCGAACGAAAACTTCACGTCTTTGGAGTCCAGTACGTGCCCATTGGCCCATTTAAGGCCGCTCTTCATCTTGACCGTGAATTCCGTGGGTTTAGTAAAGGAACCCGATTCGGCCAGGTCCGGTGCAGGTTCGGCGCCGCCGGGCTTGGAGTTCATCAGGAAGGAGTAGATCTGGTTCATCACCATGAACGAACCGTTGTCGTACGACCCCGCCGGGTCCAGGGCAGTGACTTTGTCGGTGGTGCCGTAAGCAATGATGCTGCCTGCACTTCCCGATGCTGTGCTGCTTCCGCCTCCGGACGGGCCTGTGCAGGCCGTCATTGCCAGCGCGGAAATGCCTGCCAGCGCGATCGCGCCATGCAGGGCTTTGTTGCTCTTCGTCATCTGTGAGCTTTCTGTCCGATGAGAACGTGCGCTCCGGGCACATGGGCGTGGGTGCCCCTGCCCCGGAGCACAGGGCTGATCCCTAGATTCAATCAGAGAGTCAGCCCTCGGGACGGCCAATTTGTGAGTTGAAACACAAAATTTATCTCATTGGTACCCCTGCCCACTGGTCGGACTGCGGATGCAGGCGCCTGAGGGACAGGAATCGGCCGGAAACGCCAAAGCACCGCCCCGGCGACAACCGGGACGGTGCTTTGGGATGGTGTGGCTAGAGCGCGGCGCGCTGCAGCGACCGGGCGGTGTCGATGGTGGCCTGGCCCAGTACCCGGCTGCCCTGGTAGAGCACCACTGTCTGGCCGGGGGCCACCCCCCTCAGGGGCGTCACCAGCCGGACCACCAGCTGGCCTCCGGCTCCGTCCGTGGCAGGCTCCATCCTGGCAGTGGCCGGCACCGGGTCCCCGTGCGCCCGGACCTGGGCGTAGCAGTCGAACTCAGCTCCCGTTTCCACCTCGGCGATCGGAAGTCCCGCCCAGGACACCTTGATGCCGCGGATCTCGTCGATCGCCAGCAGCGCCTCGGGACCCACCACCACCTTGTTTTCCTTGGGCCGGATTTCCAGGACGAAGCGGGGCTTGCCGTCGGCAGCGGGAGTTCCGAGTTTTAGTCCGCGCCGCTGGCCGACCGTGAACGCGTTGGCTCCCGGGTGCTCCCCCACCTTCGCGCCGGTCTCGTCGACAATGTCGCCGGTGGTCATGTCGATTTTTTCCGCAAGCCAACCCGCCGTGTCGCCGTCGGGAATGAAGCAAATGTCATGGCTGTCCGGCTTGTTGGCGACAGACAGGCCCCGCCGCTCCGCTTCGGCACGCACCTCGACCTTGGACGGGGTGTCGGCCAGCGGGAACATGGAGTGCTTGAGCTGTTCGTGGGTGAGGACGCCAAGGACGTAGCTCTGGTCCTTGGCCCAGTCCGCGGCGCGGTGCAGTTCCCGGTTACCGTGGGCGTCTTCGATCACCTTGGCGTAGTGGCCGGTGCACACGGCATCAAAGCCCAGGGCGATGGCCTTTTCCAGCAGGGCCGCGAACTTGATGCGTTCGTTGCAGCGCATGCAGGGGTTGGGCGTCCTGCCGGCCGCGTATTCATCGATGAAGTCCTGGACGACGTCTTCCTTGAAGCGCTCCGAGAAATCCCACACGTAATAGGGAATGCCCAAAACGTCGCAGGCGCGCCAGGCATCCCGGGAGTCCTCAATGGTGCAGCAGCCGCGGCTGCCCGTGCGCAGGGTGCCGGGCATGCGCGAGAGGGCCAGGTGGACGCCGACGACGTCGTGCCCGGCCTCCACCGCGCGGGCGGCGGCAACAGCGGAGTCCACTCCGCCGCTCATGGCTGCTAGTACTCGCATGCTGGCCTTCTGTTGGGGGATATGTTCTTCCGGGCCGGGCTGGGACCCACCGGCAGCGGAAACGATCTTCGCCTATCTATTCTACGGTGGCAGGCAAATCGGCCGGCACGATCCAGGCCGGTATGGGCACGAAGAACGTCGGGTGGCGCGTTCACACGCCGCGCAGCGCCTGCCGCGCCACGGTTCCTGCTGTCTGGATGGAGGACTCGTGCCCGGCCATGCCGGCCTGGCGGGCCCGCGCATAAGCCTCCGGAAGCGCCCTCAGCAAAGCATCAACGTCGGCCTCGGTGGACGCGTGCCCCAGGCTGAAACGCTGGGCTCCGCGTGCCGTTTCCTCGTCCAGGCCCATGGCGAGCAGCACGTGGGATGGCCGCGGCACGCCGGCGGTGCACGCCGAGCCGGTGGATGATTCGACGCCGGCCAGGTCAAGAAGGAACAGC
Organism: Pseudarthrobacter sp. Pseusp20; assembly: GCF_059492155.1. Classification (NCBI taxonomy): domain Bacteria; kingdom Bacillati; phylum Actinomycetota; class Actinomycetes; order Micrococcales; family Micrococcaceae; genus Pseudarthrobacter; species Pseudarthrobacter sp. Pseusp20. The sequence goes on from NZ_CP168521.1 coordinate 3,201,135, forward strand.
AGCGAGTCACCTTCGCAGCCGGGGAACGTGAAATGGGCATTGCCTGGCAGCCGTCCTCCGTGGGGTGCCCCGCGGAGGACGGCCTCCGGAACGCTTTCCCGGACGCCCTCGATCAGGCGGTCACGCAGTGCGGCAACCCGCGCCGCTTCCGCCGGCAGCCCGGCGGTGACGGCCTCCGCGGCGGCAGCGAAGGCAGCGATGGAGGCGGTGTCCAGCGTGCCGGAGCGGACATCACGTTCCTGGCCGCCGCCGTGCTGTACCGGCGTCAGTTTTACAGCGCGGCCCAGCAGGAGTGCGCCCACGCCCACCGGGCCGCCGATCTTGTGTCCGGAGATGGACATCGCGTCCAGGCCCGATTCCTTGAAGTGCACCGGGACGGAGCCGAATGCCTGGACGGCGTCCGAGTGCACGGGGACGCCGGCGGCATGGGCCAGCTCAACCACCCGGTGGATGGGCTGGATGGTGCCCACCTCGTTGTTCGCCCACATCACGGTCACCAGGGCCACGGCGGCGGGGTCGCGCGCGAGCTCGGCTTCGAGGACGTCGAGGTCCAGGACACCCTTGCCGTCCACCGGCAGCCAGGTCACGTCGGCACCCTCGTGGCGTTCGAGCCATTCGACGGTGTCCAGCACCGCATGATGTTCGACGGCGGAGCAAAGGATGCGGCGCCGGTGTGGGTCCTCTGCCACGCGGGACCAGTACATGCCCTTCACTGCGAGGTTGTCCGATTCGGTGCCTCCGGAGGTGAAAATTACCTCGGAGGGGTGGGCTCCCGCGGCCGCTGCGATCACCTCGCGCGCATCCTCAACGGCACGGCGCGCCCGGCGTCCCGATCCATGAAGCGACGACGGGTTCCCGGTCCGGGCCAGTTCACGCGTCAGGGCGGCGAGCGCCGCTGCGGACAGCGGAGTGGTGGCGGCATGGTCGAGATAGGCGGGCATCCCCCAATTCTATCGTGGCCTGCCGCCGCATCCCCGGGGAGCCGGTCAGTCCCCGCCGGTAATCCTCGCGCAGCAATGGCCGGCGCCGGCAGCTGGGGCAACGCGCTCTTCCGGACTGCCACACCCCACCGCGGCCCCGCGCAGGAAGGCGCCGTTCATATCGCACACCACTGCCGCATGTGCCCGCGACAGGCGGTGGAACGGGCAGTTGGGAAGCAGGTAACCGCCCTCGCCGTCGTGCTCTGGCTGGTAGCCCGATTCGGTCAGGAACTCTTCCAGGTCCCCCGCCGCTTCCGCCAGTTCCCGGCCCTTCAGGAAGGCGGCCGCGCGGAGCGACTCAGCCACAGGCGCGCCGTCGGCCTGGGAGGCTTCGATGGCGGTCGCCATGAGTTCCCCGGCGAGGTCATAGTTCCGGTCCGGCACCGACGCGCCGATTTCACTCCCCACTGTCCGGTACATCTTGGCGGGGCGGCCGGAGCCCGGCCCCGTCCTTCCTGCGGGCTTGTGGAACTCCACCGCCAGCAAACCGTCCTGGACCAGCCTGTCCAGGTGGAATGACACTGTGCTGCGGGCCATGCCTGCGGCCTCGGCAACATCGTCGCGCCCCAGCGGCCGTGGTGATGATGCCACGAGCTCGAAAAGATGCAGCCTCTTGGCGTCCGTCAGCGAGGCAACGGCAGCAATCCTGTCAGCCCAGGGAAGTCGGTACATAATGCCCACCAATCCAAAGTCAAGATCTATTGATTATAGAACGTGCGCTTTCTAAAATGGGCATACCTACTTTTAGAAGGAGAACACCATGAAATCAGCGTCGGCAGTGCGGGCCCAGCACGCATCAACCACCATGCCGGCGGCCCGGCAGGCGTTCGTGCTGCTGCGTACCGTCTTCACCGTTGCTCCGGTCCTTTTCGGCCTGGACAAGTTCACGAACATCCTGACTGACTGGACCATCTACCTGGCGCCCCAGGCAACAGCGGTGGTGCCGCTGCCGCCCCAGACCTTCATGTACATCGTCGGCGCAGTGGAGATCATCGCGGGCATCGTCGTGGCTGTCCGGCCGAAGTATGGTTCGCTGCTCGTGGCGGCGTGGCTGGCAGGGATCATCGTCAACCTGCTCCTGCTGGGAAGTTTCTACGACGTGGCCCTCCGGGACTTCGGGCTGCTGGTCGGCGCGCTGGCCCTTAACCGGCTGTCGATGGGGACCAGCCGAACTGCTGCCTGACGCCGCTGGCGCCGGCCAGGCGCAAGCACTACAGACAGCGCACAGCATTACTCACGGCGCGGAGCGTTGTGCACACCCAAAGCCGCCGGCAGCTGAGCCCTCCAGCCGCCGGCGGTTTTACGAGCCGGACCCCGCGCCCCAGCCCTGCAACAGGGCCCATGCATGTACGCTGTCCGGGCTCAAGCAGACGGAGGCAGCAACGGCAGGTAGCGGACCACCTCGTCGCGCGCCGTGGCCAAGGTGGCCGGATCCGGGCAGGACACGGATATATAGGCCGAGGAGCCTGCGGTGCCGAAGACCCTCGCCAGCACGGCGGTGGACCTTCCGCCGGGAGCCGTCTGCTCCAGCGCCAGCACTTCCACATTCTTGCCGGGAGCCTCGGGGGTACCACCCCACCGCAAAGTCCCGGTCTTCAGGTACGAGGGCTGGATGGTGGCGTCCAGGTACTGGAAAAGGGCGACGGACGATTCACGGTCATCGCCGCGGACCAGCGGCCCCTGGCCCGTACTGACCCGTGCGGCGACAACGCACCCATCCGCCTTAACGTATTCGCTGGCGCCCGACACGTTGTCCTTGGTGACCTTCCAGCCGGGCACGTCCCTCAGCCCGTCAGAAATTCCCACCGGCACCCCGGGCGCCAAGGTGCCACCGGCGGCAAAGGGCAGGTCCCGTCCCGCCACTGCAGCGGCGTCGTGGCCCGGGGTGATGGTTGGCGTGGACAGAACGGGCGTGCTGGCAGGGGCAGCAGGCACGGAAGGATCCCGGACGTCCACGCTGCAGCCGCCAAGAAGCACCGCAACCAGGCCTGCAATGGCGGGCTGCACTCCCCGGTTCCATGCCCTGCCGGCCCGTCCCGCCGTCGTCGGCATATCCGTCTCCAGTCCGTCGCATCCCCTTCGGCCGGTGTCCGGCCGCGCAGGCAAGAGTCTAGACGCCGTCCGCCGGGAACCTGGAAGCCCCGGACATTCGTTGTTACGGCAGGCCCATCAACCGTGCTGGCTAGACTGGGCGGGCACTTTGCTTTCCCTGCGGAGAATTAAGACGCCGCGCATCAAGAAAAGGAAGATCTTGACCGAGAGCAGCAGCTCCCACTACCAGGTCCTTCGCGTGGCCGTCACCGCCACCGAAAAGGAAATCAAGGTGGCGTACCGGCGCGCTGCCAGGGCGGCACACCCGGACCACGGGGGTGACGCCGCAACCTTCCGCCGGGTGACCGCCGCGTACGAGACCCTCATCGATCCGCAGCGCCGGAAAGCCTACGACCGCACCTATGGCGCGGGTGCGGTCCGTGACACGTCCGACGGCGGCGCCCACTTTGATGCGCCCGCCGCCGGAAGCCGGGCCTCTGCCACCGTCCGCAGGCCGGACAACGGCAGGAACACCGCAGGCGACCCGCCGGTCTACGTTCCGCCGTACGAGGCAGCTGGCTCCGCGGTCCCGCTCATTCCCCTTGCCCAGGCCCGCCAACAGGTACACGGGATGCCGCGGAAACGGGGTATCTTCGGTGCCGAGGCCCGCATCCAGCGCGAGATGCGCACCGTTCAGCTGCTGACCCGGCAGGTGCTTCCGGCCATCCCGGCCGCGCGGCTCATCAACGGCCTGCAGTCGCCCGCGGACAACAGCCACATCGACCACGCGGTCCTGTCCGGCTACCGGCTGGCCCTGGTCAACTCCATGCTGCTGCCCAAGGGCGCCTATGCATGGGACGGCCGGACCCTCAACCACGGCGGCCGCGCGGTGGCACCACCGCAGCTCGCCCGCGTGGTGTGGGCCATGCAGGACATCTTTCCCGAGCTGAACGTCACCGGATGGACCGTGGTGCACAGCCCGGACGGCAACCTCCACGAACCCGTGATCGACCACCACCGGCGCCCCGCGGGCGCCCTGGAGACCGTCCAGATCGTCAATGCCGCCGGCATGGTGCGCGGCCTGAAGGAGTTCCTGGCATCGGGCCCTGCCCCGAACACCGTCAACGTTCCGGTCCTCGCAAGGCTGCTGCGGGGAATGCACTAAGAACGGATCGCTAGGATGGGGAGGTGTTCCGCATCCTTTTCCATGCCCCAGAAATCCCCGGCAATACCGGCAACGCCATCCGCCTTGCCGCAATCACCGGCGCAGAGCTGCACCTTGTGGAACCCCTGGGGTTCGACTTCTCTGACGCAAAACTCCGCCGGGCGGGCCTCGACTACCACGACCTCGCCGTCGTCACTGTGCACAAGTCGATCGAAGCCGCCTGGGAGCACCTTCAGCCCGGGAACGTTTACGCCTTCACCTCTGACGGCACCACCAGCTACACGGACATCACCTACCGTCCCGGTGATGTACTGATGTTCGGCCGTGAATCCGTGGGACTGCCGGCGGAACTGAAGACCGATCCCCATGTAACGGCCACCGTGCGCCTGCCCATGCTGCCGGCCCTGCGTTCCCTGAACCTCGCAAACGCCGCCTCGATTGCCGTGTATGAGGCCTGGCGCCAGCAAGGTTTTCCGGGGGCCAGGCTGTAGCAGTCGTCCGGACCGGCGCCCCCTCCCAGGAGCCATGCAAATTCTTCAGCCGCCGTCCCATCCGCCCCGCCTCCGGCCTCGAATGGCTCTTGACGACATTCGAGCGGAGCAAGGAGCGGCAGGTGACACTACTGGAGTCAGGATCCAGGCAGGCAAGCCGCAACCGGCACGGCAGTGCTCAGGATTCGCCGCCCGGAGACTTATGCTTGGACTTAATGGAAACTCCCAACGCGCCAAATTCCGAGGGCTCCGCCGCGGTGACTGACCCGCCGGCAGACCTCAGCCAACGCCTGTCAATCCTGCTCGCGGGCATCGCCCGCGGAGACCAGGCGGCGTTCGCCGAGTTCTACCAGTTGACGTCCCGCAGGGTCTTCGGCATGGCACGGCGCGTCCTGATCGATCCCGAACTCAGCGAGGACACCACCCAGGAGGTCTTCCTGCAGGTCTGGCAGAACGCGGCGAAGTTCGATCCGCAGGCAGGGAGCCCGCTTTCCTGGCTGATGACCATCTCGCACCGGCGGGCCGTGGACAAGGTGCGCTCGTCGCAGTCTTCCACCGACAGGGAAGCCAGGTACGGGGCCAGCACGCAGGACATCGACCACGACAGTGTTTCCGACGAAGTGGGCAGCCGGCTTGAGGCTGAGGCGGTGGTCCGCTGCCTGGGGACGCTGACCGAAACACAGCAGGAATCCGTGCGCCTTGCCTACTACGGCGGCCTCACCTACCGGGAGGTCGCCGAACGGCTGAACGCAGCCGTGCCCACCATCAAGTCCCGCATCCGCGATGGACTGATCCGATTGAAGACCTGTTTGGGGGTGAGTTGAGATGAGCGGTATGGACGAAGGGCGCAGTGGACGTTCGGGTTCCTTCGGCGACGCTGTCGCCATGGACCTTGCGTCAGGCCGCGCCGTTGACCTGGCCGAGCTCTACGCCCTGGATGCGGTCACGGAGCAGGAACGCGACACCATTGACCAGTACATCTCCTCGGCCCCGGCAGCGGAGCGCCTGGCCTTCCTGGACCGCGTCCGGCAGTCCCGCGAGGCGCTGGCGCGCACTTTCCGGGTGGAGGAAGAACCCCCGTCGGACCTCTTCGAGCGGATCATTGCGCAGCTTCCTGCCCAATTCCCCGGGCAGGAGGGGCTGCCCGGTGGAGCCGTACCGGCCGCAGGCACCCCGCCAACCCCATTTGAAGGCAAGCCTGCAGGGCCGGAAGCTCGCGATGAGCTGGCGCAGGCCCGCAAGCGCCGGGAGGACCGGCGCGGCGCTTCCGGCGCCCGGCGCTGGCTGGTCGGCGTGGCAGCTGCAGCAGCCATTGCCCTGGGCGGCGTGGGCGTTGGCGCCTACATTGCCGACCAAAACGATCCGGTCAACCAGGTGGCCAGGGCCGGGGACCTGCGCGAAGCTTCCGTGAACGTGGTGGGCGGCGGCAAGGCCATCCTCCTGATTTCAGCGTCGGAGGACGCGGCCGTAGTGAAGATGAGCGGCGTGCCCGCTCCCCCGGCGGGCAAGGTCTACCAGATGTGGCTGATCCCCAAGGACGGCTCCGCACCGGTGTCGCAGGGCCTCATGGACGAACAGGCCCTGTCCAAGCCTGCGGTGGTCCAGGGCATCCACTCGGCCGCTTCACTGGGAATCACAGTTGAGCCGGCGGGCGGGTCCAAGGCCCCCACCCTGCCCACGGTGGCGGCAGCCCCGCTGGGAGCCTGACCCGGCCCCGGCATCAGCCGTCAAACAGTAAAGCGCCCCCGGTTCCTTCCTGAGGAAGGAACCGGGGGCGCTTTCCAACTCAAAAGCCTGCGATGGTCCCGGGCCCGTTGATTGCCACCACGTGGAAGGCTTCCGCGCTGTGCCCCTCCGGCAGCCCGGCCCGTGCGGCATTGAGCCGCATACCCTGCCGGACGGCGGCTTCCATGGCAGCCACGTCAGGATGCTGGCTGACGTGGACATGGATGGCGGCCAGCTTGGCGTCCACCTGGGCGGTGACGTCCACGAAGTGGTTCTCCCGTTCCTCGGGTCCGGCGTAAAGCCACAGCCACGGCAGCTTGTAGGCTGCCAGGCCGGCTTCGGCCAGTTCCGGGTAGGCGAACGGGTTCTCGAGCGCGGGATACACGGCACGTGTTACCGCTTCCCCCACGGCCAGGTGGTCGGGATGGCTCTTTTGGATCCGCTGCCAGTTCCGTTCCGGATGCATGGCGAGGACGACGTCGGGACGGAGTTCCCGGATCAGCCGCACCACCCCTTTCATCACCTCGTGCGACGGCTCGAGGTACCCGTCCCGCTGGTGAAGGTAGTGGATGTCGGTGACGCCCACCAGTTCCGCGGCACGGCGCTGCTCGGCGTCGCGCATGGCGATGATGTCCGCGCGGTGCGCCGGGTCGAAGCCGCCGGCGTCGCCGTCGGTCATGATGCAGTAGCTGACCTCCACGCCGGCCGCCGTCCAGGCGGCAACGGTGCCGGCTGCGCCAAAATCGATGTCGTCAGGGTGGGCCGCAAAACAGAGCACCCGCCCAACCCGGTGTATGTCCGGGTTGAACGGGCTCCCTGCCTGCCTGTGGGAGGCAGTCAACGATTCAGCCTTTTCGCTTCTTGATCTCGGCGGTGGCCTGCGGGAGGACTTCGAACACATCGCCGATGATGCCGAAATCCGCAATCTCGAAGACCGGGGACTCGGCATCCTTGTTCACGGCAACGATGACCTTGGACGTCTGCATTCCGGCTTTTTGCTGGATGGCGCCGGAGATGCCTGCGGAGATGTACAGCTGCGGGGAAACTGTCTTGCCGGTCTGCCCCACCTGGGCATCGTGGCTGATCCAGCCCGCGTCCGTGGCGGCACGGGAGGCGCCCACGGCGGCACCGAGGGCATCGGCCAACTCTTCCACCGGGCCGAAGTCGCCGTCCATGCCGCGTCCGCCGGCAACCACGATCCGTGCGTCCGTGAGGTCGGGCCGGCCGCTGGCCACCTTCTGCTCACGGGCCGTGATCCGGGCGGCTGCAGCCACCGCGGGGACCTCAACCGTCGCTGTTTCGGGCGTTGTGGGTGCAGGGGCAGGTTCCGGGGTGACGTTGTTGGCCTTCAGGGTCAGCACGGAAACCGGGGTGGTGGCTTTGCAGTCCGTGTTGTACGAGCCGGCCAGGACGGACTTGTGGGCAGTGCCGTCCGGGTCCACGGCCACCACGTCAGTAATGACCCCGGCGTTCAACCGGATAGCCGCCCGCGCCGCGATCTCCTTGCCTTCGGGCGAGTTGTCCAGCAGCACGATGCCGGCGCCGCTGGCTTCAGCCGCGGCGGCCACGTAGGCGGCCTTGGGTGCCACCAGGAAGTCATCCAGGTCCTGGGCAGACGGGCGCAGGATGCTTTCCACGCCGTATTCGGCGAAGGTGGCTGCGGCGCCGTCGGAAAGGTCTCCGTTGAGCGCCACGGCGCCCCCGCCCAGGGAACGGGCCAGGGTCAGCAGCTCAAGGCTGCTCTTCTTGAGCGATTCGCCGGGGTTGTCGATGAATACGAGTACTTTTGCCATGTCGATGTCCCTCTTAGAGCAGCTTCTGGGCGGCCAGGAAGTCAACCAGCTTGATGCCGGCGTCGCCCTCGTCGGTGATGATGGTCCCTGCAGTCCGGGGCGGCCGCTGTTCCGCGCTGGCCACGCTGGTCCAGGAACCGGCGAAGCCGACCTGGGCGGGGTCCACACCGATGTCGGCCAGGGACAGTGTGGTGATGCTCTTGCGCTTGGCTGCGATGATTCCCTTGAAGTTGGGGTACCGGGGCTCGTTGATCTGGTCCGTCACGGATACGACGGCGGGCAGCGGCGCCTCCACGGTCTCCGAGGAGGTATCCGCGTCGCGGCGGGCCGTCAGCCGGCCGCCGTCGACCTCCAGCGTGGAGGCAAAGGTCACCTGGGGCAGCCCGAGCCGCTCCGCCAGCTGCGCCGGGACAAGCGAGGTTTCACCGTCGGTGGAGGCCATGCCGGTGATGACCAGGTCCACGTCGCCCAGGTGGCGGACGGCCGCTGCGAGCGCAAGCGACGTGGCCGCGGCGTCCGAGCCGGCCAGGGCGTCGTCCGTCAGGTGAACGCCCTCGGTGGCGCCCATCTGCAGCGACTTCTTGACGGCGTTGACGGCTCCGGAGGGTCCCATGCTCAGGGCGATGACCTGGTTGCCCGCTTTGCTCCCGCCCCTCGCCTCGGCCAGCTGCAGCGCTGCCTCGAGGGCGTACTCGTCAAGCTCGGACAGAATGCTTTCATCGCGGTCCACCGTGTTGCCCTCACCGTTGAGATGACGGTCGAACTGGGCGTCCGGTACATGTTTGACCAGGACTACGATCTTCAATGTCTCTTCCACTGTGTTTACAGCAGCCTTCCATGCTTGTGGACAGCCAGCCGGGTGGGTCATGGCCGCGGAATGCCCGGCAGGCGGGTAGCTCCTAGCTAACCATATCGGCGCGCCCCTGCGCCCTCTTCCGTTAACGCCTGTGTCAGGCCCTCACCGTGGCTCAGCATGACGACGGCGGCGCCCCCTTGGATGGGAACGCCGCCGTCGTCATTGCTGCACGATGCTGCTGCCTGGCCTCAGCTGGCTGCGGCACCCAGCGTGACGTCGAATGTCTGTTCCTTGCCGCTGCGCTGGACCGTGATCTTCACGGTGGAGCCCGCCGGCTGTTCGCGGACGGCCGCGGTCAGCTGGTTCGGTTCGCCGATGGTGAGGTCGTTGAACTTGGTGATGACGTCACCGACCTTGATACCGGCTTTTCCTGCGGCAAAGTTGGGGTCAACGGTTGCCACGTCGGCCCCCACCGAGAATTCGGAGGAGGCACCCGACGTCTTGGCCTTGACGCTGACACCCAGCTGGCCGTGCGAGGCCTTGCCGGTGTCGATGATTTCCTGGGCGACGCGCTTGGCGTTGTTGATCGGGATGCTGAACCCCACGCCGATGTTGCCGCTCTGGGAAGTGGACGTCCCGGAGCCCGCGGAAGCAATGGCGACGTTGACGCCGATGATCTCGCCCTTGCTGTTCACCAGGGCGCCGCCGGAGTTGCCAGGGTTGATGGCAGCATCAGTCTGGATGACGTTGATGGCGATGGATCCCTCGCCCGCGCTTTGCTGGCTCTGGCCGCCGCCCGGAGGGGCGAACTGGAAGCCCTGGTCGCCGCCCTGGCTGTTGTCGCCGCCCTTCGGGGCTGCGGACGATGCAACGCTGATGGTCCGGTTGAGCGTGGACACGATGCCGTCCGTGACCGTTCCGGTCAGCCCAAGCGGGGAACCGATGGCGATGGCCGTATCACCCACGTTCAGCTTGGAGGAATCACCCAGGGTGGCAGGGGTCAGGCTTGACGTGTCGTCCACCTTGATGACGGCGAGGTCGGACAGGGGGTCGGTGCCCACCAGCTTTGCCGGCAGGACCTTTCCGTCACTGGTCCGGATTTCGAGGGTGGCATTGGCGGTCTGGCCATCGAGGGTCACCACGTGGGTGTTGGTCAGGATGTGGCCTTGGTCGTCAAGGACGATGCCCGAACCCGTGCCCCCTGAGCTGCCGCTGGTGGCACTGATGGTGACGACGCTGGGCGAGGCCTTCACGGCAGCCGCGGTAATAGCGTTGACGTCGTCCTTGTTGTTGACGATGACCGTGCCGGGCTGGCTGTTGCTGCCGACGGTTGAAGTGCTGGACCCGGTGTTCCCAAACAGTTCGCCGGCACCCACCGTAGCCACGCCGCCTCCCACAAGGCCTGCTGCGAGGATGCTGGCCACGAGGGTACCGACGCCAAAGGTTGCCTTCCGGCGCGGCGCGTCCTTGGGATTGGGGGTGTAGCCGGCGTTGCCGTTCGGCGTGCCGGGGCCCCCGCCGTGAACGGGCTGGCTATCGTGGTGCTGCTGCTGGCCGTAGTATCCGGACTGGCCGTAAAACGGCTGGCGCTGCGGATACACCGGACGTGGAGCTCCGGGCAACTCCTGGGTGTGGTCGCGCTGCTCCGCACCGCTGTAGCCGCCGGGCTCCTGGTCCGCGGTCCCGTTCCCATACTGAGTGGCCACCTGCCGGTCACCGGGCTGCTGCGCGTTCTGCTGCTGGCCCTGCCGCTGCCACGGGTTCCGGTTGCCCGCGTGGCTGTCCTCCGGGACCGGTCCTGGGGTTTGATTCTCAGTCATGGGACTTCCTTTCATCCTCGTCTGCCATTAACTATGGACCGTCCCGCTGGAACAAGCTCGGATGTTTGCTGAGAGCTTCCTGAACGTTCCGGTCATGTCCTTCTGGAGGGCGGGGCGTTTCGCTGGGGGCATATTCGCCGTCATGGACTGGCTGTGGGGTGCACCATAGAATCAAAGATGAATTGCCACAGCGACCTGCGGCTTCACACCAAGCGTGGGGGCGCTGTTGGATTCGACGACTGATTCGTCCCGAATCGGTGTCAGGCGTGCTGAAGGGTTGCACATGCGGTCAAAGTTCAAACGTTTCCTCGCCGTGATCGGCCTTGCCGGGCTGCTGGCGGTACCCGCCGGCGCCGCCTGGGCCGAAAACCCGGTCACCATCCCCTCCGGCACCAACATTGTTGATGACGCGAACGTCCTGGGCAGCCGGAAGGGCGAGGTCCAGGACGCCATCCAGAAGCTGCTGAAGGACCACAAGTACAACCTGTACGTGGTCACGGTTAAGTCTTTCGAGAACCCCACTGATCCCGCAGCCTGGAGCAATGCGGTGGCGCAGGCCAAGGGAATGGGCAAAGCAGACGCCATTCTTGCCATCGCCACCGAGCAGGGCAAGTACTACTTCTCGCCCAATTCCGCCAGTTCCATTTACTCCAAGCGCAGCAACATCACCCAGAACGCTGTCGCCGCCAACCTCGGGGCGGGCAAGCGCGACTTCGCCCAGGCTGCCATCGATACCGCCTCAGCCATCGGCGATGCCGCCGGCGGCGGCAGCGGCAATGTGTCATCCGGTGACGGGGCCGGCGCGGGCATCCTGGTGGGTGCCGGCGTGGTGGTGGCCGGCGGCGGCGCGTACCTGTATTACCGGAACCGGCGAAAGAAGGCCGCCGGCAAGGACGCGTCCAGTGGAAGCTACGGCCCCCAGGGCGCAGAACTGGACCCGCTGGCGTCACTGAGCGTGGAGGAACTCCGCCGGAAGAGCGGATCCCTGCTCATCGAAGCGGATGACGCCATCAAGTCCAGCGAGCAGGAACTCGGCTTTGCCCAGGCACAGTACGGTGATGCCGCCGTCGGAAACTTCACCAAAGCTTTGGCGGAAGCGAAGGGCCACATGACGGAGTCCTTCAAGCTTCAGCAGCAGCTGGACGACCACATTCCGGACACCGAGGAGCAGCAGCGGACCTGGCTGGGCGAGATCATCCGGCGCTCGGAAGCCGCCCTGGCCTCCCTGCAGGAGCAGAAGGCGGACTTCGACTCCCTGCGTGAGCTGGAGAAGAACGCACCGCAGGCCCTTGCGGCGGTCAACACCGGAGCCCGCGAAGCGGACGCCAAGATCGCCAGCGCGGAGCAGTCCCTTGCCGCCATGCGGTCAAAGTACGCCGACAGTGCGCTGACCCAGGTCTCGGACAACATCGTGCAGGCCAAGGAACGGCTGGCGTTCGTCCAGAACGCCTCCGAAACCGCGCAGCAGAAGCTCGGCGAGGGCGAGAGCAGCCTGGCGGCAGTGGCCGTTCGCGCAGCCGAAGAAAGCCTGCACCAGACCAACGTCCTGCTGGATGCCATCGCCAAGGTCGCCGCCAATCTCGACCAGGCCCGCAACGGCCTCGAAGCGGCGGTGGTGGATACGTCCCAGGACCTGGCCCAGGCAAAGGCCATGATCCAGTCCGGCACCCACGCCGAACTGGCCGGTCCAGTGGCAGCGGTGGAGGCCGCCCTTGCCCAGGTGAAGACCGAAATCCAGGGTGGAAAGATTGACCCCATCGCCACCCTGCAGAGGGTGGAAACCGCGCACCAGTCCCTGGACCAGGCCCTGACCGGGATCCGGGACCAGCAGGAGCAGGCCCGCCGCGCACAGGCGTCGCTGCAGCAGACCATCATGTCCGCCCAGGCCCAGATCAGTGCCACCTCCGATTACATCACCGCGCGCCGCGGCGGGGTGGGCACCGAGGCACGCACCAGGCTTGCGGAGTCGCAGCGGAACCTCGACTACGCACTCTCCATTGCCCGCACCGACCCCGTCACCGCGCTTACCTACGCGCAGCAGGCCCACGCCCTGGCAGCACAGGCCGCACAGCTGGCCCAGGCCGACGTCGAGCATTTTGACGGCTATGCCAACCAGGGCTTCGGCCGTGGCGGCATGTTCGGCGGCGGAGGCGGCGGCGGACTGGGCGGCGCCATCCTGGGCGGCATCCTGATCAACTCAATCCTCAACGGTGGCCACGGCGGCTGGGGCGGCGGCGGCGGCTGGGGTGATGGCGGTGGAGGCGGCGGCTTCGGCGGGGACGGCGGCTTTGGCGGCGGTGATTTCGGCGGCGGAGACTCCGGCAGTTTCTAAACACTTCCGTCGGAACACGCTGGAGAACCCGGCGGGCGGACAGAAGCACGACACCACTGTTCACGGACGTCAGTGGTCAACACAGAGCAGGACGAAAGGCAAACACCATGGTTAAGCAGTCCATTTTCGGCCGGATCGCGCAGCTGGCAAAGGCCAATATCAACTCCTTGCTGGACAACGCCGAGGATCCGCAGCGGATGCTGGACCAGATGGTCCGCGACTACACCAACAACATCGCCGAAGCCGAGTCCGCCGTGGCGCAAACCATCGGCAACCTCCGCATGCTGGAAGACGACTACAACGAAGACGTCAAGAACGCCCGCGACTGGGGGAACAAGGCACTGGCCGCCTCCCGCAAGGCTGACGAGTTCCGCGCCGCCGGCGACGTCGCCGACGCCGAGAAGTTCGACAACCTGGCAAAGGTCGCCCTGCAGCGGCAGATGGCGGCCGAGAACGAAGCCAAGGGCGCAGAGCCGAGCATCGCCTCCCAGCGCGAGGTGGTGGACAAGCTGAAGACCGGCCTGGACCAGATGAAGAACAAGCTCAACCAGCTGACCAGCAAGCGCAACGAACTGGTGGCCAGGTCCAAGACGGCAGAGGCGCAGTCCCAGGTGCACGACGCCATCAAGAGCATCGACATCATGGACCCCACCAGCGAAGTGGGACGCTTCGAAGAAAAGATCCGCCGCGAAGAGGCCAGGGTCCGCGGCCAGGAGGAACTGGCAGCGTCCAGCCTGGATGCCCAGTTCAACCAGCTGGAGGACCTTGGCGAGCAGACGGAGATCGAGGCCCGGCTGGCCGCTTTGAAGGCCGGCGGCGCCAAACCTGCCCTCGGCGCCGCCAACGCCGCGGAGTCCGAGGCAACCGTGGAGGAAGCGGACTTCGACAAGCTCTAAGGCCAGCCAGCACCACACAGTCGAAACCAGGCGGTGGCCGGGACCCCGTGGTCCCGGCCACCGGCATGTCCGCAGTGTGTAGCGTGGAGCCATGACCTCCTCTGAAGAGACCGCCCTGGTCTGGCTGCGCGATGACCTTCGCCTGGATGACAACCCCGCCCTCAACTCCGCCGCCGCGCTGGGCCTGCCGGTGACAGTGGTGTACGTCCTGGATGAAGAATCTGCGGGCATCCGGCCGCTGGGCGGTGCAACCCGGTGGTGGCTGCACCACTCACTGGCACGATTGGCTTCCTCCCTCGAGGCCCGCGGCTCGCGGCTGCTCCTTCGCCGGGGGCCGGCCGGGCGGGTGATTAAGGAAGTGGCTGTGCACGCCGGAGCAACGCACTTGTTCTGGAACCGGCGGTACGGTCAACCCGAGCGCAGCATCGACGCCGCGGTCAAGGAGTGGGCCGGGGAGAACGGCCTGGAGGCGTCAAGCTTCCAGGCAAACCTCCTGTTCGAGCCCTGGACGGTCAAGACAGGCTCCGGCGGCCCCTACAAGGTGTTCACTCCTTTCTGGCGGGCATGCCTTGCCGGCCAGGAGGTCCGGGACCCCCAGGAGCCTCCGGCCCGGATCCCGGGACCCCCGCAGGGCGGCCGTCTCCAGGCCGGCGACGAGCTCGACAGCTGGCGGCTGCTCCCCTCCTCCCCCGACTGGAGCGGCGGCCTCTCCGCCACCTGTACTCCCGGCGAGGAAGGCGCGCGCCACCGGCTGGCGGACTTCCTGGACGGCCCTGCCGAGGAATATGGAACCGGACGGAACCTGCCCGGCATCGAGGGAACCAGCCGTCTGTCACCCCACCTGCGTTTCGGCGAAGTCAGCCCGTTCCGGGTGTGGCGTGAGATCCGCCAACGTTTCCCGCATAAGGTGCCGGCCGACGTCGGAATTTTCCGCTCGGAGCTTGGCTGGCGGGAATTCTGCTGGCAGCTGCTGTACAACAACCCGGACCTGGCCACCCGCAACTACCGGCCCGAATTCGACCGGTTCGCCTGGCAGCAGCCGGGCAGGAGTGAGCTCGCGGCCTGGCAGCAGGGACGCACGGGCTACCCCCTGGTGGACGCCGGGATGCGGCAGCTCTGGCAGACCGGCTGGATGCACAACCGGGTGCGGATGGCCGCGGCCTCGTTCCTGGTGAAGAATCTGCTGGCCGACTGGCGGATTGGAGAGCAATGGTTCTGGGACACGCTGGTGGACGCCGACGCCGCCAGCAATCCGGCCAACTGGCAGTGGGTGGCCGGTTCCGGCGCGGACGCGTCGCCGTACTACCGGATCTTCAATCCCGTCACCCAAAGCAGGAAATTCGACGCCGGCGGCCGGTACCTGCGCGAGTTCGTTCCGGAGCTCGCTGACCTGGACAACAAGTCCATCCACGAGCCCTGGAAGACCGGGGTCCCGGACTACCCGGAACCCCTTGTGGAGCTTCCTCAGTCCCGGGAACGGGCGCTGGCTGCCTACCAGCAGCTCAAGGACGGCTGAGCCGCCCCGGCTGTGGGGTGCCGGGTGGCCTTAGCGGCTGACCTTGCCCATGAGGGAGGCGATGGGCCGCAGGAAGACCGGGCGGGCCAGGAACCACGCGGCCGCCATGACGGCCACGGAGGCCAGGAACACCCAGAAGCCGAACCAGCCGTCGTCGTCCCGGACCCCGTACATGTGGTTCAGGTTCCGCAGAGCACCCGTGGTGAGCACCAGGAAGACGTGGACCACGATGAAGGCCACGAAGTAGATCATCACCGGGAAATGGACGGCGCGGGCCCATTCGATCGGGTAGGCCTTGTTCAGGCCGGCAGCCTTCTTTGGCCAGGCGGAGGACATCCGCAGGCCCGTGATGAACGCCAGCGGAGCGGCGAGGAAGACCGTCACGAAGTAAGCCAGGAGCTGCAGCGCGTTGTAGTTGATCCAGCCGTCTTCCGTGGGCCAGTCCAGCGAGGCGTATTGCAGCGCGGCCGACAGGGCGTTGGGGAAGACGTCCCAGCTGGTGGGGACGATGCGCATCCATTGCCCGGTGGCGAACAGCAGCACGGCAAAGACGAGCCCGTTCAGGATCCACAGGGCGTCCAGCGTCAGGTGGAACCACAGTTCAAGGCTGATCTTGGTGGGCGCGTTCCTGGTGCGGATCAGGCCCTTGTTGTTCCGGGTCCAGTGCCCGCTGGGCCGTGTGGTGGTCCGCACCTGCCATCCGGTGCGGATGATCAGGAGCAGGAAGAAGGCGTTGAGGAAGTGCTGCCAGGCGAGCCACGCGGGGAATCCCACCGGGGCGCCGGCCGGCAGTGCCGACTGGCCCGGGTAGTCGGTGACAAAGGACGCGACGGCGGGCAGTCCCACGACCAGCCTGGCCGCCAGAACCACCAGGACCAGCGCCACGAGGACAGCAGGAACCGCCCAGTAGAGCCGGGACCGCTTACCCGTCGCGGCGCCGGGTTTCTTCGTGGGTGTGGCCATCGAACAACATACCTCTCAAGAATGACTGGGGCAGCCCGCAGATCGCGGGACCCTTCGAAAGAGAATACTAGGAACTGTGCGCATCCAAGGAAAAGAAAGACCCCGGCCGGCGTAACTGCCGGTCGGGGCCTTCATAAGTTGCGGGGACAGGATTTGAACCTGTGACCTCTGGGTTATGAGCCCAGCGAGCTACCGAACTGCTCCACCCCGCGTCGCTTGATCAACACTACCCTACTTTCACGGCCGGCCTGACCACACATCCACCAGGCCCCCTTGGGGTTCGACGACGGTCCCGGCGGCCCCAGCGGAGAAAGCAAAAGACCCGGACATTGTTTCCAATGTCCGGGCCTTTCCTCAGTTGCGGGGACAGGATTTGAACCTGTGACCTCTGGGTTATGAGCCCAGCGAGCTACCGAACTGCTCCACCCCGCGTCGCAAGAACTACTTTACCGGGAGGTGAACCGCAGGCCAAATCGAAGCGGCGTGACGTCCGTTACGCCGGCCCGGCACCTGCCCCCATGGGGCTCGGATGCCGGGCCGCCGCCGTCGTGCTGCCGTGCCCGTCCTGCTACCGGCCCGCTGACGGGGACGGCGTTGCCGAGGGTGAGCTGGAAGCAGCGGGGGCCGGGCTTGCCTCCGGAGCGGTGACCGGGATCTTGGCCTCGGCGTCCATCGCCTTCTTCAGCGCGGCCGCCACCTTCTTCTGCGCCTCGCCATAGGCAGCGAAGTCGCCTGCCGCCAGTGCCGACTGGCCGGACTGGATGGCCGCATTCGCCTCGTCCAGGGCCGCCTTCAGCTGGGCCTTCGCGTCCGCTGCGGCCGGTGTCGCAGGCGCTGCCGGGCCGGCCGGCACCTGGCCGTTGTTGGCGGAGTCACCCGCTGCTGCACCGGAGTCACCACCGAATAGCTGCTTGAGGGCCGCGTCAAGCGTTGGCGCGAAGCCCACCTTGTCCCCGAAGGCCACCAGCACGCGTTGCAGGGTGGGATAGGACGTCTCACCGGTGGACTTGAGGTAGACAGGCTGGACGTAAAGGATGCCGCCGCCGACGGGCAGGGTGAGCAGGTTGCCGTTCAGCACGTCCGACGCACCCTGCCGCAACAGGTTCAGTGCCTGCGAAACAGTGGGATCGGAGTTGAACTTGTTCTGCGCCTGGCCCGGACCGGGCACCTGCGTTTCCGGCGGGATCTGCAGCAGCCGGAGCTTGCCGTAGCCGTCCGCCTTCACACCGGCCTGGTTCCCGGCATCCGAGTCAGCGGCGAGGAACCCGTACAGGACGTTGCGGGCATTGCCGTTGACGATCTGCGGGATGAACGAGGACGTCAGCTGGAACGCAGGCTTCTGCTGGTCCGGCATCTGCAGCGACATGTAGAACGGCGGCTGCTTCACGTCCGTATCCACCGTGGGATCGGCAGGTACGCTCCATGCGTCATTGTTCTTGTAGAAGCTGGTGGGATCCGTCACGTGGTACTGCCCCAGCAGCTCACGCTGGACCTTGAAGAGGTCCTCCGGGTAGCGGACGTGGCTCATCACCGCGCCGGACATCTCCGAGTACGGCTTCAGGGATGAGGGGAAAACCTTCTGCCAGGCCTTGAGGACCGGGTCCGTGTCGTCCCAGGCATAGAGGGTGACCGAGCCGTCGTAGGCATCCACAGTGGCCTTGACCGAGTTGCGGATGTAGTTCACCGTGCTGTTGGGCAGGGCCACGGCGCGGCCGGAGCTGGTCTGCGAATCAGTGGTGGCATCCGAGAGCTGCTTCTGCTGCGAGTACGGGTAGTACTGGCTGGTGGTGTAGCCGTCCACGATCCATTTGACCCGGCCGTCCACCACGGCCGGGTAAGCGCCGCCGTCAACGGTCAGGTAGGGTGCCACCTTCTGGACACGCTCGCGGGGGCTGCGGTCATACAGGATCTGCGACGCCGGGTTCACGCCGTCCGAAAGCAGCAGGTCCGAGGACTGGAACTTGATGGCGTAAAGGATCTTGTTGAAGAAGGATCCAACATTGGGCCCGCCGTTCCCCTTGAACGTGTACTGGGTTTCGCCCTCCCCTTCCTTGCCGGAAGGGCGGTCCTGCTCCCGCGGGGTGGCGCCGTCGGGTGCGCCGACGATCGAGTATTCGGGCGAGGACTCGCCGAAGTAGATCCGCGGCTCGTAGGTTGTATCGTTGCCCAACACGCCGGTGGACGGAATGCCGGACTGGAGGAATTCAGGCTTGCCGTCAACCGTGAACTTGTTGCCCTTGGCAGCCACAACCCCATAGCCGTGGGTGTACACCACATGCTGGTTCAGCCAGCCCTGCTGGTTGGTTGCCACGTTCGTGGGATTCAGTTCCCGCACGGCGATCACGGTGTCCTGGATCTTGCCGTCCACCTCGTAGCGGTCCACATTGAGGGCCTTGGGGAACTGGTAGTACGGGCGGTACTGCTCCAGCTGAGCAAACGCGTCCGAAATCAGGTTCGGGTCCAGGAGGCGGATGTTGGCAGTGGTCTGGGCGTCCGGCGCCAACGCGCCGGTACTGGCCGTGTTGGTGGCGTCGTACCGGGTTTCCTGGATGCCGTCCAGGCCGTAGGCCTTGCGCGTGTTCTCGATATTGCGCTGGATGTACTTGCTTTCCAGCGTCTGCTCGGACGGGCGGACCTGGAACTGCTGGATCACCCAGGGATAGACGCCCCCGGCCAGGATGGAGGTGATGATCAGCATGGCGGTACCGATCACCGGAAGGCGCCAGCGGCCAATCACGGCGGCCACGATGAACAGGATGGCCACCAGCACGGCAGCCACGGCGAGGATGGCCTTGGTGGGGATGACGGCGTTGACATCCGTGTAGAGGGCGCCGGCCCAGCGGCCGCCGTTGCTCTGGACGGAAGAGTAGCGGTCCAGCCAGAAGTTGACGCCGAGGAGCACCAGGAAGGCGGCGCCGGTCACGGCGATGTGGATCTGCGCCGCGCGGCTGGTGAACACGCCGCGCTCCATCAGCCGGATGCTGCCGTACAGGTAGTGCGTGAGGATGCCGGCGATGCCCGCAATCACCACCACGCTGATCAGGAACCCGGTCACAAAACCGAGGAACGGCAGGGTCATCAGGTAGAAGCTGATGTCCATGTTGAACTGCGGATCGGCCTCGCCGAAGCCAACCTGGTTGAAGAACAGCAGGACCTTCTGCCACTGGCTCGCCGCAGCGCTGCCCGCAAACAGGCCGAAGAGGACCGGCAGGCCCACCATGACGATGCGCCGGACCGGCTCCAGCTGCGCCTGGTACCGGTTGAGGTTGTCCCTGATTTCGGAGTCCGGCGCGTAGACCGGCCGGGCGTTGTAGGCAATGCGGATCGAAAAGAAGACAGCCGCGAACATGATGGCGAAGCCGGCCACGAAGGTGGCGATCTTGGCGAGGTTCTCGGTGACGAAGACTTCGATGAAGCCCAGTTGCCGGTACCAGAGGACGTCGGTCCAGACGTTGGCGAAGAAAATGAAGCCCACTACCACCAGGGCGACAATAATCAGGGTGGGCGTCAGCACGCCGCGTCGTGAAGGGGGCCTGCCGGTGGACATGGTGCTGGCGGGACGGGACAAACTGGGTACCTCATAGCTGGTCGTCGAAATATTCGAAGCGTGCGAGCGACGTACGGTACCGGTCAAACGGCTGGTTTCGTCCGTCAACTGTGCCACGAGTGGCGGTAAAGCTTAGTTCCTGTGAGTCTAGTTGCGCCCAGTCTATTTGCTGGAGCAGGCCGGGAGCGCGGATGTGTCCTGGCCGCTTCCGGCCAGTTCCACGGCATGCCGGGCTTCCGAGAGGTTTTCCACGCGGACCACCTGGAGGCCGTCGGGAACGTGGCCGGCCACTTCGTTGCAGTTGCCGGCGGGCGCCAGGAAAAGGGTGGCACCGGACGAACGCGCACCCCGCATCTTTTGCCCGATGCCGCCGATGGGTCCCACCTTGCCGTCAGGCGAGATGGTGCCGGTACCCGCGATATGTTTTCCGCCGGTGAGGTCCCCCGGCGTAACCGTATCGATGATGCCCAGCGAGAACATGAGCCCGGCACTGGGCCCGCCCACCTTGTCCAGGGAGATCTGGACCTGGAAGGGGAAGCCGAAGAGGTACTTCAACATGACACCGAGGATGAAACGGCCCTGGCCGTTGTCCTTGGGCGTGACCTGGACGGTGACGGGCTGGCCGGCGCGTTCCACCGTTACCGATACCGGGGCACCCTTGCCCGAGGCCAGCTCATCCTGGATCACACTGAGGGCGGTGATGTCCCTGCCGTTAATGGATTTGAGGATGTCCCCTTGCTGGATCCTGCCGGCGGACGCGGAATCCTTGGACAGGTCCGCGGCCTGGAGCTGTTGGCTGAAGGGAATCCCGAGTTCATTCAGGGCGGAGGCCACCGCGTTCTCCTGGGACGTGGCCATGGCCACCGCACTCTGTTCCTGGGCCTCTTCCTTCGTTGTGCCCGTGGGATAGATCAGCTCCACCGGGTACACGGCTTTGGAGTTGTCCAGCCATGCCGAGAATGCGTTGAGGATGCTGACCGGGCCATTGGGGCCGCCGTCAACGTACACGGTGGTCAGGTCGAGGCTCCCGGCAGCCGGATACGTTTCGCGGCCGCTGACGTTGATGACCGGATGTCCCTGGCTCTCCCCCAGCGTGTTGTAGGTGGGCCCGGGCGATTCAATGACATACGGCACCGGAAGCGTCCCCACGGCAATTCCCAGCCCCAACGCCGCCAGCCCGGCAACCATCATGGTGGAAAGCCGCCTGCCCGTGCCGCCGCCGTCGGACGCGCCGGGGCCGCTGCCTTCAACTGCCTGGCCGCCACCGGCCCCGGAGCCTTCGGGCGGGCTGCCGGCACCAAACGGACCGGGATTGGAGAAAGGGGGAAGATCGGGAACGTGGTCCTCTGAAGGGTGGCCGCCACGGGTTGTAGTCACCCCACCAACAGTACGCGGTGGTGGTGCGACGGGGCGCTTTGCCTAGAGCGAACGACGGCGGCGGGCGGCAGACAGCCGACCCCCACCGGGGTACCGTGAAGGTTGATCAACAGTCACACCATCGATCGGCGGGACCATGACCTCCAACCCACTCAATCCGTCCAACGGCGACGACACCCCCAAGGATCCGTTGACCGAAATGCTGCAGAACCTGATGGGCGGCAAGGGGATGGAAAACTTCGATCCCGCCGAGCTGGCCAAG
Source organism: Pseudarthrobacter sp. Pseusp20 (assembly GCF_059492155.1). NCBI lineage: Bacteria > Bacillati > Actinomycetota > Actinomycetes > Micrococcales > Micrococcaceae > Pseudarthrobacter > Pseudarthrobacter sp. Pseusp20. The sequence goes on from NZ_CP168521.1 coordinate 3,222,829, forward strand.
GCGGCCGGCCTGCCGGACGACCCCAACCTGCTGGCCCAGATGTTCTCCCAGGTTCAGGCGATGATGAGCGCACCGTCCGAAGGGCCCGTCAACTGGACACTGGCCCACGACAATGCCCGGCGGGTTGCGGCCGGCAGCGCGGACCCGTCCGTCACTGCCCAGCAGTCCCGGGAGGTGGATGAAGCCCTCCGCCTCGCCGAGATGTGGCTGGACCCCGTCACCGACCTGCCCGCCACCGGTCTGATCGGCAAGGCATGGTCCCGCGCGGAATGGGTGGAGGCCACCCTGGGCACCTGGAAGCGGCTGACAGAACCCGTGGCCAACAGCATCGCCAATGCGCTCTCCTCCGCCATGACGGAGCAGATGCCCGAGGAAATGAAGTCCATGATGGGCGGCGCCTCCTCGATGCTGCAGAACATGGGCGGCGCCATCTTCGGTATGCAGCTGGGGCAGGCCATCGGCGCCCTGTCCAAGGACGTGGTGAGCTCCACCGACATCGGCGTCCCGCTGGCCGACCTTGAGATGGCACTCCTGCCGGCCAATGTCGCCGCGTTCGGCGAGGGCCTGTCCCTGCCCGAGAACGACATCCGGCTGTTCCTGGCCGTGCGGGAAGCCGCGCACGCCCGGCTGTTCGTACAGGTTCCCTGGCTGCGCGGACACCTGCTGGGCGCCATCGAGGCATACGCCCGCGGCATCCACATCGACACCTCACGCATCGAGGAACTCGCCCGCGACCTTGACCCCAGCAACCCGGAAGGCATCCAGGATGCCCTGTCGCAGGGCGTGTTCATGCCACAGCGGACTCCCGCCCAGGAACAGGCACTGGAAAAGCTCGAGACCGCGCTGGCCCTTGTGGAGGGCTGGGTGGATGAACTGACCGCGGCCGCCACGGAGAAGGTCCTGCCGTCCGCCGGGGCACTGCGCGAAACAGTGCGGCGCCGGCGGGCAACGGGCGGTCCCGCCGAACACGCCTTCGCTTCACTGGTGGGACTCGAGCTGCGTCCGCGCAGGCTGCGGGACGCGGCCACTCTGTGGGCCACGTTGAAGGAGGAACGCGGGATCGAGGGCCGTGACGCCATCTGGCACCACCCCGACCTCCTGCCCACGGCCGAGGACCTGGATGATCCGAAGGGTTTCAGCTCCCGCCGCAAGCTTGCCGAGGCAAGCGACAGCGAGGTGGATGACGCTCTGCAGAAACTGCTGGACGGCGGTTTCGACGACACCTCCGGTGATCAGGGCGGCGCCGGGGACACCGGCAGCAAGGACGACGACGGCGGAACGGACCAGCCCCAGGGCTGAGACATTGCTGGCGGGCCAGGGCTTCCTGGCCCGCCAGACTGCTTTTCGCCGGATTTAATGCCCGCTATTGGACCACGTCAGCGTCAAGCGGGCCGACGTCAGGCTGGTCGGCATCTTTGTCCATTCCCCGCGACGTGGCGAAGGAAACACCCTCGAGGAAGGCCTTGGCCCGCTGGGTTTCGGGGTAGGCCTCCAGCAGCTGCCAGAAGGCAGCGTTGTGTGAGGCCACCAGGAGGTGGGCCAGCTCGTGGAGCAGCACGTAGTCGATGACCCACTGGGGCATGGGCCGCAGCTTGTCAGACAGGCGGATGGTCCCCTCGGCCGGCGTAGCCGAACCCCACCGGGAATTCTGGTTGCTGACCCAACGGACGGATGTGGGCACTGACCGGCCACCGAGGTATTGCGTGGACAGCGTGGCCGCATGGGCTGCGAGGGCCTCATCTGTGGCAGGACGCCGCCGCCCGGCTGCCGCCTGCCGCTGCCCCTGCGTGTGCAGTTTGGCCAGCATTTTGTGGACCCACTCGCGCTCCTGCGCCGCAGTGAAGCGGGCCGGAATGGCAACCACCGCCGTCCCGTCTTCCCAGAACGCCGCGACGGTTCGGGTGCGCCGGGCAGAGCGCCGCACCTCCACCGGAGAACCGTTCGAGGTGGTCAGCACTGACGCCTGCCGGGCACCGCCGCTGGCTCCGCGTTTCACAGGACCGAGCTTTCGACGAGGACCCGGAGGACGTCCTCCCCGTACTTTTCCAGCTTGGATGGGCCAACGCCGGCCAGGCCGGCAAGTTCCTCCAGCGACGCCGGCCTCGCCTCCGCGATGGCAGTGAGGGTGGCGTCGGTAAAGACGACGAAGGCCGGGACGTCCGCGGATTGGGCCACCTCGCGGCGCCAGTTGCGGAGCGCATCAAAGGTCTGCTCCTCGTAGCTGGGGGGACACGCGTTGCAGCGGCCAACCTTGCGTTCCGCCCCGGTGGCAAGCATGCTCCCGCAGACCCGGCACACGGCGGGGGCGGCAGCCTTGCGGCGAGGAAGCGCGCCCTTCCCCCGGGTGCTTGAGCTTGCCACCGAGTCCGGCCGCAGGCCGTCGAGGAACCGGGACGGCTTCCGGTTGGCGCGGCCCCCGGGGGTCCTCGCGGTGCTCCACGAGAGGGAAAGGTGTTCACGGGCGCGGGTGATGCCGACATAGAGGAGGCGGCGCTCCTCATCCACCGATTCCGGTGAATCGGCGAAGGAAATGGGCATCAGGCCTTCGCTGAGCCCCACCAGGAAGACGGCATCCCATTCCAGGCCCTTGGCCGCGTGGAGCGAGGCGAGCGTAACGCCCTGCACGGTGGGCGCGTGCTGGGCGAGGGAACGCTCCTGGAGTTCGTTGACGAAATCAGCCAGGCCAAACTGGGGGCCACGGGACTGCACCAGTTCGTCGGCGAGCGCCACCAGTGCCGCGAGGGACTCCCAGCGTTCGCGCAGGGCACCCCCGCTGTGCGGTGCCGAGTCGGTGTAGCCGAGGGAGGAGACGATGTCCCGGACCAGTTGACCCAGGGGTTCCGGTGTGTCCGATTCGGAAACCGCCCGGGTGGCGGCGCGCAGCTGGAGGATCGCGTCCCTTACCTCCTTGCGGGCGAAGAAGCGCTCGCCGCCGCGCAGCTGGTAGCCGATGCCTGCCGCGGCCAGCGCCTGCTCGTAAGCCTCGGACTGGCCGTTGGTGCGGAAAAGGATGGCCACCTCGCTGGCTGGAGTGCCGGCGTCGAGCAGTGCCTTGATCTTCTGCGCCACCGTGGCGGCTTCAGCTTCGTCGTCCGTGCACTCGGTGAACTGGGGCGCGGGCCCGGCGGGGCGCTGCGCCACGAGCTGGAGGGGCGATGCCCACGCGGCGTCGGCGGTGGGCCCGCCGCTGCGGCGGGCGGCCAGCAGGTCATTGGCCAGTTTCACCACCTGCGGGGTGGAGCGGTAGTCCCTGATGAGCTTGACCACGTTGGCCTGGGGGTATCGGGTCTTGAAGTCCAGGAGGTGCCGGGGCGATGCGCCGGTAAAGGAATAGATGGTCTGGCTTGCGTCACCCACCACGCAGAGTTCGTCACGGCCGCCGAGCCACAGGTCCAGGAGCCGCTGCTGCAGCGGGGAGACGTCCTGGTATTCGTCCACCACAAAGTGCCGGTACTGTTCCCGGACCGTGGCGGCCACCTTCTCGTCCTCCTGCAGGATGCCCACCGTGATCAGCAGGACGTCCTCAAAGTCGATCACGTTGCGGTCCGTCTTGACGTCCTCGTAGGACTGGAAGACCCGGGCGACCGTGGTGAGGTCGAACCCGCCGGGCGCGCCCCTCCCCTGGGCGTTCTCCAGGTAATTGGCCGGTGTCAGCATGGACACTTTGGCCCATTCGATTTCCGAGGCAAGGTCGCGGATGGAGGCCCGGTCCGTGCTGAGCCTGAGCCGCCGGGCGGCCTCTGCCAGCATCTGGGCCTTGTGGTCCAGCAGGTTGGGCAGTGTTCCACCCACCGCCTGGGGCCAGAAGAACTGCAGCTGGCGCAGGGCAGCGGCGTGGAAGGTACGGGCCTGCACGTTGCCGGCGCCGAGGTCCCGCAGGCGGCTGCGCATCTCTGCCGCAGCCCGGGCCGTGAACGTTACGGCGAGCAGGCGCTGCGGAGTGTAAACCCCCGAGTGCACGCCGTAGGCGATGCGGTGGGTGATGGCACGGGTCTTTCCGGTGCCCGCGCCGGCCAGGACGCACAACGGGCCATTCAAGGTGCTGGCCACCTCACGCTGTTCGGCGTCCAGTCCGCCGAGGATCCGGTCCTCCAGCGAGGCTGCTCCGTCAAAATTCTCTGTAGTCACTTCTGCTGCTTTGTTTCTCGACTACCGCGTGCTGGAGTCTGGTGGATGGAATAACTTAGGCGCCAGTGAGGTCCTGGATCCGGCCGCCGTACCAGTGCTCAATAAGCGAGCGGGCAATGGAGAGCCTGGTGGAGATGGTGATCTCCCCGCTGAGCACCGCTTCCTGGAGTTCCTCCCGGCTGAACCAGCGGGCCCTGGTGACCTCCACGCCGTCGGGCGTTGCCTGGGCGTCCTCGGTGACGGCGGTGAATCCAAGCATAAGGGAGGCGGGGAACGGCCACGACTGGGAGCCGAGGTACTGGCAGGCGGTGACCCGCACGCCCACCTCCTCCTGGATCTCGCGCACCACGGCCTCTTCAAGGGATTCGCCAGGCTCAACGAACCCGGCGAGGGTGGAGTAGTTCCGGGCGTCCACGGGGCCGCCGCCGCCCAGGAGCAGCCGGCCGTCCGGGCCGACGACAGTGACGATGATGGCGGGGTCCGTGCGGGGGAAGTGTTCTGAACTGTCCGCCGGGCACCGGCGCACCCAGCCGCCGGCCACCACTTCCGTGGGGGTGCCGCAGCGCGGGCAATGCGTGTGGGCAGCGTGCCAGTTTGCGATGGCGCTGGCTTCCACGAACAAGGCTGTGGAGGTGGCCGTCAAGCCTGCGGCGACGTCGCGGAATCCAGCCCACTCAGCATCCGCGGGGATACCGGCGGTCCCCGGTTCCGGGGGCTCAGGAAGGACGAACAGCAGCAGCTCGGTCCCGGCCGGAAGGTGTGAGGCAGGCAGCGCCGAGCCCAGGTACACCACGAGTTCCGGCGCGGCTCCTGCTGCTTTCAGCTGTGCCAGGAGTTCCCTGGCCCCGGTCAGCATCATGTCGCCGCCCTGCACCAGCCCCTGGCGCCTCGACAGGACCGCAGCCAGCGCATCCGGGCCGGACAGAAGATCATCGATCATGCCGGGCCTGGCGCGCGCGGCCGATCCGCGGTCCACCAAGGCCGGCCTTACGGGGAGCAGGGTATCCACCAGATGGTTCGCCGGCAGCCGTTCCGGCGCCGCCTGGTGGACGGGTATGACAGACTCCGCATGGCTCATGGTTCCACCGTACTGACTGCTTCCGACATTTCACATTTCGGGAGGTACCGCCCCGCCGCAGGGAAGCCCCCTATTTGCAGCTATCTCAAGACTCGCCGCGGCCGGACCGCTGTCTGGGAGGGCGGGCAATCTACCGTGGAACGGTGAGAAGAAAACCGATTGAACTGGCGGCAATAGCAACCGCGGCAGTCCCCGGACTGACCCCGACGGCCGTTAGCTCCGCGCCGGATGACCCCGCGGACTTCGATTCGGCCCTGCTCCTCGATTCCGAAGGAAAGCGCTGGCGGGTCCGGTCGCCGCGCCACGCGGAAGCCAGCGCGCGGCTGGAAACGGAATTCCTGGTACTCCGGGCTTTTGCTCCCGCCGTGCGCGCCGAACTGCCGTTCCTGATGCCGACGGTGGCCGGCAGCGTCCGGCTGGGAACGCTGACCACCTTCGTATACTCGCACCTGTCCGGCACCACACGCAGCGTCGAGGAGCTGACGTCGGGGCCTGCCGGCCTGGCCCGGGAGATCGGCTCCGCCTTGGCCGCGGTCCACGACCTGCCCCGCTCACTGGTCAGCAACGCCGACCTGCCCAGCTACACCCCCAATGAGTTCCGCCAGCGGCGGCTGAACGAACTGGACCAGGCGGCCACCACCGGCAAGATCCCGGCCGCACTGCTGCGCCGCTGGGAACACGCCATGGAGGATGTGTCCCTGTGGCGGTTCAACCCCTGCGTGGTCCACGGCGACCTGCATGAGGACAACCTGCTGGTGGAGGCGGGCAGGGTGACCGCAGTAACGGGTTGGACCGACCTGCGCATCGGGGACCCGGCCGATGACTTCGCCTGGCTGGTGGCTTCCAATGAACAGGACTTCATTGACGCCGTGCTGAAGGCGTACACATCCAGCCGACGCGACGTGCCGGACCAGCACCTCCTGCGCCGGGCCGCCCTGTCCGCCGAATTCGCCCTGGCTCAGTACCTGGTCAAGGGCCTCGCCACCGGTGACCAGGACATGGTCACCGAGGCGGAAGACATGCTGGAGAGCCTGGCCAGCGACATCGCCGAGTACGGCGGCCAGCCGATCAGCGTGGAGCCGCTTCCGGTCAAGGACAGCCCGGACGCTGCAGGCGCATCCGTTCCCGCAGCCGCCACCGGATCCGGAACAGGCGCGGCTTCCGGGAGCGGCAGTTCCGCCGTCACTCCCGCCGTTACGGTGGTTCCGGTCCCGGCCGGGTCCACTACGCCAGCGGAGCCGGCAGTCTCCATCCAACCTGCAGTGCACGTTGCCCCCATCCCGGCGGAGCAGCCCACTGCAGCCGGTTCCGCGGAGGCCACGGGCGCCGAAACCCCCGGAACCAAGGGTCCGGACGATACATCCACCGCCGCCATCTCGGTCATTAACGTCAAACAGGGCTGAGCCTGGCCAGGCCTGGCCACGTGGCAGTCCCACTCAAGGCCGGCTAAGCGCAGCGGCAACGATTCCTTCCAGCTCGTCGGCCGACCCCAAATCGTGCGGCCGCACCACAGCGTTGTCAGCCACGTAGAAGAATGCAGCCCGCACGTCCTCCAGGGGAACATCCTTCAGGCGTGCCCACGCCAGCCGGTACACCGCCAACTGGATCGAACGGGTCTTCAGCTGCTCCGCGGACGGCCGGCGGCCGGTTTTCCAGTCCACCAGGTCCCAGCGGCCATCGGCGTCACGGAATACGGCGTCCACCCGGCCCCGCACCACAACCTCCCCAACCCTGGTTTCCACCGGGACCTCGACGAAGGCCGGGTTCCGCTCAGCCCAAGGGGAAGCCTTGAACGTAGCCACCATCTCATCCAAATCGTAGGCAGCATCGATATGGTCGTCCGAACCGGGCGCTTCGCCGAGGTCCAGCATTCCGGCCCTGCCAAAATATTCCTCCACCCAAGCATGGAAAGCGGTGCCCTTCCGGGCCGACATGCCCGGTTCCCGGGGCATCGGCCGGCGCAGGCGCCCCAGCACCGCCTCAGGGTCATCCCGGAGGTCAACCAGGGTGGAAGCAGAGATGTGGGTAGGCAGGTGCACATCCTGTCCACTGGATCTTCTGGCCCTGCGCTCCAGCAGCAACGCGGCTTCGCGTGCCCAGCCGGCCGCTGCTCCCGTCAGGCCGGGCTGCGGCACGGACCGCTCCGCGGGCACCAGCGCTCCCCCGCCGGTGGACAGGATGCCGAGCACCCGTTGGGCCGCCGACTCCATGGCCGTCCTTCGCCCGCGGGCCAACCGAAGGCGCTCACCGCTGCGTGGGTCCACGGGCCCTTCAAGGGGGTCGTACGGCCAGGTTGCTTCTTCTGTTTCCAGTGTCAACGGACTCTGCAGGGGCAGCGCTGCCTCCTCCAGCGACAGCGGGTGGACCACAGCCTCCCGACTTCCCGCGCCGTCAGCCGGTTGCGCCAGGACTTCCAGCTCCGCAAGGAATGGAGACATCTCCGCCCGCCCCGCCCGTGAGCCCACCCAGGCGGCACTGGACACCCACAGGACATGCTTGGCCCTGGTGTAGGCGACGTACGCCAGCCGCCGTTCCTCCGATTCGCCGTGGGCCTGCACCCCGGCCTTGTAGTCCTTCTCCGCGTCCAGCCAGCCTTTCTGGTCCGGTTGGTCGAGGTCCCACTGCGGAAGGTCGGCCCGGTCCCCGCGCAGCGGCCAGGGCAGCGCGGCGGAACCGCTGCTCCAGCGGGAGTCCCTGTCGCTGGGGAAGGCGCCGGCATTCATCCCGGGGACAAACACAACATCCCATTCCAGGCCCTTGGAAGCGTGGACCGTCAACAGCTGCACGGCCTCCCGGTTCACGTCACTGGCAGGCGCTTCCAACCCGTTTTCTTCCGCTGAAGCAGCCTCCAGCCAGGACAGGAAAGCGAGGATATCCACTCTCTGGGAGGTGCGCAGGAACCCGGCGGCGGCATCCTGGAACGCATCGAGGTTGCGGCGGGCCTGGTGGATGCTGATCCCCGGGCGCGCTGCCACTTCGATGTCCAGCAGCATGGCCCTCTCCACCTCGCCCAGGAGCGTGGTGAGGTCATCGCCGAGGTATCCGCGCAGTTGCCGCAACTCGGCAGACAGCCGGGCCAGCCTGCTGCGGGCCGCAGCGCTGAGGATGCGGCCATTCTGCGACGTCCACCCGTCACGCGGCAGGAAGTCCAGGGCCTCCACCAGGCTGGCGCCGTCGGTAAGGTCACCCTCGAGGACGGGGACGCCTGCTTCATCGCTGTCACCGTCCCGGGTGTCGGCGTCGAACTCCTGCGCAGCCCGCCCCCGCCTCCTTGCCAGCTGGCTCGACCAATCGCGCAGGGCCATGAGGTCGGCAGGACCTATCCGCCATCGGGCACCCGCGAGCAGCCGCATCAGGGCATCAGACCGCCCCGGATCGGCAAGCACGCGGAGGGTGGCCACCAGGTCAACAATCTCCGGGGTGTCCAGGAGTCCGCCAAGACCGACGATTTCGTAAGGGATCCCCCGGGCCTCGAACTGCCGCCGGACGGTTTCCATCTGGGCGCGCCTGCGGCACAGCACGGCTAGGGCCGGCGGCTCGGGCACACCGTCAGGTTTCAGTTCGAAGTCTGTCACCCGGTATTTCAGGACATCGTCAGCCAGGGCTGCAGCTTCCTCCACGTCGCTGGCGAAACGGCCCAGCACCACCGTTCCGTCCACGGCATGGGGGCTCGGCTGCAGCGGGGGCACGTCCGCAGCTGCTGCCCTGTCCCCGGCAGGTCCCTTGTGGGCCGCTGACCGGCCGAGGGATTGCGACATGACGTTTGCTGCGGCCAGGATCGACCGGCCGTTCCGCCAGGCCGTTGTGAGGTATGAGGTGGGGGCAGGCGCCCAGCCCGGTGCCTCGTCCGGTGCGTTGGTCCGGACGGGAAATTCGCGGACGAAGTGGAACAACTGGCCCGCGGAAGCGCCACGGAAACCATAGATTGACTGGTTGGGGTCCCCGACCGCTGTCACGGCGTGGCCGCCGCCGAACAGACGGGAAAACAGCACCAACTGCGCGTATGAGGTGTCCTGGAACTCGTCGAGCAGGACCACTTTGTACCGCTGGCGCTCCATCTGGGCAGCCAGCGGGACCTCCTGCGCCACCTTGGCGGCGAGGGCCACCAGGTCGCCGAAATCGAGTGCGCCGCGGGCCCGTTTGGCTGCGGCGTAGCGGCCCACCATGTCAGCGACGCTTGCCCTGGTCCGCAGCATTCCACCCAGGTCCAGTGCCGCCTTGGGCGGGTTCCTTTTCTTTCCGGCCACGTAGGGCAGTGAATCAAACTCCGAAAGGCGGGCCATGAGCCACGCTTCGACGTCCTCAGGCTCCTGAAGGTGTTCCGCGCATTCCCCCGCCAGCTGAATGACGGCCTTCACCAATGTGGACTTGGCGGCCCGGAAGTGGGCGTATTCGCCGTCGTAGGCCTCAACCACCTCACTGGCCAGCTGCCAGGCCTGCGCACCGCCCAGCAGAACCACGTCCCGCTCCACCCCGAGCCGCAGCCCGTAGTCGGAGACGATGCCGCTGGCGAACGAATGGTAGGTGGACACTTTGGGCTCAAGGGCGTCACTGCTGCCCAGGGCCTCCGGAAAGACGCCTTTCCCGGCCTCCTTCGCCGCAAGACGCTGCAGGGCCAGGAGCTTTGACCGGATCCGGCTGGCAAGTTCGCCGGCCGCCTTCCGGGTGAAGGTCACGCCCAGGACCTCCTCAGGGGTGACCCACCCGTTGGCCACGAGCCAGACCACCCGGTCGGCCATGGTGGCGGTTTTTCCCGATCCGGCTCCCGCGATGACCAGCCGCGGAGCAAGCGGCGAGGAGATGATCGCTGATTGCTCAGGCGTTGGGGTATTTCTTTCTCCGAGCAGCGCAGACAGTTCTTCGGGGCTGAAGCGCACCGCCGGAGCGGCTTCCGCGGCTGCCGGCACCCCGCTCATTCGGTCACCTGCCTTCCGCGCGCGCACAGGGGGCACACCTCAGGGAGCCGGCAGCCATGGCCGCCATGGCTGCCCTTGGCAGGGTCATGCCGTGCAACGAACTCCTTGCCGGCCATCACGGCGGCCGCCTCCTCCACCATGTCCAATGCCCAGTTCTCCTGCGGGTCGAGTGGTTCCTGCTGCTGGATGGCTGGATTGATGGCTCCAGTCCCCAGCTGTGCCAGCACGGCCCCGCCGGACCTGGGGCGGTCCCCGTCAGCGCCGGCATCGAAACCGCCCGCCAGTACTGCCGCCTGGTATGCGCCGAGCTGTGGGTGGCGGGACAGATCGTCCTTGCCTGGCTGCCGCTTCCCGGTCTTGAGGTCCACCACCACCAGCCGCCCTTCGGCGTCGATCTCCAAACGGTCCACCTGGCCGCGGAGCACCGCTTCACGCGGCGGAGCATCGTCCACTGCCACCTGGCCAAGGGCCACTTCAAAGTCCTTTTCCACGCCCAGCAGGCTGCGGTTTTCGCTCCTCATCGAAAGCACGTACTGCGCAAGCTTGCGCACCATGGCTTCAGCACGCTGGAAGTCCAGCTTTCCCTCCCAGTTGTCCTTCATGCCCAGCGCAGGCCAGCGCCGCACGAGTTCAGCAACGTACTCTGATCCGGACGCGTCCGGCATGTCCTGCGCGATCGCGTGCACCAGGGTGCCCAGGCTCCGGGCGAAGTCCGTTGCTGCTTCCCCGCCGGCTGCCTGGACGAACCAGTCCAACGGCGACTTTTGGACGGTCTCCACCTTTGAGGGGGAAACGGACACCGTCCCGCCGGGCGGGACCACCGCCTCCGAGGAGGTCAAAGGGGCAAGTCCCCACCAGCTGTCCGGGTGCGCTCCGGCCACGGCAGGGTCCTGCGCAGCGAGATGTGCCAGAACCCTCGCGGCTTCTGCTGCCTGGGCTGTCCCCTCCAGCTGGGCATGTTGCCGGAGCTCGGCGACCAGAGCACGCAGCGTCATGGGCCGTTCCACCTGGGTGAACGCCCGCCCCTCCTCCCCCGCGCCCAGGGGCGCAACGAAGTCCAGGAAGGATGACGGCTGGCAGTCCTCCGACGAGACTGCGGTACAAACCAGCAGCTCCCGTGCCCTGGACACCGCCGTGGAGAAACTCCGGAGTTCGTCGTAGCGGATGTCCCGGAGGCGGCTCAAGGGGTCCCGCTGGAGGGCATACTCCGGACCATGTTCCACGGCATCCGCATACAGCGTGCTGCCGAGCAGTTCACCGCGGAGCCTTGTGTTGGGCCACACCCCCTCCTGCAGCCCCGCAACTATCACGACGGGCCATTCCCGCCCGGCGGCACTGGCGGGGGTCATCAACTCCACGGCATCATCCACCTGGGCGCGGGCGGCGAGGGTGTCCATGGGAAGCTCCTGGTTCAGGAGGTACTCCAGGAACTGTTCGGGGCCCGCGCCGGGCATCTGGTCCACGTAGCGCTCCGCTGTGTGGAACAGCGCCATCATGGCGTCCAGGTCGCGGTCAGCCCGGGCCCCGTGCGGGCCGCCCGACAAAGCGGTGGCCGTCCACACCGATGAGAGCCCCGTGGAGTTCCAGAGCGCCCACAGCACCGACTCGGCGTTGGCACCGGGCAGGTGGGCGGCTTCCCGCCCGGCCTGGATCATCCGGGCAGTCCGGCGGGCGGCGCGGCCCTCGATACCCAGTGCACCCAGCGCGCCGGGCTCAAGCAGTGCCTCGACCAGCAGCACATCGCTGGCGCGGCCCCCGCCGCCCAGGAGTTCCTCGCGCCGCAGCGATTGCCGGAGCCTGCGCAGTTCGATGGAGGTGGCACCACCGATGCGGGAGGTGAGAAGTGACACTGCGGCCTCGGGTGTCAGCAGCTTGGGATCCAACGCAATGGCGAAAGCATCCAGCAGGGGCCGGACAGCCACTTCGTCCCGGACCGCCGATTCGGCCACAGGCACTCGCACCGGAATGCCCTGCCCGGAGAGATAACGCTGCAACTCGCTGACCTGGCCGCCGTTGCGGACGATGACTGCAATATCCGCGAGATCGCGGTTGTGGTTGATGTGCTGGTCCAGGATCCGCTGTACAACATACCGGAGCTCATGCACCGGAGTGGGGACCAGATGGGCCTCGACGTTCCCGGGAACGGCAGGTCCGGGGCGCGCGGGGCCTTCGGCCTGTCCAGGCCACACCGGCGGTTCAAGGCGCCGTGCCAGCTGGCCGCCTGCGCGCTGCGAGATGCGGCCCGCGACGTTTTGCCACGCCTCGGCCAGGCGGGGCGCCAGGCCGTGGGCGTGCCACAACGGGCGCTCCAGGACAGGCGTCCGGGTTGACAGCAGCCGGGGCAGCTCCGCCACGAGGTCGGGACGGGCTCCCCGGAAACCCTGGACCACCGTGTCCGGGGACGATGTCACGTAGCAGTCCTTGCCGGCGGCGATATCTGCCAGCAGCTCAAAGATAGCGGGGTTTGCTTCCTGGATATCGTCCACCAGGACAACCTGCAGCCGGGCACGTTCCGCGGCGAGGAAATCCGGGGCGTCCTGAAAGATCTGCCGGGCGGCCGTGATGATCCCGGCGGGATCGAAGGCCTCGGGCATCCGCAGGTCAAGGACGTCGCGGTACTCGGCATACAGCGCAGCTGCGGCTTTCCAATCGGGCCGGTTGCACTCATCCGCCAACCGGACAAGGTCCCCGGCCGTGCGGCCGGATTCGATGATGCGGTCAAAGAGCTGCCGCACTTCCTGGCGGAAGCCGCGGGTTTCCAGTGCCCCCTCAAGATCGGCGGGCCAGGGCAGTTCAAGGCCGGGAAGCCTGTGGCCTTCGAGGAGTTCCCTGATGATGAGGTCCTGCTCCGGGCCGGACAGCAGCCGCGGCGGCCTGGAAAGCGGGATGACGCCCTCGGCCTTGGCACGGCGGATCAGGTCGAAGGCGTAGGAGGCCCACGTCCTGGCGGGGGTGGTGCTGAGGCTCCTGTCCAGCCGGGCGGTAAAACGGTCGCGCAGGAAATCGGCAGCAAGGCGGGTGGGCGCGAGAATCAGCATGCGCTCGGGGTCGACGCCGTCACGGAAGACCCGCTGGACGGCGGCCTCGACCAGGACGGTGGTCTTTCCCGTGCCCGGTGCGCCCGGGACCAGGACGGGCCCGGAACCCTGTGCCACGTCAACTGCGGCCTGCTGGTCCGGCGTGAGCCGGAGGGCTTCCACGTGCACCCGTCGCGGGGGCAGCAACCGGAGGGCAGGGACAGCAGGCAGGCCACTGCCGCTGTCCGGGGTCCCTGCGTCGGGAAAAGCCTGCTCCTGCCCCGTGTGGGGCTGGCCTGTCCCCGGCGCCTGCCGCTGCGGGTCCCAGGGGCCGGTCAAAGGAATTGTTACGGTCACAAAATCATTCCATCATCAGCCACCGACAATCTGTGGAGGCTGCGCTCCAGTTGCCCGGCAATTGCGTCGATACTGTCAAAATCACTCTCCGTGGGTGCCCAGCGGGCGGCCGCCAGGTCAACCCGCCACCGGCCCTCCCCGGTCCGGAGGTACGAACTGAAGTCGCCAAGGAGCGCGGTGCCCTCTTCAAGGTAAAGGAGGAGGGCCTCGGCCTCATGCCCCTCGGGCGCGTGGCCGCTGGCCTTCAGGACGCGCCACCAGGGAACGCCGCCGCCATGGTGGCTCATGACGGAACCGATCTGGCGCGGTCCGCCCGAACCCAGGAGCTCGGCCACATCCCCGTACGACACTGCGGACCCTGGCGGTACCAGCCTTACGACGGCAAGGACCGCTTGGACGTACTCATTCCGCATTGATCCAATCTAGCCGCAGTGGCGTTCCACGGATTTGTCAGTGGGTCCCTTTAGCGTTGAAGCATGAGTTCCTGGAACACCCTTCCCCGCGCAGCCTTCGACCTGGAAACCACCGGCCGCAATTCGCGGGCGGCAAGAATCGTCACCGCATCAATCACCGTGGTGGACCACCAAGGCCAGGTCATCAAGGAACACGAGTGGCTGGCTGATCCCGGCGTGGAAATCCCCACCGAGGCAAGTGACGTCCACGGCATCACCACCGAACAGGCCAGGCGGGACGGCCGCCCGGCGCACGAGGTCACCCGTGAAGTCGCCGCGGTGCTCCAGGAGCTCTTCGATTCCGCCATCCCGGTGATCGCGTTCAACGCGAGCTACGATTTCACGGTCCTTGCCGCTGAATCCGCCCGCTATGGGATTCCCCAGCTCAGCCGCTTCCCGGTCCTTGACCCCTACATCATGAACAAGCAGGTTGACCGGTTCCGCAAGGGCAAGCGCACGCTCACCGCATTGTGCGAGGAGTACGGCGTGGTCCTGGACAATGCCCACACTTCGGCCGCGGATGCGCTTGCCACCCTGCGGGTCCTCGATGCGATGGCGGGCAAGTTCCCCAAGCTGGTGATGCCGGCAAGCCAGCTGCACCAACTGCAGGTGGACTGGGCGGTCAGCCAGGCGGCGGACTTCCAGGGGTACCTCCGAAAGACAAAGCCGGCCGCCGTGATCGAGGGTGACTGGCCGGTGCTGCCGCCGCAGGATGCAACGGCAGGTGGCTTCTAGGCGCAGCCGCGCCACTCCAAACTGGGAGGCATGTCACAGTCATGCTGCTTCACAAACCGCGGAGTCCCTGCACCTGCATCCTTCACCGGAAGAGGGTAACCGCGCGCAAGCTGCTCCAACTTCCTCATAAAGGGCAGAATTTCATTTGGCAGAACCGAGATTGGGCTCGCGCTTCTTCGGCAAGGACCCTCACTTCACGCAAGTGAGACAATAAAGTTTTGCGGTCACCCCTGCCCCGGACGGCTCGACCAGCACCGGGCAGGTGCCAGGCGCCACAGCGCTGCCTTGCGGCCCGGTCGACTTATGACTCATATGAAAGTGACAACCTGATGAAAATCAAAGCGATGAAGTGGCTCACTACCGCTCCCGTTGCACTTGCCCTCGCGGTTTCCCTCGCAGCCTGCGGCGGCGGGTCTTCCCAGCCCAGCGGCACCCCCACCGATGCCCTCGCCGGCAGCGACCAGCAGACGCTGGACAAGTACACCACCGCCAACGTCACCCCGGTGGACAAGATCGACAAGACCAAGCTGGGCCTCATCACCGAGGGCACCCTGCGCGTGGGAACCCTCTCGGACGCCCCGCCCAACATCTTCATCGACCCTTCGGGCAAGTTCACCGGCTACGACAACGAGCTGCTGCGCGCCATTGCCGACAAGCTGGGCCTCAAGGTTGAGTTCGCCTCCACCGACTTCTCGGCCCTGCTGTCCCAGGTGGCCAACAAGCAGTTCGACGTCGGATCCTCCTCGATCTCCACCACCGACGCCCGCCGCAAGACCGTTGGCTTCACCAACGGCTACGACTTCGGCTACATGGCTGTGGTGACCAAGAACGGCTCCAAGGTCAACGGCTTCGCCGACCTCAAGGAAGGCGTCCGGATCGGCGTCGTCCAGGGCACCGTCCAGGACGACTACGTCACCAACACCCTCAAGCTGGAGCCTGTCCGTTTCCCGGACTACAACACCGTGTACGGCAACGTGAAGAACGGCCAGATCGACGCCTGGGTGGCACCCTCCCAGCAGGCAACCGGCCAGGTCAAGGAAGGCGACAACACCAAGATCGCCGAGAAGGTTGTGAACACCCAGAACTTCACCGCCTACGCCGTCAACAAGGACAACCAGCCCCTGATCGACGCCCTGAACTCCGGCCTGGACGCGGTCATCGCGGACGGTACCTGGGCCAAGCTGACGTCCGAGTGGTACAAGGACCGCCCCACCGCCGCTGAACAGACCCCGCAGGGCTGGAAGCCGGGCAGCAAGGCCGTCCAGATCCCGGCCGCCAAGTAACCAGGGCGTTCCATGGATATCCTCAAGCAACTCGCTGACACCTTCCTTGACTGGAAGGCGATGGGCGAAGTCATCCCCAAGATGTTCGCCGTCGGCCTGCCGAATACCCTCGTGCTGGCCATCATCTCGGGCATCATCGGGACAGCCCTGGGGATGCTGCTCGCCCTGATGGGGATCTCCCGGAACGCAGCAGCGCGCTGGGTCGCGCGGATCTACACGGACATCCTGCGCGGCCTCCCGCCGGTCCTGACCATCCTGGTCATCGGCTTCGGGTTCGGGCCGATCGTCCGCGAATTCACGGGTTCCACGAGCCCCTACCCGATGGCTGTCGCGGCGCTTTCGCTGATGTCCGGCGCCTACATCGGCGAGATCTTCCGCTCCGGCATCCAGAGCGTCGACAAGGGACAACTCGAGGCTTCCCGCGCCCTGGGGTTCGGCTACGGTGCGTCCATGCGCCTTGTAGTGGTGCCCCAGGGCATCCGGCGGGTGCTTCCGGCCCTGGTCAACCAGTTCATTGCGCTGATCAAGGAATCATCCCTTGTCTTCCTCCTGGGACTGCTGGCAAGTGAGCGCGAGATCTTCCAAATCGGCAAGGATGCGGCGGCCACCACCGGCAACCTGTCGCCCTACGTGGCGGCAGCCGTCTTCTACCTGGCGCTGACCATCCCGCTGACCCACTTCGTGAACTGGATCGATGCCCGGCTGCGCACCGGCAGGCCCGAAAAGAAAGAACCGGACGAGGCCGCAGCGGTCGTTGGAAAGGGAGCCCAGGCATGAGCGAATTTGCGTCGGGAACACTGAGCGCCAAGAACATCCACCTTTCCTTCGGCAGCAACCACGTCCTGCGGGGCATCGACCTGCACGTTCCCCAGGGCACCACGGCGTCCGTCATTGGACCGTCGGGTTCGGGCAAGTCCACGCTGTTGCGCGTCATGAACCGCCTGATCGAACCGGATCAGGGGGACATCCTGCTGGACGGGCGGTCAGTCCTGAAGGACAACCCGGACGAGCTGCGGCGCCGGATCGGCATGGTATTCCAGCAGTTCAACCTGTTCCCGCACAAGACGGTGGAGGAAAACGTTTCACTGGCCCTGCGGAAGCTGCGCAAGCTCTCCAAGGAGGAGGCGCGCAGTGAGGCACTGGAGCAGCTGGACCTGGTGGGCCTGAGGCATAAGGCCGATTCCCGCCCGGCCAACCTCTCCGGAGGCCAGCAGCAGCGCGTGGCCATCGCCCGTGCGCTGGCCATGAAGCCGGAGGTCATGTTCTTCGACGAGGCAACCTCTGCCCTGGACCCGGAGCTGGTCAAGGGCGTGCTGTCGCTGATGGCGGACCTCGCCAAGGGCGGCATGACCATGGTGGTGGTAACCCACGAAATGGGCTTCTCCCGCAACGTGTCCGACGCCGTGACGTTCATGGACGCCGGTGTTGTGGTGGAGTCCGGTCCGCCGGAGCAGCTCTTCACCGACCCGAAGACGGACCGGCTCAAGGGCTTCCTCTCGGACGTCCTCTAGGGCCGAAGGCACGCACAGACAGAAAATCCCCGCTTCCCGGACTTTCCCCTCGCATGCAGTGGGATTTGTCCGGAAGGCGGGGATTTTTCGTCCCGGCGGCAGGTTCACGACGCCGGGACGCACCTTTTCGCTGTTCCTACCCCTGGGCGGCGGCTGCGGCCCTGGCTGCCGCGGGAAGGGCGTCGTAGATCCGGTTCATGGCATCATCGTCGTGCGCGGCGGAGAGGAACCAGGCCTCGAAGACCGACGGCGGCAGGTACACGCCGGACTCCAGCATGGAGTGGAAGAACGGCGCGTAGCGGAACGCCTCCTGGGCCTGGGCGTCGGCGTAGTTGTGGACGCCGTGGGCCGAGGTTCCGAAGGCCACCGAGAACAGGTTGCCGGCGAACTGGATGGAGTGGTCCACCCCGGCGGCATCCAGGGCGTTGGACAGCGCGGAGGACAGTTCGAGGGACCGGACGTCGATGAAGGAATAAACGTCCCGCGTGGCGTGCGTCAGGGTTGCCACACCTGCCGCCATGGCCACCGGGTTCCCGGAAAGCGTTCCGGCCTGGTAGACCGGGCCGGTGGGGGCCAGGTAGTCCATGACGTCGGCACGTCCGCCCAGTGCCGCCGTCGGCATTCCGCCGCCGATGACCTTGCCGAAGGTGAGCAGGTCCGGAGTCCAGGGGTCCTCGGCATCCGGCGCGCCTCCGGTGAGGCCCCAGTAGCCGGAGTAGCCGGTGCGGAAACCGGTCAGGACCTCGTCGACGATGAGCAGCGCGCCATGCTCGCGGGTGATCCGGGAAAGCCCTGCATTGAACCCTTCGGCGGGGGTGACCACACCCATGTTGGCGGGCGCCGCTTCGGTGATGACGGCCGCGATATTGGATCCGTGCGTGGCGAAGGCTTCCTTGACGGCCTGGAGGTCGTTGTAGGGCAGCACCAGGGTTTCGGCGGCGGTGGCTTCCGTGACGCCGGCGGAACCGGGCAGGGCGAGGGTTGCCACGCCGGAGCCTGCAGCGGCCAGGAGTCCATCGAGGTGGCCGTGGTAGCAGCCGGCGAACTTGATGATGAGGTTGCGGCCGGTGAACCCGCGGGCCAGCCGGACCGCCGTCATGGTGGCTTCGGTGCCGGTGGAGACCATGCGGAGGCGCTCGACGGCGGGGACGCGCTCCTTCACGATTTCGGCCAGGTTCGCTTCGTCCGGGGTGGAAGCGCCGAAGGAGAGGCCGCGGTCGACGGCGGCGTGGACGGCATCCAGCACGGCCGGGTGGGCGTGCCCCAGCAGCGCCGGGCCCCAGGAGCAGACCAGGTCCACGTATTCCTTGCCGTCGGCGTCGGTCAGGTAGGGCCCCTTGGCGGAGACCATGAAGCGCGGCGTCCCGCCGACGGAGCCGAAGGCCCGGACCGGCGAATTGACTCCGCCCGGCATCAGCTGGCGGGCGCGGTCGAAGAGTGCCTCGTTGCGAGGATTGCTGGAAGTCATGGTTTCTATTCTCTCAGTTAGCCGGAAGCGCAGTCAGCCGGCGAGCAGCTCTGCCACCCGGGGCGCCACCGCGGTGCCCATCAGTTCGATTGAACGCATCATGGCCGCGTGCGGCAGCGGTCCGTTGCTGTATTTCAGGTCGAAGCGGTCCACACCCAGGTTCCGCTTCAGCCGGACGATTTTTTGGGCCACCGTTTCCGGCGATCCGACGTAGAGGGCGCCTTCCGCGGAGCACAGGGCGTCGAACTCTCCCCGGCCGGCCGGTCCCCATCCGCGTTCGGCGCCGAGCTTGTTGCGCAGCTTCAGCCAGTGCGGGAACAGTTCTTCCCGGGCCTGCTCATCGGTGTCGGCCACGTGCCCGGGCGAGTGCGTGGCCATCTGCTGCATGGGGTGCCCGTACTTGGCCATCGCCTCCCGGTAGAGGTCGGCAAGCGGCCGGAAGCCGCGCGGCTGGCCGCCGATGATGGCAAAGATGATGGGATAGCCGTACTGGGCGCAGCGCAGCACCGATTCTGGTGTTCCGCCCACCCCGATCCACGTGGGCAGCAGGTGGTGCTCCAGGGGCGGATAGACGCTCAGGCCGTGCAGCGCGGGCCGGGTGCGGCCTTCCCAGTGCACGGGCTTTTGCGCGCGGACCTTGTCGAACAACTCGAGTTTCTCTTCGAACAGGACCTCATAGTCGGCCAGGTCCAGGCCGAACAGGGGGAAGGATTCGATGAAGGATCCGCGCCCCAGCATCACTTCGGCGCGGCCGTTCGAAATGGCGTCCACAGTGGAAAAGCGCTGGAAGACACGGATGGGGTCATCCGAGCTCAGGACTGTTACGGCGGAGCCCAGCCGGATGCGGGTTGTGCGGGCGGCAGCGGCGGCCAGGAAGACTTCCGGCGCTGACACCGCGTAGTCCTTGCGGTGGTGCTCACCCACGCCAAAGGCATGGAGCCCGACGGCGTCGGCAAGTTCCGCCTGTTCCAGCAGTTGGCGCAGGACCTGGGCGTGCGGCTGCTGGCTGCCGTCCGGAGCCTCGCCAACGTCACCGAAGGTGTTCAGGCCGAGGAGGATGCGGTCCTCCCCCACCGGCGCGGTGGGTTCCGCGGCCTGCCCGGCTGTCACCGGGCTTCCTTCAGCCAGCCGGCCAGTTCGGCGGCCCAGTACGTGAGGACCATGTGGGCCCCGGCCCGCCGGATGCCCAGGACGGACTCGGTGATGGCTGCGCGGCGGTCGATCCAGCCGTTGGCGGCGGCGGCCTCGATCATGGCGTATTCACCGGAAATCTGGTAGGCGGACACCGGGACGGGACTCATCGCGGCAACGTCGGCCACGATGTCCAGGTAGCTCATGGCCGGTTTGACCATGATGATGTCCGCGCCCTCGGCGAGGTCCAGTTCAACCTCGCGGAGGGCTTCGGTGCGGTTGCCGGCATCCATTTGGTAGGTCCGCCGGTCGCCCTTGAGCTGTGAGTCCACCGCTTCGCGGAACGGCCCGTAGAACGCCGAGGCGTACTTGGCGGCGTAGGCGATGACGGAGGTGTTGGCATATCCGGCTTGATCCAGGGCCGACCGGATGGCGGCGATCTGGCCGTCCATCATGCCGGAGGGGCCCAGCATGTGCGCGCCGGCCTCCGCCTGTGCAACGGCCATCCTGGCGTAGATCTCCACGGTGCGGTCGTTGTCCACGTACCCGTCGGCGTCGAGGACTCCGCAGTGGCCGTGGTCGGTGAATTCGTCCAGGCACACATCGCTCATGACCACCAGGTCATCGCCCACTTCGGCGCGGACGTCCCGGATGGCCTTGTTCAGCACTCCCTCCGGGTCGAGTGATGCCGAGCCTTCGGCGTCACGGGTTTCCGGGATGCCGAAGAGCATGATGCCGCCCAGGCCGAGCTCAACGGCCTCCGCCGCGGCCCGCTTGAGCGTGTCGGTGGTGTGCTGGACCACCCCCGGCATGGAAGTGATGGGGTTGGGTTCGGTCAGTCCCTCGCGGATGAAGGCCGGAAGGATGAGTTCCGCCGGCGAGAGGCGGGTTTCGGCGGTCAGCCGGCGCATGGCGGGGGTGGTGCGCAGGCGGCGGTGGCTTTTGTTGTGGATAGTCATGGGTCCTGTCCTTCGCGTTGTTCTTGAAGCTTGAGGGGGCATACCGGGGCGGGGCGGTCAGGGCGGGTTGAGGGCCTTCGCGACGGCCGCCACCAGCCCGTCCGGTGTGGGCTCAGCCGCCACCGCAGCCACGTCCAGGCCCAGGGCAGCAGCCTGGTCCGCCGTCGAACGGCCGATCACCACCAGCCGGCAGCCGCCCAAGGGACCAAGGGCGGAAATACGGCGTACGGCGCTCGGCGAGGCGGCGATCACGGCCGCTATGCGCCCTTCGGCGATGTCCGCGGCGGCCGTTTCGGGCGTCAGGAGGGAGTACGACGGCGGGTGCTGGCCGGCGTCGCCGTCTTCCGGCTGCACGGCGAGCCTG
Organism: Pseudarthrobacter sp. Pseusp20; assembly: GCF_059492155.1. Classification (NCBI taxonomy): domain Bacteria; kingdom Bacillati; phylum Actinomycetota; class Actinomycetes; order Micrococcales; family Micrococcaceae; genus Pseudarthrobacter; species Pseudarthrobacter sp. Pseusp20. The sequence continues at coordinate 3,244,228 of NZ_CP168521.1, forward strand.
CGGTCGGCTGCCGCCGGATAGTCGACGGTGCGGTAGGCCGTTACGGCGGTGACGGCGCTGCCTGCGGCAGCGAGGCCCTCTGCCAGTGTGCCGGCTGCGATGTCCGCCTGCGGCAGCAGGATCCTGCCGCCGCCGGGCCATACCGCGAGGAGGCCGGCGGCCGACTGTTCGCCCGCGGGGGTGAGGGCGGCATCCAGCCCGCCCGCCGACAGCAGCCTCCGCGTGGCGGGGCCGATCGCGGCGATCCGGGTACCGGAGGGGACCAACTGGCCCAGGCCAAGGCCACGCTCGGCGGCCTTTTCCATCAGGACATGCACGGTAGTGGCACTGCTGACCACCAGCCAGTCGAAGGCCCCTGCCGCCAGGGCGTCGCAGGCGACGTCGAGCGCGTGCTGGTCCGGGGCCCGTTCGAAGTCGATGAGCGGCAGCAGCACCGGCATTGCGCCGGCTCCGGCCAGGGCCTCCACCAGGGCACCGGACCGCTCCGGGCTGCGCGTGACGAGGACGCGGGCTCCGCCCAGCAGGGATTGGCTGGGTGGAATCTGCGGTCCGGACCTGCGGGAAGGCTGCGTCATCGCCGGGTCAGGACGCCTGCAGGTCTGCGATGTCGGCGGCTCCGGCGGCAAGCAGCGCTTCGGCCAGCTCGATGCCCAGCAGGGTGGCCCCGACTTCCGTGAGTCCGTCCGTGGCGCGCTTGTCCCGGACCGTTGCGGTGCCATCGACGGCGCACACCACGGCTTCCAGGTGCAGCATGCTGCCCTTCCGGTAGGCATAGGCGCCTACCGGGGCTGCACAGCCTGCTTCGAGCCGGGCCAGCAGGGCGCGCTCTGCCGTCACGGCAAGGCGGGTGTCGGGGTCGTCCAGGGCAGCGAGGGCTTGGGCCAGGACCTCACGGGATCCTTCATCCGATCCCGGTTTGGGCGGCGCGTCGGCAGTACGGCACTCGATGGCCAGTGATCCCTGTCCGGCGGCGGGCAGCATCACGTCCGTTTCGAGGTACTCGGTGACGGCGTCCAGCCGGCCAATGCGCTCAAGGCCGGCGGCAGCAAGAACCACGGCGTCCAGGTCGCAGGATTTCCCGGGGACCACTTGGTCAGTGGAGTTGCCTGGCAGGCCGGGAACACGGCCCAGGCGGGTGTCCACGTTGCCGCGGATGTCGACAATGTCCAGGTCGGCGCGGGCCGCCCGCAGCTGTGCAGCGCGGCGGGGCGACCCGGTGCCGACCCGGGCTCCGGCAGGCAGGTCGGCCAGCTTGAACCCATCGCGGGCGCACAGGACGTCGCGGACGTCCACCCGGCGCGGCGTGGCGGCAAGGCTGAGTCCTACGGCCGCACCGGTGGGCAGGTCCTTGAGCGAATGGACGGCGACGTCGCACTCACTGCGCAGCAGCGCGTCGCGCAGGGCCGCAACAAAGACGCCCGTGCCGCCCATCTGGGACAGCGACCCGGTGAGGACGTCACCGTCAGTGCGGATGTGCACCAGTTCCACCGGGAAACCCCCGACGGCGGCGAGCTGGTCCGCGGTCTGCTGGGTCTGGGTGAGCGCCAGTTTGCTGGCGCGGGTTCCAATCCGGACCGTCACGGCTGCGCCGTCTCGCCGGCATCCCCCGAGGGATAAGGGTCATGCCCCGTGCCCACGGTGGTGTCGGCTCCTGCAATCGTGGGTTTTTCCCCGCGGAAGTTGGCGCAGCAGCCCGGGCGGCAGACGTCGTACCAGGGGCCAAGATCCGTCAGGGCGGGACGGTCGCTGATGTTGTTGGCCACCGTCCGCTCGCAGATGAGGTCCACCAGTCCGTTAACGAACGTGCGGTGGGTACCGGGGGTGGGGACGCGGGTGGCCGCAAGGCCGAGGTTTGCGCACGTTTCCATGGCCTCGGTGTCCAGGTCCCAGACAACTTCCATGTGGTCGCTGACAAAGCCCAGGGGGACGATGACGATGCCCTTGACGCCCTGCCCGGCGAGTTCCTCGATGGCGTCATTGATGTCCGGTTCCAGCCACGGCACGTGCGGGGCGCCCGAACGGGACTGGTACACCAGGGACCACGGTGCGGTCAGGCCGGTTTCATCCTGGACCCGCCCGATGACGGCCGCGGCGTTGGCCAGGTGCTGCGCCACGTAGGCGGACCCTTCCTCGAACTCACGCGGCTCACCCTCGGACCGCCCCGCGGCCTCAGCATCCCGGGTAGGGATGGAGTGGGTGGCAAACAGGATGTGGACGGGCGCGTCGGGGCTTCCGGCGTCGGCAAGCTTGGCGCGGACATCGGCCAGTCCTGCGGCAGTTCCCTCGACGAACGGCTCCACGAAACCGGGGTGGTCGAAGTACTGGCGGACCTTGTCCACTTCCAGCCGGCCGTCCAGGCCGGTCTCCGTCAGGGCCATGCCGATGTCCTCGCGGTACTGGCGGCAGCTGGAGTAGCAGGAGTAGGCACTCGTGGTGAGCATCAGCACCCGGCGGTGGCCGGCGTCGTACGCTTCCTGCAGGGTCTGGGGGATGTACGGCGCCCAGTTCCGGTTGCCCCACAGCACGGGCAGGTCGATGCCGCGGGCAGCCAGTTCGGCTTCCAGCGCTGCCTTGAGTTCCCGGTTCTGCTGGTTGATGGGGCTCACGCCGCCGTTGGCGCGGTAATGGTGCGAGACTTCCTCGAGCCGCTCGTCCGGGATCCCCCGGCCGCGCGTGACGTTGCGGAGGAACGGGATGACGTCCTCCTGGCCTTCCGGACCGCCGAAGGAGGCGAGCAGGACGGCGTCGTAATTCTTGGGGGCCATGCGCCCGGCCTCGGTGACGGGGTTCACGGCGGTGGCAAGTGTGGGGTCGAGCGGGTTCATGCGAGCACCTCTGCTACTTCTTCGGCGGTGATCCGGCGTCCGGTGTAGAACGGAACTTCCTCGCGGACATGGTTGCGGGCCTCCGTGGCGCGCAGGTGGCGCATCAGGTCCACGAGGTCCACCAGTTCGGGTGCTTCCAGGCCGAGGATCCATTCCCAGTCCCCCAGGGCGAAGGAGGAGACGGTGTTGGAGATGACCTGGGGGAAGTCCCTGCCCAGCAGGCCGTGGTCGCGGAGCATCTTGCCGCGCTCGGCCTCCGGCAGGATGTACCACTCGTAGGAGCGCACGAACGGGTAGACGCACAGCCACTCGGCCGGAGCGACGCCCCGCGAGTAGGCGGGCGTGTGGTTCTTGGCGAACTCCGCCTCGCGGTGGACGCCCATGGCGGACCACACGATCTCCGTGCCCGCGAAGAGGGGGCTGCGGCGGATGTCGCGGATGGCCTGCTGCAGCGCCTCGGGCTTGGGGCCGTGGAGCCACACCATGACGTCGGCGTCGGCGCGCATGGCCGAGACGTCGTAGCTGCCCCGGTGCGTGACGCCGGCCGCGGCGAGCCGCTCCAGCAGCGCTTCGAAGTCGGCGGCGGCATCGGCGCTGCGGACCACTGACTTTGACCGCTTGAATACCGTCCAGAGGGTAAAGAACTGCTCGGCTGATTCTTCGGTTTTAGTGACAGATTCGGCAGAAGTGTGGCTCATGGTTACAAGTTTGCCCCTTCGCTGCCCCCAAGGCGAAACCGAAGAGTTCTACAACTCGTAGAAGTGAGCAAAGTCACGTTTGCCTGTCGTGGAGGGCTTCCGGCGCCGCATCCTCAGGGGCGGCGCATGCGCAGGAAGACCAACCCGGCGGCGGCACCCACGCCAACCAGTCCGGCGCCCAGCCACACCATGGCATCCGGCATGTCCGGCAGGGGGCCGGTGGAGGAAACAGCGCGGCCCGGGCCCGCGGGTGCAGCGGCAGCCTGCGGCACCCGGGTGGGCTGGGACTGGCGTGCATTGATGGACAGCGCGGTGGGCAGCGACGTGGGCAGGGTGGGAGAAGGCGCAACCGCTCCCCCACTCGCGGCCGGCCCGGCCGCATCTCCACCGGCCTCTCCATCGGTGGCGGTACCTGCCGCCCCGCCGGGGGCTGCTACGGCATCCTGTGAACCGGACGCCTGGCCTGCCGCTTCTGTTCCAGGCGAGGGAGGCGTCGGGGCCGGGGCGCCGCCCCCCGGGGAGGTACCGGCCGCGGGGGCAACCCCTGGCGCGGTGGCTGAGGTGGGCCCCGGCTGGGTGCCGGATCCTGGTCGGGTTGCCGTGGAGGATGCTCCGCCGGCCGGCGCCGCAGTCGAGGTGGTCGGGCCGCCGGTCACCAAAGGCGTTCCGGAGACTGTGGGCAGCGGGACGTCCGGAAGCGGCAGTCCCGTCATCGAAGCCTGCGCTGTGGCCTGTGCCGTCGCCGTCGTCGAACCGGGTGCGAGCGAAGCCTTCACGGCCGGCAGCAATGCTCCCGGCACGGCAGGGATGGTCGGAACCTTGCCACGAGGGGTGGCAGTTGAACCGTCAGCGGCCGTTCCGGCCGGGGACGCCTGCGCTGGGGAGTCTTGGGGAGGGGGAACCGCGTCGTCAGCCAAGGACGCCTGCACGCCGGTGGAAAGAACCAGTACCGCTCCGAACGCAGCGGCTGCAGTACCGCGTCGGAGTCCCCCATGGATACCGGTCCGGGACATGGAAAGCTCGGACCTGTGTTGAACCATAGTCATCGACCCTAACCAGAACGGATGGCCGATTGAAAACCGGGAAGGGCCGCGGGGCGTGCGGGTGGATACTGCCAAGAACCCGACGCGCCGGGCTGACCAGCACCGATGCCTAGGCGGCGGTTAATTGGCCGATTTGCTCACGTGTGTCGGCAACGACGGCGGCGAGGCCGTTTCCGGCCACCCAGCCGCCCACGATTGCCAGGCCACCGGCGGCGGTGCAGGCCTGGCGGATCTCTGCTGCCCGGGCGCGGTGCCCCACGGCTGCGAACGGCAGCGAGCCGCGCCATCGGACAACGTCCCATCCGCGCACGTCCCCGCCGGCGATCTGGACGCCCAGGAGAGCGGAAGCGTCCCGCAGGGCGGCTGCGAAGAGCTCGTCATCGGTTTCCGGTCCGGCAGGCTGGTGCACCGAAGCGCCGTCCACCCGGCCGTAGGAAAGGCGCACCACGTGGCGTCCCTGGCCGGCAGCAGCCGCCAGCCAGTCCCATTTTCCCGTTGCATGCGTCAGCGCCTTTGCCTCGATGCCCGGCGTTTGCGGGGCCACCAGGATTCCTGTCCCCCGGGGCCGCCGGTCAAGGTCCGGTTTGTCCAGGACCACGGTGACCAGCTTGACGTCAGGTCCGGACGCAGGCTTCTTCCCTGCGATCAGCGGGACGGCATGTTCCAGCAGTCCGACGGCGGCCGGGCCATCCACGGCCACCACCAGCAGGGCGGTGCGGAAGGCTGCACCGCCGGCCTCCACCAGCCAGCCTTCAGGGGTGCGGGATACAGAGGTGGCAGCGGTGTTCGCCAGCAGGGCGACGCCCCGTCGCCTGAGATCTTCCACCAGTGCATCCACCAGGGTGTGCATGCCGCCTTCGAGGCCCGCGACTGCGGAACCGGCCTTGGCAGGTTTTCCTGCTTGGCCGGGCTGGAGTGGGGTGCCGGCGCCGGCTGCCCCGGAATTCTCACCGGCCCCGCGCCGCTGGGCCGAAACCGCGGCAGCGAGGGAACCGTGCCGGCGCAACCCTGCCCGCAGCCCTGGAGCCACCATGTCAACGTCGAGCAGCCCGGGATCTGCGGAGTGGACGCCGCCCACCACCGGCGAGACCAGGCGCTCCAGCACCCGCGAACCCATCCGGGCCCTGACCAGCGCGGAGACGCTGGTGACGCCCGCACCGGCGCCCACGGAAGCGGGCAGCAGCCTGTCCAGGGAGGCCCGCAGCGAGCCCAGGGTACCCAGGGTGCGCCGGACTTCAGGATCCCAGGGGTTGGCGGGGATGCCCAGGACGCCGGTCCTGGGAAGTTCGCGGGCACCATCCGGAAGCTGCACCCACGCACCTCCGGGGCGGGGCGGAACGATCCTTGCGCCCAGGCCAAGTTCTGCGCACAGCCGCGCGACGGCGTCGGACCGCGTGGCGAACGACTCGGCGCCACTGTCCAGCGTGAGGCCCGCTACCGTGTGGCTGCCCACGCAGCCGCCCCACGCCGGGCCCGCCTCCAGGACCGTCACCTCGTGGCCGGCCGCGGCGAGTTCCCGGGCGGACAGCAGCCCGGAGATTCCTCCGCCCACCACCAGTGCCGTGCCGGGCCTCGCCGCAGAACTGCCCATGTGGCTACTCCGGCGAGATGGAGTGGATGAGCTCCACCACCCGGGTCAGGACGTCCGGGTCGGTTTCGGGCGGCACTCCGTGTCCCAGGTTCAGGACGTGGCCGGGGGCGGCGGAGCCGGCGGCGATGACCTCGCGGACATGGGCCTCGAGGATGTCCCAAGGAGCCGCCAGCAGTGCGGGGTCGATGTTTCCCTGCAGCGGGACGGTTCCACCCAGCCGGCGGTTGGCCTCATCGAGCGGCAGCCGGTAGTCGACGCCCACCACATCCACACCCACGTCGCGCATGGCAACGAGAAGTTCGGAGGTGCCGGTGCCGAAGTGGATGAGCGGAGCCCCGAGGTGGCGGACATGGTCCAGGGCGCGGGCCGACGCCGGTGCAACGTACTTGGTGTAATCGGCCAGTCCCAGCGAACCCGCCCAGGAGTCAAAGAGCTGGGCGGCGGACGCGCCTGCCTCCAGCTGGGCCTGGAGGAACATGCCCGAGGCATCGGCAGCCCAGTTGGCCAGGGCGGTCCACGTCTCCGGATCCGCATGCATCATGGTCCGCGGGCCGAGGTGGTCACGGCTGGGTTTTCCTTCCACCATGTAGGCGGCCAGGGTGAACGGTGCGCCGGCAAACCCGATCAGCGGCGTCTTGCCCAGTTCGGCCACGGTCAGGCGGACGGCTTCGCGGATGGGTTCCAGGGCTTCCCAGGTGAGCTGGGGCAGGGCGGCAACGTCGGCCGCCGTACGCACCGGCATGTCAAGGACCGGGCCCACCCCGGGAACGATGTCCACGCCCACGCCGGCGAGCTTCAGCGGGATGACGATGTCCGAGAAGAAGATGCCCGCGTCCACATCGTGGCGGCGTACGGGCTGGAGCGTGATTTCGGAGGCCAGCTCCGGCCGGAGGCAGGAGTCCAGCATGGCGATGCCCTCGCGCACCTTAAGGTATTCCGGCAGCGACCGGCCCGCCTGCCGCATGAACCAGACGGGACGGCGGGACGGCTTGCCTCCGCGGTAGGCCGTGATCAGCGGTGAATCCGCTGTGCGGCCGTCCATCAGTGGATGGTCTGCGGCAAGGGCGCCGGCAGCGGAGACGGCAGGGCTAGGAGTCATGCTTTTGATTGTGCCGAAAAAGAGCTGCAAAAGATAACGACAACCTGTCGCTGGCAACGCGGGCCAGGGGGAGGTGGCGCGGATCACGGTGGAATGTGGCGGTTATCCTTTCCGGTGGTTGTTCTACCAGGCAACGAAAAAGCTATGATTGGTCTGCTGTGGTTCTTTTCTCATTGGTGGCTACACACGCCGACATCGACCTTGAAACCGTTGCTCAGTTGAGCAACGGTTCCTCCGGGATTGCCGCATCCGCGCTCACCGAATCCCCCGCCGTGGCAGGGGCAGTGGTGCTGGCCACCTGCAACCGCTACGAAATCTACGGCGAAGCTGCCAACCCCAACGACGTCGAAGCAGCCCGGGCGGCACTCGTGGCCCGGATCAGCGAGGCCAGCGGACTGGCCGAACCCCTCGTCTCACGTTCCTTCAGCACACGCACCGGACCCGAGGTGACCCAGCACCTGTTCGCCGTCAGCGCGGGACTGGACTCCGCCGTCGTGGGTGAACGCGAAATCGCCGGCCAGGTGCGGCGGGCACTGATTACCGCCCAGCACGACGGCACTGCCAGCGCCGGCCTCATCCGGCTTTTCCAGGCCGCCTCCAAGACAGCCAAGGATGTTGGCGCGCAGACGGCGCTCGGTTCCCGCGGCCTGTCCATCGTCTCGGTGGCACTGGACCTTGCCACCGATCTTTCCGAAAACCCGGACTGGACAACCAAGAAGGTTGTGCTGTTCGGGACCGGCGCCTACGCCGGGGCCACCATGGCACTGCTGCGTGAACGCGGCTGCACGGACATCTCCGTTTACTCCTCGTCCGGCCGGGCCGAAGGATTTGTCGCCTCGCGCGGCGGGACCGCCCTGGACGTGGACTCGCTGCGGTCCGCAGTGGCGGCTGCGGACGTCATGATCGGGTGCAGTGGGTCGGACACCCGGGTCGAAGCCGACGAGCTCGCCCAGGTGCGCGCCGATTCGCCGCAGCCCCTGATCGCCATCGACCTTGCCCTCACCCACGACTTCGACCCCGCCGTCGGCGAGCTGGACGGCGTGGAACTGCTCACCCTGGAATCAGTCCGCCTGGCCGCGCCGCAGGAACAGGCGGAATCGCTGGCCCAGGCCAGCGGCATCGTGAAGGGTGCCGCCAAGGCCTTCGAGCAGGAGCGTGAAGCCCGCTCCGTCGATTCAGCCATCGTTGCCCTGCGGCGCCACACCATGAACGTCCTGGACGCGGAGATGGAAAAGGTCCGTGCCCGCCACGGCTGCACCGCCGCCGCCGAGGAAGTCGAGTTCGCCCTCCGCCGCATGGTCAAGCAGCTGCTGCACGTACCCACGGTCCGCGCCCGCGAACTCGCTGCGAACGGCCAACAGGACGACTACGTTGCTGCGCTGGAGGCCCTGTACGGCATCACTGTCGAACAGCCCGCCACCGCCGCCCCTGCCGCCGTCGAGGCCGAATGCCCGGTGGACCACCAGGGCCGCGAAACCGCCTGACCACGCCCCATCACTACCTGCACTATTTACGGCAAGGCCCCATCACTTTCTTCTGGAAAGTGATGGGGCGTACTCCAAAAGGGCGCGGGAAGTGATGGAGCGTCCCGTCAGTAGAGGGGCTTCTGGGGTTCCACCTCACGCACCCAGGCCAGGATCCCGCCGTCAAGGTGGCTGACCCGCTGGTAGCCGGCCTGCCGTGCCGCTGCCAGCACGTTCGCGGACCGGGTGCCGGCCTTGCAGTGGAACACGATGTCCCGGTCCTGCGGAAGTTCGTCCCACGCCTCCCCGGCAAGGATCCGTCCCTGCGGGATCAGTTTGGCCCCGTCGATCCGGACAATGTCGTATTCCCCGGCCTCGCGGACATCTACCAGCTCGAAATCCTTGAGTCCGGCTTTCCGCGACGCCAGCATAGTGGCCAGCTGGGTGGCGGTGACCGTATGTTCCGTGTCCGCCTGCGAGGCGGGAGCAATGCCGCAGAAAGCCTCGTAGTCAGTGAGTTCGGTGATGGGTTCCGCCGCGGGGTCCTTCGACACCCGGATCTCCCGCCAGCTGCCGCCCAAGGCGTCAAAGAGGGCCACGCGGCCCAGCAGGGAACGCCCGACGCCGGTGATCAGCTTCACTGCCTCGGTCACCATGAGCGATCCCACGGCAGCGCAGAGCATGCCGAACACACCGCCCTCGCCGCACGACGGCACGGACCCCGCGGGGGGAGCCTCCGGATACAAGTCGCGGTAGGTGGGCCCGTGCTTCTCCCAGAACACGCTGACCTGGCCGTCGAACCGGAAGATGGAACCCCACACGTAAGGCTTGCCCAGGATGGCCGCGGCGTCGTTCACCAGATACCTGGTGGCGAAGTTGTCGGCCCCGTCAAGGATGAGGTCGTACCCCCGGAACAACTCCAGGGCGTTGGACGCGTCAAGGCGCAGGTTGTGCAGCCGGACATCCACCAGCGGATTCAGCTCCGCGATGGCATCGCGTGCCGACTCGATCTTGGGCCGGCCCACGTCGCTGACGCCGTGGATCACCTGCCGCTGCAGGTTGCTCAGGTCCACCACGTCGTCGTCGACGATTCCAATGGTTCCAACGCCTGCCGCGGCCAGGTACAGCAGGGCCGGGGCGCCCAGGCCGCCGGCACCGATCACCAGCACCTTGGCGTTCTTGAGCCGCCGCTGGCCCAGGGCACCGATCTCGGGAATGATCAGGTGCCGGGAGTACCGTTCAACCTCGGCAGGGGTGAGACCGGCGGCCGGTTCCACCAGCGGATCCAGGGAATGGGTTGAAACATTTGCGGTGAAAGACGAAGCCATACTTCAATGTATGCCCCGGGATACCGCCGGGTCATATTACCCCGCAGTAAAGTGAAGGTAACTGCAATGGAAAGAAGGACAACTGTGGTCCCTGAAGCACGGGCTGACCGCCCGCCCGCCGCCGAACCGCAAACTCCCTCCCGCCCCGCAGGCCATCGGTCCGCCCGGTTGCCCCGGGATGAGCGCCGCGCACAGCTGCTTGCCGCCGCCCAGGAGGTGTTCGTGGCCAACGGCTACCACGGCGCGGCCATGGATGAAATTGCAGAGACCGCCCATGTCAGCAAACCGGTGCTGTACCAGCACTTTCCGTCAAAGCGGGAACTCTACCTCGCACTGCTCGAGAGCCACCTTGCGTCCCTGACCGAGTTGATGCTGGGTGCCCTGAATTCCACCACGGACAACGATGAACGGGTCCAGGCCGTCATGCGCGCCTACTTCCATTTCATCGCCAGCGACGACCAGGCCCACCGCCTGGTGTTCGAGTCCGACCTGATCAACGACCCCGACGTCAGCTCCAGGCTGGAAACCTTCAACCGGACCTTCGCCGACGCCATCGCCAGGGTCATTGCCGAGGACACCAAGCTCCCCCACCTCGAGGCCGAACTCCTTGGCCGCGGACTGGCCGGAATGGCGCAGGTCAGCGCGCGGTACTGGCTGGAAACGGACGGCAACCTGGACCTCAACGTGGCCAGTGACCTCATCTACCGTTTAGCTTGGCGCGGAATCTCTCGCTTCCCCAAAGAGTCCTAGACTACAAATAAGACATCATCGACGAACTTCACAGGCTGGGAGGCCCCCTTGGAAATTAAGATCGGCGTTCAAAACGTTGGCCGCGAGATCGTGCTGGAATCGGACCAGGACGCGGAGACTGTGGCCAAGGTTGTTGGCGAAGCCATCACCGGAGGCAACGAACTTCGCCTGAAGGATGAAAAAGGACGCCTGATCATTGTTCCGGGCAACGCTCTTGCCTATGTGGAAATCGGTGCCGAAGAGGTTCGGCGCGTAGGTTTCGGCCAGTTCTAGTCCCCGGTTCCAAGGAGATCCATGCTTTCGCTGTCCATCGTGGTGCTGGCCACTGTCGCCGGCGGCTTCGTCGTCTGGGCCAATGACAAGCGGCACGCCAAGTACGGTGCGGCGCTTCCGGCCGGCGTCGCCGCGGGTGCTGCGGCGCTGGTGTGGATCATTCTGATGGCGGCCGGTTTCGGCTACCTGCCCGGGCTGACCTGGCTTCCCTGGGTCCTGCCCATCGTTCTGGGCATTGCTGCCGCCATCGCCGCCGTCGCCTATTTTGGCCGTACGCGGGCGCGCCATGATGCGGAACGGCTCACTGCGATCCTGCGGCGCTGAGCCGTCGCTGGCAGGCTCCCAGGCATATGGCTGTGGCCACCACCCAGGCGGGTGGTGGCCACAGCCCTTTAAGTGAATGGCCGATGCCTAGAGGAACTCGGCCCGGCCTTCCATGGCGGATGAGGCGAGGGCATGCTCCCGGCGCGGGATGCGCCCGGCCGCCCGGGCCATCCTGCCCGCGATCACCGCGTGCTTGAAGGCTTCTCCCATGAGCGTGGGGTTCTGGGCGCGGGTCACGGCCGTGGCCAGCAGCACGGCGTCGCAGCCCAGCTCCATGGCAAGGGAGGCGTCGGATGCCGTGCCGATGCCGGCATCCAGGACCACGGGCACGGAGGCCCGGGAAACGATGAGCTCAATGTTGTGCGGGTTCAGGATCCCCAGGCCGGTGCCGATCGGGGCACCCAGCGGCATGACGGCGGTGGCTCCAAGGTTCTCCAGCCGCAGGGCCAGCACAGGATCGTCGTTGGTGTAGGCGAAGACCTTGAAGCCGCGGTTGACCAGCTGCTCGGTGGCCTCGACCAGTTCCACGGCGTCCGGCAGTAGGGTTTGTTCATCGGCGATGACCTCCAGTTTCACCCAGTCTGTTTCCAGGGCCTCCCGGGCCAGTTCCGCGGTAAGGACCGCGTCCCTGGCCGTGAAGCAGCCGGCCGTATTGGGCAGGACCCGGATTCCATGATCCACCAGCAGCTGGAACAGCGAGCCGGTTTCAGCCGTGGAGTAGCGCCGCATGGCCACGGTGGTCAGTGCGGTGCCGGAGGCAAGGAGCGCCGCGCCCAGGCCATCGAGGCTGGGCGCTCCCCCGGTGCCCATGATGAGCCTGGAACCCAGCGCGACGCCGTCGATCACCAGGGCGACGCCGGCACCGGCGTTTCCTGCAGGGTTGATGGTGCTGGTTTCGGTCATGGCGTCAGCCTCCCTGTACTGCTGTAACAAGTTCGATGTCGTCGCCGTCGGCGAGCGCGGTGGCGAACCATTGGCTGCGCGGCACCACCTGGGCATTGTGCGCGACGGCGACGCCGAGTTTCCCGCCGTCGGTCGCCTGTCCGTTGTCCGCCAGCGGGCGTCCGGTGACCTCGCTGACCAGCGTGGTGATCGAAGCTCCGTCGGCCACCGTGTGCGGGTTTCCGTTAAGGGTGATGTTCACGCAGTCTCCTTGATGTGGGGGCTTGTTGCTGCCGTTGCCGGCCTGGAAAACCGGTCCGGGCTGAAGGGACCCCAGCGGGGATCGGCCCTGCCGTCCAGCAGTTCCCTGCAGATGGCCGCCGCGGCGGGAGTGAGCAGGACTCCGTGCCGGAAGAACCCGGTGGCGATGATGAGTCCGGGGACGTGCCCGGCCTGTCCTCCCCCGGCGCCCGGAGCGGCCGGCACCCGGCCCAGGAGCGGCGCGTTGTCAGGGGTACCGGGGCGGGCGCGGGCGGTGCATTCCAGGAGTTCGAGTTCAGCGACGGCGGGCACCAGAGCCTGCGCATCCCGCAGCAGCTGGTAGACGCCGCCGGCACTCACGGCATCGGAGAGGGCATCCTCCCGCTGCGTGGCTCCGATCACCACGGTCCCGTCCTGCCTGGGAACGATGTACACGGGGATGCCGTGGACCAGGCCGCGCACCGTTGACGTCACCAAGGGCTGAAGGTGGCGGGGAACGGCAAGGCGCAGGATATCCCCGTGCACGGGCCGCAGCGGCAGCTCAAGGCCGTCCGGCAGGCCGTCAAGCGCCCCCGCCTGCAGGCCATTGGCCACCACGGTCTCCGTTGCCAGCACCGTGCCGCCGCCGGCCAGGCGGACCCCGGACACCGTTCCGCCCTCCCACAGCAGCCCGGCTGCCCGCTCCGGCACGGCAAAACCTTCCACTGCCCCGGCAACCGCCAGCTGGGGCTGCTCCTGCGCCGCGCCGGCCAGGGCCAGCCGCAAGGCGGCCACCAGGCGCCGGGGATCCACCTGGTGGTCCGCCGGGGTATCAAGTGCGCACGCAATGGCCGGGCTGAGCAGCGGCTCACGCTTCCGGGCCTCCCGCACGGTCAGGGGTTCCACCGCCAGCCCGTTGGCCTGCTGGACTGTGCGCAGGTCCATCAGCGCCCGGCGGTCGGCCGCGTCGGCACCCACGGCGAGGGTCGGCGTCGTCAGGTATCCGGAATCCGCGCCCGTTGCCCTGCCCAGCCCGGCGGCGAACCCGGGCCAGCGCGATGATGCGTCAAGCATCAGTTCCAGGAGCTCTTCCTCCTGGTAATGCAGTTCGCTGACGGGAGCCAGCATGCCGGCCGCCGCCCAGCTGGCGCCGGTACCGGGCGCGTCATCAATGAGGACCACCGAGCGCCCGGAACGCTGCGCCTCCCAGGCAATGCCGTGCCCCACCACTCCCCCGCCGATGACGGCAACGTCGGCCCGGAGGGTGGAGGGAATGGAGCTGCGGGCGGACCCGGGGTGATGGGTGAAGGGGGTACGCATGTGGGTTCCTTCCCTACGCCGGCATTAACCGGATCAGGTCAAGCGGTCGGCTCTGACGCCCTCTCAGCCCGGCGCTTTGTGACAGCCGCCGCGGGCTCCCGCAGTACCAGCCCAGTTTAGAGGAACTAGGCTTGCACGCATGAATGTGTCCACCCCATCCTTTCCCGCCGGCCACCACGCTCCAGCCACCGAAGTCGTCAATTCACGGGACAACGACGCCCTGAAGGCAGCCCGCCTGTACCTCTGCACCGATGCGCGCCGGGACCGCGGCGACTTCGCGGAGTTCGTTGACGCCGCGTTCGCCGGTGGCGTGGACATCATCCAGCTGCGCGACAAGACCATCGAGGCGGCCGAGGAACTGAACCTCCTGGCGGTGCTGAAGGAATCCGCGGTACGGCACGGAAAGCTGTGGGCGGTCAATGACCGTGCGGACATCGCCGTCCTCTCCGGGGCACCGGTGTTCCACATCGGCCAGAAGGACCTGCCGCTGGCGGCGGCGCGCACGCTGGTCAACGGCAACGCCGCCATCGGGCTCTCCAGCCACACCACCGGGCAGGTGGACGCCGCCCTGGCAGCAACTGCCGGACCAGCCGGGCTGGACTACTTCTGCGTGGGTCCGGTCTGGGCAACCCCCACCAAACCCGGCAGGTCCGCCGTGGGCACTGACCTGGTGAAGTATGCCGCCGAGGCCTCACGGCAGGCGGCGGACCCCGTGCCCTGGTTCGCCATTGGCGGCATTGACCACGGAAACGTCCACCAGGTGGCGGAAGCCGGTGCGCGCAGGATCGTGGTGGTGCGCGCCATCACCGAGGCCTCCGATCCCGCCGCCGCTGCCGCCTCCCTCCTCGACGCATTGGACGCCGCCGCCTGATGCCATATCGGCGGACTTGGAGCTACGCTGACTTTTGTGTCACATCATCGGCTGGCTCCAAACGTCCATGACCACAGGAACGCCCTGGAAGAGGCGTTGGGCCTGCTGCGCACCGAACTTGAACTGCCGGGACCGTACCCGGCTGAGGCAGTGGCGGATGCCCGGGCCGCTGTGGCAGCGCTGAAGCTTCCGTCCTACGACCTGACCGCCGTCCAGTTCGTGACCATCGATCCGGCCTCCTCCACGGACCTGGACCAGGCGGTGTTCATCGAACCGGACGGGAACGGCTACCGGGTAATGTACGCGATCGCCGATGTGCCGGCGTTTGTTGCGCCGGGAGGTCCCCTGGACGCCGAGACCCGGCGCCGCGGCCAGACGTTCTACGCTCCGGACGGCCGGATTCCGCTGCACCCGGAAGTGATCAGCGAGGGGGCAGGAAGCCTGCTGCCGGGCCAGGATTGTTCGGCTTTCGTATGGGACTTCACGCTCGACGGCGACGCAACGGTTGTGTCGGTGGGCGTCAGGCGGGCGCGGGTCCGCAGCCGCGACAAGCTCAGCTACAAGGGTGCGCAGGAAGACCTCGACGCCGGGACGGCCTCGCCGGTGCTGCGGCTCCTCCGCGAGGTGGGCCTGAAGCGGGTGGCCCTGGAGCGGGAACGCGGCGGGGCCAGCCTCAACATGCCCGAGCAGGAAATTGTCCAGCTGCCCGACGGCGGCTACCGCATTGCTGCCGTACCGCAGCTTCCCGTGGAGGACTGGAACGCGCAGATTTCCCTGATGACCGGGATGGCCGCCGCGCAGCTCATGCTGGAGGGCAAGGTGGGAATCCTGCGCACCATGCCCGCCCCGGACGAACGGTCGCTGAAGCATTTCCGGCTGCAGACCGAGGTGCTGGGCAGGCCCTGGGACGGTGAAGTCAGCTACGGCGAATACCTGCGTTCCCTGGATCCCACCGATCCCCGCCAGCTGGCCATCATGCATTCCGCCGGCATGCTGTTCCGGGGCGCCTCCTATACCGCCTTTGACGGAACGGTCCCCGAGGACGGCGTGCAGTCTGCCATCGGCGCGGCCTATGCCCACACCACCGCGCCGCTCCGCCGCCTGGTGGACCGCTTTGTGCTGGTGATCTGCGAGGCCCTCAGCAATGGCGGGGATGTTCCGGACTGGGCGCGGGAAGCCCTGCCGCTCCTGCCGGGCATCATGGCCGGATCGGACCAGCTCGCGTCCAGGATGGAACGACTGGCCCTGGACACCGTTGAGGCCGCGCTGCTGCTGAACCACATCGGGCAGGAGTTCGATGCGATCGTGATTTCCGGCTCCCGGCCGCAAAACGGAAACGGGAATGGAAACGGGACCGGGACGGTGAAAAACGGCAACGGGAAGAACGGAAACGGCAGCGGAAGTTCGGGCATTATCCAGATTGCCGAGCCCGCGGTCACTGCCCGGTGTGCCGGCGAGCTGGAGTCGGGTACCAAGGTCCGGGTCCGGCTGGTTTCCTCGGACATCACCACCCGCGAGATCCATTTCGAGCTCATCCCGTAAGCGGCGGCGGCCGCGGCAGGCGGGCCGAAACGTGTTTCTGCGACCTTGCAGCTAGACTGAGAGGGTAGAAATGGATGCCCGGTCGTTGATTTCCTTGATTTGAAACCAACAAGCCCGCCCCTACGCGATCTTGAGATTTGCCCGTTGGTCACCAGTGCCAGCATTAGATAGCCCGCGATCGGCTTCCACTGGAATCGCTTGCGCGCCTGAGCGTGCTCCGGAACGGCCAGTCCTGGCCGGCCCGTTGAGCAGGCAGCGCCATTGCCCAAATGAATAAGGAAACTCCCCCGTGAGTGAATTGCATACCCACCAGCTCCTGAGCGATGAGACCGGCACGGAAACCATCGAGCCGGAAGAAACCATCATCTCCGACGAGACCCCGCACGAGATCGCGGAGAAGTCCTTTGCCGACTACAACGTCCGCGAGGACATCGTGGAATCCCTGGCTGACGCCGGGATCACCCACCCGTTCCCCATCCAGGCCATGACCCTTCCGGTGGCGCTGGGCGGCCACGACATCATCGGCCAGGCCAAGACAGGCACCGGCAAGACCCTGGGCTTCGGCATCCCCGCACTGCAGCGGGTCATCGGGCAGGACGACCCCGGCTACGCCAAGCTGGCCGTCCCGGGAGCCCCGCAGGCCCTGGTCATCGTCCCCACCCGCGAACTGGCGGTGCAGGTGGCCGGTGACCTGGTGACCGCTTCCCGGAAGCGCAACGCGAGGATCGCCACCATTTACGGCGGCCGCGCCTACGAGCCCCAGGTGGAGGCCCTCAAGCAGGGCGTCGAGGTTGTGGTGGGTACCCCCGGCCGGCTGATCGACCTTTTCAAGCAAAAGCACCTGAGCCTGAAGAACGTCAAGATCGTGGTGCTGGACGAAGCTGACGAGATGCTGGACCTTGGCTTCCTGCCGGATGTCGAGACGCTCATCGCGGCAACTCCCGCAGTCCGCCAGACGCTCCTGTTCTCCGCCACCATGCCCGGTCCGGTCATCGCCATGGCCCGCCGCTACATGACCCAGCCCACGCACATCCGCGCCGCGGACCCCGAGGACGAGGGCCTGACCAAGCGCGATATCCGCCAGCTGATCTACCGTGCGCACAGCATGGACAAGATCGAAGTGGTGGCACGCATCCTGCAGGCCCGCGGCCGCGGACGGACCATCATCTTCACCAAGACCAAGCGCACCGCCGCAAAGGTGGCCGAGGAACTGGTGGACCGCGGCTTCGCTGCCGCTGCCATCCACGGTGACCTGGGGCAGGGCGCCCGTGAACAGGCACTGCGGGCATTCCGCAACAACAAGGTGGACGTCCTGGTGGCAACCGATGTCGCGGCGCGCGGCATCGACGTCGAGGACGTCACCCACGTGATCAACTACCAGTGCGTGGAAGACGAAAAGATCTATCTGCACCGGGTGGGCCGCACCGGCCGCGCGGGCAACAAGGGCACCGCTGTCACGTTCGTGGACTGGGACGATGTTCCCCGCTGGGTGCTGATCAACAAGGCGCTGGGCCTCAATGTGCCCGAACCTGTCGAAACCTACTCCTCCTCGCCGCACCTCTTCGCGGACCTCGACATCCCCGTGGGTACCAAGGGCCGGCTGCCGCGTGACAAGCGGACCCTGGCTGGCGTCGACGCCGAGGTGCTTGAGGACCTGGGCGAAACCGGCAAGAAGAACAGCCGCGGCGGCAGCCGCGACGGCGGCCGGTCCCGGGAACGGGACGGCCGTGGGCGGGAAAGCCGCACTGGCAGCCGCGAAGGTTCCCGCAGCGAAGGAAGCCGCAGCGGAGGCGACACCGCGCGCAGCGGCGAGCGCCGCCGTCGGACGCCGGACTCCGCCGCCGCTCCCGCGGCCGAGGCTGCCGCACCCGCAACGGGCGGCGAACAGCCTTCACGCACCCGCAGGCCCCGGACCCGCACCCGCCGCCGCAACGGCGAAGTGGTGGCAGGCGCCGACACGGGCACGCAGCCTGGCACGTCAGAGGGCTAACTGCCCCGATGACTGACACTGTTTGGGCGCCGGACGGCGGCAGCCTGGTGGTACACGCTGACAACGCGGAGTACCTCCCCACGCTGCCGGACGGCGCCTTCACACTGATTTACGTGGACCCGCCCTTCAACACGGGCAGGCCGCAGCTGCGCCAGGAAACCAGGATGGTGGTTAACGCCGGCGGCAGCGGGGACCGCGTGGGCTTCAAGGGCCGCTCCTACGACACCATCAAGGGCGCCCTGCACCGCTACGATGACGCGTTCAGCGACTACTGGTCCTTCCTGGAACCCCGGCTGGTGGAGGCATGGCGCCTGCTGGCCGACGACGGAACCCTCTACCTGCACCTGGACTACCGCGAGGTGCACTACGCCAAAGTGATGCTTGATGCGATCTTTGGCCGCGAATGCTTCCTGAACGAGATCATCTGGGCCTACGACTACGGCGCGCGGGCCAAAAACCGGTGGCCCACCAAGCACGACAACATCCTGGTGTACGTCAAGAACCCGGCGAAGTACCACTTCGACAGCGCCGAGGTGGACCGCGAGCCGTACATGGCGCCTGGATTGGTAACGCCTGCCAAGCGCGAGCTGGGAAAGCTGCCCACCGACGTCTGGTGGCACACCATCGTCTCACCCACCGGCAAGGAGAAGACCGGTTACCCCACGCAGAAGCCGGAGGGCCTGGTCCGGCGGGTGGTGGCCGCCTCGAGCCGGCCCGGTGACTGGTGCCTGGACTTCTTCGCCGGCTCCGGAACGCTGGGGGCCGTTGCCGCCAAGCTTGGCCGGAAGTTCGTGTGCGTGGACCAGAACCAGCCCGCCATTGACATCATGGCCAAGCGGCTGGGCGCGCACGCCACCGTTGCCTCGTTCCAGCCCAGCTAGGGCCGGACGACGGCGGCTCCCGTGCCGAGTGCCTCGATCCGCGCGAGCATGTCGGGTGCCGTGAGGTTTTCGCCGAGCAGGTTGGGCTTGCCGGTGCCGTGGTAATCGGAGGAACCGGTAATCAGCAGGCCGTGTTTGGCCGCGAGCCTGCGCAGGAAGTCCCGGCCCTCTTCCGGGTTGTCCCGGTGGTCGATCTCCAGGCCGGCCAGCCCGGCGTCGATCATGTCGCGGTAGGTCCGCTCCCCCACGATCCGTCCCCGTGCGGACGCCACAGGGTGGGCGAACACGGGCACGCCGCCGGCGGCACGGACGAGTTCGACGGCGGTGGCCGGGTCCGGAGCATAGTGCGGGATGAAGTACCGGGACCGGGAGGTGAGGATGGAGGCGAAGGCTTCCGAACGGTCCTCCACCACGCCCGCCGCGACGAGGGCGTCTGCGATGTGCGGCCGTCCAAGGGTGGCGCCGGGTGCCACGTGGTGGATCACGTCATCCCACGTCAGCGGGTAGTCCTCCGCCAGGATGGTGACCATCCGTTCGGCCCTGGTGAGGCGGGAATCCTTGGCCTTGGTGATTTCCTCCAGGAGGCCGGGATGGGTGGGATCATGCAGATAGCTCAGCAGGTGGACGCTGATGCCCTCCTCCGTCCGGCATGAAACCTCCATGCCCGGTACCAGTGCCACCCCGCAGGTTGCTGCGGCCGCTGCCGCCTCCGCCCAGCCTGCCGTGGAGTCGTGGTCGGTCAGGGCCACCACATCAAGGCCGGCACGCGCGGCGGACGCCATGACATCGGCGGGCGTTTCGGTACCGTCGGAAACATTGGAGTGGGCATGCAGGTCAATCCTCACTGGTCCAGCGTAGTGGACCACGGCCCCGGGACCCGGCTGTCCTGTTCGCTTAGCCGGGATGCTGGTGAGACGATGGTGCCGTGAACGATGCCGAAAACACCCAAAACTCTGCTTCCCAGCCGTTGGAGGAGCGCGTCAACAACCGCTCGCAGCGGCCCAGTTCCAACGCTTTCAAGGCCTTCATGGCCAGCAACTGGGCGCCGTCCAGCCAGGAGCTTCCGCAGCGGGACGCCGTCGCCGGATACGCCGCTGCCCGGCGCAAGGCGATCTCCGCCCTGTTCAACGGCGAACGCCTGATCATCCCCGCGGGGCCCCTGAAAGTCCGTTCCAACGACTGCGACTACCGCTTCCGCCCGCACTCCGGCTTCGCCCACCTGACCGGGCTGGGCCTGGACCACGAACCGGATGCCGTCCTGATCCTGGAACCCGTGGCAGAAGGAACGGGCGACGACGGCGGGAACCACCGCGCGACGCTGTACTTCCGGCCGCTGGCCGGCAGGGACACCGAACAGTTCTACGCCGATTCCCGCTCCGGCGAGTTCTGGATTGGGGCCCGCCCCACCCTGGAGGAATTCGAGGCCCGCCTGGGACTGGCCACCGCGCACATCGACCAACTGGAAACGGCCATCACCAAGGATGTGGGCGCCCCGGAGATCGGCGGAATCTCCATCCGCCTGGTCCGCAAAGTGGACGAGAACATTGACGCACTGGTGGACACGGCCCGGTACAACACGGCCAGGGACCCTGAGAACCTGGACCTTGGCGTCCTTGATGCCCTGGACGAAAAGCTCAGTGAGGCCCTTTCCGAACTGCGCCTGCTCAAGGATGAGTGGGAAATCGAGGAAATGAAGATCGCGGTGGCGGCCACCGTCGAAGGCTTCGAAGAAGTGGTCAAGGCACTTCCGCGGGCACTGACGCATGCCCGCGGCGAGCGGGTGGTGGAGGGAGCCTTCTTCGCCCGCGCCCGCGAAGTGGGCAACGAACTGGGTTACGACACCATCGCAGCATCCGGCAACAACGCCACCGTGCTGCACTGGACCCGCAACACCGGACGCATCCACGCCGGCGAGCTCCTGCTCCTGGACGCCGGTGTCGAGGCCGACTCGCTCTACACTGCAGACATCACCCGGACGCTTCCGGCCAGCGGCTCCTTCAGCGACATCCAGCGCAAGGTCTACCAGGCAGTCCTTGATGCTGCCGACGCCGGGTTCGCCGCTGCCCGGCCGGGAACCAAGTTCCGTGACATCCACACCGCCGCCACCACCGTGCTGGCAGAACGCCTGGCCGAATGGGACATCCTGCCGGTCAGCGTGGAGGAGGCCATCAGCCCCGAGGGGCAGCAGCACCGCCGGTGGATGCCGCACGGCACCAGCCACCACCTGGGACTGGACGTGCACGACTGCGCGCAGGCCAAACGCGAACTCTACCTGGACGGCATCCTCACCGAAGGCATGGTCTTCACCATCGAACCAGGCCTGTACTTCAAGAAGGAAGACCTGGCGATTCCCGAGGAATACCGCGGCATCGGCATCAGGATCGAGGACGACATCCTCATGACCGCTGACGGCCCCGTGAACCTCAGTGCCGCCCTGCCGCGGAAACCGGAAGACGTGGAGGACTGGATGGCCGGCATCTACCGGACCGAAGAAGCCTGACCCCGGCCGGAAACAGCAAAGAGCGGGGCCGCCGGATTCGTTCCGGCGGCCCCGCTCTTTGCGTTGGCGCTCCCAGGTTTCCTTGGCTTTCAGGTTTCCTTGGCTTTCAGGCTTCCTGGACCTTGGCTGCTCCGGCCGTCCTACTGCCGGTGGTCGCCGTGGTGCTGGTCCCCGTCCTGGCCATGCCGGGCGTCGGGTTGGTGTTCCGCGTTCTGTCCTGGCGCAGGCTGTCGGGGCTCTGGCTGTCCGGCGCCGGGACCCTGCGGCAGGCGCACGCCGTACTGCGGGCGGCCATCCGGCAGGTCCGGGTAGCGGACGGCCCGGACCGGGCTTGCCGGCTGCGCCGGCTGGTGCTGGCCGCCGTCGTATTGCTGCCCGCCGTGCTGCTGCCCACCGTGCTGCTGCCCACTGTGCTGCTGACCACTGTGCTGCTGGCCGGCGTCGCCTTCGTAGCCGCTTCCGTCCTGGGCTGATCCATCCTCGGCGGCTGTGCCGGCGGACCGCTGGCCGTAGGGATCGTTCCATCCGGCGGGACGGGCAGGGCCCTGCTGCTGCCCCGGCTGCTGCTGGTGCTGGTACGGCTGGTTGTAGTAGTCGTGCTGTGTGTACGGCCGCTGGCCCGCTGCCGCGTCCGAACGCGTCATGGGCAGCTGCTGCAGCAGGCGCCGCGCCTCGTGGGCGGCCTCCGGCGCAACGATCACGTCATAGCTCGTTGCCACCACCTGGCTGGTGGACGTGAAGTCCCGCTTGCCGCGCTGCATGGCGTACGTGACGATGCCGAAGAGCATGAAGAACGCCGCACCCATCAGCACCGACGTCATGATCGAGAAGTAGCCGGGCGAGGGTGCGAAGAAGGACAGCATGACGCCGACGAACAGGCCGAACCACATGCCGCTCAACGCCCCCGACAGCGCCACCCGGGGGTAGCTGAGACGCCCGGTGACCCGCTCCACCATCTTCAGTTCATTGCCCACGATGGAGACCATCTGGACCGGGAACTGCTGGTCCGCCAGGTAGTCAACCGCTTTTTGGGCGTCGAGGTAGGAAGTGTAGGAGCCAACGGTGTCGCCGGTGGGAACAGCCCGGGCATCGTCCGGTCCGTTCGCGGCGCCGGCCCTGGGAGGACCAAAAATGTTCGACATAACCCCATTCTTGCCCATCAAGGTGGGTGCTGCCTGTAAATTCAGCTAAAAGAGAGCAGACTCGGTAGCCTGTAGTGGTGAGCACAACACCTACTCGCGTCTTCGTGGCGCGCCTCCTGGGCCTCGATGTCTTCGACCCGCTGGGCGACCGGCTGGGCCGGCTGCGCGATGTTGTTGTGCTGTCCCGCGGAACCCAGGGAGCCCCCCACGTGGTGGGCATCGTGGTGGAAGTACCGGGAAAGAAGCGCGTCTTCGTGCCCATGACGCGCATTACCTCGATCGACCAGACCCAGATCATCTGCACGGGCCTGGTCAACCTGCGCCGGTTTGAACAGCGCGGAGCCGAAACGCTGGTGGTGGCGGAGATGTTCGACCGCAGGGTCACCCTCCGTGACGGCAGCGGGGACGCCACCATCGAGGACATCGCCATCGACCAGCACCGGTCCCGCGACTGGTTCGTCAGCAAGCTCTTTGTCCGGCGCGGCCATTCACTGTCCCCCTTGAGCCGGCTGCGCCGCAACGAAACACTGATCATTGACTGGGCGGACGCCCAGCAGGGGCCACGCACCGAGCCGCAGGCAGCCACACAGTTCGTGGCCAACCACGAGGACCTCAAGCCCGCTGACTTCGCCGAGGCACTGCAGGAGATGAGCGACAAGCGCCGGTTCGAAGTGGCCAGCGAACTGCAGGACGAGCGGCTGGCCGACGTCCTCCAGGAGCTTCCCGAGGACGACCAGGTGGAAATCCTCTCCGCGCTGGATGTCCAGCGCGCCGCCGACGTCCTCGAGGAGATGGACCCCGACGACGCCGCCGACCTCCTCGGCGAACTCCCCTCCGCCCAGGCAGAGGAACTCCTCCAGCTGATGGAACCCGAAGGCGCGGAGGACGTCCGCCGCCTGCTTGAATACGACGAGGACACCGCCGGCGGCCTGATGACTCCGGTACCGGTCATCCTGCCGCCGGAAGCCACGGTTGCCGAAGCCCTGGCCCACGTCCGGCGGGAGGAGCTCTCCCCTGCGCTGGCGTCGTCGATCTTTATTGCCCGGCCGCCGCTGGAAACCCCCACCGGCCGCTTCCTGGGTGTGGTGCACATCCAGCAGCTGCTGCGCTTCCCGCCGTTCGAGGCTCTGGGAAACCTGGTGGACAAGAACCTCGAGCCGTTGTCCGACCAGGCCCACATCAGCGAAGTGGCACGGACCCTGGCCACCTACAACCTCAACTCCCTCCCGGTGGTCAACGACGCCGGCCGGCTTGTGGGGGCGGTGACTGTTGATGACGTATTGGATCACTTGTTGCCGGACGACTGGCGCGCCCATGATGGCGAAGCCCCGATAAGAAAGCTCGGTGGCCGCATTGGCTGATAACAGCGCCCCGAAGAACCCCAGCCAGCGGAACCTGGCCAACGCGGAATCAAAAGGCAGTCTCGATACTCCCTTGAGCGCGCGGCAGCGGATCCTGCCCAAGTTCTCCCCGGATCCGGACGCATTCGGCCACGCCACCGAGGGCTTTGCCCGGTTCATGGGCACCCCGCAGTTCCTGGTCTACATGACGGTGTTCTGTATTTTCTGGCTGGGCTGGAACACGTGGGCGCCCGTCGAGTGGCAGTTCGATTCAAGGGACCTTGGCTTCACCCTGCTGACCCTGATGCTGTCGCTGCAGGCTTCCTACGCCGCGCCCCTGCTGCTGCTGGCGCAGAACCGGCAGGATGACCGCGACCGCGTCTCGGTGCAGCAGGACCGCCAGCGCGCCGAACGCAACCTGTCCGACACCGAGTACCTGACCCGGGAACTGGCCTCCCTGCGGATCGCCCTGCGCGAGGTAGCCACCCGCGACTACGTCCGCGCCGAGCTGCGCTCACTCCTTGAAGACCTGCTGGAAGCCCAGGAGGAACTCCGGACCCACGATGACACGGGCCCCGGTTCGCACGAATCCCCACGGGACAAGGTCAAGGACAAGCTGCGCGAACAGCGGGACCGGCAACGCAGCCCGCGCACCCAGCAGATCCCCCGGGTGAAACCGGGCCACTCTGCCCAATGACCGCCAGGCCGCCCTCCGGCAGGCCCGCCGCCGCATCCGTACGAAAGCCGAGGCTCCTCCCATGAGCGCCCCCATCGATCCCGCTGACTCCACCCAACCGGCACTGGCACAGGCCGTCAACAGCGCCCTCGCCACCGTGATCGATCCCGAACTCCGGCGCCCCATCACCGAACTGGGCATGGTGGACTCCGTCCAGGTTTCCGACGACGGCAAGGTGAGCGTGGCGGTCCTGCTCACCATTGCCGGCTGCCCGCTGCGGGACACCATCACCGCCGATGCGCAAAAGGCCCTTTTCGCAGTCCCCGGCGTCACCGCCGTCGACGTCGAGCTCAAGGTGATGGACCAGGCCCAGCGCGATGCCCTCAAGGAGAAGCTGCGCGGCGCCGGCGGCCAGCGCAAAATCCCCTTCAATGAGCCCGATTCCCTCACCAGGGTCTACGCCGTGGCCAGCGGCAAGGGCGGAGTGGGCAAGTCCTCGGTCACCGTCAACCTGGCCACGGCCCTGGCTGCCCAAGGCCTGCGTGTGGGCATCGTGGATGCAGACGTCTACGGCTTCTCCGTCCCTGCGCTGATGGGCATCACCCAGAAACCCACCCAGGTGGACGACATGATCCTGCCCCCGGTTGCGTACGGCGTGAAGGTGATCTCCATTGGCATGTTCGTCACCGGCAACCAGCCGGTTGCCTGGCGGGGACCCATGCTGCACCGGGCCCTGGAACAGTTCCTCACCGACGTCTACTTCGGCGACCTGGACGCCCTGTTCCTGGATCTCCCGCCGGGTACGGGTGACATCGCCATTTCCGTGGCCCAACTCCTGCCCAAGGCCGAAATCCTGGTGGTCACCACGCCCCAGGCGGCGGCGGCGGACGTTGCCGAACGCGCTGGCGCCATCGCCACCCAGACGGGTCAGAAGATCGCGGGCGTCATCGAGAACATGTCCTACCTGGAGATGCCCGACGGCGGCCGGATGGAACTGTTTGGAAGCGGCGGCGGGGCGGTCCTCACCGAACGCCTCAGCGCCACGGTCGGGGCGGAGGTACCGTTGCTGGGCCAGATTCCCCTGGACATCCAGCTGCGCGAAGGCGGGGACTCGGGGGTTCCGATCGTGCTGGGCCAACCTGCTTCGGCGGGCGCTGTGGCGCTGGCCGGCATCGCAGGGCAGTTGGCCGCAAAACCCCGTGGCCTTGCAGGGATGAAGCTGGGACTGCAGCCGCGCTGACCGGGCCGGAACTGGCGGGGCGCGAAAACCCTAGGTGGCTTCGGTGTCGAAAGGGGCTGCATCGCCAGGGGCCAGCCTCTGCACGACTCTTTCAGGCCGCTGCGGGGCTGCATCCGCCACGGCCGCGGCGCCGGAAACTGCTGCCACGGCGGCCGGAGCATTTGCGCTGACGGGCTTGGTGTCGTCGTCGAGCAGTGCTTCCTTGATGATGCGGCGGGGGTCGTACTGGCGGGGGTCGTACTTCTTCCAGTCGACATCGTCAATGTCGATGCCCACTTCTTCCTTGATTTGTTCACGCGCCCCGGAAGCCATGCGGCGGAGTTCCTTGACCAGGTTTGCCAGCTTCTGGGTATATTCCGGCAGCCGCTGGGGGCCGATCACCAGCACGCCGATGATCAGCAGAAGGATGAACTCCGGGCCGTTGATTCCAAACACTTTAGGAAGATTACCCTCTCCGGGCTGCGAGTGACGATTCCCGTCCGGCGGACGGGAAAACAGTCTGCATTACTGGGTGAACAGGGCAGCTATCTTGTTGATCCCGCGCTCCAGCCGCGACTCCAGGGGCTCCGGTGCCGGCGTCACTGTGGTGTCGGGCACGGCGGCGGCAACCCCTTCCGCCGCGGTATCGGCGTACTGCTTGAGCATGGGCAGGGCATCATCTGCCTGCTCGGGGGGCAGATCGGAGCGGTAAGTGATGGTGAGGCCGGCTGCCCGGTAGGTGGCGGACCAGGGAGAGGTGCTCGAAACCTGCATTGGACCACGTTGGCCGGCGGTGCCCTCCCCCGCCGGGCCGCCCGGAGCCGGTGTGGCGTTGCCGGCCGGTTGATGATCAACCGGGTGCTGTTCCGTGACGGTGGCGTGATGGGTACCGTCGGTGAGCCGCAGCTCCACTGCAGGTTGCCCGTCAACCACCAGCGCCCTGGCCGCTTCCACATGGAATCCCATGGCCTGCAGTTCGGGGCAGGCCCACCCCTCGGAGCGCAACGTGGCCAGCTGCGCGGCGGTCAAGGTCCGGCCGTCCGCAGGGGTCTGGGACGAGACGTGCGAAAAGGCTGCTTCGGTCCCCGCCCGTTCCCCGGCCGCAGGGTCTCCCGCTGCCGTGAAGGCCCCTACGGCCAGCACTCCGGCCGCTGCCATGGTTCCGCCCGCGGTGAATGCAAGTGCCCGGGCGGCCACACGGGAGGTCCCGCCCTGATGGGCAGGGGCGGGCGGCTGGGCTGCCAATTCGTGGGTGCGGGTCAGCAGCCGCGCCGTCAGGTCCTGGCTGGCGGGCGGAATGGGAGCATCGCGCAGACGCTCAAGGTACTGCCGTTCCCGGCGCACGGCCGCAGCACACTCCTGGCAGGCCTCAAGGTGGCTGCCGCTGCGCTGATGCCTGCCGCCGAAAGGAAACTGGGACTTCATGTGCCGTTCAGAGGATGCCGGCGATGCGTGGCATCGCAAGCTTGCGGCGGGACTGCTGCGGGCGGGGGTCGCGGTGGGCCAGCTTTTCACGGAGCATGGTCCTGCCGCGGTGGATGCGTGAGCGGACGGTGCCCAGCTTCACGCCCAGGGCCTCGGCGACTTCGTCGTAGGACAGCCCCTCGAGGTCGCACAGGACCACGGCGGCACGGAAGTCCGGCGGCAGTTCCTCCAGCGCGGCCTGTACGTCCAGGTCCAGGTTGTTCAGCTCGAAGCTCTGCTCCGGCCCCGGCTCACGGCCGGGCAGCCGGGACTCGGCGTCCTCCGCGAGGGCGTCGAAACGGATGCGGGTCCTGCGCCGGGCCTGGTCAAGGAACAGGTTGGTGGTGATGCGGTGCAGCCAGCCATCGAGTGTTCCTGGCTTGAAGTTCTCCAGCGACCGGAAGACGCGGACAAACACCTCCTGGGTGAGGTCCTCGGCGTCGTACTTGTTTCCGGTCAGGCGGTACGCCAGCCGGTACACCTTTGCGGAATGGTTGGTGACCACTTCTTCCCAGGTGGGACGGACCCACTCATCATCGGGATTGTTTACTGCAGGGACAGGTGCCACAACTGAAGATGACATCGTCCACTCCCCTCGTGGAATGCTAACGCCCGGATACTGTTGACATCTCTGATTCGGCGCCGGTCACCTTTTGGATGAGCGGATATCAATCATGTCAAACTTGGCTGGGAATTTCCTGACCATTGGCAAACTTCAGCCTTCGGCGCAACGGCCGCTTTCCCGGCCGGCCGGCCCGAACACAGTAGGCTTGAGGAGACATTCCCCCCTTACGCCCAGAAAGCGATAATTCATGAGCGCCGACAAATCCAGCAGCTGGTCCTATGCAGAAGATCTGCCCGCTGAGGATGAGGTTATGCTTCGGGCCCGGGAACGTTCATTTGAATTGGGAGTAAGCGCCATCAGCCCCGGCGTGGGGGCCGTCCTGACGGTGCTGGCCGCCGCCTCCAAAGCCCAGACCGCCGTCGAGATCGGCACCGGCGCCGGCGTCTCCGGCGTCTGCCTGCTGCGGGGCCTGGGACCGCACGCAGTCCTGACCACCATCGACGTGGATGTGGAGCACCTGAGGGCCGCCCGCGAAGCGTTTGCGGAGGCCGGCAGTCCCGCCAACCGCACCCGCACCATTTCCGGCCGTGCGGGCGACGTCCTGCCACGGCTGACCGATGGCGCCTACGACCTCGTCTTCATCGACGCGGACAAGCCGGGCCTTCCGGGCTATGTGGAGCAGGCCATCCGGCTGCTGAAGCCCGCGGGGCTGCTGGTCATCAATGACGCGCTGGACAAGGACAAGGTTGCCAACCCGGCGGGCCGGGAGGCCACCACGGTGGTCCTGCGGCAGGTGGGCAGGGCAATCCGCGACGACGACAGGCTGGCGTCGGCAATGCTCCCCACCGGCGATGGCCTGCTGGTGGCAGTCAAGAAGTAAGTCTCCCAAAAAAGGACAGGGTGCGCAGCCCGCGGGCCGCGCACCCTGTCCGGTACGACTATTCGGTAACGCCTACCAGGCATTCCTTGAGGTTGGCTGCCTCGGCAGCGTTCAGTTCGACCACCAGGCGTCCGCCGCCTTCGAGCGGGACGCGCATGATCAGGCTGCGGCCCTCCTTGGTGACTTCCATTGGGCCGTCGCCGGTGCGTGGTTTCATAGCCGCCATGAGGAATTCCCCTCCATTTTGTCCCAGGACTGATCAGCCCGGGCGGGCTGTGTCCGCATGTCGATCAGGCCGCTATGGCGGGGTGGTGGTGCCACCGCCAAGGCTGCGCGTTTTCTGAATGCTTTTGTCCTTGCTTACCTATCATTATCGCGGAATTACCCGTACGTAGCTAATCGATGGACATTTTCCGGCAACTGTTATTTCCCGGCTGACCTGCGCGGAAGCCTGATTTGTCAAGGCGGATAATCCCCTCCGCCGGGAAGCTGCGCCCAGGCCCAGAGCCAGACGATCCAGACCATCTGAAGCAGCAGGAACATCACCACCACCGTGCCCCGGTAAGCCCTGGAACGGGACAGGAACGCCGCCCCCAGGGCCAGTGGAAACAGCGGCAGCAGCATCCTGAAGGTGCTGGTTTGCGGATGGAGGAACATCAGCAGGTAACCCATGTAGCAGGCGCACCAAAGCCGCAGTTCGACGCCGAGCCGCACCACCGGGGGAAGGAACAGCATGGCAATGAACAGTGCCACGAAAACCACGGGGGCCAGAAGGCCCAGCACGGGGCCGAAGAGTTCGACGCCGGTGTCGAACCACGGCTGGAACGGGACCAGGTCCTGGCCCCGCCACACCGTCTCGGTTTTCGTATAGGCCTGCGGGTCGCCCGTCGCTGCCCAGGCGGCGGCGGGCCAGGCCAGCGCGGAAACGCCTGCGACGGCGGTGAGCCCCGTCAGTGCCGCCAGGTCCCGGAGGGAATGGGCTGCTTCATCCGCGCCGCGCTGCCGCCCCTTCCGGACGTGCGCGGCGGCGCGGAAGACCAGCAGCAGCCCCGCCATGGCGGCGAAGGGGACGCCCACCGGCCGGGACAGGCACAGCAGGAACACCACGGGGATGGCCCAGAGGTACTGCCGGCGTACTACCAACAGCAGGGCCGCGGCCAGCAGCAGGAGTGACAGCGGCTCGGCATACGGGACCTGCAGCACGGCGGAGACGGGAAAAGTCGAAAAGAACGCTACCCCCCACATGGCCGGCACGTGTGCGGCCTTCTGCCGGAAGAGCGTGTAGACCACCAGGGCGGCCGCCCAGCCGGCCAGCATGGCGATGAGGGTCAGCGAGGCGGCAGGGTTCAAGCCGGTGAGGCGGCTAAGTCCACCGGCCAGTGCAGGATAGAGCGGGTAGAAAGCCCACGTATTTTCCTGCACATTGCCGGCGGCATCCGTGGGAAGGATTGACGGGTAGCCGTTGGCGATGACCTGGGCGTACCAGCGGGCGTCCCAGATGTTGATGAAGTTCCAGTAATCCGGCTTGGGCGGGAACCAGGGGTTGACGCCCTGGTGGAGCGCCGCGGCCATGAAGATGCAGGCCGAAACGAGGCGTGCGGCGGCATACAGGCCGGTGACCTGGAGCCACCACGGCCAGTTGCGGACGGCTGAGGCCAGGCGCCGGGCCAGGGTGCCGGCAGAGGGCGGAGCGTTGCGGGGGGCCACCGTGCTCACAGGCCGCCCTGTCCTGGCACGGCAACCTCGTCGGCCTCCCCACTCCCGGCGTTCCCGCTGCCTGGCACTTCAGGTGCCCTCCCGCCGGGTGCCGCGGGTCCGCCGTCGGAAGCCTGCTCCCCCGCCTGCTCCATGGCAGCCAGCCGGATACGCAGCTCCGCCAGCTCGGTGTCCCTTGCGGTCAACTGGTCCCGCAGCTCGTCCAGGACCTGGTCCACCTGGTCCATCCGGTAGCCGCGCAGGCCAAGCGAAAAGCGGATCTGCTCAACGTCTTCCGGAGCGGCACGCTCCGGAAGCAGCACGGGCGGCAGGTTGGCGGGCGGCTCGTCGAATCCCCCGTCCAAAAGGGCGGGCAGCGCAGCCCCACCGGTCTTGCGGGCGCGCCGGCCCAGGCCGGCCCAAAGGACGGCCGCCACCAGCACGACGGCCAGGAAAACGAGGAAGAAGCTCACGGTTCCATCGTGCCAGACCGGCGGCCCGGACTTTGGCCTGCAGCTACTCCGGCCGCTGTTCCCCATTCAGGGACGGTGTCACGCCTGCATGCAGGACCCGGTCCACTGCCTCCGCGGGATCGTCCACGAGCTGGATCAGGTCCAGGTCCTTTTCCGAGACCATGCCTTCGGCCACCAGGGTGCCCCTGATCCAGTCGATCATCGGTCCCCAGAATTCGACGCCGAGGAGCACGATGGGAAACGAGGTCACCTTGCGCGTCTGGACCAGGACCATGGCCTCGAACAGCTCATCCAGGGTGCCCAGCCCGCCGGGGAGCACAATGAAGCCCTGCGCGTATTTGACGAACATCGTCTTGCGGGCAAAGAAGTACCGGAAGTTGATGCCCAGGTCCACCCACTGGTTCAGGCCCTGCTCGAACGGCAACTCGATGCCAAGGCCAACCGATACGCCGTTGCCCTCCACCGTCCCCCGGTTGGCCGCCTCCATGGAGCCCGGCCCGCCACCGGTAATTACCGCGACTCCGGCTTCGGCGAGCTTGCGGCCCACCTCCACACCCATCTCGTAGTACTGGCTGCCCGGTTTGGTCCGCGCCGAGCCGAAAACGCTGACCGCTTTTCCAATGTCCGCCAGGGCACCGAAACCTTCGACGAATTCACTCTGGATCCGCAGGACCCGCCACGGATCGGTGTGGACAAACTGGCCCGGACCCTTGGTATCAAGCAGGTGCTGGTCCGACATCTCCACGGCCGCCTGCTTGCGCCGCAGCTCAAGGGGCCCCTTACGGCGGGGCTGGGAATTCTTGGCCGGATCTGCGTTGATACTCATTCCCCTAGGCTAACCTCCCACTCCAGGTATCTCTTGAATCACGATCAGCAGGAACTTGGGGTGATTGGCGTCATAACGCACGGTTCTTCGCTAGATTCGTTCCTATGACTACTCATGTGCCCGGCGATGCCCTCGTCTCCCTGAACGCCGTAAACAAGCATTACGGCCAGCTGCACGTTTTGAAGGACATCAACCTGCAGGTCCGCAAGGGCGAGGTTGTTGTGGTCATCGGACCCTCGGGATCCGGTAAGTCCACCCTCTGCCGGGCCATCAACCGCCTGGAAACCATTGAGGGCGGAACCATCAGCATCGACGGGAAAGTCCTCCCCGAGGAAGGCAAGGAGCTCGCGCAGCTCCGTGCCGACGTCGGAATGGTTTTCCAGTCCTTCAACCTCTTCGCCCACAAGACGATCCTCGAGAACGTGACCCTGGGGCCCATCAAGGTCAAGGGCGTGTCCAAGGCGGCCGCGGAAAAGGACGCCATGGCCCTGCTCGAACGGGTGGGCGTGGGCCACCAGGCGCCCAAGCTGCCGGCCCAGCTCTCCGGCGGCCAGCAGCAGCGTGTGGCGATTGCCCGCGCCCTGGCAATGAAGCCGAAGGTCATGCTGTTCGATGAGCCCACATCCGCACTGGACCCCGAAATGATCAACGAGGTCCTGGACGTCATGGTCCAGTTGGCCAAGGAAGGCATGACCATGATTGTGGTCACGCACGAGATGGGCTTCGCCCGCAAGGCCGCCGACCGCGTGGTGTTCATGGCGGACGGCCAGATCGTCGAGGACGCCACCCCGGAGGAATTCTTCACCAACCCGAAGAGCGACCGCGCCAAGGACTTCCTGTCCAAGCTCCTCACCCACTGAGTTATTCGAACCATCACACGTCAGTTCGCATCCAGGCCGGAAACCCACGGCCACCAATGAAAGGAATGTCATGAAGGCATTTATGTCCAGGCGGAAATCCTTCGTCGTGGCGGCCACCGCTGCCCTCGCCCTGTCCCTCAGCGCCTGTGGCGGCGGAGACTCGGGTGGCTCCAGCAACCCCAGCCCCGTTGAGAAGCCGTCGTTCGCTGCCGGAACCACCATGGCAAAGCTGTCCTCCGCCGGCACCATCAAGATCGGCACCAAGTTCGACCAGCCACTGTTCGGCCAGGTTGGCCTGGACGGCAAGCCCGTCGGTTTCGACGTTGAAATCGGCAAGCTGATCGCCGCCAAGCTGGGCATCGCCGCGGACAAGATCGAATGGTCCGAGACCGTTTCGGCCAACCGCGAGCCCTTCATTGAGCAGGGCAAGGTGGATCTGGTCATTGCCACCTACACCATCAGCGACAAGCGCAAGCAGGTTGTCGACTTCGCCGGCCCGTACTACGAAGCCGGCCAGGCCCTCATGGTGAACAAGGACAACGACTCCATCAAGAAGCCCGAGGACGTCAAGGGCAAGAAGGTCTGCTCCGTGACGGGCTCCACCCCGGCCGCCACCATCGTGGACAAGTACGGCGCGGAACTGGTTCCGGCCGCCACCTACTCCGCCTGCCTGGAGCCGCTTCGCAACAAGCAGGTTGAAGCCGTCACCACGGACAACGTGATCCTCGCCGGTTTCGTTGACAAGGAGCCGGATGCCTTCAAGCTCGCCTCAGAGGAAACCTTCACCAAGGAGCCTTACGGCATCGGCCTGAAGAAGGGTGATACCGAGTTCCGCAACTGGATCAACGACCAGCTGGAATCCTTCGGGAAGGACGGCTCGTACAAGAAGGCGTGGGAAGCCACCGCAGGTTCGGTTATCAAGACCGCGCCCAGCCTCCCGGCCATCAACCGTTACTAAGTAGCGTCCGCCATGCTGCCGGGGCCCCTCAACGGCCCCGGCAGCACAGCCTTCAATCCGTCCACGCTTACAGCCGAAGGATCTTATGGACGTCATCTTTGAAAACCTGCCCCTGTACTGGGAGGGTTTTCTCCGCACTCTTTTCCTTTCCGTCGTCTCCGGTATCTTCGCGTTGATCCTTGGCACTTTGCTGGCCGCGGCACGCGTCTCCCCGGTTGCGGCACTCCGCGGTTTCAGCACCGTCTACGTGGAAGTCCTCCGCAACACCCCGCTGACCATCGCGTTCTTCTTTGCAGCAGTCGTGCTCCCCCGTATCGGAGTCAAGTTCGAACAGTTCGAGATCGCCGCGATCATCGCCCTCAGCACCTACACCGCCGCGTTCATCGCCGAAGCTGTCCGCTCAGGTGTCAACAGCGTGCCTGTCGGCCAGGCCGAGGCAGCGCGCAGCATCGGCATGAAGTTCGGCCAGGTGCTCTCGCTCATCATCCTCCCCCAGGCCCTGCGGACGGTGATCCCGCCGCTGATCAACATCCTGATCGCGCTCGTCAAGAACTCTTCGGTGGCCGGCGCCTTCTTCGTCCTGGAGCTGTTCGGCTACGGCCGCCAGCTGGCCAACGCCAACGGCGACGCCGTCATCACCGTCCTGCTGGGCACTGCGTTCTTCTATCTGCTCCTCACCGTTCCGCTGGGAATCCTCGCCAACACGGTGGAACGAAAGGTGGCGATTGCCCGATGAGCTCGGTTCTCTACGACGTCCCCGGCCCCAAAGCGCGCCGGGTCTCCCTCATTGCCTCCATCATCGGCGGCCTGCTGATTCTCGGCCTGCTGGCCTGGGTGGTCACGATCCTCGCCCAGCAGGGCATCTTCGAGGCGCGCCGCTGGCAAATCTTCACCCGCGGCGACGTGTGGCAGCTGCTCGGTAAAGGGCTGGGGTCCACGCTTTCCGCAGCCGCACTGGCGGCAGTCATCGCGTTCCCGCTGGGCCTGCTGCTGTGCCTGCTCCGCATTTCGGATGCCGCATTCATCCGGATTCCCATGAGGATCATCCTGGAATTCCTCCGCGGCATGCCCGTGGTCCTCATGATGCTCTTCATCCTGCTCGGGTTCGGCACCTCGGCGTTCATCGCCGTCGTGGCCGGCCTGGTGCTGTACAACGCTGCGGTCTTTGCCGAGATCATCCGCGCCGGCATCCAGTCCCTGCCCAAGGGACAACGGGAAGCCGGCCTGGCCATCGGCCTCACCAGCTACAAGTCCCGCATGCTGATCGAGCTGCCGCAGGCGATCCGCCGCATGATGCCGTCCCTCGTGGCGCAGATGGTGGTGCTGCTGAAGGACACCTCGCTGGGCTACATTGTGGCGTACGGCGAGCTGCTGCGCGCGGTGCAGGTCATGGCGGACTTCCTTGGCACGCAGTACCTGTTCCCCATCTTCTTCGTGGCGGCGGCCATTTACATCGCCATCAACATCTCGGTCTCGCGGCTTGCCGTGTGGATCGAGCGCCGCGGCTCCAAGAAGGCAGCCGGGGGCATGGCGAAGGCCGAACCCGATGTTTTGGAAGCTGCGGCTCCGTAGCTTCCAAGAGCCCACAACAGGAAAGGTCCGGAGCTCCCGTGGGGAGTTCCGGACCTTTCCTGTTCGTGGACCGTCAGGCAGCGAGCCAGCTCTCCAGGGCGGCCAGGCACTTGCGGATGGCGTCGGCGTGGACGTGCTCATCGTCCTTGTGCGCCAGCAGCGCGTCCCCCGGGCCGAAGTTCACCGCCGGGATGCCCAGCTCACTGAAGCGGGCGACGTCGGTCCAGCCGTATTTGGGCTTGGGTTCGGCTCCCACGGCGGCCACGAACGAGGCGGCAGCCGGGTGCTGCAGTCCGGGCCGCGCGCCGGCGGCGGCATCGGTGCGGACCACGTCGAAGCCCGCCAGCAGCTCCCGGACGTGGGCTTCGGCCTGGTCCGGCGTCTTGTCCGGGGCGAACCGGTAATTGATCTCGACGACGCAGCGGTCCGGGATGACGTTCCCGGCCGTGCCGCCGTTGATCTTCACCGCGTTGAGGCTTTCCCGGTAATCGAGCCCGTCGACATTGATGGTCCGGGGTTCGTAGGCCGCCAGGCGGGCAAGGATCGGTGCCGCCGCGTGGATGGCGTTGCTGCCCATCCAGGCGCGGGCCGAGTGGGCGG
Organism: Pseudarthrobacter sp. Pseusp20; assembly: GCF_059492155.1. Taxonomy (NCBI): domain Bacteria; kingdom Bacillati; phylum Actinomycetota; class Actinomycetes; order Micrococcales; family Micrococcaceae; genus Pseudarthrobacter; species Pseudarthrobacter sp. Pseusp20. The sequence continues at coordinate 3,280,118 of NZ_CP168521.1, forward strand.
CCTCCCCCACCGTGCTTGCCTCGAACCGGCTGGTGCCGTTGCAGCCGCCCTCCACCGTGCCGTCCGTCGGTTCCAGCAGGATGGCGAAGTCCCCCTTCAGCAGGTCGCCGTGGTTGCGGACCAGGCGTCCCAGTCCGCTCTTCACGGCCTCCACTTCCTCGTGGTCATAGAAGACGAAGGTGACGTCCCGCTTGGGCTGCGCGCCGCCGTCGAACAATCCTGCCGCCAGTGCGAGCTGGACCGCCACCCCGCCCTTCATGTCCGTGGCCCCGCGGCCATACAGGACGCCCTCGCCCGGAACACCCGATTCCCAGCTGGAGGGAACGGTGCCCCGGGATCCTTCGGTGAGCGGAAGCGGCACTGTGTCCAGGTGGCCGGCAAGGATCACACGCTCAGCGAGTCCAAGTTCGGTCCGGGCGATGATGGCGTCGCCGTCGCGCACCACGGCCAGCTGGGGAATCCCGAGCAAGGCGGACTCGACGGCGTCCGCGAGCTGCTTTTCATTGCCGGACACGCTGTTGATGTCCATGAGCGCTGCGGTCAGCAGCGCCACGTCCTGGCGGAGGTCAAGGGTGGACACGGAAGAGTCTGGGGCGGTTTCAGCAGTCACGAAGCCAGTCTAGTTCGAACCCCATGCCCCGCCCTCGATAGACTGGAGCACATGACTGAGACCGCTTCCTCTGCCGTGCCCGAAACCCTGACCTCCAACGCTGATGACCGTTCCGCCTACGGTTTTGGCGTAGCCACCATTGCCACCGGCGACGCCACCGTCCTGGACGTCTGGTTCCCCGCGCCGGCACTGGGAGTTGCGGCGGAGAACCTCCGCACGGTGGACAACGCGGATGAAACCCTGGTGCAGATCGCCGAGAACGGCACTGACGAGGACCGCGGCACCGAGCAGAAGGTGGTCTTTGTCCAGATCAACCTCGATGAAGCCCCGGCGGACACCGCGGACGCCTACCTCCGCCTCCACCTCCTCTCGCACCGCCTGGTCCAGCCCAACACCATCAACCTGGACGGCATCTTCGGCAAGCTTCCCAACGTGGTGTGGACCAACTTCGGCCCGGCCGCCGTCGAGGGCTTCGAACTGACACGCGCAAGGCTTCGCCGCCGGGGCGCCGTCACCGTCTACGGCGTGGACAAGTTCCCGCGCATGGTGGACTACGTGGTCCCCTCCGGCGTCAGGATTGCCGACGCCGACCGGGTCCGCCTGGGCGCGCACCTCGCCGCCGGCACCACAGTCATGCACGAGGGCTTCGTCAACTTCAACGCCGGCACCCTGGGCACCTCCATGGTGGAAGGCCGTATCTCCGCAGGTGTCGTGGCCGGCGACGGCAGCGATGTTGGCGGCGGCGCCTCCATCATGGGCACCCTGTCCGGCGGCGGCAAGGAAAAGATCACCATCGGTGAGCGCGTCCTGCTCGGTGCGAACTCCGGCGTGGGCATCAGCATCGGGGATGATTCCGTGGTGGAAGCCGGGCTTTACGTCACGGCAGGCACCCGGGTCCGCGTTCCGGGCCCCAAGGACGAGGTGGGCGATGACACCACCAAGATCGTCAAGGCCGCCGAACTCTCCGGCGTGCCCAACCTGCTGTTCCGCCGCAACTCCACCACGGGGGCGGTGGAGGCCCTGCCCCGCAAGGGCCAGACCGTTGAACTGAACGACGCCCTGCACGCCAACTGATCCCTTCGTGGCACGCAGACGCGGCCTGCGCCGCCTGGCGGTGCTGCTGCTCACCCTCGCACTGGCAGCGGGCGGAATTTACACAGCAGTGTTCTTCGTGCAGCGTTCCGAAACCCTCGTTTCGGAGCGCTGCACCGCTGCGGCCGGCAACCGGACCGGTGAACTTGCGCCGGACCAGGCGGCCAACGCCGCGCTGATTACGGCGGCGGCCGTCAGGCGGGGACTGCCGGCGCGCGCCGCCACCATTGCCATCGCCACTGCCATGCAGGAGTCGAAGCTGCGCAACATCGGGCACGGCGACCAGGCCGGTCCGGACTCGCGGGGGCTTTTCCAGCAGCGTCCGTCCCAGGGTTGGGGCACGGAGGCCGAGATCATGGACCCCTACTATGCCGTTAATGCCTTCTATGACGCGCTGGTGAAAATTCCGGGCTACGAGGCGCTCGACATCACCGATGCAGCTCAGCGGGTCCAGAAGTCGGCCTACCCCAAGGCATATGCCCAGCACGAGGACATGGGCCGGGCCTTTGCCTCCGGACTCACCGGACAGACGCCGGCCGGAGTGCAGTGCACGCTCCGCTCCCCGGCGGCCGGCGGGACAACAGCATCGGTGGCCACCGACCTGGACCAGGCCTACGGCGGCGTGGACTCACAGGTTGACGGCGCCACCCTGGTGGTGGACGCCGACGGCGCGCTGGCTTGGTCGGTTGCCCAGTGGGCGGTTGCCAACGCCAAGGACCTGGCCGTCACCCAGGTGGAGGTGGCAGGCCGGACCTGGCACCGTCCCGATGGGGACGGATGGCAGGCTTCAGGGGCCCCGGAGGGACAGGTGCGCATCACCGTACGGCAGGACGACGGCGGCAGCTGAAGGGCCGCCGTCGTCCTGCCTTAAGGGCGGCTAGACCAGGATTTCCAGCACCGGCTGGACGTAGCTGCGGAGGAGGTCCGGCTGCCCCATCAAATCCTGGCTCATGATGATCTTGTCGGGCTCCAGGTACCAAGCCCGCTGCTCGTCCAGCGGCAGCTCGATGATGGTCAGCTTGAAGTCCCGCGAGTCCCGCCCCACTTCCATCAGCCTGTCGTCCACCATGTCCTCAAGCAGCTGGTCCGTTCCGGAGGCCACCCGTTCGGCCTCGAGCTCGGCGTATTCGCTCCTGCGCTCCCTGGCCCAAGTGAGGGCGGAGCCGAAATGGGCCTGCAGGACCCGCTGCAGGGCCGGAGAGTTGCCGAACGCGTCAAAACTGGGCGGGGAGAGTTCCGGCGATGTGTGCGGATGGGCCTTCAGCAGCTGCTCCCACCAGGCCTCCCACTCGGTCTTCAGCGCGCTGATGCCACCAACGTCGGCCGTCAGGTGGGAGTGGTCAGCCGAACGGACCTTCGGCGACGCATGGGACAGCATCGGTTGTCCCACTCCGTTCAAGCCGGCCGCATCCCGGACGTACAGTGCGATCATCATTGGCCCGGACGTGTCGGTGGTGATCTGCCACCCTGAACCGCTTGCGTGATGCATCCAAAGTCCTTCCCTGGCCTTCCCATGCCGGGCGGCATGACCCGCTCTGCAGTACCCGGCTATCAGTCTATTCCCGCAGCCAGTTCCCGGTAGTGCAGGATTGGACCCGGGCGCCTACCGTGCCAGTCCATCCAGGTGCCGCTCAAGCACGTCGCGGCACATCTGCGCTGTCATCCAGCCCGGTTGCAGCAGGGCATGCATGCACAGGCCGTCCAGGGTGGCCAGAAGGCGTTCCGCCTCCACCACCAGGTTCTCCTGCGGTTCATCATCGGGGAGCAGGGAGGCAACCACTCCGCCCACGATGGCGGCCACCTCGCGGTGGCTGCGGTCGGCCTCGGCGGCAAGGAACGGCCTGATCCGCGCCGCGTTCTTGAAGGCAAGCCAGGCGCAGGCCTCCACAGCTGATTCCTCATCCAGCGGAAGCATGCCGCCCAGGAGGGTCAGAACCGCCTGCCGCTGTTCAGGGCTGGCCTGGGCAGCCTCCTGCACGCCCGGCAGCAGTGCCCCCAGCCTGCCGACCACCCGGTCCACCACGGTGCCGAACGAGAAGGCCAGCAGTTCATCGCTGCCAGCGAAGTAGTGCCGGACGGAACCGACTGCCAGGCCGGCCTCGTCCGCCACTTCGCGCAGCGAGGCACGTTCCAGCCCATCGACGGCGATGATGCGCAGAACCGCTTGGACAACATCCTGACGCCGGGCATCCGCGTCTACTATTTTGGGCACCATTCTTATTAGCACACTTGTGCTTCCACTGCCGCCTCCACCGTCCGGTCGACGCCCGCCATCCGGGACGCAGGGGCGGGGACCGCTTCCCGTGGGATAGCGTTGAGGCATGAAAATCTTGGTCACAGGGGGTACCGGCTACATCGGTTCCCACACTGTTCTTTCCCTGCAGGAAGCCGGCCACGACGTGGCCGTCATCGACAACCTGGTCAACTCCAGCGAGGAGTCACTGCGCCGCGTGGCTGAGCTCAGCGGCAAGACCGCGGAGTTCCACAACGTCGACCTGGTGGACGAGGCCGCCGTCGACAAGGTCTTCGCCGGCGCCGGCATTGACGCCGTCATCCACTTCGCCGGGCTCAAGGCCGTGGGCGAATCAGTGCAGCAGCCGCTCAAGTACTACTACAACAACCTGGTGGGCACGCTCAACCTCATCCGCGTCATGGACCGGCACGACGTCCGCTCCATTGTCTTCAGCTCGTCCGCCACCGTCTACGGCGAACACAACCCCATCCCCTATGTGGAAAAGATGGAAATCGGCGCCAACAACCCCTACGGGCGCACCAAGGAACAGATCGAGGACATCCTCTCCGATCTTGGCGCAGCCGACTCCCGCTGGCACATAGCACTGCTGCGCTACTTCAACCCGGTGGGCGCGCACCCCTCAGGACGCATCGGCGAAGATCCCCAGGGCATCCCCAACAACCTGGTTCCCTTCATCGCCCAGGTGGCGGTGGGCCGCCGCGAGAAGCTCATGGTCTTCGGCGGCGACTACGACACCCCGGACGGCACCTGCCTGCGCGACTACATCCACGTGGTGGACCTGGCGGAAGGGCACGTCGCGGCACTGGACCACATTGCCGGCCGGACGGGCGTCTTCCGCTGGAACCTCGGCTCCGGCAAGGGCTCCTCCGTTCTGGAGGTCCTGCGCTCCTTCGAGAAGGCTGTGGGCAAGCCCATCCCCTACGAAATCACCAGCCGCCGGGCAGGGGACCTGCCCGCCTTCTGGGCCGACGCCACGTCCGCCCTGGCGGACCTGAGCTGGTCCACCACCAAGACGGTGGACCAGATGTGCGAGGACCACTGGCGCTGGCAGAAAAACAACCCCCAGGGCTACGCCTCGTAGTCCCCTTGAATGTGGCACAACGCGAAGCGGCCGCCCACCTTGGAAAGGTGGGCGGCCGCCGTCGTTATGGCCGGTTTCAGCGGACCGGGTAGTCCCGCTCCGGCTCGCCGATGTACAGCTGGCGCGGACGGCCGATCTTGGTGTTGGGATCGCTGATCATTTCACGCCACTGGGCAATCCAGCCGGGCAGGCGGCCGATGGCGAACAGGACGGTGAACATCTTCTCGGGGAAGCCCATGGCCTTGTAGATCAGGCCGGTGTAGAAGTCCACGTTCGGGTAGAGCTTGCGCTGGATGAAGTAGTCGTCGCTAAGCGCTTTCTCTTCCAGCCGCATGGCGATGTCCAGCAGTTCGTCGTTGCCGCCGAGCTTGCTGAGGATCTCGTGCGCCGTGGCCTTGACGATCTTGGCGCGCGGATCGTAGTTCTTGTACACGCGGTGCCCGAAGCCCATGAGGCGGACGCCGTCTTCCTTGTTCTTGACCTTCTCCATGTAGTCCTCGGGCTTGAGGCCCTCGGCCTGGATCTGGCGGAGCATCTTGAGCACGGCCTCGTTGGCACCGCCGTGGGCCGGGCCGAAGAGGGCGTTGATACCCGCCGAAACGGACGCGAAGAGGTTGGCGTTGGAGGAGCCCACCAGGCGCACGGTGGAAGTGGAACAGTTCTGCTCGTGGTCAGCGTGGAGGATGAGGAGCAGGTCCAGGGCCTTGACGATGACCGGGTCCAGCTCATACTGCTCGGCGGGCAGGCCGAAGCTGAGGCGCAGGAAGTTCTCCACCAGGTTCATCGAGTTGTCCGGGTACAGCATGGGCTGGCCGATGGACTTCTTGTGGGCATAGGCGGCGATGACCGGCAGCTTGGCCATGAGCCGGATGGTGGAGACCTCCACCTGTTCGGCGTTGAACGGGTCCAGCGAGTCCTGGTAGAACGTGGACAGCGCGGACACCGCCGAGGACAGCACCGGCATGGGGTGCGCGTCGCGGGGGAAGCCGCCAAAGAAGCCCTTGAGCTCCTCGTGCAGCAGGGTGTGGCGGCGGATCTTCTGGTCGAACTCGTCCAGCTCGGTGGGCGTGGGCAGGTTGCCGTAGATCAGCAGGTAGGACACCTCAAGGAAGCTGGAGTGCTGCGCCAGCTGCTCGATGGGGTATCCGCGGTAGCGCAGGATGCCCGCATCGCCATCGATGTAGGTGATTGCCGAGGTGGTTGCTGCGGTGTTCATGAAGCCGGGGTCGAAGGTCACGGCACCGGTCTGCTTCAGCAGCTTGGAGACGTCGTAACCCTCGTTCCCTTCAACAACCTGGATGCGCGGGAGCTTCAGCTCGCCACCTGCGTGGAGCAGGGTCGCAGCATTGTTGGTCTCAGTCATGGAGTCCCCTTCATGAGGCTTCTGGGCCTCTGTCGAAAGCTTGATCCAACATCAGGTGAGCCGCGCACGAAGCCTGAGGAGACAGGTTCCAACACCCGGGCTGCCTTCTTGTAGAAAGCCACCATTGATAGTCACTTAAAAAGTACCGCCCCTTGGCGGGTGTCACTAATCCGCAGCCGTCAAATGCACCCTAAAACGCGCCGGATGTGGGGCGAGTCACACGATTATTACGTACCCTTAGGAGCCTGATCCGGCCAGGCGTGCCACGGCCGCATCGATCCGCTCGTCGGATCCGGTGAGGGCAACGCGGACATAGCCGTTGCCGGCGTCCCCGTAGAAGACGCCGGGTCCCACCACAATGCCGCGGTCAGCCAGGCGGGCCACCGTGTCCCACGTGTCCTCCCCCGCCGTCGACCAAAGGTACAGGCCGGCGTCGGAATCCTTGATCTCCAGGCCGAAGTCCAGCAGGGCGGGCACCAGCCGCTCCCGCCGGCCCCTGTACAGGTCCTTTTGGGCCTCGACGTGGGAGTCGTCCCCCAGGGCCACGCGCATGGCCTCCTGGACCGGGTAAGGGACAATCATGCCCGCGTGCTTGCGGCTGTTGACCAGGTTGGGCATCAGGTCCGGATCACCGGCCACGAATGCCGCGCGGTAGCCGGCGAGGTTGGACTGCTTGCTCAGCGAGTACACGGCAAGCAGGCCCTGGTGGGAGCCGCCCGCCACCTGCGGGTCCAGGATGCTGGGAACGCGCCGGCCGCCGCGCTGGACGTCCCAGTCCCCCCATCCGAGTTCGGCATAGCATTCGTCCGAGGCCACCACGGCACCCAGCTCACGCGCCTGTTCCACAAGCGCCTTAAGGGATTCGATGCCCCGGACGCTTCCCGTGGGGTTCCCGGGGGAATTGACCCAGATGAGGCGGACGCGCGAGCGGGTGGCGTCATCGAGTTCGTCCAGGTTGTCCGTTGCCACGGAGGTGACGCCTGCGAGGGTGGCGCCGATATCGTACGTCGGGTAGGCCACCTTGGGGCGTACGACGACGTCCCCCGGCTTGAGGCCCAGCAGCAGCGGAAGCCACGCAACGAGTTCCTTGGACCCCACCGTGGGCATGATGTTCCGGGGATCAAGGCCGGACACGCCGCGCCGGCGCTCGAACCAGCCCGCAATGGCTTCCCGGAGCGCCGGGGTGCCGTGCACCGTGGGATATCCCGGAGCATTCGCGGCCGCCTTCAGTGCATCCTGTATCAGCTGCGGCGTGGGATCGACAGGTGTCCCGATCGACAGGTTCACGGCTCCGCCGGGATGCTCCGAAGCCTTCGCCAGGTACGGCGCCATGGCCTCCCACGGGTAGTCGGGCAGATCCAGGCCAAACGAATTCGTTGCTGCGGTCACGGCTTGCGTCCGCGTCAGTGGTCTTGGTTCTGCGGCGGCAGGGCGGCGATCATGGGGTGGTCCTTGCCCGTGTTGCCGACCTTGGCCGCGCCACCCGGGGACCCGAGGTCATCGAAGAACTCAACATTGGCCTTGTAGTAGTCGGCCCATTCCTCGGGGGTGTCATCCTCGTAGTAGATGGCCTCCACCGGGCACACCGGTTCACAGGCGCCGCAGTCAACGCATTCGTCCGGATGGATGTACAGCGAACGCTCGCCCTCATAGATGCAGTCGACCGGGCATTCCTCAATACATGCCTTGTCCTTAACATCCACACACGGCTGCGCGATTACGTACGTCACGTCCCTGGCCTCTCCACGTTGGGTTCCGGCTTCCCGCCGGCTCTTGCATCCGGCAGCACGGCCGGACTGTTGACATCTGAGCCTATTATCCCCCAGCCCGTTCCCGCGAACCTAGCCGGCGCACCTAGTATGAACTGGTGAGTCAGCCACTACCCGCACCCGCCCGCTTCCTTGCCTCGGCTGCGCCCGGCATCCGCGTGGTGGTGCGTTACCGGATCGAAGGAGGCCTCACGGACGCCCTGGGTCACCTGCTGGCGTGCGACGCCGGTTCCTGTACCGTCCGCACCCGGCAGGCCGACGTCGTTATTCCCCTTGGGCAGGTGGTGGCCGCCAAGGAGGTCCCGCCTGCTCCCCCGCGCCGCCCGGCCGTGCGCTGACTGCCGCTCCCGGTGCGCCCGGACTGCTCCTGCGCGCTGATCCCGGGCTTCATCGCGCCGTCCCGTACATGGCAAGTGCCTTACGGACGATTCCAACGAACTCCGCGGGGTCGCGGACCAGCATCTCGAACGTCACCCGGAGAGTTGGGACACCCCTGATGACGGTGACATTCCAACGCCGCCTGTCTTCCCGATAGGCCTCCCGGCTGCTGTGATGGGCATAGCCGTCCGCCTCAATGCCCAGCAGCCCATCAACAAGGAGATCCAGGTGGCCCATGCCAGGAATGTGCACCTGCAACTCGACTGTAAGCCCCGCTTCTTCAAGCAGATACCGGGCGATGGTTTCGATGATGGAGCCGGACTGGGGTCGGATTCTGCCAACCAGGTTCAGCAGGGCCTTTTCACGGGCGGCCGGAAACCGCGCCCGCAGCTCCGCGAGTTGGATTTGGCCTTTCTTGACGGCGGACTCCGCGATAGTCAGTCCCTCAAGAGGGGGCAGACAGCGGAGAGACTGGCAGACGACGTCCAGAGGAGTCAACGGAAGGTCGCTGCGGTGCACCACACAGCCGGCTATTGGTCTGCCATGGCGGCTTAACGCAGAATGCCACCGGTGCAATACCGGTGGCATTCTTTGCGTTTAGGCGTTGCTATGCCTTGGCGCGGGCGCGGTTGGCCTTGGCGCGCTCGTTGGTGTCCAGGATGACCTTGCGGATGCGGATGGCTTCCGGGGTCACCTCGACGCACTCGTCCTCGCGGGCGAATTCCAGCGATTCCTCGAGGGTGAGCTCGCGCGGCGGGGTCAGGTTCTCGAAGGTGTCGGAGGAAGCGGCACGCATGTTGGTGAGCTTCTTTTCCTTGGTGATGTTGACGTCCATGTCGTCGGCGCGGGAGTTCTCGCCCACGACCATGCCCTCGTACACCTCGGAGGTGGGCTTCACGAAGAAGGAGCCGCGTTCCTGCAGGTTGATCATGGCGAACGGGGTCACAACACCGGCACGGTCAGCAACCATGGAGCCGTTGGTGCGGTACTCGATGGGGCCGGCCCAGGGCTCGTAGCCTTCGGAGATGGACGCTGCGATGCCGGCGCCGCGGGTGTCGGTGAGGAACCGGGTGCGGAAGCCGATCAGGCCGCGGGCGGGAACGATGAACTCCATGCGGCACCAGCCGGTGCCGTGGTTGGCCATGTTGGTCATCCGGCCCTTGCGGGCAGCCATCAGCTGCGTGACGGCGCCCAGGTATTCCTCGGGCACGTCGATGGTCATGTGCTCCATCGGCTCGTGGATCTTGCCGTCAACGGTCTTGGTGACAACCTGCGGCTTGCCAACGGTCAGTTCGAAGCCTTCACGGCGCATCTGCTCAACCAGGATGGCCAGCGCCAGCTCGCCACGGCCCTGGACTTCCCAGGCATCCGGACGCTCGGTGGGGAGCACCTTGATGGAGACGTTACCGATCAGTTCCTTGTCCAGACGGTCCTTGACCTGGCGGGCGGTGACCTTGGCGCCCTTGACCTTGCCGGCCAGCGGCGAGGTGTTGATACCGATTGTCATGGAGATCGCGGGATCGTCCACGGTGATCAGCGGCAGCGGCTGCGGGTTCTCGGCGTCGGTCAGGGTCTCACCGATGGTGATTTCCTCGATGCCGGCGACGGCGACGATTTCGCCCGGTCCGGCGGATTCCGCCGGAACGCGGTCCAGCGCCTTGGTGGCCAGGAGTTCGGTGATCTTGACGTTCTTGAGTTCACCGTTGGCGCGGGCCCAGGCAACTGTCTGGCCCTTGCGCAGGGTGCCGTTGTAGATGCGCAGCAGCGCCAGGCGGCCCAGGAACGGGGAAGCGTCCAGGTTGGTGACGTGCGCCTGCAGGACACCTTCGGGGTTGTAGGTGGGAGCCGGGATGTGTTCGATGATGGTCTTGAACAGCGGCTCAAGGTCCTCGTTGTCCGGGGCGGCACCGTTGGCGGGCTGCTCCAGCGATGCGCGGCCAACCTTGGCGGCGGCGTAGACAACGGGAACTTCCAGGACCTTGTCCAGGTCCAGGTCCGGCACCTCGTCGGCAAGGTCGGAGGCCAGGCCCAGGAGCAGGTCCATGGACTCGTGGACCACTTCGTCGATGCGGGCATCGGGGCGGTCGGTCTTGTTGACCAGCAGGATCACGGGAAGGTGCGCGGCAAGGGCCTTGCGCAGCACGAAGCGGGTCTGGGGCAGCGGGCCCTCAGAAGCGTCAACGAGGAGGACGACGCCGTCCACCATGGACAGGCCGCGCTCCACCTCGCCGCCGAAGTCGGCGTGGCCGGGGGTGTCGATGACGTTGATGGTGATGGTCTCGCCGTTGGAAGACGGACCGTTGTAGGCCACCGTAGTGTTCTTGGCCAGGATGGTGATGCCCTTTTCGCGCTCCAGGTCACCGGAGTCCATCACCCGGTCCTCGAGGTGGTTGTGCTCGGCAAAGGAGTTGGTCTGCTTGAGCATGGCGTCGACCAGGGTGGTCTTGCCGTGGTCAACGTGGGCCACAATCGCGACGTTGCGCAGGTCACTGCGCGATGCAGTGGCTACCGCGGTGTTGGTGGTGGTTTCAGACATGCGTAATGGCTCGATTCAGTGGAGTCAGCTGTTGTATCGCGACATTTCCAACTGGAACGCACGACGGACAAGGCCCTTGGCACAGGGCGCCTTCCTCTATTCTAGCCGCCCAGCCATTTGTTGGCCTAAATTCCGGCAGGTTTGCCGGCGCCGGGAATGCCGCGATCAGGCCCAACCGATCCGGCATGTGACTAAGTTCACTCCCACTTCCGCGTACGTGGCATGATGACTGTGACACAGCCCACTTCCGAGACCGCCGGAGACAACGATGCCCCCAGCCAAGGCCAGCACACCGCGGGGTGCCGCCCGGGCTGCCGCCGCCGCTGTGTCCGGCCTGGTCGCAGTATCGGCAGTGCTCGGACTCGCCGGCTGTGCGCTGTCCGGGGACTCTCCCCAGGGCGGCCTGGCACGGGCGGCAGCCGGCCAACCGGCGGACGGACAGGCGGCCGCGGGGCAAGCCGGCGGCGCAGGAGCGAAACCGGCCGTGGTGGCCACGTCCCGGATCCGCAATCCCGGAAACGGACGGCTCGAGGCGGTGGTTCCGGACATCAGCAGGACCGTGCTGCTGATTGGCGATTCACAGTCGGAACCCGCGGATGGCTGGCCGCGCCTGGGCCTCGCCGCTGCCGGCTACAACGTCTACTTCTGCGGCCGCGGCGGCACAGGCTTCGTGGCGGCGAACGGCTCCACGGGCAATTACATCGATGCCCTGCAGCGCGGGGACTGGCTGCTTCCCGCCGGAACGCCGGCACTGATCGTGATTGAGGGTGGCGGGAACGACGCCGCCGGGGGCGCCGGCGACGCGCAGATCGCAGGAAACGCCCAGCGGTTGCTTGCCGAACTGCGGACCCGCTATCCCGGCACGAGGATTGCCATGATAGGCACCCTGGCGCGGGGAGCAAACGACGGCGGTGGGCGCCGCAGCGAGGTGGACGCTCTGCTGGGTGCCGTGGCAGCAGCCAACGGACTTCCCTTTGTTTCCGTGGGCGACTGGCTCACCCGGTACGGACTGGCGAAAGACCTGGCGGATGCCGTCCACATGAACGCCGAAGGCCGTGTGGCGCTCGGTGGGATTCTTGAGCACAGGATGCGCGAACTGGGACTGGACCGGAAACCGGCAGTGGAGCAGTGAAACAGCTTGAGCCGGGACCCGAAGATCCCGGCTCAAGCCGTTCAGCGAAAACGTTCCGCTACGCCACCTCAGGAGGAAGCATCAGCTTCGCACCGGGGATGGCGTTCAGCAGCGCTTTGGTGTAGTCCTGCTTAGGCGCTTCGAAGACGTCGTCCGTGGACCCGGTTTCCACCAGGCGGCCCTTCTCCATCACGCACACGTGGTCTGCGATCTGCCGGACGACGGCAAGGTCATGCGTGATGAACAGGTAGGTCAGTCCAAGGTTGGCCTGCAGGTCGGCAAGCAGGTTGAGCACCTGGGCCTGCACCAGCACGTCCAGCGCAGAGACAGCCTCGTCACAGATGATGACTTCGGGGTCCAGCGCCAGCGCCCTGGCAATGGCAACGCGTTGCCGCTGCCCGCCTGACAGCTCGTTCGGATACCGCTGCATGGCGGACTGGGGCAGCGCCACCTGGTCCAGCAGCGTCCGGACTTTCTTTTCCCGGCTGGCCTGGTCGCCGATCTTGTGGACCCGCAGCGGTTCCTCGATGGTGCGGTAGATGTTGTACATCGGATCGAGCGAACCGTACGGGTCCTGGAAGATCGGCTGGACCCGCCTGCGGAACTTGAACAGTTCGGCAGGCTTCAGGGCGGAGGTGTCGACGCCGTCGAACAGGATCCTGCCGTCCGTCGGCTTCTCAAGCTGGAGCACCATCTTGGCCACTGTGGACTTGCCGGAACCCGACTCCCCCACAATCGCCGTCGTGGTGCCACGCCGGACGTCGAAGCTCACGCCGTCGACGGCGGCGAAGTCCGTGGTCTTGCCCAGCCCCTGGCGGAGTTTGTACACCTTCCGCAGGTCCTGGATCTGCAGGAAGGTATCGGACTTCACCGTTTCAGCGGCGGGCGCAAGGAGGTCCGCCGTCTCCACGCCCTGCTCCTTGGCCACCTGGATACGGCGGCTGGCAAGCGACGGAGCGGACTCCACGAGCCGCTTGGTGTAGGGGTGCTGCGGGTTGCGGAGAAGTTCCAGCGACGGTCCCGCTTCAACGACGCGGCCCTGGTACATGACCACGACCTTGTCCGCGCGCTCGGCTGCCAGGCCCAGGTCGTGGGTGATCAGCAGGACCGAGGTGCCCAGCTCGTTGGTCATGGTTTCCAGGTGGTCCAGGATCTGCCGCTGGACGGTGACGTCGAGGGCCGACGTCGGTTCGTCCGCGATCAGCAGGCGCGGCTGGCAGGACAGGCCAATCGCGATCAGCGCGCGCTGGCGCATGCCGCCCGAGAACTCGTGCGGGTACTGGTTGGCCCGCCGCTTGGCATCCGGCAGGCCTGCCTGGGAGAGCACCTTGGCGATGTCGTCCGGCCCGCTGGGACGGCCGTTCGCCTTCAGAGTTTCCCTCACCTGGTAACCGATCTTCCACACGGGGTTCAGGTTGGACATGGGGTCCTGCGGGACCATGCCGATGGTGTTGCCGCGCAGTTCGATCATGCGCTGCTCGCTGGCGTGGGCAATGTCCTCGCCGTCGAGCAGGATCTGGCCGCCGGAGACCCTGCCGTTGTTGGGCAGGAGCCCGATGGCCGCCAAGGCAGTGGTGGACTTTCCGGAGCCGGATTCCCCCACGATTGCCACGGTTTCGCCCGGCATGATGGTCAGGTGGGCGTCCCGGACAGCCTGGACTTCACCGCCGCCGGTCTTGAAGGTGATGGCCAGGTCACGGATTTCGAGCAGCGGCCTGACGCCGGTGGTGCCGGCCTCATCAATGCGGACGTCTGGAGTTGTCATCTCTTTATCTCTCATCGCTGACGGCTCTTCGGGTCAAGGGCGTCACGCACGGCGTCGCCCAGCATGATGAAGCTCAACACCGTAAGGGAGAGCGCGGCGGCCGGGTAGAGCATGATTTCCGGCCGGGTCCTGATTGATGCCTGGGCACCTGCAATGTCATTGCCCCAGGACATGATGCTTTGCGGGAGGCCGATGCCCAGGAAGGACAGGGTGGCTTCCGCAACGATGAACACGCCAAGTTCCAGCGTTGCCAGGACAATGATCGGGGCCAGGGCGTTCGGCAGGACGTGGCGGATCAGTGCGCCGAACTTGGAGACACCCAGCGCCCGTGCAGCGGTGACGAAGTCCGCATTGCGCACCTCGATGACAGCGCCCCGGGTGATGCGGGCCATTTGCGGCCACGCCAGGAGCGAGATAACGAATACCACGGTCCATACGCTCTTGTTCTCGCGGAACAGCGGGAGCTGCGTGATCACCAGTGCGCCCAGCACCAGCGGCAGTGCGAAGAAGATGTCGCCCAGGCGGGCCAGCACGGCATCGATCCAGCCGCCGTAGTATCCGGCGAGGGCGCCGAGGGTCACACCGATGACCAGGACGCAGAGTACCGAGAGCAGGCCCACGGAAAGTGAGGCCTGCGTGCCGTGGATGACCCTGGAATAGACGTCGCAGCCCTGGAAGGTGAAGCCGAACGGGTGCCCGGCGGTGGGGCCTGCCTCGGAGTTGGCAAGCTCACAGCCCTCGTTGGGCGGGGTTGACGTGAAGAGGCCCGGGAACAGCGCAATCACGATCAGGGCAAGGATCAGCAGTGCCGAGATGATGAACAACGGACGACGGCGGAGCTTGCGCCAGGCGTCAGCCCACAGGCTGAGCGGGGCCTGGTCGGTCTTGACGGCGTCCGTTGCCTGCAGAGGTGTCTCGTCGATGGGTGCCACAAAGTGGCTGTTATTACTGGTCATAGCGGATCCTCGGGTCAAGCCAGGCGTACAGGAGATCGACAAGCAGGTTGGCCACCACGAACACCAGCACCAGCACGCTGACGATGGAGACGATGGTGGGACCTTCACTGCGCAGGACGGCCTGGTAAAGCTTGTTGCCCACGCCGGGGACATTGAAGATGCCCTCGGTCACGATGGCACCGCCCATCAGGCCGCCAAGGTTGGCACCCAGGTAGGTCACCACCGGGATCAGCGAGTTGCGCAGGATGTGCGCCAGGACCACCCGGGGCCGGGACAGACCCTTGGCGGTTGCCGTCCGGACGTAGTCGGCGTTCATGTTTTCGCTCACCGATGCCCGGGTCAGGCGGAGGACGTACGCAAAGGAGACGAGTCCCAGGACCACTGCCGGCAGCAGCAGGGTGACCCAGTTGGCATTGGCGCCCACGGTGGGTTTGGCCCACCCCAGCTGGACACCAAAGACGAGCTGGAAGACGAAGCCCAACACGAAGGTGGGGACGGCGATGACCACCAGCGATGCCACGAGCACCGTGGAGTCGAACCAGCCGCCGCGGCGCAGGCCCGCGAAAACGCCGAACGCGACCCCGAAGATGGCCTGGATGGCCAGCGCCTCGATGGCGAGCATCGCCGTCACCGGGAAGACCCGCGCCAGGCTTGCCGCAATCGGCTGGCCGGTGAAGTCATTGCCCAGGTTGAAGGTGAAGAGGTTCTTGAGGAACAGGCCGTACTGGACCCAGAAGGGCTGGTCGAGGTTGTACTGGCTGCGCAGGGTGTCGATGACCGCCTGCGGGGGCTGGCGGTCGCCGAACAAGGCCGCAATGGGATCACCGGGCAGGGCGAACACCATGTAGTAGACCAAGAGGGTTGTGCCGAGGAAAACAGGGATCACCTGGAGGAGTCGGCGCAGAATGAACCGGAGCACAGTGTTACCTGCCTTCCGGTAAAGGAGAAAACGCGTTCATGAGTGCCTTCCTGCCGTTTGCAAGCCAATGGGGGCCCGGACGTAACCGGAACCCCCATCAGCCTTGACGGCAAGTTAGATCTGGGACTACTTGGCGGTGATGCCGTAGTAGAGGATTTCACCGTTCCAGCCGGTTTCGGCCTTCACGATGTTGTTGCTCCACACGATCGGCCGTGCCTGGTCCCAGAGCGGCAGGCCGGGCAGGTCCTGGAACAGGATCTCCTGTGCCTGGTTGAACTTGGCGTTGGCCTCGTCGGTGCTCTTGGCGGCCAGGCCCTCCTTGAGGAGCTTGTCGAACTCAGGGTTCGAGTACTTCTCGTAGTTGGAGGAAGCGCCCGTGGCCCAGACCGGTCCCAGGAAGTTGTAGAGCGACGGGTAGTCACCCTGCCAGCCCGCACGGGTCAGGCCCGGCAGCTGCTGGGACTTGCGCAGGTTCAGGACTTCGGCGAACTTGGCAAAGGGCTGGATTTCAGCCTGGATGCCGAGGTTGTTCTTGAAGCCGTTGGCGACGGCATCGATCCATTCCTTGTTGCCACCATCGGTGTTGGAGGCGATCTGGAGCGGCTTGGAGTTGTCGTACGGCTTGATCTTCTCAGCCTGTGCCCACAGGTCCTTGGCCTTGGCGGCGTCGAACTTCAGGACTTCGCTGCCCTTGATGCCTTCCTTGAAGCCATCGATGACCGGCGGCGCGAAGGCCTTGGCCGGGGTGCGGGTGCCGTTGAAGACCACCTTGGCGATTTCCTCGCGGTTGATGGCGTAGGACAGAGCCTGGCGGCGCAGCTTGCCGGCTTCACCCTGGAAGTTCGGGTTGTAGCCCGGGATGTTCAGGGTGGAATCGGTGGCTACCGGCTTGGTGGCGTTCCGATCCGGGAAGTCGTTGACGTAGGTCTTCAGGGCGTTGGACGGCAGGACATCGGTGATGTCCAGGTTGTCCGACTGAAGGTCGGTGTACGCGGGGCCCGGGTCGGTGTAGAACTTGAAGGTCACGCCGCCGTTCTTGGCGGGGCGGGTGCCGTTGTAATCAGCGTTCTTGACCAGCGTGATGGACTGGTCGTGGACCCAGGAACCCTGCTTCTCGAACTTGTAGGGGCCGTTGCCCACGGGGTTTTCGCCGTAGGTCTTGGGGTCCTTCAAAGCCGCGGAGGGCAGCGGGTAGAAGGCGGAGTAGCCAAGGCGCAGAGACCAGTCGGCCTCGGGCTGGGCGAGCTTGACCGTGATGGTGGAATCATCGGTCGCCTGCAGGCCGGACATGGTGTCGGCCTTGGGAGCGGGCGTGGTGGTGGTCTTGCCGTCAGCACCCTTGACGGAATCGACGGCGGAGACATCCTCGTACCCGGCAATGGATTCGAAGAAGAAGCCATTGTTCTGCAGGTTCTTGGAGTTTGCCGCGAAGTTCCAGGAGTCAACGAAGGTCTTGGCCGTGATGGCTTCACCGTTGGTGAATTTCTGGCCCTGCTTGACCTTGATGGTCCAGTTCTGCGCGTCCGACGAGTCGATCGAGTCGGCCAGCGCGTTGACTGCCTTGCCGTTCGCGTCGTAGCTGCGAAGGCCTTCGAACAGCAGGTTTACGACACGGCCGCCGTAGACCTCATTGGTGTTGGCAGGCAGCAACGGGTTTTGTGGTTCGTTGCTGTAGGCCGTGATGACCTTGTTCGGGTCGCCGGCAGCATTGCTGGCACCCTCATTGCTGCCACCGCCACCGGTGCCGCATCCGGTCAAGGCAAGCGCGGCGATTGCCACGATGCCCAATGCTTTGGAAGTGCGCGTAAAACGCATTCCGCCTCCTATGAGTTGTGGGAGAGATGTATAGGGGAATCTTGTGCTTCCCCGCAGGCCGGACGCAGCACACCGCTGTGACGAAACCTACATATACGGGTTAGCCTAACCGCACAAAGTCCAGATACTGGTACTCCGTTGCCAAACCGTGACCGGCGCAGTCAAATGCCCCAGGCCACAGTGGATAGTTAGGCACGTCACATGCTACTCGCCAGTAAGCCAGACGGCGAATCGGCTGGCGCGGCTCCCCGCAAGGGCCGGAAGACCTAAAGGAAACGCGGCTGCGTCAGGACAGACGCCAGTCCCATACGTTCCACCACACACCGAGGGGGCCGGGACTGGTCTTCACGCCGGCCACCTTGGAGTTGAAGGCAGTTGTGCCGAGGGTTTGGTAGAGGGGCAGCCCGTACGCGTCCTCCCAGACGTGCTTGTCGATCTCGGCCAGGAGTTCGTCCTGTTTGCCCAGATCCGTGGTCTGGGACAGTTGTTCCATGACCTTGTCCGCGTCGCCGTCGGAATAGCCCGTAAAGTTGCTGCCTGCCCCGGTGCGGAAGATCTGCGGCACCCGGCTCACGCCGGCCTCGGTCCCAATCCATCCGGACAAGGCGGCGTCATAGCCGCCACGGCTCAAGGCAGCTGCCCAGTCGGCACTCCCCTGGCCACCGTCCACCACCCGGAATCCTGCCAGGACGGCCGAGTCGCGGACCAGGGTGAACGCCCTGGCACGGTTGGGATTGTCGCGGTTGTAGAGAATCCGGACAGTGGGGGTTGCGCCCTTCAGGAGGCTCTTTGCGGCGTCGATGTCCACCTTGGCGTAGTTTGAGGAGCCGTTGTTCTTTACCGTCTCTTCGTATTTGGGCTGTCCAGGCAGGAAGACCTGCGAGTCCAGCGGCTTGCTGTCCGGCACCTGGTTTCCCAGCACTGCGTCCACGATTGCCTGCCGTGGAACCGTCTTGAGGAACGCTTCCCGGACGTCCTTGTCGGCGAACGGTCCGGCGAAGTTGAGGTCCAGGTGGTCGTAGCCGGACTGCTTGTACCGTTCAACGATGATGCCCTGGCCGGACAGGCCCGTGAGGAGATTGTCCGTGGCAGCCGAGGGCCGGGGCGAGATGATGTCTGCCTGCCCGTTGCGCAGGGCATCAACTGCGGCCGGCACTGCCCCGGTGAACCTGACGTTGATCTCGTCCAGCCAGGGTTCGGAACCCCAGACGTAGTCCCGGTTCCGGACCAGCTTCATTGAAACCTCCGGGACGATGTCGCGGACAATGTAGGGGCCGCTGGACAGGTAGAGTGCCGGATCGTCGGGAATGGATTTTGTATCGAAACCGGTATTCCAGAAGTCGCTGACCTTCTTGAGCGCGGGGTTCGATGCCGGCTTTTCCGGATTGCCCCGCGGGGTGTCCTTGAGGAGATCAACCAGGTCCTCCTCATCGTTCAGCCCGCTCTTGGCGGCGACGACGTGGGCCGGGAGGCCGACGTCGAACGCCACTTCCCAGTCGGCATACGGTGCTGCGTACTCGATGGTGATGGACCGGCCGTCCGAGCCGATTTCAGGAAACTGGGTGCCTGCCAGCCCGGTGGTGTCAGACGCCACGGAGAAGTACTTGGTTCCCTTCCCGGCCGCTGGATCGACGTCGTCGAAGTAGCCTGACCCGGCGGCCCAGCTTAGTAGCAGGTCGGCCGCGCCAATTGGCGCACCGTCCGACCACTTGACGCCCTCGTTGACTGTGTACTTCACCTTGAGCGGCTGGTCGGAGACCTTTTCGAAGTGCCCGAACTTGTCATTGCGGACAACTTTGGAGCTGTCATCGAGGTAGTAGAAGCCGGAGTGGGTAATGGCACCGATCTTCGAGTTGATGTCGGTATTGCCGTTGGCGCTGTAGGGGTTGAACGAGGAGAAGGCATTGACCTCCGCCACCGTCACGCTGCCGCCGCGCTTCGCCTCCCCCACCACCACCGAGGGGGCACTGGTGCCTGAGCAGCCTGAAAGAACCAGGGCAGCCGCCAATACGGCGATGAGCAACTGCATCAGACGCCGGACCGGCATGCCGCCTCCTTGTGTTTTCCCTCTCCGGAGGGGACTGGGTCGCCACGATCACGCCCTACAGACTCAGGATAAGCCGTCCGGCCGGTCAGACGTTGAAGCGGAACTCCACCACGTCGCCGTCGGCCATGACGTATTCCTTGCCTTCGATGCGGACCTTCCCGCGGGACTTTGCTTCAGCCATGGAGCCGGCCTCCACGAGGTCGTTGAAGGAGACCACCTCGGCTTTGATGAATCCGCGCTGGAAGTCGGAGTGGATGACGCCGGCGGCCTGCGGTGCCGTGTCCCCCTGCCGGATGGTCCAGGCCCGCGCTTCCTTGGGCCCGGCAGTGAGGTACGTCTGCAGCCCCAGGGTGTGGAAGCCGACGCGCGCCAGCTGGTCCAGGCCGGATTCGTCCTGGCCGTTCATCTCGAGCATCTCGCGGGCCTCTTCCTCGTCGAGTTCCACGAGGTCTGCTTCGAGCTTTGCGTCAAGGAAGATGCAGTCCGCGGGGGCCACCATGGCGCGCAGCTCCTCCTGCTTTTCCGGGCTGCCCAGGATGGCTTCATCCGCATTGAAAACGTAGATGAAGGGTTTGGCCGTCAGCAGCCCCAGCTCCTTGAGGTGCTCCATCTCCAGCTTGTCGCTCTTGATGGAGGAGTAGATGGTGTCACCCCGTTCCAGGACCGCCTGCGCGGCCTTGATGGCCGCAAGCTCGGCGGCCTCCCGCTTCTTGATCTTGACTTCCTTTTCGATCCGCGGGATGGCCTTTTCGATGGTCTGCAGGTCGGCGAGGATCAGCTCGGTGTTGATGGTTTCCATGTCCGAGCGGGGATCCACCTTGCCGTCGACGTGCACCACGTCGGGGTCATCGAAGACCCGGACAACCTCGGCGATGGCTTCAGCCTCGCGGATGTTGGCCAGGAACTGGTTGCCCAGCCCCTCCCCCTCCGACGCACCCTTGACGATGCCTGCGATGTCGACGAAGGACACGGCGGCAGGCAGGACACGCTGCGAGCCGAAGATCCCGGCGAGCTTCTGGAGCCTGGGGTCCGGGAGGTTCACTACACCGACGTTCGGTTCAATGGTGGCGAACGGGTAGTTCGCGGCCAGGACCTGGTTGCGGGTGAGCGCGTTGAAGAGGGTTGATTTGCCGACGTTGGGCAGTCCGACGATGCCAATAGTTAGAGCCACGAGCATTGATTCTACCCGTCCGGCCCCGGCAGCCCCTACCGGGGAATGTCATTGCCTTTGATTGTCAGAGGCCCGTGCAACAGTGAAGCCATGGATGCTTTTGCCTTGATTCTGGCCCTTCTCATGCTGCTGCTTGGTGCGCTTGCCGGCGCCGCGGCCACTTATTTCTCCCTGCGCAGGAACTCGCATGCCTTGGAGGCGGACTTTGACCAGGTGTCGTCCCGCCTTTCGGAGGTCACGGCGCAGCTGGCAGCGGCCGACGCCGAGCGGCGGCTTTTGGCGGTGCAGAACCGTGAGCTGGGCGAGGCCAGGACGCAGGACGGCAGTGTCCTGCGCGCCCTGGCCCCGGTGGCGGAGAAGCTGTCCGCTGTCCAGCAGCAGGTGGCGCTGCTGGAGCGGGACCGGGTGGAACAGTACGGCCAACTGGCGCAGCAGCTGCAGGAGGCAAGGCTTTCCGATGAACAGCTCATCCGGTCCACGCATGCCCTGGAATCGGCCCTGCGTTCCAACAGCGCCAGGGGCCAGTGGGGCGAGGTGCAGCTGCGGCGTGTAGTGGAGGCCGCGGGGATGCTGCGCCACGTGGACTTTGTGGAACAGGTGCACAGCGCCGGCCAGGACTCGGCTGTCCGCCCGGACCTGGTGGTGCAGTTGCCGGGCGACAAGCAGCTGGTGGTGGATGCCAAAGTCCCGTTGTCGTCCTACCTTGAGGCACAGGAACTGGGTGCGGTGGATCCGCGCGCCGGCCAGCCCTCCGGACTCCAGTCGGTAAGTGATGGGCGGAACCGGCAGGCGCTGCTGGCGGCGCATGCCAAGGCCCTGAGGGCGCACGTTGACGCATTGGGCACCAAGAAATACTGGGACATCCCGGGAAACTCTCCGGAACTGGTGGTCTGTTTCATTCCGGCCGAATCCATCCTGGCGGCGGCTCTGACTGCCGACGCCGGGCTCCTGGATTACGCGTTGTCCCGCAACGTGGTCCTTGCGTCGCCGAGCACCCTGCTGGCCGTGCTGAAGTCGGTGGCATTCACGTGGCGCCAGGACGTCCTGACGGACAGTGCACGTGAGTTGTTCGAGCTCGCGCGGCAGCTGTACGACCGGATGGGCACCCTGGGTGAAAACGTCACCAAACTGGGCTCTTCCCTCAAGTCTTCGGTGGACCGTTACAACGCCATGGTGGGCACCCTGGAAGCCAGGGTGCTGCCCACTGCCCGGAAGCTCAACACGCTCGAGGAGTCCGGCCTGGTGACACCTCCTGTTGTGGAGGTGACGCCGCGCTCGCTGGTGGCACCCGAACTCCAGGGCGACGGCGAGGCCGCCTGACAACGGGCCGCGGATGCAGGACGGGCCGGGCAGTCGTGTGACTGCCCGGCCCGTCTTTTACGTCTGGTTGGCGTCCGGCTGCTGATAATGCAGGGGACTCAGCTGCGGGGCCGGCGTCCGCCAAGGGCGCGGCTGACGTCGCCGGCCTGCTTCAGGGTTGCGCGGAGTTCCTTGGGCAGCGAGAACAGGAGGTCTTCCTCTGCCGTGACCACTTCCTCCACCGCGCCGTAGCCATAGTCTGCCAGGAGCCTGAGGACGTCCTGGACCAGGACTTCCGGAACCGAAGCCCCGGATGTGACGCCCACGGTAGCGACGCCCTCGAACCAGGCTTCGTCAACCTCGTTGGCGAAGTCCACCCGGTAGGAGGCTTTGGCGCCGTACTCAAGTGCCACCTCCACCAGGCGGACGGAGTTCGACGAGTTGGCCGAGCCCACCACGATCACCAGGTCCGCCTTGGGTGCGATCTTCTTGATGGCGACCTGGCGGTTGGTGGTGGCGTAGCAAATGTCATCGCTGGGCGGGTCCTGCAGGGTGGGGAACCGCTCCTTGAGCAGCCGGACGGTCTCCATGGTCTCGTCGACGCTCAGCGTGGTCTGCGAGAGCCAGATGACCTTCTCGGGGTCACGGACAGTTACCTTGTCCACTTCATGGGGACCGTTGATGATCTGGATGTGTTCCGGCGCTTCACCGGAGGTGCCTTCCACTTCCTCATGCCCGTCGTGGCCGATCAGGAGGATGTCGAAATCGTCCTTGGCGAAGCGGACGGCTTCCTTGTGCACTTTGGTAACCAGCGGACACGTGGCATCAATGGTGCGCAGGCCGCGCTCTTCGGCGGATTCGACCACTGCGGGGGAAACGCCGTGGGCGGAGAAAATCACCAGCGCGCCTTCGGGCACTTCGTCCGTCTCCTCCACGAAGATGGCGCCCTTTTCCTCCAGGGAGCTGACCACGTGGACGTTGTGGACGATCTGCTTGCGGACATACACGGGCGGCCCGTAGTGTTCCAGTGCCTTTTCGACGGCGATCACGGCCCGGTCAACGCCTGCACAGTAGCCACGGGGGGCAGCCAACAGCACCTTCTTGGTGCCGTTCACGGGGGCTGCCGCTGCTACGTCCTCAGGCGAGCGGCGCCTGCGTGGAATGGTTGGCATCGAGAGGGGTACAGCCGAGGTGGTCATCCCTCCATGCTACCGGCTGGCCCGCGCCCGTTTCCGGGATGCGAACAACGTCACAACGCCTGCTGCCATAAGAACGCCACCTGTCACCGTGGCCGCTGCGATCCACGTCTGGAAATCGGTGCCTGCGGCGGCCAGGAACTCGTCACGGAACATGTTGGCCACCGCATTGCCGGTGTCCGTGGCCTGGGCACGGGCCGAACCCAGCTGTAAGGCCAAGCCCCACGCCCCTGCAAGGGCCAGTCCGCCGAGTCCGGCTGCCAGCAGCACGGTCCAGCGGCGCCGTGCCGCGACGAGAGCCAGCAGGAACGCTATGGCTGAACCGATGGCCAGGATGTAGCCCATGGGTGCGTACGTGGCCAGCCGCTCGGTCCATTGCCGCTGAACGGGCTGGCCGACATTGATCAGCGTTTGCTCCGGAGGGTCGAGGGGAAGCCGGGTGGTGCGGGAGATCTCCTCCGAGCCGAGGGCAACCAACGGGGCGACGTCGAGGGTTAACGAGGATGCCGAGGCACCGCCCTGCGGACTGGCCGCCGGGTCGGCGAAACTTAGGCGGTGGCTCCGGCGGAGCGTCTCCTCCCACGCCGCCGGATAGCCGGGAAGCCCGGTCAGGGACTCCGCCGCCTTCTCGAGCATCGGCTGGACCAGCCCGGACAGGAAACCGGGGACAGATCCGGTATCGATCGTTCCCACCGCCGCCGCAGCGAGTTTCCTTTGGAAGTCTGAGTCCTTGCCGAGTGGAGCTGCAAGGCGGACAAACCCGTCTTCCTGGACAATGTTCCGGTCCACCCACATGGCGGGAACCGCAACGGCGGCCAGGAGGATGCCCAGCACGGTGGCGATGGCAGAGACAAAAGTGCGCACAACAGGTCCTTCGGGGTTGGGGGCCTTACCCCATCCTAGGCAGGGTGGAAGGGCCGTCCCTGTCAGTGCCCGGTGCTACACCTTATGGATAAGGTTGATTGACCGCCCACAACAGATGAAGGACCGCATGCCCGCAGCACCAGCAGCCTCCCAACGGCGTCCGCATGTCTGACCAGGCCTCCCTTCCGGGTGCGGCGCCCACTACCCTGCCGGCCACAGCGGCGGAAACCAGCCCGGACAACCCCTGGCCGCTGCAGCTGTTGTCGCAGAAGCTTAAGGCGCATATCGACCGCACCCCGTCGGCATGGGTGGAAGGCCAGGTCATCGAGCTGAACCGCCGCGGCACCAACGCCTACCTCACGCTTCGCGACGTGGACGCAGAGGTGTCCCTTCCCGCGTCGGTGTGGACCAAGGTGCTGGAACGGCAGAATCTGCCGCTGGAGCGCGGTTCACGGGTGGTGGCCCTGCTGAAACCGGAGTTCTGGTTGAAGACGGGCAGGCTCAACATGCTGGTGCGGGACATTCGGCCCGTGGGATTGGGCGACTTGCTGGCCAGGATCGAGCGGCTGCGCCAGGCGTTGGCGGCTGAGGGCTTGTTTGCCGACTCACGGAAGAAACCGCTGCCCCTGCTGCCTCACCGCATCGGCCTGATCACCGGGCGGGATTCGGACGCCAAGAAGGACATCCTGCGCAACGCAGCCCTGCGGTGGCCGGCGGTGGAGTTTGAGATCCGCGAGGTTGCTGTCCAGGGGAATACCGCAGTGGCCCAGGTGGTCCGCGCCCTGCGGGAACTGGACGCCCGGCCTGAGGTGGACGTCATTGTCATCGCCCGGGGCGGCGGGGCGCTGGAAGACCTCTTGCCGTTCAACAGCGAGGAACTGGTCCGGGCAGTGGCTGCCGCCGCCACGCCCGTGGTGAGTGCCATCGGGCATGAGGCCGACCGGCCGCTGCTGGATGATGTTGCAGACCTCCGGGCTTCCACCCCCACCGACGCCGCCAAGCGGATCGTTCCCGAAGTCTCGGAAGAACTCGCCGGCGTGCGCCAGGCGCGGGAACAACTGCGGCGGTGCATGGACCGGCTGGTGGACCGGGAGTCGGACCGGCTGGCGGCCCTGCATTCCCGGCCCGTCATGGCGGCACCCGAAGGAATGGTCTCCGTCCGGGCCGAGGAAATCGAGCGGCTGCTGCGGCGGTCCTCTGCGGCCGTGAGCTCCACCGTGGTGCGGGCAGCGGACCAGCTTGAACACCTGAAAGCCCAGGTCCGGGCCCTCTCGCCCCAAAAGACGCTTGACCGGGGGTACGCCGTCGTCGAACTGGCAGGCGACCAGGCCGCCCGGATCGCCCAGGCCGGCCACGCCGTTGTCCGCCGTCCTGCCGAAGCGCCGGCGGGGGCCGCCCTGTCCATCCGCGTGGCAGAGGGGCGCTTCGGAGCCACGTCCACCGGCACCATGTCCACCGGGGCCGGCGGGTCACAATCAGGAAACCCCGACCACCACCAGGAATTGGAAGAGAAGTCATGACCGAACAGAAACCTGAGTCCGACGTCGCAGCCCTGAGCTACGAGGAAGCGCGGGAGCAGCTCATAGCAGTGGTGGGCAGGCTGGAGGCAGGAGGGGCAAGCCTGGAGGAGTCCCTGGCCCTGTGGGAACGAGGTGAGGCGCTGGCGGTACGCTGCGAGGAGTGGCTGGAGGGCGCCCGGAAGCGGCTGGCTGCAGCCCGGGACCAGCCGCTTTAGGCAAACCCGGAAGCGGGGAAAACCAAACAGGGGAGCTGAAGCAGGACCACGGCCAGGGCCGGCCCTCAGGAACGGGCCACCAGCTCCCGCTCGGCAGCTACGTCGAACTCGGCCTTGGGCCACTCCAGCTTCAGGCCGGACAAGGCGCCGAGCAGCAGCTGCTGGACCGCGATCCGGGCGAACCACTTCTTGTTGGCCGGAACAACATGCCATGGCGCGTTGGGCGTACTCGTTTCGTCGATGGCCGCCTGGTACGCGGCCATGTAGTCCTCCCAGTGGGCCCGCTCGTCCAGGTCTCCCCTGCTGTACTTCCAGTGCTTGGAAGGATCATCCAGCCGGGCCAGCAGCCTCTCCTTTTGCTCCGCACTGCTGATGTGGAGCATCACCTTGATGATCTTCGTCCCCGAGTCGGCCAGCCGTGTTTCAAACTCATTAATGGCCACGTAGCGCCGCTTGATCTCGTCCGGGGTGGCCCATCCGTGGACGCGATGGATGAGAACGTCCTCGTAGTGGGAGCGGTCGAACACACCCACCATTCCGGCCGCCGGCACTTCCTTTTCGATCCGCCACAGGAAGTCGTAGGACTTCTCCTCGTCGGTGGGCGCCTTGAATGCCTTGAACTGGACGCCCTGAGGGTTCATCGCCGCCATGACATGGCTGACGATTCCGCCCTTGCCGGCGGTGTCCATGGCCTGCAGGATCAACAGGATCCGCTTGGTCCCCCCGAACCGGGATTCGGCAAAGAGCTTTTCCTGCAACCCGGAAAGTTCGTCGTCCATCTCCGCCAGCAGCAGCCGGCCGTCAGCCTTGTTGCCGCTGTACCCGGGGGTCGAGTCCGGGTCCACTGCGGCAAGGGAGAACCCCTCCCCGGCCCGAAGGGTTTCAGCAGGATGCTGGTCGAAGCCGACGACGCGGGCCATGGGAGTCCTTTCCGCAAGGTTGCACGGACCGGTGGGCCCGTGAGCACAGGCTAGTTCCCCTGGTACCTGGTTAGGAAGTCCCCCATCCGGCCGATGGCCTCTTCAATGTCCTTGACGTTGGGCAGCGTCACCATCCGGAAATGGTCGGGGCGCACCCAGTTGAAGGCACGGCCGTGGGACACCAGGATCTTCTGTTCCTTCAGGAGGTCAAGGACAAACTTTTCGTCGTCCCGGATGTGGTAGACCTCCGGGTCGAGCCGGGGAAAGAGGTAAAGGGCACCCCGGGCCTGCTGCGTGCTGACGCCCGGAATGGCGTTCAGCATGTCGTATGCCTTGTTGCGCTGCTCCAGCAGGCGGCCACCGGGGAGGATCAGGTCGTTGATGCTCTGGTAGCCGCCCAGCGCCGTCTGGATGGCGTGCTGGGCCGGGACGTTGGCGCACAGGCGCATATTGGCCAGGAGGTTGATGCCTTCGAGGTAGTCGGCGGCATCCTTCTTGGGCCCGGAGATGGCCATCCAGCCGGCCCGGTAGCCGCAGACGCGGTACGCCTTGGACAACCCGCTGAACGTCAGGCACAGGACGTCGTCACCGGTCAGTTTGGCGAGGTTCACATGGACGGCGTCCTCGTACAGGATCTTTTCGTAGATCTCGTCGGCAAAAATCACCAGGCCGTGCTTCTCGGCGAGGGCGACGATTTTCTTCAGCGTCTCTTCCGGGTAGACGGCGCCGGTGGGGTTGTTCGGGTTGATGACCACGATGCCCTTGGTGCGCGGCGTGATCTTCGCTTCCAGGTCGTCAAGGTCGGGCTGCCAGCCGGATTCCTCGTCGCAGAGGTAATGCACCGGCCTGCCGCTGGCCAGCGCCACGGACGCGGTCCACAACGGGTAGTCCGGCGTGGGGATGAGCACTTCATCGCCGTCGTCAAGAAGGGCCATGAGGGACATGGTGATGAGCTCGCTGACACCGTTGCCCAGGTAGATGTCATCCACGTGGATATTCTGGATCCCGCGGGTCTGGTAGTACTGCGAGACGGCGGTGCGTGCCGAAAAGATGCCGCGGGAGTCGCTGTAGCCCTGGGCATGGGGCAGGTGGCGGATCATGTCCACCAGGATGGCGTCCGGCGCCTCGAAGCCAAACGGCGCCGGGTTGCCGATGTTCAGTTTGAGGATTCGATGGCCCTCCGCCTCCATCTGCTGGGCGGCCTGCAGGATCGGTCCACGGATGTCATAGAGGACGTTGTTGAGCTTCGTGGACTGCCTGAATTCTGCCATCCCTCAAATATGCCACAGGACGGATGCATCCCCGTTGAGACGTCCACCACACGGCCGGCGGCGGCTGCCGGACCCTCGCAGGTCCGGCAGCCGCCGTCGTTAATCACCAGTCCGTACCCTGCCCGTGCGGACAGGGAACCGATTTACTTGACGATGCCCTTGTCCTTCAGCCAGGCGGTTGCTGCCGCCTTGGCGTCCTGCTTCTGGCTGCCGCTGACTGCCCGGTTGAGGTTGATCAGGTCATCCGTCGTGAGCGTGCTGGACACGGAGTTGAGCGCCTGCTTGGCCTTGTCCGTCATCTTGGCCTTGTTGTACAGCGGCAGGACCTGCTGGGCGATGAAGTTGTTCTTCGGGTCCTCCAGCACCACCAGGTCGTTGTCCGCGATGGACGGCGTGGTGGTGTAGATGTCGGCCACCTGCACCTGGTTCTCCAGCAGCGCCTTGAGCGTCACCGGGCCGCCGCCGTCGCTGAAGGGCTCCAGCTTCTTGGGGACGCAGTTGTAGTTCTTCTTCAGTCCGGGCAGGCCGTACGCGCGCTCGGCGAACGTGGCCGGAGCCCCCACTACGATCTCGCTGCAGACCTTGGCCAGGTCCTCGATGGACTTCAACTGGTACTTCTCCGCCGTTGCCTTGGTGACCACCATGGCGTCCTTGTCCTCGGCCTTGGACACGTCCAGCACGCCGAGTCCGTCCGGCAGCTTGCCGGGCAGTGCCTTGGCGATGTCACCGGCGGAGACCTCCTTGGCTTCCTTGTCCACATAGAGCAGCAGGTTGCCGCTGTAGTCCGGCACCACGTCCACCGAGCCGTCCTGGACGGCCTTGAAGTAGACCTCGCGGGAGCCGATGTTCGGCTTGGTGGTGGCGGTGATGCCGTTGGCGTTCAATGCACCGGCATACAGCTCGGCGATGATCTGGCTCTCCGGGAAGTCCGCTGAACCCACCACGAGGGAGGTTGCCCCGCCTGATGCACTGCCGCTGGTGGCCGGCGGGTTCTTCAGCGGATCGGACGACCCCCCGCAGGCGGACAATGCCACTGCCAGGCCAAGCCCGGCGGCCAGACCGCTGAACGCCCGCCTTCCGAGGCGCTGGTGACGGCTATCTTTCATGACTTACCTCCTTGAACAACAGTCTCCGCAACAACGGGGTCTGTGAGATCAACCGCAGCCTCATGGCTGCGGTAGGACAGCTTCGAGGCCCCTTGGGTCAGGAACAGCCTCTGGAACAGGGACAGGACAAGGTCGACGGCGATCGCCAGCGCCGCGATGAGGAGCGAACCTCCCAGCATCTGGGGGAAGTCGCTAAGGACAAGGCCGTCGAAGAGATAGCGGCCCAGGCCACCTAGGTTGATGTAGGCAACGACGGAGACGGTGGCGATCACCTGCAGCACGCCGGTCCGGAAACCGCCGAACATGACGGTGAGTGCGTTGGGCAGCTCGGCCCGGAACAGGACCTGCAGTTCAGTCATTCCCATGGCCCGGGCCGCGTCCACCACATTCCGGTCCACGCTGGAGATGCCGGCATACGTCCCGGCCAGCAGCGGGGGCACGGTGAGGATCACCAGCGCCCAGATGGGAGGCATCAGCCCGATGCCGGCCAGCAGAACGAACAGGATGAGCAGGCCCAGGGTGGGCAGCGCGCGCAGGGCTCCGGCCAGGGCGACGACTGCCACCCGTCCCCTTCCCGTGTGGCCGACAAACAGCCCGACGGGAACGGCGATGGCAGTGGCGATCAGCATGACGAGTCCGGTGTACTGCAGATGCTCCAACAGCCGGGCGGGGATGCCCATGCTTCCGGACCAGTGCAGGGGGTCGGAAAGCCAGGCGAAGGTATCTGAAAAGACGTTGCTCACGCTGCTTCTCCCGCCAGGGTGGCGCGCTCCGCAGCGGCGGGCGCAGTGCCGCCTTCATCCCTGCGGCCCCGCCGCGTTCCTGCCCGTTCCCACGGAGTGAGGATGCGTTCCAGCAGGACGAGGACGGCATCCATCAGCAGCGCGAGGATCAGGATGGCGACGATCCCCACCACCACCTCGGTGACGAAGTCGCGCTGGAGGCCATCGGTGAAGAGCATGCCCAGGTTGCCGACACCCAGCAGGGCGGCGACGCTCACCAGCGAGATGTTGCTGACGGACACCACCCGC
Organism: Pseudarthrobacter sp. Pseusp20; assembly: GCF_059492155.1. Taxonomy (NCBI): domain Bacteria; kingdom Bacillati; phylum Actinomycetota; class Actinomycetes; order Micrococcales; family Micrococcaceae; genus Pseudarthrobacter; species Pseudarthrobacter sp. Pseusp20. The sequence continues at coordinate 3,310,428 of NZ_CP168521.1, forward strand.
AGCCCGGCGAACAGGACCGGCAGGGAGAGCGGCAGGTCCACCTGCAGGAACCGGGCCAGCGGCTTGAAGCCCATGGCCTGCGCGGCCTGGCTGACGTCTGCGTCCACGGAATCGAAGGCATCCAGGGCGGCGCGCACCAGCAGTGCCACGGCATAGATGGTCAGGGCCACCACCACGTTGAGGGGATCCAGGATCCGGGTGCCCAGGATGGTGGGCAGGATGATGAACAGCGCCAGCGAGGGGATGGTGTAGAGGAGGGAGGAAGCCGTCAGGACCACGGAGCGGAGTGCACTGTTCTGCCGTGCCAACTGCGCCAGCGGAATGGAAATCAGCAGGCCCAGGGCCATGGGAACGAGTGCCAGCACCAGGTGCTGGCCGCCGCGTTCCAGGATCATGCCGGTGTTGGCCAGGAACCATTCCATCAGAGGGCAGCCTGCCGCAACTGGCGCGCCTCTTCGATCAGCGCCAGGACCTCACCGCCGCGGACCACGCCCAATACCGTGCCATCGGTATCAACGGCGACACCGAGGCCCGACGGGGACGACAGGGCCGCGTCAAGGGCCCGCCGCAGGCTCTCTCCCGGACGGAACAGCGACCCACCCGGAACGAGCTCGGTCTCGGTCCCTGGTGCCGACCATCCCAGGGGATGTTTGTCCGCATCCACCACCAACTGCCAGCCACCGGCAGCACTGGCATCAGACTCATATCCGTCCGGAGAGCGGACGATCGTGGGCACGGGATGGATGGCCACGCCGTCGGACGGCGTGAAGCCCAGGTGGCGGAAGCCGCGGTCCCGCCCCACGAAGGATGCGACGAAGTTGTTGGCCGGTGCCCGCAGGATTTCCTCCGGGGTGGCGTACTGGGCCAGCTTGCCGCCGGTGGCAAAGACGGCGACCTTGTCGCCCAGGATGGTGGCCTCGTCGATGTCGTGGGTTACGAACACGATGGTCTTGGCCAGGTCCTTCTGGAGGCGCAGCAGTTCCTGCTGGAGTTCGTCCCGGACAACGGGGTCCACGGCGCTGAACGGCTCATCCATGAGGAGAACAGGCGGATCTGCGGCGAGCGCGCGTGCAACGCCAACGCGCTGCTGCTGGCCGCCGGACAGCTGGGAGGGGTACCGCTTGCCGAGGGAGTGCGCCAGGCCCACCACGTCCAGGAGCTCCTCTGCGCGCTTCCGGGCGTCAGCTTTGGAGACGCCGTTCAGCCGAGGAACGGTGGCGATGTTGTCGAGGACCGAGCGGTGCGGCAGCAGACCTGCCGACTGCATGACGTAGCCCATGGAGCGGCGCAGTTCGGCCGCCGGCACCGTGGTGACATCCCGGCCGTCCACGGTGATGGTCCCTGACGTGGGTTCCACCATGCGGTTGATCATCCTGAGCGATGTTGTTTTACCGCAGCCGGAAGGACCCACGAAGACCGTCACAGTGCCTTTGGCAATGGACATGGACAGCCCGTCCACCGCCGGCTGGCCGCCCGGGTACTGCTTGGTAACACTCTGGAACTCGATCATCGCCTGGTCCATGGTGCGGACTTACCTGTTCTCTTGGACGGGCTGTTGTCAGCACCGCGACATTGCCATCAGCACGCTGATAGTTACGGTAACCCAAACGGGGGCCGGCTTCAGCAGATGAGGCCCTAATCCCCGCAAAGGAATCCCTACTGTAATCATTCGGTACCCCGCTTGGCGTGGATGGGTAGCCGAAGCCGGGCGGGCCTAAAGTGGAGGCGTGACCAACTTGGAAGTTTCACCCCAGCAGGAAGTTTGTCCGCCCGCACCTGCCGGAGGCACGTCGGGCCCGTGCCTGCAGCTGTGGCCCGAACGTGAGGTGCCCCTGGGCGGGGTGCGCGCCATGAACGTCAAGCGCACCCTGCCCCAGCGCGGACTGCCCACCATCGGCGCGTGGTGCTTCCTGGACAGCTTCGGGCCGGACCGTACCGCCATGTCTGTCCTCCCCCATCCCCATATCGGGCTGCAGACGGTGACGTGGCCGCTGGCTGGGCACATCCGACACCGGGACAGCGTTGGCAGCGACGTGGTAGTGCGCCCCGGGGAGCTGAATATCATGACGGCGGGGCACGGGGTCTCGCACTCTGAATTCGCCGTGCTTCCCGACGGCGGGGAGTTGCCGCTGCAGCGGGGCCTGCAGCTCTGGGTGGCCCTTCCCGACGGGGAGAGAAACCGGGAGCCGGCGTTCGAACAGCACCGGGAACTGCCGCGCGTCGCCGGCCACGGCTTCACCGCCACCGTCATGGTGGGTGGGTTTGCGGGCGTCGTGTCCCCCGCGACGATGTTTTCGCCGATCGTTGGCGCGGACGTTTCCTGCGAAGGGGACGCGGTACTGCCACTGGACCCCGCCTTTGAGCACGGCATCCTGGTGCTCGACGGCGGCCTGGCGGTGGACGGGCAGGACCTGCCGGCGGGGCCGCTGGGCTACTTGGGCACCGGCCGCAGCGAACTCCGGATGGAGGCCCGCCCCGGCACGCGGTTCCTGCTGATTGGCGGTGAGCCGTTCGGTGAAGAACTGCTGATGTGGTGGAACTTTGTGGGCCGCACCCACGACGAAGTGGAGCAGGCCCGGGAGGACTGGGAAGCGCAGGCCGGGCTGCCGGATGCCGAAACGGCTGCGGCCAGGTATGGACTGGTGCCAGGCCACGGTCCGGAAGCCGGGGCGGAGGCCGGCCGCATTCCCGCTCCCCCGCTGCCCGGCGTGCGGTTGACGCCCCGTAAGCGCGCCGTCGACTAAGCGCGCCGCCTGGCCCGCTGACGGGCAAGCGCGGTTTGGTTCCTGTCGGCCGTCAGGCCGGTTCGGCCAGGAGTTGCAGGACGCCGAACACCGGTTCCTGGTCCAGGACCCTCACGTCAGTGATGCCGCCTGCTTCGAGGTTCCGGCGGAATGACTCCTGCAGGGGTGCCACGTTCATGCCCAGGCCGCCGCCCAGGATCACCGGACCTTCAATTTTCAGCTGGCCCAGCACCTGCCCGGCCAAGGCGGCAAGGTCGCGGCCGGCCTGCTCCAGCAGGGCTGCACTGTCCTGGTGCCCGGCAGCGGCCGCTTCCACGACATGCCTGGCCTGCTGGGCCCAAAAGCGCCGTCCCGTGTCCGGGGAATGGAACAGCGCAATCAGCTTGTTGGGGTGGTCCAGGCCGCAGGATGCCAGGAGGGATGCCGTGAGCTGGTCAATCGGCAGGCCCTGGTTCATCCTGCGCAGGCTGTGCCGGACCGCTTCCCTGCCCAGCCAGTAACCGCTGCCCTCATCCCCCAGCAGGTAGCCCCATCCGCCCGCCCGGGCCTCGCCGCCGTCGGCGTTGCGTCCCCAGGCAGCCGAGCCGGTACCTGCAATGACCGCAACTCCCGTACTGGCACGGCCCGCGGCCAGCAGCAGGCGGGAGTCGTGGACAACGGTGATGCGGGCCTCCGGGACGAGTGGCTGGATCAGGGCCGCCAGGGCGGCGGCGTCCTCGTCGGTATCGATTCCGCCGGACCCTGCGTACACCCGGTCCACGCGGCCGCCACCGATCCTGGCGAAAAGCTCCGCCAGGTTCCGTGCTGCCTGGTCGCGGCTGACGTTCTGGACGTTGGAGCTCCCCGCCGCATCGTCCGCGACGGGCACTCCGTCTTCAAAGCGGATGCCGTGTGTCTTGGTGCCGCCGATGTCCAGGCCGATCGTGACGCCGTGCAGTGGGTTGCCTGGCGAGTCTGTGGCGTGCTGGTCGGGACTGGTGGAGGGGTTCTGGGTGTTCGTCACGTCACAAGGGTACTTGCGTGGCCTGGCTTTGGGGCGCCGCGCCTGCCTTCCGCGGAGGCGCTGCCGCCACCCGCCGTCGTCATCCGGTTCCCCGGGTCAGCGGCCCGCCCTGGTGACCAGCCCGGCCAACAAGCGTGGCCCCTGGGCCACCACCAGCTCGCGGAAGAGCCTGGCGGGAACGGGTTCGGTTTCGGGTTTCCGGCGCCGCCAGCTCACTCCGACTTCCCGGAAGGCCAGCTCCGAGTCCAGCGGCACCTCCACCCAGCCGAGGTCTCCGGTTTCCGGGCGCAGCGTCCTGCCGGGGGCGTCGCCGCCGGGCGGCAGGATGCTGACGCCCAGGCCTGCCGAGACCAGCCCGCGGACCGTGTGTGAATCCTGGCTCTCGAAGGCGATCCGCGGCCGGTATCCCGCCTCGCGGAACAGGGCGTCCGTCAGCGAACGCAGCCCGTATCCGGTTCCCAGCGCCACAAACGGTTCCGTCCGGATATCGGCCAGCCGGGCCATCCGCTGCCTGGCCAGGGGATGGGCGTGATGCACCACCAGCCGGAGCGGTTCCCGGTACAGCGGGGCCGAATCGAGGGTTTTGCCCGCCGGCGCCACGGGAGCGGTGAGGGCCAGGTCCGCTTCCCCGGATGACAGCTCTTCAAGGCATGCGCTCCGGGCGCCCTGGCTGAGCCGGAACCCGGTCCCGGGATGCCGGGCACGGAAGGCGCTGATCAGCAGGGGCAGGGTGGCCTCGCCGAAGGTGTGCTGGAAAGACAGGGACACGGTGCCCCTGACCAGTTCGGACTCGTTCCGGACCAGGTCCAGGCCGGCCTGGAACTCCGCGAGCGCCTGCTCGATGTAGGGCAGCAGGGTGCGGGCTGCGGGCGTCAGGCGGACACCGCGGCCGTCCCGGACCAGGAGTTCGGTGCCGACGGCGGCGCTGGCCCTTGCCACTGCCCTGCTCACCGTCGATTGCGGTAATCCGAGGAGTTCGGCCGTCTCCGTGACGTGTTCGGTCCGTCCCAGCTCGGCGAGTACCGGCATGAGGGGCAGCAGTTGGGCCAACTGTTTCCGGTCCGGTTCCATGGCTGCTCCCTTGCCGGCTCCCGAGCTTTCCCGGAACCGGGAAGCAATCCGATATTGCTATCAGTTTGGCATGAAATATGCATGGAAGCATTCATTGCCCGGGGACTACGCTTGCTTGATGCCACAGAAAGCGAGCTCCGGCACGGCGGCTTCCCCTCCGTGGAACGGCCATCCCAAGGGGTCCAGGGCCTACGGGCGGATCCTGGCCGGTCTGTCATGCGCAGGGGTTGCAACGTTCGCGCAGCTTTACTCCACCCAGGCGGTCCTGCCCCTCCTGGCGGCCGATCTGCGCGTCACTGCCGCCGAGGCTGCCCTCACCATTTCCCTGGCCACCGTGGGTTTGGCCGCAACCGTGATCCCCTGGTCCTTCCTGGCGGACCGGATCGGCCGGGTGAAGGCGATGATGTGGGGCATCACGGCGGCCACGGTGCTGGGACTGCTGGTGCCCCTGTCCGCCAGCTTCGGCATGCTGCTGGTCCTCCGGCTGTTGGAGGGGATGGCGCTGGGCGGAATCCCCGCCATCGCCATTGCCTACCTCAACGAGGAGGTCAGCAAAGCGCACGCCGCGCTTGCCGCCGGAAGCTATGTTGCCGGGACCACCCTGGGGGGACTTTCAGGGCGGCTCGTGGCCGGCCCTGTCGGCGAACTCTGGGGGTGGCGGTCGGCAGCCCTGGCAGTTTCCGTGCTGGCGACGATTGCCGCCGCCGCCTTCCTTGTCCTGGTGCCCCGGGCCAGGGGTTTTGTTCCTGCCCGGGCCGCCGGACTCCGGAGCGCCGTCCGGACGCTCGGGGGCCACCTTAGGAACATCCGGCTGCTGGCCCTGTATGCCCAGGCCTTCCTGATGATGGGCGGGTTCGTGGCCGTCTACAACTATCTGGGGTTCCGGTTGTCGGGCGCCCCGTTCGGGCTGCCGGCCACCGTGATCAGCCTGATCTTCCTGGCCTATCTGTCCGGCACCTTCTCCTCCCGCTGGGCAGCGGGGATGACCTCGAAATACGGGCGCCGGAACGTGCTGCTGGGCGGACTTGGCCTGGCTGTTGGCGGCCTTGCCCTGACCCTCACCCCGTCCCTGGTGCTGATCCTGTGCGGGCTGGTGGTGTTCACGGGCGGCTTCTTCGCAGCCCACAGCATCGGCTCCGGCTGGACGGGCGCCATCGCCAGCACCGGCCGCGCGCAGGCAGCGTCCCTTTACAACCTGGCCTACTACCTGGGCTCCAGCCTCCTGGGCTGGGCAGGTGGCCTGGTCTTCCAGGCCTGGGGCTGGAACGCACTGGCTGGAGCCGTGATCGCCCTGGCGTGCCTCACTGCCGCAACTGTCGCGGTCGTCCATTCCCGCGCGGAAACGGCCGCTGCCTGACTCGGCGCCGCACTCGAATTAACACGCTCCAGCAGCTTCGAGGATAGAGCGGATGTTCGGCAGGACGCGTGCCTGTGGAGCCGATGGTGGAGATTCTGCGGTCTAGGATGAACTAAGGACCGTGTGGAAGGAACCGCCGTGAGTACGAATGCGAGGAACACCAGGCCCGGGGCGCATCTGGAGCCGCTGGATGCCATTGACGAGCGGCTCCTTGCGGCCCTCGTGGCAGACGCCAGGATTTCCAACAAGCAGCTCGCCGAAATGGTGGGTATTGCGCCGTCGACCGCCTTGATGCGCACCCGCGCCCTCTCGGAGCGTGGGATTGTGCAGGGCTATGAGGCGAAGCTGAGCCTGTCGGCCATCGGCCGGTCGGTGCAGGCCCTGGTGGCCGTACGGCTCCGCGCCCACGACCGGGACCAGATCGACCGTTTCACTGCGCGCGTGCCGCACCTGCCCGCCGTGCTGTCGACCTTCCACACCTCAGGTTCGGTGGACTACCTGCTGCACATCGCCGTCGGAAGCACCGAAGACCTGCGGGACTGGGTCCTGGACAATTTGGCTACCGATCCCGTGGTGGGCCACACCGAAACCACGCTGGTCTTTGAACACATCCAGGGCAACCACGGCCCGCTTCCGGACTAGCGCCGCTGTAGATCCACCCGGCTCAGACGGACCCCTGTTTCGTTGCTTTGATGGAAGCGGTGAGGGTGACGGCTGACAGGGCGAGTGCCGCCGAGCCGCACAGCAGGACGAATCCCTGCACCGCTGCCGCCATTCCGAACACGGCGCTGGCCCAGCCCAGGCCGAGGACCGGCACGGCGCTGCCCAGGTAGGTGATGACGTACACGGTGCTGATGATCTGCGCGTGGCGTGCCGGCTCCACCTTGCCCGCCACCTCGTTGAAAACCATCCGGAAGGCCATGCCCTGCCCCAGGCCGGCGGTAACGGCAGCCCCAACGAGCAGCAGTGGGCTGTGCCATGCGCCGGCGGCTCCCAGCAGGATGACGGAGACGCCCAGGACGGCCAGCCCCGCAGGCACGGCCAGGCGCCCGCGCAGGGTCACCAGCTGGCTCAGGGCTGACGCCCCCAGCGGAAGGCCGGCCAGCACGCCGATCAGTGGCCGGGAGTCCGTGCCCAGGACCTGCGCGAAGTAGCCCGGGGCCAGTGACAGGGAGAAGCCAAACACGGCAAAGCTCAGGAAGCCGACGCCGGACGCCAGCCAGAAAGCGCCCCTCGCCTGCCGTGAAACGGAGGGACGGCGCGGGGCAAGGACGTGCAGCGGGCGGGACACTGCCGGCACCATGATGGCCGGGCGTGCGCGGATCAGGTACAGCGGGACAAGGAGCGCGGCCAGCAACAGCGAATGGACGACGTACGGAGCCGTGGTGGCACCGGGAAGCAGCGACAGCAGTCCGCCGATGACGGGACCCGCCGCTACGCCCCCCGAGGAGGCCAGCAGCGTAAAGCGCGATGCCCACTCCGGCCGGGACGGGAGCAGCTCGCGAAGGGCTGCCGCGCTGGCCCCCGTGGCGAGCGCAACGGCCATTCCCTGGAGCGCCCGTCCGGCGCACAGGGCAGCCAGCGTGCCCGCTTCGGCGAAGATCCAGCCGCCCGCCAGTCCGGTCAGGACAGCGACCAGGAGGGCGGCCCGGCGGCCGATATGGTCCGACCAGTGCCCGGCGAGCAGCAGCGTCCCCACCAGGGCCAGGACGTAGCTGGCGAAAGCCGCCGTTACGTCGAGGCTGGACAGCCCGAGGTTGGCCTGCAGCAGGGGGTACAGCGGGGTGGCAAGGTTGGCGCCCACCAGGAGCATGAAGATGACCGCGCCGGAAATCACCAGCCGCGCCGTAGTGGTGGCATTCCATCCGCTGGCCGTGGCCGGGCGCATGCGCAGTTCGCTGAAGACCGTCATTGTGCCGCCTTAGGGGTCGCCGCGGCGGGTGGTCCTTGTGGGAGCCCGGCGCGGATACAACTGTGATGGTTCAAGAATGCGGTACCGCTGCGCCATATCTTTCGACCTTGCAGGGATAATTGAGCAAAATCATCAACTTATGGTTCCACGAATGATGGAGAGTGACGATCTTGAACAAACTGGACCCCACGGACCTGAAGATCCTGCTGGCCCTCATCCGGGATCCCCGCATCCAGATCGGTGAGCTGGGCGAGTCCCTGGGCATCGCCCGCAACACGGCCCAGTCACGGGTTCGCCGCCTGCTGCGCAGCGGGGTGCTGCGCCCGGGCGGGCGCGAGGTTGACCTGGAGGCGGTGGGCTATGACGTGGTGGCCTTTGTGACCATTGAGGTCTCCCACCGGGAGCTGGACGGCGTCGTGGCAGCACTGCGGCTCATCCCGCAGGTCCTGGAAGTCCACGAGATCTCCGGCCGCGGCGATGTCTGGTGCCGGGTGGTGGCCACGGACACCCACAACCTCCAGTCGTCCCTGCGGCAGGTCCTGCGGATCAAGGGTGTCATCCGGACAGAGACCGTGCTGGCCCTGCACACCCATATCCCCTACCGGACCGAGCCCCTCATCAGCGGCCTGAGCAGTGCCGCAGCTCCGGCGGCTAGGATTTCCTGAATGACCATCATCGATAACGCCGTCTACGTCAACGGCGTCCGCCATGCAGAGCCCGACAGTCTTGAGCAGACCTTTGAGACCCTGTCCCTGCATGGCGGCATGGCATGGATCGGCCTCTACCGGCCCACGGCGGAGGAAATGGCGGCCGTGGCCAGCGAGTTCGGACTCCATGCCCTCGCAGTGGAGGATGCCGTTTCGGCCCACCAGCGGCCCAAGCTGGAGCGTTACGACGACAACCTTTTCACCGTCCTGCGGCCCGCCCGGTACGTGGACGAGGACGAAACCGTGGAATTCGGCGAACTCCACGTGTTCACCGGCAAGAACTTTGTGGTGACGGTGCGGCATGCGGAAACGGCAGGCGTTGCCAGGGTGCGGCAGCGGCTGGAGGGGCGGCCTGATCTCCTGCGGCACGGGCCCGAAGCGGTGCTGTATGCCCTGCTGGACCGGGTGGTGGATGACTACGCCCCGGTGGTGGCGGGGCTGGAAAACGACATTGACGAGATCGAGGACCAGCTGTTCAGCGGCGATTCCTCCGTGTCCCGCCGCATTTACGAACTGGCCCGGGAGGTCATCCAGTTCCAGCGCGCCATCCACCCCCTGCCCGAGATGCTGGACCAGTTGAAGCGCGGCTTCGAGAAGTACGAAGTGGAAAGCGAGCTGCGGCATAACCTGCGTGACGTGGAAGACCACGTTGAGCGGGTGATTTCCCGGGCGGACTCCTTCCGGGACTTGCTGCAGAACGCCCTGACCCTGGACGGGACACTGACAGCCAACCGGCAGAACGAGGCCAGCGCCGAGCAGAACGAACAGGTCAAGAAAATCTCGTCCTGGGCGGCCATCCTGTTTGCGCCCTCATTCGTGGCCGGGATCTACGGCATGAACTTTGACAACATGCCCGAACTCCATTGGTCCTTCGGCTACCCCCTGGCGCTGCTCCTCATGGTGGCTGCCGGCGGCCTTATGTACGGCATCTTCAAGAGGAAGGGCTGGATCTAGCGGGGCGGGATCACCGTCGCGGGCAGCCGTCCGGTGGCCAGCGCCACCCGCATATTGCCCACCGCGTGCACCATGAGGGAAACAACCAGGAATGCCACCAGAACCTGGCCGGTGGAACCCAGCACCCTCACCCATCCGCCATCGAGGGTTGGGTCAAGGAAGTCGTACACGTACCATCCGTCAAGGCCGCCCCGGATCCACGAAAACGCAAGGAAGGCCACCGGGTAGCCCAGCCAGGCAAGGGGCCGCCACCAGGGACCTCGGACCGTCCGGGTGACGAGAATCCAGTCAAGCGCCGCCACCAGCGGGGCCAGGCGGTGGTGGGCAACCTGCGGCCAATACAAATCCCATGTCCACCACGGCTCTTCCGGCGGAGCCACGAGCACGATGTAGATGATGCCCGTCATGACCATGTACAGGACCAGCGCGCCGAACATCTGGTCCCACCACAGCGGCGGCCGGCGTCGCCGCAGCACCCCTGAAATGATCAGGACAAGCCCGAAGACAAGATTTCCCTGCACAGTGAATTCCGAATACAGCTGCGGGACATCCACGTCGTTGCCGGGCAGGGTGGCGTCGAAGGTCTTTTGCACGATTGCGGCCAGCACGACAAGACCGACGCTGATCCGGGTGGCCCGGATCCATGGGCGGTCGGGGTGCAGGGCACGGTTGATGGCAAAGTTGCGCACGACCGGCGGAGCCAGCTGTGGGGGGTGCCCTTCCTTCTTCGTGAGGCTCATGGAGCAAGGGTCACGCCGGCAGGAGGAAAAAGACAGGGTCCTTCGACCGCTAACGCCCACCGCCCACCCGGGCCGGTGACAGCCGGTCCGGGCAGGCGGTGACGGTCAGGCGTTGGTTCTGCGCTTCAGCCAGCCCCAGACGCCGGTGGCGACGAAGAGGACCAGGCCGATGATGGCGAGCCAGAGAAGGCCCTTCACGACGAAGCCGACGATGGACAGGATGAGCCAGAGGACAAGAAGTCCGATGATGATTCCCATGAGGCCCACTCTAGGCCCCCACCCATCCGATCGGGCCTGCATCCGGGGGCGTTTTGCCTATGGGAACGGTAACGCGTCCCGCGGTTCCGTCCACCACCACTGTTTGCCCGTTCACGAGGGTGCGGGTTGCGGACCTACCTTCCAGCTCACTGCGTTTGGCGGCGCGGGCCAGCACACGCCGGCGGTGCCGCTCCTTCTCCGCCGGCGGCAACGCCCCGCCGTCGGGCATTGCCGCAAGTTCCTCGAAGCGCAGGTGAGTGACATCCGTGGGCCCGGCCAGGACACCGGCTTCCGTGAGGCGCCCGCCCAGCGTATGCGGCGGCACCGGAAAGCCTCCGCGCAGCAGTTCGCCCAGGTTGGCGCCCTTTGCCCGGTCTGCGGAAGCGGCTCGTTGCATCAGGGCCACGGGAAGGGACGAGCGAGGGAAGGATCCGCGGAGTCCACCCGCGGACAGGAATCGCCCCGGCGGTGGGCACCTGCGTTTGAAAAGGAAGGCAAACCAGGTGTTCTGGCTCTGGCAACACGCCTGCAAATGGTGGAGCTAAGGAGATTCGAACTCCTGACCTCTTCGATGCGAACGAAGCGCTCTACCAACTGAGCTATAGCCCCGGAATCGGCCGCAACCTGCAAGGCGTTCCAGGATGGTGCGGAACCGGTGTCCCTAGGCTACAAATTTTCCCGGCCCAACGCCAATTGACGCTCCGGCCGGCCGCGGGATTCCAAGGCGCGCCGCCCAAACTTTACGCGCGCCGGCGCTGAAGAACGTCGTCGAGGTTGCTCAGCGCGCTCTGCGCCTTGGTCAACTGCTGATCGGCCACCTGCTGTGCTTCCGCGGACTCCGCTGCCTGCACCCCGGCAGCGCCCTGCTTCAGGGACGGCTTGCCAACTGCCTTGGGCGCCTCAGGAAGTTCAAGAGGCTGCGGCTCCGGGCGCTTTGCCTTGGCTGCGTCCACGTAAACGGGCTTGGGGACTTCCACCGGCTCCCAAGGGGTTCCCGCCGGAGTGGCCGGGGCCGCCTCTGCAGCACTGGTATCGCCGGCAGCCACCGCGACGGCGAGGGCTGCTTCACGAAGCTCAACTGCCGTGAGCCGCTTGATCCCGGCCTGGCCTGCCTCGGCATCGAAAAGCGGGCTGTCCGGCCGCGCGGGGGCGGCCTCAGGTTTTGGGGGAATCGCGTCGGCCGTCTCCGGGCGGCGTGCAGGCGCACTCATGGCCGAGCGGAACGCAGCATTGACCTTTGCCTTGCGGTCGCGGACGGCGAGCATACGCAGCAGCGCCACCGACCCGACAGTCAGCACCGTGCACAGGATCGGAAGGGCAGGCGAACCGATGCCAAAGGCAGCCAGGATCCCGGAAATGAATGCCGTGACAAGGGAGAGCAGCCCCACCAGGGCCAGCGCGGTCCGGCCGTAGCGGATGCGGAGCCGGGCCGGAGGCGGGGTGCTGGCAGCGCCGGCACCGGGTGCCGGACTCTTCCTGGGTTCCATGGCTTTCTCCTGCTGGGCGGCGACGTTCAAGACCAGGCCGGCGTGCGGATCCGGCCCCTCATCGGCGGGGGCGTCTGCCAGGAAGTCGACGGCAGGCTGGAACTGGTGCCGGCGGTTCCGGAGGACGTAAGGGGCAACCCATACAATCCAGAGCGCGACGGCAACCACGAGGATCACTGAGCTGCTAAGGGGGAAGTCCACACTCAAAACCGTATGAGCATCATGCCTGCTCAGGCCGCATTAGCCCCGGTGTGTCGTGCCCCCTCTGGCAAACCGTTGGATTTATGACCGGCGCGAGGCCAGCCAGGGGCCCAGCAGGCCCTCCGGGACTTCTTCCGCGGTGAGGGCGAAGGAACGGTGGTCGGCCCATTTGCCGTTGATGTGCAGGAAACGGGGCCGGTACCCCTCGTCCCGGAATCCCAGCTTTTCCACCACCCGCAGGCTGGGTCCGTTCTCGGGCCGGATATTGATTTCCATCCGGTGCAGGCCGAGGGTCCTGAAGCAGTGGTCCGTCACCAACGCCACGGAGGTGGGGGCGATCCCCCGTCCAGCCCGTGCCTGGTCAACCCAGTAGCCAAGGGTTGCCATCATGGCCGAACCCCACACGATTGACGACACGGTCAACTGGCCCACGATGGCGGGGCTGCTGAGGCCCGGCCTCCACTCGGTAATAAGGAAGGGCAAAGCTGTGGCCTGCGCGGCCTGCACTTTGAGCGACCGGACCATGTGCCGGTAATCGGGCAGCCCACCGCCCGGATCCGGATTGGAGGCCTCCCACGGCTGCAGCCACTCACTGTTGCGCGAGCGCACCTCCATCCATTCATTCTTGTCGCGGTACCGGATGGGCCGCAGGACCAAGTCGCCGCACTCCAGGGTGACCGGCCAGATGGGACCACTGCGCATGGCGCTAGCGGGAAAGGTCCGAGGTGAAACCTGGCAGCCATTCCCGCAGGCCCGGGCCCAGGTCGTCGCTGTCGATGGCGAGCTGGATGCAGGCCTTGAGGTAGCTGAGTTTGTCGCCGGTGTCGTAGCGCCGGCCCCGGAACACGACCCCGTACACCCCGTGCCCTTCACCATCACCGGAGGCAAGTTCCTGGAGGGCATCCGTCAACTGGATTTCCCCGCCCCGGCCCGGTTCGGTGTGTTCAAGGACGCCGAAGACGGCGGGGTGCAGGACATAACGCCCGATCAGGGCCAGGTTGGAGGGCGCTTCCTCGGGTGACGGCTTTTCCACCAGCCGGTTGACGCGGACGTAGTCTTCGCCGTCGATGTCCTGGATGTCCGCACAGCCGTAGGCGCTGATCTCCGACGGCTCCACTTCAATCAGGGCGACGACGGACCCGCCGGTTTTGGCCTGGACGTCAATCATCGTGCTGAGCAGTTCGTCGCGGGCGTCAATCAGGTCATCTCCCAGCAGGACGGCGAAGGCTTCGTCACCCACGTGCTGTTTTGCGCGGAGCACCGCATGGCCCAGGCCGTGGGGGTCGCCCTGCCGGACGTAGTGGATGTCACCCAACTGGCTGGCCGCCTGGATGGACGCCAGCTTCTCCGTGTCCCCTTTGTCCTCGAGCGTTGACTCAAGGGACGGCACGCGGTCGAAGTGGTCTTCCAGGGCCCGCTTGTTGCGGCCGGTAATCATCAGGATGTCGTGGAGGCCCACGTGGACGGCTTCCTCCACCACGTACTGGATGGCAGGCTTGTCCACGACGGGGAGCATTTCCTTGGGCATCGCCTTGGTGGCTGGCAGGAACCTGGTGCCCAGGCCCGCGGCGGGAATGACGGCTTTGCGGACTCTGGGGTTACTGGTGTTCACCGGTCTAATCTAACGTCAGCGTCAAGCATTTCAGTAACCACCGGAGCGGCAAGCCCGTGCCGGTGCGGGAAGAACCTCCCAATACGGGGCATTGCAGGAAGGACACCATGCTGCAGGAGACCAACGCAGTCAAGGACGGCATCAGGGCCGCCCACCGCCGGCGGCGGGCAGCGCTGACGCCGGCGCAGCTCGAAGCTGCCGGCGCGGCCCTGGCCGTCCATGGGGAAGCATGGGCGGGGACGGTCACAGGGAAGCACGCCTCGATAGCCTGCGTGTACCTTGGCGTGGGACACGAACCGCCCACCCTGCCCCTGATCAACGCCCTGCATCGCAGCGGCCATCAGGTACTGCTTCCGGTGTGCGAGGAAGGCCGGGAATTGAGCTGGGTGTTCTGGACGCCGGAGACCAGCTTCGAGCGCAGCAAATATGCACCAATCCTGGAGCCCACGGGGCACCGTCACGGGCCGGAAACGGCCGGTGGCGCAGCGGTGCTCTTTATTCCGGCCACCGCAGTGGACCTCGCCGGCAACAGGATCGGGCAGGGCGGAGGCTACTACGACAAATTCCTGGGGCACCTGGCTACGGCAGGGAAGGAAATTCCCCTGGCCGCTGTTATCTACGATGACGAATTGCTGCCCGCCGGCCGGATACCGGCCGAGAAGTTCGACCGACCGGTCCCGGCCGTCCTGGCCCCGTCCGGATACCGGCCATTGGCGGGCAGCGCCTGAGCCCGTCCATTCGGGCACAGTGATAGAATTAGCACTCAGGCCCTGCGACTGCTAACGGTTTACCCGGTGGCAGCACGGGACCTCTCGTTTGCCCAAGAGGAGGAGCACCAGTGCCAACATATGCTTACGCCTGCAAGGATTGCGGCCACGCCTTCGACATTGTCCAGTCGTTCTCGGACAGCAGCCTGACGTCCTGCCCGGAATGCGAGGGCACGTTGCGCAAGAAGTTCAACAGCGTCGGTGTCGTCTTCAAGGGCTCGGGTTTCTACCGCACGGATTCCCGCGATTCCAAGGGCAGCTCCGTCTCCCCCGCACCCGCAGCGACGCCCGCTGCCACCCCCGCCGCGTCGGCGCCGGCAGCAGCGGCCGCCAGCTAAGCAGCCCAGGACTTTACGACGGCGGCCGGACGCTCCCTGCGTCCGGCCGCCTTTGTCCACATAGCCGCCGTCCGGGCTCCCGTGCCGCTTTGGCGTCACCTAGCGTGGGCGCATGCCAGTACTCTTCCGACGTCGCCGCGACGGTCTCCGGTTCCCCGGCCATGTCCATGCTGCAGGTGCCCGTAACATCCCCCGCCGCCCCGGACGGCGTCCCCTGCACTCGCGGTTTGCCGGCTGGCTAAGCCGCAACCGACGCCTCGTAGCGGCCCTGCTCTTGTGCGCAGCTGCAGCAATCGCTGTCCAGCAACTCACTCCCGCCCCGCTCACCACCGTCACGGCGCTGGCCGCTGCCCGGGATCTGCCCGCGGGAACAACGGTAACGGCAGCAGACCTGGCCCAGGTCCAGGTGCCGCCCGGGATGGTGACCGACGGCTTCCTCCGGGATGGATCCGCAACCGCAGGCAAGCAGCTCGCAGCGCCGCTGCGGAAGGGCCAGCTCCTCACCGACGCCCAGCTGCTGGGCCCCGGGCTCCTGGCAGGGACGCCCCCCGGTTCGGCCGCGGTTCCCCTGCGGATGGCGGATGCCTCATCCATCCAGCTGGTCTCCCCCGGCCAGCTGGTCAACATTGTGCTGACATCAGCCAACGGGTTCGACCAGAAGGGTCCCTCTGAGGTCCTGGCGTCTGCCGTCCCGGTGCTGTGGACCTCGAACAACGGCGGCCAAGGGGGTCAATGGCTCGGCACCACCGAGACCGATGGACTGATCGTGGTGGCAGCCACCGCCGAACAATCACTGCGCCTGGCCGGCGCCTCCACCCAGGGCAGGCTGTTCTTCGTCCTGGTCGGGGCGCCCTGACCTCAAGCGTGGCCCGGATGATGTTGGTCAGCCCCAGTGCGGCGGTTTCTGTTCCTTCAACCAGGTATCGTGATCGTCCTCCCGGTCACCCCAGCTGCGGGCGTCGTCTTCCGCCGCCTTGCTCGGGAGGATCTCGTCGGTGCCCGCCGCTGCCGGCCGCGCCCCCGGAGAAGGCACCGGCGCTGCGGAATCCGCGGGAGCGGCACCGCGGTCAGTTCCGGCTGCGGCCCCGCTCCTGTTCGCGCCGCCGTTCTTGTCCAGGTCGTCGTTCCTGTTCGAGCCGCCGTTCTTATCCAGGTCGTCGTTCCTGTTCAGGTCGTTCGTGTTCCGGGTGTTGTTCTCGTTCTGGCGCATGTCTTCCTCGGGCCTGTCTTTCCCAGGCCGGTCTTCTCTCGTCGTGGTACCCGCTTCCCTTGTCCCCTGGGCGCGCCGGCCTTGGCTGACAGCCTCGGAAGGCAGGTAGGAAACACCGGCAGCAGGCGCCCCATCAATTCCGTGAAGTGCGTGGTTGAAGTCATCGTCCAGGAATCCTGTGCTGGACGTGGTCCGGCCCGGAAGCACCATCTTCTCAAGTCCCAGGTAACCGGCGATGCGGTCCGCGCAGGACGAGGGGTCCGTGAAGACCTCGATGGTCCACAGCGGCATGTACCGCCATCCCAGGCGTTCCAGCAGTTGCGGCCGCAGCCTGCTGCGCTCACGCACGCTCATGGTGCGGTACTGGGCCGTGCCGTCGGATTCGATGGCCACGGGCCGCGGGAGGTCGGGGTCGTCCTGGCCCATGGTGTTCAGGGGATCCGCCGCGGCAACCACGTCGATGGCGCCGTCGTACTGGTGCCAGACCCTGGCGCCCCGGGCCCGCAACCGGTCCCCCAGGTCCGCTACCAGCGGGTCCGCTCCCAGCGCCTGCTCGCTGGCCGCGGCACGGGACGCGGGAGTCCCGAGATCGGTGTTGCCGGAAATTTCCCGGTCCAGCAGCGTATAAAGATCCACCGCCCCGTGGGTGAGCCTGGTGTGGTCCAGGTCCTCCGGCCGGAAGCAGGTGAGCACGTGCATGGAACGGCGCGCCCGGGTTATGGCCAGGGCAAACTTCTCCCGGCCGCCCTCCGCGGAGAGCGGCCCGAAGTTGTGCAGGGCGCGGCCGTGCGGGGTCCGCCCGAATCCGGGCGAGAAAATGACGTGGTCGCGGACCAGGCCCTGGGCGCGTTCAAGGTCAACTACCCGGAAAGATTCCGGCCCGGCGCCGAAGAAGCCGGCCAGGCCCGGCTGGTTGGACAGCTGGAGCCTGATGGATTCACCAATCCTGGCGGCGTGCCGCAGGCTTGCGGTAACCACTGCCAGCGACGTTCGCGGGCGCAGGCGGGCGTGTTCGAAGACGAGCTCCACCACGCGGTTGACCTCGGCCACCACGGACTCCACGCCTTCGTCGCCGGCACTGGGCAGGCCCGTGCCGTCCGGCAGGTATTCCACCAGCAGCGACCGGTCCAGCCCCGTGGCCGACTGGCCTTCCGGCAGCCGGCGCAGGCCGCCGTCGTAAAAGTTCTTGCTCAGCTGAAGGACCAGGTCCTCGTCCACCGCCCGGTACACCACGTTGAGCCGCCACACCGGAAGCACGGCAGACAATGCCGTGAAGGCACTTTCCACCCGGTGGTGGGCCGACTCGCCGGGCGCCAGCCGTTCCACCCCGACGGTGAAGGTCCGCGGCGTGGCAATGCGCGAGTCGCCAAAGGCAATCACCTGCCGTGCACGGGCGATTGCCGGCAGGACAGCCTGAAGCGAGGTGGCTTCCGCATCGAGGATCACGACGGCGTCGAAGTGCTGTTCCGCCGGAAGCAGGCCCGTCATCAGGTACGGGCTGACAGACCAGACGGGAACCAGGGTGCCGATCAGGTCCGGAGCCTGTGCGGTAAGGGCCGGCAGGGAGACCCGGCCGTCCTTGAGCAGGCTCCGCAGCAGGTCGGCCTGGCGGGGCTGGGCAGCGATGGCTGTGCGCCACCGTTCCGCCAGGTCCCACCGCAGTCGGGCGGCGCCGCTGGCAACGTGGGCGTTGTCCGCCAGCCGGTACTCTGCCTCAAGCTGGCGCAGCGCGTCGCCGTCGGACATGGCCAGGTAGTCGTCACCGCTGATCATTGCCTCAAGCGCGGACTGCCACCAGGCCAGCTCCAGCTCGGCGGCAACGGATCCCTCCGGGACTTCCCGCTCGGCGAGGTCGGCCAGGAGCTCGCCCAGGCCGTGTTCGCGCATGTTCTCGACCAGGAGGGTGCGCTCGGGCAGGGTCTTAAGCGTGTCGGTGTCCGCCACCAGGCGCTCCAGGCGTTCCATCAGCCGCGCGTAGGGAACGGTGGACAGCGAGCCGCCGCCTTCCGTGTGCCGCAGCGCCTCACCCAGCTGTGCCAGTTCGCCGTCCAGGGACCGGTACATGGCAATCATTTCGGCCAGGCCGGAAGGTACGGCGGGGTGCCGCTGCGTGGTGGCGTAGCCCGCCCACAGGGCGCGCTGCTCCTGCACCAGCACCAGGGATGAGTGCAGGTCTGCGATGTGGACGCCCGGGCGCACGTATTCCTTGGCGACCCGGCGCAGCCTTGAGCGCTGCATGGCAGTCAGCTCGATGCCGCGCTCACGCCGCCAGGCGGACGGCGCGGTGGCGGAAATTAGGTCCGTCACGGGCCGGTCAAAGATGTCCGGGGTGAACTTGTCCAGGCTTCCGCGGACGGCGACCAGCAGTTCCAGCTGCTCGCCCCACTCGGCGAATGATTCGCCCAGGCGGATTTCGGCGTGCTCCGCAACGGCGTCCATGCGGTCGCGGAGGAGGGGAAGGCTCTTGGCGACGGAGCGGACCAGGTCCTGGGCTTCCTCCGTCTCCTTGCGGGTCAGCAGCCGGGCCCCGTGCCAGGGGCTGGTGGTGGCCGCCTTACTGAAGCTGCCCAGTTCCGCGGCGCGCCTGAGCCTGCCGGCCAGCTCCTCACGGTCCCGGATACTGTCCAGGACGCTGCGCTTGAGCCGGACGGTGGTGGCGGGCGCGGGGTGGATGGAGGTGAGCTCCGCGAGTGACTGCATGGCCTGGTAGGGCGAGCAGCCCCAACGCTCGCGAACGTTGTGGAGCGACGCCACGTGGTCCATGAGGGCGTGCCGGTGTTCCACCAGGGTGTTGTGGAGGTTCCCGAGCTGGGGTTCCAGTGATTTTTCGTTGCGCACGATCGCCCGGAGCAGCTGGCCCTTCAGCTGCTGCGCCGTGACGTTTCCGGAGAGCTGGAACAGGATGGACTCCAGCCCCAGCGACTCCAGATGCCCGGAGACCTCGTTGAGGCTGGCGCGGCGGTCGCCCACCACCAGGACAGTCTTGCCGGCGTCCACCAGGGCACCGATGGTGTTGATGGCCGTCTGGGTCTGCCCGGTGCCGGGCGGACTGCTGACCACCAGGGAGTCTCCGGCGCGGGCCGCGTCCACGACGTACTGCTGGTCAGTGTCCGCATCCAGCAGCAGCAACTCGTCCTTGGGGTGCCTGTTGTCCAGGTGGGGGAAGCGGGAGGGGTCGGGTTCCTCCACGTCCACCACTTCGCCGCCGGCAGCAGTTGCCAGCGCGGACACAAGGGGATGGGAGTCGTTGATCCAGGGATCGTCGAGGTTGCCGGAGAGGTCGGCGAACGTGGAAACGAGCAGGTTGTGCTGGGTTTCCGCGCCGTGGATGGGCCGGATCAGGGTGGCCAGCCGGTCCAGGACAGGCTGGGGGTCGAACCGGGCGGTGCTGTAGGCGAGGCGGGTCACGGCGTTGACGTCAAAGACGATCCCGTGGATGTTCTTCAGGTGCCGCACCAGGGCCGGGTTGATGTGCGCCTGCTCGGTGAGCTGCAGTTCGAAGTCGTCCTCCCCCGGCCGTACCGTGAGGGAGATGGCGGTCAGCATGACCGGAGCGGACACCCGCTGGGGTTTGCCGCCGACGGCTGACGTCCACACCACAGTGCCGGCGGACAGGTAGCCGGCATCGATGCCGCGGTCGTTGGCGAGCTCGAAGATCTTGGACCGGATGTTGCGCGAAGCGCGGGCCGCCACCACATACTGCTGCCGGTCACGGATCAGGGTGGACAGGCGTGTGCGGCGCCCGGCCATGAGCTGGGCGAGCCCGGAGGGGTGTGCCGACGTAAGGTCGATGGAGCCTTCGGGTGTCTTGGTGAAGCGCAGCATCGTGTCCGCGCCGGTAACGGGTTTAAGCCCGGACAGCCATTTGCGAAGCTCTTCCGAGCCTTCCGGGTGGCCTTGACCAACTGACACTTCTGCCTTCTTTTCTGCGCTTGCACGTGACGTCCTGGACCATACCGGCATAGATTCGAGAGTAGCCGCTTCGGCGCCGGACTTGAGCGACCGCAACACTGGAGCACGGGAAATTGCCGGGATTCATCCGGGAAAAGCAGCGGCCGGCCCCCGCTGGCGGAGGCCGGCCACTTAGGATGCTATTCCCATTCGATGGTTCCCGGCGGCTTGCTGGTGACGTCCAGGACCACCCGGTTGACGCCGTCCACCTCGTTGGTGATCCGGCCGGAGATCCGGGCCAGGAGATCGTAGGGCAGCCGCGACCAGTCGGCCGTCATGGCGTCCTCGGAGGAGACGGGGCGAAGCACGATGGGGTGGCCGTAGGTACGGCCGTCGCCCATGACGCCCACGCTGCGGACGTCCGCCAGCAGGACGACGGGCATCTGCCAGACCTCGTTGTCCAGGCCGGCTGCCGTGAGTTCGGCGCGTGCAATAGCGTCTGCCTTGCGCAGCAGGTCCAGCCGCTCCTTGGTCACTTCGCCGACAATCCGGATGCCCAGGCCGGGGCCGGGGAACGGTTGGCGGCCAACGATTTCCTGCGGCAGCCCCAGCTGGGCACCCACTGCGCGGACCTCGTCCTTGAACAGGGCGCGCAGCGGCTCAACGAGCTCGAACTGCAGGTCCTCGGGGAGGCCGCCCACGTTGTGGTGGCTCTTGATGTTCGCGGCACCTTCGCCGCCGCCGGATTCGACGACGTCCGGGTACAGGGTGCCCTGGACCAGGAACTTGATCTTCTCGCCGTGGGCAGCGGCCTCGGCGATGATGGCCAGTTCGGCTTCCTCAAAGGCGCGGATGAACTCGCGGCCGATGATCTTGCGCTTGGTTTCCGGATCGCTGACGCCTGCCAGGGCCGAGAGGAAGCGTTCCTGTTCGTTGGCGACGTACAGCTTCACGCCGGTGGCGGCCACGAAGTCGCGCTCCACCTGCTCCGCTTCGCCTTCACGCAGGAGTCCGTGGTCCACGAACACGCAGGTGAGCTGGTCGCCTACGGCACGCTGGACCAGGGCTGCCGCCACTGCGGAGTCCACGCCGCCGGAGAGGCCGCAGATGACCCGTGCATCCCCCACCTGCTGGCGGATGCGTTCCACCTGCTCTTCCAGGATGTTGCCGGTGGTCCAGTTGGGCTCGAGCTTGGCGCAGTTGAACAGGAAGTTCTCCAGCACCTGCTGGCCGTAGGCGGAGTGCTTGACCTCCGGGTGCCACTGCACGCCGAAGAGACCCTTTTCCTCGTTGGCGAAGGCAGCTACCTCCGCGCCCGCCGTCGTCGCCAGGACTTCGAAGCCTTCCGGCGCCTGGTGGACGGAGTCGCCGTGGCTCATCCAGGTCTTCTGGTGCTGGGGCATGCCCTCAAGCACCGAGCGGCTGTCACCGAGGATGGTGGTTTCGGTGGATCCGTACTCCCGCAGGCCGGTCTTGTCCACCTTGCCGCCCAGGGCGTTGGCCATGGCCTGGAAGCCGTAGCAGATGCCAAAGACGGGGACGCCGGCTTCGAAGAGGTCGGCACCCACGCTCGGGGCGCCGTCGGCATAGACGCTGGAAGGTCCGCCGGACAGGATGATGGCGGCGGGATTCTTGGCCAGGAGCTGCTCGGTGGTGTAGGTATGCGGAACCACTTCCGAATACACATTCGCTTCCCGGACGCGGCGGGCAATCAGCTGCGCGTACTGGGCACCGTAATCAACAACCAGCACCGGCTTCTGGGAAGTTTGGGATGCAGTGGGAGTAGTCACCGTAATAGCCTACTTGGCGCCGTTGCACCGGCGCACCTTGAGACGCCGTGCTGTGACGGAGCAGACGTACGACGGCGGGCGGCCGCCGCGAGGGGCCAGGCACCTCAGCGGCCGGCAGCCCGGAGGGCTAGTTGTACTGCCCAGGCAGGTTGGTTAAGCGGCTGATGGGCGGGTGGCCTCCGATTGCGGTGTGGGGCCTGTGGTGATTGTAGTGGTGCAGCCATGCCGGGAGGGCGTTTCTGCGGGCTGATTCCGTGGCGTAGAAGCGCTTGAATGCCCACCCATCGGCAAGGGTTCTGTGGAAGCGTTCGATCTTGCCGTTGGTCTGCGGGCGATATGGCCGGGTCTTCTTTGCCGTGATCCCCAGTTCTTGGCAGGTGTCCCGCCAGAGATGTGATTTGTAGGCCGCCCCGTTGTCAGAGAGAACCCGTTCCACGATGACGCCGCGGGCAGCGAACCAGGACACAGCCCTTTGCAGGACTGCTACTGCGGTGGCCGCTGTTTCATCGCCATGGATCTCCGCGTAGGCGACCCGTGAATTGTCGTCAATGACCGTGTGTACGTAGGCGGTCCCGATCAGCGGGCTACGGTGTCTGCTGCGCGGCTTTGACGGAGTCGCAGCACGGTTCTGCTTGCCTTGCTGCCGCCCGACGTAGCGCCAGCCGCCGCCGTCGGGGATGTTGCCGAGCTTCTTCACATCCACATGGATCATCGCTCCGGGAGTCACGTGCTCATAGCGGCGGATGACTTCTCCGGTGCGCTTGTCCACGTGATGCAGGCGGTTCAGCCGGCACCGGACCAGGACCGCGTGCACGGTCGAGGCCGGCATGGCCAGCTTCGCCCCGATCGCGACCGGTCCCAGCCGTTGCTTCCAGCGCAGGTGCACAACTTTGCGCACCAGCTGCTGCGGCGTCCGGTTGGCCACCCGGTACGGGCGGGAGGACCTATCAGCCATACCGGCCTCACCCATCGCGGCGTAACGGGCCGCCCACCGTTTCGCGGTCGGCCAGGAGCAGTTGAACTGCTCGGCAGCCCGGGATACCGGCCAGCCGTGGTCAACGACCAGACGCGCGACGCGTAAACGTTGGCGCGGAGTCAAAGCGGCATTAGCGTGGGACATGAGGACCTCCTGGTCGCTGCAGCGGTTGTCTAAGCAACTCCACTGTGCAACCGGAGGTCCTCACCTTTGGCTCAACGACTCCAGCGAGTCATCACATTCACCGAACCAACGTCCCTGGGCAGTACAGCTAGTACCGCTGCGGAGCCTGCGGGTTGGCAGCGAGTTCGGCCTCCGCCTCGGCGTGGAACTTCTTCTCGACGATGAAGGACAGGAACGGCACCACGCCGCCAAGGGCCAGCAGGACCAGCTTCAGGAAGGGCCAGCGCATCAGGGACCACAAGCGGAAGTTGGAGATCAGGTAGACGACGTACATCCAGCCGTGCACGATCAGGACCGTAACAGAGACGTTCACGCCGTTCAGTACTCCCGGCGGCTCGGCGTCCGCGAACCCGAAACCGAACGGCTGGCCGGTCACGGCGTTGGTGCCGCCGGCGAACAGGTACTGCCCGAAGCCGTACCGGGCCACGAGTTCAGCGCACAGCAGGAGCAGCATGGTGCCGGTGAGGTAGGCCATGACCCTATAGAACTTCAGGGCCGACCGGATCTGGGCCTCGGTGCCGCCGAAGCGGCGCTTCCTGCCGGACGTCTTGCCGCCGGGAGCCTGCGGGGACGGGGTGGCCGGTTTCGGATCAATCATGGCTGTACCTTCTGCTGGGACTGGTCAGGCTGCTGGTGCTGGTCAGGCTGGTGCGGGGGAAGCTGGTGCGGTTCGTGCGGTTCGTCCTGCTCGGAACCTTCGGCGTCATCGAGGGCCTCCTCGAGGTCCCGGTGGTAGTCGTCCTTGACCAGCCGCCACCAGATGAAGAGGGCAAAGCCGGCGAAGACGACCCACTCGATGGAGTAGAAGAGGTTGAGCCAGTTGATGTGCTGTGCCGGCGGCTGGGGGCCGATGTCCAGCGGCAAGAGGTTGCCGGGTACGGCCGCGGCACTCACGTCCTGGCCGCCCACCACCTCTGCGGTGGCCGACACGAAGCCCGGGTAGCTGCTCACGTCCCAGTAGTTGATGAGCTCCGCCACGGACACAGCCGAGGCCTCCCCCGGCTTCGGCGCTTTCCCGGCCACCGGCGCCTCGGACGGCAGCAGGCGTCCGGTCAGTTCAACAAGGCCCGACGGCGGTGCTGCCGCGTCCTGCGGTTCCGCCACCCACCCGCGTGCCACGGGGATCCAGGTCTGCGGTGTTGCGGCGGCTCCGGTCAGGGTGGGGGCGCCGTTCACGGCGAAGGCCGAGACCACCCAGTAGCCGCTCTTTCCGTCATGGAGCCGGCCGGGAACCAGGACCTGTTTGTCCGCACTGTACGTTCCCTGCGCAGTGACCATCTGGTCCGCGACGCTGCCGTGGAAGAACTCGCCAGGCTGGAGCGTGCTTGTCAGCGGCTGGACCTGTTCGGTGGCCGGATTAACGGGCACTTCGGGTTGGGTGGAGCGGCCGAACTGCCATTGGCTCAACAGCACGAAGACCCCGGAGAGCGCGATCGCGAAGACAAAGCCTGCGATCCATCGGGGCTTGAGGGCTGTTTTCCACACGTCTTAACCGTACTTCGTACTCTTGTAGAACAACTAAACGCCGGGGACGCCCGGACCTGGAAAGGGCGGACACGCGGGCCTGGTGGTCCGGGCGGACCTAGTGGTCGAAGAACACCAGGCTGGAGTTGATGAGTTCGGCGATCACTTCGGCGTCGTAGGCGCGCCGCAGCGATTCGCGGAAGGATTCCTTGGAAAGCGACCGTGCCAGGGTGGCCAGCACTTCCAGGTGGTCCGAAAAGGAACTGGCGGGGGTGGCAATCAGCAGGATCACCGTGGCCGGACCGTCGGCGGCGCCGAAGTCCAGGGCATGGCCGTACTTGGCGATCCCCACCGCGATCGAGGTCTGGGAGACGAACTCGCTGCGCGCATGCGGCAGCCCGATGCCGCCCGGGAGCCCCGTGGCAAGCTGGTGCTCGCGGGCATTGACGTTCTTCAGGAACCCGTCAAGATCCGAGATCCGCCCGGCTGCGTGCAGCCGTTCCGCCAACTGGGTGGTGGCGTCGGTCTTGTCCTTCGCTTCCATTTCCAGGATCACCATGTCGGCAGTGGTGAGGTGGGCGTCATACGGGTCCAGTGGTTCCGCCAAGGCGTATCCCTTCTGTCAGCAGTGCAGGGCGAACGGCCCCTCAGCGCAAGGGCACGATGTTTTCCGCGCCCAGGCGGGCGGCGTCTGCGGATTCGTCGTCCGGCTGTTGCTGGCTGAGGCGTTCGGCTTCCACGCGGGCAATGTAGTGGCGGACCTCGTTTTCACGCTGCGCGTCACTCCAGCCAAGGACGTCACCCATCAGTTTAGCGACAACAGGGGCAGCGGACACGCCGCGGTCCCAGGCCTCGATGGAAATGCGCGTCCGCCGGGTCAGGACGTCCTGCACGTGGCGGGCCCCTTCATGGGTTGCGGCATAGACCGCCTCCGCCTGCAGGTAGTCATCCGCTCCCGGGATGGGCTCGGCAAGTTCCTTGTTCTGCTCGATGATGGCCAGCACCTCGGGCGTCATGGAGCCGTACCGGTTGAGCAGGTGCTCGATCCGTGCCACATGGACCCCGGATTCCTCCGCGGTGCGGTTCCGCCGGTTCCAGGCCGCACGGAAGCCGCTGGCGCCCAGCAGCGGGATGGTTTCCGTGCAGCTCGGCGGGACCCGTTCGTCCATGGTGCGGGTGGCCTCGTCCACCGCATCCTTGGCCATGACCCGGTAGGTGGTCCACTTGCCGCCGGCCACCACCACCAGGCCGGGGACAGGGTGTGCCACAACGTGCTCGCGGGACAGCTTGGCGGTTGAATCGTTTTCACCGGCAAGCAGCGGCCGGAGTCCGGCATAGACCCCTTCAACGTCCTCCCTGGTCAGCGGGCGCTTGAGCACCTGGTTGACGTGCTCCAGGACGTAGTCGATGTCCTTGCTTGAGGCCGCGGGGTGGGCCTTGTCCAGGTGCCAGTCGGTGTCCGTGGTGCCGATGATCCAGTGCCGTCCCCACGGGATGACAAAGAGCACCGACTTTTCCGTGCGCAGGATCAGGCCCACGGTGGATTGGAAGCGGTCGCGGGGAACCACCAGGTGGATGCCCTTGGAGGCACGGACCTTCAACTGGCCCCGGTCGGTCACCATGGCCTGGGTTTCGTCCGTCCAGACTCCGGTGGCGTTGATGACCTGCTTGGCCCGGATGCTGAATTGCGTCCCGTCCTCATGGTTCTCCACCTTGGCTCCGACCACCCGCTCGCCCTCGCGCAGGAAGTCCACCACCGCCATCTGGTTCACGGCGTGGGCGCCGTAGTACGCAGCGGTACGCACCAGGTTTGCCACGTATTTGGCGTCGTCCACCTGTCCGTCGTAGTACCGGATGGATCCCACGAAGGCATCATTCTTCAGGCTGGGGGCGGCGCGCAGGGTGCCGCGCTTGCTCAGGTGCTTGTGGAACGGCACGCCGCGGCTGTGTCCGCTGGAGATGGACATGAGGTCATAGAGCGCGATGCCGGCGCCCACGTAAGGCCGCTCGACAAACGGCTTGGTGAGCGGATACAGGAAGGGCACCGGGCGGGCAAGGTGCGGGGCGATTTCGGAGAGCAGCAGCCCGCGTTCCTGCAGGGCCTCCTTGACCAGGGCGAAGTCGAGCATCTCCAGGTACCGCAGGCCGCCGTGGATGAGTTTCGAAGACCGTGACGACGTGCCGGCAGCCCAGTCGCTTGCCTCGACGATGCCAACGCTCAGCCCCCGGGTCACGGCGTCCAAAGCGGCTCCCGCTCCGACGATGCCGCCACCGACGATCAGGATGTCCAGTTCCCGGCCGGGTTCGGACGTGGCGCGCAACCGCTGGATGGATGCTTCCCTGGCTTCGGGGCCAAGGGCTCCGCCGTTTGCAGGAACACTCTTCATTGAACGCCTCCAGTGCCTCTAGTGCCGGTTGTAAACCCACACTACTTGCTGGCGGCGTGCTTTGGGCAGGGTGGGCGGCGCCCACCCTGCCCCGTCCAACGCGTCAGTTCCCTGCGTAGGGCGATACGACGACGTCGACCCGCTGGAATTCCTTGAGGTCCGAATAACCGGTGGTCGCCATGGAGCGGCGCAGCGCACCAATGAGGTTGGACGTGCCGTTGGTGTGGTGGCCGGGCCCGAAGAGGACTTCCTCCAGCGGACCCACGGTGCCGACGTTGGCGCGGTCACCGCGCGGCAGTTCCAGGTGGTGCGCCTCCTGGCCCCAGTGCCAGCCCTTGCCGGGTGCCTCTTCGGCGCGCGCCAGCGCGCTGCCCAGCATGACGGCGTCGGCGCCCATGGCGATGGCCTTGACGATGTCACCCGAGGTGCCCATGCCGCCGTCGGCAATGACGTGCACGTAGCGGCCGCCGGACTCGTCCATGTAGTCCCGGCGGGCGGCCGCGACGTCGGAAATGGCTGACGCCATGGGCGAGTGGATGCCCAGGGCGCGCCGCGTGGTGGTGGTTGCGCCGCCCCCGAAGCCCACCAGCACACCAGCCGCGCCGGTCCGCATGAGGTGCAGCGCCGGGGTGTAGCCGGCCGCCCCGCCCACGATGACGGGGACGTCGAGTTCGTAGATGAACTGCTTCAGGTTCAGCGGTTCGTGGTTCTTGGAGACATGCTCGGCGGAGACGGTAGTGCCCCGGATGACGAAGATGTCGACGCCTGCGGCCACGACCGTCTTGTAGTGCTCCTGGGTGCGCTGCGGGGTGAGCGATCCGGCCACGGTGACGCCGGCCTCGCGGATCTCGGCGAGGCGGGACGTGATGAGTTCCGGCTGGATGGGCGCCCGGTACAGCTCCTGCATCCTGCCAGTGACGGCTGGGCTGTTGGTTTCGTCCTGGAGCGCAGCGATTTCATCCAGAACAGACTGCGGATCCTCGTACCGGGTCCAGAGTCCCTCGAGGTCAAGGACGCCCAGTCCGCCCAGCTTGCCCAGCGCGATGGCCGTTGCCGGTGACATGGCGGAGTCCATCGGGGCCGCGATCACCGGCATGTCGAACTGGTAGGCGTCGATCTGCCAGGAGACGGAAACGTCCTTGGGGTCGCGGGTGCGACGGTTGGGGACGATTGCAATGTCATCCAGGGAGTAGGCACGACGCCCACGCTTGCCACGGCCGATCTCGATCTCATAAGTCACTGCTCTAGGTTATCCCAGCAGCCCCGTTGGTCCCGGCCGGTGGCTACAGTGGCATGATGGGCAGACGCTGGATCTTCGACGGGCACATCGCCGGCATTGGCACCACATCCGGACTGCGCGCGGTGGTTGGCATGTGGCAGGAGTCCCCTTTCGGGACCTTCTCGGACGTCATGGTGCAGGAACCCTCAGGTCACCGCCTGCTGCTTGCGCCGTCCGCCGACGTTGCCGGCTTCATAGCGTCGACCTACAGCTTTGATGAGGTGCGCATGGTGGACGTTGCTGCCGGACTGTCCGGCGGCGCGTTGGCGGTCGACGCCGGGCCGCTGGCAATCCAGGCAGTCACCGGGGCGAGGACCTACCTCGGTTCCGCGCTGAAGGCACTTCCCAGGCGACTTGCAGTCCATCCACGCTGGCTCTCCGCAGTCAGTCCGCTGGCCGCCCTGGCAGCCCGCGGTGCCCGCACCTACGGCACGGCGGGCAGCGGCAGGGCAGAGTTTTACGGGGTGACGGACTTGCACCACGTGACCTCCGCCGTCGTTTCATGGGAAGGCGCCGACGCCGGCGCGCTGGCCCCCATCCGGCCCGCCGTGACCTTCGGTTTCAGCAGCGTCCCGCCCAGGCCCAGTGTCGCGAGGGTGCGCACCACCATAGTGGAGGCCTAGTTTGCTGTAGGTTCCTCTACCGTCAGCTGGGATTCGAACATCCTGAAGTACCTGCCGCGCAGGGCCACCAGTTCCTTGTGCGTGCCCTGCTCCACGATTTCGCCGTCCTCCAGCATGTACACGATGTCGGCTTTCTCGATGGTGGCAAGCCGGTGGCTGATGGCGATGATGGTGCTGCTGCGGTCCGCGAAGAGCCGGGTGAAGATGCGGTGTTCGGCCAGGGCATCAATGGCGGAGGTGGGCTCGTCCATTACCATGAAGGACGCGTCCCGGTAGAAGTTCCTGGCCATGGCGAGGCGCTGCCACTGGCCGCCGGAAAGGCCGCTGCCCTTCCGGCCGCGCGGGTCCTCCATCCAGTTGCTGACGTGGTTGTCCAGGCCGTTGGGCAGCTTATTGATGAAGTCGAGCGCCTCGGCATCCGCAGCCGCCTTGCGGATGCGGTCATCGTCCCGCGGCGAGTCAACGTCGCCGAAGTAGATGTTCTCCGCCGCGGTGGCAAACTCGTATTTCAGGAACTCCTGGCTCAGCACCGCCAGGTGGCGGTGCCAGGAGGTGACGTCGACGGCGGCGAGGTCCACGCCGTCGAGCAGCACCTGGCCGGAGTCCGGACGGTAAAGGCCGGCCAGGATGCGGATCAGCGTGGACTTGCCGGCACCGTTCTCCCCCACGATGGCAATGTGCTGGCCTTGGCGGATGGTCAGGCTGATGCCCCTGATCACTTCGATGTCACTGCCGGTGTACGTGAAGCGGATGTCCTTCAGCTCGACTTCCTTCGGCGCTGCCAGCAACGGCGGCGCGTGCTCCGAGTGAACCGGCATTGCCATGAACAACTCGTAGTCCTTCAGGTTGGCGAGGTCTTCATCAATGGAGCTCAAGGAGGACACCAGGTTGTTTGCGGTGGACAGGGCGCGGCTGACGATCTGCTGCACATAGAGGAACTGGCCCACGGGCTGGGCACGGGCAATGATCTGACCCACCACCCAGATCAGCGACACCACCTCCGCACCGTACTGGAGTGCATCGGCGGCCAGCTGCTTGGGGATGTAGCGCCGCTGGTAGTCAAGGCGCCGCCGCTCGTCTGCGTCCCGGAGCCGGGAGCGTAGGTCCATGAGGAAACCGACAATGCCATACAGCCGCATCTCGGCAATGTGCTGCGGCCGGAGGAGGTTGGTTTCAATCATCCGGCGTTGGCGGCGTGAGTCCACCTGCGTGTTCCAGTGCGCAATCTGTTCCCTGGACAGCTTGAACTGCAGGTACACGCTGGGCACGATTGCCACCAGGACGATCACGGCGATCCACCAGCTGACCAACAGCAGGGCGCCGATGGCCAGGATGACCGAGATGAGCTGCGTAAAGATAGCGGCAATGCGGTCCAGGACCCTTGCATAGGAGTCGGAGAACCGTTTGGCGCGGTCGTAGAGGTCCACGGTTTCTTTGTCGTCATAGCGCCAGAATTCGAGGGCGAGGAAGCGCTGATACATCTGGTCGCCCACAATGGCGCCCACCTTGAAGCTCATCAACTGCTGGATGTACCGGTCAACGCTGTTGAAGGCGCCCCAGAAGAGTCCCAGCGCCGCGGTGACAATGACGTAGACGATCGCAACGCGTCCGGCTCCGGCGTCGCCCGCGTAGGCTGCGGCCAGCGCGGTGGTGGTGAGGGACGCAAAGTAGGTGGTGACCAGGGGAAGAACGGCCGAGATCAGCGAGCCGAGCACCTTCATGATCACCGCGCCCGGGGATGCACGGAAACTGACCCGCAAGACCTGGGCCACGGCGCGGGCGTAAGGCCGTATGGCAAGCCGCCGGTGGGGTTCGCTCTTCGGGCTCAGTTCCGCCGGATGGCGTGATGGGGGCATACCTCAAGCCTAGGGCGCGCACCGAAAGTTTGCGGTAGCCCGGAAGGGCGTTCGGCGCAGCCAACAACCGTTGCCGCAGGCCGGCTGGGGCTGGTTCTGCAGGTCCGTTCCCACCTCTTGCCCGCTGTCATGACAACGGTGTCTAGCGCCGTGCCGGTCAGACGGGCTCGAAAGCAGCCAGGTCCTTGCCGATGCCCGGCCGCCGGAGTTCGTTGACTTGTCTCGTGGACTTAACCTACGCTCCGTCACGTATTGACATCGTTGTCTAACTGAACGCGCGATGAAGGGCGACCTCAAAATGCACAGAAAACAAAAGGGAAGCACGCGGCTCCTTTCGGCCCTGACGCTGACGGGTTTGATATTGACCGGAGCGTTGGCCGGCGCTGGACCTGCGATTGCAGGGAAGTCGGACGGGAATCCTCCCCCCGGGCCCACCACGGGCAGCACTTTGGGCCAGGAAACCTACAGGCCGGCGTACCATTTCTCGCCGGCCAAGAACTGGATGAACGATCCCAACGGAATGGTCTACCACAAGGGGATCTACCATCTTTTCTTCCAGCACAACCCGTCCGGAAACACCTGGGGCAACATGTCCTGGGGACATGCCACCTCCACTGACCTCGTTCATTGGCAGGAGCAGCCGCTCGCCATTTCCACGGATACCCAGGAGGACGTGTTCTCGGGCAGCGTTGTGGTGGACAAGAACAATACGTCCGGTCTGGGGACTACGGAGAACCCGCCGCTGATTGCGATTTACACCAGTGCCTACAAAGACGCCTCGCCGCACCGCGGGCTCCAGGCCCAGTCGCTGGCCTACAGCCTGGATGACGGACAAACCTGGACCAAATACAGTGCGGACCCGGTCCTGAACCGGAACTCCGCCAACTTCCGGGACCCAAAGGTGTTTTGGTACAGCACTGCCGAAGGCGGCTACTGGGTGATGGCGGCCGTTGAGGCCCTGGACCACAAAGTACTGCTTTACAAGTCAACCAACCTCAAGGACTGGACGGCCCTGAGCGAATTCGGGCCCGCCAATGCCACGGGCGGACTATGGGAATGCCCCGACCTCTTCCCGCTGGCCGTTGACGGAGACCCGAACAACGTCAAATGGGTCATGGTGGTCAATATCAATCCCGGCGGGGTGGCTGGAGGCTCGGCGGGTCAGTACTTCGTGGGCAGCTTCGATGGCGTCACGTTTACCTCGGAGACCACGAAACCCAGCGATGCGCTACCCTCCGGAACCCCCGTGGCGGGATTCAACGACGGCACATACAACGGGTGGGCCGTGAGCAATGAACCCGGCAACTGGAAGAACGGACCCTTCACTGACGCTCCGGCAGCCGGAACCCTGCCGGGCCAAAACCTCGTTGGCGGGTTCGTAGGCGCGGGCTTGATAAATTCCTTCAACGACGGCGACTGGCCCCTGGGGTCCATGTCCTCGCCTGGCTTTACCGTAGACAGCGACTACATCAACTTCCTGGTGGGTGGAGGCCAGCATCCGCGGGTCTCCGACAAGCTGGACAATACGCCGCCGCCGGGAGACCTGCTGTTCAATGGCTTCGAGGTCCCGGACGGCACTACCCTCGCCGAAGCCGGCTGGACCGGCACGGGCGACCTCGCGCCGTCGTATCAGCCCGCCACGGCGGGAGGCGACTACTACATCGGCGCTAAACGCATCAACACCTTCGAAACAGGCGCGGCCCCGGGTGACGACCGGCAAGGCAGCCTGACCTCCCCCGAGTTCACGCTCTCCCGGAACTTTGTGAGCATGCTGGTGGGCGGCGGGCACCGTTCCCCGGACTCCGGGCAAGTACTGGAGGCCCAGTTGCTGGTGGACGGGAACGTGGTGCGCACCCTGGCCGGGGACGACGCCGGCGCGCTCAACTGGAAGGGCTGGGATGTCTCCGAATTCGCGGGCAAGCAGGCCCGGCTTCGAATCGTTGACCAGGCGACCGGCGGCTGGGGGCACCTCACCGCTGACCATGTCATGCTGACCGACCAGGCTGCGGTGCCGCGCTCGGACGAAACCACCGTGAACCTGGTGGTGGATGGCAAAGTGGTGCGCACAGCTACCGGCGCGAACAGTGAGGTGCTGGACTGGGCTTCGTGGAACGTGGCGGAATTCCGCGGCCGCCAAGCGCAGATCAGGGTCGTGGACAACAACCGGTTCGGCTGGGGACACATCCTGGCCGACGAGTTCACCGCTTCCCCGCAGCCGGCCCGGCCGCGCCTCAACAGTTATGACTGGCTGGACTGTGGCCGCGACTACTATGCCTCGGTTTCCTTCGGCAACATGCCCGAAGATAAGCGGGTCATGCTCGGCTGGATGAACAACTGGGACTACGCCAACAGCATTCCCACTTTCCCATGGCGCAGCGCGATGTCGCTGCCCCGAGAGATCGGCCTGACGCAAACGCCGGACGGCCCGCGGCTGACGCAGCAGGCAGTGAAGCAGGTGGACGGGCTGGCCTCTGCGCCCAGTTACCGGAATACCGCAGGCGGGACCATCACTCCCGGAACGCATCCCCTGCCTTCCGCGGCGTCGGGGGATGTGCAGCGGATCGATGTGACCTTCGCTCCCGGCACTGCGGCCAAGTCCGGGATCACCCTATTCGGAAACGGATCATCGTCCACAGCCGTCGGTTACGACGCCGCCACAAAAGAGGTCTATGTCGATCGCGCGAATTCGGGCAATGTCGGCTTCCATCCGCTGTTTGCCTCGGTCGATTCGGCACCGGTCAGCGTGGATGCCCAGGGAAATGTGACCCTCCGGATCTACGTGGACAGGTCCTCGGTGGAAGTCTTCGCCCAAGGCGGACTGCGGACAATCACCGATCAGGTCTTCCCTGCGGACGGAGCCAAGGAGGTAGCGCTGTTCGCCGAGGGCGGCGTTGCGCAGTTGAAGTCGCTCACCGTCACACCGATGAAACAGGCCATGTTCCTGGCGTCCCTCAAGGCGGTCAACGCCGGAGGGAAGGCCCGGGGCTGAGAAAGCAGGCTTCAGCATGCCCAGCCGGCGGCATCCGGTGGCCGGGCATGCTGAAGCCCCCGGCGAAACTATTCCACCGGCTGCAGCCAGGTCAGGACCGACCCGTCCTCTTCGATGTGCCGCGCCAGCTCGGCATTGAATGTGGCTCCGTATTCGGCGGTGATGTGCTCCTGGAAAGCGTCGTCGTCCCGGTACACCTCGAATACGAAGTACTCACGCGGGTTGGACTCCCGGGTATACGGAAGGAAATGTTCGTTGCCCGGCTCGCGGCGCACGCGCTCCGTCAGTTCCCGCATCATCTCCGCGACGCGTCCTTCGCTTCCGGGCTTGACGGTGAATTCTGCATACAGTGTTTTGGTCATGGGCTTGCTTCTTTCTGTTGTGGGTGGGTCAGTTCGACGGCGGCAGCTCGCCCGAGCCGCGCACGATCAGTTCCGAGGGGACAACATAAGTCTGGGGAGCGCTGTCGTCGCCGTCCATGCGGGCGAGCAACCGCTCAGCGGCGAGCTTCCCGATCCGGTCAGGATGCTGTGCGATGACGGTGATGCCCGGGTCCATCATGTCGGCGAGCGTGAAGTCGTCGAAGCCCACCAACGCCACCCGGTGGCTGGCTCCCCGTTCACGCAGTGCCCTCATGACGCCGAACGTCACGAGGTTCTGGCTGGAGAAGATGGCAGTAGGCGGGTTGTCGGACGCAAGGACTTCGTGGGCAGCGAGCCGCGCTGATTCTTCGTCGTGCAGGCCATCGCGAACCGGAACAGAACCGGTGGCAACGCCCGCCCGGCCGAGTTCCTCCATGAAGCCCCTGCGGCGATCGCGGGCAGTCTGGATATCAGGGCGGTCACCCAGGTAGGCAAGTTTGGTATGGCCGTGCTTGAGGAGATGGGCTGCAGCCCGCGCAGAGCCGGCAGCGTTGTCGGTTACCACAGCGTCGGCCTCGATCCCCACCGGCTCGCGGTCGATGAAGACGAGGGGCAGGTCCCGGGAGTGCTCAGGGATCACGTAGGCCTGGCTCCTGGCAATGGGTGTCAGGACCATGCCATCCACCCTGCGCCCGAGGAACGCTCCCACCAGGGCCTTCTCCCGCTCGGGGTCGTCGTCGAGGCTTGCAGCGAACACGGCGATTCCGCGCTCGGCGAGGGCGTCTTCCAGTGCGCGGTGGATTTCGCTGCTGAAAGGGTTGGCAACGCTGGGCAGCAGCAACCCGATGGACAAGGTCTTTCGGCCGGCGCGACGCAGGCTCCCCGCCGCCATGTCCAATTGGTAGTGCAACTGCTGGGAAGCTCCCAGGACACGCTGGCGCGTGGCCTCCGAAACGCCGGGCTCGTCATTCATCACCCGGGAAACAGTCTTGATCCCAACGCCAGCCAAGGCGGCCACATGGCGCATGGTGGGTCGGTTCGTACTGACCTCGGACTGGTAACGATTAGACATCGTTGTCAATACCTCGCTCTTCATCATTGATTCACACTTGACTCTACCCTGTGACATTGATTACATGAGCGATGACATCGTTGTCAGGCACGCTAAGTGCCCTGAGACCAGGAGATTCAATGTTGAGTTCCAAAACCCCGCGGCACACTGTTACTCGTTCCCTCGCCATCGGCGCAGTCCTGACCCTGGGCGCCCTCAGCCTCTCGGCCTGCGGGGGCAACTCTTCCGCAACAGGCTCCACCGACGGTACTTCCTCGGAGAAAATCGGTGTCTCACTGATCGTGAAGACCACGTCGAACCCGTTCTTCGTCTCCATGCAGGAGGGTGCGAAGAAGGCGGCTGCTACGGACGGCATCGACCTCAAGCTCGCGGCAGGAAAGGCCGACGGCGACGAAGACACCCAGATCCAGGCAATCGAAAACGCCATCTCCAAGGGCGACAAAGGCATCCTCATCACGCCCAACGGCCCGTCCGTCGTCGACGCCCTGAAGAAGGCGAAGGACGCCGGGCTGTTCGTCATCGCACTGGACACCCCGCCGGACCCGGCCGATGCCGCCGACATCACCTTCGCAACCGACAACTTCGCCGCCGGCGAGCTGATCGGCAAGTGGACCGCGGCGCAGCTGGGCGGCAAGAAGGCCACCATCGCGCTGATCGACCTCTTCGACGACAAGGTTGTCTCAGTTGACTACAACCGCGACCAGGGCTTCCTGACCGGCCTGGGCGTTGACACCGCCGACAAGAAGAAGAACGGCGACGAAGCCAAGACCGGAAAGTACACCGGCGGCAAGGGCGGCGAGTACGAGATCGTGGGCAACCAGGCTTCGCAGGGCGCCGAGGACGGTGGCCGAACCGCCATGGAAACGCTGCTCTCCAAGAATCCGAACATCAACGTCGTCTACACCATCAACGAACCGGCCGCAGCGGGCGCCTTTGAAGCCCTGAAGTCTGCAGGTAAGGAAAAGGACGTGCTGGTGGTCTCCGTTGATGGCGGTTGCGCGGGCGTGAACAACGTCAAGTCCGGCATCATCGGTGCCACCGCGCAGCAGTACCCGGTCAAGATGGCCGAACTGGGCGTCAAGGCAATCGTCGACCTCGCCAAGACCGGCAAGAAGCCCGAAAACTCTGCCGGCCTGGACTTCTTCAACACCGGCGTCGAACTGGTCACCGACAAGGCGGCTGACGGCGTCAAGAGCATCACGACCACGGACGCCACCCAGATCTGCTGGGGCAAGTAAGCCCCGAACTGTCACAGGAGCAACGATGACCCAGCAACAAACCGCAGGCCCGCCGGTTACCGGGCCCACCGACCTGGCCGAGGAATTCCTCGACCGCCAAACTCCCCTTAGCCGCATCCGCAATGTGCTGCACCGCTACCCGGCACTGAGCCCGGCCATCGTCCTGATTGTGGCGGTGGTGGTGTTCGGCCTGCTCAATGACCGCTTCCTGCGGTTCGAGAACCTGTCCCTGATCACCCAGCAGGTGTCCGTCGTCGGAACCCTGGCCATCGCCCAGACCCTCATCATCCTCACCGCCGGAATCGACCTTTCCGTGGGCGCCGTGATGATCCTGGCCTCCATGGTGGTGGCGCAGTTGGCTGTGAACAACGGCATGCCGGGACCCATCGCACTGGTGGCGGGGCTCGTCGTCGGACTTGCCGCCGGGGCTGTCAACGGCTTCCTGGTGACCAGGTTCCGGCTCCCTCCGTTCATCGTGACGCTGGGAACCCTGAACATCTTCATCGCCCTGACCCTGCTCTACTCGGGCGGCTCCACGGTCCGTGGCTCGAGCATGCCGGGGCTCCTGACCTGGATGGGCAGCACGTTCCCCCTTGGGCCCGTTCGCATTTCCACCGGCGTGGTCATGATGCTCCTGCTCTATGTGGCGGTCGCCTTCATCCTGGGCAAGACGGCGTGGGGGCGGCACGTGTACGCAGTCGGCGATGACAAGGAAGCCGCCCGCCTGGCCGGTATCCCCGTCAACCGCGTCCTGATGAGCGTCTACCTCGCGGCCGGCGCGGTGCTGGCGATCGGAGCGTGGATCCAGATCGGGCGTACCAACGCAGCAAGCCCCAACGCCGGGGTGGACCTGAACCTGGACTCCATTACCGCCGTCGTGATTGGCGGGACCAGTCTCTTCGGCGGCCGCGGCTCCGTCTGGGGATCCCTCCTCGGTGCGCTGATCGTGGGCGTTTTCCGCAACGGGCTTTCCCTGGCCGGGCTGGACGTGCTGTTCCAAACCCTCGCCGTCGGCGTCCTCATCATCATCGCTGTGTCGATCGACCAGTGGATCCGAAAGGTGAAGTCATGACCTCCACCGGGATTGAATCCCCCAAGACCGAAACCCGGCAGCCGATCCTCCAGGCGCGGAACCTCGTCAAGACCTTCGGCAAGGTGGTTGGCCTTGACGGTGTCAGCCTTGAGCTGTATCCGGGCGAGGTGCTGGCCATCATCGGCGACAACGGCGCCGGCAAGTCCACCCTCATCAAGTGCCTCACCGGGGCCGAGGTTCCGGACTCGGGCGAGCTCCTGGTTTCCGGCCAGCCGGTGCACTTCAAGCGTCCGCAGGATGCCCGCGCGCATGGAATCGAAACGGTCTACCAGAACCTGGCGGTCTCGCCGGCCCTGGACGTGGCGTCGAACCTGTTCCTGGGCCGGGAGGAACGGGTGGCCGGACCGCTCGGGTCCATCTTCAGGGTCCTGGACACCAAGGGGATGCGCCGTAAGGCGAAGGAGGAGCTCACCCGCCTCGGAATTTCCACCCTTCAGGATGTCACCGTCCCAGTGGAGAACCTCTCCGGCGGACAGCGCCAGGCCGTGGCTGTGGCAAGGGCAGCAGCGTTCGGTTCCAAGGTGGTGGTGCTCGACGAGCCCACCGCGGCACTGGGCGTTCGGGAGTCGAACCAGGTCCTCCAGCTGGTCCGGGATCTGCGGGACCGAGGCCTTCCAGTCATCCTGATCAGCCACAACATGCCGCACGTGTTTGACGTTGCCGACAGGATCCACATCCAGCGTCTCGGCAAATGCGCCGCCACGATCACTCCGAAGTCGCACAGCATGACCGACGCGGTGGCCATCATGACCGGCGCCGCCACGGCCTGATCCGCGTTCGACCGCTTTCCTTCACTCCCCTTCCTGTTCGCGGACCTGCTCGCCTGCCCCGGGCGGCAGGTCCGCGCCCGTCTTCACGAAAGTTTGCTCCCATGCCCTACACCAGTGGCTCCGGCACCAGCGCCTCCACTCCCGATGTCATCGTGGTTGGCGAAGCACTCGTCGACGTCGTCCGCACCTCCGAAGGCACGGCGGAGCACCCCGGCGGTTCCCCGGCCAACGTCGCCTACGGGCTGGCACGGTTGGGCGTGCGAACCAGCCTCCTGACCTCAATAGGCGACGACGAACGCGGCGCCCTGATCGAGCGTCACCTGGGCAGCGCCGGAGTTGCGCTGCTGCCAGGGTCGAAATCACCGGGCCGCACGGCTTCCGCCACCGCCACGCTGGGCGCTGACGGGTCCGCCAGCTACGAATTCGACGTTTCCTGGGAGCTGCCGCCGGTGCACCCCGCCACCTTTCCCAAGGTGCTCCACACCGGCTCGATCGCCAGCTTCCTGGCGCCCGGAGCCGGTTCCGTCATGAGCCTCCTGGAACGGGCGCACCGTGAATGCCTGGTTTCCTACGATCCCAATATCCGCCCCGCACTCTTGGGCAGCCACGCGGAAGCCCTCGCTGTTTTCGAAGACCTGGCTCCCCTGGCGGACGTGCTGAAGCTTAGCGACGAGGATGCCCGGTGGCTCTACCCGGGGGTGGCGTTCGAGGACGCCGCGGCGCGGATCCTGGAACTTGGTGCGGGCATGGCTGTGGTCACCATGGGTTCAGCCGGCTCGCTGCTGGCAACACCCGACACACGGGTGCAGATTCCGTCCGTTCGAACGGTAGTGGCAGACACCATCGGAGCCGGTGATTCCTATATGGCGGCCCTGATCTACGGCCTGCTCTGCCGGAGCACCGATGGCTTGGCGCCGTCCGTCCTGGAAACCCTGGGCAGGATGGCATCCAAGGCTGCCGCGATTACGGTCAGCCGCCCGGGCGCCAATCCGCCCACCCTTGAGGAGCTGACGTCGGAACTGCAGCCGGCGGTATAGGGGCTTGAATGCGGAAGGAGGCGGGGAATTCCCCACCTCCTTCTGCAGCATTAAGCCACCGGGATCAGCGCGAACCGTAGTTCGGCGCCTCCACGGTCATCTGGATGTCATGCGGGTGCGATTCCTTGAGTCCGGCAGACGTGATGCGGACAAACTTGCCGCGGGCCTTCAGCTCCGGGATGGTCGGTGCGCCGGTGTAGAACATGGTCTGGCGCAGGCCCCCCACCAACTGGTACGCCACCGAGGACAGCGGCCCGCGGTAGGCAACGCGGCCTTCGATGCCTTCGGGGATCAGCTTGTCGTCGCCGGACACGTCCGCCTGGAAGTAGCGGTCCTTGGAGTAGGACGTGTTCTTGCCGCGGGACTGCATGGCGCCCAGGGAGCCCATGCCGCGGTAGGACTTGAACTGCTTGCCGTTGACGAAGATCAGCTCGCCCGGGGACTCGTCACAGCCCGCCAGCAGCGATCCCAGCATGACGGTGTCGGCTCCGGCCACCAGTGCCTTGCCGATGTCGCCCGAGTACTGCAGGCCGCCGTCGGCGATCAGCGGCACGCCGGCCGGCATGGCAGCCTTGGCTGATTCGTAGATGGCGGTAATCTGCGGGACGCCCACGCCGGCCACCACGCGGGTGGTGCAGATGGAGCCCGGACCAACACCCACCTTGATGCCGTCCGCGCCGGCGTCGATCAGTGCCTGGGCGCCTTCGCGGGTGGCAGCCTGGCCGCCGATGATGTCCACGTGGGCGGCCACGGGGTCGGACTTGAGCCGGCGGATCATGTCCAGCACACCCTGGGAGTGGCCGTTGGCGGTGTCCACGAACAGGGCATCGACGCCGGCGTCCACCAGGGCCATGGCCCGCTCCCGGCCGTCACCGAAGAAGCCGATGGCAGCACCCACGCGGAGCCGGCCCTCGTCGTCCTTGGTGGCCAGCGGGTACTGCTCGGCTTTGGTGAAGTCCTTGGTGGTGATGAGGCCCTTGAGCCGGCCCTGCTCGTCCACCAGCGGGAGCTTTTCGATCTTGTTGGTTGCGAGCTTGTGCGAGGCTTCCTCGCGGCTGATTCCCACGTGTCCGGTGACCAGGGGCATCTTGGTCATGACGTCGCTGACCAGCCGCAGCGGGAAATCGGACTCGGGGACAAAGCGGGTGTCGCGGTTGGTGACGATGCCCAGCAGGCGGTTGTCCTCGTCCACCACGGGCAGGCCGGAGACGCGGTAGTGGGCGCAAAGGTCATCAAGTTCCCGCAGCGTGGCCTCGGGACGGATGGTGAGCGGGTTGGTGATCATCCCTGACTCGCTCCGCTTGACCCGGTCCACCTGGTCAGCCTGGTCGGCGATGGACAGGTTGCGGTGCACCACGCCCAGGCCACCCTGGCGGGCCATCGCGATAGCCATGCGGGATTCCGTCACGGTGTCCATTGCGGCGGAAAGCAGCGGGGTCTGCACCGTGATCCGCTTGGAGATCCGCGAGGAGGTGTCTGCTTCGGACGGGATCACGTCGGTGTGGCCCGGCAGGAGCAGGACGTCATCGTAGGTCAGGCCGATGAAGCCAAAGGGGTTGTGTTCGGGCTCGGTCATGAGTGCGCCTCTTACCTTGGTTGCTGGGTCACGGGTAGGGGTTGCAGCCGATGACCAGCCCGTTATTACGGAACTGGCCTGTGCAGACGATCCTGCGGGACCACCGTGCAGGACGGCGTTCCGGGGGCAGAAAGTGTTGAGTAAATATTAGAACCTCGGCGCCGATCCCCCTATTCCACGCCGGTAATGTGAGCAACCGCACGCCCCCACCCACCCTTAGGGCCGGCTCAGCTCCAGCCGGTTGCAGCCAGCAGCCGCTGCTCGAACATGGGGATCATGGTCTCCACATAGGTTCTGGTCAGGTGGTTGTCGTCCTTGTAGACGTACACGTTCCCCACCACCGCAGGGCAAACGCCCCGGGCACAGATGAAGTCACTCATGTCCATCAGGTGCAGCCCGGGCAGCTTGCCGCGGTAGTTCTCCAGTGGCGATGGCTCCACCAGGGACTCGGCGAGCGATGGATTGCAGGCAGCCGCGCCGGCGCCGTTCCGTTGGGCGCACTGGGGCATGTTGAAGGTGAATCTCGGGTTGTCGCGGATTCCCACGATCTCGATCCCCGCGTCGGCGAACGGCTTGACGCCGTCAAGGTACCCCGGCACCTCCGTTTCGAACGGGGCATCCTCATGGGTCAGCGTTGCCACGGTGAACACCGCATCCGGGCGGTGTTCCAGGACGTAGGCGGAGCTGGCCTTGTTGTAGGCGTTGCATTCGGCATTCCTGGTCTCCGATTCGGCGCCGAACCGGCATGCGGGCATCAGGAGGGTGACCAATTCCCACCCACGCGCGGCCGCCACGGGAGCCAGCGCTGCCAGGTACTGCTGGGCATGGGAGTCGCCCAGCACCACGATGCGCCGGGTGGACGGTTCCTCCGGAAGCTCCTGCCGGCACCCCTCCAGGATGGGATCGCCCGTGGCGTTGGCACCTGTGCAGGGCGAGTCGATCCCGGCCCAGTCGTTGTCCAGGGCGGTGGGCCCGGGGATGGTCCTGGCCCTGGGCGCGGGCGTGCTTTCGTTCTCCGGCGTGAGCGCCAGGGCCCCCGGCGTCAGCTCACGGGGCTGTGCCGCCGTCGCGCTTTCCTCTGCGGTGAGCGATGTCTGCCAAACCGCCACGGGACCAGCCAGCAAGGCACCGCAGGCAACAATAACGACGGCGGTCCGCCAGGCGCGAAGCTTGGGCCAATGCCAGTCGCGCAGCGGCTTTTCAACAAAGCGGGTGGTCAGGACAGCGAGCACGATGGAGGCAGCGACGATGCCCAGTCCCTGCTTGAGGTTGGGTGCCTCCACGCCGGTGGCCGCGAGCGCCAGCACCAGGACCGGCCAGTGCCAGAGGTAGAGGGCGTAGGAGTTGTCACCCAGGGCGACGGCGGGGCGGCTGCTGAGGAGCCGGTCCACGCCGAACCGGCTGCCGGTTTGCCCTGCAATGATGATGGCCGCCGCGGCCAGTGTGGGCCAGAGCGCCACGTACCCGGGAAAGGACCGGTCGACGGTCAGGACCAGCCCGCAGGACACCATGGCTGCCAGTCCGGCCCAGCCCAGGGCCACCCGCACCACGCGGCCGGGCTTGACGTAGGGCAGCACCAGTGCCAGCAACGATCCCAGCGCAAACTCCCAAAGCCGGGCGCGGGTATCGAAGTAGGCGGAGGCCTGGTTGCCGGCGGTCTGGTCAATGGAGTAGGCAAGCGACACCGCCAAAACCGTTCCAAAGACTGCGGCGAGCAGCCCTCGGTAGGTCAGCCCCTGCAGGCGGGGAACCCGGCGCAGCCGGTTCAGCAACGCAGCGGTCGCGGCAAAGATCAGTGGCCACAGGATGAAGACCTGTCCCTGGATGGACAGGGACCAGAAGTGCTGCAGCGGACTGGCTCCGGCGTGGTCCTGCGCGTAGTAGTCCACTGCATTGTCTGCCAGGAGCCAGTTCTGCCGGTAAAGGAGGGACGCCCAGGCCTGGTCCAGCACCTGTGGCCAGCGGCCCTGCGGCAGGATCAGCCAGGTGCCTGCCAGCACTCCAAGGATCACCACGACGGCGGCCGGCAGCAGTCGCTTGAAAAGGTGCAGCCAGTGCGCCATCAGCTTGAAAGGGTGGCCGGATTCGGCTTTGCGGACGAAGGAAAGCGTGAGCAGGAACGCCGAGATCAGCAGGAAGATGTCCACGCCGCCGGACACGCGGCCCAGCCACACGTGGTACGCCACCACCATCAGGACAGCCAGGGCCCGGAGCCCCTGGACCTCGGGGCGGAAAGTGGGTTTCCGTTTCCTGTTCGCGGCACTGGACGGGGGTTCAGGTGCCTTCGACGTTTCCGTTATCGACACTAGAACCTCTCAGGACGCCCGCCAGCCAAAGCATCAAGCCTAGCCAAGGCGGTCAGCAACGGCCAATCAACGCACCTGTTCGGACTATGCTGGGCCCAATCATCGAAGGGAGACGGCGTGGTTGTCCAACTGCGGATTTGCGTGCCCGGCGAGCTGTCCGCCGTGACGCTGAAGACGTGCCGGGACCAGCGGGGTGCGGCAGAGGTTGCGCTGGTTGCGGGTGCGTCGGTGGTCCCGGAAGGCGACGTTATCGAGGTCCTGATCGCCCGGGAGTCAGTGGAGGAACTCCTCGAGAAGCTGGAGATCCTGAAGGTCCAGGACGTTGGATCCATTGCCATGTCCACGCCGGAATTAGTCCTGTCAAAGAAAGCCGACCGGGCGGAGCGGGCCGCCCCCGGGGACGGTGCGGACGCAGTGATCTGGGACGACGTGACGCGGCAAACCGGAGAGGACTCCCGCCTGACATGGAACTTCCTCGCCTTCCTGGTGCTCGCAACCCAGCTTGCCGGGATCGGCATCGTGACGGACTCCCCCATCGCGATTGTGGGAGCCATGGCGGTAGGTCCCGAGTTCGGACCGCTGGCCGCCCTCGCCGTCTCGCTTGCCACCCGGCAGTGGAAGCTTGGCCGCCGTGCTGCCATTGCCCTGGGTGTCGGGTTCCCCGTGGCCATGCTGCTGGCGGCACTGACGGCGTGGCTGTCGGTGCCCCTCGGTCTCTTCCCGCGGGATGCCCTGGACAAGGGTTCCGCGGTGGAATTCATCTACCATCCGGGTCCGTATTCGCTGATTGTTG
The DNA here is from genome assembly GCF_059492155.1 of Pseudarthrobacter sp. Pseusp20. Taxonomy (NCBI): domain Bacteria; kingdom Bacillati; phylum Actinomycetota; class Actinomycetes; order Micrococcales; family Micrococcaceae; genus Pseudarthrobacter; species Pseudarthrobacter sp. Pseusp20. Next base: position 3,354,474 of record NZ_CP168521.1, read on the forward strand.
CCGTCCTGGCCGGCATCGCGGGAATGCTCTCCATCATCGGCCGGCGCTCCGCGGCCCTGATCGGGGTCTTCATCTCGGTGACCACCGTTCCGGCGGCAGGGTACGTTGCGGTGGCCCTGGTCCTGGGGGAATACCAGAAGGCTGCGGGCTCGGCGCTCCAGTTGCTGCTCAACCTCGTGGGCATCGTGGTGGCCGCCCTCGCGGTACTGCTTTTCTACCGCATAATTTCGAGGCGCGTGCCGCACGGGGTGGCACGGAACCTGAGGCGCCAGCGGAGCGGGGCCCGCAACTAAGGAGCCTCCGCATTCGCGGTGCGCTACGGCCGCAGCAGGGCGCGCAGGGTCTGGATCGTGTCTGCTTCGGCCGCAGCCTTGTCGTCCCGGTAGCGCTTGACCCGGGCAAACCTCAGGGCGATGCCACCGGGATAGCGCGGTGACTGCTGCACGCCGTCGATGGCGATTTCGACCACCGTGACCGGCTCAACCCACACCGTGCCGGCCGTGCGCCGCACCTCAAGCTCCTGGAACCTCTCCGTCTGCCATCGCAGCAGTTCGTCGGTGAGGCCCTTGAAGGTCTTGCCCACCATCACGTAGCCGCCGGGTTCTCCGAACTCCCCAGCGGGGTCAAGGGCGCCCAGGTGCAGGTTGGACAGCATCCCGGTGCGGCGCCCGGACCCCCATTCGCAGGCGAGCACCACCAGGTCGTACGTCAGCACCGGCTTGACCTTCACCCAGTTGGCTCCGCGCCGGCCGGCCGCGTAGGTGGAACCGATGGCCTTCACCACAACGCCTTCATGGCCTGCGGCAAGCGCCTCCTGCGATACCCGTTCCGCAACGGCGGGATCGGCCGTGACCTCCCCCGGTATCCGGTGCTCCGGCGCGATCCGCTCGAGCTCACTGATCCGGGCGGACAGCGGCTCATCAAGCAGGTCCCGCCCATCGATATGCAGCACGTCGAAGAACCAGGGATGCAGCACCGTCTCACGCGCGGCATCCGCACCGAAGCGCGCCATGGTTTCCTGGAACGGCCGCGGGCCGCCTTCCTCGTCCAGGGCCAGGGTTTCGCCGTCAAGGATCACGTCCCGCAGCGGCAGCCCGCGAACCAGGTCCACCACCTCGGGGAGCCGGTGGGTGACGTCGGCGAGGTTGCGCGTGTAGATGCTGACGTCGTCGCCGGACCGGTGCACCTGGATGCGGGCGCCGTCGAGCTTGTATTCCACCGAGGCCTCCCCGGTCGCCTCCAGGGCTGCGCTGGGACTGGCCGCGGTGGCCGCCAGCATGGGCTGCACGGGGCGGCCAACCACCAGGCCGACGGCGTCCAGCTCGGCTTCGGTGCCCGTGATGGCCAGCAGGGCTGTTCCGCCCAGGTCGCCCGAAAGCATCGCAGCGCGCCGTACGGCGGCAACGGGCTTCCCGGCAGCGCGGGCAACGGCATCCGTCAGCACTCCCTCCAGGGCTCCTATACGCAGCTCGCCAACCAGGACACCTGCAATGAAGGCCTGCTCAGAAGCAGTGGCTGCCGCCATCAGCGTCCGGAGGGTGGCCGCGCGCCCCGCGCCCGATCCGGTACCCGCCGTGGCAAGCAGCCGGTCCAGGGCAGCGTCGAGGTCGGCCAGGGTGAGGGTTGGTTCGACGGCGGGTTCCTCCTTGGCCGCCGCCACGGCACTCCATCCGACGCCCACGCGTCCCTGGCGGGGCTTGGCAACCAGCCAGCCCACCGCCGTCGGGATTTCCGCCGGCTCAAGCCGGCCCAGCAGCTGGGCCAGCGCATCCACCTTGGCCAGCCGGGAGCGGGTGGAGGTGACGGCCTCCGCGGTGTTGACGAGCTCAAGGAGCAGCATGGCACCATCCTGCCACGGCACTGGACAGGGCCGGAGCCCCGTTCCAGACTTGGTGGATGGGCAACATCGTCGCGAACCTGTTCATCACCCTGGACGGCGTCTACCAGGCGCCCGGCGGCCGCGAGGAAGACAGCGAGGGCGGGTTCAACCTTGGCGGCTGGCAGGCACCGGTCTCCGACGACGAATCCGGCGCCGCCATTGCGGCTGGAATAGCGCGGATGGATGCCCTGCTCCTTGGCAGGAAGACCTACGACATCTTTGCCGCCTACTGGCCCCAGCAGTCCGGGGACATCGCGGACACGCTCAACCGGATACCCAAGTTTGTGGTGTCCAGCTCCTTGTCCGATCCGGCATGGGCCGGCACCACCGTGCTGCCGGATGCCGCGGCGGCGGGCGGGCTCCGGGACGAGTACCAGCAGGTGCACATGTTCGGCAGTGGCGTCCTCATCCGGTCCCTGCTGGAGGCGCAAGTGCTGGACCGCCTTCATCTCTGGCTGTATCCGGTCACCCTGGGGCAGGGCAAGCGGCTCTTCGACGCCGGGACGGTCCCCTCAACATTCCGGCTCGCCGAGCCGGTACGCAGCTACCCCAAGGGAGCCGTGTCGTTGGTCTACGAGCCTGCGGGCGGAGTCGAAACCGCCGAGATGGCGGCTACGTAGCACCCGGAACACAGAAAACCGGCCCAGCTGGTGCTGGACCGGTTTTCTGTATGTGAAGACGGGCAGGATCAGTGGCTGTGGCCTGCGTGCTCGTCCTCTTCGGCCGGCTTCTCCACGACAAGGGTCTCGGTGGTGAGAACCAGCGCGGCGATGGAGGCCGCGTTGCGGAGGGCTGCACGGGTGACCTTGACGGGGTCGATGACGCCCGCAGCGATCAGGTCCTCGTACTCGCCGGACTTGGCGTTGAACCCGTTGTTGATTTCCAGGTCGGCAACCTTGGAGGTGACCACGTAACCGTCGAAGCCGGCGTTCTGGGCGATCCAGCGCAGGGGCTGGACCAGTGCGCGGCGGACAATGCCGACGGCCGCGGCAGCGTCGCCTTCGAGGGCGTTGACGGCGGCGTCCTCATCCAGTGCCTTGAGGGCGTGGATCAGGGCCGAGCCACCGCCGGCCACGATGCCTTCTTCGAGGGCAGCGCGGGTGGAGGACACTGCGTCCTCGATGCGGTGCTTCTTTTCCTTCAGCTCAACCTCGGTTGCGGCACCCACCTTGATGACGCCGATGCCGCCGGCCAGCTTGGCCAGCCGCTCCTGGAGCTTTTCGCGGTCCCAGTCGGAATCGGTGCGGGTAACCTCGGCGCGCAGCTGGGCAACGCGTGCGGCCACGTCCTCGGCCGAGCCTGCGCCGTCGACGATGGTGGTGTTGTCCTTGGTGACGGTGATGCGGCGGGCGGTACCCAGCACCTCCAGGCCAACGGTGTCCAGGCTCAGGCCCAGCTCCGGGGAAACAACCTGCGCACCGGTGAGGGTGGCGATGTCCTGCAGCATGGCCTTGCGGCGGTCGCCGAAGCCGGGAGCCTTGACGGCAACAACGTTCAGGGTGCCGCGGATGCGGTTGACGATGAGCGTGGACAGGGCCTCGCCCTCGACGTCCTCGGCGATGATGAACAGCGGCTTGGAAGCCTGCAGTGCCTTTTCCAGCAGCGGCAGGAATTCCTGGATCGAGGAGATCTTGCCCTGGTTGATCAGGATAAGGGCGTCCTCGAGGACTGCTTCCTGGCGTTCCGCGTCGGTGACGAAGTACGGGGACAGGTAGCCCTTGTCGAACTGCATGCCCTCGGTGAGGACCAGTTCGGTCTGGGTGGTGGAGGACTCTTCGATGGTGATGACGCCATCCTTGCCCACCTTGCCAAAGGCCTCGGCGAGCAGTTCGCCGATTTCGTCGCTCTGGGCCGAGATGGCGGCAACGTTAGCCACCTGGGTGCCTTCGACCGGGCGGGCGTTTTCGAGCAGGCGGGCAGCCACGGCTTCAACCGCAACTTCGATGCCGCGCTTGATCTGGCCGGGAGCGGCGCCGGCAGCAACGTTGCGCAGGCCTTCCTTGACCAGGGCCTGGGCCAGGACCGTGGCGGTGGTGGTGCCGTCGCCGGCAACGTCGTTGGTCTTGGTGGCTACTTCCTTGGCCAGCTGCGCGCCAAGGTTCTCGTAGGGATCGTCAAGTTCCACTTCACGGGCGATGGTGACGCCGTCATTCGTGATGGTGGGGGCGCCCCACTTCTTGTCCAGGACGACGTTGCGGCCGCGGGGGCCGAGCGTCACCTTGACGGTGTTCGCGAGCTTATCGATGCCGGCCTCAAGGGACCGGCGGGCAGCGTCGTTAAACGCAAGCTGCTTTGCCATGGTTTTGTCCTTTCAAAGACAGAAACCCCGCACTGCCGGCCAGCATGAGCATGGCCGGCGGCACGGGGATCCGGAAGAGTTACTTGACGACGACAGCCAGGACGTCGCGGGCGGACAGCACCAGGTACTCGGTGCCGCCGGTCTTGACTTCGGTTCCGCCGTACTTGGAGTAGATGACGACGTCGCCAACGGCAACGTCAACCGGAACCCGTTGGCCGTCTTCGAAGCGGCCGGGGCCTACTGCAACAACTTCGCCTTCCTGCGGCTTCTCCTGGGCGGAGTCCGGGATGACCAGGCCTGAAGCCGTGGTCTGCTCGGCTTCGAGCGGGCGGACAACAATACGATCCTCAAGAGGCTTAATAGAGACCGACACTCGGACCTCTCCTTTTCGTCAGCAAAATTCGTGGACTGGAAAGCTTTCCGCCGTGGCTGGCAAACCGTCGTCGCGGTGCCGGCAGCAGCCTGGCTGGCAGCTCTTCATGTGTTAGCACCCTCCTAGGGAGAGTGCTAATGAAGACTCTATGTAAGGGTTAGCACTCGGTCAAGGTGAGTGCCAACGTTTCGTCATCGGCGTAAGCCTTTCGGGCTCCGGCCGACGGCGGATCCGGCCGGCAAACATGCTTCCCTAACGGCCCAGGTCGTCGAAGTCCACGTCCTCGCCACCGTCGGCCTCGCCGCCTCCCTGCTGACGTTTCCGGTAGAGCACCCAACCGGCCCCGGCTGCGGTGAGTACGGCAACAACGAGGAAGAAAATGCTCCCGGCCCGTGCGCCGTCGTACAACCCGCGGATGTCCCGCGCCTCCTGCGTGTTGTCGTGGATGTCGTTGCCGCCCACCGAATAAACGGTGGCGTTGAACGTGTCCAGCAGGAAAATGATCACCAACAGGGCGATGCACACCACGGCCACCACGGCCGCGGCGATCAGGGCTGGACGGGCAAACCTAGCCACACCGCGGTCCCTGGGTCGATGTTCGCCGGTCTCCCCTGGGGCTGCGCTGTCATCCATGGTTTCAACAGTATCCGCATCCCGGCAGCCGTCCTCCACTAGGCTGGAAACCATGCCCCACGCTCCCCAGGACCAGATCGCACCCCTGTTGACCCCCGAAGGCTGGGAGTTGCTGGCATCGCTGGGCCCCTACCGCGAAGAGGACGCGTTTGAGCTCAATTCGGCGCTCCGGAAAGCCGGCCACCCGGGCGAACTTGTATCCGCCGTCCTGACGCAGTCCAGGCTGCGGACCAGGGCCGAGGCGAAGTTTGGTGAGTTCGCCCGCCAGATGCTTTTCACCCAGGCAGGCCTTGAGCAGGCCACCCGGCTGAACGTCGCCGCACACCACGCGCAGCGGTTCGCCGCAGCCGGGATCCGGCACGTGGCGGACCTGGGCTGCGGTCTTGGTGCCGACGCCATGGCCCTGGCTTCCCTGGACATCACCGTCACCGCCGTGGAGATGGATGAAACCACCGCCGCCTGCGCCACCATGAACCTCATCCCCTTCCCCAATGCCACGGTGGTCCACGCGGACGCGGCATCGGTCCCGCTGGAGGGGATCGACGGCGTCTGGCTGGATCCGGCACGCCGCGTCACTTCCACGTCGGGGACCAAGCGGATCTGGGACCCGGAGGCGTTCTCACCGCCGTTGTCCTTCGTGGAGTCGCTGGCGGCCGGGGGGAAGGCGGTGGGCGTGAAGATGGGCCCCGGCATGCCCCACGAGTCCGTGCCCACGGGATGCGAAGCCCAGTGGGTGTCGGTGGCCGGGGACGTGACCGAGGTGACCCTCTGGTTCAACGCCGTGCGCAGGCCCGGGGTCCGCCGGGCGGCCCTGGTCCTGGGGTCCCAGGGGCCCGCCGAGCTGACCAGCGCAGAGGAATTCGGCGCCGGCCCGGCCGCTCCGGTGGGACCCGTGGAGGGTTACCTGTACGAACCCGACGGCGCCGTGATCCGTGCCGGGCTGGTTGCCGACGTGGCGCTGCAGCTCGGCGGGCACCTGGTGGATGAACACATTGCCTACATCTGTGCCGCGGAACTTCTGGACACCCCGTTCGCCAAGGCTTACAGGGTCCTGGAAGTCATGCCCTACAACGTCAAGGCACTCAAGGCCTGGGTGAAGGAGGAGGGGATCACCGTGCTGGACATCAAGAAGCGCGGCACAGCGGTGACCCCGGAAGAGCTGCGGAAGCAGCTCCTCCCGCAGGGCAAGGGCGCCGCCAAAAAGGGTTCCGCCAGGACGGCCACGCTGGTCCTGACTCGCATCGGCGAGGACCGCGTGGCCATCGTGGTGGAACCGGTGTAAACGCCTACTGGGCGCGCATGAACTCCTCGGCTGCCCGGACCTGTTCCGCGGTGGGGCGCACTCCCGTGTACAGCACAAACTGTTCCAGGGCCTGGATGGTGGCAACCTCCGCACCGGTGATGACGTGCTTGCCTGCCGCGCGGGCGGCCCGGATCAGCGGCGTCTCGGCGGGCAGTGCCACCACGTCGAAGACCACGCGTGCGGCCTCGATGGCCTCCGCGGGGAAGGACAGGCTGTCCGCTTCGGCGCCGCCCGCCATGCCGATGGGGGTGACGTTGATGATCATGTCCGCCGTCCCGCCGTCGAGCGCTGCACGCCACTGGAAACCGTACTGGCCTGCGAGCGCACGCCCGGCGGCCTCGTTCCGGGCGATGACGGTGACGTCCTTGAAACCGGCGTCCCGGAGCGCGGCGACGGTGGCTTTGGCCATCCCGCCCGCCCCCTGGACCAGCACGGAATAGTCGGTGGGGACCCCGTTGGATGCCAGCAGCTGCTCAATGGCCGTGTAGTCGGTGTTGTACGCCTTGAGGTAGCCGTCGGTGTTCACGATGGTGTTCACGGAGTCGATGGCCTTGGCGGACGGGTCCATCTCGTCCACCAGCGCGATGACGTCTTCCTTGTACGGCATGGAGATGGCACAGCCGCGGATGCCCAGGCCCCGCACTCCGGCGATGGCCTGTTGCAGGTTGGTGGGCGCGAACGCCTTGTAGATCCAGTTCAGGCCCAGCTGCCCGTACAGATGGTTGTGGAAGCGGGTCCCGTTGTTGCTGGGGCGGGCCGACAGCGAGATGCAGAGGGTCATGTCTTTATTCAGAATGGGCACCAGACCATTAAACGCGTTCCAGCCATCGTGCGGGGTCCCCGGTCCGGGGTCCGGGTCAGGAGCCAGAGGTCAGGCGCAGCCGGTTCCCGCGGGGAAAGGCCCGACGGCAGCGGGCAGCTTCCCGGGAGCAGGCGCCTTGCCTGCCAGCACGGCCACCAGCGCATCAAAGGCGGCGTCGGTGCGGCCGTACAGCGCCAGCTTCACCGGAGCCGTGGAGTTTTGGAGCGGCCAGGGGGCATCCAGGGCCACGGCAATGTCCCCGGCCGCTGGATTCCCGCCGAAGCCGATGAGGTTCACCAGCGGTCCTGATCCAACCGCGAGGCCGGCACGTGCGGCGGCGGCTTCGAAGCGCTCCCGGTCCCCCGGTCCCCCGCCGGCAACGCGCACCGCACCGGGCACCAGGGGTCCGCTGCAGGGACCGGAGACAACCGTCACGGCCGACGCCGAAACCCGCGCCGACAACGCCGCACCGCTTCCGGCCGGGGCACCTGTGCCGGCTGTTCCGGCAGGCGGCGTGGTCCGGGCATGCCAGATCATCATGGTGGCCACCCGCTGCGCGGCCTCATCCAGCCGGGAGGCGGGAAGCGTGCCGGCGGCCAGGGCCTGGAGGATGGCGGCGTGCGCCTGTTCCACGTCCGCGGGCATCAGCAACAGGTCGGCGCCGGCTCCCAAAGCTTTTACGGCTGCTGCGCCGGCGGGGTACTGCTTGTCCACGGCTCCCATGTTGAGGGCGTCCGTCACGGCTACACCTTTGAATCCGAGCTCCCTCATCGCGGCGTAGCTCGGTGCGGAGAGCGACGCCGGCACACCGGGCTCCAGCGCAGGCACAGCGATGTGGCCCGTCATGACGACCGGCAGGCCCGCGGCCACGGCCGCCTGGAAGGGTTTCCAGTCCCGGGCCCGGAGCTGGTCGATGCCGGCCGGCTGGACCGGGAGGCTGAGGTGGGAGTCCGCGGTCACCGAGCCGTGGCCGGGAAAGTGCTTGACGGTGGGAAGCACGCCGGCGTCCAGCATGCCCTGGGCGAAGGCGACCCCGTGGGCTGCGGCGGCGGCAGGATCCGCGGACATGGAGCGCGCGCCGATGGTGGGGTCGCTGGGCCCGATGGTCACGTCGGTATCCGGCGCGAAGTCGAGGTCGAATCCCAGCGGCACCAGCTCGCCGGCCAGGCCCTTTCCTGCTTCCCGGGTCAGGGCCGGGTTGCCGGCCGCTCCGTAGCTCATGGGCGTGGGCCATTCAGTCAGGGGCTGCCCCAGGCGTGCCACGGCGCCCCCTTCCTGGTCCACGCCGATGATCCCGGGCCACCGCCGGCCGCCGGCGGCGACAGCCTGCTGCAGCCGCTGGTTCACCGCGCCCATGGCGGCAACGTCCACGTTCCCCTGCTGATCGCGTGGCACGTTGTCGCCCATGATGATGGATCCGGCCAGGTGCAGCCGCTGGATGAGCGCGGCGTGCGCCTCCACCTGGTTGCCCTTGAAGAACGGGAGCAGAACCTGCCCGGCCTTCTCCTCCGGAGTCATGGCTGCCACGGCCGCGACGGCGGCGTCCTGGTCGCGCTGCTCCGGGCCCCACCCCAGGGGGCGGGAGCCTGCGTCAGGTGAGGCAGAAGCGGTGGGAGGCGCCGTCGTGGTACTTGCCGATGCCGAAGGGGCGCCGGCGGGCCCTGAGGACGACGACGGCGGGGCTGCTGTTGGGGAGGCTGTGCAGGAGGCCAGCGCCAGGGCCGACAGGGCCAGGAGGAGCGGGAAGGATTTGGCGGGAGTGGTTTTGGCAGGTCTGTGACGCGTGGGGAACGGGGCCATCAATACGATGCTACCCCTGCACTAGACTTGAACCACCCGTTCGCCTGCCGGCAGCAGCCTGTGAGCGGCATCAGCCAGCGGCAAACCGGACAGTGAGGAAACGTGTGAAGATCGACTTCGCCCCATCGAGGCAGTCAACCCTCGGTGTTGAGTGGGAGCTTGCCCTGGTGGACGGAAAGACGGGCGAGCTCGCATCCGTGGCCAACCAGGTGCTCCGCGGAGTTGCTTCCCGCCACCCGGAACTCAACGAAGACGACGAGCATCCGCACATCAAGCAGGAACTGCTGCTGAACACTGTGGAACTGGTCACCGGCATCTGCGAAACAGCTGCCGAGGCCAAGGAAGACCTCAGCCGGTCCGTTGCCGCCGTCCGCGAAATCACCGATCCCATGGGCGTGGAACTCTTCTGCGCCGGCAGCCACCCGTTCAGCCCGCCGCAGCTGCAGCCCGTGACGGACAAGGCCCGCTACGCCAAACTCATCGACCGCACCCAGTGGTGGGGCAGGCAGATGGTCATTTACGGCGTTCACGTGCACGTAGGACTTGACCGCCGGGACAAGGCACTCCCCGTCCTGGACGGGCTGGTCAACTACTTCCCGCACTTCCAGGCGCTCTCCGCATCGAGCCCCTTCTGGGGCGGCGAGGATACCGGCTACGCCTCCCAGCGGGCCCTGATGTTCCAGCAGCTTCCCACCGCCGGCCTGCCCTTCCAGTTCAAATCCTGGGAGGAATACGAGTCCTACGTGCAGGACATGTTCACCACCGGCGTCATCGACACCATCTCGGAGATCCGCTGGGACATCCGGCCGGTGCCCGCCCTTGGCACCATCGAGATGCGCATCTGCGACGGCCTGGCCACGTTGGAGGAAGTGGGTGCCATTGCGGCCCTCACCCAATGCCTGGTGGACGAGTTCTCCACCACCTTGGACAACGGCGGCACCATTCCCACCATGCCGCCCTGGCACGTGCAGGAGAACAAGTGGCGCGCCGCCCGGTACGGCATGGACGCCATCATCATCCTGGACGCCGCAGGGCGGGAACAGCTGGTCACCGAGCATCTGCTGGAGACGCTGAACCGACTGGAGCCGGTGGCGGCCAAGCTGCGCTGCGCCGACGAGCTTGCCGACGTCGAGAAGATCATCCGCCGCGGCGCCGGGTACCAGCGCCAGCGCCGCGTGGCCGCGGAAAATGGCGGGAACCTCCAGGCCGTGGTGCTGGACCTGGTCAAGCAGATGCGGAACGGCCCCACCGCGTAACGTGCTCCTGCCGAAGTGGGGCACTTCGGCACGGACACGCCGGCCGCCATCGTGATGTACGACGGCGGAGCCCGCCAAAGTGCCCCGCGACGGTTCGCTTTCGCCCGGCGCTCTGCCGTCAGGCCGGCAGCGACACCGATGTAACCGGCATTGACGAGTCCGGGGCGAAGGCGATTCCACTGGGTTCGACGCCGGCCATCACCAGCTGTGCGCCGAGGGCGGCCACCATGGCGCCGTTGTCCGTGCAAAGGTCCAGGGGCGGCACGTGCAGCCGGATGCCGGCGGACGCGCACCGCTGCCCGGTCAGTTCCCGCAGCCGCGAGTTGGCCGCCACTCCCCCACCCAGCAGGACATCCTTGATGCCGTACTCGCGGCAGGCCAGCACCGCCTTGGACGAAATCACGTCCACCACGGCTTCCTGGAAGGCGGCCGCGATGTCAGCCACGGGGATCTCTTCGCCGCGGGCCTCGAACTGCTCCACGCACCGGGCCACTGCCGTCTTGAGGCCGCTGAAGGACCAGTCATACCGGTGCGGCCCCGGCTCATCCGCCGTGCCCATGTACTTGGGCTGGGTGAGGCCGCGGGGGAAGCGGATGGCCTTGGGATTGCCGCCGCGGGCCACCTTGTCGATCGCAGGGCCGCCCGGGTAGCCAAGACCCAGGATGCGTGCCACTTTGTCGTAGGCCTCGCCGGCGGCGTCGTCGATGGTGGAGCCCAGGAGCTCCACGTCGCTGGTGATGGTCCTGATCCGCAGGATTTCGGTGTGGCCGCCGGACACCAGCAGGGCGCCCAGGTTCTCCGGCAGCTCCTGCTTCCGGCCGTTGGCGCGGTCATCCAGCAGCCCCACGCCCACGTGCGCCACCAGGTGGTTGATCGCGTACAGCGGCTTCCCGGTGGCGACGGCGAGCGCCTTGGCAGCGCAGACACCCACCATGAGTGCGCCGGCCAGTCCGGGCCCGGATGTGACGGCGATGGCGTCCACCTCGTCAAGGCTCACGCCTGCGTCTGCCAGCGCCTGATCGAGCGTGGGGACGAACGCGTCCAGGTGGGCGCGCGAGGCGATCTCGGGGATGACGCCGCCAAAGCGGACGTGCTCGTCCATGGAGGAGGAGACGGTGTTGGTCAGGAGGGTGGTGCCGCGGACGATGCCCACGCCGGTTTCGTCGCAGGATGATTCGATCCCCAGCACCAGGGGCTGTGAGCGGTTCATTGCCGGCCTGCTTCCGTTGCTTGGTGGCCATCAGTTTCCGGTGCGGCCAGCTGGAGCCGCATGATGAGCGCATCCACGCCGTCGCGGTAGTAGCGGGGGCGGATGTGGATCTGTTCGAAGCCGAACCGCACGTACAGCTGCTGCGCCCGCGGGTTGTCGGCGCGGACCTCGAGCAGGACATCGGCGGCACCGCGGTGCCTGGCCTCGGCGATGAGTTGGGTGAGCAGCCTGCTGCCGATTCCCCGCCCCTCGTAATCAGGAACGACGGCGATGGTCTGGATGTCGGCGATGGGCTCGATGCACATCAGCCCGGCGTAGCCCACGATGCCGTCGGTGGTCTCCGCCACAAGGTAGCGGCGGGTTTCCGGCTGGGAGAGTTCATCCAGGAACATCTGCACGGGCCAGGCGTCGATGGGGAAGAGCTTGTGTTCCAGGGCGCCGACGGCGGGTACATCGTCCAGGGTCATGTCGCGGACGGTGACGCCTGCCATGTGGGGTTCCGGGGTGGTACTCACAGTGCACGCTTCCGTGGTCCGGGTACCTGGGCATCTGATTCGCGCAGGTACAGGGGTGTGGTGTCCAGCAGGGCCTCCCCGGCAGCCAGCCGCGCCAGGGCAAACTGGCCAAGATACAGGGCGTCGGGCTGCTCCCCCGCGAACTCGGGATGGGCTTGGAGGACGTCGGCGTAGAGACCTGCGCCCGCGCCGAAGGCGGGCAGGTCCGGCAGGTCGGCGGCGAAACCAACATGGGGGCCGTCCTCCAGCAGCGGCAGCTGCCCGTCACCCAGGCTGTAGCGCGCCCAGTAGACCTCTTTCCGGCGGGCGTCGGTGGCCACCAGGAACTCCGGGACGGCGGCGGTGGATTCGGCTACCTCCAGGGCCACCGCGTCCAGGCTCATCAGGCCGTGCAGCGGCTTGCCCCAGACGAACGCCAGCGTCCGGGCGGTGGCAATGCCCGAGCGCAGCCCGGTGAAGGGGCCGGGGCCTACGCCCACCACCAGCGCATCGATGTCCTGCCCGGTGACGCCGGCTTCGGACAGCAGGGTGTGGATGCCGGGAGCGAGCACCTCGGCGTGGCTGCGGGTGTCCTCCGTGGAGAAGCTGGCCACCACGCCTTCGGGGGCTGCATCGGACACCAGCGCGGCGCTGGCCACCGCGGAAGTGTCAATTGCAAGGATCAGCATGGGGCGCTTCCTTCCGGCCCACCCAGCTCCGGCCCGCCCAGTTCGGGGGCACCCAGTTCGGGGGCAGTTGCCCAGCGCGGCCCGTAGCCGCGCATCACGATTGTGCGGGGCTCGTCGGTGTCTTCGCCGTCGAAGGTCAGGCTTCCAGCTCCACTGCCGGCGGCATCCAGCCCGATGGCACGGAGGAGGTCGATCTCCAGCCGGCTCTCGCTGAGGTGCTCCACCCGGTCCTGCCCCCACTCCACCACGGTCACGGACGAGTCCATGGTGTTTTCGAGGTCGATGTCGTCGATCTCCGCTGCGGAACCCAGCCGGTAGGCGTCCACGTGCACAAGGTCGGGGCCGCCGGGACGCGGCCCATCCGGCAGGTTCGGGTGAATCCGGACCAGCACAAAGGTGGGTGAGATGATGCCTGCGCGGACACCCAGCCCCTCGCCCAGTCCCTGGGTGAAGGTGGTTTTCCCGGCACCCAGCTCACCGGAAAGCACCAGCAGGTCCCCGGCCCGCAGCACCTCCGCCAAACGTGCGCCGAACGCGTGCGTCTGTTCCGCCGTCGTCGCCGTGAACGTCTTTTCCCAGTTGGCAGCCAACTGTCCGGCCGCGCTCATGCGGCCCCCGCCGAGCCGGGCGCGCCCACCAGGCCGTGGCCGTTGCCCGCGTGGCCGGTGCCCGCCGGCTGGTCCTCGTTGATGAAGCGGCGCGGAACACGGGGGCTGATGCGGGTCACGATTTCATAGTTGATGGTCCCCGCGGCGCGTGCCCAGTCCTCCGCGGTGGGGCCGCCGTCGGCGCCGTCCCCGAACAGTTCCGCTTCCGCACCCTGCAGGTCAGTTCCGGATGCCTCCGGCCCAAGGTCGATCACCATCTGGTCCATCGCGATCCGGCCCACCACGGGATAGGTCTTCCCTGCGACGCGGACGGGTCCACCGGTGGCGACCCGGGGGACGCCGTCGGCATAGCCCACCGGAATCAGGGCCAGCGTGCTCGCCGTCCTGGTGCGGTAATGCAGCCCGTAGGAGACACCCTGCCCCTCGGGCACGTCCTTGCACTGCGACACGAGGGTGCGCAGCGTCATGGCGGGTCGGAGTCCCAGTTCTGCTGAAGTCTGCCCGTCAAACGGCGACAGCCCATAGATGCCCAGGCCAACCCTGACCAGGTCGAAGTGGGTGTCCGGGCGGGACAGGGTGGCGGGAGTGTTGGCAAGGTGCCGGACCTCGGGATCCACGCCCGCGTCCTCGGCAATGGCCAGCGCCTCCCGGAACGCGGCCACCTGCTGGTCCGTTTCGGGCCGCTCCGGTTCGTCGGCCACGGCCAGGTGGGAGAAGATGCCAACTACGCGCAGCAGGCCCTGGTCCTGGTATTCCACGGCCTCCCCCACCAGGCGGTCCCAGGACTCGGGGGTGGCTCCGTTCCGTCCCAGCCCGGTGTCCACCTTGAGATGCACCCGTGCCGGCCGCTCCTGCTCACGGGCCGCGGCCACGATGCGTTCCAGCTCCCACCCTGAGCAGCCAATGTCGACGCCGGCGGCCACCGCGGCACCGAAGTTGCTGTCCGTGGTGTGCAGCCAGGCGAGAAGCGGCGCGTCGATGCCGGCGGCGCGCAGCGCCAGGGCCTCGGAAATGTGGGCCACGCCGAGCCAGGCCGCGCCGGCCTGCAGGGCTGCGCGGGCCACGGGGACGGCGCCGTGCCCGTATGCATCCGCCTTGACGACGGCCATGACTTTCGCGGGGGAGGCAGCGGCGGCAAGCCGGCGGACGTTGTGCCGGATGGCGTCCAGGTCGATCACGGCCGACCGCTCGTGGCGGGGGTCCGGCCCGGAGGCAGCGCTGAATTCACCGGTTGTTGCGGGGTAGGTCACCTAAGTGATTCTAGTGCGGGCACTTCGCGCCGAATAATCAGGGCCTCCAACGCCGCCTAAGCATCCGACAAGTGCGCGATGGTGGCGGCCGCCCTGCGCTGGGCTGACAGCGGCACGTCGTCGATGATGTCAGCGAGGAACCCGAAGCGCCGCAGCCACTGGCTCGTCTGCCGTTCGGGGCGGGCGTTGGCGCGTCTCCACCAGTCGGCAATGTCGCCCCAACCCGGCGCCGCCAGCGAGCCGCCCACCTCCTGCACCGCCATGGACGCGCACAGGTTGGCAAAGCGCAGCCGGTCCCCCAGCGGCCACCCGGCCAGGGTGCCCACGATGAAGGCTGCATCGAAGCAGTCGCCGGCTCCGGTGGGGTCGTGCGCCTTGACCGGAAGCGACGGGACCCATTCTTCCTCACCCGTTTCCGAGTCCACGGCCATGGCGCCCTGCGGGCCCAGGGTTACGACAGCCACCGGAACGTGGTCCGCCAGCGCGTACAAGGCGCTCCACGGATTGTCCTTGCCCGTGAACGCCATGGCCTCGCGCTGGTTGGGCAGGAAGGCGTAGAAGTACTGCAGGTTGTCGAGCCTGACGGGCGCCCATTCCCCGCTGGGGTCCCATCCAACATCGCCGAACAGCTTTACCCCGCCGGCGTGGGCTGCGTGGGCCCACGGCTCCACTTCCAGGCCCACCTCAGCGATTCCGGCGAGGGCCTTGGGCGGGTTTCCGATCAGCTCGGAATTTGTCACCGGTGCGGAGTGCCCGTGGGTCACCAGGGAGCGGTCCTGGTCCACGCAGAGGGACACGGTCACCGGGGAGTGCCAGCCCGGGACGCGTCGGGAAAGGCTGAGGTCCACGTGTTCCTGGCCGGAAAGGATCTTCCAGTTGAAGTCCCCGTACCCGTCGTCGCCGAAAGCAGCTGCCAGCCCGGTGCGCAGCCCAAGCCTGGCAGCGGCAATGGCCTGGTTGGCCACGCCGCCGGGGCAGCTGCCCATGCCGTCGCTCCAGATTTCCGTGCCGGGTTCGGGCCCGTGGGGCAGGCCGGTGAAGATGATGTCCTGGAACACGGTCCCGGCCAGCAAGAGGTCGAATCCGGGTTCGGCGGGTGAACGGACGGCAGCCAGGGGGTCGTAGGGGCGTGCTGGGATGGCGTCCATAGTGCGCAGGATACGCCGTGCCGCACCGCTGCGGTAGGGGCCTTGGTCGGGCGTGGACAGGCCGCGGGACACCCCGCCTACACTGCATGGTATGCGGCTTCTGATTGCCGGCGGCGGGGGTTTCCGGGTGCCGCTGATATACCGGGCCCTGGTGTCCGGCCGCTTTGCCGGGCTGGTCACCGAGCTGGTGCTGTACGACGTCGATCCCGCGCGCCTTGATGCCGTCACCGCCGTGCTGGAGAGCATGCCGGTGGGTGATGGTGCCCGTCTTCCGGTCCACGCCACCACCGATCCTGCCGAAGCACTGCCCGGCACCACCGTGGTGTTCGCCGCGATCCGGCCGGGCGGTACAGCGGGGCGCGTTGCGGACGAGAAGGTGGCGCAGGACCTAGGGCTGCTGGGCCAGGAGACCACGGGGGCCGGGGGAATTTCGTACGCTTTGCGGACCATTCCGCAGATGCTTGGCCTTGCCCGGCTGATGCGGGAGCACTGCCCTGACGCGTGGCTGGTCAACTTCACCAACCCTGCCGGGATGGTCACCGAGGCGCTGCTTCCCGTCCTGGGCCACCGGGTCATCGGGATCTGCGATTCTGCCGGCGGTCTGGTGCAGCGGGCGGCGGCCGCTGCCGGGGTGCAGTTGCCGGAGGGAAGGCTCGACGGCGTGGGCTACTACGGGCTGAACCACCTGGGCTGGCTGTACCGCCTGGAGTCCGGCGGCCGGGACGTGCTGCGTGGCCTTTTGGCGGATGCCGGCGCACTGCAGTCGTTCGAGGAAGGCCGCCTTTTCCCGCAGCCGTTCCTGGCCCAACTGGGCATGCTTCCCAACGAGTACCTGTATTACTACTACCAGCGCGACGCAGCCCGGCAGGCGATGCAGGCCATGGCGCAGACCCGGGGCGAGACCATCCACAGCCAGCAGCGGGAGCTCTACCCGCGGCTGGCTGCTGCCGGGCCGGACGCCTACCGGCTGTGGGAGGAGGCGCGGCGCTCCCGCGAAGAGGGCTACCTGGCCGAGGCCCGGCACGATGGCGAGCGCCGCGCCGAGGAGGACCTGGCCGGGGGCGGCTATGAGCGGGTGGCGCTGGCGGCCATGCGGGCCCTGGCCGGCCGCGGGGAGACCCAACTGGTCCTGAACACCCGGAACACGGCGGCACCCGCCGGGACACCTGAAGGCCACCCGCCCGCCTCCGCCACGGCTGCCCCGCCCGCTCCCCAGCCTGCCATTCCAGGCCTTCCCGCCGACGCCGTCGTCGAGGTTCCCTGCATGGTGACGGCCAGGGGCGCCGTGCCCCTGCCCCAGCAGGCGCCGGACGGCCCGCAGCTGCGGCTGCTCCAGCGGGTCAAAGAGGTGGAACGGCTCGTGGTCCGGGCCGCCGGCACCGGAGCCCGCGATGCGGCCCTTGAAGCCTTCGCCCGGCACCCGCTCGTGGATTCGCCGGACCTCGCCGCGAAGCTTCTGGCTGGTTATGAGCAGGCTTTCCCGGCTTTGGGGAAGATCTGGGAAGGCGGCGGGCGTTAGGGGAAGGAGTAATGTTTTATCGAATGCGCACTGAGCCGGCTCCCCTGATACCCGCCGGCGGCCGGAAGGAGGTCCCGTGGCACTGATCCGCAGGGTCGCGCTGCTCTCCCTCCACACCTCCCCCATGGAACAGCCGGGCTCCGGTGACGCCGGCGGAATGAACGTCTATATCCGCGAGCTGGCCTCCGCCCTGGCCGAGGCGGGCGTGGAAGTGGAGATCTTCACACGCGCCACCTCAGCCGACCAGCCCGCCGTCGAACATCCCGATCCCGGCGTCTGCGTGCACAATGTCCTGGCCGGGCCGCCGAAGAAGATCCCCAAAGAGGAGCTGCCGGGGTTGCTGCACGCCATGGTGGCCGAGATCGAACAGATCCGCCGCCGGCAGCCCCACGGCCGCTATGACGTCATCCATTCGCATTACTGGGTGTCCGGGATCGCCGGGCTGGAACTGTCCGAACTGTGGGGCGTGCCGCTGGTGCACACCATGCACACCATGGCCAAGGTCAAGAACCTGCTCCTTGAATCAGGCGAACAGCCGGAGCCGCGCCGGCGCGAGGTGGGCGAGCACCGCATCGTGGACGGCGCGGCGCGGCTGATCGCCAACACCAGCTCCGAGGCAGCCGAGCTCGTTTCCCACTACGGCGCCACCTACGACCGCATCGACATCGCCCCGCCCGGAGTGGACCTGGCCACCTTCACGCCGGCATTCCGGGCGCGGTCCCGGGCCCGGCACGGCATCAGCCCGGACACCTTCCATCTGGTGTTCGCCGGCCGCATCCAACGGCTGAAGGGCCCGCAGGTCCTGGTCAAGGCGGCGGCGCTGCTGCGCAAACGCCGGCCGGACATCGACCTGCGCGTCACCATCCTGGGCGCCCTGAGCGGCAACAAGGAATTCAACCTGCGCTGCCTGGTTGCGGAGGCAGGAATGGACGACGTCGTCACGCAGCTTCCGCCGGTTAAGGCACCTGAGCTGGCCTCCTGGTTCCGTGCGGCGGACGTGGTGGTGATGCCTTCCTTCAGCGAATCCTTCGGGCTGGTGGCACTCGAGGCCCAGGCCTGCGGTACGCCCGTCGTGGCCACCCGCGTCGGCGGGCTGTCCCGCGCCATCTTCCACGGCCGGACGGGGCTCCTGGTGGATGGCCACCATGCCGCCGACTGGGCCGATGCCCTCGAAGCCCTGTACGACGACCCCGCCACCCGCGAAGACCTGGGCCGCGCCGCCGCCATCCGCGCCCAGAACTCCGGCTGGCAGCGCACAGCCGCCATCACGCTGGAAAGCTACCATGCCGCCGTCGAGAATTTTGTGGGCCGGCGCCTGGCCCCGGTGGTTCCCGCATCCTGACGTTCCTGTCCTGGTTTCCTGCCCGGCTTTTCTGTCATGGGCTTTTCCTTTTCCTTCGCGGGCGCCCCGGGTGCTGTTAGCTTAGGGGCAGGCCTCCGGCGCCTGCCGGCGCCGGAATGGACTGGGCAGGATGAAGCTGCGCAGGAAAGGACAACGATGTCTGCTCTCCCTTCTGATCTCGAGATAGCCCGGGCTGCCCGGATCCGTCCCATTGCGGACATCGCGGCTGCCGCGGGGGTCAATCCGGAAGCCCTGGAACAGTACGGGCGGTTCAAGGCCAAGATCGATCCGGCCAAGCTCGATGCGCCGGCTCCCTACGGCAAGGTGGTGCTGGTCTCGGCCATGTCCCCCACGCCCGCCGGCGAGGGCAAATCCACCACCACCGTGGGATTGGCGGATTCCCTTGCCAGGGCCGGCCGGAAGGTGATGATCGCGCTGCGGGAGCCCTCGCTGGGTCCGGTCCTGGGGATGAAGGGCGGTGCCACCGGCGGCGGCTATTCACAGGTGCTGCCCATGGATGAGATCAACCTGCACTTCACCGGCGACTTCCATGCGATCACCTCCGCCAACAACGCCCTGATGGCGCTGGTGGACAACCACATCTACCAGGGCAACGCGCTCAATATCGATCCCCGCCGCATGACGTTCAAGCGTGTGCTGGACATGAACGACCGCGCCTTGCGTGAAGTGGTCATTGGCCTGGGCGGCCCTTCGCAGGGGGTGCCGCGGCAGGACGGGTTCGACATCACCGTGGCCTCCGAGGTCATGGCCGTCTTCTGCCTGGCCAAGGATCTGGCGGACCTGCGCTCCCGGCTGGGCCGGATCACCTTCGGCTACACCTACGACCGGGTACCCGTAACGGTGGCGGACCTGGGGGTGCAGGGCGCCTTGACGCTGCTCCTGAAGGAGGCGGTCAAACCCAACCTGGTCCAGACCATCGCCGGCACCCCGGCCCTGGTCCACGGCGGCCCGTTCGCCAACATCGCGCACGGCTGTAATTCGTTGATTGCCACCCAGACCGCCCGGCGGCTGGCGGACATCGTGGTCACGGAGGCCGGTTTCGGCGCGGATTTGGGGGCCGAGAAGTTCATGGACATCAAGGCCCGGTACGGGGGCCTGGCGCCGTCGGCCGTGGTGGTGGTGGCCACGGTGCGGGCGCTGAAGATGCAGGGCGGGGTGGCCAAGGACCGGCTGGCCCAGCCGGACCTGGCGGCCCTCGAAACAGGGGTGGCCAACCTGCGCCGGCACGTGCGCAACGTGGAGAAGTTCGGGGTCACCCCTGTGGTGGCGATCAACAGGTTCTCCTCCGATTCCCAGGAGGAGCTGGACTGGCTGCTGGCCTGGTGTGCTGCCGAAGGCGTGGCGGCGGCCGTGGCGGACGTGTGGGGTCGCGGCGGCGGCGGTGACGGCGGCGACGAACTGGCAGCGTTGGTCCTCCAGGCTGCGGAGGGGCCCAACAGCTTCCGGCACCTCTACGCCCTGGGACTGCCGGTGGAGGACAAGATCCGGACCATTGCCCAGGAGATCTACGGCGCCGACGGCGTGGATTTCTCGGTTCCGGCGTTGAAGCGGCTGGCCGATATCGAGCGGAACGGCTGGAGCGGGCTGCCGGTCTGCATGGCCAAGACACAGTACTCGTTCACGGACGATGCCTCCCGGCTCGGTGCCCCGAAGGGCTTCACCATCCATGTCCGGGACCTCCTGCCCAAGACAGGTGCGGGCTTCATCGTGGCGTTGACCGGCGCGGTGATGACCATGCCCGGCCTCCCCGCCGTCCCGGCAGCCCTGCGCATGGACGTGGACGCGGACGGCAACCCGGTAGGCCTCACCTGACACGCCCGCTCACCTTTGGCAGCACAACACCAAACCCCCGCTCACCTTTGGCAGCACAAAACCAAACCCCCGCTCACCTTTGGCAGCACAAAACCAAACCCCCGCTCACCTTTGGCAGCACAAAACCAAACCCCCGCTCACCCCCTTCCGCGGCGAGCGTCGGGCAAAACGGCGAACCGGCACGGCCTGTGGATAACTCAACACGGGTATCCGACATATGCATGACAATGCAGTATGCGATCCCGCCTTCCCTTGCCTGTGCATCTGGCTGGCAGACCCTTCACGCTTGAAAGCTCAAGAAGCGCCGGACTGGACCACAACCGCCTGCGTCACAACGACGTCGAACACATCAGCCGGGGCCTCTACCGCCCTGCTGCATGGGACTTCTGCCTCGAGCATGCTGCCCGCGCATTGTCGGAGGCGACGCCCGGCGCATGGATTTCCCATGTGACAGCGGCGCGCCTCCAGAGTTCGCTCCTGCCCGCTTGGTTGTCCGACTCCAGCGAACTTCACCTAAGCAAGCCCACGCTGCTTCCGGGAGCCCGCAGGAAAGGAATTCACGGCCACCGGCTCATTGTGAAGCCTGGCGAGGTGGAGTTCGTCGAGGGGATATGGATCAGCACACGGGCACGGACATGGCTGGACATGTCACGGCTACTGCCGTTGGCAGACTTGGTGGCTATGGCGGACCAACTGGTACGGCTGCCCCGGCCTGAACTGGAGGGCAGGGAGGGCGCCTACTCAACAATTGAGGAACTACGGGACATGGTTGCCCGTCATCCAAACCTTCAAGGGGTTGTGCGTGCCCGGCAGGCACTGGACTTGGCGCGGGTTGGATCGGACTCCGCGCCCGAGACCTTCCTCCGGTTGGCCATGTTTGACGCTGGTCTCCCGGAGCCAGAGCTGCAGCTGGCACTTTATCCTGGAGACCCTCGATCGCCGTCTGCCGACCTCGGATTTCGGCAGCGAAGAATTGCTATCCAGTACGACGGCGGCCATCACCTTATGGAAGCCCAGCGACTAAGCGATCGGCGCAGGGACAAGGCCTTCGAAGCGGCCGGGTGGACTGTCATCATCGTCGACAAGGCCGATCAGAAGGACAGCTTCGCTGCCGCTATCAGAAAGATCAGGCGAGCCGTGAAGAACTCTGTGGCGGATGCGACGGTGGCGTCGGGGTTCGCAAACGGGGACTAGTTGAACGGGGCTCACTTTCAGCTGGGATCGACTGAACGTTCGCCGGTGAGATGCGAGCGGGCGTCCCCAGAATAATCGTCAAAAGTGAGCGGGCGTCATAGAAAAATCCGCCAAAAGTGAGCGGGCGTCGCCAGAAGAACTGCAGGAAGTGATGGGGCGTTTTAAATGGCGGCTCTCCCCCACCCCGGAGGGTGAGGGAGCGCCGGCAACGAGGTGTGGAGTTCTAGCGCTCCACGTCGCCGCGGATGAAGGCTTCCACCTTTTCGCGGGCGAGGTCGTCGTTGAACTGCTCCGGGGGGGACTTCATGAAGTAGCTCGACGCGGACAGCAGCGGGCCGCCGATGCCACGGTCCAGGCCGATCTTCGCGGCGCGGATCGCGTCGATGATCACACCTGCGGAGTTCGGGGAATCCCAGACTTCCAGCTTGTACTCCAGCGACACGGGGGCGTCGCCAAAGTTGCGGCCCTCCAGGCGGACGAACGCCCACTTGCGGTCATCGAGCCACTGGACGTAGTCGGACGGACCGATGTGCACGTCCTTGGCAGCCAGCTCGGCCTCAACGTTGGAGGTCACGGCCTGGGTCTTGGAGATCTTCTTGGACTCCAGCCGGTCACGCTCCAGCATGTTCTTGAAGTCCATGTTGCCGCCAACGTTCAGCTGGTACGTCCGGTCCAGGGTCACGCCCCGGTCCTCGAACAGCTTCGCCATGACCCGGTGGGTGATGGTGGCGCCGATCTGGCTCTTGATGTCATCGCCCACGATCGGAACACCCGCGGCAGTGAACTTGTCCGCCCACTCCTTGGTTCCGGCAATGAAGACCGGCAGCGCGTTCACGAACGCCACGCCGGCGTCGATCGCGGCCTGCGCGTAGAACTCGGCCGCTTCCTGGGAGCCGACGGGCAGGTAGCAGACCATAACGTCAACGGCAGCGTCCTTGAGGGCCTGGACCACGTCCACGGGCTCTTCAGTGGATTCCTCGATGGTCTCAAGGTAGTACTTGCCCAGCCCGTCCAGGGTGTTGCCGCGCTGGACGGTGACACCGGTGGGCGGGACGTCGGCGATCTTGATGGTGTTGTTTTCGCTGGCCGTGATGGCGTCGGCAAGGTCAACGCCGACCTTCTTGCCGTCAACATC
The DNA here is from genome assembly GCF_059492155.1 of Pseudarthrobacter sp. Pseusp20. Taxonomy (NCBI): domain Bacteria; kingdom Bacillati; phylum Actinomycetota; class Actinomycetes; order Micrococcales; family Micrococcaceae; genus Pseudarthrobacter; species Pseudarthrobacter sp. Pseusp20. The sequence continues at coordinate 3,377,241 of NZ_CP168521.1, forward strand.
AAACGCGGCGACGAACTGAACGTCACCCACGTGGTACTGGCCGAACTCAACATGCATCAAGCCCGGAACAGTCTCTGCGGGATCGGCATCCTTGTAGTACTGGACGCCCTGCACCAGCGAGGCGGCGCAGTTGCCCACGCCAACGATTGCAACACGGATGGGATGTGAAGACACAGAACTCCTTTGGGGACAAACGTCAGCCGGCCGGGTTTGCTTCGCAGACGTTACGACGGCGGCCGGCTGGCTCGGCGCCGCGCGGCGCCTTTTCATACTACCCAACGCAGCGGGACCAGGCGCAGTGCACCCGGTCCCGCTGCGTAAAGAGAATCACCGTCAGGCGTTTTGCTTCCAGAGGTTGATGTCCGACTCAACCGCAAACTCGTCAATCGCGGTCAGCTCTTCATCCGAGAAGCCGAGGTTGTTGATGGAGGACAGCGTGTCCTCCAACTGCTGGACGCTGGAGGCGCCAACCAGTGCCGAGGTGACGGGCGAGCCCTTGGGCTGGTCGCGCAGGATCCAGGCGATGGCCATCTGGGCCAGGGTCTGCCCCCGGCCTTGGGCGATCTTCCGCAGTCCGCGGACCCGGTCCAGTTTCTCCTCGGTGATGGAGTCCTCCGAGAGGAAGCGCGCCTTGGCTGCCCGCGAGTCGTCAGGAATGCCGTGGAGGTATCGGTCGGTGAGCATGCCCTGCGCCAGCGGCGAGAAGGCGATGGATCCGGCGCCCACCTGGTCCAGTACCTCGTACAGGTTGGGTGAACCGTCCTCGGTCCAGCGGTTCAGCATGGAGTAGCTGGGCTGGTGGATCAGCAGCGGCGTGCCCAGTTCCTTGAGGATACGGGCGGCCTCGAGGGTCTGCTCCGGCGTATAGGAGGAAATGCCCGCGTACAGTGCCTTGCCGGAACGGACGGCGTAGTCCAGGGCACCCATGGTCTCCTCCATCGGTGTTTCCGGGTCGGGCCGGTGGCTGTAGAAGATGTCCACGTAGTCCAGTCCCATGCGCTGCAGCGACTGGTCCAGGCTGGAGATCAGGTACTTGCGCGAGCCCCATTCGCCGTAGGGACCGGGCCACATGTAGTAGCCGGCCTTGGTGGAGATGACCAGTTCGTCGCGGTAGGGCTTGAAGTCGTCCCGCAGGTGCCGGCCAAAGTTGGTCTCGGCGGACCCGTCCGGCGGCCCGTAGTTGTTGGCGAGGTCGAAGTGGTTGACGCCCAGGTCGAAGGCGCGGCGGAGGATGTCCCGCTGTTCCTCGAAGCGCTTGTCGTCGCCGAAGTTGTGCCACAGTCCCAGCGAGATGGCCGGGAGCTTCAGGCCGCTGCGGCCCACCCGGCGGTAGGGCATGGATTCGTAGCGGTCGCCTGCTGCAATGTAGGTCATCAGTTTCTCTCTTCCGTCGATTCAGGCTTTGAGGATCGCAGCGCTCCAGGGCGCCAGTTCCAAGGACCCGCCGTCCAGTGTGGTTCCGTTGTCCGTGGCCAGCAGGACGCTGCCGGCGGCCTCGTCCAGCCGGACCTTCGAGTCCGCGAAGTTCACCAGGACCTCGACGGATCCGCGCCGGAACCGCAGCCAGCCCGCGTCGTCGTCGAACTTAACTTCCGTCCCGCCGAAGCCAAGCCCCGCCGGTTCCGGATGCCCGCGCCGCAGCGCCGTCAACGCCCGGTACAGCTCCAGGAGCCGCGCGTGGTCGCCAGAGGTGGCCTCGGCCCAGTCCAGCTTGGACCGGCGGAAGGTTTCCGGGTCCTGCGGGTCAGGCACGACGGCGGGATCCCACCCCATGCGCTCGAATTCCTTGATGCGCCCTTCCGCGGTGGCCTTCCCGAGCTCCGGTTCGGGGTGGGAGGTGAAGAACTGCCATGGTGTGGTGGCGCCGTATTCCTCGCCCATGAACAGCATGGGGGTGAACGGGGAGGTCAGCGTGAGGACCGCGGCCACGGCGAGCTGCCCGTAGGACAGGGACTGCGAGAGCCTGTCCCCCGTGGCCCGGTTGCCGATCTGGTCGTGGTTCTGGTTGCAGACCACCAGTGCCGCGGGGTCCACCAGGGCGGCGTTGATGGGCCGGCCGTGGTGGCGTCCGCGGAAGCTGGAGTAGCTGCCGTCGTGCAGGAACCCGTCCTTCAGCACCTTGGCCAGCACGGCCAGGGATTTGAAGTCGGAGTAGTAGCCGGTGGTCTCGCCGCTGACGCTGACATGCACGGCATGGTGGAAGTCGTCGCTCCACTGCCCGGCCAGTCCGTACCCGTTGACGTCACGGGGGTAGAGCAGGCGCGGATTGTTGAGGTCCGATTCCGCGATGAGCGTCTTGGGCAGCCCGGTCCCGGCTGAAATCGCGTCGCCCAAAGCCCCCAGGTCCTCCAGGATGTGCACCGCGCGCTCGTCCCGCAGCGCGTGCACGGCATCGAGGCGGAGCCCGTCCACGTGGTAGTCGCGCAGCCAGAGAGCGGCGTTGTCCAGGATGTATTCGCGGACCACGTCCGAGCCGGGCCCGTCCAGGTTCACCGAGTCGCCCCAGGTGTTGGCGTCCCCCTGCTTCAGATAGGGGCCGAACCTGGGCAGATAGTTTCCGCTGGGGCCAAGGTGGTTGTAGACCACGTCCTGGATGACGCCCAGTCCGGCGGCATGGGCGGCGTCAACGAAACGCTGGTACGCGGCCGGCCCGCCGTAGCCTTCGTGCACGGTGTACCACTGGACGCCGTCGTAGCCCCAGTTATGCGTGCCGTTGAATCCGTTGACCGGCAGCAGCTCCACGAAGTCGATGCCCAGGTCCACCAGGTAGCCCAGCTTCTCCGCGGCGGCGTCCAGGGTTCCTTCGGGGGTGAAGGTGCCCACGTGGAGTTCGTAGATGACGGAACCCTGCAGGTCCTTGCCGCGCCAGCCGGAATCCTGCCATGCATAGGCGGCGGGATCGTAGGTCCGGGATTGGTCGTGCACGCCGGCGGGAAGCCGGCGGGACCTGGGATCCGGGACGGGGGCGGTGTCCCCGTCCAGCAGGTAGCCGTAGTCCACGTCGCCGTCAACGGGCGCGTCGGGGGCCGTCCACCACCCTTCCGATCCCGGCGCCGTGTCCTTCTTCTGCATGGGATATTGCCGGCCATCGGCCAGCAAAACCACCGATGAAACGTCCGGCGCCCAGACATCGAAGCGCTCAGGTCCAACGTTGACCAGGGTCATGCCTTCTCTCCATCTTCGGGTACCAGCAGGGCCACCGGGTAGGTACCCAGCACATCTGCCACCAAAACCGGGCCCGGCCCGTAGCTGGCTCCCGTAAGTTCGTCGCGCATGGCAGTGGAAAGGTCGACGGCGGTGTCCCGCCACCCGCCGCCGGCTTCCAGTCCGGCGGGGAGCCGGGTGGCAAGCGTGAGGGCGCCGGAGAAGGCATCGGTTCCGCGGGTGAATGCGAGCAGGTGCCCGGCAGCCGCGCCGGTGGCTGGGACTGGCGCGTAGCCCTGGAACAGCTCCGGCCGGTCCCGGCGCAGGCGGAGTGCCCGTGAGGTGACCAGGAGCTTGCTGGCCTCTGTGCCCGCGTCCGGCAAGGTGCCGGCGTCGAGCTTTGCCAGCTCAGCCTGCCGGGCACCAAAGTCCACCGGCCGGCGGTTGTCCGGGTCCGTCAACGAACGTTCCCAGAACTCGCTGCCCTGGTACACGTCCGGCACGCCGGGCATGGTCAGCTGGACCAGCTTGGCGGAAACCGAGTTGGCGGCGGAGAAGGAGTCGATGCGGGCCACGAAGTCCGTCACCACGTTGGCGACCTTGGCGTCGTCGAAGACTGCGTCCACGGCGGCCTTCACCGCGGCCTCGAAGTCCCCATTGGGATTGGTCCAGGTGGTGGAGTTCCCGGCCTCCCGGGCCGCCTTCTCGGCGTATCCCTGAAGCCGTTCCCGGCTTGCCGGCCAGGCACCGATGATTGCCTGCCACAGCAGGTTTTCGTACGGGCCGTCCGGGATCGGCGCCAGGCCGCGAAGGCTCTCCAGCGTTTCCGCCCACTCCTGCGGCAGCTCGGCGATGACCGAGATCCGTGCCCGGGCATCCTCGCTGCGTTTGGTGTCGTGCGTGGACAGGGTGGTCATGGACAGCGGGAGGTCCTGCTGGCGCCGCTGCATCCGCTGGTGGAATTCCTCCGGGCCCACGGCGAACTCGGTGGGTTCAGCGCCCACCTCGGTCAGGGTTCCAAGGCGGGTGTAGCGGTAGAACGCCGTATCCTCCACGCCCTTGGCCATGACCATGCCGGAGGTCTGCTGGAACCGGATGGCGATGGCGTTGGCCGGATCCAGCAGCAGCGGAAGGAGGGTTCCCACCGCCACTTCCAGGTCCGGCCGGTGGGCTGCCGCGGACTCGCATGCTTCCTTGAGGACATCGGCGCCCACGGGCAGGTACGAACGGTACACCGGGAAGGACGCGATAATCTCCGCGATGGCGTCGGCTGCCTGGTCCAGGGCGAGGCCGTAGGACTCCGGGACCAGCCGGGCCAGCCGCAGCACTTCGGAGCGCAGGATGCCGTCGGCGATCATGCGCTTGGTGCCGCGGATCATTGCGGCATAGTCCGCGGGCTCTGAGGAGCCCCGCAGCCTGGCGTCCAGTGCGTCCAGTGCCTGCTGCCCCGCGGGGTCCACAAAGACCCGGTCCACGTCCGCCAGCGCGTCGTATCCGGTGGTGCCTTCGCACGCGAACTCCTGCGGCAGCACCTCGCCCGGTTCCAGGATCTTCTCCACCAGGACGTAGGCGCCGCCGCTGAGGTCCTTCAGCCAGCGGAGATAGCCGGTGGGATCGGCGAGGCCGTCCGGGTGGTCCACGCGGAGCCCGTCCACCAGGCCCTCGGTGAACCAGCGCCCCACCTCGGCATGCGCTTCCTGGAAGACCGAGGGTTCTTCGACGCGGATTCCGGCGAGCGTGGTGACCGCGAAGAAGCGCCGGTAGTTCAGCTCGGCGTCGGCGCGGCGCCAGTCCATCAGCTGGTAGTGCTGGCGGCTGTGCACGTCCTGCGGGGAATCACCGTCGCTGTATGTGCCTTCGGCCAGGGGGAACCGGTGATCGTAGTAGCGGAGTTCGCCGTCCTTGACCTCCAGCTTGTCCAGGTCGGCGTCGGAGCCCAGCATGGGGAGCCGGACCTTTCCGCCGCCCAGGTCCCAGTCGACGTCGAAAGCTTCCGCGTAGGGTGATTCGCGGCCCTCCTTGAGCAGGGACCACCACCACGGGTTCTGGGGAGGGGATGCCACGCCCACGTGGTTGGGCACGATGTCCACCAGGACGCCCATGCCGTGCTCGCGCGCTGCCCTGGACAGGGCCAGCAGCCCTTCAGGGCCGCCGCGGTCCGGGTCCACGGCGGAGGGGTCGGTCACGTCATAGCCGTGGTCCGAACCTTTTTCCGCAGTGAGGATGGGCGAAAGGTACACCCAGTCCACGCCGAGGTCCTTCAGGTACGGGACCTGGTTGGCGGCGTCGAACAGGGTGAAGCTGCTGCGGATCTGCAAACGGTAGGTGGAGACGGGCGTCCTCATGCCTCGGTTGCCTTCGCAGCCTTGGTCTCCTCCGCCTTCGCAGCCTTGGCGTCCTCGGCTTTGGCTGCCTTGGTTTCCTCGGCCTTTGCCTCGCTCGCTTCCGCGGCCTTGGTCTGGGCCTCCACCATCTCCTCCTGGGCTTCCTCGTGCTCTACCCTGGACGCCAGTGAAGCGGCAGCGGACGTGTCCACTTCAGCTTCCGGGCCGGAGTAGGCGCGCAGCACCACCATGGACTTCGCGTCCAGGGTCAGCGTTGCCTTCGCCTTGAGCGGTTCATACGCGTCAGCCTGGGCCGCGGTGTCAATCAGGACCTCCCAGTACTGTGAGTACTCTTCGTTGGGAAGGCAGAAGTCCACGGCATCGTCGTGGGCGTTGAAGGCCATGATGAAGCTGTCGTCCGTGATGCGCCGGCCGCGTGAATCCTGTTCCTGGATGCCGTCGCCGTTGTAGAACACGCCGATGGTGCGGCCGAAGCCGCTCCCCCAGTCCTCCGGCAGCATTTCGGTGCCGTCCGTCTTGAGCCAGACGATGTCCGGCAGCTTTTCGCCTTCGCCGCGGCGCACCGGCCGGCCGTCGAAGAAGCGGCTGCGGCGGAACGTCGGGTGGTCGTGGCGGAGCTTGTTCACGAAGGCGGTGAACTCCACCAGCGGCTGGTCCATGGCTTCCCAGTGGATCCAGCTGAGCTCGGAATCCTGGCAGTAGGTGTTGTTGTTTCCCTGCTGGGTGCGGCCCAGCTCGTCGCCGTGCAGCAGCATGGGCACACCCTGGGAGAGCAGCAGCGTGGCGATGAAGTTCCGCTGCTGGCGGGCGCGCAGGGTCAGGACCTTGTCGTCGTCGGTGTCGCCTTCAACGCCGCAGTTCCAGGAGCGGTTGTGCGATTCGCCGTCGTTGTTGCCCTCGCCGTTGGCCTCGTTGTGCTTCTCGTTGTAGGAGACCAGGTCCCGCATGGTGAAACCGTCGTGGGCGGTGACGAAGTTGATTGAGGCCACCGGACGGCGGGCGGAGCTTTCGTAGAGGTCGGCGGAGCCGGTTAGCCGGGAGGCGAACTCGCCAAGCGTGGAGGGCTCGCCGCGCCAGAAGTCGCGGACGGTGTCGCGGTACTTGCCGTTCCATTCGGTCCACTGCGGCGGGAAGTTGCCCACCTGGTAGCCGCCCGGGCCCACGTCCCACGGCTCGGCGATCAGCTTCACCTGGGAAACTACCGGGTCCTGCTGGATGAGTTCGAAGAAGGTGGAGAGCTTGTCCACGTCGTAGAACTCACGGGCCAGGGTGGAGGCAAGGTCGAAGCGGAAGCCGTCCACGTGCATCTCCGTGACCCAGTAGCGCAGGGAGTCCATGAGCAGCTGCAGCGAGTGCGGGTGGCGGACGTTCAGGGAGTTGCCGGTGCCGGTGTAGTCCATGTAGTGCTTGAGGTCGTTGTCCACCAGGCGGTAGTAGGCCTGGTTGTCGATGCCCTTGAAGGACAGCGTGGGGCCCAGGTGGTTGCCTTCGGCAGTGTGGTTGTAGACGACGTCGAGGATCACTTCGATGCCGGCGCGGTGCAGGTCGCGGACCATGGCCTTGAATTCCTGGACCTGGTGCCCCACGTCGCCGGTGGCGCTGTAGGTGTTCTGCGGGGCGAAGAAGCCGATGGTGTTGTAGCCCCAGTAGTTGCTGAGCCCCTTTTCCACCAGGGTGCCGTCGTTGACGAACTGGTGGACGGGCATGAGTTCGATGGCCGTGACCCCGAGCTTCTTCATGTGCTCAATGACCGCAGGGTGGGCCACACCGGCGTAGGTGCCGCGCTGTTCGTCCGGGATTTCCGGGTGGAGCTCGGTGAGGCCCTTGACGTGGGCTTCGTAGATCACCGACTCGTGGTACGGGATCCGCAGTTGGCGGTCGCCGTCCCATTCGAAGAAGGGGTTGATGACCACGCCGTGCATGGTGTGCGGAGCGGAATCGGCGTCGTTGCGGGAGTCGGGGTCGCCGAATTCGTAGGAGAAGAGGGCCGGGTCCCAGTCGATCTGGCCCTGGATGGCCTTGGCGTAGGGATCCATCAGCAGCTTGTTCGGGTTGAAGCGGTTGCCGCTGGCGGGGTCGTAGGGACCGTGCACGCGGTAGCCGTACTTCTGGCCGGGCTGGATGTGCGGCAGGTAGCAGTGCCACACGTAGCCGTCCACCTCGGTCAGTTCGATGCGCGTTTCGGTCAGGTCATCAGCCAGGAGGCAGAGTTCGACCCGCTCGGCCCGTTCGCTGAACAGGGCGAAATTGGTGCCGGTGCCATCAAAGGTCGCTCCCAGCGGATAGGCAGTTCCAGGCCAGACTTCCATCGTGCTCCTCATTTTGTGGTCAGCAGCAGAGGGCATCGGAACGCCCCGCTGCTGGTGCGAACTAATGCCTACCGTAGTGGTTGGCTGTGACTATTACGTTTCCAGGCTCCATATTTACTAAGCATGCTGACTTTACCCCAAATTTCGGGTATGGCATTCGCGACGCCGCCTGCCGTGATCGGACCACCTGTCACCGCCTCCGACGCCGCCAGCCCTGCCCGCCCGTGCAGCGCGGCGCCCAGTGCGGCAATGGCGGCCCACCGCCCCTCCGCCGCTATGCCCACCTCACTGAAGCGGCCGACGTCGGGCCCCGCCTGGGCGAGCAGCGCACCAATGACCCCGGCCAGGACGTCCCCACTGCCTGCAGTGGCGAGCCAGGGCGTACCGTCCGCCTGGCTGAAGGTCTCTCCCCAGGGTGCCGCCACGAGTGTGGTGGCGCCTTTGAGCAGGACGGTGGCTCCCGTACGGTTGGCGGCCTGGCGTACGGCGGCGAGGGTTCCTGTTTCCACGGCTTCCCGGTCCTCCCCACCGCCCAGGCGTTGGAACAGCGACGCCAGCTCGCCGGCGTGCGGGGTCAGCACCATGTGCGGGGCGAGCATGGCCGGCAACGCGGGCAGCGCGCCGGCGTCGGCAACGACGGGAAGTCCGGACGCGATGGCATCGCGGGCACGCGTCAACTGGTCATGGTCCTGCGGGCCCATGCCCGAGCCCACCAGCCATGCCTGCACCCGGTTGTCGGCCACGCTCCCGGTGCTGCACACCACCTCAGGGCAGGACTGCCGGACGAGGTCGGCCACGGCCGGCGGACCGAGGTACCGCACCATGCCGACTCCTGCGGCCAGGGCGCCCCGGCACGCCAGGACTGCGGCGCCGGGATAGTCTTCGGATCCGGCCACCACTCCCAGCACTCCGCGGGAGTACTTTTGGGCCCGCCGTGCAGGACGGGGCAGGAGGTGGGCCAGTTCGGCATCCTCCAGCCGGCGAAGGGACGGCTGCGGCAGGTGCTCCTCGATCCCGATCGGCACCACCAGGACGCGTCCAGCATGGTCCGCGCCCGGGTCCGCCAGCAGGCCGGCCTTCGCTCCCCCGAACGTCACGGTCAGGTCAGCGGAAAGGACCGGCCCGGCTGCCTCGCCGGTATCGGCGTCCACGCCGCTCGGGAGGTCGCAGGCCACCACCAAACCGCTCCTGATGCCGTCACTGACAGCCTGGACCAGGTCTGCAGCGCTGCCCCGCAGCCCGCCTTTCGCTCCGGTCCCCAGCACGGCGTCAATGACGACGTCGGCCGCGGCAGCTTCCGCCGCCAGTCCCGGGATTGCAGATTCAGTGAGCCGGTGCACCCGGCCGCCGGCGCGCTCGAATGCCGCAAGGCCAGCCGGATGGGCGGAATCGCCGGTGAGTACCGCCGTCGTGCGCATTCCGCGGGCGGCAAGGAAGGCGGCTGCGAACAGGCCATCGCCACCGTTGTTGCCCTTGCCGGCCAGCACCACCACGCGGGCACCGCTCAGGCGGCGGCCCCGGGACTTGAGTTCCTGGACGACGGCGCCGGCCAGGCCGTGTGCGGCGCGCTGCATGAGCACGTCCCCCAGGCCGGTGGCCAGGAGGGGTTGCTCGGCGGCCCGGACCTGCGTTCCGGTGTAGGCGTTGATCATGCGGCGGCTGCCTGGTCAGCCTTCGGCCAGGACCGTTGCGGTGGCGATGCCGCCGTCGTGGCTGATGGACAGGTGCCAGCGCTTGACGCCTTTGGCCTCGGCAACCGCAAGGACGGTCCCCTTGACCTGGACGGTGGGTCCGTTGTGGTCAAGGCCGATCCAGCAGTCCTGCCAGTTCATGCCGGCGGGCGCACCGAGGACCTTGGCCACGGCTTCCTTCGCGGCGAACCTGGCTGCCAGGGAGCGGGTGTTCAGTTCCCGTTCCGCCGGCACGAACAGCCGGTCCCTCAGGCCCGGCGTCCGTTCCAGCTGGCGGCCGAACCGCTCGATGTCTACTACGTCTACCCCGATGCCAACGATCATGGGCTTCATTCTACGGGGGCGCGCCTGGCCGGAAGCGGGTGCAGGGTGCGGTTTGACCCCGGAAATTGCGGTTGTCCGCCATCAGCGCAAACACCTGGTTTTGGCACGGCAGGGTTAAGGGTGAAAGCCCCGGGCCCACTGACTGGTTCAGTGGGCCCGGGGCTTTCAGCTGTTCATTGGCTGGCTGTTACTCGACGGTGACGCTCTTGGCGAGGTTGCGGGGCTGGTCCACGTCGTAGCCCTTGGCTGCCGCGAGTTCCGCGGCGAAGATCTGCAGCGGGACGGTGGTCAGCAGGGGCATGAGCAGGGTGGGGGTTTCGGGGACGTAGAAGACGTACTCGGCGTAGGCCTTGACGGCTTCGTCGCCTTCCTCGGCGATGACCAGGGTGCGGGCGCCGCGGGCGCGGACTTCCTGGATGTTGGAGACCACCTTGGCGTGCAGCGAGTCGCGGCCGCGCGGGGACGGGACCACCACGAACACCGGCTGGCCTTCATCGATCAGGGCGATGGGGCCGTGCTTGAGCTCACCGGCCGCGAAGCCCTCCGCGTGGATGTACGCGATTTCCTTGAGCTTCAGCGCGCCCTCGAGGGCCACCGGGTAGCCCACGTGGCGGCCCAGGAACAGCACGGACTTCTCGTTCGCCATGCTGCGGGCCAGTTCGCGCAGCGGCCCGGCGTTGTCCAGGATGGTCTGGATCTTCGCGGGGATCTTGTTCAGGTCCGCGAGGACGTCCTTGATCTGGCCGGAGAAGATGTTGCCGCGCAGCTGGGCGAGGTACAGGCCCAGCAGGTAGGCGGCGGTGATCTGCGCCAGGAACGCCTTGGTGGACGCCACCGCGATTTCCGGGCCGGCGTGCGTGTACAGCACGGCGTCGGATTCGCGCGGGATGGTGGAGCCGTTGGTGTTGCAGATGGAGATGGTCTTGGCGCCCTGTTCGCGGGCGTACCGGACTGCCATCAGCGTGTCCATGGTCTCGCCGGACTGGCTGATGGAGACCACCAGGGTGTTCTGGTCCAGGATCGGGTCCCGGTAGCGGAACTCGTGTGCCAGCTCCACTTCCGTGGGGATCCGGCACCAGTTCTCGATGGCGTACTTGGCCACCATGCCCGCGTAGGCGGCGGTGCCGCAGGCCAGCACGATGATCTTGTTGACCTGCTTCAGCAGTTCCGGATCAATCCGCAGCTCGTCCAGGGTCAGCTTGCCCTTGATGTCCGAACGTCCCAGCAGGGTCTGCGCCACGGCGTCGGGCTGGTCGTGGATTTCCTTCTCCATGAAGGAGGAGAAGCCGCCCTTTTCCGCGGAGGCCGGGTCCCAGTCCACGTGGTATTCCTTGCCCTGGGCCGGGTTGCCGTAGAAATCGGTGATCTCCACCGTGTCCGCGGTGATGGTCACGATCTGGTCCTGGCCCAGCTCCACCGCGCGGCGGGTGTAGTCGATGAACCCTGACACGTCCGAGCCCAGGAAGTTCTCCCCCTCGCCCAGGCCCACCACCAGCGGTGAGTTGCGGCGGGCGGCCACGACGACGTCGGGCTGGTCCGCGTGCACGGCCAGCAGGGTGAAGGCGCCCTCCAGGCGCTGGCAGGCCAGCTCCATGGCGCGGGTCAGGCCACCGTTCGCGGTGTCCCCGCCCAGCTTGTTCCGGAGGATGTCGGCCAGCAGCGCGGCAGCGACCTCAGTGTCCGTCTCGGACAGGAACGTGACGCCCTTTTCAAGCAGCTCGAGCTTGAGCTCGGCGAAGTTTTCGATGATGCCGTTGTGGATCACGGCCAGCTTGCCGCCGTCAGCCAGGTGCGGGTGCGCGTTGCGGTCCGTCGGGCCGCCGTGCGTGGCCCAGCGGGTGTGTCCGATCCCGGTCACCGTCTCAGGCAACGGGCGGGCCTCCAGCTCGGCAATCAGGTTGCTCAGCTTTCCGGACTTCTTCCGCGACTCAATGGCGCCCTTGGACACCACTGCCACGCCGGCAGAGTCATAACCGCGGTACTCCAGGCGGCGCAGTCCTTCAAGGACAACATCCAGGGCACTGTGACCGTTAATTGCACCGTCAACCGGACGGCCTACGTATCCCACGATTCCACACATAGGCACAAGACTATCGGCAGCGTGCCTGTTGCTCTAAACCGGCGGCCCACCCGGCGGGGCTTTAACGGGGGCCTGCGTGACGGGCTCCGCCGCGCTGAGCAGGGCGCTCATTTCGTGATGGGCCGGGCGCGGGGCAGAATCTTTAGCGTGACTTCGCAACGCAATGAAGCGAACGGGGAGGGTGCCTCGCCGTTCGTGGAGCTGGACCGGCAAACCTGGTCCCGGCTCGCAGCCCAGATGGAACAGCCCCTTAATGAAGAGGATGTGCTGCGCCTTCGCGGGCTCGGTGACCCCCTGGACATCAATGAAGTCAGGGATGTCTACCTGCCGCTGTCACGGCTGCTGCACCTGTACGTTGAGGCGGCGGGGCAGCTGCACGCGGCCACTACCACGTTCCTGGGCGAGCAGACCCAGCGCACCCCGTTCGTGATCGGCGTGGCCGGTTCGGTTGCCGTGGGCAAGTCCACCATCGCCCGCGTGCTGCGTGAGATGCTCCGCCGCTGGCCGGGCACCCCCAACGTGGAGCTCATCACCACCGATGGCTTCCTCTACCCCCTGGCCGAACTCAAGCGCCGGCAGCTGCTGGACCGGAAGGGCTTCCCGGAGTCCTACGACCGGCGGGCGCTGCTGCGCTTCGTGAGCGAGATCAAGGGCGGCGCCGAGGAAGTGCGCGCGCCCTGGTACTCCCACGTCACGTACGACATCGTGCCCGGCAAGGAAGTGGTGGTCCGCCGTCCTGACGTGCTCATCGTGGAGGGCCTGAACGTCCTGGCTCCGGCACGGCCCCGGCATGACGGCCGCCAGGGGCTGGCACTGAGCGACTTCTTTGACTTCTCCATCTACGTCGATGCCAAGACCTCCTACATCGAGGAGTGGTACGTGGACCGGTTCCGGAAGCTGCGCAGCACCGCGTTCGCACAGCCGGAGTCCTACTTCCACCGCTACGCCACGCTGTCCGACGAGGAAGCCGAAACCACGGCCCGCGACATCTGGAAGCGGATCAACGAACCCAACCTGGAGGAGAATGTCCTTCCCACGCGGGGGCGGGCGCAGCTGGTGCTGACCAAAGAAGCGGACCACTCCATTCGCCGCATGCTCCTCCGGAAGGTGTAGCACAGGTGTGCTACCAATGCGGGTCCCCCAGCCGGCGCAGCTTCACCCGGTTCCTCGCCGCGGGGGCCGGGCTGACTGTCCTGGCAGCGTGCACGCCTGAGGCACCCAACGCCGTGCCGGCGTCGTCCGCTGTTTCTTCCGCAGCCCCCTCCCCTGCTGCGGTCACCGCTTCAGCGGGCCCGACGGCGGAAGCCGCCACGGTGGGCCAGTCACCGGAGGTGCCGTCCCCCGCACCGTCACCGTCGCCGTCGGCGGCCCTGGCGCGCCAGTTTTCGCTTGATGACCCGGCCAGCCAGTGGGTCATCGTCAACAAGCACCGGCCCCTGAAGCCGGCGAACTTTGTGCCGGCGGACCTGGCGCGTCCCGCCGTCGCCATTTCCGCCGCGGGCGAGGCGGCGCTGTTGAACAGCACGACGGCGGCGGCGGCCGAAGCGATGTTCGCGGCCGCCGCGCAGGATGGCGTGGCTTTGGTCCTGGCCAGCGGCTACCGCTCGTACAGCACGCAGGTGACCACCTACAACGGGTACGTCGCGGCGCGCGGGCAAGCCGATGCCGACACGGCCAGTGCCCGGCCCGGCCACTCGGAGCACCAGACGGGGTGGGCGTTCGACATCGCGGACGGCGGGGGCGCCTGCAGCTTCCAGCCGTGCTTTGCCGACCAGCCAGCGGCGTCCTGGGCGAAAGCCAACGGCCACCGCTTCGGATTCGTGGTGCGGTATCCCTGGATGCTGCACCCCGTCACGGGGTACTACTACGAGCCGTGGCACCTGCGGTACGTGGGCGTGGAGGCGGCCACGGACATGCTGAACCGGGGCATCGGCACGCTGGAGGAATACTTCGGCCTGGAGGCGGCACCGGGGTACCTGTAATGCCGGTGCGCTAGGTTGGTTTCCATGCTTAGTGGATTCAAAAACTTCATTATGAAGGGCAACGTGGTTGACCTTGCGGTCGCCGTCGTCATGGGTACTGCTTTCGGCGCCGTGGTGACGGCGCTGGTCAACAAAGTGCTGATGCCCTTCGTCTCAGGCCTAGTGGGTGCACCCAACTTCGACAGCTTTGGAAGGGTGGAGCTGAACGGCAACGCCATCGAGTTCGGGGTGCTGCTGACCGCGGTGGTGAACTTCCTGCTGATTGCGGCGGCCATCTATTTTGTGGTGGTGATGCCGATGAACATCATGATTGAGCGCCGCAACCGCCGGCTTGGGATCAACAAGGATGTGAAGAAGGACGCTGCAGAGGATCCGCAGGTTGCGCTCCTGACCGAGATCCGGGATGCATTGAAGGACCGGGTCTAAGCCTTTCCAACCGCAAAGTGGCCCGTCTCCCTGTTGGGAGGCGGGCCACTCTTTTTGCTGCGGTTGTTTTGAGCCGCGCCGGCTAGTTGGAGGCGAGCTCCAGCGCGAGTTCGGTGCGGACCACCTGGGCCAGGTGTTCGGCGATGGACTGGGCCGTCTCCTCGTCGGCGGCCTCCACCATGACGCGGACCACGGGCTCAGTGCCGGATGGGCGGAGCAGGACGCGGCCGGTTTCCCCAAGCGCTGCTTCCGCCGATGCCACGGCCTGGGCCAGGACATCGCTGCTGCCCACGCGGGTGCGGTCCACGCCCTTGACGTTGATGAGGACCTGCGGGAGCTTGGTCATCACGGTGGCGAGTTCCTTGAGCGGTTTCCCGGTCAGGGCCACCTGTGCGGCGAGCTGCAGGCCGGTGAGGAGGCCGTCGCCGGTGGTGGCGTGGTCGGCGAAGATGACGTGGCCGGACTGTTCGCCGCCCAGGTTGTAGCCGCCATCGCGCATGCCCTCCAGCACGTAGCGGTCCCCCACCGCGGTTTCCACGATGGTGATGCCGGCTTCGCGGAGGGCGATCTTCAGGCCGAGGTTGCTCATGACGGTGGCTACCAGGACGTCATCCTTGAGTTTGCCGGAGTTCTTGAGCGCGACGGCGAGGATGGCCATGATCTGGTCGCCGTCAACCTCGTTGCCCTCGTGGTCCACCGCCAGGCAGCGGTCGGCATCGCCGTCGTGGGCGATTCCCAGGTTGGCACCGTACTTGATCACGGCTTCCTTGAGCGGGCCGAGGTGGGTGGAGCCGACGCCGTCGTTGATGTTGAGACCGTCCGGATCGGCGCCGATGACGACCACGTCAGCTCCGGCGTCCTTGAAGAGCTGGGGCGAGCAGCCGCTGGCCGCACCGTTGGCGCAGTCAAGGACCACGGTGAGGCCATCGAGGCGGTGCGGGAGGGTGCGGAGCAGGTGGACGATGTAGCGGTCCTCTGCGTCGGAGAAGCGCTGTATGCGGCCCACGTCGGCGCCGGTGGGCCGGACGGCTTCCTTGCCCATCTGGGCTTCGATGGCGTCCTCCACCTCGTCGGGCAGCTTCTGGCCGCCGCGGGCGAAGAACTTGATGCCGTTATCCGGTGCCGGGTTGTGGGAGGCGGAGATCATGACGCCGAAATCCGCGTCCAGGTCCGCCACCAGGTAAGCGGCCGCGGGGGTGGGCAACACCCCTGCGTCATAGACGTCGATGCCTGAGCTGGAGAGCCCGGCTTCCACGGCTGCGGCGATGAATTCGCCGCTGGCGCGCGGGTCGCGGGCCAGCACGGCGCGGGGCCGGGAGCCGTTGGAGTTGCGGTCGTGGCCGAGCACGACGGCGGCCGCCTGGGCCAGCTGCAGGGCCAGTTCTGCTGTCAGCAGGCCGTTGGCCAGCCCCCGGACACCATCAGTTCCAAATAATCTAGACACCGGTCAAGTGTAGAGGATGGGTGTGGGGGGAAATGGAAACCGCTGCTTCCCAGGCACGCATTGCCGATCTTCAACCTGAATCAGAAGGCGCCCCAGCGCAATCGCAGGCATCGGGCCGACGATCTCCCGGCCGCTTAATTCCTGGATGGCTCCTTGTTTTGGATGCGGCTTTCCCGGCCCTGACTCCATAGACGTGGACGCCAGCTTGTCTTGTCGACCAGATCACCCACGGTTGACGCCAATCGAAGACTGGGTCGCTCCACCAAGGCGCTGAAAGCCACGGCCAAGGCGATAGAAAGCGGTACGGCGATGAGCCCGACTACAACGGGCTCATCAGAATGTGTCACAAGGGCGACGGACACAACCACGGGTTCGTGAGTCAAGTAAAGGCTAAAGGACAGTTTGCCCAGCCATTGGAGAGCCGGAGCACTCCCAATCATGCTGGTCCCCTTCGACCCGACGAACATGAACAGAAGAAGTACTCCGCCGACTGCAGACAGTGCATTGGCTGCAGGAATGCCAGGCAGAATCCAGCGCGACAACAAGAAGATGAGTGTGACGGTGAGAAGCCCACACCACGTGCTGGAACGGAACTTTGCCGCCCACGCGCTGAGAACCTCCACATGCGATGCCATGAGAACGCCGAGTCCAAACATGGGGAGGAATACCAGTACGTCCTCTTCCAGGATGTCTCCTAGGCCGATTGTCATGAGAAGGCCCGCCATGCGCAGCATCCAGGCTTGCCTGAATCGACAGACACCTATGCAAAACATCGGGAGCAACAATGAAAACAGAACTTCCCACCTCAGAGACCAGAGAGGTGAGTTCAAGCTACTTGCGCCGAAAAGCAAGGCTCCATCAATGAAGGCATTTGTGGGTTCTTGATGCTTATTGACCCAAGAACTTAGGTCAGGGTCTGCGATCCTGGGAGCAATCCAGACGGTAATGACAGCGAGACCGAGCGACGCCCACACGGGCGGAAAGATTCGAGCTATTCGCTTACAGTAATAAGCCGGCCAACTCTGAGGACGGCCTCGCAGCCGTGGCAGCGTGAGGACGAACCCGGACAGGATAAAAAACACAAAGACCGCCTCTTGGCCTGCCCAGAAAAGGTGAAGGGGCGAAAAGACGGTCCACCATGTCCACGGTTCGAAGGTGCCGCGTCCGTTGCTGTCCACCGCTTCCGCCAGCTCCGGGGAGACCAGGCAACAGTGATGAATCAGGACCACGCATGCGGCGATTCCCCTCAACCCATCGAGGGCTTGGTACCGCGCCACGCCTATCCCTTGCATGCGTCAAAGGTATGTAGCCGGCCCGGTCCTGCGCCTCAGTAGCAACTACCTGATTTCGCCGTCGCACCTCCCACACGGCCCGGAACCTAGTGGCTATCCGGGCTTTTCAGGCGGAACGGTGATTGGAGCTCCCTTTTGCAGCAAGAAGGCTTCCAACCGGCTACTTGGTCTTCCATCGCGATTACCTGCCTCAGCGAGAGTGCGGGACTTCCTGGCTACTTAGATCACGGTCCGGGTACCTGTCTTTACCTCAAACCCTCGCCGTGCCTACTTCGTGAACCCTACGATCCATGCATGACACCTAGCTATGGGGGCTTGGCGCTCGAAATTGTAGTACCGGTCTACAACGAAGAAGCGGTACTCGAAAACAGCATCACAAGGCTCGCCGATTATCTGACGCATGAAATGCCGTCGACGTGGAAAATTACCATCGCCGATAATGCAAGCACCGACGGGACACCGGTGATTGCCGCTCGACTCAGTGAGCAACATGAAAACATCGAATACCGACGCCTTGAAGCCAAAGGACGCGGCTTGGCACTGAGAGATGCCTGGACCGCTTCCGAAGCAAAAGTCCTCGCCTACTTGGACGTGGATCTATCCACCGATCTTGCGGCGCTTCCGCCCCTTGTCGCCCCCTTGCTGTCTGGTCATTCGGATATTTCGATAGGCACACGGTTGGGTCAGACCTCACGGGTGAGCCGTGGTCCGAAGCGCGAATTCATTTCCCGGTCCTACAACTTCCTGTTGCGTCGCACAATGCACGTGAGGTTCTCCGACGCACAGTGCGGGTTCAAGGCACTTCGGGCCGACGTAGCGAAACGCCTGCTCCCCCATATCGAGGACAACGGCTGGTTTTTTGACACAGAGTTGCTGATCATCGCTGAACGCTCCGGGCTCCGCATTCACGAAATTCCAGTCGATTGGGTGGATGATCCCGACAGCCGGGTCGATATCAAGCAGACTGCTCTGGATGACCTCAGGGGGATGGTGCGGGTAGCCACCTCCTTATTAAAGGGCGTGATTCCTGTTCAGGCAATCTACGCTGAACTCGGACGCCGGCCGATCGCGCCTCTGAACCGGCCAAGCTTCTTTGGGCAGGTACTCCGCTTTGGACTCGTGGGGGCGGCCTCGACTCTGGCGTTCGCTCTGCTGTACCTAATGATGCAGGGACCCCTTGGCTCTCAGGAAGCCAACTTCGTTGCACTACTGCTTACGGCGGTAGGAAATACCGCAGCAAACCGCAGATACACATTCGGTATAAGCGGGCCAGAGAAATTGTTCACCCAACAATTCCAAGGTTTCTTGGTCTTCTTGTTGGCCTGGGCTATCACGTCATCGTGTTTGCTGGTGCTCCACTCGGTGCATCCCGACGCTGCACCCAGAGTGGAACTTCTAGTTCTGACTGCTGCGAACGTCGTTGCGACATTGCTGCGATTCGTGCTCCTCCGCCTCTGGGTCTTCAGAGGCGGCCGTACTTCGGGCAGTGCGACAAGCATGCAAGTTGCGCATGCCGGAAAGTCTGGCCTGTGAAAGTCGCGGAAGAGCAGCGGGGCACTGCGGTCCTGAACGACCAGGTCCCTGTTCACCGGCACAGGGAAAAATGGGCTCTTGGTGCCCTAATGCTCGCGGCGGGGCTCGTGTACGTCTGGGCAGTTGACAGAAATGGCTGGGCAAATGCCTATTACTCTGCTGCGATACAGGCCGGACAGTACAACCTTGAAGCATTTCTTTTCGCTTCGGCTGATTGGGGCAACTTCATCACGGTCGACAAGCCCCCGCTAAGCCTTTGGATTATGGGAATCTCTGTTCGGATTTTTGGCCTCAACTCTTGGTCCATAATGGTTCCACAGGCAGTCATGACATTGGCCAGCACTTACATGGCGTTTCGGCTTTTGAGGCGGTGTTTTCCTTTCTCAACCGCCCTCCTCGCAGGAATCGCCTATGCTTTCGCCCCCATCACAGTCCTGATGGCTCGCTACAACAACCCAGACCCTCTTATGGTTCTTTTGATGGTCGCCGCCCTCTACGCAGGTGTTCGCGCATCCGAGAGCGGTCACTTCAGGTATATGCTCCTGGCGACCGTCTTCCTTATCCTGGGGTTTCTAACTAAGCAACTGCAGGCCTTCCTTGTACTTCCGGCAGTTGCTGCATCGTATTTACTCTACGCACCACTTGGGTGGCGCAGGCGATTCGTTTCCTTGGGTGCCGCGGGCCTCGTGCTAGGGATTGGTTCACTCGCGTGGCCACTTTTCGTGGACTCGCGATTCAATTCAAGTCGCCCTTACATCGGGGGCTCGACCACTAACAGCATGATTGAGCTCACATTGGGGTACAACGGACTGGATCGCGTCCTGCAGCACGACGACTCCCCATCTGCCGCCCTTATACCCGTCCAATTCCGCACGGTGGAATCAGATGCTGGATTGCTTCGACTGTTCAATGCAAACTACGGCCAAGAACTAGGTTGGCTTCTGCTGCCAGCCTTACTTTCCTGCATAGGGTTGATCATTCTCCTAGCGAAAAATAGCTATTCTCGCCGACAGTCAATTCTTATTTGTGGGTCGGTGGCATGGACAGCTACCACCTATATGGTGCTCAGCTTTATGGGAAGTAACTTTCATTCCTACTACACTGCATCTCTGGCACTTCCCATGGCTCTATGCCTCGGCCTAGGGACTGACTTGATGAGAAAATCAGTGAACACACGTTCGGGGCGCATTACCCTGGCACTCTCCTTGGTGGTGGCCACGGTGTTCGCGCACGGGATGTGGCAATTGAGCAGCGCCTATCCAGACTGGTTGGGGACTAGCCTCCTACTCCTCGGCGTTTGCGCAGCTGCAGTTCTGGCAGTCCGGGCACCCCGGCAGTGGATACCTCGCACTGCTGGCTCTCTTGCGGTCGGTGTACTCCTTGTAGGCCCCCTTTCCTGCTCCGCATTCACGCTGCAGTCGCCGCAGGAGGGATCAAATCCCATGTCAGGTGCGCTGACAAACAACCCGAATACACTGAGTCGGTTTCTACAAGGGGTAAAGCAGCAAGAGCCAGCGTGGGCCACAGGCATAGCGATTGGTATTAAACCAAGCCCCGCCATGGTCAACCTTGTTCGGCAGGCCCCAGACAGCTGCACATGGGCCGCTGCAACATATCCCGGCCAAACCGCCGCCCAATATCAACTTGCAACAGGACGCGCGGTTATGTCGATTGGGGGATTCGCGGCGGTGGACCCCACACCGACCCTCGAACAATTTCAAACGGCAGTATCCTCCGGTCAGGTCTGCTACGTGATCGAGCAGCAAGAGCAACTGAGGGTGCCGGGCAACAGCAAGGATCTCATTGCCCTACAGGATTGGGTCAAAGCAAACTTTGAAGCGGAGAAGATAGATGGCACTAACGTCTACAACGTCGGCGCTCGATGAACGAAGCGCAGGTAAACCGAAAGCGCCTTGGCCTGACAGATGGACGAGACATTGGCCCGAAGCAGCGCTCTATTCCATAGCCGGACTGGTCTACTTGTGGAACCTAACGATAAATGGATGGGGAAATCCCTATTACGCCTCTGCGGCGCAAGTAGGCGCCGCAGATTTGCAAGGCCTGTTCTACGGTTCTGCCGATGCAGGAAACGGTCTAACAGTAGATAAGCCGCCGGCGCATTTGTGGATAATGGCATTGTCCATAAGGCTATTCGGCCTAAATTCATTGAGCGTCCTCGTCCCTCAAGCATTGATGGGGATTGCAACAGTAGGCATGGTCTACCGCACCACGCTTTGCTGGTCTAGTCGGCGTCAAGCTCTTATTACCGGGCTGTTTGTGGTACTCATTCCTGTGACATCCATTATTTTTAGGTTCAATAATCCGGACGCCTTGCTACTGTTTCTGTGGTCTTTGGCCGTATTTTTCGCCGTGAAGTCAGCAGAAAAGCACCAACCGAGGTATATCTACGCAGCCTCGTTTATCCTGGGCATTGCCTTCCTATGTAAGCAGTTCCAGAGTTGGATTCTGGTACCAGCTCTCGGACTTGCGTTCTTGATCTTCGGCGACGGCCGAATGCGTGCGAGGCTTGGCCATCTTTTTACCGCCGCAGTGGTCACACTTATTCCGGCTTCATTGTGGATTGCGATCGTTGAACTGACGCCGCCCTCGAAAAGACCCTGGATAGGTGGAACAACGACAAACAGCTTTGTCGACCTTACTTTTGGATACAACGGGCTCGGCCGATTGACCGGCAAGACGGACCTAGGCGCCGTTAATCCAAAAGACTTTTCAGGGGTAGTTGGATATGACGCAAGTCCAATCCGTCTCTTCACCATCAATTACGCTCCCGAGGTGGCATGGCTGCTACCTGTTGCCTTCGTGGGCACAGCTCTGATGGTGATCAGAATCTGCCGCCGCAGCCCGTCCCGTTTGGGGTCCTACGCTATGGCACTATTGGTCATGTGGTTTTTGACCACCTTTGCAGTGCTTAGCTTCATGACCGGTGATATCCACCCGTACTACACCTCGATGCTGGCACTACCAATGGCATCGATGGCTGGCACCGCGTTCGAAGCCTTCTGGGTGAACAGAAATAGGATGATCTATGTGCGGGGGGCAGCGGTTGTCACGCTCCTCTGCGCTGTACTCACGTCCGGTATCCTCACGTGGTTTCAGGACTGGCAGCCTTGGGCAGTATTCGGAATGAAAGTCGGAGCGCTTGCGTCTGCAGTCGCCCTACTACTTCCCCTTACGGCCAAACGACATCAAGTCGCTTCGATAGCGCTCTTACTAGCAGGGACGACAATAGTCATAATCCCTGCGTTGTTCGTCATCGAGTCCATATCGACTTCCCAGCAAGGATCGTTTCCGATTTCCGGACCTGTTCCGACTGCCGAGAGTTGGCACAAACGCGACGCCGAACAATTGAGGCTGGATGAGAAGAGCAAGTACGCACTCTCTCGAGGAGAGCCTGTGGTCGCAGAAATTGCAGCATACATTGAGGGGACATCTTCTGGCGCGCGTTGGGCGGCTGCGACGACGGGAAGCGAAAATGCGGCCCTTTACCAACTGGCTACGAAGCGTCCGGTGATGTCCGTTGGCGGTTTCTCTGCTCTGGATTCTTACCCGTCACTGAACTCCTTTAAGGACTATCTACACGCAGGAGAAGTGCACTACTACATCCACCAGCCGGGTATCCTAAGTTGGTCTGCCAGCCCGAACACACTGTCGGTTGTCGCTTGGATCCAAGACCACTACCCATACCGGGAATTCGCCGGTGTTCGTCTGTATGATCTGACGCAGCAACTACCAGACTGAAGCGACAGAAGCCCGCCCCGCTGGATAGCGGGGCGGGCTTCTGTGCAAGCGGATTTAGCGCTTGGAGTACTGCTGAGCCTTACGGGCCTTCTTGAGACCAGCCTTCTTACGCTCGATGACACGGGCGTCGCGGGACAGGTAACCGGCCTTCTTCAGGGTCGCGCGGTTGTTCTCGACGTCGATCTCGTTCAGGGAACGGGCGATGCCAAGACGCAGGGCGCCTGCCTGGCCGGAGATGCCGCCGCCGTGGATGCGGGCGATGACGTCGTAGGCACCTTCGAGATCGAGGATCTTGAAGGGCTCGTTGACGTCCTGCTGGTGCAGCTTGTTGGGGAAGTAGTTCGCCAGCTCGCGGCCGTTGATGGTCCACTTGCCGGAGCCGGGCACAACGCGGACGCGTGCAACGGCTTCCTTGCGGCGGCCAACAGCTGCGCCGGCAACGGTCAGGGCCGGGCGCTCCTTCTTGGGAGCAGCTTCAGCAGCTGAGCTCTCAGAGGTGTAGCTGGTCAGGTTTTCCTCGGCCTCGACGACCTCGGTGGTCTCTTCGTTCTGAGCCACGATTCTCCTTGTATAGATAAGTTGTTTGGTGGCCAGGACTACTGGGCGACCTGGGTGATTTCGAAAGTCTTGGGCTGCTGGGCGGCGTGCGGGTGCTCGGCACCGCGGTACACCTTCAGCTTGCCGAGCTGCTGGGCAGCCAGGGAGTTCTTGGGGAGCATGCCCTTGATGGCCTTCTCAACGGCGCGGACCGGGTTCGATTCCAGCAGTTCCGCGTAGTTGACGGAGGTCAGGCCGCCCGGGTAGCCGGAGTGGCGGTATGCGCGCTTCTGCTCCAGCTTGGCACCGGTCAGGGCTACCTTCTCGGCGTTGATGATGATGACAAAGTCGCCCATGTCCATGTGGGATGCGAAAGTGGCCTTGTGCTTGCCGCGCAGCAGGATTGCGGTCTGGCTTGCAAGACGACCAAGGACAACGTCGGTGGCGTCAATGACGTGCCACTGGCGGTTGATATCGCCGGGCTTCGGGGTGTACGTACGCACGGTGTTTGCCTCGTTCTTGTTCTGGCGTTCTTGTTTAGGTGTCGCTAGCTCGCGCACCTACTGTCTGCGCGCTACCGGAACAGAGGTGAGGGCTCCATGTAACCAGTCATCCTGAAGTTCCGAATGTGCACGTTGAGTAGTTATCCTGCAACCGGATTCTCAAGCGGGCACGCACCATCGGAATAGGACACGCACAACGACTACCAAGATTAGCGCGTCAAGGGGTTCAGGGTCAAAATGGGGTAGCCGGCGGTGGGTACATCCCGCGCCGGCCCAAGCTACTTAGGGGGCCGCAGTGGTATCAGCAGGGGGCAACGGTCCGACCGCTGGTCTCATGGTCGTTGCCATCGGCCTCCTGGGGCTCTTCCTCTCCCCCGTGGCCGAGCTCTTGATTTCGCGACTGCTCCCGCGGCTGGGTGGCCTTCCTACTTTGCGGGTTCGGATTACGACGGCGGCAATCACCGGCGCCGCCTGTGTCGCCCTCGTTGTGCGTTTCGGAAATACTGCGGCACTGCCCGCATTGATACTCCTGGCCGTGCTTGGTGTGCAGCTTGCCAGGGTGGATATTGCGCTGCATTTATTGCCCAACCAGCTGGTCATAATTTTGCTAGTAGCCGGCGTTCTCTTGTTGGCAGCACCCCTGATATTTGGTCAGCAGGCTGATGACTTTCTGCGCGCACTTCTCAGCGCCGCGATTTTGTTCGCCATCTACGTTCTTTTGGCTTTGATTTCGCCTGGTGCCATCGGTATGGGTGATGTAAAGCTGGCGGCACCTATCGGCCTTTATCTGGGGTACCTAGGTTGGAGCCAACTGCTGTATGGCGGCCTTCTGGGCTTCATTGTGAACGGGATCAGCACAGCCATAATCGTCGGTGGAAAACGCCGGAATAAGGCCAAGGAAGTGGCACATGGCCCCGCTATGCTGGGCGCCCTGGCCATCACAGCACTGCTCATCCCGTAGCCGGAACACTCCCTTCCGGACGCCTCCCGCTCGTGGTGAAGCGCACCCATCCAAGTAGTAAAGAGAACACGCGGATCTCACCCTAGGTACCTTTCCGAGTATTCGAGTACGTCAGTTCAGCATGCCACGAAAAATTCGAGTACTACTACGCATTGTTGCCCGTTGGCTTGAATGACAATCTCTTCTTAGCGAAGTCCAGCCGCTAAGGATTTATGGGGGCAGCTGGAAATTCGTTGAAATACAAATCACTTCAATTTCACCGAATTAAGGAAAATACAATGACTTCTCTCATGGTCTCGATGATGGCTTTCGTCACCGGTGTCAAGGAGCGTTTCTCCTCGGAAAAGGGAGCGACGGCCACCGAGTACTCCCTGCTGGTAGGCCTCATCGCACTGGTGATCGTCGCGGGCGTAACGCTCTTCGGCGGCAACCTCAACACCTTCTTCAACGGACTCGCTGGCAAGGTTGGCGCCTGGTAGAAGCCAACGTCAACGAGGGAGTGTCGACAAAATGTCAAACATTAATGCCTTTGTTCGAGAACTGGCGGTTGCCATCCGGACAATCTTCACCAGCGAAAAGGGCGCAACGGCCACTGAATACTCACTGCTCGTTGGACTTATTGCCTTGGTTATCGTCGCAGGGGTAACTCTCTTCGGCACTAACCTGAATGCCTTCTTCAATGGTCTAGCCGGCACTGTCGGCGCTTGGTAGTTATCCGGAATCGGTGTGCCGTGCTCCCGAGCACGGCACACCGACCCTTTTCAAGCTGCAACCGTCCAGGGGGACCCTTTGAAACGCAGCAACAGAACTTCTGATAACGGTGAACGGGGTGCCGTTGCAGTCGAATTCGCGTTAGTCGCCCCGATTCTGGTCGCTTTGATCATAGCCATCGTCGAGTTCTCAAATGCATACAACATTCAAGTCTCTGTCACGCAGGCATCACGCGAAGCTGCCCGGACGATGGCCATCACCAAGGACGCGACGAAAGCAACGGCAGCTGGCAAGGCCGGCGCACCTTCAATTAACTCCTCTCTGCTCACCTTCGACTTCTCGTCAGCGACCTGCCCGGCAGCGACGCCAGCATCGACTGCAGTAGTAACGGTCAAATACAGCGGCTCTTCTCTAACAGGGTTTTTCGGCCCGAGCCTCACAGTCACAGGTAAAGGGGCTATGCAATGTGGCGGTTAGTCAAAAAGGCAAGGGGTGCAAACGAAGGTGAACGCGGAGCAGCCGGTGTGACAGTCGCTGTCATGATGCTCGTCCTCATAGGCGCGGGTGCAATGGCGGTCGATGTCGGGCAGATCTATGCCGAGCGCGCGCAACTGCAAAATGGCGCCGACGCAAGCGCCCTAGCCGTTGCTCTAAGTTGCCAGGCCGGCACCTGTACTCCTGCCCTTGCGAATGACTTGGCAAATTCAAACTCCAACGATGGCGCCAGCACGGCTTCCGTTGATCTTTCGACACCCGGTCAAGTGACAGTCACTACGTCCACGAAAAATGGTTCGTCCAGTTTTCTGACGAACCTATTCGCAAATGCAATTAACGCTGGCCCGGTAACGGTTGGTGCCCAAGCTGTAGCAGCTGCGGGCCCCCCTGGTGGCGGCTCCGGATTCCCGCTGGCTTTGTCTAACAACTGTTACAACCTGGCTTCAGGGAGCCAGACGGCGGAAGTTCAGAAGATGTCATACAAACCGGGAGGGACATGCACGGGCCCCTCCGGAACACAGATTCCAGGCGGTTGGGGCTGGCTTGACCAGGACTCCCCCTGTGTCGCTGACACACAAGTGGGAACAAATGATATGGGATCGGACCCCGGCAATAACCCTCCAAGTGGCTGCGCAACAATTCTCGGTACCTGGAAAACCACGATCGAAGCAGGAGGAGAAGTCAAAGTCGAATTCCCCGTGTTCGACACGTCCTCTGGCACTGGGCAGGGTGGTTCGTTCCACATTATTGGTTACGCAACATTCAAAATCTGGGGCTGGAAGTTCGGCAACAACGGAGTTTACGAGTTCCGCAACACCGCCAGTGACCCCGGAATGACAAGCTCCCTAGCTTGCTCAGGCGGAAACGACCGCTGTGTCATCGGCCAGTTCGTCAAATACTCGGTTATCGGCTCCGGTGGCTACATTCCTGGAGGCCAAAATCTGGGCACGTCGGAAATCCGGCTCATCAAATAGTTCCAACTAAGGGGAAAGTAATGAAAACACGCCTACTGGGAGGCATAGCCGCACTGGTGGTAGCAGTTCTTGGCACAGTCCTTCTCTTCAATTACGTCCAAGGAGCGGATCGACGCGCCTTGGCAAACACCGAAACAGAGGACGTACTGGTCGTCAAACAGAACGTCCCGGCCGGAACGCCGGCCAGCCAACTCTCGCAGTACGTTACTACTAAAGCAGTGCCACGCACCGCCGTGGCAGTCGATGGAGTCCACGATCTGGCCTCGTTGGGATCGACAGTCACCGCAGTCGCGCTGGTGCCTGGCGAGCAGCTCCTCAGCAGCCGCCTCGTAGACGCAAATGCCTACCTCGGCCCGTCACGGGTTGCGGTGCCACCCGGGCTCCAGGAAATCACTCTTCGCCTGGGGATTGAGCGGGTCGTCGGCGGCAAGATCCAGGCCGGCGACACAGTAGGCGTGTTCATCTCCATGACAGATCCTTCGGGCGTCGGCAACGGAACCCAGCTCACGTTCCACAAGGTTCTAGTCACTGCCGTTCAGTTCAGTTCGGGAGCCGCAGCCCAAACGCAGGCGCAATCAACTCAAGGGAGCTCATCGGGTGCCCTCAACGCGGCTAGCGAGAACAAGCCAGCTACAAGCGATTCGTACCTGATCACGTTCGCCCGGAATGCAGTCGACACCGAAAAGCTCGTTTATGCCGCTGAATTCGGGAAGGTCTACCTCTCGAAAGAACCGGCCGACGCCACTGAAGGCACCAACGGTGTAGTCAACCAAACAAAGGTATTCAAATGAGCCGGTTCATTCTGATATCGCCATCCCTTGACTACGAGCGCAAGGTTCGGGCATCTGTAGCCCCGTTGAGCGGATCATTGCAGTTTTTCCAAGCCGCTTACCTTCCCGAGTCCCCTGAAGATCTCCTTCGGCAGCAAGCAGGCGAACCTCCAGAGGTGCTCATTCTTGGCCCAGGGCTTCCGCAGGAGGAAGCCCTGAAATTCGCCGCGGTCATGGACCTGCAATATCCCGAAATCAGCATCGTGCTGGCGGCAGATGACGACGGCGATCTTGCCTTGAATGCAATGCGTTCCGGTATTCGTGATCTGATCCCGCCCGCAGCAGACCTAGACCAGGTTCGAGCACTGGTGGAACGGGCGAGCCTTGCGGCCGCCGGACGCCGGCGGGGTTTGGCACCAAACACTGCCGAGCGTCCGGCCGCTGAAGGAGGCCGGGTCATCGCCGTCATGTCTCCCAAAGGCGGGGTGGGTAAGACGACGGTGGCCAGCAACCTTGCGATCGGCTTGGGACAGGTTTCACCCATGAGCGTCGTGGTTGTCGACCTGGATCTCCAGTTCGGGGACATAGCAAGCGGCCTGATGCTTGAGCCTGAATTCACGATCACGGAGGCTGTGGTGGGTGCCGCGAGCCAGGATGCAATGGTACTCAAGACCTATTTGTCTCTCCACCCAGGCAACATTTACGTCCTGTGCGCGCCCCGCAATCCTATCGATATGGACCGGATATCCGGCGAAAATATAAGCCACTTACTTCGCCAACTGAGGGCAGAGTTCCAATATGTGGTGGTCGATACCGCACCCGGCCTTGGCGAGCACGTGCTGGCCACTCTGGAGCAGGCCACGGACGCTGTTTGGGTATGCGGAATGGATGTCCCGAGTATTCGTGGGTTGCGAACGGGGTTCCAGATCCTTTCGGAACTCGATCTGCTCCCTGATAACCGGCACGTGGTGCTAAACATGGCGGATCGGCGGACGGGCCTGACAGTTCAAGACGTTGAGGCCACCATTGGCGCGCCTGTAGATGTCGTTCTTCCCAAGTCCCGCGCGGTCCCATTCTCGACGAACAAGGGCGTCCCGCTGCTTCAGGATGGCAGCCGGGATGGAGCAGCCAAGGGGCTGCGCAAGTTGGTCGAGCGGTTCAAACCTAATTGGGAAGCGCCACGCAAGAAGGTCCACAGAAGGGCGGTAGTTCAGTGAGTCTCTCCAACCGTTTTGCAAAGTTGCGTGGCGAGTCCGATGCTCCCACTTCCGAAGCTGCCCCATACCTCGCATCTACCTTGGGTTCTATTCAACTGGCTCAAGCAGCTGAGCAGGCCCAAGCCCCGGTGACGATAGAAGTAACCGGTGGAACTGCGAGCGAGGCACTCACAGGCCTCAAGGAACGGGCCAGTCAGGCACTCTACGAGAGGCTGGGCTCCCGGATCACGGACTCATCCCTTGAGGAGGCTGAGCTCCATCAGTTTGTAAAGGATGAGCTGAAGGCAGTTGTTGATGAGGAACAGGTCCCTCTGTCACAGGGTGAGCGACAGCGCCTCACACGGGAGATCATCGACGATGTCCTCGGACATGGACCGCTGCAGCGGTACCTGGACGACCCGTCAGTCACAGAAATTATGGTGAACAGGGCGGACCAGATATACGTCGAGCGAAATGGGCACCTTTTCCTCACCGACACCAAGTTCAGTAATGAGGATGCTCTTCGTAGGGTCATTGAGCGGATCGTCACCCGGATTGGGCGCCGAATCGATGAATCGTCCCCACTTGTGGATGCTCGCTTGGCCGATGGATCCCGTGTAAACGCGATCATCCCTCCGTTGGCGGTGAACGGCGCGTCGCTGACAATCCGTAAGTTCGGGCGCGAGGCGCTGACGGTACAAAAACTGGTCAGCTTCGGAAGCCTGTCCCCCGAAATGGCCGAGTTGCTCCAGGCATGCGTATTGGCAAGGATGAACATCATCGTTTCCGGTGGTACGGGCACCGGCAAGACGACGATGTTGAACGTGCTTTCCTCCTTCATCCCCGCTACGGACCGCATCGTGACCATCGAGGATGCCGTCGAACTGCAGCTTCAGCAGGACCACGTGGTCAGACTCGAAAGCCGGCCAGCGAATATTGAAGGCAAGGGCGAGGTCTCTATTCGTGATCTGGTCCGCAACTCTCTTCGTATGAGGCCTGACCGCATTGTTGTCGGTGAGGTCCGTGGCGGCGAATCACTCGATATGCTCCAGGCGATGAACACCGGCCACGACGGCTCGATCTCGACCGTCCACGCCAACTCGCCTCGTGACGCAGTGGCCCGCCTGGAAACACTTGTCCTCATGGCAGGGATGGACCTACCGCTCAGGGCAATCCGGGAGCAGATTGCGTCCGCGGTAAACCTGATCGTGCATATCTCGCGGCTCAGGGACGGATCACGGCGGGTGACACACATAACTGAAGTGCAGGGCATGGAAGGAGACATCGTCACGCTTCAGGATGCCTTCGTCTTCGACTATTCCGCGGGCATTGACGCGAACGGCCGATTCCTTGGGAAGCCTATTCCTACCGGAGTCCGGCCCCGGTTCACGGACAGGTTCGAGGAACTGGGAATCAAAATCTCCCCTGCTGTTTTTGGTGCGCAAGGGCCAAGGAGTCGATAGATGGAAACTCCAGAAGCTCCGGTCATGATGTTGGTTGCGGGGGTGCTAATGATCTTCACGTCGATCATTGTCACTTTCATTGTCGTACTGAAACCCCGTCATGCGATTCCGCTCTCACGGCGCCGGCCGGATGTGCCCGCAGGTGCTTCCAGGCTGACTGTCCTCACCGATACTGCAGTTGGCGCCATCAACAAACGTATGAAAGGAAGAAAAGACTTTCTGGTTAGCCGCGAAAAGCTGGAACAGGCCGGGTTAAAGACCCAGCCAGCCGACTTCCTGCTCATGATGGGCGCGGGCGCGCTGGCGGGAAGCGTCTTCGGTTTCCTGCTTGGGGGGCTCTTCTTCGCGATCATTCTGCTCGCAGTTGTTCCGGCCGGAATGCTCGCCTATCTTTCGGTACTAACTTCCAGACGGAAGGGCAAGTTCGATGAGCAACTGCCGGACACCCTGCAAATGCTCACCGGAAGCATGCGTGCTGGTCATTCCCTCTTGCGAGCTATCGACGCGTCAGCACGTGAAAGTGACGCACCCATGTCGGAAGAACTGAGCAGGATCGTCAATGAAACTAGGATCGGCCGCGACCTTGGGGATTCAATGAACGAGGTTTCTTCTCGCACCGGCAGCGAAGACTTCAGTTGGATCTCCCAAGCCATTGAGATCCACCGTGAGGTGGGCGGAGATTTGGCGGAAGTGCTCGACCACGTCGGCGAAACCATCCGTGACCGTAACCAGATACGCCGCCAGGTAAAGGCGCTTAGTGCCGAAGGCAAGATGTCGGCTGCCGTGCTCATGGGACTGCCAGTTGTTTTGTTCTTCGCCCTGATCCTGATCAACGGTCAATATGCGAAAACGTTTACGAGCACCGTTCCTGGTTACCTGATGCTGAGCGCTGCGGCTGTAATGCTCACTGCCGGTGGCTTCTGGCTCAGCCGGCTTATCAAGCCAAAGTATTAGGAGAGCAACATGTCACCCATTGCACTCGGAGCCATACTTGCCATCGTTTTGCCTGTCACATACCTCGTGTGGTCGGTAGCAGCCGTAGATAGGCTCGCCCTTCGAAACATCCAAACGAACCTCGGTCAACGGGCCAGGAACGCAGCTCCGCAAAGCTTAACCCTGGAATTCAGCGCCGTGGCCCGCAAAGTGACTCCAGTTCGCTACGTCGCTTGGCTGGACAAACAGCTCGCTGCCCTGGGACGCCCCAAGGAGTGGCCCCTTGAACGACTCCTGGTGACGAAACCGCTACTGGCTCTCGGTGCCGGACTTCTGGCTCTTTTCTACTTCCTCGCCTCGCCTGAGCCGGCACGGTTCGCGTTCCTCATTGCCGCTCTTGCGTTTGGCTATTTCGCACCGGACCTGCTGATTCGCAGTAAGGCTGAGAAGAGGAGAGACAAGATTCGGCTGGAGTTGCCGAACACCCTGGACCAGATGTTGATCTCTGTCCAAGCAGGTCTTGGGTTTGAAGCCGCTATGGCGCGCACAGCGCAAAATGGGGGCGGCCCACTGGCTGACGAAATGATGCGAACGCTGCAGGACATGCAAGTGGGGCGTTCCCGAAAGGAAGCCTATTTGGCTATGTCTGACCGAGTTGACGTCCCCGACCTGCGCTCATTCATCCGCGCGATTGTTCAAGCGGATGCATACGGAATTGCCATCGCCAAGGTGCTGAAAGTCCAGGCCCACGAAATGCGGATGAAGCGCCGACAGCGTGCCGAGGAACACGCCATGAAGATACCAGTGAAGATTCTCTTTCCACTAATTTTCTTCATCTTCCCGACCCTCTTCATCATCCTGCTGGGGCCGGCAGTCATGAACATCATCGCCGCGTTCTCCTAGGAGGAGTCATGAGGAATCCTGCACAGTCCCTATTCCTGATCCGTAATTTCGCACGGCGAATAAGGTGCGAGGAAGACGGCGCCACCGCAACAGAATATGGAATCACCGTTGGTTTCGTTGCTGTCGTCATCGTGGCCGGAGTCGGCTTATTTGGGTTCTCACTTAACGGCTTCTTTGACCATCTCACCTCCGGGATCAAGACTGCGCTCGGCATCCCCTAGCAGCGGCCGTAAGCCCGGCGCCTCTGGCGCCCCATAGACCGGACCCCCTCGGCACCCAGAACCGAGGGGGTCCGTTGTTGCCGTCCAAAGAGGCCAGCCGAGTCGGTGAAACGAGCAGCTGGCTTACCGACAGAAACCATAGGAGGGCGGTTTCCTCTTCGGATCGTTTCCATGGAGATCGCGGACTAGAGGTCGCAGCCCACGAATCTATACAAGATGGCGGAGCCTTGTTGGTCGACTTTGACGAATGCCGACGAATCCGGGGGAACGCTAATGCCCGGAAAATCATTCACCTCGGTGCGCAGCGGATCAATGTAGTGCTCGCCAAAATCAAGGAGGAATCCAACATTCTCCCTCTTTGCAGCCGCACAAGCCTCTGAGCCGGCCGTGGCTTGATTTAGTGTCTTGGCCACCAGCAAACGGTCCGGATTCGAACCTGTGTATGCGTGCGGGAAGAGTACCCGGCGGTTCGCGATGGCGAAGGCTGTGGAACTACCATCCCACGGGTTGTTGGCCATCACCGCACCCTCCGGGACTTCGGCACTAAGACGGCGCAGCAATTCAAGTTCATCGGGGCTCAGCAAGGGTGAGTCTGCTGTAAGAGCGTAGGTTCGTTCCCTCCCCGGCGTGGTTTGAGAATTTGTTGGCCACATCACGGTAGTAGCGGCCGCGGCTGCGATGCCAGCGGCAACAAACCATCTGACACGGTAGCTGGAGGCGATGTCTTCAAAGAGCCACGTCGCTGCCAGACCGACAAACACAGCCCAGAACATCGGCAGAAGGGCAGCGAGCCGGGGTGGGTCCCCGTACCACGCACCAATAATGATTTGCCTCGCGAGCGGCTGTGGTAGTGAGGCCGCCACCAGGTAAAGCGTGACGGCGCCTCCGTACGCGGCCAGAAACCACCGTCCGGTTGGGCGTCTGAACATGATGGCGGTTCCCAGCAGTGTGACCACCGCAAGGCTCCAGCTGACGTCCCCGTGAGTAGGAGCCACTACGAGGACACTGCCTATGGCCGCCGCAGGGGTGTCAATCGGATCCCAGGTGGTGGTCCACGGCCTCACCACGGCCCAGACCACCAGGCCAAGGGAAAATACGGTCGTCCAAAGTGCTGTCCATTGGAGGTAGGCAAGAGGATCGGACTTCCTCTGTTTGAGTTGCCGGAACGAACGTACGGTGGCCATGGCAGCGAAACCCGATGTAAGCCCAACAAGGGCTACCAGCGCCGACATGTGTGTGACCACAAGACCGGGCATTCCGGCCACCAGTGTCGTGAGGCCTAGCGGCCAAGGCATCGGTGTCCGGCCGAACCCAAGTAACGAGGCCGATACCGTCAGCAGGGGAGCCAGGAAAGTGACAGCGAGCATATACGGGAACAGCGGACCGAAGTCGCTCTTTTGGCTCTGCATGATAGTAAAAGGAAAAGCGAAAAATCCTGCGCTCGCAGTACCGGCAGCCAGCAAGGCGATCATCTTAGGTCCAACCACGACGTGGACCAGGAGAAGTACACCGATCGGCCATGCCAAGGCTACGACGGCGAAGTTTAGAGCATTCGATGCCTCGACCACGGGCAACCCTGTCGCCTCTGCCACAAGGGCAGCAAGCGCGTGCCATATTTGAGGGTAAAAACCGCCTCCTTCCCCCATCAGCTCCCTCACAGAGAAGGGTGAACCGTCTTGGGAATCAATGATCTGCTGGACGAGGTTAAGGTGAAATGGCGTGTCTATGCCTTGGTTGATGTTGGCCGGATCCTCGACAATCTGGGCATAGCGCAGGGTCAGAAGGATCCCGCTGGCGAGTAAGGCAAGCCAGTATGCAGCGCCTGCCGAGTTCTCTGCGGGATCCCAATTAAAGTACTTCGGCCAAAGCCTGGCCGCTACACGGACCAGGACAAGCGCAACTCCGGCGCACACCACTACGGATACGGTGAACACGCCCAACTGCCAGTCAATGTTCACCCACCAGCAAACCAAGGTGGAGACTGCAACAAGTGACGCAGTCAGGACCGGCGCAAGTGACATCATCCAAATACGCCGCAACCCCAGCGTCCAGCCGAGAAGCAGCCCGGGCAACAAGAGCACCGCCGCCGCCATTCCAAAGCCCGGCAGAGCAGTAAGCCAAGAGTTCAAGGATTCCCCAAGTAGTTCATCAGTATTCCCCAAGTTTCGACATTCTGCCCGGAAGCCCTCCCTGTGCGCCTATAGCATACCTAACATGAAACTTAGCCACGGGGGCCTGGCGCTTGAAATTGTTGTACCGGTTTTCAATGAGGAAGCCGTACTCGAAAAGAGCATCACTAAACTCGCAAATTATCTGCGTAACGAAATGTCAGTGACGTGGCAGATTACCATCGCCGACAACGCAAGCACTGACGAGACACCAGTCATTGCGGCTGGCCTGGCCGCCAGTATGTCAAATGTCGCTTACCGGCGGCTTGATGTGAAGGGCCGCGGATGGGCGCTCCGTGATGCCTGGACTTCTTCCGCCGCGGAAGTCCTGGCGTATGTAGACGTCGACCTCTCCACGGACCTCGCGGCACTGCCGCCGCTTGTCGCCCCGTTGCTGTCAGGCCACTCCGATATCTCCATTGGCACGAGGCTTGGCCAGAGCTCCCGCGTAAGCCGCGGGCCGCAGCGTGAGTTCATTTCGCGCTCATACAACTTTCTGCTTAAACGCACTATGCAGGTTCGTTTCTCCGATGCCCAGTGCGGTTTCAAGGCCGTCCGGGCTGAAGTCGCCAAGAAACTCCTTCCCCATATTGAGGACAACGGATGGTTTTTTGACACGGAACTGCTGATAATTGCGGAGCGCTCGGGCCTTCGGATCCACGAGATCCCAGTGGACTGGGTCGACGACCCGGACAGTCGGGTTGACATCATGCAGACAGCAGCTGACGACATTCGCGGACTGGTCCGCGTTGCTGGCTCCCTTGTGAAAGGGTCCATTCCCGTCCAAGCGATATATGCCGAGCTGGGGCGGCGCCCCATGGTCGCACAGTCGAGGCCCAGCTTTTTTGGGCAAGTTATCCGGTTCGGCATTGTCGGAGCCATATCCACTGTGGCCTTTGCACTGCTCTATGTGCTGTTCCAGGAGCCTCTTGGCCCCCAACCCGCCAACTTTCTCGCCCTCCTCCTGACGGCGGTGGGTAATACAGCCGCTAATCGCCGTTTTACGTTCGGCATGAACGGCCCGGACAGGCTCTTTACCCAGCAGTTTCAGGGACTTGTTGTTTTTACGCTGGCCTGGTCAATAACATCATCGTCGCTGCTGGTATTGCACACTTCTGCACCGCACGCTTCCCCTACCATGGAGCTCGTGACACTGACAGGGGCTAATATCCTCGCGACCCTCATGCGCTTCGTCATGTTGCGCGTCTGGGTTTTCCGTGTTCCCGGCACTGATCCAGCCCGCCGCGTTGTGGCATCCAGCGCGCAAGCGGTACGCGCCTCTTGACGGCGTTGACGCCCGACCCGTCGGACCCCGCTGAGCTTCGAGCGCAGGTGCTTCAATCACGCCAAACCCCCCTTGCGGCACATCGGGCATCCTCGGGGCGCCGGAGGGAGACTTGGATGCTGTGGGCCCTCCTGGCCCTGACAGCGGTGCTCTACCTTTGGGGCCTGGACCGCAACGGATGGGCGAATTCGTACTATTCAGCGGCTGCCATGGCAGGCTCACAGGATTGGACGGCATTCTTCTTTTCATCCTCGGATCCTGGCAACGCCATTAGCGTCGATAAACCTCCTCTCAGCCTCTGGTTAATGTCGGCTTCCGTCTGGGCCTTCGGTCTGAATCCCTGGAGCATCTTGGTGCCGCAGGCATTGATGGGCGTCGCGAGCGTCTTCCTGATGTACCGCATGGTCCGCACTTATGTCGGAAGCACCGCGGGGTTTCTCGCAGCGACATTCTTCGCCATAACCCCGGTTGCAGTGGTGATGTTCCGCTATAACAATCCGGATGCATTGCTCACCTTGCTGATGATCGGCGTGGCCTATGCTGCGTTGGAGTCTATCCGCAGCGACAAGGTTCGGTGGCTGATATTGGCTGGTGGCCTCACCGGTGCTGCTTTACTGACGAAGCAGCTTCAAATCGCACTGGTCCTGCCTGCGGTTGCTGTTACCTATCTCGCTTTTGCCACCGGTCCACTTGTGAAACGCGTGCTGCACGTCGCGGCTGCCCTGTTAACAGCAGTGGTTACGGGCGGCTGGTGGTTTGTCCTTGTGCAGATGGTCCCGGCGGCCAGCCGCCCCTTCGTCGGAGGATCCCGTCTTAACAGCGCGGTGGAATTGAGCTTGGGCTACAACGGCCTGGACCGCCTGACCGGTGAGGACGCCAGCCGGACTATGTCTCCCAGCACCGCCAGCCTGGCGGAAAAACTGGATCCAGGATTTCAGCGTTTCCTGCAACCGCAATTCTCTGGCCAGTTCGGCTGGTTCCTGCCTCTGGCCGTAGCAGGCATGTGCATTGCCATCTGGCACATCAAGCGGCGGAGCGGTAGCCGGCGATATCGGGCGTTCCTCAGTCTGTGCGTTCTCTGGTTTCTCTGCGCCTCAACGGTGTTGGCATTCATGTCAGGTATTGTCCATCCGTATTACTGCCTAACTGTTGTACCACCGTTGTGCTGCCTCGCAGGGACGGGTCTGCTGCACTTGTACCGGCTTCGTGACCAGCGAAACGCACGCTGGGTGCTGGCCGGGACGCTCCTGGCAACGATGGTTCTGGCCTTCCTCTCGGCGAATCGTTCAACCGCTGATTTTCCGCTAGGTCCTCTTGTGGCGCTCCTGGTCTGGTCGTTGGCCATCACCCTTCTGGCGGTCCCGCCCCCGTTTCCAGCCCTCCGGAACGTGCCAGCGAGCCTCTTGGCTGTCGCGCTATTGGCCGGTCCTTCCGTTTGGTCCGTCAATACAGTCCTGAGTCCCCACGAGGGTGCAGGCGTCGTGGCTGGCCCCAGTATCCTCGGCGTGCGCACCGACCACCCCGACCGTCAGCAGATGGGTTCGGACGTGCCACCCAGTTTCATGGCTGTCATGTTCGGAAACCTGCCAGAATCCGGAATCGTTTCGCGCCTCCGTGCCACGCCGGCCACCAGCAAATGGTCGGCGGCCATGGTGGGCTCCGAGACAGCGGCTAACTATCAGCTGGCAAGCTTACGCTCCGTGCTGCCGCTTGGCGGTTTCGATGGTACTGATCCCTTCCCGACCCTGGAACAGTTTCAGCGTATGGTCACCGACCACCAGGTGGCGTCCGTAGTCATACAGGACCTGCCACCATTGACCCTTGAGGGCCGCGGAGAGTCGGCAAGAATCGTGGACTGGGTGAGAGGCCATTACCGGGCCGAACAAATCGGGAGTGCCCAGTTTTACAAGTTGCTGCCGTAACGGCGGACAGTGGCCGCACAGCTTCTGTCCTTTTCGGAACTGGGCCATCCTTCCGATATCGCAGGGTTTGCCGGGTGATTGCGCACCAAACATGCACTTTGAAAAGCCTTTGCGAATACGCCAGCCACCCCGTCGAAATGACTCAAGCGGAGAATCTGTCGCGTTGATCACCTGTACTTGCGCAGGACTTTCACCGTGGAAACAGCTCGGGTTCCACGACGGACACCGTCCAGGCGACGGCTCCTCATGGCGAACGCCGGTGTGACCCAACAACACCGACTACAGCAAACAACACATCCATTCCTGGTGCCAGCTTCGCCTTCGCAGTCTGCAAGCCTTCCAGTTCCGCAAGGTTTTCCACGCAATTGCGCAGGAAAGGTACACCTTGAAAAGCCTTTGCACAGGATCCTGCAAGACCCGGTCAACACCGCATCAAGGCTTGCTAACTTCGTCTTAGTGCTGGTGCAGGGCCAGCCAAACCCACTCGCTCAGGAGTTCATAATGCTTTCTCTCATCGCCACCCTTCAGACCCTCGGCTTCAACATCAAGAACCGCCTCCACGACGAAAAGGGCGCAACAGCTGTCGAATACGGCATCATGGTCGGCCTCATCGCAGTCGTCATCATCGTCGCTGTAACCACCTTGGGCGGCCAGTTGAACACCATGTTCACCAGCGTCACGGCCAAGCTCTAGCTGGGACGAAAAGAGCTCGGGTTCCTGCGACGAACACCGTCCGGGCCACGGCTCCTCATGGCGAACGCCGGCGTGACCGCAAACAACAGCGGGTTCGGCAAAATACAGAATCCTGCAAGACCCGGTCAACCGTTTCAAGCCTTGCTATAACTTCGTCCTAATGCTGGTGCAGGGCCAGCCAAACCCACTCGCTCAGGAGTTCACAATGCGGTCTCTCATCGCCACCCTTCAGACCCTCGGCTTCAACATCAAGAACCGTCTCCACGAAGAAGAGGGCGCAACAGCTGTCGAATACGGCATCATGGTCGGACTCATTGCAGTCGTCATCATCGTCGCAGTAACCACCTTGGGTGGCCAGCTCAACTCGATGTTTACAAATGTGACTGCCAATCTCTGAAACCCGGCCCCTACAGCAAGACCCGAGGCCCAGCGCGCCCGGCTATTGTGCGGTGCAGCTCAACTGCACCGCACAAGCTGTTTCACGTGTACAAATCCACTCATCGCAACACAGACTCGAGAGGAACGCAGCAGATGCTGAGGCCATCAGAACGCGGGGCGGCGGCCGTTGAGTTCGCCATCGTCGTGCCTGTCCTCATCAGTTTGCTCCTTGGCATCATGGAATTCAGCCGGGCCTACAACGCCCAGGCATCGCTTTCGGCCGCGGCCCGCGAGGGGGTCCGGGTAATGGCCATCACCAATGATCCGGCGGCGTCTCGGACGGCAGCCGAAAACACGGCTGTCTCCCTAAATCCCCTTCTCGCTGATTCAAACATCACCTTCAAGAACCTCGACACGGGCACTACAACCTGCTCATCGGGCAACCGCATTGCGGTCACAATCACATATACACTCTCCACGCTGACTGGTATCGCCGGACCATTCACTATGACTGGCCAAGGAGCCATGTTGTGCGGCGGCTGAAGAATATCAGCAGAAATTCCCGCTCCGAACAGGGCGCCGTGAGTGTCATCGTGGCAATAATGATGGTGGCTCTGCTTGGTTTCGCCGCCGTGGCGGTTGATGTCTCGATGATGTACTCAGAACGTACCCAGGTTCGGAACGGCGCTGACGCGGCTGCGCTTGCCATCGCTCAGAAGTGCGCTAAGAGTACCGCTGACCCGGACTGCACGGGTACCTCCCCGCTCGCCGCCAGCCTAGCGAATAGCAACGCCACCGACGGGCTGAGTAACATCAAGTCCGCCACGCCCAATACGGCCAGTCAGACTGTAACCGTTACGGCGGGATCACAGCAGACGGGGAATAGCCCAAACCAGGTCACCCTCTTTTTCGCTCAAATATTCGGAATCTCTTCGGCAGAAGTAACCGCTGCCGCTTCGGCGCAATGGGGTACCCCGTCCAAGGGGCCCGCTATTCTTCCCTTGGCCATTGCTTACTGCAAACTGGACATTCCACCAGCCGGAAGCCAAGGCGCCGTACAGGTTCTCGAGCAGGCGGTGAATGGTTGTGGTGGCTTGCCGGGCGGGTTCGGGTGGATCACCACCTCGGGAACAAAATGCTCCGTCACGATGACGGCCGGCCAGTCCGACAATGCGGGTATCTGGTTTGCGAGCGATCCCGGGGCCAGCGCCCCAACGATCTGTAGCGCTGCCGATTTCAACCAGATGAACGACGAGACAGTTCTACTCCCTCTCTATGACGTGGCCACCGGTACGGGTTCCTCCGGCAAGTACTACGTCAAAGGCTTTGCGGCATTTCATGTAACTGGCTACCACTTTGCCGACATTTCCTGGAGCACGGGCGGAAACGTCCAAAACAAGACGATTCGTGGATACTTCGTAAAATTCGTATCCCTCGCCCAAGCATTTGAACTTGGTAACGTCCCAAACTTTGGGGCCTCAGTTGTGCGCCTCACCCCATAGCTAAAAGCAACAGGAGCAGTCATTGAAGTCACGTATGTTGGCCGGTGTATCAGCAGTGGTGCTGGCCATCATTGGGGCGCTTCTCATCGTCGCCTACGCCCAGGGTGCCGACCAGCGCGCCATGAAGGACTTGGATCCCATCGGGGTACTCGTGGTGACCAAGGCCGTACCGGCAGGCGCTTCCCTCGACATCGTAAAGGCGTCCGTTACTGAACAGCAGGTGCCAGCAACCGCTGTTTCAAAGACCGCTCTGAAAACCCTTGAGGCCTCCGCCGGCAAAGTCGCCGCAGTGGACCTCGTCCCCGGCGAGCAACTTCTCGCCGAACGGTTGGTTGACCCGGTGGACGCCAAGTCCAGTGGTGCCATCAAAGTGCCTATAGGGATGCAGGAAGTAACCTTCGAGCTAGAACCCAAGCGTGTGGTGGGCGGCAGGATTGACGCCGGCGACCATGTGGGCATCGGGTTCAGCTTCGCTGCGGAAAAAGCAAAAGCAGGCGAGCCAACCACCCAACTCACCCTCCGAAAGGTTTTGGTTACCGCCGTCCAGCGGGCCCCGCAGGCACTACCAAGCGCGAAGCCCACGGACGGCACCAATCCCCAGGACACAACGCTTCCGCAAGGTTCGCTCATGGTCACGGTTGCCGTGAACGACATCGACGCAACCAAGATCATCTACTCCTCAAACAACGGCGATCTCTGGCTCACCAAAGAACCCCTCGACGCCAAGGACAACGGCGGCTTCATCGCCAAGAAGGACACGGTGTATAAGTGAGCCGCTTCGTCCTCCTTTCCCCCAACGGCGACTTCGACCTGAAGCTGCGTTCCGCCGTCGCCAACGGCCTGCGCGGCAGCGTCCAGACCATCGCCTCGGACATCCTCCCGGCGGGCCCCGCCGAACTCTTCGCCCTCCTCAACCAGGAGCAGCCGGAGGTGCTGATCATCGGCCCGGACGTCCCCTACGAGGAAGCACTCCGGTTCGCCAAGGTTTTCGATGTCCAACTGCCCGGCCTAAGCCTGGTCCTGGTCAGTGACATTGACCCCGGCGGCTTGTTGCACGCTATGCGCGCGGGCATCCGGGACATCCTCAGCCCCCAGGCGGACGCCGCCGAAATCCGGGTGCTGCTGGAACGCGCCTGCCAGTCCTTCGCCACCCGGCACCGCGGCCCCGAGGCACAACAGTCGGGGAACGGCAAGGGCCTTGTCATCGGAGTGTTCTCCCCCAAGGGCGGCGTGGGCAAAACCACACTGGCCACGAACATCGCCATTGGACTCGGGCGGATCGCCCCAATGAGCGTGGTCATCGTGGACCTGGACCTGCAGTTCGGGGACGTCGCCTCCGGCCTCTATCTCAACCCCGAGCACACGGTCACCGATGCAGTCACCCCCGCAGCAGCCCAGGACTCCCTGGTCCTCAAGGCCTTCCTTAC
This sequence comes from Pseudarthrobacter sp. Pseusp20, assembly GCF_059492155.1. Classification (NCBI taxonomy): domain Bacteria; kingdom Bacillati; phylum Actinomycetota; class Actinomycetes; order Micrococcales; family Micrococcaceae; genus Pseudarthrobacter; species Pseudarthrobacter sp. Pseusp20. The sequence goes on from NZ_CP168521.1 coordinate 3,418,612, forward strand.
CGTGCATCCGGCCGGCATCTACGCCCTGTGCGCACCGCCCAACCCGGTGGACGCGGACCACATCACCCCGGACCAGGTCAGCCGGCTGCTGGAGCAACTGGCCCAGGAGTTCCAGTACGTGGTCATCGACACCGCCCCCGGCATGCCGGAAATCGGACTCGCCGCAATGGAGAAATGCACCGATGTGGTCTGGGTGAGCGCCATGGACATCCCCAGCCTGCGCGGACTCCGCTCCGGCCTGGAAGTCCTCCGCCAACTCGAAATCATGCCGGAATCCCGGCACGTGGTCCTGAACATGGCGGACGCCAAGGCAGGCCTGAACGTGCAGGACGTCGAATCCACCATCGGCGCCCCGGTTGACGTCAGCATCCCCAGGTCGCGCGCGGTGGCCCTGTCCACGAACCGTGGCATCCCTGTCCTGCAGGACTCGAAGAAGGACCCCGCCGTCAAAAGCCTCCGCCAGCTTGTGGAGCGCTTCAATCCGGCCTGGCGAGCACAAGCACAGCGGAAGCTTCACCGAAGGGTGGTTATCTGATGAAACTCTCCGAGCGCATCAACGCGGTCCAAGGCCGCAACGTATCCTCCACCAGCCCGGGATCCGTACCCGGCACCGCACTGCTCGAGCAGCCGCGTCCTGCGACCGCGCCTTCCCCGTCCCCCGCCGAACGTGCGGAAGCTCGCTCTCCCGGCATCACCGCCGTCGCGCATCCAACGCACGAGGCCGGCACTTCCTTTGTGCCTAAGGCACCGGGCGTGGATGTCTTCGCAGCAATGAAGCTCAGGGCCGCAACCGCACTTTTCGAGCGGATGGGCACCCGGTTCAATGATGGTGCAGTCACTGAGCAGGAACTCCGGAGCACAGCCAAAGAGGAGCTTACCCGGATCATTGACGCGGAACAGGTACCGCTGACGCCGGAGGAGCGGACCAGGCTGGTCCAGGACGTCGCAGACGACGTGCTGGGCTACGGCCCCCTCCAGCGGCTGCTGGACGATCCCGCAGTCACCGAAATCATGGTTAACCGCATGGACCAGATTTACGTGGAACGCAAAGGGAAGCTGGTTCTCACTGAGTCCCGGTTCAGTTCCGAAGAGCACCTGCGCAAGGTCATCGAACGCATCGTGTCCAAGGTAGGCCGCCGCATCGACGAGTCCTCGCCGCTTGTGGACGCCCGGTTGGAGGATGGCTCGCGTGTCAACGCCGTCATTCCGCCCCTTGCCGTGGGGGGCTCCTCGTTGACCATCCGTAAGTTCAGCAAAACTCCGCTGACCGTTCAAAACCTCATAAACTTTGGCACCCTGACGCCGGAGATGGCGGAGCTGCTAAACGCCTGTGTCAAGGCCAAGCTCAACATTATCGTTTCCGGCGGTACAGGAACCGGCAAGACGACGTTGCTGAACGTGCTGTCATCCTTCCTGCCGGCTGACGAACGCATCGTGACTATCGAGGACGCCGTGGAACTACAGATCCAACAGGAGCACGTCGTTCGGCTCGAAAGCCGTCCGCCCAACACCGAAGGCAAAGGCGCGGTGACCATCCGTGAGCTCCTCCGCAACTCGCTTCGTATGCGTCCTGACCGGATTGTGGTTGGTGAGGTCCGTGGCGGCGAATCACTGGACATGCTCCAGGCCATGAATACGGGCCACGACGGCTCCCTGTCCACGGTTCACTCCAACTCCCCCCGCGACGCCGTGGCCCGCCTTGAAACCCTGGTGCTGATGGCTGGCATGGACCTCCCGCTGCGGGCCATCCGCGAACAGATCGCCTCCGCGGTGAATCTGATCGTGCAGATCTCCAGGCTCCGTGACGGGTCCCGCCGGATCACCCACGTCACCGAGGTCCAGGGGATGGAAGGCGACATTGTCACCCTCCAGGACGCGTTCGTCTTCGATTACTCGGCCGGCGTGGACGCCCAGGGGCGGTTCCTCGGGAGGCCCGTGGCCACCGGCATCCGGCCCCGGTTCATTGACCGTTTCGAGGACTTGGGAATCCACGTATCGCCGGGCGTCTTTGCCGGTCCGCTGTCCCCGGGCGCCAAGTAGGGACGCGGCCATGATCATCGCCATTGGAAGCGTCTTTCTCCTGGCTGCTATCTGCCTCCTCGGCGTGGCCATCCTTCTGCCAAGCGCCCCTACAGTGCCGCTGGACCGCCGTCGTCCGTTTGAACCGGAACCGCCATCCTCCCTGTCCCGGCTGGCACTGTCAGGCGTCAGGTCCTTCGAACGGCTGCTCGGTGGCCGCAACGTCAGGCTATTCTCCCGCGCGGAGCTGGAGAATGCGGGCCTGCGCCAAAGCCAGGCCGAATTCTTCCTGCTGGTGGGCATCGGCGCGTGCGTCGGGATGCTGGTGGGAGCCGTGATTGTGGGCCCACTGCTCGGATTGCTGCTCGCGCTGCTCGCTCCGTTCGTGGGGAAGCTTGTCCTCGGGTTCCTGAGCGGCAGGCGTCGTGCAGCGTTCGACGGCCAACTCGGCGACACCTTGCAACTGCTCTCCGGCGGCCTCCGTGCCGGCCACAGCATCCTGCGCGCCATCGATGCCGCCGCCGTGGAATCGCAGAAGCCAACGTCGGAAGAGATGCGCCGTGTAATCACCGAAACCAGTCTGGGCCGCGACCTGCTGGCCGCCCTCAACGACACCGCCGAGCGGATGAAGAACGAGGACTTCGTGTGGATCTCGCAGGCCATCCAAATCAACCGGGAGGTCGGCGGCAACCTGGCCGAGGTGCTGGACCAGGTGAACGAGACCATCCGCGAGCGTGGGGAGATCAAAGGCCACATTAAGGCACTCGCCGCCGAGGGCAAGTTCTCGGCTTACATCCTCATTGCCATGCCGTTCGGTATCGTTGCCATGCTGCTTTCCGTCAGCCCCAACTACATGAATTCGATGTTCACCCATCCCCTGGGCTGGGTGATGATCGGAGCCTCGTTCGTCCTGATGACCATCGGCGCGCTCTGGATGCGCAAGATCATCGACCTGAAGTTCTGAGGACACATGAACCTGACCATCCTGCTCTCAGTCCTTCTGGTCTGCCTGCCCCTTGCGGGGCTTGCCTGGTCTGTCCTGACCGTGGACAAGCAGGGCCGGACCTCCGCCGCCGAGCTACTCTCGCGCGGCGCACCGGCAGTCACCGCTATACCAGTGGGAGCACCGGGGCTACTCGAAACCTTGGGCAGGCGCGTGACTCCCCCGGCCTATGTCGCATTCCTGGACCGGCTGCTGTCCCTCGCCGGCAGGCCCGTTACGATGCCGCTGGGCAAGGTGCTTGGGTCCAAGCTGGGCCTCGGCCTGGTCGGGGTGGCCTTGGGCGGCTACTTGGCGGCGGTGGGAAGCAGCCCGATGATGAAACTCGCGGGACTCTTCGTCCTCTTCCTTGGTTACTTCATCCCGGACCTCCTGCTATACAGCAAGGGCAAGGAACGGCAGAAGGCCATGCAGCTGGAACTCGCCAACACCCTGGACCAGATGCTCATTTCGGTTGAGGCTGGGCTGGGCTTTGAAGGCGCCATGGCCCGGGCAGGCGAGAACGGCAAGGGCCCCCTTGCAGAGGAGCTGGTCCGCACCCTGCAGGACATGCAGGTGGGACGCAGCCGACGCGAGTCCTACATCGCCCTGGCCGAGAGGACCAGCATCCCGGAACTGCGCAGCTTTGTGCAGGCCGTGGTGCAGGCGGACACGTACGGAATCGCCATCAGCCGGGTCCTGCGCGTCCAGGCGAAGGTCATGCGGGTCAAACGGCGCCAGCGGGCCGAGGAAAAGGCCATGAAGCTGCCCGTCATGATCCTTTTCCCGCTGCTGTTCTTTATTTTTCCGGTCCTGTTCATTGCCATTCTGGGGCCGGCCGTAATCAATACAGTGGTGACCTTCAGCGGCCAGTAAAGATGCTCAGCGCGGCGGCAAGGTTGTCTCAAGGTTTACACAGAATGATGAAAAACAGGACCCCGAAGCATTTCCAGGAAGTAGCCTTGAACAATGAACAGTCCCGATCCCGGTTCCAGCGGAAAGAGCCCCGCTGCGGACTTCCCGCTGTCCGGGGTCGGTTTTCCTCCCGCTCCCGCTCCCGCCGGCGTGGACCCCTCACTGGAAGCGGCCGCTCTCTTGCCGTTGGTTGATGCCGCAGTGCTGGCGGAACTCGAAGATGAGCTGGCCGGGTCCGGACTGGCGCAGCGCTTCGCCAGGGACTACGCGGCTATGTGGGACGTGCGGCTGGCCCGGCTGGGAACAGCGGTGCTGAGCCGGGACGGGGACTCTGCCCTGGACGCGGTCATCAGCCTCAAAATCAGTTCCGCCATGGTGGGCGGGGTACGGCTGGCAAAGCTCGCCGAACTCCTGGAGGGCCTGATCCGGCGGGGTGACTTTGTCCAGGGCCAGGCGATGATGGCAGGCGTGGCCCAGGACGGGGCACGCACCGTGTCCGAACTGCAGTCAACCTACATCATGGAGAACGGCTAGCAGTTAAGCATCGTCCGGCCGCCTCGGCGCCAGCCGGTAACCCACCCCACGGACTGTCTGCAGCCAGCGCGGGGACAACTGGTCCTCTTTGAGCTTGCGCCGCAGGTTTCCCACGTGGACCTCCACCGCCCGCTCGTCCGCCTCGCTGATGTAGGTGTCCCGGTCATAGAAATCGCCCCGCACCGCCCGCACCAGGTCCGCCCTGGTGCACACGGCACCACCGCCCTTCAGCAACACATGGAGCAGGTCGAACTCGCTGCGGGTCAGGCCCAGCGGCTCGCCCTTGACCTCTACGGTGCGTGTCCGGTGGTTCAACAGGAGTCCGTTGTGCCGCAGGACGCCGGGCTCGAGCTGCGCGGCGGCAGGAACCGGTGACTGGCCCCCGTGTGACGCGGATTCATGCTGCTCGTTCACCTCGTGGCGCGGCCTGCGCATCATGGCTGCCACCCTTGCCCGGAGTTCCCTGGGCCTGAACGGCTTGGCGATATAGTCATCCGCGCCCGCATTCAGTGCTGACAGAAGGTCCGGTTCGTCGGTCCGGCCAGTCAGCATGACCACGTACGCGTTGCTGAAATTCCGGATTCGCCGCAAAACCTCGAACCCGTCGATATCCGGCAGGCCGATATCCAGCGTCACAACGTTGGCCTGCTTAGTGCGGACCACCTCAACCCCGGCCCGTCCGTCAGCCGCCGTATGAACTTCGAAGCCCGCCTGGGTCAAGACACCTTCGAGGAGGTTGCGTACGTCGTCGTCGTCCTCGATAACCACCGCTACACCAAGATCGTCCATTGCTACCCCTGCGCCAGGCGGAGATGGCCCCCCATTGGCCCAGCGCCAATGCCATTCCCGCTCCAACAATTTATACGCTACTAGTAAGCCCGGCTGTTCACATACGAATCGACACTGAAAATTGAAAAGTCAATTACTATGACAGGACATGTGCATTATCCAAGGGAAAGGGTGCTGGCCAAGGTAACTGGGGGGAATTGCTACATCTTGGCGGCGCCTGCTTTCCGGACCTAAAGGGGTACGAGTCAGAAACATGGCCGAGCCGTTGTTCCAGCGTGGACCCGGACGCATCTTCCGGCGGCTGGGAACCCGCGCCCAAGTGGCGCTGTGCCAGCTCCCCCTTACCTTCCTTGTGCTTGTCATTGCCGTGGCCACCCCCTTCGCCTGGCCCTCGCTCATGCACTCCCCCTTGTACGTGGCAGGCCTTGCCCTGAACGCGGTTTTGTTCCTGGGCTGCTTCCTGGTTCCCTGGGAACGCCTGGCGCACCGCCCATACCTGCTGATCCCCGTGCTGGACTTCGCGCTGATCGGGTTCCTGCGCAACGGCGCCGCTCCGCTCCTGCCGGGCCTCGCGGTACTGGTGGTCTTCCCGGTCATCTGGCTTTCCGCCTCCGGCATGCTGGCGCGCAGCAGCCTGGTGCTCAGTTTTGCGGGGCCCTTCCTGATCATGGTTCCATCTGCCGTCGGCCATTTCCCCACCGTCACGGCCTCGGACCTCACCACCGTCCTGCTCTTTCCCGTGATGATGCTCGCTGTATCCCTGGCCATCCGCTTCGCGAGCGTAAGCCTCCGGCAGCAGCAGCGTGAACTGGCGGACAAGGACCGTGAACTCCGCGAACTGCTGGCCGCAAGCCGGGAACGGGAGAAGCTGCTCGAAACTGTATTGGAGGCCACCGACGTCGGAATTGCCGCCGTCGACCGCTCCGGCCACTTCCTGGTGTCCAACAGCCGCCAGCGCAACTTCCGCCGTGTCACAGGCGCTGACGACGCCCTCCCCGGCCAGGGGCACCAGCTCATCTTTGGACAGGACCGGCGCACGCTGCTCCCCCGGGACCGGCGGCCCATCAACAGGGCCATGGCGGGTGAGTCTTTCGCCGACTACCTGGTGTGGGCCGGCGAAGGCCCGGAGCAGCGCGCCATATCCACCGCCGCCCGCCCGCTGGTCGGCGAGGACGGCCGGCTGACCGGGGCAGTGGTGGTCTACACGGACGTCACCGGCTGGGTGGAGTCCCTGGCCGCGAACCAGGAGCTGGTGTCCAACGTCTCGCACGAGTTCAAGAACCCACTGAACTCGATTCTGGGCAACGTGGACCTGGTCCTGGACGACGCCGACAGCCTGCCCCGGCAGGTGGCCCAGCGCCTGCTCGTGGTGCAGCGCAACGCGGAACGGCTGCTGGACCTGGTGGCCGATTTGACGGCCTCCGCCTCCACCACCTTGAACGTCCACCCCAAGCGGACCGATCTGGCCAGCCTGGTGGAGACCAGCCTTGGTTCCGCCCAGGCCCTGGCGCAACGCTCCCACGTGGAGATCGCCGCCGACGTCCCCTCGCCGCTGTGGGCCTACGCGGATCCGCTCCGGATCGGACAGGTGCTGGACAACCTCGTGTCCAACGCCATCAAGTACTCGCCCGACGGCGGCAAGGTCAGCATCAGCGCGGACGCGGACCGGCAGTGGGTCCGGCTGAGCGTCACGGACACCGGGATGGGCATGTCCAGCGAGGACGCGGCGAGGGCTTTCAACCGGTTCTTCCGGGCCGAGACCGCCCGGAAGGCCGCCATCCCGGGCGCAGGTCTGGGTCTGTCAATCACCCGAATGATTGTGGAGCGGCACGGCGGGACGATCGCCTGCGAGAGCGGCGAGGGCCAGGGCAGCACGTTCACGGTGACGCTGCCGGCCGAGGGTCCACCCCCGGCGTTCTAGTCAGGGCTCGCGGAGCGCCCGGGTCTGTTCGGCGCGGGCCAGGAGTTCGCTGTCCGAGGGGTAGGCCACTTCCTCAAGCACCAACGGATGCGGGGCGGCCAGGACCGACTTGGCGTCCCGCTTCTGCAGCAGCAGCCGTTCGTGCAGCCAGCCCGGCTCCACAACGCCTTCACCCACGTACAGCGCGGAGCCGATGAGGGCGCGCACCATGTTGTGGCAGAACGCATCCGCCTGGACGGTGGCCACAATGACGCCGTCCTCGCCGCGCCTGAACTCAAACCGCTGGAGTTCCCGAATGGTGGTGGCGCCTTCGCGCGGCTTGCAGAAAGACAGGAAGTTCTGCAGGCCCAGCAGCTGCGAGGCGCCCTCGTTCAGCAGTCCCACGTCCAGCGGATTCTTGTGCCACAACGTGAAATACCGCTCCAACGGATCCCACAGGGCGGGCCCGTCTGCGATCCGGTAGCTGTAGCGGCGCCAGAGAGCCGAGAAGCGGGCGTCAAAGCCCACAGGTGCCAACGAGATGTCATGCACTTCCACGGCCCCGTGAAGATCGCCCAGGGCCCGGTTCAATGCCCCGCGGAGCCTGCGCAGCATGGCGACGGCGGGATCCAGTTCGTGCCCGCGCGGCAGGTTCTGCCACTCGTCTTCGGTGAGGTCCAGGTGGACCACCTGGCCGCGGGCGTGCACGCCGGCGTCGGTCCGTCCCGCCACGGTGACACGCACCGGACGGCGTACCAACAGGGCGATCGCCTCTTCCAGGACGCCCTGGATGGTGCGCCGTCCCGGTTGCAGTGCCCACCCGCTGAACGGGCCGCCGTCGTACGAAAGGTCAAGCCGGATACGCAAAAACCCGCCGCCCCCTGGAACGGGGGCCGCGGGTTTTTGGTGGTTCACAGACCTAAGTCTATGCGAAGAGAATCAGCGAATTACTTCGCGTCCTTCTCTTCGGCGGCGGGAGCCTCGGGAGCTTCCTCAGCGGCGGGAGCCTCTTCGGTTGCAGCCTCTTCAGCCGGAGCCTCAGCAGCTTCGGTCTCCACGGCCTCAGCCTCGGGAGCTTCTTCTGCAACGGGTGCAGCAGCAGCTTCCTTCTTGTCGGCATCGCGCTTGGCAGCGGAGGTAGCCTCGGCTACGACGGCCTGCTTGGCGGAAACCGGCTCGAGGACCAGTTCGATGACAGCCATGGGAGCGTTGTCGCCCTTACGGTTGCCGATCTTGGTGATGCGGGTGTAGCCGCCATCGCGGTTCTCCACAGCCTGGGCGATGTCGGTGAACAGCTCGTGGACGATGCCCTTGTTGCTGATCAGGCCGAGAACGCGGCGGCGGGAAGCGAGGTCGCCACGCTTGGCGAAGGTCACCAGGCGCTCTGCGTACGGCTTCAGGCGCTTGGCCTTGGTCACCGTGGTGGTGATCCGCTTGTGCTCGAACAGGGATGCTGCCAGGTTCGCGAGCATGAGGCGCTCGTGAGCCGGGCCGCCTCCGAGGCGCGGACCCTTAGTGGGGGTAGGCATAATTGTTTCTCCTCATGTGGAAGCCGTGGGCGGCACACCGTGGTGCTGCCCTCCGGCCAAGGTCTGGTTTAGAGTTCGTCGTCGCCGAAGGCGGCGTCGTCCTCTTCGATTGCTGCGGCGCGTGCTGCGAGGTCAAAACCGGGAGGCGAGTCCTTGAGGGACAGGCCCAGTTCAACCAGCTTTGCCTTGACCTCGTCAATGGACTTTGCACCGAAGTTGCGGATGTCCATCAGGTCAGCCTCGGAGCGGGCAACGAGTTCACCCACGGTGTGGATGCCCTCACGCTTGAGGCAGTTGTAGGAACGGACGGTGAGGTCCAGATCCTCGATCGGCAGTGCCATGTCGGCTGCCAGGGCAGCGTCGGTGGGCGACGGGCCGATCTCGATACCTTCAGCTGCGGTGTTCAGCTCACGGGCCAGACCGAACAGTTCCACCAGGGTGGTGCCTGCGGAAGCGACGGCATCGCGCGGGGCGATGGCCTGCTTGGTCTCGACGTCGACAATCAGCTTGTCGAAGTCGGTGCGCTGCTCAACACGGGTTGCTTCCACGCGGAAAGTAACCTTCAGCACCGGCGAGTAGATGGAGTCGACCGGGATACGGCCGATCTCTGCATCGCCGGACTTGTTCTGAGCTGCCGAAACGTAGCCGCGGCCGCGCTCGATGGTCAGTTCGAGTTCGAACTTGCCCTTCGAGTTCAGCGTGGCGATGTGCAGATCCGGGTTGTGGAATTCGACGCCGGCCGGCGGAGCGATATCCGCGGCGGTGACGACTCCGGGGCCCTGCTTGCGCAGGTAAGCCACGACGGGCTCGTCGTGCTCGGAGGAAACCGACAGGCTCTTGATGTTAAGGATGATCTCGGTGACATCTTCCTTGACACCCGGAACCGTGGTGAACTCGTGCAGCACACCATCGATCCGGATGCTGGTTACGGCAGCACCGGGGATGGAGGAGAGCAGGGTACGGCGGAGGGAGTTTCCGAGGGTGTAGCCGAAGCCCGGTTCCAGCGGTTCGATGATGAAACGCGAACGGTTTTCGGAGACTACCTCTTCGGAGAGGGTGGGGCGCTGTGCAATGAGCACTTAGGTTTCCTTTCGGCGAGCATCCGCTATATGACGCAACACAGGTGGTGGAAATTCGGTCTGAAGACTTAACGCGCTGGGCTTGCCCGGACCATCGCTGGTCCGGGCAAGCTCCTGCTGCGGAAAAGAATTAGACGCGGCGGCGCTTCGGCGGGCGGCAGCCGTTGTGGGCTGCGGGGGTGACGTCCTGGATGGAGCCAACCTCGAGGCCTGCGGCCTGCAGCGAACGGATTGCCGTCTCGCGACCGGAACCCGGTCCCTTGACGAAAACGTCTACCTTGCGCATGCCGTGCTCCTGCGCACGCTTGGCAGCGGCTTCGGCAGCCATCTGTGCAGCGAACGGGGTGGACTTGCGCGAGCCCTTGAAGCCAACCTCACCGGAGGAAGCCCAGGAAATAACAGCGCCGTTCGGATCCGTGATGGAAACGATGGTGTTGTTAAAGGTGCTCTTGATGTGCGCCTGGCCAAGCGCGATATTCTTCTTGTCCTTCTTACGCGGCTTGCGAACCGCGCCACGAGTCTTCGGGGGCATTTTTTCTCCTACAGAAAGTTATTGGGGAAAGTCCGTAAATCCCGAGCGGGGATTTTAACGGGCCTTCTTCTTGCCGGCGACGGTACGCTTCGGGCCCTTGCGGGTACGTGCGTTGGTCTTCGTACGCTGACCGCGTACGGGCAGGCCCTTGCGGTGGCGCAGGCCTTCGTAGCTGCCGATTTCAACCTTGCGGCGGATATCTGCTGCTACTTCGCGGCGAAGGTCACCCTCAACCTTGTAGTTGCCTTCAATGTAGTCACGCAGCTCAACCAGCTGGGCGTCAGTCAGGTCCTTGACGCGAACGTCAGCGCTGATGCCCGTGGCAGCCAGGGTTTCGTGTGCACGGGTCTTGCCCACGCCGTAGATGTAAGTAAGCGCAATTTCCAGCCGCTTTTCGCGGGGAATGTCTACGCCAGCGAGACGAGCCATAGTGGCAGTACTCCTTGATAAACCGGAGGTCGTAGGCAGTACACCCGCATGTTCCATGCGGCCCCAGCCTCCGACCGGGGGTTAGCTGTCCGGACTCTTTCGAGCTCAATGTTCCAGATCAGCTTGTGCTGCCTTTATTTACTTGCGTGGGTTAGCAACCCAGGATTTCCTTCAGGGAAGGAAATTAGCCCTGGCGCTGCTTGTGGCGCGGGTTCTCGCAGATCACCATGACCCGGCCATTACGGCGGATCACTTTGCACTTTTCGCAGATCTGCTTGACGCTCGGCTTGACCTTCATGGCGTTCCTTTGCGTGTAGCAGTGTGGTCAACTGGAGCAGCGGTCAGCTTGTGCTGAAGCCGCCCAGCAATTTACTTGTAGCGGTAGACGATACGACCACGGGTGAGGTCGTACGGGCTCAGCTCCACCACTACGCGGTCCTCGGGGAGGATTCGGATGTAGTGCTGACGCATCTTTCCAGAGATGTGTGCCAGAACGATGTGCTTGTTGGTGAGCTCAACGCGAAACATCGCGTTAGGCAGCGCCTCGGTCACAACGCCTTCGATCTCAATGACCCCGTCCTTCTTGGCCATACCCTCCGCTAACTGTTGTTGCCGCAGTCCCGCCGGAATGCACCGGGCATGACCACGAACGTTTTTGTTGGATCGATTGCCGCCTCCAGGCCCAAAAGGGCGTGGCAGTCCAGACAACCAACAAACAACACTACCCCGTTGGCCGGTAAAAGTTAAATCGGCCATAGTAGCCTACGCCGGGCGGTACGCACCATATTCGCCTGCTGGAGTGCTGACGCCTGCAGCGCTGGCCACGCCGTCCAGGATGGCCAGGCGGACGACGTCGGCTGCCGCACTCTGCAGCGTAATAAGGCTGACCTGCCGGGCAGCTTCGTCCGAGCGGTCCAGTGCCACGGCACCGGTCGCCAGGCAAAAAACGGTGTCCCCGTCGGCGAGGGTGTGGCTGGGATTCAAGGCACGGGCAATCCCCGCGTGCGAGGCAGCCGCCGTGCGCTTGCACTCGGCCGCATCAAGGACGGCGTTCGTGGCCACCACGGCAAGGGTGGTGTTCGTCGTGGTCGCTGCTTTGATTGGCGCTGGAAAGCCAGGTTTGGTCTGGTCGAACGGGAGCCCGAGTGCGTTGACTATGGCCAGCGCGCCGACCACTACCCCGTTCTCCAGCGTGACCGACGCCGTGCCAACTCCCCCTTTGTATTGCCCCCTGCCAATAAGTGCCCCGGTTCCGGCACCCACGTTGCCGCGTTCGACGACGTGCCCTTCCTTCTGTGCTGCCGCGGCGGCCGTTGCCGCGTAGCCCATGTCCGGCGTCGGCCGTGCCTTGAAGTCGCCGCCCCTGCCAAGGTCGAAGATCGCGGCAGCGGGGACGATGGGCACGACGCCCCCGGGAACGGCGAACCCCCGCCCGTTCTCCTCGCACCAGCGCTGGGCACCGGCCGCGGACGCCAGCCCGTAGGCGCTGCCGCCGGTCAGCACCACGGCGTCCACCGCCCTGACCAGGGTGGTGGGGTCAAGGGCGTCCGTTTCATGTGTGGCAGGGCCGCCGCCCTGGACCTCCACCGAACCCACGCAGCCCGGCGGCGGCAGGACCACGGTGACGCCGGTCAGCCAGCCCCCGCTGTCCTTGTGGACCTGGCCTACCCGGATGCCCGGCACGTCGGTGATGGTTCCCATTCCCCTATTCTCCCCTCTGTGAGCGCGCCCCTGCCGCATCGCGGGACTTTGTGCGAGACTGCATTCAACACAGCGTTAACGGGCGACGAAGCCTTGGATAACAGTCCCCTGACAAGGGCATATGCGGGTTTCAGCCCCCTGACGGTCTGGTGTAGTAGTCCCTAGATCAAGCCAGGGCCGGCCACGAGCAGGCTCCCAACCCGGGAGAGACACGCATGACCCGTCAACTCGCCCCCCACCCCGCCGCCAAACCCAAGAGGCCTCCGGGGCGGTCCGCGAAAATCCCTAAGCGCCGGTGGACTGCACGGACCCGCAGGGACTTCTTTGTCTTCCTGGCCATGGCGCTGCCCAACCTGGTGCTGATCGCCGTCTTCACCTACCGGCCGCTGTTCAGCAATATCTATTACTCCACCCTCGACTGGACCCTTGGCTCCCCCACGGCCACCGTGGTTGGCCTCAGCAACTACGTCACCTTCTTCACCAGCAATGATGCGCCGAAAGTCCTGGGGACCACGGCTGTGTTCACCGTGGTCACGGTGGGCGGCTCCATGGTGCTGGGCCTGCTGGTGGCGCTGGCACTGAACGCGAAGGTCCGCGGCACCACCTTCGCCCGTTCGGCCGTCTTTGCCCCGTACGTACTCTCCGGCGTCGGCGTGGGCCTGGTGTGGCTGTTCATCTTCGACCCCGGCTACGGCGTCCTGGCCTGGCTGCTGCGCGGCATCGGGCAGCAGAGCCCGCAGTGGATCAACGACCCCCAACTCTCGCTGGTCATGGTGATCCTGGTCTACGTCTGGAAAAACCTGGGCTACTGCGCCGTGGTGTACCTTGCGGGGCTCCAGTCCCTCCCGGCGGATGTCATGGAAGCCGCGTCCCTGGACGGCGCCAACGGATTCCGCCGCTTTGTCAGCATCTCGCTGCCGCTGCTGTCCCCCACCACGTTTTTCCTCCTGATCACCACCATGCTCAGCTCGCTGCAGGCCTTCGACCTCATCCGGATCATGACGCCGCTGGGCACCGGCACCAGCACCCTGATCTACGAGGCCTACCTGCAGGCCTTCGGGGCGTACAACAGGGCCGGCTACTCGGCAGCCATTTCCGTGGTCCTGTTCGCAATCCTCCTGGTGATCACCGTGCTGCAGCTGCGGTTCGTGGAACGAAAGGTGCATTACTCGTGACTTCCCTTTCCCCGGTCAGCCCCGACCCCGCAGCTCCCGCCATTGCCGGACCGGAGCCAAGCCTCCACCGTGACCGGCCGTTCTCCCGCCGCAACCTCATCCGGACCGTGGTGGCCGGCTACCTGCCGCTGCTCGTGGCCACCCTGGTGGTGTTCCTGCCCCTCCTGTGGATGGTCCTGAGCTCCTTCAAGACGTCCGGCGAGATCGTCACCACGGACCTGAAGATCCTCCCTGAAAGCCTGGACCTGCAGAACTACCGGACCGCCATGACCACGGTGCCGTTTGGGCAGTTCTTCCTGAACAGCACCATCGTTACCCTGGCCGGGGCCACCATCAAGGTGCTGCTGGCGATCCTGACGGCCTATGCCCTGGTGTTTGTCCGCTTCCCGTTCCGGAACTTCATCTTCCTGCTGATCCTGGTGGCCCTCATGGTGCCGCCGCAGGTGTCCATCCTGCCCAACTTCATCCTGATCGCCGGCATCGGCGGGAAGAACACGCTGTGGGGCATCATCCTCCCCGGCCTTGGCACCGCGTTCGGAACGTTCCTGCTCCGCCAGCACTTCCGCACGCTTCCCGCCTCCATCCTGGAATCGGCCGAGGTGGACGGTGCCGGCCACTGGCGCCGGCTCTGGCAGATCGTGGTTCCCGTCTCGGTCCCGTCCATCGCCACCGTGGCGCTGGTGACGATCGTGACCGAATGGAATGACTACATCTGGCCCCTCATCATCACGGACCGCCCCGAAACCATGACCCTGCCCGTGGGTCTCACCCTGCTGCAGAACAACGAAAGCAACGCCGCCGGCTGGGGCGTCCTCATGGCCGGGGCGGTCCTGGTCATCGTTCCCATCCTGATCATCTTCGCGGCCCTCCAGCGCTACATCGTTGCGGGCCTCACCCAGGGCAGCGTAACCGGCTAAGCTGCCGGCCGCCGTCGTACTTTCCAACCTTTACCTAGGCAACAACCGAAAGGAACCGTCATGACACTGCACCTGGACCGGAGGCATTTCCTGGGCCTGGCAGGGGTATCCGCCTCTGCAGCTGCCCTGGCCGCATGCGGCGGACCATCAACAACCGGCGGCGGCCAGGCTACCTCCCAGGCAGCCGAGATCGACTTCAACGGCGTGAAGCCCGCCGCCAAGATCGACTTCTGGTCCAGCCACCCTGGCCAGTCCCAGGAGGTGGAGAAGAGCCTGATCGACAAATTCCACGCCAAGAACCCGGACATCACCGTCAACCTGGTCACCGCCGGTGCCAACTACGAGGAAATTGCCCAGAAGTTCCAGACCGCCCAGGCCGCTAAGTCGGGCCTGCCGGGCGTGGTGGTCCTGTCCGATGTCTGGTGGTTCCGCTACTACACCAACGGCAGCATCATTCCGGTTGACGGCCTTATCAAGCAGCTGGACATGAAGATGGACGACTTCCAGCAGTCGCTGGTCAATGACTACAAATACGACGGAAAGCAGTGGGCACTGCCCTACGGCCGGTCAACGCCGCTGTTCTACTACAACAAGGACCACTTTGCGGCGGCTGGAATTCCCGACCGTGCCCCGAAGACCTGGGACGAGTTCAGTCAGTGGGCACCCAAGCTGAAGGCAAGCTCGGGCGCGCAGTACGCCTACATCTACCCCGCCCTCGCCGGGTACGCGGGCTGGACGCTGCAGAACATGCTGTGGGGCTGGGGCGGCGGCTGGTCCAAGGAATGGAACATCACGTGCGACTCCACGGACTCCGTGGCGGCCCTGCAGTGGGCGCAGGACTCCATCTACAAGGACAAGTGGGCCGGTGTTTCGTCCAAGGAAGCGGCGGATGACTTCTCGGCCGGGCTGACCTCCACCACCATTTCGTCCACCGGTTCGCTGCTGGGGATCCTGAAGTCGGCCAAGTTCAACGTTGGTGTTGGCTTCCTGCCGGGCGGTCCCAAATCCCAGTCGAACGTGTGCCCCACGGGCGGCGCCGGGCTGGGCATCCCCAGCGGGATCACCAAGGAGGAACAGCTGGCCGCCGGCAAGTTCCTGGACTTCGTCACCCAGCCGGAGAGCACGGCGGAGTTCTCGGCAGCCACCGGCTACATGCCCACCCGCAAGTCCGCGGACATGGCGGCCGTCCTGGCCAAGACGCCACAGATCAAGACCGCCATGGACCAGCTGGCGGTGACCAAAGTCCAGGACAACGCCCGGGTGTTCCTGCCGGGCGCCGACCAGGAAATGGCCAAGGCCGCCGCCAAGATCCTCACCCAGCAGGGCGACGTCAAGTCCACCATGACGGACCTGAAGAACACGCTGCAGAGCATCTACGACCGCGACGTGAAGCCGAAACTGAAGTCGTAGCACCTGGCCGACGCGCAAAAGCCCTGGCGACACCCATTTACAGGTGTCGCCAGGGCTTTTGCGTGTCGTGCGTGAAGGCCCGCGTCGCTTACGGAATCGGCGCGTCGCCTACGGGATCGGCACGGGGGTGACGCCGAGGGGCAACAGGTGCTCCGCGCCGCCGTCGGGAGCTGAAAGCACCCAGATGCCTTTTTCGTGCACGGCCACGGAGTGCTCCCACTGGCAGGAACGCTTGGCGTCGGTGGTGACCACCGTCCAGTCGTCATCCAGGACTGCCGTGTCAATGCTGCCGCGGACCAGCATGGGCTCGATGGCCAGGCACAGGCCCGGTTTGATCTTGGGCCCGCGGTGGCTGGTGCGGTAGTTCAGGACGTCCGGTGCCATGTGCATCTCGGAGCCGATGCCGTGGCCCACGTAGTCCTCCAGGATGCCCAGCGGTTTGCCCGGCACAGATGAAACGTAGTCGTCGATGGCGGCTCCGATGTCTCCCACATGCGTGCCGGTTGCCAGTGCCGCGATCCCCCGCCACATCGCTGCATGGGTGACGTCGGACAGCCGCTGGTCCTCGGGGTCCGCGTTTCCCACGATCACAGTGCGGGCGGAGTCCGAATGCCAGCCGTTGACGATCGCGCCGCCGTCGATGGAGATGATGTCGCCGTCCTGCAGGACGCGGCTGCCGGGGATGCCGTGCACCACTTCCTCATTGACGGACGTACAGATGGTAGCGGGGAAGCCGTGGTAGCCCAGGAAGTTGGACTTGGCACCTGCCTCGTTGAGGACTGCGGCGAAGACGTCATCCAGGTGCTTGGTGGTGACCCCCGGCACCGCGGCGGCAACGGCGGCATCCAGTGCACGGCTGAGGACCAGGCCGGCCTCATGCATGGTGCGCATCTGGGCGTTGTTCTTGAATTCGATGCGGGGCTGGCCGAAGGCCATGGTGTGTCCTTTCAAATGGCTGAGGCTCCTCCCGGATGCCGGGAGGAGCCTCGATAAACCGGGCGCCTGGGGTCAGGCTGCCTGTGCGGCCTTGATGGCCTGCATGACGCGGTTGGTGACTTCGTCGATGGGACCGATCCCGTCAACCTGGGTGAGGATGCCGCGCTCGGCGTACTTTGCCACCACGGCTTCGGTCTGCTCGTGGTACAGGTCAAGGCGGTGGCGGATGACGGCTTCGTTGTCGTCGCTCCGGCCCGTTTCCTTGGCCCGGCCCAGGAGGCGGTGGACCAGTTCCTCGTCATCGGCGGTCAGCTGCAGGACCACGTCGAGCTTCTCGTCGCCGTCGGCGAGGATCTCGTCCAGGTAGTCCACCTGCGCGGTGGTGCGCGGGTAGCCGTCAAGCAGGAAGCCGTTCTCGACGTCGGACTCGCCCAGGCGGTCGCGGACCATCTTGTTGGTCACGCTGTCCGGAACAAAGTCACCGTTGTCCATGTACTTCTTGGCCTCGATGCCCAGAGGGGTTTCACCCTTCACGTTGGCCCGGAAGATGTCACCGGTGGAGATGGCCACAACGCCGAGGCGTTCTGAGATCCGCTCCGCCTGCGTTCCTTTTCCGGAACCGGGAGGTCCAATAATCAGCATTCTCGTCATCGCAAAAGCCCTTCGTAGTGACGTTGTTGTAGCTGCGCATCAATCTGCTTTACGGTCTCCAACCCAACGCCCACCATGATCAGGATCGAGGTGCCACCGAACGGGAAGTTCTGGTTTGCGTTGATCAGTACCAGTGCAACCAACGGGATCAGCGCCACGAAGCCCAGGTAGAGGGCGCCGGGCAGGGTGATCCGAGAGAGCACGTACTGCAGGTAATCAGCGGTCGGCCTTCCGGCGCGGATACCTGGGATGAAGCCGCCGTACTTCTTCATGTTGTCTGAGACTTCTTCAGGGTTGAAGGTAATCGCGACGTAGAAGTAGGTGAAGAACACGATCAGGACGAAGTAAACCGCCATATAGATCGGGTGGTCACCGCGGGTGAGGTTGTTGTTGATCCATTCAACCCACGGTTGCATCGACTCGCCGTTCCGGGGCTGGTTGAACTGTGCGATCAGCCCGGGAATGTAGAGCATGGAGGAAGCGAAGATCACCGGAATGACACCGGCCATGTTCACCTTGATGGGAATGTAGGTGCTGGTGCCGCCCACGGTGCGCCGGCCGATCATACGTTTGGCGTACTGGACCGGAACGCGCCGCTGGGACTGTTCCACGAAGACCACCAGCGCGACGGTGAGCAGGCCAACGGCCAGGACAATGAAGAAGGTCCCGGGGCCCTGCGAGGTCCAGATGGCACCCAGCGAGGTGGGGAACTGCGCAGCGATGGACGTGAAGATGAGCAGCGACATGCCGTTGCCCACGCCCTTCTCGGTGACGAGCTCACCCATCCACATGATCAGGCCGGTGCCGGCCGTCAGCGTGATGATGATCAGGATGGTGGTGATGATGCTGTTGTCCGGGATCACCGGCAGCTGGCAGCCGGGAAGCAGCTGCCCGGAGCGGGCCAGGGACACCAGCGTGGTGGCGTTGAGCAGGCCCAGCGCGATGGTGAGGTAGCGGGTGTACTGGGTCAGCTTGGACTGTCCCGACGCGCCCTCGTCGTAAAGCTGCTGGAACCGGGGAATGACCACCCGGAGCAGCTGGACGATGATGCTGGCCGTGATGTAGGGCATGATGCCCAGGGCGAAGATGGACACCTGGAGCAGCGCACCGCCGCTGAAGAGGTTAACGAGCTGGTACAGCCCGCCGGCGGTCTGACCGTTCTGCAAGCATTGCTGGACATTCTGGTAGTTCACACCTGGCGAGGGAATGAAAGCACCCAAGCGGAATATGGTGATGATTCCCAGCGTGAACAACAACTTGCGTCGCAGATCAGGCGTGCGAAAGGCCCGGCCAAATGCGCTAAGCAAGCGTCCTCCTGTGGTGTCAATAAGAGTGGGGGTGCGGAACTTGATAAATCCCGACAACCGAGTCTAACGGTTGAATGTGCCGTGCGAACAATCCGCGCCAGCGCGCATGCGCCGGATGGCAGGAAAATATCGCCCGGCGGATGTGAAAAACTCCCGGTATCCGGGGCCGAAGCCCGCGGATACCGGGAGTTCAACAGCTGGCGCCGTCCCTTAGAGGGCGGTGGTGCTTCCGCCTGCTGCAGCAATCTTTTCAGCGGCACTGGCCGAGAATGCGTGGGCGGTGACGTCAACCTTGACGGTGATGTCGCCGGTGCCCAGCACCTTGACGGGCTGGTTCTTGCGAACTGCGCCCTTTTCGACCAGGTTCTCCACGGTGACTGCGCCACCTTCCGGGAACAGCTCGTTGAGCTTGTCCAGGTTTACAACCTGGAACTCAACCCGGAACGGGTTCTTGAAGCCACGCAGCTTCGGCAGGCGCATGTGCAGCGGCAACTGGCCGCCGGCAAAGCCAGCCTTCACCTGGTAGCGGGCAGCCGTACCCTTGGTACCACGGCCGGCAGTCTTACCCTTGGATGCCTCACCACGACCAACACGGGTCTTGGCGGTCTTGGCACCCGGCGCGGGACGCAGGTGGTGAACCTTCAGGGCGTTCTGCTTCTCAGCAGCCTGTGCCTTATCAGCAGTGTTCTCTGCCATTTACTTCGCCTCCTCTACCTTTACCAGGTGCGGAACCGTGTTGAGCATTCCAACGGTCACGGCATCGGCGGTGCGGACAACGGTGTGTCCGATCCGCTTCAGGCCGAGGGACCGAAGGGTGTCGCGCTGGTTCTGCTTGCCGCCAATGGCGGACTTGATCTGAGTGATCTCCAACTGAGCGTCGGAGGGGACCAGGTTCTTAGCCATGACTAAACACCTGCCTTAGGGGCGAGGAGGGCCTTCACCAGTGCCGCCGGAGCGATCTCGTCGAGGGGCAGGCCGCGGCGTGCTGCCACTGCTGCCGGCTCTTCGAGGCGCTTCAGGGCATCAACAGTCGCGTGAACGATGTTGATGGCGTTGGAGGAACCGAGCGACTTGGAGAGGATGTCATGGATACCCACGCACTCCAGTACTGCACGGACCGGACCACCGGCGATAACACCGGTACCGGCGGAGGCCGGACGCAGCATTACAACGCCTGCAGCGGCTTCACCCTGAACGCGGTGCGGGATGGTGCTGCCTACGCGGGGAACGCGGAAGAAGGACTTCTTGGCCTCTTCAACGCCCTTGGCGATAGCAGCGGGAACTTCCTTGGCCTTGCCGTAGCCCACGCCGACCATGCCGTTACCGTCACCAACGACGACGAGTGCGGTGAAGCTGAAGCGACGACCACCCTTGACGACCTTGGAAACGCGGTTGATGGTGACAACGCGCTCTACGAACTGGTTCTTCTCGGCTTCACGGCCACCGTCGCGGCCGCCACGGCCACCGCGGTCGCCGCGGCCCTGGCCGCGGTCGCCACGCTCGCCGCGACGGGCGCCACCACGGCGGTCCTCGGCAGCGGGGGCAGTGGTCTCAGCAGCTGCGGCTTCGGGCGCCTTCTGATCTGCAGACACAGTGTCCTTTTCCTTGTTTGCTTCGGTCACAGTGACAGCCCACCTTCGCGTGCACCGTCAGCGACGGCGGCAATGCGGCCGTGGTACTTGTTACCACCACGGTCGAACACGACAGCCTCGACGCCGGCAGCCTTGGCACGTTCGGCAACGAGCTCGCCGACGCGCTTGGCCTTGGCAGTCTTGTCACCGTCGAATGCACGGAGGTCAGCTTCCAGGGTGGACGCGCTTGCTACGGTCTGGCCAATGCTGTCATCGACAACCTGGACAAATACGTGGCGTGCGGAGCGGTTGACCACCAGGCGGGGGCGGGCAGCCGTACCGGCAATGCGCTTGCGGATACGAAGCTGGCGGCGGCTGCGGGCAGCAGCCTTGCTCTTGTTCGTACGCTTCTTGTTAATGGAGATGGCCATGGTTACTTACCAGCCTTTCCGACCTTGCGGCGGATGACTTCGCCGGCGTAACGGATGCCCTTGCCCTTGTAGGGGTCCGGCTTCCGCAGCTTACGAATGTTGGCAGCAACTTCGCCGACCTGCTGCTTATTGATACCTGAGACAGAGAGCTTGGTCGGTCCCTCTACTGCAAAGGTGATGCCGGCCGGAGCGGAAACGCTGACCGGGTGGCTGTAGCCGAGAGCGAACTCAAGGTCAGATCCCTTGGCCTGAACGCGGTAACCGGTACCGACGATTTCAAGCTTCTTCTCGTAGCCTGCGGTGACGCCCTGGATCATGTTGGCGATCAGGGTGCGGGTCAGGCCGTGGAGCGAACGGGAGGCGCGCTCGTCGTTCGGGCGGCTGACGGTCAGGGTGTTCTCGTCCAGGGCAACCTCGATGGGGCTGGCCACAGTGTGGGTCAGCTCCCCCTTGGAACCCTTGACGCTGACGACAGAGCCGTCAACCTTGACCTCAACGCCGGCAGGAACGGTGATGGGGAGACGTCCAATACGTGACATTATTCTCTTCCTTTCCCGTTACCAGACGTACGCGAGGACTTCGCCGCCCACGCCCTTCTTGCCGGCCTGCTTGTCAGTCAGGAGGCCGGAAGAGGTGGACAGGATTGCGATACCCAGGCCACCGAGCACGTGAGGCAGGTTGGTGGACTTCGCGTAAACGCGGAGACCCGGCTTGGAGATGCGGCGTACACCGGCGATGGAACGCTCGCGGTTCGGACCGAACTTGAGTTCGAGGGTCAGCTTCTTGCCAACCTCAGCGTCCTCTTCCTTCCAGCCGGCGATGAAACCTTCGGCCTTGAGGATGTCGGCAACGCGTGCCTTGAGCTTGCTGTAAGGCATAGACACGGAGTCGTGGTATGCCGAGTTTGCGTTACGCAGGCGCGTAAGCATATCTGCGACAGGATCTGTCATTGTCATGTGGGCTCATGCCCTTCCTCGTAACGGTTTCCGCCGTTCCCTCCTTGATGGAGCGGAGCGGCCGGACCTTTTACGTAGTTAATTAAGCTTCGGTTTTGAACGGGAAACCAAGCGCCTTGAGCAGCGCGCGGCCTTCGTCATCGGTCTTGGCGGTGGTCACAACCGTGATGTCCATACCGCGGACGCGGTCGATCTTGTCCTGGTCGATTTCGTGGAACATAACCTGCTCGGTCAGACCGAAGGTGTAGTTGCCGTTGCCATCGAACTGCTTGCCGCTGAGGCCGCGGAAGTCGCGGATACGGGGCAGGGCCAGGGTGACCAGGCGGTCCACGAATTCCCACATGCGGTCGCCACGCAGGGTTGCGTGTGCACCGATGGGCATGCCTTCGCGCAGCTTGAACTGTGCGATCGACTTGCGGGCCTTGGTAACCTGCGGCTTCTGGCCGGTGATCTGGGTGAGGTCGCGGACAGCGCCGTCGATCAGCTTGGAGTCCTTGGCGGCATCTCCAACACCCATGTTCACAACAACCTTCACCAGGCGGGGTACCTGGTTCACGTTCTCGTACTTGAATTCATCCTGGAGCGTTGCCTTGATGGATTCGGCGTACTTGGTCTTCAGACGAGGAACGATCTTCGTTGCCGGAGTCTCGAGAGTCTCAGTCATTAGATGTCCTTCCCGGAGCTCTTGGACACGCGGATGCGGACGGTCTTCTTGACACCGTTCTTCTCCACCGTGTCGAGGCGGAAGCCCACGCGGGTCGGCTTCTTGGTCGACGGGTCAACCAGGGCCACGTTGGAAATGTGGATCGGGGCCTCTACGACCTCGATGCCACCGGTCTTGGTGCCGCGCTGCGACTGTCCAACCCGGGTGTGCTTGGTGACGCGGTTGATACCCTCAACCAGCACGCGGTTGGTGTCGGTGAATACGCGCAGAACCTTGCCCTGCTTGCCGCGGTCGCCGCCGCGCTCAGCCTTGGCGCCAGTGATGACCTGAACCAGGTCACCCTTCTTGATCTTTGCAGCCATGGACTAGAGCACCTCCGGAGCCAGAGAAACGATCTTCATGAACTTCTTGTCACGCAGTTCACGACCAACCGGTCCGAAGATACGGGTACCGCGGGGGTCACCGTCGTTCTTCAGGATCACAGCTGCGTTCTCGTCAAACTTGATGTAGGAACCATCCGCACGGCGGCGTTCCTTCTTGGTACGGACGATGACGGCCTTGACCACATCGCCCTTCTTTACGTTGCCGCCCGGGATTGCATCCTTGACGGTGGCGACAATGACGTCACCGATGCCTGCGTAGCGACGGCCGGATCCACCGAGAACGCGAATGGTAAGGATTTCCTTAGCACCCGTGTTGTCGGCGACCTTGAGTCGCGACTCCTGCTGAATCACTATTTACTCCTTGCGTCGCGCCGGTTCTCAGGCCGTGATCTTGCTACGGAATGAGCCTTGCGGAACGGTTGATCGGGGTGTCTCTTGACCTGCCTGGATTTTGCCAGACCAGGCCTAAACGCCCGTGCCAGAAGCAGTTGCTCCCATCCGGTCCGGGACGGATCCCGGGCGCACAGGGGCACTATGCTGTGGCACGCTTGTTTACGAGGTTGATGACGGCGCGCGAAAGGCGCCATACAAACTCAATATCCTAGCACGTTTTCCGCCGGTCCCCATATCACCACCGCCCACCACCCCGCAAGACGGACGACGGCGTCACGCAGGGCAGCCTTTCGGCCCACCAAAGGTGCCACTCCCCCGCCAGTCCAGGCGCCGCCGTCGTCCGGCAGTCCACTACGCCCCATCACTACCTGCAGGAAATCCTCCAACGCGCCATCACCTCCCGCTGGTACGTTTCTGCAAGTGATGTGGCGTTTCCGAAAAGCGTGCAGGAACTGATGGGGCGCTTCGGGAAAAGATGCAGGAAGTGATGGGGCGTCTGTGTGGGACGGACGGCCACGCCCGCTGCCCGTTAAACGAGGAAGCCCCCGCTCCCGGGAGGGAGCAGGGGCAACAGCTAAGCAGCAGGTGCTACTTGGCCTTCTCGAGGATTTCCACGAGCCGCCAGTTCTTGGTGGCGGACAGCGGACGGGTCTCGGCGATGACTACGAGGTCGCCGATGCCGGCGGTGTTCTCTTCGTCGTGTGCCTTGACCTTGGAAGTGCGGCGGATGACCTTGCCGTACAGTGCGTGCTTCACGCGGTCTTCAACCTCGACGACGATGGTCTTTTCCATCTTGTCAGAGACCACGTAGCCGCGACGGGTCTTGCGGTAACCGCGCTGCCCAGCCTTGGCTGCGGTAGCAGTTTCGGTCACGTTCTGGTCCTTTTCACTCACTTGGCGTCCTCCTCGGTCTCAGCCTTTTCAGCCTTGTCGGCCTTCTTGGTTGAAGCCTTCTTGGACTTCTTCTCTTCCTTGGCTTCCACAACCGGTGCGGCAACCTCGGCACGAATGCCCAGCTCGCGTTCGCGGAGAACGGTGTAGATGCGGGCGATGTCCTTCTTTACCGCGCGCAGGCGACCGTGGTTCTCCAGCTGTCCGGTGGCGGACTGGAAACGCAGGTTGAACAGCTCTTCCTTGGCCTTGCGGAGTTCTTCAACGAGACGCTCGTTGTCGAAACCGTCCAGCTGTGCGGGAGCCAGATCCTTGGATCCTACTGCCATTTCTATTCACCACCCTCGCGACGCACAATGCGTGCCTTCAACGGCAGCTTGTGGATTGCCAGGCGCAGGGCCTCGCGAGCTACCTCTTCATTGACACCGGAGAGTTCGAACAGAACCCGGCCCGGCTTGACGTTGGCGACCCACCATTCCGGTGAACCCTTACCGGAACCCATGCGGGTTTCGGCCGGCTTCTTGGTCAGGGGACGGTCCGGGTAGATGTTGATCCAGACCTTACCGCCACGCTTGATGTGGCGGGTCATCGCGATACGAGCGGACTCGATCTGACGGTTGGTGACGTATGCCGGGCTCAGGGCCTGGATGCCGTACTCACCGAAGGAGACCTGGGTACCGCCCGTAGCAGCGCCGGAACGACCCGGGTGGTGCTGCTTACGGTGCTTTACTCGACGTGGGATAAGCATTTAAGCCTGTCCTCCTTCTGCAGCAGCAGGTGCTGCTTCAACTGCCGGTGCTTCGGCAGCAGGAGCTGCGTCAGCGGCCGGGCGGTCGGTGCGACGGCGGCGGTCACCACGGTCAGCGCCACCCGGGCGGCCGGGACGGTCGCCACGGTTACCGCGGGACGGAGCTGCAGCAGCCTGTGCTGCCAGTTCCTTGGCGGTGACGTCACCCTTGTAGATCCAGACCTTCACGCCGATACGGCCGAAGGTGGTCTTGGCTTCGTAGAAGCCGTAGTCGATGTTCGCGCGGAGGGTGTGCAGGGGCACACGGCCTTCGCGGTAGAACTCCGAGCGGGACATTTCAGCGCCACCCAGGCGGCCCGAGCAGGCGATACGGATGCCCTTGGCACCTGCACGCTGAGCGGACTGCATGGCCTTCTTCATCGCACGGCGGAATGCCACGCGGGAAGTCAGCTGCTCTGCAACGCCCTGGGCAACAAGCTGGGCTTCCATCTCGGGGTTCTTGACCTCGAGGATGTTCAGCTGGACCTGCTTGCCGGTGAGCTTTTCGAGCTCGCCGCGGATGCGGTCTGCTTCTGCTCCACGGCGGCCGATGACGATGCCGGGACGTGCCGTGTGGATGTCCACGCGGACACGGTCACGGGTGCGCTCGATCTCGACCTTGGCGATGCCGGCGCGCTCCATGCCCGTGGACATGAGCTGGCGGATGCGGATGTCTTCGCGGACGAAGTCCTTGTACCGCTGGCCTGCCTTGGTGCTGTCAGCGAACCAGTGCGATACGTGATCGGTGGTGATGCCGAGTCGGAACCCGTGCGGGTTTACTTTCTGTCCCACTTAGCGAGCCTCCTCTTTCTCCGGGGTAGCGACTACCACGGTGATGTGGCTGGTGCGCTTCTTGATCTGAAATGCACGACCCTGGGCACGCGGCTGGAACCGCTTCATGGTCGGGCCTTCATCAACAAACGCTTCGCTGATGATGAGGTCGCCTTCGTCAAACGCCACGCCGTCGCGGTCCGCGAGGACCCGGGCGTTGGAGATTGCCGACTGAACTACCTTGAATACCGGCTCCGAAGCTGCCTGGGGGGCAAACTTCAGAATTGCCAGAGCCTCATTCGCTTGCAATCCACGAACAAGGTTGACGACGCGCCGGGCCTTCATAGGCGTTACGCGGATGTGGCGCGCAATTGCCTTGGCTTCCATTGCTTTCCTTCTCTCGTCTTTGACGTAAACGCAGGCGCCTAGCGGCGCTTGCCCTTACGGTCGTCCTTGACATGGCCGCGGAATGTCCGCGTGGGAGCGAATTCGCCGAGCTTGTGCCCGACCATCGACTCAGTGACAAACACCGGGATGTGCTTGCGTCCGTCGTGTACGGCGATCGTGTGTCCGAGCATGTCGGGGATGATCATCGAACGGCGGGACCAGGTCTTGATGACGTTCTTGGTGCCCTTTTCGTTTTCCCTGGCTACCTTCACAAAGAGGTGCTGGTCGACGAAAGGACCTTTTTTCAGGCTGCGTGGCATGTGTCCAGGCTCCTATCGCTTGTTCTTGCCAGTACGACGGCGACGCACAATAAGCTTGTCGCTCTCTTTGTTGGGGCGGCGGGTGCGGCCTTCACGCTTACCGTTCGGGTTGACGGGGTTACGTCCACCGGACGTCTTACCCTCGCCACCACCGTGCGGGTGGTCAACCGGGTTCATGGCAACACCACGGACGGTCGGGCGGACGCCCTTCCACCGCATACGGCCGGCCTTGCCCCAGTTGATGTTCGACTGCTCGGCGTTGCCCACCTCGCCGACGGTTGCGCGGCAGCGCACGTCAACGTTGCGGATTTCACCGGAAGGCAGGCGCAGCTGGGCGAAGCGGCCTTCCTTGGCAACAAGCTGGATGGATGCGCCGGCGGAGCGGCCCATCTTGGCGCCGCCACCCGGACGCAGTTCCACTGCGTGGATAACGGTACCCACCGGGATGTTGAGCAGGGGCAGGTTGTTACCGGGCTTGATGTCAGCACCGGCACCTGCCTCGACAACGTCACCCTGGGAGAGCTTGTTGGGAGCGATGATGTAACGCTTGGTGCCATCAACGTAGTGCAGGAGGGCGATGCGAGCCGTGCGGTTCGGATCGTACTCGATTTCGGCAACGCGGGCGTTGACGCCGTCCTTGTCGTGGCGACGGAAGTCGATCAGACGGTACTGGCGCTTGTGCCCACCACCCTTGTGACGGGTGGTGATCTTACCGGTGTTGTTACGGCCGCCCTTCTTGGGCAGCGGACGTACCAACGACTTTTCCGGCGTCGACCGCGTAATTTCGATGAAGTCCGCTACGCTCGAGCCACGACGGCCCGGGGTAGTCGGCTTGTACTTACGGATTCCCATAATTTATTTCCTCGTTAAAGTGGTCTCCGCTACGCGAGCGGACCGCCGAAGATGTCGATGGTGCCTTCTTTGAGGGTGACAATCGCACGCTTGGTGTTCTTGCGGGTACCCCATCCGAATTTGGTGCGCTTGCGCTTACCGGCACGGTTGATGGTGTTGATCGATTCGACCTTGACGGAGAAGATCTTCTCCACGGCCAGCTTGATCTCGGTCTTGTTCGAACGGGGGTCCACCAGGAAGGTGTACTTGCCCTCGTCGATCAGGCCGTAGCTCTTTTCCGACACGACGGGTGCAAGCACGACGTCGCGGGGATCCTTGATGGTGGCTGCACTCACTTGGCATCCTCCTCGTTCTTAGCTGCCTTAGCGGCAACGAATGCGTCGTAGGCAGCCTTGGTGAAGACAACGTCATCAGAGACGAGAACGTCGTAGGTGTTCAGCTGGTCTACATACAGAACGTGAACGCCGGCGAGGTTGCGCACGGACAGTGCGGCAACGTCGTTATCGCGCTCGATGACGACCAGCAGGTTCTTGCGGTCGGACACACCGCGGAGCGTTGCCAGTGCGGTCTTGGCGGAGGGCTTGGTGCCTTCAACCAGTTCTGCGACAACGTGGATGCGACCGTTGCGTGCCCGGTCAGACAGTGCGCCGCGCAGTGCAGCAGCAATCATCTTCTTGGGGGTGCGCTGGCTGTAGTCACGCGGGGTGGGACCGTGGACGATGCCACCGCCGGTCATGTGGGGAGCACGGATGGAACCCTGACGGGCGCGGCCGGTGCCCTTCTGCTTGAACGGCTTGCGTCCTGCACCGGAAACTTCAGCGCGGGTCTTGGTCTTGTGGGTTCCCTGGCGGGCAGCAGCGAGCTGGGCAACGACAACCTGGTGCAGCAGCGGCACGTTGGTCTGAACGTCGAAGATCTCTGCAGGCAGGTCAACCTGGACAGTGTTAGCCATTGAACTAGGCTCCCTTCACGGCGGTGCGTACGAGTACGACCTGGCCGCGGGCGCCGGGAACGGCACCCTTGATCAGGAGCAGCGACTTCTCGACGTCAACCGCGTGGACCGTGAGGTTCAGCGTGGTGTGACGAACGGCGCCCATGCGGCCGGCCATTTTCATGCCCTTGAAGACGCGGCTCGGGGTGGATGCGCCACCGATTGAACCGGGCTTACGGTGGTTCTTGTGGGCACCGTGGGAAGCTCCAACACCGTGGAAGCCGTGACGCTTCATAACACCGGCGAAGCCCTTACCCTTGGTGGTGCCGATGACGTCGATCTTCTGGCCGGCTTCGAAGACCTCTACGGAGAGCTCCTGGCCCAGCTCGTACTCGGCAGCATCTGCGGTACGGAGTTCGACGACGTGGCGGCGAGGCGTGACGCCTGCCTTTTCAAAGTGACCAGCCAGCGGCTTGGTGACCTTGCGGGGATCGATCTGGCCGTAGCCGATCTGAACGGCGACGTAGCCATCGGTCTCAGCGTTGCGCAGCTGGGTGATGACGTTCGAGTCTGCCTGGACCACAGTGACGGGGATGAGCTTGTTGTTCTCGTCCCAGACCTGGGTCATGCCGAGCTTCGTGCCCAACAGGCCCTTTACGTTACGGGTTGCGGTCATAGTTTCTCAGCACCTCCCTACAGCTTGATTTCGATGTTCACGTCAGCCGGCAGGTCGAGACGCATGAGCGAGTCAACAGCCTTCGGCGTGGGATCGATGATGTCGATAAGACGCTTGTGCGTGCGCATTTCAAAGTGCTCGCGGCTGTCCTTGTACTTGTGCGGAGAGCGGATCACGCAGTACACGTTCTTCTCCGTCGGCAGCGGCACGGGGCCGACTACCGTTGCGCCTGCGCGCGTGACCGTCTCAACGATCTTCCGTGCTGAAACGTCAATGACCTCGTGGTCGTATGACTTCAGCCGGATGCGGATTTTTTGTCCCGCCATGTCGCCTGACTCTCTTTCAGTCTGTGCTTCCCCGGTTTAGGGCTGCCCTGTTCACTTACTCGTTGTATGGCTGCCGAAGCATTTGAGGTCGTAACCACCATCCGCCGCACAAACTGAATCCGGATGAATCCGGGTTCCTCACCTTGCCGGCGTAACCGACCCCCGCGGTCGGGCGTGTCGCGCTGGGCGCACATATAAATCCGCAGTTCCATGGGGGTGGGTTATGTTTGGTCTTCAGCTTGGACCCTGCACCCGGCATTATCCGGATCGGGACGCGAAGAAGCGCTTGAACAACTCATCTAGTATGCCGGAAATCCGCGGCAGATGCGAATCGGCTCCGGGTCCGGGCTGGTCACCGGCCATTGCCGCGGACCCGAACGCGCTGGATGATAGGGAGCATGACCCTGGAAGGCACTGAATCGGTGACCGAACTGGCCGGACGCGTTCCGCCGTCGTTCACGCTTGGCGTCGCGGCGGCGGCGTTCCAAATTGAAGGCGCACTCAAGGCCGGGGGCCGCGGGCCATCGGGGTGGGATGCCTTTGCGGAAAAGCCCGGCGCCATCCAGGACGGACACTCCCCCGCCGTGGCCTGCGACCATTACAACAGGTTGCCGGAGGATGTGGCGCTGCTCAAGGAACTGGGCGTTGACTCATACCGGTTCTCGCTGTCCTGGCCACGCATCCAGCCGGATGGCCAGGGCGGCTTCAATCCCGAGGGCCTGGACTTTTACGACCGGCTGATCGACCAACTCCTTGAGGCCGGCATCTCCCCCATGGCAACGCTCTACCACTGGGACACCCCGTTGCCCCTGGAACACCGCGGCGGCTGGCTGAACCGTGACACCGCGGAGCGGTTTGGCGAGTATGCCAGGGCTGCCGGCGAGCGGTTCGGCGATCGTGTGGCGCAGTGGGTCACCCTCAACGAACCGGTCTCGGTCACCCTGAACGGCTATGCCCTTGGAGTGCACGCACCGGGGCGCCGGTTGATGTTTGACGCCCTTCCCGCCATCCATCACCAGCTCCTGGCGCACGGGCTCGGCGTGCAGGCACTGCGGGCGGCCGGCGTGGCGGGCGGCATCGGCCTGACCAACCTGCATTCCCCCGTCAGGCCCGCCACCAGGAAGCTTGGCGACCGGCTGGTGGCCCATCTCTACGACCTGCTCATGAACAGGATCTATGCCGACCCCGTCCTGCTGGGCCAATACCCCTCGCTGCCGCTGTACGCTAAGCCCTGGCTGCGATCAATCGGCAGGATTTCCGATGCGGACCTCCGGACCATCCACCAGCCGCTGGACTTCTACGGACTGAACTACTACTTCCCCGTCAAGGTGGCCCTGGGGCCGGGCATCACTCCCCTGCCTGCGGATATGCACAAGCAACTCGCCAAGCTGCCCTTCCACGAGGTTGGCTACTCCGAGTTCGACAGCACAGGATTCGGCTGGCCCGTGGCACCTGACCATCTGGGAATCCTGCTGCGGGAAATGCGGGACCGGTACGGAGCGGCCCTCCCGCCGGTGTACATCACCGAGGGCGGTGCCAGCTTCCCCGAACCCGACCGTATCGCCGGCACACTGGAAGACACCGACCGCGTGGAGTACCTTGCCGCACATCTGACGGCAGCGCTTGACGCCACCGCCCCCGGCGGCCACGCCGAGGGCGTGGATCTCCGGGGCTACTACGTCTGGACGCTGATGGACAAC
This sequence comes from Pseudarthrobacter sp. Pseusp20, assembly GCF_059492155.1. Classification (NCBI taxonomy): domain Bacteria; kingdom Bacillati; phylum Actinomycetota; class Actinomycetes; order Micrococcales; family Micrococcaceae; genus Pseudarthrobacter; species Pseudarthrobacter sp. Pseusp20. The sequence continues at coordinate 3,449,453 of NZ_CP168521.1, forward strand.
TTTGAGTGGGCGGCCGGCTACTCGCAGCGTTTTGGGCTGGTGCACGTGGACTTCGAGACACTGGAGCGGACGCCCAAGCGGTCCTTCTACTGGTACCAGGCGTTGTCCAGGGCACGGCGCCACCGGCCACATTAGTGGCGCGCCACCAGCACCGTAGCGGCGGCCGCGGGTTCAGCCGTGTCCCAACACCGTGAGGAAGATCAGCACGCAGTTCAAGCCCACGATCAGGGTGGCGCTGGTCCAACCGGCGATCTTGAGCGGCTTTGAATCTGCGTGGATGCCCATCACCTTGCGGCTGCCGGTGAGCCGGATCAGGGGGATCAGCGCGAACGGGATGCCGAAACTCAGGAGGACCTGGCTCAGGACCAACGCCAGCGTCGGTTCAATCCCTGCGCCCAGGACCGCCAGCGCGGGAATCAGGGTGACGGTCCGCCGGACCAGTAGGGGAATCCGGACCTTGAGGAGGCCGCCCATGATGGTGGCCCCGGCGTAGCATCCCACCGAGGTGGACGCCAGGCCGGAGGCCAGCAGGCCCACAGCGAAAACGACGCCGATCACAGGGCCCAGTGCGGACGTCACGGCAGCGTGCGCGCCGGCAATGGTGTCAGTACCCTCCACGCCGCGAAGGCTGGAGGCAGCCAGCAGCAGCATGGCAATGTTGACGACGCCGGCGAGCAGCAAAGCGCCGGCGACATCCACGCGCGTGGTTCGGATCAGCCGGGTCCTGACCGCCGGATCTTCCGAGAATCCGTGGCGGTCGCGGGCAAGGGCGGAATGCAGGTAGATGGCATGCGGCATAACCGTGGCCCCGAGCATGCTCGCCGCGAGCAGCACGGTGTCGGTCCCCTCGAACCGGGGCACCAGTCCGGCCAGGGCGCCGCCGGCGTCGGGCGGTGCGACGAAGAGGCCCGAAACGAACCCGACAGCAATGACGCCCAGCAGGGTAAGAATGGCAAATTCGAAGGATTTCTGGCTGCGGTGCGACTGGAGCGCCAGCAGCAGCATGGACGCCAGGCCGATAATGACGCCGCCGGTCAGCAGGGGCAGGCCGAACAACAGGTTCAGTGCCACTGCCCCACCGATAACCTCGGCCATGTCAGTGGCCCCGGCAACGATCTCCGCCTGCACCCAATAGGCGCGGCGGCGACGCGTGCCCAGGCGCTTCCCGAGGATTTCGGGCAGGCTCATGCCGGTGGCGAGCCCCAGCTTGGCTGACTGGTACTGGATCAGTACGGCCATGCCATTGGCTGCAACGAGGACCCAGACCAGGAGGTAGCCGAAGCTGGCGCCGGCGGTCAGGTTGGCGGCGACATTTCCCGGGTCGACGTAGGCAATGGCAGCTACGAATGCCGGCCCGAGCAGGAGCAGGCGGGACCAGATCCTGGGGGTGGCGGATTCCGCCGTCATTGTTGAAACAGCCATTGCGTGTCCTCGTCGTTGCGGGCGTCGATATGACGAGGATACCCCGAATTTAGGTATACCGAAAAGTAAGAGTAAGGAATACCGGCAGATCGGTGTGCTGCTGCTGTTGCTACTGGTTTTTGTTTGCCCTGTTGATCCGCTTGGCCCGGTCAATCTCGCGCCGGAAGTACTTCCTGGTCCAGAACACCCCGGCTATAACGGCAACCGCGATGATCAGGAAAATAAGCCATCCCATGATGAACTCCTTTCAGTGGTGCAACAGTACCAGTGGCCCCTTAACGAAAAAGGACAGCCCCGCTGCTACTGCAGCGGGGCTGTCCTTCAGGTCAGCAAGTACTACTTGATGATCTTGGTAACACGTCCCGAACCAACGGTGCGGCCGCCTTCGCGGATTGCGAAGCCGAGGCCCTCTTCCATAGCGATCGGCTGGATGAGCGCAACGGTCATCTCAGTGTTGTCGCCAGGCATAACCATTTCCGTGCCCTCGGGCAGGGTGATAACGCCGGTTACGTCCGTGGTGCGGAAGTAGAACTGCGGGCGGTAGTTGGAGTAGAACGGGTTGTGACGTCCGCCTTCGTCCTTGGAGAGGATGTAGACGTTGGCCTCGAAGTCGGTGTGCGGGGTGATGGAACCCGGCTTGACGACAACCTGGCCACGCTCGACATCGTCGCGCTTCAGACCGCGGAGCAGGAGGCCACAGTTCTCGCCGGCCCATGCTTCGTCGAGCTGCTTGTGGAACATCTCGATACCGGTAACCGTGGTCTTCTGGACCGGGCGAATGCCGACGATCTCGACCTCGGAGTTGATGGCGAGGGTTCCACGCTCGGCGCGGCCCGTAACAACGGTGCCACGACCGGTGATGGTGAAGACGTCCTCGATCGGCATCAGGAACGGCTTGTCGCGGTCACGTACGGGGTCCGGAACGGACTCGTCGACAGCAGCCATCAGGTCCTCAACGGACTTGACCCACTCGGGGTCGCCTTCCAGGGCCTTCAGGCCGGAAACGCGGACAACCGGAGCGTTGTCGCCATCGAAGCCCTGCGAGCTCAGGAGCTCACGAACTTCCATTTCGACGAGGTCGAGGAGTTCCTCGTCCTCAACCATGTCAGCCTTGTTCAGCGCGACCAGCAGGTAGGGAACACCAACCTGGCGGGCGAGCAGAACGTGCTCGCGGGTCTGAGCCATCGGGCCGTCGGTAGCGGCAACCACGAGGATTGCGCCGTCCATCTGGGCAGCACCGGTGATCATGTTCTTGATGTAGTCAGCGTGGCCGGGGGCGTCAACGTGTGCGTAGTGACGCTTCTCGGTCTGGTACTCCACGTGGGAGATGTTGATGGTAATACCGCGCTGACGCTCTTCGGGTGCAGAGTCAATCGACGCGAAGTCACGCTTCTCGTTGAGATCCGGGTACTTGTCGTACAGCACCTTGGAAATGGCGGCCGTCAGCGTCGTCTTACCGTGGTCAACGTGACCAATGGTGCCGATGTTGACGTGCGGCTTAGTCCGCTCGAACTTTGCCTTTGCCACAGGTTCCTCCTAGAACGTTTTCAAATAGCTTGCCCTCCAGCCGCGCTTATCGCGGTAGAACTCAGGCAAGTCTACTTGGGGGGCTTTGGATTGGTGAAATTGCAGATTCAGGAACTAATACTAATCCCCTGAGCCTGTTCGTGCAGGGGCCGGACCGGCTTGCCGGATAAATCCGGCCGGCCCGGCCACCTGCACCGGCTGCGCTGTCCGCTGGCGGACTGCCCAACCGAGGTGTTCGCTTTGAAAGTCCGGAAGGACTACTCGCCGCGGGACTTCTGGATGATCTCGTCGGCAACTGCCTTCGGGACCTCGGCGTAGCTGTTGAACGTCATGGAGTACACAGCGCGGCCCTGGGTCTTGGAGCGCAGGTCACCGATGTAGCCGAACATGCCGGACAGCGGAACGTGCGCACGGATGACCTTGACGCCCTGTGCATCTTCCATGGACTGCATCTGGCCACGGCGGGAGTTGAGGTCACCGATAACTTCACCCATGTATTCCTCAGGGGTGCGGACCTCGACATCCATCAGTGGTTCGAGCAGAACCGGGTTCGCCTTGCGTGCAGCTTCCTTGAAAGCCATACGGCCGGCGATCTTGAACGCCATTTCCGAAGAGTCAACATCGTGGTACGCGCCGTCAATCAGCGTGGCCTTGATGCCTACAACCGGGTAGCCGGCCAGGACGCCGTCGTTCAGTGCATCCTGGATGCCCGCGTCAACGGACGGGATGTACTCGCGCGGAACGCGGCCACCGGTGACCTTGTTCTCGAACTCGTACAGCTCGCCTTCGGCGGTGTCCAGCGGCTCGATGGCGATCTGGATCTTTGCGAACTGGCCCGAACCACCGGTCTGCTTCTTGTGCGTGTAGTCGTGGCGTTCGACGGCGCGCTTGATGGTTTCGCGGTAGGCAACCTGGGGCTTGCCCACGTTTGCCTCGACCTTGAACTCGCGGCGCATGCGGTCCACCAGGATGTCCAGGTGGAGCTCGCCCATGCCGGCGATGATGGTCTGGCCGGTGTCTTCGTTGAGGGACACCTGGAAAGTGGGGTCCTCAGCGGAGAGCTTCTGGATGGCCGTGGAGAGCTTCTCCTGGTCACCCTTGGTGTTCGGCTCGATGGCAACCGAGATCACGGGCTCCGGGAAGCTCATGGACTCGAGCACGATCTGGTTGTTGGCATCACACAGGGTGTCACCCGTGGTGGTGTCCTTCAGGCCAATGGCTGCGTAGATGTGGCCTGCGGTAGCGCCCTCAACGGGCATTTCCTTGTTGGCGTGCATCTGGAACAGCTTGCCGATGCGCTCCTTCTTACCCTTGGTGGAGTTGACCACCTGGGCGCCTGCTTCCACGTGACCGGAGTACACGCGGATGAAGGTGAGCTGGCCGAAGAACGGGTGCGCAGCAATCTTGAACGCCAGAGCCGAGAAAGGCTCTTCCGATGAAGGCTTGCGGGTCAGTTCCTTCTCTTCGTCGCGAGGATCGTGGCCGACCATCGGGGGGACGTCGAGCGGGTTCGGCAGGTAGTCCACAACTGCGTCGAGCATGGGCTGAACGCCACGGTTCTTGAAGGCGGAACCGCAGAAGATCGGGTACAGCTCGGAGTTGATGGTCATCTTGCGGATGCCGGCCTTGAGCTCGTCGATCGAGATCTCTTCACCCTCGAGGTACTTGTCCATGAGTTCCTCGGAGGACTCAGCGACAGTCTCAACGAGGGTCGCGCGGTATTCCTCAGCCTTTTCCTGGAGGTCAGCCGGGATCTCGCGGATCTCGTACTTGGCACCCATGGTCACGTCACCCTTGGCATCGCCGGGCCACACCAGGGCGCGCATGTAGAGCAGGTCAACGACGCCGATGAAGTCGTTCTCGGCACCGATGGGCAGCTGCATGACCAGCGGCTTGGCACCGAGGCGGCTGATGATGGTGTCTACGGTGAAGTAGAAGTCAGCACCGAGCTTGTCCATCTTGTTGACGAAGCAGATACGCGGAACGTTGTACTTGTCAGCCTGGCGCCAAACAGTCTCGGACTGCGGCTCAACGCCTTCCTTGCCATCGAAGACGGCGACTGCACCGTCGAGGACGCGCAGGGAGCGCTCAACCTCAACCGTGAAGTCAACGTGGCCGGGGGTGTCGATGATGTTGATCTGGTTGTTTTCCCAGAAGCAGGTCACGGCGGCAGACGTGATGGTGATGCCGCGTTCCTTTTCCTGTTCCATCCAGTCGGTGGTCGAAGCGCCGTCGTGCGTTTCGCCGATCTTGTGGTTCACACCCGTGTAGAACAGGATGCGCTCGGTGGTGGTGGTCTTGCCGGCATCAATATGGGCCATGATGCCGATGTTGCGGACCTTACTAAGGTCGGTAAGCACGTCCTGTGCCACGGGGTCTCCTTTTGGGATGGACTACGCGTTCGCCGCCGGCTCTGTTGAGCCGGCGGCGTCCGGGGAGTATTACCAGCGGTAGTGTGCGAAGGCCTTGTTGGACTCGGCCATCTTGTGGGTGTCTTCGCGACGCTTCACAGCGGCACCGAGACCGTTGGACGCATCCAGGATTTCGTTCTGGAGACGCTCGGTCATCGTCTTCTCGCGGCGGGCCTTGGAGTAGCCAACCAGCCAGCGCAGGGCGAGTGCGGTGGAGCGGCCGGGCTTGACCTCAACCGGAACCTGGTAGGTGGCGCCACCGACACGGCGGGAGCGGACCTCGAGGGAAGGCTTGACGTTGTCCATCGCCTTCTTGAGTGCTGCTACGGGGTCGCCGCCGGACTTGGCGCGTGCGCCTTCGAGTGCACCGTAGACAATGCGCTCTGCCGTGGACTTCTTGCCGTCAACGAGCACCTTGTTGATGAGCTGGGTTACCAGCGGGGAACCGTATACCGGATCCGAAACGAGCGGCCGCTTGGGGGCCGGACCCTTGCGAGGCATATTACTTCTTCTCCATCTTTGCGCCGTAGCGGCTGCGGGCCTGCTTACGGTTCTTCACACCCTGGGTATCGAGGGCGCCACGGACGATCTTGTAGCGGACACCCGGGAGGTCCTTCACACGACCACCGCGAACGAGCACAATGGAGTGCTCCTGCAGGTTGTGGCCAACACCGGGGATGTAGGCGGTAACTTCCACGCCGCCGTTGAGGCGCACACGTGCCACCTTACGCAGAGCCGAGTTCGGCTTCTTCGGGGTGGTGGTGTAGACGCGGGTGCAGACACCGCGGCGCATGGGGCTGCCCTTAAGCGCGGGAGCCTTGGTCTTTGAGACCTTAGGCGTGCGGCCCTTGCGGACCAGCTGGTTAATCGTAGGCACTCTCGTGTTCTCCGTTTTATCCGGAGTGGCTGTTTCCGGCCACTCTCCTGTTGCGTTGCCCCGCCGCCCGGGCCTTGAAGAAGATCTCCAGGGCGGCGAAGGCGAAGCCTTAATAGTCGGATCGCATTCCCGGGGGCGACTGGCGTCGGACAAGTCCCTAGGCATGCGAAAATGTGGCATACGTTGCACAAGAACCCTGCAAACCGGAAACGTCGCTCTGGTCCAGCTTTTCAGCTGATACCGGCGCTCTCATCCACTGCCACAATAACAATTGGTAACAAGTCTAGCACGGACAGGCTCCATGCCTTAATCGGGGGGTTAAAGCGGATGGTCCCCCACCTTTCGGTGCGGGACCATCCCCTCGTAAGGCTCTACCGGAGTTGGTTACCGAAAGTCGTTGCCCAGGTCGTAGTCATCCAGCGGGATGGCGTGGAACTCGGGAGCTCCGTCACCGCCCAGGGTGTCGTACGAGAAGTCACTGAATGCGCTGGGGCCGGTGAACAGGTTGGCCTTTGCTTCCTCAGTGGGCTCGACGGTGACCTCGGTGTAGCGCGGGAGGCCCGTGCCGGCCGGGATCAGCTTACCGATGATGACGTTTTCCTTCAGGCCCAGCAGCGGATCGCTCTTGCCTTCCATGGCCGCCTGCGTCAGGACGCGGGTGGTCTCCTGGAAGGAAGCTGCGGACAACCAGGACTCGGTGGCCAGCGACGCCTTGGTGATGCCCATGAGCTCGGGACGTCCGGAAGCCGGAGTCTTGCCCTCGGACACGACGCGGCGGTTCGCTTCCTCGAACCGGCTGCGCTCGGCGAGCTCGCCGGGCAGCAGGTCCGATTCGCCGGACTCGATGACCGTGACGCGGCGCAGCATCTGGCGGACGATAACCTCGACGTGCTTGTCGTGGATACCGATGCCCTGGCTGCGGTACACGCCCTGGACCTCGTCCACCAGGAACTTCTGTGCCGCACGCGGACCCATGATGCGCAGGACCTGCTTGGGGTCCACCGGGCCGTTGATCAGCTTCTGTCCGACGGAGACGTGGTCGCCGTCTTCGATCAGCAGGCGTGAACGGCGCAGGACCGGGTAAGCGATCTCTTCCGTTCCGTCGTCCGGGGTGATGACCAGGCGCATCTGGCGCTCGGACTCTTCGATGGTGATGCGGCCGGCTGCTTCAGCAATCGGGGCGACACCCTTCGGAGTACGGGCTTCGAAGAGCTCCTGGATACGGGGCAGACCCTGGGTGATGTCGTCGCCACCACCGGCGGAAACTGCACCACCGGTGTGGAACGTACGCATGGTCAGCTGGGTACCGGGTTCACCGATGGACTGTGCGGCGATGATGCCCACGGCCTCGCCGATGTCCACGGTCTTGCCGGTGGCCAGCGAACGGCCGTAGCACAGGGCGCAGGTGCCCACGCTGGACTCACAGGTGAGCACGGAACGGACCTTGACCTCAGTGATGCCTGCCTTGAAGAGCTCGGCGATGACGACGTCGCCGCAGTCGGTGCCGGCGGCTGCGAGGACGTTGCCCTCGGAGTCAACGACGTCGACGGCCAGCGTACGTGCGTAGGCGCTGTTCTCGACGTTCTCGTCCAGGACGAGCTCACCGTTGGAGTCGGCGACGGCGATGGGCGTGACCAGGCCACGCTCGGTGCCGCAGTCTTCTTCGCGGACGATGACGTCCTGGGAGACGTCCACCAGACGACGGGTCAGGTAACCCGAGTTGGCGGTACGCAGAGCGGTATCGGCCAGGCCCTTACGGGCGCCGTGGGTGGCGATGAAGTATTCCAGCACCGACAGGCCCTCACGGTAGGAGGACTTGATGGGGCGCGGGATGATCTCACCCTTCGGGTTGGCCACCAGGCCACGGATACCCGCGATCTGGCGGACCTGCATCCAGTTACCACGTGCACCTGAGGACACCATGCGGTTGATGGTGTTCATCGGGGACAGGCTTTCGCGCATCACCGAGGCGATGTCGTTGGTGGCCTTGTTCCAGATCTCGATCAGTTCCTGGCGGCGCTCGTCGTCGTCGATCAGGCCCTTGTCGTACTGGCCCTGGATCTTGGCGGCCCGCTCTTCGTACCCGGCAAGGATTTCCGGCTTGGCGGCCGGGACCTCGATGTCGGAGATGGCGACGGTGACGCCCGAACGGGTGGCCCAGTAGAAACCGGCATCCTTCAGGTTGTCCAGCGTTGCTGCGGTGACGACCTTCGGGTAGCGCTCGGCAAGGTCGTTGACGATGCGGGACAGTTCGCCCTTGTCGGCAACAGCCTCAACCCAGGGGTAGTCCTCGGGCAGGGTCTCGTTGAAGAGGACCTGGCCCAGGGAGGTCTGGACGAGTGCGGGCTGACCCGGCTCCCAGCCTTCCGGAGCTTCCCAGCCGGCGTAGGGCACGAAGCCTTCGAGGCGGATCTTGACCTGCGAGTTCAGGTGCAGCTCGCGGGCATCGAACGCCATGATGGCTTCCGAAACCGAACCGAAGATGCGGCCTTCGCCGGCTGAACCGACACGCTTTGTGGTCAGGTGGTAAAGGCCGATGATCATATCCTGCGAAGGCAGGGTGACCGGGCGTCCGTCGGAGGGCTTCAGGATGTTGTTCGAGGACAGCATCAGGATGCGGGCCTCAGCCTGCGCCTCGGGGCTCAGCGGCAGGTGCACTGCCATCTGGTCGCCGTCGAAGTCGGCGTTGAACGCGCCACAAACCAGCGGGTGAAGCTGGATTGCCTTGCCTTCGACAAGCTGCGGCTCGAACGCCTGGATGCCCAGGCGGTGCAGGGTAGGTGCACGGTTGAGCAGCACCGGGTGTTCGGTGATGATCTCTTCGAGCACGTCCCAGACCTGCGGGCGGTAGCGCTCCACCATCCGCTTGGCCGACTTGATGTTCTGGGCGTGGTTGAGGTCAACCAGGCGCTTCATCACGAACGGCTTGAAGAGCTCCAGGGCCATCTGCTTGGGCAGGCCGCACTGGTGCAGCTTCAGCTGCGGGCCGACGACGATGACCGAACGGCCGGAGTAGTCGACGCGCTTGCCGAGGAGGTTCTGGCGGAAACGGCCCTGCTTGCCCTTGAGCATGTCGCTCAGGGACTTCAGCGGACGGTTGCCCGGTCCGGTGACCGGACGGCCGCGGCGGCCGTTGTCGAAGAGGCTGTCAACAGCTTCCTGAAGCATGCGCTTCTCGTTGTTGACGATGATCTCCGGAGCACCCAGGTCAAGCAGGCGCTTGAGGCGGTTGTTGCGGTTGATCACGCGGCGGTAGAGGTCGTTGAGGTCGGAGGTCGCGAAGCGGCCACCGTCCAGCTGGACCATGGGGCGCAGTTCCGGCGGGATCACCGGGACGGCGTCGAGGACCATGCCAAGCGGGCTGTTGTTGGTGGTCAGGAACGCGTTGACCACCTTCAGGCGCTTGAGGGCGCGGGTCTTGCGCTGGCCCTTGCCGTTGGCGATGACGTCGCGCAGCAGGTCGGACTCGGCCTGCATGTCGAAGTTCTCAAGGCGCTTCTTGATGGCTTCGGCACCCATGGAGCCCTCGAAGTACATGCCGTAGCGGTCGCGCAGTTCGCGGTACAGGCCTTCGTCACCTTCGAGGTCGGCGACCTTCAGGTTCTTGAAGCGGTCCCAGACCTGCTCGAGGCGCTCGATGTCGGCGTCGGCACGCTTGCGCACGTTGGCCATCTGGCGGTCGGCGGAGTCGCGGGCCTTCTTCTTGTCGGCAGCCTTGGCGCCTTCGCCTTCGAGGCGTGCGATTTCGCCTTCGAGGTCGCGGGCGATCGCGGCGATGTCGGCATCGCGGTTGTCGATCAGCTGCTTCTTCTCGATGTCGTGCTCAACCTGCAGGTTGGGCAGTTCCTCGTGGCGGGCAGCTTCGTCGACGCTGGTGATCATGTAGGCGGCGAAGTAGATGACCTTTTCGAGGTCCTTCGGGGCCAGGTCAAGGAGGTAGCCCAGGCGGGACGGAACACCCTTGAAGTACCAGATGTGCGTGACGGGGGCGGCCAGTTCGATGTGGCCCATGCGCTCACGGCGGACCTTGGCGCGGGTGACTTCAACGCCACAGCGCTCACAGATGATGCCCTTGAAGCGCACGCGCTTGTACTTGCCGCAGTAGCATTCCCAGTCCCGGGACGGGCCGAAGATCTTCTCGCAGAAGAGGCCGTCCTTCTCGGGCTTGAGCGTGCGGTAGTTGATGGTTTCCGGCTTCTTAACCTCGCCGTACGACCAGCCGCGGATGTCTTCCGCGGTGGCGAGGCCGATCTGCATGAGGCCGAAGGAGGATTCGCTGGACATATGGTCCCTGTTCTCTCTTGTTCTCTAAATTCTGAAGTCTTGGTGCGGGATGAGGGAGGGGGCGTACGACGGCGGGTGGTCACCCGCCGTCGCAAACCTCCTGCTAGACCTCTTCTACGGAGCTGGGCTCTGCGCGAGACAGATCGATGCCCAGTTCCTCCGCAGCCGTGAAGACTGCGTCATCAGAGTCACGCATTTCAATTGTGGTTCCGTCCGTGGAAAGGACTTCCACGTTCAGGCACAGCGACTGCATTTCCTTGATCAAGACCTTGAAGGATTCGGGAACGCCCGGCTCGGGGATGTTCTCGCCCTTGACGATCGCTTCGTAGACCTTCACACGACCGTGGATGTCATCCGACTTGATCGTGAGGAGTTCCTGGAGCGTGTAGGCGGCGCCGTAAGCTTCGAGCGCCCACACTTCCATTTCACCGAAGCGCTGGCCACCGAACTGTGCCTTACCACCCAGGGGCTGCTGCGTGATCATGGAGTACGGGCCGGTGGAGCGTGCGTGGATCTTGTCGTCCACCAGGTGGTGGAGCTTCAGGATGTACATGTAGCCGACCGAGATCGGATCCGGGAACGGCTCGCCGGAGCGGCCGTCAAACAGGCGGGTCTTGCCGGAGGAGTTGATCAGGCGCTCACCATCGCGGGTCACATTGGTGGAATCCAGCAGGCCCGTGATTTCCTCTTCGCGGGCACCGTCGAACACCGGCGTCGCAACAGTGGTGGGACCACTCTCGCGCGGCAGGTTCGGCAGCTGCTTGACCCACTCCGGCTCGCCTTCGATCTTCCAACCGGTCTTGGCAACCCAGCCAAGGTGGGTTTCGAGCACCTGCCCCACGTTCATACGGCCCGGAACACCCAGCGGGTTCAGGACGATGTCAACGGGGGTACCGTCTGCAAGGAAGGGCATGTCCTCAACGGGGAGGATCTTGGAGATAACACCCTTGTTGCCGTGGCGGCCGGCGAGCTTGTCGCCGTCGGTGATCTTGCGCTTGGCGGCCACGTAGACGCGGACCAGCTGGTTCACGCCCGGGGGCAGCTCGTCGTCGTTGTCGCGGTCGAAGACGCGGACGCCGATGACGGTGCCGGACTCGCCGTGGGGCACCTTCAGGGAGGTGTCGCGGACTTCGCGGGACTTCTCACCGAAGATGGCGCGCAGCAGGCGCTCTTCCGGGGTCAGTTCGGTTTCACCCTTCGGGGTGACCTTTCCAACCAGGATGTCCCCTGCTTCAACCTCGGCACCGATGTGGATGATGCCGCGCTCGTCCAGGCCTGCAAGGACTTCCTCGGACACGTTGGGGATGTCACGGGTGATCTCCTCGGCACCAAGCTTGGTGTCGCGGGCATCGATCTCGTGCTCCTCTATGTGGATGGAGGAAAGGACGTCCTCGGCAACGATGCGCTGCGAGAGGATGATGGCGTCCTCGAAGTTGTGGCCTTCCCATGACATGAATGCCACGAGCAGGTTCTTGCCCAGTGCGAGCTCGCCCTGGTCCGTTGCCGGGCCGTCGGCGATGATGCCGCCAACTTCCAGGCGCTGGCCTTCGTTCACCAGGACGCGGTGGTTGTAGCAGTTGCCCTGGTTGGAGCGGGCGAACTTGTTGATGCGGTAGTTGGTCTCGGTGCCGTCGTCGTTGAGCATGATGACGAGCTCGGCGGAAACCTCGGTGACCACACCCGCCTTCTTGGCGATGACAACGTCACCGGCGTCGACGGCGGCAGCGCGCTCCATGCCGGTGCCCACGAACGGAGCCTCGGAACGGACCAGCGGCACAGCCTGGCGCTGCATGTTGGCACCCATGAGTGCGCGGTTGGCGTCGTCGTGCTCCAGGAACGGGATCAGGGCGGTAGCCACGGACACCATCTGGCGCGGGGAGACGTCCATGAACTCAACGTCCGCGGCCGGAACCAGGACGGGCTCGCCCCCACCACCACGGGCACGGACCAGCACGGTGTCTTCAGCGAACTTGTTGTTCTCGTCCAGCGGCGCGTTGGCCTGGGCGATCAGGACCTCGGCCTCGTCGTCGGCTGTCAGGTACTGGACGTCGTCGGACACGACGCCGTCCTTGACCAGGCGGTACGGGGTTTCGATGAACCCGAACGGGTTGATGCGTCCGTAGGATGCCAGCGAACCGATCAGGCCGATGTTGGGGCCTTCAGGGGTTTCGATGGGGCACATACGTCCGTAGTGGGACGGGTGCACGTCACGGACTTCCATGCCGGCGCGGTCACGGGACAGACCACCGGGGCCAAGGGCCGACAGGCGGCGCTTGTGGGTCAGGCCCGAGAGCGGGTTGTTCTGGTCCATGAACTGCGACAGCTGGGAGGTTCCGAAGAACTCCTTGATGGCTGCGACCACGGGGCGGATGTTGATCAGGGTCTGCGGCGTGATGGCCTCGACGTCCTGGGTGGTCATACGCTCGCGGACAACGCGCTCCATGCGGGACAGGCCCGTGCGGACCTGGTTCTCGATGAGCTCGCCAACGGCGCGGATGCGGCGGTTGCCGAAGTGGTCGATGTCGTCGATTTCGACGCGCAGGTCCACTTCCTGGCCATCGCGGGTGCCCTTGATGGTCTTCTCGCCGGCGTGCAGCGCGACGAGGAACTTGATCATGGCAACGATGTCTTCAACGTGCAGGACAGAAGCTTCCTTGTCGCCAAGGGAGCGGTCGATGCCCAGCTTGCGGTTGATCTTGTAGCGGCCAACCTTGGCCAGATCGTAGCGCTTGGAGTTGAAGTACAGGTTGTCCAGCAGGGACTGGGCAGCCTCGACGGTGGGCGGCTCGCCCGGACGCAGCTTGCGGTAGATGTCCAGCAGGGCGTCTTCGCGGGTCTCGGTGGCGTCCTTCTCCAAGGTTGCCCGCATGGAGTCGTACTGGCCGAACTCTTCGAGGATCTGGCCTTCGGTCCAGCCAAGGGCCTTCAGCAGGACGGTGACGGACTGCTTGCGCTTGCGGTCGAGGCGGACACCGACCTGGTCGCGCTTGTCGATCTCGAGCTCAAACCAGGCACCGCGGGACGGGATGATCTTCGCGGTGAAGATGTCCTTGTCGCTGGTCTTGTCAGCGGCGCGCTCGAAGTAGGCGCCCGGGGAACGGACCAGCTGGGAGACGACGACACGCTCGGTGCCGTTGACGACAAAGGTGCCCTTCTCGGTCATCAGCGGGAAGTCACCCATGAACACGGTCTGCTGCTTGATTTCGCCCGTGTTGTTGTTCATGAACTCGGCCTTGACGTACAGCGGAGCCGAGTACGTTGCGTCCCGGTCCTTGCATTCGGCCATGGTGTACTTGGGGTCAGCGAACTCCGGATCGGAGAAGCTCAGGGACATAGTGCCCTGGAAATCCTCGATCGGGGAGATCTCTTCGAAGATGTCCGACAGGCCGGACGTGGTGGCGACGCTGAGATCGTTTTCTTCGACAGCCTTTGCCACGCGTGCCTGCCAGCGCTCATTGCCGACCAGCCAGTCAAAGCTGTCCGTCTGCAGGGCAAGCAGATTCGGAACGTCAAGAGGTTCGTGAATCTTTGCGAATGAGAGCCGGCGAGTGGCACCATCAGTGCTGTCGGCAGTGTTAGCGGTTTCGTTATTAGAGGTGCTCGAGGCGACCAAGAGGGATCCTTCCACAGACCTTCAGGCGTTTTCAGATCTCCCCCGCTGTGCACCCTGCGGAGTGACTCCGCAGCGCTACCATCCGGTTCCGCTATATGACCCGGGACCTGATACTGACTATGCTGTGACCGTTGTTACGGCACGTTGATTGCCAGCTGCCAGGCAAAGCCCACCGCTATATGAAGGCTGAAGGTAAACAGGGAAGACGCAAATATCTACGATACGGCAAAATAACCTACGTGTCTACCCCACATCCGGCCGGATTGCAAGCACCTGATTTTTGGGGAACCCTAGGGCGCCGCCCGGATGCTAGAGCCTGAGCGTGACGCCCGCCGCCGTGCAAGCCGCGGAGTTGGCGAAGACGGCGTCCCGCACCGCGTCCTGGGACTCCGGCGCCGGCTTGGCTCCGGCCTCCGCCGCGGATGAGTGGTCGATGGCCAGCAGGCTCAGGGAGGCAAACAGTCCCTGCAGATCCCCGGAGACAGTGTCCTTGGCGTCCTGGGCCTTCAGGTACACGTCCTCATAGCCCTTGGAGTCAGTGGGTGCAACAGCGGAGTAATCCGCCACCAGCCTGTTGAAGAGCTCGCAGGCTTCCCGGGTTCCGCCCGCCCTGGCACCCTGGCTTGCCGTGCCGCCGGTGGCCAGGGGGCTGCTGCCGGCCGCATCCCGGGTCTGCTCCGGCGATGCGGTCGACTGGACCGATTCCGCCGGCGCCGGGGTGGACACCGAGCAGGCTGCCATCATTCCGCCCACCAGCAAGGCGGTGGCTGCCGTGGCTGCCGCGATAGTTGTCGTCTTCACTGTGTCGCTCCGTCCGTCCCGGCTCCGGACCATCTGTCCCCCTGCAAAGCATGTGCCCCTGCAAAGCCTCGCCGTCCACCCTACGCAAGAGGCCGCCGTCGTGCACAACGCTGCCGATGGGTACCTCTCCCCTGCCGCGTGTGGAACGAACTGATTCAGGAATGCACATAGGGGTTCCAGCGTTTGAATAGTTGGGTGACCAGGGTCACGATAGCCTTGGTGGCTTACACCGGAACCGGACTGAAAGTGAAAACCATGGGCAACTCTCCCGACAACAGTGACGTTGTCATCCTCGGGGCAGCACGGACTCCGCAGGGCCGGATCAACGGCCAGCTCTCGAGTCTCACCGCCGTGGACCTTGGCGCCCACGCCATCAAAGCCGCACTGGAATCCAGCGGCGTCGGCACCGGCGACGTGGAGGCCGTGATCATGGGCCAGGTGCTTCAGGCCGGTGCGGGGCAGAATCCAGCGCGGCAGAGCGCCGTCGGCGCCGGCATCGGCTGGAACGTCCCCGCGGTCACAGTCAACAAGGTGTGTCTTTCAGGCCTGACGGCGGTGATCGACGCCGCCCGGATGATCCGTGCCGGCGAGGCCGCGGTGGTGGTGGCCGGCGGCCAGGAGTCGATGAGCCGCGCGCCGCACCTGCTCCCGGGGTCCCGCCAAGGATGGACGTACGGCTCCATCCAGGCGCTGGACGCTGCCGCCCATGACGGCTTGACCGATGCCTTCGACGGCCAGTCCATGGGCCTGTCCACGGAAACACGGAACCTCACGCTGGGCATTGACCGCACGTCGCAGGACAACGTTGCCGCCCAGTCCCACCAGCGCGCGGCGCTGGCGGCAAAGAACGGAACGTTCGACGGCGAGATCGCACCCATCAGCGTGAAGCAGCGCAAGGGCGAGCCCCTGGTGGTGGATTCCGACGAGGGCGTCCGCCCCAACACCTCGGTGGAGTCGCTGGCAGGCCTGCGCGCAGCGTTCGTCACCGATGGCACCATCACCGCCGGTAACTCCTCTCCCCTGTCCGACGGCGCCGCCGCCCTGGTGCTCGCATCCCGAGGCTACGCGGAGGAGAACGGGCTGGAGTACCTGGCCGTGGTGGGAAAGCCGGGACAGGTGGCCGGCCCTGACAACTCCCTGCATTCCCAGCCGTCAAACGCCATCATGAACGCCTTGGGCAAGGCCGGGTGGAGCACTGCGGACCTTGACTTCATCGAGATCAATGAGGCCTTCGGATCCGTGGCGGTACAGTCCCTGAAGGACCTGGACTACCCCCTGGAAAAGTGCAACATACACGGCGGTGCCATCGCGCTGGGACATCCGATCGGGGCCTCGGGCGCACGGCTGGCGGCCCATGCGGCCCATGAGCTGAAACGGCGCGGAACGGGCAAAGCCGCCGTGTCCCTCTGCGGCGGAGGCGGGCAGGGCGAGGCCCTCCTGCTGTACCGCGACTGATGGCGGGCGCATCCGGAAACGGAACGGACGGCGTCGGACGGGAACGCTTCCTGGCTGACGCCGCGGCCCGCGGCCTGCAGGTTGACGTGGTGCAGCGCCCGGCAGCAAAGAGCCTCGAAGAGGCAGCCGGCATCCTGGGCATCAGCCCGGCCGACATCGTCAAATCCCTGGTGGTCAAGCACAAGGACGGCACCTTTTTGTTCGCCCTGGTCCCGGGCGACCGGCAGATCTCCTGGCCCAAGCTCCGCGCCCTGGTAGGCGTCAACAAGCTGTCCCTCCCGCCCGCCGCTGCCGCGCTGGAGGCAACCGGCTATGAGCGGGGCACGATCACTCCGCTGGGGAGCACCACCGCCTGGCCGGTCTATGCCGACGCCACGATCACTGGGCGACGGATCTCCATGGGGGCCGGCGCCCATGGCTACAGTGCGTTCGTTGACGCCGATGCCCTGACCGCAGCCCTGGACGCGGTTGTGGCGGATATCAGCGACCCCGCGTAACGCGGGAGACCCGTTTAAGGCAGAAAACCCCGCCCACCGGAGTGGACGGGGTTTCCTGAGGAAAAGGCGTTGTTACTTGAGGGTAACGGTGGCGCCTGCAGCCTCGAGCTGCTCCTTGGCCTTCTCGGCAGCTTCCTTGTTGGCGCCTTCGAGGACAGCCTTGGGGGCACCGTCAACCAGGTCCTTGGCTTCCTTGAGGCCGAGGGAGGTGATGGCGCGAACTTCCTTGATGACTGCGATCTTCTTGTCGCCGGCAGCTTCGAGGATGACGTCGAAGTCGGTCTTCTCTTCAACCTCTTCAGCAGCTCCGCCACCGGCGGGGCCGGCAACTGCAACAGCAGCGGCGGTAACTTCGAAGGTCTCTTCGAAGAGCTTGACGAACTCGGAGAGCTCGATGATGGTCAGTTCCTTGAAAGCTTCAATGAGCTCTTCGTTGCTGAGCTTCGCCATGGTAGGCGTCCTTCCTGTTGTGGTGTCCGCAATGGCGCATGGCCTGAGGGGCACCGGAGTCTGGTGGGGGTAAGAGAATCAGTTCTCTTCGGCAGCGGGAGCTTCAGCGGCAGCTTCAGCTTCAGCGGCGGGGGCTTCTTCAGCGGCGGGCGCTTCGGCAGCTGCCGGTGCACCGTTCTCTTCTTCAAGCTTGAGGCGCAGTGCGTCGATGATGCGTGCAGCTGCGGCGGCCGGTGCCTTGAGGACACCTGCAACCTTGGCGAGCTGCAGCTCACGGGACTCGAGGGCAGCAAGTGCGGCAACCTCGGTGGCGTCCAGCGCCTTGCCCTCGAAGTAACCGGTCTTGATGACCAGCTGCTTGTTGGCCTTGGCAAAATCCGTCAGGCTCTTGGCAGCGGCAACTGCGTCACCCTTGATGAACGCGATTGCAGTGGGGCCGGCAAGCTGGCCGTCGAATGCTTCGACGCCGGCTTCCTTGGCTGCAATGGCGGTCAGGGTGTTCTTGACGACCGCGAACTTGGTGTCCTGGCCGAGAGAAACACGCAGCTGCTTGAGCTGTGCAACGGTGAGCCCGCGGTATTCGGTCAGGACAGCGGCGTTCGATTCCTTGAAATCGTTAGTGATCTCAGCTACTGCTGAAACCTTGGTAGGCGTTGCCATAACCCTCCTTCCGGGGATAGTGCCGGTATTCGACGGTCCCCGCTCAAGAGAGCTAAAACTAAAAACGCCCCGCGCAGATGCACGGGGCTTGGCTCAACACGGCTGTACCGCGGAGCTTTGCTTCGTTCACCTGCGCCGGCCGCCCTGCGTTGAGGGTCCTTCGTCCGGAAAACCACTGTGGTCCCCGGAGCACAACTGCAGAGTTGAGCCATGTTCAGGAGAGTGGATTTCCAACAACCGACGGTCTTTGGTACTCCCAGCTTACGCGAGGCGTTGCCGGTCCGCCAAATCGGGGACTCAGCTGGTACTGGCGTGCAACGTGGGGAGCTCCTTTTGCCAGATCCCGGTGACGCCGGCCGTCTGGAATCCGAGCTGCCTGTTGACGGTCAGGAGGTACCGGTTCTCCGGCGCGTTCCAGGTGTAGATGATGCGGGCGTCCGGGAACTGCTCGCTGAGCCGCTCCATGTTGGCCACCTTGATGAGCAGGCCCAGCTTGTTGCCGCGGTGTTCCTGCAAAACCAGGGTGTCGTCCTGGAACACGACGTCGGCCCGGTGTGCCAGCACGGTGATGGTGGTGAGTCCCACCAGGGCTCCGGTGGCGATGTGTTCGACGGCGGTGACCACCGTCCTGCGGCCCTGTGCGATGGCGACGTCCTCCGCCTCCCGCAGGATGCCGCCGTCGAACACCATCTCCTGCTCGACGGGTGCGTCCAGCGAGGGATCCAAATCGGCCCCGGCCTGGTTTTCCAGGACGGCCACGGCCTCCAGCCAGCGTTCCGGGCAGCGGTCGGTCCAGTGGTGCAGCCTGTACCTGCCGTTGTTTGCTTCGTCGGCCTCAGCCTGGAGGTCCGCCACCAGCTTGCTGTCCAGCGGCAAGCGGCAGGAGCTGAACTGCTCGATGTGCTGCAGCGTGTATCCGGTCTTCTGCGCGAACTCCACTTCGCGGCTCTCCAGCGGCACGAACCCCTGGCCGGTACCGGGAACCAGCAGGGCCTGTTCAAACTCAGACAGGGACGCGCCGGGGTGGTTGGTGTCCACCAGGATCATGCTGCGCCCTTCCCCCCTTGCCAGTTGTTCGGCTGCCTCCAGCAGCCGCCGTCCCACGCCCTGCCGCTGGTACTCGGGGAGGATGTCCAAAGTGAGTTCGGCGAGGTCCAGGTGGTCAGTCAGCGGCAGTGCAATGTCCACCGTTCCCACAATGGTGCCATCCACCTTGGCCACGAGGATCAGCTGGCGCTCATACGGATCCGCGAACTCAAGCAGCTTCTCCAGTGGACCGTAAGCCAGATCGTCGCTGCCCCACGTGGCCATCCGCACCTTGCGGCCGACTTCGACGGCGGCAAGGAAGTCCGCTGCGTCGGGGGTGTCCAGTGAGTCGGGGATCCAAAGCTGCTCGATCTTTACGTCTATTGCCATTCGGGCATCATCCCAGCCGTTTCTGCCACTCACCTTCATAGCCAGCGGGCCTGAATCCAAGTGCGGTATTTATCGCCAGCATATGCTGGTTTTCGCTGGCATTCCATGTCAGGACCGAGCGCGCCCGGGGCCACTTTTCCTGTGCGCGGCGGAGGTTGGCCACCTTGACCAGCATGCCCAGCCGGTGGCCGCGGTGTTCCTCCGACACCAGGGTGTCCTGCTGGAGCAGCGACCCCGGCACCAGCGGCCGCCAAGTCAGGACGGTATAGGCCACCAGCTCACCGGTGCGGCGGTGCAGGGCCGCCGCCACGGATGAGTGCACGCCGCTCCTGGCCAGCGCCTGCTCATCGTCCCGGACGCGGGCGGCGTCCCAGTCCTCGCGTTCCCAGTCCATCCCGGCGGTGGGCGCATCGGTGCTCATTTGTGCCCGCAGGGCGGCGTACCGGGCGATCAACGGGTCCGGACAGTGCACGTCCCAGACCGTCAGCCGATAATCGCCGGCGTGGCTGAGGGCATCAGCCTCCAGCCGCGCCAGCCGTTGTGCCGGAACGGGGAGGGCGAGCCGGCTGGAACGCTCCACCTGTTCCAGCCGGTACCCGGCGGACAGGGCGAAGGAGGTGGCCGGGTCAGCCAAAGGAAGTCCCCCGGCCCCCGACATGGCAGGTACCAGCGGACCCGCGTCATCCACCAGGCGGGCAGGGAGTTCAAAGTAGCCATCCAGCGACGTCCGGTTGTTGGCGCGGGCCACCTTCTCCGCGTGGTCAAGGAGCCGCCGCCCCAGCCCGCGCCGCCGGAAGGCCGGCGCCACCAGGACGTTGATCCCTGCCGTGGCGGTGTTCTCCCGCAGGGGCAGCGTCACCGAACACATGCCCACCGGTTCCTTGCCCAGCCGGGCGACAAAGAGGTGCCGCGCCTCGTATGCGGTGCCGCACCAGTGTTCCACCTCCTCCGCGTAGGTGTAGCCACGGTCAAGGTCGCCCCATGTCTGCAGTTCGTGCGCTTCCCGCATTGTCTGGCAGTCGTTGAAGTCCTGAAAGTCGCTGCCGCCCTCGGTTGACGGAGGAACAACGACGGCGGAAATCACCAGGGCGTTCGGCTGCGTCATTCCCCAAGCGTAGCCAGCCGTGGACGGCTGTCGAGGGTGCGCAAGCGGCGTTTAACGCCTGAAGGGACCGCCCGGCTGGTAGCCGGACGGTCCCTTCAGAAGTGCCGGAAGGCACGGGACGCTGCTGAGGATTTACGCCTCGGTGAGCACCTTGGTGACGTTGGGGTCAACGGAGATGCCCGGGCCGAACGTGGTGGCCACGGTGGCCTTCTGGATGTAGCGGCCCTTGGATGCGGACGGCTTGAGGCGAAGGACCTCTTCCAGTGCGGCTGCGTAGTTCTCGGCCAGCTTCACGGCGTCGAAGGAAACCTTGCCGATGATGAAGTGCAGGTTGGAGTGCTTGTCGACGCGGAAGTCGATCTTTCCACCCTTGATGTCGTTGACGGCCTTGGTGACGTCGGGGGTCACGGTGCCCGTCTTGGGGTTCGGCATCAGGTTACGCGGACCCAGGACCTTACCGAGGCGGCCAACCTTGCCCATGAGGTCAGGGGTGGCAACGGCGGCGTCGAAGTCGGTCCAGCCGGCGGCGATCTTTTCGATCAGGTCGTCGGAACCAACGAAGTCGGCGCCGGCTGCGATTGCGGCCTCAGCCTTGTCGCCCGTGGCGAAGACCAGGACGCGGGCCGTCTTACCGGTGCCGTGGGGCAGGTTGACGGTGCCGCGGACCATCTGGTCGGCCTTGCGGGGGTCAACGCCGAGGCGGAAGGCAACCTCAACCGTGGCGTCGAACTTGGACGGGTTGGTGTCCTTGGCCAGCGTTACTGCCTCGAACGGTGCGTAGTGCTTCTCCGCGTCGATCTTGGCGGCTGCTGCCTCATATGCTTTGCTGCGCTTTGCCATGCTGCTTATTTCTCCTTGTGCAGTTGTGGTCTGCGGACCGCGCTGGGCCCTGCCACAGTCGGTGATCCGGTTCGTTATCCGGCCCGGATGACCAACATTTCAATGTGTTTGGTGCCGGTGTCCCGGCGGTGCCGCCCGTCGTCGTCAACTACCTGACGCTGGACAGCGGGAAGGGTGGTTAGCCCTCGACGGTGATGCCCATGGAGCGGGCGGTGCCGGCGATGATCTTCGCTGCGCCTTCGAGGCTGGTGGCGTTGAGGTCTTCCATTTTGGTGGAGGCGATCTCGTTGACCTGGGCCTGGGTCAGCTTGGCAACCTTGACGGTGTGCGGGGTTGCTGAACCCTTGGCGACGCCTGCAGCCTTCTTGATGAGTTCTGCAGCCGGCGGGGTCTTGGTAATGAACGTGAAGGAACGGTCTTCGTAGACCGTGATTTCCACGGGGATGACGTTTCCGCGCTGGGCTTCCGTCGCAGCGTTGTACGCCTTGCAGAATTCCATGATGTTGACACCGTGCTGGCCAAGCGCAGGACCGATCGGCGGGGCCGGGTTGGCGGCACCTGCCTGGATCTGCAGCTTGATGAGGCCGGTGACCTTCTTCTTGGGAGCCAATGTAGGGTCCTTCTCTCAATAACGTCCTGGGGCACAGGAGCGTGCCTCAGGTTTTTGGCCGCCATGGCAAGGCGGCCGGCCGTTCCGGTGCAGCTAAGCGGGCGGCGCCGGGACGAATTCTAGGATTCTCAGATCTTGGTGACCTGGTTGAACGCCAGGGTGACGGGCGTTTCGCGCTCGAAGATGGAGACCAGCACCACGAGGGTCTGGGACTCGGGCTTGATCTCGGAGATCGTGGCGGGAAGGGTCTCGAAGGGACCTTCCTTGACGATGACGGATTCACCGACCTCGAAGTCGACGGCCACGGGAGCCTGGTTCTGCTTGTTGACCGGCTTGCCCTTCTCGGCTTGTTCCTCTTCGAAGACAGGGGCGAGCATGGAGAAGACCTCGTCAAGGCGCAGCGGGACCGGGTTGTGGGCGTTGCCCACGAATCCGGTGACGCCGGGGGTGTGGCGGACGGCGCCCCAGGAGGCGTCGGTCAGGTCCATGCGGACCAGGACGTAGCCGGGGATGCGGACGCGGTTGATCACCTTGCGCTGGGCGTTCTTGATCTCCACGACTTCTTCCATGGGCACCTGGATTTCGAAGATGTAATCTTCCATGTCCAGGGTCTGGATGCGGGTTTCAAGGTTGGCCTTCACGCGGTTTTCGTAACCTGCGTACGAGTGGATGACGTACCAGTCACCTTCCTGACGGCGCAGCTTGGCCTTGAACTCCTCAGCGGGATCCACGGCTGCAGCTGCTGCCGCGGCGGCGAGGGCGTCGGCGGACTCGTCTTCCCCGTCAGCGTCTGATGCATCGCCTTCGGCAGCAACTACCACGTCGGAGGCGGCGTCGTCGGATTCGGGCGTGGAGGACTCAACCTCGGACTCTTCACGGGCTTCTGCCGTGACGTCCGGGGATTCTTCCAGCCCCGTCTCGGTTACCTCGAGCTCCTGCTCAGACACTTGGTCTCCTGCTTCCTCATTGCCTAACATGCCTATTTAAATGGCTCAATCCCGCACACCGGCGCATCCCTTCCGGTTTCCCGGATGGAACACGCGGCCTGCGGACTGTGCAGCCTTAGCTGTCCTTGGGGCCGGTACCGCCGAAGATCCAGCTGACAGCGGTTCCGAAACCAATGTCCAGCAGGCTGACGATGACCATCATGATGGCCACGAACACCAGCACCACGAGCGTGTAGTTGATCAGTTCCTTGCGGGTGGGGGCAACAACCTTCTTCAGTTCGCCGATAATCTGGCGGACAAAGAGTGCAATGCGGGCGAAGAAGTTTGCCTTGGCTTCCTTCTTAGCTGGGCGGCCCTTGGAGCTGCTGGCAGCTGTTTCGGTCACCTGGTCCTCGCTCATCTTTGCAATGGTGGATTACCCGGCCCTGATCAGAACCATGGTTGCTGCGCCTGCCCCGGGCTTTCGCCCGGAGCAGCTTGCGCAGGGCAGACAGGACTCGAACCTGCAACCTGCGGTTTTGGAGACCGCTGCGCTACCAATTGCGCCACTACCCTATGGAGTGAATTCCACTCTTTGACGACCCAACACCAGCTTGAACTGGGGCGCACGTCATCATCCGTGTTTCAACACCGGTGAACCAGTCTACGCAAGAACTTCGCGTAGGTAAAACCAGCCCGGCCCGGTCCGTCCGAAGTCCGGCCTGAAAGGTGCTGCGCAGGGCAGTCATAAATCAAAACCGGCTCCCCGGAGGGTCCGGTGAACAGCATAGAGTAGAACTCGTCGAATCCCACATTCCAGCCACCCGGCTGCAAGCGAAGAACGGACCTGCCATGTCTGCCGCCCGCGTTTCCCAACGCATTTCCGCAATTGCCGAATCCGCAACCCTGGCCGTCGATGCCAAGGCCAAGGCGCTGAAGGCAGCTGGCCGGCCCGTTATTGGCTTCGGCGCGGGTGAACCCGACTTCCCCACCCCGGACTACATCGTGCAGGCGGCAATCGAGGCTGCGGGGCAGCCCAAGTTCCACCGCTACTCCCCCGCCGGCGGCCTGCCCGAGCTGAAGAAGGCCATCGCCGAGAAGACCCTCCGCGATTCCGGCTACCAGGTGGACCCCTCCCAGGTCCTGGTCACCAACGGCGGCAAGCAGGCCGTCTACAACACCTTCGCCACCCTGGTGGATCCGGGCGACGAAGTCATCGTTCCCACCCCGTTCTGGACCACGTACCCGGAGGCCATCCGGCTCGCCGGCGGCGTCCCCGTGGAGGTTTTCGCCGGCCCCGAACAGGATTACCTGGTGACCGTCGAACAGCTCGAAGCAGCCGTGACGGACCGCACCAAGATCCTGCTGTTCGTCTCGCCGTCGAACCCCACCGGCGCCGTCTACTCCCCTGAGCAGGTGGCGGAAATCGGCAAGTGGGCCGCCGCCAAGGGCCTGTGGGTGGTCACGGACGAAATCTATGAGCACCTGACCTACGACGGCGTGCCGTTCACGTCGATCGCCACCGCGGCCCCCGAACTGGGCGACAAGGTGGTCATCCTCAACGGCGTTGCCAAGACGTACGCCATGACCGGGTGGCGCGTGGGCTGGATGATCGGCCCGGCCGACGTCATCAAGGCTGCCACCAACCTGCAGTCGCACGCCACCTCCAACGTGTCCAACATCATGCAGATCGCCGCCCTCGCCGCCGTGTCCGGTCCGCTGACCGCCGTGGACGAAATGAAGGTTGCGTTCGACCGCCGGCGCAAGGCGATCGTGGCAGGACTGAACGCGATCGACGGAGTGGAATGCCCGACGCCGAAGGGCGCCTTCTACGTGTACGCGGACGTCCGTGCCCTGCTGGGCAAGGAATTCCCGACCGCGTCCGGTACGGCCACGCCGCAGACCTCCGCGGAACTGGCCTCGCTCATCCTTGACGAGGTTGAGGTGGCAGTGGTTCCCGGCGAAGCCTTCGGCCCCTCGGGCTACCTGCGCCTGTCCTACGCCCTGGGCGACGACGACCTCGCCACGGGCGTCCAGCGCCTGCAGGACTTCCTGGGCAAGGCCCAGTAGTCGCTCCATCACCTTCCGCAGGAACAACCCAAACGCCCCATCACGTTCCGCAGGAATAAACCAAACGCCCCATCACCTGGTGATGGGGCGTTTGGGTTTAAGGCGCAGGATCTGATGGGGCCTTTGGTTTTAAGGCCCGAAAGATGATGGGGCGTTTGGGTTTAAGGCGCAGGATCTGATGGGGCGTCTAGAGGAGGCGGCGCTCGGCTGCCCACTTGGTCAGTTCGTGGCGGCTTGAGAGCTGGAGCTTGCGCAGCACGGCTGACACGTGGGTCTCCACCGTCTTGATGCCGATGAAGAGCTCCTTGGCCACCTCCTTGTAGCTGTAGCCGCGGGCGATGAGGCGCATGACCTCAAGTTCCCGGGCGGAGAGCTTGTCCAGCTCGTCATCGGCAATATCCGCAGGAGCGGTGCCGAAGGCGTCCAGGACGAACCCGGCAAGGCGTGGGGAGAAGACCGCGTCGCCGCCGGCCACCCGGAACACGGCGTCGGTAATCTCGGCACCGGAGATGGTCTTGGTGACGTATCCGCGGGCACCGGCGCGGATGACGGCCACCACGTCCTCCGCAGCGTCGGAGACGCTTAATGCCAGGAACCGGGTGGTGGACAGGAGCGCGGCGGAGCCGGCGATGACTTCCCGGCCGCCGCCGCCCAGTCCTCCGGGCAGGTGGACATCGAGAAGAACGACGTCGGGCCGCTGCTGGGCGATCACGGCAATGGCCTGTTCAACGGTGGCGGCCTCCCCCACCACCTGGATGCCGGCGTCGAGGTCAGCTTTCAGCCCGGACCGGAAGATGGCGTGATCGTCCACGATGACCACCCTCACGGAGTTTGCCGGCCGGGCGCTTCCGGTACTTGTCCCCTGGGTCGTGTTCATGATTTTCCTTCCGCGTGTTCTGCTGCAGCCGGCAGCCTCAGGCGGACCTCGGTACCGTCCCCCGTGCTGAGGATGGCCGCCGAGCCGCCATGCCGTTTCATCCTGCCGATGATCGATTCCCTGATACCGAGGCGGTCCGCCGGGACGTCCCCCAGCTGGAAACCGGGTCCCCTGTCCTTGATGAAGATCTCAGCCTGCCCGTCCGATGCCTCAAGGTAGACCGAGACGGTTCCGCCGCCGTGCCGCGAGGCGTTGAGCATGGCCTCCCGGCTTGCCTGGACCAGGGCTTCGTGCGCCTCGGTCATGGCGGCGTCACCCACGGTGACCACCTCCACGGCGTTGCCAAGCAGGTCCTCCACCTCCGCCGCAACAGCCTTGATCCGGTCTGAAAGCTGTCCGCTTTCACGGCCGGGGTCCTGGAACAGCCAGCCGCGCAGCTCGCGTTCCTGGGCACGGGCCAGGCGGACCACGTCATGCTCGTTGCCGGCGCGCCGCTGGATCAGGGCCAGTGTCTGCAGCACGGAATCGTGGAGGTGGGCAGCGATCTCCGCCCGTTCCGTCTCCCGGATCCGGCCGGCTCGTTCCGATTCCAGGTCCCGCCAGAACTTCAGCGCCCACGGCAACAGGACCAGCACCACGCCGCCCAGGACGGCCACGGACGCCAACAGCGCCAGCCAGGTCTGTTCCCAGGAGCCCGAGCCGGACACCATCACCAGGACCCCGGCCACCACCAGCGCCAGTCCTGCAGCGAGCCTGCCCCACCCGCCGGCCTGGTCCGCTTTGGTCTTGTCCACCAGCCCTGCGCGGCGCGTCTCATCCAGCTGCATCCAGGCGATCGACGCGCCGCCCAGCACAGCTGCAGCCGGGATCAGCGTCCCCAGGGACACGTCCACGCCCAGCATCTGGGCAATCATGATGCCGGCCACCAGCAGGAGCCCGCAGCCCAGCAGGATTTCCTTGCCGTACCGCATCCCGCGCGCCCGGAACCAAGGGGGCTCTCCGGAGGCTCCCGCTCCGGCCGGAACGGGCCCATCGGCACCTGCTGGTGTTCCGCCGTCGGACGCCGTCTCCTGCGCCGGCTGGGCCTGCTGCTGCTGGCCCGGTCCCAGCTGGCTGACGGCGGGAGCAATGGGCGACGCCGGCCGGCGGGCGTTGCGGCGCGCGGCCTCATCCGCGGTGGGCACCATGATCCAGAGCCATGCGTAGAAGACCAGGCCGGCCCCGCCGGCGAAGGAGGCGAGGACCATGCCCAGCCGGACATTCTTGACCGGCCAGCCCAGGTGCGCGGCGAGGCCGGAGCAGACGCCGGCGATGACACGGTCGCTGCTCCGTGCCAGGGGCGGGCGCACCGGGAGGGTTGTCATGGATCAATCCAAACACGGATCAGGGTTGCCCGGACCGTATCCGGCCGCTTACCGGGGACAGCTCAGGGGCCGTTCAGGGTATCCCCCAGTAGAGCGGCGACCCGCCCGGACGGGAGGATCGAGGTATGAACTCGCAGACCCCCTCCCCTGACGACGAACACCCTGCCGGGGCCATCCCCGGATCCGACAGCGAGCGGCCCACGGAGCCGCTGCCGTCCTCCCCTGCAACGCCTCCGGAGCCTGAGGTTGGCCCGGGTGCCGGTCCCGCGGCCGGCCCGTCAGGCGGTCTTGGCGCCGGTCCCTCAGCTGATCCCGGTGCCGGACCGGGCCCTGATCCCGCTGATAACACCCAGGGCTATGCCTACCGCAGCAGCCCCACCGCCCCAACTCCTTCCACCGACTTCTTCGGCTGGATCCGCAGCAACGGCGTTTACCGGGGCAACGACCGTTGGGTCGGCGGCGTCTGCAGCGGCATCGCCCACCGGCTGAACGTGGACCCGATCATCATCCGCGGCGCCTTCATAGTCCTCACCCTCCTGGCCGGCATTGGCGTGTTCTTCTATGGCCTGGCATGGGCGTTCCTGCCGGAACCGGACGGCCGGATCCACGTCCAGGAAGCCGGCGCCGGACGTTGGTCCAGTGGCATGACGGGCTCCCTGATTGCCACGGTCCTGGGTCTCACCGGCCTGGGCGGAGGCTTCTGGGGCTGGAGCCATAACGGACTCAGCGGACTGCTCTGGACCGTCTTCTGGGTGGCCGGCGCAATCTATTTGGTCTACTACCTTTCCCAGCGCAACAAGTCCCACCCCACCATGGCCGGCCACACGCCGGCAGCCCCCGGCGCAGGCCACCCGGCCGGACGCCCGGGCGCGGACTACACCTCGTCGTTCTCCGCAGGCACGCCCTCCGGGCCGGCGCCCGGCTTCCCGGCGGCGCCGCGGTACAGCGGCGGCCCCACCAGCTCAGCATCCACCGGCATCTATGGCCCGGGCGGACACAGCACTCCTATCGGAACCGGTGTCGGAGGCACCTCCGCCGGCCCAAACGGCACCGGTTCAGGCAGCACAGGCCCAGGCGGGCCGGGCAGCGGCGTTCCCGGTGGAAGCAGCTACCCCGCACCGTGGGTGCCCCCGCAACCGCCAAAGCCCCGGCCGTCCGGCCCCGGCGCTCCCGCCGTCGCCATCGCCACGGGCTCGGCCCTGGTAGTGGGCGGTGGCCTCAAGGCGCTGGATGCCGCAAACATCATCGACCTGGGCGGCTCCGCCAACGCCATCGTGTGGGCCAGCGCGGCAGCAGTGCTAGGCCTGGGCATCCTGGTGGCGGGTTTCCGCGGCCGCACCTCCGGCGTCCTGAGCCTCTTTGCCGTAATCGCCCTGGTTACCGGCGGCATCTACAACACGCTGGACGACGGCCGGATGCGTTTCCAGCAGGTGGACTGGAACCCCGCAAGCATTGAGGAGGCACGCGGCGGCATCGACATCACCGCCGGGCGGGGCACCGTGGACCTCACGGGCCTGTCACCCACCGCCCCCCTGACGTCCGACGTCGTGGTTCCCCTGGACATCACCGCCAGCAACGTGACCGTGGTGATCCCGCAGAACCTGCCCGTCGACATCAAGGCGGACATGACCATGGGAAACCTTAACGAGGCCACCGGCCAGCGCGGCGGCACCACCACCCGCGAAAGCAGCTACAACGCGGACAAGCCCGGCAACCACCTGGTGGTGCGGATCGACGGCACGTTCAGCAACGTCACAATCCAGGAAGGCAACTGACATGGACAGCAGCAACATTCCGACGACGGCGGGCCAGGACCCCGCCGGACCGGCACCGGCGAGGGTGGGGACGGTGGTGTGGGGACTGATCGTCCTGGCGCTGGCCGCACTCATCATCGTGGCGCAGCTGGGCATCGTGACACTCAATGGCACCTACGTCCTGATCGGCCTCATGATCGGCGCAGGTGTGGCCCTGGTGGCCGGCGGCCTGCTCTCAGCCCGCAAACGTGACAACGCATCAACTACAGGGAAGTCTTGAACCATGGATAAGTTCTTCAGCATTGTCAGGGGCCTTGGCCTGCAGCGCGGCCCACAGCGGTGGCTCGGCGGAGTGCTGGGCGGCATCGCGGCCAAGCTCAACGTCGACGTCGCCTACGTCCGCATCGCATTCCTGCTGTTCTGCCTGCTCCCCGGACCTGCCGTGATCTTCTACCTCCTGGCCTGGGTGATCCTCCCGGACCAGCGCAACGAGATCCTGCTCCAGACGTTCCTGGACCGCCGGTCGCTCAACCGGCCCTGACCAGCCAAGTCGCCGGCGCCGGACACACTGGCGCCGGCACCATAAATCGGCCACGACCACGGCCCCTGCTTTCGCGGACACTCCCCGACAGCAGGGGCCTTTCCTGTCCCGGCACTGCCCGGCCCGGGCACCCCCATGTAACCGGTTTGTGTCGTACCCCACACACCCCATTACACTTCTAGGTGAGCTCAGCGTGGCGCTCTGCCTGTAAACCTTCTCTCCAGGATTTGAGCCGAACATGAAAATTGGAATCCTCACCAGCGGTGGCGACTGCCCCGGACTGAACGCCGTGATCCGAGGCGCCGTGCTTAAGGGCATCGCCGTCCACGGCCAGGAATTCGTCGGATTCCGCGATGGATGGCGGGGTGTGGTGGAGGGGGACATCATCGACATCCCCCGCACCATGGTCCGCGGCATCGCCAAGCAGGGCGGCACCATCCTTGGCACTTCCCGCACCAACCCGTTCGAAAACGGCGGCGGCCCGGAGGCCATCAAGGCCCACATGGACCGGCTGGGCATCGACGCCATCATCGCCATCGGTGGTGAGGGAACACTCGCCGCCGCCAAGCGCCTGACCGACGCCGGACTCAAGATCGTCGGCGTCCCCAAGACCGTTGACAACGACCTTGACGCCACCGACTACACCTTCGGGTTCGACACTGCCGTGCAGATCGCCACCGAAGCCATCGACCGGCTCCGCACCACCGGCGAATCCCACCACCGCTGCATGATCGCCGAAGTGATGGGCCGGCACGTGGGCTGGATCGCCCTGCACGCCGGCATGGCCGCAGGCGCGCACGCCATCCTGATCCCGGAGCAGAAGGTCAGCATCGAGCAGATCACCGAATGGGTCAAGGAAGCCCATCATCGTGGCCGCGCGCCCCTGGTGGTGGTGGCCGAAGGCTTCGTACCCGAACACATGGAAAGCCCCCACTCCGAGCGCGGCCTGGACACCTTCGGCCGTCCCCGGCTGGGCGGCATCGCGGACCAGCTCGCCCCCGAACTGGAGGCACGCACCGGCATTGAAACCCGCGCCACCATCCTGGGCCACATCCAGCGCGGCGGCGTCCCGTCGGCCTTCGACCGGGTCCTGGCCACCCGGCTTGGCATGGCTGCCATCGATTCCGTGGTGGAAGGCTACTGGGGCACCATGGTGGCGCTCAAGGGCACCGACATCCGGCACGTTGCCTTCGAAGAGGCCCTGGGCCAGCTGAAGACCGTCCCGCAAAACCGCTACGACGAAGCCGCGGTCCTGTTCGGCTAAGTCAGTGGGCCGCCCTAGGCTGGGACCATGACACTCGATCCCGGCTCAGCGGCCATCATCCAGCTGGCGTGGGCACGCCGGCTGGGCCTTGACGACGACGCGTTCGGGGACGCCCTGGTCTCCGGCGCACGAATCGTCCGGGCGGACGAATCGGCCCGGACCGTCGAGTTCGTCCGGTTGTTTGGCAGTTCCGCGCTGGTGGGCCCGCAGAGCGTCATCGAAGCCGCAACGGACATTCCGGACGAGGAGATGGCCCAGCACGTCACGCTGCTGAAACTGACCAGGGACCGGGGCGGCCATGGGCTCGGCGCTGCCGCCCTGTTCTTCGCCGACGACCTGCCGCTGCAGCAGCCCTCCGGGGAACTCACGGTCTCGCACGGGAACCCGGAGGCCATTGAACTGGAGGGCCGCTGCCCGCCGGACGACGTCAACGAAGTGGGGCTCTCCGACCTCGAAAACCGCTACACCATCGTGCATGAGCAGGACGGCAGGCGCGTGCCCCTGGCCTGCGGTGCGTACGGCGAATGGGAGGGCCTGCTGGCCAACATGGGCGTACTGGTGGACCCGGAATGGCGGCGGCGCGGCCTGGGCTCGCTGGCCGCGTCCATCGCGGCGCACGAGGCCCTCGCCGCCGGGCTGACGCTGCAGTGGCGTGCGGACGTCAGCAACACCGGCTGCCTGGCACTGGCCAGGCAGCTTGGCCTCTCAGCCGGCGGAATCCAGACCAGCGTCCACCTTCGCTGACGCCTGGTCCTGGCCCTGCGTCCCCCAGCCCTGGACCGGCTGCGGCTTGGCGAAGAACAGTGCCACCGCCGCCCCCACCAGGATCACTCCGGCGGGCAGCAGGATGGACTGGCCCATCGCGGTCGAGAATCCGGCGTGCAGGAACCCGGGCAGCGAGCCACCCATTGCCAGTCCTTCCCCGGCGGACCCGCCGGGCCCTCCCGAGGGAAGCTCGGCGGCCAGCCGCGACTGGATCAACACAGCGATGGCCGCACTGCCCAGCACCGCGCCGATCTGGCGGGTGGTGTTGTACACGCCCGAACCGGCCCCCGCCTGGCGCGGCGGCAGGTTCCTGGTGGCAGTGGTGCTCAGCGGGGCCCAAATGCCGGCGTTGGCGAAGCCCAGGACGGCGCTGGGCAGCAGGAACATCAGGATGGGCGTATCCGGCTGCATCAGGACCGAGTTCCACAGCAGCGCCACCGCCATGAGCACCAGCCCGGTGGCCGTGATGAACTTCGGGTTCACGCGGTCCACCAGCTTGCCCACCACGGGTGCAAGCCCGCCGGAGATCAGCGCCATGGGCACCATCATGAGGGCGGACTGTGTGGGGGTTAGGCCCCGGACCAGCTGGTAGTAGAAGATCAGCGGCAGGCTGAAGGCGGTCACCGTGAAGCCGACGGTGGTGATCCCAATGTTGGCCAGCGAGAAGTTGCGGTCCCGGAACAGCGCCAGCGGCAGCAGCGGCTCGCCCTTGTTGAACCGCTGCCACAGGACGAAGACAGCCAGCACCACGATGCCGGCGATTATCAGGCCCCACACGCTGATGGGCCCGGTGATGGTGCCCCAGTTGTAGGTTTCGCCCTCCTGGATCCCGAACACCAGAAGGAACAGCCCGACGGCGCTCAGCAGGACGCCGGGAATATCGAAGCGGTGCGGATGGGTGCTCAGGGCCGGGACGTTGCGCAGCGCCAGGATGAAGCCCACGACGCCGATGGGCACGTTGATGAAGAAGATCCACTCCCAGCCCAGGCCGTCCACCAGGACGCCGCCAAGGATGGGCCCGACGAGCGTCGCCATGCCCGCTGTTGCGCCCCAGACCGCCATGGCTGAGCCGCGGCGGTCCGGCGGGAAGATCCGGGTGATCACGGCCATGGTCTGGGGCGTCATCATCGCGGCGCCAAGGCCCTGGAGGACACGGGCGGCGATCAGGATCCGGACGTCGCCTGAGAGGCCGCACCACAGCGAGGCGAGGGTGAAGACCACCAGGCCGGAGAGGTAGAGCTTCTTGGGCCCGAACCTGTCGCCCAGCCTGCCGGTGATGAGCAGCGGGACGGCGTAGGCCAGCAGGTAGGCGCTGGTCACCCAGATGACCGAGTTGATGTCGGCGTCCAGCCCCTCCATGATGCGGGGGTTGGCCACGGACACGATGGTGGTGTCGATCAGGATCATGAAGAACCCGATCACCAGGGACCACAGTGCCGGCCAGGGCTTTGCTACGTTTTCCACTCGGTCATCCTTCAGGAGTTTTTGTTGGTGCCGGGCGGAACCCGGGCAGAGCTAGCCCAGCAGGTCCAGGATCTCCGTGCGGGCAAACATTTGCGCCGCGGCGCGTGCCGAGGGCGCACCGGCGTCCGGATCCGCTCCGGCGTCAAGCAGGACCCGGGCCACGTCCGTGTAGCCCTTGAATACGGCGCCTGCGAGCGGGGTCTGGCCCCGGTCGTTGGCGGCGTTGGCGTCGGCGCCGTGTTGCAGGAGCAGCCCAACGGTGCCGGCGTGGCCGTGGTAGGCGGCCAGCATGAGCAGGGAGTCACCGGCGGAGTTGGTCATGGTGGCGGGAACCCCGGCGTCCAGGTAGGCACCCAGCAGGGCGTCGCTCCCCTCACGCGCAGCCTCGAAGAGCGCCTGCGCCAAAGCCAGCGCGTCGTCGTCGTGCCCTTCCGCTGCCGTCGTCCCAACGCCGGCAGGCGTGGTCCCGGTGTGCTCGGTCATCAGCGTGGCCCCCTCAGGAATCCGGTCTGGCGCCCCACCACCTGGCCGGCATCGGGGGCAACAATGATTTCCTGGACGGCGGCATACGGCTCATCGCCGTCCAGGACGGTCAGTATCTCATCCGCGGCCACGGAACGTTTTATGACTGCCAGGGCCACAGGACCCATCTCGTAGTGCTGCGCCACGGAGGTGACGGTCCCGACTTTCCGGTCCCCTGCCATGACCGGGCTGCCGGCGGCGGGGAGGGTGTGCTGCGAGCCGTCCAGCTGCAGGAACACCAGCCGGCGGGGCGGGTGGCCCAGGTTGTGGACTCGGGCGATGGTCTCCTGGCCCTTGTAGCAGCCCTTGGCCAGGTGCACCGCGGTGCGCAGCAGGTCAAGCTCGTGCGGGATGGTCTTGTCATCCGTCTCGGCACCGATTCGGGGGCGCCAGGCGGCGACCCGCAGGGCTTCCGCGGCGAGGACACCGGCCAGAGACCGCCCCGCGACGGCCTCTTCCAGTTCGGCGGCCGGGATGAGGTACTCGAACCAGGGGCGCTCCAGCCCCGGATGGTTCTCCTCCGACACGGTGGCATAGGAGTATCCGCCGGCGGATACGTGCGGCCACGGGTCCTGCCAGGCGAGGCGGCCGGACCACTCGGGGACGGCCCGGGTGCTGCCCACGACTGCCCAGTCGGACGAGACGTCGGCGATTTCCACCCGCAGCATGAACTTCATCCGGTTGAGGTACTCCGCCAGCGGCGCTGCCTCGGCGGCCTCAACGATCAGCCACATGGTCCCGCCGTCGTCGACAACCCGGGCGTCAAAGTCGATGCGGCCCTGGACGCTGAGGAGCAGCAGCTCGCTGGACTCCCCCGGCTTCAGCGCGGCCACCTGCTGGGAGGACAGGGTATTAAGCCAGCTCAGCCGGTCCGGGCCGGTGACGGTGACCACGCCGCGGTGGGAAAGGTCGACGACGGCGGTTCCGGCAGCGAGCGCGCGCTGCTCGCGCAGCGGCTCGCCGTAGTGGGCGGCGACTCCGGCGTCAGGGCCGCCGGCCTCGACGGCGCCGGGGCGCGACAACAAGGGGCTGGGCGTAGTCATATGAAGTAGAAGTCCTTGGAGGCTAACGGTATTCCGGATTTTCGAAATCGAAATGGGTACCGGCGTTCCATTCGTTGGGCAGGTTGCCGTAGGCCGGGTAGCCGCCCGCATCCTTCAGCATCTTTGCCAGGTGCAGGAGGTTCCAGGTCATGAAGGTGGTGTTGCGGTTGGTGAAGTCGCTCTCCGGGCCGCCGGAGCCTTCATCCAGGTAGCTTGGGCCCGGACCAACCGGCCCGATCCAACCCGCGTCGGCCTGCGGCGGGATGCTGAAGCCGATGTGCTGAAGACTGTAGAGGATGTTCATGGAACAGTGCTTGATGCCGTCCTCGTTGCCGGTGATCAGGCAGCCGCCCACCTTTGGATAGAAGGCCCACTGGCCCCTGTCATTGAGCTGGCCGGAGTGGGCGTAGAGGCGCTCGATAAGTTTCTTGGTCTGTGACGAGTTGTCACCGAGCCAGATGGGGCCCGCCACCACCACGATGTCAGCTTCCTGGACAGCGGGATAGAGATCCGGCCACTCGTCCGTGGCCCACCCGTACTGGGTCATGTCCGGGTAGACACCGCTGGCGATGTCGTGGTCCACGGTACGGATCACCCTGGTGCTGACACCCTGCTTTTCCATGATGCGGCGGCTGATGGCAATCAGCCCGTCCGTGTTGGATGTCTGCGGCGACTTCTTCAGGGTGCCGTTGAAGAAGACGGCCTTGAGGTCGCCGTAGCCGCTGGGCTTTCGTGCTTGATCCGTGCCGTCTTCCATGAGGTTTCTTTCCTGTTCAGGAGACTCTATGCAGGAACGCGGAGGCGTGGGCTTCAAGGCCCTTGCCGGTTTCGCCGCCTGTCGCCACGTCCCACCGCCACAGGAGGTTGCCGTCCACCAGGCCAAAGATCCTGGTGGCCGCACTGTACTCCTTGGAGTGGCTGCCACGCATCACCATGTCGGTGGTCAACTGGATCTGCGGGCCCTTGATCTGGCCGTAGTACAGCTCGGTGATGCCGCCTGGGTGGGCGATGGACACCGAGATGTCGAAGCCGCCGTCCTTGTTGCGCAGCGCCTCCACCTCATCGGCACTCTTCAACACCGGGACGATGTCGGCAGGCACCAGGCCCGGGCCGCCGTCGGCGTCCAGCTGCTTGCGTTCAAGCGCCCAGAAGCCGGTCTCAACGGTGAGCGGCCGCAGGCGCGTGCCCTCGTCGTCGGTCAACCAGCTCTCGGCCCGGTACTGCAGGTACGGCAGGCCGTTGTGGGTGAAGGAGACGTGCTGCAGGAAGTGTTCCGAATCCTCGTCGCCGCTGCCCAGCCGGCCGCGGCCCTCCCACTCGCCAATGAGCCACGAAAGGGGGACGAGTTCAGGGGTCAGATCTGTAGGAATCTCAATGGGCATTTGTTCTACCTCGAGATACGGCCTGCTCCGGAAGAGGGGTGGCTACTTCTGGCCCTTGAAGAGGCGGTAGACCACGAATCCGGCGAACCAGGCCATGGACAGGCTCGCGATGCCGAGCAGGACAAGGAAGAAGATTTCAAAAGCAAGTACGGACATGGTGCCATCCTAACCCGTTAGTAGATGAGTAGTTTGTCTATGAAGTAAGCGAGGGATCCCACCGCTGAGACGGGGGCCAGGCCCATGCTCAGTGCGGCCGCAAAATTCAGCGGGGCGCCGCGGAGCGTGGCCAGTCTGCGGAAGCTTGCCAGGACCGCGCCCACCACCACGCCGAAGACCGCGGCCGGCAGGACGGCGATGTCCGACAGGACCAGTCCGGCGAGCGGCCCGGCCAGGCCCGCCAGGACAATGCCCAGCGGAGCAATGATGCTGTCCGGCCAGCGGATAAGGCCGGCGAGCAGGGCCACCGCGGCACTGATTGCCGCCACCAGCAGCATTTCGCGGACGCCGTTGAACCGCGCTCCGGCAACCCAGCCGGCGCCGAGGCAGGACAGCAGGACACCGGCGCAGCAGCCCAGTGTGGACTCCAGCCGCTGGGCCTGTCCCGTACCGCGGACCAACTGCACCACAAACACCGCCATCATTCCCAGCGCCACGAAGGCCGGCGTCCAGTCCAGGTAGCCCGGGGCCGGCGCCACGCCGGCCGCCACGGCAGCGCCTGCGCCCGGCAGGGCGATGACGGCGGCAAGGGTCTTCTTGGCGGGGATGCGGAGGAAATGCGGCCACCCGATCCCCACTGCGGCGGCGATGGCGACACCGACGGCGACGAGTGCTTCAGGCGAGGCATAGACCCCGGCGATGATGGCGGCCAGGCCGGCGATGCCGACAACGCCGATGGTCCAGGAACCCAGCGAACGCACGGGTGCCTGCAGGTCCGCCGTCATGCAGGGCCCGGCCTGTGCTTCGTCGGTGCACTCACTGCGCTGTTTTCCCATCCTGGCGTTGGCCGGAAGGCTGGTCCGCCCCCTCATGGCAGGGCTGGTCCGCCCTGCTTCAATCCTGCCTTATGTGAAGGGCATATGTCGCAAAACGCTCCCGTCCGCGGCCTGGATCTGTGGCCTGGAGGAGGCCGCCGGGTATACTCAAGGTTCAGCTACGCTCCCTGCTGAGGTAGCCGGCCGGCGGCGTGCTGACGGCCCAGAGCCTCGTGCAGGAAGCCAGTACCGGCCGGTGAGAATCCGGTTCAGTCGCCCAATGATGCGCGGACGGCCCTTGGAGGAACAATGTCGCACATCCTGTTACTGACCAACAGCACCGGTTCTTCGGTGGACATCCTGCCTGCCCTCGAATTGCTGAACCACAGGGTCCACATCCTCCCGGCCGAGCCCACGGCCCTCCTTGAGACAGACCCCTGCGACATCGTCCTGCTGGATGCCCGCAAGGACCTGGTGGGCGCCCGTTCACTCACGCAGCTCCTGAAAGCCACCGGGCTGAGCGCTCCCCTGGTCCTGATCCTCACAGAAGGCGGCATGGCCGCCGTTTCCTCCGCGTGGGCCGTTGACGACATCGTCCTCGATTCCGCCGGACCCGCCGAAGTGGAGGCGCGTATCCGGCTGTCCGTTGCCCGGGCAGTCCCCGAGCAGGAAGACGCTCCGAGTGAGATCCGCGCCGCCGGCGTCATCATCGACGAGGCAAGCTACACGGCACGCGTCAACGGCGCCCCGCTGAACCTGACGTTCAAGGAGTTCGAGCTCCTGAAATACCTGGCCCAGCATCCAGGCCGCGTGTTCACCCGGCAGCAGCTCCTCACCGAAGTCTGGGGCTACGACTACTACGGCGGCACCCGCACCGTGGACGTCCACGTCCGGCGCCTCCGGGCAAAGCTCGGCGCGGACCACGAGAACCTGATCAGCACGGTCAGGAACGTCGGCTACCGCCTCACCCTCGTCCGGCAGCAGGAAGACGAACTCACCGAGGCCTAAGCCCCGGCGCGCCATTGACGTATAGCCTTGGCTCATGACTCCAGCGCATCCGCAGAAGTGGCCCGTCCATGTCGTCCGGGGCGGAGTTGACCAGCAACTCCTGAAGGACTGCCGCGACCTCCTGGCCGCGGCTGAGGAATCGGATGGAAACCCTTCCATCTCCGAGCAGAGCCTGGTGACCATGCGCGCCGGGGACTCCGCGGAGCACACCCTGCTGACGCTGGCCCTGTATGCACCCGACGAGGACTCCGATCCGGCGACCGGACAGGACCTGGCGGGCTTCGCCGTCGTGGTTGAGGAGCCGGACGGCCACGGCATCCTGGAGATCGCCGTCCACCCCTCCTACCGGAACCAGGGCGTAGCGGACCGCCTGGTGGGGGCCCTCAAGGAGGTCCGGGGCTTTGGCGGGCTGAACGCCTGGTCCCACGGCAACCACGAGGCAGCTGCCGACCTTGCTGCGCGGTACGGCTACGCCCCGGTGCGTGAGTTGTGGAAGATGCGGATGACGACGGCGGGCGCGGAGCTTCCCGACGCCGGCCTCCCGGACGGGGTGGCCATCCGCACCTTCGTGCCGGGCAAGGATGAGGACGCCTGGCTGGCCGCCAACAGGGCCGCCTTCGCCCACCATCCGGAACAGGGGAACCTCACCCGGGCGGACCTCGAGGCGCGCATGGCGGAGGACTGGTTCGATCCGGCCGGGTTCTTCCTGGCGGAGGACCGGGCCGGCCGCCTTCTGGGCTACCACTGGACCAAAGTCCACCCCCGGCACGGCTCGCACCCAGCCATCGGCGAGGTGTATGTGGTGGGCGTGACACCCGAAGCCCAAGGCATGGGCCTGGGCAAGGCATTGACCATCGCCGGCATCAGGCACCTCCGCGACTCCGGGCTGAACGGGGTCATGCTCTATGTGGACGCCGACAATGCCGCGGCCGTCGCCCTCTACCGGCGGCTCGGCTTTACGCGCTGGGACATGGACATCATGTATGGCCCGGCGGCGGGGTAGGCAGGACAGCCGGAAGAATCCCCCGCCCGGGAGGAACAGGGGCCGTGGCGTGGGGGAATGCTTGTAAGGTTGAAAGGGAACCGCGCGGGGCGGAAGCGCCGGCACCAACGCGCCAGCTAAAGGAGAAGCCATGAACCCGGAACCCTCCGGAACAGCTACGTCCCAGGATGTTGCGGCGCCTGTACGGGCACGCTTCGGCTCCTCCGAGGTACCGGCCTCAAGGGCCACCCAGGACCGCATTGACATCCCTGAATTCGCGCCGAACCTGCAGCCGGAAGGCGACATCCGGCCTGACCGGTTCCTGGACCGCGAGCTGAGCTGGCTCGCCTTCAATTCGCGGGTCCTGGAACTGGCCGAGGACCCCACCCTGCACCTGCTGGAACGCGTCAGCTTCCTCTCCATTTTCGCGTCCAACCTGGACGAGTTCTTCATGGTCCGCGTGGCCGGCCTCAAGCGCCGTATCGCCACGGGACTCGCCGTCCCCTCCCCCGCCGGCCTGAGCCCCGTCGAGGTGCTGGAGCGGATCAGCGAGGAAGCCCACCGGCTCCAGGCACGGCATGCCCAGGTGTTCGCTGACCAGATCCGCCCGGCCCTGGCCTACGAGCACATCCACCTCATGCACTGGGA
Source organism: Pseudarthrobacter sp. Pseusp20 (assembly GCF_059492155.1). Classification (NCBI taxonomy): domain Bacteria; kingdom Bacillati; phylum Actinomycetota; class Actinomycetes; order Micrococcales; family Micrococcaceae; genus Pseudarthrobacter; species Pseudarthrobacter sp. Pseusp20. The sequence continues at coordinate 3,489,002 of NZ_CP168521.1, forward strand.
CGAACTGGACGACGCCGCCAAGCAGCAGCTGAGCGTGATGTTTGCGGAAAAAGTCTTCCCCATCCTCACCCCGCTGGCCGTTGACCCTGCCCACCCCTTCCCTTACATTTCGGGCCTGTCACTGAACCTGGCCGTGGTGGTCCGGAACCCCGTCAGCGACAAGGAGCTCTTCGCCCGCCTGAAGGTGCCGGACCAGTTGCCCCGCCTGATCTCCATCGACGGCCCCCGCGCCGGCGCGGTGCCCGGGCGGGTGGCCCGGTTCATTGCGCTGGAGGAAGTCATCGCCGTCCACCTGGACAAGTTGTTCCCGGGCATGGAGGTGCTGGAACACCACACCTTCCGGGTCACCCGCAACGAGGACCTGGAGGTGGAGGAGGACGACGCCGAAAACCTCCTGCAGGCCCTGGAGAAGGAACTCCTGCGCCGCCGCTTCGGCCCGCCCGTCCGGCTGGAGGTGGCCAACGACATCAACCCCAACATCAGGGCCCTGCTGATCCGCGAGCTGGGCGTGGAGGAATCCGAGGTCTACTCGGTGCCGGCTCCACTGGACCTTCGCGGCCTGTCCGTCATCGCCGGAATCGACCGCGCGGACCTGCATTACCCCAAGCACGTGCCGCACACGTCCCGGTACCTGAATGAGTCCGAGACCTCCAAGGCGGCGAACGTCTTTGCCGCCATGCGCCGCCGCGACATCCTGCTGCACCACCCGTACGATTCGTTCTCAACTTCGGTGCAGGCGTTCCTGGAACAGGCCGCGGCGGATCCCAAGGTGCAGGCCATCAAGCAGACCCTGTACCGCACCTCCGGCGACTCCCCCATCGTTGACGCGCTGATTGATGCCGCCGAGGCCGGCAAGCAGGTCCTGGCCCTGGTGGAGATCAAGGCGCGCTTCGATGAGCAGGCCAACATCTCCTGGGCCCGCAAACTGGAGCAGGCCGGCGTGCATGTGGTGTACGGGATCGTGGGCCTGAAGACGCACTGCAAGCTGTCGCTGGTGGTCCGCCAGGAAGTGGACGGGCTCCGCCGCTACTGCCACATCGGCACCGGCAACTACCACCCGCGGACCGCCCGCTACTACGAGGACCTGGGCCTGCTGACGGCGAACGAACAGGTGGGCGAGGACCTGTCCAAGCTGTTCAACCAGCTTTCCGGCTACGCACCGAAATCGACCTTCAAACGGCTCCTGGTGGCACCCCGTTCCGTCCGGTCGGGACTTATCGACCGGATCGAGACCGAGATCCGCAACGCCAGGGCCGGCGTGCCGGGACATGTGCAGATCAAGGTGAACTCCATGGTCGATGAGGCCATCATCGATTCCCTCTACCGCGCCTCCCAGGCGGGGGTCAAGGTGGATGTGGTGGTCCGCGGCATCTGCTCGCTGCGCCCCGGCGTTCCCGGGCTGAGCGACAACATCACTGTCCGGTCCATCCTGGGCCGGTTCCTGGAGCACTCCAGGGTGTTCGCTTTCGCCAACGGCGGGGATCCCGTGGTGTACATCGGTTCGGCCGACATGATGCACCGCAACCTGGACCGCAGGGTGGAGGCGCTGGTCCAGCTGGCCAGCGCGGACGACATCGCCTATGTCCTGGACCTCATGAAGCGCTACATGGCGCCGGAAACATCCAGCTGGCACCTGGACAACGAGGGCCGCTGGAACCGGCACCACCTGTCCGAGGACGGGAAGCCGCTTGAGGATGTCCAGTCCTGGCTGTTGGCGTCCCGGCCGCGTCAACGCAGCCTGAGCCGGCGATAGGCAGCCGCGTTGTCGAGCGATGCACTCGTAGCCGACCAGACTGACCACCCGGGGGAACCCGTAGCCGTAACCGCTGCGGGCGCCATCCCGTGGCGGGTCAACAAGGACCTCCTGGAAGTCGCGCTGATCCACCGCCCGCGCTATGACGACTGGTCCTGGCCCAAGGGAAAGATCGACAACGGCGAGACCATTCCCGAATGCGCCGTCCGTGAGGTGTGGGAGGAGATCGGCCTCCGCGCGCCCCTGGGCATACCGCTGCCGCCTATTCACTACCACGTGGCGTCGGGCCTCAAGAAGGTCTACTACTGGGCGGTCAAAGTCAACGGCAACACCCTGGTTCCGGACGGCAAGGAGGTGGACAGCGTCATGTGGTGCGCCCCAGAAAAGGCGGCCGGCCTGCTGTCCAACCCTTCCGACGTCGCGCCCCTTGAACACCTGCGGGACGCGCACGAAGCGGGCACCCTGGACACGTGGCCGCTGCTGGTGCTCCGGCACGCCAAAGCCAAGCCGCGCTCATCCTGGAGCAAGGCAGAGGGCGAGCGTCCGCTTGCGGCCACAGGCAACCGCCAGGCACAGGCCGTCGGCCGGCTCCTGGATGTGTGGAAGCCCATGCGGGTGGTCACCAGCCCATGGCTGCGCTGCGTGGCAACCGTGGCCCCCTACGCGCGGGCGGCGGGGGCCAAAGTGAAGCTGGCGGAAGGCCTGACCGAACACAAGCACCAGCGCAGTCCCAAGAAGACCGCGGCCGTCATCGAATCCCTTTTCGACAAGCAGCGGCCCGTGGTTGTCTGCACGCACCGGCCGGCACTGCCCACCGTCCTCAAGCAGGTGGCCACCCATACGCCGGCACCCTTGGCGAAGCTCCTGCCCGGCCGCGAGCCCTACCTGTCCCCCGGCGAGGTGGTGGTGTGCCATGTGGCCAACGGCGGAATGAAACGGGTTGTGGCGGTGGAGCAGTTCAAACCCTTCGACGACTAGGCAGCCAGTAGACTTGGGGCGTGAGCATCCCTACTCCCTATGAAGACCTCCTGCGCGATGTCCTGGCCTCCGGCACCCATAAGTCGGACCGCACGGGAACCGGAACCACCAGCGTTTTCGGCCGCCAGATGCGCTTTGACCTGGCCAAAAGCTTCCCGCTGATCACCACCAAGCGGGTCCACTTCAAGTCCGTTGCCGTTGAACTCCTGTGGTTCCTGCGCGGTGAAACCAACATCAAGTGGATGCAGGACCAGGGCGTCACCATCTGGAACGAATGGGCGGACCAGGACGGCGACCTGGGCCCGGTCTATGGTGTGCAGTGGCGCAGCTGGCCCATACCGGACGGCGGGCACATCGACCAGATCGCCGAACTGATCGAGAACCTCAAGTCCAACCCGGACTCCCGGCGGCACCTCGTGTCCGCCTGGAATGTCTCCGAACTCAACGACATGGCGCTGCCGCCCTGCCACGCGTTCTTCCAGTTCTACGTGGCCAACGGCAAGCTCTCCTGCCAGCTCTACCAGCGGTCGGCGGACATGTTCCTGGGCGTCCCGTTCAACATCGCCTCCTATGCACTGCTCACCTGCATGGTGGCCCAGCAGGTGGGGCTTGAGCCCGGCGAATTCATCTGGACCGGCGGCGACGTGCACATCTACGAGAACCACATGGACCAGGTCCTCAAGCAGCTGGAACGCGAGCCGTACGAATACCCGCAGTTGAAGATCACCCGCAAGCCGGCATCGATCTTCGACTACACGCTGGAGGACTTCGAGGTGGTGGGCTACAAGCACCACCCCACGATCAAGGCACCGATCGCCGTATGAGCACCGAAAACTTCACCGATCCCCAGTCCTTCACGGAGGAGCTCGCCGCCTCCATCACCGGCGTCGGCCTGGTCTGGGCTCAGACGTCCGACGGCGTCATCGGCAAGGACGGGGACATGCCCTGGCACCTGCCCGAGGACCTGAAGCACTTCACCCGCCTCACCACCGGGCACCCGGTCATCATGGGCCGCAAGACCTGGCTGTCCTTCCCGGACAAGTACCGCCCCCTGCCCGGCCGCACGAACATCGTCATCACCCGGCAGAAAAGCTGGGCTAGTACGCCTGAGGCGGAGGGCGCCGTCGTGGTTCCCTCGCTGGATGACGCGCTCCTTGAGTCGCAGTTTGTCGACGGCGGCGAAACGGTCTGGATCCTGGGCGGTGGCGATGTTTTCCGCCAGTCCACGGACCTCGCCAACGTTGCCGTGGTCACCACCATCGACATGAAGGCCGACGGCGACACGTTCGCTCCCGAGCTTGGTCCCAGTTGGGTGGCGTCCGCCTCCGTCCCGCCGGACGGCTGGCTGACAGCCGCCAACGGCACGCGTTACCGATTCACCAAATGGTCACGGACCGAGGGCTAGGAACATGCTGAAGAAACCCGAAACCCTGTTTGTCCTGGGCTACATGCTGCTGCCCCTGCTGGCGCTCCTGTCCGCGATCGTCGGCCTGACCATGATCCTGGGCGGCAACAAGATCGCCGGTGCAATCGTGCTGGTTGTCGTCACCCAAGCCTTCGCCTTCGGCGCGTTCTTCGCGCTGCGGGCCCGGAAGGCTGCCGTGCTGGAGGAGTCGGACCGGGGTTAGTGCATACTGCCGTGCATGGGCAGGACAACCCAACGCGGCCGTTGTGATCCTGCCTGAGGCTGGGGCCTGCAGAGCGCTGAACTGCTGCGGGATGAAAATTGGGGGAATCCTGGTGGCAGGGACTTTGTGGGGCGCCGACGTCGATCCACTGCGCACCCTCGCGCAGCACTTCAGCAAAACCGCGGACCTGCTGCAGCAGCAATCGACACAGCTGGGCAGCCAGATCAACAACAATCCGGCGTGGAAAGGCGCGGACTGGCTCACTGGTCCCGAAGCCAACCTCATGGTTATCAAGCAGCACCTTGGCAGCAACCCAGAGGGCGGCGTCACTCTTCGCCCGCCGCGAGGATTCCACCGTACAGACCCTTTACGTGAAGAATGGCGGCGACGGATCATGGACCACTATCTCCACACATAGAGGCTTGACGAGGTACTTGCATTTTGCAAGTATGAGCCGCATGAGCCTTTTCATCACCTGCCCGGTTGAGAGCGTCCAGCGCGCAACCGCCTTCTACACCGCCTTGGGCTGGACCCTTAACGCCGAGATGTCCGATCACAACGTGTCATGTTTCCAGATTGCGCCCGAGCAGTACGTCATGCTCGGAAGCCGCGAGATGTACGCAAGCGTCGGCGGCGCCGAGGAGCTGGTCGGCGGACCCGACACTCCTTCGAAGATCACGGTCTCATTCGACCTCGGCAGCCGCGAGGCGGTCGACCAGCTCACCGAACGCGCCGGCGCAGCCGGCGGGCGGATCGGTGACACCGACGACTACCCCTTCATGTACCAGCGCCAGTTCGACGACCCCGACGGCTACCACTACTCGCCGTTTTGGATGAAGCCGGACACCGACCCGACCGAGTGAGCGACCTCGCCGCGGCCCTCGACGTCGTCGGAGCACGGTGGGCCCTGCTCATCGTGGAGCGGCTGCTCGACGGGCCACAGCGCTACGGCGATCTGCAGCGCGACCTCGGAGTGCCGACCAACATTCTCGCGACCCGCCTGCGCGAGCTTGAGGCCGCCCGCGTACTGTCCCGTCTGCCCCTCCGGCACAACACCCGGGCCTATGCGCTGACCGACCGGGGGCTCGCCTTGCGCGAGGCGATCGTCGCGCTGGCACGCTGGGGCGGCGAGGAAGTGGTTTAGGTGTGGCGAGGAATCGCGATGCGCTCCACAAGCTCGGTTATGCCAGGGTTGTGAGTTGCAGCGGGAGCCCTGAAAGCGGTCCCGGCACAGCGGCGAGTAGGCGATGCCTCTGGTTGTCTGCCGTGAAGATCTTCATCCGCGAAAAAAGAAGTGGCGTCGGCGCCGCTCACTTCATTGACTTGGTGCTGCCCGCAAGGGGCCGGTGGCACCGAGCGGAATCCGGAGCGCGCCTTACGCCGCGTACCACGGACCCACGCAGGTTGCTGTCAAACGAGCAGCGCCTCGAGCTCCGGAAGTCGGCCGAACAGGTCGGGGAGGCCGCGCACCCCGTTGCGCACAGCCTCGTGCGACAGCGGGAGGTCAGGGCCGGTGCCCGCCTCGACACCGGCGAGGCACCGGAGGATGTTCCACCTTGTGTGCCCCAGCCAGCCGCCGATCATGAATACAAACCAGCTTGGACCTGAAGGCGGCAGGGTTCCGTCCCCCGCGACATAGCCGTCGAGAACCGAGTGGAAAATGCTGGGCTTGATGTCGTCGAAACCACACCCCTTCGCGATGCTCAGCGCGGTCGAGCCGAGCTCACCGGACAGGTCGAGCATGCCGGAGAGCTCCCAGTCGAGCACCACCGGCCGACGCTCTCTAGTGAGCAGGTTCCATGGTTGGATGTCCCCGTGGGTCAGTACGACGGGGCCTGGCCGTTCGCAGGTGTCGACGAAGCGGGCAATCTCGAGGAACGTCTCGACGTGAGAAGCGAGCTCGTCGGCCCACGGTTGTCCGGTCGCCGCCGCCCGCGCTGCGAGTTCGGGCCAGTCCCGTGGCACCGGGTCCTCGACCGGCACCTGCGACCATGGGATGTCGAGTGCATGGATGCGCGCGAGGATCTCACCGATCTCAAACGCGAACTCCGCCGACACCGGCGCTTCGGGCAGCTTCTCGCCTTCGACCCATCGGTGAACGAGTGTATGGTGGCTGGCCGAGATCGGCTCTGGCATCGGAATGCCGGCAGCGAACGCAGCCCGCTCAAACCTGAACACATCCTCGACGCGATAGGTCCAGCGGCGGTCGACGAGGTTCAACTCCTTCACCGCGAACGACCCCTGGTCAGTGTCGAGTCGGTACACCCGGTTGGCGAACCCGCCGTGGACGCGAATCATCGGCCCGATCGGCGCGCCGAGATGCGAAAGGTTCACCCACTGATTCTAGGAGCTGGCAGTTCCTTGATACACCGAACTTTCCCGGCCGCTTGCCGGGACCAGGCCAACGAGCTGCGCAAGAAGCGGCAGGCACCCGAACCTGGAACAGGACACGTCAGCAAATGACCCGCAAGGCGTTGCCGGGACAACGGGCCCCTCACGCAGGCCGCCGTCGTACCTTTCCGGGCTGCCGGCGGCGTGACGTAACCGACTGCGACCTGCCTGTTCCGAAGTCTAAACTGGACCAATGACTACAGCAGCTACCCCTTCCGTCGGCCTGGTCGGATGGCGCGGCATGGTCGGTTCCGTCCTGATGCAGCGCATGCAGGACGAGGGCGACTTCGCCAACATCAACCCGGTGTTCTTCTCCACCTCCAACGCGGGAGGTGCCGCGCCTTCCTTCGCTGAAGGCGCTGGCAAGCTCGAGGACGCGTTCGACGTCGACACCTTGGCCAAGCTGCCGATTATCGTTACCGCACAGGGCGGCGACTACACCAAGCAGGTCCACGGCGAACTGCGCAGCCGCGGCTGGGACGGCCTCTGGATTGACGCCGCTTCCACCTTGCGCATGAATGACGATTCGATCATCGTGCTGGACCCCATCAACCGCGACGTCATCGACAAGGGCCTGGTCAACGGCACCAAGGACTTCATCGGCGGCAACTGCACCGTTTCCTGCATGCTGATGGGCCTCGGCGGCCTGTTCAAGAACGGCCTGGTGGAGTGGGGCACCTCCATGACCTACCAGGCGGCCTCCGGCGGCGGCGCCCGCCACATGCGCGAGCTCCTCAGCCAGTTCGGCACGCTCAACGCCGAGGTCAGCACCGAACTGGACGACCCCGCGTCGGCCATCCTGGACATCGACCGCAAGGTCCTGGCCCACCAGCGCACGGACATCGACGCCACCCAGTTCGGAGTCCCCCTGGCCGGCTCCCTGATCCCCTGGATCGACGCCGACCTGGGCAACGGGCAGTCCAAGGAAGAGTGGAAGGCCGGGGTGGAGACCAACAAGATCCTGGGCACCTCGGAGGAAAACCGCGTGATCATGGACGGGCTCTGCGTCCGCATCGGCGCCATGCGCTCCCACTCCCAGGCCCTGACCTTGAAGCTCCGCGAGGACCTGTCCGTCGCCGAGATCGAGAAGCTCCTGGACGAGGACAACCAGTGGGCCAAGGTCATTCCGAACACCAAGGAAGCGTCCATGGCCGAGCTGACGCCCGTGGCCGCCTCCGGCACCCTGGACATCCCGGTGGGCCGCATCCGCAAGATGGAGATGGGCCCGCAGTACATCAGCGCCTTCACCGTGGGCGACCAGCTCCTCTGGGGCGCTGCCGAGCCGCTGCGCCGCATGCTCAACATCGCCACCGGCAACCTGTAAAGGCGTACAGCTGCCCTTAAAAGCGGCCCCTGCCCACACGGACGGTGCTCCCCAGCGCCGTTCCTGCGGGCAGGGGCCGTTTGTTTGTTCCGGGCTGTCCGAGGAACGCCGCCAGTCGGGCACGGAGCTCCCCGGGCCGGTCCAAGTGATTCCAGTGCAGCCTGAAGACCCGCCACCCGGCCTCCACAAGCGCATTTTCCCGCCAACGCTCCGCGAGCAGCACTTCCTGTGTCGGTTTGTGGTCCATGTATTTGACGGCGCCGTCGAATTCGACGATCACCCGGGTTTCAGCATCGGCGAAGTCTGCCCGGAAGAGGCCCGCAGTCGTCGTGATCTCCACCTGTGGCTTGAATGTGGCCAGACCGAACGAGCAGAGCAGCAGCCTGGTCCTGGTCTCCCCGGCCGATTCCGATCTCGCATCCAGAACCTGCAGCAGGTCCGAAGCGCGCCTGCCCCCGCGCGTGACATGGCTTTCCTCCAGCAGCCGCCGCATGGTGGCCAATGATGCGCCCTTGCGGAGGGCGTGGTCGCCGATGACGGCAGCCTTGTCGAGGGGCAGGGTCCGGGCGCAGTCCAGGACGGTCCTTTCGATGGAAGTGGCCAGGATTTCGCGTCCGTCGGGCGTCCACAATGAAGCCAGTTCTTCTTCTGTGAGCGGGAGGCGGTGGGTCTGGACGTCCTTGCCGGCGCTGGCCCGCGAATTGGAGTACTGCGTTGTCACGTGGACCAGGGATCCGGCGTTCCACACATGGCAGCCGTGCAGCCGTGCCGCGCTCGCATGGCTGTACCGGGCCCGTCCCGAGGTCGACTCAAAGTGCGCCATGATTCGGAGCTGGTCCCGGTCCCACGGTTTTATGGTGTTCCAGTGTGCGGCAAGGACATATGCTCCCCGCCGCACGCGGAGCAGGGCACCGCTCTTCACTGCTGCTGTCACCACCCGGTCATCCAGCCCGGCAGCGGCCAGCTGTGCGGTGGAGGCAACGGCTCCTTCAGGCCAGCGATCGTGAACCAGGGCACGTACTGTCTCGGCTTTCATCGTTCAAGCGTCGCTGGCGTGCAGGCCTGGTGACAGCCGCCCCCACCGCCATGTGGATTGTCGGTAGCCTGAGCGGCCCTTGCCCGCAATACCGTTGCTGCCCAGCACCGGTTATGCGGGGCAGCACCGCTCACGTGGCAAGGAACGTTAGATACCGCCGGGCGGCCCTGGTGAGGGCTGCCTGGGCTGCCGGACCCAGCTGCCGGGTCTCGTCGAAGAGTTCGGGCACGACGGCGGCACTGCTGCCCGTGCCCTGGAGCGCCCAGGTGCCCACCACCTTCCCCGCCGCAACCACCGTCTTCTTGAAGACTCCGTTGCCGCCGGGAACTATCAGGTCCGAATGCTCCGGCGCCAGGACGGGAGTCCGGTCCGTGTAGCCGAGGACGAACTCATCGAACCCGGGCAGCAGGTGAAGGGAGCGGCCTCCGGGAACACCGGAATCCAGGAGGGACGCCACCTCCGGTGAGAGCCAGTAGCTGGTGCCATCGATGTCCAGCTCCACCAGTTGGCCCTGCACGTGCTGGAACGCGGCGCGCACCTCGGTCAGCGGCAGCTGGGTCCACCAGGCAAAGTCGCGCACGGTGGCCGGGCCATGGCTCCGGAAGTACCGAACCATGAACTCACCGATGGCCTCCTCGCGCCCGGGAAGGCGTGACGGCGGAATCCACTCGTCGAAAGCCGCGATCAGCTGCTGGTTACCCGAAAGCGGCCCCGGAACCAGCCAGCCGTGCCGGCACAGCGTACCCAGGAGATGGATGCCGCGCTGGCCCTGCGTTGGCTGGCCGCCGGCGTCGAAAACCTTGAACAGCCCGGAACGGCTGACGGGACCATCGGCCAGGATGCGGTCCAGCGCCAGGTCGCGCGCCTTCTCAACATCAGCCCAGGCAATCTCCAGCTGCCGGTGCCTGGCCGCAATGCTCCGGGTAAGCCGCTCGGCGGTGAGGTCCAGCATCCAGCGCAGGTCCTCGGGGGCAACCAGGTGCAGCGTTCCACGCATGGGCCACGACCGGACCACACTCCCGGAATCGATGGCAGTGCGGACGTCGGCGATCCCCGCACCGGGTACCCGGACCCCCACTGCCCACAGCGCCGCCGGCAGGTCCTGCGCCTGCATGGCGGTCATCCACCGGACCAGTTCCGGTACTGAGGCGGCACCGTCCCCGGTGAGGCGCTGCGACACCAGCCGGAGCCTGCCGATCATCCTGTGGTCGCGCACGGAACCAGATGCAGCCATGCGCCCATCCTAGGCCGGGGACTGCGGTGGCGGGATGCCTACAGTTCCAGCGCGCCTACAGTTCCGGGATGCCTACAGTTCCAGGCCGATGAGCAGCGGCTCCGGGTGCAGCTGGATGCCAAAGCGGCGTTCGACGCCGGCCCGCACCTCCCGCGCCACAGCCACCATGTCGGCGGCGCTGGCTGAGCCGCGGTTGGTGATGGCCAGGGTGTGCTTGGTGGACAGTGAGGCGCGGCCACAGGCCACGCCATCCGGTTCCAGGCCAAAGCCCTTGCCGAACCCAGACTGGTCGATCAACCACGCGGCGGAAAGTTTCACCAGGCCGTCCTGGCCTGCCGGATACCGCGGCGCTGCTTCGGGCAGCGTGTCCGCGACAGCGGCCGGGACGATGGGGTTGGTGAAGAAGGAACCCGTGGAATACGTATCACGGTCGGCGGCGTCCCACACCATGCCCTTGGAGGCACGCAGCCGGAGCACTTCACGGCGGACGTCGTTGGCGTAGGCGCGCTTGCCCACCTCCACCCCGAGGGATCGGGCCAGTTCGGCGTAGCGGATGGGGGCGCTCATCCGTCCCAGCGGCAACTGGAATTCCACAGTGAGCACCACGTACCGGGGCGAGCCGTTGACGGTGGTCTGCTTGAGGATGGAATCCCGGTAGCCGAACTTCAGTTCGGAGTTGGTGAAGGTCTGCACGGCGTTGCGTTCCCGGTCCCAGGTGCGCACGGCGGCAATGGTCTGCGAGACCTCAGAGCCGTACGCCCCCACGTTCTGGACCGGCGTGGCACCCGTTGAGCCGGGGATCCCGGACAATGCCTCAATCCCGGACCACGCGTGGCGGACGGCGTGCTCCACGAGCTTGTCCCAGTTATGGCCGGCCTGGACCACCACTGCCACGCCACCGCACGAGTCCTCGGCGTTGACCGTGAACCCCTCCGAGGCGATCCTGACAACGGTCCCGGGGAACCCGTCGTCGGACACCAGGAGGTTGGACCCGCCGCTGATGATCAGGACCTGCTCGCCGGCCGCGTCCGCGGACCGGACGGCGTCGATGATCTCTGCCTCGGTCCGGGCCTCAATGAACTTGCCGGCGGGGCCGCCTACGGCGGACGTGGTCAGGGAGGAAAGCAGGGTGGGAGTCACCCATCAACAATACTAGGGAAACCTAGGCGGGCTTCCGGGCCACCGGGGACAGCACGAAGCTCACGGCCAGCATCACCACCACGGCAAGGAGTGAGTGCAGGATGCCCACGTGTTCGGCCAGCAGGCCCAGCAGCGGCGGCCCGCACAGGAACGCCCCGTAGCCGATGGTGGACACCACCGATACCCGGGCCGCTGCCTTCGCCGGATCGTCGGCTGCTGCGGACATGCCCACCGGGAAGCCCAGGGACGCACCCAGGCCCCACGCGGCGAGGCCAACATAGGCGACCAACGGCGCCGGGGCGAACACGAAGACGGCCAGGCCCAGGACAGCCATCGCAGCGCACCAGCGCATGATGGGTACCCGCCCAAACCGGTCCAGCAGCGGCGTCCCGGCGAACCGGCCGATGGTCATGAACGTGACAAACAGGCCGTATCCGGCGGCGCCGGCGGCATCGCTCTGGCCGTGGCCGTCCGCCAGGGCCAGGGCCACCCAGTCCCCCGCGGCGCCTTCGGCAAGGGCGAGGCCGAGCACCAGGACGCCCAGCAGCAGTGTCCGGCGGTCCCGCCACGCCTGCGCGATCTTGCGCTTGTTGTCCAGCGGCGCCTCCGCCGTGCTCCCGGCGCGGATCAGGGGGATGGGGCCCGTGATGGGGTCTTCGAAGTTGTCCGGGGAGTAGGTGCGCTCCCCCGCCACCGGGGTGACGTCGGCGCGGAACCAGGACGCCACCGTCGCCACCGACACGGCCACCACGGCCCCCGCCGCCGCAAGGTGCCAGAACACTGGCAGGGACACTGCCGCCGCAGCGGCACCAAGACCCGCACCCGCCACCGTGCCAAGGCTGAAGGCACCGTGGAGCCGGGGCATGATGTGGCGGCCCACTGCACGTTCCACGGCTGCGCCTTCCACATTGGACGCGGTGTTCCAGCTCCCCGTCCCCAGGCCGATGATGGCCAGGCCTATGGCCGTTGCCACCGGGCTTGCCAGCACGGTTGTGCCAAAACCGGCGGTCAGCAGCCCGGCCCCCACCATGATGCTGCCGGTGCGGATGGTCCGTTTGGACCCCAACCGCAGGACGATCAGCCCGGAGGCCGAGACAGAGGCGAAGGAGCCCAGCGTCATGCACAGCAGGATCACGCCGATGTTGCCCGGGCTCAGGTCCAGCGCGTCCCGGATGGCGGGCAGCCGGGACACCCAGGAGGCGAACGCCAGGCCGCTGGCGCCGTAGGCCACCACGACGGCGTTGCGCCAGTGGGCGACCTGGGCGGCGGTAGCCCCGGTTTTGGGAGCGGAGGTCAACGGGTGCAGCCCATCATCACCAAGCGCGCATCAGGACAGCTTGACGAGGGCCTGGGCCTTCATCAGGACCTTCTGCCCTGCGGAGACAACGGTGAGGTCAACGCGGGCGGTGCGTGCGTCGGCGTCGAGCTTTCCGATGGTGCCGCTGACTTCGATGGTGGCGCCGGGCTGGTCCGTTCCGGTGGTGTCCGCGACCAGGACCGGCTTGGTGAAGCGGGTCTGGAAATCGACGACGGCGGCGGGGTCGCCTGCCCAGTCGGTCACCAGCTGGACGGCTGAGCCCATGGTGAACATGCCGTGTGCGATGACGCCCGGCAGCTCCACGCTGGTGGCAAAGGCCTCGTTCCAGTGGATGGGGTTGAAGTCGCCGGAGGCACCGGCGTACTTGACCAGGTCCGTGCGGGTGACCTCGATGGTGCGGCTCCCGATTTCCTGGCCGGCGCTGAGTTCATTGAAGCTGGGGCTCATGGTTACTGTCCCTCTCCGCGGACCAGGATGGATGACGTGGTGGTGGTGACCGGTTCCCGTGAACCGCCGGAACCGAGGGCGAAGATCTCCGAGCGGGTGGTGATCATGGCACCGCCGCCCATGGCCCGGACGCCGTCGACATGCAGTTCCGCGACGAGGCGGTCCCCGGCAATGATGGGCCGGTGGTGGGTGAAGCGCTGGTCCGCGTGGACCACGCGGGAGAAGTCGATGCCGGATTCCGGATCCTCGATGAGCTGGGCGTCGGCCCGCTGGGCGATGATGATCGCGAAGGTGGGCGGCGCCACCAGGTCCGTGTGGCCCAGCGCCTCGGCGGCGTCGACGTCGAAATGCGCGGGGTGGGTGGCCTTCACGGCGCGGGCGAACTCGCGGATTTTCTCGCGGCCAACGTCGTACACCTCTGCGGCAGGGTAGCTTCGGCCCTGCAGATCCGGATTGATAGTCATGGATTCCAGCCTATCGCCCGCGTGTTGGCGGGCAGAAAAGGCCCGCCGCAACCGTTACGGCGGGCGCTACCGGCGCAGGTTCTTCCGGATGGCCTGGCCGCGGACCACGATGCCCACGACGTGCAGGACAAGGCCCAGTCCGATCAGCGGCAGGGAGGCCCAGGCCAGCGTTTGGTTGCCGCCGGTGTTGCCGATGATGTTCAGGATGATGCCGACGGCGATCAGTCCCATCGCGCTGAAGACCAGGACTTTGTAACGGGTTGGCGCGGTGGCCCAGAATTCGTTCAGCACCGTGCAAGTCTACCCGCCGGGCCTGCCGGATCCCGCTAGAACAGGGATTCCTGCACCGCCGGGACCTCCGAGGCGTAGCCGCCCAGGATGATGGTCCGGGCGGCCAGTTGGGAGAGGTTGACCACGAACGCGGCGTCCGTTCCATCCAGCCGGGCCAGAGCATTTGCCCCGCTCAGGGCAGTGACCGTGAAGCCGTGCTGCCCCTGGTCCAGCGCGTGCGGGTAGGCATGGCGTTGGGCGGGCCCGTAGAGGGCTTCAGCGTGCGCCGGCCTCGCCCATTGCTCCTCCACAGTTACAAAACCGTCGACGGCGGTGCGTGCCAGCAGTGTGCGCACCTCGCCGGCCGCGCGGGCGTTGGCGGCCTGCAGGTCCGGTTCCGGGAGCGGCTGCAGGAGGGCGTCCGCTTTGGCTGCGGACCGCACCTGCTGCGTCAGGCCCACCTCGGCTGTCACCAGGTCCTCCAGGATCCGCACCACCCGGCCGTCCCGGGCCCGGGCAACATAAGCGGCCGCAGCGGCCCCCTGCTCCGCGAGCCTGTTCCACTTCCGCGGGCCGGAGGCCGTTCCCACCTTGGTGGCACCGCCCGCGAACGTGGCAACGTACAGCCAGTGTTCCTGCATCAGGTAGTCACGGAGGCCCGGAGTGACCCTGCCGCCCCGGTGGAAGTCGTGCATGAGCCGGGATTCGTCCAGCACAAAGCACCGCTCGCACTGCTTTCCCCGCAGGGCCGGGGCAGCGGAGGCGCAGAGGACGTGGCTCCGCGAGGTTGCCGACTGGACCCGGATGCGGCCCAGGCAGGACCTGCCCGGTTCCACCACCTCGAAGCCGAGGCGCCGGCCGGGGCTGAGGCTGAACTGACGGAAGTCCCCCTCCGGTGACTGGAGGCGCAAAACCGCGCCGCCGCCGTCGTCCGCGGCCCTGGAACCCTCCGGCGCCCTGGAACCCGGCAGCGCATCCCAAAAGACCCCGTGGACCAGATAGCGGGTATCGGTCACGGGGTCTCCTGAAGTGGCGGGTGGGTGTTACAGCGCGGGCTGCACCCCGAAGGCTACGGCGAGCTTCATGATCTTCTCGGCGCGGCCAAGGCGGGGCAGGTCGGAGCCGTCACGGATGACGCGGCCGTTGGCTTCGAAGTCGTTCATGAAGTCGGTGGCCCACGCGACGTCCGACGGCGTGGGGCTGATGACCTCGTTGATGACCGGCGTCTGGTCAATGGCCAGGCACAGCTTGCCGGTCATGCCCATCATCACGGTGATGCCGGTCTGCTCGCGCAGGATGGGGTGGTTGGTGCCGACGGTGGGGCCGTCAATGGGGCCCGGCAGGTTGCCCACCCGGCTGGCGACCACGAGCTTGGCCCGCGGGTAGGCCATGGCCTCCGGGGTGGCGGCCATGCCGGTATCGCGGCGGAAGTCGCCGGAACCGAAGGCCAGGCGGAACGCACCCTGGGCCTTGGCGATATGGTTGGCTTCCTCGATGCCCAGGGCGGATTCCACCAACGGGATCACGGGGGTCTTGCCGTCCATGCGGTGGAAGCTCTCGGTGACCTGGTCCGCGGATTCGGTCTTGGCGAGCATGACGCCCAGCAGGCCCGGGGTGCCGCGCAGCCCGGCAAGGTCATCAGCCCAGAACGGGCTGGTGGCGTCATTGATCCTCACCCAGGCCTTGCCGCCGCCGGTCAGCCAGCCGATCACGTTGGCGCGGGCCTGGTCCTTCTGGGACGGGTCCACCGCATCTTCAATATCCAGGATGATCGAATCGGCGCGGGAAACGGCCGACTGGTCGAACAGCTCCGGCTTCATGGCATTGACCAGCAGCCAGGAACGGGCGATCTCTGCGGGGATATTGCGTTCCGGCCTAACAGTTTCGGCGGCGATGGTAGACGTCATGCTTTCTACAGTATCCGCCCCACAAGCGGCAAGGCGAAGAAATCGGCCAGCTTGTGAGGATCAATACGAACTAAACGGGATATGACTGTGTCTCCAGTTAAATGCGGGCAGCAGAAAGGGCCGTTGTGACCTGCACAACGGCCCTTGCTGCTGCCCGGCCGGGAAGGGTCAGGGGATGTTGCTCCCCCGAGCCGTGACCCAGAGTTTGTACCAGTCGGCGCGGGTGAGGGCCTGCGCCACCCGGGCTGCGTCGCCGCAGGCCCGGATGCGGTCCGGGTTGACCGTCCCGATGACCGGCGCGATTCCGGCCGGGTGCTTCATCAGCCAGCCCAGCAGGACACCCTCGCCGGAGGTGCCGTACTCCCCCGCAAGCCCCGCCACGAGTTCGGCCGTTGCCGCATCGGCTGAGGTGGGACTGTCCGGTTCGGCGCCGGTGTAGACGCCGCGGGCCAGGGCGCCGTACGCCTGCAGGGTGATGTTGTTCCGGGTGCAATACTCAAGCGTCCCGTGCGGGAAGCTGTAGTCCAGGTGCTCCGGGTGGTTGACCAGGACCTGGCTTTCCAGCCATGCCCGCTTGAGCAGGCTCATTTCCAGCTGGTTGGCAACCACCGGGGTCTCCAGCCGGTCCCGCAGCGCCTCGATCTGCGCTGCGGACATGTTGGACACGCCCAGTTGCCGGACCTTGCCTTCGTCCATGAGCTGCCCGACGGCGGAGGCCATCTCCGCGGGGTCCGCCAGGGGGTCCGGGCGGTGCAGCAGGAGGATGTCCACGTAGTCCGTCCGGAGCCGTTCCAGGCTGCCGTTGACCCGTTCCAGGATGGCGTCCCGGCTCAGGTCGTAGTGGGTCTGAAGGCCGCGTTCGTTCAGCCGGATGCCGCATTTGGTCTGCAGCCGGATCCGTTCCCGCAGACCCGGAGTGGCGGCCATGACCTCGCCGAACACCGCCTCGGACTTGCCGCTGCGGTAGATGTCCGCGTGGTCGAACAGGGTGATCCCGGCGTCCAGGGCGGCCTGGACGGCAGCGGCGGCCTGGTCCACATGGTGGCTGCCATGTGGTTCGTCAGACCAGCTGCCGCCCAGTCCCATGCATCCGTAGATGACCTCCTGCATCAGGCCCGCCCACGCCGGCGGTTCACGCCCATCAGCGCAACCACGCGGTGGTGTTGGCCGGCAGCTTGCCGTCCTCCAGCGGGCCGCTGCTGACCAGCACCTTGCCGGCCGGAAGGTCGACGGCGGTGTTCCCGAAGTTGGTCACGGACTGCCACCCGTTGGGGCGCTTGAAGTGCAGGACGTCCGGGTTGCCGGTGGCAACCCATTCGAGGTCCTCGTCCGTCTGCAGTTCACGGCGGAGCTTCAGGGCCTCGCGGTAGAGCTCCAGGGTGGAACCTTCGGTGCCGTCCTGGGCCTCCACGGCGTACTTGCTGAACCAATCCGGCTGCGGCAGGTGGGAGCCGCCGTCGCCGAAGCCGAAGGAGGTGCCTTCCACCTTCCAGGGCAGCGGCACGCGGCAGCCGTCGCGGCCAATCTCCACGCCCTTGTTGCGATAGAAGGACGGGTCCTGCCGTTCCGATTCGGGAATCTCGGCCACTTCCTGCAGGCCCAGTTCCTCGCCCTGGTACAGGTACGCGGAGCCGGGAACGGCGAGCATCAGGAGGGTGGCGGCCCGCGCACGGCGCTCGCCCAGTTCAACGTCCAGCTGGTCCTTGGGGCCGCCGGCCAGCAGCCAGTCCTTGCCGTCCTGGCCCTTGGCGCCGGCCTTTTCCTTGGCCACCTGCGGCAGCCCGTAGCGGGTGGCGTGCCGTACCACGTCGTGGTTGGAGAACACCCACGTGGAGGAGGCGCCGGTGGCGGCAGCCTCGGCCAGGTTGCGGGTGATGATCTCCTTGAACTCGGCGGCGTCGAAGTCGGCCTGCAGCAGGTCGAAGTTGAACGCCTGGCCCAGGCCCTGGGGGCTGGCATAGCGGGCACGCCTGGTGGCGTGCACCCAGGCTTCGGCGACGGCGGTGCGCGGCGGGTTGTACTCGTTGAACACCGCGCGCCATTCGGCGTAGATCTCGTGCACTTCGTCGCGGTCCCAGAACGGGTGCGTCCCGTCGTCGAATCCGTCCACTCCGGTGTTGGCGGCGCTCAGTTCCAGCTTGGAGAGCAGCGGCTCGGTGAGGTCCTTGGTGAGGGCGTGGGCAACGTCGACGCGGAAACCGTCCACGCCGCGGTCGGACCAGAACCGCAGCGTCTTCAGGAAGTCATCCCGGATTTCGCGGTTGGACCAGTTCAGGTCCGGCTGCTCCTTGGCGAAGATGTGCATGTACCACTGGCCCGGGGTGCCGTCCGGTTCGGTGATGCGCTCCCAGGCGGGGCCGCCGAACACAGAGTCCCAGTCCGACGGCGGGAACTCGCCGTTGGGGCCCTTGCCGTCACGGAAGATGTAGCGGTCGCGGGCCGGCGAACCCTTCGGCGAGGCCAGCGCTTCCTGGAACCACTTGTGCCGGTTGGAGGAGTGGTTGGGGACAATGTCCGCAATCAGCTTGATGCCGGCTTCGTGGAGGGCCTTGGCCATCTCGTCGAAGTCGTCCAGGGTGCCCAGCTTGGGATCCACGTCGCGGTAGTCGTCAACGTCGTAGCCGCCGTCGGCGAGCGCGGAGGGGTAGAACGGGCTCAGCCAGACGGCGTCGATGCCCAGCGACTTCAGGTACGGGACCTTGGCGGTGATGCCCTTCAGGTCACCGATGCCGTCGCCGTTGGAATCGGCAAAGCTGCGCGGGTAGATCTGGTATACGGAGGCCTGGCGCCACCAGTTGGGGTCGGCCGGACGGTCGGAGTCGGACAGGGTTGCCAGCGTGGCAGTGGTGGACAAGGGGTGGTCCTTTTCTTTGCAGCAGGTACATTTATATTGAATCTAAATTTACTTCCCCAAGTATTATCTGGTGCTTTGCTCAGGAAGGTCAACAGCATGCCTGAACTGGTTCCGGCGACTCCCCAATTGCTGCGGCGGGTCAGTGCCGGCGCGGTCCTCGAATTCCTCCGCGCCTCGGCCGCGGTGACCGTCACGGACATCATGGCCGCCACGGGCCTGACCCGCGCCACCACCATCGCCGTCTGCGAGGACCTGGTCCGGCGCGGCTGGGTCCTGGAGCGGGAAAACCAGCGCGAATTCGGCGGGTACCACAAGGGCCGCCCCGCCCGCCGGTTCGAACTCAACGAGCGCGCAGGCGTGGTCCTGGGCATGGACATCGGCTATTCAAAGGTCACCGTGGTGGTTTCCGACCTCCGGGGCAAGACATTGGGACGGTCCAGCCGGCCTTTCCAGGCGGGAGACGTCGGTTCCCGGGAACGCATAGCCTTCATCGACGGCGTAGCCCAGGCGGCCCTGCGGTCCGCAGGAACGGAGCCCGGCCGGGTACTGGCCGTCTGCGCCGGAGTTGCCGCACCCGTGGACCGGCACGGGGAGGTGGTGGCCACGCAGAAGTTCTGGGGGCTGTTCGACCTGGGACTGGGGGCGGCCCTCAAGGAAACCCGGGGCTGGACGGTGCTGCTGGAAAACGACGCCAACCTTGCGGCCCTGGGCGAACGCTGGCAGGGGGCGGCCGCGGGAATTGACGACGTGGTGGTGATCCTGGCCAGCGAACGGCTGGGTTCGGGCATCGTGGAGGGCGGCCGGCTGGTCCACGGAACGCGGGGCAGCGCCGGGGAGCTGGCGTACCTGGACCTGGTGGAAGGCGTGGGCGACACCTACGGCATCGCCCACCTGGCGCGGACCTGGGCCGCCGAAGCCCTGGCCACCCCGGTCCCCACCGCCCTCCGCTCCGTCCCCCACGGGCGGTTGGAAGCTGAGCAGGTCTTTGCGGCGGCGGAACAGGGCGACGCCGTGGCTCTTGGCATCATGGACCGGCTGGCGGACAGGATGGCACGGGTGGTGGGAACCGTAGCCACCCTGCTCAATCCGGAGCTGGTGGTGATCGGCGGCGGGGTGGCCGATTCCGCGGGCGTACTCCTTGCACCCATCAGCGAGCGCCTGAAAGACTTCACCGCCACCCCCGCGCGGGTGGCGGTCTCCCCGCTGGGCGACTCAATCGTCACGGTGGGTGCCGTGCGCTGCGCCCTGGACTACGTGGAGCAGAATTCCCTGGACCTGGACCTGGAGCTGGCCGCGCCGGTCGCCCCGGCATAACCGAGGCCACGCGCCCCTTGCCCGCCGGGGTCTACGCGCCCGGTTCCAGGGCCGCTGCCACCGGCAGCGTGCCGTCGCGGAACTCGATGGTCCGGCCTGCGGTCTGGGGCAGGTCCAGCACCGCCGCGGCCACGATCGCCGTGTTGGCACGTGACGTGTCACGGTCCCCATCCGGCGACGGGTCCACGTCGATCAGCCCGGTCCCCGGCTTGTCGGTCAGTGCCCCGGGCCCCAGGATGGTCCACGCCAGCCCGCTGCCGCGCAGGTACTCGTCAGCGGCCGCCTTGGCTTCGGCGTAGGCGAAGAAACTGTTGTCTTCCGGCACTCCGTGGTCCTTGCCCGCACCGAAGTAGGACACCATCACGTACCGGTCCACCCCTGCCTGGGCCGCCGCATCCATGGAGCGGATGGCAGCGTCCCTGTCCACCGCGTAGGTGCGGCCGGGGTTGCCGCCGCCAGCCCCGGCGGACCAGACCACGGCGTCATGCCCGGCCAAGGCATCGGCGATGGCCGCCGTCGTGGCATTTTCCACGTCCAGGACCGACGGCGTGGCGCCAGTGGCGGCGACGTCGTCCGCATGGTCCGGATTGCGGATGAACGAGGTGACGGAGTGGCCCTCGCCGGTGAGGAGCTGGGACAGGAGGAGGGCCACTTTCCCGTGGCCGCCGATGATGGCGATGCGTGTCATGCACCCATTCTGCCCGCCCCGGGAGGGATTCGGAGCAGCCATGGTCCACGGAACAGGGCCTTTGTGCCCTGTTCCGCGTTTCCGGCTCCCGCCTAGCTTGGGGGCATGGCTGCCGGACCCCGTGCGGGGTTAGATGGACCCGCATCAGAAGCAATGTTGAAGCTGGGCCGTTTCTTTACCCGGTGGGACCAGACCGACGACGGCAGGGCCGTCTTCCGGGAGGGGGGCCGCAAGGGCGACATCTTCTACCGCGACCGGTGGAGCCACGACAAGGTGGTCCGCTCCACCCACGGGGTGAACTGCACCGGTTCCTGCTCCTGGAAGGTGTACGTCAAGGACGGCATCATCACCTGGGAATCCCAGCAGACCGACTACCCGTCGGTGGGCCCTGACAGTCCCGAATACGAACCGAGAGGCTGCCCGCGCGGGGCAGCCTTTTCGTGGTACACCTACTCCCCCACCCGGGTCCGCTTTCCCTACGCACGCGGTGTACTGGTGGAGATGTACCGGGAAGGGAAGGCACGCCTGGGCGACCCGGTCCTGGCCTTCGCCGAGATAGCGGCCGACCCGGACAAGCGCCGGCGCTACCAGCAGGCCCGCGGCAAGGGGGGCCTGGTCCGGGTCTCCTGGCAGGAAGCGATCGAGATTGCCGCCGCCGCCCACGTGAACACCATCAAGACCTACGGCCCAGACCGCTGCGCCGGCTTCTCGCCCATCCCCGCGATGTCAATGGTTTCGCACGCCGTGGGAACGCGCTTCATCCAGCTGATCGGCGGGGTGATGACGTCCTTCTACGACTGGTACGCTGACCTGCCTGTCGCCAGCCCGCAGGTGTTCGGGGACCAGACCGACGTTCCCGAGTCCGGTGACTGGTGGGACGCGCGCTACCTCATGATGTGGGGATCGAACGTCCCGGTCACCCGAACTCCGGACGCGCACTGGATGGCCGAGGTGCGGTACCGCGGCACCAAGGTGGTCACGGTCAGCCCGGACTATGCGGACAACACCAAGTTCGCGGACGAATGGCTTCCCGCCCAGGCGGGAACGGACGCTGCCCTGGCGATGGCGATGGGGCACGTCATGCTGAAGGAATTCTTCGTGGACCGGGACGTGCCGTTCTTCACCGACTACGTGAAGCAGTACACGGACCTTCCGTTCCTGGTCCGGCTGGTGAGGAATGACGACGGCGCGCTGACGCCGTCAAAATTCCTCACTGCGCGTGACATCCCGGCGGAGTCCGGGGCAGAGGACGCTGCGTTCCGCACCGTCCTGTTCGACAAGAAGGCCGGCCGTCCGGCCGTCCCCAACGGGTCCCTGGGCTTCCGCTACTCCGGCAGCGGCGAGGGCAAGTGGAACCTGGACCTCGAGGGGATGGAACCGGCGCTGTCGCTGCGGGAGGTCTCGGGAGAAAGCGCCGAGGTCCTGCTCCCGTGCTTCGAGCAGGCGGACGGCACCGGCAGCGTGCTCCGCCGCGGCGTGCCCGTCATCGAGGTGGAAGGCCAGCTGGCCACCACGGTGTTCGACCTCATGCTCGCGCAGTACGGAGTGGGCCGCGACGGGCTGCCCGGGGATTGGGCCGCCAGCTATGACGACGCCGCCACGCCCTACACCCCGGCATGGCAGGAGGAGATCACCTCCGTACCCGCCCAGGCCTGCATCCGGGTGGCCCGCGAGTTCGCCCGCAACGCCGAGCAGTCCAAGGGCCGGTCCATGATCATCATGGGCGCCGGCATCTGCCAGTGGTTCCACGGCGACACCACGTACCGGGCCATCCTGGCGCTGGTGATGCTGACCGGCTGCATGGGACGGAACGGGGGCGGCTGGGCGCACTACGTGGGGCAGGAAAAGACCCGCCCCATCACCGGCTGGGTCTCGCTGGCCAATGCCCTGGACTGGTCCAGGCCGCCGCGCACCATGATCGGCACCGGGTACTGGTACATGCACACGGACCAGTGGCGCCAGGACGGATATTCAGCGGATGCGCTGAAGTCCCCGTTGTCCACCGGCGCCCTGGACGGCCTGCACACCGCGGACGCCATCGCCCAGTCCGCGCGGCTTGGATGGATGCCGTTTTACCCGCAGTTCGACCGCAACCCCCTGGACCTCGCCGACGAGGCGGAGGCCGCCGTCGCCGCCGGAACCGCCAAGGACACCCCCAGCTATATCGCGGACGCACTCAAGAACCGGACACTGAACCCGGCCATCGAGGACGTGGACGCCCCGGAGAACTGGCCGCGCACGCTGGTCCTGTGGCGCTCCAACCTGTTCGGTTCCTCCGCCAAGGGCAATGAGTACTTCCTGCGGAACCTGCTGGGCACCCACAACAACGTCCTGGGCACGGATGCCGAGGGACTTAAACCCAAGGATGTGAAGTGGCACGAAAAGGCGCCGGAAGGAAAGCTGGACTTCCTGGTCTCCGCGGACTTCCGGATGACCTCCACCACGCTGCTCTCCGACGTCGTGTTCCCGGCCGCCACGTGGTACGAGAAGCACGACCTGTCCTCCACGGACATGCACCCGTTTGTGCACGCCTTCACCCCAGCAATCGACCCGCCGTGGGAAACCAAAACGGACTTCGAGATGTTCCACCTGCTGGCCCGGGAGTTCTCCCGGATGGCCAAGACCCATCTGGGCGTCCGCCGGGACCTGGTCAGCGTGCCGCTGCAGCACGACACCCCGGGCCAGCTGGCCCAGCCCGGGGGGATCGTGCGGGACTGGCGTGACACGGACATTCCCGCCGTACCGGGCCAGAACATGCCCGCCTTTTCGGTGGTGGAGCGGGACTACACGGCCATCGCGGACAAGCTCGCCGCCGTCGGGCCCCTGGCCGACAAGCTCGGTTTCACCGTCAAGAACGTCACGTACAAACTCGCCGGCCCGTTGGAGCGGCTCAGCCGTTCCAACGGCGTGATGCTCGGCGGCGCAGCGGACGGGCGGCCGGCGATCGACACCGACGCGAAAATGGCCGAGGCCATCCTGGCCTTCTCCGGCACCACCAACGGTGCGCTGTCCGTGCAGGGCTTCAAAGACCTCGAAGTCCGCACCGGAAGGAAGCTGGCGGACCTGTCCGAGGGCTCCGAGGAAAAGTTCATCACCTTCGCCCAGACCCAGGCCGGACCGGTCCCCGTGATCACGTCGCCGGAATGGTCAGGCTCCGAAACGGGCGGCCGGCGCTGCGCCCCGTTCACCATCAACATCGAACGGCTCAAGCCCTTCCATACCCTGACGGGGCGGATGCATTTCTTCCTGGACCACGACTGGATCACGGACATCGGCGAGGGGCTGCCCATCTACCGGCCGCCGCTGGACATGCACCGGCTCTTCGGCGAACCCAAACTGGGCCGGAACGGGGAGCTGGAAGTGGTGGTCCGGTACCTGACGCCGCATTCCAAGTGGTCCATCCACTCCGAATACCAGGACAACCTGCTGATGCTCTCGCTCTCCCGCGGCGGCCCCACGGTCTGGATGAGCCCCGCCGACGCCGAGGCGATCCAGGTCAAGGACATCGACTGGGTGGAGTGCCTGAACATCAACGGGGTCCTGGTGGCCCGGGCGATCGTCAGCCACCGGATGCCGGCCGGCGTGGTCTACGTCCACCACGCACAGGAACGCACCATCGACGTACCGAAGTCCGAAGCCACGGGACGGCGCGGCGGCATCCACAACTCGGTGACCCGGCTGCTGGTCAAACCTTCGCACCTGATCGGCGGCTACGCCCAGCTGGCCTACGCGTTCAACTACCTCGGCCCCACCGGGAACCAGCGCGACATGGTTGCCACCGTCCGCCGTCGTTCCCAGGAGGTGCAGTACTGATGCGTGTCATGGCTCAAATGGGCATGGTCATGAACCTGGACAAATGCATCGGCTGCCACACCTGTTCCGTGACCTGCAAGCAGGCCTGGACCAACCGTGCGGGCACCGAGTACGTCTGGTTCAACAACGTGGAAACCCGGCCCGGGCAGGGGTATCCGCGCCGCTACGAGGACCAGGAGAGGTGGCACGGCGGCTGGGTGCTGAACAAGCGCGGCAAGCTGGTGCTGAAAGCCGGGGGCCGGGTGAAGAAGCTCCTGGGGATCTTCGCCAGCCCCGTCCAGCCCGAGCTCAAGGACTACTACGAGCCGTGGACCTACGATTACAAGACCCTCGTGGACGCGCCGCTGGGCGACGACTTCCCGGTGGCCCGGCCCAAGTCCCTGATCACCGGCAAAGACACGAAAATCACGTGGTCCGCGAACTGGGACGACGACCTGGGCGGCTCCACCGAAAACGGCCACCTGGACCCGATCGTGGAGAAGGTGCGGCGCGAGTCCGAGGACAAGATCAAGTTCGCCTACGAGCAGACGTTCATGTTCTACCTGCCGCGGATCTGCGAGCACTGCCTGAACCCGTCCTGCATGGCGTCCTGCCCCTCCGGCGCGATCTACAAGCGGGTGGAGGACGGGATTGTGCTGGTGGACCAGGACAAGTGCCGTGGCTGGCGGCAGTGCGTCACCGGCTGCCCGTACAAGAAGATCTACTTCAACCACAAGACGGGCAAGGCCGAGAAGTGCACCTTCTGCTATCCAAGGGTGGAGGTGGGGCTGCCGACGGTCTGTTCGGAGACCTGCGTGGGCCGGCTGCGGTACCTGGGGTTGTTCCTGTACGACGCCGACGCCGTCACCGCGGCGGCCGCGGTCACCGACCCCAAGGAACTCTACGACGCCCAGATGGACGTGCTGCTGGACCCGAACGACCCCGCCGTTCAGGCCGAGGCCCGCGCCCAGGGGATCCCCGAGGACTGGATCGACGCCGCGCGGCGCTCGCCGGTCTACGCCCTGGCCAAGGTCTACAAAGTGGCACTCCCGCTGCACCCCGAGTACCGCACCATGCCGATGGTCTGGTACGTGCCGCCGCTCTCACCCGTTGTGGACCTGCTGCGGGACCAGGGGCACGACGGCGAGGACCACGGCAATCTCTTTGGCGCCATTGATGCGCTGCGCATCCCGGTGGAGTATCTCGCGGAACTGTTCACCGCAGGCGATGCGGACCGGGTCACGGCCGTACTGAAGAAGCTGGCCGCCATGCGTTCCTACATGCGCGGCATCAGCCTCGGCAACGACCCGGACGACTCGATCCCCGAGGCCGTGGGCATGGACGGCCAGACCATGTACGAGATGTACCGGCTGATGGCCATTGCCAAATACGACGAACGGTACGTCATTCCCAAGGCGCACGTGGAGCAGGCCCACGACCTGGAGGAGATGGGCTGCTCGCTGGATTTCGACGGCGGCCCTGGCATGCAGGATTCGGCACCCTTCGGGGAGGCGAGCGGCAGGCCCGTCCCGGTGGCCGTGGACACCTTCCACGCCCTGCGCGACCGGCAGACAAGTGACGAGGTCTCCGCGGGGACGGGCCTGAAGGGCAGGGTGAACCTGCTGAACTGGGACGGCCGCGGGGCGCCGCCCGGCCTGTTCCCGGACAAGGGGCACGAAGCGGATACCCTCGACGCTGCGGAGGACCAGCCGTGAACCGCCACGACCAGGTGGTGTACCTGGCAGCGGCCTGGTGCCTGTCCTATCCCGATGAGGACCTGGTGCAGCGGGTTCCCCTGGTCCGGGCAGCGCTTTCCGAGTTTCCCGGGGCTTTGCCGGCATTTGCGCCGGTACTGGACCTTCTCGAGGCCACCCCGCCCATGGAACTGCAGGCCCAATATGTCCGCGAGTTCGATCTCGGCCGGCGGCACGCGCTGCATCTGAGCTACTGGACCGATGGCGACACCCGGCGCCGCGGTGAGGTGCTGGGCTTCTTCAAGGAGGCCTACCGGCACAGCGGCGCCCTGGTGGACCTGGACGGGGAACTTCCCGACTACCTGCCCATGGTGCTGGAATTCGCTGCCCGGGTGGATTCCGCGGCCGGACGCACCCTGCTGAAGCGTTACCGGGCCAGCTTGGAGATGCTTCGGCTGGGGCTGCTTCGGGACAACCTGCCGCATGCCACGATCCTGGCGGCCATCTGCGCCACCTTGCCCGGGAAGTCACCCCAGGACGAGAAGGAAGTGATGCGCATGGCCGGATACGGTCCACCCTCCGAAAGCGTGGGACTGGATCCCTACGATCCGCGGCTTTTGCCGGTCAGGAGGGCCTGACCATGCCCGTACTCAAGGCGTCCACCGTGGCGGAGCCGGGACCCGCCGTCGTACTCAACGCCTGGGATACCGTCCTGTGGGGCGTCCTGCCCTATGTCATGGTGGTGGTGCTGGTGGGCGGGCTGGTGTGGCGCTACCGGTACGACCAGTTCGGCTGGACCACCCGGTCCTCCCAGCTTTACGAATCCCGGCTCCTGAGGATCGCCTCCCCGCTTTTCCACTTCGGGCTGCTTGCGGTCATCGCCGGGCACTTCTTCGGCCTGGTGATCCCGATGGCCTGGACGGCGGCGGCGGGCATGAGCCAGGAGTTCTACCACTTCAACGCCCTGCTGGTGGGCGGCATCGCCGGGGTGGGAACGCTGGGCGGGATCGCGCTGCTGATCTACCGGCGGCGCACCACCGGCCCGGTCTTCATGGCGACCACCAGGAACGACAAGACCATGTACGTGGTGCTGACCGCGGCCATCGTCTTTGGCCTGTGGACCACCCTGGCCAGTGTGTTCGAGGGAGAACACGGGCACAACTACCGGGAAACGGTGGCGCCGTGGTTCCGGTCGCTGTTCATCTTCCAGCCGGACATCGCGGCGATGGCCGCTGCGCCGTTCACCTTCCACCTGCACACCTTGGTGGGCATGGCGCTGTTCGTCATCTGGCCGTTCACGCGCCTGGTGCACGCCTTCACGGCACCCCTGCACTATCTTTTCCGCCCGTACATCGTCTACCGCTCGCGGGACAGGGAAACGAAGGGCCGGGGCTGGTCCGCCGTTGGCACGCCGGACAGGGACACCCGCAACCGCTGACCGGCGGTGCGTTTGGATCATGGTGAGGAGCAGGAAGTGGCCGGAATGACCGCAGCGCCGGGCACCTGGAGGGCGCTGAACCTTGCGCTGGCGACGGCGGCATCCGTGGCAGGTTTCTGGGCATGGAACTCCGTGGCCACG
Source organism: Pseudarthrobacter sp. Pseusp20 (assembly GCF_059492155.1). NCBI lineage: Bacteria > Bacillati > Actinomycetota > Actinomycetes > Micrococcales > Micrococcaceae > Pseudarthrobacter > Pseudarthrobacter sp. Pseusp20. Next base: position 3,516,813 of record NZ_CP168521.1, read on the forward strand.
CTGGGCGCCTTCTACGTCCAGAACCTGTCCCTGACGCCGGCCAGCACCGGGATCCTGGTGGCCATGCCGGTGTTCGTCGGTTCGCTGGGACGGATCGTGGTGGGCACGCTCACGGACAAGTACGGCGGCAGGGCCATGTTCACCTTCGTGCTCCTGGCCGCCATCCCTCCCCTCCTCCTGGTGTCGGTCGGCGGCCTCCTGAGTTCCTTCGCGCTGGTACTGGGGGCCGGGCTGCTGCTCGGCGTGGCAGGGACCGTTTTCGCCGTCGGGATCCCGTTCGTCAGCGCCTGGTACCAACCAGCCCGGCGCGGGTTCGCCACCGGTGTCTTCGGCGCCGGGATGGGCGGCACGGCGCTGGCGGCATTCCTGAATCCCCGGCTTGTGGCCGGGATCGGATACTTTCAGACGCACCTGCTGATCGCCGGCGTCCTGGCCGTGATGGCGGCGCTGGTGTGGTTCGCCATGAAGGAATCCCCGGATTGGGCGCCCAGCCACCTGCCGGTGCTGCCCAAACTCCTCGACGCTGCCAGGACGGCAGTCACCTGGAAGATGTGCTTCCTCTACGCCGTGGTCTTCGGCGGTTTCGTTTCCTTCGCCACCTACCTGCCCACCTATCTGCGGGACGTGTACAGTTTCGATCCCTCCGGCGCCGGCGCCCGGACCGCCGGGTTTGCCCTGGCCGCTGTCCTGGCCCGTCCGGTGGGCGGGGTCCTGGCTGACAAGCTGGGCCCGAAACCGGTAGTCCTCACCGCCCTTGCCGCCGTCGCGGTCCTGGGCTGGGTGGTGAACATGCGGCCCGACGGCGAAGTCCCCGCCGGTGCCACATTCGTTGCCATGGCGGCAGCGCTGGGTCTCGGAACGGGCGGCGTGTTTGCGTGGGTCGGCGTCCTGTCACCGGCGGGGAAGGTGGGCAGCATCAGCGGCATCGTGAGCGCCGCTGGCGGATTGGGCGGATACTTCCCCCCTCTGGTCATGGGCGCCACCTATGACGCAGCGACCCGCAGCTATTCGATCGGGCTGCTCCTGCTGGTGGGCACCGCGCTGGTGGCCCTGTTGTTCACCCTCTTCGCGGTCCAGCCCAGGACGGGTGCGCCGGCGGTTCAGAGGACTCCGTAGCGCAGGTACACCACGCCGTTTCCGAACGGGCGTTCCTCCAGCAGTTCCAGCCGGGCCTCCAGTCCGTCCGGCAGGAAGCGCAGGCCGCCGCCCACGGCAACCGGGGTGATGAAGAACTGGCATTCGTCCACCAGGCCGGCGTTGAGGGCGTGTGCCGCCAGCGTGGGGCCGCCGATGCTGATGTTCCTGTCCGTGCCGGCCTTCATGTCCCGCACCGTCTCCGGGCGGAACTGCCGCTCCAGCCTGGTGCGGGGCGTGGGAGCGATGGCCAGCGTCGTCGAGTACACCACCTTGTCCGCCCCCTGCCAGATCCGGGCATAGTCCTGGATCACCGAAGGATCCCCGGACGTGCCCATGGTTTCCCAGACAGACATCACCTGGTACATCCGCCGCCCCAGGAGGTAGGTGCCCACATCCCGCTCCAGGTCGTTGATGAAACCGTGGACCTCCACATCCGGCGCGGACCAGTTGAAGTTGCCGTCCTTGTCTGCCGTGTAGCCGTCGAGGGACATGATTGCGGAGTAGATCAGCTTCGCCATGGCCCCATTCTGCCGCCGGATATCAGGCCCGCATAGGTTTTCGGCGCTGCTTGCGGCATTCCTGGGCTTGTTCGCACATCCGTGCCTTCTACTCGGGTCATTGCGAACAAGGCTAGGACCGCAGCATCCGGCAAAGCCTTACTGCTGCCGCGACACCAGGTACTGCTGTCCCAGGGTCCAGAGGTTGGAAACCGTCCAGTAGACCAGGACTCCGATGGGGAAGAAGATCCCGCCCACGCCGAAGACCACGGGCAGGACGTACAGCAGGACTTGCTGCTGGCGCATCAGGAGACTGTCGCTGTCCTGGCCGTCCATGGTCCGTGCGGCCACAAGTTTCTGCGTCAGGAATTGGCTGGCGATCATCACCAGGATCATGACGACGGCGAGCACAGCCACGGCGGCCGGGTCGCCTGCGCCGTGCAGCAGGGAGGCTGACAGAGGTGCCCCGAAGATGCTGGAGGAATCGAACTGGACCACCTGGTCGTGTCCCATCACGCCAATGCCTTCGCCCTGCCGCGAGGCGTTGGAAATTCCGGACAGCACCTGGAAAAGCGCCAGGAAGAACGGTGCCTGGATCAACAGCGGCAGGCATGCAGAGAACGGGTTGGTGCCGTGCTTTTTGTAAAGGGCCATCTGTTCCTGGGCCATGGCCTGCCGGGACGCAGGGTCTGTCCTGCCCTTGTACCTGTCATGGAGCTCCTTCAGGTCCGGCTGCAGGAGCCGCATCCTGCGCTGGGCCCTCACCTGGGCCAGGAACACCGGGATTAGTGCTGCGCGGATGACCAGGACCAGCCCGATGATGGACAGCGTCCAGGTCCAGCCGCCCGCCGCCGGCATGCCCACGGCGGCCAGCCCGTCGTGGAAAGCCACCATGATGGCGGACACCAGCCACCGGAACGGCTGCATCACCGCCGTGAAAAAGTCCACCGATCCCCCGTCCGCCAATTGCTGCCAAGCTACTGCGGATCCGGGAAACAGGAAAGCCCCCGGAACCTTGCGGATTCCGGGGGCTTGGCCGCCGCAGACAGGTATTGGTGTGGGGAAGGCCAAGGGGGCAGACAGGACGTTCAGCGGCCCCTCGGCCCCATGTGTGGGACATGCAGGATGAATCTTCAGTCTGTTTGGACGAAAAGGAAGAGGAAGAGGAAGGCAGCACCCATGGCTAAGCCGATCCACATGCTGATCAGGCGTGTCTTCTTGTACTGCCCGGTTTTGCCCCGCTGGTCTGCCATGAGCCACTGATCGTACAGCACCAGCGAGGCCACGATAATCGCGGCAGAAATCGATAAGTAGGTGAACGACATGGCTCAATCTCGACCTGCGGGGCCTACAGAGCGTCACGCCCTTCAGTTTCTGATTTCACCCGATAGTGCCGCGCACGGCTCAGGATGATCCCAAGCCTGCTCACGCAGGCGATGACCAGAACCGTGCCTGTTGCCGCGAAAAAAATATCGACCCCGGTCCAGCCTTCCCAATCGAACCGCACCAGGGTTGGAATAAGCAGGCATAAGCCGAGGATGAAGCCCCACCAAGGCAGAATCCAGCCCTCGTGCCCGTCAGATGACGTAGTGCCCATGCTTCCACCTTCCCAATAGGGCGTCCACGGAGCTTCCTGGTGTGGTGAGGCGGGCGGCCGCCGTAAGGAGCCACCCGCCTCGTCCAGCAGCTGGGGAGTCAAAGCCAGCGGCTGGGTACTTTATCTACAGGCCAAGCAGCCTGTTGTGCCCTGACGGGCCCTAATATGGCGTGACATATGCCACTTTTCTGCTCGGTCCAACCTAATAGTAAGCATGCTGAGCAGTCAACCCCCGCCGCTGGCAAAAGTGCCTTGAAGTCGAGACGCCGCTACAGATGAATGGACTTGCAGCAAACAGAAAAGCCCCCGGGATCCATGGATCACGGGGGCTTAGCCTGTAGCGGTGGGGAGGCTCGATCTCCCGACCTCACGATTATGAGTCGTGCGCTCTAACCAACTGAGCTACACCGCCACGAATGAGAAAAACCTGCGTCAAGCCGGTCAAACCGCCTTGACGCAGGCCCTCATTCAGAGCCCCCCACCGGAATCGATCCGGTGACCTCGTTCTTACCAAGAACGCGCTCTACCACTGAGCTAGGGGGGCAACGAGTAAATACTCTACCGGAAGATTTACGCACCAACAAATCGGCGCCCGGAGCCCCTTCCGGACGGTCGGGCAAGTGCTTTTCCGGGCTGCGGAAGCGTGTTTTTCCGCGGAATTCCGGGGCTGGAGGGGTGATGGGAAGCAGGGCGGACGACGGCGGCAGGCGCCTTCCCAGGGCCCCTCGCCACCGTGCCGAAGCCCGAATGTGGCGAGTCCCACACCCGTGCGGTTAAACGCCGATGGGCCGGCTCGAAAGCCGGCCCATCGCCGTCGTCAATTCCTCAACGCCGGGGGTTTACCACTTGCCCTTGCGGTTGAAGTCGCGGTGCCCGCCCTCGCTGCCGCTGCGGGGCTTGCGGGAGCCGTCGCCGTGGCCGCCGAAGCGGGAGTCGCCCGACTGGCCGCGGTCGCTGAAGGAGCGCTCGCTGTACGAACGGCCGCCGCGGTCAGCGGAGGACCGCTCGCCGTCGTTCTTGCGGAATTCCTTCTTGAACCCGCCGTTGCCCTTGAAGTTGCCTCCCCGGTCGCCGCCGCGGCTGCCCTGGTAGGCGCCGCGGTCACCGGACGGCTTGCGGCCGTTGTCCAGTTCGAGGTGGATCAGCTCGCCGCCGATCCGCGTGCGGGACAGGGCTTTCAGCTGGTCGGGGCTCAGGTCCGCGGGCAGCTCCACCAGGGAGTGGTCCGAACGGATGTCGATGCCGCCGATCTGCGCGGAGGAGATGCCGCCTTCGTTGGCAATGGCGCCCACGATGGAGCCGGGCATGACGCGCTGGCGGCGTCCGACCGCGATCCGGTAGGTGGCATTGCCCTCGGTCAGCGCACGGGTCGGCCCACGGGAGCCGAAGCCGTCCTTGGAGCGCTCGCGCTTCTGGAATTCAGGAGCGGCAGGCAGTTCCTTGACCAGCAGCGGCTGCCCGCCCTGCGCCATCACGGCAAGGGCGGCAGCGATCTCTGCTGCGGGAACGTTGTGCTCCTCCTCGTAGGAGGCGATGAGGTCCCGGAACGCCGCGACGTCCTCGGAGGCGAGGGTCTCGGTGATGCGCTCGGCGAACTTGCCCAGGCGCAGCGTGTTGACGGTCTCGGCCGTGGGCAGGTGCATCTGCTCCACCGGCTGGCGGGTGGCCTTCTCGATGGAACGCAGCAGGTACTTCTCCCGCGGCGTCATGAACAGGATGGCGTCACCGGAACGGCCTGCACGGCCGGTACGGCCGATGCGGTGCACGTAGGACTCGGTGTCGTGCGGGATGTCGTAGTTGATGACGTGGCTGATGCGTTCCACGTCAAGGCCACGGGCGGCGACGTCGGTGGCCACCAGGATGTCGATGCGGCCTTCCTTCAGCGCGTCAACAGTGCGCTCGCGCTGCTGCTGCGGGATGTCACCGTTGATGGCGGCGGCCTGGAAACCGCGGGACTTCAGCTTGTCAGCAAGGTCCTCGGTGGCCATCTTGGTGCGCACGAAGGCGATGACGCCGTCGAAGTCTTCCACCTCGAGGATGCGGGTCATGGCGTCGAGCTTGTGCGGGCCCATGACCTGCAGGTACCGCTGGCGGGTGTTGGCGCCGGTGGTGGTCTTGGACTTGACGGAGATCTCGGCGGGATCGTTCAGGTACTGCTTGGACATGCGGCGGATCTGGCTCGGCATGGTGGCGGAGAACAGTGCCACCTGGCGGTCCGAAGGCGTCTGCTGGAAGATCTGCTCAACGTCCTCGGCGAAGCCCATGCGCAGCATCTCGTCGGCCTCGTCCAGCACCAGGTACTGGAGTTCGGACAGGTCCAGGGAACCCTTGGAGATGTGGTCGATCACGCGGCCGGGGGTACCAACAACCACTTGGGCGCCGCGGCGCAGGCCGGCCAGCTGGGGCCCGTAGGCGGAGCCGCCGTAGACGGGCAGGACGGTGAAGTCGTCGATGTGCTTGGCGTAGGAGGTGAAGGCCTCGGCCACCTGGAGGGCCAGCTCGCGGGTGGGTGCCAGGACCAGGGCCTGGGTCTTGCGGGACGGGCCGTTGAGGTCGTGGAGCTCGGCCAGGCGGGACAGTGCCGGTACTGCGAATGCTGCAGTCTTACCGGTGCCGGTCTGGGCGAGGCCCACGACGTCGCGGCCTTCAAGCAGCAGCGGGATGGTTGCTGCCTGGATGGGGGAAGGCTTTTCGTAGCCAACGTCCTGCAGGGCGGCCAGGACGCGGCCGTCGATGCCAAGGTCGGCGAACTTCACGGTGTTTTCTTCTGCCTCAGCGGCAGGGGCGTCCGCAGCGGCAGGAGCCTCGGCGGCGGGAGCGGTTGCGGGAGCCTCGGCGGCGGGAGCCACGGGGGCATCCTCAACAACGGCGGTGGTTTCGTTCTGGTTTTCGGGCATAGGGGGATATTCCTCATCCATAGGGGGCCAGGCGGCACTACCCGAGGTGAGCGGAGCCGCAGTACGCGTGCCGATGATGCCGGGCAAACGTTGACCGGCCGGTCACAGAAGTCCGGCGCTTTCGCAATCCCGTGGCAGGACTTCGCGCTGCATCTCTTGGCTGCTATCCCAGCAGTCTGTACAGCGTTTTCTTTAGCCGGCTCTCCCTATGAAAATGCCCGCATCGCTTGTGCGGGCCCCAACACTTGCCAGTCCTGCCTCAAAAATTGGGCAGGAATAAGGGATTTCCGGAGTGGGGGATATTTCAAGTGTAAGGTACGGACGCCATTGACCGCCAATTCAATGCCCGACGGCGGCGGTGAGCTTGCGCACACAGCCCGCCCCGGGCAGGGATGCTACTGCCCCAGCCGCCGCAGCAGCAGCCCAAACTTTGTGTGGTATTCGTCCTGGAGCCGGATCTCGCCGTCGGCCTCTGCACTGCGGAGCGCCTCGATGACCTCCGCGTCCGGCTCACTGAACCACTGGCCGATCGTGATGCCGTGGCGCGGCACGAAGGTCCGCTGGATGGGGTCGCCGGCGCGGATGCTGCCGGTGCGGATGACGCGCAGGTAGGTCCCCACCCGCCCCTCCTCGGTGAACCGCTTCACCCACTGCGGTTCCTTCATCCGGCGCTGGAACGTGGCGCAGGGGACGCGCGGGGAGGTGACCTCAAGTTCGACGTCGGCCCCCACCTTCCAGCGCTCCCCGATGACGGCGTGGGTGGCTTCGATGCCGGCCACCCGCAGGTTCTCACCAAACATGCCCGGCGGCAGTTCGCGTCCCAGGGTGCGCGCCCAGAAGTCGGCGTCGGCCTGGGAATAGGCGTAGACGGCCTGGTCCTCTCCGCCGTGGTGCACCCGGTTGGCCTGGATGTCTCCGCGCAGGCCCAGCTTGTGGACCTTCACCGGACCGTCCGCCGGGCGCTTGTCGATGGCCGTCACGCCAACGTTTCCCTGGTCCGCGATGAGCTGGTGGACGCGGCAGACAGCAAGGACAGAACCAGATTCCATGGCATCCAGTCTAGGGTTCCCGCGCCCTGGCTCCCTGCGGCGCGGGGATGGGCAGTTCTCCCCTGCCGTCGAGCGCGGTTTTACTCGCAGCCGGCCTGCCCAGGGATTACGCTGATCCGAGGATTGCAATTGGGGGTGCAGCGCTGTGCCCAATTCACGTGGACAACTGAAGGGGACGCTGTGGATTCAAACACCATGGACCCGAACGAGGATCCCAGCAAGGAGCCGGACAACGCTTCCGAGGCGCAGCACGGCGCGTCCGGCCGGCCGCAACCGGGAACCGGCAGCAGCACCGCCAAGCCTCCGCCCTGGCAGGTCCCCAAGCCGGACCTGCGCCCCGAACTCCTCAATGAGCCCGTCACCCCTGTCGACCCGTTCGCGCGGGAGCGGGAAAAGCAGCTCAATGACGCGGCCGCACGGAAGAAGCGTTCCCAGCGGCGCACCGTGGTGGTGGGCCTGGGCGTGACAGCCCTCCTGGCCGGGACCATCACAGCCGTGGTGGCCAGCAATGAGGATGATCCCGAGTACGCGCAGGTGTGCTTCAACGACGAAACCGGCGAGCGCGTGGCGGACACCAACTGCGATAGCTCTGCGGGCCGCGGGGGCGGCATCTACGCCTGGTACTTCTACTCCCGCGGGGCAAGTGTTCCGCCCATTGGCCAGAACCGGTCCACCGCGCCCAACTACACGCGGACCGTCCCCAGCGGCGCAAAGGCCTCCACGGGGTACAGCAGCCAGGGCGGCACGGTCAGCCGCGGCGGTTTCGGCTCCAGCGCCAAGAGCGGCTCAAGCGGTGGCGGCGGCAAGGTCTCGGGGGGCTGACGGATGAAGAGGATGTTGTCCGAACCCCGGCCGGGCTGGAAGCAGAAGATCGAAGAGCAGGGCCTGGTGTTCTCCACCACCACCATGGACGACGGGCGCCGGATCGAGTACTGGAACGAATCCGCGTACTACGAGTTCACCATGGACGAGGTGGAGACCCTTGAAGTGGCGGCCGAGGAGATGCACCGGATGTGCCTGGAAGCCGCGAAGTTCCTGGCCACCGGGGCCATGGGCAGCATCGGCATCGGTCCCCAGGCACTGGAACTGGCGGCCGCATCGCTGCAGGCCGGCGACGTGGATGTTTACGGCCGGTTCGACTTCATCTACGACGGCCGGGGCGGGCCGGCCAAGATGCTCGAATACAACGCCGACACCCCCACCGGACTCATCGAGGCCGCCGTCGCCCAATGGTTCTGGCTCCAGGACGTGTTTCCGGAGAAGGACCAGTGGAACGGCATCCACGAGGCCCTCATCCGGCAGTGGAAGAAATTCCAGTACCGCACCGGCATGAGCACCCTCCACGTGGCCCACTCCGAGGTGGAGGAATCCGGCGAGGACTGGATGACCGCCGCGTACATGCGCGACGTCGCCGGCCAGGCGGGGTGGACCACCATCGGGATCAACATGTCCGATATCGGCTGGGACCCCAACCTGAACCGCTTCGTGGACCTGGACAACTTCCTGATCAACACCATCTTCAAGCTCTATCCCTGGGAGCTGATGATGAAGGAGGAGTTCGGGCCCCGCCTGCTGGAGCGGGCGCACAACCCGCGCTGGGTGGAACCCGCCTGGAAGATGCTGCTCTCCAACAAGGCCCTGCTGGCCGCCCTGTGGCATCTGTACCCCGGCCATCCCAACGTGCTGCCCGCGTACCTCACGGATCCGGGGCCGCTGAAGGAGTGGGTGGGCAAGCCCCTCCACGGCCGTGAAGGCGACAACATCCGGATCCACGCGGACGGGATCAGCCTGGAGCAGCCCGGCGGCTACGGGCGGGAGGGCTGGTGCTACCAGCAGTACCACCCCTTGCCGGACTTCGACGGCAACCATCCGGTGCTGGGCCTCTGGGTGGTGGACGGCGAGTCCGTGGGCTGCGGCATCCGGGAATCGGACGGGCCGGTCACGGACTACTTCTGCCGCTTCGTCCCCAACACCATTGACGCGCCGGCGCCGCTTTCGGCGGTGGCGGACTCCACCAAGGCAGGAATCGTTCTATGAAACCGGTGACAGCATGAGCACGGACATGACGACGACGGGCGGCCCCGGGCGCGGGACCGGCACCACCGTGCCGGCCAAGGGACTGCGGGCCGGCATCCTGGACCTGGGCGACTCCGTGATGCTGGGGCTGGCCTCCACCGCGCCGGTGTACTCCCTCGCCGCCACCCTGGGCCTGATCGTTGCAGTCAACGGCAACTACACTCCCCTGATCCTGCTGCTGGGCTTCATCCCGGTCCTGTTCATCGCCTACGCGTTCCGCGAGCTGAACAGCGCCATCCCGGACTGCGGCACCACCTTCACGTGGTCCCGCCAGGCCTTCGGCCCCTGGGCAGGCTGGCTGGGCGGCTGGGGCGTGGCCCTGGCCGGAATCGTCGTCCTGGCCAACCTCGCCCAGGTAGCGGGGAAGTATCTTTGGCTGCTGGTGGGCGACGGATCGCTGGCGGAGAACACCTTGCTGGTCACCGGCACGGGGCTGCTGTTCATCATCCTCATGACCTTGGTGAACTACCGCGGGATCCGGCTCGGCGAGCACGTCCAGCGCGTGCTGACCTACGTGCAGTACATTGCGCTGGGCATTTTCGCACTGGCCATCGTGGTGCGGATCGTGGGCGGGGCACCGGAAGGGCAGGCCTTTGACCTGGAATGGTTCAACCCGGCCGGCGCCTTTGCCGACCCCGGCGCCGTAGTACACGGCGCCCTCCTTGCCCTGTTCATCTATTGGGGCTGGGACACCTGCCTGGCGGTGAACGAGGAGACCGAGAACCCGTCCACCACACCCGGCCGCGGCGCCGTGATCTCGGCGTTTGTCCTGGTGGCAATCTACGTTTCCGTGGCACTGCTGGTGATGATGTACGCCACCGTGGGCTCGGAAGGGATCGGCCTGGGCAACGAGGCCAACCAGGACGATGTGTTCCTGGCCATGAAGGACGTGGTGCTGGGCCCGTGGGGCTGGCTGATCGTCGTCGCGGTTCTTGCCTCGGTGCTGTCCTCCACCCAGACCACCATCCTGCCCACGGCCCGCGGGACCCTCTCCATGGGGGTCCACGGCGCGCTGCCGGCAAAGTTCGCAGAGGTGCATCCGCGCAATCAGACCCCGGGATTTTCGACCCAGGTGATGGGAGGCGCCGCCGCGGCCTACTACGTGGCCATGAGCTTCCTGAGCGAGAACCTGCTGGCGGACTCCATCAGTGCCATCAGCCTTTTCATCGCGTTCTACTACGCCCTGACCGGCTTCGCCTGTTTCTGGTACTTCCGCGGAACCCTGCGGGCATCGGCGCGCAACCTCTGGTTCCGCGGCATCCTCCCCCTCGCCGGCGCGCTGCTCCTGACCGCCGCCTTCTTCATCTCGGCGGTCCAGATGTGGGACCCGGCGTACGGCGACACCCAAATCTTCGGTGTCGGCGGCGCCTTTGTGAGCGGGGTGCTGCTGCTGGCGCTGGGAGTGGTCCTCGCGGCCGCGTGCCGTTTCATGCCGTCCACCCGCGGATACTTCCAGGTGAAGAAATGACGGGTGAAGAAATGCCGGGTGAAGCCGTGACCGCGGGCCCGTCGGACGTCCTGGACCTCGACTCCCTGCTGTCCGCGGAGGAACTGGAGCTCCGGCAAAAGGTCCGCGACTTCACCCGGCAGCGGATCAAACCGGACATCGCCCGCTGGTATGAGGACGCCGTCTTTCCCCTCGACCTCGCGACGGAACTGGGGGAGCTGGGCGTCCTGGGGATGCACCTGGACGGCTATGGCTGCCCGGGCCGGTCCGCCGTCGAATACGGCCTGGCGGCCATGGAGCTGGAGGCCGGCGATTCCGGCATCCGCACCTTCGTGTCCGTCCAGGGCTCGCTGGCCATGACGGCCATCCATACGTGGGGATCCGAGGAGCAGAAGCAGGAGTGGCTGCCCCGGATGGCGGCCGGGGAGGTCATCGGGTGCTTCGCCCTGACCGAGCCAACGGCGGGTTCAGATCCCGCCTCCATGGCCACTTTCGCGGAGCGGGATGGCAGCGGGGATGACGCCGGCTGGGTGCTCAACGGTGCCAAGCGCTGGATCGGGCTCGCCTCAGTGGCCGGGGTGATGGTGGTCTGGGCCATGACGGACGACGGCGTCCACGGCTTCCTGGTTCCGGCGGGCACCCCCGGCGTGACTGCCACGCCTATCCGGCAGAAGCTGTCCATGCGCGCCTCCATCCAGTGCGATGTGGTGTTCGACGACGTCCGGCTGGGTCCCGAGGCCCTGCTCCCGGGAGCGCGGGGGCTGCGTGGGCCGTTCACCTGCCTGAACGAGGCCCGGTACGGCATCGCCTGGGGTGCCATGGGCGCCGCCCGGGATTCCTACGAAGCCGCCCTGGCGTACTCGCAGGAGCGGCTGCAGTTCGGCAGGCCGCTGGCCGGCTACCAGCTCACGCAGGCGAAGCTGGTGAACATGCTGGTGGAAATCCAGAAGGGCACCCTGCTGGCGCTGCACCTGGGCCGGCTGAAGGACGCCGGGAGCATCCGGCCGGAGCAGATTTCGCTGGCCAAGCTGAACAACGTCCGCGAGGCGATTGCCGTGGCCCGGGAGGCGCGGTCCATCCTGGGCGGCAACGGCATCACCACGGACTATTCACCGCTGCGGCACGCCGCGAACCTGGAGTCGGTCCGCACGTATGAGGGCACGGACGAGGTGCACACCCTGATCCTTGGCCGGCACATCACCGGCCTGGACGCCTTCCACTGACCCCTCCCCCAACCAGCTAGCAGTAGATGCCGTTTTGGGGGCCCAAAACGGCATCTACTGCGAGTCAGTTGGGAGGGCGCGGCGCGAAGGGGGTGCAGGGCACTCAGGCCGAGAAGCCGCCGTCCGCCTTGATCAGCTGCCCGGATACCCAGCGGCCGGCCGGGGACAGGAGGAACGCGACGGTGCCGGCGACATCGGCCGGGGTGCCGAGCCTCCCGGTGGGCTGGCGCGCGGTGAGCTCCCGGCGGACCTCCGGGGACATCCAGCCGGTGTCCACCGGCCCCGGGTTGAGCACGTTGGCCGAGATCCCCTGCGGACCCAGCTCGCGGGCGGCGGCGATGACGATCCGGTCCAGGGCACCCTTCGAGGCACCGTACGGAAGGTTGAACGCCGTATGGTCACTGGTCAGCGCAACGATCGCGCCGCCGTCGTCCGGTGCCTGCCGCGCAAAGGCGGCGATCAGCTGCCAGCTGGCGCGTGTGTTGACGGCGAAGTGGCGGTCAAAGGATTCGATACTGGTGTCCAGCACGCCCGAATCCACCGATTCAGCGTGGCTGAGCACCAGGCCCTGAAGCGGGCCCGCCAGCTGCCCGGCCTCGGCCACCAGCCTGTCCGGGACGCCGGGATCCTGGAGGTCTGCCGACAAGACCTGGACCTTGGCGCCAATCGCTTCCAGCTCGGCGGTGAGGCGGACCACGTCCTCGGGTTCGCTCCCCCACGGCATGCGGGCGTCGTAGTCGGCCCAGTAGGACAGGGCCAGGTCCCAGCCGTCCGCCGCGAGCTGCCGGGCAATGCCGGCCCCAATGCCGGCAAGCCGTCCCACGCCGGTGACCAGGGCAACGGGACGGACAGGGGCGGGTGCGACGGGTTCCATCCGACCAGCCTAGCCGCGCCCCAGATCAAGCCGCTGCCGGCTCCGCTTCCCGCGAACTGTGGTGCCGGCGGATGGTGGCACTGATGACCGCAGCGATGGTGCACATGGCTGCGGCTCCCAGCCAGGCGTAGGTGTAGTGGCCGGTGGCATCCCGCAAGGCCCCGGCCGCGATGGCCGCCGCGGCGGCGCCCAGCTGGTGGGCGGCGAAGACCCATCCGAACACCACACTGCCGTCAGCACCGAACGTTTCACGGCAGATGGCGGCCGTGGGCGGAACGGTGGCCACCCAGTCCAATCCGTAGATCACCACGAACACGATCATGCTGGGCTGCACGTCTGCATTCAGCAGCAGCGGCAGCACCAGCAGCCCGATGCCGCGGAACTGGTAGTAGACGGCGAGCAGGACGCGGGGGTTGAAGCGGTCCGTCAGCCAGCCCGAGGCGATGGTCCCGATAATGTCGAAGATTCCGACGACGGCCAGCAGGCCCGCGGCCGTGGTTTCGGGCATGCCGTGGTCATGGGCGGAGGGGATGAAGTGGGTGCCGATCAGGCCGTTGGTGGTGGCGCCGCAGATGGCGAAACCGGCCGCGAGCGCCCAGAACGTGCGCACCCTGCTGGCGCGCTTGAGGACCTGGAGCGCCCGGACGGCGGCGTTGCTGCGCGGGGCGCCTTCCGGAGCCGCTGCCGGGGAACCAGCCTGTTCTTCAATGGCTGGCCCTTCCGCGCCGTAGGGCAGCACCCCGACGTCGGCCGGCGAGTTCTTGAGGAACTTCAGCACCAGCGGGACCACGGCAAGCGCCCCGGCAGCGATCAGCAGGGAGGCCTGGCGCCACCCGGGATCCTGCGCGAGGAGGGCGATGAAGGGCAGGAAGACCAGCTGGCCGGCGGCGCTGCCGGCCGTCAGGATGCCGATGACCAGGCCCCGGTTTTTCGTAAACCACGTGTTGGCGATGGTGGCGGCGAAGACCAGTGCCATGGAGCCGGTGCCGAGCCCGATCAGCAGCCCCCAGGTGAGGAGGATCTGCCATGACTGGTTGACCAGCACGGTCAGCGCGCTGCCCATGCCGATCAGGACCAGGGCTGTTGATGTGACGGCCCGGATGCCGAACCGCTCCATCAGGGCGGCGGCAAACGGAGCCGTGAGGCCGAACAGCACCAGGTTGATGCTGACGGCCGCCGAGAGCACGGTGGTGGACCAGCCGAACTCCTGCTGGAGCGGCACCATGAGGACGCCCGGGGCGGCCCGGAACCCGGCTGCCCCAACCAAGGCAAGGAATGCCACGGCGGCGACGATCCAGGCCGGGTGCAGGCGGCGTCGAGGTCCGGGTGCCTGAAGAACGGTGGTCTGCGAGGGAGTTCCGGCCGTTTCCTCGGGCAGGGTGCTCACGATGCCGCTCCCTTCCCGGATGCGGTAGACAGCCGGATGGGTTGATCGGACCTGGACCGACTGTGCCAGCTGGTGTTGGCCGCCGTCAGCCGCGCGCCGCATTCGGTGCAGGTGTCCGCCGAGGTGGTGGGTTTCCCGCAGCCGGTGTGGATCACGTAAAGGTGCGCCTGGTCCGACGGCGCGGGCAGGTGTTTTTCCGCCCAGATGGTGACCGCGTTCAGCACCGGCAGGGCGTCCTCACCCTTGGGGGTGAGGACGTACTCCTGGCGTGTGCGGCCGCCGTCGTCGTAGGCCTTCCTGGCCAGCAGCCCGGACTCAACCAGGCCTGCCAGGCGTTTGGTGAGCACCGAGTCCGCCACTTCCAGCCGGCTTTTCATGGCGTCGAAGCGGCCATTCCCAAAGAAGACCTCGCGCAGCACCAGGATGCTCCAGGGGTCGCCCAGGATGTCCAGGCCGCGGGCCATGCTGCAGCTGCGTTGGGACCAGTCGGATCGAAGAGGCATAGGGAAAACCCTAGCTGGCTTTCCTCAAGAAAGCCAGACCCTTTCGTGGTTACGGGATGGCCGAGAACGCCTGGTCCAGGTCCGCGATCAGGTCCTCCACGTCCTCGATGCCGCAGGACAGCCGCAGCAGGTTGACCGGGACGGCCAGCTCGGTGCCCTTGACGGACGCGTGGGTCATCTCGGAGGGGTAGTTCATCAGCGACTCGATCCCGCCCAGGGATTCGGCGAGCGTGAACACGGACGTGGACTCCGCCACCTTCCGGGCCGCCGCCTCACCGCCCTTGAACTGCACCGAGACCATGCCGCCGAACTTCCGCATCTGCTTTTTGGCGAGCTCATGGCCGGGGTGGCTGGGCAGGCCCGGATACAGGACGGCCTCAACCTCCGGTCGTTCCAGCAGCCACTCCGCCACGGCCTGCCCGTTCTCGCTGTGCCGGTCCATGCGGACGCCCAGGGTCTTCAGTCCGCGGGTGGTCAGGAAGGCGTCCATGGGCCCGGACACGGCGCCCACGGCGAACTGGACGAAGCCGATCTTTTCCGCCAGTTCGGCGTCCTTCACCACGACGGCGCCGCCCACCACGTCGGAGTGGCCGCCGATGTACTTGGTGGTGGAGTGGACCACCACGTCCGCACCCAGGGCGAGCGGGGTCTGCAGGTAGGGGGACGCGAAGGTGTTGTCGACCACCAGGAGGGCCCCGGCGTCGTGCGCTATGTCCGCGAGCGCTGCGATGTCGGTGATCTTCATCAGCGGATTGGAGGGTGTCTCCACCCACAGGAAGCGGGTCTTATGGGAGGCCACGGCGTCGCGGACCATGTCCAGGTTGGCCATGTCCACGGGGGTGTTGCCAATTCCCCAGTCGCCGAGCACCCGGCTGATCAGCCGGTACGTGCCACCGTAGGCGTCATTGCCCAGCACGATGTGGTCCCCGGGGCGGGTCAGCGCGCGGATCAGGGCGTCCTCCGCGGCCAGGCCGGAGCTGAAGCTGTAGGCGGAGGTGCCCAGTTCCAGCGACGCGAGCTGTTCCTGCAGCGCGTCCCGGGTGGGGTTTCCGCCGCGCCCGTATTCGTAGCCGCTGCGCAGTCCCCCGATCCCGTCCTGGGCATAGGTGGAACTGAAGTGCAGCGGCGGCACCACGGCTCCGGTGCGGGGCTCGAAGTCCTGGCCGGCGTGGACGGCGCGGGTGTTGAAACCTTGGTTTTCAGGCAGGGACATGGTGCTCCTTTGCGGGTAACGCAGATCAGTTGCTGAGGTAGGCCAGCAGGTCGTGCCGGGTGAGGATGCCAACGGGCGCACCCACGAACGTGACCATCAGGGTGTCCGTGTCAGACAGCAGTTCCCTGGCGGCAGAGATGGTTTCCAGCGATCCGATGACGGGCAGCTTGGGTCCCATATGCTCGGAGATCTTGTCCGTCAGCTTGGCCTCGCCCCGGAACAGTTTGGCAGTCAGTGTGCGCTCGTCCACGGCGCCGAGGACCTCGCCCATGACCACGGGCGGTTCCTGGGACAGGACCGGGATGTGGCTGACGCCGAACTCGTTCATGATGTTGATGACGTCGCGGACAGACTCGTTGGGGTGGATGTGCACCAGGTCCGGCAGTTCGCCGTTCTTGGACTTGATGACCTCCCCCACGGAGGTTTCCTCGCCGCCGGAGAGGAAACCATAGGAGCGCATCCACTGGTCGTTGAAGATCTTGGCCAGGTAGCCGCGTCCTGAGTCTGGGAGGATGACCACGACGACGGCGCTTTCCGGCAGGTCCCGGGCCGCCTGCAGCGCGGCTACCACGGCCATCCCGGAGGAGCCGCCCACCAGCAGTCCCTCCTCCCGCGCCAGCCGGCGGGTCATGGCGAAGGAATCGGCGTCGCTGACGGCGATCACCTCGTCCGGGACCGACTTGTCGTAGTTGGCCGGCCACATGTCCTCGCCAACGCCCTCCACGAAGTAGGGGCGCCCGGTCCCGCCGGAGTAGACCGAGCCCGCGGGGTCCGCGCCGATGATCTTGACCACGCCGCCGTCGGACTCCGGCCGGTCCGCCGAAACCTCCTTGAGGTACCGCCCGGTGCCGGTGATGGTGCCGCCCGTGCCCGCGCCGATAACGCAGTGCGTTACCTTGCCGTCGGTATCGCGCCAGATCTCGGGGCCGGTGGTCTTGTAGTGGCTGCCCGGGGCGGCGGGATTGGAGAACTGGTCCGGCTTGTAGGCGCCCGGCGTCTCCCGGGTGATGCGGTCCGAGACGCCGTAGTAGCTTTGCGGGCTGTCCGGCGGAACGGAGGTGGGCGTGACCACCACTTCCGCGCCGTACGCCTGCAGCACCGCACGCTTGTCCTCGCCCACCTTGTCCGGGACCACGAAGATGCACTTGTAGCCCTTCTGCTGCGCCACCAGGGCCAGGCCCACGCCGGTGTTGCCGGAGGTGGGCTCCACAATGGTGCCGCCGGGCTTCAGCTTGCCCTCGCGCTCGGCGTCCTCGATCATCTGCGCGGCGATGCGGTCCTTGATGGATCCGCCCGGATTCAGGTACTCAAGTTTGACCAGGATGGTGGCCTTGAGGCCGTCGGTCACGTGGTTGAGTTTGATGAGCGGGGTATTGCCGATGAGGTCCAGGATGGACTGGGCGTACTTCATAGGTACTAAGCTACCGCTTCCTGCGCGCCCGCCCCGGTGCGGGATGCGAGGATAGGCCGGTGAAGCAGTTCGCATGGCTGAAAGCCGCCCGGAGCTACCTGCTGCCCGGCGGAACGCTGGCAGCAGGTATAGCCACCCTGGCACTCGGTGCGCTCCCCCTGCCCGCGTTCGGGGAGCTTTCTTCCCGGACCATTCCCATCCTGGCCTTCGTGCTGGCCATGTCCCTGGTCACCGAACTGGTGGACGAGGCAGGACTGTTCCGGGTGGTGACGGACAGGCTGGCGGCCTTGGGCCGTGGCCGGGTCTTCCAGCTGTGGCTGCTGGTGGTGGCGGTGGCCACGGTGTCCACCGTGTTCCTGTCCCTGGATACGACGGCGGTGCTGGTGACGCCCGTGGTGGTCCTGCTGGCCGTCCATGCCCGGATCCCGCCGCTGCCGTTTGCGCTGACCAGCATCTGGCTGGCCAATACCGCTTCACTGCTGCTTCCCGTTTCCAACCTCACCAACCTCCTGGCCCAGGACCGGCTGGGCCTGAGCCCCTGGCGTTTTGCGGGGCTGGTGTGGGCGCCCGCCCTGGTGGGCCTGCTGGTCCCCCTGGTCCTGTTGTGGCTGGCTTTCCGGCGGGACCTGCGCGGAACATACGGGCCGCAGCCTGCGCACCCCATCCGCGACCGCACCCTGTTGAAGGCTGCTGCCGTCACGCTCCTGGTCCTGTTGCCTGCGCTGGTGTCCGGAGTGCCGGTGCAGTATCCGGCACTGGCAGCCGCGGCCTTCCTCCTGGTGGTCTTCCTGCGCCGCCGGCCGTCCGTCCTGCGGTGGTCAATGGTGCCATGGCGGCCGCTGATGCTGACGGTGGGCCTGTTCATGCTCATGGAAGCGCTGCACGCGCACGGCCTGACCGCACTGCTGGCGGGTGTTGCCGGTTCCGGTGAGAGCCTGCCTGCGCTCCTGCAGCTGGCCGGGCTGGGTGCCGGTGCCGCCAACGCCGCCAACAACCTGCCCGCCTACCTGGCACTGGAACCGGTGGCGGGATCGCCGGCAAGGCTTGCGGCACTGCTCATCGGAGTGAACCTTGGGCCGCTGGTGACTCCGTGGGCGTCGCTGGCCACCCTGCTCTGGCATGAGCGGCTGCGGGTGCTGAACGTCCCCATCCGGTGGGGCGGGTTCGCCCTGGCGGGCCTGGTGGCCGTGGTGCTGACGGTGCCGCTGGCCGTCCTGGCGCTGTGGTTGGTTTCCGGCACGCCGTGAAACGGCCGGGCCGCCGTGAAACGGCAGCCCCGGACCGGCACCCGTGAAACGGCACCGTACAGCGAAGGCTGTCAGCCGCGCTGGGCGTCCCCTTCGGCCGGGAGATTCTCCCAGAGGCCCATCACGTTGCCCTCGGAATCCCTGAAGTAGGCCGTGTAGCCCATGCCGGGAATTTCGTTCTTCGGTACCACCACTGATCCACCCAGTTCCTCCACCCTCTTGAGGGTGGCATTGATGTCCGGGACGTCCACCGTGACCACCGGGTTGGTGATCTCCCCCTCCCTGGCCATCATGCCCCCGTTGATGGCACCGGCGGCCACTGGCTGGCCGTTGTCATCCATGTCCGCGGTGATGACCATGCTGTAGTCCATCCCTGGCACTGGTTCGATCCGCCAGCCCAAGGCTTCCCGGTAGAACTTACTGGCCCGGTCCTGGTCGTCCGCGGGGATTTCGAAATGCACCACTCCGCCCATCATGGCCCTCCTGCCGTGTCGGGTTGCGGCGCAGTCTGTTCCGCGCCACAGGGTGGATTCTAGGTTTTGCCCGGGCGGCGAATTAGGGCCGTTCTACCTTTGCTTCCGGCCGTTTTCCTCCCCCGGCTGGCTTATGGGCCGGCTGGTTGTCCCGCCGCTGTCAGTGGTCCGTGGGACGATTGAAGGCATGACGATCGCAGAGGCACCTCCCCGGGTGGCAGCCGCGGCGGACGTGTCCCTGCGGTGGTATCCGGAGGCTCCGTACAGCCTTTCCCGCACGCTTGCGCCTCTTCTGCGGGGCAACAGTGATCCTTCCTTCTGCGTTCAAGGCGACGTTATCTGGAATGCGTTTACGACGCCGGCCGGTCCGGCAACAATGCGGCTCGCCCCGGCAGGCGGCGAGGCAGCAGGCGCCCCCTTGGTGGACATCCAGGCCTGGGGTCCCGGTGCCGCGGCCGCCGTCAGGGCAGCGCCCCGGCTCCTGGGGGACGACGACGACTGGCGGGGTTTCGACGAACCCTCCTTCCATGCCACACTGCCCCACATGGTCCGGGAGGCCCGGCGGCGCAGCCTGGCGGTGCGGCTGCCGTCCAGCGGCCGCATGGTGGACCAGCTGGTGCCGATCATCCTGGAGCAGAAGGTGACGGTCATTGAGGCGCGGCGCGCCTACCGCTACCTGGTGCACCGGTACGGAACCCCGGCGCCCCGGGCCGGTACGTCCACCCCGGCCGGGCTGGTGGTGGCGCCAACGGCAGCGCAGTGGCTGCAGGTTCCCAGTTGGGAGTGGCACAGGGCCGGCGTGGGTCCCCAGCGCTCAGCCACCGTCATGCGCGCGCTGCGCTCCGCCGCCGCACTTGAACGGCTCGCCGCGCTGCCGGCCGCGGAGGCTGCCGGGAAGATGCAGGTCATTCCGGGCATCGGGGTATGGACCGCCGCCGAGGTTGTGCAGCGCACCCACGGCTGCCCGGATTCGATCTCCGTGGGCGACTACCACCTCGCCGCCTACGTGGGGGCGGCGCTCACCGGACGCAGGACGGACGACGCCGGGATGCTCCGGCTGCTGGAACCCTGGCGGGGGCACCGGCAGCGCGTGGTCCGGATGATCCAGAGCACCGGTTACCGCAAGCCCACTTTTGGCCCGCGGATGACCATCCAGGACCACCGGGGGCACTGAGGCTTGCCACGGCAGGTCAACGGGTGCTTGATCCGGACCGCGATGGGTAAGGCTACGGTGTGGCGTCCAGCCAGGCACGGCCGGACCACGATTGAGAGGAATCCATGAGCTCCGATCCTGGACGCACCAACTACGCCGGCGGGGAACCCCTGGACGTGGATCCAACCGGGCAAGACCCCGCGGTGGTGGACCCGGAGGCGCACGATCCTGACGGGGATGCCAAATTGAAGCTGCAACTGGCCATCTTCGACGTGACTCGCCGCGGGGCCACGGGCAAGAGCCTTGAGGAAATCCGGGAGATGCTGCTGACCGCGTTCACCGCGCGGGACGTTGCCCCACCACCGTTCACCTGGGTGGAGTCCGTGGCGTCGTCGGCGTTCTACGGTGAGCCCTACATCATCGACTACCCAACAGCCATCGCCGCCGACGATCTGGAGGCTGCCCCCGATGAGACGGTGCGGGAGCGGCTGGCCGCCCGACGGAAACTGCGCGAGACCCAACTGCCGCAGGGGATCCTTCCGGCTCCGTCCGAGTGGCACATTCCCGCCAACGAGGTCACCGGCGGCAGGACGCGACAGGCCACCATGGCCGGAAGGAACGGGGCAGCGGTCCTGGCCTTGGTCGCACTGGCGGCGGGCGCCGTCGTGGCCGTTGTGGCGCTACGGCTATCCCGCCGCCCAACCGGCCGCAGTAGCTAGCGGGCAGTTCTCCCCATGCCTCCGGCGGCGCGCCTCGCGTAAGCTTGAGCCTGGATATTTGGGGGAATAATGGCAGGCATTTATGGGGCGGACGTCGCCCAACTTCGCGCCCTGGGAAAGGCCCTTACCGCCTCTTCCGCGCGCTTGATGTCCACTGCCACGGCGCTGTCGAAGAACATGGGCGAGCCGGGCACCTGGAAAGGGGCCGACGCCGAGAGGTTCCGGAACGACTGGAATGGCACGCACAGCCTCCTGCTGGGCCGCGTCATTGAGGCCCTTGCGGACGCAGGGAAGGCAGCCGCACGGCACGCGGACGAGCAGGAACGCGCCAGCGGCGCCGGTGGCGCGTCAGGCCGGACCAGTACGGCCGGGGGCCCTCCCGGCAAGGCCGCCGGGGATGCGACGTCCGATTACCTGACCGGCGGGGAGCATTCTGTGGCGCGCCACCCCGACCGCGGCGAAGCGAACCTTGCCGCGCCCGAACTGGACAGGCTACAGGGCCTGGTCAGGGACGCTGCTTCGGGCGACAACTTCTTTGTGGGCAACGATTCGGACGTCAACAAGCTCCGCGACGCCTTGACCGGGCTCAAACCTGCCCAGCTGAACCAGTTGCTGGAGTCGTTAACCGATGATGAGCTCCGAAGCCTGGGCAGCGGCGCGGCGACCGACGGCAAGGGACTGTTCAACTGGGAGGGAACCACGCCTTTCGAACGTCAGCAACTGCTGGACCAGCTCCTGTCCAAGGCGTCAGCAGAGCAGGTGGGGCGCCTGAAGGACCTCATACCGTGGGCCCAGCCGGACGGGCAGGCCATGGGAGATGCAGCGAGGCCTGATGGCCCTGACGCCAGCAGCACGAACCGGTGGATGGAACCCAAGTGGCCGGTGATCGGACAACGCCCGGGCACTGACGACATCAGGCAGGGGCAGTACGGGGACTGCGTGGTTTTGGCCGCCGCCGGGGCCATGATCAATGCCGATTCGGGTTGGGCCCGCGAGCACGTAACGGACAACGGCAACGGCACGGTTTCCGTCCTGCTGTTCGACAAGAACGGAGAGGAGCAGTGGGTCACCGTCACCTCGGACCTGCCGGCAAACAGCAAGGGCGCACAGATGGGAGCCAAAGCAGGGTTTGGCGGCAACTGGCCTGCCTATGTCGAGAAAGCGCTGGCACAGGTTTACACCGAGGACGACAGAAACGACGGGACAGCGGAAGGGGCGCCCCCGGACCAGGCGTATCCGCCAGGCAACTACCGCGCCCTTGAAGGCAACTGGGGTCCCGACGCATTCCAGTTTTTGGCAGGACCGGACGTGGAACGCACCGACGACGCCGGGAAGCTGTGGGAGGCGGCCGGCCGGGGACGTCCGGCCTTGGTCACAACACTGGGTGAAACGCCGGAGGAGGCGCCCAACGGATACCGTGCCGGCCACGCCTATTTCGTTACCGGAGTTGACGAGCGGGGGAACATCATCCTTCAAAACCCATGGGGCCCCTCCGAGCCGCGCATGTACATCTCGCAGGACGAATTCACCAAGCTCTTCAGCGATGCCACGGTGGCGCGCTGATGCCGCGTCCAGCCCTGCGGCTTCGTGGCCGCATTCTCTCTTGCACGGTTTTGCCTCTGGCACTCTCTCTGAGCGGCTGCTCCCCCTCCGCAGAGCCGTCCCAACAGCACTCACCCCAAGCATCAAAGGAGCCAGCCATGACGTCAACGGCAAGCTGCACCAACACTGGAATTTACCGGATCATCCCGTCTGCAAATGGCTCTTTTCCGCTTCTGCCGGATTCCCCGCGGGGCTCGGATGCCACACCGCTCGTGCGACTGTCCAGCACACACCTGAAGAATGACCCGCCGACGGTGGACCTGTCGGTAGCCTTGTTCGAGGTCAGCAGCCCGGCATCGAAAGACTTTCCGGGGTTGGCACTCGGGCAGGAAGCCACATTTGACGGCTACACCATCCGGATCACCTCGATCTGCGAGGGCGAAGTCCGATTCGACCTGGTGCAGCAGCCCCGCTAGTCAGAGCCCCAGCCGGGCCACCGCTTCCTCGCGCATCTGGACCTTGCGGACCTTCCCTGAGACCGTCATGGGGAAACTCTCGCGCACCTCCACGTAGCGCGGGATCTTGTAGTGGGCCAGCCTCCCCCGGCAGTACTCGGCCACCGCTGCGGCGTCCAGCCCTTCCGCGCCCGGCTTGAGGATTATGCAGGCCATCAGCTCCTCCCCATATGTGGGATCAGGAACCCCAATCACCTGGACGTCCTGGATGGCAGGGTGCGTGTACAGGAACTCCTCGATTTCCCGGGGGTAGATGTTCTCCCCGCCCCGGATCACCATGTCCTTGATCCGGCCCTCCACCACCACGTACCCGTCGGCGTCCATCCGGGCGAGGTCGCCGGTGTGCATCCACCCGTCGGCGTCGATGGCTTCGGCCGTCTTGTCAGGCTGGTTCCAGTACCCGGCCATCACCGCATAGCCGCGGGTGCAGAGCTCACCGATCTGCCCGCGCTCCAGTTCCTCCCCCGTGGCAGGGTCAACGATCCGGCTCTCCAGTTGCGGCATGGTCCTGCCCACGGTCTCGGTGCGCTGCTGGAGGGTGTCCCCCTTGCGGGTCATCGTGGACACGGGCGAGGTCTCGGTCATGCCGTAGCAGATGGCCACATCCACCATGTTCATTTCGGAGATCACCCGGTTCATCACCTCGATGGGGCACAGCGAACCGGCCATCACCCCCGTGCGGAGCGTGGACAGGTCATAGGAGGCGAAGTCCGGCAGCGCGAGCTCGGCGATGAACATGGTGGGAACCCCGTAGAGGGATGTTCCGGCGAAGTCCTGCACTGCCTCAAGCGCGGCCGGCGGCGAGAAGCCGCGGCCAGGGATGATGGTGGCGGCGCCGTGGCTGAGCGCATTGAGGTTGCCGATCACCATCCCGAAGCAGTGGTAGAAGGGCACCGGGATGACCACCCGGTCATGGTCCGTGTAGCCCAGCAGCTCACCGATGGCGTAGCCGTTGTTCAGGATGTTGTGGTGCGTGAGCGTGGCGCCTTTGGGAAAGCCCGTGGTGCCGGACGTGTACTGCAGGTTGATGGGATCGTGCGGGTGGAGTTCGGCCATGCGGGCCTTCAGGGCAGCGTGACTCACGTCGTCCGCCCGCTTGAGCAGTTCGGCGTACGTCAGTTCGGCATCGCTTTGGGGGCTCCCGGCCGTCAGCCCCTCCAGGCCGTGGTCCGGCAGGAAGACCAGCTCCCGCAGGTCCGGGCAAGTCAGCAGGGCCTGCCGCGCCATGGCCACGTAGTCGCTGTTGTTGTCCGACGGCGCCGTGAACAGCATGCGCATGCCGTTCTGCTTGACCACGAATTCCAGTTCATGGCTGCGGTAGGCCGGGTTGACGTTGACCAGGATGGCGCCGGCCTTGGCGGTGGCGTACTGCAGCAGCGTCCATTCGGCGCAGTTGGGGCTCCAGATGCCCACCCGCTCCCCCTTGGCGATGCCCAGGGCGAGGAGCGCACGCGCCAGCCGGTCGACGTCGTCGTTCATCTTTGTGTAGCTCCAGCGGCGGGCATCGGCGCCCGGCACCGGTGCGGCCTCAATCAAGGCGTCATGGAGGGGGAACTGGGCGGCCACGCGCTCGAAGTTCGCGCCGATGGTTTCCTCCAGGAGCGGGACGTCAGTGTCCCCGGCTGTATAAGCACGCATGATGGCACGCTACCAACAGGATCCCTGCAGGAGAAGGAAGACAGGCGGGGAAACGGGCGCAACACAACGGGGCGCCACCTGCAGCCCCGGTATTGTGAAACGCATGAGTGCACCCATTGACCTGATAGCAACGTTCATTCCCAACGACGGCGAGTTCTTCCGCGTCAAGCTGGCCCTGGAAATCGCGATCGATGAGGTGGTGAACGAGCCAGGCTGCATCCGTTACGAGCTGACCGAAGCCACGGAGGAGAAGCTGGTCCTGACCGAACAGTGGGCGTCCGAGGAGGACCTGGACAAGCACTCCAAGGGCACCGCTGTGCAGGACCTGAACGAGTCGCTGAGCGCGTTGCTGGCCGAACCGGTCAAGCTGGAACGCGTCTGACGCAGCCTGAACGCAAAAATGCGGGACCTCCAGTGGGAGGTTCCCGCATTTTTTGTGCTGTCAGAGTCTTAGAAGTCGGGGATCTGGGTGCCGTCCTGCGTGCCGTCCCGGGGGCCGGCAGGCTGGCTGGCCGCCGCTGCCGCTTCTTCCCGCTGGCGGGCCACGTGGGCGTGGACCTCGTCCATGTCCAGTGCCTTCACCGCGTCCACCACCTGTTCCAGCTGCTGGGCGTTCAGGGCGCCGGGCTGCGAGAACACCAGCACCTTTTCACGGAAGGCCATCAGGGTGGGGATGGAGGTGATGCCTGCCTCCGCCGCCAGCTGCTGCTCTGCTTCGGTGTCCACTTTGGTGAACACGACGTCAGGGTGCTTCTCGGAAACTGCTGCGTAGGTGGGGCCGAACTGCTTGCAGGGGCCGCACCATTCTGCCCAGAAATCGACCAGGACAATGTCGTTGCCTTCGATCGTGGATGCGAACTGTTCACCTGTGATGTCGAGGGTAGCCATGTGTCCACGCTACGCGCCGGGGCCCCGGCTGTCGCCCGTGTTCGCTCCCCGCGTCATCGGGAATAGGGGAAGGACGACGCCGGCACGGGGGTTCAGCGGTTGGCATCCCACAGGTGCGGGGAAGGCGTGCGGCTGCCGGGCAGGGCGCTGGAGGCGCGCCACTCATGGATCCACTCGGGCAGCACCAGGTCCCCGGGCGGTGTCCCGAACTCCGCGATGATCTCCTCCTGGCTGACCGGGCCGGTCTTGGTGACCAGCCGGGTGGCGATGTAGGCACGTGCGTAAATCTCGCCGTCGGCCACCATGCGCTGCTCGAAGAAGATCGCCTTGGTGTCCAGCCCGATGATGCGGGTCTCGATGGCGTAGTCCTGCCACAGCTGCAGGGATTTGCGGAAGGAGATGGTTTCCGCCGACACCACCGGGCTCCAGCCGCGGCGGCGCATCCGCTTCCAGACGCCGCTGCGCACCATGAGGTCGAACCGGCCCAGGTCCATCAGGGACAGGTACATGCCGTTGTTGACGTGCATGGCGATGTCGATGTCCGTGGGCAGGACGCGCAATGGCAGGGATGCCGGTTCCCATACGGTGAGCGGCGGCCGCCGTTTCGACCGGAAAAGCAGAAGCAGTGTTCTCAGGAGCAGGTGCATGCCTCAATGTTACCCGCCGGTAACATCTTTTGGCCTGCTGTGCCGCGGTCCATCCCCTTAGGATTTTCTGCATGACGCAGCAACGCTACCGGGCCCTGGCGGAGTGGCCCCTGATGGCGACGGCACTGGTATTTCTCGGCGCATACGCCTGGCAGGTCATCGGCAGGGTCGAGGGCAGTGGGGCGGACTGGCTTGAGGCGGTCATGTGGGTGACCTGGTTCGTCTTCGTCCTGGACTACTCGGCAAACCTGTGGCTCTCGGCTGACCGGCGGCAGTGGTTCATCCGGAACCTGCACGAGCTGGTGATCGTGGCCTTGCCGTTCTTCCGGCCGCTGCGCCTGCTGCGCCTGGTCACATTGTTGTCCGTCCTGCACCGTACCGTGGGCGAAACGCTGCGCGGCCGCGTGGTCACGTATGTGGCGGGGTCCGCGGCGCTGCTGGTTTTTGTCGGTGCGCTGGCTGTGCTGGACGTCGAACAATGGGCGCCGGACGCCAAGATCACCACGTTCGGCGATGCCCTGTGGTGGGCCACCGCAACCATCACCACGGTGGGCTATGGGGACATGTACCCGGTGACGCCCATCGGCCGGCTGGTGGCCACGGCGCTGATGATGAGCGGCATCGCCGTGCTGGGTGTCGTGACGGCGTCCATTGCCTCCTGGCTCGTCCAGCGGGTTGAGGATACAGCGGAAACGGTGGCGGAGGCCGTGGAAGAGCCGCTGCGGGTTGAAGTGACGGAACTGGTGGCCGAGATTGCCTCATTGCGCCGGGAAATCGCCGAGCTGCGGGAACGCCGGACGCCGTAGAAGCGGGGATTGAGAGATTCCGTTTGGTGGTTGGCCTGCGCCCTCCAGGTCACGGCCGGTGGCAAGTATTGGGCTTCCGGATGCTGAGTAGCTTCGCTGCCGCGGGCGGGTACCGGCCCCGAAAACTCGGGTAATTCCTACTGGTGCCCCGGCCTTGGGGCGATTCCTAGACTCGGGATTCCTAGGACCAACACGCACTGGCAGGTCCCCCGGGTGGCTTCCGGACGTTCCTGCCTTCACGCGGAGTTCCGCATTTTCTGGGTATGCGGATGCCTCCACCCTGTGCCGCCTGCGGCTCCGGCAACTGCCGGGGCCGGCGGTGCAATGACTTCGCCATCCGTCCGGCGCACCGGTGTGCAGCAGCACAACCTGGCTGGACCGAACCCAGATGGGCCAACTCCATGAAACAGCCTTTCATCCCCTCCCCCGAGGGCACCAGCAGAAGCTTCGCCACCGACGAACCACGGACTGACCTCAACAGCGGCCGGCCGGTCATCAGCAACAAGTTATGGGCCGGCATGGCCACGGCGGCCGTTGTGGCCGCGGTAGGCGTGGGCGCCATGGCAGCGCCGCCCGCTACCCTCGGCGGAAGCACGACGGCGGCGGCCCAGGTGGCAGAGGCCGCCTCACCACCGTCGCCAAGCGCCGCAGCCGAAACAGCCACGGACGCCGTGGCATCCGGACAAAGCGATCCGGGTGCGGCATCGGCGGTGGCGGCACAGGCTGCTGCGCCGGCCGCCGACCCGGCGCCTGCCCCCGCACCGGCAGCAGCCGAACCTGCGCCCGCACCGGCCCCCGCACCGGCCCCCGCGCCTGCCGGTGACCCCAACGTGTACACCGTGGTCCCGGGCGACACCGTGGGCGCGATTGCTGCCGGCCATGGCGTGGACATGAACGCCATGCTCGCGGCCAACGGGCTCAGCGCCTACAGCATCATCTACCCTGGCCAGACGCTCCTGCTGACCGGTCCGGCCATCGCAGTGGCCGCACCCGCCCCGGCTCCGGCCGCGGCACCTGCCGCGGCCCCGGCTCCAGCGGCCGCACCGGCACCTGCTCCGGCTCCCGTCCCCGCAGCGCCTGCAATCCGGACCATTTACGTTGCCGGCTCCGGCGGCCAGTCCATGGTGGACGCCTGCATCGGGCCCATCCACTTCACCCCCAACGACGGCTATTCGCTGTTCATCACCGAGCATGATTTCTGCGGCGGCTGGGCCCGGTTCTCCGGGATCAGCGTGGGTGAGACGGTGAGCATCCCGGGCTATGGAACCTTCACGGTAACGGGGCGCGGGACGGTCCCCAATCCCGGAACCACCAACGACGTGATTGCGGTGTTCGGCGGTTTCCCCCGGGCGATCCTGCAGACCTGCATCCCGGGCACCAGCCAGATGCTGCTGATCGCACTGAACTGAATGCACATGAACCCGGGAGCTGACCCGGGTTATCAAAAGCTTGTCCGCGGGTCCGAACCTTTTACGGCTTGGATCCGCGGACAAGGCCATGACGTGTCGCCGGCCCTACACCCCGTGGCGCTCCGAGATGTGCTCCACCAGTTCGCCTACGCGCTGTTCGGAGTAGTTGCGCGCAATGTCGCCCTGGCTGATGATGCCCACCAGTTTGTGGTCGGAGATCACCGGAAGCCTGCGGACCTGGTGCTTTTCCATCATGTCGATGGCTGCATCGACGTTGGCGTCGGCGTCGACGCAGTAGGGCTTGCCGGAGGCGAGGTCGCGGGCCATCATCTGGCCCGGGTCACGGCCGGCGGCGACGCACTTGAGCACAATGTCGCGGTCGGTGATCATGCCCTTCAACTTGCCGTCATCCCCGCAGATGGGGAGGGCGCCGCAGTCCAGGTCCTGCATCATCCGGGCGGCGTCCACAAGGGACTCGCCTTCACGGATACATCGCGCATCCGTGGTCATGAATTCACGTACAGCACTCATTGAATCCTCCTTCATCGATGGATTTATCGACGCAGGGCATCGGGGCACGTGCGCCGATTCTGTCAGACTACGCCCGCACCCCCATGGTGTCGACGACGGTTTGGCACCGTTTCCAGGCGGCCTCCGGCCCTGCCTGAAGACACGAAAAAGCCCCCGGAACCTGATGGTTCCGGAGGCTTTCCTTGGGTGGCAGATGAGGGATTCGAACCCCCGTAGGCGTTGCCAGCTGATTTACAGTCAGCCCCCTTTGGCCGCTCGGGTAATCTGCCGAACTTCAAAAGAAGTACCCGCTGATGCAGTGTTCGGAGCGTCCGTTTCCGTCCGTTCCGCTTCAGTAACCGCGGGCAAGACAACTTTACAGAACTTCCGCCGAAGAATCGAATCGAGCCCCGGGCAGCCCCAAAAGCCGCGGAACAGCGCCGGAAAACCGCTGTTTTATGCCTCCTGGCCCAGGATGCGTCCGGCCAGCTTGGCCTCGAAGCTCAGGGCCTGCTCCTCGGTGATCTGGTTCAGCTGCACGGCCCGCTGAAGGTCCGCCCGTACCCCGTCCATGCGGGAGGAGGCGTCGGCCACCGGGCTGAAGATGATGGAGGCTGCCAGCGCTGCCGCCGCCACCGAGGTCGCCGCCGTGGCCACCGCCCCCGCTGCTGCTGATGTGGTCCGGGTGACATAACGGGCGGCCTTGCGGTGCATGGTGTTCCTCTCGAACTTCAGTACAACTGCTCCAACTCTCGCCAGCGCGCCTTCGTTCCCCCGGTGCGTCCGCTGAGAGGGAACTGTGAATCCGCGGCCCCCACCGGTCCGGGCATCCGTACTAGGCTGGATTCCAGTGATCCTGGCCCTGTTCCGCACGGGGCGCCCCATCAACAAAGGAGAGTCATGGCAGGCGAGTCAACGTTCGACGTCGTAAGCAAAGTGGACAAGCAGGAAGTGGCCAACGCGCTCAACCAGGCCCAGAAGGAACTCGCCCAGCGCTACGACTTCAAGGGCGTCGGGGCCGAGGTGGACTTCAGCGGCGAGAAGATCCTCATGAAGGCCAACTCCGAGGAACGCGTCCTGGCGGTCCTGGACGTACTGCAGTCCAAGCTGATCCGCCGCGGAATCTCACTAAAGTCGCTGGATACCGGCGAGCCCTACGCATCCGGCAAGGAGTTCCGCCTGGAAGCCTCCATCAAGGAAGGCATTGCGCAGGACCTGGCCAAGAAGATCAACAAGCTGATCCGGGACGAGGCGCCCAAATCGGTGAAGTCCCAGATCCAGGGCGACGAACTGCGGGTCTCCTCCAAGTCCCGCGATGACCTGCAGGCCACCATGGCGCTGCTGAAGGACTTCGAGGAAGCCGACCTGCAGTTTGTGAACTTCCGCAGCTAGCCCTCCCCGCCGTCGATTTCGACGCGGATAATTTCCTCCGCTACGCCTAACGGCCGGCGCACCCGATATACGGGGGGCGCCGGCCTTTTTGCGTGTCGCGGACGGCTTTGCGTGTCGCGGACGGCTTTGCGTGTCGCGGACGGCTTTGCGTGTCGCGGGCGACTTTGCGTGTCGCGGGCGGCGGAGCCGGTCGCCGATTCCGCTGCGGCCCCGCCATGCGTAACGAACACGAAATTACAGCACGTTTAGTTTGCGTAATTGCCGGCGCCGGGTAATCTCATCCTTAGGCCTGCCTAAGTAAGGCTTACCTGAGCGAAAGAACCTCCATGACTGCCAACTACCTGATCGGCCTGCGCGAAGGACTCGAAGCCACCCTGGTGGTGGTCCTCCTCATGGCCTACCTCGCCAAGACGGACCGCCGCCACCTCATCCCCCGGCTGTGGACAGGCGTTGCGGCGGCCGTGGCTGTCTCCGTCGGGTTCGGGGCCCTCCTGACCTTCGGCCCCAAGGGCCTCACGTTTGAGGCGCAGGAGGCGATTGGCGGCAGCCTGTCCATCGTCGCCGTCGGCCTGGTCACCTGGATGGTCTTCTGGATGGCCCGCACCGCGCGGACACTCGGCAGCGACCTGAAGTCGCGCGTTGACCGGTCCGCAGGCGGGGCCGGTTGGGGCCTGGCCGTGGTGGCAGCCATCGCCGTGGGACGGGAAGGCCTGGAAACGGCCCTCTTCCTGTGGGCGGCGGCCAAGGCCACCGGTGAGACCACCCAGCCACTGCTGGGCGCCCTGCTTGGCCTGGCAACCGCGGCCGGCCTGGGCTACCTGCTGCACCGCGGCGTCCTGAAGGTCAATCTCTCCCGCTTTTTCACCTGGACCGGCGCCGCCCTGATCGTCATCGCCGGCGGCGTGCTGTCCTACGGCGTCCATGATCTCCAGGAGGCCCGGCTCCTTCCGGGCCTGCACTCCCTGGCGTTCGATATCAGCGCCGCGGTACCGCCGTCGTCCTGGTACGGCACCCTGCTCAAGGGCACCCTGAACTTCTCCCCGGCTACCACCTGGCTGGAAGCCGCGGCGTGGCTTGTGTACGTACTGCCCGTGCTGTTCCTCTACCTGCGCACCCACTTCACGTCGGTGCCGCCAGGCAGGACCATGGCCGGCAACAACCACGCCGCCAAAGCCCCGGCCGCTGCCTGACCGACTGCCTGACCCCCAAAGACCTCCGCACCCGCACCCAAAGGACAACCCAATGCCCGGCTTCACCCTGCCCAAAACACCCCGGTACGTCTTCCGAAACAAGCCCGCCGCCCTTGCTGCCGCCGTCGTGGCCGTCCCGCTGCTCCTCACCGGCTGCACGGACAACACCAAGGCAGCGGACACCTCGGGTGGCGCCATCGAGGTTGTCAGCTCAAATACCGAGTGCAAGGTCTCGGCCGGCAGCGTGCCCAGCGGAAACCTCAGCTTCTCCGTGAAGAACGAGGGCACGGAGGTCACCGAGTTCTACCTGCTGGCAGCGGACGGGCTGCGCATCCTGGGCGAGGTGGAGAACATCGGCCCCGGCCTGACCCGCAACCTGGTGGTCACCGCCCCGGCAGGCACCTACACGACAGCCTGCAAGCCGGGCATGGAAGGCGACGGGATCAGGGGCGCCCTGGAAGTCACCCAGTCCGGAAACCAGCCGTCGGCCGACACGGACTTCCAGCACCTCCTGGACACCGCCACCGGGCAGTACGCCTCCTACGTCAAGGACCAGAGCGAGCAACTGCTCACCGGCACCCAGCAGTTCGCCGCCGCCTTCGCGGCCGGCAACGCGGAGGAGGCGCGCTCCCTGTACGCGGCAACGCGCCAGCACTGGGAACGGATCGAGCCCGTGGCCGAGTCCTTTGGGGACCTGGACCCGCAACTTGATGCCCGTGAAGCCGATCTCGAACCGGGCCAGGAGTGGACCGGCTGGCACCGTGCCGAGAAGGATCTGTTCCCGCCGGCGGACTACACGGCGTTGACGGCAGCGGAACGGTCCTCGATCGCAGACCGGATGGTGGCCGACACCAAGGACCTGGTGGAGCGCACCCGCACCCTGGAGATTTCCGCGGACATGCTGGGCAACGGCGCCAAGGAACTGCTGGACGAGGTTGCCACCGGAAAGGTGACCGGGGAGGAGGAGATCTGGTCGCACACGGATCTTTGGGACTTCCAGGCGAACGTCGACGGCGCCCGCATCGCCTTCGAAAGCCTGAAGCCCGCATTGCTTCGGAAGGACGCTGCCCTGGCCTCCTCCCTGGATGAGAAATTCGCCGCACTGCAGGCGGAGCTGGCCACGCACGCCCAGGGCACCGGCTTCGCCTCCTACGACAAGCTGGCCCCTGAGCAGGTCCAGCGGCTGGCGTCACTGGTTGACGCGCTCGGCGAACCGCTGTCCCGGCTGACGGCGGCGGTGGTCCTGTGACCGGCTGCCCCTTTGGCGGCCGGCCGCCGGAGGCCTCCGCGCCGGATGAACCTGCCGCTTCACCTGGGGCGCCGCAGGATGGCGGGGACCGGGAACAGCCGACGGCGGGAGCCCGCCTGAGCAGGCGCGGCCTGTTTGGCATCGCCGGACTGGGCGGTGCGGCAGCGGGGCTCGCCGCAGGCTTCCTGGGGCACGACGCCGTGGCCGCCTCTGCCGCGCCGCCGGCCGCCTCTGCCGCGCCGCCGGCCGCCGACAGCCCGGTGGTCCCCTTCCACGGCGACCACCAGGCCGGCATCACCACCCCCGCCCAGGACCGCCTGCACATGGCCGCGTTCGACGTCACCACGACGAAGCGTGAGGAACTGGTCCAGCTGCTCAAGGACTGGACGCGGGCTGCGGAAGCACTGACCGAGGGCCGCCCGGCGGGCGCAACCGGCGCCGTGGACGGACCCTATGGCGCCCCTCCGGAGGACACCGGCGAGGCGCTGGACCTCAACGCGGGAAAGCTGACCCTGACCTTCGGCTTCGGCGCCGGCCTGTTCGAAAAGGACGGCGTGGCCCGCTTCGGACTGGAAGGACGCCGGCCCGAGGCCCTGGCCGACCTGCCGCACTTCCCCGGCGAGGACCTGGACCCCGCCCGCAGCGGCGGCGACCTGGTGGTGCAGGCCTGCGCGGACGACCCCCAGGTGGCGGTGCACGCCATCCGGAACCTGGCACGGATCGGCTTCGGCAAGGTGCGGGTCAGGTGGTCCCAGCTGGGCTTCGGCCGGACCTCGTCCACGTCCCGCACGCAGCAGACCCCGCGGAACCTCTTCGGGTTCAAGGACGGCACCCACAACCTGAAGGTGGAGGACCAGCAACTGCTGGACCAGCATGTGTGGGCAGCGGCCGCCCGGCCCCAGGATGCCTGGATGGCAGGCGGCAGCTACCTGGTGGCCCGCCGGATCCGCATGCACATCGAGATCTGGGACCGCACGTCCCTGGGCGAACAGGAAGGCCTGATCGGCCGGACCAAGGGAACGGGTGCACCCCTGTCCGGCGGCGGGGAGTTCACCGAGCCCGATTTCGCGCGGCAGGGCAAGGGCGGAAAACCCCTGATCCCCCTCGATTCCCACATGCGGATGGCACATCCCAGCCAGAACAGCGGCGTGCGGATGCTGCGCCGGGGCTACAACTACACCGACGGTTCCGACGGCCTGGGGCACCTGGACGCCGGGCTGTTCTTCATTGCGTTCGTCACCGATCCACGGACCCACTATGTCCCCATGCAGATGGCGATGGCCAAGGGCGACACCCTGGCGGTGGAGTACCTGAAGCACACGGGCTCCGGACTTTTCGCGGTGCCGGGCGGGGTGAAGCCCGGCGGCTTCATCGGCGAAGGCCTCTTCGCGTAGCGGGACCGCCCATGCCGGCCCCGCCCCGCCGTCGTTCCCGACGCGCCAAAGGCTAACCGCTGCGCAGGTTCCTTGGCGCACCCGAAATACCAGGGGCGCCAAGGAATCTGCGCAGCGAAAAAGAAGGTGCGCGTCGCCGGCGAAGGCGCGGGTCGCTGCTGAAGGCAGGGCGTCGGCATACAGGTCCGACGGCGGGCAACCGGCTACGGCTGCCGGCCGGCCATCCGCTCCAGCCGGGCGATCCGGTCCCGCATGGGCGGGTGGGTGGCGAACAGCTTGTTCATGGCGCCGCCGCGGAAGGGGTTGGCGATCATGAGGTGGGAGGCGTTGACCAGCCGCTGGTCCTGCGGCAGGGGCGCGATGGTGACGCCGCGTTCGATCTTGGCCAGGGCCGAGGCGAGCGCCAGCGGATCGCCGGTGAGCTGCGAACCGTCCTCGTCGGCGTCGTACTCCCTGGTGCGGGAGATGGCCATCTGGATCAGCGACGCCGCGAACGGCGCCAGCAGTGCCATGGCGATCATGGCCAGGGGGTTGGCGTTGCGCCGGTCACCGCCGCCGAAGAACAGCAGCATCTGCCCCACGGACGTGATGACGCCCGCGACGGCGGCAGCCACGGATGAGGTGAGGATGTCCCGGTTGTAGACGTGCATCAGTTCGTGTCCCAGGACGCCGCGGAGTTCGCGGGCGTCCAGGAGCTGGAGGATGCCCTCGGTGCAGCAGACCGCGGCACTTTGCGGATTGCGTCCGGTGGCGAACGCGTTGGGGTTCATGGTGGGCGACACATAGATGCGCGGCATGGGCTGGTTGGCGCGCATCGAAAGCTCGCGGACAATCTGGTAGAGCTGCGGCGCCTGGGCTTCGGAGACCGGGATGGCCTGCATGGCCCGGATGGCAATCTTGTCGCTGTTCCAGTACCCGTAGAAGGTGGTGCCGACGCCGATCAGGGCCATGATCCAGATGGGGGCCGAGCTGCGTGTCCCCACGCCGATGAGCCCACCAAGGCCCAGCAGCACCGCCCACAGCACCCCGAAGAGTGCCGCGGTCTTCAGTCCGTTGTGATGGTTGTGCACGTTTCCTCCTCGTTAAAAGGAACGGCCGGCTAGGGAACCGGGTTCCGCGCATCGTACGTCCGGAAGCCCGGCTGCAGTTTCGCCGCCAGCAAGGCCCCCGCAATACACAGCGCACCGCCGAGCAGCAGGACCCAGCCCTCATTCAAAATCTTAGTCGCGCCACCCGCCAGCAGGTCCCCGATTCGAGGGCCGCCGGCCACCACCACGATGAACACGCCCTGCAGCCGGCCGCGGAGGTGGTCAGGGGCCGCGGCCTGCAGGATGGTGTTGCGGTAGACGCTGCTGATGGAGTCGGCAATGCCTGCAAGGACACAGCAGACGGCGGCGGGCAGGAGCCACAGGGTCACCGCCCCGGCCGGCGCGGGACCGGCCAGCAGCACCACCAGGCCGAACGCCCCGATGGACGCGCCCCAGCCCATCACCGAAACGACGACGGCGGTCCCCTGGCGGCGCACGCTGCCCAGCGGACCGGAGAACAAGCCGGCCAGGAAGGCCCCGACGGCGGTGCAGGCCAGCAGGATGCCCACGGTTGCCTCGCCGCCGCCGATCATGAGGGCCGCGACGGCGGGCAGCAGCGCCCGCGGCTGGGCAAGGACCATGGCGATGAGGTCGATGATGAAGGTCATGCGGAGGTTGGGCCGCGTACCAAGGAACCGGAACCCCTCGATGACGGAGCGGATCCCCGCCTTGTTGTGTCCACCGGTGGGCGGCATGGGTGGCAGCCGGTAGACAGCCCGTAAGACGAAGGCAAAGCTCACGAAGTCGATGGTGTAGGTCCAGCCGAACCCGAGCCACGCCACCAGGAGGCCGGCCA
Source organism: Pseudarthrobacter sp. Pseusp20 (assembly GCF_059492155.1). NCBI lineage: Bacteria > Bacillati > Actinomycetota > Actinomycetes > Micrococcales > Micrococcaceae > Pseudarthrobacter > Pseudarthrobacter sp. Pseusp20. The sequence goes on from NZ_CP168521.1 coordinate 3,552,780, forward strand.
GCAGCGGCCCCGCGGTCATGGCAAGGCCCAGGGTCAGCATGCTCAGCGCGTTGGCGGCCGGCAGGAGTTCCTTGCGGATGAGCGTGGGGATGATGGCGCTGCGTGCCGGCTGGTTGATGGCCTGGGCCCCGCTTTGCAGTGCCACCAGCAGGTACAGCACCCACACGTTGCCGAGCTGCACCCAGGCCTGCAGTGCGATCAGGCCGGTGGTCAGCCAGAGCACGGTGGTGGCCAGCAGGGCAATCCGCCTGCGGTCGTGGGCGTCGGCGATGGAGCCGCCCATCAGGCCACCGATCACGAGGGGAACCAGCGCGAAGATGCCCAGCAGGCCCACGTAGAAGCTGTCCTGCGTCAGGCGGTACACCTCGAGGCTCACTGCCACCAGGGTGAGCTGGCTGCCGACGGCGGACACCGCCGATCCGAGCCACAACCGGCGGAATGCCGGGCTTTCCCTGAGCGGTGTGACATCGGCAAGCAGTTTCCCCACCCCCGTAACACTAGCGGGCGACACGGGAAGGTAAGCCACGCCTTATTGTGAGTTGCTAAAAATAAGTGTTTCAATGGAGCCATGATGGAGCACTTTGACGGCCAGGAAGCGTGGGCTGCAGCCCTGCGCGCCCACGGCCGCAGGGTGACCAAGCAGCGGTTGGCCGTCCTTGCCGCCGTCGAACGCCACCCCCACTCGCCTGCCGAAAGCATCCTTGCCGCCGCCCGGGCCGAACTGCCCGACCTGACGGCCCAGTCCGTCTATGTAGTTCTCGGCGACCTGACGGACCTGCACATGCTGCGCCGCTTCGAGCCGCCGCACTCCCCTGCCCTGTATGAGACACGCGTGGGCGACAACCACCACCACGCCATCTGCATCAGCTGCGGCCGGGTGGAGGACGTGGACTGCGCCGTCGGCCACGCCCCCTGCCTCACGCCGCACTGGAACCCGGACGCCAAGCCCATGACCATCCAGATCGCGGACGTCATGTACCAGGGCATCTGCCAGGAATGCCAGCAGGCCCAGCAACTTCCTCCCCATAGTCCCTCGCAAGAAAAAGAGAAATAGGAGAACAATGACTGCCGTTTCCACAACCCAGTCAGGCGCGCCGGTTACGTCCGACGCTCACTCGAAGTCAGTTGGTGCCGATGGTGCCATCATCCTGACCGACCACTACCTCGTTGAAAAGCTCGCGCAGTTCAACCGCGAGCGGGTTCCGGAGCGCGTAGTGCACGCCAAGGGCGGCGGCGCATTCGGCACGTTCAAGACCACCGAAGACATCTCCAAGTACACCAAGGCCGCGTTCCTGCAGCCCGGCGTCGAGACCGAGATGCTGATCCGCTTCTCCTCCGTCGCGGGCGAGAACGGCTCCCCGGACACCTGGCGCGACCCCCGCGGTTTCGCCGTGAAGTTCTACACCACCGAGGGCAACTACGACCTCGTGGGCAACAACACCCCCGTCTTCTTCATCCGCGACGGCATCAAGTTCCCGGACTTCATCCACTCCCAGAAGCGCCTGCCGGGCACGCACCTCCGCGACGCCGACATGCAGTGGGACTTCTGGACCCTGTCCCCCGAGTCCGCCCACCAGGTCACCTGGCTCATGGGTGACCGCGGCCTGCCGGCCTCCTGGCGCGAAATGCAGGGCTACGGCTCGCACACCTACCAGTGGATCAACGAAGCCGGTGAGCGCTTCTGGGTCAAGTACCACTTCAAGTCCAACCAGGGCGTGAACTCCATGAGTTCCGAGCAGGCCGAACAGCTGGCCGGCTCTGACGCGGACTTCTACATCCGCGACCTGTCCGAGAACATCGCCGCGGGCAACTTCCCGTCCTGGGACCTGCACGTGCAGGTCATGCCGTACGAGGATGCCAAGACCTACCGCTTCAACCCGTTCGACCTGACCAAGGTGTGGCCGCACGGCGACTACCCGCTGATCAAGGTGGGCACCATGGAGCTGAACCGGAACCCGGAGAACTACTTCGCGCAGATCGAGCAGGCCACCTTCGCGCCGTCGAACTTCGTGCCGGGCATCGCCGCCTCGCCGGACAAGATGCTGCAGGCCCGCATCTTCTCCTACGCGGACGCACACCGCTACCGCGTGGGCACCAACCACGCGCAGATCCCGGTGAACCAGCCCAAGAACCAGGTCAACAACTACAGCCAGGACGGTGCCGGACGTTACCTGTTCAACGCTCCCTCCGTGCCTGTCTACGCACCCAACTCCGTGGGCGGCCCGGCTGCCGTTGAGCCGCAGAACCCGGCCGGCGGCTGGGAGAACGACGGCGAGCTGACCCTTGCCGCGCACTCCCTCCACGCCGAGGACAGCGACTTCGTCCAGGCCGGCGCGCTGTACCGCGAGGTCTACGACGAGGCAGCAAAGGCCCGCTTCCTGGAGACCATCACCGGTGCCGTGGGCGGCGTCAAGAGCCCGGGCATCAAGGAACGCGCCATCCAGTACTGGACCAACGTTGATGCCGAACTCGGCGCCAAGCTGCGCGCCAACCTCGGCGCAGGGGATGCCCCCTCCGCTCCGGCCTCGGATGCAGAGTCCGCCAACAAGATCGGCTGACCAGGCTTCCTGCCGGCTGAACCGAAAGAACACCCCGTCACGGGCCTCCGTGGCGGGGTGTTCTGCTGTCGGGCCGCTTTTGCACATACGGCGGCGTAGATCTGGCTGGTTGCGGGCGGCAGCCCTACGCTCCGTAGATGAACACTTTCGCAGGCATCCCCATCGAAGCTTTCCGCTTCTACGCACAGCTGGAGGACAACAACAACCGCGACTGGTGGCTGGCACACAAGGCAACGTACGAGGAATCAGTCAAGGCACCACTCACCCTCCTGCTCTCCGAGCTGGAACCCGAGTTCGGACCGGCCAAGCTTTTCCGCCCCAACCGCGACGTCCGCTTCTCACTGGACAAGTCGCCCTACAAAACTGCCCAGGGAGCATTCGCTGCGCGCCAGGAAGGCGTGGGTTTCTATCTCCAAATCAATGCTGACGGGCTGTTGATCGGTGGGGGCTACCACTCCCACACTCCCGCCCAGCTGGCACGGTTCCGCGCGGCCGCCGACGCTTCCGCCAGCGGCGCCGCCCTGCATGACATTGTTGATGCCGTGGCCGGCGCCGGTTTTGCCATCGAGGGCGAGACGCTGAAAACCGTCCCGCGGGGATTCGACAAAGACCATCCCCGCGCCGAACTGCTCAAGCACAAATCGCTCTCCGCCGGAGTCGAGGTGGGCCGGCCGGAGTGGGTCTCCACACCCGCCGCGAAGGAGCGGATCGCGGAACGGTGGCGGCAGCTCCGGCCGCTCGTGGAATGGGTGGGCCGGTACGCGGCGCCCTGAAACGCGGCTGCCGGAACTGCGGCTGCCCGCCCGGCACAGGCCGGGCGGGCAGTTCAGGAGGAGTGGTCGCGGGCCGTCAGGTGCGGCTCAGCTCATCCTCGTCGTCCCGTTCGGCGGCGGGGGCTGCAGCGGAACCCGCGGCCCCGTTGACGCTGGTGTTGGCCTCGGCGAAGCGCTCGTTGAGCCGGGAGTGCCGCTGTCCGTACGCGAAGTAGATCGCCAGGCCAATGACCAGCCAGACGGCAAAGAAGATCCAGGTCTCCACGGCGAGGTTGGTCATCAGGTACAGGCACAGCACCGCGGAGACAACCGGCAGTACCTTGCCGAACGGGACGCGGAAGGCGGGCTTCAGGTCCGGGCGCTTCCTGCGGAGCACCAGGATGCCCAGGCTGACCACCACGAACGCGGACAGCGTGCCGATGTTGATCATTTCCTCGAGCAGGTCCACGTTGGTCAGGCCTGCCACCAGGGCAACCGCGGCGCCGCAGATGATCTGGAGTCGCGCCGGGGTGGAACGCTTGTCGCTGGTCTTGGACAGCGACCGGGGCAGCAGTCCGTCGCGGCTCATGGCCAGCACCACGCGGGACAGGCCCATGAGGAGCACCATGATCACGGTGGTCAGGCCCACCAGGGAACCGAAGGCGATGACCTTGGCGGCGGACGTGTCGCCCACGGCCTCGAAGGCAGTGGTGAGGGTGGGGCTCTTGGCCTCGGCCAGCTGGGTGTAGGACACCATGCCGGTCAGGGCCAGGGACACGAGGATGTAGAGCAGCGTCACCAGGGCCAGGCCGCCAAAGATGCCGCGGGGCAGCGTCTTCTGCGGGTTCTTGACTTCCTCGGCGGAGGTTGCCACCACGTCGAATCCGATGAAGGCGAAGAACACCAGTGCGGCCCCGGCGAAGATGCCCATGGTGCCGTATTGGGCGGGCGCGGCACCGGTCAGGAAGCCGAAGAAGGACTGCTTCAGGACGTCCGCGGCGCCGGTGCCTGCCGTGGGCTGGGCGGCGGGAACGAACGGGCTGTAGTTCTCCAGCTTCACGTAGGTGAAGCCCACCACGATCACGAACAGCACCACGCCGATCTTGATCAGGGTGAAGATGTTGCCCACGCGGGCGGACAGCTTGGTGCCCAGCACCAGCAGCACGGTGAAGATGGCCACGATCAGGAAGGCGCCCCAGTAGAGGTCCACGCCGCCCAGCGAGAGGGCCGGCGGGATGTCGAGGCCCGTGAGGGCAAACACCTTGCTGAGGTAGATACCCCAGTACTTGGCGATGACGGCGGCGGCCGTGAACAGCTCGAGGATCAGGTTCCAGCCGATGATCCAGGCAAGGAGTTCGCCCATGGTGGCGTAGGTGAAGACGTAGGCCGATCCTGCCACGGGGATGGCGGTGGCGAACTCGGCGTAGCACATGATGGCCAGCGCGCACGTGACGGCGGCGATGGCGAAGGAAACGGTGACGGCGGGGCCCGCGAAGTTCGCAGCGGCCTTGGCGCCCACCGAGAAGATACCGGCGCCCACAGCAACGGCGACGCCCATGATCATGAGGTCCCAGGTGCTGAGGGAACGCTTGAGTTTGCGCCCTGGCTCATCGGCGTCGGCAATCGACTGCTCGATGGATTTTGTCCGCAGAAGATTCATAAGGGGGGTCACAATCCTGGTTTGTGATGGAAACAGACCTATCAACGATAGTGTCCATCCACTGGACGGCCCCAATCGTCCCGAATAGTGAGACGGCCTCTGCGCCGAATATTCTTCCGCCAACGCGCTCGGGGCCCTCCTAATAGAGAGCCCCGAGGCATAATGCATCGAACTTGCTAGGCAGGCCAGTCCATCAGCGTTGACCGGATCAGGAAGCGTTTGCCCTCCGGCGCTTCCACCGAAAAGCCGCTCCCCCGGCCCGGTACAACGTCCACGGTCAGGTGGGTGTGGCTCCAGTAATTGAACTGTTCCCGGGACATCCAGAACTCCAGCGGAAGTGGCTGCAGGCCGTCGGACAGGTCGAACAGCCCCAGGAGGACGTCCGAGTCCCCCGTGATGAAGTCCCCTGCCGGGTAACACATGGGTGAGGACCCGTCGCAGCAGCCTCCGGACTGGTGGAACATGAGCGGTCCGTGCCGGTCCCAGAGCATCCGCAGCAGGTCCACGGCCGCCGGCGTGAGCGCCACCCGGGAAAAGTCTTCCCCGGGCAGCGTCACGGCGGCGTCCATCCCGTGGTCCGGCATCAGAACCTCAGCACCACGCGGCCGTCGATCTTGGCGTGCTTCATCTCATCGAAGACGGCGTTGACCTCGGAGAGCTCCCGGACGGACACTGTGGGGCGGATCTTTCCCCTGGCGTAGAAATCCAGCGCTTCCTCAAGGTCCTGCCGGGTTCCGACGATGGAACCGCGGACCGTCAGCCCCTTGAGCACGATGTCGAAGATCGGCGCCGGAAAGTCCCCCGGAGGCAGTCCATTGAACACGATGGTGCCGCCCCTGCGGGCCATGCCAATGGCCTGTCCGAACGCTGACGGATGCACCGCCGTAACCAGCACCCCATGGCACCCTCCTGTTTCACGCTGGATCACCTCTACCGGATCTTCATGCAGCGCGTTGACGGTCACTTCCGCTCCGTGGGTCCTGGCCAGGGCCAACTTGTCGTCGGCGACGTCCACGGCGGCCACCCGCAGGCCCATGGCGACGGCGTACTGGACGGCGATGTGCCCCAGCCCTCCGATGCCGGAGATGGTGACCCACTGCCCCGGCCGGGTCTCGGTCATCTTCAGGCCCTTGTAGACGGTGACGCCGGCACAGAGTACCGGCGCCACCTCGACGGGGTCGGATCCCGCCGGTATGCGCGCCGCGAAGCGTGAGTCCACGAGCATGTACTCCCCGAAGGACCCGTCCACCGTGTAGCCGCCGTTCTGCTGGGCCTCGCAGAGGGTCTCCCAGCCGGTGCGGCAGTACTGGCAGTCGCCGCAGGCGGACCACAGCCAGGCGTTGCCCACCACGTCTCCGATGCGGAGGTCGGTGACGCCTTCACCCAGTGCCACCACCTCCCCCACGCCCTCGTGGCCGGGAACGAACGGCGGGGCGGGTTTGACCGGCCAGTCCCCTTCTGCTGCGTGGAGGTCGGTGTGGCATACGCCGGTGGTCAAGACTTTGACCAGTGCCTGGCCGGGCCCGGGTACCGGCATGGCGACGTCCTGGACGGACAGGTCGGCACCGAATTCGTTTACTACTGCTGCTTGCATTGTCGTCGTCATTGGCGAAATCCTTGCGTCGTTGTAGCGGGGGGTAGTGCTGGCCTAGAAGAAGCCCAGCTTGTTTTCGTCGTAGCTGACCAGCAGGTTCTTGGTCTGCTGGTAGTGGTCCAGCATCATGGCGTGGTTTTCACGGCCGATGCCCGAGGACTTGTAGCCACCGAAGGCGGCACCCGCCGGGTAGGCGTGGTAGTTGTTGACCCAGACACGGCCGGCCTGGATTTCCCGGCCGGCGCGGTAGGCCACGTTGCCGTTGCGGGACCAGACACCGGCGCCCAGCCCGTAGAGGGTGTCGTTGGCGATGCCCATGGCGTCGTTGTAGTCGCTGAACTTGGTCACCGCCACCACGGGCCCGAAGATCTCCTCCTGGAAGATCCGCATCCGGTTGTGGCCCTCGAACACGGTGGGCTGGACGTAGAAGCCACCCGCCAAATCGCCCGGGAGTTCGGCGCGGGCGCCGCCGGTGAGGATCCTGGCGCCTTCCTGCTTTCCGATGTCAATGTAGGACAGGATCTTCTCCAACTGGTCGTTGGAGGCCTGTGCACCAACCTGCGTATCGGTGTCCAGCGGGTTGCCCTGGACCATCTTTTCCACCCGGGCCACGGCGTCCGCCATGAAGGAGTCGTAGATGTCCTCCTGGACCAGCGCCCGGGACGGGCAGGTGCAGACTTCGCCCTGGTTGAAGGCGAACAGCGCGAAACCTTCCTGGGCCTTGTCGTAGAACGCGTCGTTCTCCTGGGCAACGTCGTTGAAGAAGATGTTGGGGCTCTTGCCGCCCAGTTCCAGGGTGACGGGGATGAGGTTCTGGCTGGCGTACTGGCTGATCAGCCGGCCGGTGGTGGTCTCGCCGGTGAACGCGATCTTCCGGATCCGGGAGCTGGAGGCCAGCGGCTTGCCGGCCTCCACGCCGAAGCCGTTGACCACGTTCAGCACGCCGGCGGGCAGCAGGTCCCCGATGAGTTCCACCAGCACCAGGATGGAGCTTGGCGTCTGTTCGGCGGGCTTGAGCACCACCGTGTTTCCGGCGGCGAGCGCGGGTGCCAGCTTCCAGACGGCCATGAGGATGGGGAAGTTCCAGGGAATGATCTGGCCCACCACGCCGAGCGGTTCGTGGAAGTGGTATGCGGTGGTGTTCTCGTCCAGCTGGGAGAGGCTGCCTTCCTGGGCACGGACGGCTGAGGCGAAGTAGCGGAAGTGGTCCGCCGCCAGCGGCAGGTCCGCGTTCAGGGTTTCCCGGACCGGCTTGCCGTTGTCCCAGGTTTCGGCGACGGCGAGCATTTCCAGGTTTTCGTCGATGCGGTCGGCGATCCTGTTCAGGATTGCGGCACGTTCCGCTGCTGAGGTCTTGCCCCAGGACGGTGCCGCCTTGTGCGCCGCGTCCAGCGCCAGTTCGATGTCCTCGGCCGTGCCGCGGGCCACCTGGCAGAACGCCTTGCCCGTCACCGGAGTGATGTTGTCGAAGTATTGCCCCTTCACGGGGGCCACCCATTCGCCGCCGATCCAGTTTTCGTACCGGTCCTTGAAGGTGACCTTCGAACCGTCGGTTCCCGGCTGTGCGTAAACGGTCATGTGCTTAGCTCCTTTGCTGTGCAGAAGGCGGGCCCCAGGGGCCGTTCGCCGTTGGAGACAGCGTAGGAGTTGGCAGGTTGCAGCCAGGTTGCAGGCCTGTGGCCGGTGTCACAGGGGTGAGTTGTCAGGCGCGCAGTTCGGCTTCCAGCCGCTCCAGGTCGGCCACGACGGCGGCCCGCTTGGGTGAGCGCGGCGGCAGGAGGCGGAGCGCGGCGCGGCGGATTCCGACGTCGTCACTTGCTTCGGGAAGCGCGGCGTACTTGAGCAGGGACTCGGCACTTCCATCCGTGAGGACGGCCTCCCGGAGCAGGGACGAGACCCTGTTCCTCAGCTCGATGATGCCGGGCGCCTCGGAGCGCGGGAGCACGCCGCCGCGGTAAATCTCCAGGGCAATCCGGTGTGCACCGCGCTGCAGGCAACTAAGCACCTGGCCGGTGTCCGGCACCAGGTCGACAGGCAGCCGGTAGGGGCGCGAGCCGGGAACAGCGTCCGGGGAAAGCTGTTGGATGACCTTGCGCAGGCGGACCATCTCGGCGCGCAGCGTCATGGTCGGGCCGTCCCCGGGATACAGCAGGGAGCTGAGTTCCTCCGCGGTGAGCCCGTCCGGGTGGGTGCTGAGCAGGGCCAGGATCTCGCTGTGCCGGGCGGACAGCGAAACTGTCCTGCCGCCCAGGCTGAGCAGCGCCTGGTCGCGGCCCAGCAGCTGCAGGCTGTTCCGGTAGAGGCTGCCTTCCTTGGCACCCTGGCCCTGCCTGCCGGCGGACGCCGGGGACCGCCGTCGTACGGGCTTCCTGGCCAGCTCCGCCGCGCGCTGCAGGCGCTCCACCCGCAGCTGCGCCTGCGCGGCCGCCACGGTGGCTTCCACCAGCGACAGCGTATGCGGCGCCACCGCGGTGGCTGTCCCGGTGATGTCCACGACGCCCAGCACGGCGCCTGAATCGGGGTCGTGGAAGGGGACGGCGGTGCAGCTCCAGGGATGGACGGCCCGCTGGTAGTGCTCGGCGCCGGCGATCTGGATCCCCTTGCCCAGGGCCAGGGCCGTTCCCGGGGCACTGGTGCCAACACTGGCCTCGGACCAGTCGGCACCGGGGACGAACATCATGCCTTCGGCGCGGCGCTGGAGCGTGGGGTCGCCGTCCACCCACAGGAGCCTGCCCACCTCATCGCCTACGGCCACCAGGAGGCCGCTGTCATGGCTGGGCTGGACCAGGAGTTTGTTGATGACCGGCATGATCGCTGCAAGGGGGTGCTGCCGGCGGTAGTCCTCCAGCTCGTCCCAGTCGAAGGCAAGCGGCGCGGCCGCATTGTCAGGATTGGCTTTGAAGCCGGCGGACCGTAGCCACGATTCCCTGATGAGTTTGCGCAGGCCGGGGATTTCGGGCGTGGCATCGCCCAGGCCCGGCATCTCTGGAATGGCACCGTCCAGGCGCTCGTGACCTGCCAGCGCGGCGCGCTGGCGCGGTTCAGGCTGGAGCAGGTTCGTCATCGAACTCCCGGAAAGTGCAGGCTTCTGGCGCGGCTAGTCTAGCCGTACCAGTTCCTCCAGCGCATCCACCCCTGCCACTGCTCCACCCGCGGCAGCGTAGCCCTCCGCAACCCGCCGCGCCCCCGGCGCCTTGGTCCGGGCCTGGTGGACGGCGGCGCGGAGCCTTTCCGGGGTGAGGTGCTTCCGGCTCAGCCGCACCCCGGCGTCGGCGGCCACCACCCTCGCCGCCACCTCGTGCTGGTCCCTGCCGAACGGAACCACCACCACGGGCACCCCTTTGGCGAGCGCCTTCTGCGTCGCCCCCATGCCGCCGTGCGTGATGGCGACGGCGGCGCGGTCAAGGACGGGACCGTGCGGCACGAAGTGTTCCAGCCGGGCATTGGCCGGGACGGACGCAAAGGCTTCGGCGCCGGATGCCCGGTGCGCCCCGGCGGACCCGGTGTCCGCTGCCGGCAGGGTGGCCACCACGGTGAAGGGTTCAGCGGCCAGGCCGGCCAGCGCCGCCCGTACCAGGGCTTCGTCGGCCTGGTATTCGGAGGATGTGGTCACCAGGACCACGGGGTCCTGGCCATCCCCGAGCCAGGAGGGAGGCTCCGCGGGCGGTTCCCAGCCGAGCGCGCCGATCATCCGCACGTCCGGCCCCCAGTCCGGATGGGGATACTCGAACGGCTGCGACGTGGCCACAAGCATCAGCGGCGCGGTGCGGAACATCTCGTCCGCGCCGCTGACGGGTGGCAGTTGGCCGGCGGACAGCTCAGCCCGCAGCGCGTTGATGTGCGGCAGCATCAGCTTTTCCACGGCGCCGGTCACCAGGCGGCGGGCCAGTGCATCACGGGCCCTCCCCAGCGGGCCGGACATGGGGGCAAGCCCGGGTCCGAACGGCGGCGTTCCCCTCGACTGGAGCGGCGGGGTGTAGGGGCTGAAGGTGGCCCACGGCAGCCCCGAGGATTCGGCCTGGATGCGGGCTCCCCAGGCGTTGATGTCGATGAGCAGCAGGTCCGGGCGAACGTCATCAATGGCCTGCTGCAGGTCCGGGGCGTCGAACCGGGCGCGGGCCGTGAAGGTCTCCACGCTGGAAGCCAGGGCCGCCTTCGCGTTGTTGGCGCGGTAGTCAGTGGCCTCGACCGCAAGTATCCGGTCATCCACCGGTCCGGCCTGGAACCCCGCCTCCATGAGCAGCGGGACCTGCCGGCGCAGGGTACGGACGTGGACATCATGGCCGCGGGCCTTCAGCTCCTGGAGCAGCGGGACCATGGGGAAAAGGTGGCCGATGGCGGGAGAGGTGTAGGCAAGGACGGTGGACATCAGGGCCTCCGGATGAAGGGTTCCAGCATTTCGAGCAGGCAGTGGGCCACGTGGTCGCGGCTGAGCCCGGCATCGAGGCGCAGCAGCTTCCAGGTGTAGACGTCGCAGAGGGCGACGAACTGGGCAAGGCGGCGCTTCCGCTCTACCCCGTCCGGCAGGAAGTCATCTGCGAGGAAGGGCGCGAAGACGCGTTCGCACCACTGCCGGTGGAGCTGCCGGCCGCCTTCGGTGATCTCTGCGAGGACAGGGGACGTTTCCTCCTCGGCCAGCATCTTCAGGGCCAGGGCGCCGGTGGTTTCGTAGTGTTCCAGGAGATTGTCGACGGCGGCGGGTACGTCGCCGGGAGGAGCGGCACCGCGCTGGCCGGCAACCTCCGCTGACGCGAATTCCGCCGTGGCGTGGATCAGGCCCGGGCGGTCGCCGAAGCGGCGGATGACGGTCTGGACGGTCACCCCGGCCCGTTCAGCAACGGCGTTCAGCGTCACGCCGGCGAGCGGCCCCTCCATGAAGAGGTCCAGCGTTGCCTGCAGGATCCGGCGCCCGGTTGCGGCGGCAGAGGCCGCACGCTTCCGGGAGTCGTAGGCACGGGTTCCCGCCATATTCATGTTAATCAGACTAACTTGAACACGGCTCTGCGGCCAGAGGTCACAGGGCCAGGTTTACAACCAGGGCCCGCCCGACCCATCAGATGGCCCCTTCCCGGCCAGCGCCTCCAGCTGCCCGTCCGCGCTTCCAACAAGCAGTTAGAGGCGGCTGCGAACGTGGCAGGCCTGCTCTTTGGGGGTCTTCGCCTCTCCCAGAGGGCGCAGCCACAGTGCAATGTTCACGTAGTACTGCAGTCCAGACTGCGATCTCTGCAATTCGGCCACAGTGAAAACGTCATCGGTGTCGCGGTACCAGGATCCGATGTGCTTCGAGAATCCCGCACCCTTCATGAAGCCGTCAAAAGTGGTTTGAATGACGTTCCTGCTCATGGCCCTCCCTAAGTAACCACCTGCTGGTGGAGTGCGGCCGGAGTCAGCCGCGGGAGATGCGGATCATGTCCTCGCGCGGCACCACTTTGATCCGTTCGCGCACCACGTGGTCCAGGCCTTCGGGTCCGGTCCAAGCGGCCCCGAGTCCAGCCTCATGGGCGTCGAGCTTGTTCCACCCTTCCCAGGTGGTGTATTCGATACCGCGTTCCTCGAGCAAGTCGATGATGGCCTGGGGATCCGGGTTTTGTGCAGCGGGGAGGTTCGGCCGGTCCTCCAGCAGGAAGCCGATGGTCTCCAGCGCATCGCCCTTGGTGTGGCCGATGAGCCCGACGGGTCCGCGCTTGATCCAGCCCGTGGTGTAGATGCCCGGGACGGGGCTCCCGTCGGCATCCAGGACGCGTCCGCCCTCATTGGGGATGACGCCGCGCTTGGCGTCGTACTCGAGTTCGTCCAAGGCGGAGCCGTGATAGCCGATGGCCCGGTAGACAGCCTGGACGGGGTATTCGACGTACTCCCCGGTGCCCTTGGCGTTGCCGGTCCCGTCCAGCTGCATGCGCTCAAACTTGATGCCGCCCACCCTGCCCGTGCCGTCGTCGAGCACTTCCACGGGGCTGTGCAGGAAGTGCAGGTGCAGCCTGCGGGAGGAGGGGCTCTCCGACTCCGCGTGCTCCTCAACCAGCCAATTGGTGAGCGTGTTCACCATGGTCTTGACCTGGTTGTTGCTGCGGATGGCCTCATCCGAGGCCTCGTCGAATTCAAAGTCCTCCGGATACAGGACGATGTCCACGTCGTCCATATGGCTGAGCTCGCGCAGTTCCAGCGGGGTGAATTTCACCTGGGCCGGTCCGCGGCGGCCGAAAACGTGGACGTCCGTGACGGGCGAGGACTTCAGGCCCTGGTAGACGTTGTCCGGAATCTCGGTGCTCAGCAGCTCCTCGGGGTGCTTGACCAGCATGCGGGCCACATCCAGGGCCACGTTGCCGTTGCCGATGACGGCGATTTCCCTGGCCTCGAGCGGCCATTCCCGGGGAACATCGGGGTGCCCGTCGTACCAGGACACGAAGTCGGCGCCGCCGAACGAGCCCTGGAGGTTGATGCCGGGAATGTCCAGGTCCGCGTCCTTCACGGCGCCCGTGGAAAAGATCACGGCATCATAGAAGGCCCGGAAATCGTGCAGGGTAAGGTCCCGGCCGTAGGTCACGTTGCCCAGGAACCGGATGTCCCCGCGGTCCAGGACCTTGTGCAGGGCGTTCACGATGCCCTTGATGCGGGGGTGGTCCGGGGCCACGCCGTAACGGATCAGTCCGTAGGGCGCGGGGTAGGCCTCGAAGAGGTCGATGCTGACCTGGAAGTCGCCGTCCTTCACCCCGCTGGACTTGGTGAGGATGTCCGCAGCATAGACTCCTGCCGGTCCTGCGCCGACGATGGCGACGCGGAGGGGACGGTTGGCGGTTTCGCTCTTGTTGGACACCGGGAGCCCTTCTGAACTGGTCCTGCTCACGTTTCATGAGACTGCGCCGCGTCATGCAGCGCACAGTCCCCCATTCTAGTTGGCGGCCAGGGCCACCACCTTGCCTTCGCGGTACAGGAGTGCCCGGAGTTCGGCCTCCGCCGAGTCCAGGCGCTTTGGATCGATGGTTTCGCCGTCATGGAAGTGGTCCAGGACGCGGGGGTCCACGTAGCTCTCCCGGGCGATGGAGGGTGTGTTGCCCAGCGTCTCCGCGGCCTCGTGCATGGCCCGGCTGATGGCCCGTTTCCGTTTGGCCGCCGTGCGCTGGGGGCCGGTCCGGGCAAGGCTTGCCGCCGCGGCCACCGTCCCGCGAAGGGTGCGGAAATCCTTGGCGGTGAAGTCCGATCCGGTCCGCTCCTTCACGTAGGCGTTGATGTCCGCGCTGGTGACCGGACGCCAGGTCCTGCCCTCCTTGTAGGCCAGGAGCCGGGCGTTGGGCCCGCGGCGCTTGAGGAGGCGCAGCACGACGGCGAGGTCCGGGTCGCGGATCTCCGATTCCCAGTCCTTGCCGCTCTTGCCCGGGAAGCGCAGCAGGATGCGGTCCTTGCGGACCTGGACGTGGGCGCACAGCAGGGTAGCCAGGCCCCGGCTGCCGTTTTCATTGGTGTAGCGTTCGGACCCCACGCGCAGGGATCCGCTGTCCAGCATCCGGAACGCGGCCGCCAGGACCCGCTCGCGGGTGAAGCCATCGCTGCGCAGGTCCATGGTGACCATGCGGCGTGCCGCGGGCAGCGATTCGGCCAGCTGGAGGGACCGGTCGAACTTCACCCGATCCTTACGCTCACGCCACTCCGGGTGGTAGATGTACTGGCGACGGCCCACCGCGTCCACCCCGGTGGCCTGGATGTGGCCGTTCTCAAACGGGGCAATCCAGACGTCCGTCCACGCGGGCGGGATGCCGATGCTCTCCAGCCGGTCACGGACGGGACCGGGCGGCAGGGTGGAGCCGTCCAGGTCCCGGTAACTGAAGCCTTTGCCTGCCGGTACCCTGCGGTAGCCGCGGCCCGAGGCGTTGCTGCGCCGGAGCCTCATGGGGCCGGCTGCGGGGTACGGGCACATGTCATGAAAGAAAGCCTACTGACTATTTTCCGGTTTTCCCGCCTGCCTCCCGGAATACCTGCCCGCGGGCTGCTGTTATGGAAAGCGTGCCCATGCCAGAAGGAACCCCCGTAGCCACCTCCCCCACGTCACGCTCCACGGCAGGTGATGCGGTGCCCGCGGGTCCCAAGGCAGTCGCCGGGGATTCGACGGCGGGAATGCTGTTCGGCATCGGCGCGTACGTTTTGTGGGGGCTGCTCCCGCTGTACTTCTTCATCCTGATGCCGGCCGGCGCCGTCGAGATCGTGGCCAACCGCGTGGTGTGGTCGCTCCTGTTCTGCGCCCTCCTGATCACGGTCACCCGGGCGTGGGGTGTGCTGGCTGCGGCGCTGAAGGACCGCCGCGTGTTTGGTTCCCTGGCGCTGGCTGCTTTCCTGATCGCCATCAACTGGCTGACCTATACCTACGGCGTGACCACCGGGCAGGCGGTGGAAACGTCACTGGGCTACTTCATCAACCCGCTGGTCTCGGTGCTCCTCGGCGTGCTCGTCCTGAAGGAAAAGCTGCGTCCGCTCCAGTGGGCCGCGGTGGGCGTGGGCTTCGTGGCCGTGGGCGTCCTCACCTACTCCTACGGGAAGTTGCCGTGGATTGCGCTGACGCTGGCGTTCAGCTTCGGCCTGTATGGCTTCGTCAAGAACCGGGTGGGGTCGAGGGTGGACGCCATCACCAGCCTCAGCGTGGAGACCATGGTGCTGGCGCCGCTGGCCGCCGTGGCGATGGTGGTCCTGGCCGCGAACGGCAGCTCCACGCTGACTTCCCAGGGGCCCGGGCACTTCTGGCTGCTGCTGGCGTCCGGCGTGATCACCGCCGTTCCGCTGCTCTTCTTCGGCGCCTCCGCGCGGCGGCTGCCCATGACCACCATCGGGCTGCTGCAGTACTTTGCCCCCGTGCTGCAGTTCCTGGTAGCGCTGCTGGTGTTCCGGGAGGCCATGACCGTGGAGCGCTGGATGGGGTTCGGGGTGGTGTGGCTGGCACTGCTCCTGCTGACCCTGGACATGCTGCGGACGGCGCGCAGGAACTCGGTGGCCCGCCGGGCAGCGCTCCGCCAGGCCGCCTAGAAAGCGTCCGATGACAAGGAAGGTGGGCTCCCAACCGGGAGCCCACCTTCTTTGCGTTGCCGGAGGGAGTCGTTCCGGTTAGGCGTTGGCCTTGATGGCGGCGGCGAGGACATCCAGGCCGTCGTTCAGCAGTTCGTCGGTGATGACCAGCGGCGGCAGCAGGCGGATGACGTTGCCGTAGGTGCCGCAGGTGAGGATGATGACGCCTTCCTTGAGGCAGGCGGCGGCAACAGCCTTGGTCAGTTCCGGGTTCGGCTCCTTGGACCCTGCCTGGACAAGTTCGACGGCGAGCATGGCGCCGCGGCCGCGGACGTCGCCGATCACGGCGGTGCCGGAGCCGGCCAGTTCAGTCTGCAGGCCGCGGAGCCGGCCCAGCGCGAGTTCCTCGATGTGGCGGGCACGGCCGTTCAGGTCGTACTCCTCCATGGAGCCGATGGAGGCCAGCGCCGCGGCGCAGGCCACCGGGTTGCCGCCGTAGGTGCCGCCCAGGCCGCCGGGGTGGACGGCGTCCAGCAGGTCGGCGCGGCCGGTGATGGCGGACAGCGGCATGCCGCCGGCGATGCCCTTGGCCATGGTGATGATGTCCGGGACGACGCCCTCGTGGTTCACTGCGAACCATTCGCCCGTGCGGCAGAAGCCGGACTGGACCTCGTCCGCGATGAAGACGATGCCCTTTTCCTTGGCCCAGGCGGCCAGCGCGGGCAGGAACCCCTCAGCGGGAACGATGAAGCCGCCCTCGCCCTGGATGGGCTCGATGATGATCGCGGCCACCTGGTCGCCGCCGATCTGCTTCTCGATCATGGTGATGGCACGCTTGGCGGCCTCGGCACCGGTGATGGAGGGGTTTTCCTCGCGGTACGGGTAGCTCATGGGCATGCGGTAGACCTCGGGAGCGAACGGTCCGAAGTTGGTCTTGTACGGCATGGCCTTGGCGGTCAGCGCCATGGTCAGGTTGGTGCGGCCGTGGTAGGCGTGGTCAAAGGCGACGACGGCGTCCCGGCCGGTTGCCAGGCGGGCCACCTTGACGGCGTTTTCCACTGCTTCCGCGCCGGAGTTGAAGAGGACGGTGCGCTTTTCGTGGTCGCCCGGGGTGAGGCGGTTCAGCTGCTCGGCGACCGCCACGTAGCCTTCGTACGGGGTGACCATGAAGCAGGTGTGGGTGAAGTGCTCCACCGCTTCCTTGACGGCGCCGACGACGGCGGGATCGGACGCTCCCACGCTGGTCACGGCGATGCCCGAGCCGAGGTCGATGAAGGAGTTGCCGTCGACGTCGTGGATGATGCCGCCGTCGGCGTCTGCAACGTAGACCGGGACGCTGGAGGCGACGCCGGCAGCCACCACGGACTTGCGGCGTTCGGTCAGTGCCACGGACTTGGGGCCCGGGAAGTCGGCCTGGACGTTGCGCTTCTGCTCCAGGCGGTAGGTGATGTCTGATGCGGTGGTGGTCATGGGAAGGCCTTTCTTTGAAGCCTGGCGGTGGGTGGTTTTACGCGTCGAGGGCGGACATCACGTGCTTGATGCGCGTGTAGTCCTCCACGCCGTACATGGAGAGGTCCTTGCCGTAGCCGGACTGCTTGAAGCCGCCGTGCGGCATTTCGGCGGTGAGCAGGATGTGGGTGTTGATCCAGACGGCGCCGAAGTCCAGGTCGCGGCTCAGCCGCATGGCGGTGCCGTGGTTGGTGGTCCAGACACTGGAGGCCAGGGCGTAGTCCACGTCATTGGCCATGGCCACTGCCTCTTCTTCGGTGCTGAACTTCTGCACCGTGATGACCGGGCCGAAGGTTTCCTTCTGCACCACGTCGTCGGTCTGCTTTGCTCCGGTGATGATGGTGGGTTCGAAGAAGTAGCCCTTCTCCCCCGCGCGGTGGCCGCCGGTTTCGATCCGGCAGTTGGCCGGCAGGTTCTCCACCACCGACGTGACGGCGTTGAAGTGGTTCACGTTGTTCAGGGGGCCGAAGTAGTTGTCTTCGTCGTTCTGCGAGCCGGTGTGCAGGGTCCTGGTGTGCTCCACCATGGCGGCCACGACGTCGTCGTGCACGGACTCCTCCACCAGCACGCGGGTGATGGCGGTGCAGTCCTGGCCGGCGTTGAAGAAGGCGAACTCGGCGATGGCCGCGGCGCTCTTCTTGATGTCGGCGTCCTTGAACACGATGGCCGGGGCCTTGCCGCCGAGCTCCAGGTGCGCACGCTTCAGGCCCTTTGCGGCACCGGAGGCAACGGCGATGCCGGCGCGCACGGAACCGGTGATGGACACCAGGCCGGGGACCTTGTGCTCCACCATCATGGCGCCTGTTTCGCCGGTGCCGAGCACCACGTTCAGCACGCCGGCCGGGAAGATGCCGCCGGCCAGGCGTGCCAGGACCAGGGTTGATTCGGGGGTGGTGTCCGACGGTTTCAGGACCACGGTGTTGCCGGCCGCGAGCGCGGGGCCGATCTTCCAGATGGCCATCAGGAACGGGTAGTTCCAGGGCGCCACCTGGGCCACTACGCCGATGGGTTCGCGGCGGACGTAGGAGGTGTGGCCCTCGAAGTACTCGCCCGCGGACTTGCCTTCCATGATGCGGGCGGCGCCGGCGAAGAAGCGGAGCTGGTCGGCGCCGGCAGCCACTTCCTCGGAGGCGATCAGGGAGCGGACCTGGCCGGTGTTGCGGTGCTGGGCTTCGACGAGCTCGTCGCTGTTGGCCTCAATGGCGTCGGCGAGCTTGAGCAGCATCAGCTGGCGCTGGCCCGGGGTGACATGCTTCCAGGTCCTGAAGGCGTCCTTGGCAGCCGCCATGGCGGCATCGACGTCCGCCTGCACGGAAACGGGGGCCTGCGCCACCACGTCGCCGTTGGTGGGGTTGACCACGTCCAGCAGGGTGGTGCCGGCGGGGGTGACGAACTTCCCGTTGATGAAGTTCTGCAAGGTTTGGACCACGGTGTGCAACCTCTTTCGTAAGGGCCATCGGCGGCCGGGCGGAGACCACGACGGATGGATGGAACTGCCTTGAGCCTATGCCAGCGCCCAAGCGGGGTGAATAGCCACCTGCACACCCTTGCCAAAGAGGTTTAGTGCGGTTGCCCAGCTCACGTTTATCCTTGCTTCATGGCCATTTCCCTTGCTGCCCTGGTGGGCGTGTCCTCCCTGAAGCTGTCCAAGGCGGGCGTGGCGGAGACTACCTGGAACCAGGACATCAACTGGGTTGCCGTCACGGAGCTGGAGGATCCCCAGCGGTTCCTCAACGGCGGCGAGCTGGTCCTCACCACCGGCCTGCGGCTGCGTTCCGCCCCTGAGCAGCGCCGTTTTGTCCGCCAGGTGCAGCGCGCCGGCGCGGTGGGCATCGGTTTCGGCGTGGGCCTTTCGCATGAGGCGGTGCCGCCGGCCCTCCTGGCGGAGGCCAACCGCTGGGGCCTGCCCGTGGTGGAGGTGCCGTACGAGACTCCCTTCATTGCCATCACCAAGCTGGTGGCGGACGCGCAGTCGGCGGACCACTACGCCAAGCTGGAACGGCTGATCGCAGGGCACCAGGTGCTGGCGCGGGCGCTGCTAACCGGCGGCGGACTTTCCGAGCTGTTGAAGAACCTGGGGGGCATGCTGCGTACCGACATTGCGCTCACGCAGTTCACGGCGCAGCTGTACAACAGCAGCACCGCCAGCCCGTCGGCGGAGACCTGGTCCAGCTATCCCGTCCCTACCGGGCGGCGCGATGCGTGCACGCTGTGGGTGCGCCAGCCGTTCGAGGACACAGGGATCATTGGCTACGCGCAGAACCTGATCAGCGTGGAGCTGAACAACATGGTCAAGCAGCGGCAGGCCCAGCGTGCCCTCTGCGGCCAGGTGCTGGAGGACGTGATCCACGGTGCGCTGGAGACCAGCGAGGCGCAGCGCCGCCTGGCCGGCGTGGGCGTGAACAGCACCCGCAAGAACGTGGTGCTGCTCGCTGTTTCGGCCGCCCATGGCAAGGCCCTGGGGAGCACCTCGGTGCCGCTGGAACTGGAAAAGGCCGTTGCCGCCGTCGTGGGCAAGGACCTGGTACTGGTGGTCAATGACGACGGCGGGACGGCGCCGGCGCTGGCACGGAAGCTCAGCGACCACCTCGCCGAAGCCGGGATCCACGCCACGATCGGCATCGGCGGGGCGTACACCAAGCCGAACGGCCTGCGCTGGAGCTACTTCGAGGCCCGGGACGCCGCCAGCCACGGCCTGCCCGTCAACGAACCCGAGCGGCTCAGCCTGACGTCGCTGCTGCTGGCCAGCGAGGATGTGCCGCTGGCGGATATGGCCCACGAATCACTGAACCCCCTGCGGTCCTTCGATGCCGCACACGGCTCTGAGCTGATGGCCACGCTGGAGAGCTACCTGAACAACAACGGCTCGGTGGCCGCGGTGGCGGAGGAGCTCACGCTGCACCGCAACACCGTCCGTTACCGGCTGGCCCAGATCACCGAACTGACGGGGTACGACCCCGCCGTCACCGCCGACCGGGTGCAGCTGTGGCTCGCCCTGGCCGTGGCCCGGTTGTCGGCCCGCCAGGGCCGGTAGGCAGGGAGGCGGAAAAGGGGGCCGGCAGCGCCCTGCTGCCGGGTCAGATGACGCCGTGCCCCAACAGGTCGCGGGATTTCTTCCAGGCCTTCCGGAAGCCGGCCCGGGCTGCCAGCATCCGTTCTTCCTGCCGGCTGAGCAGGTGGGCATAGATGCCTGCGGCGGCCGCGTCGGTGTTGTCGGCGGCGACACCGGCAAGCAGGTCACGGGCCACTGCGGCGTCCTGGAACCTGCCCAGGATCTTTTGCTGCCGGCGGGCGGCCTTTGCCACCTTGCCCGCACGCTTGCCATGCACCAGCGCGGCTGATTCGGCCACGTGGCGCAGCCGCTTGGCGTCCTTGCGGACACGGTGGAGGGCAAGTTCCTGTTCCCTGCCGCGCCGTGCCCCCTTGGCAGCCTTGCGTGAGCGGCGCAGCCGTTTGGCGGCCTTGTCCACCGCCTTTGCCGCCGTCCGCCGGCCGGGCGTCACCGCTTCGGCCCGCACCGGTGGGTTGTCCCGGAAGTCCTCGAGCTTGTCCAGGAGCCGGAAGTAGCGCTCCGTTCCCAGGGCTTCGCGCAGGAGCCGGTACGCGTCGTCGTAATCGGCGGCCGTGCGCTGTTCCAGCCCTGCCGTTGCTCCCGCAACACCGTCCCCGGGCGGCAGCCCGGCCAGCTCTCCGCGGAGCTGCTCCCGCAGGACTTCAGCGTCGCGCGGCCGGCCCAGCAGCTGGCCCAGCCACTTCAGCTCGCTCCGCAGCTTGCGCACCGGCGACGCCCGGTACAGCCTCCCGTAGGCGCCCAGGACCGAGCGGATCCGGCGCGTTGCCGAGCGCATGGCATGGACCGCTTCCGGCTCCTCGCCCCGGACAGCGGCGTCGGTGGCAAGGATCTGCTCAATCTGCGCCCCCACGTACACGGTGACGACGGCGGCTGCGGGGGCGCGCTTTCCGGCCAGCAGCGCCGGGCTGCCTTCGTCGCCGGCGGGGCCGGCGGCGTCCCCGCCGCCGGGGGACCGCGTTCCGGCCGCCTTGCCCGGCCCCAGTGCGCGGGCCAGCTTGGAGGCGTGGCCTGCGGGGCGGGCGCCGGCAGCGGCAAGCAGTTCCTCCACCGGGCCAAAGAGGCCTGGGTCGCCGTGGACCAGTTCCAGTTCCCACTCGCGCCACTGCTGCCGGGTGGCTGCGGCCCCATCCTGCAGCCGTTCGGCGGTGACCTGGTCGTCGGCGAGGTCGGCGAGGTGCACGCCGTCGTCACCGTACAGGGGGTAGGTGGTGCGCCGCGTGTGCAGTCGGACCACCGGCACCGGGACGGCACCCCTGAGGTAGGCATGCAGGTGGGTGAGCAGGGCGTCCGGGACCACGTCCGGGCGGCCCAGGGGTGCGTGCAGTTCCGTGCGTTGCTGCGGGCCTTCCCCGGCTGCGGCGGCGGCCTGGGGTGGCAGCTTCAGGTGCCACCCGGCGTCCTTCCCGCCCGTGCGCCGGCGGAGGGTGATGCGCCGGGCGGCGAGGGAATGCTTTGGCGTGTCGAAGTAGACCGCTTCAAGGAGATCGGTATGCGGCTTGCCCGTGCGGGCCACCCCTGCCGCCTGCTCCAATGCAGGCACTGCGGCGCCAGTGTCGACGTCGTATTTTTTCTCGATCTCGAGTCCCCGGGAAGCCTCCACAGCCGTCCTTCCGCACCACCTGGTCCGCGCCAGGCCCTCCGACAGTCCGTTGGCAGTCTATTGCAGCGGCGCCGGACCGGGAGAGGTTGGCCACAAAAGCGCAAACATCAAACGTCTAACCTTTAGGGTGGAGGGTATGTCCGCCACTCCCCCGCCTCCCCGCCCGCAAGCATCCAGGCGCCCGCCGCAGCCCCCGCCGCGCCGGCACCCGGCATGGCGCCTGCCAAGCCACGCTCCGCCGTCGTGTTCGGTGTCATTGCGTTGGTGCTGATCGGGCTGAACCTCCGCGCGGGCATCACCGGGGCGTCAGCCCTGCTGCACGACCTCCAGTCGGTACTGGGCTACGGGGCGTTGGTGGCGGCCATCATTCCGTCGATTCCCACACTCTGCTTCGCGGTGGCCGGCGCCGCGACGTCCTGGCTCAGCGGCAAGGCGGGTGTGGAGAAAGCCATCCTGCTGTCGCTCGCCCTGCTGGCCGGCGGCCTGTTGCTGCGCGGCATCCCCGCCACCGGCATGCTCGTGGCCGGCAGCGTGGTGGGCATGTCCGGACTGGCCATCTGCAACGTGGCCATGCCGTCCTTCATCCGCGAGCACTTCGCCTCCCGCACCTCGCTCATGACCGCCGTCTACACCGTGACCATGACCACCGGCGGCACCCTGACCTCCGTCCTGGTCGTACCCCTGGCCCAAGCCCTCGGATCCCCGTCCGCCGCGGTGGGCGCCGTCGGCATCGCTGCCGTGGCCGCCTTCCTGGGGTTCCTGCCCGTGGCACTGCACGCGCACCGCAACGCCGCCCCGGCCACGGGCCTGCGCGTGTCCCCCTGGCCGCTGTTGCGGACCCGCAAAGGTCAACTCCTCACCGCGATCTTCGCCCTTCAGGCCCTGCTCGCGTACGCCCTGCTCAGCTGGTTTCCCTACATGCTCACCACCATGGGCCTGAGCGCCTCGGACAGCGGACTGATGTTCGGGCTCATGCAGCTGGTCTCCGTTCCGGCGGGCATGGTGCTGATCGCCATCGGCTCCCGCCCGCGGATGCTGCGCCCGGCGTTCTACCTGGTGAGCATCACCATGGCCGTGGGAATCCTGGCGCTCCTGGTCCTCCCCGTGGGGCTGGCGGCCGTGCCCGCCGTCCTGCTGGGCTTTGGCCTGGGCATCTTCCCGCTGGTGATGGTCATGATCAGCCGCAGCGGCACCAGCACCGCCGAAACCACTGCACTGTCCACGCTGGCCCAGTCGTCGGGTTACCTGCTGGCCACGGTGGGCCCGTTCGGCATGGGCCTGCTGCACAGCGCCACGGGCGGCTGGATCCTGCCGCTGGTGCTGCTGCTGGCACTGGCCCTGGTACAGATTGTGGTATCCCACCTGATTACCGGCCGCGCCATGACCGGAAAGCCCGCAGGGGCAGCTCCGGTCCGGGCTGCGGATGGAAGGAAGTAACGCCATGTCCCTGAGCCCGTCAGTCCGGCCGCCGCTCGCCGCCGAAGTCACGGCCAAGCTGCGCGGGATGGTCCACTCCGGCGAGTGGGCCCTGAACCAGCGCATCCCGCCCGAACCGGAACTCATGGCCCGGCTCGGCGTCTCCCGCGGGACCCTCCGTGAAGCGGTGAAGGCCCTTGCCCACGGCGGCATGCTGGAGGTCCGGCGCGGGGACGGCACCTATGTGCGCGCCACAAGCGAGATGTCCGGCGCCGCGCAGCGGATGTATCAGGACCACACTGAGCAGCACATCCTTGAGGTGCGGCTGGGTCTGGACACCCAGGCGGCCCGGCTGGCCGCCCGCAATGCCACGGACGACGACGTCACGGCCCTGCGTGCCCTGCTCGCCAGCCGGGACCGGGCCTGGAACAACGGGGACGTCGAAGCCTGGGCGGACGCCGACTGGCACTTCCACGAAGGCATCGCGCGGGCGTCCGGGAACCCGCTGCTGCACGAGCTCTACGCCAGCTTCGGAACCGCGTTCCACCGGGATCTCCTCAAGCAGCAGGGCCGGTCCGGCTTCAACGGGCTTCCGCGGGACGGCCACGAGACGCTGCTCGCTGCGATCGAGCGGCGCGATGAGGACGCTGCCGTCGCCACGGTGAACCGGAACCTGAACTCCTGCGAGGAGTGGCTGGCCGAGTAGTCCCGGCGGCACACCCTGCGGGGAAGGGCCCGCTCCGGGGTTTCCGCACCCCCCAAACCATCAGTAGGCTTACCATCTGACGAAGGTTGTTCTGCCCTGCGCCGCATCCCGTGGCGCAGGGCACCCTCCGGACGATGAGGAGTACCCATGGCGCGATCAACACGCCTTAGTGATCAAGAGCTGGGCAACGAGCCCCTCCGGCAGGCGCAGGATGCAGCGGCTGCCGATGGGGCACATGCCGATGCCGGGCTGCCGGGCGGTGCAGCCCGCCAGGGTCAGCGCGCAGGCACCATCGGGAAAGCACCGGGCTCCAGGCCGCCGGGCGCGCTCTGGTCTGACGGCCTGGGCAGGGCAGGCACCCGCGCAGCCCAGGTTCTGCTGGTTGTGCTGGTGGTCGCCGTCTCCGTCTTCGCGCTGATGCAGATCAAGCTCCTGGTGATCCCTGCCCTGATCGCCCTGATCCTGGCAGCAGCGATCGGCCCGTTCGTGAACATGCTCCGCCGCCGCGGGATACCGGGCGGCCTGGCCACCGGCATGGCGTTCGTGGCGCTGCTGGTGATCCTGGCCGGTGTGTCCACCGTCATCTATTTCTCCGTCCGGAACCAGTGGGGCGAACTGGCGGCGCAGGCCTCCTCCGGCCTCGACGAGCTGGAGCAGTTCCTGCTGACGGGGCCCATCCCCATCGAGCAGGAACAGCTCAACCAGGCACGGGAGGCGGTGGTGCAGTTTGCCACCAGCAGCCAGGTCCGCTCCGGCGCGGTCACCGGGCTGTCCGTGGTGACCGAATTTATTGCCGGGGCCAGCCTCATGGTGGTCATCCTGTTCTTCTTCCTCAAGGACGGCGCCAAGATCTGGGACTTCTTCCTCCGCCCCTTCTCCGGCCAGCGTGAAGCCAAGCTGCGCCGGTCCGGACGCCGCACGCTCGAGGTCTTGGGCGGCTACGTCCGCGGCACCGCGATCGTGGCCCTGGTGGATACCGTGGCCATCGGTGCGGCGCTGCTGATCATGCAGGTACCGCTGGCCATTCCGCTGGCCATCATCGTCTTCATTACCGCCTTCATCCCGCTGGTGGGGGCAACGGTCGCAGGCATCCTGGCCGCCCTCGTGGCGCTTGTTGCCAACGGGCCGGTAGTGGCCCTCATTGTGGTGGCCGTCGTCGTCGCGGTCAACCAGCTGGAGGGCGACCTCCTGCAGCCGGTCGTCATGGGCAAGTCACTTCAACTCCATGCCCTGGTGATCCTCATGGCATTGACTGCCGGCACCATCCTGGCCGGGATCGTGGGCGCGGTCCTGTCCGTGCCGCTGGCGGCGGTGGCCTGGGCCATCATCCAAGTGTGGACAGCCGAGGACCCGGACCTGAAGGACATGAACCCGGACCTGCCCCCGGCCAATACGCAACCGGTCTAGCGGGCCCGGGCCCAAGCACCCCGGACACGGCGGCGGCCCGGCACTTACGTGCCGGGCCGCCGTCGTCAGCTTCTTACTGCGTGTCCGCCCTACTCGCCGCGGAGGCCTGCAAAGACGTTCTTGGGCCGCTGCATCTCGCCGTGCTTGGCGCCGAGGATGATCACCAGGGCTGCGAAGCCGGGGATGGCCCACTGCAGGAGCTTGAGCTGCTGCTGGGCCGTCCTCAATTCGTCCGAGGCCGCGCCGTGCGGCTCCGTTGCGCCTTCGGCGCCTTCACCGGCAAGCTTTTCCACCTTCTTGCCCAGGATGCCCGAGTACAGGGTCACCGCGGCGCCCACCACGGTGACCGCCGTCTTGATGACGGTGTCGCGGGCCACGCCCTCCTGCTTGGCGATGCGGCCCTTGTTCTCCCAGGCGATGGCGAGGTCCGCCACCAGGTGGGAGGCGAAAGCCGCCGTCTGGAACGGCGCCCACTTCATCCAGCCGGCACTGGAAAGCCGGGTGCGCTCGGCGGGGTCCTTGGCCTGGGCCGCCGCTCCGTTGAGTCCGATGGCGCCCATGAGTGATCCGCCAAACCATGCTGCCGCGGTCAGGTCGTGAACTGAACGGGCAATGAGGTTTCCTGCCATGATGTGCGTTCCTAACGTTGTGAACTGGTTCCGGGTTTTGCCGCTGTGCAGCGGACTTCGCTTGCCTGTTCCATCGAGGTATGGTGCGCCCATGGTAAGCACACTTACTAATATTACGAAACCCCGTCCCGGGCGGGGGCAACCGCGTAATATCGTCGCCATGGGAAAAACAGGAACATTGTTCGGCTGGGCCTTCGGGGACCCCGCCCGTGAAAGTGACGGCGGCTACGTGGACGGCCTGCAGCGCGAGGCGCTCAGGAATGCGCGGGAAACCGCCAAAGCCAAGGGCGTGGAGGCGGTCACCGGGTCCGAGGTGTTCACCGTCCTCAGCGCGGACGATTCCCTGGTGGAACTGGACAACGCCCCGGGCCAGCTGGTGGTCCGCTGCACCGTGCACGTGGAGGGACCGGGCGCGGAGAAGCTGAGGGCCGAAGGGCCCATGAACGGCTGAACCATGTCCGACGGCGATTCCACCCTCAGCCAGGCAGCAGACGCTGTCGAGGAGGCGTCCAACCACAAGGCCCTGGACGTCCTGGCCCGCACCGGATTTGCCGTCATGGCGGTGCTGCACATCATCGTTGGGGCCATCGCCGTTGCCATCGCCCTCGGCCATCCGGGCGATGCCGAACCCACCGGCGCCATCGCCCAGCTCGCGGACAACCCGTGGGGACCCGTGGTCATGTGGGGGTGCGTGGCGGCCTGCCTGGGCCTTGCCCTGTGGCAGGCCAGCGAAGCGACGTTGCGCGCACGGAGCCTGGCCCGCAAGGAACGGCTGGCCAAGCTGGTCTCCTCGGGATTCCTGGCCATCGCATACGGCACTGTGGGCCTTACGTTCGCCGGCTTCGCCTTGGGCCAGCGCAGCGACTCGGGAGACAACACCCGGGACTTCAGTGCCAGCCTGATGGCCAACCCCCTGGGGCCGTGGGTCCTGGTGGCGCTGGGGCTGACCATCCTGGGCATCGGCATCTACTTCATCGTCAAGGGAATCCGTCGCGGCTTCAAGGAGGAGCTGTTCCACTTCGACGGCACCCGGCGCGGCAGGCTTATCGACAGCCTGGGCGTCACCGGCCATGTGGCCAAAGGGATAGCGCTGGACCTCACGGGCCTGTTGTTCGTGATCGCCGCGGCCAAGCACCGGCCCGAGGAATCCACCGGCCTGGACGGCAGCCTCAAGGCACTGCAGCACCACCCGTTCGGGCCCACCCTCCTGGTGGCCATTGGCGCCGGCTTCATCGCTTACGGAATCTTCGCGCTGATCCGGGCCCGGTTCGGGCGCATGTAGTCCGCCGCTTTATGGGTAGGAAGGAAGTATGACCCAGCAGCCGCGCGTTCTTTCCACCGTCACCGGGAGTGCCGGGCAGGCCTTTGCCGCCCTCTTCCGGCTCCTCAAACTCGCGCGGCCGGACCGGCCCATCCACCCCCAGGGCCTGGGCCTGGCCGGACAGCTCACCAGGACCGGCAACCCCGCACAGCCCAGCGGCATCGACTGGCTCGATTCCCCGGGGACCGACCAGGTGGTGGCCCGCTTTTCACGGTCCCTGGGCCTGCCGCAGGCGCTGCCGGACATCCTGGGCCTGGCGCTCCGGGTTTCGCCGACCAGTGCTTCCGCCGGTTCCTCGACCCCTGCCGCTGCCTCCGGTACCAACCCCGCGGACGTCCTGTTTGCCTCCACCGGCTGGGGACTGCCGGGCAGGTTCCTCCTGATGCCGCGGCTGGACATTGCGGGAGCCACCCTGACCACGCTGATGCCGTACCGCGGCCGGACGGGCCCGGTGCTGTTGGGACTGCGGACGCTGAACCTGCCTTCGGGGTCGCCGGCCTCCGGCGAATGGGTGCTGGGACTGTCCTGGGCCAGACCCGGAGGGCCGTGGCGGGCGTGCGGTGAACTGCGGCTGAACGCGGGTGCGGACCCCGCGGACATCCCGCTGCGTTTCGACCCCCTTGAGAACCAGCCGCCGGGCGCCCGGACGTACGCCTGGACCCGCCGCCTGCGGAAGCCGTCCTACCGGGCCGCACGGCGGCCCGCACCTCCCGCCGTCGGACACTTGAAGGACCCCGGACACCCGGCGGGGTCCGCCGAAGCACCGCACCAAAGCATGACCGGAACCGGAAGGAACTCAATGTCCACCGTCTCGCAGCTGTTCACCTCCCCCGCGGCCGACGTCTGGCGGGTCATCGCCGACGGCTGGCTGTATTCCGGCTGGGTGGTGGGCGCATCCCGGATCAGGGACGTGGACGCCGAATGGCCCCGGCAGGGTTCCCGGCTGCACCACTCCGTGGGCGCCTGGCCGCTGGTGATTGATGACAGCACCAGCGTGGCGGCCGTCGAGCCAGGCCGCTCGCTGGAACTGGTGGCGCGGGGCTGGCCGATGGGCGAGGCCAAGGTGGAGATCACGCTGGAGGACCGGGGCGACCAGTGCCTGGTGACCATCGCCGAGGATGCCATCCGCGGGCCCGGCAGGCTGATGCCGAAATTCCTGCGGGACCCGTTGATTTCGGCGCGGAACCGGGAGACCCTGCGGCGCCTGGAGCTGATGGCCGTTGGCGGCGCTGGTAAGCAACAGGATTAGGGCATATTAAAGCAGGAACCGCGGGACCAATGGCCCCGCGGTTCCTGTCTGATGGTGCGTTGAATCCGTGCGTTAGACCTGCGCGGCCACACCGTCGCGGGAGATGTCCACCATGTCCTCGCGCGGCACCACCTTGATGCGCTCACGCTTGACCTCCACGCCGTGCGATCCCCCGGCCTCAGTGGCAGCTGCACCCAGTGCGAGTTCGTGCGCGTCCAGCGCCAGCCAGCCTTCCCAGCTGGTGAACTTCACGCCGCGTGCGTCGAGGAGTTCGGTGACGGCGTCCTCCTCCGGTGCCGAAGCGACGGGAAGGTTTTCGCGGTCTTCCAGCAGGTAGGTGACGGTCTCCAGGGCGTCGCCCTTGGTGTGGCCGATGAGGCCGACCGGCCCGCGCTTGATCCAGCCGGTGGCGTAGATGCCAGGCACGTGGTTGCCGTCGGAGTCCAGGACGCGGCCGCCGTCGTTCACCACAACGCCCTTCTTGTGGTCGAACTCCACGTCCGGGAGGGCGGAACCAAAGTAGCCGATGGCGCGGTAGACGGCCTGGACCGGGTAGTCCACGTACTCGCCGGTGCCGCGGGCGTTGCCGGTGCCGTCCAGCTCGGTGCGCTCAAACTTGATGCCGGCCACCTTGCCCGGGGTCTCGGCGTCGTCATAGATCTCCACCGGGCTGTGCAGGAAGTGCAGGTGCAGGCGGCGGGACGCCTTGAGCTCGGAGACGTCCTCGGGCTGCTCGGCAATCCAGTTGGTGAGCGTGCCCACCATGGTCTTGGTCTGGTTGTTGGTCTGGATCTGGCGGTCCGATTCCTCGTCGAACTCGAAGTCCTCCGGGTACAGGATGATGTCCACGTCCTTGGAGTGGGACAGCTCGCGCAGCTCCAGCGGGGTGAACTTGACCTGGGCGGGGCCGCGGCGGCCGAAGACGTGCACGTCGGTGACCGGGGAAGCCTTCAGGCCGGCGTAGACGTTGTCCGGGATCTCGGTGGTGAGGAGGTCGTCGGCATGCTTGGACAAAACACGGGCCACGTCCAGGGCCACGTTGCCGTTGCCGATCACCGCGATTTCCTTGGCCTCGAGCGGCCATTCGCGCGGGACATCGGGGTGGCCGTCGTACCAGGAGACGAAGTCGGCGCCGCCGAACGAGCCCTCCAGCTCGATGCCGGGGATGTTCAGGTCCGCGTCCTTGATGGCGCCGGTGGCGAAGATGACGGCGTCGTAGTGGGTCCGGAGGTCCTCGATGGTGAGGTCAGTGCCGTAGTCCACGTTGCCGAAGAAGCGGATGTCGCCGCGGTCCAGCACCTTGTGCAGGGCGTTCACGATGCCCTTGATGCGGGGGTGGTCCGGGGCCACGCCGTAGCGGATCAGGCCGTAGGGTGCCGGGTAGCGGTCAAAGAGGTCGATGCTGACGGTCAGCTCGCCGCTTTTGACGGCTTCGCTCTTGGTGAGGATGTCGGCGGCGTAGACGCCGGCCGGGCCGGAGCCCACGACGGCGACGCGCAGCGGACGCGCAGCAGTTCCTACGGTGGTGCTGGATGACACGGCTGTGTTCCTTTTCTTCGTTCCGGCCCAACTGGCTCGCATTTGTTGTCGTTTTGACGGCTCAGAACGACAACAACTGCCAGTCAGTTGGGTGGGGCTAGGTGGTGAGGACGGTCTTGCGGGGGCTGTTCGGGGTGGTGGTGCTGTAGTCAGCGGTTTTGAAGTGCGACGGCGCGAAGGGGCTCACGCGCACCACGTCACCGATGACAATCACGGCAGGATTTGCGACGCCGGCCGCCTGGGCCTGGTCGGCGATGGAACCGAGCGTGCCAATGGTGACGCGCTGGTCCGGCAAATAGCCGTTTTCCACGATACCAACCGGAGTGTCCTGCGGCAGGCCGGCTTCGCCCAGCGCGGACGCGGATTCGCGCAGCTGGCCGACGCCCATGAGCAGGACGATCGTGTGGTCCGGACGGGCGGGTACCTCGGAGAGTTCCTCGTGGCCGGTGACCACGCTGAAGCCCTTGGCCAGGCCGCGGTGGGTGACGGGAATGCCGGCTGCTGCGGGAACGGAGATTGCCGAGGTGACGCCGGAGACCACTTCAACCTCGACGCCGTGCTGGCGGCAGTATTCGGCTTCCTCGCCGCCGCGGCCCAGCACGTAGGGGTCCCCGCCCTTGAGCCGGACAACGCGGTGTCCCTTGAGGGCTTCCTCGACGAGGATCCGGTTGATCCCAGCCTGCGGAACGGGGTGGTGGCCGGGGGTCTTGCCGACTTCGATGATCCGGACGTCCGGGGCGAGTTCGTTGAGCAGTCCGCGGGGGCCCAGGCGGTCGGCGACCACGACGTCGGCCTGGCCCAGGAGACGGCGGCCGCGGACCGTGATGAGGCCCGTATCGCCGGGACCGCCGCCAACCAGCGCGACGGATCCCTGGTGTGCGCGGCGGCGGCGCAGCGGCAGGTCGCCGGTTTCGAGGGCGGTGGCCACGGCATCGCGCACGGCCATGGCCCGCCGCGGGTCTCCCCCGGCGTTGATGGCGATCTTGACGTCGTCGACCTCCGCAACGGCGGGAGTCCAGGCGGCGGAAGCTTCATGGTTGGAGGCGTTGACGCACCAAACGCGCTGTGCCTCGGCGTCGGCCGACACCTGGGCGTCCACTGCGGAATCGCCGGTGGCGGTCTGGACGAACCACACGCCGTCGACGTCGCTGGAAAGGTAGGGCCGCGCTTCCCAGGTGAGCAGGCCGGCGCCGGCCATCTCCAGCAGCGCGGGCGAGGCAACCGGAGCCACGACGGTGACCACGGCCCCTGCGTCGAGCAGCCCCTTGGCGCGGCGGGCGGCAACGGGGCCGCCGCCCACCACCAGCACCGGGCGGCCGAGCAGCCGCAGCGCCGTGGGGTAAATGTCCTGAATTGCCATGAATCAACGGTAGGTCCGCGTCACATTCGCCCACAAAGGCCGAGCAACACCAGTTCACGTAAGGTAATGCTGCGTCACAAACGTTTAGCCGCGGCGGCGAGGAACCTGCCCCTGCGGACGATGAGGCGCTCCAGGTACCGGGCCAGGAACAGGCGCTCGACGGCGCGGCCCAGGACCCCCAGCGGGGCGGTGAACTCCACCCGGTCAACCATCAGGCTTCCCGTGGCAGTAGGCGCGAATTCGTGGACGTGCCGGAAGGCCTTGAAGGGGCCCTTGACCTGTTCGTCGGTAAAACTGCGCGGGGACGGTAAGCCCGGTTGTCACCCCTGCCACGGCCCGTCCTGGTGGGCGCCGGCGGTCCCGGGGCACTTTGGCGCGTTCCGGCGTCGAACCGGCCCTGAAACCCGGCGTGTCCGTGTCAAAGTGCCCCGGTTCCGTCAGGTCAGGGCACAGGACAGTCAGGGCACAGGACAGCAGAGAGACCGACGGCGGGACTCGCCTTCGGGCTCTCAGGGTGCCTGGGTGCGGGCTGACTTAGCGGGTGCTGCCGGCCAGGAGGCCGCGGCGGCGCAGGAGGCGCTTCTCGATGGGGCCGAACACCAGAAGCTCAATCAGGATGCCGACCGCGAGGATCAGCAGGATGGCGGCCATGACCACGCCCATGTCGGACAGGGTCCGGCCCTGGTCCAGCAGCGACCCCAGGCCGAAGCCGATGGTGCCGCCCACAGCGATGATCTCCGCGGCCATGAGGGAGCGCCAGGAGAAGGCCCAGCCCTGTTTGAGGCCGCCCAGGTAGCCCGGCAGCGCGGCCGGGAGGACAATCTGCAGGGCCATCTGCAGCCGGGACGCGCCAAGCACCGTGCCCACCCGGCGGTACTGCGGCGGGATCTGGTCCACACCGGAGATGAGCCCGTTGATAATGGACGGGATGGCGCCCATGAACACCACGAAGTACACGGTGGCGTCCGTAAGGCCGAACCAGATGATCGCCGCGGGAACCCACGCCACGGAGGGCAGGACCTGCAGTCCCGAAATGAGCGGTCCAAACGCGCGCCGCAACGGTGCCACCTGGGCCAGCAGCAGGCCGACCGGCGTGGCGATGGCCACCGAAATCAGGAAGCCCACCACGCCGCGCTGCAGCGACGTCCAGACTGATTCCTGAAACTTGCCGTCGCCCCAGAGAACGCCCAGCTGGCCAAGGACGTCCAGCGGCCCGGGAACCAGGTCGCGCCGTTTGACGCCCAGGGACACGTAGAACTGCCAGACCAGCACCAGCACCAGCAGCGCGGCTACGGGCAGGAGGATGCGGCTCCAGTCGATCCGGTGTTTGCGGTCGGCGTCGGACTGCAGCGAGTCAAGGCCGGATTCCAGCTCCCGGAGGTCCTCGTTGCCGGTGGACGTCCGGGTCAGGGCGGCATGGACTGGCTCGCGGGTTTTGGTTTCGTCGGGCTCAACCACCGGCGCGGAGCCGGACAGGGACTTACTTGGCATGGCGGCGAATCTCCTCCCGCAGCCGGGCGGTGATGACCCCGGTCAGCTGGCCGGCGAGCCCGGCGTCGGTTCGGTGTTCCTCGGTGACGGCCCATTCCTGGACCACGCGGCCGGGGCGCGAGGACAGCAGCAGGACGCGCTGGCCCAGCCGGACGGCCTCGCGGACGTTGTGGGTGACGAAGACGATGGTGCGCCCGGTTTCCTTCCAGATGCGTTCCAGCTCGTCGTGCAGCAGGTCGCGGGTGATTGCGTCCAGCGCGGCGAACGGCTCGTCCATGAGCAGCAGCTGCCGGTCCTGGGCCAGCGAACGTGCCAGCGAGACGCGCTGCCGCATGCCGCCGGAGAGCTCGTGCGGGCGCTTGTCCCCCGCCGTCCCCAGGTGCACCAGTTCCAGGAGCTCCTGGGCCTTGGCCTTGCGCTCGGCCTTGCCCACCCCGCGGAGCTTGAGGGCCAGCTCGATGTTTTCCCGGGCGGTGAGCCACGGGAAGAGGGCGGCGTCCTGGAACATGAAGGCGGCGCCGTCGCTAGGTACTTCCAGGGCGCCCGACGTCGGCGCTTCGAGTCCCGCGATGATGTTCAGGAGGGTGGATTTGCCGCAGCCGGAGGCACCGAGGAGGGCAACGAACTCGCCCTGCTTGATGTTGGCGTTGACGTCGTCCAGTACCGGGGCGCCGTCGCCGAAGCGCTTGCCCAGGTGTTCCAGTACGACTGGCATGGTGCCGTCCTTAGGTAGTGGGGGTGGGTCAGTCCTGGCCGAGTCCGGCCGCAGAAATCTTGTCGGTACCGCCGGTGACCTGGTTGAGGGCACGGAGGTCGAAGAGGCCGTTGATGTCGGCCTTCTTGGTGGTGCCGGCCTCCACGCCGTCCTGGAGGAGCTTGGAGTAGCTGCCGGCCAGGGGGTCCAGGGTGAAGGTGATGTTGGCCAGCGACCTGGTAAGGACATCTCCCGGCAGTGCTGCCCCGGCGGTTTCCTGCAGGGCGGAGTTGATGAGCTCCGCCTTCTGGCCGGCCGGCGCCGAATTGAGCCACGCTACCGATTCCGCGTTCCCCTTCAGCAGCGCCTTGACCGTGTCCGGGTGGTCCGCGGCGAACTTCTGGTTCACGATCAGGATGGTGGTGGGGAACTCGCCCGGCTTGCCGGTGCCGGTTCCGTCCCACAGGTCCTTTTCGTCCACCAGCACCTGGGCGCCGGCCTGGAGCACCAATCGTGAGGCCCACGGCTCAGGCAGCCACGCGCCGTCGAGCTTTCCGTCCTGGAACAGCTTGAGGGACTGGGCGTTGTCTGTGGGGTTGATGGCGACATCGCCGCTGCCGTCCACGTTGGTCTTGTAGCCCTGCTTGCTGAGCCAGGCCCGGAGGGCCACGTCCTGCGTGCCGCCGAGCTGCGGGGACGCGAGCGTCTTGCCCTTGAGGTCGGCGGCGGAGTTGATCCCGGGCCTGACCACCAGCTGTGCACCGCCCGCCGCGGCGCCCGCAATCACCCGCACGGACTGGCCCTGGCTCTTGGCGAACGAGTTGATGGCCGGATTGGGGCCGATGTAGGCGGCGTCGATGGCACCGGCATTCAGGGCCTCGATGGCTGCCGGGCCGGCGTTGAAGGTTTCGGTGCTGAGCCTGGTGCTGCCCAGGGCGTGCGCGAGGAACCCCTTTTTGATGCCCACCAGGGCCGCGGCGTGGGTGACGTTGCCGAAGTAGCCCAGCTTCAGTTCCGCGGCCGGGGTGGGCTCGGCGGCCTGCGCCTCGCTGTTGCGGGAAATGTTCGAGGCCACGATGGCGCCGACGGCGATCAGCAGGACCAGCCCGATGGCCAAGGCAGCCTCGACGGCGCGCCTGCGCGTGGGAACCGCGCTTTCGCCTGCCACGATGCGGGTCATCCCGGGCTTGGAACTAGTCATTGTTTCACCATAGGGAGTGGCCCAAACGCGTTCAACGACGCGGAAACGGGGGGTCACGCACGTTCATCTAGCGTCACATTTGGCCGCACTCCTGCCCTGTTTCGCAGATTCAGTTGCCTTTGACGTTGACCAGCTGCCGCAGCTTGTGCCGCACCGTGACCAGGTCCGCGGCATCCTGCATGACCTGGTCGATCGGCTTGTACGCGGCCGGGATTTCGTCAATGAAGGCCTCCGAGGCGCGGAACTCGATGCCCCGCATGGCCCGCTTCAGCTCCTCCAGCGTGAAGGCCTTCCGGGCAGCGTTCCGGGAGTACTCACGCCCCGCCCCGTGCGGTGAGGAGTTCAGCGACGCCGGGTTGCCACGGCCCACCACAACATACGACGCCGTCCCCATGGACCCGGGGATAAGTCCGGGATCTCCGGGGGCGGCTTTGATGGCGCCCTTGCGGGACACCCACACGGACTTGCCGTAGTGCGTTTCCTGCTCGGTGAAGTTGTGGTGGCAGTTGATCCGCTCGCGTTCGCGGACCGGCCCGCCCACCCAGTGGCTGAACTGGGTTCTTACGCGGTCCATCATCTCCTCCCGGTTCAGCAGGGCGAAGTGCTGGGCCCAGCGCAGCTCGGCAATGTACCGCTCGAACTGCGGGGTTCCCTCGTCCAGGTACGCGAGGTCCGGGTGCGGCAGGTATATCTGGTTCTTGCGGCTGATAAGCCGGGCGACGCCGATGTGGTGCTGGGCGATCCTGTTGCCGATGCCCCGCGAGCCCGAATGCAGGAAGAGCCACACGCCGTCGTCCTCATCTGCGGACACCTCGATGAAGTGGTTCCCCGAGCCCAGGGACCCCAGCTGCAGCTCCCACTTGGGAACGTACTGGGCAGGGTTGAAACCGGCCTTCGCGGCCCGCTGCTTCAGCTCCGCGATCCGCGGCTGCGCCGTGGGAAGGACCTGCCTGTTGTTATGCCCTGCCGATAAGGGGATGACCCGCTCGATGTCCTCCCGGAGGCGCTTGCGGTCCTTGGGCAGGTCCTTCACGGAGTACTGGGTGCGGACCGCGATCATGCCGCAGCCGATGTCCACGCCAACCGCGGCCGGAATGATGGCGCGCAGCGTGGGGATGACGGAGCCCACGGTGGCGCCCATGCCCAGGTGCGCATCCGGCATCAGCGCCAGGTGCGGGTAGATGAACGGCAGGGCCGCGGTCATCACTGCCTGCTCGCGGGTCTTGTCATCCAGGATGGACGCCCAGTTGAGGAGCTTCGGGCTGATGGTCTCCATGCTTTCGCCTCCTCTGACAACCTTACGAGACGGCAAAACCGCGGCTTGTTCGCGCGTCAGAACCTTCACGGTCCGGATCTGCGAACAAGCCGCGGTTTCGAAAGGAGTACCTAGATGCTGTAGCGCTCGTCCTCGTGGTCGCCCGGGTGGTCCTTGACCAGGCCGGCGGCCAGCGTGTTGCCGTCCAGCGGGTCGATCACCAGGAATGCGCCGGTGCGGCGGTGGTGCAGGTAGTTCTCCAGCGGCAGCGGGGCGGCGAGCCGGAGCTGCGCGTGCCCGATGTCGTTCAGTTCCAGGCTGGAGGCGCCTTCAAGCTTGAAGGTGGCCAGGTCCAGCTTGCCGGAGACGCTGCGGACCATCGCCTGCACCGTCCGGGTGCCGTGCTTGACCAGCACCTTCTGGCCTTCGCGGAGCGGCTTCGGGGACAGCCAGCACAGGGCGGCGTACAGGTCGGCGGAAGCCTCGCGGACGGTGCCGGCGGCCGCGATGGTGTCACCGCGTGCGACGTCGAACTCGTCCGCCAGCCGGATGGCCACCGACTGCGGGGCGGCGGCCTCCTGCAGGGAAGCCCCGGCAAAGTCGATGCCCACCACAGTGGTGGTCCGCGGCGACTGGCCCGGTGTCAGAACGGACACCTGGTCCCCCACCTTTACGGAGCCTTCGGTGATCTGGCCGGCGTAGGCGCGGTAGTCGCGGAAGGCCTCCACATCCAGGCCGGCGGCGACGGCGTCGGGGGCCAGGGCGCCCTGCGGCCGGATGACCAGCTGCACCGGGAAGCGGAAGCTTTCCAGGTGGCTTTCCAGTTCATCGGCGGCGGGGAGGGTCTCCAGGACCTCCAGCAGTGCGGGGCCGGTGTACCAGGGGGTGCGCTCGGAGCGCTCCACCACGTTGTCGCCGTCGAGAGCGGAGACCGGGATGACCAGGAGGTCGCTGATGCCGTCGGCGCCCAGGCCCAGTTCGCGGCCCACCTGCTGCACGTCGGCTTCGATCCCGCGGAACACGGATTCGCTGAAGTCCACCAGGTCGATCTTGTTCACGGCCACGATCACGTGCGCCACGCGCAGCAGCTGCAGCACGGACAGGTGCCGGCGGGTCTGCTCCAGCACACCCTTGCGGGCGTCAATGAGCACGACGACGGCATCCGCAGTGGACGCGCCGGTCACCGTGTTCTTGGTGTACTGCACGTGCCCGGGGCAGTCGGCCAGGATGAAGCTGCGCTGGTCGGTGGCGAAGTAGCGGTAGGCCACGTCGATGGTGATGCCCTGTTCGCGCTCGGCGCGCAGGCCATCGGTCAGCAGGGCCAGGTCGATCCCGCCCTTGTCGCCGCCGAAACCGCGGTCGGCCGAGGTGCGGGCGACGGCGTCGAGCTGGTCAGCCAGGATGGCCTTGGAATCGTGAAGGAGGCGGCCCACCAGAGTGGACTTGCCGTCGTCGACCGATCCTGCCGTGGCGAAGCGGAAGAGCGTGGTGGGCAGGGCCGTTTCCAGGTCTGCCGGGAGAACTGCTTCGGTGGTCATTAGAAGTACCCGTCCTTCTTGCGGTCTTCCATGGCGGCCTCGGAGATGCGGTCATCTGCGCGGGTGGCGCCACGTTCGGTCAGGGTGGAGGCGGCGACTTCCACCACGACGTCGGACACGGTGTAGGCGTTGGATTCCACAGCGCCGGTGCAGGACATGTCCCCCACTGTGCGGTAGCGGACGGTCTTGGTGATGACTTCCTCGCCGTCGCGGGGCTGGGACACTTCGCCCACCGCGCGCCACATGCCGTCGCGGGCGAAGACCTCACGCTCGTGGGCGTAGTAGAGGCCCGGCAGCTCGATGTTCTCGCGTTCGATGTAGCGCCAGATGTCCAGCTCGGTCCAGTTGCTGATGGGGAAGGCCCGGACGTGCTGGCCCACGGTGTGGCGGCCGTTGTAGAGGTTCCACAGCTCGGGGCGCTGGTTGCGCGGGTCCCACTGGCCGAACTCGTCGCGGAGGCTCAGGATGCGCTCCTTGGCGCGGGCCTTGTCCTCGTCGCGGCGGCCGCCGCCGAACACGGCGTCGAACTTGTTCTGCTGGATGGCGTCCAGCAGGGGGACGGTCTGCAGCGGGTTCCGGGTGCCGTCGGCGCGCTCGGCCAGCTCGCCGCGGTCGATGAACTCCTGGACGGAGCCCACCACCAGCTTCAGGCCCAGCCGCTCAACAGTGCGGTCGCGGAAGTCGATGACCTCGGGGAAGTTGTGGCCGGTGTCCACGTGCAGCACGGGGAACGGCACCTTGCCGGGCCAGAACGCCTTGGTGGCCAGGTGCAGCATCACCACGGAGTCCTTGCCGCCGGAGAACAGCAGCGCGGGCTTCTCGAACTCGGCAACAACCTCGCGGATGATGTGGATGGCCTCGGACTCCAGGGTGTCCAGGCTGGACAGGCGCGTGGATACGGCGGCGTCAGTCACCTGGGTCTCCTCGGTAAGTGAAGTGCTCATACGTGTAGTCCGCATTCTGTCTTGTCGGTTCCTGCCCAGCGGCCGGCGCGGGGGTCCTCGCCGGGTGCCACCTTGCGGGTGCAGGGCTGGCAGCCAATGGAGGGGTAGCCCTGGGAAAGCAGCGGGTTGACGGGCAGGAGGTTGTCGTCGGAGTACTGGACCAGCTGGTCGAATGTCCAGGCGGCCATGGGGTTGACCTTGACCAGGCCGTTCTTCTCGTCCCAGCCGATCAGCGGCGTGTTGGTCCGGGTGGGGGCTTCGTCGCGGCGGACGCCGGTGAACCAGAGCTCGTAGCCGGCCAGGGTGCGCTGCAGCGGGGCCACCTTGCGGAGGGCGCAGCACTGGGCGGCGTCGCGGGCAAAGAGGTCCTTGCCCAGGAGCCGGTCCTGCTGCTCCACAGTGTTTTCGGGGAGCACGTCCACCACGTTGACGCGGAGGTTCGCGGCCACCTCGTCACGCGTGGCGTAGGTTTCCGGGAAGTGGTAGCCGGTTTCCAGGAAGAGGACGTCGACGCCGGGCATCTGGTCCGCCACCAGGGCGGGCAGGACGGCGTCGGCCATGGAGCAGGCGACGGCGACGGCGGGCAGTTCGAAGTTGCGCTCCACCCAGGCGATGACATCGCGGGCAGGGGCGTCCCAGCCGAGTTCGGCCGCGCCGGCTTCAGCCAGCGCCTTGAGCTCCTCGACGGGACGCTTGGCGGGTGCGGGTGCCAGGTGTTTTGCCATTACTGCAATGCCTCCTCGTCTGCTGCGTGGGCCCATTCGGCGAAGGTCTGGCCTTCGGCACGGTCGGCCACGAACCGGCGGACCACCCGCTCCACGTAGTCGGGCAGGTCGTCCACGTACACCTTCAGGCCGCGGACGGTGCGTCCCAGCCCTGCTTCCTCGCGGTCGTTGGAAGCCAGCCCGCCGCCCAGGTGGACCTGGAAACCCGGGGAGGGGTCGCCGTCGGGCGTTGGCAGCATCATGCCCTTCAGGCCGATGTCCGCCGTCTGGATGCGGGCGCAGGAGTTGGGGCAGCCGTTGATGTGCAGCGAAAGTGCCTGCGGCAGCTCGCCGGATTCGGCGAGGTCGGCCAGGCGGCGCTCCAGCTCGGCCACGGCCGTGGCGGCGGTGTGCTTGGTCTCCACAATGGCCAGCTTGCAGTACTCGATGCCGGTGCAGGCGATGGTGCCGCGGCGGAACACGGACGGGCGGGCGGACAGGCCCAGGGCGTCCAGTTCAGCCACCAGGGGCTCAACCTGTTCCTTCTCGACGTCCAGGACCACCAGCTTCTGGTGCGGGGTGGTGCGCAGGCGCCGGGAGCCGCGGGCCTCAAGGGTGTCCGCGAGCTTGACCAGCTGGGCACCGGACAGCCGGCCGGCCAGCGGGGTGGCGCCGATGAAGAACTTGCCGTCCTTCTGCTCGTGCACGCCGATGTGGTCGCCCGGTGCGGTGGGCTTGGGCGCGGCGGGACCGTCGGCCAGCTTGTAGCCCAGGTATTCGTCCTCGAGGATCTGGCGGAACTTCTCCGGACCCCAGTCAGCCAGCAGGAACTTCAGGCGGGCCTTGGTGCGCATGCGGCGGTAGCCGTAGTCACGGAAGATGCTGGTGACGCCCAGCCACACGTCCGCGGCCTGCTCCGGCTTCACGAACGCGCCCAGGCGCTTGCCGAGCATCGGGTTGGTGGACAGCGCGCCACCCACCCACAGGTCGTAGCCGGCGCCGAATTCGGGGTGCTTCACACCAACCAGGGCGCAGTCGTTGATCTCGTGCACCACGTCCTGGCTGGGGTGGCCGGTGATGGCGGTCTTGTACTTGCGCGGGAGGTTGGACAGCAGCGGGTTGCCGATGAACCGCTCCCCCAGCTCCTCGATGAGCGGGGTGGGGTCGATGATCTCGTCCTTGGCGATGCCCGCCACGGGCGAGCCCAGGATGACGCGGGGAACGTCGCCGCAGGCCTCGGTGGTGGACAGGCCCACGCCTTCCAGGCGGTTCCAGATCTCGGGGATGTCCTCCACGCGGATCCAGTGCAGCTGGATGTTCTGGC
Organism: Pseudarthrobacter sp. Pseusp20; assembly: GCF_059492155.1. Lineage (NCBI taxonomy): Bacteria > Bacillati > Actinomycetota > Actinomycetes > Micrococcales > Micrococcaceae > Pseudarthrobacter > Pseudarthrobacter sp. Pseusp20. The sequence continues at coordinate 3,593,292 of NZ_CP168521.1, forward strand.
GGTCGGTGAGGTCGGCGGAGTCGCGGGCGAAGTCCACGGAGATCTGGCCGATGACGCGCAGCTGCTCGGTGGTCAGGGCGCCGCCGTCGATCCGCACGCGCAGCATGAAGTACTTGTCCTCGAGCTCGTGCGGCTCAAGCGTTGCGGTCTTGCCGCCGTCGATCCCGGGCTTGCGCTGGGTGTACAGGCCCCACCAGCGGAACCGGCCGTGCAGGTCCTGGCCGGGGATCGCGTCGAAGCCCTCTTTGGCGTAGATGGTCTCGATACGCTCGCGCACGTTCAGGCCGTCGTCTTCCTGTTTCCAGGTTTCGTTGGCATTCAGGGGCGTCTTGCCGTCCACCTTCCACTGCCCGTGCGGCTTCGCAGCAGGACGGGACGGGCGGGCGGGGCGCTTGGTGGCAGCGGAGTCCGCGGACGCTCCGGCTAGAGCTGTATCAGTCATGCATCGACTGTAGGTCCCGCCCGAATTGCGTCACAAAGGGCCGGAAACGCTAAGTCACCTAGGGAAATATTTCGTCACGAAACGCCGGAGGGCCTTGAAGATGCCACCCTCCTGTGCATCCGCGGCGGGTGCGGCCGGGGCCGGTGCGGCGGCTTCCAGGGGTGCCGCTGCCGGTGCTTCCGCAGGGGTCCCGTTCATCGTTGCGACGGCGGCGTCGTACCTGTCCAGCGCGATGTCGGCGAGCACGGGGGACGGCAGCAGGGGTTCGGTCACGACGTCGGCTCCTGCCTTGGCGAGCTGGTCGTGGAAGAAGCCCGGCGCCAGGAGGTAGGAGGCAATCACCACCCTTCCGCCGACGTCGACGGCCCCGGCGGACTCCCCCGCCCCGGCACCTCCTTCAAGTTCCTCCCGAAGCATGGCGACGGCGTCGGGCACTGAGGGCTTGGCCGAGGCACCGTAGGCGGCCACGATCCGGTTGGACCGGAGCTCCTGAAGCTGGCGCAGCAACTCCTCCACGCTGACGGCGGCGTTGGGGTTGGACGAGCCGGCGGCGGCAAGGACGATGACGTCGTTGTCCGTGGTCCCGGCTTCGCGCAGCCGCTGGTCCAGCAGTCTGGCGAGCCGCGGGTCGGGGCCCAGCGGTGCGGCGGCCGCACTGCCCGGACGGCTCTTCACGGCCCGCGCGATGTCCACCTTCACGTGGTAGCCAACGCTGAGCAGCAAGGGAACCACCACGGCGGCCTCCCCCTCCGGCAGGCCCGCCACCACATCCACCAGGTCCGGCTGCTGGACGTCCACATAGGCTTCCCGGACGTCGAGGCCTGGCCGCAGTTCAGCAATGGCGGCGCGCAGGGCGTTGACCTCCGCGGCCCCCTGTGTGTTGGACGTCCCATGGGCACAGGCGATCATGATGGGGCTGTTCATAGGGGCTAGCGTAACGTTGGAGCCGCCCTGTCCGCCCTCTTTGAAATACCGGGACGCCCCATGACATTCGCCTTTGACAACTCCCCGGTGTGGCTGGATCTGCTGGGCGTGTTTTTCTTTGCCGTCTCGGGCTCGCTGCTGGCGGCGCGGAAGCAGATCGACATTGTGGGATCGCTGCTGCTCGCTTCCCTGGTGGGGCTCGGCGGAGGCGTCATCCGGGACATCATCCTGGCCATTGTTCCGGCGGCCTTCACCAATCCGGCGTACCTGGCCCCGCCGCTGCTGGCCACCGTGCTGGTCTTCTTCCTGTTCTCCAGCGTGCAGCGCTACACGTCCCTGCTGATCCTGTTCGACGCCGCGGGCCTGGCCTTGTTCTGCATGACCGGCACGCTCAAGGCGCTGGCCACGGGCCTTAACCCGGTGGCGTCCGTGCTGCTGGGGGTGACGACGGCGGTGGGCGGCGGGCTGCTGCGGGATATCACCGCCAATGAGGTTCCCGAACTGTTCAACCCCAAGGACATCTACGCGCTGCCGGCATTTGTAGGGGCTGCCATGACTGCCGTGCTCTGGGTCTTCGGCGTGTTCAACGTCCTGACGGCGGCCGCCATCGCGGCAGTGGTTTTCACGTTCCGGGTCCTGGCGTGGCGGCGTTCCTGGCAGGCCCCCCTCGCAGTCCGCGGGTGGCACCGGCGCGGCACCGATCCAGGGCTGTGAGTGCTGCCCCGGTGTCATTTTGGGGTGCTCCGCATTGGCTAGGATATGAGCATGACTGACATGTTCCTCGAGAAGTTCCGTGCGCTTGTTCCGAAGTATCTCGAGGATGAATGGCAGGAAGAGGACGGCCTGACCCCGGAGGAACTGGATAAGGCCCTCGCCGGGCACCAGTTCCAGATCCCCCTGGTATTGCGCGAGTTCTACCTGGCCCTTGGCGGCTGCGAGGACCTCATGGAGGCCTACCACTACTTCTGGGACCCCGAAGAGCTCGAGGTCGACGACGAGGGCTTCCTCATGTTCCTCGAGGACGAAGAGGAACAGTTCACCTGGGGCTTCCGCGTAGGAGACCTCAGCGTCCCCGATCCCATCGTGTACCGCCGCAACAATGCCCGCGGCCAGTGGAAGTCCGAGGAAGGCACCTTCTCCGAATTCGTCTTCGACATGTTCGAGTGGGCGTTCGAGGACGAAGAGGAAGAGTAGGGACTCCCCGCTTCCGGCTGGGCTGCCTTGCTGCGGTCCTGGGGCACTGCTGCGGTCCTGGGGCACTTTGACACGGACACGCCGTGATGCCAGCCTGTTTTGCCAACTGTCGCGGCCAAAGTGCCCCGCGGCCGCGGGAACTCACCGCGCACTGAATGATCCCCGCCGGCTCTGTTCCAGCACCGCCAGGACCTGGTCCACCATCACCTCGGGATGGTGGACCACATCCGCATAGCCGAACCTCAGGCAGAGACGCCCGCCAATCACTGTGGCATTGTTGCGTGCCCTGTCCTTCTTAACCTGCTTTGCCTCCAGGTGGCTGGCGCCGTCGGTTTCCACCACCAGGAAATCCTCAATCAGGAAGTCCACTTCCCCCACGCCCGGGAGCTCCACGTGCCGGCGGACATGGAGGCCGGCCCTGTGGAAGTGGTAGTTGGCCAAGACTTCCAGGAGCGAGTCCGCCCGCGGAATTACGTGATCCAGGACTGACCGGGCACGGGCGTTGCGGTTCCCGGGAAGCTTGCGCCGCAGGAAGTCCACCGTCACATCACCGCGTTGCGCGGCGCCCTGGACCATTACCAGCGCCTCCAGTTCCGGCAGGCAGTGCAGGGCATGGATGAGGACGTCGGCCAGGCCTGCCACCGGCAGCCAGGGATGGACAGGGTGGCGGATCCGGCCGTGGGTGAGGGTGCCCCGCACTGTCTTCCTGTGCCCAGGGCTCAGATGGACCACACCCGCCTTCTCCAGGGTCCACAGCTGATAAACGGGGGCAGCGGAAAGGCAGGTCACGAGCGCATTGTGCTGCAGCGCCAAACCGAGCACGCCGCCTTCCACCGGCAGGCCATAAACACCCCGCCGGACCCTCACGATGAGGCCTGCTGCCAGGAACTTGTCCACCCGCGTTCTGGAAAATCCCGCCCGGTGCAGTGCTGCAGTCCGGGCCACCCCTCCCCGGCGACGGAGAAAAGCCTCAATATCCATGGCTCCACAGTCCCCTGCACCTTGCCGCAAGCGACAGGTCCGGGCCGCGCCATGTGGAGAACCTGCAGTCGTGGGGCACTTCGACACGGACCCGCCGCGGGTTCAGCCCTGTATGCAGGGGGCGGCCCTCAATGTGCCCCACGACGGCCGCAAAGGCAGCCCTGAAAAATCTTTGACACCGGCAGTAACAAGGGACTTGCGCGTTATGACAAAGCTGTCATAAGCTATTCACGGATCCGCTAAACGCCTCCGGCGGGTCTGATGCGAACGGAGAGATGGCCCCGGTTCACAGCAGCTTCGGTTGTTGAGGACCGGGGCTGTCCCGTTAAGCGGGGGCACAAGAAGAAGCCCGGCACCAACTGGATGAACCAGGGGAACCGGGCTCCTAAAAACCAAGGATCAGCTGGCGCGGTCCACCACGGCCAGCGCGAAGTTGGACAGCGACTCCTTGACCACGCCCTCGGGCAGCGGGGCCAGGGCAGCGATGGCTTCGTCGGCCCAGCGGCGTGCCACCACCCAGGACTGAGCAGTGACAGGGTGCTCGCGCAGCCCGGCCACGGCGGCAGCCAGTGCATCATCAGAGGACAGGTCACCGTCAATCAGCGTCAAAAGGTCGACGGCGGACTGGTCACCGTCAGCGGCAGCCTTGCGCAGGAGCAGGACGGGCAGGGTGGGAACGCCTTCACGCAGGTCCGTTCCGGGCGACTTGCCGGACTTCACCTTCACGCCGGTTACATCGATGACGTCGTCGGCCAGCTGGAACGCGACGCCCACCTTCTCGCCGTACTCCACCAGGATGTCCTCAAAGGCCTCGTCGGCGCCGGAGAAGATGGCACCGAACTGGCCGGAAGCTGCCACCAGCGAGCCGGTCTTGTCCGCGATCACGGAGAGGTAGTGCTCCACCGGATCCTCGTCAGGGCGGGGCCCCACCGTTTCGTGCAGCTGGCCCAGGCACAGCCGCTCAAACGTGCGGGCCTGGATGCCCAGCGCACGCCCGCCGAGTTCGGACACCAGGATGGAGGCCCTGGCGAAGATCAGGTCGCCCGTCAGGACGGCCACGGAGTTGCCCCATACTTCGTGGGCCGTAGGGGCGCCGCGGCGGAACGGGGCCGAGTCCATGACATCGTCGTGGTACAGGGTTGCCAGGTGCGTCAGTTCCACCACGACGGCGGCCTGCACCACTGCGGGCAGGGATGCGTCCCCGAGGTGGGCGCAGAGCAGGGTCAGCAGCGGCCGGATGCGCTTGCCGCCGGCTTCCACCAAGTGGCGCGACGTTGCGTCAGCCAGCGGATCCGAGTTGGCGATGGCTTCCCGGAGTTTCTTCTCCACCTTGGCCAGGTTGTTGGTGATGGCCGGCCCCAGCTCGGCGTCCCCCGCGATGGCCGCGAAGCCTGCCGGCAGCTGGAGGCCCGTGGCAATGGCGGTGGTGTTGAGGCTGGGTTCGGAGTCCGGCAGGCCGTGCCCGGCGTGCGTCCAGCTGTGGTCTGCGGATTTGGTCACGGGTTAACCCTAACTTTTTGTTGCGGATACCGCTGATTCGGAGCTGACGGGGTATTGGACGTGGCCGGAACCAGCGATTCCAGGACGCGGATCACCCGGTCCTCGAAGCCTTTGGCGGTGGGGTCCGTGAGGTTGGCAAGGAGCCTGACCACGAACCGCATCAGCACTGGGATTGGCATGCCTGTCCGCAGCGCGAGTTTCATGACGGCCGGCTTGCCGATCAGCGCGGCGAAGGCCCGGCCGAGGGTAAAGTGCGAGCCCCACTGGTCCCGCACGTAGTCCGCGTACCGCGAAAGGTGCGCGTCGGCGTCGTACGTTCCGCCTGCTGCCATGGAGCGCGAGGAGGCGTCGATGATGAACTCCGCGGCAAAACGCGCCGACTCCATCGCGTAGGAGATGCCCTCACCGTTGAACGGGGACACCATGCCGCCGGCGTCGCCCAGCAGCAGGAGTCCCGGCGAGTAGTGCGGGGTGCGGTTGAAGCCCATGGGCAGCGCGGCGCCGCGGATCTCCCCCACCTGGTTTTCCGGTGTGAAGCCCCAGTCGGCGGGCATGCCGGCGGTCCATTCACGCAGGACCTGCTTGTAGTCGAGCTTGCCGAATTCCTTGGAGGAGTTCAGGATGCCCAGGCCCACGTTGGAGGTGCCGTCGCCCACGCCGAACACCCAGCCGTAGCCGGGCAGCAGCTTGCCGTCACGGCCGGGAAGTTCCAGCCAGCCTTCCATCCAGTCGTCGTCGGTGCGCGGCGAGGTGAAGTAGGTGCGGACGGCGACGCCGAGCGGCCGGTCGTCGCGCTTCTGGATGCCGAGTGAGACAGCGGTGCGGGTGGAGTTGCCGTCGGCGGCCAGGACGACGTCGGCACTGAAGTCGTGCGTCTGGCCCGTCTTCCGTCCGGACTCGTCAAGGAGCGCTGCGCGGACCCCGGTGACCCGGCCGTCGTCGTCCCGGAGGGCATCGGTGACGCTGTGCCGCTCGAGGATGGTGGCACCCGCGGCCTGGGCGTGCCGGGCCAGTTCCTCGTCAAAGCCAAGCCGGGTGCGGATCAGGCCGTACTGCGGGAAGTCGGACACCTCGGGCCAGGGCAGTTCGATGGTGCGGCCGCCGGCGATCAGGCGCAGGCCCTTGTTCCGCCGCCAGCCGTCGTTCTCAGGGTGCGGCAGGCCGAGCTTCTGGATCTCGCGGACGGCCCGGGGCGTGAGCCCGTCGCCGCAGACTTTCTCGCGCGGGAAGCTGGTTTTCTCCAGGACCGTGACATCGAGGCCGGCCTTGGCGAGGTAGTACGCGGCGGTGGATCCGGCAGGGCCGGCGCCGACAATCAGTACCTTCACAGGTCAGCGGACGATGTTGCGGCGCAGCTTGGCCACCGGGCCCTTGTGCGCGGCGATGGCGGCAGCGCCGCCGTTGGACGGCGAGGCGGGCTTGAAGGCGCGGTGGACTGCCACGATGCCGCCGGTCAGGTTGCGGTAGGTGACATTCTCCCAGCCGGCCTCCTGCAGCCAGGCGGCCAGGTGGTCCTGGTCCGGCCAGGCACGGATGGACTCGGCCAGGTAGACGTAGGCGTCGGGGTTGGAGGCGACCTTGACCGCGATGGCCGGCAGGGCCCGCATCAGGTATTCGGTGTACATGGTGCGCCACAGCGGGACCACGGGCTGGGAGAACTCGGCGATGACCAGCCGGCCGCCCGGCTTGGTGACGCGCAGCATCTCCAGCAGCGCCTTCTTGGGCTCGTTCACGTTGCGGAGGCCGAAGGAGATGGTGGTGGCATCGAACGTGTTGTCAGCGAACGGCAGGTTGGTGGCGTCACCGGCAATGAAGTTGATGTCCGGGCGGCGGCGCTTTCCCACCTTGAGCATGCCCAGGGAGAAGTCGCAGGCCACCACATCTATGCCGGCGTCGGCATATGGCTCGCTGGAGGTCCCCGTTCCGGCCGCGAGGTCCAGGACGCGCTGGCCCTTGGAGACTTCCATCGCGTCCACCACGATCTTCCGCCAGCGGCGGGTCTGCCCCATGGAGAGGACATCGTTGACGACGTCGTATTTCGGTGCGACGTCGTCAAACATCGTGGCTACTTCGTCCGGACGCTTATCCAAGGATGCTCGGTTCACCATGACATTGTCTCAAATGTTCCCGGGCGTGCTAACCAGCCCTTTTTTGCCCACTCAAGCCTGCATCAGGGCGCCGGGGAGGCCACCGTGTACGCGGGAGTAGTGTTGTCTCATCATGACGAGCACGTTCCGCACCTTGACAGTCCCCCTGGATGGCAAAGCGTTCCCCGGGGGGCTGCCTTCGTTTCTGGTCAGGGACGATGTCCTGTGCTGGACCCGCAGGGAAGCCGGGCTGGCCGGGTTTGGCGAGATTGCGCGCTTCACTGCCACCGGGCCGGACCGGTTCCTGGAGGCGGACATCTGGTGGCGGCACCTGGTCCTCGAGGCTGAGGTCGCGGACTCCGTGGAGCTGCCCGGCACTGGCCCCGTCGCCTTCGGCTCCTTTGCCTTTTCCAAGACTTCCGCCCACGAGTCGCGGCTGATCGTACCGGAGATCGTGGTGGGCGTGCGGGACAACCAGGCATGGCTCACCCAGTTGACGTTCGACGACGGACCGCTCACCGAAGAGTCCGCCCTCGCCGCACTGGACCGCTGGCTCAGCAGTGCTCCCGCCGGGGAACCGGACGTTGAAGGCACGACGGCGGCAGCGGACTCCGCCGGGGACGCTTCCCTGGGCGGCGTGCCCGGCAAAGCCCGCGGCGCCGTCGTACGCCCCCTCCCCCTGGCGGCCGGCGCAACGCTGCACACCGGTTCCCTCAGTGAGGAAGCCTGGATGGAGGCCGTGGCCGCCGGTGTTGCCGAGATCCGCACGGGGGCACTGGAGAAACTGGTGCTGGCGCGGGACGTTGTGGCTACTATTCCTTCCGGCGTACATGCCGCGGACGTGCTGCGCGAACTTGCCGCACGGTACCGCGAATGCTGGACGTACGGCGTGGACGGGCTGGTGGGGGCCACGCCCGAGATGCTGATCCAGGTGGAGGGCCGCACCGCGCAGGCGCGCGTGCTGGCCGGCACCCTGGACCGCCGCGACGCGCACGGCGAGGACGGTCCGCCCATGGATTACGCTACGCGCGTGCTCGCCGGCTCCGAGAAGCAGCGGCATGAGCACGAGATTGCCATCCAGTCCCTGACCAGGCAGCTGGCGCCGTTCTCGGAGGCCATGAATGCGCATGATGAGCCCTTCATCCTGGAGTTGCCCAACGTGTGGCACCTGGCCTCGGACGTCAAGGCGGAACTCACCGAGGTGGAGGGCCACGTGCCCACCTGCCTGGCCCTGATCAACGCCCTGCATCCCACGGCAGCTGTCTGCGGAACCCCCACTCTGGTGGCGGGCGAACTGATCCGGAAGCTGGAACATCTTGACCGCGGCCCCTATGCCGGGCCGGTGGGCTGGCTGGATGCCGCCGGGAACGGCGAATGGGGCATCGCCCTGCGCGGTGCGGTCATCGAGTCGACCGACACCGTGAGGCTATATGCCGGCTGCGGCATCGTTGACGGCTCGCAGCCCAAAGCCGAGCTGGCCGAAACGTGGGCCAAGTTCCGGCCCATGCTGGAATCGCTGGGCATCAAGAGCTGATTTTCCCCCGGATTCGGTACGAGGTCTGGGATCACAGACTCTTCCCGCTCCTAAAGGCTTGCTTTTGCCCCCGCTACAGTTATCCAATAGTGAAACTTAGTTGCGTGTGACGTACCTCTCTTGTTGAGCGTTACACTATAAGCCGCGTTAGTACCTCATAGCCCCTGCAACAAAAGGTAAGAAATGCAGACTCCCCGTACCCTCCTGGGCACTTCCAAGCTGACCGCTGCCACCATGATCGCCATCAGCGCCCTGGCCCTCTCAGCATGCACGAACGCCTCGGAAACGGGTCCCTCCGGCGCGGCCACGTCCTCAGGCAAGGCCAGCGCGAGCTTTGATCCGTCCACGGTTAAGAAGGACGACGCCCTCGCTGCCATGGTCCCGGACACCATCAAGTCCAAGGGCACCATCACGGTAGGCTCCGACACCAGCTACGCACCGGCCGAATTCCTGGGTCCGGACGGCCAGACTCCCGTGGGCTACGACGTGGACATCGCCAAGGCCATCGGCGCCACGCTGGGCCTCAAGGTCCAGGTCCAGACTGCCGAATTCACCGGCATCCTTCCTGCCCTCGGCCCCAAGTACGATCTGGGCATCTCCTCGTTCACCATCAACCCGGAGCGACTGGGCGCCGTGAACATGGTCAGCTACTTCAACGCCGGCACCGCCTGGGCCGTGCAGAAGGGCAACCCCAAGAAGTTCTCCCTGGATGATGTCTGCGGCAAGTCCATCGGTGTGCAGACCGGCACCGTCCAGGAAGACCCCGATCTTTCCGACCGCAACAAGAAGTGCGTCGCAGACGGCAAGAAGCCCATTGACATCGTCACCCTGAAGAACCAGACGGATGTCACCACCCGCCTGGTGAACGGCAGCATCGACGCCATGACCGCCGACTCCCCCATCATCGGCTACGCGCTGACCCAGACCAACGGCCAGCTGGAGAAGCTGGGCGACGTCTACGATTCCGCTCCCCAGGGCATTGCTGTGGCCAAGGCTGACACCGCCTGGGCAGAGGTCATCCAGAAGACCGTCACCAAGCTGATGGAAGACGGCTCCTACAAGAAGATCCTTGAGGGCTGGGGCAACTCTGAGGGCGCCATCACCAAGTCCGAGGTCAACCCGGCGGTCAAGTCTTGAGTTTTCGCGTTACCGACGACAAGTCAGGCGTGCATATGGAACACCCTCAACACCGGGATGCGCCGGTACTGAACAAGTCAGTGCCGGTGCGCCACCCCGGCCGGTGGATCAGCGCCCTCATCATCCTCGCTGTCGTAGCAGTGTTCCTGCAGAGCCTGTTCACCAACCCCAACTTCCGCTGGGACGTTGTGGGCACCTACATCCTGGACGTCAAGGTGGTCCAGGGTGTGGGCTGGACGCTGTTGCTTACCGTGGCCTCGATGGTCCTGGCCATCGTCCTGGCCATCCTGCTGGCATTCATGCGCCAGTCCGACAACCCCATATTCCGCTGGTCCAGCTGGGTCTGGGTGTGGTTCTTCCGCGGCACACCCGTCTATACCCAGCTGGTGTTGTGGGGCCTGATTTCGGTCCTTTATCCCAAGATCAGTGCGGGCATTCCGTTTGGACCTGAATTCTTCAGCCTGGACACCTCCGCAGTCATCACTGCCACGGTGGCTGCCATCCTCGGTTTGGGTCTCAACGAATCCGCCTACCTGGCGGAGATCTTCCGCGCCGGCCTCAAGTCCGTGGACAGGGGCCAGCAGGAAGCCGCCGAGGCGCTGGGCATGTCCAAGGGCAAAATCATGTGGCGGATCATCCTGCCACAGGCCATGCGGGTGATCGTGCCGCCAACCGGCAACGAAACCATCGGCATGCTGAAGACCACCTCGCTGGTCCTGGCGGTCCCGTTCACCCTGGACCTGACATTTGCCACCAATGCGTTGGCCAACCGCACATATCTGCCCGTGCCGCTGCTGATCGTGGCAGCCATCTGGTACCTGGTAATCACCAGCATCCTGATGGTGGGTCAGCACTTCATCGAGGCCTACTACGGCAGGGGCGTGGACAACCAGGCCCCCGCAGCCGGTGTCAACCCGGCTGCTGCCAAGGCTGCCGCGGCCGGTGCCGATGCACACCGGTCAATGAAGACGGACTTCCCCGAGGAGAGTGCACGATGACGATCACAGCAGAAAAGCCGCTGGTCCAGATCGAGGGCCTCCACAAGTACTACGGGCACCACCATGTGCTGCGGGGCATCGACATGACCGTCAAACAGGGCGAGGTGTCCGTGGTGATCGGGCCTTCGGGTTCCGGCAAGTCCACCATGCTGCGCTGCGTGAACCTCCTGGAAACGATCAGTGCCGGGCGGATTTCCGTGGGCGGTCAGTTGATCGGCTACCGCGAGGTCAACGGCCGGCTCCACGACCTCAAGACCAAGGAAATCGCCGCCCAGCGCCGGGAAATCGGCATGGTGTTCCAGCGGTTCAACCTGTTCCCGCACAAGACCGCGCTCCAGAACGTCATGGAAGCACCGGTGCATGTGAAGGGCCAGCCGAAGGCCGAGGCCCAGAAGCGGGCGCTTGAGCTGCTGGACCGTGTGGGGCTGGGCGACCGGGCAGGCCACTACCCGTCCCAGCTTTCCGGCGGCCAGCAGCAGCGCGTGGCCATCGCCCGGGCGCTGGCCATGGAGCCTGAGCTCATGCTCTTTGATGAGCCCACCTCGGCCCTGGACCCGGAGCTGGTGGGCGACGTCCTGAACGTGATGAAGGACCTGGCAAAGTCCGGCATGACCATGATCGTGGTGACCCACGAGATCGGCTTCGCCCGCGAAGTGGGCGACACCCTGACCTTCATGGACGGCGGCGTGGTGGTGGAGTCGGGCGATCCCCGCGAGATCATCGCCAACCCCCAGCATGCGCGCACCAAGGAGTTCCTCAGCCGCGTGCTGTAGCTTCGTCCGCTTTCGAAGCCCAAATTCCCTGGCGCTGCCGTTATCTCGGTAGCGCCAGGGAATTTGTGCTTCCAGAGGGAATATGCGCGTCGAGGACGTGCGCACGCCCCCCCAGGCGCTTACCGGCTGGCCAGCACGCCCTCAACTGCCGCGGCCACCGCTTCCTTGATGCGGGCGTGGAGCTGCCGCAGCGACCGGCGGTCCGTCCGGACCTCCACGATGCTGCGCCCCTGCACAGGCCGGGCCAGCGCTTCGGCGAGTCCCGCCGTCGTACTTACCAGTGAATGTGCGACGCCGTACGCTGCGGCGAGTGCCGCGATGTCCACTGAGTGCGGGGTACCGAAGAGGCGCTCGACGACGTCCCCGTAGCGGCCGCCCTCCTGGACTCCCCCGTGCTCCAGCAGCCCGAAGATGGCGCCACCGGAATCATTCAGGACCACGATCCGCAGGTCCGGCTGCTCCTCCCCCGCGCCGAGGAGGAGGCCGCCGGCGTCATGGAGGAAGGTCACGTCGCCCATGAGGGCGGTGGTCTCCTGCCGGCCGCCCAGCGCGATGCCGGTTGCTGTGGAAATGGTGCCGTCGATCCCGGCAAGACCCCGGTTTGCGTAGACGGTGGCGGCCGGATCAGTGGCGGGCACGCCGGCCAGGTCCACATCCCGGATGCCATTGGAGGACCCGAGCAGCAGCTGGCCGCGTGCATGCTTCCAGACCTGTGAGGCAACGGAGGGGCCGGTGGCGGCGGCCTCTGCGGAGACCACCTGGTCCAGGGCATGCTGGGCAGCCGAGCCGGCGAGGAGCCAGGTGTCCAGCCAGGCGGAGGTGCCCCGGCCGGCGAAATCGGCGAGGTCGGCCAGGTTCTCCAGCGGCAGCTCGGTGCGCCGGCCAGGCTCGTACCATGCGACCGGAACCGGCTGGTACAGGGCGGATTCAACATCGTCGCGGGCCAGCAGCGCGGCCACGGGACGGGACAGGGTGGGCCGGCCGAACAGCACCACGCGCTCAATCGGCTGCGCCGAGCTGGGTCCGAAATGCTCCAGCAGCAGCCGGTACGGGCCCACGGCGTTGGGTCCGAACCGGGAATTGGAGGACGGTTCGGCGAGCAGCGGCAGGTTGTGGGCGCGGGCGAACGCCTCGGCGACCGGCCCGGCGTCGTGCCCTGCCAGCACCACGGTGCGCCGCTCGGGCAGGCTGTCCGCTGCCGGGGGCAGGTTCATGACCAGGGGCTCGGTGCCCACCCGGTAGCGCGTCCGTTCCACCGCTTCCGGCAGACCTTCTTCAGGGGACGGGACCAGGGGGTCGCGGAACGCGAGGTTCAGCTGGACAGGGCCCGGCGGCAGGTCCGGGAAGGCGCCGGTTGCCGCGGAAAGCCCGGTTTGAATGGCCCGCTCCGGACTGGTTCCGGCGGGTATGTCGGCCGCGAACCGGACCTGGTCACCAAACAGGTCAGGCTGCACGGTGGTCTGGTTGGCGCCGGTTCCGCGCAACTCCTCCGGCCGGTCCGCGGACAGGACGATGAGCGGTACGGCAGCATGGTTGGCCTCCATCACCGCCGGCATCAGGTTTCCGACGGCGGTCCCGGACGTGGTGAGCACGGCTGCGGGCGAACCGGTGGACAGGGCCAGGCCCAGGGCCGTGAACCCGGCGGACCGTTCGTCGATCCGGACCAGCAGGTCCACCCGGCCAGCCGCGGAGGCCTCGGCCAGGGCGTACGCCATGGGGGCCGACCGGGAACCAGGCGACACCACCACGTGCCGCACACCGCCGTCGAGCAGGACGTCGACGGCGATCCGCGCCGCAGCCAGGGCGCTCAACTGGGCTTCCGGGTCATCCCCGTCAGGGAATCCAGGGGTGGCCTCCGGGGCAGGTTCGTTCGGCAAAGTCACCCAACCAGTCTGCCACCCCGCGACGCCCGCTCATGTATGGCAAACAATCTCCCAACCCCCGCTCACCTTTGGTCGCCCAAAACCAAACGCCCGCTCACCTCCGGGCCCCATTAGGAGTCAAAGGTGAGCGGGCGTTTCCAGAAAACCCGTCAAAGGTGAGCGGGCGTTTCCAGTCTTAAGGAAGACTAGCCGCGGAACACCTGGACCACCGCGGGACGGGGCGCGCGCACCTGGCCGGGTGCCGGCGTCGTGCCTGCCGGGACGTAGTCCGGGAAGTAGGAGTGCGGCGCCTCGAAGGTGCCTTCCTCGCCCGGGTGCTGCACGGAGACGAACACCATGCGCTCGTCGTCGTGGATGACCGGGCCGCAGGTTTCGGCGTCGCGGGGAACGGAGAGGAACTGCTCCACCTTGCCGCGCTCGGCGCCGTCCAAGGTGACCTTGAAGAGGCCGTCGTTGTAGCCGATGCCGGACGGCGCGCCGTCCGTGGAGATCCAGAGGTTGCCCACGGAGTCGAAGGCCACATTGTCCGGGCAGGAGATGGGCGAGACCTTGTCCGCCGGGTAGCCGGAGAAGTAGGTGACATCGCCCTGGGCGGGGTCGCCGCAGACCATCAGGAGGGTCCAGTTGAACTTGGTGGAGGTCTGGTCGCCGGTTTCGGTGATTTCCACGATGTGCCCGTCGCGGTTCTGCGTGCGCGGGTTGACTTCGGTGGCGCCTTCCTTGGTGCCGGTGCCGCGGTCCGAGTTGTTGGTGCAGACCACGTAGACCTTGCCGGTGTGCAGGCTGGGCTGGACGTCCTCGCACCGGTCCATCTTGGTTGGTCCCACCTTGTCCGCGGCCAGTCGGGTGTACACCAGGACCTCCTCGACGGACATGCCGGGCACGGCTGACTTGCCGCCGACCACCAGGGGCAGCCATTCGCCGGTGCCGTCGAACGCGCCGTCGGCGGGAAGCGCCCCGGTTCCGGTGATTTCCGCGGCGGGCGAGTTGCCGGTGAACTTGGCGACGTACAGATCGCCCTCGGACAGCAGGTCCATGTTGTGCCTGCGGTCGCCCTCACGGTACTTCTCCGCCGAGACGAACTTGTAGAGGTAGTCGAACTTCTCGTCGTCGCCCATGTAGGCCACCACGTGACCGGATTCGGCCACGATCACGTTGGCACCCTCGTGCTTGAAGCGGCCCATCGCGGAGCGCTTCTTGGGCGTTGAGGTGGGGTCGAAGGGGTCGACTTCCACGATCCAGCCGAAGCGGTTGGTTTCGTTTTCGTAGCCGGCGTTGCGGGTGTCGAAGCGGGGATCGTCCAGCTCCCACTTGCGGGCGGTGGGCTTGGCGGTGAGGCCGTAGCGCTTGTCGCTGGCGGAGGTGCCGCCGGCCATGAAGTAGCCGTTGAAGTTTTCCTCGCCGGAGAGGATGGTGCCCCAGGGGGTGGTGCCGCCGGAGCAGTTGCCGAACGTGCCTTTGATGGCGCGGCCGGAGGGATCGGCGACGGTTTTGACGAGGGCCGAGCCGGCGACGGGGCCGGTCAGTTCGTAGGTGGTATCGGAGAGGTAGCGGCGGTTCAGCGGGGCGCCCTTGACGTAGCTCCACGGCTTGGTGGTGTTCTTGCGCTCGAGTTCCACCACGGCCAGGCCGTGCGCTGCGCGGCCGATGGCACGGGTTTCGGCGGCGTCGTAGCCGGCCGGGACCATGATGTTCTCGTTGGTGTATTCGTGGTTGGTGAACAGTACCGCGCGGCGGCCCTTGCTGCCCGGGATTTCCACGATGTCCGTGTAGTCGTTGTTGTAGCCGAACTGGCGGGCCTGGGCTGCGGCAGTCTGGTTGTTGAGGTCGAAGTCCGGCGAGTCAGCGAACAGCGGGTCGCCCCAGCGGATGATCGGCTGCCAGGTGAAACCTTCCGGAACGGTGAAGGCGTCGACGGCTTTGTCCACGGGCTTGATGGCGGTGAACTGCAGCTTGGAGTTGCCGAAGCCTTCCTTGGCGGCCTTGGACAGGCCCGCAGCGGAGGCGGGTTCGGCGGGGCTCACCGCGGAACCGAGGACGACGGCGAGTGCACCGGCGGCTCCCATGCCCAGGGCGGCGCGGCGGGACAGGGTGGCGGAGGCGATGTCGCGGAAGTAGCTGTTGGAGCTGGTGTTGCAGACGTCACCGGCGCAGGCGTTGTCGCACTTGAGCGCGCAGGTGACGGGGCTGCGCTTGCCCTTGGTATGGCCGAGCATGGGCAGCAGGGTGAACTTGCGGGCAGTTTCAGACATGGGAACCTTCCAAGAATTCTCGCTGGGGTGCCCGATCACCCTTCCAGCCGGTTCCTACAGGAAGCCATCAATTGGATGAAGTTATGGTGAACCGCCCGTGACCTGCAGGAACGTTTCATCCGTCAATGCAGGTGGTACCGCCCGTTCCGTGGGTTGGCTGAACATGCCGCGGCTGCTTCCCGCTGGCGGTGGCGGACTTAAAATTGGAGTGCTGGGCGGACGGCGCCATCAGAGGTTTGGCCGGACACGGCGCTGCAGGCGGCCCAAACACGTCACCCTGTCCAGAGCGGATGCCCCGGCATGAGCACGAACAGACCTGCCTGGCGGCGGGCGGTCTTCGCCGCCGTCCTCGCCGTGACCGGCTGCACCTACACCCCGGACGAGCCCGTCCCCTCCCCAAGCTCCCCCAACCCCTTCGGTTCCCTTGAGAACCAGGTGAAGCTGTTCATGAACGACGGCGCGGTGGCCACCGTCGTGCAGGTCAAATGGCCGGAAGGTGAGTGGTCCAAGGCCTTTGGCATGCGCGACCTTGAAACGAGGACCCCGGCACGGGCCACCGACCGTGTGCAGATCGCCAGCGTCACCAAAACGATGACGGCCGTGGCAGTACTCAAACTCGTCGACGACCACCTCATCGGCCTGGACGACCCCGTAAACGATGTCATCCCCGGCTTCACAGCACTCAAGCCTCCGGGCCCCATCACGGTGAGACAGCTGCTCAGCCACACGTCTGGCATGCCGGAGGCCAACGATGCGTTGCCGCGCGACGTCGACTTCCGCCCAAGTGTTTCCCGGACGATGACGATGGAGCGGGGTTTGCAGCTGGCCGGCACCCTCCCGTGGGATGGGTCCAGCGTCGGCTCCTTTAGGTACTCGAACACGAACTACCTCGCACTCGGCCTGCTTATCCAGGAACTGCGGCATAAGCCCTTTACCAGCGTCATGCGTGAGGAGATCTTTGGTCCGCTTGGTTTGAAGAGCACCACCCTGGACCACCTCGACCCGCTCGAATCCGGGCTTCTCCACGGCTATGTGACCCTCCGGGGTGAGCGGATCGATACCACTGACAACATCTTCAGTGCCGGTTCGCCGGCCGTGGGCGCCGTTTCGACAGTGGAGGACATGAACCACTTCATGGCGGCCCTTTTCCAGGGCCGGGCAATCTCCGCCGCGTCGTTGGGCGCGATGACGGCGAAGACCGTCTTCTCGCCGTACGGGCTGGGCCTCT
Source organism: Pseudarthrobacter sp. Pseusp20 (assembly GCF_059492155.1). Taxonomy (NCBI): domain Bacteria; kingdom Bacillati; phylum Actinomycetota; class Actinomycetes; order Micrococcales; family Micrococcaceae; genus Pseudarthrobacter; species Pseudarthrobacter sp. Pseusp20. The sequence goes on from NZ_CP168521.1 coordinate 3,610,225, forward strand.
GGGAACACGCAGATGGCTGCTCGCCCCAGCCGCGCTACGCGGGCAGGGGGCTCTTCTGGGACTATCAGACTGTGGCGGTCAGCAGCAGCGACGGGCGCTACCAGGCCGCGATGACCGTCACCACCCCGCCGCTTCCGACAGAGCTGGAGGATGAGTCCACCCAGAACATGCGCGAACTCCTGGTCGGCCAAATCGAGTCAACCCTTAACGAGGCCCTTGACCGGCTGTGCGCGCCGGCAAAATGAGGAAACACCACTCCCCGATTGGTGGCCGTCTTCCTCAACCCACGGGATGCCCGTGCGAGCAGTGGTCCTCCCCCGGCAGGATCTCATGCCCCTGGATGCAGGTCCGTTGCGGGGCAAGTGGCCGGTCATGGCTGCTGAGGAAGATACTGCTGGAGGCACGCTCGATGCCCTCGTCCTCCCGCCTCAGCCATTCCGCCAGGTGCAGCCGGTGATGCTCCCCGGAGTTTTCCCGCTTTTTCGATTCATCCGCCTGATGCCTGAAAGGTATCTTCACCATGGCACTCGCGACCTTAAATAACGTCCCTGTTCGGTGCAGGGAGGAACCGGTGGAACCATGATAGGAGCCACGCAACCCTCCGGCAATCACCCGCAGGACGCCACCCTGCAGCGACGTCCAATGCCGGCTAACTGCCGTTTGGGGCGTGAAAACGGCAGCTACTCAGCAGTCGCTCGGGTGAGGAGGGCGTGCACGCGGCGGAGCCGTGCCAGCCACCAGTCGCGGCGTTCCGCAGGAGCCGCAAACCGCTCAAGCAGCCCGGCGTCGGCGGCAACGTCGCGCAGGCGGATGGCGCCGTCCTCGGCCACTAGGGGGTCCGTGGTGATGTCCGAGTCAAACAGCGACACTGTTCCCAGGCCGCAGGCGTAGGGCAGCTCGGGCAGGGCGGCGGCGAGGGCAAGGCCCGCGCGGATGCCGATGGAGGTGTCCAGCGCGGAGCTGACCACGGCGGGGAGTCCGGCCTGTGCCACGATGTCCAGGGCGCGCCGCACTCCCCCAAGCGGTGCCACCTTGACCACGATCAGGTCCGCCGCGCCCGCCCGGGCCACCCGGAGCGGATCGGTTTCCTTGCGGACGCTTTCGTCGGCCGCGATCAACACCGGCGTCCCGGCGTCCCGAAGCCGGGACCGGACCTCGGCAAGGCCCTCGATGGAAGGCACCGGCTGCTCTGCGTATTCCAGCCCAACAGGCGCCAGCCGGGTCAACGCCTCCACGGCGCCGGGCACGTCCCAGCCGCCGTTGGCGTCCACGCGGATGGCCGCGTCCGGCAAAGCGGCGCGCACGGCACGGACCCGGGCGACGTCGTCGTCAAGCGACTGGCCCTGCTCCGCCACCTTGACCTTGACGGCGTCCACGCGGCCGAACCGGGCCAGGACGTCGGGCACCCGGTCCGCGGAGACAGCCGGCACGGTGGCGTTCACCGGGATGCTGTCCCGCAGCGGGGCCGGGAACCCCTGCCAGCCCGCCTCGATGGCGGCGGCCAGCCAGTGCGATGCCTCGGCGTCGCCATACTCGGGAAAGGGGCAGAACTCGCCCCAGCCCGCCGGCCCGCGGAGCAGGAGGGACTCGCGTTCCATGATTCCCCGGAACTTCACGCGCATGGGCAGGCTGACCACGTGCGCGCTGGCCAGGAGTTCGTCAAGCATGCCGTTTACTGTAGCCGCACCTCACTGCGAATTTTGCGCGTCGAGGAGGCGCAGGGCCAGCGAAGGACGTCAGATCCACTTGTTGTGCTTGAACGCCAGGTAAAGGGCCAGCCCCATGGCCGCCATCACACCCAGCGCATAGGGGTAGCCATAGGTCCACGCCAGTTCGGGCATGTTGACGAAGTTCATGCCGTAGATGGACGCCACCAGCGTGGGGGCGAACAGGATGGCAGCCCAGGAGGAGATGCGCTTGACCTGCTCGTTCTGCTCAAAGCTGGACTCTGTCATCCGCTGCATTTCATCGTTTTGCCGCTGGGCCACGAGGGCGGCGTTGACGGCGAGCGCGTTCTGGAGCAGGGCCCGGAAGGATGCCACGCGTTCATTGATCCTGAGGACGTGGTCCAGGACATCGCGGTAGTGGTCCCGAAGCTCGGTTGACTGTTCGCGGTCCGGGGCTCCGGCGATCAGGGCCTGCAGTATCCCCGCCAGCGGACTCGTGGCCCGCTGGAAGGTGATGACCTGCCGGGACAGTTCATAGATGCGGCGGGATACGTCCGGATCCGCACCGAACAGGTCATCCTCAATTTCGTCGATGTCGTTTTCCAGGCCCGCCACCACCGGCTCGTATTCGTCCACCACCTGGTCCAGGATCCCGTAGAGCACCGCGTCCGGTCCCAGGGCCAGGAATTCCGGCATGGACTCCATCCGGCGGCGGACCTTGGCCAAATCCGGGGACTCGGCGTGCCGGACGGTGACCACGTACTCGTCGCCCGCGAAGACGTGGATCTCGCCGAAGTCCACCCTTTCCTCGTCGTCACGGTACCGGGCTGGCCTCAGCACCAAAAACAGGCACTCGCCGTAGTGCTCCAGCTTGGCCCGCTGGTGGCCGGCAAGTGCGTCCTCGATGGCCAGCGCGTTGAGGTCGAATTCCTCGCCGACCGACTGCAGTTCCTCTGCGTCAGGCCGGTACAGCCCTATCCACGCCATCCCCTCCCGCTGGCGGAGCAGGAAGTAGGTCTCGTCAAGGTCTTCCGGGTCCTCGGTGCGCAGCCCGTTTACGTACACGGCGTTGTCGATGATGGTCACGGCGTGGCCTCCCTTGCCCGTTCGCGCTCCCAGTCGTCCAGCAGGGCCGGCATCCGCGCATTGAGGAACCGGTAGAACCGGGCCATGTCCGCCACCCGGGCCCGGGCCGCTGATCCCTCCGGGAGGGTTTCCGCCGTGGCGTCGGTCAGGGCCGCCAGCTTTTCGTAGATGGGGCTGTTCCGCATGGACACCACGTACCACTCGTCCTCATGCAGGGCGTAGAGGTCGCGGCGGCTGCCGGGCTGGGAGACGCGATGGACGAAGCCCACCGTCTGCAGGTACCGCACAGCCCCGGAGACCGCCGCGGCGCTGGCCCCCAGCCGCTCCGAAAGTTCCGCAGCCGTGAGGCTCCCCTGCTCGGAGGACACCAGTGCCAGCAGGGTCCGTGCCGGCATCTTGGGGAAACCGGCGGCGGCGAAGGCAGCGGCAGTTATTTCGGCAGCGGCGGCGGTGGAAGCCGCGGCGGCCAGCGTGTCCCGGGCAGCCGCCACCTCAGCTCGGGTGCTCATGCCGACCCCACTTCCCGCCGCCGCATGCCCGCAATGGCCAGCGCGGCGGCAGCCGCGGCGATGGCCAGCATCCACCATGCGCCGCTCCAGTCCGTGGCGTCCCCGTGCGGTACCGGTGTGTGGGTGAACGGGGACAGGTCGCGCAGGCTTTGGTCCAGCCCCAGCATGCCCCCGAAGATTCCCAGCATCACGCCCAGGGCCAGCAACGCCCAGCTGGTGGCGGTGGTCCCGGCAGGCCACAGGACGAACACCAGCGCCGGAACGGCAAGGCAGATCAACGCTGCGGGCAGCTGGGCCAACGCGGTTTCCCACAGCGCATCGGCCGGCATTGAGGTATCCCCGGAACCGGTGAGCGTGGCCCACGCCCCCACCCCGGCCAGGCCCACCACCAGCACCACGGCCCCCGCGCCCAGCAGCAGGTAGCCGGCCAGCCACCGGACCCGGCCCACCGGTGCGGCCAGCAGGAGTTCGGCGGTTCCGGCGGCTTCCTCCTGCCGGAGCCTGATCACCGCCTGGAGGGCGCACGCCGCCGCCAGGACCCCGGCCATCGAGAAGAGTACCGACACCATGAGCTGGGTCAGTGATGTGCCCTGCGACTGGAGCATGGCCCGCATCACGGCAGTGATGTTGGTGTCAGGGGTGTCGACGGCGGCAATCGCCTTTCCGAGCGACCCCGCCAGCAGCCCGAGGGCCAGCCCGCTGAGCCCCCACCCGATGATCGACCCGGACTGCAGCCGCAGTGCCAGGGCTGCCGGGCTTCGCAGCCCCGGCCGGGCGGCGGCGCGTCCCGGCCTGGCGCCCCAGACGCTGGCCCCGCTGTCCCGCGTGCGGAGGATGAGCCAGGCGGCGGCGAGGCAGCCGGCGGCGAGCCCCACCGGCAGCAGCAGCGGCCAGGTGCGGTTGCCGGAGAACGCGAACGTCTGCTGGCCCCAGCCGATCGGTGAGAACCAGCTGGCAGCCCCTTCAGTCATAGTGGTCCCGTCGGCGCCGGGCGTTCCGGTGGCGTCCCCGATCCCACGCAGGACATAGGCCAGGACCACCAGCGCGGCCGAGACCCCGTTCGCACCGCGCGAAGTCCCCATGAACTGGGCCACCAGCAGTCCCACGCCAAGGAAGGCGAGGCCGGCGGCGCCCGCTGCGGCCCCGGCGGTCAGGGAGCCTTGCGCGTCCAGCCCCTGGGCGGCGAAGCCACCGAACACCGCGAGCGCCACCAGGATGTTGGCTGTGACGCCGTGCAGCAGGGTGGCGGTATTGGGCAGCAGGCGGCCGGCAGGCGTGGCGGCCACCAGTTCCGCCGTCCCCGTCTCCTCGTCCGCCCGGGTGTGGCGGACCGCCAGGAAGGTGCTCATCAGGCCTGCCAGCAGGGCAAGGAACGCGTAGATCAGGAAGAACGTGAAGGCCCCCTGGTCGGCGCCACGGGGCAGGCCGCGCAGCATCAGGATGGCGGGCGTGGCGATGGCCACCTGCAGGATTTCCGTGCGGCTGGCCACGTTGCCGTAGGTCTGGGTCACTGCGGCGGCTGCGAACCAGGCGAACGCCCCGATGGCCGCCACCCAGCTCACCAGCTGCCAGCGGTCCCGGCGCAGCCGCTGGCCCCAAAGGATCAGGAGGACGGCCATGTCAGGCCCGCCCCCTCGCGCCGAGCAGGTGGCGCCGGGAGCCATGTCCGCCGTCGGGCGCATCAGCCTGTGGCCCGGCGGTACCGGCGCTGTCGCCGTAGTGGCGCAGGAACAGTTCCTCCAGGGACGGCGGAACAATCGTCAGGCCCTGAACGCCCAGGGCGCCCAGGGCGGGAAGCACCTCCGCGATCCGGTCGGTGTCGGCGCTGAACCGGATCCGCCCGGCGTCGACCGTCAGGTCATGCACAGCCCCCAGGCGGGCCAGGGCCTCGGGGTCCAAACCGTCAGCGGCGAACGACACCTCCGACCTGGTGAGGTGCCGCAGGGAGTCCAGCGTCCCGCCGTCGACAATCCTGCCCGCGCGGATGATGCTCACCCGGTGGCACAGCACCTCCACCTCGGAGAGGATGTGGCTGGAGAGGAGCACGGTGGCTCCGCGGTCGACGGCGGTGAGCAGCTCCCTGCGGAAGACCTCCTCCATGAGCGGGTCAAGGCCGCTGGTGGGTTCGTCGAGCAGGTACACCTCGGCTTCGGTGGCGAGGGCCGCGATCAGGGCCACTTTTTGCCGGTTGCCTTTTGAGTAGGCGCGTCCCTTCTTGGCGGGATCGAAGTCGAAGACCTGGCACAGCCGGGCTTTTCGACGACGGTACGCACCGCCGTCGGCGGTGCCGCCGCGCAGCCGGGACAGCAGGTCGATGGTTTCCCCGCCGGAGAGGTTGGGCCAGAGCCGGACGTCCCCGGGAACGTAGGCCAGCCGTCGGTGCAGCTCCACCGCCTGGGTCCAGGGCTCGAAACCCAGGACGGACGCGGAGCCGGACGTGGGCCTGGCCAGCCCCAGCAGGATGCGCAGGGTGGTGGATTTCCCGGCGCCGTTGGGACCCAGGAAACCGTGGATCTCACCGCGCTGGACTTCCAGGTCGAGGCCGTCAAGGGCCCTGACGTGCCCAAAGTGCTTGTGCAGGTTCGCTGTGTGGACAACGGTGTTCATGGTTCAAGTCTTCGAAGTTTTCACAAATTTATGAAGGTACTAAAGTCCCCACTATGAGCACCGGCCACCCCCAGTCCAGCGGCAAGGCCGCCAGCTCGTCCTCGGCACCGCTGTATGCCGCGGGGTTCGTCACCGCTTTCGGTGCCCACAGCATCGCGGCCGGGCTGGGCGCGCAGAGCGGAAACATCGGGCTGACCCTGCTGAACCTGGGCATCCTGCTGGCCCTCTACGACGTTGCCGAGGTCTTCCTGAAGCCCGTCTTCGGTGCGCTCAGCGACCGCATCGGCGCCAAACCCGTCGTCGTCGGCGGCCTCTTCGCTTTTGCCGCCCTGTCCTTGATCGGCCTTGGCGCAGCTGACCCGCTGATCCTTGCCCTGGCCAGGCTGGGACAGGGCGCGGCGGCGTCGGCCTTCTCGCCGGCGTCGTCCGCCATGGTGGCAAGGATGGCCCGCGGCGGGAAGGCCGGCACCTACTTTGGCCGGTACGGGTCCTGGAAAAGCCTGGGATACATCATCGGCCCACCGCTGGGCGCGGGGCTGATCCTGGCCGGCGGTTTCCCGCTGCTGTTCGGCACGCTGTCCGCGCTGGCTGCGGTGACCGCGGTGCGGGTGCTGCTGTCCGTGCCGCATCTGGCGCCGCTGCCGCGGAAGCGGTACACGGTGCTGGACCTCGCGCGGCAGGTGGGCGAGCGCCGGTTTCTGGTCCCCACGCTGGTGCTGGCTGCCTCAACGGGTGCGTTGGGTGCCGCCGTCGGCTTCCTTCCGGCGCTGGCCACCCGGCACGGCCTGGACGCCTTCGCCGGGACGGCGGCGGTGAGCGTGGTGGCGCTGGGCTCGGTGCTGACCCAGCCGTGGATCGGGCGGCTGCGGGACCGGCACGCCGTCACGGACAACAGGGGCACGACGACGGGCCTGCTGCTGATTGCCGCGGGCGTCGGCCTGGTGGCGGCCGCCCCGGGAGTGGTCACCATCTTCGTTGCCGCGGCGTTCATCGGGGTTGGGATCGGCGCGGTGACCCCCCTCGGTTTCGCCCACCTGGCGGACACCACACCCCCCGAACGGATGGGCAGGACCATGGGCTCGGCGGAACTGGGACGCGAACTGGGCGACGCCGGCGGGCCGCTGCTGGTGGGCGGCATCGCCACGGCCACGGCGCTTCCGTTCGGGCTGGGTGTGCTGGCGCTGCTGGTGGCCGCGGCGAGCATCCCCCGGCTGGACCCGGTCCAACCCACCCACCGCGGCCCAATCAACCCCCCGCCGCCCAACTAGCTCGCAGTAACTGTCGTTTTGAGCCCTGAAAACGACAGTTAGTGCGAGCCAGTTTCAACGCTTGAGAGGTCTTCCAGCTTTCTGTGTCACCCTTAACCGCGATGACTTTTTCACGGCAACTACCCACCAGGACCCCGGCCCGGCCTGCCCCGGGCTCGGCGTTCCTGTTCGTGCTGTCCACCCTGGCGTGCATTGCCGGGCTGGTTGCCACCTACTACTTCTTCGTCCAGACCACCACCGGACAGTTCATTGACGAGTCCGCGCTGGTGGAGGCCGTGGAGATCCACGGCCCCGCCGGCAAGGCCGCCACCCGGTTCCTGGACCTGCTGCCCACCATCTCGCTGGTGATGGCCGCCGTCGTGGTCCTTTTTGTGACGGTGATCCGGCGGCACTGGACGGAGGCAGGGATCGCCGTGGCCGCGTGCATCGGCGCCAACGTGGCAACCCAGGTACTGAAGGACCTCCTGCCGCCGCGCCCGGACAAAGGCGTGTTGACGCTGGAGCTGAATTCGCTGCCGTCGGGGCATACCACTCTGGCCGCGTCCGCGGCGGCTGCGGTGTTTTTGATGGCGTCGCCGCGCTGGCGCCCCATGGCCGGCTTCATTGGCGGCACCTTTGCCATCGCCTCGGGGGTGTCCACGCTGATCAACCAATGGCACCGGCCCGCCGACGTGGTGGCAGCCTTCCTGCTGGTGGGGGCGTTCATGATCCCTGCTGGCTGGCTGATCCTCCGCCGTGGTTCATGGAACGAATGGGACGGGTTCGGCGAGCATGTGGGATCCGCCCGGATCTGGCTTACGCTGCCGGTGCTGATCGGCTTGGCCTCGGCCGTGGTGGCGGTGTATTCGTTGATCCGGATTGCGCCCAGTCCGTGGCAGGAGGCCAGCACCACCAACTACTTCTGGGCAGGCATCTCCCTGATTGTGATCGCGGGATACCTGGCCACCGTTGCCACAACCTCCCTGTTCGCCTACGCGGCACGACGGCGGGACGCGCCCAGTAGCACGGAGCGGCCGCCGGCAGCGGGGTTTTGAGCAAATCTTGAGGAATTGATACCCCCTGGCTTGAGCCATGCCCGGGATAGTTGCAGGTGCCCGGGCGGCGTCTTGAAGTGGGCGCCGCCCGGTACCCCCACTGTTCTCCCGCTTGCAGCCTCTCCGGCGGAGGTCTCAGGGATCGAGCCGCTTGCGCAGGAGGCAGAACTCGTTGCCTTCCGGGTCCTGCAGCACGTGCCACTGCTCGTCGCCGGTCTGCCCCACGTCGGCCGGCCGTGCGCCGAGGGCCAGCAGGCGTTCCAGCTCCGCGTCCTGGTCCCGGTCCACGGGGTTGACGTCGATATGCAGCGGAAGCCTCCCCACCCGCGGATTGCTGCTGGGGCTCAGGAAGATGGTGGGCTGCAGACCGCCAAAGCCGGCATCGGGCGGTCCGATCTCAATCGCACCATCCTCCCGGTCGATCTCCACATAACCCAGGACCCCGCTCCAGAACCGCGCAAGCAGTTCCGGGTCGGCACAGTTCAGGACCAGTTCGCTGATACGGCATGACATGGTGCCAGTGTACGGACGGGCCGCGGCTGCGTGCGGGCGGACACGGACCGGAAGGCACGACGGCGGCACGCACCTCGCGCGGGAACTCACCTTCGACGCGCATCGCCTTTCCCGACGCGCAGGGTTGTTCTCGACGCGCAGGGTTGTTCTCGACGCGCGTAGTTGTTCTCGACGCGGATATTCCCCTCCGCGGCCCAAATATCCGGGGCGCAAAGGCAACTGCGGGTCGAAAGTGAATATGCGCGTCGTGACGAGGGCGGGCAGAACCACCGCTGGACGGGCAATCCCCAGCCCGGCGGGAGGCGGCGCCGCTGCGTGGGGGGTGTTAGCAGCGGCGCCTTCTTCCGTCGGGCTGGCGGTGGACCGGCGCCTAGAAGGTCGTGGACAAGCAGGTGACTTTGTTGCTGTTGTTTCCTTGTTCCAGTGACACGGTGGCTGACGCGGTGGTCTGCACCTGGTTCGCGTATGTCGCTGTGACACGGATGGTCAGTGGGGTGGTGGTCCTGTTGGCCAGCACGATCTGCGAGTTGATGGTCAGGGTGATGGTGCTGGTTGTTCCCAGGCTTACGGACTCGTTGTAGGAGGGCCCATACGTGCCGTTCGACTGGAGTGCGGCGTAGGTAAGTGTCGTTGGCGCCGTCGTCCCCACCGCTGACAAGGTTGCGGTTTGCCGCGGGTTGTCATTGGTGCAGGTGAATCCCGAGAACTGGTTCGGCCACGCGCCGGAGGCAGTGACGGTCATGGTGGCCGTGGCGCTCTGCTGCCAGAGGGCCGAGGCCGAGGCGCCGCCTATGCCCAGCAGCACCGTGAGGATGAAGGCCCCGACGGCGAGGCCCGCACCGGGAGCATTCCGGATCCGTGCCATCTACTGCGCCCCGGCGGCCGCGTTGTCCCGGGAACGGGTCTTGCGGACCGACCTGTACACGGTGATGGCTCCGTAGCCGATGAGTGCCACGGCAGCGATGACTGTCCAGGTCCCACGGTCGGAATTCCCCAGGAAGTTGGCCACGAAACCCACGTACGGGACTGCGTAGAACAGCTTGCCCTTGACCTGGATGGCGCGGACGGGGTTCTCATCGTTGGCGCCGTTGTTGTCGCCCTTGGTGATCAGTGTCTTCTCGCCCTGCTGGGTGGACCCGAACCCCACGATCCGGTGCGTCTCCACATCGGGCCGGCCTGAGTAGAGCTGGAAAGTGATGACGTCACCATATTTCAGCTCATCAAACGGGGCAGGTTTCATCACCATGAACGTGCCCGGCGGGTACTTCTGCGCCATGGATTTGGTCAGCACCGTGTAGGTCTGCGAACCCGTCGCCACCGGAACCACGATGAGGACCAGGGCGGCGAACAGTGACACCAGCATGGCTGCCATGCTCAGGAAACGTCCGACGACGGCCCAGGCGGCAGTGCGCCTTCGTCCACGCTGCCGGGTGGTTGCCGGAGTCCCGCTCCCCGGTTCTGTCGGGTCGGCTTCGCCGCCCAGCAGGCGTTCGGTCAGGTCAGCAGCCACTGGGCACCCCGCAGAGCTGACGTGCGGTGAGTTGGAGCGAGATGTTCACTGCTTGTCCTTTCACTGTGGAGGGGGCGCTGGAGCCCAGGCTCACCTGGAAACAGAAGACGGTGGAACCGCCTTTGACAACCGTGGGCGAGACAAGCCCTGCGGTACTGATTGACGCGAAGCCTGTGGCGGTGCTGCATTCCGCGGAGGAAGCCGCAGTTTTCGCGTTGACGGTGACGTAACCGGCGAGGGTTCCGCCGCTGACATTTGCGATGGTGGGCTGGCCTGCCGTGATCGCCGTGTTGAACTGGCCGCCGGCGTTGGTGTTGTTGGTGACCACCACGCCGCCGTAGACCGAGGTGCCCGGGCCCAGTGTCCCTGCGGGAGAAAGGGTCAAGGTGGCAGCCGAACCGTCAGCAAGGGTCATTGTGGTTGTTTGTCCCGTGTTGACCGCCGTCAGCGCCGTATCGAACGACGCCGACGTGATGGTCCCAGGGGAGGCTGATGCCGCCGCGCTCCACAACGCGTAGGTTCCCTGAACGGTGAACAGTCCCAGGACCACTGCAACGGCGGTCAGCGCTGCCGCCTGCAGCCTGCGCTTGGTGCGCATGGTTCCTCCTGGTCCTGATTCCGGGCTTCGGTCAATCGAGGCGGGTGACCTTGAGGCCACCCGCCTGCGCAAGGCTAGGAAAGACCGTCGTTAGCGGAGTTCACCTGGGTCACGGTGTAGCTCACGTTTCCGAGGTTGTAGTTCTTGGTGACATCACTGCGGCCGGTCGTGGCGCCTTTGAATTCGAAAACGGTTGTTGCCGTGACCGTCTGGGTGGTACTTCCGGTAACGGGCTTCAAGACAGTGCTGGACGTTACATCGCCCGCGCTGTTGGTGAGTTTGAGCGGTGAAACGATGACGTTGTCGGTAGTGAAAGTGCTGGTGGGAACATCGGCGAGAACAACGTTGGCGGCCATCTTGTTGCCGACCAGGGTTACGGTCAGATCCTGGGTGAAGGTGAGCTTGTCACCCGGGACCACTTTGTAAGTGCTGATGTCAATGGTGGCACCGTTGCGGTCCGTCCATACGCCGGCGCCAGCCTTAACATTGAGGTCACCGGCCACGATGATGCCGGGAGTCGCGGCATCTGCCGCGTTCCAGTTGGCCAGGGTTCCCCCGCCGCCCAGCAACAGTGCTGCGCCAACGGCGATGGCTGCGGTTCCCTTGATCAGAGTGCTGTTCTTCATGATGTCCCCTCAGACTTTTTTGGTGTGTGCGTTTTGTCTAGCTGGGGACAACATTGCCGTGCCAAGCTCAGGAAGTGAGGGGGTAAAACGTCAACGAAAGCTCAAGTTATTTGAAATTTCAACCCGCCCCTGACCTGCACTTCTATCGGAATACAGCTTATTTCTGCTCCAGCAATAGCCGGCACCAGGCATCGGTCAGCCAGTCTGCGAACCGTTCCGGACTCCACCCGCGCTGGTCCACCAGCAGCACCCAGTATTCGGGCCCGTTCATGCTCCACACGGCGTCGGCCAGCTCTTCGGCAGGCCGGTCCGTCCGCAGTTCCCCGGTGGAGGCAAGGTCCTCAACGAACTTCAGCATGTTCGCCGCCCGCCGGTTGGAGATTTCCTTCCACAGTGCTGCGCAGTCGGGATCCGTGCCGGCGGCATCGCGCAACGCCACGTATACCGGAGCAAGGCGCGGCTGGATGCGGGCCAGAGCATGGGCGTATATGGAAATCTTTTCGGCTGCAGCCTTCGCCTCCCGCATTCGGATCACATAGTCGCGGCGCTCGGCGGGCACCGCCCGGCCGGTCCCGGAGATGGCCGTTTCCACCACTTCCCTCAGGAGGTCCGGTTTTCGGCCGATGGTGGCATAGATGGTGTCGACGGCGACGCCAGCCCTCCGTGCGATGCCGGCCACGGTGCTGGAACGGTAGCCCTCCCCCACGAAAAGCTCACGGGCAGCAGCCAACACGGCGTCGCGGGTGGCCGCCGCCTGTTCCTTCCGGAGCGGCGAGTGATAGCGGCGGGCCGGGGCATTGACTGCATCCATCGGGAGGCCTACCCTAATTTCATCCGAAGTATATTCGGATGAATCTTAGCAGGAAGCCCGGACAGGCAGTAGCGAACCCGCAAGGCGGCGGCAAAAGCCGCAACGCCGTGGCAGGCTCACAGCAGTCCGGGCGAAAGGGCAGGCGTCATGTCAGAGCACTTCGATACGGTCGTCATCGGCGGCGGCCAGGCGGGTTTGGCCATGGGCTACCACCTGTCCCGCCTCAAGCGCCCCTACGTCATCCTGGATGAGAACGCCAGTACCGGGGACAGCTGGCGCAGCCGCTGGGACTCCCTCCGGCTGTTCACCCCGGCCCGGTACGACGCCCTTCCCGGCAGCCGCTACCCGGCTCCCCCGTGGTCCTACCCGTCCCGGGAGGAGTTTGCCGGTTACCTGCGCAGGTACGCGGAAAGATTTGCGCTGCCGATCCGGAACAACGTGCGGGTCACCAGCCTCAGCCGCAACGGACATCACTTCGTCATTGAAGCCGAGAGCGGCCGGCAGTTCGAGGCGGACAACGTGGTGGTGGCCGCCGGCTGGGACCGGAAGCCCAAAGTTCCGGCATTCGCACATCACCTCAACCCGGACATCCAGCAGTTCACGGCGGCAAGCTACAGGAACCCAGGAGACCTCGCCCCGGGCCCGGTCCTGGTGGTCGGCGCGGGCAATTCGGGCGCGGACATTGCCCTGGAGCTGGCCACCAGCCGCACGACATATCTCTCCGGCAGGCATCCCGGCGAGATTCCTTGGCCCATCGACGCCGTGGCAGCAAGGCCACTGACCCTCGCGGTCTTCTTCGCTTTCTCCCACGTCCTGACGCTCAACACGCCGATGGGCCGCAAGGCCCGCCCACAAATCCTTGCGCACAGCGGACCACTGGTCAGGGTGAAAGACCGGGACCTGGTGCGTGCCGGCGTCGAACGCGCCCCCAGGACGGAAGGCGTCAGGGACGGCCGCCCGTTGCTGGCGGACGGCCGGACCCTTGAGGTTGCCAACGTCATGTGGTGCACCGGCTTCCGGCCCGCGCTGGAGTGGATCCGCCTGCCGGTGTTCGGCCCGGACGGCGGGCCGGAGCAGGACCGCGGCGTCGCACGGGCACAGGCGGGGCTCTACTTCCTGGGCGCCATCTTCCAGCAGTCGCTGGCGTCCTCCATGGTCCACGGCGTAGGCACGGACGCAGCGTTCATCGCCAGGCGCATCGCAGCAACCAGGGCATCCACGGCAACACAGACACCCGCCGGCGTCAGGCCGGAAGGTTCAGCTGCTCCACAATGATCCGCGCGGTTCCGGGGTCGCCCAGGATCCTGAAGTGCCCCGCCACTGGGAGTTCAATGTTGGTGGCCCCGGGAAGGACGCTCCCCTCCGGAATGTGCGGATCAAACGGCCCGTAGATGGACGTGATGCGGCTGTTGATGGTCAGTTCACGGGACATCTGGAGGGTCAGGGCGTTGCGCGGCGAGAAGATCCGGAGGCTGGGCAGCAGCATGTACCGGGCGTATCGCGAGCCGGAAAACGGTGCGCACACGGCGATCATCCGGTCGATCCGGTGCTCCGGGTCCAGGGACAGCATGGCGTACTTCCCAATCAGGCCGCCCTTGCTGTGCGCCACCAGGATGGCATCGCGCAGTCCCGCCTCCTCCAGGTGCTGGGCCACCAGCTTTGCAGCGTCCGGGACCTTCATCTTGTTGCGCTGCAGCACCGTGACCACGTGCACGGGATGCCCGGCGTCGTGGATGGCCTGGATGAGCGGCATCATGAACTGCCAGTTTTCGTACACGCCGGGAATGATCAGCACGGGCTGCCGGGTGCCGTTGTGGAAGGACTCCGGCTGCACGCGCGACAGGAATCCGCGGACCTGCCAGCCCGCGGCATAAACATAGTCCTGCGCCCACCACACGGCTTTTTGCAGCGGGCTGATGCGGGCTTCAGCGCCGGGATCACTCATGTGTCGAGAATAACCCGCTCCTGCGACACTTCCCGCAATGACGGTCCGGGGGAAGTGGAGCCGCAGCTGGACCTGGCGTATTAGCCCCGACCAGCTTCACCGTGACTAGCGCTGGGTGCAGGCGTCGTCCACGAGGCGCCGGGCCAGGTTCAGGGCACGCTTGCCGTAGCGGGCGCCGTCGAGAACCGCGCCTGTTGCATAGGCCCCGTTGAGGACGATGAGCAACTCCTCGGCCAGCTCGCCAGGGTCCTGCGCACCGGCGTCGGCTGCCAGCGACTGGAACCAGTCCCGCACCTGCTGCTTGTGCGCTGCCGCCACCAGATGGGCCGGGTGGTTGCCCTCCGGAAACTCGGTGTTCGTGTTCAGCATCGGGCAGCCGCGGTAGGTAGCACCGGCGGTATCTCCGGCCAACACCTCAAAAACGGCAGTGAGTTTCTCCCGGGCGTCGTCGCGTTCCCCGGCCGCCTGCCGCATCCGCTCGAACCAGGCGTCCGCGCGTCCCTGAACGAACGCTGTGGCGAGAGCGTCCTTGGTGGGGAACTGGCGGTAAATGGTGGCGTTTCCCACCCCGCATTCCTTGACCACCGTATCCATCCCGACCGCGCGGATTCCCCGCTGGTAGAACAGGCGCGTGGCCACCTCAAGCACATTGCGCCGGTTCTCCTCGCCGCTCTTGCGCGCCACGGCAAACCCACCCTTCCAAAACCCAAGCCGAAAAATGTACCGCCTTTAGTTTGACAGACGGATCGATCCGTCACAAACTAATGAGAACGATCCGTCACATCGGATCCGACCCCGTTAAATATGAAGCTAAGGGAACCACCATGAAGACTGCTGTCCTCGGAACCGGCACTGTCGGCCGCACCATCGCCGCCCGCCTGGCAGAGCTCGGACATACCGTGACCATTGGCACCCGCAGCCCCGAAGCCACGCTCGCCCGCACTGGGGCAGACGCCATGGGCAACGCACCCTTCGCCACCTGGGCTGCAGCAAACCCGGGCGTCTCGCTGGCCGGCTACGCAGAGGCCGCCGTCGGGGCAGAGCTCATCATCAACGCCACCAACGGCAACGGATCCCTGGATGCCCTGGCACAGGTAGGCGCGGAGAACCTTGACGGCAAGGTCATTCTGGATATCGCCAACCCGCTCGATTTCAGCCAGGGCATGCCGCCCACCCTGTTCGTCAAGGACACCGATTCACTCGGTGAGCAGATCCAGCGCGCTTTCCCCACCGCCCGCGTGGTGAAGTCCCTCAACACCCTCAATGCCGACCTCATGGCGCGTCCGGACACCCTTCCCGAGGCCAGCACTGTCTTCGTCTCCGGAAACGACGCGGACGCCAAGCACATGGTCACGGAACTGTTGAAGGATTTCGGGCACCAGGACGTCATCGAGCTCGGGGACATCTCGACCGCCCGTGGCACGGAGATGCTCCTCCCTGTCTGGCTTCGCCTCTGGGGCGCCCTCGGCACGCCGGAGTTCAACTTCAAGATCGTTCGCTGACCCGGGGAACCGGTTCGGGACGCCAGCCTTGGGGTGGCGTCCCGGCGGTCAGTAGTTGCGGCGGTGCTTCAGGCGGGGAATGACGACGCCGAACACGGCCGCCGCCGCGAACCCCAGCAGGCCTGTGGCTGAGATCCCCGGGCCCAGGGAGGCCAGGGCGGTCACCCCGGACAGCAGGACCGGGCCGCCTGTGGAGCCGGCATCCGCCATGAACCGCCAGAGGCCCAGGAACTGGCCGCGGCCCCGGTCCGGCGAAAAGTCGGCGCCCAGCGTCATCACCAGGCCGGAGCTGATGCCGTTGCCAAAGCCGATCAGCAGCGCCGCCAGCAGCAGTCCCACGAAGGAACCGGTGAGCGGGATCAGGAGCAGCGCAGTCCCCATGAGCAGCGTGGAGGGAATCGCCACCCACTGCCGCCCTTTCCGGTCCATCAGTTTCCCGGCGGGATAGAACACCAGCATGTCGATGGCACCGGAGAGCCCGTAGATCAGGGATGCGGAGGTGGCGTCCATGCCCAGGTGGTCGGCCCAGAGCGGGATCACCACCTGCCGGGAGGACCGCAGCGCGCTGAGCAGCAGGATGCCCACGCCCAGCGAAAGGAACACGCCGGCATGCGACACCGCGACGCTCCGAAGCGTGGGCTGGGGGCCCGCGTCCCCGCCCAAGGGGACATCCGGCGTCGCAAGGTCCGGGATGGTGAGGGACAGCAGCGCGGCGGCCGCCATGGCCACCACCCCCACCCAGTAGGCGCCGGCGATGCCGAAGAACTGCATCACCGCCGCGCCCGCGAACGGGCCGATGAACACGCCGATGCGGTTCACGCCGCCCAGCGTGGACAGCGCCCGGGCGCGGAAGGCCACCGGCACCGCCTCCGTCAGGTACTTCTGGCGGGCCAGGCCAAACACCGCCCCGGACATCCCGACGACGGCCATCGCCACGGCGAGCAGCCACAGCCCGTTCGGGGCCAGGGCGGAGGTGGCGGCGGCTGCCAGCGCCAGGCCACCGGCGACGGCGGCGCCCACGATGGACCAGCGTTCACCGAATCGAAGGGTTACCAGCGACGCTGGCAGGTTGAAGAACCAGGATCCCAGTCCGATGAGGGTGACGATCAGGGCCGCCACTGCCACCGAAGCGCCCAACTCGCGGGCAGATAATGCCACCACCGGAAGGATGGCGCCCTGCCCAATTCCGAAGAGCAGTGTGGGTCCGAAAGCGGCGACCGCAATGCTGCGCAGGCTGAAGGGCTGGGAGGGGTCCGGGGAAGTCATCAGATTTATCCTATGGCCGCCCCCTCCCTGGGGAGGCTGCAGTGTGACGCAGCGGACAGGGACTCACAGTGGCCTCCGCGGAGAGTGGATCAACGGGCCCTTGGTTCCAACCCGGCCAGGGCGCGGAACAGGTTGACGACTTCCACCACCGCCCCGATGGCCGAGCCCACGATGCCGAGCACCAGCAGCACCCGCACCAGCACCGGCCAGCCGGACCAGCCGGTGCCGAAGTCGAAGGGAAATACCTCCCACAGGCGCAGCATGGCGGCAACCCCGAAGCCTATGACCACCAGGTTGCCCAGCGCCACGAGGGTACGTGCGTGGATCACCACGCAGACGAGGTTGACGATGATGCCCGCGATCAGGGACGCGTTGATGAGGTCAAGGACGCGGGACATGTCGGCTGTCAGGAACGGCAGCACCTGCCACCCAGGCCACATGTTGATCCCGTACAGCAGCAGGGCGTTGACGATGGCTGAGCCAAGGTTGCCGCTGCGGCTGGTGGTTGTCCTGTCCGCCATGGCAACAGGGTCTGGCATAGGGACCATGCCCGAAAGTGCCGAAGGTCCCCCGGCGGCGCCTTCCTGCCACCGCCCGGCCCTACCGCCCAGCCGCCGAGAACCCATGGACCCACGAACCGGACAACGGCGGGCCCTTCGGCCCTGTTTCGCCGACGCCCAGGGCAACCACGCTGGCTGAAGGAGGTGGTGGAAGATGTTTACGCTTCGCACCCTGGGCGGCATCGCCCTCTTGATGGCCGGGAGCAGCTGGTTGTGGATTACGCCCACCTTCGCCACCCGCGGGGTCAACACGTCAGGTATCTGGTGGAACATCACCATGGTGCTTGCGCTGCTGACCGTCTTGGGGTTCCTGGTGGCCACGTGGGGACTGTTTGCCCGGTGGAGCTGGTGGGAAAATGCGGCCCTCGCGTCGGCTGCACTTGGGCTTGTGGCCCTGGCGCCCTTCTGGTTCGCAGCCATCGGCGGGGGCGAAACTGTCGGGACCACGGCGTGGAATGTGTTCGTCCACGTCCTGATGGTGGCCGGCGTCGCGGTGTTGCTGCTGGTCCCGTCGCTGGAGCGGTGGGTGAACCAGCAGGTCATGGGATAACCGGGAATCAGTAACCCTCCAGGACTTCCCTGGCCTTCCCGTTTGCCGCCGCGCTGGTCAACTCCTCCGCCACGAGGTGCAGCTTGACGTTGGCGTGCTGGCTTCTGGCGGCCAGCACCCGGAACGCCGATTCGGCATCCACACTGTGCAGGGCCATGACAATGCCTTTCGCCTGCTCAATGACCGCCTTGTGCCCGAACGCACCCTCGATGGCCTCCGTCGCGGCATGCTGGGACTCGATGCGCAGGCTCTGGGTCACATCCACCATGAAGCCGCGGGCCAGCTCTACGCGCCCGGAAGGCGCGGCGACGGCCTGGATCGCAGAAAAGACGCGCCGCTCCCTGCCGCGGACGTCAATGATCCGGTGCAGCAGGGCACCCTGGCCACCGCCCTCAAGGAGGTCCGCCCACAGCGCGCGCACCGGTTCCCGGTCCCCCGGGTGCTTGTGGGCCATCAGCACGTCAAAAGTGGGCACCACCTCACCTGGCTGCAGCCCGTGAATGCCAAACATGCCCTCGGACCAGTTCATGCTTCCTGAGGCAACGTCCAGCTCAAAGGTCCCCGACGGACAGACGGCAGTGATCGGCAGCGGAAAGAGGTACGCATCCAACTTCGACCACATGCATTCCTCCAAAACTCACATACCCAGTGCGGGTTTTCTCGCACAACAATAGCTGAATCCGGCGGCCGCTGGTTGCCATATCCGCTGGCGCAGCAGGCGGATTCGGGGGGTCACAAAAGCCGCGCGGAGGAGTAGCGTTCGCCTTATGGGCGCTGATCCGCGCCCGCAGCCAAGGGGAGGTCAATTCATGGGCGAAGTGTGGATCCGCACGCTGGGCAACGGGCTGGTCCGGGCAGATCGAGTCACGGAGATTTCATCTACCCGCGGGTCCCTGCATGAGGACAGCGGGTATTCATTGAAAGTGATCGTGGACGGCAAGGGCCACGTGCTGATTGACGACGGCGGGCTGCAGGGGTCCCTGCCCGAACGGCTGGAATATGCCAGGCATATGGAAGACGCCCTGCTGCTGGCCATCGACGAGGCGCGCGAGAACGACGCGTCCATGGTGATCTCCTACGAGCCGGAGCGTGAACGCTGGTCCGCAGCTCCAGTTTCAGTATTAACCGGACGGCTTCCCGAAGTCGTCTGACCCGCGGAATGAAGCCTGCCCGGGCAACAGTGAGTGCCCGGGCAGGAGTACTTAGCTGTGCGTGGGTTCTTCCACGAGGGCGGTGGCGATGCTGGCCGCGTCCTCCAGTGCGGCCAGGAACCGCTCTGCGTCCAGGGCGGCGGCACAGCCGGTGCCGGCGGCGGTGATGGCCTGCCGGTAACGGTGGTCCACGGCGTCGCCGCAGGCAAAGACGCCCGGCAGGTTTGTGCACGTGGTGGGGGCGTCCACCTTGATGTAGCCTTCCTCGTCCAGGTCCACCTGGCCCGCCACCAGTTCGGTCCGCGGCAGGTGTCCGATGGCCACAAAGATGCCGGTGGCGTCCTGGTGCCGGGTCTCACCGGAACGGGTGTCTGTGAGGGTTACGCCGGTGACCTTGCCGTCGCCGTGGATGGCGGTAACGGCAGAGTTCCAGGCGAAGCGGATCTTGGGGTTGTCCTTGGCCCGCTGCGCCATGATGCGGGAGGCGCGCAGCTCGTTCTTGCGCACCACCACGGTCACGGTCTTGCCGAACCGGGTCAGGAAGGTGGCTTCCTCCATGGCGGAGTCGCCGCCGCCAACCACGATGATGTCCTGGTCACGGAAGAAGAACCCGTCGCAGGTGGCACACCAGGAAACACCGTGGCCGCTGAACTTTTTCTCCTCAGGCAGGCCGAGTTCCTTGTACGCAGAGCCGGTGGCCAGGATGACGGCCGTAGCCTCGTAAGTCTCCCCGCCGCCGGTGACCACGCGCTTAACGGAACCTCTCAAGTCAACGGACGTGGCGTCGTCGTACTCAATGCGCGCGCCGAACTTTTCCGCCTGCTGCTGCAGCCCGTCCATCAGCTCAGGGCCCTGGATGCCGCCGGGGAAGCCCGGGAAGTTTTCCACTTCAGTGGTGTTCATCAGCGCGCCGCCGGCGGTGACGGAGCCGGCCAGGACCAGGGGGTTCAGGCCCGCGCGGGCGGCGTAGATGGCGGCGGTGTAGCCGGCGGGGCCGGAGCCGATGATGATCAGCTGTTCTTTGCTCATGGATTGTCCTTCGGTGGCGGTACTACTGGGCGTCCGCGTGCTGCGCGGGCAGGAGTTCGGTGATCAGTTGTTCAACGCGTGCCTTGATCTCATCACGGATTGGACGGACGGACTCAACGCCCTTGCCGGCCGGATCCTCCAGGACCCAGTCTTCGTAGCGCTTGCCCGGGAAGAACGGGCACTCGTCACCGCAGCCCATGGTGATCACCACGTCCGATTCTTTCACTGCCTCGGTGGTGAGTACCTTGGGGACCTCTGCGGACATGTCGATGCCTACCTCGGCCATGGCCTCCACCGCCGCCGGATTGACCTTGTCGGCCGGCTGGGAACCGGCGGAGCGCACCTCGACGGCTCCCCTGGACAAGGATGTGAGGAACGCTGCCGCCATCTGGGACCGGCCGGCGTTGTGGACGCAGACAAAGAGGACGGAAGGCTTTCCTGCGGGGTCGATGCTCATGGCACTCCTCAAACTGGTAGGAAACTACGTTCGGTGTAATAAAGGCCCCCCGTGTTGCGCAGGTCACATTTGTTGCCTAATCTAATTGAGGCTCATGCAAACGGGCCATGCAAGAAGCTGCAGCGTCGCAGCCAATGCCGGGGAAGGCTTTACAACTTGAACTCTAAGCTGAACATCGTTGTCCGGGTGGATCTGGACCACAGCAAGGCCAAGGTGATTGCAACGGGGCATATCACCATTCACAGCGTCAACGCCCTCTATGTAGTGGCAAAGCGTGCCAACTCCCTCAGGGGAGGCCTGGACCTGGAACTGGACGTTTCCAGCGCCTGGGTGGACGAGGAAGCACTGGAAATGCTCCGCGCCGCCTCTGAAACAAGGCACCTTCCAGCCAAAATCGATCCGGAACAGGCTCCCTGCACCATCAGCGTGCTGGCTGACCGCCGACATCCGCGTCACACGGCCGGCCGCCTGGCCGCATAAATTCCCCGGCCGCTCGCCGCGCCCATTTTTCGGGCCAGAGCAGGCCGACCACCGCTTCTCTTTCCGCTCCAACAGCCCGAAGTGCAGCTGCATCTGAACAAACGGATGGCTGCACTTCGGGGTGGTGGAGCAGTTTTTGTTTTACCGCAGCTGGTCCTTGGCAACCAGGATGTCGTGAAGCTCCTCAACGGTGAGGCCGGCGGCCCTGCCCAGGTCCTCCTGCCCTGCACCCAGCCTCGCGGCGCTCTGGACTGCATGCTCAAACCGCTCCTGCGCCGCATCCAGCTCCCACTGGAGGCTCTCCACCCTTGCGGAAGCCAGCTGGACGGCCTCCAGCGGATCACCGGCAGTGCCGCCTTCGACGATCCTGTAACCGCATGCGCAGGACCATTCCGCCGAGCCAAGCTCCAATGGTGCCCACCCCAGCGACGCTATCGGTACGGGGCCGGCCGCCATCGCTGCGCCGCAGTGAAAGGGTGCCGCGGGGTCGCCAATCACAGAGGGCGCGGGCTGAAGCGGGAGTTCTTCGTAATGCTCAACGCGGGTCGACTGCCCCGGCGCCTGAGGTTCAAGTACTGCAGTCATGCAATCCGCCGTCCGATAGTTAACTAACAATGTAGCTAGTCTAACTAGGATTATCTCTTTGTCTACCGGCCGGTAATGCCGGGGCCGGAATTGACGGCGTCCACTGCTTCCCGCATGCGCACCAGGAAGTGCATGACGGCCTTGATTTCTTCGGAAGACAACGATTCGGCGGCTTCCAGCATGCGCTTGTGCATCTGGTTCAGGTTGTGCCGGACTTCCTCGTCGGCGCCGGGAGTAGGCCGCAGGATGACGGCGCGGCGGTCCGAGGGGTGGGGCTCCCGGGTGACGTAGCCGCCGGACACCAGGCGGTCCACAAGACTGGTCATGGAGGCGGACGTGATGCACAGGCGGGCTGCAAGTTCCGTGGGTCGGATTCCCACGCCGGCAGCCTCTGCATCGATGAGGTACCGCAGCGCCAGGAGGTCCGTCTCCCCCATTGCGGCGGACGAGCGGGTGCGCCTTCTCATAGCGCTCTCCGAGGTCCGGAATTCGCGGAGCGCGTTGATGACATCAACAGCCCCGGGCTCGACGCCCTCGACGGGTGGGTACCAGTAGCCTTCGCTTGCACCATGCGGGTTCATGCGAATTCCTTCGATATCCTACTTGCTTGGCTGTCTAACAAACCCATGGTAGCCCACTTGTTCCCCCGCCACCTCCACAACGTTGAAAAGCAGCAGGCAAGTACCCGGGCGGGCGGCACGGGAAAAGTAGAGTACCGGCTACTCGTGCCGCACACCGTCCCGGCCCAATAGGTTTCTTCCAACCCGCGGCGCCACGGCCAAGGGGCGTGACGAGACGGGGGTGCAGGGTGGCGGTTGGCCCGGCAGACAATGTGGAGCCCGAACGGCAGGGGTTCCTGCTGGATTTGGTGACAGGGGCCGACGGCGATGCAGGGTCCCTGCAGAAGCTCACCGATGCTGCCGCCCGCTGGATCAGCACTTCCGCCGGAAGGGCACTGGAGTGCGCCGCCGTCCTGCACCGGCAGCGGTCCTGTTTTGCCACCGCCGGCAGCACTCCGGCCGCGGCCAGCGTGGCATCGGAGGACGAGCACGGGGACAGCCCCACCGCTCTTGGTTCGCCGCTGATGGCGCCGGCAGTGATCAACCAGGCCGGCGCCCGCTGGGAGGCGTACCGCAGGCGGCTGCTGGACAAAGGCTTCGGCTCAGCGCTTGCCGTTCCCCTGGAACTGCAGCCGGGCTCGGCTGGAGCCCTCGTGTTCCTGGGACCGGCAAACTACGTTTTCAACGCCAAGGTGATCAACGAGGCAGCCTGGTTTGGCGAGGTGGCATCGCACAGCCTGAAGCTGGCCCTCGACGTGCACGGCGTCATCCGCGCCGGGGACAACCTGAAACAGGTACTGGAGAGCCGGACCAGCATCGACGTGGCCTGCGGCGTGCTCATGGCGCAGAACCGCTGCTCATACACGGAGGCGTTCAGCAAGCTTGCCGGCACCTCGCGGCACCGGAACCTGAAGGTCCGCAGCGTTGCGGAGAACATCCTGAGGTCACTGCCCAGCGGCACGCCCGGAACACGGTTCGAGCCCCCGGCAATCGCGTAGGAACTGCGGCGAAAATCCTAGTGCCGTGCCCGTGCCCTGATAAGGCCGGCCGCCACCAGCCCTGCACCTCCGAGTGAAGCCAGCATGCCGCCGAGAGCCACAAAGTAATCGGTAATGGTCATTGTCCTGCGCTCCTTCCGTACTGCCTGATGAGCCCAAGCTATGCGGCGAAACTCAGCATTTCCTGAAGGATCGCCAGCAGCTTTGGTCAAGATCCGGTAAAGGAAAACTGCGGCGATCCACATACTTTGGCCCGCGATCTTCTCTTTGTGGGGGCGTTCCGTATTATTCATGCATGTGGACAAAACAAAGCCAGAGCTTCTGCCCCACCTGCGGCAGGACCACCAATCACGTCACCCATTTCCAAAAGGACGACGCCGGGTCCCTGGTTGCGGACGTCCGCTGCGTTGAGTGCCCCGAGATTGCCGGGGCGGTCGCCTAGGTAGTTTCGTTCCCCGAAGACGGCAGTTGGCCTTCCATGCCGGAGGCGTGCGGACGCACGACGGCGAAGACCGCCAGGGCCGCGGCCTGGACCACCGTGACGGTAACCGCAAGTGCAGGAACTGAGATCTCGTAGAGCAGGCCGATGACGAAACTGCCGGCCAGCCAGGCAAGGCCGTAGCAGGCAGTGAACATCCCGTAAGCACTCCCCCGCCGGGCCACCGGAGCGAGGCCCGCCACCCCGGCCCGCATGGTGCTTTCCTGGACACCCATCGCTGCTCCCCACAGCAGCACCCCCGCCACCGCAAGCGCCGTGCTGTTGCTGAAGCCCAGCCACGGGACCGCGGCGGCCAGGACCGGAAGGGCCAGGAGAACCTTCAACCCCACCCGGTCAAAAAGCCAGCCGGAAACCAATGCCGCCACGGCATCCACTCCCATGGCCGCGGCGTAAAGCACCGGGACCAATGAGGGCGGCAGGAGTCCGGTGGCCACCAGATGGAACGACAGCAGGCCGAACGTGGCATAGCCGAACATGGTCAGGCTGCTGAAGGCTGCGTAGAGCCAGTACTGGCGCGGCATTGGGGCCGGCTTCCCAGCAATTGTGTCCTGGGCGGGAACGGGGCTGGCGGGAACGGGGCTGGCGGGAACGGGGCTGGCGGGAACGGGGGTGGGTGGGGCTGGCGGCGCGGCGGAAGGCTCGTAGACACCGGGGTCGGGAACGCGTCGCCTGAGGCGGAACAGAATCAGCATGGCAGCAAGCCCCGGAACAGCCAGGAGCAGGAACCCGGGACCGTAGCTGCCGGACAGCGCCAGGGCCGCCCCCACCAGCAGCGGCCCCACCAGCGCCCCCACCTGGTCCAGCGCCTCGTGCAGCGCGAACGCCTTGCCCTGCCCCATCGCTGAACCGGCCTCGGCCAGCATGGTGTCCTTCGCCGGGCTCCGCACCGCCTTGCCCAGCCTTTCCGCCAGGACCAGCAGGCAGGCTATCCACAGCGCATCGGTGATCCCCAGCAACGGCACGGACAGCGCGGTCAGGGCATAACCGCTGAGTGCGAGCGTCCATCGCAGCGCCGGCCGGTCGGCCAGCCGCCCGAACACCAGGCGGAGCACCAAGGCCACCGCTTCACCAGCCCCCGTGACCACGCTGACCAGGAGCGCGGACGCGCCCAGCGCACCCAGGTAAGGGCCGGTGACGCTCCGCGCCCCTTCGTAGACCATGTCCATCAGCGCACTGACCACCCCGAAGACCAGGATGAAGCGGATGGCAGTCATGGGCGCCGGAGGAGTTGTCCCGCCGGCGCTACCGCTGGTACGCATGCTCCCGGGCCTGCTTCACGCCCCGGCCGGACACAGCTCGGGTTGACACGGGCCGGGCTGACACGGGACGGCCGGGTCCGGCGCGACGGGACCGGGTGGGGTGAGGGTGTACACCTTCCGGACGCGTTACCGCCAGGATCACCCCGATGCCCGCCAGTGAGGAGACCATGGCCGATCCGCCATAGGAGATGAACGGCAGCGGCACGCCGATCACCGGCAGCAGTCCGCTGACCATGGCGATGTTGATCACGGCCTGTCCCAGGATCCAGGTGATCACGCTGCAGGCCACGATCCGCGAGAAGGTGTCCGTGGTGCGGGCAATGGTCTTGAACACCGCGATGGCCAGGATGGCGAACAGCCCCAGCACCAGCAGGGTTCCGGCCAGGCCGAGTTCTTCGCCGAGGATGGAGAAGATGAAGTCGTTGTGGGCTTCGGGGATCCAGTTCCACTTCTGCCGGCTCTGTCCCAGGCCCACGCCAAACCAGCCGCCGGAGGCCAGGGCGTACGCGCCGTGCTGCGCCTGGTAGCCCATTCCCTGCGCGTCCTCGTCGGATCCCATGCCCAGCCAGGATGAGATCCGCCCCATCCGGTTGCCGCTGGTGGCCGCGAGCAGGAGCGCTGCCACCGCGCAGACCAGCCCCGCAACCGAGAACACCTTCATCCGGACTCCGCCATAGAACATGGTGGCGGCGAGGATCATCATGATGATCATGGTGGTGCCCAGGTCGTGCCCCAGCGCCACGATCAGCATGATCAGTCCCCCTGCGGGTGCCAACGGAATGACCGCATGCTTCCACTGCCCCAGGAGGGCCTGCTTGCGGTCCAGGATGGCGGCGGCCCAGACGATCAGCGAGAGCTTTGCGAACTCGGAGGGCTGCGCGGTGAAACCTCCCACGCTCAGCCAGTTCCGGTTGCCGTTGACGGACATTCCCAGCGGTGTGAACACCAGCACCAGGGCAACAAGGGAGCCGATCAGCAGCGGCCAACCCAGCCATCGGATCCGCCGCACGGGCATCCGGGCCAGCACCAGCATGATCACCACGCCAGCCACGGTCCACATGGCCTGCTTCAGGGGCAGGTCGTACGGATTGTTTCCTGCCGCCACAGATTCCACGGACGACGCCGATGCCACCTCCACGAGTCCGATCGCCGAGAGCGTGAGGACCACCGCCAGGATCAGCGGCCGGAGGCGTCCCGGGGAGTCATCCACCAGCCACACCGCCACTTTGCCCAGCCCGCGCCGGGCAGGACGGCCCGCCACGCGCTGCTTTTGTCCTGTATTCATCTGTCCGTTCCTCAGCCTGCACAGCAGGGCTTTCCCCATGGCCGGGCCCATCTCCGGGGCGGGTACCCGCCGAGAAAAAAGAGTACGCCCTCTGCCGCCGCCAGGACCGGGACGGCGCGGCTGCAGGCTGCCGTTCTTGGGGAATTGCCAGCTTGGGCCTGTAGGGTAGCCGAAACCTGTCCCCTCCCGAAGGTCATTTTTTCGTGTTCGGTTCCAGAAAATCCCCCGACCCGGATCAGGTTGGCTCCGCCCCCGGCGCCTACCCCGGCCAAGGCGAGTTGTACGCCGCCAGTTTGCGCCGCCGTCGGCCTGTACGCCGTGTCCCGCGCTGGCTCAAGGCCGTTACCGCCGTGGTGTCCGCGCTGCTTGTCGGTGCCGTGGCCTTCGGCGGCTACTGGGCGTGGCGCCTGCAGTCGAACATCACAACGTCTGAACTGACGGCGGGTGGGGAGCGGACCGAAGGGACCGTGAACGACAGCACGGACCGGATGCAGATCCTGGTCCTGGGCTCCGACACCCGGGACGGCAGCAACAGCCAGTACGGCAGCGCGGAGGACTCCTCCGGCTACGGCCAGTCCGACGTCATGATGCTGCTGGACATTTCCGCGGACAACAAGCACGTCAACGTGGTCAGCTTCCCGCGCGACCTGCTGGTGGACGTGCCGGCGTGCACGGACCCCAAAACCAAGCAGGCATATCCCGCCCGCCAGGACGTGATGATCAACAGCGCCATGGCACAGGCCGGCATCGGCTGCGCCGTGGACACCGTGAACAAACTGACCGGCCTGGAGGTGGACCACTTCATGATGGCCGACTTCAACGCGGTAAAGGAACTGTCCAATGCCGTGGGTGGCGTGGAGGTCTGCGTCAGCGATGCCGTGCACGATCCGGACAGCGGGCTGAACCTGCCTGCCGGAACGTCCCAGGTGCAGGGCGAACAGGCGCTGGCGTTCCTGCGGACCCGGCACGCTTTCGCCAACGGCGGGGACCTGGGGCGCATCCAGGCCCAGCAGGGCTTCCTGGCTTCGCTCAGCCGGAAGCTCAAGTCCGAGGGCACGCTGGGCAATCCGCAGAAAACCCTGACCATTGCCGACACCATCACCAGGAACCTGACCGTTGACTCGGGCCTGTCCTCCATCCCATCACTGCTGACCATCGCCAACCGGCTGAAGAACATCGACCCGGCCAACATCAACTTCATCACCACGCCCACGGTGCCGGCGCCGGCGGACCCCAACCGGCTGGCACTGAATGAGCCGACAGCCTCCAACTTCTTCGCCGCGCTCCGAAGCAGCCCGGACCTGAGCCAGCCCTCCTCCGCCTCCCCCACGGAGGCGCCCGCAACTCCCGCGGCACCCGCCTACGACAAGTCACTGCAGCCCATCTCCATTGCCAACGGCACCGGCGTGACTGGGCGGAGCAATGCCATTGCCGGGCTGCTCTCTGAGGCCGGTTTCACCAACCTGACCAAGCTGCAGGCCCAGGCGCAGGAGAAGACCATGGTCTACTACTCGCCCGGGTTCGAGGACGTGGCCGCGGACGTGGCAGCGCTGTTCGGCCTGCCCGCAGGCAACGTGCAGCAGGTGGCGAACATCCAGGGCGTGCAACTGTACGCGGGCACGGACTTTGCCGCCGGCACCAAACCCGCCGTACCGCCGTCGTCCGCCGACTCCTCAGGCGGCGTGGTGGCCCAGACGGGCAGCGACCAGACCTGCCAATCGGCCAACCCTCTGGGGTAGCAGGACTACAGGCCGGTCTACCGGCGCGGCGGCTCACACGGCATGGGGCTGAAGGCGTGCTTCCCCAGGAGGCTTCGTTCGCGGGTCCGGCATCGTTCGCGGGCCCGGCTTCGTTGGCGGGACTGGCTTCGTTCGCCGGGCAGGAACCCGGGTGGCCACTTTGGTGGTTCCCAGTCCTGGTGTTCGCTTGTGTAGTGGCGGCCGGTGGGTGAGGTCCAGCCGGGTGGTTCGTTCGTGCTGGCCGGGGTGGGTTTCCAGGCGGTGGTGTGCCGGAGCCTGTGGTGTTTCGGGCAGGGCTGTCCCAGGTTGCTGATGCCGGTGGTGCCGCCGTGGTGCCAGGCGAGAAGATGGTCGGCCTCCGTGTCCAGGGAGGTGTTGCTGCAGCCCGGGAACGGGCATTTCCCGTCCCGCATCCGCAGCCAGGCCCGCATCGCCCTGGGAACCCGGTAACTCTTCCGGCCAATCTCCAACGGCGCCCCGTCCCGCGGGTCCACCAACACCCGGTAAAACGAGCCCGCCCCGTCCGCGACCAGTCGCCGCGCCATCGACGCCGGCACCGGACCATACCCGTCCAGCATCGCCGGTTCATCGGTCAGGCCCATCAGCGCGAACACCGGAACCGTAACCAGCACCTCGGCGCGGACCGGCGACGAATGGTGGCCAGTTCCCGATGCGGCGCTGGTCCCGCTGCCGCTGGTGCTGCCGAGGATCGCTGCGGCGAAACTGTCGGCCCGCAGCTGGGAGAGGGTCCTGTCCTCGGCCGGCCCCTGCAAACCCCGTGCGGCAACGGTGAGCCGGTTCCAGCCAGCCTGGGCCTGGTCCGCGGGCAGGTACGCGCCCAGCCACGCCATCCCGTCCCGGTCCGGCCGGAACTCCACCCGCCGCTCCGCCACACCCCTGGCATGCCGCTTCTCCATCGATTCGGCGTGGTGGCGCTCCCGCCAGGTCCGCGCCTTGACCCGGAACCGGTGCGCCGGCAGCTCCCCAACCGGGCACCCCCTGGCCGGGGGAAGGGCGTCCGGGTCCGGTGTATCGGGTGGCAGGAAATGCGCCTCCAACGCCGCCGCCCCGGCCGCATCAAGGCTCGCCGTTTCGTCGGCCAGCACTATCGCGTGCTGCCATGACAGGGTCCCGGACTGCAGCGCCTCCAAAGTCCGCGGCAAGCTGCTGGTCAGGGCGTGGGAGGTGGCCAGGAACGACGCCGCCGCCCGGGGACCCAACGCCAGCACGCACCCGATCTCCGCCGCGACCGCCATCTCCTGCGCCACCACCGGCACGTCCGGGCCCACCACAGCATGCGCAGCCTCCGCGTACCCCACCGCAGCCTTCGCCTTCAACCCCGCAACCCGCGCCTCCACCTCCCGGGCCCCGGCGAGAATCTCCAGGCACCCATCCGCCAAACCGCGCAACGGATCAGGAACCGAGAAAGGCTCAGCATCCAAAAACGAATCAGCATCCGAGAACGCCTCCAGACCCGCCCCGTCCACCTCAGCCTGAAGCACAGCAAGGGCAGCGCGAATCTCCTCGAACGCCCTCACCACCGCCGCCTTCCCCATAAACCCATCATGACAAGGGGGTCCGACAATTGCCGGCGGGCCACCGAACGTTGAACGCCTCCTTCACTTCAGCGGCGGTTGTTCAAGCCGAAAACTTGTCGCGGGGACTGGGATTACGGTTCATCTTCACCTGAATACAGTGATGGATGTACTCTAAAACCGTGCAAACCCTCCAGCCCATGCAGACCCTCACCCACGCCCCTGTGCTGGCCCGTTTTGGCTATGCGGTGTCGGACCCTACCCGCGCCCGAGTCCTTCTGGCACTTGCAGACGCCCCTTCCTATCCTTCCGACCTGGCGGACAACTTAGGGGTGTCCCGGCAGAGCATGTCCAATCACTTGACCTGTTTGCGCGGCTGCGGACTGGTGGTTGCGGTGCAGGACGGGCGGCGGAGCCGTTATGAACTGGCGGACGCCCGGATCGGCCACGCTATCAAGGACCTCATCAATGTTGTCCTCGCGGTGGACCCAGCCTGCTGCGCTCCGGATGGGGAATGCTTCGCATGACCGCTGCACTTAACTCCCCCACCGTGGAACGCCGCAGGGTGCTGAGCCGGCGAATCCGGCTTCTGGCGGGAGCAACCATCACCTACAACGTCATCGAGGCCGTCGTGTCCCTGTGGGCGGGCGGCGCGGCCGACTCCTCGGCGCTGATCGGCTTCGGCCTGGATTCGGTGATCGAGGTAGCCTCCGCACTGGCATTGTCCTGGCAGTTCTCCGCCAAGGACCCGGAGCGGCGTGAGCATCTGACCCTGCGCATCATCGCCATCTCATTCTTCGCCCTGGCCGCATTCGTGGCTGTGAATGCCATCCGCTCTTTGGCGGGTGCGGGAGAAGCCCAGCACTCGGTGCCCGGCATCGTGATCGCGGCGCTAAGCCTGGCCGTCATGCCGGTCCTGTCCTGGACCCAACGCAGGGCTGGGCGGGAACTGGGATCACGGACAGCGGTGGCCGATTCCAAGCAGACGCTGCTATGCACCTACCTCTCCGCCGTGCTGCTGGTTGGCCTGGTCCTGAACAGCACCCTGGGCTGGTGGTGGGCAGACGCCGGCGCGGCGCTGGTGATCGCCGGCATTGCGGTGCGTGAAGGCGTCAACGCGTGGCGCGGGGACGCCTGCTGCGCCGTTCCCCACGTGGTGGCTGACGAAGCCGAAAACACTGTGTGCTGCCCGGACTGTTCCAGCACCGCTAAACCGGAGTCCATGGGCATGCCCGGCATCCGAAAGGACTGACCTGCAGCTTCCGGCGTCGGTTGGTCAGGCGTCAGTTGGTCAATTGGCCGGCAGGCTCGGGTTCCTGCGCTGATTGCTTGGAAGCATTAGGCGCCAAAGGCGCGCGGCCCGGAGTCCCAGGAGTGGAACCTGCAGGCGTTGAACGGTCGACGGCGGGCTCCAACCTTTTGTTCGCCCATCCCCGGAGCGGCCGCTCAACAAAGCGGAAGGACGCGTACGCCAGCAATACCGTGAGGGCTGCGGTCAGTGCGATGCGGAGCGGCAGCGCCGGGATCAGGGGCGTCAGCAGCAGGTAGACGGGCAGGTGCCAGAGGTACAGGCCGTAGGACAGATCGCGGCCGGGGCGGGCCAGCCAGGGGTGGCTGAGGATACGGGAGAGGAACCCAGCCGGCTGGAGCACCAGGGAACCGATCAGTACCGCGGACAACAACGCGAGCGCCGCGGGCCCCCACGTCCAAAACAGGTTGAACCAGTCGCCGGGGGTGTCCGGCTCCTTAAGCAGGAACAGCGCTGCCACCAGGGAGATGCCGGCCAGCGGTGCAGCCCAGCGGGCAGCGGACACCAGTGCGCGGTGCAGCCGGGAACCGTCCCGCACGGCCGTGAACATCAAGGCGAGCGCACAGCCGATCAGCAGTTCGTCCGCCCGGGTGTCCGGTCCGTTGTAGATGCGGTCCAGCGGCTCGCCCGCGTTCACCAGCAGGAACCGGTTCAGTACGAAGACGGCGGCCAGGGCGACGGTGGCCAAGGCTGAGGTACGGACCTTCCAGAAGCGGAGCATCAGCAGCAGGAGCAGCGGCCACACCAGGTAGAACTGCTCTTCCACGGCGAGGGTCCAGGTGGGGCCGAGGGTTTCACCCGCAATGGACTCGCCGAACATGCCAAAGTGCGCCAGGTTCATCACGTACGCGGCAGCGGGAAGGACGAACCCCGCCTGGCCGCCCCAGCCTGACGCCGGGAAGAGAAGGCCGACGGCGACGACCACCGCGCAGAGTGCCAGGAGCGCCGGCCAAAGCCGGGCCAGGCGCTTGGCGTAGAAGACGCCCAGGAGCCGGCCGGTGGCGATCCGTTCCTTCATGATCAGCAGCGTGATCACGAAGCCGCTCAGCGTGAAGAACACGTCAACACCGATGGATCCACCCGGCATGGAGTCGGTGGCGGTATGGAAAAAGAACACGCCCGCCACGGCGATGCTCCGGAGCCCATCCAGGGCATGCTTGCGCCCCGCGATCAGCCCCGCTTGGGGCGCCGACGGGCGTTCCGGTACTGACAAATTTCCGCTGCTGGACCTAAAAACCACTAAGCAAGCATATATAACGTTTCCATAACTGCGCTGTGCGCGGGCTTGGAGAAGGCTGGTATCGGTGCGCTGATCCCGCCCTTGTGGCTGATTCCTGCTGCTTCTACATTGAAAAGATGGTGGACCAGGACATGGCGGACGACTTTGAAGGGATTGTGGATCTGATCGCCGGGACGGAGGACATCAAGTCGGTGCTGGATGGACTCACCGGCTTCGCGGCAGCCAGCATGACCAGCACTACCGGAGTGCCTATCGAATGCGCTGTCACCCTGCACCGGCGCAAGCGTACGGCCACCATCGGCGGCAGCAGCGGCAGGGCCGCGGTGCTTGACCGGATTGAACAAACGCTGGGAGACGGGCCCTGCGTGGAAGCGTTGGAAAGCGGAGTTCCCGTCCTGTTGGGAGACGTTTCGTCCGACCTGCGGTGGCCGGAATACCGGAGCGCCCTTTCTGCCGCGGGGGTTGCCAGTGCCCTTGGCATCCCCATGAAGATGGATGACGACGCCGGGGCAGTCCTGGATTTCTTTGCCCCCTCCACGGGTGCTTCACTGAGCAGGCGGTGTCTGATGGGCTCCGGTTCGCCGAAATGGCGGGAAAGGCCCTGCGGCTCGCAGTCCGGATCGTGGCTGCGGAACAGCGGGCCGAGCACTTGAAGTCGGCCATGGACACCAGGACCGCCATCGACCTGGCCTGCGGCATCATTATGGCCCAGAACAACTGCAGCAGGGATGCCGCCTTCGGCCTTCTCAGCAACGCCTCCAGCACCCGGAACCAAAAGCTCAACGAACTCGCCGAAACGCTGGTGGACCGGTTCTCGGGCCCTGGAACAGCTGAGGCCCACTTCGACGACTGAGGCTTCACCCGACCCCTTCCCGCTTGGGGAGGGCCCTGTTAGCATGACGCGTGCCGACAACGAAGTCCCGCTCACAAAAGGAGTCCCCGTATGCCCACCCGGCTCAATCCCTATCTGAGCTTTCGAAACAATGCCCGTGAAGCCATGGAATTCTACAAAGACGTCTTTGGCGGTGAACTGAACATCGGCACGTTCGCGGAATTCCAGGCCAGCCAGGATCCCTCCGAAGACCAGTTGGTCATGCACGCACAACTCGATACCCCAACGGGGCTGACCCTGATGGCGTCGGACACTCCGCAGCGGATGGACTACACGCCCGGAAACACGTTCAGCATCTCCCTCAGCGGCGGTGACGACGCGGAACTCAGGGGCTACTGGGAGAAGTTGTCCGACGGCGGCACGGTGACAATGCCGTTGAACACAGCCATCTGGGGTGACACCTTTGGCATGTGCACCGACAAATTCGGTGTCCAGTGGCTGGTGAACATCGCCGGGCCGAAGCAGTAACCTGCGCTGAGAGGTCAGCCGCCGGCCCTGCCGCACCAGGTGTCCAGGGCCTCGGCAAGCCCGTCTGCTGAGCCCTCACCCACCCAGGCGACGTACCCGTCCGGCCGCACCAGGACTGCGGCGGGCGCACCTACAGCACCCAGCACGGGAAGCAGCCAGCCGCCGTCGTACGTGGCCGGAACATGCCGCACCCTGCCGTTGGAAAGGCCCGCACCCAACTCCTGCCCGCTGAAGTCCAGCAGCAGGGGCCGCGCCTGGTGCAGCAGTTCGAAGACCCGGATGGGACCTTCGGCAGTGGTGACTTCCAGGTCCGGCATCCGGCGACCCAGGAGCGGATGGCCGGCGCCCAGGTCGTAGGCCACGTCGAGCCCTGTCACAAGCGCCGCGATGGGAACCCCGGCCCCCTCCACGCGGAGCACCTCGCCCAGCAGGTCGCGCAGCGCCTCCTGCCGGGGGTCTGATTTTTGGAAAAGCGACTGCGCCATGGTGTACTTCAGCGCCCGCTCCCCCGCCTGGTGGCGCTCCGCGTGGTAGGTCTCCAGCAGTTCCTCACCGGAGAGGCCCCGCACTACCTGCCCCAGCTTCCACCCAAGGTTGACCGCGTCCTGCACGCCGAGGCCAATACCGAGCCCGCCTGTCGGTGAGTGGACATGCGCCGCGTCGCCGGCCAGCAGCACCCGGCCCTTCCGGTAGGTCTCCGCCTGGCGGGTGGCGTCGGTGAACCGTGACAGCCAGGTGGGACTGTGCACGCCGAAGTCGGTGCCGAACACGTCGGTCAGCGCCTGCCGCAGGTCCGCCAGGGTGGGCTCGGTGGTTGGACCGAGCACAGCCTCGGTCACCACCACGCGGACCGTGCCGTCCCCCATCGGGTAGAGGCCGTGGATGCCGCGGGCGTCCACCTTTCCCTGCTGGACAGGCTCCCCCGCCACCTTCACCTCGGCAATCAGGCTGCTCCGGGTTGCGTCCGGGCCCGCCATCGTGATGCCCGCCGAACGCCGCACTGTGCTACGGCCCCCGTCGGTGCCCACCACATACCGGGCCCGCAGCGATCCGCCGGCGCCAAGCTGAACGTCCACGCCGCCGTCGTCCGCCTCCACGCCGGTGACCTCTACACCGCGCCGGACCTGCACGCCCAGCTCCTCCACCCACTCAAGCAGCAGCCGCTCAATGTGGTTCTGGAACAGCGCCAGCGTGTATGGATGCCGGGTGGGCAGCCCGCCCAGGTCCAGCGGGGTGTTGCCGAACGTGGCCGCGGTAATCGTTTTGCCCTCGGCAAGGAACCTGTCCACGATGCCGCGCTGGTCCAGCAGTTCAAGGGTGCGGGAATGGATTCCGCCCCCGCGGGAGCCCGCCAACTCCTGGGACTCCCGCCGTTCAAGGACAACGGCGTCCACCCCCGCCAGCCGCAGCTCGCCCGCCAGCATCAACCCCGTGGGCCCGCTCCCCACAATCACCACGTCATGCATGCCGTCCCCCTCAATCCACGAATAGTCGACCGCCAGTATGCGGCACCCCCGGGGCCTTGCGGCAAGGCCCCCGCGGCGGGGTACCTTGGAAATGGAAGGGGATTCCCGCGCTGCTGTCGATTTTCGCTTCCGGTGCGCGTCGTATGGGTAGGGGCTCCACTGAAGGGCTCCAGCCAACAGCGAAGGGAGCACGACATGTCCAAGTATTTGATCCTGATTTTCCAGGATGAGGCGGTAGCGCGGCAGGCCGAAGGCGAGTCGATCAGCGCCAGCTACCAGGAGTTCATGCAGCGGCGCGGTTCCAACCTGATCAACGGGGCCGCCCTGCAGCCATCCTCGACCGTGACGTCCGTCCGGCGTGATGGGTCGGGCGGCTTCCTGGTCTCGGATGGTCCGTTCGCGGAGTCGAAGGAAACCCTGGGCGGCTATTACCTGGTGGAGGCAGCCGACCTGGATGAAGCCCTCGAAATCGCCAAGGAGGTACCCGCCGGGGTTGGAGTCGAGGTCTGGCCCGTTCGGGTGGTCAGCTGATGCCGCACGCCGCCAGCTCCGAGGTCGCCGCGGCGGTGGCCGACGCCCACCGGCGCGAATGGGGGTTCGTGCTGGCGGCCACGGTACGTGTTGCCGGGGATATCGACGCCGCCGAAGAGGCGGTCCAGGACGCGTATGCCAGTGCTTTGTCCACGTGGGGCGTGAACGGAATCCCCAGGAATCCGGGGGCCTGGCTTACGGTTACGGCACGACGGCGGGCCCTGGACATGCGGCGCCGCGTGGCCACCCTTCAGCGGGCCCTGCCCAAGCTGCTGGAACCTGAGGAGTATGGCGACGACGTGCCGGACGCTGATGACATCCCGGACGACCGGCTCCGGCTGATTTTCACCTGCTGCCATCCCGCCCTGGCGCTCGAAGCCCAGGTTGCGCTGACGCTGCGGCTGCTGTGCGGACTGTCCACCGCCGATGTGGCGCGCGCGTTCCTGGTCCCGGAAGCCACCATGGCGGCACGGATCACCCGCGCGAAAAAGAAGATTGCCGCCGCCGGCATCCCCTACCGGGTACCGCCGGTGTCTGAGCTGCACGAACGCGTGGACGGCGTGCTGTCGGTGGTGTACCTGGTGTACACGACGGGGCACACCTCCCCGTCAGGTTCGGACCTGATGCGCCGCGACCTTGCCGAACGCGGCTTGGAGCTGGCCAGGACACTGCGGGTCCTGCTACCCGCTGACCCCGATGTTGCCGGCCTGCTGGCCCTGGTCCTGCTTACGGACGCCCGCAGGGACGCCCGGATGGACAAGCACGACGAGCAGGTTCTGCTCGAGGACCAGGACCGGTCGAAATGGGACCGGCGTGCCATCGCGGAAGGTGTTGGGCTGTTGCGGGAGGCCTTGGTTTCGCGGCCTCCCGGCAGGTTCGCCCTGATGGCCGCGATTGCCGCTGTGCACGATGAAAGCGGATCCTGGTCCGACACCGACTGGCAGGAGATCCTGGTCCTGTATGACCTGCTGATGGAAAGGTGGCCGTCCCCGGTGGTCCAGCTCAACAGGGCCATCGCGCTGGGCTTCGCCGTGGGTTATGCGGAAGGCCTGGCGGAGCTGGATGCGCTCGGTGCCGAGCCGCAGCTCGCCCGGTACCCGTATCTTGCCGCGGCGCGGGCCGACTTCCTGGCCCGGCTTGGGCACCCGGAGGAGGCGCGGGTGGCGTTCCAGGAAGCCCTGATCCTCACCGGCAATGAGGCGGAGCGGCGTTCCCTCCGGGCCCGCCTGGGTCAACTCGTGGAGTAGCCATCGCCGGTTCCTGTCCTGTTCCGGGCAAAGGGAAAGCCCCTCCCAGGAGGGGCTTTCAACGTAGTGGTCATTTGTCTGTAGGTAACGGTCAGTGGTGATGCACTCCCCCTTCCCGGACGCCCCCGGCGCCCATCCGGACTATGACCCAACCCACTTTAATAACATGTGGCCAGTGCGTAAAGACCCTTTGTGCCGAAAAACTTGAAAGGAAGGACGACGGCGCGGGGCCGCCGTCGTGCCATGGCTGGTTGGGTCAGTCCAAGCCTTCGCCGTGGCTAGGACTTAGCCCAGATGGATACCCAGTCGACCAGGACGTGGCCGCTGGTCTCGGGCAGCGGGCATTTTGGCGAGCAGGACTCGGTCTGCAGGATGTAATGCATGGGTGTGTTCAGTCCGAACGACCTGGACACGCCGATCGAATTTCCATCAAGGAAGAATTCGATGCCGTCGGCACGCCACTCAGTAGTAGCGATATGCCAGTCCCCGTACGGTACTTCCGGACGCAGGGCGTCCCAACGGTGCACGCCGTTCTCCACGCCGTGTACGGCTGCGTAGATGAGCTTTGACAGGTCTCCCTCGGGAAAATCGATCTCGCCGTCCTCGGGCCATCGCTTGCTGTCCGGCCACAGCAGCCATGCCAGTTTGAATCCCGGCAGGACATCGGCCTTGAAGCGGACCGAATAGCGCCCGTACACCAAGCTGTTGTACGGCCGCTGGCTGGCCCCATCCAGTTTCGGTGACGGAGCAGCACCCATTGCCACGCCGTTTTCAGAATGCAGGTAGAAGTCCAGGACGCCATCGTGGACACTCAGGACCTTCGACGGGAAATACCCGGATGTCCGTTCGCCCTTGTTTTGCTGCTGGGCGGCTGTGTCCGGCGTGCCGTCCGCGTAGTTCGCGCTCCAGCGCGTGCCGTAGACGGGGCCCGGGAATCCGCCAGTGCCAACGTCTCCTTCGGCGAAGTCCTCAACAAAAACCTGCCTCCAGCCAGGCAGGTCTCCCACTGGCACGGACAGGGAGGCTGCAGAAGGGTCTGAGGGTCGATCGAGGACAAGGGGCGGTACCGAACCAGGCGAAGGCTCCTCCGTTGGTGGCTGTGCTGACTCAGAGGCCGCGGAAGGGACGTCCGTCGCCGCCTGCGCAGAATCGGAGACCGTGCTCTCCGGTTCGGCTCCCTGGGGCGGCGATGAACCTGGAGCACGCCTGAGGTCGCCGCATGCCACAGCTGAAAAAAGCGTCATAACCAAGACGAGGACGACGCAAGTCCATGCACGATGCTGAATCCTCTTCAAGAGTTTCGCTCCTCCCAGAAGACCTTGGACGGGAGCCTGGTCCCCCTAGTCAATTCAGCCTACGGACAAGCCGCGCATTCGGTCACGAGTAGTGGGTACTCATATTTCCGTTCAGGGCCTTGAGGGGGCTACGCGTTAGGTTGATTACGGGGAGGACCGTCAGCCCAATGGGGATACCGTGCGCCAGTATGAGGTTGCGCCGGTTTCCTTTTGGTGCGCGTTACGGGAAAAAAGCCCTGTCCCTGACTCGGCCATAGGCGGCGGAATACGGACAATTTCGAGTTCGAAGATATCGAGCAGACACCTGCTTCCCGTCAATGTGTCCAGAATCCAAAACCGCCCGTATTCCGGGTCTGTGTCCGTCACCGGGCCCCGATGAATCAACGTGTTCTGGTAGAAAGCTTCGATCGCATCGCCGGAAACGAGCTCACTGCAGGATCCAACGACATGGGGGTCAAGACTTGTCACGACTCATCCTTTTCTCTTGGCTTACAGATCCCCCTGTCTCATATCCTTCCTGCGCAAGCTGACTGCCGGGTGTCTACAGGATGATGATTCCCTGACATTTTGGGTGCGGGGCACCGCACGAGCCCACGCAAAGGCCCGGCCCTGGATCGCGGGTGCTAGCCGAGTACCGGGACCGGGCCTTTGTGTGACGGACGGGCCTTTGCAGGAATGTCAGGCGCGGGTCCTGCCACGCAGGAAATGGAAGATCAGGACCACCACGGCGACAACCAGAAGTATGTGGATCAGTCCCCCGCCGATATTGGCTAGCAGGCCCAGAAGCCAGAGGACCGCGATGATAATGGCTATCCAAAGCAACATCAGAATCTCCTTGGTTCGTTTCCAGATGGCACATATATACCCCCGCCAGGGGCGGCCCCTGGAAAGGCCCACAAAGGTTTACCGCGTGGTGCCTCTTACCCTAATTCAGATTTCCATTAGAGAAAATGGCGCCACGAATCGCACCAAGAATTCGTCCCTCAAACAGCGGCCACTAAATGTCGGCCAGCAGCGACGTGGGGTTTTCGATGGCATCTGCCACGAAGCGGAGGAAGCCGCCAGCGGTGCCGCCGTCGCAGACGCGGTGGTCGAAGGTCAGCGTGAGTTCGGTGACCTTGCGGACCGCCAGCTCACCGTTGACCACCCACGGCTTGTCGATGATCCGGCCGACGCCGAGGATGGCCACCTCCGGATGGTTGATGATCGCCGCGGACCCGTCCACACCGAACACGCCGTAGTTGTTCAGGGTGAACGTGCCGCTGCCCAGCTCGGTGGGCGTCGCCTTCCCGTCGCGGGCCACCTGGGTGAGGCGGCGGATCTCGCCGTCGAGCTCCCTGGCGCTGAGCTTCTCGGCGCCGCGGACGGACGGGACCACCAGGCCCCGGTCGGTCTGCGCCGCGAAGCCCAGGTTGACGCCGTCGAACGCGACAATCTCCTGCGACCCGTCCTCCGCGGCTTCGATCCGGGTGTTCAGCTCCGGGTACTTTTTCAGCCCTGCGGTGACGAAACGGGCGATGAATGCCAGCAGGCCAGGAGCCTCGGCGCCGTTGGCCTTAAGTCCCTCGCGGAGCTCCATCAGTGCGGTGGCGTCCACATCCACCCATACGGTTGCTTCCGGGATCTCGGCCCGGCTGCGGGCCATGTTGGCGGCCACGGCCTTGCGGACCCCACGGACCGGGGTGCGGGCGGCAATGCCAAGCCCGGTGCGGGCGTCCACGCCGTTGGCCGGGGCGGCTTCCCGGGGCGCCGTGGCCGGCCGCGTTTCGGCGGGCTTGGCCTCCTCGGGCTTGGCTGCGGGGGCTTCCACCGGTGCAGTGGTCCGCAGCGCAGCTTCAACGTCGCGCCGCATGATCAGGCCGCTGTCGCCGGAGCCTGAGATGTCCCCGAGGTCGACGCCATGCTCCCGGGCCATGCGCCGGACCAGCGGCGAGATCACCGCGCCGAGCTTGCCGGGGACGCGGGTGCGCAGGAGGGTGAGGTCGTCCTCGGTGGGCTTCGGTTCAGCCGGCTCAGCGAGGGCGACGGCGGTCTTCCGGGCACGGGTGCGCCGGGCAACACCGTGTCCGCCGGGAGTCCCATAACCGATCAGCACATTGCCGGATCCGGCCTTCTCCTCTTCCCGGTAGGTTTCGGCTGCCGCATTGGCCGGCTTGGGCCCGGCAAGCTCGGTCTCTGTGGGCTGGACTTCCGGCTGGGCCGGCGAAGGGGCGGGGGCGGCATCATCCGCGGCGGCCCCGGCATTAGCACCAACAGGTGTCACCGTAATCAGCGGCTTCCCCACGTCCAGGGTCTCGCCCGGCTGGCCGTGCAGTTCGGTGACGATCCCGGCATACGGGGACGGCACCTCCACGGCGGACTTGGCGGTCTCCACCTCGGCAATCGGCTGGTCGACGGCGATCTCGTCGCCCACGGCAACGTGCCAGGAGACGAGTTCAGCTTCGGTAAGGCCCTCGCCGAGGTCGGGCAGCAAAAACACACGTGGTTCGCTCATGGTCAGTTCTCCCACTGAAGGTCGTCAACGGCGTCGAGGATGCGGTCCACGCCGGGCAGGTAGTACTTCTCGAGTTTGGGTGCCGGGTAGGGGACGTCGAATCCGGTAACGCGGCGGATGGGGGCGGCCAGGTAGTGGAAGCAGCGTTCCTGGACCCGGGCCACGATCTCGGAGGACACGGACGCGAAGCCGTGCGCCTCGGCGATCACCACGGCCCGGCCGGTCTTGCGGACGGACGCGCACACGGTGTCGTCGTCGAACGGGACGATGGTCCGCACGTCGATGACCTCCAGCGAGCGGCCTTCCAACGCGGCCGCTTCGGCGGCGGCGAGCGCGGTGGGGACGGACGGGCCGTAGGCAATCAGCGTGGCGTCCGTGCCGGGACGTGCGACGGCGGCACGGCCGTCGGAGGTGCGTCCCGCCGTCGTGCCTTCCACGGAAGCACCTTCCTCGTGAAGGCGGCGGAGCTCGGCAAGGTCCACGGAGTCCTTGGTCCAGTACATCTTCTTGGGCTCCATGAAGACGACGGGGTCGTCAGAGTCGATGGCTTCACGCAGCATCCGGTAGCCGTCCGCCACCGTGGCCGGGGTGTACACCTTCAGGCCGGCGGTGTGGGCGTAATAGGACTCGGAGGAGTCGCAGTGGTGCTCCACTCCCCCGATGCCGCCGCCGTAGGGGATGCGGATCACCATGGGCAGCTTCACGGCCCCCTTGGTGCGGTTGTGCATCTTGGCCACGTGGCTGACGATCTGCTCGAACGCAGGGTAGGCGAACGCGTCGAACTGCATCTCGATGACAGGGCGCATCCCGTTGATGGCCATGCCCACGGCCATTCCCACGATGCCGGATTCGGCCAGCGGGGTGTCGAAGCAGCGCTGCTCGCCGAACGTAGCGGTCAGGCCGTCGGTGATGCGGAAGACCCCGCCCAGCATGCCCACGTCCTCGCCGAACACCAGGACGGAGGAGTCGGCGTGCATGGCGTCCGCCAGGGCGGTGTTGAGGGCCTTGGCCATGGTGACGGGCTGGGGACCCGCGGCTTCGGCGGACGCGGCGGCCGAGGCTGCGGCCCGGGCGGTGGCGGCACTGACGTTGCCGTTGGCTTCGGACGAGGTTGTTATGGTGGGGCTCACTTGCCGGCCTCCTGTGAATCAGTAGCTGCTGCGTCGCGGGCCAGCTCGTCGGCGAGCATGGCGGACTGTTCCTTCAACTGCGGCGTCTGCCGGGCGAAGACGTGGCGGAACAGTTCCTGCGGGTCCACCTGCACGTCCTCGCTCAGGCCCTCGCGCAGCTGGGCGGCAACCGCTTCAGCGTGGGAAGCGATGCGTGCTTCGGCGTCGTCATCCAGCAGCCCCCGGTCCGTCAGGTACGTCCGCATCCGGTTGACGGGATCCTTGGCCCGCCACTCCGCAACCTCGCTGTTTTCCCGGTAGCGGGTGTCGTCGTCGGCGTTGGTGTGGGCCTGCATGCGGTAGGTGTTGGCTTCCACCAGGAGCGGTCCGGAGCCTTCGCGGGCGAGTTTCACGGCGCGGTCCAGGACGGCGAGGAGGGCCACCACGTCATTGCCGTCCACGCGTTCGCCGGCCATGCCGTAGCCCACGGCCTTGTGCGCCAGCGACGGCGCCACGGACTGGTGCGCCAGGGGCACCGAGATGGCGTACTTGTTGTTCTGGACGAAGAAGACCACCGGCAGGTGGAAGACGGCGGCGAAGTTGAGGGCTTCGTGGAAGTCGCCTTCGCTGGTGGCACCGTCACCGCACATGGCCAGCACCACGGTGTCCTCGCCGCGGAGCTTGGCGGCGTGCGCCACGCCCACGGCATGCAGCAACTGGGTGGTCAGCGGCGTGCACTGGATGCCCACCTTGTATTTGAGGGGGTCGTAGCCGCCGTGCCAGTCGCCGCGGAAGATGGTCATCACCTGTACCGGGTCCACGCCGCGGGTCATCACGGCCACGGCGTCGCGGTAGGTGGGGAACATCCAGTCACGCTCGGACAGGCAGAGGGCGGCGGCCACCTGGCAGGCTTCCTGGCCGTGGCTGGAGGGGTAGACGGCCATGCGGCCCTGCCGGACCAGGGCGGAGTTCTGGTCGTTGACGCGGCGTCCGACGACGAGGCGTTCGTACGCTGCCAGCAGTTCGTCATCGCCGGGTACAGGGTATTCGTGGCCGGGCTGGGTGCCCTGCTCGCTGTCCGGGATGAGCCGGCCGTCCGGATCCACCATCTGGATCTGGTGCCGGGCGGGGAGCATGTAGTCCTCCACCGTGATGCCGAACTTCTTCACAGCTTCCGTGAGCGCATCGTCTGCGGGCTCGGTGCTGGCGGTGTCCGGCGCGGTGTGGTCTGCGGAGATCGTCATTGGTCCGTCCTTCGTTAGCCACTATTCCCTCCCAGTATTGTCCCGGGCGAGGTTTCGTATCCAGCACCTCCGCAAATCGTGGAGAAGCTGCCCTGAAGTGCCGGGTTTGGAAGACGATTTGTAACTGTGACGTGGATTACCGACCCGCGCCGTGGACAAAATGGCGGGCAGGGAAACTGCACCTGCTTCCATCCGGGCGCGAAAGCCTGGCGGCCAACGGAAAGAAGTGCATTGACCCCTGTCTCCCGAAGGCCCACACTCGGATGATGCGGGTACGCACCGTCCCGGGACATCCGGGACTGCGGCATTTTCCTAACAGCAGTGACAGGCGGGGGCGTTAGCTATGGAAATAGCCAAATTGTGGGACAGGCTCGACCCGGACACGCGGCAATGGCTGGTTGATAATCCCGGCTGCAAGATCCTTCCGCGAACCGTCGCGGCGGCCATCATGAAGAGCACCGGAGTCGAATTCGAACAGGACCGGCATGGCGAAACCGTGCTCTCCCCCGGCGACTGCGACTTCATCCGCGGCGCAGCGGAGGGGACCGGGACCCGCCACCACGGGTCCTGATCCACACCCCGGACGGCCCGGGAAAGGCCGACCGGCCGAGCATCATTCGTTCCAGCGGCGTTCCTGCTGCCGGTTTTGTATTCCTGCGCGCTCCGGCCACGGAGACTCTCCTCAAATCTGCCTACTATGGAAGACGATTTGTATTCGTGAGGTGGAGTACCGACGGGAGCCGAGGGCACAATGGCGGGCAAGGATGCGGCGGCCGAGGTTCCGCTGGATGAGATCGACCGGCGCATCATCAGCGAACTCACCCGGGACGGCCGCATGTCCGTCACGCAGGTGGCGGAAAACGTGCACATTTCCCGGGCGCATGCCTATTCCCGCATTGCCCGGCTGACCGGTGACGGCGTGCTCACCCGGTTCACCGCGCTGGTGGATCCCATCAAGGCAGGGTTAAAGTCCTCCGCCTACGTGACGCTGAAGCTGAAGCAGGATTCGTGGCGGGAACTCCGCGACCAGTTGGGCGCCATCCCGGAGGTCCACCACATCGCGCTGGTGGGCGGCGACTTCGACGTAATCCTGCTGGTCCGGGCCGTGGACAACATCGACCTGCGCCGCGTCATCTTCGACCAGCTGCAGACCATGCCCGGCGTGCTGGACACGCAGACGTTCCTGGTGTTCGAGGACGTGGATACGCGGTAAGCCGGCCTTCCTCGCTGCCGCGCACTGAAATCAAGCGGCCAATATTGAGCCGACCTTGATGAATTCTTGACCGGATCCGGGGACGTCCTTGAGGCGTTCCCTCCAAAGTGATGCGTGAAGGACGGGAGCGCATCGCTGATGCACCTGGGTACTGGGTCCCAGTCAACCCGCGCCTGCGTCGGATAACACCGACGGTCTCAGAAGCCTGGCGGCGCTAAGCAAGGGCGCCGCCAGGCATCCAACTCAACTTTCCACACAAGACCAGGGGCCTGCGGCGGAGGCACGGATCAGCGTCGATCCGAAAAAGCCGCCGGCCCCCGCACCCCAAGTGGGACATACGACGGCGGGACGCGGCCGCCGTCGTACGCTCGCGTCCCTGCGTTGATTGACGCGCATATTCGCCCACGACGCGCACATTCCCTTTCGCCGCCCACATTCGAGCCGCGCCACGGAATATGCGCGTCGAAAATCACGAAGCGCGTCGAAGTTCACTTCCTGCGGCGCACCACCAGCACGATGTACAGGGCAACAGCCACCGCCACCAACGCGCCGATGCTGACTCCTGCGCTGGGACCGTCAAGCATGCCGGAACTCCTCTCCAGCGAGACATCGTTACTGACGCCAACAGCATACGTCCGTCCGTCGTCGTCGCCCCGCCGGCTGCGGACAGCGGACTGGGG
The DNA here is from genome assembly GCF_059492155.1 of Pseudarthrobacter sp. Pseusp20. Taxonomy (NCBI): domain Bacteria; kingdom Bacillati; phylum Actinomycetota; class Actinomycetes; order Micrococcales; family Micrococcaceae; genus Pseudarthrobacter; species Pseudarthrobacter sp. Pseusp20. Next base: position 3,655,042 of record NZ_CP168521.1, read on the forward strand.
GCATTGGCACCCGCTTTGACTTTGGCCACCCGAGTAGGGGCGCACGAATCCCAGTAGTGGAATTCACACTCCCCTGAAAATTCGAGTACCGGTACGTGTTGTTGGGCAGAGCGCCAGCCGAAAACATTGGGTCATCGATCCACCGAAAGGCACCAGGATGGGGCCGCTCATGGGGGAACGGGTTCTCAATCACATTCACAAGGAGTCTTTCCATGCGCCCAATGACCAAGAAGAACAAGATCGCCGCTGTTGCCGCATCCGCCGCCCTGGTGGCTGTTGGCGGGGGTGCCGCCTACGCCTACTGGAGCACCACGGGCTCCGGCACCGGCGGAGCCACGGCGGCGTCCACTACCCAGCCGGTCTCAATCACCGTGACGGTGGAACAGGGCGTCGCCCCGGGCACCCCCAAGAGCATCACCTACACGGCCACCAACCCGAACACCAGCAGCACCCCGGTGACACTGGTCAACCCACAGGTCTCAACCAGCGACGCAAAGTGCCTGCCGGGTTGGTTCCTGGCCACAGTCCCGGCCGGCCCCACCACAGTCCTCGCCGGCGCAACCACCGGCCTTGGCACCGGAACGCTGACGCTCAGCGATCTCCCTGACACGGACCAAAACGCCTGCAAGGGCGCCACGATCACTGTGACCGTCGGCAGCAACTAACAAACGAGCGGGCCGGGGACGGGTGAAAACCCCGTCCCCGGTTCGTCGTCAACCGCACCAAAGTGGAAGGGGCACGGGGTGCACAACAAAGACGGGCAACCGCGGCATCGCCTGCGGCAGGCCATCAAGGTGGCGCTGATCGGGCTTGCGGTGATGCTGGCCAGCGCGGGGGCGCTGTTCGCCGCAACGCAAAGCACCAAAGCGGGCATCACGGTCCAGGTCTCGCCCGCCAGCCAGTCGGTCCAGCAGGGGCAGTCCGCGGCCTACACGGTGACGGTGACGTCCACCGGGGGCTTCAGCGGTACGGTCAACCTGACCACCGCGGGACTGCCGGCCGGAGCAACAGGTGCCTTCACGCCGTCGTCCGTCCCCCTCAGCTCAGGCACCACGTCAACTTCCACCCTGAACGTCAGCACGGCAGCCACCACCCCGGCGGGCACCAGCTCGTTGACCATCACCGGCACCAGCGGCAAGGTCTCCGGCAGCGTCACCGCCGGCCTCACCGTCAACTACAAGATCTCCTCCGGCCTGACAGTCGCCGCCTCCCCTGATTCGCTCACCGTCCCGCCCGGTTCCACCGCGGTGTACACCCTGCAGATCACCCGGAACAACCTGTCCGGGCCGGTCACCTTCAGCGTCCTGGGCGGACTGCCCTCCGGCGCCGCCGCAACGTTCTCGCCCAATCCGGTGACCGGCACCTCCACCACCCTGCAGGTGGCAACAACGGCCGCTTCACCGAACGGCAGCTACAGCCTCTACCTCATGGGCACGGGCAAGGATGCCGCCGGGAAGGCCCAGTACGCCTACGCCAACGTGCAACTGGTCCTGGACTCCACCATCAAGCAGTTCGTCCTCTCCGGAAACGTCCCCGGCACCCTGTCCCCCGGCACGTCGGCCGGCCTGGACCTGCAAATCAGCAACCCCAACAACAAGGCGCTCTCGCTGACCAACATGTCCGTGGCGGTGGCAGGCGTCACCCGCAGCACGGACGCCGTGGCCAGGAACCTTCCCTGCACCGCAGCGGACTTCGTGGTCACGCAGTACAGCGGCCCCTACCCGGTCTCCGTTCCGGCGGGCAGCAGCTCCCTTTCCGGGCTCCGTTTGGCACCGTCGGTGTGGCCCAGGGTGGGAATGCTGGACACCTCCGCCAACCAGGACGGCTGCAAGGGTGCCTCGCTCCAGCTCACCTACTCAGGATCAGGACAGGGGAACTGAGATGACCGCCAACCCAACCACCCGCCGTCGTGCAGTCAGGGCAGCGGCCCTCGCCGGACTCCTGGCCGCTGCCGGCGCCGGAACCGCCTACGCGTACTGGGGCACCGCGGGCACCGGCACCGGTTCCGCAGCCGCGGCCACCATGCAGGCCGTCACCGTGGACGCGCTCGTCGCCGGGGACAACCCAAAGTCGACGCTTGTTCCCGGCGGTACTGCCGACGTCGTCCTCCGCCTCACCAACCCCAACCCCTACGCCGTGCAGGTCTACAGCGTCACGGCCAACGGGGCCGCCACCGCGGACGCGGCACACCCCGGCTGCACCACCACCGGAGTCAGCTTCGTGGGGAGCGCGGCGCCACTGTCCCCGGCCACCTTCGTTCCGGCCAACTCGTCCACCCTGCTCACCCTTCCAGGATCGGCCGCCATGGATACCACCTCTCTCGCAGCCTGCCAGGGCGCCACCTTCCACCTTCCCGTCACGGCGGAGGTGCGCAAATGAGCCTCGCCATCCGTGCTTTATTCGGCCGCCCGTCCCGCCGGGTGCCCTGGATCATCACCGCGCTCCTGCTCCTGCTGGGCACGGGTACCGCTGCCTATGCCTTCTGGGCCTCGACCACCAGCAGCAACAACGCGGCCGCCGCTGCCGACGCGCTGTCCGCCGGGTCCAAGCCCGCCGTCACCGCCAACGGTGCCTCGCTCAGCGTCAGCTGGGCAGCCGGCACCACGGTCAACGGCCGGGCGGCCACCGGGTACACCGTCACCAGGTACGCGGCGGCCACCGGTGGCACCGGAACACCGGCAACAGGTGGTTGCGCGGGGACCGTCACCACGCTCACCTGCACCGAACAGAATGTCCCGGGCGGCATCTGGTACTACACGGTCACCCCCACCATCGCGCTGTGGACGGGTTCGGAAAGCCCGCGCAGCACCGGCGTCAGCAGTGACTCCACCGCCCCGGTGGCCTCGGTGTCCGGCATTTCGCCCACCCCCAACGCCGCCGGCTGGAACAGCACCAGCCCGGTCACCGTGACCATCACCGCCGACGACGGGACGGCTGGATCCGGCGTCGCCTCCATTACCTACGCGGTCGACGGCGGCGCCAAGCAGACTGTGGGCGGCAGCGTCACCAGCATCCCGGTGAGCGGCGACGGAACGCACACGGTCTCCTACTTCGCCACCGACAACGCCGGCAATGCCGGCACGGCGCAGAGCCAGACGGTGCGGATCGACACCCAGGCGCCTGCCGCACCGGGGCTCAGCGTGCCCGCCTTTGTGAACTCCGCCAACGTTGCCGCCGTACCCGTCACCGGGACGGCGGAGGCAGGGGCCAAGATCACCCTTACTGCCAGCGACACCGGCTCCGCCCATTCCGCTCCCCCCGCTACCGCCACGGCTGACGGGACCGGCAATTGGACAGCGAGCCTGGACCTGACCAGCCTGAACCAGGGCACCCTGACCTACTCGGCGGTGGCCACGGACGCTGCCGGAAACACCAGCACGGCCAGGACGGCGGCGAGCATCAAGGACACCATCGCTCCGGCACCAGCGCAGGGCGTGGGCGTGCCTATATACGTCAACAGCTCCACCGTTTCCTCCGTGCGGGTCTCCGGAAGCGCCGAAGCCGGGACCACTGTGACGGTTGCGGCCACGGACACCACTACTGCCCCTCCGGTCACTGGCACGGCCACTGACGCCGGAACGGGTTGGTCACTGAACCTGAACCTCACGCCGCTCAAGGATGGAACAGTCACCTACGCCGTCACAGTCAAGGACGCCGCAGGCAACAGCAGTTCGGCCGTTACACCGAGCCCCACCAGTTTGAAGGACACTGTGGCACCGAAGCTGACCATTGGCACCCCGGCGTACATCTACTCGGGCAACGTGGGCGGCTATAAGGTCAGCGGCACCAATGATCCTGGCCTGACCGTCAACCTGAGCGTCAGCGATTCGACCACCAGCGTCCCGGCAACGGCATCAGGGACGCCATGGACAACCGGCGGCCTCAATCTGGCGGGCCTCAAGGAGACGTCCACGGTTGTACCGGTGGTCACGGTCACTATCACTGCCACCACAAGCGATGCGGCAGGAAACAGCAGTACGGTCACGGCCACAGCGGTCAAGGACACCCAAGGGCCCACAGTTACCTCAGTCAAGCTGCTCAACGGCGGCTCGACCAATACCCGCCAGGCCTCAGCGGACGCTGGCGACACCATTACCCTCAAATTCTCGGAAAAGTTGGACCTGGCCAAGGTGTGCACCAACTGGACCGGCTCCCAATTGTCGGGCACTGCAACGATCACTGATAATGCGGGCAATGACATACTGGGTGTCACGATCCCCGGTTGCTCCGTCGGCACGGTATCCCTCGGCGGGGACTACCTCAACGGCGCCGCGGCCACCTTTGGAGCCCAGGGAACAGGCTCAACCCTCAACTGGGATGCCGCCAACAACGCCATGGTTATCAAACTCGGCAATGCGCCTAACGGCAGCGCAGGCGCGGGCACACTCAACGCGGGTGTCCCTGCGGGCCTGCCGGCGTACGCCCCACCACAGAGCCTGACCGACGTGGCGGGGAACCTGATCGGTACTGTCTCGTTCAGAGACACCCTCTCCTCAGGACTGGGATAGGTGACGCGTTACCGGCTCCCCACCGACTATTCGGCGGGGAGCCGGTGCGTGTCCGGCCGGGGTGTGGTTCACGCTCCTTACGACACACCCCACATACACTTTGGCTAGCGGATCCAGCAAAGGGGCGCGTGATCAAGCACCCCCGGACCGCCCAAGGGAACAGGAACCCAACGTAATGACGGACTTTGATGCCTTGATCGACGCCGAACGGAACCGCCTCATCGGCGCCCTGGAAAGGCTCGACGACGAACGCTGGAACTCACCGAGCCTGTGCGGTGGCTGGCGGGTGAGGGACGTCGTCGTCCATCTCCTGATGCCCTACCAAATGTCCCTACCGCGGTTCTTCATCAATATGGCCGCAGCCGGGTTCGCGTTCGACAGGATGGCGGACCGCTGGGCCACCCGGGACACCCGCCCGAAGGATGAACTGCTGTCAGCCCTTCGGCGCACGAAGGCGGAGCGTTTCGGGGTTCCAGGCGCCGGCCCTGAAGCACCGCTGAGCCACCTTGTCATACATGCGGAGGACATCTACAGGCCCCTGAAGATCGACCATGTGATAGAGCCGGAGAGTGCCAACATCGTCCTGGACCAGCTCACCACGCCCCAGGCCCAGCGTTCACTGAAACCGGGCCTGATCGATGGGCTTGCCTTCTCCACCCAGGACACGGGCTGGAGGCACGGCACCGGCGCCCAGGTGCTGGGCAGCGCGTCGGCCCTGATCTCCACCCTTGCGGGGCGGCAGGGATCCGCAGCCGAGCTGACCGGCGAAGGAGCCATTCTGCTTCAGGGCAGGGGCCGCTGACTTTCCCGATCCCGGCTGCTTCGTTGAATGGCTTCGGCCATGCTCTTGATTCTCTGGAGCCGGGCATCCCATGCAGCGCTGACCGACGACAACTGGGCAACGGCGCGGGAAAGCTCTGCCTGGTTCACCTCATAAACGCGTTGCCGGCCTGCGGGCCTGACATAGACCATCCCCGCACGGTGCAGTACCTCCAGGTGCTTCGCCACCGCCTGCCTGGTCACGGGCAGCCGGGTGCTCAGGCCCGTGGCCGTGCCGCCGCCTTCGGACAGGATCAGGTCGAGCATCTTCCGCCGGGTGGGATCACCCACCGCGGACCAGAGATCGTCGTCGATAGCGATGGTCATTGCGCAGCGACCAGCCGGCCGATGTAGGCCACAAGCCGTGGCAGGAAGTAGTCCCAGCCCCGGACGTGGTCATTGTAGTTAAGCTCGACGTCAGCTTGCTCCCATCCCTTGTCCTGGAACCCTGCCTCCGTAAAGCGCAGCAGTGTCCCCGAGCCCTGCGGAATCAGCTCAAAAGTCACCAGGAGGGAGTTTTCCGGCGATGCCGCGGCTTCGTCGTAAACCCACCTGAAGGAGAAGCGCCGCGACGGCTCGACCTCCACAACCGTCAGCTTCACCACTTTTGCATCTGCCGCCGTCCGGTCGCCGAAGACTATGTCCCCGCTTGAACCCGCGGTGGGGTCAAAGGCGGCCTCATCGGGCCACCATTGGCGCAGGTGTTCGGGGGTGCTGATGACCTCGAAAACAATCTCCGGCGCCGCTTCAATGTGGATTTCCCGCTCAATGCTGTTGTGCATGTCCAGTTCCTTTCGCAACCATTGGTTGCTAAGAGCCTAAACGACGCAGCACCCGAAGCGCAACCATCGGTTGCGCAGGCGTCTTCGCCAACCCGGAGCGGCAGAGATGACGACGGCTGAGATCGCCTGCCTACTTCTGCTCGGGTATCCAGAACGGGGCATTCACCCCCGCTCCTGTGAGGTTGTCGCAGCGGACCAGCTGGGTGCCGATGCGCTCCAGCGGGCAATCCACGTAGGTGTTAAGGACTTCCTCGTCATAGCCCGCGGTGGCCGGGGCTGGCCCTGCGGAGAGGAAGAGTGCCGGAAAAACGGCAGCGATGACCGGGACAGTGCGCTTGTGCAACGGGGGGCTCCTTGGATTCGGCAAGGGAGATTGACGGGCGGCCGGCCCTGGACGAGGGCCAGCGCAACTGGGTCCCCAGCCGATTCCCCAAAATGCGAATCCTGCCAGCTCAGGACTCTCCGGCAGGACCAAAGTACATGAACCGCCCGGGCAGCCATAAGGGTCCCGGGCACCCCTTATGCAGCACGGCCTACCCAATCATGACTCCCGCAATCCCGGGAACGGGCGCGGGGTGGGCCTACGCAACGAAAGGAAAATCCCCTCCTCCTGGAGGCTTATCCCCCAACACCCACCCCTCCGGAACCCTCCCCGGCCCTTAGTTGTTCGCGTGGATATGCGGACTCCTCTCCCCCACAAACCCACAATCCGTTGCACTGGCGCAACTGATGCGGGGGTGGGTCATGTCTCGGAATGGCCCACCTTCACCGCTGAGTTACCGTGACGAGCGCCTACCAGTGACGAGGCTGCGACCGGCATCCCGCTACCGGCGCAGTTGCCCGTGCTGCAAGGGCGCCCGTCAGGATGTTTTCCTCCTGGTTGCTTCTGCCTCTGCCCCGCCGGAGAGGGCACCCTGCAGCCGGGCACCGGACAGCGGCCTGTCACCGCTTCGCCGCAATGTCAGCATCACCAGGCCTGCAGCCAGGAGGCAACATGCCAGGAAGATGGACGTGGCCAGGAAACTGCCGTGCGTCACATCCTGCAGGAAACCACCAACGTAGGGTCCAACGAATCCGCCGAGGTTTCCTACCGCATTGATCAGTCCCATAGCGGTGCCGGCGACGGCCACCGGCATGGCCCGGGACGCTGAAGCCCAGAATGGACCGTCGTAGGCCAAGGCCCCGGCGACGGCGATGCTAATGAGGGTAACCGCAAGGAACGGCATATTGTCTCCGGTTGCTACCGAGACCACCAGCGCAACAGCACCGACTGCCATCGACAGCAGCACGTGAGTGGAGTAGCGGCCGGAACGGTCGGCCGCTTTGGCGTTGTACCAGAGGCCGACCATCGCCAGCACGTACGGAACTGCGGTGATGAGCCCCACCTCCATAGACGATCCGGAGGTAATTGTCTTGATCACGTGCGGCAGCCAGATGTTGATGCCATAGAAGCCAATCTGGATGAGGAAGTACACCAAGGTCAGCCGCCACACAACCGTGTTGGACATAACGTGGCGCAGGCCCAGTTTCTCCTGCTGAGGATGTTCCCTTGCATCCGCAGCGAGCCCATTCTCGATGTACTCACGCTCCTGGACCGAGCACCATGCCGCCTCGCGCGGATGGTCAGCGATCAGGGCCCACCACAGGGGTGCGGCGATGACGAAGGGGAAGATGCCCTCGATGATGAACAGCCACCGCCAGTCCGAGAAGGAGAGAATCCAGCCGGAGAGGGGGCCCGTAATGATGGAGGCGATGGCGATGTTCATCATCCAGAATGCGTAGGCCCGTGCCCGCTCAGCGGCCGGGAACCAGTGGCTGATCAGGACAAGGATCGCAGGCCAGATTCCGGCCTCGGCGACACCCAGGAAAAAGCGCACCACCAGCAGTTGCGTGAAATTTTGGATGAATCCGGAAAGAACGGCCAGTACGCCCCAGATGAGCACCATGATTCCGACGAACTTCTTCGCGCTCCAGTGCTCGGCGAGGTGGCCGCCTGGAATTTGCAGGACGAGATAGCCGATGAAGAAGATGCCTGCAGCCAGGCCCTGCTGGGCGGCGTCGATGCCCAGGTCCTGATGGAGTCCGTTCAGGGCGAACCCGATATTGGTCCTGTCCATAAACGAAATGATGTAGACGACAATGGCGACGGGAATCAACCGCTTCCACCGGGCATTGCCCACTGCCGTTGCTGACTTGACGTTCTGTGCCATTGGAAATGCTCCTTCGCGATATGGCTGATCAGACCGCCCCCCCCCAGTAAAGCTACTGCTCTCCCGCGGACCTCGTCGGGGTTCGCTTTCCGCCAAGCGGCGGAACGAGCGGGACTTGTTCGGACAGAGCCGACCTGACGTTGCAGGCTTTTACGCCTTGAGTTGGCGACCCTTACCCGAGCAGCATTTTCTTATTTTCACGCAACTATTGCGTTAGCGCAATAAGTCATTTAGCCAGGTCGCCAAGGGTGACGTGCAGGTTCTGGGATGCTGAGCCGCGCTGCACGATGACGTCCACCTGCTGCCCGGGGTCCTGTTTCCTGAGGGCCACCAGCAGGTCCGTCACGTTTCCAATGTCTGCCTGGGCGAACTTGGTGATGATGTCTCCTGCCTTCATGCCGGCTTGTTCCGCTGGGCTTCCTTGCGAAACGCTCACGATCAGCGCCCCCGCCGTCGTGGGCAGGGAGAACCGTTGGGCGAGTTGCGGCGTGATGTCGGTGGGGACCACACCGAGGGCGGCGTGTTTGACCGATCCGCTGGCCAACAGCTGGTCTGCAACGTCGGTGACAGTGGAAGATGGCGTAACGAACCCGATGGCTACGGCTCCGGTGCTGGGTGGAAGGTAAGCCTCGGAAAGACCGATTACCTGTCCGCCGGCATTCGCCACCGCACCGCCGGAATTACCGGGGGAAATCGGCGCATCGGTCTGCAGCAGGTCGATGGCGCCGTGGGGTGATTCCTTCGACGGCGGCATGTTCCGGTGCAGGCTGGAGACAATTCCGGCAGTGACGGTTTCCTCCAACCCCAGCGGGCTTCCGATGACAACGGTCATCGAACCCACCTCCGGATCTGTTGCAGCAAATTTTGCGGCCGGAAGGCCGGTGCGGTCGACCTTGAGGACAGCAAGGTCCGTGACGTCGTCAACGCCAACTATTGTGCCTTGGGACTGAGAGCCATCAGCGAACTGGACCTCAACGTTCTTAAAGGGCTGTTTTTGCTGGTCCTCCACGACATGGGCGTCTGTGACAATGGATCCATTGCCGTCGTAGATGACACCGCTGCCAAGGCCGACAGCAGTCCTGATGGTGACCACGGATGGTTCGACCTCCCTGACCACGCCGGGAACCGCGGCCAGGCCGCCGCCGCCCGACAGGCTTGCCTTGGATGCGTCCGGTGATGCAGTGGAGGAACCGGGCCCCGGTGCCGGGTTTCCCGTACAGCCCGTCAGCGTCAGCGCCGCTGCGGTCATTCCAGCCGCCGCGTAGAGTCTTAACCTCATTGGATACCTCCTCTTTGAGAGATCGCCCGGGAGGGGCGGTCGCCTGTCTTGCCCAGCAGGGCTGCTGCCAGCGTCAAGGGCTGGGCGAAGGAACATAAGGCTGGTACTGGTCAAAAGTCCCGTCCTGAATGGGGACGTTGATTCTGGTTTCCTGCCCCTTCACGCTTACTGTCAGGTCAGTGCGCGCCCCGGGAGCCTCCGCGGCACTGTTGAGAATGAGGGGCGTCTGGTCAAACTCCTTGTTCCCGCTTGCCGGGATCCTGACCTGGACTTGCTCGTCGGAGTCGGCCAGGACCATCTCAATATCAGCAGCCGTGGTGTTGATGATCGTTCCCAACACGCGTGCGGGTTCATTTTGCCCTGATGTCACAAGCAGAACGCTTCGCAACTCCAGCCCGGCAAAGTTCAAGTCGGAACCGAGCGCAATGGGATCGCGGTCCCCTTCGGAAGGGTTGTAGCAGCCGGTAGCCAGAAGGGCCGAGATCACCAGGACGGGCAGGAGGCGGAAAAACCGTATGGTGCCGTGGGCGGGTTTCATGGATGTTCCTTTCCCTGGCGTTGAGATGCTGCCGGCTGGTCAAAACAGAAGCCTGCATGAGATCTGCAGGTGACAATGCGGCGGAGATGGCGCAGGTCGCCTGGCAGCCCAGTACAGCTTTTCCCCTGCCCCACCGTGGTTAGCTTTAGGGCTTCATCCGTGGGCTTCCCCGATATATCCCCTCCCTCAGTGTGGCGCAGCACTTGCGCCAACGCAATCACTATCCACTTAGCAAGTTCCACTTTTCTGAATTGTTGCCCTCCTGTTACCGGATTCAGCCCTGTCGATGCAGATTCGGGACATAGCATTGTTTGCACATTGGCAATCATTCCGAGACAAGCGGCACTAGACCCAGGAGGGGTTGCTTCCAGGCACCCCTGTCCATGCGACGCCTTGATCGAAGTGCAGTGACGACACGACAAGGAATTCTCCTGCATGCTCCTTAGAGACAAACTGTGGCGAAAGGCTGCCGCCTTCATGGCTGCCTGCGTCATCGGCGGCTTCCTGGTCACCGGGCTCCTGGTCCCCGCGGCGGCGTTGGGCTCATCCCTGGCCGCTACATCCACCAAGCTTTTCGAGCAGCTGCCCTCAGTGCTGGATCTGAACCCCCCGGCCCGGAACTCGGAGGTGCTGGCTAAAGATGGGTCGGTCATCGCCACGTTCTATTCGCAGAATCGCGTGCCGGTGGAACTGGAGCAGGTATCACCGTTTATGCGCGACGGGATCGTGGCCATCGAGGACTCCCGTTTCTATGAGCACGGCGGCATCGATCCAGCGGGCATTCTCCGGGCCCTCTACGTGGACACCTTGGGCGGCCGGCAGGGCGCATCGACCATCACCCAGCAGTACGTCAAGAACGTGCTCATCCAGGCGCTGATCTCCAGCGGCAGGGCGGACGAGGTCAAGTCCAGCGCGGCCAGGACCATCGGCGACAAACTTCGGGAGATGAAACTCGCCGTCAGCCTCGAGGACAAGTACTCCAAGGACCAGATCCTTCAGGGCTACCTGAACCTGGTGTATTTCGGCAACGGAGCCTACGGCATCCAGTCGGCAGCCAAAGAGTATTTCGGCGTCGCCGCAAGCGACCTCAGCCTTACCCAAGCCGCCGCCCTGGCAGGAGTGGTCAACAGGCCCCTGTACTACGATCCGATCACCGAACCAGGCCATGTGGTGGCCCGGCGCAATGAAGTTCTGGACCAAATGCTCCAACAGGGTTACATCTCCACGGTCCAGCACGACAAGGCTGCCGCCGCGCCCCTCGCCTTGAACGTCCAGCCAACCGTCCAAGGATGCGCCGCGGCGACTTCTCCATACTTCTGCGACTACGTCCAACGTTTGATCCTCAACGACCCCGCCTTCGGGGCCGACGAGACGGCCCGGCGCAGACTTTTGTACCAGGGTGGGCTGTCCATCCACACCACTCTGGACCCGGACCTGCAAAAAGTGGCCCAGGGACAGGTCAATGCCTCGCTTCCCCCGGCGGATCCCCTGCAGCGCGGGGCCGCCCTTGTCAGCGTCCAGCCCCGGACGGGCAAGATCCTTGCCATGGCCCAAAACACCATATACAACCCGGCGCCTGGGCCCGGACACTACACGGGCAACTTCGCCCTCCCAGAAACGGACAGCCGCGGTAAGCCGCTCCATGGTGCCGGCGGCTTCCAGATCGGTTCCACGATGAAACCATTCGTCTTTGCTGAATGGCTCAATTCCGGCCGGTCCATGGCTGTCCGGCTGGACGGCTCGGTCCGCACCTACAAGGCCGGCTTCCCATGGAAAAACAGCTGCGGCACGACGGCCGGGTCCTACGATCCCGCCCTCGGCCAGACACCCCTGCCCAACGATGACCCCTACCACTACTACCGGATGAGTGTCCTGGAAGGCCTGTACCACTCCATCAACACCATCACGTTCCAGTCAGCAACGCAGCTGGATTTCTGCAACATCCAGAAGATGGCCACAGCGGCGGGCATCAAGGACGGCCACACCAACAAGCCCTACGACCTCTCCAGTATCGCCAACCTGATCGGCACCCAGGATGTCGCGCCGCTGGACATGGCTACCGCTTACGCAACTTTCGCGGCCGGAGGAATCCGCTGCAGACCCGTCGCCTTGGAGACGGTCACCGGACCCGGCGGACACCACTACCCGGTGCCAGCCGCGGACTGCACCCAGACCATCGACCCGGACGTCGCTGCCGGCGTCACGTACGCCCTGAAGCCAGTACTGACCAAAGGATCGGGCTACAACATTCCCGTGAACAAGGAACAGGACATCTTCGCCAAAACCGGCACCACCGACGGACACACCCAGACATGGACCGTTGGCGCCACCACAGGCATCGCCACCGCCTCATGGTTCGGAAGCTACAAAGGATTCGGGCCGGAATGGGCAAATGAGCACATCACCATCAACGGAAAGTACTACGCCGGTCTGGACGGAGCAAACATCGCCGGCACCCAGTGGGCCCACCTCATGAACGCCGCGGCCCCAAAATACCCAGGCGGCCCTTTTCCCTCGCCACCACCGTCAATGCTCCGCTGACGGGGGCGGGCCAGCCCCGTATTCCATTGCGCAATTACAATTATTGCGCTATCGTTCATTGATACTCGGTGAAGCAACGGTGGCTTTTTCACGAGCTTCACTTCCCAAACCGCGAAAGTTCCCCAACGACGAGGAACCAGTCCAGCAGGAGGAATGGGTGCCGCCGTGGCAAGCGATTACGACGATGTCCGCCCTAATGTAAAAGAGTCGCAGTCTCAATCCTTGGCTTTTCGCTTAGGCGACGGATTCATTGTTCCCCCAGGCCGGTTCCTCGTCCTGAGCGCAGTGTCACTTGCGCTGGCCCTGGCCGGCGCCGCTTCCTTTTTGCTGACGCTGGGGGAAGTGCTTCACGGCAATGGCGTCACAGCGGCTGACGGGCCCATGACCGAGTGGTTCGTGAATCACCGGACCAGTGCTGCCACCATGGTTCTGGCGGGACTCGCCATTATGTTCGGCCCGGTCGCCCTTCCGCTGATAACACTGCTCGCCACCACGGCCTGGGCCCTTTTGACCCGCCGCCTTTGGCGCCCCTTGCTGCTCGCCGGGTCGATGCTCACGGGGGTCATCATTACGGAGGTCATCGCCCACGCCGTGGGACGTTCCCGTCCCCCAGCGGCACTGATGATGCTGGGCGCCGATGCCACTTCATCGTTTCCTTCCGGGCACGTGGTCGGTGCCTCAAACTTTCTGCTGATCGGCGCATACCTGCTCTATTCCCGCTCCTCCCGCACGGTATCCGTGATCGTTGCCTTCAGCGCTGCAGCCGGAGGCCTGACACTGGAAGCAGCAAGCCGCGTTTACCTCGGCTATCACTGGTTTACAGATACGCTCGCGTCCGCCTCCATCTCCGTGGTTCTCCTCGCGGTCGTGATCATGCTGGATATCAACCGCGGCGGCCATGCGGCAGAACAATGAGTGCGAAAGCCGACTGGCTGCCCGGCTGCTGAGCGGGCTCGACGGACGTTAGCGCTTGCTTCCCCCACACTGTTGCGTCATCGCAAATAAAGCGAGACACTGGCCAGGACAACCACGGCTAAAGGGAGACATCATGCGTGCGCTGACAGTGACCCCGGGAGTCAAGGACTCCCTTCACCTGCGCGACATTCCGGAACCGGCAGCGGGTGAAGGACAAGTGCTGGTGGATGCCCTGGCGGTTGGCCTCTGCGGCACCGACGCCGAGATCATCGCGGCAGATTACGGCGAGGCTCCGCCGGGTCAGGACTACCTGGTGCTGGGCCATGAAAACCTGGGCCGGGTGCGGGAAGCTCCGCGGGATTCCGGCCTCGCCGAGGGAGACCTGGTGGTGGGCATTGTCCGCAGGCCCGATCCCGAACCCTGCAAAGCCTGCGCCGCCGGCGAGTGGGACATGTGCCTGAACGGCAAGTACACCGAGCACGGCATCAAAGGCCTGGACGGATTCGCGCGCCAGCAATGGCGCGCCGACCCGCAGTCCATAGTGAAACTGCAGGCGGGGCTGGAAGACGTGGGTGTGCTGCTGGAGCCCACCACCATCGTGGCCAAGGCCTGGGAACAGATCACCAGGATCGGGCAGCGGGCTTTCTTCGACCCTCATATCGCCGTGGTGACCGGAGCCGGACCCGTTGGCTTGCTCGCCGCACTTCTGGGCGTCCAGCAGGGCCTGGAAGTCCACGTCTTCGACATCGTCAAGGACGGGCCCAAGCCGGAGCTGGTCCGGGACCTCGGAGCCATCTACCACAGCGAATCACTGCCGGACTCCGGCCTGAAACCGAACGTCCTGGTTGAGTGCACGGGCGTCACCCCCGTGGTCCTGGACGCACTGCGCTGCCGCGCCCAGGACGCCATCACCTGCCTGACCGGCGTCTCGGGAACCGGGAACCAAACGGAAGTGGATGTCGGCGCCCTCAACCGCGAGGAAGTGCTGATGAACGGCGTGGTCTTCGGCAGTGTCAACGCCAACCGGCGCCACTACGATGCCGGCGCCAAGGCCCTGTCCTCTGCCAACCCCGACTGGCTGCGCCGCCTCATCAGCCGCCGGGTACCCCTCGAAAACTACGCTGAGGCCTTCCATCACAGGCCTGACGACGTCAAGGTTGTGCTGGACCTGCAAAAGTCCCGCGGCGGCAGAGGCAACCAGCGATGATTCCCCGCCGGGAACCAACAGAAGCCACCATCGACCACCGGCACCCGTCCGGGCTCCAGTACGAAATCCGGTACGGCGGGCAAACCGCGCACCTCACCGAGGTTGGCGGGGCATTGCGGGACTACCTGCTGGACGGCCGCACCTTGCTGGACGGGTATGGACCGGATGAGATGTGCACGGGCGCACGCGGTCAGTCGCTCATCCCCTGGCCGAACCGGATCAAGGCCGGCAGCTATGAGTGGGAAGGCCGTCGGCTCCAGCTTGACCTGAGCGAGCCGGACAAAGGCGGGGCCATCCACGGACTGACCCGCTGGCGGAACTGGAATGCCCCGGTTGTGGAGCAGACCGACGACTCCATCTCCTTCGCCTACACCCTGCACGCCTGCCAAGGCTGGCCCTGGGTCCTCGACTGCCGGCTGGACTATCAACTCGGTCCGGACGGATTGACGGTGCGGAGCACGGCGGTGAACCGGAGCGACTCGCCGTGCCCCTACGGGACTGGGGCGCATCCTTACCTCAGCACAGGAACGGTGCGCGCGGGTATCGACACCGCCTTGGTCCAGGTGCCGGGGCGGACGTACCTGCCCGTGGATGAACGCGGCATCCCCACCGGGCACGAGCGTGTGGACGGCACAAAGTACGACCTGCGGGAACTCCAGCAACTTGGTGGCCGGCACATCGACGTGGCCTACACCGACCTTCTCCGCGGCGGGGATGGGCGCGCCCGCGTAAGGCTGCTGCGCCCGGACCGCTCCGGAGGAGTTGAGCTGTGGGTGGACGACACATACCCCTACCTGGAGATCTTCACCGGGGACACCCTCCCCCAACGGGACCGCCGCCGGACCGGGCTGGGCGTGGAGCCCATGACGTGCGCCCCTGACGCCTTCAACTCCGGCGAAGGCCTGATCACCCTGGACCCCGGGCAATCCCACACCGGACAGTGGGGCATCAAGCCAGCCTGAAGGATTCCCTCCGCCGATCCGGGTCCAGCAGAGAAGACATCCCACTTTTGCCAACTATTGCGCAAACGCAAATATTGGGTTTCAATGAAAACATGGCTTGCCGCACCAGGATCCGGTCACGTCACGTACCGGCTCCCAACGTAAAGCGACCGTCGGAGGTACCCTGGCCACCGGCGGCGGCTGCGAAGGCCTCCAGCGCGGCGGCCAGCGCAGGACGCCGGCCCGCAGGCATCCTGGAAATCACCTCTGCGATGGCCTGCCGCCGGTGCTCCAACACGGAGTTGACCAGTTCCTTGCCCTTGCTGGTCAACTCCAACCGGATGTATCGGCGGTCCGCGGGGTCTTCACGGCGCTGCAGCAGGTCAGCCGCTACCAGCCGGTCGCAGATGCGGGTGGCATTGGATGCGTGCACGCCAAGCTCTGCGGCGACGCCGCCGAGGTTTTGTGGTCCGCGGGTATGGATAAGGACCAGCACCCGCAGCTGTGGCGTATTGACGATGTCCTCAACCTCAGCAACAGAGCGGGCCACCACGCGCAGAAGAGTGTCGGCGGCGCCCATCACCGCTTCGACTTCCCGACTTGAAGGTTCAGGGATCAACGCAGATCCGGCAGATGTATCCATGGGCACCAGTTTCCTCTAATGGTTGCTGTCCCGCAAAGTTTGCCAGCTTCCCTCGTCTGTTCGCAGGCGGCCCGAAGGAGAATCATGAAGACGCAACACCGGGCAGATCCGGTCCGCAGCACGGTGAATGGCATCGACCGGCTTGTACGGAATGTGCAGACGGGGAGGTTTGAGCGCTCCCTGTCAGGCCTGACGGCTGCCGGTGCCCTGGTCACGGCGGCGGAAATCTATCTGGAACATGACAAGGCCAGTTTCGGCAACAAGTGGATGTGGGTTCCCGTTGCCTTGGGCCCGCTGGGTGCCGCCGCGGGAGTAGCCGGCGTATTCAGCCGCCGCATGGCAAAGACCGCCCTCCCGCTGGCCAGCGCCGCGATCATTGCCAACGGGCTGCAAGGAACCTGGCTGCACCTGCAGGGCATCCGGCAGAAACCGGGCGGCCTGTCCAACCTGCGCTACAACCTGGAGATGGGTCCGCCGCTGTTCGCGCCGCTGCTGGTCACCCTGGTGGGCGGAATGGGGGTGCTGGCCTCCGTCCTGAGGCGGGAACCATGAGCAGCCTCCCACTGGACATGTCCGACGGCGGCGGCCGCTACCCCGGCTTCAGCGCCCGCGCCCAGGCGGGCCATTGGGACCGGGCGACTGCCGCCGTCGTCGAGTCCCGCCTGGGTATGCCGCCGGACGTCCGTTTCTTCACGCCCGCAGAGGAGGCCGCAGCGCGCGCCCTCTTCGACCAGTTACTGGGCCAGCAGGGCGAGCCCCGGGTGCCGGTGGTGAACATGGTGGACGCCCGCCTGGCCGATGAGCAAACCGACGGCTGGCACTATGACAACATGCCGAGGGACGGCGAAGCGTGGCGGGCAACGCTCGCGGCGCTGGACCGTGAAGCGCACTCCCGTGCCGGCTCCACCTATGCCGGCCTGGATCCAGAGCAGCAGGCCGGGCTCCTGCAGGACATCTGCAATCTGCACCGGGAACTCTGGCACGGCCTGCCGGCGGACCGGGTGTGGAGCCTCTGGACCCGGTACGCCTGCACCGCCTTCTACTCGCATCCCCTGGCCTGGGACGAAATCGGCTTCGCGGGACCGGCCTACCCGCGCGGCTACAAGAACCTGGGTGTGAACCGCCTGGAGCCGTTCGAGGTGCGCGACATCCGCCCCGATGCTGACCCCACCCACGGGCCAACCCACCACGCAGGCCACGGGGCAGACCGGTGAACAGGGTCCGCGAACGCAATGAGTCTGCGTGGCTGCTCCCTTCCGGACCCGGCAGCAACCTTCGGCTGCGGGAGAACATGCGGCGGTACGCCGAAACCGATGAGGTGGACATGGTCATCGTGGGCTGCGGAGCAGGAGGTTCCACGCTGCTGCAGCGCCTGGCACGGGCCGGGTGGCGGGCGGTGGCGTTGGAGGCGGGTCCGTTCTGGGAACCCGAGCAGGACTGGGTCAGCGATGAAGCCGGATCCCACCATCTGTACTGGACCGAACCACGGGTTATTGCCGGGACTGATCCCGTGCCCTTGGGGTCAAACAACTCGGGCCGGGGGGTGGGCGGCTCCATGGTCCACTTCGCCGGGTACACGCCACGTTTCCACCCCAGCGATTTCCGGACCTTCACTGCTGATGGGGTGGGCGCCGACTGGCCCCTGGAGTACGCGGAACTGCGGCCGTTCTACGAAGACATCGAAGCGGAACTGCCGGTCGCCGGGGAGCGCTGGCCGTGGGGCGACCCGCACGGCTACCCGCACCGGCCGCATCCTGTGTCCGGCAACGGCGAGCTGTTCCTGCGCGGCGCCAACGCCCGCGGCATCACCGCGAAGGTGGGTCCGGTGGCCATCGCCAACGGCAGGTTCGGCAACCGGCCGCACTGCATCTACCGGGGATTCTGCCTCCAGGGCTGCAAGGTCAACGCCAAGGCATCCCCGCTGATCACGCACGTCCCGGACGCGCTGGCCCACGGCGCCGAAATCCGCCCCGACTCGATGGCCACCCGGATCGGCTTTGACGAACGCAGCGGGCTGGCAACCGGCGTCGAATATGTCCAGGGCGGCGTCACGAAGTTCCAGCGGGCCCGCCTGGTGGCCGTGGCCGGCTACTCGATAGAAACCCCGCGGCTGCTGCTGAACTCCGCCACGCCGCGCTTCCCGGACGGGATGTGCAACGACTTCGACCAGGTGGGACGGTACCTGATGGTCCAGGGAGCGCCCCAAACCGCCGGGCGGTTCCAGGCCGAGGTGCGGATGTGGAAGGCCCCTCCCCCCGAAGTCAGCACGGAGGAGTTCTACGAAACGGACCCGGCAAAGCCATACAAGCGGGGATTCTCCATCCAGTGCGTGTCCCCGTTGCCCATCACCTGGGCCGAGCATGTTGCCGCGCAAGGGCACTGGGGCCCGGCGCTGCGCCGCTATATGAGCGACTACCCGCACTGGGCCTGCATGGGCGCCCTGTGCGAATTCCTCCCCCTGAAGGAGAACCGGGTAACGCTGGCGGACGAGACGGACCGGCACGGCATTCCCGTGGCGCGCTTCAGCTACGGCCAGTGCGACAACGACCGGCAGCTGATGTCCGCAGCACAGCAGGTCATGGAAGAAATCCTGACCGCTGCAGGGGCAGAGGAAGTCATCACCATCAACCGCTATGCCCACTTGGTTGGCGGGGCCCGGATGGCAGCCACCCAGGACGCCGGTGTGGTGGACCGGAACTGCCGCAGTTTCGCGGTACCCAACCTCCTGGTCACGGACGGCAGCGTGCTGCCCACCCAGGGCAGCGCCAACCCCGCCCTGACCATCATGGCGCTGGCGGCCCGCGCCGCCCGCGTCCTGGTCCAAGGCGCCCGCCGCGGCGCCACGATGAGCGCAAAGGAAGACTGATCATGGCAACCACAGTGGCCGACTACCTGCTCGCACGCCTCGGTGAGTGGGGTGTGGACAAGGTCTTCGGTTTCCCCGGAGACGGTATCAACGGCATCCTGGCCGCCTTTGGCAAGGCCGGCAACCAGCCGAAATTCATCCAGGCACGGCACGAGGAGATGGCCGCGTTCGAGGCCGTGGGCTACGCCAAGTTCGGCGGCCGCGTGGCCGTGTGCATGGCCACCTCCGGGCCCGGAGCCATCCATCTGCTCAACGGCCTCTACGACGCCAAGCTGGACCACGTTCCGGTGGTGGCCATCGTGGGACAGACGGCACGCAGCGCCATGGGCGGCTCCTACCAGCAGGAGGTTGACCTGCTGACTCTCTTCAAGGACGTGGCTTCCGACTACGTCCAGATGGTGACCGTCCCCCAGCAGCTGCCCAACGTCATCGACCGCGCCATCCGTATCGCGGAGGCCCAACAGGCACCCACCGCTGTGATCATCCCGGCCGATGTGCAGGAACTCGAGTATGCCGCCCCCACCCACGACTTCAAGATGGTCCCTTCCAGCGTCGGTGTCCGCTGGCCCGACATCCAGCCGGACAGCGACTCCATCCGGGGAGCTGCCCAGCTCCTGAACGAGGGATCGAAGGTGGCCATCCTGATCGGACAAGGGGCGCGGGGCGCGGCCGCGGAGGTCCGGGAAGTGGCTGAACTGCTGGGAGCCGGGGTGGCCAAGGCGCTGCTGGGCAAGGACGCCCTGCCCGATGACCTGCCCTGCGTCACCGGCTCCATCGGGTTGCTGGGCACCCGCCCCAGTTACGAGATGATGCGGGACTGCGACACCCTGCTCACGGTGGGATCCAGTTTCCCGTACACGCAGTTCCTGCCTGAACCGGGCCAGGCGCGTGGCGTGCAGATCGACGTCGACCCCAAGATGATCGGGCTGCGCTACACCAACGAATTCAACATCGTCTCCGACGCCGCTGCCGCCCTGCGCGCCCTGATTCCGCACCTGGCCCGCAAGCAGGAGCGGTCCTGGCGGGAAAACCTGGAATCGAACATCAGCCGCTGGTGGGAAACCATGCACGACGAAGCCATGGTCAGCGCCAACCCGGTCAACCCCATGCGGCTGTTCGCCGAACTCTCCACCCGGTTGCCGGCGGACGCGATGCTCAGCGCCGATTCCGGCTCCTCAGCCAACTGGTACGCGCGGCAGCTGAAGTTCCGGGAAGGCGTCCGCGGCTCGCTGTCCGGCAACCTGGCCACCATGGGCCCCGGTGTGCCCTACGCCATCGGCGCCAAGTTCGCCTTTCCGGCCCGGCCCGCCATCGCCTTCGCCGGGGACGGCGCCATGCAGATGAACGGGCTGGCGGAGCTCATCACGGTGAAACACTACTGGCGCGAATGGAATGATCCCCGGCTGGTGGTGGCCGTCCTGCACAACAATGACCTGAACCAGGTCACCTGGGAAATGAGGGCCATGGGCGGGGTGCCGGCCTTCCGCGAGTCCCAGGCCCTGCCCGACGTCGACTACGCGGGTTTTGCGGAGAGCCTGGGGTTGCAGGGCATCCACGTTGAGGACCCCGACGACGTGGGGCCGGCCTGGGAGAAGGCCCTCGCCGCGGACCGGCCCACCCTCCTGGACGTCCGCACCGACCCCGATATTCCGCCGATCCCGCCGCACGCCACCTTTGAACAGGCGCGGAAGACTGCGGAGGCCATGGTCAAGGGGGACGACAGCGCCTGGGGCGTGGTGAAGGAAGGGGTCAAGACCAAGATCCAGGAATTCCTGCCGCACAAGGAGGGCTGAACCGTGTCCGCCGCCGCCACCCCGGTCACCGCCATCCGGGCAAGCGCCTTCACGGTTCCAACCGACGCACCCGAAGCGGACGGCACCTACAGCTGGGACTCCACCACCCTGGTCCTGGTGGAAGCGGACGGCGGCGGGAAGACCGGGTTGGGCTGGACCTACGCCCCGGCGCCGGCGGCGGCCCTGGTGGAAGGCCTGCTGGCCCCGGCCGTCCAGGGCATTGACGTTTTGGACGTGCCGGCCGCCGCGGCGGCGATGGCGCGGACGGTGCGCAACCCTGGCCGGACCGGCCTGGCATCCTATGCCGTGTCCGCCGTCGACTGTGCCCTTTGGGACCTGAAGGCCCGGCTGCTGGAGGTGCCGCTGCACAAACTCCTGGGCGCTGTCCGGGATTCCGTGGCGGTCTACGGGAGCGGCGGGTTCACCACCTACACCGAAGCCCAGCTGCGGGACCAGCTCCAGGGCTGGGCCCAGGGCCAGCACATCCCCCGGGTGAAGATCAAGATCGGCCAGGACGGCGGGACGCACGTCGCGCGGGACCTGGAGCGCATCCGCCAGGCGCGTGCCGCCATCGGGCCCGGCACGGAACTGTTCGTGGACGCCAACGGTGGCTACAGCGCCAAGCAGGCAATCCGGGTGATGCGGGACGCAGCAGATGAGCACGTCACTTGGTTCGAAGAACCCGTCTCCAGCGACGACCTCGCCGGACTGCGGGCGGTGCGCGCCGCCGTCGACGCCGACGTGGCCGCCGGGGAGTACGGAACGGGACTTGTGTACTTCCGGCGCATGTGCAGCGCGGACGCCGTCGACTGCCTCCAGGCCGATGTCAGCAGGTGCGGCGGGATCAGCGAATGGCTGCGCGTGGCCGCCGTCGCTGCCGCCCACGGACTGGAAATCTCAGGCCACTGCGCACCCCACCTCAGTGCCGCCGTCGCCGCAGCCACCCCTAATTTCCGGCACCTTGAGTGGTTCCACGACCACGTCCGGATCGAAAACCTGTTCTTTGACGGAGCGCTTGACCCGGACGGCGGGTGGGTCCGTCCGTCGGATGTCCCCGGCAACGGGCTGGCCTTCCGCGCTGCCGACGCCCGCCCTTACCGGGTCCAGTAAAAGCAGGTACCCGCCAACCATGACAGGACCGAAAGGAAGCCCATGAGCACCAGCCCAGGCAACGCGAACCCCTCCGGGGCAAAGCCACTTGACCCTGACCCCACAGGCCAGGATCCGAGCGCCGAGGACCCCGGCGGGAGGCAGAAAGCGCTGCTGCAGGCGGTGATCTTCGAGGTCGCACGGGAGACCGAAGGCCGGGGGCTGGCGGATATCCGGGACATGCTGCAGTCAGGTTTCGCGCGCGCCGGCGTGGCGGCACCTACCAATGCATGGCTGGACTCGGTGGCTTCCGCGGCGTTCTATGGAGAGCCGTATATCATCGACCTCCCCGCAGCCCTGGCGGCGGAGGGTGCGGTGCCCGCCCCCAACCAGGAGGTACGGGAGCGGCTGGCCGTACGCCGGGAGCTGCGGCGGGAACAACTGCCGTCGGGGATCTTTCCTCCCGCGTCGGCCTGGGAGTTGGATGAGAGCGACGTCACCGGCAGAAGGCCGGAGCCGGGCCCCGATGCCCGGGCCGTGCTGGAAAGCACCCGTGCGGCGCGGCGGATGCTTGCCGTGGCGGCGTCAGGCGCGGCCGCGGGCCTGGCCTTTGCGGCGGTCCGGGCGGCGAGGAACGCACGGCGCTGGAGAAGCGGACGTTCGACGGCGGGTGGTGCCTAATGCCGGCATGGCTGCAGGCATGGATGTGGGGCACCATCGCCGGCGGGGCGCTGGTGGTGGGATGCGCGCTGGCGTGGAAATGGAAGATCCCGCCAAAGGTGGTGTCCTCTGTGATGTCGTTCGGCGCCGGTGTGCTGATTTCTGCGCTGTCGTTTGAGCTCGTGGAGGAGGCCGTCAACGGCGGCGGACTGTGGCCCACCATCGCCGGGTTCGCCAGCGGCGCCCTGGTGTATGTGGCTGCCAATGCCGTACTGGCCAGCAAGGGCGCGAAGCATCGGAAGCGGTCGGGCGGCAAGCAGCCCTCCGAAAAGGAAAAGCCGGGCAGCGGGACGGCCATCGCCATCGGCGCGCTGCTGGACGGCATCCCGGAATCGGTGGTCCTGGGGGTGGGGCTGGTGACAGCGGGCGCGGTCAGCCCTGCCATGCTGGCCGCCGTCTTCATCTCCAATGTCCCCGAGGGACTGTCCAGCACAGCCGGGATGAAAAGGGCCGGCCGCGGGCCTGGCTACGTGTTCGGCGTGTGGGGCGGCATCGCCGTCCTCTCCGGGCTTGCCGCGCTGGTCGGGTTCCTGGTCCTGCAGAACGCCCCCGGGGAACTGGTCGCCTTCATCACCGCCGTTGCGGCCGGCGCCATCCTGGCGATGCTCGCCGACACAATGATTCCCGAGGCCTTCGAGGAGCATCACCTGCTTACCGGCCTGATCGCCGCCGCGGGATTCCTGGCGGCATTCACCGTGGACCAGGTGGGCGGATAGCTTCCCGGCTTCCCAACTGGCGGGAAGCCGCACCATGTCGGATACGAAACCCGGAGGAACAGATGGCAAGGATCGAAGACTATGCGATCATCGGTGACCTGCACACGGCTGCATTGGTGGGCCGCAGCGGGTCCATCGACTGGATGTGCATGCCAAACTTCGATTCACCGGCATGCTTCGCGGCCCTGCTGGACTCGCCGGAGGCGGGGCGGTGGCGGCTGGCCCCGGCCGGAGCCGGTGACTGCACCCGGCGGCGCTACCGGCCCGGCACGCTGATCCTGGAGACGGAATGGGACACGGCGGACGGAAGCGTCAGGGTAACGGACTTGATGCCGGTCCGCGATGGTTCCGCTGACGTGGTGCGCATGGTGGAGGGCCTGAAGGGGAGCGTTGCCATGCAGGGCGAACTGTCCCTGCGCTTCGATTACGGCCGGATCGTTCCGTGGGTCCGGCGGACCAGCCACGGCATCAGCGCCATCGCGGGCCCTGACGCCGCCTACCTCAGCACCCCCGCGCCGCTGGAGGGCAAGGACATGCGGACCGTCAGTGAATTCACCGTCAACGCCGGTGACCGCATCCCGTTCGTCCTGCGCTGGGCACACAGTTACAAGCCCGTCCCGGACCAAACCGAGCCGGAGAAGGCGCTGGCCTCCACGCAGGAGTATTGGGAGCAATGGACCGGCCGGAACTCCATGGCTGGCGACTACAAAGACGCGGTGGAACGGTCCCTGATCACCCTCAAGGCACTTACCTTCGCCCCGACCGGAGGCATCGTGGCCGCCGCAACCACCTCATTGCCTGAGAACCCCGGGGGCAGCCGCAACTGGGACTACCGCTTCTGCTGGCTGCGGGACGCCACCCTGACGCTGCAGTCCCTGCTGGCCTGCGGCTACAAGGATGAAGCAGCGGCGTGGCGGGAATGGCTGCTGCGTGCGGTGGCCGGCAACCCCGCGGATTTGCAGATTATGTATGGGCTGGACGGGACGCGCCGGCTGCCCGAGGCCGAGCTGCCGTGGCTTGGAGGGTTCGAAGGTTCCAAGCCTGTCCGGACCGGCAACGCCGCGGCCCCGCAGCTGCAGCTGGACGTGTGGGGAGAGGTCCTGGACGGCCTGGCCCTCACCCGGGCCGCGGACCCAGGCACCACGGATGATTCCTGGGATATCCAGGTGGCGTTGATGGAGTTCCTGGAGGGCGCGTGGGACCAGCCGGACAACGGGCTCTGGGAGATGCGGGGGCCCCGGCGCCATTTCACCCATTCCAAGGTCATGGCCTGGGTGGCCGCGGACCGGATGGTCAAGGCCGTCCAGGAATCCGGCCTTCCCGGACCCGGGGGGCGCTGGGCCGCACTGCGCAAGCAGATCCACGACGACGTCATGACGCACGGCTTCGACCAAAAACGCAACACCTTCGTCCAGTCCTACGGCAGCAGCGAACTCGATGCCAGCCTGCTGCTGATCCCCCGCGTCGGGTTCCTTCCCCATGACCATCCCCGCGTCGTGGGCACGGTGGACGCGGTCCAGAAGAACCTGACCGAGGACGGGTTCGTCCTGCGGTACCACCCCGAGGCCAGCAATGACGGGCTGCCTGGCACCGAAGGCGTCTTCCTGGCATGCTCCTTCTGGCTCGCCGACGCGCTGCTGGGCATCGGCCGCCGGGACGAGGCCGTGGACCTGTTTGAACGCCTGCTTTCGCTGCGCAACGACGTGGGCCTGCTCAGTGAGGAATGGGACCCACGCAACAGCCGCCAGCTGGGCAACACGCCCCAGGCATTCAGCCATTTCCCGCTCATCCACTGCGCCCTCCAGCTGCAGCACGGCCCGCACCATAGCAATATGCCGCTGAAGGAAAGGCATGCTGGCCTGAAGTGAACGGCTCAGCCTGCGCTTGAGGTCGGGATTGGTGCGGGGGTCCCCCCTGCGCCGGAATCCACGGTGGTGCCGGCGTTGCCTCGTCAACGGACGACGTCGGCTGCCCGCCTCCCCCGTCCTGGCCCGCCGGCGCTGTGGCCACCTCAGTCGGAGCCGGGTTGGGCGCGCCGGCCGGGGCCGTCGGCTGGGCCGGGACGCTGGGTTCGGTTTGGGAACTGGACGTCGTGGGGCCCGGGGAGGCTCCTGCTGATGCCGGAGATGTCGGCCCGGAGGACGACGTCCCGGAAGTGCCCTTAACGATGGCCGTGATCTGCTCCTTGTACCCGTTCAACGTGGCCTGGATATCGGAGAGCGGCACGTCCTGGAGATTCCGGCCGTACTCGGCGATCTGTGCCCACAACGCCTCGAGCTGCTGCTTGCTGGCCGGATCCAGCGGCCCGTCCAGGGTCAGGACCAGCTGGCTGGCCAGGGCGTAGGCAAGGCAGTCCAGGCAGTTGTAGTTCGCCGCCGCGGAGAGGTTCTGCGGGACGATGACGTCCGCCTGCCCCACCACCAGGACCACCTGGAATCCGACAGCCACGGCGGCGCAGCCCGTGCAGTTGGCGAACGCGTAGGCCTCGTTGGTGGTGGTGACGGGGTCGGCGTCCTCGGCCCACACCAGCGCGAACGCCACGCTGTACGTCACCGAGCCGTCGGTGGTGTTGACCGCGAGCGCCTGGTTTCCGTCGCCCTCCGGGGCGGCGGGCCGGTCGAACGGGAACACCCAGGACGGCGCCGCAGTGCCGGAAGCAGCACCCCCGCCGCTGGAGGACGCCCCGGTACCAGAGGCAACTGCGGGTACCAGCACCATGCTCAGTTGCGGGTTGTCCCGCGTGGGCTTGGTGGCGCCGGCCGGCCACAGCGCAACGGTCTGCCCGGTTGCTCCCTGCCGGAGCGCCCCGCGCTCACGCTGGGGAAGGATTGCCCGGGTGGCGTCCCCAAGTGTCCCGCGTTCGTAAGCCTGGACCGGACGGTACGTCCCGCCGTCGGGCCACCATGCCCAGGCGAGCCCTGCCAGAAGAGCCGCGACGGCGGCCATGGCAACGGTGCGCTGCACCGCCTTGCCGCGCGTTTTCTGCCACAGCCCGGTCACCAGCTGCCGCAGCAGCCGCACCACGATGTACAGCACGCCCAGCACCGGCACGGCCACCACAACAACCGCCAGTGCCCGCACCGCCGCGCCCAAAACGTCGCCGGACGACAGACTCGCCGCCAGCATTTCCTGCTGCTTGACCGCACTCGCCCAGCCCGTGGCCACCAGCCGCGGCAGGGAAAGCACCATCATCACCATGCTGAACAGCAGCACCGGAACGGTCACCAGGACCCAGACGGTGACCACGGCCCGGGCCCAGGGCTTGAGCACCTTGCTTTCAGGGTTGCCCCACCGCCACGGAAGGATCCCCAGGAGGGTGGGCTTGATCCGCTGGAAAAGGTCGGGCACGCCGCTGGCGTCGGCCAGGATATGGTAGCCGTCGTACTTCACCAGCGGGATCAGCTGGCGGACCATCTGCAGGATCTGCGTGACCACTACGAGCAGCAGCGCATCAAAGCCGGTGGCCCACCACAGTCCCATGATGGCCACTGCCACGATGGCGTTGAAGTACAGGCCGCCCAGGTCCGTGCGGATCCGGCCGCCGCG
Source organism: Pseudarthrobacter sp. Pseusp20 (assembly GCF_059492155.1). NCBI lineage: Bacteria > Bacillati > Actinomycetota > Actinomycetes > Micrococcales > Micrococcaceae > Pseudarthrobacter > Pseudarthrobacter sp. Pseusp20. The sequence goes on from NZ_CP168521.1 coordinate 3,682,155, forward strand.
GCCCAGCCGGTATGAGTCGGTCACGTCCGTGAAGAACGCGGGCCACAGCAGGTACAGCCCGGCGCCCATTGCCCCGGGTGTTGCCCCGCCCTTGCGGGTGGCGGCGGCATGGCCGAATTCGTGGAAGCCGGCGGAGAGGATGGTGACGGCGAGGATCAGCAGCAGGAGGGCGGGCTGGGCAAACGCCTCGTGGGTGGCCGAGCCCAGGCCCTTGACCATGAGCACCCACCAGCAGGCGGCCAGGAACGCCGCGGTCACGGCCACCACGATCAGCGGGTTGAAGAAGACAGCGAACGGGGCCGTGATCCTGCGGGTGCGTTGGGGGTCGGACACGATGTAGCGGAACCGCAGGCCCAGCAGCGGGTTGGCCTTCCTGACTTCGGGCTGGGTGCCGTCGGCGAGCCGGAGGAGGCCCATCGGCAGCAGTTGGGTGTCCATCAGGGTGCGCACGTTGTCCGCGCTGACCAGCCGTCCGGAGCCTTCGCTGACGTGCCGGGCGATGCCCTCAAGGTCCCGCGTCCCGTCGGCGGCCTCCAGCACCAGGTACAGGAGCCTGGTCAGCTGCAGGGTCTGGCCGTCGGCGCGCCGAACCAAGGCGGGCGGTTCGCGGTAGCCGGATCCCTCAGCGGGGCCAAGCAGCTGCACACCGTCGGCCAGGGCTGGAAGGTGGCCGCCCGCCGTCGAGCTGCCTTGGTCCGGCGGGTCCTGGGCAAGGGTGGCGCGTGACGACGGCGGGCCCGCCTCGGGAGGCGGCCCGCCGTGGGTTTGGGTCATCTGCCTTACTGCTGCAGGTCGGACTGCTGATCGGCCGTGGCGTTGGCCTCGCCGTCGATGTGCTGCGAGATGGTGGCGCTCTGGTCCGAGATGGCGTAGGCCTGGCTGTCGATGGAGCCGATGTTCGCGGCCACCGCCGCGTCGATGGGAGCGGCAACGTTGGCGTTGGCGGCCACGGCACCGTTGATGGGTGCCGCGATGGCGGCGTCGGCGTCCAGGTTTACATCGACGTTCAGAAGGTTGCCGTTCAGGGCGCCCGCTGCATCCGTCAGCCCGCCGGTGCCCGAGGGGACCGTTACCGAACCGGACGTTCCGTCCGTGGTCCCGTCCGTGGTTCCGGTATCGGTGGTACCCCCGTCAGCGGTGCCATCAGCCTGGCCGATGACGCTGTCCTGCGTGGAGTCCGCATTCGCGTCGGCAGTGATGCCCTGGTCAATGGCGGCGTCCTGGCTGGACAGTGCCTGCGCGTCCGAGCCGAAGGACAGGATGTTGGCCGAGGCTGCTGCGTCGATCGGTGCCGCCACGTTGGCGTTGGCGGCTACGGCCAGGTCGATGGGTGCTGCGGCGTTGATACCAAGGTCCAGGTCAGCGTTCAGGTCCAGGACCGATGCAACTTCCTTGTCCGGAAGCGCGGTGGCCTGTTCCGACATCAGTTCTTCATCAGTGAGGGGACGCATTTCATTGTCCATGCTTGAGAGACCTCCGGTGCGGCGCGGGTGCTCTGCCCCCAGCGGACAGCCCGCGCCACACAATAGTAAGCATGATTATTAGTTTTGTGCAGAGGGAAGAGGAATATGGCTGACCGAGTCAATGGCTCCGGTTTGTTCGTTGAGCAGGACTTTGTCGTTGCGCTGGTGGTGGAAGTTGAACATGGCACCCAGCGAACCCGCAGCGGCGTCAGCGGAGGCATCGCCAATCCGGCCGGTGTTCCAGTTGTCCTCGATGAAGCGAAGGATGGAGGCCTGGTCCGTTTCGGTGTGGTCCACGAAGTTCTTCTTCGCATACGGGGAGATGACCACCAGCGGCTGGCGGGGGCCCGGGCCGCAGCGGTCTGCGTAGCCACCGGCCATGGGGACTCCGCTGGCCGCGGCGTCCTGGCACCAGGCGGCGTCATCCGCGGTGTTGGATGAGTTCTTCACCTTCGCGGCCACGTGGTCGTACCAGCCGTCGGAGTCGTCGTAGGCGAGCACGACGGCGGTGTCGTCCCAGTTCTTGGACTGCTGGATCTGGTTGACGGTGGCGGTGATGAAGTTTTGCTCGTCCACGGGGTCGGAGTAGGCGGCGTGGCCGTCCTGGTACATGCCGGCCTTGAGGAAGGACACGGCGGGCATATTGTCCGTATTTAGCACCTTGGTGAAATCGGTCAGGTCGTACTGGTGGTTGGCCTGCCCGTTGTGCCCGATTTCCGCGTCCGTGGCTGGCGCCAGGTGGTGCGGGTTGGCGGTGGAGGCGTAGTACTGGAACGGCTGGTGGTGCGGGGAGTAGTCCGTCACGCCGGCACCGGCGGCGTTGGTGTGCGTGGACAGGCACGACGCCGGTCCGGTGGCCGTCGCGGGGGTGGTGGGCGTGAACCCGCCCTGGAACCAGCCCCAGGAGACGCCCTTGGTGGTGAGCAGGTCGCCGATGTTGGTGCCGGTCATGCCGGCCAGGTTGTTCGCCTTGGCGTGGCTGTTGTTGGAGCAGTCGTCGTAGACGGGGTCGGGGTCGTTGATCACGGTCCCCACCCCGTTTGCGTCGGGCTGGCGGACGGCGGTGCTCCCGGTGGCCGGAGTGGCAGCGGGCTGTCCGTCTGCGGTGTATTCCTTGGCGCCGTGGGTCTGCCCGGACACCAGATTGAGGGCGCCCGGGGTGGAGGGGCCGAAGACGGTGCTGAAGTGGTTGTCGCTCATGGAATAGTTCTGGGCGTAGTTCCAGATGCCGGTCACGGTGTTGCCGTCGTAGTAGTCCATGGTGAGCCCGGGGCGCCCGTACTGGTTGGTGCCGCAGGCGTCCCGGCTGGTGTACTGGACGAACTTGTCCATGAGCCCGCCGTTGAAGGCCTTCTGTTCGGCGTTGTACCCGTGGTCCTGGTCGCAGGTGACGGCCTGCATCGGGGAGAGCCGGGCGGGCTGGATGGAATTGGGGTTGTTCGGTGCCAGCAGCCCCGCGTTGGCAAGGGTGTTGATGTCCTTGGGCGTGTCCTCGGAGGCTGTAAAGGCGGCCGTCGGCGCGCCGGAGCCCTGCTGGGTTTCACCTGGGGTGTTGGCGGCGTTGGGGTAGGTGGCGAAGTAGTGGTCAAAGGAGACGTTTTCCTGGAAGATCACCACCACGTGTTTGATGGGCGTCGCGGTGTTATCGCCTGCGGTGGCGGGCGCCGCGCCGAGGCCGAAGAGCCCGGCCGTCAGTGCCGAGGCAGCCAGGGCCGTGGCGCCGGTGGCCGCGGCCACGCGCCTTGGTGTGGACCGTCGTCGTGATTGGGGCATGGTTGAATCCGTTCGTTCCTGGTGCTGCGGGCTACGGGGCGGGGGTGACGGTGGCTTCGTAGGTGAGGATTTCGGTGCCATTGGCTTCTTCGCCGTTGTCCGGGGCCACCGTCATGGTGAGGTGGCCGCCGTCGGCGGTCATTTTGAAGGGATTGCGCGTGGCCACGTGGCCTGCTGAGGACCACTGCTGGAACGGCACGTCGCGGCTCACGCTGCGGGACTTCAGGTCGATCATCGCCATGCCGCCCAGTTCGTAGGTGGCACCGGTGCCGCCGGCGGCCGGGGTCTGCGGGAGGTTGGTGATCCCGCCGCAGAGCATTTTGGAGTCGGGCACGTACTGGCAGTCCTGGTAGTCGATGAAGTAGTTGGGGTTTTCCCAGGTGGAGAGCTGCTTGCCCTGGAGGTCCCATTCCGCGAACCGGCGCGATCCCCAGGTGTTGCCCACAAGGTGGCCGGTCTTCTTGTCCATCACGACGCCGCCGAAGTGGTCTGCCACTTCGAACTGCTTGTGCACGTCCAGGGTGGTGGCGTCCACCCGGTAGATGATGGCACTGCTGTCGGGCCGGTACTGGGCCACGGGGACCCAGACGTTGGTGCCGTCAAAGTCGATGCCGCCGGGGTGGTACATGTCCCCCTCGCCCAGGATGATGTCCTTCTGGAGGTTGCCGGCCCTGTCCATGACGAAGAGGTGGCCGATGCCCTTGCCCGGGGTGCGGTCGAATCCTCCCTGCGGAGTGGGGAACTTGGTGGTTGGCTCGGTGATCTGGACGGCCGACAGGAAGATGTGGTCCGCGCTGTAGGCCATGCCCTCGGTGTGGTAGGTGGGGAAATTCAGCTTCAGCTTGGAGGTCTGCTGCCACTTGGTGCCCCGGTCCACGCCGGTGAAGGCTTCGGCCAGGGCGGTGTCGGCTTCCTTATGGTCGCCGGATTCGTTGCCGGCCTTGGCGTTGCTGTTGCCTGCTGCCTGGGCGACGGCGGTGCCGCCGAGTGCCGACGCCGCCAGGATGATGGCTGCGGCGGCCGTGAGAATGCCTCGGGTAGGGGACGTGCTCATTGGGGGAGCCTCTCAAAGATGGGTCGTAGCAAGAGGTCCCCAAGTTACTTAGCGGTAATTAATGCCTGTTGGCAGGTAGGTGAACGCCAGATGGCGTCATGGATCACGTTCCAAAGGCAGGCGTCTGGGCTGGTCAGCCGGTTGGAGCAGCGGGTTTCCCGTTCGCGCGACGGCCACGTGCAGTTTGCCTGGGCGTCGCCGGACATTTGCCGTGGGTGGGAACAGTGGCGAAGGCCCCGCCCCGGGGCCCCCCTCCCCCACAATTGGAGACTTGTCTGATGAAGTATGCAAAGCTGCTGACCGCAGCCGCCGTGTGCACCGGCCTGGCCATGGGAACATCCCTCCCGGCCCACGCAGCGGACACCAACCCCAACGGCACCGAAAACCACTTTGACCTCCAGGCCCACCGCGGCGGGATCGGCCTGACGGTCGAGTCCACGCTGGCGTCCTTCGCCAAGGGCATCGAAACGGGCGTGTCCACCCTCGAACTGGACCTGCAGATCACCAAGGACGGCCGCGAAGTCATCACCCACGACCGCAAGATCAGCGGCCAGAAGTGCCAGGACACCGCACCCGTCACCCCCGGGGATCCGCAGTTCCCCTACGTGGGCAAATACATCAAGGACCTCACGTTCGCCCAGGTCCGCAGCCTTGATTGCGGCTCAAAGACCCTGCCGCAGTTCCCCGGCCAGCAGGCTTCCCCCGGCGCCAAGATGCCCACCCTCGCCGAGGTCTTCGACCTGGCCAGGCAGTACCGCGCCAGCCAGGTCAAGTTCAACATCGAGACCAAGGTGGAGGCAGGGGCTCCCGAGCAGACGGCGCCGCGTGAACAGTTCGTGGACGTGGCCCTGCGTGAGATCAACGCCGCCAACATGGCCGAGCGGGTGTCCATCGAGAGCTTCGACTGGGGCGCCCTGCGCGTGGTGAAGGAACGCCAGCCCGGTATCCGCACGGTGGCCCTGACCAACAAGGACTTCCTGCAGGCCGGCATGCCCGGCGCCTCACCCTGGCTGGGCGGCATCGACGCCGACGACTTCGGCGGTGACCTCGTCGATGCAGCCGCGTCCCTGGGCTTCGACGCCGTCTCGCCGGTTCACGGCACACCGCAGAACGGAACCGTCACCGATCCCGGCTACGTCCCGTACGTCACCGTGGACATGGTGAACCGGGCCCACGCCAAGGGAATGCAGGTCATCCCCTGGACGGTGGACGACAAGCCCACCATGCGCGCCCTGATGGACGTGGGTGTGGACGGGCTCATCACCGACTACCCCAACGTGCTGCGTGACGTGATGGCCGAACGGTCGCTGAAGCTGCCCAAGCAGTACACGCTGGAACCCGGAGCATCAGCAACGGCAGCGGGCTGAACCTCTCCGCACCCGCAGAAGGCCCCCGTTCCGGAGTTTCCGGGACGGGGGCCTTCTACGTTCCGCGGCCGGCGCCGGGAACTAACTCCGGGCGAGCCCCAGGATCCCCGCCGCGGTCCCGGCAGCGCCACCGTGCTGGACGATGTGCGGCTTGCCGGGAATTTCCAGGAAGGTGCCGTTGGGGACCGTCGCGGCCAGCTTCTCGCACCAGTCCCTCGGGGCGATGGGGTCGCGTGAACCTCGGACCACAAGGACCGGCTGGCTCACCAGGGCCAGCCGCGCGTCCAGGTCGTAGCCCATCATGACGGGCAGCTCGGTCAGGTACCAGCGGAGCCCGGACCGGATGTAGTCGGTAAACACGATGGCATTGCCCAGCGGGCTCTCCTTCAGCCCGTCCAGGCCAAGGGCCAGGGACTGCTCCAGGACGGTCCGGCGGGTCGGGTCCACTACCGGGCCCAGCAGCGCCACATGGGACACCAGGTCCGGCCGCTGGACCGCCAGCTCGGTGGCGAACTGGGTGCCCATGGAGTGCCCCACCAGCACTGCGCGGGGTACACCCATCTTTTCCAGCACCGCAGCCGTGTGTGCGGCGTAGTCGGCCACGGACAGCTGCCGGTCCGGGGTGGGGGTGCCGCCGAAGCCGGGGAGGTCCACGGCGTAGGTGTCCCCGTGCCGGGCCAGCAGCGCCTGCAGCCGCCGGTAATAGCGGTGCGACATTCCGATGCCGTGGAGCAGCACGAAGACCGGTCGCGGGGAACCCGCAGGGCCGGCAAGGAGGTACACGTGTGAGGTCAGTCCGCCGGCGGCGACAATCCGGGGCGTAAGGCAGGGCCGCATGCCGGGCAGGTGCATCGGGCGGCGCGCGGGTTCAGCGGCGGGTGGTTGGTCGGTTGCGGCGTGCACCGGCAGTCCTTTTCAAGTTCAAATCCATCGAGCGGTTCCTACCCTAAAGTGGCCAGCGCGGCAGGTGCGCTATGGACGGTGACCTGCGTGTCGGCGTCGAAGGTCCGCGGCGTGCCCATGCGCCGGTTCCTAGCTGTTGCCGGTGTGGACAAGGCTGTCCAGGTCCAGCTGCTGGGCAGGCGCGTCGGCCAGGCCGGCGGGCGTGAGGTCAAAATGCTCGACGGCGGCACGGGCTTCGCGGGCGGCGGCGGGGCCGTGCGGGGTATGGGTGTTGTTCATCATGGGTGTGAAATTCCTTGCGTTTCATGCGGAATGGGGGTGTGCGCGGGAAGCGCCGCCACGTGCTCTGCCGTGGTCTCCAGGACCCGGGAATGGCGGCACTGGGAACAGTGGATGGCCACTGCAACTGTTGAGGCGCGGCGGTTCAGGACGGGCGGCGAGTCAACGAACAGGTGGAAGTCCGTGTCGCAGTGGGCGCACCACGGGCGTTTTCCGTGGGGCTGGAGAGTGTGCCTGGGCACGTAGCTGTTGGAGGCCTGGGTGACGAGGACTGTCACACCACGGCCCGGTAGCTGCACAGGATGTAGTCGGCGGCCGCCGGTCCGGTCATGCGCAGGCAGGCGTCGGGGCGGACGCGTCGGCTCATCGCCTCAAAGAAGACGTGCTCGTCCTGCGGCTCCTGCTGGGACAGGTTGCACCAGCTTGTGTAGAGGCCGTACAGGGTGTCGTCGTCAAGGCTGCTCCCGGACTCGTGGTCCGGGCAGGTGGCTTCGGTGAGGAACTGGTCGAACTGTGATTGCGCCATGGTGGCTCTTTTCAAACAAGGTGCAGTTGTTCGCCGTTCGGCTACAGCGGTTCAAACCCGGAGCCTTGCACAGTGCACCGGGCGGGTTTGCGGGGAGCTGTGAGTGCCCGGCAGGGAAAATCAAACGTGGGGTGGGAGGAGAAGGGGGGCCATGTAGTTCTCTGGGATATGTGTGAGCAGCCGTGGCGGCCATGCAAACTCTGATCCCTTGACTAAAACCATGTCGACAATTTCTCTACACTGTAGACTTTAGGTGTAGACCCAGTAATAAGCAAGCTGGGGGCGGCGTGGCACACGGCGAGGGGTTGCCTGATTTCCAGGCCCAAAGGAATGCCGGGAGCGGACCCATCCAGGGCATCCGCGGCTGCGAATGCAGCATGTGTGAGCATACGGCCGCACCCGGCTGAAGGGCCAAACATGAGCGCCCCGAATCATCGACAATTCCTGTCCGAATGCCTTGTCCCCGTCCCCGCAAAGCAGCCGGGCCTCAGCGACGACGAGGTGTACGGGCTGTACCTGAGCTGGTGCCTGCTCAATGCTCGGAAGCCCGGCCCCACCGCATCGCTGTGGGCAGCGGTGCGGCAGGAAGGGTACCTGCAGCGGCACCGCGGCGGCCGGAACGAGTGGCCGGATTTGTGTATGACCGGCCCTGCGGCCGTGGACTACATCCTCGCCAGCCGGCCCAGCCTGCTGTAGCCGGGCAGGCTGTAACAGGGCAAGAGGCACGACGGCGGGTGGCCGCCCGGGTGGGTAGCCGGGTCCGGGTTGGGTAAGGTCTGATCATGATCCAGCAGGCTGCGGCCGTGTCCGCGCTGTCGTCCTACCACTGGCTGGGCATCCCGATTGCCGCGGCCGGCGCCGTCCTGCTTGCCTTGGGAACGCTGTTCCAGCACCGTGCCGTGGAAGACCAGCCGGCTGCAGCCGGGCGCGCGGCGGGCAGCATGGGCGGCGGACGCCTGCAGGCCCTGGTCCGGAGGCCGGTGTGGCTGGCCGGGACGGGGATGCTCGGCGCCGCCATCCTCCTCCAGCTCACCAGCCTGCGGTTCTCGCCCCTGATCGTGGTGCAGCCCATCGGCGCCATCGCCCTGGTGGTCACCACCCTCGCAACGGCCCGGATGACCCGCCGGCCCCCCGGGCGGCGGGCCCTCACCGCAGTGGCGTTATGCGTTGGCGGCGTGGGTGTGTTCGTTGCCGTGGCGGCGCTGTCCGCGGAGGACGTGGAGGTCAGCGACCGGCACTTGATCACCATCCTGATCGTGCTCGCCGTGGTCCTGGCCGGTGTTGCCGTGGCCTTCGCCTTATGGCGCCACCGGTCGGGTGCCGTGGTGTTCACCGCCGGAGCCGGGATCCTCTTCGGGTTCGTTGCGGCCCTGGCCAAGACCGTCATCGCCCGGCTGTTCCAGGGCGACTTCGAGTGGTTGTCGCTGACATGCCTGGCAGGCCTGCTCATCGCTGCCCTGGCCGGCAGCTTCCTGGTCCAGAACGCCCACACAAGGGGAACACCCGAACTCGTGGTGGCCGGCCTGACCGTCATCGACCCCCTCGTCGCCGTCGCCATCGGCATCACCATCCTGGGCGAGGCGGACGCAGCACCCCCGCTGGCCATCGTCCTGTTCCTCATGTCCGGGGCCACCGCCGTCGCCGGCGTTTTCCTGCTCGCCACGGTCAAGAAGCCGCCTACGGCGGCGCGTGCCTCGGTTCGTGGTTGAATGACCACTGTGCCCCAGAGCACAGTCAGGACCGATCCGAGCACCAGGAGGACACTATGGCTGGAATCAACGCAAAGTTCGACAAGGAGTACCTCGACAAGGGCATCGACGAATTGGCGAAGGCGCCCGTGGAGGCGCTGAAGGGATTGTCCGAAAGCGACGCGCAGAAGCTCAAAGAGGCGCTGAACATCAAGACCGTCAAGGACCTGGGCACCAACAAGTTCTTCCTCTGGGCGCACTCCGTCGCCAAGCTCGCGGAGTAGCGGGCACCATCCGTCCCTTCAGCAAACACAGGAAAGCTCCCGGCGCAGGCCGGGAGCTTTCCTGTCTTTGGGCGCCTACCGCACCTAGCCGGCCTTCACGGCGTCGGCAGAGCCGGCGAAAAGCCGGATGCGGACTATCCGAACCACCACTCCCAGCAGAACCAGGCCGATTCCCAGTGCCATGAGGCTCCACACGGGCACGGAATCGGAGTCGATGGTCCGGCAGCACGTGGCCGCAGCCCCTCTGCCGGCCTCTTCCAGGTCAGCCAGTTCGGCGGCGCGGCTGTTGGGAAGCAACGGGCTGCCGCAGAGCGGGCCGGACGGCTGCAACCCGATGACGAAACCGAGGATGTACACGTCGAATCCCGCGGCGACAATCCACAGCCACGTCCGCTGCTGCCAAAAACCCAGTTTGCCGGCAGGAACAGGCTTCGCCCGGGGATCACGCATCTTCATAGGCCGAGCATAATCCGCGTCCCGGATAAAGGTAGGGATAAAGGTGGAGGACCGGCATTCAGCATTTCCCCAGCCTGCGGTCCTACAGTGAACCCTGCCGGTCCAACCCGTCGGGTGGACCCACGCGCAAATTTGGAGGAACACACCGTGGTGAAGCCATCAATTCCGTCAATGAGGGCCCGCATCGGCGTCGGAGCGGCAGCAGTCCTGGCCGCCGGTGCCATGGCCGCCGCGGGCGTGGGTGCCGCGTCCGCATCCCCCAGCCCAACATCCGTGTCTGCAACCTCAACCACAGCATCCAGCGACGTCAAGGCAGCAAAGGGCGCCGGCGGCCTGAAGGCCTTCCTGACCCTGAACGCTGACAGCCCGCAGGCCGCCGGGGACCGTGCGGCGGAAGCAGCCGCGGCGCTGGTCAACCATCCCAAGCTTTTCGCCAAACTCCCCGCTGCCCTCCAGGCGGACGTGATAGCCCTCAAGGACGCCGCACCTGCGGACCGCGTTAAGGATGCCTACAAGATCAAGACCACCGCCCTCTCCGGCGGGTACGGTGCCGAGATCCAGAAGCGTGCCGAAGCGCTGGAGAAGACCGCCACCGGCCTGGCCGGCCTGCGCCAGGAGCTGCGCACCGCGTTCAACTCGGACAATCCCGGCGCCGGGCTTCAGAAGGTGGCCGACCAGCTCATCAACCACCCCAAGCTGTTCGCCAAGCTCCCGGCCAACCTCCAGGCGGACCTGACCGCACTCAAGAACGCCGCCCCGGCGGACCTGGATGCCCAGGCGAACAAGATCAAGGACACCGCCATCAACGGCGGCTACGGTGCCAAGGTGCAGAAGATGGCCCAGGCGCTGGCGAAGAAGGCTGCCGCGGCACCGTCCACGTAAGCCGCGCCTTCCGGAGATACACCGTCAGGACATTTGCGACGCCGCCGCGGACGGTTCCAGGTCCGCGAGCGTGAGCGGGTGGGCAGGTTGGTCCGGGAATGGGAAGGTGGACGTCACCGCCAGGTCCGGGCCAACATGCACCAGCTCCCCCGGTGCCATGGGACGCCAGCCGGGGTTCTGGTTCATCCGTTTGGTGGCGAAGAGCACGGAGCGGGCAGCCGCCAGTTCGGTGCTTCGGGAGTGGATCCGGGGGCTTCTGGCGTCCAGCGGTGCCACCGGAGCGGGTTCAGTCAAGGGGTCGCGTTCCAGCACATACAGCGGATGGGTTGCCGGGTAGCGGAGCGCCCAAAGGTCGGTGGCCGTCGTCACGATGATATTGAGGGCCAGGACGGGCAGTTCGGCGGCCACCCAGCCCACCGCCCGGGAGATGCCCTCGGCCACGTCCCCGCCGGCCCTGCGGCTCTCTGCCGTGATGAGGGCAAAGAGCCGCTCACTGTCGGTCTGGCCCTGCACCAGGTCCGCCACACCGAACTCACGCAGCCGCGCGTCGAGCCGGTCGAGTCCGTGGAAGGCACCGTTGTGGGCGAACAGCCGGCCGTCCTGCTCGAACGGGTGCGTGTTCACCAGGGTGTGCGCACCTGTGCTGGCGTACCGGACGTGGGCCAGGAAGGTGGTGCTCCGCAGCTCCCTCGCCTCCCGGGCGAAGGCGTGGTCCTCCCATGCGGCGAGCGGCCGTTTGGTGACCCGCGGGCCGCCGTCGGGATCGAACGTGCCGATCCCGGCGCCGTCGGGCTCCTTCCTGCTCTGCTCGGACAGGCTGTCCGGGGCGTCAAGGAGCCAAAAGGTGGCGCGGACGGGCCGGTATCCGGCATGGAGCCCGAACAACCGGCACATGGAGCGCTCCTCCCGGCAACGGGCTAGTGGCGGGATGTGTGATCCATGGCCTGATAGCGGTCGTAGCAGTCACGGGAGCAAAACAGCGCAGAGGGAGTTGGAGGCAGGTCCAAGCCGCAAACCTTGCATTTTGGCTTGGGTCGAAGGCTCCTAAGCATGGTGTTCAGCATGGATGAAGGCTATGCGCCTGGCCGGAAAATTGGACCAGTAACCAGATACTTCAATCTGCGGACAGCGATACCTAGTGGTGGAACGCTTCCTTGTGCTTGTCGGTGGGCATGGGCGACGTCAGGGCGTCCAGGTAGGCCACTTCCTTCTTGAGGTCGTCCAGGAAGCTGGAGGCGAGGTCCCGGGTGAAGCCGTTGCGGACCACGATCCGCTGCACCGTGATGCCGCTGAGCCCTTCGGGCAGGGCGTAGGCCGGGACCAGCCAGCCGTTCATGCGCAGGCGTTCGGACAGGTGGTGCAGGTCCCAGTTCCTGGTGTGGCCGTCGGTGAGCTGCCAGGCGAAGACCGGGATGTCGGAGCCGTCGCTCCAGAGCGTGAAGGCGTCCATGTTCCCGATCTCGTGGGAGAGGTACAGGGCGACGTCGCGGGAGCTGGCCTGCACGGATTTGTAGCCGGCGAAGCCCAGTCGGAGGAACAGGTAGTACTGCAGCAGCACCTGGGCGCCGGGCCGGGAGAAGTTCAGGGCGAAGGTGGGCATGTCCCCGCCCAGGTAGCTGACGTGGAACACCAGGTCGTCGGGGAGGGACTGTTGGTCCCGCCAGACGATCCAGCCCAGGCCGGGATACACCAGCCCGTACTTGTGGCCGGAGGTGTTGATGGAGGCCACCCTGGGGAGCCGGAAGTCCCACACCAGTTCCGGCTGCAGGAACGGTGCCACCATGGCCCCGGAGGCGCCGTCCACGTGGATGGGAATGTCCAGGCCCGTGGCGGCCTGGATGCGGTCCAGCGCGGCGGAGATCTGCTCCACGGGTTCGTAGGCGCCGGTGTAGGTGACGCCCATGATGGCGGCGACGCCGATGGTGTTCTCATCCACGTAGCGGTCCAGGTCATGGCCGTCCAGGGTGGGGTGTTCCCTGGACACGGGAACGTAGCGGGCTTCCACCTCCCAGTAATTGCAGAACTTCTCCCAGCACACCTGCACGGCGGAGCTGAGGACGATGTTCGGCGCGTCCGTGGGCTTGCCCTCGGCGCGGCGGCGGTGCTGCCACCGGCGTTTGAAGGCCAGGCCGGCCAGCATGCAGGCTTCGGAGGAGCCGATGGTGGAGGTGCCGATGGCCGCCGCAGGATCCGGCGAGTTCCACAGGTCCGCGAGCATCCGCCAGCACCGGGTTTCGATCAGCGCGGTCTGCGGGTACTCGTCCTTGTCGATCATGTTCTTGTCGAACGCTTCCGCGTACAGCTGGGATGCTTCCCGTTCCATCCAGGTCCCCACGAACGTGGCCAGGTTCAGGCGGGAATTGCCGTCCAGCATCACCTCATCGTGGACCACCTGGTAGGCGGTGCCCGGCAGCGACTCCCCGTCCGGGATGGTGAAGCGCGGAAAGAGGGTGGACTCCCCCGGCCGGCTGAACAACGGGTTCAGCTCCACGCTCGTTTCGGGCTCGTGCCGTTCGCTCCGGTGTGACCTCGTCATGTCCAGTTCCTTCGCCCGCCGTCGTCCGCAGGCAGGCGCCTGCGGCCGCACTTCCGCTGTTCCCAGCACTCCGTATTATTCATGCACCCGGAGCAAACGGCAGCAGGGATGGCGGGTTAGGGCGCGGCAGAAGTACGACGGCGGCACGCACCAGGGAGCCAGCCGCACCGTACCAAAGGGCCGGCAGAGACCTACTGCTGGCCGAACTTCGTCAGGCTTAGCGAGCGGGACCTGATCCCCTCGATGTGGTTGTTCATCGCGGCCGTCGCCGCTGCGCAGTCCCCGGCCTTGAAGGCATCAATGATGGCCTGGTGCTCCTGCACCGTGTGGTCACCGCTCATGTCGTTGTGCACCATCAGCCTGAAGCGCTGGATGCTTCCCTCGATGGACCCGTAGGCCCGGAGCAGGAACTCGTTGTCCGTTGCCTCCACGATCCGCCGGTGGAAGTTTTCGTCGGCCTTCCAGTAGGCCCGGTACCCCGCGAACGTGTCGCCGCCATGGCGTGACGCCTCAAGGTCGCGGTGAAACCCTTCCAGGTCCGCCACCAGCTCCTGTGTTGAGTTGGTGCAGGCGATGCTGGTGCATGCAGGCTCGAGGATCTGACGCGACGTCAGAAGCGCCGCGATGTCGCTGGCGGTGGGCTCCGGCGCAACCTTGTAGCCGCGCAGGGCTTCCCGCCTGACCATGCCGGTGGTTTCCAGGCGTGCCAGGGCTTCCCGCACGGGAGTCGAAGAAACTTTAAAGCGCTTGGCCAATCCGTCAATGCTCAACGGCGATCCGGTGGAGATCTTGTCGTCGAGCAACAGGGACAGGATGGCCTCGAACACCTGGTCGACCAGCATGGGCCTGCCGGGGATCAGGACTTCTTCTTCAGGTGAAGCGGCGTTCATTTCGGAATCCTATGTGAATTTTTCGGTCTGTCGCATGCAGCCGTAACACCACTTCCACGAGCGCGTCGTCACAAACCAAACACGGTGAAAAGGGTGTTTGCAGAAAATCGTGCATGATGTACGGTACATGATACCGGACAGCGAAGTGATCTGTACCACAACCAAGCTGCCCATCAAGGTTGGAAGCTCTCCTACCACCCCTCCTCCCCCACTTCCGAAGGCGTGTAGATGATTCAGTTTCGATCGATGTTGGTGACCGTCGCCGCAGTTTCCATGGCGAGCGTGCTTCTCTCCGGGTGCTCCAACCCCGAAATGACCAGCTCAGCCCAGTCCGATGCCCCTAAAAGCCCAAGCTCCGCGGAGGCCGTCAAAGTCGACGAAGCCGCCGCCGCAGCCCTCCCCAAGGAGGCGCGGGACAGGGGAACCCTGACCGTCACCATGAGCCAGAGCTCACCACCTTTGCACTTCATGGCCGCCGACGGGACAACCATTCAAGGTATTGACCCGGAAATTGCCATGGCCCTGGGCCAGACGCTGGGCCTGAAAACGGAGGTCAAGAGCGGCCCCTTCGACGGCATCATCCCCGGTATTGCTGCCGGCAAGTTCGACATGGCCATTTCCCAGATGTCCCCCTCGACGGAACGCATGAAAGTGCTTGATTTCGTCGACTACTACCAGTCAGGCAGCGGCATTGGCGTGGCTCCGGGCAACCCGCAGCACCTGACGCTGGACACACTCTGCGGGAAGCGTGTTGGCGTGCTGAAGGGCTCATTCCAGGACCTCAAGCGCCTGCCTGCCCTTTCCCAGGCGTGCACCGCCGCCGGCAGCCCAGCCATCGAGGCCATGACCTACCCCGATATGCAGGCCCCCAATCTCGCACTGACGGCTGGACGCATTGATGCGGTCTACATCGACGGACCCACCCTGGGCTACGCCATCAAGCAGGGCGGCCAGATCGAACTGCTCGGCGAAAAGGACGTCTCCCCCGTCAGCATCGGCTTCAAGAAGGGCGCGGGCATGGAAAAGGCGGTGCAGCTCGGCATGGAGTCTCTCGCGAAGAGCGGCAAGTACAAGGAAATCCTCGACAAGTGGGGCGTGGGCACCGGTGCAATCTCTGACTTCGCCTTCAACAAAGCGCAGTAGCCACATGGCCAACACAGCCACGGAACCCGACGCCAAGGCACCCGCCGGTGACGCGCTGGACCGCCAGCTTCTCCTGGGCCGTCCGCACCAGCGCCACGGAGGGTTGTGGCTGACGGCGGCAATCGTCCTGTGCGCGATCTTCCTGGTGGGCTACTCCCTCGTCACCAATCCGCGGTTCGAGTGGAACGTGGTCTTCGGCTGGTTCACCTCGGAGCGGCTGTTCACGGGTCTCCTGCGGACGCTGGGACTGACGGCCATCTCCATGGCTGTGGGAATCGTCGTCGGCGTCCTGCTGGCGCTGGCCAGGCTCGCCCCGAACGCCATTGTGGCCGGGACCGCCGCGTTCCTGGTCTGGCTCTTCCGCGGGGTGCCGGTCTTCGTCCAGCTGCTCTTCTGGGGGTTTATTGCCGCCATCTACCCGCGGATTGCGGTGGGCGTGCCGTTCGGGCCCGAGTTCTTCTCGGTGGATGCCAACGTGCTGATCACCCCCTTCATGGCGGCGATCCTGGGGCTGGGCCTGAATGAGGGCGCCTACATGTCCGAGATCGTCCGGGCAGGGCTCCTGAGCGTCAACCGTGGACAAACGGAAGCGGCCACGGCGCTGGGCATGCGCCGGTTCGCGATCCTTTCCCGGATCGTCCTGCCACAGGCAATGAAGATCATCATCCCGCCAACGGGCAACCAGACCATCTCCATGCTGAAGACCACCTCCCTGGTGAGCGTCCTGGCCTTCCCCGAGCTGCTCTATTCAGCGCAGCTGGTCTACAGCGCCAACTTCAAAACCATTCCGCTGCTTATCGCCGCAAGCATGTGGTACCTGCTGGTGACCAGCGTTCTGAGCCTTGGGCAGTTCTTTATTGAACGGCACTTCAACCGGGGCGGAATCACTTCCGGACGCAGCCCCCGCCGGCCCCGCAAGCCCAAGGCGGCAAACCCCCGCACCACACCAGAGGAGGCCCGGCCATGAGTGACGTGATGATCGAAGCGCAGGGGGTCACCAAGAGTTTCGGCGACCTCGAAGTCCTCAAGGGCATCGACCTCACCATTCCCAAGGGCAGTGTGACCTGCATTATCGGGCCGTCCGGCTCCGGCAAGTCGACGTTCCTTCGCTGCATCAACCAGCTGGAAACGCTCGACGGCGGGTACATCCTCGTGGACGGACAGCCGGTTGGCGTGAAGATCAGGAAAGGCCGGCTGCACGCGCAGAACAACGCCGAGGCGGCGAGGATGCGCGAGAACATCGGCATGGTCTTCCAGAGCTTCAACCTTTTCCCCCACATGACGGTGCTGGAGAACATCTGCGAAGCGCCGGTCAGGGTGAAGAGGGAGAACCGGAAGGCCGTCCAGGACCGGGCCCGGATCCTCCTGGAGCGGGTGGGGCTTTCCGAGAAGGTCCACGCCTACCCGGCGTCCCTGTCCGGCGGCCAGCAGCAGCGCGTGGCCATCGCCCGGGCACTGGCCATGGAGCCACGGCTGATGCTGTTCGATGAGCCCACATCGGCCCTGGATCCGGAGCTGGTGGGCGAGGTGCTAGACGTGATGCGGAAGCTCGCTGACGGCGGGATGACCATGATCGTGGTCACCCACGAGATCGGCTTCGCCCGGGAAGTGGGCGACCACCTGATCTTCATGGACGGCGGCGGCATCGTGGAGCAGGGCGACCCCCGGACTGTCCTGCGCGACCCCCGGCACGAACGCACCAAACAATTCTTGGCGAAAGTAATTTAGACCTTCACATTGGAGCAGGACCCTTGAGAAACAAATGGATTGTCAGCATCGATGACTACCGCAAGGCTTCCCGGAAACAGCTTCCGAAAATGATCTCGGACTACTTGGAGGGCGGCGCGCTGGACGAGACCACCATGCGCGCCAACGAAGACCGGTTCGATGCCCTGATGCTTCGCCAACGGTCAATGGTGGACCTCCGGGGCCTGAACACGTCCACCACCGTGCTGGGCCATCCCCTGGCGCTGCCGCTGATGGTGGCACCGATGGGCATGCTCACCATCTTCCACCCGGGTTCGGATCCTGCCGTTGCCCGGGCCGCAGTCAGGGCGGGGTCGATCTTCATCCACAGCGCGTGGGCCGGCTGCTCGCTGGAAGAGGTTGCCAAGGTGGCCCCCAACAATCTGTGGGCGCAGATCGCTTTCTGGAAGGATCCGGAGGAGACCGCCAGCTACATCAACCGGGCCCGGGCCGTGGGGGTGGAGACCCTGGTGGTGGCAGGTGACGTGGGTTCATCGAGCAAGCGGGAACGGGACCTGCACCACGGGCTGTCCATGCCGCCGCGCCCGCCGGTGGCGGACTACTTCAATGCCGCCACCCGCCCGGCCTGGCTGTGGCGCTGGCTCACCGGCCGGAAGATGACCTACGGGAACTACCAGATCAACGGCCGCCCGCTGCGTATGGACGAGATGAACAACTGGATGGCGACCAACAAGAACCCGGGCGCCACCTGGGAGGACTTCGCCAGGCTCCGGTCCGAGTGGAAGGGGAACCTGGTGATCAAGGGCATCATGGACGCCGAGGACGCAGCCCGGGCCGTGGAGGAAGGGGCGGACGGCATTTTTGTCTCCAACCATGGCGGGCGGCAGTTCGACTCCCAACCCGCCACCATCGATGTCCTCCCCTCCATCGCGGACGCTGTCGGCGGCCGGGCGGAGATCTATCTCGACGGCGGTATCCGGCGCGGCCACGACATCGTCAAGGCAGTGGCGCTGGGCGCCAAGGCTGCACTGGCCGGGCGGCCGTTCGCCTACGCCCTCGCCACTGGCGGTGAGCCGGCGGTGGACCGGGTCTTCGGAATCCTCCAGGACGAGCTCAAGGGCGCCATGGGGTTCGTGGGCAAATCGTCAGTTGCGGACTTGGACAGCAGCATCTTCGCGGGGCAGGTCCAGCCTTCGCCAGCTGAGAGTGTGCTCGTCTAATGACGGCATCAAGAACTGCCCGCCTCCCCCAAAGGAGGCGGGCAGTTCCTTTGTCCTACCGGTACCCGTCCACGATCGCAGCAGCAATTTCCTTGTACGCCCGCCGGGTCTCCGGCTTCAGCACGTCAAGGGTCACCAGGTCGCCGTCGGCAACGCCACGGTCGTGCGGTACGGCGATGAGCTCGCGGCAGATCCCTGCCAGGTGCTCCTCAATCGCGTCCTTGTCCACCCGCGAAGACACCTCGTCCTTGTCCGTGATCACCACAATGGCGTTCCGCGCCAGGTCCTCATAGCCGTGGCTGGCCAGCCAGTGCAGGGTGCTGCGGGCCCGCTTGGCCCCTGAAACGGCATACCCGGCGGCGATCACCAGGTTGTCGGCCGACTGCAGGATGCCGCTCATCGCGTTGTGGGTTACGCCGGTGCCGCAGTCGGTCAGCGCCACCGAGTAGTAGCCGGAGATGAGCTTGCGGATCCGCAGGTACTCCTCTGCCGTCAGGGAGTCCGAGACCTCGGGGTCCTGCTCCCCCGCGATCAGGTGCAGCCGGCCGGCATGGTGCATGTACCGGGCAAGCGCCGTCAGCGAGTCAATGGATTCAATGTTCTCCAGCAGGTCCGTAATGGTCCGCGGGCTGGCCTGCTGGTAGATGCCCTCGCCCAGCGCGCGCTCCACCAGGTCCCCGGAGTCTGGGTTGGCATCGATGGCGCAGGGCGCGTCACCGCGGTATTCGGCCAGGGTCAGGCCCACGCCCACGGTGGTGGAGGTCTTGCCGATGCCGCCCTTGAGGCTCAGGATCGCAGTGTTGTAGCTGCCCTGGAGCTGCCGGGAAATCCGGCGCCCCAGCTCGTCCTCCTGGCGCTGCTTGGGTCCGGGGCCCAGGTTCCAGGCGCCGCCGGTAAGGTTGTACAGCGCCCCACGGATGCCACCCTTGGGTCGTGGCTTCTGTTCCTTGACGAACAGGCCCGGCGAGCTGATGAAGTCCGGCATGGCGCTTTCGGCAATGGCATCGGCCACGGTGGGCCGGCTACGGCGGAAGGCAGGAGCGTCCGACGGCGGCGCGGCGGCTTCGGGAACCGCCTCACCCGGAGCAGCGGCCGGCACGGCGGAGGGAACAGAAGCGATTGTATCCGCGGCGGGCTGCCTCGCGGGTGGCGCAGGAGGGGCCGGTGCAGGTGATGGTGCCCGCGACGGCTTGGTGGCATCGGCTGCGGCAGCCGCTGCCGCCCAGGACGTGCGGCGAGTAGCTGGCGTCCCGGCGCCGTTGGAACTGGAAGGGGAAGGGTTTACTGCTGGCATGGTTCCTGTCCAGGCATCGTCCACTGAGCCGTCGGCACGACGAAGGTCGCGGCGTCGGCGCAGTTGCGGCTGCCCTGCATCCTCTGCTGGGGCGCCTGCATTCTGATCCGCCGGTTCTGGCATGTCTGTCCCCCCGGACGATCGGCAAACTGTTATGCAGCACTAGTTCAAACAGTAAGTCTAGGCGCTGGGACCGGGTTACCCAGCCAGGCTGTTTAGTTAGTGGTGCGTGAGGGCGGCCGCTACCACCGCGACGGTGAGGACCAGGAGGACGGCAAGAATGGTGTACCCCACCCACTTGGGACGGCCTTTGTGTGGGTTGATGTCGACGTACGGCATGGTCAGCGTTGATTACCTCGGGGTGCGGGCCGGACGGGGATCCGGAGTGCGCGGCGCTTGAGCCGCAGCATCTGGTAGAGGACTGCAAAGGGGATCAACAACGTGCCGAGCAGTGCGCAGAGCGCCAGGGCATAGTCTTCAAAAGCCACAACAGTCTCCATTGGTGATAGTGAGCCCCCTGTATAGACCCAACCAGACAAGAACGTAATTGACAAATTGAGTCAAAAGCTCAAGGTTTCCTCAAGATGCTCTTCTTCACCCACGCGGCTGGCCAAGGTCCAGGCGGGGCCTTGTTCTGACGTGGTCTGGCAGGTCCTGTTTCGCGGCCATCGATGCTCGTACCGTCGAAGGATCGAATACAGCGCCGGAAAGAAGGAACCAGCATGGAATACACCCGACTCGGCACCACGGGATTGAAGATCAGCCGGCTTGCCCTGGGCTGCATGAGCTATGGCGACCCCACCACGTCGAACGCGCACGCGTGGGCTCTGACCGAAGAGGACGCCGCCCCGTTCTTCCGCCAGGCCGTGGAACTGGGCATCACGTTCTGGGACACGGCCAACGTGTACCAGGCAGGTACCTCCGAGGAAGTTGTGGGCCGGGCCATTAGCAGGTTCTCGCGGCGTGAAGACGTTGTCTTGGCCACCAAGGTCCGCGGCAGAATGCACGACGGCCCCGGCGGCGAAGGCCTGTCACGCAAGGCCATCATGGAACAGATCGACGCCTCCTTGGCCCGCCTGGGCACGGACTACGTCGACCTGTACCAGATCCACCGCTTCGACGACGGGACCCCGGTGGAGGAAACCATGGAGGCCCTCCACGATGTCATCAAGGCAGGCAAAGTCCGCTATATCGGAGCTTCATCGATGCATGCCTGGCAGTTTGCTAAGCTCCAGCACGCAGCGGACCTGGGTGGCTGGACCCGATTCGTGTCCATGCAAAACCAGTACAACCTGCTGCGGCGTCAGGACGAGCCGGAGCTCATGGCCATGTGCGCAGATATGGGCGTGGGCCTGGTGCCGTACTCGCCTAACGGCAAAGGCCGTCTGGCCCGCCCCGCAGGCGAACAAAGCACCCGCTCCACCACGGACAAGGTGGTCCAGGCATTCGACAACGAATTCGACGGGCCCGTGATCAATGCGGTGCAGGAAGTGGCCGAAGCCCGCGGCGTCGCCATGGCGCAGGTGGCACTTGCCTGGGTCCTGCGGCACCCGAACGTCTCGGCCCCCATCGTCGGCGCCACCAAGCCGCACCACCTCCAACAGGCTGTGGACGCCCTGTCCGTTGAACTGAGCGACGACGAAGTCGCCAAACTCGAAGCCCCCTACGTCAACTACGGCCCGGCATGGTACTGACACCGCCCACGGACGGGCCGGGGGGGGAACCGGCCCCGGCGGCGGGGAGGAACCCGCAGGCCCTCCCGGCACCGAAAGCGGCAGGCCTACCCTTGGAGCTATGGATTCCCGGTCCGAGATCAGCAGCTTCCTCGCTTCCCGGCGCGCCAAGCTCACCCCGGAGCAGGCAGGCGTCCCGCTCTACAGCGGAGCCCGCCGGGTCCCTGGGCTGCGCCGCGAAGAGGTGGCCCACCTTGCCGGTGTCAGCGTGGACTACTACGCCAGGCTGGAACGCGGGAAAATCTCCGGAGCGTCCCGTGAAGTTATGGAAGCGATCGCCCGGGCACTGCAGCTCGACGAAGACGAGCGCGACCACCTGCTGGACCTCGCCAGGATCACCCAGCGGCGCGCACGGCGGCGGAAACCCTCCAACCGAAGCACCGTCCGGCCGGGGATCCAGAGCGTCCTGGACTCGATCGATGCCCCCGCCTTCGTGCAGAACGCCCGCCTGGACCGCCTGGCTTCCAACAGGATCGGTCGGGCGCTCTACTCGCTCCCGGATGACGGCTCCGGCGACAGGTTCAATTACGCGCACTACCTGTTCCTCGATTCGCGGGCCCCACGCTTCCACCGCGACTTCACCACCGCAAAGCACAACGTGGTGGCCCTACTGCACGCCGCCACCGCACGGGACCCCTATGACCGGGAACTCATCGAAATCATCGGCACTCTTTCGGCCCCAAAGCGAGGAGTTCCGCTCGCTTTGGGCCTCCCACGATGTATTCCGGTACCGGTCAGGCCAAAAGATGCTCACCCATTCGGTCGCAGGAGACCTCGAATTCGGCTACGAGTCCTTCGAGCTCTCCACCGGCCCAGGCCTGGTGATGCTGGTGTACACCGTGGAACCAGGATCCGCCACGGCGGACGCCATGCGGATCCTGGCCAGTTGGACCGCCCCGGCCTTCCAGTCCTGACCCGCCAGACCTGCACATGCCCACCTCAGGGGTGCAGCAGGCCGTTTACGACGGCGGACGGCGGTGACGGCGGATCAAGGTTGACTCAAGAATGGGGGTCTGCGCAGGTCAGGACTGATTTGTGGCTCCGTATGCAGGCGACGCACTAGCGCTTCACCGCCATCAGGACCATCCCGATGGTGGCTACTGCCAGGGCGGTCATTGCCACGTCGGAGATGAACCGCAGTCTGCGCTGCCGTGCATCCCGCTTTGAATAGCGAACGTCGTAACTTCCCCCATAGCGGCCCATGGGCAGAGGATAAGGAGCCAACCTGAAGGTTTACCCAAGACGAGCCGTTTGTTACGAAGCGTCGTGGCTGTTGCGCCAGTTTTCCTGGAGGCGCTTGATGAACCAGCGGGACTGTTCGGGGCCATAGGGCAGGACGGGGATGGCCTTGGTGGCGTCGTTGGGGGTGTCCCGGGTGGACGGAGCACAGCAGAGACTCAGCTAGTCAGATGGACAACGCGAAGACACTGCGGAGACAGCAACTTATTGCCAACGCCGAAATTTCGACCACGCTCAACTATGCGCCGTTCAACGCAGCGCAGGTCGAGTCGGTCACCCGTACGTTCCTGATGTGTACGCGAAGAAGATTGTCTACATGCGGGAAGGCCGTCCGGTAGCCGGAGCCTCAAAGTCTTACGTCCATGGTGACCAACAACACCGTCACGCCGGCTATCGCCACCGGAATAGGTACGGCGGCAGTCACGAACGCTGGGATCACCAAGATTCGCCTGACTTCGCGGGTGAATTGAGCGGGTGGGCGTCAGTGCGCAGGCGCCCACTTCTTCCGCAGCGGTGTCTCTACAAAACGCCAGGAGACATAGCAGATGGCAATCAGTGCGGCGAGCCAGACGAAGCCCCACCATGAGACCACGGGCCGGACTCCGAAGATGGCCATGAAGACCACGACGGTCAGCCAGTTCCAGAGGTACAGGCCATAGGAGAGCTTGCCCAGGAACACCAACGGGCGGCTAGCGAGCGCTTTCCCCGCCCACCCAGTGGGCGATACGGCCAGAAGGAAGATGACGCCGGCCGAAAGCAGTGCAGACTGCCCGAACCCCCCGTCATCGAAGCGGACCAGCTGAAAGGCGCCGCCCGGCTTCCACGCAAGCAGGATCAACAGCCCAATCGTGCCTGCGAGCCCTGCGAGCCGGGCCACCAACAGAGTCAGTCCGGTCAGTTTCACGTTGTAAGTGAATACGGCAATGATGGTGCCTGCGATCAGCGCGTCAACATGCGTATCCGGAGCATAGAACAGCCGCTCGTGAGTTGGATCGCTGGCAACGATGGCCGTCCGCCATGCCCATTGGATAGCCACAAGCGTCGTCAATCCGGCCACTGTCCACCGCCACCGCTTCACTGTTGGGATGACCAGCAGAAGGATGGGCCAGACCAGGTAGAACTGTTCTTCGACGCTCAGTGACCATGACCACTGGAAGTCTCCAACGGCATCACTCCCGACGGCCTCGATAATATCCGTGGTGTAGGTCAGGGACCCCAGAGTGCCCGCCCACCACGTCCCAGCCGGGACACCGGTAGCGAGAAGCCACGCCATCGTCGCCAGCGTGACCACGACCAATGCAGGTCCCAGGCGGGCAAGGCGCCGACCATAGAACTTGAAGAGTGCGATGCCACCCCATTTGTCCTTCTCGTGCAGCAGCAAGCTGGTGATCAGGTATCCGCTTATGACGAAGAACACCGTCACGCCATGATAGCCACCAATCCCCTGGACGCCGGCATGCCCGGCGATGACTGCGAAAACCGCAAGAGCGCGTAGGCCGTCAAGGGCTGGGTTGTATGCGAACTTCTGCGGTTGAACACTGCCCGGCTGCGCCGCGGAAACGGCAGTGACTCCCCCAAGATTCATGCTCGGATTATGTCAGAGCCATCGGCCTGCGGCCTAAACGCTGGACGCAATGTTGGGGCTCCATAAGACCGGGAGTGAAGTACCGCCATACGATCTGTGCGGTCAACTTCATCGGCACGCGAATCAACCTTTCCGGCAGGGCGGTGCCGGGGTCGGCTGGAAATATAATGCCGCCCCCGCCCGACCTCTTTCGTTTAGAACGCGGTCCTCCAGCAAATCACTATCGACACACGACAATGAAGCTGACTTCGGCTACTCCGACCAGTTACACAATGGCCGGAATCTATGCCGATTCCAATGACTTTCGCGGCCAGCGCCTCCTACTTTGGGCGGAATCGCGACATAGCCGGTTGATGGAACACCAACCACTTTGTGCCTGGAGCAACGCATTCGGCGGGCAGGGTATTGCGGAAAGCGTTGGCGCCAGCATCCGACAGGACCGTCCTCCTGGGGCGAAGGAAGTGACACTACCGGCCTGACATCTGCCCAGATCGACCCGCTGTTGACCATGCCAACCAATGGGCAGGTGGCCTCTTACCTGACTAACGAAATCCTCCCGGTCCCTCAGGGAGCGAAATAGTTATATGAGCGCTGGTCTTACGCAGACCGCCTGATACGCCACGTTTCAGGGCCTCCACCCTGGGCGCCAGGAAAGCGTGGGTTGCCGCCGCCAGTCCAATCGACGCAGGCGCGGCAACCCACGCGATAGCCACAGGGTCTACCTTGAACGCCCACCCAAGGATAATCAGTAACGGGTAATGCCACAGGTAGAGCTCGTAACTGATTCGGCCAAGATAAGCCATCGGCACGCAGCCCAAGATGCTGCTCAGGGCACCGTCTCGGGCCTGCACAAGATGACCGATAACCGCAACGGTGCCAACGCCAGTCAGCAGGACAGGCAGAGCTGAAGCTTGGGAGATGGTGCCTATTGTGACGGCGGCAGCGATAAGCGCGAGCCCGGCCCAAGCCAAGGCTGCGGGTATCCTGACTTCACGTTTCCGTCGAAAGTAAACGGCCAATGCGCACCCCAACAGCAAGCCGCCGGATCGGAGCAGCAAGGAACCGGGCTTCCCGGCGACTTCCAGAACTACCGGAACAAGCAGCAAGGCCAGCCCGGCGCCAGCAGCCAGGAAGGCAAGCCGCATCTTCGTCCTGCCTTTTCCAATTACAAGGATCATTAGCAGGGGCCACGCGAGATAGAACATCTCCTCGATGCCGAGGCTCCACGTGTGCCGCCACGCCCACGCTGCACCATTCGATACCTGCAAGGCCACGGGCGTCATGTACGTGACGGCCAGCAGGTTCTCCAGCAGGTACTTGCCAACTGATGGGGCGAATAGAGCGCCAGGAATAAGCATGGCAGCGACAACAACCAACAGGGCCGGGTAAAGCCTCGCAGCCCGGCGAAGGTAGAACCGTTTCAGTCGGATGACGCCGTGCTTCTTCCGCTCGCGCAGAAGGATGTCCGTAATCAAATACCCGGACAGGACGAAGAAGACATCCACGCCGACGGCCCCACCGAACGGCAGCGGCGTCACCATGTGATGCACGAAGACCAGGGCGATACCAATTGCCCGTACCCCGTCAAGTGCGGGCAGATAACCGACCGCAGGCCGACCCAGAGCGCGAGCGTTAGAACCCTCAGTGTGAAGAGCCATGTTTCCCCCAAATTGTAGAAGCCGAGACCATGACCGCCCTGGGTTCTTGTCCGCAGTCTAATGAGGAAGAATGGTCATGATCATGACTAGTACGCTTAGCGGCGGTTTTGCTTCTTTACTGATGGCGAGCCCGACGACCAAGGCACTGACAGTGGCCAAAAGCTCCTGCAGCGCTAGCTTGATGAGGTACTTTCGGCGAACACTTTGAGCACAACTTCCCCCGACAACTTCCGGTTGATCTGCCACAATCCTATATTGCGGCAGGGGCCAATATGACCAGTCATGTGCCTGCCTATGACCTCGATGGCATGAACCGACGCAAAGGCCGTTGCCGCTGGCTAAGTGTCCATGGTCACGCATCATCTTAGTTTTGAAAGACTATGAGGCCCGTCCAGCTTCCCGGCGGGCCTCCTGCAAACGTTTGATGAACCAACGCGACTGTTCGGGTCCGTAGGGCAAGACCGGAATGGCCTTGGTCGCGTCGTCAGGTGTGTCCCGGATGGACTGGCGGGCCTGGCGGACGGCCGTGGTCATAGTGTTGGCCATGGTTTTGACAAATTGGTCGCTACACGGTTTGCCGTGGCCAGGGATCAGAAATTCGTAGCGATGGCGCAGCGCCGAGATGTGCCTGAGGGCGTCGGCCCATTCCTCGGGATATGAGTCCTCGAAGGACGGGTGGGCTCCCTGTTCCACAAGGTCGCCCGCGTAAAGAGTGGTCGGCGTGCCCACCAGGAGATCACCGTCAGTATGGCCGCAACCCAGGTGGAAAAGCGTTGCTGTCAGGCCACCGAGATCAACCAGGACGGGCTGGTCTTTGACGATTGCGTTGGGAACCACAAGCTCGACGTTCTCACCTTCGCCGGTGGCCATCTCAGGCTCCAAAGTTCCAACGAGTCGGCGCTGCACCTCACCGCGTTGATCGATCTCTATGGCACAGTTCTGGTGAGCCCAAAATTCTGTTACGCCCTCTTCGGCGAAGACAGCGTTGCCAAAGAAGTGGTCATAGTGGGCGTGGGTGTTGACGACAACGAGGGGCAGCGCCGTCTTCTCCCTGACCGCATCCAAGATCTCGCGTCCCTGACGGGGGCCACACCCTGTGTCGATGACCATGGCACGCTCGGAGCCGACGATCAGGCCCGTATTCAGCAGGGATCCTTCAGTGACCAGTACATAGTTGTCCGTGCCGACTTCGAGCCATTCTGACATTGTTCTCAGTACCTCCGGCAAAGCAGTGTGCGTTCGTCTTGGTGACCGATTCTACTCACCTCAACCCCTTTGAGATGAGTAGAACAGGGTCGTAACGTGTGCGTATGGACGAGGCTGCGAGTCGGACAGCAAGCGGCCGTAATGCCCGAGATACCAGTCAGAGGACCGCCGCCTAACTGGCATCCGCTCATAAAATCAACAGCCGACGACAAGAGTCTTGATGAACTGTTCCCAAGAAGCTCTTGCTTACCTACCCGGCGTAAGCAAACGCATAAGAACAGCCGTAACCGTTAGACTGGGCTGGACCGCAAGACGAGTGCTGTTCTGGTGGAAGGCCGACGGCTGCCCCCAGCTGCAGAAATAGGGGGAAATTCCATTGGACCTACGCGACTACCTGCGCATCCTACGCCGCAACTGGATCGTGGTCGCGGCCCTGGCGATGATCGGACTCCTTATCGGCGGAGCGGCTTCCCTGCTTGTGAAGCCAACATATACCGCACAGACACAGCTTTTCGTCGCCATCCAAGGAAGCGGCTCAGTTAGCGAACTCCAGCAGGGCAACACATTCAGCCAAGCGAGAGTCCAATCCTACGTAAAGACCGTTGGAACTCCCGTGGTTCTCTCGCCAGTCGTAGAAAGCCTCGGTCTTGATAAGAGCCCTGGCGTCTTGGCCAAACAGGTCAAGGCCAGCGCAGACCTTAACACGGTTTTGATTAACATCTCGGTTGATGACACTTCGCCCGTTCAAGCTGCGGCCATAGCCCAGGCAGTTGCCGACAGCCTTGTTCGAGCAGTTGACACTCTCGAAAAACCTAGGTCCGGTGGTACTTCTCCCGTTAGCCTCTCGATCATTACTCCCGCGGAGGCACCCACCACCCCCTCGGCACCTAATACTCGCCTCAACATTGCTTTAGGCCTGGCGGCCGGCCTGGCGCTTGGCCTTGCGGCAGCCATCCTTCGAGGGACGATGGACTATAGAATTCGGGGCGAAGCAGATCTTAGGACTGTAACGAGTGCACCCCTACTGGGTGGGATTTCCTTCGACCAAGATGCTGCGAAAAAGCCGCTACTGACTCAAGCCCCACCGCAGAGCCCACGAGCGGAATCTTTTAGGCAACTCCGCACAAACCTGCAATTTGCCAACATCGCTGGCCGCGCCAAATCTGTCCTTCTGACTTCTTCGCTGCCCGGCGAAGGAAAGAGTACGACAGCTACCAACCTTGCTATCTCTCTCGCTCAAGCCGGTCAAAATGTATGTCTGATTGACGCAGACCTTCGCCGGCCAATGGTCAACGAGTATTTGGGTCTCGACCGTAATGTTGGTCTCACCACCGCGCTAGTTGGAGACGCCGAACTGGACGATCTCCTACAGCCGTGGGGAATGGACAACCTCTTTGTCCTTACTTCCGGCCAAATTCCTCCGAATCCCAGCGAGCTTCTGGGGTCCGAGGCAATGCGCTTCCTCTTGGCGCGGCTCGAAGATCACTTCGACACAGTCGTCATAGACGCTCCTCCGCTCCTACCAGTAACGGATGCAGCTGTTCTCAGCCAGTTCGTCGGAGGTGCGGTCCTAGTGGTCGGCGCGCAGAAAACAAAACGCCACGACGTCGAACGGGCACTGGCCGCGCTACAGCTCGTGGACGCCAAATTATTGGGAATCGTGCTTAACCAGCTTCCGACTAAGGGTCCCGACGCCTACGCTCAGAGCTACTACTCATACGCAAGTGCTTCTGATCACCAGCCTCAAGACTACGCGGACGAGACGCGCCAGAACCACGATGTCGGCTTGCTAGCAGGACAAGAATTTCGCTCTCCGGCTCGATTCATCAGAAAAGGCTAGCTAGACCTACTTTTATTGGTTCATTGCGTGAATGGGTATCCGTGCCCCGACGGATTCGCTCTACCCAGCAAGGCCGAGCCGCCTTTATGGCGAGGAGCTTAAATAGATGAAATCTGCAATCGCAGTTCGCGGAGCAGCCACAACGCTTGGAGGACAGTTCCTCAAGTACGTCATTCAGATGGCGGCACTCGTATTTCTAGCCAGGCTTCTCGCTCCCGAGGACTACGGCCTGGTGGCAATGGTAAGTGCAGTTGTTGGCATCGCCCTTGTCATAGGCGATTTCGGTCTCGGTCTCTCAGCCGTTCAGGCCGAAAATCTTACGGATTTGCAAAGAGACAACCTTTTCTGGATGAACACACTGATTGGCCTAATTGCCGGCGCTGCTGTATTTGCCTGCGGGCCATTACTGTCCGCATTCTACGAAGAGCCGCGTCTACAGTCGATCGCAGCGGTCTTGTCCTTGACTTTCGTCTTCAACGGAATGTCATCTCAGTTTCGCGCAGAACTAGTTAGGGACCTGAAGTTTCTTGCCTTGGCATCCGTTGATTTACTTGCCCAAGCAATCTCGTTTAGCCTCGCCATCGTTCTAGCTATGCTCGGCGCAGGTTTCTGGTCGCTGGTGGCACAGCAAGTTATCTTCGCCTCGGTAACACTCGTCGGACTTATTGCGAAAACAAGCTGGCGACCTAAACTGCCGAACCGCACAGCCGAAATGCGGTCACTTTATACTTTTGGTGCCTCGACCTTCGGCACTCAAGTTATCAATTATTGTAGCGCTAATGTCGACTCCGTTGCTTTGGGAAGGTATCACGGAAGCGTAGACGTTGGGCTTTATAATCGAGCTTTTCAGATATTTTCCTTACCTCTACAGCAGCTGGCTGCCCCTCTGACCAGAGTCGCACTTCCTGTATTGTCGCGTCTGCAGGGATCGCGTAAATTTGCACGTTACGTTGAAAAGATGCAACTCGTGCTTTCCTACAGCCTTCTTGGTATGTTGGCATATATTGCTTCAACGTCGGCGCCGCTTATAGAGGTAGTACTAGGGAAGCAGTGGGTTCCGGGAGCAGTGATTCTTGAGGCTCTTTGTCTAGGAGGAGTTTTTCAAGCCCTAGGATATGTCTACTACTGGATGTTCTTAGCACGGGCGCGCATGAACGTTCTGCTCGCATGTGAAGTCGCTGGTCGAACTGCCATGATTGCCCTAATCATCTTGGCCGCCCCACGCGGGACTATTTATGTAGCCTTAGCAGTCTCCACTGGCCTATTTCTTACCTGGCTTGTGACCACTCTCTTCGGCGTCCGGCATGTGAATATTAGCAGCTTACGATTGGTTCGCATTGCAGCTTTGCCTGCGCTGGTTTTTGGTTGCTGCTATGCGGTCTCCAAGCTAGTACAAGCACTGGATGCAGTCCAAGTAATGGCACCTGCCCTCCAACTGGGCACTCTCACCGGTGTCTTTATGATGTGTGTCGGACTGAGCTTGGTCTTCAAGCCAGTTCGGTCGGATCTAGACAAAGTACTGATAGCGGCGCGCCAAGTAGTGCGTCGTTAGCGTAGTAAGGAACATACATGAATGCTAAGGTGCACGACCATATTGTCGGACTTCAGTTGTTTCTGGCCTTCTTGGTCGGAAGAATTCCCGTACACAGCCTACGAATATGGACATACAGGCACGTACTTCGTATTAAAATTGGCGCAAACACATCCTTTCACTGGCGCGCCGCGTTTTTTGCACCGCAGGGGCTTTCTATCGGCGGAAACTCGATTATCGGAAATGACGCATTTCTGGATGCCCGCCGCGGTATCTGCATCGGCGACAACGTCAACATTGGCGGCCACGTGCAGATATTCACACTTGAGCATGATCCGCAAGATAGTCAGTTTGGCATAAAGGGCGGTCCGGTCAATATCGGTGATCGGGCTTACATAGCCACAAGGTCGACTATTCTCCCTGGTGTGAGCATTGGCAAAGGGGCGGTTGTAGCTGCAGGAGCGGTTGTTACCAAAGACGTACAAGAGTACTCGATTGTGGCCGGTGTTCCAGCCCGCAAAATCGGTGATCGTAGTCGAGACCTGAACTACAAACTTGACTACCACCTGCCATTCCAATGAGCAATGCGGCAGAGTCTCGATCAACATCGGCTCCCAGGGTACTGTTTTCGCAGCGACGGCTGATTGATCCAACCAATCCCTTTTCGAATCTACTGCTAACTAGCCTATCCAGCTGCGCTAATCCGATTGCGTTTACATGGAAGACAGCAATCATCGGAAAATACGACATAGTGCATCTACAGTGGCCTGAGTATGTATTCCGTGAGAAGCGCCTTAGTTTGCGGCTCTTGAATCTTCTTCTATGCTACATCTGGATTTTTCGCTTACTCACGTCCAGGATTCCGGTTGTCGAAACCATTCATAATTTGAGGCCCCATGACCAGTCTGCCTTTCTAGAACGTGCAGCACTCAACGCTTTACGCACCCGCGTCAAACACCGCATATACCTAAACCGCTCCTGTGAAAATGACCTGAGTAAAGGCTCAGTCATCTTGCACGGACACTATCGCAACGTGATTCAGGAGCTTAATCTCAAGCCGGTACCTTCTCAATCAAGATACTTTCTATTTTTTGGGCTCGTCCGCCCCTACAAAGGAATGGAAAATTTGATTGAAGCCTACCGCGGCTACTATGGACCAGTAGAAAAGCTCATTATCGCCGGCCTTCCCGTTAATAGAGAATATGGCGAACTTGTTGAAAGTCTCGCCTCTCCAGATGAGAGAATCCATCTAGATTTTCGGCATATACCAGAGAAAGAGTTGGCTGAACTCGTTTCTAATGCGACTGGAGTCGTTCTACCGTACGACTACATGTATAACTCTGGCGCCCTTATCTACTCCTTGTCCGCCAATACGAGAGTACTTGCCCCGGCAAGTCCCGCAAATAGTACTATAAGTGATGAAGTTGGCCCAGGGTGGCTGCTTACATTTGACGAAACAGTTCGGCCACACGATCTCCATAAACTGGCCGAAGAAAACGCTGGTAGCATCGCCACCGGCGCTCCTAATCTGTCGGAACGGGATTGGGATGAGGTTGGAACCCAGCACATGGAACTTTACCGATCTCTCCTACAGAAATGAAGAACGGCGCTTCAAGCCCGAAGTAGTTACGATTGGCCAGCCGCGAGTTGATGTAGTTGGGCCAGAATAGGTGAATTATCGCATTTGGGGCGCAGCTGTGAAGGACGCGTCGTTGGCTGAGTAGGTGTCGACGTCTTCTGATGGTGGAAGTTTCTAAACTTCCCACCGTAAAGGCCTCGAGGGGTCCAACGCCACCTCCGCTCTCCTGACCTGACTATGTGTTCTGCCGGCTCGGAGAACGTCGGTTGGAAGTTGGCGGGCAGCTCGCTTAGGCGTAACGTCATCAGCTAACTCATGACCCTCTAGGTTCAGCGACCATCAACACCAACTACATCACTCAGACTAGTGTCCCCCGACATTGCCGCCGCCAGCAGGCTTTTCTCGATACCATCCAAGGCCCAAGACTCACGCACTAGAAAAACAGCGAAGTCTGGTGTCGAATGAGGAATAGTTTCCGGGGGAGGGCTGGCAACAAATGACTTACCCAGCCCTGAACGGTCCAAGATGGACGCGCCTTTCATCAAATAGATCTCCGTGTAGCTGGCACCTTTCCAGCGGCCCTCTTGAGGCCAGCACGATTCGCGAGCTTTTTTATCGTCTGCCTGGGTTCCCTGGCAAGCACCTTGACTCTCTTAGTCAGCTTCGTCATGGGCTTGTAGTAGTCGTAGATATATATTGGCGCTCTTTGTACCGCCAAAGCTTCATTATGCTGCTCAGCGGTCCACGCTTCAAGAGTCCGGATACCCGTCAGTTTCGCGTGCAGCGGACGGAATTTCAGAAATGTCGCGGTGTCCCGAAAAATTGTGTGCTCGGATCTTGGATCGTCCATATGTTCTTCCCAGATAAAGGGGTAGATCCAACCATTCCTGAAACCGGCGGAGGCGGCGCGTAAACACCAGTCTGGGAAGCTTTCGCCTTCCTCAATACCTCCAATTTTCTCGATAACTGATCGCTTAGCTAAATAGCTGCTCCCCTGTACCCAATGGTTCCTAAGGATGCGAGTACCATTATCAAGACGCTGCATTTTTGTCATTGCAGCGGCTGGCTCAAAGTCCTCAGGATAGAACCTCCATGAGCCAAGTACACCAACATCCGGCTCGCTGGAATGGGCAGACCGAAGTTTCTCTATCCAGTCAGCACCCACCAGGCAATCGTCGTCTACTTTTGAAACAAAACTCCCTTTAGACTGAAGCCAAGCCCAGTTAGTCGGAATTCTAATTCCGACGTTTGTTTCACTGTGGTTGACCCTGTGCACTGCTGGGTGATCCCAGTAGCTCTTCACTATTGAAAGAGTTTCTTCGTCATCTCCGTTATGCCAAAGCCAGACCCTAGTTCGTGAGTCGGCACTGTTAAGCAGAGCTGGCAAAGACCTCTTAACGTATTCTGGGCGTTTATGAGTGATCATGAGGACGTCTACGACATCAGAGTTGCTCAAAGGGGTCTCCTCACCTGACAGGCCATTCATCGTCCAGTCCCAAAAAATTCTCTAGTTCGTAAAACCTCACGCGCTCGAAGAAATTTACCTAGGGATGCTTTAGGGCTATCAAGAAGCAACCACAACCAACTTCTTATCCAGAAAATAGTTCTGAAAGGCAGTCCCTGGCCTTCGCTATACGTCGCGTATGCCACTAGGGCGGAGACTAAATGGGTATCATCATCGCGGTCGCGGTTACTGCGCGCAGAGAGAGCAGACCACGGAATTGTTTGGACGCCGCTACCCCTAGACAGTGTATCCAAGGCAAAATGGAGTTCAATGCCCCATGAACCGATGTCCTCCCGGAAGCCTGAGACATCAATCCAAGTATCTTTTGGTACGATCATGCAGCCCCCGTCGCCGGAAGATAGAAGCCGGGGACCACGCTGTGTGTGCAGACCTACTAAGGCACTCGTAGACGGCAGCAACGAACTTCCTCCGAAGCTAACCACTGTCTGTCGCGTCGAGACGGCCTTATTGATCCCATCCGCAAGTTCCGTAAACGTCAATTCAGGATTCAGGTCCCCACCAAGTACTAAAAACCAGTCGATCCGGTCTTCGTCATTGTCGCACGCTTCAATGCATCGATTTAAATAGAATCCAAGGCCTTCCCGCCCAGTCGCGATTCTAGATGCAGAGGTGCCGTTTTCATCAACGTAAATTACTGATTCGTCTGCGTCTACAAAGACCTTCGATACTTCTTCCCCTTGTTGGGCCAGCAGATCAATCGCAGTCGATATTAGCTGAAGACTTGCACTTTTAACAGCTATCAACGCCCAACTCATGAAGGATTCTCCTCCTGAGTGGCGGCCCCTGCTTCAGCCAAGCCAATAGACGATGTGACAAATGGAATCAGTCCCGGTATCCGACGGGGCCCTAAACCACGCCAGGTAAGAATCCCCTTGAATGTCCCCCGCAAAGCAGCCCATGTCTTACTCCAACGGTTTACCTTCTCCCTCAGCAACGGCCTTAGCACGGACATCACGGTTTCCCGAATGCCCGAACCGAAGACCACGGTCAAGAGGCCAGCGCGCTGCGAGCAGACTCGAACCCTGTTTCGTGCGTTGTAAAAATAGTAAGCCGTGCTGTGTCCTTCCTCAGAAGGACCCGACCCACCCTCAAGATGCCAAACTATGCACCCCGGATGGACGCCCTGCGACACATTTAGATCCCGGGCCCGTAGTGAGAACTCAACATCCTCCCAGTACAGGAAGAGGCCGTCGTGAAAGCCTCCAATTCTGTCCCAGATTCTTCTGCGCATCATCGGCGCCGCACCCGTCATAAAATCTGTACGACGCAATTCAGAAAACTCCGAAAGATCTTTAGACCCGTAATCCTCGTGCCAACACATTCCCCTTCTGACATCGATTCCTCCGCCGCTGAACCACAGGGATGGATTCTGGACGTCACCAAACACCAATAAGGGGCTTACGATGTCGACTTCTTGGGCAAACAGAGCATCCTTCAGAGCGTCGGTTGAGCCAGACAGGAGCTTCGTGTCCGGGTTCAGAATCCAGATCAAATCATCGTCTCTAGCATGAGATCTATCCGCGATGGCATTCATAGCAGCACCGAACCCAAGATTCACCGGCGATAGAAACAGCTCTATTCGACTGTCGGTACCAGCAAGCTCCTCTAACTTCGCAGTCTCCATGTCACCAGAAGCGTTGTCCCATATCATTACGTGATCAACTTGCTCAGAGGCTAGCGATGCGAGTGAACTTTCAATCAAAGCAGCGGACTTGTAATTTACCATCCATATGTAAAGCCTGGGCTGACTCAAATTTCCAGACGACAGGGAAGAACGTTCAGCGCTCATTTCAACAACCGTTCATATATGCGTATCGTTTCTTTGCCTAGGCGCTCGTGACCAAAACGTTCCCTCTGTTCGAGGGCCCTGTCACCCATAGCTCTTCTGAGCGAAGAATCCAAGATCAACGTTTTTACGTATTCAAATAGCTCACTATCATCGTCCGCCAAAAAGCCTGTCTGATTGTGAACAACGACGTCCTTGTTACCCACGATGGAAGATACAACAGCCGGCAGTCCCAAACACTGCGCCTCAATCAAGGCGAGCGGCATTCCCTCCCATAGGGAAGGAAGAACAAACAAACTGGCTGCTCCGAGTTGCGCGACGAGCTCCTCCTTCGCCAGCCACCCTGTCACATGCACGGGCGAACCACTCAACCAGCGGTCTCTGTTGGAGGGAGTACCGTCGCCTATCCATACAAAGCTCGCCACATCCCCAAAAGTACGTGCAAGCTCGGCGAACTTCCAAGGCGCCTTTTGATAAGTGACACGTCCCATCGTCACAACTATTGGGTTCAGCCCATCACACTCACGATCATTCTCGGCGATGGTCACTGGCATCTCATCTAGATTGACAGCGTTCTCCACCACGGTGATCCGGTCGGGTGAAACCCATTTCCTCACTAGTTGCGCCTCCGATTCGGAGACCAGCATCAACCCCCCACACTGTCGGGAAAGGAATCTCTCTATAAGCAGGAGCGCTTTCCTGGCCGGCCTAGGCAAATCTTGCCTCAAAAATGCAAAACCGTGCGGCGAGTACACAATCCTGCGGTTAGCATTCTGGAATGCGAGAAACAGCCGTACGACGGCAGCCGCATAAGTCGAATGAACGTGCACGATGACGGCCTGGTCTTGGCGGAGCGCCCTGCGGGCGGAGGTACCCATTGACCAAAGAGCAAGCAGCCTATTTCTAGGCCGAACGCGACTCCTGCAGACGGTGGGCGGGAAAAGGCCACCCCACTGCGATTCGGAGGGAGAGTCGGGGCGTACGCCGTGAAGCACCGAAACCACTGCGCCCTCCGCTGTCTGGGCCGACACTATACGACGCATAGCTTCTAGTGTTCCTGAGGCAAATGCTTCTGTAATGTGAAGGATGGAGTGGACCCTAGTTTCCATCGTGAGTATTCCTCCGCTTGGACAGGACGTGAGTATACAAATCCGAATAGGCAGAAGCTGTAGTTTGAATCGAGTAGTTGTTCACGGCTATTTTGAAAGACGCTCTCGATAGAAGTTCATACTCCGGAGCAGACAGAGAAGAAAGCGTGCGTATAGCACCGGCTAAAGCCTCAGAGTCCCGGGGAGAAACACACTGCCATGGTAGAACAGTCAATTTAGTACAATCTCCTACGTCGGTCGTAATGACCGGTGTAGATTCTGACAAAGCCTCCAAGCCTGCCATCGGAAGAGCCTCGCCATACTCGCTGGAAATTATCAGCGCGTCGGAGCTTCTCAGAGTTGGGCGAACATCCTGAATAGAACCGAGTAAGGAAACGGACCTTTCCAAATCGCGTTCTGCAATCAGCTCCATCAAATTGCTATTGTTGGAATCCATGCCGTAACCTGCGCAGACCAGATGCAGTGAAGAGTTCATAGTACGAGCTATTCTAAAGGCATCGAAGAGGTTCCTGTGATCCTTCATGGGATGCCACCTAGACAAACTTACGATGACTGTGGAATTTCCACGGACCTTGGGTTGCATGGTTGACAGGGCAACCCCGTTATTAATTACGACCATTTTTGATGGGTCGTAGCCGTTCTTGACCATGTAACCTACAGTGCTAGACCCACATGCCACAGATTTATCAATCAATCGATTTGAAATCAAACCCATCAATCTACCCAAGAGCCTGGACTTCAGCGGGTCGTTTGCCGTCATTCCTGTTGTATGGACTGTGGAAACGCTTCCTATCTGAAGCCCAAAGAGCGCCAAGGAGACCGCTAAATCAGACTGCAATAAATGGCTGTGAACCAAATCCGGCTTGATCCGTTCGATTGCGCGTCGTGTTCCAACCACCAACCGGTCCAAACGGAGGGACCTTTTGTCTAGGTCAAGATGCATGACACTTTCGGCGCAACTCTCGAATCGCTCGCTTAGTGATCCTCTGCCGAGAAGCACCAAAATGTGAACCTCGACAAGATCGTCTTGAATCTGGGCGAGTTGCTCAATAAGCGTCTGGGCGCCCCCTGTATTGGCGTCGTTAACAACATGCAGAACTCGCAATTTCCCTACCTCACTAAACGGGGATCCGCGATGACGCGATATCATCATCCGAAGCGGATTTCATCCAAAGACCAAAAAAAACTCCAGGGAAAGCCCAAATCCAGGCAGCCGACTCATAGCTAATCGTCAGTCCGGCTACCAAAACCCATAGAAGCGAGCAGGCGACTGCGACGCTCGAGGATGCTATAGCTCTTACAGGGAAGAAAATTACGACAAGACAGCCAATCGTCAGCGTGACACCGAAAATTAACCCGCACTCAAGCCACAAACGCGCGATAACAGAAAAAACGTCGGGAAGAGCACTGAAGTACTGAAGTCCATCCAATGGGATCAAGCCCTGGGAGAACAACGATGACGCTATTCCTTTGCCCGCTCCCAGGAGCAGATTCTCACTCGATGACGAAAAATATCGGAGAGCACCGATAATTGACGCAGAACGATCATTCCATGAATAGTTCTGGGCAGAGCTTCGGGAGTTCAATACTTGGCTACCCAAAAATACGGTTACCGCAATGAGAATAACTATTAGAGTAGCTTTCCACGCTCCCTGCACCCGAGGCCAGAGTAGGGTGAAGAGGATAAGCCCAATTGATACGAGAGCGCTACCTGAATCACTCAAGTAGATAGCCCCGACGGAACCAAGGGAAAGGAGATAGTCCCATATGTTTGGTCCCTGCTCGAGGTGGTGCGTCAGCACAATCAAGGCCACTACAGAAAGCGCCAGAGAACCGGCCATGAATGAAGGTTCAGGGAAGAATGCAAACGGTCTTCGAATGTAGCGCGTGATGGTTTCCGCGTATGCCTGAACACTGGCGTATCCAGGAACATTGTAATAGCCGATCAGAGGTATTATGCCCATTTCAAGAAAAATTTTCTGTACGGCAGAATATAGCACCGTGACGCCAATTCCGGTTCTCAGAAAACCAAGAGGGAATCTCGGGTTTGCAATAGCAATGCCGGCAAAGCCGAAAAGTGGAAGCACATGAGCGGGCCAGATTATCAAACTGAGATAGTTAACGTCTGGAGTTCCCAGCATCGAATGCAGCGCTGCTAAGACGGTGGGCCCGCTCCCGACTAGGATGAATGCTATAAGCACCCCTGGAATTCGAAGTGCACGATGAATTACCAGCAAAGAAAGGAGCGAACTCGCTGGGAGGTTTGTGTTTGATCCGGCAGGTAAAGCAAAATAGGGGAAAAACGTCGAAAGAATCAGGAGGCCGGATCGCAAATTCCACCAAACTGTAGAAAAATTGCTCATTGGCGCAACTGCCGGCTTTGTGTACGCCCGTGACATAAGCAACTACCAACCGGCCTGTACTGCCAAGGCTAATTCATCCCACTGAGGAATACATCTCTCGTTCAAATCTGCGCTCTTGACTGCTGCGGTAGTCTCGGAAGTCTGCGGTTCGAAGTTGCACATCTTATTTGCCAAGTCTTCGCTAGAGCCAGCAGTAAAAAAGGCGACGTTATGAGCAGCGCTAGCTTGTTCCTTCAGACTCGGTAAATCCGAGGCAATTATCCATGTTGATTTTCGCATTGCCCGGGCAAGTACTCCGCTCTGCGCACCAAACTGAGAGTACGGAAGCAACAGCGCTTTGCAATTCGAAATAACGTATTCAAACGCTTGAGCCGACAAAAACTCGTCGCGGATTTCCACATTGGGTAGACCATACGACGCCTTGTGGAGGCTTTCCAGGTAATGCGGATCTATCGCCTTTCCAAGCACCGTAACTTTGGCGCTAGAGATTCTGGCTGCTTGAATTGCCAATTCAATACCCTTATTCTCGCGGATCTCACCGAGGCAAACAAAAGATTCGGAGAGTTGCTCGAACTGTTTAGAAAGCCCAGTTGCAGCGTAGGGCATCAGGCCGCTCAAATATGAGTCCCCAGGTAAAGCAAAAGAACGCGCCGGCGTGTCAACGGCTTTCTTTACCAGCGCCAACTGCCGATCGCCGTGTACCGCTATTCGGTCGACTTTTCGGCATATCTGTGAAGCAATCCAGGATTTTATCCTAAGTGAGAATGAACGCCCCGACGTGGCATGCTCAACGGCGTTGTGCAACATTAGGCATACGGTCGTCCTACGCCTCGTATCTTTCAAAAGCCCGGGGAAGGGGTAACGAGGCTCCTCCAGCAGGAGTACTTTCCTGCCGGGAAGCGAACCCAGTGTTTTTCTAATACGCCAATGCTCCTGAAGCAGGCCGATTAGCTGCTTTGCGGCGCGTTCAACGCGTTTCACTAGCGTGGCGCTCTGTATTTGAGGTACAAGCGGGGGAATGATTTCCAGAACCTTCACACGACTCGTAACTGCGGTCGGCAGATATTCGACTGCACCAGGACGGGTCAGCAGGACGGCCTGCTGACCCGTGGCACTTAAGGTCGCGAGAGCAACGTCACATGCATGCTCAATGTGACCGCCGGCTGGCGTGGGACAAACGATGACCGTTGTTGCCGTTTCTACTGGCGAAATAGTCTCTGACAATCTTCTAAGCCCCCAAATAACTAACACACAAGCGTTCCGGCGGTTGACAGGAGCAGGCGCGCCGGCGCGAAACGTGACAACGGCGGCTCTCTCATGCCCTGAACGTCGTCAGGTTAGCAGGATCGTGTTGAAGTACTCGTATCAGGCATAGCAAGACATGACTTGATGTAGACAGCTTAAGAACGGACAACCAACTTCTCCAAGCCGTCCGACTTGGTTCCTGAACGAAACATCCGGCCCCCGAACAAGTAGGTTTTCGCCTTGGACCATTATGATCAAGTCCAGGTCCGGGGTGGGCTTGGAGGTCTTGTGGGGGAATCAGTGGCTGGTGCTGGGTTGAGATGGCGGTCTACTTACGCGCGTCGCCTGCGCATCGTTGACATGCTTGTTGTTGTGTGGGCTGTCGCCGGTGCATTTGGTGTCAGATTTGGGTTTTTTGATAGTCAGTCAACACACGATGTTCGCGACATTGACTACGTCCTTCTGTCCTGCGGGCTCGCCCTCGCGTGGTGGGTAATGCTCGAAGTTTGGGGATCTAGAGAGCCCCGGGTACTTGGGAGCGGCACCGAGGAATACAAGCGAGTCATCGCAAGTACCGCCTGGCTATTCGGGTTCGTAGCAATCGTGTCTTATGCTTTGCGGATTGATACAGCTCGCGGCTACGTTGGTTTGGCATTTCCTGCTGGTGCCTTTGGTTTGTTGGCGGCCCGATGGCTAGTTCGACAGCACCTGAGTCTGGAGCGCAAGCGGGGCAAGAGCAGCTCACGCGTCCTGATTATTGGGGGGCCGCACTCGGCTAGGCATTTAGTTCAGTCCCTTGAAAGCGCCCCAGCCGCAGGGTACAGGCCTGTGGCCGTATATCTACCCGGAGCGGACCAATCGTTTATCGATGAGCATGCACTTGCCGTTCCAATAACGGGAGTGCAATCGGATTTTTCCAGCATTCTGGGTGCAATAACCGAAGCGGACGTCGATGCCGTCGCAGTCTCGGCTGGAGTAAACCTGCACCCTCAAGACTTGCGTCGTCTCGGGTGGGAGTTGGCCGCCAGGGATATCGGCATGATTCTGGCGCCGGCCCTGACCGACGTTGCTGGCCCACGAATTCATACTCAGCCTGTTGCCGGCTTGCCGTTGATCCACGTATCAACTCCGAAGCTAACTGGTGGGAAGAAAGTTGCAAAGCGTACATTCGATATCTTAGTCGCCGGATTACTCGTTGTTGCCCTCATTCCCGTGTTCCTTCTTCTCGCCGTCCTCGTTCGCCTTACTGATCCTGGTCCCGTCTTCTACAAACAGGAACGAGTAGGATTGCGGGGGACAACTTTCGATATGCTGAAATTCAGGTCCATGAAGGTCAACGCAGACTCGGAGTTGCAGACTCTGCTGTCGGCTCAGGGATCCGCCGATAAGCCTCTTTTCAAAGTGGCCGATGACCCTCGCGTCACCTCCCTCGGCCGCATATTACGGAAATTTTCTCTTGATGAACTGCCGCAGCTCCTAAACGTTTTAGGCGGCAGCATGAGCTTGGTGGGCCCTCGCCCCCAACGGGCCGGTGAGGTTGCTTTGTATGACGATGCAGCACACCGACGACTATATGTCAGCCCTGGCATGAGCGGACTCTGGCAAGTCAGCGGTCGATCAAATCTTACTTGGGAAGAGAGTATCCGTTTGGACCTCTACTACGTTGAGAATTGGTCTCTAATGGGTGACATAGTCATTCTTTTCAAAACATTCAAGGCAGTTCTCAGAAGCACGGGTGCGGTGTAGTGCAGCCGTCGCTAACATTCGGGCGGCACACGCCACAAATTTTAGAATTGGGGAAATAATGCGCGTTTCCGTTATTGGATGCGGTTATCTAGGCGCTGTGCACGCGGCCTGCATGGCAAAGCTCGGTCACGACGTTGTAGGAGTTGACGTTGATGAGCGCAAAATTGCGGACTTATCTGCTGCCCGTGCCCCATTTTTTGAGCCCGGACTTGAGGACCTGCTCCAAGAAGTCCAAAAAACGGGTCGTTTGGCTTTTACGACCGACATGTCAGTCGTTAAAGGCAGTGAGGTGCACTTCGTCTGCGTAGGGACTCCGCAGAAAAAGGGAGAAAACGGAGCAGACCTCAGCTATGTTGATGCGGCCACCACCGCCTTGCTCCCACATCTTTCACCAGGAGATCTCGTTGTGGGTAAGTCGACCGTCCCTGTTGGAACCGCAGCCAGGTTGTCTGAGGTCGTTAAGGGGGCTCAGTCGACCGCCGAACTGGCCTGGAATCCAGAGTTCCTCCGTGAAGGGCACGCTGTGTCAGACACACTGACGCCCGACCGACTCGTGTATGGGGTGCTCGACGGAAGCGAGGACCACAACGCCGTCCGGACACTAGACCGGGTCTATGCTGGTCCGTTGGAAGCTGGAACGCCGCGGCTGGTCACGGACTTACCTACCGCAGAATTGGTAAAGACTGCCGCAAACTCGTTTTTGGCAACAAAGATTTCTTTCATAAATGCAATGGCCGAGCTTTGTGATGCTGCCGGTGCGGATGTCACGCTTCTGGCAGACGCCATCGGCATGGACGATAGGATCGGCCGCAAATTTCTGAACGCTGGTATCGGATTCGGGGGCGGGTGCCTTCCCAAAGACATACGAGCTTTTATGGCTCGTGCTGGTGAATTGGGCGCGGACCAAGCCCTGACGTTTTTACGTGAGGTGGATGCGATCAACATGCGACGCCGAACCCGCGTTGTTGAGCTAACTCGTGAGCTGTGCGGAGGATCCCTTCTTGGACAGCGGATCACCGTTTTGGGAGCCGCATTCAAGCCGGAAAGTGACGATGTACGGGACTCGCCAGCTCTTAGCATTGCCGCTCAGCTGCAACTCCAAGGAGCAGTAGTGACTGTAAGTGATCCAGAAGCACTCAAAAACGCGGCACGTCGATTCCCCGAACTCCACTACGAAAAATCTACGGAGGTTGCGCTGCGCGGCGCCGATGCCATTCTTTTGCTGACTGAGTGGCAGGAATACCGGGACCTTGACCCCTACGAGGCTGCGGCGCTTGTCTCGGCCACTCGAATTCTGGATGGGCGGAATGCCCTGAACTCCAACAAATGGCGGGCTGCCGGTTGGACTTTTCGCGGCCTCGGCCGGCCCTGACAATGACCATGAGCAACAAAGACAATTGCGAAGCTCCTACGTCCCCACCTGGTCGGAGCGCCAAGCGCCGAAGCCGTTTTCCTAAACGCCGCCTTCTTGTAAAAGTCGGTTTGCCTTTAGTAGCCCTCGTGCTCGTTATGTTTGGCTGCGCAGCCTGGTTGGGTCTCAAAGCGACGTCTATCAGGACAAACCTAGAGGCCGCCTCCGCGCTTATCCCGCAACTCAAACAGGAAATTGTCGCGTCGGATGCCAATTCGGCTGAAAATACTGTCGCGGAAATGCGCGGGCACACCTCCCAGGCACGAACGGATGTGGGAGATCCCGTATGGGCTCTCGCGTCCGGACTACCCTGGGTCGGACCCAACCTCAGCGCCATTTCCGAGGTGGCCAGATCGGCCGACGATGTTGCTACGCTCGGCCTGACGCCGCTGGTCCGTGTCTATGAATCCTTGAATTGGAATGCCCTTATTCCCAGCGATGCAGGTTCGAACCTTGAGCCGCTTCGGTCCGCAGCCCCGAGCGTGGCTTCGTCGGCTTACGCCGTTCGCGCTTCGTCGCAAAGGCTGGAAGAAATCGACCCTGGCCAACTTCTGCCCCAGATAGCCAAGCCGCTGGGGGACGCCACGGCGGAACTGAAGCTTGCGAGTGGAGCCCTGAGTTCTGCCGCGGATGCAGCAAACATAGCCCCTGCAATGCTTGGCGCTGACGGCACAAAAAATTACCTGCTCATAATTCAAAACA
This sequence comes from Pseudarthrobacter sp. Pseusp20, assembly GCF_059492155.1. Classification (NCBI taxonomy): domain Bacteria; kingdom Bacillati; phylum Actinomycetota; class Actinomycetes; order Micrococcales; family Micrococcaceae; genus Pseudarthrobacter; species Pseudarthrobacter sp. Pseusp20. The sequence continues at coordinate 3,725,878 of NZ_CP168521.1, forward strand.
ACGCAGAGGCACGGGCTTCGGGCGGAATACCGGGTGCGCTGGCGGTACTGACATTCGACCATGGGAAGCTCACACTCGGCACTCAGGGCAGCGCAGGGGACGTCGGCATTATGTCACCCGTGGTATCTGTGGATCCGCAACAGCAGCAGATCTACTCGACGCGGCTAGGGAAGTACTTCCAAGACGTGAATCTCACTCCCGACTTTCCTACTGCTGCGAGTAGCGCCCAAACAATGTGGGAAAGAAAGACTGGGCAACGTGTGGACGGAGTCATTTCCATCGACCCGCTTGTCCTTAGCTACATCCTTCAGTCCACGGGACCAGTTTCAGTTGATGGCCCCGAACTGGCGTCGGTCAAGGCATCAGGCTTGCCCACGGTGCTGACGGGTGACAACGTCGTAAAGACTCTGCTCTCAGACGTCTACGCGAAAATCAAGCAACCTAAGCTACAGGACGCATATTTCGCTGGTGTCGCAAAGGAAGTCTTCTCCGCGCTCTCCAGCGGCAAGGGCGAAGCCAAAGCACTCATCAGCGGCATTACACGCGGCGCGGGAGAAGGGCGCGTCCTCATTTGGTCCTCCAACGCGTCCGAACAGTCCGTGATTTCAAAATATGCACTTAGCGGCTCCATCTCTGGTCCCAGTGTGCCGCCTGCTCAGTTTGGCGTCTACTTTAACGACGGGACCGGCGCCAAGATGGACTACTACGTCAAGCGCACAGTCCAGCTGGTCAAGGAGTGCCCTGCAGACGGGTACGAAGAAACCACCGTACGTGTTACTAGCACTAATACAGCACCTGCCGATGCTGCCACTTCACTTCCGGCCTACGTGACAGGGGCAGGTGCTTTTGGCATCACACCGGGTACAGTCCAAACAAATGTCGTCGCCTACGGACCCGCACAAGCAAACGTGGAGTCAGCCACCGTTGACGGCCAGAAAACCCCGTTTGCGCCGTACTTGCACGCGAACAGGCCAGTAGGCGTTGTTGCCCAACAGCTTGCGCCTGGCGAAAGCAAGACCGTCGAGTTCACTTTCGGAAAAATTGTTCAACACACGGAACCTAACGTGGTTGTCACACCAACCGTGCAGCATGTAAAGGACGTTATCCTTCCGATGGAAAATGCCTCTTGTGATCAAGGCCAGTGACGGTCGCGTTAACACTATGTAAACCGACTGGATTGAGGTTGGTTACAACCGATCCGGGATGGTACCTTCTATCTGGGATAACTATCCGTAGTTCTGCACATGGTCTCGTGCGGAGGGGACATCTCCCCAAAATCGGGTATCAAAAACTTAAACGTCTCCGGGGGGACAAAAATGAAGAAAACACTCGCCGCACTCGCGCTTGCAGGCTCCATCGCACTTATCGGCTCGGCTCCTGCCATGGCCGCCACATACCCGGCTCTTCCGCCGCAGGCAGCTGTTTCCGATGGCGTTGTTGGCCCGGGCGAAACCTTCGTCTTCCGCGGCCAGGGCTTCCTTGCCGGTGAACGGCTGATCATCCGCGTCACGCCCGGCCAGGCTCCTGCCTCCAATGGCGCCAACATTGCCGGAAGCCGCGCGGTAGCTGGCCGCATCGCCGTTGTCACCGAAACCCAGAACCTGTCTGCTGTTGCTGACGCTCAGGGTGCAGTCGCACTGCCGATCGCCATCAGCGAGGCGGGCACCTATTCCATCACCGCTACCGGCGAGACCTCTGGTGTCACCGTCGGCCCCGTCACAGTCACCGTGGCAGCTTCACTGGCCAACACCGGCGGCAACGCTGCCGGCGCTCCGCTGGCCAACACCGGCGGCCTTGCCAACACCGGTGCCGACTCCGGCCTTGTTCTCTGGACCCTGGTTGGCGCAGGTGCACTTGCTGCCGGCGCAACCTCGGTAGTGGTGGTCCGCCGCCGCGCCAAGGCAGAGGCTGCTGCCTAACAACGCTTTTCCAGCACCAACGAAGGTGGGTGCTTCTCCGGAAACGGAGAAGCACCCACCTTTTGCTTTGTGTGGTATCTATTTGATCTATGGGGAGACATTGGCGCAGAGCACCACGAGAGTACGACTTTTCCATCCCGCTCCCCCAGCCCAGGGCGCTGCACTACATGCTTCTTATGCTGCTAGCTACAGCAGCCTTCGGAACCGCGGTGTTCGCCCTAGTACGGGCCTCTTGAGGTCCGTTTGACGTTCCTTCACAACTATCGCTTCTGGCGCAAGGTTCTGGCAGCTATGCTCATTCCGCTGGCGCTCGTTGCTTTCTGGCCGTCACCGGTGGATAAGCCTGTCTCGGGACAACTCACCGCGATCCTGCATTTCCTACACGGCCACGGCATCCCTGGCTGGTTCAATTACAAATTTGTGGAGGCCGCCGCCAACGTCGTCCTATTTGTACCGGTCGGTTTTGTGAGTGCACTCGCATTTCCAGAAAAACGCTGGTGGCAGATCGGGGCATTCGGATTGCTGGTTTCCGGCTGCATCGAGCTGGGCCAGCTCTTGTTTCTTCACGAGCGCTTTGCAAGCCCGTCAGACATCGTGACAAACACGTCAGGAGCTGTCATGGGAGGCCTCCTGGCAGCCTTGGCGGCCCAAACACGCAGGAGGCCCGCCACCTTCCGGCAACGGGCCTCCAAGAAGCAATAGAGAGTCGGGGCTAGCCGACGAAGTTCTTCATCCAGGTCTTCAGGTCCTCGCCGAACTCCACACGCTCGGATGCGAGAGTGATCACGGCCTTAAGGTAGCTGAGCTTGTCGCCGGTGTCGTAACGGCGGCCCTTGAAGACCACGCCGTAAACGCCAGAGCCCTCGCCCTCGCCGGCGGCAAGGGTCTGCAGGGCGTCCGTCAACTGGATCTCGTTGCCGCGGCCCGGCTCGGTGTTCTCAAGAACCCCGAACACGGAGTGGTGCAGCACGTAGCGTCCGATCACGGCTAGGTTGGACGGAGCTTCGCCGACGGCCGGCTTCTCCACAAGGCTGTTGACGCGCACGTAGTCCTCGCCATCCACGGCAGTGATGTCTGCGCAGCCGTAGGCACTGATCTGCGACGGATCAACTTCGATCAAAGCGATCACAGAACCACCGGTCTTCTGCTGCACCTCCATCATGGTGCTCAGGAGGGTCTCTGCCTCGTCGATGAGGTCGTCACCCAGCAGGACGGCGAACGGCTCGTCACCCACGTGCTGCTGGGCGCACAGGACCGCGTGGCCCAGGCCCTTGGCCTCGCCCTGGCGGACATAGTGGATGGGGCCCAGGTTGGAGGCGTACTCCACCAGGCCCAGCTTGTCCTTGTCCCCCTTGGCTTCGAGCGCGGCCTCCAGGCCCGGCTCGCGGTCAAAGTGGTCCTCCAGGGCCCGCTTGTTGCGGCCCGTGATCATCAGCAGGTCCGTGAGGCCTGCGTCAATCGCTTCCTCCACCACATACTGGATGGCCGGGCGATCAACCACCGGCAACATTTCCTTCGGCATTGCCTTGGTGGCGGGCAGGAAGCGTGTCCCCAATCCGGCAGCAGGAATGACGGCTTTGGTAATAGCTTTCCCCTTAGTCATAGCTGAACCTTACAAATCAGCGGCAGACAAAGGCAATTTACCGCCGGTGAATTTCGGTTCGCGCTTCTCCTGGAAGGCCCGGAAACCCTCCGCGTAGTCGTCGGTTTTGCAGAGGCGTGCCTGCTCCTCGTTTTCCTCCTGCATGGCCTGCCACAGGCCCAGCCGCTGGTCACGGATGTGCGCCACCAGCTCCTTGGACGCAACGAACGCCTCGGTGGCACCTGCAGCAACGCGCGAAACGATCGCCCGCGTGGAGTCCAGCAGCTCGGCGGCCGGCATGGCACGGCTGAACATCCCCTGCGCCACCGCCTCCGCACCGGAGATCAGGTCCGCCGTGTAGATCAGGTCCAGCGTCCGGTGCATGCCCATCCGCTCCGTGAAGTACCAGTGCCCGCCCGAGTCCAGCGTGGCCCCCAGCTTGGCGAACGGCGAGCCGAACTTGGCGTTCTCCGCCACGTACACCACGTCCGTGGCCAGCAGCAGCCCCAGCCCCACGCCCAGGCAGGCCCCCTGCGCCGCAGCAAACGTAGGAGCCGGAAAGGAAGCCGTCTTCTTCAGCAGCGGCTCCACCAGCCCGCCCAGGTAGGCGGCGGCGTCGTCGCTCTCCGGGGTGACCCCCGCAATGTCCCGGCCCGCGCAGAAGGCGCGGCCCTCCCCCCTCAGCAGCAGCGCCCGCACCTCACCGCGCGAGGCGGCGGCAGCAGCGTCGTCGTACGCCTGTGCTAAATCCCGCAGCGCCTGCTCATCCAGCGAGTTCAGCTTGTGGGGTGCGTCCAGGACGACTTCTGCAACACCGTTGCTGATGGAAAGGGAAATCATGGGGCTCCTTTAGTGAGTAACAACTTAGACGTCGAAGTCGACCGTGACTTCCTTGCTGGTGGGGTGGCTCTGGCAGGTCAGCACGTAGCCCCTGTCCAGCTCATCCTGCTCCAGCGCGTAGTTCTCGTCCATGGTCACGTCTCCTTGGACTCATCCACCACCACGGGACGGCCGGCAGCGGGGCTATCCGCTGCTGTCCGGGAGAGCACGTGGCGGGAAGATACCGGTTCCCTATCGCGTGACCTCTTCCAGCAGTTCCAGCACGTGCCGGTAGTCCTGGCCCGTGGCGCGGGTCATGCCCAGCTCGCAGGTGCGGTTGCACGAGGCGTGCGCCGTCGCGTCCAGTTGCTCCACTTCCAGAGCCTGCTTCCGGGTGGCGGATGCCGTGAGCTCGGGGTGGAGCATTCCGCGGTCCCCCGCGAAGGCGCAGCAGCCCCAGTTCACCGGCACATCCACCTTCTCCGCCACGGCCTGGGCCACCGATTCCAAGGCACCGTTGATCCCCATCCGTGTGGAAGAGCAGGTGGGGTGCAAGGCCAGGGACTCGAGCTTTGCGTGCTCCGGCAGCCTGGGCAGGATGCGCTCGGCGACGAAGTCCACGGCATCCACGATCCGCAACGGCCGCTGACCTACCAGTGGGTCGTCGGCTTCCACCACCTGCCGGAGGCCCTCGGTGCAGGACGACGCATCACAGATGATGGCCAGCTCGCCGTCCCGGGTTGCCTCCCGCAGCGCTGCCAGGGTCTTCTCCTTCATGGTCGCCTGGCCGGCCCCCATTCCCTTCGAAGACCACGGCGTCCCGCAGCAGAGGGAATCGATGCCCTCCGGGACCAGCAGCGTGATCCCGGCCCGTTCACACAGCTGCTCCAGGCTGTACTGGACGCCCCGTCCGCCAGCGGGACCACCGGGTTGGGAACCCGCACCGGCCGGCCCGAACATCGTCCCCACGCAGGCGGGGAAGTAGACGGCGTCCGATGCCCGGTCCGGCGTCGGGCGCTTGCGTGCGGAACCGCCGCCGGGCAGTTCGGGCGAGTACAGGGGCACCGTGTCCGTGCCCAGCACCGCACGCGCCGCCTTGTTGGGCGCCACGACGGCCGGGGCCGGCAGCCTGTCCACCACGGTCAGGGCCAGCGAAGCCCCGCGCGTGACCCCGCCCCAGTGCCTGGCCGCAGCGTTCCAGGCCGCGTTGGCCACCGGACCGGCGTCCTCGCGGCGCAACCGCTTGACCAGCAAGCCGGTGTTGATGTCCACGGGGCAGGCCGTCTGGCACATGCCGTCCACGGCGCAGGTCTGCACGGACTCGTAGTCGTAGTCCCGCTCCAGCTCTTCAACCAACGCCGTGTCGCCGGCGAGCCGTGCGGCCTCGATGGCGCGCAGGGTGACGATGCGCTGGCGGGGCGTCAGGGTCAGGTCCTTGCTGGGGCACACCGGCTCGCAGTACCCGCAGGAGACGCAGCGGTCCACTTCCTCAGCCACCGGCGGCGCCGTCTTGATGTGCCGCAGATGCGCCTTGGGATCATCGTCCATGAGCACGCCGGGATTGAGCATGCCGGCGGGATCGAACAGCTCCTTGATCCGGCGCATTACGCCGTACAGCTCGTCCCCGTACTGCCGCCGCACATACGGTGCCATCACCCGGCCGGTGCCGTGCTCCGCCTTGAGCGAGCCGCCCTCCCCCAGGACCAGGTCCACCATGTCCTCGGTGAACGCACTGTACCTGTCCAGCTCCTCCGCCGTGGCGAAGCCGTCCGTAAGCATGAAGTGGACGTTGCCGTCCTTCGCATGCCCAAAGATCACACTGTTTTCGTACCGGTACTTGTCGAACAGCCTTATCAATTCACGGCACGTGCGGCCCAGGACCGGGACCGGCACCACAATGTCCTCCAGCAGTGCCGTGGTCCCCTGCGGCCGGGCACCCGCCACGGAGGCGTACAGGCCCTTGCGCAGGTGCCACAGCTGGGCGCGGGCGGACGCATCAGCAGTGAACTGCGCCGGGGCCGCCAGCTTGAGGCCGGCGAGGGCGCGTTCGCCCACCTCACGCAGGGCCGCAACCTGGTCCGGCTGCCCGGCGGAGTATTCCACCAGCAGCGCCGCGTGTTCGCGCACCGCAAGGTCGCGTACGACGGCGGGAGTTCCCTTCAGCGTCTGGCCCACCTTGAGCGAGAGCGCGTCCAGGAGTTCCACCGTGGCGGCGCCGGTGTCCACCAGCGCCGGCAACGCCGCGTTGGCGGCCTGCAGGTCCGGGAAGACAAGCAAGCCGGTGGCGGAGTGCGAAAGCCGCGGGATGGTCCGGAACACCGCCTCTGCCACGAAGCCCAGGGTGCCTTCGCTGCCGACGATCAGGTGCGCCAGCATTTCCACCGGGCGCGTGTAGTCCAGCAGGGAGTTCAGGCCGTAGCCCATGGTGTTCTTCATGCTGAACTGCTGCCTGATGCGGTTCACGGAATCGCTGTTCCCCCGCACCCTTGCCGCGAGCTGCACCAGGCCGTCATACAGTTCCGGTTCCAGCGTCCGCAGCCGGGTGTCCGCGTCCATTGCCCCGGTGTCAATTACCGTCCCGGACGGCAGCACCACGGTGAGCGACTCGAGCGTGCGGTAAGCATTGTCCACCGTTCCGCAGTTCATGCCCGAGGAGTTGTTCGCCACCACGCCGCCGATGGTGCACGCGGCCTCGCTGGCCGGGTCCGGCCCGAACTTGCGCCCGTAGGGCGCCAGCCGCGCATTCAGGGCCCGCACCGTGACTCCCGGCTGCACGCGGACCCGCGCACCGCCGTCGAGCACTTCAACATCCCGGAAGTTGCGGCGCACGTCCACCAGCACGCCGTCCGTGACGGCCTGTCCGCTGAGGCTGGTGCCGCCGGAGCGAAGGGTGAGCGGAACGCCCTGCGCCGCGCTGGCCCGGAGCAGCGCGCCCACCTCCGCGGCGTCCTTGGCCACGGCCACCGCCTGGGGGATGAGCAGGAAGTGCGAGGCGTCATGGGCGTTGGCGTGCAGGTCGATGGCGCGGGTCTTCACCTGTGCGGGATCGGCCACGGCCTGCCGGAAAAATTCGAGTTTCTGCATCAGGGAACCATCCAGCCGAGTAGGGGGGTGGATTGCAGGAAGATCAGTACCGTGATGAGGGCCAGCAGGCCCAGGCTCCAGCCGATCAGCTTGCGGAACAGGATTCCCTCTGCGCCTTCCAGCCCCACCGCGGCGGCGGCGACGGCCAGGTTCTGCAGGGAGAGCATCTTGCCCATGACGCCGGCCGAGGAGTTGGCGGCGGCCATCAGTACCGGGGAGAGTCCGGTCTGCCCGGCGGCGGTGGCCTGCATCTGGCCAAAGAGGGAGTTGGATGATGTGTCCGAGCCGGTGAGGGCCACGCCGATCCAGCCGATCAGCGGCGAAAGGAGTGCGAAGAAGCCGCCGGCCGAGGCAAGGGCGAATCCCAGCGTGGTGGTCTGCCCGGACAGGTTCATGACGAAGGACAGGGCCAGGACGGTGGTGACCGTGACGATGGTCCAGCGCAACTGCTTCAGGGTTTCCCAATAGACGCGCAGGCTTTTGCCAACCGGGATTCTGTACAGCGCCATGGTGAGCAGGCCGGAGAGCAACAACAGCGTCCCGGTGGATTTGAGGTGGTCCAGCTTGAACTTGGTGGCCGCTACCGCTTTGCCCTCCGAGTCCTCAATGTGCAGGCCGGGCCAGGCGAACGTCACGGTGCCCACCTGCCCCAGCCAGGTTTTGATGAACGGGATCTGGGCGATGGAAAACACGGCGATGATGATCAGGTAGGGCGCGACGGCGAGCCACACCTCACGGGGCGCTGGGCGGGAATTGTCCGTGGGGACTCCGGAACGGTCCGGAACGCTCCCCTGCCGGGCACCCGCCGTCGTTCTTACCTGCGTGCCGTTGCCGACCGCACTCTCTCGGCCGGCCATGGCTGGAACCGACACATCCTGTACCGATCCTTCCACGCGCACCGACTCTTTCGGCTGCCAGGCCTTCAGCATCAGCAGGACCGCCGCCACCGTGACCACCGCGGCCACCACGTCCGTCAGTTCCACGGCGAGGAAGTTGGAGGTGATGAACTGCGCGGCGGCGAACGCGGCGCCGGCCACCAGTGCAACGGGCCAGGTCTGCTTGAGGCCGCGCCTGCCGTCCACGATGAAGACCAGGAGCAGCGGCACGATGAGGGCGATGAAGGGGGTTTGGCGGCCCGCCATCGAGGAGAGGTCGTGCAGCGACAGGCCGGTGACGCCGTTCAGGGCGATGATGGGCGCGGCCATGGCGCCAAAGGCCACCGGGGCGGTGTTGGCCAACAGCGAGACGACGGCGGACTTGAGCGGTTTCATGCCGGCGGCCATCAGCATGGCTGCGGAGATCGCGACGGGCGCGCCGAAGCCTGCCAGCGATTCGAGGAGCGCACCGAAGCAGAACGCAATCAGGATCGAGAGGATCCGCAGGTCGTTGGAGATGGAGCGGATGGTCCGGCCCAGGGCGTCGAACCAGTGCGTGGCCACGGTGAGCTTGTAGATCCAGAGCGCATTGACGAGGATCCACAGGATGGGAAACAGCCCGTAGAAGATGCCCGCGGCGGTGGCGCTGAGGGCCTGGTCCAGGGGCATCTGCCAGCCTGCGACGGCCAGGACGAAGGACAGGACCAGGCTGGCGATGGCAGCTTTGGCGGCCTTGACCCGGAAGACGCCCAGCAGGACGAACAGTAGGACCAGGGGAAGGGCCGCGCACAGGGCGGAAAGCAGGAGGGACCCGGCGATGGGGTCAAGGATCTGCTGAAACATTGGACTCCAGATGGTGAGCGGCGCCACATCGGCGTGACGACTCATCGATTGTCTAACAAGTACACATGTCCGTCAAGAGCGATGAATACTTGTCTGGCAAAATGGGATGGAGACGCCCCTTGTTTGCTCGAAACTTATTTGTTGGAACGGAGATCTGTGGCCGGCCGTATTGCAGCTGTCTCGATTGTGGAAGCGGTGGCTTCGGATCTGCGGCTCCGCATTTTCTCCGGTGAGCTACCCTCCGCCCACGCGCTGACGGAGACGGACGTGGCTACGTCCTACGACGTCGCTCGCCCCACCGCGAAGGCAGCCATCGAGAAGCTGGTGGCCGAGGGCCTGCTGGTTCGCGGCACGCACAAGACCGCCCGGGTGGCGGACCTGGGACCGGAATCGGTGCGGGATATCTACCTGGCCCGGGCGTACCTGGAGAGCGAAGTGCTTCGCCGGCTCGCCGCCGCACGCACAGTGCCCGCCGGGGCGGTACAGGCCAACCGGGATATCGCTGCGCTGGCCACCGGAGCGCCGCTGGACGTGGTGGAACCGGACATGCGGTTCCACACCAGCCTGATCGACGCCGTGGGGAACGAGCGGATCAGCAGGATGTACTCGTCCCTCGTGGCCGAAGTACGCCTGTGCATGTCCCGGGTACAGTCGCTGCACCTCCTGGACACCACTTTGATCCAGGCTGAACACGAAAAGCTCCTGAAGCTGATCGAGGCCGGACAAGGCGAAGAGGCCGCCCAGCTCCTGGACCAGCACCTGGGACGCGCCCGCGAGCGCCTGGTGGCCGCGATGGGCGGCGAGGCGGGCCCGGAAGCGGACCTGCCGTCCATGCCGGTGCGGCAGTAACTCAGCGCACCCTGTCAGCTGTCTGTTCGTACAGCCATGCGATATGGCTCCGCAGCAGCTCCGCGGCGCGCTCGGCGTCCTTTGCCTCCACAGCATCGAAGATCCCGTGGTGGTGGGCCCTCAGCTGCTCCAGCACCATGGGCCACTGCCCAAGGGCATCCAGGGCGTCCTTGAGGTAGCCACGGATTGAGCCGCTGAGCGACTCCATGATCGTTTCGATAACCGTGTTACCGCCCATGGCACTGAGGGCCAGGTGGAACTCCGCGTCGAGGGCGTGGAATGTTTCCGGATCGATGTCCGGGGCATCCATGGCCTCAAGCAGTTCCCTGGCCCGCTGGATCCCGGCCGGGTCGTCGTGCAGGGCCGCCGTCCTGGCTGCCCAGGTTTCCAGAAGAATCCGGGCTTCGACGATCTCCTCAACCGGAAGACGGCTGCTGGCAATGTGCAGGCGTAGGGTGGCGGACAAGCCGGCTGACGGCTCGGAAACGATGACCGAGCCAGACTTGGGGCCGGACCTGTTGGAACTTCGAAGGACCCCCATGGCGTCCAGCAGGCGCATGGCTTCGCGCACTGAAGCGCGCGAAATGCCGTAGGTTTCCGCCAGTATCCGTTCACCTGGCAGCTGATCCCCGATTTTGAACCGGCCAGAGCGCAGCCCCGCCTCAATATCCTCTACCAGGACGTCGTACGTCCGCCTGGATCCCGGTGCCACCGAAGGTTTGGTCATGGATCCATCCTGCCCTAACAACCAGCACCTGCATTCTGTCCTGCTGCGCCACGGAGAACCGGCGCAGCAGGACAGAAGCGGATCAAGGAACCGTGGGACGGGTTGTCCGGCTCAGATTGCCTTGCCGGGATTGAGGATTCCCTGGGGGTCGAAGACATTGCGGATGGCGCGCTGGAGTTCCAGCGAGGTGCTGCCGAGCTCGTCCTCGAGCCAATCGCGCTTGAGCAGGCCGACGCCGTGTTCCCCGGTCAGCGTGCCGCCCAGGCGCTGTGCCAGGTAGAACATGTCGCCAAGGGCCTTTTTGGCCGGTCCTTCCGTGATGGATTGGTCGGGGTTGACGACGATCATCGGGTGCAGGTTGCCGTCCGCTGCGTGGGCCACATTGAAGATCCGGACCCCCGTCTTCCGGGAGATGTCCTCCAGCCCCGCAAAGACATCTGCCAGCCGGTTCCGCGGCACGCCGATGTCGCAAATGGACACGCGGCCCAACGTCTCAAGCGAGGGAATCGCTTCCCGCCGGGTGGCCACGAGCGCATCCGCTGCCGACGTGTCCACTGCTTTCTCGACGTGACTGGCGAAGGGTTCAATGGCTTTGAGGAGGACGTCCTGCTCAAGGAACGCGCCGTACCCGTCAGTCTGCGCCAGCAGGAAGGCGCCGCCCTTGGACCGGTGGTTGGTGCCATGCACGGTATCGACGGCTTCCAGCGTGGGGCCGTCCATGAGTTCCAGCACCGAGGGCTGCAGCCGGGCGGCGATGATGGCGGATGCTGCCAGCGCGGCGGCGTCCACGTCCGGGAAATAGGCGGCGACGGTGGCGGTCTGGATGGGTTTGGGCCGCAGACGGAGCGTAGCTTCGACCACCACGCCCAGCGTTCCCTCGGAGCCGATCATCAGCGCGTTCAGGTCGTACCCCGTGACGCCCTTGATGGTGTTCCGCCCGGTCCGCAGCACCCGGCCGTCGGGCAGGACCACGCGGAGGGCGAGCACGGATTCCCGTGTAACCCCATATTTTGCGCACCACATTCCGCCGGCATTGGTGGCAATGTTGCCGCCGATGGAGCAGATTGCCGTGCTGGCCGGGTCCGGCGCATAGAAGAGTCCATGCTCCCCCGCGGCCGCGTTCACCTCCGCGTTGAGGACGCCGGGTTCAACCACGGCCAACTGCTCCACGGGATCGATGTGCAGGATCCGGTTCATCCGGGCCAGGTCAAGGACTACTTCCCCGGCCTGCGCGGAAGCTCCGGCGGCAAGGCCCGTTCCGGCTCCCCGGGGAACCACCGGGACATTGTGGGCCGCGGCAAGCTTCATGGTTGCCACAACTTCTTCGGCACTGGTGGCATAAACGACGCCATCGGGCAGGCTCGGCGGAACGTAGCCGGAACGGTCCGTGCTTACCCTGACCCGCTCATCCAGGTCTGTGGAGGTGTGAGCGCTTGCAGCCAAAAGCGCTGCTGATGCTGTGACAGCTGTAGTTGTACTCATGGGAAGGAAACCTCTTTGTTTTCTAGGGTGGGTTCTTTGGGCACCCGGCCGGGCGGAACCGCTCCGCCCGGCCGTATTCCCGGTGTGCAAGGGTGGCGCCGGCTAGGGGATCATCCAGCCGAGTACCGGGGTGGACTGCAGGACGATCAGCACCGTGATCAGGGCCAGCAGGCCCAGGCTCCAGCCGATCAGCTTGCGGAACAGCGTGCCCTCGGCGCCCTCCAGGCCCACCGCCGCTGAGGCGACGGCCAGGTTTTGCAGCGAAAGCATCTTGCCCATCACGCCGGCCGAGGAGTTGGAGGCAGCCATCAGCACCGGCGGGAGGCCGGTCTGCGCGGCGGCGGTGGCCTGCATCTGCCCGAAGAGTGAGTTGGACGAGGTATCCGATCCGGTAAGGGCAACACCGATCCAGCCAATCAGCGGCGAGAGGAAGGCGAAGAAGCCGCCGGCGGACGCGAGGGCGAGGCCCAGGGAGGTGGTCTGTCCGGACAGGTTCATGACGAAGGACAGGGCCAGGACGGTGGTGACCGTGAGGATGGTCCAGCGCAGCTGCTTCAGGGTTTCCCAGTAAATGCGCAGGCCCTGGGCTGCCGACAGGCGGTACAGGATCATGGTGATGAGGCCGGAGACCAGAAGCAGGGTTCCGGTGGCTTTGAGGTGGTCGAACTTGAACTTCTGCGCGGCAACATGCTTCCCGCCGGCGTCCACGACGTCCAGGCCCGGCCAGGCGAAGCTGAGGCTTCCGTTGGCGCTCAGCCAGTCCTTGACTGCGGGGATCTGGGCGATGGAGAAGACGGCCATGATGATCAGGTAGGGCGCCACAGCCATCCAGATTTCCCGGCGGACGGGCCGCTCCGTGGCGCTGGGCCGCACCGCGACCCGGGTGGTCGCAGCCGCGGAGACAGCCTCCGTAACCGATGCGGATGCCGGTATCCTTGCCGAACCGCGGCTGGAGGATGACGGGCCGGACGGACGTCCTTCCTCAAGATCGCCCGACCCGCCGGACTGCCCGGACATATCAATGGTTTCCCGCGGCTGCCAGACACGGAGCATCAGCAGCACGGCGGCCACGGTAGCCACCGCAGCCACGACGTCGGTCAGTTCCACAGCGATGAAGTTGGACGTGATGAACTGGAAGATGCCAAAGACTGCGCCGGCCACCAGTGCAACGGGCCAGGTCTGCTTGAGGCCGCGCCTGCCGTCCACGATGAAGACCAGGAGCAGCGGCACGATGAGGGCGATGAAGGGGGTCTGGCGGCCGGCCATCGAGGACAGGTCGTGCAGCGACAGGCCGGTCACGCCGTTCAGGGCGATGATGGGCGCGGCCATGGCACCGAAGGCCACCGGCGCGGTGTTGGCCAACAGCGAGACGATGGCGGATTTCAGCGGCTTCATGCCGGCGGCCATCAGCATCGCCGACGTGATGGCAACCGGGGCGCCGAAACCGGCGAGTGATTCGAGGAGCGCGCCGAAGCAGAACGCAATCAGGATCGACAGGATCCGCAGATCGTTGGAGATGGAGCGGATGGTCCGGCCCAGGGCATCAAACCAAGGCGTGGCCACCGTGAGTTTGTAGAGCCAGAGCGCGTTAATGAGGATCCACAGGATGGGGAACAGGCCGTAGAAGGCTCCTTCTGCCGTGGCGCTGAAGACCTGGTCCACAGGCATACGCCAGACCATCAGGGCCAGGAGGATGGACAGCGCCAGGCTGGCGATCGCGGCTATAGCCGCTTTCACCCGGAAGACGCCCAGCAGGACAAACAGGAGAATCAACGGCAACGCCGCGCAGAGCGCGGACAGGCCGAGTGAACCCCAGAGGGGGTCCACGACTTGCTGGTAAGTGCTCACAAAAAACTCCTTTGTATTTGGAGCGGGGAGGGTAGGGCGCGATGAATGGGATAAGAAACGCCGAGCGGTAATTCCACAATGTGAGATTGAGATATTGTCTCGTGGACAAACTGTATGTATTGGTCTGACCGCTAGTCAATGGTCTGACCGATTATTCTGAAGCTCTTGTTTTTTCATCTGGCAGAACATAATGTCCGTATCGTGAAACTCCTCGAAAGGACCAAGCAATGCCCCTGACCCGAACCGCTGCCCTGCCCTTTGACCGCGCCGCCGAAATCCTGACACCGGAAGCCCTGGACTTCCTCGCCGCACTCCATGGACGCTTCGCCGCCGAACGCGATGCCCGCCTTGCTGCACGGCAGGAGCGCCGTTCAGAAGCCGCAAAGACCGGAGCCCTGGACTTCCTGCCGGAGACAGCAGCCGTCCGCGAAGGCGACTGGACCGTTGCCTCGGCGCCCCCCGCCCTCCGGGACCGCCGGGTGGAAATCACCGGCCCATGCTCCCCCGCCAAGATGGCGATCAACGCCCTGAATTCGGGGGCAAAAGTATGGCTGGCAGACCTGGAGGATGCCAGCTGCCCCACCTGGTTCAACGTCATCGACGGCCAACTCTCGCTGTACGACGCCGCACGCGGAACCTTGGCCTACACATCCCCCGAGGGCAAGACGTACGCCCTTCGAACCGATGCGCCCACCGCCGTCGTCATCATGCGCCCCCGCGGCTGGCACATGGAGGAGCGGAACCTGGAATTCGACGGCAAGCCCGCCATCGGCGCCCTGGTGGATTTTGGACTGCACTTCTTCCACAACGCCAGGCAGCTCCTTGAGAACGGCCACGGCCCCTACTACTACCTTCCGAAGATGGAAAGCCACCTTGAAGCCCGGCTGTGGAACGACATCTTCGTTTTCGCACAGGACGCCATCGGCATCCCGCAAGGAACCATCCGGGCCACCGTCCTGGTGGAAACCATTCCCGCGGCCTTCGAGATGGACGAGATCCTGTATGAACTGCGGGACCACGCCTCCGGCCTCAACGCGGGGCGCTGGGACTACTTGTTCAGCATCATCAAGTATTTCCGCGATTCCGGTTCAAAATTCACCCTGCCTGACCGTGCAGCGGTATCGATGACCGTTCCCTTTATGCGCGCCTACACCGAACTCCTGGTCAAGACATGCCACCAGCGCGGCGCGTTTGCTATGGGTGGCATGGCAGCAGTCATTCCGAACCGCCGCGAGCCCGAAGTCACGGAAGAGGCGTTCGCAAAAGTACGGGCAGACAAGACCCGCGAGGCCAACGACGGATTCGACGGCTCCTGGGTTGCACACCCAGACCTCGTTCCCATCTGCATGGAGGTATTCGACCAGGTCCTGGGAGATGCCCCCAACCAGGTGCAGCGGACCCGCCCAGAGGTCCACGTCACCGCCGAACAACTGCTCGACATCGAGTCGGCACCCGGCGACGCCACCGAAGCCGGTCTTCGCGGGAACCTGTACGTTTCCATCGCCTACACCGCAGTGTGGCTGTCCGGGAACGGGGCAGTTGCCATCCACAACCTGATGGAGGATGCCGCGACGGCGGAAATCTCCCGGTCGCAGGTCTGGCAGCAAATCCGCAACGGGGTAGTCTTCGCCGACACGGGGAACACGGCAACCCGCGAACTGGTTGAGCGCCTGCTGGCCGAGGAAACGGAAAAGCTCCGGAACGAGGTGGGCGACGATCTGTTCAACCGGTACTACGGACCGGCATCCGGCATCATTTCCCGGATCTGCCTGTCCGAGGACTACACCGATTTCCTCACCACACCGGCCTACGAGCTACTGGAATCGGAGATGGCGGCCCGGTAGGGGTACCTGCCTGGGCGGTTTCAACCGATAGACGGCTGGAGGCCCGGCGCCAATGCGGCGGCGGACCTCCAGCCTCATCGATTGCTCCGTAACTGCCGTTTTCGGCCCCGGAAAGGACAGTTGCGGACCAATCGAGGAGGTGTAATCAGTGGCCGCCGGTGAATTTCGGTTCGCGCTTCTCCTGGAAGGCCCGGAAACCCTCCGCGTAGTCGTCGGTTTTGCAGAGGCGTGCCTGCTCCTCGTTTTCCTCCTGCATGGCCTGCCACAGGCCCAGCCGCTGGTCACGGATGTGCGCCACCAGCTCCTTCGAGGCAACGAATGCCTCGGTGGCACCTGCAGCAACGCGCGAAACGATCGCCCGCGTGGAGTCCAGCAGCTCGGCGGCCGGCATGGCACGGCTGAACATCCCCTGCGCCACCGCCTCCGCACCGGAGATCAGGTCCGCCGTGTAGATCAGGTCCAGCGTCCGGTGCATGCCCATCCGCTCCGTGAAGTACCAGTGCCCGCCCGAGTCCAGCGTGGCCCCCAGCTTGGCGAACGGCGAGCCGAACTTGGCGTTCTCCGCCACGTACACCACGTCCGTGGCCAGCAGCAGGCCCAGCCCCACGCCCAGGCACGCGCCCTGCGCCGCGGCAAAGGTGGGTGCGGGAAATGAAGCCATCTTCTTCAGCAGCGGCTCCACCAGCCCGCCCAGGTAGGCGGCGGCGTCGTCGCTCTCCGGGGTGACGCCCGCGATGTCCCGGCCCGCGCAGAAGGCGCGGCCCTCCCCCCTCAGCAGCAGCGCCCGCACCTCACCGCGTGAGGCGGCGGCAGCAGCGTCGTCGTACGCCTGTGCTAAATCCCGCAGCGCCTGCTCATCCAGCGAGTTCAGCTTGTGGGGTGCGTCCAGGACGACTTCTGCAACACCGTTGCTGATGGAAAGGGAAATCATGGGGCTCCTTTAGTGAGTAACAACTTAAACGTCGAAGTCGACCGTGACTTCCTTGCTGGTGGGGTGGCTCTGGCAGGTCAGCACGTAGCCCCTGTCCAGCTCATCCTGCTCCAGCGCGTAGTTCTCGTCCATGGTCACGCTGCCGGTGACCACCTTGGCCCGGCAGGTGCCGCACACTCCGCCGGCGCACGCGAACGGCACATCCGGGCGGACCCGCAGCGCCGCGTTGAGGATGGACTCGCGGGCGTGCGTGGGGCTGGCCACCTCGCCCTGCAGGCCGTCCAGCTTGAACGTGATCTTGTACGTCTCCTTGGACTCGTCCACCACCACGGGACGGCCGGCCTGCCCCTCCGGACGGTCCGGCTTGCCGGACGTGAACAGCTCGAACCGGATGTTCTCCGGCTTCACCCCGCGCTCGGCCAGGGTGTCCCGGCACAGCTGCACCAGCTCGAACGGCCCGCACAAGAACCACTCGTCCACATCGTCCGCGTGCAGGGCGGTGCCCAGCAGCTGCTGCAGCTTCTCGGCATCGATCCGGCCGGACAGCAGCGGCGCGATCCGCTGCTCGCGGGAGAGCACGTGGTGGATGGCCAGCCGCTGCGGGTACTTGTCCTTCAGGTCCGCCAGTTCCTCCAGGAACATCACGTCCATGGCGGCCTTGTTGGCGTAGATCAGATCGAACCGGGTGTCCGGGTTGGCGGCCAGCAGCGTCCGGGCGATGGCGATCACCGGGGTGATGCCGGACCCGGCCGCGATGGCCACGAAATTCCCCGGCTCCCCCGCCAGGTCCTCCGGGTGGTTCATGGAGTTCATGACATTCTGCTCCACGGCCACACCGTCCCGGCCATGCTTGGACACGAACGCGCCCATGGGGCTCATCACGTCCAGGGTGTCCCCCGCCTTCAGCTCGGCGTTGGCCCACGTGGAGAACAGCCCGCCCAGGTCCTTCTTGATGGCCACCCGGATCTCGCTGGTGCCGTCCGCGAAGCTGCGCGGCTCGGCGCAGATGGAGTAGCTGCGGCGGATCTCCTTGGGCTCGCCGTTCTCATCCGGCAGCGTGGTGCGCAGCGCCACGTACTGGCCGGGCAGGTAGTCGAACTTGCCGGCGAGTTCCGCCGGTACATGGAAGCTGACCTCGATGGCATCGTCGGTGAGCCGGCGCACCTCCTTCACGGTGAGGGTGTGGAAGGACGGACGACGGCGGCCGGTCAGCTCAGCCTCTTCGGCGGCGGTCTGGCGGACAACAGGCATGGGGCTTCCTTACAGGACTTTGAAGTAGTCGAACGGTTCCTTGCAGTCCTGGCACACATAGAGCGCCTTGCAGGACGTGGAACCGAAGCGGGTGAGTTCCTTGGTGTTGAGGCTGTTGCACTGCGGGCACTTCACGGCCAGGCTCAGCCGGACCGGGCCGGAGTGGCCGCCGGCCTTGCTGTGCCCGGTGGGCGGGGCGATGCCGTACTCCTGCAGCTTCTGCTTTCCGGCCTCCGTCATCCAGTCCGTGGTCCAGGCCGGGGCCAGGACCAGGTCCACGTGCACGTCCGCGTAGCCCTCCTTCTTGAAGGCGGCGTAGACGTCGTCGCGGATGGCGTCCATGGCCGGGCAGCCCGAGTACGTGGGCGTGATGGTGACAGTGACGCTGTTGCCCTGCACGTCCACGTTGCGCAGGATGCCCAGGTCCGCGATGGTGAGCACCGGGATCTCCGGATCCACCACGGTGGCCGCGATGTCCCAGGCCCGCTGCTGCGGGGTCCGGGTGCGGCTTTCGAAGTCCGAGATGTACATGGCTGTCACCAGCTGGCCCCGGGATGCTCGCGGGCCAGCACCTGCATCTCCGCAAGGATGTAGCCCAGGTACTCCGAGTGCTTGCCGTACCGGCCGCCGCCCGGGGCTGCGGGCACGTCCGGGACCTCCAGCTCGGCCTCGGTGAGGATTTCTGCGGTGAGGCGGTCAAAGTCCTCCCGGAGCGAGGAAGGCGCGACGGCGGCACCCGCCTCAGCGAGGCGCTGCGTCAGGTCATCGTCCTGGAACAGTTCGTTGACGTACGGCCACATCAGGCGCAGGCCGTGGATCATCCGCTTGCGGGATTCCTCGGTGCCGCCGGCCAGGCGCAGCACCCACTGGGCGCTGTGGTCCCGGTGGTAGTCCACTTCCTTGACGGCCTTGGCAGCGATGGCGGCCAGGGTTGCGTCCGTGGATCCGGTGAGGCGGCGGTAGAGCTCGTACTGGTAGTAGCTCACCACGAACTGGCGGGCGATGGTGGCCGCGAAGTCGCCGTTGGGCTGCTCGAACAGCTGGACGCTGCGGAACTCGTGCTCGCGGCGGAAGTACGCCAGGTCATCCTCGGACTTCGCCGAGCCGTCCTCGTCGGTGAACGCGGCGCCGGCGTAGGTGAGAAAGCTGCGGGCATGGCCCAGCTGGTCCAGGGCGATGTTGCCCAGGGCGATGTCCTCCTCCAGCTCCGGGGCGCGGGAGATCCAGTGGCCCAGGCGCTGTGCCAGGATAAGGGCGTCGTCGCCCAGGCGGAGGGCGTACTCGGCGATGTCCTCCGAGGGCTTCACCAGGCCGGTGCGGACCTCGAGGGCGATGTCCTCCGGGCGCAGGGCGTTGCCGGGGGTGATGCGGGTGGCGGAGGCGTTGGAGTCGCCGGCCACACCGGTGGAGATGTCGCCGTGGCCGGTGGTTTCGTGGGTGCTGGTTTCGGGGGTACTCACAGGTGCTTCACCCCTTCGCTCTTGGTGTAGTACGTGGCGTGCCGGTAGTCCTTGCCCTGCGGGGACTCGAAGAACGAGCCCTTGGAGTCGGGGTCACTCGCGGCGATGGCATCGGCCGGGACCACCCAGATGGAGACGCCCTCGTTGCGGCGGGTGTAGAGGTCCCGTGCATTCCGCAGGGCCATGGCGGCATCCGGGGCATGCAGGGATCCGGCGTGGACGTGGCTCAGGCCGCGGCTGGACCGGACGAAGACCTCCCAGAGGCCCCAGGCGCTCTTGTCATGGTGCTCCTGCGGGGCTGGCGATGCCTTGGGGGCTTCGCGGTTGATCTCGGTGGCGGAGCTGGCCGGGGTTTCCGGGTTGCCGTGCGGGCTCATGCTGCGTATTCCTTCTGCTGCTTTGCTGACTGTTTTGCTGCGTAAGCCGCCGCTGCCTCGCGGACCCAGGCGCCGTCGTCGTGCGCTGCCCTCCGCCGCTCAAGGCGCTGGGCGTTGCAGGGACCGCGGCCGGCCAGGACTTCCTGGAACTCGTGCCAGTCCAGCGGGCCGTGCTCCCACTTTTTGGTGTCCTCGTTGAAGCGGACCTGGTCATCGGGGAGGGTGAGGCCCAGGACCCTGACCTGCTCCACCATCATGCCCACGAAGCGGCTGCGGAGCTCGTCATTGCTGAACCGCTTGATGTTCCAGGCCATGGACTGCTTGGAGTTGGGGGAATCGTCGTCCGGCGGGCCGAACATCATCAGGGCCGGGGCGTACCAGCGGTTCACGGCGTCCTGGGCCATCTGCTTCTGCTCGGGGGTGCCGTTGGAGAGTTCGAGGAGGATCTCGAAGCCCTGGCGCTGGTGGAAGGACTCTTCCTTGCAGATGCGCACCATGGCGCGGCCGTAGGGTCCGTAGGAGGCGCGGCACAGCGGGACCTGGTTGCAGATGGCTGCGCCGTCCACCAGCCAGCCGATGGCGCCCATGTCCGCCCAGGTCAGGGCCGGGTAGTTGAAGATGCTGGAGTAGCGGGCCTTGCCGGCGATGAGGTCGTCCATCATCTTGTCCCGGGACTGGCCCAGGGTTTCGGCGGCGGAGTAGAGGTAGAGCCCGTGGCCGGCCTCGTCCTGGACCTTGGCCATGAGGATGGCCTTGCGCTTCAGGCTGGGGGCGCGGGAGATCCAGTTGGCCTCCGGCTGCATGCCGATGATCTCGGAGTGCGCGTGCTGGGACACCTGGCGCAGCAGGGTCTTGCGGTAGGCCGCGGGCATCCAGTCGCGGGGCTCGATACGCGAGTCCTCGGCGATGATCCGGTCGAAGTGGGCCTGGCCTGCGGCTTCTTCTTCCGGGGTTAGCTCAGCGGGCACTGACTGCAGGTTCTGCGCTGCCATGGTTGCTCCTATGCAAAGACCGTCTGGGACGTGCCGAATTATTTACCGACCGTTCGTTCAGGATATGCGGGAGCGCCGGACCTCGTCAAGCGTCCCCCTCCCCCTCGCGACGCCCCATCACTTCCTGCCCCCTTTCCCGCGATCCCCCATCACTTCCTGCACCCTTTCCCCAGACGCTCCATCAGGTCCTGCAAAAGGTGCGTGCCGCCGTCGTAATGGCCTGTCAACTCTGGTTTTGGCGCTGAGTCCGGTCTTATACTTTCCACGCCCTACCGGGCACAAATAACGAAACATCCCATGGCTCGGCGTTCCGACGCCGGCGACAGCAATGCGCGCAGTTTCTCCGTGAAGGATGGATGCTCTTGAGACGGTCCCTTGCCCTGGTATCTGCTGTTGCGCTGGCCTTCATTGCCATAACCGGGTTGAGTCCCGGTACCGCCAGGGCTGCGGCCGGGCTGTGCATGGGTGCGCCGCCTGCCGACGGCACCGTGTACGCGGAGAACCGGCAGTTCGTGGACACGCAGTCGTGGTGGATGCCGGACGCTGACCAGGCCAACAACGCCGTCACCAACACCGGCCACCTCCACCTGGGGGCCTGCGTCCCGGAACGGGAAACGATCAGCTCGGGCAACCTCACCGTGAACGTCCGGGTGATCCTTCACGACAACCCGGGCACCGCCGACTACGTGGCCATGGTGTTCAAAACCTCGGACCGGGAAACCACCGTCCAGAAATGCTACCTGCGGGCCGCGGCACCGGACTTCAGCTGCCCGGGGCCGGCCGGCGCCGGCGGGGGCGACTTCACGTGCACCGGCACCTGCGAGCGCTGGCTCACCTTCTCCGCACCCATCTCCGGCTTCAACCACTCAGGCACGCAGGAGGTCCGCTTCCGCGGGTTCGTTTCCGAGCCGGACGGCAACGAAATGAGGGCCAACTTCAACTGGCAGGTCAACATCCAGAACGGCAAGTCCGCCTCCGATGTGACCAGGGACCCCTTCCTGCGGGGCAAGGGCTGGTACACCCACGCCGGATACTGCGAGTCCTCGGTCCGCAGCCTGCCCCTTCCCGACGGACCGGTGTCGGGAGTCTGGGCTCCCCTCGTGGGCCTGACCAGCCACACGGACGGCTCGCGGCCGGCTACCCACTCCTTCATCTCGGTAGACCCGGACTTCCACGCGGTTCCGGCCAACCCGGGGCTGGTCCTCTGGGACTCGGCGGGCGCCTTCGGACCCGAGCCCTTCGGGGCCGCTCCCCTCGCGATCGACACCCGTGGCCTGGCCAACGGCGTGCACAAGCTGCACCTGCGGACGTCCTGCCGGGACGACAAGCTGGGCTCCACCAACTCCGGGGTGATGGTTGTGCCCTTTACGGTGGCGAACTGACCCCCCATCCTGGAGGCCGGGGGCAACGAATAGGGCGCACAGGGTAGTTTCCTGAAGGCCCGCCATCCGGCGGGCAACGGACGCATCCCTCCTGAAAGGGATTGCCATGAAAGCTTCTTCTTGGATCCGGGCCGTCACCGTGGCCATCGCCTTGGGCGGGATCACCGGGTGCGCTGCCGGGAGTGGGAATACTCCTGCCACGCCTTCAGCTGGTTCCCCCAGATCGTCGGCGGAGGGATCGGCGCAAGCCGCCACTTCGGTGATCACGATACGGAATTTCAAGTTCGAGGTCCCCACCACGGTCAGACCGGGATCGATGGTGACGGTGACGAACGCCGACAGCGCCCCGCACACGGTGACGGCAAAGGACCATGGCGGGTTCGACGTTGCGGTCGATCCCGGTGAAACCGCAATTTTCAAAGCGCCCGACTCACCCGGGGAGTACGGGTTCGTTTGCAGCTTCCATTCCCGAATGACGGGAACGCTGATGGTGAAGTGACCGCCACAGCCTCCATCAAAAGAGCAATGACCACACGGAAAAAGTGAATCAGGCCACGTCCACACCCATCCGCTGATGGTGCCGCCGCGAAGTACCGGTGTCTCCTGTCTGGGGACGCCACCATCACACGGACGTGAATGAGGAGATTTTCCGAATGAATAAGTCACTTCGCTTTATGGCAGTCCCCACCCTTGCCCTCGCCGCACTCGCCCTGTCCGGTTCACCTGCAATGGCCGCCGACGGCTCGTACCAGTCAACGCTGAAGCAGATCAACGGCAGCGCCGGATCAGGCACCGTAACAGTTGATGTCATGGGCAACCAGGCCCACGTCGTCCTCAAGGTGTCGGGCCTGCCCGCCACCTTCATGGATGCGCCGTACCCCCACGTCCAGCACATCCACGGCGGGGCCAAGGGCGTCTGCCCCGACCCTTCTGCGGACAAGGACGGCGACAAAGTCATCTCCACCACCGAGGGCGCACCCTCATACGGTGGCATCGTCACCACCCTTTCCACCAGCGGCGATACCAGTAAGGCAGCAGGCCTTGACCTGAAGGTCGCCGGACAGGGCGCTTCCTATACGGTGGACCGCACGTTCGAACTGAACGCCGAAACCAAGGCGGCCCTGGAATCGGGCACGGCAGTGGTTGTGGTCCACGGCCTTGACCCCGCCACCCTCAGCGCCGCAGGCCAGGCCGCCAAGAGTGACCTGGTTCCATCACTGCCGCTGGCGGCTACGTCCCCCGCCCTGTGCGGAACGCTTACGGCCGGCCAAATGAAGATGCCTGCAGGCGGCGCCAACACCGGCATCCCCTCTGAACCCGGCTCTGGCACCGACACCGGGGCCCTCGCCATCGGCGGCGGCCTGGCCCTGGTTGCCCTCGCAGGCGGAGCTTACGCCGTCCGCCGCCGCAACGCGGCAGCATAACCAAGGCTGAACGGATCAATTCTGTGACATCAAGGAATTTCGGCCGCCGTGGAGGTCCCGGGGCCTCTGCGGTGGCCGGGGTTCTGCTCGCGCTTTCCCTGGCGGGCTGTGCCGCCGGGAGCGCCACTACTTCAGACACCAGGCCTTCCCCTTCCGCCTCCGCCCCGCAAGTGGCTTCCCCCGCGGTTACATCAACGGCACCGGCGCCCCCTGTTCCACCAGAAGCCCCTGCTCCACCAGAGGCCCCGGCTGCGCCGCAGCCCCCGGCCGTTCTGAATGCGTCGCTTCCCGCTGTCCTGAGCATTCCCTCCATCGGGGTGCGAACGGACCTTCTCCACTTGGGACTGGAGGAGAACGGTTCGCTGAAAGTGCCGGATGATGTGGGCAACGGCGCACCGGCCAGCTGGTACAACGGTTCCCCCACGCCGGGAGAACGGGGCCCCTCGGTGATCCTGGGCCACGTCAACGCCCTCGGAGGGCACAAGGGCGTGTTCGCTGACCTCCGGAAGCTCAGGCCCGGTGCCGAGATCAACGTTTCGCGGGCCGATGGCAGTACTGCCGTCTTCACAGTCGACCACGGGACCCTTTACTCCAAAAACGAATTCCCCACCCTCGAGGTTTACGGCAACACTGCCGGTGCAGAGCTTCGGCTCATCACCTGCGACGGCTACGACCCCGCAACGGGGCTCTTCGATGACAACTACGTGATCTACGCCAAGCTCAAAGCCTGACAACAGCCGCGCACCCCACTCCCAGGGGCCGGCAGAATTGGATGCGCCATGAAACAGCACAGGTCCCTGCTGGCCTCCGTGGCCCTATGCACCCTGCTGCTTTCCGGCTGTGCAACAGCGGCGGGATCCGTCACCGCAGCTCCAGACAGTTCGACGGCGGCCCCGCCGGCAACGTCACCGGCGGTGGGCCACGACGGCGGCGGCCACCACGCCCAGGAATCGGCATCCCCTGGTCCGCCGGCGGGCGGGCCGAGCGCTGCTGCCCTGATGGTTTGCGGCGACCAGCCGAAGGAGAGGCTGCGGTCCATCCTGGACCTGGCTTCGAACCCGCACACCGTGGACATCTGGGCGGACAGCACCTTCACCTGCACCTACCATCTGGCCGAGGGATCGCTGGTCATTTCTGTCCAGGAAACGGCGGACAAGGCGGCGGCACTCAAGTACTTCACCGCAATGCAGGCCCTCGCAAAAGGCGCAACACCAATCGACGGCCTGGCAAATCTTGGTTTTCCGGCATACGAAACGGCCGACGGATCCGCCGTCTTCCAGAAGGACAGCTTCGTGCTGCACGTAGACGCGTCAGGTCTTCCCCCCGCCTTGGGGCCGGACAGCATCACCCGCAACGCCCTGGCCTACCAGCTTTCGACGACGATCCTGGCCTGCTGGGTGGAACACCACTAACCGACGGCTTTACGGCACAAAAATCTTTCCTAATCCATTTGAGTTAGGTTAGGTTACCCTTCTATGGTTCTCCGGTGACTACAGAGACAAAGCTCGCCGGGGTTCCGTTCGCCGCGGACCTGGCCCGCTTCGGCGACCGCCCAGCCGTCAGCGCCCACGGCCGGTCGCTGAGCTACCGGGAACTGGCCCGGCAGGTGGAGGACATGGTCCGCGCGTTCGGGCCGGCCCGGCGCCTCATTGCGCTGGAAGCCGGGAACACCCTGCCGGCCCTGGTGTCCTACCTGGCGGCCCTGTCCTCCGGCACTCCGTTACTGATCCTGCCCGCGGGGGACTCTGCCGCGGCCGCACTGGTGGCGGCCTACGACCCCGACGTTGTTGTCAGCGCGTCGAACGGCGAAGCGGTCCTGGATGTCCGGCGGCAGCAGACCCGGCACGACCTGCACCCGGAACTCGCGCTGCTGCTGAGCACGTCCGGGTCCACCGGCTCCCCCAAACTCGTCCGGCTTTCCGCCGACGGCATCCAGGCCAACGCCGCCGCGATCGCGGAGTACCTGCAGCTGCGCCCCAGCGACACAGCGGCCACCACCCTGCCCCTCTCCTACTGCTACGGCATGAGCGTGGTGAACAGCCACCTCCTGGCGGGTGCATCCCTGGCGCTGACCGACCTCTCGGTGGTGGACCCCTGCTTCTGGGACCTGGTCCGCACGGAACAGGTGACATCCTTCGCGGCAGTGCCGTACACCTTCGACCTGCTGGACCGGGTGGGCTTCAAGGACATGGATGTGCCAAGCCTGCGGTACATCACCCAGGCCGGCGGACGGCTGGCCCCCGACCGCGTGCGCGCCTATGCCGAACAGGGCCGGCGGCAAGGATGGGACCTGTTCGTCATGTACGGGCAGACCGAGGCCACCGCCCGCATGGCCTACCTGCCGCCGGACCAGGCCCTGGAGCGCCCGGAGGCCATCGGCGTGCCCATCCCGGGCGGGTCCTTCCGGCTTGAGCCGGTGCCCGGCCTGGGCGCGTCCGAGCTGGTGTACTCCGGCCCCAACGTGATGCTGGGGTACGCCGAACAGCCGGCGGACCTCGGCCTGGGCCGGGTGGTCACCGACCTCCGCACCGGCGACCTGGCGCGCCGCGGCCCGGACGGGCTCTACGAGATTGTGGGCCGGCGCAGCAGGTTCGTGAAGATCGTTGGGCTCCGCGTGGATCTGGGCCAGGTGGAGCGGATGCTGGCCGACCTCGGGGTGACGGCTGCGGCCGCAGGCTCCGACGACGCGGTGGTGGCCGCCGTCGAAGGCGACCACGACGTAGCGCTGCTCGCCAAAACCCTTGCGCAGGGCCTGGGCCTGCCGCGCGCCGCCGTCGACCTTTGCCCGGTGGAAGCCATTCCGCGCCTGGGCAACGGAAAGCCGGACTATCCCGCCGTCGCCGCCCTGGCCTGTGGAGGAGAAGCGGACGACGGCGGCCCGGCCGGGGTTGTGGACGCGGGCTCGGATGACGTGGGGCGCATCTTCGCCGAGGTGCTGGAGGTGGACGAGGTTGCCGGGACCGATTCGTTCGTGTCCCTGGGCGGCGATTCACTGTCCTATGTGGCGGCGTCCGTCCGGCTGGAGCGGGCCCTGGGCTACCTTCCCGGGGGCTGGCACCTGATGCCGGTCTGCGAACTGTCGCCATCGCCGCACGTGGTGCCCGCCGCCGTCGCGCCTCCCGGCAGTGCCGGGCCTTCCGGCACTGCTGGGCCTTCCGGCACTGCTGGGCCTTCCGGCACTGCTTCCGGCAATTGGGTGCGCAGGGCCCGGCGGAGGCTGCTCGCGCCGATGGAGACTGGGATAGTGCTGCGCGCCGTCGCCATCATCGCGATCGTCTCCACGCATATTGGGTTCTTCCACTGGCAAGGCACGGCCCACGTGCTCATGGCGGTGGCCGGCTACAACTTCGCCCGCTTCCAGCTGTCGGGGGAGCGTACGGAACGGTTCCGGCGGCACCTGCGCAGCGTCGCGCGGATCGTGGTGCCGAGCGTTGCCGTGATCGCGCTGGCCTTCGCCGTGACGGACAAGTACGCCCTGCACAACGTTTTCCTGTTGAACTCACTGGTGGGGCCGGCGGGGTGGAGCGACTACTCGCGGTTCTGGTTCGTGGAGGTCCTGGTCCACATCCTGCTGGGCCTGGCCCTGTTGCTGGCGGTACCGGCCGTTGACCGGGCGGTGCGGCGCTGGCCGTGGGCGTTTGGGGTGGCCCTGGTCCTGGTGGATCTGCCCCTGCTTTTTGGCCTGGTGGAGAGCCGCTATCCGGGGCAGGGGCCGGTCCTGTGGCTGTTCGGGCTGGGTTGGGCGGCCGCCGCGTCCCGCACCCTGTGGCAACGTTCAGCCGTTACGGTTCTCGCCGTCCTGGCGGCTCCGGCCTCCTTCGACAACCCGTACCGCAGCGCCACCATCCTGGCAGGATGCCTCATCCTGCTCTGGCTGCCCACGCTGCGGGTGCCCCGGGGACTCCACCGGATCATGGCGCTGCTGGCGAGCGCTTCGCTCTACATCTACGTCACCCACTGGCTGGTGTATCCCCTGTTTGATTCCGTTGACCTCTTCGAGCGGGCGGACAAAGGTTTGGCCGTGCTGGCGTCCCTGGCCTGCGGCGTCCTCTACTGGGCAGGGGCCGCCCGGGCCATGGGTGCGGCGGAACGGTGGATCAAGCGGCGGCGGTCCCTCTCCCGCGCCTCGGTTGAGCCGGCCGCTGTGTAGCGGGTTGGGCGCAGACCGGTTTTCGACGCGCAGATTCCCCTGCGCAGACCGTATGTTGCGTGCGCCGGGGAGCATGCGAGTCGAAAATGGGCGACCGCGTCGCCGGGGCTTTTCCACATAGCGGCACTCTCCACTACTGCAGCGAAGGTGTGCCGGGCAATGTGGTTGCATGACCGATCTTCCACCGTTGCTGTTGTCGCGCGACCGCAACCTGCTCGGGTTGAGTGCCAACGATCTCGCCAAACGCGTGCGGTCCGGCGCTTTGGTCCGGGTGCGGCACGGCATCTACATCGACGGCCCAGCGTGGCGGGCCATGAAACCGTGGGAACAGTACCGGGTCCGCATCCAGGCGGCCGCGGAAGCATTCGAGAAGCCCACAGTTTTCGCCCGCCATTCCGCGGCAAGCGTGTGGGAAATCCCCACCATCGGCTTTCATCACCCGGTCAAGGCACTCACATTGAAAAACGACGGCGGCCGGTCACGTGCCGGGGTCAGCCGGCACTTTGCGGCGCGGGCGGATTTGAAGGTGGTCCGGTTGGAGGGCCTCCTGGTCACCGACCGCATCCGGACTGTCCTGGACCTGGCGGCCTTCAGCCCCTTCGCCGAGGCCGTTGCGCCGCTGGACCATGTGCTCCGGCCGGATCCGCGCCGGCAGCTGCCTGCCATCACCAAGGCTGAGCTGGAGAGCGGGATGGGATCGATTTACTCCGCCGCTGCCACGCGGAGAATCCGGGCGGCCATCGAGTTTGCCGATCCCGCTTCAGGCTCGGCCGGGGAGTCCTGGAGCCGGGCGCTGATCCATGCGGCCCGCTTCGAACCCCCGGTCCTCCAACAGCGGTTTTCCGACGCGGACGGGCTGGTTGGTTATTCGGATTTCTACTGGAAGGAGTCCAGGGTTGTTGGCGAATTCGACGGCGAGGAAAAGTACCTCAAGTCCGAGTTCCTCAAGGGCCTGACCGCATCCCAGGCTGTTGTAGCTGAAAAGCAGCGCGAAAACCGGATCCGCGCCCTGGGCTGCAACGTGGTGCGCTGGGACTGGGCCGACCTCAAGGTGCCCGGGACGCTGGAACGGAAGCTGGCGGCGGCAGGTGTGGGCCGCCGTCGTACGCGCTCTGCCGTTATCGACACGCAAAACCGCCTCTGACGCGCATATCCCTTCCCGCGCCCCGTATACGAGCGTCGCAAGGGAGTATGCGTGGCGGCGACAAATATGCGCGTCGAAAACGGCGGCCGTGCACCGAAGCGGGGCCAGGAGCGGGCGGTGCATCAGCGGGTGATTTTTCCTTGTTGACGGCCACGCGACGGGGCTATGTTGGAGCTACGCCCGGGCCCGGCTGGGACGGCCATCGCTGACAGGTCTCGCAGAGGTATGTCATGAGTTATGTCCCCGTCAGCAGACGCACCATCAGGCTGCACCGTGAATCCGAGCGGTCCACGCGGCGCCTTGTTGCTGCCCTGTCCGGTGTTGCCATCGCGGCGTGGCTATTGTCCGTGTTGCTGTCAGCCGCGGTCAGCGTTGACGGCTTCGTCCACGACGTCGATCTGGTGGTGCATGACCTTTTCCTCGTTGTGGCATTCGGCGCCATCATCCTGGTCGACTGGCATGGATTCCTGTGGCTGATCGGCCGGCGGACACTCGGTGAAATCATTCGACTCGATGGGGCAGCAACACCGTTAATCTGGGGTGGCCTGGCCGGCATGCTTGCCACCGGGGTGTTCCTGAGTCCGCACCTGGACAGCCCGATTACAGAGGTCAAGCTCGCGGCGGTCCTGGTGCTCAGCCTGAACGGAATCATGCTGATCCCCCTGATGCGGCGGCTCGCGCGGCTCCCTGCCAGGACTGCGTTCAAGGATCTATCCACTGGCCAGCGCGTCCACCTGATGTCATGCCTGGTGGTCTCGCAGCTCTGCTGGTGGACGGCGATCATCATTGGGTTCATCAACGCGCAGTCCTGACGCGCAAAGCCGCTGACGACGCGCACATTCCCTGGCGCGGCCCAAATATGGGGTGCGCTTACGAATATGCGCGTCGAGGACGGATATGGGGTTCACAACCGAATATGCGCGTCGAGAACGGGTTTGCGCAGCGCAGGCTGGCTCAGGTGGCCTTCTCCTGGGCCGGAACCCCGGCCGCCGCCTGCGTAGCCGCCCAGCTGGCGAGGACCTTCAGCGCGTCCTCGGACGGGCTGCCTGGCTCGGCGGTGTAGATGTTGATCCGCAGCCCGGGATCCGCGGGGAGCTCCATCGCCTCGTAGGCCAGGTCCAGGTCCCCCACGATCGAGTGGTGGAGTCGTTTGCGGCCGGTGCGGTGGTACTTCACGTCGTGCCGGGCCCAGCGGACGCGGAACTCCCCGCTGCGCGTTGAGAGCTCCCCGATCAGGTCGGACAGGTCCTTGTCGTACGGGTTCTTCCCGGCCGTGGACCGCAGCACGGCCACGATGTCGTCAGCGGCGCGCTCCCAGTCGGCGAAGAACTCCCGCGCTTTCGGGCTCAGGAAGGTGAACCGTGCGCTGTTGGGTGGGGTGCCGCCGTCGGTCATCATCTCCAGGTACAGGGCCCGGCCCAGCTCATTGGACGCCAGCACATCGCCGCGGTCGTTGCGGACCCAGGCCGGCGCCGCCGTAATCGCATCGATCACCCGCTGCACGCTGGGCCGCACCGTCTGCGGGCTCCGCTTGCGCCGTGCCCGCGGAGCAGCCGTGGACGCGCGGGCCAGGTCGAAAAGGTGGGCGGTCTCGGCGTCGTCCAACTGCAGGGCGCGGGCCAGGGACTCCAGGACACTGTCCGACGCTCCGGACAGATTTCCCCGCTCCAGCCGGATGTAGTAATCGATGCTCATCCCGGCGAGCATGGCCACCTCCTCCCGGCGCAGGCCCTTAACCCGCCGGTTGCCGCCGTACGCGGGCAGCCCGGCGTCGTCCGGTGTGATCCTGGCGCGGCGGGAGGTCAGGAACTTCCGCACGTCATCGCTGTTCGTCATGGCACCCACGCTACGCCGGGCAAATATCCCAAGGGAGGGACTGCCAGCCCCTCCCACAAACCCGTCCACCCCAATACCGTGAAAGGCATGGTTATGGAACTCACGCTCAACAACAAAATCACAATGCCGGCGCTCGGCCTGGGCGTCTTCCAGAGTCCCCCGGAAGAGACGACGTCGGCGGTCCAGACCGCGCTCGAGGTGGGCTACCGGCACATCGACACCGCCGCCGCCTACGGCAACGAGCGGGAGGTTGGCGAGGGCATCCGCCGTTCAGCCCTGGACCGGGCCGAGGTGTTCATCGAGACCAAGGTCTGGGTGAGCGACTACGGCTACGACCGGGCCCTGCACGCCTGGGACAAGGCCGCCGGCAAGCTGGGCGTGGAGCAGCTGGACCTGTTCATCCTGCACCAGCCCGCCCCGGACCGGTTCGAGAAGACCATCGCCGCGTACAAGGCGCTGGAGACCCTGCTCAAGGACGGGCGGGTGCGGGCCATCGGCGTCAGCAACTTCATGCCTCACCACCTGGCGCAGCTGCTCGAGGAAACCGACGTGGTCCCGGCCGTCAACCAGATCGAACTGCACCCCTACTTCGCCCAGCGGAACGTCCAGGCGGCGGACGCCGAGCACGGCATCCTCACCCAGGCGTGGTCGCCCATCGGCGGCATCACGTTCTACCCGGGCTGGGGCGAGAACCGGAAAAACGTCATGCGGGACCCGGCGATCGCCGCCGTCGCGCAGGCCCACGGCAAGACCCCCGCACAGGTGATGCTCCGCTGGCACCTGCAGCAGGGCCGCTCCGCCATCCCCAAGTCCACCAACCCGGCCCGCATCGCGGAGAACTTCGACGTGTTCGGCTTCGAGCTTTCCGCGGCCGAGCTCGCCGCCATCGACGCCCTGGACACCGGCGTCCGCAGCGGTCCCGACCCGGACGTGGCCCGCCCCGAGCGGTTCGCCATGGTCATCCCCGAAGCCTAGAAGCCCAAGAAGAGAAGGAACCAGCATGGAATACCGCCCGCTTGGCCGCACCGGTGTGCAGGTCAGCCCCCTCTGCCTCGGTGCCATGATGTTCGGCCCGTGGGGCAACAACGACCGCGCCGACGCCACCCGCATCATCCACCACGCCCTGGATGCCGGCATCAACTTCGTCGATACCGCGGACGTCTATTCCGCCGGGGCCTCCGAGGAGATTGTCGGGGAGGCGCTCGCAGGAAAGCGCGATGACGTCTTCCTGGCCACCAAGTTCTTCATGCCCATGGATGAGGACCGCCCCAACCGCCGGGGCGGCTCCCGCCGCTGGATCATGCGCGCGGTAGAGGACTCGCTGCGCCGGCTGAACACCGACTACATCGACCTGTACCAGGTACACCGGCCCAGCCCGGACACCGACGTGGAGGAAACCCTGGGCGCCCTCACCGACCTGGTCCGCCAGGGCAAGGTGCGCTACATCGGCTCCTCGTCCTACTCCGGCTCCCAGATCGTGGAGGCGCAGTGGGCGTCCCGCGAGCGGAACCTGGAGCGGTTCGTCACCGAGCAGCCGCCGTACTCCATCCTGACCCGCGGCATCGAGGAGGATGTGCTGCCCACCGTGCAGCGGCACGGCATGGGGACACTGACCTACAGCCCGCTGGCCGGCGGCTGGCTTTCCGGCCGGTGGCGGAAGGACTCGGCATCCAGGCCCACTTCCAGTGCCCGCCCCAGCGCCCGGTTCGACATGACCCAGCCCGCCAACCAGCGCAAGCTGGACATCGTGGAGGAGCTCGCCCAGGTGGCCGAATGGGCCGGCGTCACCATGATCGAGCTGGCCATCGCGTTCGTGATCAACCACCCCGGCGTTACCTCCGCCATCGTGGGTCCGCGCACCATGGAGCAGCTGGAGTCCTACCTCCCCGCGGCGGACACCAAGCTGGCGCCCGAGGTGCTGGACCGCATCGACCAGCTGGTGGCGCCCGGCGTCACCGTCAACCCGGACGACAACAGCTACGGCGCCCATGAACTGACGGCACAGGCACGACGGCGGCACCGGGCTTAAATGCCGGCGCCCGCCTCACTCTCCAACCCCCTATGAAAGGAAAAACCATGGCAACGTGGCTCATCACAGGCTGCTCCACCGGACTTGGCCGGGCACTGGCGGAAGCCGTGCTCGCGTCCGGGCACAACGCCGTCGTCACCGCCCGCAAGGTGGAAACGCTGCAGGAGGTCACCGCCGGCTTCCCGGACAGCGCGCTGGCACTCCCGCTGGACGTCACGGACAAGACGCAGATCAGCGCGGCGGTCAAGGCGGCGGAGGAAAAGTTCGGCAGCAGCGACGTGCTGGTCAACAACGCCGGCTACGGCTACCGGGCCGCCGTGGAGGAAGCGGACGACGGCGACATCCGCCGCCTGTTCGACACCAACTTCTTCGGGGCCGTGGACATGATCAAGGCAGTCCTCCCGGGCATGCGTGCCAACAAGGCCGGGTCCATCCTGAACATCTCATCCATCGGCGCCCGGATCACCCCCGCCGGCTCCGGCTACTACGCGGCCACCAAGGCCGCGCTGGAGGGCATGTCCGGGTCGCTGCGCAACGAGCTGAAACCGCTGGGCATCAACGTCACCGCCATCGAACCAGGCGGCTTCCGGACGGACTTTGCGGGCCGCTCGCTGACCCAGTCCTCGACGGCGATCGACGACTACGCGGACACGGCCGGCAAGCGCCGCAAGGAACACGACACCGCCCACGGCAACCAGCCCGGCGACCCGGACAAAGCCGCCCGGGCCATCATCGCCGTCGTCGAATCCGCCAACCCGCCAGGCCTCCTGGTCCTGGGCACCGACGCCTTCGGCGCGTTCGGCAAGGTGGCGGAAGCCCAGCGCGCCGAGCTGGAGCAGTGGCAGGAGCTGAGCACCAGCACCGACATCACGGACTGAGCCGGTCAGCTACCGGCCGGGCTGGCTTCAGCGACGCGCAACTTCATCTTCGCGGCTCAAACTCCCCCACGCAGCCCAAATCAGGACCGCGAAGGGGAATGTGCGCGTCGGAAATGAAGAGGCGCGTCGCAGCAAAACGGCGCAGGCCCGGTGCGAGGGTTAGTTCGCGCTACCTGCCTGGGCGCAGGGGCGGCAGCGTGGTCAGGCTGAGCTGCGCGCGGTGGTGACGGTAGTGCTTGGGCGCCCACTCCAGGACGTCCCGGCGGCTCATCCACGGCATGAAATAGGGGTCCCACGCAGTGGGCATCGTCATGCCGCGGCCCAGCGCATCCTGGTTCGCGTGGCCGTACCAGTTCACGATCACCGCCGTAGTCCGGTCCATCATCCGGAGCATGCCGGCTGGCTTCAGGACCTGGCCCCCGGCCGCGCTCCCGGCCCAGTTCACCCAGTTGTACGGGCGGGCGCACGAATCCAGGAGGCGGCTCCAGGTCCGGGAGGCCGGGGGCGGCAGGTGCGAGAACAGCCCCAGGAGCGGTATGCCCGCCAGCGTGATGTTCTGGCCCAGGACCATGTGGAAGAGCAGTTGCCGGTTGGTCCACCGCGTTCCGATGGACGGGAGGTCCAGCTCGTCATCGCTGGCGCCCAGGACGATGTTCCGGAAGTCGGCCGCGATCCACAGCAGGTCCGCCTTCACGGGGTCACTGTCCGGTTCCGTCATCGGGGCCTCCCGTCCTTGGACATCAGCCGGTGGTCACATCATAGGCTGGCAGGTTCGGCGGTGCGTCCGTGCTGCAGGCCCGTGGCGAAGCCGATGGTCACGGGCACCGGCGCGGGCGTTCCGCAGCAGGAGTCCCCGGCGGTGTCGGCGGCGTCACCGGCCTCGGTAGGGAGGCTGGTGGAGCACACCCCGGTCTCCGGCAGTTCGAGTTCCACGGCGTCCGCGGCTTCGGTATCACCTGCCAGGGCTGCGGCGATGGAGCGGACCTGTTCGTAGCCCGTGGCCATGAGGAAGGTGGGCGCCCGGCCGTAGGACTTCATGCCGGCCAGGTAGAAGTCCTTTTCCGGCTGTTCCAGGATCCTGGCGCCATGGGCCGGAACCGTGCCGCAGCTGTGGAAGTCAGGATCGATCAGCGGGCCCAGGGCCTTGGGGGCATCGACGGCCGGATCCAGGTCCAGCCGCAGCTCGGACAGGATGGACAGGTCCGGCCGGAACCCTGTGGCCGGGATGACCCTGTCCACGGTGAGGCTGCGGCCATCCGTTGCGTGCACGGTGACCTTGCCGTCACGGGTTTCGAGGCGGCCGGTGTGGAAGTTTGTGAGGAGCTGGACTGCACCGGTGTCGACGGCGGTGTGCAGCCGGGCGCCCAGCTGGCCGCGGGCGGGCAGCTGGTCGGCGTCCCCGCCGCCGTAGGCACGGGCAGGCGTGGCGGCCCGGATGGCCCAGAGGACTTCCGTTCCCGGGTTGGCGCGGGCCACGCGGGCCAGGTCCAGGACCATGTTGGCGGCGGAGTGTCCGGAGCCGATGACAAGGGTGCGGCGGCCGGCGAATCCGCCGCCGGCCACGTCCGGCAGGGGCCCGGTGACCAGCCCGGCGGCCCGGGCTTCCGTCTCACCCGGGGCGGGCAGGCCGGAAGCTCCCAGGGGTGCCGGCGTGGTCCAGGTTCCGGAGGTGTCAATAACGGCGCGGGCCAGGAGCTCCGACGTTTCCCCGCTGCCGTCCTGGATGCGCAGGAGGAACGGGGCGTCGTCGCGGCCCTGGCTGCGGCCCTTGTCCATGCCCTGCCGGCTGACAGCAACTACCTTCGCCCCGGTCCGGATCCGGTCCTTGAGTTCCGGTGTGGCGGCCAGCGGTTCCAGGTAGTCGGAGACGATCTGGGAGCCGTACGGCAGCGCGGTGGGGCGGGGCGCTTCCCAGCCGGCCCGTTCCAGCAGGCGCACGGCGGCGGCATCCAGGTTGTACTTCCACGTGGAGAAGACGCGCACATGGCCCCACTCGCGGATGGCGGCACCCACCGTGGGCCCGGCCTCGAGCACGATGGGTTCCAGTCCGCGTTCCAGCAGGTGCGCGGCCGCGGCCAGGCCGACGGGCCCGGCGCCGATGACGGCCACGGGGAGGGATGCGGAGCTTGCCTTGTAGCTCATGAGAGCACCTTTCGGTCGGCCGCCGGGGCGGCGGAAACAGCAGCAAAGGAGGGGTAGAGGAAGCGGACCAGGAGGAATCCGGCGGCGCCGCCCAGCAGCTGCGCCAGGATGAAGGCAGGGGCCGACGGCGGCGCGATGCCGGCAAAGGTGTCCGTGACGGTGCGCGCCATGGTCACCGCAGGGTTGGCGAAGCTGGTGGAGCTGGTGAACCAATAGGCGGCCGTGATGTAGCCGCCGACGGCGAACGCCACGCGGTCAGCACGGCCCGACCGGACGGTGCCGAAGATGACCAGCAGCAGGCCCACCGTGGCAATGACCTCCCCCAGCCAGAGCGGGACGCCGGTGCGCTGGTGCGTGGACCAGCTGACCGCGTCCAGCCCGAACATCAGGTTGGCGGCCACCGTGCCGGCCAGGCCGCCCAGGATCTGCCCCGCAACCAGGCCGGCCGCCGTGGTGGTGTCGATCATCCCCAGCGCGCGTTCCACCAGGGTCACCACCGGATTGAACGACGCCGACACCGGCTGCAGTGCCATGATCAGCGCCACCAGCGCGGCACCCGTGGCGAGGCTGTTCTGCAAAAGCTGCAGGCCGACGTCGTCCGGTGACAGCCTGGAGGCCATCACGCCCGAGCCGACCACGGCCATGACCAGGAACGCGGTGCCGAGAAACTCTGCCGTGGCACGCCGGGCCAGACCTGTCATGCGGCCTGCCCGCCGATCAGGGCGGCCAGGTTCTGCAGGGCCTCGGTGCGGGCCCGGTAGTAGACCCACACGCCGCGCTTTTCCCGCTCCAGCAGACCCACCTCATGAAGGATCTTCAGATGGTGGCTGATGGTGGGCTGGGACAGCTCGAAGGCATCGTTGAGGTCGCAGACGCAGGCTTCGCCGCCCTCATGCGAGGCGACCATGGACATCAGCCGCAGCCGGACCGGATCCGCCAGGGCCTTCAGCAAGGGGGCGATCCCTTCAGCTTCCGGCAGGGACAAAGGCTCCCGGGCCAGCGGCGCGCAGCACGCCACCGCCTGGACCGGGGTCAACTCCAAAGACATAGACACACGTAAATATTTACATTCATCTATGTCTTTGGCAACCCCAACATTCCGCTGTACGAAAGAGCCCCTTGCACCCTTCTGCGCAGGGGCAAATAGGATGGCACCTGGAGCTAACCGCCGCACACGAAGGGCGCACCATGATCGAGATCCTCACCCCGGCTGAGGTGGCCCGCGCCCGGGAGACCGGCGCCTTGGTGGCTGACATCCTGCAGGCGATGAAAAGCCGCGCAACCGTCGGCACCAACCTCCTGGACATCGACCAGTGGACCAAGGAGATGATCACCGACGCGGGGGCGGAATCCTGCTACGTGGACTACGCGCCGTCCTTCGGCCGGGGTCCCTTCGGCCACTACATCTGCACGGGCGTCAACGATGCCGTGCTGCACGGGCTGCCCCACAACTACGCACTGGCCGACGGCGACCTGCTGACCCTGGACCTCGCCGTCGTCAAGAACGGGATGGCCGCGGATGCCGCCATCAGCTTCATCGTGGGCGAATCACGGCCGGCGGAGAGCGTGGCGATGATCGAGGCGACGGAACGCGCCCTGGCAGCCGGGATCGCCGCCGCAGGGCCGGCATCCAAGATCGGGGACATCTCGTACGCCATCGGCCGCGTCCTCATTGATGCGGGGTATCCGGTCAACACGCAGTTCGGCGGCCACGGCATCGGTTCCACCATGCACCAGGACCCGCACGTGCCCAACACCGGGCGGCCCGGCCGCGGCTTCAAGCTGCGGCCCGGGCTTCTGCTCGCGCTGGAGCCCTGGATCATGGCGGACACGGACCAGCTGGTGACGGACGACGACGGGTGGACGCTAAGGAGCGCCACCGGCTGCAGGACGGCCCACACCGAGCACACCATCGCCATCACGGAGGACGGCGCCGAGATCCTGACGCTGCCTTCGAGGTAGGCCTTACTCCGTCCCGGCCACCGCGCTGCGGCGTTCCAGGAGCAGGGTGTCCTGCCAGTGCCCGGCCTTGGGGCCGTGGCTGATCCGCGCGATCCGTTCCCTGGTTCCCACCACCCGGAAGCCGAGCTTCCGGTGCAGCGCCAGGCTGGCCGTGTTCTCCGGGAAGATGCTGGACTGGATGGTCCAGATTCCTGCCGCCTCCGTGGAATCGATCAGTGCACCGAGGAGCAGCCTGCCCACGCCCCGGCCGTGCGTTTCCGGCGCCACGTAAATGGAGTGCTCCACGACGCCCCGGTAGACCTCCCGGGACGAAACGGACGTCACGGCGGCCCAGCCCAGAACCCGGCCCGCGTCCTCGGCGATCAGCCGGTGCCCGGGCAACCGGCCGCCGTCGAACGCCTCCCAGGTGGGCGGCTCGCTCTCGAACGTCGCCTCCCCCGTGGCAATGCCGGCGGCGTAAATCGCGTGGACGGCGTCCCAGTCCTCGGGGCACATGGGGCGGATGGTGACGGGGCTGTGCATGGGTTCCATTATGGTGGCCGACCACGGCGCTGGTGGCCCAGGCATCTCCCCGGCGGGACAGGCTGTAAATATTCCGTCAATAAAACGGCCCTGCCGCCCCGGCCGCGCGTGCACCGTCCTTTGATGGAGGCAGGTCAGCACATGCACGTGACGGCAAGGAGCGGAGATGCGGTGGGATGAGGCGCCCGATGACCGTGGCAGGGTCAGGTTTGCCGCGGCAGCCGAGGCCGTGGAGGGCTACGGCGGGCGCGCACTGAACGGCCGCGCCCTCCACCCGGCCGGCGGCTACCTTTTCCCCGACCAGGACGGCGAGGGGTGGTGGGTCATTTTCCAGCCGTGGCCCTCGACGGGCGGGCAGGGGCACAGAGTGCCCGGCGACATCCTGGCCTGCAACGATTCCTACGGCGACATGGTGCATGTGATGGTGCTGGCGGCGGGCGTGCGGGAGGACGACGCCGAGGCGGCCTTCCGCGCGGACGTCCCGGTCAGCCTGGCGGACGCCGCGCGGGTGGCGGCAACAGTGCCGCACGTGGCTGCCCCTGCGCACAGGGACGGGACGACGACGTATCCCCCGGTCAGCCGACGTGGACCCACGGGCGCTGGGTGACGTCCGGGACGGCCTCGCGCAGCACCTCCCTGGTCACCGGCGCGATTTCGCCCTCGCCCAGGAACAGGAACCGCACCAGGTTGGTGATCGGATTCCCCTCAGTCCAGCGGAAGTAGATGTGCGGCATGAGCCCCGTGACGTCCCTGATATGCAGCAGTACCGAGGCGATGGTATTGGGAACAACCGGCCCGTGGACTTCCAGGATGTGGTAACCGTGGCGGTTCACGCCACGGACGTACAGTTCCGTTTCAAAGTCGGAGGAGTCATCCACGATCACTTCCAGGAACAGGGCATCGCCTGCCAGCGGGAGGTGGCTGACCTCGATGGCCGACTCAAGCTTGTCCCGGTATGCCTCCGCAGACATCCGCAGCGGCTCGTGCGCGATGATCGCGATGGGGCCGTCCAGGGTGCTGGACATGAACTCCAGGGCCTGCTGGTCCAGGTGCACCCGGGTTGCATGCAGCTCAAAGGACCGGCGGACCCTGGACAGCAGGGAGATGACGATGATGCCCAGGATGAAGATCGCCGCGATCCGGATGCCTTCGGGCCGCTCGAAGATGTTGGCCACCGTGGTGTACGCGAACACCACGGAGATGGCACCGAAGCCGAAGGTGAGGTTCCGTTGCCCGCGCCGGCGCGCCGACAACGTGACGGCCACCGCTGCGGAGGTCATCAGCACCAGGACGCCGGTGGCGTAGGCACCGCCCTGGGCGTCGACGTCGGCGTTGAAGATGAAGGTGATGAGGAACCCGACCAGGGTGAACACAAGCACCAGGGGCCTGACAGCCTTGGCCCACTCCGGGGCCATGCCGTAGCGGGGCAGGTACCGGGGAACCAGGTTCAGCAGGCCGGCCATGGCCGAGGCACCGGCAAACCAGAGGATGCCGATGGTGCTGATGTCGTAGACGCTGCCGAAGCCCACGCCCAGGTATTCGTGCGCCAGGTAGGCCAGGGCGCGCCCGTTCGCCTGGCCGCCGGGCTGGAATTCCTGTTCCGGAATCAGGACAACGGTAATGAAGCTGGTGGTCAGCAGGAACACGCTCATGATCGCCGCAGCGGTGGTGAGCATGCGCCGGGCTCCGCGGATTCGGCCCGCCGGGTTCTCCTCCGTGTCATCCGCCGCTCCGCGGACCTGCGGCATCACGGCAACGCCGGTTTCGAAGCCGGACAGGCCCAGCGCCAGTTTGGGGAACACCAGCAGTGCGATGGCCACCGTCATCAGGGGGTTGCCGTGGGACACCCACAGATTCGTCCACCAGTCGCCCATCGCCACCGGGTGGGAGACCACCTGCATCAGGGTGGCAACCACCACCACCGCAT
Source organism: Pseudarthrobacter sp. Pseusp20 (assembly GCF_059492155.1). NCBI lineage: Bacteria > Bacillati > Actinomycetota > Actinomycetes > Micrococcales > Micrococcaceae > Pseudarthrobacter > Pseudarthrobacter sp. Pseusp20. The sequence continues at coordinate 3,766,157 of NZ_CP168521.1, forward strand.
TCAGGCCCAGGTACAGGACAACCAGGAAGACGGCGACGCCGATCGCTTCCTTGAACCCGCGCAGGAACACGGCAGCCAGCAGGGCCAGCAGGAAAAGCGTTACGGGGACGTTCTGGTTTTGGAGCCAACCGGGGGCAACAGGGTTGCCGATCAGGTGCGCGGTGGCATCGGCGGCCGAGAGCGTCATGGTGATCATGAAGTCGGTGGCGGCGAACCCGAGCAGGACCAGCACCAGGAGCTTTCCTCCCCAGCGGGGCAGCAGCCGCTCCAGCATGGCAATGGAGCCCTCACCGCGGGGGCTTTCACCGGCAACCCGGCGGTAGACCGGCAGGGCGCCCAACAGTGTCACGGCCACAAGGACCAGGGTGGCCAGCGGGGAGATGACACCGGCTGCCAGCGCGGCGATGGCCGGCTGGTAGCCCAGGGTGGAGAAGTAGTCCACGCCGGTAAGGCACATGACCTGCCACCACGAGTGCTTTTTTTCGTGCTGGGTGGGAACACCGCCGGGGCCCTGGTGGGTGCCCTTGCTGTCCTGCAGCCCGAACAGCAGCCAGTCCTTCAGCGCCTCCCTTCCGTGCGGGTGGGTGGCGGAAGGATCCGCCGGGGGCCTGCTCAACGTGGTCATGTCTGCCTTTCCGCGCTGCCCGTTGCACCGCGATCATTGCGAAGCTAGCACCGGCGAAATTGGCGGAAGCGCCAGAAAGGGAATTCTTGATGTTTCCTTTACGCGTGATGTTCGACGGCGGCCGGAGCGGTCCGGCGGCAGGTCACGGCTCGAAGCGGTAGCCCATGCCGGCCTCGGTCAGCAGGTGGCGGGGGCGGGCGGGATCCGCCTCCAGTTTGCGCCGCAGTTGGCCCATGTAGACACGCAGGTAGTGGGTCTCGTTGTCATAGCCGGGACCCCAGACCCTGGCGAGCATCTGCTGTTGCGTTATCAGCCGGCCGGGATTCCGCACCAGCATTTCCAGGATGGCCCACTCGCGGGGGGTGAGCCGGACCGGGTCCCCCGCCCGGGTCACCTTCCGGTTGGCCAGGTCCACCTGGAAGTCACCCACATCGATGGCGGCCCCGCCGTCCGCCACGTCCAGCGTGCCGCTCCGGCGGCCGGCAACGCGCAGCCGGGCCAGGAGTTCGTCCAGGCCAAACGGCTTGGTGACGTAGTCGTCCGCCCCGGCGTCCAGGGCCCGGACCTTGTCCACGGACCCGTGCCGGGCGGAAAGCACGATGATGGGCATGCTGCTGGTGCGGCGGATCCTGGTGATCACGTCCACGCCGTTGATGTCCGGCAGTCCGAGGTCCAGCACCATGGCATCCGGATGGCCGCCTTCCGCGTGCTTCAGGGCGGCCACCCCGTCCAGGGCGGTCAGCACCCGGTAGCCCTCAGCCTCCAGGTTGACCTGGAGGGCACGCAGGAACTGCGGCTCGTCGTCAACGATCAATACGGTCCTCATGAGGTGCTGGTGCCTGCTTTCCGGCGAGGGGTGGAAACGTCCGGTGCGGCAACCTGGGGCAGGCGGATGACCATGGTCAGTCCCCCGCCCGGGGTCGGCTCGGCCAGCAGGTGACCGCCCATGGCCTCGGTGAAGCCTTTCGCGACGGCGAGGCCAAGCCCCATCCCGAGTCCCGCGGGGGCGTCGTCGAGGCGCTGGAAGGGCTGGAACATGCCCTCGACGGCGGCAGCGGGCACGCCCTGCCCGTGATCGACGATGTGCAACTCGCCAAAGGGGGTTCCGCCGTCGCCCACTCCCCTGGTTCGCGTCGAAACGCCGACGATGGCCACGTCGGACGCCGGCGCGTATTTAAGCGCGTTTTCCACGATGTTGGCGATGACCCGCTCCAACATCCCCAGGTCGGCATAGATCGCAGGGATGTCCGGGGGAAGCTCCACCCGGATCCGGTCCGCCGGGAGGCCGCGCAGCGCGTCCTCGATTGCATCACGCCACGTGACGGGCGCTGTCAGTGGCGCAGCCGAACCGCTGGAGATCCGGGACATGTCCAGGAGGTTGGCGATCAGGGCGTCCAGGCGCTCGGTGTAGGACTCGACGGTCTCGAGCATCTCGGCCTGCACCTCATCGGGAAGCCTGCGGCTCTGGCGCCGCAGGGCCGTTACGGCCAGTTTTATCCCCGCCAGCGGCGTGCGCAGGTCATGGCTGACCGCCCGCAGGATGGCCGTGCGGACGTTGTTGCCCTCGGCCATCTTCGCGGTGCTCTGCAGCGTCCGCTGAAGGGCATGGCGCTGGCGCAGCAACAGGAGGTGGGCGCCGTGGGCGGACAGGAGGAGCCGGTCCCCGGCGGTGAGGGTGCGTCCGGAGAGGACCAGGGCGGTCCGCTCGTCGGCGAGTTCCACGCTGTCCGTCAACCCTGCCGTGTCCGGGGAGGGAGGAGGCGCCTCCCCGGAGAACGCCTGGAGCTCCCATGCTGCGTCTTTGTCCCCGGATGTGGTGAAGAGCCCGGCCGAACGGACCTGGAAGGTTTCCCGGACCTTGCCCATGAACGCTGCAACGGTGTCATCGGCCAGGAGGGCATCGTGGGCGAGGTCCGCGAGGGTGGCGGCTTCCGCGCGGGCCCGTGCGGCTTCCCGGGCGCGCCTTGCGGACAGTCCCACCACCAGTGACACGGCCACCGCGGCACTGAGGAAGACCAGCAGCGCGAAGACGTTTTGCGGGTCGCTGATATTGAGCGTTCCCACCGGGTCCGTCTGGAAGTAGTTCAGCAGCAGCGAGTCCAGGACGGCGGCGAGCACCGCAGGCCACAGGCCGCCGATGAACGCCACGGCCATCACCCCGGTCAGATGGACCAGTGCGTGGGTGGCGAGGTTGAGCTCCGGGTTGCGGGACAGCGCCGCCGTTACCAGGACCGGGAGGACCACAGCCAGGACGAAGCCGATCAGCGTGCGCCTGCCGCTGAGCGCCGCGGGAGATGGCCCCGGCAGTCCAGGGCCGCCCTGGGGAAGGGAGACGATGTGCACGTCGATATCGCCCGAGCCCCGGACCACTTTGGCGCCTGCACCGATACCGAGGATCCTGCTCCGGAGCGTCCCCGGTGAGGCGCCGATGACGATCTGGGTGGCGTTGACGCTGCGGGCGAATTCGAGGAGGGACCCCGCTGCGTCCTCACCGGACACCGTATGGCAGGTGCCGCCGAGGTCGGCGACGAGGCGCCGCTGCGCGTCCAGCAGCTGCCCTCGCGTCGCGGCCGTGCTTTCGGCGCGCCGGACGTGAACCGCCAGCAGGTCCCCGCCGTTGACCCGGGACAGGATCCGGGCCGCCCTCCTGATGAGCAGCTCCCCTTCGGGGCCTCCACTGAGTCCGACGACAACCCGCTCGCGGGCCGGCCAGGTGGCGGTGATCCCCTGGCTTTTCCGGTAGCCCGCCAGCCCTTCGTCCACCCGGTCCGCCAGCCAGATCAAGGCGATTTCACGCAGGGCAATGAGATTGCCCAGCCGGAATTCGTTGGCCAGGGCAGCGTCGATCCTGTCCCTGGGCACAACGTTCCCGTCAGCAACCCTCTGGCGCAGGAGTTCGGGCGATATGTCCACCAGCTCGATGTGGTCTGCCCGCCGCACCACGGCGTCCGGGACCGGTTCCCCGTCTGGTTCGTCGGTGATTGCGGCGACGACGTCTTTCAGCGATGCCACATGCTGGACGGCAAGCGTGGTGAGCACGTCCGTCCCCGCCGCCAGAAGCTCCTCGATGTCCTGCCAGCGGCGGGTATTCCTGCTGCCCGGAGCATTGACGTGCGCATACTCGTCGACGACGGCCACCTCCGGTTTCCTTGCCAGCACAGCGTCCAGGTCAAGCTCGGGTACCTCCGCCCCGTTGCCGTCGGGCAGAAGGCGCGGCGCCACGACGTCGAGCCCGTCAAGGAGCTGCCCGGTGTCAGGCCTCCCGTGCGCGGCGGCGATGCCGATCACGACGTCCCTGCCGCCGGCCAGGATCTGGTGCGCCTCACGCAGCATGGAGTACGTGGTGCCGGCCCCCGCGGCCGCACCCAGGAAGATCCGAAGCGTTCCCCGTGCCATACCCACAGTCTTATCCCCTCCGGCCATACTGACCAACCCGTTGCCTCCGCGGGTCAGACGTGGGCGGGCGCTCGAGCAAAACCTGCCGGGTGTGAGCGGGCGTTGCAGGGACGGGACCGCTCGCTCAGTAAGCTGGCGGCATGCCCGCCCTTTCCACCCTGCTGCCCACCCTGGTGGCCCTTGCCATCCTGGCGGCACTCACGGTGGGAATCCTCTGGGGCGCGCGGACGCCGTCGTACCTCTCCCCTGCCCTGGCCATCCTCCGCGGGGCAGCCCAGCTCGCGGCCATCAGCCTGGTGCTGGGCGGCGTCATCAGCAACCCGCTGTGGGTGGGGGTGGCCCTGCTGGTCATGTTCACCGTAGCGTCCGTGACGGCAACACGAAGGCTCACCTGGTCCTGGCGCCGCTTCGCCCTGGTGGCGGTGACCATGGCTGCCGGCATCCTGGTGACGGTGGCCGTCGTGTTTGGAACGGGCGCCATCGAATTCGCGCCGCGGTACCTGCTGGCCGTGGGCGGGATCGTGATCGGCAACTCGATGACCATCGCCACCCTGGCCGGACGCCGTTTCTTCGAGGCCGTCCTGGAGCAGTGGGACCAGGTGGAGGGCTGGCTGGCGCTGGGGGCGACGCCCCGGCAGGCCACCCTGCTCCAGGCGCGGCAGGCAGTGCACTCGGCCCTGATCCCGTCCACGGACCAAACCAAGACCACCGGGCTGGTCACCCTTCCCGGCGCGTTCGTGGGCGCGATCTTCGGCGGCGCCTCACCCCTGGAGGCCGGCCGGTTCCAGGTGGTGGTGCTGGCCTCGATCATGGCGGCCGGGTCCATCACCGCCGTCGCTCTGATCCGCTCGCTGGGCAACGTGAAGGTGCGGCCGGAACCGGTGTAGGCCGGGCGTCAACGGGCCGGTTACCTCCGTCCGGGGGCACCTTAGGGCCGGTTTTTCCAGGCGCGCACGAATGGTGCTTTCCCTAGGGCGGTCCGTTCAAGCCGCTCCACCAGCCGGATGTCCACGGGCATGTGCGCCGCGCCGGCAGCCATAAGGGCGGCGGTCACCGCAGCCCGGACGCCTTCCTCGGATTGCCCGGGTGCGAGTCCGGCCAGCAGCACCCGCAGCCCGGACGGTTCCTGGATGACCTGCCAGCCTGCGACGGCCGCCTGGTCCAGGACCTGGTGGAAGACATTCGGGTGCACGTTCACGGTGCCGGTCCTGCCCGGCAGTTGCAGGACGTCCTCGATGCGCCCCTCGATATCCTCCATGACGGTGAAACTGCGTCCGCAGGGGCAGCCCCTGCCGCCGAGCCTTACGGTGTCCGACATCTCGTACCTGATCAGCGGCACGGTCCGGGAGAACAGGACGGTGACCAGGAGCTTGGACCCGGTTGTCCCCGCCGGGACGGGGTTGCCGGCCTGGTCCACGGGTTCGATGATGAGGAGGTCCTCGTAAACGTGGCGGTTCCGGTAGGTGCAGGGGGATGCGATCCCCGCCGTTTCGGTGGCGGCGTAGACGTCGAAAGGGGCGCTGCCCCACGCGGATTCCAGTTCCGCTGCGGCCTGGGCGCTGAGCACCTCGGAGGCTGACATCACCCCCTGCGGCGCGATGTGCAGCCGCCCTGCCAGCTGTTCCGCGGCCAGGGGTTTGAGCGCTGAGGCGTAACCGACGAGGACCCGGGGCTGGAACCGGTTGAGGGCGGCGACGTTCTCCTCCATGGGTGCGGTGACGTCCAGGCGAAGGGTGGGGACCACTCCGGAGCGCACCGATGCGCCGACGACGGCTGACTGGTGGGTGGGGACCCGCGAGCTGACCAGGGCCACCTTCAGCGGCCGGGTCAGCCCCAGGGTAAACCCTGCCCAGTCGTTCGCGCGGGCGTACGAGGCCAGGACGGTAGCCCACTCCGCGCGGTTCCAGACGAACGTTCCGCGCCGGCCGGTGGTCCCGGCTGTCGCCGCCGCCCACCAGCGGCCCTTCCATGGCAGTCCGGGGTCTCCACCGCTCTCGACGAGCGACCGCAGATGGCCTTCCACTTCCGCCAGCGTCAGGTCCGGGGTGGTGATGGCCTCATCGAAGTGCTCCATCAGGTCTGCTTTGGTCACGGGCGGCAGCCGGTCCAGCGGAGCGTCGTGCAGGCCGGCATGGTGGCGGCGGTAGAACTCCGAGCCGGCGTAGGCCGCCCGGCGCAGTTCCGTCAGGGCATGGTCCTGGTGTGCGGCGATCCGGGCGGCGTCCCAGCGGTCCCGTTTCCGCCACGCAGCCCGGAGGAACAGCACACGGGGGACCAGGCGGAGGTCCACGGCGGTTGCCTGACGTTGCCTTGCCGCGGTCCGGCCTGTCAGCCCTGCTTGACCAGAGCCGCCTCGAGGTTGATCTTGACCTTGTCGCTGACCAGCACGCCGCCGGCTTCCAGCGCGGCGTTCCAGGTGAGCCCGAACTCCTTGCGGCTGATTTCGGCTTCCGCGGAGAATCCTGCCCGCGTGGCGCCAAAGGGATCCACGGCGACGCCGGTGAACTCAACCTCAAGCTCCACCGGCCGGGTCACGCCCTTGATGGTCAGGTCCCCCGTCAGGGTGTATTCCTCCCCGTCCCCTTCGATGTGGGTGCCGCGGAACGTCATTTCGGGATACTTTTCGACGTCGAAGAAGTCCGCGCCCTTCACGTGCGCGTCACGGTTGGCGTCACCGGAGTCAAAACTTGCCGTGGACACCGTGGCATGCACCGAGGACTCCTCCAGGGACCGCCCCACCCTGGCTTCGGCGCTGGCCTGGGTAAAGCGGCCACGGACCTTGCTGATTCCGGCATGTCGGACGCTGAAGCCGATCTCGCTGTGGGACATGTCCAGGAGCCATGTTCCCGGCGTGAGTTCCTGGGGAAGGGTCATTGTCATTCTCCTTACTCGTAGGGCCGCAGGCTTCGCTGCCCGCTACAGGGGCAAGACTGCGGATGCCCCTAAATATTCCCCATAAAACCCGCAGATATAAGGGTCCGGGGTGAACCGGGAGGGAACTTCGGGCGTATACATAGACGTGGCTCTACGTTTATTGACCGCCCTGGCGCTGTTCATCGATGCCGGCGTCCATCTCTTCCTGGCCCCGGGCTACCAGGCCGCGCAGCCGGGCACCATCAGCCAGGGCACCCTGTTCCTGCTCGAAGCCGCGGTTGCCCTGGTGGCCGGCCTCTATGTCCTGGTCCGCGGCAGCCGCGCCGCCTATGCACTCGCCCTGGCGGTGGCACTGAGCGCCTTCGCCGCCGTCATGCTCTACAGATACGTGGACATCCCGGCCATAGGTCCGATTCCGGCAATGTACGATCCCGTATGGTTCTTCTCGAAAACCCTCAGCGCCGTCGCCGAAGGAGCGGGATCGCTGCTGGCCCTGGCAGGCCTGGTCCGTAGCGGCCGCGGGAGAAGGGCCGACGACGGCACGGCGGTCCGTGCCGGGCGTCGCCGGCCGTGACGATCGCCGGGGCCGTTGCCAGCATGCGGGGGAGGTGGCAGATGGGCGCAGCCGGATGGGCGATGTCCGGGCACGCGATGCCTGACGCGGTGGCAACCCTGGCCGCCTACGCGCTCCCGGCCTTGTGGCTGTCATCCCTGTCCGCCTCCGGACCGGTCCTCCAAATGGCCGGCCTGTGTGCGGGCGCCGTGGTGACCGCGGCCGCCGTCGGCTCTGTCCTGCGGCGCATCCCCCGCTTTTCAACTCCGGCAGACCGCGTCACCCTGCTCCGTGCCGTCCTGGTGGCACTCTGCGCCGTGGTGGCCGTCCCGGAACTGTTGACCGGGCGCAGCAGTTTCCTGGTGCCGGCCCTGGGCGGCGTCGCCTTCCTGCTGGACGGGCTGGACGGCGCCGTGGCGCGGCGGACCGGGACAGCATCCCCGGCGGGGGCACGCTTCGATGCCGCCACCGACGCCGCGCTGGTGCTTGTGCTGTCCATCGCGGCCGCGGCGGTGGCGGGCCCGTGGACACTGGCGATCGGGGGCATGTACTACGTGTTCACGGCCGCCGCGTTCTTCAGGCCGCACCTGCGTGAGCCGCTGCCGCCCAGTGTTTCCCGCAAGGCCATCGGAGCCTTCCAACCGCTGGCGCTGCTGGTGGCGCTTCTCCCGGGTATCCCGTGGGCTGCCGCCTTCCCGGCGGTGGCGCTGGCGCTGCTCACGTATTCCTTCACGCGCGATGTGGTCCAGCTGGAGACCCGCCACCGCTCCCGAGAGCTTCCCGCTGCCCACGCCCACTTTCGACACCCACATTCCCCGGCGCTGCCCGAATAGCCCGAGCGCTAGGGAATATGCGCGTCGCAGGTGTTCAAGCGCGTCGCCACAAGAAGTCCGGTGCGGACTTCCCCTGCCTCACCCCAGGCTGGCGAGGGCCTTCCGAAGGCGCGCGCCGGCGTCGTCCGCAACCTCTTTGACCGCGGCAGCGTCACTGAGCTGGACCATGGCCTGCGGGTCAATGGCCTCGACGGTGGTCTCGTTGGCATCGGCCTTACGCCGCACCACCACGTTGCAGGGCAGCAGCGCACCCATTTCCGGCTCGGCCGCGAGGGCACGGCTGGCAAGGGCCGGATTGCAGGCGCCCAGGATGACGTAATCCCCGACGGCGTCCGCGGCCTCGGTGCCCAGCTTGGCTTCGAAGGTGGACCGGACGTTGATTTCCGTCAGGATCCCGAAGCCCTGTGCCGCAAGGGCCTCGCGGGTGCGCTCCAGCGCTTCCGCCCAGGGCAGGGACACGGTGGTGGCCAGGGTGTACGTCATGGTGCTCCTCGGGATATTCGACGGTCCGCTGATAATGCAGGCTGATTAGGCCAGGGAGAGGAAGAGCTTCTCCAGGTCCTTCCGGTCCATGGTCTGGTCCTTCTGCGTGATGCACTGCTCCAGCCCGGTGGCAATGATGGCGAAGCCGGCGCGGTCGAGGGCTTTGGACACGGCGGCCAGCTGGGTGACCACGTCCTTGCAGTCCCGGCCTTCTTCAAGCATCCGCGTGACGGCGGCGAGCTGTCCCTGGGCGCGCTTGAGGCGGTTGATCACGGGCGTGAGTTCGGTTGGGTTCAGTTCCATAAGAAGGGTCTCCATTGATGGGGTGCTCCCGTCAACTGTATACCCCTCCGGGTGTTTTGACTACCCCCGGGGGTATCTGTGATACTCGGTGGGGTATCCAGCCCATCCCTTCCGAGAGGCATAAATGACTTCCCCTTCAAAAGCAACCGCCGTTAAAGCGCTTGCCCCCGAAACCCTCCGGTCCTGGTTCACGGAGCACCAGGACCTCGTGGTCATCGACGTGCGCTCCGCCGCCGAATTCGAGTCCATGCACATCCGCGGCTCCTACAACGTGCCGCTGCCGCTGCTCTCGGAGCACACCGATGAGCTCGCCGCCCGGCTGGGTTCACGCGTGGTCCTGGTCTGCCAGTCCGGCGTCCGCGCCGAGCAGGCCCGGCAGCGGATGGCCACCGTCGGCCTCGACACCGCCTACGTCCTCACCGGCGGCGTTCCGGGCTTCGCCGCCGCGGGCGGCGACGTGGTCAAGGGCAAGGACCGCTGGGACCTGGAGCGCCAGGTCCGCCTGACCGCCGGCTCCCTGGTGATGCTGGGCCTGGTGGGCGGCAAGTTCGTCTCCCCCAAGGTCCGCATGCTTGCCGGCGCCATCGGAACCGGCCTGACGTTCTCGGCCGCAACCAACACCTGCGCCATGGGCAAGGCCCTTTCGGCCATGCCGTGGAACAAGGCCGCCAAGGAGCCCACCCGCGAAAGCGCCATCCTCCAGCTTCCCGTTCCGGCAGCAGAAGAGGACGCCGCGGCATGATTCCGGCCCTGGGCCTGGGGCTTGTCGTCGGCATCGTCCTGGGCGTCGTGGGCGGCGGCGGCTCCATCATCGCCGTTCCGGCCCTGGTGTACGGCGTGGGCATGAGCCCCGCCCAGGCGATTCCGACGTCGCTGCTGGTGGTGGGCGTATCCTCGCTCACGGCCCTGCTCCCCAGGATCCGGGAGGGCCTGAACTGGCCCGTGATCGCCCTGGTCGGCGGCGCCGGGATTCCGGCGGCCTGGGCCGGCGCGGCCGTGGGCAAGCTGCTGGACCCGAACCTCCTGATGCTGGCGTTCGCCGGAATCATGGTGGCCGCAGGCATCCGGATGCTGATGAAACCCCGTGAAACCGAAGGGTCCTGCAGCACGGGGCCGCACCGGGCGTTCCGCTCCTGCGCCCCGAAGGCCGTAGGCGTTGGCCTGCTCGTCGGGTTCCTCACCGGGCTGCTCGGCGTGGGCGGCGGCTTCCTCATCACCCCGGCGCTGACCATCTTCCTGGGCCTGCGCATGAAGCAGGCCGTCGGAACGTCACTGGCAATCATCGTGGTCAACTCCGCTGCCGGCTTCAGCGCCCACGCCGCCGGCTACACCGTCGACTGGGCCACCACCCTGGCGTTCGCGGTCCCGGCAATCCTGGGATCCGTCGTCGCCGCGCGGCTGGCCCGCCGCCTGCATGACAAGCACATCCGCATCTCATTCGCGGTACTCATCTTCGCCGTCGCGGCATGGGTCACCGCCGGCACGGTCACCGCCTGACCCACCAAGAGGAGAACACCATGGGACTCATCGATTCCCTCAAAAAAGCCTTCAGCAAGCCCTACAAGACGGTATCCGTGGCGCAGGCCAAGGAACTCCTGGGCTCGGGGGCCACCCTGATCGACGTCAGGTCAGCCCAGGAATGGCGGACCGGCCGGGCGCCGCAGGCCAAGCACGTCCCCCTGGACCGGCTGCAGGCCAGCACCGCCGGGATCCAGAAGACCCGCCCCGTGATCGCCGTCTGCGCCTCCGGAGTACGGTCCGCCTCAGCAGCACGCCTCCTGGCCGCCAAGGGGTACGACGCCTACTCGGTACGCGGCGGCATGGCCGCATGGCGCCAAGCCGGCGAGCCCGTCCGCTAGGCAAGCAGCACCACCCGGCAAGCCAGCCGAAACCACTTCAAAGGAGAACCACCATGGCTGAAATCACCATCACCGAAACCGACCAGCGCCGCTCCACCGCCCGGATCCTTGACGTCCGCGAGGACTTCGAAGTCGCCGAAGGGATGATCCCCGGCGCATTGCACATCCCCATGGGCGAGCTGCAGGCCCGCTTGTCCGAACTGGACCCGGCCGTGCCCGTGATCGCCATCTGCCGCAGCGGCAACCGCAGTGCCGCCGTCGCTGAAGCACTCAAGGGCGTCGGCTACAAGGCGGACACCATGGCCGGCGGCATGACCGCGTGGACCCGCGCCGGACTCCCCACCACCTAGGCCCTGCCGCGAGGCAACAACCCCACCCGCCCGAAAGGACACGACAGACCATGGCAACCATCGACATCACCGAGCAATCCTTCGCCCAGACCCTGGAGGACAACAACATCGTCTTCGTAGACTTCTGGGCAGCATGGTGCGGCACGTGCCGCATGTTCGCCCCCACCTACGGCGCCGCCGCCGAACGCCACCCGGACATCACCTTCGCCAAGGTGGACACCGAAGCCGAACAGGCCCTCGCCGCCGCAGCAAACATCACCTCCATCCCCACCCTGATGGCCTTCAAGGACAAGACCCTCGTCTTCTCCCAGCCTGGAGCACTCAACGCCACCGGCCTCGAGGAAGTCATCCAGGCCGTCAAGAACCTGGACATGGACAAACTCCGCGCCGAAGCCGGCCACCAGCACGCCTGAGCCACCGGCGGCCACATCAGTTCCCCTCGTTGCGTTATACCCCTGGGGGTATCTATACTTGATTCAGAACCCCCTCCATCCCCTTTCACCCGAAGGAGAGCACCAGATGCTTATCGAACGCATATACGACGAAGACCTGGCCCAAGCCAGCTACCTGATCGGCTGCCAGGCCAAGGGTGAAGCCATCGTGGTGGACGGCCGCCGCGACATCGCCGTCTACCAGGACCTCGCCGCGAAAAACGGCATGAAGATCGTGGCCGTCACCGAGACCCACATCCACGCCGACTACCTCTCCGGCACCCGCGAACTTGCCGCTGCCACCGGCGCCAGGATCTACGTCTCCGGCGAGGGCGGCCCGGACTGGCAGTACGAATTCGACGGCGAGCGGCTGTACGACGGCGACACCATCACCCTGGGCAACATCACCATCAAGGCGGTCCACACCCCGGGCCACACCCCGGAGCACCTGTCCTTCCTGGTGACCGACGGCGCGTTCAGCAACCAGCCCGGCTACCTGCTCTCAGGCGACTTCGTGTTCTCCGGCGACCTGGGCCGGCCTGACCTGCTGGACGAAGCAGCCGGCGGCGTGGACACCCGCTTCGTGGGCGCCAGGCAGCTCTTCGCCAGCCTGCGCGACAAGTTCCTGACCCTGCCGGATTACGTCCAGGTCCACCCCGCGCACGGCGCGGGCAGCGCCTGCGGCAAGGCCCTCGGCGCCATCCCGTCCTCCACCGTGGGCTACGAACGCCTCTACGCCTGGTGGGGCCCGTACCTCGCCGCCAATGACGAGCAGGGCTTCATCGATGAACTCCTGGACGGCCAGCCCGATGCCCACGCCTACTTCGGCCGCATGAAGCGCGAAAACCGCGTGGGGCCGGCCGTCATGGGCGAACGCGCTCCGCTGAAGGAACTGGACACCGCCGTCGTGGCCAAGGGCCTGGCGGAGGACACGCTGACCTTCATCGACACCCGTTCCAATGACGAAGTGCACCGCGGCACGGTGGCCCGGTCCCTGAACGTCCCCGCCGGGAAGTCCGTGGCCAGCTACGGCGCCTGGGTGGTCAACCCGGAAACGGACAAGAACCCGCTGGTGCTCCTTGCCAAGGACCGGGACCAGGCCCAGGACATGTGGGACCATCTGGTCCGGGTGGGCATCGACAACGTGGCCGGCTACGTCACCGGCATGGACGGCCTGCCCACCTTCACTCCCAAGCTGATCCAGCCGGAGGAACTCGGGAAGTTCGACGCCGCGATGCTCCTGGACGTCCGCAACAAGACCGAGTACAAGGCCGGGCATGTCCCGGGCGCGTACCAGCTCAGCGGCGGCCGCCTCATGTGGCACCTGGATGAACTGCCGGCCGGCGGCACCATCGTGTCCTACTGCCAGTCGGGCGTCCGGAACTCCGTCGCCGCCAGCGCCCTGCGCCGGGCCGGGTACGACGTCGTCGAACTCGATGGCAGCTACGCCGCCTGGAACGCCTGGCAGAACAGCGTCCCCGCCGCCTAGCCACTCCACCCAAGACCACCCGGGCAGGACCCCCCTCCTGCCCGGGTTCAGGTCCGGGCGCGTCCTCGCGTGTCCGGACCCGGCCGGGGCGTGCCCCCGCACGCCCGGGCCACCTTACGTCCCCACGAACGGAGCACCCCATGCCGGGCAGGACCCTCCCCCGCGATGCCACCGGAACAGCCGGTGCCGTGCTGGGCCTGCGGCAGAACCTGGCGCAGTTCATGCTGCTGGTGGCTGTCAACGCGCTGGTGGGCGGCACCCTGGGCCAGGAACGCACCGTCCTGCCCCTGCTCGCATCCCGGACGTTCCATCTGGACCTGTACACGGGCGCGCTGACCTACATCCTGGCCTTCGGCCTGTCCAAGGCCGCGACGAACTACTTCGCCGGCACGCTCTCGGACAGGTACGGCCGGAAACCCGTCCTCGTGGCGGGCTGGCTGGTGGCAGTGCCCGTACCGCTGATGCTCATCTTCGCCCCATCGTGGGGCTGGATCGTGGCGGCCAACGTGCTGCTGGGCATCAGCCAGGGCCTCACCTGGTCCACGGCCGTGATCATGAAGATGGACCTCGTGGGCCCCAGGCAGCGTGGCCTGGCCATGGGCTTCAACGAGGCGGCGGGCTACCTGGGCGTCGCCGCCACCGCGCTGGCCACCGGCTACCTGGCAACTGCCTACGGCCTCCGCCCGGCCCCGTTCCTGCTGGGTGCCGCGTTCATTGCCCTGGGACTGGGCCTGACTGTCCTGGCCGTCCGGGAGACCCACCACCATGCCATGGCTGAGGCCTCACAACACGTCGGCGTCCACAGCAACGCCCATGCCGGCCTCTCCACGGGCCAGGTGTTTACCCTCACCAGCTTCAGGGACCGATCCCTTTCGGCAGCCAGCCAGGCCGGCCTGGTCAACAACCTCAACGACGGCCTGGCCTGGGGCCTCTTCCCCGTCCTGTTCGCCGGCGCAGGCCTGGACCTCGGCCAGATCGGCATCCTGGCGGCCGCGTACCCCGCCGCCTGGGGTGCCGCCCAGCTGGCCACCGGCGCCGCGTCGGACCGGTGGGGACGGAAATGGTTCATCGCGGCCGGCATGCTGGTGCAGGCCGTGGCACTGGGAGTGGTCGCATCAGCGCACAGCTTCGGGCCGTGGCTCGCCGCCGCCGTCGTGCTGGGCCTCGGTACCGCCATGGTCTACCCCACCCTGCTGGCCGCCATCGGAGACGTGGCCCACCCGGCCTGGCGGGCCCGCTCCGTGGGGGTCTACCGGCTGTGGCGCGACGGCGGATTCGCCGTCGGTGCCCTCCTCTCGGGAGTCCTCGCCGACTTCTACGGCATCCCCGCCGCGATCGCCGCCGTCGCGGTCCTTACCGCAGCCTCCGGCGCCGTGGTTGCCGTCCGGATGCGCGGCAGCGACCACGCCGCGGGATAAAGCCGGCCGTTAGCCGCCGGGGGCAACGAACCGCCGGATCTCCGCCGCCATCCGCCCGGACTGCGTCCAGTGGAGGTAATGACCGCCCTCAAGGGGCAGCACCTGGTGCCGCGTGACGTTCCTCAGCAGGTCTTCAGCCGCGGCCGTTTTAGTGGCTGTCCTGTCATTCTGTTCATCAGCGATGAAGGCCAGGACCGGAAGGTCTGCGGGGTATGTGACGCCGCGGAGCGCCGCAGCGTTGTTTGCGATGCGGGCCGTTTCATCGGCCACCGCGGAGTTGCCGAAGTTCCAGATCATCATGGTTCGCATCCGCTTCAGCTCTTCGTCGGAATAGGCGTTGCTGTCCGGATCGAAGAGGCCCGGCGCCACGGCGGCAACGTCGCGGACCAGCCCCGTTGCGGCCACCAGCTTCGCCCAGTTGATGCCGGGCTGCGGCTCCTCCACCGGATGGTCCCCCGGTTTGGGAATTGTCGCGTCGATGCCCACCACCGCTGAGACTTCCGGGCGGTAACGGTTGGCATAGTCCAGCAGGTAGAACCCGGCGATAGAGTGGCCGGCCAGGACATAGGGCTGCCGGACCTGGAGCTTTGACAGGACCTCATGGAGCTCGTTGCTGATGTTCTCATTGGTCCGCGCGCTGGCCTCCATGTCGCTGTAGCCATAGCCGAACCCTTCCACCACGATCACATCGAAGTCGCCGAGTTCGCGGATCAACGGGGTGAAGTCCAGGCCGGGCGCGGCGGTTCCCAGGCCGCTGAGCAGGATGAGAGGCGGGCCCTGATGTGCTGCCGCGTTTCCATTGCGGACCACATTCAACGATCCCCCGGCCACCGCCACCCGCTCACCGTAGCCGGGCATGGTTGCCTTCTCCTGCGCCTCCAGGGCCGCGTTGGCCACCGCCGAGACCAGGACCAGCCCCAGGACAACCAGCGCCGCGATCCCCAGGCGGCGGCCCCAACGGCGGCGCTTCTTCCGGGTATTCACCCGTGCCCTGCCAGGTACGTGACCAGGCCGTCCACGGTGGCCACCGCAGGGTAGTCGGCCTCCGGGATGTCCACTCCCGTGCCCTCCGCGATGACCTCCACCAGGCGGAGGAAATCTAGCGAGTCCAGTTCCAGGTCCTGGCGCAGCCTGGCGCTGCCCTCCAGGTCTTCGGGCCCCACGTCGGGCGCCACTTTGCCGATGGCGGCCTCCACCGCCTGGCGCGCATCCTGTTCGTTCATGGCTCCTCCTCCGTCCGGCTCCCGCTGCTCACAACTTTTCCGGCGCCTGAAGCAGTTCGTCGATGCGGGCCAGGAAACGCCCGCCGCGCAGCCCGTCACTGACCCGGTGGTCCGCGGACAGGGTGGCGATGGCGGCGTGCCGGATGCCGAGCATCCCGTTGTGCGCCCACGGCTGCTCCAGCACCTTGCCGAAGCCCACCATGGCCACCTGCGGCGGGTAGATCACCCCGTACACGCTTTCCACGCCGAGGTCCCCGAGGTTGGTCACTGTGATGGTGGGATAGGCCATCTCCGCGCGCTGAAGCCGCCCCGCCCTGGCCCGGCCGACCAGGTCCCGCAGCTGGTCCATCAGCTGGTCCAGGCTAAGGGTGTCCGCGTGGTGCACCGCCGGGGCCACGATCCCGCCGTGCCGCAGGGCAACGGCGACGCCCAGGTGCACAGCACTGCTGGGATGGAACGCGCCCTTGGTGAAGAACCCGTTCATGTCCGGTTCTTCCTTCGCCGCCAGCGCGGTGGCCTTCAGCAGCAGGGCCGACGGCACCAGCCGCGATGACACGGGGCGCTGCTGGTTCGCCGCCTGCATCCACGCCATCGCCGCCGCCAGGTCCAGGGTGGTGGACAGGTAGTAGTGCGGAATTTCCTTCTTGGAGCGGGACATCAGCGCGCCGATGGCCTGCCGCAGGCTTTCCGCCTTGCCGCCGGCCGCCGTCGTCCGCTTCCGCCCGGGTTGCTCCTCCTCCGGGGTTCCGCGCGGCGCTTCCGCGGTTGGGGCTTCCACCGGTTGGGCTTCCGACGGCGGTGCTGCCGCAGGCTTTTCCGCACCGGCTTCCTTAGCTGGCCGTCCCCGGGGCGGAACGGCGGCGAGCACGTCCTCCTCGGTGACGGCACCGCCCGGGCCCGTCCCCGTGACCGCGGACAGCTGGACGCCGAGTTCGGCGGCAAGCCGCCGTGCCAGCGGCGACGACCGGACCCGGTGCGCTTCGGGTGCTGTTGCCGGCTCCGGCGCCCGGGTGCCGGACGCCGCAGCGGCGCGTTCGACGTCGGCCCTGGTCACCTCGCCGTCCGTGCCGCTGCCGCTGATGCGTCCGACGTCGACCCCCAGCGTGTGCGCAAGGTGCCGGACCGGGGGTGCTGCCTTTGCGCCGTGGTCCGCGGGCGGGGCTGGCGGGAGTTCGGCGGGCGTGGCGGTGATCCGGGCGATGGGGGTGCCCACGTCCACGGTGTCGCCGATGTCCACCAGGAACTCGGCCAGCACGCCTTCCTGGAACGACTCGATGTCCATCACGGTCTTGTCGGTGTCCACGGCCGCCACCAGGTCACCCTTGTGGATGTAGTCCCCGGGCTTGACCAGCCATTCCACCACCTTGCCATGCTCCATGTCCGCGCCCAGGGATGGCATCCGGAACTCAGCCACCGGCGCCCACGGCCCTTCGCGCGGCGGCCATGACCCGCTCCACGGACGGCAGCGCGGCCTGCTCCAGGTGCTTGGCGTACGGGACAGGGACCTCCAGGCTGCACACCCGCTCCACCGGCGCGTCCAGGTCGAAGAAGGCCTGCTCGGCGATCCTGGCCGCGATCTCGGCCGAGATGCTGCCGCTGCGCCAGCCTTCGTCCACCACCACGGCGCGGTGCGTCTTTTCCACGCTGGCGAGGACGGTGTGCATGTCCAGCGGGCGGAGGGAGCGGAGGTCGATGACGTCGGCGTCGATCCCTTCCCCGGCCAGCTGACCGGCCGCGTCCAGCACCATGGGCAAGGTGCCGCCGTAGGTGATGAGCGTCAGGCCCTGCCCGCCTCCGTTCCCTTGCCGCAGGACCGCCGCCTTGTCGATGTCCACGGCGCCGGCATCGTCGTCGAGCTCGCCGGCCATGTTGTACAGGGAACCGTGCTCGAAGATCAGCACCGGGTCCGGGTCCTGCAGCGCGGTCCAGAGCATACCGCGGGCGTCGGCCAGGGTGGCCGGGGCAAGGATGCGCAGCCCCGGAATGTGGGCATACCAGCCCTCCAGGCTGTGCGAGTGCTGGGCCCCGAGCTGACGGCCGGCGCCGGTGGTCATCCGGATGACGATGGGCACGTTGAACTGGCCGCCGGACATGTGCAGCAGGGTGGCCGCGTTGTTGATGATCTGGTCCAGCGCCAGCAGGCTGAAGTTGACGGTCATGATCTCGACGACGGGCCTCATCCCGCCCAGCGCAGACCCGATCCCTGCCCCCACGAAGCCGGACTCGGACAGCGGGGTATCGCGGATCCGTTCCGGCCCGAATTCCTCCAGCAGCCCCAGGCTCACGGCGAAACTGCCGCCGTACCGGCCCACGTCCTCGCCCATCAGGAACACCCGTTCGTCCCGCTGCATGGCCTCGCGCAGCGCGGCACGCATGGCCTCCCGGTAGGTGGTTTTCATCCTTCCGCCCTGCCTTTCCCGGCCCCGTCGCCGGCACTGACATCGCCACTGTCACTCTCCGCCCGGTCGCTGTACACGAACCGCGCCAGTTCGGACACCGGTTCCGGCGTCCCGTTCTCGGCGAACCCGACGGCGGTGCTGATCTCCGCGTCCACGTCCGCCGTAAGTGCGGCCCAGTCCTTCTCCGGCAGCCGTCCCGCCGCCCGCATGGCACCCTGCAGCAGGCTGATGGGGTCCCGTTCCATCCACTGCGCCACCTCGGCTTTCTCCCGGTACAGCTCCGGATCGAACATGGAGTGGGCGCGGAAGCGGTACGTGCGCAGTTCCAGGAAGTGCGGGCCGCCGCCGGACCGGACGGCGTCCACGGCACGCCTGGCTGCTTCCTCGACCGCGAGCACGTCCATGCCGTCCACGGCCCAGGCGGGGATTTCATACCCGGCGGCCTTGAGCGCGATGTCCGTCTGGGACTCGGAACGGCCCAGCGCGGTTCCCATGGCGTAAAGGTTGTTTTCGCAGCAGAACAGCACCGGCAGCTGCCACAGCGCGGCCAGGTTCATGCTTTCGTGGAACTCGCCTTCGGCCACCGCGCCTTCGCCGAAGAAGCAGACGGTGACCCGCTGGCGCCCGGCCATCCGGTCCGCGAGCGCCAGGCCGACGGCAAGCGGCAGGCCCCCTGCCACGATCGCGTTTCCGCCGTAGAAGCGGGTGGCGGCGTCGAACAGGTGCATGGATCCGCCGCGCCCGCGGCAGCATCCCTCGGCGTGGCCGTACATTTCGGCCAGGATGGCTCCGGCGGAGACGCCGCGCAGGAGGGCGTGCCCGTGTTCCCGGTAGGTGGCCACCACGGCATCCTCGGGTGCCAGGGTTTCCATTACCCCGGCCGCCACAGCTTCCTCGCCGATGTAGACGTGCAGGAAGCCGCGGATTTTGGCGGCGCTGTACAGCTCGATGCATTTTTCCTCGAGCCGGCGCACCCGCAGCATCTGCCGCAGCAGGTGGAGGGCATGCTCCGCGTCCGGGACGGCCTGGTTCTTGAGGGTACTCACGGCTGGTCCTTCAGTGTCACGGCCGGTCCTGCCGGTGATTCCAGTGTTGAGGTGTCGCCTTCGGGCAGCCCCAGCTCGCGGGATTTGAGGAGCCGCCGCAGGATCTTGCCGCTGCGGGTCTTGGGCAGGGTGGCGGTGAAGTCGAGCAGCCGGGGTGCCACGGCGGCGCCCAGCCGTTTCCGCGCGAACCCGATGATGTCCAGCTGCAGCTCCTCCGTGGGCTCGTTGCCAGGCTTGAGCTCCACGAAGGCCTTGACCACTTCGCCGGCCACGGGGTCCGGCACGCCGATCACGCCCGCTTCGGCGACGGCCGGGTGCTCCATCAGGCAGCTTTCCACTTCGAAGGGCCCGATCAGGTGGCCGGAGGACTTGATCACGTCGTCGCCGCGGCCCACGAACCAGAAGTAGCCATCGCCGTCGCGCTTTGCCAGGTCCCCGGTGAGGTACCAGCCGCCCGCGAAGCACCGCCGGTACCGTTCCTCCTCGTTGAGGTAGCCGCGGAACATGGACGGCCAGCCGGGCCGCAGCGCCAGCTCCCCCATGGCGTCCGGCTCGGTAACCAGGACCGCCTGGCCGTCCCGGAGCACGGGCTTGCCGTCGGCGTCCCGGGCCACCAGGGCGGCCTCGATGCCGGGCAGTGGCCGGCCCATGGAGCCCGGACGGATGTCCATGGCGGGGTAGTTGGCGATCATGATCCCGCCCGTTTCGGTCTGCCACCAGTTGTCGTGCACCGGCAGGCCCAGCACGTCCTGGCCCCACACCACTGCCTCCGGGTTCAGCGGCTCCCCCACGCTGGCGATGAAGCGCAGCGCGGAGAGGTCATGGCCGGCGGCTCGTTCCGCGCCTGCCTTCATGAGCATCCGCAGGGCCGTGGGGGCGGTGTACCAGACGGTGACGCGCTGCTCCGCGAGGATGCGGTACCAGCGGTCGGCGTCCAGCTCCTCCTCGTCCACGATGGCGGTGACCCCGTGCACCAGCGGCGCGATAATGCCGTAGGACGTGCCGGTCACCCAGCCGGGATCGGCGGTACACCAGTAGATGTCATCGGGGTGCAGGTCCAGCGCGTAGAGGCCGGTGGCATAGTGGGCCGCGACGGCGCCATGGACATGGATGGCGCCCTTGGGCGTGCCCGTGGTGCCGCTGGTGAAGTGCAGCAGGGCCATGTCCTCCGGCTGGGTGTCCGCGACCGCGTCGATTGGGTCAGCCCCAGCCAGGAGCCGGGCCAGGTCCAGGGTTCCCGGTTCGGGGCTGCCGTCCGCGTCCACCAGCAGGACGTGGCGGAGTTCGGGAAGGGTGTCCCGGAGCGGCGCAACCTTTTTGCGGTAGAGCGTTTTGGTGGTCACCAGTACCCGGCCGGCCCCCAGGTGCAGCCGCTGCCGGACAGGCTCGGGGCCAAAGGCGGAAAAGAGCGGGCAGAAGACGCTGCCGTTCTTGAAGGTGCCCAGCACGGCCACGTACAGCCCGGGGCTGCGGCCCAGGAGCGAGAAGACCCGCTCGCCCCGCCCCACCCCAAGGCTTCGAAGTACGGCGGCGAACCTGTTGGTCTGGTCCGCAAGGTCGCCGTAGCTCATGGACCGGGTGCCGCCGTCGGCCTGCACAAAGCGCAGGGCTTCCTTGCCGCCGCGGCCTTCCGCCACGTGGCGGTCAACGGCTTCGTAGGCAATGTTGAGGCCGCGGCCGCCGGGCAGCCCAGCCAGCGCCTGCCGTGCCTGGTCCCAGCTGAAGTCCCGCCGGGCGGCATCATAATCGGCCAAATTGGGCTGGACCGGGAAGGCTGCCACGTCCTTGGTGATGGCAGGCCAGCGCGTGGACCCCTCGGTTCCGGTGGCCATGGTGCTCCTCTGGTCCATCATGTTCCTTTGTTATGGGTGGAACCGCTGTGGGCTAGAACCCCGAGGGCTCGGTTTCGAGCTCCGGTTCGCCGGGCTGGTACTCGTGGTGCAGCGGCCGCAGGGCCTCGGTCCGCGGATGCCAGAACAGCGCGTCGTAACGGTCGCCCATCCGGGTGGGCACATAGTTGCCCCTCTCCCGGCGTGGGTTGTACACCACGCCGATGGCCCGGTGCCCGCGCCAGGACGTCAGCCACCGCCCGGCCCGTTCCGGACCGAACACCAGCACCGACGGTTCGCCCAGCGCCTCGTGGAGGAGGTCCTCGTGGCTCCCGTGCACTGCGGCCGGAACATCCATGGTCCACTCCGGCGAACCCCAGGATTCGGCGGCCGTAACGGACCCGGAGTAGGACGCGAACCCGGCCAGCACCACCTGTCCCGGGTGGCGCTGGCGGACCAGCTGGCCGACGTTGACCATGCCGTCAAGCGCCATGTCCGTGGCCCGCGCGTCGCCGACATGCGTGTTGTGCGCCCACACCAGCCCCTTGGATGCCGGCCCGTGGTGGGCGGCGATGCGTTCGATGGTGTCGCTCATGTGGTGGTCGCGGATGTTCCAGGACTGCTGGTCGCCGCGCACCATGGTCCGGTAATAGCGCTCGGCGTTGGTGGCCACGATGGCGTTCTGGATGGCGTCGAAGGCCGCCGGATCGTCCTGCATCCGGCCCAGCGTCCGCCGCCGGACTTCCGCCAGCAATGCCACCACGTCCGCTTCACAGGACTGCGGCACCAGCCGGTTGCTCATGGCATACCGCTGCGGGTCCTCCCGGAACGGGATAAAGCAGTGCCAGGCCTGCAGGGCGGACGGGAGGGCGTCGGCGGCGTTGGCCTCCAGCCAGGCGAAGATTTCCCGCAGCGAGTCCCACAGCGAATAGACGTCCAGGCCATAGAAGCCCGTCCGCTGGTGTTCGGGCAGGCGGAGGTTCCATTCGCGCAGCCAGGTGAGGAATTCGGCCACCTCGTGGTTGGCCCACATCCACGTGGGCCACCGTTCGAATCCGGCCAGCAGCCGGCGCGCGTCCATCTCCTGTCCGGATTCCCCCCGGACCCAGCGGTTGATGCGCCAGCAGTCCGGCCAGTCGCCTTCCACACCGATCCAGGTGAAGCCGTACTCTTCGATCAGCCGGCGGCTCAGCAGCGCCCGCCAGTGGTAATACTCCTGGGTGCCGTGGGATGCCTCGCCCAGGCACACGAAACGGGCCGGGGCGGCGAGGCGGACCAGCGGTTCGAGGTCGTCGGCGGTGGCCAGCGGGTGGGCGAGGCTGCGGATTTGGCCGGCTTCCGCCGCCCGTTCCCCGCCGTGTTCATCCCGGTTGCCCTGGGCCGCCGTCATTCCCTGGCCTCCGGCCGGGCGCGCCCCACCGGGGACGGCAGGAGGTACTGCCGGAACCAGTCCGCGGCCAGGGTGGCCGCCATGGCCAGGGTGCCCGGTTCCTCGAACAGGTGGGTGGCCCCGGGAACGATCTCCAGCCGCGTGGGGGCATGCATCTGGGCCATGGCCTGGCGGTTGAGGGCCAGCACCTGGGTGTCCGCCCCGCCCACGATCAGCAGGGTGGGGGCCTTCACGGCGGGAAGCCGCGGCCCGGCAAGGTCCGGCCGGCCGCCCCTGGAGACGACGGCCTCAACCTGGGCGCCGGGCTCGGCTGCAGCCCACAGAGCGGCGCCGGCCCCGGTGCTTGCGCCGAAGTAGCCGATCCGGCCGGCGGATCCGTCGTGGCGCGCTTCCAGCCAATGGGTGGCGGAGGAGAGGCGCTGGGCCAGCAGGGCGATATCGAACACGTTGGCCCGGTTCACCTCCTCCTGGGGTGTGAGCAGGTCAAGGAGCAGGGTGCCAAGGCCGGCCCCATGCAGGACGGAGGCCACGAAGCGGTTGCGCGGGCTGTGCCGGCTGCTGCCGCTGCCGTGGGCAAAGAGGACCGTGCCGTCACACCTGGCGGGCAGGTAGAGGCTGCCCCGCAGTGTCACCGTTCCCGCCGGAATCTCAACATTCTCTTCCAGGCTCCCGTCTTCCCCTTCCTCGGCGCGGTGGCGGGGCGGGGACGCGGCGGCGTCGAGCAGCTGCACCACCTCGCCATCCTCCGTGGGCGAGAAGTCGTGGTAGTAGTAGCCCACGGCCTGGAAGTTTTGGGGTGAAAGCAGGCAGACGACGTCGTCCGGTTCCTTGAGCTCCACGACGGCGCGGGCGGGGGCAACAGGAACGGCAAGGATGACTCTTGCCGCACCGAGTTGCCGGGCCACCTGGCAGGCCGCCCTGGCGGTGGAGCCGGTGGCGATGCCGTCATCCACGATGATGGCCGTGCGGCCGGTGAGGTCGATGCGCCGGCGCCCCTGGCGGAACCGCGCCACCCTGCTTTCCAGCAGGGCGCGTTCATGCCGTTCAACCTGCTGCAGGTCCTCCTGGGTCACCCGGGCCATGGAAATGGTGCGCGGATCCAGGACCCGGACATTTCCCTCCCCGATGGCTCCCATGGCCACCTCGGGCTGGAACGGAACCCCCAGTTTCCGCACCACGATCACATCCAGCGGCGCGTCCAGGGCCTTGGCTACCTCGAACGCCACCGGGACGCCGCCCCGGGGCAGTCCCAGCACCACAACGTCCTTTCCGCGCAGGGGGGCGAGCCGTTTACCCAGCCGCCGCCCGGCGTCGGACCTGTCATGAAACGCAACCATAGCCATCACCCGTTATGCGTGATTTCTTCCCCGGGCAGGGCTCCAGCCGCCGGGCTCCAGGACATTCGAAGGACAAAATGGGCGTCGGAACTGCTCTTTGCAATCACCGCCCCTGCGTCCCCCGCGAGCTTCACCCCGAACTCGATCTCTATTTGTTCGGGGGTGAGTTCCGCCATGGCCTCCAGTGCTGCGCGGGCGGCCGGGCGGACGCTGGCAAGAGCGTCTTCCAGCCGCCTGCCTGTGTCCAGGATCCCCTGTTCATTGCGGGCAGGATGGTCCACGCCGTAGCTGTCGTCCGCAGTCTCAACCAGCACTGTTCCGGAGCCCACTTCGTAACGCAGCACTTCAGTCATGGCGGATGCCTCCGCTAATGCGAGATGCGGAGATTGTGATGGGCTTCCGTGCTGGGCTTAATGGCCACCGCGGTGACCACCAGCGCTACTGCCCCGGCGATCCACGATGTCCATGCAGCGCCCGTCGCGCCCGTGTAGGACCCCACCCACGGCGAGAGGACCAGCGCAGCGGCCAGCACGGCCTGTGCCCATTCCATCGCCGGCATTCCCGGCATGGCCAGGTTGATGACGCCGCTGACCACCAGGAGCCCGCCGAAGAGGAGCATGAGCGTGGTGGACATGCTTTGCTGCCGCGTCCACAGGACCGCAATAGCGGTGAAGAGACCGGCGGCGACTGTTACGTAGTCCTGCCACCGATACCACTTTTTCACTGAACTTTCCTTTCTGTTGCGGGCGGCACGCCCTGTGCGTGTCCGCCCCGCAGGCCCCAGCTTCCCGCGGTTTAAGTCAACGCCCGGCAACAGCAGGGTGCTAGGGCAGAAAGACCTACGAGGCCCTTGCACTCCTGGTACTCAGTGATACTATCTACTGGTAGTCAGCATCACTAAGTAGTAATGAGGAGCCCCCAATGGGCAAGCAAATGACCGAGATGCTCAAGGGCACCCTGGAGGGCATCGTCCTTGCCATCCTCGCCGCGCAGCCCGCCTACGGGTACGAAATAACGGCCCGGCTGCGGGAGGAGGGCTTCGCCGACATTGTCGAGGGCACGGTGTACGCGCTGCTGGTCCGCTTAGAACAGCGCGGCCTCGTGGACGTCGCAAAGGTCCCATCCGAAAAGGGGCCACCCCGCAAGGTCTACACACTGAACACGGCAGGCAGCGCCTACCTGGACGAGTTCTGGAGCACCTGGAGCTTCATCGCCGAACGGATAGAGCACCTTCACCACAACAAGAACCAGCCACAGGAAAAAGGAGAACAACCATGACGCAGGGATGGATCGAGAAAGTCACCGGCCCGTTCGACGACAAGAAGCGCTGGCGCCAGTACAAGGCGCGCAAAGAGCAGCTGCCCGGCAGCTACCGCACCACCATTGACGCCCTTGAGCGCTATTTCACCTATGCCGGGGCCATCGTCAAGGGCGACGTCCTCATGCAAATGCTCGAAGACCTGGCGGACCTGGTGGAAGGGGCCGCCGCTGACGGTACGGCCATTCGGGACATCGTGGGGGACGATCCGGTGGAGTTCGCCGAAACCTTCATCAGCAACTACTCCGACGGCCAGTGGATCAACAAGGAGCGGCAGCGCCTGACGGACTCCATCAACAGGGCCGCCGCCGACGGCGCCTGACCACCGCCACGGGAAAGGACCGGCCATGACCCATGACCAGGCCCCGGCACCCGCCATCCGGGTACAGGGCATCGAAAAGTCGTTCAAGGGCCTGCGCGTTCTGCGGGGCGTCCACTTCGACGTGCCGCCGGGAAGCATTTTCGCGCTCCTGGGCTCCAACGGCGCCGGAAAGACCACGCTGGTGCGCATCCTGTCCACGCTGCTGCGGGCGGATGCGGGCACCGCCATGGTGAACGGGTACGACGCCGGCGCGGAGCCGGAGGGCGTGCGCGGCTCCATCAGCCTCACAGGCCAGTTCGCCGCGGTGGACGACGTGCTGACCGGGCGGGAAAACCTGGTGCTGATGGCCAGGCTGCGGCACCTGCGGAGCCCTGGGGAGATTGCCGGCCAGCTCCTTGCCAGGTTTTCCCTCACCGAGGCCGGGAACCGCAGGGTGTCCACCTACTCCGGCGGGATGCGCCGGCGACTGGACATCGCCATGAGCCTGGTTGGCAGCCCGCCGGTCATCATCCTGGACGAGCCCACCACCGGCCTGGACCCGCAGGCCCGCCTTGACGTCTGGCAGACCGTGCGCCAACTTGCTGCCCGCGGAACCACGGTGCTGCTCACCACGCAGTACCTCGAGGAGGCCGAACACCTGGCCGACCGGATAGCCATCCTGCACCAGGGCACCATCATCAGGAACGGAACCCTGGCCGAACTCAAGCGGCTGCTTCCGGCCGCCACGGTGGAATACGTCGAGAAGCAGCCCTCGCTGGAGGACGTCTTCCTCGCCCTCGTCGGGGACCCGGCCAAGGACGGCTCCGAAAGCACCACCGGCGCACGAAAGGAACTGCCATGACCACCCATGTCCTCAGCGACACACGGGTCCTGGCCGGACGCTCGCTCCGCCATATCCTGCGCAGCCCGGACACCATCATCACCACCGCCGTCACACCGGTGGCCATGATGCTGTTGTTCGTCTACGTGTTCGGCGGTGCGATCAACACCGGCGCCGGCGGCCCGTACGTCAACTACCTGCTCCCCGGGATTCTGCTCATCACCATCTCGTCCGGCGTCGCCTACACCGCCTACCGGTTGTTCCTGGACCTGCAGGGCGGCATATTCGAACGGTTCACCTCCATGCCGGTGGCCAGGGGCAGCGTCCTGTGGGCCCACGTGCTCACGTCACTGGCCGCCAATTTCGGGGCACTGGCCGCCGTGGTGGGCGTTGCCCTGCTGATGGGATTCCGCAGCGGAGCCTCCGTGGCCGCCTGGCTCGCCGTCGTCGGAATCCTCGCCCTCTTCACGCTGGCACTGACCTGGATCGCCGTGATCGCCGGGCTGCTGGCGAAAACCGTGGACGGGGCCAGCGGTTTCAGCTACCCGCTGATTTTCCTGCCGTTCATCAGCTCCGCTTTTGTTCCCACCGGTTCCATGCCCGGCCCGGTGGCCTGGTTCGCCGAGAACCAGCCGGTGACGTCCATCGTCGATGCCATCCGTGCCCTGCTGGCGCAGGAAGCCGTGGGCAGCGGCATTTGGACGGCCCTGGCCTGGCTGGCGGGACTTCTCGTGGCAGCCAGCGCAGTCGCCGCCGCCGTATACCGCCGAAAGTTCACCTGAACCCGGCACCGGCGGCAACCCGGAACCTGATTCACTGCCAACTCACAGCGATTGCCCCTGCACAACTCGGCATCTGTATGCAAGAGTGGCGTCAACGCTGGGGCGCTGTAGAGACCGACGACAGGGGCCGCGTGTGTACCGAATATCAGCCCGCTCAACCGCTGTTCGGCGGCGGCCCTCACCCGCGCTGCTGCCACTGCTGGCCCTGCTGCTGTTCGGGCTCGTGGCCTGCCAGGGTCCAGCACCGGCATCGCCTCCCGATTCCCAAAGCGCCACGCCATCCGAAAGCCCCGAGGCGGAACCAACACCCACAGAGACCCCAGGCACCGCCGTCGATCCACAGGGCACCCCCACGGCCGCCGGAGCCCCCGGGCACGTATTCGTGATCAACCTGGAGAACAAGAGCTACGACTCCGTGTGGGGTGGCAACTCCGCCGCGCCTTACCTGTCCGGAACCCTCCGGAAGAAGGGCGTGCTGCTGCAGAACTACTACGGCATCGCCCACAACTCGCTGCCCAACTACCTGGCCCAGATTTCCGGCCAGCGGCCCAACGACAATACGGAGCAGGACTGCCGCACCTACACGGAGTTCAACACCACGGGCAGCGACGGGGACGGCACCCTGCAGGGCAACGGCTGCCTCTACCCGGACCAGGCGCAGACCATCGCCGGGCAGCTGAGCGCGTCTGGCAAGACGTGGAAGGGGTACATGGAGGACATGCAGCAGCCCTGTGAGCACCCGGTCCCCGGCGAACCCGACAACCACATCCGGGCGACCGCCGATGAGATGTACTCCACGCACCACAACCCCTTCGTCTACTTCCACGCCATCACGTCGTCCCCGGACTGCGTGAAGAACGTGGTGAACTTTTCGGCGCTGGCAAAAGACCTGAAATCCGCAGCCACCACTCCAAACCTTGCCTACATCACGCCCAACCTCTGCCACGACGGGCATGACGAATCCTGCGCCGACGGCACCCGCGGCGGACTGAGGGCCGTGGACTCGTGGCTTAAGGCCCATGTGCCGGCCATCCTGTCCTCCCCCGCATACAAGCAGGACGGCGTGCTGGTCATCACCTTCGACGAGGCCGAGGGCGACACGGCCGGGCCGTCCGCCGGAGACGCCGGGAGCCCCGGAGGCGGTGCAGCCGGCGGCAAGGTGGGTGCCCTGGTGCTGTCCCCGTTCAGCCCGGCAGGGGCCACATCGGACCAGCCGTACAACCACTACAGCCTGCTGGCCACCATGGAGGACATCTTCCACCTGCCGCGGCTCGGGATGGCCGGCGACCCGGGCGTGCAGGCCTTTGGCGGCGATGTCTTCCGGCAGGCTTCCTAAGATGGGCTTCCCGGGGCAGGGACGACGGCCCGGTGTCCCGGCCGCCGCCTTGACCGTGGCGGCCCTGGTGCTGCTCGCCGTCGTGGTTCCCGTTGCCCTGCGCCCCGGGACCTCGTCCGGAACCAACGGAGGGATCTCCAAGATCAAGCACGTGGTGATCATTACCCAGGAGAACAGGTCCTTCGACAGCTACTTCGGCACCTACCCGGGTGCCGACGGCATTCCCATGCAGGACGGCAAGCCTGCCGTTTGCCTGCCGGACCCGGCGCGCGGAGGTTGCGTTGCGCCGTTCTATGATTCATCAGACAGCAACGACGGCGGCCCGCACAGTCCGGCCGACGCGGCGGCAGACATCAACAACGGTGCCATGGACGGGTTCGTGGCCCAGGCGGAAAAGGGCATTGCCCATTGCGAGGCGACTGCCACCGACTGCACGTACAAGACCAGGCGCACCGACGTGATGGGCTACCACGACCGAAAACAGCTGCCGACCTACTGGACATACGCCGACAATTTCGTGCTTCAGGACCACATGTTCACCTCCGCCGCAGCCGGAAGCCTGCAGGCCCACCTCTACATGGTGTCCGAGTGGTCGGCCAAGTGCACGAAGCCCGGGGAGCCGTCGTCGTGCGTGGATGCACTGGATGGCCTGGACAACGAACCTGAAAAGGCGGAGTTCGATGACAGCCTGATCGGCGAATGCCAGGCAGACCAGGACCTGCAGACCTGCCGCGACGCCCTCGGGGAGGCAGGCAGTGGCCCCGACCTTGCCGTCCAAACCCAGCAGCTGGCAACGGCCAGCTGCAAACGCACCGATTCCTACGCCACCTGCAAGGCCGCCGTCGACGCAGCACCATTCCCGGCCGCGCTGAAGGAGAAGCTGGCAGCAGCAGCCAAGAACCTGAAACAGCCCAATTACGCCTGGACCGACCTGACCTACCTGCTCCACAAACACAATGTGCCGTGGGCCTACTACGTCTTCAGCGGCACCGAGCCGGACTGCCGCAACGATGCCGCCACGTGCGCCCCCGTTGAGCAGGATGCCGAAACGCCGGGGCGGTGGAATCCGCTGCCGTACTTCGACACGGTCAAGGAGGACGGCGAGCAAGGCAACATCAAACCGCTTGCCGGTTTCTACGACGACGCCAGGCAGGGCAGGCTGCCGGCCGTCAGTTGGGTGGCACCCAGCGACGAGGTCAGCGAACATCCCCCGGCCAAGGTCAGCACCGGCCAGCAGTATGTTGCCGGGCTGGTCAACGCGATCATGAGCGGCCCGGACTGGGACAGCACCGCCATCTTCCTGAACTGGGACGACTGGGGCGGGTTCTATGACCATGTCCAGCCACCTGCGGTGGACAACAGCGGCTACGGCCTGCGCGTCCCCGCCATGGTCATCAGCCCCTACGCGAAGAAGGGCTACATCGACCATCAGATCCTCAGCCAGGACGCCTACTTCAAATTCATCGAGGACGATTTCCTGGGCGGCGAAAGGATCGACCCCGCCACCGACGGCCGGCCCGACAACCGCCCCGGGGTCCGGGAGAACAACCCGCAACTGGGCGATCTGGCCAACGCCTTCGACTTCAACCAGACACCGCTGCCGCCATTGATCCTGCCCAACGCCACCACCTACTGACGCCTGCGTCCAGGACGCGGCTCCCAGGAGGAGCCGGCAGTGCAGTCAGCCGCATCCTGTACTACCTGCTCCAGGTCGCCGGTGCGGTGCAGCACCTCCATCTGCCGCACGGCGCCGGTGCCGGTGTTGAGTACCGCGTCCACCAGGGCCTCCACCCGGGGCAGGTCACCCATGTCTTCCAGCGCCCCACGGATGTGGTTCAGCAGGGAATTCACGACGGCGAGCGCGGACGCCGGGCGGTGCGTATGCGGGTCCAGCAGTTCTCCCCGCAGCCCCCACCGGCTTGCTTTCCAGGCGGCCAGCCGAAGCAGCGCCGAGGGCGCCGACACCGGCTCGATGCCCTCGCGCCATTCCCGCGCGGACGTTTCCACCAGGCCCCTGGCAATTCCCGCCAGCATGACGGTGTTCTCCGGCCGCAGGCACACGTCGGCCACGCGGATCTCTACTGTGGGGTAGTGCCGCGAGAGGCGGGCATCGAAGTAGACCATGCCCTCGTCCAGGGCGACGCCGGTGCTCACCATGTCGTGCACCAGCTGGTGGTAGGCGTCCGGGGTCCCCAGGATGTCCAGCGGACCGGCCGAGGGCCAGCGGTTCCAGACCTGGGAGCGGTAGCTGGCGTAGCCGCTGTCCTGGCCGTGCCAGAACGGTGAGTTGGCGCTGAGGGCGATAAGCACCGGCAGCCAGATACGCATCCGGTCCAGCACGGCCACGGCTTCCTCCGGCGACTCCACCGAAACGTGGATGTGGCACCCGCAGGTGAGCTGTTCCCTGGCGGTCAGCCCGTATTCCTCCGTCATTGCCCTGAATCTCCGGAGCTGTACGGGATGCGGGTCGGCCGGGAGCGGCGAGGTGCCCAACGCGGCCACCCTGACGCCGATGTCCCCTGCCGCCTGCCGGGCGATGCCCCGCCCGGCAATGATGTCCTGTTCCAGCCGTGCCAGGGTGGCGTGGGGCGGGGTGACCACCTCGATCATTTCCTGCTGGAACTCAGCGGCCAGGACGGGCCCGGCTCCGGCCTGCAGGGGGCGGACGTACAGGTTCAGGAGTGCTCCGGCCATCGGCACGGCTTCCCCGTTTGCGGGGTCCACCAGGAGCAGCTCCTCCTCGACGCCGAACGTCCGCCTGCCTGCGCCCGCGCCTCCGTTGCCGTCATTGCCGTAGGTGTCCATCGCCGTCGTCCTTCTCCCGTTGCCTGCTCATGGAGCGTCCAGGCCTGGATCCTGCCTTTTCAGGACTAGTAAGTAAACTTATTTGTTTTAAGGTACGCCCAGGATTGCAGTTGGTACAGGGTCTGCACCAGGCATGCCCGTGTGGTTAGGGGATGCAAACCTTCGTGGCAGAGGGGTCCCTGCAGTGCTTTACTGCCAGCATGTCTGAAACTCTCAAGCTGAGCCGCAACGAACCGCACGACAGCAGCGTGGCATCCCGCCTGAACTGGCTGCGGGCCGGTGTCCTGGGCGCGAACGACGGCATCGTCTCCGTGGCGGCAACTGTGGTGGGCGTGGCCGGGGTGACCAACGACCTCGCGCCAATCCTGGTGGCAGGCACCGCGGCGGTGGTGGGCGGCGCCGTGTCCATGGCGTTGGGCGAATACGTTTCCGTGAGCAGCCAAAGCGACAGCCAGCGGGCACTGATCGAAAAGGAACGCCAGGAGCTCAGGGACGATCCCGACGGCGAACTGGCAGAGCTTGCGCACATCTACCAGGCAAAGGGACTCAGCGAAGCCACGGCCCGGACAGTTGCCGAAGAATTGACGGCAAAGGACGCACTGAAGGCACACCTGTCTGCCGAACTGAACATCGACGAAGAGGAAGTGGTCAGCCCCTGGCACGCAGCCTTCGCCTCCGCCATCGCGTTCACCGTCGGCGCCGTGCTGCCTATGCTGGCCATCATCTTCCCGCCCGAAGGGGCGCGCATCCCGGTCACGTTCGTCGCCGTCATCCTGGCGCTCGCGCTGACCGGCACCGTCAGCGCCAAAATCGGCGGCAGCTCCAAGCGCAAGGCCACCATCCGGCTGGTGGTTGGCGGGGCGCTTGCCATGGCCTTCACGTTCGCAGTGGGAAGCCTCCTGGGCACCACCGGCATCGCCTAGCCCTTCTCGAACCCAGCCACTTCCCACATTCCGCTGCCCGCTACTGATCAGGAGTTTCCCGTGCTGGAGATCGCCGGCCTTCCGGCCCATATTCTGTTGATCCACGGCGTGGTGGTCCTGGCTCCGCTGGCCGGGGTCTCGGCAGTGGTTTTCGCCCTGCTCCGGCGCACCAGGCGTTACCTGGCCTGGCCCATGGGAGTCCTGGCACTGCTGCTGGTTCCGCTGTCCGTCCTTACCGCCGAAGCGGGGGAACAGCTGGAAAAGGCCAGGGGCGCGTCACAACTGGTTGAGGAGCACGCCCACCAGGGGAGTTTCCTCCGCTACGTCACAGTGTTGTTCCTGGTGGCCGTGGGTGCCCAGATCACCGCAGCCTTCCCCACGCTCCTGACACGCCGACCCGCCTTCCACGGTCTCCGCGGGCTTCTGGAGTCCCGCTGGCTGCTCCCCGCCACCTCGGTGCTGGGCGTACTGGCGGGACTGTTCCTGGTGTACCAAAGCATCGTGACCGGCCATTCGGGAGCAGTGTCCGTTTGGGCCGGCAGCCGCTAGCGCAGCCCCCCCCGAAAACCTCTTCCCATCAGCATCCGCCCCGGCGTAGGGTGGGGCACACAACTGCTGGTCCCGGGGCCAGCAGTGGGCTCATGCAGTTGGGCTTCTGGAGCATGCCGGAGGGACCACAGGTGGGTAGGAAACCATTCAAAAACCAAAGCATGCGGCGCCTGGCAGGACTGGGCGCTGGCCTTGGTGTGTTGCCGCTGCTGGCCTCCTGCTCCGCCGAAGTGTCCCGCGGCTTCCTGCCCGGCAACCGTGACACCACCAACAACACCGCGCTGATCACGGACCTGTGGGTCAACTCCTGGATCGCTGCACTGGTGGTGGGCATCATCACCTGGGGACTGATGATCTGGGTCATCGTTGCCTACCGGCGCCGGAAGAACACCGTAGGGTTCCCCGCGCAATTGAGCTATAACCTTCCGCTGGAAGTGTTCTACCTGGCCATCCCGCTGATCGTCATCGGCGTCCTGTTCGTCTTCACGGACCGGGAACAGCGGGCCATCGATGCACGCTACCCCAACCCGGACGTGGTGATCGACGTCTTCGGCAAGCAGTGGTCCTGGGATTTCAACTACGTCAAGGAACAGGTCCACGAGGACGCCGGACAGCAGGCCCACCTGACCGGCGACTGGGGCACCCCGGACCGGCTGCCCACCCTCTACCTGCCGGTGGGCAAGAAAGTGGAACTGCACCTGCAGTCGCGCGACGTGCAGCATTCCTTCTGGGTGGTGGATTTCCTGCAGAAACGCGACCTGTATCCGGGCCACGAACAGTACAACCCCTACATCAACATCACCCCCAACCGCGTGGGCGAATACATGGGCAAGTGCGCCGAACTCTGCGGCGAGTACCACTCCGAGATGCTCTTCAAGGTCCGGGTGGTCAGCCAGCAGGAGTATGACAGCCACATCGCGGACCTGAAGGCCAAGGGCAACACGGGCAACCTGGGCGCCGACTACAACAGGGCACCGATGTCGGCCCCGTCACCGCAGGCCCCGGACGCAGCACAGTAAAGGAGGGCACCGAACATGACCACCACAGGCCAAAGAATGGGCGGAACCGCAGCCACGGCGGCACCGGCAGTGGTCCGGCGCTCCAAAGGCACCATCATCGTCAACTGGATCACCTCCACCGACCACAAGACCATCGGGTACATGTACCTGATTGCGTCCTTCGTGTTCTTCTGCCTGGGCGGTGTCATGGCGCTGCTCATCCGCGCCGAATTGTTCGAGCCCGGCATGCAGATCCTGCAGACCAAGGAACAGTACAACCAGCTGTTCACCATGCACGGCACGGTGATGCTGCTGATGTTCGCCACCCCGCTGTTTGCCGGGTTCGCCAACGTGATCATGCCGCTGCAGATCGGCGCTCCTGACGTGGCGTTCCCGCGCCTGAACGCGTTGGCCTTCTGGTTCTTCCTGTTCGGTTCCACCATCGCGGTGTCCGGCTTCATCACCCCGCAGGGCGCAGCGTCCTTTGGCTGGTTCGCCTATGCGCCGCTGTCGAACACGACGTTCACCCCGGGCATCGGCGGTGACCTGTGGGTCTTCGGCCTGGCGCTGTCCGGCTTCGGCACCATCCTTGGTGCGGTCAACTTCATCACCACCATCATCTGCATGCGCGCCCCGGGGCTCACCATGTGGCGGATGCCCATCTTCACCTGGAACACCCTCGTCACCGCCATCCTGGTGCTCATGGCATTCCCGCCGCTGGCCGCCGCCCTGTTCGCGCTTGGCGCGGACCGCAAGTTCGGGGCCCACATCTTCGACCCGGCCAACGGCGGCGCCATCCTCTGGCAGCACCTGTTCTGGTTCTTCGGCCACCCGGAGGTGTACATCATTGCGCTGCCGTTCTTCGGCATCGTGTCGGAGATCTTCCCGGTCTTCAGCCGCAAACCCCTGTTTGGCTACAAGGGCATCGTGTACGCCACCATCGCCATCGCAGCCCTGTCCGTGACGGTGTGGGCCCACCATATGTACGTCACCGGCGCGATCTTCCTGCCGTTCTTCGCCTTCATGACCATGCTCATCGCGGTGCCCACCGGCGTGAAGTTCTTCAACTGGATCGGCACCATGTGGGGCGGGTCGCTGACCTTCGAAACGCCGATGCTCTGGAGCATGGGGTTCCTGGCCACGTTCCTGTTCGGCGGCCTCACCGGGATTATCCTGGCTTCGCCGCCCATGGACTTCCACGTCTCGGACACCTACTTCGTAGTGGCGCACTTCCACTACGTGGTGTTCGGCACGGTGGTGTTCGCCATGTTCGCCGGGTTCTACTTCTGGTGGCCCAAGTTCACCGGCACCATGCTCAACGAGCGCCTGGGCAAGATCCACTTCTGGATGCTGTTCCTGGGCTTCCACGCCACGTTCCTCATCCAGCACTGGTTGGGTGTCCTGGGCATGCCCCGCCGGTACGCGGACTACATGCCGGAGGACAACTTCACCGGAATGAACCAGTTCTCCACCATCGGGTCGTATCTCCTTGGAGCGTCCCTCATCCCGTTCTTCTGGAACGTCTACATCACCTGGCGCGCCGGCAAGAAGGTCACCGTGGACGATCCCTGGGGCTTCGGCGCTTCGCTGGAGTGGGCCACCTCCTGCCCGCCGCCGCGGCACAACTTCACCTCGCTGCCCCGGATCCGTTCGGAACGTCCCGCCCTGGACCTGCACCACCCGGAGCTGAGCGTCCGGCTCCACCCGTCCGAAAACGCCCCCGCGGAGAGCCTCCTGGGTGCCGCGGACATCGGGGAGCACGACGTCCACGACCCCAACCCGAACACCTAGCGGACCATCAGAATTACGTCACGCCTTGTTTGCGTAATTGATGTGAACCTCATCACTTAAAGCGCTTTCCGGCTTGGAGCTTAGGTTTGCCTACCCTACAGTTTCCTGACATAGGCACCGTTTACCGGCGCCCATCAGGACTTAGGTTCAAGCAGACTTTTTCCCCACCGAAAGCAGCCTCAATGAAGATCCGCAACAGCGCGCTGGCCGGCATCGCACTCGCCGCCACCGCCGCTCTTGGCCTGACCGCCTGCGGCGGCGCCACCCCCGCCGGCAACGGCTCGTCTTCCGCTTCCGGCGGCGCCGCCGCGGGCGGGATTACGGTGTACAACGCCCAGCACGAGAGCCTCACCAAGGAATGGGTGGATGCCTTCACGGCCGAAACCGGCATCAAGGTGACCCTCCGGCAGGGCGATGACACGGAGATGTCCAACCAGATCATCCAGGAAGGCCAGGCGTCCCCCGCGGACGTGTTCCTCACCGAAAACTCCCCCGCCATGACCCAGGTGGAGAACGCCGGCCTGTTCGCCGACGTCAACAAGGACACCCTGGCCCAGGTCCCCTCCGAATTCACCCCCTCCACCGGGAAGTGGACGGGCATCGCCGCACGCTCCACCGTCCTGGTCTACAACAAGACCAAGCTCACCGAGGACCAGCTGCCCAAGTCCATGCTTGACCTGGCCAAGCCCGAATGGAAGGGCCGCTGGGCTGCGTCGCCCACCGGCGCGGACTTCCAGGCCATTGTCTCCGCACTGCTGGAACTGAAGGGCGAGTCCGCCACCGAGGACTGGCTCAAGGCCATGAAGGACAACTCCAAGGCGTACAAAGGCAACAGCACGGCCATGAAGGCAGTCAACGCCGGTGAAGTGGATGCCGCGCTGATCTACCACTACTACTACTACGGCGACCAGGCCAAGACCGGCGAGAACTCCAACAACGTCACGCCTTACTACTTCAAGAATGAGGACCCGGGCGCGTTCCTGTCCGTCTCCGGTGGCGGCGTGCTCAAATCGTCCAAGAACGCTGCAGCCGCGCAGGCCTTCCTGAAGTTCATCACCGGCAAGAAGGGGCAGGAAGTCCTGAAGAACGGCACGTCCTTCGAGTACGCCATCGGCTCTGATGTGCCTGCCAACGACAAGCTGGTTCCCATCAAGGACCTGCAGGCCCCCAAGGTGGACGCTGCGAAACTCAACTCCCAGAAGGTCAGCGATCTGATGACCCAGGCAGGACTACTGTAATTCCGTGACCTCCGATCTATCGGCTCCCCCACGGCGGAGCACGACGACGGCGGGCCGGGGCACACGCCCCCGCCCGCCTTTCGGCGTTTCCGCGGTGTCCGTCGTGGCGGTGCTGATCGCCCTCTTCTCCCTCATCCCGCTGGGGTACGTGGCCTACATGACGGTGGCAACCGGGTGGGACACCGCCGTCGGCCTCATCCTGCGCCCCCGGGTGGGCGAACTGCTGCTGAACACCCTGCTCCTGATGGCTGCCACCATCCCGCTGTGCCTGCTGCTTGGCGTGGCGGGGGCATGGCTGGTGGAACGGACCAAACTGCGCGGCCACCGAATCTGGGCAGTCCTGCTGGCCGCGCCGCTGGCCGTCCCGGCGTTTGTGAACAGCTACGCCTGGGTGTCGGCCATCCCGTCGCTGGGCGGCCTGGGCTCGGGGATCCTGATTTCCACCCTCTCCTACTTCCCGCTGGTCTACATTCCGGCGGCAGCCACCTTGAGCCGGCTGGACCCGGCCATAGAGCAGTCGGCCGCCGCGCTGGGACTGGGCGCCTGGCGGGCCTTCTTCCGGGTGGTGCTCCCCCAGCTGCGGATCGCACTGACGGGCGGCGCGCTGCTGGTGGGGCTGCACCTGCTGGCCGAATACGGCGCCTTCGCGATGATCCGCTTCGACACCTTCACCACCGCGATCATGACCCAGTACCGGTCCACGTTCAACGGCGCCGCCGGGAACATGCTGGCCAGCGTGCTGGTGTTCTTCTGCCTGCTGCTGCTGGTGGCCGAAGTCCGCAGCCGCGGCACGGCACGCTACGCGAGGATCGGTTCAGGCGTGCAGGCCAAGGCTCTGCGGCTCCCCCTGCATGCCTACCACGTCCCCGCGCAGCTCTTCCTGCTGGCGCTGACCGCCCTGGCGTTCGGCCTCCCGCTGTTCTACGTGCTGAAGTGGATCCTGGCCGGCGGGGCCGAGGCCTGGACCGCCTCCGAATTCCTCCCCGCACTACTTGCCACGTTCTGGTACGGGCTCCTCGGCGCCGCAGCCACCATCGTTGTCGCCTTCCCCATGGCCTACCTCGCGGTCCGGAGGCCCGGCTGGTTCAGCAAGTCCCTGGAACTGTCCAACTATGTCACCAGCTCCATGCCCGGCATCGTGGTGGCCCTGGCCTTCGTCACCGTCAGCATCCGCTTGGTACCGGGGATCTACCAGACGGCGGGAGTGCTGGTGGCCGCATATGTTCTCCTGTTCCTTCCGCGGGCCCTGGTGAACCTCCGGGCCGGCCTGGCACAGGCGCCCAAGGAACTCGACGAGGCAGCACAGGCGCTGGGCAAGCCGCCGCTGCTGGCCTTCATCCGTGTCACCCTGCGGCTCACGGCTCCGGCCGCCGCGGGCGGGGCTGCCCTGGTGTTCCTGGCCATCGCCAACGAACTTACCGCCACGCTGCTCCTGTCCCCCAACGGCACCCGGACCCTGGCCACCGAGTTCTGGAGCAAGAGCAGCGAAATCGACTACGCCGGCGCCGCACCCTATGCCCTGCTGATGATCCTGCTTTCCGCACCCATGACCTATCTCCTCTTCCAACAGTCCAAGAAAGTAGCCGGACAGTGACAGCACCATCGACCCGCAGGCTGCCCGAGCCGCGGGTGGCACCCTCAGTGGCCGCAACCACCAACAGCCACCTGCAGATCACGGACGTCACCAAGAACTTCGGATCGCAGGCGGTCCTGAGGGGCGTCAACCTGTCCGTGGCCAAGGGCGGAACCACCGCCATCGTGGGACCGTCAGGCTCCGGCAAGACCACGCTCCTGCGCCTGATCGCCGGGTTTGAGCATCCGGACACCGGCAGCATCTCGCTCAACGGGACCCTGGTGGCGGGTGAGGGCGCTTGGCTGCCGGCGCACAAGCGCCAGATCGGCTACGTGGCCCAGGACGGTGCCCTGTTCCCGCACCTCACCGTGGGCCAGAACGTTGCCTTCGGCCTTGATGCGGCAAAGCTTGAAGGCGGCAGGCGGGCCGTGGCAGCACGCGTTGCCGAACTCCTGGAAATGGTGTCCCTGGATGCCGCCATGGCCAAGCGCCGGCCGCACCAGCTCTCCGGCGGCCAGCAGCAGCGGGTTGCCCTGGCCCGGGCGCTGGCCCGTGAACCGGAGCTGATGCTCCTGGACGAGCCCTTCTCCGCCCTGGATGCCGGGCTCCGCGTGGCCACCCGCCGCGCCGTGGCCAAGGTGCTGGCCGAGGCCGGCGTCACCACCATCCTGGTCACGCACGACCAGGCCGAGGCCCTCTCCTTCGCCGACCAGGTGGCCGTGATGCGCGGAGGCAAGCTGGCCCAGATCGGCAACCCCTTTGTGGTGTACACCCGCCCCGCAGACCGCGCCACCGCTGAATTCCTGGGCGACGCCGTCATCCTGGACGCCTGGCTGGAAGGGTCCCTGGCCACCTGCTCCCTGGGCGGCATCCCGGTGCGCAGGCCACCGGCGCAGGGACGGGTGCAGCTGATGCTGCGGCCGGAACAGATCCGCATCGCCGAAGACGGCCCCATCCGCGGCGTGGTGGTGGACACCGACTACTTCGGGCCCGAAACCACGGTGCGGCTGAAGCTGAACGTGCCCCAGGAAGTGGCAGAGCACGCCGACCACCGCTACCCCGGCGGCGGCGAAGTGATCACCATCCGGCACTGGAACGCGTCGATCGCGCGGCCCGGCATGGAGCTGTGCCTGCGGGTTGTGGGCGAAGCCGTCGCGTTCCCGATCGAGGACTGAGCTCCGGCCCGCCGCGCTCAGCTGCGTATCAGAAGCTTGTCCGCCCATCCGAAGCTACAGGGCACAGATGGACGAACAAGCTTCTGATCGGTGCGCCCGCCCCTGCTGACACAGAAAAAACACCGGGCGGAAACACTCCGGCAACCTCGTCAGGGCAAGCTGTGCTTACGGGGATACAACAGCAGGAGGCAGCCCACATGGAGGCACAAGGAGTACGTACCGCCCAGCTCCGCATCGGGGACCAGATTGAGGCATGGCACCGCGGCAGGCTCTTCCACAAGGGACGGGTGACGGACGTCGTCCCGCACCTGGAACTCTTCTGGATCCTGGACGCCCGCACCGGCACCCGCAAGCTGCTGGACCCCGAGGCCCTGGAGATCCGCCACGTGGAAGCCCCCGCCGAAACGGGAACCCAGGTATCAGCCAAGACCCAGGCAAAACCACTCGCCCCCGCCTGAAGCCCGGCGAAGGGTCAGGTGCGTTCCTGGTAGACGTCCGGGACGCCGTCGTGGTCCGAATCCACCCTCTCAAGCTCTTCGGCGACCCGGTACTGCCGGTTCCGGGTCCGCAGCACAGCCGTGGCCAGCAGCGCGGCGATCAGTGACGCAGCCAGGATGCCCACCTTGGCGTGGTCGTCATGGAGGCTGCCATGGCCGAAGCTGAGCTCCGCCACCAGCAGGGACACGGTGAACCCGATCCCTGCCAGCAGCGCCACGCCAAACACATCGATCCATTTGAAGGAGCTGTCCAGGCTGGCCCTGGTGGCCTTGGTCAGGATCCACGTGGTGCCCATGATGCCCACCGGCTTGCCCAGGACCAGGCCCAGGATGATCCCCAGCGCCACCGGGTCCGTCAGGGCTGAGCCCAGGCCCTCCCACCCGCCAACGGCCACGCCGGCGGAGAAGAACGCGAAGATGGGAACGGCCACGCCGGCGGAAATCGGACGGAACCGGTGTTCGAAGATCTCGGCCAGTCCGGGCCCTGCCTCCGGGCCGCCGGAGGCCCGGGACCGGATCACGGGAATGGCGAAGCCCAGGAGCACCCCGGCCACGGTGGCGTGGATGCCGGAGGCGTGCACCAGCGCCCAGGTCGCGGCACCCAGCGGCAGCAGGATCAGCCAGGCGGCAACTGCGTGGCGGCCGAAGAACCGGCGGTACTTCTGGGCCAGGAAGGTGTAGACGGCCAGCGGGATGAGGGCCAGGAGCAGCGGCGCGGCCTGGATGTCGCTGGAGTAGAAGAACGCGATGATGGTGATGGCAATCAGGTCATCCACCACGGCCAGCGTCAGCAGGAAGATCCGCAGGGCGCTGGGCAGGTGGGATCCGATGATGGCCAGGACAGCGACGGCAAAGGCAATGTCCGTTGCGGTGGGGATGGCCCAGCCGCGCAGAGTTTCCGGGCTGGCGAGGTTGACGACGGCGTAAATCACCGCCGGGACAGCCACGCCGCCCACGGCGGCCGCGACGGGCACGATGGACTTGCTGACCTGCCGCAGGTCGCCGGCAACGAATTCGCGTTTGAGTTCCAGGCCCACGAGGAAGAAGAAGATGGCCAGCAGCCCGTCCGCTGCCCAGGCCCCCAGGCTCAGGTCCAGGTGCCACGGCCCATAGCCCACCCTGAGATCCCGGAGGGCAAAGTAGCTGTCCGACGCCGGGGAGTTGGCCCAGATGAGGGCAATCACGGCAGCCAGGACCAGGAGGGCTCCACCCACGGTTTCCTTGCGGAGGATCTCCCCGATGCGCAGGGCTTCGGCGTAGCTGCCGCGGGCGAAGACGGTGGAGCCGAAAAACTTGTTCCTGCTGGGCGTGGGCGGGGTGGAGGTCATGAAGGCGTCCTTAAATCCGGGTTCGGCAAATCCATGCCGACCAGACTTCCCGGCGCACCTCCCCATATCCTACCGGGTACCGGCTACCCGGCGCGGCGGCCTCCAGTGCGGTCTGCCCGGCCGTTCATGCGTTCTGCCCTGCCGTTCAACTGGATGGCCCGCACGGCCCGGTCGAGGTAAGTCCGCGCCTCCGGGGAGTTGGCCAGCTGCACCAACTCCGCTGCCACCACCACCAGCTTGACGTTGCGGTGGCTGCTGGTGCTGACCAGCATCTGGAAGGCGTCGTCGGAGCCGAGCTTCAGCTGCCCCATGAGGATGCCCCTGGCCTGGTCGATCAACGTGCGGGTTGCGGTGGCACCCACCACGGCCTCGCGCGCAGCCTCTTCAGTTTCGCGCTGCAGCGTCCGGCTGAGGTCCACCGTCACGCCTTCGAACGCCGCCAGCGTTCCATCAGCGGCCAGGATCGCCTCGCCGGAGGTGAGCACACGCCTGGTCCGGCCGCGGGCATCGACGATCCGGTGGTACATGCAGAAGAACCCGCCGGTGGTCGATACCTGCGCCAGGATCTCCTCGCACCGCTCCCGGTCATCCGGGTGCTTGTGGGACAAGATCAGTTCCATGCTGGGGACAACATCGCCGCGCTGGTAGCCGTGCAGCCGGAACATCCCGTCCGACCAGTGGAAGGTTGGGCCTGCAGGCCCCATCTCCACCCTGAAGATGCCCGCATCGCTTTCACTGTCTCTGAGCGCACTCGAATACGTGTATAGGTTGCTGAGCTCCATCACAGGTCCACCCTCCCGCACACCGGCCAGCCCCCCCCTGTGGGAGCGGGCTCTCGTCACTACTCCCAGTATGGTCGGCCCGCGCGCCGGAAGGTAGGGCGGGATGCCCTATGGATGCACCGGATACATAGAGTAGGGACCCTTGCCACTTATACCCCTAGGGGGTATATTGGTGGTGTTGTCAGTGAAGTGGTATGTCCCGGCTGGTGCCCACACCGGCCTTCACAGCCGTTCAACCCCAGCGCCCCTTGATTCCCTCAACGGATTGGAACTGACATGAACACCGGGAACCGCCCCCAGCTCCCCCTCGCTTCCTCCGGCTGCAGCTGCTGCGCCCCTGCCGGCGCCGCGGAACCGGCCACCACCCTGCCCGCGCCTGAGGCACAAAAGCGCCCTGCCGCCGTCGGAAATTCCGATCGCCTGGCAGCGGCTTCCTCGAAGGGGGAATGATGCAGGACCATCACGACATGCAGCACCAGGGCGGCCCGCACGACCATCACCAGCCACCCAGCGGAACCCTGACCCAGCCGCCGGCGCACGGCGCCGGGCATGGACAACACGGCGGCCACAGCGACGACGACCATACCGTCCACACGCACGGCCAGCACGCCGGGCACAGCACAGCCATGTTCAAGGACCGGTTCTGGCTGACGCTGGTCCTGGCCGTTCCGGTGGTCTATTTCAGCCCCATGATGGGCGACCTTTTGGGCTACATGCCGCCCGAATTCCCCGGTTCCGCCTGGATCCCGCCGGTCCTGGGCACCGTCATCTTCCTGTACGGCGGCCAGCCGTTCCTCAAAGGCGGCCTGCAGGAGCTCAAGGACCGCGCTCCGGGAATGATGCTGCTGATCGGCATGGCCATCACGGTGGCCTTTGCCGCTTCCTGGGTCACCAGCCTGCGCATCGGCGGCTTCGACCTGGACTTCTGGTGGGAGCTGGCGCTGCTGGTGGCCATCATGCTGCTGGGCCACTGGATCGAGATGCGTGCCCTCGGGTCGGCGCAGGGCGCCCTGGATGCCCTCGCGGCTCTGCTGCCGGACGAGGCCGAACGCATTACGGACAGCGGCACCGAAACCGTCCCCGTTTCCCACCTCAAGACCGGCGACCTGGTCCTGGTCCGCCCCGGCGCCCGCATGCCCGCGGACGGAACCGTGGTGGACGGACAGGCTGAGTTCGACGAGTCCATGATCACGGGGGAATCCAAAACCGTGGCACGCGGCGCCGGCGACCCGGTGGTGGCCGGAACCGTGGCCACGGACAGCAGTGTCCGGGTGCGCGTCACCGCCGTGGGCGACCAGACCACCCTGGCCGGGATCCAGCGGCTGGTGGAAGAGGCGCAGGCGTCGTCGTCGCGTGCCCAGGCACTGGCAGACCGCGCAGCGGCCTTCCTCTTCTACTTCGCCGCCGGCGCCGGTGTCCTGACCTTCATCGCCTGGACACTGCTGGGAAGCGTTCCAGACGCCGTCACCCGCACCGTCACCGTCCTGGTCATCGCCTGCCCGCACGCCCTGGGTCTGGCGATACCCCTGGTGATCGCCATTTCCACGGAGCAGGCGGCCCGGGCC
Source organism: Pseudarthrobacter sp. Pseusp20 (assembly GCF_059492155.1). Classification (NCBI taxonomy): domain Bacteria; kingdom Bacillati; phylum Actinomycetota; class Actinomycetes; order Micrococcales; family Micrococcaceae; genus Pseudarthrobacter; species Pseudarthrobacter sp. Pseusp20. Next base: position 3,809,797 of record NZ_CP168521.1, read on the forward strand.
GGGGTGCTGATCAAGAACCGGATGGCGCTTGAACGGATGCGCACCATCGACGTGGTCCTGTTCGACAAGACCGGCACGCTGACCACCGGTGAGCCGGAGCTGAAGGACGTTGCCGTGGCCGGCGGCGTCGGGGCGGACGCCGTGCTGGCCCTCGCCGCCGCCGTCGAGTCGGACAGCGAGCACCCCGTGGCGCGGGCCATCGTCCGCGCCGCCAGGGCCCGGAGCCTGCCACTGCCCCAAGCCACCGGTTTCACCTCCCTGCCGGGCCGGGGCGTCCGGGCCAGCGTGGACGGCCGCACCGTGCACGTGGGCGGGCCTGCGCTCCTGCGCGAGCTCGGCGTCGTCGAACCCGAGGCCCTGGCCTCAAGCACCCGGGCGTGGATGGACCGCGGAGCCGCCGTGCTCCACGTTGTCGACGACGGCACGGTCCTGGGTGCCGTGAGCATGGAGGACGCGGTGCGGCCGGAGTCGCGGCAGGCTGTGTCCGCCCTGCAACGGAGGGGCGTCAAGGTGGCCATGGTCACCGGTGATGCGCACCAGGTGGCGCAGGCCGTGGCGGCGGACCTGGGCATTGACGAAGTGTTCGCCGAGGTCCTGCCCTCGGACAAGGACAAGAAGGTGGCCGAGCTGCAGGGCCGCGGGCTGAAGGTGGCCATGGTGGGCGACGGCGTCAACGACTCGCCGGCGCTGGCCCGCGCGGAGGTGGGCATCGCCATTGGCGCCGGAACCGACGTCGCCATGGAATCGGCGGGCGTGGTGCTGGCCGGGAACGACCCCCGGGCAGTGCTGTCCATGGTGGACCTGTCCCGCGCCAGCTACCGCAAGATGTGGCAGAACCTGGTGTGGGCCACCGGCTACAACATCCTGTCCGTGCCGCTGGCCGCGGGCGTCCTGGCTTTCGCCGGGGTGGTTCTGTCCCCGGCTGCCGGGGCTGTGATGATGTCCGCGTCCACCATCGTGGTGGCCCTGAACGCCCAGCTGCTCCGGCGCCTGAAACTGAACCCGTCTGAGGTACGTTGAACAGCATGGACAGATCGGAAGGAGGGACAGCCATGACCACCCGCGCCGTGGCGTCCTTCCTCCGCGCTGCCTGGCTGCTGGCCGCCACCCTGGCCGTCATCTCCGGGCTGCTGGGCATGCACGTGCTGACCGCCGGGCATGCCTCGCACGGGCCTGTTGCCCAGGGCATGGATACGCACAGCGCGGCCGCCCCCGCGGCACCGACCGGGGCCGCCGCCGTCGTGCATTCCGCGGTTGGGGACCATCCCGGCCACGCCGGCCACGCGGCCGCCCCGGCTTCCACCGCCCCGGCTTCCACCGACCCGGCTTCCACCGACCCGCCGGCCCTGGCGCCGGGCACCTGCGGCAACTCCTGCCCGGGGGCGCAGGAGTCGGGGGCGCCCTGCGTGCCGTCGGTCCCCGGCGGCCCCGTGACGGTCCTCCCGCCGCAGGCAACCCTTGCCGTCCTTCCGTTGCTGCCGGCGGCCGGCAACCCAGGCTCTTCCTACGGGTACCTGCCGCCCAGCCCATCACCGTGCGACCTCTCCATCAGCCGGACGTAAACCGGACTGCGCCCTGTACCCCGGCCCAGTTCCACTACATCCCTGAAGGACCCATGAACACCACTATCAAAACCCTGTCCATTGCTGCTGCCCTGGCGGCTTCCCTCGGCCTGGCAGGATGCGCGGCCAATGCCGGCTCCGGCAACGGCATGCCCATGGACCACGGCAGCTCCAACCCCATGTCCAGCACGATGCCAAGCGCCGGCACCATGCCCAGCGCCAACGCCGACCATAACCAGGCGGACATCATGTTTGCCCAGATGATGATCCCGCACCACGCCCAGGCGGTGGAGATGAGCGGCATCATCCTGGCCAAGCCGGACATGCCCGCAGAGGTGACCGCGCTCGCCACCAAGATCAAGGCGGCGCAGGCACCGGAGATCGCGCAGATGACCGGCTGGCTCAGCGGGTGGAACGTGCCCACCATGATGAGCGACCACTCCGGACACGGCATGACCGGCATGGTGGACGACGACGGCATCGAGAAGCTGAAGTCTGCCACCGGTACCGAGGCCGCGCGGCTGTTCCTCGAGCAGATGATCGGCCACCATGAGGGCGCCATCGACATGGCCCAGCAGGAGATCAGCGCCGGCAAATTCCCGGACGCCGTGAAGCTGGGCCACGACATCGTGGACGCGCAGCAGGCGGAGATCACGCAGATGAAGCAGCTGCTGACCACCCTGTAACCGGCACTTCCGGCCGCCGGGCAGTCCTGCGGCGCGGCGGCGGCACCCGGCCCGGGAGCCCGCCGCCGCGCCGTTGCGTGTTAAGTTGAAAGGCACGGGTCCGGACCGGATCCGCCAGCAGCTGGGAAAAGAGACATCTCCTTGGACACTTCCGCACCAGTACGAATCCTGACCGTCTGCACCGGCAACATCTGCCGCTCGCCGGTGGCCGAACGGCTGCTGCAGGCAGGACTCGACCAGGTGGTGCCGGGTGGTTTCCAGGTGTCCAGCGCCGGCACCCGCGCCCTGGTGGGCGAACCCATGCAGCCCATTTCGGCCGACATCGTGCGGACCTTTGGCGGTGATCCCGAAGGGTTCGCGGCACGGCAGCTCACGCCCAGGATCCTGCGGGGCGTTGACCTGGTGCTCACCATGACGTCCGGGCACCGCGGCGAGGTCCTGCAGCTTGATGCCTCCCTGCTCAAGCGGACGTTCACCATCCGCGAGTTCGCCCGGATGCTTGATGTCCTGGCCCAACGGGCCTCCGGGACAGACGGCCAGCGGGCCGCCGTCGAATCTTCCCCAGGTGCGCTTCCGGGCGGCAAGGCGTCCGACGACGACGCCCGGCTGGCTGCCAACGCCGCCTTGTGGCGCGGCTTGCCGGCACGGGCCGCCGGGGTGCGCCACCTTTCGCTCCCCGCCGACACCGCAGACAACGACATCGTGGACCCGTACCGCCGTGCGCCGGAGGTGTACCGGGAGATGGAGGACCAGCTGGCCCCCGCCATTGTCTCCATCCTGCGCCATGCCCGCCTTAACGCCCCGGTCCCCGGGACCGCGCCCCAGTCGCCCTAGCGGAACAGCGTTACAGCAGCTCGACGCCGAACCGGATGGAACCTTCGCAGGTGACAGTTTGGATAACCTTGTAGCCAACCGGGGCGTGCCCGACGCACACTGAACCCACCAAACACAATGAGGTGGAGGCGTCATGAGCATCCCAGGCGGTTCTGATCCATCCGGGCCCGGTAACTCCGGGAACTCCGGTTCCCTGCCGCCGGGTTCCTCCGGTTCCCACCGGCCGGCCTGGCTGGCGGCTCTGGGCCGCCGCCGCTGGGTCGCCGCCCTGGTGGTGCTGGCACTTGTGGTGGCTGCCGGAGTCGCGGTCTTCAGCCTGAGCCGCTCCGGCCAGCAAGCACAGCCTGCAGCCACCCAAACCGAGTCGCCCAGCCCGACGCCGACGCCCACACCCACCCCGACTCCCTCTGAAACTCCCCCGCCCGCTCCTGCTCCCCCACCGCCGCCTGCCCCGATCCCGGACCTGCCCGCCGCCCCGATGAACATCCTCGTCATCGGCAGCGACATCCGCGGCGGCACCCCGGCACGGGATGCCGCCGCCCACACGGCGGCCACCGGTGAACCGCAGGACCAGAGGGCGGACACCCTGATGGTGGTCCATGTCCCTGCCGACCGCCGGAACCTCTACCTCGTCTCCATCAACCGCGACAACTGGGTGGACATCCCCGGCTTCGGCAGCGCCAAGATCAATTCCGCGCTCCAGTATGGCGGGATCGACCTGCAAACCGCCACGGTGCAGCAGCTGCTGGGAATTACCATCGACCACACCCTGATGCTCGACTTTGGCGGGTTCAAGCTCCTGGTGGACGGCCTGGGCGGCATCGACGTCAATGTGCCGATGTCCTTCCAGTCCTCGATCGAAACCCAGCACGTCTTCACCCAGGGCATGAACCACCTGGACGGACAGGCCGCCCTGGAATTTTCCCGCGAGCGCTACGCGTTCTCCGACGGCGATTTCCAACGGGTCCGCGACCAGCAGATCATGCTCCGTGCCATCCTGGCCCGCCTCACCGGGGGCGGTGCCCTGAACGACGTGAACGCGGTGCGGTCGCTGGTCGACTTTGCCTCCTGCTGCCTCACGGTGGACAAGGGATTCGATCCCGTCCAGGCAGCGATCCTGGCCTACAGCCTGCGCAATCTGGATACTAACGCCATCGGCACCATGACGCTTCCGACGGCGGGCTCCGGATTCGTTGCCGGGCAGTCCGTACTGTTTCCGGACTACGGAGGCATCGCGGCCGTGGGGGCGGCACTTCGGGAGGGCCGGATCGGCGACTTCGCGAGGCCTTAGGGCACGCCAGCGACACGCTTAGTCACTGGCGACGCGCATATTCCCTGGCGCGGCGATATTTGGGGTGCGCCGATGACTTTGGGCGTCGCAGCGGAATTTGCGCGTCGCCACTGCGGCAATACGCTCCGGACGCGGCCGCCACGCCTTGTTCAGCAGCGGCTTACCCGGGGTTCACCGTCGGGACAGAGTCTGTGCGCCCGCCGGAGCGAACCTGAGGGCATGACTGAGAACTCCCGCGCCACCGTTTCACGCCGCACCGTCGTCAAGGGGTCGGTCCTGGCCGCCGCGCTCGCATCCGTCCCGGCCGCTGCCCAGGCGGGCACCACACCGTCAGGCGTCGCGCTGGTCCGCAACCGCCTGACCCTGCCCAGCGGCATCGCCACCGGCGACGTCACCTCCGATTCAGCCGTCCTGTGGTCCCGCGCGTCCGGCGCCGGCCGGATGACGGCAGTCCTGCGGGCCGTGGACGACGGCGGCCAGGTCCTGCGCGGGCGCGGCGCCTTTGAGCGGGTGCTCCGCGGGCCCCGGGCCACCCAGGCGTCCGATTTCACCGCCAAGATCCATGCGGGAAACCTGCCGTCCAACACCCGCTTCGCACTGGACATCAGCTTCGAGGACGACGGCGGGGCGGCCGGCGAGACGGTCCGCGGCAGCTTCCGCACGGCGCCGGACGCCGGAACGATCAACGGCACGGGCCGCACCGGTGGCACCAGCAGCGGCGGCGACGTCCCGGCGTCGTCTGCGCAAAGCTTTGTGTGGACCGGCGACACCGCTGGCCAGGGGTGGGGCATCAACGAGGAGATCGGCGGGATGCGCGGCTACCGGGCCATGCACCAGACCCGCCCGGACTTCTTCATCCACTCCGGCGACACCATCTACGCCGACGGGCCCATCGCCGAAAGCGTGGTGGAAAAGGACGGCCAGGTGTGGCGGAACCTGGTGACAGAGGAGGTCTCCAAGGTGGCTGAAACGCTCACCGAGTTCCGCGGCCGGCACCGGTACAACTCCATGGACGCCAACATGCGGGCCATGTTCGCTGACGTCCCCGTGATCGCCCAGTGGGACGACCACGAGACCCACAACAACTGGTACCCCGGCCAGATCATCGATGACTCCCGCTACACGGTGCGGGACGTCAACACCCTGGCTGCCCGCGGCCGGCAGGCATGGCAGGAAAACATGCCCATCGCGGACAGCTCGGCCGTCTGGCGCCCGGGAACGTTCGACGACGCCGGCCAGTACCAGCCCGCCCGGATCTACCGGAAGATCAGCCGCGGACCGCAGCTGGACGTCTTCTGCCTGGACATGCGCACCTTCAAATCGCCCAACACGGACGGCAAGGAGCCTTACGCCACCTCCATCCTGGGCCAGGAGCAGGTGGACTGGCTGATCGGCGAAGTTTCGAAGTCAAAGGCGACCTGGAAGGTGATCGCCGCGGACCTGCCGCTGGGCATCGTGGTGCCGGACGGCCCGGTCAACCAGGAGAGCCTGTCCAACCGCGACGCCGGCGCCCCGTTGGGCCGTGAGCTGGAAATTGCCGCGGTGTTGAGCGCCTTCAAGCGCAACGGCGTGAAGAACACGGTGTGGCTCACCGCCGATGTGCACTACTGCGCCGCCCACCACTACTCCCCCGAACGGGCAGCCTTCACCGGCTTCGATCCGTTCTGGGAGTTCGTGGCCGGGCCCATCGCCGCGGGATCATTCGGCCCCAACACGATGGACGGCACGTTCGGGCCCGAGGTGGTGTTCTCGAAGGCAGGGCGCTTTGCCGGGGAGTCCCCGCGCGGCGGCGAAAACCAGTTCTTCGGGCACGTCCAGTTGGATGCGGACAACAGCTTCACCGTGAGCCTTCGCAACGCCAACGGAGCCACGGTGTTCTCCAAGGTCCTGACGCCGGAGCCGTAGCTTCGGGTCCCCGCGGCACTGTTGCTGCGCCGACGGCGGCCGCGCACCCATGGTGCGCGGCCGCCGTCGGCCGTTATTTTCCGCCGCCCCCTGGGTACGCCGTTGGTAGTGTTCCTGCAATCGGCACGGCATTTCGGGCACGGCGAGGACGGGGTGGTTTCTTGAAGGGTGAATCAGCAAACGACGACGGCCTGACGGAGGCCGTCCAGCAGGCCGGGGCCGTGGAGCTGCTCCTGGTCCGGCACGGCGAGAGCGAGGGCAACGTGGCGGCCACCGAGGCCCGTGCGGCCGGCGTGGAGGTCATCGAGGTTCCGGCCCGTGATGCGGACGTGGACCTGTCGGCAACCGGGAGGGAACAGGCCAAGGCGCTGGGTATCGCCCTGGGCCGGACCGCCGGGGAGTTCCGCCCTGACGCCGTGGTGTCCTCCCCCTATGCCCGTGCCCGCCAGACCGCTGAAATTGCGGTGGAAACAGCCGGCTGGCCGCTGCAGGTGCGCACGGACGAGCGGCTCCGCGACCGCGAACTCGGCATCCTGGACCGGCTCACGCGGCTGGGCGTGGAGAGCCGCTACCCCGAGGAATCCGAACGCAGGGATTGGCTGGGAAAACTGTATTACCGGCCGCCGGGAGGGGAATCCTGGGCGGACGTGGCGCTGCGGCTGCGGTCCGTCCTGGCAGAGCTGAACGGCCTGGGCACCGGCCAGCGGGTGATGCTGGTGTGCCACGACGCCGTGATCATGCTGTTCCGGTACGTGCTGGAGGGGCTGAGCGAGAAGGAACTGCTGGACCTGGCAGCCACGGAGGCCATCCTCAACGCCTCGGTGACCCGGTTCGTCCGCCCCTCCGGCGTTGGGCCGTGGACGCTGGAGAGCTTCAACGTGGCCGACCACCTGGCCGAGCAGGGCGTCACCGTCACCGAGCATGCCGGAGACACCAGTGTCCGGCCGCGGTGAATCCTCCGGCGCCACCCTGGTGACGCCGTCGCTCCTGCGGGACTGGCCGCTGCCGGCACCGGGCGCGGACAAGTATTCCCGTGGCTCAGTGCTGGTGGTGGGCGGTGCCCGGGCCACCCCCGGCGCCGCCCTGCTGGCCGGCACCGCAGCGCTGCGCGCGGGCGCCGGAAAGCTGACCCTGGCCGTTGCCGGGTCGGTGGCCGTCCAGCTGGGGGTGGCGCTGCCCGAGTGCGGTTCCATCGGCCTGCCGGAGACTGCCGGCGGCTCGGTCAAACCGGAACTGGACAGCATCCACTCCTACGTGGACCAGGCGGATGCCCTCCTGGTGGGGCCCGGCCTGGACGACCCCGACCTTGCCGGTGAACTGCTGGAGGCGTTGCTTAAGCGCGAGGCCGGCGGCGACCACGGCGGTGGCGGCAACCCCGGTGGTGGCGCCGGCAGCAAGCAAGGCGCCGCCGTCGTCCTCGATGCCTACGCGCTGGCCGCGCTGGTACACCTGGAGGACCAGCTGGACCCGTGGCGCGGCCGCCTCATCCTCACACCGAATCCCACGGAGGCCGGCATCCTGCTGGGGCGGGACACGGATGACCTCGAGAAGGACCTGGCCGAAATCTCCGAACGGTTCGACGCCGTAGTCAGCTGCCAGGGGCTGATCACCCAGCCGCCAGGGCTGAACCCCGACGAGCCGGACCTGTGGAAGATCACCACGGGGTACGGCGGACTGGGCACCTCCGGCAGCGGGGACGTGCTGGCCGGGGCCATTTCCGGGGTCCGTGCCCGGGGAACCAGCAGCGCGCAGGCAGCCTGTTGGGGTACCCACCTGCACGCAGCCGCGGCAGACAGGCTGGCCAGCAGGCTGGGCCCGTTGGGGTTCCTGGCCCGTGAACTTGCCGACGAACTGCCGGCCCTGATGCTGGAACTGGGCACCTGACCCTTGACGTGGACCGCCCGGACATGCGGACGGCCCCCGGCCAAAGCCGGGGGCCGCCGTGTCGGGAGGTCAGGGCCTACGCTGCCGTTGCGCTGTTTGGCGCTGTGGCGTGCACAGAATGGCGATTCGCCCCAAAAAGGCAGTCAACAGATATGGCCGCCTCCCGGTCCTTAAGGTCTAGGCAGCGATTTCCTGCTTTTCCCCCTTCGTTTCGATTTCGATCTTGCGCGGCTTGGCCTTTTCGGCGACCGGGATCCGCAGCGTCAGGACACCGGCGTCATAGCTGGCCTTCACCTTCTCTGTGTCCAAGGTGTCGCCAAGAATCAGCTGGCGGCTGAAGACGCCGCGCGGCCGCTCAGCGGCAATCAGCTCGGTATCCTTGCCAGCGGGATCGGGACGCTCCGCCCGCACCGTCAGGACGTTCCGTTCGACATCCAGGTCCACCGAGTCCGCCGTGACACCCGGCAAATCAAAGGCCACGACGAATTCCTGGTCCTCGCGCCATGCATCCATCGGCATCGCCGCCGGACGTGCAGTGGTTCCGAGGACTTGCTGGGTTAGCCTGTCCAGCTCGCGGAACGGATCGGTTCGCATCAACATGGCTTCCCTCCTCGTGAGAGTTGATCCAACATCCACGTCAGTCGATCTATATTCGCTGACATAGATTTTTTAGCACCGTGGAAGCAGGTCCGCAAGGGGTTTGGGTGCCGATTCCTGAAGAATTTTTGGGTCCTGCAGGCTTCGGATTTCCGCCTTGGCCCGGGCGCACGGAAGGGGCCTCTGCACAGCTCCTGCTGTGCAAGAGGCCCCTTCCGGACTAGGTTCTGGCTTCTCCGGTCAGTCCCTGGTGGGGTCCGGACGCAGCGGTGCGGGCCCTGGATCCGGGACGGGCAGCGGGCCTGGGGGCGCCGGCGCGGGGAACGGATTGGGAGACGGCGGGCCGGGCGGGCGCGGCTGGGTGGGATCCGGCGATGTGGGCTCCGGACCGGGTTCGGGCGGAAACGGCTCGGGTTCGTGCACTGGCGGGATGGTCATGGAACTTCCCCTCTCACGCTGGGCGGATGTGCCTTGAACTGAACAGAATACGCCTGCGGCCCGCCGGCAACTACCCTCCAGTCAGGCCCCGTTTAGTACAGCGCTGATTGGTCCGGGACGGCGCCGACCAGCCGCAGCCAGCCGCGCAGCTGGGCGGAGCCTGCCTCCCCACAGCGGAAACCGACGTATCCGTCCGGGCGGACCGCCACAACGCCCCGGCCCGGGTGGCTGTCGAGGCGGTGGACATGGAGCAGGGGACCGGGTCCTGCCCCTGCCCGCAGGGTGGGGTCTTCACCCAAGGTGCCAGTGCCGGCGTCGCGTTCCAGCAAAAGGTGGACGCCGGGCACGGCGGTCAGTTCGTGTAGGCGGGCCGCCCGCCCGCCGACCGTCACGGGCGCATCCGGCAGCCGCTCGCCGGGCCTCGGCCACCCGGCGGCGCGCGGCGTGCCGTCCAGGGAGATGGCACTGTTCCGGTAGCGAACGAATGGCTGGGACAACAGCCTGATGCCCTGGGAGGTGAGCCACTGCCGGCGGAGCAGCACCGGCAGGACCGGAGCGAAGACGGGCAGGAGGCTCCGGGCCAGGCGGGCCACCGGGTGCGGCGAGGCTTCGCCGAAGAAGATGACGTGCGTCAGCGCCAGCACGCGCCGGGCCGCGAGCCGCCGCTCGTGCCCATAGGTTGCCAGCAGTTCCGGGAGCGGCCCGCCTGCCGTCGAGGCGAAACCGAGCTTCCACCCGAGGTTGAGGGCGTCCAGGATGCCGTTGTTCATGCCCTGCCCGCCCGCAGGCGAGTGGGCGTGCGCGGCGTCGCCGGCGAGGAAGAGCGGAGTGTCCCCGAACGTACTGGCCAGGCGGTGTTGAAGCGGGACCTGGGCCGACCAGCGCATGTCCCGGACGGCAGCACCCAGTCCCGACTCCCCCATCAGGCGGGCCACTTCATCCGGCGGAACGGGCGGACCCAGCTGGCCGAAGCCGGCGGTGGATTGCGGCAGCGCCGGCCGGGTGGCCAGCATCCGCCAGGTGGCGCCCTCGCCCAGCGCGAAGAGGAAGGCCAGTCCCCCGGTCCCGACGGCCACGTGCAGCAGGCCAGGGTCCAGGGCGCCATCAAGCTCCAGGTCTGCCAGGACCGCCTCCACCCGGTACGGGGCACCCCGCCACTGCGCGCCGGTGAAGCCGCGGACCGTGCTGGACTGCCCGTCGCATCCGGCCAGGAACCGGGAAGCGTGGCCGCCGGCTCCGCCCCCGGCGTCGCGAAGCTCCACATGCACCAGGCCAGGCCCCGGGCCACCGCCGGTATCCAGGGTGCCCTCCGGTCCCAGTCCGCGGAACTCCACGCCCCAGTCCACCGGCACGCCCCTGGCCTGCAGTGCCTGCCAGAGCACGTCCTCGACGTCGGCCTGCCGGACCAGGGTCAGGTGCGGAAAGGCGGTATCCGGGAGGTCCGCGTGGCCCAACCGGGCTTCGACCACGCGCCGGCCGAAGTGTATGCGTGCCAGGGGCGTGGTGTCGGCCCGGTCCAGCAACGCGTCGGTCACGCCCAGCGGGCGAAGGCCCTCCAGTGCCCGTGCATGCAGCATCATCGCCCGGGACGGCCGGACACGGTGTTCGCGCCGGTCCACCACCCGGACCGTGGCTCCGTGGGCGTGCGCCTGGAGGGCCGTGGTGAGCCCGGCGGGACCGGCGCCTACCACCAGAAGGTCGGTGTCCGCCGTCGTGCGTTGCCTGCCTGCCATACCCGCCCGGCCGTCATGCCTGGCCGAGAAGCCGCCACCAGGCGTGGTCCTGGGTGGCTGCTGCTTCCTGCATCCGGGCGGGGTTTGCGAGCACCTCGTCGCGGCGCAGCCCGGGAACCACTTTGTAGCTGATGGACCCGGGTACGCTGACCAGTTCCAGGACCCGCCAGAGGGCCGCAGCGTAGCTTCGCGCCCGCTCGGCACCGTCCCATTCGTACAGGCCGCGGTAGGCACCGAAGGTGTCGTGGGCGCACCACAGCTTGGAAACAAAGCCCGGGAACCCGACGAAGAGCGGGGTGTTCAGCAGGCTTTCCGCCTCGAAAAGGCGGTGCATCCGGCCCCGGACCAGGCGCAGCGTGAAGGCCACCACCAGGATGCAGGGCTCGCCGGGCTGCCGGTCGACGGCGGTCTCCCGGTAGACCCGCGAGGTGCTGCCGTCAGCGAAGCGCAGCACCCGGCCCACGTTTTCCTTGGGAAGATGCACCTGCCTGCGGACCAGCATCACGCACGACGTTCCCATGCAGCGGGTCACCGCCAGCCATGCTTTGGCGCGGGGAGCCGGTCCGGATTCGGGGGTCATGGTTTCTCCTTTTCCCTGCGGGACCCTTTCAGGGTGCCGGGAACCGCGGGTAGGATCCCAGAGTCTTTCGCCCCATTCGGGGCGTCCCTTCTCCCCCGGTAGCGAACGGCCTGCCGACTTGTCCGGGCTGGTCTATATATTGAATCCATGACCTCCACCTCCCTGCAGGATTCCACCGGCACTGCCACCCCGGCGCCCCCGGTTGCCAAGAAGATCCCCACCGAACGCACCCACCACGGGGAGACGTTCGTGGACAACTACGAGTGGCTGCGGGACAAGGAATCGCCGGAGGTCGTGGAGCACCTGCGGGCCGAAAACGCGTACCAGGAAGCCGTCACCGCGCACCAGGAGCCGCTCCGCGAGGCCATCTTCCAGGAGATCAAGGGCCGCACCCAGGAAACAGACCTCTCCGTTCCACACCGCAAGGACGGCTGGTGGTACTTCAGCCGCTCCGCGGAGGGCAAGGAATACGGCATCCACTGCCGGGTCAAGGCGCAGGACACCGGAGACAAGGTGGCGGACTGGACTCCGCCCGCCGTGGAACCCGGCCTGCAGATCCCCGGCGAGGAAATCCTGCTGGACGGCAACGTGGAAGCCGAAGGCAAGCCGTTCTTCTCCATAGGCGGCACCGCCGTCACGGTTGACGGAACCCTCTATGCCTACGCAGTGGACAACTCCGGAGACGAACGCTTCACCCTCCGGATCAAGGACCTCCGCACCGGTGAACTGCTGCCGGATGCCATCGAAAACATCTTCTACGGCGTGGCGTTCTCCCCGGACGGCACCCGTATCTTCTACACAGTGGTGGACGAGTCCTGGCGCCCGTACCAGGTGAAGGCGCACGTCCTGGGCACACCCGTGGCCGACGACGTTGTGGTGTACCAGGAGGACGACCCCGCCATGTGGCTGGGCTTCGAGCTCTCCGCGGACCGGCGCTACCTGGTGCTGGGCATTGGATGCTCGGAGTACAGCGAAACCCGGCTGCTCCGTTTCGACGACCCCACCGGAACCGTCAGCACGGTGATCTCGCGGGATGAACGCATCCTGTATGAGGCCGAGCCCTTCCTGCTCGACGGCCCCGACGGGAAAACCGAGAAAATCCTGCTCACGCACAACCACGGCGCCATCAACTCCATGGTCTCCCTGGCTGACGCGGAAGAACTCCACAAGCCGCTGGCAGAACAGACCTGGCAGACCATCGTGGAACATTCCGGCGACGTCCGCGTCAACGGCGCCGGTGTCACCGCCACGCACCTGGTCGTGTCCATCCGCAAGGACACCATCGAGCGCGTCCAGGTGATGGGGCTGGCCGGCCTGGGCACGCCTGCGCAGCAGGCGCCGGTGGAGCCGGCGTTCGACGAGGAGCTGTACACGGCGGGGGTGGGCGGTTCGGACTACGAGGCACCCGTGATCCGGCTGGGCTACACGTCCTACTTCACGCCGTCCCGCATTTACGACTTCGTCCTGCCCACCCCGGAGCAGCCCACCGGCGAACTGCTGCTCCGCAAGGAGAGCCCCGTGCTGGGTGGCTATGACGGAAGCGATTACGTGGCCACCCGGGAATGGGCCACCGCAGGTGACGGCACGCGCATCCCGCTGTCGGTCCTGCGGCACAAGGCCGTCAAACAGGATTCGACGGCGGCCGGCCTGGTGTACGGGTACGGCTCCTACGAGATGAGCATGGACCCCGGCTTCGGAGTAGCACGGCTGTCCCTGCTGGACCGCGGTGTGGTGTTCGTGATCGCCCACATCCGCGGCGGCGGCGAGCTGGGCCGGCACTGGTACGAGGACGGCAAGAAGCTCACCAAGAAGAACACCTTCACCGACTTCGTGGACGCCACCGACTGGCTGGCGGACTCGGGCTGGGTGGATCCCTCCCGCATCGCCGCCCTGGGCGGTTCGGCCGGTGGACTCCTGATGGGTGCCGTGGCCAACATGGCACCGGAGAAGTACGCGGCCATCGTGGCGCAGGTGCCGTTCGTGGACCCGCTCACCAGCATCCTGGATCCGGACCTGCCGTTGTCCGCGCTGGAGTGGGAGGAGTGGGGCAATCCCATCACGGACCCGCTGGCCTACGCCTACATGAAGTCCTACTCCCCCTACGAAAACGTGCGGGCGGTGGCCTACCCCAAGATCGCCGCGGTGACGTCCTTCAACGACACCCGGGTCCTGTACGTGGAGCCGGCCAAGTGGGTGCAGGAACTGCGGAACAAGACCACGGGGTCCGAACCTATCGTGATGAAGATCGAGATGGACGGTGGCCACGGCGGCGCGTCCGGACGGTACGTGCAGTGGCGCGAGAGGGCCTGGGACTACGCCTTCATCGCCGATTCCCTGGGCGCAACAGAACTGCTGCCCGGAGCCGGCCTGAAGCAGGACTGAAACGTACGACGGCGGGCGCGTCCCGCCGTCGTACGCTTTCCTTCGCCAGCCCTGCGGCAGGCACTGCTTCAGGGCTGGTTCCCTTCGTGACGGGACCGCCGCCCACCTGCTCAGAGGCGGTGACAGAGGAATTCCCTGTCAATGCGCCCATAAGCTAACCATGCTTACTATTGGGGGGCACTTGTTTTCCGCAGGGATCCCAGAGGAGCAGGCATGTCATTGAGCAAGGGAACGCATGTGGAGTGGAACACTTCGCAGGGCAAGACGCACGGCAAAATCGTCGAAAAAAAGACCAGCGACTTTGAACTCGACGGCAACACGCACCGCGCCACTGAGGACGAACCTCAGTATGTGGTGGAGTCGGACAAGACGGGTGCCCGCGCGGCGCACAAGGCATCCGCGCTGACCGAGAAGAAGTAGCGCCGTGGCTGCCCAGTACGAGGTAGTCATCATCGGCGGCGGAAACGCCGGCATCTCCCTGGCAGCCCGGCTGCAGCGGTACGGGGTCAAGGACGTGGCTGTCATCGAGCCCAAGGACCATCACCTCTACCAGCCGCTGTTTTCGCATATCGCAGGAGGCCGCGCCCAGGCACAGGAAGCCATCCGCTCGCAGGAATCCGTGACGCCCCAGGGCGTGACGTGGATCCATGACGCCGCCGCGGGCATTGATGCCGCCGCCAACACGGTCACCCTGGCGTCCGGTTCCACCGTGGCCTACGGGCAGCTGGTGGTGTGCCCCGGGCTGCAATACGACTGGGACGCGGTACCGGGCCTGGCCGAGGCCGTGCACTCGCCCTCCGGCGCCTCCCACTACGAGTTCGAACTGGCGTCCAAGGCCTGGACGCTGCTCCGCAGCATGACGTCCGGCACCGCCGTTTTCACCATGCCGGCGGGCCCCATCAAGTGCGGCGGCGCTGCCCAGAAACCCATGTACCTGGCCTGCGACTACTGGCGGGAACAGGGCCTCCTGGACCGGATCCGCGTGGTGATGGTCCAGCCTTACCCCACCGTTTTCGGGGTCCCGGAGGTGGACCGCGAACTGGACCGCAAGATTGCGGAGTACGGCATCGAACTGCGGACCAACAGCGAATTGGTTGGCGTGGATGCTGCAGGCCAAACAGCCACCATCCGGGATCTTGCCGCCGGTACCGTGGAGAACCTGCACTACGACGTCCTCAACGCCGTCCCGCCGCAGTCGGCCCCGGACTGGCTCAAGGCCACGGACCTGCCGGCCGCCGGTGACACGGGCGGCTTCGTGGAGGTGGATTGGCAGACCCTTCGGCACCTCCGCTACCCCAACGTGTGGTCCCTGGGCGATGCCGCAGGCACCACCAACTCCAAATCCGGCGGGGCGCTGCGCAAGCAGACCAAAGTGGTGGCCAAGAACCTGGTGGCAGCCCGGAAAGGCAAGCGGCTGCCGGCGAAGTACAACGGCTACTCGGTGTGCCCGTTCACGGTGTCACGGGACACGGTGGTGTTCGCCGAGTTCGATGACCGTTACCGCCCCATGCCCACCCTTCCGCGGGTGCCCACCTGGAACGAAAGCAAGTTCTCATGGGTTGTGGACCGGGACCTGTTCCCGAAGATCTACTGGAACCTGATCCTCAAGGGCAGGGCCTAAAGCTCACCGCCGGAACCGATGCGCCATTCATCGGCCAGGATGGCATAGATGAGCTCAGTGGCCCACTGGCCCTTGTAATGCCACTTGTCGATGTGCCGCGCCTCCAGCCGCATGCCCAGCCGGCCGCACACTGACGCCGACGCCACATTGAGTTCATCCAGCCGGGCTTCAATCCGGTGCATGCCCAGTTCCCCGAAGCCCAGCTGGAGCATGGCCCGGGCGGCCTCCGTGCCGTAACCCTTACCGCGTGCTCCGGGCGCCAGTGTCCACCCGACTTCGCCCTGGCCGAGTCCCGGCAGCCATTTGAGCACCACCTCCCCCTGCAGCCCGGGCTCATTCGCTGCCTCGATGGCGAGGGCCACCCAGTCGCCCTCCTTCTCGAAGGCAAAGTTGGCGTACCGGCCCACCCGCTCCATCGACTGGGTGTAGCTCTTGGCCGGGCCGGGCAGGAACCGGGCGGTCTCCGGCAACGAGTGGTAGGCGTGGAAGGCCTCAAGGTCACCGCCGTCAAAACGGCGGAGTACCAGCCGTTCGGTGCGGATCGGCAGGGAAATGTCAGGCATGGGGCTTATCGGCCGGCGGAGACGACGGCGGCTGTTGCCTCTGCGATGGCGCGTTCCTCATCCGTGGGGACCACCAGGACGGGAATCGCGGACGAGGGCGTGGAAATGACGCGCGGTTCCTTGGACCGCTGGGAGTTCAGGCCGCCGTCGAGCTCGATGCCCAGGGCGCCCAGCCGGTCCGCCACCTGCGCCCGGAACTGGGAGGAGTTCTCGCCGATCCCCGCGGTGAACACCAGAGCCTTGGCCCCACCGACTGCCACATGGTAGCCGCCGATGTATTTGGCCAGCCGGTAGGATGCCACCGCGAGCGCCATCGTGGCTTTTTCGTTCCCGGACTCGGAGGCTTCCACTACCGAGCGCATGTCGTTGTTGCCGGCCAGGCCCTTCAGCCCCGATTCCCGGTTGAGCATGGTGTCGATGTCCTCGGGCGTCCAGCCGGCGCGGCCAAGGAACACCAGGATGGAAGGGTCAAGGTCGCCGGAGCGGGTGCCCATGACCAGGCCCTCCAGCGGGGTGAAGCCCATGGAGGTGTCCACCGACTTCCCGCCGCGGATGGCGGTCACGGAGGCACCGTTGCCCAGGTGCGCGATGACGCCGTCGAACTCCTCAGCGGGAAGGTCCAGCAGGGCGGCCGACCGGCGCGCCACGTACTCATGGGAGGTTCCATGGAAGCCGTAGCGGCGGATGCCGTGGTTGGTGTACAGCTCGTCCGGGACGGCGTAGCGCCACGCGTGCTCGGGCAGGGTGCGGTGGAAGGCGGTGTCGAACACGGCCACCTGCGGCATTTTGGGCCACTTTTTGGTGATGGCGCGGATGCCCAGCACGTTGGCGGGGTTGTGCAGCGGCGCCAGCGGGTTGAGGCGTTCGATGGCGCGGGTGATCTCGTTGTCCACCAGGACGGGTTCGGCGAACCGCTCGCCGCCGTGGACCACCCGGTGCCCCACCGCACCGAGCTCAAGGCCGCCCAGTTCCCGGTGGATGGCCGCGTCCACCTGCTCCAGCGCCTCCGCGTGGTCCCGCGGGCCCTCGATCTCGCCGTCCCCGCCGCCGCCGTTGCCCATGCCGATCTTCTCGATCAGCCCCTCGGTGAGGACCGTTCCGGCGGCCACGTCACGGACCTGGTACTTCAGGGAGGACGAACCGGAGTTGATGACGAGCACGAGCATGCGGGGCCTCCTCAGCCTGGCGTCTGCAGTTCAACCCCCACTATAGGTTGAGCCGCTATCGGTCGGTGAGCAGCAGCGTGTTGCCGTCCGGGTCCTGCGCCGTGAAGAAGAGGCATACCTCCGGAGACCCCTCGATGGCACTGACCGGAACACCGCTTTCCGCCAGCACGGCATGCGTTCCAGTCAGGTCGTCCACCATGAAATTGCAGGTTGCCCACGCCAGACCGGGGGCGGCCTTGATGCCGCTGTCCGGGCCCATCAGCGTGACGGATGCGGTTCCCGCAGCGGTGAGGACTGCTGAGAAGGTGTTCGCCTCCGCGACGCTGAGTCCAAGAAACCGGCGGTACCAGTCGGCCGCGGCGTGTGGGTTGCGGACAGGGATGAAGGCAGTGGTGATGGCTGTACCGGGCATGCCAGCGATGTTAGCCGAGGGGAACATCGGGTCGGGCCCTTCCTTGCGGATCAGGCCCCGCTGTGATTATGGTCGGCGGACAAGGCTGGACCACGCCGAGAGGACAATTCCATGACGAACGAGCCCAATTCGATCGACGAGAACGACCCCACCAACACGGGATCCAGCAGCACCGCCCCGCTCAACGCCGGAACGGGATCCGGCGGCAAGGGTGATCCCACGGGAGTGGAGGGCGCCAATCCGGCCCTGGACGACACGGGCAACCTCAAGGCCGCAGAAACCGGGGAAGCGCCGGAGGCGCCCGAGAACCGGGAGGACCTGGACCTCACCCCGCAGGGCCTCTCCGACGAGCCTGCCAAGGAAGAGGATCAGGAGAGCCTGGCCAAGCCGGACAACAGCTAAGCACCGCAGGCACCAAAGCACCCCATGAACAACGTACGACGTCGGCACTCACCAAAGTGCCGGCGTCGTACGTTGTTGCACCACAGCTAGGCCCGCGCCTCCTGCTGCTGCGCGGCCAGGTATGCGAACAGCCGGCGCAGGCCGAATGACCACTCCGGCAGTTCCTCACAGGGCCCCACCCGGTTGATCAGGGCACCCAGGTGCCGGCTGCGGATGGTCACCCGGTCACCGTGTTTGTGGGTGAAGCCCTGTCCGGGCACGTCGCGGTCCTGTGTGGGCGCAAACAGGGTCCCCGTGAACAGTGCGAATCCGTCCGGGTACTGATGGTGCTTCCCGTGCGTCGCCGCCACGAGCTCCTCGAAGGGCCGGCTGATCCGGGACACGCTGTTCCGGCCCTCCAGCAGGTAGCCGTCCGGGCCTTCGACGCGCAGCAGGATCTCCTCGCCGCGCAGCGTATCCAGGGTGAATTGGCCGTCGAACAGCCGGATCAGCGGTCCCAGCGCGCTGGAGGCGTTGTTGTCCTTGGCCTTGCCCAGCAGCAGCGCGCTCCTGCCCTCAACATCACGCAGGTTCACGTCGTTGCCGAGCGTCGCACCCACCACTGTGCCGCCGGAGGTGGCGATCAGGACCAGCTCCGGCTCCGGGTTGTTCCAGGACGAGAAGGCCGGGATGCCGATGCCCGCGCCCAGGCCTACCGAGGAGAGGACCGGGGCCTTGGTGAAGACTTCCGGGTCCGGACCGATCCCCACTTCCAGGTACTGCGACCACAGGCCTTCGGAGATCAGGACGCGTTTGGCTTCGGCGGCTTCCGGCGATCCCGGCCGCAGGGCGGAAATGCTTCCACCCAGGGCGCGGCCCACCAGTTCCCGGACCCCGGCCGCGCGTCCGGCGTCGCCGGCGCAGCGCTCCTCGATGACGCGCTCGATCATGCTGTCCACGAACGTGACGCCGCAGGCCTTGATGACCTGGAGGTCCACGGGGGCCAGCAACCGGGTCCGGGTGCTGTCACCCTCCAGGGACGCCTTGACGACGCCGGCCGTGTCCCAACGCGGTTCCGCCAGGCCGGGATCTGCCAGGGCTGAGCGGACGGCGGCAGCGGGATCGGGCAGCTCCAGGAGATCCGCGACCGTTCCGGCCAGGCGGTGCAGGTCAAAGACGCTGCCCCCGCTGACGGCCACAACGCGTGGTCCCCCGCTCTCCACATCCCAGACCCGCCCGATCAGCAGGGCCTGGTCCGCGTCCTCGGGGAGTATGGCGTGGACGTCTTCCGGGCCTGTGGCGTTCATTGCTTGTCCTCCTGGGTGGCCACAACCCCGGCTGCGGCGCCGGATGGGCGCTGCCAGACGCCATCCACCCTTTGCGGAACCTGCCAGGGATTGCTGTCCTGCAGGGGTTCGGGCAGCCGGTCCGCGGGAAAGTCCTGGTATGCCACCGGCCGCAGGAACCGGCGGACCGCCGCCGTGCCCACCGACGTGGTGGCCGAGGTGGTGGCGGGGTATGGCCCTCCGTGGTGCTGGGCGTAGCTGACGGTAACTCCCGTGGGCCAGCCGTTCCACAGGACCCGGCCGCTGATGTCCGCCAGCCGGGCAGCGAGCGCGGCGACGTCGTCGTCCGCTTCCGCCTGGAGCGTGGTGGTCAGCTGCCCTTCCAGCAGCCCGGCCAGGTCCGGCAACCCGGATTCGTCGTCGTACGCGACCACCAGGCTGGCCGGCCCGAACATCTCCTGGCGGAGCAGCTCCGGATTCTTCCGGACCTCGTCGGCAGTGGTGAGCAGGACGGTGGGGGCCGGCTCCTCGGCAAAGTCGCCTTCCACCAGGACGTCCACGCCGTCGGTGTCCCGGAGCCGGCTGACGGCATCGCAGTACCCGTCGTGCAGGCGGGGGCTGAGCAGCCGGGCGGGCGTGAAACCTGCCAGGGCCTGCGCCAGTTCGCGGCGAACGTCATCGGCCTGCCCCGCGGGGACGAACAGCAGCCCGGGCTTGGTGCAGAACTGGCCCATGCCCAGGGTGAACGAGGCAGCATAGCCGGCGAGGATGTCCGCCCGCCGCGCGGCCCAGGCCCTGCCCGTGACGAAGACGGCGTTGATGCCGCCCAGTTCACCGAAGAACGGAATGGGCTCCGGGCGGGCAGCGATGCGGTCGAGCAGGGCGCGGCCGCCCGCGGTGGAGCCGGTGAAACCGATGGCTTTCACCTGGGGGTGGTCCACCAGCGCCTCGCCTGCCTGCCGCCCGGTCACCATGGAGAACAGGCCCGACGGCGCACCTGCACCTTCCAGCGCATCGATCACGGTCCGCGCGGTCCGGGCCGCAAGCCCGGCGTGGGCGTCGTGGGCTTTGTGGACGACGGCGCAGCCGGCCGCCAGGGCCGACGCGCTGTCCCCGCCCATCACGCTGAACGCAAAGGGGAAGTTGGAGGCGCCGAAGACGCCCACAACGCCGAGCGGGACGTTGTAGCGCCGAAGGTCCGGGCGCGGGCCCATGGGCCAGTTGGGGTCGGCGTGGTCGATGGTGGCGTCGAAGTGCTCCCCGAGGCGGATTTCCGCCGCGAAGAGCCGCAGCTGGAACACGGTGCGCTTCAGTTCCCCTTCCAGCCTGGCCGTCCCGAGGTGTGTTTCGGCCACGGCGGTCTGCACAAGTCCCGCAGCGTCCTGCTCCAGGCCGGCGGCAATGGCTTCAAGCCAGCCGGCGCGCCGGTGCGGGTCCGCCAAACGGGCCTGTTCGAAGGCACGGTGGGCGGCGCCGACGGCGGCGTCGAGCTCCCCTGCGGTGGTGGGTCCGGCGAGGACGGCCGTTGCGTGGGGGGCCGCGGTCATCGGCCGGCTCCTGCCGCCGCGGCCAGGGATCCGCCGGTGACGGCGGCCCGGTTGCCCACTTCCTGCCAGCCTGCGCCGTTGGGGAATTCCCAGCGGGCGCGGGAGGCGGTGAGCATCTCGGCGCCCGTGCCGGGCAGTGCCGGGGCGGCATAGCGGCCGTCGATGATCCGGACGGGTTCGGCAAAGTGCTCGTGCAGGTGGTCCACGAATTCGATCATGCGGTTTTCCTGGCTGCGGCCCACCACGGCGTAGTCGAAGAAGGAGAAGTGCTGGACCAGTTCGCACAGGCCCACTCCCCCGGCGTGCGGGCAGACGGGGACCCCGAACTTGGCTGCCAGCAGCAGGATGGCGATGTTCTCGTTGACGCCGGCCACACGGGTGGAGTCCAGCTGCAGGACGTCGATGGCGCCGGCCTGGAGGAGCTGCTTGAAGACGATCCGGCTCGCCACGGCCTCTCCGGTGGCCACCCGTACCGGGGTGACACCCTTGCGGATGTCGGCGTGGCCCAGGATGTCATCCGTGCTGGTGGGCTCTTCGATCCAGTAGGGGGTGAATTCGGCCAGCTGGTTGACCCACTCGATGGCCTCGGAGACTTCCCAGCGCTGGTTGGCGTCAATGGCGATGGGCAGGGCGCCCACCGCCTCACGGGCCAGGGCCATGCGCCTGCGGTCATCGTTGATGTCGCCGCCCACCTTGAGCTTGATCATGGAGAAGCCTTCCGCGGCCGCCTCCTTGCTCAGCCGGACCAGTTTCTCGTCGCTGTAGCCCAGCCAGCCCGGGGAGGTGGTGTAGGCGGGGAACCCGTTGTTCCGGAGCGACTCGATGCGCTGGGCTTTGCCTTCCTGGCCGGCGCGGAGGATCTCCAGGGCTTCCTCGGGGCTGAGGGCGTCGCGGATGTGGGTGAAGTCCACCACGCTGACCAGTTCCTCCGGTGTCATTTCGGCAAGGAGGAGCCACAACGGCTTGTTTTCGCGGCGGGCACGGATGTCCCACAAAGCGCTGACCAGGGCGCCGCAGGCCATCTGGGTCACGCCCTTCTCGGGTCCCAGCCAGCGGAGCTGGGAGTCGTGGACCAGGAGCCTGGACGCGCCGCCCAGGTCATAAATCAGCTCGTCGATGTCGCGGCCCACCAGCAGGCGTGCGTAGGCGTCAATCGCGGACGTGAGGATTTCATTGCCGCGGCCGCAACTGAAGATGAAGCCGTGGCCCTCATCGCCCGCGTCGGTGCGGATGACAACGTAGGCGGCGGAGTAGTCAGGGTCGACGTTGACCGCATCGGAACCGTCAAGTTCGAGGGATGTGGGGAAACGAACGTCCTGGGTCTTGATGGACGTGATGGAAGGCATGGAACTCAACTTTCGGTTTACGACTGCTGGGAGGGGAAAGATTCGATTCCTATACGAATTTCTAAAATCATATAGGACATGTGATCCAGGTCAAGACCTGCCCGGCAGGCATTCGCTTGCCCGGGCACACAAAAGCCCCGGCCCTGCAGGGCCGGGGCTGCGCCGCACTGGGCTAGCCGGTGATGATCCGCCTGCGCGGCGGGCCGCTGTCCTCCAGGGGGGCAAGTTCACCTTCGAAGGCCTGGGCAAACCTGTCGAAGGAGTTGCGGATATGGGTGGTCATGGCCGCCTCGGCCCGCTCCGGATCGCAGGCTTCGATCGCCTCACGCACGGCCGTATGCTCAGCCACCGTGATGGCGCCGTCCACATCTGCCGGGTAGAGCCGGAAGGTGTGCAGGTGGCAGTGCGTCTGGGCAAAGGCGTGCCGGACCACAGGATTTCCGGAGGCGGCCAGGATGGTGTCATGAAAGCGGGTGTCGTGCGCCACCAGATCCTGCCTCAGGTCCTTGCTGCGCTTCATGGTGCCCCGGAAGCCCGCCAGCTCCTTTTCCAGCGCGGCGGCCGGATTGGCAAGGCGGTCCACCGCCGCCGCACGCGCCGCCCAGGGCTCCACCAGGAGCCTGAACTCGAACAGCGAGCGCAGTTCCGGCAGGTCCAGGAGCGGGGTGGTGCTGTAGCCGCGGCCGGGGTTGTACACCACCAGGTTGTCGCCCTCGAGCCGCTGGAGCACCTCACGGACCGGGGTCTGCGAGACGCCAAGGCTGCGGGCCACGGCATCAATGTTGATGCGGGTGCCCGGAGCAATCCCGCCGTCCAGGATGGAGGCGCGCATGGCCGTGTAGACGTCGGGAACGGCTGCTTTGCCGCGCGGAACTTCGGATGGTTGACGTGGGGGCACGCAATTACCTCTTGAACTGGAGTGGACCGGGTTGAACCGGGGCACCCGGTTGCACGGGCGCCGGTTGGAGTGAAGCTGCTGGGGGAATCATAAGCCACCCGCCGCCGGCAGCTTCTCCGCAGGCTTTCCAAAAGCAACACTTGATCTGGATCACAAAATCTATATGATTAACCCGATTCCTATATGATTTTGGCGCTGATATCTTCCGCGTCTCCCCTCCCGCCCGTGCGCACCGCACCCGAAGCCATGTATATGTCGAAGGAGACCGCATGACTACGCTCGGAAGTAAAACAACCCTTGGCACTCCAGCCCGGCAGCCCCGCCTGATGACCCGCAAACGCTGGGTGATCATCTGGCTTGCCTTCATAGGCCTCAGCATCAACTACCTGGACCGTTCCAGCCTCAGCGTCGCACTGCCCTTCATGGGCAAGGACTTTGAACTCAGCGCCACCCAACAGGGCCTGATCTTTGCCGCCTTCTTTTGGGCCTACGACTTCTTCCAGCTCGCAGCGGGCTGGTACGTGGACAAGGTAGGCCCGCGCCGCTCGTTCTCACTGGCCGCCGTGTGGTGGTCCGTCTTCACCATGGTCACCGCCGCCGCATCCAGTTTCTGGTCCCTCTTCGCGGCGCGCTTCCTCCTCGGCGTGGGTGAAAGCCCGGCGCCCAGCACAGCCGCCAAGGTGGTGGCCACCTGGTTCCCGGTCCGCGAACGCGCCTTCGCCACCAGCATCTGGGACTCCGGCTCGCGCGTCGGGGCCGTCATCGCCCTGCCGATCGTCACCCTGATCGTCGCCTTCACCTCCTGGCACGCGGTGTTCATCATCATCGGTGTCCTTGGAATCATCTGGGCCGCCGTGTGGTGGAAGTACTACCGCGGCCCGGAGGAGCACGCCGGCGCCAACGCCGCCGAAGTCAGCTACATCCAGGACGGCGGCGCCCGCGGCGCGGCAAGCGACGACGAAAGCGCAGCCAAACTCCCCTGGCGTTCGCTCTTCAAGTACCGCACCATCCTGAGCATGATGTTCGGCTTCTTCTGCCTGAACAGCGCCATCTATTTCTTCATCACGTTCTTCCCCAGCTACCTGGTCAAGGAACGCGGCTTCGACCTCCTCAAGCTCGGCTTCTTCGGCGCCATCCCCGGCATCTGCGCCGTCCTGTTCGGCTGGCTGGGTGGCTACCTGGCCGACCGTGCCGTGCGCGCCGGGTCCCCGGTCAGCAAGGTCCGCAAAACGGCCATCGCCGGCGGCCTGGCAGGCGGCTCCGTCATCATGTTTGCCGCACTGGTCCCGGAAGCCTGGATGGCCCTTGCCCTCCTGTCCGTCGCCTACTCCAGCCTCACCGTGGCGGCAACCGGCATCTGGTCCCTGCCGGCGGACGTTGCCCCAAGTTCACGGCACGTCGGCTCCATCGGCGGCCTGCAGAACTTCGCCTCCAACCTGGCCGGCATCTTCACGCCGATCCTGATCGGCGTGCTGGTGGACCAGACCGGATCCTTCGTGGCGCCGCTGGCCGTCATCGGCGCGATCTCCCTCATTGGCGCAGCCAACTACCTGTTCGTCATTGGCAAGATCGAGCCGTTGAAGGTCAAGGCAGCCGCCTAGGCCTTCCCAGCCCCCATGCAAAAGACCGACGCCGGCACTTACCAAAGTGCCGGCGTCGTACTTTTTCTGCGTGGTGCCCTAGGAGGCCGGTGCCTCTGCGGAGACCTGCGCCTGTTCCTGCACCTGGGCTTTCGCAGCACTTTGCGCCTGGATGGCGGTGATGGCCACGGTGTTCACGATGTCCTCCACCGTGCAGCCGCGGGACAGGTCGTTGACCGGCTTCCGCAGCCCCTGCAGGACGGGGCCCACGGCAACGGCACCCGAGCTCTGCTGCACCGCCTTGTACGTGTTGTTGCCGGTGTTCAGATCCGGGAAGATGAACACCGTGGCCTGCCCCGCCACCGAGGAGCCGGGCATCTTGGACGCGGCAATGGAGGCATCCACGGCGGCGTCGTACTGGATGGGGCCCTCCACGGCGAGGTCCGGGCGGCGTCGGCGGACCAGCTCGGTGGCCTGCCGCACCTCGTCCACCGCCTCGCCCGATCCTGAGCCTCCGGTGGAGTAGGAGAGCATGGCAACCCGCGGCTCCACGCCGAACTGGGCGGCGGTCTCGGCCGAGGCCAGGGCAATGTCCGCCAGCTGCTCCACGTTGGGGTCCGGGTTCACCGCGCAGTCGCCGTAGACCAGCACGCGGTCCGGCATGAGCATCAGGAACACCGAGGACACGATCTTCACGCCCGGCCGGGTCTTCACGAACTCCAGGGCCGGCCGGATGGTGTGCGCCGTGGTGTGCGCCGCGCCGGAGACCATCCCGTCCACCACGCCCAGCTGGACCATCATGGTGCCGAAGTAGCTCACGTCCTGCATGATCTCCAGCGCCTTGGGCAGGTCCACGCCCTTGTGCGCCCGCAGTTCGGCGTACTTCTCTGCGAACGTGAGCCGAAGCTCGGAGGTGGCAGGGTCAATGACGTTGATCCCGGTGAGGTCGATGCCGTTCGCGGCGGCCAGTTCCCGGACGGCGGATTCGGGGCCCAGCAGCGTCAGGTCGCAGACATCGCGGCGGTGCAGGATTTCGGCTGCGCGCAGGATCCTGACATCGGTTCCCTCCGGCAGGACCACGTGGCGGCGCTGCGACCGGGCCCGCTCGATGAGGTCGTGCAGGAACCGCAGCGGGGTCATCCGCTCGGGCCTGGGCAGGTGCAGGCGCTCCACCAGCTCGGCTTCATCCACCCGCCGGGACCAGAGCCCCAGGGCGGAGGCCACCTTGCGCCGGTGCCCGGACCAGATCTCGCTGCGGACCTCGGAGACCCGGCGGGCGGTCTGGTAGGTGTCATCTCCGGTGGCGAACACCGGGAACGGTGCCTGCGCCAGGAGCGGGTAGATGTTGGCATCCGGGGCCAGGCCGCCGGTGAGGATGAGCGCCGACGCCACCGGGAACTCGGGTGAGAAGGAGGATGCCAGGCAGGCCACCATCACGTCCGCCCGGTCCCCCGGCACGATCACCAGGGCGCCTTCATCCAGCACGTTCAGGAAGTTGCCCACATTCATGGCGGCCACCTTGATGTCCCTGACGTCGCGTTCCATGTCCGGCGTGCCGGCGATCTGCCGCACGCCCAGCGCCATGGCCACCTCCCCGGTGGTGGGCCGGGCGATCTCCTCCAGTTCCGGCAGGATGTACACGGGCCGGCCGGAGGCACCGGGCTTCAGGGCCGCCGCAATGGCATCCAGGTCATCGGCGTTTGCCCGGTTGACCATGATGGCCAGGAGCGAGCACTTTTCCGCGGCAAGTTCCTTGCGCGCCACTTCGACGGCGGCAGCGGTCTCCGGAACGGTCCGCCCCTTGGCGCCCACAACGGCCACCACGGGCGTGGCCAGGTTGTTGGCAAGCCGGGCATTGAGGTCGAATTCGACGGCGGAGTCCTGGCCCACCAGGTCTGTGCCTTCGACGATCACCACGTCGCAGAGGCGGGCGATGTCGGCGAAGATCTCCACGCACCTGGCATCGATCTCGGCCCGGTTTCCCTCCGCGAGCAGCGTGCGGACCTCCGCGTAGGTCAGGCCGCCGCGGCACCGGTCATCGTCCAAGGCGAACCGGGACTTCATCAGCGCCACCATGGGGTCCTCGGCTGCCGAGGGGCCGTGGACCACGGGCTTGAAGAAGCCGATCCGGTCCGCGTGCCGGTGCAGGGTGTCCGCCAGGCCCAGGGCTACCAGGGACTTGCCCGAGCCGGGGGTGGTTGCGCTGACGTAGATGCCTTTGGCCATGGTCCGCCCTTTGCTGTTCTTGCTGGTGCAGGTCCTCCCATCCTTGCACTTCAAGCCCCGTGGCGCGCGCCGCCGTCGGGCATTCCACCCCGGATGCCTTCCAGCCAACGCACGCTGCCCTTGACACCGGACCCCCTCATGGGATTACCTAATGAACATTCGGTAAATAAAGCTGGAGGCAATGACGCATGGCTGAAGCAACACTTTCCGGGGCCACCCACCCCATCCTGGAAAACGACTACGCCTCCGAATGGATGGGAATCCAGGTCCTCGCCCTCAGCGACGGCCATGCAACCATCCGGATGACCCTTCGGCAGGAAATGCTCAACGGTTTCGGGATGGCCCACGGCGGAATGATCTTCGCGTTCGGGGACACCGCCTTCGCCCTCGCGTGCAACCCCATCCACCCTGCACCCGGCGAGGAAGGCACCATCACCGTGGCCTCCGGCGTCGACATCAACTTCCTCAAGCCCGCCTTCCGCGGCCAGGTGTTGACCGCCGTCGCAGACCGCCGCTCCAGTGCCGGGCGAAGCGGACTGTACGACATCCAGATCTTCGCGGCCGACGCCGCCGCGCCGGCTTCCGAAACCCAACCCAGTTCCCCGGGCGAGCTCATCGCCGAGTTCCGCGGACGCAGCCGCACCATTCCCAAGAAGTAGGAAACCATGACCCTGCATGCCCCCGAAACCCCCGCCGCTGCCGGCATCGACCCCGGCCTGGACCGCGAGGAAACCATCTCCCGCGATGAGCTCGAGGCCCTCCAGCTCAGCCGCCTGCAGCACACGGTGGCCTACGCCTACGAGCGCGTGCCGCTGTACAAGCGCAAGTTCGACGACGCCGGCATCCACCCCAACGACCTGCGTGAACTGAGCGACCTGGGCAACTTCCCGTTCACCACCAAGGACGACCTGCGCGAGGAGTACCCGTTCGGCATGTTCGCGGTACCGCAGCACGAAGTGGCCCGCGTCCACGCGAGCTCGGGCACCACGGGCCGCCCCACCGTGGTGGGCTACACCAAGCAGGACCTGGCAGACTGGGCGAAGCTCGTGGCCCGCAGCTTCCGCGCCTCCGGCATCCGCCCGGGCATGAAGGTCCACAACGCCTACGGCTACGGCCTGTTCACCGGCGGCCTGGGCGCCCACGCCGGGGCCGAAGCCCTGGGCTGCACCGTCATCCCCATCTCCGGCGGCCAGACCGAACGCCAGATCCAGCTGATCCAGGACTTCAAGCCGGACGCCATCCTGGCCACGCCCACGTACCTGCTCACCATCGCCGACGCCATGGCCCACATGGGCATCGATCCCGCCTCCACATCGCTGAAGTATGCGGTGCTGGGCGCCGAGCCGTGGACCGAGGAGATGCGGCATGAACTTGAGGTCACCATGAACCTCAAGGCATGCGACATCTACGGGCTGTCCGAGGTCATGGGCCCGGGCGTGGCCGGCGAGGCCGTGGAGACCCAGGACGGCAGCCACATCTGGGAGGACCACTTCCGCCCCGAAATCATCGACCCCTTCAACCCGGTGGCGGGCAAGGAGAACGTCCTGCGCGACGGCGAACACGGCGAGCTGGTGTTCACGTCCCTCACCAAGGAAGCGCTGCCCATCATCCGCTACCGGACCAAGGACCTCACCCGCCTGCTGCCCGGCACGGCCCGCCCAGCGCACCGCCGGATGGGCCGCATCACCGGCCGCAGCGACGACATGATCATCCTGCGCGGCGTGAACCTCTTCCCGTCCCAGATCGAGGAAATCGCCCTGCGGATCCCTGAGCTCAGCCCGCACTTCCAGCTCGAACTCACCCGCCCCGAGGGCCAGCGGATGGACCAGCTGACCGTGCGCATCGAGCGCCGCGACGCGGTGAGCATTGAACAGGGCACGACGGCGGCACGCACCTTGAAGGAGCAGATCAAGATCCACGTGGGTTCTTCGTGCACGGTGGACGTGGTGGAGCCGGGGTCGCTGGAGCGGTCCAACGGCAAGCTGCGCCGGATCTACGACCTGCGCCCGAAGGGCTAGGAGTCAGTTCTCCACGGTCGGCCGGGGCCGCTTAGACGGCCACCGGCTCCAGCGCTGCCGGACCCGGTGGCCGGGCTCCGGCCGATTACCGAACGTTCATGAGAAAATGGCGGCTATGTCTTCCACAGATGCTCCTGCAAAGCGCGGCCGGCCCGGGTATGACCAGCAGTCGGTGCTGCTGATTGCCGTCGACGTGTTCAACCGCCACGGGTACGATGCCACCTCCATGGGCATCCTGGCCGAGAACCTGGGCATCTCCAAGTCTGCGATCTACCACCACGTACCGTCCAAGGGCGACCTCCTCAAGCTTGCCCTGGACCACGCCCTGGGCGGCCTCGAGGCCATCCTGGAGCAGCCCCAGGCTACCTCCGGGGCAGCCGACGCGCGGCTGGAGTTTGTGCTGCGGCAGACCGTGGCGGTGCTGGTGGACCGCCTGCCCTTCGTCACGCTGCTCCTGCGTCTTCGCGGGAATACGGACATCGAACGGGATGCGCTGGAACGCCGGCGCACCTTCGACCACAAGGTGGCGGCCCTGATCTCCGCCGCGCGCGACGAAGGCTCGCTCCGCCAGGACATCGACCCGCGGACCGTCTCACGGCTCCTGTTCGGCATGATCAACTCCATAGTCGAGTGGTACAAGCCCGGCGGCTCCCTGTCCCCGCAGCGGCTGGCTGACGACGTCATCACCATGGCGTTCGACGGCCTGCATGCTGACGCATAGGCGGCAGCCGGGCCGGCCCAGGCATCAATAATAAGTGTGCTTGGTATTTTCCTGCTCCCCGGCTACGGTGGTAGAAAACCAGCATCCGCAGGGAGGTACCGATGGGCCAGGCCACAGATCCACGGCGTTCACGGCGCCCCCGGACAGTGCTTGCCGGCGGCGCCCTGGCGGCCGCCTTGGCACTCAGCGGCTGCACCGGTACGCCAAGCCCCCCGGCCCCCAGCGGCACCTCCCCAAGCCAGGCGTCGCCGTCGGCCTCCGCCAACTCCACGCCCGCTCCCTCCACCTCCGGTTCGGCCGGGACGGAAGGCGGCAACTCCGGGACAGCGGCCGGAAACCTGCCGCAACTCGTGGAAAACCTGTCGCCGTCGGTTGTCACCATCTTCACGGAGGGCGGCCTGGGCAGCGGGGTGGTGTACTCGGCCGACGGCCTGATCCTGACCAACGAGCACGTGATCCGCGGCGCCGCCAAGGTTGAGGTGGGGTTCGCGGACGGTCAGCGGGTGGAAGGAACGGTGAAGGCCAGCGACGCGGTGACGGACCTTGCGCTGGTGCAGGCCAAACGCACCGGCCTGCCGAAGCCCACCTATCAAAGCAACCTGCCCAAGGTGGGCGAAGGCGCCCTGGTCCTGGGCTCACCCCTCGGCTTTGAAAACACGGCCACCGCCGGCATCATCTCCGGACTCCACCGCTCCATCCCCGGCTCCGCGTCCAACAGCCTCTCCCTGGTGGACCTCATCCAGACGGACGCGCCCATCAGCCCCGGCAACTCCGGCGGCGCCGTGATCAACATGCGCGGCGAGGTGATCGGGATCAGCGAGGCCTACATCCCGCCGTCAGCCGGCGCGGTGTCACTGGGCTTCGCGATTCCCGCCGCCACCGCCGTGGACGTCGCCGAAGAACTGCTGGCCAACGGCACCGCAAAACACGCCTACCTGGGGCTGACGCCAGGCGAGCTGACGGCGCAGATTGCGGACCAGCTGGGAATCCAGGAAGGGGCCGGCGTCGTGGTGCTCGCTGCCGACGGTGACGGTCCTGCCGGGCGCGCGGGGATCCGGCCGGGCGACGTCCTGCAGTCCATGGAGGGCGTGGAGCTGACCACCCCGGAGAAGCTCCTGGCGGAACTGCGCAAGCGCAACCCAGGGGACACCGTAGGCTTCAAGGTCAAGCGCGGCGATCAAAGTTTGGATATCAGGGTGGACCTGAGCGACCGGCCTGCCAGCACAACCACCCGATAGGAAGGAAAAGAATATGAGCCACCCCAAGGAAGAGCCCGACGCAGGATTCATCATCCCGGACCCCTCAAAAATGCGCGAGGACGTTCCCGGCGACGCCGGCGACGAGGCCAACGTGATCCGCTTCAGCGAGGAGCAGGCCCTGATCGAGGAACAGTCGCACGGCGTCCGCCCGGACACCTACAGCATTCCCTCCGGCGGCCCCACCATGGACGAGGCCCGCGGCAACATGGACCTCTCCGACCGCAGCGAGGACGGCCACGGCACCGGCCGCGAGGATGACAGCAGCGACGACAGCCTGCACGGCGGCGCCGAAAGCTGACGCGGGCGAACCAAGACAAGCAGCAGGGGTGCCCCGATCCGACCGGGACACCTCTGCTGCTTCAGTTTGGGCTTGCCTGCAGCTGCCGCGCCTGGACCTGGTACTCGCCTAGACCTGGTACTCGAGGGCGCTGCCGAGGTTCTGGTGGACGCACAGGATGTTGTGCTCCGTGTCTATAAACCAGGCGCACTTCTCCGAGTCCGTGGTGCAAATGTGGTTCTCCGTCCGCAGCGTAGGCAGGTCATAGTCCTGGAACACCACACCCTTGGCTTCCATGTCCCTGACAGTTGCCTCGATGTCCGGGACCTCAAAGCTCAGCGCAGTGTGATCGGAGTGCTTGCCGTCCGCGACCGGCATCAGCTGCAGCAGGGGGCCGCCGTCGGTGCCGAGTAATTCGCTTCCGTCGTCCGCCTTGCCGCGGTGCGGGAGCCCGAGCTTTTCTGTGTAGAAACTGCGGGCGCGGGCTGCATCATCGACGGGCAGGATGGTTGTGGCTGTGCTCAGTTTAAGGTTCATGTGGGCCACCTCCTACGGGAAGAATCTTACGCCCGGGATGCCGGAAAAGACCCTCCCCAACGCCCCACCACCTCCCGCACCAAAACCCAAAACGCCCCACCACCTCCCGCACCAAAACCCAAAACGCCCCACCACCTCCTGACGGAAGGTGATGGGGCGTCGGGGAAAAACCCGCAGCAGGTGATGGGGCGTTGGAGGCTACTTCTCCACGAGGGTGAGGACGTCGTAAGTGGCCACGATCTCGTCGTTCTGGTTGGTGAGCACGGCGTCCCAGGCCACCTCGCCGTATTCGTCCGTTTCGCGGGGAGTGATCTTCTTGGCGGTCAGGGTCACCCGGATCGAATCACCTGCGGCCACGGGGGTGGTGAAGCGGCAGTTTTCCAGCCCGTAGTTGGCCAGGACCGGGCCCGGGGCGGGCTCGACGAACAGTCCGGCGCCCCAGGCGAGGAGCAGGTAGCCGTGGGCCACGATGCCCGGGAAGAACGGGTTGGCTTCGGCGGCTTCCTGGTTGGTGTGGGCGTAGAACGTGTCGCCCGTGGAGTTGGCGAAAGCAGTGATGTCCTCGAGGGTGACCTGCCGCAGGTCCGAGCGGACGGCATCACCGATCCGCAGCGTCTCCAGGGACTTCCGGAACGGGTGCGTCCCCTCGGTTTCCACCGTGAAGTTGCGGTCCGCGCCCGTGTGCCACACACCGGTGACGGCGGTGAGCATGTTGGGCGAACCCTGGATGGCGGCGCGCTGCATGTGGTGCATCACCGAGCGGATGCCGCCCAGTTCCTCGCCGCCGCCGGCGCGGCCGGGACCGCCGTGCACCAGGTGCGGCACGGGCGAACCGTGCCCGGTGGAGCTGCGGGCGTCCTCGCGGTTGAGCATCAGGACACGTCCGTGGTGCGCTGCGATTCCCGTGACCAGTTCCCGAGCCACGTCAGGATCATTGGTGCACACCGAGGCGACAAGCGAGCCGCTGCCGCGGGCGGCCAGGCGGACGGCGTCGGCAATGTCCTTGTACCCGATCACGGACGAAACGGGACCGAAGGCCTCCAGAGAGTGGACTTCCTCCGCTTCCGGGTCCTGCCAGTTCAACAGGACGGGCGCCATGAATGCCCCGCCCTCCACCACACCGGTGGTTCCGTCTGCTGAGGTGACCGACGGCGAATCCAGCGTTCCGTACGCAAGCTCACCGCCGGCGTCGAGCATGGACTGCACGGCCGCGCGCACATCGTTCAGCTGCTCCACGGAGGCGAGGGCGCCCATGGTAACGCCGTCAGCGCGTGGGTCACCGAGGACGACGCGCTCGGCGATGCGCTTGCCGATGGCGGCGGAGACGGCCGGAACGAGTTCCTGCGGCACGATGGCACGCCGGATGGCCGTGCACTTCTGCCCGGCCTTGGCCGTCATCTCGGTGACCACGGACTTGACGAAGGCGTCGAATTCCGGTGTGCCCTCCACCGCGTCGGGGCCAAGGATGGCGGCATTGAGGGAGTCGGTTTCCGAGGTGAAGCGGACGCCGCCCTGGACCACGTTGGGGTGGGACTTCAGGGACAGTGCGGTGGACGCGGAGCCGGTGAAGGCCACCAGGTCGCGGTAGTCCAGGGCGTCCAGCAGCCCGCGGACCGAACCGGAGACCAGCTGCAGCGAGCCCTTGGGCAGGATGTTCGACTCGACGATGGCCTTGACCACGGCGGCGGCCACGTAGCCGGTAGGCGTGGCGGGCTTGACGATGGTGGGCACGCCGGCGATGAAGGCGGGCGCGAACTTCTCCAGCATGCCCCAGACCGGGAAGTTGAACGCGTTGATCTGCACGGCCACGCCGGGGATCCGGGTGTAGATGTGCTCGCCCGCGAAGGACCCGTCCTTGGACAGCACCTCCATGGGCCCGTCCACCACCACCTGGGAATTGGGGAGCTCGCGCCGGCCCTTGGACCCGAACGTGAAGAGGACGCCGATGCCGCCGTCGATGTCGATCATGGAGTCCACCTTGGTGGCACCGGTCTGGGCCGAGAAGGTGTAGAAGTGTTCGCGCCGGGCGTGCAGGTACTGCGCCAGCTCCTTGAGCTTGAGCGCCCGCTGGTGGAAGGTCAGCTTGCCCAGTTCGGCCTGGCCGGTGGTGCGGCCGTAGTCCACGACGGCGGCCAGGTCCAGACCCTCCGTGCTCACCTTCGCCAGGATCTCCCCGGTGCTCGCATCACGGACGGGGACTGCCGAAGCCGACGACCCGGCGTCGGGCGTCCACCATGCATCCATGATGAAGCTGGGCACTGTCTCCACGGTGTCGACCGTGGCCTGGGGAGCTGTGGCGGTGGTGGTCATCGTTGACGGTCCTTCCAACAAGGGGGCAGGCAAACAGGACGGGTCATTACTGACCGTCCGTTCGGTAATATATTCACCATACATGAAGTGCCGTGCTGCACACTAGAAGGCCGGGACTGAATTCGGCCACCCAAAGGAGAACGTATGAGCGCCCCAACCCCCATGGATGCTGCCGGGAACCAGCCCGATGCGCACGAGCTGTGGAAGATCACGCTCGGCGAGCTGGACGAAAAGATGGGCGTGAAGATCCTGGAGGAGTCCGTTGAACGCGTGGTGGCCACCATGCCGGTGGAGGGCAACAGGCAATCCTTCGGACTGCTGCACGGCGGCGCCTCCCTTGCCGTGGGCGAGGCCGTGGGATCCTGGGCTGCCGTCATCCACGCCAGCACCATGGGCAAGACGGCGGTGGGCGTGGACGTTTCCGCCACACACCACCGCTCCGCACGCGAAGGCCAGATCACCATCACCGCCACCCCCATCCACCTGGGCGGCACCCTGGCCACGCACGAGGTGCTGATCACCAACGAGGCGGGCCAGCGGCTGTGCACCCTGCGCATCACCAACCTGCTGATGAAAAGAAAAAGCTGACTTAAAAAAGATGCCGGGCCGTGCATCCAGGGACGGTGTTGCGGCGGTAGTAAGCGCGTAAGCATCCTCTGCCCGGCTACCGGGCTTCCCTCAAGGAGTTCGACATGCGCAAAATGACCTACGCCGCTGGAGCGCTTTCCCTTGCCGCTTCGCTGGCCTTCGCCGCCCCCGCCCAGGCAGGCGGCCGGCACCACCATGACGATCCCGCCCTGCTGTCCGTCCTGCACGGGGTTCCCGGCCTGACCGTCGACGTGTGGGTGAACGGCGAGCTCACCCTCGATGACTTCACACCAGGGACCCTGGCCGGCCCGCTGGAATTGGCTGCCGGTGACTACCGGATCGCCATCACGGCATCGGATGCCACCAGTGCGGAGAACCCGGTGATCGGGCCGGTCGACGTGGAACTCGACGAGGGCCGCAACTACACTGCCGTGGCGCACCTCAGCGCTGATGGGGCACCCACCGCATCGCTGTTCACGAACGACACCAAGGCGCCCCGCAACGACAAGAAGGGCAAGCTGACGGTCCGGCACGTGGCCGCAGCCCCCGCCGTGGATGTGCTGGCCGGCGGATCGGCAGTGATCGAGGACCTCCGCAACCCGGACGAGGCCACCCTGAAGCTGAAGGCCGGGACCATTTCAGCAGCGGTAGCCGCGGCCGGAACAACCGATCCCGTGATCGGCCCAGCGGACATCAACGTCGAAGCCGGGAAGAACACCATCGTCTACGCGTGGGGAAGCCTGGCCGACAACACCTTGAAACTGGCCGTCCAGGTGGTTGGCGGCAAGGAGAAGTGCGACGAGCACGACTAACCACGCAGTTACCATCCACAGCGCTATGGCTGCGGGCAGGCCCCCTGGCGGGGCCCTGCCCGGGTCCGGTTACCGTGATGCACGCCTGTTCCGCCGGCGGACAAGGACCATGAGCAGGATTCCGACGGCGAGGGCTCCCGCCGCCCAGGCCGCTGCGGTAATCAATCCGGACGCTCCGGTGTTGGCCAGGCCGCCGGCGCCACGATCATCGTGTCCACCGGTGTTGGCAAGGTCCGCAGGTGGTGCGCTGGGAGTCGGGCTGGCCGCCGGCGGAGGTACGACGGCGGGAGTTACAGTCGGCAGGGCAGGCGACGGGTCGGCGGGGGCAGGGGCGATGGGAGCAGGCGTGGTTGGAGCAGGGGCAGGGCTGCTTGGCGCTGGATTGCTCGCTGTCGGCGCAGTCGGCGTCGGGCTTGGCGTTGGAGTCGGCGGTCCCGTTGTGGCGGCCGCGAACTCGAAACTGCTGACCCCGGACCGGCTGAACCCATTGACCGTCTCAGCGGTGAACCGTAGCGTGTCCGCACCCTGCGGAGCCGTGAAACTCCACTTTCCGGCCGCGTCCACGGGCACGTCGAACGGGTCCTTCCCTTGGATTGTGATCCTGACGCTGGACCCGGCAGCGACGGCCGAAGCGGGCGCGGCAGGAACCTGGCCGGAAAGGACCTGGCCGGGCTTGTAGGTTTCGCCGGGCGCTGGTGCCGTGATGGCAGGCTTGTTGAGGAACACTTCCAGCTGGTAGCCGGGCAGCACAGCCAGGCTGTCCCGCAGGGTTGCTGCGACAGCAAAATTCTGCACCACATTGCCATTCGCATCCGGCGTATCCCCCGCGGAGTGGGTGC
Organism: Pseudarthrobacter sp. Pseusp20; assembly: GCF_059492155.1. NCBI lineage: Bacteria > Bacillati > Actinomycetota > Actinomycetes > Micrococcales > Micrococcaceae > Pseudarthrobacter > Pseudarthrobacter sp. Pseusp20. The sequence continues at coordinate 3,846,076 of NZ_CP168521.1, forward strand.
CCAGGGCGTAGTTCCCACTGAGGTATGGTCCGCCGGAGTCGCCGCCGCTGGACTGTACTCCGTAGGACAGAAATCCATCAAAGGCCCGGATGTCGTTGGCGTTCTTCTTATAGTCAGGTCCTGGCACCAGGAAGATCCCCACTGCGTCGACGGTTCCGCAGGACCAGCCTGAGGATCTGCCGGACCGGCAAACAGGCATCCCAACCACCGGGTCCGCCGAACCAATGATCTTCACGTCCGGCCCGGGCGCTGAAGGGTCGCCCCAGGTACTGGCAGCAGGAAGCGGATCGATGTCCTGTCTTAGTGACTGGATGACAGATATGTCCGTGCCGACATTCCCGGGGTCTGTGATGGCGGTGTAATCAGGGCCTGAAGGCGTACTGGGATCAAGAACCGGTGAGTTGCCCGGGCCACCGAACTGGCTGAAGCCGAACTTTCCCAGGGGCCCGGCCGGTACCCCCTGGAATTCCAGGGTTGCTGTCTTGGCGGCACCATCCGATGCGCAGTGGCCGGCAGTCAGGACGGTGGGAAGCCCGGCGGGGTCGAATGCCGAGAAGCCTGTGGAACAGACGAAGCCGATGTCCGTCTGGTATCCAATGCCGCCGGGAACGTCCGCCTCGGGCTTCAGCGGAGTCCCGCCGTCGAGCTCCACGTTGGCGTAGCGGGACACGAACTGTTCAGGGGAAACCTTGCCGGTGCTCTTGCCGGCTGCGTCTGCCCCGGCTGCGGGGGAAACGGCGGAAAGCGCCTCCGGCGTGTTGATTCCGCCGGTTCGGATCACGAATTTTCCCCCCGCGGACATGACGGCCTGCAAACCCTGCGGGCCGACGTCGCGGAGGTATGCCTGGAACAGCTGCTCCGTGTTCACTGCCAGTTGTGCCCTGGAGCCGTCCGCAGCCGTCGAGGGTGAGGGAGCCGGCGCCGCCGTGGGCGGCTCCGCCGCGGGTGCTTCGAGCAACATGGGGAATGTATTGCCGGCAAGGGCGGCAACCGCCCTCCCAAGCGCATCGCCGGATCCGGTCACGATGATGGTGCGGCCGTCGATCCGGATTCCTGCGTAGCCCGGGACCTGGCGCAACTGAACAGCCGCGGCAGCCGCCTGCGCACCCAACTCGCCCGCGGCCTCGAACTGCTGGGGAGTCAGCTTGAGGTCCCGCTGCACCGCATCGTCCAGCGCTGCCTCTGACAGGGTGGTTGTGCCCGCGCCTGGTGTTGTACCGGAAGACGTGAACGTCCCTGCGGAGGTTCCCGGAGCCGGCGACGGGTTTTCGGAGCCGGCGGGTGCCGGGAAGGCCGCAGCGGGCCCGGCAGCGAGGCCCAAGGCCAGTGCCACGCCGGCTACCGTTCCTGTGGCAGTAATTCTTTTCATTGGGATCGCCGTTCCGCTCGTCCGCATCTGCGTTTACACGCGCTGGGATGACGGCGCGGTCGCACAGGTCACAGCAACCACACCTGTCACTCAAGTCACAAGAGTATCCTTTTGGCGTGCAAGGCCGGAAGCGGCATCCAATTCCGCAGGGCTCAATCCGTTCGCCAGCAAGTAGCTCCGGGTGTCCAGGCCGCGGACAAACGCGACCACCGCCAGCCCGCGTTGCTCCAGCAGCGGAGCCAGTTCCGATTCGGGCAGGCAGCGTTCCCGGCTGTGCGGCGGACCGTGCGTGCGGTAGCGCTCGTTGATGCCGCGGGCAGCCCGCCGGTACCCTTCGGCGATCGCGTCGTCGGAGTCCCCCGCGAGGTCCTGGACCATGGCGGCCACCAGCCCGCTGCGGTCCCGGCCTGCGGCACAATGCAGCAGGACGTTCCCCTTGGGCGCGGCCAGGGCGATGCTCCGGAAGACGCCCACCAGCTTCTCGGGGAAAAAACGGGCATTCGCGGCGTAATGCGCGGGATCATTCAGGTAGCGTCCGGTAATTGCGGTGAAGCGCGGGTCATCCGGATCCTCCGTGGGTGCCTGCACCATGTCGATCCCCGTCCACGCCTCCTCCGGCACCACCGGGTCGTTGTCCCGGCGCCGCCCCTCCGCGGTGTTACGGAGATCCACCACCGTGCGGACGCCGTCGTCGAACACCTGCTTCCATCCCGCCCCGGTCAGCCATTCACGCCGGCCCATCCGGTAGATGCCCCCGGAAACGTGCCACGCGTTGACAGCTCCGTCCCAGTCCATGGGCCTGCCACGCTCACTCATCCGCACAGCTAACCACAAGCTCCTGAATGCTGCACCACAAAAGGTCACAACAGGGAAGGGTACAAAGGCCTCCTGGCTTCCACCCGCTGGGCAATACTGTTGCGGGCACTAGCTACTTCATGTGACTGATGTTCAAAGGGGACTCCAGTGGGAAATGCTGTACTACGACGCCGACTCCCGGCTATAGCGGCCGGCCTTGCCAGCATGGCCATGGCGTTGGGCCTTGCGGCCATTCCGGCGCAGGCAGCGCCTCCCCCAATCGACTATGTCGCGCTGGGAGATTCCTATACCGCTGGCATTGGCGCCGGGCCCTATGACGAGACCAAAACCTGCATCCAGACCCCCGGCGGCTATGTGGACATTGTGGCTAAGACAGGCCGTGTGAACCTGCTCGTGAACGCCGCTTGTAGCGGTGCGGAGCTCACTGGCGGGCCAACAAGCGTGGCCGCACAGCTAAGCGACCCCAAGACGCAGGCCGCTTTGGCGGATGCCGAACTGGTGAGTATCACAGCAGGCGCGAACGATTTGGGTTTTGCACAAATAATCGGAATCTGCGCGACCTTGAGCCCGACGGATTGCAGGAATGCCGTCACTGCGGCCACTTCAGAGGCCAGCCTCGGTGCCCTCACCCTGGCGCTGGCAGACACATACAAGGCGATCCAGGCAGCCGCACCGCATGCGACGGTGGTCGTGTTGGGTTACCCGCAACTGTTCGATACAACTGACCCGGTTGTTCCACTCCCCATCCCCCTGACGAGTCAGGAGCTAATCAACCTCGGAACATTGGCCATTAACGGGGCGATTATGGATGCGGTGAACTTCGCAAATGTGAACTACGGCACGAACGCCGTTTACGTTGACGTGACTGACCGGTTCGCCGGGCACGAGGTCAATTCCGGGGATCCTTGGATCTTCTTTGCCGCTTATGTCGATTCAACCGGCACGGTTCAGCTTGATCCGCGAAGCTTCCACCCGAACAAGGCCGGACACCGGGCCTATGCCTCTGCATTACTCGCGTCGGTGAGGCTCGGCCAACTCGTGCGGTAGCCATCCCGCCCTACGTCCGCCGGGCCAGCCGGTACTCAAGCCCGGCACGGACGGCAGGCCATTCATGGTCCAGGATGGAGAACACCACGGTGTCCCGCAAGTTCCCGTCGCTGGTCCGTGAGTGGCTGCGCAGCACGCCGTCCTGCTTTGCGCCCAACCGGGCGATGGCCTCCCGCGACTGGTGGTTCAGCCAGTGGGTGCGGAACTCCACGGCCGGGCAACCGACCACCTCGAAGGCGTGCCGAAGCAGCAGGAGCTTGGAGTCCGGGTTGGTGCCGGTGCCCTGCGCGGAGGCGGCGTTCCAGGTGGAGCCGATCTCCACGCGCGGCGTGGCGGGGTCGATGTTCATGTAGGTGGTCATGCCGATGATGCGGCCCGGCCCGCCGCTGGCGGCGTCGATCATACGGGTGGTGAAGGGGAGCATTGATCCCTGCTCCTGCAGGGACAGGCGGCGCCGGATCTCTGCCGCCATGGCGTCCGGAGCCGGGACCGACGTGTACCAAAGCTTCCACAGCTCGCCGTCACTGGCCGCATCCACCAGGCCGTCGTGGTGCTCCTCCGCGAGCGGCTCCAGGATTACGTAGCGGCCGGTCAGGGTAAAGGGTTCAAGGAAAGTCACTGCACCAGCCTAGGGCCGCCGGTAGGCGGGTTACGCTTGGGGGCAGCACCACGGCGTCGAGCGAGGGAGTTACTGTGTCAGGAACCAACCCGGATCCCGAGGACGACAAGATCACCGGCCTGGAGCCGGGCGGCGGGGTTCCGCCGGGCGAAACTCCGCCGGGGGAAGCATCCACCGTCGGCCCGCATGGCCATGAGGAGCGCGGGCCCGGGAAGGGCACGCAGTTCCTGTGGATCGCCGTTATCGGCGTCGTGGTCCTGCTGAGCCTCCTGTACTTCATCGGCTACATTGTGGGCTTCTTCGACTAGGCAGCGTTTCTAGCTGGGCCAGTCGAAAAAGCCCTTGCCCGTCTTGCGTCCCAGTTCACCGCGGGCCACCTTGTCCTTGAGGATCTGCGGCGGCGCGAACCGCTCGCCCAGGGTGGAGTGCAGGTATTCGGCGATGCCCAGCCGCACATCCAGGCCCACGATGTCCGTGGTCCTGAGCGGTCCGGTGGGATGTTTGTAGCCGAGCACCATCGCGGCGTCGATGTCCTCAGCGGACGCCACGCCTTCCTCCACCATCCGCATGGCTTCGAGGGCGATGGCCACGCCAAGCCGGGATGACGCGAACCCCGGGGCATCATTGACGACGACGGCGGTCTTGCCGAGTGCCTCCACCCACGTTTTCGCCGCGGCGGCAAGTTCGGGAGACGTGCGCTCACCCAGCACCACCTCAATGAGGGTGGAGGCCGGCACGGGGTTGAAGAAGTGAAGGCCCAGGAAGTTCTCCGGCCGCTTCAGTTCACGGGCCAGGCCGTTGACGGACAGCGACGAGGTGTTGGACGCGATGCAGGCATCCTCCGTCAGCCGTTCCTCGATCCCGCGCAGCGCCGTCACCTTGAGGTCCCAGTCTTCGGGCACGGCTTCCACCACCAGCTGACGGCCGGCAAAGGAGTCGTAGTCGGTGCTGACGGTGAGCCGCGACACCAGCTCTTCGAAGTTGGCGTCCACACCGCCGCGCTCAATACTCTTCGCGGCCGCGGACTCCACCCGTTCCCGGGCGGCCTGGGCGGAGACGTCGTCGCGCTCCACCACCAGCACGTCGGCGCCCTTGATCAGGAAAGCGTGGGCAATACCGGCGCCCATGCGGCCGCCGCCCAGCACTCCCACGTAAGTGGGAAGGTTGGCGGGGACTTCAATGTTGCTCATGGTCTACTTTCCGTCGGCTGGATTGGCGGAGGCGGCGTTGGCCTTCTTGGCTGCGTTCCGGTCCAGGAACGTCTGCATCCGGTCGAACTTGGCCTGGGATTCGAACAGGATGCCCTGGGCCAGCTGGTCGATCAGCGGATGCGCCTCGGCAGGGGCGTGGAACACGGATTTGGTAATGCGGACGGCCAGCGGGTCCTGCCGCCCGATCCTGTTGGCCAGGCCGTGGGCTGCATCCAAAAGCTCCGCGGGATCGTGGATTTCGGTGATGAGGTTGGCCGCTTTGGCCTCATCGGCGCCGAGGATAAGGCCGGCCAGCAGGATCTGCTTGGCCAGCGGTTCGCCCACCAGCTCCTTCAACCGCCAGCTGGCCCCGGCCGCGGCAAGGATTCCCAGCCCGGTTTCCGGGTTGCCGATCCGCACGTTGGGGGTGCCGATCCGGAAGTCCGCAGCGTAGGCAAGCTCCGCCCCGCCGCCCAGGCAGTAACCGTCCAGTGCGGCAATGACCGGCATGGGCAGCTTGGCGATCCGGACGAAGATGGTGGAGTTGATCCCCTGCAGGGCATCGTCCCGACGCCTTTCGCGAAGCTGCGCGATGTCCGCGCCGGAGGCGAAGACACCCTCCACGCCGGCAATGATCAGCACCTTGGGGTTCTGTTCCAGCGCTGTGCAGACAACATGGAGCTCATCCACCATCTGCTGGTCAATTGCGTTCTTCACCTCGGGCCGGTTGAGCAGCACCACCACCCGGTCGTCCCGCTCCTCCACCAAAAGGGCGGTGAACTCTTCCGCCGCCAAGTCCACGCAGGCCGCCATCAGATTTTCTCCAGCAGCAGGGCGGTGCCCTGGCCGACGCCCACGCACATGGTGGCAAGGCCGATTCGGGCGTCCTCACGCTCCATCCGTCCCAGCAGGGTGATGGCAATCCGTGAGCCGCTGGAACCAAGCGGGTGCCCCAGGGCGATGGCTCCGCCGTCGCGGTTCACGATTTCCGGCTCCAGCCCCAGGCGCCGGATGCAGGCCAGGGACTGCGTGGCAAAGGCTTCATTAAGTTCGACGGCGGACAGGTCACCGACGCCCAGGCCGCTGCGCTTGAGTACTTTCTGGGTTGCGGGGACAGGACCAATGCCCATGATCTCGGGTTCACAGCCGGCAGACGCGCCGTCGATGATGCGCGCCCGGGGTGTCAGGCCCAACCGCTCGATGGCTGCCTCCGACGCCACAATGATCGCCGAGGCGCCGTCGTTGAGGGACGAGGAGTTCCCGGCCGTCACCACGGATCCGCCGTGCGCCACCGGCTTCAGCGCTGCAAGAACGTCCATGCTGGTGCCGGGGCGCGGGCCTTCGTCCGTATCCACCACCGTTTCGGATTTGCGTGTCTTGACGGTCACGGGAACGATCTCGTCCTTGAAGCGGCCGGCTTCGATGGCGTCCAGGGCAAGCTGGTGCGAGCGGACGGCGAATGCATCGGCGTCCTCGCGGGAGATGCCATCCACCCTGGCCACTTCCTCTGCCGTTTCAGGCATGGAGTAGGTCATCTTGCCGTCGCGGGACAGCCCGCCGTGCTGGAAGTGGGGGTTGGTGAACCGCCAGCCGATGGAGGTGTCAAAGATCTGGCCCGGCTTGGCGAAGGCGGCGGTGGGCTTCTCCTGCACCCAGGGTGCCCGGCTCATGGACTCAACCCCGCCGGCAATCACGATGTCCGCGGCGCCGGCCTTGATCATATGGCTGGCCTGGATGATGGCGCTCAGGCCGGAGGCACAGAGCCGGTTGACCGTTATGCCCGGGATGTGCAGCGGCAGCCCGGCAAGCAGGGTGGCCATCCGGGCCACGTTCCGGTTCTCCTCCCCCGCGCCGTTCGCGTTGCCGAGAATTACTTCGTCAATGCTCTCGGGATCCAGGCCGGCGCGTTCCACGGCCTCGCGGAGCACCAGGGCGGCGAGGTCGTCCGGACGCACGGCGGACAGCGCGCCTCCGTACCTGCCCACGGGCGTTCGGACCCCGCCAACAAGGAAAGCCTGCGGACCTGCGGTTGCAGCCATGGAAACACCCTTCACGCGATAAACAGCACTGTCATCGGCGGCCGGCACAGCGGAATCCTCCACTTACCGACCGTTCGTTCTGTAAATGGTACACGGCGATGCTGTGCATGCGCATCCAGTTACAGGACTGTCACCCCCAGGTGGGCGGCAAGGAGTGGCGCGAGGAGTCCCAGCTGGTAATCGTCAATCACCATGCCGGCCAGGCTGCCGAGTCCACTGATTTTGCGGAATTCCGCGCCCCTGAGGTCAAAGTCCTTCAGCTTGGCTCCAGCCAGGTCCAGCGATCCCACCGTGCAGTCCACAAGCTTCACGCGGGTTGCCACGGCGGCACCAAGGTCAAGTTCATTGATGATGCAGCCGGTGATCAGCACATCCGTGAGCTTGGCGCCGCGGAGGTTGAGGAAGTCCAGCTTGCCGCCGTCGATCCGGACGGACCGCCAGCCGCTTTCATAGAGCTCGGCAGAGCCCAGGCGCGGATTGCGGAACTCCACCTCCTGCCAGGTGCTCCGTGCGCCCCGGAAGACGGGCGCATACAGTTCGGCCAGGATGCAGTCGCGGAACGAGGCACCGCGCAGCTGGGTCTCGTTGAAGGACCCGGCCTCGAAGACGCACTCGGAAAAGACGGCACCGCCCAGGTCCAGGCCGTCGGCGGCGGGACGGCTGAACCGGACGTTCTCATGCCTCCCGCCACGCCGGAACTCGAGGTCCGGGCGGTCCTCAAGACCCTGCAGTTCCACCGGGGAGAGCCGGGGCGGCGCCACTTTGGCCACCCCCTTGCCTCGCACTTTATCCATGGCCCGAGCCTAACGGCCGGCACCGACAAGGAACAGCACGCCCAGGGCCAGGGGCTTGAAATAGTAAGCAAGCTTTGCATATTGTGAGAGAGCACGGTTGATCGACGGAAACGAAAGGAGGCCGGAACCATGGGCCTCGGAGACAAGATCAGTAACGCGGCAGAGGACCTTGGCGGCAAGGCCAAGGAAGCTGCAGGAACCGCGACCGACAATGACCGGCTGAAGGCAGAGGGCCAGGCCGACCAGGTCAAAGCCGATGCCAAGAAGGTCGGCGAGAGTGTGAAGGACGAGTTCAAGCGGGACTAGTTCCTTGCTGGTGCGGCCGCAGCGAACGGCGTGCTGCACCAGCCCTCACCATCCACTGCGGGTGGGCGTGTGCCCCTTTCGCGAATCCTCGGGCATGGTCATCTCGGCCCGGAGGCCGAGCAACCGGATGGGCCGGCCCGGCTCGATCTTCGCCAGGAGGTCGAAGGTCCGGGCCAGTACTTCGCCCGGATCGGACGTCGCGGGGATCTTCCGTCCGTAGGTCGTGGTGCTGAACGGGGCGTACCGCACCTTCAACGTCAGGCCAATCACCGGCCGCCCCTCGGCAGCAACATCCTCCAGCACCCGCGCGGCCAACTCCCTAACGGCGTCGTCAATTTCCGCCGCATCCGTCAGGTCGCGCTGGAAGGTGGTCTCCCTGCTGTGCCCCCGGGCCACCCAGGGAGTATCGTCGACCACCCGCGCGCCGTCGCCCCGCCCAAGCTGGGCGTACCAGGGACCCATCTTGGGACCGAACTCGGGGACCAGGTCGCCGGGGTCCGCGGCTGCGAGCGCCTCGACAGTCTTGATGCCCAGCTTGGCCAGGCGCTGGGAGACCTTTGCACCAATGCCCCACAGCTCAATCGTGGGACGGCCCCCCATGACGTCAAGCCAGTTGCCTTCCGTCAGCCGGAAGATGCCGGCGGGCTTGCCGAATCCGGTGGCAACCTTGGCACGGACCAGGGTGTCGCCAATCCCGATGCTGCAGTGGAGGCGCGTTTCCGCCAGGACGGCCTGCTGGATTTGCCGGGCGCAGGCCTCCGGATCCGTCGTCTCGACGCCAACGAACGCCTCATCCCAGCCGAGCACCTGCACCGTTGACCCGGGCTGCGAGCGCAGCACTGCCATGACCTTCTCCGACGCCTCCAGGTACGCCTCGTGGTCCACGGGAAGGATGACCGCGTCCGGCACTTTCCGCGCGGCGATGCGCAGCGGCATGCCGGAGCCCACGCCGTAGGCCCTGGCCTCGTAGGACGCCGTGGACACCACCGCCCGCTCGGTGGGATCACCGCGGCCGCCCACGATCACCGGCTTGCCCGCAAGCTCCGGCCGGCGGAGCACCTCGACGGCAGCGATGAACTGGTCCAGGTCCACATGCAGCACCCATGGTTCGCTCACATGCCCAGTCTGCCCCGGCCGGGCGCCGCAGGCCATCTTTCCCGCATCCCTTCAGGGCTGGAACGCAAAAGGCGGGATTTCCCCGGGGCGGCCGGTTAGCCTTGGCCGATGACCATCGTTGACCTGGGCCCAGGGAGCGCCGCCGCGGGCGGTTCCCCCGGCCTGCGCGGCTATCTGGCGGTACCTGAAGGCCAAGGCCCTTTTCCCGCCGTCGTCATGATCCACGAGGTGTTCGGCCTGGATGACCAGACCCGCCGGCACGCGGACAGGCTGGCAGCGTCAAGGAATTCCCTACCGCCGGACACGCCTTCCTCAATGATGAAGAGCTGGGTCCGGTCCTCCTCCGGCCCTTGATGCGCGTCATGGGCGTGGGACCGGACCCGGAGTCCTCGCCCGAAGCCTGGCAGCGCATTGAGGATCACTTCGCCAGGTACCTTCGCGGCTGACGGGCCGCCTGGCTGGACGGAGCGAGGCCACGTGGCCCAAACGCGGACGACGGCGGTCTCCCGCCAAGGGGAGTCCCGCCGTCGTCCGTGCTGCTGGGGCCGGAAGGGCTAGCTGAAGAGCTGGCTCTTGGGCTGGTTGTTCTTGACCTTCTGCCAGCCCAGCCACAGGACCAGCGCGAAGAACGGAATGGTGGCCAGGGTCCACAGGCCCAGGTAGAACACCTCGCCGTCCTTGCTGGTCATGGTGTCGAACCCGATCAGCACGGTGATGGCGAGCAGGCCCAGCATGCCCGCCCAGCTGGTCCACGGCGAGCCGGGCATGGGCAGGGTGGAAGTGACGCCCTTGCGGCGCCGCAGCACGATCTGGCTGGCGAAGATGGAGCCCCAGCAGAAGATCACGCCGATGGAGGCACTGTTGAGCGCCAGGTCGAACGCGTGCGAGCCGCCCAGCCAGATGTTCAGCAGGATGCCCACGAGGTAGAACGCGGCGATGGCCAGGATGGCTGCATACGGGACGTGCCGCTTGGACATTTTGGTGAGCCACTGCGGGGCGTGGCCGTTGTTGGCCATGGTGCGGAAGACCCGGCCGATGGAGTACAGCCCGGAGTTGCAGGAGGAGAGGGCGGCGGTGATGACGATCATGTTCATGACGTCGCCCACCCAGCCCAGGCCCATCTGGCCGAAGACGGTCACGAACGGGGACGTGCCGGCCTTGTACTGGTCGGACGGCAGCAGCATGGCCAGAAGCAGGACGGACCCTACGTAGAACACCACAATGCGCAGCACGACGGCGCGGATCGCCTTGGGCACTTCGCGTTCCGGCTTTTCCATCTCGCCGGCGGTGACGCCCACCAGTTCGATGCCGTTGTAGGCGAAGATGACGGCATTGAGGACCAGGACCATCACCAGCGCGCCCTTGGGGAACATGCCGCCCTCGGCCGCGAAGAGGTTCGACACGGACGCGTGGCCGTCGCCCACCTTGGCGTTGGTGACCACCATGAAGGTGCCCACGGCCAGGAAGATGACGATTGCGCCGACCTTGAGGCAGGAGGCCCAGAATTCGAACTCGCCGAACGCTTTGACGCTCAGCAGGTTGACGGCCACCAGGAGCGCCAGGGCGGCGATGGCCGAGGCTTCCACGGGGACATTGGGGAAGAAGAACTGGAAGTACAGGCCGATGGCGATGAGCTCGGCGATGCCGGTCATGCCCCAGTTGATGAAGTACATCCAGCCGGACAGGTAGGCGCCCTTTTGGCCGAACATCTCACCGGAGTAGCTCACCAGGGAGCCGGAGGTCTGGCGGTACATGATGAGTTCGCCCAGGGCCCGCATGAGCAGGTAGGCGATGACGCCGGCGATGGCGTAGGAGAAGATCAGGGCCGGGCCGGTGGAGGCGAGGCGGCCGCCGGCTCCCATGAAGAGGCCGACGCCGATGGCGCCGCCCATGGCGATCATGGTGACGTGGCGCCGGCCCAGCGTCTTGCTGTAGCCCTCGGCGCTGAGGGATGAGTCGACGGCGACGGGTGGGGCCGTGCGGTTCTCGAGATCTGTGGGGGTACTTTGAGGCACAACGATTCCTTGTGGGTTGGGGGTTGGCCGCATCCGGACTTCGTATGATCAAGCTCACAAAATTCGGCCTCTGGGCCGTTGAACCTGCAGATGTGTGGGCGGATCGTCGAACTGCCGAAGCTTCACGCGACCTGACCATCCTACAAGACAGTCCGGAGTGGTACGTGACGCGCACTACATCTCAGCCGTCTCCAGCACCAGATTCTGCTCCGGATCCAGGGAAATCCGGTAGGTCCGCAGGGGTTCCGCTCCGGTGGTGGAGCATCCCGACGTGAGGTCGAACGCGTGCTGGTGCAGCGGACAAATCACCACCTGCCGGTCCACGGTGCCGTCCGCAACAGGGCCGCCGCGGTGGGGGCAGACCCCGGAGACCGCCCGCAACGAACCGTCCCGCAGCCGGAAGACGGCCACCTGTTCGCTCCCGACTCCGAAGGCCCTTCCCTCGCCCAGCGGAATCTGGTCCACCGGTCCCAGGACATGGGCGCCGGCACCTGTTCCGGCGCCGCTCATCGGACCGGCACCTGAGGGAGGACGGTCAGGGGCAGCGAAGTCCTGAACTGGCCGGGCGTTCGCGGGTCATCGCGTTCCTGCCACGGATCAACGTAGCTGTCCACGGAGGCCTGCACCGCCTCGTCAAGCCGTCCGGCGATCCCCTCTGCGTCCTGCACAATCACGGCCCGCAGGTGCTCGATGCCCACGCGCGGGACAAAGGCATATGTCCGTTCCAGCCAGTTGGCCTGTTCGCGGTAGTACTGCATGAAACGGCCGGTGAGGACCTTCACCTCTTCCGGATCGTCCACGGTGGCCAGCAGGTCTCCCTTGCGGATGTGGGCACCGGCGGCTCCCCCTACATAGATCTTCCAGCGGCCGCCCTCCACTGCCACCACGCCCACATCCTTCACCAGCGATTCGGCGCAGTTCCGGGGACACCCAGAGACTGCGAGCTTGAGTTTGGCGGGCGCCTCGAGGCCCTGGAAGCGGGATTCGATCTCGATACCCAATTTGGTGGAGTCGCCGGTGCCGTAGCGGCAAAAGTCCTTTCCCACGCAGGTTTTCACGGTGCGGAAGCTCTTGCCGTAGGCATAGCCGGAGGGCATGTCCAGGTCCGCCCACACCTGCGGCAGGTCCTCCTTGCGGATCCCCAGCAGGTCGATGCGCTGCCCCCCGGTGAGCTTGATCAGTGGGACGTTGTGCTTCTCCGCAACATCTGCGATCCGGCGCAGCTGCTGGACCGACGTCACGCCGCCCTTCATCTGGGGCACCACGGAAAAGGTGCCGTCCCGCTGGATGTTGGCGTGGACCCTGTCGTTGATGAAGCGGGCGTCGCGTTCGTCGATGTACCGGTCCCCCAGCATCATCTTGAGCAGCGAAGCCAGGCCCATCTTCGACTTTGCATCCTCGGCGCCGCCCGGCGCCAGCGCCTGGAACACGGCCGAAACCGACCGCAGGCCGCGTGCCCGGACTTCTGCCATCAGGGCCTGCTTGTCCAGGGGGATGCCGGGAACGTAGTAGCCGGCAGCGGGATCCTCTTCCACCGCTCCGTCGGCCGCCCACTCCACCACCTGCCGCACCAGGAGCTTGCAGGAGCCGCACCCTTTGCCGGCACGGGTGGCCTCCATGGCCCCGGACACCGAGGTGCAGCCGCCCTTCACCGCGCCCACCAGGTCCTTCTTGCTGACGCCGTTGCAGTTGCAGACCTGTGCTTCGCCGTCGAGCTCCGCGACTCCGGTCTCCTCCCCGGGCGCGCCAAGATCGAACATCAGCCCGAGCCGTTCCTCGGGCAACGGAAGCCCGCGGTCGAACGCCTGGGTCAGGTAGGCCACCTTGCGGCTGTCCCCCAGCAGCGTGGCGCCCACCATCTTGTTGTCCCGCACCACGATGGACTTGAAGACCCCGCGGCTGGGCTCGGAAAAGACGATGTGTTCGTCCGTCTCAAGTTCCGGCCCGTGCAGGCCCATGGAAGCCACCTCGACGCCGGCCACCTTCAGTTTGGTGGCGGTGCGCGAGCCCAGGTACGCGGCGCCCGTGTCCGTCCCCGTCACATGGTTGGCCAGCACCACCGCCTGCTCCCACAGCGGGGCCACCAGCCCGTACACCTCACCGCGGTGCTGGACGCACTCCCCCACCGCGTAGATGTCGTCCTCGTCCTGGACCCGCAGGCTGTCATCCACCACAATGGCCCGCTCCACCGGGAGCCCGCTGAGGACAGCCAGGTCCACGTTGGGACGGATCCCGGCCGCCACCACCACCATGTCGCACGCAATGTCCGGCCGGCCGCGGAGGCTGACGCCGGTCACCCTCTCCCTGCCAAGGACGGCCGTGGTCCGGCAGCCGGTCAGCACCCCGATGCCCAGGGCCTCAACGCTCCGGCGGAGCACCGCACCGCCGTCGGGCCCCATCTGCGCGCTCATCAGGTGGCCGCCGGAGTGGACCACGTCCACGCCCAGCCCGAAGCTGCGCAGCCCGGCAGCGGCCTCCAGCCCCAGCAGGCCCCCGCCGATCACCACGGCATGCCGGTGATGTTCCTGCTGCGCGTGCGCCGCCATTTTGCGGGTGTCATCGATGGTGCGGAAGCCGAAGACGCCCTGCTTCACCGACCCGCCGGGGGTGTAAAGGCCGTCCAGGGGAGGAAGGTGGGAGCGGCTTCCCGTGGCGATGATCAGCGTGTCGTAGGGCGTCACCCGGCCGTCGCTGGAAAACACGTGCTTGGCGAACCGGTCGATCCTGTCCGCCCGGACGCCCGCGTGCAGCGTGATCCCGTTGTCCTGGTACCAGGACAGGGGGTTGAGGAAGATGTCCGCGTCGCTCTCCTCGCCCGAAAGGACGTGGCTGAGCATGATCCGGTTGTAGTTTCCGTACGGCTCGTCCCCGAACATGGTGATGCTGAACTGCTCCGCACCGCCCCGGGCCAGGATCTCCTCGACCGCCCGGGCGCCGGCCATGCCGTTGCCGATGACCACGAGGCGCCGGCGACTGTCCCCTGCGCGGGACCGGGGCCTGGGTCGGGCTGCGGCTTGCGCCCCGGTTTGCGTCTGCTCCGCCATGCTGCCCATCAGTGTTCCACCATCCCCAGGTCGATCACCACGGATCCGTGGACTCCCTCGGGCGCCGCCAGGTACAGCTCAATCACCGAGCCGCCGTCGATGTCCTCCACCACGCGCAGCGGAACATGGACCTCGTTCCTGGCTCCGATGGGGAAGTACCGCATCGGAACGCCGTTGCGCATGAGCACCACGGCGATCAGTTCGCTGCTTGAGTTGCCGCCGCGGAAGTACAGCGCCTGGTTGATCACCCCGTCCGGGACGTAGTGCGAGAGTTCGCTGTGCAGGGGGACGGGCTTGTCCATTCCCACGCCCTGGAAGTGGTAAATGCCTTGCAGGAAAAGGTTCTTGGTGATCACGGACAGATCCTTTCGGCCGGCGGAAAGACGGGCATGGGCCCATCTTCCGCCGCCGATGTTTCCGGCCGCCGGTCCCCCGGTAAAGACTGCTTTACGCGATTCTCACCGTTCCGTCAGCCCGGATACCGGCACCTGCTGCTGCTTGGTTGGGGGATAGGCTGAAAGCATGGCAACAGTCCACCGCGTACCGCCCGCGCCACAGCCCCAGCTGTACCGCTTCTCCCCCATGGACCTGGCCACGCTGTGCCTCTACGTTGCCATCGCAGGGTTCTTCGCGGTTGCCGGCGATCTGGTGGTTCCCTTCGTCCGGCAGATCGCACCGTCCCCCGCCGCCGCCACCTACGCCGTGAACCTGCTGTTCTATGCCTCGGTGGGAATACTGGCGCTGCTGGCCGCCCGCAAAGTGGTGGTCCGGGACCTCAAGGTCCTGGCAACCCGGCCCTGGTTCACGCTGCTGATGGTGCCGGCGGCCGTGATCGCCATGATGATCCTCACCGCAATTGTGGTGGCCGCCAATGGGCAGGTGGAGACCTCCGCGAACCAGGCAGGCCTGCAGGCGCTCATGCAGCAGGTTCCCGCGTGGCTCATGGTTCCGCTGCTGGTGGTGGTGGGCCCGTTCGTGGAGGAATACATCTTCCGCCACCTGCTGATCGGCAAGCTCAGCAGGCGCCTCAACATCTGGATCTGCTGTGCCCTGTCCGTGCTGCTGTTCGCAGCGCTCCACATCGTGGGGCAGGAAGCGATCACTCTCACCGCACTGCTCCCCTACCTGGCCATGGGCGCCACGCTGGTGTTCGTTTACGTGTGGACGGGGAAGAACGTGATGTTCTCCTACTTCGTGCACGCCGCCAAGAACCTGCTGGCGGTAATCCTGGTCTACGCCATCCCGCCGGAACTCTTCGAGCAGATGCAGAACATCCAGGCATAGGCCCGCTCCACAACATCTTCCGCACCGCCCCGGGCGCCTCTACGGTGGACGGATGGGACTGAATATCCAGATAGTCATTGATTCCGCCAGGCCGCACGAGCTCGCCGACTGGTGGGCGGAAACCCTGCAGTGGGCCGTGGAACCGCAGGACGCCGGGTTCATCCGCTCCATGATCGACCAGGGCTTCGCCACGGAGGACCAGACCATGACGCACCGCGGGAACCTGGTGTGGAAGGACGGCGCTGCCATCCGGCCGCCGGAGGAGATCGAGGCCAAGGCGCCTGCGCGGCGCATGCTGTTCCAGTCGGTCCCGGAGGGAAAGACGGTGAAGAACCGGGTGCACTGGGACGTCAGGCTGGACGGCCGGGACAAGGACGAAGTGCGGCGCGAGCTTGAGGCCCGCGGCGCCTCCTTCCTGTGGTCGGCGCGGCAGGGGCCCCATTCCTGGCACACCATGGCGGACCCCGAGGGCAACGAGTTCTGCATCAGCTGATGCCGATTACTAGACTTGGACGGTGAGCAACCAGATCCCCGCCCCGGTGTCCGACGTCTTCGATCCCACGCGCTGGCGGGTGGTCTCCGGCTTCGAGGACTTCCAGGACATGACCTACCACCGGCAGGTGGAGCGGGATTCCGACGGCGGCTGGGTGCGTGACCTGCCCACGGTCCGCATCGCATTCAACCGGCCCGAGGTCCGCAACGCGTTCCGGCCGGGTACCGTGGACGAGCTCTACCGCGCCATGGACCACGCCCGGATGACCCCCGACGTGGCCACCGTGCTCCTCACCGGCAACGGCCCCTCCCCCAAGGACGGCGGCCACTCCTTCTGCTCCGGCGGCGACCAGCGGATCCGGGGCCGGGACGGCTACCGGTACGCCGACGGCGAGACGCAGGAAACCATCGACCCCGCCCGCGCCGGCCGGCTCCACATCCTGGAAGTCCAGCGGCTCATGCGCACCATGCCCAAGGTGGTCATCGCGGTGGTCAACGGCTGGGCCGCCGGCGGCGGACATTCACTGCACGTGGTCAGCGACCTCACCATCGCCTCCCGGCAGCACGGCAAGTTCAAGCAGACAGACGCCACCGTGGGAAGTTTCGACGCCGGCTACGGCTCCGCGCTGCTGGCCCGCCAGGTGGGGCAAAAGACAGCCCGGGAGATCTTCTTCCTGGCCCGCGAATATTCCGCAGAGGACATGGTTCGCATGGGTGCAGTGAATGAGGCCGTGGACCACGCGCGGCTCGAGGAAGTGGCGCTGGAGTACGCCGCGGACATCGCCCGCCAGTCCCCGCAGGCCATCCGCATGCTGAAGTTCGCCTTCAACCTCGCGGACGACGGCCTGGCCGGCCAGCAGGTGTTCGCCGGCGAAGCCACCCGCCTGGCGTACATGACGGATGAAGCCGTGGAGGGCAAGGAGGCCTTCCTGCAAAAACGCGACCCCGACTGGTCACGCTTCCCGCACTACTTCTAAGGCAGGACGGCAATGAACAGCGAAGCAACACCGGCGCCCGTCCCCACCGGGCCACTGAATATCGAACCCGCCCTGAAAGCCCTCGCGGCCGCCCTCCATGGTGAGGGCCCCGCCGTCGAACTGTCCCTGGGCCCGGACGGCAGCCTGGTCGTGGGCCACGTGGAGACGCCGGGCTGCGACGACGCCGTAGCCGTGGTCCGCACGTCAGGTTCCACCGGCACACCCAAGGCAACAGTGCTGACCGTGGAATCCCTGGCGGCCTCCTCCATGGCCACCGCCCTGCGGCTCAAGGGCGAAGGCCAGTGGCTGCTGGCGCTGCCCGTCCAGTTCGTGGCCGGCATCCAGGTGCTGGTGCGCTCCCTGTTCGCCGGCACCCGGCCCTGGGTCATGGACATGTCCGGCGGCTTCACCCCGGAGGCGTTCACGGCCGCCGCGCTGGAACTGACGGACAAAATCCGGTTCACCTCCCTTGTTCCCACCCAGCTGCAGCGGCTCCTGGACCACCCGTCACCGGACACGCTCGCCGTGCTGCGCCGCTTCAATGCCATCCTGCTGGGCGGCGCCCCGGCCCCGCCGGCCCTGCTGGCAGCCGCCCGGGACGCCGGGGCCAGGGTCATCACCACCTACGGTTCCGCAGAGACCTCCGGCGGCTGCGTCTACGACGGCTACCCCCTTGAAGGCGTCTCGGTCCGCGTGGCGGAGGACGGCCGGATCCTGCTGGGCGGGGACACGGTGGCCGCAGGCTACATCGAGGCGCCGGACGAGGAAACCGGGACGTTCTTCGAGGAGGACGGCGTGCGCTGGTACCGCACCAGCGACCTGGGCTCCATTGACGACGACGGCCGGCTCACCGTGCTGGGCCGGGCCGACGACGTCATCATCACCGGCGGCGTGAAGGTCTCCGCCGGTCACGTCCAGGAGCAGCTGGAACAATCCGACGCCGTCGCCGCGGCTTTCGTGGCCGGTGTGCCGTCCGCGGAGTGGGGGCAGGCCGTGGCCGCCTACGTGGCGCTAACCCCCGAAGGCGCGTCCGGGCAGGAAGCCGGGGACGCCGCCGTCGTGCTCCAACAACTGTGGCAGCAGCAACTGGGCGTCCTGGCGCCCAAGACCGTCCTCACCGCACCGGCCCTGCGGATGCTGCCCAACGGCAAACCGGACCGGCTCGCCATGACCGCCGAACTCAGCGCCCTGCACGGGGGAAAGTAGAGTTGGACCTGCACCACCGCGGCGGGTGCGCACGTTCCATCCTGCCGTCTTACCGAAACAACACGAGGTACTAACCGTGGCAACAGCCGCCCAATGGATCCAAGGCGCCCGACTCCGGACGCTGCCGGCAGCGATCGCGCCAGTGCTGATCGGCACCGCCGCCGCCTACGAAATGGACTCGTTCCTCCTGCCCAACGCCATCCTTGCGGCTCTGGTGGCGCTCCTGCTCCAAGTGGGCGTGAACTATGCCAACGACTACTCGGACGGCATCCGCGGGACCGACGACGACCGCGTGGGTCCGCTGCGGCTGGTGGGCTCGGGCGCCGCCAAGCCTGAACACGTCAAGTGGGCGGCGCTGGGAACGTTCGCCCTGGCCATGGTGTTCGGCCTGGTCCTGGTGGTCCTCACCCAGGCCTGGTGGCTGATCCTGGTGGGGCTCGGCTGTGTGATGGCCGCCTGGGGCTACACCGGCGGCAAGAACCCCTACGGCTACATGGGCCTGGGCGACCTGTTCGTCTTCGTCTTCTTCGGCCTGGTGGCCACCCTGGGCACCACCTACACGCAGGCGGGCCACATCAGCCTGTCCGCGGTCATCGGAGCGATCGGCACCGGCCTGATCGCCACGGCGCTGCTCATGGCCAACAACGTCCGGGACATCCCCACCGACATGCAGGCCGGCAAGAAGACCCTGGCGGTGCGGCTGGGCGACAAGCATGCGCGGGAAAGCTACGTGCTGATGCTCGCCGTCGCTATCCTGCTGGTGGTGATCCTGGCACCGGGCCGGCCGTGGATCCTGATCGTGCTGCTGCTCATTCCGGCCTGCCTGATGCCGGCCTGGCTGATGATCAACGGGCGCAAGCGCAAAAGCCTGATCCCGGTCCTGAAGCAGACCGGCCTGATCAACCTTGGCTACAGCGTGCTGTTCTCACTGGGGCTGATCCTCAGCCACGGGTTCTAGCGCTTGTTGTTGTTGCTGCCCTTGGCGTTGTTGATGGTGATGTCCGGGTTGGCGTCCAGCAGGGCGTCCTCGGCGTTGGCGTCCTGGACTTCGCCGGCGGAGCGCAGCGGCTTGGCCTTCCCGGAGAAGCGGTGCTGCAGGGCCGCGGCGGCAGCGTCGCGCTGCTTCTGGAAGAACAGGTAGCTGATGGCAAAGGCAATGAGCGCGGCGCAGATCACGGACATCAGCACCCCCACCTGCAGAAGCGCGAACAGGGCAAACAGGGGCACGAAGATTGCCAGCCGGATCAGGGAATATTTCAAAAAGGCCACTATTCAAGTTTAGCCGCCTCCGCCAGCGGCCCCTGCGCGTCCTGACGATAGACTTAATGGCATGCTCTTCCGTGTGGCTTTGGCCGTCGCAGTCCTCGTCATCTTCGTGTATGGCCTGGTGGACGTGATTCGCACTGAGGGCCGACTGACCCGCGGGATTTCCAAACCGGCCTGGATCATCGTCCAGATTGTCCTGCCCGTCCTGGGAGCCATCCTGTGGCTGCTGATTGGCAGGCCGCGCGGTACTGAGCAGCCCCGGCCCAGCTACCCGCATCCCGTGGCTCCGGACGATGACCCGGACTTCCTCCGCAACCTTGAGGCACGGCGCCGCAAGCAGGCCGAAACGGAGCGCCTCAAGAAACTCCGGGACGAGCTGGACGCAAAAGCCAAGGAGGACGGCGGCAAAGGCCAGCGCGGCACCGATGAACACGATACCGACGGACTGAAATAACGCTTATGGCGTTCCAACCCGGCGGAGAAGAGCGGCGCGTGCCGGCTCCCCCACCGAGGCCCGGCCTGTCCTACTCCGCGCCGCCGCCCATCCCCGTCACTCCCCCGGTACCCCAAGTTGTCCGGACGGCCCGCACGCTCTGGATCTTGAGCTTCGTGGCGGGCCTGGCCGTCCTGCTGGGATGCTTCGTGGCCCGGGATTCCAACCTGCAGCGGCTCCGTGGCGTAGTGGCGGACATGGCTGCGGGCAGCGACGCCGGGTCGGTAGGGACCGCGGCGGAGATCGTCTTCTGGGGGAGCATCGGCGCCCTGTTGCTGGTCACCGTGCTTGAAGCTGCTGTCCTGGCCGCGGCGCTGGGCCGCAAAAACTGGGCCCGCTGGGTCCTGGTCCTGCTGCTGGCCGCCCACCTTCCCGTCCTCCTCCTGGCATCCGCCTTCCTGGTCCCAAACGGCGCCGACGGCAGCTACGTGGTGATGCTGTGGGGTGCCGGCCTGCTCCTGGCGCTCGCCGGGCTGGTGCTTCTGTTCCTGCCGTCCGCCGGCTCCTGGCTGAAGCGGGAGGCCACGCAGGCCTGAGCCCTACGCTGACTGCGCCTGGGCGTCCCTGGCTGCGAAATCCGCAAGGACACCCTCGCAACTGCGGATCACCACCCGGCACGTTTCAACAGCGGACCTGGCCGTCAGCGGGCTTTCAGCAACCCTGCGCCACCGCGCCAGGCAGCGCCGCGCCTCAGCGGCCAGCACGTCCGGACCGGAGTCAGGCGCCATGCCGAGCCGCAGGGATGCCGCCGCGCCGCGGCCGCCAATGAGCCGTTCAGCTTCCGCCGCCAGTTCGGGAGCCAGGTCCACTCCGGCAGTGCGCAGGGCCGCCAGCAGCCGGAGTTCGCGGAACTCATGCGCGTTGGCCTGGACGCGCTCCAGGGACGCCGCCAACTCTTGCGTTCCCTCGCGGGGCCGGGTGTCCAGGAGGTTCCCCACCGCCACCAGCACGGTCCTGGCCTTCAACGCTTCCGCCCGCGCCTGGAACTGCCGGTCCAGCACCTCCAACAGCGGATCCAGGCCGCTGCGCCGGGCCAGCTCATGGGCCAGGGGCGTTGGCTCGGGGTAGCCATTGCGGATAAGGACCACGGCCAGCCGGATACCGAAAAGCCCATAGCGCTCCAGCAGTGAGGACCGTGCCTCTTCCGTCAGTGCCACGGGTTCCCTGGACCGGCGGAACCTGTCGGCGGACAGCAACATCCGTTCGCGCGCGGCCCGGTCCAGGGTGGCCAGCAACTGGAGGGCTTCAAAGTCCGGCTGGCGCAGGGTGCGGGCACTTTGGGCCAGGAGTCCGGCCACCGGGACAACGCCCAGTGCCAGCTTCCGGAGGTTGGGGTCCCGGCTGTACCTTTCCGCGATGCTGCCGGCGGACAACAGGGAGTCGATCCGTCCGGCTCCCACCTCGTCGGCACGGGACAGCACCGCGATGGCGTTGACCGTACCCGAGCGGCCCGCCGCGGTGTCGCGGAAGGATTCCAGGAACCTCAGATCGGACGCGTGCATGTGGCGCATCAGGTAGATGACGGCATCAGCTTCCGACGCCGAATCCTCCGGAGTCAGGAAACGTATGGACCGTGCGGACACGTCCTGGGACACGGAAGCGATGCCGGGGGTGTCGATCAGCGTCATGGCCTGCAGGGCCGGCGCAGGCCATTCGACGTCGAGCCGTTCCACTTCCTCCGCCTCGACGCCGTCGAGGGCGAAGACCAGGCGCCCGTCCACGCGTTTCAACGGCAGGTTCCGGGGCTCCCCAGTGACGGGGTGGAGCGTGATGCGGGGAGTGTGGCCGTGCCGGTACCAGGTGACGATCCGCGTGCATTCGCCGGTGTCCGTCGGCGCGATCTCCTCACCAATGATGGCGTTGAGGAGCGTGGATTTTCCTGCCTTCACCATGCCGGCAATGGCAATCCGCAATGGCTCGGCAAGCCGCCGCGCGTAGCCGCGCAGCGCTTCGGCAGCCTGGGTGTCGTCGCCGTAGACCTCCAGCGCTTCCCGGATCAGTCCGGCTGCCCCGGCCGTGGTGGACGGCGTCATCCAACGCCCGCCCCGGCACGGGTCCCGGCGGCCATGACCTCCGCGGCCACGGCTTCCGCGGCCCGGTGCAGCGCATCCACTTTTTTGAGTTCGGCCCTGATCTCCCGGATCCGCCCTTCCCTCTCCTCGGCATACGATTTGGCGGCCTTCTGGGCCGCGGCCACCGAATCCGACAATGACCTGTGGTACTCGTCCGCGATGTCGGTGAAGTGGTCCCGGATGGTCCGCTGGACCAGGCGCAGCCTGTCCTTGAGCTGCTTTCCCACCTGGAACGTCACGTCGTCGAGCTGGCGCCTCACCAGCGCCTTGGCCTCGCCCTGGCGCCGCTTGAGCCGCGTTTCCTTGTCCTCCCGGTAGGCCTTGCGCCCCAGCAGCAGTCCGGCGCCCACCGACAGGGGATTTATCAGGGCCATCCCGAAAATACCTGTGAGGAGGCCAAACATCAGAACGCCGCCATAGGAGCCGCGCATGCCGATCAGGACTTTCTGGATTGGGTTGACCCGGCCCGGGTCCAGTTCCGCCATCTGGTCGACCGGATCCAGCGCGTCCCCTGAATCGGCAACGTGCAGGACGGGCAGCGATACTTCGTCGGCAGCGAAATGTTCCGCCACCTGCGCCGCCAGCCACTGCGACCGCTCGCTGGTCCAGACAAAGGTGTCCGACACCGCCGCGGCGGCGCAATCTTCGAGCCACTGGGAAAATTCCGTCCAGACCGGCCCGGGATCGCCCTGGTCGATGGCCGACTCGGCTTCCCGTTGGATCCGGCGCAGGCGGTCCCGGAGGTCGTATTCCATGTCGGCAATGAGGTCGTTGATGCCGTCGCTGAGGGTCAGCTGCCAGCGCGCAGACCGTTTCCGCATGTCGTCCGCCTCTGTTTTCGCCTGCTCAAGGTCCGCGAGCATCTGCGGCGTACCCGCAGGGTTCTCCAGGGCCTCAAGCTCGGACTGCAGGGACAGCCGCAGGTTGTCCGTCACGGACAGCAGGTCCTGGCTGACGGAGCGGCGCTGGATGCGCTGCGCCTTGCCCACCACATCGTTGCGCAGATGGGCCACCAGGCCGGGAAAGCCCGATTCCGCGTTGAGCTCGCTGTCCTGGAGCCGGGAGGCCTCAAGGCGGAGGTCCGCGGAGACGGGGAACAGGGGAATGTCCGGTGCCACCTGGTCCAGGTGTGTCCTGTCCAGTTCCCCTACGCGGCGCCAGTCCGGGTAGAGGTCCGTCTTGGAAAGGACGGCTGCAACGCTGGGCGTAATCCGCATGGCCTGGCGCAGGAACCGCAGTTCCGGTTCCGTGTATTCCTGGGAGGCGTCCGAGACCAGCAGCATGGCATCCGCGGTGGGAAGGGCGGTAAGGGTGGTGAGGGTGTGGGTGGAGCCCATGCCGCCCACCCCAGGGGAATCGATGATGGTTAGCCCACCGGTGAGGATCCGTCGGGGCAGGCAGACCTCCGCGGCCGCAAGCTTCAGGCTGTTTCCCGGATTGCCCTGCTCCGAGACGAGGGCCGGCAGTTCTGCCAGGTCGACGGGCCGGCGCTCAACGTTTCCTTCCCGGCCGTCGGCGGCAGCCTCCCCGGGCGCCTTTTCAGCTGCCGGGACCAGCACGGCGGCCGAGGCCGGTTCACCATAGCGGACGATGGTGGGAACCGAGGTGGCAATATCGTCATCCACCGGGCACACCGGCGCGTTCACCAGGGCATTGATGAGCTTGCTCTTCCCCTGTTTGAACTCCCCCACCACAATCACCCGGATGCTGGGATCCTGCAGCCGTGCCATGGCCTGCTCCAGCCTCCTGCGCAGGTCCGCACGCTCCCCGCCGCCCACCAGCTGCAGGCCCTCGTCAACAAGCCTCACCAGCTGGCCGGCCGTCATGGGCCCCGCCGCCCTTGCCGGTCCTGCTTCTGCCACAGCGTGCCCCTCGTTCCAGTGCGGAAAATGTGTCCAGTGCGCCTTCGGTAATACGGGAAGAGCCCGGCAGAAGGTGGGATGCCTCCTGCCGGGCGGTTCGCCTCCCGGAAACAGCGTGTTACAGGACGGTGGAGTCGTCAACCACTGAATCGTCGATGGTGGTGTGGTTGTCCTGGTCGATATCGGTGTGGCTGGAATTGTCCTCCGTGAAATCGAACTGGTTGTCTGCCACCACCACGTTGTCCTCCACGATGCTCGTGGCCGAATTGTCCTGGAAGGAGTCCTCCACGTTGACATCCACTGTGCTGGCGGTGGAGTTGTCCTGGTTGAACGAATCTTCCAGCGTCGTGGTGCTGGAGCTGTCCTGGTTGAAGGAGTCCTCCACATCCACCGAGGCCTGGGTGGAGTTGTCGGAATTGTCGTTGAACGAGTCGCGGACATCGAGGTCAGTATCGGTGCTGACGGAGTGGTCCGAATGGTCCGAGTAGTCGGAGTTGTCCGAGTTGTCGTTGAAGGAGTCGTCAACATCCAGGCCGACGTCGGTGTTGAAGGAGTCCGAGATGTCAGTCTCCTCATTGCCGATGCCGACGTCCCCGCCGGCGTGGATGGAGTTGTCCGTGGAGTTATCGGTGGAGTGGTCGGTGTTGTAGGAATCCCTGATGTTGTTCGAGTCCCTGAGATCGGCGTCATCGCCGGCGGCGACGGCCCGGTCCCCGGTGGCCACCACGGCGTCGTTGTCGAACCACTGCTCCACGTCTCCGTGCGCCCAGATGTTCTGGTTGACGGACTGGTCGGTCATGGTGTCCCGGTCGTCAACCGTGGTGGTGCTGGTGGTGTAGGAGAAGTGGTTTATCACGTTGTGCAGTTGCTGTACTGCGTGGGCGTGGTCGTCCTGGTCGTAGTTCGGGATGCCATGTACCATTCCTTGGCTTCCGGCGTGGATGGCTGTTGCGCCCCCCACAGAACCCGCTGACACAGAGCCAGCCGACGCACCTGCGCCCGCCCATGCGCTGCTGCCGCCTGTGTTGTATTCGCGTTCGAACGACGAGGCGTTGACGGTGATGGGAGCGTAGTCGAGGACAACAGGCATTGCAGCGTCAACGTCGGCCAAGCACACGTTGCCCAGGCCGTGTTCGGCCAGCGTCTTCTCCGGGTTGTCCAGGAACGCCTGGATTGCCTTGCGGCTGCCAAAGAGGTGCATCAGGAATTGAACAAGGTCGTTTGCGAGTGTTGGCATATGAGTGGTCCTCACATCTTCGTCGAGTTGCGGATCATCCGGCGGAACGTGTCTGGCTGCTTCAAAACTAGGTTCGCTGCCGGAGACTGGGCATCGGGCGCATTCCCCCTACCGGTGGAAGCCGTGCCGGGGTGCTCCCGGGTCCGCGGCTAGGGGCATTAGGGACTACTCCTGTTGCGGGTTCATGTGCTGGGAATTCTCAACGCCCAAGGCCACCCGTAAACGGGCCAGCAGGTCAGACCGGTTTTCGGCGCCCAGGCGGCGGCGTATCCGGGCAATGTGGTGTTCTGCCGTCCTGGGCGAGATGTAGATGGCCTCACCGATTTCCCGGTAGGTTTTGCCCTCAAGCACCAGCCTGGCAACTTCCTTTTCCCGCTCACTCAGTCCGGAGCCGTCCGGCTGGTGCGCCCTGCCGCCGTTGTCGGCGGGGGTTCCTGCCTGGATGGCGGCCCCTGACGCGGCACCGGCCGGGTTGCCCTGCGGGTGGAGGTCCCGGGCGCAGGACAGCAGGCGCATCATGTCCCGCCGCTCGTCGGCACGTGCGGCAGCGTGGCCGGCCAGCCTTGCACCCTCCCAGGGCATTCCTACAGCGCCCAGCAGCCGGGCCGCGCCCTCCACGTCGGCAGTACGGAAGCGGCCGGCGAGCACCGAAACCCAGGCCTTTCCCGCGGTGGCCAAGACTGCGGCAAGCTGGCTGTGGACGGAGGCCCGGGCCAGTGCAGTGGCATGCGGAGCAAGATCGGCGGGGCTTTCATTCAGCAGTGCGGCCTGGACGCCGGCCCAGTGCAGGGGAACGGCCCACAGCGCGGGTTCGTCCAGGCGCCCCAGCAGCTTCCAGGCTTCTTCCAGGTAGTGCGCCACGCGCCGCGTTTCGCGCAGGCGGGCAGCAGCAATCAGCATTTCCCCCCACGGCAGGAGGTTGTAGAGGTCCACCGAGGTATGGAGCATGGCCTCGCGGGCCCGTTCCCACGCCCTGAGGAGCTCCGGCACGTCACCGTTCCGCCGGGCTAGCCCCACCTCAAGTGCAGCGCACATGAACTCGTCGCGCGGGACCAGCGGCCAATGGTTGGCCTTGGCGGCTTCCGTGGCGGCAAGCCGGGCATCCTCGAGTTTGTCCTGCATCATGTCCGCCCAGGCCTGCAGCAGCAGGAGCCTGGGTTGTGCGGCATTGCCTCCCTGCCCGGCAGCGGCCGCTGCCCGGCAGACGGTTTCCGCCAGGTGCGGCTCACCGGTGTGCAGGGCCAGCAGGGCTGCCAGCGCAGCCGGCGTTTCCGGCAGCGGAAGCGATATGCCTGCCGAGTTCAGCATGTCCGCGGCATGGATCAGCACGGAGATGCCCTGTTGTGGTTTCTCCCCCAGGGATGCGAAGACCCCCTGCCCCGTCTGGACCAGCGTGGCGGCAAGAAGGGTGGGGGAAGCTGCCGGCGCGGCGGGCTGGAAGAACGCCTCCGCCCCAGACCGGTCTCCGACTCCTATCAGGACAACGGCGGCGAGGGGCGCTGATACGCCCACACGCTCGGGGCCCAACCAGTTGTAAACATCGGCCCCGCGGGCCAGCATGCCCCTTTGCGCCCACACGGAGGCGGCCACATCCGCACCCCGGCGCACATCCCGCGGGTCGGCGCTGACCAGGAGGGTGTCAATGATGCGCGCAGCCGCATCAAGCTCACCATCACCGGCCGCCGCCTGCGCGCGGCGGGCTGCCGTCGCTACCGGATCGGCGCCCGCCAGGAGGGCCTCCTCGTAAAGCTGCGACGCGAGCCGGGGGTTATGCTCCAACGCACTGTCCGCGGCCAGCTCCAGTTCAGCAGCCACCCGGGGGTCGGTGAGCCCGCCGCGGGCAAGCTCGCGGGCGAGATTACCCAACCGCTGTCCGGCGGCCGTGTAGACGCCCACGAGCTCACGCTGGAGCGCGTGCACCTTGGCAATGGGTGTGGCAGCCAGCAGTGCGTGTTGCGCGGTCCCCACCACGGTGCCGTCCGGCCCAAGCAGTCCCGCGGCCTCGGCCCGGTCCACCAGGACATCCAGGTCCTCCGCCCCGCCGCTGCCGAACTTTTGCTGCAGGTCCGCAGGCAGCGGCCCCGGCAGTGCGAAGCCCACCGAGAGCGCCAGCAGCAGTTCCCGCACCACGGCGTTGGCACCCTTCAGCTGCTTGGCCATCTGCTCGGCAGCGTGCAGCGGGTGCCCCTGGTGGTCCGGTCCCGTAGACGCCGCCCCGGGTTGTTCCTCCCGTTGGAATTGTCCGTCCTGAAGCTGCCCGTCCATCTCAGGCCCCCGGAGCGGCGGTCGTGGCCGTTTCAACGGCGGCTGCGGCGGACGTGGTTTCGGGTTCAAGCGGTGTTACTTGCGGCGCTGGGCTGCCGGTAGCTTCCACGGCCACCTCCGTTGGTGTCATCGAGGGATCCGGGGCAGTTGTGGCACTTGGGCTCTCTGTCTGCGTGGGCTGGCTGGTGTCGTCCTGTGTAGGCGATTCAGTTGCCGTGGGCGAATCAGTCGCCGCAGGAGTCGTCGGGTCAGCCGTCCCGGAGTCGGTGGGCGTTGGGGTGCCTTCACTCTGTGTGGGGTCGGCGGAACCGCCCGCCTGCGGGGTGTCGGAAGCGGGCGTGGGAACCACCGTAACGGCCTCGGGAGCAACGCCTGACCCACCCGTTGTCCCCCCGGAGCCGGCAAGCGCATCGGGGACTGCCGCCGCTGCGACGACAGGCCCGTCAGCAATCGCGCTGCTTCCAGCCGCCGGCCCGTCGTTGCCGGCCGCCTGCCCGCCGGGGGGCGTGGCAGATGCTTCCAGTCCGGTCCCTGGAGCAAGGGGTTTCCTGGCGCTGGCCTCGATGCCCGCGAGTGGTTGGGCCACCGCGGCCGGGGTTGCTGACTCCCCTGCACCGGCGGCGTCCGAACCGCCCGCATCGGTGCCGGCGGAGCCTCCCGTGGTACTGGCACCGGCCTGCGGCACGAACATGGCAGTCAGGCTTCCGAAACCGTCCGGGCTTTGCGCGGCCGTTGCCGTGAGGACCGTCAGGACCGCAGCAGCCGCGGCCACGGCGGTCACGCGGACGGTGGGCTTCGGCGCGTGCGCGCCCCGCGCCCCGCGCCGGGCACCGCGGACGGCGACTGGCCCTGCCGGGGCGCCTGCCGCCGTCGTATATTTCCGCGACCAACTGGGCCTGCCTGGGCCGGTTGGAGCGGGCGGCACGTCGGAGGGTACGACGGCGGCCGGCGCCTCCCGGGCGTCCGCTTCAGTTTCTGCCGGGTCAGCTGCTGCCGCCACTGCGGCCGTGTGGGCGAGGACGGCTGCCACTGCCGCCCCCAGGCAGATGGAGGACTTGGGATCGGCATCCACAGCGATAGGCCGGTCCAGCTCCTCCGACACCACCTGGGCCACCAGGGGGATCCGGGACGATCCCCCGATCAACAGCACCGTGGACAAGTCTGCCGGTACCAGGTGGAGCTGGGCCAGGGAGTGCTCCAGCGCCTCCACTGTTTCCCGTACGGGCTCTTCGATCAGCGCCTCGAATTCTGAACGGACCAGCCGGATCTGCTGCTGGATGCCGGGCAGGAGCACCGGAATGGTGGATTCGCTGTCCGCGGAGAGTGCTTCCTTGGCCTCGACGCATTCGCGGCGGAGCCGGGTGAGGGCCCCCAGCACCGCCGGGTCACCAGTGTCCAGATCGTCCAGGGCGTTCCCGGTGTGCGCAGCCACGTACCGGAACACTGCGGCATCAAAGTCGGCGCCGCCCAGGTCCTCGATGCCCTCCGGGTGCCCCAGGAGCTCAAAGCGGCTGCTGCCGCACTTCCTCAGCACGGCGGTGTCGAACGTGCCGCCGCCGAGGTCGTACACGGCGATGGTGCTGCCTTCCTCCACGCGCACCTGGGAGGCGTAATGCAGGGCTGCGGCCTCGGGTTCGGGAAGGAGCGTGACGTTCTCCAGGCCATGCGCGGCGAGGGCGTCGCGGACGACGGAAAGCCGGTGGTTGCCCCAGGCTGCGGGGTGGGTCAGGAAAATGGCCGACGCCGGGCCCCCCTCACGCTCGGTGGCCCGGTCCGCCACCCAGCGGGCAACGGTGGCATAGACGTCCTCCGGCCGCAGGACCAGGGTGCCCAGGACGAAGGGTACGTCGTCGCCAATCCGGCGCTTGAATTCCCGGACCACGCGTTCCGGCGAGTCCAGTCCTCGGCGTTCTGCCGCCTCCCCCACCAGGACCGCGCCTTCCTCCGGGTAGTACACCACGGAGGGCACAGACGCTCCACGCGTGCCCAGGGGCAGGCATTCGGGCACGGCGTTGGGACCTTGGTTAAAGCGCACAACGGCAGCTGCCGTGAAACTGGTCCCGACGTCAACGGCGAGAGCGTAGCTCATTGGGGTACCTCGAAAGGCTGGTGGTCCACCTGCAAGCTTCATCACAGGGAACGTCACCAACGTAGCATTTCCGAAGGACCGGGGAACACCCCTGTTGCTACATCGAATGGTTATTTATCGGACCGTTGCCGTCTCTCGACTGCGCCCCCGGTTTTAGGACCCGGAAACCCCCGTTTTAGGGGCCGAAAGGCCCTTGTTTAAAGGCCGGAGTAGGAGTGGAGTCCGTTAAAGAACTGGTTGACGATGGTGAAGTTGAAGATCACGCAAAGGTAGCCCACGATCGACAGCCAGGCGGCCCGTGTTCCGGTCCAGCCGCGGGTGGCCCGGGCGTGCAGGTAGCCGGCGTAGACAACCCAGATCACGAAGGTCCAGACCTCCTTGGTGTCCCACCCCCAGAACCGGCCCCAGGCCTTTTCCGCCCAGATGGCACCGAACATGAGGGTGAAGGTCCAGCCGATGAAGGCGATGGCGTTGATGCGGTAG
Source organism: Pseudarthrobacter sp. Pseusp20 (assembly GCF_059492155.1). Lineage (NCBI taxonomy): Bacteria > Bacillati > Actinomycetota > Actinomycetes > Micrococcales > Micrococcaceae > Pseudarthrobacter > Pseudarthrobacter sp. Pseusp20. Next base: position 3,876,157 of record NZ_CP168521.1, read on the forward strand.
GACAGGTTTTCCAGGCTCAGCGCGGAGGGCACCAGACGCATGAAGCCGAGCTTGTCGGCACCGCCGGCGGCCACGGTCTTCTGCCGGTGGGTCTGCACCAGCTGCAGTGCGGACATCGCGAAGGTCAGGGTGAACAGCGCCGAGGAGAGCACGGCGATGGAAACGTGGATGACCAGCCAGTAGCTCTGCAGGGCGGGAACCAGGTGTCCCACGGGGGTCCAGAACGCCACCGAGGCAGCCACCAGCATGATGATCACCAGGCCCACCACGAAGGTGCCCAGGAAGCGGAGGTCGCGGCGGATCAGCGAGAGCAGGAACACGGCCGCCACCAGGAAGGCGCCGGTGGTGAGGAATTCGTACATGTTGCCCCACGGCACCCGGCCTGCGCCCAGGGCCCTGGTGACCACGCCGGCGCCGTGGATGACGACAGCAAGGGTGGTCACGGCCACCGCAACACGCGCCGGAACCCGGCGCTCGGCGGCGTACTTCATGTCGCCGTCGGCAGTCATGAAGCCTCCGGTTCCTGCACCGCTGGCTTTGGCGGCGGACGACGACGGGCGCTCGGCCCGTCCGGCCGGCCCGTCCAGTCGGGCCTCAACACCGCGGGATCCTTCGCGCGCCCCTGCTCCGGCAGCAACGCCGGCGGTTACGGGGACCTTGGCGGCAGCACCGGCCTGCGCGGCCCTGAGGTCCACAGCGCGCAGCGCCTTGCTGCTCTTGGCCAGGTCCCAGGCGAAGGCGATGAAGGCCACCGTGTAGGTACCCGCCGCCAGCAGCATGAAGAGTTCGCTGTACTGGCCCATGGTTTCATTGATTCCAAATGGCATTACTGGTCCTTTTCGGGCCCGGTGGGGCCTGCTGGGGTGGTGACGGAGCCTGCGGCATTAGCGGCGGAGCCTGCGGCATTAGCGGCGGAGCCTGCGACATTATCGCCCCGCCGGCTGGGAGTTTGCTGGGACTGGCCCGTGTCTTCGGTGTCTTCCGGCAACTGCCACTCGGCGGAGAACAGTTTCCGGAGCGCTGCCGCCTCGCCCGCGAGGCGGTGGTCCTCGCCGCGGGCCAGGAGTCCGTATTCCACCATGGTGCGGCCGTCCGCGGCGGTGCCCGTCCGTACCCAGACGCGCCGGCGGTTGACGTAGAGCGAGAGGATCAGGCCGGCCACGGCCAGCAAAGCGAAGACCAGGGCGTAGACCTGCCCGGGGTTGTGGTGGATGTCCACGCCGATGTACCGCTTCACGCCGTCGAAACTGATGGTGCCCTTGCCGTCCGGCAGTGTGAAGGTGGAGCCGGGTGCCAGCGTGATGCCGCCGGCCGCGAGGTTCCTGGCGTTGAGCGGCGTCAGGTTCTTGACATCCAGTTCGAAGACGTTCTGCGGGGCACCGGTGTTCAGGCCCAGGTCCCCGTAGTAGGAGTTCAGGGTCAGCTGGGGGTTGAACAGTTCGGGGTCGGCACTGAACGAAACGTTCTTGTCCGTCACGAACGCGGTGGGGAGGAAGAAGCCCACGAACCCCAGCTGGTCCGGCTGGGCGTCCGGAACCTTGATCACCACGGACGAGTAGTAGTTATCGCCCTGCAGCTTGGCCACCACCGGGCCCTGCATGGCCACGTTGCCGGCGCCGTCCCGTACGGTCACCACCGGTGCGTAGCCGTTGCCGGTGAGGTAGATGCTGGTGCCGCCCAGGGTCACGGGATCGTTGACCTTCAGGATTTCCTGCTTGGCTGGAGCGTCCGGGTTTTCCTTGGTGGTCACCGTGGCGGCGAAGTCGATGGGCTGGCCGAACTTGCCCTTGGATTCGCGGTCGAACGTGATGTTGAACTTGTCCAGCTGGAGCGAGTACGGCTGCAGCTGGCTGGACTGGAAGTTGGTGCCCGGGTTGAACTGGTCGTAGCCCACCAGGGTGTTCACGAACGTGTCGCCTTCCACCAGGATGCGCTGGCCGCTGTAGCCGAACAGGCCGCCTGCGGCCACGGCCACCAGCACGCCGATGAGCGAGGTGTGGAAGACGAGGTTGCCCACTTCCTTCAGGAAGCCGCGCTCGGCCCCCAGGGACGGGCGGTTGCCGTCGGCGTCCCTGACCTCCACCCGGTAGCCGCGCTTCCGCAGCAGTCCGGCCGCACTGTTGATGGCCTCCGACGCCGGGATGCCGGTGCGGGCGGGAATCACCAGGGTGCCGTATTCCGGCAGCCGGGACAGGCGCTGCGGCGTCCGTGGCGGCTGGGAGCGCATGGCCTTGTAGTGGGCGATGGCACGCGGCACCACGCAGCCGATCAGCGAGATGAACAGCAGGAGGTAGATCGCCGAGAACCAGGCCGAGGAGTAGACGTCATAGAGCTGCAGGGAGTCCAGCAGCTTGCCGTAGTCCGGATGGTCCTTGATGTACTGGGTCACTACGGCCGGGTTGGCGGGCCGCTGCGGGAACAGGGATCCGGGGACGGCGGCGACGGCGAGGAGCAGCAGCAGGAACAGCGCGGTGCGCATGCTGGTCAGCTGGGTCCAGGCCCACCGCAGCATGCCCTTGGGGCCCAGGGCCGGAAGGGCGGCCTGGGCTTTTGCCTCCGCTACGGGGGCGGATTGCTTCTTCTTTACGTTCACACGCTCGCTCATCAGATCGGCAACTTCACGTCGGTTTGGAACCAGTACTGCAGCCCGGTCACCCAGGCTCCCCATACGCCGGTGGCCATCAGCAGGCCCAGCACCACCAGGATTCCGCCGCCGGTCCGCTGGATGGCAACGCGGTGCTTGCGGAAGAACGCCATGACGCCCATTCCGCGGCGCAGGGCCAGCGCGATCAACAGGAACGGAATGCCCAGTCCCAGGCTGTAGACGAATGCCAGGAAGGCGCCCTTGGCGGCCGAGGAGCCGCCGGAAAGGCTGAGGAGCTGTACGGCCGAGTAGGTGGGGCCGATGCACGGCGCCCAGCCCAGGCCGAAGGTCAGGCCCAGCAGCGGTGCTCCCCAGAGCCCGGCGGGCGGCTTGGCGTGGATCTTGGCGTCCCGCTGGAGCCAGCTGAAGCCGCCCATGAAGACAATGCCCATGATGATCACCAGGACCCCCAGGAGCTGGGTGATCCAGGCATTCTGGCTGCCGGTAATGAGGGTGCCCAACTGGCCGAATGCGCCGCCCAGCAGGACGAAGATCACCGAGAAGCCCAGGACGAAGAGCCCGATCCCGGCCAGCATCCGGCCGCGCTTCTGCTTTTGCAGGTCCACACCGCTCAGGCCCGTGACGTAACCCAGGTAGCCGGGAACCAGGGGAAGGACGCAGGGGGAAAGGAAGGAGACCAGTCCGGCAAGCAGCGCCACCGGAATGGCCAGCAGGATGGAGCCGCTGAGGATGGCTTCGGCGAAGGGGCTGTTCACGGTCCCGGCCCGCCCTACTCGGCCACGGCGGCGGTGATGAGGGCTTTCAGGGTGCCCTTCTCGATCTCGCCGAGGACGCGCGAGGCCACCCGCCCCTGCTTGTCCAGGACCAGGGTGGTGGGCACGGCGCCGGGCGGTACCAGGCCGGACACGGACAGCAGGACGCTTCCGTCCTTGTCGTCAAAGCTCGGGTAGGTCAGGTTGAAGGTCTTTTCAAACGCCTCCGCCGTGGGTTTCTCGTCCCGGAGGTTGACGCCGAAGAACTGCACGCCCTGGTCCTTGAACTCCTGGTGCAGCGCTTCCAGGAGGGGAGCTTCCACGCGGCACGGCGCGCAGGCGGCGAACCAGAAATTCAGGACGCTCACCTTGCCCTTGAAGTCGGCCGGGGTTACCGCAGTGCCGTTGAAAAGCGCACCCTGGATCTGCACGGCTTCCTTGCGGTCCCCGGCAGCGAACTCTGTCACGGAGCCGTCGCCGGCCACATAGTTCTTGTTGTCCCCCGCCTTGGCCTGCTTGGCCAGCGCATCCTCCTGGGCACAGCCGGAGAGGCCCAGGGTCAGCGCGGTCAGGGCCATGCCGCCGGCGGCGAGCATGCTGCGGCGGGAGGGGAGGTTGTTGTTGCTCACTTCTAGGCTCCAGGGGTGCTGGCGGCACCGGGAAGAAGGGACGCCGCGGGTTCGCTGTACTCGACCCGCAAAAGCGAGCCGTCGTCGTCGAACACCAGGGACGTGACGGACGTCAGGGTGCACTCGCGCTTGCGTGGGTCGTGCCACAGGGGCCGGCCTTCGGCGCTGAGCCGGGCAGCCCAGATCGGCAGTTGGTGGCTCACCAGGATCGCCTCGGGGCCGTGGGCACCGAAGTCGCCGGCAGCAAGCTCGATGGCCCGCAGCCGGGCGTCCTGCGCCGCGGCCGCCACCCTCGCGGCCTGCTCCTTGTACGGTTCGCCCCAGGAGGGGCGCAGCGGGTTGACCAGGTGCGGCCAGTGCCTGGGCCGGCGGAGTTCGGCCTTGGTGACCTTCATGCCCTCAAAGTAGTTTTCCGCTTCGATGATCCGCTCGTCGGTGTGGATCTGCAGCTGCAGGGCTTCCGACGTCGGCCGCGCCGTTTCCTGCGCGCGGTCCAGTGGGGAGGCGGCCAGGTAGGTGATGCGGGCGCCGCGTTCGGCGCGCTGCCGGAAGTATTCGGCGAGCGTCCGGGCCATCTCCTGCCCCAGTTCGGAGAGGTGGAATTCGGGAAGCCGTCCGTAGAGAACGCCCTCGGGGTTATGGACCTCGCCGTGGCGGAGCAGATGGACAGTGGCTTGGGGCATGTTTACCAGTTTCTCAAAGATGGCGTGCGATCCGAAATCTCGGGCCGCTCCTTCTACAAAGAGTAGAACTTCAGTTTTTGAAGAAATGTTCCGTGGACGGGAACAAAACATGCAAATGCATGTTTATACTGGATGCAGCAAGTTAGTTGAGGCTTCAACAGATGAAGGTTCAACGGCAGGACCTCAGTACATACACCTTTACAAGGAGCAACATCATGGCACTTCCCGCAGACGTCACCACCGGCACCTGGACCCTGGACAACTCCCACAGCGAGATCGGCTTCACTGTCCGGCACGCCGGCATCAGCAAGGTCCGCGGCCAGTTCAAAGAGGCCGCTGCCACGCTGGACCTGGGCCAGGATGTGGCTGAGTCCAGGATCAACGCCACCATCCAGACCGCCAGCTTCGACTCCGGCGACGCCAACCGCGACGGCCACGTCAAGGGCGAGGACTTCTTCGATGTGGAGAAGTTCCCCGAGATCTCCTTCGTATCCAACGGCCTGGTGGCCAAGGGCAACAGCTACGAGCTCACCGGCGACCTGACCATCAAGGGTGTCACCCGCCCGGTGACCCTGGAAACCGAATTCAACGGTGTTGCCGTTGATCCGTTCGGCAACACCCGCGCCGGCGTCTCCGCCGAGACCACCATCAGCCGCAAGGACTTCGGCCTCACCTGGAACGCCGTCCTGGAAGCCGGCGGCGTGCTGGTCAGCGACAAGGTTGCCATCAACCTCGAACTCGCCTTCATCGCGCCCGCAGCGTAGTTCCGCCCGCCAGGGCACAACCCCGGCACCAGGCCTCCCCGGCCTGGCGCCGGGGTTCCCTGTTTAACGGCAACCACCTGCGCCAATACCCGCTGAATCACCCACAACGCCGCCCGCCGGGGGTACGGTGGACTTAAGCCATGCTGGGGGAAGGCAGAGGACTGATTCCCGGCAGCCTACCCGGATCCCGACCTGCAGAAGGAACGCCATGAGTACTCCTCCCGTCCCGCCCCCGTCGCCCCAAGACCCCAGCAACGACCAGCCGGGGCATGAACAGGCCGGCAGCCCCCAGTCCGGAGACCAGCAGCAGCCCCGCTACGGGCAGAATGCGCCGCAGTATGGCCAGAACGCCCCGCAATTTGGGCAGAACGCGCCCCAGTACGGCCAGAACCAGCCGCCGGCAGCGCCGCAGTACGGCCAAAATCAGCCCCAGTACGGCCAGAATGCGCCGCAGGCCCCGGGCTACGGCCAGAACCCGCCGCAGTATGGCGCCCAGTTCGGGCAGAATGCACCCCAGTACGGCCAGCCGCCCTACGGGCAGTCCCCCTACGGCCAGTACCCGTCGGAGCAGCCGCAGCCGGCCGGAGGCAACGGCGTCCCGCAGCTGGTGAACATCTCGTTCTGGCTGTTGATCGCGTCGGCAGTGATCTTCGTGATCTCCCTGCTGACCGGGCTGACGCAGCTGGATGATCCGGTGTTCCGGCGGACATTCGAGGACCAGATGGCGGCCGGAGGCGCCAGTGGAGTCACCTATGACGACATTAAGGGGGTCATCGCCGGCACCCTGGTGGTGTTCGCGATCATTGGCGTGGCCCTCTACCTGCTGGTGGCCTTCTTCGTCCGAAAGGGCAAGAACTGGGCCCGCATCCTGGGAACGGTCTTCGCTGCACTGTCCGTCTTCGGACTCTTTGGTCCCCCCAGCTTTGCCACCATCGGAACGCTCCTGGGAATTGCGGCCATCGTGCTGCTCTACCTTCCGGCAGCCGCCCCGTACTTCCGGAAGCAGCAGCCTTTCGCCAACCCCTATTCGGGCGGCTTCGGCAACCCGTACGGGCGGTAGCCACTCCGCCCGCTGACACTGCACGCGGCCCGGGATGCATCATTCGCATCCCGGGCCACCTGCTTTAACGGGTCCGCCAAGACTTGGGCCGGGGGGAAACTTCCAGGGAAACCCTAGGCCGTCTGCCCGGGCGTCTGGGCCCGCTGGGCGTGGTAGGCCAGGATCTGGAGTTCAGTGGCCATGTCCACCTTGCGAAGATTGACCCCTTCGGGAACCTGCAGCATCACGGGTGCAAAGCTCAGCACGCTGCGCACGCCTGCCGCCACCACACGGTCGCAAACGCCCTGCGCGACGGCCGCGGGAAGGGCCAGGACCACCATGTTGGCCCCGGTGCGGTGCAGGACGGTCTCCAGGTCTGCCACGTCGCTGACGCGCAGCCATCCCACCTCGTTGCCCACCACCATCTGGTCGGCGTCGAAGATGGCCACCACATCGAACCCGCGCGACTCAAAGCCGCCGTAGCGTGCCAGCGCCTTGCCCAAGTTGCCGGCGCCCACAATGGCCACTTTCCAGTCGTGGGTCAGTCCGAGCGCGGCGGCGATGTGGCGGCTGAGGTACTGCACCTCATAACCGACGCCCCTGGTGCCATAGGACCCCACATGGGAGAGGTCCTTGCGGAGGGTTGAAGAACTGACGCCGGAGGCTTCTGCCAGGGATTCGGAGGAAACGCGCTCCACGCCCTCGGACAGCAATGTGTTCAGGGCACGGAGGTAGATGGTGAGCCGGGCCACGGCGGCAGGAGGTATCTGCTTGGTCAATGCGACCGTGGCATCCGGAAGGTCCGGGACAGACTGGGGCGAAGAACCCAGGGATGTCACCCGCACCTCCCTTGCGTCGCGTTGTGAGTCCACTCTAGGTCCCTGCCGCTCATGCCTTCAAAACCAGGACCATCAGAAACTGCCGCCACTGCCCTACCGGCCCATGGCGCGCTGCAGCACGCGTGCCAGCCGGACCTCGTCGATCTTCCAGAAGTCGCGCTGCACGCCGTCCACCAGGACCACCGGGATCTCTTCGGCGTAGCGCTCCCGCAGTTCAGGCTGGTTGTCCACCAGCTCTTCGCTCCAGGTAAGGCCCAATGAGGCAGTGACCCGGCCGACGGCGTCGCGCGCCTCCTCACAAAGGTGGCAGTCAGCTTTGGTGACCAGGACGACGCGGGGTGTAGCCATGGCTTAACGGTATCGCCGTTCCCGGCGTGAGGCTGACGCCGACGGCGGCGGGCCAGTGGATTGACTAGACTCAACTCCATGCCCCAGGAGAAATACGTCGCCGTAGTCACACGGCCGGTTGCTGCGCCGCAGCCCGGCGAGGCGGCGTTCTTCGATGTGGACAACACCCTGATGCGGGGTGCCAGCCTGTTCCATGTGGCCCGCAAGATGCACCAGCGGGGAGCCTTCACCCTGAGGCAGGCGGCGGGTATGGCCTGGAAGCAGTTCAAGTTTGTGGCCCGCGGCGAGAACATGGACGATGTCCATGCCGTCCGGGACTCGGCCCTGACCCTGGCCGTAGGCATCAGTGTGGATGACATCAAGGCGCTGGGCGAAGAAGTCTATGACGAGATGATCGCGTCCCGGATCTGGCCCGGCACCAAAGCGCTGGCGCAACAGCACCTGAGGGTGGGCCGCCGCGTCTGGCTGGTGACAGCCACCCCCATCGAAGTGGCCACCGTAATCTCCACCCGGCTGGGACTGACCGGAGCCCTGGGGACCGTGGGGGAGGTCTCGGACGGCCTGTACACCGGGCGGCTGGTGGGAGACATCCTGCACGGCTCGGCCAAGGCCGTGGCCGTGCAGGCCATCGCCGATGATGAGGGCCTGGACCTCAAGCGCTGCTGGGCCTACAGCGACTCCTACAACGACGTCCCGCTGCTGTCGCTGGTGGGCCATCCGGTGGCCATAAATCCGGACGCCAGGCTGCGACGCCACGCCCGCGACCGCAACTGGCCGGTTTACGATTTCCGCGCAGGCCGCCGTGCCGCGACATTGGGACTCAAGGCGGCCACCTTCGGCGGGGCCATCTACGGCCTCTGGAAGGGCTTCGCCCGCATCCGCGGCCCGCGGGCATAATTCTTACCTCTTGCCGGGTTAAACGAAATGCCCGCCGCCTTGGAAGGCGACGGGCATTTCCACGCTGCTTGAAGTATCGCTACTTCTTGTTGCGGCGCTGGTGACGGGTCTTGCGAAGCAGCTTGCGGTGCTTCTTCTTGGCCATACGCTTGCGACGCTTCTTAATAACTGAACCCACGAAAGTTCCTTACAAACTAGATGCAGTACCTGTCTGATGGAGAATGTCCGTGGACAAAGCTACGAACTGAACAACTGACAGATTCTTACAATGACGTAAAACGTTCCTTAACAGGGTACCGCTTATCGGGAGCCGCTCAGGACAGGCAGCCTCAGGCGGTTTCGGTGTGGCCTTCCACGACAGCACCCCTGAGGTACTGTTCGACGGCGTTTTCGGGGACCCGGTAGGAGCGGCCGAAGCGCACCGCCGGCATTTCGCCGGAGTGGACCAGCCGGTAAACAGTCATTTTGGAGACCCGCATGACCTCGGCTACTTCAGCCACGGTCAGGAACTTCGCGTTGGAGAAGTTCTGTTCTGCCGACATTTCCCTATTTTCCTTTGCTGACGGATGGACAACAGTGACCCCAGGTACGTGCCAATGCGGTGTTACGATGCTGAGCCATCCACCAACCACCTAAAAAGATACTCTAGATGTTCATGTGGCAGATGTGAAAGTAGTGCTTCCCCTATTTCAGCCCCTAATCTGACTGCCGCCGCTTCCGTGCCGATGCCGCCAGCTGCTCAAGGACGGACGCGGAAACGTCCCAGTCCATGCACGCATCCGTGACGCTTTGCCCGTACACCAGCTCCGCGCGTCCGGCCGCGTGCTCGCCAACATCCAGGTTTTGCGCGCCGCCCACCAGGAAGCTTTCCAGCATCACGCCGGCCACGGCCCGCGCGGCAGCCCCGCCCTGCTCCAGCTGCGCGCCAATCTCCAGGGCCACCTCAGCCTGCCGGTGGTGGCTCTTGCCGCTGTTGGCATGGCTGGCATCCACGATCAGCCGCGGGTTCAGCCCCTTGCCTGCCAGTTCACCGGAGGCGCGTTCCACATCGGCCGCTGAGTAGTTGGGTCCCTTGCGGCCGCCGCGCAGTATCACGTGGGTGTCCGGGTTTCCAGCCGTTGCCACCAGCGCAGCCCGGCCGTCGCCGTCGATCCCCAGGAAGGCCTGCGCCGCCGCCGCGGCACCGCATGCATCGATGGCCACCTGGAGGCCGCCGTCGGTCCCGTTCTTGAAGCCGATGGGCATGGACAGCCCGGACGCGAGCTGGCGGTGGATCTGGCTCTCGGTGGTGCGGGCACCGATGGCACCCCACGAGATCAGGTCCGCCATGTACTGGGGGCTGATCGGTTCGAGGAACTCCGTTGCCGTGGGGAGGCCCAGCGCGGTGACCTGCTGTAGGAACAGCCGGGCGGTGCGGAGGCCGGTGACCATGTCATGGGTGCCGTCCAGCCGTGGATCGTTGATCAGGCCCTTCCAGCCCACGGTGGTGCGCGGCTTTTCGAAGTACGTCCGCATGACGATCAGCAGGTCTTCCTTGTGCTTCTCCGCCTGGCTGACCAGCCGGCGGGCGTATTCCAGCCCTGCCTTGGGGTCGTGGATGGAGCAGGGACCCACGATGACCAGCAGGCGGTCGTCCACGCCGTCCATGATGGCGCGCACTTCGTCGCGGCCGCGTTCGACGACGGCAGCGGCCCGGGCGTCCAGCGGCAGTTCCGCGAGGAGGTCGGAAGGAGTGGGCAGCGGAGTGAACTCGCTGACGCGCAGGTTGGACGTGGACTTGGTGTCGCTGGCGCGCTGGTTTGAGGTGGTTTGTGCCGGTGCTGTTGCGGTGCTCATGTTCGGGTCCTGTTCCAGGTGGGAAGCGGGCCCGGATTTCAGAACCCGCCGGAGAAACGGCGAAGGGCAGAGAATAATCTCTGCCCTGTTGGCTCTGAAGGAATGCTGGATGCGTGTCAGTTAGACGCGGGCCCCTCCAGAGCCAACGAAAAATACGCATACCAACGGTTAGTCATGGAAAAGACCATAAACCCGGGCCGCCGCGGGAGCAAAATCGGCTTCCGTCACATTCCATCCCGGGCTTGTTCGCGGATCCGGACGCACAAGGTGCGGATCCGCGAACAAGCTTAGGCTTTAGCGGCCCGCTGCCCGGGCTCAGCCGAGGAGTTTGCGGAGGTACTGGAGCTGCCGGATCCAGTGATGTTCCTGGCCGCCTTCATGGTTGTTGAACCGGTACACCTCGATCTCCTTGTCCGCCCCGCTGGCGGAGGAGGCGCCCGATCCGGAACCGTAGGCGTTGAAGCTGGCGAAAACGGTGGACGGCGGGCAGATGTCGTCCATCAGCGCCGCGGAGTACAGTGCCGGGGCGGTGGCGCGGCCGGCCAGGTTGACGCCGTCGAAGTAGTTGAGGACGGCAAGGGTGGACTCATAGCGGTCCCGGTGGCGTGCCAGGAACTGGGCAATCTCCGGGTACGGCCCGCGCGGGGTGATGTCGATGGCGCGGGGAAAGTCCTGGAGGAAGGGGACGTCGGGCAGCGCGGCGATGACGCCGTCGAGCCGTCCCGCGGTAAGCCCTGCCGTGGCCACCACCAGGCCGCCGCCCTGGCTGACTCCGGCCAGCACCACCTTGGACGGATCGACCGCGGGGTGGGCCTGGGCCGCCTCCACTGCCCGGAAGGCATCCACGTAGACCCGGCGGTAGTAGTAGTCCTCCCGGGCCGCGATGCCCCGGGTCATCAGGCCTGCGTGCGCCACATCCCCCGCCGAGGGGTGGGGATCCGCGGTGTGGCCCAGGGTGCCGCCGTACCCCTGGCCGCGGGTGTCCATGATGAAGTGCGCGTACCCGGCCTGCGCCCAGCGCGTGTCCTGGTTGACCAGGCCGCGGCCACCGGAATAGCCGATGTAGTTCACCACCACCGGTAGCCGGGCCCCCTCGTCCCGGTTGGCAGGAAGGTGCAGCCAACCCTTGACCGGTGCCCCGCCGAAGCCGGCGAACGTGACGTCGAAGGTGTCGATCAGCGCCAGGTAGTTCTCCACCTGCTCAAACGCGGGGTTCAACGGGAAGGCACGGGCCTCCGCCAGGGTGGAATCCCAGAACGCATCCAGGTCTTCCGGCGGGGTGACGTCGGAGGTGTAGCTGCGGAGCTGGGCCAGGGGTAGGTCGAAGAGGGGCATCGTTGTCCGTCCTGCTTTCGGTTGTTGGCGCCCCAGCGGGACGCTCCTCTATTTCTAGCGCACGATGACGGCATCCCGCCGCCTGGGCCTGTGGACACCCAGGAGTTCAATTCCTGGCGGCGTTCAGTGTCAGCTTCTGGGGTTCGTACCGTCGAAGGTCCGTTCCGGCGGCGATGGTTCCGCGCAGGAGTGGCAGGCCCCCGGTGGCAGCCCCGGCGGCGCGGGCCTGGATGAGCACGTTTCCCAGGGCGGTGGCTTCGACCGGACCGGCGATGACCGGGCGGCCGGTGGCGTTGGCGGTGAGCTGACAGAGCAGGGTGTTCTGCGAGCCGCCGCCCACCACGTGCACCATGTCCACCTCACGGCCTGCCAGGCGTTCGGCCGTGGTGATGGTCCTGGCATAAGCAGCTGCGAGGCTGTCCATGATGCAGCGGGTGATCGCCGCGGGCTCGTTGGGCAGGACGTCCCCGGTTCGCCGGACTGCTGCCCGGATGCGCTCGGGCATATCGCCCGGGGCGATGAAGTAGGGGTCGTCGGCGTTGACCTGGGGACCGCCGGCAGGCAGGGCTGCGGCAGCGGAGAGCAGCGCGGCCAGGTCAGGCTGGAAACCCTCGCCCGCCCAGGTCCGCTGGCACTCGCTCAGGAGCCAGAGTCCGCCCACGTTGCGCAGGTAGCGGATGGTGCCGTCCACGCCGCGTTCGTTGGTGAAGTTCGCTTCCCGGCTGGCCTCGGTCAGGACGGGCTGCTGCAGCTCCAGCCCCACCAGGGACCAGGTGCCGGAGGAGATGTAGGCAAAGTTTTCGCCCTGCGCTGGGACTGCGGCGACGGCGGACGCAGTGTCGTGCGAACCTACCGCCACCACCGTGGTTTCACGCGGCAGTCCCAGGGCCGCGGCGATGTCCGGCAGGAGGTACCCGTAGGGTTCCCCGGGCTGGATCAGCGGCGGGAACAGGTCCTTCCGCAGCCCGAGCGCGGTGAAGAAATCGGTGGCCCACTCCCCCGCGACGGCATCGAACAGCCCTGTGGTGGAGGCGTTGGTGGCCTCGGTCCGGCGCACCCCGGTGAGCAGGAACGCGATCAGGTCCGGGATCAACAGGGCCTTCAGCCCGGCCAGGTTACGCTCGGCGGCCAGCTGGTAGATGGTGTTGAACTGGAGGAACTGCAGCCCGGTGGTCCGGTAGAGCCGTGCAGGGTCCAGCTTGGCGTGCACCGGCGCGACGGCGGCCCTGCTCCGGTCATCGCGGTAGCTGAAGGGCTGTGCCACCAGCTCGCCGGCCTTGTTCACCAGGCCGTAATCCACGGCCCACGTGTCGATGCCGATGCTGGCAATTGTTTCGCCCTGCGCCGCCGCCGCCGTAGCCGCGGCGCGGAGGCCCGCAAGGACCTCCGCGAACAGGGCGTCGAAGTCCCAGCGGAGGCCGCCGTCGAGCTCCACTACACCGTTGGGGAACCGGTGGACGGTCTCCAGCGATACCCCCGAGTCCGGGGAGACCCGGCCCAGCATGACCCGCCCGGAGGAGGCACCGATGTCGACGGCGGCAATCACAGCCGCACTCATCGGAGGAAGGCTGCGGCTACTCCGGCGTCCACGGGGATGTGCAGGCCGGTGGTGTGGGACAGTTCGTTGCTGGTGAGGACGGCGGCCGCGTTGGCTACGTGCTCGGGCAGGACTTCACGTTTGAGCAGTGTGCGCTGGGCGTAGTATTCGCCCAGTTTCTCCTCGTCAACGCCATAGACCGCTGCGCGCTTGGCGCCCCAGCCGCCGGCGAAGATGCCGGAGCCGCGGACCACGCCGTCGGGGTTGATGCCGTTGACGCGGATGCCGTGCTCCCCCAGTTCGGCCGCGAGGAGCCGGACCTGGTGGGCCTGGTCTGCTTTGGTGGCGGAGTAGGCGATGTTGTTGGGGCCGGCGAACACGGAGTTCTTGGAGGAGATGTAGATGATGTCCCCGCCCAGGCCCTGGGCGATCATCACCCTGGCGGCGGCCTTGGCCACCAGGAAGGAGCCCTTGGCCATGACGTTGTGCTGCAGGTCCCAGTCTTTTTCGGTGGTTTCCAGCAGCGGCTTGGAGATGGACAGTCCGGCGTTGTTGACTACCAGGTCCACGCCGCCGAAGGCCAGCACGGCGGCGTCGATCGCCGCGGCGACCTGGGCTTCGTCGGTGACGTCGGCCTGGACGCCGACCGCGACATCCGGGCCGCCGAGTTCCTCAGCGACCTTCTGCGCGTTCTCCAGGTTCAGGTCGGCGATGACCACGCACGCGCCTTCCGCGGCGAGGCGCTTGGCGATGGCCTTGCCGATCCCGGATGCCGCGCCGGTCACCAGCGCAATGCGGGTGGCGTGCGACTTGGGCTTGGGCATCCGGGCCACCTTGGCTTCCTCCAGCGCCCAGTATTCGATCCGGAACTTCTCGGATTCCTCGATGGGTGCGTAGGTGGAGATGGCCTCGGCGCCGCGCATGACGTTGATGGCATTGATGTAGAACTCGCCGGCAACCCGGGCGGTCTGTTTGTTGGCACCGAAGGAGAACATCCCCACGCCGGGCACGAGCACGATGGCCGGGTCGGCGCCGCGCAGCGCCGGCGAATCGGCATCCGCGTGGCGGTCGTAGTAGGCCTGGTAGTCCTCGCGGTAGCCGGCGTGGAGCTCCTGCAGCCGGGCAATCGAATCCTCAATGGAGGCGTCGGCCGGAAGGTCCAGGATCAGCGGCTTGACCTTGGTGCGCAGGAAGTGGTCCGGGCAGGAGGTGCCCAGGGCGCCCAGGCGCGGGTGCTCGGCGGCTTCGAGGAAGTCCAGGACGACGGCGTCGTCACTGAAGTGCCCCAGCTGCGGCTTGTCCGTGGAGGCCAGGCCGCGGATCACAGGCGCCAGGGCTGCGGCCTTGGCGCGGCGCTCAGCTTCTGGCAAGGCCGCATATCCGGGCAGCTTGGCGCCGAAGGGCTCGGCCGTGCCGTTCTCTGCGATGTACTTTTCGGCCTGTTCGATGATCCACAGGGAATTGGCTTCCGCTTCTTCGCTGGTAGCGCCCCAGGCGGTGATGCCGTGGCCGCCCAGGATGGTGCCGATGGCCTGCGGGTTGGCGTCCTTGATGGCGGCGATGTCCAAGCCCAGCTGGAATCCGGGACGGCGCCAGGGAACCCAGACCACCTTGTTGCCGAAGATCTTGGTGGTCAGTGCTTCCCCGTCAACGGCGGTGGCAATGGCGATGCCGGAGTCCGGGTGCAGGTGATCCACATGCGCGGCGTCCACCAAACCATGCATCGCCGTATCGATCGACGGAGCGGCGCCGCCCTTGCCGTGCAGGCAATAATCGAAAGCCGCCACCATCTCGTCTTCACGCTCAACACCCGGGTACACGTTCTTCAGGGCGGTCAACCGGTCCAACCGGAGCACCGCCAGGTTCTGTGCCTTCAGCGTGCCCAGGTCACCACCGGAACCCTTGACCCACAAAAGCTGTACATCCTCGCCCGTGACCGGGTCCTTCTCCGTGCCCTTGGCGGAGGTGTTGCCACCGGCGAAGTTGGTGTTCCGTTTGTCCGCACCCAGGCGGTTGGAACGGGAAATCAGGTCTTCAACAGTCTTGTTGCTCATGGCTGGTTATGCGCCCCATCCGGCTTGCTGGCCGCCAAGGCGGTCCTCGTTGATCTGTTTCTGGTAGCCGCTGGCCTTGAAGGCAGCGATCGGGTCCGCGGGCAGGCCGCGGGATTCACGCCACTCGGCAAGGACCGGGCGGACGTCGGTGTAGAACGCATCGTTGAAGATGCCGTTGGCGGCCAGCACATCGCCGGCGCGCTGCGCCTCGGCCAGCGCCGCGGTGTCCACCAGCAGGGCGCGGGCGGTCATTTCCTGGACGTTCAGGACGGAACGGATCTGGCCAGGAATCTTCTCCTCCAGGTTGTGGCACTGGTCCAGCATGAGGGCCACACCGGAATCCTTGCCGAAGCCGCCACCGCGGATCACCTCGCACATGATGCGGAAGAGCTGGAACGGGTCCGCAGCACCCACGATCAGGTCGTCGTCGGCATAGAAGCGCGAGTTGAAGTCGAAGGAACCCAGCTTGCCCAGGCGCAGCAGCTGCATCACGATGAACTCGATGTTGGTGCCCGGCGCGTGGTGGCCGGTGTCGAGGCAGACAAACGCCTTCTCACCCATGGCCAGGGTCTGGGCGTAGGAAGTGCCCCAGTCCGGAACATCGGTGTGGTAGAAAGCCGGCTCAAAGAACTTGTACTCCAGTACCAGCCGCTGCCCATCCCCCAGGGCCGCGTAGATTTCCTGCAGGGACTCGTCCAGCCGGTCCTGGCGGCCGCGCATGTCGTCCTGGCCCGGGTAGTTGGTGCCGTCCGCCAGCCAGATCTTCAAGTCCTTCGAACCCGTGGCGTGCATGATGTCGATGCAGTCCAGGTGGTGGTCAATGGCCCGGCGGCGGACCGACTCGTTGGAGGAGGTCAGTGAACCGAATTTGTACTCATCATCCTGAAAGGTGTTGGAGTTGATGGTGCCCAGCCCCACCCCCAGTCCGGCGGCGTAATCCTTCAGTGCGGAGTAGTCGTCCACCTTGTCCCACGGGATATGCAGGGCCACGGTGGGAGCCAGCCCGGTCAACTCGTGGACCTTCGCGGCGTCGGCCAGCTTTTCCTGGACCGTCCGCGGCGTACCGGGTGTGCCAAACACCTTGAACCGCGTGCCTGAATTTCCATAAGCCCACGATGGGACCTCGATGGCAAGCTCCCCGAGCCTGCCCAGCGCCTTTGCTACGTCATTCATGATGGTTCTTTCCGGTGTCTGAGCGTCTGTCTGATGCGTTGTGGATGGGTGCCCCGCTGCTGGAGCCGTGCTGGTGGTGGTGCCCGACGGATTCGACGGCGGGCTGCCTGCTTCAGCCCGTCAGCCCGCCGAGGGCTGTGCGGCCAACTGGCTGTCAAGGTTGAAAACTTCTTCCAGGACCTGGAACCCTTCGTCGGGCGCCTGGCCGGAATCTGCAAAGAGGGTTGCCATTTCCGCCTGCCAACGGGCGTTGACTTCGGTCAGGGCCATGCGGGCGCGGACGGCGTCAAAGTCGTCGCACTCCACGTAGCCCACCAGGAGGCCGTCCTCCGCCAGGAAGAGGGAGTAGTTATGCCATCCCGCTTCCTTGAGCGCATGCAGCATCTCCGGCCACACCGCGGCGTGCCGGCGACGGTATTCATCGATCAGCGCCGGCTGCACCGAGGAACGGAAGCACACCCTCATTGGGACTCCTTTTTCAAACGTTGATCTTTGAATCGTTTCATTAATACGATTCAAAGTACTCTTGGACTTGAGCAGCTGTCAAGCAATGACAGGAACTTTTGATCTCCCGCACGGAACCTCCTGCAGCGGGCAAGTCAGCACGGAGAATCGATGAACCGCACAGCCAGTATCAAGGACGTGGCCAACCATGCAAGCGTGGCCGTGGGGACGGTGTCGAACGTCCTGAATTATCCGGACCGGGTGTCGGCACGGACCAAGGAACGGGTCCTGCGCGCCATCGATGAACTTGGCTTTGTCCGAAACGACGCCGCCCGGCAACTCCGCGCGGGCCACAGCCGCACCATCGGACTCATTGTCCTGGACGTCGGCAACCCCTTCTTCACCTCCGTGGTCCGCGCCGCCGAGGACGCTGCCGCACTGCAGGGAAGCGCCGTCCTGCTGGGCGACAGCGGCCACAACGCCGGCCGGGAGGCCAATTACATCGACCTCTTCCAGGAGCAGCGTGTCCAGGGCCTGTTGATTTCGCCGGTGGGGGACATCACGGAGCGGCTGGACCTCCTCCGCGAGCGCGGGGTGCCCACGGTACTGGTGGACCGGCTGGCTGACGAATCAAAGTTCAGTTCAGTCGCAGTGGATGACGACGCCGGCGGGTACCTCGCAGCCCGGCACCTGCTGGACACCGGCCGCCGCCGGCTCGCCTTCGTTGGCGGCCCCACCTCCATCCGGCAGGTGGCGGACCGCCTCCAGGGTGCCCGGCGGGCCGTGAAAGAGGAACCGGACGCCACGCTGGAGGTGCTGGATTCAAAGGGGCAGACGGTCCTTGCGGGACGCAGCGTGGGCGACATGCTGGTGCAGCGCGGCCGGGCGGACCTGCCGGACGGGATCTTCTGCGCCAACGATCTTCTGGCCCTGGGTGTCATGCAGTCACTGACCATGACGCATACGTTCCGCATTCCTGAGGACGTAGCCTTGATCGGCTACGACGACATCGATTTTGCCGTCTCCGCCGTGGTGCCGCTCTCCTCCATCCGCCAGCCCACCGAGCTGCTGGGCCGGACAGCCATCGAGCTGCTGGCCGAGGAAGTGGAGTCCCAGAACCCCGTCCACCGGTCAGTGGTCTTCACGCCTGAGCTTGTCATCCGGCAGAGCACGGCACCGACCGCCGGCTGACAACCCCACCGGCCAGGCTAGTTTCCGCCCTGCTGCAGCCACTTCATGGACTCATCCCGCGAAGTGAAAAAGCGGGTGGGGCAGGGTGGAATATGGACTCCCAGGAAGAAGTTGGCGATGATCCGGTCCACCGGACTTGCCCCGAGCAGCGCGATGCGGTTGGCCGCACATGGAATGGAGAAGACCGACCGCGCATCCCTGCTGACGGCCTCCGTGGTGGCCATATCCACCAGCATGGGGTAGCTGCCATCCCCGGCTATCCGGTTCACCGTCGCCATGGCCGCCTGCGCATCCTGGAGTTCTATCCGGACACGAGGTTCCCAAATGAGATGGATGATGCCATCGGTGCGCAATTCCACGGTGCCCTTGCCACCGTCGACCGTTACGGGCTCCATGACGCCGCCTCCCTCCAGTGGGCAGTTGCTGAACCCCTCTATCTTGCCCCACGCATGGACAGCCAGGCGCGCGCCACTCCCCGGACCACGGGCCTGCCCTCCGACGGGCTTGACTGATCAGCATGCTTACTAATAGGTTGGTCGACGTGCCCGTGGCCTGGATCACCAGTCAAACGCCACGTGTCGCGGCCCGTCGAGGCTGCATTTGAAATGAACTGCATTTGAAATAAACAGTTTCGCCGGGGTTCTCCATGGGGGCGGAGCCTCGGAGGATTCATTGCGCCGCCACCCGGCGCTGAAAGGATTTACCGAAAATGCGAACCAAGGTCTCAGCTTCAATCACCGCTCTCGCCCTCTCCGGCGCCATGCTCTTTGGCATGGCAGGCCCGGCCACGGCAGCAGCACCCGCGGCTCCTTCTGCCGCCTCCCAGTCATCAAAGGTTGCCGGCGTTACGGGCACCATCAACCAGACCATCGAGGGCGTAGGCAGCTTTGCGGGCTCCTTCACTCCCACCGGCTTCGATGCCCAGGACGGCCAGCTCATGGTGACCGGCCTGGTGCAGGGCACCTTCACCGACCTTGCCGGCAAGGCCACCCAGGTGAGCCAGACGGTAACCACAACCGCCGCTGCTGCACCCACCACCATGGCCGGCGGCGGCGGTGGCGGCTGCGACGTGGTGAACCTTGTCCTCGGCCCGCTTCACCTCGATGTCCTGGGACTCAACGTCGACCTGAACCAGGTGGTATTGGACATCGTGGCGCAGTCCGGCGCAGGCAAGCTGGTGGGCAACCTCCTGTGCGCCATCACCGGACTCCTGGACGGCGGGACCGGCCTGAGCGGCCTGGCCAACCTGCTCAACCGGGTCCTGGGACTGTAGTCTGCCAGCACTCCAACAACCAGGTATTGCCAGGAGCGGGCGGCCCTTCGAGGCCGTCCGCTTTTGCGCTGTCCCCCCAAGTTTTGCGCTGTCCCTAAAGCCTCTCCACCACCAGGTTCCGGTAGGCAGCCCGGAGCGGAGCCATCTGCCGGAACCCGATCCGGCCGCCGCCAAGCACCCTTCCCGAGGGATCGTCCCACTCAAAGAGGAGCAGGCCGTTGATGGAGAATGCCACCCGGGGCCCGTCCTTCACCACCTCCAGCCGGTAGAAGCCGGCGGCATCCTCCGCGGGCGGCAACGGGTCCGCACCCTGCGCCACCAGCTCAAATCCCGCGCTCTTGCGCAGGTTGCAGGTACGGAAGGCACGCTCGGACGGGTGCTTGTGCCGGAAGTAGGAGACGTGCAGGGTGTTGATGTCGCCGGAGTGGTACTGGGGATAGAAGCCCGTCCGGGGCGCAAGGGCCGGGCTGAACAGGTCCAGCCCGGCCTGTCCTGTGGCTGCAAGGAACAGCATGGCCAAGCCGGGCTCCGCGAGCGGCCGGAAGTCCCAGCTGATGCGGATGCCGTCCGGGAAGTCCCGGGGGCACCAGACCGTCCAATGCGCGTGGTCGCCGAACTCCTGGTCGTCCAGTGCGCCGGACAGCTCCAGGGCTCCTTCATGGCTCCCCATCCGCAGCGGCCCTTCCGCCACCCAACCGGCCACGTCATCCGGTCCTGCCAGCGGGTTGCTGTAGAGGATGCCCGTCTCCAAGCCCGTCGTGCCCACCTAGCCGCGTCCCGCCGTCGTACTTAACTCTTTGGTGCCGGCCGCGCCGTATCCCAGCGAACCAAGCTGCCGGGCCACTTCCCCCGCCACCAACGCAGCCCCGGACTGGGAAAAATGGGTGTTGTCCGCCAGGCCGGCAGGCCAATGTGCGTGCTCCCCGGGCCCGAAGTGGCAAAAGAGCTCCCGGGATCTGTCCGGCCCCAGCCGGCGGTACAGGCGCCGGGTCCAGGCATTCAGGTCCACGACGGGGACCGCCAGCTCCAGGCCGAGTTCGCGGACCACCTCCGGATAGTCCTCCAGGCTTTCCGCCAGGACAGCGTCCGACGACGGCGCGTCCAGGAAGTGCCGCCGCTCCACGGAGGTGCACAGCACCGCAGCCGCGCCCCGGTCCCGGACCTCCCCCACCATGGCGCGCAGGTTGGCCGCGTAGCCGGTCCGGGCGGCCAGGTGCTGCTTCTTCTGGTCGTTGTGGCCGAACTGGATGAGCACCGCGTCGCCTTCACCGGCCTCCGCCAGCAGCGCCGCCCACAGCCCGTCATCGCGGAAGGACTCCGTGCTGGCCCCGCCCTTGGCGAAGTTGTGGACCGCTCCCCACCTGTACGTGAGCGGAGGCAGGTGTGCACCCCAGCCGCTCATGGGGAACTCATGGGTGGGACAGTTGGCCACGGTGGAATCTCCGGCCAGCAGGATCTTCATGGTGTCTTTCCTCAACGGGCGGATCAGCCTTTCACGGAACCGATGAGCATGCCCTTGGCGAAGTGCTTTTGCAGGAACGGATAGAAAATAAGGATGGGCAAAGTAGCCACGACGATCACGGCGAACTTGATGCCCTGTTCCGGCGGAATGTAGTTGGGGTCCACGTTGCCGGTTCCCAGCAGGTCCGAGGCGGCGGTGACCTGGCGGAGGTACATCTGGAGCGTCCACTTGGAGTTGTCGCTGAGGTAGAGCAGGGGCGACATGAAGTCATTCCAGATGCCCACGGCGTAGAACAGCGCGAACGTTGCCAGGACCGGTTTGGACAGCGGCAGCAGGATCCGCCAGAGAATCCCAATCTCGGTGGCGCCGTCCATCTTGGCTGATTCCTCAAGCTCCGCGGGGAGTTCCTGGAAGAAGTTCTTGATAATGATCAGGCTGAACGGGTTGATGGCCGCGGGCAGGATCAGGGCCCAGTAGGTGTTGAGCAGGCCCAGGTCCTTGACCAGCAGGAAGGTAGGGATCATGCCGCCGGAGAAAACCATTGCGAAAACCACCAGGGACAGGATGACGTTCCTGCCGCGGAGGGTTTTCTTGGCCAGCGGGTAGGCCATGGTCACGGTGAAGGCCAGCTGGACCAGGGTGCCCACCGCGGTGACCAGGATGGTGGTCACCAGAGCGCGGATGAACGCCGGGGTGGCAAAGATGTATTCGTAGGAGCCCAGGGTGAACTGCTCCGGCCACACGAAAAAGGCCCGGCGGGTGATCTCGGCTTCGTTGGCGAAGGACCCGGCGAAGACGTAGACGAACGGCAACAGCGTGATGATGCCGATCAGGGACAGGAAGACGTAGTTGACGGCATCGAAGACGCGGCCGCCGCGGGTGTTGTGGATTTTCATGGCTAGAACAGTCCGCTCTGGTTGAATCGCTTGGCCAGGGCGTTGGTGCCGAAGATCAGCAAAATGCCCACCAGGGATTTGAACAGGCCCACCGCGGTGGAGTAGCTGTAGGCACCCTGGGTGATGCCCACGAAGTAGACGTAGGTGTCAAAGACATCCGCCACTTCCCGGTTCAGGGCATTGGTCATCAGGTAGATCTGCTCGAAGCCCGTGTTGAGCATCTGCCCGATGGCCAGGATCAGCATCACGATGATCGTGGAACGGATCGCGGGAAGGGTGATGTGCCAGACCCGCCGAAACCGGCCGGCGCCGTCGATGATCGCCGCCTCATACTGGTCCTGGTCCACGGTGGACAGAGCCGCCAGGAAGATGATGGTCCCCCAGCCCGTGTTTTTCCAGATTTCCTGCAGCACGATCAGGGGCCGGAACCACGCGGGGTCGGACAGGAAATCAATGTGGGTGCCCAGGACGTTGTTCAGGAGCTGGAACAGCGGGCCAATATCCAACGCGAACAGCAGGAAGCTCAGCGATGCCACGATGGTCCAGGACAGGAAGTGCGGGATATACACCAGCGTCTGGACCGTACGCTTCAGGATGGACAGCCGGACCTCGTTGAGCAGCAGCGCCAGGATGATGGTCAGCGGAAAGGCCACGCCCAGGTTCAGGAAGGCCAGGATCAGGGTGTTGCCCAGCAGCCGGGGAAAGTCGGGGTTCGCGAAGAAGTCCTCGAAGTTCCGGAACCCCACCCAGGGGCTGCCGTTCACGCCAAGGAACGGGACGTAATCCTTGAACGCGATGGACACCCCGTACATGGGGGCGTAGCGGAACACCGCGAAGTACACCACACCGGGCAGGAGCAGCAGGTACAGCCACTTGTAGTGGGCGAAATGGACAGAGAACCTGCCCCCGGTCCGGGGAGCGGTGGCATTCCCGCGCGTCTGCTCCCCGGCGAGGGTGTCAATGACAGGGGCTGCCATTTACTTGTTGTCCTGCCACAGCTTGTTGATCTCTTCCTTGACCTTGTTGCCGCCGCTGGTGCCCCACAGCTTGATGGCGTCCTTGAGGCCCTGCTCATCGATCTGGCCGGCGAGGTACTTGATGCGCGCATCGGCCACAATGTTGTCCAGCTGCGCACCCTTGGCAACGTAGGTTTCTGAGACGTAGGGGGCGGCCGGGTTGTAGACGGCGCTCTTCAAGTCTTCCGCCATCACTTCGGTGCGCTTGTCGAACACCTGCTGCTCGTAGTCGGTGGGCTGCTTGACCGGGTAGAACTGGTTGCCCGCCACATTCATGCCAAGCTGCGCGTAGCTCTTGATATCGGTGGTCACAGCCTTGCCCTCAGCGGTCTCGGGCTTGATGGTGGCCGCTTTGCCGTCCTCCACCGTGAAGTTCACGCCTTCGATGCCGTTGTTCAGCAGGACGGCCACGTCCTTGCCGTTCATGGTGTTCAGGAACTGCAGGACCTTGCCCAGCTCGGCCTCGCTCTTGACACTGGCCTTGGGAATGGCCAGGAATCCTGAGTAGCCGTCGGTGGGGTGCGCGTGCAGTTCGCCGTCGGGTCCTTCGAGGTTGCCCACGAAGCCCACCTTGTTCTGGAAGTTGTTGGGGTCTGCCTGCTTGAACAGGTTGATCAGCACGCTCACCCGGGAATCGACGTCGACAATGATGCCGCCCTTTCCGTTGAAGAACGGTTCGTTCCACTTGGTGCT
The DNA here is from genome assembly GCF_059492155.1 of Pseudarthrobacter sp. Pseusp20. Lineage (NCBI taxonomy): Bacteria > Bacillati > Actinomycetota > Actinomycetes > Micrococcales > Micrococcaceae > Pseudarthrobacter > Pseudarthrobacter sp. Pseusp20. Next base: position 3,899,623 of record NZ_CP168521.1, read on the forward strand.
GTCAAAGGTGGCGAAGTCCGGGTTGATGAGTTTTTCGTCCACCATCTTCTTGATGAACCGGTCCGCCTCGAGGAATTCGTCCGTTTCGAAGCTGGGGATGAGTTTCCCGTCCCGCTCCGTCCAGCGGTTCCCCGCGCCGTACCACTCCTCAATCACGTCGTAGGGGCTGTTGGTGCCCAGCGCACCCCACTTAGGGATGGTGATGCCGTAGGTGTCGTTCTGGCCGTTGCCGTCCGGGTCCTGTTCGGTGAAGGCCTTGGCCACCTTGTACAGGTCCTCCACGGTCTTGGGCGGCTGGAGACCCAGCTTGTCCAGCCAGTCCTGCCGGAACATGACGGCCGTACGCATGGGGGCGCGGCCCCGGAATACCCCAAAGACCTTGCCGTTGACGCTGGCGTTCTTCTGGATGTCCGGAAGAGTTGTCTTGAGGTTGGGGTACTTGTCCAGCTTGTCCGTGAGGTCCCAGAAGGCGCCGGCCTGGGCGTTCTTCACAAAGCCGGGTGTCTTGCCCTGGATCACCATGACCTGCGGGATGTCGGATCCGGCCAGCGTGATGTTGGTCTTGTCCTCATAGGAGGCGTTGGGGGCCCAGTTGATCTTGACCTGTTTGCCGGTCAGTTCTTCCAGCTTCTTCTGGACCGCGCCGTCCGCTGCTGGCGGCTGCGCCTCCAGGAACGGGGCCATGATGGAGACCGAGGTGAGGTCCGCAGCGGGAGTGTTGCTCCCGCTGCAGGCCGTGAGACTCAGTGCCGTGGCGGTGACGACGGCGGCGGCCAGGGAAAGTTTCCTGCGGATCATATTCTTCCTTTTCCACTTCGTTGGGGTACTTGGGGGTTGTTCCGCCCCTTGTTGATACGTTTCAGTCACGTGTCCGGGCAGGTCTGGGCCACATCAATGCAAGCGGCCGGCTGCCCGGGGGAAGTCAGGCAGTCGAGGCCTGCTGGAGGGCTGGCGGGACGGCTGGTTCCGCCACAGCTGCTACGGCCGCGTCATTGGCGGTGAAGAAGCGGTCACACAACCAGCCGGTGAGGTAGAGCCAGACGCCGATACTGAAGAACGGGATCAGGCCCGGAAGGCTGCCGCTGGCATAAACCACCGCGGCCGAAACAAAGAGCAGGATCACCGTTCCCGCCAGGTGCCGCACCGCAAACCGGGAGGACACCAGCAGGTACTGCGCCATTGGGAGCTCATACCGCGCATACATGGGGAACACGTAGCAGGCGGCACCGGCCACGAAGATCGCCGCAACGAAAATGCCGGCCGCCATGAGCTGCGAAAAGAGGCCTGCGCCCCGGGAGAAGTAGTTCCAGTTCAGGACAAGCGCCGCTGCGATGGCCATGACCGGGAGTGAAAGCATGTTCGCCCTGGGGAAGCTCCGGAAGTATGCGGCGGTGAAGCCACGCAGCAGAGGAGCGGCGTCCCCAGCGGCCCGCTTGCGCACCGCAATCTGGGCGGCGGCAGTAGCCGGTCCAGCACCGAAGACCCCCAGACCCAGAACGGTGAAGGCGATCCACAGCAGATTGAGGCAGGCTATCCATACGAGCGTGTCAAAAAATGAGTAGGCGCGCGCACTCAAGGTTCCGGACAGCATGCCGCAATCCCCCTTCTCCATCGTTGCAGAGGCGAAGCGGAAAGTGGTCCGCATCACGCCAGTAATCGGTTCCTCGAAAATCTAGCCCTCCCTCCACACCCGGGTCAAGCGGAATTTTGAATCGTTACATAGCTGGACGGGGGACGCCTGCATACCGCACACTAAAAGGTGGAAAGCGCTTGCTGGACTGCTGCGCACCTCGATGCTGGTACCCGCAGGCCGGTGCCCGGGCAGAACGGAGAACCATTGGGAACAGCAACGGAAGCCGCCGGCGGCGGCGCCGGGACAGTCGCCGCACCTGCTGCGGCAAGGATTGCCCTGGTGGGGGTGCACGGCTTTGGCACCCATCACCTTCGGAACCTCGAACGCCTCCAGGCGGCCGGGAGCGTTGAACTGGTGGCCGTGGCGGACCCGCAGCCGCCGGCACCCGGCGCCGTCCCGCCGTCGGCCGCTGTTTACCAGGGGCTCGATGACCTCCTCGAGGCGACCCGGGACCTGGACCTGATCATTGTGGCTACGCCCATCCAGACCCATGCCCCGCTGGCCCTGGCCGCCCTCTCAACGGACGCTGAGCTGTACCTGGAGAAGCCTCCCGTGGCCTCCCTCGTGGACTTCAACCGGCTGTGTTCGGCGGCATCGCAACCGCGCCGGGAGGTACAAATCGGCTTTCAAAGCCTCGGCTCGCACGCCCTGAAAGCCATCGAAGAACTGGTTGCCGCCGGAACCATCGGAACCCTGGAAGGCATCTCCGCCACCGGCCGCTGGGTGCGGGACAAGGCCTACTTCAAGCGCTCCCGCTGGGCGGGAAAACGGAGCATCAATGGGGTGGACGTGGTGGATGGTGTTGCCACCAATCCACTTGCGCACGCCGTGGCAACCGCGCTGCGGATTGCCGGGGCGCGCACCACCGCGGACCTCGCTTCCGTGGAGACCGACCTGTACCGTGCCAACGACATCGAGTCGGATGACACGTCCGTGATCCGGATCCGCACCGCTACGGGCCTGCCGATCACCTGCGCCCTGACCATCTGCGCGTCGGAATCCGTGGAGCCCTATGTCACCCTTCAGGGCTCGGCCGGCAGTGCGGTGTTCCACTACACCGAGGACCGGCTCACCATCGAGACGGCGTCCGGGCGCACGGAGGAGACCTACGGCCGCGACGACCTGACGGAGAACCTCCTGGCCCACCGGGCCCACGGCGTTCCGCTGATCAGCAGCCTGCTGGACAGCGGGGCGTTCATGCTGGTGCTTGAGGCCGTCAGGACAGCACCGCGTCCCGTTCCCATCGATCCAGCGCATGTCCGGTGGGAAGGCGAAGGCGATGCAGCCCATGCCGTGGTGGTTGGCATCGAGGACGCCCTGGAGCGCGCCGGCCGGCAGCATGCCACGTTCAGTGAGCTTGGCCTCCCCTGGGCTGCCGCCAAACCAACTTCCTTCGAAATCCCGGCCTCATGAGGGGCGTGGAGGAAGCCCCAGACCGCGAGGCCGCAGCGATTTCGGAAGACGCAGGGCAGCTCCACGCCATCAACCTCCTGACGGACGGGCTTGCCTCGTGCCTGACCGCCGCACTGTCACCTCAGTTCAGCTGGCAGCTGGGGCAGGACGACGACGGCGATCCCGCCCTTGCGCGGCAGACCGGCTACGAGCTTGAGGTCCAGGATGCCCTGGGCGCCGTGCTGTGGAACTCGGGGCAGGTGCCGGCCTCCTCCCAGCGTGGGGTTCCGTACAGCGGTTCCCGCCTTGACGAGGACACCGACTACGCCTGGCGCGTGCGCATCCGGGACGCCACCGGTGTCCCCGGTCCCTGGTCCGCCCTCCAGCCCTTCAGCACCGGCCTCACGGACAGTTCGTGGCGGGCCGGCTGGATGGGACGGGCCCCGGGTGGACGGGCCCCGCTGGAAGTGCTCGACCACGCACTCCGGGTGGCAGGTTCCCCCTTCCTCCCTGTTCCCTGCCCTGCGCTGCCCAGCTTCCGGCTTGAGGCCCGGGTACGCCCCGTGATGGGCCGGGCCGGCCTGCTCCTGCGCAGCAGCTGCCCCGGAACCGGCCTGCTGCTGGAACTGGGTGCCACGGGGGAAGTGGTGCTCCGCCACGCCCCGGCATGGGAGATCCCCTCCCCCGCGGCTCCGGAGACGGCATTAATAGCCAGCGCCCAGGCCACCAACGCGGCGTCCGGCGGCGCCTGGCGGAACCTTGCGGTCAGCGATGATGGCCGGATCATCCGCGTCGCCGTGGACGGCGCCGAACTGCTGGCGGTTGACCTCCCTGTTGACGAAGGCGGCGCAGCCATGCTTGCGCTGCACCAGGGCCCGCGGAGCCAGGCCGAGTACGCCTCCCTGCGCGTCGCCGGGACTGCCGGTGGACGCGAAAACCTGCTGCTGGACCACCGTTTCGACACGGACGCTGACCAGGCCCTGGCATGCCTGGCGCACTGGCCCGGAACCACCCTTCACCGCCAGCCGGATGAGTGGACCCTGTTCCGGACCACCTTCACACTCGGCGGGACCGTGCGGCGTGCCCGGCTCTACGCCGCAGCCCACCATCACGCCCAGTTCTCCGTGGCAGGAACGCACTGCCTCAGCACCACCTCGTTCGGCTACCCCGGCGAGGGCTATTACGACGCCGCCGACCTTACGGAGCTCCTCGCCGGACACCCCACGGACACGCCCGTGCCGGTGACGGCCCTGCTTCACTGGTACGGCCCGGGCCAAGGCCGCGCCGCCGGCATCCCCGGCCTCCTGATCCGGCTCACCGTGGACTACGACGACGGGCGCCGGGAAATCCTTACCTCGGGCCCTGGCTGGTCCGCCGGCGAGGCGCCGTACCGCCAGGCCGGCTACCGCAACGACGAGGGCGATCCCGTCGAGCACCTCGACGGACAGGCAGCCGCGTCCCTTGACGCGGCTTTTGACCTGCCGGCCGCCATCCCCATTGCCGGCCACCCGTCGTCGGACTTTCCCCGGCTGCACCCCCGCAGGACCTTCCTTGCCGGCGGGTTCGTGGCGCCACGGCAGTTCCTGACGGCCGACGACGGCACAATGGTTGCCGACTTTGGCCAGGTCATCGCCGCGCGGCCGGAGGTGGACTTCCTGGACGGGGTGCCCGGGCGCACCGTGATGCTCCGGGCCGGCTACGTCCTGCGCCCCGATGGCAGGGTGGACGCCGGGAAGACCGCCAGCCAGAACACCGACATGTCCTTCCCCTACACCCAGGCTTCCGGGCCCCAGCAGTACCGGGCCTCAGTGCATCTGGGCTTCCGCTACCTCGAGCTTCCCGGCGTGGATGCCGCGGAAGTCTCACGCGTTGGCGCCGCCATCGTCCATGCCAGCCACCCCGCCGAGGGCAGCTTCAGCAGTTCGGACCCAACCCTGGACGCGGTGTTCGGCCTGCTCCGCGATTCTGCGCTGCATGGCATCCAGGAACAGTTCGTGGACACTCCCACCCGGGAAAAAGGCCAGTTCCTGGCCGACGCCGCGAACATTTCCTATGCCACCATGGCGCTGTTCGGCGAACACGCCTATACGGCGCAGGCGCTCCGGGAGTTCGCCTGGTCAGCCTGCCGCTATTGGCATGACGGGGAGGAGAAGGGGCGCTACAACGCTGTCTATCCCAACGGCGACGGGAAGCGCGACATCCCCGATTTTTCCCTGATGCTGCCGGAATGGGCGGAGGAGTATCACCTGCGCACGGGTGACCTTGCCCTGGTCCGGGAGTTGCTGCCGCACCTGCGCGACACGGCCGACTATGCGCTCCGGTACATTCCGGCGGAGGGCCCGACGGCGGGACTGGTCACCAGGCTGGGCGGCGGCTCCGGACCCTACCTGCACGGCATCGTCGACTGGCCGGCGCCCGGCCGGTTCGGCTACGACATGGACTGCGCGGCCAAAACCACCGTCAACGCCCAGGCCTACTCGGCCCTGGTGTCCACCGCCCGGCTCTGCGGCGCGGCCGGCGAACAGGACGCGGCGGCCCACTATGCCGGCATGGCCCGCACCCTGGCCGGCGCGATCCGCAGCCGGCTGCGCGTTGGCGGGGTGATGGTGGACGGGCTCCACGAGGACGGGACACCCAGTTCCCACGCTTCCCAGCACGCCACGTCCTTCCCGCTGTCGCTCGGCATCACTGACCCCGCCTATGCTGCTGCGGATGCCGCCCGGATTGCCGGAATGGGAATGCGGCAGGGACCCATGACGGTCCACCGGCTGGTCCGCGCGCTGGTGGACCAGGGCATGACGGACGCCGTGCTGGACCTGCTCACCGGCGAGGGGCAGCCCGGCTGGGCACGGCTCCTGGACCGCGGGGCCACCTTCACGTGGGAGGCGTGGGACCTGGTTGACGGCAGCGACTACAGCCAGTCGCATGCCTGGTCCGCGTCCGTGCTCAAGGAGATCCTTGAGCACCTGCTCGGCATCCGGTACGCCGTGGCCGGCGGCACCGAAGTAGTGGTCGAACCACCGCTCTGCCGGCTGGAGCATGCCCGCGGCAGCGTCCCTACCGGCAACGGATACGTTCAGGCCGGCTGGCACCGGCGCGGCGGCCTGGTGGTACTGGAATGCACCATTCCGCCCGGAACCACGGCAATCGTCCGGCTGCCCGACGGCGCCTACGGGGTGAAGGGGCCCTCCGCGGATGCCGTCGTCGTACCTTCCGTCCCGTTGCGCGCAGCGGCCGGCGCCGCCAGGGAATTCCGCGTGCACACCGGCACCTGGACGTTTACGGCCCGGTAGTTGCCACGGGAGGACGGGTGCGCCGCCCGTGCCGCCAGAGCAGGAAGCCGATGACCACGGCGGACAGCATGCCCAGGCAGCCGGTGACCACCAGCCCGGCCCGGACACCGAACTGCTCGGTCAGCCAGCCGGCCAGGAGGCCGCCGCAGGCATGGCCGCCCAGCAGGAGCGGCAAATACAGGGCCATCACCCGGCCGCGGATAGCGGGACCGGCTTCGAGCTGGACGGCCGTGGCGGCGGAGGTCAGGAACAGCAGCGTCATCACACCCACCACCAGCAGCATCGCCACGAACAGCACCAGGGTGGGCATGAGCGCGGCCACCAGCTGGGACAACCCGAAGAGGGCCGCCGCGGCCACGATGCCCTTTCGGCCCATGTTGCCCAGCCGTGCCGCCAGGAGTGCGCCTGCCAGTGCGCCCAAGGCGCTGACCGTGTTGAACAGGCCAAAGCCTTCCACCCCGTTGTGCCACACCCGCTCGGCAAAGGCGGCAAGGACCACCGGCCCGTTCATGCCAAAGGCGCCCAGCAGCCCGGCCAACACAATAAGGAGCAGCAGGCGCGGCCTCTCCCGGACATACCGGAAGCCGGCAAGGACCTGGCCCCGGCCCCTTTCGGCCGGTGCGCCGGGGTGCAGTTCGTGCAACCGGATGCCGGCAATCAGGCCGAGCACCGCAACCCCGATCAACGCATTCAAAGCGAACGCGGCCGCCGGTCCTGCCTGCGCAATCACGATGCCGCCCAGCGCAGGCCCGGCCATGGCGCCCAGTTGGGACAGGGCGTTGTTGAGTCCGATCGCCGGGCGCAGGGCGGCGTCGCCCACCACTTCATTGACGAAGACCTGCCTGGTGGGCTGGTCCACTGCGGCGGTGACGCCCAGGGCGATACAGCTGCCGTAGACCACCCAGACGGTCAGGGTGCCGCTTGCCGCCCATGCCGCCAGCCCAAGGCCCAGGAGCACGATGACGGACTGGCACACCATCATGATCCGGCGCTTGGGGAAGAGGTCCACCACCAGTCCGGCCAGCGGGCCCACCACCAGCATGGGCAGGAACTGCAGGGCGACGGCGGCCCCCACCGCCGCGGGGCTTCCGGTCAGCTGCAGCACCAGCCAGTCCTGCGCCAGCCGCTGCATCCACACGCCAAGGCTCCCGGCCAGCTGCATGGCCAGGAACAGACGGTAATTGTGTTGGCTGAGGGGGTGGTACCAGCGGGCCCGGGTGGTACCGGGACTGGCGGCGGGTTCGGAACGGGTTCGTCGGGAAGCCACAGCTACCGGAGGGTGCGGTGGGAACGGAGTTTGACTGCGGCCGCGGCGAGGATCAGGGTGCCGGGGACTACCACGAAGAGCGCCGCGAGCATCCAGACGAACACCACGGCGCAGAACAGCGCGGCCGCGAGGAGCAGCGAACCGGTCCAGTCGCGCAGGGAGATGTCCTTGCCGGTACGGAGGGCCTGGTGCCACATGTTGTTGCCGGTGGCGCCGGTGGGCTGTCCGTCGGACCAGGCGGAGGCGGTGCGGAGCAGCACGATCGCCGCCCCGGCCGCCAGGAGCAGGGTGGCAGGCAGCACCACACCACGGCCGGGAAGCTGCCCCACCCAGGCCAGCAGGAGGTTGAGGACAATCACGACGGCGGCAGCCGCCGTCGTGAGGCCCAGCTTCCAGCTGCCCGGCAGGGCCTCCTTGAAGAGGCTCCAGAGTCCGCGGACCGAATCATCCCGGCCCGCCAGGTGGCGTTTCAGGTGGGCGATGCCGGCGGCGTAGGCGGCGGGCATAGTGACCAGCGGGATGGACAGCACCAGCACCAGCAGTCCTGCCAGGAGGGTTTCGGAGAACAGGGCAAACCTGTTCACCGGGATGGGCTCGTGCTGGTGGGCTGCCGGTGTGGTGCTGTCCATGATGCTCATTTTTCTCTCCGTTGACCGTTAGCCCTTGAGGCCCTGGGTGGAAACGCCTTCGACGATGTACCGCTGGAAGATCAGGAAGAAGATCAGCACGGGGAGCAGGGCCAGGACGGACATGGCGATCATGGCGCCGTAGTCCGAAGACTGGGTTTGGTCCACGAAGAGGCGCAGGGCCAGGGGCAGCGGGTATTTGTCGGGGGTGTTCAAGTAGAGCAGCGGGCCCAGGAAGTCGTTCCAGCTCCAGATGAAGGAGAAGATCGAGGTCGAGATCAGGGCCGGTTTCATCAGGGGCAGCATGATGGAGGTGAAGATCCGGACGTGCCCTGCGCCGTCGATGCGGGCTGCTTCGTCGAGTTCGGCGGGGAGGTTTCGCATGAACTGGACCATAAGGAACACGAAGAACGCGTCTCCGGCGAGGAACTTGCCGATGAGCAGGGGGACGTAGGTGTCCACCAGTCCGAGCTGCTGGAAGATGATGTACTGCGGGATGATCACCACGTGGAACGGCAGCAGCAAGGTGGCGATCATCATGCCGAAGAACACGCTGCGGCCGGGGAACGTGATCCGGGCGAAGGCGTAGGCGGACACGCTCGCTGAGAGGATGGTGCCCACAACGGCGCCGACGGCCAGGATCAGCGAGTTGGTGAAGAACTGCAGGGTGGAGACCCCGCCGATGCCGTCCATCGCGGTGGCGAAGTTGTCAAGGCTGAAGTTGTTGGACCACAGCGAGGTGTTCTGGCCGCCGATTTCCGAGTTGGGTTTGAACGCGGAGGCGATCATCCACAGGGCCGGGTAGAGCACCACGCAGGTCAGCACGAGCGCTGCGGCGTGGAAGATGGTGCTCTTGGCGCGTTTTGCGCTGCTGGATTCGGATTTCGGGTTGTAGGCCGGGGCGGTGGCGCCCGGGGCCGGCTGGACGGGGGTTGCCGTGGTTGTCATTTTGCATCACCGCTGTAGTGGACCCAGGACTTGGACGTGCGGAAGAAGATCAGGGTGATGATGCCTACCACGATCACCAGCAACCATGCCATGGCTGAGGCGTAGCCCATCCGGAAGTCGCTGAAGCCCCGCAGGTACAGGTAGAGGGTGTAGAAGAGGGTGGATCCGGCGGGGCCGCCTTCACCGTTGGAAATGATGTACGCCGACGCGAAGATCTGGAACGCGTGGATGGTTTCCATCAGGAGGTTGAAGAAGATCACCGGGGAGAGCATGGGCCAGGTGATGTTGAAGAACTTCCGGACAGGACCGGCACCGTCCATCGATGCTGCTTCGTAGAGTTCGCCCGGGATCTGCTTCAGGCCGGCCAGGAAGATCACCATCGGGGCGCCGAACTGCCACACGGTCAGCAGGATCATCATGGGCATGGTCATGGACGGATTCCCCACCCAGCCGCCGATGTTGATCCCGAAGAAGGACAGGCCCTGGTCAACGGGTCCGGAATCGCCGAACATGGCCTTCCAGACGATCGCGATGGACACCGAGGCCCCAATCAGGGACGGGGCGTAGAAAGCCGACCGGTAGAAGCCCTGGCCGCGGCGCTTGCTGTTCAGCAGCATCGCCACCGCCAAGGCCGCGGCGAGCTTGAGCGGGGTGCCGAAGACCACGTAGGACAGGGTCACGCCCACGGACTGCAGGAACCGCTCGTCCTGGAAGAGGGTGGCGTAGTTGTCGAAGCCGATCCACTTGGGCGGCTCGAACAGGTTGTAGTTGGTGAACGACAGGTACAGCGAGGAGATCATCGGCCCGACCGTCAGGGCGATGAAACCCAGCAGCCAGGGCAGCAGGAAGGTGTAACCGGCGCGGGCATCCGCCCCGCGCTGCCGCGACTTGCGCGGCAGCGCGGTACCGGAGTGCCCCTGGCGCCTGCTCAGGGTTGGGCTTTGAGTCACGAGTTCAATCCGTCAGTCGTGAACACTCGATCGGCACTGGCCGGATCAGGCATTCTGCTTGATGAGGTCTTCGGCTTCCTTGAACCACGCGTCGACGGCACCGTCAACGGTGAGCTTGCCGTAGTTGAGGTCGGAGGCGATCCGGCCGAACGACGCTTCGAGCGTGCCGAAACCGACGATGGGCGGCTCGGGTGCGTCCTTGAGGTACTGCTCGATGGACTTCTCGTAATCAACCACCAGCTTGTCGGCGCCATCGAACGTGGTGCCGTCGCGCTGGGTCTTGGAGGCCGGAACGCCGCGGGAGGTCTTGAAGATCTGGCCCACCTCGGGGTCGTTGACCATGAAATCGATGAAGCGTGCGGCAGCGTCCTTGAACTTGGTCTTGGCGCTGGCCACCATCAGCATGGACGGCTTCAGGAACAGGCCCAGGTTGTTCGGGTCGTCCGAGGGTACCGGTACCAGCTTGAGTTGCTTGGCACCGCTGTCGGCCAGGTATCCGGCCATGAAGTTGTCCCAGGTAACCTCGGCGGCACTGACGTTGGAGCCGAACGGCGACTTGGGCTTGAGCTGGGTTACCCGGTCTTCCGGCACGAGGGCCTGGGTGCCGCGCAGCTTCGAGTTGAGGTTCCACCAGGTCTTCAGGTCGTCCTTGCTGAATCCCAGCTTCCCGTCGCTGGTGAAAGCCTGGATGTTCTTCTGCCGGAGCCAAATGTTGAACTGCCACCACACGCCGGTGAAGTCCGTGGAGCCGTACAGGGTGCCGTTGCCTTTGTCCCCAACTTCCTTAAGGAATGCCTGGAATTCGGACCAGGTCCACTTACCGGTGGGTTCGGCGATGCCCAGGGAGGCCAGCTTGGCGGGATCGTAGTAGACCGCGAAGGCGTTGGTGCTGGTGGGGATGCCGTAGGTCTTGCCCTTGATCTGGCCGGACGGCAGGAGTGATTTCTCGAACGCGGAGGTATCGATCTTCACTGTGCCCAGGTCCAGGAGCTGGTTGCGCTGGCCGTAATCGCGCAGGTAGGACAGGTCCCACTGCATCACGTCAGGCAGGCCGCCGCCTGCCGCTTCGGTGGCGCGCTTCTGCCAGTAGCCGGCAAAGTCCGTGAAGTTGCCGTTGACCTTGATGTCCGGGTTCTTCGACTCGAACAGGGCGATGGCTTTGCGGGTCCGCTCGGCGCGGTCGTCGTTGCCCCACCAGGTGTAGTTGATGGTCACGGGTTTTTCAGCGGATCCGGTCTGGCCGGACGAGCTGCCTCCGTTCCCACAGGCTGCCAGGGCTGCGGCAGATGCGGTGCCGATGGCCACGGTTGTGAGGAAATGCCTTCTGTTGATCACGGGAGCCTCCTTGCTCTACGGGTGCCTGGCCTGGCTCGGTCTACAACGTAAGTAGTGAGCTGGCTAACATGGCTTCTGAAACGATACAATAGCTGCATTCGGATCAATGGGCAAGCGTTTTCCAAGCCCTCAGGCAAGCGTTTTCCAAGAAAGCGTTTCCTTACTGTAAGGCAGCACCTCAGTCGACAAAGGAGTCCCATGACACAGCAGGAAAGCACCCGCCCGTCCAAAGTTTGGAGCAACGTCGGGGGCATCGCATTCGGGGGCGACTACAACCCCGAGCAATGGCCCGCGGGTGTCCGGCTGGAGGATCTGGAACTCATGCAGGAAGCGGGCGTGAATTTCCTCAGCGTCGGCATCTTCTCCTGGGCCCTGCTGGAACCCGCGGAAGGGCACTACGAGTTCGGCTGGCTGGACGAAGTCATGGACAACCTCGCCGGGGTCGGCGTTAAAGTGGCCCTGGCCACCGCCACCGCCGCGCCTCCCGCCTGGCTGGTCCGCAAACACCCGGAAATCCTGCCGGTAACGGCTGACGGGACCGTGCTGGGACCAGGCTCACGGCGGCACTACACGCCGTCGTCGGCCGTGTACCGCCGCTACGCCGCCGGGATCACGCGCGCACTCGCCGAACGGTACAAGAATCACCCCGCGCTGGCGCTGTGGCACGTTGACAACGAACTGGGCTGCCACGTCTCGGAGTTCTACGGGGAAGAGGACGCAGCCGCCTTCCGCGCCTGGCTCGAACGCCGGTACGGGAGCATCGATGCCTTGAACGCCTCCTGGGGCACGGCATTCTGGTCCCAGAACTACGGCTCCTTCGACGAAATCCTGCCGCCCGCCGTCGCCCCGTCCACCCTGAACCCGGGCCAGCAACTGGATTTCCAGCGGTTCAACTCGTGGGCGCTGATGGACTACTACCGAGAGCTGGTGGCCGTCCTTCGCGAGGTGACCCCGGACATCCCCTGCACCACCAACCTGATGGCCTCAAGTGCCACCAAATCCATGGACTACTTCAGCTGGGCCAAAGACCTGGACGTCATCGCCAACGACCACTACCTTGTGGCCGCGGACCCGGAACGCCACCTGGAACTCGCGTTCAGCGCGGACCTCACCCGTGGTATCTCGGGGGGCGACCCGTGGATCCTGATGGAGCATTCGACGTCGGCCGTTAACTGGCAGCCGCGCAACCAGCCCAAGATGCCCGGCGAGATGCTGCGCAATTCACTGTCGCACGTGGCACGCGGGGCCGACGCCGTGATGTTCTTCCAGTGGCGGCAGAGCTATGTGGGCTCCGAGAAATTCCATTCAGCGATGGTCCCGCACGGCGGACGGGACACGCGGGTGTGGCGTGAGGTGGTGGAGCTCGGCGCGGCACTGAAACGCCTCGAACCCGTGCGCGGTTCGCGGGTCCAGTCGCGTACCGCCATTGTGTTCGACTACGAGGCCTGGTGGGCCACTGAGATCGACTCCAAGCCGAGCATCGACGTGAAGTACCTGGACCTGCTGCGGGCGTTCCACCGGTCGTTGGTCCTGCGCGGAGTCTCCGTGGACCTGGTGCATCCGTCAACGTCACTGCAAGGCTACGACCTGGTGCTGGTGTGCACGCTGTACGCCGCGTCCGATGAGTCCGCTGACAATGTCGCCGCTGCGGCCGACTCCGGCGCAACGGTGCTGGTCAGCTACTTCAGCGGGATGGTGGACATGCAGGACCATGTGCGGCTGGGCGGCTATCCGGGCGCCTTCCGTGAGCTCCTGGGCGTAAGGGTGGAGGAGTTCCATCCGCTGCTGGCCGGGGCGCAGCTGAAGCTGGGCGACGGCACTGTGTCATCCGTCTGGAGCGAACACCTGCACCTTGCCGGCGCCGAGGCCATCCAGACCTTCACCGAATACCCGCTGGAGGGCGTCCCTTCCCTCACCCGCCGGCCCGTGGGTTCCGGGGCTGCCTGGTACTTGGCCACGTTCCCCGATGCCGACGGGATTGAGGCCCTGGTTGACAAACTGCTGGCCGAATCAGGCGTATCCCCCGTTGCCACTGCCGATCCCGGAGTGGAAGTGGTGCGACGCCGGTCCGCCGACGGGCGCAGCTTCCTCTTCGCGATCAACCACACGCGGGCGGATGCCGCCGTCACAGCCGCCGGTGTGGACCTGCTGACCGGTGAGCAGTTTCCGGGTACAGTTCCTGCCGGCGGCGTCGCAGTGGTGGCTGAAAGCCAGGCGCAGCAAGCCGGCAGCCGTACAACTGCGCTTTAAACAACTCCGCCCCGGAAAGGAACCATCGGTTCCCGCCGGGGCGGAGCTGCCACCCGCCGTCGGACATCTGGGTGGGGAGGCACCCACCCATGTTGTCCGGAGCCGTGTTGGCGGTGTGGAGTCCTACTTGCTGATGGCCGACTTCATCTCGTCGGTGGCCTTCTTGCCGGCATCATCCGGGGACAAGCGCTCGAAGAGGACCTCAGAGGTGTAACGCTTGATGATCTCCTGGATGGCACCGGCTCCCTTCGGCGGCGGCGCCGGCGCCTCGCCGAGCTCGTCTTTGATCTGGTCGATGAACTTGACCACCTTGACATCGGCCGGGGTGAGTTTCGGCTGGATCGCGGCCCGCACGTCGGAGTTGGGGTAGACACCCCGGTCAGCGAGGAGGGCCTCGCCGGCTTTGACATTGTTGGTCAGGAAGTTGATGAACTTGGCCGTTTCCTGCGGGTGCTTGGTGCGCGAGGAAGCTGACCAGAACTGCGACGCTTTGTACCAGAGGCCTGCATCAGCGGCAGAGCCGGTCTTGGTGGGGAACCGCAGGATCTTCAGGTCCCCGCCGCTTGCCTTTTCCAGGGCCGGCGCCTGGTTGGACCACCAGAAGGCCATTCCGTTCTTGCCTGTTGCCAATCCGCTCTGGTCAAGCGGGGCAGCCTCGGCTTCCACTACCTCGGACGCGGATGGGACTGCTTTCTTCTGGCTCAGCTGCTTCAGGAATGCCCACCACTCGGCGATATCGCTCGGCTCGAAGCCCAGCTTTCCATCGGAGGTATACAGGGATTTGCCGTTCTGCCGAAGCCAGACACCCAGGGACGCCTCGTCAGTTCCATAGGCTGCAGCGCCGTAGGTCCCCTTGGGCGACTTGGCGGTGATCTCAGCCGCAATGCGGCCAAAGTCGTCCCAGGTCCACTTGCTATCGTCCGGGAGCGGAACCCCGGCAGCCTGGAAGACGGCAGGATTGGCCAGGATGGTGGCCGCGTTAATGCCGGCGGCAATCCCCGTCAGCCCCTTCTCGCCCTTGCCTGCGTTGAGTGCTGCCTCGTCCAGCTTGGACGTGTCGATGTCGTACTTGGACAGGTCAAGAAGGGCGCCGCGGCTGGAGTACTCCGTGATGTACTTCTCGTCCATCTGAATGATGTCCGGGGCATCGTTGGCTGCCACCTGCGTGGCCAACTTGTCCCAGTAGCCGCTCCAGTCCCCAAACTCCGGCTTGATCTTGATCTTGGGATTTTCGGCTTCGAATTGCTTGATGGCTTCCTGCGTCAGTTGGGCGCGTTTGTCGCCGCCCCACCAGGAGAAGCGAAGCTCAACGGTTCCGTCAGCGTTCTGGGGAGTGGCTCCCCCGCCGCAGGCGCTGAGGGCAAGGACGGCGGCGACGGCAGCGGCGACCGCACCTGCTGTACGGGTTCGGCGCAATGGGCGTGAAGGTGGTACCCCTGCCGGCTGCTTGGCAGCGGATGCAGGACGGGGAAATAGCGGCACTGTTTGACTCCGATCTTCTTTGATCCAGGTGCGGTGATGTTGGGGCTGGCCGGTGGCATGGCCGTCGAGGTTTCGAAGGCCGGCCACAGTCCGCGAAAGCGCTTTCTGTACCTAATGCTACAAGTTCATTACTTGTATTACAAGATGCGGACGAAATGCGCCCGTCCCGTGACGCACGAACGGCCCGTCGCTGGCGACGGGCCGTTCGAACAGATAGTGCAGGGTGGTACCGCGGCGACGGGCGAGGCCTGCCGTTATTTGATTCCGGTGGTGGCGATGCCCTTGATGAGGAACCGCTGGCCGAAGAGGAAGACCAGGAAAACCGGCAGCAGGGACACGATGGACATGGCAAACAGGGAGCCCCAGCTCGTGGCCGACTGCGAATCCACGAAGGCCCGCAGGGCCACCGGAACCGTGAACATGTCCGGGTCCGTGAGGTAGATCAGGGCGCCGAAGAAGTCGTTCCAGGTCCAGATGAAGGTGAAAATGGTGGTGGTGGCCAGGGCCGGCACCATCAGCGGCAGAATCACGCGAAGGAAGATGCGCGGGTGGCCGGCTCCATCGATTCTGGCGGCCTCGTCAAGCTCCTTGGGGATGCCGCGGATGAACTGCACCATGAGGAAGACGAAGAACGCATCCGTGGCGAGCAGTTTGGGGACGATCAACGGCCAGAAGGTGTTCACCCAGCCGATCTGCGAAAACAGGATGTACTGCGGAACGATCACCACGTGGAACGGGAGCATGATGGTCAGCAGCATGATGCCGAAGAACAGCTTCTTGGCGGTGAACTGCAGGCGGGCGAACGCGTAGGCAGCCATCGAGCATGAGACCAGGTTGCCCAGGATCGATCCAATCACGACGATCGCGGAGTTGATCATGTAGTGGCCGAACGGATGGGTCAGGGCCGACCATCCGGACGTGTAGTTGCTCATTTCCAGGCTGTTCAGCCACAGGCCCGGTTCACGGAAGATCATCTCGTTCGGACGCAGCGAGGACACCACCATCCACAGCAGCGGGTAGATCATCAGCGTGCCGGCGAGGATCAGAATGCCGTGCTTCATCAGCGATTTGCTGCGCTGGGCACGGCTGAAGGCCAGGGTTCCCCGGGACTCGCGGACCCTGGGCTTGCGGTTCGTAGGCTTGCCGGCGCCCCCGGACTTCTTCTCCGGGGTGGGCAGCGTCTCAAGCTTAGTCGTCATAGAAAACCCAATACTTAGAAGCGATGAAGTTGATGGCGGTGAAGACGCCGATGATAAGCAGCAGCACCCACGCCATGGCTGAGGCGTAGCCCATGTCGAACTGGCCGAAGCCCTTTTGGTAGAGGTACAGGGTGAAGAACATCGTCGAGTCGGATGGTCCGCCGTTGCCGCCGGAGACGATGAACGCCTGGGTGAAGGACTGGAACGAACCGATGATCTGCAGCACCAGGTTGAAGAAGATAATCGGGCTCAGCATCGGCATGGTGATCCGCCAGAACTGCTGCAGCGTGGTGGCACCATCCACCCTGGCCGCCTCATAGTACATATTTGGGATCTGTCGCAGCCCCGCAAGGAAGATGATCATGGGAGCGCCAAAGGTCCAGACGTGCAGCAGGATGATGGATCCCAGGGCGGTGCTGGGATCCGAGATCCAGCCGGGACCCTGGATCCCGAACATGGCCAGCACCTGGTTGACCAAGCCCGTGGTACCGAAGATCTGCTTCCACAGGATGGCGACGGCCACCGAACCGCCCAGCAACGACGGAAGGTAGAACACCGAGCGGTAGAACGGAAGGCCGCGGAGCCCCTTATCCAGGACGAGCGCGATCAGCAGTGCAACAGCCAGCTGCAGTGGAACACCCACCAGGACGTACGTGAACGTAACCCGCAACGAGTTGTGCAGCCGGGCATCGCTGAGCATCCTGGTGAAGTTGTCCAGCCCCGTCCATTCAGGCGGCTGCAGCAGGTTGTAGTCCGTAAAGGACAGGTAGAGGGACATCAACATGGGGCCGATGGTGATGGCCACCAGGCCCACCAGCCACGGGAGCAGGAAGATGTAGGCGGCCTTGTTGTCCCGCCTGTTGGCCTTCTTCTCCTCAGCGGTGGCTTTGCCCTTCCGCCGGCTCAGCGAAGACAGTTCGCTGATGGCGCTCACGGTTGCTGCTCCGTCACGGACAGCAGGCACGCTGCGGCCGGCAACTGGGCCGGACGGCGCGTCCTGGGAATATGTTTTGCGGCCATGTGGTCTCCTTCGGTCATCGTGGCCTCCACGTTTCGGTCATCGCCAGGCGATGGGGGATCGGGACTCCCTTTGCGGGGCCCGCTGCATGCCCGCCAGGGCTGGAGCGGTTCCGCCCGCCGGGAGCGTCGTTTTAGAAAGCGGCTCCGTACCAAAGTAAACGGTTTCTTGACTCCTGTACAGCCCTTTGTTAGTTTTTGAGAAAACGTTTTCTGTTACATGTGGCAGGGGGACGTGACTACCAAATATGAGGGGACAACAATGAGGTTTGGTCTCAGGAAACCGGTAATGGGAATCACCGGCGCCGCCGCCGCACTGGCTATTGCTCTTACCGGCTGCGGCAACAGCCCGCAGGCCGGGAAAGTAGGGACTGCGGAGGATCCCGTCACGATCCGGTTCGCATGGTGGGGCAACGACTCCAGGGCAAAGACCACCATGGAGGTCATCAAAGCCTTCGAAGCCGCCAACCCCACCATCAAGGTCCAGGGCGAGAACACCGAATTCAGTTCCTACTGGGACAAGATGGCCACCCAGATCGCCGGCGGAACCACCCCGGACGTGATCGCCATGAGCGGCGCCTACCCCAGCGAATACTCCAGCCGCGGCGTCCTCCTGGACCTCGACAAGGTCAAGGACCAGATCGACACCTCGAAGTTCGCCGACGGGACCGTTGACCTGGGCAAGATCAACGGAAAGCAGTACACCATTACGGCGGGCGTCAACTCCATGTCCATGGTCCTGGACCCCAAGGTCTTCGAGGCCGCCGGGGTGCCGCTGCCGGACGACGAAACCTGGACCTGGGACGACTACGCGCGGATCGCCGCGGAAATCACCAAAAAGTCGCCCGCCGGCACCTTCGGCACGACCCCCATGGCCAACGACTCCTTCCTTGCCGTCTGGGCGCGCCAGAATGGCCAGGAGCTCTACACGGACGACGGCAAGAAAATGGGCATCAGCGAGGACACGCTCGCCAAGTGGTTTGAGCTCAACAAGAAGCTGATGGAAACCGGAGGCGCCCCCTCCGCGTCCCAGACCGTTGAGGACGGTTCCGCGCAGCCGGAACTGACGCTGATGGGACAGGGGAAACAAGGCATGAAGATTTCCTGGAGCAACCAGATGACGTCCTACTCGGGTGCACCCCTGGTCATGGCCAAGCTGCCGGGTGAGAGCAAACAGCCCGGCGCCTGGCTGCGGTCCTCGATGGAATACGCCATCTCGTCCAAGTCCGCGCAGCCCAAGGAAGCGGCCCTTTTCATCAACTACCTGGTCAACAACATGGATGCAGCGTCCAAGATCAAGAGCGACCGGGGCATGCCTGCCAACACCGAGCTGAAGGCGGGCATCACTCCCCTGCTCAAGGAAACACAGCAGAAGGAGGCAGCGTACCTGGACCGCATCGCCGCCCTGAAGGTCGAGGCCCCCAAGCCCTTCCCTGCGGGATCATCCGCAACCCTGGAAGTTTTGAACCGTTACAACACGGATGTACTCTTCGGGAAGATCTCCCCAAGGGACGCAGCCAAGGGCATGATCTCCGAGGTTAATCAGAACCTCGCGTGAACCGGACCGACCGCGCTGTAACAGCAGAATCACCGCCGAAAGGAGGCAGGCTGGATGACCCCGACAGCACGCCCCAGTGCAATTGCCGGCTATGAAGACTGGCCTGCCTACGTCCGGAACCATCCACGGCATCAGGCCTCCGCCCCTCCTGCGCAGGAGTTCTCGGACGCCTTGGGTGTTCCCGGCGCATGCGCACCTTCCGGACTAACCGTGCACTGGGAGGAAACGCACGACGGCGCCACCACCTCCCAGCTCAGCTGGCAGTTGGGCTTCGGCCCACGGACCACGGGCTGGCTGGTCCGGCCGGCCGGAAGCTCCGGGCCCCTGCCGGGGGTCCTGGCGCTGCACTGCCACGGCGGCAACAAGTTCGGCGGCGCCGACCGGCTGGTGGAACTGCCGGACAACCATCCGTCGGCGGCGGCAGCCCGCGCCGGCCGCTACGACGGCCACGCCCTGGCCACCGACACCGCTCGCCGCGGCTTCGCTGTGCTGGCCCATGACTCTTTCGCCTGGGGCAGCCGCAAATTCGACCTTTCTGCTCCCCCCTGGCGCACTTCCGCCGCACTGGACGCGCGGCGGGCACAATGGCGGGACGACGGCGTCGTACCTTCCGACGCGGACGATTACAACGCTGCTGCGGGCTTTCACGAGGACACGGTGGCCAAGGCCGCAGGGCTGCTCGGCAGCAGCCTGGCAGGCATGGTGGCACACGACGACCTCGCCGCGCTGGACATCCTGGCGTCCCTGCCGGACGTCGACCAGGACAGGCTGGGCTGCATCGGATTCTCCGGCGGCGGCGGCCGTTCCCTGGCCCTGGCAGTCCTTAGTCCGCGTATCCGGGCCGCCGTGGTGTCCTGCATGATGACCACCTTCGAGTCCCTGCTCCCGGCCTACCTGGACGCCCATTCGTGGCTGCTGCAGACTCCCGGGCTGTGGAAGCTGGGCGACTGGCCCGATCTCACCGCCCGCGCAGGAGCCGCCCGGTTCCTGGTGCAGTACGCCCTGGCCGACGATCTCTTTCCGGAAGACGGAATGCGCCAGGCGCACCGGATACTGGAATCCCTGTACGGGGGCACCGACAGGTACACGGGCAGCTTTTGGCCCGGCGGGCACGTCTTCACCGCGCCCATGCAGGACGAAGCCCTTGAGTTCCTGGCCAAGACGCTGGCCTTCTGACCCTCTTCCACAACCTCCCCAAGGACCCACGTGACCACACAGCATTCGGCGGAATCCACACACCGGCAGCCCCCGTCCACAGACCTCCCCAGGGTGGCCCTGGTGGGCGTGCACGGCTTCGGCGAGCGGCACCTTGCCAACCTGGCCCGCCTTGAACAGGCAGGCGCCCTTGAACTGGTGGCCGTTGCCGATCCCAACCCGCCGCAGCCCGGCAGCCTGGCCGGTTCGGTGGCTGTGTACCCGGACATGGACGGGCTGCTGGCCGCCCAGCCGGGCGTCGACGTCGTCATCATTGCCACCCCCATCCAGACCCATGCTCCCCTGGCCCTCGCCGCCCTGTCAGCGGGCAAGGACGTGTATGTGGAAAAGCCGCCGGTAGCATCCCTCGCCCAGTTCCAGGACGTGCTGGCAGCCGCCGGGAAAGCGGACCGCCTGGTCCAGGTCGGCTTCCAGAGCCTGGGATCGCACGCCCTGCCCGCCATCAGGGACCTGGTGGCCGCGGGGGACATCGGCACCGTCCTGGGCATCAGCGCCACCGGCCAGTGGCTCCGGACCACGGCATACTTCAAGCGCTCGCGCTGGGCCGGGAAGCGCAGCCTCGACGGCGTGGACGTGGTGGACGGCGTGGCCACCAATGCCCTGGCACACGCAGTGGCCACCGCCCTGCATCTGGCCGGGGCACACACCCTGGCAGACATTGCCTCCGTGGAAACGGACCTGTACCGGGCCAACCAGACCGAAAGCGACGACACCTCCGTGCTGCGCGTCCGCACTTCCCAGGGAACCACGCTGCTGTGCGCCCTCACGCTCTGCGCCCCGGAACAGCTGGACCCCACCGTGACCGTGCACGGAACCCTGGGTGACATCACCCTTTCCTACACCAGCGATGAGGTGGTCATCACCACGCCCGACGGCGAGCGCCGGCAGACCTACGCGCGGACGGACCTGCTGGAGAACCTGCTCGAGGCCCGGGCCACGGGGGCTCCCCTGCTCTGCGCCCTTGAGGACACCGGCGCGTTCACTGCCGTCCTGGAGGCCATCCGCACCTCTCCGGCACCGGCCCCGATCGACGCCCGGTACGTCTCCTGGGAGGGCGGGGGCGACGACGCCCACCCCGTGGTCCCGGGCATCACCGACCTGATGGCCCGCGCCGTCAAGGCGCAGGCAACGTTCGCCGAACTCGGCGTCCCCTGGGCCCGCACCCTGCCGCCCGCCCGCACCCTGACCCTGGACGGCCACCCGGTGGCGGACTACCAGGACGGCAGCCACATCCGCGCAGTGTCCTCCCCCCGCCCCTACCTGCACCCCGTCCGGACATTGGCCGGAACCGTGGTGACGGACCACCAGCCGCTGGACCACGTGTGGCACCTGGGGGTTGGGGTGGCGCTGCAGGACGTGGACGGGGTGAATTTCTGGGGCGGCCGCACCTATACCCGGGAAGCCGGGCAGTACGTCTGGCGTCCTGACCATGGCAGCATCGTCCGCACCGCCACCACGGCGGTGCAGGCCGACGCCGGCGAAGGGCGTGCGGGCAAGCTCCAGGAAACCCTGGACTGGAACGGGCCCGACGGTGCCCCCATCCTGGTGGAGGAGCGCTCCTGGGCGTGGTCCGGCGTCACGCCCTCCATCTGGCGGCTGTCCCTCGACTTCGCGCTGTCCCCCGCCGGTGACAAGCCGGTCAGCCTGGGCAGCCCGGGATCGAACGGACGCTTCGAGGGCGGTTACGGTGGCTTCTTCTGGCGCCTGCCCCCTTGCGGTGACGCCGCGGTCTGGACCACCGCCGGTTCCGGCGAGGCGGAGACCCACGGAAGCGTCACGCCCTGGCTCGCCTGGTCAGGAAAGTTCGACGGCGGGCCCGCCACCCTGGTGTTCGTCGCACCGGAAGGGTCCACGGATCCCTGGTTTGTCCGGGTGGACGGCTACCCCGGAGTGGGCCAGTCCCTGGCATGGGACGCCCCCGTGATGGCCCGGCCGGGCAGTCCCGTGCGGCGGCGCGTCACCGTCTTTGTGGCCGACGGAATCCTGTCCACAACCGACATCGAAGATTTGACCAACCAGCAGGGGGAGCCGTCATGAGCCAAACAACAACATCAGCCGTTTCCGGGCGGGAGGCGCGGGTGGCTCCCGGGTCCAGGACGGACCGGGCCATCAAGCGCCAGCGTGTCCTGGACATTCTCGACGCCGCCGGGCATGACTCCGTGCTTCTCACCACGAACACCGCCCTGACGTGGTACCTGGACGGCAGCCGCGTCCACATCAGCCTGGCCGGCGATCCCATCGCCGCCCTGCTGGTGGACCGGGACGGCGACCACCTGGTCACGTTCAACAACGAAGCCGGCAGGATCGCGGCCGAGGAGCTTCCCGGCGGCGTCAACCTGCACACCGTGCCCTGGTACGGGAACCTGCACCAGGCCGCGGCCGCCGTCGGAAACGGCTCCCGGCCGCTGGCGGAAGCGGACGTCTCTTCGCAGCTGCGGGCCGCCCGCCAGCGGCTCCTTCCCGCTGAAAGCGCCCGCTATTCCACCCTCAGCGCGGAACTGGCCGCCATGATGACCGATGTCCTGTCTGCCGCCCGCCCCGACACCACGGAATTCGAGCTGGTTTCGGCCCTGGCGGGCCGGGTGGTGGCCGCCGGCGCGGAGCCGCTGGTCCTGCTGTGCAACGGCAGCTCCCGCACCACCTTCCGGCACCCGTTGGCCACGCACTCCCCCCTCGGCAGGCGTGCCATGGCCGTCGTGTGCGCCCGCCGCGAAGGCCTGGTTGCCAACATCACCCGCTGGATCAGGTTCGACGCCGGCACCCCGGAAGAGCGCGACGCCGAGGCGCGCATCGCGGCAGTGGAAGCGGATGTTTTTGACGCCACCGTCCCGGGAGTCGGGCTGGACAGGATTTTCGCCGAGATCCAGGCATCCTACGTGCGGCACGGTTTCGGGGCGGACCAGTGGGAGCAGCACCACCAGGGTGGTCCGGCCGGCTACGCGGGCCGTGACCCGCGGGTGACATCCGAAGCCACCGACACTGTGGTGCTGGACCAGGCCTTCACTTGGAACCCTTCCGGCCCCGGCGTCAAGATCGAAGACACGGTACAGCTCACGGAATCCGGACTTCGAGTGCTCACCGTGGACCCGCGCTGGCCTGTGGCCACCGTGAATGGGCTGGACCGGCCGGTGACGCTGCAGCTGTAAGGCGCTTCTGCAGGCATCACGTAAGCCCCGGGACCTTGCGGTCCCGGGGCTTAGTCGATGGTCCTGCCGGCCCTTGGCTTACGGAAGCTGCAGTTCACCGTCCACGCGGCGCGGGATGCCCAGGGGGTTGTCCTCACGCAGTGCCGGGTGCAGCACTGCCTCCGGGGCGTCCTGGTAGGCCACCGGTCGCTGGAACCTGCGGACCGCCGTCGCACCCACCGAGGTGAACAGTGACGTGGTGGCCGGGTACGGGCCACCGTGCTGCTGGGCCCAGTTGACGGCCACGCCCGTGGGCCAGCCTTCGAACAGGACGCGTCCTGCAAGTCCGGACAGCTGCTCCACCAGGCCTGCGATGTCCTCACCGGGCTGGGCGTGCAGGGTGCCGGTCAGGCTCCCCGGGACCTTGGCCAGGACGGCGGACAGTTCGTCCTGGCCCGTGTATTCGATGAGGATGGTGGTGGGGCCGAAGCACTCCTCCAGCAGCTGCTCCGGGCGTTCCAGCACCTTGGCGGCGGTGGTGGAGAAGACCACCGGAGCGGCGCCGTTGGCGGCCGCGTCCTGGTCCACGGTGCCGCTGACCACCTCCACGCCGTCGACTGACGCGAAGGCGCGCAACCCGTCCGGGTAGGCTTCCGCGATCCGGCTGGTGAGCATGCCCAGGGCCGGCTTGTCCTTGCTGGCCTCCGCCACGGCCCCGGCAAACTGCGTCCCCCCGGGGATGAACACCAGGCCCGGCTTGGTGCAGAACTGGCCCGCCCCAAGGGTGAAGGAGCCCGCCAGTCCGGCGGCGAGTTCCGCGGAGCGTGCCTCCAGTGCCGCCGCGGTGATGACCACGGGGTTCAGGCTCCCCAGTTCCCCGTAGAACGGGATGGGGTCGGGGCGGGAGGTGGCAAGGTCGAACAGGGCCCGGCCGCCGGGGATGGACCCGGTGAAGCCCACGGCCTTGATGGCGGGGTCCTGGACCAGGGCTGTTCCCACTTCACGGCCGTGGACCAGGGCGAACAGGCCGTCCGGTGCACCCGCGCCGCGAAGCGCCTCCGCCACGATCTCCGCGGTGCGTTCGGACAGCCGCAGGTGGCCTGAGTGTGCCTTGACGATGACCGGGCACCCGACGGCGAGGGCCGAGGCGGTGTCACCGCCTGCCACGGAGA
Organism: Pseudarthrobacter sp. Pseusp20; assembly: GCF_059492155.1. Taxonomy (NCBI): domain Bacteria; kingdom Bacillati; phylum Actinomycetota; class Actinomycetes; order Micrococcales; family Micrococcaceae; genus Pseudarthrobacter; species Pseudarthrobacter sp. Pseusp20. The sequence goes on from NZ_CP168521.1 coordinate 3,924,085, forward strand.
AGGCAAACGGGAAATTGGAGGCGGAAAAGACGGCAACAGGGCCGATGGGCTTGAGGATCCTGCGGAGGTCAGGCCTGGGCGGGGTGGCAGCGGGATCCGCGTGGTCGATGATGGCTTCAAGATAGGAACCCTCGGTGATCACCCGGGCGAACAGGCGCAGCTGGCCGGTGGTGCGGGCCACCTCCCCCGTCAGCCGCGGGGCACCCAGGCTGGTCTCGGCGTCCGCGATGTCCACCAGTTCAGCAGCATTGGCGTCCAGGGCGTCAGCCACCGCGTTCAGCCAGCCGGCGCGCTCTGCGTCAGGGGCTGCGGCCGAGATCCTGGCTGCTGCTGTGGCCGCAGCGGTGAGCTCTGTCAGGGAAAGCGTTGCAGTTGTCACGTCAGGTACCTGTTCGTCGTATGGAAGTTCATGGCTGCGGGGTTTCCCGGAAGCGGAAGCCCAGTCCGGGCCGGTCCGCCAGGGCCACCCTGCTGTTGGCGAACCGCACCGGCGACGGGCCGGCCAGGATCCCCAACTGTTCGAAGGATGCCTCCTCGACGTCCTCCACCATGGTGGGCTCCGCCAGGGTCAGGGCCAGCTGCCCGGACAGTTCGGGCAGCAGGTGCGGCATGACCTTGATGCTGTTGGTCCGTGCCAGCTCAACGATCCGCCGGAACGGGGTAATGCCGCCCACCCGGATGATGTTGGGCTGGATGATGTCCACCGCCTCCGCCTCTATGAAATCGCGGAACCGGTAGATGGTGTGCAGGTTTTCGCCAAGGGCGATGGGCACGGGCGAGTGCTTCCGGAGCCTGCGGTAGGCCCAGAGATCGTCCGCGCGGATGGGTTCCTCCAGCCATTCCAGCCCGAATTCGGCCAGCACATCGAGGGCCCGGAAGGTGGTGGGCAGGTCCCACCGCTGGTTTGCGTCGATCATGAGCCTGCGGTCCGGGCCCAGGACGGATCGGACGGCGGCAACGCGTTCGCGGTCCTCGCGGAGGTCCGGTTTGCCCACCTTGATCTTCACTGCCTGGTGGCCGGCGGCAACCCAGCGTTCAGCCTGTGCCACCAGCTCGTCCAGGGTGTAGTGCAGGTTCACGCCGGAGCCGTAAACCTCGGCTGATTCCTGCCGCTGGCCCAGCAGGCCGGTGACCGATGTCCCGGCACGGCGGGCCTGCAGGTCCCACAGCGCCAGGTCCACACCAGCCATGGCGATGGTGGTGAGCCCTCCGCCGCCGGCCTCGTGCAGCCGCTTCCAGAGCACGTCCCACACGCCCTCGGGGGTGGCGGGCAGACCGGCGATGAAAGGGGCGATGTCGTGATCAAGCAGCGCCTTGACTGCCTGGGGACCGATGGTGGGCATCCAGGAGAAACCAAAGCCCGTGCCGCCGTCGTCCGTGTGAACCTCCGTGGCGATCACGTGGTTCTCCGGCGCCTCTGCGCCCCAGCTGCGGCGCAGCGGAACGGTGAGGAGCCGCGTCGACAGGCCGGTGATGCGCGGAACGGTACGGACGGCTTCGGCCGCCGGTGCGCCCATCAGTGCCCGGCCAGCTCGTAACCCTTGGCCAGGATGGCCTTGAGCTCCACGAGCTGTTCCTCCGTGGGGTCCACCAGCGGCGGGCGGACGGAACCCACCGGCATTCCGCCCAGCCGGAGGCCCGCCTTGATCAGGGAAACGCCGAAGCCGGGGGTCTGGTCCCGCAGGCGTACCAGGGGTGCGTAGAAGCCCTCAAGGAGGGCGTTGCGCCGTTCCTCGTCTCCGGCAGCGTAGGCATCGTAGTAGGCCTTGGCGATCTCCGGGGCCATGGCGAAAGCCGCCGAGGAGTATAGCGGGATGCCCAGACCGCGGTACGCGCCCTGCGTCAGTTCGGCGGTGAGCAGGCCGTTGAAGAAGGCGAAGTCCTTGCGGCCCGTTGCCTTGACCGCGGACACGATTTCCTGGGCGAGGCCCACGTCGCCAAGACCATCCTTGAAACCGATGACCTTGGGGTTGGCGGCGAGCTTGGCCATTGACGCCGCGGTGAATTTGGCGTTGCCGCGGTGGTACACGATGACCGGCAGGCTGCTGGCGTTGGCCACGGCCTCGATGTAGGCCACCAGCCCGTCCGTGGGGCCGGTGACCAGGTACGGCGGAAGCACCAGCAGCGCGTCGGCGCCTGCTTCCTCGGCAGCCCGGGCGGCTGCGAGGGCGTGGCCCAGGGGTCCGCCCGCACCGGCCACCACAGGGACTCGCCCGGCAACGACCTCGACGGCGGCCGCCACCACGGTGCGGACCTCCCCGATGCTGAGGGCGTGGAATTCGCCGGTGCCGCAGGCGGGGAAGACGCCGCCCGGGCCGAAAGGCAGCCGGGAGCTGATGTGTTCCTTGAGCAGTTCCACGTCAACGGCACCTTCGGCCGTGAACGGGGTGACGGGGAAGAAGAGTACGCCGTCGAATTTCATGATGTCTCCTTGCCTCCGGCGCTGGCGGTAACCAGCGTGGAAGCCTCGTCGTTGAGGGTTGGGTGGGACTTGAGTTCTGTGCGCCAGCTGCGCTTGGGCTGCCAGCCGAGCAGTTCCCGGGCCTTGGCAATGGAGAACGCCGGGTTGGTTCCGGTCAGGCCGGCGCTGAGCGCTTCGCTTCCCGGCAGGAATTTTGGCATCAGCTCCGCCAGGGGCGCGGTGGCCAGTGCGTCGGCTGCCCCTACGAAGAAGGTTTCCCCGTTCGGAATGTCTGCCATTTTCTGCAGCAGCAGGTCCAGGAAATCAGCCACATCCCGGGCGTCCACGTAGTTGAACAGCGCCGGAGCGGAGAGGGCGGGGTCGGCCAGGCGTTCGGCGAGCGTGTGCCCCTGCTGGGTGGGGGCACCGTCCCATTCCTCCGGCGAGATGACAAAGCAGGGACGAAACGCCGCGTACCGGATCTTCTCTCCCTGCGCCGTGGCGAACATCTGCATGGTCTGCTCGGCGATGAGCTTGGACAGCGCGTAGGCGTTCCAGGGCTTGGGCGGCGTGCGCTCGTCCAACGGGAACGACGGCGGCAGCCACCCCGCCGGGCATCCGTAGCCCAGGACCGTGGGGCTGCTGGCGGTGACGATTTTGCCAACGCCCAGTTCCGTTGCGGCGCTGATGACCGCGAAGGCGAGCCGGGTGTTGGTGGCGAAAATGACGTCCTCGGGTGCGCTGAACGGTACCGCGATCGCCGCAAGGTGGATGACGGCGTCGGGCCTTGCACCCCGAAGGAGGCGCAGTGCCTCGCCCGGCGCCAGGAGGTCCGCGGTCTCCTGGACGACGCCGGCCGGCAGGAGCCCGGCGGGGACGGCGTCACGGTCAACCGAGACCACCTCATGGCCCGCCTGGGCCAGCCCCGCCACCACGCTGCGGCCAAGGCGGCCCGCGCCGCCGGTCACGAATATCCTGCTCATGGTTTTTCCTCTACTTGGCGCGGCGAAGGTCGACGCCGAGGTCCAGGTCCTCGACCCGGACGGGCAGGGACGATTCCAGGGAGCGGTTGCCTGCGATGCCCACGGACACTGAACGCAGGCCGTCCAGGTAACCGGAGGGCCGGCCCAGGGGGTCCTCGCCCGGTCCGTTGAAGAGGTCCGACAGCAGCAGTTCGTCACCGCCGCCGTGCCCGCCTTCGCCGTTGACGATCGGCACCTCGTAGGCGGCCTCCCAGTGGCGCTGGACCACCAGCCGCTCGCCGTTGCGGCGCACGGCGTCCTCTTCCTCCACGGGGGTTGCGGAAGGGTCCACGACGGTTTTCTGGTCGGTGCTGTGCAGGACGGCGGCGCGTTCCACCACTTCAAGCTCCGCCCGGCCCTCGGTGCCGTTGACCGCCACCCGGTAGCCTTCCCAGGGGCTGTGCGCGTTCAGCGAGTAGCTCAGGCGCGGCCCACCCTGGTACTCCACCACCAGGGCCAGGTTGTCCTCAATGGTGATGCCGGCGGTGAAGACATCCTGGTCGCGGCGGTAGCCGTCGTAGTGTTCGTTGTCCAGGAACAGTGCCTTGAGCCGCTCGTCCTCGCGCAGGTCCAGCGCGAAGGGGTCCTTCTCGCCGGCGGGGGCATCGGCGTCGGGCGTTCCCCGTTCCGGGCGTGGGCCAAGGCCGCGCTCGGCAGCGTTCTTGTCGCCATAGAACTTCAGGCCACCGGAAGCGAAGACCCGCTCCGGGACGTCGTCGATCCACCAGTTGACCAAGTCAAAGTGGTGCGACGCCTTGTGGATGAGCAGCCCGCCGGAGTTCTTCTTCTCACGGTGCCAGCGGCGGAAATAGTCCGCGCCGTGGACGGTGTCCAGGACCCAGCTGAAGTCGACGGACGTGACTTTGCCGATCACGCCGCTCTGGATGATTTCCTTGAGCGCGCTGTTGCGGGGCGAGTAGCGGTAGTTGAACGTGACCACCACGTTCCGGCCGGTTTCCTGGACGGCCTGGGTGATGCGGCGGCAGCCTTCGGCATCGATGGTCAGTGGCTTTTCGACCACGACATCCGCTCCGGCACGAAGACCCTCAACAATATAGTCCGCATGGGTGTAGTCCGGGGTGGTGACAATAATCCGGTCGATGCCGTTGGCCTGGATAAACGCTGTCAGGTCCGCGGGATCAAAGGACGCCACCGGTCCCGGCGCGCCCAGTTCCTGGATGAGCTTCTGGTAAAACTCCACGCGTCCGGGATTCACGTCGGAGAACGCCACCAGTTCGGCGGTATCGGCGTGCTTGCCGAAGATGGCCCGGATGTACATCTCGGAGCGGCCACCGGTGCCGATCAGGGCGATGCGGGTCTTCCCGCCGTCCTTGGCAGTGGCCTGGGCGGCAGCTGCGGCCGACGTCGTCTCGGCTGTGTTGACCATGGGGTCCCTTTCGAAAGCTCATTGAACGGCCGTGGGAACGGCGGCTGTGGATCAGCGGCGGCACTCTGCTGCACCGGTTGGAAAAGCAGGCGAGAAAGCGTTTTCTCAGTTGTCTATAAAAGTTGTACCAACCCCGCGGGGCATTCGTCAACCATTTCCCGCGCTGAGGGAAAGCGCTTTCTTCGCTCCCGGCGCAGGACATCTGCCGGCGGTCCGGGAAAACGGCTGGGAAAAGCATAGAAATCGCTTTCCTACGCCCGTATATGCTGTCTTTCAAAGCAGGTTGCCATCACGGCCGGCCGCCCGGGCACCAACCGGTCGCGGCAGCTCCGGCGGATGGCGCAAACGAAGGGTTCCCCATGGCCAGGAAATCGGCAAGCGGCAGGATCGGCATCGCAGATGTCGCCGTGAAGGCGGGAGTCTCCCATGCCACCGTTTCGCGTGTCATGAACGGAAACTTCACCGTGGACCCGGACATCGCCGCCAGGGTCCGTGCAGCGGCCGCCGAACTGAAGTACCAGCCCAATCCCGTGGGCCGCAGCCTGGCCCTGGGCAAGACGGACACCATCGGCATTGTGGTGCCGGACCTGGCCAACCCCACCTTCCAGGCGATCCTCCGCGGCCTGAGCCGGGCAGCCGCCCAGGACGGTTACCGCGTGCTCATCGCGGACTCATTCGAAGTGTCCAGCGAGGAGTCCATCCTCGCGGGCGAGGCGCGCCGGCGCTGCGACGGGCTGGTCCTGTGCGCCCCGCGCATGTCCGATGCGGAACTGGAGGAGATCGCACCCTCGCTGCACCCGCTGGTGCTGATCAACCGCACCACCTCCACTCCGAACGTGCCCAGCCTGGTGGTGGACTACGGCCAGGGCGTCCAGGACATCGCGGGGCACCTTGTGGAATTGGGCCACACCCGCCTGGCCTTCCTCGCGGGCCCGCCCCGCAGCGCCTCCAATGAGATGCGGCTCAAGGGCCTGGAGGCCTTCAGGGCCGCCCACCCCGAGGTGGAGGTGACCATGCTGGAGGGCGGCTCCGACTTCGACACCGGGCACGAAGCGGTGGATGCCGTCCTGGCGAGCGGGGCCACAGGCATCCTGGCATTCAATGACCTGGTGGCAATGGGCCTGATGAGCGGACTGCATGAGCGCGGCCTGGACGTCCCCGGGGACATTTCCGTGACCGGCTTCGATGACATCCCCTTCGCCAGGTACACGACGCCGGCCCTCACCACCGGCGCGGTCCCCATCACCGAACTGGGCGAGCAGGCATGGCACCAGCTCCGGGCGCTGATCCGGAAGGAAGGCAATGCGTCCACGGGCAGCCGCTACCAGCCGCGGCTGGAAGTGCGGGCCAGCACCGGGCCGGCCAAGGCGCCGCGCAGCACGGTCCACGGCTGAGCCTTTCTGTACGCTCCGCCCAGGTTTATCCCGCGCCCAGCCCGGCCTCTTTGTAGAATCCCTCGATGTGGGCCGCCACGAGTTCCGCGGCCCGGGCGCCGTCGCCATTCCTGACCGCAGCGAGGATGGCGTGGTGTTCGGTACGCAGGCGCGACGCTGTGGCTTCCCAGTCCGGCAAGGTGGCCGTGAGTTCGGCAGCGTAGCCCTGGATGGCTTCCCGGAGCGACCCCATCATGGCACTGACCACCGCATTGCCGGCGGCGTTGGCCAGGGCCAGGTGGAACCGGACATCGAGGGCCAGGAAATCGCTGGCCGAAAGTCCGTCCGGGGCATCCATGGCCGCCAGGAGCGCGGCCGCCCCGTCAAGTTCGGGTGCGTCCTGCGGGGCTTTCGCCGCAGCCCATGACTCCAGCAGGACCCGCGTTTCCACGATGTCCGCCACGGGCAGGTGCTGGGTGGCCACGTGCAGCCGCAGGGCGGAGCCCAGCGCCGCGGTGGGGTCCGAAATCACCACCGTCCCGGCTTCCGGCCCGGACCCGACGCCCGCGCGGACCACTCCCATTGCCTCCAGAATCCGGATCGCCTCGCGGACCGATGTGCGGGAGACCTTGAGCTGTTCGGCCAAGGTGCGCTCCGCCGGCAGCCTTCCACCCACGGCCAACCGGCCGGCCGAGAGTTGGTCCTCGATCCAGGACAGGACCAGCTGATGGGTACGCATAGGCCAATGGTACTTGATGTGGTTGGACCACATAACCTAGAGTGTGGTTGGACCATAGGAGGATCCATGACGCATACCATCCAGCCCAACAACCCTGAGGCGACCCCGGCGCCGGACACCACCGACATCCCCGCAGCGCCGGCACCCGCCCCGGCACCGTCGTCGTCCGCGCTGCCCGCAGCCCTGAAGCGCCGCATTCCCAAGTACTCGGACCTGGCGCCGCTGATGCAGTTCAAGAAGCCGGAGTTCAGCAAGGAGGCGCGGCTGAAGCGGGCCAGCACCATCTGGGAACTCCGCGACATCGCCAAGCGCCGCACCCCCAAGGCGCCTTTCGACTACACCGACGGCGCGGCTGAAGAGGAGATCACGCTCCGCCGCGCCCGCCAGGCCTTCCTGGACATCGAGTTCCGGCCGGGCATCCTGCGGAACGTCTCCGCCATCGACCTCAGTACGGAGATCCTGGGAAAGCCCTCGCGGCTTCCAGTTGGCATCGCACCGACAGGGTTCACCCGGATGATGCAGTCCGAGGGCGAATACGCAGGGTCGCAGGCAGCGGAGGCCGCAGGCATCCCCTACACCCTGTCCACCATGGGCACCGCCTCGATCGAGGACGTCGCCGCTGCCGCACCCAACGGGCGCAACTGGTTCCAGCTGTACCTGTGGACGGACCGGGACCGGTCGCTGGAACTGATCGAGCGCGCAGCCAGGGCGGGCAACGACACCCTCATGGTGACCGTGGACACTGCCGTGGCCGGCGCCCGCCTGCGCGACGTCCGCAACGGCATGACCATCCCGCCGGCGCTCACGGTGAAGACCGTCCTGGATGCCTCCTACCGGCCGGCCTGGTGGTTCAACTTCCTCACCCACGAGCCGCTCACGTTCGCCTCGCTCTCCCGCTACACCGGCACCGTGGCCGATCTCATCAACTCCATGTTCGATCCCACCCTCACGTTCGAGGACCTGGACTGGCTGCGCGAAACCTGGAAAGGCAAGCTGGTGGTCAAGGGCATCCAGACCGTTGAGGACGCCCGCGAGGTAGTGGACCACGGCGCCGACGGCGTGGTCCTGTCCAACCACGGCGGCCGCCAGCTGGACCGGGCCCCCATCCCGTTCCACCTGCTGCCCGGGGTCAAGGAGGCCTTCGCGGCGGACAACACCGATGCCGCCATCATTCTGGACACCGGGATCATGAGCGGCGCGGACATCGTGGCCGCCCTGGCCCTGGGCGCGGACTTCACCCTGATCGGCCGCGCCTACCTCTACGGCCTGATGGCCGGCGGACGGGCGGGAGTGGACCGCACCCTGCAGATCATCGAGAAGGACATGGCGCGGACCATGGCGCTGCTGGGCGTCAGCAAGGTGTCCGAACTCACCCCGGACCACGTGCGCCTGCTGGCCAAGTAGGCTGCGCTGCGCTTACCGCTCCGCGGGGATTACTTCTTGCGGCCGAACTTAGGGAGGTTGGGCAGGTTCGCCAGCAGGTCGGCGGCCTTGGTGGCGGCGCGGCCAACAGTCCTGCCGATCTGCTGGGGCACGCTGTCATCGCTCAACGGGGCGGCCGTCCCGCCGGGAATCACGACGGCGGGGCTCAGCTCGGCGCCTTCGCGCACCAGGACGGGCGCCGGGACTTCCTCCCGGGTCTGCGACGTGCCTGGCCCGGCAGCGCCGGCGGCCCGGGACAGGGAGGGGGCCGCGGCGGCGACGCCTTCGGTCAGGTGGGCAGCGCCCGCTGTGGCACTGCCCGCCTGGGCCGGGACTGCCTGATCCGGGATTTCCTGATGATGGCCACGCGGTGCCGTGGCGGCTTTGGCTCCAGGGCCGACGTCGAACGTCTCCAGCCAGCTGGCGATGCCCTCCAGCGGCCCGCGGTTCAACGCGTAGTACCGCTTCTGGCCTTGGGCCCGCATGCTGACCAGCTGTGCTTCACGAAGGACTTTCAGGTGCTTGGAAATGGTGGGCTGGCTCGCCGCCAGTTCCTCCACCAGCTCCCCCACGGCCTTGTCTCCTGCCCGGAGGGCCACCAGGATATCCCGCCGGGTGGATTCCGCTATGACGGCAAATACGTCGTCTGTCACCATGCCTCCCACCCTAGCGACATATGCCCCGAAAGGCATCAACTATTTCGGCCGCCAGGGAGCCTAGTCGAACCAGGGGTCCAGCCCGTGCAGCGGGAACACTGCCTTGCGGGTGGCCATGACAGTGCGGTCCACGGCGTCGTTGGGGTCGAAGCCCACTTCCCAGGACCGCCACCACAGCTCCACGTCATCCCCCATGAGGGCCGGCGCCTCCCTGCCGAACTTCTCCGTCACATACTGCCGCCAGTCCCCGGGCACGGGCGTCCGCAGCGGCACGGGCCGTCCGGCGGCGATGGCCACCAGGTGGCTCCAGGCCCGCGGCACCACGTCCAGCACGTTGTAGCCGCCGCCGCCGGTGGCGATCCACCGGCCACCGCAGTAGCGCTCGGCCAGATGCCCGACGGCGTTCGCTGCCTCCCGCTGTCCGTCCACGCTGAGGTTGAGGTGCGTCAGGGGATCGCTGCGGTGTGAATCGCAGCCGTGCTGGCTCACGATCACCTCGGGTTCGAAGGCGCCCACCAGTTGCGGCACCACGGCGTAGAAGGCGCGGAGCCACCCGGCGTCACCGGTGCCCGCAGGCAGGGCAACATTCACTGCGGTTCCTTCTGCCGCCGGGCCGCCGATCTCGTTGGCGAACCCGGTCCCGGGAAAGAGGGTCAGCCCTGTCTCATGCAGCGAGAGGGTGAGGACCCGGGGATCATCCCAGAAGATGTTCTGGGTGCCGTCCCCGTGGTGGGCGTCGACGTCGATGTAGGCCACTTTGCGTACGCCGCCGTCGAGCAGCTTCTGCACCGCAACCGCTGCGTCGTTGTAGATGCAGAATCCGCTGGCACGGTCCCGGGACGCGTGGTGCATGCCGCCGCCGAAGTTGACGGCGTGGACGGCCGACCCCTCCAGCACGCGCGATGCCGCCAGCAGGGAGCCGCCGGCCAGGCGTGCCGCGGCCTCATGCATGCCGGCGAACGCGGGATCGTCCTCAGTTCCCAGCCCCCGGGACTCGTCCGGCCGGGAGGGGTCCGTGCTGACACGGCGGACCGCCGCCACGTATTCCGGCGAGTGAACGGACTGCAGGTCGGCGTCCGAGGCCACCTCCGGCGCCGCGACGTCAACATGGTCCAGGTCGAACAGACCCAGGCTGCGGGCAAGGCGGGCCGTCAGGTCCATCCGCTCCGGCGCCATGGGGTGGCCCGGACCAAAGTTGTAGGCTGTCATGTCAGGACTCCACGCCACCATCGTTGGCGGCGCGGGCTGGCTGAGGCCGGGCAGGTATGTCATCAATCACAGGCTACCCGAGCCCGCACGGCCGCCCACCCGGCCATGACGCGGGCTTTAGTGGTTTACTACTGGGGGAAGCCGTTACAACCGAGGAAAAGCCACACATGACCCAGAGCCAGTCGAGGCCCCGGACGCCGGCCACCTGGCACCCCCCGGCGCAGGAGCGGGAGGGCCTCCGGGTCCTCACGCGGCTGCGCGACTTCATTGACGACATTGCCAACACCACACCCGCACGGCTGGCGCTGACGGCGTTCGCCGCCGTCTGCACGGTGTTCACGTTCCTGCTGTCCCTGCCGGTCTCCTCAGCTGACGGAACCCCCACGCCTATCCACCAGGCGCTGTTCACCGCGGTCTCTGCGGTGTGCGTCACGGGGCTCACGGTGGTGTCGACGGCGGTCCACTGGTCCTTCTTCGGCCAGCTGGTGATCCTGGTGGGCATCTTCATCGGCGGCTTGGGCACCTTGACGCTGGCGTCGTTGCTGGCACTGATGGTGAGCAAGCGGCTGGGTGTCCGGGGCAAGATCATCGCGGCGGAGTCCATGAACAACGCCGGGCGCCTGGGCGAGGTGGGCACCCTGCTGCGGATCGTCATCACCACGTCCGTGGTCATCGAGGGTGTCCTGGCGCTCGCGCTGGTCCCCCGGTTCCTCACCCTGGGTGAGCCCTTCTGGCAGTCGGTGTGGCACGGTATTTTCTATGCCATCTCGTCGTTCAACAACGCCGGCTTCACGCCGCACTCGGACGGGATCGTGCCCTACGAGACGGACCTCTGGATCCTGATCCCCCTCATGGTGGGGGTCTTCATGGGCAGCCTGGGATTCCCCGTGGTGATGGTCCTGCAGCAGAACGGCCTGAACTGGAAGAAGTGGAATCTCCACACCAAGCTCACCATCCAGGTTTCCCTGATCCTCCTGGCGGCAGGGGCGTTCCTGTGGGCGCTGATGGAGTGGGACAACGCCCGGACCATCGGCACCATGAGCGTGGGCGACAAGATCACCCACGCGCTCTTCGCGTCCGTGATGACGCGTTCGGGCGGATTCAACCTGGTGGACCAGAACCAAATGGACTCCACCACCATGCTGCTGACCGATGCCCTGATGTTTGCCGGCGGCGGCTCCGCCTCCACGGCCGGCGGCATCAAGGTGACCACCATCGCCGTCATGTTCCTGGCCATCGTCGCCGAAGCCCGTGGCGACGCCGACGTCAAGGTCTACGGCCGGACCATCCCGCAGGGCAGCATGCGGGTGGCCATCTCCGTGATCGTCGCCGGCGCCACCCTGGTCTCCGTGTCGGCTTTCCTGCTGCTGCACATCAGCGGCCAGTCACTTGACCGTGTGTTGTTCGAAACCATCTCCGCGTTCGCCACGGTGGGACTCAGCACCAACCTCAGCGCGGAGGTGCCGCCCGCCGGCGTCTACGTCCTCACGGCGCTGATGTTCGCGGGCCGCGTGGGTACCGTTACCCTCGCCGCTGCCCTGGCCCTGCGCCAGCGCAGCCAGTTGTACCACTATCCCGAAGAGAGGCCGATCATTGGCTAGTTCCACAGACGCCCCCCGGCGCCCCGCCCACAATGCCCCTGTACTGGTGATCGGGCTGGGCCGCTTCGGATCATCCACGGCTGAACAGCTGGTGAAGCAGGGCCGGGAAGTCCTCGCGATCGAACGGGACCGGAACCTGGTGCAGAAATGGGCGCCCCTCCTGACCCACGTGGTGGAGGCGGACGCCACCAACATCGATGCGCTCCGCCAGCTCGGCGCCCAGGAGTTCAGCTCCGCCGTCGTGGGTGTGGGCACCTCCATCGAATCCTCCGTGCTGATCACCGTCAACCTGGTGGACCTCGGCATCGAGCACCTGTGGGTGAAGGCCATTACGCCCTCCCACGGCAAGATCCTGACCCGCATCGGCGCCAACCACGTGATCTACCCGGAAGCCGACGCCGGTGTCCGCGCCGCGCACCTGGTCTCCGGGCGCATGCTGGACTTCATCGAGTTCGACGACGACTTTGCCATCGTGAAAATGTACCCGCCGCGCGAAACGGTGGGTTTCACCCTGGACGAGTCAAAGGTCCGTTCCAAGTACGGCGTGACCATTGTGGGCGTGAAGTCCCCCGGCGAGGACTTCACCTATGCCCGGCCCGAGACCAAGGTGTCCTCCCGCGACATGCTCATCGTCTCCGGCCACGTGGACCTGCTCGAACGGTTCGCCGCGCGGCCCTAGCCGAGCTGCCTGGTAATCTCCGCTGCCCGGTCGGCTGCGGCGCGGGCACCGGCCGCAATGATGGCCGGGATGCCCTGTTCGTCGAAGGTGGCGATGGCGCGTTCGGTGGTGCCGTTGGGGCTGGTCACGGCTTTGCGCAGCGCTGCCGGGTCCGCTCCGGGCTGGGCGAGCATGAGGCCCGCACCGGCAACAGTTTCGCGCGCCAGCAGCAGGGACAACTCCCGGTCCAGGCCCAGTTCCTCCCCGGCGGACGCCATGGCCTCTGCGAGGTAGAAGGCGTAGGCCGGGCCGGACCCGCTGATGGCGGAGAGCGCGTCCACCTGCTCCTCCGGGACCTCCACCACGGTGCCTGCTCCCTGGAGGATGTCCTTGACCTTCTGGAGCTGCCCAGGGCTGCAGTGGGTTCCTGGCGAGACGGACACGACGCCGCGCCCCAGTTTTGCCGGCGTGTTGGGCATGGTCCGGATGACCGGCTGCCCTTCCGGGAGGGCTGCCTCGAGTTGGGCGATCGAGACCGCGGCGGCGACGCTGACCACCACGGTGTCCGGCGAAAGTGCCGGGCTGATCTCCCGGGCAAGGTCCGCGATGCCCACCGGCTTGACGCCAAGGATGACGACGGCGGACCCCTTGGTGGCTTGCCTGTTGTTGTCAGGTTCCTCCTCGCCGGCAATGGCAGTGATCCCCGGGTAGCGCTCGGCCAGCTCGGATGCACGCTCCGCGCGGCGGACCGTGGCCACCACATCCCCGGGATCCGTCCCTGCCTCCAGCAGGCCGCCAAGAATGGCCTCGTTCATGGATCCACAGCCAAGGAATGCGATTCGGTTGCTCATGCCTCCATCATTGCAGGAGGCAGGCATTCACAGGCAACTCCCATCTTCACCGCAGGCAGCACACAACTTGCGGTCCTAACGTAGTTATTACCTCATTGAGGGTGCGAGTGATGCGGCAGGCATGGGGATGCCTGCCAGGGCACCGGCGGCGCGGCGACAGGTTTTCCCCCATTTTCCTGTTGCCCGCCCCGGTGCTTCCGCTTTTAACGGCCGCGGCAGCGGGGGCGTTGGGCCCCTAGACCGGTGCTTCCACCGGCCGGGAAGCGGCCACATGCGGTGCCGGCTCCAGCGGACCGGAAAATACCAGCTGGTCCAGGCGCCGGAGGATGAGACCTTCACGCAGTGCCCAGGGGCAGATGCGGAGCTTCTTGAACTTGAACATCTCAAGCGCGGCTTCGGCCACCAGCGCGCCGGCCAGGAGCTGATGGGCCCGCGCCTCGGATACGCCGGGAAGGTGCAGCCTGTCCTCCGAGCTCATGGCCGAGATCCGCTGGGTCCAGATGCCCAGGTCCGAGGCGTGCAGTTCCCGTTTGACGTACGGGCCCTCAGCGCTGGGGGCAGCCCCGGCGATCCGGGCCAGGGAGCGGAAGGTCTTGGAGGTGCCGGCCACCACATTGGCCCGGCCCAGGCCGTCGAACCCGCGGACGGCGGGCTTGAGCGTCGCCCTGATATAGCGCCGGAGTTCCTTGACGCTTTTGGCCGACGGCGGATCCTCGGCGAGCCAGTCCCGGGTGAGGCGGCTTGCGCCGAGCGGCACGGACGTGGCCACTTCGGGGAGCTCGTCCTGGCCGAAAGCCATTTCAAAGGAACCGCCGCCGATGTCCAGGTTCAGGATGGGTCCGGCGCCCCACCCGTGCCAGCGCCGCACCGCGAAGAACGTCATGGACGCTTCCTCGCTTCCGGTGAGTTCCTGGAGGGTCACCGTGGTTTCGTGCTTGACCCGGGCCAGCACTGCCGGGCCGTTGGTGGCCTCGCGGATGGCTGACGTACAGAAGGCCAGCAGGTCCTCGGCCTTGTGCCGGGCAGCAAATTCCCACGCTTCCAGCACGAACTCGGTCAGCTCGTGCTGGCCCTCGTCGCTGATGCTGCCGTCCGGCTCCAGGTACTGGACCAGGGACAGCGGCCGCTTGTGGGACGCGAACGGGACCGGCTGCGCACCGGGGTGGGCATCCACCAGGAGCAGATGGACAGTATTGGAACCGATATCGAGGACGCCTAGACGCATGGGGACATTATTGCTCGTCAGCGCGCTTGAAGTCGCGCCTGATGTTGGCCACGCCTTCGGGGTTGATCTCGAAACCATAGGCAGCACCGGGGTTGATCACCATGCCGAGTTCATCGCCAAGGTTGGCGATGATGGCGGCGCCCTGGGTGCCCAGCACGTTGGGTGCAGCTTCCAGGTACTGCTGGTCCACCCGGCTCGGGTGCGAGAACACGGCAAGGACGGGGTCGCCGTCGGCGTTGGCAAGGACCAGGGGCTCCACCTGGGAGTCGATGCCCTCAACCGTGTCCGAGCTGATGATGTAGACCTCGCTGTTCAGGAACGACAGGATGACGTCCACAGGGTTCGCGTCGGGTTGTCCGCCGGTGGCGAGCTTCTCTTCGAGGTCGTTGAGCGGCTGGAGGTCCGTGTGCGCTGGCTGTTCAGTCATACCACTAGCCGATCACGATCTGGTGGCCGGCGCAAACGCGCCGGCCACGGGCTACTTCTTCGCCGTTGCCTTCTTCTTGGCCGGAGCCTTGCGGGTGGCGGTCCGCTTGACCGGACCCTTGGCGCGTTTCTCGGCCAGGAGTTCCACGGCCTGTTCGCGCGTCAGTTCCTCGAGGGGCGTGGCCCGCGGAACCGTGATGTTGGTGATCCCGTCGGTGATGTAGGGGCCGAACCGGCCTTCCTTCACCACGATGTTCTTCTCGGACACCGGGTCCGGGCCGAACTCTGCCAGCGGCGGAACCGCGGCGCGGGCGCCCCGCTGCTTGGGCTGGGAGTAGATCTCCAGCGCCTGCTCCAGCGTGATGGTGAAGATTTCCTCTTCCGAGCCGATGGACCGGGAGTCGGTTCCCTTCTTCAGGTACGGGCCGAACCGGCCGTTCTGCACCGTGATGAGGTTGCCCTCGGCGTCCTCGCCCAGGACGCGGGGCAGGCTCATGAGCTGCAGCGCCTCGTCCAGCGTGACCGATTCGACGGTCATGGACTTGAACAGCGAACCGGTGCGCGGCTTGGCCTTGACCGGCTTCTTGGGCGGCTTGGGCTTGCCGTTCTTGTAGTACTCCACCGGCTGCGCCGCAATTTGTTCCTCGGTCATCTCCGGGATGATTTCGGTGACGTAGGCTCCGTAGCGGCCGTTCTTGGCAACAACGGTGTGGCCCGTGTGCGGGTCGGTGCCCAGCACGCGTTCCTCCGGCGCCGCCGTCTCCATCAGTTCGATGGCCTTGGCGGCGGTGAGCTCGTCGGGGGCCAGGTCCTCGGGCACATTGGCGCGCGCCGATTCGACGATTTCGCCGGTCTTCGGGTCCACCACTGCCGCCGAGCTTTCCAGGTAGGGGCCAAACTTGCCCACCCTGAGGGTGATGTCGTCGGTGATGGGGATCGAGTTGATTTCCCGGGCATCGATCTCGCCCAGGTTGTTCACGATGCTCAGCAGGCCGGGGTCGGAGTCCTCGCCGAAGTAGAAGTGCCGCAGCCATGACGCGCCGGCTTCCTGGCCGTTGGCGATCTTGTCCAAATCGCCTTCCATGTCGGCGGTGAACTCGTAGTCCACGTAGTCGGAGAAGTGCTGCTCCAGGAGCCGGATGACCGAGAAGGCGATCCAGCTGGGCACCAGCGCGGAGCCCTGCTTCCGGACGTAGCCGCGGTCCTGGATGGTGGAGATGGTGGAGGCGTAGGTGGACGGGCGGCCGATGCCCTTCTTTTCCAGTTCCGCGGTCAGGGATGCTTCGGTGTAGCGCGGAGGCGGGGAGGTCTCATGGCCCACGGCCTGGATGTCCGCAGCGGTGAGGGAGTCGCCCTTGGCCACGTTGGGCAGGCGGCGCGCTTCGTCGGAGTCGTCGTCGCCGCGCGTCTCGTCCTTGCCTTCCTCGTAGGCGGCGAGGAAGCCGGGGAAGGTAATCACGGTGCCGGAGGCGGAGAATTCCGCGTCCCGCCCGTCGGTGGCCACGGCACCCAGGCGGATGGTCGCCGTCGAACCCTTGGCGTCGCCCATCTGGGAGGCGACGGTGCGCTTCCAGATCAGTTCGTACAAACGGAATTCGTCGCCCGACAGCTGCTTGGCCACCTGGGCCGGGGTGCGGAACGAGTCGCCGGCGGGGCGGATGGCCTCGTGTGCCTCCTGCGCGTTCGCTGCCTTGCCGGTGTACACGCGCGGTGACTGCGGGATGTACTCGGGGCCGTACAGCTCCGAAGCCTGCCGGCGGGCAGCGGTGATGGCTTCGTCACTCAGCGCGGAGGAGTCCGTACGCATATAGGTGATGTAGCCGTTTTCATACAGCCGCTGGGCGATCTGCATGGTGCTCTTGGAGGAGAAGCGCAGCTTCCGGCCCGCCTCCTGCTGCAGCGTGGAGGTGGTGAACGGCGCCGCGGGACGCCGGGTGTACGGCTTGGTGTCAACGGAGCGGACCCGGAACTCCGCATCCTGCAGCCCTGCCGCCAGGGACGTTGCCAGTTCCTCGTTGAGGTGGGCCACGTTCCGGGAAGTGAGTTCGCCGTTGTCGTTGAAATCGCGGCCCGTGGCCACCTTGGCGCCGTCAACGGCGGCAAGCTTGGCCTTAAAGGAGCCGGAGTCGGCACCGAACTGGCCGGTCAGGTCCCAGTAGGAGGCTGCCTTGAAGGCCATGCGTTCGCGTTCACGGTCCACCACCATGCGGGTGACCACGGACTGCACGCGCCCGGCGGACAGTCCCCGCGCCACCTTGCGCCACAGCACGGGGGAGATTTCGTAGCCGTAGAGCCGGTCAAGCACGCGGCGGGTTTCCTGGGCATCCACCAGGTCCTGGTCCACGTCGCGCAGGTTGCCCATGGCGCGCTGGATGGCTTCCTTGGTGATTTCGCCGAACGTCATCCGGTACACCGGGACCTTGGGCTTCAGCACTTCCAGCAGGTGCCACGCGATGGCTTCGCCTTCGCGGTCCCCATCGGTTGCGAGATAGAGTTCGTCGGCGTCCTTGAGCGCAGCCTTGAGCTCGGTCACCTTTTTCTTCTTGTCCGGGGACACCACGTAGTACGGCTTGAAGTCGTGCTCAATGTCCACGGCGAACTTGCCCACCGATGTCTTCTTCAGCTCGGCAGGGAGTTCGGACGGCTGCGGCAGGTCGCGGATGTGACCAATGGAGGCCTCAACGATGAAGCCCTCGCCGAGGTACTTGGCGATGGTCTTGCTCTTGGCCGGAGACTCCACAATCACGAGTTTCTTGCCGGTTTTGGCCTTGCTTGGCACTGTGCTCCTACAGAAAAAGGTTGCTGGGGCAGATGAGCCCATGTTCGCCTAGTTCACCATATTTTGGGGAATCGTGCGCATTCATGTGGAAAAGACGGGGTTCCGGCGAGCGTCTTAGGGGGCCTCCCGTCAGGCTGGGCTCCCTGCCGGAATGAGGAAGCCGTCGCGGACCAGGTTGGCCACGTCGGCGAGCAGCGCACCCTGGAAGGATCCGGCGTCGAACCCTTGCTCCCCGTCCCCGCCGGCGTCCAGGGCCCCACCCAGGAGGGCCTCCAGGGCACCGGCGATCTGACCGGCGGTGAGGTCGCCGTCGCACGCGGACACGAAGCCCGCCAGCTCGGTGCTCATCAGGTTGGTGCGCCGAAGCCCGGCACCCTGCCGGAGCAGGATCACGCCCGGGTGTTCGGCGCCGGGGCGCTGGTGGCGCTCCTCGGTGACGTCGTCGGCCACCAGCAGGTGCGTGCCGGCAAGATCATGCGCGGCCAGCCAGTCGCTGCGTTCGACGGCGGCACCCAGGTGGGGTCCGATGGGCTGCTCGATGGGGTAGCTGATTTCCTCGAAACGGCTGATGGCGGCCGGGCCGCCGTGTGCGGGGCGCCGCAGCCACACCATGCCGAAACCGATCCCTGCCACGTTCCGGGAGGCGAAGTCGTCAAGGTAGGCGGCGTACGCGTCCCGGTAGTGCTGCCGGTCCCGGGATTCCGAGGCGTCCTGCAGCCAGGTTTCGGCATATTGTTCCGGGCTGACCTGCTCGCGCTGGATAAACCATGCGTCAGTTCCCGCCCGCACCCACGACTTTGGCCGCTCGTCCCAGCCAGAGCCGGCCGGGACTTCCCAGTTGCCCAGCATCTGTGCCGAACCGCCGGGGGCCAGGATCCCGGGCAGGTCCGCCACCAGGGAGGCGACGATGTCATCGCCCGGGAGGCCGCCGTCGCGGTAGGTGAACTGGTCCGCGGCATCCTCGCCGGAACTGCGCGGGGTGATGACGAACGGCGGATTGGAGACCACCAGGCCGAATTCCTCACCGGTTACAGGCCCCAGGAGGGAACCCAGGCGCAGGCTCACCCGGTCCTCAAGCCGGTCGGGATCGACGGACAGCGCCTCTGCATTGAGCAGGATGTTGAACCGGGCGTAGGCCAGGGCTCGCTCGGAGATGTCGGTGGCGGTCACGTGCTGGCAGTGGTGGAGCAGGTGGAAGGCCTGGATGCCGCAGCCGGTTCCCAGGTCCAGGGCGCGCTCGGTGTGGCGGCGGATGGTGGTCTGCACCAGGGTGGTGGAGGCCTGCCCGATGCCCAGGACGTGGTCGTGCCGCAGCACCCCGGCCTGCTGGTGGGCGGCAAGGTCGCTGGCCACCCACAGCTCGGCGCCGCCGCTGCCGTCGTCATTCCTGTCCCATCCGTACGGCCGCAGGTCGGCCTTGGCGGTGAGCAGGCCCGAGCCGGGAACGGGCTGTACCAGCCCAAGCTCGAGGAGGCCTTCCACGCCTGTGCCCGGCAGGGCGGCGTCGAGCGTTTCCCGTTCCTGGGGCTCGGCAAGGAGCCACAGACGGACGACGGCGGCAAGCGGCGCTGCTTGGTTGTCCTGCCGCACTGCCCGCTCGGCAGCGAGCAGCGCGGGGATGATCTGGTCCCGGTTCAGTGCCGCGGAGGCGGTGGGGCCAAGCAGCCGGGCGACGCCGTCGAGCGTGTAATCGAGGCGGCGGAGGTCTGCGGCTAGCGCCGCCAGCAGGCCGGGAAGGTCGCTGCGGGGAGCGTCGGGGGTGTTGCCGGCGGTGAACTCGTGAGGGGATCTAGGCACCGCTCAAGTTTAGTCCGGCCTGCCTGCGCGGTACGGTGGAGCCATGCCTTCACGTCCTGCCCTCCTTCCGCGCGCCCGCATGGCAGCCGCTGCGGTGCGCCGGCCGCTGCCGGGGACTCTGTTTGCCGCGGTCCTCGCCCTGGCCGTTGCGGGGTGTTCGCCCGGGACCTCCGTGGAGAATGCGGATGTCCCCAAGTGGCGGGCCACGGCCCTGCCCTCCTCCTCAGCGGCCGTTGTGCTCCAGGACTCGGGCAAGATCCTTAACCGCGACCGGATCGTGCAGGCGGCCGCAAGGGTGCCTGCCGGAAGCTACACGCTGACGGCAGTCTGTGACGGGACGGGGAAGGCCTTCTTCGCGGTGACGCTGGACGGCAAGCCCGTGGCGGAAGCCGGGGCCGCCTGCAACGGCCGGCGCGAGACCACGAAAATCAGCCTGCCGGCTGCCGGACGGGTAGAAATCAGCAGCTCCAGCGTGGACGCTCCGCTGCTTTACGCCTACCAGCTGGTACCGGCCCAATAACGCCCGCTCGGGCTATGGTCCGCCGCCCGCTGCGGGCATAAAGTCTGACTATGCCCAGTGTGCGGAGAATCTCCGCGCCCCTTCCCCGAGGGAGAGCACGGGCGCCGCTGGCACCGAAGCCCGCCGCCGCCGTCGCCCTTGGGCTGGTGCTTGCGGCAGGTGCGCTGGCCGGCTGCGAATATACGTACGACGACGCCCGGACCGGCACCGTGCAGGGCACCGCCAGCGCCGCCCCGGCGCCGGCCTTCACCCGTGACCCGTTGCAGCAGGACCCGGTCAGCGAGGCGGAACTGGGCGATTGGGTGTCGCGGGCGCTCCCCGACGGCACCGGTCCGGTGGTCCAGGCCGATGCCGGGCTCCTGGCCCCCGCGGAAGTGCGGACCATCTCCTCACCGGTCCTGAAGACCGGAACCTACACCCTGGCCATCGCCTGCAGGAGCCAGCGCCGGGTGACCTTCACGGTGCGCACTGAGACCCTCACGCTGGTGGACCTGGGCCTGCGGTGCGGCATCAACCGCGAAAACGTCATCTACCTGTCCACGGACAGCGTCCTGACGGTCAGGGTGGAGGCCAGGACCGCGGCCAACTATGCGTTCTGCGTGTACCGGCTCTGACGGCCGGGGTCGTCCCGGCGGGGGCCTCACCCTGGCTTGGCACCTGCGTCCGGAGCGGCACCGTCCTCAGGCGGCGGTGCAGCCTTGGGGGCAGCGCAACGTCTCGGGACTGGCGGCACACTCCGTGCAGTACAGCGTCAGCGTGCGGCAGGTGGGATTGGAACAGTTCTCGAACTTGCTGGTCGGCGCGGAGCAGCGGGCGCACTGGCCAATGGTCTTGGCGTCGTCGCTGAACTCCAGGTGCATACGCTTGTCAAAGACGTAGAGCGAGCCTTCCCACAGTCCCTGGTCCTTGAAGGCTTCGCCGTAGCGCACGATGCCCCCGTCCAGCTGGTACACCTCTTTAAAGCCGCGGTTCACCATCAGGCTGGAGAGCACCTCGCAGCGGATGCCCCCGGTGCAGTAGGTGACCACCGGCTTGTCCTTCAGGGAGTCGTACTTGCCGGAGTCCAGTTCCTTGATGAAGTCGTGGGTGGTGGCCACGTCCGGGACTACAGCGTCCTTGAACCGGCCTATCTCAGCTTCGAACGCGTTGCGGCCGTCGAAGAAGACGACGTCCTCGCCGTCCTTCTTCCTGGCATCCACCAGTTCATGGAGTTCCTCGGGTTTGAGGTGCTTCCCGCCGCCCACCACGCCGTTGGCGTCGACCTTGAGTTCTCCGGGTGCGCCGAAGGAGACGATCTCGTCCCGCACCTTGACGCTGAGCCGGGGGAAGTCCTCTGCTCCGCCGTCGGACCATTTGACGTCGATGCCGCGGAACCCGGCGTATTCGCGCGTGGTCTTGACGTACTGCTTAACGGCGCCGATTTCCCCGCCCACGGTGGCGTTGATTCCGTCCTTGGAGAGGATGATGCGGCCCGTAAGGCCCAGCTTCTCGCAGAGGGCGCGCTGCCAGAGCCGGACGGCGTCCGGATCGGTGATGGGGGTGAAGCCGTAGAAAAGCACAATTTTGTTCAAAGCCACGCATTTAAGGGTACCGGCTGCAGCGGCGGCCTGGTCCTGCTTCACAACGCCCGGAGGAGGGCCTCATTACGATTGCATAAGCGATTCCCTACCCCCTGTTGCTGGCGATCGGGCTGGAATAGTCTTCTTGCCATGAGTCCGGAAACCGCTGTTGAAGACATCACTGGCCTGCTTGAGGTGTGGGTTGCGGGCTGGGCCGGGTGTCGCGGTTACCAGACCGCCAAGGAGGGCCGCTTCCCGGCAGCACTCCGTGCTGATACCAGCGGCGAGTGGGAAGTCTTCGCCTCAGAACCTACTGATGACGAGTTCGCCACGCTGGCCGCCCGAACCGCAGAAACCCCCGCGCGGGTGCTGACCATCCTTACCAATGACCCCTCCCGCTATGCGGCAATGGCAGGCCGGCAGGGCCTGAATGTCACCTCGGATTCGCAGGCGATGATGATCGTTGACATGGAAACCCAGGACGCGGAGGACCCGTGGCTTTCCGATGACGACCTGAGACTTTCCACGTACGAAAGGGACGGCGTGTATTACGCCGAAGTCCTTTCGGGGGACGCGGTCGCGGCGGGCGGCCGGGCCTTCGTGGTGGGTGATACCGCCGTCTTTGACAAGATCATCACCCAGCCGGCATTCCAGCGCAGGGGCCTGGGGAGCCTGATCATGCGGGCGCTGGCGGCGCAGGCGTCCGGCCGCGGCATCCGGACCGGCCTCCTGCTGGCGTCCGTGGACGGGCAGAAGCTCTATTCGCACCTCGGCTGGAGCACCATTGCCCGGGTCCTGATGCTTTCGGCATCGCATGACGGATCGGATCTGTCGCTGAGCTGAGCCGGCCCGTCCGGCGGAGCCGGGCTGCGGGGTTCCCGTTGGTGACCCGTGACCTGCCGCGGTGCATCGGATGAAAGAATGGTGGGGTGAACCCCCATGACTCCCTGATTCCTCTGCTGGGCCGCGGCCCGGACCCGGAACAGCTCCGTCATGTCCGCAGGATCCCGGCGCGGGAGGCAATCCACGCGCCGTGGCCGGCCTGGGTGCACCCGGACATTCTCGGGGCGTACGGGTCGCTTGGCATCCGCGAGCCGTACCGGCACCAGGTGGACGCGGCCAATGCAGCATATGCCGGGGAGCACGTTGTGGTGGCCACCGGAACCGCGTCCGGGAAGTCGCTGGCGTACCAGTTGCCGGCGCTGGATGCGATCCACCGTTCCGAGCTGCGCGTGCTGGCGGAGCCGGGAAAGATTCACGACGACGGTGCCGTCACCCTTTACCTTTCCCCCACCAAAGCGCTGGCGGCCGACCAGCTGAACGCCATCCGGGCCCTGAGGCTGCCCACGGTACGGGCGGAAACGTACGACGGCGACACGGATCCGGCCGCCCGGCGGTGGATCCGGGACCACGCGAATTTCATCCTGGCCAACCCGGACATGCTGCATTTCGGCATCCTTCCCAACCATGCCTGGTGGGCCGGGTTCTTCCGCCGGCTGCGCTACGTCATCGTGGACGAGGCACACAGCTACCGTGGCGTCTTCGGATCGCATGTTGCTAACCTGATGCGCCGGCTCCGCCGGATCTGCGCGTACTATGGCGCGGGCACCTCGTTCCCCGAACCGGTCTTCATCGCGGCTTCCGCCACCGCCTCCGAGCCTGATGTCTCCTTCTCACGCCTCATCGGCGCCCCCGTGAAGGCGGTCTCCGAGGACTGCTCGCCCCACGGGGCCACCACCGTGGCGCTCTGGGAACCGGCGCTGACCGAGGTCCGGGGCGAGAACGGGGCCAAGGAGCGGCGGACGGCAGTGGCCGAAACTTCTGACCTGCTCGCCAACCTGGTGTCCGCCCGGATCCGGACCATTGCCTTCATCAAATCCCGCCGCGGCGCCGAGACCATCTCCGCCATCACCAAGCGGCTCCTTGACGAGGTGGACCCCAGCCTCCCGCAGCGGGTGGCCGCCTACCGCTCCGGATACCTTCCGGAAGAGCGGCGCGCGGTGGAGAAGGCGCTGCGGTCGGGCCAGCTGCTGGGCGTTTCCAGCACGTCCGCCCTGGAGCTGGGAATCGACATTTCCGGTCTCGATGCGGTCTTGGTGGCCGGCTGGCCCGGGACGCGGGCTTCCCTGTTCCAGCAGATTGGCCGCGCCGGCAGGGCGGGCCAGGATGCCATCGCCGCATTTGTGGCCAGCGATGATCCGCTGGACACCTTCCTGGTGAACCACCCGGAGGCGATTTTCGATGTCTCGGTGGAGGCCACGGTCTTCGACCCGTCCAACCCCTATGTGCTGGGACCACACCTCTGCGCCGCGGCAGCGGAACTCCCCCTGGGACCGGCGGAGCTGGACCTTTTTGGCGGAACTGCCGAAAAGCTCCTGGACCGTCTGGTGGCGCAGGGATATTTGCGGCGGCGTCCCGCCGGCTGGTTCTGGACCCACTCGCAAAGCGCCGCGGCCATGGTCAATCTCCGGGCCGACGGCGGCGGTCCGGTCAGCATCGTTGACGCCGAGACCGGCTCGCTGCTGGGGACCATGGACTCGCCCCAGACCCATTACCAGGCCCACACGGGCGCGGTATACGTCCACCAGGGCGACACCTACGTGGTGGAGGACCTGAACGAAGACGACCACTCTGTCATGGTTCGCCGGGCAAACCCCGACTACTACACCACAGCACGGGACGTGACCCAGATCGAGGTCCTGGACACGGTGCGGACCATGCAATGGGGCGATGTAACCGTCCACTTCGGCGATGTGAAGGTCACCACGCAGGTTGTCTCCTTCCAGCGCAAGGCCTTGATTTCCAACGAAGTCCTGGGTGAGGAGCCCCTTGAGCTGGGTGCCCGGGAGCTCTTCACCAAGGCCGTATGGTTCGTGGTGGACAACCGTTCCTTGACGCGGGCCGGCCTCATCGAAGCCCAGTTCCCCGGTGCCCTCCACGCCGCCGAGCACGCCGCGATCGGGCTCCTTCCCCTCGTCGCCTCCAGCGACCGCTGGGACATCGGCGGGGTCTCCACGGCACTGCATGCGGACACCGGGGTGCCCACCATCTTCGTGTATGACGGGCACCCCGGCGGGGCGGGGTTTGCCGAACGGGGCTTCGACAAGGCCATGGTGTGGCTGGCGGCAACCCGGGACGCCATCAAGGCCTGCGAGTGCGAGTCCGGCTGCCCGTCCTGCGTGCAGTCCCCCAAGTGCGGCAACAAGAACAATCCGCTGGACAAGGCCGCCGCGGTGACCCTGCTGGATGTCCTGCTCAAGGATGCCTCCGAGACGTCCCGTGTGGATGTGGAGGCGAGGAGCTGACGCCCGATGCCGGCGTCATCGCTATGGCGGCGGCCCTGCCCGGGCATGTCCGGTTGCGGCTCCCAGCAGCGGGCGCTCGCCGAGCCGGGTCCGCACCTCAATGGTCTGGCCCGCGCCCTCGGTACAGCTAAGGACCGTGGCGGCGTGCCGCGCGGCGACCTCGGCGGCAACACTGCAGGGCTCGCCCGTGGTGATGCCGCGGAGCGCATCCGCTGCGGCAAGGGCCGCCAGGTCCGCAGCCGCTGCCGCCCTGCTGGCCAGCACGGCGGACTGGGCCAGCAGCAGCATGACGGCCATGGCCGTCATGACCACAAGGGCCAGCCCTGCGGCCAGGACTGTGCCCGAACCGCGTTCGCGGCCGTCATGCCTTCCCGCCCCGCGCCTGCCCTTGGTGGTGTGGCGCCTGGCGGCGGCAGTGTGGGGCCGTCCGGCATCGGCCATCATTTGGCGGCCTGGCCATGCGTGGAGCCCCTGAGGGCACCGGCGCCGATGCCGGCTCCCGTCCCGGCTGTTTCGCTCCGCATTGACGCACGCGCGGTGAGGGTCCACGGGATGGATGCTCCCAATGGCCCAGGCACGCGGTCCGTGACCGTGATGTTGAACCACTCGCCGTCTGCAGCAACTGACGCAGCCGCCGTACCGCCGGCGAGCGTCCGGACCGTCCGTTCCACTGCCACGGTGTCATCGCCCCGGGCCAGCGCCCTGGCACCGGCCCTGGCTCCCTCCTCGATGCGCAGTTGCGTCATCCCCGCGGCGGCTGCTGCAAGCAGCATGGCCAGCAATGCCAGTACGGCAGGCAGTGCCACGGCGAACTCTGCGGTAACCGCGCCGCGGGCGTTTGCACCGGCGTCCGCCGTCTTCCGGTCATCGTTGCCGCCGGCGCTGCTGCCGACGACGGCCGTGAGGGGTCCATGAATTCGCAGCCCCGCCGGCAGAGGTGTCACGGCAGCGCCAGCGCGGTGCGGATGAGGTTGAGCAGGAAACCACGTACCTCGTCGCTGCGGAGGATGAACACAAGCAGCCCGGCGAACCCGACGGCGGCCAGGGTAGCAATGGCATATTCCGCGGTGGCCATGCCGGCCTGGGAACCCAGCAGCCCCGTGGGGCGCCATGTCTTGGGCCGGAGACTTCCCGAACCAGGGTGGAGTTCGACGATCCTGCCTGCCTCCGGGAGGGAAGTCTTTGGGCCCAAGGCAGGGGCGGAAGCGGATGGGATGCTGCTGGTGCTGCGCGGGGCGCCGTCCTTTTTCGTGGGCTTCTGGCCGGACGCGGCGAACGCGGAGGTTCCTGCCGTGTAGTGACGGCGGTGGTGGATGGACATGTGGTTTTCCTTTCCATTGGTTTCCGGTGGTTTCCCGGCTGTCTTGACTCTTCCCCGCCCAGCGGGAGCAGGTAAGGGAGGGGATGCGCTAAGTGGAAAAGGTGGGCCGTCCCGGTGTTGTGGAGGAAGGGATCGGCCTTCGCGGTGGCCACGGCAGCGGCAGGTTATCCGGTGGGAACCAGGGCAAGCAGCACGGGGACGACGCCAAGGCAGATAAAGGCAGGGAGTGAACACAGGCCCAGCGGAACTACCAGCTTCACGCCAAGCGAAGCGGCCCGCTTTTCCGCGGCCCGGAACCGTTCCCGGCGAAGCCTTGCTGCCTGGGCGTAGAGGATTGCAGACGATGGCGCCCCCGTGAGCGCGGCGAAGCCCAGCGCATCCCGGAGCTCCAGGATTTCGGGGAGCCGGACGGCGGAGCTGCGCCACGCTGTTTCCCAGTCGGCCCCGATGGCCAGCGCCGAGACCACCGGCCGCAGTGAGTCCCTGTACTGCGGCGCGGCCGAGGCAGCCACCAGTTCGAGCGATCGCCCGATGCCGGCTCCGGCATCCAGCATCGCCGCCACGAGTTCGAGCATCATGGCAGTGTCCTTCAAGCCTTCGCCGCGGCTCCCTGCGGGCCACTCGGCTTCGGCCACCTGCTGCGCCCCCGGGACGGCATGAAACAGGTGGCGGAGCCGGTGACACGACCGGTTAAAGCCGGAACAGGCAAGCCAGGCACTTGCGGCGAGCAGCAGGAACAGTGCAAAGCCTGCAGCCAAACCCGGGGTCATGGCACTCCTGTCCCTGCGGCCGCCGCAACAAGCCTGGCGGACCACGCCCTTCCTGCTGCCGTGAGCACCGCGCCACTGAACAATGCGGCCAGTCCCAGGGGTGTTCCCAGCAGGGTGGCCAATGGATCCACGCCCAGGGCAGCACCCAGTCCAAGACCCATCAATGGAAGCCAGGTCAAGAGACGGACCGTGGCTTTGGGGCCGGCGAGGGCGGTCTGCCTGGCTGCATCCGCATCATCCTCCGCTTCCAGCTGGGCCACGAACCGGGTCAGCACGTCGGCGAGCGGACATCCACTGGCTTCGGCTATGTCAAAGCAGGCAGCAAGCTCAGACCAGGTCCTGGCCTCCCGGTCCCTGTGAGGCAACGCCGTGGAAACCGCACGCCGGATGGCCTCCGAGACAGGGGCTCCGGTTGCCGCGGCCGCGCGTGCGGAAGCCAGGACGGCAGTTGAACCCTCTGACAGCGCTGGGGATGGGAGCGCCGCGTGGTCATGCCATTGCCCGTCCTGCGGCGTGCCGTACACGGACCACAGCTCGTCCCACAGCCGCCCGGGTGTCCGGCCGCCCCTGAGCAGCGCCGCCAGCTGCTGCACCACCAGGGTCAGTCCAGGGCCCCGCATTTTCGCCGAGCCCCGTCCGCCTGCGCTGCCCCAGCGCAGTATCCGGCTCTGCCGGGATCCCGGTGCCTTCTGGCTGCTGCCGCCTGCTGCACGCAACCTGGACGCAGCATCCAGGGGCGGCTTCAGGAGCAGCACCACAGCGGCGCCCAGAACTCCGATGAGGAGGATCGTCACAGGGTGACCCCGGAGTCCATTCCCAAACGGGCAGCCAGCGCCGGCCATGCGGGACCCGCCACCCCCGATTCTTCAACCGCCGGCACCACCGTCAGCCCCTCCGGGCCGTCGCCGATAAGTCCGATGCAAAGGACTTCCCTCCCCCGGGACGTCCTGCCCACGTGGATCACAGCGTCAAGGGCGCTGGCAGCCTGGAGCCGAACAGCCTCGGGTCCCAGCCCGGCGAGCGCGCCCAGGGCGTTGAGCCTGGCGGGGACTGCTGCTGCCGTGTTGGCGTGGATGGTTCCTCCACCGCCGCTGTGCCCGGTGTTCATCGCGGTAAGGAGCTCGCGGACTTCCGCGCCCCGGCACTCGCCCACCACCAACCTGTCCGGACGCATGCGAAGTGCCTGCCTGACGAGTTCCCCCAGGTCCACTGTCCCGCCGCCTTCGAGGTTTCCGTGCCGTGATTCCAACGCGACTACGTGCGGGTGGACAGGATTCAGTTCGGACGCATCCTCGATCAGGACCAGCCGCTCCTCCGCCGCACACAATCCCAGGAGCGTAGACAGCAGCGTGGTCTTCCCGGAACCCGTGGCACCGCTGATCAGGAAGCTCAGCCTCCTGTCCACGACCTTCTCAAGCACCGCCTGCACTCCCGGGCCGAACATGCCCCCGGTGCGCAGCTCCTCCATGCTGAAGACCTTCTCCCTGCGGATCCGGACGCTCAGCAGCGTCCCGGACGTGGAAACCGGCGGCAACACGGCATGGACACGGTAGCCGCCGGCGAGCCTGACATCGACACAGGGCGAGCCGTCATCGAGGCGGCGCCCGCCTGCAGCGACGAGCCTGCAGGCCAGCGCCCGCAGCTGTGCCTCGCCGTCGAACAGGACGGGGACCCGCTCGATGCCGCGGCCCCGGTCCACCCAGACGGAGTGGGGAGCGTTGACGAAGATGTCGGTGACGGCGGGATCCCGGGTGAGCTCCTGCAGCGGCCCCAGCCCGTTGAGTTCGGCACTGATCCGCTCTACGGCGGCAAGGGATCCTGCGGTGCCCAACAGCTTGCCGGTGGCCTGGACTGCCGCGGCAACCCGTGACGGCGTCACGGCACCGGCCTCTGCCATCATCGATTCGCGGACGGATTCCAGCAGCCCTGAATCGATGGTCCTGCCGCTGCCGGCGGTTCCCCTGCTGCGCGTCAGGCGGCCTGCCTGGTTTGCTTCCAGGATGCGGACGCTGCGCCGTGAGCCCAGGCCTCCCGCCCCCGCTGCGCTGCCCGCTTTCCCGGCCGGAGCCGACGGATTACCCGGCGCCGGGCTCATGCCAACTCTCCAGCCGGCAGGTCATCGCCAAGCCAATCGAGCACAGATGCAGCGAAGCGCCGGATGTTCCGGCGCTTCCCCAGGTCCAGCAGCCGGCCGGATTCCATGGCTCCGCCGACGCCGCGGACTTCTGGTATCCGGCCCTGGACCGGCAGTCCCACGGCGTCAGCGATCAGCGAACTGTCCAGCGCGGAGCCCGGCCGGCCCCGCACCAGCAGGGCCGCCTCCACCGGCGGAAGCTCCTGCATCAGGCGTACGGCCGCCACTGCTGCCTTCAGTTGTGCGGGTACCACCATCATGATCCGGTCGCAGTCCCAGGCCACCGTATGGAGCGGCTCTGCCCCCCTTCCCACATCGAGCAGGACCAGTTCATAGCCACGGCGCGCAGCATCAAGCACACCTGCTGCGGCTGCGGCGGCGACGGGAAGGGGTTGCTCCCGTGTGGCAGGCCAGGACAGGAAGGAAAAGCCTCCCGCAACGGGTAGGGAATCCGAGAGCTGCAGGGGGTCGATGCTTCCCCTGGCCTCGGCGAGGTCCGGCCATCGGAGCCCGGGGGTTTCCTCTGCTGCGAGCGCCAGCTCCAGGCCGCCACCCCATGGGTCGCCGTCAACCAGCAGGACCCGTACCCCCAGCCCTGCTGCCGCCTGCGCTATCCAGATGGCGGCGGTGGTGGCTCCTGCACCGCCGCAACCCCCCGTGATGCCAAGGACCATTCCGCCCGGGCCCGGCGACCGCGACCGGCTCAGATGGTCTGCCAGCCAGGCGGCGGCATCCGGCAGTACGGCAACACGCTCTGCCCCGAGGGCCGCCGCCAGGTGCCAGAGGCTGTCGCCCTCGCCGTCGAGGCCCACCATGACCGCAGGCGTGCTGCGCCGGGGCGGCAGTTCACGCACGTCACTGCCCACCAGGACGGCAGCTGCCGCCTCCCAGTAGCGGCCTGCCTCCACTGCGTCCGGGACAACGTGCAGGTGCGCGCCGGCGGCTGCCACAATACGCTCCACTTCGGCACGGAGGACGCCGGAGGAGGTCACCAGCAGAACCTCTCCTGCACCATCCGGCCGAATCCCGGCGGGCATTGAACCCCCAGGCATTGAACCCCTGAGCCCTGAACCGACAGGCCTTGAATGCTCCGGCAGCCAGGCGGCCTCGGACGCTTCCCCGCTGTCCGCAACAGGACCCCCGCGGGATGGTGGCGCCGTGTTCGTTGGCCGCCACGAGGAGCCGGAGGCCTGTCCCGGACCGGATGTGGATGCGTTCAGCTGGTGCCTGCTCATGGAGCCACTCTGCCGCGGCGGTGCGGCCTGGTTAAGGGAGCAAGTCCCGTATGTGGACAACCTGCAGCGCGGACACCTCAACGAGGCACAGCCTCCAACAAGGCACAATGGGAACATGTACCTGCTGCTCGCCGCCCACCCCCGCGGCGCGGCGCTCCAGGAACTGACGCAGGCGGGCCTCGCCCAGCCGGCCAATCCCGAACCCCGCGTTGTGGCACTCACCGACCTTGCCGCCGTCGTCCGCGAACTGGAGGCACGGCGCCCCGGTGGCCAACCGCCCCGCTGGATATGGCACCGGACCCAGGACTGGTACCCGGCGCTGCTCGCATCCGAGGTGGAGGTGGAGCGCTGCTACGACCTCACCCTGTGCGGCAACATCCTGGCCTTCTCGCAGTTCAGCGCGCACACCGACTACGCCCGGAACACGGACAGGGTACCGGTGGAGGATCCCGCTCTTCCGCCAAAGGCGCTGCAGCCGCCGCGTCCCCCTGCAGACCAGGGCGCGCTGTTCGATGATCCCGCAACCGGGCTGCCGCCGGGGGCGCCGCTCGAGGAACTCCGTTCCGAATACGCAGCCCAACAGAGTGCGCTGGCAGGCGTGGGCACGGAGGAAAACCGCCGGAACCGCCTCCAGCTGCTGCTCGCGGCGGAGTCGGCGGCAGCTATTGTGGCCGCCGAGATGCAGCACGCCGGGGTCCCCTGGCGGGAAGACCTGCACGAACAGATCCTGGCCGGCCATCTGGGACCCCGCCCGCCCGCCGGGCAGCGTCCCGTGAAACTGGAGGCGCTGGCGGCGGAGCTGCGCGTCATGCTCAACTCACCCGGGCTCAACCCGGACTCCCCGCAGGACCTGATGCGCGCCCTGCACCGCAACGGGATCGAGGTCAAAAGCACCCGCAAGTGGGAGCTGAGGGAGTCCAGCCACCCCGCCATCGAGCCGTTGCTGGAGTACAAGAGGCTTTCCCGCCTTCACACCGCCAACGGCTGGTCCTGGTTGGACGCGTGGGTGGACGGCGGCCGGTTCCGCCCGGAATACGTGGTGGGAGGCGTGGTGTCGGGCCGCTGGGCATCCCGCGGCGGCGGGGCGCTGCAGATTCCGCGCCAGGTCCGCGGCGCGGTGCACGCCGACCCTGGCCACAAGCTCATCGTTGCGGACGCCTCGCAGCTGGAGCCGCGCGTCCTGGCGGCCCTGGCGCAGGACTCGGCCATGGCTGAGGCGGCGCGGGACCAGGACCTGTACGCCGGGATCGCCGCCAAGGGATTTGGCGGCGACCGGGCCAAGGCGAAGATGGCCCTGCTGGGCGCCATGTACGGCGCCACCTCCGGCGAGGCCGGCCGCCTCATGCCGCAATTGGCCCGCATCTACCCGCGTGCCGTGGACTTTGTGGAGCGGGCGGCGCGGGCGGGCGAAGCGGGCGGGACGGTCACCACCAGGCTGGGCCGCAGCAGCCCTCCGCCGTCCGGGCAGTGGTTCCTCAGCCAGCGCTCGGCCACGGCGGAGGAGCAGCGGAGGGCAGAGTCGATCGCGCGGTCCCGCGGGCGCTTTACCCGGAACTTCGTGGTCCAGGGCTCGGCAGCGGACTGGGCGGCCTGCTGGCTGGCAGAATTGCGACGGCGGCTGCGCGCCTTGCGGCCGGCAGGAACCGGCGGCAGCGGCGGACCTGTGGGGGCCCAACTCGCCTTCTTCCTGCATGACGAAGTCATGGTGCACGCGCCCTCGGACCGCGTCGATGCCTGCATCGCGGCAATCGAGGAATCGGCCAAGGCCGCCAAGGAATTGCTGTTCGGTCCCATCCCGGTGGAGTTCCCCGTCAGCATGGCCGTGGTGGACTCCTACGACCTCGCCAAATAGGGCGGAGCGCCTCCCGTGCTGCCTCTCTTACTGTCGTCGAGACGATAAGTAATCTACCCGGCGGTAGCTATGCGCGCCCGGTGACGGACGTTACAGTCGAAGCGGGGCTGATGCAGACCGGTCCACACGCTGATGCAACGACGCATACCAGGGAGGTCCCCGTCCATGGCGGGAAGATTTGAAATTCACCGTGCAGGCGATGAGTCGTACCGGCTGCGGCTGACCGACGCCGAAGGCAATATCGTTGCGGTGTCACCAACCTTCAGGTCCCTCAGCTTGCTCCGCGACGGGATCAACGCCATGCGCGAGAATGCCGCCACCGGAATCGTGGTGGATTTGCGCCACCAGCAGGCCTGAAAACTAGACCCCGATCGGGTGCAGCCTGGTGCGGTCCCATGGAACGGACCAGCCGAGCTGGTCGAAGAGGCCGCTCAGCACAATGCCGGTGAAGCCCCACACCACCACGCCGTTGACAGTGAAGGCAGGGCTGTCGAACGTGCGGCCTGCGCGGTGGACCGTGGCCATCACCCTGTTGTCCGGGTCCAGGAGGTCCCTGACCGGGACGCGGAATACCTGGGCAGATTCGGCGTAGTCCACCACCCGGACCGGCGACGGCGAGTGCCACCATCCGAGCACCGGCGTCACCAGGAAGTTGCTGTGCGCCAGGCCCAGTTCCTGGAGCGTGCCGAGGACTTCCACCCCGCCGGTGTCCAGTCCGGTTTCCTCCTCGGCTTCCCGAAGCGCAGCCGCCACCGGCGTTTCGCCCCGGTCGATGCTGCCGCCGGGAAACGCCACCTGCCCTGGATGGGAACCCAGGGTGTGGGCGCGCTCCAGGAGCAGGACGTCCAGATCCGCCGGCGCCAGTGGCTTGCCGGACGCGGCCGGGACGTCGTCGAGCACCCCGAAAAGCATCAGGACCGCGGCCCTGCGGGCGCGGGAGGCATCTACTGTCAGTGCAGCCCAGCGTGGATCAGGGGGCCCGGCCGTCCCGGCTTCCGCCCGCTGGACCAGCGCGGCCAGGTCTTCCCTTGCGCTCACGTGGCCCTCGCCTGGGAGGCCATCCGGATCTCCGCAGCCCGCTGCTGTTCAGACAGGTACTGCTCCAGCAACGCCTCGCTGCCGGGCGCAAGTTCATACTTGAGGAGCTTGGCTGCTTTGACGGGGTCGGTCTCCCCCAGGCCATAGCTCGGGCACCAATTAGCCACGGGACAGGCACCACAGGCGGGCTTCCGGGCGTGGCAGACGCGGCGGCCGTGGAAGATCACACGGTGGGACAGCATGGTCCAGTCCCTGCGGTCAAACAACTCCGCCACGTCCTGTTCGATCTGCACAGGGTCCTCGGACTGGGTCCACCCAAACCGCTTGGCCAGCCGGGCGAAATGGGTATCGACGGAGATGCCCGGGATGCCGAAGGCGTTGGCCAGCACCACGTTGGCGGTTTTGCGGCCCACCCCGGGCAAGGTGACCAGGTCTTCCATCCGCCCCGGGACCTCGCCGTCAAAGTCATCCACCAGGCGGGTGCACAGCGCCAGGACGTTCCTCGCTTTGGCGCGGAAGAACCCCGTGGGCTTGAGGATGGTTTCAAGCTCCGTGGGGTCCGCCTCGGCCAGGGACCGGGCATTGGGCCAGCGTGCGAACAGCACTTTGGTGACCTGGTTGACCGTGACGTCGGTGGTCTGGGCGGACAGCACGGTGGCCACCAGCAGTTCGAAGGGGTTGCGGAAGTCCAGTTCCGCGTGGGCGTAGGGATATTTTTCGGCCAGGGCCCGGTGGATGCGCCGTGCCCGCCGTTTCAGCGCCAGGACGGATTCGGATGAAACCACGGGCATCCCCGCGGCCTGCCCGTTCTTGCTGCGTGGCCCGGCCACGGCGTCAGCCGCGCTCGATGTTGCTGAGGTCGCGCAGGACGCCCAGCCGTCCGTCCGTGTGCTGGACCAGGAATTCGTGGCCCCGGTCCTCAAGCGCCAGTACCCAGCCGCCGGGCTCGATCACGAAGGCAGGCGCACCGGTGCGGGGGTCGTAGGCGGTGCGGTGCTGGGCGACGGCGAACCAGAAAGCCTCATGGATGGGCTGCCCGTCGGTCTCGTCATGGCGGGTGGACGGGTCCACTGTCGCGCCGATGGGCTGCTCGGAACGGACCTGCTGGTGGACAGCGGTGGCGGCCGGCGGCTCCCACGCTGCCTGCGGAGCGCCCGCGGCGGGGACGGCACCGTGCTGGGTCTCCTCGGCTGCCGGGGCCGGGGTTGAGTCAGGACGGACGACGTCGGCCGCCTGGGTGGGCGGGCCGGCGTCCTGATGCGGCGTGCCGGCATCCCGGTCAGCGGCTTCGGGGGCGGTTGATACAGGGGTGGATGATACAGGGCTGGTTGATACAGGGGCGGTTGGCGCCGCGGGGGTAGAGGCAGCCGGACCCGCGGCGGTGCCCGCAGCTGGAGCGCCGGCAGCTGCAGCGCCGGTCCCTGCAACGGCAGCCCCGGCATTGGCCACGGGGACGGCGGCAGTGGCGGGCGTGTGGGTGGAACGCGCCGGCGCAGGGTTGGGGCTGGAAGATCCCGGCTCGACGGCGGAGGAACCTGCACCGGCCCCACCGAACAGGGTGGCACCTTTGAAGCCGCCCTTTGACTGGTTGGAGCCGGACTCCGGCTTGGGGGCTTTGGGGGTGCGCGGCTTCCGCAGCGGGACCGCGGCCTCGCGGGCCACAATGTGCGCCGGCGTCTCTGGCCGGTCCTTGAAGTCACCGGAAAGGTACGGCAGGAACCGGCCCAGCACGGTGGCGGCGAAGAGGACGAGCGAGCCGATCAGGCCCACCAGCAGGCTGGTGACGTAGCCGCCTGCAACGGACAGGAAGAAGAAGGCCAGGGCGAAGGAGGCCACAACGGAGGCGAACTGGTCGATCGAGAGCGACCCCACGCGGATCCTTGTGGCGGGTGCCAGGCGGCGCGCCGCGAACAATGCGCTGGCGATCAGCGGCAGGACGATGCCCAGTCCCAGGAAGAACAGGTTGTTGAGGTTCCACAGGTTGTACCGGGCGCCGAAGAGGGGAAGCAGGGACGCGACAAAGAGGATCAGGGTGCCTGCGAAGACGGCCAGGTCGCGCACGGTGAACGGACCGAGGACCGCCTGGTTGGCGTTCGGGTCGATCTTCCCGGAGCCGGCCTTCTGCCCTGCAGCCTGCCCCTTGGCGGCGTTGCCGGCCGGTGTCGCGTGCGCGGATCCTCCCACGGCAGGCCCGGAGGCTCCTGGCCCTGCCTTGGTGTCCGGACCCGTTCGCTGGCCGTAACTCTGCTGGTTCATTCTGCTCTCCTTAGCGTGGCGGCACCGGGCCCGGTCCGGACCCGAAAACTGTGCCGTCTTGACATGCGGTCCGGGCCCGGCAAGGCGCTGTTTGCGCCCGGCCGGAGAGGTCCGAAGTGAAGTCACAATTCCATCTCAGCCTAGTCAACGGCCCGGCCGATCACTAGCTGGGGCAGGCCTCCGGCGGTGCCTGGCGAGTCATGAAGAGACCATTCACCGCATAAAAAATGCCGCTCATGGCCGCGTATGTGACGGGGCACACAGCGGATGCACCGTAAGCATTAGGCTTGGTTGCGGAACAGCTCTTTGCGGTATGCCCGCCCCCGGCTGGAGCCCAATGCCGTGCGATCGGCGGGCCATGCGGTGGCGGCGTCCCGCGCGGCAAAGATCGATGAATGATGAGGTTCACATGTCCCAGGACACTCCCAGCTCCACGGCTACCGTTCCGTCCGCTTCCGCCCAGCCGGCAGGACAGCAAGGCCACCAGGGCGACGCCTTCGCGAACCTGCTGCATGAGACGCGGGCCTTTCCACCCTCCCCGGAATTCGCGGCCGACGCCGTTGTCACCGCCGCCGAGTACGGGGAGGCGAACGCCGACCGGCCCGCGTTTTGGGCGAAGAAGGCCCGGGAGCTGCTGACGTGGTCCAAGGACTTCACACAAGCGCTGGACTGGTCTGATCCGCCGTTCGCCAAGTGGTTCGTTGGCGGCGAAATCAACGCGGCGTACAACGCGCTGGACCGGCATGTGGAGGCCGGCAACGGCGACCGCGTGGCCATCTACTTCGAGGGCGAGCCCGGCGACACCCGCACCTATACCTACGCCCAGCTGACCGAGGAAGTGAAGAAGGCGGCCAACGCTTTCGAGTCCCTGGGCGTTGCCAAGGGTGACCGGGTTGCGGTGTACCTGCCCATGATCCCGGAGGCCGTGATCACGCTGCTGGCATGCGCACGCATCGGCGCGGTCCACTCGGTGGTGTTCGGTGGATTCTCGGCGGAGGCCCTCCGGTCCCGGATCGACGACGCCGAAGCCAAGCTGGTGGTGACCGCCGACGGCACCTACCGCCGAGGCAAGCCGAGCCCCCTGAAGCCGGCCGTCGATGATGCCCTGGCCCACGATGGCCACACGGTCCAGAACGTGGTGGTGGTCAAGCGCAACGGCCAGGACGTGGACTGGCACGAGGGCCGGGACCACTGGTGGGCGGACACGGTGGGGACGGCCAGCGCAGAGCACACCGCAGTGGGCCACGATTCGGAGCACCCGCTCTACATCCTCTACACGTCCGGTACCACCGGGAAGCCCAAGGGCATCCTGCACACCACCGGCGGCTACCTCACCCAGACCGCCTACACCCACAGGGCGGTCTTTGACCTGCATCCGGAAACGGACGTGTACTGGTGCACGGCCGACGTCGGCTGGGTCACCGGCCACTCCTACGTCGCCTACGCCCCGCTCATCAACGGCGCCACGCAGGTCATGTACGAGGGCACGCCGGACTCCCCGCACCAGGGCCGCTGGTGGGAGATCGTGGAAAAGTACAAGGTCTCCATCCTGTACACCGCTCCCACCGCCATCCGCACCTTCATGAAGTGGGGCGCGGAGATCCCGGCGAAGTACGATCTTTCCTCCCTGCGGGTGCTGGGTTCGGTGGGCGAGCCCATCAACCCCGAGGCCTGGATGTGGTACCGCAAGGTAATCGGCGGCGACAAGGCGCCCATCGTGGACACCTGGTGGCAGACCGAAACCGGCGCACAGATGATCGCCCCGCTTCCCGGGGTCACCGCCACCAAGCCCGGCTCCGCCCAGGTGCCGCTGCCCGGTATCGCCGTGGATGTGGTGGATGAAATGGGCGAGTCCGTCCCCAACGGCCACGGCGGTTTCCTGGTGATCCGCGAACCCTGGCCGGCCATGCTGCGCGGCATCTGGGGCGACCCGCAGCGGTTCAAGGACACCTACTGGTCCCGCTTCGAAAACATGTACTTCGCCGGGGACGGCGCCAAGAAGGACGAAGACGGGGACATCTGGCTGCTGGGCCGCGTGGACGACGTCATGAACGTCTCCGGGCACCGGCTCTCCACCACAGAAATCGAATCCGCCCTGGTGAGCCACCCCGCCGTGGCGGAGGCCGCCGTCGTGGGCGCCACGGACGAAACCACCGGCCAGGCCGTGGTTGCGTTCGTGATCCTCCGCGGCGATGCCGTGAACCACGGCGACGCCACCGTACAG
This sequence comes from Pseudarthrobacter sp. Pseusp20, assembly GCF_059492155.1. Classification (NCBI taxonomy): domain Bacteria; kingdom Bacillati; phylum Actinomycetota; class Actinomycetes; order Micrococcales; family Micrococcaceae; genus Pseudarthrobacter; species Pseudarthrobacter sp. Pseusp20. Next base: position 3,961,845 of record NZ_CP168521.1, read on the forward strand.
GAGCTGCGCAACCACGTGGGCAAGGAAATCGGGCCCATTGCCAAGCCCAAGAACATCCTGGTGGTGCCCGAACTGCCCAAGACCCGGTCCGGCAAGATCATGCGCCGGCTCCTCAAGGACGTGGCGGAAGGCCGCGACCCGGGCGACGCCACCACGCTGTCCGACCCCACGATCATGCAGCAGATCGCGGCCAGCCTCCGGAAGTAGCAATACGGCGACGGCGCTTCCCCAGCCGGGGAGGCGCCGTCGCCGTATGCTGGGAGCACCCTTGCCACCCGCGTTGAAGGATCCGCCTCCATGCTGCCTGCCGCCCGACACCAAGCAATCCTGGATGCCGTCCAGCGGGAGCGGGTGGTCCGGGTCTCGGACCTCGCCACCCAGCTTGGCGTCTCGTTGATGACGGTGAGGCGGGACATCGAGCTGCTCGAGGAGGGCGGCAAGCTGGAACGAATCCACGGCGGCGCCAAGCTGCCGGGGGATGCAAGCACGCATGAGCCCGGTTTCGAGCTGAAGTCCACGCAGTTGACCGCGGAGAAGCGCGCCATCGCCGTGGAGGCGGCCGCCCTGGTCCACGAGGGCATGGCGGTCGGCCTGGGTGCCGGCACCACCACGTGGGCATTGGCCAAGGAACTGGTTGGAGGGCCGCGGATCACGGTGGTCACCAACTCTGTCAGGATCGCGGACCTCTTCCACCACGCTGCCTCGTCCGGCTCGGCCCGTTACTCCTCCACCGTGATCCTGGTGGGCGGCGAGCGCACGCCCTCAGACGCCCTGGTGGGGCCCATCGCAACGGGCGCCCTCAAGCAACTGCACCTGGACGTGCTGTTCCTGGGCGTCCACGGGATGGATGCCGAGGCGGGCTTCACCACACCCAACCTGCTCGAAGCCGAAACCGACCGGGCCTTCATGGCAGCAGCGCGCAAGACAGTGGTGCTGGCCGACCACACCAAATGGGGAATGCTGGGCATCAGTTCCATCGCCGCCCTGGATGACGTGGATGAGGTCATCAGCGATTCCGGACTTGGCCCGGAGGCCCGGCGGGTCCTGCAGGAGCGGACCAGGCTGCGCCTGCCCGCCATGCAGTCGGCCGGCTAGGGGCAGCCGCAGGATTGGCGTACGTGCAGTTTGGTGGGAAAGATCCGGTGCCGCGGGTCCTCCCCCCGGCTGGCTCCAACGAGTGCCGCCACGGCAGCCTCCGCCATGGCCGCCACCGGCTGCTCAACGGTGGTCAGCGGCGGCCAGGAGTATTCAGAGTCGGCCGAGCCGTCAAAAGACGCCACGGCAATGTCGCCCGGAACAGACAGTCCCGCTTCATGGATGGCCCGCAGCAGTCCAATCCCCTGCATATCGGACGTGGCGAAGACGGCCGTTGGCCGGTTCACTGACGCCAGGAGGCGTTGCCCGGCCACGTACCCTCCGGGCCGGGTGAAGGCACTGTAGGCAATGGGCCCCTCGGGCAGACCAGCTTCCTGGAGCGCTTGCCGCCAACCTACTTCACGGCCGTCGGTCTCCCCGGAGACGTTGGTTCCCATGGCCAGGCCGATGTTGGTGTGGCCATGGCTGATCAGGTGTTCCACCGCGATCCTGGCTCCGGCCGCCAGGTCCACACCGATGCTGTTGAAGCCCGGGGCGTCACGTTCCTGGTTGAGCAGCACGGACGGGATGTCCGCCGTTTCCAGCGCCTCGAGATCGGGTTCGAAAAGGACGCTGGCCAGCAGGACGCCGTCCACCTGCCGGGCGGCGAGGTTCCGGATGTTGCGGCGTTCCTTGGCCAGGTTTCCGTCCGAGTTGCTCAACACCAGCGCGTACCCCAGGTCTGCGGCGGCATCCTCCACGGCGTGCGAAAACAGTGAGAAGAACGGGTTCGAGATGTCCGGGACGATAAGCCCCAGGGTCTCGCTTGAGCCGAGCTTCAGCGCCCGCGCGGCGGCGTTGGGCCGGTAGCCCAGGACGCGGATGGCGTCCTGGACCTTGGCTTCGGTTGCCGGCGCCACTTTCTTGGGTCCGCCATTGACCACGTAACTGACGACGGCGGTGCTGACGCCGGCATAGCGCGCCACATCCTTGCGGGTCACCGGGCCGCCGCGGGAGGCCTGCGCGGCCGGGGAAGTCATGCTGTCCATGCTAACCACTCATACCCGGCGCATCCCCAAAGTCACGGATGGGAAGCCGTACGCCGTTTTGCAGGGCGGACTGGTGGGCCACGATGCCCGGGAGGGTGAAGCGGGCGGCCACCCACGCATTCACGGGCGGCAGTGTGCCGTCATTGACCGCCGTGACGAAGTCGTCCACCAGGAAATGGTGGCTTCCCTCGTGCCCGTTCGGTGCGCCGCGGAACTCCTCAGGCAACCGTCCGGCGTCGTGGACGGGAGCGAGTCCCGACACGAATGCGTCCCGGAGTTCCGGGGCCACGTTGGCCAGTGAGGGATCGTCCAGGGACATGCTGGGCCGGGTTTCCATCTGCTCGGAGATGTCGTGGACATTCTGTTTGTCCTGCCAGACGGTGACCCTGGCGAGCTGTTCAAAGCTTGCCTCCGTGCCAAAAAACCGGAAGCGCGATTCGCGGATGTGGGACGGATAGCCCACGCGGCGCATCTCGTTGGTGCGCATCACGCCGCCGTCGTTCAGTTCAAAGAGCGCCGTGGCGTTGGAGAAGTCATTGCCGAACATGCTGACGTCCTTGTCGAATACCCCGTCATCCCGCTGGTCCTTGACGCCCACGCAGCTGACGCTGACGGCGTGCGCCGGGATGGCCCCCAGCACCCCGCCGATCGCATGGGTGGGGTAGAGCATTGGCGGGTAGCTTGCCGTCTCCTTCCACCGCTCGCCCCCGCTGTACTGGTAGGCGTCATAAAAGCCGAGGTCCATGTCGTGGACGTAGTCGCCTTCGGAGTAGAAGACCCGGCCAAACCTGCCGGCCGCCTGCTGTTCGCGGGCATACACGGTGGCGGGGTTGTAGTAGCTGGTCTCACCCATCATGTACACCTTGCCGGTGTCCCGGACGGCCTGGATGATGCGGGCGATCTCCTCTTCGGCAACCGCCATGGGCACGGCTGAGTAGACGTGCTTGCCGGCGCGGAGAGCACGCTCCACCAGGGGTCCGTGCGTCCAGCGCTGGGTGAAGACCGCCACGGCGTCGACGTCGGAGGCCAGAAGGGCGTCAAAGTCGGGCACGACGCCGGCAAGATCCAGCCTTCGGACCACGGATTCAGCCCGCTCCGGCAGCTCGTCCACAACATAGACCGCACTGACGCCGGGATGCAGGTTGAACAGGTGTGCGAACTGGCTGCCGAACTGGCCCGCGCCCACGATGCCGATGGAGAACGTCATTGTTGCCTTCCGATTGAAGTTTATCCGAGTGTTTCATCCGCATCTACTCGAGTCAATATCCAGTCACTGGCGTAATTGCCCTGGTTTTGAAACATTGAAATAAGCCCTTGCCGTCGAATATCTACTCGTGTAGATTTCTTTCCAGCCTGTTACTTCCATCACACTCAGGAAAGGGTCGACGATGACCACCCTTACCAGGAACGCCAGCCCGGCAGTGCACGCAGCGCACCGGCCGCTGAAGCGCCGGGGACAGAGCGACCTGAAGATCGCATTGTTCTTCATAGCCCCGGCGATGATCGGATTTATCGTTTTCTACCTGGTGCCCACCCTGCGGGGCATCTACCTCAGCTTCACCGAATACAGCATCCTCGGCGACCCGACGTGGATCGGTGCCGCCAACTATGAGGCCATCGCCAAGGACCCCCTGTTCTGGAATGCGCTGGCTGTCACCGGGCAGTACGTCCTAATCAACATCCTCCTCCAGACCACGCTCGCGCTGGGGCTTGCCCTGCTGATGCACCGGGTAGCCAAATCAACCGTGATCCGCGGCGCGCTTCTGCTGCCGTACCTGATGGCGAACGTGATCGCCGCCCTCCTCTGGTTCTGGCTCCTGGACTACCAGATCGGCATCGTCAACTACTTCATCGACGCCATCGGCCTGCCCAAGGTGGCATTCTTCGGCAGCGAGGAATGGGCCATCCCCACCCAGGCCCTCATCAACACCTGGCGGCACATGGGCTACACCGCCCTGCTGCTGTTCGCCGGCCTGCAGGCCATTCCCAGCCACGTCTACGAAGTGGCCAACCTGGACGGCGCCTCACCCTGGCAAACATTCCGCAAGATCACCATGCCGCTGCTGCGCCCGGTGCTCGCGCTGGTCCTGATCGTCACCGTCATCGGTTCCTTCCAGGTGTTCGACACCGTTGCCGTCACCACCCTGGGCGGACCCGTCAATGCCAGCCGGGTGCTGCAGTTCTACATCTACCAAAAGGCCTTCACGGAATCGGACTTCGGCTACGGCTCCGCCCTGGCGGTCATCCTCTTCGTCATCCTCGCCCTGGTGGCCTTCATCCAGATGAAGTTCCTCAAGGGCAACGAATCAGACCTGGATTAAGGACACTTCCATGACCACCGCAAAAGTCTCCGCACCCGCCCGGCCCGCCACCCGGCGTCGTCCGTTCAACTGGCGCCGCACCGCCGCCTGGTTCCTTGTGGCCATCGCCGTGGCTGTCTCGGTCCTCCCCTTCTACTGGATCCTCCGGACGGCACTGTCCACCAACGGGGCCCTGGCCGGCAACGCCACCAACCTGCTGCCCGCAGAATTCAGCCTGGGCGCATTCCAGCGCGTCTTCGGCCTGCAGTCCCCCGAAGAGGCAGTGGCCCAGGGCGGATCCGGCGCGCAAATCGACTTCTGGATCTACCTGCGCAACTCCGTGCTCTTTGCCTCCATCACCACCACCGGCGCAGTGTTCTTCAGCGCCATGGCCGCCTACGCCTTCGCCCGGCTGCGGTGGCGGGGACGGAACCTGGTCTTCAGCCTGTTCCTGGCCACCATGATGGTGCCGCCGATCTTCACCGCGCTGCCCAACTTCCTCCTGATCAAGAACCTGGGCCTGCTCAACACCATGGCGGGGCTGGTACTCCCCTACATCTTCATGACCCCGTTCGCCATTTTCTTCCTCCGGCAGTTCTTCCTGAACATGTCCCGCGAGGTGGAGGAAGCGGCAATGCTCGACGGCGCCAAGCACCTTCGGATCTTCTTCCAGATCATCCTGCCAAACGCCGCAGCCCCCATCGCCACCCTGGCCCTGCTCACCTTCATCGGCCAGTGGAACGAGTACTTCTGGCCGCTGCTGGTGGGCCAGGAGGAGTCCGTCCGCGTCCTCACGGTGGGCCTGGGCGTGTTCAAGTCCCAATCGCCGCAGGGAGCGCCGGACTGGTCCGGCCTCATGGCAGCCACGCTGGTCTCCGCCCTTCCCGTCCTGATCCTGTTCGCCGTCTTCGGCAAGAAAATCGTCAACTCCATCGGCTTCTCCGGCATCAAGTAATCACCCCTTCCCTCGAAATTCCCCCTCCCGGCGCGCGCCACGGCGGCCTGCCCGGAAGCACCCTGAAAGGACCCCCATGAACCTGAACAAGAAAGCACTCGGCTCCCTCGCAGCAGCCGCGGCAGCAGTCCTGGCCCTCTCCGCCTGCGGAGGCGGCGGCTCCGCGGAAGCCGGCAAGGGCGAGATCAACTACTGGCTCTGGGACGCCAACCAGCTCCCCGCCTACAAGCAGTGCGCCGACGACTTCCACAAGGCCAACCCGGACATCACCGTCAAGGTCACCCAGCGCGGCTGGGACGATTACTGGGGCACCCTGACCAACGGATTCGTGGCAGGCACCGCCCCGGACGTCTTCACCGACCACCTGGGCAAGTACCCCGAATTCATCAAGAACAAGCAGCTGCTCGCCCTGGACGACGCCGTCAAGAAGGACAACATCGACACCGGCATCTACAACTCCGGCCTGGCGGACCTCTGGGTGGGCCAGGACGGCAAGCGCTACGGACTTCCCAAGGACTGGGACACCATCGCGCTGTTCTACAACACCAAACTTGCCGCGGACGCCGGCGTCACCCCGGAGCAGATGGCCAACCTGACGTGGAATCCGAAGGACGGCGGTTCGTACGAAAAGACCATCGCCCACCTGACCGTGGACAAGAACGGCAAGCGCGGCGACGAGCCCGGCTTCGACAAGAACAACGTTGCCGTCTACGGGCTCGGCCTCAACGGCTCCGGTTCCGGCCAGGGCCAGACCGAATGGAGCTACCTGACCGGCACCACCGGCTGGACGCACACGGACAAGAACCCGTGGGGCAAGCACTTCAACTACGACGACCCCAAGTTCCAGGAAAGCATCGACTGGTTCGCCGGGCTGGTGGAGAAGGGCTACATGCCCAAGCTCGAAACCACGGTGGGCGCCAGCATGGCCGATACCTTCGCCGCCGGCAAGTCCGTCATCAACGCCAACGGCTCCTGGATGATCGGCCAGTACACCGGCTACAAGGACGTCAAGGTGGGCATCGCCCCCACCCCGGTGGGTGTCAACGGCAAGCGCGCCAGCATGTACAACGGCCTGGCGGACTCCATCTACGCCGGCACCAAGAAGCCCGAAGCCGCCATCAAGTGGGTCGAATACCTCGGCTCCGCCGCCTGCCAGGACGTGGTGGCTTCCAAGGCCGTCGTCTTCCCCGCCATCAAGACCTCCGCAGACAAGGCCGTGGAAGCCTTCAAGGCCAAGGGCGTGGACGTCACCCCCTTCAGCCAGCAGGTCAAGTACGGCACCACGTTCCTCTACCCGATCGCTGACAACGCCGCGAAGGTTGACGGCATCATGAAGCCGGCCATGGACTCCGTGGTCTCCGGCAAATCCAAGGCCAGCTCCCTGACGGCCGCCAACGACCAGGTCAACGCCCTCTTCAAGTAACCCCCGCACGTGGCTGCGTATGTGGTCGCAGCCACCCGGCCGGGTGCCGCCGTCCCCTCCTCGCGGCGGCGGCACCCGGCCTCCCCTTCCCGTGATTTTCCTTTTGCGCGTTCGTGACGACGCAATCCCTGAACACTGAAAGAGACTTCCCTATGGATCCCTTGCACCTCCGTTCCGCCGGCACCAGCCTGGTGATCAGCTTCGACAGCGGAGAGGCCGAAGTCATCCACTGGGGCGCCGAGCTGGGCGCAGACCTGCCGGACCTGGCCATCCTCACGGCTGCGGTGCCGCCCTCGTCGATCGACGTCCGCGTTCCCGCGGGCCTCCTCCCCCAGGCTTCCTCGGCCTGGCGCGGGCGCCCGGCCCTGCGTGGCCACAGGATCACGGACAGCGGCGCCGGCCGGGACTTCTCCTCCCGCCTCCGCGTCACCTCCGTCAGCACCGAAGGATCCTGCGCCACCATCGTGCAGGCCGACGGCGACACGGGCCTGAGCGTCGCCACGTCCCTTGCGCTTCATGCGGGCGGCCTGCTGGAACTGCGCCACACCATCACCAATGAGGGAACCACGCCTTTCCAGGTGGACGAGCTGGCGACCGTCCTGCCCGTGGCACCGGACGCCGTCGAACTCCTTGACCTGACCGGGCGCTGGTGCCGCGAGCGGCATCCCCAGCGCCGCCCCATCCAGCAGGGCACCTGGGTTCGCACCGGCCGGCACGGCCGCACCGGCCACGATTCCTCCCTGCTGTTCGCCGCCGGCACCAAGGGCTTCGGCAACCGGCACGGCAGGGTGTGGGCCACCCACCTGGCCTGGAGCGGCAACCATGAACAGTTCGCCGACACCATCGGCGACGGCCGGACCATGATCGGCGGTTCCGAGCTGCTGGGTCCCGCCGAAGTCATCCTTGAACCAGGTGCCCGCTACACCACCCCCGCTTTGTTCGCCGCCTACTCCGACCACGGCCTGGACGGCATTACCGAAGCGTTCTACAGCTGGTTCCGCTCCCGTCCCCACCATGTCCTGCCCGCCGCGTCCACCGGCCTGCCCGCCGGCAAGCCGCGGCCCGTCGTCCTCAACGTCTGGGAGGCCGTCTACTTCAACCACAACCTGGACATCCTGACCGAACTGGCGGAATCGGCCGCCGACCTCGGCGTGGAGCGCTTCGTGCTCGACGACGGCTGGTTCCGCGGCCGCCGGGACGACCATGCAGGCCTGGGCGACTGGTACGTGGACGAAACCCTGTGGCCCAACGGCCTGGCCCCCCTCATCGACGCCGTCACCTCCCGCGGCATGGAGTTTGGGCTGTGGGTTGAACCGGAGATGGTCAACCTTGACTCGGACATCGCGCGCGCCCACCCTGACTGGATCGTGGGCCCGTCGGCGAAGGCACACAAGGACGGCGGCCGGCTGCCCCTGGAGTGGCGCAACCAGCACGTCATCGACCTGGTGAACCCGGACGCGTGGCAGTACATCTACGACCGGATCGACGGGCTCCTGTCCGGCAACAACATCAGCTACCTGAAGTGGGACCAGAACCGCGACCTCGTGGAACACGGCCACGCCGGCGCCCCTTCCGTCCACGCGCAGACCCTCGCCGCGTACCGGTTGTTCGACGAGCTCCGCAAGGCACACCCCGGCGTGGAGATTGAAAGCTGCTCCTCCGGCGGCGCGCGCGTGGACCTGGGCATCCTGGAGCGGACCGACCGGATCTGGGCCTCGGACTGCAACGATGCGCTGGAACGGCAGACCATCCAACGCTGGACCGGCGCGGTGGTCCCGCCCGAGCTGGTGGGCAGCCACATCGGCCCCACCACGTCGCACACCACCGCCCGCACGCACGACCTGTCCTTCCGGGCCATCACCGCCCTGTTCGGCCACTTTGGCATGGAATGGGACGTCCGGAGCGTCCAGGGCAAGGAGCGCGACGAACTTCGGCGCATCGTGGGCCTGTACAAGGAACACCGGGACCTGATCCACAGCGGCCGCCGGGTCCACGCGGACGTCGCCGATGATGCCTTCCTGCTGCACGGCGTGGTGGCGGACGGGTCCATCGCGGACAGCACGACGGCGGCCCTGTTCGCCGTTGTGGGCACGCGCACCTCTGCCGCGGAGCAGCCCGGACGCATGGGCCTCCCCGGCCTGGAGCCGGAGCGGAATTACCGGATTGAGGTCCTCGCCCCCGTCCAGGAGGACGCCGACTACGCGCACACCTTCACCCAGGCGCAACCGCCGGCGTGGCTTGCCGGTGGAGCCGTTGCCAACGGCCGTTTCCTCGCGGAGGTAGGGCTGCCGATGCCGGTGCTGAACCCCGAGCATGCCCTGCTGCTGAAGGCGACGGCCCTCTAAACAGCCATCGGACCCCCTGCCCGCCGCGCATCCGGACGTAAGAATGCGCGGCGGGCAGGGCCAACCGATAGATTTGCAGGCATGACTGAAGCCTCCTCCACTGTCGAAGCCGGCCGCGGCACCATCCTGGTCATCAATGGCCCCAACCTGAACCTGCTGGGTACGCGGGAGCCGGAGAAGTACGGCACCTCCACCCTTGCCGATGTGGAGCGGCTGGCCGCTTCCGCCGGAGAGCGGCACGGTTTCGCAGTGGAGTGCGTCCAGTCCAACCACGAAGGCGTCCTGCTGGACACCATCCACGCCGCCCGGGGCACCGCGGTGGGCATTGTCCTGAACGCCGGCGCCTTCACGCACACGTCCGTTGCTCTTCGTGACGCCCTGGCCGCGGTGCAGGTGCCCGCCGTCGAGGTGCACATCACCAACGTGCACCAGCGCGAGGAATTCCGGCACCACTCCTACCTGTCGCCGGTCTGCGCGGCGGTGATCGTTGGTGCCGGGGTGTTCGGCTACAAACTTGCCATCGACTACCTGGCCGAGGTCCTGTAGCCGGGAGCCGCTACTTCTGGATGCACTGCCCGGAGGAGACGGGTGTGGACAATGCGGGTGCCTGCTCCGCGACCGGGTCAAGATCGTTCATGGTGATGGCGAACCCCACCTCGGCGTCAGAGGTTGCCTTGGCAAAGACCACCCCGGCCACCTGGCCGTCAGTGGTCAGCAGCGGGCCGCCCGAGTTTCCCGGCTGCACGTCCCCGGCAAGGCGGTAGATGTCCTCCGGGGACGGGTTGTTCCCGTAGATGTCCGGGACCAGGACCGTGGCAATGTCCTGCACGGTGGCGGGCTTGGACTGGAAAGGCCCGCCGTGCGGGTACCCGGCGAACGCGGCCTGGCTGCCGCCGGGCAGGTCGCGGCTCAGCGGCAGCGGCCGGGACGGCAGGTTGTCCACCGCCAGGACCGCCAGATCCCGCTTGGTGTCGAAGTAGACCACGCGGCCGGGCATCGCACCGCCGTCGGGCATCTCCACTACCGGCTGCGACACGCCCGCAACGACGTGGGCGTTGGTCACCACGCGGTCCGGGGAAACCACGAAGCCGCTGCCGGTCTGGTTCTGGCCGCATTCGTAGGCAGTGCCGGCGATCCTCAGGACGGACTGCGCCGCTTTGTTCAGCGCCGGAGTGTTGGTGCTGGTGTTGGGCACCTGGACCGCCTGGCCCTGGTCCAGCCCTTCGATCAACGTGGGAATGCCGTTGCCGATCACGGTGGACCGCAGCTGCGCCATGGTGGCCTTGACGGGGGTGGGGGTGAGCCCGTCGATGAAGCGGATCACCTTGGACTCGGCCAGCTGCTGGGACACGAAAGGCACGCCCAGGGAGCTGACGCTGAACGCCAGCATGGACATGACCAGCGCGGAGACCACCAGGTTCAACGCCCCGCCCACCAGCCGGTCCACCGCCCGCAAGGGACGGATCCGCACCACGCCGCGCAGTTGCCGCCCGGCCATGGTGCCCAGGCCATGTCCCACGGCCATCAGCACGACGGCGGCAGCGATGATGGCGGTAAGCCTCCACCCGGAGTCCTCGACAAAGGTGCTGACGAGGGGGACGGCAAAGAATGCGGCGATGGCACCGGCAGCAAACCCGGCGAGGCCGCCGACAGTGACCAGGAACCCGTTGCGGAGGCCATAGATCAGGTATGACAGCAGCGCCAGGATCAGGACGATGTCCAGGACAGTCAGGCCGACCACAAAGGCTCCTTATTTACAGTTGAACCCCCATTCTAGTGGCGGACGCTGACAATCTTCTGTGGCGTGCACCGCCCTCCGGCAGACCTGCATTCGGTTGCCCGCAGGCGTTTCGGCTGCCAAGTTCGTCACAGAACGTTGAAAATTCTGAAACAATGGCACAAGCGCCACAGCCGATACTTTTACTCAGGAGATTTCATGGACATCGAGGTACTGCGCCGAGCACCCCTTTTCGCCACGCTCGACGACGACGCATTCCGGCTGCTGACGGACGAGCTCACCGAGGTGGACCTGTCCCGCGGCGCTTCGGTGTTCCGCGAAGGTGACCAGGGTGACCAGCTGTACTTCATCGTCTCCGGCAAGGTAAAGCTTGGCCGCACCTCGCCCGACGGCCGTGAATCGCTCCTGGCCATCCTCGGCCCGGGCGAGCTCTTTGGTGAGATGGCGCTGTTCGACCCCAGCCCCCGCACCGCCACCGCCACCGCGGTCTCCGAAACCCGGCTGGCCGGGCTGAAGAACGAGAGCCTGAACGCCCTGCTGCGCACCCGCCCGGAGGTTTCGGCCCAGCTGCTGCAGGCCCTGGCCCGCCGCCTGCGCCGCACCAACGACTCCCTCTCGGACCTTGTGTTCTCCGACGTCCCCGGCCGCGTGGCAAAGGCGCTGCTGGACCTGGCGGACCGCTTCGGCCGGCCGGCTACCGACGGCGTCCTGGTGGCCCACGAGCTCACGCAGGAAGAACTGGCGCAGCTGGTGGGCGCCTCCCGCGAAACGGTCAACAAGGCCCTGGCCGAGTTCGTCCAGCGCGGCTGGCTGCGCCTCGAAGCCCGCGCGGTGGTCATCCTGGACATGCAGCGCCTCCGCCAGCGCTCCCGCTAGGACCAACAAAAACCAGAACCAAGAAATACCAAGCCCAACAAAAACCAGGCCCAACAGGAAAGGCCGCCCCTCGGGGCGGCCTTTCCTGTGCCTGACCTTTTGTGCCTGACCTTTTGTGCCTGGAACGTGGGTCAGTTCTTCGCCACGTCCAGTTCCACCACAGCCCACGACAGGGCGGGAAGTCCCAGCCGGAGCTCAGATCCGGTTGCCTTGGCTCCCTCAAGCGGCTTCAGGCCCACCCGGTCGGGTTTTTCCTGGTTGTTGATGGTGAAGCGGTCGCCGCCTTCCGGGATCTCGAGCACCTCCGCCCTGACCACCCGCCGTGCGTCGAAGCCCCGCAGGCTGACCTCCACGTCCGCGGCCTCTTCCAGGCCGCGGTTGGCCAGGAACAGGGCCACGCGGCCGGTTTCCTCGTTCCAGGTGGCGCTGACATCCACCAGGTCCGTGTCACCAAACCGGCTGTTGGCGTACTGGTCCGAGTCCACGGACAACCGCAGGATCTGGCCCTTGGCCAGCTCTGCCATCCGGGCGAACGGGTGGAAGATGGTCTGGCGCCAGGCCGGGCCGTTCTCCTCGCTGAAGATCGGGGCGATGACGTTGACCAGCTGCGCCTGGTTGGCGATTTTGACGCGGTCGCCGTGGCGGAGCAGCGAGTTCAGCAGGGTTCCCACCACCACGGCATCCGTCACGTTGTACTTGTCCTCGATAAGCCGGGGGTGCTCGCGCCAGCCGGCCTTGGCGACGTTGCGCAGCTGATCCTCGGTGTCCCGGCCGCGCTGGTACCAGACATTCCATTCGTCGAAGGAAAGGTTGATGTGTTTCTTGTGCTTTCCCTTCGCCCGGACGGCGTCGGCGGTTGCGATGACTGACTCGATGAAATAGTCGGTGTCGACTGCGCTGGCGAGGAAGCTGCCCACGTCGCCGTCGTGCTCCTGGTAGTAGGCGTGGAGGGAGACGTAGTCCACCTCGTCGTAGGCATGGGTCAGGACAGTCTGCTCCCAGGCGCCGAAGGTGGGCATGCCGGAGTTGGAACTTCCGCAGGCCACCAGTTCAATGTCCGGGTCCACGAAACGCATGGCCTTGGCGGCTTCCTGGGCCAGACGGCCGTATTCCCCTGCGGTCTTGTGGCCGATCTGCCACGGCCCGTCCATCTCGTTGCCCAGGCACCAGAGCTTGATGTTGAACGGATCCTTGTGGCCGTTCTTCGCGCGGAGGTCGGACCAGTAGCTGCCGCCGGGGTGGTTGGCGTACTCGACGATCTCGCGGGCCGCGTCCACACCCCCGGTGCCCAGGTTGATGGCTTCCATGATTTCCGTGCCGGCCTGGCGGGACCAGTCCACGAATTCGTGGAGGCCGATCGCATTGGTCTCCACGGTGTGCCAGGCGCCGTCCAGCCGGCGGGGCCGGTTTTCGCGGGGGCCGATGCCGTCTTCCCAGTTGTAGCCGGAGACGAAGTTGCCGCCCGGGTAGCGGATGACGGTGGCGCCGAGTTCCTTGACGAGTTTGAGGACGTCCTGCCGGAAGCCGTGCTCATCCGCTTCAGGGTGGCCCGGTTCGTAGATGCCGGTGTAGACGCAGCGGCCCATGTGCTCCACGAAGGAGCCAAAGAGGCGTCGGGGGACTTCGCCGATGGTGAAGTCGCGGTCGAGGGTGATCCGTGCGCGGGACATGTGGGACATCTCCTTGGTTGTGGTTGGTTCGCAGGTGTGGGTCTGGATGGGCGGAAGGTGCCGGCTCAGGTTCCGGCGAGGCCCGTCGTCGCGACGCCCTTGATGATCTGGCGCTGGAAGAAAAGGAACACGAGGATGAGCGGCAGCGCCGCGAGCAGGGCGGACGCCATGTTCTGCGCGTACTGGATGCCGTAGGCGCTCTTGATGGTTTGCAGGCCCACCGGGAGGGTGAGCAGCGAGGCGTCGTTGGTGGCGATGAACGGCCACAGGAAGTTGTTCCATGCGCCGATGAACACAAAGATGGCGACGGCGGCCAGGATGGGCCGGGACAACGGCAGGATGATCTGGGTGAAGATCCTCATGCGGCTGGCACCGTCCATCACCGCGGCCTCCTCAAGTTCGCGGGGAATCTGGTCGAAGAACTTCTTGAGTACGAACACCATGGCCGGGTGGATGACCTGGGGCAGGATGATGGCCCATGAGGTGTCCACCATGTGCAGGGCGAGCATCTGGTAGAAGAGCGGAATGATCAGGACCGGCGGCGGGACGATGATGGAGGCGATGATCACCGTCATCAGCACCTTCTTGCCCTTGAAGTCGATCCGGGACAAGGCGTAGGCCACTAGCGCCGAGATCACCAGGGTGATGGCCGTGATGGCGGCCGAAGTATAGAGGGAATTCCACGTCCAAAGCGGGATGTTTCCGTCCTGGAAGACCTTGACGAATGCGTCGGCAGTAAAGCCCGACGGCGGCAGCCAGCTGACCTTCGGAGCTGCGGCATCCGTCTCGCTCTTGAAGGCGGTGGCGGTGGCCCAGGCGAACGGGACCAGCCACAGGACCGCGATGGCCGCGGCCACCACCAGGGTGGCGATCTTGCCCGGGGTCATCGTCTTGCGGGGCTGGCGGGATTCCTGGCTGGTGTTGGTGCCCGGCCGGGGCCGGCTGATGGTCTGGGTTGCCATGGTTATGCACTCCTGCGGCGGGTGATGACGAACTGCATGACCGAGACGACCACGATCAGTCCGAAGAAGATGTAGGAGATGGCTGCGGAATAGCCCAGCCGGTAGCCGGTGAACCCGGTTTCGAAGATGTACTGCACCACCGGCCTGGTGGACCCTCCGGGCCCGCCGGCGGTCATCTGGTACACCTGGTCGAAGATCTTGAGCGAGGCAAGGACCTGGAGGAGCACGATCATCACGGTGGTGGGGCCCAGTTGCGGCAAGGTGATCGAGAAGAGCTGGCGCCAGGCTCCGGCGCCGTCGAGGGATGCCGCCTCATAGTGCTGCTGCGGGATGTTCTGCATGGCCGCCAGGTACAGCAGGAAGTTGAACCCCACCGTCCACCACAGCGTGGCAATGACGATGGCCCACATGGCCACGTTGGGGTCGTTGAGCCAGGCGACTTTGGGGATGCCGATCCTGGACAGGGAATCGTTGATGAGGCCCAGCTGCGGGTTGTACATCCAGCTGAAGAACAGCGAAACGACGGTGGACGCGAGCAGGTACGGGGCAAAGTAGGACAGCCGCCACAGCCACTGCGCCGGCAGGCCGGCGTTGAGCAGTGCCGCCATCACCAAAGCGACCAGCACCAGCGGGACCGTGCTGATGACGGTGAAGTAGAGGGTGTTGCCGAGCGAACGCCACATGTCGGCATCGGCGAAGGCTTCGGCGTAGTTCGCGAAACCGATCACGCTGTCGTTGGCTCCGGTAAGGGACTTGCCGGTGAGGCTCATATAGATGCCGTAAAGAACCGGCCACACCAGGAAGACGACGAAGAAAGCCAGGAAGGGCGCCGCAAACCCCCAACCGCTGAGGTTGCTCCTGGCGAGGCTCCCGGTCCTGCGCCGGGCTGCTGGTGAAGAACTCATGAAGGACTCCTTTGTCGCTCGGGCGGTTAGACCGGATTTGGCCGGGAAAGAAGGGTGTTGGTGCGCTTTTCGAAGGCGTCCCATCCGGCCGCTGCCTTGTCGCGGCCTAGGAGGACGTTTTGGACGTTTTCGGCAAAGTAGGTCTGCCAGTCGGAACCGGAGCCGCTGAACCAGGCTTCGGGATCGTAGGCAATGACGTCCGCGGCGTTGGCGTAATGCACCTGCGGTGTGAGGGCCTTATACGCCTGGGACTGGACCACGGGCTGGTAGGCGGGGATGTGTCCTGCCTCCGCCCAGGACAGCGATCCTTTGAGGATGTCGCTGACGAACTTGTAGACATCGCGCCGCTTCGTATCGTCCACGTTCAATTGCCGTGGCAGGACGAAGGAATGCGAGTCCGCGTACGCGGCCGGGGTGCCAAAGAGCGTGGGGATCGTTGCAGCGTCCACCGGGAGGCCTGCCTTCTTCATGGTCGGCAGTTCCCAGACGCCGCTGAACAGCATGCCCGAGCCGCCGCGGGCGAATTCCGCGATGCCGGTGCTGATGTCGCCGCTCTTTGCCGCAATGGTGTCGTCGAAAAGCGATGCCATGAATTCCAGCGACTCAATGGCGGCGTCCCGGTCAACCTTCATCGGCTGGCCCGGCGTCAGCGTCATGTCCGCGCCGTGCTGCTTGTAGAGCGTGTAGAACAGCCGCCACATCTGGGATCCGCTGCCGAGGTAGCCAAAGGACAACCCGTGGGCCTGCGTGACCTTCTGCATTTCCTTGGCCATGGCCATGAACCCCTGCGGGGACGTGACCTCCTGCAGCTGCCCGTTACCACCCAGGACGCCGGCCTTGCGGGCAATGTCCGTGTTGTAGAACATGATGAACGGGTGCGAATCCAGGGCGATGGAAAACACCTTGCCGTCCTGCTGGCTCTTCTGCCAGATCCGCGGGGCAAAGTCGGCGCCGGTGACGCCGTGCTCTGCCAGCAGCGAGAGGTCCCAGGGCTCAATCAGGCCGCCCGGGGCGTAGCCCGGGACACGGCTGGCGTGCATGATGGCCAACTCCGGCGGCCGGCCGCCAGCCGAGGCCATGGCGAGCTTGGTGTAGTAGGGCGGGCCCCACGCAAGGACGGTCGGGTGCACCTTGAACCCGGGGTTGGCTTCGTTCGCCTTGTTGATCATGGCCTGCATCTTGATGCCGTCGCCGCCGGACAACAGATGCCAGAACTGGATGTCCCTGGCGGCCGCTGCGGAGGCATTCCCACCGCACCCTGCCAGGGCCGCCGCAGCAATGACGCTGCCCATTGCTGCGGTTCCCGACAACAGCTGCCGTCTCGACAGCTGCCTGCCTGCGAAAAAATCAAACTGCTTCACCCGTCACTCCTTTGGATGGGTCCGCTGAAAGTCATTCCCGCGCCACAAACCGTTGCTGCCGCATGCTGGGCAGCCATGCCCCGCGGGGCCCCCGGTGTGACGCACGCCTCACATTACATCGATGTAATGGCCACCGCAATGGATAATTGTTAGCGTTCGCAAAGTGACCCGCCACTCTCGATTAGGGCTCCCGCGCCAGGATCCCGGTCGGAGGGCAGGAGCCTAGGAGGTACTCTGCCGTTCCACGATCCGGTAATCGATGGCCACTACCTTCTGCGGGCCCTCACGGTCGGCCATGCGCTCGGTCAGGAGGCGCAAGGCCTCCCTGGCCACCTGGCGCTTGTCAAAGGAAACGGTGGTCAGCGACGGCACTGCATACCTGGCGTCGGCGATGTCGTCGAAGCCGGCTACGGCCACGTCGTCGGGCACCCTGATGCCCCGCTTCCACAGCACACTGAGGGCCCCGATGGCCATGGAGTCGGTGAAGCAGAACAAGGCCTCGGGCAGGGGATGCGAGTCAAGGTAGGTGGACAGCGCTTTCGCCGCCGTATCCGGGCTCCACTTTTCGCAGGGGATGATCAGTGAGTCATCCCAGCCAATGCCAAGTTCTTCGAGTGCAGCCTGGTACCCACGGGTGCGGAGGACGGCCGCCGCCGAGCCCCTGCCTTCCGCGGCCCCCAGCACGGCAATACGGCGCCTGCCGGTGCTGCCCAGCGCCAGCGTCATGTCCCGTGCGGCGGCAACACTGTCCACCCATACACGGTCAGCCAGTTTCTGCGTCACCTCACCCAGCAGGACCACCGGAGGCAGGGCAACCCCCACCTTCACGGCACTCTCGTCCAAAACCACGGGGTTGAGGATGAGCCCGTCGATGAGGTTGGACCGCGCCCGCGACATCAGCTCGTATTCGCGCGTGGGATCGGACCCCGTCTCCTCGATCTGCACGCTCCACCCCTGCTCGTGGGCCACCTCCACCACGCTGTGTGCGATCTCGGCGGAGTACGGCGTGGCCAGATCGGGCAGGGCCAGGGCGATGACGCCCGACCTTCCGTTGCGCAGTCCCCGGGCAGAGAGGTTGGGAACGTAGTCCAGTTCCGCCATGGCCTGCTCCACCTTGATCCTGGTGGGGCCGCTGACCGGAACAATGCCGTTCATGACGTTCGAGACGGTCTTTGGCGAAACCCCTGCGAGGCGCGCTACGTCCTTGACCGTTGCGCGCAAAGGCGCCCCCTTGCTCCCGGTGTGGCTTTGGTGAAGATTTTACCCGGCTCCGTGGAGCGTCAGCGTTCGCGCTGGTGGTCCCCCGCCACGGTCTTGGCAGCCTCGACTTCGAGCATGAGCCTGCCGTCCTCTTCAACCAGGGTTGGCTGGTAAACGTGGGGCTTGCGCTTGTAGCTCAGGTAGGCAATGCAGCCGTTGGCCGCGGCCATCTTCTCGAGCATGATTTCGGAACCCGGGACCAGCAGTTCGCCCAGCGGGCGGCCCACCGTGTTCTCCTGGCCTGCCTCGTCGCCCAGCGCCGTGGAGTTCCGCTCCTGGATCACCTGCGCGGCGTTGACCCACCTGCCCCACACGCCCTTGCCGTCCAGCAGCGAAGGTTCCTGGCCCAGCGGCACCGTGGCGGCGAAGTAGCGGGTGTCGAAGCGGCGGTGCGCGAAGTCGGGGCTGCGCCAGTTGACGAGGGACTTGAGCAGGTCGGTGCGCAGGGAGAGCCCGCGCTTGCCCAGCACCTGGGCAAGCGTCTTCTCCTGGTCGGCCACCGCCACGCGTGCCCGCATCCACTCGGACGTGGACGTGGCCTCCACCGTGCTGGACATGTCGGGACCGGCCAGGAGCACGCCGGTCTCCTCGAAGAGTTCCCGGATGGCGCCCACCACGTGGCGGCGGGCCAGCCCGACGTCGTCCGTTCCCATCTGCTCGGCCCAATGCTGCGGTGAGGGTCCCAGCCAACCCATGGCGTCGTCGTCGGCCGGGTCAAGGGACCCGCCGGGGAACGCCAGGACGCCCAGCGGCGAGGAGCCGGGCCGGTAACCCAGCCAAGTCTCCAGGCCGGTGGGTGAATCACGCAGGAGGACTACGGATGAGGCGTAGCGCGCGGCCCGGGGGGTGCGCTCGCCGTGTTCGAGCCAGCTTTGCGCCGCCCCTTCAAGGTCTTGGGGAAGTGCAAAAAGGCGTCGTGCGAGGTGCGGCAAGGGAAGTGTCCGGTCTTAGCTGAATTCGGCAATGAGCTCGACCTCTACGGGAGAGTCGAGCGGAAGAACGGCAACGCCGACGGCGGAACGTGCGTGCTGCCCGGCGTCACCGAGGACGCGGCCCAGCAGTTCCGAGGCACCGTTGACGACGGCGGGCTGGCCCGTGAACGAGGGATCCGAAGCGACGAATCCCACCACCTTCACGATCCGGGTGATCCGGTCCAGGTCCCCGATGACGCTCTTGACGGCGGCCAGGGCGTTGACGGCGCAGACCGCTGCGAAGCGCTGCGCGTCCTCCGGGGAAACGGTGGGCTCGTCGGCGTACCCTTCGGTGCCCGCGGACACCTTGCCCGTAGCTTCGAGTTTGCCGTTAATAAACGGCAACTGGCCCGAGGTGTAGACATGGCTCCCGGAGACGACGGCGGGAACGTAGGAGGCCACCGGGGCGGCGACCTCGGGCAGGGTGATGCCGAGTTCCGCGAGGCGCTGCTCGACGGCGGATACGGGCGCCGCTGCGGCGCTGGACTGGGCTTCTGCGGGGGTGCTCATGCTACTGCTTCTCCCTTTTGAGGTAGGCGACAAGGCCGTTGCCGTCAGGTCCGGGGACTACCTGGACGAGCTCCCAGCCGTCCTCTCCCCACTGGTCCAGGATCTGCTTTGTGGCGTGGATAATGAGCGGAATCGTCGCGTACTCCCATTTGGTCATGAAAGAAAGCGTAGCCCTTGCCGGTAAAGTGGAAAACATGGCGACTCGCAAGAACCCCTTATTCGACACTGCCACCACACTGGGTAAGATCCTTCTTTTCCTTGGTGTGAGCGCAATTTGCGGTGTCCTCGTGGCAGGCCTCCTGGTGCCTGCCGCGGCCGTCTCCGGCAGCGCGGCAAGCGGTTCCATCGACTTTTTCGATTCCCTTCCGGCGGAGCTGAAGGTAGATCCCCCCAGCCAGACCACCCGGATCCTGGCTGCCGACGGCAGCGAGATCGCCAGCGTCTATACCGAGAACCGCACCAAGGTTCCGCTGGACCAGATTTCACCGAACATGAAGAACGCCATCCTCGCCGTCGAGGACAGCAGGTTCTATGACCACGGCGGCGTGGACACCACCGGTATCCTCCGCGCGCTGGTCAGCACCATCCGAGGCAACAAGCAGGGTGCCTCCACCATCACTCAGCAGTACGTCAACAACGTTCTCAACGCCAACCTCGCCGCCGCCGGCGAGGAGGACCAGATCAAGCTGAACGGCGTCAACAAGGGTGTTGGTGACAAGCTCCGCGAGATGAAGCTCGCCATCGCCCTGGAGAAGGAGTTCAGCAAGGACCAGATCCTTGAGGGCTACCTGAACATCGTGTTCTTCAACCGTGATGCATATGGCATCGAGGCCGCTTCCAGGTACTTCTTCAGCACCACCGCCAAGGACCTGACGCTCCCCCAGGCAGCGCTGCTGGCCGGCCTGGTGAACAGCCCCTCCGCCTTTGACCCCATCATCAATCCCGAGAAGTCAAAGCAGCGCAGGGACCTGGTGCTGGGACTGATGCTTGACCAGAAGAAGATCACCCAGGCGGAACACGACGCCGCCGTCGCCACCCCGGTGGAGCCCAAGGTGACCCAGCCCAAGCAGGGCTGCGCCTACGCGGCCTCGGCCCCGTACTTCTGCGACTACATCCTGCACCTGCTGGAGAACAACCCTGCCTACGGCGCGGACGTCAAGGAGCGCCAGCGGCTGATCTACGGCGGCGGCCTGACCATCACCACCACACTGGACCCCAAGGCCCAGGCCACGGCCCAGGAGCAGGCCAATGCCGCCGCCGGCGCCAACCCCGACAAGTGGGGTGCCTCCATGGTGTCGGTGCAGCCGGGTACGGGCAAGATCATCTCAATGGCCCAGAACACCACATTCCTGCCCGGCCAGGGCTTCGATTCCCAGCTCAACTTCAACGTGGACAAGCTGGATAAGGACGGCAACGACCTCAACGGCATGGGCGGCGCCCAGCCCGGGTCCACCATGAAGCCGTTCACCTTTGCCGAGTGGCTCAACGAGGGCAAGTCCATGAACACCATGGTCAACGCGGCCCAGCGCGTTTACCCGATCGGCTATCCGTGGCGCAACACCTGCGGCAAGGTCCAGGGTGCCTACAGCACGGCGCAGAAGAACGCGGGCCTGGACGCGGCTGACGACCTCCAGAACGCCGAGCCCCAGTGGTACAAGCCGCTGTCGGTCCTGGAGGGCCTTTACAACTCGATCAACACGGTGACGTTTGCGTCCGCGGCACAGCTGGACTTCTGCGGCATCCAGAAGATCGCTGATGCGGTGGGACTGCACAGCGGCCTGCCCTCAGCGGACGGCAGCGAGCCGAACCCCAAGGTGAACATGATGACGCTGGGCAACCTGCTGGGGTCCACGCAGACCTCTCCGCTGACCATGGCCAGCGCGTTTGCCACCTTCGCTAACGATGGCAAGTACTGCGAGCCCATCGCCATCACCTCGGTGACGGACGCCACCGGCAAGCAGCTCCCGGCACAGTCCAGCAGCTGCCGTGACGCCATCAAACCGGAGGTTGCACGCGGCGTGAACTACGCGCTCCAGGAAGTGCTGAACAGGGGCTCCGGTTCGCTGATCCAGCCCCGGATTTCCACCAAGACCAGCTTCCCCATTGGTGCCAAGACCGGTACGTCCAACAACAACGGCTCCACCTGGGTTGTTGGGCATACCACCGGCCTGGCAACGGCCGCCTGGTTCGGCGACCCGCTGGGAGCACAGGACCGTGCAGGGCAGAACATCACGGTCAACGGCAAGTTCTATAAAGGCATCGATGGTTACATGATCGCCGGTCCCATGTTCTCCAACTACATGACGAAGATCGCCCCGGCATACGGCACCAACCCGTTCCCGGCACCGCCGAGCAACATGGTCAACGGAACAACCACTACCTCGCCTGGAAGGACCACCCCGCAGGCCACCCAGGCTCCCGTACCGTCCACGCCGGCAACGCAGGCGCCCGCCACCCAGGCGCCGGCCCCCGCCCCCACCAGCAATGGCAACGGGAATGGAAAGGGCAACGGCTAAGCACGCATGAGCATCGACAGCCTGGCAGGCCGCGCCCGCGCAATCGGGCGCGGCTTTGCCGTCACTGCAGGCGCCGGGGCCGCGGCCGGAATGGCAGCCTTCGGCTACGGCCTGTGGGAGAAGAACCAGTTCGTCCTCCGGGAGGAAACCCTGGCCATCCTCCCTCCCGGCCGCGGTCCGTTCCGCATCCTGCACCTGAGCGACATCCACTTCGTGCCGGGGCAGCGGAAGAAGGCTGATTGGCTAAGGTCCCTGGCGGACCTCAGGCCGGACCTGGTGGTGAACACCGGCGACAACCTCAGCCACGTGAAGGCTGTGGACCCGCTGCTGGATGCCCTGAAACCGCTGCTGCAGTTCCCCGGCGTCTTTGTCCCCGGGTCCAACGACTACTTCGCGCCCAGCCCAAAGAACCCTGCGTCCTACCTGCTGGGGCCGTCCAAGGCGAAGCCCACGCCTGTTGCCCTCGACTGGCCGCGCCTGCGGTCCGGCTTCGGCATGAGCGGCTGGGTGGACCTGACCAATCGCCACCAGTCATTGGTCCTCAACGGCATGCGCTTCGATTTCTCCGGCGTCGACGACCCGCACCTGAACCGGGAACGGTACGCCGGCTGGCCCCGTGGAACGGTCAGCCAGGATGCCAAGGACCACCTCAGGATCGCGGTCATCCATGCACCGTACCAGCGGGTCCTGGACCACTTCACCGAAAGCGGCGCGGACCTCCTGCTGGCCGGCCACACACACGGGGGCCAGCTGTGCATCCCCGGGTATGGCGCCCTCGTGGCCAACTGCGACCTCCCCACATGGCGGGCGAAGGGCCTCAACGACTGGTCAAGCAACGGAAGCACGACGCCGGTCAACGTGTCCGGCGGCATCGGCACCTCACGCTTCGCCCCGGTAAGGATCGCCTGCAAACCCGAGGCCGTCCTGCTGACCCTTACCTCCCCCAACTGAACCGAAAGCATTACGGTCTGCAATAACTGGGCAAGCAGCCGGCCAGCACCGCAAATCCCTGTGAACCGCCTCACGCCAATGGCATAGGGTAGTTGCTAGAGGAAACTACATTCGTTTTAGAGCTTGAGAAGCGGGCATGGCCAAGCAGACTCCATTTTTCCGATCCATCAGCCGTCTTTATCCGCACGTCCGGCCCATCATCCCCAGGCTCCTGCTGGGACTTCTGTGCGCCCTGCTCGCAAGCGTCGTGGCGCTGACCATCCCCCAGGTGCTGCGGGTCCTGGTCAATACCGCGCTGCAGCCAGGGGCCACGCCGGAGGCGGTCTGGGTGTCGGCTGCCGTCATCCTGGTCCTGGGCATCGCAGAAGCCGGACTGGTGGCGCTGCGCCGGCAGTTCGTCATCAACCCCGCCACCACCGTGGAGACCCGCATGCGGGTGTCCCTCTACAACCATCTGCAGGACCTGACCGTCTCCTTCCACGACCGGTGGGGATCCGGCCAATTGCTGTCCCGGGCCATGACGGACCTGAACTTCCTGCGCCGCTGGATGGCTTTTGGCGCCATCATGCTGGTGGTCACCACCCTGACGGTGATCATCGGCGTCGTGGCCATGTTCGCCATGAGCTGGCAGCTGGCCCTGATCTTCCTGGCCGCCGCCGTTCCCATCACCATCAACAGCTTCCGGTTCCGCACCCGGTTCAGCAAGGTGGCGCGGCGAAGCCAGGACCAGGCCGGCGACCTTGCCACCACCGTGGAGGAATCGGTCCACGGCATCCGCGTGCTCAAGGCCTTCGGACGCAGCCGGGAAGCCCTGGAAAACTTCAACGAGCAGGCAGAGGGCCTGCGCCAGACAGAGATCGAGAAGGCACGCCACCAGGCAACGTTCACCATGGTGGTCACCCTGCTTCCTGAACTCGCCCTGGGAGCCGGCCTGGTGGTCGGGGTCATGCTGTGCGCCAGCGGCCAGTTGAGCATCGGCTCCCTGGTGGCGTTCTTCGCCACCGCGGCAGTCATCGCCTCCCCCGTGGAATTCTCCGGCATGCTGCTGGCCATGGCACTCACCGCCAAGACCGCCGTCGACCGCCACTACGAAGTGATGGACACGCAAAACACCATCACCAGTCCCGCCCAGCCCCGCCGGCCGGCTGAGCTGGCCGGGGCACTGCGCTTCAACAACGCAACCTTCGCCTTCGAGGACGCCCCGGACAAGCCCATTCTCAAGGACATCAACCTGGACATCCGGCCCGGCGAAACCATGGCCCTGGTGGGCATCACCGGCAGCGGCAAGAGTGCGCTGATCCAGCTGGTGCCGCGCCTGTACGACGTCACCGGCGGCGCCATCACCATCGACGGCGTCGACATCCGGGACTTCGGTGTGGAGGAGCTGCGCCGGATCGTGGGGGTGGCCTTCGAGGACACCACGCTCTTTTTCAATTCCGTGCGGGACAACGTCCTGCTCGGCGCCCCGGCCCGCACAGAGGCGGTCCTGGACGAGGCCCTCGATGTGGCGCAGGCGCACTTCGCCTATTCCCTGCCCGGGGGTGTGGACACGTTGATCGGCGAGGAAGGCCTGAGCCTGTCCGGCGGCCAGCGGCAACGGATCGCCCTGGCACGTGCCATCGCCGCCCGTCCGCGGATCCTGGTCCTGGACGACCCGCTGTCAGCCCTGGACGTCCACACCGAGGAGCTGGTGGAGGCCCGCCTCCGCGAGGTCCTGAAGGATACCACCACCCTGATCGTGGCCCACCGGCCGTCCACCGTGGCCCTCGCGGACCGGGTGGCCCTGCTGGAGGACGGCCGCATCGCCGCCGTCGGAACGCACACCGAACTGCTGGCCCATAACCAGCACTACCGCTACGTCATCGCCAGCCTGGACCGGGAGCCGCGGGACCTGGACTCTGAACTGTCGGCACTTGAAGACAATGCTGAGGAAGTGTCCCGATGAGCACTGCAACGTTCGGCACCGCAAATGAAGACAATGCCCACCTCAGCAAGAGCGACAGCCGGGCAGTACGACGGCGGTCACTTGCCCTGCTGCGATCGCTGATCCGTCCCGTGCGGGCGCGGTTCTGGCTGACCATCGCCATGGTGGTCCTGTCCCAGACCGCGCGGGTGGCCGGCCCGGCACTGATCGCGTTCGGGATCGACCATGCCCTTCCCGCCCTCCAGGCCGGCAACAACGCCCCCTTGGTGTTCACCGGCGTCGCCTACCTTCTGGCAGCCATTGCGACGGCGGGACTCACCGCCCTGTACGTCACCTCCACGGCGCGGCTCAGCCAGGCGATGCTGCTGGACCTCAGGGTGCGCGTCTTCCGGCACACGCAGCGGCTCAGCCTGGAGTTCCACGAGAAATACACCTCCGGCAGGATCATCGCCCGGCAGACCTCAGACCTTGAAGCACTGCGCGAACTCCTCGACTCGGGGGTCAGTTCACTGGCTTCGGGAATGCTCTTCATGGCCTTCACCGCCGTCACCATCTTTGCCCTGGACTGGCGGAGCGGTTTGCTGGTGCTGGCCGCCGGCGTGCCGATGTTCTTCCTTTCGCGCTGGTACCAGAAGCACTCGCAGATTGCCTTCAGGGAGTCCCGCGTGGTCTCCGCCCGGCTGATCGTGCATTTCGTGGAGACCATGACCGGCATCCGCGCCGTCAAGGCCTTCCGCAAGGAGAAGGAGAACTCGGAGCGCTACGGGAAACTCGCCGAGGACTACCGCCTGGTCACAGTCCGCTCCATCAACCTCAACGGCATCTTCCAACCGGGACTGGTGCTGATTGGCAACGTCTGCGTTGCCGTGGTCCTGCTCTTCGGCGGATTCCGGGTGCTGGACGGCGGCCTGGCAGTGGGCGTACTCCTGGCCCTCATCCTGTCCACCAAGCGCTTCTTCCAGCCGGTGGACCAGATGGCCATGTTCTACAACTCATTCCAGAGCGCGCAGGCAGCACTGGAGAAGGTGTCCGGACTGCTCGAAGAGGTTCCCACGGTCCGGCCACCCAGGAACCCGGTGGCCCTGCCCAGTGCCACGGGACGCATCGACTTCAACGGCGTCGAGTTCCGCTATGGCGACGGTCCGTTGGTGGTGCCGCGCCTGGACCTGCACATCCCGGCCGGACAGACAGTGGCGCTGGTGGGACAAACGGGCGCTGGAAAATCCACCCTGGCCAAACTCATCGCCCGGTTCTACGACGTCACCTCGGGAACGCTCACCCTGGACGGCGTGGACCTCCGCGACCTGGCCACCACCGACCTCCGCCGGAACATCGTCATGGTCACCCAGGAGGCCTTCCTGTTCAGCGGCTCGGTGGCGGACAACATCGCCCTGGGCCGGCCGGAGGCATCACGCGCCGAAATCGAAGAGGCCGCCAAGGCAGTTGGCGCCCACGAATTCATCCTTGAACTTCCCGAGGGCTACGACACCGACGTCAACAAGCGCGGCGGCAGGGTCTCCTCCGGCCAGCGGCAGCTGATCAGCTTTGCCAGGGCGTTCCTGGCGCAGCCGGCCGTGCTGATCCTGGACGAGGCAACCTCCTCACTGGACATCCCGTCCGAACGCCTGGTGCAGGCCGGACTGGCCCGCCTGCTGGCCGGCACGGAAGCCAGACGCCGGACGGCGTTGATCATTGCCCACCGCTTGTCCACGGTGGAGACGGCGGACCGTGTCCTGGTGGTGCACGACGGGCGGATCGTGGAGGACGGCACGCCGGAGGAACTGATCGGCGGCGGCGGACGCTTCGCCGACCTGCATGGGGCGTGGAAGGACTCCCTGGTCTGACCCGCGTCCCGCCCCGGACCGGGCTGGATTTCGCATCGGGACCCGGAATCGGCTATCCTTGTAAAGTTGCTTTTGCAGCGGATCGGGATGTAGCGCAGCTTGGTAGCGCGCTTCGTTCGGGACGAAGAGGTCGCAGGTTCAAATCCTGTCATCCCGACCATAACGAAAAGAGGGTCTCCTTGCGGAGGCCCTCTTTTTTGTCTCGATGTGGTCACGGCCCGGCACCCCGGGGTTAAAACGAGTGGCCCCGGAGCTGTTGCTCCGGGGCCACTCCCGCCTCCTGTGTGAGGAAGCTGTTTAAGCGGGATCAGGCCAGTTGCCCACGTACGTTGTGTAGGTAGTATCGGTCTTCTTGTCCTTCTTCACCTTTGCTGAGGCGGGATCAGGCCAGTTACCAACAGCTACCGACACACCCGAATTATCGGCGACGGAACCTGAAGCCAGGACGGCCGGAGCCGCCGCAGAAAAAGCCAGGGCCCCAGCCAGGACGGCCGCGGTTGCGATCTTCTTCAACATATAAGTTCCTCAATACGAGTCGGATTCGTTACAAAGCCAGCACTGTCCTTGTTGACACACATTGTAAAATATTTTCCACAGGGACTGTCAAGCATTCGGCAGCCCAAGTGTCCAGAAGGAGGAAACGCGTGGGCAACGGGTTCGGAGAAAAGCTCCGCGCGGAGCGCCTGGAGCGTGGACTGACACAGGCCGAACTGGGCAAGGACCTGTATTCACCCAGCTACATTTCGCTGCTGGAAACCGGCCGCCGGG
Organism: Pseudarthrobacter sp. Pseusp20; assembly: GCF_059492155.1. Lineage (NCBI taxonomy): Bacteria > Bacillati > Actinomycetota > Actinomycetes > Micrococcales > Micrococcaceae > Pseudarthrobacter > Pseudarthrobacter sp. Pseusp20. Next base: position 3,989,247 of record NZ_CP168521.1, read on the forward strand.
AGCCGACAGCCGAAGTAATTGAAGAATTGGCACGCAGATTGGAACTGGCCCCCAAGGCGCTGGAGGCTTGGAGCCAGCCAATTTCCGTGAGCGACGCCGAGTACGTGCTGGCAGGCCTCTATGCCCGCCAGGCGTGGGACCTTCGTGATTATCCACTGGCGGCAAGCCACGCTGCCACGGCCGCAAAGATTGCCCTCGAGGGGCGGAACACCAGCGCCTGGTGGAACATGACCTATATGCAGGCCGAATGCCTCATCAAGCAGGGAAACTGGCGCGAAGCCCAGAAGATCATGGAGCATTTGCTGGAGCATCCCATGGCCAGGGAATCGGCAGGCCTTGCCGTACGGGCACACCAGATGCTGGCGGGTATCTACCAGGGACAAGGCCAGCTGAGCCTTGCCGTGGACCAGGGGATCCAGGCAGTGGACCTCTGCAGGCAGCTTCCCAAGGGATCCACCCTGATCATCAACGCCCATCACGCGCTGATCGGGGCGCTTGCAGAAAGCGGGCGGCTCGACGAGGCCTGGAAGTATTGCCAGGCCATGATCGACCACGTGGATGAGCTTTCCATGACGCAGCTCGCCGGCGAGGTGGCCTGGGTTGTGGGGAACGTTGCGTTCATGCGGCATGACTACACGGAAGGCGTCAAACACCATGAGCGGGCAGCACGCCTGCTCTCCCCCGCCAATGACATCGAACTGTGGGCCCGGTTCAACAAGGCCTCCGCAGCCGTCCGGCTTTCCTCGGGCATCGTGGAGCCGGAGACCCTGTCGGCAATCGAACGTGCCGAACTGGCCTTGTCGATTGTGGGTGGGAACAAGTCCGATCAGCTGGAGGTCGCCTTCATCCGTGCCCGCTGGCTGTACCTGACCGGGGACATTGTGGCCGCCGTCGAAAAGCTGCGGGAAATCCACGCCGAACGCGCGGAGCTCGCCAAGCACACCGCGGGTGAAGTTTCCCTCCTCCTGGGCAAGTCCCTCAAGGCCGCGGGTGATACGGACGAAGCACTGGTGCATCTCGAGGAAGCCCAAAAGGCCTTCGCCACCGCCGGCGCCCAGGACCGGGTTCAACAGGCGCTGGACGCGATCCTCGAGATTAAGCTGGCGCAGAAACGCGCCGCCGCTGCGGCTGCGAAAGCCAGCTGACCAGGCCAGGTAAACCCGCAGTGCGGGCTTACCTGGCTTCCGGTTGTTCTAGGAGAACGCCTTCCCCGTGATCTTCTCGTATGCTTCGACGTAGCGGCTGCGGGTCCGTTCCACTACTTCAGCGGGGAGCGCCGGCGGCGGCGTGTCCGAGGCCTTGTCCCAGCCGGACTCCGCCGATGTCAGCCAGTCCCGCACATACTGTTTGTCGTAGGACGGCTGGGCCTGGCCCGGCTTGTAGGTGGCAGCGTCCCAGAAACGCGAGGAATCAGGGGTCAGCACCTCGTCGCCCAGGGTGATCGACCCGGAGGCTGCGTCGTAGCCGAACTCCACCTTGGTGTCCGCCAGGATGATGCCGCGCTCCCGGGCGATCTTTTCCGCCGTCGTGTAAATCTTCAGTGTCAACTCACTGAGGCGGCCCGCGATGTCGTCGCCCACCAGCGCCACTACGGCGTCGTAGGTGATGTTTTCATCGTGCTCCCCGATCAGCGCTTTGGCCGACGGCGTGAAGATGGCGTGCTCCAGCCGGGATCCGTCCACCAGCCCTTCCGGCAGCGGGATGTTGCATACGGTTCCGGAGGCCTTGTACTCCTGCAGGCCGGAGCCCGTGAGGTAGCCGCGGGCGATGCATTCCACCGGGAACATGTCCAGCTTCTTGCAGATCATGGCCCGGCCTTCAACCTCGGCCGGGACGCCGTCCTCCACCGTGGAGCCGAGCACATGGTGTTCCACGCCCAACTGGTCGAACCACCAGAGGCTCAGTTGCGTGAGGATGCGTCCCTTGTCCGGGATTTCGCTGGACAGCACATGGTCAAAGGCGCTGATGCGGTCGCTGGCCACCACCAGTACGCAGTCCTGCCCAACGCGCTGCAGGATGGATTCGTCGGCGGGCTCATAGAGGTCGCGCACCTTGCCGGAGTAGACGTGGGTCCAGCCGGGAAGATCCAGTGTTTTGGTGGCGTAGCCGCGGTTCTCTCGGTTTTCAGTCATGTCAGGCCTTTGCTTTCACGATGGGCATCGAACCGGTGGCGCCGTAAGGAACCTTGATCTCGCCACGGGCGGCTTTGCGGGCGATGTCGGTGCGGAACTGCGCCCCGTCCAGCTGAACCAGCTCCACGCCGTCGTACGCTTTCTCGCGCGCCTCCACCAGGTCACTGCCCAGGGCGACAACCGCCAGGACACGGCCGCCGGCGGACACCACCTTGCCTTCCTTGTCCAGGGCGGTTCCGGCGTGGATAACGTGCACGCCGTCCAGCGCTTCCACTTTCTTGAGGCCACGGATCCGGTCACCGGTGCGGGGCGTGTCCGGGTAGTTTTCGGAGGCAATGACGACGGCGACGGCGGCCTCCTTGGACCACCGCAGCTCCTCAGCCTTGTCCAGTTCGCCCTTGGCGGCGGCCATCAGCAGCGCACCGAGGGGGGTCTTAAGCCGGGCGAGGACGGCCTGGGTTTCCGGGTCGCCGAAGCGGACGTTGAACTCGATCACGCGGGTGCCGCGTGACGTGAGGGCCAGTCCGACGAACAGCACGCCGACGAAAGGGGTGCCGCGGCGGGCCATCTCGTTGACGGTGGGCTGGGCCACGCGTTCAAGGACTTCCTGCACCAGTCCCTCGGGGGCCCACTCAAGCGGGGTATAGGCACCCATGCCGCCGGTGTTGGGCCCTTCGTCATTGTCGAAGATGCGCTTGAAGTCCTGGGCGGGCGAGAGCGCCACCGTGTTCTGCCCGTCGCAGAGCACAAACAGGGAAACCTCCGGGCCGTCCAGGAACTCCTCGATGACCACGGAGCCGCCGGCGTCGAAGCAGGACTGGGCATGCGCCAAAGCTTCATCGCGGTTGCGGGTGACAACAACACCCTTGCCGGCGGCGAGTCCATCGTCCTTCACCACGTAGGGGGCGCCGAAGGTGTCCAGTGCCGATGCTGCTTCCTCGGCGTTGGTGGCCACCATGGCCATCGCCGTGGGGACGCCGGCTTCCGCCATGACCTCCTTGGCGAAGGCCTTTGAGGCCTCCAGCTGGGCTGCTGCCTTGCTGGGTCCGAAGACGGGGATCCCGGCTTCGCGGACGGCGTCCGATACGCCGGCGGCCAGCGGAGCTTCCGGGCCCACCACCACGAGGTCCACACCGAGCCGTGCGGCCAGCCCGGCGACCGCGTCGGGATCGTTGCCGTTGATGTCGTAGGTGGGAACCAGTTTGCTGATGCCGGCATTGCCAGGTGCCGCGTGGACCTCGGACACGTTGGGGTCGGCGAGCAGGGAGCGGACAATGGCGTGTTCGCGGCCTCCGGGGCCAATGACGAGTACCTTCACAGTGTCCAAGGGTACTTTGTGCACCCTCCCCGCTCCTAAGCTGTGTCCTCCCCCGCCTGGTCAATCCGGAGTCCCGCCCGCTCCGAACCATACATATGACAAAGCTGCGAAACAGGATGACAGGCGCCGGAACCATGGCCGCGTTGGCAGGCGTGGTGGCAGCCGCCGTCGTACTTGCCGTTGCGGAGCTGATTGGCGCATTTTTTACCGCCCGCGCCACCCCCCTCTTTGCCCTGGGGTCCACCTTCATCGACTTCACGCCGCCGTGGCTCAAGGACTTTGCGATCGCCACGTTCGGCACCAACGACAAGACAGCGCTATTCGTGGGCATGGGCCTGACCATTGCGGTGCTCGCCTGCATCCTGGGCGTGGTGGCCTACCGGAAATGGGCCCTCGGCGTCCTGGGTGTACTTTTCATGGGGGCCGTGATCGTGGCCAGCGTGGTGACCCGCGCCGGCGTCGGCGCCGCTGACGCCATCCCTTCGGTGCTGGGAACCCTGGCCGGACTGGTGGTCCTGCACCGCCTGATGGTGCCGCTGTGGGGGCTGAAGGCGTGGCCGGAAGCGCCGGCGGATACAGCGTCCGACGGCGGCGAACGGCCTGGGGGCGAAGGCACCAGCCGCCGGCGCTTCTTCGCCACTGCCGGGATCACGGCCGTAGCCGCGGGCATCGCCGCCACCGGTGGGCGGCTGCTGGCTGCGGCGCGCAGCAATGTGGCCCAGGCCCGTGAAGCGTTGAGCCTGCCAACGCCGGCGAAAGCTGCAGCCGCCGTACCGGCCGGGGTCCAGTCCACGGTCCCCGGCGTCCCGCCGTGGCTGACGCCCAACGGCGAGTTCTACCGGATCGATACGGCTTTGAGCGTGCCGGAAATCAACGTTGACGACTGGGAACTGCGCGTTCACGGGCTGGTGGAGCAGGAAGTGACGCTCACCTTCCAGGACCTGCTCGACGCCGAGCTCATCGAATCCCACGTCACGCTCACCTGCGTGTCCAATCCAGTGGGCGGCAACCTCGCCGGAAACGCCAAGTGGCTGGGCCTGCCCATCCGTGAGGTGCTGGCGCGCGCCAAGCCCAAAGACGGAGCAGACATGGTGCTGTCAAAGTCCATCGACGGCTTCAGCGCTTCCACTCCCCTTGAGGTCCTGCAGGATGACAGGGACGCCATGCTGGCCATCGGCATGAACGGTGAGCCGCTTCCGCTGGAGCACGGCTACCCCGTGCGGATGGTGGTCCCCGGACTGTACGGGTTTGTGTCCGCCACCAAATGGGTGGTGGACCTGGAGGTCACCCGTTTCGCGGACAGCAAGGCCTACTGGACCGAGCGCGGCTGGTCCGAGCGCGGCCCCATCAAGACGATGGCCCGCGTGGACGTGCCCAAGTCCTTCGCGAAGGTGCCGGCCGGGAAAGTCGCGGTGGGCGGCACCGCATGGGCCCAAACTCGCGGCATCAGCAAAGTGGAAATCCAGATCGACAACGGCGGGTGGGCGGAAGCCACCCTCTCCGCCGAAGCGTCCACCGTTACCTGGCGCCAGTGGTCCTATGAGTGGGACGCCACGCCCGGCCCCCACTACATCAAGGTACGGGCAACCGACGGGACCGGGGCGGTCCAAACCGACCAGCGCGCAGATCCCGTGCCTGACGGTGCGTCGGGCTGGCAGTCGATAATGGTCACCGTGCAGTAGGCCGCAGCCCGGAGTGCCCGGGCTTCTGCGGGGCTGGCCCATAGACTGGCAGTATGCCGCATAATCCGCATGCCACCTTCACTGTTGACTCCGCCGTCGAACTGGCCGTGATCGAACGCAGCGGCTTTGTGGAGTCGCGGCACATCGGTTCCGCCGTGCTCCTGTCCGCCGACGGCTCGGTGGTCACCGAACTCGGAGACATCAACACGCCCATCTTCGCGCGGTCCACGCTCAAGCCGTTCCAGGCATTGGCCGCCATGCAGTCCGGGGTTCCGCTGCGGGGCGCCCAGGTGGCCATTGCCTGCGGAAGCCACACGGGCTCCCTGGACCACATGGACGTGGTGGCGGGCATGCTCAAGGCCGCCGGAGTCCGTGAAGACCAGCTGCAGTGCCCCGAGGCCTGGCCGCAGGATGAAACGGCCCGGAACTGGCTGGTGCGCTCCGAAAAGGGCAAGTCGCGGCTGGCGTACAACTGCTCCGGAAAGCACGCCGCTTTCCTGTGGGCCTGCACGGAAAACGGGTGGGACACGCACAGCTACCTGGAGCCGAACCACCCGCTGCAGCAGCGCGTGCGCACCGTTGTGGAGGAATACACGGGTGAGAAGATCGCCCACCTGGGGATCGACGGCTGCGGCGCCCCCGTGGCGGCTGTCTCCCTGAAAGGCCTGGCCAGGGCTTACTCCCAGCTCGCCAAGGCTCCCGGGGACCAGAGCTTCAGCGCCAGGGCCGCCACCATCGCCACTTCGATGCTCGATTACCCATGGGCGGTACAGGGCCGTGGCGAGGCCAACACCCTGGTGATGGACGAGCTGGAGATCATCGCCAAGATCGGGGCAGAGGGGGTGCTGGCCATGGCCACTCCGCAGGGCGTGTCCGTGGCCGTCAAGATCCTGGACGGAAACATCAGGGCCACCTCGCTGGTGGCCCTGACGCTGCTCGCCGCGGCGGGGGCCGTGGAGATCCCGGGAGTTGCCAGCGCCCTGGAGCAGGTTGTGGAACCGGTGATGGGCGGCGGACGGCCGGTAGGAAAGATCCGCCTGGGCCCCGCTGTTTCCGCCCTCCTGGACTGACACCCCTTCCCACACCAGACATCAAAGGAAGGCTGACCGCATGGCCGTAGCCCGCCGTCGTATTGACGTCCAGCAAGGCAAAGCAGCACTGAACGCATGGCTGGAAGCTGCCCAGCCGTCGTCGGACGCTCCCTTGCCGCGAACCGTCCTGGCCACTGCCGTCAGGTACTCGCTGGAGGAGCTGACGGCGCGTGCACCGGGAAACTCCGTGGAGGTGCGCGTCCCGCCGTTCGGCGTCACCCAGTGCGTTGAGGGCCCGCGGCATACGCGCGGCACCCCGCCCAACGTGATTGAGTGCGACGCCGCCACCTGGCTTGCGATGGTGACGGGACAGATGGAGTGGGCCGACGCAGTCAGCGCCGGAAAGGTGGCCGCGTCCGGGCTGCGGGCGGACCTGTCAGCCCTGCTGCCCCTCTAGCCCCTCCGGCCCTTCGCGCTGCTCCGGCCCGGCAGAAGCCCTAGCCGCGACCAATGAAGGGCATGCCCGCAGCGGTGACCACTACTGACCCCACGCTGGCCGAGGCCGGCATGTTGGCCATCATCAGTACTGCGCGGGCCGCGTCCGCCACCGGAAACATGGGCTCCACCTTGCGGCTGCCGTCTGCCTGCAGGGCCCCCGAGCCGACGCCGATGGTGTCCATGATGTCGGTGGCGGTGTTGCCGATGTCGATCTGCCCGCAGGTGATGCCGTAGCCCCGGCCGTCCAGTTCGATGCTCCTGGTCAGGCCTGTCATGGCGTGCTTGGTGACCGTATAGGCCACCGTCCGCGGCCGCGGTGAATGCGCCGAGATGGAGCCGTTGTTGATGATCCGGCCGCCCTGGGGTTCCTGCGATTTCATGGTCCTTACCGCCGCGGCGGCGCACAGCATGGACCCGGTGAGGTTCACGGCAAGGGTGGCGTTCCAGTCTTCCAGGCTGATCTCATCCACCCCGGCAGCGGGGCCGAACACGCCGGCATTGTTGAACAGGACGTCCACCCGCCCCCACTTCCGGCGCGCTGCCTCGAAAAGCCGTTCGACGTCGTCGGGCCGGGTGACGTCGCACGGCACCACCAGGGCGTCCACGTGGCCGTCCGCCGTTTCAGCAAGTTGGGCCTCGCGGCGGCCGGCCAGCACCACCCGGTAGCCGTCGGCCAGCATCTGCCGGGCAACCTCCCGGCCAATGCCGGAGCCGGCCCCGGTCACTACGGCGACGCGTGCTGTGGGAAGGGAAGTGGTCATGCGGTCTCCTGGCCTAAAACTGCACCGGCACGGCCGGCTTGTTCAGCGGCCAGCCTATGACGGTCTTGGGACGCGGCGCAGCGAAGGTCCGCACCTTGGAGGTGGAAAGGCCCATCCGGACCAGCGATTCGGCGATGGTTACGGCCGAGGCCACACCGTCCACTACGGGAACGCCTGCCCGTTGCCGGATCTGTTCGTCCAGCCCCGCCATCCCGCCGCAGCCAAGGACAATGACCTCGGCCTTGTCCTCAGTGACGGCCAGCATGGCCTGGTTGATGATTGCCTCAACGGCGCGTTCCGGTTCCTCCTCGAGTTCCAGGACCGCCATTCCGCTGGCACGGACGGAAGCACATCTTGCGTCCAGGCCGGCCAGCTTCAGCCGGTCCTCGATGAGGGGAACCGTCCGGTCCAGCGTGGTGACCACCGAGTACTTATGGCCCAGGAACATGGCTGTGCCGGCGGCAGCCTCGGTGATGTCGACCACCGGCACGTCCAGCAGTTCCTGGAGCCCTTCCCTCCCGTGCTCGCCGTAGCCGGCCTGGATGACGGCGTCAAACGTTGCCGGGAAGGAGGTGACGGCGTCCATCACGGCGATGGCAGCCAGGTAGCTTTCGAAGTTGCCTTCGCAGGAGTCCGCGCCGAACCTCGGGGTGATTCCCACGATTTCCGTGCCGGGAGCGGCAACACTGCGTGCCGAGGCCGCGATGGAGTCCGTCATTGATTGCGTGGTGTTTACGTTGGCGACAAGTATGCGCATTGGGTAGGTCCTTGGCTTGTGACTGGCTCAGTGGGTACTGACGACGGCGATGGCTTCCCCGTCGTGGTCGTCCAGCCTTTGGTTGCGGTCGGCGATGAAGAAGTACAGTGCCGCCGCAATGCCCGCTGCGAAGAACCAGGCGAAGGGTGCCGCGGCAGCCAGTGCCGGTACGAAGGCGATCAGCAGGGCAAGGACGGCGGCCGGAACCATGGCGATGATCGCCCGGGGGTTGACGCCCTTCCTGTAGAAGTACGCGCCCTCCGGTGATGCCGTGTAGAGCTCGGGGACGTTGACCTTGCCACGGCGGATCAGCCAGTAGTCAGCCATGACGACGCCGAACAGCGGGCCGAGCAAGGCACCGAGGCCGCCCAGGAAGTACACGATGACCAGCGGGTTGTTGTAGAGGTTCCAGGGCAGGATGACCAGGCCGATGGTGGCGGAGACCATTGCTGCCTTGCGGAAGTTCAACCGCCGGGGGAACAGGTTGGTCAGGGCGTAGACAGGGGCGACGAAGTTGGCCATGAGGTTCACTGCGATGGTCAGGATCAGCAGGGCAAGGCACGCAAGGACCAGGAACAGCGTGTTGGGGATGGTCTGGACGATATCCGAGGGGCTCTTGATGATGGTCCCGTTGATTTTGAACTGGCCACCGGCCATGACCACCACGATGGCGCCGAACACGAGCATGTTGATGGGGATGCCCCAGAAGTTTCCGCGGACCACGGCCTTCTTTGAGACGGCTGAGCGGGTGAAATCGCAGAAGTTCAGGACGAAGGTGCCGTAGATCGAAACCCATAGGGCGCCGCCGGCGAAGATCGTGAGCCACATTTCCGGCCCTTCCAGGGCCTTGTTGGAGGACCAGGCGATGCTTCCGCCGGCTTCCACGAAGATCCAGACAGCCATTGCGGCCATGGTGGCCAGGATGACAGGGCCGGCGAAGGCCTCGTATTTGCGGATCATCTCCATGCCGAAGCTGACGATGACCAGCTGGACCACCCAGAGGGCCACGAATGCCATCCACCCCAGCGTGGACAGCCCCAGGAGGGAGTCCTGGTCCAGGTCGTGGAGGCCCGGGAACATGGCCACGAGCATGACGCGGAAGACAACGGACGCCAGGTACGTCTGAATGCCGAACCAGGCCACGGCCACCGCGCCGCGGAGGAGGCTGGCGATCTGGGCGCCCCTGATGCCGAAGCTGATGCGGCTCATGACCGGGAAGGGGACGGCGGTCTTCACCCCCATGAAGCCGGAAAGGGTAAGGAGGCCGAACAGCAGCGCGGCACCAATGCCGAGTGCCATCAGGATCTGCCACCCACCCAGCCCCAATGCGAACAGCCCGATGGCGAAGGCGTAGTTGCCCAGGCTGTGCACGTCATTGGCCCACAGGGTGAAGATGCTGTAGCTCGTCCAGCTGCGGCCTGCGCGTTTGGTGGGGGCAAGGTCTGCATTGTAGAGGGAAGGGCTGATGCTCTTGCCGGAAGCCGCGCTGGCCGATTCGCACAGGGCTTCAACGCTGCCGGCCGGGTGGACCGACCCGGCTGACGGCGCTGTCAGATCCAGGTCCGCGTCAACGCCCGCCGATGGAGGGGTCTGCATAGGGGTCTCAATTCTTTGGTGGATTCCGTGTGGTGAGGCCGACCTCGGGTCGTTTCTGTTATTCCACATTGCGGAATCGAGATATTGAATAGCGAAATAAGAGTATGACCTGCGTCACGGGAACGTCAAGCAATGCCGGCATGGGCAGGCAGTCACAAACTGTTTCTTCCTCCCGGCCTGCGCACTCTGCGGGCTCAGGGGCACCGGTCGCATTGACCATACCCCTGCGTCTGACTAATCTCATCTAGCAATAATGTTTTCTCGTAATATGAAAACTCAAGCCGAGCATTCGAAGATGAAAAGAGGCTGCCGTGGCTGCAGGAGAAGATACCTCCCATATCCTCAGCGGGTTGACTAACCAGCTGCCTGATCGTGATCCGGAAGAGACTGCCGAGTGGGTTGAGTCCCTGGATGCGTTGATCAGGGAACAGGGCACCGAGCGTGCCCAATACATCATGCGGAGCCTGCTGCAGCGCGCCGGCGCGCAGAGCGTCGGGGTGCCGATGGTGACCACCACCGATTACGTGAACACGATCCCGGTGGACCAGGAAGCCCAGTTCCCGGGCAACGAGGAGTACGAGCGCCGGTACCGGGCCTACATGCGGTGGAACGCCGCGGTCATGGTCCACCGGGCGCAGCGGCCCGATATCGGCGTCGGCGGGCACATCTCCACCTACGCCGGTGCCGCGACCCTGTACGAGGTCGGGTTCAACCACTTCTTCCGCGGCAAGGACCACCCCGGCGGCGGGGACCAGGTCTTCTTCCAGGGCCACGCCTCCCCCGGCATGTACGCCCGGGCGTTCATGGAAGGACGCCTCTCCGAGGAGGACCTGGACGGGTTCCGGCAGGAAAAGTCCCGCGAGGGCCACGCCCTGTCCTCCTACCCGCACCCGCGCCTGATGCCGCACTTCTGGGAATTCCCCACCGTGTCCATGGGCATCGGCCCGATGAACGCGATCTACCAGGCCCAGAACAACCGGTACCTGCACAACCGGGGCCTGAAAGACACCTCGGACCAGCAGGTCTGGGCGTTCCTGGGCGACGGCGAAATGGACGAACCCGAATCCCGCGGCCTGCTGCAGCTGGCGGCGAACGAAAACCTGGACAACCTGAACTTCGTGATCAACTGCAACCTCCAGCGCCTGGACGGGCCGGTGCGCGGCAACGGCAAGATCATGCAGGAACTCGAAGCGTTCTTCCGCGGCGCGGGCTGGAACGTGATCAAGGTCGTCTGGGGCCGGGAATGGGATGACCTGCTCACCCGCGACACCGACGGCTCCCTGGTGAAAATCATGAACGAAACCGTCGACGGGGACTACCAGACCTACAAAGCCGAATCCGGCGGGTTCGTCCGCGAACACTTCTTCGGCAAAACCCCGCAGACCAAAGACCTCGTCGCGGACCTCACCGACGACCAGATCTGGAACCTCAAACGCGGCGGCCACGACTACCGCAAGGTCTACGCAGCCTACAAAGCCGCCACCGAATTCAAGGGCAAACCCACCGTCATCCTCGCCCACACCGTCAAGGGCTACGGCCTGGGACCGCGGTTTGAAGGCAGGAATGCCACGCACCAAATGAAGAAGCTGACGGTCGAGGATCTCAAGGACTTCAGGGATTACCTGCGGATCCCCATCTCGGACGAACAACTGGACGCCGACCCATACCGGCCTCCCTATTACCACCCGGGCCTGGATGCACCCGAGATCGCCTACCTCCTTGAACGGCGGCGGGCGTTGGGCGGATCGGTTCCCGAGCGCCGCAGCCGATACAGTGCTGTGGAGCTTCCGGATGAAAAGTCCTACGAGGTAGCCAGGCGGGGTTCTGGCAAGCAGCAGGCCGCCACCACCATGGCCTTCGTCCGCCTGCTCAAGGATTTGCTCCGTGACAAAAAGTTCGGGGGCAGGATTGTGCCCATCGTGCCGGATGAATCACGCACGTTCGGCATGGATGCGTTCTTCCCCACCGCGAAGATCTACAACCCCGAGGGCCAGAACTACCTGTCCGTGGACCGCGACCTGGTCCTGGCCTACAAGGAATCCCCCGCCGGGCAACTGATCCACCCCGGCATCAACGAAGCCGGCGCCGTGGCAGCCTTCACCGCCGCCGGGACCTCCTACGCCACCCACGGCGTGCCCCTGGTCCCGGTCTACGTGTTCTACTCCATGTTCGGCTTCCAGCGCACCGGCGACGCCTTCTGGGCCGCAGCAGACCAAATGACCCGCGGCTTCATCATCGGCGCCACCGCAGGCCGGACCACCCTCACCGGCGAAGGCCTCCAGCACGCCGACGGCCACTCCCCCCTGCTCGCCTCCACCAACCCCGCCGTGCTCACCTACGACCCCGCCTACGGCTACGAAATCGGCCACATCATCCGCTCCGGCCTCGAACGCATGTACGGGCCGGACTCAACGGACAAGAACGTCATGTACTACCTCACCGTGTACAACGAACCCATCGTCCAGCCCGCCGAACCCGAAAACCTCGACATCGAAGGCGTCATCAAGGGCATCTACCTGCTCGCACCGGCAAAGATCGACGGTCCCCGCACCCAGATCCTCGCCTCCGGCGTCTCCGTGCCCTGGGCCATCGAAGCCCAGCGCGTCCTGGCCGACGACTGGAACGTCTCCGCCGACGTCTGGTCCGTCACCTCCTGGAACGAACTGCGCCGCGACGGCCTCGCCGCCGAAGAAGAAGCCTTCCTCAACCCCGGCCAACCCGCCCGCACCCCGTTCGTCACCCAGCAACTCGAAGGCGCCACCGGCCCCATCGTCGCCGTCTCCGACTACATGAAAGCCGTCCCCGACCAGATCCGGCAGTTCGTCCCCAACGAATTCGCCACCCTCGGCGCCGACGGCTTCGGCTTCTCCGACACCCGCGCAGCAGCGCGCCGCTACTTCAAGAACGACACCCACTCCATCGTGGTGAAAGTGCTGCAAATGCTGGCGGCGAGGGGCGAGGTTGAGGAGGGCGCGCCGTCGTATGCCCTGGACCGCTACAAACTCCTGGACGTCAACGCCGGCACCACCGGTGGCGCGGGCGGCGACGCCTGAGACGGGGAACCGCCCAAATTCCGGAGGCCTTTGGGCCTATTGACGACGGTGCAGCTGCGGTCTGTACTTGCCCTGTAAGCCCGTCCCTGTTGTGTGAAGGAGCAGCGGTGGAGTCCGATGCTGCGGACGTCTTTTTGTAAACTCCTCGGAATTGACTACCCCATCATGCAGGCGGGAATGGGGCCCTTCGGGAGCGATGCAGCACTGGCTGCTGCTGTTTCCAACGCAGGCGCTTTGGGCAGCCTCGGCGGTGCACTTCGCACCGCCGAGGATCTTCGCGGCAGCATCCGGCGAATCCGGGAGCTCACCGGGCGGCCTTTCGCGGTGAACTTCACCCAGCCCTGGCTGCAGGGCCACCCCGAGTCCTTCGACATAGCTGTGGAGATGCAGGCGCCTGTGATTTCCATGGCGCTGGGCGATCCGTACGGGTTCCCGGCAAAGGTGCATGCAGCGGGTGGCCTTTTTGTACAGCAGGTCCACACTGTCCAGCAGGCCCGGCTGGCTGCGGACCGCGGCGCGGACGTGATCATTGCCCAGGGAGCTGAAGCCGGCGGGTTCGGCGGGAGTATCTCCACGTTGGTCCTGGTGCCGCAGGTGGTGGATGCGGTGAATCCCTTGCCGGTTCTGGCTGCGGGTGGAATTGCAGACGGCAGGGGCTTGGCGGCTGCCCTCATGCTGGGCGCCCAGGGAGCAAATATGGGGACGCGTTTCCTGGCGTCGACAGAAGCATCGATCAGCGAAGGCTGGAAACGCTCCCTGGTAGCCGCCGAAGCCCAGGACGCCGTCAAGGTGGAGGTCTGGGACGATATCTTCACGAAACCGGGGAGCGGTGCCTTCGATGTGGTTCCCCGCGCCCTGCGGACCCCTTTCATAGATCAGTGGCAACCCAACCGGGCTGGAGCGGTGCAGCAGTCGGCCCGGCTCCAGGAAGATATTGGAACGGGAATCCGGGAGGGGCGGATGGAGGAGTATGTACCATTCACCGGCCAGTCCGCGGGGCTGGTCAGCAGCATTCTCCCGGCCGCAGGGATCGTGCAGGAGCTCGTGGCTGGAGCCGTTGGCGCATTGCGGCGTGCCCGGGAACTTGGTGTGTAAAAGGCCACCGCCTCGGAAGCACTACAGTGCAGCTATGACGAGCATGGATGCCCGCGGAACGGAATCGGCTGGCCCCGGGGTGACGGGCATTGTGCTGGCAGCCGGAGGCGGGACACGGCTGGGTTTGGGCCCCAAGGCCCTGTTGCCGTATCGCGGTCGGCCACTGGTTGAGGCCATCGCAGGCAGGCTGCTCGACGGCGGCTGCCGGGAAGTGGTGGTGGTCCTGGGGGCTGGAGCAGCTGATGTTGAGGCTGCTGCCCGTTTGGACCAGTGCCGCGTGCTGACCAACGTGGAATGGCAGTCAGGCATGGGCAGTTCCTTCCTGCTCGGGAACCAGGCCGCGGCTCCGCAGGATCACCTGCTGGTTGCGCTGGTGGACCAGCCGGGCCTGACCTCCGAAACCGTGGAGCGGCTGCTGGACCGCCACCGCCGCGGACGGATTACCGCTGCCGCCTACCGCCGACGCGACGGCCCGGGCGAGGGCGGGGACGCTGAACTCCAGCGCGGCCATCCCCTGCTCATCGACGTGTCCCTGCGGGAAGCGGTGTGTGCAACAGTGAAGGGCGACGCCGGCGCACGCGGCTTCCTGCGGGCGCATCCGGAACTGGTGGATGAGGTGGATTGCAGCGACCAATCAACGGGTGAGGATGTGGATACCCCGGACCAGTTGGGGCTTCTCCGTTAGCAACCGAGGGTGGTCAGGCATGGGCGTGCAGGAACTTCTCAAGGGCATCCTCCCAGGGGGACGTGCCGTGGTGAACGATGTCGATGCTGCCCGGCTGTGGTCGTTCCGGCCACCTTGGTGGTTCCCAGTCCTGGTGTTCGCTTGTGTAGTGGCGGGCGGTGGGTGAGGTCCAGCCGGGTGGTTCGTTCGTGCTGGCCGGGGTGGGTTTCCAGGCGGTGGTGTGCCGGAGCCTGTGGTGTTTCGGGCAGGGCTGTCCCAGGTTGCTGATGCCGGTGGTGCCGCCGTGGTGCCAGGCGAGGAGATGGTCGGCCTCCGTGTCCAGGGAGGTGTTGCTGCAGCCCGGGAACGGGCATTTCCCGTCCCGCATCCGCAGCCAGGCCCGCATCGCCCTGGGAACCCGGTAACTCTTCCGGCCAATCTCCAACGGCGCCCCGTCCCGGGGATCCACCAACACCCGGTAAAACGAGGCCGCCCCGTCCGCGACCAGTCGCCGCGCCATCGACGCCGGCACCGGACCATACCCGTCCAGCATCGCCGGTTCATCGGTCAGGCCCATCAGCGCGAACACCGGAACCGTAACCAGGACCTCGGCGCGGACCGGCGACGAATGGTGGCCAGTTCCCGATGCGGCGCTGGTACCGCTGCCGCTGGTGCCGGCGCCCGGCCCCGCAGCAGCCACGACGCCGGCAGTGGCACGGCTGAGACTGGTGCTGCCGCCCCGGGTGTCGCCGCTGCCGAGGAGGGCTGCGGCGAAACTGTCGGCCCGCAGCTGGGGCATGGTCCTGTCCTCGGCCGGGCCCTGCAAACCCCGCGCGGCAGCGGTGAGCCGGTTCCACCCGGACATGGCCTGGTCCGCGGGCAGGTACGCGCCCAGCCACGCCATCCCGTCCCGGTCCGCCCGGAACTCCACCCGCCGCTCCGCCACACCCCTGGCATGCCGCTTCTCGATCGATTCGGCGTGGTGGCGTTCCCGCCAGGTCCGGGCCTTGACCCGGAACCGGTGCGCCGGCAGCTCCCCAACCGGGCAGCCGCGGGCGGCGTCCTGTGCTTCAGGGTCCAGGAAATGCGCCTCCAACGCCGCCGCCCCCGCCACATCAAGGGACGCCGTCTCATCTGCCAGCACCAGCGCGTGCTGCCACGACAGGGCCCCGGACTGCAACGCGTCCAAAGTCCGCGGCAAGCTGCTGGTCAGGGCATGGGAGGTGGCCAGGAACGACCCCGCCGCCCGCGGACCCAACGCCAGCACGCACCCGATCTCCGCCGCGACCGCCATCTCCTGCGCCACCACCGGCACGTCCGGCCCCGCCACAGCATGCGCAGCCTCCGCGTACCCCACCGCAGCCTTCGCCTTCACCCCCGCAACCCGCGCCTCGACCTCCCGGGCCCCGGCGAGGATGTCCAGGCACCCATCCGCCAAACCGGCCAGCGGATCAGAAACCGCATCAGCATCCGCGAACGCCTCCAGACCCTCCCCATCCACCTCAGCCTGAAGCACAGCAAGGGCAGCACGGATCTCCTCGAACGCCCTCACCACCGCCGCTTTCCCCATAAACCCATCATGACAAGGGGGTCGGACATTCTGGCCGTGAAGAGTCAGGTCAATCCTGCAGCCTTCCCTCAAGCAACTCCTCGAGTCCCCGCTTGAAGCCGGACCGGCCGCCATGGGCAGGATGCCGGATCTTAGGGGCAGCCAGGCCGCTGCGCTGCAGGCTGTGCTGGGCCACATTTCCCACTGCCACGATGGAGCTGATCCCGAAGATCTCCGCGAGCTCCTGCCAGAAGGATGTTCCGAGCTTGGTTTCCGAGGGTTTTGGTGTGCGGTTGGACAAGGGCTTGCCGGGCTGGTGGGGGTGCCAGGGGAAAGCACTCCAGAGCAGCGGTACGAAGTCCACTTCTTCGAGGACTTGCCACAGCACCGTTGCAGTAGGTTCGGCGGCTATTCCCGCGGCGTCCGGCGGCAGCACATAGCCTTTGCCGGGGCCGAAGAGTCCAAACCTGTTGACGGGACCTTCGATGATGGTCCTGTTGGTGAAGGGCACGCCCGTGATCCGCATGCCCCTAAACCCCGGGGCCTCACCCACCAGCAGTACCCTGGGCCGCCGGTCCAGCATTTCCTGCAGGTAGATCTCAAGGTTGCGCCGGCGCAGCTCATTCGCCGGGACGGAACGGTTGAAGAAGTTGTTGCAGGCCGGCCCGGCCTCGACGGCGGCCAGCCGCTCAACGAAGGCTTGAATTGCTGGCGCTGTCATCCGCCGGAGTGGTCCAGGATCGCCGCAACGCGTTCCGCTGCCGGTGCGTCCGCGCGGGACAGCCGGGCTTTCCGAAGGTTTTCGCGCACGATCCAGCGGACATCCTTGTCCTGGCTGGCTGCCCACCGCTCCAGCCGCGCGAAGCCCAGGGCAGGGGAAGCGGCCGCGGCAACGCTCCAGCAATAGCCGAGCCCCTGGCGCAGCACGCGGAATTGATCCAGCTTCCGCGATTCGGGGCCGGTTCCTTCGACCGAGGCAGTGATCCAGTCAAGGGTTTCCACTGCCTTGGCTGCGTCTTCCGGTATGCGGAGCAGCCGTGGTTCGCAGACCCCGGCTGCAAGGGCACGTTGGACCAGGGGCTTCCCGTCCACCCATTCCCTGGCCAACGCCCACAGTGCCCGCATGTCCGCGTCTCCCAGCCGCTGCAGGGCCATGGCAACACCTTCACGAACCCGCCAGCGCCCGTCCTCCGCCAAGACCCTTAGTGTTTCCGCGGCGCGCTGGTCACCCGCGGCAAGCAGGCGGCCGAGGCCGACAGCAGCGCACATGGCAAGGTACTCGTCCGGACTATCAACGAGCCGTCGGATGAGGCCGGGATCCGCCACGTCGGCGAACGCCGCAACCAGTTCAAGGTTGCCGCGCGGCCCCGGCAATCCTGACTCGGCTTGGAGGTACGCCTCCCATTGCGCCGACGGCAGCGCTTCCAGGACCGCCCGGTAGTCCGACGTCTTGGTCATCGTTCAACTCCCCGCCGCCCACAGGTGCTGCCTTACCAGCGGGGGTGGATGGCCTCACGGAAGTAGTGGTCGTAGATCCAGCGGACGCCGGCGTCGAACTCTTCGCTGATGCTGACCGTGGCCGCAGCGGCGTTCGCCCTGGCCTGATCCACGTTGCGCGCGCCGGGGATCACCGAGGTGACGCCGTCCTGCGCGGCAATCCACGCAATGGCCGTCTGCGCGGTGGTGGCGCCCTCCGGCACCAGCTGTTCGAACTCCGCCACGGCCTTCAGGCCCAGTTCGTAGTCCACGCCGGAGAAAGTCTCGCCAACGTCGAACGCCTCGCCCTTGCGGTTGTAGTTCCGGTGGTCGTTCTCCGCGAAGGTGGTCTCTTTCGAGTACTTCCCGGACAGCAGGCCGGACGCCAGCGGCACGCGGGCGATGATGCCCACCCCGGCCGCTTTGGCGGCCGGAAGCACCTCGTCCAGCGGCTTGAGCCGGAAGGCGTTCAGGATGATCTGCACCGAGGCAGTTCCCTCGTGGCGGATGGCTTCGAGGGCCTCGTCCGTCCGCTCCACGCTGACGCCGTAGTTACGGATGGCGCCTTCGGCCACAAGGGTGTCCAGGGCGTCGTAGACCTCGTTGTTGCTGTAGACCGGGGTGGGCGGGCAGTGCAGCTGGACCAGGTCCAGGGTGTCCGTGCCCAGGTTTTTCCTTGAGCGGTCCACCCATTGGCGGAAATTGGCCAGCGTGTAGTTTTCCGGCCGCTGTTCCATCCGGCGGCCCATCTTGGTGGCCACCGTGACGCCGAGGCCCGGGTTGTCCGCCAGGAACTTCCCGATAGCCTGCTCACTCTTGCCATCGCCATACACGTCTGCGGTGTCGAAGAGGGTGACCCCGGCCTCCACGGAGGCGGCGAGGATGGCCTGCGCCTGTGCCGGGTCCACGTTGCCCCAGTCCGCGCCGAGCTGCCAGGTGCCGAGCCCCACGATGGAGACGTTCCGTCCGGTCTTGCCTAAAATCCGCTGTTCCATCCCCTGACTATATGCAACGATGCAACCCGCAGTCAGGTTGCCCCGCTGCGAGCACCTTTTGGGCCTTCCGCACGCACGGTGCGGGCACGGCCCCGGGGTTATGATTGGGCGTGCTCGAGCTTGGGCACCAGCCCCGCCTCCTTCAGCCCCAGGTAGATGCGGTCCCGGGCAATTGGCAGCGACGCGAAGCGCACGCCCGTGGCGTTGCGGATGGCGTTGGCCAGCGCCGGCGCCACCGGGTTGAAGGGGCTTTCGCTCATCGACTTGGCCCCCAGCGGCCCCATCTTGTCGTTGGTGTCCGCGAAGTACACCTCGCTGCGCGGCACGTCCGCAAAAGTAGGGATGTGGTACTGCCGCAGGATGTCCGTGGTGACCTTCCCGGCGTCGTCCACCACCACCTCCTCGTAGAGCGTGGCGCCAAGGGCCTGGGCGATCCCACCTTCGATCTGGCCGCGGCACTGCCGCGGGTTGACCACCACGCCGGCGTCGGCCGCCTGCACGCTTTGCAGGATCTTCAGCTCGCCGGTGCCGCGGTTCACCGCCACCCGGAAGCCGTGCACATTGAATGCGACGGAGCGCGGAGTCCCGCCCCAGCGCCCCTCGGCGGCGAGTTCGACGCCGGCACTCTCCGCGGCCTGGGCCAGTTCAGACAGTGCCACGGGAGTCCCGTCGACCACCAGGACGTCGTCCTCAAGGACGCAGGCGGACGCCTGGGTCTGCCGGATGCCGGCGGCGAATGCACGGATCCGGACGGCCAGTTCCTCTGCTGCGGCGAGGGTGGCTTTGCCGGCCACTACGGTGCCGGCCGAGCCGAAGGCGCCGGTATCGTGCTCTACCAAGTCCGTGTCCGATTGCCGCACCGCCACCCTGGACGCTTCCGTGGAGAGGGCGGTAGCGGCAAGCTGGGCGTGCACCGTGGTGGTGCCGTTCCCGAACTCGGCGGTCCCGACGTCGGCCTGGTACGTTCCGTCCGGCAGGAGCCGGAGCCTTGAATGGGCAAAGTGGCCGCGCGGCGGCACGGTGTCGATCATGGACAGGGCCGTGCCTTCGCCTACCATCCAGTCAGGCCCCAGGTCCTCAAGGCCGGCCTGCCGGTAGCGTTCGCGGCCGCGGTACAGCGCGTCCCTGACCAGGTCCAGGCATTGGTCCAGCCCGTAGCTGCCGTAATGGACGTCCTCTTCCGGGTCCGGCTGGGTGGACAGCATGTGGTCCCCTTCCCGGACCATGTTCCGGCGGCGGAACTCGAACGGGTCCATGCCGATCCCGGCGGCGAGCTCATCCATGGCGGACTCGACGGCGAAGATCATCTGGCTCAGCCCGTACCCGCGGAAAGCTCCGGACGGCACGGTGTTGGTGTACACAGAATGCGCGTCCACCTTCTTGTTGGCGCAGTTGTAGACCGCCAGCGATTCGCCGCACCCGTGGAACATGACGCCGGGGCCGTGGTTTCCGTAGGCGCCGGTGTTGGTCACCACGTCCAGCTCCAGGGCCGTCAGCTTCCCGTCCTTGCTGGCTCCGGCCTTCAGCTTGATGGTGAAGGGGTGCCGGGTGGTGGTGGCGGTGAACTGTTCGGTGCGGGTCAGTTCCAGCTGGACGGGCCGCCCGAGCTTGAGGGCCGCGAGCGCCACGAGGTCCTCGGTGAGCACTTCCTGCTTGCCGCCGAACCCGCCGCCCACGCGGCCGGCCACCACATGCACCTTGTCCTCTTCCAGGCCGAAGATCCGGCACAGGGTGCGGCGGACCAGGAAGGGGACCTGGCTGGAGGTGCGCACCTGCAGCCGTCCTTCAGCGTCCACCGAGGCGATGGCTGCATGGGTTTCCAGTGCCACGTGCTGGACCCGCTGGGTTTGGTAGGTCTTTTCGTGGATGAAGTCGGCGGCAGCGAAACCGTCGGCCACGCTGCCCAGCTCCGAGTGGAGCTCCGCCACCACGTTCCGCTCAGGCCGGGCGATCCGGGAGCCTGCAGCATCCTTGCCACCGTGGACCAGCGGGGCGCCGGGCAGCAGTGCATCCTGCGGTGAGAGGACCGCCGGGAGTTCCTCATAGTCCACCCGGAGGGCACGGACGCCGGCTTCCGCGGCGCCCACCGATTCAGCCACGACGGCGGCCACCCGCTGCCCAATGAACCGGACCACGTCATCGAGCACCCGGGTGTCATCGGGGTCGTCCGTGAACAGCTCGTGTTGTGCGGTGGAGAACAGCTGTTCCGGGGCGTCTTCGGAGGTGAGGACGGCTACCACGCCGGGAACCCTCAGCGCCGCAGCCTTGTCGATGGACACCACCCGCGCGTGGGCATGGGGCGAACGGAGGATCTTCAGGTGCAGCAGCCCCTGCAGCTGCTCCGGCGGCACGTCCAGGGTGTACCGGGCAGCGCCCGTGACGACTGCGCGGCTGGCCGGCGCCGGGACGTCATCGCCCAGCCGGCCCGGCTCCGGATCCGGCTGCCCGTCCCCTGCGATGCCGGAGCCCGGCCCCTGGGGATCCGGGTGCCCGGCGTCCCCGCAGACGGCATCCGCGATGGCACGGTAGCCGGTGCACCGGCAGAGGTTGCCTTTGAGGTTCCGGGGCAGGTTCTCCTTCTGTTCATCTGTGAAGGTGGCGGCCGTCATCACCATGCCGGCCGTGCAGAAGCCGCACTGGAAGCCCTGGCGCTCCAGGAACTGCTGCTGCACCGGGTGGAGCTGCCCGTCGTGGGCGCCGGCATCCGCGAGCCCCTCGATAGTGGTGACGGCATGGCCCTCCGCCCGGACAGCCGGGTAGATGCAGCTGTGGACCGGGGTGCCGTCCACGTGCACCGTGCAGGCACCGCAGTCGCCGCCGTCACAGCCTTTCTTTACCCCCAGGTTTCCCTGCTCCCGCAGGAACGTGCGCAGGCACTGCCCGGGACGGGGTGCCGTGTCCGCGGAAATTCCGTTAATCTCGATGGCCATGCTCAGGCCCCTTTCGAAAGAGTTGTGGGCCCGGAGCCCGGCATCCCGCCGGTCCGGGGCGGCCAGAAGTCCCCGGACACAGCCAGTCCCGGCGTTCCCTGCGGCGCTGCCAGCTCGGCCCGGATTTCCTCGGCCAGCCGGTACGTCATGTCGCGGCGCCAGGCGGGCAGCCCGTGGATGTCGTCGTGGTAGAGCTCCGCCGGAATATGGTCATCAAGTCCGGCCGCCAGCCGGTCCGCGTCCGGCAGCGCGTCGAAGCGCAGCTGCACGGGCCGCTTGGTGGCGGCGGTGACGGTCAGCACCAGGGAGGTGCCGCCGTCGAGCCTTCCAATGAGCAGCACGCCGGACCGGCCCAGGTTGCTCAGGGACAGGCGGCGGAACGCCACGCGGGCGGAAAGGGCCGACGCCGGGAGGTGGACGCTGCGGAGCAGCTCACCGGGTGCCAGGGCGTTTTTCGCGTCGCCGGTGATGAAGTCCGCCACCGGAAGGGTGCGGCTGCCGCCATCCGGTGCGATGAGGGTGGCTGTGCCGTCCAGTCCGGCGCACAGCGAAATGACGGGGCCGGCGGGCAGCGAGGTGCAGAGGTTGCCGCCCACGGTGGACATGTTCCACACCTTGAAGGAAGCCACGAAGGAGTCACAGCATGCCCGGACCAGGTCCAGCGCCGGCCAGCCGCGGTCCGACACGTCCGGAAGCCCGGGAAGGCTGTACAGCCCGGCGATGGTGCAGGTGGCGGCAAGCTCGATCCCGTCGTCGGTGACGGTGATCGGCGGCCAGCCTGCGGCGCCGAGGTCCAGGAGCCGTTTGAGCGGCTGGGGCCCGAAGGCGTAGCTGCCGTAGGAGAAAAGGACCGTCCCGCCGGCAAGCCAGGCGTCGCCGTCGCGCCATTCCGCGGGGTCGGTGGTGCGGACCACCGCCTCAATGGTGTTCATGTCCATGCGATCTCCTGCTTGTCAGAGTCTGTAGGCGCCGGCGTGGGCGCGGGGTGGGGGTGGATGGTGCCGGAGGTTTCGCGCAGCGGCAGGCAGCTGGCGGCGCGGTTGCGGGCTGCGATGATTTCCGCGGTGATGGACACCGCCACTTCGGCGGGGGTGGCGGCACCAAGGTCCAGCCCGATGGGTGAGTGCAGCTGGGCGATCCGCTCCGGCGGGACACCCGCGCTGAGGAGTTCGCCCACCCGCTGGAGGTGGCTGCGGCGGGAGCCCATGGCGCCAACGTAGGCGAGGTCCAGGGCCAGCGCGGCTTCCAGCAACGGGATGTCGAACTTCGGATCGTGGGTCAGGACGGCGGCCACGGTGCGGTGGTCCGTCCTGCCTGCAGCGGCTTCCGCAGCCAGGTACCGGTGCGGCCAGTCGGCCACCACCTGGTCGGCGGCGGCAAAACGGGGCTGCCTGGCGAAGGCGGGCCGGGCATCTACCAGGGTCACGTGGTAGCCCAGCAGCTTCGCAGCCGGTACCAGTGCCGCGCCGAAGTCGTTGGCGCCGAACACCAGCATCCGCGGCGGGGCCAGCCGCGACTCCACGAGGACGGCGGACCCGTCCATAGGCTGCCCTGTCCGGTCTGGCAGACAGTCCCCTGCCCCGGGAATACTGACCAGGCCGGTGCCACCGAGGCGCAGGATGGCCTCCACCTGCAGTGCCGCCTCCCCCTGGAGGAAGGACAGCTCCGGGGATGCGGCCAGGCCGGCCGTGGCGGGATGGTGCAGTACGACGGCGGCGCCTCCCGGGCTGCCCAGCAGCCGTACCAGGGCCATGGGTTGGTCCGGGCCGGGTTTGGCGAGTTGCAGCAGGGCGGTGCGCAGCGGATGGGCGGGTTCGGCCGGAACCGCGGCGGGCACCGGCTGGATGTGGATGTCCAGCCGTCCCCCGCAGGTGAGCCCCGCGGCGAAGGCGTCGGCGGCACTGAACCCGTAGGACTCAAGGCGCGGGCCGCCGTCGTCCATTGCCTCCTGGGCGAGCACCACCACGGCGCCTTCCACGCAGCCGCCGGAGAGGCTGCCCAGCATCTCGCCGGATTCGGTGACCAGCATGGATGTTCCCACCGGCCGGGGCACGGAACCGGACGCCGCCACGATGGTGGCAACGGCGAACTGCCCGTCTGCAAGCCGGGGCAGCCACGGGCCCAGCGAAGGGATCAGGTCAAGCATGGCGGCACTCCTTCTTCCGCGCGGCGGTGGTGTCCATTGTCGGTCCTGGCAGGGGCCGGGCCAAGGGTTGGCCCGGCCCCCGGTGTGGCTGGGGCAAGCTCAGCCTCCGAGCAGGTGGTTGATCGGACCGCGGGCGAAGTACACCAGGAACCCGATGCTCACCACCCACATCAGCGGATGGATTTTCTTCGCCTTGCCTGACGCAGCCCCGATGACGGCCCAGCTCACGAAGCCAACACCGATGCCGTTGGCGATCGAGTAGGTCAGCGGCATGGTGACGATGGTCAGGAATGCCGGCAGGGCCACGGTGAACTTGGTGAACTTGATCTCCCGGATCTGCGCCATCATCATCGCCCCCACCACCACCAGGGCGGCGGCCGCGACCTCGAGCGGCACCACGCTGGTGAGCGGGGTGAGGAACATCGAGCCGAGGAACAGCACGCCGGTGACCACCGAGGCCAGGCCGGTCCGTGCCCCTTCGCCGATGCCGGCGGCGGAGTCGATGTACACGGTGTTGGAGGAACCGGAGGTTGCCCCGCCCGCCACGGCGCCGAAGCCTTCCACGATGAAGGCCGCTTTCAGCCGCGGGAACGTGCCGTCCTTGTGGGCGACGCCGGCGCTCCTGGCCAGGCCGGTCATGGTTCCCATGGCGTCGAAGAAGTTGGTGAACACCAGCGTGAACACCAGCATGGTGGCGGCCAGGCCGCCGATCCGGGCGAACGAGCCGAACAGGTCGAACTGCCCCACCAAACCGAGGTCCGGTGCCGAGACCAGCCGGCCGGACAGGACGGGGGTGTTCAGGTGCCAGCCGCCGGGGCTGGTGGCGCTGGCCGGGCCAAGCTTCAGGACGGCTTCCACGACGGCGGCCAGCACGGTGGTGCCGACGATGCCGATGAGCAGGCCGCCCTGGACCTTGCGCGCCACCAGGATCCCCATGGCAAGGAGGCCGATGACGAAGACGAGCGTGGGTACCGAGGTGATGGAGCCGCCGTCGCCCAGTTGGACCGGCGGACCGCCTGCCGTGGGCCGGACGAAGCCGGAGTCCACGAAGCCGATGAAGGCGATGAACAGGCCGATGCCCACGGTGATGGCGGCCTTCAGTTCCTTGGGCACTGCCCGGAAGATGGCGGTCCGGGCGCCGGTGACGCCGAAGAGGACGATCAGGATGCCGTTGATCACCACCAGGCCCATGGCCTCGGGCCAGGTGACTTCCTGGATCACCGAGACGGCCAGGAAGGAGTTGATGCCCAGGCCGGCGGCAAGTCCGAAGGGCAGGTTGGCGATGAGGCCAAAGAGGATGGTCATGACGCCGGCGGTGAGGCCGGTGACGGCACCCACCTGGGCTGCGGATAGCCAGCCCCCGGCGACGTCGGTGGGGGCGTTGTCCGCGCTGAACCCGCCGAGGATGAGGGGGTTCAGGATGACGATGTACGCCATGGTGAAGAAGGTGACCAGGCCCCCGCGGAATTCGCGGGCAAGGGTTGAGCCGCGCCGGGTGACCTGGAAGAAGCGGTCCAGGAAGGATTCCGGGGCCGGCGGCAGCGGGACGTGCGGTCCCTGTGCCGAAGTGCGCGGCGCCCGCCGGGAGGTGCTGGTGGTTGGAGCCGGATGCTCCTCGTGGGAATGGTCCAGGATGGTCATCCCAGCCGCCTAGTAGTCGATCCTGGATTCGAGCGTGTTCCAGGTGTTGAACGGCTCCAGTGGTGCCGGGGCCTGGGGATCGCCCAGCTCCAGTTTGGATACCGGCATCAGGGAGTCCCTGTCCTGGTTTTCGAAGTATTCGTAGAAGACGGCGTCGTCAAAGCCGACGGAGGCGGCGTCGTGGCGGTCCGCGGCGTAGACCACGCGGCCCACCCGGGCCCAAAGTGCGGACGCCAGGCACATGGGGCATGGCTCGCAGCTGGTGTACAGGACTGCGCCGCTGAGGTCGAAGGTGCCCAGTTCGCGGCAGGCGGTGCGGATGGCGGTGACTTCGGCGTGGGCGGTGGGATCGTTGTCCGCTGTGACACGGTTGACGCCGTCGAACGTTTGGCCGTCCGCCGTGACGATCATGGCGCCGAACGGGCCTCCGCTGTTAAGGACGTTGGCCGTTGCCAGCCGGATGGAGCGGGCCAGAAATTGTTCGGCCGTGACGGTGGTACTCATGATGCGACTTCCTTTTGCCGGGAAGCCTGATGCCGTGCAGTACCAGTAGAACCAGGTGCGAACGGTTACCAGGCTTCAGCATGTGCTGTGAAGGTTAAGTTGCGCCTGGTAGATAGCTTCCCCGAGGAGGGGCGCCCGCCTTTGGCAGAATCGAGATTAGCACCGCTTTGTGGGCTGCGCCATAGTTTTCTGGAAATTTAATTTCGCAATGTGAAATCCATGTTTCGACGCCTTCACGTCGGATGCCGCCACGCAGTCACAATCACTTCCATTGACGCAGGTGGAGGCGTTTTCCTAGTCTGATCCCACCCGTCCTGCCCGCAGGTGGCGGGCACCTGGATCAGCAGACAGGGCCTCACTGAGCTGGAACAACTGCCACTGCGCCCAGAACAGGACATCCCATGCCCCAGCCCCATCCAGCGCCCGCCTCCCGCCTGTGGATCCGGAGCCCCCTGGCCGCCTTCACCGCCAACACTCTTGACGCCTCGGGTGGCGTGGTGGTCAACGGCGGAGTGATTGAAGAAGTCCTGGCAGCGGGGCAGAAGCCGGCCGCGCCCTGCACCGAAACGTTCGACGCCGGCAGCCACGTCCTGCTGCCGGGCCTGGTCAACACGCACCACCACTTCTACCAAACCCTCACCCGGGCCTGGGGTCCGGTGGCCAACGCCCCGCTGTTCCCGTGGCTGCAGAACCTTTATCCGGTATGGGCCCGGCTGACGCCGAAAGACCTGGAACTGGCCACCACGGTGGCCCTTGCCGAACTGCTGCTCTCGGGCTGCACCACCGCTGCCGACCACCACTACCTTTTTCCCGCGGGCCTTGAGGACGCCATTGACATTGAAGTGGAGGCGGTGCGCCGGCTGGGCATGCGGGCCACCCTCACCCGCGGGTCCATGACGCTGGGAACGGACGACGGCGGCCTGCCGCCGCAGTCCACCGTGCAGGCCCCGGAAGTGGTGCTGGCGGACAGCGAGCGCCTGGTGGGCCGGTACCACGAGCGCGGCGATGACGCGGTGATCCAGATTGCGCTGGCGCCGTGCTCCCCGTTCTCGGTAACCAAGGAGATCATGGCCGAAAGCGCGGCCCTCGCCGGGCGGCTGGACGTCCGGCTGCACACCCACCTGGCAGAAACCCTCGACGAGGAGGACTTCTGCCGGGAGATGTTCGGGCTGCGGACGGTGGACTACCTGGACAGCGTCGGCTGGTTGACGGACCGCACCTGGCTGGGCCACGGCATCCATTTCAGCGACGCGGAGATCGCCCGGCTGGGTGCCGCGGGGACCGCGGTGGCGCATTGCCCCACCTCCAATATGCGTCTGGCGTCAGGCACCGCCCGGGTCCTGGAACTGGAAGACGCCGGAGTTCCGGTGGGGCTGGGCGTTGACGGTTCGGCATCCAATGACGCCTCCAACATGATCCTGGAAGCGCGGCAGGCCCTCTACCTCCAGCGGCTGCGGTACGGGGCCGACGTACCGGTGGAACGGGCCCTGGGCTGGGCCACCCGCGGATCCGCCGCGGTCCTGGGCAGAACCGGACTGGGCCAGCTGGCACCCGGGATGCAGGCGGACCTGGCACTCTTCCGGCTCGACGACCTGCGTTTCTCCGGCAGCCACGATCCCGTGGCCGCCCTCCTCCTGTGCGCCGCGGACCGGGCGGACCGGGTGATGGTCGGCGGGCAGTGGCGTGTGGTGGACGGCCAGGTTCCGGGATTGGACGTGGCGGGGCTCATCGCGGAGCACTCCGCCGCGGCACGACGCCTGATAAACGGCTGACAGGGATACTGGCCGCTGCTACCGTGGCGGCATGACTCCGTCAAAGACGCCGGCCGAAGTCCTGGATATCGAGGGTGTTGAGGTCCGGATCTCCAGCCCGGACAAGGTGGTATTCCCCCAGCCGGGGCTGACCAAGCTTGACCTCGTGCGCTATTACCTGGCTGTGGCGGACGGAGCGCTGCGGGGTGCGGGAGGGCGGCCGATGGTGCTCAAGCGGTTTCCCAAGGGGATCGACGCGGAGCCGTTCTTCCAGAAGCGCGTCCCGGAAAACCACCCGCCCTTTATTGACACCACCACGCTGCATTACGCGTCCGGGACCTCGGCGGAGGAGGCAGTGATCCGCGATGCGGCCGGCCTGGCCTGGGTGATCAACCTCGGCTGCCTTGACCTGAACCCGCACCCGGTCCGGGCAGAGGACCTGGAACACCCGGACGAACTCCGCGTGGACCTGGACCCCATGCCGGGAGTGGACTGGCCGCAGATCGTGGACGTGGCCTACGTGGCGCAGGAGGTCCTGGCGGACGTGGGCCTGGAGGGGTGGCCGAAGACCAGCGGTTCGCGGGGGCTGCACATCCTGGTGCGCATTGCCCCGGAGTGGTCCTACCGCGATGTCCGGCTCGCTGCGGAAACCCTGGCCCGGGAGGTGGAAAACCGCGCTCCCGGACTCGCCACGGCACGGTGGTGGAAGGAGGAGCGCGGCGAGAGCGTGTTCGTGGACTTCAACCAGAACGCCAAGGACCGCACCGTGGCCTCCGCCTATTCAGTCAGGCCGCTGCCCGATGCCCGGGTCTCGGCGCCGCTTACCTGGGAAGAGGTGCGCACCGCCAGGCCGGAACAGTTCACGGTGCCCACCGTCCTGGAGCGGTTCGCCGAGATCGGCGATCCGCATGCGGGTATTGACGGCGCGGTGGGCAGGCTCGATGGACTCCTGGCCCTTGCCGAAAAACTGGGTCCCGCAGAGAAGGCACCGCGCGGCGGCAACGGATCCGGACGCCGGCAGTCGGTGATGCCGCTCATCGAAGTGGCCCGGACCAGGACCAAGCCCGAGGCGCTCGCCGCGCTCGATGAATGGAGGTCCCGGCACGCCGGAGTCGTGGCGGCCCTTCAGCCCGCCGATGTCCTTGTGGACGGGATGCGTGGATCCAGCTCGCTCTGGTACCGGGTGCGGGTAAACCTGCAGCATGTACCCGAGGCGGACCGGCCGCCCCAGGAGGAGCTCGTCGCGGACTACGACCCCTGGGCGGGCAAGCAGTGGCCCGGAGGCCCCGGCTCCTGACGCCCGGCCAGGGGTCAGCGGCGGCCGGGGTCAGCGGCGCCCGAACACCGGAAGGGCGCGGAGCCAGCGTGAAATGCCTCCGGACCGCCGCTCGTGGTCGGCCGGAATGTAGAAGTCGGGATCACTGGCTCCGAAGGGCAGGTACAACTCCTGGCCCGGCGCCGGGAATTCCACAACCTGGTTCTGTTCCTGGGGGTTCATCTGCTCCTCCTGTTCCTATAGCGTTTCCGTATCTCGGAATTTATTTATTGCTATATGAAAAGTGTAGGTAGTGGAGCAGCTTGCCGTCAACGGTGCCGTCAATGGCGCTCCGGGGCCGGCTGGGCATACGGCAGTCATAAAATGATTTTTGGCCTTGTGATGTACACCACCGGTTTGCGGAGGTACGCTGTTAGGCAACTCGTGGCGCACGTCACGTAACCTGGGAGCAGCAGGCAGGGTCGTAATGAGCTGGCATCAACGGATGCCGGCTCTTTTTTGTTGGGTCGGCTCCATCGGAAACGCGCATGAAATGCGCGCTTAATTTCAGTGATGGAACCTAGGTTCCACTTACCGGAAGTTGGGAAAAGACCATGAGCAGCAAGATCATCCTCGGCGAAAACCAGTACGGCAAGGCAGAAGTGCGCGTCGTCAAGATCACCCGCGACACCAACCGCCACGAGATCGAGGACCTGAACGTCACCTCGCAGCTGCGGGGCGACTTTGCCGCGGCCCACCTTGAGGGCGACAACGCCCACGTGGTGGCCACGGACACCCAGAAAAACACCATCTACGCTTTCGCCCGTGAGGGCATCGGCTCGCCGGAAGCGTTCCTGCTGCGCCTCGGCGAGCACTTCACGTCCAGCTTCGACTGGGTCACCGGGGGCCGCTGGGAAGCCGAGTCCTACGCATGGAACCGGATCCAGGCCCACGGCAGCGAACACGACCACTCGTTCGTCCGCAACGGCCAGGAAGTCCGGACCGCCGTCCTGGTCCGTGACGGGGCCACCAGCCACCTGATTTCCGGGCTGAAGGACCTCACCGTCCTCAAGTCCACCCAGTCCGGCTTTGTCGGCTACCCCCGGGACCGCTACACCACGCTTCCCGAGACCACCGACCGCATCCTTGCAACGGACGTTTCGGCCCGCTGGCGCTTCAAGACCGGCACCGATTTCAGCGCGCTGGACTTCAACAAGAGCTACGACGACGTCAAGGGCCTCCTGCTCGAAGGCTTCACGGAAAAGTACTCCCATGCACTGCAGCAGACCCTGTTCGACATGGGCGCCAAGGTCCTGGAGGCGCACAGCGAAATCGACGAGATCAAGTTCTCCATGCCCAACAAGCACCACTTCCTGGTGGACCTTTCCCCATTCGGCCTGGACAACCCCAATGAGGTCTTCTACGCGGCCGACCGCCCGTACGGCCTGATCGAGGCCACCGTCCAGCGCGAGGACGCTGCGGCGGCCCCGGCCGCCTGGTCGGGTATCGCCGGCTTCTGCTAAAGCACGACAACAGGTTTCGACGGGCCCAACCACCATTGGCGGCTGGGCCCGTCGAGGCCACCCCACAGCTTCACCTGTTAGCCAGACAACGTTAGCCAGACGATGACGTCTGCCATGAACCAAGAAAGTCTGCCATGAACACCAAGAAGAAACTGGCCACTGCAGCCGCCGAAAAAGGCGCACGGCCCGCCCGCCCCGAGGACCAGCGCCTCCCGATCGGAAGCATGTTTGCCTACGGCTTCCAGCACGTCCTCACAATGTACGGCGGCATCATTGCCCCGCCCCTGATCATCGGCGCGGCCGCAGGCATGAACTCCCAGGACATTGGCCTGCTCATTGCGGCCTGCCTTTTCGTCGGCGGCCTGGCCACCATCCTGCAGACGGTCGGCGTCCCCTTCTTCGGTTCGCAGCTGCCGCTGGTCCAGGGCGTCTCCTTCGCAGGGGTCTCCACGATGGTGGCTATCGTCCACGGCGGCGGGGGCATCCAGGCCGTCTTCGGTTCGGTCATCGCGGCCTCCCTGATCGGCCTGCTGATCACCCCCCTGTTCTCGAAGATCATCCGGTTCTTCCCGCCGGTGGTCACCGGCACGGTGATCACCACCATCGGCCTGACGCTGATGCCGGTTGCCGCAAACTGGGCCATGGGCGGCAACAACAAGGCGCCCAACTACGGCAGCGTTGCGAACATCGGCCTGGCAGCAGCCACCATGGGCATCGTCCTGCTGTTGAGCAAGGTGGGCAGCGCCGCCATCTCCCGGCTGTCCATCCTGCTGGCGATGGTCCTGGGCACGCTGATTGCCGTCGCGTTCGGCATGGCCGACTTCTCCAAGGTGGGCCAGGGCGGGATCGTCGCCTTCCCCACCCCCTTCGCGTTCGGACCGCCCACGTTTGAACTCGCCGCCATCATCTCCATGCTGATCGTCATCCTGGTCACCCTCACCGAGACCTCCGCAGACATCATTGCCGTGGGCGAGATCGTTGGAACCAAGGTGGACTCCAAGCGGATCGGCAACGGCCTGCGGGCGGACATGCTGTCCAGCGCCGTCTCCCCGCTGTTCAACTCCTTCACCCAGAGCGCCTTCGCGCAGAACGTGGGACTGGTGGCCATCACCGGCGTCAAGAGCCGGTTCGTGGTCAGCGCCGGCGGCGTGATCCTGGTGGTCCTTGGCCTGCTGCCGGTCCTTGGCCGGGTGGTGGCCGCGGTGCCCACCCCCGTCCTGGGCGGTGCCGGCGTCGTGCTCTTCGGCACAGTTGCGGCCAGCGGCATCCGGACATTGTCCAAGGTGGACTACAAGAACAACATGAACCTGATCGTGGTGGCCGCCTCCATCGGCTTCGGCATGATCCCCATCGCCGCCCCGGCCTTCTACGACCAGTTCCCGTCCTGGTTCGGCACCATCTTCCACTCCGGCATCAGCTCGGCCGCCGTGATGGCCATCCTGCTGAACCTGCTGTTCAACCATCTCCGGGCCGGAAATTCGGACAACCAGTCCGTTTTCGTGGCCGGCACGGAGCGGCTGGTGCGCTCGGAGGACCTCCGGTGCCTGGCCGAAGGCGACCGCTTCGAGAACGGCAAGCTCATCGACTGCGACGGTAAGGAAGTCCCCATCCAGTCAGCCGGCAAGGCAACAGAGCACTGACCTTCCACGCAAACGACGACGGCGGCCCGCTCCGGAAAGGAGGGGCCGCCGTCGCGCGTGGTTGGCACCGCCCGCGCAGGGCAGGTGCGTCAGGTGCGGTTGAGCTCGCGGGAGATGGCCTCGGCCGCTTCGCGGAGGACCGGCACGGCCTTGTCGGCGAAGTCCTCGTCCACCCGGGACACGGGACCGGATACGGAAATCGCCGTGGGGGTGGGCGCGTTGGGTACTGCCATGGCGAAGCAGCGGACACCCAGTTCCTGCTCTTCCTCGTCAATGGAGTATCCCCGCTCGCGGATGAGCTTAAGGTCCGCCAGGAGTTCGTCCACGTCTCCGATGCTCTTGGCGGTAGGGGTGGGCATCCCGGCCCTGGCCACGATGCCGCGGACCGTGTCGTCGTCGAGCTGGGCCAGGATGGCCTTGCCCACGCCGGTGGCATGGGTATGGGCGCGCCGGCCCACTTCGGTGAACATGCGCATGGAATGCAGCGACGGCACCTGGGCCACGTAGATCACCATGTCCGAGTCCAGCACAGCCATGTTGGAGGTCTCCCCCAGCCGGTCCACCAGGATCTTCAGCTGCGGCTGGGCCAGGGCACCCAGCTGTTTGTTGGCACCCTCCCCCAGCCTGATGAGCCGGGGACCAAGGGCGTAGCGCCGGTTGGGCAGCTGCCGGATGTAGCCCAGCGACACCAGGGTCCTCAGCAGGCGGTGGATGGTGGGCAGCGGCAGGTCCGTGGAGGACGACAGCTCGCTGAGCGTGACGTCGCCGCCGGCATCGGTGATGAGTTCCAGCAGTTCGAAGACGCGCTCCACCGACTGCACCCCACCAGAGGCTTTTTCTGCCATTCCGTTGTCTCCTACGGCTCGGAATCCGACAACTCTTATCCGCATCGTGAAAAGAATTGCTTAGAACACCCAAGATACAGCACGCGGGTTTCCACGGCGACGTTGGCCTCCGGTCGCAATCGGAGGGGTTGTGTTTCCATAAAGTAGATAATAATATCCATAATACGAAAACATTCGGATCCGAGCAGCAGCCGGCCCAAGGCCCAACAGGAGGACATTCAATGGCGAACCCCAGCCCCGGAAATTCGATCACCCTGCGCGTGGAAGCACCGTCAAGCTTCAGCGCCACCAGCGAACTCGCCGCAGCCGTGGGAGCCGCAGGCGCAGCAATCACCGCCCTGGACGTCAGCGAATCCCACCACGAGACCCTGGTGGTGGACGTCACCTGCAACACCACCGACGACGCCCACGCCGCCCGCGTCAAGGACGCCCTGGACGCGCTCGACGGCGTCACGGTCCAGCACGTCTCGGACCGCACGTTCCTGATGCACCTGGGCGGCAAGCTCGAGGTCGTCCCGAAGGTAGCCCTGCGCAACCGGGACGACCTCTCCCGCGCCTACACGCCCGGAGTCGCCCGCGTTTGCCTGGCGATTGCCGAGGATCCCGCGGCAGCCCGCAACCTGACGGTCAAGCGCAACACCATCGCCGTCCTCACCGACGGTTCGGCCGTCCTGGGCCTGGGCAACATCGGCCCCGCCGCAGCCCTCCCCGTAATGGAGGGCAAGGCTGCCCTGTTCAAGCAGTTCGCCAACGTGGACGCGTGGCCGGTCTGCCTGGACACCCAGGACACCGAAGAAATCATCATGATCGCCAAGGCCATGGCCCCCGTCTACGGCGGCATCAACCTTGAGGACATCGCCGCCCCGCGCTGCTTCGAGATCGAGAACCGGCTCCGCGAGGAGCTGGACATCCCCGTGTTCCACGATGACCAGCACGGCACCGCCATCGTCACGCTCGCAGCCCTGGTCAACGCCCTGCGCGTAGTGGACAAGAAGCTGGAGGACGTCAAGATCGTGGTCTCCGGCGTCGGCGCCGCCGGCTCCGCCATCATCCAGCTCCTCAAAGCCCAGGGTGCGCGGCACATCATCGCCGCCGGCCGCTCCGGTGCCATCCACTCCGGCGAGACCTACGGGGATGAGCACCGCAGCTGGATCGCCGCGAACACCAACGGGGAAGGCTTTGCCGGTAGCCTGCACCAGGCCCTCGTGGGCGCGGACGTCTTCATCGGCGTCAGTGCACCGCACGTGATCGGCGAGGAGCAGGTGGCAGCCATGGCGGAGAACGCCATCGTGTTCGCCATGGCCAACCCCACGCCCGAGATCGATCCCGTCATCGCGTCCCGGCACGCCGCCGTGGTGGCCACCGGGCGCAGCGACTTCCCCAACCAGATCAACAACGTGCTGGCATTCCCCGGCTTCTTCCGCGGCCTGCTGGACGCCGGAGCCTCGGACATCACACCGGACATGCTGGTGGCCGCCGCGGAGGCCATTGCCAACCGCGTGGCTGACGATGAGCTGAATGCCAGCTACATTATCCCCAGCGTCTTCGATCCCCATGTGGCTGCCGACGTTGCCGCAGCGGTGGCCGCGGCCGCCCGGTCCGCACACGTTGCAACGGCTGAACCGGCCGATTCCGCCTTGGAACCAGCAGCAGCACTGGCTTCCGCCTGACCGCCCGACGTCCAGCCAAAGGAAAGGACCAGAAATGGCCATCACCGTCACAGATCCCCGGCCCATCGCACGCGCAGAGGAGATCCTCACGCCCAAGGCACTGGCCTTCGTGGAGGAACTTCACAACAGGTTCGCCGGCACCCGCAACGAGCTGCTGGCGGCCCGCGCCGTCAAGCGGCAGCGGGTGGCAGAAACCGGCAAGCTGGATTTCCTCCCGGAAACCAAGGACGTGCGCGACGGCGACTGGAAGGTTGCGCCCGCACCGGCAGCCCTGCAGGACCGCCGGGTTGAGATGACCGGGCCCGCCTCGCCGGCGAAGATGGCCATCAACGCCCTGAACTCCGGCGCCAAGGTGTGGCTGGCGGACCTCGAGGACGCCAGCACACCCACCTGGGCCAACGTCATCGACGCCATCCTGAACCTCCGGGACGCCGCCCAGGGCACCCTCAGCTACACCTCGGAGGAAGGCAAGGAGTACCGCCTCCGCACCGACGCGCCGCTCGCCGTGGTGGTGGCCCGCCCCCGCGGCTGGCACATGCAGGAGAAGCACCTGCTGGTCAACGGCGAGCCGGCCGTGGGTGCGCTGGTGGACTTCGGCCTGCACTTCTTCCACATCGCCAAGCAGCTGGTGCTCAACGGCCAGGGGCCGTACTACTACCTGCCCAAGATGGAGAGCCACCTTGAAGCCCGGCTGTGGAACGACGTGTTCGTCTTCGCGCAGGACTTCCTGGGACTGCACCAGGGCACCATCCGCGCCACCGTGCTGATCGAGACCATCCCGGCCGCCTTCGAGATGGACGAGATCCTGTACGAACTGCGGGACCACGCCTCCGGCCTGAACGCCGGCCGCTGGGACTACCTGTTCAGCATCATCAAGTACTTCCGGGACGCCGGCGAGGAATTCGTCCTCCCGGACCGCGCCTCCGTGGTGATGACCGCGCCGTTCATGCGTGCCTACACCGAGCTCCTGGTCAAGACCTGCCACAAGCGCGGCGCCTTCGCCATGGGCGGCATGGCCGCGGTGATCCCCAACCGGCGCCACCCGGAAGTCACCGAGGCTGCCTTCGAAAAGGTGCGGGCGGACAAGACCCGCGAGGCAAACGACGGCTTCGACGGCTCCTGGGTTGCCCACCCGGACCTGGTCCCCACCTGCCGCGAAGTCTTCGACTCGGTGCTGGGTGACAAGCCCAACCAGGTGGACAAGCAGCGCCCGGACGTCTCGGTCACGGCGGAGCAGCTGCTGGATGTTTCCTCCGCCGACGGCCAGGTCACCGAGGCCGGCCTGCGCCTGAACCTCTACGTGGCTGTCGCCTACACGGCCGTCTGGCTGTCCGGAAACGGTGCCGTGGCCATCCACAACCTGATGGAGGACGCCGCCACCGCGGAAATCTCCCGCTCACAGGTATGGCAGCAGATCCGCAACAAGTCCGTCCTGGCCGACACCGGCAACACCGTGACCAGGGAACTGGTGGAGCGGATCCTGGCCGAGGAGACGGAACGGCTCCGCACGGAGTTCGGCGATGAAGCGTTCCGCCGCTACTACCAGCCGGCCAGCGAACTGATCGCGGACATCTGCCTCTCCGACGAGTACACGGACTTCCTCACCACGCCGGCCTACGAACTGGTGGGCTGAGGCATGGCCGCAGCATCCAGGCCCTCGCTGTCCGCAGGGGACCTCGCGCACATCGACGGGCAGCTGGCCGCCACCGACCGGCTGCTGGAGCGCAACTACCCGGGCGACGACGGCTCCCGCCAGCCCGTGCATACGGTCTACGTGCCCGCGGACCGGTTCACGCCGTCGTTCGCTGCCGACTGGGGCGCCCAGGCGCTGGCTGTGGCCAACGCCCACGGCGGCCTGGAAGCACTGGGCCGGCTCCTGGGCCAGGAAGGCAGCCTCGCCGAAGCAGTCGCCGGGCGCGTGGAAGCGAAGCTCACCAGCGAACCTATCGAGGACCTGCGCCTCGATTTTGAGGACGGCTTCGGGGACCGGGGCGACGACGCGGAGGACGCCGCCGCGGTTGCCGCGGCGTCCGCGGTGGCCGCCGCCGTCTCGGCCGGGTCCGCTCCCCCGTTCATCGGCATCCGCTTCAAGTGCTTCGAGGCGGCCACCCGTGCGCGGGGGCTGCGCACCCTGGACTTGTTTGTCTCCGGCCTCGCCGCCGCCGGCGAACTGCCGGAGGGCCTGGTCCTGACCCTGCCCAAGGTCACCACCGTGGCCCAGGTCCAGGCAATGGACTACGCGGTGTCGCGGCTGGAGGAAGTCCACTCGCTGCCCGCCGGACGGCTCCGCTTCGAGGTCCAGGTGGAGACGCCACAGCTGATCCTCGGCCCCGACGGCACCTCCCCGGTGGCGCAGCTGCCGCATGCCGTGCCGGGCCGGATCAGCGGGCTGCACTACGGCACCTACGACTACTCGGCGTCGCTGCAGATCTCTGCCGAGTACCAGTCCATGGAGCACCCGGTGGCCGACTTCGCCAAGGAGGTCATGCAGCTGGCCGTCGCCGGCACCGGCATCAGGCTCTCCGACGGGTCCACCAACATCATCCCGGTGGGCGACAACGTGGAGAACGCCTGGCAGCTGCACGGGCGCCTGGTCCGCCGGTCGCTGGAACGCGGCTACTACCAGGGCTGGGACCTGCATCCGGCCCAGCTGCCCAGCCGGTTTGCCGCCACCTATGCGTTCTACCGCGAGGGCCTGCCGGCCGCCGCCGCCCGCCTGCGGAACTATGTGGAGCGGACCGAAGGCGGCGTCATGGACGAGCCCGCCACCGCACGGGCCCTGGCCGCCTTCGTGCTCCGCGGCGTCCAGTGCGGCGCAGTCGGTGCGGATGAAGTCCAGGCGCTTGCCGGCGTCGGGATTCCGCAGCTCACCGCGCTGGCGCACCCGCGGCTCGCCACCACGTCAAACTCCTAAGAAAAGGACCTTCGTTCATGGGCAAGTACTACTACCCGCAAGGCGGCCTGCCGCCGCAGACCCACCTCACCACCGAGCGCGCCATCGTCACCGAGGCTTACACGGTCATCCCCAAGGGCGTGCTGACGGACATCGTCACGTCCAACCTGCCCGGCTTCTCGAAGACCCGCTCCTGGATCATTGCCCGCCCCATCTCCGGTTTCGCCACCACGTTCTCGCAGCTGATCGTCGAAATCGCTCCCGGCGGCGGGGCGCCGAAGGCGGAGTTCGAGGAAGGCGTTGAGGGCGTCGTCTTCGTCACCAAGGGCACGGTCAACCTGACCCTCGACGGCGAGCTGCACCAGCTGGAGGAGGGCGGCTACGCCTACCTGGCCGCCGGCGCGCAGTGGGGGCTGGAGAACATCTCCGACGACATCGTGTCCTTCCACTGGATCCGCAAGGCCTACGAGCGCCTGGAAGGCTATGAGGCCAAGTCCTTCGTCACCAACGAAAAGGACGTGGCGCCCACGTCCATGCCGGACACCAACGACGTCTGGAAGACCACCCGCTTCACGGACTCCAGCGACCTCGCCCATGACATGCAGGTCAACATCGTGACCTTCCAGCCGGGCGGCGTGATCCCGTTCCCGGAAACCCATGTCATGGAGCACGGCCTGTACGTCCTGGAGGGCAAGGCCATGTACCTGCTGAACAACGACTGGGTGGAGGTGGAGGCCGGCGACTTCATGTGGCTGCGTGCCTTCTGCCCGCAGGCCTGCTACGCCGGCGGCCCGGGTGAGTTCCGCTACCTGCTCTACAAGGACATGAACCGCCAGGTGAAGCTCACCTAGGAGTTTTCCGGCCTGTCCGGACAGGAGCAGGGGCGGTTACGGTTTTCCGTAACCGCCCCTGCTTGTGTGTACAGACACCCGGGCATCAGGCGCCGGGGTTGAGGACCACCTTGATGCAGCCGTCTTCCTTCTTCTGGAACTTTTCGTACAGGGCGGGCGCACCCTCCAGGCCGGAGCGGTGGGTGACCAGGTCCATGACGCCCAGCGGATCGGCGTCGTCCTCCACCAGCGGGATGAGCTGGTCCGTCCAGTTACGGACATTGCACTGGCCCATGCGCAGCTGGAGCTGCTTGTCGAACATGGTCATCAGTGGCATGGGGCTGGCTTCGCCGCCGTAGACGCCGCTCAGCGACAGGGTGCCGCCGCGGCGGACAGCGTCGATTGCGGTATGCAGCACGGCCAGCTTGTCCACGCCGGCAGTCTCCATCGCTTTCTGTGCGAGCTTGTCCGGCAGGAGGCCAAGGGCCTGGTGGGCGAAGCCGGCCACCGGGGAACCGTGCGCCTCCATACCGACGGCGTCCACGATGCCGTTCGGGCCCCTGCCGTCTGTTATCTCCCGCAGTTCGTCGGCAACGCCTTTGCTGTAGTCAAGGGTTTCCACGCCGTGGCGGGCGGCCATTTCACGCCGCTCCGGGACCGGGTCCACACCAATGACCCGGTAACCGCGGTGGATCCCGATCCGGGTGGCGAACTGGCCTACGGGCCCCAGCCCGAAAACCGTCAAGGTGCCACCGGGCTGGACATTGGCGTACTCCACGCCCTGCCACGCCGTGGGCAGGATATCGGAAAGGAACAGGTAGCGTTCATCCGGTAGCTCGCTGCCCACCTTGATGGGACCATAATCCGCGTGCGGGACGCGAAGGAATTCCGCCTGCCCGCCGGGTACGGATCCATACAGCTCGGAGAAACCGAACAGTGCCGCGCCGGAACCCTTCTCCTTCACCTGTGTGGTTTCGCACTGCGACTGCAGGCCCTGGCTGCACATGAAGCAGGAACCGCAGGAGATGTTGAAGGGAATCACCACGCGGTCGCCCTTGCGGAGGTTGGTGACGCCGCTTCCCATTTCTTCCACGATGCCCATCGGCTCGTGGCCGATGACGTCGCCCTTGTGCATGTATGGCCCCAGGACTTCGTAGAGGTGCAGGTCCGAGCCGCAGATGGCTGTGGAGGTGATCCGGACGATCGCATCCGTCGGTTCCTGGATGACGGGATCGGGTACTTCTTCAACGCTTACCGACCGTTTTCCTTGCCACGTCAGTGCTTTCACAGTCTCCCTTTCACTCTGTCCTGCCGCCGGGCTCTCTCCGGGGGCGTGCGAAGGGCGCCTGCAGGCACCCTTTCTTCGACGCTATCTGTTTTAGGGGAAAAAAGTAAGCATGCTGATGAAAACCTTGTGACCGCCGTCGACTGCTCCTAGCGTAGGAAGGGCAGGCAAAAGACAACGGGAAAGAGGAATGCCATGTCGCTGTACCAGCCGGAACCAGTCGAGATCTCCACCCGCATGCGTCCGGGTGAATGGACGGAAGAAAGCCTGGCTGAGCTGGTCAGCACCTACCGCGCGCGGATCGCGGAAATGGGCGCGCCCGCAGCAGAGGTGGCCACTGACATCGAGCGGAATGACGACGGCTCGGTGAAGGTGGTGGTGTCGTGGACGAAGCCCGCCATCGCCGGCAACGAGGATTCGGTGCCCGGCGGCCAGCCGTTATGACCGCCGCCAGGCGTGGGTGCCGTCAAGCGGGGTGCTGTCAGGCGTTCGGCTGGAGCGCGAGCAGCCGGCCAATGGCACTTGAGCCCAGGTTTTCCAGCAGGTCGCGCGGTCCCTGGTAGACCTCCACCGCGCCGGCGTCACGCAGCTGGCCGGCGTGGATTCCACCGCAGGTCACGCCGATGGAAGGGATCCCCAGCGCCGCCGCCGCCTTCATGTCCCATACCGCGTCCCCGACGTAGACAACGTTTGCGGCATCGAGGCCGGTGGCCGCCAGGGCCGCCTCCAGGATGTCCGGCGCAGGCTTGCTTTCCTCCGCATCATTCGCGCTGGTGGCGGCATCGATGAAGGGGTCGGCGTCGAGGACGGACCGCATCACCTGGAGGTCGCGGTCCCTCGCCGAGGATGCCAGGGCCACGGCCAGCCCGCCTG
The DNA here is from genome assembly GCF_059492155.1 of Pseudarthrobacter sp. Pseusp20. Classification (NCBI taxonomy): domain Bacteria; kingdom Bacillati; phylum Actinomycetota; class Actinomycetes; order Micrococcales; family Micrococcaceae; genus Pseudarthrobacter; species Pseudarthrobacter sp. Pseusp20. The sequence continues at coordinate 4,029,640 of NZ_CP168521.1, forward strand.
CATGGCACCGGCCTAACAGTTCCTTGGCCCCGTCGAGGGCGCGGAGGGAGGGCCAGTGCGAGGCATACAGCGCGCCGTGGCTGGCCATGATGTCCTCATCCTCGCCGCGGTCGCGGCCGGACGGCAGGAGATTGTCCACCAGCCGGGCGCCGCCCATGCCAACGAGTTGGTGAATGGAGGCCATGGGCACGTCGTGGCCGTACTGGCGGAACGCCCCCCACCAGGCGACGGTGTGGATGTAGGACGAGTCGATCAGCGTCCCGTCAACGTCAAAGAGGACCCCCCGGCGCGGGCCGCCGGGGGGTGGAGTGGAACCCGGCATCAGCTCACCGCTGCCCGTCGTGCCTCCGGCGCTTTCTTCCGCCGGGCCGCCTCCTCCTTGGGGGAGTTGACGGGCCGCACGCGGTCGCGGATGACCGATCCGGCCCCGTCCAGGCTCTTGTCCCGGATCAGGCCGGTGCCGGCAATTTCCCGGGCCATCGCGACGCCCGCCACAGCAGCCCTCTTGGTGGGAAAGGTTACCGAGATGGCCATCAGGTTCCCGCTTCCGTCCATCATCCTGATCCGGTACCCGCCGTCGGGGGCATCAACGAGCTCAAAATATCCGGCCATAACTATCACTCCTCCATCAATCACGGCGCTGTGCTTGGGAGCACTCCATGAGGTATTAGTAAGTATACTTATCTATCCTGCGAAGGAGAAGTTCCAGCCCCGGTCCGCGCCGCCTCAGCGCGAATCCACCCCTTCAGGCGGAATGGGGCTGTCACTGCGCCGAACCGTATCCTGATGCAGCTCCAGGGCGCTAGTCACAAGGGCAAAATGGCTGAACGCCTGCGGCGTGTTGCCCAGCTGACGCTTGGCTTTCACCGCCCATTCCTCGCTTAGCAGCCCGACGTCGTTGCGCAGTTCCAGCAGCCGCTCAAAGAGTTCGCGGGATTCCTCATGGCGGCCCGCCCCCAGAAGCGCCTCCACCAGCCAGAACGAGCACGCCAGGAAGACGCCCTCGTCGCCCGGCAGGCCGTCGTCGCTCTGCTCCGGCCGGTACCGCAGCACAAACCCGTCCTGGGTCAGCTCCCGCTGGATTGCTTCGATGGTTCCCACCACCTTGGGATCATCGGGCGGCAGGAACCCCACCCTGGGAATCAACAGCAGGCTGGCGTCCAGCTCCGGACGGCCGTAGGACTGGACAAACGTATTGCGCTCCGCGTCGAAGCCGTTGGCCATGATGTCCTTGCGGATCTGGTCCCGCAGCAGCTCCCAGCGCTCCACGGGGCCCGGCAGGCCGGACTCGCGCACACCCTTCACCATCCGGTCCGCAGCCACCCACGCCATGACCTTGGAGTGGGTGAAGTGCCGGCGCGGCCCTCGCATCTCCCAGAGCCCGTTGTCCGGCTGGTCCCAGATGGTTTCAAGGTGCTCCATCAGCGCAATCTGCACGTCCCAGGCCTCGTCCGTATGCGTCAGCAGCGAGTTCCGGGTCAGCGCCAGGCAGTCAAGGACCTCACCCCATACATCCAGCTGGAACTGCTCAGCCGCCGCATTCCCGATCCGCACCGGTACCGAGTTCTCGTAGCCCTTCAGCCACGGCAACTCCATTTCCGGCAGCCGCCGCTCGCCATGGATCCCGTACATGATCTGCAGGTCGGCGGGGTCGCCGGCCACGGCCCGGAGCAGCCAGTCCCGCCAGGCCGCGGCCTCCGCGGTGTAGCCGGCCGCCAGCAGCGCCTGCAGCGTCATGGCGGCGTCCCGGAGCCAGCAGTAGCGGTAGTCCCAGTTACGCTGGCCGCCCGGCTGCTCCGGCAGCGACGTTGTGACGGCCGCGACGATCCCGCCGGTTGGGCCATACGTCAGCGCCTTGAGCGTTATCAGGGAACGGACCACGGCCTCCCGGTACTTGCCCTTGACGGTGCATTGCGAGGACCAGCCCCGCCAGAATGCAAAGGTGCTGTCAAGGACTACTTCCGCGTCCACGGATACCGGGCGTCCCACATGGCTGGGCGCCCAGGTCAGCACGAAAGGTACCTTTTCGCCTGCATTCACGGTGAAGTCGCTGACGGTGTGCATGTTCTCGCCATGCAGGGGTGCCGGAGTGACCAGGTAGACGGCATCCGGACCGGCGATCGCGTGCAGCCCGCGCTTGTCCTTGCGCACCCACGGAATGATGTGCCCGTAGTCGAACCTCAGGACCAGTTCGCCGTGCATCCTGACGCTGCCACTGATGCCTTCCACAATCCGGACTATGTCAGCGACGGAATCACGCGGCGGCATGAAATCGGTGATGCGCACGGTTCCGTCCGGCGTCTCCCACTCCGTATCCAGGATGAGGGTGCCCTCGCGGTAGCTCCGGCGGGTGCATTCACCCCCTCTTTCCGGAGCCAGCAGCCAGCGCCCCGAGTCCGGCGTGTCCAACAGTGAATTGAAGCAGGCAGGGGAATCGAACCTCGGGAGGCAGAGCCAGTCGATCGAGCCTTCCCTGCTGACCAGGGCCCCGGTTTGAAGGTCGCCAACAACCGCATAATCTTCGATTCGCGCCATGACATTACCCTGCCACACCCGGGCCCGAACGGAAGTGGAAGCCCGGTGTAGCCTGAGGCAAATGGGAATCCACATCGGCACCTCCGGCTGGAGCTACGACCACTGGGAGAACGTCCTGTACCCGCCCGGGCTGCCCGTGCGGGACCGGCTCCAGTGCTACGTCGCCGAATTCAGCACGGTGGAACTGAACGCCAGCTTCTACCGCTGGCCCAGGGATACCACCTTCGCCGGATGGAACAGACGCCTGCCGCCCGGGTTCGCCATGTCCGTCAAAGCTCCCAGGGGACTCACGCACGCGCGGAAACTGTATTCACCGGAAGTCTGGGTGGAGCGGATTGCCCGCTGCTGGCACGAACTGGGGGACAAACGTGCCGTGCTCCTGGTCCAGCTGCCGCCCCAATTGGAGCGCGACGACGCCAGGATGGACTACTTCCTCGCTGCGGTTCCGCCGTGGATCAGGGTTGCCGTGGAGTTCAGGCACCCCAGCTGGGACTGCCCTGAGGTGTTTGCCCTGCTGGAGCGGCACCAGGCCGCCTACTGCATCATGAGCGGCGCCAACCTGCCCTGCATCCTGCGGACCACCGCCCCCTTCGCATATGTCCGGCTGCACGGACCCGACCACCAGCACCTCTACGGCGGCTCCTACTCGGACGCCGACCTCCACTGGTGGGCCGACCGGATCCGTGAGTGGGACGGCGCGGGCATCGATGTCTACGCGTACTTCAACAACGACGGCGGCGGGAACGCCGTGTGGAATGCCCGGACCCTGCGCGCGATCCTCGGCAACGGCTGATGCCCGCTGCCGCCCTGTGGCAGAGTGGTGGCATGGACTCGGCCCCGCAGAACCCCGACCAGGACACGGCACGCCCACCCCGGCGGAACACGAAGGGCCGCACCGCCCTGTCCGGAAGCCAGTTCTTCCGGCTGGCACACCGGTTGTCGGACGCGGTCAACGACGTCCGGATCCAGCTCGCCATGCGGTGGAAGTTCGTGCCGCAGACCATCGCGTACCAGGGTTATGGCTCCACCGCCCGGGTGCGCGTCCTGGGCAGGGTACTGCTGACACAGAAGCCGCCGCCCGGAAGCAAGGCCGAGCACGCGGCCAGGAACGGCAACCAGAACATCCGCGGCTGGCGGGCGTTCACGGGGGTGCCGTTGCAGTTTTCCGACGTCGAAATCACCATCGGTGATGTGGTCACCCACGTCACGGCGGACCGGGGCGGGCTGATCGACACCGAGGTGGACGTGCAGCTGTCCCCCGGCTGGCACACTGCCGTGCTGCGGGCCGAGGGAACCGAGCCGGCGGAGGCACTGATCCAGGTGATCGCTCCGGGCGTGCAGTTCGGCATCGTCTCGGACATCGACGACACCGTCATGGTGACCGCCCTGCCCCGGCCCTTCCTGGCCCTGTGGAACACCTTCGTGCTCAGCGAACGGGCGCGCATGGCCACTCCGGGGATGGCCGTGCTGCTGGACCGGCTGACCATCGAGCACCCTGAAGCCCCGGTCATTTACCTGTCCACCGGCCCCTGGAACGCGGCCCCCACCCTGGCACGGTTCCTGACCCGCAACATGTACCCCAAGGGCGCGCTGCTGCTCACGGACTGGGGACTCACCCAGGACCGCTGGTTCCGCAGCGGCCAGGACCACAAGCACCGCAACCTGGAGCGGCTGGCCCAGGAATTCCCGGACATGCGGTGGCTCCTGATCGGCGACAACGGACAGCATGACGAGGCCATCTACTCCGCCTTTGCCGCCGAAAACCCGGACAAGGTTGCAGCAATCGCCATCCGGCAACTGTCCGTCAGCGAATCCGTGTTCGCCGGCGGCCACTCCGAGGACGGCGACCACACCACCTCCCGCGTGCCGTGGATCTACTCGCCCGACGGCGCCGGCATCGCCAAGCAGCTGGCCATGCTGGACCTGCTCCGGGGCTGAACGGCTCCCGGCTGCGCAGCCTTACTGCGCGTTGGCACCCAGGGGTGCGCCGTCGTCGGGCAATTCACTGTCCAACAGCTCCGGAACCGCTGCCTGCGCGATGGCCGCCCCGGCCGCGGCAGCCAGGTCGCGTTCCTCGATGAGCTCCTGGAACCAGAAGTAGGACGCCTTGGGTGTGCGGTCGAGCGTTTCGAAGTCCACGTGCAGGAGGCCGAACGGCTGGTTGTAGCCGGCGGACCACTCGAAGTTGTCCAGGAAGGACCACACGTAGTAGCCGCGCAGGTCCACGGATTCGGCCACCCCACCGGGCGCCGTGGCCCGGAGCGCGGTTTCAAGGTGGTCTGAAATGTACTTCAGCCGCCGCTCGTCCGGGATGAACCTGGTGTTGGTGGACTTGTCCCGGACAATGATGTCCTCGAAGCTGGCTCCGCCCTCGGTGATGATCACGGGCGGCAGGTTGGGGTACCGCTCCGCCATCTCCTTCAGGGCCACGGCCATGTACTCCGGCTTGACCGGCCAGCCGTATGCGGTGACGTCCGCTTCCGGCCACGTCTCCACGTGGAAGGGCGTAGCGCCGTTTCCGGCCGCGCTGAGGTCGCTGCCCATGGCCTCGGCCATGCTGGCCGGCACGGCGCCGTTGCCCGGCCCAACGGCCACCTTGGTGGGCATGTAGTAGTTGAGCCCGTAGAAATCGAGGGGCTGGGAAATGATCTCCATGTCCTCTTCGGGATGTTCGAAGGAGCTGAAGAACTTGGCCGCGCGGATGAGGTCCGGGTACTTGCCCGTCAGGACAGGGTCCGCGTAGAGCCGGTTCTGCCCCAGGTCCATAAGTCCCGCGCTGATCTTGTCCAGCGGGTTGATGGAGTTGGGCACCATGGGTGAGTAGACGTTGGTCATGCCGATTTCGCCGGGCACCCGCGCCGCGCGAAGGGCCTGGACGGCGAGCCCGTGGCCCAGCAGCTGGTGGTGGACCGTGGGGAAGGCACCCAGGGCCAGCTCCTTGCCTGGGGAGTGCAGCCCCAGCGAGTAGCCGTTGGCGCTCACCGTTGCCGGCTCGTTGATGGTGACCCACCGGGCCACCCTGTCACCGAAGGCATCCGCCACCAGCGCCGCGTACTCCCCCAGCCGGTAGGCGGTGTCCCGGTTCATCCAGCCGCCGGCCTCATCCAGTTCCAGGGGCGTATCCCAATGGTAGATGGTGGCCATGGGCGAGATTCCGTTGGCCAGGAGCTCGTCCAGGAGCCGGTCATAGAACGCCATGCCTGCGCGGTTGGCCGGGCCGGTGCCGCCCGGCTGGATGCGCGGCCAGGAGAAGGAGAACCGGTAGGAGTCAACGCCGAGCTGCTTCAGGAGGGCCACGTCCTGCGGCATCCGGTGGTAGTGGTCCGTGGCCACCACCGGGCTGTGGTCCTCAACGATGGCACCGGGCCGGGCAGCGAACCTGTCCCAGCCCGCCGGTCCCCGCCCATCCTCGTCCAGCGCCCCTTCGATCTGGAATGCTGCGGTTGCGACGCCAAGCGTGAACCCCGGGGGGATGAGCGCTGCGAGGTCCTTGGCGGTGATGTGCATTGGGGTCCAGCCTTTGGTCACGGTAGTTAGGGTACGTCCCAGAATGTCACAGCGGAGGTCGGCTGACGAGCAGCAACTCCGCTCCCTGCGCCGGCAACTACTGGGTGCCGAACAGGAACTCCTTGGCGTGCGCCACTGCCTTGCGGAAGGCATCATTCCGGAGCGTCACCAGCTGTTCCGTGTCGTCGTCGGACGGCTCCAGGTAGCCGGTGTACCCGGGCCGCAGGACCCAGATGTCCCCGCCCGGCGGGAGGTAGAACACGCCGAAGGAACGCTGCTGCCTCTCATCGGCGGTCCATACCGGAACCACCGCCAGCGCAGCACCCGTGGTGGGGTTGATCCACTGTGCCCGCGGCAGAGGCTGTTCGTGCGCCTCCGGGTCCAGGAAGGGCGCGGTTCCCTCGCCCCACCGCTGCTCAAAGCGTTCGAAGAATGCAGGAATGAGGTGTGAATCGTAGCGCCGCCAGTCGCCCATGCAGTTTTCCGCCTCCTTGGATCAATGGCCCAGGGCCTGGATCAGGACCAGGGCCCGCTTTCCCACCGCACCGGCGTGACGCGGATGGGAGGTCCGGACTGCCCGCCACGGCTGCGGACTTTCCGGACCGGAATGATGGTGGGCGCAGCTGCCGCCAGCTTCCTGTCGTAGTCGGCGCGGCGCCCGGGGTCACGCAGCACGTTAAACGCCTGCATGATCCGGAGAAGTTCCTCCCCCTGTGCAGTGTTGCCCTTCTCCGCCGTCGTATCCCCCATGGTCTCCATGCCTTCGTAAGCCCGCCCACCGTCCATATCCGGATGGTGGGTGCGCATGAGGGCGCGGTAGGCATGCGAGATTTCCTGGCGGCCGGCGTCCCGGCCTACGCCCAGGATGGCGTAGTAGTCGGGGAGATCAGTCATCCTGCCTCCTGTTTCGCCGGCGCCCCGCCCGGAGGGTCAGGGGCGCCGGCACGAAAGAATGGTCCTAGCTGCCGATCTGGTGCTTCTCGCCCTGCTGGGTCTGGATCTCGATCTTGCGCGGCTTGGCTTGCTCGGCAACCGGAATCCGCAGGGTCAGGACACCCTGGTCATAGCTGGCCTTGATGTGCTCAGTGTCCAGGGTGTCACCCAGGATCAACTGGCGGCTGAACACGCCCCGGGGACGCTCAGAGGCCACGAGCTCCACGTTGGGCTGCGTGGGGTCCTTGCGCTCCGCCCGGACGGTCAGGACGTTCCGCTCAACGTTCAGGTCCAGGGAATCCACGTTCACACCGGGAAGGTCGAACGCCACCACGAATTCCCCGTCTTCCTGCCACGCGTCCATGGGCATGGCTGCCGGGCGGGCGGAGGTTCCAAAGACCTGCTGCGTGAGCCGGTCCAGCTCACGGAACGGGTCCGTACGCATCAACATCATTTCCCACTCCTTTAGCTTCCAGGTGCTGGATCTGCAGCTACCCACCATCTCCATTAATCTATGGTGGTGGATATAGATTTTTTATAGCACTCGTGCAAAACTGAAGCAAGGTACCAGCGGAAGCGATTTTTGGGAGAAAGAATGGCGGATCCTGAAGCAGGTCGGGCTGGCCGCTCCCCCGGTTCACGCGCCCTGTACGCCATCTCGGTGGCGGCGGAGCTCACGGGAACCGGACAGCAGAACATCAGGCTGTACGAAACCAAGGGACTGTTGACGCCCTCGCGGACGGCGGGCGGCACGCGCCAGTACAGCGACGACGATATTGCCGTACTGCTGCGGATCGGCGAACTCCTGCAGGAGGGGCTGAACCTGGCGGGCGTTGCGAAGGTACTGGAGCTGGAGGCAGCCATCGTGAAGCTGCACCGGGCACTCAAGCGGGCAAAATCGCGGCCGCAATAAGTGGGCCAGGAAGCGGCCCAGTAAGCGGGATCCGGTTCCCGGACTGCTCCCGGTAAGCTCCTACTCTCCGGTGGATTCGGCCCTTGACAGCTCTCCGGTGATCGGTTCCCCCGGAATCCTGGCCGTCCGCCACGTGTCAAGCGCGATGACCCCGGAGAGGATGAGCAGCGAGAGCGCGAACGACGCCAACGCATCCGTGGGCCAGTGGTAGCCAAGGTACAACCGGCTGGCGATAGCGAGGATGATGCCGATCCCGGCCCCGATGAAGCCGAACACCGCGGCACGCGGGTTCCGGCGCCGGGAGAAAATCAGGTAGGCGCCCACCAGCAGGAAGTCGCAGGCCCCCAGGACGTGCCCGGACGGGAACGAGAAGGTCTGGTCCGCGCCGAACAGCATCTGGTCCACGGGGGGCCGGGAGCGCTGGACGATGTGGAGGATGATTTGCGAGATGATCACTCCGGTCAGCATCGCGGAGGCGAGCAGGATGGGGCGCCAGGCGTGCTTGGCTGCGAATCCCCAGACAAGGATCACCACCAGCACGATGATGGGCAGCGCGATGGGGCCGAAAATCACCGCCAGGAAGATCATGATGGCAGTGACGGCCGCTGAACGGGTGGTCAGCAGCCAGTCATGCACGGGAGTGTCGGCAACGGAAAGGCCGTCGGCCTGCACCACGCTGACCAGGGTGGCAATGAAGAGTGCCAGCCCCACGACGGCCAGGATGATCGACGCGCGGTACAGGCCCCGCCGGTCGGCAGGGTCCACGTAGCGTTCCTCCACCACGAACTTCTCGTGGAAGGCGTGCCACCTTCCCGCTTTCCGTTCAGAGACTGCGGAACCTGCTGATTTCTGTGCCAATGTGCTGCCCGTCCCTACGCCGCGGAAGATGCGTGCCGTGATGAATGCCTAGGGTGAAGATTATCCCGGCCACGGCCCATTCACTCCATCAGGCGGCTAGAAAGAGCCGGTGGTGAACTGCCAGCTCCGGCTGGCGAGGGGGTTGCCGGCCAGGTCCCGGATGCCGCTGGTCCCGCCCGTGAGGGTCACGGTGTACCGCGTCTTGGCGGCGAGGGTCTCCTGGGGGTCAAGGATCCACTGGTTGGTGGTGCCGTTGCGGTAGGCCGTTGCTGCCACCACGGCGCCGGTGGCCGGGTTCTTCAGGGTGAACGTGGTGGTGTTAACGCCCTGGACCGCCTCGCTGAAGGTGGCGCTGATGCTGCTGCTCCTGCGGACCAGGAGGGCGTTGCTGCCCGGCGAGTAGCTGGTGACGGTGGGCGCGGGGCCAGTGGTGAACGTCCAGCTGGTGGACGCCAGCGGGGTGCCTGCGGCATCGCGGATGGCCGAGGCTCCTCCTGTCAGGATTGCGGTGTAGCTGGCATCGGGGGCAAGGCTTGCTGCCGGGTCAAGGGTGGCGGTCAGGGTGGTGGCGTTGTACGTGACGGTGGCCGCGATGCTGTTGCCGGCTGCATTCCTGAGCACGAACGTCCCGGCGCTCACGCCCTGAACAGCGGTGCTGAAGGTGGCCGTGACGTTCGTTCCAGCTGCCACGGCGGTGGCCTTGGCGGCCGGTGAAACAGACGTGACAGCGGGTGCAGGGGCAGGCGCAGGTGCAGGTGCCGTTGCCCCGGTGTACAGCAGGCGGTTCGGGGTTCCCGCGGAGGCGCCGGCGATGACGCCGGACGTGGCATTGGCTACCAGTGCCGCTGCTACGTCGGCCGGTGCCAGGGCAGGGTTCTGCGACAGCAGGACGGCGGCTGCTCCGGCGGTGTGCGGCGCGGCCATGGAGGTTCCGGACATGGATGCGGTGGCGGTGGTGGAGGTGTAGTAGTCGGAGGTGATGCCGACGCCGGGCGCATACAGGTCCACGCAGGACCCGAAGTTGGAGAACGAGGCCTGCTTGTCGGCGGAGTCGCTGGCTGCCACCGTGACAGCCCCGGGGACGCGGGCGGGCGAAGCGGTGCAGGCATCCACGGCGGAGTTTCCTGCGGCAACCACTGTGGTGACGCCGTCGTCAAGAACTGCCTGGATGGCGGCGTCCACGGTGCTGCTGGCCGCTCCGCCCAGGCTGAGGTTTGCCACGGCGGGGGTTCCGGCCGCATGGTTGGCGGCGATCCAGTCCAGGCCGGCCACCACGTCCGAGTTGTAGCCGGACCCGCTGCAGTCGAGCACCCGCACGGGCACCAGCGTGGCGCTCTTGGCGACGCCATACGTGGCTCCGGCCACGGTTCCGGCCACGTGGGTGCCGTGGCCGTTGCAGTCGGTGGTGCCGTTGCCGTCCGCCACCGCTGTCCAGCCTGCCGCGACCCGGCCACCGAAGTCGGTGTGCGATGCCAGGATGCCGGTGTCCACCACGTAGGCGGTCACCCCGGCGCCCGCCGCGGTCCACGAGTACGAACCGGAGAGCGGAAGGGTCCGCTGGTCTGCGCGGTCCAGGCCCCAGGGGGCGGGCTGCTCGGTCCCGGAAACCTTGACGGGGGCGTCGGGCTCCACGGACAGCACCTTCCCGGACCTGGCAAGGGCTGCCGCCTGCGCGGGGTTGGCCGTGACGACGGCGCCGCGGACTGCATGCTCGAAGGTACGGCCGACGGCGAGGCCCTGGCCGCGCAGCCCGGACACCTCGGCTGCGAGGTCGGCAGTGGCGGCGTACTGCACGATGTAACGGCCGGTTGCGGCGGCGGGGGCAGGAGCAGCAGCCGCCGGCAGGGACACGGTGGAAAGGCCGACGGCGGAGAGCAGCGCCGTGAGGGCCGGCAGCACGAAGAATCGGGTACGAATTTTGGGGTCCTTGTGGTGGCGGGGCAAGGGGGGATACCAAAAGGATAGGAGCCGGAAGCACACGGCTTCCGGCTCCTTGGATGATCCTTCGCGAACCCTCGGCGATTCCTGCGGACCGGTGGTTATCGCTGGCTTTCCACCGTGTTGGAGCCGGCCGCCACGTGGTTACGCCAACTGTGCTCGGGTTCGAAACCGAGCAGGCGCCGCGCCTTGTCGATGGACAGCATCGTTTCGTGCTCTCCCAGGTCCTTGGTGACCTTGACGCCGGGAAAGACCTCTTCCGCCAGGCTGGCGCTTGACCGGCTCATCACCGTGTCAGCGTTGGCGATGATGAAGGCTTCGAACCCTGGTTTGGCGTTCTCCAGCGCACGTACTACGGCCTGCGCGCCGTCCCTGCCGTCGATATAGCCCCACAGGTTCCACTTCCGCAGCGTTGCGTCGGCGTCGAAGGAGGGGAATTTGGCGTAGTCGGCCTCGTCCATGACGTTGGAGAACCGCAGGCCGGTGATGCTCAGTTCGGGGTCCCACCGCGTCATCTCCACAGCCATCTGCTCCTCCAGCGTCTTCACCAGCGAGTAGGTGCTTTCCGGCCGCGGCGGGTACTCCTCATCCACCGGGATGTAGGGCGGGTCGATGTCGAACGGCAGCCCCAGGACCGTCTCGCTGGAGGCGTACACCACCTTCTTGATGCCGGCGCGCCGCGCCGCCTGGAAGACGTTGTAGGTGGACAGCATGTTGTTTTCGAAGGTGGCTGCGTCCGGAAGGATGCCCGGGGCGGGAATGGCACCCAGGTGCACCACGGCGTCGAACCCGTCATGCCGGTCATCAACGCCCAGCAGCGCGTCCACCACCTGGCCGTAGTTGCGCAGGTCAACCACCAGCAGTTCCGGGCTGCGGGCACCCGCACGGTCCAGGGTGAGGACCTGGTGGCCGTCGCCTGTCAGCCGGCGCACCACGTGCCGCCCCAGTTTTCCGCTTCCGCCTGTAACGGCAATTCTCATCACTGTTTCCTTTTGCTCGAGTGCGTTCACCGTGCGGTGTTTTCGGTCAGGACGGGGGTTGCGGGGCTGCAAGGAACTTTTCGACGGCGGCGATTGCCAGTGCAGTTATCCCGCCCGGGTCCCCGCTGCCGTTGACGGACACAAGAATGCCCCGGCCCGCGTACACCGAGACTACTTCATGCGTCTGGCGGTGGTAGAGGTCCAGCCGGCGCCTGAAGACGTCGATGGTGTCATCCGTGCGCCCCTGCTCCAGGGCGCGGCGGTGCATCCGCTGCTCCAGTTCCTCGTCGGGCGCCTGCAGTTCGATCACGGCGTCCAGCGCATGCCCCTGTGCCTCAAGCATGCGGTCGAGCTCCAGTACCTGTTGAGCTGTCCGCGGATAGCCGTCCAGCAGGAACCCGTGCATCGCGTCGCTTTCGAGGAGACGGTTCTTGACCAGCGCGTTGGTGAGGTGGTCCGGTACGAAATGGCCGTCATCCAGGTACCGGGCGGCCTGGTTCCCCAGGTCGGTCTGTTGGCTGACGTTGCTCCGGAAAATATCCCCGGTGGAAACGGCAGGGACCCGGAAGTGCCGCGCGAGGTGTTCGGCCTGGGTTCCCTTGCCGGACCCTGGTGGTCCAATGATGAGCAGCCTGGTCATGTTCCTGTCCCTCCGCCGCTGAGCAGCCCTTGGTCCCGCGGCCAGCCCGCAGCAGCACCGGCGCCTGCTTCATTGTGCCGGTATGCCCGGCCCCGCGCCAGCCTTTTGCCCGCTCCGGGGCAGCCATATATGACGCTTTGGGCGGCACGGGGATGTATATACTTCTGGTTATCGGTTTAGCAGCAGGCCGTTGGAAAGTTCGTCGATCCAGCGACCATCACCGGCTCCCCGCCCAGTTGCGGGGCGTTGGCGTGTTGCCGGCTCGTTTTGACCTGAGCGAATGGCACCAGAAAATCGTGGCCAGCGAGTCAACAGCAAAAACCGATACATCCATCACTGAGCACCTGCATGAACTTGTCCTCAACAGCTCCGACGTTGAGGACTTCCTTAATGAACTGGCACAGGTCTCCGCACGCAATCTCTCCGAGCCCGGCGACGAAATGCTGTGCGCCATCACCCTCCTCCGGCAACGCAAGGCCGCCACGGTCGCCAGCAGCAGCCCGGATGCAAAGTCCATCGGACGGCTTGAACACAGGTACAGCGACACCCCGGGCCTCACGGCTTCCACGGCCCAGGAGATCGTGCACGCTCCGGACCTCACCGCGGATGGCCGCTGGCCTGAGTACGCCGCCGCCGCGACTGCCGAGGGGATCCGCTCCGTGGCGGCGGTTCCGTTCCGGCTTGAGGGGGAAACCAAGGCATCGCTGCTGCTGTACTCCCGCCGCCCGCACCGGTTCGAGGGCCGCGTGCTGAAGTTTGCCGAGGATTTCGTCGGCCAGACCTCGCTGGCGCTCCGCCTTGCGGTGCGGTTCGCGCACTACAGCGAAACGGCCGCGAACCTTCGGGCCACCCTTGAGTCCCGCACGGTCATTGACATGGCTGTCGGCATCATCATGGCCCAGAACCGGTGCAGCCAGCAGGAAGCCTTCGACATCCTGAAGACCGCTTCCAGCACCCGGAACACCAAGTTGCATGATGTGGCCGCCGCGGTCGTCAACGCCCTGGGCCAGGGCCCGGCGCGCACGCATTACGACGGCTAGTGGCCATCTTTTGCTTCGGTCATGCCGGCAGCGTTCCCGCAGGTAGACTGGTGCCAACTTTTCGCCGGGGGGCTTGATGGAACAGCAGCGTGTTTGCCTTGTCGTGGAGGATGACGACGATATCCGCGGACTGATCGAAGTGGTCCTGTCGCGCGCGGGCTTTGAGGTCAGGATGGTGGGCACGGGGGCCGAGGCCATTGCCGCCGCGGCTGATCCCGCCATCGCCCTGGTGACCCTGGACGTTGGGCTGCCGGATATGGACGGGTACGTGGTGGCCCGCGCCATCCGCGCCCTTACCAGCGCGCCCCTGCTGTTCCTCACGGCCCGTTCCGAGCAGGACGACGTGCTGGCCGGCATGGCATCGGGGGCCGCGGGGTACCTCACCAAGCCTTTCCGTCCGCAGGAGCTCAGGGAGCTCGCCGTACAACTGGTGACACCGCCGCCGGTTTCCCAGGAGCCGCACATAACGGGCAAACCCGCCTGCTAAGTTCGCCTCCTGGAAATGAGGCATGACACCTCAGCGGACCGCGGTGGTGAGCAAACGGCGACGGCGGCATACCGTCGTCGCCGTTTGTCCGCTTGACCCCTACTGCGAAAGGAAGGCCAGCAGCGCTTCGTTGACCTCCGCGGCGTGCGTCCAGAGCAGGCCGTGCGGTGCACCCTCGATCTCCACGTACTCGGCACTCGGCAGGGCCTTGGCGAACAGCCGGCCGGTGGAATCGATGGGCAGGATGTTGTCAGCGGTGCCGTGCAGGATCAGCGCCGGAACATCGATCTTGGGGATGTCCTGGCGGAAATCCGTAAGCCAGGTGGGCTGCGCTGCGACAGAAGCATGCGCTCCGGCGCCGGCAGCCAGGTTCCAGCTGGCGTTGACGGCTTCCTGGCTGAGCCGCGGGGTGCCCAGGAAGGTGTCGGAGTTGTAGAAGTTCTTGAAGAATTCGGTGAAGAAGGCGTAGCGGTCGGCGGTGACCGCTTCCTTGAGGCCGTCGAACACGTCCTGCGGCACGCCGTCGGGGTTGTCATCGGTCTTGAGCAGGAAGGGCTCCAGGGACCCGAGGAACGCCGCGCGGGCCACGCGGGCCGAGCCGTACGTACCGAGGTAGCGGCCCACCTCTCCCGTGCCCATGGAGAAGCCCACCAGCACCACGTTATTCAGGTCCAGGGTGTTGAGCAGGGTGTTGAGGTCCGCTGCGAAGGTGTCGTAGTCGTAGCCCTCGGTGGGCTTGCTGGATTTTCCGAAGCCTCGGCGGTCATAGGTGATGACACGGTACCCGGCATCCAGGAGGGCGGCGGTCTGCTTTTCCCAGGATGATCCGTCCAGCGGGTAGCCATGGATCAGCACGACGGGCTGGCCGGAGCCGTGGTCCTCGTAGTAGAGCTCGATGTCAGTGCTGTTCTCGGTACCTACGGTAATGAAAGCCATGGAGGCAAGTTCCTTTCGAGACTGATCTGATCGGAGCAGCCCGGCGGAACGCCGGCCCTGCACCTCCTACTCTAGGGGGCGGCCCCCGCTCCAGCAGCCTCGATTCGTGGCGCCGTTCGGTGCCCGCCGCGGCCTGGATGCGCTGCTGTGAAGTAGTGTGACACTATATGCGCATGAATGCAGATAGTAATGCTTGCTCACTGAAGGCGGACAGCCAGTACGTGGAATTGGCCGTGGAGGTCTTTGCCATGCTGGCGGACGCCACCAGGGTGCGGATCATTTTGGCCCTCCGTGACGGCGAGATGGCGGTGGGTGCCCTGGCGGACGTGGTGGGCAAGTCCCCCGCCGCCGTGTCCCAGCACCTGGCCAAGATGCGGCTGGCAAGAATGGTTTCCACGCGGCAGGACGGGACCCGGGTGCTCTACCGGCTGGAAAATGAACACGCGCGGCAGTTGGTGGCGGACGCCATCTTCCAGGCCGAGCATGCACTCGGCGGCGAACCTGCCCACCACCGCGCTCCCCACAAGCAGGTCCCCCACAACCAGGGCTTCGTCCACACCGGACAGGGGAACGCGTCGTGAGCGGCCCGCACCGCGGGTCAACGCACGGCCACAGCCACCCGCACGGGACGGACCACGGCGGCCACCAGCACGACCACGACCACGACCACGACCACGACCACGACCACGACCATCATCACCACACCGGCTTCAAGGGCTGGCTGATGGAGCTCCTCGTTCCGCACACGCATGACGCCGCAGATTCCATTGACGATGCCATGGAGGCCAGCACCGAGGGCATCAGGGCGCTGAAGATCAGCATGTTCGTCCTGCTGGCCACGACGGCGCTGCAGTTCCTGGTGGTCCTGTTCAGCAGTTCGGTGGCCCTGCTCGCGGACACCATCCACAACTTCTCGGACGCCCTGACCGCGGTGCCCCTGTGGGTGGCCTTCATCCTGGGACGCAGGGCCGCCACCCGCCGCTACACGTATGGCTACGGCAGGGCTGAGGACCTGGCCGGACTGTTCATCGTGGCCGTGGTGGCCCTCTCTGCAGTGGTGGCCGGCTGGCAGTCCGTGGACCGGCTGATCCATCCCCAGCCGCTGCAAAACCTCGGCTGGGTCATCGCCGCCGGCCTGATCGGCTTCGCCGGGAATGAGGCAGTGGCAATCTACCGCATCCGGGTTGGCCGCAGGATCGGTTCCGCGGCGCTCGTGGCGGACGGTGTGCATGCCAGGACGGATGGCTTCACTTCGCTCGCCGTGGTCATCGGAGCGGTGGGGGTCATGCTGGGTTTCCCGCTGGCTGATCCGATCGTCGGGTTGATCATCTCCGCTGCCATCATGGTCCTGCTGTGGGGAACGGTCCGCAGCATTGGGCGCCGGCTCATGGATGGCATCGAGCCGGACCTGGTGTCGCGTGCCGAAGCCGCGCTGGCGGCGACGCCGGGCGTCCTGGCAGTCCGGCACCTGCAGCTGCGGTGGTCCGGGCACCGGTTGCAGGGCTCGGCACGGATTGACCTGGCGGACACGGAATTGTCCCGGGCGGAAGCGGTCCTTGAAAGCGCCGAACACCGACTGCGTCATGCACTGCCCAAGCTGGACCACGTGCTCCTGGTTCCAGGCACCCGGCGCTAAAGGCCGCCAACGCAGAAGTGACCCGGCCGGGCAGCGCCGGCCGGGTCACTTCCCGGGTTTTGCTTTGAGGCTTCTAGGCCCGCGCAGCCTTGCCGGGCAGGGCCAGCTTGAAGACCTTGGCCCAAGACGAACCCACCTGCTTCAGCAGCGGGCCGGTGGTGTACTTCAGGCCATAGCGCTGGCAGATCTCGCGGACTTTGGGCGCCACCTCGGCGTACCGGTTGGAGGGCAGGTCGGGGAAAAGGTGGTGCTCGATCTGGTGCGAGAGGTTGCCGGTCATGAGGTGCATGAACTTGGAGCCCGAGATGTTCGCCGAGCCGATCATCTGCCGCACGTACCAGTCACCGCGGGTTTCGCCGTCAACCATCTCTTCGGTGAAGGTGTCGGTTCCTTCCGGGAAGTGGCCGCAGAAGATAACCGCGTGGGCCCACACATTGCGGACAGCGTTGGCAGTGATCGTGCCGAACAGCGCCTGCTTGCCGGATCCGGTCAGCATGGCGACGGCAGGAGTGGCCGCGTAGTCCTTGGTGAACTGGGTAACGACTTTCTTGCCCAGCGCCTTGAGGTCCTTGAGCAGGGCTTCCTTGGACTTGGTGCCTTCCTTGTACTCGGTCAGCTCGAGGTCGTAGATGGCGATGCCCCACTCGAAAACCGGCGCCAGGATGGCATTGAACAGCGGGTTGGCCAGGTTGATGGGCTTCCACGGCTGGTTCTCGTCCATGCGCAGAAGGTTGTATCCGACGTCGTTGTCCTTGCCCACCACGTTGGTCCAGCGGTGGTGCAGGTCATTGTGGGTGTGCTGCCAGGACCGCGAGGGCGTGACGAAGTCCCATTCCCAGGTAGTGGAGTGGATGTCCGGGTCCCGCATCCAGTCCCACTGGCCGTGCAGGATGTTGTGGCCCAGCTCCATGTTTTCCAGGATCTTGGCCAGGCTCAGCAGGGTGGTGCCGGTAACCCAGGCGGCTTTGTTCTTGCTGACCAGGAGGGCGGCGCGGCCGGAAATCTCCAGGCCGCGCTGGATCTTGATCATCCGGCGGATGTAGGCAGCATCCTCGGCCCCGCGCTTGGCCAGGACCTCGTCCCGGATGGCGTCCAGTTCGCGGCCGAGTTCAGCTACCTGCTCGTCGCTGAGGTGCGCGGCGGCCGGCGGGCGGACGGTGGGGCTGCCGGATTCGGCGAGTTTGCCCGGGCGCGTCCGTGAGGTGCCGGCGCTGGCTCCTCCGGCGGCCGTGGTCTTTGTGGGTGAGATGACAGTCATACGGTACTGCTCCTCAGAGTTCGAGGTTGACGGGCCCGGCGGCTGCCGAGACACACGTTTGGATAAGTTGGCCTGGTTCGCCATGGATTTCCCCGGTCCGCAGGTCGCGGACCTGGCCGGCCAGGAGCGGTGTGAGGCAGCTGTGGCAGATGCCCATCCGGCAGCCGCTGGGCATCAGCACCCCGGCGTCCTCGCCGATGTCCAGGATGGGGGTGTCGCCGTCGGCCTCCACCTCCCGGTCCGAGGCTTCGAAGGTGACCAAGCCGCCGTCGTGCCCTACACCGGCGTTGAAGGTGGTGTTGAAGCGCTCGATCATGAGGTTGCCGGCGTCTCCGGCAACGGCGACGTCGGTCCCCGGCGACCGGGTGGTCAGCGCAGCGCGCTTCCAGAGGGCCTCGGCGTCGTCCAGGAAGCTGTCCGGACCGCAGGCGTACGCAGCCCGGTCCTTCCAGTCGGGGCAGATTTCGTCCAACTCCTTGGTGCTGGAGAAGTCCATCCGCCCCTGTTCACCGGTGTACCAGTGGGCCAGGCGGAAGTTGGGGAACTGGTCCGCGAGTTCGGCCAGCTCTTCACGGAACAGGCTGTCGCCCGGAGTGCGTGCGGAGTGGACCAGCACGACGTCGGCATCCGGACGCCGCGGCACAAGGGTACGGATCATGGACATCACCGGGGTGATGCCACTGCCCGCCGTAACCATCAGCAGGGGCCGGGGGTGCTCCGGAAGCACGAAGTCGCCTTGCGGCGGAGCAAGGAACAGGACATCGCCGGGCTTGGTGGTGCGCACCAGCGTGCCGGACACAGCGCCGACGTCCGTGACGGTGATGGCAGGATCCTTGCCTGCCGGAGCGCTGAGCGAGTAGGAGCGCCAGTGCCGGACGCCGTCCAGTTCGACGCCGATGCGGGCCCACTGACCGGCAAGGTGCGCCTTCCAGCCGCGGCCGGGGCGGAAGAAGATGGTGGCCGACTGGGCCGTCTCTTGGACCACGCGGGTGACCACGCCGCGCAGTTGCCTGGCTGAGTAGACAGGGTTGAATAGTGCCAGAATGTCTTCCGGCGCCAAAGGGGTGGTAAGCACTGAGGCCGCCTGGGCCAGCTGACGTAGCCGGATCATACGGTTAAGCCTAGAGCGGTGCGAGCCATATATCTCTCTCTCCGTCATATGACCGTTCCGCAGTCACACACTAGTTAAGGGCGCGAAGCCCCCACGCCGCACTATAAGAGTAACGGTTCGGTCTCACAAATTGTTCCCGCACCTGGTTTCCGCACCTTATTGGCGGCTCCAGCCCAGGGCCGGGGCGACGTGCCCGGCGATGTTTCCCAGCAACTTGGCGTTGAAGTCCACGCCCAATTGGTTGGGAACGGTCAGCAGCAGGGTGTCCGCTGCCTGCACTGCCGCATCGGCTGCGAGTTCTTCCGCCAGGAGGTCCGGCGCGCCCACGTAGCTCTTGCCGAACCTGGCAGTCAGTCCGTCGATAACGCCCACCTGGTCGCGGCCGTCACGAAGGGCGCTGCCGGCGAAGTAGTAGTTGTCTTCCTCATCCACGATGGGAAGGACGCTGCGGCTGACCGAAACACGCGGGGCATGGGTATGTCCTGCTTCCGCCCACGCGTCCCTGAACAGCTGGATCTGTTCGGCCTGGAGTTCATGGAAGGGGACACCGGTGTCCTCGGTGAGCAGTGTGGAGCTCATCAGGTTCATGCCCAGTTCCGCGGCCCAGACGGCGGTCTTCCTGCTGCCGGTGCCCCACCAGATCCGTTCCGCGAGGCCCGGGGACTGGGGCTGGACGGGGAGGAGGCCGGTGGCGCCGCCGGCGTACCTGGGGTCCGCCTCAGCCATGCCGGCACCCGTGATGGCCTTGCGGAAGACGGCGGTGTGGCGCCGGGCCATGTCGGCGTCGGTCTCCCCCGGCTGCGGCCGGTAGCCGAATGCCGAGGCGCCTTCCCGGGCCGGCTCGGGTGACCCGCGGCTGATGCCCAACTGCAGCCTGCCACCGCTGATCAGGTCTGCCGCTGCAGCCTCCTCCGCCATGTACAGGGGATTTTCGTAGCGCATGTCGATGACGCCGGTGCCAATTTCGATCCGGCGGGTGCGGGCGGCGATGGCTGACAGGAGCGGGAAAGGTGATGCCTGCTGCCTGGCGAAGTGGTGGACCCGGAAGAATGCCCCGTCCACGCCGAGTTCTTCAGCGGCAACCGCCAGTTCGATCCCCTGGAGCAGGGCGTCCGCCGCCGTCCTGGTGCGCGAGCCCTGGCCGGGGCCCCAGTGGCCGAATGAAAGGAATCCTATGCGCTGCATACCTTGCCCAACTGTCCGGATACCGGTGGCATTCCCGGCTGGAAAGATGGCTCCGTGGGCATACCGGAGGAAACCGTCAGTATTTTCAAGGCCATTGTGTTGTTCGTGCTGGCCGCGGCAGCGGAGATCGGCGGCGCCTGGCTGGTGTGGCAGTCCGTCCGCGAAGGCAGGGACTGGTGGTGGGCCGGACTTGGCGTGGCCGCGCTCGGCGCCTACGGCTTCGTGGCCACCCTGCAGCCGGACGCGCACTTCGGCCGGATCCTGGCGGCCTATGGCGGGGTGTTTGTGGCAGGTTCCCTGGCATGGGGCATGGTCTTTGACGGCTTCCGCCCCGACAGGTGGGATATCACAGGCTCCCTGGTTTGCCTGCTGGGTGTTGCCGTGATCATGTTTGCCCCGCGGAGCGGCGGCTAAACTGGCCCGGTGACCAACAGTGAGCAGCCGCCCGGCCCGCCCCCGCGCGGAAAAATGGCCGAACGGCTGCTCCCCGGCGGCGAGGAACCGGACCCCCGCTTCACGCTTGCCAACGAGCGCACCTTCCTCGCCTGGATCCGCACGTCGCTGGCGCTGCTGGCAGGCGGCATTGCCGTTGAGGCGTTCACGTCCGGACTTTTTGTTGAGCCTGTCCGTAAAGGCCTTGCGGTCATCCTGTTGCTGCTGGGCATGATGCTCAGCGGTGGTGCCGCGGTGCGGTGGCTTCGGGTGGAGCGGAGCATGCGCACCAGGGCCCCGCTGCCCCTGCCGTTTTTTGTGCCCCTGTTGGCCGGGGCAGGTGCGTTGGCTGCCGCCGTCGTCCTGGTCTTTATCCTCTGGCGCTGAGCCTGTGGCAGCCCATGCTCCCAGCCCCCACGGCGATCCCGGCCTCCAGCCCGAGCGGACCGCCCTGGCATGGGGCCGCACCATGCTGGCGTTGGTGACGGCGAGCGCCTTCTTCCTGCGCTGGCTACCCGTCTACGGGTTACCCATCCTGATGCTGCCGGCGATTTCCGGCGGCGCCGCCCTTGCCATCTACCTCACGCAGCGCCGCCGGTACCGGGCCAGGTCCCATGGCCTGGCAGGCGAAAGCATCGAAGCGGACCTGCCTGCCGTGCTCTGGACCGCTCTCGCCGGAGTGGTCCTTGGCGGACTTGGCATTGTTGTGGTCCTGATCAGTCCGTAGAACACAGCCAGCCCCTGGAGCACAGCCGATTCCTAGAACATCGGCAGGACGAAGCCGGCCAGGAGCGCTACCGAGCCGATCGCCGTCAGGCAGCGGCCCAGGACCGAGGCTGTCCTGCCGGCTTCCTCCGGCGCGGTGGTCTGCCACTGCGTTGGGCGCTTGGGGTGGTAGTAGATGGGGAGGGTGTCTCCCGCCGCCATGTCCCTGATGTCGTAGGGAGACATGGGGGCGTTGTGGACCTGGTGCTTCCGGTCGAACCAGCGGAACCCCACGCCGGTGGAATCGGAGTACACCACGGCCTCGGCCACGTCCCAGGGGTGCACGAAGCGGCGGAGGAAGCCGGTGTAGAAGAGCAGTCCCAGCCCGGCGGGCAGGCACAACCAGGTGAGCACTTCCAGGATGGGACCTGCCATATCGAGCGCAGTGGGCATGAAGTTGATGGTACCGCGCGGGGACTGGTGGCTTCAGCACCTGATCCGTACGCTGAAGGTGACCGGTCCGGAGTTAGGGGAAGCCATGAATGATCAGGACATTTTGACGCACATCCAGGCCCTGGTGGAGGAGGAGCACTCGCTGCGCGAGGGATCGGGCAGCGGGCAGGCCCCGGACCCGGCGCGGTTGAAGTACGTGGAAGAAAGCCTGGACCAGTGCTGGGACCTGCTGCGCCAGCGCCGGGCCAAGAAGGATTCCGGGGAGAACCCGAACGACGCCGAGGCCCGCCCCATCAGCGAGGTTGAGGGCTACCGGCAGTAATGCGTATTGCAGTAGCGCAGATCATCAGCGGTGCAGACACCGCCGCCAACCTTGAACTGATGTGGGACTACGCCGCGCAGGCCAGTAATGCGGACGCGCAGTTGGTTGTGTTTCCCGAAGCGACGATGCGCGCGTTCGGGCACTCCCTCAGGGACATTGCCGAGCCCCTCGACGGCCCGTGGGCCAGCGAGGTCCGCAGGATGGCCCGGGAGCTGGAGATCACGATTGTGGCCGGCATGTTCACGCCGGGGAAGGACGGCCGCGTCCGCAACACGCTGCTGGTCACCGGACCCGGTGTGGATGCTTCCTACGACAAGATCCACCTCTTCGATGCCTTTGGGTTCACGGAGTCCAAGACAGTGGACGCAGGGGAAGGGCCGGTTACGTTCGAACTCGACGGGACCGTCTTCGGCCTTGCCACCTGCTACGACGTGCGCTTTCCCGGCCTGTTCACGGCAAACGCGAACGCGGGGGCGCAGGTGAACATCGTGTGCGCTTCCTGGGGCGCCGGGGAGGGCAAGGCCGAGCAGTGGGACCTGCTGGTTCGCGCACGGGCGCTGGACAGCACCGCGTTCGTGATTGCCTGCGGCCAAGGGGATCCCGAAACCGTCGGCGCTGGTCCCGCCGGAACAGCACCCACGGGAATCGGCCACAGCGCGGTTGTGACCCCACTCGGCAAACCGCTGGTGACCCTTGGCGGAAAACCCGAACTCGCCGTCGTCGATATTGACCCCGCCACGGTGGCCGACGTACGGGCCAACCTGCCGGTCCTGGCCAACGCGCGCAGGTTCTGACCTGTGAGCTGCCGTTCATAGCTCTGAAACAGAAGGCCAAGCAGGGTACGACGGCGTTTCTCACCTTAGGTGCGCTGCGTCGCCTGTGCCGGCGGGGAAGTTTTGGGAAGGTGCCAGCGTGGGTGGCTCCGGCCAGAGAAGCCGTTTACATTCCCGAAACATACCGGATACGTGAACTTCACGCGGGAGCGATTTGTGTAACGTGCCTGCAACTTTAAGCGGCATTGACTGAAACACGCGACGCCAAAAATGGATCCCGGGGGAAATGCTTGGGGCCAAAACGGGCCCCGGACCAAGATCACGTTGCGAAGGGACCCACCGGTGGAAATCACTGCCCAACACGTCTGGCTGATGATTTCGGCCGCCATGGTACTGCTGATGACCCCTGGGCTCGGCCTCTTCTACGGCGGCATGACCCGCGCCAAGGCCGCGCTGAACATGATCATGATGAGCTTCATCTCCGCCGGGATCGTGGGCGTGGTGTGGGTTCTCTGGGGTTACTCCATGACTACCGGAGACGGCATCCTGGGGCTCTTCGGCAATCCCTTCACGAGTTTCGGCCTGCAGAACCTGATGGGCTCGCCGGACCTCCTCAAGGCCGGTTACAGCGCCACCTTCGCCATCATCACCGTGGCCCTGATCAGCGGCGCCATCGCCGACCGCGCGAAGTTCAGCGCATGGGCACTGTTCGTTCCCGTGTGGATCACCCTGATCTACTGCCCTCTCGCCTACATGATCTGGGGTGGCGGGCTGATGAGTGCAGGCGGGGCCGTCACCGCAATCTTCGGCCAGGTCATCGATTTCGCCGGTGGCGCCGTGGTGGAAATCAGTTCAGGAACTGCCGCGCTGGTGCTGGCCATCATCGTGGGCCAGCGCCACGGCTTCGCGAAGGACCCCAATCACCGCCCCCACAACCTGCCCTTCATCATGCTGGGCGCGGCCATCCTGTGGTTCGGCTGGTTTGGCTTCAATGGCGGCGCCGCAACCAGCGCTGAACAGGCCGGCCTCATCTGGATCAACACGCTGGTGGCCCCCGCCGCGGCCATGCTCACCTGGCTCATCACCGAAAAGATCCGCCACGGGCACCCCACCTCCCTGGGCGCCGCCTCCGGCGTTGTGGCCGGCCTTGTGGCCATCACCCCTTCCTGCGCCAACGTCAGCCCGGTGGCAGCAATCGGCCTGGGCCTGGTGGCGGGAGCGGCATGCTGCGTATTCGTGGACCTCAAGTACCGGTTCGGCCTTGATGACTCCCTCGACGTGGTGGGCGTCCACCTGGGGGCCGGCCTCATTGGCACCCTGTCCCTGGGATTCATCGCCCTCCCCGTGAACGGCCAGGGCGGCGGCCTCTTCTACGGCGGCGGTGTCCAGCAGCTCATCGCCCAGACAGCCGCCGTCGTCATCACCCTGCTGCTGTCCGGACTTGGCACGGCGGTCATTGCGCGGGTCATCAACAAGGCGGTGGGCTTCCGCGTCAGCCACGAGGCCGAGACCGCCGGCGTGGACCTGTCCGAGCACGCCGAGACCGCCTACGCGTTCGGCGAGATCGGAGCAGGCTTCAACCCCCTGCGCCAGGCAGCTGCGCACATCCCGACCGCTGCTGCTCCCGCGGAGCGGCACGCGCGGGAAGACTCCTTCGCGTAGCTTCCGCAGCCGCGGCCTAAGGATCTAGTCCGCAAGGATTTTGTAGAGCGCCCGGCGGGTTTCGTCCATCTTCTCGATCGCAGCAGCACGCTGTTCCTGGGTCACGCCGGTGCGGAACTGATGGATGGCGCCCAGGAGCTTGCCGATGCTTTGGTGGAAGTCCCTGTCGGCGCTGTCCGGTTCGGCGTTCCAGGCGTTCTCCATCTCCTCGGCATGCTCTGCCACATAGGCCCTGCCTGCGTCCGTGAGTGCGAACTCGGTCCCGCGGCCTTCACTGAGCGCCTCGATCAGGCCCTCATCCACCAACTGCTGGAGCGTGGGGTAAATGGATCCCGGGCTTGGCCGCCACATTCCGCCGGTCTTTGCGGCGATGGTCTTGATCAGTCCGTAACCATTGGATGGCGCCTCCGCAAGGAGCGAGAGGATGGCTGCACGGACATCGCCCCGGCTGGCCCGCCGGCCGCCCCGCCCGAAACCCGGGCCAAAGCCCGGCCCGAATCCGGGTCCGAAACCAGGTCCAAAACCAGGTCCGAAACCGGGACCAAAGCCCGGACCCCGGTGCCCGTGCGGTCCCCTGTGGCCCCTCCCCCGCTCGAAGCGGCCCTTGCCGAATTCCGGGCCGGGATTCCTGTCATCAAATATGCCTTTCATGGTGGCATGGTCCTTTCGTTTTCAGAAGCTCGCTGTTTTGTTCAGCGATAGTTAACGATATGTCGGTAACTATCGCTCGGTCAATGGTTTTGTGTGACCAAATCCTGACCTTCCGCCACTGTTTCGGCCCTTGGCAGGGGCGTATCCTGTTCCCACCTCACAGGACGAGGGCTGAGGAATGGTGAAGAAGCGGAAGCGCAGGGGCGGTTTTGGCGCGGCCCTGGGACGGATCCTGGGGTTCCTTGCAGCGAGCGTCATGTGCGGCGTTCTGGCAGCCAGCCTGGTGGTTCCGGCTGTGGCAGCCGCCGGGATGGGCGTCAGTTCCTCCATTGGCTTCTTCGAAAGCCTGCCGGCGGAATTGACGGTGCAGCCGCCGTCGCAGGCTACGAAGGTCCTGACCGCCGATGGGCAACCGATCGCCACGTTTTACGCGGAGAACCGTGTGCGGGTACCGCTGGACCAGATGTCGCCCTTCATCAAGACCGGCATTGTCGCCATCGAGGACAGCAGGTTTTACGACCATGCGGGTGTTGATCCGCAGGGGATCCTGCGGGCGATGGTGTCCAACCTGACCAAGGGCGGCGAGCAGGGCGCCTCGACCATCACCCAGCAGTACGTCACCAACGTCCTGAACGAGGCACAGCTCTCACAGGACAGGCCGGACGCGGTGGTGCTGAACGGGCAGAAGACCCTTGGCGACAAACTGCGGGAAATGAAGCTCGCCATCACGCTGGAGAAGAAGTACACCAAGGACCAGATCCTTGAGGGTTACCTCAACATCGTGTTCTTCAGCAGCAACGCCTACGGAATTGAAGCCGCGGCACGCTACTTCTTCAGCACCAGCGCGAAAGACCTCACCCTTCCCCAGGCAGCCTTGCTGGCCGGGCTGGTCAACAGCCCAACCCTGTACAACCCGGCCACCAACCCGGACAAGTCCATTGTGCGCCGCAACCAGGTCCTGTCCGAGATGCTGCGCCTGCGCAAGATCACCCAGGCCCAGCATGACGAGGCCGTGGCCGCTCCGATTGAATTGAAGATCACGCCCCAGCAGCAGGGTTGCGCCAATGCGGCCATCGCGCCGTACTTCTGCGATTACATCTCGCACCTGATCCTCAACAATCCTGCCTACGGCCCGACGGAACCTGAGCGGGAACGAAGGCTGTACCGGGGTGGGCTCACTATCGTCACCACCCTGGACAGCAGGCTTCAGGCCGCCGCACAGGCCCAGGTTGACGGAACCGCAGGCGCAAATCCTGACCGGTGGGCAGCTTCGCTGCTAACCATCCAGCCCGGCAGCGGCAAGATCCTGGCGATGGCCCAAAACACGGTGTTCCTTCCGCAACCCGGCAAGTTCGACACCAACCTCAACTTCAACGTGGATGCCAAGGACGCCCAGGGCAACGACCTGAACGGCGCCGGAGGTTTCCAGCCCGGGTCCACCATGAAGCCCTTCACCTTTGCGGAGTGGCTGAACGAGGGAAAGTCGATCACCGCCGAAGTGGACGCCTCACGCCGCGTCTATCCCCTGGGGTTCCCGTGGAAGGACAGCTGCGGAAAGGTGCTGGGAGCCTACAGCACCGCGCAGGCAAACCCCGCCCTTGGTGCTGCCGACGACCTGCAGAATGCCGAGGATGGCTTCTACCGGCCGATGCCCGTCAACTACGGCCTGTACAACTCGATCAATACCGCCACCTTCGCCGCGGCGGCACAGCTGGACTTCTGCGGCATCCAGAAAATGGTGGATGCCGTCGGGCTGCACAGTGGCCTCGACAGCACCCCGGTCAACATGCACCAGCTGGGCAACCTGCTGGGCGGAACCGGCGTTGCCCCCCTTACCCTTGCCAATGCCTTTGCCACTTTCGCCACGGACGGCCGCTTCTGCGCACCCATTGGACTGGTTGATGTCACGGATGCAGCCGGGGCGAAGCTGCCCGCCCAGGCCCCGGACTGCCACGATGCCGTCAAACCGGACGTAGCCCGCGGCGTCAACTCGGTACTGCAGGATGTCCTGAAGAAGGGCTCCGGTGTCTGGATCAACCCGAAGGTCCATGACAAGGTCCCCACCGCAGCCAAGACCGGGACCTCGAACAACAACGGTTCCACCTGGGTGGTGGGATACACCACCGGCATGGTCACCGCTTCCTTCTTCGGGGATGCCCTGGAAGGCCAAAAGCGGCCAGGACAAAACGTGACCATCAACGGCACCTTCTACCCCCGGCTGGACGGATACATGATCGCCGGTCCACAGTGGGCCAACTACATGCTCAAGGTGGCGCCGCTTTATCCCGCAACCCCGTTCGCGCCGCCTCCCGCTTCGATGATTGGTCCCAGCCCTACCCCGAAGCCGTAGGCCCTGGCTTCAGCGGAGCGGCAGACCTCAGGGTCCGACAGCGACAGCCACCCAAAAGCCCTATGTGGAAAACCAGCTGACCGCCGTTAACTGTCCCCCCATCTGCCAGTCGGCTCCATGAGCAGTGGAACCCTTATTCCTGGCCCGTCCCCTTCCATAACCGCTTCCACCAGGAACGCTGGGGCTCCGGTTCGGCAGGAACTTCCACACTCCGCGCCGCACGCCGGCTGCGCCAGCGCTCCACTTCCTCCTCCACGTCACGGGTCTTGGTGACCACCGGCGGCCCGCCCTGCAGCTGGCGGCGGGCATCGATCACGCGCCGGTTGAAATCCTGAAGGAGGTCCCGGACCTGCTGCTCGGTGTACTGGGTATCCAGCTTGGCTTCGAGCTCAGCGTCCTCGGCGCGGAGCAGGATGGCAGCCGGGCCCAGGCCGCTGATATGTTCCCGCTGGATCAGCCCCTTGACCCACCAGTCGGGATCGTACGAGTCCCCCAGGCCGGGGATCGGTTTGCCCGCGTACTTGAGGTTGTCGAACTTGCCCTGTGCCATGGCGTCCCGGACCAGGTACTCGGCGCGGGCGGCATCACTGACTTTCCTCCGCTTCTCACGCTCCCTCTCGTCGAGGGCGTCCAGCGCGGCTTCCTCCTCGGCACTGATGCCGGCGCCGCGGTATGAACGGAGCTCCACTGCCCTCTCCAGGCGCTTCCGGAAATCCCCTGTCCCGCCGCTCATTGCTGCCACCGCCTTCCCTCGGCCTGAACCACCTTCAAGTATTTCAACGGGCGGCTTCCTTGTTCAACGGCAAAGGTGGGCGGACGACGGCGGGACGTCCCGCCGTCGTCCGCCCACCAGATGCTGTGGCGGGAGTTCGTCGTGGCAACCGTGCAGTCAGGCGTTGGCGTGCTCGGCGAGGATGCCGTCGATCTGGCCCACGGCTCCCTTCAGGCCCTCCTCCATGCCCATGGCCACCATCTGCTCCAACTGCTCCTCGGATTCAAAGGACGATTGGATGGTCATGCGGGTACGCTCCCCCAGCGGCTCCAACGTGACCGTGGCGTGGGTGACGCCCAGGTCGCCGGTGGGATTGCCGTCGTCGTCCGCGAACCCGTCGTCGAACTTCAGCGTCCGCGGGGCATCAATCGCTGTGAATTCCCACCAGCCGTGGGCCTTCTCCCCCTCCGGGCCGGTCATGTAGTAGTTGGCACGGCCGCCGGGGACGAATTCCAGTTTGTGGAATGTGGCCGGCCAGGTGGGTGGGCCCCACCAGCGCTCCAGCTGGCGGGGGTCCTCCCACAGCTGCCACACACGATCGACGCCGGCGTCGAACTCTGCGACCAGGGTGAGGGTCAGCGCCTCCGGGTTCTTGTCCATAGTGATGACTGCCATGGCAATGCCTTCCTAACCTTCAGCGAGAATGTCTGCCATCCTGGCGGCGCGCTGCCGCCAGATTTGTTCATATTCGTCGAGCAGCTGCCGGGCTTTCCGCAGTCCTTCATGATTGCCCCGCACGATCTGCTCCCTTCCGCGTTTTTCCTTGGTGACCAGGGATGCCCGCGCCAACACCGCCACATGCTTCTGGACGGCCGCAAAACTCATGGCATAAAGCGCTGCCAGGCCGGAAACGGAGTACTCGCCGACAGTCACCCGGCGGACGATGTCCCGCCTGGTGGAATCGGCGAACGCCTGGAAGAGGCGGTCCAGTTCAGTCTCAGTCAGCGTATCTACAACCATTTGGTTGTAGATTAGCCCTCAGTTGGACGTGCGTCAATGGTCCTGCCGTGGGCACCCCGGCCGTGCCGGTATCTTGAAGGCCATGAGCATCTTCCTCGCCGGGGCGGGCCCGGATCCGCTGGCATTCCAGGAGGTCTTCGACCGGTTCGCACTCGACGTCCGGGAACATGCCGGCCGCCGGACTCCCCGCATCGCCGTAGCCGTGCACCAACACGGCGGCAACCTGCAGGAACTCGTGGCCGCCTGCGCCGAACCCCTCCAGGCCAGGATCGAGTGCGAAATTGCTGCCGTACCGCTTCCAGACGGCAAGCCTGCCGACCCCGGCGCTTTCGCGAAAGTCGATGCGGTGGTGGTGGGCGGCGGTCTCACACCGGCCTATTGGGAGGCCCTGCACCCCGCGGCCGCAACGATACGGCGCCTGGTTGCCGACGGCGCACCCTATCTGGGGTTTTCCGCCGGCGCCATGGTGGCACCCCGGCGGGCGTTGGTTGGCGGATACAAGGTCAACGGAGTGGAAGTTTGCGGCGAAGAGTGCTCGGAGGGCCTGGACTCAGTGGATATCCGCGAGGGTCTGGGGCTGGCCGGGTTTTCCGTGGATGTCCATGCCGCCCAGGCCGGGACCCTGAGCCGTGCCGTGGGCGCCGTGGCAGCTGGCCTGGTGGAAAGGACGGTGGCCATTGACGAGCGCACAGCCGTGGTTTTAGCGGCCTTGGGCGACGGGGACTACGACGTCATCGGCAGCGGCCACTGCTGGGACGTTCACCGAAGCGGAGGGACCGCCGTCGTATCCTTGAGAGCTGCACCCTGACCGGGCCGGGATCAGGTTGGCAACCTGCCGGCTACGAGTCGAAGTGCGTGCGGACGCTGGTGCCGGACAACTGCTCAATCAGTTCCTTGGCAACATCCCGGAGCTTACGGTTGCGGTTGCTTGAGACCTTGGTGAGGATCTCCATCGCCTCTTCCTGCGAGCATCGGTTCTGCGCCATGATCACGCCGCAGGCCAGATTGATGGCGGTCCTGCTCTCAAGGGCGGCTTCCAGGTCGTCGGCCCGGTTTTCGCTCGTGTTGATGCGCACGGAGAGCTGCATGGTGTTGTGGGCGGCACCAGCGAAACCAACTGCCTTATCGTATACATCAGCGGTGAACGCGTGGGGTTTGGCGGCGAAAAAGTTCAACGCCGCCCTTGCATCACCGGTTATCACCAACGGCACGCCGAGGCTGCTGCGCACGCTGTGTTCGGCCAGCTTCTTGTTGAAGTCCGGCCATCTCGGGTCTTTTGCGACGTCGTCAATCATGATCGGAGTCATCTCCCGGAGGGCACGGACGCAAGGCCCGTCGCCCAACAGCTGCTCTATGAGGTCGAGCTCCAGCGCACGGTCGCTGCTGCCGGCTGCAGTGGCAGGACGCCGCCGGACTTTGAGGGTGACAGCACACTCGATCGTGTCGTTCGCAGCTTCGGAGACCGCTGCGGCAGCCATGCCCGACAGCCCGGACAGGAAATCCACAATGCCCTCCGCGCCCACCAGGATTTCCTGCAGCTGACGGACCGACTCGTTATCTGCTGATGTCGACATGCTGCAATCCTACTGTTGCAGCCAAGCGGCGCGTGGAGACGCCAAGTGGTTAACATATGCTGGAGAGATGCCCCAGCACCTGCCCATTGACGAGCTCAGCATTGTGATTGCTCGGATTCAGGGATTGTTGCTGACAGAGGAAAAGGTGGGCACCGCGGTCAGCCTCCTGGCGCGGGCCGCCAAGGAGTCAGTCCCGGGCACCATCGGTGCTGGCGTGT
Source organism: Pseudarthrobacter sp. Pseusp20 (assembly GCF_059492155.1). Taxonomy (NCBI): domain Bacteria; kingdom Bacillati; phylum Actinomycetota; class Actinomycetes; order Micrococcales; family Micrococcaceae; genus Pseudarthrobacter; species Pseudarthrobacter sp. Pseusp20. The sequence goes on from NZ_CP168521.1 coordinate 4,060,469, forward strand.
CCCTGCTTGACTCCCGGGGCCGGCGGACCAGCAGCGGCTACACCGACGGTGTGGTGGAACAGGCTGACGCCGAACAGTACCGCCATGGCGAAGGTCCCTGCCTGACAGCCTGGGCGGCAGAGATTCCCGTCCTGGTCCAGGACCTCCACGACGACATGCGGTGGCCGCTATGGCGGGACTCGGTGCGGGGACTACCCATCCGGTCAGTGGTGAGTGCACCGTTGATGGCCGGCAAGGAAGCGATCGGCGCCCTCAAACTGTATGCCGCCACACCGTCCGGCTACGACGAAACCAGCGTGCGGCTGATTCAACTGTTCGCCGGGCCGGCCGCGACCCTTCTGTCGCACGTCCAAGGAAGCGAAGCTCCGCGCAAAATGACGGAAGGGCTGCAGACTTCGCTCCACAGCAGGGATGTCATCAACCGCGCCTGCGGTGTGGTGATGGAACGCCTGGGCACGACGCACAAGGCGGCGCTGCAACAGCTGATGAACCAGGCGCGGAACGAGCGCACCACCCTGCTGAACATCAGCGAATCCATTCTGGCCGGGACGCCGGCGTCCGGGATTTAGGCAGCGCGGATGGGTTTCGATCCACACGAACCGGAACAAAGGCGCCGGCTCCGTGCAGCCCTCAGGGCAGCGGATATCTCCGTGTCGGAGCTGTGGTTGAAGTACTTTGGCATGTCCGGAGACGCAGGCGAATATGAGGTGGAGGCCTACCTGCAGGGCCTTCTCTCGCTGCCGCCGATCCAGCGCGACCTGCTGGCGCTTGCGGCGAACGAGTTGATTGACGAGCGGCCGCGGCCGCGTGCGCCCTACTCCAATGACTTCACATCCAGGCCGGAGGCCGCGGAAGAGGATACGGATGGGGATGCGGAAGGGGATGACGACGGCGGCAGCGAACCAGGCGCCGCCGCGCCAAGCTCCTGAAGCAGCATCAGTGAGACGGGCATCAAACCCTGTTCGGAATCCCCTTTACAGGCGTAGTGTCGAATAAAGGATCACTGGCGCAACTAGGGATTGAGGCCTTATGGCCAACAACGATGCAGTCACCACCGCAGACCAGTATCAGGATTTATTGCTCAACACCCCGGAATTTTCGCAGTTCCTCCTGGGCCTTGCGACCATATCCGCGTCGCAGCTGGGGGGAGACGGGACGCCGGTGGCATGTACGGTCACCGTGGAGCGCGACGGCGCCCTGTCCACGTTTGCCTACAGCAGCGAAGAGGGCCGCCGGCTGGACGAGACCCAGTACGCCTTTGGCATAGGCCCATGCCTCGCCGCGCTCAGGGAGCAGCGCAGCGTATTGATCGACGACCTGCAGCTTGACCAGAGGTGGGCACCGTACACCTATGCCGTTGCAAAGCTGGGTGTGCGCTCGGTTTTGGCGGTACCCATCCGCACGGAGCCCCTTTCCCAAGCGGCCCTCAATTGCTACGCGCATGCTGTCCATGCCTTCGACCCCGAGACCGTCAAGCTGGTGGAGGACCAGGCGGCGTCGATGTCCCGCATCCTTCGGCTCGCCCTGCGGCTCCACGCCCCTGAGGTCTTTTCCGAGGACCTGCGGGCCGCACTGAAGTCGCGCGCGGTGGTTGACGCGGCCATTGCGCTGGTCATGCTCCAGGCCCGCGGCGGCCGGGACGGCGCACTGGACCTCCTCCAGGCCGCTGCCGCATCCGGCAACCGCCGGATCCAAGAGATTGCGCAGGAGATCGTGGCGAGGGGCAGCCTTAATGCCGATCCGGGTGGGGGTAAAAGATGAATGCCGAATGGACCGGGGGCCGGACCAGCTGATCGAAGCCGACGAGCAAAGGCGTGGAGCAGCACTGCGCTTCCGTAACGCCGGAGTGGACTGTGCGCCCGCTCACAAGTGATGAGAATCACTCGCAATAATAGGGCATTTTGGTTGAGCAGGCACTTTCGTCATGGGCACTATGGAAGGGCAGGGCAGGACACATCGGCCCTCGACATCCTGGTGACGCAATGAGGCCCACCGGTGAGCACCGGCCACCGATCCTCTGAGCGCGGACAGGCCAAATGACCGGACGCAGCGCCGGCTTGATACAGGAAAGTCTGAACAATGACGTTTAATACTGCCGAATCCGTGACCCTGAAGATCTGGGACCGTACCTCACTCCACGAGACCCTCGATTCCGCGGTCAGCGACCTGTCGTCGCGCCACAACACCACCACCTGCCGCATCGCTGTCACGTGCAGCGGGCCCAACACCTTCACCCTGAGTGTGCGCGGCGACGAGGCGGCACTGGCCCTTTAGGCACTCCCACCACCAGGGGGCGCGGACGACGCCGGGGAACCACCCGCCGTCGTCCGCGCCTTTTTGCTGCCCCGCGGGGACGGGGGCCCTGACCGCACAACCTGGCGCAGCCCGCCGCCGCGGAACGGCGTAGCATTCGTGAGGTACGCGCAGCAGGACGGGGAGGAAACATGGATACCCAGCAAAAGCCCGGCCGGTTCAGCCTCGGGTCCCTGGCAGTGCCGGTCATCCAGGCACCGATGGCAGGCGGGCCCTCCACACCTCAGCTCGCGGCGGCTGCCACTGCCGCGGGCGGCCTCGGCTTCCTCGCGGCCGGATACAAGACCGCCGCGGCGATGCGCTCCGAGATTGAGACGGTGCGCTCACTCACCAGCCGGGCGTTCGGGGTCAACCTGTTCGTTCCCCAGCCGTCGGTCATCAGCCCGGCGTCCCTTCAGCAGTACGCGGCGTCCCTGGCCCCTGACGCCGAGCGCTTCGGTGTCAGCCTGGGCGAGCCACGGCATGACCATGACGACTGGGACAAAAAGCTCGAGGTCCTGCTGGAGCTCGCGCCGGCCGTTGTGTCCTTCACCTTCGACGTTCCCGCTACCGGCGTGGTCCAGGCCCTCCAAAAGCAGGGTGTGTATGTGGTCGCCACGGTGACGGACCGCGGCGAAGCGCTTCAGGCGCTTGAGGCAGGCGCCGACGCCCTGTGCGTCCAGGGCCCGGAAGCCGGCGGCCACCGCGGGACGTTCAAGGCGGATGTTCCGCCTCCCGAGGTGCCCCTGCATGGCATCCTCGAAGAGCTCTCCGACCTTGAGGTGCCGCTCATCGCGGCCGGCGGGATTGCCACGCCCGATGACACGCGGGCTGCCCTCGCCGTGGGTGCCGCGGCGGTCCAGGCCGGAACCGCCTTCCTCCGCGCGGATGAAGCGGGAACCAAGGCGGCGCACCGGGCCGCGTTGTCGTCATCGGAGCGGTTCACCACCACCGCCGTCACCCGCGCCTTCTCGGGCCGCAACGCCCGCGGCCTCTACAACGAATTCATGCGCCGCCACGACCCCGATGCCCCCTACGGCTACCCGGAGATCCACCACCTGACCACTCCCCTGCGGGCAGCGGCTGCAGCCGCCGACGAGCCGGACTGGCTGAACCTGTGGGCCGGCATCAACTACCGGCATGCCGTGGACGGCCCCGCGGCGGCGATCCTCAAGAGCCTCGCCCCGTAGCGGGTTGATGCTTCTGCCACGGCTGCTGCTTCTGCCACGGACGACGGCGGGCCGGCCCCTTTCGGAGCCGGCCCGCCGCGCGGGGGTGGTGCTTTAGAGGGTGGCGGTGTCGATCACGAAGCGGTAGCGGACGTCCGAGGCAAGGACGCGCTCGTAGGCTTCGTTGATCTTCTCAGCCGGGATGACCTCGACCTCGGCGCCCAGGCCGTGCTCGGCGCAGAAGTTGAGCATCTCCTGGGTCTCGCGGATGCCGCCGATCATGGAACCGGCGAAGGAGCGGCGGCCGCCGATCAGTGCGAACGCATTGACGGGAAGCGGCTCGGCAGGAGCACCAACGTTGACCAGTGCGCCGTCAAGCTTCAGCAGGCCGAGGTAGGAGCTGATGTCGATTGAAGCGCTGACCGTGTTGATGATGAGGTCGAAGGAGCCGGCGAGCACCTCAAACGTGGCGGGATCGCTGGTGGCGAAGTAGCTGTCAGCGCCCAGGCGCAGGCCGTCTTCCTGCTTCTTCAGCGACTGGGACAGGACAGTCACGTCGGCGCCCATGGCGTGGGCGAGCTTGACGGCCATGTGGCCCAGGCCGCCGAGGCCGACGACGGCGACCTTCTTGCCGGGACCGGCGCCCCAGTGCCGCAGCGGTGAGTAGGTGGTGATGCCGGCGCACAGCAGCGGTGCGGCGACATCGAGTTCGATGCCCTCGGGGATGGTCACCACGAAGTCCTCGGTCACCACAACGTGGGTGGAGTAGCCGCCCTGGGTGATGGTGCCGTCGCGGTCAACGGCGCCGTACGTGCCAACGTTGCCCTTGAGGCAGTACTGTTCCTCGCCCTTCTGGCAGTTGGCGCACTCCTTGCAGGAGTTGACCATGCAGCCAACACCAACACGGTCGCCAACGGCATGCTTGGTCACCGCGGAGCCCACCTCGGTAACGATGCCCGCGATTTCGTGGCCGGGAACCAGCGGGTACTGCTGCGGGCCCCAGTCGCCGCGGACAGTGTGGATGTCCGAGTGGCAGATGCCGGCGAACTTGATGTCGATCATGACGTCGTGGGGACCCACCTCGCGGCGCTCAATGGTGGTTGCCACCAGGTCCTCCGTGGCGGACGGGGATGCATAAGCCTTGACGGTAGTCATGGTTCTCCTGTGATCTGTTGGGGGATAACTGAAATGCTACCGGGGTTGTTCGGATCAAACCCCGGAAAAGGTGGGGCCAGAGTGGCCCTGTTGTACCTGGTCTTGGCAGTCCTACCCTCCGCAGCCTGGCCAAGCCGGTGAAACGTCAGGGCCGGAGGAGCACCTTGATGGCGCGGCGTTCGTCCATGGCCTTGTACGCCTCTGCTGCCTGGTCCAAGGGGAGTTCGAGGTCGAACACCTTTCCGGGGTTGATGTCGCCACGGAGGATCAGGTCGATCAGCTCGGGAAGGTACTGTCGGACCGGAGCGGGACCGCCGTGCAGGTGGACGTGCGAGTAGAACAGGTCCCGGCCTGGCAGCGCCACGTCATGGGAGACACCGACGAAGCCCACATGGCCGCCGGCACGGGTGGCGTGGATTGCCTGCAGCATGGATTCCTGCGTGCCAACGGCCTCGATGACCGAGTGTGCGCCGAGCCCGCCCGTGAGTTCCTTGATCTTCTTCACGCCTGCGTCCCCGCGCTCCTCGACGATGTCGGTGGCGCCGAATTCGCGGGCCAGGGCCTGCCGGTCGGCGTGGCGGGACATGGCAATGATGCGTTCGGCGCCCATCTGCTGTGCGGCCAGGATCCCCAAAAGCCCCACGGCGCCGTCGCCCACCACCGCCACGGTTTTGCCTGGTCCCGCTTCGGCCGCCTTGGCGGCAAACCATCCCGTGCCCAGGACATCGGAGGCGGCAAGCAGCGACGGAACCATGCCGGCGTCGGGCATCTCCGGCGTGGCCACCAGGGTGCCGTCCGCCAGCGGGACGCGCAGGTACTCAGCCTGCGCACCGCCCACGCCCTGCCGGTGGACGCAGCCGCTTTGGTAGCCGGAGCGGCAGATCTCACAGGTGTTGTCCGAGGCGAAGAAGGAGCCAACCACGAACTGGCCGGGGCGGACATTCTTCACGTCGGCGCCCACTTCTTCGACGATTCCCACGTATTCGTGGCCCATCGGCATGGGTTTGGCCAGTTTGTCTGCGCCCCGGTAGGGCCAGAGGTCGGACCCGCAGACACAGGCGGCAACGAGTTTGATGACCGCGTCGCTGGGCTGCCTGATGGCGGGTTTGTCACGGTCCTCGACGCGCACGTCTCCGGGGGCGTGCATGATGGCTGCGCGCATGCTGGGTCCTCCAAGGGGTGGAAAGCTGAAAACGGACAATCCCATCAAACCCGGCCCGGGGAATGTTGGCGAGGGCCCTGCTGTAACTGGTTCTGGCAGAACCTCCTTAGGGCGATGCCGATGGTCGTAACGTGGTCCCCATGGATAACCGAGCCGAGGTCCGACAGTTCCTGTCCTCCCGCCGTGGGCGCATCACCCCTGAGCAGGCCGGCATCGAACCGTACGGCGGCCGGCGGCGCGTACCGGGGCTGCGCCGCGAGGAGGTGGCCCGGCTGGCGGGCGTCAGCGTGGACTATTACACCCGGCTGGAACGCGGGAACCTCAGCGGCGTTTCGGACAGTGTCCTGGATGCCATTGCCGGTGCCCTGGAACTGGACCGCGCGGAACACGACCACCTCTACGACCTGGCCCGGGCGGCCAACACGTCGGGCCGGAAGAGGGCTGCGGGCGCAGGCGGTTCCGCGCCCTCGAAAGTCCGGCCCGAGCTGCAGTACCTCCTGGACACCATCACCGGAGCGCCTGCCTTCATCGGCAACAACCGGCTGGACATCGTGGCCGCCAACACCCTGGGCTACGCCCTCTACTCGGACATGTACCGCACCCCGTCACGGCCGGCCAACCACTCCCGGTTCATCTTCCTTGACCCCCGGGCCCACAACTTCTACACCGACTGGGACCGGGCCGCCAACACCAATGTGGCCATCCTCCGCCGCGAGGCGGGCCGCAACCCGCACGACAGGGGCATCGCCGAACTCATCGGTGAGCTGTCAATGCGGAGTGACGAGTTCCGCACGCTCTGGGCAGCCCACAACGTCCGCCGCCACTACGCGGGGACCAAGTTTTTCCAGCACCCCGTAGTGGGCCTGCTGGAACTGAACTACCAGGTCCTGGGCCTCGAAGAGGACCCGGGGCACACCCTCACCGTGTATCCCGCCACTCCCGGCAGCCCTTCCGAGGAGGCCCTCAAGCTCCTGGCGTCCTGGGCGGCCACCGAGAACATCGTGGGGATGGCCCACGCCCGCGCCTGACGGCCGCCCGGGCGTCCACGCACACGAATTCCAGTCACATTAACCTCCGTTGCGGTTCGTGGCTCCGCGTTGCCTGGCTTGTCCCCATTGGTCCGCGTTTGTCGGCCGGATGGCGCCATAAGTAGCGCCGTTTCGCAGCGTTTAGCCTCCATTGCGTGCTGCTGGCCAACGCCCTGCGGACCGTGCTTGAGTGTTTTCACGGCACCGGCCAGGCCGTAAGCACCAGCCCAAAGCGCGGGCACGCCGCCGCGCCGACGGCCCCACCCACCTCCCACGTCCACCCGGGCACACACCCCGGGTGCCGTCGTCGTACCCGGAATCTTTCCCCGAAAGGAACACCATGTCCTTCCCAGCACCCCCGCCCCACTCCAGCCCCGGCTCCCCGGCATTCACCCGCCGCCGTGCGCTGGGCGCACTTCTGGCGATTCCCGCCGTCGGCCTGCTGTCCGCCTGCGGCGGGACCGCCACCGCAGGCGGAGCCCGCATCAGCCAGGGCGCCCTGGAACCGCTGGCTGCCTCGGTGCCTGCCGGGACCACCATCAAGGTGGGCGATCCCAGCATCAAAGTGGCGCTGGAACTGTCCGGCCTGATCAAGGACCTGGACGGCTTCACGGTGGAGTTCGCCAACATCTCCGGCGGCCCGCAGACCACCGAGGCGTTCCGGGCGAACGCCCTGGATGCGGGGTCCGTGGCGGACATCCCGCCCATCCACGCCACCTGGACCGGCCTGGACGTCCGCATCATCGCCGCGGGCTACCGCCAGGATGCCGTGAACCATCCCATTTATGAGCTGGGCGTCGCCCCGGGAGCGGGCATCAGCCGCCTGGAAGACCTGCGCGGCAAGAAAGTGGCCTACAGCCCGGGCCAGGCGCAGGGTGCGCTGGTGCTGCGGATCCTGGACAAGGCCGGGCTCAGGCAGGAGGACGTCAAGCTGGTGGAGCTGCCCAGCACCGGGGACGCCTACGCCACGGCGCTGGCCAGCAAACAGGTGGACGCCGCTCCCCTGGGCGGGGTCCAGATCAAACGCTACCTGGCCAAGTACAAGGCCGACGGCGCCACCACCATCCGCCACGGGCTGCGCGATGATCCCAGCCTCCTCTACTCCCCCGCCAAGGTCCTGGCCGATCCGGCCAAGGCCGCCGCCCTGGCCGCCTACGTGAAGGTCTGGGGCAAGGCGCAGCGCTGGATCGAAGACCACCCGGCGCAGTGGCTTGACGGCTACTACGTCAAGGACCAGGGCCTGTCCCGCGAGGACGGCCAATACCTGATCGATGCCACCGGCAAGCGCGACCTGCCCACCGCCTGGACCGAAGCGATCGCCAGGCACCAGGAAACCATCGACCTCCTGGCCCGCGAGCAGAAGAAGCCGCAGCTGACGGCGGCCGACCTGTACGACACCAGGTTTGAAGCCATCGCCGGCACGGCATTTGCGCCCGCCGGGAAGGCAGGTGCCGCTTGAGCACCGTACTGGACCGGCCCGTGGTGGCAGCCCACCAGGATCCGGCACCGGCAGGGCGGCCGGATGTGCGGCCCGCAGGGAAGCGACTGGGGCCCGGACGACGCCGGCAGCTCGCCTGGGTGGGCCCGTCCGCCTTGCTGCTGCTGTGGACAGTCTCTTCCGCAACAGGGCTCCTGGACCCGCGCATCCTTTCCGAACCCTGGACCGTGGTGGCCACCGCCGGTGAGCTCATCGCGGACGGCCGGCTCCAGGAGAACCTGGCCATTTCCGCCCAGCGCGCCGGCCTGGGGCTCTTCTTCGGCATCCTGGTGGGCGCCGTCCTGGCGCTCCTGTCCGGGCTGAGCCGGGTGGGTGAGGCCCTCATCGACGGGCCCGTGCAGATCAAGCGCGCCATCCCCGGCCTGGCCCTGATCCCGCTGCTGATCCTGTGGTTCGGCATCGACGAGACCATGAAGGTCCTCACCATCACCCTGGGCGTCTTTGTCCCGGTGTACCTGCAGACGCATGCGGGCCTGCGCGGCATCGACCTGCGCTTCGTGGAGCTCGCACAGACCGTGGGGCTCAGCCGGGCCGGCTTCATCCGCAAGGTGGTCCTCCCCGGTGCCCTGCCCGGGTTCTTCCTGGGCCTGCGCTTCGCCGTGACCGGCGCCTGGGTGTCCCTGGTGGTGGTGGAGCAGATCAACGCCACCAGCGGCATCGGCTACATGATGGAGCTCGCCCGCACCTACGGCCAGACCAACATCATCGTCCTGGGCTTGGCCGTCTACGGCATCCTTGGCCTCCTCTCCGACGGCATTGTCCGCTTCATCGAACGAAAGGCCCTCTCATGGCAGCGCACCCTGGCGGGCTGACCGCCATCGGCCCCGCACGTCCCGTACGTTCCGCCGTTTCCGTCCGCGGGCTTATCCGCAGCTTCGGTACCAAGAGTGTCCTGAACGGCGTTGACCTGGACATCGCCCCCGGCGAGTTCGTGGCCCTGCTGGGACCCAGCGGCTGCGGCAAAAGCACCCTGCTGCGCGCCCTGGCCGGCCTGGACCACGACGTCCGGGGCAGCGGCGTGATCAGCGTCCCGGACCGCGTCTCCGTGGTTTTCCAGGACTCGCGGCTCCTGCCCTGGGACAGCGTGCTGGGCAATGTCACCCTGGGCGTCCGGGAGCACGACGCCGAAGCCCGCGCCCGCAAGGCCCTCGCCGAAGTGGGGCTCGCCGGACGTGAAAAAGCATGGCCGCACCAGCTGTCCGGCGGCGAACAGCAGCGCGTGGCGCTGGCCCGTTCACTGGTCCGCGAACCCCAGCTGCTGCTGGCCGACGAGCCGTTCGGCGCCCTGGATGCGCTGACCCGGATCAGGATGCACGGGCTGCTCCAGGACCTGGTGGCCACCGCCCAGCCGTCCTGCTGGTCACGCACGACGTGGACGAGGCCATCGCGCTTGCAGACCGGATCGTGGTCCTGGACCACGGCCGCATCGCCACCGTCCGCCCGGTAACGCCGGAGATCCGCTCCTCCGCCGATGCGGCCGGGCATGAAGCCCTCCGCCGCGGCCTCCTCACCGATCTTGGCGTCGTCGGCGCCACCCACTGAACCACCAGACCCGAAGGACTACCCATGACTTCCAATAACCCTCCCCGGCGCCGGCTCCACCTGAACGCGTTCCTGATGAGCACCGGCCACCACGAGGCCTCATGGCGGCTGCCGGAAAGCGATCCGCAGGCCAGCACGGATATTGGGCACTACAAGTTGCTCGCCCAGACTGCCGAGCGCGGCAAGCTGGACTCCATCTTCTTTGCCGACTCCCCCGTCCTGTTCGGCGAGGTGGGCCGCCGTCCTGCCGGCAAGCTCGAGCCCACGGTGCTGCTGACGGCGATCGCCGGCGCCACCGAACGGATCGGGCTGATCGCCACCGCGTCCACCACCTACAACGAGCCCTTCAACCTGGCCCGCCGCTTCGCGTCCGTGGACTGGGCCAGCGGCGGACGGGCAGGGTGGAACGTGGTGACCACGGCCGGCCCGGACGCCGCCCGCAACTTCGGCGTGGACGACCAGCCCGCCCACGCTGTCCGGTACGAGCGCGCCGCAGAGTTCATCGAGGTGGCGCAGAAGCTGTGGGACAGCTGGCAGGACGACGCCGTGCTGGCCGACAAGGCCGAAGGCGTGTGGGGTGACGCGGACAAGATCCGGGCCATCGACCACGAGGGCAGGCACTTCAAGGTCCGCGGTCCCCTGAACGTTCCCCGCTCACCGCAGGGGCACCCGCTGATCGTCCAGGCGGGCTCGTCCGAGGACGGCAAGGACCTCGCTGCCCGGTACGCGGACGCCGTCTTTACCGCCCACCAGACCCTTGCCGATGCGCAGGAGTTCTACCGCGACCTGAAGGCCCGCACCGCGGCCGCCGGCCGTGATCCGGAGGCCATCAAGATCCTGCCGGGCATCGTGCCGGTCATTGGTGCCACAGCGGAGGAAGCCCAGGAGCTGGAGCGCGAGCTGGACCGGCTGATCAAACCCGAATACGCCCGGATCCAGCTGGCCAAGACCCTGCGCGTGGACCCGGAGGACCTGCCGCTGGACCGGCAACTGCCGGACAACCTGCCCAGCGAGGATGAGATCGAGGGCGCCAAGAGCCGCTACACCCTGATCGTCCAGCTGGCGCGCCGGGAGCAGCTCACCGTGCGGCAGCTGATCGGCCGCCTGGGCGGCGGCCGCGGGCACCGCACCTTCACCGGCACCCCGGTGCAGGTGGCGGACGCCATCCAGGAATGGTTCGACGGCGGAGCGGCGGACGGCTTCAACATCATGCCGCCGGTGCTCCCGTCCGGGCTGGAAACCTTCGTGGACCAGGTGGTGCCCATCCTGCAGGAGCGCGGCCTGTTCCGGACCGAATACACGGGCCGGACCCTGAGGGAGCACTACGGCCTGCCACGGCCGGCCAACCGGTACGCGGGGGCGTCCGCCGCCGGCCTTGCCTCGATTGGATCCGCGTTCTGACTGCCGGGATCCATGAGACGGTGCCCCAGGCCGTGTGATACGAGGGCCCGGGAGGGGTAGTCCCTAGACTGGCAGTGAACATTAAGGCCAGGACTGGACGAAGGAGCAGGACATGAGCGGTGTAATCGTTGTAGGTGTGGACGCCAGCCCGTCCGCACGGAAGGCTGCGGAAGTGGCGCTGGGGCTGGCGGAGTCGCTGGGAGCGACACTCCATGTGGTGACCGCCTTTGAAATGGAGAACGCCGAAACCTTCGGGGTGGGCTCGGACAAGGTGCGCATCTCCAACGCGGACAGCTCGGAGATGGTGGCAAAGTCGCTCGGCGCCTCGCGGCCGGGAGTGGAGATTACCCACTTCGCTGCCCGCGGCAAGCCGGCCGATTCCCTCATCAAGGAAGCCATCCGCCTGGATGCCCGGCTGATCGTGGTGGGCAACCGCAGGATGCGCGGCATCGGCCGGCTCCTGGGCAGCGTCGCCAACAGTGTGGCGCACAATGCCCCCTGCGATGTCTACATCGCGAACACGTACGAGGACTGACCTGCTCCACACACAAGGAGGGCGGACGACGGCGGGAACTCCCGGCGTCGTCGGCCCTCCTTGTGCGCAACGGTCAGTTACGCCCCGTACTCCTCATCGGTCACGTGGCGGAGCCAGGTGACAACCTGTCCGTTCCCGTCGGCTTCCTGCATGGCGATGTGTGCCATGAACCGCTCAGGGGTGGCCCCGTGCCAGTGCTCCTCGCCGGGTTCGATGTAGACCACATCGCCGGGGCGGATTTCCTGGACCTCGCCGCCGCGGCGGGCCACCAGGCCGATGCCGTCCGTCACGTAGAGGGTCTGGCCCATGGGGTGGTGGTGCCAGGCGGTCCGGGCGCCGGGCGCGAACCGGACGTGCGCGCAGCCAATGGCTGACTGTTCATCCGGATTCCGGATCCCGTCGATCTGGACCGTACCCGTGAACCATTCCTTGGGCCCGGCCGCCGTCTGGCCGCCGCTCTGGGTGTACTTCATGTTCTCCTCCTGGTGGTTCGGGTAGATGGGAAGGTGTGCGTTGGTCATGCTGCCTGCCCGGGGCCGGCAGGCGTGGCCCGGGACGTCACGAAGGCCAGGACGGACGCCGCCGCAAGGACCGCTGCGGCCACCAGGAAGGTGACGCGGTAGCCGGCCCAGTCGAACAGCACTCCGCCCAGCGTGGATCCGATGGCGATTGATGTTTGGATGACGGCCACCATCAGGCCGCCGCCCGCCTCCGCGTTGTGGGGCATCGCCTTCGCAATCCAGCTCCACCAGCCCACCGGCGCGGACGTGGACATCAGGCCCCACAGGCCCAGGAGAACCACGACGGCGGCGATCCACCCGCCGGAGGGAACGAGCGCTGCGGCAAGGACCGCCATGAGCGCCGGAATAAAGACCAGCGTCCGGTACAGTCCGGTGCCGAGAAACCGGCCGATCAGCAGGGTGCCTGCAAATCCCGCCGCACCGATGACCAGCAACACCAGGGACACCATGCCCGCATCGACGCGGGTCACCGTTTCCAGGAACGGGCGGACGTAGGTGAACAGGACGAACTGCCCCATGAAGAAGGCGCCGCAGGCGGCCATGCCCCAGGCAATCGGCCGGCTCTTGAACGCGGCGAAGATCCCGAAGATGTTTCCCGCCGCACGCGCCTGCCTTTGGACGTTCATGGACGGCAGGCTGATCCACTGCCAGAGAAGCGCGAGCACGGCCACCGGCACCAGGCAGAAGAACGCCCCGCGCCAGCCGATGACGGAGCCAAGGTAGCTTCCCAGCGGTGCAGCCAGCACGGTTGCGAGGGCGTTGCCGCCGTTGAAGATGGCCAAGGCCCGCGCCACCTGGTGGGCCGGCACCAGCCGCATGGCGGTGGCTGCCGACATGGACCAGAACCCCCCGATCACCACGCCGATGAGGGCGCGGCCGATCATGAAGAGCAGGTACCCAGGGGCCGTGGCCACCAGCGCCGCGGAGGCGGCCATCAGCGCCGTCAGGCCCAGCAGCAGGGTCTTGCGGTTTATGCCGCCGGCCAGAGTGGACACGGACAGGCTGGTCAGGACGGCCAGCACGCCGGAGACCGCGATGCCCTGTCCCACCATGCCCTCGGAAACCTGCAGTTCCGATGCCATCGGCGTGAGCAGGCTGACCGGCATGAACTCGGAGGCGATCAGCGCGAAGACGCACAGCGACATCGCGAAGACGCCTCCCCAGTGGGCCTGCTGGTGCCCGGGGATGCCTGGTCGCTGCTGCCCGCTGGTGTTGATGACGGTTGTTTCGGAGGCCATAGCCTCCATCAAAGCGCGCTTCCGAAGCCCTAGCGAGGGCCCTGCTGAAACGGGTCTTGGCAGACCCCCCTTACCGCAGCACAGCGGACGACGGGGCCTCCCGCCGCCCTCCCGTGGCCGCCACCGGGGGCTGCGGCTTGTACACCCAGGCCACCAGCACTACAGAGATGATCATTAGCAGGAACCAAGCCACGAGTTTTTCAGGGCCCACCGGGTGCCAGCCGTCCACCTGGCTGGGGTAGAGCCAGGCGCCGGACCAGGTGGCGATGTTCTCGGCGAGCCAGATGAACAGCGCCACCAGCAGGAAAGAGACCGGCAGCGGCATGTGGAACTCCCGGCGGAACACGCGGAAGTGCATGACGCACCGGCCGTAGATGAGCACGACGGCGGCGAGCAGCACCCAGCGCAGGTCCCAGATGTAGTGGTGGGTGAAGAAGTTGGCGTAGATCGCGGCGGCGAGGACGGCGGTGATCCAGCGCCGGGGGTAGGCGGCGAACTTCAGGTCGAACAGCCGGTAGACGCGCACCATGTACGAGCCCACGGCGGCATACATGAACCCGCTGAAGAGCGGCACGGCCCCGATGCGCAGGAAGCCTTGGGCATCGTAGGACCACGAACCCACGTCGGTCTTGAACAGCTCCATGACGGTCCCCACCAGATGGAACAGGACGATGACCCGCAGTTCCCGCAGGGTTTCCAGCTTGAACGCCACCATCAGGATTTGGATGACGACGGCGGCGATCGTCAGGAAGTCGTTGCGCGCCAGGCCGGCAGTGTCCGGATACCAGATCCTGGCGGCCATGAGCACTGCCAGGAGCGCCGCGCCGAAGATGCAGGCCCAGCCCTGCTTGAGGCCAAAGACCACGAACTCAGTGAGTCTTGTTTTGCCGCCGCCGGCCGGAGCAGTTGCCAGGAACCTCCTGGCCCGTTCGTCGATCCGCTGCTCCACCGGTGGTGAACCGCGTCTGGGGCTAGGCACTGATCCCCTGGCGCTGGCTTGGCCGGGTGTTCCTCTTCAGGTCCCTGTCGAGTTCGCGCAGGCAGTAGTTCTTGAACCAGTACCTGATGCCCCGCGGCAGCCGCGGGTAGGCAACGGCCAGGATGCGAAAGGTGCGGTTGAAGCGCCGTTCGTGCCGGTCGCTCCAGCCGAGGCCGAAGTCTTTCCGCAACTGGTGGGGAAGGAGTCCGGCGGTGAGGAACCTGGCAGGGGGGATGATGGCCCGGTACCACAGGGCTGTGTGCTTGGGAAACAGCAGGCCGCGTCCAACGCGGACCCCGGGGGCCTCCGCGTGCAGGGTGGAGACGTGTTCGGCCCAGTCGCGGCCGAACTCCGCCCTGTCCTTGGGCCACATGCCCGGCGGAAGCTGCAGCGCGGTGCCGATCCGCGCGTAGTCCAGGTACATGGCGTCGGCAGCTGCATCGTCCAGCGGGCCGTAGATCTTCTCGATGATGGTCAGAGCGGTGTCGTAGAGTGTGGCTACCACCCAGAGCTGCAGTTCCGGATCATAGGCGTTGTACCCGGCGGACGTTTTGTCCGCAGTGCCGTGCACCGGAACATGAGCCCGGTTAACCCTGCGGCGGACCTCGTTAACCTGGGCGTCGTTTCCATAGACGACCGCGTAGACATACGTCAGTGTGCCTTTGAGCCTGTTGACGGGGCGCTCAGTGAACGTGCTGTGTTCCGCCACGCCCCGGCCAATGGCCGGATTGGCAAGCTGCAGCAGAATGGCCCGCCCTGCCCCAGCAAGCAGGATGCCTTCCGCCCGGTAGTCGGAAAATTCCTGCACCATGTCAACAGGGTACCGTCACGGCAGGACGGCAGGACCGGACCTTTGGCCCGTTGACAAGGGGCCAGGCCCACGTATCGTCCGGTCAGCGGTTTACCGGCCGCAGCGAGGTGATCATTCTCTTGATGTCCGCGTACTCGGCCGTGTCCCGGTACTTCCGCGCCAGCTCAAGGTACGGCAGTGACTGGTCGCCGGGTGTCGCGTTGATTTCCGGGTCGTAGGAGGCGCCGAACATGGCAGCGTTGGGCGGCCACCGGAAAAACTGGAAGATGGGGCAGGCGTCGGGACCGCTCGGCGGAGGGCCGGACGTAATGCCGTAGCCGGCCGCCGGGGTGCGGTACATGCCCGGCGCCGCGGCGTTTGCGCGGGTCTCGAACACGAACTGCGGCACCACGCCGCCCTGGACCAGTACCGGGATGTCCGCGCTGTCCAGGACTTCATACGGGTACCTCTCGGTACACGTGGAGCCGGTGGCCATGTTGGTCCGCAGCGTTGCCATCACCTTTCCGGCCTGGTTCCGCACCTCCGCAAAGGCCCCTCCGCCCTCCGCCAACTCCCCTGCCGGATCCTTGACGCTCCAGGCGGCAGGTAAGTCGAACGCCATGGCGCCATCCGCCGTCGTGAACGTGGTCCAGGCAGCCGCGGCAGAACCGGCCGCAGAAGTGCCGGGCGCGGCTGTTGGTGTGGAAGGGACGCTCGACGGCGTCGGCCCGGCGGCCGTACCGGTGGCCGTTGCTGACGTGGCGGCAGAGCCCGCCGTGGATGGCGAGGGCTGTGGACTTCCCGGCTGCGGTGAGCAGCCGGCCAGGAACAGCATTGCCAGGGCCGCTGCCGAAAACGCCGTGATGAGCCTGCGCACCACACCCTCCTTTGGGCCTGCCGATGACCCTTCAAGTGTGGCGCGCCGGCCCCGGGCGGGGGAGGGCCGGAGGACCTGCTTCTCCCCTCTCCCGCCGCGGACGCCTTACCGCTCTACCAGCGACACATCCCGTACTGCGCCCTTGTCCGCGGACAGGGCCATGGCGGCGTAGGCGCGCAGTGCAGCGGAGACCTGGCGGTCCCGGTCCTTGGGCTTGTAGCCGCCGTTGACCTCCAGCTTCTCGCGGCGTTCGGCCAGGATCTCGTCCGAGACCTCAAGCTGCATGGAACGCTGCGAGATGTTGATGCTGATGATGTCACCGTCCTCCACCAGGGCGATGGCGCCGCCGGAGGCAGCCTCCGGCGAGATGTGCCCGATCGACAGGCCGGACGTGCCGCCGGAGAAACGGCCATCAGTGATGAGGGCGCACTTCTTGCCCAGGCCGCGGCCCTTGAGGAACGACGTCGGGTAGAGCATTTCCTGCATGCCGGGACCGCCGCGGGGGCCTTCGTAACGGATGACCACCACGTCGCCTTCCTTGACGGTCTTGTTCAGGATCTTCTCCACGGCTTCATCCTGGGACTCGCACACCACGGCCGGGCCCGAGAAGGTCCAGATGGACTCGTCCACGCCGGCGGTCTTCACCACGGCGCCGTCCACTGCGACGTTGCCACGGAGCACGGCCAGGCCGCCGTCCTTGGAGTAGGCGTGCTCCACCGAGCGGATGCAGCCTTCTGCGGCGTCGGTGTCCAGGGAGGTCCACTCGTTCGACTGGGAGAACGCGGTGGAGGAACGGACGCCGCCGGGAGCGGCGTGCCACAGGGCCTTTGCTTCCTCGGTGGCTTTGCCGCCCCGGATGTCCCAGTCATCCAGCCAGCCGTCCAGGTTATCGGAGTGCACGGAGTGGACGTCCTTGTGCAGGAGGCCGCCTCGGTTCAGCTCGCCCAGCAGGGCGGGGATGCCGCCGGCGCGGTGCACGTCCTCCATGTAGTAGGTCTTGTCCTTGGCCACGTTCGGAGCCACCTTGGCCAGGCAGGGCACCTGGCGGGACTTGGCATCCATCTCGGCCAGGCCGTAGTCCACGCCGGCCTCCTGGGCGGCGGCCAGCAGGTGCAGGATGGTGTTGGTGGAGCCGCCCATGGAGATGTCCAGGGCCATGGCGTTATCGAAGGCCTTCGCGGTGGCGATGGAGCGCGGCAGCACGGAGTCGTCGTCGCCGTCGTAGTAGCGCTTCACCAGCTCGACGACGGTGGCACCGGCCTTCTCGTACAGGGCCTTGCGTGCGGTATGGGTGGCGAGCACGGACCCGTTGCCCGGCAGGGACAGGCCGATGGCCTCGGTGAGGCAGTTCATTGAGTTGGCGGTGAACATGCCGGAGCAGGAGCCGCAGGTGGGGCAGGCGTTCTCTTCGATGAGGTTGATGTCGGCATCGGAGATGGACTCGTCCACGGCATCGGCAATCGCGTTCACCAGGTCCAGGGAGCGGACGGAGCCGTCGGTCAGGGTCACGCGCCCTGCTTCCATGGGGCCGCCGGAGACGAAGACCACGGGGATGTTCAGGCGCAGCGCGGCCATGAGCATGCCGGGGGTGATCTTGTCGCAGTTGGAGATGCATACCAGGGCGTCGGCGCAGTGTGCGTTGACCATGTACTCCACGGAGTCGGCGATCAGGTCGCGGGACGGCAGCGAGTAGAGCATGCCGCTGTGGCCCATGGCGATGCCGTCGTCCACGGCGATGGTGTTGAACTCGCGCGGCACGGCGCCGGCGGCGAGGATCGCGTCGGAGACGATCCGGCCCACGGGGGCGAGGTGGGTGTGGCCGGGGACGAACTCGGTGAAGGAGTTGGCCACGGCGATGATCGGCTTTCCGATGTCCGAGTTGGCGACGCCGGAAGCGCGCAGCAGTGCGCGGGCGCCGGCCATGTTGCGGCCATGGGTGACTGTTTTAGAGCGAAGTGCAGGCATGCCTACCATCCTGCGGGCTCATGGGCCGGGGTGGAAGACGCTTTTGATACTAGTAGTAGGAGTACCAGAGTAATAGTATTTCCGGGTGAGTGATCCCGGACGGCGCAAGGAACTTGGCCTCTTCCTGCGCGCCCGCCGCGACCAGGCGCTGCGGGCCGACTATGGCCTGCCGCCGATCGGCCGCTCGCGCGACCGGGGATTGCGCCGCGAGGAGGTGGCTTTCCTCTCCGGTGTCAGCGTCACCTGGTACACCTGGCTGGAGCAGGGCAGGGACATCAGCCCCTCCCGCCAGGTCCTGGAGGCCGTCAGCCGTGCGCTGCATCTTTCCACCACCGGCCTTGGCTATGTCCTGTCCCTGGGCGGGTATGCGTCCGCGGCGCCCTCGGGCCCCGCCGCCGATACTGCTCCGCCCCACATCCAGCGGCTGCTGGATGCACTTGATCCCAATCCGTCCTTTGCCCTGTTCCCGGACTGGGGCGTAGCCGGCTGGAACAAGGCCTATGCCGCGCTGTACCCCAACATCGCCACCGTGCCCCCGGCGGACCGGAACCTGCTGTGGCTGGTGTTCACCGACCCCTACGTCCGGGACCTGCTCCCGGACTGGGACACCACCAGCAAGCGTTTCCTTGCCGAATTCCGCGCCGAAACCGGACAGCGGCTGGGTGATCCGGACATCCAGTACCAGGTGGAACGGCTCAAGGAGGCAAGCCCCGAGTTCCGCCAGGGCTGGGACCTGTACGACATCCTGGGCTTCGAATCCCGCGAGCGGCTCTTCCACCACCCCGCCGTCGGAGTCCTCCAGCTGGAACACCACCAGGTGTCGCCTTCGGACCGGCCGGACCTGCACATCGTTGTCTACACGCCCGCCCCGGGCAGCGGCGCCGCAGCCCAGATGCAGTCCCTGATGACCACGGCTGACCAGTCGTAAACAACCGAAAGCGGCCGGCGGCTGGAACTCCCGCCGTCGGCCGCTTTCCTCGCCCGGGTCGCTGGGCCCGGACGCTACCCCAGGACGCTAGGCCAGCACCCCCTGCCGCACCAAGGCGGGCTGGAACTGTGCACCCGCGCCCGGGAATACCGGCACGTCGATCCGAGCGTGGGTGTGGACCTCCGTCACGGTTTCCTTGGTGTGCCGGGCAATCTGTTCCATGGTGGTTACCCACATGCCGTCCATCGCCTTAACCCGCTCGATCAGCTGCTCCAGCGCCACCGCCTTGGACGGCCGGCCGGAGATGAACGGGTGGTTGGTCAGCACGAAACAGCTGCCCTGGGAGTGGTGGGCCTCGGCTTCAAGGGTCCACATCTCCAGGACCTTGGCCGGGCTCTCGATCACCCCGCTGCCCGTCACGCCGGGATAGAACGCGTACTGCTCCCAGTCGTCAAGGGTCCAGTCCACCGGAATCTCCACAATGTCCCGGGGATCATCGGCGGCGACGGCGAAGCGGTAGGGGGCGTCTCCGTCGAGCAGGCTGGAATCGTAGAGGAAGCCGCGGTCGGCCAGCAGGCCCGGCGAGTGCCAGTTCAGCTCCCACCACGGTGCCCGGTAGCCCACCGGCCGGACTCCGGCCACCGTGGCCAGGGCCTCAAGGCCCCGGTCGATGTAGCTTGCCTCGGTGGCGGCGTCGATGCCCTGCATGGGTTCGTGCAGGTAGCCGTGGTGCGCCACTTCATGACCACTGTCCACGATCTGCCGCACCACGTCCGGGTAGGACTCGGCGGTGAAGCCCGGGATGAAGAAGGTGGCCTGGATGTCCTGGCGCGCCAGGATGGCCAGGAGCCGCGGCACCGCGATTTTGGGGCCGTAGGACTGGTGGCTCATCAGGGACATGCGCCGGGTGCTGGTGGGGTTGTGGGCGATGGTGCAGGACTCTGCGTCCACGTCGAAGGTGAAGGATGCGGCGGCCTTGGCGCCGTCGGGCCAGATGATGGGGTGCAGCGGGTCTGCGATGGCGGGCTGGTTCATGGGAAATCCTTTCGGCGGGCGCAGTGCGCCCGCCAGGTGCTGGGGAAGAAGGGCAGGGCCGTTTAGAGGGCGGGAAGGGCGGGCGCGCTGTCCGCTGCCTTGCCGTCCGCTCCAGGGGCGCTGTCCGCCGCCTCCTTGATGCGGGGCTGCAGGGCCAGGTAGCGGATGTGCTGCCGCGGCCCGAGGATGGCGTACACCCCGGCGCTGGTCAGTCCACCGGCCAGCCAGGACAGGTCCCAGCCGCCCAGCGCCACCGCGATGGGGCCCTGCATGATGGGGATCAGGCCGTACATGAAGAGCCACGTTGCGAAAATCCCGGCCACCAGGGAGATGACACCGGCCCAGTTGACGCCGGGCAGCCGCTTGGTGCCCACGGCGTCGAACAGGCGCTCCGGCTCGCCCGGCCAGCGCTTGTCCAGCCAGAAGTAGTGCACCAGCATGATGCCGCCCCAGGCGGCCACCCAGGCCACCAGGCCAATCAGCCAGGCGTCGAGTACCGCGGCGAAGTCCTCCTGGAAGATGAAGAAGACGACGGCGGCCAGCGAGAAGACGCCGACGAACAGGTTGAGCTTGCGGCGGCTGATGGAGATATCCAGTGCCTGGGTTGCGACGGAGAACGTATAGATGTTGAGGATGTTGGTGGCGATGGGGCCGTGGAGCACCATGAGCAGCACCGGCAGCGCCATGGCGCCGAAGTTGAGGACGATCAGCTTGCCGGGGTCGATCTCCCCGGAGTTGGTGGCCAGGCTGGCGCCCAGGACACCCAGCCAGACCACCGGGATGAACTGGCCAAGGACCGAGGCGAGGTAGACCTTCTTCTTGGGGACGCTGGTGCTGACGAACCGGGAGTAGTCCGCGGCGTAGGTGAACCAGGTGATGCCCCAGCCGATGCCGATGGCGGTCATGACGGCGCTCATGGCGGCGATCCGCTCCGAGCCTTCCAGGATGGCGCCGGCCGGTCCGGCGTAGCCCCAGTCGATGTCCATGCCGAACCAGGCGACGGCCGACATGACGGCCAGGATGAGGATGGTGGGCGGTACGGTCCATTTTTCGAAGGCCGCGATGGCCTTGTAGCCGAACCAGGCGATGGCTACCTGCAGGGCCATGATGAAGGTGGCGACGCCGATCTTCCAGGCGTAGTTGGGGGCTTCCGGGTCAACCCACCCAAGGGTTCCGAAGAGCGCCATGACCAGGTCCAGGATGATCCAGGTGTTCACCGCGCACCAGCCGATGACCAGGAGGGCCTGGATGGCGGCCGGGAGGTAATTGCCGCGCCGTCCGAATGCGGCGCGGGCCAGGACCATGCCAGTGGCGCCGGTCTTCTGGCCCAGGAGGACGAAGCAGCCAAAGAGCAGCATGCCGATCAGGTTGCCCAGGACCAGGACGGTGACGGTGTCCGCCAACCCGAGTCCCAGCTGGATCCCGAGTGCCCCCAGCACCCAGTTGATGGGTGCCAGGTTGGCGCCCGCCCAGATCCAGAACTGGCCGGAAACCTTGCGTGTGCGTGCTGATTCGGGGATGGGCTGGAGCCAGGCTTCGTGGTCCACGGCGTTGTGGTCCTGCGTGGCCTGGCCGGGCTGGCCGTGCGTGGCTGGTGAAAGCTTTTCTTGCATGGGGGCCTCCGTGAGGTGGATAAGTACCAAAAGGCTATGTGGCCCCCATCACAAGGAACAAGATACGATGTGTCGAACAGATTCCCCTACTACGTTACGGACTGTCGTGTCAGTGTTTCTTGGCGAAATACTCGCCCACCCCGCCCTCGCCGCCGCCGATCCCGTGGTCCACCCCCTGGGTGTGGCGGCCGACGCGCAACCGGTCCGCTGGGTCCACTCCAGCGAAGTGCTTGACATTGCACCCCTGCTCCGGGGCGGCGAACTGCTGCTGTGCGGCGGGATCACCCTGGCCACGGCCACGCCTGCCAAGCGCGAGGACTACGTGCGCGAACTGGCCCAGCGCGGGATTGCAGCGCTCGCCATCGAGACCGGTGGCGCCCTGCCGGAGATCCCGGCCAACATGCTCGAAAAGGCCGAGGAATATGGCCTTCCGGTGGTGGAGCTGCGCAAGGTGGTGCCGTTCGTGGGCGTCATGCAGGCCATCAATTCCCTGCTTGTGAGCGAGTCCGTGGGACACCTGCAGCAGGCTGACGCTGCCACCCGGGCCATGGCGGCGGAGCTGGCCCACGGCGCTTCACTCGACAAGATCCTGGGCGTACTGGCCGGCATCACCAGCTCCGCGGTGAAGCTCACCTCCCCCTGGGGAGTCACCATGGGCAGCGCCATGCCCGAGGGCTGGAACGCTGACATTTGCGCGGAAGCCGGGGCGGCGACAGCTGGCGATACAGCGGACGACGGCGGCTCCGGGCCGGGCGGGCACGGCGGCTTTCACGGCAGGGCCGGCGGAACGGTGATCACCGTGGACATTCCCGTGCGGGGTGTCCTCATGGGCCGCCTGGAGGTGCGGGTTCCGGAGGCCGCGGACGTGGCCCTGGCGCAGGTGGGGGGGGAACGCGCCGTGGACATCCTGGGCCTGGCGCTGCTGCAGCACACGCCTCCCGGACTGCATGCCCTGGCTGGCGCCGAACTGATGCGGGCAGTCCTGAACGCAGCTCCGGAGTGGCGCCTTGAGCAGCTGGCTCCGGGTGCCGGCTTCCCCACGGACTCCCCCTCCGTGGTGGCGGCAATCCACGCCGCGTCACCGCAGGAGCTGCGTGGCGCCGTCGAAAGCTTCCTCAGCTCACGGCGCATTCCGTGCGCCGCCTATCTGGATGATGCCGAACTGGTGGTGATGATCGGCCTGCCCTGCGCTGACACTGTCGGTGAACGGCGGCAGCTTGTGGAATCGCTGAAGGGGCTGGAAGGGGACCATGATGCGGTGATCGCCGTCGGTCCCCTGGCCGGCGGCGTGGCGGAAGCCGCCTGGTCCCTGGCCGAAGCCCGCCGCACCCTGGAGGTGCGCCAGATCCGGCGCAGGAACGCGTCGGCGCGCAGGCGCTATCCGGCCCGCGGCCTGGTGGTGGTGGATGCGGAGGACGCTGCCGTGGAGAGCCTGTCCCTGACCTGCCTTGATGCCTCATCACGGGAGGCGTTCGTCAACCGGCAGCTGCGGGCGGTCCTTGAGCATGATGCGCAGCGGCAGTCCCAGCTGCTGGAGACCCTGCAGGTGTGGCTGGACTCAGGCTGCAACACAGCGCAGTCTGCACGGGAACTGCACCTGGAGCGCCAGTCGATGCACCACAGGCTGCAGCGCATTTTCGAGCTGTGCGGCGGTGATCCGCGCGGCACGGGCCGGCTGGCGGCACTGCACCTGGCGGCCCGGATGGCCGGACTGCCCTGACCTGGCAGTACATAGGGGAAGCCCCACCAGCAATGCTGAAGGGGCTTCGACTGTTTTGATTCCGTTATGACGAACATCATCTCCCGAACTTGCGGGAATCCTGGTGCTTCCTGCCTCGTCACCGGCAGACCACTTGGATCAGATCCACGGTGTGTTCCAGGGTTCCCTGTTGTCCGTTCCCGCCCTTCTTTCGAAGAACGTATTAACAGTGTTACGCCTGGTTTTGCGGGGACGCAAGAGCCAAATTTCCAGCGGAGAAAAGTGTTTTAAACGCAGAACCTGCAGGTACCTTCGCGATCTCGCTAAGAGACGGCTCGGACATTCTCATGTCCTGAACAACCCGGCGTCATCTGATGGTTACCTGCAGGCACTTCCACTTTACGACCGGCCCCGGCACTCCACCAGAGGTAGAGCGCACTCCGCTTGAACTTTTGGTGTGCGTCCCCTTCACGCGCCCAGCTGCAGCGGCTGACAGGGCCCAGCTGAGCAGGCTCCAGGGGCATTACGCCTTGGATTGGACCACCAGGACAGCACAGGGGGCGTGGTTGACCACCTGGGTGGATACGGAGCCCATGTGCAGCCCTGGAAATCCCCCATGGCCCCGGGAGCCGACGACAATGAGATCCGCGTCCTTGGCGGCGTCAAGAATCGCCGAAGCAGGTGAATGGGTGTCTACGAGTTGCCCCGAAGCGGTCACGCCGCCATCTGCGGCGGCCTTCAGCGCCTCACCCTGGAGCGTCCGGGCGATGTGCTCCGGAGACTCTTCGGCGGCAATTTCACCTGCGGCCGTTTCCAGGACAGCCGGATACCACGCCATTGGCGGCTTGTTCCAGGCGGTGACGAAGCGGAGTTGGCCATTGCGTTGGCGGGCCTCATCCATCGCCCAGTCCAGTGCTGCCTGGGAGGGTTCGGAGCCGTCAAAGCCGACAACAATCAGGAATGGACCAGTGCTGGTCATTCGTCTTTCCTTTCACTGCCCCCGAGCCGTAAGCGTGAGAGGGATCAGGGTGCTTTCGCCGGGCCGGTTCCGCGGCCAAGCACAATCCCCACTGCGAGCATGACGACTCCCAGCACCACGTGGAGCCAGTTATCTGAGGTGTTCACCGGGATGAAGTTGGCCGAGGATGCCTGGTCAATCAGGAGTCCGTAGAGCCAAATAACCAGGTAGAGGGCGCCGCCGCCGATGAGATAGTACTTCGACTGGGACGCGGTCCTGCCCATGAGCAGGCCGGCTGCTCCAAAGAGGAGGTGAACAATGTTGTGCAGGATGGATACCTGGAAGACACCCAGGAGCATCGCGCCGGAGTCGGGGCCGGCGAAACTCAGTTCCGAATAGTTCGTGGTGACTCCAGGGATGAAACCGAGAACGCCCACCAGGGCGAAAACTGCTCCCGCCGCCAGGGCAGTGATTTCGATGGCCGTGCGGTGGTGACGTGCGCCTACGCCCGGATGTGCTGATGATGCAGACATGGCTTGCTTCCTTGTACGCAGGGAGGGAAATTGTTGTGTTTAAGTTCGGCTGCCGGGGTGGGGCAAGCCTCCCTATGGTTCCAGCTTCGAGCCGGGCGCGTCTTGCCTTCAGAGGCTTTAGTCCTCAGGTATCCATGAATTTCAGGGCTGTGCGTGAGGGCTCCGGGCGGGCGGGTCTTTTGCCCCTGCCAACCCCGGATGCACGGGTATTTACTGGATTGATCCGGCCCCTTCCGGGCGTCCTCCGCACCGAATCTGGAGAGTTTTTGTCATGTCTGATCTGCTCAAATGGTCCCCCTTCGCAGCCTCCCGGTGGCCCTCCCCCTTCACGTCTGCCCTGCGCTCCCCGGCGGAGTTGCTGGACTCCATAGAGCGCATGTTTGAGTCACCGGCCAGCCCCGCCCCGATCAGGGTCGAAGAGTTCGTCGACGACAAGACCCTTGTGGTGCGTGCCGAGATGCCCGGCGTCGATCCTGACAAAGACATTGAAGTGACAATGGATGACGGGTTCCTGCGGATCCGCGCTGAACGCCAGGAAAAGGAAGAACACAAGGACAAAGGCAGCTATCGGTCAGAGTTCCGCTACGGGTCCTTCAGCCGGAACATCCCGCTCCCTGACGGGGTCAAGGAAGAAGACATCAAAGCCACTTACACCAACGGGGTCCTGGAAGTCCGCACCCCGTTGCCCGAGCAGGCCCAACCCACCGAACCGAAAAAACTTCCCATCACCCGCGGGTAACGGGCAGTGCCCCAGCCAAGGGACCAGCATCCCCCGACGTTGCAGTTCCTCGGTGCAACCGACACTGTGACGGGTTCCAGATACCTGATCCGTTCACGCGGCCACCGGGTCCTGATCGAGTGCGGTCTGTTCCAGGGCTATAAACACCTCCGCGACCGTAACCGGGTAGCGTTCCAGGTCAGCCCCGCGAACATCGACGCCGTTGTCCTCACACATGCCCACCTGGACCACACCGGGTATGTTCCTGCCCTGGTCCGCGACGGTTTCAACGGCCCTGTCTATGCGACACCTGGTACGGCAGAACTGTGTTCACTGCTGCTTCCCGACAGCGGTTACCTCCAGGAAGAGGAAGCCCGGTATGCGGACCGCACAGCATCATCAACACATCATCCGCCAGTGCCCCTCTACACTGCAGAAGACGCCGTCCGATCGCTCAACAGTTTCAGGACCCAGGGCTTCGACTCCCCGTTTTCCCTGCCCGGGGGCATCGAAGCGACATTCCTTCCCGCCGGCCACATCCTGGGCGCCGCACAGGTGCACCTCAAACTCGGCGGCAGGACGATCCATTTCACCGGGGATCTGGGCCGCACCCACGACCCACTGATGTACCCGCCCCGTGACCTTGAGCCCGTGGACGTACTGGTCACCGAATCCACCTACGGCAACAGGGCACATCCCGCGGGGAACCCTGAAACCGAACTGGGCGAGATCATCAGCCGGGTGGCCAAACGACGCGGCGTCATCATGATCGCTGCGTTCGCCGTCGGCCGGGCCGAAACAGTCCTGCTGCACCTCTCACGCCTTCTGGCCAGGAATGCCATCCCCTCCATCCCGATCTACCTCAACAGCCCGATGGCCATTGACGCCTCCGGTATGTACCAGCGCCACCGCGAGGAACACAGGCTCAAACAGCACGAATTCGAAAGCATGTACAAAGTGGCTACGCCCGTCCGAAGCGCTGACGAATCCAAGCTGCTCAACCTTCGCGGCGGACCCATGATCATCATCTCCGCCAGCGGCATGCTCACTGGCGGCAGGATCCTGCACCACCTCGCGGCCTACGGGCCGGACCGGCGCAACGCCATCATCCTCAGCGGATACCAGGCCGGAGGCACGCGCGGAGCATCGCTCGCCGCGGGTGAAAAACACCTCCGCATCTACGGACAGGACGTTGAAATCGGAGCAGAAGTCATCCAAATGGAAGGACTGTCAGCCCATGCGGATTCCGACGAGCTGATCCAATGGATGAAGACCGCTTCCCTGGCGCCGGCCATGACCTACGTCACGCATGGTGAACCGGACGCCGCAGACACCCTCCGGGCCCGCATCAAGCGCCAACTTGGCTGGAAAGCCCGCGTCCCCGAGCACCTGGAAACCATCTCGCTCGAACACCCCAGCTAAAAGACGCACAACACCGCCACGCCGCTTCAGGTTGTGGGGCGCCCGCCCAGGCGGGTGGTGACTTTGGCGGCGGCGGCCACGCAGGCCTCCCCCAGGCTTTCGAACTGTTCCTTCGATACCCGGAAGCGGGGGGCTGGGATGAGGACGGCGGCCACTATGTCGCCGCGGTGGTCCCGGACGGGGGCGGCGACGCCAACCTCGTCCATGGACGATTCGCCGTAGTTTCCCGCCCATCCCCGCTCCGCCACATCCTGGAGCCTGGCTTCGTAAGCTGCCAGTCCGGCGTCGTCCAGTCCTGGAAAGGTGATGGTTCCGCTGCGCAGCAGCTCCCGTACCCGCTCGGCCGGGAGGGTGGAGAGGAATACCTGGACGGAGGCGCTCATGGCGTCCCGGTAGCGCGCCCCCAAAGGCGTGGTGTGCTTGATCTGATGGTGGCTGGCGATCTGCTCCACGCAGATGGCCTCATCCCCGTTCCAGAGCATCAGCGCACTGGTTTCCCCGGTCTGCTCGGTCAATTGCCGCAGGACCGGATACGCCACGCGCCGTTCCTCCATCTCGGCCAGCAGCGGCCCGGCGACGGCGATGAGTCCCAGTCCCAGCCGGAACCGCTTGGTTTCGGGGTCCCGTTCCACCAGGTTTTCCTGCTCGAAGGTGGCCAGGATCCGGGAGACGCTGCTCTTGTGCATGCCTACGCGGTTGGCGATTTCGGTGACGCCCAGCAGGGGTTCGTCAGCCGTGAAGGTGCGCAGGACGGCGATGGCATTGACGACGACGGAGGCGCCTTTCGCGTCCGTCCCGCCGTTGGTGCCGGTCCCGTTGCCGTTGCTGTCGGAGGTTTTTGCAGGAGTCATGGTGGACACCATCTTTCCTCATGGACGGCAGAGGCGGCGCCACGTGTCCGTGGCGCCGCCTCCCGGTGTGATGGTTATGCCTGGATGATGTTGTGTTCCGGGCCGAACGGGAACTTGGTGATGTTCTCCACCGTGTTGTCCTCGCCGATGACCAGGATGTCGTGCTCGCGGTAGCCGCCGGCGCCCGGCAGGCCGTCCGCTACCGTGATCATGGGTTCCATGGAGACCACCATGCCGGGTTCCAGGACGGTGTCGATGTCCTCGCGCAGTTCCAGGCCGGCTTCGCGGCCGTAGTAGTGGCTGAGGACGCCGAAGGAGTGTCCGTAGCCGAAGGTGCGGTTGGCCAGCAGGCCGTGGCTGATGTAGATCTCGTTGAGCTCGGCGGCGATGTCCTTGCAGACGGCGCCGGGCTTGATGAGTTCCAGGCCGCGGCGGTGCACCTCCACGTTGATGTTCCACAGTTCCAGGGAGCGTTCGTCCGGC
Source organism: Pseudarthrobacter sp. Pseusp20 (assembly GCF_059492155.1). Lineage (NCBI taxonomy): Bacteria > Bacillati > Actinomycetota > Actinomycetes > Micrococcales > Micrococcaceae > Pseudarthrobacter > Pseudarthrobacter sp. Pseusp20. The sequence goes on from NZ_CP168521.1 coordinate 4,088,861, forward strand.
TGGCCCAGGAAGAGGGTGCGCTCCAGGGCGGTGTAGTAGCCGGAGGTCATCGGGAAGCAGTTGAGCGAGAGGATGTCGCCCTGCTGCAGTTTCCGGGTGGTGGCCCAGTTGTGGGCGCCGTCGGTGTTGATGCCGGACTGGAACCACACCCAGGTGTCGCGGACCTCGCGGTGCGGGAACGTGCGGGCGATTTCGTGCACCATGGCCTCGGTGCCGATCAGGGCCACCTCGTACTCGGTGATGCCCTCGCGGATGGCGTTGCGGATGGCTTCGCCGCCCAGGTCGCCGATGCGGGCGCCGTGCTTGATGACCTCGATCTCCTCGGCGGACTTGATCATGCGCTGGCGCATGGCGTCCTGCGAAACGTCCAGGAGTTCCGCTCCGGGGAAGGCGGCGGCGATCTTCTCGCGGGTCAGGCCGGGGAGGAAGTCGTCCTCGACGCCCAGGCGGGAGGCCTTGACGCCGCGCTGGCGCAGTGCCTCCTGCAGGCCGAAGTAGAAGTTGTCGCGGCGCCAGTCGGTGTAGACGATGTTCTCGCCGTAGGAGGTGCGCCAGGGCATGCCGGCGTCGATGTTGGCCGTGACGGTGACGGAGTCGTCAGCGGTGACCACCAGGGCGTAGTTGCGGCCGAACGTGGTGTACAGGAAGTCGGAGTAGTACTTGATGCCGTGGTAGCTGGTGAGGATGACAGCGTCCAGGTCCTTGGCGGCCATGATCCGGCGGAGCCCGCCCAGGCGGCGCTCGAACTCTGCGTCGGAGAACGTGAGCTTGCCCTTGGTGCCGTTATGCAGGACCTTGAGGCGCTCCAGCTCGGCGATGGATGAGGCGTTGTCGGCAGTGATGGTCACGGGTGTGCCTTTCTAATGGATGCAGCTGCTGCCAGGGCATGCCGCGGCAGGTGATTGCGCTGCAGTTGGTGTTGTTTGTGCGAGGGGTTGGTTGAGGGGCCTCTGGTCGCTCAGAGGTGTTTAAGGGGCTTCCGCGACGTTTCGGCGGCGAACAGCACGGCCACCAGGGATACGACAGAGGCCGCCACCAGGTACCAGCCGGGGGCCAGCTTGCTCTGCGTCAGGCCGATCAGCAGTGTGGCCATGAAGGGTGCGGTGCCGCCGAACAATGCATTGGACAGGTTGAAGCTGACGGCGAATCCGCTGTACCGGACCTTGGTGGGGAACAGTTCGGCAAGGAAGCTGGGCAGGGTCCCGTCGTTCAGGGTGAGCATGCCGCCCAGCAGGATTTGGACCAGCACGATGACCAGGAAGTTGCCGGTGTCCAGGAGCATGAAGGCGGGGACGGTCAGGAGGATGAACAGCACGGAGGCGGTGATCAGCATTTTCTTGCGGCCGAACCGGTCCGATGCGATGCCGGTCAGGAAAATGAATCCGATGTAGCTGGCCAGGGCGATGGTAGTGGCCAGGAAGGATTCGGTGGGCCCGAAGCCCAGTTCCTCGGAAAGGTACGTGGGCATGTAGCTGAGGATGACGTAGAAGCCGACGGCGTTGAGCAGCACTGCCCCGCAGGCAATGATCAGCTGCTTGCGGTAGGTCCGGAACATGTCCAGCGCAGGAGCCTTAGGCGCTGATTCGGCTTGGTCGGCCAGGGCGCGGAAGGCAGGTGTGTCCTCCAGCTTGGTGCGGATGTAGCGGCCGATCAGGCCCATGGGGGCCGCCAGGAGGAACGGCAGCCGCCAGCCCCACTGGTGCAGCTGTTCGGTGCTGAGCACAGAGCTGAGGAGCGCAGCGATCAGGGAACCCAGGAGCAGGCCCGCTGCGGTGCTGGCCGGGACCACCGCGGCGTAGAGTCCGCGGCGGTTGGCCGGGGCGTATTCCACCAGGAAGGCTGAGGCGCCTGCGTATTCGCCGGCTGCCGAGAAGCCCTGCACCACGCGGACCAGGAGCAGCAGGACCGGAGCCAGCATGCCGATGGTTGAGTATCCCGGAATGAGGGCGATGCAGAAGGTGGAGACGGACATGATGACGATGGAGAGCGACAGGGCTTTGCGCCTGCCCAGCTTGTCGCCGATGTGGCCCCAGAAGAAGCCGCCCAGGGGCCGGACGAAGAAGGAAATGGCAAAGACGCCGAAGGTTGCCAGCAGCGCGGTCTGCCGGTCGGCTTCGGGAAAGAATACCGAGGAAATCACGGCCGCGAGATAGCCGTACACGGCGTAGTCGAACCACTCGACGAAGTTGCCGATGAAGCTCGCCGTGACCACCCGGCGTCGAACGTCCTTGCTGGCCACCGGGTTGTCCGCGCCGTGGCCTGCCGCGGAAGGAGCATCAACGTCATTGGCAATGACTCCTGCGACGGGTGAGTTTGATTCGTTACTCATGGAACCACCAGTAAAAGTAGGAGTTGCAGCTGTTGCAACATGGTTGTTTCAAGATAGGCCGTGACGCGTGCCACAGTCAATAGCCGCCGATAAAGTTTCTTAGCTCATTCCACGGAGTGGCAACGCCGTCGCAGGACGAACGCAATCGGCCAGCAATGCCCGATTATGTTGCGTGAGGCGCAACGTTGTTGAGTTTTCGAGTGGCGGCGGAAAATCAGGTCCTAAGACACGGGCGAAAGCCGCCGACCTGCCGCATACTTGCGCCATGGACGACGCAGCGCGAAAACCGGACCGGATCCTGCTCGCGCTGGCGGGCGTTGTGGTGGTGCTGGTGGTGGTTGCGCTGGCCGTGGTATTTACCCGGGGTGAGCCGGCACCGCTGGATAAGGCGAGCCCCGCCGGAGTGGTCCAGCAGTACAGCAAAGCCGTGATCGACGGCGACATCCCCACCGCGCAGTCCTTCCTCACCGAGGGTGCCCGGAGCAGGTGCAGTGGGTCCTATCCGGGCGAACCGCGCCCTGCCCGGGTGGTGTTGATTTCGACGACGGAGCGCACCGATTCAGCCACCGTCAAAGTTTCGATCGTGCGGTCAGCCCAGGGCGGACCGTTCGGCCCCTCAGAGTATGAGATGGAGGACGCCTTCTCGCTCCTCAAGGTGAACGGGACATGGATGATCGACCAGCCGCCGTACCCCCTGATGGCCTGCACCGTGACGCCGGTGAAGCAATGACGGCGCCGGCAGCACCATTGGCTCCCGCTCCCGCCAGCGGCCTGGCCACACTTCGCCGCCTGATCCTGTACGTTCTGCTGTTTGCCTTGGTGGTTATCACGGCGTCAGGCCTCAGCGGACTGCTGGAACGGCTGTTCCGAACGGCGTCCGTCCTGGCGGCGGGCGACGTGGCCGGGCTGGCCCTGTCGCTGGCCTTCACCCTGATCGGCGGACCGCTGGCACTGCTTCTCTGGTGGTTCGTGTGGCGGAGGCTCGACGACGAATCGGAGCGGACTGCGCCCGGGTGGGGCCTCTACCTGACCGGTATGTACGCGGTCTCGCTCATCATCGGCACCACATCGCTGCTGGACCTCGCCTCATCTTTTGTTGATGCGAAGGAAAGCCAGTGGCAGTCCCCGTTGGCCAACGCCCTTGTGTGGGCAGCTATCTGGTGGTGGCACCGGTGGATGTGGAAGCACCCCCGCAAACCGTCATCGCACCTTGAGGACGTGCGCGCCGTCGTCGGCTTCGTCTTTGGCCTGTTGCTGGCCGCCGGCGCTTCGATTGCCGCGCTCAGTACGCTGCTGGATGTCGCCATCCGCGGTTTCACGGCCACCGCCACCTTTGAGCCGTGGTGGGTCGACGTCCTCCGGTCCCTCATTTGGGCCGCCGGCGGAGCAGTGGTGTGGTGGTGGCACTGGTTCCGGGAGGGTGGCCGGCGCTACCAAACAGGGCTGGTGGACGTCACCATCATCGTTGTCGGCATCTTCGTCGCCGGGATCTCCGCTTTGGGCGGGCTGGGTGTCATCCTGTTTGTCCTCCTGCGGCTGGCGTTTGACCGGAACGACCCGCTGAACGACCTGCTCGAACCGCTCGCCCCGGCCATTGCGGCCGCCGTCATCGGCGCCCTGGTGTGGCGGTACCACCGCACCACGTCCGTCCACCGATCACCCCGGACCCGCCGCGCCAGTCTCCTGGTGACGTCGGCCGTGGCGCTTGCCGCGGCCGCGTCCGGCATCGGAGTGGTGGTGAACGCGTTGCTGGCCGCTGCGGTATCGCCACTGGCCGGTGGTGCCACGCGCACCCTGCTCCTGGGCGGCATCAGTTCCCTCGCCGTCGGCGGCCCGGTCTGGTGGCAGGCCTGGAAGCCGAGGCACCAGCCGCGGACGGCAGCCGATATCCCTCCCGGCCGGCGCGTCTACCTGGTGGCGTTTTTCGGTGTCAGTGCGGTGGTGGCGCTCATTACGCTGCTGGTCATTGGCTACCGGCTCTTCGAATTCCTCCTGGGTGACGTTTCGGGCGGCAGCCTTTTGGACCGGATCCGGGCCCCGCTGGGCCTCCTGGTGGCGGCCGGGCTGGTGGCGGGTTACCACTTTGCTCTGTGGCGGCATGACCGGGCCCTGCTTGCCGCCGCCGCACCCATCCATAAACGGGTTATTGAGCGGGTCACGCTCATCAGCGGCTACGCGCCGGGAACCGTGGACCCGGAGGCGTTGGCACGTGGCATCGCTGATGCCACCGGCGGCGCCAAAGTGACCACGTGGCTGAGGGCAGACGACGGCGGCGCCGGACTTCCGCCGTCGTCCGTCCTTCCTGCCGGGGTGGAGGACATCGTCCCGCAGGTGGCTGCCGCCCTGGATGGCGTGGCAGCCCAGCATGTCCTGGTGCTGGCAGGGCCGGGAACCCGGCTGGAAGTCACGCCGCTGGTAGCAGCCGGGGCGGGGCCCTGGAAGGCAGCAACCACAGCGCGAACACGGACCGTTCCTGGTGCCGAGTAGCGTGATACTCAAGATTTGCGCAGTTTATCCCGCTGGTGGATTAACCCTCTTCCTTTGGCATTCCGGGGTGCCTAGGGTGGGCACACACGCTTGCCAAGGGGGATAAATGAAAAGCATCGCCGATGGTCCTCAAGACGCTGCAAACCAGGACGTGCAGCAGGTCGCAGCGCCCAATGCACAGGACTCACAAGGCAAGGTCGCCGAGTGGACATCCGATTGCCTTCTCACACTGCGGAGCCCCATACGCTTCACCCGGGCCGATTGGCCCTAAGCCGCGACCACCCTGTTGAGGGGCGGGCCACCTGGACCACCGGTATGACTCCTTGAAGCCATGCGCCCAACACGGCCAGCGCACTGGACCAGGTTGTTACCTGCCGTTTCAGGCCCGTCCTGCTCGGTGAAGCACCTGCTCCTTGGCGTCGACGCCAGGGGCTTAGCTTGATGCGTCCCGCTCGATTTCTTCGGCGAGGTCATCCACTTCCTCAGGGCGGGCCTCAATGCCTGCTTCCTCGAACCGCTCCTCAAGGACGTGGGTAACATCGTCCTGGACGTGGCCCAGTTGGATGTCGTGGCGGACATCCTCGGCGATGCTTTCAGGCGTCTCAAGGTGCTCGGTTCCGGCCACGATCCCGTCGCTGCCGTCAAAGGGGTCGTTGGCGCCGCCCGCTCCTGAATCAGTCATACTCCATCGTTACCCTTCTCCTTCGGGCGGTAAACCCGCGGAAGGCGCCGAAGGGAGCGGACGACGGCGGGCGCGTCCCGCCGTCGTCCGCTCCCCCTAGGCGTCAGGAGACTTCGGCGAGGATCCCGTCAATGCGGGCCAGCAGGCCCGGCCAGCCGTTGCCCATGCCTTCTATGGCATGGCGGCCCAAAGGGGTATCGACTTGGAAGCCCGCGTGTTCGAAGTGGAGGACGGTACCGCCGTCGACCGGTTCGAGCCGCCAGGTGATGGTGGTGTCCAGCTGGCCTTCGGAGAAGAGGAAGCTGATGGAGCTGCCCTCCTCCACGGCAAGGACCTCGCACTGCTGCCGGCCCCAGGCGTCCATGTCCATGGTGAAACGATGTCCCGCCACGGGCTCAATATCGCCGGGCGCCCACCAGCGCGCCAGCAGTTCCGGTGTGGTCAGTGCAGCCCACACCGCCGGGGCAGGGTGCGGGTAGTGGCGTTCCAGCCGGATGGCATTCTCGGTCATGACGGATTCTCCTCGTCCAAAAGGTCTGCCAGCGCGTCCAGCCGCTGGTTCCAGTAGTGCTCAAAGTTCTTTACCCAGCCGCCGACCTCGGCGAGGGCGGCAGGCTGGAGGTGGTACACCCGGTTCCGGCCCTGCCGCTCCTCGCGGACCAGCCCCACCTCGCGAAGCACGGCCAGGTGTTCGGACGCGGCGGGGCGGCTGAGGTCCAGCAGGCCGGTAAGCTCACCGGCCGTCCGCGGTCCCTGCCGAAGCTCGTCCAGGATGGTGCGCCGTGCCGGGTTGGCTACGGCGGCAAAGACATCGGGAAGCACACCCAAAGTATATGTCGGAATTTCCCGACGTATCAAGGCGGGTTCCGCTGGGCGGCTCCGCTGGCTCGGGTCTGGCGACGCCTTAGCGTCCGGGCTTCGCCCGCCGTCCCAACCGGTAGCCGGCCCAGAATGCGAGCACCAGCAGCCCGGCGGCCATGATGGCCAGGCCTATCTGGGTCCCTTGGGTGACGAAGGCCGCGCCGTTGGCGCTGAAGGGCGTCTTGCTCAGCGGCGCATAGGCAGACCAGCCGGTGAAGTTCCGGTTCAGGTACGCGATCAGGCAGCCAAGCAGCACCGCCGCAGCACCGAGCACTGGCACGACGGCGGCTGGAAGCTTGCCGCGTTTGGACGGTTGGCGCTCGTCAGGCATGTTGTTCTCCCCCATGCAGGCGAGTCTAGCCGGAGTAGAACTATTGCCGAGAAACCGTTTTCTGGATATGGTCCTTGTCAGCGCTCACAAATGTCGGCGGCATAGTGGCCCCCCGGTCCTGGGCGCAGTTCATTCCAATGACGGAAGAGAGAACATGCGAAAAAGCAGTACGCACTTGTCCATGTCTGCAGCCATTGCCATTGCAGGAGCACTCCTAGTTGCCGGACCGGCAGGAGCTTCCCCAGTTCCAGTGGCGGATCCCACGGCCCAGACCGCCCAGACGCCGCTTGAGCGCCAGATTCTTCCCAATGGAAACGGCTGGGCATCCGAAGGTACTGGAACCACCGGCGGCTCGGCAGCAAAGGCCGCCAATGTTTACGACGTCTCCACAAAGGCGGAACTGTTGGGTGCATTCGCCACCGGCGGCAACCAGCCCAAGATTGTCCGTGTCCACGGCAGCATCGACGCCAACACTGCCGCGGATGGTTCGCCACTCACCTGCGAAAGCTACGCGGGCGGCACGAACTACAGCCTGGCGCAGTACCTCGAGGATTTTGATCCGGCAACCTACGGCCGGGACCGCAAGCCGGAGGGCCCGCAGGAGGACGCGAGGCGCCTGGCCGCCGCAAAGCAGGCGAAGACCATCCGGTGGGACATCCCAGGCAACACCACCATCGTCGGTGCCACTCCCGGCAGCAGCATCACCGGCGCAGCCCTCCGCATCAACGGAGCCAGCAATGTCATCGTCCGTAACCTCACCCTGCGGGACGCTGCCGACTGCTTTCCCGCGTGGGATCCCACAGATGGCACTGAGGGGAACTGGAACAGCGAATACGACCTGCTGCAAGTCATCAACAAGGCCACGCACGTCTGGATCGACCACTCTGCTTTCACGGACGCCCCCAATCTCGACAGCTCCCAGCCGCTCTACTTCGGCCGCCCCTACCAGGTGCATGATGGCGCCGTCGATGTCACCAACGGATCGGACCTGGTAACCATGTCCTACAACCGGTTCTCCGACCACGACAAGCTGCTGCTGATCGGCTCCACCGATTCGCCCACGCGCGGGGACCCCGGCAAACTGCGGGTCACCATCCACCACAACGTCTTTGAAAATGTGGGCCAGCGCGCGCCACGCGTCCGGTTCGGCCACGTGGACGTGTACAACAACCACTTTAAGGTGACCGAAGACAGCGCCATCCCCTACGAATACAGCCTGGGCGCCGGGTTCAGCTCACACCTCTACGCGGAGGCGAACGCCTTCACGCTTCCAGCCGGCGTTGATGCGGCGGAGATCATCGGCCGCTACAAGGGAACGGCCATTACCACCACCGCCAATGCAGTCAATGGCAAGATCACCGACATTCGCGCCGAGTACAACGCCGCCGCGGCGCCCGCAGACCAGCTGGCCGAGGACACGTCCTGGATACCTGCCCTGCGCACCCAGGTCCACCCGGCCCAGGCCGTGCCGGCACTGCTCAAGGACTCCACGGGCCCGGTCTTCACGGCCGGAGGCGACCTCTGATGGCTGCCATCCTGCCCAGCCGCCGCAGCGTCCTGACAGCGCTGGCACTCACCGCCGGCGCCGCAGCCTTCCCTGGAACGGGCATGGCGGCGGCCTTCGCCCAAGCTGGCCCCGACCCCACGAAACCCCGCAACAGGCCGGTCATCTTCGTGGTCGGGGACTCGACGTCGTCGGCCTACCAGCAGTCCGAGCGCCCCCGCGCCGGTTGGGGCCAGGCCCTGCCACTCCTGTTGGGGTCGCAGGCAACCGTCTTTGATTACGCATGGTCCGGCGCCTCCTCGAAGAGCTTTGCCGACGCCGGGCTGCTGGACCAGGTGCTGACCTTGATGCAGGCGGGCGATTACCTGCTGGTCTCTTTCGGCCACAATGACGAAAAGGTGGCGGACCCAGCGCGCGGAACGCTCCCGGACACCACGTTCAAGGAGTACCTGGGCAGGTACATCGACGGGGCCAGGGCACGCGGGGGAAAACCTGTGCTGGTCACCCCGGTGGAACGCCGCCGCTTCGACTCGTTCGGCAATGCGAAGGACTCCCACGGCGCGTATCCGCAGGCTGTCCGGGAGCTTGCCGCCGCGTCCGGCACTCCTTTGGTGGACCTCACCGCGTCCTCGAAGCAGCTCTGGCAGCAGCTGGGGCCGGAAGGAACCAAGTCGCAGTTCCTTTTCCTGGCTCCCGGCGAGCACCCGCAGTACCCTCAGGGTTCGGAGGACAACACGCATTTCCAAGCCGCCGGCGCGGTGGCGGTGGCCCGCCTCGTGGCACGTGAACTGCAGTCCAAGGAGATCGTCCCGCCGGGCTATTTCCAGAACATCGATGCCGTCACGGAACCCCTGCTCGACATGTACTGGCCGGCCGAGCGGCCCATCGACGTCCCGATGACGCTCGACGTCGGACCCGGCAGGACGTTCGCTACCGTACAGGCCGCCGTGGATTCCGCGCCTGCGGGGAGCCTCCAGCGGGCCGTCATCAGGATCCAGCCCGGCACCTACCGCGAAGCCGTGCGGGTTCCGGCCGACAAGCCGCGGATCTCCTTCATCGGCCAGGGCGGACGTCCCGAGGATGTGGTGCTGGTCTTCAACAACGCGTCCGGCACCCCCAAGCCGGGTGGCAGCGGGAACTTTGGCACCTCCGGCAGCGCGTCCGTCCGGATCGACGGGCCGGACTTTGTGGCCCGGAACCTGACCATCAGCAACGATTTCGACGAGGCAGCCAACACGGGGATGAAGGACCGCCAGGCCGTGGCGCTGCACATCACGGCGGACCGGTCGGTGCTGTCCAACATCAGGCTGTTGGGCAACCAGGACACCCTGCTGGTCAACTCACCGGCTGCAGGCGTCCAGGCCCGTTTCTACTTTGACGGCTGCTATGTGGAAGGCGACGTGGACTTCATCTTCGGCCGCGGAACGGCCGTCTTCAGAGGCTGCGAAATCAAATCCCTGGATCGGGGTTCCACCACCAACAACGGTTACGTGACGGCGGGCAGCCAGGACCTGTCCATCCCGCACGGTTACCTCTTCGACCAGTGCCGGCTGGTGTCGGACGCGGCGAGGGACACCGTCCATCTCGGCAGGCCGTGGCATCCCAGCGGCGACCCGAAAGCCGTTGCCCAGGTCCTGGTGCGGGACTCCTGGCTTGGCGCCCACATCTCCGGCACGCCGTGGACGGACATGAGCGGCTTCTCCTGGCGCGAGGCGCGGTTCCATGAGTACAACAACCACGGCCCCGGCGCGCAGGTTACCCCCGACCGTCCGCAGTTGCCCGCGGCTGAGGCGGCCAAGTACACGACCAGGACCTACCTGCAGGGAAGTGACGGGTGGGCGCCGCAGCTCGCTGGTTCAAGGGCGGATTGCAGCGTGGTGCCTGCCGTTTAGTCCCGGGACGGGAAAGCCCGGTTCCGGCAGGGGAGCCGGGCTCTCGCAGCTTGCACGTCTCTCAGCCTGGATGAACTTGGCTCCCCTGTACTCCCGGTTCGAGGGTGTTGTCGTCTTCATACTCCGTAGCGTCCGCGAGGCGGCGCCCCGCAATGTACCCAAAGGTCAGCGCGGGGCCCAGGTTGATTCCGCCAGCCGGGTAGTGCCCACCCATGACCGAGGCCTGGTCGTTGCCCGCAACGTAAAGGCCGCTGATGGGCTGGCCCTGCGTATCCAGGACCCGTGCGTGATGATCGGCTGCGAGTCCGGCAAAGGTACCGAAGGATCCGGGGACAATTTTCACTGCGTAGAAGGGGCCCTTCTCCAGGGGACGCAGTGAAGGGTTGGGGGTGTTCCCGGGGTCGCCGCCGTACCTGTTGAACTCGGTCTCACCGCGGTTGAAGTCGGGGTCAATGCCCAGACGGGCATTGGCGTTGAAGGCTGCCACTGTGGCCGTGAGCCCCTGTGGATCAATCCCGCATGCTGCCGCCAGTTCCTCAAGGGTGTTGCCCTTCTTGAGGTAGCCGGACCGTATGTACGGGAAGAGAGGCACCGGCAGGGGTTTCGCCATGCCCAGGGGGAACTTCCGCACGAACGCGGCATCGGCGATTTGCCACGCCTCTACGGGCTCACCCTCGGGGGTCGCATTGAGCAGGCCTTCAACGTAGTCGTAGTAGCCGTTTGCCTCGTTGACGAACCGCTTGCCATCCCGGCGGACTCCGATGCTGCCCGGCTTGGCACGGTCCATGATGTGCGGAAACGTACCGGTCCGTCCGTTCCGGTACGGGACCAGCGACACCGGGCACCATGCAGCGGGCGACGCGACATCGGTCTCGAAGCGTGCCCCAATGGCCTGGGCCATGGTGATGCCGTCCCCGGTGGTTTCCTTCGGTGCCAGTGTCCAATGCTCCCGGCCCGTGGGGTTCCCGGGGAACAGCGCCTTGCGCCGGGAGATGTCATTGGGGAAGCCGCCTGCGGCCAGGACGACGCCGCGGGAGGCATTGATCTGCAGCTCACCTTGCGGGGAACTTACGACGGCGCCCGTCACCGTGCCGGAACCGTCGGTAAGCAGGTGCTTGGCTGGGCTGGAGACGCGGATTTCCACCCCCAGGTCATCTGCCGACTTCAGCAGGCGCCCGGTGAGGGCCGTGCCGTTGACAAGCTGCATGTTCCGGCGGTGTGTGAGGAGGTCCAGGAGGTGGAAGCCCACCCGCCAACCTGCATGGACGATGCCCCTGATGTTGCCCCGGGAGGCGGAGAGGAACTTGGTCAGGTCAGGACCCGCCATGATCCCCATTCCCAGGAACGAGGTTTCGTAGAGCTGGTGGCGCATCTTGGCGCGCAGCTCTGGCTTGATCCGGCGGGCGTTCATTGGCTTGGGCCCCACTGAGCGGTGGCCGGCGCCCGCGCCCGGGGTGTTGCCGTAGATGTCCTTGATCTTGGTTCCCGGCACGAACTGGAGGCTTGTCTTGTTCTGGAAGAAGCCAACCATGTGCGGGACCGCTTCCAGAAAGGCCTCTACCCGCTCCTCCTGATAATTCCGGCCGAGACAGTGGCGCAGGTACGTACGGAACAGTTCCCGGTCCTCGGCGACGCCGTCGGCCTTGGCCAATGGATTTCCGGGCGTCCAGGCCCACCCACCGGACCATGATGTGGCCCCGCCGCAGACCTCGGCTTTTTCCACCACAATGACCTTTAAGCCGTGGTAGGCAGCCGTGACGGCGGCGGACAGGCCGCCGGCCCCGGAGCCGACTACCAGGACGTCGCAGTCTATCGTCGGCAGGGCAGATGAAGGTGTTGTTGATGATGCAGTCATTTCGGTGCTTTCTTAATGGAAGAAGGTGTCGGAGTCCAGGCGCGGCGGCGCGCCGGTCTCCAGGGCGTCGATGGCCTCAAGCTGTTCCGGTGCCAGGGCAAAGCCGAAAACGTCCAGGTTCTCGCGCTGGCGTTGGCCGTCCGCGGACTTCGGCACCGCCACCCGGCCGTGCTGGACATGCCAGCGCAGGACAATTTGGGCGGGGGTTTTGCCGAGCTGCCGCGCCGGTCCGGTCACCGCAGGATGGCCGAGGAACTTACCGTTGCGGCCCAACGGGCTGTAGGCGGCAGTGACTATCCCGTGCCGACGGTGCCAGGCCAGTTGCGCCGGCTGGCCGTGCTCGGGGTCCACCTGGACCTGGTTCAGCGGGACGGCAAGGCCTGCGTCCTGAACGAGCCGTAGATGCGCCGGCTTGAAGTTGGAGACGCCCCAGGCCCTGATGGAGCCGTCATTGACAAGTTCCTGCAGTCCTTCGCAGGCTTCGACGAACCTCCCCTGGGTTGGGTTGGGCCAGTGAACCAGGAACAAGTCCAGGTAGTCGACGCGGAGCCGCTTTACAGCCTCGCCGAAGGCATCACGCACTCCGCTGCGGCTGTGCCACCGGCTGTTGAATTTGCTGGTGAGGAAAAGGTCTCCGCGCCCGATACCGCTGCGGCGGATCCCCTCCCCCACCGCTTCTTCGTTGCCGTAGTTCTCGGCCGTATCGATATGCCGGTAGCCGTTGCCGATGGCCTGCTGCACCGCCGCTGCGGCGCCCTCACCAGTCAAGGGCCATGTTCCCAGGCCGACGAGCGGAATGCGCACACCCGGCGTAAGCTCCGCCGTCGTGATCTCGCTTGTGGTGGCGCTCATGTCGCGGCCGCCGCGCGGACAGAGCTGTTCGACTGCCTGCTGCCGGCCTGCGCCAGCACAGTGTCAACGCCTGCCTTGAGCCTGCGTGCCCAGCCGAGCTCGCCGAATTCCGCCACGCGCCGGTCCGAGGGCACCTCCGCACTGACCGGAAGTCCGGGCGGCACCGCGGCAACCGCCTCCGCAAGGCCGAACCCGCCCTCGCCGGGAATCCCGCGCTCAGACCGCGACTCTAAGACCAGCGCCTCACGGCTGACCGGCTGTGCTGCCGGCCCGTCGCACAACTGCAGGAGCGGCACGAGGTCCGCGTTGGCGCGCAGCTCCTTCCACTGGGCGGCCGCGCCCGGACCGCTGCAGCGGTTTAAATGGAGGGTATCCACCACGATCCCGCAGCCCGCCTGTCGCGCGATGCCAGCTGCATGGGCGATGGAGGCGACCGGCTGGTAGGAGATCGCCTCCAGGGTGGGTGTGATGCCGAAACTTCGACCGTCCTCGGTCATCCGCGCCAGTGTGTCCGTCAGGCGGGTGCTGTCCGGATCGCCGCCGGCCACCGTCAGGGAACTGGCACCGAGTGCCTGGCCGGCTTCCATCATCCGCAGCCACGCGTCGCGCTGGTCGCTTCCGTCAAGAAGCAGGAATTCGATGTCCCGTACGCCGACGCCCGTGTCCTGGATCCGGGCCAGCGTTTCGCGCAGCATCGGTGAACCGGGCTGCAGCTCGTAACGCCGTTCGGACGGCGTTACGGGCCGGACCCGGACGCCGACGAAATCAAAGCCCGCCCGGGCTGCCACGCCAACAAGTTCAGGCGGGGCCGTGTTCAGCAGGGACAGCTGTGCCAGGCCGATGGGCCTGTGCGCATTTCCGGTCATGACGATGCTCCGTTCAGGCTCAATTCGGTGTTTGCGGCGGCGCTGGACGCCAGCAGCCCGGCGATCCTCTGCGCTGCGTCATAGCCGCTCTTGACGGCGTTGGAGGCAATGGCCGGGGCCTGGTCCGCCACGGTCCCGGCCAGCGTCACCGGCACGGTGGCCTGGCGGCCCAGCTCTCCGTCCCGGATCCGCGCCGGGACGGACCCGTCAAGCGGAACCACGGAGCGCGAAACCAGGAGCGGTCCCGGCGCGTCCAGCCACTCCCCCTCGGGAGCCAGGCCCGGACCGCTGATCCGGACCCGGCCGCCGTCGTACTCTTCAATCGTCGAGCCAAGCCGGATCCGTACCCGTGGGTTGGCCTCAAGCCGGGGCACGGCCAGGATCTTGGCCCTCCGCCCGGATTCCGGCGCGATGGCCGCCTGCGGGCCCACCAGGAGCACAGCCGTACCCCTGTGGGCCAAAGTGTCAGCGACGCTCATGGCGACGGAGTCCGCTCCCCAGATGGTCACGGCATCAGGGACTTCACTGTCTGACGGACTGGCGCCGAGAACCTCCGGGTGCTTGGCGAGCCACTCGCGGACATCCAGAACGTTGGCGGAGTCTGCCCCGGTGAATCCTGCCGCGGGTCGGAGACCCCCCGTTGCCAGCACGACGGCGTCTGCTTCCATGCCGCGGACAAGGTCGTCCAGGCGGCCGGTATTCACGTGGACCCCCAGCCGGACATCGATGCCCAGCCGTGTATTCTCCTCCGCGGACCATTCGGCAAAACGGTGGAAGTCCGGCGTGGACTTCATCCGCTCGGCGAGGGCGAACTGACCGCCCGCGCGGGCGCCGTCGTCGAGGACGGTCACCTGCGCTCCCGCTTCAGCAAGTTCCCGGGCTGCCGTAAGGCCCGCAGGGCCGGCACCCACCACGACAACGCGGGATCCTTCGCGAACGGCAGGTGTGGGAACGGGAACGCGGGAACGTCCCACGGCCGGGTTAACGGTGCAGGTCACCTGGCCGAGCCCCAGGTTGTCGATGCAGACGTTGCAGGCGATGCAGGGACGGTAGCGGCCGCCCTGGAGGACGCCGCCGACGAAAGCCGGGTCGGCGTGGATGGCGCGGGCAAGGCTGACGAAATCGCAGGTTTCCTCCCGGAGTACTTCTTCGATGATGGCCGGGGAGTTCAGGCGCCCCGCCATCCCAAGGGGCAGGCCGAACTGTCGGTACGCCTTGGCGTAGTCAGCGAGGATTCCAGGTTTCCATTCGCCGGATTGCACAATCCATTCGCCGGCTTCGTAGCTGCCGGCGGAGAGGTCCAGGAAGTCCAGGTGCTCCAGGTGGGCCCTGGCGATGATGGCCACCTGCTGCTCGGCGGTGATGCCGTCCGCTGGACCTTCAACAACTGACACCCTCATGCCCACAATGGTGTCCGGGACAGCCGCCCGCACTGCATCGATGACCAGGTTCATGAAACGTTCCGGGGCGGCGAATTCATCCGTGCGGTGGTTGGAAATGGGCGACATGAACTGATGGATCAGGTAGCCGTGGGCGCCGTGGATGTTGATGACGTCGAACCCTGCTTGGACCGCCCGGCGGGCGGCGTGGGCGTAGGCTTCCGCCAGTTCGTGGCACTCTTCCACAGTGAGTTCACGCGGAACCTCGCCGCCGGCCACCTCGCACGCCACCGGTGAGGGCGCCACGTTCCGGAGACCGGACACGGCGGCCTGGGCGGTGCGCCCACCATGGTTGAGTTCGACGGCGGCCAGCGCGCCTTCCGCGTGCAGGGCGTCCGTGAGTCTGCGCAAACCCGGGATCATGGCATCACTGTGCAGGCCCAGCTGGTGGGTGCGGCCCTTGCCGTCGGCGCGGACATACGTGGCCTCGGTGGTGACCATCCCCAGCCCGGCCTTGGCGCGGGTCACCAGATAGTCGATGTACTGCTCGGTGATCCGGCCGTCGGCGGTTCCGTAATTGCGTTCCATGGGAGCGGAGGCGAGGCGGTTACGGAGAGTTTTTGGGGTGCGGCCGTTGCGGCCCAGGGTGAGCGGACGGGCGGCGTGGCGTGCGTTGGATTCCATGACGTTCCTTAGCCTCCAACCCGAACACGGGGCAGGGTATCTGACGGCAGTTGGGTGAAGTGGACGGGTTTGCCGGTACGGGACGATTCGTAAACCGCCAGCAGGATCCGCAGGGCCTTCGTGGCGTCCCGGCCTGTGATGGCCGGTTCGCCTCCTTCACGGACGGCCTGGACAAAATCCTTGACCTGGGAGGTGTGGTGGGGGATGAGTTGGCCATTGATCCTTTCCAGGGGAACGTTCCCCTGCATTCCTTCCGGGTAGGCAGGCTCGGTGCTGACCGTCCCGGATACTGCCCACAGGTCCACCCGCCCGTCGCTGCCTTCCGGGAATTCGGTGAGGGACGCGGAGGCACCGGTCTCCCCCGTGATCCGGACCTGCACGCCAAGGCTCGGGGACACCGCCGTCGACGCTTCAAGGGTGGCCATGGCACCGGAGGTGAAGGTAATGACGGCCGTCGCTGAGTCCTCCACTTCGATGTGCCCGCCGTGCTTGTAGGTGGTGATCTTCCCGTAGACCTCTGCCACATCTCCCATGAACCACTGCAGCAGGTCGATGTAATGGATGGCCTGGGTCATCAGGACGCCGCCGCCGTCGTTGGCCCACGTTCCGCGCCAGGCATCCCGGGAGTAGTACTCCGGTTCGCGGTACAACATCACCGAGCATTGGCCCATGATGGGCCGGCCCAGCGTGCCGTCGTCAATCGCTGCACGGATGCGCTGCGCGGCAGGCCAGAACCGGCGTTGGAAGAGGACGCCCAACTTCACACCGGCATCCCCGCAGGCCTTCACCATCCGCTCAGCCGATGCCAGCTCAATGGCGATGGGCTTTTCACAAAGAACATGGACCCCTGCCGCAGCGGCCTGCAACACCACATCCTCATGGGTGGGGTGCGGCGTGCAGACGGAGATGATATCCAGGCCCAGGTCCAGGAGCTCCCGGACGGTGTTCACTGCCGCCGGGATCCCCCACGCCCCGGCAGTGCCACGCGCACGGTCCAGGTCGATGTCGCAGACCCCGGCGATGGTGACGTGGTCAAGGGCGCGGAAGGCCTCCAGGTGGTTGCGGGAGATTGCGCCGCATCCTGCGATTCCAATCCGGAGAGGGCGGGCGGTGGGAGGTGGTGCGGTGTTCATCGACTGGTGCCGTCTTTCTGGTGCGGTGGGAAAGTGTGTGGGTCCGGGCGGCCGGCTGGTTCCGGCCTAGTAGGCGGCGCGGCCGCCGGACAGGTCGAAAACGAAGCCAGTGGTGTAGGAGGCCGCCGGCGAAATGATGAATTGGATGAGCGAGGCCGCCTCGGCGGGCGTGCCGAACCTGCCCATCGGGATTTTGGCGGCCTGGGCTGCCTGTTGTTCCTGCGGAACTTCGGCGAAGAGCGGGGTTACAACATTGCCCGGGGCGAGGGCGTTGACGGTGACCCCTGACAGCGCAAACTCCTTGGCGAGGGACTTGACCAGGCCCAGGATCCCGGCTTTGCTGGCAGAGTAGGCGGCCATGTTGGCCACGCCTTCCTTGCCGGCTGTCGAGGAAATGTGGAGCAGCCGGCCGTAGCCTGCTTCTGCCATTCGCGGCAGGACGGCCCGGGAGACGATGAACGCCCCGGTCAGGTTGATCCTGATGATGCGTTCGAAGTCTTCCACGGACATGTCCGCCGCAGGGGACACGGGACCCAGGATGCCGGCGCAGTTCACCACCGCGTCGAGCCCTCCCATGTCCTCCGTTGCGGCGGACACGGCCGCAGCAACGGACTTCGGGTTGGTGACGTCCATGGCCAGTGACGAGGTCCCGGCTTCTCCGGGCCAGGTTGCCGAGGGCAGGTCGGCGCCGACCACCGCCGCCCCGGACGCCCGAAGGCATGACGCCGTCGCACGCCCGATGCCGCTGGCTGCCCCGACCACCAGGCAGCGGGACCCGGTGATGGTGGCCGGTGCCTGGCGTGTCATCGGCTAACCGCCCGTCGGAAGTTGGCAAGCATGCGGTCAGCGTCTGCGGGAATCCCGGTGAAGAGTTCGAAGGCGGCGGCTGCCTGGCCAACCACCATGCGGCCGCCGTCAAGTACAGCGCAGCCCTTGCCACGCGCTGCCCTGATCAATTGGGTTTCGAGCGGCCGGTAGACCACGTCCGCCACCCACAGGCCGGGGTGGATGAGGTCCGGATCCACCGGTGTACCGGGGTGGCCTGTCATGCCGATGGGCGTGGAGTTCACCAGCCCGTCGGCCTCCCGGAGGCTTCCGGCGATGGCATCCGTCCCGCTCACTGACAGCTGGCTGCCCGGGAAGTGCCGGGCGAGCCTGGCGGCGAGATCTTCGGCCCTTGCCGGTTCAATATCAGCAATGACCAGGTTCCTGGTTCCGGCGCTGAGCAGCCCGAAGGCCACTGCCGCACCGGCTCCCCCGGCACCGATCTGAACCACCGAGCCGGTCGTTGCGGTCGGAAGGCCGGCCCGGAGACCGCCGATGAAGCCAACGTGGTCCGTGTTGTGGCCCACCGCCCTTCCGTTGTGGAAAGTGACGGTGTTGACGGCACCGAGGATCCGGGCTTCGGGTGAGAGTTCGTCGAGGCCGTCCTGCACCAGTTGTTTGCTCGGATGGGTGATGTTCAGGCCGTCGAATCCGAGGTCTGCTGCGCGCCGCACCAGTGCCGCGGACCGCTCTGCGGGTTCTCCGATGACGTCCAGATCGATGACTCGGTACGTGTAGGAAAGGCCCAGGCTATCGGCTTCCGCTTCATGTAGGGCCGGGGTCAGTGAGCCGCCGATCCCCGATCCGAGCAGTCCGACGACAAACCGGTGGCCGGTATCGGCTTCACGTGGTTGGAATGACCACAGGCCAGGCAGCGCGAGCTGGCTCATGCCTGCACCTTGGCGGTGGCTGCCGCAGGAATGGCGGACGACGCCGGGTGGCGCGCCAGGTCAGACTTCTTGAGTCCCAGCTGGGCAGTTGGAGTCTTGAAGGTCTCGGGTGCCATCAGCGCAGCGACCGCGGAGATGGCACAGGCCACCGCGGCGAAGGTTGCGACCGGCACCCAGTTGGCTTTGTCCCCACCGATCAGCAGCTCGGAAATGACCGGGGCGAATCCGGCCAGGAGCAGTCCGAACATGAGGCTGATGGCCATGCCCGAGTACCGGACCCTGACCGGGAACTGCTCCGGGAAGTAGGCGGGGTAGATGGAGTTGGTGGACGTGTAGGCGACACCGATCAGCAGGATGCCGGTGAGGAAGATCAGCGGGACGTTCGCGGCGGAGAGGGCCATGAAGAACACGTAGATCATGCCGATCTGCAGCAGCAGCCCGGAGACGAAGACGGGTTTGCGGCCGATCCGGTCCGACAGCATGCCTGCCAGCGGACCCATGGCGACGGCGGCAAGGTTCGCGACGGCGATCACCGTCAGCATGAGTCCCTTTTCCACGCCGACCACCGAGGTGGCGTAGGAGAGGGCGAAGACGTTGATGATGGTGTTGATGATGGTGAACAGCGACATTGCCGTGACGCGGATGACGGTTGCCCAGTGATGCCGGAACAGCGTAACAAGCGGTACCTTGACCACTGCGTCGTGCTCTTTGACTTCCTCGAAGACGGCAGGCTCTTCGAGGAGGCGGCGGAGGATAAAGGCGATGACTGTGACTACTGCGCTGGCGAGGAAGGGGATGCGCCAGCCCCAGGAGAACAGCTGGTCTTCGGGCATGGATGCCACCGGAATAAAGACGAGGGTGGAAAGCACGATGCCGAACATGATGCCGCTCATCGTCCAGCTGGTGTAGAAGGCGCGCTTCCCGTCAGGGGCGTGCTCAAGGGTCAGTGAGCTTGATCCGGGTGATTCGCCGCCCGCCGAAAGTCCCTGCACAAGGCGAAGAACCACGATGAGGATGGGCGCTGCCATCCCGATTTGGCTATAGGTAGGCAGGCAGCCGATGAGGAAGGTCGAGGTACCCATTAGCAGCAGGGTCAGGAGCAGGACCCGCTTGCGGCCGAACTTGTCGCCGAGGTGCCCGCAGACCACTGCTCCGAGCGGGCGGGCGATGTAGGCGACGCCCACCGTTGCAAAGGACAGCAGCATGGCGGAGGGGCCGGGCGCGAAGAACAGCTTGCCGAAGATCAGCGCTGCCGCGGAGCCGAAGATGAAAAAGTCGTAGTACTCAAGTGCGCTGCCCACGAAGCCGGATACGGCCGCGATTTTCGCGTTGTTTTTGGGGCGTGCTGGAGCCGATGTCGACACTGACATGGAGTTCCCTTTCTTGTGGTTCGCCGCTTGATGCGGCTGCTCCATCCAGTGTGGCTGTCATCACTTAGCTAGTCCACGACTAAAATGATCTATCACTATGCTGCTATTCCACTAAGTGGAGTTAGGTGCCGTCAGCGGGGATCTCCGGAAAGATCTCTTCGACAACTCCGAGCACAGCGGCCAGGACGGCTGAATCGTTCTCCGCCGACCACGCGATGGCATGGTTCATGAAATGCGGCGGGTCATCCAGGGCCACGTATGTGGCTCCGGAGGGAATGATGCCCGCTATCCCGCTGCTCATCAGGGTGACCCCCACACCGGCGGCGACGAAGGTCAACACCATGTAGGGGTCTGACAACTCCTGGACGATGCGGGGACGGAATCCCGCCGCCTGGCAGGCCGCGAGCATCACGTCGGTCATTGACGATGAGCCATCCAGCGGCGGGGAAATGAAGTCGTCGGTTGCCAGTGACTTCAATGGGATGGACTGTTCCTGGGCCAGCGGATGGTCCAAAGGAAGTACCGCGCCGACTTCCTCACTGGCAACCAGCCTGGTCATCACCGACGCTGGCGGGGATTCGGGAAGGCCAACGAAAGCAAGATCGAGAGCGCCCTTCGCGACGCTGGCCAGTCCATCAGCCGTTCGGACCCGGCTGGTGAGGTCCATCTTGATGTCGGGATAGCGACGCCGGACGGCGCGGGTGAGCGGCGGAAGAGTGAGATGGTTTACAGCACCTGAGAATCCAATCCTGATGTTGCCACGGATGCCCGCCTCCTCGGTCTGGGCCGCCTCCCGGGCAAGGCGCATTTCATGGAGCACACGGTACGCCCGCGGCAGCAGGGCATACCCTGCCGGTGTGAGGGCTACGCTTCTGGTGTTGCGTTCAAAGAGACGCGTCCCCAGGTCCGCCTCCAGCTTCCGGATGGTCTGGCTCAGCGGCGACTGCGAAGTGTGCAGGCGCTGTGCGGCACGGCCGAAATGCAGTTCTTCGGCGACCGCAACAAATGCTTCCAGCCAGCGGATCTCTGTCATATCTTCAGAATTTACTCTTTCGTGCCTATTGCCGTGGGCGCGCAGCTTTCGCAGACACCGGCGCTCCCCCATGCGCAGGAACCTGGCCGGGCCCCAAGGACCGGGTTTAGGCTGGGCGGATGTTGACCATCGGAACCATCGTCCTCGGCGTCAACGACGTTGCCGCCGCCGCCAACTTCTGGAACGCCGCCATCGGCTACGTCCCGCGGGAACCTGGCGACGACACGTGGGTGACCCTCGTGCCGGCGTCGGGCCCTGGCGCGGAACTGTCCCTCCAGCTCAGCGAAACGCCCGTCCAGGACCACCCGCGGATCCACCTGGACCTCTACGCGGATGACCAGGCTGCGGAGGTTGACCGGTTGGTCTCGCTGGGCGCCCAGCGGGTGGACTGGGACCTGTACCCGGATGACCCGGACTTCGTGGTCCTGGAGGATCCGGACGGGAACCGGTTCTGCGTCATCGACAAAAGCCCGCGATAGCGCCGTCACCGGAAACAAGCCCGCCGCCGGCACCACTACTTCCCGCGCGACACTGTCAACGCCGGCTACCTGCGGGAGAGCGGCAAAAACACCTTCTGGCGCGGCGTCACCATCGGAGGACTGGCAGTCAGGCAGGAAGGACGACGGCGGGTGGGCACCCGCCGTCGTCCTTCCTGCTTTGATCCCGGCCGTCAGCAGCGGGCGGCCGGGCTAGGAGTTCCGGCCGCCCGCGCGCCTGTCAGCGCTGGTTCTTGCGCGGCTTCACGATGTTGAGTATGCCGCTTTCATGTTTCGCTTTTTTGTCGGCCCGTTTTTCAAGAATCGACTTGCCGACCTTTTTGGCAGCGGAGCCCCTGGGAGATTTTCCGGACATCGGAATCACGCCTTTCCTTGCTTGCGATACCCGCCACCCTACGCCGTTTTATTTTTTTATCCAGCCCTCCCAAAATCGCCCCACGCAGCCGCCCCCGCCTGCCCTGCGGCGGGGTCTGGTCATTTTCGGAGCGGAGTACAAAAACATTAAATTGATGATTCTGCTGATTTGGGCATGGCGCCGAAATTTCCGAAATTGCCGCAGGAAAACCACCCACTCAACGCCAGAATTCAGTGAGCTGCGGGGCCAGCTTTTCACCGTGGCTGAACCCAGCCCGGGCCGCGGCCGGACGAAGTGACAGATCCATGGCGTTGGCACCAAACATGTGCTCGGAACCGCTGTCCGGGAAGACCGTTTCCACCCTGCTCCCACCTGCAGTCAGCTCCGCCATCTGCGCGGTGAGCTGCATGCCCCATTCGAGCGGCATCCGGGTCCTGCCGCCAAAGGGCGAAAGCACCAGGACGCGCCCGTGCCCCGCGGCAAGGTCGGCGTTCTCGTTGCGCCGGTAGCCGCCGTCGATATAGCGCCTGTCCCCGATCCCGTAGGCGAACCCGCTGGCACAGCTGGCGGCGACGGCGTCCACCAGGTCCACGCCGCTGTTGCGGTCGAAGACGGCCGGTTCGCCGGTGCGGGCATCGACCGCCGTAATGAGCAGCCTGTGCTGCGGCCACTCCCGGATTGGCAGCCGGCTGGCGACGGTTTCGCGCCACCGCCCGGTGGCGTCATGCGCGGAAGCGAGGTCCAGCGCCAGCGCGCCCATCCTGCGGCGCATGTCGGCTGGATCTGCAGCTGAGGCGATGATCCGGTCAGTCCGCTCGAGGTGGTCGGACACCGGCCTGGCGGGACTCACCCCAGCAGCTGCTCCGGCCGGAGCCGTTCGTTGCTGCGGCGCAGCGTCAAGGACGGCCGCATAGAGTTCGGCGGGAGGGGCGCCGGCGATCTGGGCTGCAGCTGTTGACCCGGCGGAGGTGCCGATGACCAGCTCGGCGCCGGCCACGTCCAAACCGGCATCGGCCAGCCCGGCGAGGACGCCGATCAGCCATGCATTTCCTGTTGAGCCGCCGCCGCCAAGGACCAGTGCCCGCCCGGAAGACACCGCGGAGGTGCCGTGCGGGGTTAAAGAAGGTGTTGAGTTCATGGGAGTCGCCCTTCGCGAATTGCCTGATTCGGCGCTCCCGGTGGCGACTAGTTCAGCCGCTCGATCGTGGACTGCGGGGAGCACCCATTGCGGATACAGCATTCATGGGTCTCACCTCCTGCGGCCTGGTCACGATCATGGGAATCTTGGCACACCTGCGGGGCCGGGCGCAACGGGTAAATTTGTAGCGATGATTTTGATTGAGCGGGACAGCCCCGCGCGTGATGACGTCCGTCTGCTCCTGAGCGAGCACCTGGCGGACATGTTCGCCACCTCGCCCGCCGAAAGCGTCCACGCCCTGGACCATTCCGCGCTGTCCGCGCCGTCCATCTCGTTCTGGACCGCACGCGAGGACGGCGCACTGCTGGGGTGCGGCGCCCTCAAACTTTTGCCTTCCCCCGGCCGGCACCGCTAGGCACGGCGAGATCAAGTCGATGCGCACCACGGCAACGGCGCGGGGACGGGGTGTGGCCACCCTCATGATTCGGCATATCCTTGAGGACGCCCGTGCCCGGAACCTTGGGCACGTCTTCCTGGAGACTGGAACAGAGGATTACTTCGCGCCCGCACGGCGTCTCTACGCCCGGCACGGTTTCACCGAGTGCCCGCCCTTCGCCGACTACGTCCTGGACCCCAACAGCGTGTTCATGGAGCTGAGGCTCCAGGCGTAAGGGTAGACGCCCCCTTACCGCGGAAAGTGTTTGGGGGCGCCGCTGGATTCGCGGGGAATGAGCGTTGGAAGGGATTTCCGTATGCGCGGTTCCTTTCCGGGATTCACAATGAGGTCGATCGCGGTGGCGGCGATCTGGTCCAGGGGTACCCGCACGGACGTCAGGGGCGTGGAGAGCCTGGCAGCCAGGGGGATGTCGTTATAGCCCACGAGGGCCAGGTCTTTCCCTATCTCGATCCGGTGATGGTGCGCAGCGGCAATGACCCCCATGGCAATGTTGTCATTGGCTGCGAATATGGCTGTGGGTCGGTTTCCCGCAGTGTGTCCAAGCAGGGTTTCACCTGCCGAATATCCGTTCTCGATGCCGTATCCGGCCGCGATCAGCCATTCTTCGCGCGGCTGTATCCCTGCTTCGCTCAGTGCTTTCCGGGCTCCTGCCAGGCGTGCGGTTCCGGTTGATGTGAAGGCGGGACCGGTAACAACAGCAATGTCACGGTGACCGAGGTCGATGAGGTGGCGTACGGCGAGGTAGCCACCAATCTCGTCGTCTCCGAGCGCGGAGGGGCTGATACCGTCGGTGCGCAGCACCAGCGCATGGGCTACCCGGCGCTCACGCAGCCGCCGGGGGAGTTCGTCATCGAGGCGTGCCGTGGCGAGAATCAACCCGTCGACGTTTCTGTCCAGGAGTGTTTCGGCTGCGCGTCGTTCATCCTCGGGGTCATCCCCACTGGTAGCGACCATGGCGAAGTAGCCGCGGGAAGAGGCGGCCTTTTCGAGTTCTTCGAACATCAGGGCCATGACGGTGTCGCTCAGGCGGGGGACCAAGACACCCAACGTCCGGGTCTCGCCGCGGCGAAGACTTGAGGCGAAGGAGTTCCGCCGATAGCCGAGCTCCTCAGCGATTTTCCGGACGTGTATTGCGGCCGCTGAACGGGACGGGGTGCGTTCATCCAGGGCCCGGCTGGCCGTGGAGATGCTGACGCCACTGGCAGCTGCGACGTCCTTCAGGGTAACGATCTCAGCCGGTAAGGCCCGTTCCATCGCGGTTCTCCTCTTCAGCAAGGGTGTAACAGACACTCTATTCCTCCAAC
Source organism: Pseudarthrobacter sp. Pseusp20 (assembly GCF_059492155.1). NCBI lineage: Bacteria > Bacillati > Actinomycetota > Actinomycetes > Micrococcales > Micrococcaceae > Pseudarthrobacter > Pseudarthrobacter sp. Pseusp20. Next base: position 4,113,585 of record NZ_CP168521.1, read on the forward strand.
TTGCAAACGTTCCCTTGACAGTGAGCTGCGACACGTGCAAACTTGAAAACGTTCCTGCAAACGTTCCCATACTAGCGGAACTGCCAACTATCAAAGAAGAGAAGAAGGTAGCTGTAATGACACTCGATCTCCGCGGACTCAGCCCCGCACCTGTCACCCCGTTCACCGAAGATGGCGCTGTCGACTTCGCTGCGATCCAGCGTCTGGGTTCGTGGCTCGGATCGATTGAGGGCGTGAAGAGTCTCGTCGTCTTGGGCCACGCCGGCGAAGGCACGTTCCTTACCGAAGAGGAGCAGCTGGACGTCATCCGCGCGTTCGTGGCGTCCACCGACGGCCGCATTCCGGTCGTGGCGGGCATCACGAAGGAGGGCAACAAGACCGCGGCCCTCGAGGCCAGGAAGGCCGTCGAGGCCGGCGCGTCAGCTGGTCTCGTCTACCCCTCGCACGGGTGGCTGCGCTTCGGATACCAGAAGGGTGCCCCGCAGTCGCGCTACCAGGAGATCTACGAAGAGTCCGGCCTGCCGCTGATCCTCTTCCAGTACCCCGATAACACCAAGGCGACCTACGACCTCGACACCCAGCTGGAGATCGCCGGCCAGGAGGGCGTCTTTGCCACGAAGAACGGTGTCCGCAACATGCGCCGGTGGTACACCGAGATTCCCGCACTGCGCGCCGCGTACCCCGAGCTGCAGGTGCTGTCCTGCCATGACGAGTACCTGCTCCCGACAATGTTCGATGTCGACGGTCTGCTCGTCGGCTACGGCAACATCGCCCCCGAACTGCTCGTCGAACTGATCGAGGCCGGCAAGGCGCAGGACTACAAGCGTGCCCACGCCATTCATGAGCGGCTGCTGCCAGTGACCAAGAACGTTTACCACCGCGGCTCCCACATGGAGGGCACCGTCGCCTTGAAGTGGGGCCTGGTGAACCGTGGCATCCTCGAGCACGCCACAGTGCGCACCCCGCTCCTTCCCCTGCCGGAAGGCGCCGAGACCGAAATTGCGGAAGCCTTCGCCGCCGCAAACATCGGCAAGGTCACCGCCACTGTCTGATCCACGGATCCTGAGGATGGCGGGGACAACTCCCGCCATCCTCCCCTAGGCTTTTGCCATCTCCACTCTTGGTCAATGAGGACCCCAGCACCGCGCTGGAGAAGGAGGACTCGCAATGCGCGAGCCGAACAACACCACCACCATGGCTGGCGGCCCCAACGCCGCCCGGATAAATGCAGAGCTCGTAGCCCGTCTCGAAAGGCTTCCGCTCACCCGGCGTCTGACCCTGATCCGCGTGATCATCGGGTCCGCCACGTTCTTCGACGCCTACACCGTCCTGGCCATCGCCTTCGCCATGCCGCAGCTGTCCACGGAATGGCACCTGACGGCCGGGGAGATCGGGATGATCCTGTCAGCCGGATACGTCGGCCAGATCTTCGGCTCACTCTTCTTTGGCCAGCTGGCCGAAAGGATCGGCAGGCTTCCCGTCCTGCTCATCACCATCCTGCTCTTCGTCTCCATGGACGTCGCCTGCCTGTTCGCGTGGGGCGCCGCGTCGATGATCGTCTTCCGCTTCATCCAGGGCATTGGAACCGGTGGTGAGGTCCCGGTGGCCAGCGCCTACATCAACGAATTCGTTGGAGCGAAAAAGCGCGGCAGGTTCTTCCTCCTCTACGAGGTCATCTTCCCCGTGGGCCTCATGTTCGCCGGCATCGCCGGGTACTTCCTTGTCCCGGTGGTGGGCTGGAAGGCGATGTTTATCGTCGGCATCGTCCCCGCCCTGCTCACCATTCCCATGCGCTGGCTGATGCCCGAATCCCCCCGCTGGCTCGCCTCCCGGGGACACGTCAACAAGGCAGACATGGTTGTCACCATGCTGGAAAATGAAGCCCGAAAAGCAGGCCACGCCCTTTCCGAGCCCGTTGTGCGCCCCGTGGACCCGAAAGCGACCGCCCGGACCGACTGGCGCGAACTCTTCTCAGGCATCTACCGCAAACGCACGCTCATGATCTGGATGCTTTGGATCTGCGTCTACATGGTCAACAACGGCCTTATCACCTGGCTCCCAACGCTCTATAAGCAGACCTTCAACCTCCCGCTTCAGGCCAGCCTTGCCTACGGCTGGGTGACATCGGCAGTAGGCGTCGTGGCGTCCATCCTGTGCGCGCTCCTCATCGACCGCGTGGGCCGCAAGCGCTGGTACTCATGGGCATTCCTCGCCGCTACGGTCCCGCTGGTAGTGCTCACCGCCCTCGGCGCCGTCTCCGCCACGCAGGTTGTGGTGTTCGCCAGCATCGCCTACGCCATCCTCCAGACCATCTCGTTTTCCCTCTACCTCTACTCGGCCGAGCTCTACCCGACGCGTCTCCGCGCCATCGGCACCGGATTCGGAAGTGCCTGGCTTCGGGCAGGCTCCGCGATCGGGCCCATCCTGGTCGGCTGGATCGTGGACAATTACGGGGTCAGCTACGTCTTCACGGTCTTCGCCGCAGTCGCGCTCATCGGTGGACTGGTCACCATCTTCTTTGCCATCGAAACCAAGGGCCGGGTCCTCGAGGAACTCTCGCCCTGACCCGCACCACAACCACAAAAACAAGGAAACGTACGACGCCGGGCGGGCACCCGCCGTCGTACGTTTCTGTTTGCCAGGTCTACAACTGGCCGGTGGGGCCGCTGTCCTTGACTTCGCCACGCCAGCCTCCGGTTTCTGTGCCGCGCGATTCAACGAAGTCCTTGAACTTGCGCATGTCCGCCTTGACCTGCATCTTGTCGATCTTCAGCGCCGCGCCTGCCTTTTCGGTGACGGTTTCCGGGGCCCATTCGAAATGGACTTTGACCTTGGTGTGAGTAGCGTCCAGCGGCGTGAACCTGACGATACCGGCATGCGACTTGCCGTCGACGCTGCGCCAGGCGATCCGGTCATCGGGCTCCTGGTCGACAATTTCAGTGTCGAACTCCCGCCTGACGCCACCCACCTTGGTAACCCAGTGGTTGGTGGTGTCCGTCAGCTGGGTTATCGATTCCACTCCGGACATGAACCGCGGAAAGGATTCGAACTGGGTCCACTGGTTGTAAGCGGTACCCACCGGGACGGCGACTTCAACGGTCTCTTCAACCTCTTCGAAGTGTTCCATCTGCTTCCTCCTTATGACGGACGGCCGCAGCGACAGACCGGCAGCACTGGCCTTCCTGCCAGTCAGGCAGCCGCCACCCCAGCACGATAAGTCCGGCAGCTATCTGTGTCCAGAGCCTTGGAATTCCCAAGCGGACGACGGCGGGTGGGCGCCCGACGTCGTCCGCTTCCGGTTGGTGCCTACCCGCTGAAGGCGACCTTTTCCCAACTCAGGACGTCCTCACCCGTGGCGCTGTTGCCGGCCACAGTGAAGCGCACATAGTCCACGGCGTTGTTGGCGCCGTCCACGGTGATGCGCCGCAGGTTGTCCGCTGGGGCCGAGCCGTAGATGCCCAGCCACGGCGATCCCGCGGCGAGGGGCTGGTTCTCCGCGAAGACGTGGCTGTCACCGTTGATGAGGTAGACCGGTGCGTCGAAGTGGTTGGTTTCCTCGACGATCGCCTGCACGATCCCGCGGAAGCCGGAGACGGTTTCGGGATTGGCGGTGGCGTCGGCCAGGAGGGAAGGGTCGAACATGTCGGCCTGCTGCATGAGCACCACCGCGCGCTCATTGCTGCGCCTGGCGTCGGCGAAGGTCTGGTGGATCTGGGTGATGACGGCGTCCGTCCGGTGCTCCACCTCCGCCAGCTGCTCCGGGGTGGGTTCTGTCTTGCCCAGGCCCGTCCACGGCAGGAGGGAGTTGTTGCTGCCCTGGACGTTCAGGACGGAGACGGCCACCCGGTTCTTGGTGAAGCGGACGTCCTCGGGCAGGCCCAGGTTCGCCTGGGACTTCACCGGCATGGTGGCGCCGAGTGTCTTGCCGGGCTGGTTGAAGAAGACCTCCCGCAGTTTGTCCAGACGTTCCAGCGGGTTGTAGGCGCCGTTGTTGGCGCGGTGGCAGTCCACCCATTCGTTGTCGCCAGGCGTGTAGACCAGCGGGTGGGTGAAGGTGTCGAACTGGGAGCGGATGTAGGAGAAGTACCCGTCGGAGCAGACGGAGGAGCCGTTCTTGATGTCGCCCACGTGTGCTACAAACTTCAGGTCCTTGTCGGCGTTGAGGTCCTGGATGCGGGACGGGAACTTGGCGATCTCGGTTGCGCCGTAGGGGATGTCGCCGATCGCGGCGAAGGTGAAGGCCTGGTTGTTGTCGCTGCTGCTGTCCGCAGCCTGTATTCCGGCGAATGCGGGCTGGGACGCAAGGAGGCCAAGCGCCAGGGTGAGTGCCGCCGTCGTAATTTTCAAAGTCTTTGTGGGCATGTGATTGCTCCTGTTTCTGCTAAATGCCTAGGCGCCGCGGGCGGTGAGGAACTGCTGGAGGCCGGCGAGGTCGTCGGTGTTGATGTGGTCCACGCCGGCGTCGGCCAGTTCGGTCCAGACGGCGTCGCGGGCGGCGCCGGGCTGGTCCGGGGTGGCCCAGAAGCGGACGCGGTAGCCGTTGGCGTGGGCCGTGGCAACGAAGGCGCGCAGCTTGGTCCGCTCGGATTCGGGCATGGGGCCCACGCCCTGCCAGGTGAAGAGCTTGGTCCAGTTGTCGCTGACCAGGGGCATCAGGGCGGCGGGGAGGCCTGAGGCGAGGTCCGTAGAGCGGCCGTCGTAGAAGCTGAAGCGCTGGGTCTGTGCCTGCATGGTGGCCAGTGGGCGGTTGCCGCTGATGACGGCGGTCACCGGGCCGGTCTTGACGTTGCCGTTGGTGTAGCGGCTCATGATGCCGCGGTGTTCGGACAGTTCCTGTTCGACGGCGGCGTAGGTGGCCTCGCCTTCGCTCTTGATGTCGATCAGGAGTTGGAGGCTGCCGTCCCACTGGGGGTAGACGCTGTGGCCGGGCTGGCTGCGGACCAGGTCCTGGAGCGGGTCGAGGTAGAGGCTCTCGAGCGTGACGCCCTGCTTGGCGTCGGCGAGGTCGTGGGCCACCCGCAGTTCGCCGTCCACAAGCCACACGACCGCCTCGACGCTGGTGAAGCCGTGCTCCAGGGCGTCGAACAGGGGCCGGTCATGCTCGTAATCATTGTGGGCGTGTGTCCCGGCAAGCGGCTGGCCGACGACGACGGGAGCCGGCCTGGGTGCCTCAGCCGGGGCTTGAGTCTGCGCCTGGGCGGGGGCTACGGCTGTCCCGGCAAGGGAAGCGAGGATGGCGACGGTGGCGAGGGTGCTTTTCACGAACACGGAGTACTCCTGGTGCGTCGGGGATGTCTGCCCGGCCGGGGTGTGACGGGCGGAAGGGTGCCCGAACAGCTTGCTGTGCCTGCTGGAACGGTTTGGAGCGCTTTGGTTGATGGTGGGTAAACGGAAGGGAACAACAGGCCGGTCCCTACAGGACCGGCAGCCTGCTTCCAAGACCGGCACGGATGTCTACTTCACTTCCAAGACCGGTACGGATGATTGCTCCACGTGGCGCCGTGGTTGGACGCGGTCCTGGCTGTGCCGGGGCGCACACCAACGGAGCACGCCGACGGAGAGCATGAATACCCCGGCTATGACGCAGCCAGATAATCCACGCATACTGCTTCCAAGAGGCTTCCTTCTCCGGGCAGGAAGCCCGGCGGCCACAGTGGCGGTTCCCGGTCCGGTTGTTCGGCGTTGTATTGGCGCCCGGTGGGCGAGATCCAGCCGGGTGGTTCGTTCCTGGCGGCTGGTCCGGGGCTCCAGCCCGTTCGGTGCTTGAGCCTGTGGTGCTTGGGGCACAGGCGACCCAAGTTGCTGATTCCGGTAGTTCCGCCATGTTCCCAGGCTGTGAGGTGGTCTGATTCATTATCCAGGCTGGCGTTGCTGCAGCCGGGAAAAGTGCATTTTCCATCGCGCATCCGCAACCACCGCTTCAGTGATTCCGGGAGGCGGTAGCTGGTCCGGCTGATTTCCAGCGGTGCCCCGTCCCGGGGATCCACGAGGACCCGGTAGAACGAGCCGGCACCTTCCGTGACGAGCCTTCGGGCCATCGACGCCGGGATGGGTCCGTAACCGTCAAGCTCTGCGGGCTCGTCCGCGGTTCCGAGGAGTGAAAACACCGGCACGGTGACCAGCACGTCGGCTTTAAGGGAGGGCGCCGCGCCAACTGCCTGGGCTGGATTGCCCAACAGCAACCCCGCAGCCACATCCGCCCTGAGCTGGGCAAGCGTCCGCGGTTCATCCGGGCCCTGCAGGCCGCGGGCCATGGCGGACATCCTGTTCCAGACCGCGCATGCCGTGTCCGCCCGCATGTACAGCGAGACCCATGCCATTCCGTCCCGGTCCAGGGAGTACTCCATCCGCCGGTCCCCTGCGCACTTCGCGTGCCTCGAATCCAGGGACTCCGGGTGATGCCGTTCCCGCCAGGAACGGACTTTCCGACGAAACCGGGCCGGCACCAATTCGCCAGCAGCGGCTCCCCTGGCCGCGTTCGGTGCCTCCGGGTCAAGGAAGTGAGCTTCCAATGAAGCGGCCGCAGCGGGGTTGAGGCCAGAGGTTTCGTCCACAAGGATCCGTGCGTGCTGCCAGGAAATGCTTCCGTCCTGGAGCGCATCCAGCGTCGACGGCAAAGAGCTGGTCAGCGCCTGGGCTTCCCCCAAAAGTGCAGACGCGGCACGTTCACCGATGGTGAGGACGCAGGCAACCTCTGCCACCATGCTCATTTCCCGCGCCGACGATTCATAGGCACTTTGCGCCGGCCCTTCCAACGCATCTGACGCCTCTGCGTAACCGGCCAGCAATTGGACCTTCGCCGCGGCTGTGGCAGCTTCGATCCGGGCCACCACCGCCAGGCCGTCCAGGCAGGACTCGGAAAGTTCCCGCAGAGGATCATGGCCAGCCAGGCCGTCTCCACGAGCCGGCGCTTCCGAGGAACGGGCAAGGACTCCGGCCAACTCGTCCACCAGTCCGGCCAGGGAGGTGACAGCAGCCGGCAACCCGGCCCTGCGTCCCACGTCCACAACCGCTCCGGTTTCCATACCCAAATGCTGTCACTGGGGTCTGACAATTCGAGTTCCGATTCAACCTGTCCACCGTGCTGAGGCAAGCGATTGTGTTCATCAGGACATCGGCGCCCACATCTCCAGCCATGGTTCTTCGGGGCCCATGCGCTGAACGGGGCGGCCAGGACTGTGCATCCGCGCCACCTGGCCTTGCCATCATCGGGAGGCAGACATGGGAGGTATCCGTCAGTTGCCCGGGAGCAAACACTTGGGAAACTGCAGGCGAACTCCCGGACGGAAAGCCCAATCCGCTACTGGCGAGTAGGAATACTCGAATTATGAACACTTACACTCGTCGTCAAATGCTAAGGTCCGCAGCGGTGGTTGCGGCAGCGGGTGGCAGTGGCTCGCTTTGGGCCGGGACCGCCGCGGCCAGCGCGGCCGCAGCTGGTACGGGGATTTTCGCCTACGGTGTTGCCTCGGGCGACCCGTTTCCTGACAGCGTGCTGCTCTGGACACGGGTCACGCCGTCACCTGAGGCCCTGCCCGGGAGCGGGCTGGGCCCGGAGGTCACGGTGGGGTGGGAAGTCGCGGCTGATGCAGACTTTAGAAAAATAGTTGCCCGCGGCATCGCCAACGCCAGCCCGGCCAGGGACCACACGGTCAAGGTTGTTGCGCCCCGGCTCTCCCCAGGCACCAGTTACTGGTTCAGGTTTACCTTGGGGCAATCAGTTTCCCCCGTAGGCAGGACCCGAACAGCACCCGCCGCCGGTACCCCCGTGGACCGGCTGAAGTTTGGCGTGGTGTCATGCGCCAACCTGCAGGCCGGCTATTTTTCCTCTTACCGCCACCTCGCCGCCCGCGGAGACCTCGACGCCGTGCTTCACCTCGGCGATTACCTCTACGAATACGGGCCTGGCGAATACCAGGCACGTGACGTGGTGGTCCGTCCCCACGAGCCTGCCCACGAAATGACGCAGTTGGCCCACTACCGCCGCCGGCACGCACAATATAAGACCGACCCGGACCTGCAGTCGCTGCACGCCGCCGCGCCGTTCATCGTGACCTGGGACGACCACGAATCGGCCAACGACGCCTGGAAGGGCGGCGCGGAAAACCACACTGAGGGAGCCGAGGGAGCGTGGGATGAGCGTTTTGCCGCGGCACATCAGGCCTACGCCGAATGGATGCCAGTGCGGTACGAACCTGGCGGCCAACTTTACCGGCGGTTGGACTTCGGTTCCCTGGCCAGCTTGTCCATGCTGGATTTGCGCTCCTACCGCGATCATCAGGCCGCCAACGCAGCCGACCCCACAGTCGACAGCCCTGACCGCAGCATCACTGGCGCCGCACAGATGGACTGGCTCCTTGGCAACCTGAAGTCCACTGGCCCGCAATGGAAGCTGGTCGGCAACCCGGTCATGATCACGCCAGTGCGCGTCCCGTCATCGCTGAGCACGGCCGAACTGGGCGGGGTGCAGAAACTTATGGGCGGCACCACCATCGACGGGGCGCAGATCAACGTCGACCAGTGGGACGGCTACGAGGCGGACCAGCACCGCGTCATCAGCCACCTGCGGGACAACGCGGTCAAGGACACTGTGTTCCTGACCGGCGACATCCACTCCGGCTGGGCATGCGACATCCCGGCCGATCCCGCCACCTACCCCGTCACGGGCGATTCCGTGGCGGCCGAACTTGTCTGTACTTCGGTGACGAGTGACAACCTGGACGACATCCTCAACGTGCCACCCCGTACGGTCTCCGTCGGCGTCGAGAGCGCCATCAAGGGGGCAAACCCGCACGTGAAGTACCTCGATTTCGACTCGCACGGCTATTCCGTCCTGGACGTCACGCCCGGCGGAGTGCGGATGGATTGGTATGTCCTCGCCGAGCGAACTTCCGCCGGCTCAGGATCCACCCTGTCCACCTCGTTTAATATCGCAGCCAACACCGGCAAAGTAACGCCGGCACAAGGAGGCCTCTCTTGAGCTCATCAACTCATCAGAACCCAGGACGCCGGCAGTTCCTGAAACTCGCCGCCGCAGGAGGTTCCGCCGTCGTGCTTTCCGCCGCCCATGGGGCGGCATGGGCAGCACCCGCCGCCGAACGTGTGCGAAGCTACGTGCTGGTGGTGGACGGCTGCCGCCCAGACGAAATCTCCACCACGCTGACCCCACGGCTGGCCGCGCTCCGGGCCGCTGGCACCAACTTCCCGGCAGCCCGGTCGCTCCCCGTCATGGAGACCATTCCAAACCACGTGATGATGATGACGGGTGTCCGTCCGGACCGCTCCGGGGTCCCTGCCAACTCCATCTTCGACAGCACGGAAAGTGTGGTCCGCGACCTCGACCGGCCCACCGACCTGCACTTTCCAACTATTTTGGAGCGTTTGCAGGAGCGCGGACTTACCACGGGGTCTGTACTCAGCAAGAAGTACCTTTACGGCATTTTCGGAACCCGAGCCAGCTACCGCTGGGAACCCCAGCCGCTTCTCCCGGTAACCGGCCACGCACCCGATCTGGCCACGATGGACGCCCTGCTGGCCATGGTCAGCGGGCCGGACCCCGACTTCGTGTTCACCAACCTGGGCGACATCGACCGGGTGGGGCACTCCGACCTCACCGGCACCACGCTGCGGGCGGCACGCGAGGCCGCGCTGATGAACACTGACCAGCAGGTGGGACGTTTCATCGATCACCTCAAGGGCACGGGCAAATGGGAGTCGAGCGTGATCATGGTGCTTGCTGACCACTCCATGGACTGGTCCATTCCCACCAATGTGGTTTCCGTCGACCTGATCCTGCAGGCACGCCCTGACCTCCAGGCCAACATCAGGATCGCCCAAAATGGCGGGGCGGACCTGCTGTACTGGACCGGTTCCGAAGCGGACCGCCTTGCGGGATTGGCCGCCGTCGAACAGCTTGTGGACGCGCATGAGGGAGTGCTGTCAGTACATAAGCACGGCGAACTCCGGCTCGGGGCCGAGGCGGGAGACCTGGTGGCCTATTGCCGGGCGGGCTGGCGCTTCTCCGACCCGTACGTGATCTCAAATCCGATTCCCGGTAATCACGGACATCCCGCCACGGAACCTATCCCCTTCTTCATTACCGGCGGCAGCCCCAAGGTAGTCGCGGGGGTTTCTTCGGATCCGGCCAGGACGGCCGACGTGGCGCCGACCATTGGCGCGATCTACGGACTCAACCCACCGGCCGGCGGCTATGACGGGGCTTCCCGGGCAGGAGCACTTGGGCTTTAAGCGGCCGGCATGGCACGCGGCCGCACAGCCGCGTGGCATGCCGTCACTCCTGCCGGAACGCCGGGATGCCCGTGATCCGCTGACCCAGGATTAGGGTATGGACCTCGTCCGTACCTTCATACGTTCGCACTGATTCAAGGTTGTTAGCGTGCCGCAGCGGCGAGTAGTCCAGGGTAATTCCGTTTCCCCCAAGGATGGTGCGGGCTTCGCGGCAGATGGCAATGGCCTCCCTGACGTTGTTCAGCTTTCCCACGGAGATCTGAACTGGCTCCAGCGTCCCGGAGTCCTTCAGGCGTCCGGTATGAAGCGCCAGCAGGGTCCCCTTTTGGATTTCCAGCAGCATATTGACCAGTTTTTCCTGCGTAAGCTGGTAGCCGGCGAGGGGCTTGCCAAACTGGAGGCGGTCGCTGGAATACGCCAAGGCCGTTTCGTAGGAGTCCCGCGCGGCACCCATAGCCCCCCAAATGATTCCGTAACGGGCCTCATTAAGGCAGGAAAACGGGCCGCTGAGCCCGCGGGCACCGGGCAGGAGCGCAGTGGACGGCAGCCGTACTTCATCGAGGCTGATGTCACATTGAATGGAGGCCCGCATGGACAGCTTCGAGTTGATGGGCGTCGCAGTGAAGCCGGGGGTGTCCGTCGGGACGATGAACCCGCGGATACCTTCGGTAGTGTTAGCCCAGATGACCGCAATCTGGGCGACTGAGGCGAGCCCGATCCAGCGCTTTGCGCCGTTGATGACCCAGCCGCCGTCTCCGTCGGGTGCCGCGAAAGTTGCCATGCTGGAAGGATCGGAGCCGGCCGTGGGCTCGGTGAGTCCGAAGCAGCCGATCTTCTCGCCCCGCGCCATCGCCGGCAGGTGCTCGTTCCGCTGCTCCTCGGACCCCCATTTGTGGATGGCACTCATGGCCAGGGAACCCTGGACGCTGACGAAGGTCCGAAGCCCGGAGTCGCCGGCTTCCAACTCCATGGCGGCGAGGCCATACTCGACGGCGCTGCGGCCCGGGCATCCGTAGCCCTTGAGGTGCATCCCGAGGACCCCCAACTCCCCAAGCTCGGGAACAAGCTCGAGCGGGAAGTGGGCGTCCTCATACCACTCGGCGATGTTGGGCCGGATCCGTTCATCCACAAAGGCACGGACAGTGCTGCGCAGCTCCAGTTCCCTGGAGGTCAGGAGGGTGTCAAGGTTTAGCACGTCGTCGAAGACCAGGGCAGGTGCGGTTACGGTCACGGTGATTCTCCTGGCAGGTCAAGGGAAGGGTTGGCGTCAGCACGGGCGTACTTGCACCCGGTGACCCGAACCACTGTGCCAGCCTGATTGCCGTCAGATCCAATACCTAATAGTGATTCCGGTTATGCCCCATGCGCATCAATGGACGGTTCAGTCCGGCGATGGAAGGACCTCTTCCGACAGCCGAAGGACCTCGCGCAGCGCCGGGCTGGTGTTGTCCTTCCGCCAGACCAGCCGCAGTTGGATGGGGTCAACCGGATCATCAAGGGGAATGAACACGACACCCGGGTGGCTGAAGTTTTCCGGCACGGAGGACACTGTCAGGGCGACACCGATCTCGGCTGCCACCAGCGCCATAAGAGTCTGGGAATCCGGCGCCACCTGGGCAATCTCCACGACGTAACCTGCGGCACTGGAGAGCCTTCGAAGGTGGTCATGGAGGATGGCGCCCGGGTGCTCCGGCAACGTGACGAAAGGCTGCCCCGCGAGGTCTGCCATACGCAGCGAAGCCTGTCCGCCCAGGGGGTGGCTTTCATACAGGGCAACGACGAGCCGCTCGTTGGCCACGATCCGCGAGTCAAGGACAGCAGGAATGAAATTCCAGCGGCCCAGGCCGACTTCCATGGACCCGCTCATAACCTTGTCCATGGCCGGAAGGGCGAAATTGGAGCTGGACAGCTCAAAGTCGATTCCCGGGTGCACCTCCCGGACACGCTTGGCGAGCTTGCCAACCATGACATGCGAGGAAACCCCGGCAAAGGCGACCCGCACGCGCCCGGTTTCGCCGCGGCCCACCGAGGCGACCGCGAGGCGGCCCCGCCGGCACCCCTCGAGTATCTCGCGTGCCGGGCCGAGAAGGGCCTCACCCGCGGCGGTCAGCTGCACCGTGCGCGTGCTGCGGATAAACAGCGGCGCCTTCAGTTCGTGCTCAAGCCGCTGGATGGACCGGCTCAGCGGCGGCTGGGCCATATGGAGCCGACGCGCGGCCCGGCCGAAGTGCAGTTCCTCTGCCACGGCGAGAAAGGCCCGGATCTGGTGTATCTCCACTTCCGCTCAGCTCCTGACCAGGTAAACGTCGTTGTTCATACGCCCAACATACCGAAGGCAGACCCAGCTGACATTGATGGCGCTGAGGTATCAGTCCGGCACCCAATGTGTATTGGACGCGAATCAGTCCGCTTGGGAAGGTAGGTGATGCACACCACAAAGCGGAGGAAGCAGATGACACAACCGATCAAAAAACCGGTTTCCAGCGGACATAGTCGTCCCGCTGGCGGTGACGACAATCCTGAAGGTGACGTCCTGGGCCGGGCCAGCGCGGGTCCCCTCGCCGGCGTTGTGGTGGCAGATTTCAGCAGGGTGCTGGCAGGCCCGTACGCCACCATGCTCCTGGCTGACATGGGCGCCACGGTTATCAAGGTGGAGGGACCTGAGGGTGACGACACCCGCACGTATATGCCCCCCGTACGGGACGGCGAGGCCACGTTCTTCCTCGCGGTTAACCGCAACAAACATTCCATTGCCCTGGACCTGAAAGACCCGGAGGACCTCAACGTTGCGCGTTCCCTGATCGCCAGCGCTGATGTCATGATCGAGAATTTCAAGCCCGGCAACATGGCGCGGCTGGGCTTGGATTACGCGTCCGCGGCCGAACTGAACCCGAACATAATCTATGCTTCCATCACTGGGTTCGGTACTGGAGCGGGCGCACATATTCCGGGGTATGACCTGTTGGTACAGGCCGCATCGGGGATGATGAGCCTTACCGGGGACCAGGACTCCCAACCGTACCGGGCAGGCATCGCGCTGTTCGATGTCATCACGGGCCTGCACGCTGCCATCGGCATCCTGGGGGCACTACACCACAAGGACCGGACCGGCGAGGGTCAGCTGGTGGAACTGAACCTGCTGACCTCGGCCCTGTCCGGCATGGTGAACCAGTCTGCGGCCTACGTAACGGGCGGTGTGGTACCGACCAGGATGGGGAACGAACACCCCAGCATGTATCCATACGCTCCGATGCAGACCGGGGACGGCACTATCATCATCGCGACGGGAAATGATGCCCAGTTCGTCCGGCTGTGCGAGGCGCTGGGGATTCCCGGAGTCGCCCGTGATCCAAAGTTCGTCACAACTCTGCAGCGCAACGCCAACCGTAACGAGCTGCGCGGCATCCTCCACGCCCAACTGGCCAGCCAGTCAGCCGACGAATGGTTCCGTGAGCTCTCCTCGGCAGGGCTGCCCTGCGCTCCGATCCAGGATGTCCGCGGCGGTGTGGAGCTCGCTGAACAGCTGGGGCTGAACCCGGTAGTGATGGCTGGCGACGGGCCCCGGAAGATACCCACGGTCCGCCATCCTGTCGAGTATTCCCTTACGCCGGTGGACTATTCGCTCGCACCCCCGGGATTGAACGAAAGCTCCCGCTTGGTGCGGGAATGGCTACTCCATCGGAAAGCCCTGGTCGATGCCTGAAACCTACCGGACCCGAGTCTGCCCACGATGGTCCGACCAGGACCTCAACGGGCACGTCAACCACGCCGCCGTCGTCACGCTCCTGGAGGAGTCAAGAATCAAATGGCGGTCTTCGATGCCGGGCATACGCCGAGCCGAAGCGACCCCCACGGTGGTAGCCAGCCTCGAAGTGAACTATCGGCGGCCAGTCCACCACGGCGAAGACCTGGAGGTTGAACTCGCGGTGACCAGGATCGGCACGAGTTCGTTCAGCCTGGAATTCAGGGGCAGCCAATTCGGGGCGGTCGCCGTAGACGGCCGTACCGTGCTGGTTTCAGTCCAGCCGGACACTGGCAAGTCCCGGCCCCTGGCGGAACACGAGCGCCACTGGCTCACCCTTTTCCAGCCTTCACATCGAACTACAGACCCGCAGGGCAAATGGGTCCCCGATCACACACCACTGGAGCTCACTCAATGAAACCCGAAACGGCCGCGAACGGCACCGATTTTTACCTCATGGACGATTTCCTCAGCGCTGAGGACCGGGCGCTCCGGCTGAAAGTCCGCGCCTTCGTCGACAAAGACCTGCTGCCGGTCATCAACGGCTATTGGGAACGTGCCGAGTTCCCCTTCGAACTTGTACCCAAACTTGCCGGGCTCGGCATCGTCGGAACAACCATTCAGGGCTACGGATGCCCTGGGCTAAGCCGGCTTGCCGCGGGGATTGTCGCCGCCGAGGTCTCCCGCGGCGACGGTTCCGTCAACACCTTCCTCGGCGTCCAGTCCGGACTGGCGATGGGAACCATCAACATGCTCGGCAGCGAGGAGCAAAAGCAGCGCTGGCTCCCTGCCATGGCCGCCCTCGGCAAGATCGGCGCCTTCGCCCTGACCGAACCCGAGCACGGGTCTGACTCCGTGGCGCTCGAAACCAGCGCACGGCGCGAGGGGGACAGCTACATCATCAACGGGCGCAAACGCTGGATCGGCAACGCCAGCATGGCCGACGTCGTCATCATCTTTGCCCGCGACGAAGCGGATGCCAAGGTCAAGGCGTTCGTGATGGAGCGTAACGAGGACGGCAGCTTTCCAGAGGGGTATTCCACCGAAGTCATCACCGGCAAGATTGGCAAGCGGGCGATCCTCCAACCGGACATCACCCTTGAGAACCTCCGGGTCCCGGCGGCCAACCGGCTCACGGAATGCCATTCGTTCAAGGACGTCACCAAGGTACTCACTTCCACACGCAGCGGCGCCTCCTGGGAGTCCTACGGCCACGCAATGGCCGCTTACGAGATCGCAGTGGACTATGCCAAGACCCGCCAGCAGTTCGGCAAACCAATCGGCAGTTTCCAGCTGGTGCAAAACAAGCTGGCCAACATGCTTGCAGAACTGACAGCCATGCAGCTGATCTGCTTTCGCCTTGCCGTGCTGGCCGAGGACGGCCGGATGACCGGGCCCATGGCCTCCATGGCCAAGATGCACACGGCCCGGAAAGCCCGCTGGATCTGTTCAGAGGCACGGGACATGCTCGGCGGCAACGGAATGCTGCTGGAGAACCACGTGGCGAGGCACATGACCGACATGGAGGTCGTCTCCACCTATGAGGGCACGGACTCGATCCAATCCCTTCTCGTTGGCCGCGAGATCACCGGCCTCTCCGCCTTCAGCTAGCTCCCGGGCGGGCCCGACCCGGGCTTGCCAAAGCACGCTCCAAACACCAGCAAAGGAAATGTCATGAGCAATTTCACCAACCGGGTGGCAGTAGTCACTGGAGGGGCGCAGGGAATCGGCGCAGCCACCGCGCTGAAACTGGCCAATGGCGGCGCCACTGTCGCCGTCCTGGACCTCAACGAGGACCGCGCCAAGGACACCGCGCAGCGTATCTCGGACCACCCGGACGTCGTGGCGGCGGGCGGAAAGGCCCTTGCCGCCTGCTGCGACGTCACGGATGAGGCAGCAGTAGACCGGGTATTCGATGACATCCACCGGGAGTTCGGCCGGCTGGACATCCTGGTAAACAACGCCGGGATCACCCGCGACAACATGTTCTTCAAGATGGAGCGGCAGGATTGGGATTCGGTCCTGGCCACGAACCTCACCAGCGCCTACCTCTGCACGCGCGCTGCCCAGCGCTACATGGTTCCGGCCAAGTACGGCAAGATCGTCTCGCTCAGCAGCCGCAGCGCGCTGGGCAACCGCGGCCAGGCAAACTACGCGGCTGCAAAGGCCGGTATCCAGGGCCTGACCGCGACGCTCGCCATCGAACTTGGTCCGTTCAACATCACGGTCAATGCGGTGGCGCCGGGTTACATCGCCACCTCAATGACTGCCGCAACGGCAGAGCGGGTGGGGGCCAGCCCGGCCGAGCACCAGCAGGCGGTGGCGGAGCGAACCCCACTGGGACGTGTAGGCCAGCCGGAGGAAGTGGCAGCGGCCGTGGCTTTCTTCGCCGGTGACGACTCCTCTTACATCTCCGGCCAGACCCTTTACATCAACGGCGGGGCCCGCTGATGCCCGAGGCATTCCTCGTCGGGGGCGTCCGTACCCCGGTGGGCCGTCACGGCGGCGTGCTCGCCACTGTCCGTCCCGACGACATGGCCGCGCTTGTGCTCCAGGCCGCAGTAGACAGGGCCGGCGTCGATCCTGCCACCGTTGACGAGGTCATCTTTGGCTGTGTTAATCAGGCCGGTGAGGACAACCGTAACGTTGCCCGGATGGCCGCACTGCTGGCCGGGTTCCCGCACGCCGTACCGGCCGTGACCGTCAACCGGCTCTGTGCCTCCGGGCTAACAGCCATCAGCATGGCGGCGCAGTCGGTGCGCAACGGTGACGCCGACCTTGTGGTGGCCGGCGGCGTAGAGTCCATGACCCGCGCGCCGTGGGTGATGGCAAAGCCGGAGAAGCCCTACTCCAAACCGGGTGAACTCGCGGACACCTCAATCGGTGCGCGGTTTGTTAACCCGCGGATGGAGTCGGGGGCACTGTTTTCCATGCCCGAAACGGCAGAAGAGGTAGCGAAGCGGGAGGGGATTTCCCGTGCCGACGCGGACAGCTTTGCACTGCGCTCCCACAACCTGGCAGTAGCGGCGATCGACGCCGGCCGCTTCAGCGACGAGATAGTCCCTGTTCCGGTCACGGGCAGGCGGGGGGAAGTCTCGCTGGTAGTCACCGATGAGGGACCCAGACGCGGGTCAACCGCTGATGCCCTGGCCGCCCTCCGGCCGATCGTGGCGCCCCGCGGAGTGGTCACCGCTGGCAACTCCAGTTCCCTCAACGACGGCGCATCAGCTGTATTGGTCGCCAGCGGCGAGGCCGTGGAGCGCTACGGGCTCACGCCCCGGGCCCGCATCGTGACCAGCCAAGCGGCCGGTGTGGCGCCGGATGTAATGGGCATCGGCCCGGTGCCTGCGACACAAAAGGCCCTGGCCAAGGCGCGCTGGGACCTGGCCGAGGTGGGGGCCGTCGAACTCAACGAGGCGTTCGCAGCGCAGGCTCTGGCCTGCATTCGGCTGCTCGGAATGGATAAGGGAACCGTCAACAACGACGGCGGTGCGATCGCCCTGGGCCATCCCCTGGGATCCTCCGGATCACGGATCGTCGTCACGCTACTGGGCCGGATGGAACGCGAAGACGCAAACCGCGGCCTGGCCACCATGTGCGTGGGCCTGGGCCAGGGCGTCGCCATGCTGCTGGAGAGGGTCTAAATGAAACTGTTCAAGGACGCCGCCGAGCTCGCCACCATGGCTGGCCAGGAAATCGGGGTGAGTGGATGGCATACCCTGGACCAATCCCAGATCCAGGCTTTCGCCGATGCCACCCTGGACCAACAGTGGATACACACGGACCCGGAGCGGGCAGCAGGCGGGCCCTTCGGGGCCACTGTCGCCCACGGCTACCTCAGCTTGTCGCTGCTGCCATACCTGGCCGGCCAGGTATACCGGGTCGACGGGGCCGCGATGATCATCAACTACGGCCTGAATAAGGTAAGGTTCCCGGCGCCGGCCAGGGTCAACTCACGCATCAGGGACCGGCTGACGCTGGCATCGGTGAGCGAGACGGCCAATGGGCGGCAGCTGCAGTTCAATCACCTGATCGAACTGGAAGGCTCACAAAAGCCTGCCTGCATAGCGGAGACTGTCTCCCTGCTCCCGAACTGAACTGCCCTTGAAGACCTTGCACCACCATCCGAACAATGACGTTTGCCTCCGGGCCTGCCGACAGGCTCTACACAAGGGAGAAACCCCATGGTCACAGAAAACCCAAACCTGAAATATGCCGCCGCTGAGCCGCAGGGCCTGGTATCGGAGCTGGAGGTGGCGCCGGCTGAACTGCGCCGCACCTCCATTTCGTCGTTCCTTGGTTCCGCCTTGGAATACATGGACTTTACGCTCTACACCCTGGCGGCAGCGCTGGTCTTCGGGCCGCTCTTCTTCCCCAACACGGACCCGGCGATGGCATTGATGGCGAGCTTTGCCGCCTTCGGTTCAGGGTTTCTCGTCCGGCCCCTGGGCGGGATCTACTTTGGCTACCTTGGCGACAAGTATGGGCGGAAATCCGTCCTGGTCATCACCGTGGGGATGATGGGTATCGCCACCTTGGGAATGGGTCTGTTGCCCACATTTGCCCAGATCGGGGTCGCGGCCCCAATCCTCCTTGTGCTCCTGCGGCTTATCCAGGGCTTCGGCGCGGGCGCGGAGCTATCCGGGGCCTCGCTGCTGCTGGTGGAATCCGCTCCTTCCGGTAAGCGCGGCTTTTACGGCTCCGTGGTGGCACTTGGAACTGCGACCGGTGTGCTGTTGGCCAGCGGACTGTGGCTGCTGCTCTCGCAGATGCCCAAGGACGATTTCCTTGCCTGGGGATGGCGTATTCCCTTCCTGCTCAGCGTCGGTACCACCCTAGTGGCGCTCTACCTTCGTCGCAGCGTGAGCGAATCACCGGTCTTCGAGGCGGTCAAGGCGCGGCGTGCCGCAGCACGTCTGGAAGCCAGGCAGCAAAGCATCTGGCGTGACGCCGCGGATGCCAAAAAGGCCTTCCTCGTCTCACTGGGTATCAAACTCGGCGAAAACGGTTCGGTCTACCTCGTCAAGGGCTTCCTTATCGGCTGGACGGTATCGGTGGTGAAAATGGACGCAAACCTCGTCACCACCGGTGTAACACTCGGCTCCGTCCTGGGCGTGGCCACAGTCTTGCTGACCGGGAAGCTCACTGACCGATTCGGCCGCCGCAGGGTCTGGCTCTGGCTCTCCGGATTCCAGTTTGCCTTTACGATTCCCGCGATGCTGATGATCGAAACGCGTAACCCTGTGCTGGTGGCCCTGGTCTTCGTCATCTTCGTTGGCGGTCCACTGCCGAATCTGTACGGCGTGGAGTCAACCTGGCTGGTGGAAATGTTCGGGTCCAAACGCCGCTTTTCCTTCATGACCACGGTCAAGGAAATCGGCGCCGTCCTGTCCGGCGGTCTCGGCCCCATCATTGCAGCCAGCGTCGTTGCTGCGACCGGGCCGGGGTGGATCCCGGTAGCCGGAATCCTCATGGCCTACGCTGCGATCGGTATTGTGGCAGGGTTTTTTGCGCCGGAAACCAAGGGCCGGGACCTCAATGCGGAGGCCGACGCTTTCTAATCCCACGGAGCGTACGACGGCGGGTGGACACCCGGCGTCGTACGCTTTCGTTTGCAGGGGGACGGGGGTTCGATTCCGCCGTCTTGTCGTTCGGTCTTCGTTGCGAATGAATGCAACATGACGTCAGCTACTACCTGGTTGCGTGAGAATGTCGCTCCCCGGATGTAAGTTTTGCAGCAGCAGCTTTGAAATTTGCTGACGGGCACGTGGTGGCGTCCGGCTACAGGAAACTTACTGGGGGTAGGACATGGAATTCGCGGAGAAGCTTTCAGCTTTGGCGGCAAAGGTGCGTCAGCAGCGGGATGTGATCCAGACAGAAGAGGCAACTAAGAATGCCTTCGTGATGCCGTTCATTTCGACAATTCTCGGCTACGACGTGTTCAATCCTCTGGAGGTTGTCCCGGAATTCATCGCCGACGTGGGGCTCAAGAAGGGTGAGAAGATCGACTACGCCATCGTCAAGGACGGCGAAGTGCAGATCCTGATTGAGTGCAAGAAATCCACGGAGCCCGTGAAGATCGAGCATGCATCACAGCTCTTCCGCTACTTTGCCGTCACCAACGCGCGGATCGCCATCCTTACCAATGGCGAGGTGTACCAGTTCTTTACGGACCTCGACGCACCAAATCGTATGGATGCCAAGCCTTTCCTAGTGCTGGATTTGAACGACATCGACCAGTCACTTATCCCAGAACTGCAGAAGCTTTCCAAGGACGTTTTCGACCTCGACTCGATCATCAGCGCCGCGGGTGAACTGAAATACATCGGCGAACTGAAGCGGACCCTGGCTGCACAGTTCAAGGAGCCTGAAGATGAATGGGTCAAGTTCCTCACAGCCAGGGTCTATTCGGGACCGTACACGCAAAAAGTGCGGGAGCAGTTCACAACGCTGGTGGGGAAGGCCACCAAGCAATTCCTTAATGACCAGGTGAACGAGCGGCTGAAGAAGGCCCTCGGCAACCCTGGATTCCCGCAAACTGAGGACACAGCCGCCCCCTTGGCGGTCACCAGCGCCCCAGTAGCCGAAGCCGATCTCGCTGAAGCCGATGGGCTGGAGACGACGCTTGAGGAAATTGAGGGCTACCAGATCGTGCGTGCAATTGTCTGCAGCGAGGTCAAACCGGCACGCGTGGCTCAGCGTGATGCAAAGTCCTATTTCGCGGTGCTCCTCGACGACAACAACCGTAAGCCCATTGCGCGGCTGCACTTTAACCGAACCCAGAAATACATCGGCATCTTCGACGACAGCAAGGAAGAGACTCGGGTTCCCATCAACTCCCTTGAGGAGATCTACGAGCACACGGAAGCACTGCGGGCGACCGTAAAAAGCTACCTCTGATCTTTTGGGGGCCACCAGGCGCCGTACCCACCAGCGCCAAAGCCTTCATCGCCTCAGGACATAAGTGGCCATTGGGCTCATTCGCCGTGCCATTCAGTACTGAAATTGGCAGTTTGGAACTCGATTCCAGCTGGCAGCCAGGTCCTAAACCTCCGCAACCGGCGCAGCGAACTGGGCCTCGTACAGCCGTGCGTAAGCCCCGCCGGCGGCCAGCAGTGATGAGTGGGTCCCCTGCTCCACGATCTGGCCGGCCTCCATCACCAGGATGAGGTCGGCGTCGCGGATCGTGGACAGGCGGTGCGCGATCACAAATGACGTCCGGTCTGACCGCAGGGCGCTCATGGCCTTCTGCACCAGCACCTCGGTCCGGGTGTCCACCGAAGACGTCGCCTCGTCCAGGATCAAAACAGAGGGCCGCGCCAGGAAGGCCCGCGCGATGGTCAGCAGCTGCTTCTCACCCGCTGACACGTTGGAGCCTTCGTCGTCCAGCACGGTGTCGTACCCTTCGGGCAGCGACTTCACGAACCGGTCCACATACGTCGCCCGCGCCGCCTCCAGGATTTCGTCCGAAGACGCAGCGGGCCGGCCGTAGGCAATGTTGTCCCGGATGGTCCCACCGAACAGCCACGTGTCCTGCAGCACCATCCCCATCCGCGAGCGCAGGTCGTTCCGGGTCATGGTGGTGATGTCCACGCCGTCCAACGTGATCCGGCCGGCATCCAGCTCGTAGAACCGCATCATCAGGTTCACCAGCGTGGTCTTGCCCGCCCCCGTCGGCCCCACAATGGCCACCGTCTGCCCCGGCTCCGCCACCAAAGACAACCCGGAAATCAGAGGCTTGTCCGGCGAATACGAGAAGGACACGTCCTCGAACACCAGCCGCCCGCGCCCGGCACCATCAGGACTCTGCAAAGAAGCACCCACAGGATCGGCAGACTGTTCCTCCGTATCCAACAACTCGAACACCCGCTCAGCCGACGCAACGCCGGACTGCAGCAGGTTGGCCATCGAGCCGAGCTGCGCCAGCGGCTGGGTGAACTGCCGCGAGTACTGGATGAACGCCTGCACGTCACCCAACTGCATGGCCCCGGACGCAACCTGCAGGCCGCCCACCACGGCAATCCCCACGTACACCAGGTTCCCGATGAAGGTCATGGCCGGCATGATCAGCCCGGAAATGAACTGCGCCCCGAAACTCGCCTCATACAGCTCCACGTTCTTCTGCCGGAACCGCTCCCCCACCTCGCGCTTCCGGCCGAACACCTTTACCAGTGCATGCCCGGTGTAGGTCTCCTCGATCTGCCCGTTCAGCTCACCGGTGTTCTTCCACTGCTGCACAAACAGCTTCTGCGAGCGCTTGGCAATCAGCGCCGTGATCCCCAGCGTCAGCGGAATGGTCACCAGCGCGATCAGCGCCAGCGTCGGGGACAGGATGAACATCATCACCAATACGCCCACCACCGTCAGCAACGACGTCACCGCCTGGCTGATGGACTGCTGCAGGCTCTGCGAAATGTTGTCCACGTCGTTGGTCACCCGGCTGAGCAGCTCACCGCGCTGGATCGAGTCGAAATACCGCAGCGGCAGCCGGTTGATCTTCGCCTCGATCTTCTCGCGCAGCCCAAATACCGTCCGCTGCACCACGCCGTTCAGAACATACGCCTGCCCCCACATGAACGCCGACCCCAGCACGTACAGCACCAGCGCCCACGTCAGCACGCTGGCCAGCGCCGCAAAGTCGATCCCCGCACCCGGCGTCAGCGTCATGGCGCCCAGCATGTCCGCCTTCTGGTTCTCCCCCGCCGCCCGCAGCTGCGCAATCAGTTGCGCCTGCGTCATCCCCGGCGGCAGCTGCTTGGACACCACACCGGCGAAAATCAGGTTGGTGCCCTCGCCGAGCAGCCGCGGCCCAATCACCTGCAGCACTACGCCCGCCACGGCCATTACCAGCACCAGCACCAGCCAGAGCCTTTCCGGCCGCAGGGTGCCCAGCAGCCGTTTGGCCGAACCGCTGAAGTTCATCGCCTTCTCTGCCGGGACGTTCATCCCGGCAAACGGTCCGCCGTGCCCTGGGCCGCCGCGCGGCCGGGGAATGCGTACGACGTCGGCCTGGCCGGCTCCGGAGCCGGGCCCGGCTTTGGCGCCGCGAGCGGGACGGGTCCCCGGGTGTTGGGTGCTCATACTGTTTCCTCCGCTGCCAGCTGGGACGAAACAATCTCACGGTACGTCTCGGATGTCTCCAGCAACTCATGGTGCGTGCCGTGCGCAACGATCCTGCCGTCGTCGAGCACCATAATCTGGTCCGCATCAACGATGCTGGACACGCGCTGGGCGATGATGACCATGGTGGCACCGGCAGTGCTGCGCTTGAGCGCCTGGCGCAGCCGGGCGTCGGTGCCGGTGTCCAGGGACGAGAACGAGTCGTCAAAGATGTAGAGCTCGGGCCGCTTCACCAGGGCCCGGGCGATGGCCAGCCGCTGCCGCTGCCCGCCGGAGACGTTGGTGCCGCCCTGCGAGATCGCCGCGTCCAGCCCATCCTCCATCTGCTCCACGAAGTCCCGGGCCTGGGCGATCTCCAGCGCGGTCCACAGCTCGTCCTCGGTGGCGTCCGGGTTGCCGTACAGGAGGTTGCTGCGCACGGTGCCGGAAAACAGGTATGGCCGTTGTGGCACCAGGCCGATGTGCCCCCAGAGCAGGTCCGGGTCCAGGTCCCTGACGTCCACTCCGTCCATCAGCACCGCGCCGGAGGTGACGTCGAAGAGCCTCGGCATCAAGTTCACCAGGGTGGTCTTGCCGGAGCCCGTGCTGCCGATGATCGCGGTCGTCTGCCCAGCGCGGGCGGTGAAGCTGATGCCTGACAGAACCGGCTGGTCGGCACCCGGGTAGGCGAATCCGACGTCGCGCATCTCCAACTCGCCGCGCCGCTGCCTGCCGGCGAACGCCGCGCTGGTGACCGGGTTCTCCGGCGGCAGGACGCTGGAACTGGTGCCCAGCACCTCGCCGATCCGGTCCGCGGACACCGACGCGCGCGGGATCATCACCGCCATGAAGGTGGCCATCATGACGGACATGAGGATCTGCATCAGGTAGCTCAGGAACGCGATCAGGGTGCCCACCTGCATGGACCCGTCCTCGATCCGGAAGGCGCCGAACCAGATAACCGCCACGCTGGATACGTTCAGGATCAGCATGACGGTGGGGAACATCAGCGCCATCAGGCGTCCGGCCCGGAGGGCAACGTCCGTGACGTCCGTGTTGGCCTGGGCGAACCGCGCCGTTTCCATGTCCTCCCGCACGAATGCCCGCACCACGCGGATGCCCGCGAGCTGTTCGCGCAGCACCCGGTTCACGGTGTCGATCCGGGCCTGCATCTTGCGGAACAGCGGCACCATCCGCGTGACAATGAGCCCGACGGCGATCAGCAGCACCGGGACACACACGGCAATGAGCCAGGACAGCTGGGCGTCCTGCCGGATGGCCATGATCACGCCGCCGATGCTGAGCATGGGCGCGGCCACCATAAGCGTGGCGGACATCAGCACCAGCTGCTGGACCTGCTGGACGTCATTGGTGGACCTGGTGATCAGGCTCGGGGCGCCGAAGCGGGTGACCTCCTGCTCGGAAAACTCGCCCACGCGGTCAAAGATGGCGCCGCGCAGGTCCCGGCCCAGGCCCATCGCGGCCTTGGCACCGAAGTACACGGCCACCACGGCGCAGGCGATCTGCGCGAGGGTGATGAGCAGCATGACGCTGCCCGTGGACATGATGTAGGCGGTGTCGCCGCGGGCCACACCCTGGTCAATGATGTCCGCGTTCAGCGTTGGCAGGTACAGCGACGCGATGGACTGCGCCAGCTGGAAAACCACGACGGCGACCAGCAGCGGCCGGTGCGGCCGCAGGTATTCGACAAGCAACTTCCAGAGCATACGTACAAGCCCTCACCTGACGGAGTGTCCACAAACGTGGTGCGAAGGTCAGTGTACGTCCGGAGGCTGGGACTTAACCGGGGGTTCGAGCCAGAACTTTCAGGGTTCACTGACGGCGTACGCGGGCCCTCCGATCAGCTCTTTGGGCCTCCTTGATCAGGGAATCAGGCTATCGGCGCGGTAGCGGTCGAACAGGGCCGTGAAGCAATCCAGCGTCCGCCGGTATCCCATGAAGCCGGCGTCCCGGCTCTTGCCCATGTCCGTCACCACCTCGATGCCGCGTCCCAGGTCGCCGTCCGTGTGCCACCAGGATGCCACCCGGTCCAGCTCCGGCTCGCTGAGGTTGTGGTGGGCGGCGAGCTGCCGCCACTGGTCCCCGCGCCCCGCCATGGACTGCTCCAGGGGACGGGGCTCTCCCTGATACCCCTCCCACTCCACGCCGAAGTAGGCGGCGAGTTTCGGCCACATCCACCGCCAGCGGAACACGTCACCGTTGACGATATTGAAAGCCTGGTTCGCGGCTTCCGGGGTGGTGGAGGCCCAGAGCATGTGCTCGGCCAGCAGGCCAGCATCCGTCATGTCAGTGAGGCCGTTCCATTGCGTCTCGGATCCCGGGAACACGAACGGCTCCCCGCTGTCCCGGCACAGGGTGGCCTGCGCAGCAAGCGTAAGGCCCATGTTCATCGCGTTGCCCACCGCGTGGCCAATCACGGTGTGTGCGCGGTGCACGGACCAGGTAAAGCCCTGCCCAGCCGCTGCCGCCCAGAGTTCATCCTCCTGGGCGTAGTAGAAGTTGGGTACTGGAAGGCGCGGCTCCTCCTCATGGAAGGGCGTGTCCGGCATCTCCCCGGCCGCGTACGCCTCGAACGGTCCCAGGTAGTGCTTAAGGCCTGTCATCAGGGCGACGTGGGACACGTCCTTGCCCTGCAGTGCTCCGAGGAGATCACGCACCATGCCGGCATTGACGGCGATGTTCTCTTCCTCGGTGGCCCGGCGCGACCACGCGGTGAAGTAGACATGGGAGGGGTTCTCCGGACCAAGCACAGCCGCCAGGGAGGAAGCTGAGGTCAGGTCCGCCGAGAGCCACCGGACGCCAGGGCGCTCAGCTCCGGGCCTGCGGGACAAGGCAAGGACCGCCCAGCCTTCGCCAACCAAAGTATCCACCAGCGCGGACCCCGCGATGCCGGTGGCACCCACCACCAGGGCCGTCCGCCCGTTGCCCGCTGCTGATCCTGCTCCCGCTACTGTTCCTGAACCAATGGTCATAGTGCTCCTTCTGCTGCAGGGTTGTCCGACGACGCCCCCTTGCGACAAGCCCCAGCGTCAGGCAGATATTCCGCCGCTCAGTCGAGGTGGAGGCGGAGGGGGCTAGAAGGTGCCCTCCGTGTCAGGCTCAATCGCCCACGCAAGGCGGTGCAGCACACTTGCCGTCCGCCCCCGCAGGATTGACCAGGGTGACAGGCCGGGCTTCTTTACCCGAACCCTCTTGGGCGCACGCGGCAGCGCGCTGGTGGCAGTGTCGTCGCTCCTCGCAAGGAAGAGGGCTACAAGGCTTGAACCGTCCATGAAGTTGTTTCCTGAAATTTCGAAAGTCCCACGCAAAAGGGTGGGAAGAAATGGAGAGTGCGGACTGACTGAGAGAGGACCCGCACTTTGATTATGGCTGGGGGCAGCGGCAGCCTCCCAACCGGTTGACCAACTGTTACGTTCCCTCACTTGGAGAACGGATCCCTCCTGGAAAAGAGGGGTTTCCCTCCCCCGCGTCTATGTTCCAATAGGAGGGTTGCACCGGCTGCCCGAGTCCAACCGCGGCCTCGGCCCAACGGAAGGAAGAAGCACATGACCGAACCCCAAGACCATCCCCCGGTCCCCACGCCCGGGAGCGCACAGGGCCTGGACCAGAAGGTTGAGGGTGGGTGCCCCGTAGCCCATGGCAGCGCCACGGCCCAGGGCAGCGAAAGTGAAAACCCGGCGATTGACACGCCGCAGCCCAAGGGGCACCGGCCACGGACCAACCAGGACTGGTGGCCCAACCAGCTGGACCTTTCCGTGCTTCATGCGCACAGCCAGGCGAGCAACCCGCTGGGCCCGTCATTCAGCTACCGCGAGGAATTCCAGAAGCTGGACGTGGAGGCACTCAAGCGTGACATCACCGAGGTCCTGACCACCTCGCAGGATTGGTGGCCGGCGGACTTCGGCCACTACGGCGGCCTCATGATTCGGCTGAGCTGGCACGCCGCAGGCACCTACCGCGTCCAGGACGGCCGCGGCGGAGCGGGTGACGGCAGCCAGCGGTTTGCCCCGCTGAACAGCTGGCCGGACAACGCCAACCTGGACAAGGCCCGGCGCCTGCTGTGGCCGGTCAAGCAGAAGTACGGCCAGAAGCTCTCCTGGGCCGACCTGCTGGTCCTGGCCGGAAACGTTGCCCTGGAATCGATGGGCTTCAAGACCTTCGGCTTTGCCTTTGGCCGGGAGGACGTGTGGGAGCCCGAGCAGATCTTCTGGGGCCCGGAGGATGCCTGGCTCGGCGACGAGCGCTACGTCGGCGAAGGGCAGATGTCCGAAGAGGTCGGCTCCACCGAAATGGGCCTGATTTACGTCAACCCCGAAGGCCCCAAGGGCAACCCGGACCCGGTGGCCGCTGCCGCGTTCATCCGCGAGACCTTCAAGCGGATGGCAATGAACGACGAAGAAACCTTCGCGCTGATCGCCGGCGGCCACACCTTCGGCAAGACCCATGGCGCCGGCCCCGCCGATGCTCACGTGGGTCCCGAACCGGAAGCCGCCAACCTTGAGGCACAGGGCCTGGGCTGGCTCAGCACCTACGGCAGCGGCAAGGGTGGCGACACCATCACCTCGGGACTTGAGGTCACCTGGACGGACAGGCCTACGCAATGGAGCAACCGCTTCCTGGAGATCCTGTTCGAGTACGAGTGGGAACTGGTCAAGAGCCCGGGTGGCGCCCACCAGTGGGTGGCCAAGGACGCCCCCGAGATCATCCCGGACGCCCACGATCCCGCTAAGAAGCACCGGCCCACCATGCTGACAACGGACCTGTCGCTGCGCTTCGACCCCGTCTATGAGGCGATCGGACGGCGCTTCCTCAAGAACCCGGACGAGTTCGCCCTGGCGTTCGCCAAGGCCTGGTACAAGCTGCTGCACCGCGACATGGGCCCGGTGGGGCCCCACATGCTGGGCCCGTGGGTCCCGGAGCCGCAACTGTGGCAGGACCCTGTTCCCGCCGTCGACCATGAACTGATTGACGACCAGGACGTCGCCTCCCTGAAGGCCAAGCTGCTGCATTCCGGCCTGACCATCCCGCAACTGGCCGGCACGGCCTGGGCCTCGGCTGCCACCTACCGCAAGACGGACCGCCGTGGCGGCGCCAACGGTGCCCGGATCCGGCTGGAGCCGCAGCGCAGCTGGGACGTCTCCGAACCGGAGCAGCTGTCCACCGTGCTCCAGGCCCTTGAGCGTGTCCAGGATGAGTTCAATTCAGCCCAGGCCGGCGGCAAGAAGGTGTCCCTCGCCGACCTGATCGTCCTGGGCGGCGCGGCTGCGGTGGAAAAGGCCGCTGCCGACGCAGGGTTCCCCGTGACTGTGCCGTTCCGGCCCGGCCGCACGGACGCCACCCAGGAGCAGACCGACGTCGAATCATTCCAGTACCTGCAGCCGCGGGCTGACGGGTTCCGCAACTACCTGCGGCCCGGCCTGAAGCTCCAGCCAGAGACCCTCCTGCTGGACAAGGCCTACATGCTGGACCTCTCCGCGCCGGAAATGACGGCCCTGGTGGGCGGCATGCGTGCCCTGGGCACCAACGTGGGCGGCGCCGGCCACGGCGTGCTGACGGACAGGCCGCAGGTCCTGACGAACGATTTCTTCGTCAACCTTCTCTCACCAGGCACCAAATGGAAGGCGTCCGAGTCGGAGGAAAATGTCTACGAAATTACCGATGCCGCCACCGGTGAGCTGAAGTGGACGGCCACCCCCGTGGACCTGGTCTTCGGCTCCAACTCGCAACTGCGCGCCCTCGCCGAGGTCTACGCCAGCGACGACGCCCGGGAGAAGTTCGTCAACGACTTCGTGGCCGCCTGGACCAAGGTCATGGAGCTGGACCGCTTCGACCTGAACTAGACCCCTAAGCCAGGGCCGGCTGCATACCGCAGCCGGCCCTGACTCCTTTGAAGCGATTGTCAGGGTCCGGCGGGAAAGCTGATCACCGCGGTGGTGCCGCCGCCCGGCGTCTCTTTCAGGCTCAGCTCTCCACCGTGGGCTTCCACAACGCGCCGGGCGATTGCCAGGCCCAGACCCGAGCCGTGTCCGTCACCGTCCCTGTGGAGCCGGACGAGGGGTTCCAGGACGCGCTGCCGGTCCTCCGGGGCGATCCCCTTGCCGTTGTCCGCCACAAACACCGTGGTTCCGTGGTAGTTGGAAATACCGCTGATGCGGACCTTGAGGTCCCGGTCCGGGCTCCGGTAATTCACGGCGTTGGCCACCAGGTTCTGCAGCAGCGTGCGCAGCTGGCCGGGATCCACATGGAGCTTCATAGCCTCGGCGTCCAGGACGGCGCCACTGCCGAAGGACAGGCCCAGATCCTTGGCGACCTCTGCTGCCACCGTCTGGAGGGAGACCCGTTGCCGCTGGAGGGCACCGCCCATCCGGGAGTAGGTCAGGACGTCTTCAAGCATGGCGAGCATCCGGTGCCCGCTGGCATCGATGATCTGTAGGTACTCGGCCGCAGGGTGGTCGCCGTCCACCTCGTCCCCGGCCATCTCCACGTAGCCCAGCATGGTGGTGAGTGGTCCGCGCAGGTCGTGGCTGACACGTCCCGCGAACTCCGCCAGTTTGGCATTGCTTTCGCGCACTTCGCTGAGGGCGCTGTTCAGCTGGAGGGTTCGCCGCTGGAGTTCCAGGAGCTGGACGGCCTGGCGGGCCAGGATCTCCAGCATGCCCAGCTGGTCCTTCCCAGGGGTGCCCGGGGTATTGGCGAAGACGCAGAGGGAGCCCAGCACGAACCCGGACGCGGTCTCCAGGGGCACCGACGCGTAGAACCGCACGGAGGCGATCTCCCCTGTCACAAACGGATTCGATGCGAGGCGGGGGTCCAGGGATGCGTCGGGGACAACGGTTGGCTTCCCCGAAAGGAAGACTTGTGAACACATGGAATCTTCGCGGGCGCAGACGGCGGCCTCAAAGCCGACGGCCGCCACCTGCTGTTGCTGATCGGAGGTGACAACATTGATCACGCCGAAGGGGACGCCGCAAAGTTTGGCGGCCAACTGAACCAGATTCTTCAGGGGTTCCGTAGACAGCTCGTCAGGGGTGTGCGTGGATCCTTCGTCAGCAGCAAAGGCGAACCCGTATTCCTGCAGCAGTTCGTCCCGCCCGGCCGGATCCGCGGGAGCTGCAGTTACCGTCTGAGTGCGCGCCATGAATTGTCCCCTTTCAGACCGCAAATTTGGGTCCGGGGCCGATAGTACAGGCCAGCAGCGATTTCCCGGGAACGCGCTCACCGTGCACGGCCGGAACGCAGGCACACCCGCAGCATAGGATCTTCTCATGGCCCAGCTCATCGCACCAGACGTCAGCCTCCACTCATCCTGGCTTGAGGCAGCGGCAGAGTTTGCCGGTGCCCGGCAGGACGGTGCGGGCGCAGACAGCTGGTCCCCGGACGATCTCATCGGTGCACAGGCGTTCAGCCGGTTCGTTGACGTCCTCATCAAAGACGCCAGGCCGGAAACGGTGCGGAAGCCCGGCTACGTGCCCTGCACCTACCTGTGGATTGTCGACGGCGGCACGTTCCTCGGCTCGCTGGCCATCAGGCACAGCTTGAACGACTACCTCCTCAACGAAGGCGGGCACATCGGCTACAGCGTCAGGCCCTCCGCGAGGCGGCGCGGCCATGCAGCGAAAGCGTTGGCAGACGCGCTTCCCGTGGCGCGGGCGCTGGGGATCGAACGGGTGCTCCTGACCTGCGACGAGGCCAATGCCGGGTCGAGGGCCACCATTGAAAAGAATGGCGGGCAGTACGAAGACACGCGCAACGGCAAGCGCCGCTATTGGATAGAGAACGCCTAGCCCATGGGGGGAAGCCCCCGCGCGAGTCTAGCTCCAGCGCAGGGGCCTCCAATGCTTCCTGCCGGGGAACTGACGTGGAAGCAGTTAAGAAATTACCGGTCGGTAGCCTGCCTAAATGCCCAAAACCGGCACCTTCGGCCAATCTTGAGCCAACCTTGAGCGGAGCTCGCTGCGCGATCTCATCGGAACTCAGTCCGTTGGCCCCGCCGCGGCATCCGGATCCTCTTCCGGTTCAAAGGTGTTGGGCTCGGCGCCGTCGGAAATCCCGACGCCGTCCTTACCACCGGGGATCCCGCCGTCGGCATTGCCTTTGCCGGCCGCCGAGCCTTCCTGCGGCTCATCCCCGGGCAGTGAATCAGGTGAATTGATGGACATCGCTCCTCCTTCTGTGGCTGGGCCTCCACGCTAACAGCCCCCGACCCAAAAGGCGCCGGAAGGCGGCCATCTCCTGAAGTCAGCGGCCCAGTTCCGCGGCCCGCTGCTGCCTCAGGATGTAGCGCTGCAGCTTGCCCGACGGCGTCTTTGGCAGGTCCTCAACGAAGTGGATGCGGCGCGGGTAGGCGTGTGCGGCGAACTGCGTCTTGACCATGGTCTGCAGTTCGGCCACCAGGGCATCACTGCCGGTGGTCCCTTCCGCCAGGACAACATAAGCCTCCAGGACTTCTCCGCGCAGTTCGTCGGGAGCGCCCACCACGGCAGTTTCCAGGACCGCCGGATGGGTGGCCAGGACGCTCTCCACATCGAAAGGGCCAATCCGGTAGCCGGCCATGATGATCACGTCGTCATCACGGGAGGAGAAGAAATAGTAGCCGTCCGCGTCCACCGTGCCCGCGTCGCCGGTCAGGTACCACTTGGCGTCCGCGCTGAATCTTTCCGCCGTCTTTTCCGGTGCGTCCTGGTACCCCTTGAACCACATCATGGGGCTGTCTGCCACATTGACGGCAACCCGGCCCAGTTCACCCGGCGCGGCCGGCTCGTCGGCGTTGTCCTTGAGGACCGCACAGCTCCACCCCGGCAGTGGCCGGCCCATGGAACCCGGCCTGAGTTCCGTCCGCACGTCGTCATGCCAGGCATTGATGATCATCATCCCGTGTTCGGTCTGTCCGTAATGGTCCCTTACCGGAACCCCCAGCACCTCCCGGGCCCAGCTGATCACCTCCGGGGTCAGCGGTTCGCCGGCGGACGAGGCGCGCCGAAGGTGGAAAGGACTGATTCCGGCGCCGGCTTTCGCGCGCATGGTGCGGTACACGGTGGGGGCAGCCGCGAAGTTGGTGACGGAAAACGCATCCAGCACTTTGAAGCTGAGTTCCGGCGAGAAACCCGGGCGCAGCAGGAGGTTCCGCCGCCCTGCCGCCATGGGACCGAGGATCCCGTAGTACAGGCCGTAGGCCCAGCCGGGATCTGCGGCATTCCAAAAAACATCCTCGTCACTGACGTCCAGGCCCAGCTCGACGTACTGGCGGAACGCGGCCAACGCCCGGACGGGCACCGGTACGCCCTTGGGTGCACCGGTGGTTCCGGACGTGAAGATCAGCACCAAATCACCGTCACCTCCCACAGCTTCGGCCGCGATCCCCGGTTGCTGCCTGGCAAGGAGCGGCGTGAGCGCCAGGTCCGGCAGGGATGCTTCTGCGCCGGCAACCACGACGGCGGCCTCGGTTTCGTGGATCTTCGCCCGCTGGTCGGCGTCGGTGATCACAGCCCTTGCGCCGGAGGCTGTGAGGCGAAGCTCGATGGCCGGCCACGCGAAGGCGGTGAACAGCGGCACGTGGACGGCACCGCGGCGCCAAATAGCCAGGAGCATGACCACCAGGTCCGCCGACTTTCCCATCAGGGTGGCCACCGCATCTCCCGGACCTATTCCCAACTCCGCCAAGGCGGCGGCTCCCCGTTCCGAGCGTTCCCGGAGCTCGCCGTAGGTGATGTCCTCGGCGGACAGGTCGGCAGCAACCACCGTAAAGGCAACGGCGTTGGGATCGTGGCTGTCACACAGGAGTTCGGCCGCGCAGGCGTCGGCCGCACCGTAGGTGGCAAGAAGGGCATCAACGGCTGGGACCGGACGGGACATTCATTCTCCTTTGAACAATGTGACCTGGAACAGCGGCACCTGGAAACAGCGGCCTCTGTAACGCAGTGGAACAAACGTACTGCAGGTCAGCCCCTGGCGCCCGGCGGCCTGATGATGCGCCGCTGGGCAGCGGCCGCGATGGCGGCGGTGCGGTTGTCCACGCCGAGCTTGCCGTAGATGTGCACCAGGTGGGTCTTCACCGTCGCCTCGGAAATGAAGACCTGCCTGGCGATGGCGCGGTTGGACAGGCCCGTGGCCAGCAGCTCCAACAGCTGCACCTCCCGGGGGGTCAGCGAAGTGCCGGGGTTGCTGATCCGGTCCATCAGCAGCGCAGCCGCCCGCGGCGCCAGGGCCGTCCCGCCAGCAGCCGCCTGCAAAACCGCCTGCCGGAGCTGGTCCGGCGGCGCGTCCTTCAGCATGTACCCGCTGGCTCCCGCCTCGACGGCCGCCAGGATGTCCGCGTCGGTGTCGTACGTGGTGAGGATGAGTACCGGCGGAGCGGCGTGAAGTTTGCGGATCTCGGCAGTGGCCGTGACACCGTCCATCCCCTCGCCCATTTGCAAGTCCATGAGGACCACATCCGGCGCCTCGCCCAGCGCCGTCAGCCGGGCCAGTTCCTTCAGCGCAGCGGCCCCGTCAGCGGCCTCGGCGGCGATGGAGATGCCCTCGATTCCGGTGAGCATGGCACGCAGCCCGGCACGGACCACGGGGTGGTCGTCCACCAGCAGGACGTGCACCTCACCCACGGGGACCACCGTCCAGCGGCAGCCGGATGGCCACCACGGCGCCCTCGCCGGGCGCGGACTCCAGTGCAAGCGTCCCGTTCAATCCGGTGACCCGCTCCCGCAGCGAGCGCAGCCCGAACCCGCTGCCGTCCGCTGCGTCCGCGGCACCGGCCGCAGCGGCGGGATCAAAGCCCGTGCCGTCGTCGTAAATGTCCATGGTCACCTCGGTGCCCAGGAAGGCAAGGGTGACGACGGCGTTCGCTGCCCGGGAGTGTTCGCGGACATTCGCGAGGCTCGCCTGAGCCGCCCGCAGCAGGGTCACGCGGACCGGCTGGGGCAGATCCTGCGGCTCACCGTCCACCTCCAGCCGGCACCGCAACGCCACCCCAGCGGCCGCGGCGCCTGCCTCCGTCTTGCCGCACAACCGGCGCAGGGCCTCCACCAAAGTGGTCCCCTCCAGCTGTGGCGAGGACAGGCCGCGGACGAAGCTGCGCGCCTCCGCCAGGTTGTCGGCGGCGGTCTGCTGCACCAGCGCCAGCCGTGAGGATGCGGTCGCGGCATCACCGTCGGCGAGGGACTGCTCCGCCGCCCGTCCCAGGAGCACGATGCTGGACAGGCCCTGGGCCAGGGTGTCGTGGATTTCCCGGGCCAGCCGCTCCCGCTCCGCCAGCATCCCGGCGTCGTGCTGGGACCTGGCCAGCTCCTGCCGCGTCCGGCGCAGTTCGTCGGCCGCACGCCGCTGGTTTTCGGCCTCGCGGTACAGGGCCGCGTATGCCAGCCCGGTGATTACCGAGAAGACCGCACCCAGCACAGGTCCCACCACGGCCGCGGCGTGCGGCACCGGGGCGCCGCTGGCAGCCCACTGGGAGGCAACCACCGCCACCGTCATCA
The DNA here is from genome assembly GCF_059492155.1 of Pseudarthrobacter sp. Pseusp20. NCBI lineage: Bacteria > Bacillati > Actinomycetota > Actinomycetes > Micrococcales > Micrococcaceae > Pseudarthrobacter > Pseudarthrobacter sp. Pseusp20. The sequence goes on from NZ_CP168521.1 coordinate 4,148,163, forward strand.
GCGCGATGGTCGGCAGCGCAGCCCGCCGGGGCAGCAGGTGCAGGTGCAGGAAGAAGATGGGGAACGCCAGCCACGCAAAGTCCGCACTCCCGGCAAGCAGCAACGCCCACAAGCCCGTGACCAGGGCCAGCCAGAGCAGGCCGTAACGGCGGGGGTTGAAGCCGCTCCGGGCTTCCGCGTGGCGCTTTTCGAGGACCGTTCCGGCCAGGTACACAGCAGCGAGGACCACGGCGGCGCCCGCCCACAGCCAGCGCAGGGAACCACCGGACATCAGCATCCGGACCAGGGCCACGGCCAGCAGCACCGCGAACCCCGTGTGCAGGGTGACCCGCAGGACCCGAAGGATTGCCGCCGACGATGCGTTTTCCAGCGCATTCAACGGCCCCGTCGCGGGGATGCCGCCGGCCTTCTCCGGTGGTTGCGGCAGGGGCGTGGCAGGCATTTCCCCAGCTTATGCCGGGACCGCCTGCAGGGGATCAACCGAACGGTTGACTCCCGGCTCAACCCTTCCATCCCGGAGGATCAACCGTCCCCGCGATGCCGCCGGGGGCAGCCCCCGGGAGAGTGGAAGGACAGAAGAATCCACCCCTGCTGAGAGAAGAAACAACGTGTTCCTGGCAATCCGCGATATCCGCTTCGCCAAAGGCCGGTTCGCCATGATGGGCGGCGTCGTAGCCCTGATCACCCTCCTGCTGGTCATGCTGTCAGGCCTGACGGCGGGCCTGGCCGAGCAGTCGACGTCGGCCATCGACAAGCTGGGCGCGGCCGGCACCAGGCCGGTGGACACCATCGTCTTCGGCGCTCCCGGCTCCGCCACCCCCAAGGCGTCCTACACGGAAAGCTCCGTGACGGCCGCCCAGGTGGAGCGCTGGAAGAACCAGCCCGGCGTCAGGTCCGCAGAGCCGCTGGGCATTACCCAGACCCGGGCCCAGACCGTCAAGGGGTCGGGCACGGCCAACGTGGCGGTTTTCGGCGTTTCCCCGGGAAGCCCGCTGGCACCCGTTGAGGTGTCCGCCGGCACCGCGGTGCTGGGTACCTCGGTTGCGGAGGCTCTGTCGGCCGGCGAAGGCGACAAATTCTCCCTGGACGGCGTGGAGCTTTCCGTCGCCGCGGTGGTGCCGGATCAGTGGTACGCACATACCAGCGTGGTGTGGACGGCCCTGCCGGCGTGGGCCAGGGCAGCGCACGTGTCCGACGGCGGACAGCTGGCGACCGTCGTCGCCGTCACCTACGCCCCGGAGGCCACGGTGGACGGCGCCGCCGTCGACGCAGCCGCGCATACAGTCAGCACCTCACGCGCCGGGTCCTTCCAGGCGCTGGGCTCCTTCAAGAGCGAGAACGGGTCCCTGACCCTGATGCAGGCGTTCCTGTACGGGATCTCGTCACTGGTGATCGTGGCATTCCTGACCGTATGGACCATCCAGCGGACCCGGGACATTGCCGTGCTGAAAGCCATGGGCGCGCCCGGTGCCTACATCCTCCGGGACGCCCTGACCCAGGCCGCGATCGTCCTCACCGCCGGTGCCGCCGTAGGTGGAGCCGTGGGCGTCGCGGCCGGTTCCCTTGCCGCCCAGGCTGCCCCGTTCCTGCTGAACGCGGGCACCACGGTGCTTCCCGTCGTCGGGATTGTTGCCCTGGGCCTGGCCGGCGCCGCACTGGCGGTCCGCCGCGTGACCAAGGTCGACGCGCTCCTGGCGCTCGGCGGCAACTAATCCACCCTTACGAAAGGAACGCCATCATGCCCTCCCCCACCCCCGCTCCCCTGAGCCTGGTCAACGTCACCCTCGAATATCCGGATGGCGGCGGAACCACCACCGCCCTGGACCGGGTCAGCCTCACGGCCCCGGCCGGCCAGCTGGTTGCCCTCGTGGGCCCCTCGGGCTCCGGCAAATCAAGCCTCCTGGCCGTCGCCGCCACCCTGGTCCGCCCCTCCCACGGGCAGGTCATGATTGACGGCACCGATACCGGTGGCCTCAGGGACAAGGAGCTCACCTCGCTGCGCCGGCACAAGGTGGGCATCATCTTCCAGCAGCCCAACCTGCTGCCCTCGCTCACCGCCGTCGAACAGCTCATCATCAGCGACCACCTGCGCGGAAAGCCTGCCAAGGCGGCTCGGACGAAGGCCGCGGAACTGCTGGACGTCGTTGGCCTCTCCGCGAGCGCCAGGAAACTGCCGCACCAGCTCTCCGGCGGCCAGCGCCAGCGGGTGAACATCGCCCGGGCACTCATGGGCAGCCCCAAGGTGCTGCTGGTGGACGAGCCAACCGCCGCTCTGGACCATGAACGCAGCGCCTCGATCATCGGGCTCCTCCGCCAGGTAACCACCGGGTTCGGGGTGGCCACCGTGATGGTCACCCATGACACCGAGTTCGTGCCGCTGACGGACGTGGTGGCCACCATGCGGGACGGCAGGCTGACGGCGCCGGTGTTGACGGGGGCGTAGGGGCCCCTGTCCTCACCCCAGGTGGTGCACCGTAAACGCCGTCAGGAACCCCACGGCCGCGGTGAGTCCGGTCAGGTTGTGGTGCTCCTCGAAGGCCTCGGGAATCATCGTGTCCGCCAGCATGGCCAGGATGCCGCCGGCGGCAACGGAGGTGATGAATGCGACCAGCTCATCCGGGGCGTCCTCCAGCGCCACATATCCCAGCAGCGCTGCCACTCCGCTCAGGAGCGCAATGCCGCCCCAGAGCCCGAACACGTACCCCCTGCTCCGGCCCGCCTTCTTCATGCCGGCGGTGCCGGACAGGCCCTCCGGCACGTTGGAGATGAAGACGGCTGCCAGCATGGCAGGACTCACCGCTCCGCCGGCCAGCAGGCCGACGCCCAGGACCACCGATTCCGGGACGCCGTCCAGCAGTGCACCGACGGCGATGGCGGTGCCGCTGCCCGGATTGTCCTTTTCGGAGGGCTGCTGGTCCCCGGACCGCTTGCGGTGCTTGGCGCCGGCCCTGGCCAGGAGCACGTTGGCGCCCACGTAAACCACTGCCCCCGCCAGGAAGCCCGCCACCGTGGGCCAAAGGCCACCGCCCTTGACCGCCTCGTCCACCAGTTCAAAGGCAAGGGCCGAGATCAGCACGCCTGCGCCGAAAGCCATGACCGTCGAGACGATTTTGGAGGGGATGGACCACCGCCAGGACACGGCAGCTCCCAGGACCAGGGCAGCACCGGCACCGGTGCCCCATACAAGTGACATCAACCAGGTAGGCATACCTCTTCCGTCCCCAGCGCGGCGGCAATGAAACAAGGGGCAGCAGTGCACCCGGTCACCCTCCACGGGCAGAATTGATGGGATCTTGAGGCAAACCTTGCCATCCCTAGACATTGCAGGTCCACGCTTTAGCCATAGGACCAAACCAGCTTGTGGGGAGCAGGAAGTCATGGGAAGCAGAACAGCGTTGGACAACGGGGTCACAACCGTGGGAGGCGTGCTGACGGACAAGCAGCCGCTGGATTTCCACACGTTGGGACTGGCCGGGTGCATTGACCGGCTTACCGCCCCCCTGAGGCAGCGCGGGACCTCGGTCCACTGGGATACTCCGCACTGGGGCGTCGAGATCCCGGCGGACTGCGCGTCCCTCCTGTACCAGTCGGCCCGGGAGGCGCTCAGCAACGCGTTCAAATTCTCGTCGGCGTCCACGCTCAGCATCCAGCTGGCGGCTGTTGACCACGGCATCCGCTTGGTAGTGGCCGACGACGGCACGGGCTTCGACAGCGTCCTCGCCAAGAGCGGGCGGCACCACGGCTACGGCCTGCGGCTCATGGCGGTCGCCGTGCAGGAAGCGGGCGGCGCAGTGGAGATCAGTTCCAGCCCCGGCCAGGGCACCAGCGTGACGGTGACGCTGCCGCTGGACTGACCCGCCGGCTCGCGATGCCGGCATAAAGACTCGGATGCCCGCCGTTGCCGGGACGGCGGGCATCCGTACGCCTTATGAAAACCCGCCAGGGAATCAGCGGGAAAGCTTGGCGGCGTCCGGTTCCAGGTCGCCGATGTGACCGGGCGCGTTGGCGGCCAGGACCCGTGCCACGAAGGCCGCATACTCTTCCATGTAGTGGCTGAGGAACTTGGCGGTGGACCCGTCCTTGACCTCGCCGTCGTCGCCGAAAACCTTGGGATCGTACTTGACGTAGGCCTCCGGCGCATTCAGCTGCGGTGCGTCCAGGAAGCTCAGGACGGCCCGCATGGAGGACTGCATCACGGCCGTCCCGATGCTGCCAGGTGAGGCGCCGATGATGCCGGTGGGCTTGCGGGCAAAGGAGTTGGTGCCCCAGGGCCGGGATCCCCAGTCGATGGCGTTCTTGAGGGCTCCCGGGATGGAGCGGTTGTATTCCGGGGACACGAAGAGGATCCCGTCCGCGGCCTCGATGGCTTCCTTGAGGGCCCGGCCCTCCGGCGGGAAGTCGGCGTCATAGTCGTAGCTGTACAGCGGGAGGTCCTTGATTGGGATCTCCGTGAATTCCAGTTCCCCGGGCGCGAGTTTGATCAGGGCCTTGGCCAGAACCCGGTTGATGGAGCCGCTGGCCAGGCTGCCCACGAAATATCCGATCTTGTACGTTGCCATGAGTGGTCCTTTCCAACAGCCGGGCCGCGCCGGCTGGGTCGGTTTGGGTTGGAAATGGCGCCGTCCCAGCAGCCCGGAGGGGCGGAGAAACGGCGGTTGGTGCTCACTGCTTCACCAGTCCAGCACACAAGCCCTGCTTCGGCCAGAGTGCGTGGGAGGTCCTTGACACGTCATGGAGCGAAGCGCTGAATGAGGGGTACCGCGAACCAGCGCCACGAGGAGCAGCCATGACTGAAGATCGCTCACGGAACGACGACGACCGGGTCCACGCTGAATCGCCCGCCGAAGGCGATCCGGACGCCGACCCTGCCGACATCCGCGTCCACTCCCAGGACCCCGCCGAGGGAGCAGACGACGACGGGGACCCCGCCAGGAAATAGCCGCCCGGACGCCAGCCCCCGGCCCAGCAGCCAACCGTCCCGCCTGGCAAAATCCCCTTGCACGCACGCCACCTGTCTACTACGTTGTAGGTCATCGAGAAAGCGCTTTCCCACTATCGGGGCTTCCGCGCGCAGCAATCACCAGTGGAATTGGATGACATGACGGACAACACCCTCATCAGGTGGATCGACGGGCAGGCACCCGCAGAAATCAGCGGCGGAACCACGTGGGGGATGCCGTTCCCGCGCGGCACCGCGCAAGGTGTGGAGGCGTTGTCAGTTGCGGACGGCAGCGGCACGCCGGTCCCCAGCCAGGCCTGGCCCCTGGCCACCTGGCCGGACGGGTCCCTGAAGTGGGCGGGCATTGCGCTGCCGGCAACGGACACGCCCTCGGACACCTATCAGGTGAGGGCCGACGGCGGCACGGCCGCCGAACCCAGCCAGCCGTCGTCGGCCGGCGCGTCCGTCACGGTCACCGAAAGTGCGGACACCCTCACCGTGGACACCGGCGTCCTGCAGATGGTGATCAACCGCGGCGGTTCCACCCTGTTCAGCACCCTTTCCCGGAACGGGCGGGAAGTTGCCCGGGACGCCCGGCTGGTCAGCCTGCTGCAGGACAGCGTCCGCGAGGGCGCGGGAACGGTTGGCCGGGACGCCTTCACCGGCGGGGTCACCGCCGTCGTCCTGGAACAAAGCGGCCCCGTGCGGGCGGTGGTGCGGCTGGAAGGCAACCACCGTCCGGACACTCCACAAAGCGGAAAGCGGGACTGGCTGCCGTTTGTGGTCCGCTTCTACTTCCATGCCAACGCCCGCAGCGTGCGGATGGTGCACTCTTTCATTTGGGACGGAGACGCGGACCAGGACTTCCTGGCAGGACTGGGCGTGCGGTTCACGGTGCCACTGGCGGCGGAGCTGCACAACCGGCACATCCGCATCGCCGGAGCCGACGGCGGGTTCCTCGCCGAGGCAGTCCGCGGCCTCACCGGACTCCGCCGCGACCCGGGCGAGGACGTACGGGAGGCGCAGATTAACGGCCGCCCCACTCCCCCGCCGGATACCTGGAACCCTGACGTCTCGACCCGCCTCCACCTGGTTCCCACGTGGGGCGACTACACCCTCAGCCAGCTCAGCGCCGACGGATTCGAGCTGCGCAAGCGCACCGCCGCCGGCCACGGCTGGGTGGGAATCACCGGCGGCACCCGCGCCGGCGGCTTCTGCTCCCTGAGCGATACCCGCGGCGGACTCGGGGTGGGCATCAAGGACTTCTGGCAGTCCCACCCGGGCCAGCTGGACATCCGCGGCGCCGCCACCGGCGAGGCCTCGCTCACGGCGTGGCTGTTCTCCCCCGAGGCCCAGCCCATGGACCTGCGTTTCTACCACGACGGCCTGGGCCAGGAAACGTTCGAGGAACAGCTCGACGGCCTGGAAATCACGTATGAGGACTATGAGCCGGGCTTCGGCAACCCTACGGGAATTGCCCGCACCCACGAGTTGACCCTGTTCGCCTACGATGCCACTGCGCCCACCGAAAGCCTCGCGGCCGACGCCGCCTCCGCTGCCACCCCGGCCCTGCTGCAGGCCACACCGGAGTATCTGCACTCGGCGGGCGTCTTTGGCGACTGGGATCCGGTGGACCGGAGCACTCCCGCGCGGGCCGTGCTTGAAGACCGGTTGGACTTCCTGTTCGATTTCTACGCCGGCCAGGTGGAACAGCGGCGCTGGTACGGCTTCTGGAACTACGGCGACGTGATGCACACCTACGACTTTGACCGGCACGTGTGGCGGTACGACGTGGGCGGCTACGCCTGGGACAATTCGGAACTGTCCCCCGACCTGTGGCTCTGGTATTCCTACCTGCGCTCCGGCCGGGCGGACATCTTCCGCTTTGCCGAGGCCATGACCCGGCACACGGGAGAAGTGGACGTTTACCACCTGGGTCCCTGGAAGGGGCTCGGCTCACGGCACAACGTCCAGCACTGGGGCTGCAGCGCCAAGCAGCTGCGGATCAGCACGCCGGCCTACCGGCGTTTCTACTACTACCTGACGGCGGACGAGCGCACCGGGGACCTGCTGACCGAACTGGTGGACAGCGACCAGAACTTCCTGGGTCTTGACCCCGTGCGCAAGGTCCGCCCGGATGCCGACACCTACCGTCCCAACCGCGGCGCACTTGGCGTTGGGCTGGGGACGGACTGGGGTTCCCTCGCCGCAACCTGGCTGACGGACTGGGAACGCACCGGCAACCCGCGTTCCCGCGACCGGCTGCTGGGAACCATGGCGGACATCGGTTCGCTCAAGTACGGTTTCCTCACCGGTGAAGCGCTGTATGACCTGGACAAGGGCCGGTTCGACACCGGCCGCGAGCAGATCCAGGTGTCACACCTCAGCGCGGTGTTCGGCCTGGTGGAAATCTGCAGCGAGCTGGTGGACCTGGTGCCGGACCCGGAGTTCGAGCGGGCCTGGCTGCAGTACTGCCGGCTCTTTCTGGCATCGAAGGAGGAACAGGTGGAAGCCGTGGGCCAGCCGCTCGACGGCATCCATCTCACCCAGGCCCACAGCAGGCTGACGGCCTACGCGGCGGCCAGGTTGCAGGACCCCGAACTGGCAGCCCGGGCATGGGAAAGCTTTGCCGAAGGCGGGGAGCACCTGAACCACGAATCGGCCTTCACCCTGCGGAAAATCGAGCCGCCCCACGTGCTGGCGCCCGTGGACGAGGCGCCGACGGTGTCCACCAATGACACCGCCCAGTTCGGGCTGGCAGTCATCCAGAACCTGGCGCTCGTGGGCCGGTACCTGGACTGACACTCCTGCGTGGCACAAAACCGCGACGGCGGCACCTGGCCGGGTGGCGCCGTCGTCCGTTTTCCCCCATGACCAAGTTGGACTCTGGAAACATCCAAGATCAAAAGGTATGTTAGTAAGCATGCTGATGATTCTTCCCGAGTCATTGGTTTCCGGTAGCAAAGCGAAGGAGACGTTATGAGCACGAAGGTGGAAAAACGCATTCTGGTGAACGTACCGGTGAGCACCGCTTATAACCAGTGGACCCAGTTCGAGGAATTCCCGCACTTCATGGGCGGCGTCAAGAGCGTGACCCAGCTCAGTGACGACCGGCTGGAATGGGTGGCCGAGATCGGCGGCGTCCGCAGGCAATGGGAAGCCAAGATTTTGGAGCAGGTCCCGGACCGCAAAGTTGCGTGGGCCGCGACCGAAGGTGCCACGAACGCCGGCGCTGTGGAGTTCGAGGACGTGGGAGGCGGCCAGACCTCCATCCGGCTGAGCCTCGAATACGAGCCCGAAGGCCTGATCGAGAAGGTGGGCGACAAGCTCAACGTCGTGGACCGGCAGGCGGAATCGGACCTGCAGAAGTTCAAGGAATTTATTGAGGACGAAGGCTACGCCAGCGGCGCCTGGCGCGGATCTGTCAATGCCGGCTCAGCTGTGGGCACGCCCGGTGTTGAACATGCAGGGGGCTCCCGCGGCGATTCCGGCAAGGCCGGCGTCTCCGGCAAGGTTGCGGCCGGCGTCGGCATCGCAGCGGCTGCGGGCGCAGCAGCGGCCATGGCTGCCAGCGGCAACAAGGAAGACACCGAAACGCGTGACGTGACGGTTACGCAGACCACTCCCGCGGTCCCGGCAGAACCGGTTGTGCCCGCGGAGCCCCTCACCACCGGCGCCACCACCGGCAGCGCCTACCCGGGCACGGGGACAACTGATACCACAACCCCAGGCACGACGTCGGGGGCCGGCTCCACCGGCTCGGTCGCCGACCTGGGCGATGACAGGATCGGCCACGCTTTTGACCAGACCAACGGCCTCGTGGACACCACCGGCGAGTCCGATGACACGGTTGCCGGCGAAAACCTGAGCGCCGGCGAACGGCGCGAGGACGACAGCAACGCCGACGGCGGCCTTCCGCCTGTGGGTGGCAACCTCGGCGGCCACTGACCCGTCCCAACCCAAGAACCAGCGCCGCCCGCCTTTCCCCCAAAGGCGGGCGGCGCTTTGCCGTCACTGCTTAGTTTGCGGCCCCCGGGATGACGGCGCCGTCCTGGATGACGAACTCAAGATGGTCGGCCATGTCGGCAAGCACAGCAATGTCCTGTACCGGATCAGCCGTCAGGACGAGCATGTCGGCGTCCGCTCCGGGCGCGATAATTCCAATTTCACCGGGCCTTCCCAGTAACTCGGCGGCCGTGGTGGTCGCGGCACGGATAGCGTCGATGGCCGGCTGGACCTTTCCCAGCAGCCTGAACTGTTCGTTCTGGTGACGATGCATGCCGCCCAGCAGGTCTGAACCGTAGACCAGCTTCACGCCTGCTTCGTGGGCCTGGGCAATGGCTTCAAGTCCACTGTTTAGGACAGAATCCACTTTGGCCCACATCTCCTCCGTCAGCCCGGACTCCCGGCCTTCTTCCTTCAGGGCCCAATATGTCACCAGGGTGGGCACCAGGAAGGCGTCCTTTTCCAGGAAGAGACGAAGGCTCTCGTCATCAAGAAGGTTGCCGTGTTCGATCGACCTGACTCCTGCCTCCAGGGCCCGGTTGATGGCGCGGGCAGTGTAGGCGTGCGCGGCGACGTACCGGTTGGCCGCCTCCGCTTCCTCCACGGCGGCCCGCATTTCATCGCGCGAGTACTGGGTGGAGTCGATGCGATCGGTGGGGGACGATACCCCTCCTGAGGCCATGATTTTGATGTGGTGGGCTCCCTTGCGGAGCTCGTCACGGGCCGCGGCGCGCACGGCGTCCACACCATCGGCAACCCGGCCGATCCCGCAGCAGCCTTTGCGGTTGGGCTCATGGTCCTCGCCGGGAAGGCGCATATCGCCGTGGCCACCCGTCTGGCTGAGGGCCCGCCCGCAGAAGTGAAGCTTGGGACCCTCAAGAAGCCCTTCGGCCTGCGCCTTCGCCAGGCCGAAATCTGCACCTGAAAGGTCACGGACGGTGGTGAAGCCCCGCCGCAGCATACCCTGCATGATTCGGGCGGTCTGCGCATACACATAGGAGGGCGGAGTCCAGGTCAGCGAACGGAAGTCCGCGCTCGAGGCCACGACGTGCACGTGGGCGTCAATGAGGCCCGGGATGACATATTTGCCCGTTCCGTCGATGATCTGCGCTTCTTCCGGAGCATCCGCACCCTTCTCTACGCTCCTGATTTTTCCGCCTGCTGTGACTACGTCGGCGACCGAGAAGGTGCCGCCGTGAACGTCCAGGACACTGGCGTTCCTAATGACAAGTGGTTGGGTGGATTGAGTCACGGGCGGACTGCTTCCTTTCCGGTAAAGACGGTTTGGTCTGAATTGATAAAGGCCGATGCGATCTCTTCGGTCGCAGCGGACACAACTGCTGATGCGGTGCTGAGGCTCCGATCGGTGTACTTTCCTTCGGCATCAAGCAGTGCCAACACACCCACCACCGCACCGCCGGAGACCACGGGAATATTGATGACCGCACCGCATCCGAGGGACTGAATCAGGGCAACATCAGTAAACACTTCGGCCAGCGACTCCAGATCGGGTGCCAGGAATGGCTGCTGCTTAGATATGACGGTTTCCAGCCAGCCTGCAGAGATTTCCACGGACTTTTCAGCACCCAGCGGGTACTCCTCTGGATGGCTGGTGAACACACGCCGCAATACGGAGTCTGCCTGCAGCCAACGGAGTGCGGTGAACAGGATGACTCCAGGATCCTGGCGCAATTCTCCGTAGACGGCCTGGAGTGCTGCGTCGACTTTCGATCCGTTCATTTGCCGCCTCCCACTGCGGCCGGGCGCTCCGGTTCAGTGCGGGCGTTGATATCTTCCAAGGACTTGCCCGCTGTCGACGTTCCAAAGATGACCACACCCAGAACGCCGACTGCCAGGACCACCGTGGTCATGGTGAAGACACCGCCGAAGCCCAGGGTTGCGGCGAACACACCGATGATGGACGGGGCCAGGATGCTTCCCACCCTGCCAACGGCACTTGCCAGCCCTACGCCGGTAGCCCGCATCCACGTGGGGAAAAGTTCCGGCGTGTATGCGTAAACGCCGGCGTAGGTGCCGTTGAGGAAGAAGGAAAGCGTTGCTGCCGCCACCAGGATCATCCCGGCATCGCTGGATTGGCTGAGCCAGAACGCGCTGAGGGCCGAGCCCGCCAGGTACAGGGCGATGGTGTTCTTGCGGTCGATGCGGTCGCAGAGCCAGGCGGCGGAGAAGTAGCCGGGGATTTGGGCCAGGTAAATGATGATGGAGTATTCGAAGCTCTTGGTGACCGTGATTCCGCGCCCCACAAGAAGGGTGGGGATCCAGGAGAAGAATCCGTAGTAGGAGAAGGTGATGACGAACCAAATCAGCCAGATCACGGCGGTCCTGCGACGGAGGGCAGGCGACCACATGACCTTCAGGGCGTTCCAAATGCTGATTTTTTGCCCATGCTTGGCAATATCCTCGACGCCTTCCTCCGCTGCCGGCAACTCCTTGCCTGTTGCGCGGAGGACCTTCTGCTCGAAGCCTTCAACCACGCGTTGGGCTTCCGCCGCACGGCCTTGACTCATGAGGAAGCGGGGTGATTCAGGCAGGCTGCGGCGCCACCAGAGGAGCAGCAGGATGGGAACTGCCGTGATGACCTGCGCCCACCGCCATCCGTCGTCGCCCACGGGGACGACGAACCGTCCGATGAATGCGGCGGCAACGAAGCCGAAGGAGAAGAACCCGGCCAGCGTCCCGATGAACCAGCCACGCCGCTTGGGCGGGATGAACTCTGAGAGGAACGGGGCGATGATGACGCTTTCCGCTCCAGCGCCGAGCCCTGCAAGGACACGTGCAACGAGGAAGACTTCAAAATTGGGCGCCATGGCAGCAACCACGGACATGGCGCAGTAGAAGGCAAGGGCCCACAGCATGACCTTCTTGCGCCCGAACCGGTCCCCCATCCAGCCGGAAAGAATAGCGCCAAAGAAGAAGCCCAGCGGCGCAGCGGAGCCAACCAGGCCCAGGGACGCCGTGCTGAGGCCCCAGAGTTCCTGGATGCGGGGCAGCAGGAAAGCCACGACCGCGCCGTCCATGCCGTCAAAGGAGTATCCAAGCCCTCCGATAAGGAGAAGCTTGTAGTGTGGACGACTGAGTGGGAGCCGGTCCAGGCGAGCTGTTAGAGACATGGGAATCCTGCCGAAGTGGGCCAAGTTGTACAGTTTTTAGAATTTGCACAGATCCGTGCATGTAGATTGAAGTTACGTGGATCACTTGCGGAGGTCAATAGGTGAAACAAGAAGTTAACAGCGCCACCTTGACCGAATGGCTCGACGGCCAGGCCCAGGGACGCAAGCTTGCAGCCCGGCAGCTGCAGGTACTGGGTGTCCTTCGATCCCAGCCCCGGCTGGCCTCCTACGGTTCAGTCAGCGACATAGCGGCCGCGGCATCGTCGAACGCGTCGACCGTGACCCGCACCGCCCAAACGCTTGGTTTCAAGGGGTGGGCTGAGTTTCAATTCGAGCTCCGCTCCCGGTTCCTCGCATCGCTGAGCGCAGTCGAAATCGCCGCCGAACACAACGGCCACGTCAGCAGCCCGGCGCAGGCCTCGCTGACCACCGATCGGTCCAACCTGGCGCACCTGGAGCGGACCGTGGATCCGGGCGTGGTCCATGCGGTTGCCGAGGCCATCGCAGGTGCGCGGCAAACCCTCATTATTGCTGCCGGCAGTTATGCCATTCCGGGTAAGGCGCTGGAACACAACGCCATCATTGCCGGGTACGACGTCAGGCTGTTCGACGCCGACGTGGCGGCACTGACCAATGCTGTGGCTCGCCTGACGCCGGACGATCTGGTCATTGCCATCAGCCTTTGGCGCGTCTATGACAGCACCGTCCGGGCCGTGGACATCGCACACAGTCTCGGCACCAGGATCGTTACCATCACGGACACCGCCAGCTCACCGGTTGCGGAACATGCAACGGACCGGATTGTGGTGCCTGCCGAAAGTGCGGGCTTCTTCCCCTCCCTGACGGGCGCAGTGGCGGCGGTGCAGGCTGTGGCTGTTGAGCTCGCTTCCTTGGATCGCGATCGGTCGACGCGGAGTATCGCGGCTTCGGAACGCACCTGGGACCAGATGCGGATCATGCACCCGCGGCCCAGTTCATAAGCTGCCCAATGATAGGACCGGCAGAGGTAGTCGTTCAGGTGGGTGGCCGGTGTATCGGTACTGATGTGCGCGCGGCTTCATCGGAACAACTCACGGTGATGTTCAGCGGTTCACGTCTTCTCTTTTCAGCGGGTCCTTAGCCTCTTTCGACCCGCCCTTCACACCCATAGCATCAGCGCATTAGAACAGCCGGATGCTTGGCAGCTTTTTGGAGGTGGAGGGGAAAGCAATGAGCGCTGACCGGAAACTTTCCCCGTGGAAAGGTCTTGCGCTTGTCGCGGCACAGGCCCTTCTCCTCGGAGGGTGCGCGCAAGGCGGTGCGCCTCCGTCACCAACAGCGTCGCCCTCATCCGAACCAATGCAGTCCCCCTTGTCCGGACCAACGCGGTCAGCTTCAGCCAAGTCGGGAAGTCCGGCCTGTGACCTGATCACACCCGAGATCGCCGTAAAGATCGATCCTGGTTTGGCCCAAATGGGCCCAGGGGGCAAACCGGCGGGGAGCCAGGGGTATGTGTGCAGTTACATGAGCAAGGCGGAGAAGGTCCTTGCGCTCACCGTTTCACTGACCTCACCCGCGTCGGCGGCGGAGATCGCCGAAACGAAAAAGACACCGGACTGCTCGGTCATTGAGGGCATCGGTGATTTCGCATGCATGCAGTGGTCGGGCTGGTTCCGCGGCGAGTCCGGCGGGGCGTCGGCAAACACGGTGCTCAAGGCTGTCCGCGGCAACGAGTCGCTCGACCTGCGGATCGTGGCCATGCCGCCAATGTCACCGGACACCCCGGGACCGGACGGCGACGCCGCGGCGCGCGCACTTGCCCAGGCCCTTGTCGAGGGCGGGTGGGGCAACGGGGCTGAACTCCGTGTACCGCCCGCCCCGCCCGTCGGTCCCCAGACTGAGACGAACAATCCCGTATGTGCCTTGGTAAGCGTAGACGCGCTCAAGCAGGCCTTTGGCACCACAACGCAGGCGCAGGTTCTCCCGGGTGAGGGTAACTGTCGGTACCAATTTGGTGCTCTGGGTACGCCCGGGGCGGACTCGCTCAAATTCGCCATCGAGCTCCATCAAGGCGGTGCGTCCGCGCTCTCGGGGCCTATGCCGCCTGATGGCCAAAGCATCGAAGGCGTTGGAGACAAAGCAATCCTGCTAATCCGATCAGACCCGGGCGGACCCAAGGCTCTCCGGCCGCCAAGTGATGTACCGGTTACCTACATGTCACTGATGGTGGCCCGCGGCCAGAACATGGCCATATTCGTCGCAGAGATCCTGATCTCACCAGCTGGACCCACCGAAGAGCAGGTTAAGGAACAGTTCGTCACCTTGGTCAAGGGGATCGACTTCTGAGACAGCCCCTGCCCGCCCCAACAAGCTCTGGGACGGAAACCAACAGGAGGAGGACCCCGATGCATCCAGAAGCCAGCAGCAAAGTGCTGGAGCCTTACGGCGGAAGGGCCGAAGACACAGCCATGGTCCGCAAGTCCTATGCCTTGATCACCCAACCACCGGCGTCTGGATCGACTCCGCCGATCCTCGGTCCGACCGAGCCAGGTGAATGCAACGTCTTCCACAGGTCGTGGCAGCACGAGGCGCAATTGGATCCCTCCATGGGCTTCGCGCTGGCCGAGATCTTCAACGCCGGCAATCGAGGCATGGGCATGGTTCTCTTTGATGTGCGGAGCGCGCCTCGGGAGACGCTCGCCAAAGCGGACTTTGACTACAGCCCGGAGCTGATGGCTCGCTGCGCCATGTTTGACCAGACACTTTCCTCAGCCAATGGACCCCAGAGGTTCACCATTCAACTTCTCCCTGGTCCGGACATTGGTGAGAAGGCGTACCTGACCAAGGAATCCTTCGACGGCAACGCTGTTGGGGTCGGGGCTCCGCGTCCTTGCCGGAACGGTGTCTCTGGACATGGGTGCCAACACAGGTGCGGCGATAACTGAGGAAGAGGCACTGACCCTGATGTCGCAGATAGCGCAGGAGTTTGTCGACGAGATGAAGAATCCTCACTAGCGTGAAGCATTCCGGCGGCTATTGGTGCCCCGCCGTGGCCGCCTTGCCGCGAGCCGGGAACAACTGCGCCCCCCGCCGCCAGACGGGCAGACGCTTAAGCACGCGCCGCGTTCCAGCGCACTGCGTCGGAACGGGGGCCCGTCGTCGTCCCACAGCACCCCTCCGCACCTATGGCAGCGCCAAATCTTTGGGCTCTGGCCTCCCGATCGACGACATGAAAAAGGCGCGCCCCGAGTAGCTGAGCGCGCCCTTCCCGATCCTCCATATAGCCCTTAATCAGGCTGCATCTGCATGATGACTTCGCCGGAGTCCGGCGGCTTACCTGGCCTTGCCTGCGTAGAAGACAGCCGGTGAGGCCGGCGTCTGCATGCCCTCACCGATGAAGAAGCTGGGGTGCGGAGGCTGGTTGTAGCCGACCGTCTCGCGGGCCACGCCGGTCCGGTACATGGGGTCGTGCATCAGGGTGCGGAGCCGGACCTCGGTGGGCGAGGTGGTGGTGTAGATCCGCAGCTCGGTGCTGTCGGCGGAGGGGAACACCAGTTCCTCGCGCCAGTCACCCAGCAAGTCGGCCTGCAGTGACGGGTTGCCCTTGGTGCCGTTGTTGGTCCTAGCGCCGGTGGCTGTCAGGAGCCGGTCGCTGGTTTCGGTTTCCCAGTTCCACTTGGAGATGGTGGGTACGCCCACGCCTGCCTCGGCATTGAAGTCGTGGTCAACGATTTCCCGCAGCAGGTCGCCGTCCCACCAGGCCATGAAGTTGGCCGCCGGGATCTTGTCCGAAACCCGCTCGCCCTTGGCCGACATCAGGAACCCCGCCGGTGAGTTCCAGGCAGCGTCACCGCCCACGGCCCAGCTTTCCGAGCCTGGGAACCGGGGGTCGATGTCGCCGGTGGCGCCTCGGCCGGTGTCCTTGACAGCGGGAATGCTCCAGAGCACTTCACCGGTGGCGGAGTCGCGGAAGGTGGCACCGCGATTGCCGCTCGCGGACATGCTCTCGTGTACGGCGAACGTCTCAAAGCCCGGCCGCGAGGGGTCAAGGTCGCCGGTGTGGATGGCGTCGCCGTGGCCCAGCTTGGTGTTGTACAGCGGCGTGCCGTCGTCGTCGATCGTCATGGAGCCGAAGACGAACTCATCCTTGCCATCCTGGTCCACGTCCGCCACAGACAGGTTGTGATTGCCCTGGCCCTTGTATTCGGCCCCGGCCACGTCGGAATCGAACTTCCACCGCTTGACCAGTTTGCCGTTGACCAGGTCGTAGGTGACCAGGACCGTGCGGGTGTAGTAGCCGCGGCTGAACATCATGGACGGGTGCTCACCATCGAGGTACGCCACTCCGGCAAGGAAACGGTCCACGCGGTTGCCGTAACCATCACCCCAGGCGGCTACGCTCCCGCGCGGCGGATCATAGGGAATCGTGTCCATAATGGTGCCGCTGGCACCGTTGAACACAGTGAGGAATTCCGGCCCTGACAGGACGTAGCCGGCGCTGTTGCGGTAGTCAGCCGCAGCATCGCCAATGACGGTCCCTGCCGCATCAGTGGTGCCGTCCGCAGTTTTGAAGGCCACTTCGCCTGTGCCGTCGCCGTCGAAGTCGTAGGCCAGCATCTGGGTGTAATGGGCGCCGGCACGGATGTTGCGGCCAAGGTCGATTCGCCAAAGCTTGGTGCCGTCCATCTTGTAGGCGTCCACGTACACATTGCCGGTGTAGCCGGACTTGGAGTTGTCCTGGGCGTTGGACGGGTTCCAGAGCTGGATGATTTCGTAGGCGCCATCGCCGTCCAGGTCCGCCACACTCGAATCGTTGGCCGTATAGGTGTATGGCTTGCCGTCCTTGCTGACGCCGTCGGCGGGCTTGTCCAGTTTGATGGGCAGGTAGTTCTGCGCCAGCGGACTGAATTCGGCACTGAGCTTGTCCTGCCCGTTGCCGTTCCCGACCGTCTTGATGACGTACTTCGAGGCCGCCGTTCCCGCAGGATCCACATAGGTGGTGGTGCTGCGGATGGGCTCGTCGGTGATCTGGACGCCGTCACGGATGACGTGGAAGCCCACGCTGTCCTTGTCCAGGCCGAGCATCCGCCAACCCAGGGTGACGCCCCGGTCCGTGAGCACAGCCACGGGGGCACGGTCCAGGGTTTCCACCTGGCGTGTGGGCCCGGACGGTGCCGGGGCGGCGGGGCTGGCCTGGGCGGCCGGCCCGGCCTGGCCGGGATCAGCAGCAGCAAGCGGGACGCCAGTGAAAGCCAGTGCTGCGGCGAGCGTTGCCGCCGCTGCGGCCGGCGCGGCCTTCCAGGCCCTGCCCGCTGGGGATTGCGGGGAACACATTGAGGGTTGTGCCAAAAGAACATCTCCTTTGATGCGGCGGCAGCTGAGTCTGCCGCACGTCAGTTTGGAACGTTTCATTCGCTGCAAAGATCTCCCTCCCGAGTGATGTGGAGGAGGGATGGAAGCCGCGGGGAAACGCTTTCTGCCCTTTAGGTTTATCAGCGCATGACAAATATGGTCAATAGTGTGACGGAAGTAATTGGGAGATTTTGTTCCATTGCGTTTGTTTCCCACCTCGTTGGATTCACTGCTTCCCCGTCGCCGCCTGCAGCAGCGGCAGGGTGCGGGTGGGCATGACTTCCACCAGGGACATGGCCGTGCTGGTGCGGACGACGCCGTCAATCGCCAGCATCGCGTTGGTGATCCTGTGCAGGTCGGCGGGGTCCCTTGCGGCCACCTTGGCGAGCAGGTCCGCGTCCCCGGTGGTGGCATGCATCTCGATGATTTCCGGAATGGTCTGCAGCGCTGCCACGGCAATGTCGCTGGCGGACTGGCTGATGGAGATCGAGATGAAGGCAATCAGCGGCAGGCCCAGCGCTTCCGTTCGCACCCGCTGGCTGAAGGGCGCCAGGCTGCCGTCGTTGACCAGCCGGCGGAGCCGGGCGTGCACCGTATTGCGGGCAACGCCCAGCGTCCTGGAGAGGGACAGGACCGTGGCCTGCGGATCCCGGTCAAGTGTGAGGAGGATCTCAGCGTCAAGGGCATCAATGCGGTGCATACTGAGCATTTTGCCACCCCTGCAGTCCCTGCGCACCGGATCTGTCCTCCTGCACACAGTTGTGTTGCGCAAACGTCCTGCGCTCCGGGAGCATGCTCTCCATGACCAGCACCCTTCCCGAAACCCAGGCACCCGAGGTCCGTACCGCCGTCGCCCAACTTCCCGCCTACTTGGCCGGCAAGAGCGCGCAGTCTGACCTGACCGCCGCCCTGGCCTCGAATGAAAGCCACTTTGCTCCCCTGCCGTCCGTCATTGAGGCAATGTCGGCCGAGGCGGGCAGGATCCACCGTTACCCAAGCATGGGTGCGGTGGAGGCGCGGGACGCCATTGCCAGGCAGTTCGGCGTCAGCGCCGGGGAAGTCGCCGCCGGACCGGGGAGCTCCGGCGTCCTGCAGCAGATCATTTCCGCAGTCTGCGGCCACGGCGACGAGGTGGTGTACGCGTGGCGCTCCTTCGAGGCCTACCCCATCCTGGTGGCAGTGGCGGGCGCCGTTTCGGTCCCCGTGCCGCTGCTGGCCACCGAGCAGCACGATCTCCACTCCATGGCCGCGGCGATCACGGACCGCACTCGCCTGGTCATCCTGTGCTCACCCAACAACCCCACGGGTGTGTCCATCAGCCCCGCGGACCTTGAGGAGTTCCTCCGCTCCGTTCCGCCGCGGGTGCTGGTGGTACTGGACGAGGCCTACGTCGAATTCCAGCGTGGACCAGGCGTCGACTCGCTCGATTTCTACCGCCGCTACCCCAACCTGTGCATTCTGCGCACCTTCTCCAAGGCATACGGGCTGGCGGGCCTGCGGATCGGGTACGCCATTGCCCGGCCGGAAATTGCTGAGGGCCTCCGCCGGACGGCCGTCCCCTTCGGCGTGAACAGGATGGCGCAGGCGGCCGCGGTTGCTTCGCTGGCCGCCGGGGACGAAATTCTTGAGCGGACCGAGGCGGTGGCCCGGGAACGCACCCGGGTCATCGGCGCGCTACGGGACTATGGCTGGGATGTGCCGGACAGCCAGGCCAACTTCTACTGGCTGCGTGCCGACGATGATGTGCGTGTGCAGCTCGTGGACGCGTTGGCCGACGCCGACATCCTGGTGCGCGGCTACGCCGTGGACGGGGTCCGCATCACGCTGGCGGACCGGGCCACCAACGACAGGGTCCTTGCTGTCCTGGCCAACCGCGGGCGGTTCCTGCGTGAGGCGGCCGCGGCCCAGTGAGCACCACAACAGAAAGACCGGCTGCCGCAACCCCTGCCCCAGCCCGGCACATGGAAGGGCCGACGGCGGCACCTTCAGCGCCGCCGTCGGCCGTCCGTCATTCCGTGGTTGAGGACGTCCTGGGCATCCTGACCGGCACCTTCGCGGCGTCGCTGGGGCTGTTCCTGCTCAAGTCGAGCGGGGCCGTGACGGGCGGCACCGCCGGCCTCGCACTGCTGCTCAGCTATTCGGTCGCACTGCCGTTTGGCGTCGTCTTCTTCGCAGTGAACCTGCCGTTCTTCGCCCTGGCAGTGTGGAAGAAGGGCTGGAACTTCGCCCTCCGCACCGGCGCCGCGATCTCCCTGGTGTCCGTGATGGCCAGCCTGCACCCGGCGGCCCTGGGGTCCCTGCACATTGACCCCGTGTATGGCGTGCTGGGCGGAAACCTGCTCGCCGGCGTCGGCCTCCTGATCCTGTTCCGGCACCAGTCAAGCCTGGGCGGCTTCAACATCCTGGCCCTGCTGCTGCAGGAAAAGCTGAAATGGCGCGCAGGGTACGTGCAGATGGTGCTGGACGTGGCCATCGTCCTGGCGGCCCTGGCACTCGTTCCGCCCCTGATGGTGCTGCTGTCCGCGGCCGGCGCCACCCTCCTGAACCTGATCCTCGCCCTGAACCACCGGCCGGGCCGGTACCTGGGAAAGTAGGCGGCTCACCGGCTTTTTATTCCCTGCAGGCCGCTGAAATATCTGCGCGGGGACCTGCGTTGCCGCCCATATGACAACAATCGGAATCATCGGTGCAGGACATATTGGCAGCCAGGTTGCACGGAAGGCCGTGGAGCTGGGCTACGACGTAGTCATCAGCAACTCCCGTGGGCCCGAAACCCTCCAGGAGCTGGTTTCGGAACTTGGCCCCAGGGCGCGGGCCGCCACGCCGGCTGAAGCAGCAGCGGCCGGCGACTTCGCCGTGGTCACGGTGCCGCTGAAGAACTACAAGGACATCCCGGTGGAGCCGCTGGCCGGCAAGATTGTGATCGATACCAACAACTACTACTGGGAGCGGGACGGCAGGATCCCCGCCCTGGACAACGGCGAAGCCACCACCTCCGGTCTGCTGCAGGAGCACCTCCCGCAGTCAAAGGTGGCCAAGGGCTTCAACCACATCATGGCAAAGGACATCACCACGGACGGAACTCCGGACGGCACGGAAAACCGGCGCGCCCTGGCCACCGCCAGCGACCACCAGGAAGCCGCGGACCTGGTGACCCGGCTGTACGACGAATTCGGTTTCGACACGGTTAACGTGGGGCCGCTGTCCGAGAGCTGGCGCGTGGAGCGGGACCGTCCTGCCTACGTGAAGAGGCAGAACGCCGTTGAGCTGAAGGACAACCTGGAAAAGGCTGCGCGGACTGTCTGATTCGTCCCGTCCGACAACTGGCTGGCAGTGCCTACTGCCAGCCAGTTCTGTGTTTAACGGTTCCAGGCCGGTACCAGCACCACTTCGAACGGGCTGGGCGGCTGGTTGAACTGGGCGTTGACCGCGGCGAGCGTATTCCCGAACAAGGCGACCGTTGTAGGCACATTGAAGTCGCTGCTCTTGATCGTGTCCCGTACCTCGCCGGAAGCCAGGTCGCCGGAGAGGTCGATGCGCGCTATCTGGTTCAGCTGGTTCTGGACGGCCCAAAGGTTGTCGCCGCGCACCAGGATGCCGTCAACATAAGGAACCTTGACGCCCTTGATCGCAGCGCTATCCCCGGTCCTGGGGTCCACCGTGTAGAGGGCTCCGTTGAGGGAGTGGGCCACGATGAGCATTTTGCCGTCCCGCACGGCCGCAATGCCGTTGAGGTTGAACCCCTGTTTGACGTCCGCCGCCGGGCCACTGAGCTTGAGGGTCTTCACTTTGCCCAGTTCCCCGTCCCCGCCGACCGGCAGGAAGTAGAGCTCCGCGGCGGCTGAGTTGGTGAACCAGGCCCCGTCACTGGTGAGGGTGACGTCGTTGATGAATCCCTGGGCCAGGCGGATATCGGCAACCGGCTTGCCCGTGTCGGTGTTGTAGACGAATGCCTTGCCGGTGTTGGCGCCCGCCACAAACAGCAGGTGGTGGCAGGGATCGGCCTTCATCCCGGCGGCGGCGCGGCCTGCCGGTGCATCGATGAAGCGGGTTGCCGTGCCCTTGCGGATGTCGCCGCGGAAAATATCGCCCGTGGTGAGTTCCCCTGCATAGAAAGTCCTGCCCTCCCCTGCCGCGATGCCTTCGGCGGAGGTGGCGCCGTCGAGCACTATCTCCCCGGACGGTGGAGCAGCCGACGCCGGAAGGGCAGTGGGAAGAAGCAATGAAAAAGAGGCCACGAGCCCTGCGGCGGCACCGTGGCGTACTGGATGGCGCATGCTTGTTCCTTAGTCTGGGTCGATGCGCGCGGGGCCCATCTGCGGAAGCTCCGCACGATTGGTGCTGCCAGTTTAAGCGCATGTATTGGGCTTGCGAAGGCATCGGCCTACCCAATCTGCTTACAATCGAAACCTCTGACCACTACTGAGGGACCCATGAAGAAATTCGCCACAGCCCTGTTTGCCGCCGGCCTCGTTGCCTCCGCCACGGCCTGCTCCGCCACGCACCAACTGTCCACCGCTGAAACCTGCGAGCGGATCCAGGCCGTTGTGTCGAACCCCGCCAACAACGCCGGCAAGACGGGGATGAACAACCTCGCCAACCAGATCCGACCCATCCACGCCGTTGCTTCGGACGACCTCAAGCCCGCCCTGGCCTCGATCTTGGCGTACACGGACGAGCAGGCCAAGGAAAACCCGGACAAGGACAAGCTGGCCGATCTGCAGTCGGGCTACCAGGAAGCCGGCAGCACCTACAGCAAGTTCTGCGGCCAGGCCGGCGGCTAGACAATCTTCTGAAGGGACCGGCCGCCTGCGGGACAGGCGGCCGGTCCTTTCTCTGTCTCCGGCCTATCTCTGTCTCCGGCCTAGAACGTGGCCGGATCCGTGTTGGCGCCGCAAAGGATGACGGCAACGCGTTCGTCCTTTCCGGGCACGTAGGCGCCGGAGGCGAGCGCGGCGTAGGCGGCTGCGGCACCGTGCTCCACCACGATCCGGTAGTCGTTCCACAGCGCGGAGCGGGCGGCGATGATCTGTTCATCGGAGACCAGGACGCTCCCGACGCCGCAGCGGACCGCGACGGAGAAGCCGATGTCACCAACGCTACGGGCACCCAGGGAGTCCGCGGCGACGCCCGATACCGGGACGTCCACCGGTTCCCCTGCCGCCAGGGCGGCGTGGAGGGTGGGCGCAGTTTCCGGTTCCACAGCCACCACTTTGGCAAAGCCTTCGACGGCGGCGGCTACTCCCGCCATCAGGCCGCCACCGCCCACGGCCACCAGGACGGTGTCCACGTCCGGCACCTGTTCCAGCAATTCGGAGCCCACCGTCCCGGCGCCGGCGGCAATTTCCGGCTGGTCGTAGGCATGGCAGTAGATGGCGCCGGTCTTCTCTGCGTGCGCAATGGCGGCCTGGTAGGCGGCCGCGTATTCTGAACCGCCCTGGACCACGGTGGCACCGATGGCCCTGAGCTTGCCGACTTTGACGGCCGGTGCCGCTTCAGGAACGAAGACCGTTGCAGGCACCCCGAGCTGGGCCGCCGCATAGGCGTTGGCCAGGCCCGCGTTCCCGCCGGATGCAACAACCACCCCCACGTCCGCCTGCAGTTCACCCCGTTCCTTGCTGGCCAGGATCCGGTTCAGCGCGCCCCGAGCCTTGAACGTGCCCGTGTGCTGCATGAATTCGCATTTGAACCAGACCGGGCCGGCGGCGGTGCCCGCATCCGCCTGCAGGACGGGCGTCCTGCGGACAAGGCCCGCTGTCCGCTGCGCGGCCTGGTCAATGTCAGCGCGGGTGATCATTGTCAGACTTCGTCATCCCAGGCGCCCGGCTCCGCCAGCGCCTCTTCGGGCTTCTGTTCCGGGTCGGCCTCTTCGCCGCCCACATACGATGCCGGGACCGTTCCGGCAGCATGGCCCTGCTGTTCCTCGCGGATGTTGGATGCTCCCGGCTGTTCCAGGTGCTGGCCGGACTGCGGGGCCTTGGTGACGTCGTCCTTGGTTTCGTCCTTGGGCCCGTCCGGGTCGCCCGGCCCGCGGAGGTCTGCCGTGTTCTGGGGATCGTCGCTGGAAACGGTCATGGTCCTGCCTTTCACCTGGGAACTGCTGTACCGGCCGGGGAACCCCCGACCGGCTTCCAGCCTACGGTCTGGAGGTAGTCGCCGGCCCGTTCCCGCGCGATTTCCAGCAGTGTTGAGTGGAAGGCAACCTCCGCCGTCGTATCCTGCTGTGGGTGGTGGCCGGCCTGGCCATCCTGGGTGTGATTGCCCTCGTTGCCGGCGGCATGTTCAACCAGGCGGCCGCCACGGACCCGGAGCCGACCATGACCGCTGTCCAGATCATCCCGCTGGTGATCCTCGTGGTGATGTTCGTCGTCGCCACCAAATGGCCGCTGAACATCGGGGTGATGGGACTCGTCGCGTCATTCGGCGTCGGCTATTTCATGCTCGGGATGTCTGACAAGCAGATCCTCGAGGAGTTCCCGGCCACCATCGTCCTCACCATCATCGGCGTCACCTACTTCTTCAGCATGGCCCAGCGCAACGGCACCGTCGAGATCATCGTCAAGGGATGTGTGCGGATTGTCCGCGGCAAGACGATGCTGCTGCCGTGGGTGTTCTTCCTGGTCGCCGCCGCGCTGACCTCGCTCGGAACGTTCTCCCCGGCCGCCATCGCGCTGCTGGCACCGGCCGCGATCGGGTTCGCTTACGAATCGCGCATCCACCCCGTGGTCATGGGCGCCTTCATCATCAACGGCGCACACGCCGGCGGATTCTCCCCGCTGTCCGTGGCCGGCGTGCTGGTCCACAACATCGCACTGAAGAACGACTTCCCGATTTCCCAGGGCGGCCTGTTCATTGCCAGCTTCGCCCTGAACCTCATCCTCTCGGTGCTGACCATCGTCCTGTTCGCCCTGATCGGCAAACTGCGCGACGGTGCCAGCGGGCTGCACGTGGACATCGACACTTCCTCCGCCGGACGCCCGCACGGCCAGCAGATCCTGACGCTGGCGCTGATCGCGGCAATGCTGGTGTGCACCCTCGGCTTCCACATGCCCATCGGCTTCGTGGCCCTCTCCGCCGGCCTCCTGCTCGCGTTCATCAACATCAAGGAACACAAGACCTTCATCGGCGGCATCTCCTGGTCCACCGTCCTGCTCGTGGCAGGCATGATCACGTACGTATCCCTGCTGGAGCACGTGGGCGTCATCGACACGCTTGCCGAGCACGCCCTGGCCCTGGGGGCTCCGCTGCTGATCGCCCTGGTCCTCTGCTACGTGATCGGTGTCGGCTCGGCCTTCGCGTCCTCCACCGCCCTGCTGACCGCTTTCATCCCGCTGGCCGGCCCACTCCTGGCCACCAGCTCGCTCAGCGCCTCCGGAACCGTGGCCGCGCTGGCCATCGCAGCCACCGTCGTCGACGTATCCCCCTTCTCCACGGACGGAGCACTCGTAGTGGCCAACGCCCGCGACGACGACCGGCAGCGCGTCTACAAGCAGCTGATGTTCTACGCAGGCGGCGTGGTGCTGGTGGCACCGGTACTGGCGTGGGCCCTGCTGGTACCCACCGGCATCATGTAGGTCCTTTTCCACCATCAGGCGGCCCGTCAGCATCTAGCGGCCCGCTTTGCTGTTCACTTCCTTGACCTGCCGCCCCGGACTCTGTCCCCCAGCTGTGAATTGCAGCTCACCCGGGACGTTGCGCCCTCCCCCGGCGTTGAACAAGGCGGCGGGAGGAGGCCGGATGATCATTGTGCTGACGGGTATCGACGGATCAGGGAAGTCGACGGCGGCCCGCGCCTTGGCGTCGTCGGTGCGGGCGGAGGGCGGCCGTGCGCTGCTCCTGAGCAACCACGCGGGCCGGCGGGTCATGTCCCTGCTGTCCGCCAGGCTGGGAGTGCGCCTGCCCGCCAAACTGGCCGACGCCGTCGAAACCGCCCTCCGGGTGGGCAACGTACTGGTATCGCACCTGCGCGCCAGCCGGTTCGACGGCCTGGTAATCATGGACCGGCACCTCCACTGCCAGCTGGCACTGCGGACCGCCAACGGATTGCCACGCGGCCGGTTCCTTCCGTGGCTGCTGGCCCGCCTGCCGGAACCGGACGCCATCTTCCATCTGGACATCGACCCCGTCGAGGCGCACCACCGCATCATTGTCCGGGGCACTGACTCAGAGAGCCTTGATGACCTCGCCGCATTCCAGTCGGGATACCGGGACCTGCCGGAGTACGCGCGCTTCGTGAAGCTGGACGCCTCCGTCCCCGCACAGCAGTTGATGGCCGAGTTGCGCTCACGACTCGACGGGGTCGCAGTCACAAACACTATTTAACATTCCACATAGCGGAATTTGGTTTTCCTCTTGCGGAATTAGTGTGACGAGGATTACGTTGGAAACGGCCCCGAAAACGGGCTGTTCCCGATTGATAGGCAAAGGTCAATGAAGATCCCAAACCCTGAGGCACTGAAGGCGAGTTCGGTGCCCGCGAAGAGGAAGCCGCTGTACAAGTCGCTCTTCTTCCAGATTCTGATCGCCGTCGTGGCAGGTGTCCTCATCGGGCATTTCTGGCCGGACCTTGGATCACAACTGAGGCCGCTCGGAGATGGCTTCATCAAACTCATCAAAATGATCATCGCGCCGCTGATCTTCCTGGTGATCGTTACCGGAATTTCAGCCGTAGGCGACGTCAAGGCGGTCGGAAGGGTTGGGGTAAAGGCCCTGCTCTACTTCACGGGAGCAACCCTGTTCGCCCTGGTCTTCGGACTCATTGTGGGAAACATCGTCCAGCCCGGAGCCGGCCTGAACATCGACCCGTCGACGCTCTCCCAGGCAGACCTGGACGCAAAGACCGGGTCCGCGGCACCCAAGGATGCAGCGTCCTTCATTCTGGACATCATCCCGGCCAGCGTCATCGGCGCATTTGCCAGCAACAGCCTCCTGCAAGTGCTCTTCTTCTCAGTGTTTTTTGGTGCTGCCATCGTAGTGATCGGGCGCGAAAAGTGCCTGCCGGTCATCAACGTCATGGAAACCATCCTGGAACTGATCTTCAAGATCATGGCATGGATCATGAAGGTCGCCCCGCTGGGCGCCTTCGGCGCCATGGCATTCATCATCGGCCAGTACGGGCTGGATACCCTGAGCACCTACGCGGTCCTGATCGCAGCCTGCTACGGCGCCGCTTTGGTCTTCATCGGCCTGCTGTTCGTCGTGGCCTGGGGGTTTGCCCGGGTGCCGCTCTGGCAGTTCCTGAAGTACACGCGGGAGGAGTTCCTCCTGGCCCTGGGCACCGCATCAACCGAAGCGGTGATGCCCAGGATCATGACCAAACTGACCAACGCGGGCTGCTCCCGTGCCACCACCGGCCTTGTGGTGCCCACCGGTTACTCCTTCAACCTCGATGGGGCCGCGATCTACCTTTCGATCTCCCTGCTGTTCCTGGCCCAGGCCTTCGGCCACCACCTTGACCTTGGCCAACAGCTGGCCGCCCTTGGCGTACTGCTGCTGACGTCCAAGGGCATGGCGGGAGTTCCCGGCTCCTCGTTCCTCGCACTTTCCGCCACTGCTGCAGCACTGGGTATCTTCCCGGTGGCCGGCGTGGCACTGCTCCTTGGCGCAGACCGGCTCATGGACTCAATGCGCGTCGTAGTCAACCTGCTGGGCAACTGTGTTGCCACCTTCGTTGTCTCGAAGTGGGAAGGCCAGTTTGACCGCAGCGTCATGCTGCGCGCCTTCAAGGGTGAGATCACCAACCACGACTCTGCGATCCTGCTGGGCAAGGAAGAGGATTTTGAGGGGCAGGAGCTGCAGCGGCTTACAGCGGGACAGGACCCATCACCGAAGTTCCGGGGCGCACCAACACGGGAGGTCGTCTCCGAGTTGCCGGAAAACACAAGCGCCAGCGTCGGCTTGAGCGGCAAAGCCAAGTAGGGCGCCGGGCAACGAGAGAACGGGGCGGGCCAGGACAGTAATTGTCCTGGCCCGCCCCGTTTCAATATTGCGGAGTTGGTGCCGCTACCGCGACGCCGTCGGGGAGGCCGACGACGAGGAACCGCTGCCCGAGGTCATCGTCGCCGACGAGGTGGACGAGGCAGTGGACGACGCCGAGCTGCCCGGCGATGACGTGCCGGAAGAACCGGACGAGCTGGTGGAGGTGGGGCTGGACGTTGCGCCGCCTTCGGCCTTCTTCAACACGTCGTTAATGAGCTCCTCAAGCTCCTTCTGGTCCTTGTCGCCCAGATCGGTGCCGCCCTTGGTGGCAACCACCAACAGGCGCCCCTGGGCAGCGGAAACCTGCATCAGCTTCTGCTGGTTGTCGCCGCTGCGGGTGCTGACGGTTGCGAAGGTCTCATCAGCGTCAGTGTCCGCCTTCAGCTCCTGGCTGGAAACGTCGTACTTCTGGCCAAGGGCGGAGACCGAGAATTTGGCGCACTGGTTCATCTTGCCGCTGATGTCACTCAGTGTCTTGACGGCGTCGGGGCCCTGGCTGCCGGACTGTGCTGACAGCGTGCGCGGCTGGTTGCCCTCGGAAAGCGCCACGGCTACGTCGCCGCTTTCCACCTTGTCCAGCAAGCCGGCGGTGGCGATGTCCTTGCAGTCCTTGGGGTCGATGGTTGCCGTGCTCATGAGCAGGTTGGCAATGTTTCCGCCCTGGTCAACCTGCTCCTTGGAGTACAGCTTGAGTTCGTTGCCGTCAGCGTCCTTCATGCCCGAAATGAGGTCGCGGAGCTCGTCCTCCGAGTACACCTTGGCGTTGGCGGTTTGGCTGGCAGAGGCGGATGCCGACGTCGTTGCCGTGCCTGACGGGCTGGCAGTTCCGCCGCCTCCTCCCGAACAGCCGGCCAAGGCCAGCATCGCCGCAGTTACCACTCCAAGCACAGAAACTTTTCGCATCAGGGTTAACCTCCGAAATAGACAGCATGCTTAGTAGTCTCAAGCGTAAAGGGTGAAAGGCGGGACGCAAATAACGGAACGGTCTCAAAACCGGCGGGATTGGCGAGCGCCGGGAGGACGCCAAGTGTCAGGCCGGGGGGTGGCCCGGCTCCTGGAGCTGCGGGTGCCGCCATGCTCCGCTGGCCTTCGCCTGGTGGCCGAGGCTTCGCGAGATGGCCCGCGCGGCGGCCCTGACCAGCGGCACCAGCTCATGCGCCGGCGTCTGGGCATCCGGGACCACAATGGACAATGCAGCCACTACATCGCCGGCAGCCCCATGAATGGGTGCGGCGACGGAGACAGTGCGGGAGGGATGGTCCCGCCGAACCACTGCGACGCCGGATTGCCTTACGTTTGCCAGGACACCGCGAAGCCGGGCCGCCGGGAGACTCCCGGCACCCGAAACACTGCCCGGCACCCCTGGGGGCGCCGGCTGCGAAAGCAGTTCCTGCAGCAGCTCCGGAGCGGCGTGGGCCAGCAGGACCTGCCCGACGGCGGTGGTCCCCAGCGGCATGCGTCCGCCAACCCGGTAAGCCACCTCCGTCGCGGTCCGGGAAGAGAGCCGATCGATCAGGACCGCGTCCGTGCCTTCGCGGACGGCAAGCAGCACGTGATGCCGGGTGACCTCGTACAGATCCTCAAGGTAAGGCAGGGCGATTTGCCGCACCCCGTGGCCCCGCGGCGAGAGCGAGGCAATTTCCCAGAGGCGCACACCCACCACGTAGCGGCCGTCCTCGAGGCGTTCCAGCGCGCCCCACTCCGTCAGGTGCCGCACCAGCCGCAGGGCCGTGGCAGGGGCAAGTCCGGCCTGGCGGGAAAGTTCGGACAGATTCAGGGCACGGCGCTGTTCCGTAAACTGGGCAAGCAGGCTCAGAGCCCGCACCAGTACGGGCGTGCCCGGAAGACCGGTGGCGGCCTCTGTGGGCGCGGCGGCTGCCGCCCTGCCCGCTCCCGCCATCTCTGCCTCCATCCGTTGCGTCCTTCAAGCCTGGGCGGTGTGGGCCCCGCCACAAAGAGGCTTTTCACCCAGTGAAAAGACCGTTCGCAGGGCTGCTGCAGCAAGCCAAGCTGATGGACGTCCCGCAGGCATACAGCCAGCGTCCCTTGACCCGATTGGAATCAATGATGAACTCCAATGCCCCCAGCAAATCCCTGGCCGGTATCTTCGTGCTGTGCTGGCTTGGCCTGCTCGCCGACGGCTACGACCTCTACGTCTACGGCGCCACCCTCCCCGCCCTGATCGGGCAGCCGCCCTTCAATGTCACGCCCGCCGCGGCAGGCGCGGTGGGCTCGTTGGCGCTGGTGGGGATGCTGCTCGGTTCACTCATCGTGGGTACGCTCACGGACCGGCTGGGCCGCCGCCGGATCTTTGTGTCCGCCCTGGCGTTGTTCTCGCTGGCCATGCTCGCCTGCGCCATGGCACCCAGCTGGGAGCTCTTCGCAGCGTTCCGCTTCATCGCCTGCTTCGGCGTGGGCGGCCTGCTGCCGACGGCGGTAGCCCTCACCAATGAATTCGCGCCGCCGGGGAAAAAGTCACTGGTCCTCGGTGCGGTGCTGACCGGGCCGGCAACGGGTACTGTTGCCGCTTCGCTGACGTCCCTCGCTGTCCTGGAGTCCAGTGGTTTCCGCCCGGTGTACGCGATCGGTGCCGCAGGGCTGCTGATCGTTCCCTTCGCCTGGTTCCTGCTGCCGGAGTCACCGTCGTTCCTGCGGACCCGGTCCCGCACCGCAGAGGCCGACAGCATCGAGGCCGCCTACGGGCTGCCCCGCACCACGGATGTCCCGGCCACAGCCGTGCGGGTCTCTCCCACGCGCGCCCTCTTCGCCAACGGCACCGGCAAGACCACAGTCCTGCTGTGGGGCATCACTCTCCTGAGCCTGCTGACCATCTTTGGCGTCAGCACGTGGCTGCCGCAGATCATGCGCACTGCCGGGTTCGGCGTCGGATCCTCTGTGTCATTCCTGCTGGCCTACTCGGTGGGTGCCGTGGTCGGCACCGTCCT
Source organism: Pseudarthrobacter sp. Pseusp20 (assembly GCF_059492155.1). Lineage (NCBI taxonomy): Bacteria > Bacillati > Actinomycetota > Actinomycetes > Micrococcales > Micrococcaceae > Pseudarthrobacter > Pseudarthrobacter sp. Pseusp20. The sequence continues at coordinate 4,178,492 of NZ_CP168521.1, forward strand.
GGCATCTGTGGCCAGCCAGAAGTTCGGGCCCGGGCCGCTGGTGGTGGTGGGGTTCGCCAGTGCAGCGGCAGCCCTGCTCCTGATGTCCGCCAACCCGCCGGCCGCGCTCATGACGGTGCTCGCCGCCGTCGCAGGTTTCGGCGGCCTGGGCACGCAGAACATGATCAACGACTACATCGCCCAGTTCTACCCTGCCGCCACCCGCGCCACCGGCCTTGGCTGGGCACTTGCTGTGGGACGCATCGGAGCCATCGCAGGCCCAACCTACGGCGCACTGCTGGTGGGCTTAGGCGGCGGCGTCCCCGTAGCCGCCATTGCCTTCGCGGCGCCCGCCCTGCTGGGTGCGGTGCTCATGCTCGCACTGCGCACCAGGGCAGTGCGGCAGCCTGCCGCGCCCCGCGATGCGGAACTGGTGCGCTAACGCCCGGCCCGGCAACAAAGGTGGCCGGGCGGCCCCCCGCGGCCCGCGCCTGTGGAATAATCCAAGCAGGTGGTCCGGACCGGACTTATCCAGCAGCAGGAGGGGCCTCAATTGTCCGCCACATCAAGGAGCACCGCCGGAGCGGCGGCCACGGCCATCAATAACACCCAGGTCCCCAAGCACGAGCAGCTGCGGTTGATCATACTCAAGCTCGCCAAAGAGGAACTGGAGCCCGGCGCCCGGCTTCCCAGCGAGCGGACGCTCATGGACTCCTACGGTGTCAGCCGCATTACAGTCCGCGCCGCCATCGGCCGCCTGGTCAACGAGGGGCACCTGGTCCGGGTTCCGGCGAAGGGTACCTTCGTGGCGGATTCCCCAGTGCAGTCAACACTCCACCTGGCCTCGTTCACGCAGGAAATGGAGGCGATGGGACACGTGCCCAGTACGGTGGTGCTGGTGGCCGAAGCGGGCGCTGCCCCCGCGGATACGGCAGAGGCGCTCAGCCTGCCGCCGGGCTCCGAGGCCATCCACTTGAAGCGCCTCCGCCTGGCAGACGGCCGGCCGGTCAGCGTGGATGACGCCTGGTACAACCCCGAACATGCCCGCGGCCTTCTGGACATCGACCTGACCGGCTCGGTTTACAAAGCCCTCGCCGCGCAGTTCGGGCACCAGATCGACAGGGCACGGCAGAGCGTGCGGTCCGAGGGCGCCCCCGCGGATGTGGGGGCGCTCCTCGGAACCGGCACGGGGGCGCCGGTTCTGGCCTTCGACCGGGTGTCCTATTCAGGCCCCCTTGCCATCGAACATTCACGTTCGTGGTACCGCTCCGACCGCTACTCGCTGAACATGGAAGTCCGGCTCTAGAAGCCAACCCCTAGTCCAGCGAGAACAGCTCCTGGCCGGCGGTGACCGTGCCGGCTCCAGTAAGCGTTGCCACGTCCGGCTTGGTATCGAGGATGACGACGGGACTCACCATCGAGTAACCTGCCGCAAGGGCGGCGGTGGGATCGACACGCATGACGGCAGCGCCGGCGTCGACAGTGTCGCCTTGGGCAATCAGAAGCTTAAAGCCTTCGCCTTTGAGCTTGACCGTATCGATGCCCACATGGGTGAGGACGCCGCGCCCCGAGGACTCAACCACAACAAAGGCGTGCGGCAGCAGCTTGACCACCTTTCCCGCCACGGGGGACACGACGTCGAACATCTCGCCCGCCGGCGGTTCCACTGCGGCGCCGGAACCCACCATCTGGCCGGCGAACACAGGGTCCGGGACTTCGGCAAGGCGAATTACGGTACCCGCGATGGGTGCCAGCACCACCAGGGACTGACCCACTAGAGGAGGTCCTCGATGTCTTCGGCCAGGTTGTCGGCCTCCGGGCCAACAATGACCTGGACAGCCGTGCCGGAGGTCAGCACGCCGTGGGCTCCGGCGGCCTTCAAGGAGGCCTCGTTCACGAGGGAACCATCTTTAACCTCCGTGCGAAGGCGGGTAATGCAGGCTTCAATCTCCACGATGTTGCCGGCGCCGCCCAGTCCTTCAATGATCTTTTCTGCTTTGGACATGGTTGCCCTTTCTGATGGTGCCCGCTGGGAGCACTGCTTCCTCACCGGGGCCGGCGGCCCAAGTGCGACCAATTATGGCTTCCACCACCGGCCTTTTGAATGGCCCGGCGGGATTTCCCATTGCCTTGACAGGTACTCGTGGGATGAATCACACTGAACTGGTCATAACCAGACAGTACCGGCTGGAACCCCTCCTTTACAAGCCCCACCCGAACCCGCAGAGGTGCAACCATGTCAACATCCGAGACCGCCGCCTTGGCTCCCGAAAAGAAGCCAAACAAGGCGTTTGCCACACTGCAGCGCCTGGGCCGCACCCTGATGCTGCCCATCGCCGTTCTTCCCGCCGCAGGCATCCTGCTGCGCATTGGCCAGGCCGACCTGCTTGGCGCCATTCCTGGATTCGAAGGCGGCGCCGCCGTCATCTCCGCAGCCGGCAATGCGGTCTTCACCTGGCTGCCGCTCATTTTTGCGGTGGGCATTGCCATCGGCTGGGCCAAGAAGGCTGATGGTTCCACTGCTTTGGCCGCCGTCGTTGGCTACATGGTGATCGACGGCGTCTTCAAGGCCATGTCCCCGCTGGTCCTGGCAGGACAGGTTGACCCGGCCGGCAAGCAGGCGATGATCAATTACGGCGTCTTGGCCGGCATTGTGGTGGGCCTGCTTTCCGCATCACTGTGGCAGCGCTTCTACCGCACAAAACTGCCGGACTTCCTTGGATTCTTCAGCGGCCGCCGCCTGGTGCCCATCCTGACCTCCGTTTCCAGCCTGGTAGCCGGCGTCGTCCTTGCCTTGGCCTACCCGCTCTTCAACGCCGGCCTTTCCGCGGTGGGCCAGGCCGTGGCCAGCAATGCTGTTGCCGGCGGCGGGATCTACGGCTTCGCCAACCGCATGTTGATCCCCGCGGGACTGCACCACATCCTGAACTCCGGCGTCTGGTTCCTCATCGGCGACTACACCGACGCCTCGGGCCACCTGGTCCGCGGTGACCTCAACCGCTTCTTCGCCGGAGACCCCAGCGCGGGCATCTTCATGACCGGCTTCTTCCCCATCATGATGTTCGGCCTGCCTGCAGCAGCGCTTGCCATCTGGCGCCACGCCAAGCCCTCGCAGAAGAAGATCGTCGGCGGCATCATGCTCTCCACCGCACTGACCGCCTTCTTCACCGGCATCACCGAACCGCTTGAGTACTCCTTCATGTTCGTGGCCTTCCCGCTCTACATCGTCCACGCCGTCCTGACCGGAACGTCCATGGCCCTGGTCAACGCGCTGGGAATCCATCACGGGTTCACATTCTCTGCAGGCCTGATCGACTTTGTCCTCAACTTCGGCAAATCACAGAACGGCTGGCTGCTCATCCCCATAGGACTTGGCTACGCGGCGATCTACTACTTCCTCTTCTCCTTCGTCATCAAGCGCTGGAATCTGCGCACCCCCGGCCGCGAGGACGACGAAGTCACCGTGGAGACCGACGCCGCCAAGTAGCGCCACCCCGTTTTCATCCCCATCTCCCGCAACTGCAACCGGAAGCACCCAGAGCGCATGGAAATCATCATCCTTCCCACCCCTGACGACGTGGCCCGCACGGCCGCTGATGCCATCGAGGACCAGGTCCGCCGCGGCCCGTCCGTCCTGGGACTGGCCACCGGGTCCACCCCGCTGGGCACCTACCAGGAACTTATCGGACGGCACCGCAGCGGCGGCCTGAGCTTCGCGCAGGCCCAGGCGTTCCTGCTGGACGAGTACGTGGGACTGCCTGCCGGGCATCCGCAGTCATACCACTCGGTCATCCGGGAGGAATTCACGACCAGCGTGGACTTCGGCGACGGCGCGGTCCGCGGACTGGACGGCATGGCCCGGGATCCGCAGGCGGAGGCCGCCGCTTACGAGGCCCGGATCGCCGCCGCGGGCGGCGTGGATATCCAGATTCTGGGCATCGGGACGGATGGCCATGTGGGCTTCAATGAACCCATGTCCTCGCTGGCCTCCCGTACGCGGATCAAGACGCTCACCCGGCAGACGCGCCTGGACAACGCCCGCTTCTTTGATGCACCGGAGGAGGTGCCGGACCATGTGCTGACCCAGGGCCTGGGAACCATCCGTGAGGCCCGGCACCTGCTGCTGCTGGCCATGGGGGAGGCCAAGGCAGAGGCTGTGGCTGCCGCCGTCGAAGGTCCCGTAGCGGCCATCTGCCCGGCGTCGGCCCTCCAGCTGCACCCGCACGTCTCGGTACTGGTGGACGAGGCCGCAGCCTCCCGGCTCGCCCACCGCGAGTATTACCAGGACACCTTCGGCCGGAAGCCGGCATGGCAGGGACTCTGAGCGGCAGGCTGGTGTCCGTGGAATGCACCGCGCCGCAGTTTGAGCTGGCCGTGGAGAATGCCGACGGCGTCCGGCTGGCCGGCGCCGTCGGCGCGGCCCGGGTTGAACTGTGCGCCGCCCTGGCGGAGACAGAGGGCGTCACGCCAAGCATCGGCACCATCGGGCAGGCGTGCGGCCTGGGCCTTCCCGTCCATGTCCTGGTGCGTCCGCGGCCGGGCAACTTCACCTATTCGCCCGGCGAGCTCGATGTCATTGAGCGCGATGCCGCTGCGGCTTTGGGTGCCGGAGCCGCGGGCGTGGTGGTTGGTGTCCTGGCATCCGACGGCGGCCCGGATGTCCAGGCAATCCGGCACATTGTGGCAGCAGTGCGGGCCGTGAGGCCGGATGCCGAAGTCACGTTCCACCGCGCGTTCGACGCAGCCCTGGCCGCCGGCCTGGACCCTGCCGGGGCACTTTCCCGGCTGGAGTACGCAGGGGTGGACCGGCTCCTCACCAGTGGTGGGGCCCCCGACTGCGCCGCGGGGCTGGAGATGCTGCGCAGGATTGTGCGGCAGGGACGCCGGAGTGCTCCCTCGGTCCAGATCATGGCCGGTGGGGGTGTCACCCTGGCGCTGGTACCGTCGCTCCTTGAAGCGGGAGTCCATGCCGTGCACACCTCGGCGCGGCCCCGGGAAGGGGGCGGGGCGGGCGGGGACCGCGCCGGCGCCGCGGACCACGGACTGGCCGCCCGCATGGCTGCCGCCGTGGCGGCCGTGCCGCTGCCCCAACCCACGAACGAAGGACGGTAAACGATGGGCAAGGAACTGTTTCTTCGCGGCCGCATCGTCACCGCCTCGCTGGATATTGCGGACGGGGTGGTGGCGGCCGACGGCGGCCTGGTCACTTTCGCGGGCCCGGCGCAGGACTTCCCCGGGGTACTTCCGCCGGACGCACCCGGCGGACGCTTCCTGGTGCCCGGACTGGTGGACGTGCACTGCCATGGCGCCTACGGTTCGGATTTCTCGGAGGGCGATCCCGACGGCGCCGAGCGGGCGGCACGCTACCTGCACAGCCGCGGGACCACCACGCTGCTGGCCAGCCTGGTTACCGGAGAGCCCGGGGACCTGGTCCGGAACCTGGAGATACTGCGGGAGCTGGCAGGCCTGGGGCTGATTGCCGGATCGCACCTGGAAGGTCCATTCCTCTCAGGCCAGCAGTGTGGCGCGCACGATCCCGTCCTGCTCCTGGAGCCGGATCCTGAGGTGGTGGCCCGCATGCTGGCCGCGGCAGGGCCAACCCTGGCCTCCATGACCTTGGCGGCCGAGCTGCCCGGCGCCTCCGAACTCGCCGCCCAGCTTGCGGCCCGCGGCATCATCCCATCCCTGGGCCACACCGCCGCGGACCATGCGACGGCGGCAGCCTTCCTGGCGCGCGCGGCCGCGGCTTTGGACTCGGCCGGCAATTCCACCGGCAGGAACCGCCCAACGGTAACCCACCTGTTCAATGCCATGCCTCCGCTTCACCACCGCTCCCCCGGGCCAGTATCGGCGAGCCTCAGCGCAGCCAAGGCCGGGCAGGCTGTGGTGGAGCTGATTGCCGATGGCGTGCATCTGGCACCGGAAACCGTGAAGTTGGTGTTTGACCTTGTGGGGCCGCACAACATCACGCTGGTGACCGATTCGATGGCCGCCACCGGGCTGGAGGACGGACAGTACAGGCTGGGGTCCCTCTCCGTCACAGTTGCCGGCGGCGTAGCCCGGGTTGACGCCACTGGCGCCATTGCCGGCGGCACCAGCACGTTGCTGGACGTCATCCGCTCCTGCGTTGCTGCCGGAGTTCCGTTGCGGGATGCCGTCACCTCCGCGTCGGCAGTCCCGGCATCGTTGCTGGGTCTCTCGGCGCATGCGGGCGACCTGCGCGCCGGAATGCAGGCCGACGTCGTCGTTCTTGACCAGGACCTGAACCTGAAGGCAGTGCTGCGAAGCGGCGAATGGGTCACCGCACCCGGCTGAGCTGCATTGCGGCGATGGGCGTCTGCTGCCGTGGCCTACCCACGACCTATTATTGTCAGTGCCTCGTAGGACGATGTTTTTATGGAAATCAGTACTGACCTGGCGGCGGTGATGGAGGCCGTTCGTGCCTCCGTTGCTGCGTTGGATGTACTGGTTCTGGAAGACGCTTCCCTCGACTCAGCTGGTTTGGGGGCCGTCGCAGGTGCCGCTGTTGATGTGTTGCAGCGGCGGTATGAGTTGTGTCTGGAGCGGTTGGCGGCTGTGTGGCGGTTGGAGGCTCAGCTCGCGGCGGTGAAGGCGCGCGATGTGGCGGAGTGCGTCGAAATCCAGCAGGCACTCCTTGCCCCCGACGCCCCGCTGAATGAGCAAGTGTTTGCGGAGATGTCCGCGGTGGAGGAGATCGCCGGAGTCCTGACAGTGAGTTCTGGGGCGGCGGGTGCTTTGGTGGAGCAGTCCCGGCGGATGTTTTCATTGCCGCGGGTGATGGGTGCATTGTCGTCTGGATCGGTGTCGTGGCAGCATGCCAGGCTTGTCGCCGACGAAACCGAAGGCCTCACCCCCGACGGGGCTGCTGCCTTGGTGGCGCACTTCTTCGACCCCGACGCCCCCAACCCCGCCCGCGGCGCCGCGCCCGGCGAACTCGTCCCCGCCCGGTTCCGCGCCAAGGTCCGCGCCTGGCGGGAACGCCACCACCCCGAAACCCTCGAAAAACGCCACGCCAAAGGCGTCGCGGACCGGCGGATGGAATACACCCCCGACCGCGACGGCATGGCCTGGCTCTCGCTCTACCTCCCCGGCGACACCGCCTGCGCCATTTGGAACCGCACCACCGCCACCGCCCGCGGCCTCCAAGGCCCTAACGAAACCCGCACCCTCACCCAACTCCGCCCCGACATCGCAGCAGCACTCCTCCTCGGCGCAGGAAACACCACGGCCACGGCCGAGGCTGCTGTGGGTGAGGCTGCACGGGCTACAGGTGATACGGCGGCCGCAGGCAGCGTTTCCGGCACAGGGAGCACTGGTGATGTTGGCAAGGTCCCCACCCCGCGGGCCGATGTCCTGGTCACCGTCCCGGTCTTCGCCCGGCTCGGACTCACCGATGAGCCGGCCGTGCTGGACGGCCTTGGCCCCATCCCGGCGTCGATGGCGCGGAGGCTTGTCGCGGACGGGGCGGAGTCGTTCTACCGCGTCCTGGTCGACCCCCGCGACGGGGCACCCCTGGAGATCGGACGCACCCGCTACCGGCTCCCCGAAACCATCAAACAATGGATCCGCATGCGGGACGGAAATTGCACCTTCCCCGGCTGCAGCAACCACACCCCCGACAACCACACCGACCATGGCACAGCCTGGGAACACGGCGGCAGAACAGCCGTCCGGAACCTGGCGCAGCTTTGCCCCAAACATCACCGTTTGAAGCACGCCCGCGCCTGGACCCCCGACCCCGCCACCAACAACGGACCACCCGGCTGGACCTCACCCACCGGCCGCCACTACAACCCCGAACACCAAGACCCCCAACCAACCCACTGGCCGCCAGGCACCCTCCCGGGGCAACGAAGCCTCCTAGAGGAAGCGCTCCTGGAGCGCCTCGCCGTCTAAGACTGGCCACGTAGGTTGAGACTGACCGTCAGGCTGCGGCGGAGCAGCGGTTACGCATGCCTGGTTTACTGCCGACGCCCATGTGGCTATGCAGCCTCGGGCGCTCCCCCAAGGCGGCGACGAAGTGGAATCCGCAAGGCACGCTCCCTGGCGGCCAGGGCCCGGAGCCGGGGCACCACCCCCATGGCCAGGGGCGGTCCGTGCCCGGGTGCCAGCAACCGTGGGCCCAGCTCCGCCAGGCGCCTGGCTGATTCCATGGCCAGCTTCCAGTTCCACGTGGTGTACCAGGGAGGCCCGGACAGATCCTGTCTTCCCGGCAGGAGCCCGCGAATCGAGTTCAAGTTGACCGTCACAACAGCATCACCAGTGATCAGGACACCGTCGCGGGATCGCCAGTAGGCCACGTGTCCGGCGGTGTGGCCGGGCGTTGGGACGGCGACCCACTCGGGTAGACCTGGCATTTTTCCGTCCCGGGGCAGGCTCTGCACCACGTCGGTGATGTCGCCTGCGGCTTCAACCCGCCGGCGTGCACGGGCCGGCAGGGACCACAGGAACGGGGCGATGAGCCACCGGTCCAACGGCATGGAGAACTCAGGGATGTACCGCCCGGCAGCCATGGGCAATTCAGCCTGGTGGACGAACACCGGGATGTCCCACCGCCGTGCCAGGGCCCCGGCAGCGCCCGAGTGGTCGGGATGGATGTGCGTCAGGAAGATGGCTGCGGGCGCAGTCCCGGATCCGAGCATGTCTTCCACAGCCTTGCGGACCGGCTCCGCACTGGCCGCCCATCCGCAGTCAACCATCACCCACGCGGAACCTGACCTCACAAGGTAGAGATTTGAGGCCATGGGCCCTGAACCGGTGGTCATGAGGACCACTCCGGAGGCAATCTCCCGTGGTTCTGAAATCCGCACCATCATGAATCACACCACTGGGTGGCGAAGCAAAGTGCGCAGCTTTTCCGGTGCGCTGCGTCGCGGATCGCCGAGGTAGATCTCATGGTGCCGCCCCCGGACCTTAAATCCGGCGGCCGTGATGGCCGCGTCCAGAAGGGCGATGGTCTGGCCTTCATCCGCGTAGGGACCGATATGGAGCGCCTGCGCGCAGCGGCCCTCTTCCCAACGCTCGAAGCGGACCAACTCCAAACCGGGAAGCCCTTTGGGACGGGATTCTTCCACGGCCCGCTCAAGAAGGGCTTCATCGATCGGTTCAGGCTGCACCATCATGGCCTGCCAGCGCCATGACTCCCGGGCAAAGCCCCCGAGTCCCGTGAAGCCTGCGCTCACGGCTTCCGGCGGCTCCGTGTGATCCGGGTCCTCGAACCACCACAAGGCTTCGAGGGGCATCACTTTTGTCACCTCACCGGACTGCTTCTTAAGACCAAAGTGTGCCGCGTAGCTGACGGTAAACAGCGCCTGCACCGCCCCGGCGAATGCTGGCCCATCAGGGTCCCCTTGACCCTGGACGACAGCGAAGAGCAGCGGAGGAACGTCCACGAAGTCGACAGTTCCTTTGCGGGTTTTGTAGAGAGACGCAATGTCCTGCCGGAGGTCACTCACCGTACACGCAGCCAACCCATGGAGCCAGTTTTCCCCGGCGTGACAGCAGCCAGTAGGGCCGAATGTCCTTACTACCCGTCCGCCCGCACTACCCGTCGGCCCCGGGCAGGCACACCTCTACGGTGTCCCCGGTGACGCGCGTTTCGAAGACCGGCTGCCTGGACGTGGCGGGACCGGCCTTCACTTCGCCCGTGCGCAGTGCGAACGTGCTCCGGTGCCAGGGGCAGACCACGCATGCGTCCCCGCCGACGTCCTTGATCTTGCCTTCGTGAAGCGGTCCGGAAAGGTGGCTGCAGACATCGGACAGCACATTGATGGTGGTGCCCTCGCGGTGGACCAGCAGCGGAATACCGGCCACGACGCGCTTATGGAGGCCGCCCTCCGGCAGTTCGGCCAGCGGGGACAGCGGATGCCAGCCGGAGGGAAAGCGGTGCGGAATCTCCTCGCTGTGGTTGACCCCTGCGGCTTGGCGGTAGGTCAGGTGCCCGCCAAGGAACCCGCCGGCGCCCACAGTGGCGAGCCCCAGGTACGCAAGCACCTTGCCGCCGCCCTGGCCGCCCCTGGCCCGCTGGACGAGTGATGCAATGTAGAGGCCTGTTGCCGTGACGTTGGCCGCCGCGTGCACCAGGCCCACCCGCTGCTGCTGCGGGTGCAGCTGCGACCAGTCCATGAGCCCGGCCAGCGCGGACGGAAGCACGCTTGCGGTGCCCACACCGATCAACAACCTGGCAGCTTTTTCGCCACCGGGAACGGCATCAAGCACGCCCGCCGAGACCCAGGCGCCAATCGGCACCTGGACAGCGAGGGGGTGGACCGGGTGGCCGATGGGGACGCCGTGCAGGATGTCCCGGGCCCACTGGGGCTTGATGACTTTCTTGACGGCTTTCCGGACAGTCCTGGCCAACGGGTCAAGCCATTCGGCATCTTCGAAACGGGTGACAAGCTCAAGTGCGGGCAACGGTTTCATGTGTCCTCCCTTACCCCAATCGCCGCAATCCACTCATCACAGAACACCCTGTCCAGGAGACCTGTTTATTGGGCAGGCTGCCTCCGGCGCCGTCAGCGCAGGGGTGACCCCACAACGGCAAACCGGTGGCCTCCCATCTCCCCTGAGAGCAGCGGCATCGCCTCGGCGATTGCGGCGCGCGTGCTGGCCAGTTCCAGCGACGCCTGGTGCGCTTCCGCGGATTCCCAGAGTTCGGAAACAAAGACGGTGTCCGGCAGGTCATCGTTGATGCCCACCTCATAGAGAAGGCAGCCGGCTTCCTTCATCCCGGGCTTGGGCCGGAGCAGGATGGCCACGAGGGCGTCGCGCTGGCCTGGCTTGGTTCCAAGAAGTCCCACATTGGCAAACGTCATGGGGACATTGTGCAGCATGGGGCTGAAGGAGGTGGTGAACCTACGGGACCACCGCCGGCGCGGCGGGCTCCGCAGGGACGCCGCCTGACACGGCGCTTTGGTGGGCAGGCCCGACGGCGGAGCGCGGCGCTTCCTCTTGCGGCACCTTGGTGGGGGCTGGCTGCCCGGCCGCTTCCGCCGTCGTACCTTCACCGGCAAATGCACGCAACATGGCGGCGCGGTCGAACTGCCCTTCCCACTTGGCCACGACAAAGGTGGCCACGCAGTTTCCCAGCAGGTTCACCACGACGCGCATGGAGTCCATCAGCCGGTCGGCGCCCAGCAGCAGCGCGACGCCGGCCACCGGGAAGATGCCCAGCGCCCCCGCGGTGGCGGAAAGGGCCAGGAAGGCGGAACCGGGAACGCCCGCCATGCCCTTGGATGTCAGCATCAGGACTCCCAGGGCCGCCAACTGCTGGCCCAGGTCCAGGTTGTAGCCAAATGCCTGCGCCAGGAAGAGCAGCGAGATGGAGAGGTACAGGGCGGCCCCGTCAAGGTTGAAGGAGTAGCCGGTGGGAACCACCAGCCCGGTGGTGGCACGCGAGCAGCCGGCGTTGGTCAGCTTGGTCATGATCCGGGGCAGTACGGACTCCGTGGACGCCGTCCCCAGCGCCAGGAGGAACTCCTCGCGCGTATATTTCATGAACTGCCACAGCGGCACCCGCGGGTAGGCCCACGCCACCACGAACAGCAGCCCGATGAATGCCACCGCGGCGCCGTAACAGGCCGCAATCAGCACAGCGTACGTCCCCAGGGAATCGAGGCCGTACTGGCCGATGATGAAGGCCATGGCACCGAAGGCACCCACCGGCGCTGCCCGCATCACCCAGGCCATGATCTTGAAGAACAGTTCCAGCACCGTTTCCATCAGGGTGATCACCGGCAGGCAGCGTTCACGTCCGACGACGACGATCGCCGCCCCGAAGAACACGGAGAAGCACAGGACCTGCAGGAGGTTGTTGCCGGCAAAGGCGCCAATGACGCTGGTGGGGATGATGCCCAGCAGGAAGGCTCCGGCATCCTTGGGCGGGGCGGTGGCGGTTTTGGCATTGAGGGCATCCTGGGACAGGGTTGCGGGGTCGATGTTGAGCCCGGCTCCCGGCTGCACCAGGTTCCCCACCACCAGCCCTAAGACCAGCGCGAACAGGGTGGCACCCGTGAAGTAGGCCAGGGCCTTGATACCCACCCGGCCCACCGCCTTCACGTCGCTGACCGCGGCGATGCCGGTGACGATGACCAGGAAAATCAGCGGCGCGATGATCATCTTGATCAGCTGGATGAAGCCGTCGCCCAGCGGACGGAGCCCTGCGCCGAGATCCGGCCAGAAGTGGCCCACCAGGATACCCGCCACCACCGCCGCGAGGATTTGGACGAAGAGGGACCTGTACAGCTGTTTCGTGCGTGGCGCGGATGCCGGAACTTGCGGCTGCGGTGCGGGCGCGGTGGTCTTCATGCGGGGTGCCTGTTCGTTAGGGAGGACGTCATCCAGGAGGACGCCTGCTTCGGACGGCGGCGCCATCGGACGCCGCAGGATCACCCCAACGGTAGGAAACGGATGTTTCCGGAAAGATAAATCCGTAATGCGGAACTATTAAAGATGAAGCGTGCTATCCAGGGGACGTGTGCGCTGTTGCGGCGCAATGCCCGCTCACTCCGCGGCACCCAGGCTTCCGGCATGCACGACGGCGCCACTCGCCGTCGTGTCTTCCTTCAGCATCCAGCCCACCCGCTTGACGGTGCGCAGCATCACCGCACTTTCCACGATCTCGATGCCCGGCACCTTCTGCTGCAGCGCCAGTTCGGCGGACATGACATCCGCCAGCGTGTGGAGCCACATGATGATGACAAAGTTGGTGGGCCCGGTGGTGGAGGCACTCAACCGGACATTGCTAATGGTGCGGATCCCGGCGGCAGCCGCCTCATGCTGGCCCGCTGGTACGTTGACAAACCACTGGCAGGTCACCGGAAACGACGAATACCGCTGGGCGATCTCGCAGCGAAACGACAGGATGCCGCTTGCCAGCACGCGGTTCAACTGACGCTGCACGGTTGCCGGGTGCCGTCCGAGGGAGCGGGCCATCCCAGCCGCCGTCGCGCGGCCGTCCCTGGCAAGGAACGGCAGCAGGTCGAGGTGGCTCTGCGGAAGGTGGCCGGGCCGAGCGGAATCCGGAGCAGCCGGGGAGCCAAGCGTCCGCAGCGTGGCCAACTGTGAACGGCTCAGGACATTCAACCGCCAGTCGTCGCCACTGCTGTGCAGCCGGGTGCACAGGGCCACCTGGTATTTTGTGAGCCCCTCAACCGCTTTGAGGCGGGTAATGATCTTGTCGCTGAACTCCTCCAGTGAACGTGTGATGACGGTCAGCATCAGGTCGCGGTTGCTGGCCGCCTCCTCCACCGTCACGATCTCGGGAACAGCAGCCAGTTCCGCCGTGACACTGTCCCGGCGGTTCATTTCGCAGTCCACCGCCACGTAGGCCAGGAGCATCTGCTTCGGGTCACCCGCCAGGTGCGCCGTCACCCACGCCGCCCCGCTTTCCGTAAGGCGCTCCCAGCGGGCCGCCAGCGTGGTGGCATGCTCGTCCAGTACCTTGGCAGCGTCCGTCCACCCCAGGCGCGGCGCGGCCTGCAGGACCTGGATCAGGGCAAGGTCATCCTCACTGAGCTCCATCGGACCACCTTTCTTTGATGCGCGAATTCTGCCCGCAAACGGCATTCCACGAATAATTCCAGCGCTTTCGTCTGATGTGAACCACGCCACTTCAGAATAGTCCACAAGCCCTGATGCCTATTTCCAAGGAGTGACACGTGCCCATAACCGACGACGCCAAGGACCTGCAGGTAGACCTCATCCGGCTCCGCCACGACCTGCACCGGCAGCCGGAAATTGGCCTGCACCTCCCCCGCACCCAGGAGCGGGTCCTTCAGGCGCTGGACGGACTTCCCTACGAGATCACGCTGGGCAAGGACACGACGTCGGTCACCGCGGTCCTGCGCGGCGGGCACCCGGGCGGGGAGCAGGGGAACGGCGGCAGCAGTGCCGGGGACAGCCATGCCGGGGACAGCGCGGTCCGCCCCGCCGTCCTGCTTCGCGCCGACATGGACGGGTTGCCTGTCCAGGAGAAGACCGGCGTGGACTTCACCTCCCAGGCTGACGGTGCCATGCACGCGTGTGGCCACGACCTGCACACCTCCATGCTCGCCGGTGCCGCCACCCTTTTGGCCGAGAAGAGGCACCAACTCCGTGGCGACGTCGTCCTCATGTTCCAGCCGGGTGAGGAAGGGTTCGACGGCGCCAGCTACATGCTCCGGGAAGGTGTCCTGGACGCCGCGGGCACGCGCGTCCAGGCGGCCTACGGCATGCACGTGTTCTCCTCACTGGAACCGCATGGCACTTTCTGCACCAAGCCCGGCGTCATGCTCAGCGCCTCCGACGGGCTGGAAGTCACGGTGCTGGGCGCCGGCGGCCACGGCTCGGCCCCGCACTCGGCGAAGGATCCGGTGACCGTGGCGGCAGAGATGGTGACTGCCCTGCAGGTCATGGTCACCCGGCAGTTCAACATGTTCGATCCCGTGGTCCTGTCCGTGGGCGTGCTCCATGCCGGCACCAAACGGAACGTCATCCCCGAATCGGCCCGCATCGAGGCCACCATCCGGACGTTCTCCGAAGCATCGCGCCTGAAGATGATGGACGCCGTGCCGCGCCTGCTCAAGGGAATCGCCGCCGCGCACGGGGTGGAGGTCGCCGTCGACTACCTGCAGGAGTATCCCCTCACCATCACCAGCGAGGACGAAACCCACACCGCCGAAAAGGTGATCACCGAACTCTTCGGCGAGCGCCGCCTCTCGCGCTGGGCCACCCCCCTCAGCGGCTCGGAGGACTTCTCCCGGGTCCTCGAAGAGGTACCGGGCACCTTTGTGGGGCTCAGCGCCGTGGCCCCGGGCGGCGATCCGGCAACCTCGCCGTTCAACCATTCACCCTACGCAACGTTCCACGACGGCGTGCTGGCTGACGGGGCCGCCCTCTATGCGGAACTCGCCATCTCCCGGCTGGCCGCCCTTTCGCAGGCCTCCTAGCCCGGCAGCACCGCCACCATGCCCCAACCCACCAGGAAGAAGACCATGTCCGTTGCAGCAACCAAGCCACAGACTGGACGCATGTCCACCGCCAAGACCGTCGTCGGCACCGGCATCGGCAACGCCGTTGAGTGGTACGACTGGGCCATCTACGCCACGTTTACCCCGTTCATTGCCAGCCAGCTGTTCAGCAAAGCGGACCCGGCATCGGCCGTCCTGTCCACGCTGGCGATCTTCGCCGTGGGCTTCGTGGCCCGGCCCTTCGGCGGCTTCCTCTTCGGCTGGATCGGCGACCGGGTGGGCCGCAAGACGTCGATGACGCTCGCCGTCGGCCTCGCGTCGCTGGGCAGCCTGATGATCGGCGTCGCCCCCACCTTTGCCAGCGTCGGGGCGTTCGCTTCCCTGATGCTGCTGGTGGCCCGGCTGGTGCAGGGCCTGGCGCACGGCGGTGAGCTGCCGTCGTCGCAAACGTATCTGTCCGAGATGGCTCCCAAGGAGCACCGCGGCTTCTGGGCCACCCTGATCTACACGTCGGGGACGGTGGGCATCCTCTTCGGCACGCTGCTGGGAGCCGTGCTGAACATGGCCCTGAGCACCGAGGCGATGAACGCGTGGGGCTGGCGAGTGCCGTTCCTCATCGGTGCCGCCATGGGCCTGTACGCGCTGATCATGCGGTCGCGGCTGCACGAAACCGAGGCCTTCCAGGGCGAAGCCGTCACCGAAAAGCGCGCGCGGATCTGGCCGCAGATTGTCCGCTACCGCAAGCAGGCGCTGCAGGTCATCGGCCTGACCGTGGGCCTCACGGTGATTTACTACATCTGGGGCGTCGTGGCACCGAGCTACGCCACCACCGCCCTGAAGATCGACCGCGGCGAGGCATTGTGGGCCGGCGTCATCGCGAATATCGTCTTCATCGCCGCGCTGCCGGTATGGGGCAAGCTGTCCGACCGCATCGGCCGCAAGAAAGTCCTCTGGGCCGGCGCCATCGGCTCGGCAGTGCTGCACTTCCCCATGACCTGGCTCCTGAAGGATTCGGCCTGGCAGCTGGCGGTCTCCATGTCCGTGATGCTGGTGTTCATCGCCGCGAGCGCAGCCATCGTCCCCGCCGTGTACGCCGAGCTGTTCCCAACGTCCATCCGCACCGTAGGCGTGGGCGTCCCCTACTCCATCTGCGTGGCCCTGTTCGGTGGCACCGCCCCTTACCTGCAGCAGTGGCTGGGTTCCTCGCTTGGCGCGCCGCAGGTGTTCAATGCGTACGCAGTGCTGCTGCTGGTGGTCAGCGCCGCATTTGTGTTCACCATCCCTGAGACCAAGGGCAAGGACCTGACGCACTGACCGTCCCGCTGCCAAGAGGTCCCCGGCGAGCATTCCGGCGCCGGGGACCTCTTGTCGTTGTCAGCCGGCTTGTCGTTGTCAGCCGGCCTTTGGGGTGGCCCTGACGGCATTCGCGGCCCTGTCAGCGCTGATTTGGGCGTCAGTTCCGGAATCAAGGATGGTGTTCCGCGTTGACGCGGAATCGACCACGACGGCCGTCACGGCGAGGCCGTCGGCAGCGCCAGTGGCCAGCAGGGCGCCCACCTGGGCCTCGAAGCAGGAGTCACTCGACGAGGCATTAACGTCAAGGGCCACCACATGGTTGTTGGAAACGAAGTTGCCCGCCCCCTCCATCAGCCGGATGATGACCGGCGTGGCGCCGGCCGGCCGGACGCTGTGCGCGTCGATGACCTCGGAAAAGTGGTTCCCGATCACCGAGTTGCTGTTGCCGCTGACGCAGAGAAGCCCTGTGAGGTCGTCCAGACCGTTCCCGACTCCCTGGAACGGGGTCCATGGCTCATGGTCGCGCAGGAAGTGGTTCGTGGCCACGAGGTTTTCCGAACTGTTCGCTTCGAGCACCACCATGCCGGGGTAGAACGAATGCAGGCGGTTGTTGGTGACGCTTGAGCGCGTGACGCCGTTGAAACGGATGCTGCTGGCACCCCGGGGGAAGACGTTGTTTGCGGTGACCAGGAGGCCGCCATGCTTCTCCGCGTAGATCGAGTGGCCCTTGAAGCCTGCCCCGATCAGGTTGTCAGTGATCTTTGACGCCTGCCCCCACCCGCGCAGTTCAATGCAGCTTCCGCATTCGGCGATGAAATTGTCGTGGATGGAAAGCGCATCAGCGTTGTAGATGGTCAGGGCGTTCTCGAGGTACACGAATCCCATGCCGTTGACGCGGAACGAGTCATTCGCGTTCGCCACATGGATGCCAGTCTTGCCGTTGACGTACGTGTTCTCCGGATGCATCCCCGAGCCGTCCGGGCTGAAGTGCAACCCGTCAATGCAGAAATTGGAGAACTCCACCGAGCTGATCCGCGGGCTCCCGGTTCGCTCCACGTAGAAGGCGGCGCCTTGGGATTCCCCGCTGCCGCCACTGAGGGGAATGTCCACCAGGATGCGGCTGCCGCCGGGCCACAGCTCGTGCAGGTTGGGCCAGTCGTCTTCGGGAACGTTGAACCGGATGCTGGAGGACGTAAACCCGTGTCCCGATCCCTGGATCTTGAGGAAGCTGATGTCGATCAGCACCTGGGTACGCAGCCGGTAGTCCCCCGGCGGTATGTAGATCACCGCGCCGGGTTTTCCGCCGCTGTTCGCATCGGTGGCGGCCTGCCGGTGCTTGATGTCATCGATGATGCTGTTGATGACTTCACCGACGTCCTCGAACGGGTCGCCGGCAGGCCACGTCGTCACGTCGTAGTAGTTGTTGCTGGACATGGCTTCTTCCCTTTGTGTTGTGGTGTTCATGGGGCCACCGGCTGATGCTCGGGAAGGTCCTCCCGCAGTTCCTCCAGTGTTGGAGGGTGGGCCCCTGGGCGGCGCACCGTGATGGCCGCTGCCTTGGATGCCATGCGGCCCAGGGACTCCAGCACCGACGGTGCCAGCCCGTCTGCTCCGCGCATAAGCAGTCCGTAGATGAGGGCAGCCATGTACGAGTCGCCGGCCCCGATGGTGTCCACCACCGCCGACCTGACGGACGGTACTTCCACCCGTGCGCCACCTGTTGTGAGCAGGGATCCTTCCGCGCCCATGGTGACGGCGACGAGACCGGCCCCAAGCCCAACGATTCGCTGTGCGATGTCATCCACGGCCAGCCGCGGATAGAGCCAGCGGGCGTCCTCATCGCTGAGTTTCACCACCTCCGTGAACGGAACAAGTTCCTCGAAGACGGTCTTTGCCTCAAAGTGGCTGCCGAGCAGGGCAGGGCGGATGTTGGGATCGTAGGTGACCACGCAGCGCTCGTGGGACTGCTCAAGGAGCTCCCTGACTCCTTGCGCGCCCGGTGCCAGGAAGGAGGCGATCGAACCGGTGTGCAGGATTTTGGGAAGGACCGCCGGGGCGGTCCGTGGGAGGTCCCACCGGATGTTGAAGTCGTACTGGGCGGAACCGTCGGACGCCAGAACCGCGGTGGCCGTAGAGGTTGCGCCGCGGACCCGGGAACCCGGCAGGAGTTGGACTCCCGCGCTTTGGAGGTGCTGTTCGATGGCGGAGCCGTGGTGGTCGTCGCCGATCGAGGTGAACAATGCCGTGCTTGCCCCCAGCCGCCCCAGCCCATAGGCCACGTTGGCCGGCGACCCGCCGGGGTGCTCCACGGTGCCCCGCGGCGTGACCACGATGTCCATGAGGGCTTCACCGACAACAACCACGTCGATGCCCTGCCTTGGGTCGGCAGCCTGCTGGACTGTTGGCATCTTTTTGGACCTTTCGTTGGGCGAGGGCGAACCGTTAAGCAAGTTCACTGACGGCGAGCTTGAGTATTGTTGCCGGGCCTCCGTCGACCGTCAGCCGGTTCTCCGTATTGCCGGGGCCTGGGAAGATGAGATCCGTCAGGACCGTCCTGCCGCCCTGGGCGAAGACTTCGACCGAGCAGTGGTCCACGACAATCAGCAGCTTCAGGACACCGTTTTCAAGGTGGACCGGCGCGGACTCAACCGAAGCGAATTTCCCGTGAAAGCCAGTGTTTCCCGACTGCCTGCGGTCAAGGATGAGTTGGGCAGTTGCTGGGTCGTAACTGAGGATGGCGCCGGCGGTGCCGTCGCTGTTTCCGAAGAATTGGAACCCGATCCGGTCCGCCGTGCCGGGCAGTATGTCAGCCTCGATGACCTGGGCACTGCCGGGTACGGGGTCCGGCAGGCGGAGGGCTTCGTTCCGCAGCTCAACCGTTTCCACGGTCAGGTGCTCCCCTGCGGCGGGCAGTGCTCCCCCTGTGCCGGGTTCCGGCAGGACCGGCTGTTGGACCAGGCGGGCGCAGCCATCGACTGCGGTGAGACGCAGTTCGCGGGCCAGGGTCATGGAAGAGCGCCATGGGGCTGTGGGCAGTTCGTTGGCGTAGTCCCAGTTGTTCATCCAGCCGATGATGATGCGCCGGTCATCCGGGGCGTTGCTGAACGAAACGGAGGCGTAGCAGTCGCGTCCCCAGTCAAGCCACAGGCACTGCCGCAGCGCGGCCGAAGCCTCCGAGGGGTCCGGGACGGTACGCAGCCCGGCCGGAGCCACGAGGGAACCTGCGTCCGGAACGAACCGGGCGCCGTCGAACTGGCCCACGAAGTACTGGCCACCGGATCCCCCAGCCACTGCGCCGGGGTTGACGTTGACGATCAGGACCCATTTGGTGTTGGCCGGGTCCCCGTCCACTGCGAGGGGAAAAAGATCGGGGCACTCCCAGTCACCGGCGTCGGCGTTGGCCGGGCCGAAATCACTCAGGAAATCCCACGACTTGAGGTCATCCGAACGGTAGAAGACCACCTGCTGGTGATGCGCTTCGACCGCGACCATGACCCAGTACGCGCCCAGCTCCCCTTGGTAGCGGAACACCTTGGGATCCCTGAAGTTCGCCGAATTCCTGGTGAGGACAGGGTTTCCGTCGTATTTCTGCCACGTCATGCCGCCGTCGGTGCTGTACGCGAGGGACTGGGCCTGCGTGCCGTTCAGTTCTGACGCGGCTTTGAAGGCACTGGTGTAGATGGCCACCAGGGCGGGTGCGTCCGCCGTGCCGAAACCGGCCGTGTTGCCGCGGTCCACCACGACGCTGCCGGAGAAGATGTCCTCTGTCTCGTCGCACGCAATCGCCACCGGGTGTTCCGTCCAGTGCAGCAGGTCACGGGAGGTGGCGTGGCCCCAGGACATGTTGCCCCAGACGCTGCCATAGGGGTTGTTTTGGTAGAAGAGGTGGTACAGGCCGTCGTGGAACACCAGGCCGTTGGGATCGTTCAGCCAGGTATCCCTTGCCGTGAAGTGGATGGCAGGCCGGAACCTGGAGATTTCTGCCGGAGCTGTTTCCGGGCGGGCGGCATCAAGGCAACTGGACATGTCTGGTGTTCCCCTTGGGAAGTGGAAGGAGCTGGCTGCCTACTGGCGGGGCGCCGCGATGGAGTCGCGGCGCACCAGGGGGCAACTCAGGATGGTCGGGTGAAGGGCCATGAGGGAAAGGTCCGTCTTCCCCTCGACGGCGTCGATCAGGTGCTCGGTGGCCCAGGCACCCATCTCGTAGTGCGGCAGGGCCACGGTGGTGAGGCCCGGATAAAGGTTGGCGGCGATCAGTTCCTGGTCATCGAAGCCGACAATCGAAAGGTCGGCCGGGATGGACAGGCCCAGTTCGGCAGCGGCGCGATAGGCGCCCATGGCCATCCGGTCGTTGTAGCAGAACAGGCCCGTCGGCCGGTGGGCGCCTGCCAGGATGCGCCGGGCCGCTTCATAGCCGCCATGCACCTCGGAAACCTCGGACTCGACAGGTGCCGCGTCGCCGTCGAGCCCTGCTTCCGTCAGCGTGGCCCGGAAGGCCCGGAGCCGCTGACGGGTCGCGGGGACGTCGTCAGTGTTGTTGATGAATCCCACCCGGGTGTGGCCCGCTTCGAGGAGCGCGGTCACGGCCGCGCGGGCACCACCTTCCTCATCCGGGATCACTGCGGTGATGTTTCCGCCGGTGGCCACGGAGTCCACCAGCACGGAGGGCACGCTGCCGAGGTTGGGTGGCAGTTCCACGTTGCGGTGGTACATGGTGGCGTAGAGGATTCCGTCCACCCGGCGGTCCAGGAGGGCCTCGACGTCGGCCTCCCGGGACTCCAGGCTGGCCGAGCCGGAGGTGTTGATGATCATCAGGTTGTACCCGCGTGCTTTGGCGGCCTCGTCGGCGCCGAGGATGATCCGCCCGGCGTGCGGCGTGGTGGCGATATCCTCGCTGACCAGGCCCAGCATGCCGGTCCTCTGCGTGCGCAGCGCCTGGGCCAGGCGGTTTGGCCCGTACCCCAACTGCTCGGCGGCGGACCGCACCTTGTTCCGGGTTTCCGGACTCACCCTGGCGTATGAGACGTCATTGAGGACATGGGAGACGGTGGTGACGGACACGCCGGCGGCCACGGCCACGTCCTTGATGCCGATGTTCTTGTTGCTCATCTGTCTCCCACGTCCTTATGGTCAGTGATGCCCCTGGGGCTACCAGTAGGCTACTCGTTGCTGGTGATCTAGCCCTTGACGGCGCCGAGGGTCATGCCCGCCACGATCCTGCGCTGCAGGAGCAGCGTGAGGAGGATGACGGGGATGGAATACACGGCGGCGAGGGCCGTCATGGATCCCCAGTCCAGGCCAAACTGCGTCTGGAAGTTCGCGATCACCACGGGCGTTGTTTGGGAGCGGATGGCCGTCATCAGGAGCGCGAACAGGAACTCGTTCCAGGAGGCCAGGAAGGCGAAGATGGCTGTGACCGCGATGCCGCCGGACACCACCGGGATCACCACGCGCCACAGGGCTCCCAGCCGGCTGCACCCGTCCACGGTGGCCGCTTCCTCCAGGTCCTTCGGCACCGCTTCGAAGAAGCTGGACATGAGCCAGATCGAGAGCGGCAAGGAAATGGTGGTGTGGGCGATGGACAGTGCAATGGGAGTGTCGGCCAACCCCATTGAGGCCATCATGGACGCCAGCGGGATTCCGATGGCCACCGGCGGCACCATCCGGGTCACCAGCGCGGCCATGATGAAGATCCGGCCGCTGAGGGTCTTGTACCGGGTGATGCCGTATGCCGCCGGCACCGCCAGCACCAGCGAAAGCACGGTACTGATGATGGCCGTCTGGATGCTGTTGATGAACGACGCCGGCACGCCGCTGCGGCCCAGCGCATTGGCGTAGTTCTCCAGCGTCCACTCCCGGGGAAGGATGGTGGGCGGCACCGCGATGGTGTCGATCGGCGTCTTAAAGGACGTGAACAGCAGGTACAGGAACGGGAACCCGTACAGCACCATCGCTGCCGCCAGGAGGACCCACAGCAGCGTGCGGGTGCCGCGCCGGCCCGCTTCCAGGCCTTCCCGGTTCACACCGCGGCGCATGCGTTCCTTGCCTGTGGCGACCGGCGCCGAAGGTGTCCCGGGCGCCATGGGCGTGGCCCCGCCGTCGTGCCTGACTCTTTCTGCGGTTCTCATCAGTTGTCCTTCCCTGGCCGCCAAATGGTGGATACCGCCACGAAGGCGACAGCAAGCATCGCCAGCAGGTAGAGGGTGCCCATGGCGCTTGCCAGCCCGGGGTCTCCGAACCGGATCATGGTCCGGTAGATCAGCAGGCTCATGGTTTCCGACGCGGACTGCGGGCCGCCATTGGTTTGGATGAGGATGGTGTCAAAGGCGCGGGCTGCGTCGATGCCGCGGACCACCAGGGCGACGGCGATGACCGGCCGCAGCAGGGGCAGGATGATCCGGAACAGCAGTGCCGGTGCGCGTGCACCGTCCAGCCGTGCTGCCTCGATCAGGTCACCGGGGATGTTTTGCAGGCCTGCGAAGAGCACCAGGCACATGAACGATGTGGTCAGCCAGATGTCAGGGACGGCCACCGAGTAGAGCACGATGCCCGGGTCCGACAGCCAGCCGATCTGGTTGGGGTCGGACAGGATCCCCGCCTGGTGCAGGAGGGTTCCGATCAGGCCGAAGTTGTCGATCATCAGGAATTTCCACAGCAGGCCGGCCACGATGGGGGCGATCATCAGCGGATACATGAAGACGGTCCGCCAGATCTGGGAGCTCTTGCCCAGCATGGTGAACAGCAGCGCCATGCCCAGGCCCAGCGCGAATTCCAGCGTGACCACCACCAGGGTGTAGGCAAGTGTCCGCCACCCTGCGCCGGTGAAGGCCTCCGAGGCGAAGGCCCTGACGTAGTTGTCCAGGCCTACGAACTCGCGGGAGCCGCCGGCAATCGGGGAAATCTTGAAGAAGCTGTCCGCCACCAGGCGGAACAGCGGAAAGGCCACAAAAACTGCCAGGAACAGCGCCGCTGGTGTCATCAGGAACAATGCGAAGCGGCGATCGGAGATACGCACGGTTTTCTCTTCCGCTGGTTGGGGCCGCGGCCGGCGCCGGTGAGTCAGGCGCCGGCCGCGGGGGTCTTACTTAAGGAGGTCCTCGATCTGCTTTTTGGCATCGGCGAGGAGAGTTGCGGAGTCACCGCCGGCGACAGCCTTCTGGAGCATGGGCACCAGCACGGTGTCCACGATCTGCTGCCACTTTTCGGTAGCGGGGCGCGTGGCCGTGGCCTTGCCGTTGAGGGTCTGGATCAGGGGCTTGAAGCTCTCATAGCCTGGCTTGTCCTGGTATTTCTCGAAGGCGGAGATGCGTGCGGCCAGGCCAAGATTCGACTCGATACCCTTGTCGTTGTAGTCGTAGGCGCACTTGACGAACTTCTTGGCGGCGTCCGCGTTCTTGGTGGCTTTCGGTACGGACAGGTACCAGGGGCCTGGCACGCCGCCGACGCCGGCTGAACCGGCGATCATGGGTGCAGCACCAACCTTGCCGGCCACTGCCGAGTCCTTGGGGATCTGGCGGTAAGCGTGGGCCCAGAAACGGGTCATGGCCGTCTTGCCCTGGTTGAACAGGTTCTGCGCGGCAGCCCAGTCAACCTGTGCGGCACCCGAGGGCGCGTCCTTGACGAGGCTGGTGTAGAAGTCCAGGGCTTCCTTGTGGGCGGCGTTGTCGATGACCACCTTGTTGTTCGCATCCAGGACCATGGGCGAGCCGGCCTGCAGGACGTGGGCAAGCCATTCGGTTTCCACACCGCCCTTGACGTCGGTTCCGTACATGCCGTCCTTGGTGAAGAACGCGGAAATGTCCTGGTACTGCTTCCATGTTGTAGGGGCGGCGAGCCCGTAGCCGTACTTGGCCTGGAAGTCAGCCTTGTTCTTGGCGTCCTCGAACAGATCCTTGCGGTACAGGATGATTTCCGCGTTGGTCCAGGCGGGCATCCCGATGAAATGGCCGTCCACGTTGGCTTCCTTGACCAACGCCGGGAAGATGTCCTTCTTTGCCTCATCGGTAAAGAGTTCGTCAATGGGCTGGACGGCGTCCTTGAAGCTGGGCAGCCAGACGGAGTCCAGGGCGGCGACGTCGAAGGAGACCGTGCCGGAGGAAAATTCGCTGGAGAGACGGTTGAACATGCCGTCGTAGGGCAGTTCGACGAAGTTGACGTCGACGCCGGTTTCCTTCTTGCATTGTTCCGCGACGCCCGTCAGCTCGGCGTGGCCGCCGGCTTCCACCAGGACGTTTACGGTGCTGGTGCCGGCGCTCCCGGACGATGATGCCGGGCCCCCTGCGCCGCACCCGGAGGCAGCCAGGGCGACGACGGTGCAGATACCGCCGATGGTGGCGAGCCTGTTGATGTTTTTACGAGTGGACATCGCTGTCGACTCACTTTCTCTTGAACGGAAACGGAGAGACTATCGGGGTGAAAAATCGTTTTGCCAAAACGACTTGGCATTTACTTTAGGTTTCACCGGGGAAAGGTGTCAAGTGTCACAGCGAAGAACCGTCCAGGGAAAGAAGTCCCAAGAAAGAAGTCCCGGGAAGCCGCCTGCAGGTTCAGGCAGTGACCGGCAGCACCAGGAGATAGCCGGTGGGGAGCCCGCTGCTCCAGCGGCGCGGCTCCCGCACCACGAACTGGGTGGCCAGCTCCTCGGGGGTCAGCAGGCTGTTGGGAACAGGCGACGGGCCCCACTGTCCACTGCCGTACGGGTACAGCGGATCCAGGACGCGGATGCCGGTCACGGCGAAGTCGGAGAATTGCCGGGGGTCGCCGAGGGATTCGAACCCGCTCATCACCCAGGCGTGCCTGCCGCTCCACATGACCAGTCCCACCGGCCGGCCCGTGTCGGTAATGGCCCGGGCCGCCGTCCTCAGCGCTTCCGGATAGTCGGGAATGCTAACCACCCGGTACGGTCCCATTCCCGATTCGGTGAGCACCTGGGCCCAGCCAAAGGGGTTGGCACCGTTGAACGAATCAGAGGAACGGGCGCGCGCCATCTCCCACAGTTCATTCTGCTGCGCACGGTCAGCCCAGGTGCCCCCGCCCGTATCGTCAATAAGGTTGTGCGCCATCTGGATGCTCGCGGCAACGCACCAGTCAAAGGTGTACTGCGGAACGAAGTCACCCTCCCGGTAGAGGTTCAGGGCGAACGGCTGCGGCACCGGGGCAGGGACGGGTGCCGGCGCCGGCGAAGGCTCCGAGGTGGGGAGGGAAGCCTGGACCGGAGCCGCCGGATCACTGGAAACCGGCGGGGCAGTAAGGGCCGCACCACCCGCAGCGTCCCCCGGCAGGCCGGTCTCCGCGGAGGCCGAAGCCGGAGCGGGAGCCGTGGCGGCCTCCTGCAGGCCCGCCACGGGAACACAGGCCGCAAGGAATCCGGCCAGGGCAACGAGCCAGGCCAGGAGACGCAGGCGGGCACCGGTGGTCATCGCTCGAGTCCATTCCTGTTGAGCGGGCTTACCTCATCCCAGTCTCCTGCCCCCGGCTCCCCTTGACTACCCCACCCCACCTTCCCTACACTTTTCATAAAGCAGAATCTAAATTCCACGAAGCGGAAACCGCAAGGGAGCCGGAAGCAAGGGAAGATAGATCAAAGCCCCTCCTCGGAAGGACCTACGATGACGTACACAGTGAACTGCTCCATCCTCCTCACGGAGCTTCCCCTGCTCGAGCGCCCTGCCGCGGCAAAGGCAGCCGGCTTTGACGCCGTCGAGTTCTGGTGGCCTTTCGAGACCTCCGTTCCGGCGGACAGCGAGATCACCAAGTTCGAGAACGCCATCACGGACGCCGGCGTCCAGCTCACCGGGCTGAACTTCAACGCCGGCAACATGCCCGGCGGCGACCGGGGCCTGGTCTCATGGAAGGGACGCTGCTCGGAGTTCAAGGACAACGTGGACGTTGTTGCCGGCATCGGCGGGCGCCTGGGCTGCAAGGCCTTCAACGCCCTCTACGGCAACAGGCAGGACGAATTCGCCCCTGAAGAACAGGACGAACTGGCTGTCAGGAACCTGGCGGCAGCGGCAGAAGGGGTTGCCCGCATCGGCGGCACCGTCCTCCTGGAACCGGTCAGCGGCGCACCCAGGTACCCGCTCCTCACCGCCGACGACGCACTCAGGGTCATTGCCCGCGTCAAGGCCGAGGCCGGCGCCGGCAACATCAAGCTCCTCGCCGACTTCTACCACCTGGCCGTCAACGGCGACGACGTCCCGGCCGTGATCGAAAACCACGCCAAGGACTTCGGCCACATCCAGATCGCCGACAACCCCGGCCGCGGCGCCCCCGGCACCGGCACCCTCCCGCTCGGCGAATGGATCGCCCGCAGCCGCGAACTCGGCTACGAGGGCTACATCGGCCTCGAGTACAAGGAACCGCAGGAGACGGCCTTCAGCTGGG
Organism: Pseudarthrobacter sp. Pseusp20; assembly: GCF_059492155.1. Classification (NCBI taxonomy): domain Bacteria; kingdom Bacillati; phylum Actinomycetota; class Actinomycetes; order Micrococcales; family Micrococcaceae; genus Pseudarthrobacter; species Pseudarthrobacter sp. Pseusp20. The sequence continues at coordinate 4,205,119 of NZ_CP168521.1, forward strand.
CCATCCGCGAACGCATCGCCAAGTAGTCCCCACCCGCCCAACTAACTCGCAGTAGTTGTCGTTATGAGCGTTCAAAACGACAACAAATGCGAGTCAGTTGGGAAACCACGAACAGACTTTTCAGGAAAGAGAACCATCATGAGCAACGTTGCAGTCATCGGACTCGGAATCATGGGCCTGCCAATGGCCATCAACCTGGTCAAGGCCGGCCACACCGTCACCGGCTTCAACCGCAGCCAGGACAAGATCGACAAGCTGGTCTCCGAAGGCGGCAAGGGCGCCACCAGCATCGCGGGCGCCGTCAAGGATGCCGACGTCGTCATCACCATGGTGCCGGACTCCCCCGACGTCGAGGGCGTGGTCAGCGGCAAGGATGGTGTCTTCGCCAACGCCAAGCAGGGCGCCCTCTGGATCGACGCCTCCAGCATTCGCCCCGACGTCGCCGTCCGCCTCGCGGCGGAGGCCAGGGAAGCAGGCATCCGCCCCCTCGACGCCCCGGTTTCCGGCGGCGAACAGGGCGCCATCGACGCCGTCCTTTCCATCATGGTGGGCGGGGACAGGGCTGACTTTGACGACGCCCAGGACGTCCTGAATGCCGTCGGCAAAACCATCGTCCACGTGGGCCCCTCCGGATCCGGCCAGACCGTCAAGGCAGCCAACCAGCTGATCGTTGCGGTCAACATCGAAGTCCTCGGCGAAGCCATCGCCTTCCTCGAGGCCTACGGCGTGGACACCGACGCCGCCCTCAAGGTCCTCGGCGGCGGCCTGGCCGGTTCCAAGGTCCTGGAGCAGAAGGGCCAGAAGATGCTGGACCGCAACTTCGATCCCGGCTTCCGCCTGGCCCTGCACCACAAGGACCTGGGCATCGTCACCTCCGCCGCCCGCGAAGCCAACGTGGCCATCCCGCTCGGCGCCGTCGTCGCCCAGCTCGTCGCCGCCACCGTCAACCAGGGTGACGGCGCACTGGACCACTCCGGACTCTTCAAGCAGGTCCTCCAGCTCAGCGGCCGCAAGTAAACCTCACGCAGCCCAGCCGGCCGCCCCGAAAACGGGGCACATTGACACGGACACGCCGGCCGCCGTCGTAATTTACGACGCCGACACTCCCAAAGTGCCCCGCGACCGCCGGGCCTTCCTTCAGCACACCTAAAAACAGACTTCCCAAGCTTTCAAGGAGCACCCCATGAGCAAGATGCGTACCGTTGATGCAGCGGTGGCCATCCTGGAAAAGGAAGGCGCCATCGAGGCGTTCGGCCTGCCAGGCGCCGCGATCAACCCCTTCTATTCCGCAATGCGCGCCCACGGCGGCATCCGCCACACCCTTGCCCGCCACGTTGAAGGCGCCAGCCACATGGCCGACGGCTTCAGCCGCGCCAAGGACGGCAACATCGGCATCTGCATCGGCACCTCCGGCCCTGCCGGCACCGACATGATCACCGGCCTCTACGCCGCCTGGGCAGACTCCATCCCCATGCTCTGCATCACCGGCCAGGCCCCGGTTGCCAAGCTGCACAAGGAAGACTTCCAGGCCGTGGACATCGAATCCATCGCCAAGCCCGTCACCAAGATGGCCATGACCATCCTGGAGCCCGGCCAGGTTCCGGGCGCCTTCCAGAAGGCCTTCCAGCTGATGCGCTCCGGCCGCCCCGGCCCGGTTCTCCTGGACCTGCCCATCGACGTTCAAATGGCCGAGATCGAGTTCGACATCGATACCTACGAGCCCCTTCCCGTCGAAAAGCCCAAGGCCTCCCGCAAGCAGCTGGAAAAGGCCCTGGACATGCTGACCGCGGCCAAGCACCCGCTGATCGTGGCCGGCGGCGGCATCATCAACGCCGGCGCCTCCGCGCAGCTGGTGGAACTGGCCGAAACCCTCAACATTCCGGTCATTCCCACCCTGATGGGCTGGGGCACCATCCCGGATGACCACCGCCTGATGGCCGGCATGGTGGGCCTGCAGACCAGCCACCGCTACGGCAACGAGAACTACCTGAAGAGCGACTTCGTGATCGGCATCGGCAACCGCTGGGCCAACCGCCACACCGGCGGCCTGGACACCTACACCGCCGGCCGCAAGTTCGTGCACATCGACATCGAGCCCACCCAGATCGGCCGCGTGTTCTCCCCGGACCTGGGCATCGCGTCCGACGCCGGCGCGGCGCTGGCAGGGCTGGTTGAACTCGCCAAAGAGCGCAAGGCGGCAGGATCCCTGCCGGACTACACCGCCTGGGTTGCCGAGTGCCAGGACCGCAAGGCCTCCCTGCACCGCAAGACGCACTTCGAGAACATCCCCATCAAGCCGCAGCGCGTGTACGAGGAGATGAACAAGTCCTTCGGCCGCGACACCATCTACGTGTCCACCATCGGCCTGTCCCAGATCGCCGGGGCCCAGATGCTCCACGTGTTCGGTCCCCGCAAATGGATCAACGCCGGCCAGGCAGGCCCGCTGGGCTGGACCGCCCCGGCGGCGCTTGGCGTGGTCCGCGGCAAGCCGGATGAGACCGTGGTGGCCCTCTCCGGCGACTACGACTTCCAGTTCATGATCGAGGAACTGGCCGTGGGCGCCCAGTTCAACCTCCCCTACATCCACGTGGTGGTGAACAACTCCTACCTGGGCCTGATCCGCCAGTCCCAGCGCGGGTTCAACATGGAGCAGAACGTGTCCCTGGCGTTCGAGAACATCAACAGCGCACACCTGTCCGAGGACACCCGCGGCTACGGCGTTGACCACCTCAAGGTGGCCGAGGGCCTGGGCTGCAAGGCCGTCCGCGTGGAGGACCCTAACGACCTCGCCGCCGCGTTCGACAAGGCCAAGGCGCTCATGGGCGAGTTCCAGGTTCCCGTGGTGGTGGAAGTGATCCTGGAAAAGGTCACCAACATCTCCATGGGCGTGGAAATCAACGCCGTCAACGAGTTCGAGCCCCTGGCCGAGACCGCCGCAGACGCACCCACCGCCATCCTGGCCCTGCAGGCATAACCATGCGCGTGGTTATCGCCCCGGACAAGTTCAAGGGTTCGCTGTCCGCGCCGGAGGTCTGCAGGTTCCTCGAAAAGGGCCTGCAGCGCGGGGCCGGCGGGAACCTTGACGTGGTCCGGATTCCGGTGGCCGACGGCGGCGAGGGCACCCTCGACGCCGCCGTCGGCTCCGGCTTCACCCGCCGGAGCGCAACGGTCACCGGTCCCAGCGGGCAGCCCGTGGATGCGGACTTCGCCGTCCGCGGGCACGAAGCCGTCATCGAGATGGCCACGGCATCCGGGCTCGCGCTGATGCCGGGCGTCCGGAACGGCGGCAGGCCGGGCTCGGCTGACGCCACCACAGCCACCAGCCTGGGCACGGGCCAGCTCATCAGGGCCGCCCTGGACGCCGGCTGCCGGCGGATCGTCCTGGGCGTGGGCGGCAGCGCCAACACCGACGGCGGCGCGGGGCTCCTGCAGGGGCTTGGTGCCAGGTTCCTGGACAGCAGGAACAACGAACTTGCACCGGGCGGGGCTGCGCTGGCAAACCTGCACAGCATCGACTTCACCGATTTCGAGCCCCGGCTGGTGGACACCCGCTTTGTGCTGGCATCCGACGTCGACAACCCGCTGCTGGGCGCCCAGGGCGCCCCGGCGGTTTTCGGCCCGCAAAAGGGAGCCACACAACAGGACGTCGGCATGCTCGACGCCGCCCTGGCCAGGTTTGTCGAAGTCCTGGCCAGGGAAATCGGATTCCGCGCCGTCAAGGCTGCCGAGGCTCCCGGAGCCGGGGCAGCCGGCGGCGTGGGCTACGCCGCCATCGCCGTCCTGGCCGCCACGCGGCGGCCGGGGATCGACGTCGTCCTTGAATTCACGGAACTGGAGCAGCGGCTGGCCGGCGCCGACCTGGTGATCACCGGCGAAGGCAGCCTGGATGAGCAAAGCCTGCTGGGCAAGACCCCCATGGGTGTTGCCCGGGCTGCTGCGGCGCAGGGCGTTCCGGTCATCGCCGTCTGCGGCCGGACCACCCTGGACCAGGGCCAGGCAGCGGCCGCAGGATTCGAGGATGTTTACGCTTTGACGGCGCTCGAAACCGATGTAAACAGGTGCATAGCAGAGGCAGGGCCGCTGCTGGAGCAGCTGGGCACCCAAATCAGTGCGGGGCTGGCAGCCAACAGGCCTGCCGCCGCAAGTACCAAGGAGGACCTCCGTGTCTGAAGAACGTTTCGACCTCGTCATCCGGGGCCGGCGCATCCTGACCACCGCCGGCATCGCGCCACGCGAGGTGGGCGTCCGCAACGGCAAGATCGTGGCCCTCGAACCGCTTGGCAACGGCCTGGCCGGCGCCGAGATCATCGACCTCGCCGACGATGAGACGCTGCTCCCGGGCCTGGTGGACACCCACGTCCACGTCAACGAGCCCGGCCGCACCGAGTGGGAGGGCTTCGCGTCTGCCACCCGGGCCGCGGCAGCAGGCGGCGTGACCACCATCATCGACATGCCCCTGAACTCCGTTCCGCCCACCACCACGGTGGAAAACCTCAAGCTCAAGCGCGAGGTGGCCGAAGACCAGGCGTTCATCGACGTCGGGTTCTGGGGCGGTGCCATCCCCGGCAACAAGGCCGACCTCCGCCCCCTGCATGATGAGGGCGTCTTCGGCTTCAAGTGCTTCCTCCTGCACTCCGGCGTGGACGAGTTCCCGCACCTGGACGCGGACGAGATGGAGGAGGACATGGCCGAGCTCAAGTCCTTCGACTCCCTCATGATCGTCCACGCCGAGGACTCGCACGCGATTGACCGCGCCCCGCACCCCGGCGGCGACCACTACTCCACGTTCCTTGCCTCCCGCCCCCGTGGCGCCGAGAACAAGGCCATCGCCGAGGTCATCGAACGGGCCCGCTGGACCGGTGCGCGTGCGCACATCCTGCACCTGTCGTCGTCGGACGCGCTGCCCATGATCGCCAGCGCAAAGCGCGACGGCGTCAAGCTCACCGTGGAGACGTGCCCGCACTACCTGACCCTGATGGCGGAGGAGATCCCGGACGGTGCCACCGCCTACAAGTGCTGCCCACCCATCCGGGAGGCCTCCAACCGGGAGCTGCTGTGGCAGGGCCTCCTGGACGGCACCATCGACTGCATCGTCTCTGACCACTCCCCCTCCACGCTGGACCTGAAGGATCTGGAAAACGGCGACTTCGCCGTGGCCTGGGGCGGCGTCTCCTCGCTGCAGCTGGGCCTGTCCCTGATCTGGACCGAGGCTCGGCACCGCGGCATCCGGCTGGAACAGGTGGTGTCCTGGATGGCGGAGAAGCCCGCCGGACTGGCCCGCCTCACCAACAAGGGCCAGCTGGCGCTGGGCTACGACGCCGACTTCGCCGTCTTTGCGCCCGACGAGGCCTTCGTGGTGGACGTGTCCAAGCTCAAGCACAAGAACCCCATCACCCCGTACGACGGCAAAGCCCTGTCCGGCGTGGTGCGCAAGACCTTCCTCCGCGGCGCCGTAGTGGACGGCCAGACCCCCACGGGCAGGCTGATCCGCCGCGGCGGCGTCTAGGGAGACGCCATGGCAGTGGAAGCGCACTATCCGGGGGCGGGGGCGCGGCCGGGATTTCCTTCACGCAAGGCCGCCGCCCGCGGTCTCGCGGTGTGGGTGGTTCCGGCCGAAGGAACCAGCCCGGAACTCCTGCGCCACGCCGCCCAAATGGTCCTGGCAAGGGCCCTCGAAACTGCTCCGGAGGCGGAAGTCCATTGGCCTGCCGCCGGAGCCCCCACGTCCGCCGCGGAAGGAGCCGCAGCCGACTCCTCTCCGGCTCCCTCCGCGGCGGAGAACCCCGGCGCAACTGATGACGACGGCGGCACCCGCCTGCCGCCGTCGGCCGGCCCCGTCAGCCGGGTCGCCGTGGACCTCGCCGCCGACACCGTCCTGCTGGACGGCAGGCCCGTGGCCCTGACCGGCGTCGAATACAAAGTGCTGCGCTACCTGGTGACCCACCTGTCACGGACGGTGGGCCGCGAGGAACTGCAGGAGTTCCTGGAGTCCCTCGATTTCCCCGGCGCTACGGCACGCTCCATCGACGTCTACGTGGGCAGGATCCGCAAGAAACTGGGCAACGCCCGCCATGCCGTGGCAACTGTCCGCGGCGGCGGGTACCAGTTTGTGCCGGGTCCGCACGCTGCAGTTCGTGGACCGGCGGAATACTGCATATGACGCGCTGGTTTGTATCAGTATGCGGCAACCCGCTTCACTTGATGTTTGGCCATCACTGACCGAGTCTTACAAAGGAACGCCATGAGCCCCACCCTGACCACCAAGCTTCAGCCCGGCACCCCGGCTCCTGAATTCACCCTCCGGGACGCCCAGGGCCGGGAGACCTCCTTGGCCGATTACCGTGGCAAGAACGTCATTGTCTACTTCTACCCGAAGGCCGCCACCCCCGGCTGCACCACCGAGGCCTGCGACTTCCGCGACAGCCTAGCCTCCCTCCAGGGCAAGGGCTACGAAGTCATCGGGGTTTCCCCGGATGCCCAGGAAGCCCTGGCCGGCTTCAGCGGCGACTTCTCCCTGACCTTCCCCCTGCTCTCGGACCCCGACCATGCCGTTGCCCTGGCCTATGGCGCCTGGGGCGAGAAGCTGGTCAAGGGCGAAATCCACGAAGGCATTGTCCGCTCCACCGTTGTGGTGGACCCCGAAGGCAAAGTCACCCTGGCCCAGTACCAGGTGCAGGCCGACGGCCACGTCGCCCGCCTCAAGGAGGCCCTGGGCGTCTAGGACGATCCATCACCTGCTGCGGGTTTTCCCGGACGCTTCCGCACGTGCTGCGGGAGCGTCCGGGCGTTTAACCACCTGCCTTCGCCTCCGCCGCCACGTGGGCATACGAAGCCGAAACCCGGCGGTAAACGGGAGTCAGGAAGGCCAGCAGGGCGGCCGCGATCATGATGATGCCGGCCACCAGGAAAACCAGGGCGATTCCGCGGGAGGTGCCCCCGCCAAGCAGCGGGTCCAGTCGGGCTGCACCTTCCGCTGACCGTGCGTACGGGATGATCCAGAACTGGGCAATGGGCGCGATGACGAACGCGGTGACCGGTGCGGCAGCGGACTCGAATGCCATGGCGAAGCCAAAAACGCGCCCCTGCCGCTCCAACGGCACCACCCGTTGGATGACGGTCTGCTCGGCCGCCTCCACGAACGGGACCAGCACCAGGTACAGCCAGATCCCAAGGATGTAGAGCCACGCCCACTCCCGCAGCGTGAAGACCGCACCCAGCACTCCCATGGCCGCCACCGCAACCAGCAGGGTGCGCAGGGGGTTGGCGCCGAGCCCGAACTTGCCGATCAAGGCGCCGCCGATGATGAACCCGGTGGATCCGACCGCAAAGACAGCACCCCACATCTGCACTGAGAACATTTCCAGCCCGTACGGATCCATCAGCGCCATGTACACGCCGCCGATGAAGTTGTTGAACGTGGAGAACAGGATCAGCGCGAACAGCCCCGAAATGGCCAGCACTGCCGCGATCGAGCCCCTCAGGTCGAACCCGCCGCGGGCGTCTGTTGCCGCGGGCCGCACCTCCTCGGGCATCCGCAGGGTCAGCAGGTGGGCGAAGGCCAGCGCCGTGAGCACCAGCGCGACGGCGATGGTCCAGCCCATGCCCAGCAGACCGACGGACAATCCGGACAGCAGGGAGGTGACAATGAACATCAGCCCCTGCACCATCCCCACCAGCCCGTTGGCATTGGCACGGCGCTCCGGTTCGATCAGGATGGTGACGGTGGTGGACAGGGCAATGTTCCGCAGGTTCTCCACCACGGCGCCGACCAGGATGACCAGAGTGAAGATCCAGAACCATGCCTGCCCCAGGTCCAGCAGTGACGCGGCAGGCACCAGCAGGAACATCACCCCGGACAGCACGAACATGACCAGCGTGAAGCAGGCAGCGAAGCGCATCACGGCCAGCTTGCGGCAGCGGTCCACGAAGGTGCCGAAGCTGATGCTGGAGAGGGCAATCAGCAGCATGTACGCGCCGCCCACCACCCCGGTGGCAATCACGTTCCGCGTCTCCAGGTACAACCAAAAAGTCAGCGCGAACCACAAATAGCTGGTGGTGATGTTGGCCAGGGCTGTGTTCACCAGGATGCCGGTGAAGGTGCGGGAGCGCTCTGCCGGGCTCCGCAGGAAGGTGCCGGTGGAGTCGGAATCCGCAGCCGCCCTGCCCGGTTCCTGCTCGGTCATGCGTCCCAGTGTAGTGACGGCGCCCGCCTTTTGGTCCCCCCTGTTTCGCACGTGGGTGTGAGGATAGTTCCATGGCGATCGAGGTTCGTCCGGCAACAATTTTCGAGGACGTGAAGACACTGGTGGGGCCCAAACGGCCGGATGCCACCGTCTGCTGGTGCCTGAGCTACCGCATCCCGTCCCGCCAGAACGTCTCCCTCCGTGGCGGGGAACGCGGGGAGCTGGTCCGCCAGTTGGTGGCCCAGGATCCCCCGCCCGGCATTGTGGCGTACGACGGCGGCGAACCCGTTGGGTGGGCAGCGGTCCATCCGCGGGCGGACACGGCCTTTGCCCGCAACAGGAAGATCCCGCATGTGGACAACCAGGACGTGTGGTCGGTGTGGTGCCTGCGCGTCCGTCCCGGCCACCGCGGCAAAGGCATCTCGCACGTTCTGCTGGCAGGCGCCGTGGAGATGGCCCGCTCCTATGGGGCCCCGGCCATCGAGGGTTATCCGGTGGACAACAACGGCCGCAAGGTGGACCTCACCATGGCCTACGTGGGCACCCGGAAGCTGTTCGAGGATACTGGCTTCACCAAGGCTGCGGACACCACCTCGGTGCTCAACGGCTTTCCCCGGGTGCTGATGCGGCTGCAACTGGAATAACTGCGCTACTTCCGGTGCCAGTACTTTCGCCAATCGACTTCCATGGCCCACAGCGCCAGCAGCATCGCGTCCATGGTCATGAGTCCAGCCATCAGGTACGACCAACCGACAAACAAACTCACAGCAATCTCCTGACTATCCCCAGCCAATCGATTGCTGCTAAGTGTGGCACCTAGAGCGCCGCTACGGAATGCCCTCCACCCGCAGTCTTGAAAAGGATTCCCAGCCTGTGGTGCGCCTCGGTCTCGAGCTTGAGCCGGCGGGTCAGTTTCTCCACGTGCCGGGACATCTCCTCCCCCACGGGGAGCCGGTCTCCGGGCCAGCTGGAAACTTCCCGCGATTCGGCCAGCGCGTTCTCCAGTTCCCTGGCCGCTGCCCGCACTTTTCGTGAGTGGAAATAGAGGCGAAGCAATGCCTTGGCCTTGTCCGCTCCCCTCTTTTTGACTTGTTCCATGCTGCTTCCCCGCTCTCCGCAAACCATGCAGCCCGCCGCGTGGCCCGTCGTCGGGCTTTTCCGCCTGCACGCTGCTGCGTTCCTTCGAGTGTGACGTCCGTTCCTCAACGTCCCGGCAAGCAGATGCCAAGATTTCCGCAAGATCTGCTGAGGGGGCCGCACACAACGTTTCTGTCAGCGAAGTCACCGGAAACTGTGGAGCCTAAGACATGCCCCGTGCGCCTTAATACTGTAGAAGTAGAGCTATGGTCTCTCCCCCCGAAACCCGCCGTGCCGTGGTCATCGAAGACGACCCCGACATCCGCGGGCTCCTGGTCCGCGTCCTGGTGAAGCAGGGTTTCGACGTCACCCAGGCCGGGGCAGGGCTCCCGGGGGTGGAGGAAGTCCGCCGCACCAGGCCGGACCTGGTAACCCTGGACCTGAACCTGCCGGACCTTGACGGGCTGGAGGTCTGCAAGCTCCTTCGCGAGTTCTCGGACGCGTTCATCGTGATGCTCACCGCCCGTGCGGACGAACTCGACAAGCTGACCGGCCTGGACAACGGCGCCGACGAATACATCAGCAAGCCGTTCAGCCCCCGGGAACTGCAGTCCCGGATCAATGCACTGTTCCGGCGCCGGCCCTCTGCCGCGGCGGAGTCCGCTGCCCGGGGCGAGCTGGAACGCGCCACCGAAGTGCAGCAAAGCCTCCTGCCCAAGGAAGACATCCGGGTTGACGGTTACGACGTGGCGGGCCTCTTCCGCCCGTCCCAAAGCGTGGGCGGCGACTTCTACGATTGGTACCAGACGCCGGACGGGCTCCACCTCACTTTCGCCGATGCCATGGGCAAAGGCATGGGGGCGGCGCTGATCGCGGCAACAGTCCGCGCAGTAATGCGTTCCACGGGCCTGCGGCAGGACCTCGACGCCGGGTTCGGCGCCGCCAGCAAGGCGATCGCCGCCGACCTGGACTCCTCCAACTCCTTTGTCACCCTGTTCCATGCCCGCCTGGACGCGGCATCAGGCAAGGTCAGCTATGTAGACGCCGGGCACGGCCTTGCGCTGCATGTCCAGCCGGCCGGACCGGCGGACCGCCTCCCCTCCGGCGGACCACCGGTTGGCGCCTGGCCCGGGACTCAGTGGCCGCAGGCGGGCCTGGAGCTGGCCCCGGGCGACTCGCTGGTTGTGGTCAGCGACGGAGTGCTGGATGTGTTCGGGTCAGTGGAGGACTTCACCGAGGCAGTGCAGCACGCAACGCAGTCCGCAGGTACGGCGCAGGAAGCCAGCAACTCCATCCTGGCCCTGGCCCCCGCAGAAACCGCCGAAGACGACGTCACGGTGGTTGTGGTCCGCCGCCTGCCCGTGGAGGTGCCGGCTTGACCCGCTTCTGGACCCGCGTGGTGGTTGTCCTGACCGTCCTGACCGGCCTGAACTACATCGCGTGGCGCTGGATGGCGTCCCTCAACTGGGACGCCTGGTGGATCGCCCTGCCGTTGGTGGTGGCCGAAACCTACAGCCTCATCGACGTCATGCTCTTCGGCATGACCGTATGGAAACTGAGGATCCGCAAAGGCGCTCCCGCGCCGCCGCACGATGCAACCGTGGACGTCTTCATCACCACCTACAACGAAGACCTGGACATGGTCCTCACCACCGCACTGGCGGCCCAGAAGATCCGGCACCCGCACAGCACCTGGATCCTGGACGACGGCGCCCGGCCCGAGCTCAAGGCCCTGGCCGAACAGCATGGCCTGGGCTACGTCACCCGCAGCGAGGACTGGACCAAGGACCTCCCCCGCCACGCCAAGGCCGGGAACCTGAACAACGCCCTCATGGTGACCCACGGCGAGTTCCTGCTGATCCTGGACGCGGACCAGATCCCGGAGCCGGACATCCTGGAAAAGACCCTGGGCTACTTCAACAACCGCCGGGTGGCCCTGGTCCAAACCCCCCAATACTTCAACAATGTGCCGGCCGATGATCCGCTAGGCAGCCAGGCGCCCCTGTTCTACGGTCCCATCCAGCAGGGCAAGGACGGCTGGAATGCCGCCTTCTTCTGCGGCTCCAACGCCATCCTTCGCCGCGAGGCCCTGATGCAGCTGGGCCTGGTGGGCTACGTCAAGGAGACCGAGAAGAGTATCCGCCGTGCCCTGGCCGCATCCCGGGCAGCCATCAAGCAGGCCCGCAAGTCGGCGGACGTGGACTCTCCCCTGGTGGCCGAGGTCCTCGACGAGGTGGAGGCAGCCACCCGCGAGGCCCAGGAGGAAGTGGACGCCGGCAGGCCCCTCAGCGAGGTCACGTACCGCGTCCGCCGCCGCGTGGATGCCGCCGTCCAGATTCTGGTCCAGGCCGACGTCGCTGCCCTGCAGGCCGACCTCGAAGAGATCGCTGCCATGGAACTGGCCCACGTGGGCGAGTCCGGCGTCCCGGTGGTGGCGGACGACGCCGTCCAGCGCATGTCCGCCCGCGACTGGTCGCCGCTGGGCGCCCTGGAATCCGTCCAGGCCGTCCTGGATGCGCTGACCGTGGAGCGCAGCGACGAGGCCCAGCCGGTAATGCCGCTGGCCACCATCTCCGTCACCGAGGACATGGCCACCGCCATGCGCATGCACGCCATGGGCTGGGAGAGCGTCTACCACCACGAGATCCTGGCCTACGGCCTGGCGCCGGAGGACCTGAAGACCATGCTCACCCAGCGCCTCCGCTGGGCGCAGGGCACCATCCAGGTGCTGCTCCGCGAAAACCCGCTGGTCCAGAAGGGCCTCAAGCTCGGCCAGCGCCTGATGTACTTCGCCACCATGTGGACCTACCTCAGCGGGTTCGCCGCGGTCATCTACTTCGCGGCCCCCATCATCTACCTGCTGCTGGGCATCCTGCCGGTCAGCAGCCTGAGCTGGGACTTCTTCATCCGCTTCATCCCGTTCATGGTGGTCAACCAGCTGCTGTTCGCCGTGGCCGGCCGCGGAATCCCCACCTGGCGCGGGCAGCAGTACAGCCTGGCGCTGTTCCCCACCTGGATCAAGGCATGCACGACGGCGGCCCGTAACGTGTGGTTCGGCCGTCCCCTTGGGTTCGCGGTCACCCCCAAGGCGCGCCAAAGCGGCGGACCCAGCTGGAGCCTCATCCGGCCCCAGATCGTGGTGTCCATCCTGCTTGCCGTCGCCGCCGTCGTCGGAATCATCCGCCTTGCCGCCGGGCTGGCGGAACCGCTGGGCACCCTGGTCAATGTTGTCTGGGTGGTTTTCGACCTGGTGGTCATGAGCATCCTGGTCCGCGCCGTGCTCTACAAGGGGTACGAACCGGCCGCAGAACCTGCAAACAGAGAGGAACCCTGATGGAGTTCAGTTACGAGGTCAAAGATTCGTACGCGGAAGTCAAGGCGGACGGGCGGCTCAACATGGTCTCCGCGCCCAAGCTGCGCGAGTTCGTCACGGATGTCATTGCCGGCGGGTCCAACCGGATCGTGGTGAACCTGGAAAACACCGCCTTCATGGATTCCTCCGGGCTGGGCGCGCTGATCGGCTGCCTCAAGGCGGCCCGCCAGGCCGGCGGCGACCTGCGGATCGCGGCGGTGCAGCCCCAGGTGAACATGGTCCTGAAGCTCACCAGCATGGACAAGGTCCTTACGGCGTATGCCACAGCCGAAGAGGCGTTCGGCAATGACTGAGGTCCTGGCCTCGCGCAGCTTCCGGGGGCCTGCTGCCGAGGACGCCATCGAAGCGGTCCACAACGACCTGGACAGCCTCTGGCTGGACGTTCCGTTCGTCAACGACATGGACCAGATGACGTTTACCACCGCCGTCATCGAGTCCGCCTCCAACATCGTCCAGCACGCAAGGCCCGCCGGGGACCGGGAGGTGGAACTGGGGGTGGAGACCACCGTGCAGCCCACGCTGCTGCAGGCCCGGGTGAGTGCCTACAACGCCAAGCCACCGTACGGCCCCATGGAGCCGGCCACGCCCGGCGACGACGCCGAGTCGGGCCGCGGCCTGGCGCTGATCGAGGCGCTGGTCACCACGGTGACCTTCGAGCGCCAGGGTGCCACCAACACCTGGGTCCTTTCCAGGACGTCCTCCCAGGATTAGGACTGCCCCTGCTGGAGCTGCGCGCCGCCGCTTGACACGGCCACGCGGCTGTTCTTGAATATTACGTATGCTGAAATAACAGTTCCATGATGCGGAAGCCTTGTTTGGGGAAATCCCCGAACAGGCGCCGGGTTCTCCGGCATCCGCATAGCCGTCACCATGGATGCCAGCATGACCATCGAGGAATACGCCAGCATGAAGCTTGCCGAATTCAACGCCGCCGGCTCCGCCGCGGCCCAGGCCACCCTCCGGCCCTGCATCGACGTCAGCCGCTGGGTGGAGGCGGTGGCAGCAGCCCGGCCGTTCGCCAGCCGGGACCAGCTGCTGGAGTTCGCCGCCCAGGCAGCCAACCCCTTCACTCCTGCGGAGGTTGACGCCGCCATGGCCCACCACCCCAGGATCGGGGAACGTCCGACGGCGGCCAGCACCGAGGCGTCCATGTCCCGTTCCGAGCAGGCCGGGGTGGATCCGGCCGATGCTGCGGCAGCAGAAGCCCTGGCCCGGGGGAACCGCGAGTACGAGGAGAAGTTCGGCCGCGTCTTCCTGATCCGGGCCGCCGGACGCACCGCTCCGGAAATCCTGCAGGCCCTGAACCAGCGGCTCGGCAATTCCCCGCAGGAGGAAGACACCATCGTGGCCCAGCAGCTGCGCGAAATCGCCGTACTGCGGCTTGAAGGACTGATCAGCGAATGAGCGTTTCCCACGTGACCACCCACATCCTCGACACCGGCGCCGGGCGCCCGGCGGCGGGGGTCGCCGTCGTCCTTTTTAAGAACGACGGCGGTACCTGGCGCGAGCTGGCCACCTCCAGCACGGACGCCGACGGCCGGGCGAAGGACCTGGGGCCTGAACAGCTGGAGCCCGGGCACTACAAGTTGAACTTCGCCACGGGCACGTACTACGCCGGCCTGCAGACCGCGACGTTCTTCCCTGAAGTGGACCTGGTCTTCGAAGTCACCGGCCCGGAGCATTACCACGTTCCTTTGCTCCTGAGCCCGTTCGCGTACTCCACCTACCGCGGCAGCTAGGCCGGCCTGGGGGCGCCCGGGTGTCAAGCGCGTTAACCCAATGTCACCGCCGTCACAGTTTCCGGCATAGGATCAGGAAGTATGGCTTCGAATAGAGACCCTGAATCCGATACCGATGCCGAAGGCGGCCAGTCCGGCGGCGTGCAGTCCGTGGAGCGCGCCCTGACCGTCCTGGAGATCCTCGCCCGGGAAGGGCACGCGGGCGTGAGCGAAATAGCCGAGGAAATGGGGATCCACAAGTCCACCGTCTCCCGGCTGATGGGATCGCTGGTGACCCGCGAGATGGTGCACCAGAACAGCGAGCGGGGCAAGTACCAGCTCGGTTTTGGAATCCTGCGCCTGGCCAGTTCCATCCCCGGGCGGCTCAGCCTGGTCCGCGAGGCACGGCCCGTCCTGGAAAGCCTGGCCGACGAATTCAAGGAAACCGTCAACCTCGCGGTCCTGCGCTCGAACTACGCGGTGAATGTGGACCAGGCCATGGGCCCGTCCACCCTGGCCACCTACGACTGGGTGGGGAGCCTCACCCCGCTGCACGCCACGTCCAGCGGCAAAGTCCTCCTGGCTGCCCTGGAGGCGGACGACCGGGACCGTATCCTCAAGGAGACGGGCCTTGCTGCCCGGACTGCCCGCACCATCACCAGCCGCAAGGAACTGGACGCACAGCTGCTCGAGGTAGCCGCCAAGGGATACGCCGTAGTACGCGAGGAGTTCGAGATCGGCCTGAATGCAGTGGCGGTGCCGGTCTACAACCACCAGGGCACCGTGATTGGCGCCCTCAGCATCTCCGGCCCGGCCTTCCGGTTCGACCCCGAGAAGATTCCTGGCCTGCTCGAATCGCTCAAGGAAGCCGGGCTCCAGGTCAGCGCCAATATGGGGTACACGCGGAAATGACACAACAATGGCCCCGGGCAGTGCCCGGGGCCATTGTTGTGTCCCCAAACGGTTGGCCTGCCCTTTCGCCTATGCGGGAGCCGCTGCCGGCGCGCTGAACCCGGACGCTGGAGCGCAACAACAAGCGCACTATGCAACAGCTCGGTCCGCCGACACAATGCGCCCCAAAAGGTTCACGCTGCCTGGCATCCTTGACTTTCAAAGTGACGTACAGCACTCTTGTTGCTTAGCGCGAACTCTGTTGATCTTTGCGGAACACCTCCCCATGGGGCTCAAGGCCCTGCCACCGCTGGCGAACGGCCACGCGGCAATTCACCCCCGGATTGCTCTGCCCGATTCCCAGCACTAAACGCAAGCCCATGGACTAGCCAAAGGACCCGCTTTCATGGCCATTAATAGTGATCTAACCTCCGCCAAGCCAAAAGTGCCGCCTTCAGATGGCGCTCCCCCCGAGCCTCTGGACACCGACCAAGAGGAATCGACAGCCGCCCTTCCCGCCGTCAACGAACACAAGCAGATTCTGGCGGAACTGCGGCTGAGTAACAGGGAGCAGGCCGTCTCCCAGCGCCGCGACCGGAAGCTGACGCTGGACAAGGCCACGTTCGGCATCACCGGCGCCATTGCCCTTGCCTTCGTGGTGTGGGGATTTGCCGACAAGGACAGCCTGGCCACCACTTCCAAGGACGCCCTGGACTGGGTCATGGAATACACCGGCTGGCTCTTCATGGTCCTGGCGTCCCTGTTCGTCGTGTTTGTCCTGTGGCTGGCCATGGGCAAGTTCGGCAACATTCCGCTGGGCAAGGACGGCGAAAAACCCGAATTCCGCACGGTGTCATGGATCGCCATGATGTTCGCCGCCGGAATGGGCATCGGCCTGATGTTCTATGGGGTGGCCGAGCCGCTGTACCACTTCGTTTCTCCCCCGCCCGGAACGGTTGACGGGCGCACCCCGGCAGCCATCCAGACTGCCATGGCCACCTCGATTTTCCACTGGACCCTGCACCCCTGGGCCATGTATGCGGTGGTGGGCATTGCCATGGCCTATGGCACCTACCGGCTGGGACGCAGGCAACTGATCTCCGCCGCCTTCACCTCGTTGTTCGGCATCAGGACCGTTGAGGGGCCGGTGGGCAAGGTCATCAACATCCTGGCCATCTTCGCCACCCTCTTCGGTACCGCCGCGTCACTGGGTCTTGGCGCCCTGCAGATCGGGAGCGGCTTCACCTCGAACGGCTGGACAGGCGAGATCGGAACACCCGTGCTCGTGGCCATCGTGGCCATCCTGACAGCGTGCTTCATCGCCTCCGCCGTGTCCGGCATCAGCCGTGGAATCCAGTGGCTGTCCAACGTCAACATGGTCCTTGCAGTGGTCCTCGCCGCCATCGTCTTCGTGGCGGGCCCCACTCTTTTCATCCTCAACCTCATCCCCTCGGCGGTGGGCGACTATCTGCGCGACCTGGCCGAAATGTCCTCCCGCACCGAGGCCGTTGGCGACGAGGCGCTGCGGACCTGGATGTCCGGCTGGACCATCTTCTATTGGGCCTGGTGGATTTCCTGGACGCCCTTCGTGGGCATGTTCATCGCCAGGATCAGCCGCGGCCGGACCATCCGGCAGTTCGTCACCGGCGTACTGCTGGTCCCCAGCATTGTCAGCGTCATCTGGTTTGGCATCTTCGGCGGTACGGCCTTCCACATCCAGCAGGAAGCTGACAAAGCCGGCACGCCGGGCCTGATGACCGTCACCGACGGCAAGGCAACCATCGATTTTGACGGCGCCCTGTTCAACCTGGTGAAGAACCTCCCCCTGCCGGAGTGGATGATTGCGGCCGTAATTGTCCTGGCCATGGTCCTGGTGGCAATCTTCTTCATTACCGGTGCTGATTCCGCCTCCCTGATCATGGCGTCGCTGAGCTCCAATGGCAGCTCCGACCCCAAGCGTGCCTTGGTCATCTTCTGGGGCGCCCTCACCGGCGCCGTGGCCGCGGTCATGCTTTTGGCCGGCGGTGACCAGCCCTCCGAAGCGTTGTCGGGCCTGCAGCGGATCACCATCGTCGCTGCCCTGCCCTTCGTGATCGTCATGCTGTTGCTTTGTTTCGCCATCACCAAGGACCTGCGCAGGGACCCCCTTTCCCTGCGCCGCCGGCTGGCGGACTCTGTGGTGGAACGGGCTATCCGGGCGGGCGTGGAGCAACACCGGGGCGCGCAGTTCGACCTTGTGACAAAGCACGAGTGCGCAGAAGAGTGCGCCGATGGCCAGAGGTGCCCGGGCAACGGGCAGGATCTGGAGAAGGCAGCCACACGTTAGGTAAACACCCGAATTTGGCCCCGGCGCATCATGCGCCGGGGCCAAATCCTTAAACGGCCCTGCGGCTAGGCCACCACCATGCAACCCTGCAGCTGGTAACCGGCCTCAGGCGCCGGCTGCACTTGCCTTTCCGCGCACAAACGCCCCACGGTGGCCAGCACCTCGCCGAAAACAGGGTCCGGCTGGAGGCGGCGGAGTTCTTCGGCGAGGCATTCGCTGAGGCTGCGGCGCGGGAGCGGGATCCGCTGGACGGGTTGGCCGGGTTGGGTGAGTTCGGCGACGAAGCCTCCGGGGCGGAGAAGCTGAATCCGACCGTCGGCCAGCGTGAGGCTCACTCGGCCAAGGCCTGATCCTGCCGGTCCTGCAACCTTGTTCACAGGTACGTCCAGCGCGTCGTTGAGCCAGGCAGCCATCAGCAGCGGGCTGGGGGAATCCGGGGCGCCCTCCACTTCGGCGGCAAGCACCAAGGATGGGTCGACCTGGTCCAGGGCTGCTGCGAGCTGGATCCGCCAGTTGGTCAGTCGGGTCCAGGCGAGGTCGGTGTCGCCGGCCTTGTAGGTGCGGTGGATCCGTTCCAGTGCGGCCTGGGGGTCGGGTTCGTTCGCGGAGTCGGTGATCCTGCGGTGCGCGATCGCGCCGATGGAGGTCTCGCACGCGTTCGCGGGGGCGCCGTGCGGCCACCAGGCCACGATTGGGGCGTCCGGAAGCAGCAGCGCGGCCACCAGGGACTCGGACTCGTGGGCCAGTTGGCCGTAGCCGCGCAGCACGATCACTTCCGAGGCGCCGGCGTCCCCGCCCACCCGGATCTGCGCGTCGAGCCGGTCCCCGGCGTCCTTCCCGGCGTCGGCGAGGACGATGATCCGGCAGGGGTGTTCCCGGCTGGCGTCGTTCGCGGCCTCGATCGCTTCTTCCTCGATCCCGGACTTGGTCACGACCACCAGGGTCAGGACCCGGCCCAGCGCGATCACGCCGCCCTGCTCGCGCAGGGCCATGAGTTTCTTGGACACCTTCGAGGTGGTGGTGTCGGGCAGGTTAACGATCATGGCCTTCTCCAGGTTCGTCCGCCACGGAACGGGCTCGATGAGGGCATGGCACAGCGGCGGCCCCACCCCGGTCCAGGTGGAGCCGCCGCCGTATGCCAGGGCCTAGTTGATGGCAGCCTGGAGTTCCTTGGCGGCCAGAGCCGGATCTGCGGCGCCGTAGATGGCGCCGCCGGCCACCGCCACGTCGGCTCCTGCGGCCTGGACGGCTGCGATGGTGCTGACGTTCACGCCGCCTGCCACGGAGAAGGGCACCTGCGATTCTTCGCCCGCGCGTAGCAGTCCAGTCAGGTCGAAGCCGGGCTTTGCCTGCTCGTCCAGGCCCGCGTGCATCTCGACGAACTTCGCACCCAGGGCGCGCACTTCCCTGGCCCGGGTGGCCTTGTCCGCGATGCCGATCAGGTCAACGACGACGCCCTTGCTGTGTGCCTTTGCGGCCTTGACGGCGCCCGCGATCGTGGAGTCATCGGCGGAGCCGAGCACGGTGACCAGGTCGGCGCCCGCCTTGAAGGCGATGTCGGCTTCGAGTTCGCCGGCGTCCATGGTCTTCATGTCGGCGAAAACCAGCTTGTCCGGGTGGGCTTCCTTGATGGCCGTAACGGCGGAGAGGCCCGCAGCCTTGATGAGGGGCGTGCCCAGTTCGATGATGTCCACGTATTCAGCGACCTTGCCGGCCAGCTCGAGGGCGCCCTCGACGGTGAGGAGGTCAATGGCTACCTGAAGTTTCATTGCTTCTTCTTTCTGTTGGGGTTTTGTCCAAAGGACTGGAAAGTCGGGAAAGGTCTATTCGAGGTTGGCGTGGCGCAGCCACAACTGCTCGGCGGGGACGTCGGCGTTGTCCCAGAGTGTTTGGAACACCGCCTCCGTTGCCACGAAGAGCACCTGTTCGAAGAGGCTCCCGGAGTACTGGCGGGAGACGCCCGAGCCGTGGTCGGTCTTTTGCTGGGCCGGGAGCAGCACGACGGCGTCAGCCAGTCCTGCGAGTGCCGAACCGGGGTTGGCAGTGAAGGCGACGATCCGGGCCCCCGCCTTGGCGGCGGTCTCGGCGGCCTTCACGATCCCCGACGTGCTGCCGGAGCCCGATGCGACGAGCAGAAGGTCACCCTTCCGGATGGCGGGGGTGGTGGTGTCCCCGGCCACGTGGACCACGAGGCCGAGGTGCATCAGCCGCATCGCTGCCATCCTCAGCACCAGGCCGCTGCGGCCTGCCCCGGCCACAAAGACGCGGTCGGCGTTCTCCAGCATCGAGACCGCCTGGCGCAGCCTGTCCGGGCTGATGCGGGCCGCGGTGTCTGCGATCTCCCTTAACACCAGGGAGATATTGCCCGTGATGGCCCCGCCGGTTGCTTCCACCGCGGGAGCGGTCAGAACGGTTGAGTCCATATCTCCTCCTTCATCGTGTACCTGGCATCCATCGTGCCGAAACGGGCGGGTAGGTGATACGCCAATTCGGGATGGTTTTAACCACCCGTTCGGGTAGTTCAGGACGGGATTCTTCGCGTAATCTGTCGAGATGATTGAGAGCACCCCGCCCGTTCGGCTGGTTACGGACTTCCCCGAAACCGCCCTTCCCTGGCCCCTGCTCCGCGCGGTGGCCCGGATCGCGGAGGCGCCCCTCTCCGCCATTGCCGAACGGCTGCACGAAGCTGTCCGCCCCTACACTGGCGGCGACGCCCTGGTGATCTTCACCGAGGAATGCACAGGACGCCCGCAGAAGAAGTCAGGCGACGGGGAGGTGGTGGCCCGGGTATCGATCAGCGAACTCCAGCAGCTGCGCGAGCAGGTGGCCGCTGAGGGGCCTTGGGCGGGAACGGCACAGATCGCAGGCAGGCAACGGCAGGCCTTCGCCCTGAGGTACGCTCCCAGCAACGCTTTGCTGGTCATTACCTATCCCGGGACGGCCGGGGGCCGGCAGCAGGCCGGGGACATGGAGAACCTGGACCTCGTGTCCTATCTCTGGGTAATGGCAGCACGCCGGATCCAGGAGAAGGTGAAGGATGCGCCGCCGTCCTACCTGCTGGAGTCACGGGCAGCATCCGCGGAACGGATCAGGGTCACGGGCGAGCTGGTGGACCTTCATTCCACAACCCTGGAAACCATCCTGGCGGCCGCACGGTCAGGCTCCCTGGATGACGCAACGGCACGGGCCACCGTCAGTGACGCCGCGGCCAAGGCGCTGGTGGAACTGCGCACGCACAATGACCAGACGGCAGAACTGGTGAAGGAACCGGTGGCCACCGCCTTCGAACGGCTTCGCGAGGATCTGCGTCCGCTGACCCGGTTCAGTGGGATCGACGTGCAATTCATCGAACCCCCCTTGAATGGCCGGGCGCTGCCCGGCGAGGTAGCCATCGCGGCGCGGGCCATCGTGCGCGGGCTGCTGTTGGCCATGATGGAGCAACCGGAAGTCCGCAGGGTGCGGACCCAGTGGGACTGCGACGGCGAAAACCTGCTGATCAATGTCCGGGACGACGGACGGGGCGGACTCTCGGCTGACGCCCCGAACATGGAACGGCTGCAGCGCAGGGTCCAGGCACTGGACGGCCGCATGGAAGTCGATCTCATGCCGGGGTGGGGCGCGGACATTTCCGTCACGCTGCCCCTGGACCCGCCTGCTTCTCCGGCAGACGTCTCGGGCTGGAACCTCGCGGCCCGGGAACTCGAGGTCCTCCAACTGCTGGCTGCGGGCCAACGCAACCGAAGCATAGCCGCCGCGCTCAACATCAGCGAGAACACGGTCAAGTTCCACGTGCGGAACCTGTTCAGGAAGCTGGGCGTGGCTTCGCGGACCGAAGCCATTGCGCTGGCCCACAGCCACGGACTGCGTTAGGACCTGCAGCGTCGAGGGCTAAGAACAGTCACACCCAGATCTGGTAGCCCGATTGCTTGTCGAAGATGCGCCGCGTGCCGATGCCCTCGGCGGCTATCCAGAGCACCGATCCATCCTCCGCAGCCTGGTCCACCACCCCGCTGGCCACGCACTCCCCCAGTAGCCACACCTCGACATTGCGGCCAGGCAGGCGCGCCCAGTCAGTCCGGAGGCCAAGGGCCTTTTTCGACGTGCCGCCGCCCTGGCCACGTTGTTGACGGTCAAGGCCGGTGGCTCTCCGCGGGGCTTCAAGGGTTGCCTGGGAATTCACTGGTCGCTCCGTTCGCCGGCGCCATCGCCGCTCATGGGAATCCAACTCTGATATTTGATTGATATATCAATCTGGATTCAGAGTATGGTGCAGGTCACACCCGATGTCAACAGACGCGCAGACCGGCCGGGACTAAGCCTTGAAGAGGGCCTCCCGGACCGCATGCTCGAATCCACTCACGTGGGCCTTGGCAAGCTCGGAGGCCCGCTCCTCATCCCCGTCAATGACGGCGCGGAGCAGATCGAGGTGTTCGCGCACGTGGTGGGACAGGTCCGGCAGGCGGTCGATGACCATGCACCAGATCCGCGTTGCCAGGTTGTCATAGCGGATCAGGATGTCCTCCAGGTGAGGGTTGGCAGCGGCGGCGTAAATGCCCTGGTGCACCCGGGCATCCAGCTGCAGCGTCTCGGTTACGGTTGCTGCGGCAACATCGAATGCCTCGACCTTCTCGAGCGTGGCACGCAGCCCGTCCCGAACCGCCGGGGATGCCACCCGGGCAGCACGTGCGGCAGCAAGGGGCTCGAGCTGGGCCCGGATTTCCGAGATGAAGGAAAGGTCGGTCACGTCCACCCTGGTGGCGAAGGTACCCCGCCGGGGGTAGGTCTTCACCAGCCGGTCCAGCTCCAGCCGCTTCAGCGCTTCGCGCACCGGAGTCCGCCCCACGCCCAGGTTCTTGGCAAGGAGCTCGTCATTCAGCAGCTCGCCGGGCTTGATTTCAAGGGTCAGCAACCAGTCGCGGATGCTCTCGTACGCGACGTCTGCCAGCGACTTCCTGCCGGCGTCGTCCGCCACCGCCAAAGCTTCGAATGCCATGCTGAGCCCCTTCTTCCCAACCAGAAAAAAACTATTGACCTCGCCTCGAGACCAGTATACGCTGACACCCAATCTAATATATCAGTCCGCAGCTTTTGAATATATCTAGAAGGAGGAGGGACATGACCCTCATTGAAACAGCTTCAGCAACCGCTACCCTGCCGGCGCTCAAGGAAGAGCAGGCGCAGAAGTTCGTGCTGACCTTGTCCTGCCGCGAGCAGGCAGGGATTGTGCAGGCCGTGACCACGTTCCTCTTCGAGCGTGGCTTCAACATCGAGGAACACCAGCAGTTCGATGACAGCCTGCGTGAGACCCTGCACCTGCGCACAGCGTTCTCCGGCTCCCCCAACTACACGCCGGCGATGCTCGAGGAAGAATTTGCGTCCATTGCAGGCCGGTTCGACATGAGTTTCAGCTTCCACGACAAGACCCAGCCGCGCGTTCTGGTGATGGTGTCCAAGTTCGGGCACTGCCTGAATGACCTGATCTTCCGCTGGCGCGGCGGCAGCCTTGGCGGCGAACTGGTAGCGGTCGTTTCCAACCACGAGACCCACCGTGCAATGGCGGAAGCCGCAGGGCTCCCCTTCATCTACGTCCCCGTCACACCGGACACGAAGGCCGACGCCGAACGCAGGCTGCTGGAGCTGGTGGAGGAGTACGAGGCCGACCTCGTGGTCCTGGCCCGTTACATGCAGGTGCTCTCCGACGATCTCTGCCGGGCGCTGGAGGGCCGGGCCATCAACATCCACCACTCCTTCCTCCCTGGCTTCAAGGGCGCACGCCCCTACCACCAGGCCTACGACCGCGGAGTCAAGCTGGTGGGCGCCACCGCCCACTACGTCACGGCGGACCTGGATGAGGGTCCCATCATCGAGCAGGAAGTCATCCGCGTGGACCACAGCTACGGCCCGGCGCAGCTGTCCACCGTGGGCCAGGACGCCGAGGCACTGGCCCTCTCCCGCGCCGTCCGCTGGCACTGCCAGCACCGCGTGCTGCTGGACCAGACCAGCACCGTGGTGTTCCGGTAAGCAGCCCTCGTCCGCAGACCTAACCCGTAAAGCAGCAGGAGAGACTTCCTTGGAATCGTCACCACGCATTGTCATTATCGGAGCCGGCATCGTCGGCACCAACCTCGCGGATGAACTCGTCACGCGCGGCTGGAACAACATCACCGTCCTGGACCAGGGACCCCTCAACATGCCCGGCGGCTCCACCTCGCACGCCCCGGGACTGGTCTTCCAGACCAACCCCTCCAAGTCCATGGCGCTGTTCGCCAAGTACACCGTGGAGAAACTGCTGTCCCTCACCGAAGACGGCGTCAGCTGCTTCAACCAGGTGGGCGGCCTGGAGGTTGCCACCACCGAGACCCGCCTCGCGGACCTGAAGCGCAAGCTCGGCTATGCGCAGGCATGGGGCATCGAAGGCTCCATTCTTTCCCCGGCAGAATGCAAGGAGCTTTACCCGCTCATCAACGATGAGGACATCCTCGGCGGCCTGCACGTCCCGAGCGACGGCCTGGCCAGCGCGGCGCGGGCGGTGCAGCTGCTGATCAAGCGCACCGAAGCGGCCGGCGTCAAGTACTTGGGCAACACCACTGTGACCGGCATCGAACAGTCCGGCAGGCAGGTCACCGGCGTCCAGACGCCCGACGGCGTGATCCCGGCAGACATCGTGGTCTCCTGCGCCGGCTTCTGGGGTGCAAAGGTGGGCGAGCTGATCGGCATGTCCGTGCCGCTGCTGCCCCTGGCCCACCAGTACGTCAAGACCACCCCGGTTCCGGCACAGCAGGGCAAGAACGAACTGCCCAACGGCGCCCGGCTGCCCATCCTCCGGCACCAGGACCAGGACCTCTACTACCGCGAACACGGCGACCGCTACGGCATCGGCTCCTACGCCCACAAGCCCATGCCCGTGGACCTCGACGAACTCGGCAGCTTCAAGCCGCATGAGATCAGCGAGCACAACATGCCGTCCCGGCTGGACTTCACCCTCGAGGACTTCCTCCCCGCGTGGGAAGCCACCAAGCAGATCCTGCCCGCCCTGCGCGAAAGCGAGATCGAGGACGGCTTCAACGGCATCTTCTCCTTCACCCCCGACGGCGGATCCCTCGTTGGCGAGTCCAGGGAACTCGACGGCTTCTTCGTGGCCGAAGCCGTCTGGGTCACCCACTCCGCCGGCATCGCGCGCGCTGTGGCCGAACTCCTGGTGGACGGCAAGTCCTCCATCGACCTGGGCGACTGCGACATCCACCGCTTCGAGGACGTGCAGCTGACCCCCGAATACGTCAGCGAAACCTCGCAGCAGAACTTCGTGGAGATCTACGACGTCCTGCACCCGCTGCAGCCCAAGCTCTCCCCGCGCAACCTGCGCGTCAGCCCCTTCCATGCCAGGCACAAGCAGCTGGGCGGCTACTTCCTGGAAGGCGGCGGCTGGGAACGGCCCTACTGGTTCGAGGCCAACGCCGAGCTCCTCAAGGAGATGCCCGCTGACTGGCAGCCGCCGGCCCGTGATTCCTGGTCCGGCATGTTCAGCTCGCCTATTGCCGCGGCCGAGGCATGGAAGACGCGCACCGCCGTCGCCATGTACGACATGACCCCGCTCAAGCGCCTCGAAATCTCCGGACCGGGCGCCCTGAAGCTGCTGCAGGAACTGACCACCGCGGAAATGAACAAGAAGCCCGGAGCCGTCACCTACACGTTGCTCCTGGACGAGCAGGGCGGGGTCCGCAGTGACATCACCGTGGCCCGCCTCAGCGAGGACACCTTCCAGCTCGGTGCCAACGGCAACATCGACACCGCCTACTTTGAACGCGCAGCCCGCCACCAGACAGCAAGCGGCAGCGCCGACGACTGGGTCCAGGTCCGCGACACCACCGGCGGCACCTGCTGCATCGGCCTGTGGGGCCCGCTCGCCCGCGACCTCGTCAGCACCGTCAGCAGTGATGACTTCTCCAACGATGGCCTGAAATACTTCCGCGCCAAGAAGGTGGTCATCGGTGGCGTCCCCGTTACCGCCATGCGCCTGTCCTACGTCGGTGAGCTGGGCTGGGAACTGTACACCAGCGCCGACAACGGACAGCGGCTCTGGGATGCACTGTGGAAGGCCGGCCAGCCGTTTGGCGTCATCGCTGCCGGGCGGGCCGCGTTCAGCTCGCTCCGCCTGGAAAAGGGCTACCGCTCCTGGGGCACGGACATGACCACCGAGCACGACCCCTTCGAGGCCGGCCTGGGCTTCGCGGTGAAGATGGCCAAGGACAACTTCGTCGGCAAGGCGGCCCTGGAAGGCCGCACGGAGGAGAACTCCGCGCGGCGCCTGCGCTGCCTCACGGTCGACGACGGCCGCAGCCTGGTGCTCGGCAAGGAACCGGTGTTCTACAAGGACCAGGCAGTTGGCTACGTGACCAGCGCCGCCTACGGCTACACGGTCAGGAAACCGATCGCCTATTCCTACCTGCCCGCCGAAGTTTCGATCGGCGACTCCGTGGAGATCGAGTACTTCGGACGCCGGATCGTTGCCACGGTGACCCAGGACCCGCTGTACGACCCCACCATGACCCGGCTCCGCGGGTAGTGCCATGATCAGCTCAGAGACAGTCAGCAGCTACCTCACACGCCTGGCCGCAAAACAGCCCACGCCGGGCGGCGGTGCAGCCGCGGCCCTGCATGCGGCCCAGGGTGCAGCCCTGGTGGCCATGGTGGCGCGTTACACCACAGGCGCCAGGTACGAACAGCACGCACCCCAGGTGCAGCGCATTACCCAGGCAGCAGACAATCTCATTACCGAGGCACTGCGCCTGGCCGACGCGGACGAACAGGCCTTCCAGGCAGTCATCGACTCCTACAGGCTGCCGTCCGACACGGATGAGTCCAAGGCCGCGCGCGCGGCCGGGATCCAGTCGGCACTCATCCAGGCTGCACAGACACCCGCCCAGCTCATCAAGGTCTCAGGCGACATCGTGGACCTCGCCACGGAGCTGTTCGACGTGGCCAACGCGAACGTCATCAGCGACGTGGCAGCGGCTGCCGATGCCGCCCGCGCAGCTGCCGCCACCGCGCGCGTCAACATCGACATCAACGTCGTGGCGGTCAAGGACCCGGAGGCACGCGCGCTGCTTGCCCGGCAGACGGACGGTATTGAGGAAAAGGTAGTCCTGGCGGCTGAGGCCCTCTCGGCCCGCGTGCGGGAAAGGATCCTTGGTTGAGCACCGCAGTACTTTCCGGAAAGCCTTTGGCCGGTTTGTTCCACAAGGAAGTGCAGGAGCAGGTCCGGTCGCTTGAACTGGACGGCGTCCGCCCGGTCGTGGCGGTGGTCATGGCGACCGCCGATGAGTCAACGCACTGGTACGTCCGCTCCATCGAGCGGGCAGCGGAGCGGGCAGGAGTGGGTTGCCGGATCATCGACCTGGGCCATGACGCAACGGAACCGGTGCTGGCCAGCGTCCTGCGGGACCTGAGCGCCGAACCGTCCGTGAACGGCATCATCCTGCAAACTCCACTGCCGCCCGGTGTCCGGACGGACAACCTGGTGGGCCTTATCGCCCCGGAAAAGGACATTGACGGCGCAAATCCGTTGAGCCTGGGTCGCCTTGCCGTGGGGCAGCCGGCCTTTGCGCCCGCCACCGCGCGCTCCGTCGTCGAAATCCTGGATCATTACCAGGTTCCCCTGGCGGGCAAGGGCGTGGTGGTCGTGGGCCGGTCCGCCGTGGTGGGCAAGCCACTGTCCCTCCTGCTGCTGGCACGCGATGCCGCCGTGACGGTCTGCCATTCCAGGTCGGGCCCTCTTGAGCGCTACACGAAGGATGCCGACGTCGTGGTGGTCGCCGCCGGACGCGCCGGCCTGCTGACCGGCAGCCATGTCTCCTCCCGGACGGTAGTGGTCGACGTCGGCACGAACGTCCTTCCCGACGGCTCGCTGGTGGGTGACGTGGACGAAGCCGGCGTCACCGGGACGGCAGCGGCGCTCACCCCGGTTCCCGGCGGCGTGGGCTCAGTGACCACGGCATTGCTGCTGCTTCACACCGTGGAGGCTGCACGCAGGCAAGTGTCTTCCCTGCCGCTGGCGGCCGGGCCCCTGGAGTCCCAGGTCCTGGAAGCCGCGGGCTAGGAAAGGCACAGCGTTAGCAACGGGCGTCCCGTTTTCCGTGAAAGGTGCTTCGATGGGCCTAAGACCTGGGGAGGTATTCCTCATCGAAGCACCGTTTTCGGAAAACGGGACCCCGCAACCGGCATGGTGCCGGTGACTTAACAAGGAGGGGCCCCGGATGCCTGCCAATGGATTGACAGCCAGCGTTTCAAGGAGCACGGCTGCGCCGGGTCCCGTCCCGGAACGCGGGTGCATACCGTGGTCCGAAGCGCGCCATGTGGCCTTCGGTTCCGCCGGTCCGCTCCCGCCCGTGGCAGTCCCGCTCGCTGAAGCCAATGGACGCACGCTGAGCCGGGATGTCACCGCCCTCCAGGACCTCCCGCATTATGCCTCGTCCGCCATGGACGGTTGGGCCGTGAACGGGCCTGGTCCATGGCTGCTGGCCGGAGCCGGCCAGCATGGATCCCTGCCCGGTGAGGGCAACAGATTTTTATCCGCAAACAGTGCCGCCGTGATTGCCACCGGCGGCCTGGTACCGCACGGCGCCGACGCCGTCCTGCGCAAGGAAAGCGGCCTGGCCGTGCGGGACCCCAACGGCAACCACATCCTGGCGCTGCGTGCCGATGCGAAGCCCGGTGAGCCGTGCAGCGGCCAACACATCCGCCCTGCCGGGCAGGAAGCCCGGTCAGGGGACGTACTCATCCCTGCCGGCACCGTCCTTAATCCCGCGCACGTGGCCCTGGCTGCGGCGGCAGGGCACGACACCGTCCAGGTCCGCGCCCGGCCCGCTGCCGCCGTCGTACTCACCGGCGCCGAAGTGGTGACGCAAGGAATTCCGGGCCCGGGACAGGTCCGGGACACCTTTGGCCCGCAGCTCGGACACGTGGTTTCCCTGCTCGGCGGTGTTGCGGACAGCCCGCAAAGAATCGGTGACTCGTTCAGCGATTGGCTGGCTGCCCTGGAGAACCCGGTGATGCCCCATGGCGGGCACGCAGACGTGCTCATCACCACCGGCGGCACCGGAAAATCCGGCACCGACCATTTCCGTGCCGCCGTCGACGCCATGGGCGGGCAGTTGCTGGTGGACGGCATCGCGATGCGTCCCGGGCACCCGGCAGTCCTCGCCGCGCTTCCCGGCGGCCGGTTCGTCATTGGCCTGCCCGGCAATCCCCTGGCGGCCATGATGGCCCTCCTCACCCTGGGCGCACCGCTGATGGCCTCGCTTGGGGGCGCGCAGCTGCCTCCGTTGCAGCTCGTGATGTCCGGCTGCGACCTCGAGGGCGATCCGGGAAGGACACGCCTGGTCCCCTGCCGGTTCCTGTCCGGCCTTGCGTTCCCAGTCCAGCACACCGGGCCCGGCATGATGCGCGGGCTTGCCTGGGCGGACGCGGTCATGGCCGTTCCACCCCAGGGTGTTGATTCCGGGGGACCCGTTCCCGTGCTCCCGCTTCCGTGGGCAGCACCAGCTCCCAGCGGTCAGGGCCTTTGGTGTGACCCGGAGTCCCCAGCAGGAGCGCCTACACACTTTGCCTTTAGGGGGTCACACTCTTGACATTGAATGTGAGCTAGCGCACGATTTTGTTGCATACAGCGAAGGTTGTTGATCATCACGGAACGAGGCACGCCCGGATACGCTCCTCCCGTCCCCCGGCTCCACCCGTGATGACTTTGGGGAACAGACGAACGAATTCATGATGGCCGATCCGAAAGGGGCCCTGGCCCGTGCATCGGCCGCACAACGCTGCCAGTATCCATGCGGCAGCGCCAGATCACCAAAGGAAACTGTCTATGACTATCAGGGATGGCAGCACCATCGATCAAAGCAGCGCGGGGCGCCGGAACCGGGGAACGACGCCGAAGCCTGTCCGTGGGTCCAGGAAACAGCGCTCTGGCACCTTCAGCGGTTTGCGCTGAAGCCGGAAGGGAACGAATCTCAATGATCAATCCAACCAAGACGACGGCCCCCGTCGACACCTCCTCATCAAAAGAGACCAGCTCCAAGTTCAAGCGCCGCTTCATGATGCGGCTTGTAGCGGTCTTCATAGGCGGGATGTTCCTCGACGGTTACATCCTCGGAATCATCGGCCCGGTCACCGGATCCATGCGGTCAGATCTCCAGCTCGACGCACTATCGCTGGGCATGATCGCTGCAGGCCCGCTGGCTGGTATCTTCATCGGCTCCCCGCTGGCTGGCTGGGCTACTGACAAGTTCGGACGCAAGCCAATGTTCCTGGTGGACATGGGCCTGTTCCTGGTCGCCTCAGGAGCCCAATTCTTCGTAACCTCTGGAGACGGCGCCGTGATCCAGCTGGCCATCATCCGATTCATGATGGGCGTCGCGATCGGCGGCGAGTACTCAATCGGTGGGCCACTGCTGTCAGAGTTCTCCCCACCCAAGCTCCGCGGGCGGTTGCTCGGGCTGACCCTGATCGCCTGGTACGTCGGTTTCATGATGGCATTCATCATCGGCACGCTCCTGCACGACGCCGGCACCCCATGGCGCCTAGTACTCGGCACGAGCACGATACTGGCATTCGTTCTGTTCCTCGCCCGCATGGGCCTCCCCGAATCGCCGAGCTGGCTCATTACTAAGGGACGGCACAAGGAAGCACTCGAGATCGCACACCGATATGTCGAATCGCCGCAGATGCACGACAGCATCACCGGAGAGATGGATCTGAGGATGCTCCAGGAGGCCCAAGCCGCGGAGAGTGGGACCAAAATCAAGAACGCCTCCTTCGGAATGCTGTTCTCGAGGCAGTACTGGCGCGCCACTGTCTTCACTGCAGGTTTTTGGTTCTGCGCGGTCACTCCGTACTTCGCGATCGCGACCTTCGCCGACGAGGTACTCAACCAATTCGGCTTCGGCGGCGGCTGGGCCGGTGGAGTCGGCCTGTCCGCACTTGCGGTCGCGGGCGTTGTCACCAGCGTACTTCTGATTGATAAGCTCGGCCGCCGAATCCTCACTGTGCCCGGGCAGTGGCTCTGCGCGGGCATCCTGCTGGTCATCGGAGTATGGGGGAACGCACCAGCGATCCTCGTGCTCGTCCTGTTTCTCGCCTTCTCCTACTTCAATGCCGGCTACACCACGATGACCCAGGTCTATCCGGCCGAGGTATTCCCCGGCCACCTGCGCGGCGTCGGTATGGGCTTCGCTGCGTCCTTCAGCCGGATCGGAGCCGCACTAGGCACCTTCGCCCTGCCATGGGCGATCGCCAACATCGGCATGGGCGCAACCATGGTCGTAGCCGCCGCCGTCGCATTACTCGGCGCAGTCCTCTCGCAATGGCTCGCGCCTGAGACGAAAGGGCGCACCCTCGCCGAGATTTCAGCAGACTTCTCCCACTGACACCGGGACCGCACGGACACACGCCGCCGGATAACCGGAGCTGCACCAAAGAGGCCTTCGCCCCACCAGCGGCGGGGGCCTCTTTGCCGCCTGTGATCACAGCACCGCCCATCCCCGCAACAAAGCAGGAAACCCTTGACATCCTATGTGAGCTGAGACACCCTGTTGCATATAGTGATGCGCGTTGCTCATAGCGAAGCGAACTCCATCACCCCGGCCAGGCGGATTTCAGCACCAACCAGGAGAACCAAGAATTATGAGCGCATCACCCCGCGTCGTCATCATCGGAGCCGGCATCGTCGGCACCAACCTCGCCGACGAGCTGGCAAGCCGCGGCTGGAACGACATCACCGTCGTCGAGCAGGGCCCGCTGGAGCTCGCAGGCGGCTCCACGTCGCACGCCCCTGGCCTCGTGTTCCAGAACAACCCGTCCAGGACCATGACGGAATTCGCAACCTACACCGTTAACAAGCTGCTCGCCCTGACCAAGGACGGCCAGTCCTGCTTCAACCAAGTGGGCGGCCTGGAACTGGCAACCACCCCAGAGCGCCTGGCCGACCTCAAGCGCAAGATGGGCCTGATGACCTCCTGGGGCGTCGAAAGCCGGATCGTGGACGCCGACGAATGCGAAAAGATCTACCCGCTGCTGAACACCGGCAAGCTTGCCGGCGGCCGTGAGGTCCTGGGCGGCCTGCTTATCCCCACCGACGGTATCGCCCTGGCGGCCCGGGCCGTGCAGCTGCTGATCGAGCGGACGCGCGAACTCGGTGTCACCTACCTCGGCTCCACCACCGTCACCGGCATCGCACGGGAGGGCAGCAAGGTCACCGGCGTCGAGACCTCCTCCGGTGTGATCCCAGCCGACATCGTGGTGTCCTGCGCAGGCTTCTGGGGCCGTGAGCTCGGCCGGATGGTGGGCCTGGAGGTGCCGCTGCTGCCGCTGGCCCACCAGTACGTGGTCACCACGCCCCTTGCCGAACTTGAGGGCGTCAACGAGCTTCCGAAGGGTGCCAGCAAGCCGATTCTGCGCTACCAGGACAAGGACCTGTACTACCGCGAGTGGGGCGACCGCATTGGCATCGGCAGCTACGCCCACCGTCCCATGCCCGTGGACATGGCTGCACTGCCCAAGGTCCCGGCCGGGGAGATGTCCGACCACCGCATGCCCTCCCGCCTGGACTTCACCCTTGAAGACTTCGTGCCCGCGTGGGAGGACAGCCAGGACCTGCTGCCGGCACTGCGCAGCACCGGAATCCAGGACGGCTTCAACGGCATCTTCTCCTTCACTCCTGACGGCGGCCCGCTCATGGGCGAGGCGCCGGACCTCGACGGCTTCTTCGTGGCCGAGGCAGTGTGGGTCACGCACTCGGCCGGCGTCGCCAAGGCCATGGCCGAACTGCTCGTCGACGGCCAGCCGCAGACCGACCTGCACGGCTGCGAGCTGACACGCTTCGAGAAGGTGCAGACCTCCGACGCGTACGTCAGCGAGACGTCGCAGCAGAACTTCGTGGAGATCTACGACGTCCTGCACCCGCTGCAGCCCCGCGAATCCCCGCGCGACCTGCGCGTCAGCCCGTTCAACGTCCGCCAGAAGGAACTCGGGGCCTTCTTCCTGGAGTCCGCCGCCTGGGAGCGCCCGCACTGGTTCGAAGCCAACCGCGGACTCCTGGCCGAACTGCCGGAAGAATGGCGGGCTCCTGGGCGCGACGAATGGTCCGCCATGTTCCACTCCCCCATTTCCGCCGCCGAAGCGTGGAAGACGCGCACCGCCGTCGGACTTTTCGACATGACGCCGCTGAAGCGCCTCTCCGTCGCCGGCCCCGGCGCCCAAGCACTGCTGCACCGCCTGAGCACGGGCAATATCGCCAAAAAGCCGGGTGCCGTGACGTACTGCCTGCTGCTGGCGGACGACGGCGGCATCCGCAGTGACGTGACCGTCGCCAGGCTCGCCGAGGAGGAGTTCCAGCTGGGCGTCAACAGCAACGTTGACTTCGACTACCTCCGGGTGGAGGCCCGGAAGCAGTCGGCCGCTGCTCCTGCCCAGTGGGTCCACGTCACCGACATCACGGGCAGCACCTGCTGCATCGGGCTCTGGGGCCCGCTGGCCCGCGAGGTCATCGGCAAGGTCAGCGGGGACGACCTCAGCAACGACGGCCTCAAGTACTTCCGCACCAAGGAAATCTCCGTTGGGGGCATCCCCGTTACGGCCATGCGGCTCTCCTACGTGGGCGAGCTCGGCTGGGAGCTCTACACCACGGCCGAATATGGGCTGAAGCTCTGGGACCTGCTGTTCGAGGCGGGCCAGGAGCACGGCATCGTCGCCGCCGGCCGCGGTGCCTTCAACAGCATGCGCCTTGAGAAGGGCTACCGGCTGTGGGGCACGGACATGACGTCCGAGCACCACCCCTACCAGGCCGGCCTTGGCTTCTCCGTGGCCAAGGACAAGACGGGCTTTGTTGGTGCCGAGGCCCTGGCGTCGCTCCGCGAACAGCCGGCGGCCAAGACACTGCGCTGCCTGACGGTCGACGACGGCACGTCCGTGGTGCTGGGCAAGGAACCGGTGTTTGTGGCTGGGGAAGCCGTTGGGTACGTCACGAGCGCGGCGTACGGCTTCACCATCCGCAAGCCCATCGCCTACGCCTGGCTGCCCTCGTCAGTGTCCGAAGGGGACGCCGTGGAGATCGAGTACTTCGGCCGGCGGGTGGCCGCCACCGTCACTGCGGAGCCGCTCTTTGACCCGGGCATGGAACGCCTCCGCGGCTGACCAGCCCCGCCCAAAGGGTGGGTGGACCTGCTTGAGACCGGCAGGACCACCCACCCTTTTTGGTGCCTCGGGGAGGGCACTGATTCGCGCGGCAAAACCGTGTCGTAGACTCACCGGAGCAACAACAAATTTGAGGGAACAGGTGTTTGGGGGAACAGCGTGCTGACCAGGGTGTGGCCAGATGACATTCTGGCGTCACTGCCGTGATTCAGCAGCGCCCGGGCCGCCGCCCTTGGACGTTCGCCGCGGTCTGCGTGATGGTGACCTCGCTGACGCTCCTGTTGTTCGGCCCGTCCCTGGGTCCTCCCGCTCGCCGTCGACATACGCGGGAGGGGCAGCGACGGCAGGACTCATGATTGCGTACTGGGCCTGGCGCCTCCCCCGCCGTTCCCGCCGGGTGCAGCGCCATGACGGAGCCGTCGTTTAGCTCCGATCTCCCCTGCCGGTGAAAGGTCCGGCCGCTCCTCTTAATGTCAGACCCTCCCCCGATGATTAGTTCATGGGGAAAGCAGCGGTGGCCAAGGCATATGCGGATATCCGTGGTGCCCTTGCTGTGCTTCATGCCGAGGTGGAGGGGCACGGTCCCGAGCCGTTCTCGCCGGCTGATCCCTTGGCGGGGCTCGCCGATGGTTGCCTTGATATTATTGCCGGGGCCCGTCAGGTGGAGGCAGGGTTCGCGGCGTTGAAGGCGAAGGCCGCGGTGACGTACTCGGACAGCGCCCATCGTGTTGCTGGGCCGGATGCTTCGGTGCAGGCGCAGGAGATGGCTGTCGCGGCTGAGGTCGGGTGTGTGCTGTCTCTGGGGCCGCGGGCCGCGTCGTCGTTCCTGGCCGCCTCCCACGCCCTGGCCACCACGCTGCCCCGGACGCTGTCGGCACTGGAAGCCGGGGACCTGTCGTGGCAGCATGCCCTGGCCATGGTTGACGAGACGGCCAGCCTTGATGCCGCCGGTGCCGCCCCACTGGAAGGGCACTTCCTGGACCCGGGCGCCCCGGACCCGGCACGGGGCTGCCCGGCCGGGCAGATGCCCGCGCACCGGTTCAGGGCCAAGGCAAGGATTTGGCGGGAACGCCACCATGCCGAGAGCATCGAAAAACGCCACGCTAAGTCCGTGGCGGATCGGCGGGTGGAGTTCCGGCCGGACCAGGACGGCATGGCCTGGCTCTCCGCACACCTGCCCGCCCACCAAGCCTTGGCCGGCTGGAACCGGCTCACCGCCCTCGCCCGGAGCATGCAGGGCCCCGACGAGCCCCGCAGCATGCCCCAGCTCCGGGCCGACACCTTCGCCGACGCGATTCTGGGCAGCGGCACCGCAACCGGGGATGTTGAAGACGGTGAAGCAGCACATGTCCCATCGCCACGGATCCAAGCGCAGGTGCTGGTCACCGTCCCGGTTTCCTCGCTGATGGGATTGACCGATGAACCAGCCATGCTCGACGGCTACGGGCCCATCCCGCCGTCCATGGCCAGGCAACTCGTCGCCAACGGCGCCAGCTCGTTCTACCGGGTGTTGGTGGATCCGCGGGACGGGGCGCCGCTGGAGATCGGGCGGACCAGCTACAGGGTCACGGGCGCGATGCGGGCCTGGCTGCGGCTGCGGGACGGAAAATGCCCGTTCCCCGGTTGCAGCAACAATTCACTCGACAACGACGCCGACCACATCATCGCCTGGAACAACGGCGGCACCACCGGGATCTCCAACCTGGGACAACCCTGCCGAAAACACCACAAACTCCGGCACAGCACCGGCTGGACACCCACCCCGGCCACCAGGAACGAACCACCCGGCTGGACCTCACCCACCGGCCGCCATTACACGTCCGAACACCAGGATTGGGAACCACCATGGTGGCCCCAGTGGCTCAAACGGATAGTGGGACCCCCCGGAAAGTCACTCGGCGGCCCACCGGACCTTGCGTTCCTTCCGCTGTCCCCGGGAGAAGAAGCCTTGGAACGGTTCCTCCACGCCCCCGTATGAGGACTGCTGCACCCCGGTCTGTTTTGGACGTGCCCCACGGTTCTACTGGGCGGACTGTATGCCGGGAGCATGGCCGGAACGCGGCCCACGTTTACCCCTTGCCGCCGTTATGACCCAAGTGTTTGGCTGTTGGCATGGCTGATGAAGAGGTATCCAAGAACGTTCCTTCCGACGAGCACCTGCGGCAGGATGTCGCAGGCGGGTCGGAGGGGGAAGCCCAGGACCCACAGGACGGGCAGTTTGCCCCCGGTCAAACGAACGCCGGCCAGCAGGTGTCGGGGCTTGCCTCGGCCAGCGGTTATGGCAAGGACCTGGATCCGGAGGCCGAGCCCCACGGAAACAACCCTGTTTAGGCCGTAAACGACGGAAGAGCGCCCCCGCCTCCCCGCTGTTATCCAGCCGGGGACGCAGGGGCGCTCTGTCGCGCCATCTACACGCTGGCCTGCAGCAATCCTGCCTCTTCGGCCACCGCGTCCTCGCCCTTGTGGGGTTCGAAGCGGACGAACATGGCCTTGAAGCCGGGGGTGTTGGAGATGCGGGCCACGTTCTCCTTGTGGACCAGGGCGTTGGCCTCGGGGAAGTACGCCGCGGCGCAGCCCTTGGCAGTCGGGTAGGCCACCAACCGGAACTTGTCCGCGCGGCGGTCCACGCCCTGGAAGGTGCTGACCACGTCCACGAGCTCCCGGTCCTGGAAGCCGGATTCGGCAAGGTCCTCGGGGTGGATGAGGATCACGCGGCGGCCGCCGGAGATGCCGCGGTAGCGGTCATCCAGGCCGTAGAACGTGGTGTTGTACTGGTCGTGGCTGCGGATGGTCTGCAGCACCAGGTGCCCCGGCGGCGGGGTGAGGTATTCCAGCGGGCTGACCGTGAACCGGCCGCGGCCGATGTCGGTGGCGAAGGAGCGGGTGTCGCGCGGCGGGTTGGGCAGCACGAAGCCGTTCTTGGTCCGGACCCTTGTGTTGAAGTCCTCGAAGCCGGGCAGGACGCGGGCAATGTGGTCGCGGATCACGTCGTAGTCCTCGGCCATGGCCTTCCAGTTGACGGGGTGGTTCGGGCCGAAGGTGGCCTCGGCCATCCGCGCCACGATGACGGGCTCGGCCAGCAGGTGCTCGGACACAGGGGTCAGGCGGCCCTGGGTGGAGTGGACCACGGACATGGAGTCCTCCACCGACAGGAACTGTGCGCCGTTGGGGTGCTTGTCGTCCTTGTCGGTCCGGCCCAGGGTGGGCAGGACCAGCGAGGTGCGGCCGTGCACGATGTGGGAGCGGTTGGGTTTGGTGCTGATGTGCACGGTCAGGCCGATCCGCTGCATCCCGGCTTCCAGGGCCTCGGTGTCCGAGCAGGCGAGCGAGAAGTTGCCGCCCATCGAGACGAACACGTCCACCTCGTCGCGCTCGAACGCCTCCATGGATTCCACGGCGTCGTAGCCGTGGTGCCGGGGGGAGGTGATTCCAAACTCGCTGTCCAGGGCCTGCAGGAGCCATTCCTTGGGTTTCTCCCAGATGCCCATGGTCCTGTCGCCCTGGACGTTGGAGTGCCCGCGGACCGGGCAGGCGCCGGCGCCGGGCTTGCCGAAGTTGCCCTGCAGCAGCAGCACGTTGACCATCTCCTTGATGGTGTCCACCGAGTGTGGCTGCTGCGTCACGCCCAGCGCCCAGCAGAAGATGGACGCCTTGGACGCCACCAGCATCGACGCCACTTTCTCGATCTGCCCACGGGTCAGGCCGGTGGCCCGCTCGGTCTCGTCCCAGTCCAGAGTCCGGCGGGCTTCGCGGTAGGCGTCGAATCCGTCCGTCTGCGCGGCGATGAAGGAATGGTCGACGACGGTCCCCGGGTTGGCTTCTTCAGCCGCCAGGAGCAGGTGGCCGAGCGCCTGGAACAGCGCCAGGTCCCCGCCCACCTTGATCTGCAGGTATTCGTCCGCGAGCGGGGTGCCGCCGCCCACCACGCCGGAGACGGTCTGGGGGTCCTTGAAGTTGAACAGGCCCGCCTCTGGCAGCGGGTTCACGGCCACTACCTTGCCGCCCTTGTCCTTGCATTCCTTCAGCGCGGACAGCATGCGGGGGTGGTTGGTGCCCGGGTTCTGGCCGACGACGAAGATCAGTTCGGCGTCGTGGATGTCGTCCAGGGACACCGTGCCCTTGCCGATGCCGATGGTCGGGTTCAGCGCCGAGCCGGAAGACTCGTGGCACATGTTGGAGCAGTCGGGCAGGTTGTTCGTCCCGATGGACCGGGCGAACAACTGGTAGAGGAAGGCAGTCTCGTTCGCGGTGCGTCCGGAGGTGTAGAAGACGCAGCGGTCCGGGGTGCTGGCCCGGATGTGCTCCCCGATCAGCTCGAACGCCTCATTCCAGGAGATGGGCGAGTAGTGCGTCTCGCCCTCCCGGATCACCACCGGTTCGGAAAGCCGGCCCTGGTTGCCCAGCCAGTACTCGGTCTTGGTGGACAGCTCGGCAATGGAGTGCCTGGCCCAGAACTCCGCACCTACGGTGCGCAGGGTGTTCTCCTCGGCCACCGCCTTGGCGCCGTTCTCGCAGAACTCGGCCGTCTTGCGCTTCTTGTCCGATTCCGGCCACGCGCAGCCCGGGCAGTCGAAGCCGCCACGCTGGTTCAACCGCAGCAGCGACTGCGCCGTGCGGGCCACCCCTGCCTGGGCGACTGCACGCTCCAGGGCAACCATGACGGCCTTGACGCCGGCGGCCTCGGTCTTGGGCTTGTGGACCTCAAGGTTGTCCTCATTGATGTCCGCGACGGGGGCGGGCTGCTTACCGAACTTCATCGTTCCAACTTCCTTACCGGCCTGTGTTGTTCGAAGGTGAGTGGTGTTCGAAGGCGAGTGGTGTTCGAGGGCCAGTGAAAGGCGCGCCCGGCCACCCCGCGCGCCTTTCTCCGGCACGTCACCTTACTGAATGTCGCGCGCTACTGGGCTACCTTCGCCAGCGTTTCCTGCTCGGCGGCGATGGTGGTGTTCCCGCCGTGGCCGGTGCGGACCACGGTGTCGGCCGGGAGGGTCAGCAGCTTCCCCCGGATGGACGCCAGGATGGTGGGGTAGTCGCTGTAGGACCGTCCGGTGGCGCCTGGGCCGCCGTTGAACAGCGTGTCCCCGGTGAAGACCGTCCCCTCGCTTTCCAGGTAGAAGCAGGTGGACCCGGGCGAGTGCCCCGGCGTGTGGATTGCCTTCAGGGTTGCCCCGCCCACCTGGAACACGTCGCCATCGGAGTGGTAGTGGTCCGGTTTGGCGTCCGGGTAGACCTGCTCCCACAACACCAGGTCCTCCTTGTTCAGGTGGATCGGAGCGCCCAGGGCATCGGCGACCTCGCGTGCGGCACCGATGTGGTCGTTGTGCGCGTGCGTGAGCAGGATGGCCTTCACCTTCCGGCTGCGGACCTGGGCGATGATCGCGGCGGCGTCGTGCGGCGCGTCGATGATGATGCATTCCTCGTCATTGCCCACGATCCAGACGTTGTTGTCCACGTCCCAGGTGCCGCCGTCGAGCGAAAATGTGCCGGAGGTGACCAGGTTTTCGATGGTGACGCTCATGCGGACGCTCCCGCCGGCTGGACCTCGACGACGGAGCGCAGCACCTTGCCCTCGTGCATCTTGCCGAACGCTTCCTCCACCTGGTCGATGGTGATCCGCTCGGACACGAAGGCATCCAGGTCCAGGTTGCCCTGCTTGTAGTGCGAGACGAGCATCGGGAAGTCACGGGACGGAAGGCAGTCGCCGTACCAGGAGGACTTCAGCGACCCGCCGCGGCCAAAAACATCCAGCAGCGGCAGTTCCAGCGTCATCTCCGGCGTCGGCACACCCACAAGGACCACGCGGCCGGCAAGGTCGCGGGCGTAGAAGGCCTGCTTGTACGTTTCAGGGCGGCCGACGGCGTCAATCACCACGTCCGCTCCGTGGCCTCCGGTGAGTGCACGGATGGCTTCCACGGCGTCCTCCCGGCGCGAGTTCACGCCATGGGTGGCACCGAGCGACTTGGCCATGTCGATCTTGTTGTCGTCGATGTCCACGGCGATGATCGTCGTGGCACCGGCCAGCCTGGCCCCGGCGACCGCAGCGATGCCCACGCCGCCGCAGCCAATGACGGCCACGGATTCCCCGCGCTTGACCTCGCCGGTGTTGATCGCGGCGCCGATGCCGGCCATGATGCCGCAACCCAGCAGGCCCACGGCGGCTGCGTCAACGTCCGGGTCCACCTTGGTGCACTGCCCGGCGGCGACCAGCGTCTTCTCGGCGAAGGCGCCGATGCCCAGGGCCGGCGAAAGCACGGTTCCATCCTCCAGGGTCATCTTCTGGGTGGCGTTGTGCGTGCTGAAGCAGTACTGCGGCTGGCCCTTGGCACACGCACGGCACTGCCCGCAGACGGCACGCCAGTTAAGGATGACCCGGTCGCCGGGGGCCACCGAGGTCACATCCGGGCCAACGGCACTGACCACACCCGTGGCTTCATGGCCCAGGAGGTACGGGAAGTCGTTTCCGATACCGCCCTGCTTGTAGTGCAGGTCGGTGTGGCAGACGCCGCAGGTCAGGATGTCCACCAGCGCCTCGCCCGGGCCCGGATCCGGCACCAGGATGGTCTCCAACGACACCGGAGCGTCCTTCTCCCGGACAATGACAGCTTGAACCTTGTGGACCATTGTTCTTGTGTTCCTTTCCTGGACCTTGGCAGTCCGGTAAGTCGGCGACGTGTGCCAATCTAGCTGACGCAGCTGTTCAAGGACGGGGTCTTGGGCCTACCAACCCCTGAACAATTGCGTAATGCACAACAGAATGCACATAGCGCTACCTAGCAATATGACAGCGGCCACACCTCGTGTCAATAGATATATCAGTTGCAGGGCAGCGGGGCGATAGGCGTCCGGCATTGGCCGCCTGGGCGTTTTTGGTCGCCCGGGGCGCTCAATGGCGGCGTACGCCCCGTTATGTCCCCAAAATCTCCGGCAGTACGCTTGATGGCATGGCTTTTGAAGAATCCGCTGCCGAGCGGCGCGAAGTAACCGTCCGCCGGGCACCCAAGTACGTTCCCTTCCTGGTCCTGGGTGCGCTGGTGGGTGTTGCTGCAGCCGCAGTGGTTGCCTACGCGGTACCGGGCGATGCAACGTTCGACCCCGGCGCTGTCTTCGGATTCTTCCTGGTGATGTTTGCCGCGTGCGGCGCAATCCTGGGCGCCGCACTGGCGCTGGTCCTGGACCGCCGCAGCCTGAAGCGGCAGGACCGGGCCGTCGTGGAGGCCGTTCCCGACTCGGAGCCGGACACCGATCCCCAGGCGTAGCAAGTCACAAACGGGCGGCCGGAAAAGTCATACCCCATATCGTGAGATAATCGACCAGTGGCACGCGGCGATGGAAAACTTTCCCATGATCTTCTCCCCGGCGAAAAAGGCCCGCAGGACGCTTGCGGCGTCTTCGGCGTCTGGGCCCCAGGCGAAGAGGTAGCAAAACTTACCTATTACGGGCTGTATGCACTGCAGCACCGCGGTCAGGAGTCGGCTGGCATAGCAACCAGCGACGGCAAGCGGATCAACGTCTACAAGGACATGGGCCTCGTGTCCCAGGTCTTCGACGAGACCACGCTGAACACCCTGACCGGGCACCTGGCCGTGGGCCACTGCCGCTACTCCACCACCGGCGCCAGCCACTGGGCCAATGCGCAGCCCACCCTTGGCGCCACCGCCACCGGCACGGTGGCCCTGGCACACAACGGCAACCTGACCAACACCGCCGAGCTCAATGCCATGATCACCGAACGCAACGGCGGCCACCTCACCGGCGAAATGAAGCAGGGCAACACCTCTGACACTGCCTTGGTCACCGCCCTGCTGGAGGGCGAGCCCGGCAAGACCCTGGAAGAAACCGCCACCGAACTCCTGCCCAAGATCAAGGGCGGCTTCTGCTTCGTGTTCATGGACGAGGGCACGCTCTACGCTGCACGTGACACCTTCGGCATCCGCCCGCTGGTCCTGGGCCGGCTGGAGCGCGGCTGGGTGGTTGCCTCCGAGCAGTCCGCCCTGGCCACCGTGGGCGCCAGCTTCATCCGGGAGATCGAGCCGGGCGAGTTCATTGCCATCGACGAGGAAGGCGTGCGGTCCAAGCGGTTCGCGGAGCCGACGCCGGCAGGTTGCGTTTTCGAGTACGTCTACCTCGCGCGCCCGGACGCGGCCATCGCCGGCCGCTCCGTGTACGAGTCCCGCGTGGAGATGGGCCGCCAGCTGGCCCGCGAAAACACGCAGCAGGCGGACATCGTCATCCCCGTGCCGGAATCCGGCACCCCCGCGGCTGTTGGCTACGCCGAAGAATCCGGTATCCCGTTCGCGCACGGCTTCGTCAAGAACTCCTACGTGGGCCGTACCTTCATCCAGCCCTCCCAGACCCTGCGCCAGCTGGGCATCCGGCTCAAGCTCAACGCCCTTGAATCCGTGATCCGCGGCAAGCGTGTTGTGGTGGTGGATGATTCGATCGTCCGCGGCAACACCCAGCGCGCCATTGTGCGGATGCTCCGGGAAGCCGGCGCCGCCGCAGTGCACGTGAAGATTTCCTCCCCTCCTGTGCAGTGGCCGTGCTTCTATGGCATCGACTTCGCCTCCCGGGCCGAACTGATTGCCAACGGTGCCACCATTGAGGAGATCTCCCAAGCCATCGGCGCAGACTCGCTGGCCTACATCTCCGAGGACGGCATGATCGGTGCCACCCGCCAGCCGCGCGAACGCCTCTGCACCGCCTGCTTCACCGGCAAGTACCCCATCAAGCTCCCGGACGCGGACAAGCTGGGAAAGAACCTCCTGGAACGCACCGACCTGGGCGGCCTGAAGCCCTCCCCGTCCGCGCTTCCCGGCCAAACCGCCGCCCTGGCCGTTGACGCCACCGAGGACCCCGCTGAGAAGGCCGGGGCTACCGGCTGTGATCCGGGCCCGGACTCAGAATTCGAGAACCTGCTGACCGAAGCCGACCTTGTGCCCGACGTACCCGCCGCCACCAGCGCCGATAAGAAAGAGTCCGTATGACTTCCGTTAGCCCCGCCGCAAACAACTCCGGCATCACCTACGCCTCCGCAGGCGTGGACGTTGAAGCCGGGGACCGCGCCGTCGAGCTCATGAAGGATGCCGTCAAGGCAACCCACAACTCCTCGGTGATCGGCGGGGTGGGCGGGTTCGCCGGCCTTTACGACGTTTCCCGGCTGCTGACCTACAAGAGGCCGCTGCTGGCCACGTCCACCGACGGCGTGGGCACCAAGGTTGCCATCGCCCAGGCCATGGACATCCACGACACCATCGGGTTCGACCTTGTGGGCATGGTGGTGGATGACATCGTGGTGGTAGGCGCCGAGCCGCTCTACATGACCGACTACATCGCCTGCGGCAAGGTGGTCCCGGAACGCATCGCGGGCATTGTCCGCGGCATCGCGGCCGCCTGCTCCGTGGCCGGCACCGCCCTGGTGGGCGGCGAGACTGCCGAGCACCCGGGCCTGCTGGGCGAGCACGAATACGACGTTGCCGGCGCAGCCACCGGCGTGGTCGAGGCCGATGCCCTGCTGGGACCGGACCGCGTCCGTGCGGGCGACGTCGTGATCGGCATGGCCTCTTCCGGCCTCCACTCCAACGGCTACTCGCTGGTCCGCCGCGTCATCAACCACGCCGGCTGGGCCCTGGACCGCCAGGTGTCCGAACTGGGCCGCACCCTGGGTGAGGAACTCCTGGAACCCACCCGCGTCTACGCGGCCGATTGCCTGGACCTGGCCCGCACCTTCCCGGTCAGCGCCGAAGCGGCTGTTCACGGCTTCAGCCACGTCACCGGCGGCGGCCTGGCCGCCAACCTGGCCCGCGTCCTCCCCCAGGGCCTCGTGGCCACCGTGGACCGCGCCACTTGGGAACTGCCGGCCATCTTCAAGCTGGTCTCGGAGCTGGGCAACGTGCCCCTGGCGGACCTCGAGCGCACCCTGAACCTTGGCGTGGGCATGGTGGCCATCGTGTCGCCCCAAGCTGCCGACGCCGCCGTTGCCCGCCTGAACGACCGGGGCCTGCCGTCCTGGATCATGGGCACGGTCACCGAGGATTCGGACTCCATCCTGAAGTCCGGCCCGGATTACGTCCAGGGCGCCAAGGGCGTGGA
This sequence comes from Pseudarthrobacter sp. Pseusp20, assembly GCF_059492155.1. NCBI lineage: Bacteria > Bacillati > Actinomycetota > Actinomycetes > Micrococcales > Micrococcaceae > Pseudarthrobacter > Pseudarthrobacter sp. Pseusp20. The sequence continues at coordinate 4,248,964 of NZ_CP168521.1, forward strand.
CGGCGGCGCTGTCCGCCTGGTCAACGCCTACGCCTAGCCAACTGCTGGAGGCTCCCCACTGCACGCGGTGGGGAGCCTCCACTTTTAAGCGACCTGGATGAGGTTCAGCACACCGCCCTGCGGGTCCTCGATGGTGGCCAGTGATCCCACCGTGGGACGGTCATCCGGCTCCACCAGGACTTCGCCGCCTGCTGCCAGGGCGGCCGCTGCCGCCGCGGCAATATCTGCCGCGCCAAAGTAGATCTGCCAGTCCGCTTCCTCGCCTTCGTCGGCAGGAACGATGCCGGCCACCTCGCTGCCGTCGATGAGCAGCGTGCTGTAGCTGCCGCCGTCGTCCTGGGGGTACTCGGTGACTTCATGGCCGAAAAGCTGCTGGAAGAAGCCGATGGCGGCCTGCGGCTCGGGTGTAAAGAGCTCAGCCCAGGCCAAGGCGCCCGGCTCGTTGAAGAGCCGGCTGCCGAAGTGGGTACCCGCCTGCCAGATCCCGGTGGTTCCGCCGCCGGGAGGGGCCAAAAAGCCCAGCACCCCGGTGTCGCCCACCGTCTCAGGCCCGAACTGGGCGGTTCCGCCGGCATGGCCCGCTTCCTGGAGCACGTCCGCGGCATCTGCGGCCGCAAAGTAGACGTTCCACTCGGCAGCGGTGCCGGCCTCAAGCTGCAAGGGATTTTGCGGCGCAATGGTGGCCACCAACTGCCCGCGGACAAAGGCCTGCGCGTAGCTGCGGCCGTCCGGAGTGGGGAAGTCCTGGTAGGTCCAGCCGAACAGGCGGCCGTAGAAATCTTTGGCGGCATCAACATCGGGGGTCTGGAGATCCGCCCAGCAGGGCTCGCCGCTGGCGTACGTGGTCCGAACAGTCATGCGGTCAGGTTACCAACCAAACACGGAAAGCCCGCTGCCCTGCCGGTAATTCGGTGGGGCAGCGGGCTCCATGACGTAAGCGGCGCCACAGCAGCCGGGCCAGGGGCCACAGCAGGCTTGCGACAACTAGCCGATGCGACGGTTGTCTACCTCGTCGTCATCGTCATCCAAATCATCCGCGTACTTATCCACATAAGCCGAATAGTCCGGTTCGACCGGTTCATTCGAGTAATGGCTCGTTGAACGACTTCCAGGGCCCGTCAGCTCACGCTGAAGTGCCGAGTAGTCAGTGTTCGGGGAGTAGTACTTAATGTCCCGAGCCTGCTTGGTAGCTTTTGCCTTTTGACGGCCGCGCCCCATGGCGTGACCCCCTTTTGTACTTGGACCGGAGGTGGTCACCTTGGCGATCGGTGAGGCCCCGGAATGTTTGGTCAATTTGTCGTACACCTAGATTACATGCTTTCGGCGGGCCCCGCTTGCCGCCCGGCGCCCCGGACGGCCGGGTGGGGTACCATGATGCACCTCCTCCCGCGGGATTCCGGCATTTTTCTTCGGTAGAGTCGCTTAAGAACTGCCGATTTTATCTGGCCGTTGGCGAGCCGTGGCACCAAAACCCAGGAGGATGCGCACCCGTGAACCACCAGGACATCCCGCCGAAACCCGCTTCGCCTCCGCGGACCGGAAGCCTGCCGAAGATCCACAGTGGGACCGGTTCAGCCCCCGCCCCGGAATCCGTTACCTGGTCCCAGCCGCGCCATGATCCTGCGCCGGAAAAACACACCAACAGGAAGCCTGCCCTGTGGAAGGCGTTTCTGGTCGTCGTCATCCTCGCCGTTGCCGGCTCACTGGTGTGGCTTGCCGTCTGGTTGAACTCCTCGCCTGGCACCGATGCGGCAAAGAATGACGCACAGGGCGTGCTGCAAACCGCGGTCACGCCGCCGGCCACTCCCCAACCCCTTCCCCGCGAAGGGGTCGCACCCCCGGCGTACGCACTGGGTGACTGCTTCAAGGATTTCGATCCCCAGGCCCTGACGTCCACGCTGGTGCCCTGCGATACGGGCCATTCGGCCCAGCTGGTGGCCACCTTGACATATCCGGAAAGCGCCAAGTACCCGGGGGCGGAGCCGCTCAAGGCCAAGGCACTGGAAGTCTGCCAGGCGGCGAAACTCGGCCCGGCGGCGAAAAACTTCCAGCTCAACTACCAGCGCAGCTTCCCCAGCAGCACCAGTTGGGAATCCGGCGACCGCAGGGTTGATTGCTACGTCACGGCAGACACCGGCAATGTGATTAACGCGAGCGTGCTGCCCTGACGGTCAGCCCGCCAGGGCAGCACGGCCCGCTTCAGAGGCCCTGCGGCTAGTCCTTCCGCCGCACCGACAGTCCGGAACTGGGGGCGCCCGTCAACGCGTCCACGTTGCCTTCGGTCAGTTCCCCAAAGTCCGGCGCGGTATCAACCAGGACGGTGTCGCCGTCGCTGATTTCACCGGCGAGGATGGACTTGGCCAGCCGGTCGCCGATCTCGCGCTGCACCAGGCGGCGCAGCGGCCGGGCGCCGTAGGCGGGGTCGTAGCCGGACAGGGCCAGCCAGGCCTTGGCGCTGTCGGTCACATCGAGGGTGAGCCGGCGCTCGTGCAGCCTGCGGCCCAGTTCCGCCACGTGCAGTTCCACAATGTGCGCCAGCTCCTCCACCGTGAGGGCATCGAACAGCACCACTTCATCGAGCCGGTTGAGGAACTCCGGCTTGAAGGACGCGTTCACCGTGGCCATGACCGCATTGCGCTTGGCCTCGGCGTCCAGCGTCTGGTCCACCAGGAACTGGCTGCCCAGGTTGGAGGTGAGCACCAGGATCACGTTGCGGAAGTCCACGGTGCGGCCCTGCCCGTCGGTGAGGCGGCCGTCGTCGAGCACCTGCAGGAGGATGTCGAACACCTCGGGGTGCGCCTTCTCCACTTCGTCCAGCAGCACCACCGAGTAGGGACGACGGCGCACGGCCTCGGTCAGCTGCCCGCCTTCCTCGTAGCCCACGTATCCCGGAGGCGCCCCGACCAGCCGGGCGACGCTGTGCTTCTCGCCGTACTCGGACATGTCAATCCGCACCATGGCGCGTTCGTCGTCGAACAGGAAGTCCGCCAGGGCCTTGGCCAGCTCGGTCTTGCCTACGCCGGTGGGGCCCAGGAACAGGAAGGAACCCGTGGGCCGGTTGGGGTCACTGATGCCCGCCCTGGCGCGCCGGACGGCGTCTGAGACTGCGGCTACAGCCTTGCCCTGGCCGATGAGGCGCTTGCCGAGCTCCTCCTCCATGTGCAGCAGCTTCTGGCTTTCACCTTGCAGCATGCGGCCGGCCGGGATGCCGGTCCACGCGGAAATGACCTCCGCGATGTCTTCTGCCGTCACTTCCTCCGCCACCATCTGCGCGGACTTGTCCGTCACGGCGGCCTCCGCTTCGGCAGCGGCGTTCAGCTCGCGTTCCAGCGCCGGAATTTCCCCGTAGAGGATCCGCGAGGCGGTCTCCAGGTCACCCTCGCGCTGGGCCTTGTCCGCGGCGGACCGCAGCTCATCGAGCTTGGCCTTCAGGTCACCCACCCGGTTCAGGCCGGCCTTTTCAGCCTCCCAGCGGGCGTTGAGCGCGGAGAGCTCCTCCTCCTTGTCCGCCTTGTCGGCCCGGAGCGCAGCCAGCCGCTCCACGGAGGCAGCGTCGGTCTCGCCCTCCAGCGCGAGCTCCTCCATGGTGAGCCGGTCCACCTGGCGCCGCAGCTGGTCGATCTCCTCCGGGGCGGAGTCGATCTCCATGCGCAGCCGGGACGCGGCCTCGTCCACCAGGTCGATGGCCTTGTCCGGCAGCTGGCGGCCCGAAATGTAGCGGTTGGACAGCGTGGCTGCCGCCACCAGCGCGGAGTCGGCGATGGAGACCTTGTGGTGCGCCTCGTAGCGCTCCTTCAGGCCACGGAGGATGCCGATGGTGTCCTCCACGCTGGGCTCGCCAACGTACACCTGCTGGAAGCGGCGTTCCAGGGCTGCGTCCTTCTCGATGTTCTCCCGGTACTCGTCCAGCGTGGTGGCGCCGATCAGCCGCAGCTCGCCACGGGCCAGCATGGGCTTGAGCATGTTGCCGGCGTCCATGGAGGAATCGCCGGTGGCGCCGGCGCCCACCACGGTGTGGATCTCGTCGATGAAGGTGACAATCTGGCCGTCTGAGCCCTTGATCTCCTCGAGGACCGCCTTCAGCCGCTCCTCGAATTCGCCGCGGTACTTGGCGCCGGCCACCATGGAGCCGAGGTCAAGGGAGATGAGGGTCTTGCCCCGCAGGCTCTCCGGGACGTCGCCGGCCACCATCCGCTGGGCCAGGCCTTCCACCACGGCGGTCTTGCCCACGCCGGGTTCGCCGATGAGCACCGGGTTGTTCTTGGTGCGGCGGGACAGGACCTGGACAACGCGCCGGATTTCGGCGTCCCGGCCGATCACGGGGTCCAGCTTGCCGGCGCGGGCCATGGCGGTGAGGTCGGTGCCGTACTTCTCGAGCGCCTGGAAGGTGTTTTCGGGGTCCGGGCTGTCCACCTTGCGGTCGCCGCGGACGCCCGGCAGGGCGGCGAGGAGTGCCTCGCGGGAGGCGCCGGCGTCGCGCAGCAAGCGGGCGGCGGCATCGTTGCCGGTGGAGAGGCCCACCAGGAGCACCTCGGTGGAGACAAAGCTGTCGCCCAGACGGTCCGCTTCCTCCTTGGCGTGCTGGATGGCCTGCAGTGCGGGCCGGGACAGCTGCGCCTGCTGGCTGGAGCCGCCCGACGTGGCGGGCAGTGCCTTGATGGCACTGCTGGCCTGGACGCTGACGGCATCGGGATCGGCGCCGGTTGCGCGAAGCAGCGCGACGGCGACGCCCTCACGCTGGTCCATCAGCGCCTTGAGGAGGTGGGCCGGTTCCACCTGGGGGTTGCCGGCCGTCGAGGCGTTCATTGCCGCGGCGGAAAGAGCCTCCTGGCTCTTGGTGGTGAATTTGACGTCCAAAGAGAGCTCCTTTCGGGGGCTTGTTGACTAAGTTGAGTCTACTACGCTCAACTTTGGACGGCGACGTCCACTAGCCATGTTTGCCCACGGCGAAACGGCTGTCCAGAGCCGGAGGTCCCGCCGGGCCTGCTTGGACAATCGGCTGCCGGGACATACTCCGCCTAGGTCCCGTACACGGACACGGCCGCAGCCTTGACCACGAAGTGCACCGTCATGCCGGGGACAAGGCCCAGGTCGGCGGAGGCGGCAGGGGTGATGTCCGCGGCCAGGCCGCCGGCCCGGACGCGGATCTGGTCGCCGTGCGGCTCGAGGTCCGTGATGGTGACGGCAAACGAGTTCCGCGGGCTGCCGTGCGCATCGTCGAGGAACACGGAAACGGCCGACGGCGGGAACACGGCGACGCCGGGACCGCCCGCCCTGGGCAGCGGGCCAGGCTCCCCGGACGCCGCGGCGGGGACGGCTTCCTCGTCGTGGCCGGCAATCCGCAGGCCGTGGCTGGTCCGCACCCCCGCCCCGTCGAGGATGCCCGGAATGAAGTTCAGCCCGGCGAGCCCGGCGGCAAAGGAGCTGCGCGGCCGCTCCAGCACCGCCCGGGTGGGGCCTTCCTCCGCGATCCGGCCGTTTTCCAGGATGACCACCCGGTCCGCGAGCACCAGCGCGTCCAGTACGTCGTGGGTCACGATGATGGCCTGCCGGCCTGCGAGGACGCGCTTGAACAGGCGGCGCAGCAGCGGCGCGGAGTGGATATCCAGGGCTGCCAGCGGCTCGTCGAGCAGGAGGAGGGCGGGGTCGGCGGCGAGCGCACGGGCCACGGCCACGCGCTGGGCCTGGCCGCCGGACAGCTGGGCGGGACGCCGCCCGGCCAGTTCTCCGGCCTCCACCTCGGCCAGCCAGTGCAGCGCCTGCTCCTCCGCATTCCGCTTGGAAACTCCGGCGCTGCGGGGCCCGAACGAGACATTGTCCAGGGCATTCAGGTGGGGGAAGAGCAGCGGTTCCTGGGCCAGCAGGGCGGTGCCGCGGCGGTGCGGAGCCGCCCACGTACGTTTTCCGCCGTCGAGGTCAAAGAGGGTCCTGCCGTTGAGTTCGGCCCGGCCGCTGTCCGGCCGCAGGAGGCCCGCGATGCCGGCCAGCAGGGTTGATTTGCCGGCACCGTTGGGCCCCATGACGGCCACGGTTTCGCCCGGTCGGACGCTCAGGGCCACGTCGAAGCTGCGCCCGGCCACCACTGCGTGGAAGGACAATGTCACCGGACACCCCCTCCTGCCGGGGCCGGCGCCGTCGTCCTTTTGCCTGACCCGGAACGGCCCGGTGCCGGGCGCCGGTATGCAAGGGCAACCACCGCCACGGCGACGGCCACGAGTACCAGGGACAGGGCGACGGCGGCGTCCGGGTCCGTTTCGCGCTGCAGGTAGATTTCCAGCGGCAGGGTCCGCGTCACCCCCTGCAGGCTGCCCGCGAACGTCAGCGTGGCGCCAAACTCGCCCAGGCTCCGCGCGAAGGCGAGGACCGCGCCGGACGCCAGCCCCGGGAGCACCAGCGGAAGCGTGACGCGACGGAACACCATGCCGGGCCGGGCACCCAGTGTCGCCGCCACCGCCTCATACCGGGAGCCCGACGTGCGCAGGGCACCCTCAAGGCTCACCACCAGGAACGGCAGCGCCACGAACGTCTGCGCCAGGACCACCGCGGTGGTGGAGAAGGCGATCTGCAGGCCGAGCACGTTCAGCGCCTGCCCCAGCAGCCCCTGCCGGCCGAACGTGTAGAGCAGCGCGATGCCGCCCACCACAGGAGGAAGGACCAGCGGCAGGAGCACCAGCGAGCGCAGCAGCCCCTGCAGGCGGAAGGTGCCCCGGGCAAGGACCATAGCCAGCGGCACGCCCAGCACAATGCACAGCAGGGTGCTGGCGGCCGAGGTCCGCAGGCTCAGCCCCAGCGCCGTCAGCGACGGCCCGGAGGTCACCAGCGGAAGGAACCGTGGCCAGTCCACGCGGAGCACCATCGCCAGCAGCGGAAGCACGACGACGACGGCGGCCAGGACGGCCAGCACGCGGACCCAGCCGGGGATGCCGGAGTAGGCCGGACTTGGGGTGCGTCGCCGCACCATGGGCAGAAAGGGCTGCCGCCTTGCTGCCTGCTCCCGGGTCACTTGACGCTTCCGTCACCGGCGCCGGCCGGCCCAAACCCCGCTGCAGCGAGGACGCGCCGGCCTTCCGGACCGGTGACCAGGTCCAGGAAAGCCCGGGCGGCGGCCTTGTTCCGGCCGCCGGCGACGCCGGCGATCGGGTAGGTGTTGACCGCACTCCCTGATTCCGGGAACTGGATCCCGGCCACCTTGGACCCGGCGGACTTGATGTCCGTGCCGTAGACCAGCCCGGCGTCGGCCTCCCCGGAGGCCACCTTGCCCAGGACGTCCGTGACCGCGTTCTCCTCGCTGACCGGATTCAGCGCCACTCCGGCCGCCTCCGCGGCCGTGGCCGCGGCAGTCCCGCAGGGAACCTGCCTTGCGCAGGTGACCAGTTTGAGGCCCGGCCGGGCAAGGTCCTTCAGTGCGGTGATTCCTGCCGGGTTGCCCGGCGCTACTGCGATGGCGAGGGTGTTGGTGGCGAAGTTCCTGGCGGCGCCGTCCACCAGCCCGGCGTCCTGCACCTTCTTCATGTTGGCCAGGTCCGCCGGCGCGAAGACATCCGCCGGCGCCCCCTGGCTGATCTGGCTGGCCAGGTCCGAGGACCCTGCAAAGCTCAGGGCAACCGTGGTGCCGGGGTTTTCCGCCTCGAAGGTGCGGGCGAGTTCGGTGAAGGTGCCTTTGAGGGAGGCGGCCGCGAAAACGGTGATGGTGCCTTCCGGCTTGGCGCCTGAGCCGGCTGCGCTGTTGCCCGCGCTGTTCTCCTCGCCAGGGCCTGTGCCCTGGGCCGCTCCGCCCGCAGCGCAGCCGGTGAGGACGGCCAGCAGCAGCACGGCGGCCGGCAGGACAGCAAGCGAAAGGAGCCGCGCCAGGGAGGCGGACACCGCGGTACGCGTGGAGGTCCGGGTCATGCGGCGGCCCTGCCCTTCGGGGATTCGATGATGACCGTTGTTGCCTTGACCACCGCCGTGGCCACCGAGCCCGGTTCCAGGCCCAGTTCCCGCACGGCCTCGCTGCTCATCAGCGAGACCACCCGGAACGGCCCGCACTGCAGTTCCACCTGTGCCATCACCTTGTCCGTGATGACGTTGGTGACCAGGCCCACGAACCGGTTCCGGGCGGAGCTGCTCCCGCTCTTGGGGTCATCGGGCAGCTGGGCCAGCTTTTGCGCATGCGTGGCCAGCTCGAGTCCATCGACGGCGAGCCGGCCGGAACCGTCCCGGAGCGGGGTAAGTGTTCCGTGCTCCGTCCAGCGGCGGACGGTATCGTCACTTACGCCCAGGAGACGGGCAGCTTCAGAAACGCGGATAAGGGTCATTTCTTGATTCTAGTCCGCAGATGCGGATTAGGCCTCCGCTTCTGGGAGCATATGCAAAATGACTGCGTGCCCCGTGGCTGCGCGTCCCCTGCCCGAAGGGCGGCACTAGACTCCTTCCATGGCCATCTACATTGACCCGCCTCTGTGGCCTGCACACGGAACACATTTCTCGCACCTGGTCTCGGACTCTTCGCTGGATGAGCTGCATGCGTTCGCAGCTGCCGCGGGGATCCCGGAGCGGGCGTTCGACGGCGACCATTACGATGTGCCGGAACGCCGCATTCAGGAGCTGGTGACGGCAGGCGCGGTCCGGGTGGAGGGCAGGGTGCTGGTCCGCAAACTGATCGCCAGCGGGCTCCGGATCCCGGCACGCCGGCGGAACAAGTCGCTGAAGGTCCCGCTGCTGACCCGCTGGGAAGCCATCATGCCGGGCCGTGACGCACTGTTCCTGGACCTGCTGGACCGGTGGAGCGAACCACACCGGCATTACCACGGCTGCACCCACCTGCTCTCCGTCCTGGAGGCACTGGACCTGCTCACCGAACCGGGCCAGGCGCCGCGGACCGTGCTGCTGGCGGCCTGGTTCCACGATGCCGTGTACCGCGGCGCGGCGGGCAGGGACGAGGAGGAGTCCGCCCGGCTGGCGGAAAGCCGGCTGGCCGGGACCGGACTGCCGCCGGACGAGGTGGCGGAAGTGGCGCGGCTGGTCCGGCTCACGTCGGACCACCGGCCCGAACCAGGGGACCACGACGGCGCCCTCCTCTGCGACGCGGACCTCTCGGTCCTCGGCGGCGATCCTGAGGAATACGCCCGCTACCTTGCCGCTGTCCGCAAAGACTACGCGCACATCGGTGACGCCGACTTCGCAGCCGGCAGGGCCGCCGTCGTGCGCCACCTGCTGGAACTGGACCCGCTCTTCCACCACCCGCGGGCCCGGGAACTGTGGCAGGACGCCGCGCACCTGAACCTAAAAGGTGAACTGGCATGAACGCCCCGGGCCCCGGTTCACGGCACACGCACTCCGCCAATGCCGCGCACCGCCAGCTTCCGTTCACGGTCAGGCTGGACTGGGGCCTTGATGGAGCCGGGACCGTGGCGTCCGGCGCCGACATTGCGGTGGTGGTGGATGTCTTTTCCTTCAGCACCTGCGTCAGTGTGGCGCTGGACCGCGGCGCGGAGGTGTTTCCCTACCCGTGGCGGGACACCAGCGCCGAAGACTTCGCCGCCCACCACCAGGCGCAGCTGGCCGGCCCGCGCGGCGGTGGCGGGCTGAGCCTCTCCCCCGCAAGCCTCCGCGCGGCAGAAGCCCTGGGAAAGGTGGTCCTGCCCTCCCCCAACGGGTCGGAACTTTGCCACGCGCTGGCCGGGGACGTACCGCTGGTGGCCGCAGTGTGCCTCCGGAACGCCGCAGCCACGGCCGACTGGGTGGCGGCGAACCTTCCGGAGGACGCGGTACTGGCGGTGGTTGCTGCCGGGGAGCGCTGGCCGGACGGCACGCTGCGGCCTGCGGTGGAGGACCAGATCGGGGCGGGCGCGTTCATCGCCGGGCTGGCGGCCGCCGGCAGGGGCGGCTACGAAGCCGGGGACGGCAGGCACGGCTACGCGCCGGAGGCGGTAGCTGCCATGGCCGTTTTCGAAGCCGCCGAACCTCGGCTGCGTGAGATGCTCCAGTTGTGTTCCAGCGGCCGCGAGTTGACCGGGGCCGGCTACCGAGAGGACGTGGACATCGCCGCGGAACTGGACCAAAGCGATTCGGTGGCCCTCCTGCGCAACGGGGCGTTCCGGCCGCTCTAAGGGGCTGCGGCTTCCTCGGGTTTACGGATGCCGGAACCGGATGCAAAACTGCACGGATGAGCCTGCGCATCCAAGCCCTTGCCATTGATTCCACCGACCCCCGGGTTCCTGCTGCCTTTTGGGAAAAAGCGCTTGGCTGGCGCCGCACCCATGAAGAGGACGACGAGATCGTGCTGGAGCCGCCGGCAGGCAGCGCCGGGGAAGGCGTGTTGCCGGACCTGCTTTTCCTCAGGGTCCCGGAGCAGAAGGAACTCAAGAACCGCCTTCACCTGGACCTCCGCCCGGAGGACCAGGACGCGGAGGTGGCCAGGCTGGAAGAGCTGGGCGCCCGGCAAATCTCGGTGGGACAGGGGGCAGCGGCAACCTGGGTTGTCATGGCTGATCCCGACGGCAACGAGTTCTGCGTGCTGCGGGCGATGCGCCCGGACGGATCCGCCTAGCGGTAGCGGCTGACGGGGTAGTTGCTCACAAACGGCGCATTGGTGGGCACGATCTGCTTGCCCAGCGGCATAAGGGATACCGGGATGAGCTTGAGGTTGGCGATGGCCAGCGGGATCCCGATGATGGTCACGGCCATGGCGAACGCGGTCACCACGTGGCCGATGGCGATCCAGATGCCGGCCACGAGCAGCCAGATCACGTTGCCCAGCAGCGAGAAGACACCGGTGCCGCCGGGCTTGTCCACCACCATCCGGCCGAACGGCCACAACGTGTAGGCGGCGATCCGGAACGAGGCGATGCCCCAGGGGATGGTGACGATCAGCAGGCAGCAGACCACGCCCGCGAGGAAATAGCCCAGGGCCAGCCACAGGCCGCCGAAAACCAGCCAGATGATGTTCAGAAGTGTCTTCATGCACCCATTCTGCCCCCAGCCCCTGCCACACGGCGCTGGGGGACTCCCCTGATCCTGCCCTGATCCCCGGCCGGGCTGCGGCGCCTACACCGTGGCGGCCGACTTTGCGGCGTGGACAAAGGCGCGGATCTTGGCAGGGTCCTTCACGCCCCGGGATGCCTCCACGCCTGAGGAAACATCCACTCCCCAGGCATGCGCGGCCGCTGATGCCTGGCCAACATTGGCAGCGTCCAGTCCGCCGGCGAGCAGCCAGTTCCGTCCCTGCAGCACCGGCAGGTCCGCCACGGAGGCGTAGTCCCAGGATTTTCCTGAGCCCGGCACCGCGGCGTCAATCAGGAGCAGGTCCTCGCCCCAGTCGTCGAACTCATCCTGGCCGGCACCCATGGTGACGGCCCTGACCAGCTTCATGCCGGCGTCGTGCACTGTTGCCACGTCCGCACGCGACCGCTGGCCGTGCAGCTGGATCCATTCCAGGCCTGCGGCCCGGGCAATGGCGATGGCGTCCGCCACGGGCTCATCCCGGAAGACCCCGATCGGGGAAACACCCTTGGGGACCCCTGACAGCAGGGAGGCCACCTGCGACGGCGAGACAACGCGGGGGCTTGCGGTGAGGACGAACCCCACGGCGTCCGCGCCGGCATCCACCGCTTCACGCACCGATTCGGGCGTGCTGAGACCACACACTTTAACGAACATTCCCGGCTCCTTCAGGCTGTTTTCGTGATGACCCCCCGCAGGAGAGTAGCAGGGACAGGGTACGGGCTGCGACGCGTGACCACCGCAGCGAACTAGGCTGGGCTGATGCAGATCATCCGCTTCGCTGAACTCAAGGCCGAACCATGGCGCAACGGCGGCGGGGTGACCAGGGAAATCGCCCGCCAGGGCGCGGCCGACGGCGGCTGGGACTGGCGTGTGAGCATCGCAGACGTGGCCAAGGCCGGGGACTTCTCCGCGTTCCCCGGCATGGAGCGGGTCCTGACTGTCATCGAGGGAGAATTGCTGCTGCTCACCGTGGACGGGGCGGAACAGCCCCTGGAGAAGTACCGTCCCTTCAGGTTCGACGGCGGCGCCGCCACCGTGGCCAAACTGCCCACCGGTGACATCCGGGACCTGAACGTCATCACGCGAACGGCCGCCTTCAAGGGCTACACGTCCATCATCGAGCTGTCCAAGAAGCGCGCCCACCCAGTGTTTGAGGGCCAGCTTGCGGTGCTGCTGCAGGGGCAGGCGACGGTCAGCGACAGCGGAACCGAGCCGCTGGAGCTGGGCAGGTACGACGCCGTGGTGGGTTCCGACGCCGACTCGCCCGAGGTCCTGGGCCGCGGCTTCCTGGCCGTGGTGTCGCTCGATCCGGTTACAGCCGGGAACTGAACCCTTCCACCGGTACCACGGCGCCCCTCCGGCGCGCCTCCTCAGCCGCGAAAACCACCGCATGGCTGACCAATGACTCCTCCAGCCCCGACACCACTCCGGACCAGTCACCGCCGGCCAGGGCAGCGACCCAGGCCTGCACGAGTCCCCGGTCGCCGCCTTCATGCTTTTCGCCGGGCACCGTGGGGGCAGCGGCGGGGGCGGGGTAGGCGGTGGTGGTCCCGGTCAGGAAGTCATGGACCGAGATGCTGCCTGCCTCGATGGAGATTTCTCCGTGGCTCCCGAAGATCCTGGTGCGGCGCGGGCCTGCGGCGGTGAAGGCCGTGGCGGTGAAGGCGGCGGTGGTGCCGTCCTCGTAGTCGATGTTCACCACCTGGTGGTCCACCACGTCGTTGCCTCCTGAGTAGACGCACCGCCCGTAGGGCCCCGTTGCCAACGCCTTCCACAGCGATTCCGGTGTGCCGCCCGGGTCCACCACGTCGGCAAAATAGGCCCTGCCGGGGTCCGCAGGGGCACCGTCCGGCGGCCGGCCCGGCGCGTAGATGCGCAGGGCCGAATAGGGGCAGCGGGCTTCCGCCGGGCAGTCCGTGCAGCGCCCTGACGCGCCTTCCGGCGCTTCCTCCGGACGGAAATGCGACAGCCTGCCAAAGGAGGACACCCGAAGGGGCCGGCTTCCAATGATGAAGGAGAGCCAGTCGACGTCGTGCGTGCACTTGGCCAGCAGGAAGGGGCTGGACTCCGCCTCACGCCGCCAGTTCCCGCGGACGTAGGAGTGCGCGAAATGCCAGAAGCCCACGGGTTCCAGGTGCTGGACGGAGATGACCCGGCCCACTGCCCCGGCGGAGAGAAGTTGCCGCAGCAGGGTGGTCAGCGGCGTGTAGCGCAGGACGTGGCAGACGGCTGCCCTGATTCCCGATTCCTGCTGCAGGCGCGCCAGCTCCGCGCAGCCGGCGGGGTCGGGCGCGATGGGCTTCTCCAGGAGGACCGGGTAGCCGTGGGCTGCGGCGGCCGCAAACGGCCTTCCGTGGTCGCGGTCCGGGGTGGCAATGATGATGCCGTCGGCAGGCAGCCGGTTGCGGAGCATGGCCTGCCAGTCCTCGAAGACACGCTCCGCCGGCACGTGGAGCTCCGCCGCGATGGCTTCGCGCAGGTGCCGTCGCGGCTCCGCGATCCCCACCACGGCGGCCCGGCCGGTATCCACGGCAAGACGGGCATAGGCGGAACCCCGTGCACCGGCGCCGGCAATGAGGAGGCGCACCGGTGGTGCGGTTACTGGAAGGGACGACGGCGGCGCCTCCACGGGTCAGCCGGCGTCAGGATCGGCGAGCCATTCCAGGGCAACGGCCGCCGTCCAGGACTGGTCCATGCTGCCAAGCGGCTCGCCGGTAAACGGTTCGTAGTACTCGGCGAAGTGGCCCTCCATCAGCTGGGCAAGGGAAGCGTCCCGCAGCCGCAGGTACCGTTCCCCGTCACCGCGCCTGCGCAGGCAGCCCGCCAGGAACCAGTTCATCACCGGCCAGACCGGTCCGCGCCAGTACTGCCGGGGTTTGAGGCCCTCATAGGTGGTGGAGGTTGATGCCGGCAGCGGGAAGGCCAGGCGCGGGTCGCCGGTCCAGTCCGGTCCTTCGAAGATGTCCAGCTGCCGCCGCAACAGGGAGTCATCCGCCGTGGAGATGAGCGGGGCGAAACCGGCCATCGTGGGCAACCCGATCCATTCACCGGCCAGCACATCGCGGTCCCGCGCCAGCCCGGTTTGGTCATCCACGGTGGCGTCCACGCCCTCCCGGAACTCCTCCGCCCACTCCCGCAACCGGGCCACATCCCCGCGCAGGCCGATGTGTTCAGCCAACACGGCCAGGTCCTCGTTGGCCGCGGCGAAGATCGCCGACATGAAGACGTCCTTGACCTGGAAGTCCATCACTTCCGGCAGCCGGGCGTCGTCAAACCGGACGTCGGCCATCTGCTGCACCAGCCAGAGGTAGCGGCTGTATTCCTCGTCGCTGGGCCGCTGGCTCCGGTCGGTCACCTTTTGCGTGTCCGTCCGGACAAAGGGCTCCATCGGCCCGGGATGGACCCTGGAGTATGGTCCGTCGAACCGCGGCGAGTTATCCATGCCGGACTCCCAGCCATGGTAGATCGTGAGCAGGCCCGAGCCGTCGCCACCGCGGCTGGTGCGCAGCCACGCATGCCAGCGGATCCACTGGGGCAGCGTCCGCCGGGTGAACTCTTCGGCGAGCCGGGCGTCCTCGCCGCCCGCCGCCGTCGCGCGCTCCACGATGCGGCGCAGCAGCGTCGCGTGGACGGGCGGCTGGCAGATGCCGCTGGACTGCACCCCCTCGGGCGATGCTCCGCGCGTTCCCCACCGCTCCACGTCCGGGAAGTAGCCGGGGACGTCGGAGAACACGATGTGCGGAATCATCCCGCTTTTCCACTGCGCCGCGAGAAGGTAGTCCAGCTCCTGCAGCGCCCGGGCCACGCTCACCGTGGACAGGCCGGTGGCCACGAAGGCCGCGTCCCAGCTCCACATGTGCGGATAGAGATTCGGCGCGGCGGTGACCATGGTGCCCAGGTCATTGGCGGCCAGGACATCCCTGGCCCGCTGCCTCATGTCCGCCAGGTCCCGAAGCGGAAAACCAGTCGCGTCCGCTTCGGCGCTCACGCCGTCAGCCCCAACTGGGTTTCCGTGTCGAAAAAGCGGAGGGCGCTTTGCTCGAAACGCAGTCCCACCGTGTCCCCCGCCGAAACCCGCGCTGTTGAGGGAACCTGGACCTTGACGGTCTGCCCACCCAGGTCCACGGTCAGCAAGGTGGCGTGTCCGAGCGGTTCCACCACCTCCACGGCCGCATCCAGGGAACCCTCCGCGCCCCGCTGCTCCAGCGAAATGTTCTCGGCCCGGATGCCCACCATGACCGCCGTGCCGCCGGTACGGGCCGCTGCCCGGGCCAGGAATTCGGGCGCCGCAATGCTCTGGCCGCCCACTTCCAGGCCACCTTGCGGGGTGATCCGGCCGTCCAGGAAATTCATGGGCGGGGATCCGATGAAACCGCCCACAAAGCGGTCGGCCGGCTCCTCGTACACCGTGATCGGGTGGCCGAGCTGGGCGATCTGGCCCTTCTTCATCACCGCCACCCGGTCCGAGAGGCTCATCGCCTCCACCTGGTCGTGGGTGACGTACAGCGTGGTGGAACCCAGCTGCTGGACGATCTTCTTCAACTCGGCGCGGAAGTCGAGGCGAAGAAGGGCATCCAGGTTGGACAGGGGCTCATCCATCAGCAGCACATCGGCGTCCATGACGATGGCCCGGGCAACGGCGACACGCTGCCGCTGGCCGCCGGAGAGGTTGGCGGGGTAGCGGTCCAGGTACGGGCTCAGCTGCAGCAGGTCCGCCGCCCATTCCACCTTCCGTTCCAGCTCTTCCCGGGGGACCTTCTTCATCATCAGCCCGAACGCGATGTTGGTGCGGACGTTCCGGTGCGGGAAGACGGCGTAGGACTGGAAGACCATGGACAGGTTGCGGTCCTGCGGGGGCAGGTAGGTCACGTCCCTCCCGCCGATGGAGATGCTGCCCTGGTCCGGGAAGTCCAGGCCCGCCACCATGCGCAGCAGGGTGGTCTTCCCACAGCCGGAGGGTCCCAGCAGCACCATGAACTCGCCCTCGGCAACCTCGAGGGAGACGTTGTTCGTGGCCAGCTCGGTGCTGCCCGGGTAGGTCTTGTGCAGACCCTTGATGGAGATGTCAGCCATGGGACGGCCTCTCTGGGACGCAATCAGCGGATGGTGGAGCCCCACATGTTGGTGAGGTAGCGGCGCATGAAGAAGATGAAGACCAGTGCCGGGACCACCAGCAGGAAGCCGCCGGCGAAGCGGTAGGCAAGTGGCGATTCGGCGAGGGAGCTGAGGACCTGGGCAGGTAGGGTGCGCTGGTTCAGGGTCAGGATCGACGCGCCCAGGACCTCGTTCCAGGACATGACGAACGTGAAGATCGAGGCCGCCGCGATGCCGGGTATGGCCATGGGCAGCACCACTTTGAGGAAGGCCTGCACCGGGCTGCAGCCGAAGATCCGCGCCGCTTCCTCCACGTCCCGCGGAACACCGAGGAACACCGAGGCCGTAATCAGGATGGTGGTGGGCAGGGCCAGCGCCGAGTGGAGCAGGACGACGGCGAGCGCACTGTCGTACAGCCCCGTCTGCAGGAAGAGCTGGGCCAGCGGCACGGACAGCACCACGATCGGCAGGGCGCGGGTGAACAGCAGGAAGAGCTGGTACGGCTCCCTGCCCCAGAAGGCAAAGCGCGCCACGGCGTATCCTGCCGGAACGCCGATGAGCAGCGACAGCACAAGCGTGAACACGCCCACCTGGACGGAGTTGATGAGGCCGCCCAGGATGCCGGTGGACTGCAGGAATGTCTGCATGGTCTCGGTGGAGAAGTTGTCAGGGATGAAGCTGAGCGGGAACTTCTGCAGCGATTGCCGGCTGGACATCGCGGCCAGGGCGATCAGGTAGATGGGCAGTGCCATGAAGAGCGTGATCAGGATGCAGGCCACCTGGAGGAGCACCCGGTTGCGGCGCTGCCGGGCCAGGGGCCGGCGGTCCACCTCGGGTTCGGGCCGGTCGGCACCGGCAGTGGTCCTGGCCGTCGTTGCATGGCTCATCGCGCCGCCTCCGTCTGGTCCCTCAGGAGTTTCAGGTAGCCCACGGCCGTGACCATGGAGACGAACATGACCACCAGCGCCAGCGCCGATGCCACGTTGGGATCCTGCAGGCCTGTGTACCAGCGGTAGGTCTCGCCCACCACCAGCGGAAAGTTCTGGCCGGTGAGGGCAAGGGCAACGGCGAATGTCTGGAAGGCCAGGATGGTCCTCAGGATCAACGCTGTTTGCAGGCTGGGACGCAGCAGCGGCAGGGTCACGTGCCACAGCCGGTTCCAGAAGCTGGCCCCGAAGACCCCGGCAGCTTCCTCGTAATCCTTGGGAATGGACTGCAGGCCGGCCACGACAATCACGAACACCAGCGACGTGGCACGCCACACCTCCGCAATGAGCACCGCCGCGAACATGGAGGGGTAGTTGTCATAGGCGAGCCAGGAGACGGGCTGCTGGCCCATGGATGCAAGGAGCGAGTTGAGGTAGCCGCGGTCCGTGAAGACCGTCAGCCACACCAGGCCGGCGGCGAGGTCGCTGACCGCGAGCGGGATGGCCCAGATGTAGAAGTAGGCAGACGCCCCCCGGGGCTTGGCCCGGATCAGCAGGGCCATCGCCAGGGCGAGGACGAACTGGATGGGGATCATCACCACGATGAGCAGGAGGGTGTTGCCCACGGAGGACCAGAAGTACGGGTCCTGGGACATCCGGGTAAAGTTCGCCGTCGTCAAGCCTTCGGGGCCGCCGAATGCCTGCAGGACGCCGCTGACCATCGGCCAGCCAAAGAGCAGCGTCATGAACACGATCGACGGGGCGATCAGGAGCAGGGCCGCGGAGCTTCCCCTCCTCCTGGGGGCACGGACCTTGGGCCCCGCAGGGGGAACGTGCGGCCTGGCTGCCGCCGGCGCGTCCGGTGCGGCCATCACGCGACCTTGCAGGGGGATGTCTTGGGATCCGGCGCCCAGCACGGGACGTTGAGGGTGTCCATGATCTTGGCCAGTTCCGCGCCCTGCTTGTCCAGCGTGGCCTTGACGTCCGAGTTGTTCAGGCAGATCTCCTGGAAGCAGTTCTTGAACAGCTGGGAGACCTGGGGGTCCTTGTCGCCCAGGCCCACGGGCGGCAGGGCGAGCAGGGCGTCGGAAGCCTCCTGCTGTGCCTTGACGGCCTTCGCTTCAAGGGCGATGCCGCCTGGCAGGTCACCGCCGATGTCCGTCTTCACCACAGGGAAGAATGCGTTGGATTTCAGTGTCTCGATCTGCGCCTCGGGCTTGGACAGGGCCTTGATGAGCTCAAAGGCTTTGTCCTTCTCGGGGGAACCTTTCGGCACTGCCATGCCACCCACGATCAGGAGGTAGCCCCTGCCCTTGGGCCCGGACGGGGCCGGAACCATCTGCCAGTCGTCCGGCTTGTCCTTGACGGCCGTGATGAGGCGCGCCACGTGGTCCCAGGCCACCAGGACCTCGCCGTTGGCCAGCGGCTCCTGCATGAAGTCGTAGTTGGTGGACGCCGGATTCGTGTTGGCCCAAAGCTCGCGCATGTACGTCCAGGCGCTGACGGCGTCCTGGTTGCGGAAGGTGGTGATTTGCCCGCCCGTGAAGCTGGGCAGCAGGAAGCCCTGGTAGAAGCGGTGGTGGAGTCCCTTGGGGCCGGCGGGAAGGCCGAAGACGGGCCGGCCGTTGGCGTCCTTGGCGGCCTTGGCCCAGGCAAGGTACTGGTCGTAGGTGAGCTTGTTGACATCAGCTCCCGACGGCAGCCACTGCAGCGCCTTCTTGTTAATGGCCAGCACGTAGGTGGCCTGGATCCAGGGGATGTACCGGGGGACGTCGGTGCCCAGCTTGGCCAGCTCGGTCACGTCCTTGGAGTAGCCCGCCGAGGAGAGGTCGTTCATGAGCGAGCTGAGATCCTCAAGCTGCGAGGCGAAGGGGGCCAGGTCACCGTGCAGTCCTCCTGCGATTCCCACCTCGACTTTCCCCGCTGCCAGCTGGGATTTCAGCGTGGTGTTGAATACGCCCGTGTCAACGGGGTTGTAGGCCACGCTGATGTCCCCCGCGAATTTCTTGAGCGTGGCCTCGTACTTCTGGCGTTCCTCCACCGGGGAGAACTGCGTGGAGAGGAAGCTGACCGAACCCTTGCCTCCGCTCCCGCTGGTATTCACCCCGCAGGCTGCAAGGACCGGACCGGCCGCCAAAACCGTCAGGCCCCCCTTCAGCAATGCTCGCCGGCTGACGTCGTGGTGGGCGGAAACGGACATTAGAGCCTCCTGGGGTGAAGGGCTGCTAGGTATTTTGTCTGATGATCGATCATAATTGTGTGATACAGATCGCGTCAATGATGGACGGGCCATACCCGCGCCCGCAGTGGAAAGGAAGCCTGCCGCATGACGGAGCAGAGGACGCTGGTGGGCGAGACCGCCCAGCCGTCGCCGGGGCCGGCCACCAGCGCCGGGCATCTTCTCCAGCTCCTGCGCTCCAACACCGCGGGGTACAGCCGGGCGGACCTGCTGGAGATCACCGGAATGGCGCGATCCACCCTCTACGAGCGGCTCGATGCACTTTTCGCGGCGGGCCTTGTCTACGAGTCCACTCCCCTGCGCGCCCAGCGGGGCCGGCCGCCCCGCTCCCTCCGGTTCGATGACCGCGACAAGCTGGTGGTGTGCCTGGAAATCGGCCATACGCACGCCGGAATCCATCTCCTGTCCCTGAGCAGGGAGGTGGTGGCTTCCGTCCGCATCCCTGTGGAGATCGGGAATGCGCAGGAGGTGGTGGTGGACCAGGTGGTGGGTGAGGCGCTGCGGCTGCTGGACGGCCGGCAACCCGTAGGGGCAGGAGTGGGACTGCCCGCCCCCGTTGACCCCCTCCACCGCCTGGGCCTGGAGCGGACCGTCCTTGCCCATTGGGACCTGCAGCTTTTGCAGGAGGCCATGGAATCCAGGCTCGACTGCCCGGTCCTGCTGGAAAACGACACCCGGTCAATGGCGGTGGGGGAGGTCCGCGGCCCGCTCGACTCCCTCGTCGCGGTGAAGGTCAGCACCGGGATCGGCTCCGGCATCATTGTCCGGGGCTCGTTGGTGCGCGGCGCCCACGGGGCCGCCGGTGACATCGGGCATGTGCGCATCCCGGAAGCCGCCGGCTGCCGGTGCCGGTGCGGCAGGGACGGCTGCCTGGCGGCGGTGGCCTCCGGGCGCGCGCTGCTTGCCGCCCCGCAATTTGCGCATTACGGGTCGCTGCGGCGGCTCGTTGACGCGGCCGACGACGATCCGGACGTCCGTGCCGCAGTCGCAGACGCCGGAAGGGTGCTCGGACGCGTCCTCGCCGCCATCGTGGGAACGCTGAACCCCGGCCGGGTGGCGGTGGGCGGGCTGGTGGGGGTCCTCCCTGGTTTCCTGCAGGCCTGCCGGCAGCAAATCCTGGCCGATGCCTTCGAACCCTCGCTGGTGGATCTGGAGATCGTCCCTGCTGACAGCCGGAAGGCCACCGCAGTGGGTCTGTGCCGGCTGGTGGAGGAGAGCCTCTACGCGCCGGAGCGGGTGGAACAGCTGCTGGCGCAACGCGCCGGCTGAGAGCGCCGGTTGATCCGGCCGGCCACCGCGGGTGGTGAGGTTGGGCACCAACGTGGCCGCCCGCCGTCGTGCGTTGCTACGCTGGGATCCAAGGCTCCACCCCGAGCCTCCGGACGACGGTTCAGTACCCGGCACGCGACAAGACTGGCCAAAGGATCTGGTCATGGCGTGGTTAATCCTTCTTCTTTCCGGCGCGCTGGAGGCCGTCTGGGCAGCCGCCCTGCACAACGCCTCCCGGGCTTCCGGCCGCCGGCGCGTGGCCCCTGCCGCCCTGTTCCTTGTGGCCGTCGCCGCCAGCACCGGCGGACTGGCCGTGGCCATGCAGTCCATTCCCACCGGCACTGCCTACGCGGTTTGGGTGGGGGTGGGCGTGGTCCTGACCTCCGCCTATGCGATGGCCAGCAAGGTTGAACGTCCGACGGCGGCGCGCCTGCTGCTGCTGTCCGGCATCGCCGCGTGCGTGGTTGGCCTGAAGGTGGTGGCGTGATGATGAAGCGCCCGTTTCCCTGGCTGGTGCTCCTGGCCTCCGCTGTCCTGGAAGCCGTGTGGGCCACGGCGCTGGGCTTGTCCGACGGTTTCAGCAGGCCGCTGCCCACGCTCGTCTTCGCCGTCACGGCCGCCCTGAGCATGCTGGGCCTGGGCATGTCCATCCGCAGCATTCCGCTCGGCACCGCCTACGCCATCTGGGTGGGCATTGGCGCCGCATTGACGGTGGGCTGGGCGATGGCCACCGGGGTGGAACCGTTCAGTGTGGTGAAACTGCTGTTCATCGCAGGCATCGTGGGCTGCGCGGCCGGCCTCAAGGCGCTGCCGGCCAGGGACCACGCCGCCGCTGACTATCCCGTGGAGTCGAGCCGCCGCTGATCCCGGCGGTTAGGCTTTTGCCATGGACTCCCCCGAGATCACTGACGCCTTGGACGCCCTGCGGCACCGGGTAGCGCCCGGAACGCGGACCATCCTGGGCATCGCCGGGGCGCCGGGCTCCGGGAAGTCCACCTTTGCCGCCTGGCTGCAGGAGCAGGTCGGCCCGGGAATGTCGGTTGTGGTTCCCATGGACGGTTTCCACCTGGGCAACGCCATCATCGAGGGGACCCCGCTGCGGCGGCGTAAAGGCGCCATTGATACGTTCGACGCCGGCGGGTACCTTTCGCTGCTGCGCCGCCTGGTGCGCCGGGACGAGGCCGTCGTCTACGCACCGGAGTTCCGCCGCGCCCTGGACGAGCCGGTGGCGGCTTCCATTGCCGTGCCGGCGGACGTCCCGCTGGTCATCACGGAGGGCAACTACCTGCTGGCGGACCAGGAACCGTGGAAGGAGGTACGGGCGCAACTGGACCAGGTCTGGTTCCTCGAGACCCCGCCCGCGCTGCGGCTGCAGCGGCTGGTGGACCGGCACGTATCCTTCGGGATGGACCGGGAGGCTGCGGTGGCCTGGGCCGGCGGACCCGATGAAGCAAATGCCCGGCTGATCCAGGCCACCCGCCCGGCCGCGGACCGCATCATCCCCTGGCTTTAGACAACCAATTCCAAGAGCAGGAAACGAACAGGAGCACCCATGGCAAACGCACCCACCGACCGCCGCGGCACCGTCCAGCTTGGCGACGGCCTGGCCGTCAGCCCCCTTGGATTCGGGGGCATGGCCCTTACCCCCGTATACGGCGAGGTTGACCCCGCCGAGGCACTGCGGACACTGCATCACGCCGTTGACGCCGGCGTCAGCTTCATCGACACCGCGGACATCTACGGCGGCGGCAGCAACGAGGAACTGATTTCCCGGCTGCTCAAGGACCGGCGGGGCGAGGTCCAGCTGGCCACCAAGTTCGCGCTGGTGGGCACGCCGACTGACGGCTACACGGACATCCGTGGCGACGCCGGGTACGTGCACCAGGCGGTTGAGCGGAGCCTGCAGCGGCTGGGCACCGACGCCATCGACCTGTACTACATGCACCGCCGGGACGTCAGGGTGCCCATCGAGGAAACCGTGGGCGCCATGGCGGAACTGGTCCAGCAGGGCAAGGTCAAGCACCTGGGCCTGTCAGAAGTGACGGCGCAGGAGCTGCAGGACGCGGCAGCGGTCCACCCGATCGCCGCGGTCCAGAGCGAATGGTCCATCTGGAGCCGGGACGTGGAACGCAATGTTGTTCCCGCCGCAGCCGCCCTGGGAGTGGGATTCGTCCCCTACTCGCCGCTGGGCCGCGGATTCCTCACCGGAACCGTCGATACCGCAAGCCTGGGCGAGAAGGACTTCCGGCGGAACATCCCCCGCTTTGCGCCGGACGCCGCAAGCGCCAACCAGGCCGTGGTGGACGCCGTCCGGGCCGTGGCGGACCAGCTGGCCGCCACGCCGGCGCAGGTGGCCCTGGCCTGGCTGCTCGCCCAGGGCAAGCGGCTCGGCCTGCCGGTCGTCCCCATTCCCGGCACCCGCAAGGCCGCACGCATCGACGAAAACCTTGGCGCGCTTGCCCTGGACCTCACCCCGGCGCACCTGGAGGCCCTCGACGCAGCGTCGGACGCCGTCGTCGGCTCCCGCTCAGCGGACCCCGCCTGGGTGTCCGAAGGCCGGGAATAAAGCCGCTCTCCAAAAACCCGTCCCTCACCCAACCCAAGGAGCCCCATGCCTGCCATCGTCCACTTCGAAGTCCAGATCGACCCCGCCCACCGCGAGAACGCCGCGAAGTACCTGTCCGAAACGCTGGCCGCCACCCGGGCGTGGCCCGGCAACCAGGGCATCGAAGCGCTGGTGGATGACGCCGACCCCTGCCACATCCTGGTGGTGGAAACCTGGGCCACCACGCAGGACCATGACGACTACGCCGCCTGGCGGAGAACACCGGAAGGCAAGAGCGCGCTGCATGAGGTCCTGGCCGCGCCGCCATCCAAGCAGGTCTACTCGACCACCCTGCCGCTCGACCTGTAGCCCGTGGCTGGAACAAAGCCCATGGAATCACTTCGCTACGACCTGCCGGCCCTGACCATCCGCAGCATCTCCGTCAGTGCGATGGACAACAACGTGTACCTGCTGACCGCCAAGGAAAGCGGGGCACAGCTGCTGATTGACGCCGCTGACGATCTCCCTGCCATCCAGCAGCTGCTCGCGGACGGCGCTGCGGACACATCGGCCACTCCGCGCCTGGCGCTGGTCGCAACCACGCACCAGCACTGGGACCATGTCCGGGCGCTCAAGGGGCTGGTGGAGGCCACCGGCGCGCGGACAGCCGCCGGAGCGGACGACGCCGATGCGTTGCCGGTTCCCGTGGACGTGCGGCTTGGCCACGGGGACGTCGGCAATTTCGACGGCTTCGACGTGACCGCCGTGCACCTGCGCGGGCACACGCCCGGCTCGATCGCTTTTGTCTACCAGGATCCGGACGGCCCCGCCCACATCTTCTCCGGCGACTCGCTGTTCCCGGGCGGAGTGGGCAACACGCAGAAGGATCCCGGCCGGTTCACCCAGCTCCTGTCCGATGTCACGGAGCGGCTGTTCAACGCCTACCCGGACAGCGCCGTGGTGCACCCGGGGCACGGCAAGCCCACCACGCTGGGCGCCGAGCGGCCGCATCTGGAAGAGTGGCGCGCCCGCGGCTGGTAGGTACGTCAAACACAAAAAGGCGGGCTCAACCGTGTGGTTGAGCCCGCCATTTTCATTGGCTAGTTCATTGGCTAGCGGCCGCGGCGTTCGTTCGACGCCGGGGCGGACGCGCGGCGCGGGCCGCTGCGGGCCGGACGGCCGGAGCCGCCGCCATTGCCTGCACTGTAGGAGCCGCCTGAGGTTCCACCGGTGTTGGAGGACCAGACAGCCTTGCTGCCGCCGGTTGCGCCCGCACCTGAGCGCTGGCCGGATGCCCCCGCTGCTGCACGCTGGCCGGTTGCGGGGCGGCCGCTGCGCTGGCCGCCGCCGGCGGGGCGTCCGCCTGAAGCCGGACGGCCGGTGCCGCCGCGCGGTGCGTCGCTGCGGGTGATTCGGGAATCGCCCCGGCCCTCTGCTGCACGGCCGTCCGAACCGCGGCCGGCCGATGAGCGGCCACCTGCTGCGGGGACGTCGTTGCGGTGGGTCGAAGCGGTACCACGGCCACGGGCGTTGCGGCGGGCAGCGGCTGCTGCCACCGCGCGGTCCTCATTTTGCTCGGCATTGCGGTCGAATGCCGCGCGGGCTTCCGTGCGGCCCTCGAAGGCCACGGCCCGGCGCTCGGCGCGGGGAACATCGGTGCGGGCCGGTTCGGCCGAAACCTTGCCGCGTCCGCCCCGGCCGCCGCGCCCACCGGCAGACGGTGCAGCCTGGCGGCGTGCACGCTTGCGCTCAGCATTGGCACCGGTGGAGGTGCCGCCGCCCTGGCGGGGAGCCTTGGCGGCCATCAGAGCGGCGCGGGTGCGGGGGTCGACCTTGTCGGCGATCTCGCCCACCAGGTCGGCCACGAGCGGGGAGTTTGCCGTGACGCGCTCAAAGTTCACGTCGACGCCGGCAGCCTTCATGAGCTTCTTGACGTCGGACTGCTGCTCCGGGAGGGTCAGCGTGACCACGGTGCCGTCGGAGCCGGCACGCGCGGTGCGGCCGGAACGGTGCAGGTACGCCTTGTGCTCGGTGGGCGGGTCCACGTGGATGACCAGTTCGACGTCGTCGACGTGGACACCGCGGGCAGCGACGTCGGTGGCCACCAGGACGCGGACGTCGCCGTTGGAGAACTCGGCGAGGTTGCGGTCGCGGGCGTTCTGCGACAGGTTGCCGTGCAGGTCGACGGCGGGGATGCCGGCGTCGGTCAAGGTCTTGGCCAGCTTGCGGGCGTGGTGCTTGGTCCGCATGAACAGGACGCGGCGGCCGGCACCCGAAGCGAGCTCAACGATCAGCTGCTTCTTGACGGTCTGGTCGTTGACCACCAGCACGTGGTGCTCCATGGTGGTCACCGCGGCCTGCGGGTCGTCCACAGAGTGGGTGAGCGGGTTGGACAGGTAGCGCTGGACGATCTTGTCCACGCCGTTGTCCAGGGTGGCGGAGAAGAGCAGGCGCTGGCCCTGGCTGGGGGTCATGTCCATGAGCTTCTTGACCACGGGCAGGAAGCCGAGGTCGGCCATGTGGTCGGCCTCGTCCAGGACCGTGATCTCCACTGCCTCCAGGGTCAGGATGCGCTGGCGGATCAGGTCCTCCAGGCGGCCTGGGCAGGCGATGACGATGTCGACGCCGGCACGCAGCGCCTTCTCCTGGCGGGCCTGGGAGATGCCGCCGTAGATCACGGTGGTGTTCAGGCCGGCGGCCTTGGCCAGCGGCTCGATGGTGGCGTTGATCTGGGTTGCCAGTTCACGGGTGGGTGCCAGGACCAGGCCCATGGGGCGGCCGGGTTTGCGGAAGTGCTTGGCTTCCCGCTCAGCGAGTCTTGCTACAAGCGGGATGGCGAAAGCGATGGTCTTGCCGGATCCGGTCCGGCCGCGGCCCAGGACGTCACGACCGGACAGCGTGTCCGGAAGGGTCTTCACCTGGATGGGGAACGGTTCAACAATTCCCTGGGCGGAAAGGGTGTCTGCAAGGGCCTTGGGAGTACCGAGGGCAGCAAAAGTTGTCATGTAGTTTTTACGGTCTTTCAGGCGGTATCCATGCGGATATCGGCCCCCGATGCCGGTTGGACCAGGGGTTCGCCGAAGAAAAGTCAGGTGATCAACCGTGCCGCTGCAAATAAGGACAGCCGGCAGGGACCAAATGGAACGCGTTCATCGACGCAGGATGTGCCTCTCACATGAAGAAAGCCCACTCCCTGGAAAGGTTCTCCAGATCAGGAGCAGGCGGCATCACTGCACATCAAGTTCCTCCAGTCTAGCACCCCGCGGCCCTGTAACCGACCCCGGCGTTGCCTTCGGGGCTCCGGCGGGGCACTGTTGAGGCATGAGCGAACAGCCGGGCCGACGCCAGGAGACGCAGCACGAGGAGACCCACCGGCATCACGGGAACGACGGCGGCGGCGCGCCGGAAGGGGGCGGCGGCGGCATCGATCCCGCAGCGGCATGGGACGAGCGGTACCGCACCAAGGCGCGGCTTTGGAGCGGAAAGCCGAACCCGCAGCTGGTCCGGGAAGCCGGCGGACTGCGTCCGGGCAAGGCGCTGGAACTGGGATGCGGCGAAGGCGCCGACGCCATTTGGCTTGCCCAGCAGGGCTGGTCCGTGACCGCCGTCGACGTTTCCGCCGTCGCCCTGGAACGGGCGCATTCCCACGAACTGGCGGAGCTGGCGCGGGAAAGCGTACGCGCGTCCAATGGCGACATCGCCAGCCGGATCACCTGGCAACTGGCGGACCTGACGCAGTGGCAACCCGGCACTTCCTATGACCTGGTGACGTCCCAGTTCCTGCATTCCCAGGAACTGGACTGGCGGATCCCGCTGCGCACGGCTGCCTCCGCCGTCAAGCCCGGCGGAACCCTGCTGGTGGTGGGCCACCACCCGCACCGGCTGCCGCCCTGGGGCAACGACCACCACCAGCACCTGGACATGTTCTACACGGGTGATGACGTGGTCCGCGAACTGAAGCTCAACGGCCCCGGGTGGCAGATCGAGGTCCTCACCAGCAGGGAGCGGCCGGTGACCGGGCCGGAGGGGCAGGAGGCGACCATTGCCGACGTCGTCCTGCGCGCCACCCGCCTGCCCTAGTTCCCCGCGGGCTTCCCGGCGGTGACGCGGGGTGCCACCAATGCCGCGGCGACGCCGATGGCCGCGGTGAAGGCGAAGACGCCCGCGAAGGACTGGGCCGCCGTCGTAAAGGCTGCGAAGACGAGCCCTGTGGTGGCGAGCGACAATGCCCCGCCGAGGGAATCGGAGATGGACATGGCGGAGCTGTTGAAGCCTTCGTTCTCCTTGGTGGACAGCGCCAGGGTCATCACGCTCAGGCGCGGGTAGAGCAGGCCCATGCCGCCGCCCGCCAGGACCCAGCCGGCGATGGCGACGGCGGCCGGCCAGTGCAGCGCGGTGGTGGCCAGGGCCAGGAGCACGGCCGCCAGGACCATGAGCGACCCCACCCGGACGGCGCGGAGATCCGGGAGCCGGGAGCCCAGCCGGCCCTGGACAGCGGCGGCACCGGCCCAGGCCAGCGCACCCCCGGTGAGGGTCAGGCCCGCCAGGGTGGGCGGGAATTCGTACCGGTCGATCAGCAGGTAGGGCAGATAGACCTCAGCGCCGAAGAACGACGCCGAGGCGAGGCCCCGCGCCAGGATCACGCTCGGCAGCCCGCGGCGGGCTGTGAGGGTACCGGCGGGCACCAGGGGCCGGAC
Organism: Pseudarthrobacter sp. Pseusp20; assembly: GCF_059492155.1. Classification (NCBI taxonomy): domain Bacteria; kingdom Bacillati; phylum Actinomycetota; class Actinomycetes; order Micrococcales; family Micrococcaceae; genus Pseudarthrobacter; species Pseudarthrobacter sp. Pseusp20. Next base: position 4,276,720 of record NZ_CP168521.1, read on the forward strand.
AGCCACCAAGGCAAGGACGACGGCGGCGGACGCCAGGAGTGCCGTGGCGGCGGGAAAAGCGGGGATGCTGACGTCGGCGGAAAGGTTCAGGCCCAGCACGGCGAGCGCGGCGAGCGCCGCCCACCCCAGGCGTCCGGGGGCCCAGGGCGGAGCAGTGTTATCCGGCGCTCCTGTCTTTTCGCGCTCTGCAAGCCCCCGCAGTACCGGGGCGATCATTGCCAGCGCCGGAATGACCAGGCCAACCACACCCAGAAACACCCAGTGCCAGCTGAAGACCTGGGCCACGACGCCGGCGGCGAAGGGCCCCACCAGCGAGGGAACCACCCAGGCGGCCGAGAATGCGGCGAAGATCCTGGGGTGCAGCGGCCCGGGAAAGAACCGCGCCACCAGCACGTAAAGCGCCACGGTGAGGGCGCCGCCGCCGAGCCCCTGGACCAGCCGGCCGGCAACCAGCACGGGCATGGAGCTTGAGGTGCCCGCGATCAGCAGGCCGGCCACGAACAGTGCCACGGAGGTGTAGAGCGGCATGGCCGGGCCGCGGCGGTCGGACCAGTTGCCCGCGCCCACCATGCCGATCACGCCGGTTGCCAGGGGTCCCGCAAAGGCCAGGGCGTAGAGGCTTCCGCCGTTCAGTTCCCGGCTGACCAGGGGCATGATGGTGGTTACGGCAAGAGATTCGAAGGCGGCCAGGAACACCAGGGCGCAGGTGCCGATGGTGACCCAGAAGTACGGGGGCCGGAAGATCCCGGTGGCGGGATGGGCGGCCGGGAGGGTGGAGTCGCGCACAGCGTTCCCTAGCCCACGTACCGGTCCCGGCCGGAACGGTAGCCGAAGACCGCCGCGAGCAGGCCGACCACCATGAACAGGACTCCGGCGGGAATGAAGGACCCGGTGGCCTGGTGCAGCTGGCCCACCATGAGGGTTCCCGTGGAGCCCACCCCGTAGCCAACACCCTGCATCATGCCCGAAAGATGCGCGGCGGTATGCCCGTCGCGCGTGCGGAGCATGATCAGGGTCAGCGCGCAGGCGGTAAGGCTTCCCTGCCCCAGCCCCAGCAGCCCGGCCCACACCCAGACCAGGTCCAGCGGGCCCAGGATGCTCAGCACGAACCCGCTGCCGGTCATCAGCGCCACCACCGTGTTGATGGCGCGCTGGTCCCGGAACCTGGCGGCCAGTGCGGGGGCGAACAGGGAACCCAGCATCTGCAGCACGATGCACACGGCAACGATCAGCCCCGCGGTGGCCCCGTCAACACCCCTCTCGCGGAGGATGGGGGCCAGCCAGGCGAAGCCACTGAAGGACATCATGGCCTGCAGCACCATGAAGATGGTCACCTGCCAGGCAACGGGTGAGCGCCACACGTTGACCCCGTCCCTGACCGCCTGGTGCCGGACGGTCCCCTGCCGAACGGCCACGGGAAGGAACAACAGAAGGACGACGGCGGCGGGCACCGCCCAGACCCACAGCGCCCTGGTCCACTCCCCCGTCGCGGTGTAGACCGGGTAGGTAAAGCCGGCACCGAGCGCGGCGGAGGCGCAAATCGCGGTGGTGTAGAGGCCGCCCATAAGTCCCAGCCGGTGCGGGAAGTCGCGCTTCACCAGGCCCGGAAGAAGCACGTTGCACAATGCGATGGCCGCGCCGCAGGCTGCCGTGCCCACCAGGAGGGCAGGCAGGTGGCCGGCGCCGCCCAGGGCAGCACCGGTGTCCACTGGCCGCAGCAGCAGCCCCGCGGTCAGCAGGGCCATGGCCCCCAGCAGCACCCGCTCCGCACCGAACCGGCGGGCCAGGACCGGCGCAAGCGGCGCGAACACACCCAGCAGGGTGACGGGAACGGTGGTCAGCACCACCACGGACCAACCCGGCAGCGCTGCCTGCGAGGTCACCTCCGGAAGGACCGCGGAAAGGCTGGAAAAGACGCTGCGCAGGTTCAGTCCGATCAGGACCAGGCACACCCCCAGATAGGCAAGGGCACGGCGGCTGCCCACCCGGGTGGGCTCCGCTGCCGGAAGCTCATCGATTTCTGCGTCCACGAGCGTGCTGGTGTCCACCACGCTGCTGCCTGTCCGGGCCCTTCCCCGGGCGTCGCCGGAGGCATCCCCCCGCCGCTGCTTCTTCGCTTCGGCATTCGTTGCGTCCGTCATGCGCCCATTCTTGCAGGGAAGCGCCGCCGGGAGTTTTCCACATACGAAGCCGGGTAGCTTCCCGCACCCCCTGCAGCTTCATAGGTTGTAAGCAGCCGCGGCCCGGCAAATGGCTGGACCAACAAGCCGCACCAACTTGAGGGAGCATCATGGAAACGACGCCATCACAGGATCCCCACCCTCCCCTGCCCCCGGGCGTGCACGGCAATGGAGGGCCAGGCAACGGAGGAACAGGAAACGGAGGAACAGGAAATGCAGGGCCAGGCAACAAGGGAACGAACAGCCTGGTCCTGGCGATTCTTGCCCCAGCGAGCATGTTCCTCACCGGGCCGCTGTCCATGTTCGCCATGTTGATGACCTACCCGGACGAAGGGCCGTCCCCAAGGCCGTGGGTAACCCCCATGGTGCTGTTCAGCCTGCCTCTCCTCTTCGCCGTACTGGCGCTGCGGCTGGCACTGCCTGCCCTGAAGGGGTCCCCGCGGGGATCGGGCAACTGGTCTGCCGCGGCAGTTTCCCTCTGCATCTGCGGCCTGGTCTTCGCCCTGGCCTTGGGCCCGGCACTCGACGCTATTGGCCTGTTCTGACCGCCCTGATCTTCCGCTGCCCCCGCGGCGCTATTCTGGAAGGGATGAGCGAATCCCCTGAAAACCCCCAGCAGCCGCATGTCCCCAGGCCCGTTACGCCCGGGACCCAGGCCTCCTTTGGCACCTACGGCGGCCGGCCTGTCAGCTTCGTGCGCCGCGGCACCAGGCTGCAGGGCCGGCGGCAGGCTGCCTGGGCAGAGCACGCCGAGCGCTGGGCCGTCAACGTTCCACGTCACGTGGCCAACACCTCGGTCCACCCCGACTACACCTTCGACGCCGCCGCAGAGTTCGGCCGGGAGGCCCCGCTTATCGTCGAAATCGGCTCCGGCCTTGGCGACGCCATCTGCCATGCGGCCGAACAGAACCCGGACACCAACTTCCTGGCCGTCGAGGTCTACACTCCGGGCTTGGCCAACACGATCATCAAGATCAACAGCCGCGGCCTGGACAACGTCCGGGTGGTGGAGGCAAATGCCCCGGAGGTGCTGGCCACCATGCTGCCCGAAGGCTCGGTCAGCGAACTGTGGGTCTTTTTCCCCGATCCCTGGCATAAGTCGCGGCATCACAAACGCCGGCTCATCCAGCCGGAGTTCGCCAAGCTGGCGGCCCGGGCGCTGAAGCCCGGTGGCCTGTTCCGGATCGCCACCGACTGGTCCAACTATGCCGTCCATGTCCGGGACGTCATGGCAGGCTCAGCGGACTTCGAGAACCTGCACACCGGCGAGCGCCGCGGACCCGAAAGCCCGCTCACCCAGGTGTGGCAGTCCGGCGTCGAATCCGTGGTGGGCGGCGCCCCCGTCCGCGAGGGACGCGCGCCGGTGAGCACGGAGCACACCGGTCCCAACGAAGGCGTGGATGAAACGGGCGGCTGGGCTCCCCGCTTCGAGGGCAGGATCCGGACCAGCTTCGAGTCGAAGGCCCACGAGGCAGGCCGCCTGATCTTCGATCTCTGCTACCGCCGCCGCTGAGGGGTGCCGGGCGGCGGTCAGGCCACGCTGATCGAGGCCACGATCTCCTTGAGCATGTCCAGCCGGGGTTCGGCCTCCGGGTTCAGGTAGGGCCAGATGACCACCACGCCAATGAACCGCCCGCTTTCCCACACGCCCACGGTGGCCGCCACCTTGGCCGGCCCGCCGTCGTCGTCATATCCCACAACCACCGCATAGGCGGCCTTGCCGGGCAGGTTCAGCCCGCCCTCCGCCAGGAGGGTGCCGCCGCGCTCCTCAAGGTAGAACCCTGACATCAGGTGCGCCCAGCCGGTGGCCTGCGGCGCATCCTGCACCGAGGTATCGTCCTTGATCACTGTGACCAGGACGCCGCCCAGCAGGCCGTACTGCTCGCTGTTGGGCCCAGCCGTGGAATCATCCAGGACCTGGGTGTGCTCGGGAAAGTCTGCGGTGAAGCCCAGCGGGGATTCGATGTGCACTGACATTGGTTTCAGAGCCTCTCGAGCTTGGTGTCATTGGGGACTTTGTAGTATGTGGACACGTTGGTGGTGGACTGGTTCTCGGTCTTGACCTCCACCTCACCCACCTTGACGTCGAACCCTGCCTCGTTGGTGGCCGTCAGCACGGAGTTCACCTGGATGGTGGCGGAGCCGGCCTCGTACAGGCGGGCGGCGTCGCGGGCGGCGCCCGCCTCATTCCCCAGGGCGACGTTGCGAAGGTAGCTGTCAATGACGGGCCGGTTCTCCGGTGAGTAGTCCACATCAATCTTCACCGTCCCCTGCGTTCCGGCGGTCACGGTGGAATCGAACTTGGCGGCCTCGGATTTCACGCCGGAGGTCACCCCCTGGGCCACGGTGCCGTCCATGGATACGGAGACTGACTCGATGTTGTTGCCCTTGTCCATGGTGACCTGCAGCCCGCCCTTGCCGGAGGCCTCGAAGACCCTGCCGTCCAGGTTGAGCTTGCCCTGTGCCGAGACCTCGCCGCTGGCTGTGGAGGTACCGTCCGTGAGGTTCCGCTCGTACGCAAGGTCAAGCTTTGCCCCGCCGGACGCGGTGCCGGCCTCACCCTCGGCAGCCAGCGAAAACGTGCCCTTGGCCTTGTCCGTCTGCCCTGTGGAGCCGTTGTCCTTCGCTGCATCATTAATGGTGTCCAGGATGTATCCGGGCGGGTTGCCCGCCACGTCCTTGATCTCGCCGATGCTGTCCGGCGGAAGGTCGCGGTACATCTGTTGGCGCGCCGCCATCGCTTCCTCAACGCTGGCGAACGTGTACTCGCGGGAGACCTCCCCGGTCAGTGTTGCCCCCGCCGTTCCGGTGGTGTCGTTGACGCCCAGGCCCATATTTCCGTAAACCTTCATCGTGGCGGAACCATCGGCGTTCTCCACCACTTCGGTCCCCACCTCGGCACCGCCATGGACCCAGGCCACCCGGGCCTCGATGGAGGCCTTCCCGGTCTCCGAGTAAACCGGAATGTCCGCCTTTGCCAGCTCCTGCAGGTGCTGCTTGGCCAGCTGCTGGGCGGCGGCGGGAATGCCGCCATCCATGCGCATCAGGTCCTCGGCGAAAGGGCCGTCGCTGCCTTCGCCCTCAATCAGGTATTTCCGGTCCGCGTCGGAGAGGGCGGCCCACCACTTCGCCTGCTCTTCCGGGCCGGCGTTAAGCATCCGGTCCAGCCCGGACTCGAGCTCCCGGCGGTGTTCTGCCGCCGCCCTGGCTGCCTCGGCCTTTTCCCTGAGCCATTCCCTGGCCTGCGCGGCCAGCGACGTCAGCCGGTCCCAAGCGCTGGTGCCGGACCCGCCGGCGGCCGACGCCTTTTCCTGCTCGTCGGCATGCTTCATCAGGATTTTCGAGTTCTCCCGCAGGCTGGCCACCACCTTGTCCAGGCCGGGCCGGTGGCTGGCACTCCACTCCTGGCGGAAGCGGTCCCCGTCCCGTCCCTTCCACGGCGCGGACTGGATCTGGCTGTGCAGTGACCCTGCCCGGCTGCTCAGCAGCGACGCTGCCTGGTCTGCCGCCTTGGCCAGCGCCCGCAACTGGCTGGTGTCTGCGCCGTAAAAAGTCATGGTTCCCCCGGGAAAAGTGCGGTACGTGTCAATCGCTGGTCCTTATGGTTGCACAGGCTGCCGGGGCCCGGCGATGGGGATCCCTCCCCATCCGCCCGCGGCTGCCGGGACAACCGGGCATCGGGTGGCCGGTCTCCTGTGGAGCCGTGCCGGGCGGGCTGCTCGAGGCCGGCGGTTCCAGGCCGGCTGTTCCAGGCCGGCTGCTCCGGGCCGGCTGTTCGGGGCCGGCTGTTCCAGGCCGGCTGTTCGGGGCCCGGCCGGCATGGCACGATTACCCGTGTAAGAAGGGCACGCACAGCGGCGCACAACGCGCCTGTCCAAAGGAACGACGATCAAAGAAGAACTGAAACAGGCCGTCGACACGGCAGAGGACGTCACCAATTCGCGCGTCCTCGAGATCCTGGCACGGTCCGGATTCGCAGCCAGCGGCATCCTGCACCTGCTGGTGGGTGCCATCGCCATCCGCCTGGCCATGGGCGGCACGGGCCACGCCGATTTCAGCGGCGCCGTTGCCGAACTTGCCACCATGCCCGTGGGGCCGTTCCTGCTGTGGGGAAGCTTCGCCGCCTGCGCCGCACTGTCCCTCTGGCAGACCGGCGACGCCATCTTCGACTTCAACCACCAGCCCACCAGGAAGAAAATCAAGAACAAGGCCAAGGCCGCCCTGCAGGCGATCGTGTACGCCGTCCTGGCCCTGACCCTGTGGCACTTCGCCTTGGGCACGGGGACGGGCGATGACAACCGGAAGGCCGCCAGCGACTTCACCATTTCCATGATGCAGGCCCCTGGCGGGGTGGCGCTGCTCGTCCTGATCGGCGTGGCGGTGGCAGTCACGGGCGTGGCGTACGGCATCCGGGGACCAAAGAAATCGTTTGAGAAGCAGTTGCGGATGCCTTCCCCCGGCCCGGCCAGGACAGCGGTGACGGCCCTGGGGGTGGCGGGCTACCTGGCCAAGGGAACCGTGCTGCTGCTGGCCGGACTGCTTATCGCCATCGCCACGCTCAAGGAGCACCCTGAGGATTCCACCGGCCTGGACGGCGGGCTGCGGGCCCTCCGCGACCAGCCGCTGGGCCCCTACCTGCTGGCCGCGGTGGGAGCCGGACTGGTCTGCTACGGCGCATACATGATCATGCGCGCGCGGCTGGCCAAAATGACCAAGTAAGCCGTCAATCAGCATGGTTAGGTAGAGGCATGCCCCAGGTACGTGCCGAACGCTTGATCCGCATCGATCCGGAGACTGCCTTCGCCCTCTCCCAAACCACCGGGGACTTCCGGCTCAAGTGGGACCCTTTCATCTCCGCCCAGGGCTTCCTTGACGGCGCCCGGGCGCCAGGAAAAGGCGTCCGCACCCGCACCAGGTCCCGGCTTGGCCTGGCGATGGTGAGCCAGTATGTCTCCTATGCGCCGCCCCGCAACGTGGGCATGACCATGGTCTCCGGCCCCTGGTTCTTCACCAACTTCGGCGGCGGCTGGCGTTTCACGGCGGACGACGGCGGCACCCGGGCGGTCTGGAAATACACCTTTTCGTGCCGCCCGGCTGCGCTCCGGCCCCTCATGGAACGGATCGGCAGCCGGCTGCTGGGCTACGAGATCGAACGGCGGATCGAGGCCTTCGCCCGCGCCTGCGAGGACGAGTCACTGGTCGCGGAGTTCAGGGGACTCACACCCTAGGGAACGGTAATGACCGCCACCGCGTGCTGGGCGCCGTCGCGCAGTTCCACGCTTGAGATGCTGCCCAGCTGGATGGGGGTTGCCCCGGTGACCTTGACCTTCCCGCTCGGGGTGGCCGTCCAGGCGCAGGCACGGTCCTCCCCGCCGGCGCGGTCGCGCACCCACAGTGAAAGGGTCCCTTCCGCCGGGAGGCTGCTGCCGCTCACCGCAAGCTCGGTTCCCCACGTCTTCCGGGCCATGTCGATGTTGACCTGCAGCCCTCCCCCGGATGCCACCGAGTAGGTGGCGTCCGGATGCGGCGGCCTGGCGAGCATGGGACCCACCGCAAGTCCCACGGCCAGGCACGCGGCGGCAAGGGCACCTGCCAGCGCCGCCCACCGCCGTCGTAATGTCCGACGCCGGCGGCCCAGTTCGTCGAGCAGGCGGGCGGGGGTGGCGCCGGCACCCCCGCTGCCGCCGGGGACGGCGGTCAGCGCCACGGCGTCGGGGACCGGAAGGGAGTCAAGGAGCATGGGCACCTTCTCCAGCACCGCCAGTTCCCTGCGGCAGGCGCCGCAGTCCTGGAGGTGTGCCTCGAAGAGTGCGAGGTCGTCGGGATCCAGGCCGCCCAGGACGTAGGCACCCAGCAGGTGGTGGAGGTCGGTGTTCACCGCTCCACCCCCATCTCGTCCAGGATGGTGCGCAGTGCCCGAAGCGCGTAGAAGGCGCGGGATTTGACCGTTCCGCTGGGGATGTTGAGCTGGACGGCCGCCTCGTTGACCGTGAACCTGCGGTAGTGCAGGGCCACCAGGACGTCCCGGTGTTCCTTGCTCAGCCGCAGCAGCGCTTCCTCCATCAGGACCCGGTTGAGCATCTCGTCAACGCGGCCCATCACTGCGGCGGGGTCGGTAAGGCTGCTCTCCAGCGCCTCGTTCGGCCGGCGCTGGCTCCGGCGGTAGTTGTCGATCATGATGTTCCTGGCCGTGCGGTACAGATAACTGCGGAAGCTGCCGTTGATGTCCGGCGCATGCTGCCAGACGCGCAGCACGGTTTCCTGCACCACGTCCTCCGCGAGCTGCGGATCCCGGATGGCGCTGAGCACGAACCGGCGCAGGGCGCTGCCGTGTTCACGGTAGATGGCTTCCACCACCTTGTCGTCAAGCGGCATCCCGCTTCCCCCGTCCCTGCCCGTTCACATCACTGCACAGCGTGGAACGCCACGGCATCCTGCGCTCCCGGCTGTTACCACGTTGGGCAGCAGGAAAAGGTTCAACCGGGTGGCTCCGGAGCGCGCCTGTGAACCATTCTTTACCTGGAAGCGTCGTAGGGGTTAGCGTCCGGCAATTCAGCTCCGGGCGCCTGCACCAGCATCAGCAGGAAACACCAGCCAAGGAGCACATCATGAAGCACCATGTCGGGCCAGGCCTTGCCATCCTGGCCCTGGCAGCAGCCCTCACCGGCTGCGGCAGCAGCACCGGGACCACTCCGTCGGCCACCAGCCCGGCCACGGGTGCCTCCAGCACCGCGTCCGCCACGGCTTCTTCGTCCGGCACCGCCTCAGCCTCCGCGTCATCGACCCAGGCGGGCGCCGCCGTCGACCTCAAAACGGCATCCTCATCCGCAGGCAGCATTGTGGTGGATGCGAAGGGAATGAGCCTCTACTTCTTCACCAAGGACACCAAGGACTCCGGCACCAGCGCCTGCACCGGCTCCTGCCTGGTCCAGTGGCCGCCGCTGACCACCACCTCGGGCTCCCCCGCGGGCGAAGGCGTGACCGGCAAGCTGGGCACCATCAGCACCCCTGACGGGAAGAAGCAGGTGACACTGAACGGCATGCCACTCTACTACTTCGCAAAGGACACCAAGCCGGGCGACATCCTGGGCCAGGGTGTGGGCGGCGTCTGGTACCTGTCGGACCCGTCGGGCGCGATGATCAAGGCAGCCGGCCAGGGTTACTAGGCCTGCAGGCCCACCGGTCCGGCCTACTTCAGGGGAACGTCCGGGACCTTGCCCGGGAGGGGGACTTCCGTGGGCACGGGAACGGGCAGCTTGGAGCTTGGTTCCAGGCCCTTCCTGACATCCTCCGTAACGGTGGCGGGCAGTGACGGCTCCGTAGCCGCGGGCTGCTGCGTGGCAGCCCCATGGCTCGGCGTGTTTCCGTGTGCCGGAACACCCGACGGCGCCGCACCGGCAGGTGCCGAAGCCGGGGCCGGTGCCGCCGGGACGGCGTCCGGGCCGCTGGTTGCCTGCGGGGCAGGCGCCGCAGGCTGTGGCGCGGGCACCTGCGGCATGTCGTGGCCGGTGGGTGCCGCACTGGACCCTGTCACGAATGACGTGACGGCGTGGTTCAGCTGGGTGAAGGATTCCCGGAACCCCTGGTCCGAAGCAGCGGCAACGGCACCACCTGCCGCGAGCGAAGCGGCAACAGACAAGGTGGTGAGCGTGACCCGGCGCTTGGCCTTGCGGCGCGCGGCGAGTTCATCGGCCGGGCGGCCGGCCGGACGCGGGGACGGTGCCGCAGGTTCGGCGGCGGAGAGCACCGTGGTGGGGGCGGGGCCGGCAGCGGAAGTTCCCGCCATCAGGGCCGCGATTTCGGCGGAGGGCTCAGGGGCGCCTGCCGCGAGGGCGCGCAGGTTGACCAGGGCATCACGGAGCTGGCCGTCGTCGTCCACGCCGGCCTCCAGCAGGAGCTGGTCAACGGTCCCGTCGTTGCGGGATCCTGCGGTGTCACTCATGGTTCGCCTGGTTTCTCTTGAGCGTTTGGGCCTTGAGGTTCTGCAGGGCGCGGCGCTGGAGCTGTTTGATGGCTCCGGCGCTCTTGCCCATGATGTCGGCAACCTGGTCGATGGACAGGTCCGCCACGACGCGCAGGGCCAGCACTTCCTGGTGTTCCGCGCTGAGGCCTTCCAGCATCGCCGCGGCCCCGGCGGTCAGTTCCACGGCGTGGTCCTCCGCGGACGGCGAGGTGCGGCCGTCCTGCTGGGGATCGTACGGTGTCAGCTGCGGCCTGCGCTCCAGCCGGCGGTAGTGGTCCACCATGCGGGCATGCGCGATGGAAAAGAGCAGGGACTTGGCGCCCGCCAGACCGCCGGTGAGGCTGCCGATTTTGGGATAAAAGGCCAGGAAGACGTCCTGGGTGACAGCTTCGGGATCATCCAGGCCGCGGGCCTTGAGGTAGCCGTGCACCGGCCCCGCGAAGGTTCGATAGGCAGCCGCGAACAACACGGCCGGATCGGTTCCGGCCGCGTTGTCGAATATGTCGATCTCTTCCTGGACCAAAGTGTCTAGCACCAGCGGCTCCTCCATCCCGGGATCCGGCCCGCGCCCTGTCCCGGTTTCCGGTACGGACTGCCAGTCTCCGTGGCCTTCCAGCTGCCTCTTTGCAGGCCTGGCGGGGGTGCACTTCCAAAGGCGTGCGCGCCCGGCCGGCTGCCTGGACTGCGGCCGCAGCCGGAGCGGCGGCCGCAGTCCAGACTAGCCAACGTGCCTTAGCGGGTGGAAACCGACGGAGCGTGCACGGTGTCGCCGCCCACGGCGGGAACGGCAGGAACGGCAGGAACAGCGGTTGCGCCGTCGGCACCCGGGACGGCAGGAACTGCCGGAACGGCGGGAGCGGACGGAAGCTCAGGCTTCTCAGCCTCGACGGCAGCGGAGCCCTTGGCCTCGGTCGCAGCCTTGGCAGCGGCATCGGCCTTGGCCACGACGTCGGTGCAGTAGCCCTCGATGTTCGCCTCACCCTGGGCTGCGATGGACAGCGAGGAGAACGCCTTGGAGGAAGCGTCCACGCCACCGTGGGTATAGGCGGTGCACAGGCCCAGGGCCGCCGGACCGGCGGCGTCAACGGCGGTGTTGGCTGCCGCGGAAGCAGTCGCACCGGCGGTGACCTTGTCGTCGGAGGCCGCAGCCGAACCGGAGGCCGTGGCGGAAGCATCGGCGTCGGCGGTCTTCAGGGCACCGGTCACAGCTTCGGTCGCCGTGGGCGCCGGGGTGGCCTGGGCGTCAGCCGCTGCTTCGGCTGCAAGCTTGGGGGCAGGTGCGCCGAAGAGCTCGTGGGCGGTCTGCTGGGCCTGGGTGGGAAGGACGCCCGAGACGGCGGCGGCGCCGGTTCCTCCCACTGCCAGGGTTCCTGCAGCCAGGACTCCGGCGGCGACTTTGCTGGTGGCGAGAACGGTGAACACAGACATCTAACTTCTCCAAACCTAGACAACACATCGGATCGGGTCCGCCGGGGGACCCATCACGGACTACATCGCCTCCGGTTGCGGAAAGGTTACGGGCGCCTCGAATTTTCTTTCTCCCTGGGAACCAGGGTTGCCGCGAGGCGCTGGATATACGGGCCCACTTCCTCATCGTCCAGCACCAGAAGGTCCGCCTGGCCGCGCAGCCAGCGGGCATTGAGGGCAGTGATGTTTTCGCGTTCCAGCAGCTCTTCAAACTCGCCGTCGAGCTCCTCCATCCGGAAGACGCCGTCGGGCACGGCACCGATGCCATCAATGCCGTCCAGGTAGGCGGCAGCTGTTTCGGCGGTCAGTGCGTCATAGGCGTCCACGCCGCGGTTGAACGGGTCCAGGTGCGCGCCGGCGCCCATTCCGGCCATCCCCTCCCGGACCAGCGTGTCCATGGTGGACCGTGCGGCCGCCATGACGGCGTATTGCGCGAACCCGCCCTCCAGGGCCTGGCAAAGGTAGAAGTCCACAAAATAGCTGCGGACGGCCACGGGAGACATGTCCTCCGTGGCCAGCAGGGCGTTGTGCATTGCATCGATGATGGCCACGTTGGCCTCCACCACCTCCTCGTCCCTGCCTTCGATGCTGCTGCTGGTCAGGACGACGGGCTGCTGGCTGGTGGTCATGGCACTCCTTGCTGGGGTGGTGGTACGCCGGACGCCTTCACGCTACGGCGGCCAGGCCACGGCAGGATCGGCGGACAAATGAACGTCAAGCGAAGTTTTCGGGGCCGGCCGGGAAGGCGCCCGGCATGGGCGTGCCGCCGGGCGAACTAAGATGGATCAGATAACCACCCACCGGACCCGGCCCCGCCGTGACCTGCCGAAAGTAGCGCGTACATGCCATCCCAACCGGACGAAAGTGCGGAACTGGCAATACAGACACCCGCCATCAACGACCGCTCGCTGGCGGCCGGGCTGGCCTATGCCATGGCGAGCAGGGTCTCGGGAATATCGTTCGACGGCGGCACCGGCCTCATGCTGGGAAAGGTCCGGGGCGGCGCGGAGGTCCCTTATTCCACCACGGCCAAGCTGGTCCGGAAGGCGGGCGGCTGGAGCTGCACCGTGGGAGTGTGCAGCTGCCCGGTCCGCAAGGACTGCAAGCACGTGGCGGCCTTGCTGTTCGCGGCTGAGGACAACCCGTCCATCCGGGTGCAGCTGCTGGCGCCGTCCACCTCCACGCAGGTATCCCGCGCACCCTCGGCGGTCCTGTCCGACTGGGAACAGGCCCTCAGCCCGCTGATCTCCCAGCCCGGTTCAGCCCCTTCCACCAGCGGCGTTCCCCTGGCCCTACAGTTCGAGATCGAGGAACCGCCGCCGCATTTCTCCTACACGGGGCGCCGGGACCCGGTGCGCGGGGTGCGGCAGCTCAAGGCGCGGCCCGTCATCATGGGGGCCAAGGGCAAGTGGATCCGCGGCGACGTTTCCTGGAACACCCTGAACTACCTGAACTTCCGGCGCGAATCCAACCAGGCGCACGTGGAATGGCTGCAGGAGTTCCTCGCCGGCCACTCCTCTACCGCCAGCCGGATGCACAACTCCGCGGGACTGTGGCTGAGCCTGAACTCCTACTCGGGGAAGAACCTGTGGAGCCTGCTGTCCGAGGCCGGGAAGATCGGGCTCGCCCTGGTCCACTCGCGCGGCACCGGGCCGGTCCGGCTGGCCGAGGCCCCTGCCGCCGTCGGGCTTTCCCTGAGCCGGTACGGCACTCCGGTGGCGGACGCCGCTGAGGCCGGCACCACCGCCAGGACCTCCGACGGCGGGCTGGAGCTGTCGCCTACCATCACCGTGGAGGGCGCTGAGGTTGATCCGGCGTCGGTGGGCACCATCGGCCGGCCGGCGCACGGGCTGTTCTTCACATCCGGCGAGGCCGCGCTGCCCGGCGTTCCCGACCCCGACGGAACCATCACCCTGGCGCCGCTGGAGAACGGGCTCAGCGAGGAACTGCTGGCATTCGTCACGGCCGCAAGCACCCTGCACATACCGGCCAGGGACGAGTCACGCTTCCTCACGGGCTTTTATCCAAAGCTCAAGCAGGCGGCCCGGGTGACGGCCCGCGACGAGTCGGTGGAACTGCCCGAACTGGCCGTCCCCACCCTGTCGCTGCTGGCCAATTACGGGGCGGACCACCGGGTGCGGCTGCACTGGGAGTGGCACTACAAGACCGGCAAGCTGGTCACCGCGCAACCTCTGTGGCGGCACCCCGGCGATGCGGGCTACCGCGATGACACGGCGGAGTCCCGCATCCTTGAGGGCATTGGCCGTCCGTGGGACGCGGTGCCCGCGCTGGGCGAGTCCGCCACGGGCGGCTGGGGCACTCCCCGGCTGGCCGCGTCGGCCGAACTGACGGGCCTGGACACGCTGGCCTTCACCGAGGAAGTGCTGCCGCGGCTGCGGGAGGCGCCGGACGTTGACGTGGAGACGGTGGGCGACATCGCCGACTACCGCGAGGCTGAAGAGGCCCCGGTGGTGTCCATCTCCACCAAGGCAACCGAACAGCGCGACTGGTTCGACCTGGGCATCCAGATTTCCCTGGAAGGCCAGCCTGTTTCCTTCGCCGCCGTGTTCTCCGCCCTGGCCGCGGGACAGACCAAAATGCTGCTGCCCAGCGGCGCCTACTTCTCCCTTGACCTCCCGGAACTGCACCAGCTGCGGGCCCTGATCGAGGAAGCCAGGGCGCTGCAGGACAACAAGGATGCGCCGCTGCAGATCAGCCGGTTCCAGGCGGGGCTCTGGGATGAACTGGCACAGCTGGGAATCGTGGACGAACAGGCCGCGGCCTGGCGGTCCGCCGTGGGCGGTCTCTTGGAGGGCGGCACGGACGGGCTGCCGCTGCCCCCCACCTTGAACGCGGAGCTGCGGCCGTACCAGCTGGAGGGCTACAACTGGCTCAGCTTCCTGTACAAGCACGGGTTGGGCGGCATCCTGGCCGACGATATGGGCCTGGGCAAGACCGTGCAGGCCCTGGCCTTGATGTGCGCCGCCAAGGAGCTGGCCGCCGCGGCTGCTTCGTCCCTTGGGAATACCGACGGCGGGAACACCGACGACGGGAATACCAACGCCGGTGCTGCCGCTGCCGCTGAAAGCCGGCCCGCCGCCGTCGCGCCTTTCCTGGTGGTGGCGCCCACCAGCGTGGTGGGCAACTGGGCCCTCGAAGCGGCCCGGTTTGCGCCGGGGCTGACCGTTCGGACGGTCGGCGAGACCTTTGCCAAGAGCGGCCAGGAGGTGGCGGAGGCCCTTGACGGTGCCGACATCGTCATCACCTCCTATGCCTTGTTCCGCATCGATTACGAGGCCTACGCCTCCCGCACCTGGAACGGGCTGGTGCTTGATGAGGCGCAGTTCGTCAAGAACCACCAGTCCAAGGCGTACCAGTGTGCACGGAAGCTGCCGGCCGCGTTCAAGCTCGCCATCACGGGCACTCCGCTGGAGAACAACCTCATGGAGTTCTGGGCGCTGACCTCCATCGTGGCCCCCGGCCTGTTCTCCAGCCCCAAGCGCTTCGCGGAGTACTACCAGAAGCCGGTGGAAAAGAACGGCGACAAGGGGCAGCTGGAAAAACTCCGCCGCCGGGTCCGCCCGCTGATGATGCGCCGAACCAAGGACCAGGTGATCAAGGACCTGCCGCCCAAGCAGGAACAGATCCTTGAAGTGGTGCTGAACCCGCGGCACCAGAAGGTGTACCAGACGCACCTGCAGCGCGAGCGGCAGAAGATCCTGGGACTGATCGAGGACGTCAACAAGAACCGGTTCACCATCTTCCAGTCGCTGACCCTGCTGCGGCAGTTGAGCCTGGACGTGTCGCTGGTGGACCCGGCGTTGTCAGCGGTGCGGTCCAGCAAGCTGGATGTGTTGTTCGAGCAGCTCGAGGACCTGGTGGCCGAGGGGCACCGCGCGCTGATCTTCAGCCAGTTCACCGGGTTCCTGGGCAAGGTCCGGGAGCGCCTGGACGAGGAGGACATCGAGTACTGCTACCTCGACGGCAGCACGCGGAACCGCGCCGACGTGGTCAGTGAGTTCAAGAACGGCAGCGCGCCGGTGTTCCTGATTTCGCTGAAGGCCGGCGGTTTTGGGCTCAACCTCACGGAGGCCGACTACGTGTTCCTGCTCGATCCGTGGTGGAACCCGGCGTCCGAGGCGCAGGCTGTGGACCGGACGCACCGGATCGGCCAGGCCCGGAACGTGATGGTGTACCGGCTGGTGGCCAAGGACACCATCGAGGAGAAGGTCATGGCGCTGAAGACCCGGAAGTCGCAGCTGTTTGCCGACGTCATGGAGGGCGATGCCCTGGCCGGCGGGGCCATCACGGCCGAGGACCTGGCGGGCCTGTTCAAGGAGTAGGTCCCGTCGTTACCGACGCGCATCCTGGTTTTCGACGCGCATCTTCACTGTCGCGGCCCACATCTTGGTAGCGCCAGCGAATCCGCGCAGCGCAAGTGCGTTTGCGCGTCGAAAATCGACGCCTATGCTGGTGCCCAACGCAAACTACAACGTTGGAGAAATTGTGTCCCAGCACATGACTGCACCGCCGGCCCTCCCCCACCTGCGTCCTGACGCCTTTGCCACCCCGTACCGCGACCCGGTGTGGGACGGCCCCACAGATCCCGTCCTGGTGGCGGACCACCTGCGGGACGAGTGGGTCCTCTTCTACACGCAGCGCCGCGCCACCGCTCCGGGGCTGACGGGGGTTGAATGGGTGCACGGCACCGGGATTGGCGTCGCAAGGTCGTCCGACGGCGGCGCCACCTGGCGCTACGAAGGCACCGCCGGAGGACTTATCCCGCCCGGAACGGACCTTCCGGCAACCCTCTGGGCGCCCGACGTCGTACGCATCGGCGACCGGTGGATCATGTACCTCTCGGTCCTCGGCGGCAGGCGCACCGACTGGACCGGGACGGCCGGAATCGTCCAGCTCGCCAGCCGCGACTTGGAGCACTGGGAGTACCTGGGCGCCGTGGACCTGGCCTCACCGCGGGTCATCGACGCCGCCGTGGCACGGTGCGGGGACGGCCGGTACCGGCTCTGGTACAAGGACGAAACCCGAGGCTCAAATACTTACAGCGCCGTGACGGAGACCCCGGCGGATCCAGCATCCTGGGTCCGCGAGGGCGTCGCGATCCCTGGCCGGCCGCACGAAGGGCCCAAGGTCTTCCGGCTGGGCGGCTGGTACTGGATGATCGTGGACGAATGGCGAGGCCAGGGCGTCTACCGCTCCCGCGACGCTACCGGAAACTGGACCCGGCAGGAGCACCTGGACGGGCTGATCCTCACGGTGCCGGAATCGGTGGACGGGCGGGCCGTCGTCGGACGCCACGCGGACGTGGTGTCGCTTGAGGGTGGGGACTCTGGCGACGGCGGCGCGGAGAGGGCACTGCTGGTCTACTTCACGCACCCGCACTGGAACGGCGAGGACATTGGCACCATGGCGCCGGACCCGCGCACCCGGCTGAGCCACGTACGGGCCGCGGTGCTTGAGGTGCGCGACGGCATCCTGGTCTGCACGGAACACTGAACCCAAAACACAGAAGGGCCAAACCCCGGAACTATAAGCCGGCGGCTGCCGGCACCGGTCCAAGGTTTGGCCCTGACTCGTGCGCTGGGGCGCGTGGGACACTCCGCGTGAACACTGCACCGGGCGCCGCCCCCAGCAGGCGGGCGCCCGGCAGCTTTTATGAGACGCGCTGCGGCGAGCCCAGTTCCACCGGGTCCTCGTCCGTCAGGTACGCCAGCTCGGAGTGGGCCGCGAGGTCGATGCCGCGCAGTTCGTCCTCGGGCTTGATGCGCAGGCCGATGGTCTTGTCCAGGATCTTTGCCAGGACCCAGGTGATGCCGAAGGAGTAGACCAGGACCGTGACGGTGGCGAGGGCCTGGACGCCCAGCAGTTCAACCCCGCCGCCGTAGAACAGGCCGCTGACGGCGTTGGGTGCTGCGTCGGTGGCGAAGAGGCCGATGAGCAGGGTGCCCAGGATGCCGCCCACCAGGTGGACACCGACGACGTCGAGGGAATCGTCGAAGCCGAGCCGGAACTTCAGCTCGATGGCCAGGGAGCAGACAGCGCCGGCGATGGCGCCGATGGCCACCGCGCCCAACGGGCTGACGGCACCACAGGCGGGGGTGATGGCCACGAGAGCGGAGATCAGGCCGGAGGCGGCGCCCATGCTGGTGGCGGCACCGTGGCGGACGCGCTCCACCAGGGCCCAGGCGAGCAGGCCGGCGGATGCGGCCACAGCGGTGTTGAGGAAGACCACCGACGCCGACTGGCCGGCAGAGAGGGCGGAACCGGCGTTGAAGCCGAACCAGCCCACCCACAGCAGGCCTGCGCCCACCAGGACCAGCGGCCGGCTGTGCGGCTTGGCGTGTTCCACCTTGGGCCAGCCGGAGCTCTTGCCGAGGACCAGGGCCAGGGCCAGGGCGGCCGCACCGGCGTTCATGTGGACCGCGGTGCCGCCTGCGAAGTCGATGGCCTTGATGCCGTTGGCGATCCAGCCGCCAGCCGTGCTGCCGTCCGCCGAGTCGAATGCGAACACCCAGTGCGCGATGGGGAAGTAGACCACGGTGGCCCAGATGCCTGCGAACAGCATCCAGGCCCCGAACTTCATGCGCCCGGCCGCCGCGCCGGCAACCAGTGCCGTGGTGACGCAGGCGAAGAACAGCTGGAATGCGGCGAACAGGATGACCGGGATGGACGCTGCGTCATCCTTTGCCAGCATCTGCCCCATGCCGGGGAACTCGGTGACGTCACCGATCAGCCCCAGCCCCCCAACCGAGTTGCCGAACGCCATCGAGTACCCGAACAATGCCCAGAGTACGGCCACCAGGCTGGCGCCGCCGAAGCACATCATCATCATGTTGAGGATGCGCCGCGACCCCACCATGCCCCCGTAAAACAGGGCCAGGGCGGGGATCATCATGCAAACCAGCGCCGAGCTGGCCAAAATCCAAGCGACATTTCCCGAATCCATGGGAAACCCCTTTCAAGATGCGAAGAGAGAACGGTAAGTTGCCGTCAGAGCCGCTCCGTGGAGGGACGCGGATGGAGAGACCACGTTCAGCGGAGGGGCGGCTGTTGCCGTCTGGTTCCAACTGTATGGCGGCTGTTTCTGGGTGGGTTTCCGGCGTGTTAAATGATCGTTTCGGTCATCCGCCACCGAGTTTCAGGCGTCCCGCCGCACGCAGGAGTTGCTGCAGAAACAGCCGGCAACAGGAAGCTATTTGGCGGAAATCGCCAGGAACTGGATGGGCAGGTCCAGCAGCTCCAGCGGTCCGTGGGGGCCTTCGCCGTCCAGCAGCAGCGAGTCGCCCGCTTCCATGGCGTATTCGTAGGAGCCGTGGCCGTACACCATCCTGCCGGAGAGCATGTAGATGAACTCGGTGCCCGGGTGCTGGAAGAGGGGAAACACGTCGGAGGCGTCGGTGAGGGTGACCAGCGTGGGTTCGATGGCGTCGGTGCGCCCTTTCAGCGTGCCCAGGACACGGTATTCGTGGCCATGCTGGGTTCCGCTGCGGACGGTGAGGCTTCCCTGGCCGCTCTTGGTGAAGGTGGCGTCCCGGTCCGTGTCCGCGCCGCGGAACAGCGCGGTCACGGGAACCTTCAGCCCGTCCGCCAGCCGCTGCAAAGTGGTGAGCGAGCAGGATGTGGTGGCTGTTTCCACCCGCGAGATCATGGCTTTGGACAGGCCGGTGCGGGCGGCAAGCTCAGCGGACGACAGGCCTGCGGCCGTGCGGTAGTGCCGCACCTGCGCCGCGATGACCTGTTCCAGGCGCCCGGCTACCTCGGCAGATCCGTCGCCGGCGTGCTGGTCTTCTGCGCGGTCCCCGGCCTGTTCGGTCATGTCAGCCATCTTAGGCGGGTGGACGGACGACGGCGGCGCTAGCCGATCGCCCGTGCCTCACCCAGCAGGCCGGAGAGTGAGTCCGCCAGGGCGAGCGCGCCGGCTTCGGCGTCCCAGTCTTCCACCAGTTCGTCCGGTGAATGCGAGACGCCCGTGGGATTCCGGACGAACAGCATGGCGGTGGGCAGGCGCGCGGCCAGCACGCCGGCGTCGTGGCCGGCGCCGGTGTCCAGCACCGGCGCGGAAGGCAGCAGTTCCCGCAGCCGGTCCAGCAGCCCGCCGTCGAAATGCACTGTGGGGCTCAGGGACTCCGTGCCCAGGCTCGCCGTGCAGTTTTCCTCGGCGGCAAGGACCTGGGCGTTGAGCCCGATGGCCTCCACCAGGGCCGCGGTGACCGAGTCCTCCGGGTGCCGGACGTCGATCCACAGGTCCACGCGGGAGGCGATGACGTTGGTGCCGCCGGGAACAGGCTGCAGCCGGCCCACGGTGGCACGGGCGTCACGGTATTTGCGGGCAGTGTCCCGGATGGAAACCATCACCTTGGCCGCGGCGATCATCGGGTCCCGGCGGTCCTTCATCAGCGTGGTGCCGGCGTGGTTCCCCTCCCCCGTGATGCTCAGCTTCCAGCGGCCGTGGCCCAGGATCGACGAGCCGATGGCCACCGGCTGGTTGAGGTCGATCAGCCCCCGCCCCTGCTCGACGTGCAGCTCCACGAACATCCCCAGCTGCTGCAGGGTCTTGTAGTCGGCTCCGATCAGCCGCGGGTCCTGGCCGTTTGCCGCGGCGACATCCGCATACGTGTTGCCGTCCGGGTCTTTGAGGTTGCGCGCCTTGTTGGCGTCCAGTTCCCCGGTGAGGAGCCGTGAGCCCAGGCAGGCCACGCCGAACCGTGACCCCTCCTCTTCCGGGAAGACGGCGATCGCCAGCGGCCGCCGCGGCCGCAAGTTCCGGGCCTTGAGGAGGTCGACGGCGACCAGCGCCGAGGCGACCCCCAGCGGGCCGTCGTACGCCCCGCCGCCGGGGACGGAATCGAGGTGGCTTCCGGTGGCGACGGCGTCTTTCCGCACTCCGGTTGCTGTGTCCCACCAGGCCCAGATAATCCCGTTGGCATCCGTGTGCACGTCCAGCCCGCGCCGGGCCGCCTGCTCAATGAACCAACTGCGGAGGTTTGTCTCGGCGGTGGAGAATACCGGGCGGGAGTAGCCGCCGCGGGAGGCATCCCTGCCGACGGTGGAGATGTCCTGCAGGAGGCCGGTAACAGTGGATGCGCTGGCTGCGGCGGAGGGCAGGGCCTCCGACGCCGGTGCTGTCTGGGAAATGCTCACGGTGTCCGTTCTAGGTGGTGAATGCTGTGGAAGAGGCGCTCCGGAACCGGTCCGGAACATTCCCGCTGCCGGTGGCCAGGTCCGCTGCCCACCGGCCGATCAGGGGTGCGAACTTTGCCCCGTGCCCGGAGCACGGCGAGACGACGGTGAGGTTGTCCACGCGGTCGATGAGGAAGTCCTCGTTTGGAGTGTTGGTGAACAGGCAGGTGGTTTCGGCGTACGGTTCCGGGTCCAGGCCGGGCAGGCAGCGGCGCACGTAGTCCACCACCCGTGCGCGGTTGGCCGGGTCCACCCGGCCCGTCTGGCCTGCCGCGGAAGGAATGAGCCTGCCGCCGTTGTATTCGGCGACTTTCTGGCCCGCGAACCCGGCATCCCGGCCCCCGGGCAGACCGTAGGCCTGGATGTCCGCCGCCTTGTGGATGAACGTCGGCCAGGGGCCCGCACCCGGGGCTGCGCCGCCGTCGTGGTCCCTGTACCGGAAGTGGAACGCCTGCTCCTGCCGGACGGTGATCGCCGGGAGCGCGGCCAGGAAGCCCGCCGGAAGTGACAGGGAGCCCAGCAGCTCCGGCAGCCAGCCGCCCGCGCTGACCACCACGTGGCCCGCGTCGAACGTTTCCCCGGTGGAGGAGAAGAGGCGGTAGCCGGTGCCGTCCCGCTCAATGCTCTCCAGGTGCCAGCCCGTCAGTAGCCGCGCCCCCTTCCTGACGGCGAGGGACACCAGGGCGTTGACCGCGGTTTCGGCGTCGATCACGCCGGCGCCAGGGTGCCAGAGGACCTCCGTGTCGAAGGCGATCTGCGGCCACCGCTTCCGGGCGTCCGCGGCGGAGAGGAGTTCGTGGTCAATTCCGACGTCGGCGAGCACCTTGGCGAGCAGGTCCGGTTGCCGCCTGGACCCGTGGTCCACCGCCCCGAAAGGTGTGATCAGCTCCGTGCCGGCATCCAGGGCGAGCCTGTCCCACAGGACTTTCGAGTCCAGCACCGCCTGCGTGTAGAACGGGTCCGGGTAGGCGTAGCGGAAGATCCGGGCGGATCCGTGGGAACTGCCGTCGTGCGCGGCGGGGATGTCGCGTTCCAGCAGGGTGACCTGGTGGCCGCGGGATGCCAGTTGCCAGGCGGTGGCGGCGCCGGCCAGGCCGGCACCCACCACCACATAGTCGGAAGCCTCGGTCATCAGAAGCCCCCTTGGCCTGCCCCCGGGATCCAGCTGGTCCCGGCCAGCGGCACCCGGGCCATGGCGGCCGCCTCGATGGTCAGTGCCACCAGGTCCTCCGGTTCCAGGTTGTGCAGGTGCGACTTTCCGCAGGCCCGGGCGATGGTCTGGGCCTCCATGGTCAGGACGCGCAGGTAGTTGGCCAGGCGCTTGCCGGCAACCACTGGGTCGAGCCGGGAGGACAATTCGGGGTCCTGGGTGGTGATGCCGGCGGGGTCGCGGCCGTCCTGGAAGTCGTCGTAGAAGCCGGCGGCGGAACCCAGCGCGGAGTATTCGGCAGCGTAGCGGGGATCGTTGTCGCCCAGCGCGATCAGCGCCGCGGTGCCGATGGCCACGGCGTCGGCACCCAGGGCCATGGCCTTGGCGACGTCGGCCCCCGTCCGGATTCCGCCGGAGACGATGAGCTGGACCTTGCGGTGGACGCCGAGTTCCTGGAGGGCCTGGACGGCCTGCGGGATGGCGGCCAGGGTGGGGATGCCCACGTTCTCGATGAACACCTGCTGCGTGGCGGCGGTCCCGCCCTGCATCCCGTCCACCACCACCACATCCGCGCCGGACTTCACTGCCAGGGCGGTGTCGTAGTACGGCCGGGAGGCGCCGATCTTGACGTAGATGGGGGTTTTCCAGTCGGTGATTTCACGCAGCTCGCCGATCTTGATTTCCAGGTCGTCCGGGCCGGTCCAGTCCGGGTGGCGGCTGGCGGAGCGCTGGTCGATGCCCACCGGCAGGGTGCGCATCCCGGCGACGCGTTCGGTGATTTTCTGGCCCAGGAGCATGCCCCCGCCACCGGGCTTGGCGCCTTGGCCCAGCACGATCTCGATGGCGTCCGCCTTGCGGAGGTCGTCAGGGTTCATGCCGTACCGGGACGGCAGGTACTGGTACACCAGGTGCCTGGACTGGCCGCGCTCCTCGGGCGTCATGCCGCCGTCGCCCGTGGTTGTGGAGGTTCCCACCTCGGATGCGCCGCGCCCCAGCGCTTCCTTGGCGTTGGCGGAGAGGGCGCCAAAGCTCATGCCGGCGATGGTCACCGGGGTCTGCAGGTGCAGCGGGCGGCTGGCGTACCGGTCGCCGAGGACGACGTCGGTATCGCACTTTTCGCGGTAGCCCTCCAGCGGGTAGCGGGACATGGAGGCGCCGAGGAACAGCAGGTCGTCGAAGTGCGGGACCTTGCGCTTGGCGCCCCAGCCGCGGATGTCGTACACGCCGGTGGCGGCCGCGCGCTGGATGTCGGCGATGGTGGCGCGGTCGAAGGTGGCGGACTCGCGCAGGCCAAGCTCAGCGATGTCAGGGGCGGGCATGGAGGTAATGGTCACGGTAGCCTCCTAGTAGGCAGTCGAATTGTCGACGTGGAAGTGGTAGAGGTTCCGGGCTGAGCCGTAGCGCTTGAAGTCGGCCGGGTTGTCGGTACGCCCGGCGGCGGCGAGCAGTTCCGCGAGCTCGGCCAGATGCTCATCTCGCAGCGGCTTTTCGACGCAGTCCGCGCCGAGGGAGGCCACCGTGCCTTTGACGTAGATCCGTGCCTCGTAGATGGAGTCGCCCAGGGCGTCACCGGCGTCGCCGCAGACCACCAGCCGGCCGGCCTGGGCCATAAAGGCGGACATGTGGCCGATGTTGCCGCCCACCACGATGTCCACGCCTTTCATGGAGATCCCGCAGCGGGCTCCGGCGTTGCCGTCGATGACCACCAGGCCGCCGTGCCCGGTGGCCGCGGCGGACTGGGACGCATCCCCCGTCACATGGACCTTCCCGGACATGATGTTTTCCGCCAGCCCGACGCCGGCATTGCCGTTGATGGCCACGCTCCCCTTTTGGTGCATCCCGGCTGCGTAGTAGCCGGCATGGCCGTCGATGGCCACCGCGATGTCCGCGTCGATGCCAACGGCCAGGCTGTGCTTCCCGCCGGGGTTGGTGACGGTCCAGGACTGGCCGTCTTCGGCGTCGTGGATGGCCTGGTTCAGTTCCCGGACAGAGCTGATGGCCAGGTCAACCACTACCTGCCCGGCATCGGGGGCGGCCGTCGGGGCGAAAGTTTCGGGGGCCGTCAGAGTGACCATGTGTAGACCTTTCCGGGTTCCGGTTCAAAGATGCGGGCGTTGTCGATGCCGGGCAGCCCGGCCAGGGCACGGTATTCGGAGGCCATGGCCACGTAGTCGTCCGTTTCGGCGATGATGGCCGGCTTGCAGGCGATGGGGTCGCGGACCACGGCCATGCTGTCCGCCGTGGTGACCACCAGCGTGTAGAAGCCGTCCAGGACCTTACCCAGGTTCACCAGGGCTTCCTCGAGGGTGTCGCCCTGCTGCAGGCGGGAGGCTACGTATCGGGCGCCCACCTCGGTGTCATTCTCGGAATCGAACACCACGCCTTCGCGCTTGAGTTCCCGGCGGACGGTGGCGTGGTTGGAGAAGGAGCCGTTGTGCACCAGGCAGAGGTCGTCGGCCACGGAAAAGGGGTGCGAGCCCCCGGCGGTGACGGCTGACTCGGTGGCCATCCGGGTGTGGGACAGGCCCTGGCTGCCGGCCATCGCCTCAAGTCCGTGCTCGGCGGCGATCTCCATGGGATGGCCCACGCTCTTCATCACGGCCACGTGTTCGCCACGGCCAATGATGGTGGCGGCGGGCAGGGTTTCGCCGACGGCCTTCACCAGGAGGTCCGTCCCGACGCCGGCACTCACCAGGGTGGTGTCACCCACCACGCGGACGGCTGCTGCCGCGTCCAGCGGGAGGAGGACGGCCACGCCGGCGGTGATGGCCGCCGGCGTCATTCCCTGGTCCTTGCCCAGGAGGCTGAGGGTGGAGGTTCCGGGGGAAACTAGGCCCGGGGTGTTGTAGACGGCCAGGCCGGCCGAGTCTGGTCCGCGGTCCACGATCTGGCAGAGCATGGAGGACAGCAGGGCGCCCATTTGGGGGTGCAGCGAGGGATTGCGCAGCTGCAGCGCGGCGATTCCGCACATGGAAAGTCCTTTTCTTGGATGTGTGGGTTGCTAAATCGAGGTCAGGTACGTGCGGATTTCCCAGTCGCTGACCTGGTTGTGCCAGCTGAGGAATTCCTCTTCCTTGGCGTCCGCGTAGTAGCCGCCGACGGCAGGATCCCCGCTGAGACTGGCCAGGATCACGGGGTCCTTCCGCAGTGCTTCCACGGCGTGGAGCAGCGTGGCCGGAAGGAGATGCGCGTCGGGTTTGGACTCTCCCGGCCCGGACGGCCGACCCGGATCCAGGGACTTCTCCACGCCGTCCAGCCCGGCGGCAAGGGCGGTGGCGATGGCCAGGTACGGGTTGGCGGAGCCGTCGCCGGAGCGGAGCTCGATCCGTTTGTTGTCCGGCACCCGGATCATGTGGGTGCGGTCGTTCCCGCCGAAGGATGCCTTCCGCGGCGACCAGGTGGCACCCGAGGAGCTGGTGGTGGCGCCGGTCCGCTTGTAGGAGTTCACGGTGGGGGCGAGGAAGGCCTGCAGCGCAGGAGCATGTTCCAGGATCCCGGCGATGAACGAACAAGCCAGGCCGGAAAGCCCGAGGCCGCGGCCGCCGTCGTCCGTTCCCTCACTGGGGAACAGCGGATCGGAACCTGCCCACAGCGAAAAGTGGAAGTGCAGGCCGGTGCCGGTGCGGT
Source organism: Pseudarthrobacter sp. Pseusp20 (assembly GCF_059492155.1). Taxonomy (NCBI): domain Bacteria; kingdom Bacillati; phylum Actinomycetota; class Actinomycetes; order Micrococcales; family Micrococcaceae; genus Pseudarthrobacter; species Pseudarthrobacter sp. Pseusp20. Next base: position 4,302,305 of record NZ_CP168521.1, read on the forward strand.
CGGTGAACGGCTTGGGCATGAAGGTGGCGGTCATGCCGCGCTGCCCGGCCAGGATATTCAGGATGTAGCGGAGGGACACCACGCGGTCCGCCGTGGTCAACGCGTCCGTGAAGTTGAAGTTCTGCTCGAACTGGCCGGCGGCGTCCTCGTGATCGTTCGCATAGTTGCCCCAGCCCAGGGAGTTCATCGCCTCCGAAATGGAGGTGAGGTGGTCGTACATCCGGGTGACGCCGCGGGCGTCGTAGCAGGGGCGGGGCGAATCGTCCCTGTCGTCGGCGGTACTCAGCGTCCCGTCGTCGTTTTTCTTCACCAGGAAGTACTCCACCTCGGCGCCCACCTTGGCCTGCATGCCTTTCTCCGCCAGGCCGGCCAACGTGTTCTTCAGGATGACGCGCGGGGCGTAGGGCCAGGGCTTCCCGCCCACATGCGGGTCGCAGTGGATGATGGCCAGGCCTTCCTTGATGAAGGGGACCGGGGTGAAGGACGCCAGATCGGGAACAGCGATCAGGTCCGGGTCCTGCGGCTTCTGCCCCATCAGGCCCGCGGCATAGCCCGCGAACCCCATGGCGCCGTCCTCGAGTTCAGCCGCGGCCTCCACCGGGACCAGCTTGGCGCAGGGCTTCCCGGTCATGTCCACGAACGTGGCCAGCAGGAAGCGGACGTTGTGGGCCCGCGCAATATCGGCCAGGGAGATGGTTGGTTCTTCGGCCGGCGCGGGCGCCTTCAGGCCGCCTTCTGGCATTGGGGTCACAGCAGGGGTTGCGACACTCGTCATCGAAACATTCCTGTCAGGGTTGGCGTTAGCTATCAGTAAACCTTGTTGCACCAGATTAGCCAAGGGGTGATTTCGTGCGTCGGACAGGAACGTTAAATGCATGTTTCAGCCGACGGGAAGGGATGGGCATGATGGTGGCCGCAGCAGCCGGCCCGCCGCACCCGCAACGGCGGCTAAGCTGAAAATCGCAACCACGGGGTGGAGGGCGGCTTAGGCCAGTGGCCGCGGAAGGACGAATCGGAATGGCTCGAGCAACTGTGCAGGACGTCGCCAAAACGGCGGGAGTGTCCGTCGGCACGGTATCGCGCGTGCTGAATGGAAGCCCGGCCGTGAGCGCGTCAAGCAGGGAAAAGGTGGCCGGTGCCATCCGGCAGCTCAACTACCGCCCGCTCGCCTCCGCACGCGACCTGCGCCGCGACCGCACCATGCGCATCCTGGCGCTCTCGAAAAACCTCGAGTCCCCCGTCATCAGCGAAGCGTTCCGTGGCTTCGGTGACGCCGCGGCCTTGTCCGGCTATGTCAGCCTGATCGCCCCGACGTCCGGCGACCTCGAGCGGGAACAGCAGCTCGTGGATATGCTGCGCAACGGGTCCGTGGACGGATTGATCCTGTTTTCCCCCACCATGCCGGACGGCGACGTTGAAGCGCTGGCTGAGCAGCTGAGCGTTGTCCAGGTCTGCGAGATCGTCGATTCCGAGGCAGCGTTCGGTGTATCCATTGACGACCGGCAGGCCGCTTACGACATTACGCGGCACCTCATCGGGACAGGCGCCCGGCGGCTTGCCATCATCGGCAACCGGGCTGCCCGCTCCGGCAGGCTGCGCGAACAGGGGTTCCGGGAGGCCCTGTCCGAGGCGGGCCTGGCCGCGGAACAGGGCCTGTTCGCCAACGGTGACTTCGATTTCCACGCCGGCCGCCGCCTCACCAGGGAACTGCTGGCCATGGACCGCCTGCCCGATGCCGTGTTCTGCGGCAGCGACACGGTGGCGGCGGGCTGCGTCCGGGAAATCATCGACGCCGGCCTGCGGGTGCCGGACGATGTGGCGGTTGCCGGCTTCGATGATTCCATCCAGGCGGAGATGTGCATCCCGGAGCTCACCACCATCCGGCAACCGGCCTACGACCTGGGCCGCGTGGCCTTCGAAGCACTCCTCGAACGGATGACCGGCCCGGCCCACCGCCGCGGCCGGACATTCCTCCCGCACGAGCTCGTCATCCGGGATTCCACAAAGAACTGACAGGGGTTGACTCCCCGGGGCAGTTCCTGAAAGGATTTTGGAATCGATTCCAAAACCTCTGCGATCCACCATTCAAACCACTTTGGAATCGATTCCATGACCCTCACCCCAACGCCGCCCGGAAAAGGAAAGAACCTCGTGAACAACCAGCAAACCCCCGTCCAGCAGCCGCCAGCGCCAGGAGGAAACCCGGAACTGCGCGTGGGTGTGGTGGGCATTGGCTGGGCCGGCCAGCAGCACCTCAAGGCCTATTCCGAGCTGGACGGTGTCCGCATCGTGTCGCTGGCCGGGATGGAGCAGGAGCTCCGTGACTCCCTGCAGGCCGAGTACGCCATTCCCAACGGTTTCGCCGGATGGGAAGAGATGCTGGACCACGGCGGCCTGGACGCCATCAGTGTGGCAGTGCCCACCTTCCTCCACGCACCCATCGCCATCGCCGCCCTGGAGCGGGGAATCCACGTGCTGAGCGAAAAGCCCATCGCGCGCAACGCCGTCGAGGGCCAGGCCATGGTGGACGCCGCCCGCAAGGCAGGCCGTGTCCTGGACGTCGCCTTCAACCACCGCCGGCGCGGCGACATCCAGGCGTTGAAGGAAGTGATCGACGACGGCGGGCTGGGCCGGCCCTACTACGCCAAGGCCTCCTGGCTGCGCCGCTCCGGCATCCCGACGCTGGGAAGCTGGTTCACCAACCCCGAGCTTGCCGGCGGCGGACCGCTGGCGGACATCGGCGTGCACGCGCTGGATTACGCCCTCCACCTCCTGGGCGAACCGAAGGTGCTGGCTGTCTCCGCCGCCACCCACTCGGAGCTTGGCCCGCAGGGCAGGGGTGGCGGCAGCCGGTATACGGCCCTGGCCACCAGCCACGCGTTCGAGGTGGAAGACTTCGCGTCAGCGTTCCTCCGGCTTGAGGGCGGCGGCACACTGCTGATCGAAGCGGGCTGGGCCACCTACCGGGAACAGGACGACCTGCTCGATTTCACGGTTTACGGCACCGACGGCGGCGCGGAGCTCAAGGTGCACGGCGCACCCTTCCCGCCGGTCGGCCAGCTCCGGGTGTTTACCGACAAGGACGGCGAATCCGCAGACTACGTGCCGGCTGTGCTCCCGGGCCGCGCGCATGACGCAGTGGTGGAAGACTTCGTTACGGCAGTGCGCGGCGGCGACGCCGTTTGGGCCGGGCATGACGGCTCCCTCGCGCTCTACCGTGCACAGATCATCGACGCGTGCTACCAGTCCGCACTGGAGCAGAGGGAGGTTCGTCTCTAATGAACGGCAAACTGAGGATCCGGGTGTGGAATGAGGGCGTCCACGAGGCCATCAACGAGCCGTCGCACATCGGGGAGATCTATCCTGACGGCATCCACGGTGCCATTGCGGCAGGACTTCGTTCCTACTTCCCGGACGCTGACATCACGACGGCGGTGCTGGCTACCGACGACCAGCACGGCCTTGACGAGGAGGTGCTTGCGGAGACGGACGTCCTGCTCTGGTGGGGCCATATGGCCCACGCCGAGGTGGGCGACGCCGTCGTCGAACGCGTCCACCGGCACGTGCTTGGCGGCATGGGACTGATTGTGCTCCATTCGGGGCACTTCGCGAAGATCTTCACCAAACTCCTGGGCACCAGCTGCTCCCTCGCCTGGCGCAACGACGGCGGGCGGGAACTGGTCTGGACCGTCAAGCCGTCCCATCCCATCGCCGAAGGCGTGGACAGTCCCATCGTCATTCCCGAACAGGAGATGTACGGCGAGCTGTTCGACATCCCGGATCCGGACGACCTGATCTTCATCAGTTCCTTCGCGGGCGGCGAGGTGTTCCGCTCCGGCGTTACGTTCACCCGGGGCAAGGGCCGCATCTTCTACTTCAGCCCCGGCGACCAGGAGTACCCGGTGTACCACCACCCGCAGATCCAGCGGGTCCTGGCCAACGGCGTGAAGTGGGCCGCCCAGCCGGAGCTGGCCCGTTCAGCCCCGGCGGTGACCAACCCTGCCCGGGAGTGGTTCCAGGAGTAAAAGCGTCATTGACATCGGGTCCGTCCGGGAGCACATTGGGAGCGTCGCACACGGGGCCGGCAGGTTCTGGACGGGCACATCCCGCCCTGCCGGTCCCCTTTCCCGGCGCACACAGCCCCGGACGAACTCAATAACCACTCCTTATGAAGGAGCCAGAAATGCCCGCAGTAACGGTCACGGACCTTGCAACCAAATCTTTCGACGAGCCCGATGAGAAGCGCCGCCCACCCAAGACCCAGGTGGATGTGGTCAGCATTGGCGGCGCCACCCTTGGCCGGTTCACCTTCGAGCCCGGCTGGCGCTGGTCTGAAACCGTGAAGACGGTGGTCAAGACGGACAGCTGCCAGAACAACCATCTGGGCTTCTGCACCGGCGGCACCTTGACGGTGCAGCTCAACGATGGAACGCAGAAGACCATCCACGCCGGTGACGCCTATTCCATCCCGGCCGGGCACGACGCCTGGGTGGAGGGCGGCGAGACGTTCGTTGGGTATGAAGTCATCAGCGCGGCCGAGTACGCCAAGCCCGCCTGATTCTGCGGAAGCACGGCGACCCGGCAGGAAAGGGAGGTCCCCCAGACCTCCCTTTCCTGCCGCCGGGGCCCTACCGTTGAGGGGAACACGACGATCGGAGAGCAATGAAAGTCACCGTCATCGGCGGCAGCGGCCACATCGGTTCGTTCCTGGTCCCCCGGCTGGTCCGCGCAGGCCACGAAGTCACCAACATCAGCCGCGGCACCAGCGCCCCCTACACGGACACGCCCGAATGGCAACAGGTCCACCAGGTCACCGCGGACCGGCAGGAGGAAGACCGGGACGGAACGTTCGCCGAGCGGGTGTCCGCGCTCAAGCCGGATGCCGTGGTGGACCTGGTCTGCTTCACCCTCGAATCTGCGGCGGCGCTGGTGCACCGGTTGCGCGGCGAGGTGGGGCACCTGCTGCACTGCGGCTCCATCTGGCGCTACGGGCAAAGCCTGAAGCTGCCCATCCGGGAAGGTTCGGATTCCGCCGCAGCACCCTTTGGCGACTACGGCATCCAGAAGAACCGGATCGCGTTGATGCTCAAGGAAGAGACCGCCAGCGGAGGCCTGGCAACCACGTCGCTGCACCCCGGCCACATCGTCGGTCCGGGGTGGCACCCCGTTGGCCCGCTCGGAAACCTGGATCCGTCCGTCTGGCAGACGCTCTCCGCCGGCCAATCCCTCCGGATCCCCGGCAGCGGCGCGGAACTGATGCACCACGTGCATGCCGACGACGTCGCCCAGGCTTTCGAAAAGGCCATCGCGCAGCGGGAGGCGGCCGCCGGCGAGGACTTCAACATCGTGGCCCCCACAGCCCTGACCGTGCGTGGCTACGCGGACATCGCGGCTGCCTGGTTCGGGCACGCCGCCGTGCTGGAGACGGTGACGTGGGACCGCTTCCGCGAAAACACCTCCCGGGACTACGCCGAGTCCAGCTGGGGCCACCTCTACCGCAGCCACTGCTTCAGCATTGAAAAGGCCGCGTCCGTGCTGGGTTATGCGCCCCGGTATGAGCCGGAGCAGGCCGTCTTCGAATCCATCCAATGGCTGGTGGAGCATGAGCGGCTGCACGTCGCCCGGCCCCTGGGCGTCCCCGCGGGCTGACTCCGGCCGGGCGGCACCCGCTAAACGGGCACCCGCCGGAGCCGTGCCACCAGCGCGGCGGCCAGCAGGGCTGTCGCCAATTCCAGTGCGATGACCAGCAGCAGTTCCGCCGCGCCGTCCGCAGGGGCAACGGACGACGGCGGAGCGCCGGCATGGGCGTGCCCCGCACCGCCCGCGGCCAGCAGCAGAAAAGCGTGCACGGCGGCCATGGCCACTGCAGCGGCGGTGACCTGGTGCAGGGCGCCCACGCGGCTGTGCCGCCAGATGTGGACCGCGCACGGCATGCAGATGGCGGCGAGTGCCAGCATGAGTACACTCAGCCACACCCCATGACGGCCGGCAGCGGCCAGCCACAGGTGTGCCGCGCAGCAGACGGCGGTGACCACGGCCACCAGCCGCGGATGCAGGACCGGACCCCTGGCACCGGCCCGTCCTGCCGCCGTCGTGCTCCCTGCCGGCGCAAGGAGGTCAGTGGCAGGAGCCACCGCTGCCGCCCTCGGTGTGGCAGGCCGCAGCCTGCATGTTCGGATTGGCCGGGACATCCAGCACCGGGCTGCGGTCGAAGAAGCCCTCGGGACGGAGCTTGAAGCCCACGGTGTCCACGGGCATGATGGGCCAGTCCTCCACGCGGGGGAAGTGGGTGAGGCCAAAGGTGTGCCACACCACGATGTCCTGCCCGTCGATATCGCGGTCCTGCGCCACGTAGGCCGGCAGACCCGCTCCCCCGGCGTGCTGGTTCACGAAGTCGCCCGTGGGGTAGCGCTCGTCCTCGGCGTAGCGGGTGACCCACAGGTCCTTGGTGGCGAACGCGGCCCGGCGGGCGATGGAGGAGCCGGGATCCGCCAGCAGGGTGGGCTGATTGTGGGAATGCAGCTTGTAGCCCACGGGTTCGCCCAGCCGGTTCCGGGAGTCCGGGTTGGAGATGATCCAGGTCCGGCCGGTGCGCGCGTCGGCCTCCCGGACACCCTGTGATTCACGGGCCAGGACGGTGCGCCTGCGGGAGAAGGCATTGCCCCGCTCATTGCCGGGTCCCATGGGCTGGCGGACCACATCCTCCTCCTCCACGCGGTTGGTGAACCCGTCGATGGCCATGTCCAGCCGGGCACTGAAGAGGTGCTGATGGAAGGGCGCGCCCAGCCCGGGTGCCAGCTGCGAAATGTTATCCGAGCCGCCCTCGGGGAAGGCAGACGTGAAGACAATGCCGGTGGCCTTGGCCTCGAATTCGATGGTGCCGTCCAGGTAGAGGTACCAGTAGAAGCCGTAGTCGTAGTTGCCGATGGTGGTGAAGAAGGAAATGACCAGGCGCCGGTTGCGGCGGGTGTAGGTGACGCCGCTCCAGAGGTCCGAGTGCTTGGAGAGGATGCTCCAGTCCTCCTCGTGCATGCAGATGCCGTTGCGGATTTCCCGGGGGTTGCCAAAGGCATCGGAGATGACGGGGCTCAGGTAGGTGATCTCGCCCAGGCAGTCGCAGCCCAGTTCCAGGGAGTTGGCGTACTGGCCCACCAGGTATTCGCCGGTGTCGAAGTAGTTCTGCCAGGACCGGACCGGTGACGGGTCACCGTACGGGACCACCATCTCGGCGATGGACGCCCGGTTGATGATGGGCCGCTTCCGGCCGCCGTCCTGGAAGGCAAGGTTGTGCAGGACCACGCCTTCGCGGACATCGAACCCCACATCCACGCTCCACTTTTCCCACTCCACGTGGTTGCCGCCCGTCACCGTGAAGCTGGGCCCCTCCGGCTGGGTAATGCTGATGGGTTTCTGGGTGGTCCGCAGCGGCCCGGTCAGTTCCGGGTCCGTGTAGTTGCCGTGCTCGGCCGGGATGGGCATCACGCCGAGGTCGATCACCTGGGTGACCTCCTTGCTGACCACGTCCACATAGGCCACCAGGCCGTCCACGGGGTGCGCCCAGGCGCTGTCCTCCGGGAACTCCTGGACGAATGCCAGCCCGCGCAGGATGCGCCGGCCCTTCTCCCCGGCATATTCGAAGACACCGGCGGACAGCGGAGCCACGCGGACTTTCTCCACGGCGAGACCGCGGTCCGCCAGCGCCTTGAGCCACCGTTCATCGGTGGCCAGCAGGGACTCCACCACTTCGAATTCCTCCTCCAGGACCGGCAGTTCGCCGGTCACCGCGGTGTCGAGTTCGACGGCGGAGGCCACCTTTTGGTGCGTGGCGGAGACAATGACGTCGCGTGGGGCCGCGCCGGAGACGTCGTGGATGAACACACGGAAGCGGCGGTCCGCGGTTTCCGGAGCCGCGCCGCGGGCGGGATCGAGCAGGCCAAGGTAGGCGATCCTGTGCTGCGGGCCCAGGTGGCCTTCCGCCTGCAGGATGGCCCGAACCTGCAGGATTTCGGCGGCGGTTGCCAGGCCAAAGGCGGAGACAGTTTCGGTTGGGGCAGGCGTCATGGGGGTGAACCTTTGTCCGGGCCGTTTCCGGCCACTGGGTTTATTTTCTATAGTTGTAGAGAATAAACGTCCGTAACATGGCTCACAAGAGGCTGGACCAATATTTTTTCGGGGAGTGGCCGCAGTGCCCAAGATTGTTGACCATGACGAGCGGCGCCTGGAACTGGTGGATGCCACCTGGCGGATCATTGCCCGGCAGGGTCTCGAAGGCGCCACCATGCGGGAGATTGCCATGGAGGCAGGATTCGCCAACGGCGCACTGAAACCCTACTTCCCCACCAAGGACACACTGCTGGAGTTCGCATTCAGCCATGTGTTCAACCGCACCAACCAGCGGATTGCAGAGGTCACGCAGGGCAAGTCCGGCCTCGCCGCACTCCGGGCCTTTTGCCTTGAAGTGCTCCCCCTGGATGAGGAGCGCGTCAACGAGGCACGGATTGTTATCCCGTTCTGGCAGAGGGCGGTCAACGATGCCGAAAAAGCCGGGATCCACCAGCGCTCCATGGACGAATGGCTGGCTGCCATCCGGCGCTACCTGGCGGAGGCGAGGGACAGCGGGGACGTGACCGCCGCCGTCGACGACCACGTCCTGGCCGGCCAACTTTTGAACATGCTCCTCGGCGCGCAGATTGAGGCTGCCCTTGCGCCGGAGGGCAGGACGGACTTTGGACACGCCGCCCAGCTTGAGGGCTACCTTGCGCTGCTCGGCAAAAATCCCGCGGGCAAATGAGCGCCATACTCGAAAGTATGCTTACTATTGAGGGGTCAGGTTCTGGTTCACACCGGAGCGAGCACGAACTGTAAGGAGCATCTCCATGGGTTTGGATGACAAGATTGGCAACGCAGCAGAGAAGCTCGGCGGCAAGGGCAAGGAAGCTGCCGGAAACGCCACAGGCGATGAAAGCCTGAAGGCCGAAGGCCAGACAGACCAGGCAAAGTCGGACCTCAAGCAGGCCGGCGAGCACGTCAAGGATGCGTTCAAGAAGGATTAATCGACGCTCGCGTAATGGGTGCAGCTCCAGCAGGAGCTGCACCCATTGTCGTTTTCAGGGGAATTCGGCTCCGGCGCCTTCGGCGGGCGGCCCGTTCCTCATGTCCCGCAGTTCCTGCAGCAGCTTCAACTGTTCGGCATTGATGTTCATGAGCATTTCTATCTGCGCCGCCGCCCTCACGTCCGTCTCATAGTCATGCTGCGCCATCGCCGAGGCAATGGCATCCTGGCGCTTGGCCGCGATCAGCAGGATGGCCCCCTGCAGGCCGGCCAGCATGGACAGGAAAAGGTTCAGGAGGATGTAGGGATAGGGGTCCCACGCACTGGTTGCCAGGACGTAGGAGTTCAGGGCAGCCCACAGCATCATGAAAGCCAAAAAGATGCCCACGAAGGGCCAGCTGCCCATCCCGTTCCGGAGGGTGTCCGCGGCCCTTTCGCCAGGGGTGAGCCCTTCCTTGTGCCGCCGGTGCCAGTTGACTCTGATGTCCGCCATGGACCCAGACTATGTCCCGCCAGCCCGGCGGCGCGGCTAGTGGATAAGACCCGACACGAGGTTGATGGTGGTGGCCAGCACGATCGCACCAAGGAGGTAGGACAGCAGTGCCTGCCGCAGGACGGTGGAACGGATGGCGTTGGTTTTGAGGTTGGTATCGGACACCTGGAACGTCATCCCCACAGTGAAGGCCAGGTAGGCGAAGTCCGCGTACCGGGGAGGGGTCTCCTCGTTGAAATCAACGCCGGTCCCGTCCCGGTAGTAAATGGCCGCATACCTCAGGGTGAACAGGGTGTGGACCAGGAACCAGGACAAGGCAATGCTGCCCAGGGCCATGGCCACGGTTGCGTCCTTGGTGTAGCCCTGGGCATTGGAGGCATCCGCCAGGATCAGCCCCACGCCCGCAAAGCTGGCCACCGTGGCCGTGAGCACCAGCGCATCCGAAAAGACCCGGCCCGGGTCCTCACGCAACGCATGGGCCGCGGTGGCGGCGGGCCCCAGGCGCCCAATGACGATCCACACCCACAGCAGGTACGTCACGGACGCAGCAGCCCAGCCAAGAGCGGGTGCGTATGCCCAATTGCCCCAAAAGCCCACCAGCAGGGCGGCAGCCAGGCCCACGCCCAGCATCACCAGCATCCTGAGCCGCGAGTGGTGCGCAGGGGAATTAAAGTTCCGCTTGATGCCCCCGGGGGCAGCTGCTCCGTCCATGGCTCGATCCTGCCACGGGAGGCTGCAGCCCACCTGTGAAGCGCGCGCCGGATTTACCCAGCGCGGAGCCGCAGTTTTATTTTCGCCAACTGTTGAAAAAAGACGGAGCCGGGGTTAATCTGGACTCACTGTGTCCCACGACACAGCCGGGGGAACGTCACGCTGCATACGTAACGAGGAACACCATGCCAGCAACAGCTCCAACCCGGGCAACGTCCGGACATGCACCGCAGGACCTTGTTTCCAGGGTGGCCGGCTCGTTCGACCACTGGAAGCACCTGGTGGCCGAATCCTTCGTGCCCCTCACAGCGCGGACCGACGACGTGGACGGCTTCCGGGGACAGATGCGTTCGCGGGTGCTGGACCGGATGTCCATCGTTGAAGTCACCGCCAGCTCCCACGAGGTCCACCGCACGCCGGCGTTGATCGCCCAGGCCCACGAGCGCTACTTCAAGCTGAACCTGCAGCTGGAGGGAACGGGCCTGCTGATCCAGGACAACCGGGAAGCGGTGCTTCACCCCGGGGACCTTGCCATCTACGACACCAACCGGCCCTATACCCTCGCCTTCGAGGAAAATACCCGGATCATGGTGCTCATGTTTCCCTGCGACGCGCTGTCCCTGCCCACGGATTACGTCGGCCAGCTTGCGGCGGTACGGATGGGCAGCAGCGGCCTCAGCGGCATTGTGGGCCAGTTCATCCGGCAGCTGTCGTCGAACCTGGATGTCCTGAACGGGCCCAGTGGATCCAGGCTGGCCACGAATGCCCTGGACCTGGTGTCCACCATGCTGCATGCGGAAATGGACATCTCCCCGGACAGGATGAAGCCGCAGGCACTCCTGGCCGTGTCGATCCGGGAGTACATCGAGGCCAACCTCTCCGAGCCGCTGCTGTCACCGGCGGGAATCGCCGCGGCGCACTTCATCTCCACCCGGCACCTGCACAACGTCTTCCACGAGTCCGGCAGCACAGTTGCCGGCTTCATCCGGAGCCAGCGCCTGGACGGTGCCCGGCGGGACCTTCGGGACCCGCTGCACGCCGGAAAGTCCGTGGGCGCCGTGGCCGCCGCCTGGGGATTCCTGGACGCCGCCCACTTCAGCCGCACGTTCCGGGACGCGTTCGGGGTCTCCCCCACCCAGTGGCGCCGCGGCGGCTAAATCAAGCCCTGCTGGAAAAAGCCCTCCCGGATCAAGCCCTGCTAGATCAAGCCCTGCGCCAACATGGCGTCGGCCACCTTGATGAAGCCGCCGATGTTCGCGCCGAGCACGTAGTTGCCCGGTTCGCCGTATTCCTCGGCGGTTGCCGCGCACCGGTCGTGGATGCCCACCATGATGTCCGTCAGCCGCGCCTCGGTATGCTCGAAGGACCACGCGTCCCGGCTGGCGTTCTGCTGCATTTCCAGGGCCGACGTGGCTACCCCTCCCGCATTCGCCGCTTTGCCGGGACCGAAGAGCACCCCGGCGTCCTGGAACACCGCCACGGCGTCGCGCGTGGACGGCATGTTGGCACCTTCCCCGACGGCCATCAGGCCGCCGCGCACCAGCCGGGCGGCAGCACCGCCGTCGAGCTCATTCTGGGTGGCGCACGGCAGCGCCACCGAAGCGTCCACGTCCCAGACCGAGCCGCCGTCCACGTAGGCAACGCCCGCCCGCCGCTCGGCGTAGTCCTTGAGCCGCGCCCGCTGCACTTCCTTCACCTCGCGGAGCAGTCCGACGTCGATGCCCGCCTCATCCACCACATAACCGGAGGAATCGGAGCAGGCCACCACGGTGGCGCCGAGCGACTGCGCCTTGGCGATGGCGTTGATGGCCACGTTGCCGGATCCGGAGACAACGACGCGCTGGCCATCAAAGGACGTCCCGCGGGTCCGGAGCATCTGCTCTGTGAAGATCACAGTGCCAAATCCGGTGGCCTCCGGCCGCACCAGTGATCCGCCCCAGGAGATGCCCTTGCCGGTGAGAACCCCGGACTCATACCGGTTGGTGATCCGCTTGTACTGGCCGAAGAGGTAGCCAATTTCGCGGCCGCCCACACCGATGTCGCCGGCGGGGACGTCGGTGTATTCGCCGATATGGCGGTAGAGCTCGGTCATGAAGGACTGGCAGAACCTCATGACTTCGGCGTCGCTGCGGCCGCGGGGATCGAAGTCGGAACCGCCCTTGCCGCCGCCGATGGGCATTCCCGTCAGGGCGTTCTTGAAAATCTGCTCAAAGCCGAGGAACTTGACGATCCCGAGGTATACGGAGGGGTGGAAGCGCAGGCCTCCCTTGTACGGGCCCAGGGCGGAGTTGAACTCCACCCGGAAGCCGCGGTTGATCCGCACGCGGCCGGAGTCGTCCGTCCAGGGGACCCGGAAGATGATCTGGCGCTCGGGCTCGCAGAGGCGCTCCAGGATCGCGGCTTCCAGGAATTCGGGGTGGCGGTCGTGCACCGGGCCCAGGCTTTCAAAGACCTCCACCACCGCCTGGTGGAATTCTGTTTCCCCCGGGTTCCGTGCCAGGACGGTGTCCCTAATGGCTTCCAGCCGTGCGTCCATGAACTTTTTCCTTACCGTTGCGCCGGGGCAGGAGCGGCCGCCAGGCAGGCAACATCGCCCCGATAGGTTTACGCTTCAACCTATCGGATTGCGACCGGACGCCGTTAGCCGGGCGCCCCCACGTGCGATAATCTCCACATTGTGAAAGCAACTTTCCGCTATATGAGATTCCATCAGCCGCGTGGCCGGGACAGGATGCCCTGATGCCGTACGTCTGCCTCCTCCTTTCGGGCGCCGCCCTGCTGGTCAACGGCCTCGCCACCCTTGGGCACCTCCCCCGCCGCGACGCCGCCGTCCTCAGCCTCGTCGTCGGGGGCACCCAACTGGCGCTCGGCGTCGTCCAGCTTTCCTCGTCCGGGGACGCTCCGGCGATGCTCCTGACGGCCGCCGGCATGTTCCTGTTCGCGGTGACCTACCTGTACTCGGGACTGGACCTGCTGCTGGCACTCGGGGGCCGTGGCCTGGGCTGGTTCTGCGGGATGGTGGCATTCTGCGGGCTGGTGCTGGCGGCCGCCTGGCTGACCGTTGACCCGCTGCTCGCGGTTCTTTGGCTGTGCTGGTCCGCGCTGTGGGCACTGCTGTTCGCCGGCATGGCCCTCGACGCAGTGCGGCTCGAACCCTTCACGGGCTGGGCCCTGGTGCTCACCAGCCAGGCGTCGGCCACGGTTCCGGCGCTTCTTGGCCTGGCCGGTCTCTGGCCGCGATCGGCCGCCGTTGCGTGGCTGGCCGCGTTGCTCCTGGCGGGCCTGTTCGTGGCGGCACGCACACTGGCCCGGCGCGGACAGAATGTTCCGCGCCGGGCCGGTGCCGGGAAGTCCCTGCCGGCTAAGTGAGCGCGTGGCCCAGGGTGGCAATGTGGTGGCGGCGCTGGATGGCCGATTCCACCAGGACGCCGGCCAGGAAGACCACCGGGACCGCCACCAGCAGGGCCGTCGCAGTCTCGGCGCTGCCACCGATGAGGGCGGTGAAGTTGCTGACCACCAGGGACAAAACCCAGGCCAGCAGGACCGCCGCCAGGACGGGAGCGACGCGGGTCTGCCACAGTTGGGCGCCGGCGCTTTCCCGGCGGAAGAACGCGACGACGGCCGCGGAGCACAGCATGTACAGCACCAGCAGTGCCGCTACGGCCAGGCCGCTGAACCAGGAAAACAGCGTCAGGACAGGATCCAGGGCCAGGATGGCGAAGGGCACCACCAGCACGACGGCGGTGGCGGACTGGACCCAGGCTGCCACGGCAGGTGCCCGGTGCCGGTTGGTCCGGGCGAGGACGGCGGGCATGGAACCACGCAGCGCCAGGGAGTGGAGGTAGCGGTTGATGCCGTTATGGAAGGCGATGATGCCGGCGAGCAGCGAGGTGACCAGCAGGATGCCGGCCACGATGCCCGCCCAGGGGCCGAACAGTTCCACGAGCGGGCCCAGGACGAAGGACGTGGCATCCCCTGATTCGAGCGCGGCGCCCGCGGCGTCCATCACCTGCGAGGGGCCGTAATAGCTGACCAGCATCCAGGAAATAAAGGCGAAGAACACCGAGATCACGCCGACGGACAGGTAGGTTGCCCGGGCCACGGTGCGGTGCGGATCCTTGGCCTCGGCGGAGTAGATGGCCGTGGACTCGAAGCCGAACATGGAGGCCACCGCGAACATGATGGCAACACCGGGAGCTCCTGCGCCGATGGCTTCCGGGGAGAAGGACGCGGCCACGCTGATGCCTTCCGGGCCGCCGCCATGGAACAGCACGGTGAAGCCGAACATCAGGAGGATGGCCACCTCCAGCCCCACCAGCACGGCGAGCACGCGGGCGCCGAGTTCGATGTTGAGGGAGCCCAGTACCTGGACGCCGGCCATGGTGGCCAGGGCCAGCAACCACCAGGGAATGTCCAGCCCGGCAGAGGCAAGGAGCCCGGAGAAGGCCGCACCGTAGAGCCCGTACATGGCAGCCTGGACAGTGCTGTAGGCCAGCAGTGCCAGCCAGGCCGCGCCGGCTCCTGTCCGCCTGCCGAATGCCGCCGTCACGTAGGCGTAGAAGGCGCCGTTGGCCTGGATCTTCCGGCTCATCGCCACAAAACCCACGGCGAAGATCACGATGACGATGCCCACGATCAGGTAGGCGCCCGGGGCGCCGGCGCCGTTGCCCAGCGCTGCGGCGAGCGGCGCTGCGCCGACGATCCCCGTCAGTGGTGCCTGGGCGGACAGGACGAAGAACAGGATGCCCAGCACGCCGATGCTGCCGGCGCGGAGGGCCGTGGAATGCTCCTTTGCCGGAGCGTCAGTGGTCCGGGCCTCGGAATTCGAAATACTCATTGGATCCTTCTTAACGGTCATGAGTTCGGGAAAATTGCTGTGGGATCCAGCTTGGCAGCGGCGCCCGCTGCTGCTTTGTCCACCAGCGATGAGTTGTTGTCCGTCAGCGCAGTGCCGGCCGGCCGCTGACAATCGATGCTGCTTCAAGCGCGGCCTCCATGCCGCTCTCGATGGCACCGTCAATGAAGCCGCCCCAGCCGTTGGCGATGTCAGAGCCGGCAAAGAGGACGTTTCCGTGCCCCGCCTGCAGGGCGGCCAGGTGGTTGGCCAGGAAGCCTGTCCTGTGCATCGGCCATGTCTCCCCTGCCAGCGGATCCGCCACCCAGTCGTGGGTGGCCACCTCCAGCACCTCAACGCCGGGCACCAGCCGGGACAGCTGAGCCTGCACTGCGGCCCTGTCAGCGGCGTCGATCTTCGACGCGTCCGGGCCGAAGCCGACGACGATCGTGTCGCCGTCGAGCGTGTATTCAGCCTGGAAGAAGTTCAACGGCCAGTCGGCGTTCCCCAGTGCGACAAAGGGTGCACGTTCGCCCCGGAGCCGGATCCATACCTTGACGCCTTTGGAGATCTGCCCGCGCCGGGCGCCGTCCGTTTTGGCCGGTGGCAGCGGCGGCTCGAACACGATTCCCGGGAGGACATGCATAGGCACCGTCACAATGGCCGTCTTTGCGGTCACCGTCCGGCCGCCGGCGCTGCGGACGGTCACGGAATGTCCGTCGTCGACGATCCCCGCTGCCGTGAAGCCGAAGTCCATGCCCGCCTGTGTGTCCTGGAGGATGGCGTTGGCCAGGGCCGCGGTTCCACCCTGGATCTTGTAGGTGGCGCAGGCTTCGAAGTTGACGGCCCAGTCACCGTTGGTCAGGGCCACCCAACGCAGCGCCTGGGTCAGGGCGGCGTCCTCCAGCGGACCATTGAAGTTCAATGCCCAGAACGATTCCAGGATGTCCCGCGCAGTCCCCGCGGGGAACTGCTCCCGGATCCGGTCCTGGACCGCGATGTGGTCGATCTCTTTGAAGTCATCGCTGGCCAACGGACTGAAGGGCTCGGGGAAGTAGCGGCGCGAGTCCTGGACGAACTGCGCATTGCAGGTGCCGATCAGTTCCAGAAGGTCGGCGGGGGCACCTGCCCGGCGGGCGCCGTCGGCCCACCAGAAGGCCTGCTGCGGCTCCGGGCTCGGAACCGTGCCGATGCCGTAGCGCTTCAGTTCGGCCCAAACGTAAGGCTGGGTCCAGTGCACCCACGTTCCGCCGATCTCAAGGTCCCGGCCCAGCCGGTGGTCCAGCCAGGTCCTGCCTCCTATGCGGGCCCTGGCTTCCACGATGTGCACGGACAACCCCTGCCGGTTCAGTTCCCGGGCAGCGGTCAGGCCGGCGAACCCGGCCCCCACGATAATGACGTCCAGGCCGTCGTTTTCCGCGGCGCTGCGTTCCTGATCCATGGGGCGGCCTAGGAGTAGACGAAGAATTCGACGGTGGGCGCCAGCACGGCCCAGCGTGTGCGTGCCCCTTTGTTGAAGGATGCGGCACCGCCGGCGGTGAGCTCATGCACATCCCCGCCCTCCACTTCGATGCGGAGGTGGCCCTCGATGATGTGGATGGTCTCGTCCGCCTCCATAACGAGATCGAAAGGCTCGGGCGCCTCTGTGGGGTCGACGTGCCAGTAGCCGCAGGCGAGGGCAGGCCGGCCGCCCTCGCCAAAGCGGCGGATCCACTGGACGCGGCCAAGTTCAAAGGGCTCATTCCTGGCGGGGTCAAAGGAGGACGAGGTGGTGAATGCAGTCGTTGTGGTCATAAGTGCTCCAAGGGAAGGGCCGGCTTGTTGCCGGGGCGGTCACCGGAAAACGGGACGGAAGAGGTTCGCCTGTGATGGGCATCACCCGATGAAAGCAATCTAAGCAATTGCTTAGTTTTAAGTCAATAGGGGATTTGAACCGGCCTGGTGCTGGCTAGACTCGTCGTCATGACTGCTTCAACTGCTCCCGCGGGGACTCCTGGGTACGGCAAAGGGCGTGAAGCCCTGCTGCGGGCCGCGGTGGACGTGGTGGCGCAAAAGGGCCTGCGCGGGCTTACCTACCGGGCAGTGGCGGAGGCCGCGGGCGTGAACAATTCCCTGGTGGCACACCACTTCGGGTCCCGGGATGCGCTGATTGCCGCCGCGCTGCGATGGGCTTCGGAGCAATCCATCGCCGCGTCCAGGTTGCGGGAGGCAGCGGAGCAGGAGGGAAGCTTCACCGAAGCACTGCTGGAGCTGCTGCTGGAGGATCCCGGACTGCAGGTATTCCAGTACGAGATGATCCTGGAAGCACGCCGGCGCCCCGAGTTGGCCGGCCCGGTGGCGGAACTGTACGAAAACTACGTCAACGCACTTGCCGAGGGGCTGCAGGCTTTTGGCGTCCAGGGCGACGTCCGCATTGTTGCCCGCACGCTCTTCGCGGCCCTGGACGGACTGGTGCTGCAGTACCTGGCCGGGGTTGGGCGGGACCAGATTGCCGCGGCCCTTGAGGAGGTACACCGGGTTGTGCTTTCGCGGCGGGAGGCGTGAGCGGCCGCCACCGCCCGGGCACGCCAAAGCGCGGCCGGCCGCCCTTGGGGGCAGCCGGCCGCGCCGGTGATGTTTAGTTGTACCGGCCTACCGCAGCACCACGGTCCGGTTGCCCTGCAGCAGGACCCTGCCCTCGCAGTGCCATTTCACCGCGTTGGAGAGGGCCTTGCATTCCGTGTCGCGGCCGGCGGCCACCAGGTCCTCGGGCCCGTAGGTGTGGTCCACCTCCACCACCTGCTGGGCGATGATGGGTCCCTCGTCCAGTTCGGCGTTGACGTAGTGGGCGGTGGCGCCCACGGTCTTGACGCCGCGTGCATAGGCCTGGTGGTACGGCTTGGCGCCCTTGAAGCTGGGCAGGAACGAGTGGTGGATGTTGATGGCGCGGCCGTCCAGCTTCCGGGTCAGGTCGTCACTGAGCACCTGCATGTAGCGGGCCAGCACCACCAGTTCCACCTCCAGCCCATCAACCAGTTCCATGAGCCTGGCCTCGGCGTCGGGCTTGGTGTCAGCCGTGACCGGGATGTGGTGGAACGGGATGCCGTGCCACTCCACCAGGGCCTGGTGGTCACGGTGGTTGGACACCACCGCCACCACGTCAACGGGAAGTTCGCCGATGCGGGCCCGGAACAGCAGGTCGTTGAGGCAGTGCCCAAACTTGGACACCATGATCAGCACCCTGCGCTTTGAACCGTGGCGTTCCAGCTGCCACCGCATGCCGAACTTGTCCGCCACGGGAGCAAACGATTTCCGCAGGGTATCCAGCGTGGACTCGTCCCCCTCGGACACGAAGTGGACGCGCATGAAGAAGTGGCCCTCGGAGCGCTCACCGAACTGCTTGTTGTCGATGATGTCGCAGCCGTGTTCCAGCAGGAAGCCGGAGACGGCGTGCACAATGCCGGGGCCCTCGGCGCAGTCGAGGGTCAGGACGTGTTCCACGGTGGTGGGCGCCTTCGGGGCGGGCATCTGGGTTTCAGTAACAGTCATGGCTCAGCACTCGATCACATTCACGGCGAGTCCTCCTCTGGAGGTTTCCTTGTACTTGGTTTTCATGTCGGCTCCGGTGTCGCGCATGGTCTTGATGGCCTTGTCCAGCGAGACCTTGTGGCTGCCGTCCCCGTGCAGGGCCAGTCGGGCTGCGTTGATCGCCTTCACGCTGGCGATCGCGTTCCGCTCGATGCAGGGGATCTGCACCAGGCCGCCCACCGGATCGCAGGTGAGGCCCAGGTTGTGCTCGATCCCCACCTCCGCGGCGTTCTCAACCTGGGCGGGCGTTCCGCCGAGCACTTCGCAGAGCCCGGCCGCCGCCATCGAACAGGCGGAGCCCACCTCCCCCTGGCAGCCCACTTCGGCACCGGAGATGGAGGCGTTCGTCTTGAACAGGATTCCGACGGCGGCAGCCGCCAGCAGGAAGCGGACCACGCCGTCGTCGTCTGCTCCCGGAACAAATTTCACGTAGTAGTGCAGCACGGCAGGCACGATCCCGGCAGCGCCATTGGTGGGCGCGGTGACGATCCGCCCGCCGGCCGCATTCTCCTCATTGACGGCGAGCGCGAACAGGTTGACCCATTCCATCGCCAGCAGCGGGTCCGCCGGCGCCTGGACGGGCGACGGCGTTGCTGCCGCCGCCTTTGCGGACGCCTCCGCCGATGCTGCGGAGGCAGTCAGCGTGCGGAACAGCGCAGGTGCGCGCCGGGGTACCTTGAGGCCGCCCGGCAGGATGCCCTCGGCGTTGCAGCCGTTCTCCACGCATTCGCGCATCACGGCCCACAGGCCCAGCAGCTTCTCCCGCAGTTCGGCTTCGCTGTGCCAGGTGAGCTCGTTGGCCAGCATGACGTCGGAGATGGACATGCCTTCGCGGCTGCAGATCTGCAGGAGCTCGTCCGCCGTGGAGAACGGGTAGGGCAGGACGGTGTCGTCCGCCACCACCTTGTCCGCGCCTTCCGCGTCGCCGTCCACCACGAACCCGCCGCCGATCGAGTAGAAGCTCCGCTCGCTCAGCACGGCTCCGGTGTGGTCGAAAGCCCGGAAGGTCATGCCGTTGGGGTGCGCGGGAAGGGACTTGCGGCGGTGGAGCACCACGTCCTCTTCCCAGTTGAAGTCCACGCGGTGCGAACCGGCGACGTGCAGTTCAGCGTTGAGGGCCGCGGCCGCCACCTGGTCGTCCGCGGTGAACGTATCCACCGTTTCGGGTTCCAGGCCCTGCAGTCCCAGGACCACCGCCTTGTCGGAGCCGTGGCCGCGCCCCGTGGCGCCCAGGGAACCGAACAGTTCCGACTGGACGCGCACGGTGGATGCCAGCTGGCCGTCGCCCTTCAGGCCATCGGCGAAGAGCTTGGCCGCCCGCATCGGGCCCACCGTGTGTGATGACGAGGGCCCGATGCCAACAGAGAACAGGTCCAGGACGCTGAGCGCCATCAGGGGACCTCTGGCGAGGCGTACTCCCGCATGGCGTCCAGCAGCCACCGGCCCAGGAACTCGGCGAACGATGCCCGCGGGAAGATCCGGAAGGAGTCCTCACCGGTCTTCCACAGGATGGCGGGGATGTTGGCGATCTCCGTGGAGTAGGCGGTGCCGGCCTTGAACACCCGGGGGTGCAGGTCCAGCGAGCAGCCCTTTTCCAGGACCGCCCGGGCACGGGGGCCGGACAGTTCGAACGTGGTCCGGTTGGCGGACAGGTCCACCACCTGGCCCGCGCCGTCGCCCAGCGCGTCCCGGAGGGCGGGGATCAGGCCGCCGCCCGGGGACTCGTGTGCCTCGGTGGGTGCCACCACCAGGAATTCACCGGGTCCCAGCCAGAGGACCGAGGTGTCGCCGGAGCTGTCCACGGCGCCGACGCCGGCCGGCAGTCCGCCGGTGACGGCGGCCAGGCGCTGCGCGGTGTCCGATCCTGCCTGGGCCCGGAGACCCACCATGGTGAGGAAGGGCAGCTCCCTAAGTTCGACGGTGCCGGCCAGGGAGCCTGCCGCGAAGGCCTCCGCGAGCTGCCTGGCAGGGCTGACGCGGGCTGCGAGATTCTTGTCTGCGGCGGTGGGGGATGCTGCTGTTTCAGCCATCTTTACGGGTCCCTTCTGGGTCAAAAAGCACTGTTTCTGCAACAACCACGTCAACCAGCTGGTCGCCGGCGGCGG
Organism: Pseudarthrobacter sp. Pseusp20; assembly: GCF_059492155.1. NCBI lineage: Bacteria > Bacillati > Actinomycetota > Actinomycetes > Micrococcales > Micrococcaceae > Pseudarthrobacter > Pseudarthrobacter sp. Pseusp20. The sequence goes on from NZ_CP168521.1 coordinate 4,323,067, forward strand.
CCACCAGTGTTTCGCCGATGCGGTTGCGGCCGTTCTTGATCAGGGCCAGGCCGAAGGACCTGCCCAGCGCTGCGCTGTGGTAGCTGGAAGTCACGAAGCCTTCCATCGGCACCGGGCCGTAGGCCGGGTTGGTTGAGCGGCCCTTTTCCACCAGCTGGGTGCCTTCGGGCAGCCGGAGCGTTCCGTCGACGGGCAGGACGCTCACCAGGTGCTTGCGGTCCTCGCGCTGGGCATCGGCCCGGGAGTAGGAGCGCTTGCCGATGAAGTCCTTGGCCTTGGAGACAATCCACTCCATCCCGGCATCCTGCGGCGTGACGGTGCCGTCCGTGTCCTGGCCGACGATCGGGTAACCCTTTTCGGCGCGCAGCACGTGCATGGTTTCCGTGCCGTAGGGGGTGATGTTGAATTCAGCACCTGCGGCGGCCACGGCTTCCCAGGTGTTCAGTCCGTACCAGGCCGGCACGTTGATTTCGTAGGCCAGTTCACCGGAGAACGAAATCCGGCAGATCCGGGCCCGCACGCCGGAGGCAAGGATGGTTTCGCGGAAGGTCATGAACGGGAACGCCTCGGCCTCCAGGCCACCGTTGGCAGCCAGTTCCGGAGCCACCTTCGCGATGACTTCGCGGGACTTGGGTCCCACGACGGCGATGGTGCTCCACTGTTCCGTCACCGAGGTGCAGTGCACGTCCAGTTCGGGCCACTCGGTCTGCAGCCACTCCTCCAGCCAGTCCAGGACCTTCGCGGCGCCGCCGGTGGTGGTGGTCATGAAGTAGGTGTCGTCGTCCACGCGGAGGGTCACGCCGTCGTCGAAGATCATCCCGTCCGGCGTGCACATGACGCCGTAACGCGCCGAACCCGGGGCGAGCTTCTTGAACGCGTTGGTGTAGACCCGGTTCAGGAACTCCCCCGCGTCCTTGCCGCGGATCTCGATCTTGCCCAGGGTGGTGGCGTCCATGAAGCCCACGGATTCGCGGACGGCGGCGCACTCGCGGAGCACGGCAGCGTCCATGTCCTCCCCGCCCTGGGGGTAGTACCAGGGCCGCTTCCACTGTCCAACGTCCTCGAACAGTGCGCCCTTGGCGACGTGCCAGGGGTGGATGGAGGTGATGCGGGCGGGGTCGAACAGTTCACCGCGCTGGCGTCCGGCCAGTGCCGCGAAGGCCACCGGGGTGAACGGTGCACGGTAGGTGGTGGTGCCGATGTCGCCGATGCCGCGCGAGGCCTCGCCGGCCGTGCGGAGGGCCGCCGCGATCACGCCGATGGCGTTGACGCCGGAGGTCTTGCCCTGGTCGTTGGCGGTGCTGATGGAGGTGTACCGCTTGATGTGCTCCACGGAACGCATGCCGGCCCCGGTGGAGCGCAGCACATCAGCCACGGACTGGTCGCGCTGGAAGTCCACGAAGTGGTGGTGCCAGTCGTCGGGGGTGCCGTTCTCCCCCGGCACCAGCCAGAGCTGGCGGGTGGGGGCGGCGGCCTTGGGCTCAGCGAAAACGGAAGGCTCGACGGCGGATTCGAAGCCCGCGGCGATGGCGGCCCGCGCGCCGGCGGAAACGCCCTCGGCAAGGCAGTCGGCGGTGGCGAAGGAGCCGCGGCCGGAGCCGATGGTCTGCTGGTTGGGCACTTCGGTGCTGGGCACGAAGGCTGCCAGCTCGTCGTCCCAGCGCAGCTTGCCCTGCCGCTGCGAGTGCAGGTGGACCAGCGGGCTCCAGCCGCCGGACACCGCCAGCAGGTCGCAGGCGATCTGCTCGATGCCGGAGGTGAGCTCGCCGTCGTCGTTGATGCTGCGGACGGTGACGCCGTCCAGCCGGCCGGATGCGTCGGCAGAGGTGTTGGCCACCGCGCTGCCGATCAGCACCCGGATTCCGGATTCGACGGCGGCAGTTGCCACGGCGGTCAGCGCAGGGCGGGCGTCCACCACCGCGGCAACCTTGACGCCGGCGGCGGCGAGATCGGCTGCGGCGGCGTAGGCACTGTCGTTGGTGGTGCTGATGACCACGCGCTTCCCGGCGGCCACGCCGTACCGGTTGAGGTAGGTGCGGACGGCCGATGCCAGCATGATGCCGGGGCGGTCGTTGTTCTCGAACACCAGGGGACGCTCGTGGGCGCCGGGCGCCAGGACCACCTGGTTGGCACGGATGTGCCAAATCCGCTGGCGTGACACACCGGGAGCCGCGGGGCTGCCCAGGTGGTCGGTGCGGTTCTGGACGGCGATGACGTAGTTGGCGTCGTAGGCGCCGAACGCGGTGGTGCGGTTCAGCACGGTGGATTCCGCGCCGGACACCAGCTCGGCTTCGACGTCGGCCACCCATTCCAGGGCGGGCTTGCCCTCGATGGTCTCTGCCACGCCCGGGGCCGTGGAGCCGGAGAGCAGGGAGCCGCCGAGCTCGGGCTGGTCGTCCAGGAGCATCACGCGGGCACCGCTGCGGACTGCCTCGCGGGCCGCGGCCAGGCCGGCAGGGCCGCCGCCGATGACCAGGATGTCGGTGTGGACGTACTTCTTGTCGTACTCGGCGCGGTCATCTTCCGGATCCAGCTTGCCCAGGCCGTTCAGCAGGGTGGCCTGCAGCCCGTCCACCAGCGAGACGGTGGTGGCAGGGAGCATGGACTCGGCGACGTGGCCGGGGAACCGGGCCTCCACGCGGACCAGGGCGTTGGCTTCCTCGACGCCGGCGGACATGATGCCGCGGGGGCGGTCCTCGTAGAGCGAGTTGCCTGCGGCGATGTGGCCGTTGGCCAGCAGCGCCGAGGCCAGGGTGTCGCCGGGGTGCCCGGTGAACTCCTCGCCGTCAACGGTGAAGCGCCAGGAAATGGTGCGGTCGATGCGGCCGCCGGTTGCCAGGCGGGCGTTCTGGGAAGTCACTTGGTCGCTCCTTCCGGGGCGGTGCTGGGGCTGAGGGGGGTGGTGCTCGCCGGGCTGGTGCTTGCGGTGCCGGTATCGGCTGCGGGCGGGACGGGCGCGGCCGGCCGCGGCACGCCCATCGGGTACACGGCCTGGATGTCGTAGCTCACGGTGTCGCGGAGCATGTTGAACCACTGGCGGCAGCCGGTGCTGTGGACCCAGCGTTCGGCGAAGATGCCCTTGGGGTTCTCGCGGTAGAAGAGGTAGCGGGACCATTCGGTGTCGCTCAGCTCGTACGGGTTCTCCGGGTACGGAACGTGGGCCTGGCCACCGTAGTGGAATTCGGTTTCGTCCCGCGGGCCGCAGTTGGGGCATGGGATCAGCAGCATGTGCGTTAGTCCTTTTCTGGTGGCGGCGGCTAGTGGGCCACGGCGGCGGCGCCGTGTTCGTCGATGAGGGCGCCGGTTTCGAAGCGCTCCAGCGAGAACGGCTTGTTCAGTGCGTGCGGGGCGCCGGTGGCGATGGTGTGCGCGAAGGTCAGGCCGGCGGCGGGCGTGCCCTTGAACCCGCCGGTACCCCAGCCGCAGTTCACGAACATGTTCTCCACCGGGGTCAGGCCCACGATCGGGGAAGCGTCCAGGGTGGTGTCCACGATCCCGCCCCAGGTCCGGAGCACGTGGGCCCGGGCGAAGATGGGGAAGAGCTCGACGGCGGCCGCCATCTGCTGCTCGATGACGTGGAAGGAGCCGCGCTGGCCGTAGCCGTTGTAGGAGTCGACGCCGGCGCCCATGACCAGTTCGCCCTTGTGGGCCTGGGAGACGTAGACGTGGACGTGGTTGGACATGACCACCGTGGGGTGGACGGGCTCGTGCAGTTCGGACACCAGCGCCTGCAGCGGGTGGGACTGGATGGGCAGCTGGAAGCCGGCCATTTCGGCCAGGACCGAGCTGTGGCCTGCGGCGCAGAGGCCCACCTTTTCGGTGTTGATGGTGCCGCGGTTGGTCTTGACGCCCACCACGCGGTCCCCCTCCTTCAGGAAGCCGGTCACCTCGCAGTTCTGGATGATGTCAACGCCCATTTCGTCGCATTTGCGGGCGAAGGCCCAGGCCACGTGGTCGTGCTTGGCGATGCCGGCGCGCGGCTGGTAGGTGGCGCCCATGACGGGGTAGCGGATGTTGTCGCGGATGTTCAGGATGGGGCAGAGTTCCTTGACCTGCTGCGGGTCCAGCCATTCGGCGTCCACGCCGTTGAGCTTGTTGGCGCCCACGCGGCGGATGCTTTCGCGGACGTCGCCCAGGGTGTGGGCCAGGTTCATCACGCCGCGCTGGCTGAACAGGAAATCGTACTCGAGTTCCTCGGGCAGGATCTCCCAGAGCTTGAGGGCGTGCTCGTAGATGGCCGCACTCTCATCCCAGAGGTAGTTGGAGCGGATGATGGTGGTGTTGCGGGCCATGTTGCCGCCGGCCAGCCAGCCTTTTTCCAGGACGGCAATGTTGGTCATCCCGTGGTTCTTGGCCAGGAAGTAGGCGGTGGCCAGGCCGTGCCCGCCGCCGCCCACGATCACGGCGTCATAGGAGGACTTGGGTTCCGGGTTCCGCCAGAGGAAGTCCGGGTGCTCCGGAAGGTGCTGGGTGCTCACTGGGCGGCTCCAATCAGGTCTGCTTCAGCGTCGGCCAGGCCGGCGTCGGCGGTGAGGTGCGGGTAAAGGGGGAACTTTTCGGCCAGGGCCGTCACGCGTTCGCGGAGTTCGACGGCGGTGTCCCCGGGCAGGGTGCCCGTGCCGGCCGATGCAATCAGCGCGGAGGCGATGATGTCGGCCACTTCGGTGAACTCGGCGGCGCCGAATCCGCGGGCGGCCAGGGCGGGGGTGCCGATCCGGAGGCCGGAGGAAACCATCGGCGGGCGGGGATCGAACGGGACGGCGTTGCGGTTGACGGTGATGCCGATCTTGTGGAGGGCGTCTTCACCCTGCTGGCCGTCCAGTTCGGAGTGGCGCAGGTCCACCAGGACCAGGTGGACGTCGGTGCCGCCGTTGACCACGGAGATGCCTGCGGCCTGGACGTCCGGCTGGAGGAGTCGCTCTGCCAGCAGCTTTGCTCCCTGCAGGACGCGCTCCTGGCGTTCCTTGAATTCAGGAGCAGCGGCAAGCTTGAAGGCCACCGCCTTGGCGGCAACCACGTGCTCCAGCGGTCCGCCCTGCTGGCCGGGGAACACGGCGCTGTTGATCTTCTTGGCGTATTCCTCCTTGGCGAGGATGACGCCGCCGCGGGGTCCGCCAAGGGTCTTGTGGGTGGTGGTGGTGACCACGTCGGCGTACGGGACGGGGTTGGGATGCAGGCCTGCAGCCACCAGGCCGGCGAAGTGGGCCATGTCCACCATGAGGTAGGCGCCCACGAGGTCGGCGATACGGCGGAATTCGGCGAAGTCCAGCTGGCGGGAGTAGGCGGACCAGCCGGCCACGATCAGTTTGGGCTTGTGTTCCAGGGCCAGCGCTTCCACCTCGGCCATGTCCACGCGGAGGTCTGATTCGCGGACGTGGTAGGGGACCACGTTGTAGAGCTTGCCGGAGAAGTTGATCTTCATCCCGTGGGTCAGGTGGCCGCCGTGGGCCAGGGAGAGGCCAAGGATGGTGTCACCCGGGTTCAGCAGGGCGAACATGGCGGCGGCGTTGGCCTGCGCGCCGGAGTGCGGCTGGACGTTGGCGAATTCGGCGCCGAAGAGGGCTTTGACGCGGTCGATGGCGAGCTGTTCAATGACGTCCACGTGCTCGCAGCCGCCGTAGTAGCGCTTGCCCGGGTAGCCTTCGGCGTACTTGTTGGTCAGGACCGAGCCCTGGGCTTCCATCACGGCTGACGGAGCGAAGTTCTCCGACGCGATCATTTCAAGGGTGGACTGCTGGCGGTGCAGTTCCCGCGCCACAGCGGCGGCGACGTCGGCGTCAACCGTGGCGAGCGAGGCGTTCAGTACATCCTGCATGGTTCTCCTTCTGGGGCCCTTCGGAGTTACTGATCCATAACTGATCTGTAACTGATATATTAGAACTGACGTAATAGTATGTTGTAGATCACGCGGCAGTCAATAGCTACCTTGGGAGAGCTCGGAATGAGCGTAATGACAGAGAACCAGCTGGCCGGAGAAGGCGACCTCTCGCTCGCCGAGCAGGCCTACCGGCACCTCCGGGACCGGCTCATCATGCTCGACATCCGGCCGGGTGAGGCCATCAACGACGGCAAGCTCGCCGCCGAGCTCGGGATCGGCCGCACGCCGGTCCGGGAAGCGCTCAAGCGCCTGGAAGGTGACCACCTCGTCGTGTCGTACCCCCGCCGTGGAACGTTCGCCACCGTCGTCGACATCACCGAACTCGCGGACGTCTCCGAACTCCGGGAGTCATTGGAACCCCTGGCAGCCCGCCGGGCCGCCAAGCTGGCAACCCCTGCCCTGCGCAAGGAAATACGGGAAACCGCGGCGGCAATTGCCAGGATGGGGGCGGATGACGATCCCTATGACCTCATGCGGTATGACATCAAGGTCCACCGCCTCATCTACCGGGCCGCCGCCAACACCCACCTCGAGGACGTGCTGATCCGTTACGACAACCTGGCCACCCGCATTTGGTGCATGGTGCTGGAAAAGGTGCCGTCAGTGGCGGAGCACATCGCCGAACACGTGGAACTGCTGGAGGCAGTGGCCGACGGCGACTCGGACCGGGCGGGCAAGCTGGCCCTTGAGCACGTGACCAGTTTCGAGCAGGCCATCCGCAGCGTGCTTTAGGCTGTCCGCCCGCCCGCCTTTCAGGAACGGGGCGCCCGCGGAATGAACGCTGAGGGTTCACGCCTGATCCGCATCAGCGCCGACTCAATGGCACCCCGGACTACGGATTCCGCCCCGAGAGTGCTCGCAACCAGATCCGGCAGCGGCAGGCCGGAATCCGTGGGCAGCAGGCTGCGGGCGTGCTCCAGGACCGGTTCGATGGCGCGTGAGATCGCGCCGGCGATGACCACCCGCTCAATGTCAAGAAGGCTGGAGAGCACCACAGCGATTCGCGCCAGCCGCACCCCGAGCCTGGCGATGATGTCCTGTGCCAGCGGGTCTCCCGCGCGGGCCGCCTGGAAGACATCTTCGGCGTTGATGTCCTCCTCGGGTATTTGCCGCAGCACCGTCTCGCCATCGTAGGAATGGATGCGGGCACGCGCCCACTTCCGCGCAAGTGCTCCGAACCCGTCCGAGCTCCCCTCATCCGGCACGAACTTGCTGTCCAGCTCATCCAGGAACCGCATCTCCCCCGCGCCCCCCTGGCGACCCCGCAGCAGGCGCCCATCGACAATCAGGCCGGCACCAAACCGCTCACCCGACAGCAAGGTGGCCACGTTGGCTGACGGCTCCTGTGCCTGCTCCGCGATGGCGGCGAGATTGGCGTCATTTTCGACGATGACAGTGCCCCAAAGGTGCCCTGCGAAGCCGGAATTCATCAACTGCCAGAATTCTCCTCCGGCGGGAGACGCGCCGTTCGCGTCAATGGGCGCCGGGACGCCGACGGCCGTGAGCAGGACATCCTCCGGGGTGCATGAAACATCCTCAAGGGTCAGGCGGATCAGCTCCCGTGCATTCGCCACGCGGCCGGCGCGTCCCAGCGCGTGCGAATCAATGCTTTGGCGGCGCTTGCCCAGCTCGCGGCCGCGCAGGTCGGCAACGATGGTTGTGAAGTAGCCCTCCCCGGCATCCAGGCCCACAACCACACCCGCAGCTTCGCGCAGCTGGTACTGCCGCGCCGGCCTGCCCTTGAGCCTGCCGGCCTCGGTACGGGCGTCAGTCAATTCCTCCAGCCAGCCCGCATCAACCAGGCCGTCACAAACCCCGAGCACCGTGGCGCGGGTAAGCCCGGTGGCAGCCATGGCTTCTCCGGCAGTAAACACCTGTTCCTGGAGGGCGAAGCGCAACAGCGCCTCCGAGTTGATCTGCCGTAACAGTTGTGTCGAGCTCGCCGTATTTCCGTCCACCCCTTGACGATAGCCCCTGCGTCCCCCATCCTCATATAGGTCCTAAATATAAGACCCATATAAATTATCCGAGAGTCCAAGAGGAGCCGATGTTGCCACCTTTGACGTCCGCCGGGAGACACGTTTCCCGGCGCACTTTCCTTGCCGCTGCGGGAGGTGCGCTCACCGCTTTCGGGTTGGCCGGCTGCGCCCCGGCCAGTGCCAGGCCCACCATCACGTTCCACCAGTCAAAGCCGGAGGCAGTTCCATACTTCCGGGACCTGGCTGCGAAGTTCACCGACTCGCAGGACCGGGTGCGTGTCCTGCATGACATGGCCACAAATCTCTCTGCCAGCTTCGTCCGCAGCAGTCCCCCGGACCTCGGATGCCTCAACTACAACCTGGAGATGGCGCGGTTCATGGAGCGCGGGGCGCTCTCGGATCTTTCCGACCTCCCGGCAGCGGCCTCCATCCGGGACGACGTGCTGGACCTCACCAACTGGTATCCAACCTATGCCGGCCGCACCAGCGTCATCCCCTACTCGGTCATGGCGGCCTCGGTCATCTACAACCGCCGCATCTTCGAAGAGAACGGGGTGGCCGTCCCAACAACCTGGGATGAACTGATCGAGGTGTGCGAGGTGCTCAAGGCAGCAGGCATCACGCCGATCTACGGCACTTTCCGCGACCCCTGGACCGTGGCACAGGGATTGTTCGACTACACGGTGGGCGGCATGGTCAACGTGCGCGACTTCTATCAGAAAATGCATGGGATTGGCGAAAACGTCGGACCGGATTCGGAAGTTTCGTTCCAGAAAACGATGCTCGAGCCGGTGAAGCGCATGGTCCAACTGACCAAATACGTCAATCCCGATGCGGCAAGCCGCGGCTACGGAGACGGCAACACGGCAATGGCCCAGGGCCAGGCCGCCATGTACTTCCAGGGACCCTGGGCCTTTGGCGAGATCGAAAAGGCCGGCAAAGACCTGGATCTGGGAACTTTCCCGCTGCCCATGACCGGTGATCCCGCAGATCTCAAAGTCCGCGTCAACATCGACCTCTCGCTCTGGGTTCCCGAGGTCGCCAACGGGCAGCAGGGTGCCCGCGATTTCCTGCAGTACCTGATGCGGCCGGAGATCCAGAACCCTTACAACGCCAAATTCCTGGGTTTCGGGACGACCAAGGACGCGCCACCGGTGACCGACCCACGAATCGTCGAGATGCAGAAGTACTACGACGAGGGCCGCTTCTACATGGGCGCCTCACAGTTCATTCCGAACTCGATTCCGGCCGCCAACTACATCCAGTCGATCATCGGCGGCGCCGATGCCGAGAGCACGCTGCGCAGGATGGACGCCGACTGGGCCCGCCTGGCTTTCCGCGCTTAGACCCACACTTTCGATCTCTCAAAGCACGAAACGAGGACCATCCATGTCATCAATGACGAGACCTTCCACCAGGGTGGAGGTGACGGCCCCGGCAGCGGCTGGAACCACACGCGTGCGCAAAAGCCGCGTTGATCCGCTCTACTATGTTTTCCTCCTGCCCTCGCTGGTGATCTTCACGCTGGCCGTCACGCTGCCCGCCGTTCTCGGGTTCATCTACAGCTTCACGAACTCCGTGGGCTTCGGTGACTTTGATTTCATCGGCATCCGGAACTTCATTGCGGTGTTCCGTGATGAAGGAGTCCTCGGCGCCTACGGCTTCACCCTCGTTTTCTCGCTGGTCACCGTCATCGTCGTGAATGCCGTGGCCTTCCTCCTGGCCCTGGGCCTCACGTCCCGCGTCCGCTTCCGTGCCGCGCTTCGCACCGTCTTCGTCATCCCCATGGTGATCTCCGGCATCGTCATCGCGTTCGTGTTCCAGTACCTTTTCTCGAACTCGCTGCCCCTTGCCGGCAAAAGCATGGGAATCGAGCCGCTGGCCACCAGCCTTCTCGCAAACCCCCAGCTCGCGTGGCTTGCGATCGTCTTCGTCACGGCGTGGCAGTCCATCCCGAGTGCCATGCTGATCTACATCGCGGGGCTCCTCACGGTCCCCGCCGAGGTCTACGAGGCGAGTTCCATCGACGGGGCATCGCCCTGGCAGAACCTGCGGCACATCACCCTGCCGCTCATTGCGGGGTACGCCGTGATCAACACGGTCCTCGGCTTCAAGAACTACCTCAACGCCTACGACATCATCATCGGCCTCACCGACGGCGGGCCCGGCGTGGCCACACGAAGCGTCGCGATGTCGATCTTCCGCGGCTTCGAAGGCGGCGACTATGCCTACCAGATGGCCAACGCCGTGATCTTCTTCCTCATCAGCATCGTCATCGCACTCGTCCAACTTCGCTTCACACGTGGCAAGGGAGGGATCGCAGCATGAGCAGCGCACCCAGCATCATCCAGGTAGAACCCACGGCGGCCGCCAAGGGCCGCCGGATACCCGCCGGGCCCGAACGCATCCAGTGGCCCGCCACCATCATCCTCATTGTCTGCACGCTCAGCGTGCTCGTCCCGCTCTACGTCACGGTCAGCATGGCCTTCAAAACCACTGGCCAGGCAGTGGACGGCAACGCCTTCTCCCTGCCAAGCCCCCTGACCTTCGACAGCTTTGCCCAGGCCTGGACGCTCACAAACTTCCCCCGCGGCTTTGGAATTTCCGTGTTCGTGTCGGTGATCGCCGTTGCAGGGGAGATCATCGTTTCGGCCCTGGCCGCCTACGCCATCGTCCGCAACTGGGACCGTCCGCTCTTCCGCTGGTCCTTCTTTTACCTGCTCGCGGCAATGTTCATCCCGTTCCCCGTGGTGGCGCTGCCGCAGATCCAGCTCACGGGACTCGTCGGACTCGACAACCCGCTCGGGGTGGCCATCCTGCACATCGTTTTCGCCCTGGCCTTCAACACCATGCTCTTCACCGCCTTCCTCCGCTCGATCCCCCTGGAGTTGGAGGAAAGTATGCGGATGGACGGCGCGGGAACGTGGCAGGTGTTTTGGAAGCTCATCTTCCCCCTGCTGGGGCCCATGAGCGCAACCGTGGGCATCTTCGCCTTCATCGCGTCATGGAACGACTTCATGATGCCGTCACTCATCATTTCCGATCCTGAACTGCAGACCATCCCCGTGCTGCAAAAGATCTTCCAGACGCAGTTCAGCAACAGCTACAACGTGGCCTTCGCCTCCTACCTGATGGCAATGGCCCCCGCGATCATCGTCTACCTGTTTACCCAGCGCTGGGTCATGTCCGGCCTCACCCAGGGCGCCGTCAAGTAACTCCGGACCCACACACCTGATACAGCTGAAACTGAAGGAAGCAATCTTGCCCACCACCGCCACCCAGGCAACCCAAAGCCATCCCGCCCCCACGGCCGACCCCAACTGGTGGCGCCACGCCTCCGTGTACCAGATCTACCCCCGCAGCTTTGCGGACTCGAACGGCGACGGCATCGGCGACATCAACGGCATCACCGCCAAGGTTCCGTACCTGAAAAACCTGGGCATCGATGCCGTCTGGCTGAGCCCCTTCTACCCCTCCGCACTCGCCGATGGGGGCTACGACGTGGACGACTACCGCAACGTGGACCCGCTGCTGGGCACGCTGGAGGACTTCGACGCGATGGCCAACGCCCTGCACGCCGCCGGCCTCAAGCTGATCGTGGACATCGTGCCCAACCACTCGTCGGACCGGCACCAGTGGTTCCGGGAAGCCCTCGCCTCGCCCAGGGGGTCCGCGGCGCGCAACCGGTACATCTTCCGCGACGGGCTGGGCGAAGAAGGCGAGCTGCCGCCGTCGGACTGGGACTCGGTGTTCGGCGGCCCCGCCTGGGAGCGCATCACCGAACCCGACGGCAGCCCCGGGCAGTGGTACATGCACATCTTTGCCAAGGAACAGCCCGACTTCAACTGGGACAACCCCGAAGTCCGCGAAGACTTCCTGAAAACCCTGCGCTTCTGGTCGGACCGGGGCGTGGACGGCTTCCGCATCGACGTCGCCCACGCCCTGACGAAGAACCTGGAAGAAACCCTGCCCACCAAGGCGGACCTCGAGGCCCAGGGCGAGGCGCTGTACCTCACGGGGCAGCACCCGTACTGGGACCGCGACGAGGTCCACGAAATCTACGCCGAGTGGCGCCGCGTGTTCAATGAATACAACCCGCCGCGCACCGCCGTCGCCGAAGCCTGGGTCCATACCGACCGCCGCGCCCGCTACGCCAGCCCGGAGGGACTGGGCCAGGCCTTCAACTTCGACCTGCTGCAGGCGGACTTCGACGCCGCCCAGTTCCGGAAGACGATCATCAAGAACCTGGCAGAGGCCGAAGCATCCGGCGCGTCGTCCACCTGGGTGTTCTCAAACCACGATGTGGTCCGGCATGCCACGCGCTACGGCCTCCCCGCGTCCGAGCCTTCGGCCGGAGGTGACATCATGGCCGGGCAGGCGGGCAAGCGGTGGCTTCTGGCCGGCGGCAGGCAGGAAGATGTCGACGCCGAACTCGGCCTGCGCCGCGCCCGAGCCGCGTCCCTGCTGATGTTCGCCCTTCCGGGTTCTGCGTACCTGTACCAAGGCGAGGAACTGGGACTGCAGGAAGTCGGCAGTGAAATCCCGGACTCCGCCCGGCAGGATCCGGCCTTCTTCCGGAACAAGGGCGTGGAGATCGGCCGCGACGGCTGCCGCGTCCCCTTGCCGTGGACCTCGGCGGGCAGCTCATTCGGTTTCGGCCCCGGCGGCTCCCACCTGCCGCAGCCGGAATGGTTCGCGGGCAGCTCAGTGGAGGCCCAGGAGGGCAAGGGGGATTCAACCCTGTCCCTCTACCGCCGGGCGCTCGCCCTGCGGTCGCAGCTGCAAACAACAGAAGCGCTGGAGCTGCTGGAAACCGGCCGGGATGACGTCCTGGCCTTCCGGCGCCCCAACGGCTGGACCTCCATAACGAACTTCGGTACGGAACCCTTCGAGCTGCCCGCGGGCCAGCTGCTGGTCTCCAGCTCGCCACTCGAAGCCGGCCGGCTGCCCGGCGCTGCCACGGCGTGGCTGCGGTGAGCGCCCCTGCCGCCGGCTCCGGACTGGATTTCGGAATAGGAATCGATGTTGGCGGGACCTGGATTAAGGGTGCACTCGTCAACCTGGGCAGCGGCACCCCGGCCGGCGGTGTCCGCCGCCTGCGGACCCCGTCCAGCGGCAGGGTGGATGACGTGGCCGACACCCTGGACCAGCTCATCAGTGAGCTCCAATCCGAAAGCCCCGGGCACGGGAACCTGGCTGCCGGCGTCGCCATCCCCTCGATTGTCCAGCGCGGAGTGGCGCTGTCGGCAGCAAACATGGACGGCAGCTGGGTGGGACTTGATGTCCAGTCCTACCTGGAGTCCCGGCTTGGACGATCCGTTTGCGTCGTGAATGACGCAGACGCTGCCGGTACGGCGGAAGCCCTGTACGGCGCCGGGAAAGGCCAGCGCGGCGTTGTCCTGGTCCTGACCCTGGGGACGGGCATCGGATCCGCACTGCTGGTGGACGGCAGGCTCGTTCCCAATTTCGAGCTGGGCCACCTGGAAATCGGCGGCTGCAAGGCAGAGTCCCGGGCATCGGCCGTCGTCAGGGAGAACCAAGGCCTCACCTGGGTGGAGTACGCCGACCGGCTGCAGCAGTACCTGTCGCACGTGGAGTTCCTCTTCTCGCCCGACCTCATCATCATCGGTGGGGGCATTTCAGCGTGCAGTACCGAATACCTCCCTCGCCTCTCACTGCGCACCCCGGTCATTCCGGCCAGCCTCGAGAACGCCGCGGGCGTTGTGGGCGCCGCCCTTGCCGGCAGGCGGCTCAAGGATGGACAGGCTCAGTATGTGTGACATGGAATACTTCAGTACATGTGCGGCCGGACATCTCGGCGGCGGCTGGAAGGGGCAGTGGCATGCAGGAAACCGTTAACGAGGACGAAGAGGCGCGCCAGGCCGTCATCGCTTCACTCGCCCGGCAACGGGACCTCGGCCTCCCTGCGGATCCGGACTTTGACCGGCGGCTGGATGAGCACTTCCCCACCCTCCGCAGCCTGTTCCACTCGCTTTACGGCGCCCGGCAGGACTGGCTGGAGCAGCTGTCCGCCCTGGTGGTGCAGAGCGCGCGGTCGTGGCAGGAGCGCTCCCCGGAGCTGAAGGCGCTGGACGCCGAACGCGAGGAGGCGCCGGACTGGTTCCAGTCCAACGGCATGCTGGGCGGCGTCTGCTATGTGGACCGCTACGCCGAAAGCCTGGAGGGAGTGCGCAGCCGCATTCCCTATTTCAAGGAGCTGGGCCTCACCTACCTGCACCTGATGCCGCTGTTCCTGGCGCCCGAACCGCATTCGGACGGCGGCTACGCCGTGTCGAGCTACCGGGAGGTCAACCCCAAGCTGGGCACCATGGAACAGCTGCGCTCCCTCGCGGCCGAACTGCGCGCCAACGGGATCAGCCTGGTGGTGGACTTCATCTTCAACCACACCTCGGACGAGCACGAATGGGCCCGGAAGGCAGCCGCGGGCGATCCCGAGTGCAGCGACTACTACTGGATCTTCCCGGACCGGACCATGCCGGACGCCTTTGAGGCGAATGTCCGCGAGATCTTCCCGGAGAACCATCCGGGGTCCTTCATCCAGATGGCGGACGGCCGGTGGGTGTGGGCCACGTTCCACACCTACCAGTGGGACCTGAACTACTCCAACCCCGGCGTTTTCCGGGCCATGGCCGCCGAGATGCTGTTCCTGGCCAACCAGGGGGTGGATATCCTGCGCATGGACGCTGTCGCCTTCATCTGGAAGCAGCTGGGGACGCCCTGCGAAAACCTCCCCCAGGCGCACACGCTGCTCCGGGCGTTCAACGCGGTCTGCCGCCTGGCGGCACCGTCGCTGCTGTTCAAGTCGGAGGCCATCGTGCACCCCGACGAGGTGGCACTGTACATCGACCCCGCGGAATGCCAGCTTTCCTACAACCCGCTGCAGATGGCCCTGATCTGGGAGTCCCTGGCCACCAGGGACGTGTCCCTGCTGTCACAGGCGCTGGAGCGCAGGCACAACATCCCCGACGGTACGGCATGGGTGAACTACGTCCGCAGCCATGACGACATCGGCTGGACCTTCGCCGATGAGGACGCGGCCGAGCTGGGCATCAACGGCTTTGACCACCGCCGCTTCCTGAACTCCTTCTACGTCAACCGGTTCCCGGGCAGCTTCGCCCGCGGCGTCCCCTTCCAGGACAACCCCAAGACGGGTGACTGCCGGATTTCCGGCACGACGGCGTCCCTGTGCGGGATGGAGGTTGACCCGGCGGAGGCGGTGGAACGGATCCTCCTGGCCCATTCGGTGCCCTTCAGCACCGGCGGCATCCCGCTGCTGTACCTGGGCGACGAAGTGGGGCAGGTCAACGACTACTCCTACGCGTCCGAGCCCGGCCACGAGGAGGACAGCCGCTGGGTGCACCGGCCGCACTTTCCCGCCGAACAATACGCCCGCCGTGACGATCCCTCCACCCCCGAGGGGGCCGTCTACGCCGGATTGAAGCGCATGATCGAGGTCCGGGCCGGCACTCCTGAATTTGCCGGAACCACGCTGGTGGATTTCCGTACGAACAACCGCTCGGTGCTCGGCTACCAGCGCCCGGGCGGTCCGGACGGTGGCAGCACCGTCCTGGCCCTCGCCAATTTCAGCGACTCCGCCCAGACCCTCCCGGCGGAAACCTTTAGCGGGTACTCCCCTGCCGCCGTCGACCTTCTCTCCGAAGCCACCCTGCAACTGGACGACGGCATCACCCTCCTCCCCCGGCAGTACCTCTGGCTGCGCGTCACCCCCGCGTAGCACTCGCGGGCCCGTTTTCGCAACGGGCCCGCGCGCGTGAAAGCATACGGACCATGGCCTCCAAGATTGCGTACCAGGGTGAGCCCGGCGCCAACTCCAATATCGCGTGTCAGCAGATGTTCCCGGACATGGAAAGCGTCCCGTGCGCCAGCTTCGAGGACGCCTTCGAACTGGTGGCCGGCGGCGAAGCGGAACTGGCCATGATCCCCATCGAGAATTCCATCGCGGGCCGGGTGGCGGACATCCACATCCTGCTGCCGCAGTCCAACCTGCAGATCGTGGGCGAATACTTCCTGCCCATCCATTTCGACCTGCTGGGCATTCCGGGCAGCACCATTGAGGGCGCCACCGAGGTGCACAGCCACATCCACGCCCTGGGCCAGTGCCGGAAGCTGATCCGCGACCACGGCCTCAAGCCGGTCATCGCCGGCGACACCGCCGGGTCCGCCCGGGAGGTGGCCGAGTGGAATGACCCCCGCAAGCTCTCGCTGGCTCCCCCGCTGGCCGCGGAGATCTACGGCCTCCAGGTGCTGGCCTCGCGCGTGGAGGACGACCCCTCCAACACCACCCGCTTCGTGGTCCTTGCCCGGGAAACGGCACTGCCGGCCCGGCAGGATCTTCCCGGACCGGCAGTCACCAGTTTCGTGTTCCGCGTCCGCAACGTCCCCTCCGCCCTGTACAAGGCGCTGGGCGGGTTTGCCACGAACGGCGTGAACATGACGCGTCTGGAGAGCTACATGGTGGGCAACGAGTTTGCCGCCACCATGTTCATGGCCGACGTCGAGGGCCACCCCGAGGACCTGCCGCTGAAGCTGGCCCTCGAGGAACTGGACTTCTTCACCACCGAGGTGCGGATCCTCGGCGTGTACCCCGCGGCTGACTACCGGGCGGCGGCAGCCACCGCCTGACGTGGCTGTGCGGGCGCGGCCTTGAGCAGCGGCGCGAAGAACGCGCCGAGCTCGGCGGTTGCCGTCAGCGGCAGGACGTTGGCCACGTACTGGTCCGGGCGGACCACCACGACGACGCCGTTGCGGTCCAGTCCGCGCAGGTCGAAGATGTCCGCCGTGGGATCGGTTGCGTACACCTTCTCGTAGTCGGTGAGCTTGAACGGGCCCACCTGCGGCTTGAAGACGGAGGGGACGGCATTGATGTCGACGGCGGTGTGCGGCTGCTGGTAAATGACCTTCAGATCGAACCACGCGTCCGGGTCGGCGTCCGCGGGTGTTGCTGCCAGGGGTGATTCCGGCGAGTGCGCGAACCACTCGGCGAGCTTGTCCGTGGTGGAGTCCGTTCCGGGCTGGGCCGCATCCGCGAAGACATAGATCCGCCAGCGGCCGTCAGCCGTGGCGTGGTGGCCCAGGTGGATGGGGTTGGTGTCGCCCACGCGGACTACCGGTGCCGACTTGAAACGCTTGCCCACGGGGAAGCCGGCGGCCAGGTCCTGGTGGTCGGTGCCGCCAACAATCAGGGACGGCGCGTACTGGGTCATGAAACCTGCCGGGAACTCGGCGGTCCGCACGTAGAAGTCCTCAAGGTCCGAGGGGTGCTCGAACTCCTCGGGCTTCTTGGCCATCATGGTGGACCACTCCTTGTCGAAGTCGATCAGGTTCCTGGCCACCACCTGCCGCTCCTCCGAGTAGGTGGTCAGCAGGCTCTCGGGGCTGCGGCCCTCCAGCACATGCCCCAGCTTCCAGGCGATGTTGAACCCGTCCTGCATCGAGACGTTCATGCCCTGGCCGGCCTTGGCACTGTGGGTGTGGCAGGCATCGCCGGTGATGAACACCCGCGGGGTGCGGGTGCCGCGGTCCGCGGGCAGGACGTCGTCGAACCTGTCCGTGAGGCGGTGGCCCACCTCGTACACGCTGTGCCACGCCACGTTGCGTACATCCAGGGTGTAGGGGTGCAGGATCTCGTTTGCCTTGTGGATGATCTGCTCGATGCTCGTGTTGCGGACGGCGTGGTGGGTGGCAGGATCCACTTCGCCCAGGTCCACGTACATGCGGAACAGGTAGCCGCCTTCCCGCGGAATCAGCAGGATGCTGCCCTTCTCGGCCTGGATGGCGCACTTGGTGCGGATGTCAGGGAAGTCGGTGACGGCCAGGACGTCCATGACGCCCCAGGCGTGGTTGGCCTGGTCCCCTGCCAGCGTGCAGCCGATCGCCTGGCGAACCTTGCTGCGCGCGCCGTCGGCCCCCACCACGTACTTTGCACGGACAATCCGCTCCTGGCCCTCATTGGGTCCGGCGGTGTGAAGCAGCGTCACAGTGACCGGGTAGTCGCCCTCGGTGGCGACGGTGAGGCCCTGGAAGTCATAGCCATAGTCGGGCTTGAGGCGGGTGGGTGAGTTCGCCGCAAACTCGGCAAAGTAGTCCAGCACGCGGGCCTGGTTGACGATCAGGTGCGGGAACTCGCTGATCCCTGTTTCGTCGTCGACGGCGCGTGCGGCGCGGATGATGTTGGCGTTGTTGGCAGGGTCCGGCTTCCAGAACGCCATCTCCGTGATCCGGTAGGCCTCGGCGATGATCCGCTCTGCGAACCCGAAGGCCTGGAAGGTTTCGACGCTGCGCGCCTGGATCCCGTCAGCCTGCCCAATAGCGAGGCGGCCCGGCCGGCGGTCAATGATCCGCGTGGTGACATTGGGGAACATGGACAACTGCGCGGCGGCGAGCATTCCGGCTGGGCCGGTGCCGACGATGAGCACGTCCACTTCCTCCGGGAGCTCCTCGGGGCGGTTCAGTCCGACGCCGGCTGCCGGCTTGATGCGCGGGTCACCGGATACGTATCCGTGGTGGTGGAACTGCACGGGCTTTCCTCACTTCGTTGTGGATGATTCACATCAGTTCGTGTTCTATATCAGAACAGTAGATTCGATAATCGAAAACTCTAAACTTGTTTTCCACTGTACGCCGGTTGTGACGCGGGCGACAAGTGGCTCCGGAAGTGCCGCAAAAACAGCCGAAACAAGGGGGTTGACGGAAGCTGCAAATCTGTGGATAGTGATCGTATACGATTTCGTACCTGATGAGGAGACGTTTTGGAGCAGGTCAACGGCGACACCCTGGCAGCAGCACGCAAGGTGGTCGCGGTGCACATCAACTACCCCAGCCGGGCCGCCCAGCGTGGCCGCACCCCGGCCCAACCGTCCTACTTCCTCAAGCCTTCCAGCTCGCTGGCGCTCAGCGGAAGCCCCGTGGAGCGCCCGGCCGGCTGCGAACTGCTCGGCTACGAAGGCGAGATTGCGCTCATCATCGGCAAGGCCGCCCGCCGCGTCACGGTCGAGGAGGCCTGGAGCCACGTTGCCGCCGTCACCGCCAGCAACGACCTCGGCGTGTACGACCTGCGCTACGCGGACAAGGGCTCCAACCTCCGGTCCAAGGGCGGGGACGGGTTCACCCCTGTGGGCCCGGCACTTCTTCCGGCAGACGCCGTCGACCCTTCCAAACTTCGCATCCGGACCTGGCACAACGGTGAACTGGTCCAGGACGACACAACCGCTGACCTGCTCTTCCCCTTCGCCCGGCTGGTGGCGGACCTGTCCCAGCTCCTCACCCTCGAGGAGGGCGACATCATCCTCACCGGCACCCCTGCCGGCGCCTCCGTGGCCGCACCGGGCGACGTCCTGGAGGTTGAGGCGGGCACGATTGATGGCACCCTCACCACCGGACGCCTGGTCACCACCGTTGAGCAAGGCACGACGGCGTTCGCGGACTTTGGTGCCCAGCCCAAGGTTGACGACCTGCAGCGGGAGGAGGCCTACGGATCCCGCGAAGCCGCAGGGCTCCCTGCTCCTGACAGCGCCCTCACCCCGGAACTGAAAGCCAAGCTCGAGTCGGTCGCCACCGCCACCCTGTCATCCCAGATGCGCAAGCGCGGCCTTAACAACGTCAGCATCGACGGCCTCCAGGCCACCCGCCCGGACCGGCGCGTGGTGGGACTGGCCCGGACCCTGCGCTACGTGCCCAACCGGGAAGACCTCTTCAAGACCCATGGCGGCGGCTTCAACGCCCAGAAACGCGCCATCGATTCCGTCAACGAAGGCGAAATCCTGGTCATGGAAGCCCGCGGCGAAAAGGGCACCGGCACCGTGGGCGACATCCTGGCCCTGCGCGCCCAGGTCCGCGGCGCGGCAGCGATCATCACCGACGGCGGCGTCCGCGACTATACCGCGGTGGCCGGCCTGGAAATGCCCACGTACTTCGCCAACCCGCACCCCGCCGTGCTGGGCCGCCGGCACATCCCGTGGGACACGGACATCACCATCGCCTGCGGCGGAGCCACCGTCCAGCCCGGCGACATCATCGTGGCCGACTCCGACGGCATCCTGGTCATCCCGCCCGCCATCGCCGAAGAACTCGTTGAGGACTGCATCCAGCAGGAAAAGGAGGAAACCTTCATCTTCGAGATGGTCAAGCAGGGCAACAGCGTGGACGGCCTCTACCCGATGAACGCCGAATGGCAGGCCCGGTACAAGGAATGGGCAGGCAACCGCCATGACTGAAACCGCCGTGGCCGGCGTGGCAGCCACTCCCGGCAGCAAGTCCCAACAGGCGTACCAGGCCGTCAAGGCACGGATCGTGGAAGGCACCTACACTCCCGGCTACCGGCTGGTCCTGGGTGCCATAGCGAAGGACCTGGGCTTCAGCGTGGTTCCGGTCCGGGAAGCGATCCGCAGGCTTGAAGCCGAGGGACTGGTGACGTTTGAACGGAACGTCGGCGCCACGGTTGCAGGCATCGACCCCACCGAATACCTCTACACCATGCAGACCCTCAGCATCGTGGAAGGTGCCGCCACGGCACTCTCCGCACCGCTGATCGACGGCCAGGCCATTGCCCGGGCCCGTGCCGTGAACCAGGAAATGCGCCAGTGCCTGGAGCACTTCGATCCGGTGCGCTTCACCCAGCTCAACCAGGACTTCCACAGCGTCCTGTTCGAACACTGCCCCAACCCGCACATCCTGGACCTGGTACACCGCGGCTGGAACCGGCTGGCCGCACTCAGGTCCTCCACCTTCCGCTTCGTCCCCGGCCGGGCCCGCGACTCGGTGGAAGAACATGAGGAACTCCTGAAGCTGATCGAGTCCGGCGCCGATGCCGACGACATCGAGAAGGCAGCCCGCCGGCACCGCACGGCGACCCTGGACGCTTACCTCGCCCAAACCAATTAGTACGAAAAGACCAGTTGTACGACGCGACCACTTGTACGAAGAGACCACAGTTAGGACTTCAACGATGACGACCTCAGTAGAAACCACCAAGCACTACGTTCCGGATGACCTGCCCAGCCACATCCAGCACTACATCAACGGCCAGTTCGTGGACTCAATCTCCGGCAAGACCTTCGATGTCCTGGACCCGGTGTCCAACCGCAACTACGCCACCGCCGCGGCCGGCCAGAAGGAAGACATCGACCTCGCCGTCGCGGCCGCCCGTGAAGCATTCGTGAACGGCCCGTGGCCCCGGATGAAGCCCCGTGAACGCGCCCGTGTCCTGAACCGGATTGCCGACGCCGTCGAGGCCCAGGAAGCCCGGCTCGCCGAACTCGAAACGTTCGACACCGGCCTGCCGATCACCCAGGCCAAGGGCCAGGCCCTCCGCGCTGCGGAGAACTTCCGGTTCTTCGCCGACCTGATCGTGGCCCAGTTCGACGACGCCATGAAGGTCCCCGGCTCCCAGATCAACTACGTCAACCGCAAGCCCATCGGCGTCGCCGGCCTGATTACGCCGTGGAACACCCCGTTCATGCTGGAGTCGTGGAAGCTCGCCCCGGCGCTGGCCACCGGCAACACCGTGGTCCTCAAGCCCGCCGAATTCACCCCGCTGTCCGCCTCCCTGTGGGCCACCATCTTCAAGGATGCAGGGCTGCCGGACGGCGTCTTCAACCTGGTCAACGGCCTGGGCGAGGAGGCCGGCGACGCCCTGGTCAAGCACCCGGACGTCCCGCTGATCTCCTTCACCGGCGAGACCACCACCGGCCAGACGATCTTCCGCAACGCCGCGGCCAACCTCAAGGGCCTGTCCATGGAGCTCGGCGGCAAATCCCCCTGCGTCGTGTTCGCCGACGCCGACGTGGACGCCGCCATCGACTCCGCCCTGTTCGGGGTCTTCTCCCTCAACGGGGAGCGCTGCACCGCCGGCTCACGCATCCTGGTGGAGCGCGCCATCTACGACGAATTCTGCGAAAAGTACGCCGCCCGGGCAAAGAACATCGTGGTGGGTGACCCCCATGACCCCAAGACCGAAGTGGGGGCCCTGGTCCACCCCGAGCACTACGACAAGGTGGCCTCCTACGTGGAGATTGGAAAGTCCGAAGGCCGGCTCCTGGCCGGCGGCGGCCGCCCCGGCCACCTGCCCGAAGGCAACTACATCGCACCCACGGTGTTCGCCGACGTCGCGCCCGACGCCCGGATCTTCCAGGAGGAAATCTTCGGACCCGTCGTGGCCATCACCCCGTTCGAGAACGACGACGAGGCCCTCGCCCTGGCGAACAACACCAAGTACGGCCTGGCCGCCTACATCTGGACCCAGAACCTGACCCGGGCCCACAACTTCTCGCAGAACGTCGAGGCCGGCATGGTGTGGCTGAACAGCCACAACGTCCGCGACCTGCGCACCCCGTTTGGCGGCGTCAAGGCCTCCGGCCTGGGCCACGAGGGCGGCTACCGCTCCATCGACTTCTACACCGACCAGCAGGCCGTGCACATCACGCTCGGCAATGTCCACACCCCCAAATTCGGCGCCTGAACCCAACCAGCTCGCACTTGTTGTCGTTTTGAGGCCTCAAAACGACAACTACTGCCAGTCAGTTGGGGAAGAAGCCCCCTTTCAAAGAAGAGAGACCATCATGACCAACTTCGTTCCCACCCCCAGCGTCCCGGCACCGGACATCGTCCGCTGCGCCTACATGGAGATCGTGGTCACCGACCTCGCCAGGTCCCGCGAGTTCTACGTCGACGTCCTGGGCCTGCACGTCACCGAGGAGGACGAGAACGCGATCTACCTGCGCTCCCTGGAGGAATTCATCCACCACAACCTGGTGCTCCGCAAGGGACCCATCGCCGCCGTCGCCGCCTTCGCCTACCGGGTGAAGTCCCCTGCGGAGGTGGATGCCGCCGAGGCCTACTACAAGGAGCTCGGCTGCCGGGTGGAGCGCCGCAAGGAAGGCTTCACCAAAGGCATCGGCGACTCCGTCCGCGTGGAGGACCCGCTGGGCTTCCCGTACGAGTTCTTCTACGACGTGGAGCACGTGGAGCGGCTCACCCAGCGCTACGACCTCTACTCCGCCGGTGAACTGGTCCGCCTGGACCACTTCAACCAAGTCACCCCGGACGTCCCGCGCGGCCGCAAGTACCTGGAGGACCTGGGCTTCCGCGTCTCCGAGGACATCAAGGATGCCGACGGCGTCACCTACGCCGCCTGGATGCACCGCAAGCAGACCGTCCATGACACCGCCCTGACCGGCGGCAACGGCCCCCGCATGCACCACGTCGCGTTCGCCACGCACGAGAAGCACAACATCATCCAGATCTGCGACAAGATGGGCGCCCTGCGCATCAGCGACCGGATCGAACGCGGCCCCGGCCGCCACGGCGTGTCCAACGCGTTCTACCTCTACATCCTGGACCCGGACGGCCACCGCATTGAGATCTACACCCAGGACTACTACACCGGCGACCCGGACAACCCCACCATCACCTGGGACGTCCACGACAACCAGCGCCGCGACTGGTGGGGCAACCCCGTGGTCCCCTCCTGGTACACCGAGGCCTCCCTGGTCCTGGACCTGGACGGCAACCCGCAGCCGGTCATCGTCCGCGAGGAAAAGTCCGAGATGGCGGTCACGGTGGGTGCCGACGGCTTCTCCTACACCCGCAAGGACGGCTCGCCCGAAGGCGACCGGACGGGCTTCAAGCTGGGAGTCCAGGTCTAGCCATGCTGGAGCGCACGACGATTGAGGCCATCGCGGACGAGCTGGTGGAAGCCGGCCGGACCCGCACCCCTGTCCCCCGCCTGACCGCCCGGTACCCGGAGATGACGGTGGAGGATTCCTACGCGGTGCAGCAGCTGTGGCGGCGCCGCAACGAGGACGCCGGCCGGACCCTGGTGGGGCGCAAGATCGGCCTCACGTCCAAGGCCATGCAGGCCGCCACCGGCATCACCGAACCGGACTACGGCGCCATCTTCGATGACATGGTGCTGGAGACCGGCTGCTCCGTTCGGTGGGACCAGTACACCCACCCGCGCGTGGAGGTGGAGCTGGCGTTCGTCCTCAGGGACGGACTCAAGGGCCCGGGCGTGACCATCTTCGATGTCCTGAAGGCCACCGACTACGTGGTTCCGGCCCTCGAAATCCTGGACTCCCGGATCGAGATGGAGGGCCGGACCATCGTGGACACCATCTCGGACAACGCCGCCATGGGCGCCATGGTGATCGGCGGCAACCCGGTCAAGCCGGACGCGGTTGACCTGCGCTGGGTCTCCGCCATCCTCTACAAGAACCAGACCGTGGAGGAAACCGGCGTGGCCGCGGGCGTGCTGGACCATCCCGCCAACGGCGTGCACTGGCTGGCCAACAAGATCGCCGCCCACGGCGACGCGCTCAAGGCAGGCGACATCATCCTGGCCGGCTCGTTCACCCGCCCACTGTGGGTGTACAAGGGCGACACCGTCCACGCCGACTACGGACCCCTGGGAGCTGTGACATGCCGTTTCGAATAGAAGACACCTTCCGCTCCGCCCTGGCTGCGCAAAAGCAAAAGGGAAAGGCAGGCCGCCCGCTCGCCGGGATGTGGGTGTGCTCCGGCAGCCCGCTGGTCGCCGAACTCTGCGCGGGGGCAGGGCTGGACTGGCTGCTGGTGGACGCGGAGCACAGCCCCAACGGCCTCGAGTCCATCCTCGCCCAGCTCCAGGCCATCCATGGCTACCCGGTCCACACCGTGGTCCGGCCGCCGGTGAATGACACGGTGGTGATCAAGCAGTACCTGGACCTGGGGGTTCAGAACCTGCTGATCCCCATGGTGAATTCGGTGGCGGAAGCGGAGGCGGCGGTTGCTGCCACCCGCTATCCGCCCCACGGCGCCCGCGGCGTGGGCTCGGCCCTGGCCCGCGCCGCACGCTGGAACCGGGTTCCGGACTACCTCGCCCGGGCCAGCGAGACCATCAGCGTCACCGTCCAGATTGAATCGACGGCGGCCGTCGAGGCTGTGGAGGACATCCTCAAAGTGGACGGTGTGGACGCCATCTTCGTGGGCCCCTCCGACCTCGCCGCTTCCATGGGCCTGCTGGGACAGCAGGAACACCCCGAGGTGCGCGCCGCCGTCGAACACTGCCTGTCCGTTGCCAAGGCGGCCGGGAAACCCGGGGGCGTCAACGCCTTCGCTCCCGCCACGGCCGAGCACTACCTCGCCAACGGCGCGGACTTCATCCTGGTGGGCGCCGACGTCGCACTCCTCGCCCGCGGTTCCGAGGCCCTCGCAGCAAAGTACATTCCCCACGCCGACGGCGACACCCCCGCCAGCTACTGACCTTCCCTTCCTAAGGACTTCCCATGACACTTTCTGCGATCTCCCCTGCCTTTTCGCCGGAGCATGAAGCCTCGCTCCTGGCTTCCGTCCCTACCGGCCTGCTCATCAACGGTCAGTGGCGCGAGGCGTCCGACGGCGGCACGTTCGATGTGCACGACCCCGCCACCGGGGAGGTGCTCGCCACCCTCGCCTCCGCCACCAGCGAAGACGCCATTGCCGCACTCGATGCAGCCGACGCCGTGCAGGCGTCCTGGGCGCGCACCGCACCCAGGACCCGGGCGGAGATCCTCCGGCGGGCCTTCGACCTGGTGACCGAGCGGGCCGAGGACTTCGCCCTGCTGATGACCCTGGAAATGGGCAAACCGCTGGCCGAGGCCCGCGGTGAGGTCACCTACGGGGCGGAGTTCCTGCGCTGGTTCGCGGAGGAAACCGTCCGCGATTACGGCCGCTACCTCACCACCCCGGAGGGCAGGAACAAGATCCTGGTCCAGCACAAACCCGTGGGCCCCTGCCTGCTCATCACCCCCTGGAACTTCCCGCTCGCCATGGCCACCCGCAAGGTCGCCCCCGCCATCGCCGCCGGCTGCACCATGGTCCTCAAACCCGCCAAGCTCACCCCGCTTACGGCGCAGTACTTCGCCCAGACCATGCTCGACGCCGGCCTTCCCGCCGGGGTCCTCAACGTCGTCGCATCCTCCTCCGCGTCCGGGATCTCCGGCCCGCTCCTGAAGGACTCAAGGCTGCGGAAGGTCTCCTTCACCGGCTCCACCCCCGTCGGCAAGCGCCTCATGGCAGACGCCGCGCAAAACGTGCTGCGCACCTCGATGGAGCTCGGCGGGAACGCGCCGTTCATCGTCTTCGAAGACGCCGACCTGGACAAAGCCGTCGAAGGTGCCATGGCAGCCAAGATGCGGAACATGGGCGAAGCCTGCACCGCCGCCAACCGCTTCCTCGTCCACGAATCCGTGGCGCAGGAGTTCACCCGGAAGTTCGCCGCCGCCATGGGCGCCCTGCACACCGGGCGCGGCACCGATCCGGACACCCAGGTGGGACCCCTCATCGACGCGGGCGCCCGTGATGAGGTGCATGCACTGGTGAGCGCCGCCGTCGACGCCGGAGCAGTGGCCGTGACCGGCGGCGCACCAGTGGACGGACCGGGCTACTTCTACCAGCCCACCGTCCTGGCCAACGTGCCCAACCACGCGGCGATCCTTGGCCAGGAAATCTTCGGCCCCGTAGCCCCGGTGACCACCTTCACCACCGAGGAAGACGCCATCCGGCTCGCCAACAACACCGAATACGGCCTGGCGTCCTACCTCTACAGCCGCGACTTCAACCGCCTCCTGCGCGTGGCCGAACAGATCGAATTCGGCATGGTCGGGTTCAACGCCGGCGTCATCTCCAACGCCGCCGCACCCTTCGGCGGCGTCAAGCAATCCGGCCTGGGCCGCGAAGGCGGCTCCGAAGGCATCGCCGAATACACCACCACCCAATACATCGGCATCGCCGATCCCTACGCCGGGTAACCGCGGGGAAGAAGCACCTGCCGCCCTGGTCGAAAGGGTGGCAGGTGCTTCTTGACGCGGGTCAGCCGACGCGGGTGTAGCTGATCTCGGTCGCCCCCGCCGGCGCCGCGGGAAGTGTCACGTACGTGCCCTGGGCCCTGTTGCCATGTCCGGGAAGGGCTCCGGGCACCGTGACGTAGCTGCCCTCAAGCTTCGGCGATCCCTCCGATCCGGGTGGCAACGTAACGTAGCGGCCCCCTCGGGAGATGTCGGTAGGTGCTGTTGCGGGCGCTTCAGTGAGCTCGGACTCTACGGTCATGGTGTTCTCCTGCTTGTCGGGGGCGTCGACGACGCAAAACCCAGCACCTGTGCGCCGTGGCGCAATAAGGGCCGCGGTACCGCTGCTGGGCGTTTGACGGGGTCGTTTGCCTGGATCCGGGGAGGAGTTACCCGGCGGTTCTCGAGGGCTTCGCCGGCCTGATCCCCACCCTAAGGCTTAATCTGACAAGTTCACAATAAGGCGGGCTGATTTTTACGCCGTTCCCTCTCCGCCAACAGTCCTGCGCACAAACACAAGAGCGGGGGCGGGCACTCACCCAAACTGGGGAGTAACCCGCTACGCCGACCGGCTGGCGTCCTCGCCTACTCGATGTGGAGTATCCCTTGGAAACGTACGATGCACTTCTTGCCTCCATTGCCCCCGCTGCCGGCACTGGCCGGACCATCCTCAATCCGGCCACGGGCGAACCGGTAGGCGAAGCCCCCGTCCACAGCCTCGATTACCTGGAAAGCGCCGTGGCCGCAGCCGTGGCCGCGCAGCCAGCCTGGGCTGCCCTGGGCCACGACGCAAGGTCCGCCGCGCTGCTCAAGGCAGCCGACGCCGTCGAACGCTCCGCCGAGGAACTCGCCCAGCTGCTCTCCCGCGAGCAGGGCAAACCGCTGAACGGCCCCAACGCCCGCTTCGAAGTGGGCGCCTGCGTCGCCTGGCTCCGCGCCACGGCCGGCCTGCCGCTGGAACCGGAAACCATCGTGGACGACGGTGAGACCCGCGCTGAGCTGCATTACCGGCCCATCGGCGTGGTCGGGGCGATCGGCCCGTGGAACTGGCCCATGATGATCGCCGTCTGGCAGCTGGCGCCGGCCCTGCGCATGGGCAACACCGTCGTCGTCAAGCCCTCCGGCAACACTCCGCTCTCCGTGCTGGCGCTGGTCAAGGTCCTCAACGAGGAACTCCCCGAAGGCATCCTGTCCGTGGTGTCCTGCGGCCGCGAGGTGGGCGCCCGCCTCACCGACCACCCGGCGATCGGCAAGATCATGTTCACCGGCTCCACCGCCGGCGGCCGCGCCATCATCAAGTCCTCCGCCGACACCGTCAAGCGGCTCACCCTGGAACTTGGGGGCAACGACGCCGGTATTGTCCTGCCCGACGCCGACCCCAAGGCCATTGCCACGGACATCTTCTGGGGCGCCTTCCTCAACACCGGCCAGACCTGCGCCGCGCTCAAGCGCCTCTACGTCCACGACGACATCTACGACGACGTTTGTGACGAGCTCGTGGCGGTCGCCAAGCAGATGCCCATGGGCAACGGCCTGGACGAGAACAACGTGCTGGGACCGCTGCAGAACAAGGCGCAGTACGACGTCGTGGCCACCCTCGTGGAGGCGGCCAAGGCTTCCGGGGCACGCGTCCTGCTGGGCGGGAACCCGGATACCAGCCAGCCCGGCTACTTCTACCCCACCACCCTGGTGGCGGACATCGACAACGACAACCCGCTGGTGGCCGAGGAACAGTTCGGCCCCGCCCTGCCGATCATCCGCTACAGCAGCATCGACGAGGCGGTGGAAAAGGCGAACGGGCTCGACGTCGGCCTGGGCGCCTCCGTCTGGTCCCCCAACCTGGAAGCAGCCCGGGAGGTCGCGGCCCGCATCCAGGCCGGAACCGTGTGGATCAACCGGCACGGCGCCGTGGACCCGCGCATCCCGTTCGGCGGCGCCAAGCAGTCCGGCTACGGCGTGGAATTCGGCGTGGAGGGCCTCAAGGCCCTGGGCGTACCGCAGGTGATCAACGGCTGATGTTGACGCGGGAGCCCGGCACGCAAGGTTGCCGGCGCCGGGCTCCCGGGGCTTCGCGGCGCTACCCCATGGCCGGGGCCGTGGACGTCCGGCCGGCGAACTGCCGGCGGGCCCACCGGGCAAGTTTCTTGCCCTTGCCCTTCCACCAGTTGTCCTCGTCCTGGTTGTGGTGGAACCGGAAAACAATGGCCACCAGGACAAACATGCCCATCACCACGTCCACCCAGGAGGACACCACCAGGGCGATGAAGACGGTCATGGCATTGGCCACGATCGACGGGATCGCCAGGGTACGGAAGACGGTGCTGGCCACGTAACGCCGGTGGGACCGCGGGACGGACAATTCACGGACCATGTCAAAGCAGACGCAGACCACAACAATGGTCTGCCCGATGGCCAGCAGGATCTGCCCCGGCAAGGAGCTGCTGAACGCGGCCACGGATTCCATCCCCGGGCTCATGGCCGGACCCGGGTTGAAGCAGCTTCGCTGAGAACCTTAAACACGAAAACCCCCAGAAATTGCGGAACCATCGCCGCTGATCCGGCGATGGTTCCATTCAAATTCCAGGGGGCTTTTCCGTCACGAGTAGCGGGTACTCATATTTGTCCGGGGCACCGGGAAACGCTACCTGCTCTCCGGCATCCCGTTATTGTCCGATCGCACTTATTGTCCGATCGCCCGGGGCCGCCACAGCATGACCGCCTGTGACCGGGGCCGGGGGCGCTGGCCACGGGCCAGGCTCACCACATCGCCCGCGGCGCCGGCGGCGAAGATGCGCGAATCCACGGAACGCGGCCG
Organism: Pseudarthrobacter sp. Pseusp20; assembly: GCF_059492155.1. Lineage (NCBI taxonomy): Bacteria > Bacillati > Actinomycetota > Actinomycetes > Micrococcales > Micrococcaceae > Pseudarthrobacter > Pseudarthrobacter sp. Pseusp20. The sequence continues at coordinate 4,352,578 of NZ_CP168521.1, forward strand.
CCGCCCGAGTTCCTCGGTGAGTTCAGCGATCCGGCTCTGGAGGGCTGCCACCTGGTTTTCGAGTTCCAGGATGCGCTTGATCCCCTCCAGCGACACACCTTCGTGCGACAGCCGCTGCACTTCCCGCAGCATGTTCACGTCACGCTGCGAATAGCGCCGGGACTTTCCGGGGGCACGGCTGGGCTTGACGATGCCAAGCCTGTCGTACTGCCGCAGGGTCTGGGGGTGCATGTCCGCCAGCTCTGCCGCCACCGAAATCACAAAGATCGGCTGGTCAGCATTGATGTCCACGGCTCACCTCCGCGCCTAGAGCCGGGCCTTGGCTGCCAGGCCCTCGCGAACGTCCGCCGACGACGTGGCCTCGGCGAACGCCTTGACCGCAGCTTCGGCGTCCTTGTTGAGATTCTTGGGAACCGCGACGTCGATCGTCACCAGCAGGTCGCCGGTGGCCTTGGGCGTCTTGACGCCTTTGCCCTTGACCCGCAGGGTACGGCCGGACGGCGTGCCTGCCGGGACGCGGACCTTGACCTTGTCGCCGTCGATGGTGGGAACTTCGATGTCCGCGCCCAAAGCAGCCTCCGGGAAGGTGACGGGGACGTGGATCCGGAGGTTGTCGCCGTCGCGCGTGTAAAACGCATGTGGCTGGACCGACACTGAGACCACCAGGTCACCATTGCCGGCAGGACCGGGCTGGCCCTTGCCACGCACGCGGACCTTCTGGCCGTCCTTGATACCCGCGGGAACCCGGACATCGATGACCTCGCCGCTGGGTTCACGCAGGCCGATGGTGGTGCCGCGGATGGAGCCGGCAAAGGAGATGCTGGTCGACGCGGTCCGGTCGGCGCCCTTCTGCGGGGCACGCTGGAATCCGGGGGCGCCGCCGAAGCCGCCGAAGAGGTCGGCGAACTCGGGCGGGATGCCGCCGGCGGAGGGATTGAAACCACCGGCGTGCCGTCCGGTATTGCCGGTGAACAGGCCGCCGAACATGTCCTCGAACCCGCCGTTGGGGGCGCCGGCGCCGCCGGGAGCAAAGCGGGCCCCGCTGCCCATGGCCCGGATGGCGTCATACTGCTGGCGCTCATCCGGATCCGAAAGCACCGAATAAGCCTCGGAGATGTCCTTGAACTTCCTCTCGGAAGCGGCGTTCCCCGCATTCGTATCAGGGTGGTGCTGCCGCGCAAGCTTCCGGTAGGCCTTCTTGATGTCGGCGTCGGAAGCGTCCTTGGCAACACCAAGGATCTTGTAAAAGTCCTTGTCCACCCAATCCTGGCTAGCCAATGGCGTTTCCTTTCAAAGTACAAAAGCGTTAGGGCGAGATTACCGCTGAACGCCGGAGCGGATGAGGGGGCCCGGGCGGGACCCCCTCATCCGCGGAGGCGAGGGGCAACTAAGCCGGGACGGCCACGATCACCTGGGCTGCGCGGAGGACACGGTCGCCTGACTTGTAGCCGGAGCGGAGGACCTGGCTGACGGTGTCAACCTCGATGTCCTCGCCGGGCTGCTGGATCAGGGCTTCGTGGATCGTGGGATCGAACTCCACGCCGGTTTCGTCGATGCGGACCAGGCCGTAGGTCTTCAGCGCGTTCTCCAGTTTGGTGGCGATCGCGGCGAAGGGGCCGTCGGTGAGGTCACCGTGCTGCCGTGCGGCGTCGACGTCGTCCAGAACCGGGAGCAGGGAATTCAGGACGCCGATGACGGCCATTTCCCCTGCCACGGCACGGTCGCGTTCAACGCGCTTGCGGTAGTTGACGTACTCAGCCTGAAGGCGGAGCAGGTCGTTGCGCAGTTCGGCTGCCTCGGCGCCGGCGGACCCTGCGGGCGCACCCTGGGCCACGGATTCCTCGGCCGGCACGTCCACGCCGTTGAGAATCTCCTCGGCCTGGGCCAGCGCGTCGCCGTCGGAATCTGCTGCCCCGGCCCGGGAACCGGCCCCCGGAGCGGACTGGCCGCCCTCGGGGTGCCGGGCCTGCCCGGTCACCGGGTCAACCTTGCGGTTGTCCCGAATGACGGGCTCCTGGCCGTTGCCCTGCGTGTTCTGCTGGCTTGCGGATGTGTTGTGCTCTTCCTCGTTACCGTGGTGCGGCATGGGTTACTTCTTCGCTTCGTCTTCGTCGATGATTTCGGCGTCGACGATGTCCTCGTCCTTGGAACCTGCCGAAGCTCCGGCGGCACCTTCAGCACCTGCAGCACCTGCAGCGCCTGCGCCGTCCGGCGAACCGGCCTGGGCGTAGATGGCCTCGCCCAGCTTGGTCTGGGAAGCCTGCAGCTTCTCGAACGCGGACTTCACAGCGGCGTCGTCGGTGCCCTCAAGGGCCTTCTTGAGGCTGTCGACGTCGGCCTGGACCTCGGTCTTGACCTCTTCGGGCAGCTTGTCCGCGTTGTCGGCGATCAGCTTGTCCACGGAGTAGGCAAGCTGCTCGGCCGTGTTGCGGGTGTCGGTTGCCTCGCGGCGCGCCTTGTCCTCGGCTGCGTGCTCCTCGGCGTCGCGGACCATCCGGTCGATGTCTTCCTTGGAGAGGCTGGAGCCACCGGTGATGGTCATGGACTGCTCCTTGCCGGTGCCCTTGTCCTTGGCGGAGACGTGCACAATGCCGTTCGCGTCGATGTCGAAGGTGACCTCGATCTGCGGAATACCGCGCGGTGCCGGGGCGATGCCGGTGAGTTCGAACGTGCCCAGCGGTTTGTTGTCGCGGGTGAACTCGCGCTCGCCCTGGAAGACCTGGATCGCCACGGACGGCTGGTTGTCATCCGCCGTGGTGAAGGTCTCGGACCGCTTGGTGGGGATGGCGGTGTTGCGCTCGATCAGGTGCGTCATCACGCCACCCTTGGTTTCGATGCCGAGGGACAGCGGGGTGACGTCGATCAGGAGGACGTCCTTGCGCTCACCCTTCAGCACGCCGGCCTGCAGGGCTGCGCCGACTGCGACGACCTCGTCCGGGTTCACGCCCTTGTTGGGCTCCTTGCCGCCGGCCAGTTCCTTCACGAGGTCGTAGACGGCGGGCATACGGGTTGAACCGCCCACCAGCACGATGTGGTTGATGTCGGAGAGCTTGATGCCGGCTTCCTTGATGACGTCGTGGAACGGCTTCTTGGTGCGCTCCAGCAGGTCCTTGGTGAGGTCCTGGAACTTGGCGCGGGTCAGCTGCTCGTCCAGGTGGACCGGGCCGTCGGGGGTGACGGAGAGGTACTGGAGCGAGACGTTGGTGCTGGTGGAGGAGGAGAGTTCCTTCTTGGCCTGCTCAGCTGCTTCGCGGAGACGCTGAAGGGCGATCTTGTCCTTGGAGAGGTCGATGCCCTTCACCTTGAGCTGGTTCAGCAGGTAGTCAACGACGCGCTGGTCCCAGTCGTCGCCGCCCAGGCGGTTGTCACCGGCGGTGGCGCGGACCTGGATGGTGGAGAAGTTGTCTTCGTCCTTGCCGACTTCCAGCAGGGAGACGTCGAAGGTGCCGCCACCGAGGTCGAAGACCAGGATGAGTTCGTCTTCCTTGCCCTTGTCCAGGCCGTAGGCCAGTGCCGCGGCGGTGGGCTCGTTGACGATGCGCAGGACGTTCAGGCCTGCGATTTCGCCGGCTTCCTTGGTGGCCTGGCGCTCGGCGTCGTTGAAGTAGGCCGGGACGGTGATGACGGCGTCGGTGACCTTTTCACCCAGGTAGGACTCGGCGTCGTTCTTCAGCTTCATGAGGATACGCGCGGAAATTTCCTGCGGGGTGTACTTCTTGGCGTCGATGTCCACCTTCCAGTCGGTGCCCATGTGGCGCTTGACTGAAGCGATGGTGCGCTCGATGTTGTTGACGGCCTGGCGCTTGGCGATTTCGCCAACCAGGACCTCGCCGGACTTGGAGAATGCAACGACCGACGGCGTGGTGCGGCCACCCTCGGCGTTGGCAATAACGGTGGGCTCGCCACCTTCGAGAACGGAGACGACGGAGTTGGTGGTTCCGAGGTCGATACCTACTGCACGTGACATGTGTTGCTTCCTTCTTTCCTTGGAAACTCGTTGGCGCCCTAAGCATTGAGCGTTCTGCACTCAACTTTACTCAGGGCGCCACCGATGTCAATCCAAAGTTGAGTGCAGTCCGCTCAACTTTGGATGCCGCGCCGGATAACAGCCGCGGTATTCCTTGGATTTGCGGGCTTCTGCGCGCAGAATTACGACGCCGGAAGGCGGGTTCGCTTTAGGAGAACGCGGCGCCGGGCTACTCAGCGCTCCGTGTCCCGATCGCCGTGCAGCGGGCCGCGCTCTTCCGCCGTCGCCTGGACCTGGCGGTCGGTAAGCCCTTCGCGGACGGCCTCCTCTGTTCGGGCGCCGCCGGCTGTGCCGGCCTCCCCGTAGTCGCCTTCCTCGTATTCGCCGTCGGCAAGGTCCCGCCCGGGCCCGTTGACGGTACCGGCGGCGCCATGGTCCGCGTCCACGTATTGCCCGCCTTCGCCCGCACCTCCGGCAGGGGCCCCAACTGTTCCGGCATCGCCGTAGTTGCCTTCCGGATACTGGTCGTCCCGTTCGCCCGCCGGCCTTTCCACGGCTCCGGCATCGCCATAGTCACCATCCACGTACTGCCCGCCTTCACCCTCCAGTCCGGGCGCGCTGCTTCCCTTGCGGGGCTCCTCGGCTGCAACTTCAGGGTTCTCGGTCATGGTGCATCTCTCCTTCGAGGCTCCGCGTCCATGCGGGCGCACTGGCAGTCTATCGACGGCCCGCGCGCACCAACAGGGCTTCGCCGGCACCTATCGGGAGGCCCCTGCCGGCAGGCCGGCGATGCCTGCCAGGACGGCGAGGTGATGGTCGAAGAGGTCAGCGGGCGCATGGAAGGTATCCGGCCCGTACTGGTTGAACACCTCGAAGCTGACCGCACCAAAGAGGGAGCTCCACACCAGGACACCCCTCGCCACCAGTTCCTCCGGAAGGTCCAGGCCAAACTCGGAACGGATGGCGGCAAGGTCCCTGCCCAGGGTTGGCGGCAGTTGTGGTGCGCCTTCGGCCGGAACTGCCAGCTGCCCTGCCCGGGAAGCTGCATCCAGGATGCCGATGAGGCTGACGATGACCCTGGTGCCCGGGCCCGTCGTGCGCTCCGCCGGGGCGCTGTAGCCGGGCACGGGGCTGCCAAAAAGGAGCGCGTAGCTGGCAGGCTCGCGCAGGGCCCATTCCCGGACCGCGCGGCCCAGCGCCCGGAAGCGGGCAGTGTGGTCATCCTCCGGCGCTTGGGCGACGGCGGCGTCCACCGCGTCCCCAAGCTCGCCGAAGGCGTCTATCAGCAACAAGGTCAGGAGCTCGTCCCGGCTCTCCACATAGCGGTAGACCGCGGAGGACACCACCCCGAGGTCCCTCGCCACCGCCCGCAGGGAGAGAGCGGCCGCACCGTGCGTTGCCAGGTGCTGCCGCCCCAGGCGGACGATATCCGCCACGGTTTGCGCCCGTGCCCGTTGCCGCGGGGTGAGGGGGCGGACAACAGTGCCGGCTGTTTTTTCGACGTCAGTCACGGGTCCAGCATGCCATAAACGAGAGCGCCGGAATCAAAAGAGAGCACCGCTCTTGACTTAGCCGGCTTATAGGGTCATGCTGTTTCCGAGAGCAGTGCTCTCGGAAAAGGAACAAGGAGGCCACAATGGCAGATGTGTACGTAGTAACCGGAGCGGGACCGGTGGGGTGGACGGTGGCCGAACAGTTGGCAGACCTGGGACGGCAGGTGCGCGTCCTCACGCGGTCGGGCAGCGGACCACAGCACCCGCTGATCGAGCTCATCGCCGGTGATGCGAAGGATCCCGAGGTTCTGCGATCAGCCCTGGCCGGCGCCCGGGCAGTCTTCCACTGCATTCACGGCTCGGCGTACACCGCCGCGGCATGGCGGGCGGAGCTTCCCGCCGCCGAGCAGGCGGTCCTCACTGCGGCGCACCAAGCGGGTGCCGTCGTCGTATTCCCGGAAAGCCTCTACTCCTACAGCGAGCCGGACAGCGTGATGACGGAGGTCAGCCCGCGCCACGCTGCGGGCGGCAAACGCGGGGTGCGGACGGAGCTGCTCCGGGCCCGCGAGGCCGCCACAACGCCAACGGTGAGCGTGGTGGCAGGCGACTTTTTTGGTCCCCGCGTCCGGATGGCGCACGGCGGGGAGCGCATGGTGGTGCCCATCCTGGCGGGGAAGAACGTCAGCGTGGTGGGCAGCTCACGGCAGCCGCACTCGTTCACGTACGTCCCGGACCTGGCCACGGCGATGATCGCGGCGGCGGACAGGCCCTCCGCCTGGAATGCCGTATGGCACGCCCCCACGGGTCCGGCCCTTACCCAGATGGAGCTGGCCCACGCCTTCGCCGCCGCGGCAGGACGGCCGGCGCCCAAGGTGCGCGCCCTGCCCGGCTGGACCCTCCGCACCGCCGGGATGCTCTCAACCGACGCCCGCGAGCTGGCCGAGATGCTGTACCAGTTTGAGCGGCCGTTCATCATGGACTCGGCCGCGTCCCAGGCTGCCCTGGAAGTCGGTCCGACTCCGCTGGAAACGGCTGCTGCCGCCACCGTGGACTGGTGGCGGCAGCAGGGTTAGTGCTCCGATTTTTAGCGCTTTGGCGCAGGGTCAGCGGCTGGGCACTTCTTCCAGCGGCTCGACGCCGGGCTCCCGCGGCCGGGCTGCATTCCCGCCGTCCGCGCGCCCCAGCTTGCTGGGCCACCAGATCTTCGGTCCGATGTCGTAGGCCAGGGCCGGCACCAGCAGCGAGCGCACCAGGACGGTGTCCAGCAGCACACCGAACGCCACTATGAACGCCAACTGCACCAGGAACATGATGGGAATGACGCCAAGCGCTGCAAATGTGGCCGCGAGCACCACGCCCGCGGAGGTGATGACCCCTCCAGTCACCACCAGGCCACGGAGTATGCCGGGCCGGGTGCCGTGCTTGAGCGACTCTTCACGGACCCGGCTCATCAGGAAGATGTTGTAGTCCACGCCCAGGGCCACCAGGAACACGAAGCCAAACAGCGGAACCGTCGCATCCGCGCCCGGGAAGCCAAGGATGTTGTTGAAGACAAAGGCCGACACACCGAGCGCCGCCGCGTAGGAAAGCACCACGGAGAGCACCAGCAGGACCGGGGCCACGATCGAGCGCAGCAGCAGCATCAGGATGAAGAGGATCACCACCAGGACCACCGGAATGATGACCACCAGGTCGTGCTGGGCGGTGGTGTTGGTGTCCAGCGCCGTAGCGGTGACGCCGCCCACCAGGGCGCCGGGATCGACGGCCTTCACCCCGGCCCGCAGCGCCTTGACGGTTTCCTCCGCTTCCAGCGAGTCCGCCGCGTCGTTGAGGGTGGCGTTGATGATCACCTTTCCTTCGCGGACGTCCGGGGCGCTGGGAGCCCCGGGGGCTCCGGTGATGGGGACGCTGCCCGGTCCCAGCAGGTAGGCCTCGCCCACGCCGTCGTCCGCTTTCACGCGGTCCAGCACCTCGGCGGCCTTGGCCTGGTCAGCAATCACGACGGCGGGGCTGCCGCTGCCGGCGTCGAAATGGCGGGCCAGTGCGTCCTGGCCGTCGACGGCGTTGGAGGCGGTGAGGATGACGTCGGTCTGCGGTACGCCGTTGGCCTTCAGCTGGAACAGGCCGCCTGCCGCAACCAGCAGCAGGAGGACCGAAGCCACCCAGACGGTCCTGGGCCGCCGCGCTACCAGCGAACCGGTGGCACGCCACAGCCCCTTCTGGCCTTCCAGGCCCGTAACCAGTTCGGGTTCACGCTGGTCTGCAGGGAGGAGCTTGGGACGGAACGGCCAGAAGGCTGCCCGGCCCAGCAGGGCCATCAGCGCGGGCAGCAGGGTCAGCGCTGCGAACAGGGCACACAGGATGCCTGCGGCCGCCACCGGTCCCAGCGCCTTGTTGGAGTTCAGGTCGGAGAAGAGCAGGCACAGCAGCGCGATGATCACGGTGGCGCCGGAGGCCAGGATGGGCTCGAAGGACGCCTTCCAGGCGTTCAGGACAGCCGCGGTGCGGTTGGTGGTGTGGGTGAGAGCTTCCCGGAAGCGTGCCACGAACAGCAGGGCGTAGTCCGTGGCCGCGCCGATTACCAGGATGGAGAGGATGCCCTGGCTTTGGCCGTTGAGCTGGATCCAGCCGGCTTTGGCCATGCCGAACACCAGCAGGATTGCTGCGCACAGGGCAAACACGGAGGTCAGCAGCACCATGATGGGCAGCAGCAGGGACCGGTAAACGATGAGGAGGATGACGAACACCGCGGACAAGGCCACCAGCAGGAGGATGCCGTCAATGCCGCCGAAGGCTGCGGTGAGGTCGGCGGCAAGGCCGGCGGGGCCGGTCACGAAGGTCTGGGCACCTGCCGGGGCCGCTTCTGTGACAGTCCCGCGGAGTTCCTTGACCGCATCCTTGAGCTCAACCGAGGACCCCACCGGGACCACGAACTGCACCGCTTTGGCGTCCTTGGAGGGAATCGGGCCGATCACCGTGCTGCCCAGCTTGAGGTCTTCAAGGCTGGTCTTGAGCGTGGCCAGCTCCCCCAGCTGGGCGGGAGTGAAAGCCTCGCTTTTCTCGATGACGATGATCCCCGGGACCTCATCCGAGTCCCGGAACTTTGCCTGCCAGTCCTGCGCCTCGGTGGCCTCGGCGCTGGCGGGCAGGAATGACGCCTGATCGTTGGAGGAGACCTCCTCCAACCGGCCGAAGGTGGGGCCGCCGACCCCGGCGAGACCCAGCCAGGTCAGCACCAGGACGACAGGGACCAGCCAGCGCAGCCAGAAAGGGACTCGCTCCTTGGCAACTTTATTGCGGTTCATGGCGCCTTCCATCGATAAGCGGGTGGAGTAGTATTTGTTCCAGCATAGATTATCTCCACCATAGAGATAAGTGGCTGCCAAGCTTTATTCGGCAGGTAGGGGACGAATGCCGGGCCTGCAGTAATATCCGTCAGGACGGCCGGACGGAAGTGTGGGCGTGGAACCAGGAAGGCAGGGAGGTGGGCATGGCACGCAAGACGTCAGCTGGCGCGGCACCAGGACCATCCGGCGGCCCTCCCGGCGGTCCGCCACACCCGCTGGTCCGCCTCCTGCAGGAGTTCACCATGGAGGCCAACCGCTATGTGGATGTCGCCGGCGGCAGGAAGGACATGCACCGCACGGACATGAATGCCCTCGCCGTCATCATGCGGCACACGGCCGCCGGGAGCGTGGTGACGCCCGGGGTCCTGCGCAAAGAGCTGAACCTGAGCTCGCCTGCCACCACCGCCCTCATCGACCGACTGGACCACTCGGGGCATATCGTGCGCGAGCGGAACAGCACGGACCGGCGCCAGGTCCAGCTGAAGATGACCCCCAAGGCCTTCCAGGACGGGGGCGCTGTCTTCGCTCCCCTGGCCCAGCACATGGGCAGCGCCATGGCGGACTTCTCGCAAGACGAGCTGGAAACAGTCACACGCTTCATGACCGCAATGGTGGAGGCCACGGTGGCTGCCCGGAGCGAGTCCGCCGATGGCTAGGTGACATTCCCGGAAAGCGCAGGAAAGGGCCGTTTCGGATTTCCGAAGACGGCCCTTCCTGCTTCCCCCAATCAGGGCGGCGCCCGGGGACTAAGGCGCCTTGGGTCGAAGCGCCACCAGCCACCCGGCCCACTCGCGGGCCGCACTGAAGTTCCACGTCTTCGCCCCGCTTGGCCCCGCTGCCGCCTGGATGCCATCCGCAACTTCGAAGCGGCGCGCACCGGTTTCCACTGCCTGGGACATCCCGGCCGGCGAAGTCAGGGTCACGGAGCTTGAGTTGACGCTCATGCATCCCACCAGCATCGCGTTCGCGGCCGTGGTGGCCACCGCTGGAATGGATCCCGACGATGCCGCCGCGCCCGAGCCGGACGTGGCAGCGGTGTCGGGCCCTGAGGCGCCGGAATACCTGGCGATGCCTCCCCCGCTCGTCGTCGAAGAGGTGGTCCAGGCATAATCCGCCGGCTCGGTCCCGGTGGCGACTTTGTAGTAGCCGTAGACCTTGGGGTTCGCGATATTGGTCACCGATGCCAGCACTGTCCACCCGGCGGGGACACCTGACGTTGCGATGGTACCGCCCGTGAGGGACACGCAGCTGACCAGCAGGTCGCCCTGCGCGACATTGGCCGGCTTGGGGATCCTGAGGGTGGTGGTTGCCGTGGTGTTCACGGCCTGGCTCACTGACTCGCGGACGATGGTGCCGCCACCGCCGGTGTTGCCGGAGGTGACGCTCCAGGCCTGCGTGGCCGCCGTGGCGTCCGTATTGCCGGCAGCGTCGGTGGCCCACACGCTGAAGTTATGCGATGCAACCGCCAGTCCGGAGTACGTCTGTGGCGAGGTGCACGCTGTCCGCGCCGCGCCGTCCAGGCTGCACTGGAAGGTTGAATTGGCCTCACTCGAGGTGAATGCGAAGGAGGCACTGGTCGACGTCGTTGTCGCGGGCGGTCCGGAAGTGATGGTTGTCTCGGGCGGCGTGGTGTCCCCCGGCGGAGGCGGAGTGGAGGTGCCGGCCCCGACCTTCCGGGGGTCGTAGGCCGCATCGACGAGCAGGGCAGGTACGTAGGCGGCTGCGATGGACTGCCATGGTACGAGCTTGAAGTTCTGCTTGCCGGTGTCGTTGCTGGTGTCCTGGGTGACAAAGAAACCCTGGGGGAACGGGCCCCCAACCCCGAAGTTGGTGACGTCTATGCCGTCCATGCCCGTGACAGCGTCGATTCCGTTACCGGCCGGGATGGCGAAGGCCCCCAATGGCCGGTTGTCGTCGCGGGAGTAGACGTGGAACCGGTTGGAGCCCTGGCTTGCTGCCAGCAGGTAGCCGGCGCCCCCGCTGCCGTAGTAGATGCTGATGCCCTTGATGTCCTGGACGATGTCCCCGCCATTCTCGGTGGTGCTGACAACCTTCGTCCCCGCGGTTGAATCCCCGGGTTCAGCCCCGTACCGCCAGATTCCGCCGATATCCTCCTGCGCAATGTAGAGCCGTTTCATCTCGTCATCGGCCACCAGGCCCTCGGTGTGGGCGGGGCCGCTTACGGTCCAGCTGCGCACGAGCTTGCCGGTGACCGATCCGGTGGAGCCGTCAAGCTCCCACTGCTCGACCTTGCCAACGTCAGTGACGTAGGCAAAGTACTTGCCGGTGTCCGGCGAGTGATAGAAGGAGAACCCGCGGGGTGTGGCGATGTTGGAGGTCGGCGCAAAGCTGCCCACCTTGGTGAGCGAACGGTCGGCCTCGTTGACCTTGTAGAAGTCAAGGCTCCGGACCCGGTTGCTGACACCCACCAGGCCCACTCGGCTGCTGCCGAGGGGAAAGTTGTAGCGGACGTCCACATTGTTCATCCGCCCGTCGGGGTAATAGAACAGTTCCCGGCCCGACAGGTCATAGACCACCAGACCGTGGCCATCCGTGCTCTTGTCCGTGCCGATGATGGTGCTCTTCGACGGGTCGGTGGGATGGATCCAGATCGCTGCGTCGTCCGCAGCGTCCCCCGTTCCGTGCATTGGGGCAGTTTCCACCGTCGCATTCACCTGTGCCACGGCCGCGTTTGCCGCCGGGGCACCCAGTCCCGCGAGCAGTCCGGACAGCAGTCCGCCTACCGTCAATCCGGCAGCCAACCTCGATTTGAGCGTCACTCTTGCCTCCCCAATACTGGTTGCCGCACCTATTCGGCGGCAACGGCGGTGTCATGGAACGTCCAGCGAGGTCAGGAGCCCGGCGCCGGCTGGAGGGCCATCGTATTCCCGGCCGCAGGCAGGGGGATACGGGGATAGCACCCATACCTTCGGGCCCGCCTTCCGGGGGCTGCATGACGCGGACCGGGCGTCCGCTCATGCAATGCAGGTTGGGGGTAGCGTTTGGTTATGAGTGCGCAGCAGCCTGAAGACGACGTTTACACGCACGGCCACCACGAATCGGTGGTCCGCGCCCATGCCGCCCGTACCGCCGAAAACTCCGCGGCGTTTGTCCTCCCGCACCTCACGCCTGGTAAGTCGCTGCTCGATGTGGGCTGCGGCCCCGGCACCATCACCTGCGACTTCGCCGCCCTGGTCAGCCCCGGCAAGGTCACGGGCCTGGACCGCTCACCTGACATCATCGCCCAGGCGCAGGCCCTCGCCACCGAGAGGGAAGTACCCAACGTTGAATTCGTTGCCGGCAACATCTACGACCTCGACTTCGCCGACGAAACGTTCGACGTCGTCCATGCCCACCAGGTGCTCCAGCACCTGACCGATCCCGTTGAGGCCCTCAGGGAGATGCGGAGGGTGGCCAAGCCCGGCGGCATCGTGGCAGTGCGCGACGCCGACTTCCACGGCATGAGCTGGTACCCCGCCATTCCGGAACTGGACGAGTGGATGGACCTGTACCAGCGGATTGCCCGCCGGAACGGTGCAGAACCCGACGCCGGGCGGCGGCTGGTCAGCTGGGCACAGGCTGCGGGATTCACCGACGTCGCCCCCACCAGCAGCAACTGGCTTTACGCCACCGCGCAGCAGCGGCGCTGGCAGGCGCGCGTCTGGGGTGAGCGGGTGCTCCACTCAGCCTTCGCCGAGCAGGCGCTGGAGTACGGGTTTGCCAACCCGGCCGACCTTGCCCGTATCTCTGCAGGCTGGCACCGCTGGGGCTCCACGGACGACGGATGGTTCCTGATCCCAAACGGTGAGGTCATCGCCCGGGCCTGATCCCTGGTTGCCCAGACAGCAGCACAGGGACTGAAAAAGGGGCAGCCAATTGCCACCGTAGGATTGTTCAGTGCAATTTTCCCTCTGGCTGACCCTGGCAGGTGCCGGCGCCCTGATCAGCTTCACCCCGGGCGCCGGGGCCATCAACACCATGAGCAACTCGCTGAACGCGGGGTTCCGCCGGTCCATCTGGGGAATCCTGGGCCAGCAGGCTGCGCTGATGGTGCACGTCCTGATCGTGGCCCTGGGCGTCGGGGTGCTGGTGGCCAGTTCCCCCCTTGCCTTCAACGTGATCCGTTACGCGGGCGCGGCCTATTTGGTGTACCTGGGCATCCGCCAGTTCCTGAGCAAGCCCACGGTGGCCCAGGAGCAGGCAGCTGCCCTTCGCAACGAACCCGCGTGGTCCATTTTCCGGCGCGGCTTCTGGGTCAACCTGTTGAACCCGAAGGCGATCGTGTTCTTCCTCGCCTTCACTCCCCAGTTCATCCGGCCCGACCTGCCCCTGTTCACCCAGTACGCCGTGTTGACGGCGACAATCGTTGTCATCGACATCCTGGTGATGTGGTTCTTCTTTGCGGCGGCTGCCAGGTCATTCCAGCGCTTCACCAACACGGAACAGGGCCAAATGGTCCTCAGCAGGGTGTTCGGTGTCCTGTTCGTGGGTGTGGGTATCCTGCTGGCCCTGATCCACTGAACCAGGTACCCACCAAACTCGGCACCAGCGTGTGACGTAGCACCAGCGTGTGACGTACCCATTCGGGCGTTAGTCATGCATCTTTACAAACCCGTAAAACTTTGTGAACAGGCGGCTAGCCAAGAGCGTTCGGAAGCGCGCATGCTTAGGGGCATGAACTCAGCGTCGAGCGCATATCGCGTCATCACCGTCTGCACGGGCAATATCTGCCGGTCCCCCATGGCCGAGCTCATGCTCAAGGCAGCGCTTGAACGCGAGGGCCTTGACGGCCTGGTGGAGGTGGACTCCGCCGGCACCACCGGTTACGAGGCGGGCCGGCCCATTGATCCCCGCGCCGCCCGCCGGCTCGCCGCAACCCAGCTGGCCTCGGACCACCACGTGGCCCGCGAGTGGGAACCCGGGTGGTTCCGCGAGCGCGACCTGATCCTGGCCCTGGACATCGACCACTACGCCTGGCTCACGGAGGCGGCGCCGGACCGGGAATCCCTGGACAAGATCCGGATGCTCCGCAGCTTCGATCCCACCATGGCGGAGCGGGACCGCCTGGATCAGGGCATCGAGGACCCCTGGTACGGCGGCCACGCGGATTTCGACGCCGTCTGGCACCAGATCCATGCAGCCCTGCCCGGCCTGGTCCAGCACATCAGGTCCGCGGTCCTTCGGAACACCCAGCTGCAGCCGCACTAGGCACCAAAAACTCTTCAAAAGACGGTGCAATCCAGCGGCACCAGGAGTATTTTCTTGCTGCCTGGACGGCTTTCCCAGCACATCCGGCAAGTACGCACGGCTCCTCGCCACACTGGAAGAGGCAGAGTCTCCGGCTGGGCGACATGGCCCGGCAAGGACCGCGCCCTGAAGCGTGCAGGCATCGTGCATGCCGGCGCCAACGCCGCCTGGCGAGGGCAGGGGCTGTCCTGCTGCTGGTGAGCGGGTTCCTGGGCGGCCACCTGAGCAGCGGCCGTCACGCATCGGCGCAGCAACTGCCCCACGGGTGAAAGGGTGCAACGGAAAACGGTACGCTCTAGTCCATGAGCCCAGCCCCCGTCATCATCGCCATCGACGGGCGCTCCGGCGCAGGCAAGACCACCCTCGCCGTCGAGCTCGCGGCCCGGCTCCGGGCGCACCACAAGGTCTCGCTGTTCCACCTTGAGGACATCTACCCGGGTTGGGACGGACTGGCGGCGGGCATTGAACGCTACGTCTCCACGGTCCTCACCCCGCTGAGCCGGGGGCAGGCGGCCTCCTGGACCAGCTGGGACTGGGCTAACCACTACGACGGCGACGCCCGGGTGACGCTGCCTGCGGAGATCGTCATCGTTGAGGGAGTGGGGGCCGCCGCCGAGGCCGCCCGCCCCATGCTGGGCGCGGTGATCTGGGCGGAATCCCCGGACGACGTCCGGCGGACCCGGGCACTGGAGCGCGACGGCGCAACATATGAACCGTACTGGGACCTCTGGGCAGCCCAGGAGGAAGAGTGGCTGGGCCGCGACGACGTCCCCGGCCACGCGGACCTCCGCGTCCGGAACCTCGCCGACGGCTCAGCCCCCGCGGACCTCCTCCAACTCCTCCCCTACCTGCCCGCCCTGGCTCCGGTCCTCGCCCCCGAGTTGTCAGCCCGCCGCGGCCTTCGCCTTCATGCCGAGCGCATTGAAGCCGCCCCGGACGCACCCACCCTGTTCCACTCACTGTATGGCGGCTCTGGCAACGCCGTCTGGCTGGACTCCTCCAACACAGGCAGCAGACCGGACAGCACGGATCCTGTACAGCGGACTGCCGCAGAGCGCAGCCGGTTCAGCATCATGGCGGACGACGGCGGCACATTCGGCCAGTGCGTCACCCACCGTGGCGGTGTGAGCCGGATCAGCGCCGGCTCGTCCACTGCCAACGTTCCCGGCCCCTTCTTCCGCTGGCTCGACACCGTCTGGGGCCGCCGGGCGGTGCGGACCCCCGAGGGCTACCCCGGCGAATTCACCCTGGGCTGGCTGGGCTGCCTGGGGTATGAGCTGAAACGCGAAACCGGCGGCAGCGATCTTTCCGCGCCCACGCCGGACGCAGCCCTGATCTTCGCGGGCCGAGCGGTGGTCCTGGACCACGCCGAAGGCACGGCCTGGCTCCTGGCCCTGGAGGCACCGGACGCCGGCGGGTGGCTGGTGGAGGCGCGGGCAGCCGTGGAAGCCGCCGCGGACCCAACGCAGGAAGCCGGCGGCAGCACCGGCGTCGTGCGTCCCACCACACCGCCCACTTTCCGCAGCCGGGACACCGGGGCACGGTACCGGGAGAAGATTGCCGCCGCACAGCATCAGATCGCCCAGGGAAACACCTACGAAGTGTGCCTGACCACCACCCTAGAAGCCACTGTCCCGGCCGGCTCGCTGGATCCATGGGCCACCTACCTGTCGCTCCGCAGCAGGAACCCGGCCCCGTTCGCCAGTTACCTCCGGCTGGGAAACGTTGCCGTGGCCAGCACCTCGCCCGAGCGGTTCCTGAAGATAGGGTCCGACGGCGGAATGCGCGCCGAACCGATCAAGGGCACCCGGCGCCGGGCTGCCGACCCGCAGGAGGACAGCCGCCTGCGGACGGACCTGGCCACCTCCGTCAAGGACAGGGCCGAGAACATCATGATCGTGGACCTGCTGCGCAACGACCTCAGCCACTTCGCCATGCCTGGCTCCGTTACGGTCAGCAGGCTTTGCGCCATCGAGAGCTACGCCACCGTCCACCAGATGGTCAGCACCATCGACGCCCACCTCCTGCCCGGAGCACCACGGGCAGAGGCGGTGGCGGCCTGCTTCCCGGCCGGCTCCATGACGGGCGCTCCGAAGATCAGCACCATGGCCATCCTTGACGACCTGGAGGCAGGGCCGCGGGGGATCTATTCAGGTGCCATCGGCTACTTCTCGCTCAACGCGGCGGCGGATCTCGCCGTCGCCATCCGGACCCTGGTGGTCAGCACGGCTGGCGACGGAACCGCGGAACTGTCGCTCGGCGTCGGCGGTGCCATCACCTCGGACTCCGACCCGGACGACGAATATGAGGAGATCCGCACCAAGGCCTACGGGGTGCTCTCCACCCTGGGGGCGGAGTTTCCCGAAGACTGACCCGGGTTTAGGGAGGCACGGCCGTCCTACTGCACCGTGGCCGTCAGCCGTGCCACGTTGTCCACATAGCGCGCGGCGAGCGGCCGGTTCAGCCAGTCTGCCAGCTTCAGCTCATGGGAGATGTCCCGGTAGGTGTCCTCCACCGCCCGCATCTTGTTCACGATGTCCTCGCCCAGGAGCATCACGGAGACCTCGAGGTTCAGCGAGAAGGACCTCATGTCCATGTTGCTGGAACCCAGGACGGCCACCTCGTCGTCGATGGTGAAGTGCTTGGCGTGCAGCACGAACGGCGCCTTGTAGAGGTAGATCCGCACGCCGGCCTCAAGGAGCGCCTCATAGTAGGAGCGCTGGGCGTGGTGGACCAGGAACTGGTCGCCCTTCTCGGACACGAACAGCTCCACGTCGACGCCGCGCTGCGCTGCCGTGGTGATGGCGTACAGCAGTGAATCGTCCGGAACGAAATAGGGGCTGCAAATGGAGATCCGGTGCTGCGCGGAGTAGATGAGCGTGTTGAAGAGCCGGAGGTTGTTTTCCGTGATGAACCCGGGACCGCTGGGCACCACCTGGGCCGTGACGTGGCCGGGCTCCGGATTCGCGGGGAGCTGCAACTGGTGTTCCAGGGATTCGTCGGTCTCGCTCAGCCAGTCGGTGGCGAAGACGACGTTCAGGGTGGTCACGATGGGCCCGCGCAGGCACGCCATCAGCTCCACCCACTCGCGGCCGGCCTTGCGGTGGCGCGGGTTGTTGTAGGAGGGCTCGATCAGGTTCTGCGACCCCGTGAAGGCGATTTCGCCGTCGATCACCATGATCTTGCGGTGGTTGCGCAGGTCCGGCCGGCGCCACTGGCCATGGATGGGCAGGAGGGGAAGCATCCGCTTCCACTGGATCTTGCCGGCCCTCAGGCGCTTCAGCAGCTTCCGGTAGCCCTTGATGCGCAGCGTGCCGATGTGGTCGAACAGGAGCCGCACTTCCACGCCCCGCTCGGCGGCCTCTTCCATGGCCGTGAGCAGGTCGTTGGTGACGTGGTCGGAGCTCATGATGTAGAACTCGGCGTTGACGAACTTCTTCGCCTTCCGCACCGCGTGGGTCATGGCCAGGATGGAATCCGGGTAGCCGGGGATGAGGTCAACGGAGTTGTTGTCCACCATGGGCAGCGAACCCAGGGTGCGGTTGAGCTCGGCGGCGGACTTGACCCACTCGGGGCCGGGGTAGTCGCTGTCCACGTCCGAGAGGGCGGTGATGCCGGCCCGCACCCTGTCGTTGACCTGCTCCTGCTGGGCGCGGCGGCGGCTGGACAGCTGGAAGTTTCCAAACAGCAGGAACAGCGCGATGCCCACGAATGGGATAAAGAAGATGCCCAGGAGCCAGGCCATCGCCGTGGTGGGCCGCCTGTTGCCGGGGATGATGCCCAGTGCCAGGACCCTGATGACAAGGTCGGCGAAGCCCAGGAGCACCACAACCCACGTCGGCGCGGTGCCGGCAAGCGAAAAAGGCCACAACACGTCAATAACTCCCGGGGAGGTTGGGCCCCGGGGAACGGTTTCCGGCCGGGGCGCTCTGCCCAGCTTATCCGCGGTGCCGCACTAAGCTGGTGCCATGAGCTCTCCAGCCCCCGTGGTTCTCGTTTTCCTTGACCCCGCCTTCCCCGACGGCAGGGTGGCGGATGCCTCCCAGCCCCAGCTGCTGGTCACGGACCTTGGCGTCACGCGCGGCGACGGCGTGTTCGAAACCATGCTGGCGGTTGGGGGAACGGTGCGGAAGATGCAGGCCCACCTGGACCGGCTTGGCGGATCCGCCGCGGCGCTGGACCTGGACATCCCGGACCAGGATGCGTGGCGGCGCGCCATTGCCGCTGCCGTTGCCCGGCACCGTTCGGAGAACCCGCCGGCAGACCCGGCGGCAGATGAACTGGTGGTCAAACTGGTGGTGACCCGCGGCGTGGAAGGCGCGCCCGCCCCCACCGCCTGGGTCCAGGCCTCACCGGCCGGAGCTGCCGCCCGCCGCCAGCGGGAAACGGGCGTCGACGTCATCCTCCTTGACCGCGGCTACGACAGTGACGTGGCCGAACGGGCACCCTGGCTGCTTCTGGGCGCCAAGACGCTCTCCTACGCCGTCAACATGGCAGCGCTGCGCCACGCGCATAAACAGGGCGCCGACGACGTCATCTTCACGTCCTCCGATGGCCGGGTCCTGGAAGGGCCCACCTCCACGGTGCTGCTGGCGCATGTGGAGAAGTCCGACGACGGCACAACAGTGAAGCGCCTCATCACACCACAGCTGGACAGCGGCATCCTGCCTGGAACGTCACAGGGGGCTCTCTTTGCTGCCGCCAAGGCGGCGGGCTGGGAACTGGGCTACGGGCCGCTGGTGCCACAGGACCTCCTGGACGCAGACGCGGTCTGGCTGATCTCCAGTGTCCGCCTGCTGGCGCCCGTGAACCGGATTGACGGCAGGGAGATCGGCACCCCGTCTGTGCAAAAGGAACTGACCACAGAACTGAGCGGACTTTTCGCCGGCATCCATTAGCCCGCAACAGGCAGGGCCGGCCCTTTTCCCGCCCCGGCATCACCCGTAAGGTGTGCACCATGGACTCGCACAAGCTGCCGATCGAAAAACTGTCCTTTGACGACTGCTGGGAACTCCTTGACACCGACACGGTGGGCAGGCTGGCCATCGTGGTGGACGGACATCCGGAAATCTTCCCCGTGAATTACGTTGTCCACCTGCGCAGCATCGTCTTCCGCACGGCACCCGGCTCAAAACTGTGGGACGCGAAAATGGAACGCCCTGCCGCACTGGAGATCGACGGCTACGACCCCACCACCGAACTGGCCTGGAGCGTGGTGGCGCGGGGCAATACCGGGATCATCGAAGACCAGGCCGTCAAAGATGCGGTGGACAGCCTTGGCCTGGAGCCGTGGCAGCCCGGCGAAAAGGCAAACTACGTCAGGCTGAACGCCAAGGCGCTGACCGGACGCAGGTTCCAGGTGAACCGGCCGGACGTCTGGAACACCCGCCTCCAGGACCGGCGCCGGGCGTCATTCGAATAGCGGCCGCTCAACGACCACGCCTTTACACGGCCGCTCCGTCAGGCGCTGGAGCCTGCCGCCTGCCGTGAAAGCTGGGCTTCCAGCCCGGACAGCAGGATGGTGAGCCCTTGGTCAAGCTCCTTGGCGCCGTCGTAGTCAGCCAACGCCGGCGCCAGCGCACGCAGCCGGGGGAATTCCTTCGCGGGCAGCCGGTGGAGCCCCAGCCGCAGCAGCACCTCGTTCTCTTCCGGGTCCACCACGTACTCCTGCAGTTCGTTCAGGAGGTGCCCGTAGAGGAAGCCGTAGTAGGCGCGGTAGACGTGCAGCGCATCAGCCGGCTCGAATCCTGCCGCCACCAGCAGGGTCAGGATCTGCTCCAATGGCCGCAACGTGCCCAGCGGACGCATGCCCAGCGGCGTGGAGAGGGGCCGCGTCACCAGCAGGGGGACAACGTTGGGATGCTTGAGCGCCAGCATCCGCAGGTTGTGGGCGATGCTCCGAAGCTGCGCTTTCCAATCCGGGTCCTCCGGATGAATCGGAAGCTGGTTGAGCACCAGCTCAGAAACCCCGTCCAGCAGCGCCGCGCGGTTCTCGGCGTAGCGGTACAGGCTCATCGGGTCCCGGCCAAGCTCCTGCCCCAGGCGGCGCATGGTCAGTGCATCCAGTCCTTCGGCATCAACCAGTTCCAGGGCCTTGGCCAGCACGACCTCCCTGCTCAGCCTGGCCTTGGCGGGGGTGCGGCCGGAAGCGTGCGGGGGATTCATGGTGTTGTCCTAGCGGTGGAAGTGGCGGCCCGGATTAATCGAGACGGTTGCCTTACTTGTAGTCTACGGGTAAAGTCTACATCGTAGACAGGCGCTGACGACGCTGAGTCCCCGGATGCTTTTCACGGGACCCAACCTATAGATTCGATGGCCATGTGCAGGGCATCAAATCTTGCTGCTGTAGCCGAACGGCGGCGCCGAGCACTTAGCGAAGGGAAGCCATCATGGCACATTCGCAGTTCGATACTTTTCTCCACGAAGCCACCTACCCCGACCACGCCGCTGGTTCCAGCATGGACCGCGACCGCCTCTACGGCCTGTACACCAGCTGGTGCTTCCTCAACCAGCAGCCGGCCGGCACCGAGTCCACCTTCTGGGCAGCCATGAAGCACCGGATCCCGCCGCGCCGCAACGGGCTGCGCATGAAGGGTCCTGCCGCTGCGGACTACATCATGACCAGCTACCCGGGCCTGGTCTGAGACCCCCGGATTCGTAAGAGGCCACCGGGCAGCCGGGTGGTACATGATCAAATGCTGTGGCACGCCCGTGCCGCAGCATTTTTCATGCCCCGGGCTAGGCAGGGATGATCCGGAAGAGGAACCTGGTGCGGACCATCACCCAGAGCATCCCAAGGACCACGGCGTAGGCCACGGTGTTGAGGAGGATGCTTTGCTGCTGCAGGGCCGGGATGTTGGCCACGACGGCGATCAGCACCACGTGCATGATGAAGACGTACAGCGTGGCCCGTCCCAGCGGGACCAGGAACCAGCCCAGGGCCCGGTCCACCGGTTTCCAGTAAGCACTGAGGAATGCGTACGCAGCCACCACCAGGACCAGGACGTTGAGCAGCCGGCCCGGGGCCAGGTATGTCCGGCCGAAGAAGGCGTCATACATTGCCCGGTAGGACGCATCCGGCAGCAGCGCCAGTCGGACGTCATAGGCGTTGGCCAGGTAGGGGTTGCCCCAGGACAGGAAGGCCAAAGCGAATGCTGCCGTGGTGCAGGCAACCACCACCCACGTGTGGCGCGACAGCCACGCTGTGATGCTGCGCCGATGGTAGCCCGCAACCAGCCCAAGCACGAAAAGCACCTGCCACACCAGCAGCGGGAAGGAGTCCTCAAACTGCGAGGGCAGGATCCGGAACCTGGTCATGGCACCTGCCGCATACACGGCAACCGACACCGCCACGACCCAGATGGCCTTTCCGCGGTTCAGCGCCGCGAGGATCAGCGGGCTGACCAGCAACAGCACCACATAGAGCCCCATGACATTGAACTGCCAGGGACCGAACTGCAGCAGCACGATGGCCGGAAGCACCTGGGGCGGGACGGGGAACTGGAACAGCGATGACATGCCCGCATAGAGGTCGTAGGTCCGGCCGGCCCCGTTGTGCCCGGCGCCACCGGTCCCCTGGTCCACGAACGTGGTCAGGGCCTCGGTGTGGAAGAACGGGAGCAGGGACAGAAGGAAGACGCCGATCAGCACGGCCAGCGCCGTCAGGTAGAGCTTGCCGGCGCGGCGGGTCGTGAGGTCGACCACCTGCCCGAAGTCCTCCCTGGCCTTGGGTCCGTACACCATGCCCACCACCAGTCCGGAGAACAGGACGAACAGTTCCGCACCCGACACGAAGCCCACGGCCTCCTGGGTGAGCAGCTGGAACAGCGATGCCATGCCCAGGTGGTTCACCACCACAAAGACGATGGCCATCCCGCGCAGCAGATCGATGCGCGAGTCCCTGGCGGAGGGATCCTGGTAGCCCCAGGCCGTGGCTGCGTTGATCCGGCGGGGTATCTGCCACAGGGCCACCAGGAGGATGGCCATGGCGGCGGCAACAGTCCAGGCGGCAGCCCCGGAGAGCGTGTTGGCCCGGACGTAGGTGCTCCCGGATGCCACGTCGGTGACCGGCCCGGTGACCATTGGCGATGCCTTCAGCCTGTCCAGGGCCGCTTTGGCGATGCCCGCCTGTCCCGTGAGCAGCCAGCTGATGCTCGCCACGCCGGTATCCCTGGTGCTGGTGCGCTCGTCCCAGACAACGGCGGCCGTCCCGGCAAAAGCTGGGGAAGTGGCAGTTCCCACCACCTGGTCCCACCAGCCCGCCTTGATGTCCGCCTCCTGCGCGCCGCCGGACGCGGGGCTGTAGAAAGCAGAGGTCTGGAGGAGGAACGGCTTGTTGCGCCCCTCGGAATAGGTGCCGTAGAAGTTTTCGCCGCCGGAGGCCGTCAGCATGTCCTGGAGCTCGCCGGCCCTCGGCTGGGAGTTGACGGCGGGGCCGCCGGCCGTGTCGTCGTGATAGGCGGCCAGCCCCGCCCAGTCCACTGCGTCGTCGCCCGGGTAGTAAGGGGCGTAGGCGCTGTCGCTTGAGTTCCAGGCCCCGTCGCCGTTCGTGTCCAGGAGGGAAAAGCCTTCGGTTCCGGGCTGCGGGGCATCCCGGTTGCGGTCAAAGGGGTAGTCCTTGCCCAGGTAAGGCGCCCACACCAAGGTGGCCCGGCCGCCGTCGTACTTCTTGAACGCTGCCGCCACAGCCCTGAAGGCCTGCCGGTACGCGGCGGGCTGCTGGCCCCAGGCCACCCAGCTTGCATTCATGTCCGGGGCGAACCGGATCAGCAACTGCCCCTTGAACCCGGACGTAAGGTCGCGCACCTGCGCTGCGAATGCTTCCGCTTCCGCGGTGCCGAGCTGGTCCAGGGGCACTGACGGCTTCACCGTGAGCAGGGCGTGGGCGCCTAGGGACGCGGCCTGCTGAAGGAAGCCGTCAAGGTCGTTCCGTTCCGCATCGCGGTAGGGGATGGTGATGTCGTGGCCGAAGACGGCCGGACTGGCACCAAGCCGGCCGCTGAAACCTGCGGCGGTGTCCTCGCCCCACTCGAGCACCGCGCCCAGCCAGGGCTTTCCCTTTTCCGGCGCAACGTCCGCCGCATGCGCCGGCGCAGCCGCCAGCAGGGCCAGGAGGCTGACGAGGGCCGCGGCCAGGAACGCCCCGATGGACGGCCGGCGGGTCCCCCGGATGGCGGCCTGGTGGCGCGATGTGTTTGCCCGCATGCTGACAGGACCCCCGGTGCTCATTGCTGTGACGACGGGGCGGCGCCCCGGTAAGAACTTTATCGGCCCTGCGGCCCCGGGCGGCACGTGGCCGGCCGCCCACCTGCGGCGATGTCCGCCGTCGCGCTTTCCTTCAACCCCGCGCCTCCCTTCAGCGCTGCTCAATTACGGAACATGACGACGGCGGCGGTGCGGCTTGGCGCGGCAGATGTTACGTTTTTGGGGAGTAATGAGTACCGGTGTGAAGCCCTGACTGGCCGGTCGGCAACCCTCCCTTTCGCGGCGGGGTGCCTCAGGTGAATACTCGGCATATCGACCGATTCGAGCTGCAAGCGTGAAAGAAGGAGATCCGTCGTGTCTGACGCACCTGCCCCTGACGAAAAATTGTCCTACCGCCTGATCACCGGCCCGGATGACCGTTCATTCTGCGAGCGGATCTCCACGGCCCTGGCCGACGGCTATGTGCTGCACGGCAGCCCGGCAGCCACCTTCAACGGCACCAGCGTGATCGTGGCGCAGGCAGTGGTCCTTCCGGCGGCAATCGCCTCGGCCGATGCCGCGGTTGCCACCGCAGTGGATGAACTGGACGCCGAATTTGAAGGCGAGTTCGACGGCGAGGGCCACGCATGAGCTACGCGGGAGACCTCACGCCCCAGGAAGCATGGGAGAAGCTGGAACAGGGCGCCATCCTGGTGGACGTCCGCACCGAGGGCGAATGGGCCCACATCGGCATTCCGGACACCAAGGCCACGGACAACGACCCCCTCTTCATCCAGTGGACCTTCCCCGGCGGCATCCCCAACCCCGACTTCATCAACGACCTCAGCCAGCAGGCGCCCGAGGACCGTTCAACCGAACTGGTGTTCCTGTGCCGCTCCGGCCAGCGGTCCATCGCGGCAGCCATCGCGGCCACCCGGGCCGGCTTCACCTCCTACAACGTGCTGGAGGGCTTTGAAGGCGAGCCGGACCGCTATGGCGAACGCACCGTCAACGGCTGGAAAAACCGCGGCCTTCCCACCAACCTCGGAAAGAACTAAGTGACCTTCAACCAAGACGCCCCCGGCTGGAACCCCGACACCCAGGCTGTCCGTGGCGGGCTGGACCGCACCAACTTCCAGGAAACGTCCGAGGCCATTTTCCTGAACTCCGGCTTCGTCTACGAATCCGCGGCAGCAGCTGAACGCGCCTTCACCGGCGAGGACGAACGCTTTGTCTACTCCCGCTACGGAAACCCGTCCGTGGCCACCTTCCAGGAGCGGCTCCGGCTGCTGGAAGGCACCGAAGCCTGCTTCGCGACGGCGTCGGGCATGTCCGCGGTGTTCACCGCGCTTGGTGCCCTGCTGGCTGCCGGCGACCGGGTGGTGGCCGCCCGGTCGCTGTTCGGTTCGTGCTTCGTGATTTTGAACGAGATCCTTCCCCGGTGGGGCGTGGAGACCGTCTTCGTGGACGGGCCGGACCTGGACCAGTGGCGCGAGGCCCTCTCCAAGCCCACCACCGCCGTCTTCTTCGAATCCCCGTCCAACCCGATGCAGGAGATCGTGGACATCGCCGCGGTCAGCGAACTTGCGCATGCCGCCGGCGCCAAGGTGGTGGCGGACAACGTCTTCGCCACTCCCCTGCTGCAGCGCTGCGGTGACCTGGGCGCCGACGTCATCGTCTACTCCGGCACCAAGCACATCGACGGCCAGGGCAGGGTCATGGGCGGCGCCATCCTGGGCACCAAGGAGTTCATCGACGGTCCCGTAAAACAGCTCATGCGCCACACCGGGCCCGCACTCTCGGCGTTCAACGCCTGGGTCCTGACCAAGGGCCTGGAGACCATGAGTCTGCGCGTGAACCATTCCTCCGCCACGGCGCTCCGGCTCGCAGAGTGGCTGGAAGAACAGCCCGCCGTGAGCTGGGTGAAGTACCCGCTGCTCAAGTCCCACCCGCAGTACGACCTGGCGGCACGGCAGATGAGCGCCGGCGGTACGGTCCTCACGCTTGAGCTGGCTCCCTCCGGCGGGCGCTCCGGCAAGGAAGCGGCCTTCGCACTGCTGGACGGGCTGCGCATCATCGACATCTCCAACAACCTTGGTGATTCGAAGTCCCTGATCACGCACCCCGCCACCACCACGCACCGCGCCATGGGGCCGGAAGGGCGCGCCGCCATTGGGCTCAGTGACGGCGTGGTGCGGCTCTCGGTAGGGCTCGAGGACCCGGAGGACCTCCTCCGCGACCTGGAACAGGCACTCAAGCAGATCTAGCCGCGCGGGAAGCCCTAGCTCCTCTGGGTCCGGGCGACGCGCTTCCTCCTTTCGATGCGCAGATTCCCTGGCGCGCACCAAATATGGGCCGCGAGGAGGAATCTGCGCGTCGGGAATGGATATGCGCGTCGAAGGTCAGCTCTGGCGGACCCGCAGCAGTTCGGGCGTGCCCTCCACGTCAGCAAGGTCCAGGGCATCCCGCATGGTCACGTTGACGGCCTGCCGCACCACGGCGCCGAACCCCATGTCCTCCGGGGGCGGTCCCGCCACCGCCTTGTCCCGGGCGCGGCGCTGTTCGGCGGCTCCCGTTCCGCGGGCGATGATGTCCTCCACCCCCTGCCGTGCCAGTGCCAGCTCCCCCTGTTCGGACAGGACGGGAGCCAGGTAATCCACCAGGGACCGGACCACGTCCGCGGCCGGTGCGGGCCGGAAATTCCCAAAATCCAGGAGTTCACCGCTTAGCCCGGCGCTGCTGGCCTGCCACGAGGCCATCCGGAGGAGGACGGTGGGAACCGGCGCAGGATCCACGTCGGCCTGCCATTCCCTGCTGGCGGATTCCACCAGCGCCCGAACCAGCACGGCAATGAGCGCTGCATCCTCGGCACGAAGGCAGACGTCCGCCACGCGAACCTCGACGGTGGGGTGGTTGCGGGACAGCCGGGCGTCGAAGTACAGCATGCCCTCATCGAGCATGACGCCGCTTTCCAGCAGCCGCGTCACCACGCGCCGGTAGGCAGGGTACGTCCCGTAAATACCGGCCGGGCCCGCCGTGGGCCACCGGTTCCAGGCCTGGGTGCGGTAGCTTTCAAACCCGGTCGGAACGCCGTTCCAGAAGGGTGAATTGGCGCTCAGGGCCGTCAGCACTGCCAGCTTGTCGCGGATCCGGTCCAGGACCGCCACGCCCTCTTCGGGCGATTCGATGAACGTGTGCACATGGAAGCCGCAGGTCAGCTGCTCCTGGGCGGTGAGGCCGAAGCGCTCCAGCATTTTGGCGTACCGGGGGTCGGGCGTCGTGTGGGTGGTGGAGGCCAAGGGCGAGGTGGCGAGGGCCGCCACCCTGGCGCCATGCTTCCTGGCGGCCTGGTCCGCCAGGGCGCGGCCCGCGCGGATCTGTTCGAGCAGGCTCCCGTATTCGAGGCACGGACGGGTCTGGGTCTCGATCTGCTCAAGCTTCAGCTCGGCACTCAAGCCCATCTCGTCGTCGTAATCCGCCTGTTTTCCGGAGTGGTGGACCTCCGGGTCCACGGGAAGATCGTCAGCCGCAACGCGGTGGCCGGCCAGGAGGGCGTCGGCCAGGGCAAGGGGTTCCCCGGACTCCGGATCAACGATCAGGAGTTCCTCCTCTACGCCAAAAGTACGCATACGAACATTCTGCGATACTTGTCCGGCATTCGAGGGGCCCCGGCGATTCATGACGAACCGTGAATGCTAGTCCTGGAAGTACTCCACCTTGGCGCCGATGGTGTTCAGGCGTTCCGCCAGGTCCTCGTAGCCACGCTCGATCACGTAGATGTTCCGCAGTTCGGATACGCCCCGGGCGGCGAGCATGGCCAGCAGCAGGCAGGCGGCCGGACGAAGTGCAGGCGGGCAGCCCACCTCGGCGGCGCGCCACTTGGTGGGCCCGTTGACGTAGATCCGGTGCGGATCCAGCAACTGCACCTGCGCCCCAAGCCTGTTCAGCTCTGTCAGGTAAATGGCCCGGTTCTCGTAGACCCAGTCGTGGATCATGGTCTGGCCATCGGCGTTCGCGGCAATGACGGCAAAGAACGGCAGGTTGTCGATGTTCAGCCCGGGGAACGGCATCGGATGGATCTTGTCCTCCGGGGCATGCAGCTCGGAGGGCTTGGTGGTCACGTCCACCAGCCGGGTGCGGCCGTTGCGGGCCATGTACTCGCCCGAAATTTCCAGCTTCTGCCCCATCTGGCCCAAGGTGGCCAACTCGATTTCCATGAACTCGATGGGCACCCGCCGCACCGTGACCTCGGAATTGGTGACGATGCCGGCCGTGATGAGGCTCATCGCCTCGATGGGATCCTCGGAGGGGAAGTACTCGATCTCCGCGTCAATGTCGGCCCGGCCCGTGATCTTCAGGGTGGTGGTGCCCACGCCCTCGATGGTGACGCCCAGCATCTGCAGGTAGAAGCACAGGTCCTGCACCATGTAATTGGGGCTGGCGTTGCGGATCACGGTGGTTCCCGGCCGGTGCGCCGCGGCCATGATGGCGTTCTCGGTGACGGTGTCCCCGCGTTCGGTGAGGACGAAGGAGCGGTCCTGCGCGTCCGCCGGCGGAGCCTGGACCGTGTAGAAACCGGCCGTGGCTTCCACGGCAAGGCCAAACTGGCGCAACGCCTGCATGTGCGGTTCCACGGTGCGGGTGCCGAGGTCGCAGCCGCCGGCGTAGGGCAGCCGGTACTCCCGCGACTCATCCAGAAGGGGACCCAGCAGCATGATGACGCTGCGGGTCCTGCGCGCCGCGTCAACGTCCATGGCTTCCAGGTCCAGGACGGCGGGACGGCGAAGACGCAGGTCAGTGTCGTTGAGCCAGGTGCACTCGACGCCGATGCTGGTCAGCACTTCGACAATGCGGTTGACTTCCTCGATCCGTGCCAGCCGGCGGAGCACGGTGGTGCCACGGTTGATCAGGCTGGCGCACAGCAGGGCGACGCCGGCGTTCTTGCTGCTGTTGACATCCACGGCACCGGAGAGGGTACGGCCGCCCTCCACCCGCAGGTGCGTCATCTGCGGCTTGCCGACGTTGACGATGCTGCGGTCGAAGATCTTTTCCAGCCTCTGGATCATCTTCAGGCTCAGGTTCTGCTTGCCCTGCTCCATCCGGGCAACGGCGCTCTGGCTGGTGCCGAGCTCGGCGGCCAACTGGCCCTGGGTCCAGCCCTTCTCGCTCCGGGCATCCCTCAACATGGCGGCAACGTGCTCAGCGGTCTCCTGCGTCATATCCGCAAATATATCATAGATGAGTTACGCGGGCCCTGATCGGCCACTGGTATGGGGCATCGGGAAAGCCTCTACCCACTGCATGCGATAGGAATCACCTGGGCCGGACCGCCAACATCAACTGCCCAGCCACACCATGTTCCAGGTCCCGGCGGCCAGGGCAGCAAATAGCGCGAGGCCGGCCACCAGGACACCGCCGGCCACCACCCCAAGGTCCAGCGCGCTGAACGTGGATTCCCGGGCCCAGGTCCGGTTGCCGCCGCCGAAACCGCGGGCTTCCATGGTCACAGCAAGCCGGGACGCGCGGCGGATGGCCTGTACCAGCAGCCCGAAACTCTGGCCCAGCGTGGCCTTCACCCGCTGGGCCACGCTGCCGCGCGAACCCACGCCACGCGCACGCCGGGCCATCCCGATGGTCTGCCATTCTTCAGCCATGAGCCCCACCAGGCGCATCGCGGCGAGCGTTCCCAGGACAAAGCGGTGCGGCAGGCGCGCCTTCTGCGCCAGCGCGTCGGCAAGGTCCGTGGGATCGGTGCAGCTCATCAGGAGCACGGCCGGAAGGGCGATCGCAAAGCCGCGCAGGAGGAAGCCGATGCCCAGCTGCAGGGAACCTTCGCTCATGGACCAGATCCCGGCGTCGAGCAGGATCCGGCCGCTGTCCGGGGCCAGGATGGAGGTGCTCCAGCCACCCACGGCAGCGGCAAGGATCAGCGGCCAGCCGCGCTGCCACAGCAGGGACAGGGTGAGCCCGGCCAGGGGAAAGAGCAGAAGCTCAAAGACCAGGGCCACGGACGCCGAAACCCAGTCGATGGACAGCGCCAGGACGGCGGTGATCAGCAGGACGGCAGCGAACTTGCTTAGTGGATTGGCGCGGACCAGGAGGGCATGGTTGCCGCCCAGGGTGAGTTGCTGCCTCATGGCGCCACCGCTTCCGCCGCGGCCATCCGCAGTTCGGCCCCGCCCAAGGCCTGGGTGAATTCGGCGTCATGGGTCACGGACACCACGGCAGTGCCGGCATCCAGGAGCTCGGACAGGAAGGACGCCAGCTCGGCCCATGTGTTGGCGTCCTGCCCGAACGTGGGTTCATCCAGGACCAGGACCTGCGGGCTGGCGGCAAGGACGGTGGCCACGGACAGCCGCCGCTTCTCGCCACCGGAGAGCGTGTAGGGGTTGGCGTCCACCAGCGCGGTGAGCCGCAGCCGCTCCAGCAGTTCGTCCACCCGATCCCCGCCGTGGCCCAGGTGCCGGGGGCCGAACAGCAGTTCGTCAAGCACCCTGCCGGTCACGAACTGGTGCTCCGGCTCCTGGAACACCGTCCCCACTCGGGAAATCAGCTGATCCGCCTTCCACCGGTACGGGTCAATGCCGGCACCGCGGCTCAGGTCCATGGTGGCGGAGACCTTTCCGGACACCGGTTCCAGCAGCCCTGCCAGGGTCAGGGCGAAAGTGGACTTACCGGCGCCGTTGGGACCCGTCACGGCGAGCGCCTGCCCGGCGCGCACCTGCGCGGCCAGGCCTTCCTGGACCGGTGACGGCGGAATCTTCCTTAAGCCCTTGCGTCGGGGACGTTCGCGGGCGACTGCCAACTGTTCGGCTGCGAGCAGGAGGTTTCCCGTGCCGGGGGCCGGGACCACCGCCCGGGCACGGGTTGCCGGGACGTAGCCGGGGACCCACACACCGGCGGCGGCCAGCATGGCCCGCGCCTCCGTGAGCACCTGGTCCGGCGGCCCGTCCAGGAGTACGGCAGGATCCGCGGCGGAGCCCGGCTGCAGGACCACGATCCGGTCCACCAGGTCCTTCCACACGGACACCCGGTGCTCCACCACCACCAGCGTGGCCCCGGTCTTGTCCAGGCACCGCGCCACGGCATCGCGGACCTCCAACACGCCGTCCGGGTCCAGGTTGGCGGTTGGCTCATCCAGGAGGATCAGGCCCGGGCGCATGGCCAGGATGCCGGCCAGCGCCAGGCGCTGCTTTTGCCCGCCGGACAGGGCCGACGTCGGGTGGTCCAGCGGCAGGTGGGACAGTCCGACGTCGGCAAGCGCCTCGTGCACGCGCGCCCAGATTGCTTCCCGTGGGACGGCAAGGTTTTCGGCACCGAAGGCGACGTCGTCCCCCACCCGCGACAGGACCACCTGCGTCTCGGGGTCCTGCTGCATAAGTCCGGCGCGCCCGCGCTGGGCGCGGGGCACGGCGCCGTCAACCAGCAGCGAACCCGACTCGTCGGCGTCCCCCGCCTCGCCGCCGTCGTCGTTGATGTCCCCCAGCACCCCTGCGAGCGCGTGCAGGAGCGTGGACTTCCCGGCGCCCGAGGGGCCGAGCAGGAGCACCCGCTCCCCCGGGCTGATGTCCAGGTCAAGCGCATGGACGGCAGGCTTGGCCCTGCCGGCGTGCCGCCATCCCCAGCCCCGGGCTGTGACGGCGGCAGGGCGGACGGTGCCGCCGTCACGCTGGGCTGGTGCCATCAGGAGAAGACAGGCTCCGTGGCGGCCTTGCGCGAAGCGAAGGAGCTCAGCACGCCGGTACGCGCCAGGCCGCGGGTGGCCAGCCAGGACAGGGCGCCGGCGAGAATGGCGCCGGAGAGGGTGGTCAGCACGATGTACGCCAGCTTGTCCGCACCGGAGTAGGCGATGTTCCAGCCCCACGGTGCGAATGAGTCATTCAGTCCGCAGAAGAATCCAGCCGCGGCGCCTGCCAGCAGGGAGACGGGCAGGTTGAACTTGCGGTAGACGAAGATGGCGAAGATGATTTCCGCGCCGAGGCCCTGGATGAAGCCGGAGAAGAGGACCGAGGCACCGTACTGGGAACCCATGAGGAGTTCCCCGGTGGCGGCCACGGTTTCACAGAACAGGGCGGCCCCGGGCTTGCGGATGATCAGCATTCCCAGCACGCCGGGAATCATCCAGCCGCCCGCCAGCAGCCCGGTCAGGGGCGGGTAGGCGGCATTCATGGGGGCAGAAAGCGCGGCTGCTCCCTGGTCCCACGCCCAGAAAATGACGCCGCCCGCGATGGCCACCAGCGCGGCGACCACGATGTCCACGACGCGCCAGGACTTACTGGTGGTCTTCTTGATTGCTGCAGTACTCATGTGATCCTCCTGGGAAACAGGAGGGGAAAGTGGACCCGGCTGACGGCTGTTGCCGTGCAGCCGCGGCACTTTGAGAACTCGACTCCCTTGCGCCGGTACTAACCGGATCAGGTTCGAGGGTCTGCGGCTGTCCGCACTCTCAGCGCCCACCTGCGGTGCCCGGCTTGTGCCAGGATGTCCGACGGCGGCGCTCCCCTGTCGTTATTAGTGGTGCTTTTGGATGGGTAAGGCTTTTTGAACTGCCCTTCCGGGCGTGGTCAAGTTTACACCTGGCGGGGGTAGATTGAGGGCCATGAGCGCCATTCCACCGGATGTGACCGGATTCGATCCTGATTCCGCCGACGCCCAGCTGGAGGGGTCACTGGAAGCGTCGATCGCCCGCATCGAGGCGGAGGTCCGGGAGCTCCAGTTCCCCGGCTTTTCGCTGGATGACGCGTTGAACCTGGGCCTGCTCCTGGTGGAGCTGGGCAAGGAGCGGTCCCTTCCCATCGCCATCGACATCACCAAGGGCGAGCAGGTCCTGTTCCACGTCGCGCTCCCGGGCGCCACGCCGGACAACGGGCACTGGATCCGCGCCAAGCAGCGCACTGCCGCCCGGTACGAGGTGCCGTCACTTTTGGTGGGGCTTCGCGGCCGGCTGGGCGGCGGCCGGATCGAGGACAACGCCTGGTTCGACCAATCCCGGTATGCAGCCCATGGCGGCGCCTTTCCGATCTACGTCACCGGCGTGGGCGCCGTGGCCACGCTGACCGTCTCCGGGTTGCCGCAGCTGCAGGACCATGACCTGGTGGTTGAGGCGCTGCGCGACATCCTGGGGTCGTCGCTGCGGGATTAGGCGCCGGTTGACCTGCCGCCAACAGGAAGCCTGCTTAGCTTTTATTAGTAATCATGCTTACTATATTGGTTCCCGGGTTTCGAGGAGGACAGGGCATGGGAGTCACCATGGGCGGTCCCGCGTTCGTTCCCGTCACCAGCGCGGCAGACCAAGGAGCACCATGAGAATCCCGGAATCCAGAGGCCCCCTCAGCAACGCCCTGTTCGCACTCCTTGCGCAGGCTCCGGCCGAAGCCGGGACGGGGCTGGACGGGCTGTACCACCTCGCGGCACGGCAGGTGGCCGGCACTAGTGACATCATCGGCGACGAGGACATCCAGCTGGCCCTCTTCTGCCTCTACGAGCTCCACTATTCCGGCCTGGCCGGCGTCTCCGACGACTGGGAGTGGGAGCCGGCGTTAATCCGGGTCCGGCAGCTGGTCGAGGCACCGTTTGAGGCAGCCCTCCGTACCGCCGCGCACCAGGCCGCCGCAGACTTCGAACTGCCTGCCGGTGCCCTGACCAGCGACCAGGTAGCCGACGTCCTGTTCGGCCTCGCAGCCACGGACACCGGGCCCAGCGTCTCCCGCTACGTCGCCAGGAAGGCGGGCCTGGACCAGCTCCGGGAGTTCCTGATCCACAAGTCGATGTACCAGCTGAAGGAAGCCGACCCGCATACATGGGCCATTCCGCGGCTCAGCGGACGGCCCAAGGCGGCCCTGGTGGAAATCCAGGCGGATGAATACGGCGGCGGCCGCCCCGAGCGCATGCACAGCGCGCTGTTCGCCCGGACCATGCGCGGTTTGGGCCTCGACGTCAGCTACGGCGCGTACGTGGATGCCGTCCCCGCCGTCTCCCTCGCGTCCGTCAACCTCATGTCGCTGTGCGGCCTGAACCGGCGGCTCCGGGGTGCCATCACCGGCCACCTGGCGATCTACGAGATGACCTCCTCCCAGCCCAACCGGTTCTACGGCAACGGATTCCGCCGGCACGGTTTCGGCGCGGACGTCACCCACTACTTCGATGAGCATGTGGAGGCCGACGCCGTCCACGAGCAGATCGCAGGCCGGGACCTCGCCGGCGGCCTCGTCGAAGCCGAACCGGAACTCCTCGCGGACGTCCTGTTTGGGGCCACTGCCGCCATGGCCCTCGACGGCCGGCTGTCCGCCCATCTGATGTCCTCATGGGAAGCCGGCGCATCATCGCTGCGGGCGGCCGGGCCGGCCGCAGCATGACTACGACGAAAGCGGTGCAGGCATGAAACCCGGACAGCATGGAACAGGATCGGACATGGACCAGGAATCCGCCGCGGGCTCCATCGTGGTCTGCCCGGACGGGCCCCTGATCGTCAGGGGTGATTTCGAGATCGTCACCCCATCCGGGGACGCGGTGCCCCGCGACCGCAGGACCGTTGCCTTGTGCCGCTGCGGCGCCTCGGCCATCAAGCCCTACTGCGACGGCACGCACAAGATGATCAAGTTCCGCACCGAGCCGCCCGCGAAGTAGTCCAACAAGCCATTTAGTCCAACAACCCGCCTGCAGCACGCCACGGCCTTGCCCGGACCGGCACGGGCGTACGGCTAGGCTGGAGGCAGTCCGTTTTCCGCCCGCAAGGAGTAATAGGAATGAACCTTTTCATCAAGCTGCTCGGAACCGGGGTGAGCCTCGGCGCAGGCCTGGCCGGCACCAAGCTGGTCAACACCATCTGGGAGAAGACCACCGGGCAGAAAGCCCCCACCGGCAAGAACGAGGATGTCCCCACCAGCCTGCGTTCGGCGTTGACCTTCGCGCTGATCTCGGCGTCCGTCAGCGCCATCATCCAGGTGCTGGCCAACCGCGGCACCCAGCGCGCCATCACCCGCTTCGCCAAGTCGCAGGACATCGTCTAGCTCCCGGCGTTACCCGCCGCCGTCGGGGCTGTCTTTCCGGGCAGCCTCGGCGGCGGCTTTTTGCACCACGGCCTCCAGCTCGTCGGCCGTGAGCAGCTCCCGGTGCAGGTGCTTGGTGCGGTACCCCGCGCGGCCCACCATGTGCGCGGACACCGGTACGGTGAGCAGCTGGAAGATCCAGGCAACCACCAGGACGGGCCATACCCACCACGTCCGCATCTGCAGTCCAATAGCCGCCAGCAGCAGGAACAGGCCCAGGACCTGCGGTTTGGTGGCCGCGTGCATGCGGCTCAGCAGGTCGGGGAAGCGGAGCAGGCCGATGGCGGCGCCCAGGGACATGAGCGCCCCCACCACCATGAATACTGCCGAGACGGCGTCGATCCAGCCGTCGGGACCGGACAAGTCAGGATTCATCGGGCTTCACCCTTCGGTCCGCCACAAAACGGGCCACGGTGACGGACCCGATGAAGCCGATGATGGAAATGGCCACCACCAGCATGAGGTTGTTCAGGTGCCGGTTCACGGCCATGTCGATGCACAGGGCTCCGGCCAGGATGGCCAGGAGGACGTCGGCCGCCAGCACCCGGTCCAGCAATGACGGGCCGCGGGCGATCCGCATGATGGCACCGGCCGCAGCAAGCGAGAAGATGACGGCTGTAACAGCCAGGACAACATGCATCACGTGGCGGCCTCCATTCGGACGGCTTCGAGTTCCTCCGGGCTGCCCATGATGCGGATCAGGCCGGCCTCGATGGACCGGACTTCGTTCCGCAGGCCCTCCACGTCCTGCTTGGAGGCGATGTTGAGCGCGTGCAGGTAGAGGGTGGATGTGGAGCGGTCCACCTCGACCACCAGGGACCCCGGGATCAGGGAGATCACGTGGCCGGTGGCGGTGACGATCAGGTCCTGGTGGCTGCGCAGCCTCACAGCAACGACGGCGTTGGTCACCTTGGGGCCGCGGACCGTGGCCAGGTACAGCACCTGGGCGCTCGCCACCACCACTTTGCCCACGAAGGCAAGCGCGAAGGGAACCGCGTAAAGGATGTTGAACCGGCCGCTGAGCTCCACCGGCGGAAGGTAGAACAACCGGGCCACGCCCACTGCCAGCAGGGCACCGAAGAGGAGGTTCCCGGGGCTGAAGTCCTGCCACAGGGCGCCCCAGACAATCACCAGCCAGACCAGGAGAGGCAGTTCCTGGCGCAGGGAGATGCGTTTGCGGCTCATCGCATACCTCCCACGGCAGGCGTGGCGGGAACCGGGACATCAGGGCCCAGGACTGACTGGATGTACGGGGTCCGGTCCAGCATGTCCCGCGCTGCCCGGTCCGAGAGCCCGAACAGCGGCCCGGCAAAGACGGTCAGGGCAACGCCCAGCGCCACCAGGCCCAATGTGGGGCCCACCATGGTGCGCGGCAGGAGGGTCACGGTGTTCAGCTTGGCGCCCGGTCCCGACACCCGGGCCGGGCTGGCAAGGAGCACCGGATCCGGATGCTCAGCGTCGGTGGGCCTGCGCCAGAACGCGCGGTTCCAGACCCTGGCAACGGCCAGCAGGGTCAGGAGGCTCGTCACCACCCCGCCGATCACCAGGGCGTAGGCCAGTGGCGTGCCCAGCTCAACGCCGGCCTGCATCAGGCCCACCTTGCCGAGGAACCCCGAGAAGGGCGGGATGCCAGCGAGGTTCATGGCCGGAACGAAGAACAGCATCGCCAGCATGGGCGACAGTTTGGCCAGGCCGGCCAGCCGGTCCACGGAGGAACTCCCGCCCCGCCGTTCGATCAGGCCGGTGACCAGGAAGAGGCTGGTCTGGATGGTGATGTGGTGGGCCACGTAGAAAACCGCTGCGGCCAGCCCGGCAACGGAGGACATGGCCAGGCCGAACACCATGTACCCGATGTGGCTGACCAGGGTGAACGACAGGAGCCGCTTGATGTCGCTTTGGGCCAGGGCACCAAGGATGCCCACCACCATGGTCAGCAGCGCCGCCACCATCAGGGGCGTGTTGAGGGTGTCCCCGGGGAACAGCAGGGTCTCGGTCCGGACCATCGCGTACACACCCACCTTGGTGAGCAGCCCGGCGAACACGGCGGTGACGGGGGCCGGCGCCGTGGGGTAGGAGTCGGGGAGCCAGAAGGACAGGGGGAAGACGGCGGCCTTGATGCCGAAGGCCACCAGCAGCATGACGTGCAGCAGGGTCCTGGTGCCCTGGTCCAGGTCCCCGAGCTTGATGGCCAGATCCGCCATGTTCACCGTTCCGGTGGCGCCGTAGACCATGGCTATGGAGATCAGGAACAGCACCGAGGACACCACGGACACCACCACGTAGGTGACGCCGGCGCGGATGCGCGGCCCGGTGCCGCCCAGCGTCATCAGGACGTAGCTTGCCGTGAGCAGGATCTCGAAGCCCACGTACAGGTTGAAAAGGTCCCCGGACAGGAACGCGTTGGACACCCCCGCCACCAGGATCAGGTAGGTGGGGTGGAAGATCGAGACCGGGGCGTCCTGGTCGCCGTCGGCCATGCCCTGCCCGGTGGCATACACCAGCACGGCCAGGCTCACGGCGGAGGACACCACCAGCATCAGGGACGAGAACTGGTCCACCACCATCACGATGCCCCACGGCGGCAGCCAGCCGCCGATGGCCACGGCAGCGGTCCCGCCGTTCCACGCCGATGCCAGCAGGAGGCATTCGAGCGCCAGCGTCAGCGAGAGCAGGGCGATGCTCACCGCGCGCTGGGCCCGGGTATGCCGGATCAGCAGGAAGGTCAGGGCAGCGCCCAGGATGGGAAGTACGACGGCGAGCGGGGCAAAGCTTGCGATGTTCACTTTCCGCCTCCTTCCGGGCCGGAGTCGACGTTGAGTGAGCCGGGCTTTTCCTCCGCGGCAGCGTGTTCGGCGGGCATCTCCCGGCCGCCAGCCACAAGCGTGGCCACCGGCTGGTCCGTTTGCAGATCTGCGTTGTTGTTGGACGCTGCATGGTTTGAGACGTCCCGGCCGTCCGATCCCAGCATGGTGAGCGGGAACTCGGAGGTTTCCGCCGGAACTTCGGCGTCGTCCTCCGCGTCGAAGCTGGGGGTCGCCGCCACGCGGCGGTCTTCCAGGTCGTCCTGGATGTCGTCCTGGCGCGCCAGCAGCCAGGTGCGGTAGATGATGCCGAGCATGAACGCCGTGACGGCGAAGGAGATGACGATCGAGGTCAGGATCAGGGCCTGCGGGAGCGGGTCGCTGTAGTCCTGTGCCGGGGTGTCCTTGGCGAACAGCGGCGCCAGTCCTGCATAGCCCCCGGTGGCCAGGATCAGCAGGTTGGTGGCGTTGGCCAGGAGCATCAGCCCCAGCAGCACCCGGGTGAGGCTGCGTTCCAGGATGAGGTAGATGCCGCAGGCATACAGGGCGCCCATGACGATCAGCAGGGTCAGGTTGACGCTCATGCGTGGCCCTTTGCGGTGGTCTCGGCGGGGACGGTGTCGGGCTCCAGCGGGGGTTCCAGGTCCCGTTCAGCCTCCAGTTCCGGCTGCCCGGGACGGTCGATGTCCGGCTCGTCCTGGTGTGGGGCGGCCGCCGACCGTTCCTCCATGTGCTCGTCAATTTCGGCCCCGAGGCTGCGCAGCACGTCAAGCACCAGCCCCACCACCACGATGTACACCCCGATATCGAAGATCGTGGAGGTGACGAATTTGATGTCCCCGAAGACGGGCAGCCACACCTGGATGATGGCGGACTGGAACACCTGGCCGCCCAGCAGCAGGGGCACCACGCCGGACACGGCGGCCAGGGCCAGGCCGGTGCCCAGCAGCGCGCCGGCGCTCAGTGGCGCCGCCTCCCGCAGTTCGAAGCGTCCGCCGGCCAGGTAGCGGATGGTCAGCGCCAGGCCGGCGGTGAGGCCGCCGGCGAAACCGCCGCCCGGCAGGTTGTGGCCGGCCAGCAGCAGGTAGAGCGAGAAGATGATCATCGAGTGGAAGAGCAGCCGGGTGACCACTTCGAAGATGATGGAGCGCCGTTCGGGGGCCAGGGTGCGGCCCGCGACGATCCAGGGATCCCGGGCTGCGGCTGCGAACCTGCGGCTGATGGCCAGTGCCGCGCCGTCGCGGGAACCGGGATCCACGCCGTGGGACCGTCCCACCGTGCCCTCGGCAACGGATGCGGACCGCTGCAGCCGGTCGCCGCGCCCGCGTACGAAGATCAGGCTGGCGACGCCGGTGGCGGCAAGCGCAAGGACGCTGATCTCGCCGAAGGTGTCCCAGGCGCGGATGTCCACCAGGGTCACGTTGACCACGTTCAGGCCGCCGCCGCCCTCGTAGGCAAGCTGCGGGAACTGCAGTGATACGGGCAGGGCGGTCCGGGCGCCCATGGCGAAAATGGCCGCGAACACCATGGTGGCGCCGAAACCCAAACCGATGATGACACGCACCACCCGGTATTTGCCGCCGGTGCGGTCCCGCAGTTCCGGCGGGAGGCTGCGCATGGCAAGGACGAACGCCACCAGGATGATGGTCTCCACCAGCATCTGGGTCAGCGCCAGGTCCGGAGCGCCCTGCAGGGCGAACACCAAGGCGATGCCGTACCCGGTCACGGAGACCATCAGCACAGCGAGGAAGCGTTTGTTCGCCTTAACGGCGGCCAGGGCGCCGATCACGATGCCCACCCCGGCCACAAGCTGCAGCGGGGAGTTGGGATCCACCAGGTAGACGTTCTGCGGCAGGGGGTTGCCACCCAGGAGGATGACCGTGAGCGGCAGGACGAACGCCACGCTGAGGATCACGGCAAGGTAGAAGTACAGTGAGCCGCGCTGGGTCCGGCCGGTGATCCAGACGGCCACGTCGTCCAGGGCGCCGATGGTCAGCTGGTAGGCACGGTCGCCGTCCACCCAGGCCGGGACCAGGGACTGGACGCGGGCCACCGCGTTGCGGCCAAGATACATGGCCGCGCCAAGCACGAAGGTGACGGCCGTCAGCCCAAGCGCCGGGGTCAGTCCGTGCCACAGCGCAAGGTGGCCCGCCTGCGCGGCCGGAGTGCCGGCGTCGGGCGCTGTGGAAGCGAACAGCGCCGCGTACGGCTGGATCCAGGCGTCCACCGGCACGGGCCAGAGCCCGTACACGATGGTCAGGACGCTGAGGACGGCAGGGGCGGCGAGGAAGGAGGGCCGGATGGCTTTGAAGGGGATGGGGTCCACGCCGGGTTTGACCGCGAAGGCACCCCACATGAAGCGGGCGCTGTAGGCGAACGTGAGGATTGACCCCACCACCAGCCCAGCCAGGACCACCGTGCCCCACGGTCCGGAGTGCGGGTCCGCGGCGTGGTGCACGAACGCCTCCAGCACGGATTCCTTGGCGACGAAGCCGGCCAGCAGCGGAACGCCCGCCATGGACGCGGCACCGATGCCGGCCACGATGCCCAGCGCACGGGAGGAACGGAAGACCCCTGACAGCTTGCGCACGTCGCGGGTTCCGGACTGGTGATCGATGATGCCCACCACCAGGAAGAGCGTGGCCTTGAAGAGGCCGTGGGCCAGCAGCATGGCAAGGCCCGCCAGCGCGGCGTCGGGCGTTCCCAGGCCCACCGCCATAGTGAGGAAGCCCAGCTGGCTGACGGTGCCGTACGCGAGGATCAGCTTGATGTCGGTCTGCCGCAGTGCCCGGTAGCCGCCCACCAGCATGGTGGCCAGGCCCAGGCCCAGGACCACGGGCTGCCAGTACGCCGTCGCGGAGAATCCCGGAGCGAGGCGCGCCACCAGGTAGATGCCGGCCTTCACCATGGCGGCGGCATGCAGGTAGGCGCTGACGGGGGTGGGCGCGGCCATGGCGCCGGGGAGCCAGAAGTGGAACGGGACCAGCGCGGACTTGGTGATGGCACCCACCAGGATGAGCACGACGGCGGCACCCACCACGGCGCCGGACGGTCCGGACGCCAGTGTGGAAGCCTGCTCCAGGATGCTGGAGATACGGTACGTGCCCGCGGTGTAGCCCAGCATGATCAGGCCCACCAGCATGGCCAGGCCGCCGGCAGTGGTGACCATCAGTGCCTGGAGGGCGGACCGGCGGGCGGCAAGCCTGGTCCGGGCGAAGCCGATCAGCAGGTAGGACAGGATGGTGGTCAGTTCCCAGAAGATGAACAGCAGCAGCAGGTCATCGGCGGTGACCAGCCCGAACATGGCACCAGCGAAAGCCAGCAGCTGGGCGCCGAACTGGCCGAGGTCCTGGTCTTTCCGTTTGAAGTACCGGGCGCAATAAACCAGCACCAGGGCGCCGACGCCAAGCACCAGCAGTGACATCACCCAAGCCAGTGCGTCCATGCGGAAGGCGAATTCCAGGTGGAGGCTGGGGATCCAGTCCAAGGCCTCGGTGACGGCTCCTGACCCTGACCCTGAGTAGACGGGACCGTGCTGGAACACCAGCCAGCCGAAGGAAGCAGCCGGAACGGCAGCCAGCGCGTAAAAGGCGTTGCGGCCCCAGAGCCTGAAGAGGAAGGGCGCGAGGACAGCCACCGAAAAGTGCACGGCAAGGACTGTGATCACTGTATTCTCCGCAACGTCAGGAATTCGATTGTCAAAAGTTGGAGCAGGCGGCAAAAAGTAAGGTCCGGGAGGGCTCAGTTTATCAAGGCCCGTCGGGTGTCTTCCCCCGTCAGCGGCGCCACCGACGGCGGAACCCCGCCGTCAAAGGCCCGTGGTCCCAAGGGTGTTCGCCACCGGCGGATACGATGCATCGTATGAACAGCGCCAGCGCTCCGGGAGCAATGCAGCCTGCCTCGGAACTCGAAGCCGGAACCCGGAACTCCAGCAAGGGCCGCGTACTGGCCTGGGCTTCCTGGGACTGGGGCTCGGCGGCCTTCAACGCAGTGATGACCACCTTTGTCTTCACCGTCTACCTGACGTCCAAGGCTTTCGGCGGCGAGGACAGTGCCTCGGCGGTCCTGGGCGCCGCACTTGCCGTTGCCGGGTTCGCCATCGCCCTGCTGGCGCCCGTCACGGGCCAGCGTTCGGACGCGGGGGGCCGGCGGAAGCTGTGGCTGGGAGTCAACTCGGCCGCCGTCGCCATCCTGACGGCCCTGTGCTTCTTCGTATTCCCCCGCCCGGAATTCCTGCTCCTCGGGGTATCGCTGATCGCCCTGGGCAACGTGTTCTTTGAATTTGCCGGCGTGAACTACAACGCCATGCTGGCCCAGGTCTCCACGCCGCAAAACATCGGAAAGGTCAGCGGCCTGGGTTGGGCAGCCGGCTATCTTGGCGGCATCGTGGCACTCCTGATCGTCCTGCAGCTGTTCGTCCAGCCGGCCTTTGACTGGTTCGGCGCGTCCACCCGGGACAGCCTCAACATCAGGCTCGTTGCCGTCTTCTCCGCCCTGTGGTTCTTCGTCTTCGCCCTCCCCGTCCTGTTTGCCGTCCCCGAACTGCCCCGGTCCGCACAGGCGGGCCGCCTGGGCTTTTTTGCCAGCTACGGGCTGCTGTTCCGGCGCATCAAGGCGATCTATGCCACCAGCCCGCACACCATCCACTTCCTGCTGGCCAGTGCCGTGTTCCGTGACGGACTGGCCGCCGTCTTCACGTTTGGCGGCATCATCGCTGCCGGTACCTTCGGCTTTGCCCTGTCCCAAGTGATCTTCTTCGCCATTTTCGGAAACGTGGTGGCTGCCGTCGGGGCGGTCATTGGCGGATTCCTGGACGACAAGGTGGGCCCCAAAGCTGTCATCACCGGGTCCCTGGCGGGCCTCCTGGTCGCCGGGTCGGCGATCCTGGCCCTGGGCAACGGGGACTATGTCTTCTTCGGCATGCAGTGGGCCGGGACCACCACGTTCTGGGTATTCGGGCTCTTCCTCTGCCTGTTCGTCGGGCCTGCCCAGTCCTCCTCCCGCGCATACCTGGCCCGGCTCGCGCCGCACGGCGAATCCGGGGAGCTGTTCGGCCTTTACGCCACCACCGGACGGGCCGTCAGCTTCCTGGCGCCGGCGCTGTTCACCCTCTGCATCACCGTGGCCACCCCCCTGGTGCCGGCCGGGCAGGCACAGCGGTGGGGGATCCTGGGCATCATGGTGGTCCTCCTGGCAGGGCTCGTGGTGCTGCTACCGGTGAAGTCGCCGGCCAAGGCACCCATCGCCGTGGTCCCCGCCGCCTGAAAACACCTTACGGGCCACGTTCCAGGCCCCGGCCAAGTGTTGCCAGGCAGACTAGGCTTGACCTATGAACGTGGACGAAACCAACCTTCCCGGCCTGGGCCGCCGGAAGGATTTCATGACCGCCTCCGGACGCCGCATCGGTGTCGTGGAGCGGCGGGAAGGCCAGACGGAACTCATCGTTTCCACCTGGGACGACCCCGACACCTGCCAGGCTTCCATTCCGCTCACCAGCGACGAAGCCGCCACCCTGGGCAACCTCCTCGGCGGCACGCACCTGGCAATGAAGCTCGCGGAAGAGCACAAGGACGTTCCCGGGATTGTCACCCGGCAGTTCTCCATCGCCGCGGACTCCCCGTTCCAGAACCAGCCCATGGGCAAGGCCTGCATCCGCACCCGCTGCGGCGTGTCGATCGTGGCCATCATGCGCGAGGGCGAGGTGCTGCCGTCGCCCGGCCCCGACGTCGTGCTGCACCCCGGCGACCTGCTGGTGGCTGTGGGTACCCAGGAAGGCCTCGACTCAGCGGCCGATATCCTGCGCCACGGCTAAGCCCTATGGACCCGTTGGCCCTGACCCTCATTGAACTGGGGGCCGTTGTGTTCTGCCTGGGGCTGCTGGCCAGGCTGGCCGGACGGATCGGAATGTCGCCCATCCCGCTCTACCTGCTGGGCGGATTGGCTTTTGGTGCGGGCGGCATCGTCAAACTGGAAGGCATGCACGAGTTCGCACATCTCTCCGGCGAGATCGGCGTCATCCTGCTGCTGCTTATGCTGGGACTGGAATATACGGCGTCTGAGCTCTTCACCGGCCTGCGGCGCTCGTGGCAGGCCGGCGTCCTGGACCTGGTCCTTAACTTCCTGCCCGGCGCGGGACTGGCCCTGCTCCTGGGCTGGGGCGGCGTGGGCGCCATGGTCATGGGCGGCGTCACGTACATATCCTCGTCCGGCATCGCCGCCAAGGTCATCACCGACCTCGGCCGGCTGGGAAACCGCGAGACACCAGTGGTGCTGTCCATCCTGGTGTTCGAGGACCTGGCCATGGCCGTCTACCTGCCCATCCTCACGGCAACGCTCGCGGGAGTAAGTTTCCTGGGCGGGCTCACCGCGGTGGGCATCGCCCTGGCGGTGGTCACCATGGTCCTCATGGTGGCGCTGCGGCACGGGCACCATGTTTCCAAGGCGGTGCACAGCGAAAATTCCGAGGTCTTCCTGCTCAACGTCCTGGGGGCCGCCCTGCTGGTGGCGGGGGCGGCATCGGCAATGCAGGTCTCCGCAGCCGTGGGGGCCTTCATGCTGGGCATCGCAATCTCGGGTTCCACGGCCCACAACGCCACCCGGATCCTTGAACCCCTGCGCGACCTGTTTGCCGCCATCTTCTTTGTGGCGTTCGGACTCAACACGGACCCGTCATCCATTCCCCCGGTCCTTGGCTGGGCCCTGGTCCTTGCGGCGGCCACCACCGCCACCAAGATGGCCACCGGGATTTGGGCCGCCAAACGCGCCGGCATCGCCAGGCCCGGCCGGTTCCGCGCCGGCGCCGCGCTGGTGGCCCGCGGCGAATTCTCCATCGTGATCGCCGGCCTGGCCGTTGCATCGGGAGTGGTCCCGCGCGAGCTGGCGGCGCTGGCTACGGCCTACGTGCTGCTGATGGCGGTGCTGGGCCCGCTGGCCGCACGCTACGTGGAACCGCTGGCCAGGCCGTTTATCCGGAGGCCGGCCGTCGCCCCGCAGCTCTAGGCGCTGGAGGCGCGCCGGCGGCCGTGCCGGTTCTGCCGGACACTGCCGCAGCTGAACGCTGGTGCGGCTAAATGCTGGTGCGGTGGAAGTTGAGGTGGCTGCGGCTTGCGGTCGGGCCGCGCTGGCCCTGGTACCGGTTGCCGTATTCGCCCTGGCCGTAGGGGTATTCCGCGGCCGAGCTGAGCCGGAAGAAGCACAGCTGCCCGATCTTCATCCCCGGCCACAGCTTGATGGGCAGCGTGGCCATGTTGGACAGCTCCAGGGTGACGTGGCCGGAAAATCCGGGGTCGATGAAACCTGCGGTGGAGTGCGTGAGCAGGCCCAGGCGGCCCAGGGATGATTTGCCTTCCAGGC
Organism: Pseudarthrobacter sp. Pseusp20; assembly: GCF_059492155.1. Taxonomy (NCBI): domain Bacteria; kingdom Bacillati; phylum Actinomycetota; class Actinomycetes; order Micrococcales; family Micrococcaceae; genus Pseudarthrobacter; species Pseudarthrobacter sp. Pseusp20. The sequence goes on from NZ_CP168521.1 coordinate 4,397,017, forward strand.
GGGCCGCGATGTCGTCGGGCAGCGTCACGGTTTCATAGGTGGAACCCAGGACGAACTCCCCCGGGTGCAGGATAAAGGCCTCGTCCTGCTCCACTTCCACCAACCTCGTCAGCTCAGGCTGCTCCTGCGCGGGATCGATGTGCGCGTACTTGTGGTTGTCGAACAGGCGGAAGAACTTGTCGATCCGGACATCCACGGACGACGGCTGGACCATCGCAGGATCGAACGGTTCCAGCACGATCCGCTGGGAATCAATTTCGGCACGAATGTCGCGGTCAGAGATCAGCACCGTCCCAAATTACCGTATCGGTTATCCACAGCCGCACTTTCCCGTTGTTGCTGTGGCCTCGTGGGGCTAATGTTGCGAATGAAAGCCGCCGGAATGGTCTCCCGGATGGCGTAACAGGGCTGGGGATGTTTGTGAATAAATTGGTGGCACCCTCTTTTATTGGCGTGCTCTGTGCGTGGGCACTGGTCTCTTCGTCGGCAGCAGCGCCTCCCGCGCCGCTGCCGTTCAGCCAGGCGGATTCGGCTGGCATCTCGCTGGCGGCTCCCGTGGTTCGGGGCGGAACATCCGTCGATGGTGACGGTTCCGCAGGACGCCTCACCCCTGCCGTGGACCCGGACATCCGGGTGGCCTCGCCCCTGCCGGCGGCCACAGCCACGCCAACTGCAGCGTCCGCGCCTGTGACAGCCGCTCCTGCAACTACTGCGCTTGTGCCCTCCACGGAAACGTCACCGGTGGCATCACCAACTGCCGTTCCGGCGGAGCCCGCACCCCGGACGGTGTCCATCCCTCCGTTGTGGGCGCCGGACCAGGAACTGGCTTCGCCGCCGGCCACCCGGCTGGCCACCCCTGAGTCCGGCACCGCGCTTCCCTCCACGGAGGCACTGGTCCCGGACTCGAATGCTGCAGCCGTCCTCACCGTGTTCACCAGGATCAACGAATACCGGGTGGCCAACGGCCTGAACAAGGTCAAGTACCACCCCACGGTGGCCGGCATGTCGCAGGAATGGTCGGACAGCATCGCCGGCCGTGACGTGATCGAGCACCGGGCAAGTTTCTGGACCGATCCCCGCGCCCTCAGCCCCAACAACGGCGCCGGCGAGGTGATCGCCATCCGTACCGACCGCGACGCCGCCCAGCTGGTGGAATGGTGGAAGGGGTCACCGGGCCACAACGCCATGCTCCTCGATCCACGGTTCAACGTGATGGGTGCCGGCATTTCCTACACCAACTCCACCTACCAGATCTGGGGCGTGGTGAACTTCTTCGGCTACACCACGCTGCCGGCGGGGACCCTGGATTCCCCGGGCGGCCCGGGATCAGGGGACGCTTTCCCGCCGCCGGCGCCTAGCCTGTGCGATGCACCCGCCAAGCACATGCCGCCCACGCTTAATCTCGCCGCCGCCGCGATCACAGGCCCGGCCGACATCGTGTCCGTCGACTCCGCGGGGCAGCTGCTGGACAGGGCATCCACCGGACCCCGCACCTATGCTCCGGCCAGGGTGATCGGCTCAGGGTTCAGCGGAGCGAAGGAAGTCTTTGTCACGGACTGGGACCGTGACGGCACGTATGACGTCCTCACCCAGTGGACCGGCGGCGACCTCACACTGCACCGGGGCATCGCCGGGGGTGGGTTCCAGGCCGCCATCACTCTCGGTAAGGGCGGCTGGAACACGCTGACCCTGGCCGTGGGCGGCTGGTGCGCCAACAACCGGATGCCCCAGATCCTGGCCCTGGACGGGGCCGGGAACCTGTTCCTCTACGCCAACAAGGGCACCGGCGATATCGCGGAGCGGGCCACCGTTGCCACCGGTGTTTACGCTTCCCGGCTTTCGATGGTGGACTATGACGCCGATGGCTTCCAGGACGTGCTGGCGCTGAAAGCGGACGGCAGCGTGCAGCTCTACCGCGGGTGGGGCACCACCGCACTCCGTGCAGAGACGCGGCCCACCGTGGCCACCGGCTGGACGGACGTTACGGGAATCCGGGCGCTGCGCAACGTCACTGGGCTGAACTCCACGGGCGTGGCGCTCCGCCGCGCCAACGACACCGTGCAGTACTGGGACCTGACCGCGGGAAGCCTTGCCTCGCCGTCGAACCTTGCCGGACCCTGGACCGGGCAGCGCCTGGCCCAGTAGGCCGGGACTGCCGGCATGGGCTCAGATGGCCGGTTGGAGCTCCAGCACGTGCTTCAGCCGGTCCAGTTGGGCCACATCCGCGCTGACACGGCGCTGCAGCATACCGTCCAGGAAGCCGAACCTGCTGAAGAAACCGAGGCGCCCCTCGCGTTTGGCTTCCATGGCGAACCGGACCCGGGTTCCCCCGTCTTCGGTGCTCAGGTAATAGCCGCCCCAGCGGGTTGCCGGCCCGGACACAACGTGGAACTGGATTTCTGCGCCGGGGCGCACGTTGGTGATTTCCAGGTCCGCGGGAATGCTCAGGCCCGAACGGCCCGCCACCATTTTCCGGTAGACAGCCCCCGCGGCCTCGGCCGGCCCCTGCACGAGCTTCACGCTGCGGACATCGTTGCGCCAGGAGGGAAGATTGGTGGCGTCGAGGAGGTACTGGTAGACCGCCATGGCGTCGCGTTCTATGAGGACCTCGTACTCTGCGATTGCCATGAAGATAGTTCCTGTGGTTGACGTCGGCTGCCGCAATAGCTGCCTCCCCCAACGCGGCCGCTACCCGGATCAGGTTAGCCAGCGCCCGGCGCCCAGACCCAGCCGACAGCGCCGACGTTATTGAAGAGTTACTGGATGACGTCCCGCGTTCAGGACACGGAACCCGCACAGCTTCGGGGTTGGCGGGGAGCCCGCAGATCTGCGCTAAGCTAAGTTCTGCCCCGCGCGAGTGGCGGCATGCGGCTGTAGCTCAATGGTAGAGCGCTAGCTTCCCAAGCTTGATACGCGGGTTCGATTCCCGTCAGCCGCTCTGTTTTCCCTCTTCCCACAGCTTTGCAACCCCCGGCGCGTATTAGGTACAGGGGTGTAGGGTCGGTAGTCAGGAACCTTTTCGGTTCCGCTACAGGAGCAATCATGGCTGACAAGTCCCCGCGTCAAACGGCATCAAAAAAGTCCGGCAAGTCCCTCAAGGAAAAGCGCGCAGACAAGAAGGCCGCCGCTGCGCCGGCCAGCTCCCTGGACATCACATCCAGCAAGGCCGCTAAGAAGAAGTGACAGGCCAACAGGCCCAGCTGAGCCTGGGCGTCCTGGCCACTACGCGGAAACCGGACGAGCGCCGGGTTCCCATCCATCCCCTGCATTTTGAGCGGATCGACCCCGAACTCCGCGGACGCATCATCCTGGAACAGGGCTACGGCGAGCGCTTCGGTGTTCCGGACAGCCACCTCTCCACCTTGGTGGGAAGAATGGCGGACAAGGAAGAGCTGCTGGCCGCGGCCGACGTCGTGCTCCTGCCCAAACCCCAGCCGGAAGACCTTGCCGACATGCGCGATGGGCAGGTCCTCTGGGGGTGGCCGCACTGCGTCCAGGACCGTGCCATCACCCAACTCGCCATTGACAAGAAGCTCACCCTCATCGCCTTTGAGGCGATGAACCACTGGGCCAGCGACGGCGGGTTCGGCCTGCACGTGTTCCACAAGAACAACGAACTTGCCGGCTACTGTTCGGTCCTGCACGCGCTGGCCCTGACCGGTTCCACCGGGGACTACGGGCGCCGCCTCAGTGCCGTGGTGATCGGTTTCGGCGCCACCGCCCGCGGGGCTGTGACGGCACTGAACGCGCACGGCGTCCACGACGTCCAGGTGCTCACCAACCGCGGTGTGGCTGCGGTGGGTGCCCCTATCCATTCGGTGAACATCGTGCAGTTTGACCACGACGCCGAGGCCCCCTTCCTGAGCCAGGTCATCACCGAGCGGGGCCGGGTTCCGCTGGCCCCGTTCCTCGCCGAAAGCGACATCGTGGTCAACTGCACGCTGCAGGACCCCAACAACCCCCTGACGTACCTGCGGCCAGAGGACCTGGCGGGATTCCGCCCGGGCAGCCTCATCATCGATGTCTCCTGTGATGAGGGCATGGGATTCAGCTGGGCCCGCTCCACCACGTTTGCCGATCCGATGTTTACGGTCGGGGACCACATCAACTACTACGCGGTGGACCACAGCCCCTCCTACCTCTGGAACTCCTCCAGCTGGGAGATAAGCCAGGCCCTGCAGCCGTTCCTCGAAACCGTGATGGCCGGTCCTGACGCCTGGGAAGGCAATGACACCATCGCGCGGGCCATCGAGATCCGTGACGGGGTCATCCGCAATGAAGCCGTGCTCCAGTTCCAGGAGCGCTCCCCGGAGTATCCGCACCAGGTTCTTCACATGGCGGACCGGCTGGCGCAGTCCTAGGCACCTGCGTGGCGGCTGACGATCCTCACCGGGTGGCCGCCTTTCAGGTCCATCCGGAGCTTCAATCCACCCTTGCGCGCCAGGACCACCGCCACCGTCATGGCCGCCAGCGCGGGAACACCGCCGGATACCAGCAGGGCAACGTGGGGATCGGCATGTTCGGCGATCCAGCCCAGCATGGGGCCGCCCAGCGCCTGGCCCCCGATCAGCACCATGATGTACAGGCTCATCACGCGGCCGCGGATGGCCATGTTGGAACTGACCTGCACCAGCTGGTTTGAGCCGGTAAGGAACATCAGGCACCAGAACCCTGACAGGACCATCACGGCCCCGAACCACACCATGGACGGGGCGAGGGTTGCGAGGCAGAGCATCAGGCCATACATCCCCGCGCAGAACACCACGGACCGGAGGCGGAGCTGCCGACGGCGGGTGGACGCCACGGCGCCGGACAGGGCACCCAGTGCCACCAGGGCGTTGAGGAGTCCGTACCCGCCGGCGCCCACCTGGAAGATGTGGTCCGCGTAGGCGGCAAGCAGCACCGGCAGGCTCATGGCGAAGACCGAGATGAACCCCGCCATGAGCCATGGCCAGTAGATGGTGGGCTTGCTCAGGGCGTAGCGCAGCCCTTCCCGGAGCATGCCCTTGCTCTTGGGCGTCGGGGCGCTGACGTACAGCTGGTCCTTGCGCAGGAGCAGGAGCATGGTCACCGTTGAGCAGCAGGCCAGGGCGTTCGCAGCGAACGCCCAGCCCGCCCCTACTGCCGTCAGGAGCAGGCCCGCGATCGCGGGACCGATCAGCCCGCCCAGCTGGAAGGTGGTGGAGTTGACGCTGATGGCGTTCCGCAGATACTTGGGGCCGACGAGTTCATTGACGAACACCTGCCGTGCGGGCTGGTCAAGGACGGTCACCAGGCCCAGGACGCAGGCGATGACATAAACATGCCAGACCATGATGACGCCGGTGAGCGCCAGCAGGGCCAGTGACGCAGCCAGGATGGCGGCCATAGCCTGGCACAGAATGAGGATTTTCCGCTTGGCGAACCGGTCGGCGATCATGCCGCCCCACGGGCCAAGCAGCAGGGAGGGCATGAACTGCAGGGCCACCGTGAATCCGACGGCCGTCACCGATCCCGAGAGCTGCAGCACCAGCCAGTCCTGGGCGATGCGCTGCATCCAGATGGCAATGACGGCGATGAAGTGGCCCACGGCGAAGATCCGGAAGTTGGGCACTTTCAACGAGATGAAGGTGTGCTTCCAGGGGAGCTTTTCGGCGACGACGGCGAGCGGCTGGGTCTGGTTGTCCGGCGGCGGGGTGCCCGCGGCGTCGATGACTGGCTGGGAGACGGAGGCCGACGAAGGCGGTGGGGGTGCCACAGGAGTGTCCTCAAATTGCGGGCGGTCTGGGATGTCCTTAACGCTAGGCTGGCGGAGCAGATTATGGAGGCGTATGGTCCCTATAACTCGTATTGCGAAACGCAATAACCCATCCAGAGTGGAAGGCCCGGGAACCCACAATGTTTGAACCAGCCCAGCTGCGTTCCTTCCTCGCGGTGGCGGACACCCTGAGTTTCACCAAGGCCGCCGAGCGCCTGGGCCTGGCCCAGCCCACCATCAGCCAGCACATCCGAAAACTTGAAGCGGCCGCCAAACGCAGCCTGATTGCCCGGGATACCCGAGACGTCAGGCTCACGGACAACGGCGACGCCATGGCGGGTTTTGCCCGCAACATCCTGTCCGCGCACGACGCCGCCGCGCGCTACTTCTCCGGCTCGGCAATGCGCGGCCGCCTGAGGTTCGGCACCGCGGACGACCTCGCCATCACCGGGCTGCCCCGGATCCTGCGTGAATTCCGGCAGATCTACCCGCAGATCAACCTGGAACTGACCGTTGGGCAAAGCGACCAGCTGTACCGGAAGCTCAACGCCGGACAGCTGGACCTGGTGTTCGTGAAATGGGTGGCCGGCGCAAAGGACGGCACCGTGGTCCAGCACGATTCCTTCTCCTGGGTGGGGCTGGAGCAGACGGTGCTGGAGCCTGGAACGCCCGTGCCCCTGATCGCCTACCCGGCCCCCAGCCTCAGCCGGAAGCTGGCCATCGATGCGCTGGAAGCCCATGGCAGGACCTGGCGGATCACCTGCACCACCCGCCAGATCAGCGGCGTGCTTGCGGCAGTCCGGGCCGGCATCGGCGTGGCCGTGATGCCGACGTCGCTGGTGCCCGAGGACCTGAAAATCATCACGCGCCGGTTCGATCTTCCCGCCGTGGGGGATGTGGATTTCACGCTGATCCGCAACCCGTTGGCCAACGCCGAGGTGATCGACGCCCTCACCCAATCGATCGTCGGAAGGACCATTAACCGCCAAACTTAACTCCCTATCGGCACAAATTCCTGCATTTAGGGGAGTTAGGGGCCCGTGTCCATTGATAGGGGAGGTGCCATCCCCTATGCTCAATTACCAAGGTCAAGCAGCAGGCCGGTTCACTAAAACAAGCGCGCATCCGCATGCCGGAAAGCCGCGCCTGGGACAGGCAGCCAATGACGACAGCCAGGAACATCCATCTCGGTTCAGCGCACGCGCGCCCGTACAACACCGCACGGCCGTCCACCCGCCAGAACACCCTCGGAACCGGACACGCCTCCGTGGACTCCGGCTACGTGGGAAAACCCACCTGCGACAAATGCCGTACCGACGAGTTCGTCTACCTCGAATCGTACATTCCGCCCACCTACCGGCGTGACGGAACCGTGGCCACTCTTGGCGAAGTGGCGTACACCTGCACCCGCTGCGAGGAATTCTCGGCCCACAGCGTCCCGGCCACCTGGACACCACCGGGCTGGTATCTGGGCTAGCGAGACCGGCTAAACACACTGCTCTAAAGAGACAAGGCCCTAAAGAGACACGGCCGGGCAGCCACCGTGCGGTGGCTGCCCGGCCATTCCTTGCGCCTGGCTCCGGCGCGCGGGTTTCAAGGGATCAGAGCCTCAATGGCTCAGATCAGCGCGTCCGACAGGTGGTTCGGGGTGCCGAACCGGTGTGCCGTGATGCTGACGGCCTGCTCGTGCAGGAACGGAAGCAGTTCCACGCGCCCGGCCTCTGTGACGGCGTGGGCATAGATGGCCACGTCCGGCCGGCCGCAGGTCGCATCGGCGAGCGCGGAAGCGTCGCCGCCGATCAGGCGGATGCGCGCACCGGACAGTTTGCCCGCGGAGGCGAGGCCTGCCGCCGAAGCCAGCCAGCCGGCGTCGGACTCCACCACTACGTCGATATCAAGGGCGGTGAGCACGGAGCGCAGCTGGGCGGGAAGTTCGACGGCGGTGGACACGGTGACTGCCGAACCCGCCAGCACGCCGGCCGCCACAGTCCGGACGAGGTGCGCCAGCGGCGCGCCTTCGGAGAGCCGGATGGTGACCGGCAGGCTCCGGTAGCGGAAGATGTTGCGCTCGGCGCTGAGTCCGGAGACGTCCTTGGCGGTGCCGAACTCCTTGGCCCACGCTTCGGCGTCGGAGGCCAGGGCGCGCTGGACGGACTCGAGCTCGGCGGGCTGCAGGGCGGGGACGGCGGCGTTGACGATGCGCCGCACGCCGGGGTGGGTGACAGCGGCATTCGCCGAGGCCGTGCCCGGCGCCCAATCGCCGAGCCCGGCCAGGTAGTTGGGGCCGCCGGCCTTGGTTCCGGCGCCGACGGCGGACTTCTTCCAGCCGCCGAACGGCTGGCGCTGCACGATGGCGCCGGTGATGCCGCGGTTCACATAGAGGTTGCCGGCCTGGATGGTGTCCAGCCAGATGCCCAGCTCCTCGGAGTTCAGCGAGTGCAGGCCTGCGGTGAGGCCGTACTCGATCTGGTTCTGGATGGCGATGGCCTCTTCCAGCGTGTCAGCGGTCATCACACCCAGGACCGGGCCGAAGAACTCGGTCAGGTGGAAGTAGGAGCCGCGCTTGACGCCGTACCGCACGCCGGGGCTCCACAGCCGCCCGGTGTCATCCAGCTTCCGCGGTTCCACGGCCCAGTTCTCGCCCTCGCCCAGGGTGGTCAGGGCGTTGAGGAGCTTGCCGTTGGCGGGCTCGATGATGGGGCCCATCTGGCTGGTGGGGTCCTGCGGGTAGCCCACCTTCAGGGACGTCACGGCGTCAATCAGCTGGTTGTGGAAGCGCTTGGACTTGGCAACCGAGCCCACAAGGATCACCAGCGAGGCCGCGGAGCACTTCTGGCCGGCATGGCCGAACGCGGAGTAGGCCACATCCTTGGCCGCCAAGTCCAGGTCCGCGCTGGGCGTGACGATGATGGCATTCTTGCCGCTCGTTTCAGCAAGCAGCGGCAGGTCCTTGCGGAAGGAACGGAACAGCTCGGCGGTTTCGTAGCCGCCGGTGAGAATCACGCGGTCCACGGACGGGTGGCTGATCAGCTGCCGGCCCAGTTCCCGCTCCCCCAGCTGCACCATGGTCAGCACGCCCTTGGGCACGCCGGCTTCCCACAGGGCTTCGATCATCACGGCGCCGCTGCGTGCGGCCTGCTTGGCAGGCTTGATGACGACGGCGGAGCCGGCGGCGAGTGCCGCGAGGGTGGACCCTGCGGGGATGGCGACCGGGAAGTTCCAGGGCGGCGTGACAACGGTGAGCTTGGCTGGGACGAACGTGGCGCCGTCGACCGTGTCCAGCTTCCGCGCGGACTCGGCGTAGTAGTGGGCGAAGTCCACGGCTTCGCTGACTTCGGGGTCGCCCTGGTCGATCGTCTTGCCGGTCTCGCTGGCCATGACCTCCAGGAGGTCGGCCCGGCGGGCTTCCAGGATTTCCCCGGCGCGGTGCAGGATGTCCGCGCGCTCGTTGCCGGACAGGGCGCCCCAGTCCTTGCCCTTTTCCACGGCGTTGGCGATGGCCGTGTTGAGGGTTGCTTCGTCGTTGATGAACGCGGCCTTGACCGACGCGTTGCCCAGGGTGGAGGCCGGGACGCGTTCCAGGATGGCGCGGCCCCAGGTGCGGTTGGCCGGCAGCGCGGGATCGGTGTCCGGGGTGTTCCGGAAACCGGCGTGCGGCATGGGCTCCGGCGGGAGGTTGCGGTCCTGGCGCCGGTTGGGCAGCGGCACGCTGTTGTCCAGGGCGTCGAGCGAGGACAGAAAGCGCTGCTTTTCGCGCTCGAAGAGGCCTTCGTTCTCGCTGAGTTCGAAGACGGCGGACATGAAGTTTTCCTGGCTGGCGCCTTCTTCCAGGCGGCGGATCAGGTAGGCGATGGCGACGTCGAACTCGGAGGGGTGCACCACGGGGGTGTAGAGCAGCAGGGAGCCCACGTCCTTCTTGACCGCCTCTGCCTGGCCCTGCGCCATGCCCAGCAGCATCTCGAACTCGATGCCGGACTCCACGCCGCGCTGCTTGGCCAGGAGCCAGGCGAAGGCGATGTCGAACAGGTTGTGGCCGGCCACGCCGATCCGGATGTTCTGGATCCGGTCCGGGTGCAGCGCGTAGTTGATGACCCGCTTGTAGCTCGTGTCCGAGTCCTGCTTGGTGCCCCAGGTGGCCAGCGGCCAGTCATGCAGGGAGGCCTCCACCTGCTCCATGGGCAGGTTGGCACCCTTGACCACGCGGACCTTGATGCCCGCGCCGCCCTTGGCGCGGCGCTCGGCGGCCCAGTCCTGCAGGCGGATCATGGCGGAGAGTGCGTCCGGGAGGTAGGCCTGGAGCACGATGCCGGCTTCGAGGTCCTTGAACTCGGGCTTGTCCAGGATCCTGGTGAAGACCGCGATGGTCATGTCCAGGTCCTTGTACTCCTCCATGTCCAGGTTTATGAACTTGGCCTTCTTTCCCGGGCCGGCGAAGGAGTTTGCGCGCTGGAAGAGCGGGGTGAGCTTTTCGACGACGTGTTCCACGGCTTCATCGAACGCCCAGGCGGAGTGCGGGGCCACGGTGGAGGAGACCTTGATGGAAACGTAGTCGACGTCGGGACGGGCCAGCAGCGTGTGCGTGCCCTCGAGCCGGCGGGACGCCTCGTGCTCCCCCAGGACTGCCTCGCCGAGGAGGTTGACGTTGAGCTTGATGCCGTCCTTGCGGATCTTGGCGATGGCCGGGCCCAGCTTGGCGTCGGTGGCGTCAACGATCAGGTGGCCCACCATTTCACGGAGCACCCTGCGGGCGATGGGGATGACCACCTGCGGCATGACGGGGGCCATGGTGCCGCCGATGGCCACGGCACTGCGCATGTACCAGGGCAGGAAGGCCGGGACCTTGGGGGCGAGCTTGGCCAGGTTGCGGGCCGCCACGTTCAGGTCCTCGGGACGGACCACGCCATCCACGAAGCCCACGGTGAACTCCAGGCCGTTGGGGTCCTTCAGCACGCCGGCCAGCTGCTCGGCGGAGGCGTCCACGGGGACCTTGGAGGCCTCGGTGAGCCAGCGGCGGACCAAGGCGACTGACTCATTGGCGAGGGCCTTTGCCTGGGGGACGTCGACGTCGACGGTCTGCGGTGCGGTACCGGCTGAAGTTGCTGGTTCCATTGCAACGTGGGTCATGATTTTTCCCGATCTTTCTTGCCGTGGGAGAAGGTCTTTCCACCAGTATGAGCTTCTGCTCACATAAGATAAAGCGATCTTTTCCAACCAATACAGGTTAGGAAAACCGATGGTTTGCCGCCCTGGTTCCGCCCCCGCACGCCCGCTCACCTTTGACGCCCGAAACCTCAACGCCCGCTCACTTCCGGCAACAAACAGCGAACCCCCGCTCACTGGGTGAGCGGGGGTTCGCTGCGGGACGCCCATAAGTGAGCGGGGGTTCCCGGAAAACCCGCCGGATGTGAGCGGGCGTCCCGGAGGTGGGCTAGGCGAGGGGGCGGTGCAGCTCCACGAGCTCCTCATGGCGCGGGCTGTTGGGGTTCATCAGCGAGTGCTTGCGGCCGTAGCCGAAGTAGATGGCCAGGCCGATGATCAGCCACACCACGAACCGCAGCCAGGTCTCCCAGTGCAGCTGCAGCATCAGGAAGGCCGAGGCAAGGACGCCGAAGGCCGGAACCAGGGGCATCAGCGGCAGGCGGAACGTGCGTGGGGCGTCGGGGCGCTTATAGCGGAAGATGATCACGGACAGGCAGACGACGACGAACGCGGCCAGGATGCCGATGTTGGTCAGGTCAGCGACCGCCTTGATGGGGAACACGCCGGCAAGGAAAGCAGACGCGATGCCGCCGATCCAGGTGACGCGCTGCGGGGTGCCGTGGCGGTCGGTCTTGGAGAACCAGCCGGGGAGCAGGCCGTCGCGGCTCATGGAGAACCAGACACGGGTAACGCCCAGGAGGAACGTCAGCATCACGGTGAGGATGGACAGCACGGCGAACACAGAGATGATGGTGGCGATGACCGGGAGCCCCACGGAGGTGAAGGCCGAGGCGAAGCCCGCCTTGGGGTCGATGTCCTTGTAGTTCTGCATGCCGGTGAGGACCAGGGTGGCGGCAACGTAAAGCAGCATGGCGATGATGAGCGAAAGCACGATGGCCTTGGGCATGTGCTTCTTGCCGTCCTTGGCTTCCTCTGCCGCGGTGCTCATGGCGTCGTAGCCGAACACGGCGAAGAAGACAGTGGCGGAGCCTGCCACCACGGGACCGAAGCCGCTGGGCATGAACGGGTTGTAGTTGTTGGTGTCGATGTAGAAGATGCCCAGCCCGATGATGAAGAGGATCAGGATGACCTTGATGGCCACGGCCACGAGTTCGAACCGGCCGAACGCCTTGGTGCCGCGGGAGAGGATCCAGGTCACCAGCAGGCAGACCAGGATGGCGGGAATGTTGACGATTCCGCCCTTGCCCTCGTCTGCGGTGGAGGTCATCCAGGTGGGCAAATGGATGCCGATGCCGGCGAGGAAGGCGTCAAGGTAGCCGGAGATGCCGATGGCCACCACCGCCACAATGGCAATGTATTCCAGCAGCAGGTCCCAGCCGATGAACCAGCCGATCACCTCGCCGAGCGCTACGTAGCCATAGGTGTAGGCGGAGCCGGCGCGCGGGATCATGCCCGCGAACTCCGCGTAGGACAGGGCTGCGGCCGCTGAGGCCAGGCCTGCGATCAGGAAGGAAATCAGTACCGCGGGCCCCACCCCGGGTGTTCCTTCGCTGCCGGCGGCCACCAGTCCCGCGAGGGAAAAGATGCCGACGCCGATGATTCCGCCAACGCCGATGGCGGTGAGCTGCCACAGGCCAAGGGACTTGAACAGTCCGCTGTGCTTGTTTTCTTCTTCGATGTCATCAATTGGCTTGCGCCGCATGATCGATTGGCTCATATCTTTACTGCTCATCAGGAACTCCTGCTTGGGGTGCGACCCCGCCGCGGCACGCCAAGGAAACTGGCTGTGACGGGGGTAACTCGGTTTCAACAGTATGCGTGCGCGGTTGCGTTAGATAAAGTGACTACTTCTAACCTATATTCATTAGTTTCAGTTAGGAATCCATCATGCTTGACGTCCGCAGGCTTCGGCTGCTCCGCGAGTTAAGCATCCGGGGGACGCTGGCAGAGGTGGCTGAGGCACTGCAGTACAGCCCGTCGTCGGTATCCCAGCAGCTGGCCCTGCTGGAGAAGGAAGTGGGCGTGGAACTGCTCCGGAAGACCGGGCGGCGGGTGCAGCTGACACCCCAGGCGGAGGTGCTCGTGGCGCACACGGCGCAGCTGCTGGAAACCATGGAGCAGGCCGAAGCGGACCTGGCCGCGTCCCTGACCACAGTCACGGGGACGGTGCGGATTGCCGTGTTCCAGTCCGCGGCGCTGGCCCTGATGCCGGACACCCTCACCCGCATGGCCACCGCCTACCCCGAGGTCCGGATCGAGATGATCCAGCGCGAGCCCGAGACAGCGCTGCATGAGACATGGGCGCGCGACTTCGACCTGGTCATCGCCGAGCAATACCCCGGGCACGCCGCCCCGCGCTATCCGGAGCTGGACCGGGTAAAGCTGACCACCGACGCCATCCGGCTGGCGGTCCCCCCGGCGTCCGACGGCGGCCCGGCCATTCGCGGAATCGAGGACACGGCGCACCTCGCCTGGGTCATGGAACCGAGGGGTGCCGCGTCGCGCCATTGGGCGGAACAGGCCTGCCGCAGCTCCGGCTTCGAGCCCGATGTCCGCTTTGAGACCGCAGACCTGCAGGCCCAGGCACGCCTGATCGAGTCCGGCAATGCCGTGGCCCTGATGCCGGACCTGGTGTGGACCGGCCGCGGCACCACGGCCCAGCTGCTGGAGCTTCCCGGCAAGCCGCACCGCACCATCTTCACCTCGGTCCGCCGCTCCAGCGCCCAGCGCCCGGCCATCCTGGCCGCCCGGGAGACCCTGGCTGCGGCCGCCGCCGCAGTGGCAAGGGACGACGCCGGGTGACCGGCCGCCGTCGTACGCACCCTTCCCTGCGCCGCCACACAGCACGTCGTTGCGCAGGTGCGCCCCCCCTTGCGCAGCGATCCCCGGCATCACTGCGCAGCAGCGTACGTGACTCTTGTGTTTCCTGCGTCACTGCGGGCAGAAGGCCGCAGGTCTAGACTGGAGCCGTTATGAATCGAACAATGTTCAAGTCCAAAATCCACCGGGCCACCGTCACGCACGCCGACCTGCACTACGTTGGGTCGGTCACCGTGGACCTTGACCTGCTCGAGGCCGCCGACATCCTCCCCGGCGAGCTGGTGTCCATTGTGGACGTCACCAACGGCGCGCGGCTTGAGACCTACACCATCGCCGGTGAGCGCGGCTCCGGCGTGATCGGCATCAATGGTGCAGCGGCGCACCTCATGCACGAGAACGACATTGTCATCCTCATCACCTACGCCCAGATGACCACCGAAGAGGCCAAGGCCTACGAGCCCCGCGTGGTCCATGTGGATGAAAACAACCGGATGATCCAGCTGGGCAACGATCCCGCAGAGGGCCTCACCCCCGGGATGATGCGCCCCCCTTTCGCGCTTAACAACGCCACCCTGTAACCGGAGCGTGCAACCCGGTCCTTTACTCCAGTGCGCCCAAAAGGCTGATCCTTGCTAGGGGTGCTGGCCGGGTTCTTCGTGGTCTGGTGCATCATCCTGGTGGGATGGTTCGTGGGCCGGCGGAGGATCCTGGGCGACAACGCCCGGCCCGTACTCAGCGGCCTCACCTTCTTCGTCGCCAGCCCGGCGCTGCTCTTCGAAACCCTCAGCAAGGCCCGGCTGCAGGAAGTATTCGCCGAACCGCTGCTGGTTACCGCGGCGGCGGCCATCACCACCGCCGGCATCTTCTTCGCCCTCGCCAGGTTCTGGCTGAAGCGGGCGCTCCCCGAATCGCTGATGTCCGCCATGTCAGCATCGCTGGCCAACTCGGCGAACCTGGGTATTCCCATCGCGGTATATGTCCTGGGCGATGCCAGCTACGTGGCCCCGCTGCTGATCTTCCAGCTGGCGTTCTTCACCCCGATGTTCCTGATGATCCTCGACTCGAGCACCAGCACGCACCGCACCACTGCCCTGGGCTTCCTCCTGATGATCCTGCGGAACCCCATGATTGTGGGCTCCGGCCTGGGGCTGCTGGTGGCCGGTACCGGATTCCAGGTTCCGGCGCTGGTGATGGAACCCATCCACCTCATTGGCGGCGCGGCGATTCCCGCCATGCTGATCGCTTTCGGGATGAGCCTGAACGGCACCCGCCCGCTGCAGGCTTCGGCCGGGCGGCGCGTGGACACCCTGCTGGCGAGCGGCTTCAAGCTGGTGGTCCAGCCGGCCCTTGCCTATGTTTTCGCGCGCTTCGCGCTGGGGATGGACGGCCACGCCCTGTTCGCGGTGGTGGTCACGTCGGCCCTGCCCACCGCGCAGAACGTGTTCGTGGCCGCCAGCAGGTACCAGACGGGGCTCACCGTGGCGAAGGACACCGTGCTAATCACCACCGTGGTGGCAGTGCCGGCGATGATCGGCGTCGCGCTTTTGTTGGCATAAGCCTGTGAATCTGTTGAACCGCACACCCAGCTTGGAGGGCTGATGAACACTGTTCTTGACACCGTGGTGATCGGCGGCGGCGCCATGGGCTCCGCCGCCGCGTGGGCGTTGTCCCGCCGCGGCCGGCAGGTAACGCTGGTGGAGCAGTTCGGTCCCGGGCACAGGATCGGCGCATCCCACGGGGCAACACGGAACCTGAACCCGGGCTACCACCGGCCCGAGTACGTGGACATGCTGGCCGAGGGGCTGGCCCTGTGGGACGAGCTGGAGCAGGAAAGCGGCACACAGCTGCTGGCGCGCACCGGGATCGTCAACCACGGCCCCGGCGGGGACCTCCAAAAGGTTTCGGCTGCCCTCACCGCTGCCGGGATCCGGGCCGAGTTCCTGGACCCTGCCGCGGCGCATGAACGGTGGCGCGGCATCCGCTTCGACCAGCAGGTCCTGCACATGCCCGACGGCGGCCAGCTCAACCCGGAAGCCGCGTTGCCCGCCTTCCAGCGGCTGGCCACCGCCCGGGGCGCCGAGATCAGGCACCACACCAAGGTGGTGGACTTTGTGGTGCTCGACGACGGCGTGCGGCTGACGCTCGAATCGGCTGCGGGCACCGAGGTGGTTACGGCAGCGCAGGCAGTGGTGACGGCAGGCGGCTGGACCGGGAAGCTGCTGGATATTCTCTCCGGCAACGCGTCAGGCGTGGACGCTGGCGGGATCCGCCTACCCCGGCTCCGGGTGACGCAGGAGCAGCCTGCGCATTTCCGGGTGGCGGACGCCGGCGCCGTGTGGCCCGGCTTCAACCACTATCCGGGCCTGGACTACCGGGGCTGGTACTCCCCTGTCTATGGCATGCAGACTCCGGGCGAGGGCATCAAGGCCGGCTGGCATGGGGTGGGACCCGTGGTGGACCCGGACCACCGCGACTTCCGGCCCGAACCGACGCAGCTGGCAGCGCTGCAGGACTACGCGCGGCAGTGGCTGCCCGGCGTCGACCCCGATGACCTCGAGGCCATCAGCTGCACGTACACCACCACCCCGGACGAGGACTTCATCCTGGACCGGGTGGGGCCTGTGGTGATCGGCGCCGGCTTCTCCGGGCACGGCTTCAAGTTCACCCCCGTCATCGGACGGATCCTGGCCGACCTTGCCACCGGGGCCCGGCCCGCGCCGTCGATCTTCCGAGCCTCCCGGTAGTCATCCCCCGGCGGGCATCGCGCCAGCCGGCATTCCACTAGACGGCGCGGCCATGGCTGGAGCCGCCTTCGGGGCTGGACACGGGTTCCGGATCGACAGGTTCCTCCACAGGTTCTGCGGCAGGCTCCGCTGTTTCGGCCTTGACGGCGGGCATGGCCAGCACCGCCGCGACGGTCAGCAACCCGGCCACCAGCGCGGCCAGGAACACAGCCCCGGACGCGGCCACCACGGTGGCGGGGTCCCCCTCGCCGCCGCTGCTGCGGCCGTAGATGGCGTTGGCCACGGCACCGAACACGGCCACGCCCAGCGCACTGCCGATGGAGCGGGCAAACATGTTGGTGCTGGTCACCACGCCGCGTTCATGCCAGGGGACGCTGGACTGGGCGGCGATCAGGGTTGGCGTGGCCAGCAGGCCCAGGCCGAGCCCGACGACGAAGCAGCTGACGGCGATCAGCGCCACGTTGGGCGCGCCGGCGGTCAGTGACAGGATCAGCAGGCCCGCCACGGAAATGGCGATGCCGATCAGGGCCGTGGACTTGAAGCCGATGCGCAGGTAGAACCTGCCGGCCTGCGAAGCGCTGAGCGGCCAGCCGAGGGTCAGGGCTGCCAGGGCCAGGCCGGCCACCAGGGGCGAGGAAGACAGTGCTCCCTCCAGGAAGGTGGGCACGTAGGAGGTGAGGCCGATCATCACCGTGCCAACCCCGAAGGACACCAGGGCGGTAGTGGCCAGCAGGCGCCGCGATACCACCCAGGAGGGCAGGATGGGTTCGGCCGCGCGCCGCTCCACCAGGAGGAACGCGGCCAGCAGGACTGCGCCCACCACGAAGACGCCAATGCTGATGGGCGAATTCCAGGCCCAGGCCTGGCCGCCCTGGAGGGCGCCGAGGATCAGCAGGCCAAGGGAGCCGGCCAGGAGCACGGCACCGGCGTAGTCCACCTTGTGCTTGGCACGTTCCACGTTTTCGTGGAGCGTGCGGACCAGCATCCACCCGGCCAGCAGGCAGAGCGGGACGTTGACCAGGAAGATGCCGCGCCAGATGCCCAGCGCGGAGAAAATGCCGCCCAGGCTGGGGCCAACCACCGAGGAAACAGCCCACACGCTGGCCAGGTAGCCCTGGACCTTGGCGCGCTCCTGCAGGGTGTAGATGTCGCCCGCGATGGTGATGGACACCGGAAGCACCGCGCCGGCGCCCAGTCCCTGCAGGGCCCGGAAGGCGATCAGCGACGGCATGCTCCAGGCGAAGCCGCACAGCACGGAGCCCAGCAGGAACAGGCCAATGCCGGTCAGGATGATGGGCTTGCGGCCCGCCATGTCCGAAAGTTTCCCGTAGATGGGTACCGTGACTGCCTGCGCCAGCAGGTAGGCGGAGAACAGCCAGGGGAAGGACGAAAAGCCGCCCACGTCACGGACGATCGACGGCACGGCCGTGGCCACGATGGTGGAGTCGATGGCCACGAGTCCCGTGGACAGCATCAGTGCGATGAGGATGGGTCCGCGTTCGGACCGGAACCCCACTCCCTGGGCGCGGGCGGTCGTCATCAGTCTCGTTTCAGTAATGTGGGTCCCTGTTACCTCCACTCTACGTACCCACGACGGGAGCCGACTATCTCCTGTCCTGGTGTTCGTCCAGCAGCCGGGCACAGCGGATGAAACCCAGGTGCGAGTAGGCCTGCGGATGGTTGCCCAGGTGGGTCTCGGTGCCGGGGTCGTATTCCTCGGGGAGCAGCCCGGTGGGGCCGAAAAGGTTCACCAGCTGGTCAAAAAGGTCCCAGGCCTCATCGATGCGGCCCACGGCCACGTACGCCTCGATCAGCCAGGTGGTGCAGATGTGGAACCCGCCCTCCAGGCCCGGCAGCCCGTCGTCGTACCTGTAGCGGAAGACCGTTGGCCCCACCCGCAGCTCCCGCTCCACAGCGGTGACGGTGTCCAGGAAACGCTGGTCCGTGACGTCCAGCAGGCCGGAGAGACCGATGTGAAGGACGGCGGCATCCAGGTCCGGGCTGTCGTAGGCAACAGTGTAGGACTTCGCGGACTCGTCCCAGCCCTCACGGAGCACTTCCGCACGGATCGTGGCTGCCGCCGGCGCCCAGGCCGGGTCCGGCTCCCGGCCGTGCCGCGCCGCGGTCCGCAGCGCGCGGTCCAGGGTCACCCAGCACATCACCTTTGAATACACGTGATGCCGTGCCGCCCGCCGGGCTTCCCAGATCCCGTGGTCCGGCTCATGCCAGCGGGCCAGGACCGCCGAGGCCATCTGGATCATCAGCTCCCAGTGGTCGTCGGCGAGCGCGCCCTCGCGTTCACTCAGCGAGTGGATGAGTTCGGCCACCGGCCCAAAGACGTCCAGCTGGACCTGGTGGTCCGCCGCGTTTCCGATCCGCACCGGACGGGAGCCCGCGTACCCGGGAAGGCTGTCGACCACGGCTTCCGTGGACAGCGGCGCGCCCGTCACCGAGTAAAGGGGGTGCAGCCATTCGGGGCCGGGTGCGTGTTCGAGGATCCGGCCCAGCCAGCCCAGGAATCCGGCTGCCTCCGCCGTGGAGCCCAGGTCCACCAGCGCATTGACGGTCATGGAGGCATCCCGCAGCCAGCAGTACCGGTAATCCCAGTTCCTGGTCCCGCCGATTCCCTCGGGCAGGGAAGTGGTGGGGGCCGCGAGTACGGCGCCCGTGGGTTCATGCACCAGGGCGCGGAGCACCAGTGCCGACCGCCGTACCAGCGAGGGCTTGACCGATGGCAGGGAAAGGTTCTGCACCCACTGCCGGGCATGGAGCGCCACCCGGGCCCGCCGTTCCGTCTCCCCGCCGGGGTCCGCGGACTGCGGTTCGGTGTCCCCGCAGCGGAGGTTGAGTACCACGGGCCCGTCCTGGAGGTTGACGGATGCCGTTGCCGTGGCATGGCGGCCGTCCGAGGTGATGCTGAACGCGGCGCCCGGCGCGAACAGGATGATGGGCTCCGAGGTGCCCAGCACATGCAGTTCCCCGCCCCGCGCCTCCATGCTGAACGGGGCGTTGGCGTAGTCCGGCCGCGGAGCAAACGTGATCCTGGCTGCGCCGTGGCCCGTCAGCACCCGGACCAGGCTGGTGATGCCTTCCGGTGCGGGCTCCAGGTAGTCGGTGACCGTGACGTCCGCCCAGCGGGTTTCGACAATCATGGTGCTGTCCACGTAGCGCTGTCCCAGCACTTGGGAGGCTTTGACCGGTTCCACCGAGAAGTGCCCGGCGGCATCGCCGCCCAAAATGTGGGCGAACAGTGAACCGGAGTCCGGCAGAGGGTGGCTCATCCAGCAGATCTTCGCGTCGGGCGTCAGCAGCGCGGTGGAGGAGCCGTTGCCGATCATCGAGTGGCGTTCAAGGCCAACCGCGTCCTCCCCGAACAGCCACGCCCGCCGCAGTTCGAAGAGGAACGCCAGGACGCGGGCGAAGGATTGGGGGTCGCGGAGGCGGTGCGGTGCTGCCGTCTCGCCCGGGCCCACGTGCAGCCCGAGGTCGGGCCCGCGCAGGGTGGCGATGGCCAGTTCGTCGCTGGCGGCGTCCCCGGCGAACATGGCCGCGCTGGCCCCCAGCCGGGACCTGAGGGTCTCCAAGGCCTCGCCCTTGGACGGTTCCACCACGGACAGGTCCAGCACGGAGCCGTCCACAATGAAGAACAGCCCGTGGGCAGCAGCGATCTGCCGGGAAATTTCCGTCACGGTGGCCACCACGTCCGGCCGGGCCGGCCGGGTGTGCACCGAAACTGCCACCGGTTTGCGTTCGATCCAGATGCCCTCGTGGAAGCCGACGGCCTCGTTGAGGGCGGCATTGACCTTTTGCAGGACGGACTCGGTGGCCAGGGTCTGCGCGTGGGCGAACCCCATGTCCGCTTCGGCGCCGTGCGAACCGATGAGGTGCACCTCCGCGGGCAGCCGTGACACCGCTGCCAGGTCACGCAGTGAGCGGCCCGAGATGATCGCCGCATGGGTATTGGGCAGCGCTGCCAGCGCACGAAGCGCAATGGCCGCGCTGCCCAGCGGGAGCGTCTCGGTGGAGATGCCTTCGGCGTCGCACAGCGTTCCGCCGTAATTGCAGGCCACCAGGAGGCTGGGGACGCGGGCCAGCACCTTGAGTTCCGTGAGCAGAGCGGGGGTCAGCCCGTTGTCCGCCGCATCGGACTGGATGAAGGCGCGCAGCATGTCCAGCGGAAGGGACCGGGTGAGCAGCGCGGAATCCGCCACGCTCTGGTTCAATGGCGTCGGCATCCAAAACCCCTTTGAGGCAGGGCCAGGCCGGGAACACAGCCGCACGGACGGTCCGCGGGCTACCGGTTGGCGCCCCGGGGTTCCGGGTGGATGACCCGGGGCACATCCCATCCTCAGCCCGGGCAGTTACCCCCGGAAGTCCCCTTCATTGCGTATGTGTAAAAGTCCGACCGGCCGAGTGGCGTTGCATGTTGCGCACCGGCCGGCAAACCACAGCGGCTACACCCGGACCAGCCCGGCCGCCTCGGCCAGGAGTTCCACGGACCGCAGGCGCGCCTCCGTCCCCGGGCTCTGGTGCGCCACGATGAGTTCGTCTGCATCGGCGTGCTTTCCAAAGCTGTCCAGGTAGTCAATGACGACGTCGGGCGTCCCCACTGCGGAGTACGTCATCATTTGTGCCATGTGGCGTCCCTGCGGCGAGTCCAGGATCATGTCCGCCTCGTCGTCGGTGAATTCGCGGCCGCCGCCGAAAAACAGGGAGACGCGGGCGCGCTTGGTGGCCTGGAACATGGCCTGCGCCTCGGACGCGGAGTCGGCGGCGATGACGTTGACGCCGGCGATCACGTGCGGCGCGTCCAGCTGGGCGGACGGTTTAAACTCGCTGCGGTAGATGGCCACCGCGTCCTGCAAAGCGGCGGGGGCGAAGTGCGAGGCGAAGGCGTAGGGCAGGCCCAGCTGTGCGGCCAGGCGGGCGCCGAACAGGGACGAGCCCAGGATGTACAGCGGCACGTTGGTCCCCTTGCCCGGGGTGGCCTCGACGCCCTCGATGCGGGTGGGGCCGGTCAGGTAGCCCTGCAGTTCAAGGACGTCCTGCGGGAAGCTGTCGGCGGACATCGGGTCCCGGCGCAGGGCGCGCATGGTGTTCTGGTCGCTGCCCGGGGCCCGGCCCAGGCCCAGGTCGATCCGTCCGGGGTGCAGCGTTTCCAGGGTGCCGAACTGCTCTGCGATGGTCAGCGGGGAATGGTTGGGCAGCATGACGCCGCCGGCGCCCAGCCGGATGCTTTCGGTGTGCGCCGCCACGTGGGCGATCAGCACGCTGGTGGCGGAGGAGGCGATGGAGGACATGTTGTGGTGCTCGGCGTACCAGACGCGCCGGTAGCCCAGCTTCTCGGCGTCCTGCGCCATGGCCACGCTACCTGCGAAACTCTCCGCCGCCGTCTGGCCTTTGCCGATGGTTGCCAGGTCAAGGATGGAGAGGGGAAGAGTCACGTCAGGTGCCGGCCTTTCAAAATGTTTCGTAGGGGGGTGCCGGCCGGATGGCGGCGGGCACGTGATGCATAACGACGGCGGGCCCCGCCTTATTTCTGTGAGCTGGGGAATACTCAGCATACTGATGAGGTTGCCGCCCCTATGAGCCCTGATTCAACGAAGCAGCTGGAACTGTCCGCAACGATCGACCTCAAGGACCTGGGAACCGTGCACCGGCTGGGTTTTGGTGCCATGCGCATTGTGGGTGACGGCGTCTGGGGTGAGCCCGCAGACCGGCAGGCCGCCGTGGCCGTGGTGCGCCGCGCCGTCGAACTCGGCGTGGATTTCATTGACACCGCCGACTCGTACGGCCCCAACATCAGCGAGGAAATCATTGCCGAGGCCCTCCACCCCTACAAGGAGGGGCTGAAGATCGCCACCAAGGTGGGCTTCACACGCACGGGGCCCAACAAATGGGTTCCCGTTGGCCGGCCGGAATACCTGCGCCAGCAGACGGAACTGAGCCTGCGCAAGCTGAAGGTGGACACGCTGGACCTGCTGCAGCTGCACCGCATCGATCCCAAGGTGGACGCCGAGGAGCAGTTCGGCGTGCTGCGTGAGCTCCAGGACGAAGGCAAGGTCCGCGCCCTGGGCCTGTCCCAGGTGGGCGTGGCCGAACTCGAAGCCGCCGGAAAGCACTTCACGGTGTCCACCGTCCAGAACCGCTACAACCTGACGGACCGCAGCTCCGAGGACGTGCTGCGCTACTCCGAGGAGAACGGAATCGGCTTCATCCCGTGGGCGCCGATCTCCGCCGGCGAGCTCGCCCGGCCGGGCGGACCGCTGGATGAGGCCGCCAAGCGCCTTGGCGCCACCACCTCCCAGGTGGCCCTGGCCTGGCTGCTGCGCCGCTCCCCCGTGATGATGCCCATCCCCGGCACCGGCTCCGTGCAGCACCTCGAAGAGAACATGGGCGCCGCAGGCATCACGCTCGACGACGATACGTACGCGGAGCTTGAAGCGGCCGGCAAGTAAAGCATCAGAGACAGGAGAAACACCATGGCAAACATTTTGATGGTCGTCTCGGCCGCGGATTCCCTCACCATGAAGGACGGCAGCGAGCACCCCACCGGCTACTGGGCAGAGGAACTGGTGGTGGCCCACCAGACCCTGACGCAGGCCGGCAACACCGTCCACATCGCAACCCCCGGCGGCCGGAAGCCCACCGTGGACCAAGTCAGCCTGGCTGCCGAATCGGCCGGTGGCGAGGACCGGGCACAGGGCTTCCGGGACTACCTGGAAAAGATCGACGGCGAGCTGGCGCACCCGCTGGTGCTGGCCGACGTCGACGCCGCAGCGTATGACGCCGTGGTGATGCCCGGCGGCCACGGCCCCATGGCGGACCTCTACAAGGACGCCGACCTGGGACGCCTTCTGGTGTCAGCCAACAGGGACGGCAAGATCATTGCGCCGTTCTGCCACGGTCCGGCGGGGCTGCTGCGTGCAACGGACGACGACGGCGGGTTCGCGTTCAAGGGCCGGCGTTTGACGGTCTTCACCAACGAGGAGGAGCTGGGCGGCGGGACCGGGGAGAACACCCCGTGGCTGGTGGAGGATGCGCTGAAGGAGAAGGGCGCGGTGATCGAAAACGGTGCCGCCTGGTCCTCCAACGTGGTCCGCGACGGCAACCTCATCACCGGGCAGAACCCGCAGTCCAGCGAGGACGTGGCCAAGGAAGTCCTGGCTGCACTGAGCTAGTTCAGCAAGCACAAACGGCCATAAAAGAGGGGACCAGTTCGCAATGAGCTGGTCCCCTCCTTGCGGCGCGCGTCATTGGGCGCCGGCCTTCAGACGACCCCCTGGTCAGACGGCGCAGCCCCCGTTCCCAATCGTGGGATCGATGGCCATGATCTGCTTCTGGATGTCCGCCAGCTGGGTTTGCAGGCTGGCTACCAGGAGCTTCTGCACCTTGATCGGATCCGCGTAGTTCCCCTTCTTGGCTTGGAGGGCCCGAAGAGTGTCCTGGGCAGCGGTAACCTGGGCGTCCACCGTGCTCAGCCGGCTTTGGAGGGCTGCGAGGTTTGCTTCCGCCGCGCTGATCTCCCCGTTGAGACTGCTGAGCTGGTCCAGCAAAGGCTTGACCCGTCCCTGCAGGTCAAGAACGTTGGCTTCGGCTTCGGCGATCTGGGCATTGAGCGACGAAATCCGGGCCACCAGGTCGTCCCCGATCTTGTTGAGCGATGCGATCTCCGCCGTTTTGGTGCCAACCGCGGTGTTGGCGGCGTCCAGGGTGGCCTGCAGTGCCGGAAGCTGAGCCTGAAGCGCTGAAATCTCAGCGTTCTTGCCGTCCACCGCGCCGTTGGCCGCCGCCAGCACATCCTTTGCCTGGGCCAAGGTGCCATTCAAACCGTCGAGGATTGCCCGCTGGTCCGTGATGGCCTGTTGGGCCTGCGCCACGTTTTCGGTGAGGGTGGGCAGGGCCGCTTCGAGGCCCGCCACCACCTGCTGCTGGGCCGTCACCGCGTCAGCAGCATCCTTCGCTGCCTGCTCCAGGGCCGGAAGCTGGCCCTGCAGGGTGGTGAGCTCCCCCTGTTTGGTGGTGACAGCCGCGTTGGCCTGGTTCACGGCATCCTGGAGTGCCGGCACCTGGGCCTTAAGGGTGGCAATGTCGTTCTGTTTTGCCGTCACCGCTGCATTCGCTGCATCCAGTGCTGCCTGCAGCGGCGCAGCGTTCTGCTGCAGGGTGCTGCTTTCCTGCTGCTTGGCCAGCAGCTGGGAGTTCAGGCTGTCCACCTGCTTTTGGAGGGTAGCCAGGTCGCCCTGAAGGCCGGAGATGGTGGCGCTCTTATCGGCGATCTGGCTGTTCACGCCATTCAACTGGACCTGGAGGCCATCGCGTTGGGCCTGGAGAGTTCGTTTCTTGATGGAATTTCCATTGATGGCGGCAATTTGACTGTCCAGGTCAGCGATCTGCCTCGTGAGATCGGCCTGCTGTGTCTGCAGTGCAGTCAGGTCGTTCTGGGCTTGGGCCAGCTCGGCCTGCTTCGAGGCGATCTGGCTGTTCACCGTGGCAATCTGGCCCTGGAGGCTGGTGATGCCGGCATTAACCGCGGCAATCTTGGCGGTGTTGTCGCTGACAGCCTTTGCTGCGGCCGCCGCATTGGTCTGGAGGGTCTGCAGGTCCGTCTGGGCTTTGGCGATCTCGGCGTTCTTGGCATCGAGGGCCGCCTTGGCAGTGGTGGCTGTGGACTGCAGGGTAGTGAGCTCGGCCTGTGCCGTGGCGATCTGGTCCTTTTTGCCGGTGACGGCAGCGTTGGCGGCTGCA
Organism: Pseudarthrobacter sp. Pseusp20; assembly: GCF_059492155.1. Taxonomy (NCBI): domain Bacteria; kingdom Bacillati; phylum Actinomycetota; class Actinomycetes; order Micrococcales; family Micrococcaceae; genus Pseudarthrobacter; species Pseudarthrobacter sp. Pseusp20. Next base: position 4,422,226 of record NZ_CP168521.1, read on the forward strand.
GCGGTTTCCTGCAGCCCGGCCAGTGTCGCCTTCGCAGTATCCACCTTGTCCTGCTGGGCCTGCAGCTCTGCTGCCGCAGTGTTTCCGGCTGCCACCAGCGCGTTCAGCTGGGTTTCGGCGTTGGCGACGGCCTGCTGCGCATCGTCCACGGCAGCGGCGGCCTGCAGCGCCTGCGCGGCCAGGGCTGTCAACTGATCCTGGGCCTGCTGGATCTGGATTTCCTTGGTGGCCAGGTCAGAAGCTGCCTGGTCCGCGGCCTGCTGCAGCGCGGAGAGCTCCGTCTGGGCGGCTGCGATGGCCTGGCTGTTGGCCACCAGGGCTGCTGCCACCTGGTCGGCCTGGGCCTGAAGGTCCGCGGAGGCGGCCTTTGCAGTTGCCAGTTCCTCCTGCAGCGGTGCCAGCTGGCTCTCCACGTCTGCCTTCTTGCCCTGAAGGTCGGTGATGGCCGTTTTCGCCGCCGCTACCTGCGTGGTGAGGCCTTCCTGCTCAGCGGTCACCCTGTCCAGTTCTGCCTGCGCTGCCGTTGCCTGGCTGTCCAGCTGCGTCTCCTGGGCAGCGAGGTCAGCCAGCGCCTTCTCCGCGTCGGCTTTCTGCGCTGCCAAGGCATCCGCCTGGGCCTGCAGTTTGGCCTTGTCGGCCTGCAAGGCAGCGATCGCGTCTGCGTTCTTCTTGGCGGCTGCCTTAAGAAGGTTCTCCTGGACGGCGCCACGGTGCGCCAGCTGGTTGACCACGCCGTTGCACATGCCGGTGGTGGAGGTTGTAGCGGCAACGGCAGGCTGGACCAGAACCATGCTGGTGGTGAGCAGCCCGGGCAGGACAACGGCGGCGGCCAGGCGCCGGGAAAGGGGGGACTTGGACGGGGAAGTGCGCATGCGAGCTCCTGTTGAGACCATTGCGGCGGCCAACTCTGGCCGCCTCATGGCCCAACCGTAGAGTCCGCCATCGGCGGAGAACACGCGTAGTCACCACCTGTCTTTTCCGGCCGGGTACTCGTTTTCTGATGGATCCGTGACGCGCCATGGGGGGTAGTGGCCCGGGCCGGGGTGAATATGACTGCCGCGGTCCTCCGGTTAACCGCCGTTACTCCCTGTATCCCCGGGTTTCGCGGCCTTTGATTCCACCGCGGAGGCTGCCGGATAGTGGCCTGCAACGCGCACATCCCGCTGCATCTTCCACCCTCGTTCCAAGGAGGAACCATGGCCATCACCACCAGGCCGGCCGCCGTCGTGGCCCTTACCGTTTCAGCACTGCTGGGACTGTCTGCCTGCTCTGACCCCGGCGCTTCGGCGGCGACAGTACCGTCGTCGTCGGCCACCAGCTCTGCCGGCAAGACCTTCAACCTGTCCCCGGAGCAGGACCGCTTCAAAGTCTCTGCCGACCCCGCCGCTGCCGCACTGGTCCCCGAGGCCATCAAAGCGGACGGCAAGCTGACCGTAGTGACCACCGGCGGGGCGGCGCCGCTCAGCCTGTTCGCCACGGACAACAAGACCCTGATTGGCAGCGAGGTGGACATCGCCTACGCGGTGGGCGAGGCGCTGGGCCTGGACGTGGAGGTCCTGCCTGTGGCGTGGGCAGACTGGCCGCTGGGCGTGGAGTCTGCCAAGTACGAGGCCGTGCTTTCCAACGTGACCGTCACCGAGGCGCGGAAGGAGAAGTTCGATTTCGCCACCTACCGCAATGACCTGCTGGGCTTCTACGCCAAGAGCGATTCCGGCATCGGTGACATCAAGGAAGCCAAGGACGTGGCCGGCAAGAGGATCATCGTGGGCTCCGGCACCAACCAGGAAGCCATCCTGGTGCGCTGGGACGAGGAGAACAAGAAGAACGGTTTGGCGCCGGTCCAGTTCCAGTATTACGACGACGACTCCGCCTCGAGCCTGGCCCTTCAGTCGGGCCGTGCGGACCTGACGTTCGGCCCCAACGCGGCTGCCGCCTACAAGGCAGCGCAGGACGGAAAGACCAAGCAGGTGGGCACGTTGAACGGCGGCTGGCCGCTGACGGCACAGATCGCCTTCACCACCAAGAAGGGCAACGGCCTGGCGGTGGCCGCCCAGGCTGCGCTGAACCACCTGATCGAGGACGGCACCTATTCGAAAATCCTGGACCGCTGGGGCCTCTCCTCCGAGGCCATCCAGAAGTCCGAGCTGAACCCGGCGGGCCTGCCCAAGAAATAAGGCAGCCTGCCGACGAAGGAATCCCCGCCGGGCATCCCCAGCAATCCGCTGGTGCCCGGCGGGGATTCTTCTTTGGCTTTACCAGGCCGGCAGCACGGGCACCGGGCCGGCCGCCTCAACATCTTCGGCGTCGCCGCGTGCCAGCCATTTCAGGAGGCCCTCCCGGTCCGACTCGACCCGCAGGCCGCCGTCACCGATTACCCACTCGTCGCGTTCCTCGGTAACCAGCGTCATCCCGGGCGCGCCCTTGGCCCGCATGGCGCGTACCACGGTCTCGATGGCGTTCAACAGCGAATCGGGGTCGGCTTCCTCGATGGTCCACGCGGTGTCCAGATCATAGTGGTGCACCACCACCTCGGCAATCCGCAGCGCCACAATGGAGGTTGCCGGCAACTCCCGGCCACCCACCTTTACTTCCGGTGCCACAAGATCCCCGGTCAACCGCTGGGCTTCACCGGCGAAAGCGGCGGCCGAGTCCCGCACTTCAGCCAGGAGTTCCTCCCGCGGCAGGGCCGCAAGGGCGGCAATGGCCTGCGAGCGCGCTTCAGGGGACGCGTACAGCTGGCGTTCCTCCCCGGACGTGGCCCAGTCGATCAGCCCAACCAGGGCACGTCCGCTGGATGCGACGTGCGCGATGACCTGGGCACGGGTCCACCCTTCACACAGCGAAGCGGCAGCCAGTTCTTCATCGGACAAGGAGGAGACCGTGGCAAGGAACATGTCCGTCTCCCGGCCCAGGCGGGACAGGTCTGAGTGCAGCCGTGCTGGATTGATCATTCCGCCAGCCTAACCGGGGCGCCATGACCCCGGCCATGGTTACGGGCCTCCTGGTTCATACCGGCCGCGTATGGACTAAGACCGGCCCGCCAGCCACCGCCGGAAAGCCGCTGCCGCCGGGCGCATTGGGCCTGTTCCGCCGGATCCATCGCAAATACAGCCCCTTTGATATGCGGAAACTGCCCAATGCACCCCGGGCGCGAAACCGGGGATTCCCCTCATATGCCGTGCGTCACATTGCCTGTCAGGCTGGGTTGCCGAGGCCCCGGCGCGGATCCATCCGGATGCCGCAACGCCTCCACACCCGCCCCCCTGAAAGGACCTGCGCCATGACGCTGCCGCACCACCAATCAACAATCTCCGGAAACCCGGGAAAGGAGACCCGGACAGCCAACTGGGTGGCTTTCGTCATCTGCGCCGCGCTCCTTTTCGATGGGTACGACCTGGTGGTCTACGGCACCGTCCTTCCGGGACTGCTCGCGGACGCGGGCCAAATCGGTCATTTCGATGCGGCCACGGCCGGGCTCCTGGGGTCCTGGGCCCTCATTGGCGTGCTGGTGGGGTCGCTGGCATGCGGTGCCATCGGTGACTTCTTCGGCCGCCGCCGGCTGATGCTCGCGGGCATCGCCTGGTTCTCCCTGGGCATGTTCGCCACCGCCCTGGCCACGGATGTCACCGCCTTCGGCGCCCTCCGGTTTGCCACGGGCCTGGGCCTGGGCGTCGTCATCGCCAGCGCCGGCGCCACGATGGCCGAGTTCGCACCTGCGGGACGGCGGCAGTTCTACAACGCGATCGTGTACTCCGGAGTCCCCGCGGGCGGCGTGCTGGCGTCCGTCCTGGGTATCGCGTTCCTGGACAGCATCGGTTGGCGCGGCCTCTTCGTCATAGGCTCCCTGCCCCTCCTGGTCATCCTGCCCGTTGCCTGGCGGAAGCTTCCGGAATCCCCGCGGTGGCTGCTGGCCCGGGGCCGGGAAGAGGAAGCGCTGGCCGCTGCCTGGCGCACCGGGGTGCCGCTCGCCGAAGAGCAAGTAATCCGGGAGGCCGGCGCCGCCCCCCAGAAGTCCGGGTTCGCCGCCGTCTTTTCCCGCCAGTTCGCCGTGGCATCCATCCTGCTGGGCCTGATGTCCTTCTGCGGGCTCCTCCTCACCTACGGGCTCAACACCTGGCTGCCCAAGATCATGGAGGGCTATGGCTACGGACGCACCTACGCCCTCTTCTTCCCGCTGGCACTGAACCTCGGTGCCGTGGTGGGCGGTCTGGTCGCCTCCCGGATGGCCGACCGGAACGGACCGCAGCGGGTTATCGCTGCCACGTTTGCCCTCGCCACCATTTCCCTGGGACTGATGACCTTCAGCTTCCCGCTGCCGCTGCTCTTCACCTTCATCGCCACCGCCGGGGTGGGAACCTTGGGCACCCAGGTGCTGGTCTACGGTTTCCAGTCCAACTACTTCACTACCAATGCCCGTGCAGCCGGGGTCGCCTGGTGCGCCAGCGTGGGCCGGCTGGGCGGGGTCCTGGGTCCGATCATCGGCGGCTGGCTGGCAGCGGCGGGGATCGGCGGGGCAACAGCCTTCTACATCTACGGCGCGGTGGCCCTGCTTGGCGGCGCCGTCACCATCCTGGTACCCCGCCAGCACAAGCTGGAAGAAGCCCTCCCCCGGGCCGAAGAGCGGAAAGATTACGTCGAAAAAGTATCTAAGTAAGGCTTTTTATGGTTACTCTATGAATCAATGAGGCCGCTCCGCGCCTCCCCCGACCCGCTGGAAAGGTGGCACCGGATGGAAATCCGCCAGCTTAACTACTTCATCGCGGTGGCGGAGGAGCGGCACTTCGGCAGGGCGGCAAAGCGCCTCCACATGGCGCAGCCGCCCCTGTCCCAGCAGATCCGCCAGCTGGAAGACCAGCTGGGCGTCCAGCTCCTCAACCGCACCACCCGCCGGGTGGACCTGACAGCGGCGGGCCAGCTCCTGCTGGACCGCGGCCGCCAGATCGTCAACGACGTCGAAACGCTCCGCGCGGATGTCTACCAGGTGGGCAAGGGCGCCACCGGCGTCCTCCGGGTGGGGTTCTCCGGCTCGGCAACCTACGGCGTCATGCCCCGGATCGCCCGGCTCACCAAACAGGTCCTTCCCGGCCTGTCGCTGGCGCTGAACGGAGAGATGCTGACGCCGTCCATGGAAGCGGGGCTGCGGAACGGGACCCTGGACGCGGCACTGCTGCGTCCCCCCGTTGCCTCCGAGGAAATCGACTACCGCGTGGTCACCCAGGAGCCACTCGTCGTCGCGCTTCCCTCCTTCAGCGCGCTGGCGGTGGACCGGCCCGTGGCCATGCACGAACTGCAGGACCAGGACTTCATCGCCTACGCACCGGAGTCCGTGCTGAACCGCATTACCTCGGACCTCTGCCGGCAGGCAGGTTTCCAGCCACGGATCACGCAAGTGGTTGGTGAGACCTCCACCATGCTGGCGTTCGTGGCCGCTGGCGGCGGCATCGCCGTCATGCCGTCCAGCGTGCGCGCCTTCCAGCTCGAAGGCGTCGCATACCGGGAGATCGACAATGCTCCCCCGGTGGAACTCGCCGTCGCCTGCCTGCGCGGCCACCGGTCCGCCCTGCTGCAAAACTTCCTGGACATCGTGGCCACGGCAACCGCTGATGCCGCCACCCCCGCTCCCGCTGATGAAAGGCTCCTCCCATCATGAAGATCGCAGCCATCGAGGCGATCCCCTACTCGATCCCGTACCGCCACCCGCTCCATTTCGCCTCCGGCTCCGTGCACGAGGCCGACCACGTCCTGGTCCGCGTCCACACCGACGACGGCCTGGTGGGAACCGCGGACACCCCGCCCCGCCCGTACACCTACGGTGAGACGCAGAAGTCCATCGTCGCGGTGGTGCAGGATGTCTTCGCCCCGCAGCTGGTGGGCGTTGACGTCTTTGACCGGGAAAAGATCCAGGCCGTGATGGCGCGGACCATCCACAACCAGACGGCCAAGGGCGCGGTGGACATTGCCGTCTGGGACGTTATCGGCAAGACCCTGGGGCAGCCCGTGACCAAGCTGCTGGGCGGCTACACCGACTCGCTGCGTGTCTCCCACATGCTCGGATTCAAACCCGCCCCGGAACTCCTGGCCGTGGCCCTGGAGTTCCGGGAAACCTACGGCATCAACACCTTCAAGCTGAAGACCGGCCGCCGTCCGCTGAACCTGGACATCGAGGCCGCCAAAGTGCTGCGGGAAGGCCTGGGCGAAGACGCCGAGCTGTACATGGACGCCAACCGCGGCTGGACAGCCAACGAAGCCGCCGAGGTGCTGCGCCGCACCGCCGACCTCGGCCTGCAGTTCCTTGAGGAACCGGACGACGCCCGCGAAGTCCTGGGCCGCCGCCGGCTGGTCACCAACTCCCCCATCCCCATTGCCGCCGACGAATCCGCCGCCAACCTGGGCGAGGCGGCCCGCGAAATCCTCACCGGCGGGGCCAACCTCCTGTCCGTCAAGACCGCCCGGTCCGGCTTCACCGAAGCCGCCAAGATTGTTGGCATGGCCGAGGGCATGGGCATCGACGTCTACATCGGCAACCAGATCGACACCCAGGTGGGCACCGTGGCGTCGGTCGTATTCGGGGCAGCCTTCGCCCACACGGCCAAGCGCGCGGCGGAGCTGTCCAACTACCTGGATATGACCGATGACCTGCTGGCCCGGCCACTGGCCATCACGGACGGCCGAATCCACGTTCCCGAGGGCCCCGGCGCGGGCACCGACGTGGACGACGACAAGCTCGCCCACTACCGCATCGACTGACATTCCATCCCTTCCACCGAGAGGTCACCATGAAGTACCTGGTCCATATGGACGTCAACCTGCCCGACGGCATGCCCGCCGACGAAGCCGCCGGGATCAAGGCAAAGGAGAAGGCCTACTCCCAGGAACTGCAGCGCTCCGGCAAATGGCCTGAGATCTGGCGCGTGGTGGGCGAATACGCCAACTACTCCATCTTCGACGTCGAATCGAACGACGAGCTCCACGGCATCCTGCAGGACCTTCCGCTGTTCCCGTACATGGACATCACTGTGGTCCCGCTGGCCAAGCACCCTTCGGATGTAAAGTAGCCGGGTCAGTCCTTGGCCCGGAACGCCGCCGCGAGTTCGCTGCGGGACCGGATTCCCATCTTCCGGTACAGCCGCGTGAGGTGGTACTGCACCGTCTTTTCGGCCAGGAACAGGGCCCGGGCCGCTTCCTTGTTGGTGGCGCCCGCAGCCACCAGCTCGGCCACGGCCTGTTCCTGGGCCGTGAGCTGTTGATGGTGGCCGCCCACAGAGGAGAGCACCGGGTCCGCCGGGTCCGGCAGGTTCCCCACGTCCAGGCCAGTTGCCTTCAGCTCGCGGTCGCACCGTTCCACATAGGTGGCCGCGCCAAGGGTGTCATACAGGTCCCGCGCCGCCCGCAGCACCGATGACGCCAGGCGCCGCTTTCCGGCCCGGCGCATGCTTTGCCCGAACGCGAAACTGATCCGCGCCCGCAGATAGGGGCGGTTGAGCCCGCGAAGGTGCCCCAGCGCCGCCTCGAAGTACTCCCTTGCCGTGTCCGGGTCCCCCTGCGCGGCCAGCAGCCGGCCCCTGGCCCACGCCACGCGGGCCAGATCCGAGGGGACTTCCCGCTCGCGATGCACTCCTTCAAAAGCGGTAAGGAACGTCTCTGCGGCATCGAGTTTGTCGGTCATGACCAGCGCGTTGACGTAGGTGTCCTGCCACGGCCAGAAGGACACCCGTTGATCGGTCCAAGGGTCCAGTTCCGCCAGCGGCTGCAGGGCGGCCAGGGCACTTTCGTAGTCTGCCCGTGCCTCGTGGAAGCGGGCGCGCGCCAGGCTTGCCGGGACCTGCATGGCCCGGTAAGTTCCCGGCTGCACCGCGGCCTGTGAAACGTAGTAGCGTGCCCGGTCCCAGTCGCCCCGCATGGACCACAGCTCGGCGGCCGTCCAGTACAGCAGCGGCCGGATCAGCGGCATCCGCGAGGTCTCCAGCCGGACGCTTGCCCGGGAGACGGTGGCCGCGGCCGCGTCCCAGTTGCCCAGCACGAGGTGGGTGCGGGCAAGCCAGGCCTCGGCCCACAGGGAGATCCGCAGCGATCCCCCGCGGTACTCGGTGGGGGCGGCCGACTCAAAATTCACCAGCGCGGATTCTGCGTTGTCCAGGCGCAGGGCCAGCCACCCGGCGCCCATCTGCACGCGCTGCTTCTGGGCATTCTCGGCCGCGTGGGCGGAGGCCCGCTGGTAGGAGGCCTCGGCGTCCGATATGCGGCCCTGGGCATAGAGGCCCAGGCCGTAGATGGCCTCCGACTCGATGTGAGCCGGAGTTCCGGGTTCGGTCAGAGCCATCGCGCGTTCGGCCCAGCCGGTGATCATCGGACCGTCCCACGAGGCCACCCCGTGGAGGACGAAACGCTGGGCCACCTGCGCTGCCGCGGCGGGTTCATGTTGCGGATTGCTGGTTCGCCAGGCCATCTCCAGTTGGCTTTGGGCGCTGTCATTCTGGCCGGACACCGTGGACAGGTACCCCAGCACCGAGGAGCGCAGGGGCGACGGCGGCAGGGCATCCACCGCCCCCGCCCAGGCCTGCGCCTGGGCAACATTGCCGGAGCCCACCAAGGCGTCGACGGCTTTCAGGAGCCGGAGGTTCCGGGCGCGGATATCGGGGGACAGCCGTGAGGCGGAGAACAGTGCGGTGGAGGCATCCTGCCATGCGCCAACCGTGGCCTGCCGCCGCGCGAACTCTTCCAGCTCCGCGGCCAGGGTTTCGTCTGCGGCCGGGGTGGCGGCAACGCGGTGGCCCAGCTGTTCGCCCTCGGACTGGACAGCCTCGGCGGCCTTCCGGTGCAGGGCAATGCGCCGGCTGGGGACGATCTGCTCGTAGACCGCTTCCGCGGTGCCGGGTTCCAGGAAGGCGACGGCGGAGCGGGACTGGTCCACGGACAGTCGCAGCAGCCCCGCACGGTGTCCCTCATCGAGTGCCGCCAGGACGGATTCCAGTCCGCCCACCCTGGCCACCTCCGCCAGGCCGGCGCCGGGGCCGAGCACCGCTGCGGCCTCCGCGGCGGTGACCAGGGCGGGGGACGCGGCGGCCAGGACGCTGCGGACCCTGGCGCGCACCCGGGAGGTGGGCGGCAGGGACGGAAACCAGGACTGCCAGGTTTCCGGCGGCAGCTCGCGGAGCAGCTCCACGATGGACTGGGCAATCCCGCCGGTGTGCGTCACCAGGCCGTGCGCCGCTGTTGCACTGAGGTCCAGGCCGAACAGGCTCCGTGCCAGGTCCTGGACCTGCTGCGGCGACAGGGGCTCCAGCGGAATCCGGGCCACCTGGTGGCCGGTGAGGAAGTCGAGCACGCCGGCCGGGACACGGGGCGCGTCTACAGGGTTGAGGGTCAGCAGGAACAGGACCCGTTTGTCATGCAGCCTCCGCATGACAAAGGTGAGGATGCGCAGGCTCGCCTCGTCGAGCTTGTGGACGTCGTCGACGGCGACCACCACGCTGCCGTGCGTCTGCAGGCCTTCGAGATGGGTGCTGAGGGTGGAGGCGTAGTTGACCACCTGGTCCGGGGTCAGGGAGGCGACGGGCCCCGGCGCCAGGGCCGGGCCGCCGTCGTAATCCTTTGCCGTACGGAGCGGCAGGGTCCGCATGAGCTGGGAGTAGCCTGCCAGGGCGAACTGCGCCTCCCAGTCGTCCCCCATGGCGGACAGCACGCGGACGCCTCGGGCGGCCGTGCGGCAGTGCTCAAGGAAGAGCTCCAGGAGTGCCGTTTTCCCGGATCCGGACGGGCCGGAGAGCACAACGGTCCCCACCTTGCCTTTGCGAACGGTCCGGAGGGTTTCAAGCAGCTGCTCGAAGACGCCGGCGCGGCCCGCCAGCGGGAAATCCTCAGCCGTGTCGCCCTGGGTGGAGCCCGCCGTCATGGCTGCAATCCTACCGGAGCGGCCTGGGCGCCCCCCATGGCGTGCATCCATCAGATGCACTAGCCCAGGTCGCCGCCGGCCACCGGAAGGATGCTCCCGGTCAGGTAGGACGCCTCGTCCGAGGCAAGGAACACGATGGGCGCCGCCTGCTCGTCCAGGGTGCCGTAGCGCTTCATGAACGAGGACTCCACCGTCTGGTCAACGATGGTTTGGTACCAGTCCTTCTCGGTGGCGGACTCGGCTTCCGGCCCGCGCTTGACCTTCCGCGGCGGGGCTTCGGTGCCGCCCGGGGCGGTGGCCACCACGCGGATGCCGTGCCCGGCCACCTCCATGGCCAGCGACTGGGTCAGGGCGTTCACGCCACCTTTCGCCGCGGCATAGGGCACCCGGTGCATTCCCCGGGTGGCCACCGAGGAGACGTTCACGATCGTGCCCGAACCCTGCTCCATCATGGCCGGCAGGACTGCCCGGCAGGTCCAGAGCGTGGGAAAGAGCGAGCGGCGGATTTCCTTCTCGATCTTGTCCTCGTCGTACTCCTGGTAGGGGCGGGCCCAGATGGTGCCGCCCACGTTGTTGACCAGCACGTCCACGCGGCCGTGGGCTGCGAGCGCTGCCTTGATGGCCTGGGTGGCGCCGGCGAAGGTCTCCAGGTCCGCGGTGACGGACGTGGCCGCCCCGCCCGAACCCGACGCCTTGGCGGCCTCGTCGATGCCGCGGGCAACGTCGTGGACCAGATCCGCGCGGTCCACCAGGACCACCACGCCGCCTTCGGCGCCGATGCGCTCGGCCACCTTCTGGCCGATCCCCTGGGCGGCACCGGTGACGACGGCGACCTTGCCGCCGAACCTGCCCGGCGTCACGTATTGCCCGGCGTACGGCGCAGCCATCAGCGGGTGGCCTTGGCGTCGATGGCCCCGGCCATGGTGTCCTTCGCGTCCTGGGCATGGGCGGTGATGACGGCGCGCAGGTGGTCCTTGTCGCCGCGTTCGAAGGCGTTCACGATCTCAAGGTGGTCCTGCGTGACGCGTTCGAAGATCGGCGTCCCGGCTTCGAACGCCGCGGCCATCTGGGCGTGGACATCCAGGCGCCGGTACGACTCCAGCAGCATCGGGTTGTCGCAGACCATGAAGAGGTACTCATGGAATTCTTCGTTGGTGCGCGCGAATTCCTCGGGGTCGGTGATGTTCCCGTCCTGCACCGAGCCGGTGGTGGCTTCCGCGAGCCGGCGGAACTGGCGAAGTTGCTGTTCGCTGAGCCTTCCCAGCAGCAGTTCGCTGACCGCAAGCTCCAGGCCCATGCGGGCGTCCAGCTGGGCGAAGCTGTCCTCCTTGCGGAAATCCAGCCGGCCGGTCTCCAGCGAGGACACGGCCTCGCCCCGGCTCATGGTGTCGCCTTCGGCCTGGATCTTCCCGGCCGGTGCCGGGGCCCCGGTTTCGGCGTCGCCTCCGGTGGTCTCCTTCGGCGCGAAACGTTCGAAGTAGAAGTTGGCGGGCTTGATGCCTTCGGTATCCAGCCACTTGGAGACGGCGTTGACCATGGGCGGCGGCCCGCAGAGGTAGATGTCCACGTCGCCGTCGTTGAGGTGCTTCGGTTCGATGATCTGCGTGACGTAGCCGGTGTGCGGTGCGGAGGTGCCGGGCTCGGAGGCGATGTAGTCCCAGGTGAAGCCGGGCAGTTTCGCCTCGTAGGCGCAGAGCCAGTCCAGGCCCACGATGTCCGCCTCGCGGGTGAGCCCGTAGATGAGGTGCACCGGGCTGGACGGCGGGTTCTCGGAAAGCTTCTCGAGGATGGACAGCAGCGGTGCCAGGCCGGTGCCGCCGGCCAGGAGCAGCAGGGGCCGTTTGGGCTCGCGGAGGAAGAAGGATCCGTAGGGGCCGGTGAATTCGATGGCGTCGCCTACCGCAGCGCGGTCGCGCAGGTACTCGGACATGGCACCCTGCGGGGTCACGCGGACCATGAAGGACGCATCGTCCACCTCGGGGCCGCTGCTGAAGGAGTAGGAGCGCTCGGCGTCGGTACCGGGGACCTTGAGGTTGACGTACTGGCCCGGCAGGAACGCCAGTGCATCCCGGTTCTCCACCTCGAGGGTGAAGGAGACCGTGGTGTCGGTGTGCCGGTTGAGTTCCTTGATGGTGGAGCTGAAGGTGGCGGCCGCCGTCTTTGCCGACTCGGACGTGGCCGGGATCTGGATGGCCAGGTCGGACTCCGGGACGGCCTGGCACGTCAGCATGTAGCCCTTTTCGAGCTCCTCTTCGGTCATGGCGTCATCGATGAAGTCGCCCGGGTCGAAGGAGCCTGAGTCGCAGAACGCCTTGCAGGTGCCGCACGCGCCGTCGCGGCAGTCCGACGGAATGTTGATCCGCGCCTTGTAGGCCGCGTCCATGACGGTCTCATAGTCGCCGACCTTGATGACTTTGGTAACGCCGTCTTCGAAGCTGAGGGCTACTTTGTGGCCCATGGGGTCCTCCTGACTGGGCGGGCGCGTCGTCGCGTCCGGGGAAAAAGTTGGGCGTGCCCGGCGGGCACGGAATGGGACAGGCCGTGCGGCGCCCGGTTGGTCCGGGCGCCCGCGCGGGACAGGTCAGATCATGTAGACGTCCACCACGTGGTGGATGTAGTCGTTCTTCAGGACGACTTTCTTCTTCAGGATCACCGGCTGCGGGCCGGAAAGGTCGATCGTGTAGAAGCTGGTGCCGAAGTACGTGTCCGTCGTGTTGTAGCGGAAGTACAAGGTGAACCAGTTGAAGCGCACCTCCACCTTGCTGCCGTCGTTCGACAACACTTCGACGTCCGTGACGTTGTGGCCCGTTCGCGGCTCGGGGAGGGAGGTGGCGGACGACCTGTCGGTCTTGATCCGGAATACCCGGTCCTCGATGCCGCCCCGGTTGTCGTAGTAAATCAGGGAGATCTCGTTGAGGGGGTCCTGCGTCAGCTGGTCGTCCACATCCCAGGCCGGCATCCAGAATTCGGAGTCCGGGTGGTAGCACTCAAGCCATTCATCGAACCGGCGGTCATCCAGCAGGCGGGCTTCCCGGTACAGGAACGCCCGGACGGTTTCAAGGGTTGTGATCTCCTCCGCGGTCTTCAGGACCGGGGCGGTGTGGGTCAGATTGGTCATGGGTTCTGCGCTCTCTGTGGTTCCGGCGGGCTCTCTCAGGCGGTGACGGGAACGGAATCCAGGGCGGAACGCTCCTCTTCCTCCGCCAGGGCCCGGTCCATGACTTCCTTCCAGTACCCGTGCTGGATGGGGTAGAGCCCTTCGTCTTCGGTGCGCACGCCGGAGGCGATCACCCTGGTCATGCCCAGGGCCCGCGCCTGCTCGTCCGGACCGGTGATCTCGTGGGTGGAGCCGCGGGTCATGTCGTTCCACGGGGCGCTGGTGGCCCAGTAGGTCTTGTTGCAGGAGCGGAATTCCTCGAGGTCGTCCGGCGTGGCCATGCCCGTGGCGTTGAAGAAGTCCTCGTACTGGCGGATGCGCTTGGAACGGTTCTCCTGGGACTCACCCTTGGGGGCGATGCAGTAGATGGTCACCTCGGTCTGGTCCGCGGAGATCGGCCGGAAGTGGCGGATCTGCGAGGAGAACTGGTCCATGATGTAGACGTTCGGGTACAGGCAGAGGTTGCGCGAGATGTTGATCATGAAGTTGGCCATTTCCTCGCCGTACTTGGCCACAAGCTCGTCGCGGCGGTCCCAGAGCGGGCGGTCCTGGGGGTTGGTCCATTCCTGCCACAGCAGCAGGTGCCCGTGGTCGTAGGAGTAGAACCCACCCTTGACCTTGCCCCACTTACCGGCGTCCATGGCCTTGGTCTTATTGGCGGAGTCTCCGGCGCTGCGGCGGGCGGTGGTGGCTGCGTAGTTCCAGTGCACGGCCGTGACGTGGTAGCCGTCGGCGCCGTTCTCGGCCTGGACCTTCCAGTTGCCGTCGTAGGTGTAGGTGGACGAGCCGCGCAGGACTTCCAGGCCTTCGGGCGACTGGTCGACGATGGAGTCGATGACCTTGGTGGCATCGCCAAGGTGTTCCTCGAGCGGGAGGACGTCAGCCTTCAGCGAGCCGAACAGGAAGCCGCGGTAGGACTCGAAGCGGGCCACCTTGGTGAGGTCGTGCGAGCCTTCCTTGTTGAAGGTCTCGGGGTAGCCGGCGTTCCGTGAGTCCTTGACCTTCAGCAGTTCCCCGGAGTTCTTGAAGGTCCAGCCGTGGAACGGGCAGGTGAAGGTGGTGCGGTTGTCCGTCTTGCGGCGGCACAGCATGGCACCGCGGTGCGAACAGGCGTTGACCAGGCAGTTCAGCTTCCCGTCCTTGTCCCGGGTGATCATCACGGGGGTGCGGCCGATATAGGTGGTGAAGTAGTCGCCCACGTTGGGGATCTGCGACTCGTGGGCGAGGTACACCCAGTTGCCTTCGAAGATGTGCTTCATCTCGAGTTCGAAGATCTCCTGGTCGGTGAAGATCTCGCGCTTGGCCCGGATGACGCCGTTCTCGCGGTCGTCGATCACGGCGTCGGCAAGGACCTCGCGGGCATGGATCAGGTTCTCGGTCATGGCGTGCTCCTTCATTGGAGATTGCTGGACGGATGGGCGGAGGTCCACTCGGGAAGAGGCTTCGGCGGCGGACGTTGTCCAGCAATTCTTGCCGCTCGTGATTGGCCTCACATCAGGCAAATACCTAGGTTCCACCAAGGGTGTCTTTATGTACTGATAATGACTCAAAAGACGCCTAGTTGATATTTGTAGCGTCCTTATCTGCGGGCCTACGATTGAGACCGAGATCACGCAGGCCGAGCAACGCAGGCGAAACTTTCCGCCCCGCAGGCCGCGTGGGGAGCAGGAGCCCTTCCTGTCCCATTCAATGAAGAAGGTGGACATCGTCATGACCCAAACCCCAACGGACAGCCGCACGGAAAACGAAGGCACCGCCGTCGAAGCAGGCACCAAGGCAACCGAGCGGTTCGCAGCGTCGGGCAAGCTCTCCAAGGTGGATGTATCCAAGGAACGGGTGAGCCTGCTGGCCGGCGCGCTGATCAAGGCCGCCAACGACATCGTCGAGGAGCACCAGGTCACCTACGAGGAATACAACGCGCTCAAAGCGTGGCTGATCAAGGTTGGGACGGACGGTGAATGGCCGCTGTTCCTCGACGTCTGGCTTGAGCACACCGTTGAGGACGTCAACTCCCAGGACCGCCCCGGCACCGTGGGCACCATCGAAGGCCCCTACTACGTTCCCAACTCCCCGGAACTCCAGACGCCCGCCACGGTTGAAATGCGCGACGGCGAAGAAGGCACCCCGCTGCGCTTCAGCGGCCAGTTCACCGACACCGACGGCAACCCCATCCAGGGCGCCCAGGTGGAGATCTGGCACGCGGACGCCGCCGGCTTCTACTCCCAGTACGCCCCTGGCCTGCCCGAGTGGCTCTTCCGCGCCACCGTCAAGGCCTCGGACGATGGCCGGTTCGAGATCAACACGATGCGTCCGGCGCCGTACCAGATCCCCACGGACGGCGCCTGCGGGCAGCTGATCAGCGCCGCGGGCTGGCACGCCTGGCGTCCGGCGCACATCCACATCAAGGTGTCCGCACCGGGCTACGAGCCGGTCACCCAGCAGCTCTACTTCCCCGGCGATCCCCACAACGCTGACGACATCGCCTCGGCAGTGAAGCCCGAACTGATGCTGGACCCCCGCCCCCGTTCCGACGGCAAGGGCGAGGAAGTAGTTTATGACTACGTCCTGGCCAAGCAGGGCCAGAAGAAGTAGCACGCAAACTGGGAGATACCCCCGCACGGAGGCGCTCCGGAGCTGATGCTTCGGAGCGCCTCCGGTTTTTCCGCCCCAGCCAGGAGCCCCGATGAGCCATCCCCGCCCACATCCGACCGCCAGCTCCGTTGAGGCAGCCCAGCCTGTGCCTGAGCCCCTGCTGGAACGTCCGGGGGTCCGGCCTGCAGGCCCCCGCCGGATTCTTCGCGACCTGGGTCTGTCCTATGTCTCGAACGGCGCTATTGGGCTCATTTTCGCGGCATCCGGGCCCATCGCCGTCACCCTGGCCGTCGGAACGGCCGGCGGCCTTACCCAGGGCCAGCTCTCGTCCTGGGTTTTTGGCATTCTGTTTTCGGGCGGCGCGGCCACGCTGCTGATGTCGCTCATTTACCGGCAGCCCCTGGGCTTCGCCTGGTCCATCCCCGGCACAGTGCTCCTGGGACCGTCCCTGCAGCACCTTTCCTTTCCCGAAGTCGTCGGGGCCTTCTTCACCTCCGGCGTGCTGATCCTCGCCCTGGGCGCCACCGGCGTGGTGCGAAAAGCCATGGCGCTGGTACCCATGCCGCTCGTGATGGCCATGGTGGCCGCGGTGTTCCTGAAGTTCGGCACGGACATTGTTGCCTCCACCCAGGACAATCCGGCCGTGGCTGCTCCGATGGTGGCTGCGTTCCTGGTCCTCACCGCAGTTCCCACGCTTGGCAGGTTCCTGCCGCCGGTTCTGGGCACCCTGATGGCAGGCGGCATCGCCGTGGCCGTTAGCGGCCAGTTCAACCTGGCGCCCGGCGGACCGCTCCTGGCCACCCCGGTTTTCACCGCCCCTGAATTCACGTGGGCCGCGCAGCTGGAGCTCGTAGTTCCGCTGGCCGTCACCGTGCTGTTCGTCCAAAACGGCCAGGGTATCGCCGTCCTCCGCGCTGCCGGTCACCGGCCGCCCGTGAATGCCTTCGCCATGACCTCCGGCGCGTTCTCGGTACTGAACGCCGGGTTTGGCGCCGTTTCAGCATGCGTTACAGGCCCCACCAACGCCCTGTTGACCTCGTCCGGGAGCCGTCAGCGCCAATACACGGCCGCCGTGGCCTACGGCGTGCTGGCCTTGGTGTTCGCAGCGTTTGCCCCCACACTGACCCGGCTGATGCTGGCGGCGCCCAAGGAGTTCGTCCTGGCGCTGGGTGGCATCGCGATGCTCCGGGCCCTTCAGCAGGCCTTCGTCACGGCCTTCGCCACCAGCTTCACCCTGGGCTCCCTTGTGACCTTCGTGGTGACCATCTCCGGCATGAACCTCTTCAATGTCCATGCGGCGTTCTGGGGCCTGGTGATTGGCTATGGGGTGTCCCGCCTGCTGGAGCGCGCCGACCACGCCCAACCCTGATACCGTGCCGCCCGCCCGCTGGCCGGGATCCGCGAAAGTGCGCTCCCGGCCGGTTAGGCAATAGTCTGGCCAGATGGGGACCAGTGCCGTTAACTCCGGCGAACAAGTGGACAGGCAGACGCGCATACTCGAGGCGGCCATGGACCTGCTGTCCCGGCACGGCATTTCCGGAGTGAGCATGCGGTCCGTGGCGCGGGAAGCCGGCGTGGCGCTGGGCCTGGTCAACTACTACTACGACGACAAAACCACCCTGATCCGGGCAGCCCTGCGCCGGGTGGATGAGCATGACCTTCTGCTCGTCGCCCCCGATCCGTCCATGCCCCCGGATGAACAGCTGCGCAAGGCCCTGCGGCGGGTTGCCGGCGCCGACCTGCTGACCACGCGCTACCTGTCCCTGCGCCTCCACCTTTGGGCCCTCGCCCAGGCCGACGAGGACTACGCCCAGATCAACGCCGCCGCCTTCGACCGCTACATCGACGGGCTCGCAGCACTGGTATCCAGCGCCAGGCCAGGGCTCTCCTGGGAGGCATGCCGGGAGCGCGCATCGGACATCGTGGTCATCCAGAACGGCATGTGGCTGACCGCACTGCTCGGGGTGGACAATGCCGCCATCCAGCGAAGTATCCAGCGCACGGAACAGATTGCCTTCGCGCCGGTCCAGGATGAAGGGGCCGGCGGGCAGGAGCCCAGCCCGCGCTAACCCGCCTGCTCCCGGGCGCAGACGGCCCGAAAGTAACATTGAACGAGTGTTCAAAAAAGTATTGAACACTCGTTCAACGTGCATTACTGTCCTTCCTATGACATACGCCACACCAACCCTGGACGCCGTCGAGAGCACCACAACGGACGCAGCGTCCTCCCTGTTCATCAACGGCGCGTGGGAGCCGGCGGCATCCGGCGCCGTGCGCCAGATCCGCAACCCGGCAGACGGCGAGCTGGTGGCCACGGTCTCCGAGGCCGGCCGGGAAGACGCCGAACGCGCCATTGCCGCGGCCCGCGCCGCCTTCGACTCCGGCGCCTGGTCCTCCGTCCCGGCACCAGAGCGCGGGTCCTTCCTCCTCAAGGTCGCTGCCGGGCTGCGGGAACGGCGGGAAGAGTTCGCCCGGGCCGAGTCCCTTGACACCGGAAAGCGCATGGTCGAGAGCCGCATCGACATGGACGACATCGCCGCCTGCTTTGAGTACTTTGGCAGGCTCGCAGGGCAGCAGGCCGGCCGGGTGGTGGACGCCGGGGACCCCGGCGTCGTGAGCAGGATCGTCTACGAACCCGTTGGCGTCTGCGGCCTGATCACACCATGGAACTACCCCCTGCTCCAGGCGGCGTGGAAGATCGCCCCCGCGCTGGCCGCCGGCTGCACCTTCGTCCTTAAGCCGTCCGAGCTGACCCCTTCCACCAGCATCATGGCCATGCAGCTGTTGAAGGACCTTGGCCTGCCCGCCGGCGTGGCCAACCTGGTCACCGGACCCGGCGCCGAGGCGGGCGCACCGCTCTCGGAACACCCCGCCGTCGACCTCGTTTCCTTCACCGGCGGCCTGGAAACCGGCAAGCGGATCGCCGCCGCCGCCGCAGCCACCGTCAAGAAGGTGGCGCTGGAGCTGGGCGGCAAGAACCCCAACGTGGTCTTTGCCGACGCGGACTTCGACGCCGCCGTGGACAACGCCCTCAACGGTGCCTTCGTCCACTCCGGGCAGGTCTGCTCGGCAGGCGCCCGGCTGCTGGTGGAGGAATCCATCGCCGAACGCTTCGTGGACGAGCTGGTCCGCCGCGCCCAGGGCATCCGGCTCGGCGGCCCCTTTGACGATGCCGCCGAGACGGGCCCGCTGATCTCCGCCGCCCACCGGGACAAGGTGCACGCGTACGTCCAGCGCGGAATCCAGGAGGGCGCGCGGCTCCGCACCGGCGGCGCGGCACCTTCCGGGGAGAAGTACGACGGCGGGTTCTACTACCAGCCGACCATCCTGGACCAGGTGCAGCGCGGCATGTCCGTGGTCACCGACGAGGCGTTCGGTCCCGTGGTGACAGTGGAAACCTTCCGCACCGAGGACGAAGCCGTGGCCACCGCCAACGACACCATCTACGGCCTGGCCGGCGCCGTCTGGACCCAGGACGCCGGCAAGGCGCAGCGCGTGGCAGGCCGGCTGCGGCACGGCACCATCTGGATCAACGACTACCACCCCTACCTCCCCCAGGCCGAGTGGGGCGGCTTCGGCCAGTCCGGCGTCGGCCGCGAGCTCGGCCCCACGGGCCTGGCGGAGTACCAGGAAGCCAAGCACATCTACCAGAACACAAGCCCGCAGGTCACCGGCTGGTTCGCTGACCACGGCAAGGAGAACTAGATGCACTTCGACAACATCGAGGACCTCAG
This sequence comes from Pseudarthrobacter sp. Pseusp20, assembly GCF_059492155.1. Lineage (NCBI taxonomy): Bacteria > Bacillati > Actinomycetota > Actinomycetes > Micrococcales > Micrococcaceae > Pseudarthrobacter > Pseudarthrobacter sp. Pseusp20. Next base: position 4,441,601 of record NZ_CP168521.1, read on the forward strand.
CGAGCGCTCATTCGATTACATCGTCATCGGCGGCGGATCCGCGGGCGCCGCGGTTGCCGCCCGGCTGAGCGAGGACCCGGACGTGACCGTGGCCCTCGTGGAGGCCGGCCCGGACGACCGCAACATCCCCGAGATCCTGCAGCTGGACCGCTGGATGGAGCTGCTGGAATCCGGCTACGACTGGGACTACCCGGTGGAACCGCAGGAAAACGGCAACTCCTTCATGCGCCACGCCCGCGCCAAGGTCATGGGCGGCTGCTCCAGCCACAACTCGTGCATCGCCTTCTGGGCTCCACGGGAGGACCTGGACGAGTGGGAGTCCAAGTACGGCGCCGCCGGCTGGAACGCCGACGCGGCCTGGCCGCTGTACCGGCGCCTGGAAACCAACGAGGACGCCGGCCCGGACGCCCCGCACCACGGGGACTCCGGCCCCGTGCACCTGATGAACGTGCCCCCGGCGGATCCTGCCGGCGTCGCGCTCCTCGATGCCTGCGAACAGGCCGGCATTCCCCGCGCCAAGTTCAACACCGGGACCACCGTGGTCAACGGCGCCAACTTCTTCCAGATCAACCGCCGCGCGGACGGCACCCGGTCCTCCAGCTCGGTCTCCTACATCCACCCGATTATCGAGCGCGAAAACTTCACGCTCCTGACCGGCCTCCGCGCCCGCCAGCTGGTATTCGACGCGGCCAAGCGCTGCACCGGCGTGGACGTGGTGGACTCGGCGTTCGGCCGGACCCACCGGCTCTCCGCGCACCGCGAGGTCATCCTGTCCACCGGCGCCATCGACTCCCCCAAGCTGCTGATGCTCTCCGGCATCGGCCCCGCAGCGCACCTCGCCCACCACGGGATCGAGGTCCTGGTGGACTCCCCCGGCGTGGGCGAGCACCTGCAGGACCACCCCGAGGGCGTGGTCCAGTTCGAGGCAAAACAGCCCATGGTGCAGACCTCAACGCAGTGGTGGGAGATCGGGATCTTCACTCCCACCGAGGACGGCCTGGACCGCCCCGACCTGATGATGCACTACGGTTCCGTCCCGTTCGACATGAACACGCTGCGGCACGGCTACCCCACCACGGAGAACGGCTTCAGCCTCACCCCCAACGTCACGCACGCCCGCTCCCGCGGCACCGTCCGGCTGCGCAGCCGCGACTTCCGCGACAAGCCGATGGTGGACCCCCGCTACTTCACGGACCCCGACGGCCACGACATGCGCGTCATGGTGGCCGGCATCCGCAAGGCCCGTGAAATCGCCGGCCAGCCCGCCATGGCGGAATGGACCGGCCGGGAACTGTCGCCCGGCATCGAGGCGCAGACGGATGAAGAGCTGCAGGACTACATCCGCAAGACCCACAACACCGTTTACCACCCGGTGGGCACCGTCCGCATGGGCCCGGCCGACGACGACATGTCGCCGCTGGATCCCGGGCTGCGGGTCAAGGGCGTCACCGGCCTCCGCGTCGCCGATGCGTCCGTCATGCCCGAACACGTCACCGTCAACCCCAACATCACCGTCATGATGATCGGCGAGCGCTGTGCCGATCTGATCCGCGCGGACCGCACGGTCGAAGACGCCATGGAAGAAAAGGAGCTCACCACATCCCTCGCCTGAGCGGCAGGTCTTAGGGGGCCGCACTTCCCCAACAGCGGCGCCCCCCACCCTCGTTATTCCGCCGCACCCCAGGGCGGCCGGTCCCATCGTGCTTTTCTGATCTAGGAGTCCATATTGGAACCCAGCAAGAGTATTGATTCAAGCGGCATGGACGAATTCGGCTACACCCAGACCCTTGACCGAAGCATCGGCAAGTTTGCCAGCTTCGCCGCAGGGGTCAGCTATATCTCCATCCTCACCGGTGTTTTCCAACTGTTCTACTTTGGTTTTTCCATGGCCGGCCCGGCGTACGCCTGGTCCTGGCCCATCGTGTTCGTCGGCCAGCTGATGGTGGCGCTGTGTTTTGCCGAACTGGCCGGCCGCTACCCTGTGGCGGGTTCGGTCTACAACTGGGCCAAGCGCCTGGCGTCCGGGACCTCGTCCTGGCTGGCCGGCTGGCTGCTGCTGTTGTCCTCCATCATGGCGCTGGGCTCCGTGGCGCTTGCCCTGCAGATCACCCTGCCCCAGCTCTGGTCCGGCTTCCAGTTCGTTGGTGACGGCACGGGCCCCTACGACTTCGCCATGAACGGCGTGGTGCTGGCCACCATCATGATCACCATCTCCACCCTCATCAACGCGTTCGGCGTGAAGCTGATGACCAGGATCAACAGCATCGGTGTCTTCGTGGAGCTGATCGCGGCCGTGCTGCTGATCCTCGCGCTGGGCTGGCATGTGGTGCGCGGCCCGGAGGTCTTCTTCCAGACCAACGGCTTCGGCGAAGGCCACGACCTGGGCTTCTTCGGCGTCTTCCTGATCGGCGCCATGGCCTCCGGCTACGTCATGTACGGCTTCGACACTGCCAGTTCGCTGGGCGAGGAAACCAAGGATCCCAAGAAGACCGCTCCCAAGGCCATCCTGCGCGCCGTTACGGCATCGTTCCTGCTGGGCGGGGGAATCCTGCTCTTCGGCATCCTGGCCGCGCCGGACCTCGGCGACCCCCAGGTGGGAGCGGCCGACGGCGGGCTGCAGCACATCGTGCTCTCCGTCCTGGGCGGCCCGTTCGGCAAGGCCTTCCTGGCCTGCATCGTGGTGGCCGTGGTGGTCTGCACCCTGGCCGTCCACGCCGCCGCCATCCGCATGATGTTCGCCATGGCCCGCGACAACAACCTGCCCTTCAGCCGGCAGCTCAGCAAGGTGGATCCGGTCCGCCGGACCCCCACTGTCGCCGCCATCGTCATCGGAATCATGGCCGTCATCCCGCTGCTGGTCAACGTGATGCAGCCGGCCATCTTCACCATCCTGTCCAGCATCAGCATCGTGCTGATCTACCTGTCCTACCTCCTGGTCACGGTTCCCCTGCTGCGCAAGCGGTTCCTGAGGAAATGGCCGCTGGCTGATGACGTTTCCGAGCCCGGGTTCTGCATGGGCAAGTGGGGCGTTCCCGTGAACATCCTGGCCGTCCTGTGGGGCGCTGCCATGACGGTGAACCTGGTGTGGCCCCGCCCGGAAATCTACAACTCGGTGCCCCCGTTCGAGTGGTACCTGCAGTGGGGCGGCGTGATGTTCGTGGCCGCCGTCATCATTGGCGGGACCCTCCTCTACCGCCTGAAGATCCGCCACCAGACAGGGGTACTGGCCGAGCACGCCGCAGCCGTGGCTGCCCACCCGTCGTCGAGCGCCACACGCGCCGCTTCCGGGGAGCACCACCTGGTGGACGTGCAGGTGCCATAGGGCTGCTGCTGCAGCAGGGTCCGCTGCAGCAGCGCATACAAAGGAAGGGGCCGACGGCGGCACTCACGTGAGTGCCGTCGTCGGCCTTTTCTGCGCCTCCGGCCACCGCCATGTTGAGGCCGGTCGTCACACAAGGAAGCGGCCTCCTGATCCGGAGCGGCAACGCCCTACCCTTGACAGGTGACTTTGACTAAGATTCGTACCGCCGCCGCGGGCTCCCTCGCCGCCGCCGGTCTCCTGTTGACCCTCGCCGGCTGTTCCACCCCGGCCGCCACCCAGCCAAGCGCCTCTGCGCCCGCTTCCCCAGCTTCTGCCAGCGCCGCGTCCACCACAGCCGGCCCCTGCGCCGGGGTTAAGGTCATCGTCGATTCCGGCGCCCTGAAGCAGGCCGCTGCGGACACCTCCACCTGCGTGTCCGTGGACGGACCCACCGTGGCGTCCAAGGTGCTCGACGAGGCAAAGGTCAAGACCGAGGGCACCACCCAGTACCCCAACGAAATCGTGTGCCGCGTGAACGGCGTGCCCGCCGCCGACTTCGACATCAAGCACAAGGACGGCACCTACCGCGAAGAGTGCAAGGGCATGCCCGCCGCTTTCGCCTACTGGGGTCTCTGGGTCAAGCCCGCCTCCGGTGAATGGGCCTACGCACAGGAAGGCCTCGCCACCTTGAAGGTGAGCCCCGGTGAGAGCCTGGAACTGCTCTTCACGGTCGACGGCGAGCCGGCCGCGCCCGCGGCATGACCTTCCGGCCCGCGCCGTTGCGCGCAGCGGCAGTCCTCGCCGCTGTGTTCATCGCGGCGCGGGTCATTTACCGCGTCCTTTTCAATGGGGCGGGCACCGGCAGCCCGGTCCTGCTCGACCTGCCGCCGCTGCGGCTTCCCGCCCCGTATGCCCATGTAGTCTTCCTCGGTCCGGTCACCGCGCCGGGCCTCTGGCAGGCGGTGCTGTCCGCCCTGCCCATTGCGGCGACCATCCTCGGCTTCGGCCTGCTCAACGCGTGGGTTGATGTGTCCCGCGGCTTCGTGCGGCTGGCCCGCGGCGGCCCGCTGCAGGGCGTGGCCCGGATGCTGGTGGTGGCATGGGCGGCCCTCCCCGCCCTGTCCGACGCCGTCGCCTCCGTGCGCCTGGCGTTCCGGCTGCGGGGCGAACGCTTCGGCCCCCGCGCCCTGGTCCCCATACTGGAGCGCACCCTGGAGCACGCCGGGCGGGTTGCCGCAGCTTTGGAGCTGCGCGGTTTCGGGAGCCGGGCAGCGCACCAGCCAGGGCTCGACGGCGGCCTGCCGCTTATCGTCCGGAACGCACAGTTCCGGATTGGGGACACCTGCGTAAGGGTTGACGGGTTCGCGCCGATGCCCGGCTCCGTCACCGTGATCACCGGGCCCACGGGTTCCGGAAAGTCCACCATCCTGCGGGGCATCGCCGGCCTGCTCTCCCACGTTGACGGCGGAGCGGTTTCCGGCACCGTTCTCGCCGGCGGACTGGACCGCGCCGCCACACCGCCGCGGGACACCGCCCGCCTCATCGGCACCGTGCTCCAGAATCCCCGGGCTGCCTTCGCCACCACCCGGGTCCGGGATGAAATTGCCCTGGCCCTTGAGCTGCGCGGCGTGCCGACCGCCGCTGCGCAGGCGCGGGTGCTGGAGGTGGCCGGGCGGATCGGAATCCCGGCACTGTTGGACCGGAATGTCAGCACCCTCTCGGCCGGTGAGGCGACGCTGGTGGCCATCGCCGCCGCCGTCGTGGACCATCCAAAGCTTCTCCTGGCGGACGAGCCCCTGGCGGATCTTGATACGGCAGCCCGCGCACGCGTCATCGCAGTGCTCAACGCACTCGCCGGCGACGGCGTCTGCGTCATCGTGGCGGAGCACCGGGCGTCAGCACTCGCCCCCGTCGCCGATGCATGGTGGACCATTGATGGTGGCGCGCTGGTGCAGGGTTCTGCGCCGCCCGCGGCGCCGGTGCCTTCCGGTGACAGTCCGGCGCGGGAGGTGGCCGGCTCCGTGCCGGTGCTGACGGCGGCCCACCTCGCCGTGCACCACAAAGGTACGCCGCTGGTGCGCGACGCGTCCCTGGCCCTCCACCCCGGTGAAGTGGTGGCACTGGTGGGGCCGAACGGAGCCGGCAAGTCCTCCCTCCTGGTGGCGCTGACCCTGGGTGAGGGAGCTGCTGACGAAGGAGTGCTCGACGGCGGCCGGGTGGCCCTGGTGCCGGACGCGTCGGACGACCTCTTCACCAGCGACACCGTGTCCGGAGAGCTCCGTGCGGCCGAGCGGCGCCTGGCCCGTGGAAAGAGTGGCGCTCGTGGGAAGAGTGGTGCCCGTGGGAAGAAGGGCGGACAGCCCGCCCCCGGCTTTGCGGCGGCACGCCTGGCCCGGCTGCGGGGAGGCGTGCAGATTCCCATTGGCCACGAGCATCCCCGGGACCTCTCTGCCGGTGAGCGCAGGATCCTCGCCATCGCGCTGCAGACCATGGACAGCCCGCAGGTCCTCCTGATCGATGAGCCCACGCGCGGCCTGGATCCCGCGGCGCGGACGGCTGTCTCGGCGGCTTTGCGGGCGGCGGCGGATGACGGCGCCGCAGTCCTGATTGCCACCCACGACCTTGAGTTTGCCCGCGGCCTGGGCGCCCGGATCCTGCCGATGCGGGACGGCGTGGCGCCTGCAGCCAAAGCAGCCATCAGCCCCGAACCGCTTGTCCTCCCATCGCGGCCAGCAGCAACGAGGCCACAGCCAGCGACCCTCAACGAGCAGGCAGGCCCACGGGACGCTGCAAAGCCCCGGCGCCCCCGGATGCCGCGGGCGCTCGAACTGGCAGTCCTCGCGGCCGCAAACCTGCTGGCCCTCGCGGCCTTCTCCTGGCCGCTGCTCGCCGCCGCCGTGCCGCAGGATGCCACCGCTGCCCTCCCCTACGCTGCGCTGGCCATCGCACCCGTGGCCGCGGTCGCCGTCGTGGTGTCCCTGGACGGGTCGGTCCGCTCGGCACACACGGTGGCACTGCTGGGCGTGCTGGCGGCCGTCGGTTCCGCTGTCCGGGTGGCGAGCACCGGCGTCGGCGGCGTGGAGGCGGTCTTCATCCTGCTGATCCTGGCCGGACGGGCGTTCGGCGCCCGGTTTGGCCTGCTCCTCGGCGCGGCCACCATCGCAGTCTCCAGTGTGCTGTGGGGTGGCGTTGGGCCGTGGACGCCCTTCCAGATCTTCGCCTGCGCCTGGGTGGGCGCCGGGGCCGGGCTGCTCCCCCGCCGGGTGCGGGGCAGGGCCGAGCTGTGGATGCTGGCAGGCTACGGCGTGGTGGCGTCCTATGTGTTCGGCCTGCTGACCAACCTGTGGTTCTGGCCCTTCGCGGTGGGCACCGGCACCGGCATCTCCTACGTGCCCGGCGCGCCGCTGGCCACCAACCTCAGCAGCTTCCTGCTCTACTCGCTGTTGACGTCGACGGCGGGCTGGGACACCCTGCGCGCCGTCACCACGGTGATCGGGATCGCCGTGGTGGGCCGCGCCATCCTCGCCGCGCTGCGGCGGGTGAAGCCGGTCTCCGGTGCGGGTTCCGGCGCGGCCGGCCACCGGGCCCATACACCGTCCCCACCCGCCCGGGACCGGCGCCAGCTCACACCTTGACGCAGGCCGGCGGGTTGCCTCCAGCAGACGAATTTGTGACACTGTTGTCCTCTGTTCCCCAGTGTTAGGCAATGTTTTGACGGGCATTTCAGGTTTCGCGACGCAGTCCGCGCGCTGACACTTCCCTGCTGCCCCAAGGGCCGGCAAGTTCAGCGCTTCACCCGCTGAAACCACCCGGAGCCCGATGCCGATCCACGGCTTTCTTTCCCCTGCACTGATTTCCTGCCCCGCAGCGTACGCCTGCCCATTCTCCGGGCCGCCGTGGCCGCCCACCGCCACGTCCCGTCCGCCTTAGGACCCGCGCCTTTCGGACCTGACCTTGGCGAACCGCGGCCCAGCCGCCCAACATCCTGTCTTGGGAGCACCATGCCTGCAACAAAAAATCCATCCATCGTCCTCACGGACGTGCATTTCCGGTGGCCGGACGGCTCCCCGGCGTTGTCCGGGATCTCCGGGAGCTTCGGGCCCGGGAAAACCGGGCTCGTCGGAACGAATGGCTCCGGAAAGTCAACGCTGCTGCGACTCGTGGCCGGGACCCTCACACCGACGGCCGGCAATATCAGCACGGGAGCCGACGTGGGCTACCTTCCGCAGACCCTGACGCTGCACGACGATGCCACCCTGATGGAGCTGCTCGGGATCAAGGAAAAAGTCCGTGCCCTGCGGGCTATCGAATCCGGCGACGCGGCGGTGGAGCACTTCGATGTGCTGGGCGACGACTGGGACATCGAGGCCCGTGCGGACGAGGCGCTGGAGGGGATCGGCCTGACCGGTGTCGGGCTGGACCGGCGCGTGGGCGAACTGTCCGGCGGGGAAGCCATGCTGGCCGCCATCTCCGGGCTCCGGATCCGGCGCACCCCCATCACCTTGCTGGATGAACCGACGAACAACCTGGACCGCCGGGCACGCTCGGCGCTCGGACGCATGCTGGCCGACTGGCCGGGCAGCCTGGTGGTGGTCAGCCACGACCTGGCACTGCTGGAACTCATGGACAGCACGGCCGAACTGTATGAGGGAGGGCTCACGGTGTTCGGCGGCCCCTACAGCGAGTGGCAGGCGTACCTGGACAGCCAGCAAGCCGCAGCCGCGCAGGCAACCCGTGCCGCTGAGCAACTGGTGAAGAAGGAAAAGCGGCAAAAGCAGGAGGCCGAATCGAAGCTCGCCCAACGGGCCAGGACGGGCCAGGACAGCTACGACAATAAGAAGGGATCCAAGATCCTGATGAACCAGCGGGCCTCTGATGCCCAGGTCTCAGCCGGACGAATGCGTTCCGGCATGGACGCCAAAGTGCAGGCCGCGCAAGCGGCCCTGGACGCCGCCGCAGCGAGGGTGCGGGACCAGGAGCGGATATCCCTGAACCTTCCCGACCCGGACGTTCCGCGCGGCCGGCGGATCGCGGAACTGCGGGGCACCAACCGCTCCTTCGTGGTGCAGGGCCCGGAGAAGGTGGCCATCACCGGACCCAACGGGGCCGGCAAGACCACACTCCTGGAACGCTTGATGGGCGGTGTCCCGTGCATCGAGGGCGAAACCGGTGGAAGCCTGCTGACGGACCGCGCCGGCTACCTGCGTCAACGGCTCGACGGGCTGCGGGAAGAAGCAACAACCCTCGAAAACGTGCAGGACGCCGCACCGGACGTGCCTGCGGGTGATATCCGCAACCAGCTGGCCCGGTTCCTCCTCCGCGGCGACAGCGTGAACCGGCCGGTGCACACACTCTCAGGCGGTGAGCGGTTCAGGGTTTCCCTGGCCCGGCTGCTTTTCGCCGACCCGCCGCCTCAAGTCCTGATCCTGGATGAGCCAACCAACAATCTGGACATCCGGAGCGTTGACCAGCTGGTGGAGTCGCTCGGGGCCTACGGCGGCGCCGTCATCGTGGTCAGCCACGATGACGCCTTCCTGGACCGGTTGGACCTGGACCTCATCCTCGGCATGGGACGCGACGGGTCGTTGACGGAGCTGGCCTCGCTGCCTGGCGCGGAATGACAGGAGGCCGTGGCCGTCAGCCGCCGACCTCACACCTTGAAGTACTTGGCCTCCGGGTGGTGGAACACGAACGCGTCGGTGGACTGCTCGGGGTGCAGCATCAGCTCATCACTGAGGACCACGCCCATCCGTTCGGGCTTCAGCAGCTCGGTGACCTTGCGGCGGTCCTCCATGTCCGGGCAGGCGGGGTAGCCCAGCGAGAACCGGGCACCGCGGTAGTCCAGCTTGAAGTACCCTGCCGTGTCCTTGGGCTCCTCGGACGCGAAGCCCAGCTCCTTGCGGATCCGCGCGTGCCAGAACTCTGCCAGCGCCTCGGTGAGCTGCATGACCAGGCCGTTGAGTTCGTAGTAGTCGCGGTACTGGTTGGCCGCGAACATCTTGGACGTGAACTCTTCGATCTTGGAGCCGGCGGTGACCAGCTGCACCGGCAGCACGTCGATCTGCCCGGACTCGCGGGACTTCACGAAGTCGGCCAGGCACAGGTGGCGGTCGCGGCGCTGCCGTGGGAAGTCGAAGCGCAGGCGGTCGGTGCCGATCGGGCCGCCTGAACCGCCGTCCGGGGCGAGCAGACCGGCCTGGCCCAGGACGCCGTCGGGATCCTCGCCGTGGTGAAGCACCACCACCTGCTCCCCTTCGGAAACCACCGGGAAGTAGCCGTAGGCGACGGACGCGTCCAGCATGCCCTCGCCCAGGATGCGGTCCAGCCAGTAGCGCAGGCGCGGCCGGCCCTCGCGTTCCACCAGTTCCTCGTAGGAGGCACCGTCCTCGCCGCGGCCGGGCTTGAGGCCCCACTGCCCCATGAAGGTGGCGCGCTCGTCGAGGAACGCGGCGTACTCGTGGAGCGAGACGCCGCGGACAATGCGGGTGCCCCAGAACGGCGGCACGGGGACGGGGTTGTCGGTGGCGACGTCGGACCGGCCGGGCATGGCCTCGGGCTCGGTCACCGTGAACTTCGCGCCGCCCTTGTGGATGCGCTTCTTCAAAGGCGGCAGGCCGACGTCGTCCGGTGATTCACCGCGGGCCACGCGCACCAGCGGCTCCATGAGGGACAGTCCTTCGAAGGCGTCCTTGGCGTAGCGGACCACGCCGTCGAACTGCTCCGCCAGGTCCTGTTCCACGTAGGCACGGGTGAGGGCTGCGCCGCCCAGGATGACCGGCCATTTCTTGGCCAGACCGCGGGACTGCAGCTCCGCGAGGTTTTCCTTCATCACCACGGTGGACTTCACCAGCAGGCCGGACATGCCGATCACGTCGGCGTTGTGCTGCTCGGCTGCGGCGATGATCTCGGCGATGCCCTGCTTGATGCCGATGTTGATGACCTTGTAGCCGTTGTTGGTGAGGATGATGTCCACCAGGTTCTTGCCGATGTCGTGCACGTCACCGCGGACGGTGGCGATCACCATGGTGCCCTTGCCGGAGGAGTCCGATTTCTCCATGTGCGGTTCGAGCAGGGCGACGGCGTTCTTCATCACCTCGGCGGACTGCAGTACGAACGGCAGCTGCATCTCGCCGGCGCCGAAGCGTTCGCCCACCACCTTCATGCCCTCGAGCAGGTGGTCGTTGATGATGCCCAGCGGGGTCATGCCCTCGCTGCGGGCCAGGTCCAGGTCCTCTTCCAGGCCCTTGCCTTCGCCGTCGATGATGCGCCGCTCCAGGCGCGCGCCGGTGGGCAGCGCGGCGAGTTCGGCGGCGCGCTGGTCCTTGAGCGCTGCGGTGTCGACGCCGGCGAAGAGGTCCAGCATGCTGGCCAGGGGGTCATAGGTGACGTTGCCGTCGGCGTCGTATTCGCGGCGGTCCCAGACCAGGTCCAGGGCCACCTTGCGCTGCTCTTCCGGCAGTGAGGCGAGCGGGACGATCTTGGCGGCGTCGATGATGCCGCTGGTCAGGCCGGCCTGGACGGCTTCGTGCAGGAACACGGAGTTCAGGACGATGCGCGCTGCGGGGTTCAGGCCGAAGGAGACGTTGGAGACGCCGAGGGTGGTGTTGATGCCGGGGTACTTGGCGGTGATCTGGCGGATGGCCTCGATGGTTTCGATGCCGTCCCGGCGGGTTTCCTCCTGGCCGGTGGCCACGGGGAAGGTGAGGCAGTCGACGATGATGTCCTCGACGCGCATGCCCCATTCGCCCACCAGGGCGTCCACCAGGCGGGAGGCGATGGCCACCTTGCCTTCGGTGGTGCGGGCCTGGCCCTCTTCGTTGATGGTCAGGGCGATGACGGCGGTGCCGTGTTCCTTGACCAGAGGCATGATGCGGGCGAAGCGGCTGTTGGGTCCGTCGCCGTCCTCGTAGTTGACGGAGTTGACCACGGGGCGGCCGCCGATGAGTTCCAGGCCGGCCTGCAGGACGGGCGGCTCCGTGGAGTCGATGACCAGCGGGAGGGTGGAGGCGGAGGCGAAGCGGCTGACGACCTCTTTGATGTCCGCGACGCCGTCGCGGCCCACGTAGTCGACGCAGACGTCCAGCAGGTGGGCGCCGACGCGGATCTGTTCGCGGGCGATATCCACGCAGTCGTCCCAGCGTTCCTCGAGCATGGCCTGGCGGAAGGCCTTGGAGCCGTTCGCGTTGGTACGTTCGCCGATGGCCAGATACGCGGACTCCTGGTCGAAGTTGACGTGCTGGTAGAGGGAGGCGACGCCGGCCTCGCGTTCTTCGGGGATTCTCGCCGGCGCGTTGTCTACCTTGGTCTCCACGGCTTTGGTGCGGAAGGGGGCAAGACGTTCGACGACGGCGGCCATGTGCTCCGGCGTCGTACCGCAGCAGCCGCCCACCAGGCCCAGGCCGAATTCGCGCACGAACTGCTCGTGCGCGGTGGCGAGTTCGGAGGGTGAGAGCGGGTAGTGGGCGCCGTTGGCGCCGAGGACAGGCAGGCCGGCGTTGGGCATGCAGGCGATGGCGACGGAGGACTGCTTGGAGAGGTGGCGCAGGTGCTCGCTCATCTCGTCCGGGCCGGTGGCGCAGTTCAGGCCGATGGCGTCCACGCCGAGCGGTTCGAGGGCAGTGAGCGCGGCGCCGATTTCGGAGCCCATGAGCATGGTTCCGGTGGTTTCCACCGTCACCTCCACGAAGATGGGGAGCCGGACGCCGCGGGAGACGATGGCCTGCTTGCAACCGTTGACGGCGGCCTTGGTCTGCAGGAGGTCCTGGCTGGTTTCGATGAGGAAGGCGTCCGCGCCGCCGTCGATCAGGCCCTCGGCCTGCAGGGCGAAGGTCTGCTTGAGGTAGTCGTAGCTGGTGTGGCCGAGGCTGGGAAGCTTCGTGCCGGGTCCCATCGAGCCGAGGACCCAGCGCATGCGGCCGTCTGTTTTTTCTGCCGCTTCAGCGCGTTCGCGGGCGATCTTGGCGCCTTTTCTTGCCAGTTCCTCGATCCGGTCGTCAATGCCGTAGTCAGACAGGTTGGACCAGTTGGCGCCGAAGGTGTTGGTCTCGACGGCGTCGATGCCGGTGGCGAAGTAGGCGTCGTGGATGTCCGCGATGACGTCCGGGCGGGTGTCGTTGAGGATCTCGTTGCAGCCCTCGAGATTCTGGAAGTCCGTGTCCAGCTGCAGGTCACGGCCCTGGAGCATGGTGCCCATGGCGCCGTCCGCAATGACCACCCTGTGGTTCACGGCGTCCAGGAGCTCCTGCGAACGGGCAGGGCGGGGCACGGACTCAGTATCAAGCGCAAAACGAGGCATCTAAACAGGTTACGTCTGGGGGCCGGAACATTGCGCTGTGTGTCCGTGTACTACGACGGGGGTGACTTGCGTGGTTGTTGCTCACCCGAGTTGAAGCGTTCGATGTCCGATCGTGCACCCAGTTGCGTAGATCTTCCTGTCAGTAGAGCCTATCCCGGCGTACCCCGACTCCATTTCATCTTCGGCTGGTTGGCATTGTGGGATAAGCAGGAAAACAGATTCCTAAGCATGGGAGTACACCCTGTGCTTATCAGGTCAGTTAGCGCCGACCACTTTTCTTGGCGATAATATCCACGAGCACTACACGGGATTCAGTTCTTGGTCCAACTTTCCAAGTAACTGGTGACAGTGGGTGCGTTCTTGGCGAGTGCGGTGCGGTAATCTAGCGCCTTGTCGCGTTGAAGCCGTCCGAGAACTACTACAGGATGCACGCCAATACGGGCTGCATGTGTTTCTATCCAACCCTTGCGAACTGATGAAGGTGGTTTGGGAAGACCGCCCGGAATCTGCCAAGCGCTGGCTTTCTCATCAGCCGCCTTTTCCGAAGGCTCATCGTCCGATGAATCCTCATCTATCACGAGATGTGTGGAGGACACATGCCCTAGAACGATGTGCGCAACTTCGTGGAGCAATGTGAAGAGCACAATGTCTAGTCGCTTACTGCGGCCCGAAAGCGCAATAACCGGCTGGTGATGGTCTCCGTCGAGCAGAAAGGATGCTCCATTGATCTTGCTTCCTGGGAAAGCTTCTACGTAGACCAGACGGACACCCACAGCGGCGAACCTGTCCGGGAGGGTTTTGAAGGCTGCTGGATCCGCGAGGAGCCGAGATAGCTCCTCGGCGAGCTGTTGAAGGCCCGCAGGGTCGTACTTTGAAACGCTCAACTGCTGGGCCAATTTTCGGGAACAAGCTAACCATGCCTTTTGAGTGGGCGTGGGTTCTTCTTCCCCGTTGGAACGCCTCGCAGCTGCCAGGAAACGTGGAGTGTCATCGATGTGTGCGATCTGAAACAGGTCAACCAGTTCTGCAGATTGCTGGGCGAGAGTATCGCCCTTGAGCAGACCACGTTTACGCAACAAGGAAACAGGAGCAAGTTCATTCATTCTTGCTCTTAAGCGGACGTCGTCCAGTTCCTTCCGCGTCGCATCGCTTTTGGACTGTGACCACAGAAGGTATGCGTTCTGCAGGTTTAGCCAGTACTCGGGACCCGTGCCTAGAGCGGCGCCAATTTGCGCCGCTGATTCGCGAGTAATTTCCTTTTTGCCAGAAAGTATCTCCGAGACGAACTGAGCGGGGCGCCCAAGAATCTGCGCAAAGTCACCCTGAGACCAATGGCGCGCTTCGAGCTCCTCGGTCAGAAAATCTCCGGGAGGGAAGGCTTCAGCGAGCTCGGGGGCCATGGTTATCACTCCTTCAGTGGTAGTTAACAGCTTCAACGACAATCGCAACTCGGCCATCTTCGGCGGTTTGGAATCGAAGAATCAGTCTGTATTTCATGTCTATCCGGATCGACCACGTGCCGGCCCGGTCACCCTTCAACTTCTCAAGGTGGAGGGACTTCAGAGCTCTCAAGGCCTGATCAGTAGGCGCAGCCTGTAGCTGTTGAATTCTTCTGCGATAGGCCCTTGTCACGTCTGGGGACCAGCGGGAAGTGCGATGGTGAGGGTCGTAGGCAAGGCACCGGAGCTCCTCGTCCTCGTACTCCAACCTCATCCTGCAGCCGTCCTTCACCCCTGGTGTGACATCAGGCTACAACACGTTCGTTCTATGGCTTCAATCATACTCCTATCTCGAAAACTTGCATCTGCTTATCACCCTTGCACCCAAGGGCGATAACGCGTAGGCTTTTCGTGTCGGAAGGTCGACAAACAACGAGGGACGGATCCGCTGCCCCTCAGACGAAGGGATGACCAGACATGACTGATCAGACAACAGCAATGGCGGCACCAGGCAAGGGCCATGGGTTCACGGCCACGATCATCATCAACACTCGCCCCTTCGTGTGGAACGAGAAGAAGATCACTTTCGAGCAGATTCTGGGACTTGCTTTCCCGGGCCAGCCCTACGACGCGGCGGCAACGAGCGTGGAGTACAGTCGCGGCCAAGGGGCAGACCATTCCCTCCGCCAGGGCGAGAGCGTTACCGTCAAGGAAGGAATGATCTTCGATGCCGAACCCGCAGTTCGCTCCTGAAAGCCCGGTAGGAAGACTCTTGGCGGAGGGCTGTGACCTAATCCTCAGCCACGGGCACCTGTCCGTGCGTCGCGTCCCCTACATCGCCCCGGACGGCGGCCTACGTGCCGATGGGCGGCTGGTACTGCCGGTCAATGACAGCGCGGGGACCATTACCGACGTCATCGGCGATCACACCATTTGGTTTGCCGGGGAAGAACCACGCGACGAGCACGGAACGCCGCTCGGTTTCGGCGCCCCCCGGGACATCATCGGGATCGGTACTGTGTCATGGACGCTCTCATTCAAGCCACCCAGCGGCCACTACCCGGGGCTATACGAGAAGGTCAGTAGTTACGCACGGATCCTCTGTAGGGCCGCGCAGCAACTGGACTCCTACGCATCCGCGACCCCAGGCGCGGCTTTCCAGGCCGTGGAGGACGGTCTTCCGTTCGTGTATCGGGACACGAACACAACCCGCGCCGGTCTGACCGCACTCAACAACGTCTTCCGCGGTCACACGATAGCCATCGTTGGGGTCGGGGGAACCGGCAGCTACGTCCTCGATCAGGTCGCGAAGACCTGGGTTGACCGCATCATACTGGTCGACGGAGACGAGTTCGAAAACCACAACGCATTTCGCGCCCCTGGAGCTGCTTCGCTTGAAAGCCTGCAGACCCGACCGAACAAGGCTCAGTATTTCGCCGCTGAATACTCCCGCATGCACACCGGCATAACAGCTCAACCAGTTAGCCTTCGGGCCGACAACCTGCACCTCATCGCAGACGCGACTTTCGTCTTCCTCGCCGCAGCCGACGCACAGGAACGCCCGCAGATCATGGCCTGGCTGCGCGAACGGGGAATCCCTTTCATCGACGTCGGCCTTGGACTCAGCCAAGCAGAAACTGGTCTGACCGGCCTGCTCAAGACCATGGCGTACCTGCCCGGCAACGGGATAGTCCCCCCGACCGAGCCCGCCGCGCCACCGGGTGAGGACGACTACAGCAGCAACATCCAAGTAGCGGACCTGAACGCACTGAACGCGCTCATGGCCGTAATTGCCTGGAAACGGCACCTTGGCTACTACGCCTCCCACGCGCCTGCATCGGAGATCGTGTACAAACTCTTCCTCAACGAAATACGAAACGGTGGCTTCGCATGACCGGTTCCCGGCGGTACAGTCCTGCGTTTGTCGACTCGTTTCCCACACCTATGGAACCGGGAACCCTTTACGTTTCCACGAAGTACTCCATGGCTGGACATTCATGCGCCTGCGGGTGCGGGAATGAGGTCGTCACCAAGCTCTCCCCCGTTAGGTGGCGGGTCATTTACGACGGGCAGATATCCCTTTCACCCTCTGTGGGGGCTATCGCTTTGCCCTGCAACTCCCACTACTTCATCACTCGCGGGGAAGTCGACTGGCGCCGCAAGCTCACACCCAACGAAACTGTGCATGCGCGCGACGCCGACTACCGTTCCCTCGAAGAACATCGTGCGCCTATACGTCCAACTTGGTTCAGGCGGCTATGGCGAGGCCTCTTCGATTAAATCCCAGCAGTTCCGTCGGTGCTAGACGACTTACAGAAGCGCGCTCACTCCGGGCACCCGTCGTAGGTACTTGGGCGGTACGCAGCATAGTCCGCTAACGACTCAGCCTGGTGCTGCCATGTTCCGCGCCCACCGCTGCACCTCTTCGAGACTTGCGGGCTTTAGCTGCCCCTTTGTCCATGGAGACAGCCTCCATGTGGGTGCCATCGCTGCATTCCGCGACTGCCCGTCCCCGGACTTGCGTTTCGTTGGCGGGGGTAGTCGCCCGGGATGCGGCAAATTCCTCTTGGCACGGCCGTGCTTGTTCCTCCGGCTTTGCGCGCCTATCCAAAGCGACGAGTTCGAGTTGCCCGGGGAAGGTGCCGCGTCAGGTTCCGGTACACCTGCCCACTTCCGCGCGCCTTTTTTGGCCGCTGCTGTCGTATGCTTCAGCGCAATCGCAGCCGTCGATTTATCATGCTTGACGCCGCTGCCCTAGGTTCGAAGCCACGAGCAGCCGACGCCCAGTATCTAGTGAAGCTCTCGTCACCGCAAAGCATCTGAAGCAGATTTTTCATTCGATCCCATCACACAGCACTCACTGTCCTTTGGCCGGTGCGCGCCGCTGAAGCTTGGCAATAGCCATGCCATCAAGGTGGTGTGCCTGGTAATCGCACCATCGCTCGGCGAGTACACGGTCGCGGAGACGATATCCGGAGTCCGTTGGATGCTTTTCTAAGGCCACTTCGCCATAGCTAAGTCCCACCCGCTTCAAAAAGTCGGCATGCAAGATTCGCCTCGGGGGGTCAAGATGAACAGCTTGGGCATCTTTGTAGTCGTAGATTTCTTCGCCGGTTCTACAGCACACGACTGGTCCGTTGCCAAACCTGGATTTACGGTAGTCCAGCGTAATGGGCAGTGCTTCCAGGGTGAGCGCTTCTTGTACAAGCTGCTTGTGGCTGGGTTTATCGATTACGTCGGTATAACTAAACTTGATGGGACCGCTGCCGTCCACCCTTACTGGTCGAAATCCTGTGCTTGTGTAAGCGGTGTCGACACTGTTATCAAAAACCACCCAGTGGTCGATGCCATCTCCAATCTTGTCATCGGCGTCTGGATGAAGCTCAAGTAAGGCCGTTAGGGTCTCTACGATAACCGGATCAGTTACCACCGAAAGATGTTCTTTCTCGAGCTTGGCATTCGAGAGCTCCTGCTTGAGCTGCTTCTTCGATGTATATTCCACTGTTCCTACGATGTATTTAGCCACCCCTGACTCCCTTTGCTGCCGCTGACCACAATAGCTATTCAAGGTTTGCCCGCTCCTAGGTCCATTACTAGACCCCAACGGCAAATACGCCGTCATGTCTCGCTGTTCCGGAACATCAAGACGTCGAAGGACCACCTAGCCTCCGACGATACCCTCTTCAAGGCGGCTAAACCTCCGCCGCCGGCGCTGCGAACTGCGCCTCATACAGCCGCGCATAAGCCCCACCTGCGGCCAGCAGTGAAGCATGCGTCCCCTGCTCCACGATCTGGCCGGCCTCCATCACCAGGATGAGGTCAGCGTCGCGGATGGTGGAGAGGCGGTGGGCGATCACGAAGGACGTCCGGTCGGACCGCAGCGCACTCATCGCCTTCTGCACCAGCACCTCAGTCCGGGCATCCACCGAGACGTCGCCTCATCCAGGATCAAAACCGACGGCCGGGCCAGGAACGCCCGGGCAATCGTCAGCAGCTGTTTCTCCCCCGCGGACACGTTGGCGCCCTCGTCGTCCAGCACGGTGTCGTACCCGTCGGGCAGTGACCGTACGAACCGGTCCACATACGTCGCCCGGGCCGCCTCCAGAATGTCGTCCTCCGTAGCCCCAGGCCGCCCATATGCGATGTTGTCCCGGATGGTCCCGCCGAACAGCCACGTATCCTGCAGCACCATGCCCAGCCGTGAGCGCAGCTCGCGCCGCGGCACCGAGGTGACGTCCACGCCGTCGAGCGTTATCCGCCCGGCATCCAGCTCGTAGAACCGCATCATCAGGTTCACCAGCGTGGTCTTCCCGGCACCGGTGGGCCCCACAATCGCTACCGTCTGGCCCGGCTCCGCCACCAGGGACAGCCCGGAGATCAGCGGCTTGTCCGGCGAGTACGAGAGGGACACGTCCAAACACAGGACCCGTAGACGGCGCCGGCTCCACAGACTCCTCGTCCTTATCCAGCAACTCAAACACCCGCTCCGCGGACGCCACCCCGGACTGCAGCACGTTCGCCATGGACCCCAGCTGCGCCAGCGGCAGGGTGAACTGCCGCGAGTACTGGATGAACGCCTGCACGTCGCCCAGCTGCATCGCACCGGACGCCACCTGCAACCCACCCACCACCGCGATCCCTACGTACACCAGGTTCCCGATGAACGTCATGGCCGGCATGATCAGCCCGGCAATGAACTGCGCCCCGAAACTTGGCTCCTTGTGTTAAAGAGAGGCTGGTTGATTTACGGAGCCCAACCAAGAACCGGCCCCAGCTTCCCCGCAATGTCCGTCAAGATCTGGACGTAATCCTCGTGGTCGAAGCTGAAGGGCAGCGCGAACGCCACCTCATCCACCTCTTGGAAACCGGCATGGGCGTACAGCTGCTCGGCGATCTCCTCGCTGGTGCCGATGAGATCAGCCGCGAACATCATGCCCCTCGGCCCCTGCGGCGCAGCGGTCCGTGGAGTGCGTTCGTCCACGTACCGCTGGTACTTCTCCCGCTGGGCAGCAGTCGCCGAATCGGTGGGGATCACCACCAGTCCCTGCGACACCCGAGACCCAGCGTGGCCGGCAGCATCAGCCGCATCGCGGAACGCCCGGATCTGCGACTGCTGCACCAGGGCGAAGTCCGGATCCTGGTCCTTGTCCGGAAAGATCACGCTGCTGGACAGCAGATTGAAGCCGTTCGAACCAGCCCATACAGCTGACTTCGTGCTGCCCGCCCCATACCAAAGCCGGTCCCGCAGCCCGGGCGAGTGCGGCTCCACCCGGTTGGAGAATTCCTCCACCACGACCTGTTTGCCGGAGAATTCCCGCACCGGCTCCCCGGCAACCAACCGCGCAAACCGCTCCACCCGCGCGTAGCTGAAGTCCTCCACGTCCGCCGTATCGGGGTACAGCTCATGCTTCACCGTGTCGAAGTGCATCGGCTCCCCCACGCTCATCCCGGGGTTGATGCGCCCTCCCGCGAGCAGGTCCACGGTGGCCAGATCCTCCGCCAGGCGCAGCGGGTTCTCCCAGCCCAGGGGCGTCACGGCAGTGCCAAGCTCAATCCGGGAGGTGCGCTGGCTCGCCGCCGCCATCACTGCCACGGGAGAGGAAATCCCGAACTGCAGGTGCCGGTGGCGCAGCCAGGCACTGTCGAATCCCAAACGCTCCCCCAGCTCGATGATCTGCAACGTGGACTCATGCCCCGCGGCTGGATCAAGCGGATCGAACAGCCCAATGGTGAGGAAGCCCAGCTTGCGCAAAGGACGGTCGGGCTGCGGCATGGCTTCCTCCAGGATCCGGGGACGTGGCTGGTGTTCAGACTAGGCGCTCAACCACAGCATGAACCAACATGTCCCACGGCCCGGCGCCGCATGCAAAGACAACCTTGACGGCGCCGTCCATCAAGGCGTTAGGCTCACCACGAGCCAGCGACGGCGCCGCCACAGGAGGAATACATGTCATTGCAGGAAATCGAATTCACGTCCGCCAACGGCCGCGACAAAATCCAGGCGTGGGTCTACGAGCCCATCGGCCAACCCAAGGCCATCGTGCAGCTGATCCACGGGCTCGGCGAGCACTCCCGCCGCTACCTCCACCTCATCTCCACCCTGGTGGACGCGGGATTCATCGTGGTGGCAGGCGACCATTCCGGGCACGGGCGCACCGCGATGCAGCAGGGCACGTGGGGCGATGCCGGTGAGGACGCAGCCAGCGTGGTGGTGGCGGACGAGGTCACCCTCCAGGCCAAAGCCAGGGAGGCACTCCCCCAGCTTCCGTACGTGGTGTTCGGCCACAGCTGGGGCTCCATGATCGCCCGCGGCATGGCCACCGACCCGCAAGCGCAGCTCTCCGGCCTGGTCCTCTGCGGCATCGCCGCCCAGATGCGGGGCATCGAGAAAATGGTCGACCGGCCGGAACTGGCACGGCTTGCCTCCGGCGAGCGCGCCGCGGACCCCGCGCCCGAGGAACTGGTGGGCCAGTTGTTCGACGGCTTCCTGGGCCGCCTGGGAGAAAACGCCGGCCCCACCGCCTGGGTGGCGCTGGACGCCGGCGTCGTCACGGACCACGGTAGGGACCCCTTCAACAAATTCGGCGCACCCCTGAGCGCACGGTTCCTGCAGGGCTTCGTGGACCTCTACGATCAGGTCACCTCGGACGACTGGTACAAACAGCTCCCCGCGGACCTCCCCGTGCTGATCCTCGCCGGCGACCAGGACCCCGTGACCAACTACGGCGAAGGCGCCTACCACGTGGCAAACCGCCTTGCCGATTCAGGCCACGCGGACGTCCGCACCCGCGTCTTCCCCGGCGTCCGGCATGAAGTGCACAACGAACCCACCACCCGCGCAGAGACAGAGCGCGAGACGGTCGAGTTCATCCAGCGTGTCACCCAGCGGCAGGACTCCCCCACACCGTCAGCTGCAGGCTGACGGTCCCCGAGAAAAGCACCCCGCTGGAAGGTTCGACGGCGGCACTCACCCGCCGCCGTCGTCGTACCTTCCAGCAAGGGGAGGCTCAGTCCGCTGCTGATTGCTCCAGCAGCCGTCGGATGCGTTCGACGGTTGGGTCGATGCCCCCTGTTGACTCGACCATCAGGCCGGATTCGTCGGTCTGCAGCTCCTCCAGGGTTTCCAGCTGGGACGTGAGCAGCGAGGCCGGCATGAAATGTCCGGGGCGTTGGGTGAGGCGGTCCTGCAGTGCCGGCCTGTCGGCTTTCAGCAGGATGAACGTGGTGGCAGGCGCGGCCGTCCGGATGGCGTCCCGGTAGCTTCGCTTCAGTGCTGAGCAGGCAACAATGGTTGGTTTTTCGGTGCTGGCGGACAGCTTGGTACCCACCAGGTGCAGCCACGGCCATCGGTCATCGTCCGTGAGGGGAACGCCCGAAGCCATTTTCCTGACGTTTGCTTCCGGATGCAGGGTGTCGCCATCGACGAAACTGGCGCCGAGCCGGGTGGCGAGCGCCTGGCCCACGGAGGATTTCCCTGCACCGGAGACCCCCATCACCACGATGCTCTGGGGCATTACAGGGCGCCCTGCCGGGGGGTGCCGGCGGGAATGGGCGTCAGGCGGGTGACCTCGACGGGTTCGGCCAGGAGTCCTTCGAGGGAGGCGTTGAGCCTCTTGACGGCGTCCCCCACTCCGTGGGCGTCGAGCAGCTCGGCGCTCTCCCATTTCTCAATCATGACGATCTGGCCGTTGGGCGCATCGTGGATGGCGTACAGGAGGCATCCGGGTTCTTCGTGGACCTCGGCGATGGCGGGCTTGAGGGCCGCGGCAACCTGGTCGCGGGCGCCGTCGTTGGGCGTGAAGACTGCAGTGACGACGATGGTCATGATGGTTCCTTTACTCGATTGCTGGTGATGCTCAGATAAATGCCTGTGTGGTCAAGGTCCCCGAGGCCCTCGGTGACCATTGTTTGGAATGCCGATGTGAGGGTGTTGGCGACCGGCAGTGCGAGTCCGGCCTCCGCGGCCGCCTCCGTGACAAAGCGCAGGTCTTTGAGCTGGTTCTTGGCAGAGCCACCGCCGTGGAAGTCCCCCGTGATCCAGCGGCTGCCTTTTTGCCGGAGGACTTCGGAGTTGGCCAGCCCGCCTTTGAGGATGGCTTGGACCTTTTCCAGGTCCAGGCCGGACGCCTTCGCCAGCGCCATGGATTCCGACAGGGCGGTAACCGTTGCCGCCACCACGATCTGGTTGCAGGCTTTCACGATGGCCCCGGCCCCGGACTCCCCGAACCACATGACGGTGGAACTGTAGAGCTTGAAAAGCGGAGTGAGCCACTCGACCGAACTCCGGGGGCCGCCGGTCATGATGCTCAGCCGCCCCTGCTCCGCCCCGATGGTCCCGCCGCTGAGCGGTGCGTCGATGACCACCACCCCGTAACGGGACTTGCAGTGGGCTGCGAAGGCGGTGACCGCCGTGGGGGACACGGTGCCGTGGATGACCAGGACAGGTTCAGCCACGCCTGCCCGCGCCCACCCCGCGAGCAGGCCGTCCTCGCCTTCCAGGAGTGCTTCGACCTGGGGCAGGTCCGGCAGAACGGTGAGGACCACATCCGCCGCGGCATCCGCCGGCCGGAGCGCTACTGTCCCCCCTTCGATGGCTTCGGCTTTCTGGAGGGTGCGGTTCCACAGCGTCAGGGCTACCCCGGCGTTGATGATGTTCCGGGCGATGGGGGCTCCCATGGGACCGGTGCCGAGCAGCGAGACGGAGACACCGGGATCGAGCGGCGAGGGAGGTTTGGTTTCTGTCATCGGTTAGAAGGGGATCAGGCCGGCGAGGGCGGGAAGGAAGGTGCTGAACCAGGGCACGGCGGCGAGGACGAGGAGGCCGACAAACACCGCCACCAGGTACGGCCAGAAGTGTTTGAGGCTGTTTTCCACGGTTTCGCGGGCGGTGGCGCAGGCGACGTAGAAGCCAACCCCTGCCGGCGGGGCGAAGGATCCGATGCCCATGGAGATGATGAGGACCATGGCGTACTGCACGGGGTTGACGCCGAAGTCGGTGGCGATCGGCAGCAGCAGGGGCGCGAAGATGAGCACCGCTGGCAGGCCTTCGAGGAGCTGGCCCATGATGATCAGCAGCACCACCGTGAAGAGCATGAACAGGATGGGGGAATCGCCCAGCCCGGACATCAGGTCGTGGATCTGCTGCGAAACGCCGGCCAGGGCGAGAGTCTGCGCCAGGGGCGACGCCGCGGCGATGATGAACAGCACCATGCCCGCCGTCGTGGTTGTTTCACGCAGGGTGTCGCCCAGCAGGCGCCGGCTGGCGCGGCGGTAGGCTGCCGCGAGCACGAAGGCGTAGGCGACGGCGACCGAGGAAACTTCCGTGGGGGTGGCGAATCCGCTGAGGATCCCCACCACCATGCCTACGGGCAGCAGGAGCGTCGGCAGGGCGAAGAACGTGGCTGAGCCCCGGGCCCGCCACGTGGCCTTGGCGCTTGGCACGCCGCCCTGCTTGCGCGCCCTCAGGAACACCAGTGCCATGACCACCAGGGCCAGGAAGGCTGCCGGCACGAAGCCTGCAAGGAAGAGGGTGGTGGTCGAGATGGTGGTGATGGAGCCCAGGATGAGCAGGACGATGCTGGGCGGGATGGTTTCGCCCATAATGGCCGACGCCGACAGCACGGCGACCACTTCGCCGCGCGGGTACTTACGCTCTTCGAGCATGCCGCGCATGGTGGTGCCCACTGCTGCGACATCGGCGACCTTGGAGCCGGAAATACCGGAGAAGATGTACATCGTCACCACCACCACCTGCAGCAGGCCTCCGCGGAGATGCCCGATCAGCGCATCGACGAGCTTGGCCAGCGGCAGGGTAAGGCCGGCCGAGTTCATGACCGTGCCGGCCAGGATGAAGAACGGGATGGCCAGCAGGACGAATCCCTTGGCTCCGGACGCCATGCCGATGGGGATGGCGCTTACGTCGGAAATGCCGCCGAGGTACAGGTAGATGCCGGAGGCGAGGGCCAGGACAAACGCAATGGGCAGTCCCAGGAACAGCAGGCCGAACAGGGCCACGAGGACCACCACGAGCAGGACGTTAGGTGAGGCGTAGTAGAACAGCGGCGGGGAAATCAGGACGACGGCGACGAGGGCGGCTGCGATTCCGGCACCGACGACGGCGGGACGCCAGGCCTGGCGCCGAAGCTTGACCAAGGCAAACCAGGCGATGAGGACCATGCCCACCGAGAAGGGCAGGTTGACCCAGAACACAGGCAGCTGAAGGATTGGAGTCTTTTCCTCGACCTGCTGGACGAGGGTGGGCACGAACAGGGCAAGCGCGCCGGCGCTCATGACAAAGACGAGCCAGTCGACCAGCGCCGCGAGGTACGGCTTCCAGGTTGCGGGCAGGCGCATGATGAGCGCCTGGACGGACATGTGTGCGCCTTTCGGGTAGGCGATGGCGCCGCCGATGAAGGCAATGGTCAGCAGGGCAATCTCGGACACTTCCTGTGTCCAGAGCACTGAATCACCGGTAATGAGGCGGACGGTGATGTTCAGGAGGATGACCACGAGTTCCGCGAGAATCGCCGCTCCCACAATCCCTTCGAGCGTCTTGTCGAGCCAAGCTGCGCCGCTCCAGCGGTCTGGCACGTGGTCGTGGTGAAGGATTTCCTCCGCTTCGAGGGGAAGGACTTCCTCGTAGTCCTGGGGAGCAACGGTGGGTTTCATGGTTTTCCAGACTGTCGACATTGAGAGCGGGATGTGTGTGTGTGGGGAGTGGGGTGGTGGTACGGGTGGGAGCCGCCTTGTGGGCTCCCACCCGTCCTTGCTACTTCTTGCCGGCGAAGGCGATGGCCTGATCGAAGAACTCCTTGCCGATGAGCTTGGAGAACTCCGGGTAGAGG
The DNA here is from genome assembly GCF_059492155.1 of Pseudarthrobacter sp. Pseusp20. Classification (NCBI taxonomy): domain Bacteria; kingdom Bacillati; phylum Actinomycetota; class Actinomycetes; order Micrococcales; family Micrococcaceae; genus Pseudarthrobacter; species Pseudarthrobacter sp. Pseusp20. Next base: position 4,466,480 of record NZ_CP168521.1, read on the forward strand.
CTTTGGGAGGTCGCCTTGAACTCGGCGAGCCCGGACGCGCTGAGCTCGTTGGCCTTCATGCCCTTGGCCGCCAGCTCATCCAGCTGCTTCTTGGACTGTTCCTCGTCATAACCGGTTTTGAAGGTTGCCGTTTCCTCTGAAGCGGCGGTGAGTGCCTTCTTCTGGTCCTCCGTGAGGGAATCCCACTTCTTCGATGACAGTGCCAGGACCCAGGCGTCGTTGATGTGGTTGGTCATTGAGACGTATTTCTGCACCTCGGAGAACTTGTTCGTCCAAGGGACCTCAATCGGGTTTTCCTGGCCGTCGATCGTTCCGGTCTGCAGGCCGGTAAAGACTTCCGAGAAGGCCATGGTGGTGGGGCTTGCGCCCAGCTTGCCGAAGAAGTCGGTCCACAGGGTGTTGCCCGGCACCCGGATCTTCAGCCCCTTCAGGTCGGACGGCTGTTCAATCGGGCGCACGGAGTTGGTGATCTCGCGGCCGGTCCGGGTCAGGAAGGCGAGTGCCACGGTGTCCTTTGCCGCCAGCTTGTCCTTCAGGACCTTTCCAGGTTCTCCGGCCAGGAACTTTGCCTCTTCCTTGGTGTCCGAGAAGAGGTAGGGGATGCTGATGCCGTTCATTTCCGGCACCACCGAGGCGTAGACGGAGGTGGACAGGATGAGTCCGTCGAGTGATCCGCCCTGCAGCCGGGTGACGGCGGCGTTCTGGTCCCCGCTGAAGCTCGTGCCGTTGGGTACCACGGTGACCTGGACGGAACCGTTGGAGGTCTTCTTGACCTGGTCGGCGAAGTGCTGGGCGGTGACGCCGACGGAGGACGTCAGCGGATCGGGGATGGAGAGCTGGATCTTGGCCACCGGGGCGCTTTGGCCGGCGGGGGTTCCGCCTGCACAGCCGGACAGCAGGGCGGCGGCCAGGCTGGTTGCCAGTACCCCGGTGATGGCGCGGGTCTTGAGGTTCATTCGATGCCTTTCTTCATTGGAAGGATGCGGTGGTACTGGTTCAGGAGACGGTGACGGGGGCGGAAATCAGCGCTTCGGTTTCGCGGCGGAGTTCCAGCGCTTGGGACAGGGAGTCATCAATGATGACATCGTCCCAACCAACGATCGCTCCCTTGGGCACATCGTTACGCAGCTCCACGTGGTGGGCCAGGGCGACGGGGAGGGCGCCGGTGGAGACCGAGTGCTTGGCGGAAACCAGCTTGCCCCACACCGTGAAGCCGCCTTCGCCGTCGAGGAATTCACCGGCCTTGAGGTCTTTCTTGGCGGTAGCGACCACATCGCCATAGAAGCCGACGGGCCCGCCGGTGGGGATGCCGCGGAGGGCTGCGTTGGCGATGGACATGTTCAGTTCGAGGCCTACGTAGTGGTAGGGGCGGTACAGGGCGGCGTACTGGCCGGTGGGGTCCGGGTGCCAGGGGTATTCGTTGAAGCAGCCGGAAACGTAATTGTTGGTTGCCTTGACGACGACGAAGACGCCCTCCTGGGTGTTGTGGCTGATCCAGCTGCCGTCGCGGTTGACGCTGGACATGACGTCGACGCTTCCTTCGTGGGCCAGGGATCCACCGACGGATGCGGGGCGGCAGATGGTGGCGATCTCTTCAACGTTGCCCGGTGTGAAGCTCAGGCCGGAATCGGAGGGGGCCAGCCCCGCGCCGTTGGCCACCGCCGCCATTTCGATGGCGGCCTTGGTGCCGTCGCGGAACGAGGTGTGCATGTAGGGGTTGAGCTGGCCGGAGTCGGTCAATTCCTTGGAGAACTCCCAGTTCTCCCAGACGTTGTCCGGGTTCATCTCGTGGTAGTGCTCCAGGTATTTTGCGCCCTTGCCGGCGCAAACCACATCAAAGCCGCTGGTGCGGGCCCAGTCGACGAGTTCCATGATGAGGGCCGGCTGGTCCCCGTAGGCCATGGAGTAGACCACGCCTGCTTCCTCGGCCCGCTTGGCCAGCGCAGGGCCGGCAAGGGCATCAGCTTCGACGGTCACCATGATGATGTGCTTCTTGGTTTCGATTGCCTTCAGGGCGTGCTTGATGCCGACGATCGGGTTACCGGTGGCTTCGACAATGACGTCGATGTCCACGTCGAACAGTTCGTCAGCGTTGGCGACGATGGCGGTGGAGCGGTCCTTCAGCGCCGTAGCGATATCGGGAGCTACCTGGGAGGCAGGCCAGTCCACCAGCTCGAAGGCCCCCTGCGCCCGCTTGACGTTGATGTCGGCAATGGCAACAACGTGGATGCCGGGGATGTTGTTGGCCTGCGCCAGGTACATGGTCCCGTAGCGGCCGGCGCCGATCAGTCCAACGCGGATGGGACGGGACTGCTGCTCACGCTCGCTGAGGAGTTTATGAAGGTTCACGGGAATCTCTCTAGGGGGTGCTTGGCCAAAGAAAAGCACCTCCGGCTTGCCGGATGGCACAACTTCTTTGTCGCGTTTTGTGGGAAAACCGTCCGGAGTGGAACCGGTTCCACTTTTGTACCAGCTGCTGATAAGCTGTGTCAACGATCACCTTCCAGCCCGGCGTCATGAAGCAAACGGCTGAAAGAAATCGCGTAGGTCATAACCACGAAGGTCTTGTGTCTCAAGGAGGAGCGGTGCGCAAAGCGCCTACCATTCGCGACGTAGCGTCTGCTGCGGGAGTATCCGTCTCTGTGGTCTCACGGGTACTGAACCCGGAGTCGGGACCGGTCGCACCCGCAAAGAGGCAAGAGGTCTTGAGGGTCATCGATGAACTGGGTTACCGGCCCAGGGCGGCAGCGCGTGAACTCAGCGCCGGGCATGCCCTCACCATCGGCCTGGTGGTCACCGATCTCTCCAATCCGTTCTTCGCCCGCCTGGCGGACAGGATCGTCTGGGAGGCGCGCAGCCATGGCGTGCAGGTGGTGTTGATGACCACGCAGGAGGATCCGCACCTGGAGGCGGACTCCCTGGATACGTTGCTGGACCGGTCGGTCAGTGGCGTCATTGCCACTCCCACCGGGGGCAACATCGAAAAATGGAGGCGCCTGCGCGACCTCGGCGTCAATGTCGTCTTCATCGACCGTGCCATCGAAGAACTCGAAGATGTCGATGTTGTCAGCATCGAAAACTTTGACTCGGGACAACGCTCAACCGAGCATCTCATCAGCCTGGGCCATACCCGGATCGGGCTGATCACGGGCCCGCTAACCACCTCCACCGGGAGTGCGAGGTTGAACGGCTACAGGGCTGCACACCGGAACGCCTCCCTGCCAGTAGACCCCACGCTGATACGTGACGTACCTTTTCGCGGGGACGCGGGCGGGGACGCCGTAGGATCGCTGCTTGCGATGCGCCAGCCGCCAACAGCACTCATCGTTGCCAACACGGCACAGGTGCAAAGTTCAGTCCGCAGGCTCGTCCAGATGGGCACTGACATCCCCGATCAGCTTTCGCTCATTGTCTTTGACGACAATCCCTGGACTGAACTTACCTCTCCCCCGCTGAGCGTCATCCGCCAGCCGCTCGACATGCTCGCCGTTCACGCCATCGAGCTGGTGCTCGGACGGATGCAGGGGAAGCTCCCGGAGGGTGCCCGCCGCATCGAAGTCAAAGCGGACTACCTGCCGCGCAACAGCTGCGCGCCCGTTACCGCCCCGGTCGCGCGCTAAAGGCCTGCAGGGTCCAGCCCTGGAAGGACTCCCCCGTACCGTCAGCTGCAGGCTGATGGCCCCGGAGAAAAGCACCCGCAGCAATGGTCGACGGCGGAAATCACCCGCTGCCGTCGTCGAACCTTCCAGCAAAGGCAGCCCGGTACGTCAGGCCTGTGTCGCCTTCCGCCGCCAGCGGGACAGGCGTGCGAACGTGGGCCCAGTGGGCGGAGGGATTTTGGCTGGGTCGGCGCCTGGCCGGCGTCGGCGCAGTTCCAGGGCCAGCGCCTCCTGACCGCGCGCCATCGCCCACCGGTGGTTCGCGGCAAAAGCCGGCTTGAGCAGCCAGCCCGGCCGCCGCAGCCCTACGGCCGCGCCGGCCGGGACCGGTAAACGTGCCCGGGCAGCAGCGGAATCCCCTCGAAGAGCTGGGGGACGGACACCAGCTTGTAGCCCTGCCCCTGCAGGCCCGCAATCAGTTCCTGCTGCCCGGATATTGTCGAGGGCTGGACGTCATGCATGAGCACCATCGCGCCGGGCGTGATCTCCTTCAGCACCTTGGGCACGAAGGCCGCCGGATTCTTGCTCTGCCAGTCCAGCGAGTCCACTGCCCAGATCATCAATGGTTTGCCCACTGCCGCCTGGACCGCTGCATCGGCCGCGCCGTACGGCGGACGCATCAGGGCCGGTGTGGAACCCGTGGCGGCCAGGATCGCGGCATCCGTCCGGTCCATCTCTTTCCTGATCGCGGGCGGTGACAGCTTGGTCAGGTAGGGGTGGCTGAAGGTGTGGTTGCCGATTGCGTACCCGGTCTCGGCAACCTGCCTGGCGGTGGCCGGGTTGGCGGTGGTGTTGGACCCGGTCATGAAGAACGTGGCCTGCGCGTCGTTGGCCTTCAGGATGTCCAGTAACTGGGGCGTGGTGCGGGGGTCGGGCCCGTCGTCGTAGGTCAGTGCAGCGCAGGGGACAATATCGCAGTTCACGTGCCTATGGGCCGGGGCGCTTGCCGGGCGCGGTGCTGCGGCGGCGTTCAGCTGCCCCAGCACTTGGCGGCCGTAATCGCTGAGGGCAGCCGCCGTGTCTGCGGCATTCATCGTGGCCGTCACCTCCCGGCCGGGCATGCCGGGCTGCCCTGCGGAGACGGTTAGTTCGCCTTCCGGACTGAGGACAAGGTCGGTCGGGATTCCTTGAGGGGCGCGGGCGGCGATGTCGGCAGGGATGCCCGTCGCGCGTGCCTGGATGGCGGGGATGGACTCAGGCCTTAGCAGGTCGGTGCCGCTCCGGACCGCGCCGGAGGCCAGGTCGATATAAACGGTGGCGGCCGCCATCGCACTGACTCCGTCCGGCCCGGCGTCCGACACTCTTTGACGGACCACGAGCACATTGCCCTTGGCCTGGACGGGTTTGGCCGAAATGACCATTTCCCGGCCCTGGTGCTGGCCGGCGTTCAGTGCCATCGCGGGCCGGTAGCGGCCACCCGCCGGAGCCGCCGCATCCAGAAGTCCCAGCAGCCACGAGTCAATCCGGGCGTTGAAGGCGGGCAGCCCGTCAACGTAGGTCCAGGACGCATGGACGTGGTGGTTTCCCACCTGGGCCGTCAAGGCCATCGGGTACCCGCCAGGGACAGCGGCCGGCTGATCCAGCATGTCCGACAATGGCGGTGGCATCGGCACCACCCGCGGCTGGCTGGAAACCCGGTCATGGGGCTGCAGCAGGGAAGGGGCCACCGCACTGCCAGCACCGCTGGCCAGCACCGCCGCTGCGCAGAGCGAGGCAACGAACAAACGCAGGCAGGCAACAGCCACGCTCCCGCGGGTGCGCCCCATACCCAGCCCCATCGATCCGCACGCTCCTCAGGTGTTGACCTCTCGATTGTCCCTTACTACCAGGCCCACATGACGAAACCGGAGGCAGTGGCTCGGAACGGGGAGCTGCGGGCAGCCTAGATGGTCACGTTGAGTCCCGCTGTGTAGCCGGCAGCGGCTGAACCGCTCATTGTTGCCAGCTGGTAGATGCCGCCGTCGTCCCCAAAGACGTTGTCCGATTTCAGGGTGGTGCGGGTCATGTTGGTGATGCTCTTCTCGTATCCGGGGGTGGCGTAGACGTCGTCGCAGGCCGCCTGCGGCAGCGCGATCTGGGAGACGGCCAATACCTGCCCGGCGGCGGTGGCATTGTTCATGGACTCAAACACTTCGAAGTGGATGTGCGGCCAGCGCCCGGAGTAGGCGGCCGGGAAGATCGACGTGAACGTGACCTGCCCGTTGGCGTCGGCTTCCTGCACGCCGCGCAGGTAGTTCTCGTTCTTCAGGCTCGAGTCGTACATCGAGTATTTTCCGTCCCGGTCGCAGTGCCAGGCGTACACCGCGGCACCGGCCATCGGGGTGCAGCCCTTGGCGTTGTCCAGGAGGGTCAGGATGAAGGTCAGCGGAACGCCCTCCGCCTTTGCGGAGGCAGTCCCGAAGCTCGACGTGATGTCCTTCCGCACCACCCCGGATGCCTCCAGGACATTCGGTCCGTTGGAGCCATCCCCCGGATAGGGGCCTGCGGTCTCCTGCGGGATTTCCACGCCGCACTCGGCGATGGCCCGGGTCAGCGTCGGAGTGACGGCGGAGTCAGTGGTCGTGGCAGACGCGGAGGATGTGGCGGCCGCCGCCGTGCTTGATGCCGGGGAGACAGAGCCAGAGGTTCCGGCCGGCGTGCAGGCGGCGAGCGCGGCCACAGCACCGCCTGCGCCCAGGAACAGTCCCAGGGACCTGCGGCTTACCAGGGTGTTCAAGTCGAACTCCAGCCCCCGGTCGTGGTCGGGGTGCGGCTGGTCAAGGTCGGGCTGGCGGGGTGTGCGTGAAGTGGTCATGATGCAAGGAAACCGCACGGGGCTATGTCGTGGGCCGGTTGCTGCTGTGCCGTTCCTGTGCGTCCGGACGCGCGCTTCCCTGCAGGAAACCAGCCCCGCAGATAGTACGACGGCGGCACGTAACCCGCCGCCGTCGTCGTCCCTTCCAGCGAAGCCGGCCCGGCGCATAAGGCGCGGAAAAGCGAGGCGGGGCAGGCCCATTGGAGCCTGCCCCGCCTCTTTGCACCGGCTGACGCCCTGCGCCCGACTTTCGGGTTTCCTGTTGCGATGGAGTATGCAGGAACATCTGCCGGCGGGTCTGGTGCGGACGCCCGCGGTCGCCGGCGGCCTAGAGCGTCCTGGGATCGTCGGCGTACATCTTCAGCCTGATGTTCAAGGCGTCGGACATGTGGCGGGCGGCGATCTCACCCGCACGTTCGGAGTCGCCGTCCCCGATGGCGGCCAGCAGCTCGGCGTAGTCCGCCAGCACCACCGGCCACCGCCCCGGGTAGGTCAGGGTGGTGAGGGTGTACCGGCGCACCTGCTGGTCAAGGCGTTCCAGCAGTCCGATCAGCGACGGGCTGTGGGTGGCGTGCCACAGCTGGGCATGGAAGGCGCGGTTGGTTTCGGCGAGCGCCCGGCCGTCGCTGGGGTCCAGCTGCTGCATCTGCGTCAGCAGCCCCGCGAGCAGCTGGCGGTCCAGGGCGGTTGCCTTGACGGCGGCCTTGGCAGCCGCGGCCTGCTCCAGGATGATCCTCGACTCGTAGATGTCGATGATCTCCTCGGCCGAATGCGTGCGGACCACCACCGCCTTGCCGCGCCGTTCCACCAGCCCGTCCTGCTCCAGCCGCTGCAGCGCCTCCCGCACCGGTGTCCGGGAAGCCCCGTAGCGCTCGGTGAGCTTGGCCTCCGTGAGCGGCTCGTCAGGGGCAAAGACGCTCGCGAGAACGTCCTCGCGGAGCCGCTGATGGATGGGACTGGCCACTTTTTCCTCTTTTCCGTTGCTGGTGGGGGCTGCTGTCTTGCCTAGGCGATGGAGCCGGCACGGCGGCCGAAGACGGCGCCCGCCGCAAGCCCGGAGCCGCCGGGGTAGTTTCCTCTGAACAGTCCGCCCAGCGCTTCCCCGCAGGAATACAGCCCTTCGAGCGGCTCCGCGTCTTCCGTGAGCACGCGGCCCCACGTGTCCGTCTTGAGGCCACCGAATGTGAAGGTGATGCCGCAGGTCACCGGGAAAGCGTAGAACGGGCCGGTGGCGATGCTGCGGGCCCAGTTGCTCTTCGGCGGCTGGGTGTCGGCCCGGCGTCCGTCCTTGACGTTGGGGTCGAAGGGCGAGCTGCCGGTGATCGAAGCATTGAAGTTGTGCACCGTCTCCTCCAAACCCTCGGGGCTGATACCGGCCTTTTGGGCCAGCTCGGCGAGGGTTGGAGCGGTGACCACCGAGACGCCCGGCATGTCGTACTCCTCGGCGCGCAGCATGGGGCGGGAAGAAGCGTCAAAGATTTGGAAGGCGGCCGAGCCCGGCTGGGCAAGGATGTCCCGGCCGTACTTCGCGTAGGTGTAGTTGCGGTAGTCGGCGCCCTCGTCCACGAACCGCTTCCCGTCGCTGTTCACCACGATGCCCAGCGGGTACCCGCCGCGGGTGAGCTGGTTGGTGAGCGCCAGGTTGCTCTCGTTCTCCGGGTGCCAGGCGTCCCAGGCCACGCTGTGGCACGTGGACCAGTCGCCGCCCCTGGCCGCCCCGGCGTCGAGGGCGGCCAGGATCATCTCCCCCGTGTTGCCCGGCGTGCCGCGTACTTTCGCGTTCTGCCAGCCCTCCCCCAGGTGTTGGCGGCGCAGTTCAGGTGAGGCTTCAAAACCTCCCGAGGCGAGGATGACCGACTCGGCCCGGAGCTCGCCTTCCCCGGTTGACGTGCGGTACCGGACGCCGCGCACGCGGCCGTCCTCCTGGATGAGGCCGGTGGCTGCGCAGTCGTAGATGACCTCCACGCCCATGCGCTCCGCGGCGGCGCGGTGGTCGGCCATGAGTCCCTTGCCGCCGCCCACGTTGCCCACGTGCAGTCCGCCCCAGAACAGATACCCGCCGTCCTGGGTCCGGTACGCCTGGCGTTCGTACATCAGGCGGTATTTGAGTCCCATGCCCTGAAGCCAGCGCAAGGTCGGGTTGCTTTCGTTGACCAGGACCGCGGACAGTTCGGGGTCGTTGCGCCCTTCAGAGACCTTGGACAGATCGGCAAGGTATTCGGCAGCGGTGTACGCGGGGACTTCGCTGGCGGCGTGCCGCTCATCCGGTTCCACGAATTCGATGAGCTCCTGGAGCCCGTCGTGGGAGATGCGCGTGGCACCGGCGGTGTAGAAGCTGTTGCCGCCCGAGGCGGCTTCCCGCGCCTTTTCCAGCAGGACAACTTTGCGTCCACGCTCGGCGGCTGCAAGTGCTGCCGCAAATCCGGCGTTGCCGCCGCCCACTACCAAAACGTCGCTCTTGATCATCATCAATCTCCTCAGCTCCATCGCTGTACACGATTGTATACATAAGTATGCCGTCGCATGCAATGGGGTGGCGGCACATGCTTGGGGGCATGGCAGGAGAGGGTGAGTGCCGGAGGTGGTGGCTACCCCAGGCGCGGGTGGCTGATTTCCTGGGCGTCGATGTACATCTGGATGCGGATGTTCTTTGCTTCGTCCATGTGGGCGCTGGCGATGCGGCCGGCCTCCTCCGCGTTCCGTGCGCGGATGGCAACCAGCAGCTCCTCGTGCTCCTTCAGCACGCGGTCCCAGCGCTCCTTGGTGGAGAGCGTGGTGCCGGGGTAGCGGATGAAGTGGACCAGGATCCGGTCGAGCAGGTCAAGGAGGGCGGCGCTGTGGCTGGCGGCCCAGATGCGCTCATGGAAGGTGCGGTTGGCGGCGGCCAGTTCAGCCGGAGTGGCAGCATCGAAATCAAGGGTGACCATGGCCTGGTGCGCGCGGTCGATCAGCATCAGGTCCATGTCCGTGTGCCGGAGAGCCGCAGTTTTTGCGGCCGCCTCCTCCAGGAAGGTCCGCACCTCATAGAGGTCCAGCATCTCCTCCGGGCGGTACTCCCGCACCTGCATGCGTGAACCGTAGCGCTCCACGAGCCCCTCGGTTTCGAGGCGCCGCAAGGCTTCCCTGATGGGCGTCCGGGAGACGTTGTACTTCTTGGCCAGGGCGCTTTCAACGAGCTGGGCACGGGGAGGCAGCTCCTGCGAGATGATGGCGTTCCTGATCATCAGGTAGGGGCTTGTCTCTGGTTGCGACGCCACGGGCGGCCTCCGGTCTTCATGCAAACAAGCGGCAGGACGCGCCGGCGCCATACCTTTAGCCGTAATTCTAGCGCACTGCATACCGTTCCGGCGGGCTGTGAACACCGTGCCGATATTTCGCACACTCTCCCAAAAGCACCAGGCACCCACACTCCCCTTTCGGTATTCATCTTTTGAAGACTGTTGCTTAAGTCATATGAACGGTATACCGTTTGTGACCAACGCCATACAGCAGGGTAATAACCGGATTCTGGTTTGCTCAGCTTTGAACATTCATCCGGCGGCTGCACACGGTAGCCCGGGGTTTTTCAGGAGAACCAATGACGCTTCTATTCAGGGAAGAGCCGCACGCCGGCACCCTCCCGGTCACCCCGGTGCCGGCCACCCTCGTCCGTGGCGGCACCAGCAAGTGCTGGATATTCCGGGACAAGGACCTTCCGGCTGACGCCCTGGAGACGGACCGTCTCCTCATCCGCACCTTCGGTTCGCCGGATCTCCGCCAGATCGACGGAGTAGGCGGCGCCTCGTCGACCACCAGCAAGGCGATCACCGTGGCCGGCACCGACCGGGACGGAACGGTCCGCTACCGGTTCGCCCAGGTGGCCATCGACAAGCCGGCAGTCGAGTGGGCCAGCAACTGCGGCAACTGCGCAACAGCGCTGGGCCTCTACGCGCTCCATGCCGGGCTGGTCGCTCCCACCGGGGAAGTCACCCGGGTCCCCATCCTGAACACCGTGACCGGGCTGCGCCTCGTTTGCGAGATCCCCACACCGGGGGCGCAGGTACCGGCCTACGGCGGGCGGCGCCTCGACGGCCAGCACTACCCCGGCGTCCCCATCGACGTCATCTTCCAGAAGTACTCCTGGTCCAGCTACGGTGCACAGTTCCCCACAGGCAACGCCACGGATGACATCGAGGTCGACGGGAAGCGGTACCAGGCGACACTGATCGACGCGGGCGCCCCGGCTGCACTCTTTGCCGCACAGGACCTGGGGCTGGACGCAACCGCCAGCGAGGAAGCCTTGGAGGCACTGGTCCGGATCGCTCCGCAGTTGCGCGCTGCGGCCGCCCGCCGGATGGGGCTGCCGCAGAACCTCAGCTCCATTCCGAAGGTTGGCGTCGTGGGGCCTCCGCCCGCAGGCGCAACCGGCGTTTCGGTCCGGATGATCTCGATGAGCGCGTTGCACCCCGCCATCGGCCTCACCAGCGCGGTCGCCGTCGCGGCTGCTTCGGGGACCGCAGGCAGCGTGGTGCAGCGCAACGTGGTTCCGGCGGCGGAGGCCGGACTCTTTATCCACTTACTGAAAGGCAAGACGGCGCTGGCATTGGATGCAGCCGATCCCGCTGAAGTCTCCTTTCAACGCTCGGCCCGCGTCATCAGCGAAAGCACCATCCTGGTGCCAAGTGACTGAAGAAACCCCTACAGGAAAACCCAGCCCAAGGAATCAGCCATGAAAATCAGCATTCAAAACCTGCAGCTGAAGTACGGAAGCTTCACTGCCATCGAAAACCTCAACCTCGACATTGAAGACGGCGAGGCACTGGTCCTCCTGGGCCAGTCGGGCTGCGGCAAGACCAGCACGATGCGCTGCATCGCCGGCCTGGAGGAGCCCACCTCGGGGCGGATCATCATCGACGACGTTGTGGTCTTCGACTCCGAAAAGGGCATCAACCTGCCCCCGAACAAGCGCAACGTCGGCATGGTCTTCCAGTCCTACGCGGTATGGCCGCACATGACGGTTGCCCAGAACGTTGCCTATTCGCTCAAGCAGAAAAAACTCTCCAAGAGCGAAATCGATGAGCGCGTCATGGAGGCGCTCACGCTGGTCGGCCTGGAGCCCTACGCCGACCGCGGCGCCAGCCTGCTCAGCGGTGGCCAGATGCAGCGCGTGGCCCTGGCACGCAGCCTGGTCATGCGGCCCAGCGTGCTCATGCTCGACGAACCGCTCTCCAACCTTGACGCCCGCCTGCGTGACCGGCTCCGGGTTGAACTGCGTGAGATCCAGCTCCAGTTGGGGCTCACCTGCGTGTACGTCACCCACGACCAGCACGAAGCCTTCGCCCTGGCAGACCGCATCGCCCTGCTCCAGGGCGGCCGGATTGTGCAGATGGGCGCCCCGCAGCACATGTACGAGGCACCCGCCAGCGCCTCGATCGCCCACTTCCTGGGTGTTTCCAACATCATGGACTGCACCCCGGAGGGCACGGCCACCGGCGCCACCACCGCACGCATCACCAACAGTGAGCTCACCATCCAGTCGGCGCAGCAGGCCAGTGATGCGGGCGCATCCCCCAAGGTCTGCATCCGGGCCGAGGACCTGCAGATCACTGCCATGCCCACCGAACACCCCAACTCGTGGCCGGGGACGGTACGCGTGGCGGGCTTCCAGGGGAACGACATCCGGTACGCGATCCAGCTGGAATCCGGGCCCGAACTGGACGCACTGGGCGGGCTGAGGCGCGGCGAACAGCACAAGGTGGGGGACCGCGTGTGGGTCACCGTCAACCCCCGCGAAGTCCAGATCCTGCCGGCTGAGGTCCTCGCATGAGCCTCAAGACCACCGAGGCGGCCAGCCGCGTCGAGGCCCGCCTGGCACCGAAGCCCGAACCCCGGAACTACCGCTCTGCCCGGACCCTTGCCGGCCTCCGGAAGAACACGCCGGGCCTGATCGTCCTGGTCATCCTCGGCGTCCTCATCGTCCTCCCCCTTGCCCTGGTCCTGCTCGCCGCGTTCTCGGACAGCGTTCCCCGGCCGGGCAGCATCTCCCTGGGCGGCCTGACGCTGTCCAACCTGGCGCTGCTGGCCACCCCGGAAGCACTCGGGGCCCTGGTCAACTCACTCATGGTCGGCGCAGGCTCGGCACTCATCGCCCTGCTGATCGGCGCATTCCTGGCCTTCGTGTGCGCCCGCTCCGATGCGCCGTGGCGGAAGTTCATCTTCTTCATCGGCATGGCGCCGATGTTCATCCCCGCCCTGGTGGGCGCCCTGGCCTGGTCCCTGCTCTGCTCGCCCAGCGCCGGCTACATCAACATCTTCCTCCGCGACCTGGGCATTGACGCCGCCATCAACATCTACAGCCTCCCGGGCCTGGTGTTCGTGCTGGGAATCTTCTACGCCCCGTACGCCTTCCTGCTGCTGCACAGCTCGCTGTCGATGATGAACGCCGACCTCGAGGAGGCTGCCACCGTCCACGGGGCTCCGCTGCGCACCATGCTGCGGACCGTCACCCTGCCCCTGGCCCTGCCGGCCATCCTGGGCTCCGCCGTCCTGGTCTTCGCGCTGACGATGGAAAACTTCCCCGTGGCCCAGGTCATCGGCAACCCCGCCGGCGTGGACACGCTGCCCACCTATATCTACCGCCTCATGAGTGCCACTCCGGCCAAGAGCAACCAGGCTGCCAGCGTCGCCGTGATCCTGACCGTTGCGCTGATGGCCGTGACCCTCATCCAGCAGCGCATCATCAACAAGCGCAAATTCACCACCATGACCGGCAAGGGCAACCGTCCCCGGCAGGTGCCGCTGCGCAAGATGCGCTGGCCCTTCACCATTCTGGCCCTGGCCTACTTCGCCGTGTCCGTCGTCCTGCCCATGCTCGCACTGCTCGCCGCGTCCATGCAGGCCACCCCCTTCGTGTCCTCGATGTCGCAGCTGCTGGAGGCCAATTCCCTCAGCTTCGCCAAGCTGATCGAAGTCCTCGGATCCAACGATTTCCAGCTTGCCCTCAAGAACAGCGTGCTGGTGGCCCTGATCGCGGCATTCGCCGGCACCACCCTCAGCTTCATCGCCTCCTACATCCGCTACCGCACCAAGTCCAAGGTGGGACGGCTGATCGAACTGGTCGCCATGACCCCCCTTGCCGTCCCCGCCATCGTGATGGGCATCGGACTGCTCTGGACCTGGCTGCTGCTGCCCCTGCCCATCTACGGCACCCTGGCGATCCTCGCCGTCGCCTGCGTTGCAGTGTTCATGCCCCAGGGCTACCGCGGCGTCTCCGCATCGATGCTCCAGATGGACCAGGACCTCGAGGACAGCGCGGTCATGCTCGGCGCCGGACGGACCCGTTCCGTCCTGGACGTCACCCTGCCCCTGATGCGCGTCGGCATCATGTCCTCGTTCCTGCTCTTCCTCATGCTGTCCATGCGTGAGCTCAGCGCCTCCATCTTCCTCTTCACCTCGAACACCCGGATCCTGTCCATCCTCGTGTTCGACAACTTCGACAACGGCCAGAGCCAGGCAGCTGCCGCCGTCAGCGTCCTGTACTGCCTCGTCATCGGAATCCTCGCCGTCATCGCCCAAAAAGTCGGCGGCGAACGCAAGACCAAGAACTGACCTCACACCCACCTTTGAAAGGGACACCCACAATGAAGTTAGCGTCCAAACTTCCCGCCTTCACCGCAGCCGGAGTGCTGCTCGCCCTCAGCCTGGCCGGGTGCGGAAGCCCCGCCCAGAGTGCCGGCGTGGTCACTGCCACCGCAGCTGTGAACACCGACAACGGACTGGTGATCAACGGCGAATCCATCGCGGACAAGGACACCTACGAGAAGGCCAAGACCCAGACCCTGTCCCTCTACTCCGGCTACACCGATTCCTCTGAAAGCGCGCTGGTTGACGCCTTCACCAAGGACACCGGCATCAAGGTCAACGTCGTCCGGCTCACCCCGAACAAGCTCTCCGAACGCGTTCTCTCCGAACAGGGCGCCGGCAAGCTCAGCGCCGACGTCATCCGCACCTCCGACTACCGGATTGCCAAGTCCATGGAGGACGCCAAGGTCTGGAAGGCCTATGACGTACCCGGCGCCTCGGCCCTCAAGGACGTTTCCGTGGACGGCGGCCAGTTCACCCGCATGTTCAACTCCGTCTACACCCTGGGGTACAACACCCAGCTGGTGAAGGAAGCCGATGCCCCCAAGTCCTGGGCGGATGCCGTCGGCGGCAAGTGGCAGGGCAAGCTGGGCATCGTCCAGGGCGGCTCGGGCGGCAGCACCGCTGCGCTGAACAGGTTCATGGAAACCAAGATGGGCGGCGACTACTTCGCCAAGTACGCTGCGCAGAAGCCCAAGATCTACGACTCCCTGGGTGCTGAAGCCACGGCGCTGGCCCGCGGTGAAGTGGCCGTGGGCACGGTCACCATCAGCGGCACCAACATCTCGGCCGTCCAGGACAAGGCCCCGGTCAAGTTCATCGTCCCCGAGGAAGGACTCGTCTCGTACGACTATTACCTGGGCATGACGGGCACCGCCACGAACGTGGAAGCCGCGAAGGTCTTCATGAACTACAACCTTTCCAAGCAGGGCCAGCAGGTCTTTGCGCAGATCGGTGAATACCCGGTCCGCACCGACGTGGCACCGCCCACCATCATGGGCGTGACGCTCCCCGCCGTCGATTCCGGCAAGGTCTACCGCATGCAGAACACCGACGCCGTGACCTACGGCAAGGACGACCTTGCCAAGTGGAACCAGGTCTTCGGCTACACCAAGTAACCCCGCAATCCCGTGCCTGGGGACTCGGCCTCCGCCGGGTCCCCAGGCTTTTTTCATTCACCCGCCACCAGGAGCCCCGTGACCGCCGTCCACGTCCCCGCACTTCCGGTGCCCCGGAACACCTCGTCCCTGCTGGTCCGCCAGGACGGCAGGACCATCCTTGAACTCGGCGACACCACCCGCGCCAGTTACGTCGCCTCCGTGCGCAAGAGCCTGCTTTCGATCCTTTTCGGAATCCAGGTGGACGCCGGCACGGTCAGCCTCGACGCCACCCTCGATGAGCTCGGTGTTGATGATGTTGGCGGCCTGCTGCCCATCGAGCGGACGGCCCGGCTCCGTGACCTGTTGACGTCGCGTTCGGGCGTCTACCATCCGCCCTCCAGCCCGGGCAGTGACGAGGATGTTTTCCCTTCACGTGGCACAAAAGCACCGGGGCAGTATTTCCTCTACAACAACTGGGATTTCAACGCCGCGGGCGCGATCTTCGAGAAGGCCAGCGGCCTGACCGTCTTCGAAGCGTTTCAGAAGCACCTGGCCGGTCCGCTGGGGTTCGACGACTACGACCCCACACGCCAGCGAATGCTCGGGGACGGCCGAAAGTCCGCCTTCCCTGCCTACCATCTCTTCCTCTCCGCCCGGGACCTGGCGAAGATCGGGATGCTGATGGCTGCCGGCGGCCGGTGGGAGGGACGGCAGCATGTCCCCCGGGAGTGGGTCAGGGACAGCGTGGCCACCCATGTCAGGCGCGCAGACATGGCGCCGGCCACCGGTTTTGGCACCTGCGACTACGGCTACCTGTGGTGGCTTCCCCGGGAATCCGGCCCGCAGTGGCAGGGGGCGTTCCTGGCCGCGGGCAACTACGGCCAGTTCCTGCTGGTCCTGCCGGCGATCGGGAGCGTCATTGTGCACCGGCGCTTCGTCAGCGACAGCTTCGCCGTCGCCCGGAACACCCACACGGCAGCTGCCTCGACGGCAGGCCCCGCTCCGGTGACCCACGCCGAATTCATGGACCTTGCCCGGGCGCTGGTTGCCGGGCCCCTGGCCCGGTAGGGCGTCAGGAAAGGCACAGTACGACGGCGGCACCCTCCTTTGTCAGGAAGCCGTGCCCTTGGCGATGGAACGGAACACCTTGGTTGCCTGCTGCGCCGCGGGGCTGAGCCGCCGGTTTGCCAGGTGGGCCAGGAGGATCCGGCGCTTCGGCGATCCGGCGAGCGGGACCGCCACCACGTCGGGGCGCAGGGCCGTCAGCGCCAGCCTGGGTGCCAGGGCGATCCCGATACCGGCCGCCACCATGCCCTGTGTCTCCTGGTAATCGTTGGCGGCGAAGGCGATCCGCGGTTCGAACCCGGCGTCGCGGCATACCCGGCTGAGGACATCGGCCACGGGGTGCTCATCGCGCACCACCCATTCCTGGTCGCTCAAGGCGCCGATGCGGACCGAGCCCAGTTTCGCAATGGGGTGCTCCCGCGGTACCAGCAGCACTGTTGGATCGTTCGTCAGCCTGACCAGGGCCAGGTCAGGGTCCTCGATCTGCTGCCAGGGATAATCCCACAGCAGCGTCAGTTCGATTTCCCGCCGCCGCAGCCGCTCCAGCAGGCCGTCCCGGCGGGCGCTGACAACCGTCACTGCCACCTCCGGGTGGCGGGCGCGGAACGCCAGCACAACGTCGGGCATCAGGGAGGCCCCGCCGGTGGGAAAGGTCCCAAGCCGGAGCTGGCCCCGCCGAAGGCCCGCGAACTCCCCCATTTCGGCACGGGCGGCTTCAACGGTCCTGTCGATGTCGTCGGCGTAGTGCAGCAGGGCGTGCCCCGCCTCGGTCAGGACCACGCCCCGGGGATGGCGCTCGATGAGGACCACGCCCATCTCCTGCTCGAGTTTGGCTATCTGCTGCGACACCGCCGAGGTGGTGAAGGAAAGGGCGGCAGCAGCCGAGGTCAGGGAGCCGGAACGGCCCACCTCACGGAGCACATGGAGCCGGTGGAGATCGAGGATTGCCATGCACTGAGTTTAGCAAAAGTAGATACTCGTCCATTTATTTGCGATTGTGCTGAAGGCTCCCATCCCGGATCGTAGAAGTACAAGGTGCTGTGAAGTAGAGCACCTGCAAGTTACGAGGGAGAAATACAGTGGGACTCAAAGGACATTGGTACCGGGGCGGCACCAGCAAGTGCTGGCTCTTCGATGCCAGGGACGTGGCCCTCCACGCCTCCACCCGCGAGGAAATCCCCGCACTGCTGTCAGCCGCTTTCGGCGCAGCGGATGCGCGGCAGCTGGACGGCGTCGGGGGCGGAACGTCCACCACGTCAAAGGCTGCGGTCATCTGGGCAACCCCTGGTGCCGAGGCAGACCTCGACTACCTTTTCGCCCAGGTGGGGATCGGTGACCCCACCGTTGAGCTGGGTTCCAACTGCGGCAACTGCGCCACCGCCATTGCCCTGTTCGCCGTCCAGACGGGCATCGTTCCCGCCCGGGACGGCATGACCAAGGTCCGCATGCGCCACGTCACTTCCGGCGCCGTGCTCAGCGGAGCGGTTCCAACTCCCGGCGGCCACATTCCCAAGTCCGGCCTGGCACGGGTTCCGGGCAGCAGCGCCGCCGGTGTTCCCGTCAGCCTCTCGTTCCACGGCCCCTGGGGCCAGAACACCGGCGCACTCCTGCCTACCGGCAACACCGTGGACCAACTCCAGGTCAACGGCAGGACCCTGGGCGCAACGATGGTGGACGCCGGCGCCCCTGCCGTGCTCCTCGCAGCCGACCAGGCCGGCGTCGATCTTTCCTCAATGGCGGACAACCTCACCGCCCAGCTGCCGGACCTCATCGCGGCACGGGCATCAGCCGGCCTCATCATGGGGCTGCGGAAGCCTGAGGATCCGCCGCAGAACGCTGTCCCGAAAGTCGGGGTTGTGGCGCCAGCCGGCGACTACATCGCCGCGGACGGAACAACCATCACCGCCGGCAGCCACGACGTGCGGGTGCGGATGCTGTCCATGCTCGCACCCCACCCGGCCATCGGCCTGACCTCAGCCGTGGCAGTTGCCCTTGCATCCTCGCTGCAGTCATCGGTCGTAGCCAACGCAGCAGGCCAATCACCCTCCACCGGCACCGGAACTCCCCGCTTGCTGCGGGTCGGGACGCCCGCCGGCGTGATCACCGCCGAAATCATCACCGATGACACCGGCGCCGTCAGCGAAGTGGCCCTCCACCGGGCAGCCCGCCACATCGCCACCGCAGATATCGACGTGGCCCCGGCCGCCGAGCTGTCTGCCTAAAACCCCTTATCTCTTTGCCCCATCATTAAGGGGCCGCACCAACCAGGAAGTTGTTCAATGAAGATCAAATCCATCCTCGGACACCTGTATGTCCAGGTACTCATCGGAGTCGCCCTCGGCGTCGTTGTGGGCGCGCTGTGGCCCGACCTCGGTTCGTCCCTCAAGCCCATCGGCGACGGCTTCGTGAAACTCGTGAAGTTCATGATCGCCCCCATCGTGTTCTGCACCATCGTCGGAGGCATCACCTCGCTGCGGGACACCAAGAAGGTGGGCCCCACCCTGATCCGTTCGCTTGGCCTCTTCTACGCGCTGACGGCACTCGCCCTGGCCCTGGGCCTGGCCGCGGTGACGCTGTTCCAGCCCGGCGCCGGGATGCACATCGATCCCACGCACCTGGACTCCTCGGTGGCGCAGAAGTACACCACGCAACTGCCCAGCAGCAACCCCGTGGACTTCATCCTCAGCATCATCCCCACCACCTTCGTTGGCGCCTTCGCCGACGGTGAGGTCCTGCCCGTGCTGGTCATTGCAATGCTGTGCGGCTTTGCCTTCAGCAAGCTCGGCGCACCGGGCCAGCTGGCCCTGAACGTGGTCAACAGCTTCAACAAGCTGCTCTTCATCATGTTCGGCTACATCATGAAGGTGGCTCCGCTGGGAGCCTTTGGGGCCATGGCCTTCACGGTGGGCAAGTACGGCGCCCACTCCATCGGAAACCTCGGCATGCTGATCCTTGCCTTCTACGCCGCCTGCATCGTCTTCGTGGTGGTCGGCCTGGGCATCCTGGCCAAGGTGACCGGCTTCAGCCTGTGGCAGATCCTGCGCTACTTCAAGGATGAATTCCTGATCGTCCTCGCGACGTCCTCCAGCGAACCGGTTCTGCCGCGCCTGCTGTCCAAGCTCGAACGGATCGGCTGCGACCGCAGCGTTGTGGGCCTGGTGGTCCCCACCGGCTACTCCTTCAACCTGACCGGAACGGCCATCTACCTCACCCTCGCCTCCATGTTCATCGCCCAGGCCTGCGACATCCACCTCAGCTGGGGCCAGATCCTGCTGATGCTCGGCATGATGCTGCTGACCTCCAAGGGCGCGGCGGGCGTCACCGGAAGTGGTTTCGTGGCCCTGGTGGCGACGCTGACGGTCATGCCCACCCTGCCGGTGGCCGGCGTGGCCCTCATCGTGGGCATCGACCGCTTCATGAGCGAGGCCCGTGCCCTCACCAGCACGGTCTGCAACATCGTCTCCTGCGTGGCAATCGCCAAGTGGCAGGGTGAGCTGGACATGGTCAAGCTCCGCTCCGAGCTCCAGGCGGGCTTCGTGCCCACCGAGGCGGAGAAGGTTCAGCTGGCCGAACCGGCCCTGGCCCACTAACCGGCCGCCAGCCCACCACCATCAGTGTTTGCCCGGGATCCCGGCAGGGGTCCCGGGCAAACCCCTGCAAGGGGTACTACTTCACAATCCGCACGGAAAGGACCCGAAATGAGTGAGCGCCAAACGGAACAGGAAACTGCAGAAGACTGCGACGCCGGCACCTGCTTCTACTGCCAGAGCCCGGAAACCGACTAGCGCCCCAGCCCTCGGGCCACGCCGTCAGCCTGGGCATTGCGAGGCAGGGCGGCAACAGGCCCTAGACCCACTGCTCCCACAGCGTCAGCTGCAGGCTGACGGTCCCGGACGAACCAGCCACAACGGAACCGGCCCCCGCGGAAGGGTCGACGACGGCACCCACCTTGCCGCCGGCGTCAACCCTTCCAGCCAAAACAGCCAGCCGCATCAGCCGCATCACGCCCGGACCGCCTCAGCAGCCGCATCCGAAGAACGCACCGGAGTCTCCAGCCCAAGGTTTTCCCGCAGGGTGTTCCCGCGGTACTCCGTGGGGTACACCCCGCGTTCCTGCAGCTCCGGCACCAGGTGGTTGACGATGTCGTCCAGGCCGGAGGGAATGAGCCACGGCGAGATGTTGAATCCGTCCACCGCCCCCACCCGCGCGAACTCGGCCAGCTGGTCCGCCACCTCAACGTACGAACCCGTGAAGGTGGAATCCACCCGTGCAGTGCGGGAGGTGACGAACTGCCGGATGGACAGCCCCTTGTCCTTGGCCTCGGCCCGCCACTGGTCCGCCAGCTGCCGCGCCTTGGCGCCGTGGAAGCCGCTGCCGCGGGTCTCGGACGTTTCCTCCACCACCGGATCGATCTCCGGCAGCGGTCCGTCCGGATCGTAGGCCGACAGCTCGCGGCCCCAGAACTGCTCCAGGTAGGCGGTGGCCTGCTGCGGGCCGATCTGCAGGCTCCGCACCCACTCCTTCTTCTCCGCCGCCTCCGCAGCGGTGGGCGCCAGGATGAACTCACTGGCCGGCATGATCTGCACGGCGTTGGCACCCCGGCCAGCGGCCAGGGACCGCTCCACGAGGTCCTTGCGGAACTCCACGGCGTCGTCGAACTTGGGGTGCGCGGAGAAAATCACATCAGCCTGCCGGGCGGCAAAGTTGCGGCCCTCGGGCGAGTCGCCGGCCTGGAACAGCACCGGGCGGTACTGGGCGCTCCGCGGCAGCCGCGGCGTCACGTCCACCGTGTAGTGCTGGCCCTGGTGCACCACCCGCCGGGCAGGACCGTCCGGGGTTTCCCACGAATCCCAGATCCGCTTGGCCGTCTCCACGAACGCCTCGGCGTGCTTGTACCGGTCAGCGTGGTCAAGGTATCCCCCGCGGCGGAAGTTGGCCCCGGTCCAGGCGTTGTCAGTGGTCACGATGTTCCACGCGGCACGGCCGCCCGAGATCAGGTCCAGCGACGCGAGCCGGTGCGCCAGGTCGGCGGGATCGTTGTACGTGGTGTTCTGGGTGGCCACGAGCCCGATGTTTGTGGTCACCGAGGCCAGTGCGGCCAGCATGCTCTGCGCGTCCGGCCGGCCCACCACGTCCAGCGCGTGCGGGCGGCCCAGGTGTTCACGGAGGCGGAGCCCCTCGCCCAGGAAGAACGCGGCGAACAGCCCCCGCTCGGCGGTCTGGGCGATGCGGCGGAACGATTCGAAGTCCGTCTGCGAGCCCGATTCGGCGGCCTTCCAGATGGTGCCGGAGTTCACGCCCTGGAAGAAGACCCCAAACTGGATCTGGCCCGACGGCACAAAGACGTCGGATTTAGCACGGTTGTGCTGTGTCACGGTGGTTCCCCTTACTTTCCCGCGCCGGCGGGCGCAGCGGCATTGGATGCGGCGGTGGCGTAGCGGCTCACCGGGCGTGAGAGCCCCAGCAGGTCGCGGAAGGTGCCGTCCTGCATCAGCGGGCGGAGGACTCCGCGGCGGCGCAGTTCCGGCAGGACCAGGCGGCCCAGTTCCTCCAGGTCGACAAAGAGCGACGCCGGGTGCAGGCGCACGCCGTCGGCCTCCTTCAGGAGTTCCGTGAGGAAGTCCGTGAGACCGGCGGCGGAACCGGCGTAGTTAGCACGGCCGGAGCCAAAGCCAGCCACCCGCCCCGCCGCGGCCTGCCCGCGGGAGTCCAGGACGACGTCGAGCTCGGCGACCACTGCAACGCCGGCAGCCACCCGGGACCGCACATCGCGGACCTCTGCCGCCAGCAGTTCGGCGGCAGGTGCGGACACCAGCACGGCATCCACGGCGTCCGCGGGAACCTCCCCCAGCAGGGACGCGGGCGCCAGCACGGGCAGCTGCCCCTGCAGCGGCCGCGGAATGATGGACGGTCCCTTCACGGAATAGCCGGCGCCGGCAAAATCGGCACGAGTCTCGAAATCGACCGCCGTGTCAAAATCGACATAGTGCAGCTTGTCCACGTCGATGTACCGGCCGGTGGCCACGTCGCGGATCACGGCGTCGTCCTCCCACGAATCCCACAGCCGCCGGGACACCTCGATGGACGCCGCGGCCTCCTGACCCAGTGCAGCGCCGGTCACGGACGGGCGTCCGACGGCGGCAGCAGCCTCCGGCGATTCGGCTGCCGTCACGATCCACCCGGCCCGGCCGCCGGACACGTAGTCCAGGCTGGCCAGCTGGGTGGAGATGTGGAACGGCTCGGTGTAGACGGTGTCCACCTCGGGTACCAGGGCGATGGTCCGGGTGGCGGGCCCGGCGAAGGCCGCCCGCTGCAGCGCGTTGGCGCGGCCCGGAGCGGGTGCGTCGGTGAAGGTTGCTGCATGGAAGCCCGCGGACTCTGCTGCCAGCACGGCCCGGGTGAGGTGCGCGCCGTCCCAGCCGGCGCCGTCGAGCTCAAGGGCAAGGAACCCTCCCTGGCGGGTTGAAGAGATGCTCACTGCTGGTCCTGACGTTCGTAGGGAATCTTTTCGCCGGCCTCGATGGCCACCGGCAGCCGGTTTTCCGCCGGCGGCAGCGGGCAGGTGGCCAGGTCCGTGTACGCGCACGGCAGGTTCACGGCCCGGTTGAAGTCCAGCAGCACGGACCCGTCTGCGGCCGGCACTACGGACAGCGAGCGGTTGGCGGCATAAGTGGTCTTGCCGGAGGTCTGGTCTGTGAACAGCACGGACAGGGCGCCGGGGGCGTGGCCGTTGAATGCGGTCAGCGCCAGCTCCCGGCCGGCCAGCTTGAAGCGGATCTCGCCCGGCGCCTCATACACATGCTGGATGCCCTCGACGGCGGCGCCCACCGTGGTGGACCTCGGCGCCTCGAACGGCACATAGGTTCCGCGCACGGCATACGCGGCATCCGGCGAGTAGGCGGGCGTGCCCTGGTAGGCCTGCAACAGCGGGTTTTCCGGATGACGGGGCCGGACGATGTATTCGCCGCCGCGCTTGGCCAGCTCAATGACGGTCTCGCCGGACACCAGGTTGATGCCGCCGCGCTCCTCGATGGGGCCAAGCTCAACGGTGGCCCCGGACGCAGTGTTCAGCTCCGTGCCGTCCTGCTGCAGGCTGTCACCCGGCTCCAAAAGGATGCGGACGACGTCGGCCGCCACGCTCCAGGTGCCCGGGACGCCTTCCAGCCGGGCGGGTTCGCTGCCCAGCCAGTGCAGGTGGGTCACCGCCAGGAAGCCGTGCGGGTGGGCGCGGTGCTGTTCGTGGGCGGCGTGCCATTCCTGCCAGTCGGCGTCGAAGGATTCGAGGGCGGTTCCGGTGGATTGTGCGGTCATGATGCCTTCCCTGACGGGGCCGCGCCGGCCGATGCCTGCGTGGCCGCGAAGTTCTCTTCGGTGATGGTCTTGGATTCCGGCAGCGCTTCCTCGGACAGGCCCCAGCGCTCCAGCACCTTGCCGTAGGAGCCGTCCTTGATGACGGCATTGAGGGCCTCGGAAATGACCGGTGCCAGCCCGTTGCCGCGCAGGGTGGTGGCGGCCACCAGGGTCTCGGAGGGCCAGCCGGCGTTGACCTTGCCCACCACCTTCAGGTCGTCCCGGGTGTTCTCGCGGTACACGGTGGACGGGTAGGGGGCGATGTTCAAGTCCGTCCGGCCGGAGGACAGCGCCAGGATGGTGTCCGCGTCGGAGGAGTAGTACTGCAGCGTGGCCGGCGCTTTGCCCTTGCCCTCGAGCTCCTTGTTCCACGCCAGCAGGATCTTTTCCTGGTTGGTGCCGGACCCCACGGAGATCTTCAGGCCGGAGATGTCGTCCGCGCCCTTGATGTCATAGGTGGCGGACTTTTTGGCCTCGAAACCCATGTACGCGGCCCGGTAGCTGGCGAAGTCGAACAGCTTCACCCGGTCCTTGTTCACGCCCACGTTGGAGAACACAGCCTCAAAGTCGCCGGACTGGGTCTTCAGCGGCCAGTTCTCCCAGGACGTCACCTGCACGTCCAGCTCCAGGCCCAGCTTGTCCGCCACCAGCTGGGCGATGTCCAGTTCGGAGCCGATCGGCGTCTTGTCGTCGGTGGCGTGGAAGGACAGCGGGATGGACCCGGCGGTGGTGGCCACCGTCAGCTTGCCGTCCCTGCCGATCAGCCCGGGGACCTTGGCGGCGAGCGCCGCGTCCTTCTCGCCCCGGATCCGCTGCTGGTCCGGTGAGGTGTTGTAGACCACGCCGTTGCGTGCCGCCGTCGTCTGCGCTCCTCCGCTGGCGTTGCCGGCGGCGGAGGCGCCGGGGTCGGCGCAGCCGGCGAGCGCGGCAGTGCCAAGGAGTGCGGTGCCGAGGAGTACGACGGCGGGACGCGCCGCGAGGGCGCGGCTGCGGCGGAGGCCGCGGGTGGGGAAAGCCATGGGGGTGGTCCTTAGATGTTGAAGGCCGGTTCGAGCACCTTGGAGAAGAAGCTCCGGGTGCGCGGTTCCTGGGGGTTGCTGAAAATCTGCTGCGGGGTGCCCTGTTCCACGATCTGGCCCTGGTCCATGAACACCACGGTGTCCGCCACGTCGCGGGCGAAGCCCATTTCGTGGGTGACGATGATCAGCGTGGTGCCGGAGGTGGCCAGTTCGCGGATGACGTCCAGCACTTCGTTGACCAGCTCGGGATCCAGGGCGGAGGTGGGCTCGTCGAACAGCAGGATCTTGGGGTCCAGGGCCAGGGCCCGGGCGATGGCCACGCGCTGCTGCTGGCCACCGGAGAGCTGGCGGGGATAGGCGTCGGCCCGGTCCTTGAGCCCCACCCGGTCCAGGAGTTCCAGGCCGCGGCGGCGGGCCTCCTCCCTGGACCGCCCCTGCGCCACGACGGGTGCTTCCGCCACGTTCTCCAGGGCGGTGAGGTGCGGGAACAAGTTGAAGTTCTGGAACACCATGCCGATGTCGGTGCGCTGTTTCAGGATCTCCTTTTCCCGCAGCTCGTGCAGGCGGTCGCCGCGGAGTCTGTAGCCCACCAGCTGTCCGTCGATGGTGATGTGGCCGCCGTCCACCTTTTCCAGGTGGTTGATGGTGCGCAGCAGGGTGGATTTCCCGGAGCCGGAGGGGCCCACGATCACGGCCACCCCGCCCGGTTCCACGGTGAGGCTGACGCCTTTGAGGACTTCCGTGGCGCCGAAGGATTTGCGGACACCGGTGATTTCCACCAGGCCGCGGGTGGCTGTGGGGGCGGTAAGGGTCTCAGTCATCAGGGGTTCCTCCGGGTGGGCACTGCCGCGTGGGTGGCGAAGAATTTACGGGCCTTCTGCAGGGGCGTCAGCGGCAGGCTCCGCACCGCGCCCCTGGAGTAGTGCCGTTCGATGTAGTACTGGAACACGCTCAGCACGGAGGTGATCACGATGTACCAGAGCGTGGCCACCAGCAGCAGCGGCAGGACCTGCTGGGTGCGGTTGTAGATGACCTGGACGGTGTAGAACAGCTCCGAGTAGGCCAGCACGTAGACGATCGAGGTGCCCTTGACCAGGCCGATGATCTCGTTGAACGCGGTGGGCAGGATGGCGCGCATGGCCTGCGGCAGCACGATCCGCGTGGAGCGGCGCCAGGCCGGGATGCCCAGGGCGGCCGCGGCCTCCAGCTGTCCCTGGTCCACGGACAGGATGCCGCCGCGGATGATCTCAGCCGAGTAGGCGGCCTGGTTCAGGGTCAGGCCCAGCACTGCTGCCGCAAACTGGCTGATCAGTGTGGTGGTCTGGACCTCGAAGAACCGGACGTCCGTGAAGGGGATCCCCAGGCTGATCTTCTCGTACAGGTAGCCCAGGTTGTACCAAAGGAGCATCTGCACCAGCAGCGGCGTGGACCGGAAGATCCAGGAGAACGTCCAGGACACGGAGACCAGCAGCGGCGACGCGGAGAGCCGCATCAGCGCCAGGATGAAGCCGAGCACAAATCCGAGGACGCCGGAGATGGCGGTCAGCTTCAGCGTTTCCACCAGGCCGTTGACCACGGACTGGGCCGTGAACCACTGCGCCACCACGCCCCACTCCCAGCGCGGGTTGGTGGCCAGCGACCATGCCACGGCCAGGACACCCAGGGCGACGACGGCAGTCCCCACCCAGCGCCACGGATGCTTGGCGGCCACCACGCGGTACGACGAATAGTCCGCGGGGACCCGTTCCGGGACGCCGGCCCTGCCCGGTGGCACTGCCGGTGGCACTGCCGCGGGCTGTTCCTGTTGCGGCTGTGCCGGTTGCGGCTGCTTTGACTGCGCCACCCTGGTTGCTGAACTCACGGGGCCACCTCACTTCTCATTCCTGGACTGGAGCCGGACTGCCCGGCGTCGGGGCGGCTCGCCCCGAGGTGCTGGCTGCAAATCTAGGACCGGCCGGAACGGGCCAGCAAGGCGCATGGTTGCAATACTTCACGGGGCTTCGCACGGCGTCATGAGTCGGTTTTTTGCGTCCCTTAACGCGCCGTGACGCGGAGTTAACGGCCGTGACCAGGTGCTCGACCGCCGTCGTCACGGCTGCCTAGCATGGGCACTCCGACGGCCACTTCCGCGCCGTCCCCGCACCCACTCGCCGTCAGGAGAGCCCATGCCAGCCACCATCCCGGCCATCGTCTTCATCGGCGGCGGGCCGCGCACGGCGGGTGTGCTGGAACGGATCGCCGCCAACCGGCCGGACGTCTTCGCCGGGCCGCTGCAGATCCACGTGGTGGAGCCGCACATCCCGGGCTCGGGCCGCATCTGGCGGTACGACCAGGACCCCGGGCTCCTCCTCAACTCCATGGCCGCGGACATCACCATGTTCACGGACCAGTCGGTGGACTGCCAGGGCCCCGCCGCACCGGGTCCGGCGCTGGCCGAATGGGCCGCCGGCGTCCTGGACGCCTCCATCATCGACGTCCCGGATTTTCCCCAGCCGCTGTGGGACCAGCTGCGGTCCCTGACCGGCACCACCTTTCCCACCCGCCAGCTGCAGAGCCAGTACCTGGAGTGGTTCTTCCGCCGCGCCGCCAGGTCCCTGGGCCGCAGCGTCACGGTCCACCGGACCACCGCAGTGGGCATTACGGAACTGAAAGGCGGCGGCCACCAGGTTGGGCTGGCCAACGGCCGGACCCTGCACGCGGACATCGTGGTGACCGCCCTGGGCCACACCGATTCCCTCCCGGACGCCGTGTCCGCCGGCTTCACGGACTTCGCCGCCCGGCACGGCGGCTACCACGCGGCACCCAGCTACACCACCGACGTCGACTACTCCCCCATTGCCCCCGGACAGGACGTCATCGTCGCCGGGATGGGCCTGGCGTTCGTGGACCTGCTGGTCCTCCTGATGGAAGGGCGCGGCGGCAGGTTCCAGGAAACGTCCGACGGCGGGCTGCGCTACCTTCCGTCCGGACGGGAACCGGTGCTGTGGGCCGGCTCCCGGCGGGGAGTGCCGTACCACTCGAAGATTTCCGCTGCCCTCCGGGGGCAGGCTCCCGGGCCGTTGCGGTTCTTTACGGCCGCCGCCGTGGATGCGCTGCTGCAGCAGCATGGCGAGCTGGACTTCCACCGGCATCTCTGGCCCCTGATCGCCAAGGAAGCCGGCTACTACTATTACCGCGAGCTTCTGACCGGAAGCCCTGAACGCGCCGCCATGGGCTGGGACGGGTTCGCCGCCGCCTATGCGGGATTGGACTGGTACAGCCCCGGGCGGAAAGACCTGGTGGCCGCAGCGGTCCCTGACGCCGGCCTGCACCTGGACCTGGAGCGGCTGGACCGCCCCTTCGACGGCCGCCGCTTCAGCGATCACGCGGAAGTCCAGGACGCGGTGGCCGGATACATCGAGCAGGACCTGGCACTGCGGGACAGCCCTGACCACCCCGAAACCCTTGCCCTGTTCCTGGCCCTGCTGCACGTCTATATGGAGGTGGGGCGCGTAGTCCCGCCCGAGCGGCTGAACGCACGCTCGCAGCAGGTCATCCACGGCTGGTGGCACGGCTTCTTCAGCTTCGTGGACTCCGGTCCGCCGCCGCACCGGCTCCGCCAGGTCCTGGCGCTGCACCGGGCCGGCCTGCTGCAGTTCCTGGGTCCCGGCCAGGTCTCCGCCGATGAGGCCACCGGGCTTTTTGTTGCTTCGTCCGCCCAGTCCGGGGTGACCGTCACGGCGAAGGCCCTGATCGAGGCGCGGCTGCCGGCCACGTCCGTGGCCCGCTCGCTGAACCCCGTGCTCGCCTCCCTGCACGGGAGCGGCCTGGGCAGCGAGCAGCAGCTGCTGACCTCCGACGGCATCCACTCCACCGGGAAACTCCTGGTGTCCCCGCAGCACCAGCTGGTGGGGGCCGGCGGCAAGCCGCACACCACCCTTTTCGGCGTCGGCCCGGGAACATCGGGCTGGGGCGCGGGCGCCTTTGCCCGGCCCAACACGAACGCCGCGCCGTTCCGCGAGAACGATGCCCTGGCCCGGACCATCCTCCGCACTGCCCGCGGCGTGGCTGCCGGGGATGTGTCTGCCCCGGCCGCCATGACTCCAGAACCAGCCGCCGCCGGACAGAACTGACCGGCAACAATAACGACCAGTGACAAGGAATAACCAGTGACCGCAGAACCACACCTTCGTCCCAGGCCGCTTGATCCCGCCAGCCTGGTGGTCCTCAACCTGCCCATGCACGATCCGCGCGTCCGGCCGCTCCTGGACGAGCTCGCCGTCGAATACGACACCCGCTACGGGGACCTGTTCGGCCGCACGGCTGCCGCAGAGGAACTGAACCGCTACCCCGCCGCGGAATTCGAGGGACCGCACGGAGCCCTCCTGGTCATCCAGGAGGACGGCGAGTCGATCGCCGGCGGCGCGTTCCGCCGGTATGACGAAACCACCGCGGAACTGAAGCGGATCTGGACGCACTCGGCCCACCGCCGTCGTGGTCTGGGCAGGCTGGTGCTGGCCGAGCTGGAAGCCCTGGCTGCCGCCCGCGGCTACACCCGGCTGTACCTCACCACGGGCCCGCGGCAGCCCGAAGCCAAGCACCTTTACCTCACCAGCGGCTACCAGGCGCAGTTCGACCTCGACGCCGATCCGGAAACCATCGGACCGCTGGCGTTCACCAAGGAGCTCGCCCCGGTTCCGCGGAATTCCCGGCCGGACTGACCGCCCGGCCACCGCCGCATCCGGGGCCGCCGCGGTTATGCTGGCGCCATGGCCTCCAAAACCACAGCAGAGAAGCTTGCCACCATCCAGAAGGGCTACACGCTCGAAGGCGCCACCATCGAGCTGGGGGCCGCCATCATCGACGGCGAGCTCCACAAGGACGCGCCGGTGCGGCTGCCGCTGGCGATGATGAACAGGCACGGGCTGGTGGCCGGCGCCACCGGAACGGGCAAGACCGTCACCCTGCACATGATGGCCGAACAGCTGTCCACGGCCGGCGTCCCCGTCTTCCTGGCCGACATCAAGGGCGACCTTTCCGGCCTGGCGACTGCCGCCGCCGGCAGCGACAAGCTCACCGCACGCACGCAAAGCATCGGCCAGCCGTGGCAGGGCAAGGCGTTTCCGGTGGAGTTCCTGGCGCTGGGCGGGGACGGCAACGGTGTTCCTGTGCGCGCCACCGTGTCCTCGTTCGGGCCCATCCTGCTCTCGCGCATCATGGAACTGAACGACACGCAGGAATCGAGCCTGCAGCTGGTGTTCTATTTTGCGGACAAGAACGGCCTGGAGCTGATCGACCTCAAGGACCTCCGCGCCGTCATCCAGTTCCTCACCTCGGACGAGGGCAGGGACCAGCTGGAGGAACTGGGCGGGCTGTCCAAGGCGACCGCCGGGGTGATCCTCCGCGAACTGGTGGGCCTCGAGGCGCAGGGGCTGGAAAAGTTCTTCGGTGAGCCGGAGTTCGATACCGCCGAGCTGCTGCGCACCGCCCCCGACGGCCGCGGCGTGGTCACTTGCCTGGAGCTGCCCACCCTGCAGACCAAGCCCATGCTGTTCTCCACCTTCCTGATGTGGCTGCTGGCGGACCTGTTCGAGGACCTTCCGGAGGCCGGCGACCTGGACAAGCCCAAACTCGTGTTCTTCCTGGACGAGGCCCACCTGCTGTTCAACGGGGCCAGCAAGGCCTTCCTTGACGCCATCACCACCACCGTCCGGCTCATCCGGTCCAAGGGGGTGGGCATCTTCTTCGTCACCCAAACACCCAAGGACGTCCCCGCCGATGTCCTGGGCCAGCTGGCCAACCGGGTGCAGCACGCCCTCCGCGCGTTCACCCCCGAGGACGCCAAGGCGCTCAAAGCCACGGTGTCCACGTTCCCGGTCAGCGACTACGACCTCGAAGAGACCCTCACCTCAGCGGGTATCGGCGAGGCCGTCATTACCGTCATGAACGAAAAGGGCGCGCCCACGCCGGTGGCCCTCACCCGGCTCCGGGCACCCGAGTCCTTGATGGGCCCCAGCGAGGAGACCCTGGTGCGCAGCACGGTGGCCGGTTCCGCGCTGCTGGGCAAGTACGGAACAGCGGTGGACAACCCCTCCGCCTACGAAAAGCTCACCGGCAAGGCGGCCGCGCCCACGGGTCCGGCGGCCGACACCCCGGCCGGGGAACCTGCGGCGCCCGCCGGCTACGACGTGGACGCCGAAGCCCGCCGGATCGAGGAGGAAATCCTGGGCCGGCCCAGCAGCAGGCCGCCGCAGGCCCCGGTTCCCACGCAGGATCCTGAACCCCAGTACGGCGGCGCGGAGGACGGGGAGGCGAGTGAAACGCCACGGCGGACAAAGGCTCCGCGCGCACCGCGGTCCCGGCAACCGCAGTCGCGGGAGCCCGGGCCGCAACCGGGCGGCATGATGGGTGACCTCGGCGGAGTACTCGGCGGCGCCCTGGGCGGCGGACTCAAGAGCATGGCACGGTCCATGGGCACCCAGTTGGGGCGCGAACTGCTCCGCGGCGTGTTCGGCACGTCGTCCCGGCGCCGCCGCCGCTGACCCTGCCGCTCCCACCCTGCAACGGGTGTCCCGGGAACCGCCAAGGCTCGTGTCAATGCCGGCCCGGCCACCCGCCGTCGGGCATTAACCGGGTGTTGCCCGGCAAGATAGGGGGGACGCCAACTTTAGTGTGCGTCCGCACTGCCGTTACTGTAAGGAACGTGCAGATGAGTCAAGCGTTGGTGAGGATCGCGGCCGGATGGCTGCTGGGCCTCATGCTTGCCATCGCCGGAGCCATCGTGGCCATCAACGTTGTGAACAACACCGTGGCCAGCCCGCAGCAGCCGGTACGGGAATACCTGGATGCTTTGAGGAGCGGAGACGGCGGGCGTGCACTCGGACTCCTGCGGGCCGCGGTCCCGCCCAGCAATGCTGCAATGCTGGATGGCCCCGGGCTGCAGACGGCGGCGTCCCGTGTAGCGAACATCAAGATCGGCGACCCTGAGGAACGTCCGAACAACCAGGTCACGGTGCCCCTGGAGTACACCATCGACGGCAGCCGGCTGCACACTGACTTCCTCCTGCAGAAGACCGGCACCGAATGGCTGTTCTTCAACACCTGGGCGTTTGTCCCGTCCCGGCTGCCCACCGTTGATATCACCGTGGTCAACGGCAACGAGGCTGACGTCAACGGCGTCCCGGTCAATATGCCCAACGGCCGCAACTCCTTTGCCGTGTTCTACCCGGGCGAATACGAGGCGTCCCTGGACGGACAGTACTTCTCGGCACCCGCCACCAGGGCCACCGTCACCTCCAAGGACGCCCCGGTGGCGCCCCTCAACCTGTTGACCCAGGCCACGGACAAGCTGAAGAACGACGTTGCAGCCAAGATCCGGGAGTTCCTGGACGGCTGCGCGGCGGAGGCCGTCAAGGAACAGAAGCTCCAGCCGGACTGCCCCTTCTACTACACCAGCAACAACAGGGTCCAGGACGGCACCATCCGGTGGACCGTGACCAAGTACCCGGGTGTATCAGTGGAGCCGTTCGACGGCCGCTGGGTGGTGGCGCCCCTGGACGGCAAGGCCAAGGTGGAGGCGCTCCAGCAGAACTCGTTCACCGGGGCCTGGTACCCGCTGGACGCAGAGGTGGACTTCAGCTTCACCACCCGCCTGGACGTCTCCGGCGACACCGTCAAGGTCACCCCGATGCTGAGCTTCTAGGCCCTGTATCCAAAGTGGCCCAGTTTTGGTCCCAGAGTTGACGTGCTGCCCGGAGTTTTAGACCCAGTCCTGTCGAAAACTGGGCTGGTTCGGCTGCGGCCACCGCAGCGAACCTCGCGCCAGCACCTCCCGCACCTGCGCCAAGACGGACTCCGGCGCGTAAACCACATCGTCGTAGAAGAATCTGAGCACGGGCAGGCCCCGACTTATTGCGGCGTTATCCCTGCGGCGGTCCTTCTTGTATTGCCGTGGCTCCATGTGGAAGGCGATTCCATCGATCTCGACGATGAGGAATCCCTCCAGGAGGAAGTCCACACGTCCTATTCCCTCGATCCACACTTGCGTCTCCGTGGCTATCCCGGCATCCCTGAACAGCACCCGGGCCAGGGTTTCCAGGAGGGAGTCCGCGCCACGCTCAACCTTGGACAGAACCTGCCGAGCCTTGCCGCATCGATTGCCATCCAAGAGGCGGAAGAGATGGCCGGGCTCAATGTCTCCGCGGTTATAGGCGCATTCCACCATGACCACGGATTCGAGTTCCGGCAGGCACAGCAGCGCGTGGAGCAGGACGTCGGGCAGTGCTGCAAGCGTCCTGTGCTGCGGCTGCTGGGTCAGGGGAAGCCTGTGGCTGACACATCGGGCTGCACTCCGCCCATTGCTGTGCCAGTAATGGGGCGTCGCGGCGGAACGCAGCTGCCATAGGCCGTATTTCGGGGCCGCGGAGGCACATGTCAGGAGACCGCGGGCCATGCCGGCAGCCATCAGCTCCGGATCAGCGCCCGCCACGGCCAAGACGCCCCGCTCCAGGCGTACCACCTGGCCGCTCCGGACCGCCCGCCGAAGCGCCGTTTCCGTAGCCCCTGCGGCCAGCACGTCACGCCGCAGCAGTACTCCCCCGGCCGACCTGAGGATCTCTGTAGGGTCCATGAGGCCACAATGCCTGCCTGCCCTGGCCTGCGGCAGAAGTAACGGAGGCTATGTGGACAACGGCGCGTCCAGACTGGCCCAGTTTTCGGGGAGCAGAGACAGGACTGGCCCGGTCTTCAGGGCACGACGCTCTGAAAACCGGGCCAGTTCAGCAAAACCAGCGGAGGGTCAGTCCATTCCGCGCAGGTCCAGGACCAGTTCCGTGTCACCATCGGCCTGCAGGACCACGGGGATGCCCCAGTCCTGCTGGTACAGGTGGCAGGCGGCGTGGTCGGGGATCTCCCCGTCCTCGGTCTCGGGGCCGTCGCAGGCCGCGGCGCGGGCGGTAATGTGCAGCACGCCCTCGGGCACGTCCGGGGACAGCTCCAGGGTGCGCTGCAGTCCCACGGAGGTTCCGCCGCCGGAGACCAGCAGCCCGGGAGGCGTGGAGGAGATCTTCAGCTGGGTGGGGTCACCCCAGCGGTCGTCGAGCTTCTGGCCCGTGGGCGCCGTGAAGCGGACGGTCAGGTCCAGCGCGCCGGGCGCCACCGGGCTCTTGGGCCGGTGGGTCTGGGATGCGCCCTCATCGACCTGCTGTGCTTCCTTGGGAATGGGCACGTAGACGATCTGGTGCTTGTTGGCCTCCACCACTACCAGCAGGGGCTCGGAACCGGCCGAGTGGGTGTGGTCCACGATCACGTCGGAGGGCTCGGCCAAACCTCGTGCCAGGGTGGACACGGTGCCGGATGCGGGGTCGTAGCGGCGGACGGCACCGTTGTATGTGTCCGCGATCGCCACGGAGCCGTCGGGCAGGACGGTCACGCCCAGCGGGTGCTGCAGGCGTGCGTCGGCGGCCGGGCCGTCGCGGAAGCCGAAGTCGAACAGGCCCTTGCCCACTGCAGACTCCACGGTGACCTTCCCGGAATCGTCAACCACCAGCTTCCGCAGTGCGGAGGTCTCCGAATCAGCCACCCAGATGTTGCCGTCGGCGTCCTCGGCCACGCCTGAGGGCTGGGCGAACCAGGATTCGTGCGCGGCGCCGTCCAGCAGGCCCTCAAGCCCGTTGCCCGCGATGATGTCCACTTCGCCGCCCACAGGGTCGAAGCTGAAGATCTGGTGCGTACCGGCCATCGCGACCACCACGGCGTTCAGCTTCCGTGACCACACCACGTCCCAGGGAGAGCTCAGGGAGACTTCGAGCGGGTGCTCGCTCAGCTTGCCCGTGAACCCCGCGGCGTCCTCGTCCACGCGGGCGGGGCCGGTCTCCAGCAGGCGTTGGATCCCGTTGCCGGCCAGCGTGGACGCCTTGCCGTCCGTGAGGGAAAGACCGCGCAGGCGGTGGTTGACGGAGTCAGCAATTACGACGTCGTAGCCCACCTTGGCTGCCACATCTTCCGGCAGCAGGACCAGGCCCTGGGGTTCGTTGAACTGGGCGGTGGCCGTGTCACCGGCGGCGGGACCGTCGGCATAGCCCTTGGTGCCCGAGCCAAAGGTTGCCAGCACCGTGTGGAAGTCGGTGTCCAGTTCCACCAGCCGGTGGTGGCCGGTGTCGGTGACCAGCCAGGTGCCGGACGTCGGGGCACCTGCGGACGTGCCGCCGTCGGACGCTGCCCCTGAAGCAGACCCGCGGCCGGCGGGCAGGAACAGCGCCTTGCCGGGGAAGCGAAGGGTGCCGGAGGTTGCCTCGGGCGCCACGTACGGGCCGGAGCCGCGGTGCAGGGTGCCCTTGGCTTCGTGTTCGGCGATGAGCTCGGGGATCAGCACGGCGAGCCCGTCCGCGTGGCCCTCGCCGGAGAGGTGCGCCACGATGTAGCCCTCGGGGTCGATGACCACCAGGGTGGGCCAGGCACGGGCGGTGTAGGCCTTCCAGGTGTCCAGCTCGGGATCGTCCAGGACGGGGTGGTGGATCTCGTACCGCTCCACGGCCGCGGCCAGCGCCACCGGGTCCGCCTCGTGCTCGAACTTGGGCGAGTGGACGCCCACCGTCACCAGGACATCGGAGTACTGCTCCTCCAGCGGCCGCAGCTCATCCAGGACGTGCAGGCAGTTGATGCAGCAGAAGGTCCAGAAGTCCAGCAGCACGATCTTGCCGCGCAGGGCCTCCAGGTCCAGGGTCTTGCCGCCGGTGTTCAGCCAGTTGCGGCCTACCAGTTCGGAGGCCCGGACCCGGGCATGCGTGCGTACGGTTTCGCTCATCAGCGTCCTTCCAGCTTGTTGCGTTCAGCCAGCTTGGCGTCGCGTTCGGCCAATTTGGCAAACATATCGTTGTAAGCGGTCAGATCGGCGTCGTTATTCCTGTCCGCCGCGCGGTCCACGCGTTTGGTCTCCCGCTGGTCGGACCTGGACCACATGATGGCGACGCCGATCGCCACCAGCAGCGTTGGCACCTCACCGATGCCCCAGGCCACCGCGCCGCCGGTCTGCTGGTCGACGAGGGCCGACGGTCCCCAGGCGCGGCCAAGGTTGCCGAAGTAGTCCGCGGCCAGCAGCCCGGTGCCGCCCATGATGGAGACCCCGAAGAAGGCATGGAAGCCCATGGTGGCCAGCAGCAGGAGCAGCCGCATGGGGTACGGCGCACGGCGCGGCAGCGGGTCCGTGCCGATCATGCTGAGCACAAAGATGTACCCGGTGAGCAGGAAGTGCAGGTTCATCAGCTCGTGGCCCACATGCTCGCGCATGGCGAAGCCAAACAGGTCCGAGTAATAGAACAGCACGATCGAGCCGGCGAAGTTGGCAGCGGCGAACAGCGGGTGGGTGACCAGCTGAGAGAACTTCGAATGGACGAAGACCAGCAGCCATTCGCGCATCCCGCGTGAGCCGTCGCCGCGGGCGGGCAGCGCACGCAGGGCCAGGGTCACAGGGGCGCCCAGCACCAGGAAGATCGGGGCAACCATGGTCAGGGCCATATGGTCCACCATGTGCGCGGAGAACAGGACGCGGCCATAGACCGACGGCGGCCCGGACGTGATGAACGTCAGGACCACCAGGCCGATGACCCAGTTCAGGGACCGGAACCACTGCCAGGAATCGCCCCGGCGGCGGACCTTGGCCACGCCCAGGAAGTAGGTGGCCAGGCCGAAGAGGGCCACGCCCACCCAGAGCCAGTCCAGCCGCCACTCGGTCAACCAGCGTTCGGGCGTCAGCTCCGGGGGCAGCTCGTAGCCGCTGAGGATGAAGGCGGGCGAGGCATTGGCCGCCACTTCCGTTGGCTGCGGCGGCGCCGAGCGGCCCAGGGCCACGGCGATGCCCGAGGTGGCACCCATGACCAGCAGCTCAGCCAGCACCAGCTGCCAGAGGACCCGCCGCGAGGACAGGGTGGAGCCCTTGCGGCCCAGCTGCGGGATGACCCACTGCCGGTGCATGAAGCCGATGCCGCCCAGGACCACCGCGGCGGCAGTCTTGGCCAGGATCAGCTGGCCGTAGGCCGAGCCGAAGAGATCATGCCAGCTGGTGACGCGGATGCTGGCGTTGATGATGCCCGAGGCGAAGACCAGCACGAACGCGAAGCCGGCCAGGGTGGAGAACCGCCGGAGCGTGGGTTCGGTGATATCCGTGGCTGCCCCGGCCTTGGACCCCGTGAGGATCCCGGACAGCAGGGCCAGGATGATGATGCCGCCCACCCAGGTGCTCACGCCCACCAGGTGCAGGCCGAGTGAGTTGATGGCGCCCTCGTGGTCCGAAGAGCTCGACGAGTGTCCGATCAGGG
This sequence comes from Pseudarthrobacter sp. Pseusp20, assembly GCF_059492155.1. Taxonomy (NCBI): domain Bacteria; kingdom Bacillati; phylum Actinomycetota; class Actinomycetes; order Micrococcales; family Micrococcaceae; genus Pseudarthrobacter; species Pseudarthrobacter sp. Pseusp20. Next base: position 4,503,380 of record NZ_CP168521.1, read on the forward strand.
CGGTGGGGACCAGGCCGATGAGGGCCAGGATGAGGGTCAGGGCGAGGCCGCCCAGGGACCTGACGCCGAACAGCGCGGTGGTCACCACGGCGGCAATGATGATGACGGCGAGCCATGCCCGGCCCGTTTCGATGTCCGTCATGAAGTACACCAGGGCCTGGGTGAACGCGGGATCGCCGGACAGCCCCTGCCCTGCTACGTCGGCATAGGTGAGCACCAGGACTGCGATGGCGGACAAGGTCCACACGGCGCCCGCGACGGCAGCCACAGCGAGCACGCGGGTGAAGGCGGGATGTTCGGGCGCACCGCCGGCTGGTGGAGTTTCCCGGTCCCGGCCCCGCACGGCACTGTTCCGGGGGTTCAGGTTTTTGGGGAGGATGCCGACGGCGAAGATCAGGCCTCCGACGACGGTCGCCAGGGAAACGTTATGGATTGCCTTGCTGACGGGCAGGCCCCACCGCACCAGGGCGCCGGGGTCGGCGACGCTGCGCGCCGCTGCAGCGCCGGAGAAGATCAGTGCTGCTGCAAGGGCCAGGAAGAGTGCTGCCAGGCCTGCAAGCTGCCAGGGCACGGGGATCCCCCGGCTTCCGGCGTCCCGGACCGCAGCTCCCTTGCCAGGATCGGACTGGGGCGCGGTGGAACGTGGAGTTGCGGCGGAAGACACCATTCCATTGTCCGCTACGCCTGCCTGCGCCGCGAATCCGGGTTGTATGCCAGTGAGCGGTTGGAGCCGGGGAGCAGTTGGAGCCGGGCCGTTAAAGCAAAGGAGCGGCAACCCGATGGGTTGCCGCTCCTTGTTCCAGCCGGCTGCATGCCGGGAGGGACAAGCTTTACTTCTTGGAGACTGCAGCCTTCAGCTTGGAGCCGGCGGTCAGCTTGACGCTGTGGCCTGCTGCGATCTGGATGGTTTCGCCGGTCTGCGGGTTGCGGCCGGTGCGTGCTGCACGGTCAGTGCGCTCGACGGCGAGCCAGCCCGGGATGGTGATCTTCTCGCCCGCGGCGACAGAAGTCTCGAAAACCTCGAACAGTGCATCGAGGACGGAGTTGACGGCAGCCTGGCTGGTGCCGGCCTTGCCTGCTACCTCTGCAACAAGTTCACTACGGTTCTTAGCCATTTATGTCCTCCTGGACGATTCTGATTCTGGAGCCTGCACGCGGCATGCGCACAAGCCACTGTCCGAAAACTTACCAGCTTGGGCGCTTCCGGTCCGCAAATTCCGCGTGTTTCCGCGACTTTTTGAGGTTAATCACCGATTCCGGGGCCCATTTTCAGCCCTTGGAGGAAGGCTTTGCGCTTCCTGCCGGGTTTCCTGGGACACCGCGTCCGGTTCCATGAAGGGGAGTTGGGGTTAAATGTGGGAGGCCCCAACCTGGTGGTTGGGGCCTCGACCAATGTGTGTCCGGCGGTGACCTACTCTCCCACACCCTCCCGGGTGCAGTACCATCGGCGCTGTGGGTCTTAGCTTCCGGGTTCGGAATGGGACCGGGCGTTTCCCCCACGCTATGACCGCCGTAACCCTTGTACCCGCCCGCCCGGTGTTTTTTCGGGGGTGGGAAGACTCGTGGTTACAACATTGTGGTGTTGTTCTTCAGTTGTGGTGGTTCCGTGCCGTGACAACCCCGCGTGTTGGGGGGTTGTTGGTTGGGAACCACATAGTGGACGCAAGCAGAGTTTTGTATGTATCTGTGTGGTGTAAGTTGTTGGCCTATTAGTACCGGTCAGCTTCACGAGTCGTTAGTCCTCGCTTCCACATCCGGCCTATCAACCCAGTGGTCTGGCTGGGGGCCTCTCACACCCGAGGGTGTATGGAAATCTCATCTCGAAGCGAGCTTCCCGCTTAGATGCTTTCAGCGGTTATCCCATCCGAACGTAGCTAATCAGCGGTGCACTTGGCAGTACAACTGACACACCAGAGGTTCGTCCGTCCCGGTCCTCTCGTACTAAGGACAGCCCTTCTCAAATTTCCTGCGCGCGCAGCGGATAGGGACCGAACTGTCTCACGACGTTCTAAACCCAGCTCGCGTACCGCTTTAATGGGCGAACAGCCCAACCCTTGGGACCTACTCCAGCCCCAGGATGCGACGAGCCGACATCGAGGTGCCAAACCATGCCGTCGATATGGACTCTTGGGCAAGATCAGCCTGTTATCCCCGAGGTACCTTTTATCCGTTGAGCGACGGCCATTCCACAATGTACCGCCGGATCACTAGTCCCGACTTTCGTCCCTGCTCGAGATGTCTCTCTCACAGTCAAGCTCCCTTGTGCACTTACACTCGACACCTGATTGCCAACCAGGCTGAGGGAACCTTTGGGCGCCTCCGTTACTTTTTAGGAGGCAACCGCCCCAGTTAAACTACCCATCAGGCACTGTCCCTGACCCGGATTACGGGCCGAAGTTAGATGTCCAAAGTGACCAGAGTGGTATTTCAACGATGACTCCACCCGAACTGGCGTCCGGGCTTCAACGTCTCCCACCTATCCTACACAAGCCACTCCGAACACCAATACCAAACTATAGTAAAGGTCTCGGGGTCTTTCCGTCCTGCTGCGCGTAACGAGCATCTTTACTCGTACTGCAATTTCGCCGAGTTTATGGTTGAGACAGCGGGGAAGTCGTTACTCCATTCGTGCAGGTCGGAACTTACCCGACAAGGAATTTCGCTACCTTAGGATGGTTATAGTTACCACCGCCGTTTACTGGGGCTTAAATTCTCAGCTTCGCCTTGCGGCTAACCGGTCCTCTTAACCTTCCAGCACCGGGCAGGAGTCAGTCCGTATACATCGTCTTGCGACTTCGCACGGACCTGTGTTTTTAGTAAACAGTCGCTTCCCCCTGGTCTCTGCGGCCCCGATCCCCTCCACACCGCAAAGGGTGTATCAAGGTTGGGGCCCCCCTTCTCCCGAAGTTACGGGGGCATTTTGCCGAGTTCCTTAACCATAATTCTCTCGATCGCCTTGGTATTCTCTACCTGATCACCTGTGTCGGTTTGGGGTACGGGCGGCTAAAACCTCGCGTCGATGCTTTTCTCGGCAGCATAGGATCACCAAATCCCCCCAAACGGGGGTCCCATCAGATCTCAGGCACCATGAGTGGCGGATTTGCCTACCACTCGCCCTACATCCTTAGACCGGGACAACCATCGCCCGGCTCGGCTACCTTCCTGCGTCACACCTGTTAATACGCTTGCCTCCCGGGATCAGGTCCTGCGCTCCACCAAAACCCTCACACCACAAGGGCGCTCGGGCAGGCTTCGGGCAGTTAGTATCCCCCGCTCAGCATGGGCGGTTTTTCGCCGGTACGGGAATATCAACCCGTTGTCCATCGACTACGCCTGTCGGCCTCGCCTTAGGTCCCGACTTACCCAGGGCAGATTAGCTTGACCCTGGAACCCTTGATCATTCGGCGGACGGGTTTCTCACCCGTCTTTCGCTACTCATGCCTGCATTCTCACTCGTGTAGGCTCCACCGCTGGTTTACACCGCGACTTCACCGCCCACACGACGCTCCCCTACCCATCCACACGCCTGAACCACAAGGGCTTAGCTAAAATGTGAATGCCACAACTTCGGCGGTGTACTTGAGCCCCGCTACATTGTCGGCGCGGAATCACTTGACCAGTGAGCTATTACGCACTCTTTTAAGGGTGGCTGCTTCTAAGCCAACCTCCTGGTTGTCTGGGCAACTCCACATCCTTTCCCACTTAGCACACGCTTAGGGGCCTTAGTTGGTGGTCTGGGCTGTTTCCCTCTCGACTATGAAGCTTATCCCCCACAGTCTCACTGCTGCGCTCTCACTTACCGGCATTCGGAGTTTGGCTGACGTCAGTAACCTTGTAGGGCCCATTAGCCATCCAGTAGCTCTACCTCCAGCAAGAAACACGCAACGCTGCACCTAAATGCATTTCGGGGAGAACCAGCTATCACGAAGTTTGATTGGCCTTTCACCCCTACCCACAGCTCATCCCCTCCATTTTCAACTGAAGTGGGTTCGGTCCTCCACGACGTCTTACCGTCGCTTCAACCTGGCCATGGGTAGATCACTTCGCTTCGGGTCTAGATCACGCCACTCACACGCCCTATTCAGACTCGCTTTCGCTACGGCTGCCCCACACGGGTTAACCTCGCGACGTAACACTAACTCGCAGGCTCATTCTTCAAAAGGCACGCCGTCACCAGAATCAGACTGGCTCCGACGGATTGTAAGCACACGGTTTCAGGTACTGTTTCACTCCCCTCCCGGGGTACTTTTCACCTTTCCCTCACGGTACTGGTCCGCTATCGGTCATTAGGGAGTATTTAGGCTTATCAGGTGGTCCTGACAGATTCGCACGGGATTTCTCGGGCCCCGTACTACTTGGGATACTCTCACAGGCGGTACAAACACATTACGGTTACGGGACTAACACCCTCTCTGGCCGGCCTTTCAAAACCGTTCACCTATGCGCGCACATCACACCCCACCAGCCCGGCAGAACTGGTATGGAAAGTCCCACAACCCCGACCATGCAACGCCCGCCGGCTATCACACATGGAACGGTTTAGCCTGATCCGCGTTCGCTCGCCACTACTAACGGAATCACTATTGTTTTCTCTTCCTGCGGGTACTGAGATGTTTCACTTCCCCGCGTTCCCCCCACGCACCCTATGTGTTCAGGTACGGGTCACCGAGTCACTCGCGCGCTCGGCGGGGTTTCCCCATTCGGACACCCTGGGATCACAGTCCGGTTATCGACTCCCCCAGGCTTATCGCAGATTCCTACGTCCTTCTTCGGCTCCTAATGCCAAGGCATCCACCGTGTGCTCTTAAAAACTTGACCACAAAGATCAAAAACATTTCTCGAGAGAACCACAGAAACCAACCACACCCCAACACCCAAAGGGCATCAACAGCGCAGCCAGATCCAGGTTCATTAATCTTGGAAATTGCTTCTTATACAAGATGCTCGCGTCCACTATGTAGTTCTCAAACAACAACCCCACACCACACACCCCACACACCCAAACAGGCGCACGGAACGTCACGGCAGGGAAACCAGAAACAAACAAACCCGACAAAGAACCACCACGACCAAAGCCGCAACAACCCCTCCCCGGCCCTGTTGCCTCAGGACCCAACAGTGTGCCAAACACTACCCAGCAACCCAAACCAGCCGCGTTCCAGAACACCCGCCCTCCCCCGAAGAGAAGAACAAAACATTCGTACTAACCAAACCGGTCCGTGCCACCAGGCACCTATTTGTTGATATTCCACCCATGAGCACCCGCCACGGAACAATCGTCCATGCTGCGGGCTTGCTTCCTGACAACCCCCCACACCGGCATTCACCAGCACAGAAGAGTTGGAGGTGCTCCTTAGAAAGGAGGTGATCCAGCCGCACCTTCCGGTACGGCTACCTTGTTACGACTTAGTCCCAATCGCCAGTCCCACCTTCGACAGCTCCCTCCCACAAGGGGTTAGGCCACCGGCTTCGGGTGTTACCAACTTTCGTGACTTGACGGGCGGTGTGTACAAGGCCCGGGAACGTATTCACCGCAGCGTTGCTGATCTGCGATTACTAGCGACTCCGACTTCATGGGGTCGAGTTGCAGACCCCAATCCGAACTGAGACCGGCTTTTTGGGATTAGCTCCACCTCACAGTATCGCAACCCTTTGTACCGGCCATTGTAGCATGCGTGAAGCCCAAGACATAAGGGGCATGATGATTTGACGTCGTCCCCACCTTCCTCCGAGTTGACCCCGGCAGTCTCCTATGAGTCCCCACCATCACGTGCTGGCAACATAGAACGAGGGTTGCGCTCGTTGCGGGACTTAACCCAACATCTCACGACACGAGCTGACGACAACCATGCACCACCTGTAAACCAGCCCCAAAGGGGAAACCACATTTCTGCAGCGGTCCGGTTCATGTCAAGCCTTGGTAAGGTTCTTCGCGTTGCATCGAATTAATCCGCATGCTCCGCCGCTTGTGCGGGCCCCCGTCAATTCCTTTGAGTTTTAGCCTTGCGGCCGTACTCCCCAGGCGGGGCACTTAATGCGTTAGCTACGGCGCGGAAAACGTGGAATGTCCCCCACACCTAGTGCCCAACGTTTACGGCATGGACTACCAGGGTATCTAATCCTGTTCGCTCCCCATGCTTTCGCTCCTCAGCGTCAGTTAATGCCCAGAGACCTGCCTTCGCCATCGGTGTTCCTCCTGATATCTGCGCATTTCACCGCTACACCAGGAATTCCAGTCTCCCCTACATCACTCTAGTCTGCCCGTACCCACCGCAGATCCGGAGTTGAGCCCCGGACTTTCACGGCAGACGCGACAAACCGCCTACGAGCTCTTTACGCCCAATAATTCCGGATAACGCTTGCGCCCTACGTATTACCGCGGCTGCTGGCACGTAGTTAGCCGGCGCTTCTTCTGCAGGTACCGTCACTTACGCTTCTTCCCTACTGAAAGAGGTTTACAACCCGAAGGCCGTCATCCCTCACGCGGCGTCGCTGCATCAGGCTTTCGCCCATTGTGCAATATTCCCCACTGCTGCCTCCCGTAGGAGTCTGGGCCGTGTCTCAGTCCCAGTGTGGCCGGTCACCCTCTCAGGCCGGCTACCCGTCGTCGCCTTGGTAGGCCATTACCCCACCAACAAGCTGATAGGCCGCGAGTCCATCCAAAACCACAAAAGCTTTCCACCAACCACCATGCGATGGAAGGTCATATCCGGTATTAGACCCAGTTTCCCAGGCTTATCCCAGAGTCAAGGGCAGGTTACTCACGTGTTACTCACCCGTTCGCCACTAATCCACCAGCAAGCTGGCATCATCGTTCGACTTGCATGTGTTAAGCACGCCGCCAGCGTTCATCCTGAGCCAGGATCAAACTCTCCGTTGAAGTAAAACAAAAACAGACACAACCACAACCACCGGAAATAACGGCAGAAACAGCTGCACAAAATTTGAAACCAGCTAAAAACACCATGCACACCACGGGGTGGCGGCACAGCACAATCAACCAATTACATACATAATCGGTATCAACAAACTTGGCACACTATTGAGTTCTCAAACAACAGACACACCCGGCACCACCCAAACCAACGTCCAGGCTCGCTCCGGAGCAACTTTCCAAACTTACCCGGTTCCAACAAGCTTCGCAAATCAGCGTTACCGCGATCCACTCCACTCGAAAACCAGCCCCACCCGCGTCCGGCACGCCAAGAGGCGAACCATTTCCAGGCCGTTCAGTAAGGGGTTTGGCCGCTATCTTTCCGCTTCAGCGGCGGCGACTCAGAAAACAATACCCGCCCCCACACCCAACCGCAAATCGACCCCCGGGGGCCTCTTGTGCTGCCGGAAACCCCGGAATTCCGCGGTTTCCGGCAGCGTGGGCAAGAGATTTCCGCTTCTGAAGCTCGTTTGCTGCTTCTATGGAGTGGCTCACATCCGAAGAGGAGCCGAGGGAGTAGCCGAAGGGGGAGCCGGGACTTCCCTACCCCAGTACCTTGAGGACCACTTCGAAGTCGGCCTGCCTCGGCTTCAGCCGGTACGGCTCCAGAACGCCGGGGCCGCAGGCGGCGGTGCCAACGCCACGCATGAGATGGTCCACGTAGATGTAGCTCCGCCCGTCCGGCACCAGATCCGGCCTGTGGTTTGCGGCATCCAGAGCCTGCATGCTGTACGGCCGGACTGTGAGGGCAAAGGGCTCGCCGGAAAGGTGCAGCTCCCTTCCGCCGGCGTGCAGGACAGCGGACCGCACGCCGGACCGGGCTCCCGACTCCTGGGGACGGACGTACTCAACGTCCAGCGCGGCAAGGGGCAGCTCGAACCATCCCGTCCGCGCACCCTGGCCGGTGTCCGGGTAGCCCTGGTGCGGGCCCTGGCCGAACCACCGCACCCCGGTGGTCTGGGAACCCAGCACCAGCTCCAGCCCGATCCGCGCCCATTCCACCTCGAAGCCGGCGTTGACCCAGTCCCCCACGGGCCTGACCTGGGTCCGCAGTCCCAGGGAGTCGGAGCTGGCGGTCCACAGGTAATCCACCAGCACACCGAACTGCTTGTCCGCGGCACCCATGCGCGTGCTGACGCGCAGGTACTCTCCGCCGTCAGGAGAGGATTCCGCCCGGATGCCCAGCAGGCGGGTGTGGAGCCGGTGGAGTCCTGCGTCCTTCCACTGCGTCGCAAGGGGCCGTTCGTCCGGGCTTCCCCACTCGCGGCCGAGGTCGTTGTCGGTCGGGGGCCACCACAGGACCAGGCCGAACTTTTCCACGGGAAGTCCGCCAATGGATGTGGGCATGCCGGTTGCCCGGTTGAACACCGCGGTACCCAGCTGCAGTTCGTCCTGGCCGGCCTCCACCAGGTCCCGGGCCTGCACCCCCGTGCCTGGTGAGGCAAGGCGGACAGCCTGCCCCCAGGCAACCTCGTGTCCTGCGGCAGCCCACCCAGTATCGGTGGCCAGCACAGCGCTGACGGTGAGCACCGCACCCGCGTCCTGCGCCAACCCCGCCACACACGCGGCAACCTCCGCCGGCAGCTCAACAACAGCCGTGGACTGCGCCGCAAGCGGCGCAACGGCCACCGTTCCCTCCAGCCGTGTCCCGCCGTCGTCCTCCACCTTGTACTCAAAGCGGTAGGCGGAGGTGTCCGCAAAGTCCTGCCGGTTCCGCAGCGTGAAGCTGGCCCATGAGGAGGAAACGTCAATGCCCAGAGGCTCGATGACCTTCTTGAAATCCAACAGCCCGGGACGGGGTTTGCGGTTGGCATCCACCAGCCCGTCCGTGACGAAATTGCCGTCGTGGACTTCCTCGCCAAAGTCCCCGCCGTAAGCGAAGTGTTCGCCGCTGCCCGGGGAGGGAACAAGGATCCCGTGCTCCAGCCACTCCCAGACAAAACCCCCCATCAGCCGCGGATACGTGTCGAACAGGTCCTGGTACTCGGTCATGCCGCCCGGCCCGTTTCCCATGGCATGCACATATTCGCACAGCACGAACGGCATGGCTCGGCGCCGAGCGTCCAGTTCGGCGTCCTCAAGCGCCGGCTCGATGCCCTGCCCGATGAGCGCCGTCTCGGCCTGGCTGGCATACATCCGGGAGTAGACGTCCACGTACGGTGAGGACCAGTCGCCCTCGTAGTGGATGGGACGGGACGGGTCACGGTCCTTGGCCCAGCGGGACATCGCCGCAAGGTTCCGGCCGGTGCCTGCCTCGTTGCCCAGCGACCACATGATCACGGAAGGGTGGTTCTTGTCGCGCTCAAGGGTTCGCTGCATCCGGTCCAGCAGGGCCTCCTCCCACTGCGGATCGTCGCTGGGGTTCTGTGCCCAGCCGGCGCTGTGGAAGCCGTGCGTTTCCAGGTCGCATTCCAGGACCACGTAGAAACCCAGCTGGTCTGCCAGCGCCAGGAACTCCGGGTGCGGCGGGTAGTGCGAGGTCCGGATGGCATTGATGTTGTGCTGCTTCATCAGCCGCAGCTCCGCCTCCACCACGTCCCGCGGGACCACACGGCCCAGCCGGGGGTGGTGCTCGTGGCGGTTCACTCCCCGGAGCAGGATCCGGCGGCCGTTCACCTTGAACTGCGCGTCCTCGATGACGATGCTGCGGAAACCCACCTGCAGGGCAACGGTCTCGCCCGGGGTGCTGACCGTTGCGCCATACAGGCGGGGAACTTCGGCGGACCAGGGCTGCACGCCGGGGACACGCTGCTCCGCCCCTGCTGGAAGTTCCAGGCCAAGTTCCGGAATGCGTACGACGGCGTCAATCGCCCGCCCGGCCCGGCTCACCTCGACGCGGAGCGTGCCCTCGCCCGTGCCCGGGTCATAGCCGGCGTGGACGAAGACGTCGTCGATGCCGTCCACCGGCCGCGCCTGCAGGGTGACGTCCCGGAAGATCCCCGGGAGCCACCACATGTCCTGGTCCTCCACATAGCTGGCGGCGGAGAACTGGGCCACCCGCACGGCCAGCGTATTGGCTCCCTCGACCAGGATGCCGGACACGTCGAATTCGTGGGCCAGGCGGCTTCCGCGGGTGGTCCCGAGCTCCACTCCGTTCAGCCACACGGTTCCGGCCGAGTCGATGCCGTCGAACCGGAGCACGGCGTGCGGGAAGAACTCCGGGCCGGCCTCAAAGGTCACCAGGTGATCGCCGATGGGGTTGGCGTCCGGTGGGTAGGGAGGTTCCACCGGGAAGGGAAACTGCACGTTGGTGTAGGCCGGAGAGCCGTGCCCGTGCATGTTCCAGCTGGAGGGGACGGGCAGCGGGGTGAAGCCGGAGAGGTCATTGCCCTGCTGCCAGTCGTCGTGTGGGGCCGCCCGGATTCCCGGGCTCAGCCGGAACTGCCATTCTCCGTTGAGTAGGAGCCGGGGTGCGTCGGACTCCAGGTAGGCCCGCGTCGGGAGGCTTCCCCGGCCGGGTCCCAGCGAGGCTAATTCTGCGACGTCTGCGGCAGCCGGATCGAGTCTGCGGTAGGAGGGTCTGGTCGCCGGAGCGGAGCCGTGGCCGGCAGTTGCGGCAGGGGTGTGGGCTGGCATGGAGGTCCTTGAGGGGAGTTTCGGAAGTGCCTACGTGAACGTTCACGCAGTTGCATGTTAAGCCTATCCGCTCGGTCATGATTTGAGTAGGGGTCAGGCTGATTGCCGGAGGACCAGTTGGTGCTGCAGGGTCAGGTGGGCGCCTGGGGTGCGGTCCTGGATGGCACCTGTGAGTAAACCATCCAGGAGTCCGACGGCGGCGCGGCCCACGGCGCGCAGGTCCAGTGCGAGGGTGGTCAGCTCAGGTGTGAGCAGTTCCCCCAGCGGTATTCCGTCCATGCCGATGACGGCACACTCATTGGGGACGGAGGTGCCTGACTCCCGCAGTGCCTTCAAGGCGCCGGCTGCCATCAGGTCGTTGAAGGCGAGGATGCCATCGGGGCTCCCGCCTCCGGCCAGATGGAGGGCCACCGCCGACCGTGCCGCGGCCGCCGATGGCTGTGCCTGGAGGCGGGCGAGCTGGATGCCTGCCTCCGCTGCCACCGCGGCGGCGGCAGCGCTCCGGCTGCCGGCGGGGCCGCCCTGGTCCGAGTCCAGGAAGAGGATGCTCCGGCACCCGTGGGATGCGAGATGGCGGAGGGCGAGCCTGGCAGCGTGACGGTAGTCAAAGGAGATGCTGCCGGCGGTGCCGGCGTCCGGGGAGTCAAGGGCGACGACGGGACGGCGGCCCATCAGCGCCTGCGCCTCGTCCTGGTGGGGTGCAAGGTATCCGATCAGTGCATCCACCTGGGGCGCAAGCCGCGCGGCGGCGTCAACGGCGCTTCCGGTCCCGTGGCCGTAGTCGTCCACCACCACGTTCCAACCGCGCTCCGTGGCGGCCTCCACCACGCTTGAGGCAAAGGCCGGGAAATAGGGGTTGGTCAGGTCCGGGATGGCGAGGCCAACAGAGATCCGCGCGCCCTGCACAAGGCCCTTGGCGAAGCGGCTGGGGCTGTAGCCCATTTCTGCTGCGAGCTTTTGGACCCGGGCGCGGGTTTCCGCGCTGATGCCTGCCATGTCATTCATGGCCCGGGTGACGGTCTGGCGCGATACGCCTGCAGCGGCTGCCACATCCAGGATGGTTGCACGCCGGTCCCTGGGACTGGGCGTTCGGGGGGTCATAAACGGTAAGTCTAGGCGGTGGTGAAGGTCCGTTTTGATACCGGTGATTGGTGGGTTAAATGTG